>OY764876.1:0-4615687 GCA_963668595.1 Prolixibacteraceae bacterium | reverse complement strand
TCAACCTCATTTATCGAAAACACAAGGTTCCAGGAAAACTCAAACCACTCTCCTCTCCTTGCCGCCTACCTGTTTTCCCATCTTTTCAGGAAAAAAGAAAATCCCCGGAACATTTGGGAACAAATAGGATTCAGGCCTTCCGGGCATGGTTTCCGTATTTGGATTGATGAGCAGGAGAAAGAAGCTCATTTCAATTTCGGTCAGGAAAAATTACAAATTACTATTGACGACCAATCAAGTATTTTTCAGCTTACGGAATTTCGAAACAATCAACTTTTGCTAAACTCCGAAGACAAAACATTGATGCTGTTTGTCAATCAACAACCAACATATACCGAATTTTATTTCCGTGGAAAAACATTTGCGCTAAGGTCAAACTTCATTCCGGAGCAAGTAAAAATTGAGAAACAAATGACGCAAGAAACAAAGCGGTTTCAGTCGCATATTCGTTCCGACTTGTATGGAAAAGTGCTCAGCATAGCAACAGAACCGGGAAGAAATGTCCGACAAGGCGAGGTTTTGCTGATTCTGGAATCAATGAAGACAGAGTTTCGAATCGTTTCTCCTCAACATTCAGTAATTAAAAGTGTTTCGATACAAGCTGGCAATTTAGTCAGCGATGGACAAATACTGGTCGAACTGGAAGAACCGGAGGATGGAGCCAAGTAAAAAGTAGAAAGTCAAAAGAAGAACAGCCGGAGGTGCAAGTGTCAAGCTACAAGACTCTAGATTTTAGATTTTAGACTAACAGCCAATAGACAATGAGTTATAATGACAACAAATAACTACACATAACAACATGAACGCAATTTTAACAGACAAACATCATCAAATAAGAAAAGAAGTTCGTCGTTTTGCCGAGGAACAAATCAAACCGGTTATCGGAGATTTTGAGTCACGCGAAGAATTTCCGGTTGAACTGGTAAAAAAAATGGGACAGGCCGGTCTGTTTGGTATGTACTTGCCTAAAAAGTATGGCGGACAGGCCAGCGACTATCTTTCGTATATCATTGCAGTAGAAGAAATTTCGCGTATCGACAGTTCGATGGGGGCAACACTGGCCGCTCACAACTCGTTAGGTATTGGCCCATTGTACGAGTTTGGCAGCGAAGCACAAAAACAGCAATACCTGCCGGGACTGTGCACCGGAGATCAGCTGTGGGCTTTCGGTCTTACCGAAGAAAATGCAGGTTCCGATGCGCGCGGAGTAGAAACAACTGCCGAGCTGGAAAATGGGAAATACAGCATCAACGGAAGTAAAAAGTTCATCACCAATGCCGGATCATCCATTGCTGCCGGAATTTCGATTGTGGCAATTACCGGCGAAAAAGACGGAAAAAAAGAATACACCGCCATTCTGGTTGACCGCGAAACCGCCGGATTTGTACGCGAACCCATGCACAAAAAACTGGTTTGGCGGGCAGCCGACAATGCCATGCTCTACTTCAATAATTGTTTGGTTCCGCGAGACAATCAACTGGGAGAAAAAGGGCAAGGACTAAAAATCATGTTGAAAACACTCGATTCAGGGCGCTTGTCGATTGCAGCAATGGGACTGGGACTTGCACAGGGAGCTTTCGAAATGGCAAAAAAATATGCCCGTCAGCGCAAACAATTTGGTCAAAGTTTATCCGATTTTCAGGTAATTTCATTTAAATTAGCCGATATGGCCGTAAAAATTGAACTTGCCAGAAATACATTGTATAATGCGTGCTGGCTCAAAGACAACGGTCAGGCATACGGGAAGCAGGCAGCCATGGCTAAATTGTATTGTTCGGAAATTGCCCGCGAGGTAGCCGACGAAGCCATGCAAATTTTCGGGGGAAATGGGCTGTTTTGCAATCCGGAGTGGCCGATCGAGCGTTTCTATCGCGATCAGCGACTTCTGCAAATTGGAGAAGGCACTTCGGAAATACTGCGTACCGTTATTGCCCGGGCTATCGCAAACGAAGAATAGAGAAATATGAGTAACGACCGCAAAGCAGATCACATTGAACTGGCGCTGGCAGCACAAACTGCCCTCGCTGGCCACGATAGCCGGTTCACCTACGAACCGCTTTTGTCGGCACATCCGGAACAAGCCAATACCCGGATTTCGTTTCTGAATAAAGAAATGCATTTTCCACTATGGATTTCAAGCATGACAGGAGGAACTGCCGAAGCCAGACGCATCAATGGCAACCTGGCGCGCGCCTGTCGCGAATTCGGACTGGGCATGGGTTTGGGCTCGTGCCGTAATCTCTTGTTTAGCAATACCAATTTTGCCGATTTCGACTGGCGTAGCATACTAGGTAACGATCGCCCGTTTTTTGCCAATCTGGGCATTGCTCAGGTCGAACAGCTAATTACGATGCAGCAGGAACAAGCCATCACCGATATGCTTGGCAAGCTTCGTACTGACGGCCTTATTATACACGTAAACCCGTTGCAGGAATGGTTTCAACCCGAAGGCGACTGGGTGAAAGTTCCGCCCATCGATACCATTGAGAGATTGTTGTCGGTGGCCCGATACCCAATTGTCATCAAAGAAGTTGGTCAGGGAATGGGAAAAGAAAGCCTGCGCCGTTTGTTGCAACTTCCCCTGGCTGCCATCGAGTTTGCAGCCTTCGGCGGCACCAATTTCACCAAGCTGGAGCTACACCGCAATGACGATATGCGGGAACTTGAACCACTGATTAACATTGGACAAACGGCAACACAAATGCTTCACGATATTCGCGAAATAAGCGACTCGGGTAGTTCAATCAGATGCCGCCAACTAATTGTTTCGGGAGGTGTGAGTAATTCGCTCGACGGATATTATTACACTGGGATCAGCCGATTACCGGCCATTTTTGGCATGGCTTCCAAATTACTGAAACCGGCAGCCGAATCGTACGAAGCATTGCAGCAATACATCCATCAGCAGATCGAATTATACCTGCTTGCCCGGGCTTTTTTGAAAATAAATATTCATGACCCACAATAAGCAACTGATTCGCGGATTTTCGAAACGAAAGAAGGAGGAACGAATTGATTTTCTTATGGAGCAATTCGGGTGGAGCGAGCAAATCCGCAACTGGTTATACACGTTCGAATCGGAAAATTCCGATTTCCAGCGCATCATTGATGAGCTAAGCGAAAACCCGGTTTCGAACTATCACCTCCCCTACTGTTTGGCACCCAATTTCCTGGTTGACGGACAAATGCGTTGTTTCCCGCTGGTTACCGAAGAAAGTTCGGTGGTAGCTGCACTGTCAAAAACGGCAGTATTTTGGGCCGAACGCGGAGGATTTCACAGTACCGTTATTTCCACCGGAAAAAAAGGGCAGGTTCATTTTACCTGGACTGGCAAACCCGACGATCTTCAATCTGTTTTTCCTGAAATAAGAACCCGTTTGCTTGCAGCCACACGAACCATCACCGCCAACATGCAACAACGCGGAGGTGGCATTACTCAAATCGAACTGCTTCATCGCCCCGAAGTGCTTCCAAACTATTTTCAACTCGACGTTTCGTTTGAAACACTCAATGCCATGGGCGCCAATTTTATCAACACAACGCTCGAATGTTTAGCCGAAGCACTACCTCAAATCATTGCTGATCATTTGCTTTTAAGAGAAGCCGAATGTAACATCATCATGGCCATTCTGTCGAACTATACGCCTGATTGCAGGGTAAAGGTTTGGGTAGAATGTGCAACAAAGGAACTGCTGGGATTAGACGGACTGGCAGACTTTCCGGAGCGTTTTGCACAAGCAGTACAAATTGCCAGCGCCGATGTTTCGCGGGCAGTAACACACAACAAGGGCATCATGAATGGCATCGATGCGCTGGTTATTGCCACAGGAAACGACTTTCGTGCCATTGAAGCCGGTGCGCATGCCTTTGCTGCACGTAGTGGGCAATATCGCTCGCTTAGTTCGGTATCGCTCGCCAACGGGCTTTTCCATTTCGAGATAGAAATTCCCCTGGCAGTGGGAGTCATTGGCGGCATTACCCAGGTTCATCCGCTGGCGGCTTTCTCACTAAAAATACTTGAACAACCCGATGCCCGCCAGTTAATGACTTATTTAGCCACCGCCGGGCTGGCTTCCAACTTTGCGGCTGTGCGTGCCTTGATTACACAGGGAATTCAGCAGGGGCACATGAAAATGCATCTGAGCAATATTCTCAATCAATTACAGGTTCCCGAAGCAGAAAGAACAGCCATTCGCAAACATTTTCAGGGAAAAACGGTTTCTTATTCTGATGTTGAAAACTTTTGGAAGGGGAATCGCCATGATGCAACTAACACTTAATTTTTTTGCATCCAAAGGCTCTCTTCTCCAGAATATGACATTTCCCCATGAAAGAATTCCTTATTCGTTACTCGTATCTGACTAAACGAATGTAATCCAGCATTGCCTGATTTATTTCGCCATCCATATTCGTATTCCAATCTTCAAATTTCAGTTTTAACTGATTTTTCCCTTTTTCAAGAATAACAGCCAAAGAATTGGACATCCCCCAATCAGACCACTCATCGGTTCCCCGCTGCGGAAAAACCAGCACACCTATGTATTCATCATTTTTATACAGGCTCCGAACAGCACAATTATTGTCAGTATTCCAGGGACCAGTTCCATTTGAATACCGGCATTCAACAAGATATTTACCTGATTTTTCAATAGAAACAGGAATGATAATTTCCCTATTTTTATTCTTGCTGATTTCCACAAACCCCTTTCCCGTGAAATTGGTATAAGGAAGAGAAGAGGGCACAAGTATTTGTTCCATTTCAATTGTTATTGTCTCCTTATTCATCTGTGGACAAACCGGTTCGCTGGCAAATGAATCATAACCGCTCCCGTCTCTGGCAATCACTGCATATTCAGCAATCCGATCATCAATCTGAAATTCAACATTGTTGGTTTCAGAAATAACTTTTCCATTTTTAATAACCTGATATCTTTCTGCACCACTCACCCGTGCCCAGTTTAATTGATCGTCTGTTGCAACTACTTTCGGGTTAGGCAATGAAAAATGGTTTTCCACCAGATTGATGCCCGGAGCAGAAAAGTCATCTCCCTCCATACGAATTACAATGACATGCTTCCCTGTCAAATTTCCAGGTAAAAATGCCTGTTCGAGTGAATTACCATCCAGTGTAATTGAAGCAATAGTCTTTCCAACCCCCTCGACCGTAATGTCTAACTCACTTTTTCGGTATTTAAAGTTTGAAAGTTTTTTGATGCCAGGATAATTGTGGGGAATGACCGGATTGAATTTTATTCCTTCTGGGGTAAACGACATACCCATAAACACTCGATGCACCATTGCCAGATTCCCGGCCATACTCCACAGCATGCGATGCGAATTTATTTCAGTCCCCACATAATCGCCATTCGAAGCCACAAAATTCTCATAATTAGTCAGGAACAAAGCTCCGGCACGGTAAACAGAGGCCAATCCATGTGTTAAAACTTTTTCGTTTCCGGCCTTGGCTGCAGCCAGATTCCAATACGACTGAACAAAAGGCCAAACCGCATTATTATGGTAAGGCGGAATATCAGGTATTTGCGGATAGATGCATGTAACTCCATATGCAGTTATTGGCGATTTCTCCATAATTAATCCAGACTGTTCTTTGTCTGCAACATCAAACAAAATAGACAAAGCCTCTCCCAAGGCCTCGAACCGTGGCGATTGCATCAAGTTATTTCTGCCATATAAATATTGTGCAAAATACCCTTTTTCGGCCATCCACAAATGCTGCAAAATGCCTCGTTTAATCTCCTGAGCCCGTTTGAAATATACTTCTCCGTGCTCGCCCAACATCTCGGACATTTGAGACAATATTATATGAGCCTGGTAGTGAAGCACATTGGTTCCCAGATTTTCAGACTGATAAATATCCGAATTGTTCATCCATCGGGGATAAGTTTGCTCACGCCAATCAAGAAAGGATGATTCGCCTTTAAACATGCCCGTTCGTGGTGAATACAGCGTTTTGTAATCGTCATCAAGCGTGTTTTTAATGATTGGATAAATGGTACTCAACCAATTCCTGTCACCGGTAACCTTGTAGATTTCCCATGCAGCCAAGCTCCACACCACACGGTCGGAGGAAACGGGCCATGCTCCTCCCGAACCGGTATCCTGAATAATCCGGTCGCGACTGACCTTGCGCATTAAGCTGATCTTCGCCACTTGCGGCTCGAGATAAGCAAAGGCAAGCCAAATACTGTAACTGATGTCGCGAGTCCAAACACCTTCCCATTTGGCTCCGGTGCGAAAAGTGCTATCCTTTTCGATATTCATTAGCGCCTCTTCTAACGAAAGATTAAACAATGCATCAACAATCTTTTGTTCCGATTGATAACGGGGTTTTGCAGTTATATTGGACGACAATATCCAGTTGCTTTTTGTGCTTATATTTTCCTCAAAAGGGTTCAGTAGCACAGTTAGTTCATATATTCCATCCTGATCGGGGTCTTTCAGTGCCAGATCGTTTTCGTCTAAATTAGAGAAATCCCATGTTAACGGTTCGGAACCTCCGGCCAGGTAAACAGCTTTAAAATCGGTTTTGCTGATCCTGCTCCCGTCAAAAGCTTCGTAATAACCTTTTTCCCTGAACTGGTTCAGCACCGGATTCATATCCACACGAAAAGTATAACTGTAATTGGAAGACAATTTCGTTCCCGGATTGGTTGGAATCGGGCCATTATCCTTCCCAAACTGAAACAAAGGCGACTGATGTTCATCGCCTATAATAATCCAGTGATCGATCCCTGAAGACATTTCATTGTCCTTCTCATTGATACTGAATTTAAAAGTAATCAGCCTCGAATAGTTTTCGCTTGCCGTACTTCGGTAATCGGAAACAATATGAGTTGCAGACAAAGCCCTTGCTTCATATTTCCCCTGAACAACCTTATCCGAATAAAGAGTGAATTCATCAGATTCATACAAAACAGGTTTTTTCTCAACACAGGAAGAGCTGCTCAATAAAACCAGAAACAGCCCAATTATCGATCTCAGTTTTTTTTGCATTTGATTTTCAATTTAATCGATGCAGTTAATACGCTTGTCATGCATCATATTTATTAAGCCGCCTATTGCTCCAGAACAACCATGCTCCAGTATTTTAACTCGGGAAGAACAAAAATTACCTTGTTGTCTTTACAGATAAAATTCAATTCGCGAGACACCGCACCGGCAACATCGGGAGAAGCCACCCATACTCTTTTAACAGGCTGATCGGTTTCTACAGCAATTTTGCACTCTTTAAGCTGAACCGGTGTCACTTGTTCGCCCTTATTATCACGCCACTGCATAGTTCTGGAACCGGTAAAATTTAAGAAATGCAGCATCTGACGACTTCCTACCTTTTTACAGACTACTGCTGTTGATCCCTGTATAGGAGGCCAGTTATTCAAAGAAAGATTTCCATCTTCCGACTGAACAGATACCTGATTTAATGCTCCACCATCGCGTAAAAGATTCTGATAAGCCACCAGAAAATCGTAATATGAAACCAGAGCCTCTTTCAGATCGTCCTTCATGCTCAGGTTGTTGTTCGGAAAGTATTCCTTGCCGAGCATGTGTTCGCCCAATTCGAGATGAGCCCCACCAAAAGCAAAGATCACAGCATTGGTCATCAGTACCGAAGCCGTATTGAAAAAACCTTTTTTCTCTGCAAGCTCATAATTCATATAAGCTGCCAGCACTGTATTTTTCGAATAATTGCTATAGACGTCATTTTGCTGAATTACATAGGCCAGGTCAGCATAAGTATCATTAGGAGCCCACACTTCGGTATAAAGAAAATCAGCCGGTGAAGTGGCAATGTATTTTTGTCCGTATTGATTTACGGCATTCATGGCTATAAATTTAGAAGGCTGTTCTACCTTGATGGACTCAATAAAAGGCTTATAGGTTTTATCTACCTGAATAGGTTCGCCTTCATAGGTATAGTGCATTCCCCAATCGCCAAGCTGATCCATGTGATACCCGTCAAAATCGAGATACTGATAAATCTTCCGGTTTTCATTCTGAATATATTTCTGCCAACCAGTATTGGACGCATCGAGCCAGTAGATGTGGCTTAGAAAAGGAGGTTTGGGCAGGGTCATTACTTCCCGGTTGCTGTGCTGTGCATCTTTAAAGATATACCATTCTTTTTTCACTCCGTCGGTTTCGGCATTTTCCCACGCACCAAAAACCAGGTTGTAAAACATGGCTTTCGCATTGTATTGGTGAGCTATTTCGATATATTTTTTTACGGTCGAATAATAAATATCACGCCCTCCTATATCCTTCCATTTCGAAGCAGGACTGGAGCCATCCACTGCCATCGGTTGATGGTGTTTATTGTGCCAGTCGTAGAACTGTATCCCATTAATATGATGCCGGTTCAGATTTTCCATCACCGTTTGAATATATTCGTCACTAAGTTGCGAATAATCGGAAAGAAAACCGTAGCGGGGAAAGCGTGTCCAGGAGGAAGAGGCATCAATGGCAATGCTCGCATAAATGGTTTCGCGCGTGCCATCGCCGGCATACACCTCTGCCATGTAACCTTGAAAATCCGTTTCCGGCAGTTTCCATTTCCAGCTAAGCCCCGGAAGTGACACATCAGCAAGAGTTTTACCTAAATGTTTATACCTGATTTTGGCATTGGCTGAATAAGAAGCAGCCTGCAAGGTAAACAAGACTTCATCTCCGGGTTTATAAACCGCTTTATCGGTTTTAATATATCTGTTCAGAAATTCAGGCGAAGGAAGATTCTCTTTCAATAAATTATCCTCCGGTGAAGGTGTATCAATATTTTTACTACACCCTGCCTGCAAGAGCACAAGGAGTACAAGGGTAAATATCTGCATAGTAGTACTGTTCATTCTTTTTTATTCAACTCAGGCAGAGAAAAACGAATCTCTGCCTGAGTATGGTGAGTAATTATTTTTTCACAATGCTGATGATCTCTTTTTCCAGATCAATAGTTATCCGATAGGTTCCGGCATCTCCATCTTTCAGTTTCCACTTGAAGTCATCGCCATCGCAACCGTGACGGATTTTATAACTGGTGTTTCGTATATCCTGATCAGGGCCGGCAGCAATAATCCAGTCTCCGTCGCACCAGTCACCTTTAAATTTCGAGAATTTGAATTCTCCGGTGGGATTGTCAGCCCCCAGTTCTCCTTCAAAAACATAAACTCCATCTTTCAAGGTCATCGGAGTCGGAGCGTTGATATTCCATCCATTGGGGCCTCCATCGCCAATCAGGTAAAGCATCACCTTTTCAATTTTGATGGTATTTTTATACAGGTTCACGGTTATTTTATAGCGCCCCTGCGTATCAGCGGTAACTTTCCATTTGTTATCCGGTCCGTTACATCCTTCTGTAATAATAAAATCAGTCGCAGTAAGTACCTGATCTGGTTGAGACGGATTGATCCAGTCACTATCACACCAGTTTCCTTTAAAGGTTGAAATTTTGAAATCTCCGGGTGTCAATACCGCTTCGTAAGTGAATACAAATGGATCGGCCGCGCTTTGTGTAAAGGCTTTTGGATCTGCAATATTCCAACCGCTCGGCGAAGCATCACCAATAATATACAAACTGGTGTAAATTGGTCCGGCCAATCTCTCTAAACTGATGGACAGATCAAGCAGATTGACCAAAAGCTTGAAGTTACCTCCCTCGGCAACCTGCCACTGAATATCATCACCACTTCCGCCACGATTGAAAACCATTTTCGAATCATCGTCAGAATTTTTGGTGTAGAAATTCTGACACCAGCAACCATCGCGGCTCACCGCAAATTTGAAACTTCCTTTGGATAGTGGTCCCTGATAGGAAAATACGCCTTGTTGTGTTGCAGAGGGAGTTAATTCGGTCGCATTGCTAATGTCCCATCCGTTGGGAGTTGCGCTTCCAACCAAATACAATACAGAAGAGACAGGTTCATACGGAGTAATCTTAAAACGCACGACCTCAGACACACCGTCATCGACTCCCGATTTTATTACATCAGCTTTTACTTTAGCTTCAAATTCAGTACTTGTTCCGGGTTCAATGTTCCATTCTCCGAGTAAAAGTTCGTTCAGTTTACCTGCGCTGAATGTCTTCTCAAAAACACCTTTACCCAAATCAAACACTTTCCCTTGAGCGAAATTATTACCGGTTTTGTCAATTACAAGCGAATAAGCAATCGAACTTCCGGTGCCATGATTGGTTCCCCGGGTCCAGTTGAGTGAAAACACATTTTTATCGTAATCTTTTTGAGAAAGTACCAGTTCGGAATTGGAAGAACTCAATACAATTGGCGTTCCCATCGACACAACGACCTCTTCGTCTTTACGACATTGGACGAAAAGAAGGATCACAAGGAAAACAAAGCCAGCCGTCCGGGCCGAAAAAAGTCCTATATTTTGAAATAAATTTCTATTCATAATACGATGTTTAGATAGTAAATAAACTTGATCACTACCGGCCTAATAGCCTGTATTTTGTTTCAGGTTAGGATTCGATTCAATTTCTTTCAGTGGAATAGGAAACAACAAATGTTTTGCACTTGCATTTAATCGTCCTACCGAATGCAAAAAGTCTAATCCCCACTGTCCGCTATCAACACGAATCAGATCAAACCAGCGTTGCCCTTCAAAGGCAAGTTCCATCCGGCGTTCGTGAAGGACTTTCTCTTTAAACTCAGCCTGCGACACACCAGTAACAGCAGGAAGTCCGGCCCGCATACGTACTTTATTGAGAGGAGTCTCTGCTTCAGATGTACGATTCAGATTATTTAAGGCTTCTGCTTGCATCAGCAACACATCAGAAAATCGAAGTACCGGGAAATTTAAAGGACTATTGTCATATGTATCGGCAACACTTTTGGTCACAACAAATTTGCGCAGGTTATAGCCGGTAATCGAATATGCCGGATCATAATCCACACCATCAAACTTGGGGCAACCTTTATAAAAAACAGTAACATCTTTTCGAAGGTCTCCTTTTTCATAGGAGTCAACAAATTCCTTTGTCGGTTGATTCCATCCCCAACCACCAGCTACCATGCCTGAATTGCGGGGGCCTGTAAAGGTACTCAACCAGGAAGCCTGGTTCTCGTTTGACCAGAAATCTTCGCCAGCATTACTGACATACTGAATTTCAAAAAGCGATTCAATTGAATTTTCAGTTAACGGATTAAAATTATCGCCATAATTACTATTTAAATCATACCCCATTCCTTCCACTTCTTTGGTCAGAGTCACCACTTCGTTCCACTTACCTAAAGTCAGGTAAACCTTAGCCAGCATTCCGGAAGCTGCACCCTTTGAAGCCCGTCCTTTATCGCTGGCTGAATACATCGATTTATCAGGCAATAATGCTTTGGCTTTCGAAAAATCATCCATGATCTGTTCATACACCTGGTCTTTGGGAGATCGGGCCGGACGAAGATCATCACCGGGAGCCTGGGGTTTAGTAATCAATGGTACGTCACCAAAATAGCGTACTAAAATGAAATAATACAACCCTCGCAAAAAGTGAGCTTCGCCCACGATCCGGTTCTTCAGTGCCTCATTTATTTTCATATCGGGCACTTTTTGCAATACCACATTGCAACGCAGTATTCCCGGATAAGGACCACGAAATAAATCGAGCACCCCTGGATTATCAGTAGTTGTAACAAAATTCATCATATCCTGGGTTTCACGACCATCATCACCACCGCCAGCTCCCACAATACTGTTTCCGGCCATAATATCCGAAGTCCACATGCGCATGTTATAAAGTTTCGCCCATTGCAGAGGTTGATATGCCCCATTAATGGCAGCAACAGCATCGGCTTCGGTCTGATAAAAATTATCGGTATTAATGGTATCCAGTGGTGCTTTTTCCAGAAAATCGTCGCTACACGAAAAACCAGCTACGACGATTGATGCCAGTAAAAATAGATGTTTTAATGATTTCATTTTTGCTGATTTTATAAGTTAGAAACTAATATTTGCGCCAATACTGATGGTTCGGGTAACCGGATAAGTATTCAAATCAATACCGTTTGCACCAACTTCCGGATCAAAGCCCTTGTACTTGGTCAGTGTGAATAAATTGGCAGCCGAAATATATATTCTTGCTGAACTCATGCTAAGTTTCCGGGTAACAGTAGCAGGAAAGGAATAACCCAGGGTCACATTTTTTACTCTCAGATAACTTCCGTCTTCGACAAAACGATCAGAAGGACGAATATTTTTGTTCGGATCGTTGAATACTGCACGAGGTATTGATGTACTGGTTCCTTCGCCTTTCCAGCGATTAAGTACTGAATGGGTCTGATTTTGAGCAACAGCCATTCCTTCGCTCCAAATGCGATTGGCATTGTATATATCGTTACCTACCACTCCCTGAAGGAAAATAGTCAGATCGAAACCGTCATAAGTAAAACGATTATTCAGTGCAAAAATAAAATCAGGGTTCGGATCGCCTAAATGGGTTCGATCTGCATCATCAATTACCCCATCGCTGTTTAAATCTTTGTAGCGGATATCTCCTGCCGAAGTACGGGCAAACGGGTCATCACCTGGAACTTGCAGTGCATGTTCATCCACTTCATTCTGATTTTGGAAAATTCCATCAGTAATAAACCCATAGAAAACATCCACCGGTTTTCCGGCTTCAATACGTGCTATTTGCTGATTGAATCCAACACTTCCCCGTGATAAAGGAATGGTATCATTCAGGCTTTTTACTTCATTCCGATTGATGGAAATATTAAAATCAGTATCCCAGGTCAGTTTTCCTTTCAGATTATGCGATGACACGCTGATTTCGACCCCTTTGTTAACCACTTTCCCCGCATTTATAAATGGAACTTCCACGTCAGAATAACCGGAAGTAATGGGCACAGCCATCGGAACAAGCATGTCGCGGGTATTTTTCTGATATACATCCAACGCAACATCAATACGCTGATCCCACAAGGTAGCATCCACACCAATATTAACCTGCTGCTGCGACTCCCACTGCACGTTCGGATTGGGCATTACAATTGGCACCACAGCACTAACGAGGTTATTATTGAAATTATACTTGATTGTACTCAATGCCGAAGCAAACGAATAGTTTCCAATTTCCTGGTTTCCGGTTACCCCATATCCCATTCTGATTTTCATATCGTCAATAAAGACAAGCGATTTAAAAAATTCTTCTTCAGAAATGCGCCATGCCAACGATCCGGAAGGGAAAAACCCCCATTTATTATTGGCACCAAAACGAGATGAACCATCACGACGAAGGGTGGCCGTCACCAGATATTTGTCAGCATAGGCATAATTTACACGCCCCATATACGAAAGCAACGACCATTCAGAACCATTACCGCCTACATTTTTCTGGCTCAATCCATTATCCAATTGCTGAGTTAAATCACTGGGAAACTCCTGAATTGATCCGGTAATATAATCCATCTTGTTTTCCTGCGAGCTAACCCCTGCCAGAATAGTTAACCGGTGCAACTGATTAAATGTAGTTGAATAGGTTAAAGTATTGTCCCAGTTCCAGGTGATCGATTTATTAGAGGCTTGTGCCAAATACGAATTTTTCTGAGGATTTGGCAACCAGTTGTATTTGGGAGCCCAATTGCGTGTTTGCCAGAAATTGGCCTTTAACCCCCACAACGATTTAAATGTTAATCCTTTTGCTAATTCAATCTCCCCGTAAACCGATCCCAGCAGGTTATATCCCAGAGTAGTATTTTTGTTAAGTGAAGCAAGACCAATGGGATTAACAATATCGCCATACCAGGCTGGTATTCCCTGAGGCCCCGACCAACTTCCGTCATCATTTTTTAGGGATTGAACCGGTAAGGCCCGTAAGGCATTCAAAATACTGTACGATCCACTGTACTTATCATCATGATTGATTGTTAACATGTTCCCGAACTTCACCCGGTCGAACACCTGAGTTTCGGTATTCAGTTTAAAGGTATAACGCTTGAATCCGGTATGGTCAACAATACCTTCCTGATTCATGTAATTCCCCGATACGTAATAAACTGTTTTGTCATTTCCCCCTGAGTACGACATCGAATAATTCTGAATAGGAGAAGTCGTAAACAATGTTCCAATCCAGTCGGTACCTTTTCCGAGCGAGACAGGATTACCGTAAGCCGGATTTTTAGCCATTCCTGCCTGAGTCATCATTTCATTGTGCATTTCTGCAAATTCGGAAGCCGTCAGCATATCCACCATATTGGTAGCCTGCTGAAGTCCATAAAATGCATTGAACTGAATGGAACCTTTCCCTTTCTTACCACTTTTAGTGGTAACAATAATTACTCCGTTGGCCCCACGTGAACCGTAAATAGCTGTGGACGATGCATCTTTCAATATCTGAAGACTTTCCACATCATCCATATTCAATTGATTCAGTCCGCTTTCGGTAGGAACACCGTCAATCACCAGCAAAGGATTATTATTGTTGATGGTTCCCACTCCGCGAATACGAAAAGTAGGATCTGTACCGGGAGTACCGCTGGAAATTACCTGTACCCCTGCTGCTTTTCCTTGCATTGCATCGCCAACACTGGGCAACGGAAGCGACTTCAGTTCATCTGTTTTCACCGAAACCACAGAACCAGTCAGGTCTTTTTTCTTCTGCGAACCATACCCTACTGCCACCACTTCGTCCAGTCCGATGGTTATTTCGGTCAGGGTGACTTCAAGCATGTCGCGACCAGTTGTATTTATTTCAACCGTTTTCATGCCTACAAATGAGACAATCAACACAGCCTCTTTCTGCACATTCTCCAGATGAAAACTGCCATCGAAATTAGTAATGGAGCCCTGAACAGTACCCTTTATTGCCACAGTCACTCCGGGAAGTGGTTCCCCGCTTGTGTTGCGTACTATACCATTCACCGTTCGTCCATCCTGCATGATTGCACTGTTCTCTTTGTTATGATTCGATGAATAGGCATAGGCACTAATTTGCCCGAAAAATGCCCAACAAAGAAAACAAACCCATGTAAGTCTGTTATTACATCTCTTCATAGAATTGATTTAATTAGTTTTTTATTCATTTCACAAATTTCCTGACAACCCTTTTGCTGATCAAAAGCTTTTTAAAGGAAGGCTTGGTTCGATTTGCAATGGTGAAATTATTTAGGCTATATACATTCGACAAAAAGTACAACAAAAATATAGACAAAAATGAGCATACAATCCACAGAACAAACTAAAAAACAACAGTTTAAAGTCTAATTCTTTAAAATTTTATATAGATAATTTAAAGCAGAAAAACAGCCATTCGGATGCTTCTGTCCCGGTATTTTCTTTGTAAAACGATCTATTGATGATCGTTATCTACCACACATAGCGGTCAATTTAAAATTGAATACATGATTTAGTACCGCTTAATTTCCATTACCTCTTTTTCAAAAGTTTGGGGAATTCTGGCTTTACTTTTGATTTTCGATTTATAGGCATAAATGGTGTTGACGGAATAATCCAGAATACTTGCTATCTTCTCTGTATCATGTATTCCCAAACGAATCAGGGCATACAAGCGTAACTCATTATTCAGCAGATGTCCTTCTTTCGGATGCAATTCTTCGCCTTCTTTTAGCAGCATATTGAATTTTGCTATGAAGTCGGGGAAAATATTCAGAAACGCTTTGTCAAAATTATCGAACAGTTTTTTCTTTTCCTGATTGATATTGAAGCTATCAAGCGTAACCAACAATTCATCGTATTGCCGCTGCATGGCTTTTTTCTTCACCGAGCGTTTGAACTTATCCATATTTTCGATAATCTGCGAACTGACGGCAAAATAATACCCCACATATTCCTCCTTGATTTTATTGGCCAGTGTCAGATCTTCATTACTGCAAATTAATTTTTCATTGATACTTTCCACCAACAGCTTCGATTTACGCAGTTTCCTTATCTGATAAAAAATAATGATTAATGAAATCACCACAATCAATGTCAGCAAGGTCACCAGAATTAGTGAGTACCAAAGTTGCTTTTTCTGTTTTTCGATAGTGGTAATATGTTCCGATTTGATTAAAGGCAAAAACTGAGAAACTTGCCACAAACGAAAATTGGAACCATAATAGCGACTGTCTTCCAATGCTACATTGATGTACTTGCTCGCCCGGATAATATCTCCCTGCTCGAACAAATAATTCGCTGTAAAAAGTAAAGCAACAGCCTCTTTTTTAGCCCCTCTGAAATCCGCAATCGACGCTTCGGCCATGTGTTTAAGTGCTTCTTCCTCATTTCCGAGAATGTTGCAGGTAAAAGCCAGAGACATCAACTGAATTGCAATCTGATCATTGGACAGCTGATAATTATATATCAGTTTATTCAAAATTTCGGTAGCTTCTTCGGTTTGCCCAAGTTTTATGTTCTTCTGAGCCTGAATTGACAAATATTCCCAAGAGGTTTCCGGGAGATAAATCAACGCTGAATCGAAGCTAGCCATTCCCTTTTCGCGATAAATGGATGCAAAACGCGGATTCTGAGAAAAACTTTCCATATCAAAATAACCCCGGCTCAAAACAGTATAATAGAGGGCTTTGCTATTGTTTGATGCTTTCCGGATATCAATTGATTTCAATATTGTGATCGATTCGTTAAATATTCCTGCTGAGATCAAAATATTGGCATATTCGGTTTTTGCATGGCAGAGCTTATCCTGATCTTGAAGTTGTTCTGCAACGGCAACCAATTTTTCGGCAAAAGACAAAGCCGAATCGAATTTTAAAGTAAGATATTCGTTACTAAGCTGGCGATAATAGTCAAACTGTTTATTCAAACTCACCTGACTTCCCAACCCCGCATATTCTCTTTTGAGTTGATCAATGCGTTCCTGTTTCTTTTCTACGAAATAGTTTCTGTTTTCAATTACTTCATCTAATTGTAAAAGAATATCTGTAAGAGAATCGCGGCATATCCCGAAAGAAGGAATCAATAACACAAAAACAAACAGAACCACTTTCATAAGTTTTCTTTTAGTCTATCCAATTTTGTAATCAACCAAATTTAATTATTATGACCGAAATATCTATTTTTCTTTTTTGTTTTCAGTACAATGTTCATTTTTTGTAAGGCAGAAAGAACAGCCATTCGCAAACATTTTCAGGGAAAAACGGTTTCTTATTCTGATGTTGAAAACTTTTGGAAGGGGAATCGCCATGCTGCAACCAACACTTAATTTTTTTGCCCGCGGAAAACTATTGCTTACTGCCGAATATTTTGTTCTGCAAGGAGCCACCGCACTTGCTTGTCCGGTAAAATACGGCCAATCGATGATGGTTTGTACCGATAGTATTTCAGCTGGCAATCCATCGGGCGTTTTGCACTGGAAAGCCTTCCATCTCGATCAGCCATGGTTCTCGGGAACCATCCGTTGCAACGATTTCACGGTTGAACACAGCAGCGATCCGGAGAAAGCTCAGTTATTATCGAAGCTGCTTCAAACAGCCCGGCAACTGAATCCAGATTTTCAGATTTCCGACGGAACGGAAATTTATACCCGCCTCGAATTCAATCCGCAATGGGGATTAGGCAGCAGTAGTACATTGGTCTCGAATCTTGCCGAATGGGCCCGGGTTGATCCGTATTTGCTGAACCAGCGTGTATTCAATGGCTCTGGCTTCGATATTGCATGTGCCAATGCCGGAAGTCCGGTTTTTTACCGCAAAGGATTTGTACCCGAACCCGTACATCTCAATTTCCCTTTTGCCGACAAATTGTACCTGGTATATTCCGGTCAGAAACAAAATACCCGCGAGGCAATCTCGGTTCAGCTACCCGAAATTTCGAAGTATAAACGGGAAGAAATTTCGGCTCTGAGCGGACAATTTGCCCGATGCCGGAAATTCAGCCACTTCCAGCAATTGATGCTTCAGCACGAACAGGAAGTCGCCAATTTCACCGGACTAACTCCTGTTCAGCAACAATATTTCCCCGATTTCGATGGCACAATTAAATCGCTGGGGGCCTGGGGTGGCGATTTTTTCCTGATAGCAAGTTCTCTGAAGCCCGACAAAATCAAACGTTATTTCTCGGACAAAGACATCCATACTATTTTTCGCTGGAACGATCTGATTCGCTAAACGAAACGAAAAACCCCACGGAATGATTCATTTTCCCAGGTTTGCCCCTGCAACCAAGTAGGCATTGTTGTCCTGGTTTCATAGTTATCATTTATGGTCATTGGCTGTTAGTCTTGTCTTGTGTCTTGCTACTTACTACTTGACACTTGACGCTTGCAGCAAGCTACTTTTCGCTTGTTCCCCCCTCCCTGCTGGTTAAAATGATGCCCTGCTGAACTTTTAGCGGTCCCTGCCGCGCAGGGATGACTAAACAATGCGCAGGAACGAGTTATTTGTATGCAGGACTGGTTGATGACCCCGCAGGGATGACTCATCGGAGAGCAGGGCGGCAAAAATATTAGCAGGACTGACTAAAACCCCGGCAGGACGGCAAATTTTCGGGCAGGGAGCCTCAATAAGTAGCAGGGCGGTGAGAATACCCCGCAGGACGTTGTAAAATACAGGCAAGGCGACCTAAACTTAACCCATCTTCCCCAATCCCCATTCCCGCGAGAGCGAAAATATCTTCTTTTGTAAACAGATTTAGTCTTTCGCTTCCATTCTATACTTGGTTTTTATTTCGCATCAACGCCACAGGTGTTGGATTATGGTAGGAATAATCAACACACAAACACCAACAACCCAGTATGGGTTGGATTCTGCACAACAAAAATGAACGAATTCATCGAACCCGTACCGGGTTCATTTTTCCGGGTTGTTGATTGTCTCTACGATAATCCAATCCGTACTGGATTGACATCCTTTTTCAAATTACGAGTTCTCTGGGTGTCCTTTGCTTTTTGGCTGTTGGTCTAAAGTCTAATGTCTCACAGCTGTTGTCATTTATGGTCATTGTCTTTGGGCTGTTCGTCTTGAGTCTAATAGCTTGAGTCTTGAATCCCCCGGCTGTTCGTCTTTTGACTTTTGACTTTTGACTTGTAGCATGATCCAACCCGTACCGGATTACCATTTGAACATGTTTATAACTCGCAGCGGTAAAAGTTGGTTGATTATTGTCAAATAGTTTAATTTTATATGTTTGAACAATGATTACACAATACAATCATTTTCTCGGCTCCGAAATGCACAAAGAAACGGCTCATAAAATTTTATACCATGGATAAATTTTCGCTTTACGATTTATTAGGACTACTACTCCCCGGAATAATTCTGGTTTGGTTACTCAATTGTTTGAACACCCAATACACGCTATTGCCGGTAAGTATTCCCAACGATGGGGAAACATTAAGCCTTGGCATGTTGAGCTGTCTGGGGCTTATCGCCGGATCGATGTTGTATGTGGTGAATTTCTGGAGATTTGAAAAACAAAAGTTTTACCGACGACTCACTGGAGTTTATAAGCATGTAGCCCATATCTACCTGAATATAGACGCACTACACCCTGTATTTAACGACCAATTAAACAAACAGGCGCAACAATGGTACAATTGCTCCATCTATTATTCTCAGGAAGAATTTAAACAATTCAATCCCACCCACCAGCAACAACTGAAAGATTTACAAGACCAGTTTTACGACCGGATGTATTATGAACTGGAATACCACGGGAAAATTGAAACCGCAAAAACACTGCAAAGCTTTTATTATTTCTTCCGGCAACTGGCTACTGCCCTCTTATTGACAGGGGTGATTCTTCTTTTTATTCAACCACTATTTTATCTGTTTTCAACAGCACAACTACCAGTTACATGGACAGTATGGATCGAATGCCTGATCGGCCTGATTCTGTCACTTGCCCTCTGCGCAGTGCTTGCCCGCAGCTTCCGTAACCGCATGGTGATGAAAATGTACTGGGCTTATTTTACCCACCTCAACGAAACAAAAAACAAATAGATATGGAAAACATTGACCATTTAGGCAAAGACAATAATTATTGTACTTATTCACAGGCAGACAAACATTATTTCGCCGGATTTTTCAACCTGGCACAAAACAATATTGAACAACTTGCCGAAGAATTCTGTAGCCGGGTTCATGTTGAATCTGAAAAGGAATCATTCGTAACGCGGATGTTCAGCTATTTTGAGAAATTAGAATCTCATAGCGATTGGGAACGGACTACAGAAATATTAAAGGAATATTTGCCTGTGGTAAACAAGCTATTCTTACCAACTTCCGACAAACGATTTGAAAAACTTAGACAAAATGAACGAGAAGAGGCTCGGCGTAATTATTTCAGAGAGAACTTTAAACTGCTCATTGAAACGACAACTCAACTCAGGCATTATTACAGCCACCACTACCACGCGCCACTCTCATACAAGCCTGAACTATACAACCTGTTAGACCAATTGTTGCTTGATGTTTGTCTGGATGTGAGAAAACAAAAAATGAAAAAGGATCACACCCGCGAGATAATGAAACAACGTATTGCTGAAGAACTGGCTATTCTGAGGCGGGAAAAGAAGAGATATTTAGACGAAAAGAAAAAAGAAAACAGCAAAATTAAAACAGATGAAGAGTCGATAGACAATGCGGTTTACAATGATGCCTTCGGTCATCTGATTGAAAAAGACAAAGACAAGTGGATATTGAAAAACCAGCGCAAAACAGCTTCAGAAGCAATGACCGAAAACCAAACCGGCTTATCCGAAAGTGGTACATTATTTCTGCTATCCATGTTCCTGTCCAAGCGCGAAAGCGAACAACTACGCTCCAACATAAAAGGCTACAAAGGGAAAGTGCAGGGTGAAGAATTACCCGTCAGTGAAAAATACAATAGCCTGAAATATATGGCTACACACTGGGTGTATTCCGATCTGGCTTTTAAAGGACTAAAGAAAAGGGTGAAGAATACCTTCGACAAGGAAAGCCTGCTCATGCAAATGATTGACGAATTGAGTAAAGTACCCGACGAAGTGTATCGCAATCTGGCTACCGACCTGCAAAAAGAATTTTTGGAGGACATGAACGAATATGTGCAGGAGCGCAACGGGAACGCCCCAACCCTTTCTGAATCCATCGTTGTACACCCGGTCATCCGAAAACGATACGAAAATAAATTCAACTATTTTGCCCTGCGGTTTCTCGATGAGTTTATCCAATTCCCCAATTTAAAATTTCAGGTTTTTACCGGGTACTTCACCCACGACAGGCGCGACAAAACAATTGCCGGGGTCAACCTGCACACCGAACGGACTATTCGCGAACCGATTCATGTGTTTGGCCGTCTGTCCGAACTTTCGAAATGCAAAAGCGACTATTTTGCCGGTGGAGAAACCGGCACTGGATGGGAATTATTCCCCAACCCTGCATATAGTTTCATTGGCAACAATATTCCGGTTTACATTGACTTAAGCCTATA
Organism: Prolixibacteraceae bacterium; assembly: GCA_963668595.1. Classification (GTDB taxonomy): domain Bacteria; phylum Bacteroidota; class Bacteroidia; order Bacteroidales; family Prolixibacteraceae; genus GWE2-42-39. The sequence continues at coordinate 4,594,300 of OY764876.1, read as the reverse complement.
TGATGACACCAAAGACGTTGCAGAGCATCGCAATTCAATAAGCAAAAAAGAAAAAAGAAAAAACAGGATAGACAAACAACAAGTGGTTGCAGCAATTTACGGTAAAGAGGCCGTTTACGGGCAACCAACAGCCTTGCTGAGTGCAAACGAACTCCCTGCCTTGTTGTACGAGTTGCTTGTAAACAACCGGAGTGCCGGGGAGATAGAACAACTTCTGGTAAAACAGATAGCCGAACGTTACCGGGCTATTCGCGATTTCCAGCCGGGGCAGGCCGTACCCAATTCGATGATGAGTACGAAACTGAAAAAAAGCGATCCTTCGGCTAAAAAATATGATACAGATAAACTGAAACGGGCCATTGAGCAAGAACTGCAATTTGGCCGGAAAAAATTACAGGAGATTGACGAAAACCGGAGACTAAAGCAGCAGTACGATGAGGAAAAGCAGTACGGGAAAAAGCATTCGGAAAGCAGTCGCCCGTTTGTTTTTTACAACAAGGAAAAGGGGAACGAAGCAGTTTGGCTGGCCAACGACCTCAAACGTTTCATGCCCCTGCATACACGCGCCAACTGGAAAGGCTACCAGCACAGCGAACTTCAGCGGTTGCTTGCTTTTTACGACGAACAGCATTATGGTGCCCGCGACCTGTTGTTCCACCTCTGGAGCCATCGCTCAGCATCGCCCGACTGGGGTAGCGAAATCTATCAATTATTTAGCACGAATCGTGATTTCGATCGTTTCTATGTCGGCTGGCTCAAACTGCGACAAACATTGCTCGAACGATTTGTTAATACCATTGAGCAAAACGAGAAAGAACCACGCTTGCTGAAGAAAGCATTGAAAGATATTTTCATTGTTTTCAATGAGCGCCTGTTTACCATACACGATACCAACCGGCAAAAAGCCGGGCTATTAGCCCAGCCATTTGTTTTTCCGCGCGGCTTGTTCGATTCAAAACCCACCTACATCAAAGGGATTTTATTTGCAGATGCACCGGAAAAGTATGCCAACTGGTATCGCTATTGCTACGAACATACCAGCGAAATGCAGTCGTTCTACAAACTGCCCCGCGACTATAGCGAATCGTTTAAAACGTATCAGCAAAATGCAGACAAACACCGTCCGCATAAGCAAAATTTAAATACCGTTGGTTTAAAGGAATTGAACCAGTTTAAAGAAGATGTTGCCATTAAAAATGAAAAGTTTCGCGATCTGTTTCTCAAGTTAATGGCCGATCATGCTTTTCACACGCTGTTTGGTCAGCCATTAAGCCTGCCACTAAGCGATTTTTACCAAACCAAAGCCGAACGAAGCGAAAAACGCAGAATCGCCGAGCCCCAGCACCAAAAACAAGAAGGCGATAAATCGGCCCCTGTTTACAACGAAACGTTTGTATGGAACCAGCTCGTGCCGGTCAGCCTGTTCGGTGGCCGCGTGTATCAGCCACAGGTACCAATAAAAGATGTAGGTAAATTCCGGAAAATTGAAAGCGATGAACGGGTACAACAATTGCTGGAATACAATCCCGATAGGCCGACTCCGTGGAGCAAACAAGAAATAGAAGACGAATTGGAAAACAAAGCAGGCTCGTACGAACGGATACGCCGCGATAGCCTGATCCGCCATTTTTACGAATTGGAAGCTTATATTCTTGAAAATGCAGGCTTCGATGGGAAAAACCTCCCGACATTGTTCCAACAAGGGAAGTACCCAAATTTTAAAATGTACTTAGCCAACGGACTCTTAAACGATAAGTTGAGTGAAGAAGATTTGTCCCGGTTAAAGAAGTTTGATCCGGGAAAGGCAACCGAAGAAGAATTAAACCAGTTGCCGGAACAAGCAAAGCTGGCTGCCTGTTTGATTGTCATACGCAATAAATATCTGCACAACCAATTGCCTCCATTCGTATATTTTAAATTGATGAATGACCGTTCGCCCAAAAGCGACATCGAAAGCTACAGCGAATACTTTTTACGACAAGCTACCGATATAATTCGAGAGCTTACACAATAGTCATGCAGTGTTGATGATTACCTGTCTTAGTAAACAGACCTGTAACCCATAACCCGCCCCGGTTCTTTGACATATTGCATCAGGATTAAAAAAAAGAGCTTACAATAGTGATTTTGCTAAAAATATTCCCGTTTTTTTCAGTGTAAAACGGGCTACTCCTTCCGAACCACGGGGCATACAGCCAGATAGGGTTGTCGCTGCCCCAGTTTTGAAGGGTACACACAACTATATCGTGCATCAGTCCATGATTCCAATTGTTGTCGCTGCCCCAGTTTTGAAGGGTACACACAACAGAAAGGCACAGGCGGACAAATTGAAACCTGTTGTCGCTGCCCCAGTTTTGAAGGGTACACACAACCATTTCAACGCATCTAATTTTATGTCTTCTGTTGTCGCTGCCCCAGTTTTGAAGGGTACACACAACTGAAATCTGCGAGCAGAGGATAAACCAAAGGTTGTCGCTGCCCCAGTTTTGAAGGGTACACACAACTCAATTCTTCAAGAGTAGGATTAATTGCTAGTTGTCGCTGCCCCAGTTTTGAAGGGTACACACAACCGGTGTTACTCCCGATTTTGGCGTAAAATTGTTGTCGCTGCCCCAGTTTTGAAGGGTACACACAACGATTTGATTAACGATTAGAGATTAATGATTGACTGATTGCCGAATTGGCTTGCAACCGCAATGTTTGGAATTTGTTCCCGATGGCTATCGGGATTGGATTTTGGGATTTCCAGGATGGGCTTCGTCCTCGTTTTGAAGGGTACACAACATATTCATCAACACCACAGGTGTTGGATTATAGTAGCAACAAACAATACGCAAACACCAACAACCCAGTATGGGTTGGATTCTGCACAATAAAAGGTTTTTAAGCGTGATTGTGTTGTTTTCCGGAAGTTAAAACGTTCCGCACCCAAACTTCCACCTCCCGGCTGTTCGTCTTTTGACTTGCTACTTGTGGCTTGGTTTATCGAACCCGTACCGGGTTCATTGGGTGGCGGGAATTATTACTTCTACTATAATCCAATCCGTACCGGATTACCATCCTTTTTCAAATTACGAGTTCTCTGGGTGTCGTTGGCCTTTTGGCTGTTAGTCTAGCATCTAATGTCTAATGTCTTGTATCAGCGGTCATTGTTTTCTGGCTGTTCGTCTTGAGTCTAATATCAAGCATCTGTTATCAAGTTGTCATTGTTATCATTGTCTTTGGGCTGTTTGTCTAGCATCTAACATCTAGAGTCTTGTAGCTTGATACTTCCATCTGTTCATCTTTTTACTTACGACTTACGACTTTTGACTTGCTACTTGCTACTTGTCGCTTGTCGCTTGCAACTTTCTTCCCTTCGCTGCAACCCGACACAAGCTCTGTTTGTTATAGCAAATATGAATCGATCAAAACAACCATTGTCCCTTCGGGTAGGCTGGCAATGTCCGGCCAATATTGCACTGATTAAGTATTGGGGAAAGCATGCCCAGCAGCTTCCGCTCAATCCGTCGCTCAGTTTCAGTCTGAAACACTCGTTTACCGAGTCGTTTGTTGAAATCAGCGAAGGAAGCAATACCAATGTTGAGTTTATGTTTGAAGGCAGCCCTTCTCCTTTTGGGAAACGAGTAGCACAGTGGATCGGAGTTTTGGCAACCGAAAATCCGTGGATGCGAAACATGAACTTCCGCATCGAGAGCCGGAATACCTTTCCGCATTCAGCAGGAATAGCCTCGTCGGCCAGTGCTTTCGGATCGTTGGCCTTATGTTTGGCCGATTTAAATCAGCAAATAAAAAAAACAGAACTATCGGGGGAAGAGTTACTGATGCAAGCCTCGCAGTGGGCACGACTTGGTAGCGGAAGCGCCAGCCGATCGGTGTATGGGGGTTTTGTACTGTGGGGGCAAACTCCCTTGTTCGAATCCTCTTCCGATCAGTATGCCATCCCGCTGCAAAAAGCCATTCATCCGGCCTTTCAGGGTTTAAAAGATGCCGTACTGGTGGTTGACTCGGGCAGTAAAACGGTATCGAGTTCCGAAGGGCACCGGTTAATGGAGAAACATCCTTTTCAACGACAACGCATTGCCCAGGCACACGAACACTTGTATAGTCAATATCTCAGTTTGCTTACCGGCGACAAACAAGCTTTTTTGCAAACGGCTGAGGCCGAGGCGCTGATGCTTCATGCGCTGATGATGAGTTCGCAACCACCATTTTTGTTGTTAAAGCCCAATAGCATCGCCATCATCGAACGCATAAAAAAATTCCGCACCGACACCCAGATTCCGTTAGGCTTCACCATTGATGCCGGACCCAATATTCATTTACTGTATTTTCTGACGAACAAAACCGAAGTGCAAACGTTTATCGAACGGGAACTTGCTCCGCTTTGCGAAAACCAACGATGGATAGACGACAGTATGGGCGATGGTCCGCAAAAAATAGCTTAAGTAGCAACGCCAGTTTTTTTTTCTGAAATGAAGACTTTTAAATCGAAAATATTACTCTTTGGCGAGTACGGATTGATGAAGGGAGCCAAAGCATTAAGCATGCCTTTTGCCGATTTTTCAGGAAAACTGAGTTTAGAACCCAGTATGCCTGAATCGGAAGCAAGTAACCACTCGCTAAAAGAGTTTTTTCGGCATCTGACCGAAAAAAACATCAACGAGCGCCTGCATTTTCCGCTACGCCTCAACGACATGAAGCATGAACTCGACCACGGATTGTGGTTCAATTCCAATATTCCGCAACAGTACGGAGTAGGTAGTTCCGGCGCACTTATTGCCGCGCTATTCGATCGTTATTCGTCGTTTGTGCCCGAAGGAACTTCTGCCGAATGGCCCATTGGTCTGCTAAAAGCTGATTTTGCCTGTCTCGAATCGTATTTCCACGGAACCAGTTCCGGACTCGACCCTCTTGTTTCGTACCTCGATAGTCCTGTTTTGCTGAAACAATCGGCTGAACTGGAAACTATTCCGGTACAACAAAGTCAGCAAATAAAAATGTTTTTGGTCGATACGCAAGCTTGCGGCCCCACTGCTCCGCTGGTTAATTATTTTATCAGGAAGATAAAAAAACATGCTTTTCTGCATAATTTGGTTGGACATTTCATTCCTGTAAACGATTTCTGTATCGAGCATTTTTTGAGTGGAGATCCCGATTTATTTTTCCCGGAACTGCATAAACTGGTCGATTTTCAGTTACGACACCTGCGCCGCATGATCCCTGCGCCATACCGTAAAATGATCCGCGACGGTATAGAAAACCGACTATTCATCAAACTACTTGGATCAGGAGGTGGCGGTTTTCTGCTCGGATTTGCCTCCAGCGAAAAAAGCATCGACGATTTTAGCCGCAAACATCAGTTGAAAGTGATTCGGATAAATCAGTGAGAGGAAGGAAAAGTCAAAAGTAGAAAGTCAAAAGTAGAAAGAGCAACAGCGGATAGCTACAAGAGTCAGGCTACGAGACATTAGACTCTAGACTAACAGCCAAATGGCAAGGAAGAAAACGAGAGCAAGTATTTGCTGCACTTAGGCACTTAGGTACTTAGGCACTTAGGTACTTAGGTACTTAGGTACTCTTCTACTCTCCGCTTTGTATTTCACCTTCGTTGGTAGCAGTCAGTTGATAAACCACTTCGTTGGTGGCTGGGTTCGCAAAAACTTCTTCCAGTTGATATGCATTAGGAAAATACTGCTTCATATCCGTTTCCAGCGCTTCGCGATGATTAAAATGCTCCAGATAAATATATACAGGACGGTCTCCACGGCTGAAATCAGGATAAGCACCCCAATAATTCAGCGTTTTGTCCCAAAAGAAATAAATGTAGGTATTCGGATACAAGCGAGCGAAAGCAGGCTTGAAAAATTCGCGCTGTTTCAAACTCCAGATATAACTGGTCATTAATGCAAAATCAGGAACAGGAGCCCCATAATAGCCCGGAACCAGAATTTTTACGGCATCGGGCGGAAGGTTTTTCATGTAATGCAATACAGCGGTCTTCTGTAATTCTTCCCGATCGAGATTGGCCGACAATGCTTCAACCATAGGCTTTTGCTTCCACAGGTAAAACGACAGAAAAAACAACATGGCAAAAGTTGCCAGGTTCATCGTTCGCCAACGCACATGCCATTTGCGAGTCAATTCAAGAATCAGCAACAACATCATCGGAGCAAGCATCAGTGCCGGAACAAAATAGCGCGACTCGAAATGTTTGCATACCATCGCCATTTGAATCGCAATTGCAGCAATAACTCCTAAAGCAATACGCTGAAGAAGCTTTTCGCGTGAGTCGTTTTTCAGGAAGAAACTAAAAATAAGCACAGCTGCCAAAGCCAGTATCAGCAGAAAAAAGTAATGATTTTCGGCTGTAATTTGTCTGAAATTGGGCCCAACTACCGACCAGTCGATAATATTCGCTTCGCCTTTCCCATAATTTCCGCTATGCAGAAACAGGCCTTTCACCCATCCTTTGAATGCATTGAAGCGCACCAGTACAGGAATTGCAAAAACAAAAAACGAAAGCACAGCAGTAATGCTGTACACCAGTCTATTTTTCCATCGCGCAAGTACGATCAGCGGAATAATCCACAGCGGGAAATAGGTCAGTTTAATTGATAATCCGAAACCGGAAACCAGTCCGTACCCCAATGCATTGCGCCAGTTCTCGTGATATTCGTCGGCATACACCGCTTTCAGCAAAAGCAAACAAAGCAGCATCGCTGGCAGCGGGATCAGGTTTTCAGGAGTAATCCGACCAATATTTCCGAAAATGACAGCGGCAAAAAAGGGTGCAGTTTGCAAAGCCACTCCATACCAATTGTTTTTGCTAATTGTTGCTGCCAGTTTTCCGGCCCAGTACATAAATACCGCAACAACAGCAGTAAGTACCAGATTTAGTACGCGCAAATACATGTCGGAATGCGCCAAAACATCGTCAACAAACGGAAGTTCTTTGCTACGAAAAAAATATACAGCACGCATCACAAGTGCAGTGAGATACTGAAGTGGTGTACCCGGATTATCTATATGTCCGAGATGAAGTTTTCCGCAGGCAATACACAACCCACTACTAAAATAAATATACTCCGGATCAGCCGAACGAAGCGAATAAAGCCCAATAACCTGATGCACGTAACTGCCCAGCAACACGTAAAGCGCCGGAACAATTACCAGAATATATTTACCGATTTTACTCATCGTTTAAATAATTTGCTGCGCAGAATGCCCCATTTCTGCAAGCGATACAATACCGAAGTTTTGAGCACCCCCAATCCGTAAACCGAACTATTTTTGATATTGATACTGGAAGCATCGTCAAAATATTTGGTCGGACAGGTGATTTCGGCAATTTCGTACCCGGCATACCAGATTTGAGCCAGCATTTGATTGTCGAACACAAAATTATCAGAATTCTCCTGGTAGTTGATTGCCTCAAGCAATTCGCGCGAAAAAGCACGATAGCCTGTATGATATTCCGAGAGTTTGGCGCTCATTAAAATATTCTGAAACAGTGTCAGCATGCGGTTCGCAACATACTTATACCAGGGCATTCCGCCTTTTAGTGCTCCTTTGCCCAGAATGCGTGAGCCCAATACCACATGGTAAAGGCCGTTGGCAATGAGATGTGCCATGGAAGGAATCAATTTGGGAGTGTACTGATAATCGGGATGCAGCATAATTACAATATCGGCACCCAGTTCCAGCGCTTTGTTGTAACACGATTTCTGATTCCCGCCGTATCCCTTGTTTTGCTGATGTTCTACAATATGATGAATCCCCAGTTTACGAGCCAGTTGAACCGTATTGTCCTTACTTCTGTCGTCCACAAGAATAACTTCATCCACAATCGAAAAATCAATTTCCCGGTAGGTAATTTCTAAGGTTTTTTCGGCATTGTATGCAGGAAGTACTACAACAACTTTCTTATTATTTATCATTTTTAGTTCTTTGTAGAAGTATGTTCAAAAATAAGAAATCAAGCCAAAGCTATCTGCCTTGAGCGTGTTTTTTTTCAACAAATGTGATTATTTGCACTGAGCAAACAATCAATAAAAGCCTACTTCTACCAACGAGTTATAATTTAGTAAAAGCTCTCCGGAAACGATTTTATATTTCAAACAAACTGATCGCCCTCGCCAATGTTCATTTACTTTCTACGTCCACTGTTAATGGCATCGCGAACAGCGCCACCTTTGGGATACATAAAAATCATGAAAAAGATGGCAGCAAAAACACACTCAAGCATTTCTGATTGGCGTGAATAATAGAATCCCTGAATCAGAATAGCCGAAAAAATCATCATTACCGCGTGGTGCCGTTTCGGAATTGGCACATTGAAATAACTAACCAATTGCCCTATGAATTTGACTTTCTTAGCCAGAATTTCAAGAAAAACAAAATAAATAACCAGAACAAGGAAAAGCAGTTGTGAAAATATTAATTTATTCACTTTCACACTTCCTATCATCAGGTTATGCAAATTGGTTTCGCCCTGTAAGTTATTTTGCTGAAAAAATTCGCCCGATTGAATATTAAAAATACGCTGTCCCCACGAAAGTTCTTCACCCGCTGCAAAAAAGAAAAATACAGCAAGCAACACCTGAGCAATAACCCATCCGTTTTTCTTTAGCGAAGCGTATTGTTTTACCCGGTAAATACTTACGCAACTTGCGGCAAACAACATCAGTGCTGTCAGGTTTTCAGCCGGACCATCTTCTTCAACCAGATGTTCAAGTAAATCAGGGAAAAAAGCCAAAGTAATTAATGAATAGGCAACCAATCCCAAGATGAGGGCATACATTACCAAATCAAAATTAAGGAGGTCGAATTTCTGTTTTAAGTTTTTCATACGTTATAATCTGTTTTTTAATTGTTGTATAGTCCCGAAAGCTTTCGGGATCGCATGATCAAAAAATATTCAGCCAGTTGGAGCTAAACTTATCATGCTCATTTCATGTTCATTGTTTTTTCATTGATCGCAAAAATAATGATTTCATCTTGTTTCTGCGAAAAAATAAGGAAATAGCGAATCTACGAAAAGACTAAAACAGATAGCCATTTCCAGTCATTGGTGGTCATTGCTTGTAGCTGTTGGTCTAGAGTCTAAAATCTTGATTCTCGTAGTTGTCATTGCTAGTCATTAGTTGTCATTTATGGTCATTGCTAGTCATTGTCTATTGTCCGCTTGTCTAGCATCTAATATCTAGAGTCTTGTAGCTTGACTCTTGCAGCTACAGGCTGTTTGTATTTTGACTTGTTGCTTGTTATATCGAACCCGTACCGGATTGACATGCTTTTTCAAATTACGAGTTCACTGGTTGTCGTTTGCCTTTTGGCTGTTGGTCTTGAGACTAAAATCTTGAGTCTTGATGCTTCCGACTGTTCTTCATTTGACTTTTGACTTTTGACTTTCTACTTTCTACTTTCTACTTTCTACTTGTAGCTATCATCCCACATATTGCGCTTATGTTACCTTTTATGCACGCCAATGCAGCATTTACAAACATTAACAACTCGTTTGGATTTTGTTATTAAACTTTGCGTCCATCTGTATGTCTCATCAGTATTGAAAACAACAGAAATCAGAATTTATTAAATACAAAAAATGACTACGAAGAATTTTTTATTCCTGCTATTATTAATTTTTGCCAGTACCGAAACGGTTTTATCACAAACTCCACCTCCAATGAATCACTCCGGAGAATCACCTATCCGGAAAAATGGAAAAATTAAGGGGAAAGTAATTGATGCCGACAGTAAGTCGCCAATGGAATATGCCAATATAGCCATATATCGGAAACCAGATGACAAACTGGTAAGCGGAGGAATTACCAACGAAACCGGAACATTTGAAATTGGAGAACTAAGTCCTGGTAGTTATTATGTTGAAGCCGTTTTTATCGGTTTTGAGAAAACAACACTGAATGACCTGAGTATTTCGCCCAATGCACCAACACTCGATCTGGGAACTATCGAGCTTGCTGCATCGCACCAGAATATTGGTACCGTAGAAGTTGTAGCCGAACGTAACCGCATCGAATATAAAATTGACAAGAAAGTCATTAACGTCACCAACGACATCAATGCTGCGGGAGGAACAGCTGTTACTGTACTTGAAAACACACCTTCGGTGGAAGTGGATATCGATGGAAATGTCAGTTTGCGCGGCTCGTCAAGTTTTACGGTAATGATTGATGGCCGTCCGAGTGTACTCAGTGGCAGCGATGCGCTGAAACAAATTCCTTCCTCAGCAATTCAAAATATCGAAATCATTACCAATCCATCAGCCAAATACGATCCCGATGGAATGGCCGGAATCATTAATGTGGTAATGAAAAAGAATGTTCTTTCTGGAGTAAACGGCATTGTGAACCTCAACCTCGGAACTGGTAAAAAATACGGAACCGACATGATGCTGAATTACAAAACAAAAAAATACAATCTCTTTTTAGGTGCAAACTGGAACGATAATACCGACGAAGGAACCATGACTTCCACCCGGGAAACTTTCATGAACGATACGACTACTTTCCTGACAATGGACGGTAAAAGAAATCACTCGCGGGGAGGACAGCAGCTTAAAGCAGGATTCGACTATTTTCTGAGCGACAATACCTCGGTGACCGTTTCCGGAGAGCTGGGCAAATATAACTTCGATAGCGAAGGTGGCGGCAATACGCACGAATATCGTACCCCTGGCGACTACGAACTCTATTCTGTTCAGGAAAATCTTTCGTCGCGCGATGGGAACTATGTAAGTGCACAGGCCAGCTTTCTGACTAAGTTTGATGAAACAGGCCAACACAAACTTGAAGGTTCTTTTGACTATCGGAACCGCGATGGAAAATCGAATGAAACCATCGACGAATTTGTTTCAGACGCCAGTTATAGGCTTACCAACGACTACATTTCGCGAGTAATAACCAGCGAAGATGAAACGTCTGACGACATTCGCTTTAAACTTGACTACACTCTTCCTCTTGCAAAAGGAAGCAAATTTGAAGCTGGAGTTCAAAGCCGCATTGAGCGAGAAACAGAACTTTTCAACTTTAAAAATTACGATCCCGCATCGGGACAGTTTGTAAACAATCCGATGTTTACCAGCGACATGGACTTCAAAGAAGACATCCATTCTGCCTATTCAACTTATTCGGGAAATCTTTTCACCATTCAGTATATGCTTGGAGCAAGAGGCGAATACACCAAACGTTCCATCGATCATTCAAAAGTATCAGAACCATACACACTCGATCGTTTCGACTTCTTTCCCTCGCTACACCTGTCGTACGAACTGGCAAACAGCGGACAGTTGATGACCAGCTACTCACGACGGATTAATCGTCCGGGAGGTCGCGACCTCGATCCGTTCCCCAATTACATGAACCAATACACCATCCGGATCGGAAACCCTGATTTGAAACCGGAATACACCGATTCGTATGAATTCAGCTACATGCATAAATTTGGCAACTCGTTTGTATCATTCGAAACCTTTTACCGCACCACCGACAACCTGATCACCCGCATACAGGAACTGAAAGATGACGGTATTATTTACATGACTTCCGATAACCTTAACCGCGATCATTCGCTTGGTGGTGAAATTATGGCAAACGTAAATATTACCAAATGGTTGTTGCTGAACACCAGTTTCAGTTTGTACAATTATAAACTGAAAGGCGAAGTGTTGGGCGAATCGGTTGACAAGCAGAGCACCAACTACTCGGGCCGTTTCAACACCACATTAAAACTGGGAGCCGACAGCCGCATGCAAATTACCGGTTTCTACCGTGGACCTTCTGTTTCAGCTCAAGGCGATCAAAAAGGCTCGTTCTTCAGTAATATTTCATACCGTCAGGATTTCATGAAGAAAAAATTATCGGCCACACTGAGCGTGCGCGACCTGCTGGGAACAATGAAAATGGAAGGCAAATCATTTGGTAGCGATTTTAAATCAACCTTTAAAATGCAGCGCGAACCACGTGTACTGATGCTTACACTCAGCTATAAAATCAATAATTACAAAATGGACAAACAAGCTTCTTCCGACCAATCAGGTATGGGTGGAGGCATGGAAGACATGTTCTAAGTTTTTAGAAGACAAAATTCTGAAACGATAAAGAAACTGCATCAACCACAGTTTCTCAAAACAAATAATAAAAGCGAGGATTTCACAAATAGTGAGTCCTCGCTTTTTATTTGCAGAAACAACAGATGCATTCAATTTCTAAAATTGAAGTGCTTTCACTATCTTTTCGCACTGAAACATAAACCTACTAAACAAGTCAACCAATGAAATAGCCATAAGAGCTAAAGCTCATACTAAGCGAAAATGAATAAATGGCTATTCCATACGTTGAGATTTTAATTGAAAAACAAAAGTTGATACGAAAATTATACGAACCAACATTGAAAATTTACACACATGAAATCCCCATGAGCTAGAAATAGCACACCAACCGAAATGAATAACGACCTTTGCAGAAACGACATAGCTATGGAAAAGGTAATATTTGATCAGGTTGTAAAAGTTGGCTGCGGGATTGATGTCCACAAAGACAATATCGTAGCCACTGTTCGCAAAAGCGAAAAAGGATACGAAACCAGGGAGTTTAGCTCCTTTACAAGTTCTTTGACAGAGTTGAGAGAGTGGTGCAAATTGGAAGGAGTCACCCACATTGCAATGGAAAGCACCGGGGTTTACTGGAAACCCGTGTTCAACATATTGGAAGAAGGCGATTTTGAGATAATCTTGGTCAACGCAAGGCATGTTCGCAATGTACCGGGTCACAAGACCGACAAGAAGGACAGCCAATGGCTGAGCAAACTTCTGCTAAGCGGTTTATTAAAAGCCAGTTTTATTCCTCCGGTTGAAATTCGGAATTTACGTGATTTGGTTCGTTACAAGAAAAAAGTTGTAGCACAGGGTTCAAGCGAGAAAAACCGGATCATCCGGATACTTGAAGATGCGAACATTAAACTGAGCAGTGTTTTGACCAATGTTGACGGGGCTGTTGGCAGCCGGATCATTGACGACCTGATTGCAGGGAAAACCAATATTGACGGGTTGATGCAACATTACCACGGGCAGATAAAAGCCAGTAAGGAGGAGTTTCGGAAAGCACTGCATGGGAGATTGACCAAACATCACCAGTTTATGCTCCGTATATTGAAAGAAAGCATAACAGACAAGGAAAAGCTGATTGAGAAGCTTGATAAGCAAATCGATGAACTGGCCAAACAATATGCCGTTGAAATCCAATTATTGCAGACCATTCCAGGAGTAGCTTATGACAGTGCCGTTGGGATCATCAGCGAGATTGGGGCGGACATGAAACAGTTTTCCAGCGAACAACATCTGAGTAGTTGGGCAGGGATGAGTCCGGGAAACAACGAGAGTGGGGGCAAAAAAAAAGTGCAAAAACCATCCACGGGAACAAACACCTGCAAGCCATCTTAGCCGAAAGTGCCTGGGGCGCTACTCGCAAAAAAGACAGTTACCTGAAACGGAAATACCAAAGCCTTGTCGCCCGACGTGGTAAGAAAAAAGCGATTGTTGCCGTAGGACACAAAATCATTATTGCTGCATACCACATCATTAAAGACAAAGAGGCTTACAAAGAACCCGTTTTGTATAACAACCCTAAACGAAAAACCAAACAAGTCAATAACCTTTTGTCCAGGTTAAATGAATTAGGTGTTATTGTCAAACAATTGGAAATGGTTTAAATGCCATTATAAGTAAAAAGACCGATTTTTTACTGTGTACCCGTAAAGCCGGGATCACGCGCATGAAATTGGCCTCAACAGGATAAGCACCAACCGTTGTCACAAGTCTTGGCATAGAATCCAAGAGGAAGTACGAGAATGAAAATTTACTCTCTTAACCTGTTTGTATTTGATTGAAAAATAATTAAAACAAAAATTTATACGAATGAAAAATCCGGGCAAATTATTCTCTTTCTTAATTGTCATTTGGGCAATACTTTTCACTTCGTGCCAAAACAAACAATCATCGGAATACAATGCTGATATTATTATTTACGGTGGAACCTCAGCCGCAATAACCGCTGCAGTTGAAGCGATTCAATCGGGAAAAACAGTATTGGTGGTATCGCCCGATACACATTTGGGTGGACTTTCATCCGGAGGACTAGGCTTTACTGATACCGGAAATAAAGCGGCAATCGGAGGTTTGTCGCGCGAATTTTATCATCGGGTGTGGCTGCATTACAACGATTCTACAGCCTGGCAATGGCAAAAACATTCGGAATACGGCAACAAAGGACAGGGAACGGTGGCAATGGACGGAGAAAATCGTACCATGTGGATTTTTGAACCGCATGTAGCTGAAAAGGTTTTTGAAGATTTTATTGCTGAAAATAATATTACCGTTTTACGCGACGAATGGCTCGACCGCACAAACGGAGTGATAATAAAAAATGGTAAAATCATTTCGTTTAAAACTCTTTCAGGAAAAACTTTCACTGGAAAAATTTTTATGGATGCCACCTACGAAGGCGACCTGATGGCTGCCGCCGGTATTTCATATCATGTAGGGCGCGAAGCCTGCTCGGTATATGGCGAAAAATGGAATGGCGTTCAGGCGGATGCCCATCATCATGGTCACTATTTTAAAAATCAAATCGATCCGTATAAAGAACCGGGAAAGCCGGAAAGCGGTTTGCTGTATGGTATTTCATCCGAACCAATTGCCTCGAATTGCTCCGGCGACAACAAAATACAGGCTTACTGCTTCCGTTTGTGTATGAGTAACCATCCCGACAATCGGGTACCTTTTCCGAAACCGGCCAACTACGACTCAACAAAATACGAGCTTCTGGTGCGGGTGTTTGACGCAGGTTGGCGCGAATGGTTCGACAAATTTGATTTGATTCCAAACCGCAAAACCGACACAAACAATCACGGTCCATTCAGCAGCGATTTCATCGGCATGAACTACGATTATCCCGAAGCTTCGTACGAACGCAGGCAGGAAATTATTCAGGAACATGAAGATTACCAGAAGGGCTTGCTCTATTTTGTAGCCAACGATCCGAGGGTTCCGAAAGAAATTCAGGAAGTAATGCAACAATGGGGCTTAGCCAAAGACGAGTTTACCGATAACGGCAACTGGTCGCGACAGTTATACATTCGCGAAGCCCGCCGCATGATGGGTGTTTATGTAACTACCGAACAAGAAGTGTTGGCCGAGCGCAAAGTTTCCGATCCGGTTGGAATGGGTTCCTATGCCATGGACTCACACAATGCGCAACGCTACGTCACGGCCGAAGGTTTTGTACAAAACGAAGGAGATGTCGGAGTTCATCCGCATGCACCGTATTCCATTTCATACGGTTCTATTGTTCCGAAAAAAGACGAATGCAGCAATTTATTTGTTCCCGTTTGTGTATCGTCGAGCCACATTGCCTACGGATCAATTCGCATGGAACCAGTATTTATGATTCTCGGACAGTCGGCAGCAACAGCAGCATGTATGGCCATTGATCAGGATTTGGCGATTCAGGATGTACCTTATAAGCAGCTAAAAAATAAACTACTCAAACGCAAACAGGTGCTTGAACTGGAGTGACAGAAGAGGTTTAACCCCAAAGTTTTCATCTCTGGCGGAACTAAATAAATAGATTTTAGTGATTCAAAATATATATTTATTCATTCAAAGAGAGTTTAAAACTCTCTTTGAATGAACTCGGAGAATAAATACCTCATCAAGATTTATATTTCTTAAATACAGTCGTAGAGGTATGTCCACCAAATCCGAAAGTGTTATTAACAGCGACAACCACCTCTTTTTCAATGGTTTTATTTGGCGTAAGATTTAATCGGGGACTTATTTCTGAATCAATTTCATCAAGATTTATTGTTGGCGGAATTAAGTTCTGTTCGATTGCCTTAACACAAGCAATTGATTCGATTGCCCCTGCAGCTCCCAACAAATGCCCGGTCATTGATTTGGTTGAACTAATATGTATTTGGTGCAGGAAATCATTAAATACATTTTCAATTGCAATGCATTCACTTATATCCCCTACCGGAGTTGATGTTGCATGAGCATTGATATAAGAAACATCTCCGGCGGTAATTTTTGCATCATTCAGGGCATCGGTCATAGCTATTCTAGCACCAAGTCCTTCGGGATGCGTTGCTGCAACATGGTAAGCATCCGAAGCAACTCCATAGCCAACCAACTCACAATATATTTTTGCACCTCGTTTTTTAGCGTGTTCCAACTCTTCAATCATCAGAATTCCAGCACCCTCTCCGGCCACAAATCCATCACGTGTTTGGTCGAACGGACGAGATGCTTTTGTGGGACATTCATTTCGTGTTGATAACGCTTTCATTGAATTGAATCCTCCAATTGCAGACTGAGAAATAGTTGCTTCGGAACCACCGGCAAATATTACATTGGCTCTCCCCAAACGTATATGATCCAAGGCATTTGCGATGGCATGATTCGATGAAGCACAAGCTGATGTAACCGAATAATTAACTCCATGTAGTCCGTACTTAATAGAAATCTGACCTGCAGCAATATTCGAAATCATTTTGGTTATAAAAAAAGGATTAAATCTCGGTAAGCTAATATTTTCACTGAATCTTATTACTTCCTCTTCAAGCGTCTGCATGCCTCCAATACCAGTACCCAGAATAACGCCAATCCGATTCAAATCGCAAGTCTCCAGATTTAAACCAGCATCTTTGATGCACTCTTCTGCTGCAGCCAAAGCATAAAGGGTATATAAATCCATTTTTCTTACTTCTTGTTTGGTTGCATATAGTAGCGGATCAAAGTTTTTTACTTCGCAAGCAAATCTTGTTTTATGATTACTTGTGTCGAATTTCGTTATTGGGGCAGCTCCACTCACACCTCCAATAAGGTTCTTCCAAAATTCATCAACATTGTTTCCAATTGGGCTTACAGCACCAAGTCCGGTTATTACTGCTCTTTTCATTGATATTTGTTTTAATATTATTTCTACTTTGATCATACTTACTAATAAGTAAGTGCCCGGGATAAATTTTTTTTACGGTTTTAAGCCTTCTTCTATAGAAAGGCATATATTTTTATAATCGATCGTACTAATTACTTTAGAAAACTGCAAGCTGGCAACTAAACTTGAGAAAATAATGGAAGCCCTACTCTCAGGTAATTCATTAAATGCAAATAGCCCTTTTTGTTTTCCGGTAATCAGAATATTTGTGAGCCACTGCAATATTAAATCAATCATCTTACTGAGCTCTTTTTGAGTCACTTCATTAAGTGTATCAAATGCAGGGCTTAATGCTCCGACTAAACAAACTTTTTGTTCCCGGTAACTCTTTATATATATCTTGATGAAGGTATTCAGTTGTTGAACTTCATCAAATCCCCGGCTATGCATATTATCCACCATCTCCTCGAAACGCTGGATATTCGTTTTCACAATACTTGTTCCCAGGTTTGCTTTTGTTGGGAAATAATAATGAATAGCTGCATTCTTTATGCCTAATTCAGAAGAAATATCCTGATAGCTGAATGCATTATATCCTTTCGTGCGGATGAGATCCTCTCCTAGTTCAATTATTCGTTCTCTCGTAACAGACATTTTTGGTAAATTAAATCGCCACAAATATACTTACTAATAAGTAAGTGGCAAAATTATTGCAAATTTTTCATATTAGTGGTAATTTGAACGAAACCTCTATTTTGTTTTTTTTTTAGAATGAAGCTTTTTTTTCTAATCGAAGAAGTTGATTCGTTACAGGATGAACCAACTCCAGAAATTCGGCATGCAAATAAAGCCGATCAGCCTTTTTTCCATACAATACATCGCCAACAATCGGACAATTCAAGCCTTCGGGGTGAGCAACATGAACCCTCAACTGATGTGTT
The DNA here is from genome assembly GCA_963668595.1 of Prolixibacteraceae bacterium. GTDB lineage: Bacteria > Bacteroidota > Bacteroidia > Bacteroidales > Prolixibacteraceae > GWE2-42-39. The sequence goes on along the minus strand of OY764876.1, from coordinate 4,576,401 downwards.
CTTCCTGTAATTGGGAACAAAGCAACACGTGTCTGAGTTTCATTTCGTTCCAATACCGAATAATGGGTAACTGCGCGCTTGCCATACTCGTAGTGCACCATCTGCCGGGGACGGTCGAGCACATTCGGGCAAATGGGCAACTCAATAGTTCCTTCGTCCAACAATGGTAAGCCGTCAAGCAAGGCAATATAACGTTTTGTAACCATGCGTTTTTCAAACAGAGACTGAAGTTGAATATAGACCTGCCGATCTTTAGCAATAAGCAACAATCCGGAAGTCGCCATATCCAGCCGATGCACCAGAAAAGCTTCCCGTCCATTCGTCAACGTTTCCGTCACCAGTTCAATGGCTGATTTCTCACCCGTTTTTCCCGGAGCCGAAAGCATACCCGCCGGTTTATTAATCACCAGCAACCAGTCATCCTCATACACAACCTCAAGTTTCTCGCTTAATGAATCCGTTGCATTTTTCTTCTCAAAAAACAAATTTATTCCCTGCAACATGTGCCCCATAATCGGTTCACACTTTCCTTTGCAGGCCGGATAATAGTACCCATGGTGTCGAATTTCCGTTCTGGGCGAATCGCCCCACCAAAATTCGGCCATAGCAATAGGTTTGAGTCCGTTTGCAAAGGCATATTGCAGCAACTTCGGACCAGCGCATTCTCCCGCACCCGCTGGAGGCACTCGCTGTGCTGTATGCTCAAATATTTCAAGCAAACCTTTCGATTCACCACGGATGTTCAGCAACTGAAACTCATTAAACAGCCTTTGTTGCAAACAAGCCGAACGATTTTTCCGTTCCGTTTTCAATTCTTCAATAGGCAAAATATATTGTTCGTATTTTTCCTGAAGTTTATTCAAGGCTATTGCCCACTTTTTCTCCAGTCTTCGGAATTCCGCTTTTTCATGTTGACTTTCACGAACCATTTCGGCCATTTCTTCTGAAGTAGGATTCATCTCCCGCTGTTTATCCCTTGCGCACTTCGACTGTTTCAGCATACGTTTTGCTTCTTCAACTTCTTCATTAAACCGACGTTTTGCCTCTTCAAGCTCTATTCTGCAAGCAATAAGCATGGCATCGTCCTCCATCTCCTTTATTTTCTGATTAATGGATGAAATCACCGTTTCACCTTGCTTAAAAAAGCCGTTTGGATTCAGCAAGTCGGCCACCGGAGGAACAAAAAATGGATGAATATTTTTACCCGCCAGGTTCCCGGAAAAAGCAGCAAGAAAACCGAGCACTCCCTGCTCGTCGCGGATAACCAATACTCCAAACATTTTCCCCATCCGAAGCTCTTCGTTCCACTGCACCTGTTCTTTAAGATACATTTTAACCTGCTCTGCTGCCAGCTTACAAACCGGATGTACCTCCGAACTAAACGGAGACGGAAACTGATCCGGCAATTTTATGTGACTAATTGAAGCAGTAAAACGATTGATCATGGTGCATAAACATTTGACACAACAAAAGTAATTCGTTTAATGATTTAACCCAGAAAACCTCCATGATTCGGATTCTCGGATTTTTAGATAATCAGACACTAGCTGCAAGGAGCAAGTAAAAAGTAGTAAGTAAAAAGATGACGATCCCTAAATAAGGTTGACAGATTTGACTTACATTTAACTATTTTAATTCATCATTTCTATCGGACAATTATGAGCCAGAGGTTCTCCTTTTGGCATAAAATCAAGGTGACTCGATGCCACCTTGATTTTGTAATTTCCTTCGGCATAAATAATCACCGTCGGTCTCTTTTGGCTGCTTAAAGCTAACAAAGATTTTTCAAATTGATATGGTGTCATTTTTCGTGGCAAATTATTGTGTGTCCTGATGTTATTATAATGAAACACTGCTTTTTTGAGCATGGTTTTCAGATGTGCGAGATTCTTTGGTTGCCAGTATTTTAGGTATTCATTTTTAATGGTTCCATTAATGCGTTCAGCATAGGCATTGTCCTGAGCTTTTTCTCCCATGCTAATAAGGATACCATGTTGGGTTAACAATTCAGTATATTCTTTGTCAATGTATTGACTTCCCCGGTCCGAATGATGGATTAGCTGGTACAGGCTTCCTGAACTGTTTTTTATTGCCATGTTCAATGCCGCAATGTTTGCTTTTGCACGAAGATGGTTACTTGCATTATAGCCAACGATCCGACGGGTATAGACATCAATAATAAAAACAAGGTAATAGAAATGGTTGTCTATCCTAAAGTAAGTGATGTCGGTTTGCCACACCTGATTATTGTTCTGAACCATCATCCCCTGTATCAGATTTTCGTATTTTGAATGCACAGGAATGGTGGTTCTTTGGTAATTTTTCGGCGTTTTTACCCGGTAGCCCAATTGCATAAATGTGGCGATAAAATTATCTCTTCCAATCCAATCGGGTTTCAATGTATCATACATTTTCTCAACCCCACAACCCGGATGCTCCTTTCGAAGAATATCAACTTCAAGGATAAGACATGACAATTTCTCCTGAAAAAAAGCGTCCTGAGCAAAGTGCTTATGAACAGCTTGACGGCTTACTCCGGCAATAGCTAAAATCGATTTCATAGGGTACTTTACTTGAGGTTTGTTGTTATAGAACCACCGAATAGTGGGGTATTTGAGTTTTTTTTGATATCTATGTCAAATTTCTGGTCAGCAAGTTCAATCATCTTTTCCAGATAATCGATTTTGAGTTGTTTCTGACCAACAATCTGTTCCAGCTCTTTAATCTTTAGCTCCAGGTCTTTTAACTTCTTTGTCCCACTTTGTTCTATTTCCACAATCCTGACAGAATGTTTGTTATACATCGAATACTTGTGAATCCAACGATAGATAATTGTGCCCTTAATTTTAAATAGTCGGCTTAATTCACTGACAGTAAATTTACCACTTTCATATTCTCTGACACGTGCTTTTTTGAATTCTTCACTAAAAATCCGCTTGCGCTGAAGTGCTACTTTTTTTGTCTGCATTGTTGACGATTTTTGTGTCAACCTATTTCAGGGATAGACAAGATGAACAGCCGATAGCTGCAAGACTCAAGATATTAGACATTAGACAAACAGCCCAAGACAATGACAACCATGAAAACAACAACTTGATTACAGTTGCAATTCCTAAAAAACAAACCTCTGAAAACGAGGCCAGTTACCGAAAATCATCCCGCAGGACAAATTTTATTTTACGCCATGACAGTAACTAAACACACCGAATCCAGAGGTTGCGACAACTAATCTATTTTCCAAAAGCATTACGCTTTCAGCAGACTATAACAAACGATGTATTAAGTTGTTTGCCCAGCGACAAAAGAATTATTTTAAAGGCGCAGCAAAAGTCAGAATATCGTTTCCGGTAATTTCCTTATCACACAAAATGATTAACCGCTCAATCACATTGCGAAACTCACGAATATTTCCGGTCCACTTAATTTTCTGAAGTTCTGTAATTGCATCAGCGGTTAGTTGTTTGACAGGCATTCCGTACTCTCCGCAAATCTGTTTTACAAAATGGTCGGCAAGCAATGGAATATCTTCAGCCCGATCATTCAAATCAGGAACATGAATCAGAATAACACTTAAACGATGATATAAATCTTCGCGAAAATTTCCTTTCACAATCTCTTCAGAAAGATTTTTATTTGTTGCAGCAACCACCCGCACATCCACTTTTATTGGTTTTTCACCACCAACCCGGGTAATAATATTTTCCTGCAAAGCACGTAAAACTTTCGCCTGGGCTGAAAGGCTCATGTCGCCAATTTCATCAAGAAAAAGAGTACCACCATTGGCCTGCTCAAATTTTCCGATGCGTTGTTTTACCGCCGAAGTAAATGCACCTTTTTCGTGTCCGAATAATTCACTCTCGATCAATTCCGAAGGAATTGCAGCACAATTAACCTCGACAAATTCGCCTTTCGATCGGTGACTGTTATCGTGCAAACGACGAGCAACCAACTCCTTACCAGTTCCGTTTGATCCGGTGATAAGTACTCTTGCATCGGTGTGTGCAACACGATCGGCCATTTCCTTCACCCGACGTATTCCATCCGATTCGCCAATGATTTCGTATTTCTTATTTACTTTTTTCTTGAGCACCTTTGTTTCGGTGATCAAATTCGATTTGTCCATTGCATTTCGGATAGTAATCAACAAACGATTCAGATCAAGCGGCTTCTCTATAAAATCGTATGCTCCATGCTTAATTGATTCCACTGCCGTATCAATATTACCATGACCAGAAATCATCACTACCGGAATGTCAGGTTTCATGTCCTGAAGCACCTGCAATACTTCCAAACCGTCCATTCCAGGCATTTTAATATCACACAAAATAATATCGTAGTCGGTTGCGCGAACCAACTCAATGCCTTTTACTCCATCTTCTGCTAAATCTACTTCGTATTTTTCGTACTCAAGAATATCTTTCAAAGTATTGCGAATACTGCGTTCGTCGTCGATAACCAAAATGCGGGACATAATTTTCTGTTTTTTTTGATCGAAGTCCAAATTTAATCAAATTCTGCCAGCTCGTGCAAAACCCCTTCACGCAAAGCGTAATCGGTTTGATAAATACGATAGATTCCTGCTTTCTCCCGAACCAATTCAATTAGTATTACAGCAGGCACAATCATCTCTACCCGAAGCGATTCCATACCTTTCATTTGTGTACGTTCTTCGATTGTTGATGCCAATAATTGTTTATATACCCGTTCAAAATCGGATAAATAAATTTCTTGTTGAGGTCTTTGTTTGGTTCCGGGTACAGTTTCATCGATCATATCAACCACCGTATCGAAAGCTCCAGAACAGCCAATCAAACAGTTCACCGGACATTCGGCTAAAACAGCCCACAGTCGGGACAGTCCTTTATCAAAATAGCTGCGAATAGCCTCTGATTCTGCCATTGTAATCGGATCGGATAGAGGAAATCGATCAATGATTCGCGCAACGCCAAGCGGAAAACTTTCTTTCCAGATTACACGGGGACCATCGCAAAGAATAAATTCGTTACTTCCTCCACCAATATCCAGAATCAGCGCCTTCCCCGGATTATTATTAAATGCAAGCATCACTCCGCCAAAAATCAACGCAGCTTCGCGTTCACCTGAAATAACATCCAATTTAAATCCGGTTTCAATCTCAATCTGCTTACAAAAATCTTCGCGATTCGATGCCTCACGAACAGCAGAAGTTGCCAATGCATATACTTTCTCAACCTGAAAAAGATGAATTGTTTCGCGATGTTTGAGTAATGCCGTCACAGCCCGTTCTATACCGTCTGGTAATAATAGATTTTTACCGATTCCCCCTCGTCCCATTTTCACCACCTCTTTGCCCTGATGCACAATTCGCGCAGGCAACGGAGATGTTTCTGCAATTAGTAAATTACAGGTATTTGTTCCGAGATCAATAACAGCAACTCTACTCATTAGCCCGCAATTCTTTCCAATTCAACATTTTGGGATCGATAAACGAAGGAAGATGCCAGGTAAAGCCAATCCGAAATGTTTCGTATGGATAATCGCTCAACCCAGTCTGATATTCCAAATGCCAGTCAACACGTCGATTGTGCTTTTGTATGCGGGTAATCCAATATACCGGGTCGTCGTGTCCCACTGCTTCCCAACCAGTATAGCCACTCAGAGAAGTTGCCAGTTCAAAATTTTTGTAGTTGCATTGGGTTTCGAGTCCCATTACAGGTCCTTCATTCTGAGTTATTTTTTCACGATTGGAATGATACACATAAAAACCTATTAATCCATTTAGCCGCAAGCGAAAATCATTTCGTTGCAACAAATCTTTTCCCATGCTTAACGAAGCCCACAAGGCAGGAGTATTTGTAAAGTGCCCATCCTCTACCGCACCAAGAGTTGTCTTATGGCCAATTACCCCCATTACATCGGGAAGCCATTTATGATTACGAATAAATTGCATCAAGAAACTGAGATTCAGGTCGCCCAACACCAAGCGTGTACCTTCGTCACGAGCAGCAAGTCGTCTCCAATCGCGTATTTTATTACTACTCCTGTACATTTCGAGCATATACCATTGTGTTTCGAATGCCATAAAATTACGAACTACCGGAGCTAACAAATGGCCATCGATATTAAACGTATTATCGCCTTTCATAAAGTGCGACGATTGATTTATCCGTAATTCAAAATTCGGCCCAACCAATCCGTTTCGGATACGCTGTACCGGAAGTGCATTGGGCCCCAATAAGCCGGGAGCAATAATGATATTCTTATTCGGATGAGGCTCAAAATATCCGCCATCATCATCTTGTGCTAAAATTGGGGTAGCCAGTAAAAATAAAAGGCTTAGGAAAATAAAAATCTTCATGTGTGAATAATTTGCTTTTTAATTGCCACATGGAATACCCATGATTGAAATAATCTTCTCATTTTCGGTTGGCGTTTGCCAAATCATGGCTATTTCACACGTATATATTTATTAAAGCACAAATATACAGAACCACAGGTGGAATACCGACATGTTCGATGAAAAAGAAGTGAATTACAAAGAGAGAGGCCGGGTTCAGGATTGAAACTGGCAATGCTTAACATTTTCAATACTGATCCCGATTTATCGCCTTTATCTTCTCAGAACAATCCTTCAACCGAAAGATAACGTTCTCCTGTATCGTAAGCAAAAGTCAAGATTTTACTATCAGTAGGTAAATCCGGAATCTTTTTCGCCACTGCAGCCAGTGATGCTCCCGACGAAATACCAACAAAAAGTCCTTCTTCGCGGGCAGCACGAAGTGCAAACCCGAAGGCCTCCTCTTTACTTACCGAAATTGTCCCATCAAGCAATTGAATATGCAAATTATCAGGAATAAAACCGGCTCCAATTCCCTGTATCGGGTGAGGCCCGGGAGCTCCGCCTCCAATTACCGGAGACAGTTCAGGTTCTACTGCAAAAACTTTCAATGCAGGCCAGTGCTGTTTTAACACGTCTGCCACTCCACTGATGTGTCCTCCCGTGCCAACACCCGTAATCAATACGTCAAATCCTTCCGGAAAATCCTTCAGTATCTCTTGTGCTGTAGTACGACGATGCGCTTCTATATTGGCTCGATTGTCGAACTGCGAAGGAATCCATGCATTCGGGTTTTCAGCCACAATTTCTTTCGCTTTTTCAATCGCACCTTTCATTCCTTTTTCGCGAGGAGTCAGCACCAACTCGGCTCCATAGGCAGTTAGTATGCGACGGCGTTCCACACTCATCGACTCTGGCATAACTAAAATCAGTTTGTACTTTTTTACCGCAGCAACCAGAGCCAATCCAATACCTGTATTTCCTGAAGTTGGTTCAACCAACAAACTTTCCGGGCCAATTAATCCCTGCTTCTCTGCTTCTTCAACCATTGCCAGGGCAATACGATCTTTTATACTTCCACCAGGATTGGTTTTCTCCAGTTTTACAAATACGTTTGCCTTATCTTCATACAGATTATTGATCCTCACCAAAGGGCTATTTCCGATCGTTTCCAGAATATTTGTTACTCTCATACCTAAATATATTTAATTAATAATTACTGTCTTGATAAAAAAATAAAGCCTTCCCGGATAACAGGAAGGCTTGCGTTGTGTGAGATAAATAATGATTTTGCTTTACGTACAAGCACAACAACTTCCTGCGGAGGGGGTTTCGCAGCAACAACATACGTTTGTGTTGATTTTGCTTGTCATTTCAATTGCATTTTGTATTGCAATAATACAAAATTCTCAATAAATAAATACCTTTTTATCTTAATTTATTGTTAAAATTATCTTTTTTGTCAGAATACAGAGACTGCAACGGTACGGTAATAATCAGAAATAGAAGCCGATTAATAGGAAATCGTCAGCAAAAGAACAAAAGCAAAGCGGGGCAACATTTCTGCCGCCCCGCTTTAATCAAATATAATTGGGAATTGATCATCCGCATTTCGAAGAGCCGCAATCAGAGCAGGTCAAACAACCTTCCTGATAAATCACATTAGCCGAACCACACTCACCGCAGACCGTTCCCTCTGCGATAGTTCCATTCGGAATGTATTTCTTCAGGGCGCGGGCCACCCCGGCTTTCCAACTATTAATATTATCGTTATCAAACTGAAGGCTTGTTACAGTATCCACTACTTTGTGGATCGGCATTCCGTGACGCAAAACTCCGGAGATTAATTTAGCGTAATTCCAGAATTCCGGATTGAATTTATAAGAAAGACCTTCGATCGTAGTTTTGTATCCACGTTTATTTTGAAACTGGAAATCGTAACGTTTTACTTCTTCTCCGGATTCATCAGTCTCGAAATTCTTAATAATTTTCCCGCTAGTAACCGAACGAGGCAGTAAAATTCCGTCTTCATCATCCTGCAAACCGGTAAAAATCTCGTACGGACGACCATCGATTACACCAATAAAGGCTACCCAACGTTCTTTGTTATTCTGGAATCGAACTACGTCAGCATCAAGTATCTCAGGTCTTCTTGTCGGGAAATTTCCGGGCACCGAAGCTTTTTTCTCTTCTTTTTTCGTTGAGATCAGCACACCGGCACGCGAACCATCGCGATAAACAGTCGCTCCTTTACAGCCACTGCGCCATGCTTCAAAATAAAGCTGATCTACTAAATCTTCGCTTACATCAGACGGCAGGTTAATGGTCACACTGATTGAGTGATCGACCCATTTCTGGATACGTCCCTGCATGCGCACTTTGCTCAGCCAATCCACATCGTTGGAAGTAGCTTTGTAATAGGGCGATTTTCGAACCAACTCGTCCAATTCATCTTCGGCATAACGTTTGGTTACATCATAACCATTGGCTTGCATCCAATCCACAAATTTGTGGTGGAAAACAATATATTCTTCCCATGAATCGCCCACTTCATCAACGAAATCGACCCGTACATTTTTATCGTTCGGATTCACTTTGCGGCGGCGTTTGTACACAGGCATAAATACCGGTTCAATACCGGAAGTTGTTTGTGTCATCAAACTGGTTGTTCCGGTCGGAGCGATGGTTAACATGGCAATATTCCTACGACCATATTTTACCATTTCCTGATACAACTCTTCATCTTCTTTGCGAATCCGGTTAATGAATGGATTATTTTTTTCACGTTCAGCATCATAAATTGTGAAAGCGCCACGATCTTTAGCCATGTTCACTGACGAACGAGCAGCCTCAACAGCCAGTGTTTTTTGTACTTCTTCACTAAAATCAGTTGCTACATCACTACCATAACGCAGTCCTAAACCAGCAAGCATATCTCCTTCGGCAGTAATACCAACTCCGGTACGGCGACCTTCTCTGGCCTTGGTTTTAATTTTATCCCACAAATTACGCTCAATATTTTTAATTTCCGGGCTTTCCGGATCAGCATCAATTTTACCGATAATCCCGTCAATTTTTTCCAGCTCAAGGTCGATAATATCATCCATAATGCGCTGAGCATAGCCTACATGTTTCTTGAACAAGTCGAAGTTAAAGCGAGCTTGTTTGGTAAACGGATGCTCGACATACGAATACAGATTCAATGCCAACAGGCGACAGCTATCATACGGACACAAAGGAATCTCACCACATGGATTGGTAGATACAGTGCGGTAACCCAAATCGGCATAACAATCGGGCACCGACTCGCGAATGATTGTATCCCAGAAAAGCATTCCTGGTTCGGCCGATTTCCATGCATTGTAAACAATCTTTTTCCACAAGCTTCGGGCATCAATTTCTTTGGTGTATTTCGGGTCGTTTGAATCAATCGGATATTGAGTGCGATAAGGTTCTCCAGATTCTACGGCGCGCATAAAATCGTCGTGAATTTTCACAGAAACATTGGCTCCGGTTACTTTTCCCTGCTCAAGTTTGGCATCGATAAATGATTCTGAATCGGGATGTTTAATTGAAACAGAAAGCATCAAAGCTCCGCGGCGACCATCCTGGGCAACTTCGCGTGTTGAGTTTGAATAACGTTCCATGAACGGTACAATTCCGGTAGAAGTAAGTGCCGAATTTTTTACCGGTGAACCTTTCGGGCGGATGTGAGACAAATCGTGTCCAACACCACCACGACGTTTCATCAGCTGTACTTGTTCCTGATCGATTTTCATAATTCCACCGTACGAATCCGAATCGCCATCGTTTCCGATAACAAAACAGTTTGACAACGAAGCAATCTGATAATCGTTACCAATTCCAGTCATCGGTCCTCCCTGCGGAACAATGTATTTAAAATCTTTCAGCAACTGATAAATTTCTTCCTCCGACATTGGATTCGGGTATGCTTGCTCAATACGGGCAATTTCTTTCGCCAAACGGCGGTGCATGTGATCCGGGTTTTTCTCATAAATATTACCGAACGAGTCTTTCAACGCGTACTTATTCACCCATACCCGGGCAGCCAAATCGTCTCCTTTGAAATATTCAAGCGACGATTGGAAGGCTTCTTCCTGCGAATAAATTTTTTTGCCTGTCATTACTTCAACGGCCACTTCTTTCAATGCCATAGTCAAGAAAAATTAATGTCTTTTTTATATTTTATTTCGATGATAAGCTTTGCTATGAAACGAACCTAAAATTCATGTCCGTTTTGCTTGATGCAAGATACGCACAGAACAAAAAAAAAGGAATACTTTTTTTGCAAAGCATTCCAAAAGTTATCAACTTCTAAGTGTTAGTTTTTTGTTTTTCAGAGATTTAGGTTTTTAATAAGTTTGAAAAGTTTACCAAAACGAATACTTTTCCAATACAATCCGTAATTTTTGCCAATAAAATATGAACAGAAAGCAAAGCTTAGAAAACAGAAAGAGTTAGCGTAAAAAAACGGTTGATAATTTAGCTAATTGTTAAAAACTTTTGAGAGGATTTTTTCGGTTGCTCCGAGGTTTGATTGCGTATAAGAACGACATGATTTGGCGATCTCGGCGCGTAAATTTTCATCAGCAAATAAACTATCAAGCGAATTTTTCAGATCATGAAAATTAAGAATCGGATATGCCACTCCTTGTTTTTTTAACATTACTGCCTCGTTGAACCGGGAATAGTTGGGGCCAAATAAAACAGGAATATTGTAAATGGCCGCCTCCAGCGTATTGTGAATACCCACTCCAAAACCACCTCCAATATAAGCAACTGTTGCATACCGATATACCGACGACAACAAGCCTATTGAATCGATTATCAACACTTCATACCTGGCAATTTGCTCCGTTGTAGCCTGCGACAAACAAACAGCCGGCTTATTTACGGAGGAAAGAATCCGCTGCACATTGACTGGTTTTATCTCATGTGGTGCAAAAATGAATTTTAGTCCTTCGCTCTGATTAATATATTCAATCAGCAAATCTTCGTCGGGTTTCCACGAGCTACCGGCAACCAGCACCGGACTTTCTTTTTTGAATGCCTCAATCAACGGCAATTCTTTTCCGGCTGCGGCAATTGCTGCCACCCTATCGAAACGAGTATCTCCCACACTACTCGCATGAGTAATCCCATATGTATTCAATAGTTTTAACGATTCGGGTTGTTGCACGAACAAATGAGAAGTCATGTGCAATAAGTTTCGGTACCACTTCCCAACAGGCCCTTTTTTAAAAAACCACTGATCTTTTCTGAAAATAGCCGAAACGATATAGAGAGGAATATTCCGGCGATGCAATGCACGAAAATAAAAATACCAATACTCATATTTGACGAAAAAGACCTTTTCCGGCTTTACCAAATCGACAAAACGACGGGCATTAGCAGGCGTATCGACAGGGAGATAGAAGATATAATCAGCTCCTTCGTAATTTTTTCGGATCTCGTATCCTGAAGGAGAAAAAAAAGTCAGCAAAATGCGATAAGCCGGATGTTCTTTACGTATTGCTTCAATCAATGGCCGGCCCTGCTCAAACTCGCCAAGCGATGCACAATGCACCCAGATTAATGGGCGGTCATGCTCTACACGAGCTTCGATTTGGTCGAAAATATTTTTTCGGCCATCCACCCAAAAGCGAGCTTTCGGATTAAACGGGGCAGCACAACGAACAAGTAACTGATAAAAAAACACAGACAATCGATATATCAAGCTCATGAGGTTATTATTATGCTCTTAAAACTACTTTCTTCACAATGCAAATATAGATTTTCCCTGCATTATGCGTCCGGTTGATAACCGGTATCTTCTTTTAAATTCGGTGCAAACGAAGCTTCTACCGCTAACTGATCACAACGTTCGTTTTCCGGAATATTAGCATGTCCCTTCACCCAAACAAATTTCACCCGATGTTTTTGATATGCAGGAATGAAACGCAACCAGAGATCAGCATTTTTTTTGCCTTTGAAACGCTTCTTCACCCAATCCCAGAGCCAGCCTTTTTCAACTGCATCAGCCACATATTTCGAATCGGTATAAATTGTCACAACCGAGCCGGGTAGTTTCAACGCTTCAAGCGCAGTTATTACAGCCAGTAATTCCATTCGGTTGTTGGTTGTCAGGCGAAAACCTTCCGACAATTCTTTTCGGTGCGGGCCAGCCAACAAAACAACGCCATAGCCGCCAGGGCCAGGATTTCCGCGGGCAGCCCCATCGGTATATATGGTAATGTTTACAGTCATATTAAAAAAAAAGACCCGTAAAAGTACGGGTCTTTCTCCGAATAATAAAACGGATTATTATTTTACAATTGTCATTTCATTAATCAGGTTTGTTGCTCCGGCATATTTATCAATTGTCCAGAGAACGAAGCGAATATCAACATTAATACATTTCTGTAATTCAGGTTCAAATGCGATGTCGCCGCTCATTGCTTCCCAGTTTCCATCGAATGCAACACCAATCAATTCACCTTTTGCATTCAAAACAGGGCTTCCCGAGTTTCCTCCGGTAATGTCGTTATTCGAAATAAAGCAAGTATGCAAAGTTCCGTCTTCATCAGCATACTGGCCAAAATCGCTGGATTTGTACAATTCTTTCAAACGAGCAGGCACGTCAAACTCCATATCTCCGGGAATTTCTTTTTCGAGGTATCCCTTCATGGTAGTGTAATGACTGTAAAAAACTGCATCGCGAGGCTGATAATCGCCAACTGTTCCGTAAGTAACACGCATGGTTGAATTAGCATCCGGATAAAATTTCCGGTCTTTTTCCATTTCCATCAAACCAGCCAAAAACAAACGACGTCCTTTCATAAGTTTATCGTCACCTTGAGCCATCAACTCCCCTACCCGACGGAAAGTGTCAAATATCTGTACAGAAGCAGCAAAAAGCTCGTCTTTTTCCAGTGTCTTCACTTTCGGGTTTTCGAGGAATGCTTTCAGTCTATTTTCGTCAGTAAAAATTGATTTACTGTAAATACGTGAAACGTAGGCAGCAAAATCACCTTTATACTTTTCTTTTACTTCGCGGAAAAATGCCGGATAATATTTCGGATTCACCTTGTCGTTGTATATTTTCAACAAAGCAGCTGCAACTTTCTCATCGGTTGCGGCATCGTAATCTTTGTAAAATTCATCCAGTCGTCCTTTTAAACGAGCAATTCCCGACTGAAGAGCTTCATTATTACCATCCTTTTTCAATGCTTCGAACATGCCATTGCTCATGTAGGCAAAATAGAAAATATCCGGTCCTTGCAACATTGTTTCAAGCATGTACTCGTAGGCAATGTTTTCGTCCAGATTTTCGTATGATTCGCGAATTTCATTCAAACAATTGCCATATTTTGCTTTACGCTCGTCCGACTGGTTTACCCATTCCGCAAAACGATCTTCAATGGCTTTTTTCTTTTCAACTACAGCAAGAGCTTGCAATCCTTTATTTTGTCCGATACTGTATTTGTAATAGTTAGAACTACGGGCATATTTTGACGCATACTGAATACGAGCTTTTGCGCTGGTAGCCATATAATCTTTCAGAATATTCAATTTAGCCTCACGAACCACCATACGCGCTTCGTTTGTTACATCCATCGTATATTTCACTCCGTACGAAGTTTTATACCGGTTTGTACGTCCCGGATAACCCATCACCATGGTATAATCACCTTTTTCAATTCCTTTCAGCGAAATCGGGAAAAAATGACGAGGTTTATACGGAACATTATCTTTTGAATAGTCGGCTGGTTTTCCGTCTTTATCGCAATACACGCGAAACATACTGAAGTCGCCGGTATGACGAGGCCACATCCAGTTGTCGGTATCACCACCAAATTTACCAATCGAACTTGGAGGAGCACCAACCAAACGAATATCGCGAAAAGTTTCATAAACAAACAGATAATACTTATTCCCATTAAACAGCGGCTTCACCTGTACATCGTAATGTGTTTCGCCAACCGCTTCGTCTTTCAGCTTCGAACTGATTTCACGAATCTTGGCATCACGTTCATCTTCGGTCATTGAGTCGGTTATCTCTGCCAAAACTTTCTCAGTCACATCTTCAACACTCACCAAAAAAGAAACTGTTTTTCCCGGATTAGGAAGTTCTTCTTCGTATGATTTTGCCCAGAAGCCATCAGTAAGATAATCGTGTTCAACCGAGCTGTGCTGTTGAATTTCATCGAATCCACAGTGGTGATTGGTTAATAAAAGTCCATTAGGCGAAATCAACTCACCGGTACACGAGCCATGATCCAATGCCACAACAGCATCTTTCAAACTCGACCGGTTGATATTGTAAATATCGTCCGCACTCAGTTCCAATCCTTTGTCCTGCATATCGCTGATGTTCAGCTTATGAACCAGCGCAGGCAACCACATTCCCTCGTCTGCAACAACTCTCCCCGCCAATGAAACGATTAGGAATGCAACAATTAACAGCGTTCTTTTCATTTTTTTGAATTCCAGTTAGTAAAATTTATAAAGCTCACAAAGATAGACATATCCGGCAACTGACAAGCACTTCATCCATTTTCAATACTGCATTTCCGGCACTTTATCTTTCGGAGATAAGTACGAACAAAATTCAGAATATTACAACATTTCAGAATAAAGTTTTACTGTACACATTTTCAGAGCGTTTATGAAGAAAAAAACAAATACAAGCCGGGCATCGAAAAACAAACCAGCCAATGTATTTTACATTTATTACCTTTGTGTCTTTATTTCAGAAACGAAAAATCATGAATGTTTTCGATCCAAAACAGATACGACAGGATTTTCCAATCCTTCAGCAAAATATATACAACAACAAGCCTTTGATTTATTTAGACAGTGCTGCTTCGGCACAACGCCCGATGCAGGTCCAAAATAAAATCAGGCAGATTGATCAGGAATATTACGGAAATATTCACCGTGCCGCTCACTACATGGCCGACAAAGCGACTTTTGACTACGAAACAACCCGCGAAAAAGTGGCTCAACTGCTGCATGCCTCGTCGAAAGAAGAAATTGTTTTTACAAAAGGGACTACGGAAAGTGTGAACATGGTAGCCTTTTCGTTTGGTGAAGCATTCATTTCGGAAGGAGATGAAATCATCGTTTCAGAAATGGAGCACCACTCGAACATTGTTCCCTGGCAACTGATGGCCGAACGAAAAAAAGCAAAAATTGTCATGCTCCCCTTTGACGAGCAGGGCGAATTACAGATAGAGAATCTACCTCAACTGATTTCAGCAAAAACAAAATTAATCTCGGTGGCGCATGTTTCAAATGTATTGGGAACTGTAAATCCGATTGCCGAGATTATCCGGATTGCCCACGAAAAGGGAGTCAAAGTTTTTGTTGACGGGGCTCAGGCCATTCAGCATATTGCGGTAGATGTACAACAACTGGATGCGGATTTCTACGCTTTCTCAGGACATAAAATGTATGGACCGACCGGAGTTGGTGTTTTGTACGGCAAACGCGAATTATTGCAACAAATGCCCCCCTACCAGGGCGGTGGCGAGATGATTTCGGAAGTTAATTTCAAGGGAACAACATTCAATGAGCTACCTTATAAATTTGAAGCCGGAACACCGAACATCACAGGAGTTATCGGTTTAGGAGCCGCCATTGATTATCTTCTATCTTTCGGATTTGAAAATATTTCGGCACACGAACAAGATTTGCTTCATTATGCTACAGAACAACTCATGCAAATTTCGGGCATGAAAATTTTTGGCACCAGCACATATAAATCGGGCGTAATTTCGTTCAATGTTGGCAACATTCATCCGTTCG
This sequence comes from Prolixibacteraceae bacterium, assembly GCA_963668595.1. Classification (GTDB taxonomy): domain Bacteria; phylum Bacteroidota; class Bacteroidia; order Bacteroidales; family Prolixibacteraceae; genus GWE2-42-39. Next base: position 4,560,275 of record OY764876.1, on the reverse strand, counting down.
ATTTAGGCACCATGCTCGACAAAACAGGAGTTGCCGTGCGAACTGGTCATCATTGTGCACAACCCGTAATGCAACATTTCAATATCCCGGGAACGGTACGCATTTCGTTTGGCATTTACACTTTGCGTGAAGATATTGATGCACTTATGGTGGCGCTGAAAAAAGTTATCAGTCTGTTTTAAGGGAAAAGGGAACAAGGAGAAAGGAGACCGAAAAAGGGAGAAGGGAGATTTTCCTCAGTTTGTTTTTTCTGTTTGGTCTGAGTCTTGCGTACCTGTCTTTTCCTTTTTCTTGAATGAGCTTCCAAGCAAATAGCCAAGCAAAGCTCCATAAAGAGTGCTCGATTGCCAGTGCGACTGAATTGGGCAAGTTCCCGAGCTGCATCCGATGTAAAACCAATATAAAAATCCGGCTACCGCACCTAGTAAAGAAGCAATAATTGCCAACCTGTGTTTTCGAATAAATTGCGACATAATCATTCTTTTTAAGTTTAATCGGCTCATGTCTTCAGTTTCAAAACTGGCAGAAAATAAATACGGTTGAAAACATCTTTTCTTTGTTCTCAACCGTATTCGATTTTGAAAAGCCATTACCGGAAAGATGAATAATCATAAACCGGCAACATTATAACCACCCCAGAAGAAAAAAGTTCAACCGGGAAAGCTAATCCGATTAGAAGTTCGTAGCTTCAATTTCGAAGTATGCCTGAGCATGTCCACAAACCGGACATTTTTGTGGCGGCATATTTGCCTCGTGCAGAAAACCACAAACACGACATTTCCAGATCACTTTATCCTCACGCTTAAACACTTTGCCATCTTCCAGATTTTGGTACAATTTGCGGTAGCGCTCCTCGTGTGCTTTCTCAATTTTGGCAATAGTTTTAAACAGAACGGCAATTTTTTTGAATCCTTCTTCCTCTGCAATACGGGCAAATTCAGGATACAATTCTTCCCACTCTTCGTTTTCGCCATCGGCCGCAGCTTTCAGGTTTTCGAGCGTAGTTCCGATTTTTCCGGCAGGATAAGTGGCCGTAATTTCCACCATTCGTCCTTCCAATTGTTTGAAAAATTGTTTTGCATGAGAACGCTCATTCTCTGCCGTTTCCATAAAAAGAGCGGCTATTTGTTCCAGACCTTCAGCTTTGGCCTGTTTGGCAAAAAATTCGTAACGATTACGAGCCTGCGATTCTCCGGCAAATGCTTTCAGCAGGTTTTGTTCTGTTCTTGTCCCAGCTATTGATTCCATATTATTTATTGATTTTTGGGTTTCTTCTGAAACAAATATAAAGAAATCATTCTGACATTAGAGAATAAAAACCGGAGAGAACAGAAATATCATTGCTCATTCTGAAAAAATTACGACCTTTGCATCCTTTAAATTTCAAATAATGGATATTCAAGCTATTCAACAGGAAATCATCGAAGAGTTTTCGGCATACGAAGACTGGATGGACAAATACAGCTACCTGATTGAACTGGGAAATGAGTTAAAAGATATTTCAGCGAAAGATAAAAACGATCAGCACCTGATAAAAGGATGTCAATCACGCGTATGGCTGGTGCCGGAGCTTCGTGAAGGGAAAATTTATTTTCAGGGAGAAAGTGATGCAGTTATCGTTAAAGGTTTAGTTGCCCTTTTACTTCGTGTTGTTTCGGGAAGAACGCCCAAAGAAATCATGGAAAACGATTTACACTTCATCGAAGCAATCGGCTTAAAACAACACCTTTCGCCTACTCGATCAAACGGACTGTTGGCCATGATCAAACAAATTAAATTGTACGCTGTTGCATATAACAGAATTTTAGAAAAGGAGGCATAACGATGGATGCTCGGATTGATCAGATTATAGAGAAACTAAAAGATGTTTACGACCCGGAAATACCGGTTAATATATACGATCTGGGGTTGGTTTACAATGTGGATGTGGATGAAAACAACCATGCCAACGTAGTAATGACTCTTACGGCACCTGGGTGTCCGGTTGCCGACATGCTGGTGGATGATACCCGCCAGGCTGCACTATCTGTTGACGGAATAGAGGACGCCCATGTTGAGCTCACTTTCGATCCTCCCTGGGATAAATCGATGATGAGCGAAGAAGCTCGTCTGGAATTAGGATTTTTCTAACAAATCATTTCATAAAAGAAGAGCAGACATTAATAATGAAATGTCTGCTCTTCTTTTATTTTGTTGTCGCCCAATTTTCACCAAATTGATTCAACATTAAACTCAATTTATTTCAGTTCTTTGAGTTTTATATTCTGGAACCAGATTTCGTTGCCATGATCTTGTAGCCCGAAATAACCATTTTTAGCATCATTATTTACAAAGTCAGGCCAATTTTTGAATTTACTTTCCGCACATAACGCTTTCCACGATTCGTTTGCCATAGTAAATTCAACTACTTTCACTCCGTTTTGCCAGAACTCAATATTTCCATTTTTCGCAACAATCCGTGCTTCATTCCATTCTCCGGCAGCTTTTGCATTTTGTGGGTTAGCCGGAATCATGTCGTACAGCGAACCTGCTTTATGATTGCCATCTTTCCCTGCTTTCGCATCGGGGTGACGTTCATTGTCGAGTAATTGATATTCCGGAGCAGAAAAATAAATTGGTTTGCCTTCCACTTCGTGCCCATAAATAAATATTCCACTATTCCCGCCTTCGCTTATTTTCCATTCAAGCGACAATTCAAAATTAGTCAGCTTTTTATCCCAGATAAGATCGCCACCTTTTCCAATGCAGTGGAGCATTCCATTCGCAACATCCCAACCTTTTTCCGGAAATCCGGGCTTGTTGTATCCTCTCCATCCGGCAGTTGATTCGCCATCAAAAAGCAAAACCCAGCCTGCTTTAACTTCTTTTTTACTTAACGAATTGGGGCTTGTTTTTTGTTTGGCAACTACCATTCCTGAAAAGCAAATCAGGAGAACTAAGCTTAAAAATTTTACTTGTTTCATTGTTAATTAGATTTTAGAAATAATTTATATGTGTAATGCAAAATAAATGGATTTCATGAAGTAAAATTCATTTTCACATTTATTTTTTACCACGAAAAACAAAAAATGGGGCAAAAAAAGCGTCCGTTAATAGATGTACTATTAACGGACGCTACAAACACTATCCTCTATATTAAAGGACAGTCTTCCTTTGCAGATTATAAGTCTTTAAGGAATGTATATTTTTCAACCATGTGGCAGCGATAGCTTGGCGGAGTTGGCACAACAGAAGGCTGAACCATATAGTATGAAACGCTAAACGACTTAGTAGCCGGATCATATTTATTAATTCCTGTTGGATCAAGCACTGCACTACGAGTATTTGCAGCTGGCTGACCATAAGCGTTCGTTACAGCAGTGACATTACCTGCATCGTCGAAAGTAAATTGAGGACAGAAGGAGCCATAATAGCTATAACCCGAGCCAGCCCAGAATAAATACCTATTACTACCACCAAATGTTGGAGATGCACCGATTATCAAAGTTGATCCATTAACAGTTTCTAAATCGATCAAATAATCTTCTCCATCCTCTGCCAACATAATTGAGGCATGAGCAAAAGCAGCATTTGTAACATCAGTCATTGTACCAGTACAAATATAGCGACCTTGATATTTGTGCTTAATTTTCATATTCAATTTCACAAGGCCAAAATTACCGCTAATAATATATCCCTGCTTATCTACAGAGCTAATAGAAATTGCTAAATACTGAGGTTCACTCTCAAGCAATGCAGTATTTACTTTTACTATAAGGGGGACAGAACGCTCTCCTTTAGGAATAGTTACCGATGCAGGAACAGTCACTCCAGACAAAGGGAACAACGGTCCTTCGTCGCCAATTATCTCTGCTGATTTGCCGGTTGTCAAACTAACAACGATATCTTCAGAAGCAGCTTTTTCTGCAGCCAAACGAACTTCTCCAATTGTAATATCTTTCAACCCTTCTGGAAGAAGGGTCAGGCTTACCTCATGTGAAGCATCACTCGGAATCTCAATGATTTTATTTGCATTAAGATCGATAAGACCATACTCCTGATCATCGATTTTTTTATCTTTCAAACAGGAAGTAAGCCCGCCCGAAATAACCAATGCAGATATGATCAGTATATATATTCTTCTTTTCATATTCTTAATTTTTTCTGTTTGACACATTATTTATTCCAAAAAATCTTATCCGATTGCGGATTAATTGTTCCTTCTGCCAACACATTAGCACTATTATACTGATATTCTTCCTGCGGATAAATCATACGCTTAGGAATAACATTAGTACCTCTACTTTTATAAATAGACAGCGGCACACTAGGAATACCTGTTCTGCGATAATCAGTCCATGTTTCAAGACCATTGATCCCAAACATAGCAACGTATTTCTGGGTAAGCACTAATTTCAATTTATCAGCATTAGCATCCCATACTGCAAACTGTTTAAGCTCTGCATTCAAATATGCATCTGCTTCAGCTTCGGCATCATCAACTTCCAACCACTCATAAGATTCTTTCACTGCACTTTCGTACATTGCTTTGGCATCTCCGCTTAAAGCACCTCTTACAATAGCTTCTGATTGAAGAAACATACTTTCAAACGAAGTGAATAACCACTGAGCCATGTCCGGACCTTTTGCAATACCAGGACCTGCTACATTTGAAGAGTTCGCTGCTGCTTTCTTCTGGTTTTCTGGAGTACCTTCCGGATAGTCAAAACCATAATCAAAACCTACATACAATTCTCCATTTGTTGGAGTCGCTGCTTTTGAATAAAAATACTGATAACGAATATCGTTATTGTTTTCCAATAAGCTAAGAAAGTAATTATTAGCACGATTGAAGTTATCCAAACCTCCTGCATCATTAATATTAAATGAATCCCAGTATGGATTTTGTTTACTAACATCTTTCACATAGCCAGGCTGAACCTCAGCTGTTTCTCCTGAGCCAATAAAACCACCACCATTAGCAACGATTTTATCAATTTCAGTTTTCAATCCAGAATTTCCCAGAACTGCTGATTGGTGCATCAATAATCTCAAACGTTGACTGTTTCCAAGTTTTCTCCACAAAGCAAGATCACCACCATAAACAATGTCTGCTGTTTTGATATCGAGATTATCAGCAACATTGGCCTCTTTTAACAATGCATCAGCTTCAGTTAATTGAACAAGAAGATCAGCATAAATAGCCTCAGCTTTATCGTAAGGAGTCAACATGTTTTCGCCTAAGTCGAAAGCTTTTGAATAAGGAATATTATTGTATTGATCAACCAACTGCATAAAACCAATTGATTTCATGATTTTAGCAATTGCGACATAAGCTGTTTCATTTCTTGCAACTGCATTCTTTTCAATTACGTCAAAATCTTTCAGAATATCATACATATTCAACCATAAAGTACGGTTAAATGAAGAGGTAAGCTGATAAGATTCCTCATCGGTATTTGGTCCGTAAGTTCCAGAACAACGAGCCCAATAGCCCATCCATCTTGAATACACATCATATTCAGTAGCAGACATTGCCGCAAGTCTATGTAATGCCCGTGGTAACACAAGGCTTGGAGTCATGTTTCCCTCAACAGCTTTATTCGGGTTTTCGTTGATATCGAAAAATTTATCGTTGCAACTACTCAGCGAAAAAACCAGTGCTAGTACTATGAATAATATTTTTTTCATATATATATCTTTTTTAACAAGTTAAAAAACACAAATTAAAATCTAACTGATATAGTTCCACCCAATGTGCGAGTAGGAGGATTCACAGTTGCATTCGAGATACCAGTAATGTTTCCGGTTAGGAAGTCATTATTTCCTCTAAAGTCAGGATCAGAATAAACATTTGATTTTGGTAACCACAATGCGAGGTTACGTCCAACAAAACCAACAGTTACCCCTTTTACTAAGCTCTGTTTTGAAAGCAAAGAACTTGGTAAATCATAAGTTAAAGAGAATTCACGGAATCTCCAGGTAGCAGCACTGGTAATAAAGTTAGAAGCTACACCTCTATAGTTATCACTGGTAAAGAATTCGTTTACATCATATACAGTGATATTCGTGTTTTTAATGAAAGTTCCAGGAGAATTAGGATCTTCATACACTGAATTTGGAATTATAAAACGCTCGCGGTGATTTGTTCCTGTAATTTCAGAGACACCCGTCCATGCCATTTCGTTTCCAATCAAATTAAATGTATAATGGCCTCCTTTGTATTCGAACAAAGCAGAAACAGTCAAGCCTTTCCACTGGAATGATGGATTCAAACCAAGAATATGAAGAGGCATTGTACGTCCAAATTTTTTGTTCACTTCATCGATCATTGGGAATCCTGTTTCGGCATCAACAATTACATGACCTGCATCATCACGTTTGTAGTCTGTTGCATTAAATACAAATGCAGGTTCTCCAACCACTGCCTGGTTTGAAGCCATTACATAACCACCAATTGAAAGCTCATCCAGGTTTTGATAAATGCTTTGAACTTCACTGTTATTATAACCATAATTAGCAGTAAAATTGAATTTACCTTTTCCAATCTCGATAAGAGGAGTTACTCGGAACTGAGCTTCAAAACCATAATTTTTAAATGATGCAGCGTTCACATAAGCAAATGTATAACCAGTTGAACGAGGCACACGAATATTTACAATCTGGTTTGTGTTATCCTGATTGTAATAAGTTACGTCCAGATTAATTCTACTTTTAAGGAAACTTGCTTCAAAACCGAATTCTGTACTTTCAATAAATTCAGGTTTCAAATATCTGTCATACGAAGTATTATCTGCCGAATAACCAGGTAATCCATTAAATGGAAAACCATCACCTTGAGAGAATGTTGCACTCAAAAGATATGGGTTAATATCAGCGTTACCTGTTTTATTCCAAGAAGCACGCAGCTTAACAAAGTTCAATACATCCGATTTGATGGCAGGAATAGCGTCAGACAATACCAATGATCCACTCACCCCTGGATAAAAGAAGCTATTATTACTTGGATCAAGTACCGAAGTTTTATCATTACGACCAGTAACTTCAATGTTTGCGAAATTTTTATAATTCACGCTAGCACTTCCATATACAGAAAACAGACGATATTTAGATTCAGTTGAACTACCACCCAATTCTCCTGGACGAGCAGAAACGTTAAATAATCCTTCAATAATAAGGTTACTTGCATTTACCCCGGTTGACCTGGATGAAACCTCACGAACATAAGTACCTGCAATTGCATTTACTTTAAAATCTCCAAATGTTTTGTGGAAGTCAGCAAAGAAATCAGAAGAGAATCTGTTTCCTACATACGTACTATTACTTACACTCTGTGGCACATTATCAATACCTCTTCCAGAACCAAATGAATTCACCACCAAACGTTTTGAATTCACCTGAGAAACAATACTTTGATAAGTTAATGCTGCGCGATAATTAAGGCTTAACCACTCAGTTGGAGCAAATTTCAAATCAAGACTACTAACCAGGTTCTGATCGGTTCCTTTTTTTCTCCATGTGTCCAATGCGATATAAGGATTTATACCGTATCTGTTGAAATAATTATTATACTGTGCAAATTCATTGTTCACAAAATCTTTGTATGAACTCAACGGTACGTTTGCCGGAGTACTAAAAATAAGGTTCATCAATCCACCATTTAAACCAACGTTGTTTGCTGAATAGTAATCACCCATTGCATTATTATCAAAAATTTCATATTTCTGATAGATGTAGTTGGTATTAAATGCAACAGAAAATTTCTTATACGACTGAGATACATTCAAGCGAATCCCGGTTCTTCTGTTTTCATCATCCGGCACAACACCTGTAATTTTTGCATCTTGTAAACTGAGGTAAAAATTCTTAGCTGAGTAAGAAACATCATTCTGCATTATCATTCCTGTATCAAAGAAATCTTTTCGATTATTTTTAATCGCAGAATAATTCACCATTTGTTTATTTCCATTAGCAAGTTCTTCTCCTAAGATAACTTCGCTACCATCAAATTCTGGTCCCCATGACCAGTTTTCATATGGAATATATGATCCATAACCTCCCGAACCGAACTGAGTCTGAAATTTAGGGAAGAATGAAACATTACTGAACTGAGTAGTATTACTGATAACAATTTCTGGTTTTTCAGTTTTTGAACCAGCTTTAGTTGTTACAATAATAACACCATTACGAGCATCAGGACCATAAACGGATGCCGCTGATGTACCTTTCAATACGTTGATGTTTTCTACGTCATTTGGGTTTAATGTATTTAAAAGTCCAAGTCCTACAGGAACTCCATCCAACAACAACATTGGGTTGTTATTCCCTGTAAGAGAACGAATCCCCCTCAAGTTAATTTTCACATCATCCATAACCCCACTATTAAGCGAAGCTACGTTCATCCCGGCAACTTTACCTTGCAAACTAGTTGCAACGCTCATTGATTTTGCCTGAGTCAATTCTTCTGACTTAATACTTGTCGTAGAATATCCCAGCTCTCTTTTTTGCCGCTGAATACCTAAGGCAGTAACAACAACCTCATCAACAGCAATGTCTGCCGAGGTCATTTTAATATCAAAAACAGTTTGAGTTCCAACCGGAACTTCCTGGGTTGTCATCCCCACAAAAGTAAAAACAAGAGTTTTAGCATTCTCCGGAACAGTTAATGTAAAATTTCCATCACTGTTGGTAATAATACCAAGAGTTGTTCCCTTTACTGCAACAGAGACTCCAGGAATAGGTGCACCGTCTTCTGCTGAAGTAACAGTTCCCGAAATCTTTTTAGTTTGAGCCAATAGCAATTGAGAACAACCCAAAAAGATAATCAGTACAAGTAATAATCCTTTTTTCATAGATTAAAATTTAAGGTTAATATAAAGCTACAGAAATTGTTTACCCTCTAATTCAATGAATCGGCCCATGCATATAACCCAGAATTATATACAATACAACCGAATTATTATTCATTTTAAAATGAATCGCCCATATCTATTTTTCTTACCCCCTATTAATAATGCGTAGTAAAAACTACTTATAATACATCCTAATTCTCCGTTCCTAAAACAGAAATACAACAACAAACAACCCTTTTTGAATGTTGAAATACAAATAAAAAGAAAAAATACGTAATCTGGTATCTGCAAATGTAGTTTTTTTAACAAATAAACAGAATAAACAACATTTCAGCAGTATCAAATCCCCATACACACATCCATCAAGCTATTCTTTTTCTCACATTAGACATTCATCTCTTTTCGATTATTCAAGCATCCTAATATTAACACAACTGTTTTCTTACGAAAAAGAAGAACCGCAAAAACAATTTAATTTACAATGTAGCTTTCCATATATTTTCCTAGTTTTACGCCCAGTACTCAACAACTTACAACAACATGAATTCTAAAAGAAAGAATACAAATATTCCATTCTTCCTACTTTGCTTAGCGGGAAGTTCTTTGCTTCTCTCCGGGTGCCAAAAACAAAAACAGGAACAAAAACCCAACATCATTTATATTCTTGCCGACGACCTGGGTTATGGTGAAATTGGCTGTTACGGACAAAAATTAATTGAAACACCGAATATTGATCAGTTGGCAGCAAACGGCATGCGTTTTACACAACACTATGCCGGAGCTCCGGTTTGTGCACCATCGCGATGTGTGCTACTCACCGGGAAACATATGGGACATGCTTTTATTCGAGGCAATGACGAATGGGGTGAACGCGGCAAGGTGTGGGATTACAAAGCTATGATTGCCGATTCAGTACTTGAAGGCCAACGACCGCTGCCTGAAAATGAGATTACAATTGCTCAAATATTAAAAACGGCAGGATACACAACGGGTATTGTTGGCAAATGGGGATTAGGTGCTCCACACACCAATAGTACTCCATTACAAAAAGGATTTGATTTCTTTTTTGGCTACAATTGCCAACGACAGGCCCACACCTACTACCCAATTCATTTATATAAAAACGACCGCCGCATTTATTTGGACAACGATACAGTTGCACCAAATACCAAACTCGACGAAGGCGCTGATCCGAATAATATTGACAGCTATAAAAAATTCAATTTAAAAGAATACTCCGGAGATCTGATGTTCGATGAGCTGACTAATTTTGTAAACGAAAACAAAGACAAGCCTTTTTACATGTACTGGGCAACTCCGTTTCCTCATGCACCAATTCAGGCTCCTCAACGCTGGGTTGATTATTACGTGACAAAATTTGGAGACGAAAAACCTTACCTCGGAGATAACGGTTATTTCCCTCATCGTTATCCGCATGCCGGATATGCTGCCATGATTTCTTATCTGGACGAACAAATAGGCAAACTGGTTCAACAATTAAAAGATTTGGGTATTTATGAAAACACGCTAATCATTTTCACTTCAGATAATGGTCCTACTTACAACGGAGGAACAGACTCGCCATGGTTTAACAGCGGAGGTCCGTTTAAAAGCGAAATGGGATGGGGAAAAGGCTTTACTCACGAAGGAGGTTTTCGTGTTCCGATGATTGCAAGCTGGCCTGCCAAAATAAAAAAAGGAACAGAAACACATCTGATTTCTGCGTTTTGGGATGTGACGCCAACTCTCTGCGACATTGCAAAAATTGAAACACCGGAATATGCCGATGGAATTAGCTTTTTACCAGAATTGACCGGGCAAGAACAAATGCAGCACGAATACCTGTACTGGGAATTCCCCGAGTATGGAGGCCAACAAGCTGTACGTCTCGGAAAATGGAAAGGAATTCGCAAAGACATTCGCAACGGAAATATGCAAATTACTCTATTTGATCTGGAAACCGACATACAGGAACAGAACAACATTGCTGCGGATCATCCTGAGATAGTAAAACAAATGGAAGAAATCATGCTCAAGGAACATATTGAAGCAACGAATGACAGGTTCAAAATGCCTCAACTTGGCGATTCGACTCCAAAGCAAGATGAGCAGAATTAAAAACAAAAAAATCCCAATGCTCTTTATTTTTTGTTCCCGAAGCTGAACTTTTCAAGTAATTAAAACAAAAGAACGAACAAAAACATCATCATGAATAGCGATCTCGTCAAAGGCGAGATAAAGTAAAATAATTGCTATCCGTGAATACGTGCACAAGTTTAATACTAAAGTTAAAATTCTTACAAATGAAATTTCTAAGTTTTATACTCCTGTTTTTGGCATTAAATAGTGTAGTAGCACAACCTGCCGAAGATAATTTTCAGTTTACACATGGCCCGTACTTGCAAGAAATGACACAAACGGGCGTGACAATTATTTTCACCACGAATAATCCTGCATTGTCATGGATACAAATCACCGATAACAAAGGGAAAAATCGAAACTACTACGACATTAGCCATGGCATGAAACAGGCCAATAATACATTTAATTCAATCCGCATCGACGGTTTACTTCCTGCAAGTTCTTATTGTTATTCTATTTTCTCTGCTGAAATAAAAAAATTCGAACCTTACTCTGTCATTTACGGAGATACTATCCAACAGGGGAAGTTTCAATTTTCAACATTAAACAAAAGTGCTGATAAAGTCACCATTATTGAAACCAGCGACATTCATGGTAATAATGAAAAATTAGAAAAATTGCTTCGGCAAACATCGATTGAGACTGCCGATTTGGTGATTTATGGCGGCGACATGATTGACTATTTTGCCAAAGAAGACCAACCTTTTTATGGTTTTCTGGATAAAAGCGTTGAGCTATTTGCAAAAGAAAAACCTATTTTTTATACCCGGGGTAACCACGAAACGAGAGGTCGCTATTCGCGTGACTTATTTCGATATTTTCCACGACAAGACAATCGCTACTATTATTGTTTCAAGCAAGGCCCTGCTTTTTTCATCGTCCTTGATAGTGGAGAAGACAAAGAAGATGCTCACCCGGTATATGCCAACCTGAATAATTTTGATGAATACCGCACAGAACAAGCAAACTGGCTAAAAGAAATCATTAATTCGAATGACTTTAAAAAAGCTCCAATCAAAATTGTAGTAAGTCACATTCCTCCTCTCCCAAACGAAAAATGGCATGGCCCTCAGGATATATTCGAAAAATGGGTGCCAATCTTAAATCAAGCCAGTATCGATTTAATGCTTTGCGGACACACCCATCAATATGCTTATCTTCCGGCAGGCTCTGGGCCTTGTAAGTTTCCAATCATTATCGGAAGCAACCAATCAGCGATGCGTATTGAAATTACAAAAAAGAATATAGATGCCACGATTTTCGATACCTCAAGCACACTTATTGATCATGTTGTCATTAACAAATAAAAGGCGCAAATAAGAAACATCTGTGAATACATTCTTTGTCAAAGTTGACAAACAACAGGATTTTTACTAACAGAGAAATTATTTTTGTAAGTGAATATTAAAAACCCAACAACATTCAGTAAAATGACAAGCAACAGAAGAAATTTTCTACGGAATATTGCACTTGGAAGTGGTGTAATAGCAGCCAGTCCATTAATGGCATCTGCCGGAGAAGCAGAAAAAGACAAGTTGAACTTCATTTTAAAAGAAGCACAGCGAAGTCCGAAAATGAATTTCAACATGTGTGGCTATGCTGCACCAAAACTCGACAAAGTACGTATTGGGTTTGTAGGCATTGGCGATCGCGGTTCTGGTGCCGTTGAACGAATGACTTATATTGACGGAGTAGAAATTGCTGCACTTTGCGATATTCGCCAGGCGGCAGTGGACGGAGCTCAAGCCATTCTTGCCAAAGCAGGCCTTCCGAAAGCAAAAGAATTTGTAGGCGGAGATTTGGGCTTTAAAGAGCTTTGCGAAAGCAACCTTGTTGACCTGGTTTACATTGCTACTCCCTGGGAGTGGCACGTTCCGGTTGCATTGGCTGCCATGGAAGGCGATAAACATGCAGCAGTAGAAGTTTCTACTGCAAAAACCATGGACGAATGCTGGCAAATTGTTGAAACATCCGAACGTACCAGAAAACATTGTGTCATCCTCGAAAATTGCTGCTACGATTTTTTCGAGTTACTCACACTAAACATGGTTCGTCAGGGTGTATTTGGAGATTTGATTCACGGCGAAGGAGCCTACATTCACGACCTGGACTACTGGCATTTCAATAAGCCCAAAGACGAAAAAATGACTGACGGGGCTTACACCCGAATGTGGCGTTTGCACGAAAACAAACGCAAAGCCAATGTATATCCGACGCATGGTTTAGGGCCGATTTGTCAAGCCATGAACATCAACCGCGGTGACAAACTTGACTATCTGACCGCAATGATGTCAGACGATTTTACGCTAAAAAACCGTATTGCAGAAAAGGCAAAAGAAGACCCATTCTTTCAGGAATTTGTAGGCTGGGACATGCGCGGAAACATGGATATTCAATTGATCCGAACAAATAAAGGAAGGACAATCATGATCCAACATGATATTAGTTCTCCCCGCCCGTATTCCCGCATCCACATGCTGAGCGGGACCAAATGTTTTGCACAAAAATGGCCACTTCAACACATCGCATTCGGACATAATGTTGCCGACGAGGCAAAAATGAAAGAACTGGAAGAAAAATATACTCCGGAAATTGTTCGTCGTGTAGGCGAAATGGCTAAAAAAGTTGGCGGACACGGAGGAATGGACTTCATTATGGACTGGCGATTAATCGACTGTTTGCGCAACGGACTTCCGATGGACATGGACGTTTACGATGCTGCAACATGGAGTTGCATTACTCCGCTAAGCGAATGGTCAATCGCCAACGGATCGAAACCTATTGAAATTCCGGATTTCACGCGTGGAGCATGGAAAACCAACAAACCCGTTGACCTCACATTAACCGAAGGAGGAACAACTCAGGTTCGCAACATTTCTGATGCCAGTGGGAAAGGACAGCTAAAAGTTGAATAATCAAACTATCAGCAATATCTGAAACTCAAAATAAGGTTGTCTCTCTCGACGGAGGCAACCTTTCTTTTTTTCACATCAACCATTTTCTTATTCAACAAAAAAGGTTGCCCAAACGGACAACCTTTTGCTAATATCGTTGCATCAGAATCAATTAAGCTTCAAGCATTGCTTTGTATTCAGCAGCAGAAAGCAATTCATCCAATTCAGCTTCATTTTCTACGGCCACTTTAATCAACCATCCATCACCATACGGATCTTTGTTTACCGATTCAGGAGAATCTTCCAGCAGGGTATTAAATTCCAACACTTCTCCGCCAACAGGCATAAACAAATCAGAAACAGTTTTCACAGCCTCAATTGTACCAAAAGTTTCACCTTTACCAAGTTTTTCTCCTTCGGTTTCAATTTCAACAAAAACCACATCGCCCAACTCGCCCTGGGCAAAATCAGTAATTCCTACGAAAGCAACATCGCCTTCAACTCTGATCCATTCGTGATCTCTGGTGTACTTTAAATTTTCCGGCAAATTCATAATTCAGTATTAATAATTTTAAACTAATGTAATTTTACTCTAAAATTCTTGTTGTCAGGTTCTTGCCCCATTCGATGCAAAATAAAATTCACACCGGAACACGCATCAAAAGTAACATTATTTTTGCATTCATTCTTTAACAATTGTCAGTGTTCTTTAAAAATTGCTATTTTTTAAACCTCTCACCAAAAACAGTCAAAAATATTTCTAAAAATGGCTATTTTATTGATCGAAAATCATTCGTAATTTTGTTTCAAGAAATTGATTTTCTGCCATCAGGCAAAATATCAATGAATATTTTTTTTATCTGAGGAAAATACTACATTTGACATAACATCAAAAGAAACTAAAAACTTAAACAACATGAAAAATCCATTCCAAATGATTGCCATCATGGCTTTCGCATTTTCACTTATTTCTTTCCAAGGAATAGCAAAAAATAAGTTTCGACTTAATTTAAGCCCGGGAACAACCTACGAAATGACTACGACTCTGTCCATGAATATGGATCAGGAAATGATGGGACAGAAAATGCAAATGGAGAATACAATGGAAATAATCCAGCACTACAAAGTCGCCGAAATACTTGCCAACAAAAACTATCTTCTGGAATTTAGCACCACCCGCATGAAGGCAAACATTAGCGCAAACGGACAGATAATGAATATCGATAGCGACAATGCAGATTCGTCGGAGTCTGCAAATTTTAAAAAGGTGATAGGACATACTATTAAACTTGAGATAAACTCTTTGGGAAAGGTTGAAAAAGCAGATGGAATGATTGAATTTTTAAAAGCGCTTGGCGGAGATAAAACGGTAGAACAAATGCTTCCGATGTTTGCTTCCGAAGATGGATTTAAATCATTCATGAACCAAACGTTTGGATATATTCCGGAAGAGAAAGTAGCCTTGGGCGACAAATGGTCAACTACGGCAAAACTGGGAGCTCCCATTAATATGGAAACAAAAATCAACTATGAACTGCTTTCTGTTTCCGGCGACGAAGCCAAAATAAAAGTAAACGCAACATTCAATGGAGATTCTGCGATTGAACAAGCTGGCATGAGCATGAATATGAATATTGATGGAAATCAGGAAGGAACCATGATGATTGACACAACGGATGGATGGATGCGTTCATCAGATTTGACACAAGATATTAAAATGATTATGAAGATGAAAAACCCACAAACCGGGGAAGACATGGAATTTCCGATCAACATGAAATCGGTAACCAATATTGTTGTTTCGAAAAAATAGATAACTCGAGTCTTATATCAACTCCCGCTTTTCAGTAAACTGAAACGGGAGTTTTTCATTGTATTGACATCTCCTCCATTCTTATTACTTTCGGCAAAAATATTTTGTGATGCATATTACTGTTCATTCGATAAACGATCTTCCAAAAGCTGCAAAGCAATTATGCGAACATTTTGCAGAGGAGCGTATTTTTGCATTCTATGGTTCAATGGGAGCAGGCAAAACAACCTTCATCAAGGCTTTTTGCCATGAGCTGGGCTCCGACGACAACGTAACCAGTCCCACCTTTGCAATTATCAATGAGTATTCGGCCAGCAAAAAAGCTAGTATTTACCATTTCGATTTCTACCGAATCAAAGATTTACAGGAAGCATTTGACCTGGGTTATGAAGATTATTTCTACTCAGAACAATATTGTTTGATTGAATGGCCTGAAAAAATTGAACAACTTCTTCCAGAACACTACGTAAAAGTTATTATTAGTACCGGCGAAAACGACCAACGCGAAATATTGGCAGAAGTAATCTGACACTGAAAAACAAACTTTTGGATTGTTTAGCCGGAAAGATTAATTTTAGAACATTAACTGAACGGCCATGTCGAAAGAAGAACAAGCCTCTGAACTACAACCCATGGAGCAAACCTTTTTGTTACCCAAAGAAGAAATGCTGGAAATTGGACGGCGCGGAAAAAAACTTACTATTGGCATTCCGTGCGACTTTCAGCGAGTTGAATATCGTGTTCCGCTAACCCCTCAGGCAGCAGAGTTACTTGTCTCATACGGACATGAAATCTACCTTGAAACCAATGCAGGCAAGGCTTCGAGCTACAGCGATGAAGAATATCGCCAGGCTGGAGCCCTTGTCACCGAAAACCGGGCCGAGGTATTTGGTTGTGACATTGTGATTCGGGTTTCACCCTTTACTGGCGACGAGATTGATTTATTACGGGGACACCAGGTACTCTTCTCGAACCTGCAAATCAATGCACACAGTATTGAAACGGTACAAAAACTTCAGCAGAAAAAAGTAACCACCATTGCATACGAATATATTGAAAATGACAAAGGTTGCTTGCCAGTGGTTCAGCTAATGAGTCAAATCGCCGGAAGTACTGCAATTACTCTCGCCAGCGAATATCTCAGCAATTCGAGAAACGGGAAAGGTGTTCTACTGGGAGGCATTACTGGAATCTCGCCAGCAGAGTTGGTTATCCTTGGATCGGGTACAGCTGCCGAATTCGCCGCCCGAACGGCTTTGGGACTAGGAGTTACAGTAAAAATATTCGACGACAACATTCATGATCTCCGCCTATTAGAAGAAAAACTAGGACAACGCATTTTCACCTCTGTTTTTTATCCCAAGGTATTGAAAAAAGCCCTTCGTTCGGCCGATGCCGTATTGGGTGCCTTGTCAGTAAACACAAATCTCAGCTTCAAGGTACCGGAAGAAATGATTCAGAAAATGAAAAAAGGTTCTGTAATTATTGATTTGAATGTAAGTCAGGGCGGGTGTTTTGCAACGTCGGAATGTACCAATCTGAACAATCCAACTTTTGAGAAACATGGTGTTATCCACTATTGTGTTCCAAACATTCCATCAATTGTATCGCGTACAGCATCCATTGCCCTAAGCAATATTTTAAGCCCGGTAATCATTGCCATTGGCGAAACCGGCGGCATGAATCATTTCATAAAAGCATCGAAAAGCTTCCGTAAAGGAGTTTACATATACAATGGTATTTTAACCAACCATTATCTGGCAGAGCAGTTTAATTTACCTGTAAAAGATATCGAACTACTGTTAGCCGTATTCTAAAAAAAAAACTCAATTAGAAACTTATTTAACATCGTCGTATTTCACAAAAGACTTAAAACCAATTAACTTTGTTCCAATCCATTGCCCTTCTACATTTATTAACTTTTTTGAATTTATTTCTTTCAAAACAGCTTTGTATCTAAGCGAAGTTTTCTGGACCATTCCCAAAAGTTCGACACTCAACTGGGTATGAGGCGTTAACGTGTAAGTATTCTCTATTTCAATATTAGAGGTTACTTCTTCTGTTCTGTTCAAACTAAATGCCCGGATATTTTTATTTGAAAAGACCAATTTTGAACCTATCAACTCAGGAACTTTCACCCAAATAGTATCTTCCTGATTATATAACTCAGGAAATAATTCATCGGAAGAAAAACGTGAAGATTCTTTCGCTTCGGGCCAATCAAAACCGAAAGGAGACAAATCGTCGTTTGTTCTGTTTACAACAAACTGCTTGCCCCAATATATACTATCCGTTGATATTCCATCACCTTCTCCCTGGAAATATTCTATACTCTGAATTTCATAAACAGACTTCGGTTCTTCTATTTCTGCTTCATTCTGGCACGCAAAAAGAAAGGATACTAAACCTGCATAAACAAACAATCTTCTCATGACGGATGGGTTTTGTATTTAACTTCCTCAAATATATAAAAACCAAACTATTGTTACAATAGCTCATTTATTTTTCCTGAATATATCTGATAATTAATCCCGAACAAGTATTAACATTGAAACAGGAGCGACTTTAAAGAAAGATTGTATTTCCACTACAATTCCATCCGAATCAATCTGCATTTCATGTGCAATAAGTTTCCAATTACCCGGAGATAACGGAAAATCGATCGGTTCCGGATTAGCATTAAATACAAGTTGAATTTCACGCCACGAATCACCATTCGCATTATTCAGCAACGAATAAGCAATTACTCCGGGTTGGTAAAACGACGAAAACTGCAAATGCTGACGAACCTGTTCTGCTGAACTCATTCGAAATGCAGGATGTTTTTTCCGCAAATCGATTAATCCTTTAAAATATGCTACAACATTTTTATACGCTTCTTTTTGACTCCAACGAATCTGGTTGACAGTATCCGACGACCGATAAGAATTCGGATCGCCATATTTACTCCGGCCCATTTCCACTCCGCCATGCAAAAAAGGTATTCCCTGCGAGGTCAGAATAATTGCTCCGGCCAAACAAGTCATCCGTTGCAACATTTCCTCAGGAGCTCCGACACAACTCAGTTTCAGTTTATCGTACAACGTATAATTGTCGTGACACGAAACGTAATTAACACATTGCCAAGGCTCCATGGCCCATGGACGATTTGAGCTTTCAACAAAATGATAAATAATCTGAGGATGAAAGCACGCAGCAACCATCCCAAATTTCACCTGTTCTTCGCGTAAAGTAAGCCCACTTACGAAGCCTTTCGAGTTCATATTAAACGGACTTCCCTTTAAGGCATTGCGCAAATCGTCGTTAAATACAGCTATTCGATCAAGTTTTGCAACCTGCTGCTTTACAGCTCGGTACTGTTCATCCAACGGACTACGATCAGCCGTCCATCCTTCACCATACAAAATAATATATGGGTTTATTTTTTCAAGTTCAAGCCGTGCCTGATTGAGTGTTTCAATATCAAGGATGCCCATCAAATCGAAACGAAAACCATCAGCATGAAACTCGCTGGCCCAATAACAAAGTGAATCAATCAAGTATTTGCGGACCATGGCTCGCTCCGAAGCGATTTCGTTTCCACAACCACTTGCATTCGAAAAATTTCCCTGTCGATCTTGCCGGTAATAATAGCCCGGAACCATTTGATTAAATACAGAACGACGAGTATAACCCGTATGGTTGTAAACCACATCGAAAATTACCCCAATTCCGTTTTGATGCAAAGCCTGCACCAATTGCTTTAGCTCTACAATCCGTGCAATTGAATCGGCATTGGTTGAATAGCTTCCTTCCGGCACATTATAATGCAATGGATCGTACCCCCAATTATAGAGAGAGGAGGAATTTGATTCATCGACAGTATAAAAATCGTTCACTGGAAGCAGATGAACATGCGTAATTCCCAGTTCTTTCAAATGTTCCAACCCTACTGAATTCCCCGCATCATCAATCAGTCCCTCTTCGGTAAATGCAAGGTATTTTCCTTTATGCTGAAATGCAGCTTCCGGGTCAATCGAGAAATCGCGAACATGCAACTCATAAATAATTGCATCCACTGGATTTTCGCAGGCAACAGGACAATCACGCTCCCAATCTTCAGGATTAGTTTGCCTTGCATCAAAAATCAGCCCTCGTTTTCCGTTTACCCCGACTGCCCGTGCGTACGGATCGGGCACTTCAGAAAGCCATTGCCCATCGTTTACCCGGAAAGTATAGTAATAACCAGAGAAATCCCCAGTCAATTCCAACTCCCAGCATCCCTGCTCCGAAGGAATTAACGAATCAATCCGAACCGCAGAACCGCCATTACTTTCTTTATAAATCCGAAACTCGACCAACAGAGCCGTTGGTGCCCAGATTTTTACACGTAATTGGTTATTACTGAAAAAGACACCTAAGTCGTCTCCCGCATAAAACGGATAAACCGAAAAATCGATATGACTAAAATTCCAACTCCGCATTAGGTATAAAGGCTTTTTCGCAAACTTACGTGCTTCGATTTAAACTTCCTGCCAGTTACATCATACATCAGGATGCGCCCCCAATAGAAGCGTTTTAGTTTTCGGTCGTGTTCAAAAAACTTCACCAATTCAATTTGCAAGGTAAAAGATTTACCTGCCTCCAAATACAGTGGATATATTTCCTGATTTTTATATCGTTTCAACTTAAATTTACGCATGCTCCACAGTTTGCGGAAAACCAAAACCGGTGCGTCCAAATCGACAACGCAATTTCCCGTATTCCGTACCACAAGCGTCAGCACCTTCGGGCGCACCAAGCGATCCTTGCTCAAAACAAGTTCTACTTTTTTCCGTCTGCCCCAAAACGATTTGCTTTTCGGCTTTACAACAGATCGGTTTCTTCTACTTATGAAAAACCACCCTATCGCAACGCAAACGACACAAAGCAGTATGCCAATTAAAAGCCGGTCGCCTTCGGGACCAACATGCGTCTGTCCGAACGCAAGGAAAGGGAACATCAGCAAAATAAAAATGAAATGCTTTTTCATTATTCAATCATCAGAAAAGTAAAAATAGAAACTTTTCGCAACTATCAGTCATAAAAAAGGGCTTTGCCCATGCAAAACCCCTGATTATATCTTTCAATTCACATAACTAAAAATGAAGTACATCTTTGATATTTTTATATCCCGACTTACTCACTTTTAATTTGGTTTTGTCTTTCAGAATAACCACATAAGATTCTTTCTCGTACTGCTGAATTTCTGCAATAAATTTTACCTGAACGATGTACGACCGATGAATGCGGATGAAGTCATTCGGATCAAGATGATCCTCGAAAAATTTCATCGTTTTTTGTTTCATATGCCGCCCGTCGGTAGTGTAAATCATTACGTAGTCGTCCAGCGATTCAATGTAACGAATCACATCAACAGTTATGATGTTGATTTTATTCCGGTCTTTCACCACCACCCGATCAAGGTAATCGCCTTTTGGAACTCCACTAATCCGATCGAGTCCATCCTCCAGCTTCTCGCCCGACTGAATTCGTGCCGATACTTTTTCAACGGCCGAGAGCAGACGGTCTTTTGAGAACGGTTTCAGCAAATAATCTACCGCATTAAATTCAAATGCTTTCAATGCAAACTGATCGTATGCGGTAGTGAAAATAATTTCAGGTCGAAAATCGAGCAATTCCAGCATTTCAAAGCCAGTTATTTTAGGCATCTGAATATCCAGAAAAACCAAATCGGGCTTCATTTCATTGATTGCTTTTACTCCATCAAAGCCATTTTCACATTCTGCGATTATTTCAATATCAGGATGGTCTTTCAGGTACGAACGAAGCAGGTTGCGTGCCAACTCTTCATCTTCAATAATGATGGTTCTAATTTTTTCAATCATGGTCTTTCGAATTTTGAGGAATGCTCATTTTAACTTCAAAACGATCTTTATGGTCCCGAATCTGTAGAAGTTCCGGATCTTTATAAATAATTGCCAATCGCTGCCGAATATTTCTCAACCCAATTCCTTCTCCTTTCCGGTGCACTGTTTCCGGGTCGTAGTCGTTGGAAATTGTAATCAACAAGTTGCCTTCGTCGCAAGAACAAACGGTACGGATAGTTACCTGATTGGTAGTTTCATACACCCCATACTTGATCGCATTTTCGAACAAAGGTTGCAGAATCATGTTCGGAATGCGCTTATTCTGACAAGCTTCGTCAATCTCAAATTCGGCATTGAGTTTTCTACCAAACCGGACTTTCTCGATGCTCAGGTACAATTTTATATTATCAAGTTCCTTGCAAAACGGAACCGTTTCTGTTTGATTATGCATTAATGAATAGCGCATGAAATTAGAAAGGTTAATAACCATTTCCTGCGCTTTTTCGGGATCGGAAACTGTAAGCGACGAAACAGAGTTCAGGCTATTAAATAAGAAGTGAGGGTTTATCTGCGACTTCAATGCCTGCAATTCAGCCTCACGTACCAGAGCTTTCAATTCCGATTCCTGCTTAATTTTTTCTTTGAAATTCTGATAATAATTGATTGCAGAGAAGAATACGACATAGATGGTATAATACATGTAGCCTCCAAACACCATTCGGGGCATCACTGAACTAAAATCATCCATTAGCTCGGGAGCAACCAGCTTAATGAAAACAACCCCGAAATAGAACCAAAGAATTACCACGATTGTGGCAAAAATCAAATGAAAAAATAGCAAACGGATAATTCCGTTATCTTCAAACCTATTATATCTTATTGCAAACCAAATAAATAACCCAACAGAAGGAAAAATAAACGCCATAATAAATGCCTGTACCAGAGTCTTCATCAAGGGTTCATCATAATAAAGAAACTGAATAGCAATACTACTAATGCCCACCATCAACCAAAAAGACCAATAGGCAATCAATAATTTTCTATTTTGAAGAAAAGGATGATTCATTGAGCATTTACTTCGAAATATCTAAGTTTTAAACGCGACTAAAAATGTTTGACTTCGACACCTCCAAATATTGAAATGCCTTTAATTACAATCGTTTTTGATGGATCATACGATGACTGATTTAATGTATCGCTTCGTTTATCAGTAAAACCACCCAGAACAGTAGTTACTTCGTTGCGAACACTCCAGTCTAAAGGAATTTTGAAGCCACAACCTCCAAAAACAGTCACACAATCGATAACCGATCCGCCGGCAGAAGGAACAGCTTTGCGCATATCGTATTCAATGCCTCCAAAAATAGAAGTTGCTTTTCCGCCTAGTAAATGTTGTGAATTGATGAAAATTTCGCGCCCTCCAAAAATGACAAAATCATCAAAATAATCAATCGAAGGACTTTTACTTCCCATAATTACTTCATCGCGCCTGCCTCTTCGCCGAACCAACATTGCCAGCCCAATTCCAACAAGCAGAAGTGGCCAGGATATTTTTCGCATTTTGTCAGAGACTTCGAATACTTCAGGAATAAGAAAGAAAACACCGACCATCAAAACAATCATCCCGCCAGTACGGTTGCCTCCCAATAAAGAAATCACCCCAATACCAATCAGAATCATCTGCCAACTGGTTAAAATATCTGTTATAGGCCACTGTATGATTTCCAACTTTTCCAGAATCAGAAAGATACCTAAGGTAATCAAGGCTATTCCAAAATACGCCCGTCTTCTTCTGCTATGTTCGCAATTCATCGTAATTGAGTTATTTGGGTTACTTTAAAAGTCGATTCAAACAAAATTTTAATACTTCCGGCAAATTAAAACATTTTACTCAATATTATAATTCCGACAACCAGTAAAATGAGTGGGAAAAATAAAAAGAGCAAAATTCCAGGAATGACAATAAAATTAGGCAAAATGAACAACAACAATAAAATAAGTATCAATGTACCAAGGATGCGCCGACCTGTAAGCAGAATAACTCCGGCAATAATCAGAAATATTGGCCAGCCTATTTTTCCGACAAAATGAACAACCTCATGAACAGCAGAACCAATTGCATGAATTATTGTACTTATTCCCGGGATGTATGCTCCCAATTCGGTTTGTTTTATCAATAGAATGATCCCAACGACAATTAATATCCAGGCAAATGATGAACCCGAACGATGCTTGTTGTGCGAATATGTTTCTGCCATCTTTTTTTGATTTTATGCAACAAAAGTATATGCACTCAAAAAAAAAACGAGTCAATCAATCGGTTAGTGAAGGCGATTCGTCGGCGAAAGAGTTGAAAGAATCCGATTGATGTCACATTGAAACATTCGCCATTACACAAATATTCGTCTCTAATTGCTAATCAGGAAAGATGATGCAGAATTTGTCGCAATAAAAAATCCGGCCTTTTTCGACCGGATTTGTATGTTTTTACTTGTTTTTCTCTTTCGACCAGGTATCCCGCAACTGAACAGTTCGGTTAAATACCATCGTATCCGGGGTTGAATCCGGATCAATATTGAAATATCCCAACCGTTCAAACTGAAAATGGTCGAGTGCTTTTGCCCCTTTTACAAATGGTTCAACATAGCAATTCGGCAAAACCTGCAACGAATCTGGATTCATGAATTCTTTAAAATCAATCTCCTTGTGACCTGACGGATCTTCATCGTTGAATAAACGGTCGTACAAACGAACCTCTGCTTTCACATTTTCAGTAGTAGAAACCCAGTGAATGGTTGATTTTACTTTTCGTCCATCCGGCGAATTTCCTCCTTTTGAGGCTGGATCGTGCGTACAATGCAGCTCAATAATATTTCCGGCTTCGTCTTTTATCACATCCGTACATGTTACAAAATATGCATAACGAAGACGCACTTCTGTTCCGGGAGATAGACGGAAGAATTTTTTTGGCGGATTTTCCATGAAATCATCCCGTTCAATATAAATTTCACGAGTAAACGGAACAAGACGAGTGCCAGCTTCCGGATTCTCCGGATTATTAATTGCTTCCATTTCTTCAACAAGTCCTTCCGGATAAGTGGTAATCACCACTTTCAACGGATCGAGAACCCCCATTACCCGTTGAGCTGATTTATTTAAATCCTCACGTACCGAGTGTTCCAACAAAGCAACGTCAATCATTCCGTCAACTTTTGTTACACCAATACGTTCCGAAAAATTACGAATTGATTCGGGAGTATATCCACGACGACGCAAACCTGATATGGTTGGCATCCGGGGATCATCCCATCCATTTACATGTTTATCTTTCACCAGTTCTAGCAACTTACGTTTGCTCATTACGGTATAACTCAAATTCAAACGAGCAAATTCAATCTGACGCGGACGATAATCAGAATCTTTCAACTGATCGATAAACCAATCGTACAGCGGACGATGCACTTCAAATTCAAGAGTACAAATTGAATGAGTGATTCCTTCCCAATAGTCGCTTTGTCCATGAGCAAAATCGTACATCGGATAAACACACCATTTATCACCGGTACGGTGGTGAGGCGTTTTCATTATTCGATAAATAATCGGATCGCGCATGTGCATATTGGGCGAAGCCATATCTATTTTGGCACGAAGTACGCAAGCTCCTTCATCAAATTCTCCGGCTTTCATTCGCATAAACAAGTCCAAATTTTCTTCCGCAGTACGAGCACGGAAAGGGCTCTCTGTCCCCGGACGAGTTGGGGTACCTTTCTGCGCACTAATGGTTTCCGCATCCTGGTCGTCCACGTAAGCCAATCCTTTCTGAATCAAAGCTACCGCAAATTCGAATAACTTATCAAAATAATCAGAAGCATAAAATTCCCGATCTCCCCAATCAAAACCCAACCAGTGAACATCTTCTTTAATCGATTCAACATATTCTGTTTCTTCTTTGGAAGGATTTGTATCATCAAAACGAAGATTTGTCAAACCCCCATATTTTAATGCTGTCCCGAAATTCAAACAAATAGATTTGGCATGGCCAATATGTAAATACCCATTCGGTTCAGGAGGAAAACGAGTGTGCACCCGACCACTAAGGTTAGCTTCTTTTATACCTTCTTCAATAATCTGCTGAATGAAGTTTTTCTTCACTACAACTTCCGTTTCATTTTTATTTTCGCTCATTTGCGCAGTTTTAAGGTTATTTTACGGATGACGACAAAGGTAAAAAATCATTCATAACAATAGTTTTAATCGGAACAAAAACAAATACTAATACAGAAAAATTAAATTTGCCACCAGAAATAAAAACTGGAATGTATTATGGGAATCATTGAAATTGAGGGAATGGAATTTTACGGCTTTCACGGGCACTACGATGTTGAGCAACTCGTCGGAAATCGCTTCATGGTTGATGTGAGAATTGAAACAGACTGTTCCAAAGCTGCTGTCTCTGACAATCTCTCCGATGCATTAAACTACCAATTATTATATGCTGCGATACAAAAAGAAATGCAGATAGTATCGAATCTATTAGAAAATCTTGTTCATCGAATCATTGAATCAATCAAGCAACAATTCCCTGCAGCACAGAATGTTTATGTAAAAGTTTCCAAAATGAATCCCCCCATGGGAGGGCAAATCGACCGGGTTAGCATAAGTATGAACCGATGAAAAAATATTTTTTTGTTTGGAGCTAACAAAAAATTACTAAA
This sequence comes from Prolixibacteraceae bacterium, assembly GCA_963668595.1. GTDB lineage: Bacteria > Bacteroidota > Bacteroidia > Bacteroidales > Prolixibacteraceae > GWE2-42-39. Next base: position 4,534,031 of record OY764876.1, on the reverse strand, counting down.
TTTGCACTCCGAACAAGACAAGGTTTCTTGGCCGAGTGGCTAGGCAACGGTCTGCAAAACCGTGTACGGCGGTTCGAATCCGCCAGAAACCTCTCAAGCAGGATTTTTTTGAAGATCAAAAAAATCCTGCTTTTATTTTTTGCTCACAACAATCCGGCTCTGCTCATCGACAGAAAACAGAAGATTAACAAAGAAGAAACACGTTCAACAAGCGTCTAATTTGCGAAACAAAAGAGCAAACCCATCATTTTGCTGTTTATAGACACAAGTTTGCATTTTAACCCACATTTATCGTCGTTAATTTATAATCCTACTGTGTAAGATCTTTTTTTGATATGTTTGATTAGGAAAAAAGGGTAAGAATAGTTAACAAATCGATTATCTGGGGGGATAACCACATCGACTTTATTGACACAAGAAATAATTACACTGACTTTTATTTATTTGATAAACAAGTAAATAAAGTCTTCTTTTTTTCTTATATAACAATGCGTTATTCTATGTTGTTTTATATTAACCTTAAATTTTAATCTATGAAAAAAGGATTATTACTTGTACTGATTTTCTTTTTGGGTTGTAGCCAAATAATTTGGGCTCAAACCAGAAAAATCTCAGGTAATGTCACTTCCACGGAAGATGGCATGCCTATCCCAGGTGTTTCCGTTTCCATAAAAGGGACTACACTTGGTACCGTCACCAACATTGACGGAAACTATGAACTTATAATTTCACAGGATTCGAAAGTTCTTGTTTTCTCATTTGTAGGGATGAAGACGCAAGAAACTCCAATTACAGGAGCATTGGTGTATAACGCAAAACTTGCGCCCGATGTCGTTGGTGTCGATGAAGTTGTTATTGTTGCTTTTGGTACTGCCAAAAAGGGCTCCATAACCGGAGCTACATCTGTAATCAAAGGTGATGAGATTGCAAAAATTCAGACTTCTAACGTTACACGCACACTCGAAGGTGCGACGGCTGGAGTTCAGATAACGAGCAATAAAGGTCTGCCTGGAGCTGATGCTAAAATCCGAATCAGAGGTATCGGATCTATCAATGCAGATAGCTCTCCGTTAATTGTTTTGGATGGAGTTCCTTATGATGGTTCTTTAAACTCAATTAACACCAATGATATCGAAAGTATGAACGTACTAAAAGATGCAGCATCAAACTCGCTGTATGGATCTCGTGGTGCAAATGGTGTTATCTTAATTAACACAAAAAAAGGTAAAGAAGGAAAGACTACCGTTAACTTTAGTGCTAAGGCTGGTATCAACTCCAGATCAATACCTGAATATGATATTATGACTGATCCTAAAATGTATTATGAAACTTACTGGGAAGCGCTTCGTAATTCACAAACATATGCAGGCAAATCAGCATCTGAAGCTAGTACATACGCGAGCCAAACATTAATATCTGACCTAATTTACAACTGCTACGATGTTGCTGATGATAAACTAGTTGGAACTGATGGCAAATTCAATTCGAGTGCAAAGCTCAAATATCATGACGATTGGGGAAATGAAATGTTCCGTAATGACTATCGCCAGGAATATAACTTAAGCTTATCAAGCGGTTCTAAAACAACTACAACTTTCTTATCATTGGGCTATTTGGAAGATAATGGCTATACTGTAAATGCTAATTTTCAAAGAATGAGTGGTCGTTTAAATGTTGACCACAATGTTACTGATTGGTTAAAAGTTGGCGTTAATACATCTGTTGTAATGTCAGAACACAATTACCCAGACCCAAATGAAACTGCAGGGGTAAATATGTTTTACGTTTCTCGTTTGATGGCTCCAATCTATCCTATATACAAAAGAGATGCAAACGGGCAGAAAATGTATGATGCTGACGGTAATGTTATTCATGACTATGGCGATGACCCATCTCGTCCATTCAATGGACTTGCAAACCCATTAGGCAGCCAAACATATGATACAGATCAATACCTGAGAAATGTTTATACAAACAACATTTATGCAGATATCAAATTTCTTAAAGATTTTACATTCCGATCTTCTGTAAACTCAACAATACAGTTCACCGAAAACAATGTTTATCTCAACGGAAAATACGGTCAATATCAAAACAACAATGGTATTTCTGCCAAATATGAAAGGAAAATTAATTCTTTCAATGCTCAGCAATTATTAACATGGAAGAAAGAAATGGGTCTGCATGAGATGGAAGTGTTAGTTGGACATGAGTCATATCATTATAAGTATAACTATCTTTATGCACAAAAAGAGTATTTCTTGCTTGACACAAACCATGAAATGTCAGGAGCGATCAGAAATCCTCAATCAGACTCTTATCAACGTGATTATTATACTGAAGGTTATCTATCTCGTGTAACCTATAACTACAACGATCGATATTATCTTTCGGCCAGTTACCGCCGCGATGCTTCTTCAAAATTTCACCCAGATCACAGATGGGGTAACTTCTGGTCTGTAGGCGCATCTTGGAGACTTAGCGAAGAATCATTTATGCAAAATTACACATGGTTGGATGACCTTAAATTTAAGGTTAGCTATGGAACGCAGGGTAACGATGCAATCCTTGATCCACAAGGTTATTATAATTATCAGCCATATTTGGACCAATATACTGTTGGTAATACAAACAACCAACCATCACTGGTTCAAAGCTATAAAGGTAATGTTAACCTTACCTGGGAAAAAAGTAAAACCTTTAATACCGGATTTGACTATTCTATGCTAGAAGGCCGTATTGACGGAACAATTGAATTCTTCTCAAGAACTGCTTCTGATCTGTTATTTAACAGACCACTGCCTCCATCGACAGGAGATCGTACTTATCCTGACAATATTGGAGATATGAATAATAAAGGGATTGAGTTATTAATCAATACAGACATTATTCGCAAAAAAGATTTCAACTGGAGTATTTCTCTCAATGCAACACATTATAAAAACAAAATCACCAAATTACCTCCTGAAAATATTGAAAAAGGGGTAACAAGAGGAAACTATAAATTAACAATTGGTGGAAGTATTTATGATTATTATTTGCCAAAATACGCAGGAGTAGAGGAAACTACTGGGAAATCAATGTGGTACAAAGATGTAAAAGATGCAAATGGTAACGTAACTGAAACAACAACGACTACAACATTTAATGATGCAACTTATTACATTCTGAATAGTGCAATTCCTAAATTATACGGAGGTTTTTCAACCGATGTTAAATTCAAAGGTTTTGACTTTTCTGCAAAATTTTCTTATCAGTTAGGCGGCAAAGTATATGATGCAATTTATGCCAATCTGATGCAAGGAGGAGCAGAAACAGGACAAAACTTCCATAAAGACATTCTTAATCGCTGGACTGAATCAAATAAAAAATCGAATATCCCTGCGTTAAACACTGATGACAGCTTTATTAATAATGGATCTGATCGTTGGTTAGTTAATGCTTCATTTATCAGTTTATCAAACCTGACATTCGGATATTCTTTACCAAAGAATCTTATTGAAAGAATTGACTTATCAACTGCTCGAATTTATGTGGTTGCAGATAATGTTGCATTCTTATCAAAAAGGAAAGGTTTGGATCCAAGAATGAACTTTAATGGTGATGTAGAATTCTTTGCTTCTCCAATTAGAACCGTTTCAATTGGTATTGATCTTAAATTTTAATCCATAAAAAAAGCATATATGAAAAAGTTAATATATATATTACTCGCTTTTATAGTGGTTTCCTGCTCTAAAGATTACATGGATATCAACTCTACAGAGGTGGTCACAGAAGAGCAGCTCTCGGCAAAAACAGTACAACCTCTTATCACTGGAATGTACGAATGGATGATTAAATACAATTCTTTAGACCTGGCAAGCACGAGACATTCAGACTTTGGAATCATGGGTATTGCCATATTTACAGACTTGTCTAACGACGACATGGTAATGACACGTCAGGGATATGGATGGTTATGGGACAATTATCGTTTCACAAACCGAGACGTAACATATGCTGATGTATTGTTCTACTGGAACTATTTTTACAAATTAGTAAAAGCATCCAATCAGATCATCAAATCTGTACCAGAAAATATTAATGATCTGGCAACATCAGAAAAAGCATTGTATGGTCAAGCATACGCTTTTAGAGGAATGGCATATCACTATCTGGTTCGCCTTTATCAGCACACGTACAAAGGACATGAAAACGATCCTTCTGTTCCATTGATAACAGAAAAAACTACTCTAGAAGAAATGAGAAACAATCCCAGAGCTACTGTTGCGGAAATCTATGCATTAATTAACACTGATTTAGAAGCAGCATATAATCTTTTAGATGAATGGACTCGTGACAGTAAAAGTAAAATTGACAAAAATGTTGCTGCTGGATTGAGAGCCAGAATGTACCTGGATATGGAAGATTGGGCGAATGCAGCAAAATATGCCAGTGAAGCAAGAAGTGGGTATTCTCTGATGAGTAGAGAAGATTATGTTGCCGGATTTAATGACATAAACAATAGTGAATGGATGTGGGGAGCTATCGTAACGAAAGATTCTGACATCTCTAAGTCTGGAATTGTAAACTTTACATCTCACATTAGCACTACAGCATATGGGTATGTAGCCGCAGGACAAATGTTCAAAGCTATTGATGCAAAATTATATGATCAAATTCCAGCATCCGATATTCGTCACGATGTATTCCTTTCAGAGGCCAAGCCAATTACTACAGCCTTTGGAGTAAGAAACGTACCCAAATACGTTAATCTTAAGTTCCGCGAAGTTGATGATAACTATTCGAATGATGAAGACTATCCTTTTATGCGTGCTGCTGAAATGTATCTCATCGAAGCAGAAGCTCTTGCTCGCCAAGGAAAAGCCAATGCAGCAGATGTATTATACGATTTCATGACTGTACGCGACCCTCAATATACAAAATCGACTCAAACAGGACAAAATCTGGTTAATGAGGTAATTTTCCAAAGACAGGTTGAGTTATGGGGTGAAGGTTTTTCTTTCTTCGATCACAAACGATTGAAGAAAGCAATTGTCCGCGATTATGCAGGCACAAATCATCCTACTCAAGCCAGAACAAACTATGTTGTAGAGGATAATGTATATAATTGTTTGATTCCAATTAGTGAAATTGAAAACAATAATGGAATATCTCAATCAGACAATAATCCGTCTTAATAATTGCTATTCCTGAAATTAGTAAAGTACAGAAAGGTTGCTCATATGAATATGGGCAACCTTTCTTTTTGTATTCAATCCCAACTGAAAATTTCTTCCTTTTTTCATCCATGTATCCTATCATATTTTTTTAAATACATCTGATTACATTATCACATATCAATCAGCCCAAAAACTCAATGCCCCGATATAAAACAGGCTTTTAACCGGACACATTCCTGATATGATCTTCTCTCTCACAAAAGACAAAAGGGGATGGCATTCGCAATGTTGGCATTATAAAAACGATATGTCCAACTATGATTGAAACTTTCAATACAACTTCTGCCACCATCTACACTCATTACAAAGAAATATTAAACTTCTTCGACAACCGAAGCACCAATGCTTCCGCTGAATCTTTCAACGCTAAATTGAAAGCTTTTAGGGCTAACCTCAGAGTAGTGAGAAATGTTAATTTTTCCCTTTTTAGAGTAGCGAAAATTTATGCTTAGAAATTATCAATCCACCTGAATGTTAAATTGATTCCACATCAACTAAAAAAATTTATTTTTTCTCCACAAACACCAAATCCCCGCCTTAGCGAGGATAACTATCTTGGTATGTAATCTATTTCTTTTTGCTTTTTTCAGCCAGATCAGAAAACCTTGAAAGGTTTGAACAGGATAATCAGGAATTTTCTGTATCTAACTTTATTTACTTTTTTCTCCTTCTATTTATTTTGAACTCGTTAATTTGGAATTTAAGTATTAACCACAATCTTTGTAATTCCTTATTTTATTTTGCTTCAACGTATTTCTTTATCTTTCAGCTCTGATTGAGACTATATTTTCATTATTCTAAATCTTTCATCTTGCGGATTATCGCCTCGGCCTTCTTACTGTAGTACCCATTCTGCTTGCTTATCTGATCCATTTGAAGGTACGCTTTCCTGCGTTCCTGTGTCTGAAGATAACACAAACCTATATACCACTCGGCCTGCTCTACAAATAAGTTATCCTTATCTTTTACAACTAACTCATATTCTTCTATCGCCTTTACAAAACGGCCTGTCTCCTGATATGATACCCCTGAATAAAAGTGACCTACAGGATTCGTAGCATCATATGAGATCACCTGTCGGAATAAACTCAAAGCCGACTCATAATCACGTGCATTAAACTTCTGTAAAGCTATTGTTAGTGTATTATCAATGCTTCCATTTCCGGAACGGGCAACTCCACTTCCTTCGTAAGACCGATAATATGCAGCATACAGTTCTTCATTCGGACTACTACCTGATTCAAGCATCAAACTGCGCAATCCAATCATCAATACTAATGACGCAGCCACGGTCCCAACGGCAACCTTACGCCATGGTAGCCTTATTGAGCGTCCTTTCTCTTTCACAACGTCCTTACCTATTGATGTCAACTGTGCCCGCAGACGTATTACATCCTGCTCTGACAAAGCTTCATTTAACTCTTTATGCAATGCAATATCTGACTGCAACACTGAACTTGACATTATCAAATCCTCAAACCGGTCTTGCTCTTCTTCTGTCAGCTCATTCGACAAATACCGATCAATTTCTTCAGATTGACTCATTGAATAATCTCCGGTTTCCCGTATTTGCGATAAACTTGCCCGCAAATCCATAACACCGCGTTCTTGTACTGAATCAGCTATTTCTTCGTGTAACTTAACTTCGTTTCGCAGTACTGAATGATAATCCAATTCCTCTTCAAAACGAGCAAACTTTTCATCATCCATCTCTCCGGATAAGTAATCTTCAATATCCGTCAAACTGTATGGATGAGTAACTTCACGCTGAACTATCTGATCTAAACTGGCGCGTAACTCTAATATATCTTTTTCACTCATCGCCGAACGAACCTCGGAAAATAATAATTCATCGCTCTCGGCAAAAAGTTCTTCGTCTTTCATTTCTGAAAATTGCTCCCGGTAAAACTGATGGATATTTTCCCGCTCAGAATCTCGGTGCTGATGTAAATGCAATCGGGGCAAACTATGCGATAACCGATTCACATCCGACGGTACCAATGGAGACTCAAACATCTTAAACGATGAGAATTCCGATGACAGACCAAAATTACACGATGCATAAACAGGTTCTGAGTTTTCAACTTCCTGCACCGGTGATTCTTCCATCAACATCATAACTCGCTCCAGATTATCTCTTAAGCTAAGTATATCAGATTCCATAACTGAGTCTTCAACCTCCCTGTGAAATAAAACCTCCGAGTGAAGCTTCGGATCTGAATGCATTGCTGCTTCAAAAACCGCTCGTTCTTCCCGGCTCATCTCATTTTGCAGGTAACGATCTATCATTTCGTATGTTTCTGATTTACGCATTGGTATTTTTATTACATAGTTATCCTACGTCACATTACGCAAAGTTCTCCTCTGCAAATATGATCTAAATCTTAAACCTGTATCCGAACCATCAAAATTGCTACCGCAATCCTAATATCAATTCAGAACAACATTATTAAATAAATGGATTCTAAAAAAACAGCAAATTGAATCTAACTATTTTTTGTCCGGTTTATTATACTCATCTTCCCAATAAGTATCTTCCTGGCCTGGTCCATAAGTAAAAGAAACACCACCTTTTACCAATACTAATTCTTCTGCTGTCAATACTGTAGATAATACAAAGTTTTCGTTGAATGCAAATAAAGTTTTCATTACTCTAAGATTTAATGGTTAATACTTAAATTCCTAAATTATCCTTGTTCGTCTGTTTATTCCTATATTTGACAAAAGGTAACCCAAGTCCTTTAACTTTTTTTTGAAAAAAGTGCAATCAACCAGAACAAAGAAACACAAAAGCCTAAGTATCAACACTCACATCAACTAAAAAAAAATTATTTTTTTCTCCACAAACACCAAATCCCCGCCTTAGCGAGGACAACTATCTTGGTATGTAATCTATTTCTTTTTGCTTTTTTCAGCCAGATCAGAAAACCTTGAAAGGTTTGAACAGGATAATCAGGAATTTTCTGTATCTAACTTTATTTACTTTTTTCTCCTTCTATTTATTTTGAACTCGTTAATTTGGAATTTAAGTATTAACCACAATCTTTGTAATTCCTTATTTTATTTTGCTTCAACGTATTTCTTTATCTTTCAGCTCTGATTGAGACTATATTTTCATTATTCTAAATCTTTCATCTTGCGGATTATCGCCTCGGCCTTCTTACTGTAGTACCCATTCTGCTTGCTTATCTGATCCATTTGAAGGTACGCTTTCCTGCGTTCCTGTGTCTGAAGATAACACAAACCTATATACCACTCGGCCTGCTCTACAAATAAGTTATCCTTATCTTTTACAACTAACTCATATTCTTCTATCGCCTTTACAAAACGGCCTGTCTCCTGATATGATACCCCTGAATAAAAGTGACCTACAGGATTCGTAGCATCATATGAGATCACCTGTCGGAATAAACTCAAAGCCGACTCATAATCACGTGCATTAAACTTCTGTAAAGCTATTGTTAGTGTATTATCAATGCTTCCATTTCCGGAACGGGCAACTCCACTTCCTTCGTAAGACCGATAATATGCAGCATACAGTTCTTCATTCGGACTACTACCTGATTCAAGCATCAAACTGCGCAATCCAATCATCAATACTAATGACGCAGCCACGGTCCCAACGGCAACCTTACGCCATGGTAGCCTTATTGAGCGTCCTTTCTCTTTCACAACGTCCTTACCTATTGATGTCAACTGTGCCCGCAGACGTATTACATCCTGCTCTGACAAAGCTTCATTTAACTCTTTATGCAATGCAATATCTGACTGCAACACTGAACTTGACATTATCAAATCCTCAAACCGGTCTTGCTCTTCTTCTGTCAGCTCATTCGACAAATACCGATCAATTTCTTCAGATTGACTCATTGAATAATCTCCGGTTTCCCGTATTTGCGATAAACTTGCCCGCAAATCCATAACACCGCGTTCTTGTACTGAATCAGCTATTTCTTCGTGTAACTTAACTTCGTTTCGCAGTACTGAATGATAATCCAATTCCTCTTCAAAACGAGCAAACTTTTCATCATCCATCTCTCCGGATAAGTAATCTTCAATATCCGTCAAACTGTATGGATGAGTAACTTCACGCTGAACTATCTGATCTAAACTGGCGCGTAACTCTAATATATCTTTTTCACTCATCGCCGAACGAACCTCGGAAAATAATAATTCATCGCTCTCGGCAAAAAGTTCTTCGTCTTTCATTTCTGAAAATTGCTCCCGGTAAAACTGATGGATATTTTCCCGCTCAGAATCTCGGTGCTGATGTAAATGCAATCGGGGCAAACTATGCGATAACCGATTCACATCCGACGGTACCAATGGAGACTCAAACATCTTAAACGATGAGAATTCCGATGACAGACCAAAATTACACGATGCATAAACAGGTTCTGAGTTTTCAACTTCCTGCACCGGTGATTCTTCCATCAACATCATAACTCGCTCCAGATTATCTCTTAAGCTAAGTATATCAGATTCCATAACTGAGTCTTCAACCTCCCTGTGAAATAAAACCTCCGAGTGAAGCTTCGGATCTGAATGCATTGCTGCTTCAAAAACCGCTCGTTCTTCCCGGCTCATCTCATTTTGCAGGTAACGATCTATCATTTCGTATGTTTCTGATTTACGCATTGGTATTTTTATTACATAGTTATCCTACGTCACATTACGCAAAGTTCTCCTCTGCAAATATGATCTAAATCTTAAACCTGTATCCGAACCATCAAAATTGCTACCGCAATCCTAATATCAATTCAGAACAACATTATTAAATAAATGGATTCTAAAAAAACAGCAAATTGAATCTAACTATTTTTTGTCCGGTTTATTATACTCATCTTCCCAATAAGTATCTTCCTGGCCTGGTCCATAAGTAAAAGAAACACCACCTTTTACCAATACTAATTCTTCTGCTGTCAATACTGTAGATAATACAAAGTTTTCGTTGAATGCAAATAAAGTTTTCATTACTCTAAGATTTAATGGTTAATACTTAAATTCCTAAATTATCCTTGTTCGTCTGTTTATTCCTATATTTGACAAAAGGTAACCCAAGTCCTTTAACTTTTTTTTGAAAAAAGATTTACCGTGTTATGAGAATCTGGATTAAAATAATAATTATCAACACTATACTAACATTCACATACGCCTCTCACTGCAATAATATATTTGCACAACAAGTCAATTCTTTTTTTCAGGACAGTATTCTTGAAAGGCAATACAGCTCACAAGGAAGAGAAGAAGCAAGAAAAGGTGATTTTGAAAAAGCAGAGTGGTTTTTAAATAGATCTATTGAAATTGCAAAAAAAATATACGGAAAAGAAGACCCTATATTGATACAACTCTTTATGAATTTAGGCATTCAACAAAAGTATTTAGGAAAAAACAATGATGCCTTACTAAATTACAATAATGCAGAATCATTGATTAAAAAGAATTTTGGAGAAAAGAATAGTCGCTTAGGAATTCTATACAACAACATAGGAAACATATACACTTTAAAAGGAGATTATGCTAAATCCCTAGAATATCAGGAATCTGCCATCCGATATTTATCAATAGATAGCCTTCGTTTTGAAAGTGCTTTAAAACAAACCGAATTCAGCAGGACAGTAAGCCTTATCAACCTAAAAAGAACAGATGAAGCAATACGAATAGCACAAAAACATATAAAAGGAAAATACGCGCCATTAAAAATCAGATATTATGATCTGCTCGCCGGTATTTATACAGAACAAGGTAACCAATCTTTAGCCAATTCTTATTACAAAAAAGCGATAGAAAGCTGGGCAAAATACAACTCGGATGAATTGTACAAACTTGGAGAAGAATACAATAATTATACACTTTTTCTCATAAAAACAAGTCAATATGATTCAGCCTGGAACTACAATCAAAAAGCAGAAAAAATAATTCTGCAAACTTATGGAGCAAAGAGTATTTACTATTCAGATATTCACTTAAGCTACGGTGATATTTTCCTTAAAAGAAATTCAGAAGCGGTCACAATAAAAGATTTCAGAATAAAAAAAAGAGAAAATCTAATTCATGCGCTAACTCATTATCAGAAGGCAGCCAATGCTGTACTGGAAAACTATAACAATGAAGCGCCATTTGTTCTTCCCCCAATTGATAACTCTATTTCAGACATACAACTACTTACAGTATTAAAAAAGAAAGCAAACGCATTTACATTGTTAGCTGAAATTTACCAGGCAGAGATGGACTATGATAACTTTCTGCGGTTTAGCCTTTCTGCTTTACAAACAATAAATGTATGTACCAACCTTATTCATCGGTTACGAATCGGATATTTAAATGAAGAAAGCAAACTGATTCTTGCAGAAAAACAAGAGTCAACATTTCTTGAAGCAATGGATATTGCATTTCGACTTTATAATTTCACAAAAGAAAAGTCGTATCTAAAAATGGCCTTTGAATTCACAGAAAAAAGTAAATCGGCTAGTTTTCTTGCCGCCATTAAAGATATGGAAGCAAAACAATTTGGAAGTATTCCTGATTCATTATTAAAAAAAGAACAATATCTGAAGTTGTATATCTCAAACTACAAGGAAAAACTTTACGAAGAGAATCAAAAAGGGAACCCCGACACTCAAAAAACCAGTCTTTATTCGAATAAGGTTTTTCAGTATAATGAAGAACACAATCGACTAATACACCTGTTTGAGAAAGATTACCCTCAGTACTATAAATTCAAATACGAGAATAAAGTTATCGACATCGAAGAACTTCAGCGACAATTAACAGACAAAGAAGCTGTAATTGAATACATTGTAGATGAGCCAACGGATAGCATTCATCCCGGACAACTATACCGATTTATTATTACGAAGGATGAAATCAATTTGAGCCAAAAAAATATTGGACTGGAATATGTCAGAAACATCGAATTCCTTCATTCTTTTTTATCCAGCCAAAACTATGTTTACACAAGGAAAAAAGATTATACACATTATTGCAAGGCCGCATACCGACTTTACAATGATCTACTGGAACCTATCGAGTCTATCATTCAAGACAAACGAATTGCAATTATTCCTGACGACAAGCTCTCCTATTTGCCGTTTGATGCACTTCTGTCGTCGATGCCCGACACAAGTCAGATGAATTTTCGCGATCTTCCATACTTAATTTATAAATATCCAATTAGTTATAGCTACTCCAGCACATTATTATTCAACTATTTTGAAGAAAACAAAATTGCTTCCAGGAACCTATTGGCGTTTGCCCCCGACTATTTAGCTTATCCTCCCAAACAAATTTCAGGAGAAAAACCACAGCATCTTTCACCTCTGCCTGGTGCATTACACGAAATCGATTTACTGAATAATCATCTTCCCAGCAAACGATTTTCCGGAGCAATGGCTAGCGAAAGTAATTTCAAACGAATTGCTTCCGACTACGACATTCTTCACCTCGCAATGCATACAATTGTCAACGATAGCCTTCCAATGTTTTCCAAATTAGCCTTCTCCTCAACAATTAACGACACGATTGATGACGGTTGGCTAAACACCCATGAAATTTACAACATGAAGCTAAAGGCTAGAATGGCCGTATTAAGTGCATGCAACACAGGTAGCGGAAAACTTCAAAAGGGTGAAGGGGTAATGAGTTTGGCTCGTGGATTCCTGTATGCCGGCTGCCCATCCATTATTATGACATTATGGGAAGTGGAAGACTTATCGGGAACAGAAATAATGAGTAATTTCTACAAATATTTATCAAAAGGAAAAGATAAAGATGAAGCGCTTCGGCTTGCCAAACTCCAACACCTGAAAAACGCTGATCCGCTAAAAGCGCATCCTCATTATTGGCTGGGCTATGTAAATGTCGGAAATCCGGATGCCCTGTATGACAACAAAGACATTTACCTTATCATACTTGTATCAATGATTATTCTCTTGGTTTCGATTGATCAGATTTACCGATACAGAAAAAATCGCCGAAAATAAAAAAGACTGCCGGAACACTCTCCAACAGTCCTTTGAAATTTTTTTTTTAAATAAATTATAAGCCCAATACTGAAGGTCCTTGTTCGAAAACGATATCGCGGGGAATACCTGCTTCAGCGATCCGATCAAGATCAGCCTGTAATTCAGGACGAATTGTACCTTTTTCTTCAATCATTTTCTTTGCCAGATCATAATTTCCATCGCCTTGCAATGTTAAAACCAGCTCAGCCAATCCATTCATTGCTGATTTCATCTTTTCAAAATCAATCTTATATGTTCCGGTTGCAGCATCACGAGTAAATGCGCCATTTTCTTCCAGGTAATAGAAGCACATCATATTGGCTTTTCCATGAGCACTTGCTGCGCCAAAACGAACCGAACGGAAAATACCAGCCATGAACGTAACAAAATTATCCATCATGTCTTTCCCTTCAAACTCGCCCTGAGCGTTTAACTGGTTCACGCACCATAAGCCACAAATATCAGCTTTGCTCTCTTCAATAGAAGTATAAACTTCTTTCAACGCCTGACGAACAGTTTGAGTTCCATCAATGGTTTTCCCCAGGCCAAGACCGTGCGACACTTCATGAAACATTACATTTTCGAAAAATGCATCAAATTTCACATACTTACGTTGACTTTCATCAATCAACAATTCAGAAATAGGAACCAGAATTTTTTCAAATTTCGCTTGCATCGAGTTTTTCAGTTGCAATTTACGACTTCCTTTATTTGCACGAACTTGCTCATCATTGGGCAAATTAATTGCAATTGTTTTGCTTCCTGCATTGCAATCTCCGGCATAAAAAACTGCATCGTAAACATTCATATCGGCATCCACTCCCGGAGTTTCGCTTTTATAAACATCAGCACAAGGAAGCGCTTTTTGTAAACCAGGCAACAATGCTGCATATTTTTCAAGTCGCTGACTCCATACTTTGTCTTTAATCAAGATAAACGATTCGTACGAAGCTTTATATCCAAACAAATGATCTTCATAGCTTTCAATTGGTCCAACAACAAAATCGATTGTATTGGTTTTCATGTCTAACCAGGCAATATCGCTTGCATAAAAGTCATCTGTAAGCAATGCATTAGCTCGCGATTCGAGATATTTTTTCAAACCTTCATCCTCGGACAAAGCTACCGCTTTTAAAATAAGTTCAGCTGCCTTACTTAACTGCTCGCCGTATGCCACATGATAAGGAACCACAGCCAATCCACCGTCAGCATTGCGCTGAATCAATGAGTACAACCCGGTTTTCGATTCATCTGCTAAAGCTTCAAATTCTTCTTTAGTCATATCCTCAGGATAAAATTTTGCTCCGGCAGGCTTCACTCCCACGCCGTCAACAAAAGGCTCATTACCATTTAGCCGTTCCCATGGACCATAATTTATACGAATCATTTTCTCCATTGCCGGCTCAGTAGCTTTGGCCAAAATCTCATCTTTATTGCCATAGGCTTGTTGCCAAAATAAATCTTCCATAATTGAGGCCGCCTCAAACAAAAAAGGCAACATTTGCTTTTCCTTTTCTGTCAATACCGACAAATCAGTTTTCAATGCAAATGAAGCATATTCATCTGCTTTTTTCTGGATTTCAGTTTTCATTTCTTCTTTCTTTGCCGAATTTGTACAAGCTGTTACCATCGCAGCCAGTACTAAAAAATAAACTAAACGTTTCATCTCTGTTTTTTATCGAATTAATAGAATAAAATTTTTACAGGAAATATTCTTCTGCCAGACCTTTGGCAATCAACAAGTCATTTAAACAATAAAAATCACCAATACGACGCAACCCCTCTGTCTGCATCTCTTCAGGAAGATGAATATACAGCACTGCCAAATAACGACCGTACTTGCCTTTTTGATCCTTCAATGTTTCAATCAACACCAGATCGTTTTTCCGAACCAGTTCTTTTACAAATAAGGAAGCCTTTTGTCCTTCTTCCCACTCAGGCGAACCTTTTTTCACCCCATACACTTCAGGAGTGTTCACGCCATAAAGTCTGACCCGTTCTCCGCGCATCCACACAGAAAGGCCCAGATCTATGTCAATTTCAAACGTATCTCCATCAACTACTTTTTGAATTACTGCACTGTACTGATACATCGCTCTTTTGATTTTATAGTTTAGCAACGAAAAGGTACAATTATTTAATTACTTACCGACTAACATTTATCAGCAAGATTTTTTCTGACAAAAAAAATGCTGCCCGAAAGCAGCATTCAATAATATAATAGGTGAAATTTATTTCACTCCGCGTTGTTTCGCCATTTCTTCCAGTTTCTTTTGGAAACCTGATTTGGGCTTGGCAGCTTTCTTTTTATTAATCTGAATCTGCGCCCTGATTTTCTCCTCATCAATCATTTGACGGAAGATGTACATCTGTCCGATAGTAATTAAGTTGGCGAGGAAATAATAGTAACTCAATCCTGCTGAATAACTATTCAAAATAAACAAGAACATCACAGGCATAATGTACATCATGGTTTTCATACCAGGCATGGTTGCAGTTGTCTGTGTTTGCATGTTCAGGTGTGTCGAAATAACGGTAGTAATAGTCATCAATAAACAGAATAAACTTACATGGTCGCCATACATTGGTATAGAGAACGGCAAGTTAAATATTGAATCGTACGTAGAAAGGTCATGAGCCCACAAGAAACTTTCCTGTCTCAATTCGATGGATGTCGGGAAAAAGAAGAACATCGCAATCAGAATCGGGAACTGAAACAACATCGGCAAACATCCCCCCATCGGATTCACTCCGGCCTTTTTATACAAAGCCATTGTTGCCTGTTGTTTTTCCATCGGTTTGTCCTTGCCAAATTTCTCATTGATTTCGTCCATCTCTGGTTTCAATGCCTTCATTTTAGCTTGCGACAAATAGGATTTATACGTGAATGGGAAAATAATCAACTTAATAAAGATGGTCAATAATAAAATGATTAAACCGAAGTTGTCGATATATTTCCGCAGGAAATTAAATACGGGAATAATCAGATATTTATTTACCGGACGAACAATCGCATATCCTAAGTCGATCAAACGTTCCATCGACAAGTCGTACTGTTTAAGAGTCTGATAGTGATTGGGGCCGAAGTAAAACTTCATTGCATGAGTTTCTGTCTCTTTTCCTTCGAATGGCAAAGCAAAATCAGCTTTAAATTTGCCCAAATAATTAGGATCTTCTTTGTAAATCTCCTGACTTACACTCACTTCAGGAAAGAACGAATCAGCAATTAAAGTTGAAGAGAAAAATAGCTGTTTGAAACTCACCCATTTGGTGCGGGTGCGCAGTTCTTCTGATTCTGATTTTCCAACTGCCAGTTTCTCAACGTCGTCTTCAAAAAACTTGTAACGAATCTGAGTGTATCTGTCTTCTCCATATTTTGACATACGTTCCTGACGTGGCATTTCAATATCCCAGAGGAAATTCAGATAATTGGTATTGGTAGTAATAATAGTATTCATACCAACCGTACGTACATCAAATCCAACCAGAAATGAGTTATGTTTCAAAGTATATTGATACTCCAGGTAACGTCCTTCACCGGCAGGCAAACGCATCGAAATAGTTTTGCTTTCGCCTCCGTTTGCTTCATTATATTTTTCATTCCCTTCTTTTCCTTTTTTTACATCCGGGCCTTTTGCCTCAACAGAAGCCTGATCAGTTGACGGAACAAAAAAGAAGTCATCCGTACGAACACTCCGGTTTTGAGCAAAGAAGCTCATTCCAAATTCACTTTTATCTCCGGAGAAGAGAATCAAAGGAAGAGAGTCGTGTGTTTGATAATTTTTCAGCTCTACCGAATAAATTTTACCACCTTTATTTGAAAGAGTCACTTTCATCAGGTTGTTTTCGAGAACGAAAAATTTTTCTTCGCCTTCGATAGCATCAGCAAAAACACCATATTTTTCACGTTTTTCATTCTGCATTGCAGTACGCATCGTACTGTCCGGCTCTGCAACTACTGACGAAAGTGTATCTACTCGAAGTGTTTTTGCTTCTTCTTCAGCTTTCAATTGTTTGGCAAGTTCAACTTGCTGGATGGAATCGCGTTTGCGTTTTGCAGCCTCTATTTCCTCTTTCGATGGCTTCGTAAAATATGAAAATCCTATTAAAATCAGGAAAATGAGGACAATTCCCGTAATCGTATTTCTATCCATTCAAAAAAATGCATTATGCACCCATGGATGCTTTCACGAAAGCAACAAACAAAGGATGCGGGTTTAATACTGTACTACTGTATTCGGGATGGAATTGAACACCCACGAACCATTTATGAGTTGGAATTTCAACCACCTCTACCAAATTTGTGTCAGGATTAACACCAACAGCTTTCATTCCGGCTGTTTCGTAATCAGCCAAATATTGTCCGTTGAATTCGTAGCGGTGACGGTGACGTTCTTTTACTTCTGTTTTATTATACGCCTGGAAAATATTCGATTTTTTATCGGTGATTTTGCATTTATATGCCCCCAAACGCATGGTTCCGCCTTTTTCGGTGATGCCTTTCTGCTCTTCCATCAGGTCGATTACCGGGAACGACGTTTTCTCATTCATCTCGGTAGAATCCGCATCAGCCATTTTCAGCACATTGCGGGCAAATTCAATCACTGCAATTTGCATTCCGAGACAAATCCCGAAGAAAGGAATATTATTTTCGCGCACATATCGGGCGGCTACAATCTTTCCTTCCACTCCTCGATGTCCAAATCCGGGAGCGATAATTACACCGTTCAATCCGGCTAATTTTTTTGCCACATTTTCCGGATTGATGCTTTCAGAATGAATCATCCGGAGTTTTACTTTGCAATAATTTACTGCTCCGGCATGGATTAATGCTTCACAGATCGATTTATAGGAATCTTGTAATTCTACGTATTTTCCAACCAAACCAATTTCTACTTCTGATTTTGGATTTTTCAGCTTGCTTAAAAATTCGTTCCAGGCAATCAGTTCCGGTTCGTCTTTCAGTGGCAATCCCAATTTACGGAGCACGGTTACATCCAATTTCTCCTCTTTCATTTTATTCGGAACTTCGTAAATGGTTTTCACATCGATTGATTGCACAACGGCATCCAATTCAACATTACAAAACAATGCCACTTTTTTCCGAAGCGACGAATCCAGGTTGTGCTCAGTTCGCAACACCAATACATCAGGCTGCACTCCTGCTTCCAGTAATGCTTTTACCGAATGCTGGGTTGGTTTGGTTTTTAACTCACCCGAGGCTGCCAGATAAGGCACCAGCGTAAGATGAATTACCAAAGCACGATTGCCAAGCTCCCATTTTAGCTGACGAACTGTCTCAATATAAGGCAGCGATTCAATGTCGCCAACTGTTCCGCCAATCTCGGTCACTACAATATCGTACTTCTGTTTCGAGCCCAGATATTTTATTTTTCGCTTGATTTCATCCGTAATGTGCGGAATAATCTGCACGGTTTTCCCAAGATAATCGCCGCGGCGCTCTTTATTAATTACCGATTGATAGATACGACCGGTTGTAACATTATTGGCTTGCGAAGTCGGAACATTAAGAAAACGTTCGTAATGTCCCAGGTCGAGATCGGTTTCCGCTCCGTCTTCGGTAACATAACATTCTCCGTGCTCATACGGATTGAGTGTTCCCGGATCAACATTAATGTATGGATCCAACTTTTGAATGGTTACCGAGTACCCGCGGGCCTGAAGCAGCTTAGCCAATGAGGAGGCCAGAATACCTTTTCCTAACGAAGAAGTAACTCCCCCTGTAACAAATATATACCTCGTTTCAGACAAAATAATAAATTTTAAATGTTTCAAAAACGCACAAAGTTAATCAATATTCGCAAATGCGTCAGACATTGATTTCAAATTAACAGTAAGATAATCATAAAAAAACCCGCCTATGAAAAGCGGGTTCTTTATCTCGGGTTATTCGTCATCCTCCATGGCGTCGATGATGCGTATCTTTTCTTTCAGCAACTCGATTTTTTCTTTCGTGCTTTCAATCTTCTGATTCACATCACCTATCAGCGACTTAGCATTTTTTGTATTCGCAAAGAATCCAATATTGTTGTCCAACAATGCCAAATCAGTTTCAAGCTGTTTCAGCTTGGTCATATATTTTTCGCGTTCGAAACGAACTTTGCCGCCACCTTTTCCTGTAGTAGTCAGGTTGGTTACCTTCGTCTTAAATTTGAGCAAATTCCGTTTGCGTTCATCAATTCGCAAGTTATCGAAATGGATATTAATTGCATCGCGGAAATCATTCTGTACCTTATCTTTATCTTTAAATGGCACGTGTCCGATTTCAGTAAATCTGCGTTGGAAATCTTTCATGCATTCCAAATCAGCTCGATCATCTCCTGAAAGTGCATAGGCTTTTACTTCTGCGATCAAATCTTGTTTCAACTTCAAATTATCGTACTGTTCGGTATCAACCGAAGAGAAATGTTTCGATTTTTGTTCGAAGAAATAATCACACGCAGCACGGAAACGCTTCCAGATAATATCGCTTTGTTTGCGGGGAACCGGCCCAACTTCTTTCCACTTTTTCTGAATCTCAATGAATTCATCAGTTGTCTTCTTCCAGTCAGTGCTATCTTTCAACGATTCAGCCTGCACGCATAAATCAGTCTTCATCTGCAGGTTATTCGTTTGCACTTCTTTATTCTGACTATAGAATTCGCGTTTTTCAGCAAAAAACTGATCACAAGCCTTACGGAAACGCTCGTAGATTTTATTGTTTTCTTTCCTTGGGGCAAAGCCAATCGTTCTCCAAACTTTCTGAAGTTCGATTAATTCTTTCGATTTATCATCCCAGTCTTTATGCGACTTGAGCTCCGAAGCCATAATTTCTTCTGCTTTTTCACACAATGCAACTTTCGCGTCAAAATTTGTCTTTTGTTCCGACTTGCGATCTTCAAAGAAATCCTGATGTTTTTTGTTGATTTTTGAGGTCACCGATTTAAAACGCTCCCACAATTCATCTTTCTTTTCACGAGGTACCGGACCAATTTCACGCCATTGTTCGTGGTATTTTTGCAGAATATTGAATGCACGAATGATAGAAGGCTCAACAAGTAATTCTTCTGCTTTCTCGCACAATTCGATTTTTGCTTCCAGATTTTTCTTCAAATCCAGATCTCGAAGTTCTTTATTAATTTTTATGTAATCGTAGAAATTCTCTACATGGTGATGATAGGTTTCCCAAAGGTCTTTCAGTTTAGCCTGTGGCACCAAACCAATCTCTCTCCATCTATTTTGAAGTTCTCTGAATTCCTGAAAAGTTTTATTAATTGATTCCTTGTTGTTGATCAGCGCTTTGATTTCTTCAATAATCTGATATTTCAACACAAGATTATTTTCTTTCTCTTCCTCAACTTTTTTATTGTACTCAGCTTTTTGCAAACGGAATTCTTCAAGCAGATTCTTCAGATCATTCTCGTAAACGTTTTCTACTTCCACAAACTCATCCTCTGGCGCATGCTCTGCATAAAATGCTTTTTTCTGATTTTCAACTTCGGCATGGTGCAATTTATAGAACGCAAATTTTATTTCATCCACGTCTTCTTTCACTTCTTCATAGTCTTCATCACTATGCACCAATCCACGCAGGGCATTAATCAACTCAACCTCTGTTTTTCCTGAATAATCAACTTTTTCACGAACGGTTTTTTCTTCTACCGAAACTTCAGGTTCAGATTCTGCTTCAGCAACAGGTTCAGATTCTGTTTCAGGTTCGGCAACTTCAACCGGGCCTGTTTCAACAGGAGTTTCAACGATTTCTGCTGTTTCTGACTCAGCTACCGGTTCGTTATTTTCAGATACTTCAGGAGCAGGCTGTTCATTCTGATTTTCGACAGCTTCAGGTTCTTGCGGCGTAATTTTTAACTCTTCGTTCGAGTTTTTTAGATCTTTAGGTTCCATTTTACAAAATTTTAGTACAAAACTTCAAAAGAGAATTCAGACTCATTATAGCCTACGAAAATATAATATTACAAGCTAATACTCAAAGTTTTTAAGCACTAATTCAGTAAAATCTCCATGAAAAGCACAAAAAAAGGTTGCAAAAACACTGCAACCTTTCATAATCCGATCATTTTCATAATTAAACAATCTCTATTTTCCGAGCTATTTTCTGTTTTTCTTCTTCTACTTTTGGCAATACAATCGTTAAAATTCCATTTTTAAATTCGGCAGTTATCGCCTCTTTATTCAAGTGTTGCGATAAATTGAAAGTTTTCTCAAAATTCGCTTTTGAAAAACCTACCCGCGAATATCTAAATTCTTGTTTTTCTGACTCTCTCACTTCGCCTTTCACAATCAACTGATCTTTTTCCTGTGAAATTGTAATTTCGTCTTTTTCAAAACCAGGAACAAGCAACTCCAGACGAACCAAATCTTCTGCCTCAAAAATATTTACAGCAGGACTAGCTACACATGATTTCACCTGACGATCAGTATTCCAAAGATGAGCAAACAGATCGTTCACCAACTGATTCGCATAAACTCTTTCTACCGGGGTATTAAAACGTAATCCATTCATTTTTCTGTCCTCCATTTATTAATTCATGTTTTAATTTTCAATTCTGATCCTCTCTTTTCAAGTCTCATTCCGAAAACAAAAACAAGACAATGAGTCATGAATAGGGTCAAGCAAGATGACATTATGTCTTATTTATATAAAAACAAACAGTCATCAAGTCTGGAATAAATAAAATTTTGATGCGTCGCGTCAAAATTCTCAATTAGGATTTATGAGTGCCTCTTTCTATTTTTACCCAAAATTTTAATTGTATGCGCATTGATATCCTCACCGTTGTTCCGGAATTACTTGAAAGTCCGTTCAATCATTCCATCATAAAAAGAGGGATAAACAAAGGAATTATAGAAATTCATGTACACAACATCCGCGATTTCTCGGAAGACAAGCATAAGAAAACTGACGACTATGCATTTAGCGGTGGTGCAGGAATGGTCATGACAATTCAACCCATCGAAAGCGCAATCAATTTTCTGAAATCGCAGCGCAACTACGACGAAGTAATTTACACTTCGCCCGATGGAATACAATTTAATCAGCAAGAAGCCAATAAATTATCATTAAAAGGCAATCTTATTATTTTATGCGGACATTACAAAGGAGTAGATCAACGAGTTCGCGAAAATCTGATTACCAAAGAAATATCGATTGGAGATTATGTTTTAACCGGAGGAGAACTTGCTGCTGCTGTAATGGTTGATGCAATCGTCCGACTTATTCCGGGAGTACTTTCCGATGAGACTTCGGCTCTCACTGATTCTTTTCAAGACAATCTGCTCAGCCCACCTGTTTATACACGCCCTGCCGATTACAAAGGATGGAAAGTTCCGGAGATTCTATTGAGCGGGAACGACAAAAAAATTGCACAGTGGCAAGAACAACAAGCATATGAGCGAACGAAAAAACTACGTCCGGATCTTCTTGAGTAAAAAAGACAATCAAATAAAAATCAATATTCAGCAGACAAAAACGACTGCATTAAATCAATCAAACTGGGATAGGTATTTTCGAAAAAAAGATCCATTTCAGATTGTTTCAGCCACCTTGCTTCTATAATCTCCTCTTCCAACTGCGGAGTAGGCTTTTCGCCACCCCGGTATTTCATTGCAAACCAATGCGTCTCTTTCAGTACCAAATTATCGGGAAACAAATGAAACGGAGACCGATACATGTGCCAGCTCGATCCGACTTTTTTCACCAGATCAAGCTCTGAAAGCCCACACTCCTCTTGTACTTCCCGGACAGCAGCTTCGGCAGCTGTTTCATTCTTTTCTAGTTTTCCTTTGGGTAAATCCCACTTTCCCAATCGGTTAATCACCAGAATATCCTGTTTTTCATTTTGAACTATTCCGCCAGCAGCATCAATCACCACAAAACGAGCAACAAAATCAGTCCATATTTTTTCGACCAATTCGCTCACAAAAGAAAACGACCGAGCAGTATTTTTCGACTCAAAATCGGCGACACAATCGAACAAAACACTAGCATCCTGTATTTCAATAAATTGAGCTTTGTTACTTTTAAATGAATTTTCATTTTTGGAGCATAGGGTGAAGCAAGAAGCATTAAAAAAAACTTTGTACATTTGTTGTAAGTTATATAGTAAAACTCAAACAATCATGATGGATCAAATTCAAATAGAAGTTACCAAGAAATTACTACAAATTAACACAATAAAAATTCAACCATCAAACCCTTTTACCTGGGCCTCAGGATGGCTGTCTCCTATTTATTGCGACAACCGCAAACTGCTTTCCTACCCGGAAGCACGTACATTTATTTGCGACCAATTTTGCAAACTCATTCAGGAAAAATACCCCAATGCAGAAGTGATTGCAGGTGTTGCAACCGGAGCAATTGCTCACGGTGTTTTGGTTGCTGAGCGTTTGGGATTGCCATTCGTCTATGTTCGTTCGTCACCAAAAGGACACGGCTTGGAAAACCTGATTGAAGGAGATATGCGCGTTGGCCGCAAAGTGGTAATTATTGAAGACCTTGTATCGACCGGAGGAAGTAGCTTAAAAGCAGCCGATGCAATTACAAACTTCGGAGGTGAAGTTTTAGGCATGATGGCAATTTTCACCTACAACTTCCCACAGGCACGTAAAGCGTTTGAACAGGCAGGAGTTGAACTGACTGCACTGAGTCGCTATCAGATTCTGGTTGACATTGCCCTGCAGCAAGGCAGCATCTCAGCCGATCAAATCGAAAGCCTGAATTCATGGAGAGAAAATCCGGAAGCCTGGGGCAAATAAAACATTAAAAGTTATACACGAACTCCCCTTTCTTTGCGGAGAGGGGAGTTTTTTTATACAGAAAACATGAGCATTAGCAAATACATCAGCGAGATAAAACTTGTCAATCAAAATCAGGAAATCGTTTTCAATTACCTATCGAATTTCGAGAACCTTTCCAAATATGTCAACGAAGGGCTTCTTCAAAAAGTAAACGAAAAAGTACCACAGATAAAAATATCAGATTTCGAATCAGATGGCGACTCTTGCCGATTCAATGTTGCGGGCTTGGGACTTGCAGAAATACGGATTACTGAGCGCGAACCACACAAAACCATTAAAATAGAAAGCAGCGGAGGCTTGCCGCTCAATATCGTTTTCTGGATTCAATTGCTTCCGGTACAAGCCTATCAATGCAAGATGCGACTCACTCTGCATGCCGACATGAGCATGATAATAAAAATGATGGTCAACAAAAAGCTCGAAGAAGGAATTGATCAAATCGCCGACATGCTGGCAAATCTTCCTTACAGATAACTAGTCTTTTATTTTGGTCTCGGAAATATTTCGATGAGACAAATTCCGGGACCAAAACAGGAGCAAAAGCAAAACTGAGACAAACACAGCAATACGCCCTATAAAATCGCCATGTTCAGCATAAAATGTAATACGCTGATTGCTTCTCAACTCCCCTTCAAGCGTCGCCTGTTTTCCTAGTAAAGAACAAATCAACACTTCCCCCCGCTGATTAATAATTCCGGAGATTCCCGTATTCGCAGACCGGGCTATGCAACGTCTCGTCTCCACAGCGCGCAAGCGGGCATACGAAAAATGAAGCCTGGCTCCGGAACTTTGTTTCCACCAACCATCATTAGTTAAAATTGCCACCCACTGCCCTCCCTGACGAACCTGAGAGGAAAGAAATTCGCCAAACATCGATTCGAAGCAGATAAGCGGACTAAACGGAGAACAAAACTCTGGTTGAAAATTTTGTGGTTTTCCTTCACCTAAGCCTCCCGAGGTTCCTCCAAGATCAAAATAAAAGTTCCGAAGAAAAGAAAAAACCTTTACAAACGGCACTTTTTCGACTCCACTCACCAGAATATTTTTGTGATAAAAAAGAACGGTATCCGGCAAAATAAACAAAGCAGAATTATATTCTTCAAAGTGCCTCCCATCCGGAAATAATCTTGCTGTGGGAGTCAATAAATCATGAACACCCAATATTTTTTTTGTATTTGCACCGATCAAAATCCCTTTCAGTTTCGATCCTATCAAATGCTGCTGCAACTCCCACACCGACTGATTCGAAGCAACAGAATCCTCAAAAAATGAAGCAAGTGCGGTTTCGGGTCCAATCGCCATACATGCTTCCCCCGATTTCGCTGAATCCAGTAAATTCAAAATAACTCCGAGTTGTTCCTTTTCTGAGAGACCAGAAAACTTTTCCGAATAGGGATCAATATTGGGTTGCAAAACGGTCACTGAAAATTTCGTCCCTTCTTCAGAATAAGAAAAATACCGAAACAGCGAAAAAAAGACCGGAACAACAACGACCAACACCACCAGCAATAACGAGCGGGCAAATAGTTCTCGACGCTTTTGCCAGCCTGAAATAAACCTAAAAATTAAAATATTGGTCAACAATATCCACAACGAACCGCCCAATATTCCTGTAAACTCATACCATTGAACGATTTCTGGCAGAGTTCCAAAAACGCCGCCCATCGTCATACCGGGCAATTGCATATCCCAATTAAAATGCAGATACTCGAACGAAAGCCACATACCAATCAAAAAAAGCGACGAAAGTGCATTCCCGTTTTTTTCTTTAAAACGAAAATACAAATACCAGATTGCCGTCATCAGAAAGGTATTGAGAAACAAGAAGAGCAACAAACCTACAACCGTTGCATACCCCAACCACCAGGCAGACAAAAGATTCCACAATCCGAAACACAAAAGCAAATGATTTCGAAAAACAAAACGATTCTGAATAAGATCACCACCTTGCCTTAAACGTTCTTCAAGAAAAAAGAGTGGAACAAAACCTACCAACAAAATCCAGCCCGGAAAAAGAAACATCCACGGAAGGCTCAACAAAAAAGCAGCCCCTACCGAATACATCCACAGGCCGGGATTTTTCATAAATATTGGTTTATTTTTTCTACCCGTTTCGCTGCGACAACACCGTTACTTTTTTATTCTGAGAACCACGCTGCAATACAACATCCACCCGCCCCAGCATCAATGCGCCGTATCCCGACTGATTGATTATCACTGGCTCTCCCGCTTTATTCTTTAAACGAATAGCGTCATCTAAAAAAGTGTGTGTATGTCCGCCTAAAATGAAATCGGTATAACGAGTTTCCCGAGCAACCACATGATCCGAAACTTTTTCAGTTTTGTATTCAATCCCCAGATGAGAGAGGCAAATTATCAAATCACAGCCTACTTCTTTTTTCAAAAAAGTCTCCATTTTACAGGCTTCTTTTACCGGATCGAGATAACGCGCATCGCCATAATTCGACTTCGAAATCAGGCCTTCCATTTCAATTCCCAGAGCATAAATACCGATACGAACTCCATCTTTTTCGATCAACTGATACGGAAGAAAAGCACCATTCAGAATTGTATCCGAGAAATCGTAATTGCTTGACAATATCGGGAACGAAGCAAATGGTAATGCAGAATGAATTCCATCCAACCCATTATCAAACTCATGATTACCGAGCGTTCCGGCATCATATTTCATCTGACTCATCACCTTCAGAATCAGTTCTCCTTTATAATAATTAAAATACGGTGTTCCCTGAAACATGTCGCCGGCATCCAGCAACACTACATTCGAAGTCTCTTTACGAATTTTATCAGCAATCCCAGCCAAACGAGTCATTCCCCCTTGACCGGCATACTTTGAATCCGACATTGGAAACGGTTCAATATGACAATGAATATCATTTGTATGAAGAAAAGTGATTGACACAAAATCATCGGCAGCGTACAGGCTTTTGGGAAATTGTGTAGCCACAAATGCTGCTCCACCCCACGCCAATTGCTGTAAAAATGTACGCCTGTTACTCATAAAAAATCCTCCCGTCTTTTTTTGCTGAAATTATTTTCCCTTCTCGATTGAGTTTCTCCATATAATGAATGATTAAATCGCGGATTGTAAGTTTGCTCCCCACAAAAGTCTGCGGATTCAGAAACATGACCATATTATCGCCGCCCTGAGCAATATAATCATTCGTTACTACCACATAGCTGCGATCCTTGTCAAAATCTTTTCCGTCTATTTGCAACGAAGCTACTTTTGTATCGCGAATTCCCAATTTTATTCCGGCAACGCCATCACCATCCCGCTCTGCAATTTTCTGAGCCATTTCATAAAATTTATCTGCGGTGATTTTCACAAAAACCATTTCGTTTTCAAAAGGCATCAACTCAAATATTTTTTGTACAGTTATTTCACCTTCGGGCAACGAAGAGCGAATTCCACCATAATTCACATAAGCCACCTGCGGCATGTCAATCCCTTTTTCAGCACAATAGCGGCGTCCCTCTTCCAGCAACATATCTGCCATGAAATTTGTCAGATTACTTTCCGGTTTATCTTTCACCAATTCGCTGTCAGAAACCACCAACACCCGCGACATATCTTTTGAAAGCGTTTGTTTGTATGGCGACACCAAACGAATTACAGCCGTATCTTCTGCAGCCATTTCGCCCGACACGACATAATTTGTCGTCTTCGCATCAATAAGAGGACGAACGGTTGTACAGGAAAACACAATTAGCGCTACCCAAAGCGCAAGCAAATATTTCTTCATAAAAACCAGCATTGACAAATTTTGGAAGAATAAATATCGGATAAAAATTTCTTTTTTACTACAAAACCCGTTTTCTTTACTGATATTTTTATCATCGGAAAAACCAGTTAAATCAACACCTCTACAATTTCAGGAGCAGAAAAAATAAAGGATGAGCCACACGAAAAAACACAATACAAAGATCTTCAAACAATTATTCATCATTTTCTATTTCGTATTTGGATTATTCCCTCCCTCTGCTTTCAGTCAAAATTCGCAAACAGCCAAAGCCATGCGTGGCGACGGAATTTATTCGCTCCTTAAACGACACAATATTCCTGTTTCAGAACTTCAAAATTTCATCAATCTGAATAAAGAAAGGCTGACAAAGAACAACCAGTTAGTCGTTGGGCGTACTTATTTTCTTCCGGCACAAGAAGAAAACAATGAAATACCTCAGATGACAGCAGAACCGTCAGCAAACAAAAAAAACGTCACGCATAAAATATTTGGATCGAAATACGAGCAAATTGAGATAACCGACCAGCAATTAGACGGAGCTGTTTATTATTTAATTAGCGGACACGGAGGTCCCGACCCCGGAGCCATCGGGAAATACGGAGAATACCAACTCTGCGAGGATGAATACGCCTATGATGTAACATTGCGTCTGGCCAGAAATCTGATTCAGCGGGGAGCAACTGTTTATATGATTATCCGTGATCCGAACGATGGAATTCGCGATGAAAAATTTCTGAAGCCCGACAAGGATGAAGTTTGCTACCCAAATTTAAAGATTCCTTCGGGGCAACTCAGTCGCTTGCGACAACGAAAAGACGCAGTAAATAAGCTATACGCACAAAACCGGGGAAAATACCAGCGACTCGTCGTCATTCATGTTGATTCCCGCAGCCGGGGACAAAATATTGATGTATTTTTTTATCATGACGAACGCAGTAAAACGGGGAAAAAACTGGCATTAAATTTACAGGAAACATTCGACAGCAAATATCGCCAGCACCAACCCGGACGAGGCTACCAGGGATCGGTTTCCGATCGTGAACTTTTTGTGGTTAAAAATTCGTATCCCCCTGCTGTTTTTATTGAATTGGGCAACATCAACCACAAAAGAGACCAGCAACGTTTTATTATTGAAAACAACAGACAAGCTGTAGCCAACTGGCTATACGAAGGACTTTTAAAAGATTTTGGGAACAATCGGTAAATAGAGAGATTTTAATCAAGCGAAATAAGCCCCGACTATTCGCCATCGCCAAATTCCCAATCGCCTTTTTCAAACTGAAGATAACGCGCAGATAAATAGCCCATCAATTGTCCAAAACGCTGAAAAGAGACTGCCGTCGAACTGTTTATTTCCTTTTTCTGCATACGAAGAATCAGGAAACTATACAACCCATTCATACACACTTCAACATCCGGCATCTCTGGCTGATTCATTTTTTCGCGTAACTCAGCAATCAGCGAATTCATTTCAAGATAGATGGCTGCATACTGAGGTTCCATCCCCGGCTCAAGCATCTTCAAATGAAATTCATTCATGTCAGCCAATAAATTTTTCAGAAATTGCAGATGCCCAACTGTTTGAATTCCTTCTTTCTCCATCATTACAAGAAGATTCTGGTACCAGTCGCCAATTTCTTTTCGAACAGATTCATCACCGGCAAAACGGGAAAGATATTCCGACGACAATTTTTCGAAATCAAAATTGTATGCACGAATCACATCTTCTACCTGCCACATATATAAAATATATTCGGCAAGATTACTTTTCCGTTTTTCTTTGGCAATAATCATGAAACAATAATATAAAGAGTTTAAAAATCGGCAAGACTATCATCGTCCAGAAAACTATCCAGATCCCGACGTTCTTTTTTGGTTGGCCTGCCTGTTCCTTTTTCGCGCTGAAACCAACTCATATGTTTTTGCATTTCGAGCAATTCCAACTGATCCGGCGGAGTAATATCACGCATGAAACTTTCGACCAGCTTTGCCCCCATACGATTTTCGGTTAAATCCAACACCTCGTAAGTACGAACAATTGGCGGGCGCCTCACCTGTATTTTGTCTCCTATTTTTATCTCGCGCGAAGGTTTTGCAGGCATTCCATCAACCATCACACGCCCCTTTCGGCATTCTTCCGAAGCCAAACTGCGGGTTTTAAATAAGCGAACCGCCCAAAGCCATTTATCAATACGAACACTACTTCCCATTATCCGATTTACGCTGATTAAACTGAGTCATGGTCATGTTCACTCCGATTGTTGCAAAACTTTTCACAAGTTCGCCACAACGATCGAGCAACAATGGAAGTTCTGCCGCCTCCTCTTTAGCCCACTCACTCAACACATAATCGACCTGATGCCCGGTGCGAAAATTATCGCCAATACCGAAACGAAGTCGCGCATAATCTTGTCGGCCAAGTACCTGATTAATATTTTTCAAGCCGTTATGTCCGCCGTCGCTCCCTTTTGCTCGCAGGCGCAATGTTCCGAAAGGCAACGATAAATCATCACACAAAACCAGCAGGTTTTCAATCGGAATATTCTCCTTTTGCATCCAGTAATTAACTGCACGACCGCTCAGGTTCATGTAGGTTGTGGGTTTTAGCAGGATGAAAGTCCGTGACTTATACTTGAATTCGGCCACCCATCCATAACGTTGGTCGTTAAAAACAATATTGGACGCACCAGCTAGCGCGTCCAATATTTTAAACCCTATATTGTGTCGGGTATTTTCGTAATCAATACCCGGATTTCCAAGTCCTGTAATCAGGTATTTCAAAACTTATAATTTAGAAATTCTTATTTTTTACCACCTTGGTTTGCAGCAGCTTTAGCAGCTCTTGTTACCACAATTGTTACAACTGGCACTGATTTCGCATTAAGGAATTCAAGATTATCCATTGATAATTCGCCAACACGTACACTTTGAGCCAAGTCTAATTTGTCGATATTTACAGGAATTGAATCCGGCAAATACTGAGGCAGTGCTTTCACTTTCAGACGACGCAGGTTCAATTTCATTTTACCCCCTTTACGCATCCCTTCAGCATATCCCTGAACTTTAACAGGAACTTCAATTTTTACTGGTTTGTTATCAGCAACCTGTAAAAAGTCGATATGCATTACTTCGTCTTCAATTGCATGGAATTGAGTATCCTGAACGATTGCATTGTATTTGGTTCCGTCGATATTCAACGTTACCAGATAAACGTTTGGTGTATAAATTACACGTTTCAGTTCTTTCGCACTTGCAAAAAAGTGAACAGGAGCTTCGCCTCCGTAAAGTACACCAGGCACATTACCTTCACTTCTCAATCTCTTTGCTTCTTTTTTACCAATGGTACCCCGCAGGCTACCGCTAATTTCGATTGTCTTCATTTTAATTTTTCGTTTTAAGATTATGGTACTCAGCGTTCCCTCTATTTTCTGAGGGACAACAGCATGCATAACCACACTGCCTTTCAGCAAAAGCGGTGCAAATATATAAATTTAACTGTAATACAACGAACTAATTGACTGATTTTTGTACACACGCACAATTGCTTCACCAAAAGCTTCCGCAGTAGAGATATATTTAATTTTTTCTGACTGCATCCGTGGAGGAATTGAATCAGTAAAATATACTTCTTTGAGTGCTGAATTTTCGATATTTTCGTACGCTTTACCCGACAAAACACCGTGAGCCGCAAATGCACGAACACTGCGCGCGCCTTTATCCATCATCAATCCGGCAGCTTTACAAATTGTACCTCCCGTATCAATAATGTCGTCCACCAAAATAATGTCTTTGTCAGTCACATCGCCGATCAAAGTCATTGAATCAACCACATTGGCTTTTGCGCGGGCTTTGTGGCAAATTACCATATCGGTACCCAACATTTTAGCATAGGTATTGGCCCGTTTCGTTCCGCCCACATCCGGAGATGCAATCACCAGATTTTCTAGCCCCATCTTGCTGATGAAAGGTACAAACAATGAGGATGCATACAGATGATCAACCGGAACATTAAAGAACCCCTGAATTTGATCGGCATGCAGATCCATCGTGATTACCCGGTCAACTCCTGAGGATGAAAGCAGATCAGCCATCAGTTTTGCGCCAATTGAAACACGCGGTTTGTCTTTACGATCCTGACGAGCATATCCGAAATACGGAATAACAGCGATAATTTTATATGCCGAAGCACGTTTGGCTGCATCAATCATCAACAGCAACTCCAACAGATTGTCTGCCGGCGGACGAGTTGATTGAACAATAAACACGTGCGACCCGCGAATGGTTTCCTCATAACAAGGTTCAATTTCGCCATCGGCAAATACTGGGCATGATGTTTTTCCTAATTCAACCCCCAGACTGTCGCAAATTTTTGTAGTTAGATAGTTTGTGGCTGTACCTGAAAAGATTTTCAGTGGAGCATTTTTTGGCATTACTTCCTGTTTTAATTAGTATCCTGGAATTGCGCGCAAAGGTAAAAAAATCTTTATAGAATCGTTTTATACAACCTCTACAAGTTAAAATATTTTAAAGCGAAACACAAGACCAAAAAATAAACAAACCGATGCAACTAGTTCTGTTATTTCGTTAAAGAGCCCGCTATGTCAGGATTAGTCGATTCTTCGTCTCTACCAGTTATGAAGAAAAATGTCCGAAAAAACATCACTCGAGTGCAGACAATATTTACATTTCGATAAAATTAGAGCAAGCTAAATTCACTCCATTTTTCTATCCGGTAAATTCGCCGTACTTTTGTCGTTCAATATTGAAAACAATTATGGCAGAAAGTAATTTTGTTGATTACGTAAAAATATTTACCCGTTCAGGAAAAGGGGGAGCCGGATCGGTTCATTTCCGCAGAGAAAAATTTATCCCGAAAGGAGGACCGGATGGTGGCGATGGCGGACGCGGAGGACATGTATTCCTAAAAGGGAATGCACAGATGTGGACCTTGCTTCATCTGAAATATCAAAAACACCTTTACGCCGGACACGGAGAATCGGGTAGCGGACAAAACAGTCACGGAGCCGACGGCGAAGATATAACCATTGAAGTGCCGCTGGGAACTGTGGTAAAAGATGCCGAAACAGGTGAATTTCTTTTTGAAATAACACACGATGAAGAAATAATTATTCTTGAAAAAGGAGGAAGAGGCGGCTTGGGTAATACCAATTTTAAAACGGCCACTCATCAAACGCCTCGGTTTGCCCAGCCAGGAGAAGACTACACCGAAGGATGGAAAATTCTGGAATTGAAAATATTGGCTGATGTTGGATTGGTTGGTTTCCCCAATGCAGGAAAGTCAACCTTACTCGCATCGGTATCGGCAGCAAAACCACAAATTGCCGACTACCCTTTCACCACTCTTGTTCCGAATTTAGGTATTGTGGGACACCGCGAAAGCCGTTCTTTTGTTATGGCTGACATTCCCGGAATTATTGAAGGAGCGCATGAAGGACGAGGACTCGGACTCCGATTCCTGCGCCATATTGAACGTAACTCAATGTTACTGTTTATGATTCCGGCCGACAGCAAAGACCATCGCAAAGAATATGCTATTTTATTGAACGAGCTGGAGCAATACAACCCGGAATTGCTCGACAAAGACCGTTTTCTGGTGATTAGTAAAAGTGATTTTCTGGACGAAGACCTGATGAATGACATCAGTAACGAATTGGGTGATATTCCTCACATGTTTATTTCATCGGTAACAGGCATGAATATTACCAAGCTCAAAGACAAAATCTGGCAGATTCTAAACCCGTGACATCATGATTTCTTTTTTAAATGAAATAGATCAGAGCCTGTTGTTATTTCTGAACGGTTTTCATAATGCGTTCTGGGACATGATCATGCTTTTGATTACCCGCAAAGAAATATGGGTTCCTCTGTATGTGGCTTTCGGTATTTTACTTCTGAAAAAATACCGGATCAAATTCATTTTAATACTTGGAATGCTTGTATTGGCACTCGTTATAAGTGATCAGTTTTCGGTACTCATCAAAGAATCGGTACAGCGACTTCGCCCCACACACGACCCCGAAATCAGTCATCTGGTACACAATGTGTTTCGAAAAGGAGGTCTGCATGGTTTTTTCTCTTCGCATGCATCCAATACCATCGCCATTGCATACCTGACATCACGACTTTTCAAAAATAAATGGTTTACACTCACGATTTTCGTTTGGGCGGCAGTCGTTTCATACTCACGCATTTACTTAGGCGTACATTACCCGTTCGATGTGTTAACGGGAGTAATTTGGGGATTTGTAACCGGATACGGCATCTGGCAACTCATGCTTTATCTTGAAAAGAAAATTAGTTGGTTCAATCAGCCTGTCATTGCACAAACACGGTTCAGTACCGGAGAAAGCATGTACATTGTAACAACTTTTATTATCATGATGGTAACCATGCTACTGGTAGTAAGTCGCCTTCAGCACTACAATTTTTTATAACCAATGCCGGAACAAGTTCGCGAGTCATACCAACAGCGGCTACAACAATACACCGCCCTTCATCTTTCAGCACAAAAACAGCTGACTCAGCTCGGCTGGTTACGTTTACTTGCATTTCTGGCTATTATTCCGGCATTTATTTACTCGCGACAATGGGGAACTTTGGCCATTATCATCGCTATTACAGCACCTCTGTCCGTTTTTCTCTGGCTGGTAAAAAAATACATCCAAAAAGAAAAACAAAAAGAGTTCTACAATAACCTTATTAATCTGAATAAAAACGAATTACTGGCTCTCGACGGAGACTTCTCTGTTTTCGAAAACGGAAATGAATACAGCGATGCGCATCATGCCTATTCGCTTGATCTCGATTTATTTGGAGCTCGCTCTTTTTTCCAGTTCATGAACCGGAGCTCTACTATCCGTGGAAAAAACCGACTGGCGGCAATGTTACAAAATGGCGAATTGGATGTAACTGCGATTACGACCAGACAGCAAGCAACCGACGAATTGGCCGGAATTCTTGACTGGAGACAATCGTTCGCCGCCAAAGGGAAAACCAATTCCGATCAGCAAGATCACACGCTAATTAATCAATGGTCACACAGTTCATTTATATTGAAGCATGAAAAAACACTGCGAGTATTTATGTACGTGCTGCCTATTCTTACTATTTCAGCCATCGCATTAGCTATTTTCCAGAGCATTCCGTGGGAGATAGTTACAATTATGGTATTGTTCCAATGGGGATTTTACCTTCCTTATTCAAAAACAATTCGGCGTTTCCACCAACTTTTTGGGAGCAGAGCTACCATTTTGTCTCGCTACATCGACATGCTTTCGGATATTGAGAAACACGATTTTCAATCAGAACTACTGATAACAATAAAGCATCACTTGTATTTCGAGAAAGAATCGGCGAGCCAAATTAGCGGAAAACTTAAAAAAGGAATTGACAAACTGGAATACGGACAAAATTTATTTGTTTCCATCATCCTGAATTCCATTCTATTGTGGGATATTCGGTGCATTTATCATTTAAGTCAGTGGCATCGGCGCTACCACGAGCAACTCAATCAGTGGTTTGAAGTCATTGCCGAATTTGATGCACTTTCCAGCCTGGCAAACTTCAACTACAACCATCCGGCATACGTCTTTCCTCTGCCCGTTATTGGCGATGCGCGCATTGAAGCAGAGCAACTCGGACACCCAATGATTGACGCGAAAAAACGCATCTGCAATGATTTCAAACTAAGCGGCTCAGGAAAATTAGCCATCATCACCGGAGCCAATATGGCTGGGAAAAGTACATTTTTACGCACAGTGGGCATCAATTTAATACTGGCCATGAATGGTTGTCGTGTTTGTGCCAGCAACATGAAATTCTCACCAATTTCGTTATTCACCAATATGCGCACCACTGACAACCTGATGAATGACGAATCGTATTTTTATGCCGAACTACTTCGGCTACAGCAATTATTGCAACGCATTCGTCAAGGCGAAAAACTATTTGTTATTGTTGACGAAATGCTAAAAGGAACCAATTCAGAAGATAAACTTCAGGGATCAAAAGCACTGGTAAAACAACTTATTTCGTTAGGAGCAACCGGCATTATTGCCACGCATGATCTGAAGCTCACCGAACTCGAAAGTGAATATCCATCAGCAATACAAAATCAGTGCTTCGAAGTATTGTTGCATCACGATGAATTACAATTCGATTATCTGCTTCGTACTGGAGTAACCCGCACCATGAACGCCAGTTTCCTGATGAAAAAAATGGGAATTATTGCGTAGTCCCGGCTTTACCGATCCTAGAATAAAGCATAAAACGTATTCGACACGGTCATGTAAATAATCAGACCAAGAATATCGTTGGTAGTAGTAATGAACGGACCTGTTGCCAAAGCCGGATCAATTTTAAAGCGTTTGAGCATCAGCGGTACAAAAGTACCAAACATCGATGCAAAAAGAATCACAATAAACAATGAAAGGCTAACAGAAAACGTCAAGTTCAGACTTTCATCACGAAAGAAATTATAACAAAATATCAAACTTGAAAAGAGCATTGCTGTGATCATTGCAACAGAAAATTCTTTCAGCAACTTTCGTCCCAGCGAGTCAAAATCGCGAGTTCCGCTGGCTATGCTTTGTACCACTATCGACGAAGACTGAACCCCCACATTTCCAGCCATTGCTGCAATCAACGGAATAAAAAAGGCAACTTCCGGAATCTTCTTCAATGACTCTTCGTGAGTACCAAGCACCAAAGCCCCCGTTATTCCGCCCAGTAATCCAACAAAAAGCCAGGGGATACGCACCCGGGTTTGCTGCCACACCTTATCGCCAGCTTCCACATCACCCGAGATACCCGACATCATTTGGTAGTCTTTTTCAGCCTCTTCACGAATCACATCCACCACATCGTCGATAGTAATTCGCCCTTTCAGTCTCCCCCAATGATCGACTACCGGAAGAGCCACCAGGTCAAAACGTTCCATCATCTGAGCTACTTCTTCCTGATCAGCATCAATACGCACTGAGTGAACATCTTCAGTAACCAGATTTTTTATAATTGTATTAGTGGGCTGTAAAATCAGCTTTTTCAGCGAAAGAATTCCTTTCAGACGATAGTCATCATCCACTACATATACGTAGTAAATTTCATCAATATCTTCGGCTTGCCGGCTAATTTCCTTCAAACAAATCTGAACCGTCCAGTTCTCGTTTACAGCCACCAATTCCTTGGCCATGATTCCGCCCGCGGTATCTTCATCGTACACCAACAGATCGGCAATATCACTGGCCTGTTCCTTGTCTTTTATTTCAAGCAAAACAGCTTCCTGTAGCTCTTCCTCCATATCAGCCAACACATCGGCCGCATCATCCGACTCCATGTGCTCGATAAACCGGGAAGCAATAATTTCAGGAGGCAATTCTTTCAAAAAACGGGTTCGGTCGTCATCCGGAATTTCAATCAATACATCTGAAGCTTTTTCTTCATCGAGCAACATGTACAGGTATTTGGCCTCTTCCATGTTTAACTCGCCCATGATTTCAGCAATATCCATCGCATGTACATCCTGAATCATTTCATGTACTGCTGCGTCGTTTTGTTCATCAATGCTGACGATCAGTTGATCGATAAATTCACGGGTCAGTTCAAACTTCATATATTATTTTATTTATGGCTGCGATTCAATCAGCTGAGTTAAATGTTCAAAGTCGGCAACACTCAATTGTTCAGGGCGTAGAGACAATAAATCACTCTGTTTCAAGGCTTCATCCGAAATCATTGATTTCAGCGAATTTCGCATTGTTTTCCGGCGTTGATTGAAGGCCGTTTTCACCACCTGAAAGAATAATTTTTCACTGCAATCAAGCTGTTTCCGCTCATTCCGCACTAATCGGACCACCGCAGATTTCACTTTGGGAGGCGGAATAAATACGTTCTCATGCACCGTAAACAAATATTCGATGGAGTAAAAAGCCTGCAGCAACACACTCAGAATTCCGTATGTTTTTGATCCGTGAGGTGCGGCAATTCTTTCGGCTACTTCTTTCTGAATCATCCCGACAACCTCTGGAACCTGTTCTCTGTTTTCAAGAATTTTGAAAAATATTTGCGACGAAATATTGTACGGAAAATTCCCAATTACAGCAAAAGGACCATCAAAATAATCACTCAATTTCATGCGCAGAAAATCGCCGGAAATGATACGTGGACTCAATGCGGGATAATGCTCCTGCAAGTATTCCACCGATTCGGTATCGATTTCCACCACAAATGTTTCGCACTGTTTTTCAAGAAGAAATTGAGTTAAAACACCCATTCCTGGCCCTATTTCCAAAACCTTTCCGGCTTCACTGGAGGCCAGGCTCTCAACAATTTTCGAAGCAATATTTTTGTCCTTCAAAAAATGCTGACCCAGATTTTTTTTTGCTCTGACATTGGTCATCATTCTCGCTCTTGTCCATTTTTATTGTTCTAAAAAAGTGATTGGAAAACCTCCGGATTTAAAACAAATAATTATTTTTGTCTGCATTGCGCCTTTTTCAGCGGGTCGCAAAGATAAAAAAGAATAAAGACTGAGCTTTATTCTGCGTATTAAAAATAGGGCATTTTTCCGACAAAAAAGCAGAATTTGAAACAGAAATTATTGAAAGGAATCAAGTTTATCGCTTTCCTTGCCATAGGTATCGTGATATTCTGGCTGGTATATAAAGATCAGGATGTCAACCGAATTAAAAGTATTTTACAAAATGATGTCAATTACTGGTGGATATTCGTTTCACTGTTCTTGGGACTTCTGAGTCATCTCAGCCGCACTTTGCGCTGGAATCTGATGATTGAGCCGCTAGGTAAAAAACCACGCACTCTAAACACATTTCTGGCAGTAATGGTGGGCTACCTGATGAATCTGGTCATTCCTCGAATGGGTGAAATATCGCGTTGCGGCGTGCTTTCGCGCTACGAAAAAATATCATTCTCGAAATTGGTTGGTACCGTGGTTACCGAACGACTGATTGACATGATCATGTTATTGATTCTATTACTTATTGTAATAAGCACCCAATTTGGGAAGATGCTCCGTTTTATTGCAAACAATCCCGAAGTAAAAGACAAACTTATTAATATTGCCAGTTCTCCGCTATTGATTGGAGCCGTCATTGCTCTCGTTATTATTCTTTGGCTTTGCCGTGGAAGAATAAAAGCAACCGGGCTATTTAAAAAAATTGTTGAGTTCCTCAAACAGTTTGCCGAAGGATTCCGCTCAATACGAAACATGAAAAACAAATGGGCATTTGTTGGTCACTCTGTTTTCATTTGGCTGATGTACTACCTGATGCTCTATGTCGTATTTTTTGCTTTCGGATTCACCTCTCACCTTTCGGCAATTGCAGGCCTCACCACTTTTGTTCTCGCAAGTTTCGGAATGGTTGCTCCGGTGCAGGGAGGAATTGGCGCGTGGCATTTTATGGCAATCGAAGCCCTGGCTCTTTATGGTATTAGCAAATCCGATGGTACCGTTTTCGCACTACTTGCACACAGCAGCATGACTGCAATGCTTATTTTACTTGGTATCATTGCGTTATTGATTTTGCCTTTCATCAACCGAAGCACTGAATAAGTTTTTCGGTTTAAAACTACACGAAGTGAATACCGAACTGTTTATTGCCAAACGTATTTTTTCTTCCGATGAGAGTAAAAAACAGCTCTCTCAACGAATTATTCGACTGGCGATGGCAGGTATTGCTCTCGGATTAACCGTAATGATTTTATCTGTAGCCATTATCACTGGTTTTAAGAAAGAAGTAAGCAACAAGGTGGTTGGTTTTGGCTCACATTTACAAATTGTACATTTCGACACCAATCAATCGTATTCGACTATCCCCATCAGTAAAAATCAATTTTTCATTGACGACATACGAAAAATGCCGGGAGTTCGCCATATTCAGGCTTTTGCTACCAAACCCGGATTAATAAAAACAGATAACGAAGTACAGGCCATAAACCTCAAAGGAGTTTCTCCCGATTTCGACTGGAATTTTTTCAAAAGTTACCTGCAAGAAGGTGAAATCATCAATTTAGCAGACTCTGCCGCCTCGAATCAGATTTGGATTTCGCAGCAAGTGGCCAAGCTGCTACAGCTAAAACTGGGTGACGATATTCTCATGTTTTTCATGAGCGAAAAAGAAAAACTACCACGACGACGTAAGTTTATAGTAGGCGGCATATATTCTACCGGGCTTGAAGAATTCGATAAAATGTTCGCGCTGGTTGATATGCGGCATGTACAGAAACTGAATAACTGGGAAGAAGACGAAATCAGTGGGTTCGAAATCATGCTCGACGACATTTCCTCTATCGGAGAAACAGAAATGCAGATACGACACACGCTGGTCGGTTCCATGAGCGAAGATCAACCCATGCTCAAAGTGGTCAACATCATTGCCAAATATCCACAAATCTTCGACTGGCTCCGTTTGCTCGACATGAATGTGGTCATCATCCTGTCGCTAATGTTGGTTGTTGCCGGCTTCAATATGGTATCGGGCCTTCTGGTAATTTTACTTGAACGCACCCGCATGATCGGTATTCTGAAATCGCTCGGACAAGCAGACTGGAGTATTCGTAAGGTTTTTCTTTATCTGTCGGGGATGCTCACTCTCCGGGCATTATTATGGGGAAATATTCTGGGGGTTAGTATTTGTTTGCTGCAATCTCATTTTCAGTTTCTGAAACTCGATCCCAGTACCTATTACGTTTCGTATGTTCCAATCAATTTTTCATTACTTCATTTGTTACTCCTTAATATCGGCACCATCACCGTGACACTGATTATGCTGGTAGCGCCAACATATTTCATTTCGCGCATTTCTCCCGAAAAAACGATCCGCCTCGATTAATTTTTTCCATCGGGATTTCAACCCAACCTATTTTTTCGCTGTTATTTCTGAAAGAAAAAGTTTATCGAGCCAAACAGCTTCGCAGCAAACATTCTATCTTTATACAATGCAAAACGATTTTGTTCAATATTTAGCAGAAGCGCTTCAAGGAAGTTTACCCGGCATACAAGCCCATCGAAAACTTGCGCCGCCCGGACGAGCCCTTATTGTGCCCGAAAACAATGAATTACCAACCCGGGAAAGTGGCGTATTACTATTATTATTCCCTGTGAAAAACAGGCTTTTTACCTGTTTAATCAAGCGACCATTCAATATGAAACACCATCCGGGACAAATCGGATTTCCCGGAGGCAAAGTAGAAAAACAAGATAGTGATGCGCAAGCCGCTGCCATGCGTGAAACATATGAAGAAGTAGGATTATTGCCCGACACCTATCAAATACTAGGAAAATTATCCGATTTGTATGTCGAAGTAAGCAATTTCGTCATTCACCCATTTGTTGGTTGGTGCGATCATTTGCCCGTGTTCGATAATAATTCAACAGAAGTAGAGAAAATCATTTTATTTCCCATTCAGGATTTTATTGAATCGGAGCGGCTTTTACTTACCCAAATGCCAACCATCACGGGCGTACTGGAAGTTCCCTACTACCCACACGAAGAAGAAATTGTTTGGGGAGCAACAGCAATGATTTTATCCGAGTTTATTGAGGTAGCGAAGCTTCATCGAACTGCTCGGGAACCGCATTGCGATAGTGCATATAAATTGAAATAACCTTATTTACAAAATTATACGGCTCTTCTCCCCGACAGTAGCCCGATTTTACCACCCGATCCTTGTAGTATTTGGCCGCTGATTTATTCAGCAGGAAATAATCCACATTTCCATCCCAAACGGTCGGGTTTTTCCGGTATTTCTTAGCCAAACGTTGTGCATCAATGACATGCCCCAATCCGACATTATAAGCGGCTAATACAAATTTGATGCGCTCTGTCGAATCCGGAATCTCAGTCAAAAACTGTTCGTTCAGCCATTTCAGGTTTTTAATTCCTGCCCGGATATTCTGCCGTGGGTCCTGAATGTCACTAATCTTATAATGATCTGCCGTTTCAGGCATCAACTGCATTAATCCATAAGCCCCCACCCAGGATTCAGCTTCGGGATCAAATTTCGATTCTTTATAGATAATTGCTGCAATCAGGCGCCAGTCGAAACCACTCCCCTCGGCTTCAGTTTTAATAATATCATCATACTCCGAAAACCTCCCTTTAAGTGAATGATACTGGTTACGAACCATTATTTCAGAACGACTATTCTCGTAATATTTCTGATAAATAGCCTGAAAGCGCGAAGTTGAAGTAAATTCGGTAATCCATGCATTCAGATAGTCGAGCCAGCCAGTGGCTCCTTTGCGCACCATCCATGCAACATTTTGCGGAAAACTCACCGGGGTTTTCACATCCAGAATCGGATAATAACTTTGATTTACCTGCGCCACATTTTCGTCACAAACGGTGTAATCAATTTCACCCTCAGCAACCATTGCAACCAGTCGTTCTACGCCATAAATACTATCCTGCTCAATCGTAATTTCGGCACCTATCTCGTCCGACAAATTGCGCATTCGCCGGTAATACGATGTATTTTTATGAACCACCACTGTCTTTCCGGCCAAATCCAACTGATTTCTGATCAAATACCGCTCAACACTCATTGCCGACATTTCCCGGAAATTTTCAGGCTTACGCTGCACCAGCACCTGTCGGGTTTGAAATAGTGGAACGGTAAAATCCACGGCTTCGTTACGCGGCAGAGTAACGGGCATATTCTGGGCAATCAAATCGTATTTTCGACGCTTCAATCCACGAAATGCTTCATCCATATTGTTACTGACAATCAGTTCTAATTTCAGGTTCATTTTTTTTGCCAGTTCCTGAAGCAAATCATACTGAAAGCCCATCGGACTTCCTTTATATACAAAATAGCTGGTTGAATTATAATCGACCACAACGCGAAGTTTTCCCGATTCAATAATTCGGTTCAGTTCCTGATTGCGCACTTTAACTTCTTTTTGTTCCGGAGTTTCTAATACACAAGAACTTAAGAAGACAAGAAAAATCGATAAAAAGACAAGAATAGAGCTGTTTCTCATTCAAGAAAATAAAACGGTTAATGCTTAGTTGTAAAACGACCAGGCTACACCAATCCGGTATGTTCTTTTATAGAGAGGGTACGAAGGAGCCGCCCAAAAATCGCCATCCAGTAAACCAGAGGTAATATTCATCATATTAAAGAAGGCTCTTGTTCGCTTCAGTTTCAAATCAACATGAAAATCAATAAACGGATAATTTCCTATTTTTTGTGTTTCCTGCCAGTAAAAACGGCCAGTAGAGGGTTCGAAAGCATCGCCGTAAAAGCGCGTGGTGTACCGCGCATCAACCCCCAATTGTGCATGCATTACTTTTGAAATCAGAGTTCGGTAATTGAAACTCGCGTAAGCCGCAAAAGCGGGTAAATGTACGTAATTGCTTTCGCTGGCCGACTGCCACAACACCCGTGTGCGCACCAGCCAGTGAGTACTTTCAAAGTCTTTATCGAGCCAGGCCGACAGTACCAGCATTTCGTTATTTGCTTGTGCTGGCAAAGCGTCCTTATCGTTGTAAATGTAATTACCAATCAACGCATAGTTTGCCCCAATTGTTGTTTTAAATCGCTGCGAATGAATCCGCCCGCGAATTATCATTTCATTAATATTGCTGAAATTATTTTTCCAGCGGAAATGATTCGAATAATAATTCTGCTCAAAGTAATCGGGCACTAGTGTTTTCAAGCTTCCTTCCACCGTAAGCGAAGTTGTATCGGAACCAATACGCAAAGGTTTATTAATAATTCCTTCCAGTTCTGT
Organism: Prolixibacteraceae bacterium; assembly: GCA_963668595.1. Classification (GTDB taxonomy): domain Bacteria; phylum Bacteroidota; class Bacteroidia; order Bacteroidales; family Prolixibacteraceae; genus GWE2-42-39. The sequence goes on along the minus strand of OY764876.1, from coordinate 4,490,446 downwards.
TTGTCCGGCACGGTACCCTGCAAAATATATTTTCCCGCTTGCATTCCACTGCCAGAATTTCCCTTCGCTACGATAAATAGCCCCTCCTACAAAACTATTGCTTTGCTTCGGTTTGTAGCTGTATTGTACGCTGGGCGCAATGTCCCACAAATAGCCTTGCAGTAAAATCCGCGGATCGTCAGGCGAAAAACCATCATGCAAATTAAAAACCAGCTCCTCCGGATTATTATCCATCATTGGGTAGCGATACCACAGCTGTTCGTTTCCGATAAACACCCGCTTACCAAAAGTAAATTTCCGGGTGGGCGATTCGTAAAATTTCAGCTGAAAAACATTGGTCAATCGCGAATATTTGGTTGTATCAGCAGTACTTTTCGAATTCAGATATACATTATCGAAATACTTATCAGACAGGCTTCCTTTCGTAAACGATCGTTTGTTTCCCGAAAACTCAATGTCATAAATAAGCCCTGATATGGGGGTAAATTTCTCGATCAGAAAACCTTCTTCATCTTCCTCTTCAGTTGTTTTTCCAAGGCGGTATTCCGTTGTCAGGTGTAAAACGGTATTACTAAGCGAAGCATACGCATCATTCATCCGCAAATTTAACTGTTCAGCTTTCAAGTTTTGACCGGGTTCCACTCCCCCATCTTCTTCCGAACGCTGCCTGTTAAAAATGATACTCCCATGCGTAATCAGTTTATCCCCCTGATAACTTCCAAACAAGCCAATATTGTGGTATTTGCTGTCGTCATTGTCGCTATCGTAAAAGCCCATCGAACGAGCCTGATTATAAAAAAATGCCAGGTTTAACTTTGGATTTACATTTTGTGAATGGAAAACATTGAAACGGCTTTCTGTTTGCACATTCTTATTCTCACTCTGACTATAATCAAGCAACGAGTAAGGCACTGTTGTATTGAAATACTGAATTTGTCCGGGAAACATGGCATAAGCATCAAAGGCACGATAAAAGTAGAAATCAGAATTTCCCTTTCGTTTGAAAAAATCGTTTGACTGGTATGCTCCACCTAAAAAACCTACCGAAGTATTCGAAAAACTAACTTTATTATACGGCTGATAATCGTGATAAAAATTAAGAAGTGTATCGAGCTCTGACTTCACAAGCAAAGCACCATAATCAGCAATAGTCCAGTTTTTTATCACCACCGGTACCGACTTCTTTTTTTCCTTTCCATCATGCTCTTTATGGTCGTGTCCTTCGGTATCCGGACCCCCTTCTTCCATTCCACTACTGCCAAAGCTGCTGCCAAACCCTTCTTCCGGTCTCATCTGTGCCGACAATTGCATTACAGCAAGCAGCAAAACAAAAATTGTATAGCTAAGTTTCTGAATCATGTCCGGCGCAAAGATAATTAAAAGTAAAAACCGCAAACTGTTTTTAATTCTTAAAAAAACATAATACTGAGAATCAGCACAAACACTTGCTTTTTTCTTAACAAACCTGAGGTATTGAAACTCAAACATTAGCGTCAAAACAAGAAGTTTTCAACCGTATTTTGTTAGTTTTTGCTTTATTTTCGTTCGACACAAGCGGCGCGGATTTGATTATATTTGTGCAAATTACAGAAATATGACTCCACAATACGACGAAGGATCAATTAAAACTCTTGACTGGCAGGAGCACATTCGCAAACGTCCCGGCATGTACATCGGGAAATTGGGAGATGGCTCGGCCTACGACGATGGGATTTATGTGTTACTGAAAGAAGTAATGGATAACTCCATCGATGAATTCATGATGGGAAACGGGAAAAAAATTGATGTTCACGTAAGTAACGATTTGGTTTCAGTACGCGACTACGGACGAGGTATTCCGTTAGGTAAAGTTGTTGATGTTGCTTCGAAGATGAATACCGGTGCCAAATACGACTCAAAAGTTTTCAAAAAATCAGTGGGTTTGAACGGAGTTGGTATCAAAGCGGTCAATGCCCTCTCATCGCGTTTTACCGTTAAGGCTTTTCGCGAAAATGAAGTCAAAGTTGTTGATTTCAGCAAAGGAATTATTACCAAAGAGTACGACATAGCTAGCACCGAAGAGCCTAATGGCACTTACATAGAGTTTGTTCCCGACGCAGAAGTGTTTAAAAACTTCCATTTCATCAACGACTATGTAGTGTCGATGATGAAAAATTACACCTTTCTGAATGCAGGTCTAGCCATTCACATGAACGGAGAACGCTTTCAATCGAAAAACGGATTGCGCGACCTTTTGGAGGAAAACATGGAATCGGATCCGCTGTATCCGATTATTCATTTGAAAAGCGAGGATATTGAAATTGCCATTACTCACGGCAACCAATACGGAGAAGATTATTATTCGTTTGTAAACGGACAACATACCACTCAGGGTGGAACACACTTATTGGCTTTTCGCGAGGCAATTGTAAAAACGATTCGCGATTTTTACAAAAAAGACTACGACCCGTCCGACATACGTGCCTCGATTGTTGCTGCAATCAGCATCAAGGTTGAAGAACCTGTTTTCGAATCGCAGACAAAAACCAAGCTTGGCTCCCGCGATATTGGTCCTGAAGGGCCAAGTGTGCGTAACTTTATTGCCAATTTTGTTGCCAAGGAACTAAACAATTTTCTACATAAAAATCCTGACACCGCAGAAATGTTACACCGGCGGATTCAGGAATCGGAGCGCGAACGCAAAGCCATTTCTGGCATACAGAAACTGGCCAAGCAACGAGCAAAAAAAGCAAATCTGCACAACCGTAAACTACGCGATTGCCGCATTCACTACAACAGCAATGATGCGCAAAAAATGGAATCGAGTATTTTCATTACCGAGGGAGACTCGGCATCAGGATCTATTACCAAATCGCGTGATGTAAACACTCAAGCCGTTTTCAGCTTGAAAGGAAAGCCCCTCAATACCTTTGGGCTGACCAAGAAAATTGTTTACGAAAACGAAGAATTCAACCTGCTACAGGCAGCTCTCAATATCGAAGAAAGCATGGACGACCTGCGATACAACAAGGTCATCATCGCTACCGATGCCGACGTGGACGGGATGCACATCCGATTACTGCTGATTACTTTCGTCTTACAATTCTTTCCTGAGTTAATCAGAAAAGGGCACTTATTTATTTTGCAAACGCCTCTGTTCAGGGTTCGCAATAAACAAAAAACGATCTATTGCTATTCGGAAGAAGAGCGAATAAAAGCCATCAATCAACTGGGAAAAAATCCGGAGATAACCCGATTCAAAGGACTTGGTGAGATTTCTCCCGATGAGTTTAAACACTTCATCGGCCCCGATATTCGTCTTGATCCGGTGCGCATGAAAAAACACGAATCGGTTACCCAGATGCTCGAATTTTACATGGGAAAAAATACCCCTGAACGACAGGATTTCATTATTGACAACCTGTATATTGAAAAAGACGAATTATAATCGGACTGTTTCAACAGACCAGTTATATTAAGAAAAAGACACACACATGGCAGAAGAAATCAACAACATAGACGAATCTCAAAAAGAAGAACGGATCGAGAACATTAACTACTTGTCGGGCATGTACCGCGACTGGTTTCTCGACTACGCGTCGTACGTTATTCTGGAGCGCGCCGTTCCGTACATGGACGATGGACTAAAACCAGTACAACGTCGTATTCTGCATGCGATGAAAGTGATGGATGACGGACGGTTTAACAAGGTTGCCAACATCATCGGGCAAACCATGCAATATCACCCGCACGGCGATGCATCCATTGGCGATGCACTGGTTCAACTCGGACAAAAAGATCTGTTGGTTGATACGCAGGGAAACTGGGGAAATATTCTTACCGGCGACGGTGCGGCTGCGCCACGTTACATCGAAGCTCGTTTGTCGAAATTTGCCCTCGATGTGCTCTTCAATCCAAAAACCACCAATTGGAAACTTTCGTACGACGGAAGAAACAAGGAACCCATCACCCTTCCGGTGAAATTTCCGTTACTACTGGCACAGGGAGTAGAAGGAATTGCAGTGGGACTTGCGTCGAAAATTCTGCCTCATAATTTCATTGAAATACTAGATGCCTGCGTTGCATACCTGAGAGAAGAAGAGTTTGAATTACTTCCCGATTTTCCGACTGGAGGATCGGCCGACTTTTCGAAATACAACGATGGTTTGCGCGGGGGCAGCATCAAAGTCAGAGCAAAAATTGACAAAAAAGACAGCAAAACACTGGTCATCACAGAACTTCCATTTGGAAAAACTACAGGCTCGCTGATTGAATCAATCATTAAAGCCAACGAAAAAAATAAAATCAAAGTCAAAAAAATAGACGACAATACAGCTGAGCATGTTGAGATACTGATCCATTTGGTACCGGGAATGTCGTCAGACAAAACCATTGATGCATTGTACGCATTTACCGATTGCGAAGTATCCATTTCGCCCAATGCCTGCATCATCGAAAACGACAAACCCCGATTCATTGGCGTTTCTGAAATTTTGAGAACGAACGTTGACAGCACCGTTCAACTACTGAAATTGGAGCTGGAAATACGCAAATCGGAACTCGAAGAATCGTGGCACTTTGCGTCTCTTGAAAAAATATTCATTGAAGAACGCATATACAAAGACAAAGAATTTGAAGAAGCACCCGACATGGATGCCGCCATTGCTCACATTGATATGCGCCTGACACCATGGAAACCTCAGTTGAAGCGCGACATCAACCGTGACGACATTCTGAAACTGATGGAAATAAAAATGGCTCGCATCCTCAAATTCAACAAAGACAAAGCAAATAGCTATATTCAATCCATCGAGGACGAGATTACGGAAATTAATTTCAACATCGAAAACATCATTCCGTTCACCATCAATTGGTTTAAATATCTGAAAGGGAAATATTCCAACGGAAAAGAACGGCGCACCGAAATCCGCAGTTTCGAAAACATTGAAGCCACCAAAGTAGTGGTTGCCAACGAAAAACTATACATCGACCGCGAAGAAGGATTCATTGGTACCGGGCTCAAAAAAGCCGAATATATCTGCGATTGTTCCGACATCGACGACATCATTGTTTTTCGCAAAGACGGAACCTATGTTGTATCGAAAGTTACCGATAAAGCATTCTTCGGTAAGAACATTCTGCATGTTTCCGTTTTCAAGAAAAACGACAAACGCACCATCTACAACGTGGTTTACCGCGATGGCAAAAACGGAGTTGTTTACATGAAACGTTTCCCGGTTACAGGTGTTACCCGAGATAAAGAATACGATCTGACCCAAGGAACTGCCGGATCAAAAATTATGTATTTCAGCGAAAACCCGAACGGAGAAGCCGAAGTACTGAAAGTAACACTTAAGCCGAAACCCCGCATCAAAAAATTGGTTTTCGAGGTCGATTTCAGCGAACTGGCCATCAAAGGACGCGCAGCAATGGGAAATATTCTTTCGAAAAACGAAGTTCACAAAGTTGTTCTGAAAGAAAAAGGAATTTCAACCCTGGGAGGCCGGAAAATCTGGTTCGACGACGATGTGCTTCGTCTTAATTCTGATGGCAGAGGCCGGTTCCTTGGCGAATTCATGGGCGAAGACAGCATTCTGGTAATTTATAAAAACGGCGAATATCAGTTATACAATTTTGATCTCTCGAACCATTTTGACGATGGCATTCTGTCTATCGAAAAATTCGATCCACGTAAAGTACTGTCGGCCATATACTTCGACCACGAACAACAATTCTACTACGTAAAACGATTCCAGATTGAAGAAGGTCTGAACAAACGCATCAACTTCATTGGCGAGGTTAACGAAAATAAGTTAATCAGTATCACTTGGGTTCGCTATCCCCGTTTCGAAATTGAATTTGCGGGCAAGCACGACCAACGCGAAAATGAAATCATCGAAGTTGAAGAATTTATTGGTGTCAAATCGCACAAAGCCAAAGGGAAACGATTGACGAACTACGAAGTAGGCAATATCAAAGAAATTGAGCCAATTATAAAAGACGAAGACATAAAAGAAGACGAAGAACCGATAGAAGCAGAGAGCGATGATTCATTCATCGACATTGATTTTGAGATTAACCGATCGGAAAATGAGAACCCGAACCAAATGTCGTTATTCTGAGAAATGAGAATTTACCTGATTGGATACATGGGATGCGGCAAATCGACGATGGGCAGGAAACTTGCCACAGAATTAGGCCTGAATTTAATTGATCTGGATCATTACATCGAGAACAAATACTTCAAGACCATTCCACAAATTTTTACTGAAGAAGGAGAAGATGCTTTCCGAAGAAAAGAGCAAGCAGCCTTACTCGAAGTTTCAGCATTCGACCAGGTTATTGTCTCGACAGGAGGCGGCGCACCTTGTTTTTTCGACAACATGGAACTGATGAACCGCACCGGCTTTTGTATTTTTTTAGATATTGATACCGATGTTCTGGTTGACCGCTTGATGAATTCAAAAACTGAACGTCCCATTATAAAAGGAAAATCGCAGATAGAGCTCGCCAATTTTATCGAAACAATGATGCAAAAAAGGCGTCCATTTTACGAGCAAGCCCGGTACATACTGAAAGGGAAAGACCTCTCTCCGCAACAGATAATCGACATTATTCACCAGCATCCAACTGCATAAACCATATTCTCATGCTTGAACTGTGCGCACTGGCTTCGGGAAGTAATGGCAACTGTTATTACATCGGCAATCACACCGATGCAGTACTGATTGATGCAGGCGTTTCGTGCAAACAAATTCTGCTTCGCATGAGCGAACGCAGGCTCAATCCGGCAAAAATAAAAGCGTTATTCATCACCCATGAGCACAGCGACCATGCGCGTGGAGCTAAAGTTTTAAGTAAAAAACTAGGCATTCCGGTTTATCTAACCCCCGGCACGTACCGCAGCTTACGCAACGAAGACCAGCCATTCGATGTAAAACTCTTCAATGCCGGAGAAATAATCCGGATCGGACATTTTTCGGTTCATTCCTTCACCAAACACCACGATGCAACCGAGCCCTGCTCTTTTCGTGTTGAATACGACGATTGGCAGGTAGGAGTGTTCACCGACATTGGCCATGCCTGCACCAATGTTATCTCAAACCTGAAACAATGCCACGCCCTGTTTCTAGAAACCAACTACGACGAACAAATGTTGTGGAATGGCCCCTATCCGTATCCGCTAAAACGAAGAGTTGCATCTGACGTAGGACACCTTTCTAATCTTCAGGCGTTTGAACTACTTCGCGACCACAGTGGCCCCGAATTATTGCATGTTTTCCTGAGTCACCTTTCAGGCGAAAACAACACACCTCAAACAGCGTTTCAGCAATTTGCCAGCCTCACCGATCGGTTTAACGTGCAACTGACCTCCCGGCATGAAGCTACCGAAGTTTTTATATTGAGATAAGAAAGCGAACCTACTGTTTCCGTTAGAAAAACCAGCCTGGCTTAACGAAAACCGACATGCGCATTTTTAAAGCTCACCTCCAGTTCATTAAACGAAGTGATGTAATCTTGCCCCAGGTTTCCGTAAAAATATCGATTAACAGCTTTTATTTCCTTCGGATAAATGCTTGCATTCCAGACCTTCCCCTCTACTCCATCAACCGACAACCGGAGTGTATCTGACTTAAATACATCAAATATCATTGTTCCGCCCACGCTGCCTGCCTGAATTGTTTTTTTAGTCATCCTCGACTCAATTTCTGCCTGGTATTTATTGAAAAACTGCGTATAAAAATTGGTACGGGTTGCCCCAGTATCAAATTTCATTTGCATGGTATCCTGCTCGAAATTAACTTCAACAATCGGAGCCAGATGATGAATGGAAAGATTTTCCGTTTCCGGCTTGGTAACAACACCTGCATCATCTGTTTTTACGCGTAAAGTTCCATTTTTTACCGAAAATTCTTTCATCCCGGCAATTACCGGAAAACCAATAATTCCGCTAACCGCAATGCTTTTATTCGGAATATTCAGGTGTTCGTCTTCAACCACTAAAAAAATAACATGATCGAAACTAACTCCTCCAATCGTAATTTTTTCAGCAATTGCCAGATTGGTCTCCACATCTCGTCCGGTAAATGCTTTCACCGGCATTTCTAGCTGAATAATTGGATACCCAGACTGAAGAGCAACTGATTTCTTTATAAGTGAAGTTCCTGCTCCGGTATCGAAAATAAATGGAGCAATGGTATCGGCCAACTGCACATCAACATTCCAAAACCCCCGATTGTCTGTTGTCAGCTGAAATTCAGGATCATCGGAAAGAATCATCTTTTGCTTTGGAATATCTGCCAATGCTTTCCAAAAAACGTATCCGTTTCGAATATCCTGCTGATCCAGCGAATCATAATACATGAAGTAATTATCAATAAGTAATTTGCAAGCATCAGCCGCTTGTCGGTATTCCGACAAACGCACGTGGTTGGACACTTTTACTGAAATAACTGCCGAAATCAAACTATCCGTCATCGATGCAGGACGAATCTTCATCAGAGAATCAATTTCGTTATTGGACAATTGCGATTTGTTGAAATAGCTATTCAACAAACACTGATAATACAATTGATACTCTTCACTCAGCTCATCTACATGCTTCTCAAAGAAACGCTTCATCCGAAAATAATCTCGACTGGCATGCAAATTATTTAACCGATTTAAAAGCATTGATTCATCGTGTTGACAAGCACTAACAATGCAAACAAGGAGTAATCCAAACAAAAATTTACTTCTCAAAACAGGGAGGTTGTTTAATTAAAAATTTAAAAAAATAAAAAAGTCCATCTCTTTTTTAACATAGCAATATTACCAAAACAACATCAATTATCAAAACAGCAATACTCTGTTTCAAAATATTACTGAATCTCATTACGAATATACCGTAAAAAAATTGTATCTCGCCATTCAATTTTCGCCTCTGTCGGGTACTCTTTTTTTTAAAACACTTGTTTTCGTGCTCTTCGTAATAAACAATCACTATTTTTGAAATGAAAACTTTTTTTCAGCAATTAAATAATCAGCATAATATATTGCCACATTGATTATCGGCAAATAGTAAATTATTTAATCGTAAATACTTTAAAATACAGCGATCAATGAAAAGACTTTTTCCTTTCTGGACTCTTTGCATATTAATCTTACCATTTCAGATGCAAGCACAACAAGTTGATTTATATGTCGGCACATACACAACCGGCAATAGTCAGGGCATTTACCATTATCGTTTTGATACCCAAACCGGAAGTTTTGATTTCAAGGAAAGCGCCAGTGACATTCAAAATCCGTCGTTTCTGAAAATATCGCCCGACGGGAAAATGCTCTATTCGGTGTTGGAACTCGATTCATTCGATGGAGAAAAAGGAGGCGGAATTGCTGCGTTTGAAATAAAAGACGAAGGCAGGCTGCAAAAAATGAATAGTACACCAACACAGGGAAGTTCACCCTGCCATATTTGCACCTCTCCCAACGGAAAGACAATCATTGTTTCGAACTACGGAGGAGGAAATATTTCAGTGTTCAATCCGTTGTCAACAAATCAAATCAGCCCAATTGTACAACGTATTCAGCACGAAGGAACGGGATTCGATCCGAAGCGACAGCCGGCACCGCGAGCCCATTCGTCTCAGTTTAATGCACAAGGAAATTTACTTTTCACCGCCGACCTCGGCCTCGACAAACTGATGATTTACCAATTCGGAAAGAACAAAAAACTAATTCCCTTCAAACAACCATTCGTTGAAATGCCCGGAGGAGCTGGCCCCCGCCACTTTGCTTTCACCCGCAAACAGGATTTCATCTATGTTATTAATGAGCTCAATTCAAGCATTTCAGTAATTAAAAAGACAAAAAAAGGATTTGAGCGCATTCAGGATATCTCCACCTTACCCACGAATTTTAGCGATGCAAGTTATTGTGCCGACATCCACTTATCAGCCGACGAACGTTTTGTTTATGGATCGAACCGGGGACACAACAGCATTGCTATTTTTGAGCGCAACCAACAAGACGGAACTCTTCGCATGCTAACCACCGAGTCAGTTCATGGCAATTGGCCGCGAAACTTTGCCATTGCTCCCGGAGGAAAATTTTTGCTGGTAGCCAATCAAAAATCGGATAACATTACTGTTTTTAAAATCGATCAGCAAACTGGTTCACTTACCTATACCGGCACTGAGATACAAATACCCAGCCCGGTTTGTCTGGAATTTTTGGCCAAATAAAACGCAGCTTAAATCAGCTCCATCAGCACCACATTCTCTACATGATGAGTGTGCGGGAACATGTCAACCGGCTGAATAGCTGTCACCTTGTATTTTTCAGACAATAACTGAATATCGCGAGCCTGAGTTGCCGGATTGCAACTAACATATACAATTCGTTTGGCTCCTGCATTCAAAATTGTCTCTACCACATCGGTGTGCATCCCGGCACGAGGCGGGTCGGTAATAATCACATCAGGCTGGCCATGTTCAGCGATAAAATCGGCTGTAAGCAAATCTTTCATGTCGGCAGCGTAAAACAGCGTATTGCCGATTCCGTTCAATGCAGCATTTACTTTGGCATCTTCAATTGCTTCGGGAACATACTCAATTCCCACCACCTGTTTTGATTGCCGGGCAACAAAATTGGCAATGGTTCCCGTTCCGGTGTATAAGTCGTAAACTACTTCGTTACCGGTAAGCTGCGCAAAATTTCGGGCAACTTTATACAATTCGTAAGCCTGTTCTGAATTGGTCTGATAAAAACTTTTAGGCCCGATTTTAAATTTCAAGCCTTCCATTTCCTCGAAAATATGATCATTCCCGTGATACAAAATAATTTCCTGATCGGTAATGGTATCGTTCCGTTTTTCGTTGATTACATACATCAGCGAACTAATTTGCGGGAAACGTTCCAATAACGAATCGAGCAATTGCTGGCGAGCTTTTTCATCTTCCCTGAAAAACGAAATAATTACCATCAGTTCGCCAGTAGTTGCTGTGCGCACAATTATATTCCGCAAAAAGCCAGCTCCATTTTTTATATCGTAAAATTCGAGACTATTATCCAGAGCATACTCACGAATAAAATTCCGAATATCGTTGGATGGATCGCCCTGCAACCAGCATTTTTCAATATTGATAATTTTATCGAACAAGCCGGGAACGTGAAATCCCAGCGCATTCATATCGGCAATTTCGAGCTCAGTACCAATTTCATCGGCAGTTAGCCAACGTCGGTTCGAGAAACTAAATTCCAACTTATTCCGGTAATAAGTAGTATTTGCTGATCCCAGGATTGGCATAATTTCAGGCAACTCAACCCTGCCAATGCGACGCAACTGATCGGCAACCTGTTTTTGTTTGTAAAACAACTGGCGATCATACGGCAAAAATTGCCATTTGCAACCACCACACACGCCAAAATGCTTACAGAAAGCATCCGTCCGCTCTTTCGAATATTCGCGAATGGCAACCACATTGCCTTCCATGTAGTTTTTCCGTTTTTTGGTAACCTGAATATCGACCACATCGCCGGGAACCACATGCGTGGTAAACACCACCATGTCATCCACGCGCGCAATAGCTCGGCCTTCGGCGCCAACATCTGCGATCAGTACTTTCTCGAGAAACGGTTTTTTACGGTTGCTACGTCCCATTTTTTATTTGATTTTGCGCGCAAATATACAAATAGTTTGGGGAGAAGCGAAGACCGACTGATGCAAGCATCCAGCAAAGCAAAGCCTCAAAGTCACACGATTTATTTTATGCTGAGGAACAGCAAAAGTCATTGCGCGAAAAGTCTTATTTTCGCTGATGAAAGTCAGCAGATACCCCGGTAAATGCTGTTTATTTTGAAAAACTAAAATCAGCCGTTATGTCATTCATTCCAAAGGAAAAAATTTTCAGCCTGAAATGGTTCAAAGACTACAGTTTAATTGTTATCGGATCGTTTATTCTGGCCGTTGGATTTGTCTATTTCATCTCACCTCACAAGATTGTTCCCGGAGGTGTGTATGGTATTGCCATTGTAGTGCATTACATGTCGCAAGGCTGGTTTTCGTTTTGGCCCGATGGAATTCCGATTGGCTTGTTTGGTTTAATTCTGAATATTCCGCTAACCATTGCCGGAATTAAAATACTGGGCCCCCGCTTTGGTGTAAAAACCATCGTTGGATTTGTACTCTCATCGGTATTTATGGACACGATTACCTATATGCGCGAAGTAGGCGATGCTCCCCTTGTAAACGATGTACTGCTCTCATGCGTGTTCGGAGGAGTATTAATTGGCTTCGGATTGGGGCTGATTTTTAAATCCAGAGCAACATCGGGAGGTTCAGACATTATTGCCATGATTATTGCCAAATATTCCGGAATTCAGCTCGGACAATTAATGATCTATGTTGATTCGGCAATTGTTCTGGTTGGTTTAGCTGCATTTCAGGATTGGCAAATTCCACTTTACTCGTGGGTAGTAATTTACATCACCGGGAAAGCCATCGATATTACACTCGAAGGAGCAAGCTATCACAAGGCGCTACTTATTATTTCGAAAAAGCATGAGGAAATAAAACAAAAGATATTGGTTGACCTCGAACGTGGCGGAACGTATCTGAAAGGTGAAGGAATGTTTACCGGAGAAGAAAAGCAGATTATTTACACTGTGGTAAGTCGCCGCGAAGTTGCCATTTTGGAAGAATATATCAGTCAGGTTGACCCGGATGCATTTATTACGGTGATGGAAACCAAAGAAATTCTGGGTGAAGGATTTCAATCGCTGAAAGGCAAACACGAAAGTTAATTTTCAGCGAAAATAATAAACAAGCAGGCCGTCTTTCAAAGTACAGAAAGACGGCCTGCTTGGCAGATTAACTTATCTAAATTCAGCAATTACACTGATAGTTGCAAGCATGGCATTTTGAAAGATCGCCACGTAAGCGTTTTTCTACCAGCTCGTTAATCCGGTCGCGTAATGGTTCAATGCGAATATTCTGAATCACTTCGTAAGCAAACGCATTCATCAGCATCAAACGGGCATCCGATTCGTTAATTCCGCGCGAACGCAGGAAAAACAAAGCATCCTGATCAATTTGTCCGATGGTGGCACCGTGACTACATTTCACATCGTCAGCATCAATAATCAGCTGCGGTTTAGTTTGCATGCGAGCCGAGTCGGTCAGCAACACATTATTATTTCGCTGGAATGCATTGGTTTTTTGGGCATCGCGCGCCACATGAATACGTCCGGCAAATGCGCCAGTCGAGTTTTCATCCAACACATTTTTATAAATCTGATTGCTCAAACAATTGGGTTGAGCATGGTCAATCATAGTGTAATTATCGACATGCTGGTTTTTATCGGTAAACGACATGCCCAACACATTGGCTTCGGCGTGTTCTCCATTAAAAACTACTTTCAGGTTATTGCGCACCAAGCCGCCATGCAAGGTAGCAGTGTGCGTTAACAGATTCGAACCTGCTTCCTGTTTGAAGAAAGTAGAATTAATTACCTGCGTCTTATTGTGCTGATTTTGCACGGTGTAATAATCGACCACCGCATTTGCACCAATAGAAACTTCGGTAACAGTATTGCTCAAAAATTCGGCAGCGCTAAGGCTATGATCGCAAACAACTAACTTTACCTGCGCATTTTCTTCTACTACCACCAAATTACGTTGGGTTACAAATAAATTTTCGTCGCTGCGCAACAAATTCACAACCTGAATCGGCTTTTCGATTACCACGTTTTTCGGCACATACAGAAACAAACCATCCTGAGCCAGTGCAGTATTCAAAGCCACCGTAGCATCTTCGGAAAGTGCAGCCTGACGATTCAATACGTTTTCAACCAAATGAGGTTGCTCGTTGGCAATTTGCTGTAAACTACCCAATACCACACCTTCGGGCAATTGACCGATTTGCTGATTGCGGGCATAAAACCAGCCGTTCACCAGTAACACCAAATGCGTATCCAAATCAGGCACATCACATTTAAAAACCTCGTGCAAATCGACTTCCTGCTTCTGATAAGCGAATAAATGCGAATAGCTCTTCGAGAAAGCCGGTCTTAAACTCGTATATTTATAATCTTCCGTTTTAATATCGGGAACACCTGCTTTTACGAAACGACTGATTGCGACCTCGCGCATGCGGTTCAGCAACGGAGACGATCCTGCTTCAAGCAGTTCTCTGTTCTCATTGAATAAACGGCGATAATTTTCAGCAAGAACTGTTTTATCAGCTAATCCATTCATTATTCTGCCTCTCCGTTTTTAATCCAGTCGTATCCTTTTGCCTCTAATTCGAGCGCCAATTCCTTCCCTGCTGTTTTCACAATCCGTCCTTTGTACAAAACGTGCACAAAATCAGGAACAATATAATCGAGCAAACGCTGATAGTGAGTCACTACTATTGTTGCATTTTCAGGCGATTTCAATGCATTCACGCCATTGGCAACAATACGCAACGCATCAATATCCAAACCAGAATCAGTTTCGTCCAAAATAGCCAGTTTGGGTTCAAGCATGGCCATCTGGAATATTTCATTTTTCTTTTTCTCTCCTCCTGAAAAACCTTCGTTCACCGAGCGATTAGTCAGCTGGGTATCAATCTGCACCAACTCTTTCTTCTCGCGCATCAGTTTCAGAAATTCACCGGCAGTAAGCGGCTCCAATCCTTTGTATTTGCGGTGTTCGTTTACCGCTGCTTTGATGAAATTAACCATTGGTACTCCCGGAATTTCCACCGGATACTGAAAACTGAGGAACACACCTGCTTTGGCACGTTCTTCCGGAGCCATTTCCAGCAGATTTTCGCCCTGATAGATTACCTCTCCATCGGTAATTTCATAATCTTCTTTTCCAGCCAACACATTAGCCAGCGTACTTTTTCCTGAGCCATTCGGCCCCATGATGGCATGTACTTCGCCGGGCTTCACCACTAAGTTAATCCCTTTCAATATTTCGTTGCCTTCAACCGAGGCATGCAAGTTTTTTATTATCAACATAAATAGCCCCCACTAACTCCCCCAAAAGGGGAGGATTTTAAACTCCCGAACTACTTTTTACTCCCGGGAAATTGTTGTTTTATATTTGATTTAAAATTCATTTATATACTCAGGTTTCTGAAGCCTCCCTTTCGGGGAGGTTTGGAGGAGCCAGCTTACCCCACACTTCCTTCAAGGCTGATCTGCAATAATTTTTGAGCTTCCACAGCAAATTCCATCGGAAGTTTATTCAGTACTTCTTTGGCATAACCGTTTACAATCATTCCGATTGCATCTTCGGTTGAAATACCGCGCTGATTGCAATAGAAAATCTGGTCTTCACCAATTTTCGAAGTGGTTGCTTCGTGTTCGACTACCGAACTTTTGTTTCCCACTTCTATGTACGGAAAAGTATGTGCACCACAATGCGAGCCAAGCAAGAGCGAATCGCACTGAGAGAAATTACGCGCATTCACTGCTCCCGGAAGTACTTTTACCAATCCGCGGTAAGCATTATTACTTTTTCCGGCAGAAATACCTTTCGACACAATCGTACTTCGTGTATTTTTACCGATGTGAATCATTTTAGTACCGGTATCGGCCTGCTGATAATTGTTGGTTACGGCCACCGAATTGAATTCGCCAATTGAATTATCACCAATCAGAACGCAACTGGGGTATTTCCAGGTAATAGCCGAACCGGTTTCAACCTGTGTCCAGCTGATTTTTGACGAAACGCCGCGACAAATGCCGCGTTTGGTTACAAAATTATAAATACCTCCACGTCCTTGTTTATCGCCAGGATACCAGTTTTGTACGGTTGAATATTTTACTTCAGCACGATCCATCGTGATTATCTCAACTATCGCAGCATGCAACTGATTTTCGTCGCGCATGGGGGCAGTACAGCCTTCCAGATAACTAACATAGCTGTCGTCATCGGCAATAATCAGGGTTCGTTCAAACTGCCCGGTTCCTGCCGCATTGATACGGAAATAGGTGGATAATTCCATCGGACAACGAACTCCTTTCGGAATGTAACAAAATGAGCCATCAGAAAAAACAGCCGAATTGAGCGCCGCAAAATAATTATCGGTAATTGGCACGGCCATTCCCAGATATTTCTGTATCAAATCGGGATGTTCTTTTACCGCTTCGCTGAATGAACAGAAAATAATTCCTTTTTCAGCAAGCGTTTCTTTAAATGTTGTTTTTACCGACACACTGTCGATTACAGCATCTACCGCTACTCCGGCCAACATTTTTTGTTCTTCCAGCGGAATTCCCAACTTATTGAATGTATCCAGCAATTCAGGATCAACTTCATCCATACTTTGGTATTTGGGAGTGCTTTTCGGTGCAGCATAATATATTACCTCCTGAAAATCGATAGGCGGAATATTCAGGTAAGCCCATTCGGGCATTTCCATCTTCAGCCATTCGCGATACGCTTTCAAGCGAAATTCGAGCATGAATTCAGGTTCTTCTTTTTTTGCTGAAATAAGACGAATAACCTCCTCGTTCAATCCCTTTTGTATCGTTTCAGTTTCAATGTTCGTAACAAAACCGTATTTGTATTCCTGATTTGTTACCTCATTTAATATTTGTTGTTGTTCTTCCATTCTATCTTGTTTTCCTTCCTCGTTTCAATTGTAGTATCTATAACAATTGGAAGGAAGTACTGTTTAAAAATAAATTGCAAAGATAAGCAAGTAAAGCTATTTTTGCCTAATAATTGTCAGATCAAAGGACAAAATAATCTGAATTTAAATATGACAGAAAACGCAAAAAGAACCCCACTTTCTTCGCTTGGCGAGTTTGGGTTGATCGAGCATTTAACCAATAAAATAGAACTGAAAAACGACAGCACCATCAAAGGAGTTGGCGACGATGCAGCGGTTTTAAGCTTTCAAGATAAAAAAATTGTAGTGACTACCGATTTATTGGTCGAAGGCATTCATTTTAACCTGATGTATGTTCCGCTAAAACATTTGGGCTACAAGTCGGTAATCGTAAATTTATCTGACGTATATGCCATGAATGCACAACCCAAGCAGATTACGGTGTCAATTGCAGTGTCAAGTAAATTCTCGCTTGAGGCGATGGAGGAATTGTATGCCGGAATTCATTTAGCTTGCGAAAAATATGGCGTGGATCTGGTTGGCGGCGACACTACCAGTTCGATGACAGGACTGGTAATCAGCATTACTGCAATCGGCGAAGCTGATACCAATTCGATTGCATACCGGTCGGGGGCCAAAGTGAACGATCTGGTATGCGTTTCGGGTGATTTAGGTGGCGCCTACATGGGACTACAACTATTGGAGCGCGAGAACGAAGTATTCAAGGTAAATCCGAAAGAACAACCTCAACTGGAGGGATACGACTACATTTTGGAACGACAGCTAAAACCGGAGGCTCGCCGCGATGTAGTTCAACTACTGAAAGATTTGGGTGTTCAACCAACATCAATGATTGATATTTCAGACGGACTTTCGTCAGAGGTATTGCATTTGTGCAAGCAATCGAATGTGGGATGCCACATTTACGAAGAAAAAATCCCGATGGACATGCAAACCCGCCAATTTGCACAGGAACTAAACATCAACCCACTGGTAGCAGCATTGAACGGAGGCGAAGATTACGAACTGTTATTTACGGTTCCGCTGGCCGATCATGATAAAGTAAAAAAGGAATTTGATTTTACCATCATTGGACACATTACCGAAGCAAGCGAGGGTGCCCAACTGATTACAAGAGGTGGTTCAGCGATTGCTTTGCAGGCACAAGGATGGAATCCTTTACTCGAAAAATAATCGATCAGAAACCAACTAATCTATAAGTATTAAAAATAGAAACGGATGAAAACAACAGATACTCCTGTTTTCATCCGTTTTTTCCAGGTCTTACCATTCATTACAAATAAAGACGGTTTAACTTTCCTGTTAGAAATCTATATTTCCCTATAAACTCTTGTCTTATCAACCTTGAATTTTATCCACATTAGTGATTTCTTAAAATCATGATTGTTTTAATTTGTTTTTGGCTCTGTTATTTTAGTCCAATCCCCACATGAAGTCCCAACGAGAAATGGGTTTCTTCATGATCAAATCCAACTCCGGCCATTGGCCCCAGATGAATTCCTTTCCACTCAAATTCATAAATGCATTCAAGATGTCCGGAAAGTCCGTTCTCCCATGCACCTTCATGCTTCGAAAATGTCCAGCCCGGACCAGCCTCAATCGTGAGACGCTCAATGGGCGAATAGCCCACAAGAAAACTCACCGTATGATGGGCATGCTCATCAAGTAAAGTTTCGAATCCCAGTCCGGCACTATATTTACCGTGATCATCGATATTTCGCATTGCATGAAAATGAATACCGGGCATTACAACTTCTTCCGCAAACAACCAAGTGGCTCCAAGTCCGGTAGCCAAATGATATTTCGAATGTTCGTGATTATGCTCCTGGGCCTGAGTTGACTCGTTCGCAATACAAAAAAACACCCATATCAATAAAATCAATTTCAACCTCATAAACGAAAGCATTAATACTAAATCAAGAGCCATAAAAAACAGAAGGAGGTGCCCTTTTGTTCAGGAACACCTCCTCCAAGAGTCAGGAATATTTCAAAAAAATGATTTGAATTGATTGATTAGAAGTTTGCACCTCCTGTATCCCACCACAAGCGAGTTGCAATATCATCTTTGGCTCCGGAGCCCATTGTTGCAACAGCTGCAGCAACTCCCTGAGCATTTCCTGTCCTTTCAGAAGGAACGAAAGGCATCCTTTTGATCCATTCGCCAGTAGGAATAACACCCCAATCTGGACTACTGTCGTTTTTATAAACAGTTGGGATTTTAGGATAACCTGTTCTGCGGAAATCAGCCCAAGGTTCGTTCGGGTTATAAAATCCAGCAATCCATTTTTGAGTAATGATTTTTTCCAGTTTCAGTTCTTTTGAATCGCTTTCGTTCCATTTAACTGTTACTGTTGTGCGAGGAGTAAAATCGTTCACTGCTCCGGTTGCTTTCGGGTCATCATAGCTAATCGGCTTGCTGGTATCATCAGCCAAATAAGCATCAACACCTCCGGCACCCCAATCAGCAAATGAAGCACGAATTCCATTTTCGTAATTATCTTTTGCATTTCCTGCACCAGCCCAGCCTCTTAAGCTAGCTTCTGCCAGATCAAAATACACCTCAGAAGCAGCTAAATAATTACGTTTGGTAATTGTTTTAAAGCTTTCGTTGATTTTAGAGAAACCCGTACGGTCACTTTTTGCAACAAGTTCAGCACCATTGCGGATTCCTTTGTATGGGAACTCAGGATGATCGGAATATACACCCGCTTCAGTTGCAGGTTGGAAATATTTTTCAATACGTGGGTCTTTAAAACCAACCAAGAAAGATTCCATACCGGCAGACATGCGGGTATCTTCCCATTCAAAACAAATAACTGCCAAGTACAATTTACTTCCATAAAGAGAAACAGTGAAATTGTCAGCATTATTCAAAATCAAGCCAGCAGGGTCGCTAATTGCTTTTTCGCCCTGAGTTTTTGCCAAAGCCGGAGCTACTTTTGAAATACGAATAGCCAAACGCAAACGCATTGAGTTCACAAGTTTCATCCATTTTCTCACATCACCGCCATAGCTGGCATCAAATTTCTTCATTCCCACATAATTCTGATTTGCTGAGAATACTGACTGAATTTTGTCCAACTGAGAGAAGAATGCGTTATATAATTCTTGCTCACTGTCGTATTTAATTGTCGATTCGCTTGAACCATAATCAGAATAAATAACCGGCCCATGGTAAGTAGTTAAACGCGACATACCAAGGATACGAATTAAACGTGCCCATTCAGCAAACACATCGTAACCATCTGCTTCTGCAATTTCAATTACTTGTTTCGAAGGAGCCATAATGTTACTATAAATGCGATCCCAATATGTGTTCCAACGGATGTAATAAGTTGTATTATTTACACCACTCACGAAAGGAGTTGGAGTTGCCATATAGTCAGCAAACGACTCGGCCACAAGGTTTTCTTCAATCTGATGTCCAAAAATATTACCCAACATTGAAGAGAAATAAGCACCAACATGGTTAAAATCTTGCTTCAATGATTCACCTGTGATTTCATAAGGATTTTTGTTAGCCTCCTCAAACTGATCGGTACATGCATTCGCAAAGAATGCTGCCACTAATATAAATATGAATTTTTTCATTGTGTCAAATTATTAGAATGTAACTTTAAGGTTGAACCCGAATGTCCTTGTTGAAGGCACATTGAAATTATCCAATGATTGAGAATTCATGTTTGTACTCATCGTCAATTCCGGATCGAAAGGAGCGTCCTTATACAGGAAGAATAAGTTCTGTCCAACAGCTGAAAGAGATGCAGCTTTAATTGGCAAATTGAGTTTCTTCACATCGAAATCATAAGTAAGCGCCAACTGAGCCAGTCGCACATTGGTCCTGTCATAAACATATGCTTCAGCAATACCGTTTCTTTCACCTACAGTTGTATAATACAATTTCGGGTCAATTTTGGTTACAGCAGTTGAACCTTTTATTGCGTTAATTTCTACACCGCCATTAGCCCTTGCATCTCCTGAACGTTTACTTACGCCATAACCATCAAGCATTGATTCAGTTTGACTAAAACATTCTCCTCCAATTTTGGCATTAATCAAAAAGCTTAACGAGAATTGTTTGTAATTCAGATTATTGTTCCAGCCTAAGCTAAAGTCAGGCTCAAGGTTTCCTAAATATTCACGGTCGGTGGTTCTAAGTGGTTTTCCATCTGCCTCATTCAACATGATTTGACCGTTTGCATTGCGTTGGAATTTGTATCCATACAAATCACCAAAAGAACCGCCAGCCATTGCATAGGTAGCGTATCCTTCAGAGCTACCGTATTCAATTTTTTTATCAGCAAATTCAGGAACTATCTCAACAATTTCGTTCGCGTTTTTCGAGAAATTGACAGCTGTGTTCCATCCGAAATCGTTCGTTTTCACAGGTTCTGCTGTCAAGGTAAGTTCAATTCCTTTGTTTACAATTTCACCAGCATTGATGTAATAGTAAGTATAACCAGAACCAGAAGGAGCTGGCAAAGTAATAAATTGATCTTTACTATTAATATTGTAATAGGTAAAATCTAACCCAACTCGTCCGTTCAAAAATCTCAAATCAGCACCAAGTTCCAAACTTGTAATCATCTCTGGTTTCAAGTTGGTAAAAGGTTTCTGTGTGTTACGATTTACACCACCACTTGAAGTGATAGTATTCTGTGGGCTAACACGGTTAAATGGAACTTCGTTCGCTACAGTACTGTAGGATGATCTAAGTTTGGCAAAGCTGACAAACTCAGGCAAAGTAACCATTTGAGAAACAATACCTGATAAACCAATAGATGGATAGAAATAAGACTGATTACCAGTTTCGGCTAAAGTAGAAGACCAGTCATTACGGCCGGATAAATCAAGATAAATCATGTCTTTGTAACCCAATTGTACGTTTGCAAAAACACCTTCTTTAATTACTTTTCCGGCATAAGTAGAATTTACCGGCACATTGGTTGGAAGATTCTGGAAATAGAATTCATTTGCATAAAACAATGAATTGGTTCCATTATCCACACTAACACCTTTTCCGTAAACAGATTGCTGATAGCTGGCACCCAATACTCCATTCAGGCTGATTTCCCCGAATTTGTCATTATAAGTGAAGATTCCATCAGTATAAAGTAATTCATCTGAATATTTCTGATAGCTCCATCTTCCTGTTTCTGAAATATTTGTACTGTTACCTCCGGCATAAAATTTCTGTTCGTAAGTTTTTTCAGCATAATCGTAGCTTCCCCTTGCCTGAAATTTCAATTTTTTTGTAATCTCATAGTCCATACTAACGCTGGCAATTACCCTTTTGGTAAGGTCTTCTTTGGGTTGTTTATTAATCAACCAATATGGATTTGACTGGTGGTGATCATTTACAAACCATTCCTGAAGATACATGTTACGATCCGTATCAAATCTCTGATAATTTTCTTTGAAATAATTGAAATCTCGCAATGTTTTATCAGTAGTGCTTAATGGTTTAGCTCCATTACGTGGAAAGAAATACAAGCCAGTCAATGGGTTCAGATAGTATCCAGCAGTGTTGCGGTTTTTCGTTTTTTCTGAAGTCAACATTACGTTTGAACGAATAGACAATTTGTCGTTCAATAATTTGGTTGACTGTTGGAAAGTAACGTTATTTTTCTGGTATTCGTTATTTGGAATAACTCCTCTGGAGGTAGTATTTCCGTATGAAAAATACGCAGTTGTTTTATCGTTACCACCACTAATTGATACGGTATTCACCAGATTTGAACCTGTTTGAAAGAAATCGTCAACATAATTGCTTGCATAATTGCCTTTGGTGTACGACCAGTTTTCTTTTGCTCCGGCGTCACTTCCATAATCAAACTGCAATTCAGGTGTTTCGATAATTGATTCGAAAACAGTACTTGAGCTGAAACTTACAGTTGTTTTACCAGCTTTTCCTTTTTTGGTATTGATCATGATTACACCATTTGCTCCTTGACTACCATATAAAATTGCAGCATTTGAGCCTTTCAAAATACTGATGCTTTCGATGTCGTCCGGGTTGATTTGAGAAAGACCATCGCCTTCGTCTGTTCCACCCCACATACCAGATTGACCATTTTTACGGTTAACCATCGGAATACCATCGATTACATACAATGGGTCGCTCACCTGGCTAAGTGATTTGTTTCCTCTCAAAACAGTTTTAGTAGAACCACCAGCACCTGAAACACTCTTTTTAATTTCAAGACCTGCCGTTTTACCACTCAAACTATTCATGAAGTTGATGTCGCGGGATTTCATCATTTCTTCGCCGCTCACCTGTTGAGATGAATAAGTAAGTGATTTTTTGTCGCGCTGAATACCCAATGCAGTAACTACTACTTCGTCCACGCCAATTGTTTCACTAACCATTACAACGTCTATTTCTGTGCGGTCGCCAATTGCCTCTTCAACAGTTTTCATCCCTACGAATGAAACCACAAGAGTCTGATTACCAGCGGGTACTTCAAGAGCAAACCGACCGTCCATATCCGTAATCTGTCCAACTGAAGTACCTTTCACCATTACGGATGCTCCGGGAATTGGCTCCCCTGCGTCATCCTTCACAACTCCTTTTACGGTTTTCTTCTGTTGCTCACTTTGTAATGAGCCTGGAGAAGCTGCCATTGCACTGGATGCAAGCAGACAAGTGCTGCCCGACACGTACAATAATAGCACAAAGATTTTCAAAAGGTTAAATTTTCGGATCCGGAATATCCTCAGAGGGATCTTCGGCTCACTTTGATTCATTTTTTTCATAAATTCGAAATTTTGGGATTAATAATTTGCTAACGCAATGTTATTTCACTCACGCCGGAAGGTGTAGCCGCACTTTCCGGTTTTCTTTTTTCATATTTTTGATATAACTATTTCATTATTCATTCGTTCAACCTTAAACCTGATAAACTCAGCAATAACTTCAATCACCTGATCAACCGATTGCTGTAAGTCCAAATTTCCCGAGAACATTTCTTGCTCCAATGCCCGGTCACTAATCCGGATCGATGCATTGTAGTAGCGTGCAACTTTTTTAAGAATTTCGCCCAGTTTTTGACTCTCAACTGCCAAATAACCATCTTTCCACGAAGTGTAATACTTTGGATCAACACGAGTCTGCTCTACTGTTTTTTTCTGTGGATCATATACAGCCAAAGAACCCGGCACCATTTTCGTTTTTGATTTTGCCCACATGCTTTCGCCCTGAAATTTCAGTTCAACAGCTCCATGTTCCAGAACTGTTTGCGTCACCAATTCGTCAGGATAAGCAGTAAGATTGAATACAGTTCCCAAAACTTTCACTTCTACATCTCGGGTAAGCACATGAAAAGGATGTTCCGGATCATGACTGACTTCAAAAATTGCTTCTCCTTCCAGGTAAACTTCGCGTTTGTCGGAATCAAAACGAGCCGGATAAATCAACCGGGAACCAGAATTAAGCCACACTTTACTGTTGTCAGAAAGGCAAATCATTGTTCGCTTTCCATAGGGAACAACCACTGTATTGGGAGCTGCTTCTGTCTCTACCAAATCCTGCTCAACCGATTGATCAGAGTCGATTCGCACCTCATCTCCAGCCTCAGCATATTCAATCTTTGATTCGCGCGAATCAATAATCACTTCTCTTTCACCGGATAAAAACAAACGAGTAGATACACTCTCGTCAACAGTTGGGATGTTCGCCAAATAGTCTTTTAATTGCGTACGATTATTAACTTGCAAGAAAACAAGAGTTCCAACAATAAAAATCAGCGATGCTGCCAAACTTAATTTTTGCATCAGCTTTCTTCTACGATAGTGCGAAATTGTATCGGCAATCTTATTTCCTATTTTTCTTTTTTCATCCTGACGAAGAAAAGCCCGGGAAGCAGAATACTCACCAAAATACCGATCAGCTTCAAAAAAAGCACGTTCATCAACAAACTCATTAACGGAATTATTAGATGCTCTATTCCCGGCATCTCCGTTTCTGAATGTTACTGATTTCCTATCGTCTTTCTCTGAAGTCATAAAGTGTTTTTCGGAATTGGCATTTCATTACCAACGTTGAAATCCACAAGAAAGATTCATCAAAAATATAGACTCTAAAAATGTATTTTTTTTACTGATTTTTACTCCTCAACTCTTAAATAGCAAGAAATCAACACGAATAGAGAAATAAAAAAAATAACAACTAAATGTATTTTTTAGCACTCTAGCCAGAGAAACAAGTCTGTTTAATAATTTTTCAGAATGTTATTTTTATTGTTCCACCCAAAGTTCGGGTTATTGGAAGGCTGAAATTATCCAATGCCTGGTCGGTATTTTTTGTGTTGAGTGTTACTTCCGGATCAAACGGAGCTTTCTTGTAGATAAAGAAAAGATTTTGTCCGGTCAGAGACAGCGATAATTCCTGAAGTCTGGATCGGGGAAAAGCAAGCCGGTACGTAAAATTTACCTGACCAAGGCGAATAGTTGTACGGTCGTATGTATAAGCTTCTTTTATTCCATTACGATCGCCAATAAACGTATAATATTTTTTTGCATCCATCCGGCTAACCAATACGCCGTTTGCATCCAGAGCATTTACCTCAACACCTCCGCTATCGCGGGCATCAGCAGTTCGTTTGCTTACCCCGTAGCCATCGAGCATCGCTTCAGTTTGACTAATTACCTTTCCGCCAAATTTTCCAGAGAATAAGAAACTCAATGAAAATTTACGATAATTGAATGTATTATTCCAACCCAAGCTCCATGAAGGATTGGAGTTTCCAATATATTCTTTATCTGTTGTTCGCATGATATTTCCGTTCCGATCGAGCAGCATATGCCCTTCCTCGTCCCGTAAAAATTTATGCACGTACAAATCACCAAAAGAGCCTCCTTCTTTTATTATCAACTGATAGCCTTCGTTGTCGGATAGTGAAATTGGATTTTTCAAATCCGGATGAAGCGATATAATCTTATTTCTATTTCTGGAATAATTCACACGCGAATGCCAACTAAAATTTTTTAGTCGAATCATTTCTTGCGACAATGACAATTCTACTCCGGAATTGATTACTTCACCTGCATTGACGTAATATTCGGTATAACCAGAACCGGATGGGGCAGGCAACGCAATAAATTGGTCTTTACTATTGATGTTGTAGTACGTTAAATCAACACCAAATCGCCCACTAAAGAAACGCCAGTCTCCGCCGAATTCAAAACTGCGAATCATTTCTGGTTTAAGGTTTGTAAATGGCTTACGGGTATTCAATTCAACTCCTGTTAGCGTAATTGTATTGTTCGGCTTCACTGTATTAAAAGGCACCTCGTTGGCAACTACCGAATAAGAAGCCCGCATTTTTGCATAACTTATAAAATCTGGAAGATCCACCATTTCACTGATTAGTGCAGCCGCGCCAAACGATGGATAGAAATAGGAATCATTTCCTGTTCCGTACAAACTTGAAGCCCAATCATTACGACCGGAAAACTCAAAAAATAATCTCTCCTTGTATGATAATTGCACATTCCCAAAAACGGCTTCTTTAATCAGACTACTCTGGAGTGTTGACTGAACCATCACGTTATCCTCAATATTCTGAAAATAAAATTCATTGGGATATTTCAGTCCATCACGAGCCGTGTTCACACTAAAACCTAAACCATATTTTATGCGTTGGTAACTCGCGCCAACCATTGCATCCATATGTATATTTCCAAATTTATTGTGGTACGAGCAAATTGCATCGCCATAAATTAATTCGTCCGAAAATTTTTCATACTCCCACGATCCGTTCTCGTGTACATTGGTTGCATTTGAGCCAGCTCTGTTCTTTTGCTCGTGCGTACGAACTGCATAATCATAACTTCCCCTCAACTGCATGTCGATCTTCTTACTGAATTTGAAATCAAGCGTTGAATTAGCAATGGCTCGTTTCACCTGATCATCTTTCGGTTGATTATAAATAATCCACTCCGGATTGGATTGAAAATGGTCGTTAACAATCCAACTCTGCAAATACATATTTCTTATTGTATCGAAATACTGATAATTTTTCGAAAAATAGTTATAATCTCTTTTTATTCCATCGGTTGCATTCATTGGTACTGCTCCGTCCCGAGGGAAAAAATATAATCCGGTCAGTGGGTTCAAATAGTATCCGGCGATGTTTTTATTTTTCACTGTTTCGTCAGACAACATCACATTCGAACTAACTGTCAAAAGACCATCAAATACCGATGTTGATTGTTTCAGCGTAATGTTATTTTTCAGGTATTCATTTTTATGAATAATACCGCTGATGTCCGTATTTGAAAACGAAAAATACACGGTAGTTCGATCGTTTCCTCCGCTAAAAGTGAGTGTGTTTACCCGGTTTACGCCCGGACGAAAGAAATCGCGTACAAAACTACTGTTGTAATTACCGGGAGTATTCGACCAACTTTCTTTTGCTCCGCCTTCGCTTCCATATTTAAACTGAAGTTTAGGCAACTCCAGAATACTTTCAACGGCTAAACTTGAACTAAAAGATACATTCGTTTGTCCCTTTTTCCCGCTGTGTGTTGTCACCAACACCACCCCATTTGCACCCTGACTGCCATACAATGCAGCAGCATTTGCACCCTTTAAAATACTAATACTTTCTATATCATCCGGATTTAACTGCGAGAGGCCATCTCCTCCATCTTTGCCGCCAAACATTCCCAACTGAGGCCCTTTGTTGTTGGCCATCGGAATACCGTCAATTACAAAAAGAGGCTCACTGGTAGTACTCAACGACTTATTTCCACGCAAAATCACCTTGGTCGAACCTCCGGCTCCGGCTGCACTTCGGGTAATTTCGATACCCGATATTTTTCCGGTCAAACTGGTTACATAGTTGTACTCACGACCACGGGTAAGCTCTTCGCCACTAATTGTTTGCGTTGCATACGTCAATGATTTTTCCGAGCGTTTGATTCCCAATGCAGAAACAATCACTTCATCTACATCAAAAGTTTCAGCTTTAAGAACTACATTTATTTCATCCCGGGCAAGAATTTGTACCTCCTGAGTTTGCATTCCCACATAATGAAAAACGATTGTTTCTGTATCTCCAGGTATCTCGAGTGAATATCTGCCGTCAATGTCCGAAACAATTCCGTAAAACATTCCTTTCACCACAATCGAAACACCAGGCAAAGAATTTCCTTCCTCATCGGTAACCAGTCCATGTATTGTGCGTTTTTCATCCCCTAAAATAATTTTCGAAAAAATATCATTTGCTTCTTTCTTTTCCTGAAGAGGAATGATAACAATCTGACGTCCGAATATTTTGTATTTCAAATCGGTATTTCGCAATGTCTGTCCGAGAATCTCGTCAATGGTTTGATTTTCTGCATCTACCGAAACAAGGGTATTCAAATCAACCTGATCATCTTTATAAAAAAAGATGTATTCGCTTTGCTTTTGAATAAGTTCAAGCACATTACCCAAACTGACCTGCTGCAATCGAATGGACAATTTTGTATTTTGAGCCTCCACTGAGGTACAAAAAGCGACAACGATAAATAACAAAACATTTACTCTAAACCTCATGTTCCCGTTGCCCGACAACAAATTTCAAACTAGAATTTTGTCAACTATTTTTCACACTACCGTTAACACTAGTATCGTCTGCTTTTCGGGTAATAATAATTTGTTCTTCTTTTGCTTCTACGTCAATGTTAATTACTTCAGAGATTATATCAAGTACTTGTTGGGCCGTATTTCGTAAATCGAGATAGCCGGAAAAAGTTTCTTCGGCTAAATCTTCTTCTTCAATCTGAATTGGAATATTGTAATAGCGCGACAGTTTTCGGGTGATGTATCCCAGTGTTTTTTTCTCCAGAATTACATAACCATCTTTCCACGACATGTAATTTTTGCTATTCACAAAACTTTGATGCAGATTGCCTTTCTTCGGACAATAAACAACCATCATTCCTGGGGTAATTGTTTGGTGGCTATACCCCAGCGACATTGGTTTCTTGTATTTTAATTCAATCAGACCTTGTTGTAAAACAGCGCTCACCGATGATTCGTCATCATAAGCGCACAGCGAAAAAATAGTTCCCAGCACCTTTACTTCCATGTTTTTCGTCAATACATGAAACGAACTGTTCTCCTGATGTGCAACATCAAAAATCGCTTCTCCCTCCAGAAATACTTCCCGTTTCTTTTTATCGAAGTACGATGGATATACCAACTTCGAACCTGAATTTACCCAAACAATAGTATTGTCTGAAAGTGTAATTTTGGTTCTTTTCCCAAAAGGAACAAGCAAAGTATGATAACTTTTTTCATGATTCAATGCATTTATTTGACGAAGCGTATCAATCTTAATTGAATTATTGGTTAATGAATACTTAATCTCTGACTCCGTTGTTTCTACATCAAATTCTTCTCCTTGCTCGAAGATCAACCGGGTTTGTTCCTTGGGCGTAAAATTGGCATGATTCAACGCAAAGTAAAGCACCCCTGAACGTTGCGACTGCCATACGACAAAAGTTGCCGTAAAGGCAATAAGCAAAATTGCAGCAATCGATGCAATTCGGGTTAAACGCATCGTTTTGTCTGCCTTTCTTAGCGATTGGTTAATCTGTTGTTGCAGTGCCGCTTTTTCGTCAGAGCTCCATTCTTTTCGCTGATTTAACAGCGACTGCTGAATCGACCTCGAAAAAAGCAATTCCTCCTCATCCACTCCGGGACAAGAGAGAACCTCTCCGCTTTCCGTTAACAGGGAATCGTCGGTGAGTATCTCTTCTGCTTTCTTATGTATTGTTTCTTCATTCATTGTAGGATTTACTGAAATATAATTGTAGTATGGGTTATGTTTTCAAGAAGAAAAATAGTATCAGTTCATTCTCTTTTAACTCTTCACGTAATGTTTTCACCGAACGATATACCAAGGTACGAACCGACTCAAGAGAAATATCCATGATCTTCGCAACTTCGGGATAAGGAATTCCAATCACGAAACGCAAATTCAGAGCTTCTTGCTGCCGCTCCGGAAGTTTACGAATGGCAACGCTCAATCTTCTTGCATTTTCCTGCAAGTTTTCATCGTCACTATCATCAATAATATCACGGTTCAGCACCGACGATTCGGAAGTATAAACCAAGCTTAGCTTGCCTTGCTGCCCCGACTGAATCTTTCGTTTGAGTGATTTAAATAAATAATTCCGAATATTATCGTTTGACGACAAATTCTTCCGGTATTTATATAGCTCGAAAAACAAGTCATGAATACAATCTTTTACCCGTTCTCTGTCTTTGGAATACACCATCCCAAACGAGAAGAGGATATCGGCATACTGCTCGTACAATTGATTAAAAGCAGTGGTTTCACCCTTTTTCAGCCTTTCCCATAAAAGATAATCAGCATTGATCTCTTTAGGCATAGTCAGATTATGAGTGTTTCAAAAATATGAAAATTATTACATATCATACAATTCTGGAAGAGCATTATGAGCCCAGCGAAGAATTAAATTATCAGCCTCGGTACTTCAATTTACTGAACAAATCCCAAAGTACAATTCCGGCGCTTACAGAAACATTAAACGAATGTTTGGTTCCAAACTGAGGAATTTCAATGCTGTTATCACAAAGATTAACCACCTGTTGCTGCACTCCTTTTACTTCGTTACCAAAAACGATTGCAATTTTCTCGTATTGCAGCGGATCAAAATCGGGTAGCATGATGCTATTTTCCACCTGCTCGATGGCAAACACAGAATATCCATCCGATTTAAGTTGAACAACCAACTCTTCTGTTTTTTCCCAATATTCCCAATCAACTGTTTTTTCTGCATCCAATGCAGTTTTATGAATTTCAGCATTAGGAGGCGTTGCGGTAATTCCGCACAAATAAATTTTATCGATCAGCAAGGCATCCGAGGTTCGAAAAAAAGATCCAATATTGTTGCAACTGCGCACATTATCGAGCACAACAACAATGGGCACCTTTCCGGCCTGTTTGTATTGTTCAGCATTCAAACGACCGAGTTCGTTATTTCGTAATTTTCGCATTGCGCAAAAATAAGCTTTTATACCGGAAGTAAAAGAAATCCTACTTTCTGAATATCAATTACCAATCTACTTTACTGCGACGGAAAGGCATGGTCATACAACGAGCACCACCGCCACCACGAGCCAGTTCCGAACCAGCAATGGTAATTGCACATTTGCCGGAAGGAATTGTTGCATCGCCTCTCAATAAATCTTCAGCGCGAATAATTTCAAATCCGTTTTTGCTCATTTCTTCGATGGTATGCACATTTCGCTCGTAACCAATCACCTGTCCCGGAGCAAAAGCAAAAAAGTTAGCCCCACTATGCCACTGTTCCCGCTCCTGAGTCCACAAATCTTTGTTTCCTCCACAGGTAACCGGTTGCAAATCCATGCCCAGTTTTTTCAATGCTGAAAGCAAATTCTTTTCTTCACGAATCAATGCGACTTCTCCGTTTTCAATTTTAATATGAATGGTATGGAAACGATTTGTTCCCAGAATAAGCGGTTCATAAATCATGCAGGCATCGCGATCGAGGAAAGTAAAAACCATATCAAGATGAATGAATGATTCGGGCGTTTCGGGCAATTCCTGCACCAGCACATGGTGCGTTTTTCCCGGACGTGATTTCAGTTCCTCCAGTATAAAATCGATACCGTGTGTTGATGTGCGAATACCAGTTCCGATTACCAACACGTCTTCGCGGGCAACCTGAAAATCGCCTCCTTCAATGGTAATTTTTTCGGCATTGAAATTCCCGTTTGCCTGAAGGGGGTTAATTGTACTGGTTTCCATCATCGGATGATGCGTAAAAATTGCATCCATAATGATCGATTCCCGATCGCGAACGCGGCTTGCCATTTTCCCGATCAGCACCTGATTGTAAAACCCCATGGAAGCATCGCGGGTAAATAAAAAGTTGTGCAACGGACGCAAACTAAAGCGATCGTCGCTTAAAAAACTGGTCAGATTATCTCGCTTCAACGGTACGCCCTGAATCAGTTGCCGGGCAAGCTCCGGCGCATCCAATTCCTGCAATCCGGGCAGAATACGCAACGCACTTTCATTTTTGCAGATTTCTTCCAGCAACGATTGTTTTACGTTCGCATCGGTCAAAATATCCGACAGCAAATCTTTCACTTCAAATGTTTTGCTTACTTTATTCAGCACACCTTTCAATTGCGAATATTCTTTCGCGGCCACTGATAAATTTAAAATATCGCTATACAAAGCACGTTCAGCATTTTCAGGAGTCATTTCTTCAACCTCCTGGCCGGGCGTGTGTACAACAACACCTTCGAGTTTGCCAAATTCCGAACAAACATCGATTTTCATTTTTTCCATCATAAAAAAAACCTCTTTTCGTGCCTCAAATATACAAACATTGTTCGGGCCTAAAATGAAACTCAGCTTTATTCGTTTTTGTTTAATAACATATATATCTTCGCAAAAATGTGCTGAATGGTGAAGAAAGGCTTACTGATACTATTTTTATTAGCTTGTTGCCTGGTTGGAATGAGTCAGCAACAAACAAAAGGACAGGTTTTGACCGGAATAAAAATTGAAGGAGATACATTACCGCATCTCACCATTGGCGAAATATATGTTTTCCCCCGAAAAGATTTCAGCTCGCGACGATACGAGCAACAATACTGGAGATTGGTCAACAAAGTAAAAAAGGTTTATCCGTTTGCCAAACGAGCCAAAGAGTTGCTGAACGAGTACGATCAAAGGATGAAACAAACTACCGACCGAAAGCTGCGCCGCAAATACATGAAACAGGTAGAAGACCAACTATTCAAAGAATACGGGCCTCAACTGAAAAAACTAACAATCACAGAAGGGCGTATCCTCATAAAATTAATCGATCGGGAAACCGGTAACACGTCCTATGAACTCATTCAGGATTTAAAAGGAAAACTGACGGCCTTTTTCTGGCAGGGAGTTGCCAAAGTTTTTGGAAATAATCTGAAATCGCATTACGATCCGAAAACTGAAGACCGAATGATTGAAGAAATAATTTTTTACATTGAAGCAGGGGTTATCCAATGAAGCGCGTTTTTATTGCTATCGAAATTTGCCCTGAGCCGGAAGTCACGGATGTTATTGATTTGCTTCGCGACGAACTACAGGAAGAACGAATTCGCTGGGTAAATGAGCAACAATTTCATCTTACACTGAAGTTTTTCGGCGACCAATCGGATGAACAAATTGCAGATATTATTCGCCAAACAGAAAATGTATGCCAGCAAACCGCAAGTTTTTCTTTTTCAATAGGACAACCCGGCTATTTCCGCGACCGCAGCCAATTGCGGGTACTATGGCTGAAAATTTTACAATCATCAACTCTCGAAGAATTTCAGCAAACACTTGAAAAAGAGCTCGGGTTAGCCGGATTCCAGAAAGAAGATCGCCGTTTTCAGCCACACCTCACACTGGGTCGCATTCAATCGATCTCAAAACCTCGCCAATTTTATGAATTGATGGACCAATTTCCCAAGAAAACGCTGCAAGTTATAACCGTTAATCAGCTTATACTTTTCGAAAGTATATTGAAACCGTCTGGTCCAGAATACCGAAAACTAAAGACTTTTGCACTACAAGAAAAGGATAGAAGTTAATTCCTCCTATCCTTTTCTTTCTGGTTCTAAAACTCAATATCGTAAAGTCCTTCTCCGTCTTTCTCAAATTGCTGAACACTGATGTCGGTCATCGGGTGTTTGATTAACTGAAAAAGCAACTCAGGATTAATTGTTGCCGACTGTGCTCCGGCCATACTAACGCGATAAATCTGGTCAACAGTTTTAAAACTGGCCGCCAACACTTTGGTATTCAAACCAAAATCAACTGTATTCTGAACAATGTCAGCAACTACTTCAATTCCGTGCGACGAAATATTGTCGAGTCGGCTCACATACGGGGCAACAAAGTCGGCTCCTGCACGCATAGCAACCAAAGCCTGCTGCTGAGTAAAAATAGCCGTTGCTGTAACATTAATTCCAGCATCTTTCAGCATGGTCATTGCCTTGTAACCTTCCATGGTTACCGGAATTTTTGCGTAAAAATTATCCCCGAAATCAAAAAAGTTTTTGTACTTCTTCGCTTCACGAACCATGTCGTCCGCACTCTGACTCAGCATTTGTACGTGAACCATTCCACCTCCAACTAGCTCTTGAATTGCCTGAACGGCAATTGACAAACGCAATCCTGATTGTTTCAGAATAGTAGGATTTGTTGTTACTCCCTGTAGCGGGAAAAAACGGTACAGCATCCGAAGATCATCCAGATTTGCTGTGTCTGCCATGTAAATCATAGTCAATATTTTAAATTATAGTTTTACGACTGTGGTATTGTTTTATTGGTTTTTTTCGTCAGTCAGCCGGTCACTATAATTCGAGTGTCTGGCTTTTGTTTTTCAGTTCAATCCCATACAATTTACTCAGAAAAAACAAAAGTGCCGATACCCTAAATACTTTTCGCGTGCGAAAGTAAATATTCTTCAGCCTCTACCGACCACAATCCGTTGGTTTTGCTCACAATTTCACTTAAAGTTGAGAAAAGCGGATCCAACTTGCCTTTTTCAGCAAAATCGGCAATTGCGGTCAATGGCATATCAATGTGTGTATAGATTAATTTTTTCCCTCCGGGAATATGGGGAAGATTCAATGTAGTATCAATTACGGCATTCAAACCACCAATGTGAGTCACCAAGCCTGCCGGATCGAGACCTTTGCCAAACATTTCGAGCGATTCAACCATATCGTCATTATTTCCGCCTGAAGTTCCTACAATATGCGTGTATGCATAATGCACATTGTAAAAATTCATTTTGGCACTCAGATTTGGATCGGCAGGACCTGCAAAAAAGTTCAGACACCCGTCGAATGCAAGAATTGCATCTCCCTGCTCAATTACCGCAGGAACCGGAGCAAAAACAAACACGTCATCATAGCCTGTTCCTCCTGAAGTTTCTTTCAATTTCGCCACCGGATTTTCGGCATTCCCTGTATTCAAGTAGATCAATTCAATACCATGTTCTTTGGCCCACTGCGGAGAATAAATGGATGCAGCACGATCCAAACGTCCCTGATCAATATCAGTCACTACCAGCAATCCCGGTTTGCGGTCTTCGCGCAACACGGTGTAATTGATAGCGGCCAGCCCCATCGGACCAACTCCGGCCAAAATAGCCATTTTACCTCCCTGCACAATTTCCATCTGGTGAACGTAAGAGCCCGGATTGGTATGATAGTTGGCATGCATAGCACCAATCACACACGAGAGCGGTTCGGCCAGCGAAGCCGGATAAAAGCCAGGACCATCGTAAGCCAACAAACAATTCTGCACAAGCACATCCTTCGGAATAATCACGTAAGTGGCATCGCCGCCAATAAAGCGATACGAATATCCGGGAGCACTAAGCACTCCAACTGGTCCATCAGGATAATAAATTGCGGGCTGAATCGAAAATTTTTGACCGGCTTTGAATTTATGCTGCCAGTTGGCCCCCACTTCCACCAATTCTCCACTAAACTCGTGACCAATCATGGTTGGATTCACATCAATATCATTCGGAACTCGTTTGTGATCGCTTCCCTGCTCGGCCGCTTTGTACGACGACATGCAAATGCTGTCGCTCACCACCCTGGCCAATATTTCGTCATCAGTAATTTGCGGCAACTCAAACTCTTCAAGGCGCAAATCCTTTTTTCCGTATATGCGTACTGCTTTGGTCAGAGCCCCACCCTGCCCTCCCCTAAGGGGATGGTTTTGGGAACTTGCATTATTATTCTCATTCATACCTTCTCTATTTTTCAGTCCCTCCCGGCCTCCCCAAAGGGGAGGAGAAAAAAACATATTGTTTCTAATTCTCTATTTTTTCATTGAATATTGAACCAGTTCCTCGCGAGAGTCCTTTCTTTCGGGTACAATCAAGAGGAGCAACCCTTCCCCCTCCTTTGGAGGGGCAGGGGGAGGCTTCTAGTTCAACATATTTTGCCCGCCGGTAACCGGAACGGCTTGTCCTGTCTCGTATTCCTGCTCGATGATGTAATATACCGCGCGCATCACGTCAAGCGGAGTACAGCCACGCCCGGCAGGAACCTGTGCTTCATAAAAACGTTTCACATCCTCAATGGTTTTGGCTCCGGGAACTTTTCCGGCACGCAGGTATTGCACAAAAAGCCCTGTTTCTGGATCAGCCCAAAGTGGCCCATCGAAGAAATTGCCCGGACACACTGAGTTTACTTTTATTTTAAAAGGCATCAACTCCATCGCAAACGACTGGGTAAGCCCAATTCCGCCGAATTTTCCCCCGGCATATGCAAAGTTTTTATTGCTTCCTTTCAATCCCGATTTTGAGTTAATCTGAATAATATCGGTAAAGTGATCGTTTTTCCACTGATGCTGAATTTTCATCACTTTGGAAGCATATTTGGCACAGAGGAAATAGGCTGAATAATTCACCTTGGTCATCAATTCAAAGGTTTCGGGAGTCATTTCATCCAGACCGCCAGCCCTCAAGATACCAGCATTACTTATAAAAAGATCGAGACCACCGAAAGCTTTCACTGTTTCGGCAATCAGGTTTTGTACCGAAGCGGCATCCGCAACATTGGTTTGCACAAAAAGAGCCTGATTACTGTGCCCTGCTGCATTCAGTGAATCAGCAAACTCCTGCCCTTTTTTGGCATTCAGATCGGCAATCACCACATTCGCTCCGTTTTGCATCAGGTGCTCCACGATGCCTGCCCCGAAACCTTGAGCCCCACCGGTAACAATCGCAATTTTATGCTCTACCCGGCCTGATCCGATTCCTTTTCCGGAAACAGTCAGGCAACCAAATCCCTTGACGCCAATTACATGAACCGGAGTTTTGCTTTCGATCATTTTTACTGAAATCTCGGACAAAACAGTTTCCGACAATTCTGTAAAAATTCCGTTTTGCTGACCAATTGAGCTTTTGAATGCTGCTTCCGACTGCAAATTCACGGTAGTTTCACCTTCGGCTGAAAAACGAAGAGTCTTCACTTCTTCTTCTGATAACATCATCCGGATGGCCGGAATCAGTGTAATTATTTGTTCTTGCATGGTTATTCCTGCGTTTGAATAAAATATTTGATCACCGCATTGCCTAAAAGGGCAAATTGGTCAAGCTTGTCTGTCTTTGCACTGCCGGCATTGTCAAGATAGCCTTCTTCGCCACGAGAAACCAAATACTGGTGAGCTGCCGTAACACAAGCTCCTTTGTATCCTATTTCAATCAATTCAGCATCCAATTCAACATTTCCCGAACAGGATACCTTTACAGGCTCAAGTGCCGGAGTGTTGTGTTCTGTACCAAAAGTGATCACGAATTTCTTTTGATCGAAAAACTTCACAAAATCTTTCAATATAGAGAATTGATTTCGGCCGGGAATGAGTTCGAGACTACTTACATTTTTCGCCTGAAGTTTTTGGTACAATGTTTCATAGTTGCCTTCGTAATCAGTGAACTCGCCTTTGGGATTGTCGAGCAATACCGGATAACAGGGAATGCCTCCTCCATTGATAATGAGATCGCGCACCTGTTCGAGACTCAGAAAAGCCCGGTCGTTTTCCGGCACAAATGCCTTGCCGCCTGCTTTCAGCAAATTACCACGAATTTCATTCTCTAATCCAGCAATATCCTGCATGGCTGATTTGGGCTCCTTTCCTGAAAAAATTAATAGGAACGCCGCTTTTCGTTCTTCTTCCGAAGCATTTTTTTCGAAAACTGCTTCGCGCAAAGCCTTAGCAATATGCCTTTCGCGCAACATATTTCGGGCATAACGAGCTTTCATTTCTTCAACTGTAAATCGAATATCAATGCCACATTCAGCCAGCAACAGATTGAGTTTTTCAACCATTTCTGCCGTTTGCAGATTACTCTCTTCCTGCACTTGTGCAAGCAACTGCTGATTTTCGCTATTCAGCTTGAACGGGAAAGACAAACCTTTGCCACTAAAATAAGTGCGTCCAGGATTGTTGGGATCGTTTACCCGTATATTATTAGCCTGCTCGTCTTTCTGCAAGCCCATAAATTCGATATTGTACAGCGGGAAAATCCGGTATTTTCGAGCCAGTTCGGTAAACTCAGCGTACCCGTCAGTGGTATAAAAATCGTTAATACCCAGCACGGCAACATTTTCGTTGCGAGCCATTGTAAAAGCCTGTTCTATTTCAGTGAAAGAACTGAACGAAAAAGGGGTATGAAAATGCCCATTCACCAGAACAGGTGCATTGTCCGACTTTTTGGAAGCCCATTGCAACAATTCTGCAGGCTGCGGATATGTAGTAAAAATTGATTGCATAAAATTGAATACGATTATAAAATATGCAGCAAAGTTATTTGCTTTTTAATAAAAAAGTCCCGTCCCCCGAAAGGAACGGGTCTAATCCTATTCTTATAAAAAACTAAATTCCGTTTTTATTGCGACGAATCTGTTCGTTCTCCGTAAAGTTATTTGTAACGGTGTGCCCTTTCAACGGAACAATTCTTTCGTGAATGGCATCGACAAACCAACTAGTCTGCGGGAAGAAATACTGTTCCAACTCGTATGCCGGAGTGATCCAGTTGCGTGAGCCAACCACTACAGGAGGAGCATCCAGATCGTCGAAAGCAAGTTCTGTGATGGTTTGCGCCATCTCTTTCATGAATGAACCGCGAGCCGAAGCATCACCAGCAATAATAATGCGGCCTGTTTTCTTCAACGATTTCAATACCAGTTCGTAATTGAACGGCACCAGCGAGCGGGCGTCGATTACTTCAGCGCTCATGTTGTATTTTTCCTGAAGGATGTCAGCCGCTTCCAACGCACGATACAAAGTCGCACCGATAGTCAGGATAGTCACATCTTTCCCTTCGCGTTTTACATCCGGTTCGCCAAGTGTAATTTCGTAGTAGCCGGCAGGAACTCCTTCTTTGTGGAATTGCTCACCAATATCGTACAAGCGCTGGCTTTCGAAGAAAATAACAGGATCTGTTCCCTGCAGCGCTGCGTTCATCAACCCTTTTGCATCGTACGGAGTAGCCGGGAAAACAACTTTCAATCCGGGGATATGTGCTGCCAAAGCCGTCCAGTCCTGCGAGTGCTGGGCTCCGTATTTCGAACCTACAGAAACGCGCAGCACCATCGGCATCTTGATCACGTTTCCGCTCATGGCCTGCCATTTCGGAAGCTGATTAAACACCTCATCGCCTGCACGGCCAAGGAAATCGCAATACATGATTTCGGGAATCACACGACCACCACACATGGCGTAACCAATAGCAGTTCCCACTATAGATGCTTCAGAAATAGGCGAATTAAACAGACGGTGGTAAGGTAACGCCTCGGTCAGTCCGCGATACACAGCAAATGCACCACCCCAGTCGCGGTTTTCTTCTCCGTAAGCAATCAGAGTCGGATCTTTGTAGAAACGATCGATAATTGCTTCGAAAATACCATCGCGGTAAGCATATGTTTTTATTTTTGAATGCGCTTTACCGTTTTCGTCATAAGCAAAGCGTTCTTTCGTTTCAAGTTGTTTTACCCTAAAATTCTCTTCCATCGGGTGGTTTACATCCGGCTGACGATCTTCCATTTTGTCCACCGACTGGTTCGAGAACATCATATCGCCAATCAGTTCCGGATATTTTTCCACATCCATTAAAGGCGACACTTTTTCGTCGATAGCCAATTTCATTGCCCAGGTAATCAATTCACCCGTTGAAGCTTTAATTTCGTCCAATGCTGCTTCGGTGGCCACTCCGGCTTTCACCAGCTCGGCACCAAACCAGTTAATCGAGTCCTGTGCTTCCCAGGCTTCCACTTCTTCTTTCGAACGATACGAAGAAGCATCAGAAGGAGAGTGTCCGCTATAACGGTAGGTCAGCACATCCAGGAGAACCGGCCCGCGTTTTTCTTTCAAAATTTCGCGTTTGCGTTTGTACGCATCAATTACAGCCAGCGGATTGTAGCCATCCACTCGCTCGGCGTGCATCTGGTCGGCATTCACTCCGGCACCGATACGGGCAGCAATGTTGTAGCCCATTGTTTCGCCACAGGTTTGTCCGCCCATTCCGTACTGGTTATTCATTATATTGATGATCAGCGGCAGTCCGCCTTTCATATCACCTTCCCACAATTGATTGAACTGATCCATGGTAGCGAACGACAGACCTTCCCAAACAGGGCCGCAAGCCATCGATGCATCACCGATATTGGCCACTACGATTCCGTCTTTGCGGTTCACTTTCTTATACAAAGCAGCACCCACAGCGATGTCGCCCGAACCACCCACAATAGCGTTGTTCGGATACACGCCAAACGGAGTAAAGAATGCATGCATTGAGCCACCTAAACCTCGATTGAAGCCTGTTTCACGGGCAAAAATTTCAGCCAGCGTTCCGTAAATCAGGAAGCGGATAGCCTGTTCTTTTACCGTTCCGGAAAAATTATTTTTTACCGGGGCAAAAGTGATTCCATCAAAATGGCTTTCCATCACCTGAGTAAGTTGCTCATCACTCAGTTTTTCGATAGCCGACAAGCCTTTTGCCAAAATCTCGCCGTGACTGCGGTGCGATCCGAAGATAAAATCTTCGACTCCCAAGGTGTAAGCCATACCAACGGCAGCTGCCTCCTGCCCGATTGACAAGTGAGCCGGACCAGGGTGATTGTATGCAATCCCGTTGTATTCCCCTCTGGTTTTTATCAGATTCAGCATGGTTTCAAATTCGCGGATCACCACCATGTCGCGGAAAATGCGAATCAGATCTTCGTTGCTGAAATTGGCTTTTTCTTCCTCTACAGTTTTATTGTATTGGTTCACCGGAATTGGAGAGAACTTAATCTCACCGGCCTTCCGAACTTCTTCAGGGTTTATAAATTGAATTTTAGGCATTTTGCTATATTTTATGTTTTTACTTTTCTTCCGAAGTGTTTCGGATTTCGGGATACATGTTTCACGCTCAATATAATAAACATGAAACTCGGAACTTGCAACTCGAAACTATTTGTTAAAACTCGAAAATGGTTTCCTTGATGATTTCACTTACCGTTGGATGCGGGAAAACAATTTCCTGTACATCCTGAACGCGCAATTGCGCTTCAATCAGAGCACAAGCACCCCAAATCATTTCAGAACAAGCTCCACCCACCATGTGAATACCAAAAATTTCGCCGTACTTTTTACCAACGATCACCTTGCAAAAACCGTCTTTACCTTCATTTTCGGCAACAAACCGTCCGGCATAAGCCATGGGCAGTTTGCGTACTTCCACTTCAATTCCTTTTTCTTTTGCTGAAGCTTCAGTCAGACCAACGCCTGCAATTTCAGGATGCGTATAAACCACGCCAGGAATGGCATCGTAGCGCATCTGGTCTTTGCGTCCCAAAATGTGGTTCACGGCCACTTCTCCTTCGCGGCTGGCAGTGTGCGCCAGCAACGAAAAACCGGTGATGTCGCCCGCAGCATATACATTCGGAATATTGGTGCGACAGTTTTTATCGATTTTAATTCCGCGCGGAGTAAATTCCACGCCAATATTTTCAAGCCCGATTCCGGCCACATTGGCTTTCCGGCCTACCGAAAGGAGCACCTGCTCTCCGATAATTGTTTGCGCCACGCCGTCTTTTTCGAACGTCACTTCTTTGCCATTCAACCTGGTAACTTTGGCACCAAGATGAAATTCAATGCCACGTTTGCTGAATTCTGCCCGAACAAATTTGGCAATTTCCTCATCCACTCCGGTCAATATTTCTGGCAACATTTCAATGACTGTTACTTTTGTTCCCACCGCATTAAAGAAATCAGCAAACTCAGTTCCGATCACGCCTCCGCCAATAATTACCAGACTTTGGGGTAATTCTTTTAGCTGAAGAATTTCGCGATTGGTCAGAATTTCTTTCGGGTCCAATTCCGGGATCGGCGGCACAGCAGCTTCTGAACCAGTACAAATCAAAAGATTTTTCGATTTAAACATTTTTCCATCTGCTTCGATGGTAATTTCTGCACCGCGTTTTTCCTTAATAACAGCCTCGGTCATAATCACATCCGCTTTGGCATGTTTCATTTTAGCTCCCACTCCGGCAACCAGTTTGCGCACCACTTTGTCTTTGCGTTTCATTATTTTAGCAAAGTCGAAACCAATATTTTCAACCTTAATGCCGTACTTCTCCGCTTCATGCGCATACTCAAGCACTTTCGCAGAATTAAGCAAGGTTTTGGTCGGAATACATCCCTCGTTCAGGCAAACACCACCCAATGAGCGCTTATCGAAAACCACTACACTGAGTCCTTTGGCTCCGGCCCGTTCTGCAGCAACGTACCCGGCAGGGCCGCCACCTAGAATTGCTATATCGTAGATTTTTTCCATTGTATTTGTTTGAAAAATGCCTCACCCCCGAAAACCTTACCCTGACATATTAACACAATATTTAAGGAGGCAAGGCAATTATTTTATATCGTTAGATTTTCAATCTGTTCTTTTATTTCACGTAAAAAGAGAGTTGCTTCACCTCCGTCCAGTGCCTGATGATCGTATGTAAGCGAAAGCCCCATCATCGGAACAAAACCATAAACACCGTCGCCCAAATCTTTCGGACGGGGCACAATGGTACAAACTCCCAAAATGGCTGTTTGAGGCAAGTTGATTACCGGAGTAAACATTTCCACACCGTAATTACCCAGATTTGAAACTGTAAATGTTGCTGCCTCCGGAGAAAGCAATTCCGGATTAATATTTCCCTGACGACACTGATTCGCCACTGCACCCAGCTGCGCTGAAAGTCCTTCCAACGAAAGGTCATCAGCATTTTTCACCGCCGGAACAAGCAATCCTCGATCGGTATCAACGGCCAGCCCGAGGTGTACTTTCTTAAACCAGCGCATGCTGTCGCCTAAAAAGTGAGTATTTGCCTGCGGGTATTTTTTCAAAGCTTTAATTACAGAAAAACAAACCAAATCGTTGATGGTCACATTTTGTGAAATTTTACCAGCCTCAAATTCCTTTTTCAATTTTTTACGCAATGCCATTATATTGCGTGCATCGGCACTCATGTGATGTGTTAACTGAGCAGAGTTCTGCAACGAAGCATGCATGGCCTTGGCGATCAGCTTGCGAATATTCGATAGTTTCTTCACTTCGAAATCACTACTATAAACATGGTTACCCGACTCAAGGTCGCTTGCCTGTATCCGACCACCCAATCCGCTTGCATCTGCCCCTGCGCTTAAATTTTCTTGCGCAGCTTTTGCTTTTGCCAGCGAAGTCATTGCAGGCATGCCTGATGCCGCAGCATCAATATCCCGATCGATAATTCGTCCGCCGGGACCACTGCCTTGCAAGTGGCGGTAGTCAATTCCTTTGGTATCTGCATGATTTCTTGCCCGGGGAGATATTTTTATTTCTTCATCTGTATTTTCACGGATCACAAGAGCAGGCTGAGATACGCAAGTCACGTCTTTTACCGTTTTCTCCTCTGATTTTATTTCATCAGCGACAACAGGCTTGCTGCCTCCCGGCCGAAAATCGGCCACCGACTCCCCTGCCACTCCGATCACAGCAACATTTTCCAATACGGGCACCTCATCACCTTCCTGAAAGAATACTTCCAATAAAATTCCTTCCACCTTCGCTTCTTCCTCAAACGATGCTTTATCGGTTTCGTAGGAAAACAATATATCTCCAACCTTCACCGATTCGCCTTTTTTCTTATACCACTCACCGATGATACACGTCTCAACTGATTGCCCCTGACGGGGCATTAGAACAGGTATTGCCATAATAGCATTATTTCACTTGTAATTACATTAATTTAGTTAGAACAAAAACACAAAAACAACATCAAATACTGAATTTGAATTAGTTATATATTTTCAGGTTGTAAAATTAAATATATCAACTTGTATTTACAAGTATTTTACATCAAATAAATATTTTTTATTACTTTTGGTCTGAAAAATAACACGCTGTCTTGGACTCAAAAATTCCTCAATACAAAAAATTATACGAAATACTACGTCGGCACATCACGAACGGGGCATACGAAGAAGGCAGTTTACTTCCTTCTGAAAATGAATTATGTGCGGTTCACGGAGTTACTCGCCCCACGGTTCGTCAAGCCCTCGAAGCACTGGTACGAGACGGGTTCATTATAAAAAAACAAGGCAAAGGAAGCATCGTAAAAAAACTACCTCAAGACATTGGTATTCTGAGTATTTCAGGAACCGCATCAGCCATTGGGCAGCAATACCTTAAAACTCAAATCATTACTAAGCCACAAATTATGTCGTGGCCCGATGACTTCCCATTTGAATTAAGCACCATCGAAAAAGAATCAGGACGTATTTTTTTAGAAAGACTTCGACTGGTTAATGACCAACCCGTTTTTTACGATGTAAATAATTTGCCCAATATCAATTTACCCCGATTCAGCAGCAGAGCTTTTGAAAACCGATCGTTGTTCGAGATTCTCCGCATCAACTATCAAATTGAAATA
The DNA here is from genome assembly GCA_963668595.1 of Prolixibacteraceae bacterium. GTDB lineage: Bacteria > Bacteroidota > Bacteroidia > Bacteroidales > Prolixibacteraceae > GWE2-42-39. The sequence continues at coordinate 4,446,358 of OY764876.1, read as the reverse complement.
ACAGGAGGCGAACAAAAGCTAAAAGCAATAAAAGCGACAAAAAAAATCAGCGAAATACTTCATATAGAGGAAAGCTCACCAGTTCTGTACATGGAACGCAAACTCAACACTAATCGCGACGGATTTCACATTTACTCAACCATTTACTTCAATTCCGAAAAGCATTCCATTTCTGGTTCATTTTAAAAAAAAGAGCAAAACCCACAAACATAAAATACCTCTCCTCCAAACAAGCATCTGGTCTGCGCTTACAGTTTTTCCTTTCAATTTAAAACCAAAAAGCATCTTCAAAAGATAAATTTTCATCAAAAACCACATTTTTAGTGACTACTATCACATTGATTCTTCTTAATCCACGTTTTTTTTTTCATATTTGCCCCAGAACATTCTCATTCATCGTTTGTTTCGGACATGTGTTTTTAACGTGTAGATAAACAAGATGAGCAAGAACGGATAAAAAAAGGAAAAACGTTGAAATACAAATACGAATGAAAGTTTTAAAATTTGGTGGAACATCGGTCGGCAGTCCTGAAAACATGAGGGCAGTTATGCAGCTGATCACTAATGGAGAACAAAAATTAGTTGTTCTCTCTGCAATGTCGGGAACGACAAATTCCCTGGTCGAAATTTCAAATTACTTATATAAAAAGAATAAGGACTCGGCACGGGTTGCAATTAATCAACTGGAACAAAAATATGTACAGGTTGTTGCTGAACTTTTCACCAAAGCAGAAAATAAGCAGGAAGGATTGAAAGTTGTGCGCGAAAGCTTCGAAACAATTAAATCATTCACTTCAGGCGACTTCAACGAAATTGGAGAAAAAACCATTCTGGCCCAGGGAGAACTCATTTCAACCGGATTGTTTGTCATTTTAATGCAAGAAAACGGACACAAAACAATCTATCTCCCGGCTCTTGATTTCATGCGCATCGATTCGGACAAAGCTGCCGATATGTATTTCATTCGTCAGGCGCTTGCCAACACATTGCGCAAAGCAGGCGAAGCTGACTATTACATTACGCAAGGATTTATTTGTCGTAATGCAAAAGACGAGATTGACAATCTGCAACGAGGAGGAAGCGACTACACGGCTTCGCTAATTGGCGCCGCCATCGATGCTGAAGAAATTGAAATATGGACCGACATTGACGGATTCCACAACAACGACCCTCGCTACGTAGAAAATACTCAAAAAATTGATCAGCTTTCGTTTGAAGAAGCAGCAGAGTTGGCCTATTTTGGCGCAAAAATTTTGCACCCGCAAACAGTTTTACCGGCTAAACTGCAAAACATTCCGGTTCGTTTGAAAAATACGATGAACCCATCAGATAGCGGCACTCTGATTGCCAGCCAATCAAGTGGCAGTGGCATTAAAGCGGTAGCGGCAAAAGACGGAATTACGGCCATAAAAATTCGCTCGTATCGCATGCTGATGGCCTACGGATTCATGAAAAACATTTTCGAAATATTTGAATTTTTCAAAACGCCTATCGACATGGTTTCGACTTCAGAAGTAGCTGTTTCGCTGACCATTGACGACACACGAAATTTGGAAAACATAAAAAAAGAGCTTCAGGAATACGGAGAAGTGGAGATTGACACCGACCAATCGATTGTTTGTATTGTTGGTGATTTAATTGCTGAAGAAAAAGGTTTTGCCGCAAAAATTTTTAAAGCACTTGAAGGTATTCCGATTCGCATGATCTCTTACGGAGGAAGTCGCCACAACATTTCAGTATTGATTCCAACTGCGTTAAAAAAAGAAACATTAAAGGCATTGAGTAATAATTTATTAAATAAATAGAGCTTTTATTGCATTTCCCTTTTCTTTTGAATTATTTTGCCTATATTTACATGATTATCAATTATTTTTTTTATTATTTATGAAAACAGGTACAGTAAAATTCTTCAATGAAACTAAAGGATTCGGATTCATCAAAGAAGACGGCAACGGAGCAGAACATTTTGTTCATGTTTCAGGCTTAATCGACAAAGTAAAAGATGGAGACGAAGTTACATTTGAATTATCTGAAGGAAGAAAAGGATTGAATGCCGTCGATGTAAAATTAGCATAAAACACAGCGTTTAATACGATCGAAAAACAGCCTCACAAAAAATTTGTGGGGCTTTTTTTATGCTTCCCGAAAATAATCTTTTCCTGCATTACAAATCGGACAACGGTAATCATCGGGCAAATTGGCAAAGGCTGTTCCCGCTGAAATTCCAATCGAAGGATCTCCTTCCGAATCGCAGTATTTGTAGCCGCAAATAATACAAATATGCTCACCATCAGCACCTGAGACAGCAGATTCTTCATCCTCCACACCATTTATTTTCTCCGGATCAACATAAGTTGGAGCATTAACAGGCGAAAACATTTTAAACTTTTCGCGATAGCGGGAATAAGTCAATGGCCGACCCGGCACCAGAATATCACAATCGAGCACCAAACCTACAACCAGAAAATGTGTACCAACATCCACAAGCTGTTCCACTTTACAATCGAACCATGCCAATGACGAATCACTCACGATCGGTGCTCCCGACTGAGCAGTAAAAAAGTTCGCCGATTCAAACTTATTGATCTCTGATGACGATCTGAACCCAAAATCCCCGACTAATTTCATGTCCGGATTTTTCTTTAATACAGAAACAGAGAAAGTTCCGGACTGCTGAATAAGATCCGAGGTATAATTATTTTTATTACACGAAATAGCTAACCGAACAGGATCAGAAGTAACCTGAAACACAGTATTGGCAATATATCCGGATTTTTTGCCCATATATTCTGACGCGACCAGATACACGCCATACGACAGCAAATGCAACGCTTTATATTCCATACACGATCAGTTAAAATCCACAAATAGCTTCATCAGCAGGGAAAAACAAACGTTTTTTACGCTCCATCTGCACCGGGAATATTTCGGAACCCTGTACTTTTTTAAGTCTTGCCGATTTTGCGACAGCAGGTGCCACTCCGGTAATTTCAGTAACAGCTTTGGCAAATACCGGATCTTGCAAATCGCCAAAAGGAAATGCAGGCAGCAGCTGGTCAGCGACATAAAAATCAGGAATTAACCCCTCTTTAAAATTTGAAAAACCATTGGCATTTGAATACCTCAGGACAACAGGAAATAAGCACCAATCATGACGCGGCTCTTCACTGCTATCCGGAATAATCCACGAGCCGACATATTTTCCACTGGTTGAATCGCCCACCATAGTAACCTGCATATAAGGCTTCATGCCGGCAATAAGCAATTCACTTGCCGCAGCAGTTCCCCGAGCAGAAAGGAAAGTGATCTTATTTAAATTCAAATTAGACTCATTATCATAAAAATAATACGCCAAACGAGCCGAATCTTTATTGCTGATCTGAAAATAATCCTGAATATTCCGGTTGTAACTCATCCGGGTTAATACTTTTTTATCCAACACAACCTCTTTCGGAGCCAGTGAGGATGCCAGATACGCAACATTTCCCATCTCACCGCCCGGATTATAGCGCAAATCAACAATCAAATCGGTAATCGACTGACCTTTAAAATAAGTTACAGTCTTATCTATCGAAGTATGAAATTCGTCGTTCACTCCACTGGTAAAACTTGCATACACCAAATAACCAATACGTTTTCCTTCAATTTCTTTTACTTCGTAATGAATAATCGGATTGGCTTTAAATTCAGCAGCATCAAGCGAAACCGACTGCCCGGCTGAAACAACGGTCCCTGCTTCAGCATTATATTTTCCTATTCCAACGACATACGAAGTTCCGGCATAAAGTTCATAACAATTCTCTCCGTTCATCTTCTGTCCGTCTATCGTCAAAATAATATCTCCCCGTTTCAGCCCTGCTTTATCGGCCGGCGAATTTTTATACACATATTTTACAACAATAAATACATCATCGCTACCAGACACTTTCATAAAAGCAGGAGAATAGCCCATCGAAACTGGTGATCCTTCCATTTCTTTCAGGTATACACTCCAGTTATCAGTAAACGACGACCACTGATCTTCGTCCCGATAAAGCATTTTCTCGAAAAATTCTTTCGGATCAGCTTCTGTTTTATAATTTAACGACGAAGGAATTCGGTTATTCCAGAAATAAACCTCCTTCATCGTACTATTCATCCATTCGTTTAACAAAAGAGTTTCTTCATCCAGGTTACTATCTCCCGGCTCATCAATATCTTCATCAGTAGCACAAGAAGTAATGTTTGCAACAAACAATAATGTGCAAAAAACCATGAATAGTCCCGAAAAATTTTTTATTACAGCTGTATTTAAACGATGAAATACCTTATTCATTTTGTTCCTGTTTTCCTATCCCAAAAGAGATTAACACCAAATTGTGCGTAAAAATCAGATCGTCACGCCTCAAATTTCCCGTCAAAGTTGCTAAAAATATTTCATTTCTTTTCTGCGTATATTTTTCAGTGCAATATTCTGCCTCTTATTTTTATATAAAAACTGAAGTTGATTGGGTTCATCAACGCGTCGAAGAGTATACAGTTGCTTCATTTTTTCCGATGGAATCATTGTCTGCAAAAGAATATAATTCCCGCTATCCGCAATACTAACAGGCATTTGCCAGCCACGGAAGACGACCGAATCGAACACAACATCTGTTTTCACATGCGTCACCTTTATCCACAAATTTGTTCCAGATTCTTCGGCATTCAGATACCACGACTGATAGCAAGCCTCCTGCATGTGAAACGGTATCATTCGCTGCTTGCTAACACAGGCCCCAATCGTTGCTATCAGAATAACAAGCCCCAACCTAACTCGTTGTTTTTTCATTCGTCATCAATTTTAACGCACTAAAACAGAAATTTAGCGCAATTTTATGCTTATTTTGTCTTATAAAATTAAATTTATTTGCCTATGAAACGAATTCCATTCCTCTTAACTATCATTTTATTGAGCGGAATATCACTCATTTGGGTATCCTGCGATAAAGATGATCCCAAACCGGAAGACATTCCGGATGCCACCGATGTAAATAAATTCATCTGGAATGGGCTTAGAACCTATTATTTCTGGACTTCGGATATTCCGAATTTGAATGACGTGAAATTTACCCAAGAAGACAGTCTGAATAAATTTCTGAATACCTACACCGATCCTGAAGAATTATTCGAAAGCCTTCTCTATCAAAGAGGTAAAGTTGACAAATGGTCTTTCATTGTGGACGACTCCAAAGAAATTGACGACTGGATTTCGGGCATTTCCGAATCAATGGGATACGATTTCATGCTAGGACGAATCGGCAGTAGCGACAATGTTTTTGGCTATGTTCGCTATGTTTTAAAAGGATCACCTGCAGAAAAAGCAGGAGTTAAACGAGGCGATTTCTTCATGAAAGTCGATAACTCGCAGCTAACGGTTCAAAACTATCAGAATTTGTTGTTTTCAAACAAAACCTACACACTGGGAATGGCAACTGTGCAGAACAATACCATCTCATTAAACAATCAGTCGATTAATATGACCGCGGTTGAAATTCATGAAAATCCCATCCTGTTAGATTCTGTATATGTAATAAACGGACAAAACGTTGGCTACCTGATGTACAATGGCTTTACTGCTGAAGATGAAAAGATAAATGTTTCGTACGACGAAAAACTTAATGAAGTATTCGGCAACTTCAAATCAAAAGGAGTTCAGAAACTTATTGTTGATTTACGTTACAACGGCGGAGGATCGGTACAAACAGCCACTTATCTGGCCAGTATGATCTATTCAACCGACTCGAAAAAAGTTTTCTTTAGCCGCCAGTACAATTATCTGCTGCAAACCGAATTAACCAAACAATACGGTAATGGATGGAATATTGGTTACTTTGCCAATCGACTCGAAAAAACAGACATTACCGCACAAACATCAATTAATTCGCTCAACCTAACCAGCCTTTACGTGATCACTTCGAATGAAACAGCGTCGGCCAGTGAACTTCTGATAAATGGTTTGGATCCGTACATATCGGTGAAAGTTATTGGAGAAAATACCACTGGTAAAAACGTAGGATCAATCACTGTGCGCGATTGGGATGAAAATGGAGCTGTAAATACCAGCCACAAATGGGCCATGCAGCCAATCGTACTAAAAATTGCCAACTCAGCAGGCTTCTACGACTATACTGACGGGTTACAACCAGACATTGAAGCGTCAGAAGACATCACGAATATGCTTCCGTTAGGCGACTTAAACGAACAACTTTTGAAAATTGCGATCGACGACATTAAAGGAACAAAAAGTGCAATCGTTCCCCGATCAACAATATTTAAACCATTCAAGAGCAGCAAATCGCAATCACGCTTTGCTTACGAAATGTACGATTCGTCTCCGTTCAAAGTTGAAAATTAACAAGAAGCTAAAAGATAAATTCGACTTCTTTAAAATGAAACATTCGCAGGCTCCCCTGCTCATCGGCCAGCATTAGCTGGCCGATTTCATTTACACCAATATTTTTTGCCCGAAAAATTTCTTCTCCACACCGGTAATTGTGCCATTCGTCTAAACGAAACATTTTTTCACGAAACAGCCGATCAATTGTTTCATATTGCCCGTCGGCAAGTTGTTCGTAACAGGAAAAAATTTCGTCAATAATCTGATTCAGTAAAATATCCAGATCATACTTTTTGTCTGTCAAAAGCGCAAGAGAAACCGGATTCGGAGCATTGCTTACAAAAACAGTTTGGTTTACATTCAGTCCAATTCCCACTACCGAAGAAGTAATGCGCCCCGACATGATCGAATTTTCGATCAAAATTCCGCCCAACTTTTTATTCCCGGCATAAATATCATTCGGCCATTTTATCCGAAGTTCGGGCACTTCAGCCTGCAATGCCGACCAAATTCCCAGGCAAACCACCTTGGAAAGCATAAACTGATCGGGAATATCCAGAAACAAAGGCTTCAAAACCAACGAAAATATCAGATTCTGTCCGGGAGCACTCTCCCACGAATTATTCATCTGCCCTCTGCCTCCCGACTGAGAGTGTGCCAAAAAGACAGTTCCATCGGACACCTCTTTTTCAATAAGTTGACGGTTGGCATAGTTGTTGGAAGAATCCGTATCGCCAATATAGATCACATTTTTGTGGAGTTTTATATTCATCGTTCAGTTGCTTGTTGTGCAGGCAAAATTAAATCAATTTTACAAGACAAATGGCTAGGGATAAAAATACGACTGGTTACAGTTAAATAAATTATCTTTGTAGCGTTAATAAAAAAATATGAAGAAAACAAAGATTCAGGCAAATACCGAAGAAATTATCAACGCAATCGTCGAAGGAATTCACCGAAGAAAAGGACTTGATGTCGTTAAAATCAATCTCGAAAAAATCAATCACTCCGAATGTAAATATTTCGTAGTTTGTCACGGAACATCGAACACACAGGTCGATGCAATTGCCCGTTCAGTAGAAGAAACCGTTCTGGAAATTGCAGGAGAAAAAGTGTGGCATACCGATGGCTATAAAAATTCACTCTGGATATTGCTCGACTACGCCGATGTGATGGTTCATGTGTTCCAGAAAGATGCCCGTGATTTTTATGATATTGAAAACTTATGGGCAGATGCTCCGATTGAGAAAGTTGAAGATCCGCTGAATAAGCCAAATTAAAACAAACAATGTCATTTTGCTGAACAACGCAAACAAATATCACTGCTAAATGTTAGTTCAGAACAGAAAAACAGAAAACAGCAATCATTGAAAACCGGAAATAATGGCAGAAAAATCAAATAAACCAAAATTAGACCTTAATTCGTTGAGACAAGGTTCTCCCAAACCACCGAAGATTAATCCATATTGGGTATATGGAATTATCATCATCGGATTCTTTGCACTCAACTACCTGTTTTTGGGAAGCGGACCAGTTGAAACCAACTGGAACGAAGTAAAAACCAAAATGCTTCAAAACCACGACATCGAAAAAATAATCGTTGTAAACGAAAAAGAAGCACAAATTTATTTAAAAGAAGCTAGTTACGAGAAATATGCTGACAAGCTGAACAAAGGATTCGCAACTCCACCGAAAACCGGTCCTCACTACTTTTTCGAAATCGGCCCTTCGGAAACATTTGCAACAAACCTGAAAGAAGCACAGGCTGGATTTGACGAAAAAGACAAAATCAGTCCCGAATATAAAACTGTGCACAATTATTTTGGCGACATACTCAGTTGGTTATTGCCTTTTGGCTTAATCATTCTGATTTGGTGGTGGATATTCCGTCGAATGAGCAAAGGAGGCGGTGGTCCGGGTGGAGCTGGCAATATTTTCAGTGTTGGAAAATCGCAGGCTAAAATTTTCGACAAAGACTCGAAAGTAAATACCACCTTCAAAAACGTAGCGGGTTTAGCCGAAGCCAAACAGGAAGTAGAAGAAATTGTTGACTTCCTGAAAAGTCCGGCAAAATTCACCAAACTAGGAGGGAAAATTCCGAAAGGAGCACTTTTGGTTGGCCCTCCGGGAACCGGGAAAACCTTGCTGGCCAAAGCAGTTGCAGGCGAAGCAAATGTTCCGTTCTTCTCCATGTCGGGTTCCGATTTCGTTGAAATGTTCGTGGGTGTGGGAGCAAGTCGTGTTCGCGACCTCTTCAAACAAGCAAAAGAAAAAGCTCCCTGTATTGTATTTATCGACGAGATTGATGCCATTGGACGTGCCCGTGGAAAAAATCCAAACTTTGGATCGAACGACGAACGCGAAAATACGCTCAACCAACTTCTTACCGAAATGGATGGTTTCGACACCAATTCGGGAGTAATTATTCTGGCTGCAACCAACCGCGCAGACATATTAGACCGCGCATTGATGCGTGCCGGGCGTTTCGACAGACAAATACATGTTGAATTACCAGACCTCAACGAACGCGAAGATATTTTCAAAGTACATTTGAAACCAATCAAATTATCCTCCGACATAGAGGTTTCGTTTCTGGCAAAACAAACACCGGGATTCTCGGGTGCCGACATTGCTAATGTATGTAACGAAGCAGCACTGATTGCAGCCCGCAAAAGCAAAGAAGTAGTTGAAAAACAAGACTTCCTCGATGCAGTAGATCGTATTGTTGGCGGATTGGAAAAGAAAAATAAAATCATTTCAGTTGAAGAAAAACGACGTATTGCCTATCACGAAGCAGGTCACGCAACAGTAAGCTGGTTACTTGAACATGCACATCCGCTGGTAAAAGTGACCATTGTTCCACGCGGAAAAGCACTGGGAGCAGCCTGGTATCTTCCAGAGGAACGTTCAATTACCACCCGGGAACAACTGCTTGATGAAATATGTTCGACTCTCGCTGGTCGCGCTGCGGAATATATCACTTTCGGCGATCTTTCGTCGGGAGCACAAAACGACCTTGAAAAAGTAACCAAGCAAGCATACGCCATGGTTAGCATTTTCGGGATGAGCGACCAAGTGGGAAACATCAGCTACTACGACTCAAGCGGCCAAAGCGATTACAGTTTCTCGAAGCCGTATAGCGAAAAAACAGCTGAACTCATTGACCACGAATCGAAAAAAATCATTGAAGAACAATACCAGCGTGCCATTCAGGTTCTGCGCGAAAATATTGCAGGACACAAACAGCTAGGCGATCTTTTATTGGAAAAAGAAGTGATTTTTGGCGAAGATTTGGAAAAAATATTCGGCAAACGGAAATGGGATAAATCAGGCAACGAAATAAAATCAACTCCTGATTTTACCAGCGAAAGCAACACTGCTACCGAAGCTTAATATGAGCCCGGCAAGAGAAGAAATACTGGCCCGATTACGGGCTGCCCGAAATAGAAGAGGTGAACCGGCGGCAATCAAACCGGGGTTCACCTCTTCGGTTTATCTGCCGCTAAACAGCGATCGCACCGAAGAATTCAGAATAAAACTGGAAGCTGTAGGTGGAAAACTTTTCAAAAAAAGCAATCTTCCGGAGGCAATACAAACAGTAAAAAAGTTCTCAGAAGAAAACCAATGGGAGCACATCTTCTGTCTTGATCCGACATTGCAACCTTTCCTTCGAAATGAACTAAAAGTTTCGGAAGACCTTAAAAATATTGAAAAAATGCAGGTGGGCATCACCCGCTGTGAATTTTTGATTGCTCATTTGGGTGCCGTTTTAATTAGCTCCGGACAACCCTCTGGACGCAAAATGAATGTTTTTCCTGAAATACATATTATATTTGCTCACAAGCAACAGCTAGCAGATTATCTGGAAAATGGGCTGGATGAATTGGCCAATAAGTACAATGGGCAATTCCCATCTCTTGTTTCAGTAATTACAGGGCCAAGCCGTACTGCCGATATTGAAAAAACGCTGGTAATGGGCATGCACGGTCCGCGTTCGTTGTTGGTGTTTATTTGTGACGAACCTTTTTAAAACTGTGAACGATGGAAAAAGATTGGGTAGTTGTTTTTGAAACAGGACAAGAATACCAGGCAGAAATTGCCCGGGAAATTCTGGAAAACGAAGGAATCACAGTTGTAATCTTAAATCAAATTGATTCAGCCTATAGAACCTCTGGATCCATCGATATATACGTTCACGAAAGTCAGAAAGAAAACGCTCTTGAGTTGCTAAAAAACCTGAAAGATTGAAAAATTTACTCACACGTTTGCTCACCGGACTAATCTTTGTTGTCGTAATTCTAGGCAGCCTTTTCCTTGGTGAATTTGCTTATGCAACCGTATTTGCGGCTGTTTTACTGGGAGCAATGATCGAATTTTACGGATTATTCAAAGGAAGTGAATACAAACCGAACAAGCCCGTCGGATACACTGCCGGCTTACTTGTTTTTGCACTATTCTTCCTCACTACTGCAGGGTATATTTCTCCAGAATGGGACTTTTGTATTTTCCCGGTTTTGCTTATCATCCTGATTATTGAGCTTTACAGAAAGAAATCGCACCCAATCGAAAATATGGCTCTCAGCATTATGGCAATTCTCTATCTGGCCATTCCATTAGGGCTGATAAACTTTTTGGTATTCCCCGGTTATGACGACAAGCCGGAATTTTCGCCCGACCTGCTGATCGCTGTCCTCGTATTAATTTGGGTGTACGACTCAGCCGCCTATCTGTTTGGAGTAAGCATTGGCAAACACCGGCTTTTCGAACGAATTTCACCGAAAAAATCGTGGGAAGGTGCTATTGGAGGTGCAATCACCACCGCTTTATTCAGCTTACTGGTTCATTCTTTTATTCCTGAAGTGGGTCGTCTGAACTGGATCATTCTTTCGATTTTAATTGTTTGCGCCGCCACATTCGGAGATCTTACCGAGTCGCTGATCAAGCGCACAATCGGCATCAAAGACAGCAGTAATATTCTCCCCGGACACGGCGGAATCCTTGATCGTTTCGACTCACTCTTCTTCGTTGTACCAGTAGTCGTTGTATATTTCAAACTGTTTGTTCTGTAAACTTCGATTATTTGTTATTTTTGCGCCGGATATATAAATATTTATACAATGAGAGTTCACAAGGCCGGCATTGGCATTATTAACGGAGCAACTTTTGTCGTTGCTTTAGTTATCCTTTTTAGTTGGTTTTTCGTTTCCAATGGAATTATAAAATCACTGATTGCCTTAACAGCATTCATTATTTATTTCCTCATTGTTCAATTTTTCCGTTATCCGCAACGAACTATTCAACAAAATGATAAAAATATTCTATCGCCTGCCGACGGAAAAGTGTGCGATATAAAAGAGAACGTTGAAGTTGAATATCTGAAAACCAAATGCAAGCAGATTTCAATATTCATGTCGCCCACGAATGTACATATCAACTGGATACCTGTTCCGGGCAAAATCACTTACATGAAACACAAAGACGGCGAGTTTTATGCCGCTTTCAAAGATAAATCGGCAGAAGAAAATGAACGTACTACCACCGCAGTTCAACTGGCTGATGGCCGCGAAATAGTAATTCGCCAGATTGCCGGAGCTGTAGCACGCCGAATTATCAATTACGTCGAAGAAGGACAACAGGTAGATCAAACAGTAGAACTAGGATTTATCCGTTTTGGTTCGCGTGTTGATTTATTTCTTCCGCTCGATGCAAAAATCAATGTCAAACTCGACCAAAAAGTTACGGGTTCTCAAACTGTAATCGCTCAAATATAATGACAGGTAACCTGCTGAAATATTTTCGTTGGGTTCCCAACTTCATTACATCACTGAATATATTATCGGGATGTATGGCCGTGTTTTTTGGCGCTGACGGACAATTAGGCTGGGCTGCAATTTTCATTTTTGCAGCTGCTGTTTTCGATTTTTTCGATGGATTCTCGGCTCGTTTGTTGCATGCATACTCGCCTATCGGTAAAGATTTGGATTCGCTGGCCGATGTTATTTCATTTGGACTGGCTCCGGCAACAATCGTTTTTTCGATGCTCGAACTCAGTCTTTTCGGCAAAAATCAACCCATTTTCGAAATAGAAGCCACTCTAACACAATGGGTATTATTGTTCTCAGCCATGCTTATTCCGGTGGCAGGAGCATTCCGTCTGGCAAAATTCAACAACGATACACGTCAAAGCGAAAGTTTTATCGGGCTTCCCATTCCGGGCAATGCCTTTTTCTTCGCTTCGCTGGCTTTACTCATCGAAGTTGGCACACAGGCACAAATTACTCAATTAATACTGAAACCCTATTTGTTGCTCACAGCAATCATTACCTCATCGTATCTCATGGTTTCCGAAATACCCATGTTTTCGATGAAAGTAAAGAATCTGAAATGGGCCAACAATCAGGTTCGGTATCTGTTTGTGGCAGGCATCCTTCTGCTGGCCATTTTCCTGAAATTTTATGCTCTTCCATTAATTATTATTTGGTACGTCCTTCTTTCGGTAATTAGCAGAGCAGTAAAAATCAGACAATAAACTTTTTCTTATTCTTCCTATTCAGTGATTTGAGGAACATCTCTTATATTTGAAAGAAAAAGTAATCCATGTTTTTGCTTCTTTTATATCTATTTCTGGCTCTGTTCGTTTCCTTTTTCTGTTCAATCATGGAAGCGGTGCTACTTTCCACACCTGTTTCGTTCCTGAAAATTGCAGAAGAAAAAGGGAAACATTCTGCGGCCATAATGATCGCGTTAAAACAAAATATTGATCGCCCGCTATCAGCTATTCTTTCACTGAATACCATTGCGCATACAGTTGGTGCCGCGGGGGTTGGAGCTCAGGCAAGCTATGTTTTTGGCGATGCCTATTTCGGAATTGTCTCGGCAATTCTAACCATCCTGATTCTGATTTTTACTGAAATAATTCCAAAAACAATCGGAGCCCGATATTGGCGACAGCTTGCTTTTTCTGCCGGACAACTAATTCGGGCAACCATTTTCATCACCTACCCACTTGTTGTGGTTTCAGCATTCATTACCCGACTTATTTCGAAAGGGAGCAACGAACAAACCACCAGCCTCGAAGAATTTTCAGCACTGGCACACATTGGGACCGAAGAAGGCATCCTGGTTGAAAAAGAAAACAAAATCATTCAAAACCTGATTCGGCTGAGAACCATTCGGGTTGATGAAATCATGACACCACGAGTTGTTGTTGCCGCCGCAGATGAAGCAATGAGCCTGAAAGATTTCCTGAAGAACAAATCCTTTCTCCATTTTTCGCGCATACCGGTTTATGCTGAACAGATGGAAAATATTACCGGATACATCTTTCGGGAAGAAGTATTCGAACAACTGGCTGAAGAACATTCAGAATTGATACTGAAAGACATCCGAAGAGACATCGTCATTGTTTCGGGACTGATGCCTGTATTAAATGTGTGGGACAAATTGCTTAACCGCAAAGAACACATTGCCTTGGTTGTTGACGAATACGGTGGCATGGAAGGAATTGTAAGCATGGAAGACATCATTGAAACCTTGCTGGGCTTCGAAATTATTGACGAAAAAGATCAAATTACCGACATGCAGCAATACGCCCGCGAACGCTGGAAAAACCGACAATTAAAATACAAACTGCTCGTTAAGTAGCAGAACTCGTCATTTGTTACTTTTTCCCGAATTAAGATAACAAATACGACAAAGGTCTGAATCTGTTCAAAATTTCTTTTATAACTTTATAGAGGCCTATAAATCGATGAAGTCATGATGCATCTTGTTCGGTTCTCATTTTGCATGTTGCTAATTCTTGCAACATCGTTTCTTTCTCCGGCACAACGTGTTGGTTTAGTTTTAAGTGGTGGTGGAGCTAAAGGACTGGCACACATTGGAGTAATTAAAGCTCTCGAAGAAAATAATATCCCGATTGATTATGTTGCAGGAACGTCGATGGGAGCAATTGTAGCCGGCTTGTATGCTGCCGGTTACAGCGTCGAAGAAATGGAAAAGCTCTTCAAATCAGAACAATTCAAATTCTGGTCAACCGGAACAATTCAGGAAGAATACCGCTATTTTTTCCGAAAACTCGAAGAAACACCATCGTGGTTATCGATGGAAATGAAAAAACAAGACGACAAACTACGTGTACTTCCACCAACAAATATTATCCCCGAAGAACAAATGGACTTTGCATTCATGGAAATGTTTTCATCAACCAATGCCGTTTGCAACAATGATTTCAACCAGCTTTTTGTTCCATTTTTGTGTATTGCCACCGATGTACACAACAACAAGGAGGTTGTTTTGCGCAGTGGCGATTTAGGCGAAGCAATCCGCGCATCCATGACCTTCCCGTTCTACTTCAAACCCATTGAAATTGATGGCAACCTGGTATTCGATGGAGGAATTGTAAACAATTTTCCAGCACAAAACATGAAAGAATTATTTCAACCCGATATTATCATCGGACACAATGTGTCGAACAATGCAGGCAAACCGGAAGAAGATGATTTGATGGCCCAGGTTGAAAACCTGATTATGCAAAAAACCGAATACAAAATTGCCCCCAAAGACGGCGTTTTTATGGAAACCCGATTCACTGATGTAGGCTTGCTTGACTTCCAGAAAATTGATCAGATAGAAAAAGACGGTTACCAGACGACAATCGGGTTGATCGACTCGCTTAAATCGCGTATCTCAAGACGAAACGATTTTGAAATGGTTACCGAACGACGCCAGCATTTTAACAATCGCAAACCAGCCCTTTTATTCAAAAATATACAGGTAGAAGGAGTCGCCGATGCCCAACAACGAAAATTCATCATTCAAAGTTTGAAACACCGGTCGAATGTGGTTGGGCTTTCTGAATTGAAAAAAGAATATTTCAAACTGGTAGCCGACCCTCAGGTCAAGTCAATTCGCCCAATTTCGAGGTATAATCCGGAAAGTGGCTATTTCGATCTGCATCTGAAAGTTACTCCTGAAAAGCCATTGGAAATTACAGTTGGAGGAAATATCTCGACCAAACCTATCAATCAGGGTTTTGTCAACCTCGACTACATGATATTCAAAGATCGCGCTTACACACTCAGTTCGAACATGTATTTCGGTCGTTTTTACAGCTCCTTTTTGGTGGGCGGAAGAATCGATTACCCCACATCTGTTCCCTTCTATTTTTCATCCTACCTGAGTCTGAACCGCTGGGATTTTTACTCGAGCAGTACCGAATTCGTGTTCGAAGATGTTCGCCCGCCATACATCACTCAGGAAGAAACAAACCTGCGTACCGAATTAGGTTTTCCGTATAAAAACAATGGCAAATTTACGTTGGGAGCATCATTCAGTTCGGCCACCGACAAATATTACCTCACCAAATCCATCAAACAGGCAGATACACCCGACAATTCGACCTACGATTTTTTTGCATTCAAAGGAGCGTTCGAGCAAAATTCGCTCAACTACAAACAATATCCAACAGAAGGAGTGCAATCGGTATATTCCATCAATTACATTACCGGTACCGAAAATAACAAGCCAGGCACCACAGCAATTGACCACACTAACTTTCATGGAAATCATGGTTTCTTTTTATTGAAAGCGCATTACAGTCGCTACCTGAACAGTAAACGAAAACTGGGATTTGGATTCATGGGCGAAGGCGTTTTCAGCAACCGAAAAGTATCGAACAATTTTGTATCGACGGTTTTGGCAGCACCGGCTTTCGAGCCCCTGCCCCACAGCAAAACTGTTTTTATTGAAAGTTTCAGAGCCAACAAATACCTGGCAGCTGGAGTGAAAGCCATTTACAAAACAAGCGATCAATTTCATTTCCGCTTTGAAGGATACGCGTTTGCCCCGATAAAAGAAATTCATGAAGGTGACAAATTCACTGCTTTTTATAATCCGGACTCATTTAAATCGATCAATTTTATTGGCTCGGCAGCAGCCGTTTTGCACACCAAACTTGGCCCGCTAAGTTTCTCGCTTAACTATTACGAAAAAGAAGACACCAAATTTTATGCACTCATCAATTTCGGATACATTCTCTTCAATAAGCGAGGCTATTAGAGATTTACAATTCAATAATTTACGATTTACAAATGATCTCAATGACGATATACTGAAGTTGTAGGGCATATTAACCGCTACTTGAAACGGTATCAGTTTTCGACAAAATTTTCAGTTGACAAATCTGGTTAGCTGATTAGTTTCGGAGCTTAACAGTAAGGAGCTGTTTGAAAAAGTGTTAAAAGTTCGCTGAACGGTAATTGAAAAAATTGAGTGCGAGAAATTAGTAATTAACACGAAATTCATTGATAGACAGCGAATTTTAGCAGACAGTAAAAAAACATTTTTAATAATAAAATCTCTGATTTATGAAAAAAATCTTATTCTATCTAATTTTTATAATAATACCATTTTGTAGTTTTTCACAAGCAACGGAACTTTCCAAAGACGAATGTGATACTAAGATTAGAGCTATCTGGGAAAATTCCAGCAAGAAAGAAGCTAAAGAAAAAGTCTCCCAGCTCTGTCTTGCGAATCCAAATAATTCAGCATCCTTATTGAATCTATATTTCCTACGATCGGGTATTGACAAAATTGAGTTAAAGAATGCCATAGATAAATTAAGTACAGAAAATCAGTCAGATGCTTATGCGAAGAGCCTAAAATATTACATTGAAAATGACCAAATTAAGATAGGTGATAGATTTACTGATTTTAAAGCAACAACATCCACTGGTGAGACTTTCATCCTTTCGGAAGTTTTAAAGAGTAAGGATGTTCTACTTATTTTTGATGGGTTAAGCTGTGTTAGCAAGTCTGTTATCCAAAAATTAATAAACATAGATAATAAAATTGACAAAAAGGAAGTTGAGATTATCAGTTTTATATTCGCAAAAAATGCTGACGAATTAATGAATGAACTTAAAAGTTATAAAATACCATGGTTAGGTGTATCTGATTTCAAACAAGATCATAGCAAAACTAAAATCAATTATAATGTACAGGGACGACCTACTTATATTTATATTGATTCTACGGGGAAAGTATTAGTTAATGAGCCAGGCGCACTGAGTAAAAAAGCAATGAAATTACTTAAAAAACACATTTAAAGAAGAATCAAATACGCCCAACAACTTCAACTACCCGGCAAGTTCGGCAACAGTGGTTTTCGGCGGGCATCTTTTCGGCTTGATCTCGCCTTAGGCGAGACAGTCCGCCCCTGCGTGTAGCTTCCTATGTAGAAGGTCGCAGAAACAGCACATATATAAATTAGATGACAAAAATTTACTCATACGTTTTACGCTTTGACGATGGAGCAGCTCCAAATCCATTTTGGGGAATCTGTACTTTGACAATATGCAAACCTACAATTAGACGCAATGCAAAAATTGGAGACTGGGTTGTTGGGACAGGTTCAAAAAACTCAAAATGCAATGATGGCAAAATTTACGATTTGTCTGACAGTGTTGTTTATGCGATGAAAATTAGTGATATAAAGTCACTTCAAAACTATGACACATTTTGCAAAAATTCATTAAAGAAAAAGATCCCAAACTGGAGGACAAAAGATTGGCGAGATCGAATGGGCGACTGTATTTATGATTATGCAAATGGAAGTGACCCAATATTAAGAAAAAGCGTCCATAATGAATGGAATCGCAAGAGAGATTTAAGTGGATTAAATGCTTTGCTCTCTGACGAATTCTACTATTTTGGAGAAGAGGCTAGACCTATTCCATTCGAACTTCAACAAATTATAAAACGCAATCAGGGACATCGAAAGATTGAAAATCTTGACTTGGTTTCAAAATTTGAAGAATGGATTAAACAGTTTACAAGAAACAGCATATATGCTGACTCTCAAATGCGTTCCGTGTTTGACAGGCAAGTAACAGAAGAAATAATTTCAGATTGTGCGAGAAAGCATTTTGAGGAAGATCAAGATGAAACAGAAGAAACAATTTGCTGACAAAAGAACACCAGCCACCAACTTCAGCTCCCCGCAAACGCCGCAGCGCTAGTTTTCGCTGGGTTCTTTCCGCTCTCTCTCCTAAGGCGAGATGACAGGAAATCGTTCGGTCAGAAATAAATTTCGGCAATGATATTTTCGTACGGAATTCCGCGTTCAATGAGCAAATCGCGAAGTTCGACCACCATTAGTGCTTTTCCGCAAAGAAAGTACAAATGGTCAGCAGGAATAGTTTCCCATTGATGCAGATAATCAGTTACCCGACCCGGAAAAACATCGCAGCTTTGCTGCTGCGAGCAACATCGCACATAACGTTTGCCCATCGCCCAGTCCAGTTCATCTTCAAAATAAAACTGATTTAAAAACCTCGCGCCATGCAGTAAATACTTGTTTTCGCTCTGCCCCGAACGAAACATACTGTAAAACGGGGCAATTCCGGTTCCTGTGGCAATCCACACCGCAGGTTTTTCGTTTCCGTGAAAACTTCCGTAAGGTTTGCTTACCCAAATCGAGTCGCCGGGAATGTAGCCCGACAAGGGAGGAGTAAGTGCTCCGTCTTCTTTTATATTGAAAAGAACACGCATTTCAGATTCGTGATTGCCACTACAAATACTGTAAATACGGGCTTGATCGTGCTGCCTCAGTGCAATTTTCACCACCTGCCCCGGAATAAAATCAGCAGTTCTGCGCCACGAAATTACATGCACTCCGGGCGATATTTCTTCGTTTCCGGTAAGTTTCACCTCGAATAGTTCGTGACCAATCTGCTTGTATTCTTCTGCTTTGCTCATCAAATTGTTTTGTATCAAAACAGAAAAAAAGGGTACATGTTCACTGCCATGTACCCTTTTACATACTTATTCAAAATTGCGATGAACTTTTATTCTACGCTGAAGATGCCCGCGTCCATTACCAGGGAAGAAGCTCCCAGCACGGCCATGTCCGGAACATCTGACACTTCAATTGTCAAGGCATCCATTACTCTCCGGAAAGGAAATTCATCCAACGCGGCCTGCATTCCTTGACTGAAAAGAGGATATGACTGAGCCACCGATCCACCCAAAATAATAGCCTCGGGAGCCAGCGCAAACAAGATGTTGCAAATTGCTTTGCCAATGTGTTGCCCAAGTTCGAAAAACAAAGTTTGGGCTTTTTCATCACCTTGCTGTGCGGCAACGGCCAATTCGCCACCATTCAATCCCTGATCTTTAAAAAACTGTCCGCTGCAATACGCTTCGGTGTTGCTATTCAGATAATAAATATTTCCGAACTCGCCCGCTCCACTGTATTTTCCGGAGTATAAATGACCATTGATAATGATTCCGGCACCCAAACCGGTTCCCATTGCCAGACCAACAAAATTGCGGTAAGGTTTCCCTTTTCCAAAATATTTTTCGCCAATCGCAAAACAATTTGCATCGTTGTTGACAAAAACAGGTTTATTGAAACGATCGCGAATCATATCGCGCAGCGGAACACAATTCCACGAAGGAATATTGGTAACATCCACCACCAGATTTTCATCCTGATCAACCAAACCCGGAACACCAATGCCAATCCCTGCTATTTTTTCGTCGAATACTTCGCTGATTGCCGATGCAATTGCGTCAACAACAACTTCCTTCGCTTCGTAAGCAGGAGTTGGGCAACTATATTTTTTGATAATTTTTCCCTCTTCGATCAGACCTGCACATATTTTGGTTCCACCGACATCTACTCCAATTATTTTCACTTTTCCTTTTCTTTTAGTTCGTTACACTTTCTGTTTTTGTAATCCGAAAGAATAAAAACATCCTTCAATTCTTCGGAATATGAAAAAATAAACCTCCTTCAAAAACCAATTCACCGGAAATTGAAGGAGGTTCAAAAAAAACGCGATCGCCAGTGCGACTGCGAAATAAATTAAATCACCCCTTCCATTGCTTTTTCCAGCTCATCGGCCAGTTTCAGGAATTCGGTTACGTCCATTTCTTTGTAATAAATTAATCCGTGTGTTGCGCGCAACAATGGCTTTTCATTCTGATAGAAGAAATCTTTGCCGAGCAACAACTGTATTTGTTTCAGCTGTTCAACCCACACGCGTTGAGTTAATGCGCTAAACTTGCCATCCAACTGATAACTAGGGAACGACGCATTCACCTGAGTCAGGTAACAATCGGTGAACGATTTATCGAGAATTGCCAGCGCATTGAGCGAAACAGGAACAACTACATTCACATCGGCCGGATGATAACGGAACCAAACATTGCGATAGCCAACAATGCGCAAGTTCGATAAATCGGCCTCTTTGCTCCATTCACGAACCGTTGCAGCAGTTACCTGCAATACTTTGTAATGCGTATCGGGGCCGCTACCTTCCGGATCAAGAGCAAGGCTAATCACGGTTGGTTTATATTCGCGGAAATCTTCGAGCACACGAGCAATATCTTTGCTGTAGTCAGGAGTTTCGGTGAACGAGCCACTATAAAAACCTAAACGAAGGTGATGCACATTTTTCACCGGCACACCGTAATGCGCCCACACCAATTCTTCTTCAAACTCGCGGATCATTCCTTTCAAACGCTGAATGTTTGGCGGATTTTTGCCTCCATCGTAGAAGGTTTTCAGTTCAGCAACCAAACTATCAATCAATCCGAGCAATTCGCTTTCGCTCTTCAATCCCCAGATTTCAACCATTGCGCGAACGGTGCGGTGACAAACTCCACGGCGTTTTTCGTCTTCATTTACCGCAGCCACATTATCCAGATAGTGATAAACGTCTTTGTCCCATTTGTACTTGTAGCCCGATTCAAAGAAATCAGGATAAGTAACCATCAGCATTCCACCTTCGCCAAGCAATTTTTTAATATCGAGTAACAAATCGATAAGAAAAGAATTGGTTACTGCCGTAAAACCGGAAGTCATTACCGAGAAATGCGATTCGTTGCTGGCATCGCGCAACTGACGGTTGATTACCGGCATAATTCCCAGCATAATATCATCGTGGTGCGGCCCAGAATGGTAATACGTTTGATTGGTTTCGCGAACCACTCCTTTTTCCATTTTGGCATTAATCGAATCAATTACCGACTGAACTGTATTTTCATCCAGATTTGGAATTTGGCTGCAATATTTATCCGCACGCAAATCTGCCAACTCAAGTTTTGGTCCGAATTTATTAATACGGGCACACAAATCGATAACTGCTCTTTCTGTTTTCTCATGCGTCCACGGTCCCGTTGCAAAATAACGATCCATCGTATCAGTCAGGCCAACAGCTGCACCGCTTGTCAGATAAAAACGACCGTTTTTCAGTTTCTGCAATGCTGTTCCCGGATACAAGTTGCTTGGATCATTTTCGAGTGCATCTTTTACCACTCCGGCGTTCGATTCACCTGCCACAAAAACAATTGCAGTTGCTTCGGGATTGAAAGTAATCGTTCCCATCCCAATGGTAATTACCAAGCGTTTGCGCGACACTTCAATTCCACCCAAATCGGCTGCCGTAATGGCTTGCGTTTCGAAATTGGTTGCAGTCAGACGGGTTGCCGAAAAATGGTCTGTTCCGCGTGTATTGAATACAATGTGACCATCAGGACCAATGCTTCCGAGGAAAAATCCGATTCCTCCTTTTTCACGAATTTTGCGTTCGTAATCGGTACACCAGTCGTCAATTTTAAAAATTGATCTCTGCTGAAGTTTTTCCTGTGCTGTTTTTGCTTCGCGATAGCGCAGCGAAAGATCTATTTGATAATCGGGGAAAACTTCGGAATAGTGCTTACCATCGGCCATTTCAATTTCATCTGAATTAATGAGCAACGCATTTTTGCGATCAAGCCCAAATCCATCGATAAAATTGTTCACCACCGAATTGTAAAAGCTATTATGCTGCGACGAAGGGATTGGGAAAAATTCATTCATCTGCACAAAATGTAATCCCGCCAAATTGGGTTTACTTACCTTCTCCAATCCATATTTTTTACGAATTTCCACACCTTTTGGCTGATCCCATATCTCAAGCAGATGCTTCGTGTAGTGCATGAAATAATTTTGACTTTTTCCTGAAGCCAAACTAATCACCCCATTCGGATTACTGGCTACCCACTCCAAAAAGCGTAAAGAAGACAATAAGCCCAGTTTGGGAAAATTTTTCACTGTTATGTAAGGAAGTTTCGTCGTTTGCAAAGCATTTCCACCTTCTTCAAGGAATGCTTTTTCGACTTCCGTAAATTGAATATTTTTCATCGCTGTGAAATTTAGTTATATATTATTTTTTCTATTATTCTCTATTGTGTGTAGCATTAAATCGCCAGTCTGGTAAAATCAGCCACTACATCAATTGCTCCGGCAACAAGTAATTCGTCTGACGCATGACTTGTCGAAACTGCCACCACATCCAAACCTGCCGATCTGGCCGATTGAATCCCGGAAAAAGAATCTTCAAAAACGAGGCAAGCTGCTTTTTCAATATTCAGCTTTGCTACGGTTTTCAGGTAAATTTCAGGATCGGGCTTGCCGTTTACAATATCTGTATAATCAGTTATTACATCGAAGGCTGACTGTAAACCCAATCGTCCGAGTACCAATGTCACGTTTTCGGTAGGAGCCGATGTTGCCAGGGCTATTTTTATTCCTGATTTTCGTGAAGACTCGATAAACTGAGACAATCCTGCGACTTCGTTAATTTCGGTTTGGCGAATAATTTCACGATATTCTGCGTCCACCTGCTCATCCAACCCAGTCAATTCTTCGTCTGAAAAACGATCGTTACATAAAATTCGCAATGCTTCTTTTCCGGGTCGGCCAAAAATCACTTTCTGAAATGATTCCTCAGTATAAGCAATTTGATTATCATTCAATAATTTTTCCCAGGCCATTCGGTGGTACGGATTGCTATCAATCACTACCCCGTCCATGTCAAAAATGATTGCTTTAACTGTTCGTGTCATCATCTCAGAGTTTATTCATTATTTTTTCGGTAAGAAGAGCTGTTACACCACGTACTCCCGCATATTTATCAAGTTCGGAAATGCGAATGCTCACCTCGCGGCTTAAATCAGGATTGCAATACATGTGTATGGCCTGCTGAATAGGAGTCAAAATATATTGTCCGGCTTCTGAAACACGTCCGCCCAAAACAATCAGTTCCGGGTTAAAAATCTGAATCAGGTATGAAAAGCTCTTGCCTAACCATTGTCCCACATTCGTCAAAATTTGAATCGAATACTGATCGCCGGCATTGGCTGCCATCACCACCGTTTTCGGATCAATTTTTTCAAGGTCTTCATTTACCAGGCTGGTTAGCATCGATGACTTGCCCGATTTGATTCCTTCTCTGGCCATACGGGCAATTGCTGTCCCCGAAGCAATGGTTTCCAAACAACCTTGTTTTCCGCAAGCACACAAAATTCCGTTATCAGTCATTGGCAAATGCCCAAATTCGCCGGCCAGACTATGATTTCCCCGGTATAATTTTCCATTCAAAATCATCCCCAAACCAATCCCCCAGTCAAGTTCAAGCACCAATACATTTTTGCGATCTTTGGCTGCACCAAACTTTAATTCGGCATACGTACGAGCTTTGGCATCATTCTCGATAACCACAGGCATATTAAGTTTCGCTTCAAAGACCGACAAGAGTGGTTTTTCAGTTTTCAGGTGAGTCAGGTTGATTCCTTTTTCAAAATTCACCAAGCCGGGAATTTCAATTCCTGCGCCAATAACGCGCGTTCGGTCAATCTGATGTTTTTGAAACAAACTTTCAACAAACGAAACAATTTCATCAATTATACTTTCACCGGAAGAAATTGACACCGGTAAAATTTCAGGTTCAAAAACGGCCTCATTTTTCCCATCAAAAACAAAAACAGTCGTTCTATATAAATTGATGGTAATTGCCAACACATAAAAAGCGTCGCGGCGCACTCCGTACAAAACAGGCCGGCGACCACCACTTGAATCAGCCTGTCCAATCTCTTCGGCAACTCCCTCGCTTTTCAATTCAGCAAGTAAACTGATAATTTTCGGGGTACTCAGGGCAACCTGCCTGCTCAATTCAGGAATAGTCATCGCGCCGTTCAGAAACAACAATTTGGTAATTTTCTGTTTCTGAATCACCTTTTTAGCTTCAACCGTGTTCAACTCCAGGTTCGTCTTTTTTTCAGTGTCTGCAAGCATAAAGCAGCATTTTTGTTATTACATCACACAAATTTATCGGATTTCTTAGTATAAACAAGTCAACTTTTGTTAATTTTTTAAAAAGTTTCTAATTCTTTATTAAAATCGACCACCATCTCTTTCAATCTTAAGCATTCTTTTTATTAACGAATATTGAAATCAAAACAGTAAATCAGAGGAAAAGTTGCCAAAACAACATGAATTGTATTGCTTTGCAGAAAAAAGCATTATGATTGAATTATTGCGTACCCGCAGATCGATACGAAAATTCACCGAACAAAAAATAGAAGAAAATCATCGTCAACTACTTGAAGAAGCATTGCTTCGGTCGCCATCATCAAAAAGTATTGATCCGTGGGAGTTCTTCTTTATTGATGATCCTGCTCTGATTGAATCTCTTTCGCGCTGCAAACCTCATGGTGCAAATCCGCTCAAAACAGCACCATTGGCAATTGTAATTACTGCCGACGAAACGAAAAATGATGTTTGGGAAGAAGATTGCTCTGTTGCTTCGATTTTAGTACAACTGGAAGCACACGCTCTCGGGCTGGGCAGTTGCTGGGTACAGGTTCGGAAACGAATGCACGATGAATCGATAAGCTCGGAAAAATACGTTCAGCAATTATTGTCTATTCCGGAAAAATATCGAGTACTATCTGTTATTGCAGTCGGGCATCCGGCACAACAACGGGAAGGAAAACCAGCAGAGGAACTTGACTTCGGGAAAATACACCGGAACCGGTTTTAGATATAAAAGAAATTAAAAAATGAGGCTAACTTTTTAGAAGAAAGCCTCATTTTTCGTTTTAGAAAAACAGGAGATAATTTCTTACGTAATTTAACACCGACCAGAAAATAATAGTGAGCGCTACAATTGCTAGTGCAATAGCTCCTAATATCCATGCAATATAATGCCCCGAATGATCATCTTCATATGAACCATCCGTAAAGCGCGTTCTCATCGTAAATCCACTACCTAAAATACCCAAGGCTAACGCAACTAGCCCCGTTGAAACATTACCTCCTCCTCGATTAGCTCTTTTATCTATAAGAAATTGAGGAGTAAGACTTGAAATATAATAGACAATCACTGGAATCCAGAAAAAAGCACCATATCTTATGGTTGACCAAATAAATCCAGATTCTTCGCTTTTACTTAACAGGCCAACAATAACAGCAAAGATCAATCCTAATACAATTAATGCTTTCGACCCATCAAAAGACCTCTTTTCATTTGATCGAATCACTTCTTTATACTCATTCAACTTATCAATGACTTCTCCATCAGTTGGAGCAATATCAACAACCTGCTGAAGAAAGATTGCAGAAGTCAATATCTCTTTCATTTTCCGAGGTTTTCTATATTCTTCCCCTCCATTTACTTCTATGTCTGTCCAAGTAAAAAAGGCTTCATTTAATAGTTCGAGACATTGATCATTTTCTTCTTCTGTTGACATCTCACTTTTACCTTGCTCCAACCGAATCGCTTTAAAGGCCAAGATGGAAAAGGTCTGATTAAATCGTTTTGATTTGAAAAGCACATATACCATATGGCCGATCATAAACAATACACCAGCACAAATGACAAGATCAATCAAGATTTGCAAAAAAGTTAATTTTCCTCCACTTTCTGCGACATGCTTAGCAGATTGCTCTACCATAGT
Source organism: Prolixibacteraceae bacterium (assembly GCA_963668595.1). Lineage (GTDB taxonomy): Bacteria > Bacteroidota > Bacteroidia > Bacteroidales > Prolixibacteraceae > GWE2-42-39. Next base: position 4,420,212 of record OY764876.1, on the reverse strand, counting down.
TGTATCAACCTGACAAAAGGCTGTTGTCGCTATAATTGTTAAACAAAAAAGCAACAATAAATTCAGTCTATTTAGCTTCATTTTATTCTGATTAAAATTCAACAGATACTTCATACAATTATTTTTTCACATACATTTTCCAATCAGAGCCGACTTTTTTCAAGTTCATTATCTCCTCTTTCGTTTCAGAATTGCCATAAATGTATTTCACCTTTACAGTTGCAGTTTGCCCATCTTCAGCTATTTTTTCTTCGAGAATCTCAAAATCCTTAATGCCTTGTTTGGCCTCAAGTTCTTTATCAACCTTTTCTTTCATTAGAGCAACAATCATTGCTTTCTGTTGTTCCTTTTCCTCGGCTGTAGCCGTTTCATCCTCGGCCATTGCAGCAACGACCTTTTCATAATCTTGACTTTGCAAATAGCCAACTATTTTCTTTGCGGCATCAGAGGGAGAATTTCCACCATTGCATGAAACAAGTAACATGCAAGCAATCACAATTAAAAAATTAGTAAATTTCATTTTGGTTCTTCTTTTAAATTAAACAATTTATAAAATTCGAAATCAATCACTTCGATTACTATAACGATATAAACATCTCAGCAATGAGCTGTTATAAATATCTGAGGGTAAAATATATTCTCCGGATAAGGCAGGTATCACAACAACTGTTCGCTTCCCTTGAACAAGATCAATTCCTGCCTTTTTGTAGGCATACCAGACTAATTCAGTGCAATACATTTTTGTTGTATCAGTCAAATCATAATCATGATCAAAAGGCAATGATGCATTTATTGCCCAAGCAATGCCTGCGATTACTTTACTTCTTGCTTCGGAAGAACAATTTACCCGCATAAATGCACCTGCTTCTGCTTTTTCTGACGAAAGAAAACTGGCAATCGGTTCAACTTCCAACTTATCAATTCCCGAAGCCGATTCTCCCGGCACTTCATGAACTACCCAAAAAGCAGAGTCTCCTCTTTTAACAACAAGCCCCACATGAGAATATGCGCCGCCACTATCCGCAGATAAAACAACCCGACTGGAAAAACTTTTCCCCCTTCGAAAAACGATGTCTCCCTCCTTTAAATCCACTTTCTTCAAAAAATCCAGACAAACTTCCTTTTGGGGCTGAGCACAACAAAAAATCAATGGGAAACTCACAAGAATTACCACACTACGTTTTGTACGTTTAATTATTCGACAAATAGTTTTGCTTATCGCTACAGAAAAAATCATTAGGCGAAAAATTCTAATACAATAACTAATTGGTAAAAAACCTACAAAAAATTGCATCAGATAAAATTACAAACACACAGAACCATGTACAATACTCACAATTAAGTATTTTTGCCCTCTATTCAAACAAAAGATATGCATATTCAAAACAAAGAAAACAGATCATCCCCAACAATGCCCCGCTTTAAAAACACGAGAAATTGCCTCAATTATATTTTGAGAATTTGTTTTTCGGAGAATATTCCGACGATGAGTATGGACTGTATGGATACTAATCCCTAATTCCTCTGCTATCTCCTGACAATGAAGTCCCTCTGACACTTTTTTTAATACGGTTAATTCTTGTTTGCTAAGCAAGCAACCCAATGAAGCTGTCTCATTAGAAAAAACATCCTGCATCCCTTGGGGCGAAAAATACTTTACACAAAGAACAGGAGCAAATCCAAATTCACTTATATCCACACAAATATTTCTTGTTTTGGATACAATCCCTGCAACAATAGACTCGACAAAAGATCGGTGAATTATATACGCATACTCCCCATTACTACGTTTTATTCGATAACTTGCATACAAATAAATTTCATTGGCATCAGCCGTCTCATCCTTCAATACATTGATGCCTTCCTTAATTGCCTCAACAAACAATTCGCGTTCATCCGGATGTATCAGGTCTATGAAAAAAGATGGCGTAAACACATCCGAAGAATAACCAAGCATCTGATAAACAAACCTTACATCTTCAAACTCTCTTCGTTCAATATTGTGAATAAATTCATATTGTGCCGGCACATTTTCATTACAAAAACAATCCGTTTTCAAACGATGCTCTGCATGATTTTTTATAGATGTGATACCCTCTTTTGTAATGAATTGGAATTTTGTCATTGAAGGGAGATAAAAAATTAAATTATTCGTTATTCTCTACAATTTACAACATTCATCATTAGAATAAAATACCTGCTTGCAATATTTGCATTTTCAAATTAATGCAACATTCACATTAAGGTCTCAACAAGTCTTTTGATAAAGTAAACAGAATGAACTAAATTTGCGCAGCACATGAGAAGCTGTGCTTTTTGTGTTTATATTTATGTTTTCAGAAAACAGAGCAACAAAGAGGCACTGCTGACAGATAGAAATACCGGAGATTTTTCCGGGATCACCAATATTAATAAACGTATAAAATGCAACAAGACAAAATAAAAATAGGCATCTCTCAGGGAGACATCAATGGAATTGGCTACGAAGTAATCATTAAAACGCTGATGGAACCGCACATTTTAGAACTGTGTACCCCCATTGTTTATGGTTCGCCCAAAGTAGCTGCATACCACAAGAAAGCGCTCAATCTCGAAAATTTCACCTTCAACAGTATTCGTACTCCGAAAGAAGCAGACCCAAAACGTCCGAACATTATCAATTGCAACGACGACAATATTCGGGTTGAATTAGGCCGTTCGAGCGAAATGGCAGGAGAAGCATCGTACCTGGCTCTCGAAAAAGCAGTGGAGGATTTAAAAAACGGAGAAATTGATGCGCTGGTAACAGCTCCAATCAACAAAGACAATATTCAGTCGGATCATTTTCATTTTCCAGGCCACACTGAATTTTTGGCTGAACAATTCGGCACAAAAGATTACGTTATGCTCATGGTTAGCGAAATGATGAAAATCGGGGTTGTGGTTGGACACGCGCCTTTAGCTGAAGTTCCGCAGCGAATCACCAGAGATGGCATCCTGCGCAAACTCCGCATCATTGCCTCTTGCCTCGAAAAAGATTTCAGCATAAAACGTCCGCGCATTGCAGTTCTGGCGCTTAACCCGCACGCAGGCGATGGAGGATTGCTCGGAAGCGAAGAAAAAGACATCATTATTCCGGCTATTGAAAAAGCAAAAGAAGAAGGAATTCTGGCCATTGGTCCCTACCCGGCTGACGGTTTCTTCGGATCGGGCGACTACACCAAATTCGACGCAATTCTCTCAATGTATCACGACCAGGGCTTAATTCCTTTCAAACTTGCTTCGTTTGAAAAAGGAGTGAATTACACGGCCGGATTGCCCGTAATCCGTACTTCTCCGGCACACGGAACAGCCTACGACATTGCCGGAGAAGACAAAGCTTCGCCCGACTCATTCCGCCAGGCACTGTATTTGGCCTGCGACATTCATAAAAACCGGGAGATTTACAAAGAAATATCTAAAAATCCGCTGAAAAAATACGAAATCAACCCAAGCCAGGTAGATGAAAGTATTGATATGCATGCTGAAGACGACACCCTGCTGTAAGCTACGAAACTATGTATGAATATATAAAAGGAAAGATTGCCGCATTGAACCCGGCCCACGCAGTAATTGAGGCCGGATCAATCGGTTATTTTATCCACATTTCGCTATACACTTATTCCAAACTATCGGGGCAAAACGAAGGAAAGCTTTTTTTGCACCAGGTAGTGCGCGAAGATGCGCATTTACTGGTTGGTTTTGCCGACGAAAACGAGCGCGAGCTGTTTCGCATGCTGGTTTCGGTAAACGGAATTGGCACCAACACTGCCATCATGATGCTGTCATCGCTCAATCCAGACGAAATAAAATCGGCTATCCTCGGCGAAAATGTGCGTTTACTACAAAGTATCAAAGGAATTGGAGCAAAAACAGCACAACGTGTAATTATCGATTTGAAAGACAAAGTAGGTAAATCGCCTGCCAGTGAACAAATTTTAAGCACGCCAAACAATACAATCCGCGAAGAAGCGTTATCAGCATTAGTGATGCTTGGTTTTGCCAGAAAATCGGTAGAAAAAGAAATCGACCGGATTCTTGCAGCACAACCCGGCATTTCTGTTGAGAACATGATCAAGCAGGCATTAAAAAGCTTATAATCAGAAAAACGTGACATTTACAAGACGCTCAAAAAACATATTCTTACTGTTTCTTGTACTCTTCGTCCTGTCGGTATGGGCTAGTCCCTCCTCGACCGGAAACAGTTCTTCCGTAAAAAGACCGGCAACACAAACGTTCGCCCCAGCCGACACGGTTCGTATTGACACCACCGGTGTGTTGCCTTATCCGTTTAAAGGACAACCAGAATTCGCGCTTCCAAACAAGGACGATAGTTCCAGTTTATTTTTGCGCAATCCGAACAATATTAAAACTGAACTCGAATACGATCCGGCAACAGGCAATTACATTTTATACGAAAAAATGGGTTCTCTGAACTATCGTCTGCCCAAGAGTATGCCCGTTAACGATTACCTGAAATTTGATGTAGAACAATCAATTCGCGATTACTGGCGGCAACGCAGACATATTCAGGATTTGGAGGAGCAGGGAGGATTAGCTCCCAGTCTGACAATTGGAGGAGAAGCTTTTAATCGCATTTTTGGTGGAAATACCATTGACATAAAACCACAAGGGTATGTTGAAGTGAGCTTTGGCTACCAGATGAATGCCAATGAAAACCCCAGTTTACCTGAGAATTTACGCAAAACTCCAACCTTCGATTTCGACCAAAAAATTCAAATGAATGTGATGGGGAAAATCGGCGAAAAGATGCAAATGCGTGTAAACTACAACACCGAAGCTACTTTCGACTACGAAAATAAAATGAATCTCGACTACTCGGGAACAGAAGACGACATCATCAAAAGAATTGAAGCGGGAAACGTTTCTCTTCCACTGAATGGTTCGTTAATTACAGGTGGATCGAACCTATTCGGGGTAAAAGCAGAAATGCAATTCGGGAAATTGAACCTGACCACCATCTTTTCGCAAAACAAAGGAGAAACCAAAGTAGTTGAAACAGAAGGTGGAGCACAAAAAACAACTTTCGAAATTGATGCGGCCAACTACGATGCAAACCGCCACTTCTTTCTGGCTCAATATTTCCGCGACCATTACGATGAAGCACTGAAAACCCTTCCGATAATTCGCTCTTCAATTACAATTAATAAAATTGAAGTTTGGGTTACCAACAAAAACAGCAACATACAGGATACCCGAAACATTCTTGCATTCATGGATTTGGGCGAACATGCCCCCAATATTGCCAACAAAGTTCCCGGATTCAGCGAAAACAAAGGACTCCCTTATCCTGAAAATATTTTCCCGTTTAACGAGGCCAACAAATTATACGAATCAATCATCAATGATTATTCCGACGTTCGTACCGGCTCGAAGATAAACGCAACCCTATCGCCACTAAACACTTATGGATTCAGTGGAGGCAAAGACTTTGAAAAAATTGAGCAGGCTCGCAAACTAAGCGAATCAGAATATACCATCAACGAAAATCTCGGATACATTTCGCTCAACTCGGCACTCAATACCGACGAAGTGCTTGCAGTTGCATTCAATTATACCGCAAACGGTCAAACTTACCAGGTCGGGGAATTTTCAACCGATGGAGTTGATGCTCCACAAACGCTGGTACTGAAACTCATCAAAGGCACAAACTTGTCGCCCAAACTGCCCACCTGGCACTTGATGATGAAAAATATTTACAACCTGAATGCCTACGAATTAAGCAACGAAGATTTCATTCTGGATGTTTTGTATCTAAACGATCAAACCGGAACCTACATCAATTATTTACCAGAATCCCGCATTGAAGGACATGTATTGTTGCAGGTAATGAACCTGGATCGGCTTAACTCTCAGCTTGACCCGGGGCGCGACGGAGTATTTGACTTTGTAACAGGAATTACAGTCAACCCCAAAAATGCGCGCGTTATTTTCCCTGTAGCTGAACCATTCGGAAGCCATCTGCGCGATTCGATTGGCAATGCTGCACTGGCTGACAAATATTGTTTCCAGTCTCTCTACGATTCAACCCAAACGAAAGCAGAGCAGGATGCCGAACACAATAAATTCAGACTAAAAGGTTCGTTCAAAGGTTCGTCCAGTTCTGAAATTTCGCTGGGAGCAATTAACGTAGCGAGAGGATCGGTAAAAGTAAGTTCTGGCGGACGAACATTGGTTGAAAACATCGACTACACCGTTGACTATACGCTTGGACGAGTAAAAATCATCAACTCAGGGCTGCTTGAATCGGGTGCACCAATTCAAATTTCTACAGAGAGTGAAGACCTGTTCAGCATGCAACGAAAAACCATGCTCGGAGCCTATGCCAATTACGCATTCAGCGACAATTTCAACCTTGGTGCCACCGTACTGCACATGCAGGAAAGGCCACTCACACAAAAAGTAAACTATGGCGACGACCCAATTTCAAACACAATGGTCGGTATGGATTTGCGCTACAACACACAGTCTCAGTTGCTGACTACACTGGTTGATAAATTGCCGTTTATCAATACAAAAGAAGTTTCGACCGTATCAATTGAGGCTGAATATGCAAAATTATTCCCCGGTCACTCAAAAGTAATTTCATCGCAGGGGGCAGCATACGTTGACGATTTTGAAGCGACTAAAACATCAATAGACATGACTAGCCGCCAATCGTGGGTACTGGCCAGTACACCTCAGATGCAACCGATGTTTCCCGAAGGCAATCTGAATGATGATTTGGCTTACGGATACAATCGCGCAAAAATTGCCTGGTATATCATCGACCCGCTGTTTTTACGCAACAACTCAAATACACCCGCCCATATCAAAGACGATCCGGAACAGCAATCGAATCACTTCGTAAGAGAGGTATTTCAGAAAGAGCTTTTCCCCGATCGTGAGGTTCCAACCGGAACTCCGACCAATATTCCTGTTTTCGACCTTGCGTTTTATCCTTCCGAACGTGGTCCGTATAACTACGATACCCGCCCCTCTTCTTACTCGGCTGGTTTGAATCCTGACGGAACACTTCGTTCTCCGGAATCACGCTGGGGTGGTATCATGCGTAAAATTGAAACTACCGACTTTGAAACCACCAACATCGAATTTATCGAATTCTGGATGATGGATCCTTTTGTGTATGACGAACAAGGACTTCTTCCTGGTGGTGACCTGTATTTCAACTTAGGGGAGATTTCAGAAGATATTTTGAAAGACTCGCGCAAATCGTTTGAAAATGGATTACCATCCAGTGATACCGATGCCAATACCGACCAAACCATTTGGGGACGTGTTTCCACACAACAATCGCTGGTAAACGAATTCGACAACACAACACAAAGTCGCCAATACCAAGACGTTGGACTCGATGGATTAAGTGACGAGAAAGAAAAAACTTTTTTCGACAGTTACCTGCAATCATTATCTCCACTACTAAATCCAGATGCATTGGCAAACTTTGAAGAGGATCCTTCCGGTGACAACTTCCACTATTTCCGTGGCAGAGATTACGACGACGATCAAAAAAGCATTCTCGAACGATACAAAAAATACAATGGCCCGGATAGCAACTCGCCAACCTCTGATATGTCGTCAGAAAGCTATCCGACCAATGCTTCCTCGATCCCCGATATTGAAGACATCAACGGAGACAATACATTGAATGAATACGAGCGCTACTACCAATACCGTGTCAGCATTCGCAAAGACGATATGGTGGTTGGTAAAAACAATATTACAGACAAACGACACGCATCAGTAAAACTGAAAAACGGACAAATTGGCGAAGTCGATTGGTACCAGTTTAAAATTCCGGTACGTAAGCCCGACGCGACAATCGGGTCCATCAGCGATTTTAAATCAATCCGTTTTATGCGTTTATTTATGCATGGATTTAAAGATCCAACTGTTTTGCGTTTTGCAACACTTGATCTGGTTCGTGCCGACTGGCGCAAGTACGAACGTCCGATTGACGACCAAACACAAATCGAATCAGCGGATACAAAACTCGACATTTCAGCTGTCAATATTGAAGAAAATGGTAGCCGTAGCCCGGTTAACTATATTTTGCCTCCGGGAATCGATCGTGCAATTGACCCTGCCAACACGCAAATTCTGAAACTGAACGAGCAATCGCTGGTATTGAAGGCTACAGATTTGGAACAAGGAAATGCACAGGCCGCCTACAAAAATATTTATCTTGATTTCCGTACTTACAAACGCTTGCGTATGGAAGTACACGCAGAAGAAATTGAAGGTTACCCGCTGAAAGATGACGAGCTTTACCTTTTCGTCCGCATGGGATCAGATTTCAATTACAACTACTATGAGTATGAAGTTCCTCTGAAACTCACCGAACCCGGTAAATACAACGGAGACTTCCTCGCTGACCGCATGAAAGTATGGCCTGACGAAAACCGAATCAATGTTGCATTAGAACAATTCACTGACGCCAAACAGGCTCGCGATGCAGAAATGCGGAAAGCTGGTTCAAGTTTGAAAATAACCGACTTGTATGCCGTTTCAGACGAAGAGTGGCTCGACGGACGAAATACCATTTATGTAAAAGGTCGGCCAAATCTGGGCAACGTAGAAGTGATGATGATCGGTATCCGAAATAAAAAAGGAACAATCAATACAGGTCCAAAATCGGTAGAAACCTGGATAAACGAATTACGTTTGACCGACTTTGATGAAGACGGAGGATGGGCTGCCAATGTTCGCGTATCAACCCGACTTGCCGATCTGGGTTCGGTAACTTTTGCCGGACGCACACGGTCTGCTGGATTCGGAAGTATCGACAAAAAAGTAAACGAGCGAGCAATGGATGATTTGGTTGAATACGACATTGCATCGAACCTCGAACTTGGTAAGTTCTTCCCCGAAAAAGCCAATGTACGCATCCCGATGTACGTCGGATATTCCAAACGGGTGAGCAATCCGAAATACAATCCGCTTGATCCGGACATATTGATGGAAGATGCACTGAAGAACGCCTCAGGAAAAGCCGAACGCGACTCAATTAAGCAAATTGCTCAAGATTATTCGACACGAACCAGTATTAACTTCACGAACATTAAGGTCGATAAAACTTTCAGCAAAGAAAAATCTCGGTTGTACGATCCAACCAATTTCTCTGTCACGTATTCGTACAACGAAGTATTCAAGCGTAATGTCAATACCGAATTCAGTATAACGAAAGACCACCGGGCCTTGCTGGCATATAGTTACAACAGCCAGCCCGAACCAATTGAACCCTTCAAAAAGATGAATTTTCTGAAAGGGAAAGCTTTCCGGCTAGTAAAAGATTTCAACTTCTACCTGAAACCGTCGCAAATATCATACAGAGTCGATCTAAACCGACATTATAACGAAGTACAACTTCGGAATATCACCAATCCGAATATGATTATTCAGCCTACTTACGACAAAGATTTCTTGCTGAATAATTATCTCGACTTCATGTACGATTTAAGCCGATCGGTAAAAATTGACTTCTCGTCGCAGAGAACAGCGCGAATTGATGAGCCAGAAGGCCGCATTAATCGCCGCGATGATGATTATGAATGGAAAAAAGATTCGATTCTGACCAACCTCTACCACATGGGACGCCCAACCTGGTACCATCACCTGTTCAATGTATCGTACACCGCGCCAATTAATAAATTACCCGGTTTCGACTGGTTGACGGCATCCGGACGCTACACGGGGCAGTTCGACTGGAATGCAGGGGCACTTACTGACGCGTCGATTGAACTTGGAAATACAATTGAAAACTCGAGGGTAGCCCAGGTTAACGGGCAAATTAGCCTTACCACAATGTATAATAAAATAGGCTTTTTAAAAGAAATTAACGACAAATACGGGAAAGGCACCTCCTCCAGCCGGTCGTTGCGAAATCGCTCTCAATCGAAACAAACTCAGGCCAAAGCGGAACAAGCGCCCAAATACAAAGACGTAAAATATTCAGGAGAAAACATTATTTTGAAAGCCAATGTTCCCCGAATTATTACCCACAAACTGGGAACCGAGTCGGTAGATGTTGTTGTATCCGACGCAAATGGTGCCGCTATTGAAGGAGAACTCCGAATCCTTAGTGATAATAAAATCAGTTTTACCACAACTCAGGATTACAAGCAGGCAAAGGTTTCAATTACCGGAAAAGTAGAACAGAAAACCAATCCGATTATCGAAATAGCCAAGCGTACTACCCGTGTACTGATGGGAATTCGGTCGATTTCGATTTCTTACTCGTCCACCGACGGAACCATGATGTCGGGATTCCTTCCTGAACCGAAATTTTTTGGTTCAGGCAAATTCGTGCCTGAAGCTAATTTCAGTAATGGTTTCTCTTCTTCTGTTGCTCCGGGTCTTCCATTCCTTCTTGGCTGGCAAGACAAAGATTTTGCTCTTCGTGCAACAGAAAAGGGATGGATAACTACCGATTCGACCTTGAACACTCCGTTCCAAATGACTCACCGTGAGGACTTCAATATCCGGGCGAACATAGAGCCAATCGGAGACCTACGTGTTGACCTCAGTGCAAACCGTTCGTATGCTGAAAATACCAGTGAATTTTACATTTACGATCAGGCCCGAAATGTATTCGATCCGATGAACAAAACATTGCGGGGAAACTTCACCATGTCAATTAACACATGGGGAACTGCCTTTGCTAAAATGAAAAGTAATCCGGATGACACGGAAAACCCATTGCCATCAAAAGCATTTGATGCATTCAAAAATAACCGGATCATTATCGCACGTCGCCTCGCAGCCCAACGTGTACCCAACGAAGTGATTGGCTACGACCCGGAAGGCACCATTGACGGAACTGAATTCCCTGATGGTTACAGCCCGACATCACAACAAGTACTGATTCCTGCATTTATTGCAGCTTACACCAATCAAAGTGCTGAAAAAGTTTCACTCAGTCCATTCCCTTCAATTAAATTTATTCGTCCAAACTGGCGAATATCATACGAAGGAATGGTTACCCAGATAGAAGGTCTGAAGAAAATTTTTAAATCGCTTAGCTTTAACCACGCATACCGGTCAACCTACAGCGTGAGCTCATTCATTACGAACCTCGACTACGATGCAAGTATGTACGACGATGGATTCAGTTATGTACGCAATACAATCGGCGATTTTGTAAGTCGTTACGACATCAACTCGGTTAGCATCAGCGAGCAGTTTAACCCACTGATTAACCTCGACATGATGTTCCTCAACGATATGACATTGCGCACTGAAATACGTAGTCAACGAAACCTCTCGCTCGGATTGAGTAACAATCAGCTCACAGAAGTTCTCAGCAACGAATATAGTTTTGGGTTGGGTTATCGTTTCACGAAAATGAACCTGTTCATCAAAACAAAAAAATCGCAGAAAGCTTATTCAAACGATTTGAATTTCCGCGCTGATTTATCGTACCGACAAACCCGCACCATATTGCGTAAGTTGGTTGAAGGAGCTCAGCAGCTTACTGCCGGTCAAGATGCGATTACCTTAAAAACAACTGCTGATTATATGTTGAGCGACCGTTTCGAAATGCGTCTTTACTTCGACAAAGTAATCAATAAACCCAAGGTTGGTTCATTCAACACAGCTACCACCAATGCCGGAGTAAGCTTCCGCTTTACCCTGGCTCAATAATATTTGAAGTGATCCGGTGACAAAAAATCATTGGATCACTCTTTTCAAACTTTTTCCCTCTTATTTTGTTTTCTGAATAATATTTTCTTTTTTTGTAAGCAAATTATCAGAAATGATCCAAAACATAAATACAATATGGCTACCGTGGTGGGGTCTTCTTATTTAATGAGGAGTTAAAGCCATATTAGTATTTTTTAAAATATTTGGCCTGCTTCTCACAAAGCAGGCTTTTTTATTTCTGAAAAACAAAAAAACAACAAGAATGACAATGAATCTGAAAAATTGGTGGTGGCGCAGAAACTTTTCACAAAACCGTGGAAGGAAGTAACTCCATTGTCCAATAGTCAGGAAAAATATAAAATGGAAGCGGCTTACCCAAACACGGTAAGCCGCTTTTTTTTATTCAGACAATTAAAAACACAGTATATGAAAACCATTGAATTTTACAGCAACACACAACAAATACTGGCCGACACAGTGACTCCGGTAAGTGTTTATCTCCGGTTGCGCACCCTGTTCCCGAAATCAATACTTCTCGAAAGCTCGGATTATCGCGGACACGAAAATGCCCGATCGTTTATTTGTTTCAGCCCCATGGCTTGTTTTTCGGCTCAGGATGGAGTAGTAACAATTAAATATCCAGACCGGCATAAAGAAACTTTTGCCATTAGCGCGGAACAACCTCTGCATCATTTACTCGATCAATTTTATAAGTCGTTTCGCAGCAAATCGGATGTCAGCGGAACAACACACAACGGATTGTTTGGGTATCTGGCCTACGATGCGGTGCGCTATTTCGAGAAAATAGAACTGAATTCTACAGAGCAGCCCGCCAGCCAGATTCCCGAAGCTCAATACTGCTTTTACAAATACATCGTGGCCATCGACCACCACAAAAACCGGATGAGTATTACCGAAAATTTACTCGAAGGAGAAAAATCTCAAATGGAATATATTCATCATTTGCTGGTTAATCCCTCCTACTCTTCCGGAGCATTCAGTTTAAACGGAGAAGAGCAATCGAACCTGAGTGACGAACAATACAAACACATGGTGAGCAAAGGCAAAGAGCACTGCTATCGTGGCGATGTATTTCAAATTGTTCTATCCCGTCAATTCTCGCAGGCGTACAATGGTGACGATTTCATTGTTTACCGGGCATTGCGTTCCATCAATCCATCGCCTTACCTGTTTTATTTTGACTATGGCGATTATCGTATTTTAGGTTCCAGTCCTGAAGCAGAATTACGCATTCAAAACAACCGCGCAATTATCAATCCGATTGCAGGAACTTTCCGCCGCACAGGAAACGATGAACAAGACAAACTGTTGGCAGAAAAACTTTGCCTCGATCCGAAAGAAAATGCCGAACACGTTATGCTGGTTGATCTGGCTCGCAACGACCTCAGCAGAAATGCTTCCGGAGTAAAAGTTGATAGTTACCGCGAGGTGCAATATTTTTCACATGTCATCCACCTTGTTTCAGAAGTATCCGGACAATTGGCTGAAGGGTCCAACATGATTCGCGTACTGGGCGATTCATTCCCTGCCGGAACACTTTCCGGAGCGCCCAAACATCGCGCAATGCAATTGATCGATCATTACGAAAACCAGCGTCGTGGATTTTACGGCGGCTGTATTGGTTTTATCGGATTCGATCAAAGCCTCAATCACGCAATCATGATTCGCTCGTTCCTCAGCAAAGAACAAACCCTGTATTATCAGGCAGGTGCAGGAGTTGTAGCCGACTCGAAAGAGGAAAGCGAATTACAGGAAGTAAACAATAAACTGGCTGCTTTGCGCAAAGCCATCGATTATGCACAAGAAATAAATTAAAACGCCATGCAAATAGTTGTTATCGACAATTACGATTCATTCACCTACAACCTGGTGCATGCCATCAAAAAAATATCGGGATTACCTGTTGACGTAATCCGCAACGATGAATTAGAATTATCTGATCTCGAAAAATACGACAAGATTGTACTTTCCCCTGGTCCTGGAATTCCTGAAGAAGCAGGTCTGCTTACCGACATCATTCGTGAATTTGCTCCACGCAAAAGCATGCTTGGTGTTTGCCTCGGGCATCAGGCTATTGGCGAGGTTTTTGGCGCCAGGCTAATAAATATGAATCGGGTTTTACACGGCATTGCTACGCCTGTCAGTCAAACCGAACATCATTCGCCTCTATTTGAAGGCCTTCCGAAAACATTCGAAGCCGGACGCTACCATTCGTGGTTGGTAAGCAGCGAACAACTGCCCGACTGTTTCGAAGTAACCGGAATTGATGAACAAGGCATGATTATGGCCATGCAACACAAAGAATACGACGTGCAGGGGGTACAATTTCATCCCGAATCGGTGCTCACTCCTCTCGGCGAACAAATGATTGCCAACTGGCTGAAAAAGTAATAAGACTGAGATTAAGGTTAAGATTTAGAAGGGGCAGAAAAGTAATTCAATCTTAATTCTTGAATCTGGCTGCTTTTTGGAATTTGACCCCAATAGCTATCAGTATTGGAATTTGGAGTTTTGGAATTTTTTAAGATTTAAAATTTTATGAAAGACACCTTAGATTATTTATACACCGGACAAACTCTTTCAAAAGAAGGAGCCAACACAGTAATGCATAATATTGGAGAAGGTAAATTGTCGGAATCTGAAATTGCCTCTTTTCTCACTGTTCTTCGCATGCGCCCGGTAACAGCTACCGAGATGGCCGGATTTCGTGAAGCCTTGCTTGAACTTTGTATCAAGATTGACTTTTCTGGCCTCAGTACCATTGATGTGGTTGGCACCGGTGGCGATGGGAAAAACACATTTAACATCTCCACGTTAAGCTGTTTTGTACTTGCCGGAGCAGGCTATAAAGTAACCAAGCATGGCAACTACGGACTTTCGTCCACCAGTGGGTCGTCGAATATGTTTGAATATTTCGGATACAAATTCAGCAACGACACGGCAAAATTGCATACCGAAATTGAAAAAGCTGGTATTTGCTTTTTACATGCACCACTTTTTCACCCGGCCATGAAACATGTAACACCTGTTCGCAAAGCATTAAAAGTAAAAACGCTGTTCAACATCATGGGCCCAATTATCAATCCATCGTTCCCCGATTACCAGTTAATTGGTGTTTACAACCTTGAAATTCTTGATTTGTATAGCCAGGCGTTGGCTGAAAGCAATCAGAAATTTATTATTGTGAACAGTCTCGATGGATACGATGAAGTTTCGCTTACAGGAGTTACACGCTATGCAAACCAGTTCACCGAAGATATTTTATCTCCATCTGATTTTGGTTTGCCAACAATTCAACCTGAGAGTATTTTCGGAGGAAACTCAATTGCCGATGCTGCAACTATCTTTCTCAATGTTCTTGAAGGGAAAGGTACCGAAGCACAACAAAACGTGGTTATTGCCAACGCAGCCCTGGGCATTCATTGTATGTTTCCTGAAAAAAAACTGACAGATTGTGTTGCTGAAGCCAGCGAATCGCTGAAAAGCAAAAAAGCATACAATGCGTTCAATACACTAATGAATCTTTAAATTCAACGTTTATCATGACAATTACAGAGTTAGAACAATTATTAACTGAGCATACTGCCGATTTTGAAATTATTCATCATCCAAAACCAATAAAGTCGCGAATGGATGCATTGCAATATTTCAACTTAGAAGAAATGGCTCCCACTTTAATTGTGAAAACTGAAAAAGGATTCTATGCTGTGATTGTTTCCGGTACCCGCGAAAAAGTTGATTTTGATATTCTCCGAGAACAACTGAATTGTCAGGAAATAAGCATGGCTACAAAAGAAGAGGTGCTTGCCCAAATTGGAATGAAGCCCGGAGAAGTTGCGATGATCGGACATCATTTGCCATGTGTAATCGATGAAAATATCTTTCAGCAACAATATATTTACGGTGGTGCAGGAGATGCCCGGTACACATTAAAAATCCGTCCGTCTGATTTGGAAAGAATAAACCGGGTGATACAACGATTCAACTGATTCAGTAAAAACAAAACAATTATGACTATTTTAGATCAAATAAACCAGCACAAACACCGCGAGATTGAAGCAGCAAAAGCATTGATTTCACTGGAACAATTAAAAGCGTCTCCGTTTTTTGAACGGCCGGCAAATTCATTAAAACAGGCACTTCTTGCCAAGGAGGCAAGTGGCATTATTGCTGAATTCAAGACCCAATCACCATCAAAAGGGATCATCAACGACGATGCTGAAGTTTCAACAATTACTCGGGCGTATGTTGATGCAGGAGCCAGTGCTCTGTCAGTACTTACCGATCGTAATTACTTTGGCGGATCGGCGGAAAATCTGGTACGGGCGCGTTTTACAAACCCACAAACCCCCATTCTCCGAAAAGATTTCATGCTCGACCCATACCAGATTTATGAAGCCAAATCGCAGGGAGCTGATGTGATTCTATTAATTGCCGAAAGTCTGCACCGAGATGAGTTACTCAAGCTGGCACAAACTGCCAAAGAAATTGGATTGGAAGTTCTGGTAGAGGTTCACCATGAAGAAGAGCTGGAAAAACTTAATTCGTTTGTCGATTTAGTTGGTGTTAATAACCGCGATCTGCGCACCTTCGAAGTCGATGTACAAACATCGGTTCGTGTGGGTAAACTCATTCCCGATCAGTTCGTAAAAATTTCGGAAAGCGGCATTTCTAATCCTGCTTCCATTGCAGAATTACGTCAGGCGGGATTCAAAGGCTTTCTGATTGGCGAAACGTTTATGAAAACAGAAAATCCGGGAGAAGCTTGTTCTGAATTTATCCGGAATTTGTAAAACTATTGATCTGATGAATTAAGGTCATCCGATTAATAAAAGAAAAAGAAAGCGATGAATCAACTTAAAATAAAAGTATGCGGCATGCGTGAACCGGATAATATTGCCGGAGTAGCAAACGCATGCCCCGATTACATGGGTTTTATTTTTTATGAACCAAGCAAACGTTTTGTTGGTTTCGAACCACAAAATGCTATTTTTTCGGTTCCTGAATCGGTGGTGAAAGTCGGCGTTTTTGTAAACGAACAAATAGAACGAATCCTGCAACTGGCATCCACCTTCGAATTGGAAGCTATTCAACTACACGGAGATGAAAGTCCCCAAGAGTGTCAGCAAATACAAAAAAGCGGATTGACTGTATTCAAAGCTTTCTCAATAGATAAATCATTTGATTTTAACACATTAAATCAGTACACCGAAGTATGCGACTTCTTTTTATTCGACACAAAAGGAGCATTACCTGGAGGAACGGGTAAAAAATTCGACTGGCAATTACTTGACAATTACCAACTGAAAGTTCCATTTTTTCTGAGCGGAGGTATCACACCAGATGATCTGGAAACCATCAGCCGTTTTGAACATCCCCGATGGCGTGGCCTGGATATAAACAGCGGATTCGAACTGTCTCCGGGATATAAAGATGTATGGAAAGTCCGGAAATTTATTGAAATAATCAGACACAAGTCTGTCATATAATGTCTAATATCTAAAATCTATCATACAATGAGTTATCACGTTAACGAAAAGGGGTTCTATGGCGAGTTTGGAGGAGCATACATTCCCGAATTGATGCGTCCGAATGTGGAAGAACTTCAGAAAAACTATCTGCGGATTATAAATTCATATAATTTCCGGCAGGATTTTATCAGCTTACTGAAAAATTACGTGGGGCGTCCGTCGCCTTTGTATTATGCCAAACGGATGTCGGAACATTATCAGTCGCATATCTACCTGAAGCGGGAAGATTGTAACCATACCGGTTCGCATAAAATAAACAATACCATCGGTCAGATTCTTCTGGCGAAAGAGCTGGGTAAGAACCGTATTATTGCCGAAACAGGAGCAGGTCAGCACGGTCTGGCAACTGCAACGGTTTGTGCCCTGATGGGCTTGAAATGTGTGGTGTATATGGGCGCCATCGATGTGGAACGCCAGGCTCCGAACGTAAAGAAAATGCGTATGCTGGGGGCCGAAGTGGTGCCGGTAGAGTCGGGGAGTAAAACACTGAAAGATGCAACGAACGGCGCCATGCGCGATTGGATCAATAATCCGTTGGATACTTACTATCTGATTGGTTCAACCATGGGACCACACCCTTATCCGGATATGGTTGCCCGGTTTCAGTCGGTAGTGTCGGAAGAAATACGCTGGCAGTTGGATGAACAAACCGGGAAGGATAAACCAAACCGTGTGATTGCCTGCGTGGGTGGAGGAAGTAATGCTGCCGGAGCATTTTATCATTTTCTGGATGATGAAGATGTGGAACTGATTGGTGTGGAAGCTGCCGGAAAAGGTGTTGATACACACGAAACGGCCGCTACGATCACCAAGGGTTCGGTAGGAGTACTGCACAGTTTTCGTTCGTATGTTTTGCAGGACGATGATGGACAAATCAACGAAGCATATTCAATTTCGGCCGGGCTGGATTATCCGGGAATCGGGCCAATGCACGCTAACTTGCACAAAACTGGTCGTGCCAAATATATTTGGGCAACCGACGAAGAGGTGTTGAAAGCGGTATTGCTGTTAACACGAAAAGAAGGAATCATTCCTGCGCTTGAATCGGCTCATGCTTTGGCCGGACTGGAAAAAATAGCCCTTAAACCGGAAGATGTTACTGTTGTAAATATCTCCGGACGAGGCGATAAGGATATGGAAACGTATTTAAATCATTTTGGGTATTGAGGCCTCCCCTAACCCCTCCATCGAGGGGGATAAAAAGCCAGGTTTTCATATATGGTGATAAAAAGAAAATAATGTGAATATGTTCCGTCTTAAGTCTCACCCTTGGGGGGAGATTTAGAGGGGGCTTTACTTTGAAAATCATGAATAATAGAATAAATAAACTTTTTCAGGAGAAAAAAGAAGGGATTTTGTCGGTGTATTTCACTGCAGGATATCCTGAACTGAATGATACCAAGCAGATTATTCAGGAACTGGTAAAAAACGGGGTTGACCTGATTGAAATCGGGATGCCATTTTCCGATCCGGTAGCTGACGGGCCTGTTATTCAGCACAGCAGTCTGGTGTCTCTGAACAATGGGATGAGTGTTCGCAAACTGTTTGAACAATTGCAGGATATTCGTCAGTCGGTTGATATTCCGCTGATACTGATGGGCTATCTGAACCCGGTTTTGAATTATGGAATGGAAGCTTTTTGTGCTAAATGCAAAGAAATTGGTATTGATGGGTTGATTTTGCCCGATCTGCCGCCATCGGTTTACGAGGAGGACTACAAACAAATATTTGAAACGAATAATCTGCATAATATTTGTCTGATTACGCCACAAACAAGCGATGAGCGTATCCGGGAAATCGATGAATTGTCGGCGGGCTTTATTTACATGGTGTCGAGTTCGGCAACAACAGGAATGAAACAGCAGGTGACCGATTACCAGACGGATTATTTCGAGCGGGTGAGCAAACTTGAGATGAAGAACCCACGGTTGATCGGGTTTGGTATTTCGAATGCAGTGACCTTTGCCAATGCCTGTAAATACGCCAATGGGGCGATTATTGGCAGCGCCTTTGTAAAGGCTCTTGACGGAGACTTAACATTGGAACAGAAGATTTCTGAATTTGTTAAAAACATACTGACATCTGCGTAAAAAAAGAAAGCCAGCTTTGCGGCAGACTTAATGCTGAAAAGCTGCTTTCAAACATGCCGACTGCATTCCGGCACAGAGCGCTGAACAACAGACAACTACTAATTTTGCTGAAGTTTGCACGATGTTAAAGTTTGTTAAGCATATTCTACAGCATTTGAAAAAGTCGATTTTATCACTTATTTCAAAATAACAATTAAAACAGAAAACTATGTTAGAATACGCCAAGGTAATTTTACCTAAAGTAAGTTTTAGCAGAGAGCTGTTTCGCAAAGAGCTTGACAAATGTATTAATTGGGTCGAGGCACCCGACCTGGAAGAATTAAAAGACTGGTGCTACGATAATTTCGGCGACATGTATCCCGAAATTTTAAATCAAGCTTTTAGAGAAATAGCAGCATGATATGCGAAGGCTCCTTCAAAAGGGGCCTTCTTTCATTTGCTACCTTCGCATACTTCGCATTTATTTTTCAATTATTTTTGTTGAAAATATCGCACAATGAACCCGTTATTAAAAGTATTATGCGCTCTCACGTTTATTTTGCTTTTACAGCAAGAGAGCCATGCTTTATCTGTGTCCGACGATATTTCTTTACCCTATACCGAAGCCACAACTTCAGGCTCCGATTCATCCATCCGAATGCCGGAACTGCCTCCGTTATTCCTGATTAACAAACAAGAAGCCGGAGCACAATTTATCAGTGAATTTAATCGCGGAACATTCCAATTACTTCAAAAATCGCGACTGGTTCCAAAAAATTTTAATTTTTGCAAAAATCTCAGTCTTACTGAAATTACCATCGACCACGAAGCGCCCGTACCTCTGTTTATCGAGGGACACGCGCTACGCCAGTAGGCCACTGTTTTCCATATCATCCCGACATTTTTCAATACTGAAAAAAATTGACGTTTCACTTCTCTGCTCAGAGCTTGTTCTGAAATCAGTACAATTCTGTTGTGTCCGGGAATAATGCAGAGTTTTTCAAGAAAATAAATTTAAATCTGAAACAAAAATGGAAAATACATCAATGAATACACCGAAAAAAAATAAAAAGAAAATCAACGATTTTGTATGGACATTCGTAGGCATTGCAGCTTTAATTATAGTTTTAATGCTGCTTCGCTTACTGATGCAACGAATGCATCTGGTTGGATAATTCAATTCTTTTAATATACAAAAAGCAGTCTGGAGTACACCCGACTGCTTTTTCATTTTATAGTTTTGTACGAAAATTATTTCTTTTCTTCCTCTGATTTTTGAGGCATCACCAAATTCAGGATAATACCAACCACCGAGGCCAAACCAATACCGGCCAATGAGAAATTGCCCCACGAAATTACTGCACCACCAATACCAACAGTCAAAATAACTGAAACAATTACCTGGTTGCGGGTTTCGTTCAGGTCTGGTTTCGAGTCAATCAATGTTTTAATCCCAATGGAAGCAATCATACCGAACAACAGCAACATAATTCCACCCAGCACAGCCTGAGGAATAGTTTTCAGGAACCCACTGATTTTTCCAACCAAAGAGAACACAATTGCAGTTATTGCTGAAATCCGAAGAATAAATGGGTTTGTCACTTTCGTTAACGAAATAGCACCGGTTACTTCCGAATAAGTAGTATTGGGCACCCCGCCAACGCAGCCGGCCAAACTGGTCGCAATACCGTCGCCAAGTAAAGTTCGGTGCAATCCTGGTTTTTCAACAAAGTTTTTTCCGGCAACACCACTAATTGCATACATATCGCCAACATGTTCGATGATCGGAGCAACCGCAACCGGAACCATGTAAAGAATGGCTCCCCAACTAAATTCAGGTAATTGAAAATGAGGTAAAGCAAACCAGGCTGCATCGCTAATCGGAGTAAAATCAATTTTCCCCATTGCCAAAGCAACCAGATAACCAACCAAAATACCAATGAAAATCGGGATCAGCTTAATCATTCCTTTTCCTCCAACCACCACAACAACTGCGGCCAACAAACTTACCACTGCAATCAGCCAGTCGGTTTTAGCCATATTAACCGCAGCACTAGCCAACGACAAACCAATAATCATAATTACCGGACCTACAACCACAGCAGGAAACAAACGCTGAATAAATTTTAGACCTCTCCACTTTACCACTGCCGACATTACTGTATACACTAAACCTACAGCAATAATTCCGCAAAAAGCACCCGGCAAACCATACAATTTTGTAGCCTCAATAATGGGAGCAATAAAGGCAAAGCTACTTCCCAAAAACACGGGCACCATTCCTTTGGTAATTAAATGAAAAATTAGTGTTCCAACACCGGCAGTAAACAGAGCTACAGCCGGATCAATGCCCACCAATAAAGGCACCAAAACAGTTGCGCCAAAAGCAACAAACAGAAACTGTACTCCAAGAACCGTACTCTGTACGCTTACTCGGTTCAATCCTTCAGTATCGTTCCAAATCATAGGTAGTAAGTTATTTAAAAGTTAGTATTTAATAATTTTTGTCTTTTAAAATCAACTTGTATGGCACATAACAATTCCTAATTTCAGAAAAAATATGCGACAGACATTTGTCTGCAAATCTGTTTCTGAACCTTAAAAACGCCTTCTTTCGATCGGATGATCAGTAAACTTTGGCTTTAATATCTTTAATATACAATTGCAGGTTTGTTTTTCCCCGAAACTCGTTTTCTGTAATCGAGTAGCAAATATCGAAAGGCAGCCCCTGGCTGATAGCGTTGTAATGTTCGGCCTGGTTGAATGCAATTCCTGAAAAAACGGCAGAACTGCCTGTTGGTTCAACCAAATCAAGTTTCAGATGCTCCAGATTTTTGCCTACAGGTTTGCTGGTTCCATTATCCAGTACATTCTCTGAAATGAAAACAGGCATCATATTGTGTGGACCAAAGGGAGCAAACTGACGAAGTATTCTGAAAAATTTCGGGGTGATTTCGGAAAGCTGAAGTTTTGCATCAACCTCAACTGCTTCAACCTGTTGTTCATCGGTAATCGACTGTTCCACTATTTCTTCGAATCGCTGAATGAATGCGGGAACATTTTCTATTTTAAGCGTCAATCCGGCTGCATACATGTGCCCGCCGTACGATTCAAGCAAGTCGCTACAGCGTCCAATTGCTTCATACAGATCGAAATCTTTTACCGAACGGGCCGAACCTGTTGCCAGACCATTCGATTCGGTAAGAATAACCGTTGGACGGTAGAAATATTCGGTAATACGCGATGCAACAATACCAACCACCCCTTTGTGCCAGTCGCGATTATACAACACCGTCGATTTTTTATGATTCAGCTCCGGATTACTCTCAATCATATCCAGTGCATCCTGCGTAATATCGCGGTCAAGGGTTTTTCTGATTTCGTTAAACGAATTAATTTCATCGCCCAAACGATCAGCCTCTTCTTCACTCGAAATAGTGAGAATCTCTACCGACTTTTTCCCGTGTTCGATACGCCCGGAAGCATTCAGGCGGGGACCAATTTTAAAAACGATATCGCTAATCGTAATCTCGCCTCCATTCAGACCTGAATAATTCATAATTGTTTTCAGTCCAAGACTGGGATCGCTATTCAGCTTTTTCAGTCCATAATAAGCCAATACCCGATTTTCTCCCGTCACCGGAACAATATCCGAAGCAATGCTAACCACAACCAAATCGAGCAAATCATCCAGTTCAGCAAACGGGATATCGTTGCTCATACAATAAGCCTGCAACAATTTGTACCCCACTCCACATCCCGACAATTCTTTGTACGGATAAGGGCAGTCTGTTCGTTTGGGATCAAGTACGGCAACAGCATCCGGAATTTCATCGTCCGGGTTATGGTGGTCGCAAATAATAAAATCGATGCCCAAACTTTTGGCATGGTTAATTTTCTCAACGGCTTTAATACCGCAATCAAGCACAATAACTAATGAAATTTTTTCGCGGTAAGCAAATTGAATACTTTGTGGCGAAATGCCGTATCCTTCGGTGTATCTATCTGGAATATAATAGTCAAGATTTTCAATCCGGGAACGTAAAAACCGATACATCATTGCAACCGAAGTGGTTCCATCCACATCGTAATCGCCGTAAATCAGCACTTTCTCTTTCCCCGTAATTGCCCGTTGCAAACGTTCAACCGCTTTATCCATGTCTTTCATCAGGAACGGGTTGTGCAAATCGGCCATTTTGGGTCTGAAAAAAGCCTGCGCCTCCTGATAATTGCTAATATTACGCTGTGCTAAAAGGTTGGCGATAACCATATTAACATTCAGTGCGGCAGACAAGTGCTTAATTACATTAATGTCGCCCTGTTCTTTAAGATTCCAGATTTTATCCATTCCTTTTGCTTCAGCCTATTTGGGACATGAATCGCTCAAAGATATGAAATGCGATTCTCACAGGAAAGTACTTTAGAGAGATAAATGTGTCTTTTGTTAACGTTCAGCTAACAAACCCCAGCTAAGAATCAACCTGTCAAAAACTTAGATTACAGAGTTTTTTATTAACAATTTACACTTCTTCTTTAACAAGCACTGAATAGCCCTCATTTCAAAAAGGTTTTAACTATTTCTTTGTTATCTTTGCTCCGATTTTTTTTTGACAAAAATTAAACAGACATTAAGAATCATGAGCAATTCTGCGCTTAGCGAACAAGAAATAATCCGCCGCAATTCGTTACAAAAACTGAGAGAGTTAGGAATCGACCCTTATCCGGCCGAAGAGTTTAAAGTTACAGCTACAACTGCTGATATTCGAGAAAAATATAAGCAGGAAGAAGGCAATTTCAGTGAAGTAACAATGGCCGGGCGTTTAATGAGCCGGCGTATTATGGGCAAAGCGTCGTTTGCTGAAATACAAGATCATACCGGACGTATCCAGATTTACATCAACCGCGACGAAATTTGTCCGGAAGAAGACAAGACCATGTACAACGAGGTTTTCAAAAAATATCTCGACATGGGCGACTTTATCGGCATCAAAGGATTTGCATTCACCACACAAACAGGAGAAAAATCGGTTCATGTTTTGGAACTGAAAGTTCTTTGCAAATCGTTGCGTCCGCTTCCGGTTGTAAAAGAAAAAGATGGCGTAATGTACGATGCATTTACCGATCCGGAAATGCGTTATCGCCAGCGCTATGTTGACCTGATTGTAAATCCACAGGTGATGGACACTTTTGTGAAGCGCACAAAGATCATCAACACCATGCGAAATTTCTTCAACGAGCAAGGCTACCTGGAAGTAGAAACACCCGTTTTACAGCCTATTCCGGGAGGAGCAACTGCCCGTCCGTTTATTACGCATCACAATGCACTCAATATTCCGCTTTACCTTCGTATTGCCAACGAATTATACCTGAAACGATTGATCGTTGGTGGTTTTGAAGGTGTTTATGAGTTCGCAAAAGATTTCCGCAACGAAGGAATGGACCGCACTCACAACCCGGAATTTACAGTAATGGAAATTTATGTAGCCTACAAAGACTACAAATGGATGATGAATTTCACCGAAGAAATGATTGAACGCGTTGCCATTGCATTGCACGGAACAACGGAAGTTCAACTGGGGGATAAAATCATCAATTTCAAACGTCCGTTCCGTCGCGTAACCATGTACGAAGCAATTAAAGAACACACTGGTTACGATATTGCAGGAAAAACAGAAGACGAGCTTCGTGAAATTTGTAAAAATCTCGACATAGAAATTGACCCGACAATGGGTAAAGGAAAATTGATTGACGAGATTTTCGGCGAAAAATGTGAAGGACACTATATTCAGCCGACATTCATCATCGACTATCCGGTTGAAATGTCGCCACTGACAAAAAAACATCGCACAGAACCCGGTCTTACCGAACGTTTTGAGCTGATGGTTAACGGAAAAGAATTGGCCAATGCTTATTCTGAATTGAACGACCCAATTGATCAGCGAGAGCGCTTCGAAGAGCAACTGCGCTTATCAGAAAAAGGTGACGATGAAGCCATGTTTATCGATCAGGACTTCCTGCGTTCGCTCGAACACGGTATGCCTCCCACTTCAGGAATGGGTATCGGAATCGACCGTCTGACCATGTTTATGACCAATAATCTTTCCATTCAGGATGTATTATTCTTTCCGCAGATGAAACCAGAGAAAAAGCAATTGGTTGATTCGAACGAGAAATTTGCTGAAATCGGAATCCCTGAAGAATGGATTGACGTATTGAAAAAAATAGGCTTTAAAAAAGTAAGCGAAATAAAAGAGCAAAAAGCCAGCAAACTGTTCAACGATTTGTGTGGGTTCAACAAGAAAAACAAACTAGGGTTGACCAATCCGAGCATGGAAGATGTAACAAATTGGCTGGCTTAATTCGGGAATAGCATGTTTAGCAATTCAAAAATAGCGGTGATCGGTAGCGGCAGTTGGGCTACAGCATTGGCAAAAATACTATTGCACAATGTTGAAAGCATCAACTGGTATTTCCGCAGTCCCGAAAACATCGAAGCGTTCAAGAAGTTTCACCATAATCCCAACTATTTGCGAGGGGTTGAATTCGAGACCGAACGCATTAACTTTTTCAACGACATCAACGATGCGGTTCGCGATGCAGACATTGTGGTGCTGACCATTCCATCTGCATTCTTAAAGGATTCGCTCGCTGACTTGACCGTTGAGTTGAAAGATAAATTTGTTGTTTCGGCAATCAAAGGAGTTGTTCCGGGCGACAACCTGATTATCGGAGAATATCTGAATAAATATTTCAATTTACCCTACGAGCGAATTGGAGTTATTGCAGGCCCGTGTCATGCCGAAGAAGTTGCGCTGGAAAGACTTTCTTACCTGACCATTGCTTGTCCCGATATTAAAAAGGCCCGTGGTTTTGCCTTCCGCCTCGAATGTCCCTTTATTCGCACACACGTATCCGACGATATTTACGGAACAGAATATGCTTCGGTATTGAAAAACGTTTTTGCCATTGCATCGGGTATCTGCCACGGATTGCGCTACGGCGACAATTTTCAGGCAGTTCTCATTTCAAATGCCATCCAGGAAATCAAACGTTTTGTCGATCAGGTTCACCCAATTACCCGCGACATAAAAAGCTCGGCTTATTTGGGCGACTTGTTGGTGACTGCCTACTCACAATTTTCGCGCAACCGGACTTTTGGCACCATGATTGGCAAAGGCTACTCGGTTCGTTCGGCTCAGCTCGAAATGCACATGGTGGCCGAAGGATATTATGCGACTAAATCGATCCACGAGATCAACGAAGAGTTCAGAGTAAACATGCCGATTTTGGACGCGGTTTACAACATTCTCTACGAAAATATTTCTCCCGCAATTGAAATCCGATTATTATCTGAAAATTTAAGATAGAACACATGGAAAATATTTCATTAAATCTGAATAAGACATTCGACTTCATTTCAAAAGAAGCAGTTGCTGCTTACAAAAATGAAATTGAAAAACACAACATTGCCCTGCACGAAAAAACAGGCAAGGGCAACGACTTTCTGGGATGGACCAATCTGCCTTCTTCAATTTCGGAAGCAGATTTAGCCGATATGGAAGCTTGCATCGCAAACATCCGCAGCAAAAAAATCGATTTGTTCGTAGTAATTGGCATCGGAGGCTCGTACCTCGGAGCCAAAGCCGTTATCGATGCACTGTCGGACAGTTTTGCAAGTTTGAAAAACACAGGCAACCCATTGGTCGTTTTTGCAGGACAAAACATCAGCGAAGATTACCTATTTGAGTTGCGCGAACTGCTTCGCGATAAAGAATATGCAATGGCTGTTATTTCCAAATCGGGAACAACAACAGAGCCGGCTATTGCTTTCCGCATGCTCAAGCAAGACATCGAAAACAAATACGGCAAAGAAGAAGCTCGCGAACGCATTATCGCAGTAACCGATGCTCAACGTGGTGCATTAAAAACACTGGCTACTTCAGAAGGATACAAAACATACGTAATTCCCGATGATGTAGGCGGCCGCTATTCTGTTCTGACTCCGGTTGGTCTGATTGCAATTGGTGTTGCCGGTTTCAGCATTCGCTCGCTGGTAAAAGGTGCAGCAGATATGGAAGCTGCCACAGGCAAAAATGTTCCTTTTGAAAAAAACATTGCAGCACAATATGCAGCTGCCCGCAACGAATTGTATCGCAACGGCAAGCTGATTGAAATCATGGTCAACTACAACCCAAAACTTCATTTTCTTGCCGAATGGTGGAAACAACTTTACGGCGAAAGCGAAGGCAAAGAGGGCAAAGGAATTTTCCCGGCAAGCGTTGACTTTACTTCCGACCTGCACTCGATGGGACAATACATTCAGGAAGGCGAACGCAAACTGTTCGAAACCGTTATTTCCGTAGGTACTCCTGATCAGGAAGTAGTTATTCCGACCGACGAAACAAACCTGGACGGACTCAACTTCCTTGCTGGAAAACGCGTTGACCAAGTAAATAAAATGGCCGAACTCGGAACCATGATTGCTCACGTTGATGGCGGTGTTCCAAACATTCAGATTGTATTACCCAAACTGAACGAATACTATCTGGGACAGCTTATTTATTTCTTCGAAATTGCCTGTGGAATGAGCGGATACGTTTTAGACGTAAATCCATTCGATCAACCGGGAGTGGAAGCATACAAAAAGAACATGTTTGCTTTACTCGAAAAACCAGGTTACGAAGAAGCAACCAAAGCGATCAAAGCAAGATTGTAAAATACAGATTATAGATATAGTGAAGGCTTTCCGATTGGAGAGCCTTTTTTATTTTTCCACTTCCGTTGTATTTCTTGCATCGTTAAAGCCATCTAAAAAGCCTTTTTTACATGAATCAAAATCGACAATTAACTCGATTAAAAGCATGAATAAAAAACCAAAGAAGAAAAATAGGATGTCGCGTTGGGTGATTTTTCGTTTCATAATTAGTATGTGTTTTTTTCAAAAATATCCTAATATTTCCAATTTTTTCACATTTTAGGAAATATTAGAGCATTTATGAATTAATTAACTCAGCTCTAATAATCTCATCGAATTTAGAACTCCTACAAAATGCTTTAGTCTTCTTATTCATTTCTACAACATCCAGGTAACCATGAAAAACAAGTTCTATCAAATCATTTCTACCGGTCTGATTCGAGACACTAAGTCGATTTTCAATCTCTTTTACTGTTAAAAGCAAGTCTGCTTCTTCATAAAACCATTTCAATATCAGAGCCTGCCTATCATTTATTCCCTTTATCCTCTGAAAATGTACTAATTGCTTTTTTTCATTTATTTTACGCTGTATATATTCTCTCAGACTTTCATAGGCAAGAGTCATTGTTTTCAATTTATAATTGATAAAATAAGATAAGTCATTCTCATCAATTTCACTATACAAGAAAGCCATTGCATATTGGTTTTTACTTTTTACAATTAATCTTGAAATAGACAAATATTCAGTCATCCAATATCCATTTTTCAAAAGATACCAATAAAACAGAGCTCTGGCCGTCCTTCCATTTCCATCGACAAAAGGATGGAAGAACCCGATTAAAAAATGGATTATACAACCTTTTATGATCGGATGAATAAATTGATCTGGCTGATTTTCATTAAAAAACTGGAATAATGCATTCATCAATGCAGGGATTTCTTTATATTCAGGAGGAGTATGTACAACCTCCCCATCTGAAATATCCACAACATTCACGTCATCATTATCTCTATATCTTCCCTCATCCTGAGCATCTTCTAATGTCAAGTGAGTAATTAGTCGATGTATCTCAAACAACCGTTCTTCTGTTAAATCCTGATTCTTATGCTCTACAATATGTTTTATTGTCAAATAATTATTCACAATCATTTGCTCCGACTTAGTTCTCGGCCTCATACTTTTCCGAAGCATTTCTTTTGCCTTCTTTCGTGTAGTTACTGCTCCTTCAATTTGACTCGAAGCAATAGCCTCTTCCATAATAGAACTAATCAGGTATGTTTTTTTATCATTCCCATGCAATATACTTGATGATTCAAGTTGTCCTCCAATATTCAAATCAAATTCATGAAGACCTTTTTGAATATAATCGGTTAACGAATAACGAAAACTATATTTCCCAAAATGAATCTGTTTTGCATGAATTGTCCTACTAAGCTTTACCGCAGCCCACAACACATCTGAAGGAACAGCACCACTACCTTGGTATTTAACCTTATCCCAATACAAATACTTATTATTAATTGCATCAACAACCTTCTTATTCTCATTTGAAGAAAAGAAGGATAGACCTTGCTGCAAAATATCAGATATAGCCCAATCGGGTGCTCTTTCAATCGTCCTCATAATATATTATCTCCAAATTTTTCACATTTTAGGAAATACTACAAACATACTACGTTCTCCTAATATTTCCAAATTTTTCACATTTTAGGAAATATTAGGACATCTTTTTGAATTTCTTCGTGTCCTCGCTATTGTGAGGATCGGCTGCAAACGGCTTGTTTTCCAAAAAGCGAAACAATATCTTTGCTTAACAAGCAATAAACAATATGGAACTTCAGAATTATATCCCCAGCGAAATCATTAATTTCTTTTTAACGCTGATTTTCGCGCTGCTCATTGGATTGGGGCAACGCCGTTTGCACCTCGAAGAAGATCAGGCGCTACTTTTTGGAACCGACCGTACTTTCACGTTTATCGGTTTATTTGGCTATGTTCTGTTTCTTACCGGAAACGGAAGTTACATTCCTTTCCTTACAGGGCTTGTTGTTATTGGAATGCTGCTCGGAATTCATTATTTTCTAAAAATAAAACAACACAAAAACTTCGGGCTTACCACTTCCATTCTGGCATTGCTTACGTATTGCCTTCCGGTGCTTATTTTCACACAGCCGGTATGGCTGGTGCTCTCGTTTGTTGTAGCCATTCTCATTTTAACTGAAATGAAAAATCAATTCATTTCGTTATCGAAAAAAGCATCGGAAGAAGAATTTATCACTCTGGCAAAATTTATTGCTTTTGCCGGAATTATATTACCGCTTTTGCCCAATGAAAATATCTCGGAACTAATTCCGGTTTCGCCTTACACCATCTGGCTGGCAATTGTTGTTGTTTCGGGCATTTCGTATGTGAGCTACCTGATTAAAAAGTTTCTTTTCCCCGACTCAGGGCTGATGCTCACTGGCCTTCTGGGTGGAATTTACAGCAGCACTGCTACCACCGTCATTCTGTCGCGCCGGGAAAAGAACGAAGGAACTGGTCTCGAATCGGTTTCGGCCATCATGCTGGCCAACGGAATGATGTACCTGCGCGTACTTGTGCTGGCTTATCTTTTCAATCAGCAAATCGGGCAATCGCTAACCATCCCGTTTTTGCTCCTTTTCGGTGTTGCATTCGGACTTTCACGATTTGTAAAAATGAAAAGCCACACAACCGATCCGCATCCTGTAAGCAACGAGAAGCCAACAGAAAAAAACCCACTGGAATTGCGTACTGCAACCATTTTCGGGATACTCTTTGTAGTTTTTGCACTGATTACCGAAAGTGTAATGAAACATTACGGGAGCACCGGAGTTACCGGACTTGCCTTTCTGATCGGAATTTTCGATGTCGATCCGTTTCTGTTATACTTATTGCAACAAAAATCAGGAATTATAAATACCACGGTGATTTTAGCCATTGTGAATGCGACCAACAGTAATAATCTGATGAAAATGATTTATGCCGTTTCGCTAAGCAGCAAAGCATCGAAAAAACCACTTTTGTATTGCTTCCTAACACTTGTCGCAGCAGGGTTTCTGGTGTCATTGGCAATACTTCTGCTCTACTAAAAAACACTGAATATGAGAAACTCCATTCTTATTTTTATGTATTCAGTTTTTGCTTTTTCCGCTTTCGGTCAAAATAATTTCCTATACCGGATACACGATGCGAAAACTGAATATTTTGAATTAGGAGTTCCGGCTGGCTACATAAATTCGGATGGTGACACCATTATTGCTCTGGGCAAATATTACCATTGTTACACCGACACATTAAAAAGTTTTGCCATTGTAATGACTCACTCGCACCGATGCATTGCCATTAATGCCAACGAAGAGGAAATATTTGAATTACTTTGGTGCGACAATGGGCCAGACATCCCCCAGGAAGGCCTTTTCAGAATAATAAAAAATGGGTTGATCGGTTATGCCAATTTATCGGGCAGAATTGTCATTTCGCCCCAATTTGGGTGCGCCTTTCCTTTTCAGGAAGGAAAGGCAAAAGTTTCCTATTCCTGCAAAACCATCCCCGACATTGAACACAAAAAATGGGTGAGCGACAATTGGTTTTATATCGATCAGCAAGGAAGAAAAATTCAGGATAACAAAAAAGAAACGAAACAATGAAATGAGCATGATCCAGGGAAACACCAACGGAAATGAACATCTGTCCGTTGGCAGATCATGCAAATTACATTCGACAAATGAAACGAGCATGGTTCGAATTATCGCAAAAGGGCATGTATAAACTCTGCGAGTTCCACACGGGATTCAAAAGATGTTCAAGGCACGGTTATTTGATCCGACAGATATTCAACAACTTAATTTAAATATATACGTGTGAAAATAAATTATACACGAATGAAATCAGCAAGGTTTAAAGGCTATTTGTACGCACTGATTGCCACGGTGGCCTTCTCAAATATTTACATTTTCAGTAAAGCAGCATTGAATGAAGTTCACCTTTCTCAATTCGGTTTTTACTGGTATCTGATTGGTTGCTTCCTCAACTTCCTGCTTATATTGAAAACAGGAAAAATCGCACAATTCAAAAGCATGACCCGCGCCGATTTTGGCATACTTGCTCTATTAGGCTTCATGGAAATTGCCACGACCAGTTCATTCTTCATCTCAATTCATATCATTCCTGATCCGGCGGTGACATCGTTTCTCGGAAATTTATACCCTGTAATGCTTACAATTATGGGAGTTGGCATACTGAAAGAACGATTCGGCGCATTGGAATGGTTCGGTGTTTCACTTGCTCTGATTGGTGCTTTTTTAATTAGTTACCAGGGAGGCGACAGCCTTTCCCGGCTTTTCATTCCCGGAACAAGTGTGGTTGTTTTCAATGCACTGCTTGCTGCGGCAACCTCAATTGTTGTAAAGAAAAATATTCATCGGTTTAGTCCCGAGCTATTCAGTTTTAACCGAACATTCTGGCTATTACTTTTCTCTGCCGGAGCATTCGTTTACTATAAGCAAACATTTGCTATTCCGTTTTCGGCATTAAAAAACATTGCCATTGGCGCGATTATCGAACCGTTGGCCTTGCTCACCATTTACCTGTCGTTTAAATACATTGAGGCATCCCGATCGTCAATCATCCAAAGTTTGAAAGGCATTTTTGTATTGGCCGGTACATTTCTGTATCTGGGCACCATTCCAGCCAAATATCAACTTATTGGAGGACTGCTTACCGTATTGGGTGTTTTAGTTATGACCCTGGCTCAAGCCCGGCTTATTCGAATTGGAAAAACCAGCTGAAATTAAGCCATCATTGCAAAAGAAGGATGTATTTTGCGAGGCCATTCCTGCGACAAAAATTCATTCAGATCGGTTTTACTGAATGCAACCGTTGCGCCGCGGGTTGTTGCAGCCAATGCACCTGCCGCATTGCCAAATTCAAGAGCATGCTGCGCTGTTGCTCCATTTAAATAGGAATGAATAAATCCGGCAGAAAAAGCATCTCCCGAACCAACCGTATCAATCAAATCAACCTGGTATCCGGGCGTATAAATCATTTCTCCCTCGCGATTAATCAGAAATGCGCCACTTTCACCTAGAGTCAGCAAAACAATTTGCAAGTCGAAGCGGGCAAGCATTTCGCCGGCCAAATTGCGCAATTCGCTGCAATACAATCCCAACAATGGTTTCAGACTCAATAACTCGGCATCATTCAGTTTTACAATATCTGCAGCCGCCAAACTATCGAGAATTACTGTTTCCGAAAAACAATCTTTCCGCAAATTCACATCTAAAAATTTCAATGCGCTCCCCGATTCCCTGATCAATTCTTTCAAACTATTTTTCGAAATGCCGTAACGCTGAATCAGGCTGCCAAAATACAGGCAATTGCAGTCTTTCACTTGCTGAACCATTTCCGAAGAAATTTCAATATGATCGTAAGCGACATCGTGAATAATAGTAAAATCAGGAGTACCTTTTTCATCCAATGCGACTTCAACTGTTCCTGTCGGAAATTCAAAATCAGTCTGAATTGATTCGGTTGAAAGCCCCAAATCAGCAACAATCCGGCGGGCATCTTCACCCAAAGTATCGTTCCCCACTCGCGAAATCAGGAGTCCTGTGTCGCCAAACGAATTTACCCGAAAAATAAAATTGGCCGGAGCGCCGCCCAGCACTTTCCCGGAAGGAAGAAGATCCCACAATAATTCGCCAAATGCCACTACCTTTGCCATACTTCATTTTGAGTTGAGCGTTAAAAATAATAGAAATCAGACGTATCTGCGAATATAAAATGCATTCTTCCACCAAAACCTGATCAATATCCTGCTATTTTTGTTTATACTGAAAAATGACCCATGAATTTTTTAGCACATTTATATCTTTCCGGCGATTCGGAACCAGTTATGCTTGGCAATTTTATTGGCGACTATGTAAAAGGCCGACAATATTTATCGTATCCGGAAGAGGTGCAGCAAGGCATTTTGCTTCACCGCCAAATTGATGCATTTACGGACAGTCACCCATTGGTAAGAGAATGCAATGCACTGTTTCAACCCGTTTACCGCAAATATGCAGGAATTGTCACCGATTTATATTTCGACCATTTTCTGGCTCGCAACTGGGACGAATATTCCTCCGAAACCTTGCAGTCTTACGCCCGAAATGTACATGCAGTGTTGCTGAAGAATTTTCTGACTTTGCCCTTTCGCGTTCAACAGTTCCTGCCATTCATTATTCAGAATAAGCGATTGCGATCGTACGCCGAGATTTCAGGAGTAACCGAAGCACTGTCCATTATGAGCCGCCACAGTTCGCTTCCAAACGAAAGTGCCCGTGCAGAAAAAATTTTAAAAGAAAATTATTCATTTTTGCACCAACACTTCCATGTGTTTTTTCAAGAAATTAGTGATTTCAGTAAAAACTATCTTACCCGGCAATATTCGCAAGAAATATCAACTTAAGCTGAATTTCGCTTCAATTTGCGTTCAAAGAAAAACTCTTCTTTCCCGAATGCTGGCACCAAATCGGAAATCCAAATTGCATTGGGATCAAACTTGGCAAAAAATGGCTGGTTGGTCCACTGATCGTCGCGTGCCTGAATAAACTTCAGCACAAAAACCTTTTCGCCATTAATTGTTGCTACGCCCACCACATGTACTTTGCCCGGATGACACGACATAGAAGGCCCACGAACCGTGCGGCATAAACCGCTCACATTCCGATAAGCTTCGGTATAAATTTTCCATGCACGATCCAAGGTAACAGCAAAATAATCCTGAGCTCCGGTGTCGCGGGCAACAAACATATAATAAGGCACAATTCCCAGATTGACCTGTTCGCGCCACATTTCCGACCAAACAGCAGGTTTATCGTTGATGTGTTTCATTATTGGCGACTGCGAACGAATCTGAACTCCCACTCTCAACAAGCTGGCAATAGCATCTTTTACTGCCTGTGTTTTTAATGCGTTCGGGTGATTGAAATGCGCCATAACCGAGATATTAATTCCCCGATCAATCGTTTTCTTAAACAATGCCAGCAATTCCGGAGCATCGGCATCGCTCGTAAAACGATAGGGCCAGTACGTTAAAGCCTTGGTGCCAATACGAATTGATCGCACATGTGTTGCCTTCGATTCCAGAATAGCATCAATGTAATACTGAAAATGTTTACTGCGCATCACTGCCGGATCGCCACCAGTAAACAACACATCGGTAATCTCAGGATGAGCTTCCAGATAGCGCACCATTTGCCCAACATCTTTCAACGAAAATTTGAAATCATTCAATGCAAATTGCGGCCAGCGAAAGCAAAATGTGCAATATGCATGGCAGGTTTGTCCCTGTGCCGGAAATACCAGCATGGTCTTTTTATATTTATGCTGAATACCCTGCAAGCGCTCTCCTTCAAAACTAGGCACATTGTGCTCCTGTCCTGCCGGATTGGGATTTAATTCCATGCGGATTCGGTCGGCAACTTTACGTATTTCAGCCCGATCGGCATTCTTTTTCAACAAATCGGCAACTTGCCCGAAATGTTTATTCGAAATCATATCTCTCTGCGGAAAATTCAGGATAAAGAAGGGGTCATTCTCAAAGTTTTCCCAGTCAATCAGTTCATCCACAACATAGTTACTGGTTTTAAAAGGAAGAACAGTTCCTACTACCTCAATGACAAATTTCTGTTCTTCCGACAATCGTTCCAATTGCGGAATATTTCTGAAATTACTAAGCGTATATGCACGATAATTCATGGCATTCGTTTCTTTTAATTAATAAAAATGACCTAAAAAAAGAAGGCTATAGACATCTCATTCGAAAACAGGAAAGTTGCCGGAAATGAAAAAGTACCCGAATCAAGGCCTCTTTCAAATAATCTTTCACTGAATTATTTTCGTCTCTATCACCCTGCCCTCTGCAATGCAGAAACAGGCTCGCTACCAAGAAGATTTTAACCTGAAAAGCAGATAAAATCATGAAGCCTTCTTGAAAAGCCTCACGAATATACTCATAATTAAGCTGAAGACCAAAGCCAGGAGGTGAAAACCGCCGCTCAACTAGAAGCCTAACTGCTCGAATCGACTGGCATCGAGGCGCAAAAACACAAATAATAAAATGGTAAATGACCAAAGCGATGACCCCCCGTAACTGAAAAATGGCAAAGGAATACCAATCACCGGAGCAAGCCCAATTGTCATCCCGATATTGATGGCAAAGTGGAAAAACAGGATGCACGCCACACTGTACCCATACACACGACTAAAACGGGTTCGCTGCTTTTCGGCCAGACGAATCAGTCGAATAAATAACAGCAGAAAGAGTCCCATTACGACAACAGAACCAACAAACCCCCATTCTTCTCCCACTGTACAAAAAATGAAGTCGGTACTCTGTTCCGGCACAAAGTCGAATTTAGTTTGAGTTCCATTCAAAAAACCTTTTCCGAAGAAACCACCCGAACCAATCGCAATTTTCGATTGGTGAACGTGGTACCCAACTCCATGAGGGTTCGACTCAATGCCTAATAGTTCGTTGATACGAGCTTGCTGGTGTTTTTCGAGGAAAGTTTCAAATACGTAATCAACCGACAGGGTGAACAATATTGATCCAAAAAGGAAACCAATAATGATAAGCAAGTTTCGGATTCTACGCCGCAAAGCATAAATAGTAACAATGAAAATAGTGATTACTGCAGCATACAAAACAATCTGCAACGAATTGAAATCAAGTTTAAACAACACATTGCTTCCCCAAAAGAAGCTGTACATGAGAATCGCAATCGCCAGACCACGGAGACTTTGCTTGTAATCTTTCATTACAAAAAGACTGCCCCCAAAAGCCGCCAACATAAGAAACAAGGTGGTCTCGAGTGGTGAAAAAACCATCGTCAGCACAAACAAGAAAGCGGCAAGGAAACCAAAAAACAGCACTACTCCAGTCAATCCTTCGCGATAAAGTACAAAAACAAAAACAAAAAACACCAGTGCCGACCCGGTATCATTTTGCAGCAAAATTAAGCCAATAGGCAAAAGCAAAATAGCGCCAATAACCGCCAAAGCCTTAACTGTATGCATTTTAAAACCGTAACTACTAATATATTTTGCCAATGCCAGTGCGGTCGCAAGCTTGGCAAATTCGGAAGGTTGAAGTAAAACTCCGCCTAATTGCAACCACGATTTGGCCCCGTTAATTTCGGTCCCAATAACCAAAACGGCCAACAACAGAAATATTATCAGCGAATAAAACAGATAAGCGAATGATACGTATATTTTTGAATCGACCAAAACAATCCCCAGTGCCAGAACAAGCGAAGCCACAATCCAGATCGCCTGTTTTCCATATTGTTGGCTAAAATCGAAAATACTCTTATGCTCGTCGCTATACACCGCAGCATAAATATTGATCCAGCCAAGCAACATTAGCAGAATATAAAGGATAACACTTATCCAGTCAATATTTACCCAAAGACTATTTCGTTTTGCCACGTCTATTCAGTTTTTTTGTTCCCCGCATTTATCAAATCGGCTTCCAACATGCGTTGCTCACGAGCCTGATGCTTCGGCGCAATTTTCCCTTTTATATATTTTTCGATGATCAAACTGGCAATAGGAGCGGCATAGCGAGCTCCCCATATTCCGTTCTCGACATAAACAGCAATTGCAATTTTAGGATTGTACTTAGGAGCAAAAGCGATAAATGCAGAGTGATCTTTCCCCAAGGTATTCTGTATCGTTCCCGTTTTTCCGCAAATGGTCAAACTATCAATCATCACATTGAGACTAGTACCGGTTTCTTCTGTCATGGCTTGCATGCCATCAATTACAATCTCAAAATGTTGCTCTTCAATTGCAGTTTCCTTCTTA
Organism: Prolixibacteraceae bacterium; assembly: GCA_963668595.1. GTDB lineage: Bacteria > Bacteroidota > Bacteroidia > Bacteroidales > Prolixibacteraceae > GWE2-42-39. The sequence continues at coordinate 4,382,340 of OY764876.1, read as the reverse complement.
TCGAAATTTAACGACCGGTACGATTCTTCGTTTTCCTGCACCGATCGCACAAAATGCGGTTCAATATAATAACCACGATTGGCAATAACTGCAACCATGTTTGCCATCTGAAACGGAGTTACCGATAATTCGCCCTGACCAATTGCCAGCGATCGTACAGTCATTGCATTCCAGTGTCCCTCTCCATAAATCCGATTATAGCGATCCGGCTCAGGCACTAAACCTCCGCTAACCCCTGATAGTTCATGATTCACTTTTTGCCCAAGACCAAAACTCATCACGTGCTTTCGCCAAACCTCGTAACTCGTTTGCGACTTCGGATATTTATTCATTATCAAGCGAAAAACATTCCAAAAGTAGGGATTACACGAGCCGGCAATACCAAGACGGGCACTTACTCCATTCCCATGATGGTGTGTACATTTTATTGGTTTTGACGATTCTCCGGCACAATTAAAGCTGGTTTGAGGAGTAATCACCCCTTCCTGCAAACCAATCAATGCATTAATTGGTTTAAACGTTGACCCCGGCGAATAGAATGCCGATGTAGCCCTGTTTATTAGCGGCATCAAGCTGTCTGTCGATAATTCAGCATATACTTTCCCGCGTTGACGCCCCACCAGCATATTCGGGTCGTAAGTGGGCGCGCTGGCACACACCAGAACTTCGCCTGTTGATGGTTCAATTGCGACCACCGAACCTTTTTTATTCTGAAGCAGCAATTCTGCATACTCCTGCAAGTCTCCATCCAAAGTTGAAATCAGGTTATTTCCGCGCAACGCAACGGTATCCATTTTCCCTTCCTGAAAACTTCCTTTCTTCCGGTTGTGTACATCAACCAAAAAATATTTAATTCCTTTTCTCCCGCGAATTTCATCTTCGTAGGCATATTCCAATCCCTGAGAACCAATATAGTCTCCTGACTTGTAATACGGATTTTTTTCAATTTCACGTTGAGTTACCTCGCTGATATAACCCAAAACCTGTCCGGCAATCTTTCGCGGATATTCGCGTAAGGTACGTGTCTGGACATAAAAACCAGGATATTTATATAATTTTTCCTGAAGAGGCGCATATCCTTCAGGTGAAATTTGCTTAACAATTACCGAAGGTTTATAGCTGGAGTATTTTCTGGCCTTCTTAAATTCAGCCACAAATTCAGCCCGATCCACATCCAATATATCACAAATCTCAGTTGTATCAAAAGGCTTCACTTCGCGTGGAGTAACCAGTAAGTCGTAGGCCGCTTTGTTTTGCACCAGCAATTTCCCATTACGATCGTAAATCAACCCACGAGCCGGATAGATCACTTCCGGACGCAACACATTTCGCGTTGCATATTGCTTGTATTCTTTACTGACGACCTGAATGTAAAAAAGGCGAATAGAAAAAATCACCCCGATCAGTAAGAAGAAAGCCCCGATAATATACTTCCGTTTCGAGTATGAATCCACCTTCTTGTTTAGTTTTTAAAGATGATATATTGACTGATGATAATAAGTACCACGGAGAAGAATGAACTAAGCAAACTCCGAAGCAGAGTGAAAAACGCACCGCCAAACGAAAATGCCTCGATAAAGAACAAAAAAATGTGGTGACACAATACCAGCATAATCGTGTATTTTATAAACCACGCCAGCCCCAACTGGCTAACTCTCGGATAGACACCCTTGTCAGAATCCCGTCCCGAAATAAGGTTAATTACCTGCGGACGCAAAAAAGCCATAAATACTGTTGCCGAGCTATGTACACCGGGAGTATTGCTAAATACATCTACGGTCAATCCGAGCAAAAAGCCAAGAAAAAGCAACAGATAAGTAGGCGTTTGGAATGGCAGAAGCAGAATAAACAGCACATATAAAAACGGATTCACATATCCGCTGAACTGAATATTATTCAATACCAGCACCTGAATTAGTACCAGCACAACAAACATGATTCCGTATCGGATAAAATCCTTAATCATTTTCGGTCTCGCTCCTATTTTTCTTTTCCAGACTTAAAATCTCATTCTGTTTCAAATGTTCTACCACATCAACATGGCTGACAGTTTTAAAATTCACAGATAAGTCCACAGTAATTTTGTAGTAGTTCTCACCATCTTTCATCGACACGTCGCTGATTGTTCCGATCATGACACCTTCAGGAAAAATAGAAGAGTGTCCACTGGTCAATATAGTATCTCCGACATTCACCGGAATGTGAATTGGAATTTCTTTTAATTGCGCTTTCCGGTAATCGTCACCATCCCAGGCCAAAGGGCCAAAAACGCCATTTTGTTTTACTTTTGCTGAAATAAAAAGCCGCTTGTTCAACACTGAAATAGCCGTAGAATAGTGTTTCGATACCTGATTTACCACCCCCACTACTCCATCTGCATTTATCAAACCCATATCGGGTTTAATTCCATGAAGATACCCTTTATTTATTGTCAGGTAATTATATTGTCTGTTTACCGAATTATTCACCACTTTAGCTGTAGTAAATGCAAACGTAGCACCACCGATTGAGTCGGCAACAGAAGGTTGTTCTACTCCGGTCTGAATGCGTTCCTGCAATTGAGTTCGCAAAAAAGCATTTTCACGGGCGAGCTCATCATTAATTCGTCCCAACCGGAAATACCCCCATACCGAACTGTTGAATTCGTAAATGTTTCCGATCATCGTAGCACTCGAATTCATAAATTTCACGCGCTGATAATTATTGTATCGTGTTACCAGAATCAAACTAACGACCTCAAGCAACAGAAACAACATAAACGTGTGATAGCGCAGCAGGAAGCGTACTAAATTTCTCATTATACAAAGGATGTAAGCTCCCGTACAGGCATCTGCTACCTGATCAGGAAGGAGAATTTATCCACATTTTTCAAGGCGATACCAGTACCGCGGGCAACTGCACGCAACGGATCTTCGGCAACGTGAAATTTGATATTTATTTTATCCGTTAAACGTTTTGCCAATCCACGCAACAATGCACCACCACCAGCCAGCCAAATACCTTTATTTACAATATCGGCATACAATTCGGGAGGCGTTTGTTCCAATGCACTCAGAATTGCAGTTTCAATTTTCGAAATCGATTTTTCAAGGCAATGTGAAATTTCCTGGTACGACACGGGCACTTCGATAGGAAGAGCGGTCATTTGGTTTGGCCCCTGAATCACGTAATCTGCCGGTGGTTCTTCCAACTGCGACAATGCTGATCCTACATTTATTTTAATGTCTTCTGCAGTGCGTTCTCCGATCTTGATATTGTGCTGATGACGCATGTATTCCATGATGTCAGCCGTCAGGTCGTCTCCTGCAATACGAATCGACTTGTTGGTAACAATACCGCCCAATGAAATCACAGCGATTTCAGTAGTACCACCACCGATGTCAACGATCATATTTCCTTCCGGAGCCTCCACGTCAAGACCAATACCAATCGCCGCAGCCATCGGTTCATAAATCATATACACCTCACGTCCACCAGCATGTTCCGACGAGTCGCGAACCGCTCTGACTTCTACCTCCGTTGAACCGGATGGAATACAAACCACCATTTTCAAGGCAGGAGAGAAAAATTTCGACTTCGGGTTAATCATTTTGATCATCCCGCGAATCATTTGCTCGGCTGCATTAAAGTCGGCAATAACACCATCGCGCAACGGGCGGATTGTTTTCAGATTCGAGTGAGTTTTTCCCTGCATCTGCCTGGCTTTCTCTCCAATCGCCACCAACTTTTCAGTTTTCATATCGATGGTTACAATTGAAGGCTCGTCAACAACGATTTTATCATTCATGATGATAATCGTGTTGGCAGTTCCAAGGTCTATGGCTATTTCCTGGGTTAAGAACGAAAATAATCCCATATTAATATTTTTCAGCGTTTATACTTTCCCTTCTCACGAAGGCTTACTACACACTAGATCAATGTTTAAAGTGACGCATCCCCGTAAAGAGCATGGCAATTCCAAACTCATCACAGGCTTCAATCACTTCCTCATCACGAATACTGCCTCCCGGTTCAACAATGTATTTCACCCCAAACTCGTTGGCGGCTTCCACACTGTCGCGGAACGGGAAAAATGCATCCGAAATTAAGACGGCCTCTTCCATTTGAATTCCTTCTTTCTGACGGAAGCGCGGAATAGTTAACTGACGTAAACTATCCAAACGGTTAGGCTGCCCCATCCCTGCACCTGTTAACCAGAACGAACCGTCTGCATTTTCACTCACCAAAGCAATTGCATTACTTTTCAAATATTTGCAAGCGGTGAGTCCAAATTTAGCCAAATTCATCTTATTAACATCAAACTGTACTTTCGTCACATTACGGAAATCAGTTTCCTGAGCCTCATCTTCGTCTTGAACCAGCACTCCCCCACTTATTGAGCGGAACAATTTTTCACCTGCAATCTGTGGTTTTACCGGAGTTTGCAACAAGCGAAGATTTTTCTTCTTTCCTAATATTTCAAGTGCTTCGGTTGTAAATTCCGGAGCAATAATAATTTCAACAAAACGATTACTAAACCAGCTTGCAATTTCATCCGTTACGGTATCAGTAAAACAGATAATGCCTCCATAAGCGCTAACCGGGTCACCTGCCCAGGCAAGCTCCAATGCGCCCATTACCGAATTACTAACGGCCAATCCGCATGGATTTAAATGTTTAACGACAGCAACAGCTACTTTATTTTGAATGTGAGTCACCGAATGAAATGCATCGCTGCAAGACTTCCATGCGGCATCAGCATCAAGCAAATTATTATACGACAATGCTTTTCCTTGCAAAACCGCAGCATTCGCCAAAGTTACAGGAGAAGCTGAATTATCGAATTTATAGAATGTTGCCGATTGATGCGGATTTTCGCCATAACGAAGCACCTGACCTTCGTTCAAACTAATGCGTGCTTCCGCGGAATGACCTTCGTTGAAGTAATTGAAAATAGCGCTATCGTAATGAGAAGATGTTGCAAAAGCATCGCGGGCAAAAGCTTTACGATCTGCCAGCGAGGTGCTTCCCTGTTTTTCGTTGAGCAACTCAAGCACTTTTTCATACTGTGTGCGCGACGAAACAATTAAAACATCTTCAAAATTTTTGGCAGCAGCACGAATCAGCGAAATTCCGCCAATATCAATTTTTTCAATAATATCTTGTTCTCCAGCCCCCGAAGCAACCGTTTCTTCAAAAGGATACAAATCAACAATTACCAGATCAATTTCAGGAATTTCATATTGAGCAATTTGCTGTTGATCGCCTGCATTTTCGCGACGATTCAGGATTCCTCCAAATACTTTCGGGTGCAAGGTTTTCACTCGTCCGCCCAAAATAGAAGGGTAGCTGGTCAGGTCTTCAACTGGGGTAACCGGGATGCCCAATTCTTCAATAAATGTTTGTGTTCCGCCGGTAGAATATAGCTTAACACCGTTTTGGTGTAATTTTTTTACAATTTCATCTAACTTATCTTTGTGGTAAACCGAAATCAAGGCTGATTTGATTTTTACTAAATCACTCATCTATAATATGTTTGAATTTTGACCACAAAGATAGTAAAAGAGCATGACTTTTTTTTGTCAAAAGTCCAGTGAAAACCAATTCTTGCCAATGATTTTATTAAGATTTTATTCACAATTTCATTTTTACTCCCGAAAACATGCTTGAATTCAGATTTTACAGCAAAAATTCTCGTGGTATAAATGAATTGTTCTATATTTAGATTTTCAGAAATAGCAGTATGTTATTAGTCCGACTCATTATTGAAAGTTTTTCGTTTGCGTTTGCATCATTGCGGGCAAATAAGTTGCGTACATTCCTCTCCTTGCTGGGAATTACCATTGGAATTTTCGCCATCATTTCTGTTTTTACAGTTATCGATTCGCTGGAGGGATATATTCGATCGAGCCTGAATTCACTGGGCAGCAACATGATTTATGTACAAAAATGGCCATGGACTCCTCCGGAAGGAGAAACAGAATATCCCTGGTGGCGATACCTCAATCGTCCTTCGCCTGAGTACGAAGAAACAGAAGAAATTTTACGCCGTTCGAAAACTACCGGCAGTGCTGTTTTCTTTTTCGGGTTCAATCGCACTCTTCAATTCGAGAATAACAAAATTGAAAACGCAGAAGTATTGGCCACTTCGCACGACCTGATTGAAACCTGGAATTTGAACCTTGCCAAAGGACGCTACTTCACCGAATCGGAATCGGAGTCGGGAGCGAGCATAGCTATTTTGGGTGACGAAATCTGCTACCAGCTGTTTCAAAACATGGATCCGATTGGCAAAACCATCAAAATGCAGGGGCACAAATTCATGGTGATTGGCGTGTACGAAAAACAAGGGCAAGACATGTTTGGTACCAGCATGGACAAACGTGTTCATATTCCGGTGAAATATGGAATGAGCATGATTGATGTGCGAAACCGCGACAGAGGACAAACCATCAACATAAAAGCCCGGACAGATGCCGACCGCGACCAGTTTGTTGCTGAAATAGAAGGCATCATGCGAAGTATTCACCGATTAAAACCGCTGGAAGAAAACGATTTTGCCATCAATGAAGTGAGTGCGATCTCTTCCCGATTCGATTCGTTCTTCAAGGTCTTCAATCTTGCAGGATGGATTATTGGTGGTTTCAGTATTTTGGTTGGAGGTTTCGGCATTGCCAATATCATGTTCGTTTCAGTAAAAGAGCGTACCCGCATTATTGGCATACAAAAATCGCTGGGAGCGAAAAAATATTTCATCCTGCTCCAATTTATTTTCGAGGCAATGGTACTGTCACTCGTTGGCGGAGTATTGGGTTTGATTCTGATTTTCGCAGGAACACTATTATTAAGTAGTGCAACGAGCATGAGCATCAGCCTGAATATTGCCAATGTCCTGCTGGGACTATTTATTTCCGGAATAATTGGCGTTGCCTCCGGCTTTTTGCCTGCACTTTCTGCTTCCCGGCTTGATCCGGTAGAAGCAATGAATGCGTCTTAGTTTGCCAGCTTAATTTCAATCAGTTTTTTAATATCAGCAATCACTGAATCGCCGGTCACATCAATACTAATTCCGCGCCCCTCTGCATAAGGACGGGCATCGCAAAGGTCTTGCTTAATTGAGTCAGCAACAGGGCTAAGCAACACCTTCTCGAATGCTTTTGCGCCAAACACAAACGCGACTTTAAACGAGCCATCGCAAGGAAGTAAATAAACGATTGCACGTTTTTTATCTTTTACACGAAAACTCCAACCGTAATTTTTCCCCGGATAATTCCATTCCTCTACGGCCTTGGGATACTTTTCAAATGCAAAATCCCGGATTTCGTGCCACCACCGCATTTTCTCGCCCAAGGCGTTTTTCAATTCAATAGACGTCGGAACAAACGCTTTATCTGTAAAAACACTGATATCCATACCTTCTTTTTCTTCAAAAATAAAAGATTCACACGTTATTCAGTATAAAAACGATTGACAATCTTACTTTTTCCTCATCTCTTCATTCCCTGCCCACACAGACGAAAGCCTCTTTCTTATTTTTTTTATCTTTGCGCCATCAAAAAAAGAATCAGTCCATGCAGGAAAAAATTTTAATACTCGACTTCGGTTCTCAATACACGCAATTGATTGGCCGGAAGATACGGGAATTGAACGTGTATTGTGAAATTCATCCGTTCAATCACTTTCCCGAAATTGACGAAACAGTAAAAGGAGTAGTTATGTCGGGCAGTCCGTTTTCGGTACGCGACGAGAACGCTCCACGTTTGGATCTATCGGCCATCAAAGGAAAACTTCCGCTATTGGGTGTTTGCTATGGGGCGCAGTATCTTTCGCACTTTTTTGGCGGAGAAGTTATGGCTTCCAATTCGCGGGAATATGGTCGGGCAAATCTGGGATACATCAATCAGTCGAACCCACTATTCAAAAGCATTAGTCTGAATACCCAGGTATGGATGTCGCACGGCGATACCATTGAAACCTTACCTGCCGGATATTCAGTAATTGCAAGTACTGCCGACGTAAAAAATGCAGCCTATAAAATTGACAACGAAAACACCTGGGCAATTCAGTTTCACCCCGAAGTGTATCACACAACCGAAGGGCAGCAACTGCTTTCAAATTTTGTGATTGACATTTGCGGATGCAGCCAGGACTGGACTCCGGCTTCGTTTATTGAAACAACCGTAAACGAACTGAAAGAAAAACTGGGCAACGATAAAGTAGTTCTGGGACTTTCAGGAGGTGTTGACTCAACGGTTGCTGGAGTGCTGTTGCACAAAGCAATTGGCAAAAACCTCACTTGTATTTTTGTTGACAACGGATTGCTGCGCAAAAACGAGTTTGAAGGGGTACTCGATTCATACAAAGACATGGGACTGAATGTGATTGGTGTTGATGCCCGCCAAAAATTCTGGAACGATCTGGCCGGAATAACCGATCCGGAACAAAAACGAAAAATTATTGGTCGCGACTTTATCGAAGTGTTCGACGAAGAATCGCACAAAATACAAGATGTAAAATGGCTCGGACAAGGCACTATCTACCCCGATGTAATTGAATCGGTTTCGGTAAATGGTCCTTCAGCAACCATCAAATCGCATCACAATGTAGGCGGACTTCCTGAAAAAATGAAACTCAAAGTAATTGAGCCACTAAAACTTCTGTTTAAAGACGAAGTTCGCCGTGTGGGTCGCGCATTGGGAATCAAGCAAGAGCTGCTCGGACGCCATCCGTTCCCCGGACCAGGTTTGGGTATTCGCATCCTCAGCGATGTAACTCCCGAAAAAGTACGCATTCTTCAGGAAGCAGACGCAATTTTCATCAACGGGCTGAAAGAATCAGGTTTGTACGACAGTGTTTGGCAAGCAGGCGTGATGTTGCTTCCGGTTCAATCGGTTGGCGTAATGGGAGACGAACGCACCTACGAAAATGTGGTGGCTTTGCGTGCCGTTGCTTCTACCGACGGAATGACTGCCGACTGGGTGCACCTGCCTTATGAATTCCTGGCAAAAATTTCGAATGAAATCATCAACAAAGTACGCGGGATCAATCGCGTTGTTTACGACATCAGCTCGAAACCGCCGGCAACTATCGAATGGGAATAAACATTCATCAGACATATAATAAAAAAGGGAAGTTCGAAGCTTCCCTTTTTCATTTTTATTTAGCAGCATTGCTTTCTCCGTCGGGGCTCCAAACCCGTTTGGGCAAAATACGCTGATCTTCTTCTTTTCGGAAAGGCCGGATAATTAAACGCAGCGACTGATCGTAAGTCAGGTAATTCCACACCCAATTGACAAATATCAGCAACCGGTTTTTCACGCCAACAATCGACATAAGGTGAACAAACATCCACACAAACCAGGCAAATTTTCCACCGAAACGCCAAAAAGGAAGATCAACAACGGCCAGGTTTCGCCCCACTGTTGCCATCGAGCCTTTGTCGCTGTATTCAAAATCGAACAATGATTTGCCAGCACTCATCCGTTTCAGATTTTTCGCAAGATTATTTGCCTGCTGAATTGCCACCTGTGCCACCTGAGGATGCCCATGCGGATATTTTGTTGTTTCCATATACGCCACATCTCCAAGGGCAAATACATTTTCGAAACCAGAAATTCTATTCTGCCGATCAACAACAATGCGATTTCCTCTCCCGACCACTGTTTCATCCACTCCTTCGGGGTAAGTTCCGTGAATTCCAGCGGCCCAAATCATCGTATTGCTTTCAATTGTTTGCCCGTTATTCAGCTTCACAAATTGCCCGTCGTAATCGACGACGCGCTCATTCAAAAGAACTTTTACCTGCAAACTTTCCAAATACTTTTTTGATTTTATACTCGCCTGTTCCGACATGCTTCCCAATAAACGTGGCGAAGCTTCAATCAAATAGATTTGCATCTGGCTGAAATCGAGATCAGGATAATCTTTAGGCAATACATATTTACGCAAATCGGCCAATGCCCCCGAAACTTCAACACCAGTAGGTCCCCCTCCCACAATCACAATATTCATCAGTTTTTTGTTCTCCTCCTGATTTGTATGGGTAACTGCCTGCTCGAAATTTGTCAGAATTGTATTCCGTAGCGCCAATGCCTGAGCAACCGTTTTCATCGGAATCGCATATTTGCGAACATTTTCCATACCGAAAAAACTGGTTCTCACCCCTGTTGAAATAACCAAATAATCATACTTCAGACTTCCAATATCGGTATGCAGCGTATTCTGCGACATATCAACATGAAGCACTTCGGCAATCCGCACAAAAATATTTCGCGTATGATGGAACACTTTCCGCAAGGGAAACGATATAGCGCTGGGTTCCAATCCCGAAGTTGCAACCTGATAAAACAAAGGTTGAAACTGATGATAGTTGTTCCGATCAATCAATACGACCTGATAATCCGATTTCACCAGATCGCGACATAATTTCAAACCCGCAAATCCTGCACCGATAACGACCACTCGTTTTTTCTCTGTAATTGGAATATTAAAAGGCATACTTTATTATAAAACGTTTCAGTTAATAACAAACCAAACCGGATTTCTCCTACTGATTGCTATTTTTCAGTCAAACCCACACTGAACATCTACTTGCCCGTACACGTTTAAGTTCTATCTTTGTAGTTCTTAAAAAAATAGTACAAATGAAACAATCATCCATATTCGCTAGTTTCTTTCTTTTCCTTGTTTTATTTTTCTCATCAACAGGAAAAGCTCAATCGCAGGAAATTGAACAAAGCATGTATAAATTCGGGCGACTGCTCCGTCTGGTCGATTCGTTTTATACCGACACGACCAACATTTCCTCGTTGACAGAAAAAGCAATCGTTGGAATGCTTGCCGAGCTCGACCCGCACTCGGTATATATTCCGAAAAACGAGGTGGAAGAAATGAATGAACCATTGGAAGGAGGTTTCTTCGGGATAGGTATTTCTTTCAATATTTTTAAAGATACACTGATGGTGGTAACCACTATTCCGGGTGGCCCCGCCGAAAAGGTGGGCATGCGAGCCAGCGACCGTATTGTTGAGGTGAATGGCAAATGGATTGCTAAAACAGGCATCAAAAACAACGATGTTTTCAAAATGCTGAAAGGTGAAAAAGGAACCATCGTAAAACTGAAAGTAAAACGCAATGGCAGCGCCGAGTTGCTCGATTTTACCATTGCTCGCGATAAAATCCCCATTCATAGTCTCGATGCATCGTACATGCTGAATAAACACACCGGCTACATCAAGCTGAACCGATTCTCTGGAACAACTACGGAAGAATTTCTGGAAGCAGTAAAAAAATTAAAAACCAATGCAAGTTTTCAGGATTTAGTGCTCGACCTGCGTGGAAATGGCGGAGGTTACCTGAATGCCGCGTACGAATTGGCCGATCATTTTCTTGAAGGAAATAAACTGATTGTATATACCGAAGGAAATAAAAGTCCTCGCAAAGACTACGAATCGTCGAATAAGGGAGAACTGGAACAAGGCAAGGTGGTTATTCTGATTGACGAAGGTTCTGCTTCGGCCTCCGAGATTTTGGCAGGAGCCATTCAGGACTGGGATCGCGGACTGATCATTGGTCGCCGTTCGTTCGGCAAAGGACTGGTTCAGCAACAATATTATCTCACCGACGGATCGATGGTGCGCCTCACAACCGCGCATTATTATACACCAAGTGGACGTTGTATTCAGCGCCCGTATGCAGATGGAGTGGACGAATACCGCAAAGACCAGATCAAACGATTTGAAAATGGCGAGCTATTTTCCGAAGACAGTATTCATGTTAATAAAGAAGACAAATATACCACCCGGCTGAATGCCCGCACCGTTTATGGTGGCGGAGGCATCATGCCCGACCTGTTTATCCCGATGGACACTTCAGCACACTATCGTTATTACAACGAATTACTGCGTAAAAACATCATCTACGAAAAAGTGCTGAGCATCATGGACAAATCGCGCGACAAATTCAAGAAAAAATATCCGACTTTCGAAAAATATCAATCCGATTTTGAAGTGGACGACTCGGTTATTGATGAAATAATTGCCAAAGGCGAAGAAGAAGGCGTGAAGAAAAAAGAAGAAAGTGTTGCCTTTGTTCGCCCTCAGATGAAACAGCAAATCAAGGCTCTGTTTGCCCGCGACTTATTCGAGACTGGCTGCTATTATCAAATAATGAATGCCGACGACAAAACCATCAACAAGGCGGTTGAAGTAATCGAAAATTCAGCCACATACAATAAACTTCTGGCAGAAAGCAAATAACACAAATGGAATCAGTTACAAACTGGTTGATGGAAAATTACGTTGAAGTTTCAGGAGCCGCCCTAGGTTTCCTGTACATTATTTTATCTATCAGGCAGCACATTCTTACCTGGCCAACCGGCCTGCTTACTTCGGCTTTGTACATTTATGTATTTTTTACATCGAAGTTTTATGCCGACATGGCCTTACAGGTTTATTACGTCGTCATCAGCTTATACGGTTGGGCGCACTGGTTGAAAGGCAATCAGCAACAACAGGGGAACAAACTTTCGGTTAGTCGAATCGACAAGAAAACAATCCTGATGTTATCATTTGCCTCACTAATTCTTTACGGCTTTATTTTTTATATACTGAAAAACTACACCGATTCTCCGGTTCCTCACGGCGACGCACTTACCACCGCCCTTAGCATTGTGGCAACCTGGATGCTCGCCCGAAAAATATTGGAACACTGGCTAATCTGGATTTTTGTAGATGCTTTTTCAATGGGACTATACATCTACAAATCGCTTTGGCCCACCAGTATTTTGTTTTTTATTTACACGGCAATGGCCTGTTATGGCTACTTTCAATGGAAAAAAGAAATCAAAACAATAAACGCATAGCCATCACCGGCCCCGAATCAACCGGAAAGACCGTGATGTCTGAATATCTGGCCGTGCATTTTCAGGGACTGTGGGTTCCCGAATATGCACGCGAATATGTCTGTCAACTCGACCGGCATTATTTATATGACGATTTGGAAACCATTGCACGAAAACAAATCGGGCAATACGAAGCGATGAAGGCTTCGCGTCTGGTATTTTTCGACACCTGGCTCGTTATTACCAAAGTATGGTTCGACTGGGCCTATGGCAAAGTTCCGGCATTTGTTGAAGACGCAATTCTGGAATGTCCGATCGATTTATATTTATTACTGAAACCAGATCTGCCCTGGGAGGCCGATCCCGCTCGTGAAAACGGAGGAGAAAACCGCATCCGCCTTTACGAACGCTACAAAGCAGAACTCGATCAATACGGGTTTCAGTATAAAGAAGTTGGGGGAATTGGGGAGGAACGTTTGACAAACGCTTGTCGCGAAATCAACGATTTCTTAAAATAAAAGGCAAACAACCGTCCATCTGTTTGTTTTTTTATTGAAAAAGCTGACTTTTGACAAAAGTTTGAGCAATAAGCTCGTTCATTTTAAATTCTGAATCCGAAACATCATGAACATTGCTGGCAACATCACCGAACTGATAGGAAAAACGCCTCTGGTAAAACTCAACCGGCTTGCACCCGAATCAGCACAAATCTGGGTAAAACTCGAATCGAACAATCCCGGAGGTTCAGTAAAAGACCGTTTGGCTTTTGCCATGATTGATGCTGCGGAAAAAGCAGGGCAGATTGGCCCCGACACACTGATTATTGAACCAACCAGTGGCAATACAGGTATTGGACTGGCAATGATTTGCGCGGTAAAAGGATACCGTTTGGTAATTGTCATGCCCGAAAGTGTTTCGGTTGAACGACGCATTTTGCTAAAAGCCTACGGAGCTGATCTGGTACTAACTTCGGCTTCAGGAGGAATGAAAGAAGCGATTGCCCGCGCCAACCAAATTGCTGCGGAGAATGCGGATTCTTTTGTCCCCATGCAATTCGAAAATCAGGCCAACGCTGCCATGCACCGACGCACTACTGCCATGGAAATATGGAATGACACCGATGGTCAGGTTGATGTTTTTGTTGCCGGAGCAGGAACAGGAGGCACTATTACAGGTGTTTCCGAAGCATTGAAAGATAAAAAACCGAGCGTACACTGCGTCGTTGTTGAACCTCAACAGTCGGCAGTTCTTTCAGGCGGAGCACCTGGTCCGCATAAAATTCAGGGTATTGGTCCGGGATTTATTCCAACGGTAATAAACACAAACATATACGACGAAGTTTTTACCGTTCCGGACGAAAAAGCATTTGAAACAGCACGTCTTTTGGCATTGCAAGAAGGAATTCTCTGCGGTATTTCATCCGGAGCGAATGTTTATGCAGCCATCGAAATAGCCAAACGCCCCGAAATGACGGGCAAAAACATTGTTGCCATTATTTGCGACACAGGCGAACGTTACCTCAGCACGACGCTTTTTAACTCAGAAACAGTTTAGCCGATATGAAACCAGACAACCTAACTGACAGCAAGCTTCGGCAAGCCATCGACTTATTATCTGATCCGAAAACATTCAATCAGGTTTGTCACGAGCACCATCTGGGCGAACCCTTGCCATCTATTGCCAAACTCGAAAAAATTGTCAGCCTGATCCGCGAAATTTTGTTTCCCGGCTATTTTGGCGATACCAGTTTGCGGCGGAATACCGTTCGTCACTACATTGGCGTTTATATCGATGAGCTTTTCGAGATGCTATCGGAGCAAATTATGGCAGGTCTGTGTTTCACCTGTCCCGATCACGATCAGGTTGATTTTCGGGAACGGCAAGCTGCATCGCAACAACTTGCAGCCGATTTTATTTCTTTTTTGCCTGAAATACGCCGACTCCTTGTTACCGACGTGCAAGCCACTTTCGAGGGCGATCCGGCAGCCAACAGTCTGAGCGAAGTAATCTTCTGTTACCCAACTATCCGGGCAATCTCGAATTACCGCATTGCTCATCGCCTGCTTGAGTTGGGAGTTCCGCTCATTCCTCGCATTATTTCAGAAATGGGGCATTCCGAAACCGGTATCGACATACATCCGGGAGCAACCATTGGTGAATCATTTTCCATCGATCATGGTACCGGTGTGGTAATTGGAGCTACTTGCATCATAGGCAATCAGGTCAAATTATACCAGGGAGTCACCCTCGGCGCAAAAAGTTTTCCGTTGGATGCCGATGGCAACCCTATTAAAGGTATTCCCCGTCACCCGATTATTGAAGACGATGTAATTATCTATGCACAGGCAACGATTTTAGGACGAATCCGTATTGGCCAAGGCTCAGTGATTGGCGGAAACGTTTGGGTAACCAACAACCTTCCCCCGAATTCGAAGATTGTTCAGTTTAAAGCACGCGAAGCTTCTTTTTCCGACGGAGCCGGAATTTGATTATCAGCATAAATTTTAAAAAAACAAGAAAATTGAAAACGAATAAATACGTAGCAACAACGCTGGCCGGACTGGAAAATGTACTGGCAAAAGAACTGGTTGATTTAGGTGCCGAAGATGTACAGCCTGCCAATCGCGCAGTGTATTTTTCCGGTGATACCCAAATGATGTACCGCGCCAACTATTTCTTGCGAACAGCACTTCGCATTTTATTTCCGATTGCTGAATTTCGTTTTCGAACCCCCGACGATTTGTACCGCAAAGCAAAAAACATCTGTTGGGAAGAACAAATACTGATCGATCAGTCGTTTGTGATTCACCACACCATATTTTCCGATTTGTTCAAGAATTCGATGTTTGCATCGATGAAACTGAAAGATGCCATTGTTGACCGTTTTCGCGAGCAGTTCAACAAACGGCCATCGATTGATCCACGCAATCCGGACATACAAATCAATTTACACATTGCAAACGACTTGTGTACAATTTCGCTCGACAGCACCGGCGATTCGTTGCATAAACGAGGCTATCGTCTGTCTCAAACCGAGGCTCCGATAAGCGAAGTGCTGGCTGCGGGTTTAATTAAATTATCGGGCTGGGATGCAAAACAAAATTTCGTCGATCCCATGTGTGGTTCAGGAACCATTGCCATCGAAGCAGCGCTGATTGCCACCAACACGCCTCCCGGAAGTTTCAGAAAAGAATTTGCTTTTCAGAAATGGCCATCGTACCGCAAAGTCAATTTCGAAGCGGTTGTTGCAGAAGCCGAGTCACATCGTCCGACATGCAAAATTTTTGCTTCCGATATTTCACGTTTTGCCATCGACACCGCATCAAAAAATGCATCAAGTGCCGGGATGGATCAAAATATTCATTTCAAAATCAGCGACTTCAAGCATTTGAATACCGAAATAGAAAATCCATTTTTACTATTCAATCCGCCCTACGGAGAGCGACTTGAATCGGGCGATGCCGATTTCTATTCGATGGTTGGCGAACGCCTCAAACATCATTACGAAGAAGCAACTGCATGGATTATCAGCACACCGGAATGTTTGAAAACAATCGGACTAAAACCATCGCAGAAAATTAGTATCCTGAATGGATCAATTCCTTGCTCATTCCGCAAATTTGAACTTTACAGAGGCTCTCGGAAAGCAAATTATCAGCAATAAACAACAAGAGATTATTCCATTGTTCTGATCACTGCCTCCAAATGTTCGGGGCTGACAATTTTATAGAGTATTTCCAGATTTTCGCCCAGCAGGTACATGGTTGGTGAAGCAAACACGTGATAGTCCAATGCGGGTTTGCTACTCCATCCACCATAGTCGAAATAACTGGCCCATGGATATTCCGCAGCAACCGGCTCAAAACTGGCTTTCTCTGAATCAAGCGAAACATACAGCACTTCAACATCATGAGATTGCAAACTCGGGTACATCTGTTTGATTTTTTGCAACTGACTCGTGCAATCAGGGCAATTTCCCTGTCCAAAAATCACCAGTTTATATTTGAATTTCATCCCTGAAAGAGAAGAATAAGCTTTCAAATATTTATTTAGTGCCTCATCCTTTTTTGCTTTTTGTGCTGCAATGGCTTTGGCAAAATCAATATCGGGAGCCCGGTTTCCCTTTTTCATGGTTCGGTAACCTTCAAAACGATTCCGCAAATCGTTGGTCAACTGAACAGTCTTTTGCTCCAACATCAGTGTACTCAAATGTTCTGCCGCGGGAAACAAACTTCGTCGTTCAAACAGGTTGAACAAAAAAGAACTGGCATCCGGCAACCAGTCTGGTCTTTTCGTCTGGAGGTTTTTCACCAGGTAATCGGTGGATGCATTCATCTTCACATAAGCCGAATCCAGCGATTGCCCGCTATTTTCGAGCATGAAGAAATAGTTTTCCATTAGCACAGGGAATAAACCACTGTTGTAAAAACGGGCATCGGCAAAATCGGTATGAAAAAACGTACGAATATGCTCCGGAATACGCTCCGGATACCGCTGAACCGACACTGGGATATCGCGCACGAAGCTGACAATCGGCAAATACCACCGCAAATAGCTGCCTTCAGGTTGAGATTGAATGAAAGCAGTACTCTCATTCTCCAGTGCGTGTATTTCAGCACTAAAAACCGCTGCTTTGTTATACTTTTTCAGATAAGGGTCTTCGCTGTAGGCCTTCTCGAGGTATTTCCATCCGGCAAGTGCCTTCTCGCGGGCAATTTGCTGTTTGTAATAAGTATATAATGCGTTCGTTGTTGGGTTATTTTCGCAACTCAGGCTGTTAATATCAAACATACTTGTGCCGCTAACCATAAAGCGGGGGAGCTTGTTAATCATCAATTCGATACCCTCAGCCTTATTGAACTGAAGAAAAGCTACGCCCGTATAATCCGCAGGAAATGCCAGGCTGAAATTTCCCAAACTATCGATAGTTGCTTCCGAAACTTGCTGACGCTGAAATCCCTGGTAAAGAGATAGACTTACAGGCTGTTTCGCATGACCGGAGAAATGGCCACTCACTTGTGCCTGCACCTGCAAGACCAACACAAAAAGACAAATTAATGCGGAAATGTTTCTTTTCATTTATAGAATTATAAATATCTATTATTCAGCAATTTACTATTTACAAATCCTCTCTGCTACTGATTTTTTATGCAACGTACTCTAAGGCCATTTGCTCTATGCAGCCCCTGGATTAAAGCACCCTCACTATAACAAAAAAAACACAAGGCATCGCCTCCATAATCTGTGCTACTCCAATAATAAGCATGACTATCAGGCATATAGATCAACGCATCATTGTTTCTACGAGCAGCCCCTCTTGTCAGTTTTAGTTGACTATATGCAGTGGTAGTATTGTTTATACCTACCGAAATTTCGGCCTGCCACTCAGCCTTAGTTGGCACATGATAACCCGTTGGACAAGGGCTATTAGATCCAGCCAAGCTACCGTTCCACCACAAACCACCAGTCATCTGATGCGAACTTAACCAGTCATAAGGGCTATCTGGACAAATAATAAACAGAGAGTGCCCTGGATCTGTTGATGTACTTAATGTGCTGGTAGTACCATTTACCGGAGTTCCTGCAGTACTGCTAGTCCATGTAATTTTTTCATGCCCATCGGCTGCCCTGCACCACTGAAAAATTGAGCCATAAGCCAAGTAATCGGTTTCGCTGGTCGCAGCTTGAGTGGCGCCCAAGTTGCGATCCATCCAAATACGACCACTGGAGCTGACAAGTTCAACGACTTCTGTGCCATCGGGAGCATAAACAGGAATGGAGATAGACGCAAATTCTTTAAAATAAGGATTAGAATCCGCTAATCCGGTTTTTATGGTAATAGTAGCCGGAACAGCTTTTAATGCAATATATAGCTTTTGTCCGGCCACATCGAATACCTGCGTACCCGTAGGCATATTTACTCCCATTGCAGTGGTATTATTGGCAATGCGATAACGCTCTACGGGTGTTGCCTGCCCAAAAGCCCAATATCCGGCAAATAAAAATATCGTCATTAATATGATTACTCTACTCATAGTTTATTCTTTTTATTCATTCGTTGTAGGCAGAATTCCCTTTCTGACACCTAACAAGTCAATCTATTATTCTATTACTAAAGAGCTGACTAAGTCTGCAATCTATATGTAGAACACGAGACTAAGTCTCGCGCCAGACGAGGGGGATTTCTTTTCTACTGAGTCTTTATACACCTCACATTAAAGCCAAACGTCCGGCTAACACCCTCCATTCGAGCACTACTCCCATCAATGGTTATACCATAGGCATTAGTCCCGCCAACTGAGCTACTCCAATAAGCGCCAAAGCTACTGACATTAAACAACGAACCGGAAGTGCTATAACGAAAACCAGATAAAGACAATTTTAGACTACTAAAAGCCGTAACCGAATTGCTAATACCAGCTGCAATTTCAACTTGCCATTCAGCTTGGGTCGGCACATGATAACCTGTTGGGCAGGGGGTGTTAGCCCCAGTGGCACTCCCGTTCCACCATAGATCACCGTTGCTCTGCTGCGAACTTAACCAGTCATAAGGACTACTATTATTGACAATAAATAGTGAGTGCTCTGGATTAGAAGTAGTACTTAATGTACTAGTTGTACCATTTACTGGGGTTCCGGTAGTACTACTCGCCCACGTAATTTTTTCATGTCCATCAGCAGCACGGCACCATTGAAAAAATGAGCCGTAAGCAAGGTAATCAGTACTGCTGGTAGCAGTTTGAGTGGCTCCCAAATTACGATCCATCCATATTCTTCCTGTAGGACTAGTAAGTTCAACAACAAGAGTACCATCAGAGGCCGCAAGAAGTACTTTTTCCCAAGAACTTAAAACTTCTGTTCCTACTTTTCCTTCCGCAGAAACCGGAGTAACTCCAAAGGCTAAATATTTATTAGCAACAACAGGGGAAGCAATCGTATAACTAATATCTACAGCTCCGTTAATAAGCGTTTTCCCTGTTCCCTGTGCATCCGTAGCATAATACCATTTATAAATACTATACCCTTCAGGAGAACCAGTTTGTGGTACTTTGTAGGTATAATTTCCGGTTACTGTACCGCCAGTCGAAACAGAACCATTAATTAATACGCTTTCAGCAACAGGTATATCTAACGATTTAATACATCTTACACTATAGCCATATGCTCGGTTACTCGTATTTCGGGATGCACTACCACCACAAACACTCAAATTATCTGCCCGCGTTTGATAAATTGTACTCATCCAATAATTTGCGCAACTACCCCATCCTACAGACCCATTAACATAACTCCGTTGACATGCCAAGGTTAATTTCAACTGAGAATAACCAGTAATTGTTCCAGTTATGCCTGCAGCAACTTCATCCATCCACTCGGCATAGGTCGGCACATGATACCCTGTCGGACAAGGATTATTACTTCCGGCGACTTCACCATTCCACCACAAATCACTCTGCTGTGAACTTAACCAATCATACGGACTATTCGAGTTGATAATAAATAGCGAATGCCCGGGGTCTGTTGAGGTACTCAATGTATTAGTAGTCCCATTTACAGCAGTTGCGCTATTATAACTAACATTAATAACTTTTTCATGCCCATCAGCTGCCCGTCCCCACTGAAAGAGCGAACCATAAGCAAGATAATCATCATCACTAACAGCCTCTCGTGAAGCACCCAAATTTCGATCCATCCAAACACGTCCTGTAGTGCTGGTAAGATCAGCAATAAAAGTACCATCAGGTGCTGTGATAATTACATTTACCCACGAGCTAAAAACTTCTTCACCTATTTTTCCATCTATAGAAACCGGAGTAACTCCAAATGCCACATAATTTTCCATTTCAACAGGAGATGCGACCGTATATGTTATATCTGTTGCCCCACCAATAGCCATCTTGTCACTACCTGATGCATCAGAAGCATAATACCATTTAAATGTTGAAGTCCCTTCGGATAAGCCAGTCGTTTGCGAAGCAATATAAGTATAATTTCCGGTTAAAGTAGAAGCAATTGCCGCCGTACCACTGATTGAAACATCTTTTGCAGAAGGAGTCGTAGTGAGTGTAATACCATTTATTTCTTTAAAATAAGGATTCGAATCACCCAATCCTGTTTCTATTGTAATGGAGGAAGATACGGCACGTACGACCACATAAAGTTTTTGTTCGGCAATACTAAAAATTTGTGTACCAACGGGCATATTTGCCCCAACAGCAGTACTGTTATTCGCAATACGATACGCCGCAACAGGTGTTACCTGTCCCCATATGCTATTCGCCGCAAATAAAAATATGGCCAGGAATACGATTATTTTACTCATTGATTATTTGTTTTTAGTGGAGGTTTAGTCAGGGCTTCACTTTGAGTGAAACCCTGACTCGCTCTTCACTTGCTTTTATCTTTCAGTGTAAACACCTATCTCCAATAATTATACGTTATTGTAATCTTATCAAATTCAGCTAAAACAAGAGAAGCATCAATTGTTAGCTGCGACGACGACAGATTGTATTGCGCATTATTTAACTCCATCCCATTTACAGAAACCCGGCAACTGTAATCCGTATCACTCGCCAATGCCGTCTTGCTTAATGCGTAAGTCGTTGCGGGAGATGCTGCCACTTCAAACGATTCGGTATAAGTAGCAAGTTGTTTCCACTCAACATTTCCGGAGCCATCGGTTTTTAGCAGTTGGTCGGCAGTACCTCGTGCAGTCGGTAGTGTATAAGTGGTAGTAGAAGTTCCTACGGTAATACCAGCTCTAAAAGTACCAGAATTGCTCCATGTCTTGGCTCCCGCCACAGTTTGCATTGTGCTCAGGTCAACAAAATTTTTGGTTGATGAACCGGTGCCACCATTGGCTAAAGGCAAAACACCTGTCACTTTGGAGGTCAAATCAATGGAAGGAAGGTCACCCGCAACCAAAGCCCGGAATACGGGAGTTCCGTTGCCACTGCTCGGCGCGGCAAATACATAATTCGAAGTTTGACTGGCCAGTGTTCCGGTCAATGTTCCACTACCCGTTACCGGTGAATTACTTACGGTAAAAATTGATGGCAGTGATAAGCCAACGGAAGTAACTGTTCCGCCTGTTCCGGTTGCAGATAAAACACCGCCCGTTGTCAAGCTCAATCCGCTACCTATACTTATTTCTGATGGGACTGCTGCCGAGGCCGTCGGGTTGCCCAACAAACGGCTTGCCGTTACTGTCTGCATCTTGGCATACGTTACCGCATTGTTGGCGATCGTTGTGGCAAACGAACCTGTTCCACTTCCCGTTACATTTCCGGTTAAAGTGATCGTCTGATCTCCACTGTTGGTTCCTGTAAGTCCTAAATCTGTTTTTAATGTTGACAATGTCTGTACCTCAGGAGCTCCCGTGCCTGCCGTTTTCCGGTAAATTAACGAAGAAGTTGCCATATTGGCCATCTTTGCTAAAGTAACCGCTCCGGCTGCAATTGTCGTTGCTCCATCGCCAACTGAAGTTACATCGCCGGTATGATTTGGGTGGCTGTAGTTATTCGCGCCCGTAGCAACTCCATCCAATTTACTCTTGTCTGTCGAGGACATTAAACCTGCATCTGTCGTTGTGGCAACAGGCAAAGTCACATCTGTTGATCCTGTTCCATCGATAGCCAAAACCCGCGTTGATGCGGTATAACTCAAATTCTGAATCTCGTTCGTTACCGATCCGTCAACTTCCGAACTCAGGTAACTATTCGTATCCAGCGTCCAGGTGTTGGCTGCCGTTTTCTTCAATATTCCTGATGTCCCAGCAAGGCCAGCTATCGATGTTAAATCTCCATCCAAACTCTGGGCATCGGTAATTCCGTACCCTGACAAAGTGGTAGGTTTGGAAGTGATTGCAGAAAAAGCATGACTGTGCGATGACGAAGCGGCGCCAATATCGCTCAATACCTGTGCTGGAGTACGCTGTTGTAAGGTTGTTGAGTTCGATGCATTAATATAATTTCCCGCGGTATAACTTGCAAGGCCAGTTCCGCCGCGTGCTACGGCCAATGTTCCACTGGTTATTTCTGTTGCACTGTGATTGTGCGTAGAAGGAACTGCTTCAATGGTAATATTGCTTGTTCCATCAAACGAAACACCATTGATAGTTCGGGCGGTTTCGAGTTTGGTTGCAGTACCTGCATTACCACTAACACTTACCCCTGACAAGGTTTGTGCGGCTGAGCTTCTATTTACTGCAACACTTGTAGTTCCCAAATAAAAACTACCACTGCTCGACATTTTTGTTCCCAACTGATCGCTTACCAATTTTGCACTTGGGTACTGTGTATCTGTTGGACTTGAAAAACTCGTCACTTTGTTACTCGTATCTTCTTTGCCCGAAATATCAGCAGAAATCAGATAGCTTCCCGCGGGTTGAATCCCTGCTTCTTCCAATGTATTATTTACCCATGCGGTACCGTTCCATTTCAATATTTCGCCAGAACTATTGCTGGTAACAGTCACATTCGACAGATTCTCCATAGTGTGCATATGCGAGGAAGAAGCAGCATCCGTTATCCCGTACCCTGATAAGGTGGTAGGTTTGGAAGTGATTGCAGAAAAAGCATGACTATGCGTTGACGAAGCGGCACCAATATCGCTCAATACCTGTGCTGGTGTACGCTGTTGTAAGGTTGTTGAGTTCGATGCATTAATATAATTTCCCGCGGTATAACTTGCAAGGCCAGTTCCGCCGCGTGCTACCCCCAATGTTCCACTGGTTATTTCTGTTGCACTGTGATTGTGTACTGAAGGAACTGCCTCAATGGTAATATCTTGTGTCCCATCAAAAGAAACACCATTGATGGCTCGGGCGGTTTCGAGTTTGGTTGCGGTACCTGCATTACCACTAACACTTACCCCTGACAAGGTTTGTGCGGCTGAGCTTCTATTTACTGCAACACTTGTAGTTCCCAAATAAAAACTACCACTGCTCGACATTTTTGTTCCCAACTGATCGCTTACCAATTTTGCACTTGGGTACTGTGTATCTGTTGGACTTGAAAAACTCGTCACTTTGTTACTCGTATCTTCTTTGCCCGAAATATCAGCAGAAACAAGATAGCTTCCCGCGGGTTGAATCCCTGCTTCCGCCAATGTATTATTTACCCATGCGGTACCGTTCCATTTCAATATTTCGCCAGAACTATTGCTGGTAACAGTCACATTCGACAGATTCTCCATGGTGTGCGTATGCGACGAAGAAGCAGCATCCGTTATCCCGTAGCCCGATAAAGTTGTCGGTTTTCCTGTCGTTATCTTTGACCAATCCAGAGATGGAAGGTCACCCGCAACCAAAGCCCGGAATACGGGAGTTCCGTTGCCACTGCTCGGCGCGGCAAATACATAATTCGAAGTTTGACTGGCCAGTGTTCCGGTCAATGTTCCACTACTGGTTACCGGTGAATTACTTACGGCAAAAATTGATGGCAGTGATAAGCCAACGGAAGTAACTGTTCCGCTGGAGCTTGATGGGGTCACCCAGCTTAAAACGCCCGAAGCATTGGTTTGCAAAACTTGCCCATTGCTGCCTTTTGATGAAGGAAATGTGAGCGTATAGCTGGTTACTGAAGCAGGCACAACAAATCCCACATATCCGGATGCTGAGCCAGATAAATTCAAGCCTGCACCAAAGGTGCCCAAACTGCTCCATGTTTTGGCTCCCGCCACTGTTTGCGTTGTGCTCAGGTCAACAAAATTTTGGGTCGATGAGCCAGTACCACCATTGGCCACAGGCAAAATACCTGTTCCCATTGTCGAAAAATCAATATTGCTTAGTTTTAACTTTTCGCCATCGTCATCAACAACAAGAAACTGCCCTTTGCTCCCATTAACTAAAAAATTACTAAGACCAAATGGACGTAATTGCTCGGAACGAGGCTGATTGCTTTGGGCATAACCAATCGATTGTTCCAGCACAAAAAAACATAAGGCCAGAAACAACCTTTTTCTCACACCTCTAATTTTCGTCATTAGAATAATTTTTGTAAAAAACAAATTGGGGAACAAATAATTACAAACAGACAAAACGCAAATACAATGCCCCTTTTTTCAGATTGTATCAATCCATTCAAATATTAATTCACCCACAAAATCACAAAATTCATTGTTATGCAATATATAAAGAATAAACAAAAATGCCTATGTTTATAATCAACGGGGCAAAAATCCACTACAAAAAAAACATTAAATACCTACAAACAAGACTATTAAAAAAACAGACACACAACATTCCCTCAAAAATTCATATTGATAATTCAATAAAACGAACAAAATATTTGGCTGATAGTTTCCACTTCTTAAACAAAAATGAGACACATAACGTCATACGAATGCAAAAAACCAGACCAACCTCTTCATCTCTCTATTGGAAATGAAGTACAAAAATCAAGAAGGGCATTGGCATTTGTATCAATTTGAGTGAAAATAAATCAATCTCCAATACACCTAATATCAAACATAATTAAGCAACAATACCAATTGACATCGGATTCTCTGGGCTATTTAAATAAACACAGTCCCTGTAAGTGTATAAGTAAAATATACCAAGATATTTTATCAATAACAATTCAACAATATTTCGTATCTCTTTTCTTATAAAAGACAAACGAATAAAGACTAAAAAGGCTGTCAGAGAGCTACGATAATTCAAGTTAAAACAGAAACAAAAATTATTTTAAACTTTCAGACAGCCAATTTTGTATTCGTCAATATTATTTTTACTGAAGTCCGTTTACCGTATTCGTTAAACGCCCAGCGATATCGTCAATTGTTCCCATTCCGTTAATGGGGAAATGTTTATCCTGCGCAGCATAATAATTTTTCAGCGGAGCAGTTTTTTCAGTATAAACCTGAATGCGGTTTTCAATTATCGATACGTCCTGATCGTCGCTTCGACCAGAAGTTTTTCCGCGATTCAGTAAACGGTCAATTAGTTCCTGTTTTTCAACTTCGAGACACAACATTCCTGAAACAGGTGTTCCGTTCTCGTTCAACAACACGTCCAAAGCTTCAGCCTGAGCTACTGTTCTCGGGAAACCATCAAAAATAAATCCGGCAGCTTCGCGATTACTTTGCAGTTTACTCTGAATCATTCCGATTACTACTTCATCGGGAACCAACTCCCCTTTATCCATAAATGCTTTGGCTTCCAAACCGAGTTTGGTTCCTTCTGCAATCTGGCTACGCAGCAAATCGCCGGTTGACAGGTGAATCAATCGAAATGTATCGATCAAAAATTCAGCCTGGGTACCTTTTCCCGCTCCCGGAGGGCCAAATAAAATTAAATTTAACATGAGAATTCTTTTTTCAGTCAATCACTTTATAAATATCGATCAGGTTGCGTCCCAACCCATTATAATCCAGCCCATAACCCACGATAAAATCATTCGGGATTTCAATTCCCACATAATCCAGTTCTACATCGCGTTTCAATGCGTCCGGTTTCAGTAACAATGTTGCCACTTTAACGTCGGCAACTTGTTTGGCTTTAAGTTGCTCAATTGTATTGGCAATGGTGATGCCGGTATCAACAATATCTTCCAGAACAACTACTGTCCGTCCGGTCAAATCTTCGTTAAACCCGATTAATTGTTTTACTTCTCCGGTGGTTGATGTTCCTGAATAGGAAGCAAGTTTCACAAACGAAATTTCAGCATCAAGTAAATCGATACGCTTGAAAATTTCGGCAGCGAACATAAAAGAGCCATTCAGAATACAAAGAAACAATGGTCGTTTGCCTTCCAAATCGCGATTCATTTTCTCAGCCATCTCTTCAACTACCGATTTAATTTTTTCGTACGGAATAGAAATAGCAAATTCTTTGTCGTGTATCTTCACTTTCGTCATCATGCTGAAATTTAATACGTTGTTTGAATCATATTACAGGTTCAGAAATTAATTTTAAACCATATTCACCTGTAAAAAAAGAAAGGCACAAAGTAATAAAACAAATTTATTCTGAGAAAATAAAAATAGCCTCCTCCGGTCAAAAAAAACACCAAAATAACATCCGGCATTCCGGTTGGTATTTTTCATTCCATATTTCTTGTGCAAATGTCGAAACAATAAATCTCCAACTCATTTTTATCAAAGCCAGATATTGACTTATATTCAAAATCATTGTAACTTGAGTTCGGTATTCGGGGTGTGCCACATGGCCACCCTTTTTTATTTGTCCAAAATTTTAGTGAATCAGACTGAATGGGAAACACGGGAATAAACAGCTGTTACATTAAAATTAAACAGGGCATGAAACAAGTTATCAGAATACTGCTTTTAACGTTGAGTTACGGTGCAGCAATACGCCAAACAGATGCACAGGAATACATACAGGGAAGCTCCCGCTCTCATTCACTGGCCGACATATCTGTTTGCCTGGCCGATGAATGGTCATCACTGGGGAATCAGGCTGGAATTACCCAAATCACACATCCCGGGGCCGGAGTTTCAGGTAGTCGTATTTTCCTTCTGGAAGAAATGGGGCAAGCCTCTGCAATTATTAATTTGCCAATTGAAAACAATGCTTTTGCGCTGTCGTTTTACCGCTTTGGGTACAATAAATACAACGAAAACAAGCTTGGTCTCGCTTATGCAAAAACAATCATCCCAGGTTTTGCCGCTGGATTTCAATTTAACTATTGGTATATGCATCTACCCGAGAACGAACAAAATCCATCTTGCTTTTTTATTGAAGGAGGGCTACAATATCATATTTCAGGAAAAACGATTGTAGGTTGCCACTTCTTCAATCCGTTGCAAACCGGAATAAAATGTACAAGCACAAAGTTTAAAATTCCCTCGATCATCCGTTTAGGTGCAACCTACCAGCCCATTGATGAAGTACTTGCAGCCTGCGAACTGGAGAAAGATTTGCAACACGATCTTCATCCGAAATTCGGCATCGAATGGCATCCGTGTTCTCCACTTTATATTCGAGCCGGACTTGCCATCCGCCCCAATAAATGGACACTTGGACTCGGTTATCGCTACCGAAATATCCAGACTGACTTTTCATGGCAATACCACGTTTATTTGGGCAGCACTCCGTCCGTTTCCGTTTATTATTCGCTTTTCAGACAAGATTAATACAAATTCACATCGCATGCGAAAATGGATTGCATTCATATTAATTATTGTATGTGGAAATATTTCATTCGCTCAGAAAGTTGAAAATCCGCTGATCGAGTCGATGGCTGAA
Source organism: Prolixibacteraceae bacterium (assembly GCA_963668595.1). Taxonomy (GTDB): domain Bacteria; phylum Bacteroidota; class Bacteroidia; order Bacteroidales; family Prolixibacteraceae; genus GWE2-42-39. The sequence goes on along the minus strand of OY764876.1, from coordinate 4,354,309 downwards.
CGTGTTGCAGAAAATGAAGAATCTCTTGCGCGAATGGAAGAATTACTAAGCACTTGGCAACATTTCCTTGAAAACCCGATCCCTTTGAATGCCGAATGTTCAGACCTACTGGCACAATTGGTTCTTCTATCCGATCTCCAGATTCAACAAATCAGTCATTACAAGAAACAAAATGGACCGATACTAAGCCCATTCGAATTGCTCTCCCTACCCGGATTCGATCGCTCATTGATTGAACTAATCAGCCCCATGCTTAATTTCGAACCGGAAGCAAAACCAATGCAATCAAGCAAAAAAAACACCTCGATATTAATTCGGGGACAACGTGCATTAGAACGCTCTGCCGGATACTTGACTGATTCGGGGTATCTTGGCTCGCCCGAAAAATATTACACTCGCATCCAGCACGAAAACAAACGAATTCAGGCTGGACTCACGGCAGAAAAAGATCCGGGAGAAGCATTTTTCCGAAAACCAACAACTGCTGGATTTGATTATCTAAGTGCATACGCCTCGTATAAACTACCAAAAATGAATGGGCAAATCGTTCTGGGCGATTACATTTTACGCACAGGACAAGGACTGGTAATCTGGCAAGGTTTTTCAAGTGTAAAATCATCCGAAGTTGGACAAATTTTCCGAAGCAATCAGGGACTCCGCCCCTACTCTTCCAGCGATGAAAATCTTTTCTTCCGCGGAATTGCGAGCCAGATACAATACAAAAATCTCACCTTCAATATATTCGGTTCCAGTAGAAAAATCGATGCCAATTTAATTGACAATGCGGGAAAAATTGCTGCGACTTCATTCCTGAATTCAGGATTGCACCGTACCGAAAATGAAATTGCAGACAGGCATTCGCTACGCCAAACAACAACTGGTTTTTCTCTTTCATTGCAAAAAGGCAATCTGAATATAGGTTTTAGCAGCACTTTTTCGCATCTGCAATATCCAATAATCCCGAAAGCAGAACTTTGGCAACAATACAAATTCAAAGGAAAAAATCTGGCAAATGCAGGCTTCAATTATAAATGGAGCATGAACAAAACCTTCCTTTTTGGCGAATTTGCCGCATCTTCAACACAGGGAACCGCTTTTCTTTCCGGAATATTAAACAAACCAATTGACCAACTTGAACTCTCTCTGCTGTATCGCAATTTCAGCAAAAAATATCAAAGCTTTTTTGGTCAGGCATTTGCTGAATCGGCCGCGGTCAACGATGAACAGGGAATTTACGCCGGACTGAAACTACTTCCGGCAGCAGGCATTTCCATTTCTGCATATTTCGACAACTATTGGTTTAAGTGGATGAAAAGCAACACCTACTCGCCAAGCCAAGGGCACGAAGGCTTGTTGCAAATACAATATTCACCCAACAGAAACAGTTCAATTTACGCCCGATTCATTTTTGAAGAAAAAGAATCAGGAAAATTCGAATCAAAAATTAAACAAGGAGAAATTAGTCAGCAACAACGATTACGATTGAACTACAAAGTAGCTTTAAATGAGTTTTGGAGTTTACAAAGCCGTCTCGAATTCAGCAAAGTAACTTCGTCAACCCGAAGCAATGGATTGCTCTTTTTCCAGGATATAAAATATGATAATGCCCAATTTTCAGGGCAATTACGACTTGCCTGGTTCGATACCGACGATTATTCATCCCGATTGTATGCTTTCGAAAACGATCTGTTATATAATTATTCAGCACCTGCTCTTTTTGGGAAAGGCATTCGAAACTATTTCAATGCAAAATACAAACTAAGTTCCCGCATAGACATTTGGTTTAAAGTTGCCCAAACGCATTTTTTTGATCAATCAACAATAGGAAATAGCTTAGACAAAATCGAAGGAGAGCACAAAACAGAAATAAAAATCCAGTTACGATACCATCTATAACGCCCACAAAAACAACAACTAAAGACAAAAACAAACCTTTTACCGCCCCGGTATGTCGTACAGTATTCCCCGCCACAGGGCGAAATTTCAATAATTGATTATCTTTGCCGCTCAAATTTTAATGCGATGAGTGAAAACTTAAATTTCGATGACATCCGACCCTACCATGACTCGGAGATGAATCATTACCTAAAAACGCTCATTAATGACGCAGGTTTCCAGAGAGTATTACATATTGCTTTTAAAGACGAAAGGGCTATTGCTCACTTGAAAAAACAATTGATGGAAATCAATACCATTAAAGAGTTGCAGGTAAACTTCATGTTCCGGTTAGTTGAAGACCTGATACTACGACCAACAACAAAAGGGCTTACCTGTAGCGGTTTGAATAATCTGGAGGAATCGAAAAGTTATCTTTTCATTTCTAATCACAGAGATATTATTCTGGACTCAGCATTCCTGAATTATTTGATTGTTCGGGAAGGCATGAATACCACAGAGATTGCTATCGGCGATAATTTACTTATCGAAGAATGGATCATTCACACCGTAAAGCTAAACCGGGCGGTTGAAGTAAAACGCAACTTACCTGTTCGTGAGTTACTGACTGCATCTCAGAAACTGTCAGCATATATCCGGCAAGATATTTCAGAAAAAAATACTTCGGTATGGATTGCTCAACGCGAAGGACGTACCAAAGATGGTTGTGACAAAACCCAACCAGCACTACTCAAAATGCTAAATCTGAGCAATACAAAAAGTTTTGCCGAAGGATTTAAAGAACTTCGCATTGTCCCGCTTTCTATTTCCTACGAGATTGAACCATGTGGAATTTCGAAAGTCGAAGAGCTTTACAAAAAAGAAACAGAAGGCTATGTTAAAACACAAGCCGACGATCTCCGCAGTATGGGGTATGGTTTACTAAACCAAAAAGGAAGAGTTCATTTTGCATTCGGTCGTCCGATGAAACTGGCCATCGATGAGATGGATAAACGGGAACAGCCTTCTGAAAAAATTGAAGCGTTGGCCGACTACATCGACCAACGAGTTTACAAGAACTACAAACTATGGCCAAATAATTACATTGCAGCCGATCTGCTTCGCAATGAAAATAAATATGCCAACGAATATACATGGGAAGATTCTGTTGCATTCTCTACGCTTTTGCATGATGCATTAGAAATCATTGACGGAGATAAAAATCGCATTCGGGAAATGTTCCTGCTCATGTATGCCAATCCTGTAATTAATCGCGAAAACTTACTTAATCCGAATGGGTATTTCTGATCAGATAAAAACAATTATCTGGGACTGGAACGGAACATTGCTAAACGATCTGCACATTTGCATTGAAACAATTAATCTGTTGCTTACAAGAAGGGAACTGCCTTTACTCAACAGAGAAAGTTATCGCGAAGTTTTTTCTTTCCCTGTTCGGGAATATTACAAGAAGATTGGGTTCGATTTTAACAAAGAACCATTTGAATTTCCGGCAAAAGAATTCATTGATGAATATACGGCACGAGTTGACTCGTGCCAACTACATACTCATGCCCGCCATGTTTTACAAGCATTCCAGGAAAAAGGCTTGCAACAGTTCGTTCTTTCTGCCATGCAACAAGAAGAACTGGAACGGACCATCGGGCAACACCGGATTACTCATTATTTTCAAGCTCTTTCAGGGCTCGACAATCACTATGCTGCATCGAAAACAGAAAACGGAAAGATTCTTCTCCAGAGCTTACAAATTGACCCAAACCAAATTTGTTTAATTGGAGACACATCTCATGATTATGAGGTAGCTCGTGAACTGGGTTGTCATTGTATTTTAATTGCCGATGGACATCAATCAGCCAAAAGACTTCGTGCTACAGGAAGCAAAACGCTGAAACAACTTGAAGAACTTCTTTAAAAAAAGAAAAAATCCGCATCAGCTCATTTGTGAAAATCCCGAATGACAGGATTTGAGTGCCTGGTTGCTCAAACTTCCAACGGTATTACTACTCATCCGGCGATTGCCGGACTACTAGGCCTGTTTTCACACCCATAAGCTTTCTCGTTTCGTTGTTTTATGTTGAATTTACCAAATTGCGAACTAATGCGGACAATATTGTTGTTAAAGAACGTTTCGTGCTTCAAATATACACCGAAAACCCTATCATCGCAAGGGTTTCAGAGAGGTTTAATAACATCTGCACCATATCTCACTGGAATAGAAGCAGATTCTATCTGCATTTTTTTTAGCCGAGAACTTTTCTTCTTCTGATGCGTAAAAACGCCACGGAATAGAATTTCAAAACTTTATTTCCAGAAATAAAAATCACCGATTGCCCTGTTTCATCTGGCAATCAGTATCATTCGAAGTACCATTGGAAAAGTTTGTAAAAAACCATAAAAAAACACAGTTTTTTTTACTTAGAATTTTGCGGAAGTAAAAAGTAGTTCTATATTTGCACCCACGTTCTGCAAGGCTAATAACAAAGCCAATAAATGATGAAATAATATTTAATTTTGGTTCTGAAGCAATTTTAGAAACAAAGTTAAAAAAGATAAAGTCAGCCACGGAGAGATGGGTGAGTGGCTGAAACCAGCAGTTTGCTAAACTGCCGTACGGGTAACCGTACCGGGGGTTCGAATCCCCCTCTCTCCGCGATACTTCATCGGGATGTAGCGCAGTCCGGTTAGCGCACCTGGTTTGGGACCAGGGGGTCCCAGGTTCGAATCCTGGTATCCCGACAAAATAAAAACCTGTAATCACGCAAGATTACAGGTTTTTTATTTTCACTGAGTTTTTCCCTGAATGCATTCAATTTCTCTTCATATAAATTTGTTTACTATTTTTGGGTATGCAAATCATTAACGGTATTTCCGAAGAGAATTTGATTCGTCGTTTTATTCAAGGGGATGAAACTGCATTCGAATTGTTGTTCAGGCATTATTATCCGGGACTTGTGATTTTTGTTTCGCAAATGACCGGAGATAAAGCAGCGGCCGAAGAGATTGTTCAGGATCTCTTTTTCGGAATATGGAAAAACCGCTACCGAATAAAAGAAAACTATTCGCTAAAATCCTATCTGTTTACATCAGTAAAAAACAGAGGAATCAATTACCTTGTTTCTCAAAAGCACGAAGCTCAGAAAATAGAGGAATTCAAAGCAATGATGAGCAGTAATCTCACCTACGAACAGGATATATTTGTTAGTAGCGAACTTCAAACAAGAATTAAACAAGCTTTCGAAAAACTCCCTCCCCGCACCAAAGAAATTTTTATTCTGAGCCGATTTAATGATCTTAAAAATGATGAAATAGCTCAAAAACTGGAAATTTCAAAAAGAACAGTAGAGCTTCAAATCAGCAATGCGCTTAAAATTCTGCGTGAAGAATTGAAAGACTACACCGGTCTTTTATTTCTTCTGGGAATTTTTTTCTAAAAAAAGTACAAATTCGAATATGTGTGCCCCTCATTTTTTTTGTATTGTTATTGAATGAGGAATTAAACCTGACAAAACTTGGAAAGAAAGGAAATGCATCAATCACCTGACGGTGCAAAATTTGAGCGTCATCTCGGACGTAAAAAGCACCAGACCGAAGAAGATCAGTATTGGGAAGCCGGTGTATTGATTTCTGAACTAGAGACAATAGATACGAACAAAGCTTTTTCAGCCTTACGGAAAAGAATCAGCAACCAATCGAAACTGAGTATCGGATGGTTGCGTTTTAGTCGGATTGCTGCCATACTTATCATCCCTCTGTTTCTATATACCATCTGGCATCAGATTGACGATAAATTCGGCACCAAAAACCTTAGCTATCAGGAGATTTCAAACCCATCAGGAGTACGAAGTAAGATTACATTACCTGATGGATCCAATGTATGGTTAAATGCTGAAAGTACAATCAGATATGCCATCCCCTTTGTGCGAAGAACAAGAGAAGTTGAATTACACGGAGAAGCATACTTTGATGTAAGCAAGAATCCAAGTTCTCCGCTGGAAGTAAAATTCAATCAACTCACGGTACGGGTACTTGGAACCCAATTCAATGTAAAATCATTTTCCGACGACAATTTGGTTGAAGTAGTATTAAAAGAAGGGAGTATTGTTCTGGATAATAACAGAAAGGGCATATTAAAAGAACAAATTTACATGAAACCCAATCAACGATGGGTCCTGAATAAAACAACTCACATATCCGCATTAAACGATGTTGATGCCGATCAGTACATTGCCTGGCACAAAAACAAGCTTGTCTTGAATAAAACATCCATGGCTGATCTGGCAAAAATGCTCGAACGCTGGTATGGAGTGAAAGTCAGCATAAAAGATCAAGACCTCTATAAAAACAAGTTTACAACTGTATTTGATAACGAACCTCTTTACCGGGTAATCGAACTATTGGAACTAAGTTCTCCGATACGCATGACCTATATTCCCGGAACACTTAACAAAGAAACTGGCGAAACAGAAAAATCGACTGTTGAGATAACGAACCAATAACTCCAATCAAGCTGCCTATGATATAACAACTTATAATCTAAAAAAAGAAAAAAGGAAGTGCTCCAACACTTCCCTCCTCTTTTTGGCTAAAGCCAATAAAAGTTTTAATAAAATCACTCAAATTTATGAAAAAAAACATGAATCGGGTATGTTTTGCCTTGTCGAAACATCGAAAAAAAATTCTGGTTATGCGTAACACCCTTTTAATTCTTTTAGTCGGTGTATTCCAATCACTGGCAAGTAGTTCCTACTCGCAAACGACTAAACTGAACCTGGAAATGAAAAATGCTACAATCCGGGAAGTTTTGTCGAAAATAGAGGAAGAAAGCAATTTCTATTTCCTTTACAATGAAGAGCTGATCGATGTCAGCGGGAAAGTAAATATTTCAGTAAAGGATGAAAGCATTGAAAATATTCTTTCTACCTTATTCGGCAAGTCACAGATTAAAGCGACAATCAACGATCGACACATTGTGCTCACGCCTTCAACTTCCGGACAAAAACAAATAACAGTTACCGGGCATATTTCCGATTCGTCGGGTTTACCGCTACCGGGAGTTACAATTGTTGTTAAAGGAACCACAAAGGGAACCATTACAAATATTGATGGAAATTATTCATTAACAGAAGTGCCCTCTTCTGCAACACTGGTATTTTCATTTGTTGGATTAAAAACAAAAGAAATTGCAGTTAGTGGCCAAACTACCATTAATACAGAAATGGAAGAAGAAGCTTTTGGTATTGGCGAGGTTGTTGCAATTGGCTATGGAACAGCGAAGAAAAAAGATTTAACCGGATCGATTACTCAAATTCGCCCGGATAAAATTGAAAATGAAAATCCTTCAACCGTTCAAGACATATTAAGGGGAACTCCGGGGTTACAAGTAGGCTACAATGCTTCGGCAAAAGGTGGCGGCACGATGCAAATACGCGGACAGCGTTCTGTTTATACTGACGGAGGCCACAACAATCCATTGCTTATTCTCGACGGAATGATCTTTTACGGAGAACTTTCAGAAATAAATCCGGATGACATTGCTCAGATTGACGTGCTTAAAGATGCATCAGCAGCGGCTGTTTATGGAGCCAAAGCAGCAAGTGGAGTGATCCTCATCACAACAAAAAGAGGAAAAATGGGCAAACCAGTTATTAGTATCAATTCGAATATTGGCTGGACTCAAAAGAGTGAATACCGCGAACGATTCACCCCGGATACCTATTTGCAACACCGTCAGGATTGGTACACAAAAAATTCTTACGGAGTGAATCCGGAAACCGGAGAATATGAAGCATACCAATCGGGAGTGTATGCAAATCAGCCTGGGTTTTTCATGCGCCCGGAACAACTTCCATCCAATGTTTCACTTGACGATTGGCGTGCATATACCACCAATGACGCAGATGAATCAGATTTAAGTATCTGGGCAAAACGACTCGGATTCCAGGGAAACACACTTGCCAATCTTCTTGCAGGAAGAATTGTTGACTGGGCCAAACACACTTATCGGACGGGCTTTAATCAAGATTACAACGCCAGCATTAGCGGGGCAAGCGAAAAAGCAAATTACTATCTATCAATTGGATACTTAAAGAAACAAGGAGCAGAAATAAGCGATGGCTACCACGCCATACGTGCAAACATGAAGGTTGAAGCCAAAGTAAATAAATGGCTTGAGATTGGTGCAAACATAAACTTTCAGGATCGCTCGGATGGCAATATCAATATAGACATTGACCAATCACTACGAAACAGTCCGTATGCTGATTATGCTGATGAGCAAGGCAATCCGGTGCAATATCCGTTAAGTTCGGAATACAGCCAACGTGGATACAATTATGATTTCCAACGCCAATATCTTGAATTAGAAAAAGGTTACACGGTATTGAATAGTATTCTGAATGCCAAAATAACCTTGCCATTCAATATTACTTACTCGTTCAATGCATCTCCTCGCTATCAGTTCTTCTACGATCGCTACTTTATGTCAGCCGATCTACCTGGATCAGATCCCAAATCGCGCGGAGCTAACCGTGAGCAAGCAAAAAGTCTCGACTGGTCGCTAAATAATACCATCAACTGGGACTACACTTTCAATGAAAAGCACCACACAATTCTGACCCTGGTACAAGAAGCAGAAGAGCGTCAATACTGGCAAGACCGTATCGAGGCACGCAATATTTTACCATCTGATGCACTAGGATTCCATAATACGAAAAATGGGAGCAAAGAAAACAGTAACTACTCGTCATACGATTCATACCAAACAGCAGATGCATTAATGGCACGCTTGTTCTACTCGTACGACAATCGTTATATGCTCACATCATCGGTTCGCAGAGACGGATATTCGGCATTTGGGGCGTCGTATCCCTATGCAACATTCCCGTCCATTGCCTTGGGGTGGACATTTACAAACGAAAAATTCTTTCGATGGGGACATGTTTTAAACAACGGGAAATTGCGCGTTTCTTACGGAAAAAACGGGAACCGCTCACTCGACAATCCTTACCTGGCATTGGCAAACCTTTACGAAGGAGCGGGAAAGATGCAGGGCTACCTGAACAAAGCAGGCGAACAAGAACTAATGCGTTATTTGATGGCCGACCGTATGGCAAACCCCAACCTTCAATGGGAAAAAACCGCATCATGGAACGTTGGTCTTGACTTTGGCCTTTTCAACGACCGGATCACAGGAAGTCTGGAATATTACAATATGAGTACTCACGACATGATTATGAATCAGCGTCTGCCCGAATTCACAGGATTTTCCAGCATTACAACCAACCTCGGACAGGTTGACAACCGTGGGTTCGAGCTTTCTGTAAATTCAGTAAACATCAACAACAGTAATTTGAGATGGACTACCTCAATTGGATTCTCATTCAATAAAAACATAATTAAACATCTTTATTACGAAAATCAGGATATTCTGGATGCAGACGGAAATGTTACCGGTTCAAAAGAAATGGATGATAAAACAAACGGTTGGTTTATCGGACAACCCATTAGTACCATCTGGAACTACCGTGTTACCGGTATCTGGCAAAAAGACGAAGTGGAAGAAGCAAAAAAATACGGTCAATCTCCGGGGGATCCTAAAGTAGCAAATAATTATACCGACGATGATGTAATTAATGCCGACGGTTCGGTTAAAGCTGTATATAACGACAAGGACAAAGAATTTCTGGGAGAAACAGCTCCTCCAATTCATTGGTCGATGCGTAACGAATTCGAATTCAGAAAAAATTTAAGTTTCTCGTTCAACCTCTATTCGTATATGGGACACAAAAGTTTATCGGGCAACTATCTGAACAATGACGATGACGGGGGACGCATGGCTTATGCAATGGCCAATGTTCCGGCAAAAGGATATTGGACACCAGACAATCCAACAAACAAATATGGACGCATTGAAGCAAAAGGTCCGGTAGGAGCAGAAAGTGCACAGATGCTATACAGCCGTTCGTTTATTCGTCTTGAAAACATATCAATCGGATATACTTTACCGAAAAAGTGGACATCAAAGTTCGACATGGAACGCGCCAAAGTTTATGGATCAATTCGCAACGTTGCAGTATGGTCGAAAGACTGGGAATATGGTGATCCCGAAACCGGAGGACTAGCAACACGTGTCTATACTCTGGGAGTGAATTTAACTTTTTAACCTCTAAGATCAATAAATATGAAACAGATAACTCAAAAATTGAATCATATATTCCTTGCCCTGTTTATTGGAGGCGCAATTTTACTTAATAGTTGTCAGGAAGACTTTTTAAAACCTGATCCACTGTCGTTTTACGAGCCTACTGCGACATTCAGTACCGAGTCAGGATTAAAAGCTGCAATGGCAATATGCGATCGCCATCTCAAGTTGTATTATGCAACCGACCACAATGAAATGCTTACTTTGGGGACAGAGTATATCTTTTCGGAGTTGATGGTTGCCAGCGCAACCGACAAACGCACAATGCTCTGCGATGTTGCCAATATGCTCACCCCAACCAGTGATGATGCCTCGTTAAATAATCTTGACAGAACAAACAGCCTCTGGTATTTCTGGAAAGAAACCTACAATGGTATTATGTACGCCAATACGGTTATTCAATTCGTTGATGGTGTTGACGGCTTGGACGAAGCTACCCGAAACGCATACAAAGGCCGTGCATATTTTCACCGTGCTTTCCGCTACATGTCGCTGGTATTCCAGTATGGCGACGTTCCCCTTATTACCAAAGTAATTGAGGTTCCGAAGCAGAATTATCAAAGTACCAAACGCGATGCTATTCTGGAAATGATTACAAAAGACTTGGAATTTGCTATACAATGGGTACCCGACCAAAAAGACATGCCGCTGGTTGGAATGGTAAATAAAGGAGCTTGCCGCATGCTACTTGCCAAGTGCTATTTGGCGAAGGGCGAATACACCAAAGCAAAAGAGCAAACAGATATATTAATTGATGGATCAGGCTACTCGCTGATGCAAAACAGTTTTGGAACATTCAACGACGGAGGCGAACCTGAAACATGGCCAATTACCCGCAACGTAATCTGGGACTTGCACCGCGCCGAAAACAAACTTATTTCGGCCAATAGCGAGGTGATTATGGGTATGCCCAACCGTGGAGCTGATGCCGAATCATTCGTAAAAATGCTCACCATGCGCATCTTGTATCCTTTCTTATTCAACAGTATGCTGAAAACCAAAGATGGGAAACAAGCACTGTTAAACCTGAGACGTAATCATGCTGACTATAATCCAAAATACGATTACATGAGAGCTTTCGGACGTGGTATTGCCACTTTCCGCCCTACTTACTTCAATACACATGCGCTATGGAAAGTAAATGGCGTAATGGACGACAGCGACTTACGTCACAATTCGAAAGTTGGAAACTGGGTACGCATGGAAGATTACCTCGTAAACAATAAAGCTTCGTCAGAATTTGGAAAACCAGTTGTCCTTTACGACAGCAAAGGAACCTTATTATGCGGTGATACAATTCGCCGATGGTTTGATGTTCCTCATTATAAATTTTTCCTTGACGACCCGGTGAACGAAGCAAACATCAGCGGATCGGACGGCAACAGAGGTGCTACCAACGGAGGTATTGCCGACTGGTATCTTTATCGTTTGGCTGAAGCATATCTGCTACGTGCTGAAGCAAAATATTACATCAATCCTGGTGACGCAACCATCAAAGATGATTTGAATATGCTCAGGAAAAGAGCAAAGTGTGCTGAATTATACCAGGGAACTGTTACCATTGGCGACATCATGAACGAACGCGCCCGCGAATTATACTGGGAAGAATGGCGTAATGTTGAATTAACCCGCGTATCACTTTGTCTGGCTCGTAGCGGACAACCTGATGAATGGGGCAACACATACAGTCTGGATAATTTTGACAAACAAAGTGGAACAGAATCAACCGGCGGAAGTTACTGGTACCAGCGTATTGTACACTACAGCATGTACAACAAAGGTCCAATACAAATCAATGCTACAGGGAATAGTAATCCGAACTACACCATGGATAAAAAGAACATTTACTGGCCAATTCCTTATGCTGCAATTACAGCAAACAACAAAGGAAAACTGAGTCAGAACTATGGATACGACGGTTACGATCCGACAACACCGAAATGGGAAAAATGGGAAGATGCCGTTGCTGACGAAGACAAAACGGAGAACTAAATTTCAGCCAGGATAAAAGCACAGATCGCATATTTGGAACAATCTGGCTCATTCATTAACCGGCAGGATGCAAATCCTGTCGGTTAATTATACATCAGAACATAACTGTAATAACAATAAAAATTAAAACTGACTAAACACATCATCATGCGTAAATACATTGCCATTTTACTCCTTTTCATCCCTTTCCAATTCTTATTTGCCCAAACAAACAAGCTGTCTGATTTTCCGGAAGGATATACTCCCGAAGAAGTTGGAAAACTGATTGCATACCGTTTTGTTGATGCCAAACATGCACTGCATGGAGGAAAATGGATCAGCTATCCCGAAACATTTTACTGGAAAGGAGCACTTCAATTTGCAGCGGCCACAGCAGACAAAGAACTTCTCAGTCTCCTGCAAAATAAATTTGACCTCTTATTTTCTTCGGAAAAAGAACTGCTTCCTATAAAAAATCATGTTGACTTAAACATGTTTGGGTGCCTGCCCCTTGAGTTTTATCACATAACAAAAGATAAAAAATATTTAGAATTAGGACTTCCATACGCTGACACGCAATGGGAAGTTCCTCAGGAAGCAAGCACAGAACAAAAAGAATGGGCAAACAAAGGTTATTCATGGCAAACTCGTCTATGGATTGACGACATGTATATGATTACGATTGTACAAACCCAGGCATATAAAATAACCGGAGATATTAAATACATCGATCGTGCTGCCAAAGAAATGGTTCTCTACCTCGATGAGTTGCAACGCCCAAATGGCCTTTTTTATCATGCTCCCGATGTTCCTTTCTATTGGCTACGAGGAGACGGCTGGATGGCTGCCGGAGTAACTGAATTACTTCGCTATTTACCAGACAACCATAAAGATCGCCCTCGCATTTTGCAAGGCTATAAAAAAATGATGGAAAGCATCAAAACATATCAGGCTCCAAACGGAATTTGGAACCAATTAATCGATGAACCCGATTATTGGAGCGAAACTTCAGGCTCTGCCATGTTTACCTATGCATTAATTGTTGGTGTAAAACACGGATGGCTCAATGCTGAAGAATACGCTCCCGTCGCCCGAAAAGCATGGATGGCTTTGGTTCCTTACGTAGATAAAAAAGGGGCAGTATCCGACATTTGTGTAGGAACAAATAAGAAAAATGACAAAAAATACTACTATGACCGTCCGCGACACACAGGCGACTACCACGGACAAGCACCATATATGTGGTGTGTTTTGGCTCTTCTTGAAAAATAGATAATACAATCAGATAGGCAAAAACGTAATTAGTTTTTCATGAAAAAAGGCTGTCAGAATAAAATCAGACAGCCTTACTTTTTCTATACCTGTGAAAATTTTAACAAAAAAAGGGCACCCATTTCTGAGTACCCTTTGTATTGAGATTTTAATCTTGGTTAAGCTTCACCAATTGGTCCGCCAAAATTCATCGGAGGCATGATCGGATCATGTCCGTGTTGAACTTTAATCGGTCCATTTATCGATTCAAACTTCTGAATATTGTCTTGCAATGCGATTAATAAACGCTTTGCATGCTCCGGAGTCAGAATTACTCTTGACTTTACACTTGCTTTCGGTATTCCGGGCATAATACGCACGAAATCGAGAACAAATTCAGAGCTTGAGTGAGTAATAATTGCAAGGTTCGAATAAGTTCCTTGTGCAATTTCTTCGCTCAATTCAATATTCAATTGATTTTTATTGTCTTCCATACTACTCTTTGTAAGCGCGTTCTGTTTCTTTTGAATCTACCAAACGGTCGTATTCTTCACGAGAACCAACAACCAAATTTTTGTACTCTTTCAAACCAGTACCAGCCGGGATCAGGTGACCACAAATTACGTTTTCTTTCAATCCGTCTAAATAGTCCACTTTGCCCATGATGGCTGCTTCGTTGAGTACCTTGGTAGTTTCCTGGAACGATGCTGCCGACAACCAACTACGAGTTTGAAGTGCTGCGCGGGTGATCCCTTGCAGAATCTGGCTCGATGTTGCAGGAATAGCATCCCTCGATTCGATCAGGCGTTTGTCTTTCCGACGCAAAATTGAGTTTTCGTCACGCAAACGACGGGCTGTAATGATCTGACCTGCTTTCAATCCTTCGGCATCTCCGGCATCTACAATCACTTTTTTGTTATAAATCCAGTCATTTTCATGCAAGAACTCGTTTTTATCAACTACCTGTTTTTCAAGGAAGCGGGTATCTCCCGGATCGTCAATCTCAACTTTACGCATCATCTGGCGAATAATCACCTCGAAGTGTTTATCGTTGATTTTTACCCCCTGCATACGGTAAACGTCCTGTACTTCATTCAAGATATATTCCTGAACAGCTGTTGGACCTTTAATGGCCAGAATGTCGGAAGGAGTAATTGATCCGTCTGATAGTGGTGTACCTGCGCGAATGTAGTCGTTTTCCTGTACCAGAATCTGACGAGAAAGCGGTACCAGGTACTTCTTCACATCGCCATTTTTGGCAGTAACAATGATTTCGCGGTTACCACGTTTGATTTTGCCCAAAGAAACTTCTCCGTCAATTTCAGAAACAACGGCAGGGTTCGATGGGTTACGTGCCTCGAACAATTCGGTAACACGAGGAAGACCCCCGGTGATGTCACCGGCTTTACCTGCAGCACGTGGAATTTTCACCAATACATCCCCTGCGCGAACAGTATCTCCGTCCAATACGGCAATGTGACCACCTACAGGTAAGTTGTAAGTACGAATCACCTCACCTTGTTCGTCCATAATGATCAACGACGGGTTTTTGGTTTTATCCTTGGTTTCAATAATTACTTTTTCTGTATAACCAGTCTGTTCGTCTGACTCTTCACGGAATGTAATACCTTCAATTAAATGTTCGAAAGCAATTTTACCATTGTATTCGGTAATAATTACACCGTTATATGGGTCCCATTCGCAGACAAGCTGTCCTTTTTTGATTTCCTTACCGTTCTCGATGAACAATTTAGAACCATAAGGCAAACCGTGTGTTGACAACGGAATGCGGGTATTTTTATCGATAATACGTAATTCAGCCAAACGACTTACTACGACTACCGATTTCACACCTTCGTTATTAGTTTGTTCTACAGTACGTAATTCTTCAATTTCAGCAATACCGTCGTATTTCGAAACAACGGTTGACTGAGTTGAAATGTTACCAGCGATACCCCCTACGTGGAAAGTACGCAGAGTAAGCTGTGTTCCTGGTTCACCGATTGACTGTGCTGCAATAACCCCAACGGCTTCACCACGCTGGGCAATATCTTTGCCTGCAAGGTTGCGTCCGTAACATTTGCTACAAACCCCGTTTTTAGCTTCACAGGTAAGTACTGAACGGATTTCAACGCTTTCAATCGGAGAATCTTCGATTTTATTAGCAATATCTTCCGTAATTATATCGCCCGATTTGATGATTAATTCACCAGTTAATGGATGATAAATATCGTGAACAGCAGTACGTCCTTCAATACGTTCTGAGAGCGAAGCAACAACTTCTTCGTTGTTTTTGATAGCAGCTGCTACCAATCCGCGTAATGTTCCGCAGTCTTCGTCAGAAATAATCACATCTTGCGCAACGTCAACCAAACGGCGAGTCAAATAACCAGCGTCGGCTGTTTTCAGAGCGGTATCCGCCAAACCTTTACGAGCACCGTGGGTAGAGATAAAGTACTCCAATACCGACAGTCCTTCTTTAAAGTTCGCCAAGATCGGGTTTTCGATAATCTGAGAACCAGTAGATCCTGATTTTTGTGGTTTGGCCATCAATCCCCTCATACCGCACAACTGACGAATCTGTTCTTTCGAACCCCTCGCTCCAGAGTCAAGCATCATGTAAACTGAGTTGAATCCCTGACGGTCGGTACTCAGCGTTTTCATTACTGAGTTGGTCAGTTTGGCGTTGGCATGTGTCCAAATATCAATTACCTGGTTATAACGTTCGTTGTTAGTAATGAACCCCATGTTATAGTTCATCATTACTTCTTCAACTTCCTGATAACCATCTTCTACAATTTCTTTTTTGTCTTCCGGAATCACCACATCACTCAGGTTGAATGACAAACCTCCACGGTAGGCCATTTTGTAACCCAGGTTTTTAATATCATCCAGGAAGCGTACAGTTTCAGCATTACCGGTAAGTTTGAAAATATCGGAAATGATTGTACGCAATGACTTTTTAGTCAGCAACTGGTTAATATATCCGGCACGGGCAGGAACAAACTGGTTATAAATTACACGACCAACAGTTGTTTCAATGATGTGTTTGAAGAAGTCTCCATTTTCGTCCACATCACGAACTTTCACTTTAATAATGGTGTGCAGGTCAACTACTCCCTCGTTGTAAGCAATAATTACTTCTTCCGGAGAATAGAAAGTCATTCCCTGTCCTTTTGCACCTTCACGAGGTTTCGAGATATAATACAAACCGAGAACCATGTCCTGAGAAGGCACCGTGATTGGTGCTCCGTTAGCAGGGTTCAACAAGTTATGTGCGGCAAGCATCAATACTTGAGCTTCCAGAATTGCTGCGTTACCCAGAGGTACGTGAACCGCCATCTGGTCACCATCGAAGTCGGCGTTGAACCCGGTACAAACCAATGGGTGCAACTGAATTGCTTTACCTTCAATCAGTACAGGCTGGAATGCCTGGATTGACAAACGGTGCAAGGTTGGTGCACGGTTCAGCATCACAGGATGTCCTTTCAATACATTTTCAAGGATGTCCCACACAACCGGGTCTTTGCGATCAACAATTTTCTTGGCTGATTTTACGGTTTTTACAATACCTCGCTCAATCAACTTACGGATCACAAATGGTTTGTATAATTCGGCAGCCATGTCTTTTGGCAGACCGCATTCATGCAATCTCAATTTCGGACCAACAACAATTACCGAACGGGCAGAGTAGTCAACACGTTTACCCAACAAGTTCTGACGGAAACGACCTTGTTTCCCTTTCAAACTGTCAGAGAGAGACTTCAATGCACGGTTATTTTCGGTTTTCACCGCATTCGATTTTCTTGAGTTGTCAAACAATGAATCGACAGCTTCCTGAAGCATACGTTTTTCGTTACGCAAAATCACTTCCGGAGCTTTAATCTCAATCAATCGTTTCAAACGGTTGTTGCGGATAATAACCCGACGATATAAATCATTCAGGTCGGAAGTAGCAAAACGGCCTCCATCCAGCGGCACTAACGGACGCAAATCAGGTGGAATAACCGGAACTACTTTTACAATCATCCATTCCGGACGGTTTACGTTTTTGCTTGCACGGAATGACTCAACGACCTGAAGGCGTTTCAATGCCTCATTTTTACGTTGTTGAGAAGTTTCAGTACCTGCTTTGTGACGTAAATCGAATGACAATGTATCCAGATCAAGTTTTTCGAGTAAGCTATACAAAGCTTCAGCTCCCATGCGGGCAATAAACTTATTTGGATCATCATCTTCCAAATACTGATTTTCTTTTGGAAGAGTATCCAGAATATCCAGGTATTCTTCTTCTGTCAGGAAGTCGAGATATTTCACTCCATCCTGAGCTTTAATACCTGGTTGAACCACTACATAGCGTTCGTAATAGATGATGGCATCGAGTTTTTTAGTGGGTAATCCCAGCAAATAACCGATTTTATTAGGTAACGATTTAAAATACCAGATATGAGCAACCGGCACCACCAATGAGATGTGTCCCATGCGTTCACGACGCACTTTTTTCTCGGTTACTTCCACGCCACAACGGTCACAAACAATTCCTTTATAACGGATACGTTTGTATTTTCCGCAATGGCATTCGTAATCTTTTACCGGACCGAAGATGCGTTCACAAAACAAACCATCACGTTCAGGTTTGTAGGTTCGGTAATTGATTGTTTCAGGTTTCAATACTTCTCCGTGAGAACGTTCCAAAATCTCTTCCGGCGAAGCAAGACTAATACCAATCTTGGCAAAGCTACTTTTAACTTTGTTGTCTTTTCTGAATGCCATATATCGATATATTATATTTTCAAGTTAAAAACAAAGAAACATCCACGTTTCTGATGATTAGTCGAGATTGATACTTAATCCCAAGCCTCGCAATTCGTGCAATAATACGTTCAACGATTCAGGAATTCCTGCCTGTGGCATTGGTTCTCCCTTCACAATGGCTTCGTAAGCTTTTGCACGTCCCATTACGTCGTCAGACTTAACGGTAAGGATTTCCTGAAGGATGTGAGATGCGCCGAATGCTTCGAGCGCCCAAACTTCCATCTCCCCGAAACGCTGACCCCCGAATTGAGCTTTACCTCCAAGAGGCTGCTGAGTAATCAACGAGTACGGACCTATTGAACGGGCATGCATTTTATCTTCCACCATGTGACCGAGTTTCAACATATAGATTATACCTACAGTTGCAGGTTGGTCAAATGGTTCTCCGGTTTCTCCATCGCGAAGAGTTGCTTTTCCATAGCGTGGCACACCTGCTTTATCGGTAAACTCATTCACCTCTTCCAGACTGGCACCATCAAAAATCGGAGTCGCAAACTTCAATCCGAGCTCTTTTCCTGCCCAACCTAAAACAGTTTCGTAAATCTGTCCCAGGTTCATACGTGATGGTACCCCTAGTGGGTTAAGCACGATATCTACAGGAGTTCCGTCAGCAAGGAAAGGCATATCTTCATCGCGAACAATACGCGAAACAATACCTTTATTTCCGTGACGACCTGCCATCTTATCTCCGATTTGCAGTTTGCGTTTTTTTGCCACGTAAACTTTAGCCAGCTGAATAATTCCAGCAGGAAGCTCATCTCCGATTGTTACATTGTAACGTTTGCGGCGAGCCACGGCCTCATGTTCTTTGTATTTATTGATATAATTCAGGATGAGTTTGAAAATCATCTCATTTTTATCGTTATCTGTCGTCCATTTTTGTGGATTAACTGTCAGATAATCGATTTCCTGAAGTTGTTTAAGCGTAAATTTCACACCTTTAGGGATGATCTCGCCACCGTAGTAGTCTTTCACTCCCTGACTGGTTTTCCCATTTACCAGAGTAAACAGTTTGTCCTCCAGTTTCGCTTTCAATCCGGCAACAATGCGATCAAATTCTTCTTCAATTTGATCCATCAACGGTTTAGATGAAAGTTTACCTTTTTTGTCTTTTATAACACGAGAGAACAATTTTTTGTCGATAACTGTACCGTTAAGCGAAGGAGAAGCTTTCAATGATGCATCTTTCACATCACCTGCTTTGTCTCCAAAGATCGCACGTAACAGCTTTTCTTCTGGCGAAGGATCTGATTCTCCTTTAGGCGTAATCTTACCAATCAGAATGTCTCCTGGTTTTACAACAGCACCGATACGAATCAATCCGTTTTCATCCAGATTACGAGTTGCTTCTTCGCTTACGTTCGGAATATCCGAAGTAAATTCTTCCACACCACGCTTGGTATCGCGAACTTCCAGCGCATATTCGTCAACGTGGATTGAAGTAAACAAGTCTTCACGCACCACGCGTTCTGAAATCACGATTGCATCCTCATAGTTATATCCCTGCCATGGCATGAAGGCCACTTTCAGGTTACGTCCCAGAGCAAGCTCTCCACCCTGTGTTGCATATCCTTCAGAAAGAACAGTACCTTTTGTCACTCGTTGTCCTTTTACAACGATTGGTTTCAAGTCAACAACTGTTCCCTGGTTAGTTTTTTGGTATTTTGCCATGCGGTAGCTAACTACTTCCGGATCGAAGCTGACAAATTTTTCATCATCTGTACGATCGTAGCGAATAACTACTTCGTTGGCATCCACAAACTCAACAACACCGTCGCCAATAGCAACAGGCAATACACGAGAGTCAACAGCTGCGCGGCCTTCCAGTCCTGTTCCTACAATCGGAGCTTCCGGACGTAACAGCGGCACTGCCTGACGCATCATGTTCGATCCCATCAATGCACGGTTCGCATCATCGTGCTCAAGGAAAGTAATCAATGATGCAGCAACTGAAGCAATCTGGTTTGGACCTACGTCCATCAACTGCACTTCTTCTTTTTCTGAAAGCGGATAGTCACCGTCCAAACGAGCTTTCACACGTTGATTGATGAAATTACCATCATTGTCGATTGGCGCATTTGCCTGAGCAATGATTTTACCTTCTTCTTCTTCCGCAGTGAGATAAATAACTCCATCCGGAGATAAATCAACCTTTCCGTTTTCAACCTTACGGTATGGAGTCGAAATAAAACCAAGATCAGTTACCTGTGCAAAAACACAAAGAGAAGAAATCAAACCGATGTTTGGTCCTTCAGGTGTTTCAATCGGACACAAACGTCCGTAGTGAGTATAGTGTACGTCACGAACCTCGAAACCGGCACGCTCACGAGAAAGACCACCAGGGCCTAACGCCGACATACGACGTTTGTGGGTCATCTCAGCCAGCGGATTTGTTTGATCCATGAACTGAGAAAGTGCGTTAGTTCCGAAGAACGAGTTAATAACTGATGACAGTGTTTTGGAATTGATCAGGTCAATTGGAGTAAATACCTCGTTGTCGCGTACGTTCATTCGCTCACGAATTGTACGAGCCATACGAGCTAAACCAACTCCAAACTGAGCGTACATTTGTTCTCCCACGGTGCGCACACGACGGTTGCTTAAGTGGTCGATGTCATCCACGTCAGTTTTTGAATTGACAAGTTTGATCAAATATTTGATGATTTCAATAATATCTTCTTTGGTTAATACCTGAACCCCCATATCAATGTTCAGGTTCAACTTTTTGTTGATCCGGTAACGTCCTACTTCACCAAGATCGTAACGTTTTTCAGAGAAGAATAATTTATCGATTACGTCCCTTGCAGTTGCTTCATCCGGCGGTTCTGCATTACGCAGCTGACGGTAGATGTGAAGCACAGCCTCTTTTTCCGAGTTACAAGGGTCTTTCTGTAATGTGTTGTAAATAATTGCAAAGTCAGTCAAGTTCTGATCTTCTTTATGCAAAAGGATAGTTTTTACATCCGCATCACAAATTTCATCGATATGTTCGTTTTCAAGAACGGTTTCACGGTCGATGATTACTTCGGTACGTTCAATGGATACTACTTCACCAGTATCTTCGTCCACGAAGTCTTCCACCCATGTTTTCAATACACGGGCAGCTAATTTACGACCAACCAATTTTTTCAAACCAGATTTTGAAACTTTAATCTCGTCGGCGAGACCAAAAATTTCAAGAATATCTTTATCGCTTTCGAAACCGATGGCACGAAGCAATGTTGTTACCGGTAATTTCTTTTTACGGTCAATGTATGCAAACATCACATTATTGATGTCTGTTGCAAATTCGATCCACGATCCTTTGAACGGAATAATCCTTGCTGAATACAATTTCGTACCGTTTGCGTGCATGCTTTGTCCGAAGAAAACCCCCGGTGAGCGGTGCAACTGCGATACAACAACGCGTTCAGCTCCGTTAATTACAAAAGTTCCGCGTTCAGTCATGTAAGGTACAGTACCTAAATACACGTCCTGAATAACCGTATCAAAATCTTCATGTTCCGGGTCGGTACAATACAATTTGAGTTTTGCTTTTAACGGCACACTGTATGTCAACCCACGTTCAATACATTCTTCAATGGAATACCTGGGAGGATCGACCTGATAGTCAATAAACTCCAATACGAAATTATTCCGGGTATCCGATATGGGAAAATTTTCTTCGAAAACTTTAAACAGACCTTCTTCTTTCCGTTGATCCGGAGTTGTTCCTAATTGGAAAAACTCAACGAACGATTTTACTTGTACTTCAAGAAAATCGGGATAATCAAAAACTGTTTTAGTTGAAGAAAAACTAATTCTCTGGTTTTCAATTTTTAACGACATTTATCTCTCTGAATTAATTGAACTTAACTTAAATATACAAAAAGGCTTAGAACCCCACATCAGTGAGGTTCTAAACCACATCAACCTTTATATAAGGTTGCAAGACGTTTTATTTAAGTTCAACTTCAGCGCCTGCTTCTACTAATTGAGCTTTCAGTGCTTCAGCTTCGTCTTTTGAAACTTTTTCTTTAACTGCCTTAGGAGCTCCGTCAACTAATTCTTTAGCTTCTTTCAAACCAAGACCTGTCAATTCTTTAACCAATTTCACAACAGCTAATTTTGATTGACCGCCTGATTTAAGAATTACGTCGAATTCAGTTTGAACAGCAGCTTCAGCTTCTTCTCCAGCAGCAGCAGGAGCAGCAACAGCTACAGCAGCAGCAGCAGGTTCAATACCGTATTCTTCTTTTAAAATTGCGGCTAATTCGTTTACATCTTTTACAGTTAAGTTTACTAACTCTTCTGCAAGGGCTTTTAAATCTGCCATTTTCCTTTAATTTTTATAATAAATTGATGACTAACTTTTTATTTTTTTGATAGAGTTTCAAGAACTCCGTGAATTGTGTTACCTCCTGATTGAAGTGCTCCCAATACATTGCGCATTGGTGATTGCAACAAGCCAACCAGTTCACCCAACAATTCGTTTTTAGATTTAACAGCGATCAATGCTTCAAGCTGATTTTCGCCAACAAAAACAGATTCTTCAACGTAAGCACCTTTCAGTACTGGTTTTTTCTTCTTTTTGCTGAACTCTTTAATCAGTTTTGCAGGAACATTACCTGTTTCGCAAAACATTATTGAAGTGTCGCCTTTGAGAACGGTATAAAGTTCCGAAGTTTCTTTATCAGATGCTTCGAGAGCTTTACGCAGCAGTGTATTTTTTACTACAACCAATTTTACATCGCGCGAGTAACACAAGCGCCTCAAGTCACTGGTATCGCCGGCATTCAGCCCTGCAATATCAGCTAAGTAAAAATGGCTGGATGAATTGATCTGGTCTATTAGACTATCAATGATCTCTTGTTTTTCTGATCTTTTCATTTCAACTCTTTTTACTAGTCAACTGACTTGGGTTCAACTTGAATGCCCGGACTCATAGTACTTGACAAATAGATACTTTTGATATAAGTACCTTTTGCAGCCGATGGTTTAAGCTTGTTCAGTGTATTCACAAATTCTTTGGCGTTTTCTGCGATTTTTTGAGGATCGAATGAAACTTTACCAATTGAAGTGTGAACGATACCGAATTTATCAACTTTGAAGTCGATTTTACCAGCTTTCACTTCGGCAATTGCTTTGCCAATTTCCATAGTAACTGTACCGCTTTTAGGGTTTGGCATCAAACCGCGAGGACCAAGAATACGTCCGATCGGTCCGATTTTCCCCATCACCGGTGGCATAGTAATAATAACATCCACGTCGGTCCATCCACCTTTAATTTTGTCGATGTACTCATCCAGACCAACGTAATCAGCGCCGGCATCTTGAGCTTCCTGAACTTTGTCAGGAGTTACAAGTGCTAACACACGGACCTGTTTTCCGGTACCGTGAGGCAAAGTAACCACGCCTCGAACCATCTGATTTGCTTTTCTGGGGTCAACGCCTAAGCGAACATCAATGTCCACCGATGCATCGAATTTGGTAAACGTAACTTGTTTTACCAGTTCAGAAGCTTCGGCGAGCGAGTATGATTTTCCGCTTTCGACTTTCTCCAGAGCAAGCTTTTTATTTTTTGTAATTCTGCCCATTTTAATAATGTTTTTAGTTATTAAATGGTGATTCACCTGTTACGGTAATCCCCATACTTCTGGCAGTACCAGCAACCATTTTCATTGCTGCATCGAGAGTAAAACAGTTCAGGTCAGACATCTTAATTTCTGCGATTTCTTTTACCTGATCCCATGATACCGAACCTACCTTGCTAACATGAGGCTCAGCTGAACCTTTTTTAACTTTGGCAGCTTCGATGAGCTGAACGGCTACTGGGGGTTGTTTAATTACAAAATCAAACGATTTATCAGCATAAACAGTAATGACAACAGGAAGAACTTTTCCAGCTAATTCCTGAGTTCTGCCATTGAACTGTTTGCAAAACTGCATGATATTTACCCCTTTGCTACCTAATGCTGGCCCTACGGGTGGCGATGGGTTAGCAGCACCACCTTTGATTTGCAATTTAATTAATCCAGCAACTTCTTTAGCCATAATATTAGAATAAATAGTTTCTACTCCTTCTCTACTTGCATGTAACTAAGCTCAAGAGGAGTCTTTCTACCAAAAATTTTGACCATTACCTGCAGCTTTTTCTTTTCCTCATTGATATTTTCAATGATTCCATTAAAGCCGTTGAATGGCCCATCGATAACTTTCACTGTTTCTCCTACAACGAATGGAATATTCATTTCCTCGTTTTTCTCAGCCATTTCGTCAACTCGTCCTAAAATACGGTTAACTTCGGAAAGACGCATCGGCACGGGATCCCCTCCTTTTGTATCACCAAGGAAGCCTATTACGTTGGTGATATTTTTCAACATATGAGGGATTTCTCCAACCAGACATGCTTCAATTAAAACATAGCCAGGAAAGAAGTTCCGTTCTTTGCTGATCTTTTTTCCGTTACGGATTTGAAAAACTTTCTCAGTAGGAATTAAAACCTGTGAAACATACTCCTGAAGGCCTGCATTTGCTATTTCGCTTTCGATATATTCTTTAACTTTCTTCTCTTTTCCTCCGATAGTCCTCAGAACATACCATCTTTTAACGTTTTCGCTCATGTCGTGCTCCAAAAAGTATTAATAAAATAAACTGTACACAAGTTTCATAATGGAATCAAAAGAGATGTCCATCACAAAGACTATAAGTGCTATAATTAAGGAAGCAACCATTACGATTAATGCACTGCTTTGCAGTTCTTTCCAAGTAGGCCAGGAAACTTTATGAACAAGCTCATTATAAGCTTCTTCGACATAGACTTTAAGTTTCATTTTGTAATAAATATGTTTGTTCGGATGATAAGACTTGAACTTACCTTGAGCTATAAACACAAAACCCCCATACGGGTAACATCCGAAAAGTTTCCCGGACGTTTGCCCGGGAAACTTTAAGTATTTTGCTGATAATTAGTTTGTAATCTCAGTAACCTGACCAGCACCTACTGTACGTCCACCTTCGCGGATTGCGAAACGAAGACCTACGTTCAATGCAACAGGATAGATCAATTTAACTTGAATAGTTACGTTGTCACCTGGCATTACCATTTCGCGTCCTTCTTCCAGGTTGATTTCACCTGTTACATCCAATGTACGAATGTAGAACTGAGGACGATATTTGTTATGGAATGGAGTGTGACGACCACCTTCTTCTTTCTTCAGAATATAAACCTCTGCTTTGAAAGTAGTGTGAGGAGTGATTGATCCTGGTTTTGCAAGAATCATACCACGTTTGATTTCTTTTTTGTCAACACCGCGGAGCAACAAACCTACGTTGTCACCAGCTTGTCCGTCATCCAAAATTTTACGGAACATTTCAACACCGGTACATACTGTTTTACGGCCTTCTGCACCCAACCCGATAAGTTGGAGTTCGTCACCAGTATGGATTTTACCAGTTTCGATACGACCAGTAGCAACAGTACCACGACCTGTAATTGAGAATACGTCTTCAACTGGCATCAGGAATGGTTTGTCAATGTCACGTGGAGGAAGTGGAATCCAAGTATCGCAAGCTTGCATCAATTCCATGATTTTGTCTTCCCATTCAGCTTCACCGTTCATTGCACCCAATGCAGAACCCATGATAACTGGAGTATCGTCACCTTCGAATCCGTAGAATGACAACAACTCGCGAAGTTCCATTTCAACAAGTTCTAACAATTCTGGGTCATCAACCATGTCCACTTTGTTCATGAAAACAACCAATTTAGGTACGTTTACCTGACGAGCGAGCAGGATGTGCTCACGAGTTTGAGGCATAGGACCATCTGTTGCAGCACAAACCAAAATAGCACCGTCCATCTGAGCAGCACCAGTAACCATGTTTTTCACATAGTCGGCGTGTCCAGGACAGTCAACGTGAGCATAGTGGCGAGTAGCAGTCTGATACTCAACGTGAGCAGTATTAATAGTAATACCTCTTTCTTTTTCTTCAGGAGCGTTATCAATTGAATCAAATGATTTTACTTCTGAAAGACCTTTTTTTGCTAATACCATTGTGATGGCAGCTGTCAAGGTAGTTTTACCGTGGTCAACGTGGCCAATCGTACCAATATTGACGTGGTCTTTATCCCTTACAAATGTTTCTTTAGCCATAACTCCAAAAAATTATTAATTATTTTAACTTATAATCGAGCCGAGGACGAGAATTGAACTCGTGACCTCTTCCTTACCAAGGAAGCGCTCTACCCCTGAGCTACCCCGGCAAACCTTTAGTTTTGAGCGGGAGACGGGATTCAAACCCGCGACCCTTAGCTTGGAAGGCTAATGCTCTATCGACTGAGCTACTCCCGCATTCCTATGGTCTGCCTTTTTACGAGTTTGCAAAGTTACAACATCTTGACACAAACTCAAAATAAAAAGTGGGGAGAGCAGGATTCGAACCTACGAAGACGTGCGTCAGCTGAGTTACAGTCAGCCCCAGTTGGCCACTTTGGTATCTCCCCATCGTTTCATTTTAACAGTATTTTTCAGAACGTCTATGAGCCGAATCTCAGATTCGAACTGAGGACCCCGAGATTACAAATCACGTGCTCTGGCCAACTGAGCTAATTCGGCTTATTATTATAGTATAACTAACTATCAATAAAAGAACTTCTCTTGCATGTTTAGCCCCGGCAAAACGGCGTTTTATTTCGTTTGCTGGGGCAAACATCCCTTTTTATCTTAGACATAAACATGCCTTTTGAAAAGGGTTTGCAAATGTATTAATATTTTTATTTATCTCGCAAGAAAAAATACTTTTTTTTACGTTTTTATTTTTCCTGAATTTTTTCCTTGAATTTTTTCAATTGACGTCGAATTGCTTCAATTGCCAAATCAGCAGCTTCTTCAAATGAATCGGCCTGTTTCTTTGCAAATAAATAATCATTGGAAGGAATTGATAATTTCAACTCAACAACTTTATTGTTGGCGCTTTCAGGTTTATCAACTTTAAGAATAATCTCCGCATTAAGAATCCCCTCATAAAAAGTATCCAATTTTGACACTTTTTTATTTAAAAACTCAACCAATTTTTTGTCCGCAGTAAAATGAACTGCATTTAACTGAATGTTCATAATTTTCCTCCTTCTTTTTAAGTTCTAGGATGTGCTTGTTTATAAACCTTTTTTATCTTTTCGAGTGAGGTGTGTGTGTAAATCTGCGTTGCCGCAAGATTAGCATGTCCCAACAACTCCTTCACCGCATTCAACTCTGCACCGTTGTCCAACATGTGGGTTGCAAAAGTGTGCCGGAGCACATGAGGACTTCGTTTGTCTGCAGTTGTAACCCGGGACAAATTACGATTAACTATGCGATAAAACAACTTCTCATAAACTTTTTCGCCTTTTTTTGTCAGAAAAAAATAGTTCGATTTTCGGCTTATTGTTTTGTTCCTGATTTCCAGATATTCATCAATTAAAGGGATAATAGGCCGCGGGAAAGGCACAATTCGTTCTTTATTTCTTTTGCCTAGAACTTTAATCTGACACTCGCGCCGATCTACATCTACGTCTCTCAAATTAATCAATTCGATCAATCGCACACCCGTTCCGTAAAACAAACTTATCACCAGTTTGTCACGCACGCCCTCAAAGTCTCGACCAAAAGGCACGTCATCCAACAGGTGATGCATGTTTTTCTCTTCAACAAAAACAGGAAGCTTTTTTCGGATTTTAGGAAGGATTACTTGATTAATCTTGTTCTCTGACAAAATTTGTTCCCGGAGCAAATAGCGATAAAATGATTTCAGTGCCGCGATTTTCTTTGCAACGGTTCGGGGAGTCAATCCTCCGCCTATCATTTCTGCAATCCATCCTCGCACCAACTTACTATCAATAGCCTTAACGTCAAAATCCCCGATCATCTTGGCAAAAAATTGCACAAATTGATCGAGGTCTTTTTTATAAGCTATTAAGGTAAGGTCAGAATACCTTTTTTCGTACTTCAGATATTTCAAGAAAGATTCCTGATAAGACATGCTTCATCTGTTTTCATATCCAAGTCAGGAAACCGGAAATTACCTAGTCTTCCTGACGCTGCAAACCTTGAATATAGATCGCTTTTTTAATCTCTGTTCTACGCTCCACTGAGGGTTTTGTAAATGCCTGACGAGCACGCAATTCTTTTACCACTCCTGTTTTTTCAAATTTTCTTTTGAATCTTTTAAGGGCTCTTTCAATGTTCTCGCCTTCTTTAACTGGAATAACGATCATACTATTTAAAATTTATATTTTTAATTTTCGAGCCGCAAATTTATGAATTATACATTACTAATCAAATTTATCTTCAAAAATTTAGTTTTTAATTTTTTTCGTTACCGCATTCTTAACTGTTATAACACATCTATTCTTTTTTTGTTTCAAAATAAGGACGCAATTTTTCGTATTGTCCCCGATCTAATATTCCATTCTTCACCAAGTCCGAATTGTTTTGAATTGATCCCTGTCTGGCTCGGTA
Organism: Prolixibacteraceae bacterium; assembly: GCA_963668595.1. Taxonomy (GTDB): domain Bacteria; phylum Bacteroidota; class Bacteroidia; order Bacteroidales; family Prolixibacteraceae; genus GWE2-42-39. The sequence continues at coordinate 4,325,698 of OY764876.1, read as the reverse complement.
TGAGACAATTTTTCGGCTGAGCTCTTTGCCCACATAAGGATGCCGGCTTAGCTCTTTGTAATCAATAAAGTTCAGATTCATTTTTCGAATTGTCGTGGTATCGACACAAACAAGACTTTCGACACGTGAAAAAATATCGTTTTTAAACCCATACACTTCCAGCAACTGGCTACTTTGGTAAAAACCGCCCAATAGATCCCGGTATTTAATGATCCGCCGACAAAGAACCACCCCAACACCCGGAAGTTGTTTCAACAAAAGAGAATCAGCTGAATTAAGTTCCACAACCAAAGCACGAGATGCAATACCCTGAGAAATAGTTTCATCAATCTGCATGTATTTAAGCAGCGAGTCCATCAAGTTTTTCGGAATTCCTTGAAATTTCAGAAGCTGTTTTTTTGATTTAAAATGTCCAACAGCCTGACAAAAACGGAACATTCTTCGGGACTGATCTTCTGACAGCCCCATTTGATGCCAATCATTTTCACTACAGGTATCGGGGCAAAAAGCACCCAACGCGCAACTCTTTTGTATTGAAGACTGAGATATATGCTTTGTTTTGGGGTCATCTATCTGCACATATTCCTTTAGCACCTGATAAAGCGAGTCGGTCATCCCATAAATGCGTGATAAATCTTCCGCACTAAAAAAACGGCCACCTTTACTTCGGTATTTCAATATATTTTGCTTTATCTTCGATGGAATTGCAAGCGAATCGATTGCCAATGAGTCAATTGTATTCGGATTGAAAAAGAAAAGTGATTTTTCCTGTTTTTGTTCCCGATTTTGATTTTCATCAACAAACTGTAGCTCCCATGATTCATCAGGAGAAAAAGCCCCGTCGTCTTCGAAAAGAAAAAGTAAATGGTTGGCTACCGAAAAAAGAATTATCAGCATCAACAAAACCAAAAGTCCATTTCGTTCTTTTCGTGAAAATGAAAAATAGTCCTGAATAATTTTTCGTAGGCGCATAATCAAAATTATCCATACAAATTACGGATAATCAGATAAAAATAAAACATAACTCGAAGATTATTTAAAACTTCAGAATCCCGACACCATTCAGGAATACTATGGCAATAGCAATGGGGGCAATGAATTTCACCAGAAACATAAACGAGGTAAGCAAATATTCTTTCACGTTTGCTCCTTTCCCTATTTCTTCAGAAATCCATTTTCGTTTCAAAAGCCACCCGGCAAACAAGGCAATAAACAAACCACCCAGAGGTAAAAACATGTTCGCAGAAATCCAATCCATTAAATCGAAAAAATTCAAGCCTGCAACTTCAAAAAAACTAAATACGCCCATCGATAATGAACACATAACACCAAGAATTGAAATTAAAACAGTTGCAATAATTGTTGACGCGCTCCTTCGCAATTTGAATTCTTCCATCAAATATGCAACCACTACTTCAAGAATAGAAATTGCCGATGTTAAAGCCGCTACCGTTAACAACACAAAAAACAGGATTGAAAAAATATATCCGCCCGACATTTGCTGAAATACGTTGGGCAAAGTAATAAACACAAGCCCCGCGCCACTGCTTGGCTCGATACCAAAAGCAAACACAGCCGGAAAAATAGCCACTCCCGCCAGTATTGCAATAATAGTATCAGCAGCAGTTACCTGCACTGCAGTTCGAACCAAATTATTGTCGTTTTTAATATATGAGCCATAAGTAATTAAAGTTCCCATACCAAGACTGAGTGTAAAAAATGCATGTCCTAACGCACTTAATACGCCTTTTGCCGTAAGTTTCGAAAAATCAGGCTTAAACAAGAATTCCAGTCCATCCATAGCCCCATGTAGCAACAGAGCTTTTATATCCAGAACTATTAAAATGACAACCAGTAATGGCATCAGAATTTTTGAATATTTTTCAATGCCCTTTTGTACACCTACAATAACAATTGTCGCCGTTAAAGCCATAAATAACAATTGCACAATGATTGGGCGCACTGGACTGGATATGAATGAAGAAAAAAGAAGGGTTAATTCTTCGGGCGATTTATTGGAAAAGCCATCAGATACCGACATAAAAATATACTGAATGCTCCAACCGGCAACAACTCCGTAAAAAGAAAGAATCATAAAAGCAGCACCAACACCAATCAATCCTACATATTTCCATTGAGAACCAGGTGCCAGAAATTTAAATGCACCAAAAGCGTTTCTTCGCGAATTGCGACCAATTACCAACTCTGAAATCATCACCGGTAAGCCAATCGCCAAAATAAAGGCAATATAAACGAACAAAAAAGCTGCCCCTCCGAACACTCCTGTGATATAGGGGAATTTCCAAATATTACCAAGCCCAACTGCTGAACCTGCTGCAGCCGCTATCACACCAAATTTACTTCCAAAAGAATCACGATTTCCGGGTAGCCCTGACATACAAAAAAAAATTACAGGTTAAGGTTTAAAAGTAATAATGCCCCAAAGATGCAAAAATCATCTCAAATTACCGCAATTCGATAAATGAATGACAGTTTCAGGAAGCGTTTGCTTCAAAAAAGAAAAGTCCCCGCAATGCAGAGACTTTTCGCTATTAACTAATTCCAGAAACAACAATTAAAACCGATCGATGCAGTTTAAGTCGCTGAATGCGGTCTTCAAACGATCGATCATCGACTCTTGACCTTTGCGTAACCAAACACGCGGATCGTAATATTTTTTATTTGGTTTATCGTCACCATCCGGGTTTCCGATTTGCCCTTGTAAGTAATTCCGATTGGCAGCTTCGTATTTACGAATACCATCCCAGGTTGCCCACTGTGTATCGGTATCAATATTCATTTTAATTACCCCGTACGAAATTGCTTCCCGAATTTCCTCGAGTGTTGAACCTGAACCTCCGTGAAATACAAAATTAACAGGTTTTGCCCCCAGACCATGCTTGGCCGAAATATACTGCTGCGAATTATCAAGAATTTTTGGAGTGAGTTTTACATTGCCAGGTTTGTAAACACCGTGCACATTACCGAACGATGCTGCAATAGTAAAGTTCGGACTAATTTTGCTCAACTCTTCGAAAGCGTAATTCACTTCTTCAGGCTGCGTATAAAGCAACGAATTATCCACACCACTATTGTCCACACCGTCTTCCTCACCTCCGGTAACGCCCAATTCAATTTCGAGTGTCATCCCGATTTTGCTCATGCGTGCAAGGTATTTTTTACAAATTTCGATATTTTCAGCAAGAGGTTCTTCCGACAAGTCGAGCATATGCGAACTGAAAAGCGGCTTTCCTGTTTCGGCAAAATGCTTTTCTCCGGCATCCAGCAAACCATCAATCCAAGGCAAAAGCTTTTTGGCAGCATGATCAGTATGAAGTACCACCGGTATGCCATACAGCGGAGCTAATAAATGCACTGCTTTTGCTCCGGCAATTGCCCCGGCAATCTGAGCTTGCTGTCCTTCCAACTTCAAGCCTTTTCCTGCATAAAACTGAGCTCCTCCATTCGAAAACTGAATTATTGCAGGCGAATTAACCTGACTTGCAGCTTCGAGTACTGCGTTCACTGAATCAGATCCTACCACATTTACCGCAGGCAATGCGAATTGATTTTCTTTCGCTATCTGGAACAGAAGAGAAAGGTCATTTCCGGTTACTACTCCGGCCTGTATTACATCTGAAATTTTTCTCATTTTCAATCAGTATAAAATTAATAACTATCACACTTTAAGCGTGTATTGGAATAACCTCTGTGCTCGAAAATTGTTTAAATTTATGTGTTAATTATTTATAAATATTCATTTTACTTCCTCCCGAAACTCCTCGATTTAATGATAAATCCGTAGATTTGTCATGATTTTTAATACGATATAAAACCTCGGATTAAAAACCGATTCAATCACTAACATTTAATTAAAACTTTTTACAATGAGTATCAGCTATAAAGACTTAGGTCTGGTAAACACCAAAGAAATGTTTGCCAAAGCAGTTGAAGGTGGTTATGCTATTCCAGCTTACAACTTCAACAACATGGAACAACTTCAGGCAATTATCCAGGCTTGTGTTGAAACTAAGTCACCAGTTATTCTTCAGGTTTCATCAGGTGCACGTAAATATGCCAATGCTACAATTTTGAAAAACATGGCTCGTGGTGCCGTTGAATACGCAAAAGAATTGGGTTGCGAAATTCCTATCGCATTGCACCTTGACCATGGTGATACATTTGAACTTTGCAAAGACTGTGTTGACAGCGGTTTCTCTTCGGTAATGATTGACGGTTCACACCATTCCTACGAAGAAAACATCGCATTGACTAAAAAAGTTGTTGAATACGCTCATGCACACGGAGTAACTGTTGAAGGCGAACTTGGTGTATTGGCAGGTGTTGAAGATGATGTTGTTGCAGAACACTCAACTTATACAAAACCAGAAGAAGTTGTTGACTTCGTAAGCCGCACAGGTGTTGATTCATTGGCTATTTCAATCGGTACTTCACACGGAGCAAACAAATTTACTCCTGCTCAATGTACCCGTAACGAAAATGGCATTTTGATTCCTCCTCCATTGCGTTTCGACATTTTGGAAGAAATTGAAAAGCAACTTCCAGGTTTCCCAATCGTACTGCACGGTTCTTCATCTGTTCCACAGGAAGAAGTTGAAACAATCAACAAATTCGGTGGTGCACTGAAAGATTCAGTTGGTATTCCGGAAGAACAACTTCGCAGAGCTGCCAAATCAGCTGTTTGCAAAATCAACATCGACTCTGATGGTCGTTTGGCAATGACTGCTGCTATCCGCAAAGTATTTGCTGAAAAACCAGCCGAATTCGACCCACGCAAATATTTAGGTCCTGCTCGCGACGCATTGAAAGAACTTTACAAAAACAAAAACATCAACGTTCTTGGATCAGCTGGAAAAGCTTAATTCAACGGTTGAAAACATATTCAGAAAGGATGGCCAAACGGCTGTCCTTTCTTTTTTCTCGCCACAACAAAATCTTCTTGTTATAGGTCTGCCAAAAGTTGTTCTTTGATTTTGGGATTTAAAATATGATCCTTTTCTTTTTAAAGTTGTCAAATCAGAATGGATACCCAATAGCGAAAGAAAGATTAAACTTATCGGCAGTGATTTTTTCGTTACCCGGAATCCAACGACGACCTTCATCCAAGGACGGATCACGCAATTTCATCCCCAAATCGAGGCGAAAAAGAAAGTATTTAAAATCGAAGCGCAAACCGGCACCAGTTCCCACTGCAATTTGCTTGTAAAATTCGCCCGGCTTAAAAACGGCACCATCCCTGTTATCTTTCGAATTAATTGCCCAAATGTTTCCTGCATCGAGAAACAGAGCTCCTTCCATCATCAATAACAAACGAAAACGATACTCCATATTTGCTTCCAGCTTAATGTCAGACAACTGATTGGGATAAGCATTCGATGGAGCTACATAAGCACCTGGTCCCAGCGTGCGCACCTGCCATGCCCGAATACTGTTAGCTCCTCCTGTAAAATATTTTTTTTCGAAAGGCAACACATCAAAATTTCCGTATGGCAAGCCTACGCCTGCCAAAGCACGTCCAACCACCGAATTATACTCGTCGATACGGTGACTGTAACGATATTCAAAATCAGCTTTTACATATTGAGCAAAACGGGTTCGCATAATTCGGTAATAGCTAATCTCTTCTCCATTACTGCTATCTTCTGTTATCGTTTTATTTTTCCCGATAGCGGAAGCATACAACCCCAACAAGTTTCCGGCAGACTCAATGCTCAACTTCGCATACCGGTAATTCCCGCTTTTATTTAAATCTTGATTATTAAAAACCCGGGTGTAATTGGTAGCCCAAATCAAGTGATCGGTAAAACTACTCCGAATGTACAAGTCCTGAATTGAATTGATAAATTCTTCGTTAAACGAAGACAAATTTACATAGTTAAAATCGAGCAAATTAAACGACTGCGTAACATTATCCGAAGTTTTCCAGAAATACCCCATTCGAAATGTTGAGATAGTTCGGGTATAATCGGGGCGACGCTGATAGTTGTAACCCAAACTTATTTTTGTCTGCGGAATCTGAAAATTAAACATTCGATCTCGTCCAATCAGGCTTAAAAATTTCGGAATTGTCAAGCCAGTTTCAAGACCAAACTCACGTGTATTGAAGTCAAGATTTCCTCCGCCGATAGCTGCCTGTTGCCGTTCCATTGCACCGCGAATTCTCACATCAACCACTTCTGCACCATGAAATAAATTCCGGTGTTGCATATTCAGGTTTCCGGCCACACCAAAATTCCCTGACGAGTTAGTACCTTCAATATCGACAGACATTCCCTGACGAGGCAAAGGAGACAATTGCAGCGAACAATCCAACAGGCCTTCTCCTGGTTGAGAAACAAGCGAATCCGATTCTTCAAAATTGATATTGATTACCTTAAACTGACGAAGCTGATTGAGCGATCGATAAGTTTTTTCCACATTATTCAAACAGAAATAAGTACTATCAGGAATACGGTTTAGATTTTTAAACAAGATTTTCCGATAATTAGGCTTTTCGCTATACAAAAAAGTATAATCGCCGCTTGCCACCGTATCTGCAGGTGCTTCGGTTTTGGCAACCAAACGTGCCGGCGTAAAATCGGAGCGAACAAAAAAGTGGCGTACTTTGTACCGTTTGTGTGGTTCGTATATTCCTTTCTGTGGATTTGCATCGTCTATTTTCATCACCAAATCCACCTCTTTATTTCCAATTGCCGTATCCGCCTCAAAGCCTATATAATCCTGCGAAAATGAATAATATCCATTATTCTTCAACATGCGGGTTATCCGGTTACGCTCAGCATTCAACACATCTACATCAAAAATACGATTCATCTTTATTCTGCGGTGAACCGAATCGTTCTCCAGATACAATTTCACTGCGGGATCTTCGCACTCTACCGAGAAATTCCGAATATGATACGGTTGCCCTGCAATTACGCGGTAAATTTGATCGACTTTGGGTTTGCGGGAATACTGCTTCAGCGAATCGACAATTACCGCATTGTAAAATCCTTTATTACGCAGATACACATTCATCTGATCGATGCTTCGCTGCGTCTGATATTCCTCATAAATTACAGGGGCTTCACCAATCCGCTTCAACCAATCCTTCTCTCGCTTTGGTGACGACAAATTATACAAACCAAGATGAAACTTAATTATTCCCAATATACGCAGGTTGCCCTTTTGCTTCACATGCGCTTTCAACTCCTCTTTACTCAAACTCTCATCATCCACCTGTATTTCAACTTTATTCAGCATATATTTTCCTTCCGGAACATACTTGGTCGAATTACAGGCACTAAACAGGAGAAGAACTAAGAAGACAAAAATGCTTCTGTATTTCGTATTTCTGATATGCCAATCCATGTAAACCGTGTGAATTACAAAAATAACATTGCCAAAACAAATAATTGCTTCGCAGCTTTTTTATTTTTACAAGATAATCGAAAGCACAAAAATATGCTCAGCAAAAACAAAATAAAATTGATTCATTCACTTGAAAAGAAAAAATACCGCGACGAACTGGGTCTTTTCATTGTTGAAGGGAATAAAATGGTGGAAGAAGCCTTGCTATCTGACTGGGAAATTGAATTTCTGGCAACTACCGATCATTTTGCGGCAGAACACCCCCTTGCTGAGAAACGGACAAACGAACTAATTATTTCTGACAGAGAAACACTTAAAAAAGCCAGTTTACTACAAAATCCACAAGAAGCTCTGGCTATTCTGAAAAAGCCAAATATTTCCGCACCAGAACCAAATAAAAATGAACTCATTCTTGCCCTCGACTTCATTCAGGACCCTGGGAATATGGGAACAATTCTGCGTATTGCCGACTGGTTTGGAATCAGCCAGGTTGTATGTTCGGCTGACACCGTCGATATTTTCAATCCGAAAGTAGTGCAAGCCAGTATGGGTGCAATTTTCCGAGTGCAAACTTATTATACCGAATTGACAGATTTCCTGAAGCACTGCATCGAAGAGAAACTACCTGTTTTTGGAACATTTCTGGATGGAGAAAATATTTACGAGCAGACTCTTTCTCCTCGCGGAGTATTAATTATGGGAAATGAAGGGAACGGGATTTCTCCGGATACAGAAAAACTGGTTACTCACAAATTACACATTCCATCGTTTGCCGTTAACTCCGGATCAGAGTCGCTAAATGTTGCCGTAGCTACAGCCATTTGTTGCTCCGAATTCAAAAGGAGGAGATGAAAAAAGGAGAAGGGAGAAGGAGGTGAAGAAACGTCTGCAAGAGACACAATCAACTCAAGCTCCGATTACATTCAGAAATTCTGAGCAAAAGCATCAGCACAACGTTCGCCATCAACCGCTGACGACACAATCCCTCCGGCATAACCGGCTCCTTCGCCACAAGGATACAAACCTTTTATTTTGATGTGTTCTAACGTTTCTTCATTACGAGGAATACGAACTGGCGACGAGGTGCGCGATTCAACACCTACCACAACCGCTTCGTTTGTCAGATAGCCTTTTGCTTTTCGGTCGATCTGCAGAAAAGCCTGTTTTAAACGGAAAGCAATACTGCGCGGAAGTTTCTCGTGCAACGGAGCACTTACCAATCCAGGGCGATACGAAGCGGCAGGCAAATCAGCAGAAGTCTTTCCGGCAACAAAGTCAGCAATTCGCTGCGCCGGCCCAAACTGAGTTCCGCCATTCAACTTAAAACACAAACGTTCCAATTTTCGCTGAAATTCCAACCCGGCAAAAGCGCCCATGTGCCGGAATTCATTCAAATCCTCGGGCCTGACTTCTACCACCATTCCTGAATTTGCATAGCGTGTATTACGATTACTTGGCGACATTCCGTTCACCACCATCTCGCCGGGTGCTGTCGCTGCCGGAACCATAATTCCTCCCGGGCACATACAAAACGAATACACTCCCCTATTTTCCACCTGCTCAACAAACGAGTAAGTTGCTGCCGGCAAGTAAGGTCCGCGCTCTGGTTGTTTATATTGCATCGAATCAATTAGCTGTTGCGGATGTTCGGCACGAACCCCCACCGCAAATGATTTTGCCTCAATTGTTATTCCTTTCTGCCAAAGCAGTTCATAAATATCGCGCGCAGAATGGCCTGTTGCCAAAATCACAGCTTTGCCATCGACGGGCGAACCATCCTCTAAAACAACTCCGGTGCAATGATCTTCTTTAATCAGGAAATCAGTCACCCGTGCATTGAAATGAATTTCGCCCCCTGCCGCTAATATTTGATTACGAATAGAGGCGATAATGCCGGGCAATTTATTCGTTCCAATATGCGGATGCGCATCAATCAGAATATCTTCGGAAGCTCCGTTTGCAAAGAGTACTTCCAGCACCTTTTGTACATTCCCGCGTTTTTTCGAACGGGTATATAATTTACCATCCGAAAAAGTTCCGGCACCTCCTTCGCCAAATCCAAAATTCGAATCCGGATTAACGTAATGATCCCGATAAATCGCAGCAATATCCGTTTTCCTATCGTTAACATTTTTACCTCGTTCGAAAATAATTGGTTTGTATCCCAACTCAATCAAACGCAATGCAGCAAACAATCCGGCCGGCCCAGCTCCGATAATGATTACCGGTTCCTTTTTACTAACATCGTCGTAATGGAAAGCTATTTTTTTTATCTCCGGAAGTTCATCCACATAAATATCGAAGGCCAAATTAATGCGAATACTGCGCTGTCGGGCATCAATCGAACGACGCTTCAACTGCACTAATTTTATTCGGTCAGTCGATACCTGTAGCTTTTCGGCCAGCACCAATTTACAAAACTCTTCGTCCGAAGCTTGTTTGGGCGAAAGCGATATATTCAGTTCTTTTTTCAAAGCTTATTCGAAATGAAAACTTAAAGTAAACACATTGGAAGTAACCCGGTCGAATGCGTAGCCATAATACTGTAACTGACCTTCGCCCGGAGTATCAAGAATATTGTTCAAGCCCAAACTAACTTTTAATTCGGTAGAGAACCTGAAAAATTGCAAATACGAATCCCAGCCAATACCAAATTCCGCATGAATATTCCCTCTTTTCAAGCGAACCAAATCTTCAACACCGGTTTTTGAAATATCAATCCGATACGAAGCTCCGCCTATTAAGTACGGACGCTGGTTATTGATTCGGTTTGATTTGTATTTTATCAGTAATGGAAAATCGAGAAAAGTAGATTTTATGGAATAATAAGGATCTCCTTGCGTTACCGACAGCGATGAGTTTACATCGAAAACTGGCATATTATAAACCAGACGACGCTCGCCAAACGACATCCCGGGCAAAAACCGCAGGTTAAACGAATTAGTCAAGCGATAACTGGTAATGATTGCGACAGAAAAACCTGGCACTAAATCCGGCAAATCGGCACGAACCACACTATTGTCATCGATATTATTCGGATCTGGAGTTTTACGTTCTTCTACCGGGATACCGCCAAATGGACTGTTCCCCATCGTCGGAAAATGATGGAGCCCCAGATCGAATGTATTAATACCAAGAGAAAATCCCCAATGCAGACGTTTATCATCGAAGGTTGTCAGGTTATTAACCACCCTCTTTTGGGCAAACGAGCCAAACGCCCACAACAACAAAAGAATAAATAAAAAAGATTTTCTCACGATAATAAAAAATAGACCTGCCTATTAAACCACAATTATAAGAAATTATTGCATGCGATTAAAATATTCCAGCGCAAATGCACCACATCGCCCTTTCATACTGAATCCAGAATATCCATAACTCCTGCCGTTATTTATTTTTCAGCAAAGTAAATACTGGCAATGCCAAAAGTCAGGCGTTTCTCCACGGCAGTACGAAATCCGGTTTTCTTCAAAACAGCAATAAAGTCGTTACCGTCCGGAAATGCCTTTACCGATTCGGGCAAGTACGTATAGGCCGAACGATCCTTCGAGATCAGCGAGCCAAGGCGAGGAAGTATATGAAGCGAATAAAACCAATACAACTGTTTCATCGGAAACATGCGTGGTTTCGAAAACTCAAGGATAACTGCAACACCTCCGGGTTTTAGTACTCGAATAAATTCAGACAACCCTTTCTCCAGGTTTTCGAAATTGCGTACACCAAAGCCAACCGTAATTGCATCAAACGACGCGTCATCAAACGGCATATTTTCCGAATCACCTTTTACAAATTCAATGGTTGTATCAAGTCCCAGTTTTTTAACTTTTTGTTTTCCTACTTCAATCATTTTTGCAGAAAGATCGAACCCCACCACTTTTTCAGGATGAATACGCATGGCTTCCACCGCAAAGTCGCCGGTCCCGCTGGCAACGTCCAAAATCGTTCGCGGTGTGCGCACTGACAACATCCGAATTGCTTTTTTGCGCCAGGCCTTATCAATTCCCATTGACAAAAAATGATTCAGAAAATCATATTTCGGAGCAATATTGTCGAACATCTGCTCAACCTGCTGTTTTTTTTGATCGCCCGATTCTTTGTAGGGTTTTACTTGCATACACAAAATTCTATCGTTAAAAAAAAGAAACAGGCCCGGATACGATAATGTTTAAACGTCTCCCTGCCTGTTTATATCATTCTTACCGGACACCACAAACAGATACTTCCGGTTTTTTCATGTCTTATTAATCGAGAATGGGAGTCATTTTATTAATGAACCCGAACGATTCGTCATCCACCCTTATTTCGCCTCGGGTAACATGCCCCACAGCAAAAAATGGCATTTTGGTTTCACTCATGAAATCGACAAAGTCATCTTCGCTATCCGGATTTACTCCCACGATCATACGCCCCATTGATTCGCCAAACAAAAAGGCATCTTTCCTGATTTCAGCATCGGTAGTAATATCGAAGCCAAAACCAGAAGGCATTCCGGCACGAAGTAAAGAAAAGAACAAGCCTCCCTTTCCGACCGGACTGGCTGATGTAACTAATCCTCGATGAATTAGCTCCTTCAATACATTCTGAATTTTCACTTCCACATCAATGTCAAAAACAGGAAGCGACGAATTTTCAACCTGATGGTAGAACTCCAGATATTCCGAAGAATTTACATCGTCATACGAACGGCCAATGACAAAAATATTATTGCCTTTCGTTTTAAAATGATGAGTCATCACTTTGTCTTTATCAGTAATCGTTCCCATCATGCTGACAATAATTGTTGGCGCCACTGGTTCATGTCCCGAAAAATAGTCGAAACGAATTTTCCGGTCAGTAAGTTTTATACCAAATTTAGCGCAAGCATTTTCCAAGCCTTTTTTAGCTCCGGAAGCAATGAATTGTCCGTTTGGATCAGCAATATCAATATGATAGAGCAAAGCACTTGCAGCAATCGGGGTTGCTCCGGAAGCAATCATTCGACGCGCTGCCCGGCTCATTATAATCTCTGTGGCTTTCTTCGGATCGTTTGCTAAATGATGATGGAAAGCATGGGTGGTCATGGCCATCCATTGAGTTCCGTCAACGCAAAAAATACCTGTTTCGTCGGTATCTCCGTTAGCCACTGCTTCAGGGTCAGGAACTTCCTCACTGAAATCATTGAAATAGTTTATTGGCGCAAGGTTCGGATTTACCATCAGGTTCATCACAATATCTTTCACATCCTGTTCTTCAGGAATCTGATCGATAGTGAAATCTACTACATTGTCTCTCTGTTCGGCCATAGTGCAGAATTTTTGGTTTGCCAAGCAAAAATAATTAAGTCATTGATCTTTCCATAAGTTTTATGCTTTTTTTAATTTTGATGCCTCATACAAAATCCGCATATCATGCAACAAACAGCACTTATTACCGGCGCAACTTCAGGAATTGGGCTCGCTACAGCCCGTAGTTTTGCTCAACTACAGTACAAACTGGTCTTAACCGGCCGTCGTTTTGATCGCCTTCAGCAAATTAAATCGGAACTGGAAAATGAATTCAATGTTCCCGTTGTTATTTTAAATTTCGACATCCGCAAACAAACGGAATGCGATCAGGCATGGAATAGTTTGTCCGAAGAGTGGAAAAAAATTGATGTCCTAATCAATAATGCAGGGCTGGCTGCAGGACTGGCCCCTGTGCAAAATGCAGAGGTTGCCGACTGGGAACAGATGATTGACACCAATGTAAAAGGTTTGCTATACATGAGTCGGCTGGTGATTCCGGGCATGAGCGAACGCAAAAGAGGACATATCATCAACATTTCGTCCATCGCAGGCAAGCAAGCTTATGCAAACGGCTCGGTGTATTGTGGCAGTAAGCATGCAGTGATGGCAATCAGCCAGGCAATGCGGATTGAGCTTCTTCCTTTTGGAATTAAAGTAACAACGATTTGCCCGGGAGCTGTTGACACCGAATTCTCACTGGTTCGATTCAAAGGGGACAAAGATCGGGCAGATAAAGTATATGAAGGCTTCACTCCTCTATGTGCGCAAGATATTGCTGAAACAATTGTATTTGTTGTAAGTCGCCCGGCTCATGTGAATATTGATGATCTGCTGATTATGCCTACCGCACAAGGATCGGCACGCGATTTTCACAGGGAATAGGAAGCAGGTTAAGGTTAAGGTTGAGATTAAGATTGAGGAGAAAAAGGAAAGAAAATAGCCTCTGCTCAACAGAAAAAAATCTGGAAAATAAATAGTTCAGTACAAACAAAAAAATTAGGATACAATAAATACAGTTGTTTCTGTGTTTTCCATTAAATTCGTGCTAAATTAAACAACAACAATGTTCGAAGCATTAGTCATAACACCGGTCAAAGATTCGATCCAAACCACACTGGAAACTATCCGGTCGATACACCAATCTACGACACCGGTGCAACACATTATCTACAACGATTTCAGCACGCCGGAAAACACTCAGATTCTGAAAGAGCAACAAACTCAATACGGATTTGAACTAATTAATCTGGAAGATATAACCAATACTCCTTCGCCCAATTACCGTTTGGTGCTGAATTTAGCGAGGGAAAAAGCGCTGGCAATGAATCTTCCATTGATCATTGTAGAATCGGATGTTGAAGTTGCTCCTGCAACATTAGGTAAACTGGTTGAACTCAGCAAAACACAGCAACAATGTGGCATGGTGGGTTCAGTAACTACTGATACCTTCGGAAAAGTCAACTTCCCCTATTTGAACTTTAAAAACCAGACCAAAGATATTATTGACACAAGCCACAGTCTGAGTTTCTGTTGTACTCTGCTAAGCGTCGATTTTATGAATCAATTTAGTTTTAGTGAACTTTCAGCGGAGAAACACTGGTACGATGTATATATCTCACGCCGATCAAAACAATTAGGTTTTCGTAATTACCTGGCCATGAATCTTCCGGTAGTGCACAAGCCACACAGTAGCCGTCCGTGGAAACAACTCAAATACACCAATCCTCTAAAATATTACTTTCTGAAATTCACAAAAAAACGGGATAAAATCTGATGCCCGATCAGAAAAAATATAACCGTTACAAGCTTGCTGTCCAGTTTGTATTCTGGCTAACCAGCTTTTTCTTTACATACATACAAATTAGGGTTGCAGCCGGAGAAATCCCGAATGATGGCACCAGTTTCTGGGTTCGTTCGTTCTTGCTAAACCTGTGTTTCATTCTATCGGTTTACATTAATCTGAAGGTTCTCATTCCGTTTTTACTGAAAAACAAACAATATATCTTTTACACTTTCGGGCTAACAGTAACGCTCGCAGCTTCGGCTTTGCTAACTCAGCTACTGTTTCTTTATCCGTTTCATTTTCTATTCCGCGACAATGCAATGTTCGATCACTTCATTCCTGAAGTTTTCACGTCATTCTTTTTCGCTCACCTGGTGTACATTGTACTCACCTCTCTGGCTAAATTCGTCACAGACTGGCTTGTTTTGCAAGACATCAATCTTCGTTATAACACCGTACAGCGTCAAAAACTCGAAGCCGAACTCAATACATTAAAAGCACAGATCAACCCTCATTTCCTGTTTAATAGCCTGAATAATATCTATTCAATGGCACTAAGCAACTCAAAAGACACTCCGCGACTTATCCTGATGCTGTCTGATTTGATGAGGCATGTTTTGTACGAATCACGCAACGATTTTATTCCCATAAAAAAAGAAATCGATTTTGTAACCAACTTCATCGAATTGCAAAAGCTTCGGCTACAAAAGTCAGTAGATCTTCGATTCGAAATAGAAGGGCTGATTCCCTCGTTGCACATCGCACCTCTTTTATTCGAGCCATTTATCGACAATGCCTTCAAGCATGGCTTGCGCTCTCCTGCCGAGAAACCATTTATTCATATCTCATTCCGGTTTATGAATGAAGAAAAACAGCTGATTTTTGAGGTTAAAAACAACTATGCCGACTCACATTACACGAACCAGTCGCAAGCTCACGGAATTGGGCTCGAAAACGTAGAAAAACGACTTAAATATTTATACAAGAAAGACGAATACGAGCTTTTAATAAAAAAGGAAGACTATGTGTTCTCGGTTTTTCTTAAATTGCAATTGAAAAGTAGCAATTCTGAAAACACAACACTTCCTTACATGAAACAATAAAAGCTCAGCCTTCGAACAAGTTATTTCGAAATTACACTGAAAAAAAAACAAATCGTATGCAGATAAATGCAATCATTGTTGATGACGAGCCCCTTGCGCAGAATGTAATTCTTCAATATGCCAAGGACATTCATAATCTGAATATTATTGCAGTGTGCAACGACGCGCTGGAGGCTTTACAGGCAATCTCTACCAATCAGGTTGATTTAATGTTTCTCGATATTAATATGCCTAAAATATCGGGAATCGATTTTCTGAAAACAATAAAGTATCCGCCACTTACTGTTTTCACTACTGCTTATACAGACTACGCGCTGGAAAGCTATGAACTAAATGCAATTGATTATCTAAAAAAACCATTCCCTTTTGATCGCTTTCTGAAAGCAGTACAACGAGCCGATGAGCTCATTCGAATGAAACAAGCATCAATTCCTGCGGAAGAAGAACCAGTCAAAGACAAATTTCTGTTTATTAAGTCGAATAAGAAAGTACACAAAGTTGCAGTAGCGGAGATTCTCTTTATCGAAGGGCTCGGCGATTACATCAAGATTCACCTCGAACAGACCCATTTGGTGGCCAATTTTTCGATGAAAAAGATGGAAGAGCTATTGCCAACCAACGATTTTATTCGCATCCACAAATCATATCTGATTCGCTTCGATCGTATTTCAACCATTGAAGGAAATATGGTCGAAATCAATAAGAAAAAACTTCCAATTGGGAACAGCTATCGTCAGGATTTCTTCGAACGCATAAATATGAATACAATAAACTAAATCTTGAATCCTTGTTCTCGCATTGTTTTCAAAATCTTTTCTGAGAAAAATTCACTATCAGCCCGTTTATAGCGAATATCCGTAAAAACTTGAGCCAGGTTCTCTTTTCCGTTTTCAGCAACAAATTTCTGCGACGAGACCAAAGCTTCTTTTAATGCAAAAATCTCACGAATCTGGTCATCAGAGTACTCACGATAACTTTCTTCATGAACAATAGCCTGCATTGGCAAACGATCTGGTTGCTCCGGTATTTCTTCCGGATATCCCATTGTTATTGTAGTTACAGGAAATACTCCTTGTGGTAAATTCAAAAGGTTAATTAATTCTGCCGCATTATACAACGCAGTTCCAAGATAACAAATCCCCATTCCCTTATTTTCTGCGGCAACACATATATTCTGGGCAAACAGCATCGAATCGATTATTCCATTTACAAACCAAAGCATATTATCATAAGCTGCATCGGCTTTATTGATCTCACACCAGCGATTAAACCGGTGAACGTCCAAACATACCGTTAGCACGACAGGAGCCTGCTTCACCATAGGCTGATTAAAATGCATTGGAGCCATTTTGGCCTTCATTTCCTCATTGCGGGTAACAACAACACTATACAGTTGCATATTGCCAGTATTCGAGGCTCTCATACCACTTGCCAGTATCTCATTTAAATCGTCAACAGCAATATCTTTTGTTGTGTACTTACGAATTGTCCGATGTTTTAAAAGAAGCTCCATAATCATAGTTTTTATAACAAGAGGCTAAAATAGAAAAAAGTAAGTCAAATTCAGATGAGAAAATACTTCAGTCATTCACTATCCATTACTTCTCCGAAATACAATCGACTAGAAATAAAAAAGGGAAGCCCTCAGGCCTCCCCTTTTTAATCAATCAATTCGGCATTACCTTTTAACAATCCTTTCAGTTTTGGCAACTACGTCATCAACATACAATGAGATGAAGTAAACGCCACTGCGCAATTCACTTGTTTGAATTGTAGAAGTAGGATTAACGATTTCTTTCACTTTCTGACCAGTCATGCTGGTAATTACGATTCTAGAAAGCTCAGAAGCATTGTCCACTTTAAGTTCATTAACAAATGGGTTCGGATAAACCTTGAAAGAAACATTTACATCGTCTTCAATTCCAGTTTTGAAATTAGCGCCTGTTTTAAATGTCCATGCAGCTTGGTCAACTATTCCGGGGAATGGGTTGTTTGCATTATCTTTCAGAGCGTTGGCATCAACCAATACATAGTAGTCAGTATTTTTATCTAAGCCACCAACAACCTTAGCATCGTAAGTGATAGTAATCACTTTTCCATTGATCATAGCAGCAGTCAATGGGATAGTTACAGTTGCAGTAGTCGTTCCTACTTTACAAATCTTAACATTACCACCTGTTGCTGTCAATGTTACATTTTCATCCAATGTAAGAACTAACTCAGCAGGATGGTTGTCTGTAATCGTTGCGCCACCTTTTGGTGATACATCAAGTTTCTTAGGAGCAGTGAAATCACCAGTAGTGAATGTCCAGGTAGTTTTGTCTGTAATACCTGCAAAAGCATTAGCAGCAGGAGCATTGTCAACCAATGCCGTTGCATCAACTTTCACATAGTAACTCATTTGCTCTTTCATTGCAGTTGGAGTAACAGTCACTTTGGCTCCGTTAATATCAGAAGCTTTAATTGCAATTGTTTCTACCATCTGATCATCAGCAGCATTATAAACTACCACATTACCACCAGTTGTTGACAATTTTACGTTTTCGCTAAGAGTCATTTCCAATTTAACATCGGCCGGTTTCAGATTTACACTAGTTCCAGCAACGCTTGATTTAACTCCAACTAAAGTAGGCTTGTCATCATCTGTTTTTGTAGTGAATTTCCATCCTTGAGTAGTAGTAATACCTGCGAAAGGTAATTTACTTGTAGAAGTATTTGTGAAAGCACCCAATTCTACAATTACATAGTAATTTGTATTGTATTCCAATTTTGTAGAAGGAGTGATTGTCACTACGTCATTTGCAATCTTCACTTTAACAGCATCTGTTGAAGCAATTGATTCAATCAGAATACCCAATTGTGAAGTGTTGTCAATTTCTTTATAGATATGAACTTTTCCAGCAGCATTTGCTTCAACATCACGATCGAAAGTAATTTTCAGAGTCGGAGTAACCGAAGCAGGACCACCAGCAACAGTAGGTTCAACGCTCAATTTTGCAGGAGCTGTATTGTCTTCTGTTGTGAATGACCAAGAAAGGTCTAATAATCCAGCATATGCATTATTAGCTGCATCAACCAATGCACCTTCTTCAATACGAACATAGTATTTCGATTTAGAAGCCAAATCAGTAGTCGGATTAATAACCATGATACGATTCAGTTCATAAACAGGATCAGTTACAGCTTTAAATGTTACCTGAGAAGCATCGTTTGCATTAATAACTTTAGCTGGAGTCCAGTCTTCATTATAAATTACAATACGAGTTGTGCCTGCAAATACTTGTTTGCTCAATGTTACTTCAAGGTTAGTTCCTACAGCAACGTTTTTAGCTTCATTTTTAGGATACAAACCATCTACAGCAAGAGTTGGTTTAACTCCATCAGCTGTACTAAATACCCAAGTATTAATCGCTGAAGTTTCAATACCAACCCATGGGTTTTTGTTTGATGATTTATCAGTAAATGTACCAGCATCAGCAGTTACAAAGAACTTCATGTTTGCAGCAAATGCAGCGTGAGTAATTGTAACGGTTTTATCACCATTGCTATAGCTTACTTTTGAAGCATCCAATGTAATTTGTTCCATTACGTCACCATTCACGTAGTTACGTACATAAACATTACCCGAACCTAACTGAACTGGAGTATCGAAAGTAATTTTAAGAGCTGAAGTAGGAGTCGCAGCAACAGGAGTCATTGGAGAATAACCGCCAGCAGCAACTACTGGTTTTACATGGTCTTCAATCTGGAATACTGATACAGTTGAAGCGATACCATTATTAGCAGCATCACGAATAACACCGGCCAACAATTCTACACGATACCAACCTTCTGAAGCAAATGGTAGTTCAGTAGCTTTTGGAGTCAATGTGATTACATTAGCAGTAGCATCGTACACTCCTGTAAATTGGATATTTACTCCAATCTGAGTCATATCTGTTTTGCTAGTAACTCGTTTGTATGTGAAGAATGAAGGAATATTTTCATTCTTAATTTCAAATACAATATTATTACCTTCAGCAGTATTGATTAATACTTCATCAAAAACAGGCTCATTCATCTTAACAGTAACAACACCTGTTTTAGGATTAATTGTAGTATTGTGAGTTGGAGTAATTGTAGCAACAGGAGGAGTCATATCTTTAGTTGTAAACTTAAAGCTTACTCCTGTATTCGCATTCAATTTATTATCAACAACTGCACCAACAGTTACGTGATACTCTGTTTCGCTTACCAATGCATTTTTAGGATCAATATCAAGTTGAGTTCCGCCAACTAAAGTTACAGAGTTCAACTCAACAACAGTTCCAGCAGCACTTGTTACAGAAACCAAAGCTTTCAATTCAGCAGCAGTAAATACAGTTGCATTCGGAGATTTAAAAATATTCTCTGTATAATTAACTTGAATATTTGAATTAATATCAACACCTGTAGCATTAACTGCATTCACCCATGCACCACCAGCAACTTTCTGTACTTGAGCAGAAGTTAATGCAGGAGGAGTTTGATCCAGGATAATGAAATCCCAGCTATTACCTAACACACCACCAGCTTTCAAGCCATTAGCGAAGTTGTTATTAGCATTGTCTTTAATCAATGTATTCGGAATAGTTACATAGAAATCAGTTTGCTCAACTGGAGTGTTTACCAAAGTAAAGCTAACTTTTTTATCTACGCTGAAGTCCATTTGATTAACATTTACTACTTCGAACTCATCACCAGCTACGATAATACCTCCAATGTTTGATTTGTAATAAACAACCAAAGCACCAGTTCCTGGTTTCACCGACTCATTGAATTCCATAGTGAATGTTACATCTTTTTTAACTTCTGGCAAGTTTGGAGCAACTTTAGTATAATCAGGTGTAGTAGAAACTAACAGAGGAGCATCAGTATCTTTCACTGTAAATGACCACTTATCGCTACCTACAATTTTCTCCATTGGGTTGTTACTCAAATCTTTGAATGAACCACCAACAACTTCAACATAGTAAGTAGTCTGACTAGCCAATACACCACCGAAATCAATAGTTGCTTTAAGTTGTGTGGCATCAAGTGATACCGCTTCACCATTACCTGCATTCGGAGCTGCAATATTAATATCACGGACAATAATATCAGTAGCCAATTCACGAATAATAACGTGACCTGTGCCAATATTAACTTTTTCATTGAATGTCAATACAAGATCAACATTTGCTTCCTGATTTGAAGCGGTATTCAATGGAGCATTAATAGTCGCAATAGGTTTGATATTATCAAATGTAGTAACATCTGCAGAGTAAACAGTACTTGTATTTCCAATTTTGTCTTTAGCAACAAACCAGAAAGTATATTCAACACTAGATGTTAAACTTTTTGCATTCTGTGTAGCACTTGCAGTCCAAACATTAACACCTGCGGCATAAGCAATCTTCTTATCAGCAGCAATAATATCCGCAACAGTTTTAGTTCCATCAGCTTTTGGTGCAACTAAATAATATACATTTCCTTCTTCGTTGAATTCTACAGTAAAGTCAACTTGAGTTCCGGTAGTATTACCACCAGCAACCACTGCGAAGTTTTTAGGAGCAGCAATTGTTTTGTCCTCAGTCATAAATGACCAAATTTTACTACCCCCCTGAGAATTATTTAATGCATCTTTTACATCATTCTGTTTAACATCAACAGTATAAGTAGTTTTCTCAGCAAACGGAGCATCCATTACTAGAGTCCAGGTCAAACCACCATCACTAATATAAGCCGTATAAGCTGTACCACCAGCAACAGTTACAAGAGGAGTTGATTTAATCGTTGCAGCCTCAATGGTAGCACCTGTCGTTTTCAATACAGGAACTTCATCCCATTTAATAATGATATTTGAACCTACTGGTGCAGTAGGAGTAGTGCTGGCACTTGGAGTAAAGTCAATAACTTTCGGTCCATTGTTATCGAATGTATAGAAAGTAATTGAATTACCAGTGTTGTCTGTCGAATAATTGTCTTTCACAACACCATTGTCCAAAGTCAAAACATAAGTTTTGTTCGCTTTGATGTCAACATTTGTTCCAACTTGCAGATTTACAGTTAAGATATCTCCTGCGATAGAGAAACGAGCACTGTTAGCCAAGTCATTAATAACAGTTACACCATCTTCAGTCAACGAAATTCTGTTAGCAGAAGACAATGAATTAGTTTTAATCGTTCTGTTAAATTTAACAGAGATAGCAGCTAAACCAGCAGCAATCTTATCTTGGAAATCAGCTGGTGAAGATTTTACTAAATCAACGGTAAATGCACCAGGAGTTGCAGTAGTAGTGAAATCCCATACTGTAGCACCAGCATTACCAGCAAAACCTGCAAATGGATTTGCTTCTACGTCTTCAACTAAACCAGGTGTAATTTCAACGTAATAAGTAGTTCCGTATTCTAATGCAGCAACTGGAGTAATAGTCAACACTTTACCAGTAGCATTATCCAACTGGCAGTTAGCCTGAGATAAAGTCTGAACAGCAACACCATCAGCATTACGACGGATATAAATAGTTCCTGTTTTAAGAACCACTTTTTCAGTGAAAGCCAATACTAATTTGTCTGATACAGCAATAACCTGACCTCCAACATTCACTTTTGGATCAGTGCTTGCATGAGCATCGTCAAAAGTTGGAGCGACTGTGTCATAAGTATAGAATGACCAGTTAAATAACGCATTGTTTACTGTAGCTGTATTTATAACAGCTCCAGCAGGAACAGATACCGTAATTGTTTCGTTCGGCAACAATGCAACAGTAGGTTTAATTTTCAATACTTTATCAGAAATTTCTGTAGTATAAGCTAAAGCTCCAGACACATTAGATGTAACAGTAATGAGAGCAATATTCGCTCCTGCAGAAATTTTCTCATTAAATGTAACTTCAACTACTTTTCCTGCAACAACTTTATGCTCGTTTGAATCCGGAGATTTCAAAGAAACAGAAGGAGCAGCAGTTGAATATGTATTAAATGTTACAGAAGCACCATCAAATGAATTGTTATTATTATCAATTAATGATTTGCCAATAGAAATATCATATTGTTTGCTATTTCCAAAACCATAAGTAATAACAATATGTGGTTTTGCTGGATCTGTCAACAAGTCCCATGTTGCAGTATAGAGAACATTTTCTCCGTTTTCCTTGAAATTAATATAAGTAGTAGCATCAGCACCATTCGCAATAGCAGTTCCATCTAATTTTTTAACTCCTTCTGTAAATTCGACATAAGGAACTAAACCAGTAGGATTAACTAATGCAGTAGTAAATGCAGTACCTGCTGCATATTTGAATGTTGCAGTAGGTTTTTGGAAATCATCAACAACATATTGTGCAGATTGATATGCAATAGCATTACCAGCAGCATCTTTTACTGTTCCTGCACCAAGTTCTAACCAATATAGATCTCCTACAGCTGTAAAATCGTTTGCAGGATTAATAATAAATGATTTTGCATTTGGAGCAACAGTATAAGTTGCAGTAACGAAAGCGCCAGAGTTGTCTGTTCCTTTACGCAAAATAACATGCGCAGCAACATAAGCATCATCAATAGCAGCACCATTATCGCCACGATATACTGGTTCGTTAAATTCAATTACAAAATCATCAGTTTTACCAATCTGATAATTAGCAGCAACAGTGTTCAAATCAGGTTTAAAGGTAACAACTGGAGCTTCAAAATCTTTCACATTTAATGTGTAAGGATCTGCCACTCCTCGTTTGTTTCCAATAAGGTCAAATACTTTATCTTTCTGAATTGTTACATAATAAGTTCCTTCTGAAACTACAGTCAAATCGATAGTAAATGTTTTATTTCCTACATTCGACACAACATAGTCTGCTGCATTTACAGCTACTTTGGAAGTTCCTGAAAGTTTTTCAATAAGTAAAGCATTTTTAAAAGCAGCATCATTCATCAAAGTTCCTACATTGTCAGAACAGATTTGCTCATTGTAGGTAGCAATTACTTTTGCCACTTTATTTGCAGCAGTAGTAGCTGTTTGATTTTCAGTAATAGTAACTGTAGGAGCAAGATAATCAATGATCGTAAATTTCCAATCTTCAGTATTTGTGATACCTGCAATTGGGTTTGTACTCAAATCAGTAACCAAACCTTGAGGGAATTTCACGAAATAAGTTTGTGCACTTTCCCATGTAGCCTGAGGAACAGGGATATACAATGAGTCTCCTTGAGTTGTAGTTGTAGCTGTAGGATCTACAGTCAACTTACAATCAGCAATAGGAACTGATAATACTTCAGTATGGTTCGGAGAATTATTATCCCATTTGTAAATAGAAACACTTCCATTACCTTTTTTAACTACATCTCCAGCTCCCGCTGAAAAACTTAATGCAATATAATATGCACCATGAATTTTCATGCTAGCAGTAGTTACATTAACAGCACCATCAAGAGGGAACAATGTTGCAACAGGAGAAGTTACATCAAGAGTTTTAACAGCAGAAATTATTTTTTGAGCTGGGTTCATTACGTTTGCAGCAACCTGAGTATTTTCAGTGTATGCATATACATCGTATTCAACACCTTCTTGAAGGTTGGCTGCACCAGCTCCAGTATAATACTGAGTCAAAGTAACATAAAAATCTTTACTTGCAGCATCAACCGCTTTAGTTTTCATTCCATTTCCAGCAGTGAAATCAGCATTCGCAGGAACAGCAGCTCCTTTAGGTACTGCCATTACATAAGCGGTACCAGCTTTATCCAATTGCATGAAAACATCGAATTTATCTTTTGCGATGTTATCGGCAACTTTTTTTGTAAAAGAAGCGATTGTATTATCACGAACAGTAAAATACCATTTAGTTGCATCATTCAACCAACCTTCATATTTATTTTGGTTATCATTACCAAAAATGTCAGGTTGATCAACAATAGATCCCTTAGGAATTGTTACATAATACTTTGTAAGTTGAACGAATGGTTTTGATGCAGTAATTTGAATTGTTTTGGCATCACCAGCTTTTATAGCTAAACTTCCACCAGAAACAGTTTCAAATAAGTTTCCGTAAGAAGTTCCATTATCTGTATAAATATGAACCTGAGCACCAGCGGCCAATTTCACATCTTCATTAAAAGTAACTTCCAACACTTCACCTAACTGAACATTAACAGTCTCTGTGCTTTTAGGTTTAAATGGAGTGCTTGCCTTCAAAATAGGAGCAGTCCAGTCACCCACTTGCACAGCTGCAGCTGCAACAGCAGCATTACCGGCAGTTGCGTCTTTTACGAAATTAGCATCAACTTCCAACTGATAAGCTGTTTCTTCAGCCAAATAAGAAGTAAAGTCAACGGTAATTTCATACTTATTAGCAGCATTCTTTTTGTCACTAATAGTAACAAAACTAGAATTGCTTGCTTGATAAGTTTTAATTGGATTGCCTAACGCATCCAACAAACGTACTACTCCCGTACCTGGCGTAACAGCCTTGTCTGAGAGCAGCATAAGCTTATCGGTCTTTTTAATATTGGTAAGCGTGCCCGTTGTCAGCGAAGGTTGAGCCAAGCCGTACAAGGTCATCATCATACTCAATATAAAAATACCAAATACCCGAGTAAATGATTTTCTCATAGCAATTGTTTTTTAATTGAACTTAATTGATTGATTGATTGTATTATATCATTCATTTCTTCTATTTTTTAAGACATATTCATCCCTTTTTCGGGTCTTTATATTACAAACGTATAAAATTTATCAGCAATGTACAAAAATAATCCTGCATAAAAATAAAATATTTTGCAATTATTTTTTGCTGTAACCATTGTATCCCCTGATGTTTGAAGCGATCACACTTCTTTGTCCGGAGCAGATTTTATATATTATACCAAAATAGCAAACACTCAAAATTTGTGTATCACAATTTGAATCTAAAAATACAGTTTTTATTTATTTTTGAGTGCATTCTACAATTTTTATATTCTATTCTGGTTATTTAAATGAATTACTTATAAAAAATGATCAAACAATGATGACTTTAGACAAACAAAACAAGCTCAAACTTCGAAAATATTTTCTCGTACTTTTACTTGTCTCTTTCGTTTCGCTTGTTTTTTATTCATGCAAATCCTCGTGTAATTGCCCTGCCTACAGTTTGCATCCTACAACTTTTCCCCAGAAACAAGCCTAATAATGCAGTTTTCGTCTAATTCAGAAAAAAACAGAAACATCAATTTTCAATCTAAAACACTGTTTTTTCATCGATTACTCATTTTTTCAACCCCTGAGAATTGAATATTTCAGATCGCTCTGCCCCGTTTGTCGAAAAAAAACAGGCAAATCGCGTCTTTCTCGTGCAAAAACAAGAGATATGTAATCTATAATCTCGTTATTATAAAAACGAACATTAACTAAAAATTAAGCAATCTTTGAAAAAAAGGAGTGCGTCAGAAAAAAATTTGACGTTTCTGTATATATATATTTAATTTGTATGTCCATTTCGAAAGAGGTGGAGGATCTTTAAACAAATATTCTTTCATACATTAATTAAAAGAAAACAACTATGTCACAAATTAAAATCGGTATCAACGGATTTGGCCGCATTGGTCGTTTCGTTTTCCGCCAGGCTATCGCCAAAGGCACTATCCAGGTAGTTGCAATCAACGACCTGATTGACGTTGACTACATGGCTTACATGTTGAAATACGACTCTACCCACGGTATCTTCAAAGGAGAAGTTGCAGTAAAAGATGGCAAACTGATCGTTAATGGAAACGAAATCCGTGTAACAGCAGAAAGAAACCCAGCTGATATTAACTGGGGAGCTGTTGGTGCAGAATATGTAGTTGAATCAACAGGTTTGTTCCTTGAAAAAACAAAAGCACAGGGACACATTGACGCTGGTGCAAAAAAAGTAATTTTCTCTGCTCCTTCAAAAGACGATACTCCAATGTTCGTAATGGGTGTTAACCACACTTCATATACCAACGATATGAACTTCGTATCAAACGCTTCTTGTACAACTAACTGCTTGGCTCCTATCGCTAAAGTATTGCATGACAATTTTGGTATCGTTGAAGGTTTGATGACTACAGTTCACGCGACTACTGCTACTCAGAAGACTGTTGACGGTCCTTCAGCAAAAGACTGGAGAGGTGGCCGCGGTGCAGGACAAAACATTATTCCTTCATCAACAGGTGCTGCAAAAGCTGTAGGAAAAGTAATTCCTTCATTGAACGGCAAATTAACAGGTATGGCTTTCCGTGTTCCAACTCCTGACGTATCAGTAGTTGACCTGACAGTTCGTTTGGCAAAAGAAACTTCTTATGCTGAAATTTGTGCAGCAATGAAAGCCGCTTCAGAAGGCGAACTGAAAGGAATCCTTGGCTATACTGAAGATGCAGTGGTTTCTAACGACTTCATCGGTGACACTCGTACTTCTATCTTCGACGCAGAAGCTGGAATTCAGTTGTCTCCTACATTCGTTAAAGTTGTATCATGGTACGACAACGAAATGGGTTACTCAGCAAAAGTATGCGAATTGATCCAATACATGGATTCAGTAAAATAATTGCTGTTATCCATTAATAATATAGAAGGGTTGTCGAAAGACAGCCCTTTTTTATTGGGAAAAATGAAAAATCCAGAATTTTCTCAGTTCTGACACCATTTTTTAGAAAGAGAAGCACTAAAAAAAATTAGAACTTTAAATAATTCAATCAAATCAATCATCATAACAACCTGTATCTATGATGATTAAATTAAAATCAACAAAACGATACTCATTTTCTATAAAAAATTAGATTTTCGCCAGCTGCATACACACGCATAAATGTCTGTATATATGACATTTAAAGCAACAAAATCTTATTCAATATATTAAACCAAAATAAATTTCACACATATAACTTTACTTAATCATAAAATAAAGTAAAATACTGTAACTAAATGTATATATGACATTTAAATACAACAAAGAAGTATTGATTATTTCTTTTTATTCGTATCGCAAACTTTCAATTGGGTCAAGTTTTGACGCTTTTTGTGCAGGATAATACCCGGAAGCAATACTCACTCCAAAACAAAGTACTACGCCGGTAATAATCCAAACCCAAGGGATGAAAAATGGAATTTTAATTAAAGCAGAAACACCATTCCCCGCAAGTATTCCCAAAACAATACCAAGTGCTCCTCCTAATTGACCTATAACAATTGATTCAATCAGA
The DNA here is from genome assembly GCA_963668595.1 of Prolixibacteraceae bacterium. Taxonomy (GTDB): domain Bacteria; phylum Bacteroidota; class Bacteroidia; order Bacteroidales; family Prolixibacteraceae; genus GWE2-42-39. Next base: position 4,297,985 of record OY764876.1, on the reverse strand, counting down.
AATTGTTGACGAATAACCCGAGACGTTGCCCCGATTGCTTTGCGCGTACCAATTTCACGGGTTCGCTCAGAAACAGACACCAGCATAATGTTCATCAATCCTACTGCGGCACCAAACAAAGTAATAAGGCCAATTAGTGTTGCAACCAATGTAATATTCCGAATATTATCAAGAAGAATATTTACAAGATTATCGCTCTTTTCAATATTGAAGTCACTTTCATCAGCCGGATTCAATTTCCGAACCTGACGAAATACGCCTTCAGCCTGTCCAACTGCTGCATCCATCAGTTCCTGATTTTCCACTTTCACCTGGACGGTAAAATTCATATTGGGTCGCGAGAAATAATTACGCACATTGGTATATGGCACCAAACACATCTGATCACCATTTCCACCAAAGCCACTTCCTTTCGATTTCAATACTCCAATGACTTTGTATTTCCCACCTCCAACACTTATTGTCTTATTAATCGGATCTTCATCTTTATCAAACAATTTCATTGCAATAGCATTTCCCAGCAAAACAACACTTCTCCCCGAACGAATATCTTCTTCGGAGAAAGCCCTCCCTGCCTGCAATTCGTGTCCCGCAGTAAAAAGAAAATTATTATCAACCCCTTGTGCACTTACATTGGGATTAGTTTTCTTCTCTCCATATTTCAGTGTCGCAGTACCGGTAGCGTACACTGAAATAGAAACAACAGCTGGAAATTCAAAACGTTCAGCAAACTCTTTCGCCTGATAATAACTAATATACGAATAATTACGAGTACGATAACGACTGTTTCCCACCTGCACACGCATTCCACGTGAAGTAATTGAGAACGTATTGGTCCCCATCATGGTAAATTCCTTCGTAATCGAACTTTTTATGGAGTCAATTGCAGTCAGAATTCCGACCAGTGCAGTTATTCCTACTGCAATAATCAACACGGTAAGAATTGTCCTCAACCAATTGCTTCGAATCGACTGAAGAGCAATCCGAATATTCTCATAAACAATTCGCTGTCCTTGCATAAATCAACATCTTTGATAAGAATCTGCTTCTATTACTCAGATTATTTTCTGAAACAATACCTCTTTTTTTAGAGTAGTGTAATTTCTGAATAAAAAACGAGAGCTGCAAGCCCCATTTTTGAGCTTGAAAATTCCAGCATTCGACTTGATCTGCCGAATATTTAATGAATATACCATGAATTAATTCGAATATTCTGCAAAAATGACATTAAAGCACACAAATCAACAAAACACAAAACACAGCATATCTGCACATTAAAAAGCTATTTCATGTAATTAATATTTTTTAACACTTGCGTCCTAACCTTTTATTTTTTTTTGCCGTTAAAGAAAACCGATAGCATAAATTTGTTGTGTTTTACTAAAATTCAGATTTAAGCAAAAGATAAGGCATGATATATTCTTTTAAAATCACATCAAGCGATAAACCGGAATTTATCTGCATCATCGAAATTAATCCGGAAGAAAGTTTTCTTGCTCTTCATTCAACCATTCAACAATGTGCAAATTTTGACAGTGATCAACTTGCCTCCTTTTTTCTGAGTGATGACAGATGGGGAAGAAAAAATGAAATCGGGTTATTGAACGAACCAAATAGAACTCAACGCTATTTAATGAATAAGACAAAAATCAAAAATCTCATCAAAGCACCCTACCAAAAGCTTTTATACGTTTTTGATTTTTTCAACGACAGAATGTTTTATGTAGAATTAACAGGAATTATTATGGACAGAAATCTAAATGAACCACAAATTGCCTTCATGGAAGGAAAAGCCCCCAAGCAAATTTTGTCGGACGACGTGGATTTTCTCAATTCGCAGGATAGTCGGTTATTTGAGAACTATCATGATTTTGGAGATTTAGATGATTATACCGAGATTTTCGGAGAGATGGATGATTTAATTCAAGGAGGCAATTAGCCCATAGCCGTCAACTTAACGGTAAAATTATGAGTATATAGCTGTTTTTATCCCCATTCCTTTTGAGAACAGGGTTAATTCTGGTAATTTCACTCATATCAAAGAACATTTTAGGTTATAAAAACGGGATTGAGTTATCAGGATTCGTCCCGTTTTTTTTTATTGAATATAGTAATATATAACTGAATGTCAAAGTGATATGTGTATTATTTCTTCTAATCCAAGCTTGTTTTTTTTCTTTCCAACCAATGGTTCCGGGATAATATTTTTTCGGCCCAAGCCATAAAATGAACGAGTCCCGGTGAGTTTTTTTTGAGTTCAATCCTTAGTCGGTAGATGTTATCAAACAAAGTTTTAAAACTTTTAATCAGGCTTAGTAGTTTGGCTGTTTTCTTATATATCAGGGGGCGTTTGTTCATGATGATACTCCAGTTAACAATCATCATGAGCAGTTTAAAATACAGGATGCACAGCCACCTGGAGTATTTCATATTTCGAATATGATCTACCCCCAGTATTGACTTCCATATTTTGAAGATCAGTTCAATTTGCCAGCGGGTTCTGTATATCGCAGTAATAGCATGAACAGGTAGGATATCTTCAGGGATATTGGTAATAATCAGGCTAAAACGGGACATCAGTTTAAACTTTTCACTACTCTTGCACCCTTGGCTTTTCCGTTTTTTGTCTGCCTTCCGTACTCGTTGTTGGTAGATTTCTTCGGGCAACAGGTCAATAACCAGTCGAACCGGTATTTTCGGTTCAGTCCCGATAAACACATTTTTCTCTATCCGGTTCAGTCCATATTTTTTCATACGCCGATAGAGGACTCCGAAATCCATTGGTTGAAGTTCTCCTGCATTGAGTTCATAAACAATTATTTTGGGACGAAGCCTGGAAATAAAAAATGCTTCTTTCTCCGCGATATTTAGAAGGGATTTAAATGCAAAGTAGCCAAGGTCCCGGATGATCAGATCATTGGGACCAACAAGGCTAAGAGTTTGGAGCGAGTCTGTAACATCCGGTCTATTTGCTGCCGTGAGGTTTAAGTCGATTATTTGCCCGCTTTTAAAGTCAAATTCAAATTGGAGGCAAGCTCCGGCTTTGGAAGCGGCTCCCCCTGACCCAGGAAGATGTTCAGCGTATTGCTCAGGAAGCTCAAAGCGGGTTGAATCTTTGATAACAACCCGGTTGAATAAATCTAACCAACTGCTATCTAACTGACGGTTTAACTCGCACTGAAGTTGTCTTTCGATCAGCAATTTCAAAAAGCTTACTGCGCAGTCACTGAAACGTTTGTCAACTCCTTGTTTGCTTATTTCAACATTGTGTGAAGACTGGGCCTCAATTGCCAACTGATTGAGACTTTTTGACGACCTTGCACTGGAGTCGTACATCATTAAATCAAAAAACACAAACGGGTTTAACTTAGATTTTCGTTTCATAAATCCCGTTTTTCTTGCTGCATCCATCAATTCTTCTGAACTGAACAGCTTCTCTAAAGAACTTGTAATTTCAGGCGAGCTGCTTTTGAATTCCCCCCTTTATATTTAGATAAAAACAAAAAATCCGGATATGCCAAAATCAAATTTGGCAAACCCGGATTTCTTAAGTTGACGGCTATGGGCAATTAGCCTCCTTTTTTCTGTTCTCTGCATTAATTTTAGTCCTCTCCCCCCTCCTTGCCATCCGGTCTGCATTCTCTTCTTTCGCAAAATAAACTACCTTTGCCTCTTTATTTCGAAAAAATGAAAAACACATTAATTGTAGTAGTTGGACCAACGGGCATTGGGAAATCGGCAGTAAGTATTAAACTGGCACAGCACTTCTCTACAGAAATTATTTCGGCCGACTCGCGTCAGATTTACAAAGAGCTGGCAATTGGCACTGCTGTTCCTCCCACAGAAGACTTGCATGCAGTAAAACATCACCTGATACAAAATCACTCCATCGAAGAGTACTACAACGCCAGCATGTTCGAGATGGAAGTGCTTGACATCCTAAATACGTTACATCCAGCGACTAATCCGGCAATTATGACGGGAGGCTCCATGCTTTATATTGATGCAGTATGCAAAGGCATTGACGACCTGCCCAATGTTGATGCGGAAATCAGGAATCAACTACTCACTGATTTTGAAGAAAATGGACTGGAGCCACTTCGGATTCAGTTAAAACAACTTGATCCGGATTATTATCAGCAAGCCGACCTAAAAAACCCGAAGCGGATTCTGCATGCCCTCGAAATATGCATTATGACTGGAAAACCCTACTCGTCGTTCCGTACAGAAACGACCAAAGAACGACCTTTCAGAATAATAAAAATCGGACTAAATACAGAGCGGGAACATCTTTACAAGCGAATTAACCAGCGTGTTTTACAAATGGTTGAGCAGGGTCTATTTGAAGAAGCGATGAAAGTTTACCCGATGAGACAGCTCAATTCACTGAATACTGTCGGATACAAAGAAATATTTGCCCATTTCGATGGTCTCATCACACGAGAGCAGGCCATTGAGCAAATACAGAATAACAGTCGGAAATATGCTCGCAAACAACTCACCTGGTTCAAAAAAGATTCAGATATTCATTGGTTCGAACCAACGCAAACAGAGGAAATAATCCGGTTCATCGAATCAGTACTGGAGAAAGAATAAGCATCATCTTCGCCCTCTTTATCATTCACATTTCAAGGATTCGTGATAATTCACTTTTCAGTGTCGTAAACATATTGCAAATTTGTACAACACTAACAGAAAAAACGAAACACCTTGGCAAACATTCTGATTATAGGACCAGCTTACCCTTACCGGGGAGGCATTGCCGCTGGAAATGAACGTCTGGCAGAAGAATTCACAAACGAAGGACATCAGGTACGAATCGAAACCTTTACAGTACAATATCCCTCATTGCTATTTCCGGGGAAAACACAGTATGTGGACGGACCTGCGCCACAAAATCTATCGATTCGAAGAACAATCAATGCCATCAATCCATTCAACTGGATTAAAACAGGGCGTCGTATCGGACGCGAGAAGCCAGACTTGGTGATTATTCGTTACTGGCTTCCTTTTTTAGCTCCATGCTTTGGTAGCCTGTTGTGGTTCATCGGAAAAAACCAGCATACAAAAATCATTTGTCTGGCCGACAATATCATTCCTCATGAAAAACGCCCCGGCGACCACTTGCTCACCCGATTTTTCATGAATCGCATCCATGGGTTGGTAGCCATGTCGCAAAAAGTATATAACGATGCGCTCTCATTTCGTGCATCCTTGCCTGCAATTCAAACAGTTCATCCATTGTTTGATAATTTTGGCGATCGTATTAAAAAAGCAGAAGCCATCAAGCTGCTTCAACTTGATCCAAATTACAAGTATTTATTATTCTTTGGATTTATTCGCGACTACAAAGGGCTGGATATTTTGCTGGAAGCCATTGCTGATTCACAAATTCGAAAATTGCCACTAAAACTGATTGTTGCCGGCGAATTTTACTCCAAACCAGACAAATATCTGGAACAAATAGCGCAATTAAAATTGAAAGATCAGGTTATTCTGAAAACCGACTTCATTCCAAACGAAGAAGTAAACCGGTATTTCTGCGCTGCCGACCTGATTGTTCAACCCTACAAATCGGCAACGCAAAGTGGAGTGACCCAAATCGGTTTTCATTTTCACAAACCAATGCTGGTTACCAATGTGGGAGGGCTTTCTGAAATCATTCCTCACGGGAGGGCTGGTTATGTAGTTGAACCAAATCCGACTGAAATTACCAATGCCATTTGTGATTTTTATGACCACAACAGAGAACCTATTTTCGTGCAAAACGTTAAATTGGAAAAACAGAAATTTGCCTGGTCGAACATGACTCGTGCAATTTTTCAGGTTCTGCAACAGTTATAAAAATTACATCAACTTTTCAGTACTGACAGTATAAAACAGAACTATCTGTGCTGAAATTAAATTTTCAAACTATGAGAAAATTATCGTTATTAATGCTGGTTGTTTTTTCATCTCTGGCAGTAATGGCCCAAAGTCCATACACCAAAGGAGAGAAACAGTTAAACGGTGGTTTTGGACTATCGTCATGGGGTTTACCTGTTTACATTGGACTCGACTATGCCGTTCACGACGACATTACCGTTGGAGGCGAATTATCATTTCGTTCGTACAACGAAAAAATAGGCACGTACAAATACGACCACTCAGTAATCGGAGTTTCGGGTAACGGAAATTATCACTTCAACACCATTCTCGAAATTCCTGACAATTGGGATGTTTATGCCGGGCTCAATCTGGGATTTTACATTTGGAATTCACCCAATAGTTATACTGGGTCTCACACTTCCGATCTGGGTTTTGGCGCACAAATCGGTGGACGCTACTATTTTTCCGATAAAGTTTCCCTCAACCTTGAATTTGGAGGAGGAAATGCATTTTCCGGAGGGAAAATAGGCATCTCCGTTTTTCTGTAATCCACGCAGGTGAAAGTAGTATTACTCAGCAAATAGTATTACTTTCACCTTCAATTCTATATTTTCCGGAAATTGAATCATTCAAGCCAAATAAAAGAACGCATTCAGGCTTCTGTTGACCTGAAATTGTCTATTTTATCCGATCAAGCGATCATCGATAAAATTAGTCGGGCTGTACATATTATCATCGAAGCCTATCAACAGGAAGGTAAAACTATTTTCTGTGGCAACGGAGGTAGTGCTGCCGATGCACAACACCTGGCTGCTGAACTCTCCGGCAAGTTATTTATCGACCGACCTCCCATTGCTGCTGAAGCCTGTCATGTAAACACTTCGTTTCTGACTGCTTATTCCAATGATTTCAATTTTGAAGATGCCTATGCCCGTTATATCGATTCAGTTGGCAAAGCGCAAGACGTTCTGGTAGCAATCTCTACTTCCGGGAATTCGCAGAATGTGATCAATGCAATGGTAAAAGCACGTGAAACAGGCATGACCGTGATTGCTTTGACAGGAGAAAGCGGAGGCAAGATGAAAGAATTCGCAGATTTGTTGTTCAATATACCTTCCTCCAACACTGCCCGAATTCAGGAAGCGCATATTATGATCGGCCACATCATTTGCGAATTGGTAGAAACACAACTTTTTGCACATTGAGCTTACTGAATTAATCTGCCCCGCAACAGATTTTTCAGAAAAAATATATCTTTACTTTTTAACAACACAGGATTGATTTTTCCGGGGGAAAGAACGATGAGTAATTTGCAAACAAAGGCAGAACAGCGATTAATTTCGGACTATTACGAAGAGCTTATCAAAGCGTGTGATAAAGTTTCGGAAGAAGGGAAAGTGCGTATTCACAAAGCATTTGAATTTGCCAACAATGCCCACGCCGGAGTTAAACGCAAATCAGGTGAACCGTACATTATTCATCCTCTGGCCGTAGCCAAAATTGTTGCTGAAGAAATTGGGCTTAGCGCAACGGGTATCATTTCTGCGATTTTGCACGACGTTGTTGAAGACACAGACTATACGCTTGAAGATATTCGGAACTTATTTGGCGATCGTATTGCGCTAATTGTTGATGGTTTGACAAAACTTAATGAAGAATTCACATCGCAAACCGATTCGAAACAAGCCACCAATTTCCGCAAAATGCTGATGACCCTTTCGGACGACGTGCGAGTTATTCTGATTAAGCTGGCCGACCGCCTGCATAATATGCGAACTCTGGAATCGATGCCACCGCACAAGCAACTTAAAATCGCAGCTGAAACGCTCTACATTTTTGGTCCTCTTGCCCACCGGCTCGGGCTTTATGCAATAAAAACAGAACTTGAAGATTTAAGTCTGAAATACAAAGATCCGGAAACCTACAACCAAATCAATTTCCGGCTACACAACCAAGCTGAAAAGCGCACCTATCTGGTAAACGAATTCATCAAGCCGATTATTGAAAAATTGCAGGCCGAAAATATTGACTTCACCATTACAGAGCGACTAAAATCGATCTATTCGATCTGGAATAAGATGCAAACCAAAGGCGTTTCGTTTGATGAAGTGTATGATTTGATGGCCATCCGAATTGTTTTCCATCCGAAGAAAAATATATCGGAAAAACGGCAATGCTTCGATATTCTTTCGCTGGTTACTGATATTTACAAACCCAAACCCGACCGTATTCGCGATTGGATTACCACCCCCAAAGCAAATGGCTACGAAGCACTGCATGTAACAGTAATGGGACCTTTGGGCAAATGGGTTGAAGTACAGATACGTACTTACCGCATGGACGAGATTGCCGAACGAGGTTTTGCAGCACATTACAAATACAAGGAAAACCAAAGCTCAATGGAAAACGAGCTAGATAAATGGCTCGAAAAAATCCGGGAACTTCTGCAAAACCCGGAATCTGATGCGCTGGAATTTCTTGACGAATTTAAGATGAATTTATTTTCGTCAGAAATTATCGTATTTACCCCAAAAGGGAAAATGGTTTCCATGCCGAAAAACTCAACGATCATCGATTTTGCATACGAAATACACACCGAATTAGGCGACCATTGTATTGGCGCAAAAATCAATCACAAACTAGTTTCCGTTTCGCACGTTTTGCAAAGTGGCGACCAGATTGAAATCCTGACCTCAAAAACCCAATCGCCACAATTAGAATGGCTAACTTTTCTGGTTACGGCCAAAGCAAAAACCAAAGTCAAACAGTCATTCAAACTCGATAAACGCAAACACCTTGACAAGGGTCGCCAACTGATCGAAGAAAAATTAAAAGAATACAATATCCTCCCCTCTGCCAACACCTTAAAAAAGATAACTGCCTACTACAATCTTTCGAACAAAGAACAACTTTATGCACAAGTTGGCATGGGTTTTCTCGACATCAGTCAAATTGAAGACGTACTAAAAACACGCCGAAAAAATAAGCTGGTAAAATACTGGCGCTTAACTTTTGGCTCGAATACGAATGAAGAAGAAGAATTAGAAAAACTCTTCAGCAAATACGATAAAAAACAACCTTATTTACTACAGGAAGACCCCGAATATTCGAATTATTCGCTGGCTCGCTGTTGCAATCCAATCCCTGGCGACGATGTTGTCGGATACATATCCGGCAACGATCATGTGATCATCCACAAACGCAGTTGCCCCGAAGCGAACAAATTAATGTCTCAGCAGGGAGACCAGATCATTACTGCCGAATGGACCCGTTTTAAAAAGCTGTCGTACTTGTCGCGTATAAGCATCAGTGGTTTCGACCGGGTTGGAGTAGTTAGTGAAATCACCAACATCATTTCGAAGCAGCACAACATTAATATGAGAACAGTTCATTTCGATGCACACGACGGCATTTTCGAAGGCGATTTGTACCTGTATGTGCACAACCTGCAAGACTTAAGCGAATTAATTTCCCGATTACTGAAAATCAAAGGAGTAGATAAAGCAGAGCGAATTGAACAGGTTTAGCAGATTTACTATTTAGAATCATGCTAAATTGAAAATATTTGCTATTTTTGAAGTCTATTTAAAATCGGTTTAAGTATGAATAACCATCAGACAAGAGAGGCTGTGAAGGCTATGTTTACGGAATATCTTGAACGAAACGGACACCGAAAAACTCCGGAACGGTTTGCCATATTGGATGAAATATACAGTCGCGACGGTCATTTCGACATCGAATCGCTTTATATTTCGATGAAAAATAAAAACTACCGGGTTAGTCGGGCAACTTTATACAACACTGTTGATTTACTTCAGGAATGTAAAATTCTGGTAAAACACCAGTTTGGTAAAAACATTGCCCAATACGAAAAAGCTTTTGCCCGCTTGCAGCACGATCACCTGATCGACATGCGTTCGGGAGAAGTATTCGAATTCTACGATCCGCGAATTCGCGAAATTATTGATGAAGTGTGTCAGAAAAACAACTTCAAAATATCGCATCACAGCCTGTACGTTTACGGACAAAACCTCGAACGTTAAATAAGTTTTAACACATTCTATATTGAAAGCCTCTTTTTTATAAAGGGGCTTTTTTTTCTGGTTATCACCAAATAATTTGTACTTTTAGATGCTGAAAATTTCCGCAGAAATATATGCCATCGGTGCTTTTATTTCAGCGGTTTGCTGTGTAAAAGCGAAACCTGTTTCAATGCTAACATTCCGGTTTTCGCAATTTAAAGTGATATTGAATAATCTGAAATAATAGATCGATGAAAGCAGACGTTTTATTAGGCCTCCAATGGGGTGACGAAGGAAAAGGAAAAGTAGTGGATGTGTTGACCCCCCGCTACGACGTAATTGCCCGTTTCCAGGGAGGGCCAAATGCCGGTCACACCCTCGAAATAAATAATATCAAGCAGGTATTGCACACCATTCCTTCTGGTATTTTCCACGAACAAAAAGTAAACCTGATCGGAAACGGAGTTGTTCTCGACCCGGTTACCTTCAAAAAGGAAATTGAATCAATCAGTAAGCTGGGTATCGATTTGAGCAAAAACTTGTTCATTTCGAAAAAAGCCCACCTTATTTTACCTACACATAAAATTCTGGATGCCGCGTCGGAGACAGCAAAAGGAGATACAAAAATTGGTTCAACCCTAAAAGGGATTGGCCCAACATACCGCGACAAAATTGGCCGCGACGGCTTACGCGTTGGAGACTTGCTTGACGATTTCGAACAGAAATATTCAACCAGAGTTGCCGCGCACAAAGATCAGCTCGACAATTATTACCATTTCGAGTATGCTGAAATGCTACAAGCAGCCGAAGCAGACTGGATGGAAGGTGTAGAAGTTTTGAAACAATTCCAGATTGTTGACAGCGAACACTTCATCAATGATCTGATGAATGAAGGAAAAACAGTGCTGGCAGAAGGAGCACAGGGAACACTCCTTGACATTGATTTTGGTTCCTACCCGTTTGTAACCTCATCGAACACAATTTGTGCCGGCGCATGTACCGGACTGGGCATTGCTCCTCAAAGAATCGGAAAAGTTTTCGGTATTTTCAAAGCCTACTGTACCCGCGTTGGTTCAGGACCATTCCCTACAGAATTGTTCGACGAAACAGGACAAAAGCTCCGTGACGCAGGTCGAGAATATGGTTCAACTACTGGTCGCCCGCGTCGTTGCGGATGGCTCGACCTGGTAGCATTGAAATATTCCATCATGCTGAACGGTGTTACTGAATTAATTATGATGAAAGCGGATGTGATGGATACATTCGAAACAATTAATATTTGTGTTGGTTACGAAATTGACGGAGAAGTGGTAGAACAATTTCCTTACGAATTGAAAGGAAATGTAAAACCAGTTTATGTTGAACTTCCGGGCTGGCAAACCGACCTGACCAAAATGGCTCATCAGGATGAGTTTCCTGAAGAATTTAATAATTACATCAACTTCATTGAAGAAGAAACTGGCATTCCGATAACCATTGCATCGGTTGGTCCAAATCGGGCACAAACAATTATTCTCGAATAATATAGAAAGGAGTCAGCAAGACTCCTTTTTCTTTTTTCAGCCCTTCAATTCATCAAAACAATTTGCTATTTTAGAACCATTAAACGGGGCTGCTTCGATCGGAAATACATTACTGAATAATATGGCGGGAATTTCTCTGCGCATACTGATCGAGAATGCTGCATAGCTATTTACTTTTTCATATTTCTACTATGCAAATTGTTCGACCAACCTTGATCCTTGACGAGGAAAAGTGCACGATGAATATCCTCCGCATGGCTACAAAAGCCCGAGAGTGGCAACTTGATTTCCGTCCCCATTTTAAAACACATCAATCAGCACAAATTGGAGAATGGTTTCAACAAGCAGGAGTCCGAAAAATAACCGTTTCGTCGATGCAAATGGCAAATTATTTTGCCGGACACGGATGGAATGACATCACCATCGCTTTTCCTGCAAACATTGCTGAAATTGACGACATCAACCAGCTTGCAGCGAAAATACAGCTCAACCTGCTTGTAGAAAGCAAGGAAACGCTGCAATACCTCAATAAATTCATCCGCTTCCCACTCGGCATTTTTTTGAAGATTGACACAGGCTATCACCGAACCGGAATTCTTGCAGCAAAAACTTCGCTCATCGATCAACTTCTTTCAACAATAAAAGAATCTTCATTGCTCTCGTTTCGTGGCTTTTTAACTCATGCCGGGCATAGCTATCATGCCCAATCGCAAAACGAAATATTCAGCATTCATTTTGATGCGCTGTTAAAAATGCGTGCGCTAAAAAATCGCTACAAAAAGGATTTTCCCGGATTGAAAATTTCATTGGGCGATACCCCAACATGCAGCATTTGCAACAATTTTGATGGAGTAGATGAAATACGTCCCGGAAATTTTGTTTTTTACGATCTGATGCAACATGCTTTGGGCTCTTGCCGGATGGAGGATATTGCTGTGCGCGTCGCTTGTCCGGTTGTCGCCACGCATGGTTCACGCAACGAAGTTGTCATCTACGGAGGAGCGGTTCACTTAACGAAAGAATTCATTATCAATACAGACGGGAAACCACTGTACGGACGGATAATTATCCGAAAAGATGGCAAAGAGATTCTTCTTGATGAGAAAAATTACGTATGCAGTTTATCGCAGGAACATGGCATTATTCGAACTTCTCACAAAGATTTTGCTGAGTTCAAGGTTGGCGATATTGTTGAGATATTGCCTGTGCACTCCTGTCTGACAGCCAACCTTCTGGGCAGCTACACCACATTAGATGGGAAACGCATCCCGATGATGAATCGCTGCGGATCTGATTTAGCCTAATTTTCCGAATGCTTCCAGCGACATTACCAGCGGATACATTTTTTCGCGGTACCACAACGACGCAAAATACAAACCAATAGGACTTGCTTTCAACCCTTCCGTTTCGATGGTTCGACTCAACCAGGCAAAGCCTTTTTCCAAACAATCATTTCCTGCCCCCGACAGAGCACAAATCGACAAAGCTGTTTCTTCGATACTTCCGGGCACATTCGCCGCTCCGCCCCAACTGCCATCGGCATTTTGTACTGACAGCAAATAGCTCTGTCCTTTCCGTACAATTTCAGCCAGCAGCACTTTTTCTTTCTGTGGAAGATTCCGGCTCTCCAAGGCATCGAGTAAATAGCTCACCACACGCGCCGTTCCATACACCGGATTGGAATGATCGGCCACCCATTGATTGCCAAACCAAAGCGGCAACAATGCCCCATCTTCGCGCTGTTTTCGGCTCAGAAAATGAATACCCCGCGCAATAATCCGCTGATATTTCTCTGTTTTTTTCGATGAAATAACACCATCCAAATAATCGACCGACTGACTCATTGCCAATACAATATGACCAGTCAAATCGCAACAACTCTGATCAAATGGCAGCTGCCCCCAACCTCGTGTAAAAGTTGGAAAGCCACCGTTGCTGTTTTGCAAACGCGCCAGCCAATCGCAGGCACTTTCCATTTCAGAGGAAACAGAGCGGCCCGTAAATTTCGACAAACGCATCAATGCCAGCATTACTCCGGGCGTATCGTCTCCATCGGGAACCGAACCTGAGAAATTTGTCCAGCCCCAGCCACCGGGAGAAGTACCATTAAAAGCATGCTTTGTCTTATTCTGAATTGAAAGGAAATGATCCATCAGCTTTCGTTGTCTCCGCTCATCAAGCACCGCAGGCAACTGAGTTCCCAGCGATTTCACGGCCAGGCTACTCACCCAGGTTGACAAATCGACGTCAATCGCCCAACTGCCATCGGCCCTACTGGTTTGTTTCAGAAAATCAATTCCTCTTTCAACGACTACAGAATCACGAAACCCGGCATGAATCAGGCAAAGCGAAACAAACGCTGTTAAAGGAATCGCCTCTAAAAAACCTCCACTTACAGGCATCATTGCCTCAAGTTCTCGTATTGCAGCCGGAATGCAAGCTTTGCGTATTCGCTTCAGCAAAAAATTCTTTTTCTTTTTAAACCTGAAAATTGCAATTCCCACAGCAACCAACGCAGGAACGGCGTAACTCACGACACTCAGATTTCCCAACCACGAACGGGGAACTAATGCCAACTCGAAAGGTAATTGAGGAATATGCTCAAATGCATCGTCACCAGTTATTCCACAAAGGGCACACATGGTCAGAATGGGGACAGAGAAAGTATAATCTCTTCCGTAATGAGTAAGAATTGCCTTTGAAACATTCTCCGAGCGCAAATCAATTCCCTGCGACTGAAGATAGACCACCAGTTGGGCAAGCACCCGATCGCTTTCAGCATACAAATTGCGATTCAGAAACACAGATGCGTAACATAACAAACTGGTGCTGATATTCGACGGACTATCCGTTGTATCGCCAAAACCACCATCAGCATTAATATTTTCGCCCAACCAGCGCATTCCGTTTTCAATAAGCAAACGATTCGCTTCCTTGTCGTAAAAATGCAAAGCAGCTCCCGATACAGCAACGCCCAGCGCACTCGACGAAAGTTCACCAGTCCAATAACCATCAGCATTCTGCCAATCGAGCAAAACCGAGCTTAACAAATCAAACTGTTTTCGGATATTTTCCTTATTCATCTTCTATTCTTCCTTTGCAATTTCGGATTGACTGAACCGGCGTTTTGCTCCCTATTGTATTCAGGCCAAAGCTCCCAGTGCAAGCAAACCATAAAAAGTATATTCACTGTCGCGACATTCATCCCCTGTGCCCGAAACAAATGCTCCGTCAATAAAACAATTCTCCGCCAGTTGCAAACAAGCCGGAGCAGCCAAGGCCAGCGATTCGTTGCAATGATTCAATGCAAACACAGCTACCGCTGTAGAGAGCAAATCTGCCCCCGGAGCACTTCGGTGCGCATAAAAACCTTGTTCTTCAACAAAAAACGACCACAGCAATGCCTTTTCCTTTTCAATATTCATTCCCGTATGAAATTTCAGCAACATGACTGCCGCCAGTACAGGACAAGGTAGCATCTCAGACACCTGCATCCGGTGCAAAAAACGACGCAATCCGAAACGAGTAAATACATTATTCATTCCAAATGCATCGAAAAGAAGCAATGCTAAAAAAGCAGGATAAGCCTGATCTCCGTATGAATAATTTTTTCGCAACATGATTAGCGCCGTTGTAAACAATCGAATCCGGCTACGCCACGAAGCATGCAGCTCTTTGGCAAGAATTGCCCGGCAACAAGCGTCCACCCAGCTTTCTTTTGCTGGCTTTATTTCAGTCGTAAAATGCAATAATTTTTTCTGATAAATGGAAGTCTGCTTTTTCAAAATCAGATGAGCGAACAACGAATAATAGCTATCCGGATTGCCTGCCCGATCAGCAAAACCGCCATTGTTCTTCTGAGTAGATAAGATGAAATCAATCAATTGCTGACGGCTATCGTCATTCAGAACCTGTGCTCCGGAAGCAGCGCAAGCCGACAGTTGACCGATAAAAGAAAGGCGTGTCATGCACTTCGTTTTTCAATACCAAACACTTTTCCGGTAACGGCATACAGAGCCAGTTTCATGCGGATATTTTCCAACTGATCAAGCTCTTCGTACAATTGTTGCACCTGCTGTTCCAATATTTCACTTGCCGCTACTTCTATTTCATATTCCGTTGCATACTCGGCAAAAGCCTTTTCATTTCCGGCAATTTCATCCTTCCATTTTCCCGACGACAGCATGTTTTCGCGAAGCAAGCTCACTATAAACGGGAAATCGCTTCGATTAAAATTTTCAGAACGAGAACGGAATTCTTCCAAATCGTCATTCATTTGGTAAGCAATGCCAAATAAATCAGAAAAATGAGCCAAGCCAGCCAGCTCTTTTTCCGAAGCACCACCTAAAATTGCCCCCAACAGAACTGCCACTTTTACCGCAGAACCAGTTTTTAAACGAAAAGTCTCCAATAATTCAGCGAGTGAGGAAATCCGTACATTTTCGTTTGCCCACAAATCGTTACCCTGCCCTACCGTCAGCAACACATGTGACTCGGCCACCAACTTCAAAAGGTTTCGAAGCAAAGTTGGCTCAACCGGCAAATCAGCCAGCAATTCGTAACCTTTCCCAATCAAATAATCTCCGGCATTGATGCTCAACGGAACACCATGCTGACGATGCAGCGTTTCCTTTCCATAGCGTAAGTCATCCCGGTCTTCAATATCATCATGTATTAATGAAGCTTTGTGAAAACATTCAATAATGGTAATTAACCTTGCCAAAACAGCATCATCAGTTATTTCGGCATACGAAGAATAAGCCATTGCAGCCAGAATCGGACGCATCCGTTGTCCGCCCTGCAACATTGAAACAGCCGATATTTTTGTTGTCATATCATCCGAATGTCCAAACATGCCAAGCAAATTTTCTTCTGAAAACCAACTTTGCACCTTCTCCTTCAACAACGAAACAGACAGCGGTTGCAAATAAGAATTCGGCCGTGTAGCACGAATTTCAGACAACAACCAGTTTTTATCCACTTCAGTATCCTGACAACCATCGTAAAGCAAAGGAATTCCAATCACAGGAACCGCAGCCCGCGACACCGACGCAAACGATTTTTCGAGTACCGACATGCAGCCCACTCCGATCACTGCGTCCACCGAACCTTCTTCTACCAGTTGAATCGCAACAGTTGTTCCTTCGGCCACCAGCGTCGCATAACCCAGATCCTCTGCCACATTCAGAATTTCATCAATCTGGCAATTGCGGCACCCGGCACAAATCAGCCCTAATTTATCGAATGAAGCGCTGCAATTCCGGTTGTTTTTCAAACACTGCGGAAGCAACAAAAGACGACGAGAAAAAGGGGTAGCCGCAACAATATTGCGCCACAATTCGTTTCCGCACAATACCATCGCAAAATCAGCAAAAACAGGATCGGCTTCGCTGGCAGCAATAACTTCCTGTGCAAGGCTGGCAACCTGATCCAGCTTCACAGGAGGCACAAGTTGCTTTCCGCGGATAATCTGCCCGGCAGTTTCGCGCATCCGGACTCGCAAGCTCTCTTCCTCCGGAACCAAAAGTTTGTTTTCTTTTTGTGTTGAATTATCCATAAGCTCCCAATCCGAAAAAAGCCCTTTTCTTGGCAAATTTATACCACCAATTACGTTCCGGAATATCTCCACACGAGCCATGACTTACCATTTGCGGAGCATGCTCCAACCGCTGCATCTCATTACCGCGTCCCGATGAGTCAATCGCCTGGTGTCTCCTCGCAAAATCAGCTAGCCAGGCCGGATCTTCCATAATCACACATCCTTGTGTTTTGGCATTTATTTCTTTTCTGAAATCAGTTAAATAAGCAGAATTGCGATACAACTCGTTCAGTGGTTTGTCCGAAATATGATCGGTTGCCAACTGAATTACAGGACAGGGCTCCACATAGCCTGATGCATTAATATGATGGCTCAGTCCTGCCGCTGCGGGACAAAGTCCCTGCCCATTTTCGTCCCAGTACGTATCAATAATCACCAGCGGATAATTGGTTCGGGCATCCACAATATGCTGCCGCAAAGAACGAATTTGCGGTGCATCGAGCGCCAGTTCGTACGACGCATTTTCGCCTACAGGCCTGAAAATATAGTACCACAAATAAGTGATTCCCCGATCAATCATCGACTGGATAAACTCAGGAGAAGTTGCCATCTCAAAATTCGATTTACAGACGCTGATTGCCACTCCGGTTACCAAGCCTGCATGCGTGCAATTTTCAATTCCATACACAGTCGTTTCCATCACATTTTGGCCACCGCGCCGCACATCGGCCACTTCGCGATCGCCTTCAAAACTGATGAGTGGGCTTACGTTTGCACAGCGACGAAGTTTTTCAGCTACTTCCGGAGTAATTAAGGTTCCGTTGGTAAACAACTGAAAATAACAATCCTGATGTTTATGAAATATATCGAAAAGCGGTTTATACAACAAGGGTTCACCGCCAAGTATTCCGAAGAAATACGATTTTTGCTTTTTGGTTTCAGTAATAATGCGATCCAGTTCGTCGGCATTCATCCGACTGTTTTTTATTTTGCCGGTCACCCAGCATCCCTGGCAGTGCAGATTGCAATCGTCGGTTACCGAAATAAAAGTGAATGCAGGAAAATAATCGCCGCCCTTTTTCATTCGTTTCTGAAAACGGGCAAAAGCCAGACTCCCTTTGATGCCCATGTTGTAAACAAATTTATACAAACACCGGCGATCCGTTTTGGTTAATAATCTCGCTGCAATACTCATTCCTGTTCGCTATTTTTATTCTGAATAGTTTCTTTTCTGAATTGCTCAAGCGCCTTGCGCCGTTCTTCTTCTGCCTGTTGCAGAATACCACTGCGCAACACCGACTGCCTTACCCGACTACGTTGTTGCAATGCAGAAAGCATACTTCCCTGCTGTGCAGCCGACGCATCAATGGTTATTTTACCAGATTCAGCTCCGGCCAGGGCAGTATTTTCATTCAAGCGCGGAAAAATGATTGCCGACGAAGGGCAAGCCCGGCCACATGCAGGGCAGAGATTCTTGCAATTCAACGGCTGAATCACCTCTGGTTCATTCTGTCCCTTCCGATAGACACCGAAAAGACAAAAACGCACGCATTGTCCGCAAGAAGTACAGCGCGATCGATCGATCACAGGATACCAGGCCGGCATAGTAAGTCCGCTTTTCAAAATCGTTCTCTCCGTTTCTCCGTTCGGTGATGTATTCGCCCCAGACAAGCTGTTTTTAATTTCATATTCCGACAGCTCGCGCATATTCAGCACCTGCATTCCGGTGAACGAAAAACCCGACTGTTCCAGCATTTTCTCCACCGCCCGTGGATAACATGCAATCACGATCTTTCTTGAATATTGCTTCTCAATATCTCTCAAAACCGGCGATTTTTCCACCGTCAAAGCACAAAGATCATCCAGCACAAAAATATCGGCACCAGCGTGTTGCAAGCCTGACTCAATATTCTTCAGTTTTTCCGCCGAAATAATCCCTGCCGAACAGCGACAAAATACGATACAAGTTTCAGTCATTTTAAAATTGTCAACAAATCTTTTAAAAGAAACAAAAAATCAGTCTCTCCGAAAATCAAATCAACTCATTTTCTGCTTCATTAACAAACATTAATAAAAACACCCGGTTCACCAACGATGTAAAAAATTAGTCGAACAAATACAAAGTATATTACAATGTCTGGAATTACAGACGTTTCATCCTTCGTAAAACACAATAAAACTGGATGATAAATAAAAAGGCCGGTAAGAAAACCGGCCTCGTCTTTCCTCTTTCCAATGCAAATTCCCTTTCTGTACTATTCCCTTCAAATTTCTTGCATCGAATCTCCATACATAAAGTTCTCTATTTTAATTGAAAAAGTCAATAGCTACGGGGCTTTTCTTTCATTTTTCATATTTCATCCGTGTTACACCTTCCTACGAGCTTTTTTGTTCAACCTTAATATTGAAAAGAAAATCATACCTTTGCTGCCGAAAAAAGTAAAAAAGAATAGCTATTACTGCAGGAAAGTGATCATGAGCAAATTAGAAGTTATATACGAGGACAACCATATTATCGCCATCAACAAGGCTTGTGGCGACATCGTGCAAGGCGACAAAACCGGCGACGAAACATTGATTGACAAGGTTAAAGCCTACATCAAACAAAAATACAACAAGCCGGGGGATGTGTATCTGGGTAGTCCGCACCGGCTCGATCGTCCGACCAGCGGGGTAATTATTTTTGCCCGTACCAGTAAGGCTCTTACCCGCTTGAACGAAATGTTTCAGGATAAAGATCAGATGAAAAAAACATACTGGGCCGTGGTTGACACCATGCCCGAACAGGAAGAAGGAACTCTGACTCATTACTTGCTGAAAGACGAAGAAAAAAATAAATCACACGCCTACAACAAAAAGCGTAGTGGAGCAAAACTGGCATCGCTCACATACCGTCATGTTGCGAGTCTGAACAAATATCACATGCTTGAGATTGACTTACATACAGGACGACACCACCAAATTCGGGTACAGCTCACAAAAATTGGGTTACATATTAAAGGAGACCTCAAATATGGAGCAACGCGAAGCAATGAAAATGGAGGAATTCACTTGCATGCCCGCAAACTTGAGTTTATTCATCCAATAAAGAAAGAAACGGTAAAAATTGTTGCGGCTCCACCAAAAGGAGACCCTATTTGGAAAGATCTTGCTCAGATTGATTACCTGAAAGAATAAAAATCAAGCTCACTAAATCGCTTTTTCTTTTTCAGATAAAAATTCAGGATAATGCTTTGCCTGAACATTTCGGGATGCATCTTTGGTTGCAAAAAACGACTCTGTTTATTTCGTTTTCGCTGTAAAGAAGGGACATTCCGATAAAAACTCAGATGAGCCCGAATTACACTGAAAAAACCGCGCACATTTTTTTCACTCAGCAAACGAAATGCAGCGACACCATCAAACAGCATCCGCACAAACAAGGTGCCGACAAGATTTTGGGTGGGAAGATTTTTATATAATAAACTCAAATTATTTCGGAAATTGAGATACAACTTGCGCGGATTGCCATAGGGCAAGCTTCCTCCGCCCAGATGATACACCGTACTTTCAGGGCAAAAGACCACGCGGAAGCCCATGTTTTTGATCCGCCAGCACAAGTCAATTTCTTCCATATGCGCCCAAAAATCGGCATCAAAACCACCGGCATCGTGAAACAACTGCGCACGAATAACCAAGCAGGCACCACTTCCCCAGAAAATATCCCGCATATCGTTATACTGTAGAGTATCTTCCTCTGTATTATCTAAAATACGGCCACGGCAAAACGGAAATCCATACCGATCGATAAACCCACCGGCGGCACCGGCATATTCAAATCGTTCTTTTTCCTGAAAACTTACTATTTTGGGTTGAACCGCACCGATCGTTTTATCCCGATCGAGCAAAGCAACGATGGGTTCCAGCCAATTCGCTGCCATTTCCACATCTGAATTCAAAATCACATAATATTCGGCATCAATTTGTTTCAGTGCTTCATTATACCCCCTGGCAAACCCGTAATTCTGATCCAATTCCAGAATTTCTACGGATGGAAAATTGGTTCGGATTAATTCAAGAGACTGATCCGTCGAACCATTATCCGCAACAATGACCCGGGTAGCCGGAATATTACAAGTTTCTACCACAGAAGGAAGGAACTGACGGAGCAATTTTTCTCCGTTCCAATTCAGAATAACGACAGATGTTTTCGTGCGATTCATGGAAAAGATATTCTACTAAATAACAGAGTCAGTAAAAATACATGATACAGATTGAAATGCAATTTGCAGTTTGTATTTATTTATCTCCCAGATATTGATTAACCAGCCGATAAAATTCATCGAAATAAGCGGCATTGGCACAAACAATTTCACCACCAAAAATATAATTATCTCCACCGTTGAAATCGCACACTTTGCCTCCCGCCTGTTGCAGAATAAATGCCCCGGCAGCCACATCCCAGGCATGCAGCGCATGCTCGTAGAACGCCTCGAAACGACCTGCGGCCACATAAACCAAATCGGTAGCAGCAGAACCCAGGCGGCGCAATCCGTGCGAATTACGCATAAAATAGTTCATCGCTTCCATGTATTGCGGCAACTTCGAAAAATCGTAATACGGAAACCCGGTTGCAATTAATGCATCGGCAGTACATGCTGCCGACGACACGGTTATTTCTAGCCCGTCACAATAGGCTTTGCTTCCTTTCCATGCATAAAACATCTCACCCAGACTGATTTCATACACCACCCCCATCACCAATTCATTGCCGTCCATCAAAGCAATGCTAATGGCAAATGGCGAAAGTCCATGAATATAATTGGTGGTTCCGTCCAGCGGATCAATTACCCAGCGAAACTGTTCTCCTGAATCGGTTGCAGTTCCTTCTTCAGCAATAAATCCGGAACCAGGCAAAATCTCTTTCAATCCAGCCACAATACGTTGCTCCGAAGTACGATCAACATAGGTAACAAAATCAGATTTCCCTTTCGACACAATATCTTTTTGCGAAAATTTCAAACGTTCGCCGGCAATAAAACCGCCTGTTTCACGGGCAAGCTGCTGTACTTGTCCACATATTTTTTCAAAGTCAATCATCTTTTTATGCTTTTTTCTGACAACAGATAAAAGTAAACAAACAGGGAAGAATTTTGCCTCTTTGCCAGCAAAATATCAGAATAAATAACAATTATTCAATGCGAAGAATTTCACTCAGAATACGATCCTTCTGCAAGAAATTTTTCATTTCAAATCAGTTCAGCCCGAATATGCCCGTTGTCCAGAAATTCGATCAAACGCACTTTTCTAGTTTGATTGACAAGATTTGAATCCCAGGTAGTTTCAACCCGCATATAATTTTCAGTAAAACCTGAGATTGAATTGTGTTCTTTATTGTCTTCAAACAAAACGGTTTGTTCGGTGCCCATATACAATTCGTAAAAATGGCGTAGCTTCTTTTCCGACAGATTTATCAGTTTTTGCGTACGTTCTTTTCGTTCGTTCACCGGTACTACAGGAGTAATGCTCAACGCACGCGTCCCCGGACGTTCGGAATATGGGAAGGCATGCAATTCACTCACTTCTTGTTCCTGTACAAAACGATACGAATCGATAAAAAACTCTTCCGTTTCACCATTCGTTCCGGCAATTAAATCGACACCAATAAATGCATGAGGCATCACTGCTTTTATTTTGGCAACCCTGCTTGCAAACACTTCGCGCTGGTATTTCCGTTTCATCAGTTTCAGCACTTCGTTCGATCCCGACTGCAAAGGCAAATGAAAATGAGGCATGATAATCTTGCTCTGTGCTACAAAATCGATAATCTCATCAGTCAGTAATTCGGGCTCTACCGAAGAAATACGCAAACGCTGCAATCCGGTCAACTGATCCAGCGCCTTCAGTAAATCGAAAAATGATTCGCCGGTTGACTTTCCAAAATCGCCAATATTTACCCCCGTAAGAATAATTTCATGAGAGCCTTTTGCCACAGCTTCTTCTGCTTTTTTCACCGTATTGTCAATTGTGTCGTTGCGGCTCCGTCCACGGGCAAACGGAATGGCACAATAAGTACAAAAGTGATCGCAGCCATCCTGAACTTTTAAGAAGCTACGAGTGCGATCGCCAAATGAAAATGCATGAAAATAACTTTTGATCCGCTTCGACTCGGCGACTTTCACCACCGTCTCCTCCGGTTTTTGCAAATCACCAATCAGCTCAACCATCCGAAATTTATCTTCGGAGCCGATTACATAATCCAGCCCTTCAATTTTACTAAGAGTTTCTGGCTGAAGCTGGGCATAACAACCTGTTACAACAACTATTGCATTTGGATTTCGGCGCGCTGCATTTCGAATGATGTTACGGCTTTTCTTATCTCCTTCGGCCGTAACGGTACACGAATTCACCACATACACATCAGCCTTTTGTCTGAAATCGACCCGTTGAAAACCGGCCTCTTCAAAACGACGTGCAATACTCGATGTTTCCGAAAAATTGAGCTTACAGCCCAAGGTATAAAATGCAGCTTTTTTCCCTTTTAAATCCATCCCAAGCTTTTCTTCTGGTTTTCAGGCTGCAAAAGTAGAAATATCCGATTACAATAGAAAATCCTCTACATTTGAAGTCGTAACAAGCTTAAATTCAGAGACAGGATAAGCTTTTGAAAAGGTCAACGGAAGTTTTGCATTCTTCTTTTTGCCAACCTTAAACTCAAACGCAGCAATTGTCCCATCCGTTTCTTCTATAAAATCGACTTCTTGCTGCTGCGTTGTTCTCCAAAAATAATAACTCCCATAAAAATCATCGTATCTCAACTTTTTAATCCGCTCTCCAATTATATAATTCTCCCAAAGAGCGCCCTGATCTGTTCTCAATTCCCAAGGCTGAAAGTTTCCGATGATTGCATTTCTGATTCCATTGTCCATGAAATAAATTTTCTTCCCTTTTTTTATTTCATTTCTCACATTTCGATTAAATGCATTCACCCGAAAAACAATAAATGCTTTCTCTAGTAAATCGATGTATTTCTCAACGGTTCCATTATCTGCTCCAACCATCTGCGAAAGTTCATTGTAAGAGACCTCACTTCCAAGTTGAAGCGCAAGCGCTTTCAGCAATTTATCCAAAACAACAGGCTTATTAATATCCCCATATGAAAGGATATCCTTATACAAATAGCTGTTTGCCAAATTCCTCAGCAAAGGTATTTCATTCCCTTGCGAAGTAACTATTTCCGGATAGCTTCCAAAAACAAGTCGATGCGGAAGATTACGTTTTTCTTCGATTAATCCGTGTGCATCTACCAATTCGGAGAAGCTTAAAGGAAAAAGATAGTACTCCAGCTTTCTTCCGGTAAGAGGTTCATTTATCTCGCTGGACAAATCGAGAGAAGATGAGCCAGAAACAAATAAGCGAACATCTTTAATGTAATCGGTTATCAGCTTCAACACACTTCCTATTTTTGGAATCAATTGAGCTTCATCAATGATGACATTCTTTTTCTGTCCAAAAATCTGCTTTAATCGAACAGAATTCACATTCGACAATAATTCCCGAACATCTGGCTCATCACCATTTAGAATCAACGTTTCGGATGGCTCAAGGCCTAAGTTCTTCAGGAGTGTTGTTTTTCCTACCTGTCGTGCACCTAACAAAACAATCGCTTTACCCAACGACAAATCACGAGCAATATTTTCCTGTAGTTTGCGGGAAATCATTTCCTTTTTATTCAAAATTATAATATTTTTAGATTTCAATCAAAATTAATTATTATATTTTTAGATTTCAATCAAAAAAGACAATAAAAAAACACCGTTCATTTTTTCATCAACAAACGGTGTTCTTTAAATATTACAGCAAATCACTAGCCAGTTCGGCAAGGAAACTGCGCTCCCCTTTTAGGAGATTAACATGGGCAAAAATTTCCTGATTTCTCATTTTTTCGATCATGTATGCCAATCCATTCGATTTCATATCGAGATATGGCGAATCGATCTGTTGCAAGTCGCCGGTAAAAATCATTTTAGTTCCTTCTCCTGCCCGGGTAATAATGGTTTTTATTTCGTGTGGTGTCAGGTTTTGCGCCTCATCAACAATAAAATAAGCGTTCGACAAGCTGCGACCACGTATGTAGGCAAGCGGTGTAATAACCAGTTTTTCTTCTTTCTGAAGTTCTTCAATTTTCTGATATTCCGGACTTCTAGGATTGAAGTTGTGCTTAATTACTCCCAAATTATCAAACAGCGGCTGCATGTAAGGATTGATTTTTTCTTCTGCATCGCCAGGCAAGAAACCAAGATCGCGGTTACTGAGGGCAACAATTGGGCGAGCCAGCAATATCTGATTGAAATTTTTAATTTGCTCCAGAGCCGCAGCCAATGCCAGCAATGTTTTTCCGGTTCCTGCTTTCCCTGTCAGTCCGACCAATTTTATATCCGGATTCAATAATGCATCGAGACTGAATGTTTGTTCTGCATTACGCGGTTTTATACCATAAGCGGTACGTTTTTCGATACGAAGAAATTTTCCACTTCCGCCATCGTAACGGGAAAGTACGCTCGACTTGGCTCCTTTCATGATAAAATAGTCGTTCGCATGAGGCTTGTCTTTCATCGACGTTTCCAGCACATCAAACGAACCTTCGCGATACAGCTTATCAATCAGCACATCGCTGAAATCTTCCAATTCGGAAACTCCTTTGCTGAATATTTCAATATCCTGAACTTTATCATTCTGATAATCTTCTGCTAGAATTCCCAGCGACTTGGCCTTCATCCGCAGATTTATATCTTTTGAAATCAGGATACATTTACGATCGGGATATTTTTCACGAAGATGGTCGGCAACAGCCAGAATACGGTGATCGGGAATATCTTCACGAAACGACTGCTTTATTTTTTCAGAAAAAGGTTTTCCGGGTTCAATAATCAACTTTCCTCGCCGGTTTCCCAATGAAATTCCACCATTAAAAAGATTCTCACCAACAATCTCGTCAACAATACGAACAAACTCGCGAGCCTGAAAATTAATCAGATCGTTTCCACGCTTAAATTTATCAAGTTCTTCCAAAACGGTGATAGGAATCACAATGTCGTTATCCTGAAATTGATTCAAACAGGTATGGTCGTGCAGAATCACATTTGTATCGAGGATAAAAATCTTCGTTTGTTTTTTCGTTACCATAATCTGAACATTTAATGATTTCTCTAAAAATACACATAATACGAGCAATCCAAAACGAAAAAATGTTAAAACATCGTTGCAGAAAAGTATTTTTGTCAACCGTAATTTGTTTATAAGTACGCGCAAAATGAGTAACTACTCCGACACCATCGATTATCTGTACAGTCAGCTCCCGATGTTTCAACGCACCGGACCGGCTGCTTACAAAGCCAATCTAGACAACACGTATGCTCTGGACAACATGTTTGCCCATCCGCACCACGCATTTAAAACCATTCACGTAGCAGGAACCAACGGGAAAGGCTCGGTATCGCACATGCTTGCCGCAGTTTTACAGGAAGCTGGATACAAAACAGGCCTGTACACTTCGCCTCACCTGAAAGATTTCCGGGAGCGGATACGCATCAACGGGCAAATGATTCCGGAGCAGGAAGTGATTGATTTTGTCGATGTTTTTCGCAATAAAAATGAGCAGACAGGCATTGAACCGTCTTTCTTCGAACTAACGGTGACCATGGCATTCGACTATTTTCGCAAACAAAAGGTTGACATTGCAGTCATCGAAGTTGGCTTGGGTGGTCGCCTCGACTCTACCAACATTATTTCTCCGGAAGTGTCGGTCATCACCAACATCAGTCTCGATCACACGGCTTTGCTCGGCAATAGCATTCCACTTATTGCCGCAGAAAAAGCAGGAATTATCAAAGCAGGAATCCCCGTTGTTATTGGAGAAACTCATCCCGAATCGGCTCCTGTTTTCACCGAAAAAGCAGAAAAAGAAAATGCACCGGTTGTTTTTGCCGATCAGGAACTGTTGTGTAATTACTCCATGATGCTCACCAACGGAAAACAATCGTTCCAGATTCGCAGAAACGAAGAACTTTGCTATCCCGACTTGCAACTCGACCTACCGGGAAGTTACCAGCGAAAAAACATTCTTTCCGTACTTAAAACGATTGAAATACTTCAGCAGAAGAAATGGAACATTTCACACGAACACCTTTATTCTGCATTGAAAAAAGTAACTAGCAGCACCGGATTAATGGGACGTTGGCAAATAATAGGTCACAATCCACTGGTGGTTTGCGACACGGGGCACAACGAAGCAGGTATTCGTCTGGTGGTAGAACAAATCAGGCAAACTGCGTGGAAAAATTTGCATATCGTTTTCGGAATGGTGAACGACAAAAGCATCGACCACGTACTGGACCTGATGCCTCGCGAAGCAACTTATTATTTCACCAAAGCCAGCCTTCCGCGAGCCCTTGACGAGGCCGATTTACAAAAACAAGCCAAACAACATGGGCTAAACGGAGAAAAATTTACCACTGTACAGCAAGCGTTCGACGCAGCCAAACAAAATGCTACTGAACACGATATGATTTACATTGGCGGCAGCACCTTTGTTGTTGCTGAAATTTTGTAATGATTTTTTCAGAAAAAGTTTTGCACATATCAAAAATGCCTCTATATTTGCAACGCCTTTGAAAAACGAGGCGCGTTCTTCGCAATTTATCGGGCGGTTAGCTCAGTTGGTTCAGAGCATCTGGTTTACACCCAGAGGGTCGGGGGTTCGAATCCCTCACCGCCCACAAGAGAGAATTCAGCAATGAGTTGTCTCTTTTTTTATCTAAAAGTCTTACACGGGCGGTTAGCTCAGTTGGTTCAGAGCATCTGGTTTACACCCAGAGGGTCGGGGGTTCGAATCCCTCACCGCCCACACCAAAGAGGATTCAGCAATGAGTCCTCTTTTTTTATCCCCACAACACCAACTCTTTCTCTTTTTTGAATTCGGCACTACCGCAGCGAGGACAAACCGCATGTTTTAACCGATGAATGTTGGTATGCTTTAGCCGAACCCGACAAGAGGAACATTTGAACCGCGTTTGATGCAGCACTTTTTCGCCATCAGTTAACTGAACAAACAAACGATCGGACACCTTCTGACACAAACGACATCGATACACCTGATATTCGACATGCAACCACAAATCCGGATAATCAGCCAGTAACTCATTCATTTTGCCCAGAGTTTTATAATGAAGGCTCGCCACCGAAGCGCCTGCGAGAAATTCGTCGGCCCGAAGATTATGCACCATAAAAGCATACCCTTCATACAAAGGCAAAACAAAGCCACACTGGCGGCACAAAAAACGATAACTATGTCCCATCGGTTTATTGATTGAATTGTTGTTAAGGTACGAAAAATGAATACGATAAAAAATTACGACGATTGCCAAATTGTGTGTTTCAGAACATCCTTCAGCAACTCTATTTCTCCCACATATTTCACACACAAATACAGAATAAGTCAATGATTATCTGACAAATTAAAAAAATAGCACCTTAACCATTTTCTGACTCTCATGTGGAACTCGCAGAGTTTATACATTTTCATTTGCCATCATTTGCGCCAGGCACGTTTCATCTGTAAATAATTTTGTGTTTTTATTGCCGAAAGGTTCCGATAACTGTCGGAATTACATGTAGATCTTTATCGGCGTTTGTCTCGCCTAAAGCCAGATGTTTGTTTTGTTCAATGTTAATTTTTTCGCTGATTTTCAGCTTTTCGGCATCAGATAAAAAAATTAATCTACCTTTGCGCCTCGTTTAATCGGGACGGATAATGGAGTTTTGTACGGTTTCGTCAACATGTTATCCATCCCCATTGGGGAACCACGCAAGTGGGATTATTAATTTTAAAGGATAAACATGACATTTACAGAAACCGGTATTAAACCGGAAATCATCCGCGCCATCTCGGAGATGGGCTTCGTATCACCTACGCCTATTCAGGAAAAAACCATACCGCATTTATTGAATTCAGATCAGGATTTGATTGCTTTGGCTCAAACCGGAACAGGAAAAACAGCTGCCTTTGGCTTGCCTATTTTACATCATGCCAACACCAGCAATCGCGACATTCAATCGCTCATTTTGTGTCCAACCCGCGAACTTTGTCTGCAAATTACCCGCGACCTAGAGAATTTCTCGAAATACATCGATGGTTTTAAAACTATTGCCGTGTACGGTGGAGCCGACATTGTCAAACAAATCAATCAGCTGAAATCGGGCGGACAAATTGTTGTTGGTACTCCAGGACGAGTACATGACCTGATTCGTCGGAATGTACTGAAGGTTGACAAAATAAAATGGTTGGTTCTCGACGAAGCAGACGAAATGCTGACCATGGGATTCAAAGAAGAAATGGATGCCATTTTGGCCAATACTCCAAAAACCAAGCAAACCTTGCTGTTTTCGGCAACCATGCCTTCGGAGATTGCTGAGATGACCAATAAATACCTCGAAAATCCGGAAAAAATAACCGTTGGACGGAAAAACGCAGGAGCAGAAAACGTAGAGCATCATTATTATGTGGTGCAGGCCAAAGATAAATATGCCACACTAAAACGTATTGCCGACAATTATCCGGATTGCTACGCCATTATTTTCTGCCGTACCCGCCAGGAAACCAAAGAGGTAGCTGAGAAATTTCTGGCCGACGGCTACAATGCCGACGCCCTGCACGGAGACCTTTCGCAGGCACAACGAGATTTGGTGATGAGCAAATTCCGCAACAAACATCTGCAAATGCTGGTGGCCACCGACGTGGCAGCACGAGGTTTGGATGTGAGCGACCTGAGCCACGCCATCAACTACAGTTTGCCCGACGATCCGGAAGTGTATATCCACCGAAGCGGACGTACCGGAAGAGCCGGTAAAAGTGGTATTTCGGTTTCAATTGTGCACATGCGCGAAACCGGAAGAATTCGTCAGATTGAAAAACTGGCGAACAAGAAATTTGAACGCCGTATGGTGCCCGGCGGCGATGAAATTTGCGAAAAACAACTTTTCTATCTGATTGACAAAGTGGTAAATGTAGAGACCAACGATATTCAGATCGACCGCTACATGCCTCAAATTTTCGAAAAACTGGGAACACTGAGTCGCGAAGATTTGATGAAAAAATTTGTTTCCGTCGAATTCAACCGATTCCTTGCTTACTACAAAAACGCCGCCGATTTGAACGTTCATTACGAAGAAAAGAAAGGCAAAGAAGGACGCAAATCCTCGCGAATGGTAAACATGTTTATCAATGCCGGGAAAAAACATTTCCTGACAGCTTCGACGCTGATTGGAATGATCAACGACTACACCCAACGCAAAAATATTGAAATTGGACGGATTGACATTCAACGCAAAATGTCGTTCTTCGAACTTGATGTCGATTTTGCTGATTTACTGGTTGAAAAACTAAACGGCACCATGGTGGACGGCTATGTTGTACGAGTAGGAAAAGCTACCGAAAATGGTTCTTCAGAAAGATCCGATAATTTCAAAAAAAGCAATCGCCGCGGACCAAGCCGGGGCTCAGACCGGAGTTTCGATCGTAGCTCGAACCGGGGAAAAGACCGCAATTTCGATCGCAGTTCGGATCGCGGAGACCGCAAACGCAGCTATTCTTCAAAAAGCAGATCGTCAAGATAAATAAAAAATATTGGCCGGACGACAAGCCCGGCGACAATAAAAAAAACATGGATTCAGTGAATTCATGTTTTTTTGTTTCTTTTGTTTTCTGAAAAGAATAAAAAATGAAGAAAATACTGGCCTATTTGCTCTCGCCCATTTACATGGCAGTCTTCGGACTGTTACTGGTTATTTTTCACCCTATCCAAGTGGTTTGCCGACATTTGTGGGGCTACGAAGTACGCAAAAAATCGGTCGATATTCTGAATTTCCTCCTACTGAAAAGTTTGTGCATTGTAGGCTGCCGGATTCGTTTCCGCGGATTTGAAAAATTACCACAAGGCCGTCCGCTCATTATTGTTTCGAACCACCAAAGCACCATGGACATTCCGCCTATTGTATGGGGATTTCGAAAACATCATCCGAAATTTATTTCGAAAATTGAGTTAGGCAAAGGCATTCCGAGCATCTCGTACAATTTGCGACACGGAGGATCGGCGCTGATTGACCGAAAAAACAAAGGACAGTCGATAAAAGAGATTATCACTTTGGGGCGGCACATTGAAGAAAAAAAATATGCTGCCAGCATTTTCCCAGAAGGAACCCGCAGCAAAAACGGGGAAGTGAAAAGTTTTCAGGAAGGCGGCATTCACACACTACTCAAAGTAGCTCCTTCGTCCATAATAGTTCCGTTTGTTATTGACGGAAATGCTGCATTGATGGGCAAAGGTTATTTCCCAATGGGATTTGGTCTAACGCTGAAATACACCGTTTTGGATCCGATTGAGCCAGCAGGAATGAGCGCCAAAGAAATTGCAGAGACTTGCGAAACGAGAATAAAACAAGAACTTGGTCAGATGGAATAAAAAAATCCCGCCATTCGAAAATAGCGGGATCAGTTTCTGTGCTTACTAACCTTATTTAATTGTTTTCCGGCTTTTCGCGGATAATTTCAATTTTTTCTTTGTTCCCACCCAAATCTTTTCTTTTATAGGAAATAATAGAAGGATCGTCGAGGTGAATCACATTTTTCGAATGCATTGGCACTTTTACATGCCCAAATGGAGGTACTGGTGGTGTAGGCGTCACCGGAGGAGTAACAAACCCGAAATGATCAGGCTCTTCGCCTTTTTTGCCTTTCCAAATCATCACATTCTTGTCTTTACCGCGTCCATCGCCATGAGCAGTAATGCAAAACGTATGAACCAGCGAATCTCCTTCGTCCATCTCTTCAATATTCATGTCGTCCATTGACATTCCGTGAGCAAAAACTTTCACGTTTCGCCTCATCAAACTGTCTCCTTCTGTATCAATCCGGATAGTCATGGTTTGCATCAGCGAGTCCAGATCACCTTCATCGTCGCCTAAAAAAAGTGCTTTTATTTTATCCGGATCATCGTCAGAAAAATTAACCAGGATGGTATCCAATTTCACCACTTGCCCATCCATATTTTTGACCATTTTAATATGCATCTTTTTCTGTCCTTTTTTCTGATCATCCTTTTCGGCAAAATGGAAGGCCGACGCAGAAATAAAAATCACTGCCAAAGCCAATATACTCAACCATGTCTTTTTCATATCTTTTCAATTTTAATTATTTTACTGACACAAAGGTAGATGCTGTATTGGCAACAATGAGTTAAAGCTCTCCCAATCTCTGTTAAAGAAAAGTTAAAGTACTCTGAAGCATTTGATTAATGATTATTTTTGAAGCATGAACAAAAAGATCATCACTGGATTAATCGCACTGATGGGTGTTTCCATTATTGGAATTATTACCGTTCAGGGAATATGGATGCATCATGCAGTGAACGTAAAAAATGAGCTTTTTACCCGCAGTGTGGTCGATGCCATGCAATTCACGCTGTCTCGAATTGAGAAAATGCGCGATGCAGAGGTAATTACACGCATTTCGCTCGGAGATAGCACCTTTCCTCATGCCGTGCCAATTCCACCTCCGCCGCCACCACACAATACATTCGTATGGAAAAGCAAACCTGCCCCCAAAGCGAGTGTACACAAGAACATATCAGCCGAAACAAAGATGAATGTTTCGAGAAGTAAAAGTGGCAGCATTACAATTAATACAATCACAACAAGCAAAGCAGGCTCATCAGCTCATCAGCAAAATTTTGCCGTATTTGCAACGAGAAACAGCAAGAATCTGGATTCGCTATTTAGCGAAGGAATTGTACGCATCGATTCGCTGGTAACCGAAATACAAACCTCAGATTCGCTGTTTAACCACATGCAGAAAAAGGTTGAAGGCAAGGCAATCCGGCTGAAACATGTTGCCAATAACATTGTAACCGAAATCATTACTTCGGAAGAAGAACTTCCAGATTTGAATGAAATCAGCGAGATTTTTGCCACAAAACTCGAAGAAAAAAATATCCCGATTGACTTTGAATTAGGCATACTGAATGATTCGATTATTGAAAACCGGACCGACAAGGCAGACAGCTTACTATTGGTTCATTCTCAATTCAAAGCGAAAATGTTTCCGCACGACATTTTCGAGCGCAATCTTGTTCTTTCGGCCTATTTCCCTGATAAAGACCGATATATTTATCAGACAATTGGATGGTTGCTGGCATTTTCGCTGGCTCTGTCGCTACTCATTCTTTTCAGCTTTTCAGCCGGCATCTTCTTTTTACTTCGGCAAAAGAAAATTTCAGAAATGAAATCGGATTTCATTAATAACATGACTCACGAATTTAAAACACCTATTGCAACCATTGCCGTAGCAACCGATTCGGTTTTAAACGAAAAAGTGATTAGCGAACCGGAAAGAATTCGTTATTTCATGAGCATGATTAAAAAAGAAAATTCGCGCATGAACCGGCAAGTGGAAGATATTTTGACCATTGCCCGACTGGACAAAAAAGATTTTGAATTTCACTGGGAATTGGTTAATGCTCACGAATTAATTGAAGAAGCTGTTGACGGAATCCGACTACAAATAGAGACAAAAGGCGGAAAAATTGAAACACGATTGGATGCAATCAACCCCATTGTTACCTGCGACCGGACGCATTGTGCCAATGTGTTGTACAATTTGCTCGACAATGCGATGAAATATTCGTCCAACTCGCCTGTCATTTTGGTTGAAACACGAAACGAAAGCCAGGGCATTGTGGTAGCTGTTGAAGACAATGGAATTGGGATGAATAAAATAGTTCAAAGTAAAATATTTGACAAGTTTTACCGACAAACAAGCGGCAACATTCATACGGTAAAAGGATTCGGACTCGGATTAAGTTACGCCAAAGCAGTAATTGAATCCAACCACGGACACATTCGCGTAAAAAGCGAACCCGGCAAAGGCAGTCGTTTCGAGGTGTTCGTACCGTTTGTACGATAAAATAGCCACGCTGTATTGGCTTTTTTTTTACTCAGAAAAACACGAAACAAGACCGTTTCTTTGTTGTTTGGGATTTGGAGTTTAGAATTTGGAATTTGAACATACTATGGATCATCTGTTTTTAGTTGAAGACGATTTAAGTTTTGGAGCGGTACTGAAATCGTACCTCGAATTAAATAATTACCGCGTAACCTGGGTGGATGACGGACAGCATGCACTTGCGCGTTTTCGTTCCGACAATTATGCGCTTTGTATTCTCGACGTGATGCTTCCTCACATCGACGGGTTCACAATCGGACGAGAAATTCGCAAACTTAATCCGGATATTCCGCTTCTGTTTCTGACGGCAAAAACCATGAAAGAAGACATTCTGAAAGGGTATCAAACTGGGGCCGACGACTACATTACCAAGCCTTTCGACACGGAAGTATTACTGCTGAAATTAAAAGCTATTTTAAAACGGCGTGGCAAGCACGAAGAGGCAGAACCATCGGAATTCAATATCGGAAAATTTACTTTCAACACCCGACTACGCACCATCGACGACTCGGAGGAACAACAAAAACTTTCGCCCAAAGAATCGGATTTACTGAAAATGCTTTGCATGAACAAAAATGAACTGCTCCCCCGCGACGAGGCTTTGCTGAAGATTTGGGGCGATGACGGCTATTTTACCTCCCGAAGCATGGATGTTTACATTGCCAAACTGCGCAAATGTTTGTCGGGAGACCCGAATGTAGAAATCAGAAATATTCATAGCAGCGGATTCATTCTTGAAATAAAACCCGAAGAATAAAAAACTTAAAAATATGCCAGACTTAAAATCACAAGCCTCACTACCCGATTTTCAGCAATATGTTCGCGAACTGGAAGATGAACGCGGTTTTTCCAATCAAACAACCATCGACAAATGTTTGCTGCTGGGCGAAGAAGTAGGCGAACTGTTTAAAGCTGTCAGAAAAGCCGAAGGACTGGCCATGGATCAGCAATCGAAAGTATCAGACATTGGCGACGAGCTGACCGATGTTTTCATTTATCTCTGCGCCATTGCCAACCGAAAAGGAATTGATTTGGAAGCCGCATTCCGCCAGAAAGAAGAAAAAAACAAAAAGCGGGTTTGGACAGTGCAACAACAATAGATGCAGGTATTTCTGCAATTTATCACTGGCTGGTAACCATTTTATTCAGCGCAACAACCAAAGTTCTCACCTTTGAATTGTAATAGCGTTTTTCGCGAAAACCCAACACCCAACGAAAGCCGTACAGCGAATTAAACAGTGCCAGCTCATCGGCATCGCGCAATTCATCCTCAGCAAAACCATCTTTTACAGAAAAAGCAAAACCACATTTTGCAGCCAATCCGGGCAAATAAGAAGCAGCAGGATCTACAAAGGCGGCCACTGCCGGACTAACCGTAGTAATTTTATCGCCATGAAAAGCCAGTAACATATTTCCCGGACTTTCGATAATCATTTCGTCGGAGTTAATTAGCAAAAAAGCATCCAGACCGGTATCAGCCAAATGCGCGTTAGCAACATTCCAAAGCATTTGCGAGCCCAACGAAAGGGAAGAGAGCGAAGAAATAGCCTTGTCGGTTTTGGCAAAAACATCGGTAAGCAATCCCTTTGTATTAAGCAAAAACTCCGATTCTTCGAGCAATTCAGCTGAAATAAGAATACTAACTTCATTTTTATTTCTGACAAACAGAATAGTCAGCAAAGCACTTTTAAACAGTTTATTTTTCACCAGCAAACGCTCCATTTGCCGCTTCAGTTCCTTCCCCTCATGCTGAATAAACGGAGGAAAA
This sequence comes from Prolixibacteraceae bacterium, assembly GCA_963668595.1. Classification (GTDB taxonomy): domain Bacteria; phylum Bacteroidota; class Bacteroidia; order Bacteroidales; family Prolixibacteraceae; genus GWE2-42-39. The sequence continues at coordinate 4,262,230 of OY764876.1, read as the reverse complement.
GCACAATTAAATAACCGAAGTTTGAGCTGAATCAGCTGCAAGGTTTCAGTAAAAAAAGGAAAAACATTGCGAACTGCGCGTATTCTTTCGGAGAAAAGCAACTCAGAGAAGCCATCCAAACCAAAAAGTTTTTCGTCGGAAGAAATAATACGATCGTTATAAAGTGCAAACGAACAAGTCATCACAAAAAATCAAGAAAAGGTTTCATCGATTGATTGGCTGGAATTCGTATTCCACGCAATCCGGCAGACTGAGCCGCTTGCATATCGGAGTCGGAATCGCCAATAAAAAACGATTGACCGGGATCAATCCTGTATTTGGCCATCAATTTTTCAAGCATCAGCGGTGATGGTTTGCGGCACAAACATTTTTCAACTTCAGGATGATGCGGACACACAGCAATATCGGTAATTTCGATCTGGCAATTCGCTAAAAACTCACGCATGAGCTGATGAATTATATCCACTTCCTGCATGGTGTATTGCCCTTTTGCCACGCCCCCCTGATTGGTAACAATGAATAAACGATAGCCTTTTTCTGCAATCAATTTCAGGTTTTCCGGCACCTGATCGATCCATTTCATTTGGTCGGGCCGAAAAATATAATAGTGGGCCGAATTATCGAGCAAAACCCCATCACGATCCAGAAAAACAGCCTTCATTACAAAATCATAAACAGTTTATCGATAAACGTGCGCAGCAAATCAGGCTCAATCAATATCGGAAAACAAAAACCAAATAAAGCACCCAAAAAATGGGCATCATGAGCCACATTATCGGTTTCTTTCCGGCTCATATAATACGAATAGGCCAGATACAAAGCCGCAAAAATAATTCCGGGAAAACGAATTAGTCCGAAGAAATATACCGGATTCCACGGATCAAAAAAAATCGCACAAAACAGCACTGCCGAAACAGCACCGGAAGCACCAACAGCATTGTAATAAAAATTATTCCTATGCCGAATCAGCGCATACAGGTTCGAGAATAAAATTCCGCCCAAATACAGAAGTAAAAAGTAAAATGTGTGACTGCGACCAAACTGATACTTGAAATATTGCTCTACTGCGCCTCCAAACGAAAACAACACAATCATATTTACAATCAGATGTTCCCAGTTGGCATGAATAAATGCATGACTCACCAAACGGTAGTACTCCTTATTGTGCACAATTTTACTGGCATTGAATTTCATTTTATCGGCCATTTCGCGCCGGTTAAATGCCGCATACGAAACTACAGCGGTAATAATGATAATCAGTATTGTCATGCTTAATGAAGGATTTTATAAAGCATTTCGCGTTGCAAATCGCCAGGCGAAGAAGAAACGTCTCCCATTCCTTTCGATTTCATGTCGTATTCGCGCAAAATGGCTATAATTTCTACTAACTTTTTAATGTTGTAATTTTTTGCCGCAGTAACGTAGCCCTGCACAAAAAACGGATTGATCTTCAATGCTGCCGCCACTGCATTTTTCGACTTATCGTCCATAAAATGATACTGTAGTAACTTTTCGAAATAATAATACAGCGACGAAATTACCCGCGTAATCGGATTCGAACTCGGATTTGCCCCGAAATAATTAATAATCCGATTGGCTTTTAACACATTGCGTTCGCCCAATGCATTCTGCAACTCAAAAACATTGTATTCTTTGCTAATGCCAATATTTCGCTCAATATGATCGGGAGTAATCTGGGTATTTTCGGGAAGAGAGATAATTAATTTATCCAACTCGTTCGACACTTTGCTCAGGTCGGCTCCCAGATATTCGGCCATCATGGCAGAAGCCTGTGGTGCAATCGAATATTTTTGAGCAGCCAGATACGAGCTAATCCAGGCCGGAAGCTGGTTGTCGTAAATACGATTTGCTTCAAACAAAACACCCGATTTATCAACCAGTTTCGCAAACGTTTTCCGTTTATCAATCGTTTTGTATTTGTAGTTAATAACCAGAATCGTTGATTTCAGCGGATTCTTTACATACGGCTCCAGGTCTTCAATCTTTTTGATATTCTGCGCCTCCTTCACTATAATTACCTGATGATTAGCCATCATCGGGAAGCGACGGGCATGCGTAATAATCGTATCCGGTTCGGTATCCTTTCCGTATAAAACAGTCTGATTGAACCCTTTTTCAGCATCGGTCAATACATTATCAGCAATGTAATCAGTAATCCGATCGATGAAATACGACTCCTCTCCCATCAGGAAATATACCGGATGATAAATCTTCTTTTTCAGGTTTTGCAGAATATCTTCAAAAGTCATATTGTCAAGTAAAAAATAAAAAGGCAAAAGTAAAAATACATTCCGTGAACGGCTTTAATTCTGATTAAAACAAAAGATGTTTTACCGATTGACCGTTATTTTTAATCTCCAACAACGATTCGATGCCCGTATCCAAATGATTCCAGACAAATTCGTCGGTAACTTTTTTGTCACTTGCCGATGTTTTTACGCCAGTCGAAATCATTGGTTGATCGGACACCAGCAACAGCGCACCCGATGGAATCTGATTACAGAATCCAACGATAAAAATAGTTGCCGTTTCCATATCAACAGCCATGGCACGGGTTTTTTCCAGGTATTTTTTGAAACGATCGTCGTATTCCCACACGCGCTTGTTGGTGGTAAAAACAACCCCGGTCCAGTAATCTTTGCCCCGGTTACGAATAATGTGCGACACGGCACGTTGCAGATTAAATGCTGGCAGTGCCGGAATTTCCGGTGGAAGATAGTCGTTCGATGTACCCTCGCTGCGAATAGCTGCAATCGGCAAAATAAGATCGCCCAGCTTGTTTTTCTTTTTCAAGCCGCCACATTTCCCAAGGAACAAAACAGCCTTCGGATGAATGGCACTCAGCAAATCCATAATAGTTGCTGCATTCGGGCTTCCCATTCCAAAGTTGATAATTGTGATTCCCTCTGCATGGGCATTGGGCATATTTTTGTCGAGCCCTAAAATGGGCACTTTGTATTTTTCAGCAAACATTTCTACATACAGCTGAAAATTTGTCAACAGGATGTATTCACCAAACTCAGCCAATGGGCGTCCGGTATAACGTGGCAACCAGTCGTTTACAATTTCTTCTTTTGTTTTCATAGATCTGATTTTTAACGGCACTTGAGCCGTGATTCATTCGCAATATAAGTTTATTCTTACTTTTACAAAATGATTGGTGAACAAATATACAAACTTTGCTTTCGATTGATATGCAACCCCTGAACTTGCCCTCTTTTTCTTTTCGAACAAAAAAAGAGAAAGACAAAACGTACATTTTTGATGAACTACGGAAAAAATTCGTACGATTGAGTCCGGAAGAATGGGTGCGTCAGAATTTTATCCGGTTCCTGATTGAAGTAAAAAAATTCAGTCCTTCGCTGATGGCAGTTGAAGCAGGTTTAAATGTAAACGGCAATTTATTGCGAGCCGATTTAATTGTTTTCGGAAAGGATGGGCAAGCACTGGTGGCGGTCGAATTTAAAGCTCCGACTGTAAAAATATCTCAGGAAACATTCAACCAAATTGTTCGCTACAACATGGAACTAAAAGTTGACTATTTGATCGTCAGCAATGGTCTAACCCATTATTGTTGCCAAATTGACTACCCCAACAATTCGTACGCATTTTTGCCCGACATCCCCAACTATACAGAAATTCTTCAATAAAGAACAAAAAAGATGAACCATTTAGCTGATTCATCTTCTTCTTCATTATTATTCGAAAACAACTAATATTGTTCCCGTTCGTTCGGAAAACTGCGTGTTTTTACATCGTCAATATAAGTTCCAACGGCTCCTTTTATTTCAGCCGCCAAATTGTGATAGCGACGAAGGAAGCGAGGAGAAAACTCCTGAGTAATGCCAAGCATATCGTGCAAAACAAGCACCTGACCATCCACACCGCCTCCGGCACCAATACCAATTACCGGAATTTTAAGTTCGCGGGCGACCTGTTCACCCAAAGCTGCCGGAATTTTCTCCAGAACGATAGCAAAACAACCGGCTTCCTCCAGCAAACGTGCATCTTCAATCAGTTTAGCAGCTTCGGCTTCCTGCTTTGCCCGAACCGTATAAGTTCCGAATTTGTGTATCGATTGTGGCATCAATCCAAGATGTCCCATTACCGGAATTCCGGCCGAAAGAATACGATGAACTGACTCAAGTACTTCTTTTCCGCCTTCCATTTTCACCGCATCAGCCGCAGTTTCTTTCATGATGCGAATGGACGAATGAAGCGCCTCTTTCGAATTCCCCTGGTAAGTTCCAAACGGAAGATCGACCACCACCAGCGCTTTTTTAACTGCTTTCACCACGGATGCGCCATGATAAATCATGTGTTCGAGCGTGATTGGCAATGTTGTTTCGTTACCAGCCATTACATTCGAGGCTGAATCGCCAACCAGAATGACATCAATTCCGGCTTCGTCCACCAACTTGGCCATACTGTAATCATAGGCTGTCAACATCGATATTTTTTCGCCTTTCAGCTTCATTTCCGAAAGTACGTGAGTGGTTACTTTCTTTACTTCTTTATGTACAGACATGTTTTTTGTTTCTGAATAGAGATGCAAAAGTACTAAAATGTTTGAAAAGCCTCTTTTTTAAACAAAACATGTTTTAGAGAACAAATATGAACATAAATACATTCTGGTGCGATTTTTGTAAACGCGTTCCATCCATTCATTAAAAAAAGAATTATTATGAAAGCATTTTTTCCACTTGTCATTCTCTCTTTGGTGTGTCTATTGACACATGCGCAAGACAAAAGTTTCGATTTGTCGAAATACAAGCTTCCCGACATTAAAAGACATTCATTGGATTTTAATATCGATGCGTCGGGCAATATGTCTGAGTATTCCACCAAATATTGGCCCGCCTATTCGTCTTCTCCTGAAACAAAAGATATCTCCAATTCAATCTTTCACTCCAAAAGCGAACTTTCATACAATTATTATTTAAATACACATGAGAAAATTGTAAAATTGAATTCTGCTATTACTTCTCGAATTGATTATGAAAAAAATAAAGGAGCAGATGCTACGACTTCTCAATATAATCCAGATATCTGGGGATATTTTCATGAAGATATTTCGTTATATCCTTATGAAAACAACTTTTTTTGGAAAATTGAACCGAGTGTAAGTTTGGGATATTTGCGAAATAAAGGAAAAAAGGATGGCAAAATTTTTGAAAAAGCAACCAGCAATTCATTTTCAATTAAAAGTGGATTGGGCTTTGGAAAAGGGCGAATTGAGCCCATAAGTGACTTGTGGCAAAGTTATTATATTCTAAAAAAGCTTAAAGAACAAAGTTTGCTAAAAAGAGACCTGAAAGAAGAAGATGTTTTAAGGCTTGCAAATCTTGCATCTAGTTTAAAGAATAAACGTTTTTTTGATTTTCGACTCCGCAAAATTGCTGAGATGAAATCAATCGACTCATTAATGCATGAAGAAGGCTTGGCACAGGAAACAAATGTCGCCTATTTTTCTACAATCAATGATTACTGGAATTTTGCCAGCATCCACGAACGCTATTCTGGAAACGAAATTAAGTTTTTGCTCCGGCCCGAATATGATGGGTCATGGTACAAAAACAGCAATCAAGAGGATTACGATACTCATAGAACCAGCATTACTCCTGAATTGGCGTATGAAAACAATAAAGTAATTAACCTGTTTTTTGATCGGGCATTCTGGTGTAAGAACTCCTATCATTTTTTACTGAATCAGAAGAATGATGATTACTCCAACCTTTTAGTTGACTTAAGTGCAGGATACCGTTTAAGTTATTATCCTAATTTCAGAACTACAGTTAGCGGTTCAATCTCGTATTATGGCAACGAATTTTTCAATGTTGCACAAAATCATATAAATAAGAAATGGTCAAACGAACTCCATCTCTATTTCTTTACCTCTTATTATATTTCTCCTCAATTGAGAATATCCGGCCATGCAAGATTTCAGTATAAAGACAAACAGGAAGGAGCATTACGGGATATAATTGTGACGAACTACCAACTTTCTTTCTCCTATGCCATTTTCTAAACGGACTTTATAATTTTTCCTGTCTAAATGTCATCCAAGATGACAGCTTTTTTCCATACGAAACAAAACCTGTGTCATATTTTCACAAAAAAGCGACACAGGTTTTGTGGCATAATGATTGATCTGTCGGGGTCGTGACAATCACAAAATAAAAACAATTAAAACACACAATAACATGGGAAAAATTATTGGAATCGACTTAGGAACAACCAACTCTTGCGTTTCGGTAATGGAAGGAAACGAGCCGGTTGTGATTCCCAACAGCGAAGGAAAAAGGACTACTCCATCAGTAGTAGGTTTTGTTGAAAATGGTGAGCGTAAAATTGGTGATCCGGCAAAACGTCAGGCAATTACCAACCCAACAAAAACGGTATATTCGATTAAACGTTTTATGGGCGAAACTTACGACAAAGTAGGCAAAGAAGTTGGCCGCGTACCTTACACAGTAATTAAAGGCGACAATAATACTCCACGCGTACAAATCGACGATCGCAAATATTCACCACAGGAAATTTCGGCCATGATTCTTCAGAAAATGAAGAAAACAGCAGAAGATTACCTTGGACAGGAAGTAACTGAGGCAGTAATTACTGTACCTGCATATTTCAACGACGCACAACGTCAGGCAACAAAAGAAGCCGGAGAAATTGCAGGTTTGAATGTTCGTCGCATCATCAATGAGCCTACAGCAGCCTCGCTTGCTTATGGTTTGGATAAGATGCACAAAGACATGAAAATTGCCGTTTTTGACCTTGGTGGCGGTACTTTCGATATTTCTATTCTTGAACTGGGTGATGGCGTTTTCGAAGTAAAATCGACAGACGGCGACACTCACTTGGGGGGTGACGACTTCGATCAGGTAATTATTGACTGGTTGGCCAGCGAATTTAAAAGCGACGAAGGCATTGATTTACGTCAGGATCCAATGGCTCTGCAACGATTGAAAGAAGCTGCTGAAAAAGCAAAAATTGAACTTTCAAGCTCAACGCAGACCGAAATCAACCTGCCATACATCATGCCTGTGAACGGAATTCCGAAACACCTTGTAAAAACTCTGACTCGCGCAAAATTCGAGCAATTGGCCGACACGCTGATTAACGCGACCATCGAACCTTGCCGCAAAGCATTGAAAAATGCCGGAATGACAGCCAACGACATCGACGAAGTAATTCTGGTAGGTGGATCAACCCGTATTCCTGCTATTCAGGAAAAAGTACAACAGTTCTTTGGCAAAGCTCCTTCAAAAGGTGTTAATCCTGACGAAGTAGTGGCAGTAGGAGCCGCAATTCAAGGTGGAGTATTAACCGGAGAAGTAAAAGATGTTCTTTTGCTCGACGTTACTCCGCTTTCACTGGGTATTGAAACCATGGGTGGCGTAATGACCAAATTGATTGAGTCAAACACGACTATTCCGACAAAAAAATCGGAAACTTTCACCACGGCTGCCGACAATCAGCCTTCGGTTGAAATTCACGTATTGCAAGGCGAACGCCCAATGGCTGCCGGAAACAAAACAATCGGACGTTTCCATTTGGATGGTCTGCCACCAGCACCACGCGGTATTCCACAAATCGAAGTAACATTCGACATTGATGCCAACGGTATTTTGCATGTTTCAGCCAAAGACAAAGCAACAGGCAAATCGCAATCAATTCGTATTGAAGCATCTTCTGGTTTGAGCGATTCTGAAATTCAACGAATGAAAGAAGAAGCCAGATCGAACGAAGCTGCCGATAAAGCGGCCCGCGAAAAAGTAGATAAATTGAATCAGGCTGACAGTTTGATTTTCCAAACAGAAAAACAATTGAAAGAGTTTGGCGACAAACTTCCTGCCGATAAAAAAGGCCCAATTGAAGCTGCTCTGGGAAAATTAAAAGAAGCTCACAAAGCTCAGGATCTGGCTGCTATTGATGCTGCTACTGCCGAGTTGAATCAGGTTTTCCAGGCTGCATCGCAGGAGATGTACAATGCACAAGCCAATGCACAACCCGGACCAGATGCAGGAGCTCAGGCAAATGCAGGAGGCAACAGCAACGGTCAAGGTAAAGACGGCGAAGTAACCGATGTTGACTTTGAAGAAGTAAAGTAAAACGAGTAAAAAGGTAAACGTAGAAAGGTAAAATGCCATTCTGCAACAAAATACAAGCCCTGTCGATAAAAACCGGCGGGGCTTTTTATTTTGAAAAAATAACCTCAAAAATTCAGTTTGGTTGACACTGGGCGGGAAGCCGGACGTGTTCGCATACGAGGGGGGACACTCTCTGTTATTAGATTAGCAAGAATCTCCACCGATTTCTTCAAGCCTGTTGTTTTCAGATAGGCAATACTTATTTCGCGAAAAGGAACCGGTTCATCCAGCGTTTTAACCATATCTTCATATTCTGCCGGAACATTCATGGTCGCCAGCTCCGGAATAAAAGTCATTCCTCCATGTGTTTCCACCATGCGTTTCAGCGATTCAATCGAATACGAAATGTACCGAAACGAGAAATCACTCTCTTTTATATCCGGAATTTTACAAATGGAATCCACCTGATTCTGGAAGCAATTCCCTTCGCGCAAGTACCAAAGCTCTCCGGCATCAAGCACATCCGGTTTTATTTTATCCTGACCCGACAACGGATGTTTATCGGACACATACAAATAAAAGCGCTCGTAAAACAAAGGAACAAAACCGATATTTCGTGCCGTAACCGGAGTAGCCAAAATCCCCATATCCAGTTCATTGTAGCGCAGCATATTAATTATTTCCTGAGTATTAAGCTCAATAATTTCAGGTAATAATCGAGGATAAAGCTGCTGAAGCTTGTTAATAAAAACAGGCGTTAAGTAAGGCGACAACGTTGGAATAATTCCAATCCGGATCTTTCCGGCCACTTGCTCTTCAATGTCGAGACTGAGCTGGCTCAAATCCTCAACCAGTTGCACAATGGTCTGTGCTTTTTCGAAAAAAAGCTTTCCCTCCGTTGTCAGCGAAAGAGGTTTCCGGTTGCGATCAATCAATTTGTACTCAAATTCCTCTTCCAGTTTTTGTATTTGCAGGCTCAGCGCGGGCTGACTAACCTCCATTTTTTGAGCCGCCACCGAAAAGCTACGATGCTTAACCAAAGCAATAAAGTACTTTAACTGATTAATATTCATGATTTATAATTATTTCAAATAATCGTATAAAATTAATAAATATAAGCTATACTATTTTTGAATCAGAAAATAATTCAATCGTATAACATTAAAAACTAAAAAAAATGAAAACTTCAGAAAAACAACCAACCGCAAACACTGCTTTCGTTAATGGCTTAAACGAATTTTTAGCCGATGTGCAGATTTTTTATCAAAACCTACGTGGCTTCCACTGGAACGTAAAAGGATCGCTATTCTTTGTGCTTCATGCCAAGTTTGAAGAATATTACAACGAAACAGCTGAAATTGCCGACGAAGTTGCAGAACGCATCCTAATGCTGGGAGGAGAACCAATTCATGCTTTCTCCGACTATCTGAAAGTTGCAAAACTGCCCGAACTAAAAAATGTAAGCAATGGTATTGAGGCTGTGAACCATGTGGTTAGTCAATCGGAATATTTGCTTTCGAAAATGCGCAAACTGCAAACAGAAGCTGCCGAAGCCGGCGATGAAGGAAGCAATGCATTGTTCAGCGGATTAATTGGCGAGACCGAGAAAAAATTATGGATGCTAAAAACATTTCTGGCTTAATCATCATCCTCAAGCATAGGAGGGATTGTCTGAAAAATGGCAATCCCTTTTTTTATAAATTTTAGAAATCAGTTATCTTCTTTAGTTGCAAAGAAAAAGATGAACCAGAAATAATCCTGCTTTTGCATTTGTCTTTCAATAACAAAACATATTTGCCTTTAAAATATTTTCGACACTCAGCAATGTAATTTTTATTTACGATGACAGATCTGCTAATTCGAACGAAATAATCAGGCAGCTTATATTCAAGGTTCTGAAGAGAATAATCAGAGAAATATTCTTTCCCATTTTCATCGAAAAAGTGCACCGATTTTTCTTTCGCTTCAAAATAGCAAACCGTTTCTACGGGAACAAGGATGAGACGATCGCCAAGCTTCACCGGAATTATCGAAGCTTTCTGATCCTGATTATTTCGCTGAAGTTCTAATTTTATTTGTCTGACCAATGAGAGTTTTTCCGAGACCTTATATAACTTCTCTATTGATTTCATCAGTCGAGGAAGTTCTACTGGTTTCAAAAGATAATCAATAGAATACGTCTCGAATGCTTGTAATGCATAGTGATTAAACGCTGTACAAAAAATCACAAATGGATCAGAAGTAATTTGCTCAAGCACCTGAAATCCGTCCATCCCTGGCATTTCAATATCAAGAAAAACGACTTCCGGATTCATTGAGTTTATCAACCCGCATGCCTCAGTTCCATCTCTGGCTTCCGCCAGAATATCGAATTGCTGAGTTTGTTCAAGCAATGATCTCAAGCGAAACCGGGCATGGGGTTCGTCATCAACAATAATGCATGAATAGTTAGTTTTCATCAGGATTTCCTTTTAGTCTCAATTCTACTCTTTTTTGAGGATATTTGAATATTGAAAACTCATATCGATCAGCATACAGGATATTTAATTTTTCAATAATATTTTTCAAGCCTGTTCCATATACAAGGTTTTCAGGGAAGTCAGGTCCATTATCTGAAACAGAAATTACTGTTTGATCATTTTGCTTTTCAATTTGAATATGAATTTCTCCTGTCCCTGACTCTTTTGAGATTCCATGTTTCACCGCATTTTCAACTAAATGAAGCAAAACAAACGAAGGGACTTTTTCATTCATCAGTGTTTCCGGCGCATTAATCGAGAAATGAAACCTGTCATTGAATCGCTCTTGTTCAATTTCAAGATAAAGACGAATTGTGTCTATTTCTTTTGACATAGTCGTCAGGATTGGCTCATTCTCCAGAAATTTCAGTCTGAATAGTTTTGAAAGTTTTAATGCAAATTCTTCGGCTCTGCTTGCATCTTGTTTAACTAGCGACGCAATAGTATTGAATGAATTATACAAAAAATGAGGATTTGTACGAGCCTGCAAGGCTTCCAGCTTTAGCTTGGTTTGCAATTGTTCCATTCGATCAATTTGCGTTTGTTGAAACTTCCGGATAAGTTCTTTCTGGTGCTGGTCATGGAAATAAATAAACCGGATAACAATAATCAATAAAGCAGCAAGAAGTACCTTAAAAAGGTTAATTTCCGTAAGTATTCCCGGACTGCTCAAAGATAGGTTAAACCAGACTGGATACAATGTAAGTAATGACACAGAAACGATGCGAACGAGCTGTCGGTACTGAAATTTCTTAATGCTTCCGAATACAACAAATTCAACAAAATAGACAAAAAGGGATGAAAGCAAATAAATAATCAGAAAGTAAATAAAAACGGACATCCCGCTAACAACATAAAAAAATAAACTTTTCGGACAATGCTGAAGTCGAAGAAACAGTGGAAGAAAAATAAACGTAGAGACCAGTAGCTGAGGAAGAAAAAATATTAATCCTGAAATCTGAAAGCGTTTAAAACGTCCGGATATTCTTTGTTCAAGTTTTTTTATCCAGAAAAATTGGTAGAAAAAATAGGTGAACCCCAATAGCAACACCAACTGAAGCATCCATGAGATCGACGATTTCGTATCAGCATCAGTCAGATATTTAAATTGTGCTTTCAGCGAATATTGTGCTTTTATATAATTCAGATAGTCATTTTTGAAGTTTTTGGAATAGATAGTCTGAAAGAAAAATTGATCAAACGAAGTCAATTCGGACAGTTCTCCTCCCAACACAGATAACTTACCAATTTGAAATCCTGTCATTTTCTCCGAATTAAATAATGCGTTGCCAAAACTTTGCCAGATTAAGTTTTTTAATTGATTACTATTTATTTGATTGTCTATGTATATTGTCGCATCAAAAGCTTCTCCTAAAATAAATTGATGATTCAATATCAGTTTATTTGGAAGATCTAATGAGCTTTTAAAAGCATTAGCGTCAATTATGTATCTTTTGTTATGCAGTGGACTTTTGTTTAAGATTGTAAAAAATACAACAAGATCAGTTCGCGTGTTATTACTCCAGGAAATCGGAACAGGAATTATTTGATCGAAAGCCTTAATTGCGTTATCCAGTTCGAGAGAGTCCTGCTTCGTATAGAATCCTTTGATTGCAACTTTTATATCCTTTTTCCAAAGTTTTATTTTAATAGTTTCAGGGGCCGTACTTTCTCGAAAAGGAACTGTCCCCCGGAGTAAATAATCCAAATACTCCCAATATTTAGATTCCTTTAGGTTTTCCACTTGGTTAGCATTGGTATTTCCTGCTAAAAGTGCAATAATTGAAAAGAAGATTAGAATTTTTTTCATCAACGTTACGTTTATAGTTTGTCCGAATTTGGACTGATTCTTCAATTTTTAAAATCAAATTCTGACAAACCAGAATATTAACAGGACAAACCGAATATCCGAACAGACCAACTGGCATTGTATTCCTGTTGGATTCGGTTAAATTCGCAAAATAATTTCGTATTTTGAAAGTTCTAAAAACAAAAACATGAATCGTATTCTCATTTCATTATTAATATTATTGACTTCATTAGCTGTAAGCGGACAAAAAACAGTGAACCAAACCGACCCACAGGGACGCAAACAAGGTTTCTGGCAAAAGCGGGATACGGCCGGCAAACTGGTTTACGAAGCTACGTTTCGCGACGACCGGCCTGTAGGAGAAATGAAACGTTTTCACCCAAACGGCAAACTAAAAGCTGTTATGCTTTTTGCTGAAAAGTCGGATTCGGCCACCAGTCGCTTGTTCGACGAAAAAGGCAAACTGATTGCCGAAGGGCTATTTGTTGGACAGAAAAAAGAAGGCGAATGGAAGAATTATTCCGAAGAAAAACTGATCTCAACAGAACAGTTTTCAAATGGAGTAAAAAACGGACAGTCCAAACGATTTTATACCACCGGCGAATTGCTCGACGAGTCGAATTGGCAAAACGGCAAACAACATGGACTTTACACTGCCTACGACAAAGCGGGCCACAAATACCTCGATTGCATGTACGCAAATGGCTTCAGTCACGGAATGTGCATTGCATACTATCCAAACGGAGCAATGGAATCGGAAGGAACGTACCAAAACAATCTGCGTCATGGCGACTGGAATTATTATACGACAGATGAAAAGCTCAGCTACACATTGAAATACGACCAGGGAGTTTTGATGAATCCCGAAGTGCTGGACAGCGTTCAATCTAAAGAACTTGATGAATCGGAAAAAGGACGAATTATTGACCCGGAACAATTTATGAGCGATCCGGCTCAATACATCATGCAAAATCGAAAATCAAACTAAAACAACAAATACGAAAGATGAAGACATTTTACTATTTCGCAATGTTGCTTTTGCTTGCCGGATGCAGCGGAGCAAACAAAAAAGGGCCTAACGATCTGCCCCGAATAGCAATTGCCGGCCTGGCCATCGAGTCGAGCACTTTTTCGCCCGCACAAAGTACAGAAGAAGCTTTTCATGCTAAAACGGGAGAAGACGTGATGAAAATTTACCCGTTCTTTTCGCCCGATTCATCGATTGTTCAGCGTGCAAACTGGATTCCAACTCTGAAAGGCCACGCACTACCGGGAGGAATTGTGACCCGCGAAGCATACGAATCGCTGGTTAACAAAACGCTGGATATGCTGAAAGCCAATCTTCCGTACGACGGACTGTTTTTTGATATTCACGGAGCAATGAGCGTTGTTGGATTAGACGATCCGGAAGGCGATTTTCTGATTCGTATTCGTGAAATCGTTGGCAAAGAATGTCTGATTTCAACCAGCATGGATTTGCATGGGAATGTAACCGAACGTCTGGCTAAAAATACCGATTTGATTACCTGTTATCGCATGGCTCCGCACGAAGATGCCTTGACATCGAAAAAACGGGCTGTATTGAATTTGCTCGAACGGTTGGAAAGTGGCAAAGGAAAACCTGCCTTCAAGGCATGGATTCCGGTACCCATTTTGCTGCCCGGCGAAAAAACCAGCACCCGCATCGAACCCGGAAAAAGTTTGTATGCCAAAGTTGCTCCGATTGCCGATCAGGAAGGAATTGTAGATGCTGCCATCTGGATTGGTTACGCCTGGGCAGATGAGCCACGCAACCGCGCCGTGGTAATGGTAGTTGGCGATGATAAAGAAAAAGTAACTACCGGTGCCGAAGAACTGGCAAAAAGCTTCTGGGCGGTGCGCAACGAGTTCGAATTTGTTGCACCAACTGCATCACTGGAAGAAAGTCTGAACAAAGCAATTGCCAGCGAGAAACATCCTTTCATCATCAGCGACACAGGTGACAACCCAACTGCTGGAGGAGCCGGAGATGTAACCTGGACCCTGACCCAAATCCTGGCTCGTCCTGAATTTCAGAAAGCTGACGGACCTTCGCTGATTTATGCATCAATCCCGGGTCCTGAATTGGTTGAAAAAGCCGTTGCAGCAGGCATTGGCGGAAAAGTAGATGGCTATGCCGGGGCAATCGTGGATGCCCGCTATGCTCCGCCGGTTCATCTTATTGGAACGGTTGAAGCTATCAAACAAGGTGATCGGGATGCAGAAACCGAAGTGGTTGTAAAAACGGGTAGCGTGAAAGTAATTGTTACAAAGAAACGCAAACCCTATCATTACGAAAAAGATTTTACGGACCTGAATTTGACACCTCGCGAAACGGACATTTTAGTGGTGAAAATCGGCTACCTCGTTCCTGAATTGTACGACATGCGGGCCGACTGGCTCATGGCACTGACTCCGGGTGGAGTTGATCAGGATTTGGAACGACTGGGACACAAGCGCATCGAACGTCCGATGTTCCCGCTCGACAAAGACATGGCCGATCCCGATTTGTCAGCACGACTCGTTCCGCTTGCTAATGCTGAATAAACCCTGAGGCTTCAATCACTTTTATTGAAGTGATTTTTAACCGCGTAGCGGTATCCTGTATGTAGAAGACAAATTACTGCATATTTAAAAAAGCTCTGGCGGAGCGACCTGATGATAGATTTGAAACAGATCGCCCCGCTGGGGCAAAACTGAATTGAAGGCATTTCCGTTTCATTTCAGGAGATTTCACAAACAAAGGTTCCCAAAAAGTTAATAAATCATACGATCGGTCATATTGATCAGACATGAGCCGGAGAAATACCTCATTCTTTAAAATGAAGATTCTTCGCTTACGCTCAGAAAGACAATAAAAAAACTTTTTTGGAACAAGAGCTTCCGGTTTTTAGTTTGAATACTCGCAAAGGGGTTGTAACTTGGGATAGTTATTTTTCAATCTACAATGAAAGCATTTCTGGTAATTGCATTTTTTCACATTACGGCAAATTCTATTCTGGCTCAAAATGAAATGAGCTATTACTGGATTCAGTTTACTGATAAAAAAGGAACTGCTTATTCATTGGCTCATCCCGAAGAGTTTCTTTCAGAAAGAGCACTGGAACGACGTGTCCGGCAACAAATTGAAATTGATGAAACCGATCTGCCTGTCTCAAAAATTTATACGGATAGCTTGCAGCGCATGGGATTTCAGCTCGTGCATTGTTCAAAATGGCTCAATGGATGCACCGTAAAAACCAGTTCTACAGAAAATATTAACCAACTCGCTTCTATTGATTTCATTACCAGTTTCGAGTTGACCAAGCCTGCCTCACAAGTAAAATCGGCAGGAAAAAAAATGGAAGATTGCGTCCTCGCTGAGAACGATAAAGCAGACGAAAAATATGGAATTTCGCTGGAACAGATTGCACAGATAAATGGTTTGCCCTTGCATCAAAACGGATTTCGTGGAAAAACCAAAATAATTGCAGTGCTCGACAATGGTTTCCTGAATGCAAATAGCATTGCGGCATTCGATAGTTTGTGGCAAAACAAACACATTGTTGCAACCCGCGACTTTGTCAATCCGGGAGCATCTGTTTTCGAATCGGGCGACCACGGCACGAATGTTTTGTCGGTAATGGGATCCAATTTACCGGGACAAATTGTAGGCGTAGCACCCGATGCCTCGTATGCTCTAATTCGCACCGAGCAGGATGGTTCCGAATTTCTGGTTGAAGAAGACAATTGGGTGGCAGGAGCAGAATATGCCGACAGTTTGGGAGTCGATATTATCAATTCCTCACTGGGATATTCCGAGTTCGACAATACGGGAATGGATCATTTATATTCGGATATGGATGGCCAAACCACCCGGGTAACTCGTGGAGCCAATATGGCAGCACAAAAGGGAATACTCGTTGTAAACAGTGCTGGCAACGAAGGCAACAAACAATGGAAATATTTGATTGCCCCTTCGGATGGAACAGACGTTTTGGCAATCGGAGCAGTGAATGATGCGGGAGTAGTTGCCTCGTTTAGTTCATTTGGTCCCGCATACGGAGGAGCCATTAAACCCAATGTGTCAGCACGAGGTGTAAGTACAGCACTCGTTTCCGTGGATGGAGAATTATCGCGGAGCAACGGAACATCTTTTTCATCTCCCTTAATTGCAGGCATGGCTGCTTGTTTGTGGCAGGCCAATCCAAATGCAAGTTCACTTGAAATAAAAAGTATTATCGAAAAAACAGCCAGTCAGTATGCAACACCCGATGCTCGCCTGGGATACGGAATTCCGGATTTCGCAATGGCTAACATCTTGCTAAAAAAAGAAAAACTACCCAATGCATTGAGCAACAATAATTGGCTCATATTTCCCAATCCGGTTGGCGAACAATTACATCTTCTGTGGCTGCACGAATTGCCTTCGCCCGAATGCCAGATTCAGCTTACCAATATACACGGGCAGATACTTGGGCTCGAAAATTTTCCTTCCGGCTACCAAATAGTTTTGCCGAATCTTGCTAACTTGCCTTCCGGTTTGTTTTTCCTGAAGATTATTTCTGAAGGCAAAACCGAATCGTTTAAATTGATAAAAACCAATCGATAAATGATTGCTCAGCACTATTCGCTTTCCGAATTTCAGTCGATGATACGCAATGCCATTGAGCTTGCCCTGCCCGACTCGTATTGGGTGCGGGCCGAAATCAGCGAAATGACGGTGAACCGGAGCGGACATTGCTATCTCGATTTAGTTGAAACAGACTCATCAAATGCCATTGCAGCACGGGTACGGGCCACCATTTGGTCTTATACATTCCGAATGCTGAAACCGTATTTCGAAAGCACTACCGGACAAACTTTTTCAGAAGGAATAAAAGTGCTCCTGAACGTAAAAGCAGAGTACCACGAGGTGTATGGTTTAAGTTTGAATGTGCGCGATATTGATCCGGCCTACACACTGGGCGACATGGCTCAGCAGCGGCGGGCAATTATCATGCGGCTCGAAGAAGAAGGCGTGCTGGAGATGAACAAAGAACTCGAAATGCCTTTGGTTCCTCAGAAAATTGCAGTGATTTCGTCGCCTACTGCGGCGGGTTTGCAGGATTTTCTGGATCAACTGCACAACAATTCGCGACGTGTAAAATTCTACACCAAATTATTTCCGGCAGTCATGCAGGGCAAAGAAGCTCCGGCAAGTATCATGGCAGCACTTGATCGCGTATTCGAGTACGAACATGTTTTCGATGCGGTGGTAATTATTCGCGGTGGAGGTGCTCAGGTTGATCTGGCTGCATTCGACAATTACGAGCTGGCATTTCATATCACCCAATTCCCGTTGCCTGTAATTACCGGAATCGGGCACGACAAAGATGATTCGGTGGCCGATTTAGTGGCTCATACCCGCATGAAAACGCCAACGGCAGTAGCCGAATTTCTGCTTACCTCGGTGACTGATTTTTTGGATCTGCTGGGAAATTTGGAGCAACAATTTGCCGAAGCAGTAAACGATCGCTTGCAGGAAAATCGCGAACGATTGAGTAATCTGGTACATTCGCTTAGCCACAGCATTCGCATGAAACTGAAAGATGAAAATCAACTTTTGCAGATTTCAGGATTGAAACTTAAAAATGCAAGTGGCAACTTCATTCAGGATCGACAAAATTTACTGCACCAGTTGGCCTCTGAGTACAAAAGCTCATCGAACCGGTTTATCCGACAACGCCAATATGCGCTGTCGCGTTCATTCGAAAAAATGCGTTTTGGCACCAAAAGTCTGCTCAGGCAAGAAAGTGACGGTTTGAAATCGTTTCAGCAAAAACTAAATTATCAAACCGAAGACCAGCTAAAATTTGAGCGTCAGCGTATGCGCCGATTACAGGAAAACCTGCGATTAGTTGACCCCATGCAAGTATTAAAACGAGGCTTCTCGCTTTCATTCAAGGACGGAAAATTATTGAAATCGGTAGCACAACTACAAAAAGGCGATCTGATTGAAACCCGCCTGGCTGACGGAACAATTGAAAGCAACATTCAGCAAATAAACTCATAACTCAATAAATATGGCCACAAAAAAAATATCCTACAAAGAGGCAATCGCCGAAATAGAAGACATTCTGGAGAAAATTGAAAGTGACGAATTGGATGTGGATGAGCTTTCGGAAAAAGTAAAGCAAGTTTCGTCGCTGATTAAAATATGTAAAGAAAAGCTGCAAAAAACAGAAGAAGAAGTAGAGAAGATTCTGGAAGAAATGGATGAATAAACAAAGTCGGATAACAATAAAAAACAAAGCTATGAGACGATTATTGGCACTTGGATTTATGTTGATGGTTACGCTGGGAGTAAAAGCACAGCAAACCGAAAATACCATGAATGTATGCAACCAGATTTATTATCTGCTCTCTCTTCCCGAAGGTTATTCAGCTGACGGAGAAGCAAAACCGCTGCTCCTGTTTCTGCATGGTTCCGGAGAACGGGGTAACGATCTGAGTAAAGTAAAAGCCTGGGGTCCTCCCAAATTAATTGCAGAGGGGAAAAATCTTCCGTTTATTGTTGTATCGCCGCAATGTCCGGAAGGTAAATATTGGGATGTGTATGAACTGAAACAACTGCTCGATCAGATAATTGCCAACTATAATGTGGACAAAAACCGCATCTATCTGACAGGCCTCAGTATGGGCGGATTCGGCACTTGGGCGATGGCAACAGCTTTTCCTGATTACTTTGCAGCCATTGCTCCAATTTGCGGTGGAGGCGATCCTCTTTCTGTTTCAAAAATAAAAGATATTCCCTGCTGGGTTTTTCATGGGAAAAAAGATATGGCGGTAGCCGAAAAACTATCGGCTGACATGGTTGATGCGTTAAAAAAAGTAGGTGGTAAAGTTGAATATACAGTTCTTCCGGAAGGAGATCATCCAGCAGCATGGATTTATGCCTACAACGAAGTCGATTTATGGAACTGGTTTTTAAGCCATAAAAAACAGAAATAAATAACTTGATGATATGCTCACACATTGCTTGTCAATGACCGAAAAATTGTAAATAGTAAATCATTAAATTGTAAATACCTTGCTGAATCTGAATTTTATTCAGCAAAAATTTAAACTGACAAATACATCAAAAAGATATGTTTACAAAAGAACAAGTTGCAAAAACCATCGATCATGCAGTGTTAAAACCCGACATGACTGATGCTGATTTGAAAGCACACGCTGCCAAGTGCATCGAAATGGGGGTTTTCAGTATGTGTGTAAAACCCTGCGATATTCGCACCGCCGCTGAATTACTGAAAGACAGCGATGTGAAAGTATCATGCGTACTCAGCTTCCCGCATGGACACGATGCAACCGAAGTAAAAGCTTTTCAGGCTAAAAAAGCCATCGAAGACGGCGTGGACGAGATTGACATGGTGATGAATATCGGCAAATTTCTATCGGGCGATTACGACTATGTGCGCAATGATATTCGCGCAGTAGTAGAAGTAGCTCATCAACACAACGTACTGGTGAAAGTGATCCAGGAAAGCTACTACCTGAACCTTGAGCAGGTCGCCAAAGCCTGCGAATTATCGTACGAGGCAGGTGCCGACTTTGTAAAAACCTCAACCGGTTTTGCGGCGGGTTCGGCCACTCCGGAAATTGTACAGGTAATGGTTGATACCGTGGGCGACAAAATGAAAATCAAGCCTTCGGGCGGCATTCGCGACTGGGCAACTGCAGTGGCCTATCTCGAACAGGGAGCCGATCGGTTAGGCATTGGGTCAACCGAAGCAGTACTGAATGGCTCAAAAGCCGAAGGAAATTATTAATCCACTTTCAATATTGATGAATTTAAACTGATAACTTTCAATATAAACCGATAAAACACATTAACTATGATTATCTCAACCACAGACAAAGTTCCGAACAGAGAGATTGTTCAGCTATTAGGTATTGCACGGGGGAGCACAGTTCGCGCCCGAAATATTGGCCGGGATATTTTTGCCGGACTCAAAAATATTGTTGGAGGCGAGATCGAAGAATATACATCGTTGCAGGCACAAGCCCGCGAACAAGCCATGCAGCGAATGGTTGACGATGCAAACCGCATGGGGGCCGATGCGATTCTGAATGTGCGCTTCGCCACATCGATGATTATGCAGGGAGCATCTGAAATATTGGCCTACGGAACAGCAGTAAAACTTTCGTAACATGGACGTTGTCGGAACCCTTGTTTTAAGCGCCTACGGCATTGGCATTCTTATTTGTTTGGTTTTAATTGTTTTCCTGATTTTTAGAAGAATAAGAATCAGAAAAACAGAAACCTTCGAAAAAAGAACAAACTGAAATTGACTGAAAAGCAGCTTTGCTTTGCGGAGAAAACCATTTTGTCAATAGTTTTTAGAATTGCATCTTTGCGTGGCAAAAATACGTGAGATGCATTTTATTGACGGGAAACGGTTTTTTATTCAAAGCGAACATGCAGACGACGCAATTGAGACACAAATTGAGAATTGTCTCGCTCAATTGAACTGGAGTAGCAAGTCAGAGAAAATATATAAACTCAATATTTTCGTTGATGTTGCCACCCGGGATGATTATTTTGTTGTCCGCCAAACCGTCAATCGGCACTTGCCCCCCGGGAAAAATCAGGAACTTATTCTTGCTGTCATTGCACAAGCGCCGATTCACTCAAAGGTTTTGACCGAGGTATTTACTTTTCATCCTGAGAAATGGAAAATGCAGGCAATTCAACAAAAAAATTCGACTGCACTACTTTTTCAGCAAGAGAAAACATCATTTTTGCTCGGAGTATCGCAGGAAGATTCACCGACCGAATGCTGCGAACAGGCAGAGCAATGTTTTGTGCAAATGGAGCAAGCAATGGAACTTGCCGGAATCTCAGTTGATAACATTATCCGGCAATGGAATTATATCGAAGGAATTTTGCAACTTGATGGCTCCAATCAACGCTATCAGGCTTTTAACGATGTTCGGAGTCAACACTACGGAAAACTATTTGAAGGGAAAGGCTATCCGGCAGCAACAGGTATCGGAATTCGTTTCGGAGGAGTAATCGTCGATTGGATTGCAATGCAATCAAGCGGGCAAATGGTTTCGTTCCCCATCGATAATCCGGTACAACAAGCAGCACACCGATACAGCAGCGAAGTGCTAATAGGCAACACCTCAAACAAAACCACGCCAAAATTTGAACGTGCCCGCATGCTAAAAAGTCCCGAAAAACAAACTTTTTTCATTTCGGGGACTGCAGCCATTCGCGGAGAACAAACTCAGTGGTTCGGAAACGCAGCGGCCCAAACCATGCTGACTGTCGAAAATATTGAGGAGCTACACTCATCCACAAATTCGTCTTCCGACAACCATTTCAGAATATACATTCGCAACAATGTGGATTTTGAGAAAGTGGTAAAAATTTGTCAGGAGAAATACCCAGGAGCATCGCTTGCTTTTGTACAAGCCGATATTTGCCGCGATAACCTGCTGGTGGAAATCGAAGGAGAAATAAACATGTAAGCTTGAACAAATTCGGTCGAACGAAGTTGTATTTGCTGTTGCCAACTCGTTAGTATTAACCAACGAGTCCTAAATGAAAACAGAAACAACATGTCAATTCAACTGATCGAAGTAAACAAACCTGAAGATATTCTTCCACGCTACCGGCAAACTCCGATTGCCAAACTTCTGGAGTACCATAATTTGAATAAAACTTTTTCGCATTACGAAAAGGCTGAATTATTAATCGGAATGTGCATCGACAACCGGAAATCGTTGTGGATTCCTGAAAATTTTGCATTCATCATCCGATCGGCCGGAGCCAACCTGCTGTATAGCGAGTTTCAGGTTTCGTTTGCAATTAGCATGGCCAATCTGAAACACATGGCACTTATCGCACACAACCATTGTGGCATGGTCGATCTGCAATCCATTCGTCACCAGTTTGTGCGCGGCCTGGTGTCCAATGCTGGCTGGCAAAGCGACAATGCAGAGCATCATTTCGATCATCTTTCCCTATTCTTTGAAACAGGCGACGAAAAAGCTTTTATCGCCGAAGAAGCCCGCCGGCTGCAAAAACGTTATCCAAAGATCATGATTGCACCACTTCATTACAATGTTGATACAGGGAAATTATGCCAGGTGGTTGTGTAGCTAATTGTTTTATGTCGTATTTCTAAAATATTTTCCACTTCAGTTTTAAATAATAGTTTTTCGGAAAAATGAGTATTGCTATTTTTTTATAGGCTTTAGGTTTGTAAATTTGTACAATCGATTACATATCTCCTGTCAGCTTATGTGCCGGAAAATATTCAAGCCAATTTTATTCTGTTTTGTATTATTTATCCAAACAATATCAGCGTATTCCATCGGCGAATTAGATGTTTCCGGAAATTACATTTTTCATACCCTTTCTCCTGATGGAGGTTTTTATTACGACGGAGTAAAATCAATTAAACAAGACCAAACAGGGTTTATCTGGATTGTGATGGACAATGAAGTTTACCGCTTCGATGGCTATCAGTACAAACGCTATTATTCTCGCTTTAAAGGATTAGAAACTTCGGGGAATTGGTATTTCAATGCAGTGGACATCGATTCTTCCGGACAGATATTTATTGCATCCGACAATGGTTTATTCCGATACAACCAGACTACCGATGAATTTGATAAGGTTTTTAATGGAATAATGTCTTCTGCTTTCATTGACAACAGAAATGACATTTGGGTTAGAGGAAGTGCTTTGGGGCGAATTAATCTGGAAAACGACACAATCATTCCACTAACATTTAACGGGAAGAAGATTACGAATATAAATGCCTTTTCGCAGCTATCTGACGGATTACTGCTAGGCACCTACTATGGGCAGATTTATCGATTTGATTACAAAAAGCAGCAGTTAAATTTGTTGTATCAGCTACCCGGGAAATATTATATTTTAGGAATTGAACAAAAAGGCAGTAGTCTCTGGGTACTTACCACCATCGATGGCCTCTTCGAACTTGAATTTAATACAGGAAAGATAATTCGTCATTTCGATTTTTTCTGCAAAGAACAAGGAAATCAAATTGTTGCAAAGACCTTACATCGGGATCCGAATAATCAACTCTGGATTGGAACACAACGTGGATTATATATTCTCAATCCGGAAGATGAGCAATATGTGTTATATAAACAGTCACATTCCGATACATTTGGCTTACCAGACAACTCCGTTTGGACGATAGAAGAAGATCATCAACATAATTTATGGATTGGAACTTATGGAGGAGGTCTTTGCTATGTTGACTTTCGTGAACAACCCGCATTCAAAAGCTATTCATTTAAAGGGGAAGAACTTAATCACAACGTAGTAAGCGGATTTTGCGAGGGGGAACGTTCTATCTGGGTTGCCACAGAAGGAGGGGGAATAAATCAAATCGATAAGGGAACAGGCATATTCTCCTATTTCCGTCATGAACAAAACCAGAATAGTTTGTCCTCCAACAATATCAAATCGATGGTTTTGGATTGCTCAAATCGACTGTGGATTGCAACATTTAGAGGCGGCTTGGATTGTTACAATTTGACAACCAATTCCTTTCAATCTATGAAACACAAGCAAAACAATACAAATAGTTTGATCACAAATGATTTGAAAAAAATTGTAGCAGAAGGAGATTCCGGATTATGGATTGTCTATCAGCACCGTACGCATCTAATTTCTTTTTATTCTTTTAAAAGAAAAAAACTTGAACATTTCCGTTTTTCTGATTTAGGAGGGAATAACTACATTTTTGACATATGTAAAGGTTCAGAGAATGATTTATGGCTGGTAACTCACAACAGCTTATTTCATGTAGATGTAAAAACCAAGTGTATATCAATAATACCGAATGAGGTCACAGATCTAAATGGACAATCGCTATGTGTTGGCCCAGACAAAAAAGTATGGATTGGGACAATTGGCAATGGATTAGTTTGTTTTGATCCCCAAAATAAAGCATTTCAATTTTTCCCGGCAATTCTGAATTACAATGTATCTAGCATTTACAGCTTATGTTGGGGAGAAAATAACAAATTATGGATCGGAACCGATAACGGTTTATTCTCGTATTCGCCAAAAGAGAATCAATTTTCTCGTTTTGACAAGAAGGATGGATTGCAAGGATCTGTTTTTTATCCACTGGCAAGTATGAAAATGAGCTCAGGTGAACTTTATTTTGGCGGGACAAATGGTTTTTCAATAGTTCGACCTGATAAAGTAAAGAAGAACTCGTTCTTGCCCAAAGCTGTTATTACTGATTTATTTATTGATAATATTTCAGTACAACCAGCGCCATCAAAATCTCCAATTGATCGCGTAATTACATTTATCGACAAAATCACATTAGACTATACCCAGTCAAATTTTGGCTTTGGTTTCAGCTCTGATAGTTATCTTATTCCTGGAAAAAATCGTTTTAAATACAGGATGATTGGGTATGATGACCGATGGGTTGAAACCAGTGCATCGAATCGTTCTGCCTTATATTCTAAGGTTCCTCCGGGTGATTACTGGTTCGAAGTCGTGGCATCCAATAATGATGGTGTTTGGGGAAACATTCCAGCTCGCATTCGGATCAAACGCTTGCCTGCACCATGGTTAAGTACATTTGCATACTTGATTTATATCTTTATCGTTCTGTCAATTATTGGATTAATTCTGCGTTATTATTATCAGCAAAAGAAATTAAAAATGCAGCTTTTCCTTGAGGGAATTGAAAAATCAAAAAATGAAGAAATTCATCAAGCCCAACTCCGGTTTTTCACCAATATATCACACGATTTTCGCACTCCTCTATCATTAATTATAGCCACATTAAGCAAAATAAAACAAGACGGAGGCTATTCTCATTTTTATCAACTATTAAATAACAACGCGCAACGTTTATTAAGATTGGTAAACGAATTGATGGATTTCCGCGCAGTTGAAAACGACAAAATGAAAGTGCATCTTTCTTTGCTTAGTGTAAACCGGTTGATTCAAGGAATTTCTTACGATTTTCAGGATTATGCAATGCAGAGGAATATCATTTTTAAGATGATTTGTAGCCCCGAACTCGACAATGAAATCCCCATTGATAAAAATATCTTCGAGAAAGTTATTATCAACTTATTACACAATGCTTTTAAATACACCCCCGAAGGGCGCAAAATCACAATAGAAACGATAGCACAGCTATCTGATTTTCATTCTGAATACGAGTATAATTTCACTTTAGGAGATCAAGTTAACGATCAGCCTTACTTTGCCATTATCATTCGGGATACAGGAGTAGGAATCTCTTCTGAATCAATAGAAAAGGTATTTGAACGTTTTTATAAAGTAGAAGAGAAGGAAGGTGAACTTCATCTTGGCTCAGGGGTTGGACTGGCTCTAGTAAAAAGCTTGGTATTACTACATCAAGGAATTATTCGCATTTGTAGCGAACGCGGAAAGGGAACTGATATGCTTGTTGCATTTCTAAAGAATAAAGAAATATATAATCAACTAGGTTTTTTAATCGAATCAACCATTGAAAAAACAGAGAATGATATTTACTATGAAACCATCAAACAAGAAGCTTCTTCAATCGCAGAAGAATATCTCCCCGAGAGCTCTATTTTACTCCGTGAAAAGAAAAGAATTCTTTTGGTTGAAGATAATGAAGAACTTCGTTCGCTCGTTGCCTCATTTCTTTCTGCTTCGTTCGATATTATTGAAGCATCGAATGGTGTTGAAGCTGCTGAAATTTTAGACAATAAAGAGATTGACTTAATTGTCAGTGATATTATGATGCCATTAAAAGATGGTATAACTCTTTGCCGCGAAGTAAAATCGGACATCAACATATCGCATATCCCATTTTTGCTACTAACTGCAAAATGTAGTATCGACAGCAAAATTGAAGGAGCTGAGTGTGGCGCAGATATTTATTTTGAAAAGCCTATTGATCTTCAATTATTGCTGCTTTCAATTCAGAATTTATTTTTACGGCAACATCGTTTAAAAGAGCACTATGCCCGAAATTACTATGTTGACAGTAGTGAATTAACAAGCAATGCACAAGACAACAAATTTTTAAAGAAACTGGGTGAAATAATTGAAGAACGGATGAATCAACCAGAAATGGATGTGAACTCGATTGCTGCAGAACTATCAATGAGCCGGGGAAAATTATATACAAAGTTGCGTAGTATTACCGACAAATCGATTGTTGAATTTATCCTAAGTTATCGATTGCGAAAAGCGGCCAGACTGATGGTTGATGAGAATATGCCTTTGCGCGACGTAATGGACCAGATCGGTATCGAAAGCCAATCATACTTTACACGCGCATTCAAAAAAGAATTTGGAGAAACGCCTTCATCATTTGTAAGTAAATACCGGAAAACAGTTAATTTTTAACTAAAATGATGCAATGATTAGCTAAAATACTCCCATCGTCTAGAGTTTTAGCTTGAAATACAGCCTAATTTGCCTATTTAGGTTGTTCTTCTTTACGGCATCGCTTGAGCAATGCGCAGTTTCAAGCGGTTTTGAGCCGCTTTATTGCCGTATTCTATTTGACCGGATTCCTTTTATGTTGCTCGCCTGTCGTGCAATGAAGCATTGTGAGAATCTGGTTATGGGCTGGTTTGTACTTTAGAGCCGACTCAAATATGTGTCCATAGCGTTTTGGAGCTGCCTGATGGTAAAATTGACAATTAGAGCAAAAAATATGTCAAAAAGAGCAATAAATTCTAAGTCTGATTTGCTTAATTTTGAGCTGACTGCATTAATATTTTAATTTTTATAACCCAAAATTCCAGTTGATGGCCCAACAATAGTTTTAGAAAACACAACATAATTCCCAACCCAAGAATAGTAGATTTTGAATTACGGCAATGGGTAGATAAAAAGAAGTCCCCAATTCCCGAATGCCGAAACATTTCGAAAATGGAGACTTCAAAATTGATGTTTAATCGGGAAGCCTAAAATTTCAAGAGACAGGCCTCCAAAAAACTTTACAAAGTTATGAATCTTATAAGAAAATCGAGATGTGCTTCAATATTAAGTTACATGATCTGCCTTATCTTCATTCTTGTATCTAGTTTAGCTTTTCAAGGATGTCAAAAAGATGAATTTGTAACTGATGATAATGTAATTAGTCCAAGGTTAACGCAGATAATAACCACTTTTGAATTAAAGAAGACTTCTATTATCCCAGAGAACATTAAAGCAATAGAGTTCCCAAATGAAGGAAAACTAGAAGCTTTTTTGAAAAATATGAAAAAAGATAAAAAATGTGTTATAAAAGGTGTAGGCTTCCCCGAAGTCTGACCATTTAAAAATAGAGTTGAACAAGCCCCCTAGGGCGCGTCAGTAAAAAACTTTATAATTTTAAATGGTTAAAAACAGTTATGAAAAAGACAAAATTTACAGAACATCAAATCATTTCTATTCTAAAACAGCAAGAAACAGGAATGAAAGTATCCGACATTTGTCGGGAACACGGTATCAGCGATGCTACTTTTTTTAATTGGAAAGCCAAGTATAGTGGCATGGATGCATCGCAACTGAAAAGGTTGAAAGAGTTGGAAGAAGAAAATTCCCGATTAAAGAAGATGTATGCAGAGCTAAGCCTGATTCACCATGCATTTAAAGATGCTGTTGAAAAAAAGCTTTAGGGTCTGCGCAAAAGAAAGAACTGGCTACTCATATGATTGAAGAGCATTCAATCAGTGTGCGTCAGGCCTGTTATCAAATCCATCTACCACGGGCAACATTTTTATATCAAGCCCGTCAGAAGGATGATCAGCCAGTAATCGATCAGTTGAACATGCTTACCGATAAACATCCATCAATTGGTTTTTGGATGTGTTACTACCGTATTCGAAAGCAAGGTTACAGATGGAATCATAAACGTGTATATCGGATTTATTCAGCCATGAAACTAAATATTCGAAGAAAAGCAAAGAAAAGGCTTCCGGCCAGAGTCAAACAACAATTATTCCAGCCATCAGCAGCGAATCAGGTTTGGTCGATGGATTTTATGCACGACAGCCTGTGGTGTGGGAAAACTTACCGTTTACTGAATGTTATTGACGATTATAAACGACAAGTACTGGCCATTGAAGCCGATTCTTCAATTCCTTCACAAAGAGTTATCCGGGTATTAAACCGACTCAAAGAAGTCAGAGGCTTACCGGAAATGATCCGTGTAGATAATGGTCCTGAATTTATTAGTAGAAATCTGGATAACTGGTGTAAAGAAAACAAGGTCAAATTAGCATTTATTCAGCCCGGCGAACCAACTCAAAATGCGTTTATTGAACGTTTTAATGGAAGCATGAGAAGAGAACTGTTAAATGCGTATGTTTTCAAAACTATCAGTGAGGTCCAACAAAAAACCTATGAATGGATGATCGATTATAATCAAAACAGGCCTCACAAAGCACTGAAATATCAATCACCCATAATAACATGATGAAAAAAGATATCTTCGAAACTCTATTTTTGAATGGTCCAGAAACGAGGGAAGCCTACAAAGGGAGATCAATAAAAGATGGAAAAATAAAGATTAAAAAAACTGATTCTTCGCTATCCATTAATAGATTAAAAAGTGGATCAACTGAAGGAACTACAATAGAAGGAGATCCAGATGGATGGTGGTTTCAAGATTTAGGAATAAACCTATATTGGGGTGATACGGGGGATAATGAAGCAATAAATATTACAAGTAGTATGATTGGTCTTACTCTTGGTGCAGGATATACTCAACTTGGCTTTTCTGCAAGTTGGAATCCAGATACTGGAAGGATAGAGTTTCATATTGATGGACAGGAGGAATACTATTTGTTCGTCGAAGGAATTGGGGTGCTAGCAACAAATGAAGTAGATGTTGATGGCTCGTATGATCCATCAACAGGCGATTATTCATTAAACATAACAAATTAACAAAAACTATGATTGGTATTTGGCAGCTTCTTTTAATTATTAGTATAATAATTGGAATTGTTATTATTCTAAAGGATAATAGTCTAAGTATTAAAGCCAAACTGCTTTGGATTATTTTGGTTTTGCTTTTCAATTTTATTGCATTGTTGGTATTTCTTTTATGGAGAAGAAACATCCGAAACAAATAATTCAGGGTATACTTCTTATTACATTTTTTACCGGAAGTGTATTTCTCACTTCCGGTAAATTTGTAAATGCAACGAATACACCAAAGCTGTACTTTGTTTTAATGTTTGGCTTGCTTTCTGCCGTAGTTATTACACTGAGCCAAAAACAGATAAATCTTAGCTTTTTATCCAATAGAACATTGTTATGGGGTATAAGTAGTATTTGTTTTTTACAAGCATGTTACGGACTTGCACAGTTTGTGCGCTGGCTACCATCTAACCACTCGCAGCTTGCAATTACAGGTAGTTTTGATAACCCGGCAGGTTTTGCAGCTATTTTGGCAATGGGTATGCCAGTAGGACTGTATTTGCTGACAACGACAAAAGAAGTTGGGCGGTATTTGATAAGTGCAATTTTAGTTGTGATAGCAACCGCAACATTTTTTTCAGAATCACGAACCGGGATATTGGCAATTATGGTTTCTTCTGCGGTTTTTCTGTTGTTGAATACTTCTGTAATGGGAAAATTCAGACGTCTAAAATACCACAAGTTATTGGCAAGCTTAATTCTGGTTTGTTGTTCTGCAAGTGCTTTTGTTCTTTATCATCAGAAAAAGGATTCTGCAAATGGCAGATTGCTAATTTGGCAAGTTTCAACTGAAATGATAACGGATAAACCAGTTTTTGGACATGGCGACGGCTCTTTTCAAGCTAAATATATGGATTATCAGGCTGAATATTTCAAGAACAATCCAGACTCTGAATATGCCCTACTTGCTGATAATGTAAAACACCCATTCAATGAGTTTATAAAGGTTGCAGTAGAGTTTGGGATAATTGGATTGCTCATAGTTCTTTCATTAATTCTATTCGTATTATCGAAAATATGGAAATCAAGAAATGAGCATAGAGAGCTTATAATAAGCGGATTGACATCATTCCTAATACTTACATCTTTCTCCTATCCATTGCAATATATTGCCTTTTGGCTTTTACTTACATTTTATCTTTTCGCATTATTGTCTCCCATAGAAATCCGTATAAGAAGATCTCCTGGGGCAATTAGTGCGAGAATTGCAGTTGTTATTGTATGTGTTTTCTCCATTTTCCATTTTATCACGCAAATACAGGCAGAAATAAAATGGAAGGCTATCGCATTAAATTCATTAAGAGGGAACACCGAAAAAATGCTTTCTGAATATGAAAGTCTATACTCAACGTCGTTAAAGCAAAATCCTTATTTCCTTTACAATTACGGAGCAGAACTGAATTATATTGGAAAGATTGACAAAAGCATTGAGATTCTGACAGAATGTACAAAACAGTTCAATGATTATGATCTGCAAATGCTTTTGGCTGATAACTATAATAAAAAGGGTGAAAAAGAGAAGGCCGTCCGGACATATCTACTTGCTTCAAACATGATTCCTTGTCGATTTCTTCCTTTGTACCAGATTTTTGTTATTTACAGAGATAATAGGCAAAATGCCCTTGCCAAAATGTGGGCAAAGAAAATTCTGGAAAAAGAAGTAAAAGTACCATCGGTTACCGTGACAATAATAACCGACGAAGCCAGGGACTTCATAAATAATAAATAGATTACACCAAAACTTATCCACCATGAAAAAGATATTACCCGTTATTATTCTGTTGTCAGTTATTCTTGGTGCAGTAACAATATGGCAAATTCGTAATTCGCACCAATCGCGCAAGCTTGAGAAGGCTTTAACTTTTGCTGGAGATAACCGGACAGAACTTGAAAAAGTCGTTGATTATTATCGCGATCAGGATAAAAACAGGTTCAAGCAAAAAGCTGCTGAATTCCTGATTAGTAATTGTTACATCCATTCTCATGAGGTTCTTTCTATTATGGACTTGGATGGGAGTCCTGTCCGTTTCTATCCTCCCGATTATGATAATCCATATAAGGTCAGGAAGGAGAAGGAGCGGCTTATTAAAGAGCAGCGTTTGAACCGGCAAATACACATTGATTGTCAGGAGCTAAGTGCCTCTTACCTCATTAATCATATCGATGGGCTGTATGAAATATGGAACGACTCTCCCTGGAATGAGGTAGTGGAATTCAATCGGTTTTGTCAGGATATTTTACCATATCGGGTGCAAAATGAACCATTAAGCAATTGGGTAGAATTATTGCACCAAAGGTACAATCATATCATTGACACGCTATCTTCAAAAAATATTGTTTCGGCAAGCGAGGCAATCAACAGTGCGATTTCTGATGATGTGGCATACAATAATTGTTGGGTCGGAGGCCTTGGTCCCCAGTCGGTATCTGGTTTGCTGGAGAACAAGACCGGAATGTGCGATGATTTGTCGGTTTACGGTGTTTGTGCCATGCGGGCATGTGGAATTCCAGCCGTTTTAGATTTTACCATTTGGGGTAAAACCGATTATGGACATTCGTGGGGAGTTGTCTTTGATGAACAAAACAAATCGTGGAGTTTTTCTCCCGGAGAATATGGCCCCAGAGAGTATAAAAAGGTGATTGATGAGAAAACCGGGGAAAAAATGGCGAAAGTGTTTCGTCGCACGTTTCATATTGAAGATGACTGCCTGGCTGCAATTGCGAAGGATATTTCAATGTTACCTCCTTTTTTCCGTCAAATGAACATTTCCGACGTGACATCGGAATATATTCCTATTCATTCAATAACCTTAGAATTGAAGGTGCCAGCCATAAATGAAGATTATTTGTATTTATGTATTTATAATAGCGGAAGGTGGATTCCGATTCATTGGGCTATTCCTAAAAACAATAAGGTTACTTTCAATAAAATGGGTGGTGGTATTTTATATTATTTGGCATCATATAATGGATATGATTTAGAGATGATAGGAGATCCGTTTATCTATTGGGGTGAAGAGAAATTTACTATTTTAAATGTAATTCACGAAACGAGGATACCTTCTGCTACAATTGCCGGGTGGGTAATCGGATTAGGCCCTGTAAAAGAAAACCAAAAACACGAAGTTTATAGATGGATGGATAAAGATTGGAAACTACAGAAAACAATACTCTCAAATCCTGACTCGACAATTACTTTAGAAAACTTATCTCGCAATGCTTTGTATAAGCTGGGAGGAAAATCAAGACCATTTACTATCGAGGGAAACAAAGTGCAATGGTGGTAAAGATTAGCCATACCCCACAATCCTTTTGGATTTTTTTTAGCTTCATCGTTGCAAAACTTTCCCCTCTTATCATGCCGGTTTTGCCTTACTTTTTTGGGTTATTGTGAAACGGCATGTCAATCATGTTATATTCAGGCTATAAAAGCCAAATATACACACACTTGTGCTTTAGACTCTATGTGCCTTTATCGGTCATTTTGCTGATTTGGACAAAAGAAAAGACAAATCGGACAACGCGTTTGATTTCATATTCTGCTATTTAGTTTGCTGAAAAATGAAGAATAAATAGCCTAAAAAACAGTCAGGCAAACTGACATATTAGGCAAAAATTCGAATCAATAAACTAAATGAAAAACTTATGAAATTGAAATCAGTTAAATTTCATGCACTATGCTTATGGGGCATGTCTTTAATTGCTTCTTCTGCTTTTTCTGAAACTAAACCAGACTCGACAGCAGTAGATGTAATAAAAGATAAAGTGTCGGCTCAGGCATTGCATGAAGAGCAGTATTCTGAAAAAATGCTGCAATCGTATTCAGTTGTATCAGGAGAACGGTTATTACACCGACCGGCTTTTCAAATGGAAAATTCTTTTTATGGAGTTATTCCCGGACTTACCATCCGTTCTCAAAACGGGTTGCCTAGTAGTCAGTCTGTTATTTATTTAAGAGGAAGTAGTCCTCTTATTCTTGTTGACGGAATTCCTCGCTCGGATGCCAATATTCCGGTTAGTCAGATTAAATCCTTATCTGTAATAAAAGATGGAATTGGTTTATCTCAACTTGGAATGTCAAGCGGGAATGGTATCCTGAACATTATAACCAAACGGGGCGAAACATCCAAATTGCAAGTAGGATTTACAGTTCAAATGGCAAGTTCAAAAGAGATTTTCAGGGCTGAACATTTGGATGCCTATCAATACGGGATGTTGCTCAACGAAGCTCGTGTAAATGATGGATTACCTGCTCTTTATTCGCAGCAAGATCTTGAACTATACCGTTCGGGAGACAAACCATACACTCACCCGGATGTTGACTGGATGAATTTGATTCTCAACGAATCAGCTCCAATAAAACAATACTCTCTGAACTTTACCGGAGGATCAAAAGCAGCTCGTTATTTTGTCGATTTAAATTATTATAACCAGGCAGGCTTCATAAAAGAAGATAATTCTATCAACTCATACTCAACATCCAATAATTACAAAAAATTCTCATTGCGCACGAACCTGGATGTTGACTTAAGTCCAACAACCACTCTCCAAACTAATTTCTTTGGCCAAATGTTTAGAGAAATAGCAACGGGAGAAAGCGTTAGCAATATTTATAATGCACTAAACAATACACCGAGAAATGCCTATCCTGTAATGAATCCGGATAGTACACTCGGAGGATCTCCTCAATACATCAATAATATTTACGGACAAACGATAAAATCAGGTTATTGTTTATATCCGAAATCAGACTTAAATGTAGATATTATTCTTAAACAACGCTTTACTGGAAAATTAGAAGGATTATATTTAAAAGGAACATATTCATACAATTCTTCATACAGAGAAACACTTAACCGGAGTAAAGATTTTGGTGTATATTATTTTTGGCAAGACCCCGATGATAACAAAGAAGCAAGTTATGCAAACTATACTCAATTATCCCAAGATGGCACCCAAGCCAATTCGACTTCTTACAGCCGCCAAAATCGGTTATTAAATGGTAGCCTCATTTTGGGCTACGATATTGAATCAGGCAAGCATAGTTTGAAAAGCAAACTCACTGGGAATTACAGCAATTACCTTTTGATGGGAACAAATCTTCCTTTCAAAACCGGGGGTTTCTCTCTTGCCGGGGAATATGTTTATGACAAACGATTCTTGGGCGAACTAGCATTAAATATATATGAATCAAATCAGTATAAACCAGGACACCGCAGAGGATTTTTCCCGGCAGCAGGAATCGGCTGGGTAATGTCTAACGAATCGTGGTTCAACGAAAAAGTGCCTTTCTTATCCTTTTTGAAATGGAGAGCAACCTTCGGAATAAATGGGGATAACGGAGCTGCAGCTTATTATCGAGCAGGTACCGGGGCTGTAAGCGATTATTTTAATTATTTCAAATATTACAATTCATACGGTTCGATATATACAGGAGGAAGTACAATCATTTCTAACTCATATCTTGTAGAGGCAGCATTACCGTATGTTTCAACCTGGGATCATATTAAGCGCCTTACTATCGGGGTTGAAACAAAAGCATTTAAAGATATTTTATCTGCATCAATCGAATATTTCAATAACGACTATTCAAAGGTTCCACAAGATAGGATTGAAAATAGTACCGCAATTTACGGGGTACAATTGCCTTCAGAAAATACGCTAAAATTCAGACGGAGCGGAATTGAAATCGACTTAGCTTACTCTCAGGTATTCAATAAAGTAAAACTCTATGCAAATGCCAATGCTACTTTCTATAAAACAAAATTGAAGTATAACGGAGAACCTGCATACCCGGAGCCATATATGCAACGAGTAGGACAACCATACGGGATGATTTTCGGTAGAGTTGCAAATGGATTATTTGTTGATCAGGAAGATGTGAATAATTATCTTAGTTCTTATGCAAAAGTTGCTGATTATACTCCTCGCCCCGGGGATGTGAAATATATCGATTTAAATGGAGATAAGATCATTGACAATAAAGATATAAAAGCAATAGGAACCACCAAACCTCTTATCGAATATGGCTTCTTCATGGGAATGTCGTGGAGAGGATTTGATCTTTCGATGCAATGGTCTGGAATTACGAACAAAGAAGTAATTTATCAAGATATGCCATTTGGTGTTTCTTCGTCAAATGCCTACGGAAGGGCACTAAAACAACATCTAAACAGATGGTCTGAAAATACCCCAAACATCAATGCTGATTATCCACGTCTTTCAGCAACCGAAAATACAAATAATCAAAAGACTTCTACTTTCTGGTTGAAGAATGCAGCTTATCTGCGATTGAAGAACATTGAATTATCGTACATGCTACCGTCAGACTGGACAAAAAAATGGAAAATATCGGAGGTAAAACTATTCACAAATGCATGCAATATGCTTACAATATCTCCACTAAAGAATGTTGATCCGGAATTGCTTTCCAACTCAGGCAGCTTGGTGCCAAACATAAAATCGATCAACGCAGGTGTTTCGGTTAACTTTTAAAAACAAGGACAATGAAAAATTTTAGATACTTATTTATCGGATTAAGCTTGGCAGCAACATTGGGGATGTATTCATGTGACTCATTCGAAGACCAACCCCTTGATCGACTGACCGATGATTATGTTTTTAATCCTCAGGATTCGACTGCAACCTATTTTATTCAGGCTTTTTATTCTATTTACGATCAATTGCCTGAATTACACAACCGCATAGGAAATAATTATTTAGATGCCGGAACCGACGACGCCATTCCTACGGTTTTTAATTCAGGAGGCTCGGTTGACGACTATCGAAATAGTCAGCTATCTCCCTCCAATACAGTGGAAGGTTTATCTGTTTGGACAAGCTGTTATTCAGGAATTCGTCGTGCCAACCTATTTCTTTCGAAATGGGATGCCCAACCCGCTACAACCAAGTTGCCACAAGCAAACCTTATCTATATGAAAGGAGAAGCTCTTTTACTACGTGCTTATTTCTATTTCGAATTACTAAAACGCTGGGATGGAATTCCTATCGTTGGGGATAAAATTTATCAATTGGAAGATAAAGTTGATTTATCCCGCAGTACACGGGAACAATGTGTGAATTACATCAATACACAAATTGACGAAGCAATGAAATATCTGCCAGAAGCCAACGTACCAAAAACACTAGACCCAATGTATAACCGGGTAAACAAAGGTGTTGCACTGGCTATTCGCGCTCGATTGAATCTGTACTTGGCAAGTCCATTATATAATCCATCAAACGATGCAACAAAATGGCAAGTCGCCGCTGATGCAGCCAAAGCTGTGATTGATCGGGGAACTTATTCATTACACACAACCTCTCCAGGATTCATGACTCTATTTATTACTCCAAAAAACAATGAAGTAGTTTTTGGAAAGGTGCTCACCTCCTCTTCTGGAAGTAATTCGGTAGAAGTTAACAATAGCCCTTGTGGATATTACAACCTTTCGTACAAATGCCAGGGATATACTAGTCCTAGCCAGAATCTGGTGGATGCATTTCCGACTATCAATGGGAAACCAATCGACAAGGATCCAACCTATAACCCACAAAATCCATATGAGAATCGCGACCCACGCTTAAAATACACAATCTTCTATAACGGAACAAAGTGGCTGAATCGTGATGTTGAAACCTTTGAGGGAGGGCTGGATAAACCCAACCGTCACACCAAACAAACCCAAACTGGTTATTACTTGCGGAAGTTTATGGGGAACAATGAGACATCTTCCTCATTGGCTGTTCAGAAACGGATATACCCAATTATTCGTTATGCCGAAGTTTTGTTGAATTATGTTGAAGCATTGAACGAAATCAATAAAGACCATTCTGATATTATCAAGTATCTGATAGAGATTCGATCCAGAGCAGGAATCACAGCAGGGACAGATAAACGGTATGGACTTCCGACATCTTTCACCCAAAATGAAATGCGGGAAATTATACGAAATGAACGCCGCATTGAACTAGCCTTTGAAGAACATCGCTTTTGGGACATCCGTCGTTGGAAAACAGCAGAGATTGTAATGAATCAACCAATAAAAGGAGTGGTAATTAATAAACAGGAAGATGGAAGCTTGCAATACAATACGGTAGATGTCCGCACCCAAACGTTTGATGCATCAAAAATGTATTGGTATCCTATTCCTTACAGCGAGATGGTAGCCAATGGCTCATTAACTCAAAATCCGGGTTGGAATTATTAATTATTTCAAAACTAATCGAATATGAAAAATAAAATAATGATACTATTGGTGCTGTTCATCCTTCTACCCGCAGCTGTTTGGGCACAGTTTTTAATAAAAGGAACTGTAGTAGATGAAACAGGACTTCCAATTATTGGAGCAGCAATAGTAGAAAAAGATAATGTAAGCAACGGTGTAAGTACTGATGCTGAAGGAAAATTTACATTGAAAGTAAAATCTGCCGGAGCAAAAATATTAATCAAATATCTAGGCTTCGAAGAACTAACTCTTACTGCTGGCTCAATAAAAGAAAATAGCCCAATTTTAATGAAGGAAGATGCGCAGATGTTAGGAGAAATTCAGGTTGTAAATATGGGTTTCGGATCTAAATCCAGAGTCTCTACAGTTGCTGCAATTAGCCAAATTGATAGTAAAATGATTCGTCAATCACCATCCTCCAGTATTCAAAACTCACTGGTAGGAAAACTACCCGGACTATTTCAGCTACAACGAAGTGGACAACCAGGTAACGATGCTGCAACACTAATGATTCGGGGGATTTCATCTGAATCAAACTCTACTCCTCTTGTATTGATTGACGACGTAGAGTCCACAATCACCGCCCTTACACAAATGGATCCAAACGATGTTGAATCCGTTTCTTTATTGAAAGATGCTGGTAGTACTGCAATTTTTGGGATCAAAGGAGCAAATGGGGTTATTTTGGTAACAACACGAAGAGGAAAAGAAGGACCTGCAAAAGTGACTTACAGAAGTGACTTTGGTATTCAGCAGCCAACTTATCGCCGAAGAAGTCTTTCTTCTTACGAATCACTAATGCTAATTCGGGAACAAATGCTGAATGGAAGCATTCTTTCGGATGGAACGTTGGACCCAAGCTACAAACCAGAGAACTCAAATAGCCTGCTTATGCCCGAGGTTCTGGAGCACTATCGCACTCAAGATATGCCTTTTGTGTACCCTGATGTTGACTGGTATAGTGAAGTATTCAAAAAAGCATCTTTTCAGGCAAAACAAACTTTCGACATTCAAGGAGGGACAAAGAATGTAAAATATTTTATTTCACTAGGTTATCTCTATCAGGGAGGTATGCTAAAGAATTATGCAGATGAAGACTTTAACAACGAATATTATCTAAAACGCTACAATGTACGTTCCAATGTCGATATAAATGTAACTCCTACCACCTTATTAAAAATTGGAGTAAATGGTGTAATTGATGAAATTAACTCTCCAAACTTGCCCGATCCAAGAAGAACGGGGGGTGCTCTGCCATTCTTCTCCCGTATTAGTGGAGGAACATTAAACTCTTGGTTGTATCCGGTATATAATGAAGATGGAAGCTATGGAGGAATGGGAGGAAATGCATCGACAAACCCAGTTGCTCTTCTAAGATGGGGAGGATATTCCCGTAATTTTAAAAACAATGCAACAGGAAATGCATCGGTAGAGCAGAAACTTGATTTTATTACTCCAGGACTAAAATTGAAAGGATTATTGGCAGTTACCAACAACTGGGCTTTTAATAGAAGTTTAACCCGAAATACTTTCCTGGAATATCAGTACGATGCAACAACTAAAGTTTATACCGCTTGTACTCCTGACACCTACATGCTACCTAAATTATCAGTAGAATCGTCTTCTACCGTACCGTATTTGAAAATGAATTCTCAGATTCATCTGAATTATGCCCGCAAATTTGGAGGTCATAATCTTTCTGCATTAGTTTTAGCTTCTTGGGATAGTGGTCGTTCTGGCGCCTCAACTCCGGATAATGCAAAAGGATTTAACGGTCGAATTAGTTACGATTACAAAACCAAATACCTGATAGAATTAAGTGGCGCGTATAACGGATCTGATAAATTTAAAGCGAAGAAACGTTACGACTTATTCCCTGCAATTGGACTCGGATGGAACGTAACAGAAGAGTCTTTTGCCAAAAGCTTTCTAAAACACTATTTGGCTATCGACTATTGGAAAATCAGGGGATCTGCCGGGATTGTTGGGTCAGATTATTTTAGCAGCTCTTTCTCTAACTATTATGTCGAAAAATACGGAGTACAAAGCAGTAGTAGTGATTATTATTTTGGCGAAAATCCAGTTAAATTTCAATCCATAGCATTAACACAGCTTCCGAACGATAATGTAACATGGGAAAAAGAACGTAAAATAGACATCGGAACAGATATTCAACTTTTTAGCAATCAACTAGCTATTACTTTTGACTATTTCTTCAATGAGCGATACGACATTCTTTTATCCAGAGGTTCAATGCCTTATTATGTTGGAATTCCCTCCAAAGCTTTACCTCCAATCAATATGGGGAAAAATCAGAATAAAGGATTCGATGGCGAAATTATATGGAGAAGTAAAATCGGAAATGACTTTAAATACCACATTAAAGGAACATTCTCTCACTCTGAGAACAAAGTAATTTTCCGCGACGAACCTCTAAATATGTATCCGGCATTAATGCAAACCGGACATAACATCGGACGTATGGTTGGATATATCTGGGACGGTTATTACACATCGGTTACTGATATTAATAACAGCCCCGTTGATATGCTTACCCGCAATCTTAAACCCGGAGACTTAAAATATAAGGACATTAGTGGTCCTGAAGGAAAACCTGATGGAGTTATTGACCCATACGACCAAGAGGATGTTGGCCATAATTACCCAAGTGTAACTTACGGATTGAGTCTCGGATTTTCGTATAAAGATTTCGATTTCTCAATGTTATTCCAGGGTGCTACAGGTGGAGTATTGAATTCAAATACGCTGCTACAAATTGGTAACGACAACGGTGTTCCAAGTAAAATCCATACAAAGCGTTGGACTTACTTTGATCAGAACAATAATTTCGTAACAGATGAAGCAACATTGATTGCAATGAACAAGAAAGCAGAGTATCCAAGGCTGGGAGGTTCAAACTGGCATACATCGACCTTTTGGTTACGTTCTACTGACTATTTAAGGCTAAAAAACTTTGAAATAGGATACAATTTATCCGGGAAGTGGTGTAAATCAATAGGATTAAGTAAAGCTCGTGTTTTTGCAAACGGGCAAAACTTACTCACATGGTCATGGTTAAATCTATATCAGGTTGACCCAGAATCGAATACAGGAGACAGGGCTGCCTATGAAAGCTATCCTCAACAGCGCTTATTTAACTTCGGATTTCAGGTTACATTTTAATGTAACGAGCTGATACGAAAAATGTCGAATCATCTTTGAAAAATTAGACACATGAGAAAAAGATTAATAAAATTAACAACCACTTTTTCTGTTGCAGCAATACTTGTATTAAATGCATGTACTGAATCAAGTGAAGGTTTTCTTGATCCAAAAGAAGACACAGTGGTTGATCGTGAATGGGTATTCTCTGACAGTATCCGCACTGAACAGTACTTGACTAATGTATATTCAAAACTAATCAAAACTTATTTTGCAGAACAAGGAGGAACTGCTTACTATGCAGCTTGGGATGGAGCAACCGACAACACATGTTTAATGTGGTCAGGCACAAACAGAATGAGCAATGGACTAGCTTTCAGTAATTTTAGCTCATCAACAACACCAAGTGCATATCCTGAGTTTTTGAATAAATGGAACGAAACATACATCGTAATTAATGCAGCAACAAGCTTT
Source organism: Prolixibacteraceae bacterium (assembly GCA_963668595.1). GTDB lineage: Bacteria > Bacteroidota > Bacteroidia > Bacteroidales > Prolixibacteraceae > GWE2-42-39. The sequence goes on along the minus strand of OY764876.1, from coordinate 4,220,948 downwards.
ATTTTAAATATCGACAAGAGTCCTCTTTCAAACGCACGAAAAGAACGAATGAAAGCAGAAGCCAGATATTTAAGGGCTTATTATTACTATTATTTATTAAACTTTTACGGAGGAGTACCTTTATTAAAAGATGTAGTTTATTCAGAAACCGATTTGCCTGTAGAAAAACGTGCGACATATAGCGAAATGGTCGATTATATTGTTTCTGAACTAGATGCCATTTCAAACACATTACCATCTAATTACGAAGCTAGTGAATATGGTCGTCCGGAAAAAGGAGCTATTCTGGCTCTTAAAGCAAAAGTTCTTTGGCTAGCAGCAAGTCCATTAGCAAATGGAGGAAATGTAGGCGATGGAGATACACGGTCGCTTCTTGGTTACGAATCATTTGATGCTTCCAGATGGACTAAAGCAAAAACTGCAATAGAAGCACTTCTGAATTTAAGTCAATATTCATTAGTAGAAGACAACACGACCAGACCGGGTAATGGTTTTTATCAGGTTACAACTACAAGGAAAAACACAGAATGTATTTTTAAAGTACTTAAACAAGGTGGCGGTTATCCGGATAATTATTTGCTGCCTAAAAGTCGTGGAGGACAAGCATATCAATATCCTTATCATGATCTGGTCAATGCATTTCCAATGAAAACGGGTGAAGCAATTGATGCTGCAAACTCGTCATACAACCCATCAAAACCATATGAGAATCGTGATCCTCGCTTCTATTATACTATTATTTACGATGGAGCTCAATGGATAACGTCGTATGCCGGTCAGAAATTAGGACGAGTTAATCTATACTACAAAGCTCCAACTGATGGAATGGGTACTAATAACTACACAACCTATACCGGATATATTCTGAGAAAATTTTGCAAAGAGACAAATTATGGCGGAAGTGGACAAAACGATGCGGGATTTCCGGTTTTCCGCTTGGCCGATTTTATGCTTATGTATGCAGAAGTACTTACAGAAATTGATGTCAATGCGAATCGAGCTACAATTGAGGATCAATTATTTAAAATCAGAAAAAGAGCCGGAATCATTGCTGGAGCAAACGGCCGCTATGGAGTTCCAGCCAACATGACCAAAGAAGCGATGATTGATTTTATAATAAACGAACGCCGCATTGAGTTTGTTAGCGAAGGAAGTATTCGTTTTGTTGATCTGCTTCGACGTAAACTGAAAGAAAAACTTCATAATGTTAGGCCAACTGGGATAAAATGGACAGGATATGACAGCAAGACTCAAACCTGCTCTGCATATGAAATCATCTCGGTAAAATCGGATTTCAAATTTTATGCCCCCCGTGATTATCATTTTCCAATACCGTTAACAGAATATAACCGAGCACAAGGACTTCTTATTCAGAATCCTGGCTGGTAATTTCTTCCTGATAAAGAAAGCAGTTTTGCCTCTTCCATGAGGCAATCTGTTTTCTTTTACTGATTAATCATCCTCACAAACAAGGTTCCTAACACCATTGCTACTTCCGAAAAACTTATCTTATGACAACCATTCATTATCTATACAAAGGCCTATTAGCTTGCCTTCTCATCACAATAGTCTTTTTTGCAAAAGCGACAGAAAATACCCCCTATCCTGAAACGATTGAACTAAACCAAATTGTTAGTGCCGAAAAGGAGGCAAGTCGCTTGAGGCAAATTCAAACAAAATTTGATAATCAACCAACCGGCTTTTATATTCCCGTAGGGGAAAAAATATTAATTAAAGTTGAAAATATAGTTGCTGCTCAAGACAATCAGTTACCTCGAATTGTCATCGGAACTCCTCGCAGAGCCGGAAATACAGTGAAAGAAATAAATCTGACTACAGGTGAAAACCTAATTGATGCAACGTCACATCAGGGAGGAATGATATTTTTCCGCTATGTTTCAACAACTAACCAGCCTACCGGAAAAGTTCGAATATCTTTTCTATCTGGCAGCAAACATGTCCGAGTTCCCTATTTTGTAAAAGGAGTAACTACAGATGCTGAGTTTAGCAGTATGATGACCCAGTATCAAACTCAGGATGTTATGTTTTCAACCAATGATGCAGTAATTGTTGTTTCACGCGAAGCAGCACTAAAATATTCTACGAATAACGACAAAGATGCATGGCTGGCTGCGATTGACAAAATACTTCTGGCAGAAGATCAGATTAGCGGCTTATCAAACTCCGACCCCAATCCTTTGCATCACCGTCTGGCACAAGGCATCCGGCATTTATTTACAGAAGCAGGATCCGGCTATATGTTTGCAACCAATCAGGTAACTGGCTATTGTGGAGATGCTGCCATAAATCGGCTACTCTCTCAAAACATGATTGAGAACAATAACTGGGGGGTAGCTCACGAATTGGGGCACCAACATCAGCAAGGAGCATATAAGCCGGGTAATTTTACTGAAACAACTGTTAATATATACACCTTAGCAGTTCAACGGGCATTTCAGGGCGACGGATATATTCGTTCTTCAGAAGAAACATGGAACAAACTAAAAACCGATTATTTCGCACTTCCTCTATCTCAACGGAATTTTCATGATGAAACACTCAAGCCAATCACTGGAGATATAAATAGTAGCCGACTTTTATTATTCGACCAATTGCAAATTATTTTTGGCGATGAATTTTACCATCGATTACATCGTATTACAAGAGAAGAAGAAGTCAGCGGTGGCTCAGATGAAGAGCGTTCAGCTTATTTCGTATTAAAATCATGCCAGCTTACAGGATACGACCTTCGCGACTTTTTTAAAGAATGGGGATTTTTATTGTCCTCATATTACCAGGGAGTAGTAGATAAAGCTGTTGTGGCTGCCGAATTAAAGAAAGCTAGTTGCAACGATCAATTGCATCTTGTCTCTCCTTATTTTAAACCGTCCTGCCTGCCTCTTCCCTTGATTGGCATTTCCAGTTCAAAACCCGACACAGAAAATCGGCCCAATGATAGTGCAGCCTCAATCTCAAAATATTGTAATTATTCAACAAAAACAGGAATAATTACTGATTCGCGGGATAACAAGCAATACTCATTTAAAAGATATGGGGAATACGATTGGTTTATGGAAAACTTAGATTGGGATGGCTATGATGGGATTAATGAGACTTCAAAAGGAATCGTTGGATTATATGGTTCGGATGACCCCGACGGACAATTGTATGGCCGCATGTATCCGACCAATGCTACTGCATCAACATATAATAACTGGTGTCCGGAAGGCTGGAGTACTCCAACAAATTCACAATGGGAACAGCTTCTTATCGACATTTCAAATAATTATCGATTGAGTAGTGCAGAAATTGCCAACTGTTTAAAATGTGGCGGTGACCAAGACGAACAAGCAGATGGTCTGTGGTCAAAAGGAGCAGGAACTATTGGAGAAACAAAGGCTGCAGAAGTTGGGTTTAATGTGTTGCCATCCGGCGTTTTCAACAAAGATGCCAATACATACGACAGCGGAGATAAAGTTGGGCAAAAGGCCAGTTTTTTTATACCATCCTCCACCTGGTATCATCAAGTACTAACAAGCGGCAATAACTCAGTAGTATATATCAACCGAAATACGCGACATCATGCATCAATCCGCTGCGTACGAAAATCACTAAGTACCAGTTCCGACAAAAGACCTTCAATTCAAACATCATATCGCGTTTTTTTTAGCCACACGGATGATTTGTTGCATATACAAGGGCAAGAACCTGTTCTGGGAGTCAATATTTATGACATCACGGGGAGATGCATGGATAAAAGTATACCCCCAACAATAGGACATGCAAGAATGTCAATTGGATGCCAGCAATGGGGCAATGGAGTATATATTGTCACCCTAAAAAACAAAGAAGGATTTGAAACATATAAAACAGTAAAATATTAGAAATAAAAGTCGAGGCAACAATTGATTCGATTCCAAAATAGAATTCAAAAAAATGACAAAGAAAGATTTAATCGCAATTTGCGTGGGTATGTTGATTTATATGGGGCTTGAAGCGCATGGGCGGGAAACCATTCTATTCAATAATGACTGGCAATTTAAAAAAGGACCTTTTTCTTCCGAAATAATAGAAAGCTTAAATACTTGGAACGACAAGTGGGAAGATATAAGTATTCCACACACTTGGAATGCCCGGGATATGCAGGAAAAACAAAATGATTTTTACGAAGGCGAAGCATATTACCGAAAAAGATTCGATATAAAAGAAGAGCAAAAAGAGAAACGTCTTTTTCTTCGATTTGAAGGAGTTGGACAGGTTGCCTATTTGTATGTAAATGGGATGCTTGTTGGCAATCACAAAGGTGGTTATTCAGCATTTGCTATTGAAATAACCAATGCAGTAAAATATGGCGAGATGAATGAGATTATACTAAAAGTCAGTAATGCGGCACGTCCGGACGTGATCCCTGTCAATCACAGTCTATTTGGAGTGTACGGTGGCATATATCGTCCGGTATGGTTAATTATTACCGACAAAGTAAATATTGCTGTTACAGACCATGCATCACCCGGCGTGTATATCACACAGGAAGAAGGGAATAAAAAAAGTGCGAAGGTTAATATTAAGGTTAAACTTTCGAACCGTAATTTACAGGCTTCCGATATTGAACTTGAAACAGAAATTGCCGACATGACAGGGAAATTGGTGAGCACGATTGTTACTCCAATACATCTCTCACCTCAAGGAATACAATCGTTTGAGCACCATTATGTATTAAAAAATCCGCATTTGTGGCAAGGAAGAAAAGATCCTTATTTATATAAAGTAACCACTCGTGTAAAAAACAATGGACAGCTAATCGATCAGGTAATCCAGCCACTGGGCTTACGCAAAGTAGAAATTATCGCAGGCAAAGGAGTATTCCTGAATGGTGAAAAATTTCCAATGTACGGAGTATGCCGTCATCAGGATTGGTGGCAATTAGGTAGTGCTCTAGAAAACAAACATCACGATGCAGACTTAAACATGATTATGGAAATTGGGGCAACAACAGTTCGTTTTGCGCATTATCAGCAGTCCGATTACATTTATTCGCGTTGCGATAGTTTGGGTTTACTTATTTGGGCCGAAGTACCGTTTGTAAACCGAGTAACAGGAGAAGAAGCTGAAAATGCGAAATCACAATTGCGCGAATTAATTCGTCAGAGCTTTAACCATCCTTCTATTTATGTTTGGGGACTGCACAACGAGGTATATCGTCCACATGATTACACATGTCAATTGACCGAAGAAATGCACGATCTGGCAAAAACAGAAGACCCTGGACGTTATACCGTTTCGGTTAATGGCTATGGAAATATGAACCACCCAGTGAATTTAAATGCAGACATACAGGGAATGAACCGCTATTTCGGCTGGTATGAAAAAACAATTCCTGATATTGAAGAATGGGTTTTGGGTCTGGAGAAAAATTATCCGAACCATAAATTAATGCTTACAGAATATGGGGCTGATTCAAATATTCATCATCAAACTGAATATTTGGGAAATACCATTCGCTGGTGGGACGACTATTTTCCTGAAACCTATCAGACAAAAATGCATGAGATTCAGTGGGGTGTGATAGAAAAGCATCCGTACATTCTTGCTTCTTACCTGTGGAATATGTTCGATTTTGCAGTGCCCATGTGGTCACGCGGAGGTGTTCAGGCTCGTAATCTGAAAGGGTTGGTCACTTTTGATCGGAAAGTACGCAAAGATTCGTTCTACTGGTATAAAGCCAATTGGAGCGATCAACCAGTGGTTTATTTAACTCAGCGTCGTAATCAGGATCGCGAAAAACAACTAACAAACGTGACCGTTTATTCCAATCTGGGGACACCCATCGTCTATTTAAACGGGCAGGAATTAACAGGCGTAAAACAAGGAGCAACCAAGGTGCATTTCATTTTCGAAAATGTAAAGCTTCAGCAAGGGAAGAACAGTATTAAAGCAGTAGCATACAAGGACGGAAAAGTATTTGATGATCAAATAGAATGGACTTTTACTGGAGAAAAAAATAGAGAAAGTCTTGAATATTTGAATAATGATGCGCATTTTGGCTTCTAACTAGTCTTAAGTAAATCAACCAATTAACTAAATATTTCTGATTTAAAAAACAAACAGATTAATTATCAGACTTTAAATAGAAAAGGAATGAAAAAAGTAGTTTTATTAGCAATAGCATTGTTGTGTATTTCGGTCGTGACTGAAGCACAATGGGCAAGCAAGGACCAACGTCGCTCTTCTGTTGCATTGAAGTATGGAGCCAATCGTTTAGGACGCAGAACTGATGCTCAAATGGAAATCTGGCGCAACTACGCTCTTGGACAATTTATCCACTGGGGATTGTATGCCATTCCCGGCGGTCATTGGGATGGGAAATATTACCCGGGAGCTGCCGAGTGGATTCGCTCATGGAGTGAAATGCCGAAAGATGCCTACGATAATCTATATAAGCAGTTTAATCCCAAAATTTTTGATGCCAAAGCATGGGCCAAACAGGCAAAAGAAATGGGTACTCGCTACCTGATTATTACTACAAAACATCACGATGGATTTTGTTTGTGGCCGAGTAAATACACTAACTACACAGTAGCTTCGTCGCCATATAAGAAAGACATAATTAAGGAAATCGTTGATGCTTACAATCAGGAAGGTATTGATGTGTACCTGTATTTTTCAATCATTGACTGGAATCATCCGGGATATCGTAGTTCATTAAAAACGAACGAAGACCGGGTTGCTTATGAAGAATTCAAGACATTCACTCGTAATCAGTTGTTGGAGCTACTTGATCGGTACCCATCAATCAAAGGTTTGTGGTTCGATGGTAGTTGGGATAAGGCATGGATAGAACAAGCTGATTTTTGCTACGATCTGGAAAAAGAATTACGATCAAAAATACCCGGGCTGATCATTGGGAGTCGATTCCGTGCAGATGAAAATGGCAAACGACACTTCGATAGTAACGGCGACATGATGGGAGATTACGAACAAGGATGGGAACGAAAAATTCCGGATAATATCGATGTTTTGCAAGGCAACGACTGGGATTGTGTAATGACTATTCCTGAAAATCAGTGGGGTTACCATTCTGATTGGAGAGGGCATGTAAAAACCGCCAATGAACTGATCGAAATGTTGGTAAAATGCGTGTCGATGGATGGAAATTTTGTATTAAATTTTGGTCCCGACGGGCAGGGAAATATTCGTCCGGAAGAAACAAAACTGGCCAGCGAAATTGGTCAGTGGATGAAAACAAATGGCAAAAGTATTCACGACTGTGGATATGCCGGCTTATCAAAACAAGATTGGGGCTATTTCACTCAAAACCGCAAAACTGGTAAAATCTATTTGCATGTATTTAACGTTCCGGTTAGCGGAAATTTAAAAGTGAGAATGCCGGAAGAACGTAAAATCGGAAAAGTGTTCTCAGGGGGCAATGCTAATCAGGAATTGAAAGTTGAACAAGTCAGCAAAACTGAATATTTAATTCATCTGCAATCAAAAGTTAGCGATACTCCGGTTGTTTACCAATTGGAAGAAGTTGCCAAAACAGGAGAAAGTACAGTGAAATTTGAGGATGCAAAAATTTAGTGTCAATATTTAATAATAGGGAAAGGTAGCTTTTTCATGAACGAGCTGCCTTCCTTTTTCATTCTGCGTACCTTTATTTCTGATAGAAGTTCATTTCCTCAATGTATTTCCATACCTCTGGAGGTAAAAAATGGCGAATATCGCGGCCATCGCGAATTGCCTTCCGAATGAATGATGCAGAAACGTCCATCAAAGGAGCATCAATTTGAGTAACCGACGATAAATCGAAAGACAGATCATCCAGTTTGATTCCGGGACGAGGATACACCAACAGCTTGTAATCCGATAAAATTTGCTCGTAGTTTTTCCATTTATCAAACGATTGCAAGTTGTCGGCACCCATTAGCAACGAAAACCGATGCATGGGATATTCGTCCTGCAAATAAGTCAAGGTATCGATGGTGTACGAAGGTTTTGGCAAACGAAACTCAATACTGCTGGCTTTCATTCGGTCATCCCCTTCAATAGCACGATTCACCAGCTCCAACCGCTGATAATCATCCAGCATGTTCTGTTTTTGTTTGAACGGGCTTTGCGGGCTTACCACAAACCACAACTGATCAATCGGAGCAAAAGCCAATGCATAATTAGCAATCGCCAAATGACCGATGTGAATCGGATTAAACGAACCAAAGTAAAGGGCTACATTCATTTTTCCACCAAAATCTTGTTTTTGACCCCTATCGAATCAAAATTAAAAAATAAAAGCTGTCAATCTTTCAACGACAGCTTACTTTATAATTATTCCGAACAATTTATTCTTTCGCTAAAAACTCTCCAACAATCCGTTTTGCATCAGCAAAAGCCTGCTCCAGATTGTCGTTAATAAGAATTACATCAAACTTCGGGGCGAAAGTCAACTCATATTCTGCTTTTTGCACCCGTTTTTCAATCACCTCTGGCGCATCAGTCGAGCGTCCCACTAATCGGTTTCTCAATTCCTCCACCGACGGCGGCTGAACAAAAACAGCCAACGCATCGTCGCCGTAAAACTTTTTGATATTTGTCCCACCTACCACATCCACATCAAAAATGACGTTTTTACCTTTGTTTCGGATACGTTCAACTTCCGATTTCAGTGTTCCATAGCAAGTTCCGGCATATACCTCTTCCCACTCCAGAAACTCGTTGGCATCTATTTTTTTCTTAAAATCTTCTGCACTCAGAAAGTAGTAATCTTTGCCATCCGTTTCGGTATGTCGCATCCCTCTGCTAGTTGCCGAAATCGAAAATTCAAGATCTAAATCTGATGCCAGCAAATGCTTTACAATCGTTGTTTTACCCGCACCTGAAGGTGCTGAAAATATAATTAATTTTCCTTTCATTAAATCAGGTATAAAGTCAAAAGTAGAAAATCAGCGATTCTTTTTTGCCTTTACAACAATACTTCCCAGAATTTTCTTCAATTCTTCCGACTCATTAATTAAAAATATCAATTCAGAATCAGCTCCTTCTGAAAAATTATTGGTTGCTTTTATAATCCTCAACCAATAATTACTTTCTCTTATTTCCCGGAGCGAAATCTCTGTTTTATAAACAAAATCAGCTTTCGAAGAACCTGCTTGCTATTCTTCATAGTTTGCACCACATGACGATGCTGATTTTGCAAGCTGAAATCGTACAACACGATTTTCCGGATTATCAGGCAAAGAACGCATAAAACGTATAGTCCGAACAGTAAAATCAAATAATCGATTGATAAGATTATTTTTCATTTTTTCTTATCAAGTTACGACAAAAAGACAGATCAACTTTCCTCTTTTACCCGTTTACTTTTGACTTTCTACTTTTGCCTTGTTACTTGCCTACAGGACATTCAGAACTTGTTCTTTGATGCGTTCCAGATTATCTTTCATCTGCACAACAATCTTCTGAATATTGCTTTCGTTTGCTTTCGAGCCGAGGGTATTGATTTCCCGTCCCATTTCCTGCGCAATAAAACCGAGTTTTTTCCCCGAGTCCACACTGTCTTCATGCAATGTCTCCATGAAATATTTGCAGTGGTTCACCAATCGAACTTTCTCTTCGTTAATATCCAGCTTTTCCATGTAATAGATGAGCTCCTGCTCGAAGCGGTTTTTATCGAAATTGCCATTCAATTGCAACTCGTCCATGCTGTCTTTAATGCGCGCCTTCACTATTTCAATGCGCTGACTTTCAAAAGGCTCTACATCCTTCAGCAAAGCAAGAATATTATCGATGCCCGTTTTTAAATCCGTTTCAAGAGCCAGCCCTTCCTGCACCCTAAACTGATTCACCGCATCCAGTGCATTCGCAATCTGAGACCGAATAATCAGCCATTCAGTTTCATCCAATTGTTCGTAAGTCATTTTTACCGCATCGGGCAAACGAAGTACCGATTGCATTGTCAATTCTGTCACAGGCAAGCCCAACTCCGAATTAATCGCTTGCATCTGTTTTATGTACGTTTTTACAATTGTTTCGTTAATTGCAGCATTGGTATCCTCTCCCAAATTATCGAGATAAAGAGCCATATCAACTTTTCCACGCACTAAACTTTCCGAAATTAATTTGCGAATTTCAATATCTTTTTCGCGATACAGAGCCGGAATACGGGTATTAATGTCCAGTTGCTTACTGTTCAGCGATTTTATTTCGAGGGTTACTTTTTTGTTTCCTGCTTCAAATTCGGCCTTTCCAAAGCCGGTCATCGATTTAATCATTCATTCGTTTTTTTAGTTGATGCCAAAGTTACTATTTTATACCGAAAGTGCATGCCTCCTTTTTTGAGCGAACAACAGAAGGCCGGATCCCACTGAATCCGGCCTTTACAGAAAACAAATCTATCAAAATCAGAAGAACTATTTTTCTATTTTTCAGCATGAACAACACTTAAATCTTTTGCCAGTCCAATCAAACGGATCAGCTCTCCACGATAACCTTCCGGGTCATTGTCTCTCGACAAACGAACCATATTAGCTAATTTATCATAGCTGGCAGTTCCTTTATACTCCGAATTGCGCAACAACATTCCGAAACCGGCCACTGCCGAAGCAAAACGAATATTTTCGGAAGCCTCGTCAATCGGAGAAACCTCAAAAGAAACGGACTGCGAAAAAGCTACACTTTTATTCTCGTCGGGTTGTTTGTAGCGCAGTTTTACCGTAGCAAGTTCCTCCGTATAATTTTTTACCGGCTCTTTTTTGCGTTGCTGATATTTCAGATTATCAACTCCAGGTACTTTTTCTGTCGATCCGACAGGAATAATTTCATACAAAGCCGTTACCCGATGACCAGCTCCCATTTCTCCTGCATCTTTTTTATCATCCTTAAAATCTTCATCGTTCAGCAACCGGTTTTCGTAACCAATCAACCGATATGCCTTTACATGCTGCGGATTAAACTCAAGCTGCAATTTCACATCTTTCGCCACCGTAAATAAAGTTCCGCCAAATTCGCGCACAAGTATTTTTCGGGCTTCCTGCAAATTATCGATGTAGGCATAATTGCCATTTCCTTTATCGGCAATTGTTTCCATTTTATCGTCTTTATAATTGCCCATACCGAAACCAAGAACCGTCATAAAAATTCCTGACCCGCGTTCTTTTTCCACCAGATTTTCCATTTCCGAAGTACTGGAAACTCCCACATTGAAATCGCCATCAGTAGCCAGAATAATGCGATTGTTACCTCCTTTTATAAATTGCTCGCGAGCCGTTTTGTAAGCCAATTTCAATCCTTCGCCACCAGCAGTAGAACCTCCCGCCTCAAGTTGGTCAAGCGCAGCAATAATTTCTGATTTCCGGTTGCCCGGAGTTGATTCAAGCACCAATCCGGCTGCTCCTGCATACACCACAATTGCCACACGATCGTTCGGACGCAATTCATTTGTCAACATGCGCAACGCTGATTTTACCAGCGGCAGTTTATTGTCGGATTGCATTGATCCGGAAACATCGATTAGAAATACCAGGTTCGAAGCCGGCAAATTGGATTTCTCAATATCTTTTGCACGCAAGCCTACCAACATCAGCTGATGCTCATTATTCCACGGACATTGAGTTGTTTCAGTAGTAACAGAAAACGGTTCGTCTCCCGAAGGAGCTTTGTAATCGTAATTGAAATAATTAATCATCTCTTCAATGCGCACCGCATCTTCCGGAGGAAGCTGTCCATTATTCAGAAATCTGCGCACATTGGCATACGAAGCATTGTCCACGTCAATTGAAAAAGTGGAAAGCGGATTGGCAAATACATCCTTGTAGCCATTTTCATTGATGCTCGCATAGTTTTCGGTGTTCCAGTCGGGGCGCTTCGTTTCTTCCTTGGCATAGCTTTGTTTAGCGAAACCAAAAATCCGGTTGCGAGTCGAGATTCCCGACACCGCTCCTGTTAATGCTGATTTTTTCTGAATACCGCACCCCGTGACAAACACCTCGTTTAATGCCACTTTTGAAGGAAACAGCGTAACATTGATTTGAGTTTTACCATCCACGGGAACCATCTTACTATCAAACCCGACAAACGAAAAAATAAGCGTTCCGTTTGCTTTGACAAGAATTTTATAAAACCCATTCGCATCGGAAACTGTTCCGTTCGAAGTTCCGGTTTCCACCACATATACTCCGGGAATTACTTGCCCTTGGTTATCGGAAACTGTTCCGCTAACCCAAATGGCATTGGCTGCTTGAATTGTTAGAATACTAAACAGCAAAATCGAAAGAATAGCTATTTTTTTCATCCGTACAAAATTATTTTTTAATGGTCGGATGGAACTCACATGACAATGTTCATGCGTGTTTGTGTCTTTTGCTAACCATGTTCGTTTCATGACTTCAGTTTTTATGATTGAACGTTTTGCCAATAGGATGCAAAGGCCAAACAGATTCCATAAAAAATTTTCAGTTTTTTTTTGAAATTGCCGTACTTTTATCTCAAATCAATCTGCTTCCATTTGTTTCTGAAATCAAAAAATAAGGCTGAACCTGACGATACGGAATTGCTCATTCAGTATAAAAAGAAGAATGATCCGGAAATATTGGGCTTTCTGTACTCGCGCTATGTATCGCTGGTATATGGTTTATGTCTGAGGTATTTAAGCGACCGGGAAAAATCGAAAGATGCCGTCATGCAGATATTTGAACTTCTAGCCGTCGAACTTCATCGTCACGATATTCTGAATTTCAAAAGTTGGCTGTATGTTTTCAGCAAAAACTATTGTTTGATGGAGCTCCGAAAAGAAAAATCGCTTCGCAAGCGGGAAGAAAACTGGTTGGCCGATCAGGAAAAATTTATGGAAAAAGCAGATGAAATGCATCTTATTGACAGCAACGAAAATATAAAGCTGAACGAAGAATTAAAAGACTGTATTGAAAAACTAAAAGAGGAGCAACGCCAATCGGTGCATTTGTTTTATTTCGAAAACAAAAGCTACCGCGACATCTCAAATGAAACCGGCTGGGACGATAATAAAGTAAAAAGTCTGTTGCAAAACGGGAAAAGAAATTTGAAAATTTGTCTTGACAATAAACATGTCCGATAAAAAAACATATCAGCAGGAAGAGCAAATCAGACGTTATTTGGATAACGAAATGACCAGTACTGAACGCAATGCTTTCGAGCGGGAGATGCAAAAAGACCCGTTTCTGGCAGATGCTGTGGACGGACTTTCTGCGTTTCCTACCGAAGAAATTATTTCCGACATTCAGTATATAAAAGTACAAATTCGAAAAAACAAGCCTTCATCCCGAAGATTTATCTGGTATGCCGCAGCTTCGGTTTTGGTGATTGTCGTATCAACATTCATTCTTTTCAATATTGACAGAAAAACCAATGTCGTACTTACAGAAAACGTTCAACAACCGACATCAAATCCACAGGAAGGAATCATTCAAGAGCCTCTGAATTTGCAAAAAAACGAAACAGAACAAAAAGTGACTTCTCCTGAAAAAACAGACAATACAACTGCAAAATTTGAAATTGCATCAACCAGAACAAAAGATACCTCAACACAAATTAGTTCAACAAAAAAAGAAACAAAAGGAAGTCTATTCAATCCGAACTTGCCAGAACAGCTGAAGATAAAAAAGTCATTCTCGCTTGCTGAAAATATTCAAATCGAAAAAAACGACACTCAGATTCAAACGGGCACACAACAGACGACTGACGAAATAGCCTCTGAAGACAAACCACTTATTCAAACTGTTTCTATTCGGGGAATACAACGGACATCAAAAGCAGCACGAGCAGAGAACAATGCAATGCAATTTGCTTTAGCGGATACACAGTTAACGCAAAAAGGAACTGTTTCGGGCATTGTTACCGACTCGCAGGGCGATCCTCTTCCGGGTGTTGCAATCTATGTAAAAGGCACTAATCATGGAGCTATTACAAATCCGAATGGAGAATATTTAATCCCGAATGTGCAGGATACTAATTCGCTGGTGTATTCATTTATTGGGATGAAAACAGAAGAAATACCGTACACGAGCAGCACCCCGATGAATGTCACCCTGAAAAACGACGACAGCTCTCTCTCTGAAGTCGTTGTGGTGGGTTATGGAACCACAAAAAAAGCAGAACTGACCGGCTCAGTTGCTGGCATCGATGTATCAACGACTTCAGCAAATCATAAGGCTAGTCCATTGATGGGCTGGAAAGCCTATAACGATTATCTGAAACAACAACTTGCCCAACCCAACCTGAATAAAGCAGACAGAAGGGTAGCTATTCGTTTAGTGTTTGAAGTTGATTCAACCGGACAACCCGGGTCGTTTAAAATTCTCAGCAGCGACAACGAAAAACTCAACAACGAAGCAATCCGAATCGTCGAAGAGGGGCCGGTTTGGTTGCCTGCATCCCAAAATTCAGTTTCCCATTCAGAACAGGTAAAACTAAAACTGGTCTTCCCTGCCCAAAAGCAATAAAAAAGGGTTGACTTCTGCCAACCCTCTATATCTTTTCTTTTCTGAAAACGCACTAATATGCACGAACATCTTTCCCTTCGTAGTAATTGATAAACGATTTGTTTACCACTTTATTTCCACCCGGAGTTGGATAATTACCTGTAAAGTACCAGTCGCCCGTATCATTCGGACAAGCCACATGCAGATTTTCAATCGTTTGATAGATGATTTCAACCTCAGCATTGCAATCTTCCGGTTTCAGCAGCTCAGCAATTTTTGCCGAAATCTGTTCGTTGGTAAATGGCTTGTATATTTCTTTTACGTAATTGACAATTTCTTCTTTTGGCAGATTCTCCTGTTCTTTACATTGCCTAAACACCGATTCAATTACCGATTCACGGCCAGTTTCGCGTAACAATTCAATGGCAGCGTTGAATGCGATAAATTTATCAAGCTGAGCCATATCAATTCCATAGCAATCGGGATAACGAATCTGCGGTGCCGATGAAACAACAATGATTTTTTTCGGTTTCAGACGATCCAGAATACGAAGAATACTGCTTTTCAAGGTGGTTCCACGCACAATTGAGTCGTCAATAATAACCAGCGTATCCTTGTCAGCCCGAATAACACCGTAAGTCACATCATAAACGTGAGCCACCAAATCGTCGCGACTGGCATCATCGGCAATAAATGTACGTAACTTCACATCTTTAATGGCTATTTTCTCAACCCTCGGTTCAATCGTCAGAATTTCTTCCAATTCCAGATCACTCATTCCACAGGCACTTCCATTATCGAGTTTATGTAGTTTCTCCCGAATACAATGGCTGCGAACCCCCTGAACCAATCCATAAAAGGCAGTTTCAGAAGTATTCGGAATATACGAGAATACTGTATTTTCAATATCGTTATTTATCGCTTTCAAAATAGTAGGCGATAACAAATGCCCCAGTTTTTTTCGCTCCTGATAAATATCTTTGTCGCTACCACGAGAAAAGTAAATTCGTTCAAACGAGCAAGACTTGCGCTGATGAGGGACGCGAATCATCTGATGAAGAATTTTCCCGTCTTTCTTAATTACCAGTGCCTCTCCCGGAGGAATTGCTTTTACATCGTCGTACCCAACATTCATTACCGTTTGAATCACCGGACGTTCTGAAGCTACCACCACAATTTCGTCGTCGTAGTAATAAAAAGCAGGACGAATTCCCCACGGATCGCGCATCACAAAAGCATCTCCGTGACCAAAAACTCCAGCCATAGCGTAGCCGCCATCCCAGTCTTTGCTTGCGTTTTCGAGTACCTTTTGTACATCCAGGTCTTTCTCTATCAGTGGCGAAATCTTCTGGTTGTTAAATCCTTCATTTTTATATTGACGGAACAACAACTGGTTTTCCTCATCCAAAAAGTGTCCGACCTTTTCCAATACCGTCACCGTATCGGTGTAAGCAATCGGATGTTGTCCCAATTCAATCAACTTTTTGAAAAGCTCATCCGTGTTGGTCATATTGAAGTTGCCGGCCAAAGCCAGAGTGCGCGATTTCCAGTTATTCTGACGCAACACAGGATGTACAAACTCAATGCTGTTTCGTCCGAACGTACCGTAGCGTAAATGCCCTAAAAACAGCTCACCTGCCCCGGGTACATTCTCATAAATCCAGGGTAATCCCTGTTCTTTCGGTCCGTTCTTCACTGCTTTTTTGATTCCCTTCCCTACTTTATCGAACACATCTTTGATTGGATTTTGCTCAATCGACCGATAGCGCTGAATATATTCCTGTCCGGGTTTCATGTCAAGTTTGATGTTCACCATTCCAGCTCCGTCCTGTCCCCGGTTGTGCTGCTTTTCCATCAACAGGTAAAGCTTATTTAAGCCATATTTCCAGGTACCGTATTTTTCCTGATAGTATTCCAGAGGTTTTAATAATCGGATCAGGGCGATCCCGCATTCGTGTTTAATCAGTTCACTCATTCTTCGCGTTGTTCTGTAAGTAATTGGGGATATTGAATAATATCATCCACCCGGAATGCATTGGGATAATGCTTTCTGATGCGTGCTTTCACCTGAAGCGCTTCGCTTTTGGTTCGAAAATTTCCAACCCGAACCCGAAAATTAGGGGCCTGAAATTGGATATACGCATCTAAATCCGGATATTTCTTTAAAAATTCTGTTTTTACTTCAAGTGCCTTTTCCCTCGCATTCTGATCAGAGCCAAAAAATATCTCCAACCGATAGCCTTCCAGGCCTTTCTTGCGTTTATTCATGGCAACATGCCATATTAAAACACTGTCCACACGGGTATCCTGAACAAGTAACCCCTCATTTAAAAGTGATTGAGCAGATGAAGGTAACTTGGGTGAAACTATTGCCTGCTCTTTACCGATTGCAGTTTCCTGGGCATGTAGCGCGAAACTGACAGTAAAAAGCAACAACAAACTGGCACAAAAATGTTTCATCCTGAAATAATTTTGAGATTGCAAATATACGTTTTAAACGGGAAATATCGGGTCGATGTTTTGCATCTGTTTCCATTTTTCAAAAAAACAGAAGACATCCTTTTTTTTTGCCATCATCAACAAACAAACACCAACATAAATAACTAATTTTTAAATCATTAAAAACCGCATCTCCATCGTTATTAAATATTAAATTTTCATCCTTCACAAAGAGCACAACAAAGTACCTCACAAAAAAACAGACAAAACTCCCGACAACGATGAAGGTTGTTTTATTGCTGATTTTAAAGTTATTTTGTACCGCTTAAAATTCAGACAAAGAATGAAATTATTTATCGAAACATATGGCTGCCAAATGAATGTAGCAGATAGTGAGGTAGTGGCAGCCGTAATGAAAGACCGTGGTTACGATGTTGCAACAACACTCGAAGAAGCGGATGCTGTATTCCTAAACACTTGCTCTGTGCGCGACAACGCAGAACAGCGCATTTGGGGACGACTCGACTATTTCAAAGGGCTAAAAAAGAAAAAGAAAAATCTCATCGTAGGTGTATTGGGCTGCATGGCCGAACGTGTAGGAGATCAGTTCTTAGAACATGCTGCTGTTGATTTGGTTGCCGGCCCCGATGCATACCGCGACCTGCCCTACCTGATTGACAAAGCTCAACAGGGAAAAGGCGCAATCAATATCGAACTTTCATTAAACGAAACGTATGATAAAATTACTCCTGTACGGATCGGCGATCAGCATCTATCTGGTTTTGTAAGCATTACTCGTGGTTGTAATAATTTCTGTACTTACTGCATAGTTCCCTATACCCGCGGACGGGAGCGTAGCCGCGATCCGCAAGATATTCTTACTGAAGTAAAAGACCTTGCTGCAAAAGGCTATCTCGAAATCACTCTGCTCGGACAAAATGTAAATTCATACAAATGGTTGCCTGAAGGCGAACGCAAACCGGTTCGCTTCTGGGATTTACTTGATATGGTTGCTCTTGCTGTACCGCAAGTTCGTATCCGCTTTACCACATCGCACCCGAAAGACATGAGTGATAAAGTATTGCAGGCGATCGCCCGCCACCACAATATTTGCAAGCATATTCACCTTCCTGCACAATCTGGAAGCAGCGAAGTACTCAAACGCATGAACCGCAAATACGACCGCGAATGGTACATGGACCGAATTCGGGCCATCCGCGAAATCATTCCTGATTGCAGCATTTCAACCGATGTTTTTGCAGGTTTCTGCGGCGAAACGGAGGAAGATCATCAGCAAACTCTTTCATTAATGGAATGGGCGCGATTCGATCTGGCTTTCATGTTTAAATATTCGGAACGTCCGGGCACCTATGCTCATCAGCATTTGGACGACGATGTTCCGGAAGAAATAAAACTGAAACGACTGAATGAGATTATCACTCTTCAGAATAAAATTTCGACACAAAACAACAAAGCAGACGTAGGCAAAACATTTGAAGTATTGGTAGAAGGAACGTCAAAAAAAGACAAGGATGAATTATTCGGACGAAATTCGCAAAATAAAGTAGTTGTATTCCCAAAAGAAAATTACAAAAAAGGCGACTTTGTTCAGGTAAAAATAAACCGTAGCACACAAACTACGTTAATAGGTACAGCAGTTTCTATTCAGGAATAAAAACGAATTTTATGAGTGAGTTGATTAATAATTTCAGAGAATATCGGACAAAGATGAACGAAAAAATCCTTGCATCCGACAACAAAGTAATGAAACGCATCTACAGCCTGGACACACTAACATATCAGGACGGAGCCCTCGATTCGAAAACAAAGGAAATGTTAGGTTTAGTATCGTCAATGGTACTTCGTTGCGACGATTGTATTAAATATCACCTCGAAAAATGCTTCGAGTTAGCAGTAACAACTGAAGAGGTTTTCGAAATTTTTGGTGTGGCAAATTTAGTTGGAGGAACAATTGTTATTCCTCATACTCGCCGTGCAGTTGAATACTGGGAAGAACTATGCACGCACCCTTCCATTTAGTATCAAAACATTTGAGATAAGAGGAAACGGCAGGACTATAAAAAGGGTTCTGCTGTTTGCTTTTCATACGTACAGGTTCTCATTCATAAAAGGCACCAATGCCAGAATCACAGCCTGCGAATAAAGTTGACGACGATCAACCTTATTGCGGGTAAGCAGGCCAACAGCTCCTCCTTTTTGTTTTGAATTATGCTCTTTAAACACTTGATCATTAGCATCTCCCAATTCGTAGCCCTGTTTCAATAACTTTACGACCGGGGAAGGCAAACAAAAAGAAGCAGTTCTCGCCTCTCCCGCCTGAGTTGCAGAATGAATAATAACCCAGGCAAAAGCTTCAATCTGCCCGTTTCGCTCCATTATTCCTCCTTCTATACCCACAAAACAATCATACGAAGGATAATTCGTTTTCAACTCATGAACACGATTTTCTGCTCCTTGTCGCGTCATTTCATCTCCTATCGGTTGATCAGGTACTCCACTTGGCACACTAAATCCATCAACACCATCAACTCCTGAAAAACAAGTCAGGAATGCATCCTGCACTGCGCCAATTTTAACGGGATTGCATGAAGCAACAGCTATTTTCATATAAAATACAGATTACATTATAAAAAAGGATAAAAAAAAGCGGGCCGCTGCCCGCTTAATTTTAATTTTCCACCCCAAACGCACTAGGTCTCAGGACGAGACCCTTGCGTTAATGATGTAAAGATAATACCATTCATCGGTAAAATCCAAATATTTTGAAAAAAAATTTCAGATCAAGACAACATTTTTTTCACTACATCGGCAATATCTTTCCCATCAGCCTGACCAGCAAGACTTTTCGACGCAGCTCCCATAACCTTGCCCATATCTTTCATTCCTGAAGCTCCTAATTGCTCAATAATGCCTTTCACTGCCAATATTAACTCTTCCTCTGAAAGCATTTTAGGCAGAAAAGACTCAAAAACTTCCACCTGACTCATTTCCTGAAGGTACAAGTCTTCGCGTCCTTGCTCTTTGTAAATTGTAGCAGAATCTTTTCCTTGCTTCGCCAACTTCTGAATAATTTTCAGAATATCCTGATCACTCAATTCGCCAGAAGCACCTGCGGCTGTTTTTGCCTCTAAAAGAACTTTTTTAATTCCGCGCAAAGCTTCCAGACGCTCTTTTTCACGAGCCTTCATGGCTTGTTTTATATCCTCATTAATCTGATCAAATAAACTCATATTGCGTACATTTTAATGATTTTCAAATTAGTATTTCAAAATTAATCAACATTATCATGCAGGTACGCGTTATTGTCCCGCAAAACAATATTATTGTTGTCGTCCGGAGTAAGTGCATATTGAGAAGTCTTCTGTTCTGACTTCTTTCCAAACCCTTTAAGACTTAATTTTTTGCGACGATAAGCCGGAATATTTTCCAATTGATCAACCACATCTTCCGATGACTCAGCATAATCAATTTTCACAGAAACAGAGGCTTCTTCTTCCTCAATATGTCTTTTTGATTTTCCGTACAATCCTTCGAATTCATCTGGTTCTGAAGTCACAAGACCAAAATCAAGCGTTGCCTGATTCAGTTTTCCTGCAGTTGTTTTTCCCTGTTCGCTTTTTTCGGCAGAGGCAGGACGAGAAACCGGCATGGATGCAAATGTATCGTCAACCAATGTGTGGTACGTTTTTTCAGGTTGTTTGGCAGCAACCATTTCAGGAATACTACTGGTACTGAACCCTGTAGCAATCACAGTAACTGAGATTTCTTCACCCAACGCTTCATCAACACCATTTCCCCAAATCAGGTCAGCCTCATTTCCTGCTTTATCCTGAACGTAATCGGTAATCATACCAATTTCGTCCATGGTAACTTCTTTCGTTCCTGAAGTAATATTCAGCAAAATATTTTTAGCTCCTTTAATATTGTTGTTATTCAACAATGGAGAATTCAATGCTTCTTCAACAGCAATTAACGCACGATTTTCGCCTGTCGCCTTGGCCGATCCCATCACTGCTACCCCACTGTTATTCATCACTGTTTGTACATCAGCAAAGTCAACATTAATATAGCCATGTACCGTGATTATTTCGGCAATCCCTTTTGCTGCAATTGTCAACACATTATCGGCTTTGGCAAAAGCTTCAGAAATAGTACTATCGCCATACATCTCGCGAATTCGCTCGTTATTGATCACCAACAATGAATCGACATGCTTTTCCATCGCAGCAATTCCGTCGATGGCCTGTTTGATCCGACGGCGACCTTCGTTACGAAAGGGAATAGTAACAATTCCTACAGTCAGGATTCCAAGCTCTTTAGCAGCTTCGGCAATAACAGGAGCCGCACCAGTTCCGGTTCCGCCACCCATTCCGGCAGTGATAAATACCATTTTGGTATTTTCAGCCAGTACAGCTTTCACATCGTCAATATTTTCAATTGCCGAATCGCGTCCGATTTCGGGTTTATTTCCGGCCCCGCGACCTTCGGTTAACGACGAGCCGAGTTGAACCTTGATTGGAATAGCACTGGCAGCCAAAGCCTGCGAGTCAGTATTACAAATCATAAAGTCAACATCTTTTATTCCCTGGGCATACATGTGATTCACGGCATTTCCACCGCCACCGCCAACACCGATTACTTTAATAATAGAACCGCCGTTGAGCTCAAAATTGAAATTCATAATATCATTCGACATATGCGTGTATTTTTTCAGTTTCTATTTATATTATTCATCCGACAATGGGACATCGCCATCCTCGAAAAAGCGAGTAAACTGCCGGTGAAACCAACTGTCCAAATTCCCGTTTTCCCGTGTATTATCAGTTATTAATTCTTTCTTTCGTTTCTTTTCTTTCTTTTTAGGCGATGGAATGGGCTGACGAGAAGCTTCTTCTGCTATCAATTTAAAGTCATTCTCTTCTTCTCCTAAATTAATATCCGGTTCCTGATCGACAAGCTGACATTGAATTACTTCTGGTTCGTCCTGAAATAACTTATTTGGATTGGTATGAAAACCTGTTGCAATGATGGTGACACTGATTTTTTCGCCCAACTTTTCATCGTGTCCATTTCCCCAAATAATATTGGCATCCTGGCCTGCTGCATTTTGCAGATACTCGATAATTGCACCAATTTCGCCCATTGTTATTTCCGATTTTCCAGAAATAATATTGAGCAAAATATCTTTCGTCCCATTAATATCGTTGCTATCCAACAATGGCGAATCGAGTGCTGCTTTTACGGCTTTCATTGCCCGGTTCTGGCCTTCAGCAAAACCAGTTCCCATCAGAAACACACCACTCCCGCTCATCACGGTACTTACGTCAGCAAAGTCGATATTAATGTTTCCGTGAAGAGTAATAATTTCAGCAACACCTTTCACTGCGGTAGTGATAATGTCGTCGGCCTTTTTAAAAGCTATCGAGGCTGGCAGATCACCGTAGATTTTATGCAATTTCTCGTTACTCACCACCAGCATACTATCAACATATTGCTTGAGTTTTTCAGCACCATCAAGCGCCTGACTGAAACGGCGCTTTCCTTCCGAAGGAGAAGGAATGGTGACAACCGCAATGGTAAGAATATCCAATTCGCGGGCTAGTTTCGCGATAATTGGGGCAGCACCGGTACCTGTTCCTCCGCCCATCCCGGCTGTAATGAAAAGCATTTTGGTTGAACCTTCGAGCACGCCCCGCAAATCGTCAAGATTTTCGATTGCGGCCTGCTCTCCTTGTTCGGGTTGGTTTCCAGCCCCCCGACCTTCAGTTAAGGTCACACCAAGTTGCACTTTTACCGACACGGTGCTTTTTAGCAAAGCCTGCGAGTCGGTATTACAAATAATAAAATCTACCCCTTCAATTCCTTCTTCCAACATGTGGTTGACCGCGTTACCTCCCCCGCCACCTACTCCGATGACTTTAATAATTGAGGAAGCAGAATGCTCCAACCCGAAATTGATAATATCGTCGATCATACGCCTGACGAAAACTTGTTTCAATTTAATACATTGCCGTATCCTGCTCGTCTTCGAAAAACATAGTTACCTGTTTGGCTACCTGCTTTTTCACCTGACTGAAGAAGCCTGTTTCGGAAGTTTTTTTCTTCTTTTTGCGAATTTCTTTTCTTCCTTCTTCTTCATTTGCAGCTAATGAGAGCAATCCGAGCACCGAACCGAAGCGCGGATCTTCCACTTCTTTCCACCCTGAGATATTTTTCAGGATAGGAGTTCCTTTTCGCACATCCAAACCAGTACGAAATTTAATTAACTGATTCAAGTTGGGCAACAATGACGTTCCCCCGGTAATTACAATACCAGCCCCAACCTTATCGAGACAGCCTGATCGTTCAAGCTGAAAACAAATTGCATCAATAATTTCTTCCATACGAGCCTGAATAATAAACGCAAGACTCCTGAAAGATATTTCCTTCGGTTCCCAACCCGAGATGCCGGGAATGGTTACCACCTTGTCTTCGGGAGCAAAATCGCCCATCGCCTGACCAAACTGCGTTTTCAGCGACTCAGCCTGACGGAGCAAAATGGAACAACCTTCTTTTATATCGTGTGTAATAACATGCCCACCAAAAGGGATCACCGATGAAAAGCAAAGCAAATTGTCGTGATAAATCGACATTTTGGTTGAGCCACCACCTATATCAATCAGAATCACTCCCGCTTCTTTTTCATCTTCAGACAAAATAGATTCGGAACAGGCAACCGGATCAATCACCACTTTACCAACCTGAATTCCTCCGCGATCGAAGCATTTTTTAATGTTCTGCTCGTACACTTCCGGAGCAGTATAAATTTTGAATTCAGCCTCTATTTTTTCTCCGGCTATTCCTACCGGATTGACAATATCCGCTTCGTTATCAATTGTAAACAGTTGTGGATTGATATGGTATATTTTATATCCTTCAGGAAGCGGCACCTGAGAAGCCTGTGCATACATTGCCGACACATCTTCATCGGAAACTACACTTCCCGGCGACAAATACTTCTGCACTTTGGTTGTAAAGGTTTTCATTTGTTGCCCGGTCAGGTTCACATATACCTGCTCAATATCGCCACCAAAGCAATCTTCGGCCTGGCGCACAGCTTCGCTTACGGCAGCAAAAGCCTCATCAATATTGAGTACCATGCCTCGTTTGATGCCTTGAGACATACTTTTCCCATACCCGACAATGTCAATTTTTCCTTCTTCATTTTTCTTTCCGGCGACAGCTACCACCTTGGTAGAACCTAAATCAACCGCTGCAAAAACCTGTTCGTTCCTTGCCATATCACTTAGCTTTTTGTGCAAACAACCTGATTCTTATATTTCAAACTAATAATCGTATATTTTTCCCAACTGGTTTTACTAAATCCCTGTTGGTACACTGCTTTCAAATTCCGCAATTTTTCCTGATAATTCTCTGCCGTTCCGAACTCAATTACATGATTTCCGACCCGTGGAATTACCACAATCTCGTGATTTTCTTTCACAAATATTTGTTCAACCTGCGCTTTCCAAAACGGATCGCCCCACACAAAACCGGCAAAAGGCAACAAGTCGCTCACGGCAAAATCGCTGGTTACCGAGCCTGTCACTACCGGCACTTTCACCGTAAATTTGGGTGAAATCGGGATTTTTGCGCCCTCTTTATCCAGGAAATAATCCAATTCTGCCGTTTTAATCCGAACTACCGGCGTACGTTGTTCTACCTCTACAATCAGTTTACCGCTAAACCGGAACGATTTTTCACTGATTCGGCGATAAATCTGTACCGAGCGAATATTTTCCAATTTTTCGAGTTTACGCTCCAGTGTTTCAGTATTGATTAAATCCAACTTCTTTCCCAACAAAGTAGGATCGGTATTTTTCACCAGTTCAAGAATGTCGTTTTCCTGCAAAAAACGGGGCGAACCTTTCACTATTTGTACAGAAATACTCTGACAGCTCACCCGCGACCATTGCGACCAGGCAAACCATCCGGTAAAGCCCAGCGAAGCAACCAGAAGTATCCATGCAAATATTTTCAAAATTAACCTAAACATTCTGTTTTCCGATCAATATATTTTTCACTTTTTCTACATACGTATCAATATCCCCGGCACCCATCATCAGTACGACTCCGGGACGGAACGATCCTGCTTTTTCGACCAATTCGGTCTTCGGACAAATACTTTTGTTTGGCTGAGTCACTTTTTGCAGAATCAACTCCGAACTCACACCCGGAATTGGTTCTTCGCGTGCCGGATAAATATCCAGCAAAACCACTTCATCGAGCAAACTGAGACTTTGCGCAAATCCATCGGCAAGATCGGCGGTCCGGCTGAACAAATGCGGTTGAAAAACTCCCGTTACAAAAGCATCTTTATACAGATCCCGAACCGACGTAATCGTTGCCCTCAATTCTTCCGGATGATGTGCATAATCGTCAATCAGCACATATTTATCATTTTTCAGATGAACATCAAACCTTCGTTTCACTCCCTGATAAGTTGCCAGTGCATCGCGAATTTCGTCGGCACTGCAGCCCGCCAGCCACGCAATGGACGAAGCAGCAACGGCATTCTCCACATTCATCAGACCGGGATAATTGAGTGTCAAATTTTCCACAATACCATCCGGAGTAAACAGGTCAAACTGATATGCCCCCTTCGTCAGACGAACATTCTGAGCATAAAAGTCGGCCTGCTCCGATAACGAATACATATAATGCCGGATGTATTGATTGGATGATCTACTAATTTTCAATCCTTTTTTCACCAAAGCCACTCCCCCTTGTTTTATCTGCCCGACAAACGTATTAAACGCGTCAATAATGGCCTCGTGAGTGCCGTAAATCTCCAAATGATCGGGGTCCATTGAGGTAACCACAGCCATTGTTGGCTGCAATTGCAAAAACGAACGATCGAATTCATCGGCTTCGGTAACAATATATGGAGTTTCCTTTTCAGCAAGCACCAAATTACTTTGAAAATTTTTTGAGATTCCGCCCAAAATTGCGTTACAATCCTTCGATGAAGATTTCAGCAAATGAGCAATCATGGTTGAAACAGATGTTTTCCCGTGGGTTCCTGATACAGCAATGCATTGTTGCGGATTACAAATAAGCCCCAACACCTGCGATCGTTTTTTTATACTGAAATTCTTTTCTTTCAAATAATTCAGCTCAGTATGACTAGCAGGCACTGCCGGCGTATAAATTACCAGCGTATTTTCAGGAGTAATAGTTACCGGAAGCAAAGCCGGATCATCGGTATAATGCACAGCAATTCCTTCTGCCTGTAAATTTTTGGTTAGTTCTGTTTCGGTACGGTCGTAGCCAGCCACCGGCAATCCGCAGTGTTTAAAATACCGCGCCAGTGCACTCATGCCAATTCCTCCGATTCCGAGAAAATAAACTTGCTCTATGTTTTTCAGGTCTTGCATACCCTATTTCAATTCATTCAGAATAACGTCAATAATTTCTTTGGCCGCATTGGGCTTGGCCAATTTCAAAATATTTTTCTCCAGTTTTTCGCGGTTCGCGGTGTCGTTTGCTAACGCAAATACCGCAGTCCAAAGTTTTTCATTCGCGTCGCGATCAGCAATCATCATTGCAGCATCGTTTTTCACCAGCGACATTGCATTTTTTGTTTGATGATCTTCGGCCACATTGGGCGATGGAACCAACACCGAAGCTTTCCCTAATAAGCAAAGTTCTGAGATTGTCCCGGCACCAGCGCGAGAAACAACCACATCAGCCAACGCGTAAGCCAAATCCATCCGACTAACAAATTCAGTCAAAACCAAATTCGAGGGTTTGCTATCTTTTATTTTTTCCTGCACCCCTGCATAATAATACGATCCGCATTGCCACAGTACCTGTACTCCAGAAATAGCAATCAAATCGAGATTTTGCAGAATACTTTGATTCAAACTTCCGGCGCCAAGACTTCCACCGACAACTAAAACCACCGGTTTCGCTGCATCAAGACCGAAAAATTCAGCTGCTGTTGTCCTATCGGCCTGTTTTTCCAACAAATTTTTGCGAATCGGGTTTCCTGTCAGCACAATTTTGTCTGCCGGAAAATATTTTTCCATTTCAGGATAAGCCACACAAATTTTACGCACTTTACCTGCCAATAATTTATTGGTCACCCCAGCATAGGAATTCTGTTCCTGAAGAATTGCCGGCACCCCTTTGCGCACAGCAGCCTTCAATAGCGGGCCACTGGCATAGCCACCTACACCAATTGCCACATCAGGTTGAAAACGGCGCACAATTGCCCGGGCCATTTTCAAACTTTTATATAATTTGAAAAAGAAAGTAATCATGCGAAGAGATGGTTTCCGCGGAAAACCCATTACCGGCAATCCTTCGATTGGGAAACCTGCGGCAGGAACACGTTCCATTTCCATGCGCCCCAATGCTCCGACAAAAAGAATATCCACATCAGGAACCCGCTCTTTCAGTTCGTTTGCAATGGAAATCGCAGGAAAAATATGTCCTCCTGTACCTCCGCCACTGATTATTACTTTTAACTTTTTCACTTGTCTTTCGTTTTTATTTATCGTTCTATTTCAACTCCTGATCTTCATCCGGAGTATCAATTACAACCAGCTGTTCCTGAGCAGCCTTTTGTTTGTTGTTATGATGACTAACTGTCAAAATCGTACCAAAAGCGATAGCAGTAAATAGCATCGATGTTCCACCAAGACTGATCCAGGGCAAAGGTTGTCCGGTAACCGGAAAAACGCCCGCCGAAACCCCCATATTTATGCTTGCCTGAAAAATAATCACAAACACCAGTCCGGTAACCAAAAACGCAGGAAAAGTTCGATCCGACTTTCGGACAATTACCCCTCCCCGATAAAAAAATATCAGGTACAAAAGCAAAACAATCACTCCCCCGAAGAAACCATATTCTTCAATAATAATTGAAAAAATGAAGTCGTTATAGCCAGCTTCCATATAGTTACTTACCTCACTGGCTCCCGGGCCTTTTCCGATCAAACCACCTTCGTAAATGGCAAGTTTGGCAAAGTCGGCCTGCGTTGTTCCCTCCTTCGAGTTATCATCACCATAAACAAAATCGTCGATACGCTCTTTAAAAGTATGTACACGACCAAAACTCTTGGGCAGAATATCGGCTGTAAAATAAATAAGTACTGCCAATAACATTATTGCTGCCACCAGCATAAAAAAGTATTTCAATGGAACACGGCCCACAAACATCATGGCCATGATACTTCCGAAAATAAGAGCAGAAGTAGAAATGTCTCCATAAAAAATAATGCCGCAAACCACCACACTCACGCCAGTTACCCACAAGAACGCATGTCGTATTTCTTCTTTGGTTTTCTGGTATTTCGAGAGCATTTTAGCAGCATACATTACCAGTGAAATCTTAGCCAATTCGGCAGGCTGAAAACTGGCAAACCCCAGGCTCAGCGAACGCGGTGTCATCTTCGTTGCATCAAGCTTAAACTGGACAATCGCAGCAACCAGTGCAAAAAGAGTTATTCCGACCATCAGATTGGCCAACATGGCATATACTTTCACAGGAACCATATTCACAAGAAAAAGCATCAGACCAATGCCCAGCAAAATAAAAACAGACTGCCTAAAAAGGTAATAAACGGTATTTCCTCCTGCTTCATTGTAAGCCAATTTTCCTGTTGCGCTATAAACGATCAACATTGAAATAAGCGAGAGAAAAACCAGTACCACCCACAGTACTTTGTCGCCTTTAAATATGTTCCCGATAGAAAAATTCATGATTTATTACTGCATTCAATAATTATAAATCGCGCACCGCTGCTTTAAACTGACGGCCACGATCTTCGTAATTTTCAAACAAATCGAAACTTGCACAAGCAGGAGAAAGCAATACAGTATCGCCATCTTTTGCCAAATAATACGACGAACGAACAGCGTCGGTCATGTTTTTTGTTTCAACAATGTCAGGAACAAGTTCGCCGAATGCCTGAATAATTTTCTGGTTTTCTTTTCCCAGGCAAACAATTGCTTTTACTTTTTCGCGCACCAAGTCTTTCAGTTCGTCGTAATTATTGCCTTTATCTACTCCGCCCACGATCCAAATAGTTGGGGTCGTCATGCTTTCGAGTGCATACCAGGCCGAATTAACGTTGGTTGCCTTCGAATCGTTGATAAAATCAATCCCGTGAACTTTCAGGAAACGCTCCAAGCGGTGTTCTACCCCTTTGAATTCGGCCAAACTTTCGCGAACAGTTTCGTTTCTGATTTGCAAAACAGAACCAGCTAAACTTGCAGCCATTGAATTGTAGGCATTGTGTTTTCCCTGTAAATTAATATCGTGTATTGACATGCTAAAAATATTTTGTTCCCAGTTAATAATCATTTCATTATTCTCAATTCCAGCTGCATTTACAGCAGGTTTGCCCAATGAGAAAGGCACTTTTTTCGCTGCGATCTCCCGCTTTTTCAGTTCTTCATGAAGAATCGGATCATCAGCACAGTAGATGAAAAAATCGTTTTCATCCTGATTTTGAATGATGCGGAACTTAGCGTCCACATAATTCTGCATTTTGTATTCGTAGCGATCCAAATGGTCGGGAGTGATATTGAGCAGAATAGCCACATGCGCTTTAAAGTCGTACATGTCGTCTAACTGAAAGCTACTCAGCTCAAGCACATAATAATCGAAAATTTCCTCTGCCACCTGCCATGCAAAACTTTTCCCTACATTGCCGGCAAGGCCCACATTTAGTCCGGCTTTTTTCAGCAAATGATAGGTAAGCATGGTAGTCGTCGTTTTGCCGTTGCTACCAGTAATGCAAATCATTTTTGCATCGGTATATTTTCCGGCAAACTCAATTTCCGACCAAATCGGTATATTTTTTTCTCTCAGTTTTTTCACCAGTGGAGCTTTCTCCGGAATACCCGGGCTCTTCACCACGCAATCGGCAGTCAAAATTTCTTCTTCGGAATGACGACCTTCCTCAAAGCGGATGCAGTATTGCTGCAATACCTGCTTGTAGCGATCGGCTATCGTTCCCAAGTCGGAAACCAGCACCTCATATCCTTGCTTCTTTGCCAGGATTGCTGCTCCGGTTCCGCTTTCGCCTGCACCTAATATGACTATTCGTTGCTGCATGAATCAGCGCATTTTTAAGGTTACTATTGTTACCACAGCCAGAATAATTCCAATAATCCAGAAGCGGGTAACAATTTTGGCTTCAGGAATACCTTTTTTCTGATAATGATGATGAATCGGACTCATCAGGAAAATACGACGTCCTTCACCATATTTTCGTTTGGTATATTTAAACCAACCAACCTGTATCATCACCGATAAATTTTCGACCAGGAAAATGCCGCACAAAATCGGAATCAGGAATTCTTTGCGGATAATTACCGCGAATACGGCAAGCGCTCCACCCAATGCCAAACTGCCGGTGTCGCCCATAAATACTTGTGCCGGATAGGAATTATACCAGAGAAAACCCACCGTTGCGCCGATGAACGCAGCAATATATACCGACAATTCACCCACATTGGGGATATACATGATATTCAAATAGTCGGCATAAATAACGTTACCACTTACATAGGCCAAAATACCAAAGGTAGCACCGCTAATCGCTGAGGTACCCGTTGCCAGACCATCGATTCCGTCAGTCAGATTGGAGGCATTTGAAACAGCAGTGATTATTATAATAATGATAATCCCATACACCAGCCAAGCTGCCCACGAACGGGCACTTTTGCCCATGAATGAAACCAACCAGGCATAATCAAATTCATGATTTTTGACAAACGGAATAGTCGTTTTGGTTGATTTGGTTTCTTTGGTCACAAACTGCATGCTGGCGCGTCCTGTTTCCTGATCCAACACCACTTCTTTCTGCGCATTTCCACGAGTATCATATTGTTTTTCGCGCACAACTACTCCATCCGAAAAGAATAAGGTTGCTACTACAATCAAACCCAAGCTCACCTGGCCGAGAATCTTGAATTTACCAGCCAGGCCTTTTTTATCTTTCAGAAAAACTTTGATATAATCATCAGCAAAACCAATTACTCCCAACCATGCAGTAGTAATCAGCATCAATAAAATATAGACATTATCCAGCCGCGCAAACAGAATCGTAGGAATCAGAATAGAGGTCAAAATAATGATTCCCCCCATTGTAGGGGTTCCTTTTTTCTGAAGCTGGCCTTCCAATCCCAAATCGCGTACTTCTTCGCCAATTTGCTTTTTCTGAAGAAAGCCAATCAGCTTTTTCCCGAAAACAAGAGTAATCAACAGAGAAGTAATAATTGCTGCTCCCGACCGGAACGAGATGTATTGAAACATCCCCAATCCGGGCAAATCAAAATCTTTCAGTAGTTCGTACAAATAATACAGCATGGTCGCGTTTATTTATTCATGAAAATTTCGTTGATCACTTCTTTGTCATCAAAATGGTATTTCACCCCTTTGATTTCCTGATAATCCTCGTGGCCTTTGCCTGCCACCAGAATAATGTCACCGGGCTGAGCCAGCATACAGGCAGTCCGAATTGCTTCTTTGCGGTTCTCAATCGACAACACTCGCGATTTTTGATGCGCTTCCACACCGGACATCATTTCAGCAATAATTGCAGAGGGTTCTTCCGAACGGGGATTATCCGAAGTGAGAATAACTTTATCGCTGAGGCTTGCCGCTTCCCATGCCATTTTCGGACGTTTGGTACGATCGCGATCGCCACCGGCCCCCACAACAGTAATCAGTTGCTCATTCCCGGTACGAATCTCGGTTATTCCTGAAAGCACATTTTTCAAAGCATCGGGAGTGTGTGCATAATCAACTACGGCATATTTTCCTTCCGGAGAACGAATAATCTCGAAACGACCTGCAACGGGGCGCAATTCACTCAAAATGCGCAACAGATCGTCCTGATTTTCGCCCAACAAACGTGCAGCTCCGTAAACAGCCATCAAATTGCTGGCATTGAATACTCCTGTAAAATGAGTCCACACTTCTTGTCCGTCAACGCTCAGCAACATTCCATCAAAATGTTTTTCCAGAATTTTACAATGAAAATCGGCTAAGCCGCGCAACGAATACGATTGACGCAAAGCGACTGTATTCTGAAGCATGACCGATCCGTTTTTATCGTCCACATTGGTTAATGCAAAGGCTTCACGGGGAAGCTTATCGAAAAATGCTTTCTTGGCTTTGAGGTATTCGGCAAAAGTGTGGTGATAATCCAGATGGTCGTGCGTCAAGTTGGTAAAAATACCGCCGGCAAAACGAATCCCGGCAATGCGTTCCTGATGCACTGCATGCGAACTAACTTCCATGAAACAATATTCGCAACCAGCCTCAACCATACCTGCCATCAACGATTGAATTTGCAAAGCGTCGGGCGTAGTATGTGATGCAGGAAATTCTTGCTCTCCGATATAATATTTAATAGTAGAAATAAGCCCGGCTTTGTATCCCAGACTTACAAATGTCTTGTACAATAAGGTAGCAATAGTTGTTTTTCCGTTAGTCCCGGTCACTCCCACGACTTTGAGGTTATCCGAAGGATTTCCGTAATAGGCAGCAGCCAGCAAACCGGTTGCAGCCTGACCATTTTCAACCTGAACATAAACGACCGGATCGACTTTGATTTCAGGCATCGTCTCGCAAACAACAACCGCAGCTCCTTGCTCAATAGCTTTATCAATGTACAAATGGCCATCGGCATGAACACCTTTTACAGCCACAAACACATCGTCGGGCTGAACCTTGCGGGAATCAAACTGAATTGCATTGATTGCAACATCGGTATTCCCGTAGATTTCCGTAACAGTTACGGCATTGATGATGTCTTTCAGTTGTTTCATTACTTCGAATCCTTTCTATCGCTATACTTTTCGCGTTTTGTTTTTTTGTTTTGATTTAGACTGAGCATTGGCCGTCTTCTTTGCTGTTGTTGCAGGCTTCTTTTTCTGATTAGCAGTCGGAGTCACAGCAGGCTTTTTCTGTGGCGCAGATGTCGTCGTTTTTTTCTCGACAACCGCAGGCTGTTCTGCAGCAATTACTTTCGGTTCTCCCTCGGCATTCACAGCAGACAAAGAATCGACCTGAGCAACTTCCGGTAGCCCCGCAGCCAAATCAAGGACAACCACTTCGCCCCCCATTATCGGGCTTCCCGGCAAAACAGATTGTTTGTGTACAGCACCAAAGCCGTTCAGTTTCACTTTTAAACCTGCATTCTCGAGTACATACAATGCATCGCCAGCACCCATCCCCACCACATCGGGCACAGCACCTTTAGGCGTGCTTATCTCATTCAAACTAATTTTATTTTTATCGCCCTGAACACTAACCAAATCCTCATCACTCTTTGCTGAAAGCATGGTTAATCCGAGTTCACTTACCGCCAGTTTAATATCACCGGCAAATCCGGTTTTCACAGCAGGAGCAGCAACGGGCTCTTTCAATGTTGAATCTTTCGGATCGAGGAACGTAGCATATACTTTATCAGCCACCTCACGAAAAACAGGTCCGGCAACTGATCCACCATAATAAGCACCTTGCGGTCCAACAATCACCACAATACAAGAGTATTTCGGGTTATCAGCAGGAAAATAACCAGCAAACGAGGCTTGATAACTTTTCTTTCCGTCCTTTTTATATCCTTCATTATTATTGGCAATTACCGCCGTTCCGGTTTTTCCGGCCAACTCGTAATACGGACTTTGAAGTGATTTTCCTGTACCATTGACACAAACACCACGAAGCATTTCCTGAGCTTTTTTCAATGTTTGCTGCGAACAAATATTCGGATTAAGCACTTCTGGCTTAAAACTTTTCAGCAGCATACCATTCTCGCGAACTTCAGTAACAAAACGAGGTTTTACCATTTTGCCATTGTTCGCAACTGCATTATAAAAAGTAAGGGTTTGCAGCGGAGTTAGTTTAATTTCGTAGCCATACGAAATCCAGGCAAGCGACGGCCCCCACCAATCATTATCTCCCGGATATTTAATCGATGGAATTCCTTCGCCCATCATTCCCAATCCAAGGGGCTTATTCAATCCAAACTTGTAAATGCGATCGATAAATTCGCGCTCACGTCCTTCGTAATATTTGGTGATCACTTTTGCAGTACCAACGTTTGACGACAATTCGAAAATCCGTTTCACAGAAAGTACACCATGCCCACCTTTATGATAGTCGCTATCGTAAATCTTTTGCTTTTTATATTCCCACAAACCAATGCCAGTATCATATACATCGCAGGTATCCACATATCCATCGTCCATGGCCACCATCAGCGACATTAATTTGAACGTTGAACCAGGTTCGCTACAACCGGCATGACCAAAAGCATAATTATAAATCTCGGCATAGCCTCCATCGTTTTTCCGGCCAATGTTTGCAATTGCTTTAATATCACCCGTAGCAACTTCCATTACCACAGCAGTTCCCCACAAAGCCTGACTCTTTTCCATCTGCTTCATCAAAGCACTCTGTGCATAATCCTGTAAATTGATATTGATGGTTGTAATTATGTCGCGCCCATCTTCCGGCTCAACCAGAGGTGTATTCACCCAGCGACCAGAATAATTTCGTTTTAATGCTTTTCCGTTTGTTCCGGCAAGAAAACTCTCCTGCATTCCTTCGATACCGGTGTAACCTACATTACCATGGATTCCGCCGAAAATACCTTTATTTAATGTTCCAATGGTACGGCTGGCCAACTCTCCGTGAGGAAGAATCCGGGTGTTTTCCGTTACGATAATCAAGCCTGAACCAAACACCCGACGATCCAACGAACTTAATTTCTTGAATTCCTGGAGTTCATTATAATTCAAA
Organism: Prolixibacteraceae bacterium; assembly: GCA_963668595.1. Lineage (GTDB taxonomy): Bacteria > Bacteroidota > Bacteroidia > Bacteroidales > Prolixibacteraceae > GWE2-42-39. Next base: position 4,186,232 of record OY764876.1, on the reverse strand, counting down.
CGCTTCTCATCCAGCAAAAACCAACGGGTTCCTGATTCAAAAGCTTTATTCAGTTTCTTTTTAAAGCCAGACAAAGGAACACCGAAAAACTCAGCAACTTCTTTCGCAAATACTTCAGACTTTTCAGGAAATACCTCTACTACCCGATCCGCTTTCAGGTCGAAACGAATTTCGTAATACGGGATCGATGTAGAAAGAATACTACCGTCATCAGCGCAAATATTACCCCGAACAGCAGGTATTTCTTCTGTATTATCTTTTATATTGCGTGCAATACCTTGCCATCTTTCTGTTTTAACATTCTGGATTTTCAGGATACCTCCGGCAATGACAACACCCAGGCCTGCCACTAAAAAGTAGAGGATGCCAAAACGTATGATGATGTCTTTCCTGATTTCCATTATTCAGCTTTTGATATTTTTATCTTCATGGCTGGTTCTTTGGGCTCGATGAGTCCTATTTCCCGCTCCACTACCCGTCGTGTAACTTCGGATGGACTATTGATCGACATCAAGCGGGTTTCGTGCGTAATCGATTCTGCCCGTAATTCTTTCAATGATTCCTTAACTGCTTCCATGCTCAAAAGCGTTTTTTCTGACCAGTTTCGGTTTGCAATCAAAATCATTCCCAGCAATACAAGAAAGAAGAGAAATGGTAACTGCTCCATCACTTTCCCACTTGCGAGGATTGTCCCGCCCAGCACTTTCTTCAACCCAACAGATGAAGCCTTTTTAGTGATATTTCCGCTTTCTTCTGCCATCTTATTTTCGTTCTGCAATGCGAAGTTTTGCACTACGTGCCCGCGGATTCAGAGCAATCTCCTCATCGGTGGGTACAATTATTTTGCGGTTGATTAATTCGAATGGGGTATTCACATTTCCGAAGAAATCTTTTTCCTGTTTCCCTTCAATGTTGCCGGCCTTCATAAAATTCTTCACCAAACGGTCTTCCAGCGAATGATAGGTGATTACCACCAAACGCCCTCCCGGCTTTAGCAAATCAACGGTTTGTTCCAGAAAACGAATTAAGACATCCAACTCACTATTGGTTTCAATGCGCAATGCCTGGAATACTTTCGCCAAATATTTACTTTCCTGAGCTGGAGGAACACAAGCAGAAATCGCTTGTTTAAAATCGCCAATGGTTTTTATTTTTCTTACAGAACGAGCTTTGCCAATTTCTTTTCCCAAACGGAATGCATTCTGCAACTCGCCGTATTCGCGAAAAATACGGGTCAATCCTTCTTCGGGATATGTATTTACAATATCAGCAGCCGTTTTCCCCGCATTCCGGTTCATGCGCATATCCAAATCGCCATCAAAGCGAAAAGAAAAACCACGCTCGGCAACATCAAAATCGTGCGACGAAACACCCAGGTCAGCAAGAATGCCATCTACCTTTTCAATTCCGTAATATTTCAGGAAGTTTCGGATGTAGCGAAAATTGTGACGAACAAAATAAAAACGTGAATCGGGAATAACATTGGCAGCGGCATCTTCGTCCTGATCGAACCCAAACAAACGACCAGTGCTCAGCTGGCGAAAAATCTCACGCGAATGTCCTCCGCCGCCGAAGGTCACATCCACATAGTCTCCGCATGGATTTACGCGAAGCCCCTGCACACTCTCGTGTAACAAAACCGGTATGTGATATGCCTGTTCCAAAACTATTCCTCCACATTTCCAAAGTGTTCCATAAACATCGATCGGAAATCACCCAAATCGGCATTGTATTTATCGTATTCGCCCACATCCCACAAACGAATGCGGTCGCTTACGCCGACAAAAACAACATCTTTGATGATTCCCACTTTAGCCAAAAAATTATTCGGGAAGTTCATCCGGCAAGATTCAGGTACCGGAATCACTTTGAAATTTTTATAAATCATGTCGAGCAAACGGCTTTGTTGCGGATTATTACGATTCAACTTTGCCTTAAACATCGACAATCTCTTTTCCCAAACTTCAATCGGATAAACATTCAGACATTTTTCATAGGGGTCAACCTCGATGGCCATCTGTCCACCGGGAATTTTACCGCCCATTTCATTCTTGAAGTCTGCTGGTAAAACAACGCGCCCTTTTTCGTCAAAAGTGGCGTATTTCTCACCTGAAAAGTCCATCCAACTATTCTTGTACTTATTTCAATGTAAAAGTACACAGTTTCAATGAAATTATTCCACTTTCTTCCACTTTTAGTCACTTTCTTCCACCTTTATTTTCCGAAAGACTTGTTTATATCCTGTTAATAACCACCATTACACCTGTTAACAACTAAATAAACAAACTGATATTAAACGACTTAAAAGAACTAAGGAAATACCGAAAATCGGTTAATAAAATTCATTTTTGCCATTTCAGAAAAATTTAAAACAGCCTTTTTTTCCTCCACTGAGCAGAATGAGTATTTTTTTATATTTTTCGGGGTTTTTTCTAAAAACCGACAAATCGAAAAATGAAAGAGTCAGAAAAAATGAAACCGATTGTGGTTCGGGAAATCTTTATGGAAAAAAATCCAAGGATGGCCAAAGCTATTCCCGGCTTTATATATCGCTTCATAGAACGCGTCATGCACATTCGCGAAATTAACGAAATCATCGAACAATATGGGGACCAGGAAGGCATTGATTTCGTCGCAGGAATGATTAAATATTTCAACGTAAAACAAAAAGTTGCCGGATTTGAAAATCTACCCGATCAGGGACGATTTATTTTTGCATCCAATCATCCACTCGGAGGATTTGACTCGATGCTCATTATGAGTCTGGTCAACCGCAAATACGGAGGGTTCAAGTTTCTAGTCAACGACGTGCTCATGTCGGTTACGCCGCTGCGACCACTTTTCGTACCATTAAATAAACACGGCGCGCTCAACCGCGAAGTGATCCGACGAATTGAAAACGAATATTCCGGAGACAACCAGATTTTAATATTTCCGTCGGGCATGGCCTCACGTAAAATTCATGGAAAAATTCAAGATCTTGAATGGAAGAAGCACTTCATCGTCAAAGCAATTGAATATCAAAGAGATATTATCCCCATTCATGTTAGCGGACGAAACTCAGGCTTCTTTTACTGGCTGGCAAATTTTCGCATCAGGCTGGGTATAAAATGGAATCTGGAAATGTTTCTTTTACCCGACGAAACATTTCGCCACCGCAACCAGACCTTTACGGTTACTTTCGGGAAGCCAATCCCCTGGCAAAGCCTCGACAAAACAAAAACGCAGGAACAATGGGCCGAAGATATTCGCTTACTAATTCATACTTTACCAGACACTTTTCTTCCTGAATGATTAAAACTTGCCAAAAACTGATTCTATTCATTTTTTTTTTAGTTTTGTAGCTTCAAAAATTAGCGAGTACAATATATGAAGGACATTATTGCGCCTATCCCTAGAGAAGTAATCGAAGCGGAACTGACTGAAGACAAACTGCTACGAAAAACCAACAAGGGCGCCAACGAAATTTATGTCATCACCCACCACGATTCACCGAACATTATGCTCGAAATAGGGCGTATAAGAGAAATTACATTTCGTGATGCAGGAGGAGGTACTGGCGAAGAAGTTGACATTGACCGATACGACGTTATCGAAAATCCATACAAGCAGCTTATCGTTTGGGATCCGGATGCAAAAGAAATACTCGGAGGATACCGATACATCATGTGTAACGAGTTGCCGGTAGATAAAGACGGCGATCCGATACTGGCAACCTCTCATCTTTTCCATTTTTCGGAGCGATTCAAAAAAGAATATCTTCCCTATACACTGGAACTGGGACGTTCGTTTGTACAACCAGCTTATCAGTCGAGTAAAGCCGGAGCCAAAGCGCTTTTTGCGCTGGATAATTTATGGGATGGACTGGGTGCACTGATCGTTGACCATCCGGAAATGAAATATTTTTTCGGCAAGGTGACCATGTACACACATTTCCATACCGAAGCACGTAATCTGATTCTTTATTTTTTCTCTAAATATTTCAGAGATCGTGAACAACTTGTTTTCCCTAGAATTCCTTTGGAGATGGGTATCGACCAGAAACTAATGGAAGATACGTTCAACGGAGGCTCGTACAAAGAGGACTACAAAATTCTGACCCAGAAAGTTCGTGATTTTGGCGAAAATATTCCTCCGCTGATTAATGCATACATGAACCTGAGTCCTTCAATGAAAACATTTGGCACTGTTCTGAATGATGAATTTGGAGACGTGGAAGAAACCGGAATCATTGTTACTATCAAAGATATTTACGAAGCGAAAAAAGACCGCCATATCGAAACATATCTGAAAGATAAACTGGGAAACGACAAGTGGATTTCATAATCTGAAAGTCACTCATTACTCTAAAAACATACAGCAAGGGAAATCAATACAGCAAACCCCCTTGCTGAATTTCAGCCGGAACGACTAAATTTCTTTGTGATGATTATTTTATCGGTAGTATAAAATAAAAAAGAGCACCTTCTCCAGGGACGGCAGAACTTTCAACCCCCACAGTTCCGCCTAGTTTTTCAACAATTCGGCGAACAATTGAAAGGCCCAGTCCGTGTCCTTCAACCTTGATGTTTTCGAGCCTGGTAAATTTATGAAATAACAATCCCTGCTTTCCTAAAGGAACACCATTCCCGTTATCTTTTACCCAGTATTTCACCCGATCATCTTCAAGTTTTTCACTACCAAACTCAATAACTGGCCTCTCGCCTCCATACTTGATTGCATTGCTGATATAATTCACCCAAACTTCTTCAATCCATGGGGCATAGCCACTTGAGGCAATATATTCTTTCGGCTGTTTCAGTTCTGCTCCTTTTTCTTCAATCAGGTTATAATTCCGCTGAATTGCCTCCCCTACGATTTTACTCATATCCAAAGCATTCGTCCTGATTTCCTGCTGACGAACACTTGCCAACAAAAGAAGCTCATGCGTTACATGCAAGGTTTTTCGAGACGAGAGTTTTATCAGATCAAGTATTTCTTCAGCCTCTTTTTTATTACTGGTTTCAATGCTGTGCGTAAGCAAATCGCCCGACATAATAATTGCACCAAGCATATTTTTCAAATCGTGAGCCACGGTGTGGGCAAATGCATCCAGATCAACAATCAACATTTCTTTCTCAGCAATCTCTTGCAAGAGTCGCTCATTTGCAGCACAAAGTTCATTTTCAGCTTTTTTCTCCATGCTAATATTGCGAATATTGATCAGATTTCCGCTAAAGCGTTTGTTGTCATCAAAAAGCGGAATACATTGTACCGCAAAATAACTTTTCTCTGAATCATCAATACTTTCCACCGTGAAATGGAGTAAATGTTCGGCATCATCACACGAAGTACTCAAATCCCAGGAGGGAAACAAGTTATCCCAGGTTTTCCCGATAACTCCTTTTTCGTTCAAACCAGAAAGCGCAAGCAAAGCAGGGTTGCAGTCAGCAATTTTTCCCGTTTTATCGATCACCAACACCGCATCGGGCATTACATCAAACAGTTTATTCCGAGCAAAAGGAATCAAATCAAAAACCCGATAACGAAACATATTTATCGACAAGAAAAAACCGGAAGCAATGAATCCGAGAGGAGTCCAATCGAAACCAGGAACCGGATTACAATTAAACACGTACATCAGATTTCCTACAACCGGAATTATTGTAGCCAATATAAAATTAGAAATCTGCGACTTGTATCGTGACGAAAATCGGAAAAGCAAAAAATAGAGATTAACAATTCCAGCAATCAAGAATGTATAGGTGACAATATAAAAAACCCAGAATAACGGGCCATACTCATACTCGGTGGTATGCAATTCAGGATAAATATCCACAAAGCGCCAATGCAAATGATGCCAGTCGTTGGTTAGTGCCGAAATAACATATAACACCGACCAACCATATAATATGTAAATATATTTTTTCTGAATCAGTTTATTTCGGGAGGAAAAAGCCAGGGTAAAGAAAAAGAATGAGACAGGACAAAACGCAATTCCAAAATACGACAATTTAGACCAAAATATCTTAAGCGCCACATCTGTCGCTGCATATTCGAAAGCATAAGTGACCGACCAAATAGACGAAGCCAGAGTCCAGATTCCTAAAAAAATCGCCGACGAAGATTTTCGAATACGAAACAAAAGAGCACTTAGCACCAGGCCCAAAAACGAAACAACAACTAATAAAACAAATGGCCAGGAGAAAATATAATTACCAGATAACATGCAATTTTTATTGCAAGGTACACATTTTCTCAGTTTTTCAGCTACAGATTCTTACACAAAAAAACAACAAAATCCATTGTATTTATCTGGTTATTCGAACAGATGCTGAATCAGAATTTTACATCCAATCCCCAATAAAATTAGTCCACCTAAGATTTCGGCAAAAGTATTAATTCGCGGACCGGTTTTTTTTCCAATCAAAATACCAGTCATGGAAGCAATAAACGTGATGCTCCCAATGATAAAAACTGCGGTAAAAATACGATCCAGGTAAATTGAAAAACTAAAGCCAACAGCCAGCGCATCAATACTGGTGGCCAATCCCAGCAAAAGTAACACCTTCCAACGTAACGGATCATTTACATTTTCTTCTTCTTTTGATGACATGCTCTCATAAATCATTTTTCCACCTACTAATGCAAGTAAGAAAAATGCAATCCAGTGATCAATCGGCTCAATCAGGTTTTTCATACTACTACCCAACAACCAGCCAATTACAGGCATCAGAGCCTGAAAAAAGGCTAATACAATGGCCATTTTTACAGCCTGAAAAAACCGAATATGAGGCACACTGAGACCGCTGGTTACCGAAACGGCAAATGAATCGACAGACAAGCCAATAGCCAGAACAAAAACAGTTATGTAATCCATGCGTTAAAAATCAAGCCCCAAAAATAGTGGTTTTATCTTCTAATGCCTCAGAAAATTGCATAACAAAGCGTTCTTTTTGAGTTACCCAATGCATCGACTGGTCCTGGTTTCCGGATGCAAAACGACACCATCTGAGCATACGCCAACGTTTTCTCCAGACTTCCCAAATAAAAAACGACAACTTACCCAAGCCGGGCATGGCCAAAAACAAAAGTAATACAATCCAAAACGGAGCCCATAAAGCAGTCAGGGCGGCCAAGACAATCCAGCTCAGGGGAAACAAAAGTAAGCCCAATACAAAATTGAAACTACTAGTAAACACTGGGTCTTTCACTTTTTTACCCACCCAGCGGCGAGCAAGTAAAAACTGCCATCCACTAACGAACAATCCGGGCAGGAAAACAGGAAGCAGACACAGCACCAATAAGAAAAACAAGCAATACTGCAACAAACAATTTCTCTTTTTAGCCTGAATTTCTCCAAGCGAAAAACCCTTCGATTCAGACGCTGAAGTGAGCGTTTTCAGGTCATGCATTAAATGCTCAAATAACTGAGGATTCGCATTTTCAAACCGGGCAACAGCCTCCATTAATTCGCAATCAGAAGAAAAACGCGACAACAAATCAGAACCATGTTTCTTCTGTGTCCAACCATCCGATAATAATTCCCGAATTTGCTCATATTCAATATAATATTCTTCACTCGGGATATTCATACTTAATGCATGAATACGATTAAACAATTCCTCCCGCAGATTTTGCAAAGCGAGCTGCTCGTTCTGACAAAACTGGTCCCGATAATCTGAAACAAAAATTGGTTCGCCGTACTGCACAATTAAACTTCGGTTGAAATTCCAGTAATGGTCGTAGTATATGCCCACAGGAATAATCTGTACACCAAGCGTAAAACCATGCTTCTCTTCGGCACGAAAAACGATGCGTGGAACCGCTTTTTTGTGCGCGAGCATTCGTCTCTTTCCGGAATGAGCTCCTTCAGGGAAAAGAGCAATAGCCAAATTATTCTCAAGCACCTCCACTGCCGTATCAAAAGTATGATCATTCTGTTGCAAACTATCCTTTCCGTCGCGCAAACGATACACGGGGATAATTTTCAAAAACCGAAAAATTGGCACGAGCATTTTTTTTCTGAAAATATCGGCACGAGCCAACCATACCGGCTGAGTTGAATTGGTTAACAATACAGCAAGCGGATCCATCAATGCGTTTTGATGATTGGCAGCAAAAACGACAGGTTTATTCGTAGGAATATTTTCCTCGCCAACCACAACAATACGACGATGACTAAGGCGAAAAGCAGCATACACCAACTTTTTCACCAATGCATAAGCAACAGAATAACGATACATCTGATTAAGCAAGTATTGGTTTTCGCGACCACCAGGCAGCAATAGACAGTCCGCTGAAAATATGCCAGATTCCCCACCATGCAGCAATTACAGCCATTCCGCCCAGTTCTAAATCAGCAGGAAAAATCTTTGGATTAAAAATCAGAGCCAGAGCTAAACCGGAATTTTGAATGCCGGTTTCAATCGTAATTGTACGACGATCAGGACGATTTCTTCGGGTAAGTGTACTAAAGAAGAAACCGGTAGCCAGCGCCAGTGTATTATGCAGCAACACCAGTATAAATACCAGATGCACATATTTCATAAAATGGTCGAAATTGGCTGAAATCATAGCAATTACCATCACTATAAAGAACAGCAACGAAAGTACTTTTATTGGTTTTCTGATTCGATCGGCAAAGCGGGAAAATTTCTGAGCTACATACAAACCCAGCAACACAGGCAAACCCAACAAAATAAAAACAGTTTGAAACATTTGCAGTTTGTCAATATCCAGAGGACGCACCAGCTCTGCGGCTTCACGTGCCTGATAAAAATCGATATACATTCCACCCCAGAATGAGAAATTAAGCGGGGTCATTATAATTGCCGACAGGGTTGCAACAGCCGTTAAACTTACCGACAGTGCAGTGTTTGCTCCGGCAAGCGAACTAATAAAATTACTGATATTTCCACCAGGACAGGATGCAACCAAAATCATCCCCAAAGCGACGGAAGGAGTCGGATTTAAAACAAGAACGAGCAAAAAGGTAAGTGCCGGAAGCAGAAGAAATTGAGCTATCAGCCCAACAAAAGCAGAAGTCGGATGAAAAATCAGCTCGCGAAAATGCCGCCACTGAATATCCAAAGCCACCCCAAACATTATAAAGGCGAGGGAAATATTCAGAAACAATAAACCAGATGTGGAAAAATTAAGGCGAACATGATCAAGAACTTCAAGCGAGCTATGCATAATTCAAGTTTGAAAAAGTTTCGAAAAATAAAAAACTATTAAAGAAAAACCGCTTCTCTTTAATAGTTTTTTTATCTGTTCATCCTGAAAGTTATTTTGGATGAATATTTTAACGGACGATTACAAGCCCATTAATTTCATGATTTTTTGAGACAACTCTGCGTTCGCCATAATTCCGGTAAGCGTTTCGGCTCCCGGACCAAATGCAAAAACAGGAACCATTGTCGCAGTATGGTCTCCGGTTGAAAAACCAGCTTCAACAATTCTTTTCGAAATGTCTCCACCATTTACCGACATTCCGCCGGTTTCGTGATCAGCCGTAACAATCACCAGGGTTTTTCCATCCTGGGCTGCAAATTCGAGTACTTTACCAATCGCCTGATCAAAGTCGAACATCTCTTCCATTATATAATTCGCATCGTTCTGGTGAGAACCCCAGTCAATTTCTGAGCCTTCCACCATGAGAAAAAAATTCTTCTTCGTATTATCCAAAATAGTAAGCGCAGTTTGAGTTGCCCGCGGAAGTAAGTCTCCTCGCTCACTAATTCGCCCATTGTGCGTCGGAGCAGTCAATCCGGCCAGTTTTCCGGTTTTTACTTTTTCAATATCCTCAATATTTCGCAATACTTGATAACCTTTCGCTTTCAGATCGACAGTCAGATCACGGCCATCTTTCCTTTTGGTGAAATGTTTATACCCACCACCGATAAATACGTCGATATTTGTTTTCAGAAAATCGCCGGCAATTTCTTCGTACATTCCACGGTTTGGCTGATGCGCCACAAACGAGGCTGGAGTAGCATGAGTAATCGCCGAAGTGGAAACCACTCCTGTTGCCATTCCTTTTTTCTCCGCTTTTTCCCGCATGCTTGGCACGGCAACCGTATCTTTATTCACGCCAATCGCAGCATTGTAGGTTTTTGTTCCGCAAGCCAAAGCAGTACCTCCGGCCGCCGAATCGGTCACATAATTATCGGCAGACTGAGTAAGTGAAAATCCCGTATATTTAAAATTTTCAAGAAAAAGATGCCCGCCATTAGCCGTTAAAGCGGCAAACACCTGTGCAACTCCCATGCCGTCGCCAATCATCAAAATAACGTTTTGAGGTTTTTTACCCCATGCCGCTTTTTGTGCATAATGCTTCACCTCGTAGGTCTTCCCACCCCGATATGTTCTTACTGAATCTTCTTTATTTACCCCTTTATAATTTTCCTGTGCTGAAACGGTCACTACGACAAGAAGCAACCAAATAAACGTGAATATTTTTTTCATTCGGATGTAATTTTTTTTTATTTGTCGAATGGAATTCGCATGATTGAAAAATATTCAATCCGATTGGTGTTTTCGCAAATCATGCTCATTTCATTCTTTACTTGTGTGATTTATTAGAGTATTAGGTTTTAAACAGTTCAAATTTAGAAATGATTAACGAACTTCTCCTTTTTTTCAAAAAAGAAAACAGAATGTTAACCATTTACTAAATGAGGTTCTACTCTATTAGTTTGCGATCGTGAGAATTAACGAACAGAATATTTCCCAGATTTGAATATCCTTCAAAAGCCCGCCCTTCCGGATGGTGAATATTATCTTCGTGAAAACCAATCAACGTTAAAGCGGCATCAGCCGAATGTTCGTTGATAATTGTTTTAGGCGAAATATTTTCAGGTTGAACGATCACCTCAATATTTGTCGCCGTAATCGGCAAACGTCCACTCACCACCAAATCGTTCATATTACGAATCACTTGCTCATGCTCTTCCTCGCTGCAAATATCAAAGATTTTAATATTGCCTTCGCGCCAGTCGGGATGCCCCAGTATTATAAAACTAAGCAAAATCATCAGGTTCGAATTTTTCTCGTCAATCGATTTTATCCACACGTGAATGCCATTTTTATGATAGACCGGGCGGTGACTCGATGCCAAAATACAAATATCAAAATTACCGGCATTTACCAGGTTGAAATTGTCCACAATCTCGTCCAACTCATCCGGCTTTTCTTTGTCAAATTCAAAAATCACCATATTGTTTTCCATTCCGGCAATACCCGGAATTTGAATTGCCTGTGCAATTGCCGACGTGTATGATGGAGAAATCAAGGTGTCGATATAGACCGAATTATGTTTGGTGCGGGTTTCAATCAGGCGCGACAATTCCTTCTTCGATTGTTCGTATGTATTCTTCGAATAATATCCTTCGATGCGGTGCAAATAAGTTCCAAAGCCATATTTGTACGAAATCCAGTTAAGCAAACGAAAAGCGTGATCGCGTTCAAACGAATATTTCGAAATGCAAATAGCACTGGGGCGCCATTCTGCATAATTTTTCGAAGCACTTTCTTTTTGCAAAAAAATCTGCAAATTCCGATTCACCTGAAAAATAACATTGGCAAAAATTGACACCAATCCTTTCCGGTTTTTGTGGTACGAATTGATATAAATGTACAACAGTACCATCACCACAATTGATGCAATGGCATAAGGCATGTTTATTTTGAACATCACCCAAACCGAAATAAGAAAGCCAATAAGTGATAAAAACCATTTCGATTTAAACGACGGACGATACGAAGGTGACGAGCCAAAATGATTTAAAAATGAAATCAGACACAGCGAACCATAAGTAACCATGAAAAACATTGAAATAATTCCGGCAACAGCATTCACATCGCCCAGCAAAACAAAAACAAGGGCAATAACACACGTCACCATTGAGGCATTTACCGGTTCATTATCCGTTTCTCGTCCGCGCGACAACCAGCTATTGACGGCTTTCATTGGAAAAGAACGATCGACCGCCAGAGCTTGCAAGGTACGCGGAGCCACCATTACCGATCCCAATGCCGAAGAAATAGTTGAAGCCGCCAATCCCAGAGGAACGATGACCATTCCTCCCAAAGCAATCTTACTCATTACAAACTGGTTATTCGCCAGCTCGTCGGGCGATGCAGAAAGAGCCAATTTGTATGAAATGAGAAAATAAATCACCATGCCCGACAACGTAGCCACGGTTGTTCCTATCGGAATCGATTTGGCCGGATTTTTCAGATCTCCGGAAAGACCAACTCCTGCTGTCATTCCGGTAAAAGCAGGAAAGATGATTGCAAAAACAACAAAAAACTGTTCCGGATTTCGAAACTGTGCATTCGTCAGATTAAATCCCGATTCGGCAGCATGTTCGGTTCCGCCCAGAAAAAACAACACCAGCGAGATGGCAAGAATAGCCACCACCCCATACAACGTTTTCACTCCCAAATTGGCTCCTTTTTTCAATATTAATAATGAAAGGAGCAGCATTACCGGAACACTAATTGCCTGACGGGGCAATAATATCCCGTGTACATCGTGCATATAATTGAAAAAAAACTCGAATGCTTCGGTGAATGCAATTACATAAAACGCCACGCTGATTGCCTGCGAAAGAAACAGAGCCATTCCGATGGTTGCCCCGATGTTCAAGCCAAACGAGCGCGAAATAATAAAATATTCCCCTCCTCCTTCTACCCGCTTGTTGGTTGCCAGTTCTGAAATTGCCAAAGCAGTGGGAATAGTCACCAGGTGACCAAGCAAGATGATAAGAATAACACCCCAAAAGCCAACTGTACCAATTGCATACCCAAAACGCAAGAACAAAATAGCTCCAAGAATAGTCGAAATAGCTGTAAAAAATACCGGTGCAGTACCAAATTTCTTCGTCGCTTCCATACCTTCAATTTTCGTTGTCGCATAAAAGATAGGAATTTTTTCATGAAACCGGGCATCCGAAGATGCGAGTTACGGGTTACGGGTTACACGTTTTTGGAATTTGGAATTTCGTCTTTGCAATTTTCTTAGGACGATTATTGAGTTATCGTTGTTATTTTGTTTTCGTTGTTGTCAAAGTAAATCTTATCCTCAACCCGAGATTTGGGTTTTGTTTTTTTGAATTTGGAATTTGGAATTTTCTTGTGCCTTGAAGCTTGCAACTAGAGTCTTGCGACTTATTTCCTACGATTTCGCCCTCGTTCTGTCTCCCATTCCTCACGATCAAAATCTTCATTCAACCGATAAGTAATGTTTGTATTCGAAAAGTCGAAGCGTAAAATATCGATTACCAAAAAATTGATAATAATTTGTTCGGCCTTGCGTAGTGAAATATGTGCCAAACGGGCAAACTTCGAAACGGAAATAAAAGGTTCACGTTCGAGCCAGTCGAGCAAACATTTCTCTTCTTCTGAATAAGTTATCAGTAAACCTTTGGGTGAAAATTTTCTGCGCCACACTTCCAGCATTATTTTATTTGCCAGTCGGTTTTCGTCATCCAAACGAAAATATGCCAACCATTTCCCTTGGTCATCTTGCGCACAATGAGGCTTTCTTTCGCTCGGCTCAACAACTATTTCGAGCACTGTTTTTCCCTCGGCTACATGTTGCCGAACCGTAAACGGGACAGCCGGTCGCGAATAGATTTTTGCTGCCGCATCAACCATGTAATATTCCTCATCGGAACTAATTCCTGCAATTCGGCCATTGTCCTTCACTCCAATCAACAAGCGACCTCCGTCGGTATTGGCAAAAGCAACCAACGAACGGGCTATTTTCTTCGAGTCATTGATGCAGAACTTAAAATCCTGCCTCTGATGCTCTCCTTCCCTGATCATTTTATATAAAAGCGCGCTCATTTGGGTTGCGGGTTTCATGTTCGGAGTTGCGAGTTACGGGTTACAGGTTTCGGGTTGCAAGTTGCGGGTTTTGGAATTTCGCCTTTGGAATTTTCTTAGGACGATTATTGAGTTATCATTGTTATTTTGTTTTCGTTGTTGTCAAAGTAAATCTTGTTCTCAACTCGGAATTTGGGTTTTTGTTTTTTTGAATTTTCTTGTGTCTTGAAGCTTGCAGCTAGAGTCTTACAGCTTTTTCATCAAACTTCAATTCCGAAGAAAATACGGGCCAGGTAGCCCAATCCAAATGAAACAAGTCCGACAAAAGTACTGAGTGTAACCATTTCGATGAATCGTTTACGGAAAGGCTGCTCTTTAGCCACCGAAATATAGTACGTAAACAAGGCGACAATCAGCAACGAATCGATCAGAGCCACCAGCAATGCCACAAACGGCGAACTAAATACGAGGTAAGGTCCCACCAACGCAACAACCGCCAGCAAATAGGCAACCCCGGTATAAATTGCCGATTTCACGGCCATATCATTTTTCCCTTCTGTTTTATTCGATAAATATTCAGAAGAAGACATGGACAAAGCCCCGGCAATTCCGGCAATTACACCTGCCAGTGCTACCAAACGCGTATTCTGAAGAGCAAATGTTAAACCAGCCAAAGTTCCCAGTATTTCCACCAGTGCATCATTCAAACCAAGCACAATTGAGCCAATATATTCCAGACGATCTTCGCGGATCATTTCAAGCAACTCTTTTTCATGCTGATCCTCTTCCTGCGCAACGGTGAGTGCTTCAGGAACTTCATCCGACATGGCCGCATAATCAATCTGCGCTTTCTCTTCGTTTCGTTCCATCAGCTTCAAACCAAAAGTTAGCCCGAAAATGCGTGATATCCAATAATATTTATTCACTTCCCACTGACTAGGACTCACTTCTTTGTCGGTATATGACTGCCATAGATGATAATGAGCCTTTTCATCGCGGCCAATCCGCTCAAGCGTTTCACGATTTGCTTCGTTACCCGAAACAGCTGCCAGCTTGGTGTAAATATGATACTCGGTAATTTCGTTTCGCTGGGCTTTTATCAATTGAAGCCGGGTTTCCGGTGAGATGGGTTTTCTGGTCATTGTCTATTATTTTAACCATTCATACATTTGGTAATGTTCGGCAGTCATGCCTGACTTCTCATAAACAGTCTGCGCCCGCAGATTGTTTTGTTCTACATACAAACGTATGCCTTTTAACGAGTCATCCGTTTCAACCTGTGCTTTTACATGCTGATAAATCGCTGCAAACACACCCTGTTGCCGGTATTCGGGTATTACAAAAACCGACTGCACCCAAAGCACAGTCCCATTGCGCCAGTCGCTCCACTCATAAGTAGTAAGCAACGAGGCAACCACCCGCCCCCGATCTTCGGCCACGTAATACCGTCCTTTCGAACGGTCATCGAATACAGCCGCCACACCTTTTTCAACGGTAGAGCGGTGCAAATCCAGGTTCTCCGTTTCAAGAGCCATTGCAATCTGAAAATCGATTATTGCTGCGGCATCTGTTTTTACCGCTTCTCGTATGACAATCATATTTTTTCGGTTTGCTACAAAAGTAAACAACCCAAAAGGAAAAAGGAAAGGAAGAGAGAAAAAGTCGGAAAAAGAAAGTAGTAAGTCTAAAGACTCTAGCTTCAAGACGCAAGAAAATTCCAAAGACGAAATTCCAAATTCCAAAACGCGTAACTCGCAACCCACCCCCACCCGCTGTTTCATTTCTGAAAAAATTAAAGCATATTTGTTTCCTTCAAACTAAAACTCAACAAGTATGCAATCGGGTAAACACATCTTTCCCTCCCTGATCAGTGTATTATTACTTTCATTGGTTATCATTGTTTCCTGCCTCAATAAAAAAGAAAAAGTGGCAAACGACAATGAATATTCAGGGTCTGAATCGTGTATCGAATGTCATCCGAAATTTTATGAGTTGTGGTCAACTTCGCACCACGGCCTGGCCATGCAGCCCATTACCAAAGCATTTATAGCTGAAAAAATCACGCTCGGACAGGACGATATTTTCATGGAGAATGCCCATTACAGTGCCGTTGCAGAAGACAGTTTGCTATTTATTCAGGAACGAAAAGAAAATAGCGAAATAAAAAAATACGAGGTTCTGTGGGCATTGGGCGGCAAAAATGTGTATTATTTTCTGACTCCCTGGGAAGGAGGTCGCCTGCAAACGCTGCCTCTTGCGTACAATGTAAACACCAAACAATGGTACAACAACCCGGCATCGGCCATCCGCCATTTCCCCAACCGCACACAGGAAGACGAAGCACTTAGCTGGACCGATATGCAATATACTTTCAATACATCTTGTTATTCCTGCCATGTCAGCCAGTTGCACAACAATTTCGACCTCACAAAAAATACCTACCAAACACACTGGAAAGAAGTAGGCATCAACTGCGAAACCTGCCATGGTCCCAGCGGTGAACATGTTCGTGTTTGCAAACAAGCCAAAGAAGGAACAGTTCCTGAGGATTTAAAAATCATCATGACTTCAAAATTCACGGCCGACCAGCATAACTGGAGCTGTGCGCCTTGTCACGCCAAAATGACCCCAATTACCGAGTCGTACATGCCCGGCGATAATTATTACAACAACTACGACCTTACAACGCTCGAAAACCTGGACTTCTATCCGGATGGCCGCGATTTGGGCGAAAACTATACGTTTACTTCGTGGAACATGAGCGAATGCGCCATTTCGGGGCAAATGCACTGCGTCACCTGTCACACTTCAAGCGGTCGCTACCGTTTTAAAAGCGACATCAACGCCGAAGCAAATAAAGCCTGTGCCAGTTGTCATGCCGACAAAGCCGAACATGTTCACCAACACTCGCACCACCCAATGGCCGAGCAAAGTCCGCGTTGTATCGACTGCCACATGCCCATGACCATGTTTGGACACATGAACCGCACCGATCACTCGATGCGCCCACCCATGCCTTCGGCAACCATAAAATTTGGTTCGCCCAATGCGTGCAACATGTGCCACACCGACAAATCGCCACAATGGGCCGACAAGCAGGTTCGCTCGTGGCACAAAGACGATTACCAGGCCGAGACACTGGCCGCAGGCAGTCTGATTGATGAAGCCAGAAACAGTCAGTGGAAACAAATCGATCGCATGTTTCAGGCAATTACCAGCAACCAATACGGCGATATTTTCACCAACTCGCTCATTCGCCTGCTTATTAATTTCGAAGGAGACAAAAAATTCCCGGTACTCGTTGCCGCAGCCAATCATGCTTCGCCACTTATCCGAAGTTCGGCGGTAAATGGTATGCTTGGCAACCGTTCATCCGAAGTTAAAACAGCATTACTGAAAGCAGCACAAGACTCCATTCGTTTGGTACGACTTGCAGCGGCATCGTCGCTTTCGGTATTTCCGCACAGCGATTTCAGTGCAACAGAATTGGCATTGGTTGAAAAAGTAAATCAGGAATACGAGAACTCGCTGGTAACCCGTCCCGATGCATGGAGCGCCCATTACAACCTGGGCAACCATTATCAAAACATGGGGCAAACCGACAAAGCACTGGCCGCATACGAAACAGCACTGAAAGTTCATCCCGAAGCATTTATGCCTTTGGTGAACAGCAGCTTTTTGTATTCGATGACAGGCAATGCTACCAAAGCTGAAGAATACTTGAAAAAGGCGCTTCAACTGGAACCAAAAAATGAGGCCGCCAACCTGAATTATGCTTTGCTGATGGCCGAAATAAATAAAATGGAGGAGTCTGAAAAAGCATTCAGAAAAGTACTGGAAATAAACAAAGCAAATACCACCGCCTTGTACAACCTGAGTGTGCTGGTTTCGAAACGCGACATGCAGGAAGCATTGCAACTGAGCAAACAAGCCATGCAGTTGGCTCCCGACGAGCCTAAATTTGGCTATACGTATGCGTTTTTCCTGAATCAGCAGCAAAAGTCCAGCGAAGCAGTGGGCATATTAAATTCAATACTGAAAAAGCAGCCCGACCATTTCAATTCGGTGTATTTACTGGCCAGTATTTACCTGCAAAGCGGCAACAAGGCCAAAGCCCGTCAGGTGTACGAGCAGGCACTGAAATCGGTTGGCAACAATCAGCAAGCCGCCGCACAATTGCAGCAGGCAATTAATCAGTTGGCGGGAATGTAGAACGGGTTGCGGGATTCGAGTTACGAGTTACAGGTTTCGGGTTTCGGGTTGCGAGTTGCGAGTTGCGGGTTTTGGAATTTGAAATTTCGTTTTTGGAATTTTCTTGTGTCTTGCAGCTTGAGACTTACTACTTTCTACTTTTTACTTGTTCCCCCACGTTCTCCGAAAAATTCGTACCGAAAGCCATACAAACAGGCAGATCAACGACAGGTAAATCAGGAAAGGAACGTAGCTCCAGTTGCCTTTGAATAAAAAGCCCATGATACGAATATCGTCCTGCACCCGGATTTGGCCGTTGGTCCAGACCGAAGCAAAAATAGCTTTATACAGAAAGCTGTCCACATAAAAAAAGAAAATGCCCAGAGCCAGGCAAAGCAGAGCCAGCAAACTTTTCAGAATCTTTTTGGCCATTGTTTAAACCGCTTTTATTTGATCCGGGACATGAAAACCACGCAAAAAATCGGCCACGGTCATTCGTTTTTTTCCCGACAGTTGCAAGTCAGTAATATCGAGCCAGCCATCGGTTGCAGCTATGCGGAACCAATTTTTGCCATCGGTTGCCACCGCGCCGGGAATCAGTCCATGAGCGGAAATAAACGAGGCCGCAAATATTTTCAGCGACATGCCAGCAGCATCTCCGGTTTGCAATTCTGTCCAGGCCGTGGGATACGGCGACAAACCACGAATCCGATTGCGAATTTGCTCCCCTGCGCCGTTCCAGTTGATACGGCAATCGTCTTTAAAAATTTTCGGAGCATGTTTCAATGTGCCCGGATCAGCCAGCTCGTCTTGTTCCACGGCCGCGTAATTGCCCGAAGCCAGCGCTTCCACCGTTTTCAGAACCAGCGGAGCTCCAATCACCATCAGTCGGTCGTGAATGTCGCCCACATTGTCGTTTTCGCCAATCGCCACTTTTTCGTGAAACAGAATACGGCCGGTATCAATCTCGTGCGAAAGCAGGAAAGTGGTCACCCCCGTTTCTTTATCGCCATTGATCAGTGCCCAGTTGATGGGCGCAGCGCCCCGGTACTGCGGCAACAACGAACCATGCAGATTGAAAGTACCCAATCGCGGCATGCTCCACACCACTTCGGGCAACATGCGGAATGCCACCACTATTTGCAGATCGGCCTGCAAAGCACGCAGCGCTTCCAAAAATTCCGGATTTTTCAGTTTTTCAGGTTGAAGTATCGTTAATCCCTGCGAAACAGCATATTGTTTCACCGCCGACTCGCTCAGTTTTTGCCCGCGTCCGGCAGGTTTATCGGGAGCAGTGATTACTCCCACTACCTGATACCCGTTTTCAACCAGGGCTTTCAAACTTTCCACCGCAAAATCGGGCGTACCCATAAATACAATCCGTAAATCTTTTCCCTGCATGTGTTGTGCTTTTTTTGCAAAGATAAGGTTTTGATCTTTTTTTCGGCATCCCGACACAAGTTGCCTGCCCATATTCGAGCGCCTTCCGTCCAAATCATTCCCGCAAAGGCGGGAATGATTGGACACAGCAAAAAAACTCTTACTAGATTCAATTATTAACACCTTAATTTTTTTTATATATTAGCTAGCAATCAAATGAAATATAGACATATAATATCACACAAAAGAAGATTTATTGATTTATACTTGAAAATACACTACTTACATCAATCATAAAAACAATGGAAATATTCTTTAAAATGCTGTTGCAGATTTTATCTGTTTCTCTACTATTAGTCACTTCATTGATAGATTATATATGGAAAGATAAACGATCAAAAAAATTTAAAACGGGGAAAAAATGGTTATTCGCTTTGACATTTATATTCTTAGTAAGTAGTACCATCTCAACCTACGTAGATCACAATATGAACAAAAAAGAGAAACAGCTCTATATTAACCAATTCACATCACTAAAAGACAGTTTATCTGGCATAAAACACATCTCAATATTATTAACAAATCAAATCTCGCCTTTCATTGAAATCGCGAAAAGAAACTATCCAACTCTACCAAATGAAGAAGCACTCAATAGGCTACAAGTTGATCTTAAAAATATAGAAATAAAAACTAAGTATCTTGAAAAAAAGGAAAACATAAGAATAGAGGAGGAAAGAGTATTAGCTGAAATAAAAAATACACCTCCAGAGCTTGATGTTAACTTATTTATTG
Source organism: Prolixibacteraceae bacterium (assembly GCA_963668595.1). GTDB lineage: Bacteria > Bacteroidota > Bacteroidia > Bacteroidales > Prolixibacteraceae > GWE2-42-39. Next base: position 4,166,054 of record OY764876.1, on the reverse strand, counting down.
ACAGAAGGACAAAAGAACTGATTTTAGCAATTCAGTTTAAAAATAAAATCCCTATTACATTCCGCTATTCTATAACAAAGACGGATAATACCATTGTTGGCCCAATCATGGTTAAAGAAATGGAATTAAGGCCTGAAGAAGGAATGCAGTTTTATTTTAAAAGTCATGGAAAAGTCAACTCTTTTAGAATTCCACAAAATGATCAAACTAAGATATTTTTGGAATTTTCATACTCATCTATTTATCAGAATGAAATAAATAATCAGAAATTAAGTGGAACAATTAGTAAAAAATACTTAATAACTCCTATAAGATTGGCATGTCTTCCTGATTTATAAAAAGCATTCTCTCAATGACCAAATTTCGAAATAAATACCGCATTGAATCGAGCCGGATGCCTCGCTGGGATTATTCGGGCGATGGGGCTTATTTTATTACGCTGGTCACCCAACACCGGGCATGCGTTTTGAGAGAAGTTGTTGCCACACGAGAATCGCGGGCAGAGGTACAATTGTCCGATTTCGGAAAAATTGTGAACGACGAATGGATCAAATCATTTGAAATCCGCAACGAATTATTTTTGGACGAATACATCATCATGCCCAATCATTTACACGCCATTTTAATATTAAAAAAACCGGAAAATTATTTAATCGAAAATTCGGATAAAACCGAAAAAACGGACGGCGGAAATTTAGAGACGCACGGCCGTGCGTCTCTTTCCCGGTCGTTCCGATCCCCCGATCCCCGGGAATTTATTCGGAAACCGCAATCCATTTCGTCGTTTATCGCGGGTTTCAAATCGGCCATCAATTCAAAAATTGACGATTATATTGATAATCATGGGTTGGATATTCCAAAATACAACCGGAACAACCATTTTTTTCAACCCAATTACCACGACCATATTATCCGCAACCACACCGCATATCTGCGGATAAAACAATACATCATCAACAATCCGGCAAAGTGGCTGAGCGACACATTTAATTCGCCCGATGAGCAGAAAGTACGTCATTGAGTGGAAACAAAGGCAATCCGTTGAGTTCAGGAGATTCCCGCCTTCGCGGGAATGACAGAGAGAAAGGAGCAGTTTAGATGTTATTGCCGAACTGACAATTGCACCGTAAAGGCTTTGGTGCGAACTATTTTATTATCTTGTTGTTGAAATAGCAAACACATCGTATGAATCCGAAAGTTGATCAATATCTGTTAGACGGCTGCGGCCGTTGCAAATTGGGTGGCACTCCCCAGTGCAAAGTACGCAAATGGCCCGAAGAGCTTGACGAGTTGCGCCGCATTGTTCTGGAATGTGGTCTGGACGAAGAGCTGAAATGGGGCGTTCCGTGCTACACCTCACAGAACCGGAATATACTTATTGTAAGTGCATTGAAAGAATATTGTTCGCTGGCATTTTTCAAAGGAGTTCTTTTGAAAGATAGCGAGGGCATATTGAGTGCGCCGGGCGAAAATTCGCAATCAACCCGACTGATTCGTTTTACCAATGTGTCGCAAATTCTCAAATTGGAACCGATTCTGAAAACGTACATCCGCGAAGCCATCGAAATAGAAAAGAACGGGCTGAAACCAGACTTCAAGACGACACTTGAATACCCGGAAGAATTGGTACAAGTATTTGACGAATATCCGGCACTGGAAACTGCATTCAAAGCGCTCACCCCCGGACGACAACGTGCCTATATTTTATATTTTTCGGCACCCAAACAATTGAAAACACGCCTGTCGAGAATTGAAAAATACATGCAGCAAATAATGAATGGGAAAGGCATGTTTGACTGAGAAAAATCTGTCTTGATGATGAGATTCCCGTCTTCGCGGGAATGATTTGGAGATGTTCTTTGGGATCGTATTTTATATTTTTATCTCCGTAGAAACTTACGAATTCCGGTATTTTGCCTCCACCTCGGGACGAAGACGACGATTGCCTTTTTGTGCTTTCGGATCGTACGGACAATGACGACATCCGTTGGCGCAACAATAACCGCGGCGCACCAAAAAACTTTCGGTCATCACCCGGTAGCCATCCTTGCTGTAGTAAAAGTCTTCGCCTTCAACCGACGAATCGTAGCCATCCGAAAACAGATGATCGAACATGCCCATCGTTTATTCGTATTTAAATTTTTGCAGAAAATGCCCCATGCGGTCACGCTTGGTTTTCATGTAGCGTTCGTTGAATTCGTTGGGCTCAACTTCCAGCGTCACAATTTCGCTAACTTTCAGCCCGTAGCCTTCCAGCCCTGCGCGTTTCACCGGATTGTTGGTCATCAGCTTCATTTTACAAACACCGACCTGACGCAGAATTTGTGCTCCCACACCGTAGTCGCGCTCGTCGGCATTGAAACCCAGATGCAGGTTGGCATCCACGGTGTCCATCCCTTCGTCCTGCAATTTGTAGGCAGCGATTTTGTTCATCAGCCCAATACCACGACCTTCCTGTTGCATATACACAATCACGCCGCTACCTTCTTTCTCAATCATCCGCATGGCCTGGTGCAACTGTTCGCCACACTCGCAACGCAGCGAGCCAAAAATATCTCCGGTCATGCATGAAGAATGTACACGAACCAATACCGGCTCGTCACTGCTAATTTCGCCTTTAATCAACGCAACATGTTCTTCTCCGTTCGACAATTGTTTGAACGGAATGATACGAAAATCGCCGTAGCGGGTAGGCAAAGTCACTTCTTCGCCGCGCTGAATCAGACTTTCGCTTTGCAAACGATATGAAATTAAATCTTCAATACTGATAATTTTCAGATTGAATTTTTCGGCCACTTTCATCAACTGAGGAAGACGAGCCATCGTACCATCTTCATTCAGAATTTCAACCAACACCCCGGCAGGATGCAATCCGGCCAAACGAGCCAAATCTACTGCTGCCTCAGTATGTCCGGTGCGACGAAGTACTCCTTTTTCTTTTGCTTTCAGCGGGAAAATATGTCCGGGACGACCCAATTCTTCGGGGCGTGTGGCCGGATTCGCCAGCGCATTCAGCGTTTTAGCGCGGTCGCTGGCCGAAATACCGGTAGTACAACCGTAGCCCAGCAAATCGACAGAAATAGTAAAAGGGGTTTCGTGCGACGAGGTATTTTTTCCAACCATCAGTTCCAACTCCAGTTCCGCGCAACGTTTTTCAGTAAGCGGGGCACAAATCAATCCACGACCATGCATGGCCATGAAATTCACCATTTCGGGGGTTATCAGCTCGGCAGCAGCAATAAAATCACCTTCATTTTCGCGATCTTCATCGTCCACTACAATAATCATTTCGCCTTTACGAATGGCTTCAACGGCTTCCGGAATAGTATTCAGCTTAAAATCACTCATCGCTATCGACTTTTGAAATAGGCTGCAAAACTAACCATTTTTAGCAATTAATCTATGATTTTAGATGTTTATGCCCTTTTCGATTTCTCCCATTTAACCGATTGTTTACCTTTTAGGTAACGCAACCATCCCAAGAGGGCAGCCACATTCATCGAGGTGAAGTAATACGGAACAAAAGCAATTTTCCAGCGAATAGGACGATGGCCAAAGAAAAAGCCCAACATGGCAAGCAAATACAGGAAAAGCTGCAAGAAAAAAAAGATTGTATAAAATGACAACGGAAAGATTGATCCGCTGATCGGAACTAAAAACAAGTTGACAATAAAAAGCACAAACAATGCCAGTGGTGCAAGTGTCCAGCGAAGTACCTTGTGCGAAATATACTGCAAACTAAGCAGTCCGTAGCGAAACGGATTCAACAGACTTTTCAGGCGACTGATGGTTTGAACACCTCCGGCAGCAATGCGAATTTTGCGTTTCATTTCTTCGCCTACACTTACCGAAGCGGTTTCCATTGCGTAGGCCTGCGGCACATAAGCAATTTTATAGCCTTGCTGAGCAATTCGCAGCGAAATAATGAAATCGTCGAGCAGGGTGTCTTCCTCCACGTCGCAAAATAGCTCGCGGCGCACGGCAAATAGTTCGCCCACCGCTCCTACTGCCGAGTTCAACTCGCTGTCCATTCGTTTAATCCACGATTCGAATTTCCAGTACGTGCTTTCTCCGGCGGCCGCAGCATCTGCCGATTCTCCTTCAATAATGCGTTTTTCGCCTGCCACACAACCCACTTTCGGATCGGCCAATGCACGAACGATTTCACGGATGGAATCAACCCCCAGCAGGGTATTGCTGTCGCAAAACACAACAATGGGCGACTGCACAAACTGCATTCCCCGATTCATGGCATGCATTTTTCCCCGACGCTCGGGCTGATGCAGCACTTCTACCCCTTCGTAACGACGAAGCATTTCCGGACTGCCATCATCAGAGCCATCAGTTACCCACAACAGACGAAGTTTTTCTTTCGGGTAATTTAGCGCACGCGAATTTTGTATTTTCTGATCAACATAAGCCGATTCGTTATACGCCGTTACAAACAGACACACTTCCGGCAAATCATTCTCAGCGAAATCAGGCGCTGGCTTTTTTCGGCAGAAAGTTCGTTTAATCTGTACCAGGATAAAAAGCAGCAAGGCATATCCGGCATACGTGTATGCCACCAACGCGAATAATATCCAGAACAGAATTTCCACCTTATTTATGTTGGTTGTAAAACTCAATCAACTGGGCAGCAAGCGTAAGATTATCAAATTTTTTATGAATCAGGTCCATGGCATTTTTGCCAATTTTATCGAACAAATCACGGTTCTCAATCAGCGCAAATACGGCCTGACAGAAATGTTCAGGATTGTCGGCCACCAGAATATTCTCGCCCGAAACCGTTTCAATACCTTCGGTTCCGATAGATGTTGTCACGATTGGTTTTCCGAGCGCCATGCCTTCTACAATCTTAATACGCATACCGCTACCCGAAAACAATGGCACAAGCATGATTGCTTTTGAATTAATAAATTCGTAAGCATCGTCGATTTCGCCCAGATAAACAATGTTGCGCAGACCCAGCTTTTTTTCGAACCATGCCGGGGCATTTCGTCCGGCAACATAAAATTTCAGTTCCGGATATTTTTTCAGAATTATTGGCCAGCAATTATCCAAAAACCACAACAGTCCTTCCTGATTGGGAGACCAATCGAGCGAACCAATATGAAACAGCGAAGGAAATTCAAGATGTTTGGCATTCGGAATCAGAAATGATAAATCGATTCCTGTTTGCGAAGTAAACGAAGGCTTTTTATTGCCCAATCCGTTCAGCATCGCAGCATCGCGGTCGGTAATCGGAACCAGCAAATCGTACTCATTCAGATACGAACGTTCGAATCGTTTGAGTCGCGCCGCCAAATGTTTCAGATAAATACGCTGAAAACCGGTTGTCAAACTAGCCGTGCGAATCCATATTTCGTGTTCGATATTATGCGCCCGGTAAACAATCCGTGCATTCGAATGCCTCCGGATTAATGCGATGTACGGACACAAATACAATCCTTCCAACTGAATGATATCGAACTTCTTCTTTTTCAGAAGTTTGATAAGCGCCTGACTATAATCTTCCGAAATAAAACGTTCTGCATTGTATGGCAACTTCGAAAAAAGCAGATTACGCAAGGCCGCCATGCGCGAAGTTCGGGCAGGCACATCTACAAAATGAAAATCGGCCAACGCTTTCAGTGTATCCGGAATGTCTTTCTTTTTCACCCGGTGTTTTTCCGTATTCATGCTCAGAATAGTCACCTTGTGCCCCAAAAAGCTAAATCCCTTGGTCAGATTCAGACTGGCAATTGCCCCACCGTCCTTCGGAGGCCACGGCGGTTTATTTGTTAGCTGAAGAATCTTCATTGCGTTGGTCTTTTTTTAGTCTGAATCGGAATGCCATGATCTTTTTAAAGAATATCTCGTATGTTTCCAAACTCATAATGGCCGAATCGGTCGCAGCTTTGTAGGTCAGAAAGACACCAACAGATAAAAAAATGAAGGTCGGGAACCACATTCCGGTAGCCATCATCCAAACATCTTCGCGGGCAAATTTCTCGCTGGTAATTGAAACCATGTAATAGGTGATAAACAAAAGTATCGACACAATTACAGGCATTCCCAGACCTCCTTTGCGAATAATTGCCCCCAGCGGCGCACCAATGAAAAAGAAAATCAGACAAGCCAGCGACCACGAGAATTTTTTGTGCCGCTCAATGCTGTGTTTGTTGATGTCCTTTTTGTTTTCATTCAGCAAATCTTCCTGCTGATCGATTGTTTGGGCATTATTTCGCGCATCGGTGATAGCGCCGTCAATCAGCTGTGTTCGAAATACCGGAGCAACCCGATACAACAGGCTGTCAACATTTACAATCGAATCCGGAGTAAAAACCAATTTTTGTTTCAGCGAATCATTCGGTTGCGTTTCGTTTACAATACTCCGTAACAGTTCGGTATTGTAATTCATCGAAATAACAAAGCCACGAATTTTTCTTAAATAATTCTGGTACAACGAATCTTCGCGATGTTCAAGCTGCGCAAGATTCATCATCCGGTAGTGGTTTTTATAAATATTATCGTCAGACCGGTTAAAATCGAAGCCCTGCAACGGGACATTAACAATCTGTTTCCCATATTGGTCGCGATGGAAAGGATAGCGTTTATTCTGACCTCGTTCATTGGGCTCCATCTCTTCATAATTTTCACCATTGTACAAGGTGAGCGTCATGTATTTTTTATCCGGAGTAATAACCATTGTTCCTGAATCGGCAACCGTCACTTTAATATTGCCTTTATTTTCCCGATGATCGTAAATCATCAGCTTGTACAACATGTTGCTGGTTCGGCTTTTGCGATCTACTTTTATACTAAACCCATCAATATCGTTCGCAAAAACCCCTTCTTTAATAACCATTTCCGGCTTTTGGGTTTTCACACTATAAAGCAAGGCACCAAATTTAAGGTTGGTGTGCGGCAAAATATTATTCGAAAAGAAAAAGGCAACATAGGTAAGCAACACCGCAATAAATATGAGCGGTTTCATGGCCCGAACGAGCGAAACACCTGATGATTTCATGGCTACCAACTCGTAATTCTCGCCAAGATTACCAAAGGTCATGATTGAGGCCAACAACATGGCAAGCGGGAAAGCCATCGGAATCAGGGCAAAAGAAGCATAAGTCAGAAATTCAAGAATGATGTGCCATTCCAACCCTTTTCCGACCAGATCATCGATGTATTTCCACAAAAACTGCATCAGCAAAATGAAAACACAGATAAAAAAAGTGAGGAAAAAAGGCCCCAAAAAACTTCGTATGATAAACCAGTGCAATCGCTTCATAGTAGTTACAGTTCCATATTGAAACGATTACAAAACTACTTTATTTTAAAGAAAAAGAAAGTGAAAAAATATTAAGAACCTAAAATACGCTTCAAATCTGAAATCTGCATGTCCCACAAGTCGCGCACTTCCTGTTCTTCTTCCACTTCGGCGAAATCAGTTACGATCAGTGAAACATCGTTGGTCAATTCATCCTGATTAATTTTAAATTCGAAGTAGCAATCTTCTTCTTCGCAATCGAGCCAGGAGTAACGCACCATTTTATTTTCTTTATGAAGCGTTTTTTCAGCCTGTTGATCTGTTGCATCCCAGGTAAATGTGAAGATTTTTCCTTTTACGGTCACATTATCGGCAAACCATTCGGCTAAACCAGCTGCTGTACTGAGCCGGTTATACAACACCTTGGGTGAACAGTTTACCAAATATTCAAGATGTATTTTTATTTTTTCTTCCATAACTTGTTGTTTTTCGATTTGACCGAAAAGGTTCATTGCAAACTCTATTCCTGATATTGTATCTCAACCAAAGCAGTACCGCCAAGAAATAAAACGATGGATTACACCATTATTTGCGTCTGCTGATTGCTTATTTTTAATCGAAGTACATTTTCCCGATCGGATGATACAAGTGCGTTTTTCTTGATTTTTCTCCACCAGGCAAGAACAACAAAACAACAAAAATCCTTATAAAAACGCTCATTCAGACAATCTCAACAGTCCATCCGACTCGCTGCAAGATATACATTCTATCAGAGATTTACAATGCATCGTTTTAGATCACGAAAAAAAAGAATGATTTTTTTTTCGCTCTACCGTTTGGATGAAAAATAAAACACTATATTTGCAACCGCAAAAAACAAGAGCAATTCTGGTTTTTCGCAAAGTTCTCAAAAGAGATGGCGAGGTAGCTCAGCTGGTTAGAGCGCATGATTCATAATCATGAGGTCGCCGGATCATGCCCGGCTCTCGCTACAAAAAAAGCAGTTAAGAAAAATTCTTAGCTGCTTTTTTGTTTCATGCGACAATAAAAATCTTTAGCCCCTTTTCTGTTTGAGTTGAATTTTCAGTTTCACATAAACTATCTTTTCGCTCTACATTCCAGGTATTTATCACGGCCACCAATTCAATCAAATCCTTCATGTCTTCAATCACAAAATGGTCGCCAAACTTGAGCGAATACACATGGTAATACAGCATAGTTTCTGTTTCCGGACATCGTTCATCCAACAGGCTCATCCCAAAATGGAAAAGTTCATTTCTTTTTATCATTCATTCTGAAGTTTTTATAAAAAAAATCAGAAGGTCGGGCTCCATTGTCCGGAGTCCGGCCTTCTTCCCCGAAATATTACCGTCCTGTCAGCCGTAAATAATCGGCCTTACTGATCTGATAATTTATTTTTTCATCGGTATAAGTATCATACGTTTGCTGAAGTTGCGCCTGCGCTTCCAGCATATCGGAAACATTTACCATTCCTGCCTCATAATTATCACGATTAATTTTCAGGTTTTCCTCGGCCTGACTGATCGACTTTTGTGCCAACTCAAGCTGGCGGTACGATTCATCCAGCACGTTGCGCGCCTGGTGCATCTGAAGCAAAAGTTTTTCGGTATTGTCGTTCACCATATTCCGGTTCTGCTCTTCTTTCAGTTTCCGCTCTTTCATTTTATGCGAAGCTTCCCACCAACCAGATATCGGAATACTAACCGAGCCAAAAAGAACACCATATGTTTCACCTTTTCCGCCCATAATGTCCATGTACTGCGCATCAACACCAACGCCAACCTGAGGCATATATTCACCAATTGTCATTTTCGTCTGAAACTTCTCTGCTTCGGAACTTTTCTTCAGCAACTTATACTCGACTCTTCCGGCCAGTGCTTCCTGATGATCAACATACAGTAATTCGGGCGTACCAAGCAGCAACAAACTATCTGCAAAACTAATATTCTCATCAAACGGGACACCAATATACTGACACAAAGCCATACGAGCCAGCCGCTTCCCATTTTCCAGCCTCAACTTATTCATCTGAAGTTCGTTCTGTTTCAGTTCTACTTTCAGCAAATCGTTTCGCGTAATCAAACCCGCCTGCAAAGCATCATTCACTTCTTTGTGGAGCGTGTCAACCATCTGAATGTAGCGATTCAGCGTCTTCATTTTTTCACCCAAAGCCATGATCTGCCAGTAGTGTTTTTCTGTCTCCAGCGCAATTTCATCTTCGGTTGCCTGAAGTTGTAACTGGCTCACTTCTATCCCTAAACTGGCCAGTTTGTTCCCATTGGCAATCTGACCTCCGGCAAATACCGGCTGAGTAGCTGAAACATCAGCGATAATTCCGTTTTCCAGCATTCCGACATTCATGCCGGGGAAATATGCAAACTGAGTAGCAGTAGCCAGATTCGCCAGATTTCCGTCGTAAACAGGAAGATTTCCACTCGGCACATCCAGTTCAAGCAACGGCTTATCGGCCTGAAAAGCTAATCCGGTTGCCTTCACCTGTGGAAAATACTTTGTAAAAGCCTCTTTTTTAATTTCCTCTGACGCTGAAACATCCAGTATCCGATTCTTTACCTGTGCATTATTTTTTAGTGCCAGCGACTTGCATTGTTCCAACGAATAATTCTGTGCCGAAAGAACCGGACTCAATGCCAAAATAATCAACACCGTGAGTACTGCAGGTTTCATATTCATTTTATTTTCAATATCCTGAATACTTACTTTTTGTTTATTCTTATCTGCTTTTCTAAAAATCAACCAATAAGCAACCGGGAGAATCAATACCAGCAAAACCATCGAAGTCATTGTACCGAAACAAATAACTGTTCCCATCGGCGACCACATAGCGCTTTTACTGATGATCATCGGGATAACCCCCATCGAAGCTGCGGCTGAGGTTAGAAAGATCGGGCGCATCCGTCGTTTTCCCGCTTCAAACGCGGCTTCCAACACTGTTTTTTTCTGATGATGGCGTAACTCTTCGGCATAATCGAGCATGATAATTCCGTTACGAACCATAATCCCGATCAAACTTATTACCCCCAACACCGAAGTAAGACTGAATTCTAATCCCAGCAACAGAACACCAATTACGGCTCCAATCAAACTCAGCAATGCAGAACCCAAAACCAGCAATGCCAGATTAATTTTCCGGAAATGGAAAACCAGAATCAGGAAAATGATGAAAATACTGATGATCAATCCGCCCAGAATCATCGGCATATTCTCGCCATCCGATTCGGTAGCCCCTCCGTATTGTACTTTTATCGTTGAAGGCAAATCTTCTTTTTCAGTTATTGTCTGAATCGACCGGAATACCTTGTTTATATTGTATCCACGAGTAACATCCCCGACAATACTGATTGTCCGCACCCCATTCCGGCGAACAATCTTTCCTTCGTTCCAGTCGGGCGAAACGCTTGCAATTTGCCGCAAAGGCACCGAAACGCCCGGAATCAGTGAATGGATATACTCATTTTCGATATCGCTGAATGTTGCGTCCTGTTCGCGTTCGGCCTTCAATTTTACTGACACCGGATAATCGCCCTCCCAAAGTGTAGTTAATGGCATATCGCCAAAACGCATCGCCAAATTGGTCGCTACCGTCGTGCGGGTAATTCCCAAACGGTTTGCTTCAACCTGATTAAGTTCAACCTGTGCTCCGGGAAGCATTTCTTCGTAATTGGTGTGCACCCAGGTTAAACCCGGAACTTCACGAAATTTACGGCTAAGCGAATCGGCCTGAGCTTTTAGTTGCGTCAGGTCGTTCCCAATCAAACGCACCTCAATCGGGAAAGCCGAATCCTGATAATCGAGCTGTTTAAAACGAACATGTGCATTCGGAAAATAATCAGCATACTTTCCGGAATATTGTTCCAGCAATTCAACTGTCTCTCTATTCGATGGTGTATTCACAATAAACTGAGCATAATTTTTTGCCGGCAGATTCGGAGCATACGAGGTATGAAACCGCGGAGAACTGGTTCCGATGAAAGAAGTCACCGAAAGAATCCGTTCATCCTGTTTCAGCAATTCTTCCAGACTATCGACTACCTCAGCAGTTTGGTCCAGAGAACTTCCCTGCGGAAGATAAATTTCCACCGCAAACTGATCACGTTCAGCAATTGGCATTAAACGTTGCGGCACCTGAGTGAACAGCAATATGCCCAAAACAATAGCCAGAAATGCCATAAACATTGTTACCCGCGGATGTTTAAATGCCCGCAACAACCATTTTTCATAGGTTCCCTGAATAATATCCAAAAAGTTTCTTTTTTCTTTCTTCTGTTGCGACTTCGAGCCTTCAAATCCTTCTTTTATAAATACATATTGAAGAAATGGAATCAGCAACATAGCCACCATCAGTGAGATTCCCAACGTAATGGTAACCGTCCAGGGAAACAATTGCACAAATTCCTGCATCATTCCTTTCATCGTGAACAGGAAAGGGAAAAACGTAATACTGATAGCCAGCGTCGCCGAGAAAATTGCCTTGAAAAATCCTTTGGCACTACTGATAGCAGCATGCCAGCGCGACATTCCGTGATCAAGTTTTTCCATGTAACTATCCACAATTACAATCGAATTATCCACAATCATCCCCAAAACAACAATCAACGCGGCCAAAGTAACCGTATTCAGCTCCATCCCGGTAAGCGACATAATCCCCAGCGAAATAAAGATGCTGATCGGAATTGATGTTGCCGCCACCGAAGCAACCCTCAGCGGGAGCAACAGCATTGTAACCAAAATTACAGCAATAATGGCGTAGAGCATTTCTTTCATAAAGTTTGAAATAGAATCGCCCACAACTTTAGGCTGGTCGGCCACCCGGTTGATTTTCACGCCTTCCGGCAATTCCGACTGAAACTGAGTCAATACCTCATCTACTTCTTTTCCGTACTGAACAATGTTATTCCCCCGCTGCATTTCCATCGAAATCAGCAAACATTTATTTCCGTTATTCATTACATAACTATCCGGATCAGGATATTCGCGCACAATGCGCGCAACGTCTTTCAGCCGGATAATATTTCCGAGCGGATCAGAATAAATGATTTGCTCGGCCAGATCTTTTTCCGAATTATATGACGGCGCTATGTGAATCGGAGACAGCAAATGGTCATTATCAACCGTTCCGCTTGAAGTAGTAAAACCCTGTGTAAACAAACTTGCCAGTAAAGTGGACGAACTAATACCGTAATTGGTCAGTTTTTCTTTTTCAAGATAAATATTGATTTGCTCTTTTTCCAAACCATAATGCCGAAGTTTCGACACTGACTGAATCCGGCGCAAGCGATTCTCCAATTCATCCATATACTTTTCCAGCTCGCGATACGACTTGTGATCAGCCTCCAGGGTAATCAGCAAAGCCGAAGTATCGCCAAAATCACTATTGGTTAACAAGGCCAGAACGCCGGCAGGCAATTCCGACTTAAAATTATTCAACCCATGATTCAGCTTCGACCAAAACTCATCCGAATTCTTCACATCGTCATTCAGTTCCACAAAAATGATCATCATACCATCTTTGGAATACGAATACGTTTTTCGCTTTTTTATTTCCTTGAAACCGAACAAGTAATTCTCCACCTTCGATGTCACCTGATTTTCAACTTCAGCAGAAGTTGCTCCCGGATAAACAGCAATAACCAGTCCCTGCCGAATAGTAAACGACGGAAACTCCTGACGCGGCATCACAAACAATGCATAAATTCCCAAAACAACCAGCAGCGTGGTTATCAGGAAAACAATCTGCCTGTAACGCATGGCAGATTCAACAATCCCTAACCTTTTCATTACTGACTAATTTGAATTGATGAATGATCACTGATTTTCTGGTAACCTTCCACAATCAGCAGATCGCCTGCAGCAAGGCCACTTTTTATTACAATACCGTTTGAGACCAAGGAGCCGGCTTCAACAGCTTTTTTGATCGCTTTACCCGAAGAGGAATCGGCCACATATACAAATTTTTCGCCCGAAGCTCCCGACTGAACAGCCACCAGCGGCACAATCAACCGATCAGCCAAAACCGGATTATCAATCGTTGCATTGCAAACCATTCCCGGCTTCAGCACTTTATCCGGGTTTGCCAACTCAACCTTCACCATGTATGTATGCGAAAGCGGATTCGCCAACACGCCTACTTCCGAAATTTTCCCATCGAATTGCTGATTGCCCAATGCCGACACAGTTACCTGTGCCTCCAGTCCTTTTGTTAAACCTGAAATTTCATTCTCCGGAACGGGAACTTTTACATTCACTTTTTCGATTTTCACTAACTGAAAAACGGAATTTCCGGGAATAATGCTCATACCGGGCTCAATCATTTTTCGGCCAATAACACCAGACGAAGGCGCATACAACTTACAATCCTTCAAACTTTTTTCAGAAATTGCGGCCATCGAACGAGCTTGTTCCAAACCTGTTTTTATCTCCACAAATTTCACTTCCGGGAGACTTCCTTTTTTAGAAACCGGCTCCAAACGATTGTAAGCATCCTGCGCCTGATCAAGCTTGGCTTTCGAAACCTGATACGCATTCCGGAGATCTTCGCTGTTTAAAACCGCCAGCAATTGGCCTTTCGATACCGACTGGCCTTCTTCAACCAGTACTTTATCCACGGTTCCAGCAGTTAAAAAACTCAGGGGGACCGAAACCGATTCTTCGATAGTACCAATATACGATTGGCCGGCGCCCCCTGAGGCTGTTTCCAGTTTCTGAACCTTAACTCTTACCGGACGACCAGCTTCTGTATCGACCGTTTTTTGTGTGCCGGAAGTGCATCCGGACAGTAAAATTGTCGCAACCGACAAATAAAAAATAAATTGTTTCTGTTTTTTCATGACTTATGTATTTCAATACGATTTTCGTTTTTTAGTCGAATAATGAATCAAAAAAAAGATTGCTATTCCAATCCCCGAACCAACAAATTCGTAACTAAACCCAAATGATCATCAAATTCAGGCAATTTGTTTTCAATAAACACATCCACCTCAATCCCGCGCAAAGCACTCAATATAATATGAGCAAGAGCCTTTACATCCTTCTCTTCAACCGACTTAAAATCTCCACACTTAATTCCTTCCAATAAAATATCTTCAAATAGGCTCAACTCTTCTTTATCAAACTTTTCCCTCAAGGCATACATCAGTTTAGTCAAATTGCTCTTCATTTCGCCACAAACCAACTTATACAAGATGGTCTTTTTTCTTATCTCGGTGAAATTAATTAATGCATAAGTCTTCAATTTTTCGCGAGGACTACTCACCTTTTCGATTCCTTCCTGTACTGCCCTGCAAACTTCATCTATTTCTTTATTGGCAACAGCATCAAAAACCTCGTCTTTATTGGCAAAATAATAATACAGCGTACTCTTTCCTTTTCCCGCAGCTTTTGCAATATCTTCCATCGTGGTTTTCTGAAAACCATATTGCTGAAACAACTCTCCTGCTGCCTCAATTATTTCTCCCCGTATGATTTCTTCTTTTTGCATTTATAAAACGATAATACGAAATTCGTTCCGAAGTGCAAATATCGTTTTTTTTATTTATTCTCATAACTAATTCTGTTTTTTTTCACTAAAAAAGAAATTATCGTATCCAAATCTGCTCTGATTGCAAAATTAAGGCAGGCTTTCCCCATTATTTTGTTTACCATGTAATTGCTTCAAGTACATTTTTTAATTATTTTTGGATAAACTACTCAAATAATACCATGGATACCGAACTCCCACATATGTCTTCCTCCGGGTATATCTGCATTGACTCAAAATTTTATATCACAAAGAATCAAAGCAATGCCTCAGCCCTATTTGTCTTTTCAGACAAAGCAACTTCACTCAAGGAAAGCATCAATGAATGGGAAACAGATGATCAAAAGACATTCATTCAAAATTGCGAGAAAGCATTGGATGAACTTCAGGTAATTTCCATGGAGATAGAAAAACAAGGGAGAACATTTGCCCTGACACTCACTCCGATTGCCGGCACAACACTCGTAATAAGCTTTGTTTCAACACAACACAAAAATGAAAAGTCAGTTACCGAAATAGCAATTGAAGCAAGTAATTTGGGAATCTGTGAATGGAATATTATTACAGGACATATTCAATTATCAACCCTATGGAAAATCCATTTGGGATATACGCCAGATGAACTCACGGATGATTATTCTACTTTCGAGCAACTACTCCATCCCGGAGACAAAGACCGAATAAGCAGAGAGATAAAACTTTTCTTTGCCGACAATCAACGTATATTTCAATCCGAATTTCGGCTTCGGCACAAAAACGGCAATTATCTCTGGTTTCTCAGCAATGCGATCTGCATCCGCAATGAGCAAAACCAACCAGAACGAATGATAAGTGCCAGTCGAGACATCTCACAGGAAAAAAAATCGGATCGCGAACTGGATATGTTCAAACAGGCTGTCATGTACAGTCCCTTCCCCTGTATTATCACCGATCACGAAGGATACATTACTTTTTTCAACACCTCATTCAGTAAAAAAACGGGGTGGGATGCAGATGAAATTATCGGGAAAAAACCCAATATTTTAAAATCAGGATTACACTCGCCCGAGTTTTATTCAAAAATATGGCAAACAATTACCAACGGAAATATTTGGCAGGGCGAACTAAAAAACAAACGGAAAAACGGTCGCCATTTCATTGAACAGGCCACCATTATTCCGCTCCGCAATAAGCAAGGAATTATTACTCATTTTGTAAAAATTGCAGAGGACATTACTGCTTTCCGGAAACTGGAAACCGACTTGCGCAATGTGCGGAAAACCACAGAGACCTCAAATCTCTATAAAAGCAATTTTCTTTCGTTGATGAGCCACAAGATTCGAACTCCGATAAATGGCATTATTGGCTTTTCGGATTTGTTACAACATGCTGAAACTGATGACCAGCAAAAACAACGATATTTAAACATCATTCAGCAAAATAGTTTCATCCTCATGCATCTTATCGATAACATGATGGATGCAGCAAGGCTCGACAATGACCAATTAAAAATCAAAAAAGAATCGTGTGCACTTAGTGATATTCTTTCGGAACTACAGCAGGATGTTGCACGACTAATGGAACAACGCGGAAAAGAACGGGTTGAATTACGCTTTACGATACCGATGGAACCGCATCACAACATTATTTTCACCGACCCGCTGCGACTCAAACAAGTGCTTTATATTCTGTTCGAAAATGCACTTAAACAAACCGATCTGGGACATATCGAAATTGGCTACCAGCTATTTTCTGACCGAAAATTGCAATTTTACGTGCAAGATACAGGAGTTGGAATGAGCGAAGAGATGCAGGATTCAATTATTTCGCAAATAGAGGACCCCAAATACAAAGCCGGTTCAACGAAGAATGGAATAGGACTGGGTCTGATTCTCTGTCGGGGACTGGTTCATTTACTGGGCGGACAAATGGGTATAAAATCGAAAAAAGGCGAAGGAAGTATTTTCTATTTCACAATTCCATACGACAAGATAAAAATACAGAGCAAGCAATCAATTATCCAGAAGGCAAAAAAAATACATTTCGATTTCAGCGACTATACCATTTTGGTTGCCGAAGATGTTGCCTACAACTTCGAATACCTCAAAAATATTTTTGCTGAAACCGGAGCCAAACTTATTTGGGCCCGAGACGGAATTGATGTGCTGAATATTTTCAACAGTCAAAAAATTGACCTGATACTCATGGATATTCAGCTACCAGAAATCAATGGATACGAAGCGACCATGCAAATCCGAAAAACGAACAAGGATATTCCGATCATTGCACAAACAGCATACACCCAATTTGAAGACCACGAAAATTGTCTCGAAACCGGATGTAATGCCATATTGATTAAACCGTTCAAAGTTCAGGATGTTTTATTGCTTGCATCAAAGTATCTCAAATCGAAATCGTAGAGCACTCAAAATTCAAAAACGATAATTACTTTTGGCCTGCACAAAACGCCAATTCGCATGAATATTGAACATTATCCTTCGCGCCTGCTTGAAAATGCTGTCAACGAATTCTCGAAATTACCGGGAATTGGACGAAAAACAGCACTTCGCCTGGTATTGCACCTGCTCCGGCAAGACACCCGCGAAGTAGAAATTTTCGGGCAAACCATGATTCAAATGCGAAACGAGATCAAACACTGCAAAGTGTGTCACAACATTTCCGATACCGACACATGCAATATCTGTGCTACCCCATCACGTATTCCGTCAATTGTTTGTGTGGTTGAAAATATTAAAGATGTAATGTCGATTGAAAACACGCACCAATTCAGCGGATTGTATCACGTACTGGGAGGCATCATTTCCCCCATGGACGGCATTGGGCCTTCCGACATTGAAGTTGATTCGCTGGTAGAACGCGTTCAGAGTGGCAAAGTTGATGAAGTAATTCTTGCACTCAGCACTACAATGGAAGGTGACACTACCAACTTTTTCATTTTCAAGAAACTGAAAGATTTACCGGTAAAAATCACCACGCTTGCCCGGGGGGTTTCAATTGGCGACGAACTGGAATATGCCGACGAAATAACCCTGGGACGATCAATTGTCAATCGCCAGAATTTTGAAGATTCGCTGGGTCGATAAATTTTTCTTCACGCCACACAGAATCACCTGTTTCGCACCTGAAATGTTTTACATAGGTGCTATACGGCAATTCGGAGCACATACTATTTGCTCATTTTTTCGGTTATCTTTACTGCATGAAGTTATCGGTGGTTATCGTCAATTATAATGTGAAGCATTTTCTGGAGCAATGTCTCCATGCGGCAATCAAAGCTTCGCAAAATATTGAAACCGAATTGTTCGTCGTGGACAATAATTCGGTGGACGGTTCGTGCCAAATGATTCGCGAAAAATTTCCACAGGTAATATTAATAGAGAACAAACAAAACGTTGGTTTTTCGAAAGCAAACAACCAGGCAATCCTGCAATCTACCGGAGAATACGTGTTATTACTCAACCCCGACACGGTTGTTGAAGAACACAGCTTTGAGAAAATTTGCGCATTCATGGATGCCCATCCCGAAGCGGGGGGGCTGGGGGTAAAAATGATCGATGGCAAAGGTCGTTTTCTGCCTGAATCGAAGCGAGGACTTCCTACGCCCAAAGTTGCGTTTTACAAAATCTTTGGACTTTCGGCACTATTCCCTCATTCAAAAGAATTCAGCCGCTATCACATGGGGCATCTCAGTTCGGAGCAAACGCACGAAATTGAAATTCTTGCCGGAGCATTTATGCTGATGCGTAAAAAGGCACTCGACGAGGTTGGTCTGCTCGACGAAGATTATTTCATGTACGGAGAAGACATCGATCTTTCGTATCGCCTCATACTCGGTGGCTACAAAAATTACTATTTCCCCGAAACAACGATCATTCATTATAAAGGAGAAAGTACCAAAAAAGGAAGTGTCAACTACGTGCGCATGTTTTACAATGCCATGATCATTTTCGCACAGAAACACTTCTCCTCCGGCAATGCCCGACTATATCGACTGGTGATCAATCTTGCCATTTATTTTCGTGCATTGCTTGCATTGGCCGGACGCTTTATCAAACGTATTTTTCTCCCGGCACTTGATGCCTTGATTATTTATGCAGGCTATGCAGTGTTGCTCCCATATTGGGAGAGACTCAAATTCGAAAGCGGTTATTATCCGCCCGAATACTTGCATTGGATTGTTCCGGCATACATTCTGATATGGATTTTTTCACTCCTCTTCGCGGGAGGCTACCAGCGTCCGCTTTCGCTCAAACGTATTGTATCCGGCCTATTATGGGGAACACTCAGCATTTTGGTACTATATTCGCTGGTAAACGAAAGCCTGCGTTTTTCCAGGGCGCTCATCCTTCTCGGTTCCGTATGGGCATTTGTTGCACTGGTTGGCTACCGTCTCACGCTGGGCTTTCTGAAACTGAAAAAGTTCCGTTTCGATTTTCAGCAAAAAAAGCGAATTGTTATTGTTGCTCAATCCAACGAAGCTCAACGCATTGAAGAACTTATAAAACAGACCAAACTAAATGCCGACATTGCGGGCAGGGTTTCGCCCGGAGAACAACCATTACAGTCAGATTACTTGGGCAAACTGGAACAGATTCACGAAATTATTCAGATCAACCGCATTGATGAACTGATTTTCTCTTCGGTCGATCTTTCGTCTCGCGAAATTATTCAGACAATGCTCCAACTGGGCGATTTACAAATCGACTATAAAATTGCGCCACCCGAAAGTATTTCTATTATCGGCAGCAACTCCATTGACACGGCAGGCGATTTGTATGTTCTACAGATCAACTCAATTGCCCGCGAGAAAAACCTTCGGCACAAACGGCTACTCGATGTATTTTTGTCCTTGATTTTCCTTCTCCTGTCTCCTGCTTTATGCTGGACGATTCAGAATACCGGCGGATTTTTCGGTAACATCTTCCAGGTTCTGAGCGGACGAAAAAGCTGGGTTGGATACGCCCGCTTGCCCGAAACAAACGCACAACTCCCTGAAATACGCCGCGGAGTAATTGCACCTTCCGACATTTTCGACTCCGATTTGCCCGACAGCAAAAAAGGTGAACTGAATATTTTATACGCAAAAGATTATCAGCTTTATCATGATTTGGAGTACATTGCCAAAGCATGGAAAAAACTCGGACAGTCATGAAACCGCTTTATTCTGAAAATTCAATTATCCGCCTCCGAGCTCTCGAGCCCGAAGATTTGGAAATGCTTTATAGTTGGGAGAATGATCCGTCGGTTTGGGCTATCAGCAACACACTGGCTCCTTTTTCCCGCTACACCTTAGAGCAATATATTCTCGACTCGCAGCGCGACATCTACGAAACCAAACAACTTCGACTCATCATTGAAACCCGTGACGGGCAAGCTATCGGAGCCGTCGATTTATTCGATTTCGATCCTTTTCATCAACGGGCAGGAGTGGGCATTCTCATTCACGAACCGGCCAACCGACAAAAAGGATATGCCATTGCTGCACTCGAACTGATTGCTGATTATGCCGAAAAAGTGCTTGGGTTACATCAAGTATTTGCAAACATCGGAACAAACAATACAGCCAGCATCAGGCTTTTTGAAAAAGCCGGGTTTATTCATTGCGGAACAAAAAGAGAATGGATTCGCTCAGCGAAAAGCTGGATTGACGAGCTAACATTCCAGAAAATATTCGAGTAAAAGGAACACCAAACAACTGACGAACAAAACAATAACGCCCAAAATACCGCCACAAGTATCTGCTATTTCAATCGTCATGTTTCAATCTTATTTCAAGGACAAAAACAATAGAATAAGACAACGATTTTAGAACAATACCGTCAAAAAGTCGATAAGCAAAGATGCAATACACTAAAAACATGACACTTACGACTATTTTGATAAAATCTAAATTAGATTTTAATCATTACATTTACAGAGCACTCCCGTCGTACGAATACCCGAAATAGTATATTTGCTTGTTTGTAAAATCTGAAAAACAAATTCATAAAATATGTCATCAGAAGTACGCAGAACTTTTGACATTCTGGAACGATATCTGGAACTTTTTCCCCGTGAAGATGCTTTAGGCGGCAAAAAAGGCAGCGAATGGTACACCATCAGCACAGCTGACTACAACAAAAAATCACATCAGTTCGCACTAGGGCTTCTGGCAATGGGATTAACGAAAGACGACAAAGTGGCAACAGTAACCACCAACCGTCCGGAATGGAACATCGCCGACATGGGACTGGCAATGAGTGGAGTAATTCACGTACCCATTTACCCGACAATAGGCGAAGACGAGTATCGTTACATTCTTGGGCACTCCGAGGCCAAAATTCTGATTGTGGGCGATCGCCGTCTGCTTGAAAAAATCAAACCTATCGTTAATGAAACTCCAAGTATTCAGGAAATATACTCATTCGAAGAAATCGATGGCTTAAAAAGCATTGATGAGATCATTCAGCTGGGGGCATCCAAAGAAGAAGAACTGGCATCACAACTTCAGCAAATCAAAGATTCGATTACCCCCGATGATGTTGCAACCATCATTTACACTTCCGGAACCACGGGAGTCCCAAAAGGAGTGATGCTCACACATCAGAATTTAGTGGTTAATGCAGTGGCTCACTCACAAATGCACGACTTAGGGAAAGACCACCGCTCGATTAGCTTTTTACCTCTGTGCCACGTGTATGAACGAAGCATGAACTACCATTTCCAGTACAAAGGGATGGGTGTTTACTATGTGGGTAATCTGGGACAAATTGTTTCGGCAATCAAAGAGATTAAACCACACATGTTTAACTCGGTTCCCCGCTTGCTCGAACGGGTTTATGATGGTTTCGTTTCGAAAGGGAAAGAACTTACCGGAATTAAAAAACTCATTTATTTCGGAGCTCTCAAGCTTACCAAACGATTTGAGTACAACAAGAAATATAACTTGTTTATCAGATTTCAGATAAAAATGGCTGACAAATTGGTCTTCTCAAAGTGGCGTGAAGCATTGGGAGGCAATATCCGATACATTGTTTCGGGTGGTGCAGCCCTGCAACCCGATATTGCACGCGTACTGGGCATGGCCGGGATGAAGAATCTGGAAGGATACGGACTTACCGAGACTTCACCGGTTATCGCAGTGAACAATCCGATGAGTGGCGAAATGAAAATTGGTACAGTGGGTCCGATTTTGCATCCGGTTGAAGTAAAGATTGCCGAGGATGGCGAAATTTTATGCAAAGGGCCCTGCATCATGAAAGGTTACTACAAAGCACCCGAGCTAACGGCCGAGGTAATTGACGAAGAAGGATGGTTTCATACCGGAGACATTGGTATTCTGGATGAAGGGAAATACCTGAAAATTACTGACCGGAAGAAAGAGATGTTCAAGCTTTCAGGAGGAAAATATATTGCTCCGCAGATGATTGAAAATAAGCTAAAAGCATCCTTCTTCATCGAACAGGCAATGGTGATCGGCGCAGGAGAGAAATTTGCCAGTGCTTTGATTTCTCCAAATTTTGAGTACTTTCACGATTGGTGTAGTCAGCGAAGGATTCACTATCGCGACAACGACGAGTTAATTGAAAAAGAAGAAGTAGTTGCACAAGTACAGAAAGAAGTACAAGCAATCAATAAAACATTGGGAGAACACGAAGAAATAAAACGCTTCCGCCTGGTTTGCGAAGAATGGACTCCACAAACCGGAGAACTTTCACCAACATTGAAATTAAAACGCAATTACATTTCGGAGAAATACAAAGATATAATCGATGAGATTTATTCGGTTTCACGAAATAACAAGGGCAATGGCAACGGACTTCCGTTCCGTCTTCCGAAAGTGAATTTAAATCTCCGTTTCGATTTTAACGGATTTATCAAAAGGCTGAAATTCTAATCAGCATACCCGGAGAAGTAACAAACTCCCGGTCCATCAAAACTTATGAAAAAAATGGGTCCCGTCGTTTATTCGGCGGGATTTTTTTTTCTATCCCCTTTCTTGCTCTGCCAATCCAAAAATTTCATCCAATGCAACAATTTTCCTTTCAGAAACGGAACCAACTGCGGCATGAATCATTGCCTGGGCTACAATTTGATCGCGAATTGGCCTGTATTTTCTAAAAAAAAAATCGAAGAATGAAGCGTCCCATGAAAAGCGAAATTTTCTCAGCAATGCGTTTTTCTTCACGATCTCCATCCAGTAATGACGGACGCAAAATAGTAACAGAATCGAAAGAAAGCCGGGCAACCGCCTCGTCCAATTCTCCTTTTATGCGTGGGTAAAAGAAAGAAGAATGCGCATCCGCTCCGGCCGATGAAACCAAAACAATGCCAGCAACTCCGTTCTTCGAAGCAATTTCGGCAAAACGATATTGATACGTAAAATCAACTTTATACTGATTCTCCTTACTCCCTGCAGCTTTCAAGGTGGTTCCCATACATAAAAACAACACATCTCCAATCACCAGAGACTGCCACGACTCTGCCTTGTCAAAATCAATAATATATTCTTTCAACTTCGGATGTACCCGACCATACGAGCGGCGCACAAAAATTCGGACCTCATCAAAACGATCGTCGTCCAATAGCTGATACACCAACTGACGCCCCACCAAACCGGTTGCGCCAACAACCAAAGCAACTTTTCCCATCTTCTTAATCGATTTTTATTAAAGCATCAGCAACTAACTGCGCTACATGATCGTGAATCGTTTCCCGAAACGGACGAAATTCCAATCCCAGATCTTTTCGAATATATGAATTATCGCATTTTACATCTATCCCCACATTATTGCGCACAAACTTACGGGTGAATCCAATAGCCGGAGCAATCAACTGAAACAACCATTTGGGCACATACCCTTTGGGCAAAGGCAAATTAGGATATTTTTCACCAATCATTCGTGCTGTTTCCAGAAAATCGGCTTCCTCAGCAACAGCCAAATGCCGTCCGCTTGCTTCCGGAATAAAGCCTGCAAGAATATGAGCCCTCGCTGCATCACGAACATCAACATTCGCATTTTTACCCGCAGGAACGCCAGTTCTGAATTTACCGGAAGCAAGTTCCATCATCAAATTAATACTCGTTGAATCGGTTCGTTTACTTAACGAGGGGCCAAAAACCAATCCAAGATTAATGACCACCAAATCCCAGCGATCCTGCGACTGAGCCATTTTCCATGCTTCTTTTTCCGCCAGCAATTTCGAATACGAATACGGCTGATGGCTTACCGTGCTGGTGGTATTCCAACTTTTCTCCGTTAAAATTCCACCTTCTTCATTTGTCAAATCAATAGCATCGCCATACATTGCAACAATGCTTGAAGTAAGCACTACCCGCCGAACAGAAGAAGTCTGATTTACAGAGTTCAGCACATTTTTTGTTCCCTGCACAGCTGGATCGATCAGTTCTTTTTGCGGATCTTTCAATCCTCGAAGGACAAAAGGAGAAGCCGTATGAATAACCAATTCACAAGTCTGCATCGCTTCCAAGAACGAACCTTCCTTCAGCAAGTCTGCTTCAAATAGTTCAAGTCTCCCCGAACTTGCCTGCTCTGCCTGCAAAAGATATTCGTATTTGTCTTTTTGCTTTTTGTTTCTCACAGTTATCCGGACTGTTTTTCCTTCATCCAAAAGAAATTTCACAATCCATGAAGCCAGATAACCTGTTCCTCCGGTTACCAAAACTGGTTTCGATTGATCAATCGTTTTCATTTAAGTAATTTGTTTCGTAATGGCAAAATATTGTTTCTGTTTTCTAAAATCACTTCAAGTCTATTCTGTTTTATTCAGTATAAGAATTAAAAACGGGAAACCCCGACATCTCGAACATTCCCCGTTTTTAATTTCATTATTACCAGCTTCCACCTGCTCCGCCGCCGCCCGTGCTTCCGCCACCGAAACCACCAAAACCGCCGCCAAAGCCGCCTCCTCCACCGGAAAAGTCGCCCCACGAACCGGAATGATTACTCCGACCGGAGCCCATTAAGCCCATCAGAAGCCAGAAAGGAAGACTACTTCCTCCTGAATAATATTTCCTTTTTCTCCCTAAAAGGACTGGCAATACAATAAAAATAATCAGGAAGAAAATAATACCACCCAAAATACTATCACCTTGTTTGGTGATTGATTGATGATATTCATCGGCCGTATATTCTCCTTTTGCCAACTCCATCAGTACGCGAGTTCCATAGTACAAACCACCAAACACATCGCCTTGTTTAAAGCGCGGAATCATTTCAAAATCGACCACATCGCGATGTGCAATCGCATCCGGAATCACTCCTTCCAGTCCGTAGCCAACCGAAACAAAAACTTCCCCTTTTTCTTCAGCAGTTTTGGGTTTAAACAATACAACAATCCCATTATTCTTATCAGCCTGCCCAACCTGCCATTTTTCATGCAGGCGAATTGCAAAGTCCGAAGCCTGATAACCATTTAAACTGGGAACTGTCACCACAGTTATTTGGTTTGAAGTTGTATTATTGAATTGAACGAGCTCCGCTTCGAGCTGTTCTACCTGCGATTCGGTTAAAACGCCTGCAAAATCATTCACCAAACGAGCTGGGTTTGGTTTTTCCGGAATCTCCTGCGCAAATGCGAAAACCGCAAAAACGACTGCAATAAAGCTTATCAGTATTTTTTTCATCTTCTTTTTAATTTTCGCCAAACGAAATATCGTCCGACAGCTCATTTACATCGTCACTTGCATACGGAAATTCGCTTTTCAGTTTCCTCCCTGCCATACGAATCCCCATCGCCAATCCGTCAGCATATTTTCCTTCACGGAAATGCACCAAAACTGTTTCTTTTATTTCGTCCCAGAAATTCGCAGGAACTTTTGCATTGATCCCCGCATCACCAAGAATGGCAAATTTGTGATCTTTCACTGCCAGATAAAAAAGCACACCATTCCGCAATTCGGTTTTATGCATTCCAAGTTTGCCAAAAATAAAGGCAGCACGATCAAGTACTTCCGCCTTGCAAGGTCCTTCAACATGCAGACGAATCTCGCCGGAAGTATTTAATTCAGCCTCCTTTATGGCCTCCACGATTTGTTTTTTTTCTTCTTCGCTAAAGAAATTTTGAACTCCCATTATGCTTGCTTTTGAAGATTAAAATTTCACTTCAGGGGCTTTTTCTGCTCCTTGCTCTGCTTCGAAATAAGTTTTCTTTTCGAAACCAAAAATTGCAGCATAAATGTTTTTCGGGAATTTACGAATTGTTGTATTGTATGACTGAGCTGCCTCGTTAAATTTACGACGTTCAGTAGCAATCCTGTTTTCAGTTCCTTCCAGTTGAGCCTGCAAATCAAGGAAACTTTGATTGGCTTTCAGGTCAGGATATTGTTCCACAACCACCATCAGGCGACTTAATGCAGAAGAAAGTCCGGATTGAGCTTCCTGAAATTTCTGAATCGATTGTGCATCCAGATTTTCAGGATTAATATTTACAGAAGTCGCTTTCGAACGTGCTTCAATCACAGCAGTCAGTGCTTCTTTTTCGTGTTCGGCATAGCCTTTTACGGTATTTACAAGGTTTGGAATCAGGTCGGCACGGCGTTGGTAAACATTTTCAACCTGCGACCACTGAGCAGTTACTCCTTCTTCGAGAGAAACCATCGAGTTATATGAATTTTTAACTGAAACAAAGCCAATTACCACAAACAAGGCAATGACTATTAAAACAATCCACGTCTTTTTCATCTCTATTCGTTTTTAAAACATGATATTTATTAGTTCAACAAATGTTGCAAAACTGCTTTGAATATCCCTCATTTTTTCGGGGAAAGTCGCAATTTTACCGTTAAACCGTTTCAACAAACGGTAAACCAAAAATTTTTCATGACATGAATACTGCAACATTCAAAAAACTGGTAGCCGAAGGCATTCCTGCCCAAATCCCCGGGGCAACGCCCATCAATCCAGCAATTAATCACGCTCCCAAGCGTAAAGATATTCTTTCTGAAAAAGAAAAAAAACTGGCACTAAAAAACGCATTACGCTATTTTCCGGCAGAGCAGCATGCCACATTGGCACCCGAATTTTTAAATGAATTAAATACCTACGGCAGAATTTATATGTATCGATTCCGCCCATCGTACGAAATGAAAGCCCGTCCACTGACCGACTACCCGCATCAATCGAAACAAGCGGCATCCATTATGATGATGATCCAAAACAATTTGGATTATGCCGTAGCACAACATCCGCACGAACTGATTACCTACGGAGGAAACGGAGCTGTTTTTCAAAATTGGGCACAGTACAGGCTAACCATGAAATACCTCTCGGAAATGACCGACGAACAAACGCTGGTCATGTATTCGGGACACCCGATGGGACTTTTCCCCTCGCACAAAGATGCTCCGCGTGTAGTGGTAACCAACGGGATGGTTATTCCGAATTATTCGGGTCGCGACGATTACGAACGCATGAATGCTCTCGGAGTTTCACAGTACGGGCAAATGACTGCCGGTTCGTTCATGTACATCGGCCCTCAGGGAATTGTTCACGGGACAACTATAACAGTGATGAATGCAGCCCGCATGCACGGTGACGGAGAAATAAGCGGAAAGATTTTCATTTCGTCGGGACTGGGAGGTATGTCGGGGGCTCAGCCCAAAGCAGCAGTAATTGCCGGAATGATTGGGGTCGTAGCCGAAATCAATCCCAAAGTAGTTCAGGTTCGCCATGAACAAGGGTGGGTAAACGAAGTTTTTACCGACTTGGATAAACTTACAACTCGCATGTTGCAGGCAAGAGCCAACAAAGAAGCAGTTTCGCTGGCTTACCAGGGAAACGTAGTGGATTTATGGGAATATCTGGCTGAAAAAAACATACCAATTGATTTGGGATCAGATCAGACCTCGTTACACAATCCGTTTGCTGGAGGCTATTATCCGGCAGGCATGAGTTTGGACGAATCGAACCTGATGATGGCCAATCAGCCTGATTTGTTTCGCGAAAAAGTATATGAAACCTTACGCCGACACGTGCAGGCAATCAATCGAATGACATCAAACGGCATGTACTTTTGGGATTACGGCAATGCATTCCTGTTGGAAGCAGGACGAGCCAATGCCGATGTTTTTGATACGAATGGTGAATTCAGATATCCTTCCTATGTTCAGGACATTATGGGCCCCCTGTTCTTCGACTACGGATTTGGACCTTTCCGGTGGGTATGCACGTCGTGTGATCCCCACGATCTGGAAATTTCGGACCAAATTGCCATGCAGGTGCTCGAAGAAATTGCAGCACAATCGCCCGAAGAGATACAAAACCAGATGCACGACAATATTCACTGGATTCGCGAAGCAGGAAAAAACCAACTGGTGGTGGGTTCTCAGGCCCGCATTCTGTATGCCGATTGCGAAGGACGGATGAAAATTGCAGCAGCCTTCAACCACGCCATTGCAGAAGGAAAAATATCGGCTCCAATTGTGCTGGGACGCGACCACCACGATGTATCCGGAACCGATTCGCCCTACCGCGAAACTTCTAATATTTACGACGGGTCCCAATTTACTGCCGATATGGCAATCCACAATGTGATTGGAGATTCATTCCGGGGAGCAAGCTGGGTATCCATCCACAACGGAGGAGGAGTTGGCTGGGGCGAAGTTATTAACGGTGGTTTTGGGATGACTATTGATGGTAGCCAAGAATCAGAAAGGCGGCTGAGTATGATGCTTCACTGGGACGTGAACAACGGAATTGCACGCAGAAGCTGGGCTCGCAACGAACCAGCTATATCGGCAATAAAACGTGCGATGAAAGTCAATCCTGCATTAAAAGTCACTTTGCCCAACCTAACCAATGATTCGCTGATTGACGGCTTATTTTAAGCCTCGGAAACCGGAACTGTAAAGTGGAAAGTACTTCCTTTACCAACAGTGCTTTCCACTTCAATGGTTCCACCGTTCATGCGAACGAAATCGGCACAAAGCATCAATCCCAATCCGGAACCTTTTTCATTATTTGTACCGAAGGTTGAAGTATGCCGGTATTTATTAAATAAATCTGTTTTTACCTTTTCTGATATTCCCACACCTGTATCAGTCACCCCAATTTCAATCAGTTTATCGCCTTTCTTTTTAGCAAAAACAGTAATAAAACCACCCGCCGAAGTAAACTTTACTGCATTGGAAATTAAATTACGAAGTACCAGTGAAACCATATTCGGATCGGCCCAGGCACAACAATCGTCGGCCACTTCGTTTTTGATTATTATCTGCTTACTTTCAGCCTGACGAATATGTAGGGAAACATTATTTTTCACCAGATCGCTAACATGAAACAATTTTCGTTCTATTCGCATTTCGTCTTTCTGACTTCGAGCCCAAACAAGTAAATTATCAAGCAAAAAATATGTATTGGCAGCTTCAGCCCGAAGCTCGCTAATCAACTGTTGGCGCACCTCCTCCGGAAACATTTCAGGATAATCGGCCAACTGGTCGAGACTATCTTTAAACGCACCAATCGGGTTACGAAGATCATGCCCGATAATCGTCAGAAATAAATCTTTTATCTCACTGATTTTTTGCATTTCGCGATGCTGCTCCACAATTGTTTTGTTTTTGTCAACCAGCATCTTATTCACTTTTTTCTTAATCTTATTTATTCGCCAAATAGCCACAACCAATGCCGACAATAGCGCAATCAGCATAATCAGCACAAGTGCCTGATTTTTCTGACGTTTGATACGCATGTCTTTTATTTCATTATCCTTCTGCAACAAAGCAATCTGATTCTCCTTATCCTGAAGTTCCAAATCAGAACGAAGTTGTGCAAGTTGCTGACTGTGGTTTTTATTGTATAGCGAATCTTTTACCTGCGCATATTGTTTGAAGTAGTCAAAAGAACGGGAGATATTCCCTTGCTGTTCATCAATTTTCGACAACAATAGATATACTTTTTCCTGTAAATCCTGAATTCCTGAACTATCAGCAATAGCACAACTTATTGTTGCAAAATGTTTGGCATCGTTCATATTTTTTCGTTCGAGCGACAATTCGCCCAAAACGTAATTCGACCGGGCAATTCCTTCGGCCATTTGCATCGCCTCGAACAATTCGAGAGCCTGTCTGGTGTATTTTTCAGAAAGGTCGAAATTCTGTTTTAAGTAGAAAGCATCTCCAATTCCTAAAAGAGGAATCGCTTCATGAAGTTTCGAGTTCATGCCCCGCGCCAAATTGAGCGACTTCTGATAGTAGCGAATTGCATTCTCCGGATCTTTCGTGTCTTTATATATTTCCCCTATATTATTTAACACGGTTGCTTCGCCAACGACATCGCCCACCTGCTGCAAATACTCAAGCGAGGCCTCGTAATAACTGAGAGAAGTGGTAAAATCGCCCCACGAACTGTAATTAACAGCAATATTCATCAAGGTGCGACTGACATACAATTTATTGCCCAGCTTCTTGAAAAATTCCAGCGCATAACGAAATTCAGACAAGCCCTTCGACCATTTTCCCATGCTGGTATAAATTGCCCCCAGATTGAAGCGGATCATTGCCTCTTCTTTCTCCAGACCAGCAGCATTGGCTTCTTTTATACTCTCATTAAAATAACTGAGTGCCTGCGTATAATCGCCTGTATTCATGTAATAAGCAGCCAAAGCATTCAGTCCGGTACAAGTAAATAAAGGATTTTTAATTTCGCGAGCCAGAGTTAGCCCTTTATCAATATACGGTTTCGATTTGGCAAATTCGCCAAGGTAGGTAAGTCCTGAACTAATCGTTAGGTTTGCCTGGCTTTCCAAATCTGTCTTTCCCTGACGAATTGCCTGTTCCAGAGCTTGCTTGCCAAGTTCAACCGTTTTTTCAGGCGAAACAGAAAGATATTCTTTGGCTAAATCAAGTTTAACATTTACCAACTCTTTCTCTTCTCTGGAAGAAAGTAACTGAGTCAAACTATCAATTTTTGCATTCTGAGCAAAAACAGATCCGGCAAAACAGTAAAAAATGAGCAAAAAGCCCCCAATCCCTAACCTACGTTTCGACATACGTATCGCATTTGGGCTTAAAATTAGTTCGAAATTCGGATTAGTGCAACGATTATGTAAACATTAACTGATAAATGCGCTCAATTTCCGTTTTTAGCTCATCCAAACTGAAACTCCGGCTTTTACGAATATATTCTTTGCCTGCAAAAAACACCAGCAGCGTTGGTGCAGTAAACACACTAAACCGGGCGGCCAGCTCTGGCAAATCATTCATTTCGCAAAAAACACCTTTCATTTCCGGGAAATATTCATCAATCATCTGCGCCACCTTGGGTTTTAAAACTTGGCACACCGAGCACTCGTGCGTAGAGAAATAAGCCAGTACTGCATCATTTTGCTGAAGAATTTCATCAAACGAATTCGCATTGTTTAAGGAGGGGAACAAAGTATTTCCCATTGTATTCAATTTTTACAGTTCGAACTGCCCGGTACTAAGAAGTACCAAGGTACAAGCTTCAACCACTTCAATCCCCAATTGTTCAAGAAACAGATAAAAATCCGGATTTTCGGTTCCCGGATTAAAAATCACGCGTCGGGGACGGAGTTTGGAAACGTACAGAAACAGCTCTTCCTGATTTTGGGGACCTACATACAAGGTAACCGTATCAATAGAGGAGAATAAAATCTTTTCGGTTTCAATCGGGACATCATCAATCTGGCCGGCACGATTGCCCAAAGCAACCACTTCGTAGTTATACCGGCGCAACATGCGAATTGCTTTATTCGAATAGCGTTCGGGATTTTCGCTGGCCCCGATAACCAATGTTCTGCCAGTCATACTATTTCCTTTTTAAAATTGCGACAGCATGTACCGATATTCCCTCTTCGCGGCCCTCGAAACCCAATGTTTCGGTAGTGGTCGCCTTTATTGAAACATCGTCCACACTAATGCCTAAAACAGAAGCCAATACTTCTTCCATTGCCGGAATAAATTTCTTCAGTTTGGGCTGTTGTGCCAAAACCGTAATATCGACATTCCCGATGGAATAAGCTTTTGCGTCAATTAACTCCCTAACTCTTCCCAATAATATTTTGCTATCAATGTTTTTGTATTCAGAAGAAGTATCAGGAAAATGAGTTCCAATATCTCGAAGTTTCAATGCACCAAGCAAGGCATCGCACAAAGCATGAATAATTACATCGCCATCCGAGTGCGCAACCGTTCCTTTGTAATGAGGAATTTCGATTCCCCCCAGCCAAAGACTTTCACCTTCAGCCAAACGGTGCACATCATAGCCATGTCCAATTCGGTAATCCATTATTTGCGTTGACGATTAAATGCATCAAAGTCGAAAGAAAGCGTGAACCTCAGCGTGTTTTCCAGCGGATGGTTCCGTTCCATTGGTAAAAGGTACGAGAAATCGAGGGCAAACACGTTCATTTTCAAGCCAGCTCCGGCAGTTAAATATTTCCGGTTTCCTTTGTCTTTGTCTTCGTAAAAATATCCGGCACGAATCGCAAACTGATCGTTGTACCAATATTCAGCACCGGCAGAAAAACTAATTTCTTTGAGCTCCTCTTTCATGCCACCGGGTGCATCGGTAAACGAACTAAAAATACCAGCCACCACCGATTTATCATTACCCAATCCGGTCAAAATATCTCCTTCAACATTTGGATCAGGAGTTGGCACCAATAATTTATTCATATCGAAGGCAAAACCAATCTTATTGTATTTATCGACTTCTGTTGAATAGTAGGCTCCCAACTTCATATTCGTTGGAATGAAGTCTTTTTCGGCTCCTTCTGTATAAGATATTTTAGCACCGATATTCGAGATATTGATCCCCGCTGCCATAACTGAGCGTTTGCGATTCACCCTGAATTCGTTGCGATAATAGAACGAA
This sequence comes from Prolixibacteraceae bacterium, assembly GCA_963668595.1. Lineage (GTDB taxonomy): Bacteria > Bacteroidota > Bacteroidia > Bacteroidales > Prolixibacteraceae > GWE2-42-39. Next base: position 4,133,407 of record OY764876.1, on the reverse strand, counting down.
ACGTCGGCAGCATACGAATTTCCTGCATGCGACTCAACTCCGTTCACCAATTGCCCTCCGGTCAAATCAGAGCGAATGTAACGCAAGGCAACCGCACCCGAAAAATTATCGGAAAGCAAGCGTGTATAAGCAACATCCAAAGCAAATTCGTTCGGATTTTGCTGACCGGCAAATTCGCCATAATCACTCATAAACGTAATATCGCCCAACGCGAAATAGCGAAGTGATGCACTCACCGTCTGCACATCATCAATTTTTTTATACCCTACCAAATAGGCAAGATTGATGTCGCTTACCAAATTACGCATCCACGGAGTATAGGAAAGAGCAACTCCCATATCGCTCTTCATGAAAGCGTATTTCGAGGCATTCCAATGTTGCGAGTTAATGTCCGGTGTGGTTGCTACCCCTGCGTCCCCCATTGCTCCGGCACGCGAGTCTGGTGCGATACTCAAAAATGGTACTCCCGTTGTAATTGTATTCGCTCCTGTAGTAGAAACTTTGTTATCATCCTGTGCAAAAACTTGTCCGGCAAAAAAAAGTACAGCAACCGATGCTGCAACAACTGTTTTAATTCTCTTCATTATTCGTTCTAAAAATTGAAAGTGCAAATATAAAGTTTTGACAACGAGTTGTCGAAAATATCTAACTCAAAAATCTAAACGGCAATTCAACTCAATTAGTATTCGCTATTTTATTTTCTGAGAAAAATAAATTTTCCAGTTCTCGCTCCGGTATATCCTTTTTGCGAAGTAAGCGAAAAACGTACCAGATATATGCCTGGAGTCAATACTACTCCGCTATCAGAAGTCTGCCATTTTATTGGAACGGTTTGTGCCCCATCCGAAGGCAACTGTTTTTCGATCGAGGTAATTCGCTTACCACTGCGGTCAAACAATTCAATGGTTGCAGTAAAAAGCTCATCGGGCAAATTGTGTGTAGCCGATAAATATACATAGTCGGTTGCCGGATTCGGATAGCATTTCACTTCGGAAATATTGAAATCACTGGTCACCACAAACTCAACCGTCGCTTCCGACGAGTTATTCAACACATCCCATACTTTCAGCGTAACAGTATGTTTGCCTGGTTCCAAATCGTTAAACGGATAAGTAATTACTCCGCTGGTATGACTATCTAAATCCGATTCGTAATACGAGTTCAACACAATTCGTTTGCTGTTGTCACCATCCAAAATAGCAGTAATATCGTGTCCGATTCCGGTTCCAACGGTATTGATTCCGCTTTCGTCCGACACCCTGGCGATCATGATTGGGCTTGCACCCACTTTAGCACCCGATTTAAACGATTCGTCGTTAAAATACAATTTGATTTCCGGTCCATTGTTGTCCGAAATCTGGCTACCGGAAGATCCTCCGATATTGAAATTACTGAAAGCCCCCTGAGCATCAATCTGTCCGTTATCGGCGTAGTACATAATTTTACCATTGCCAATACTGTATGAAATATCTTTGGGCACCACAAACGAAAAACTGAACTCCCCGTTTTTCACGCTCACCCTGCCTTTATAAATCACATTATCGCGCACATCGAAAGTTATTGTGCCTTGCCCTGCATTGCCAAGTGTTTCCAATTCCATCGATTTATCGTACACTACCGGAATAATTGTTCCGTTAAAATCGCTTTGCACACCTCCGGCATCATTAGTTACTCTACCTGCAACGGTTACTTTATTCAATGCTGAAATGGTAAGTTCACCACCCGATGCATTCTGCCCATTAATTGTTGTTGTTTCAATTTGCAACTGAGGATAAGCCAGGCGCAACGCAGGATCGGCTAACAAAGTAAAGTTGCGTTTGTTGGTTCCGGAATTCGATCCGATTTTAGCCAAACGCATAATGTCGCCCATGCGCAGGTTTTTCCCTTCTTCATCCTTATTAAAGACATGATTATAAAAACTCTTTGTCAGGTTAAAATTCTCAATGGAATATACCAGTCTGGTCGTTGAAAACAAGCCTATTCCTCCCCCATTCGGATTAAAAAGAATATGCTCTCCGGCCGACATTGTATTCTCATCGAAGCGACTGAATTCGCAGGTTGCTGTCACAAAAATGGGCAGGTTTTTATAGTTTGTCCACGAGTCAATTTTATTAATATCCAGTACTCGTTCGTCAGCCAAAAATTCATCGTTGGCATGACCGATATAATTCAATATCAGTGCTCCTTCTTTTACCCGCCGATCAATTGCTTCTTCCACATCGGGATACGAAGCTCCTCCTGAACCAGACTCGCGACGGAAAGCATCGAAATAAATTTTATCGGTATAAAAAGCAGGATGATTTATCGAAATCAGATCAGCTATTTCCTCAGATTGCTGCACATGCAATAGACTATATCGATCTTCAGAATTTCCATCATCGCTAATAACGCAAACCACATTGCGCCAGTCTCCTAAACTTTCAGGAGTTACATATTTTTTAATTTTCTGAATTACGGCATCCACCTCGTCAACAGTTCGGGCCGGAATACGCCCAATTCCCAGATCAACCAAACCCGAATATCCTCCTTCATTTTCATCCAGAAGAACAAAAAAGTCATCCGACACGAACGAAGTTGTTGGCATCAGCGAATCATCGGTCTGATAAGTCGGAATTTTATTAAATCCTGCGCCCAATATATTTTTATTATCATAGCTTCCATCGCCCAAAAGCAGCACATATTTAATCGATGCTGCGCCTTCCGAATTATTATAGCACATCCGAACAAAATTGCGGATTCCCGCGGCATCAGCCTGCCCACACGAAAATTCATTATATACTTGTTCGGTACTTGCTACACAAACAGTCATGCCATCCATCTCTCGGTGAAATTCGGCTAACTCTTCGGCCTTGGCCATAAACTCTTCCGGAGCAATAATCAACAATTTGCAAACGGCAGTCCCATGCAAATTCTGATTCGGCACATCAACAACTTTTACTGCCGTCGGAATAGTCCCTTTCGGATTGAATGCCACAAATTCACGTAAGCGATCTGTGGCAACAACAAAACGAAGCCGGCTCCCATTCTTTTCTGATGGGATTTCAACCGGACGGGTAAAATCGCTCACATCCCACAGTCGGGTTTCTGCCGTAGCCTGATCAACCGAATAAGCCATCACTCCGCCGTTTTTCACATTACGCCGGTCACGAAATTCGACTAAATCACCTCCCATCTGCAAACGACAGCGGGCATTCACTGCAATTTGATCAATCCATGCCTCCGAATTTAATCCTGCCGCTGCATATTCCGCTTTTATTTCAACCGATGCACCACTATAAACTTTATTCGCCCTCAACGATCCGGGGCGAGCATACGTTCCTTCTGTGTCTTTAAAATCGATTCCCCAGAAATTAACCGATCCCACCAATTGATTATTGATTGAAACATTCAATTTGTTTGCCGATTCAGCCCGACCAACCGCATCAACCATTATTTTTACAGTATCCGATTCTATCCGACCCGAAACACCAAACTCCGAAGCAGCAAAAACTTTTTCCTGTCCGCCATAAATCCGGTCGCCATAAAATCGCATCCCAGAGTTGATCAAATTAGCTTCTTCCTTTTTATGAAAGGAATAAAAATCATACTCCGAAATTTCTTTTTCTGCTGAACCTGCCGGATTACTTGCAGTTTGGACAGTTAATGCAGCACCTGCGTCTGACAAATAATAAAAACACTCGTCCGAATACTGATTCGATTTAGGAATAAACATCTTCAATGAATAGTCGTAACCCCACTTCACTGTTCCTGTTGAATAAAAAAACACACAATCCTTGTTCGATCCGTCCTTGCCATGCCAAACGGCATTTTGTCGCAAATCGTCAAAAAAAGGCTCATTATTCATCAATGGCAGTTGATAAGCTCCATTGCCATATATTTTTATTTCTGAAGGAGATGAAAAACCCCAAGTCTTCAAATCGTCGTATGTAATTTTATAAATCCCTCTTCCTGAAGTTTTAATTTTCACCCATTTCCCCGAAGCCAACACCGAATTGGCAGTCCATGTCATTGCACTTTTTGCCGACTTCAAGGCAGGAAGATTTTTCTGCAATTCAATATCAAACGAAACAAGCCTCAACAACTGATTTTCATTTCGGATAAAGGGAATAAATTCCAGTTCTGCAAAATATTTATTTCCGGAAGAATAGAGATGCTGATTCAGTTCCAATTCTTCGGGAATCAACAAACATTCGGTTTCTCCAATTGCACCAGCCGGAGCAAAAACCACATTGGTTAAACGAACCGAAGCAACCGTTGCATCTACCGGAAGCAATTCGTAATAGCGAGGCAATGCATTTTCGCTATTTTTCGACGCAGTCGAAAAAACAGGCCATTTTACTTTATTCGAAGCCGGGTATTCGATCGTCTTTACTGACCATTCTAGTTTTCTCGAAAACTCATCGGCCCAACCTGTACTCCAAATAATCAAAAGAAGTATTGTAACTAAATTTCTCTTCATGCTCTTCAAATTTCAACTGCCGATCTGCAATTTTGATGGGGCAAAAACGTTTCTTTCGAAACAAAAAAATGAATCAGTTTCGCTGAAATCACTACAAAAACACCCAAATTAACCAGCAGCACAACAATCAAACGATCGTCTTGCCGTTATATTGCAGGAACAACAGATCAAAAAAAGTCATTTTTTTTCTTTTTCAAGATCAAAATACAATATAAAAATGAACTCTTGCGTTTACCCGACATGCAAAAAGAATAGTTATACGGACAATAAGAATTGAACAAATTAGTTATATTTGTGATTGTTTATTTTTCAAGCTGAATTTGAGTAATTGAAGGCAGAGACAAAGGTCACACAAACGGTCTTTATGTCAGTCAAAACAAAAACTCAACACATTGAAAAAGAAAATGAAAGAGAAAATACATACGGATTTTTTTAATAAACTTTGAGATTAATTACGGATGAAGCGAGTATGATTTGCAGAAACACGAAATCATGTTGTATGCGGCAAATTATGCGAGTTCCAGGTGACAATTAAAAACTAAAAAGTAAACGAATGAAGTTTAATGCCCTAATAATAGTAGTTTTCGCAGCACTTTTTACCGGTTGCGGAATGTTTGGCAAAAGTCACAAAGGCGATGTTTCACGCACTACCGGCTGGTCGTACAACGACTCAGAAAATGGTGGATTTCAGGCCGACAATGGCTATGAGCAGGAAACAGGACCTGGACTGGTATATATTCAGGGTGGTACATTCACCATGGGACGAGTAGAACAAGATGTAATGTACAGCTGGAATAACTCTCCTCGTCGCGTTACTGTTGCCTCGTTTTATATGGACGAAACAGAAGTATCTAACCAGGACTACCGCGAATATTTGTACTGGTTAAAACGGGTTTATCCATCTAATCCTGAAAAATACCGCGAAGCACTGCCTGACACATTGGTATGGCGCGAAGAACTAGCCTACAATGAACCTTACATTGAAAACTACCTGCGCCACCCTGCTTATGGCGAATATCCGGTAGTTGGTGTAAACTGGCTGCAGGCAAATGAATATTGCAAATGGAGAACCGACCGTGTTAACGAACAAATTTTGGTTAGCCGCGGTGTTTTGAAGATAGACAATACTCAAAACGGACAAAATATATTTACAACTGAAACTTATTTGGCTGGAATGTATCAGGGAACTGAAGGCAAAAAACCTTACGAAGATGCAAACGGCAACAATCGCCGTATCCGCTGGGAAGACGGATTGCTTCTACCAAGCTACCGCCTTCCAACCGAAGCTGAATGGGAATATGCTGCTTATGCACTGCGCGAAAATACAGAAGGTGAATTGTTGACCAATCGAAAAATCTATCCATGGAATGGCAATTACCTGCGTAGCTCCGACAAGAAAACCCGTGGCGAAATGATGGCGAACTTCACCCGCGGACGTGGGGATATGATGGGAATGGCCGGAGCTCTGAACGACAAAGCGGATATTACAGCACCCGTTCAATCATACGAACCGAACGATTACGGTTTATATTGCATGGCTGGCAACGTAAACGAATGGGTGTACGATGTGTATCGCCCTCTTTCATCCGACGATGTTGCCGAATTTCAACCTTTCCGTGGAAATGTTTTCACCAAATATCGCACCGATGCAGATGGCAAACTGATTCGTGACGAATTCGGACAACTAATAAAAGATACTATCGCTGATTACCGCAATTACCGCGACGGAGACTACAGTTCTCAAATTATCGAAGGCAACTCTGACTGGAACGCAGCGAAAGATCAGCTAAAAACCGACAAGATGTACATTACATCGAAAACACCGGGACAATTCGCTTCGCTGGTTACCGACGAAGCCCGCATTTACAAAGGTGGCTCATGGAAAGATCGTCCTTATTGGCTGATCCCCGGAACTCGCCGCTTCCTGCCACAAACAGAAGCTCGTAACGATTTAGGCTTCCGTTGTGCAATGACTCGCGTTGGAAGTCCGGAAGGCTTATAATTAACATTGACAAAAAAATAATCACATAACCTCATTTGCAAAAATGGGGTTTTCTTTTTCCTGAAGGTATGAAGACAGAAGAAATCTATTCGCTTTTTATCCAGCACCCGCAAATATCTACCGACACGCGTAAAATTATTCCTGATAGCATTTTCTTTGCATTGAAAGGAGCATCATTCAACGGCAATTTATTTGCAGCCGAAGCACTCGAAAAAGGAGCCGCCTTTGCAATTGTTGACGAGCCAGTTGAATCAAGCGATTCAAGAATAATCAGGGTTGACGATGTACTAAAAAGCTTACAGGATTTAGCAGCCTTTCATCGTAAAAAATTAGCTTTGCCTGTACTTGCAATTACCGGCACAAACGGAAAAACCACCACCAAGGAACTGACAGCTGCCGTGTTATCAAAAAAATACCGGCTAATTTTCACCCAGGGAAACCTAAACAACCACATTGGGGTACCTCTCACTTTGCTCCAGCTCGACCAAACCCACGAAATGGCAGTAATCGAAATGGGAGCCAATCACCCTGGCGAGATCGATACTTTGTGTCGCATTGCTTCGCCCGACTTTGGATTGATTACCAATGTTGGCAAAGCCCATCTCGAAGGATTTGGTTCTTTCGAAGGAGTGATTCAGACAAAAACAGAAATGTATCGTTTTCTGAAAGAAAAAAATGGACGCTGCTTTGTAAATGCTGACAACGATATTTTATGCAACAAACTGGAAGGACTTTCAGCCTCTCGCTACGGAAGTTCGGACGATTGTGATTTATGCGGAGAAGCTGCCAGTACCGACTATTTCCTAACTGTAAAAGCCCGCTTCCAGAAAGGGTGGCTATACCTGAAATCGAAACTAATTGGAGCATACAACACCGAAAATATTCTGGCAGCAGCATGCATTGGTCAGTTTTTCAATGTCGATCCGCTGGCAATACAAGAAGCAATTGCCGCATACACTCCGTCGAATAATCGCTCGCAATTAATTGAAAGCAGCAGCAATACAATCATTATGGATGCCTACAATGCCAATCCAACCAGCATGATGGCAGCGCTTAAAAACTTTGTATCCATCGAAAAATCAAACAAAGTGCTCATTCTTGGCGATATGCTCGAACTAGGCGAAGCATCAATTACCGAACACCAGCGCATCGTCGATTTCGTCAGTCAATATCCCTTCGATGAAATTATTCTGGTAGGTAACAATTTTGCCGAAACTCAGCGAGATAAAAAAATAAAGGAGTTCAAGCACGTCGAACTCCTTTCTGACTACCTAACTAAACAACCGCTAAAAAACAAACTAATCCTTATGAAAGGCTCCCGCGGTATTTCACTTGAAAAAATCGCAGGAAGCCTGTAGCAATCTATAACTATGATATTATCTTAATTTGGTTTTTCTACTTTCAATACTTCTGAAATAGCCTGAATAAAAGTACTTTTAGGTAAAGCCCCCATCGCCATTTGAGGCTGACCATCCTTTGGTACAAACAACAGTGATGGAATACTCTGAATTCCGAACATAGCAGACAATTCGCGTTGCTCTTCGGTATTCACTTTATAAATTCGGATGGCATCGCCATACTCTTTCTGCAATTCTTCCAAAATAGGAGCAACCATCTTACATGGGCCACACCAATCGGCATAAAAATCGATCAAACAGGGAGCTGTTCCTTCGTATTTCCAATCTTTATTTATTTCGAAGTTGAAAACCTTTTCCTTGAATGTTTCCTTGGTTAAATGTTCTAACATGACCTAAGCTTTTAATTATTTATACAAATATACATATTTCTGAATATTTAAATACCAACTACTGTGCCGAAAAAAAATGAAATACTAAAAAGCGAAAAAGCAACACAATAAATTGTAATTTTGTCACGAACTTTAACAAATTGTCATAGTTATTTATCTGCATATATGCAGCCTGTTTCTATTTTTTAACATGAAGGAATATCTTAAAGACCCTATATTTTCAATCGTTTCAGAAGTTGCAGACCAAAATCAACTGGAAACATACGTTATCGGCGGTTTTGTCAGAGATTTGCTTTTGCAACGACCATCGCCCGACATCGACATTGTTACCGTTGGAAGTGGAATTGAACTTGCAAAGAAAGTGGCACAGAAAATTTCGCCCAAACCAACAGTGAGCGTTTTCAAAAATTTTGGCACAGCAATGCTCAAACACGGCAAGCTTGAAATCGAATTTGTGGGAGCCCGGAGGGAATCGTATCACCGCGACTCTCGCAAACCAATTGTAGAAGATGGCACACTGGAGGACGACCAAAACCGACGCGATTTCACTATTAATGCGCTGGCAATTTGCCTGAACAAAGAACGGTTCGGCGAGTTGGTTGATCCCTTTGGTGGAATTGCTGACCTGCAGCGAAAGATCATCCGCACTCCGCTTGATCCCGACATCACTTTTTCAGATGATCCGTTGCGGATGTTGCGAGCCATTCGGTTTGCCACACAACTTCAGTTTATTATTGATGATCCGACTTTCGAAGCCATTGCCCGCAACCGAGAACGCATTCGCATTATTTCGAAAGAGCGTATTATTACGGAACTAAATAAAATCATCCTTTCAAAAAAACCGTCTGTCGGATTCAAACTGCTCGACAAATCTGGACTTCTGGAATTGGTTTTTCCGGAACTTCACCGCATGAAAGGGCAAGAAGAACAAAACGGCATTGGGCATAAAGACAATTTCTATCACACACTGGAAGTTCTTGACCGCCTTGCTCCCAACTCGTCAAACCTTTGGCTGCGATGGTCGGCATTGCTGCACGATATTGCCAAACCAGCAACAAAACGTTTTACACCCAAACTGGGATGGACTTTCCACGGGCACAATTTTCTGGGAGCGAAAATGGTTCCCGGTATTTTTAAACGCATGAAACTACCTCTGAATGAAAAAATGAAATTCGTTGAGAAAATGGTTTTGCTGCACATGCGCCCAATTGTACTTTCAGAAGAAGAAGTGACAGATTCGGCTGTTCGCCGTTTGTTATTTGAGGCTGGCGACGACATTGACGAACTGATGACTTTGTGTGAGGCCGACATCACATCGAAAAACCAGGAAAAAGTAGTCCGCTACATGAATAATTTCAAGCTGGTACGCGAGAAACTAAAAGATTTGGAAGAACGTGATCATATCCGAAATTTCCAGCCACCAATTACCGGAGAAGTAATTATGGAGCTTTACGGATTGAGTCCCTGCCGAGAAGTTGGACTAATTAAAGATGCAATTAAAGATGCAATTCTGGATGGAATTATCCACAACGACTACCAGGAAGCGTTTGAATTCATGCAAAAAAAGGCCGAAGAACTCGGTCTGAAATTGGCGAAATAAAATTATCCGCAGAAATAGAAATTGCCGGAATCGTTTTCTGAAATGAAAATTATTCCGGCAATTTCACAGGTAAATGTTTGTATTTATTGCGCCGGATATTGTTGTATAATCGTTCCGGTTAAACGCAAGAGCGATGTTTGCGTATCAATAAAACTGTAAATCGATTCCAATTTGCGTTGAGCTGCTTGCAGATACAAATTCTGCACATCACGATAGTTGAACGAGTTGATCGCTCCGCTTTCGAATTTTTCTTTTGAAATCTGTAAATTTAACTCCGCAGCAGCCAGATTTTCCGAAGCTACTTTCAGCAACTCTTTGCGAACGAGGTAAAACTCAAAAACATTTGCCAACTGATTATTCAGTTCATGTTTCATTTGTTCCAGTCCAACTTGCCCCGATTCTTGTTCGATACGTGCTATCTGCAATGCCCGCTTCCGGTTTCCACCGCTAAAAAGATTGAAACTAAGCGTGAAGTTTCCGTAGAAATTAGCAGAATTGGTCCAACTCTCGCCCCGAGTTTCATAATCGGAACGATTGCTTGCCAAGGTGCTTCCGCCCGCAAAAGTAAAACTGGGTGAAAATTCGCTTTTTGCCAAAGCGACTGCATTCTTCAACAACGTTTGATTGATGTACTGATTTTTCAGCCCTTTATTATTCGACTCCATTTGCATCGACAAATCGGTGAGTGAATATTCCTGCGGAATGGCCGTAAAATCGCTGGTCAAACTATAATTTCGGGGTTCTTTTAATGCCATTAAAAAATTCAGGTCGCGCAAGGCATTTTTACAAGCCACTTCCTGCGCCAACATGCTTGCCTTATCCGACAAATAGGCATTCTGAGCCTGCAACACCTCATAGGAAGCAGCACTTCCAAAATCTTTCTTGTGTTCGGCACGACGAAAGCGATCTTCTGAAAGCTGCATTACTTCTTTATACAAATTCAGTTTTTTCTCCTCCAGCAATACAGAATAATAAGCCAAAATAACCGACTGAATTGTACTCTCAATCAGGATAGCCGTGTTCTGTTTCGACAATTCTTCCAACTGCTCGTATTTCTCTTTGTTTATACGTACTGCAAAACCATCGAAGATAGTCCAGCTAACTGCGGCCCCTGCGGAAAACTGGTTTTGCACATAATCCTCAGAATTATTTTTATTGGTTGCATTGCGCGAATCAGCCGTAAAATTGATATACGGATAGCGCCCTGCCGTTCCCCAATTATTTCGGATCGTTGCAATTTGCTGATCGTTTTTCGTTATCTGCAAATCGTAGTTATTTTCCAGTGCAATGCGAATTGCATCCATCAAACTCAGTGGGTCCTGTGCTTTACCGGCAAAGCTCGTCAGCACAAGCAGAACCAGTAAAATATATCGGAATTTTATCATTGTTATTCGTTTAATTGTATTATCAATTCTTCGACTCATTCTTCATGCTCTCTCAAACTGTGCTGATAAGCAATTTCCACTTCTTCTCGCGAAAATTCGCGACCATGCCACATCCGACGAACCACGCGACGAATATCATTCAATACGATAATGAGTGCCGGGAAAAACAGCAGGATAAACAGGGTACCGAAAGCCACCCCATAAACCAGTGAAATAGCCATCGGGATCAGGAACTGCGCTTGAAAACTACGTTCCAACACTAACGGGAAAAGCCCCAGAGAAGTAGTCAAAGTAGTAAGAATAATGGGGCGCAAACGCGATTTACCGGCTTTCAACACGGCATCTTTCACCTTGTAGCCTTCAACAATCAGCGAATTGAATTTTGACAAGAAAACCACCGCATCATTGATAACTACCCCGGAAAGCGCAACAATTCCCCACAAACTCAGCATGGAGAGCGGTTTTCCATGAATACCATGTCCCCAAATTGCTCCCAGTATGGAAATCGGAATCATTATTATTATTATCAATGGCTGCTCGAATGATTTAAACTGAATCATCAGCACAAAAACAATTGCCAGAAATGCCAGCGGGAACAATATTCCAAAATCGCGCATATTACGCTGACTTTCCTTTTGCTGTCCCTGGTATTCAACCCGAACACCCGGATACATCATATTTAATTCAGGAATTATCTCCGCTTTCACCTGATCCAGAATTTCGGTTACCGACGCATCCGGATCAGTCAAATCAGCATTCACCCGAATTTCTCGCTTCCCGTTAAAACGACGAATATTCACCGGACCACGTTTCAACTCATAATCCACCAATTCAGTTAGCGGATATTCTCCCGAAGCCGTTTTAATTTTCATTTGCTCAAGCTGTCCAATATTTTCGCGGCCATCTTTGGGGTATCTCACCCAAACGCGAAGCTCATCACGTCCTTCCTGCAAACGCTGGGCCTGCCCGCCGTAAAATCCCTGACGTACCTGTGTTGCAATGCTCGATTCGTTCATGCCCAACATGTATGCCTGAGGTTTCAATTTCAAACGGACCTCCTGTTTTCCCAGCGAATTATTATCAACCACGTCTTTCAACTGAGGCATTTGGCGAAGTTTGTCAAGCATGAAATCGCGCGCAGCATCCAATTCAGGAATATTGCTTCCTAATAAACCGATTGAAACCGGCTCGCCAAATCGGTTACGTGCCCCAATCGAGAACTTTTCAGCCTCCGCCACATTTCCTGTTTTCTCGCGTATCCGACGAATAATTTCGTACGAACTAATTCCGGTTTCTTCCGAATTTCGGGGCGAAACATCCACATTCCCTGCATGAGCCCCTGATTCAGCACGATCGAAACCATTTCCCAGTTCGATAATGCTGTTCTCAATAATATCAACAGTGTCGTTATAATCGCGCTTCAGTTCCTCGTTTACCACCCACACAATCGAATCGAAACGCTGCAAATATTCCATCGTTTGCTTTTCGCCCGATCCGGGAGTAAATGCAATATTTATATTGAATGAATCGAATTCCATCCGCGGGAAAAAAGTCGTTTTGATGATCTGTCCTCCTATCAAGCCCATTGTAATCAGCATCATTGCCGCAGGTATAGCAATCACCACGTAACGCCATTCAATCACCAGTTTCAGCACCCGATCGTAGGCATAATCGCGCAACCAGGAGAAGATGCGTTCAGAATATTTTCGAAACCCTTTGTCTTTTGCATGCAGCAATTTAGAACTCAATACTTTTTCGTTTCCAAGATGAGCCGGAAGAACAAAAAATGATTCCAGCAACGAAACGCCAAGACTGACGCAAACGATAAATGCCATTTCAAACATCATCTCCATTTGTCCGCTAATTAAGAAAAGCGGAGAAAATGCGAAGATGGTGGTGATTACAGATGTAAGCACAGCAGGAATTACTTCCACCGTTCCGTCAATGGCCGCACGCATCGGAGTTTTGCCTGCCTCGAAATGCTGAAATATATTTTCGCCAATCACAATTCCATCGTCAACCAAAATACCAATAACCAAAATCATCCCGAACAACGACATCATGTTAATAGTAATACCTGCCAATTGGGCGATGATGAACATGCCCAAAAACGACGATGGAATTCCCCAGGCTACCCAAAACGAAAGTCGGGTACTCAGCATTATTCCCAGAATAAATAAAACCAAAAACAATCCCTGCATTCCGTTGGTCAGCAACAAATCAAGGCGACTTCTCAACACATCCAGAAAAGAGCGGGAAATAATCAATTCAACACTGGGATTTTTCCGGTTAAATTCGGTTACATATTCTTTAATGTAACTATCAATCGCAGCAAGGTCTTCGGAAATCAACTTTTCAACCCGAATATTAATCAACGGACGTCCCCGTTCGAGAGCTTTGTCCGAGGTGTCGGCAAATTTCTTTTTTACCAGCGCAATGTCCCGAATACGGATTACACTTCCGTCGCTATTGGCTCGTAAAATAATGTCACCTATTTTATTCGGGTCGGCGCTACGCGAACGCAAACGAATCAGCAATTCTTCTTCATCAGAACGAATCTGACCACCCGACACATCGGAGTTATTCTGAGTAATTGCATTTTGCAATTCAGTAAAAGTAATTCCGTAACGAAGCAAATTTTGTTCCTGCGCTTCCACCGAAATCTCCAACGCAGGAAATCCGGAAATCGACACCTGGCTCATTAATCCGGAAGAAAGAAAATCTTCTTCTACGCGCTGTGCATACCCTTTTAGAGTGAGCAAATCCATTTCGCCGGTTATAATCAGGCGCATGGCTGGTGAACGGGTTCTGTTTTTCGCCACAATGGGTCGTTCTGCTGCGGTTGGGAACGATGAAATTCCATCCACCGCATTTTTCACTTCAATCAGTACTTCATCAATATCCCGATCCGGATCGGTTTCAATAACCACACTGGTTGTATTTTCTGTTGAAGTTGAAGTAATTTCATAAATTCCGGGAATGCCACGAATAGCTTCCTCAATGCGGGAAGTTACCCCTTCTTCCATTTCAACCGGCGATGCACCCGGATACGAAACCCGCACTGACAAGAAACGGGATTCTGTTTCGGGGAAGAATGATTTCTTCATCGAATACAGACTTATCCCTCCGATCAGCAATAAAAAAACGACAATCAGGTTGGCATAAAACGGGAATCGAACGAATATATCAACAAGTTTTTTCATTCCTTCCCTCCTGCTTTATTGTTGTTCCCTTGCTTTTTTCCGCGCATGCCTTCCTCTTTTGGTTCTTCACCCAAAACATTTACAGAGGTATTTTCCTGCACATTAATCAGTGGTTCGGAAACCACTTTGGTTCCAGGCTCAAGACCGCGGAAGAAGAGGCTTGTTTCATTCATTTTTACAATTTCAATTTCCTGTTTCTTCAACTTGCCATCGATAACCGCAAAAACTTCGTTGGAATTAAACACTGCACTACGTGCAATCTCTACAGCATTCGGAATTTCTTGTCCGAAGAATTCAACTTCCATGTATTCGCCTGGCAACAATTCACCTCTATTCGTTCCGCCCACTTGCACAAATATGCTTCGTGCCTGAGTGTTCATATCAACGAAATTGGCTTTGCGCACCACTTTGCCTGTCATTGGCTCATCCTGCAGTGAAGAATGAATCGCAACGCGATCACCAATTTTTACAAATTTACTTTGTCCGTTCTTCACCGGAACTTCAATCTCAATATGCCCGGTATTTACCATTTTTGCAATTTGAGATCCGGCATTCACATAAGCTCCAGGCTCAACATTCACCTGCACAAACGTTCCAGAGAACGGTGCATACAACGAATAGCGACTAAGGCGTTTTTCGTCTTGCCGAATACTATAATATTCGGATAACAAACTCCGGCTCGACAAGAATATTTTTAGTTTTTCATTTACGATCGCTGGTAATTCAGGCAAATCTCCATTCATATCAATGGCATTGAAAAATTTCAGATACTGCGGGTATTCCGTCGGAAAGTCAACCTTCAGATCAGGAAGAATGTTGGTAAGCAAATTCAGAAATCCACTTTCCCGGGCTTTCAATGCTAATTCAGCTTCATCTTTGTAAATCCGGGCAAGCAATTGTCCTTTACTGAACGACGCTCCTTTTTTCAGATTCACCTGTCCCGATTCAATTTTCCCGGCAGCCTCGGCAACCAACAACACTTCGTTGCCTGATATTACCCGTCCGGTTGCCACAACCGTCGATGGCAAATCGCGATATTCAACCGTAATTGTTTTTACCGATCGTTTCAATTCATTATCCGGGCGACGAGGCGGCTCTGGTTTCATCGACACAAACAGCCACGATAAAGCTGCTGCTCCGCCCAGCAATACAAACAATGCAATTAATACAAATGTGATTTTTCTCCAACTCATGATTATGCTTATTTTGGTTTATTGTTTTTGCTTCAATTCAAATTTCCAGTTCAGGTTTTCAAAAATCTGTCCAAGTACTTTTCTGAATACCTCCTCTTCATGGCTATTTATTTCATTTAATACTTGTTGATTCATCGTTCGCAATACAGCCTCAATGCTATCCCGGCACAAAGCAGCCTTGGATGTGTAAAAAACCAACTTACGGCGTTTATCAGCCGGATCAACCCGGCATTCGACCATCCCATTCCGCTCCATTGTAGCAATCAGTCGGGTCAATGTTGTTTTGTCTTTTCTTGTTTTCTCAGCAATTTGTTGATGCGACAAGCCATTTGCATGAAAAACCTCCATCAAAACAGGCCACTGTTCAATAACAAGAGGCAATCCAGCCTTTTGAAAAGACTGATTAATCATTTGGTGTATCGCACGTTGGGCCTGATAAATCAGGTAACCGACAGGTATATCATTTGTCATTTTGGCAATAGAATAGTTGGTTGCGCAACTATTTGCAAATATCTTTCATTTGTTACTTATATCCTCATTTTTCATTCTTAATAATTGTAAATGCAACTACTTTTTTTTCACTTCAAAATGTTATCAGTAGTTGTTTAAGCCAAAACAACTGCATCATATCATGTTCTGCAATGGCATATTTTTTACCTTTGCCCTCTGTTTTTGAAATACATTAGCATTCTGATGCAAACAAAATATTTTGACACCATTGTTATTGGAAGCGGGTTGGCCGGACTAACTGCGGCATTTCACGCTTCAAAACACGGTTCAGTAGCCATTATTACCAAATCGCAACTCGACACCAGCAATTCGTATTATGCGCAAGGAGGAATTGCTGCCGTGATGAGTAATTCTGACTCTTTTGAACTACATATTCACGACACGCTTGTTGCCGGGCGGGGACTTTGCGACCACGATTCGGTGAACATTCTCGTTAAAGAAGGTCAGGCCTGTGTTCATGAATTAATCAAACTGGGCATGGAGTTCGACAAAGAAGGAGACCAATTTGTACTCGGGCTTGAAGGAGGACATACCAAACGACGCATTTTACACGCAGGAGGTGACGCGACAGGAAAAGGACTCACTTGCTTCATGCTGAAAAAAGTATTGGAGCAGAAAAATATTCATGCTTTTGAATATACCGCAGCAGTAAAATTGCTAATCAACGAAAAACACTGCCTCGGAGTACAAACTTTTTCGTTTCTATCCAACGAAAACATCCTTTTCCGATCGAAAGCAACCATTATGGCAACCGGTGGATTGTCTCGCGTGTACGACCGCTCGACCAATCCGCACACGGCTACCGGAGACGGTATTGCCATGGCTTACGAAGCAGGTGCCGAGATTGCAGATGTTGAATTTGTTCAATTTCACCCGTCGGCACTATATATTCCGGGAGAAGAAGCCTTTTTAATTAGCGAAGCTGTTCGTGGCGAAGGAGCATGGCTGCTCAATCCGGCAGGCGAACGTTTTATGAAAGATATTCATCCGCTTGCAGAGCTTGCACCACGCGACATTGTTGCTTTTTCCATTTTCAAACAAATGCAAAAGCATCAATGCAAACACTTGCACCTTTCGCTGGCACATCTTGATGCGGCAAAAATTAAAAGCCGTTTTTCCAATATTTATCACAAACTTCTTGAATTTGGTATCGACATGACTCAGGATTTGATTCCAATTGCACCCGCAGCTCACTACATGGTGGGAGGAATCAGAACCGATCTGCATGGAGAAACCAACCTGAAAGGATTATTTGCCTGTGGAGAACTGGCATCTACCGGAGTGATGGGCGCGAACAGACTTGCCAGTAACTCACTACTCGAATGCCTCGTG
Organism: Prolixibacteraceae bacterium; assembly: GCA_963668595.1. Lineage (GTDB taxonomy): Bacteria > Bacteroidota > Bacteroidia > Bacteroidales > Prolixibacteraceae > GWE2-42-39. Next base: position 4,115,976 of record OY764876.1, on the reverse strand, counting down.
TTCGGCAAACGAGCAGCAGAAAAAGCACGTGAAATTAGCGAGGCAGATATGGAACTTCCAGCACTTACACCCGTGACACTCGATCCATCCAACGAAGATTATTTTTTGGAAACAAAAAACAGAATAGCGACTCTAATGAGCAATAATGTAGGTATTGTACGCGAAAAAGAATCGTTGCAACAAACTATCGGGCAACTATGCGCATTACAAGACCAACTTCAGACAAAAAACGAATACAATTCAATAAAAATACAACATACAATTGATACGTGTATGTTGATTACCCAAGGAGCATTGATCCGTGAAGAAAGCAGGGGAGGACATATTCGCGGCGATTTCCAAAAAGAAAACCCAGACTTTGCGGTACACATCATCCAACAAAAAGAACACCCACTCCGGTTTGACGAAGTGCGAAAATAAAGCAAAAAACATCAGATATGAAAATGAATGAAGCTGAAATGAAAGCGGCCCTCACCTTGATTGAGCTGGCACTTAACGAAGATGTTGCCGATGGCGATATTACGACAGACAACCTCATTCCGGCCTCGGATCGCCGTAAAGCTAAAATGGTGGCCAAAGCTGAAGGTGTAATTGCCGGATTGGAAGTTGCAGAAACAGTTTTCCGCAAACTTGACCCGCATTTAAAATGGGAAGTAAAAGTTGCCGATGGAGGCAAAGTAAAAAAAGGCGACCTCATTGTTGAATTCGAAGGTACATACCGTGCATTACTTACCGGTGAGCGTACTGCGCTCAATTTCCTTCAACGCATGTCGGGCATTGCAACCATGTCAAATCGTTATGCCGAAGCAGTCAGCGATTTCAAAACAGTGATTCTCGACACACGCAAAACATTACCTGGGTTTCGGTTGCTCGACAAATATTCAGTAAAAACCGGCGGAGCATCCAACCATCGTATCGGTCTGTACGACATGGTGATGATTAAGGACAATCATATCGAAGTTGCCGGCGGAATCACTCAGGCTGTAAACGAAATTAAACCCAAAATTGCAGACGGTATTAAAATTGAAATTGAAACCACAACTCTCGCTCAGGTGCAGGAAGCAATTGATGCCGGAGCCGACATCATCATGCTCGACAACATGGACAATACAAGCATGAAACAGGCCGTTGAGTTGGTTGCCGGGCGGGCAAAAACCGAAGCTTCGGGCAATATGACTCTTGAAAGACTTCGCGAAGTTGCTGCAACCGGAGTTGATTATATTTCTATCGGGGCACTCACCCACTCGGTGCAAGCCCTTGACATTAGCCAACGCCTGGAGGATTAATGAATTTAGTGATCGACATCGGCAATTCGCGCACAAAAATTGCGCTGTTCAACCACAACGAACTGATGATTTCAGTTCCGCTGGATGAACTTACCCCCGGGCACATTCAAATGCTGCAAGAGGAGCACCCCGGGCTAAACAAGGCAATTCTATCAGCAACCCGCGACTATTCGCCCGAACTGAAAAATGCCCTGAAAAGTTCATTCAGTCAATTTATTGAACTGAATCATGAAACGCCGATTCCGATTAAAAATTTATATCGAAGCAAAGAAACACTGGGAAAAGATCGCCTGGCTGCTGCAATTGGAGCCAACGAATTATTTCCCAACCAAAATTTGCTCATCATTGATGCAGGAACCGCTCTCACTTTTGATGTAGTCAACGCACACAACCAATATTTGGGAGGAAATATTTCACCCGGACTAAGTATGCGTTTTCAGGCATTGCATCAATACACCGGCAAGCTGCCGCTCATTTCTTCGGACGACAACTTTCCGTTCATTGGAACCGACACAACCGAAGCAATTCGTTCGGGAGTACAAAATGGAATTTTGTTTGAAGTAGAGCAATACATTGATGTTTTCAACAAAGAATTTGAAAATTTAACGATTATTATCACCGGAGGTGATGCAAAATTCTTTGATAGAAATTTAAAAAACTCCATATTTGTACACTTCAATTTGACCCTCATTGGGTTAAATCGTATTTTGGAGTTCAACCAATAACGATTTTATTGCAGTTGCAAGCCTTTACTTAAGCTTGATAGCTGTAAATAAAATCGTAATATTTGTTTTGGCACATGTTTTGGAAGTAATCGTTTGAAATTGTGCCGAAAAACATTGTAAAGAAATAAGTTGTGATATCCAACCTGTTTCGTGCGATGCAGAAAATAAGAGAATTTTAAAAACCTATAGTATAATTTATTGATTTACCGATATGAAAAGGATCTTATTAAAAACAATTGCCCTTCCAGCGGTGCTTATCTTGCTAATGGCAATTACTTCATGGGGACAGCGGGTAATTACCGGAACTGTTTACCGCGAAGGAAAACCAGCAGCTGGAGTAACCGTTGAAGCACACAAATCTTCAGAAAGTTTTATGACCAGTTTTGATGGAAAATACACCATCAATGCTGACCCAAAAACCAAATACCTGAAATTTACATTCATCGATGATAGTCGTAAACTGGAAATTGAAGGAAAAGAAGGCAATGAATTTGATTTCAGCTTCGACGGAATTATTCCGGTAAAAGAAGAAGAAATGGAACAGGGCGCAAACATGAAAACTCAGCAGGAGTTGATTCAGGAGGGAGATAAAGATTTCATGACGAATGTTTCGATGTATGATCAGTTCTATCGTCAGAAAGATTACAAATCAGCATTGGCTCCATGGCGTTTGTTGTACCGCACGTATCCAAAATCAACAAAAAATATTTATTACCACGGGGTAACAATGTTTGAAGATAAATTCGAAAAAGCAACTAGCTGGAACGAGAAAAACTTCTACATCGACTCGGTTATGAATGTTTACGAACGTCGTATTAAATTCTTCGGAGAAAAAGGTTTCGTTCGTGGTCGTCAGGGAGTAAGCTACATTGACATGAAGTTGAAAAATGACAACTGGACAGACGATCAACTGAAAGATATTCTGAAAAAAGGACAAGGATACCTGGAAGAAGCAATCAAAGAAGAAGGTGACAAAACCGAAGCTCCGGTATTGGTTGTTTACATGCAAACTACCAGCCGCTTATTTAAACTAGGCGAACTACCCAAAGAAAAAGTAGTTGAAAACTACGAAAAAGCATCTGAGATTGTCGAAAAATATTTGAGTACAAAACCAGATGACGAAAAATATTTGGCATCGAAAGACGCTATCAATAAGATTTTTGAGATAAGCGGAGCGGCTGATTGTGAAGCCTTAACCAAATTATACGAACCTCGTTTCAACGAAATCAGCGGCAACATTGAAACGTTGAAAAAAGTACTTCGCATGCTCGACAAACAAGATTGTACTGATGGTGATTTGTTTGCCAAAGCATCAGAAAAACTTTACGAACTCGAACCATCTGCAGAAGCAGCATTCAACATGGGTCGTCTGTTCATGAAACGCAACGACATTGCAAAAGGTAAAGATTATTACCTGCAAGCAATTGATGCAGAAAAAGACGCAAGCCTGCTTAGCAAATACTATTTCGAATTGGGTACTTATACATTTGCCACCGAACACAACTACCAGGAAGCATACAATTATCTGAAAAAATCGTTGGCAAACGACTCAAATAATGCAAAAGTATATTTGGTATTGGCCGACTTGATGGCTTCTTACTCGAAATACTACGGAGAAAAAGAAATTGAACACCGTAGCTTGTTCTGGTTAGCTGTTGACTATTTAGGAAAAGCTAAAAAGATTGATCCTGAACTTTCAGACAAAGCCAACGAAAAGATAAACTATTACTCACAATACTTCCTGACAAAAGAAGAATTGTTTTTCGATGGTTTACAAGACGGACAAGCATATAAAATTGGTAGTTGGATAAATGAAACAACGACTATCAGAACAAAAAAATAAGCTCATGAAGCTGAATTTGATAAAAAGCATTGCAATCCTTACCACAGGGATTGCAGTGCTTTTGTCTTCTTGTAAAAGTGATATGAAGAAGGTAAATGAGTTGGCCGACATGCACAATCAACCTTCTATTGTAATCGAGAACGTTGAAACACTGGCTTCCGACTCGACAATAATCATTTACAAGATGAACACCCCAAAACTAATTATGTATTCAGAGGCAGATCCGCCGTATTTTGAGTACCCGCTCGGCGTACACATTGAAAAATACGACACAAAAATGCGTATAACTGCCAGTATCAAATCGGATTATGCAAAATTCTTCAGTAAAGAAAAACGCTGGGAAGCTCGCAACAATGTAGTTGCAGTAAATCAAAATGGTGACACATTAAAAACAGAGCAACTTATTTGGGATCAGGAGAAAGGCAAAATTTATTCGGACCAATTTGTACGCATTACCGGCAAAGACCTAAACATTGCAGGAGTTGGGCTCGAAGCCAATCAAGACTTCTCCAACAGTAAAATAAAAAAGCCAACCGGCTCACTTTATATCGAAGTTGACGAACAAGTCCAATAACACAAATAAATATTTACTATTAAGTAATTTACTATTTACAATTCATCAGACCTCAGATAATTTACGTTTTACAAGATAACTCACAGGTACTATATTATTCTTATTCCATGGAATGGCTACTGATTATTTTTATCACCATCTTGTTTTCGGCATTTTTCTCCGGAATGGAAATTGCTTTCATTTCAGCGAACAAATTGAGGCTAGAACTCGATAAAAAGCAAAATTACATCAGTGCCCGCATCCTGTCATTGTTTACCCGAAATTCAGGTCAATACATTGCCACCATGCTGGTCGGCAACAATATTGCGCTGGTAGTTTACGGGATTGCTTTTGCTAAACTGCTTGAGCCCTCGTTTTATCGGCTTCTGGGTTCATACACCCTGGTGCTGATTTGCCAAACCATTGTTTCAACCTTAATTATTCTGGTTACTGCCGAGTTTTTTCCTAAAACTATTTTTCGAATTAGTCCCAACCGCGTTCTCAAATTTTTCTCGGTGCCACTGGCTATTTTTTACTTTCTGTTCTACCCCATCAGTCGTTTTTCAATGGGCATTTCACGCTGGTTAATTGGCAGTCTGCTTCACGAGCGCATCGAAGATCACGAGGAAGAATTGGTACTGAGCCGAATTGAGCTCGACCATTTTGTACGCGAGCAACATGCCAATATTTCGGATGCCAATACAGCAATCGACAACGAAGTAAAACTATTCCGCAATGCACTCGACTTCTCGAAAATAAAGCTCCGCGAAGTAATGGTTCCCCGCACCGAGATGATCGCCATGGATGTTACAGCAAACATAGACGAACTCATTCAGCGCTTCATCGACACCGGATACTCGCGCATATTGTTCTACCAGGACAACATCGACAATATTATCGGCTATGTACACCACTCAGCCATTTTCAATCGCCCGGCAACAATCCGATCGAGTATGAAAAAAGTATTGATTGTACCCGAAACCATGCCTGCCAGCAAATTGCTCAGTAAATTCATTCAGCAACACCGAAGTATTGCTATTGTGGTGGACGAATTTGGAGGCACTGCCGGAATGGTCACCAGCGAAGATATTCTGGAAGAGATTTTTGGCGACATTGAAGATGAACACGACACGGTTGACCTGATTGAAAAGAAAATTAACGATTCGGAATACATCTTCTCCGGACGTCTCGAAATTGATCATATCAACGAAAAGTTCAACCTGAAAATTATTGAAGATGAAAACTATGAAACGCTGGCCGGTTTTATACTCTTTCATCACGAAAGTATTCCTAAGATCAATTCCGTAATTCAGATCGATCAATACCAATTCAGAATTCTGAAAGCAAGCCACACACGCATCGAATTGGTAGCGCTTAAACTACTGGACAACATGTAAAAAAAAAGCGTTTTTAAAGGATTAAATTTGAAAATTATTATCTTCGTAGCTCGAATTTTCGAACTAAATATCATAATAAAATAATAAGGTATCTAAATGGCTACATTACAAAACATTAGAAATCGTGCCGGTTTATTAGTAGCGATCATTATTGGTCTTGCTTTGGTGGCATTTATCTTGGGCGACATGCTTAAGACAGGAAGCACTTTGATGCGGCCAAGCCAGCTGGAAGTTGCAGAAATCAATGGAGAGTCAGTACAATATCCTGACTTCCAAAAGAAAATTGAAGAACTCTCGGAAGTGTACAAAATGAACACGGGTACTTCGCAATTAGACGAAAGCTCATGGCAGCAAATACGCGAACAGGTATGGCAAACCATTCTGCGCGAATTAGTAATGACCGATGTGTACAATGAAGTAGGCGTTGATGTTTCGGCTGATGAATTGTTCGACCTGATCCAGGGAGCGAATCCCCATCGTATTGTACAACAGATTTTCAGAAATCCAAACACAGGAGTGTTCGACAAAGATTTTGCACTCTCTTTCCTGAAATCGCTTCAAACCAATGCAACTCCTGCACAAAAAGCGTACTGGTTGTATATCGAAAATCAGATTAAATCTGAAAGAATTCAGGAAAAATACAGCAACCTGCTGGGCAAAGGGATGTATGTAACCAAAGCAGAAGCAACAAAAAGTCTTGCCGACAAAAACAAATCGGTAAGTTTCCAATACATTCCGTTGAATTATTCAACAATCTCTGATAGCGCTGTTTCTGTTTCTGATAAAGATTTAAAAGCATATTATTCAGCTCATCAGGATGAATACAAACAGGAAAAAACCAGACGTATCGAATACATCACTTACGAAGTAAAAGCTTCGGAAGCGGACGATGCTGATGCTAAAAAATGGGTAGGCGATCTGAAAGCTGATTTTGCGAATGCACAAGACAACGCTCAGTTCGTAAATGTAAATTCAGACACTCGTTTTGAAGGCATTTTCATGAAACCAAGCCAGCTCACTACTGATCTTGCTGATTTTGCATTCAACGGTACCGAAGGCGAAATATATGGTCCATACAAAGAATTTGAATCATACAAATTAGCAAAAATTGACGCATTCAAAATGTTGCCTGACTCAGTAATGGCCAGCCACATTCTGATTACTCCTGATGGATTTGCCAGCCCTGAAAAAGCAAAACAATTTGCTGACAGTTTGCAGAACCTGATTGAAAAAGGTGCTGATTTTGCAGCACTGGCTCGTCAATACTCGAAAGACCCGGGATCGGCTGCAAAAGGTGGAGACCTCGGATGGTTTGGCCGCAACATGATGGTAAAACAATTTGAAGAAGCAGCTTTCAATGGCGATTTGAATAAAGTTACTCAAGCTTATACCCAATTTGGTATTCACCTGGTGAAACCGACCAAAAAAGGAAAAGAAAGCAAACACGTTCGTTTGGCTATTGTTGAGCGCAAAGTAACTCCAAGTACTCAGACTTACCAGAACTTCTATACGCAAGCAAGTAAATTTGCCAGCGAAAACCAAGACTACGAAGCATTCAAAAAAGCAATTGCTGAACAACAATTGAATAAAAAAATTGCTTCAATAGGCGAACAAGACCAAACTGTAAACGGATTGGAAGCATCACGCAGCCTGGTTCGTGCAGCATATCAAGCTGAAGTGGGCGACATTCTGGTTAACAACGAAGGTTCAAGCATTTTCGAATTCGGAAACAACTTTGTTATTGCAGCGCTGGTTAACGCTACCGATGCAGGGGTTGCTCCATTCGAAGAAGTTAAACCACGTGTTGAGTTGGCAGTTCGCAAAAACAAAAAAGCTGACTTGTTGCTTGCCAAAGCAAAAGAAGCTATCTCGTCGGGAAGCATGGATGCCATCGCAATGAAATTGGGAAGCTCGGTAAAAGAAGCGTCAAACATCAATTTCAACTCCTATTCAATTCCTGAACTGGGAATGGAACCAGCTGTTATCGGAACTGCATGCAGCATTGCTCAGGATAAAATTTCAGCTCCGGTTCAAGGCAACGCAGGCGTTTTTGTAGTAAAAGTTACCAGCATCAGCCAGGGAACTGACGCAGACGTTAAAGCAGAGCAAAACCGTTTGGCTCAGGGAATGAACTACCGCGTAAACTACCAATCGTTCGAAGCACACAAAAAAGTGGCTGAAATCGAAGACAAACGCGCTAAATTCTATTAGTAGATTACACTGCGGATCGTCCGCACAAAATATTGAATGGGTTTCGGTACTTCCGAAGCCCATTTTTTGTTTCAGGGAACAATTAAATCACCGCTACTACAATCTTGTTGACTCAACGGTTACAATAGAGCATTAATTAGTCGGACGACTTTGAGTCGTCCGACTAATTAAAAGCAATCATGATTCCTTTTCTGTATCTGCTTTTTCTATATTCTTTGATGCCAGTAAGTGATTCATATCTATACTTGGCAATAAGTACGATCCGAATGGACCTAAAGCTGTCAGCATGGAGAGATAACTCCGAATTTGGCCAATCACAATCGGAATAGCCGAATGAGTAAGCAATATATCTTTATCTTTTTTCTTTATTTTCGACTCCTTATCGTAGTTAAAAGTTCCCTGAGCTACAATGCTGAAGCAATACCCAGGAGTCGGATTTTCAGGATCATTACCAGAAATGCTTACCACCACTCTGCGGACATCTGCATCCTGCTCATTGGTATAAATATCAAAATCCACGTCAATACCAAAACCATTGAGCGGCACTGTCGATTCTTCTGTTTCGGGAATCGAAATAATATTGCTGGCAATAATAAATACTTCTTCGAGTAGTAAAGGAGATTTTTGAACCTGCATACCTCTTACGCTATTAATTTTTTACGAATTTCGCCCAATGGATATTTTGCACCTTCACCGGTTTTCACCAGATCAAGACCAAAACGCTTTCTGAATTTATTGCATTCAACTACATTAAAAAATGGTTTTTTCCGATCGGTATCTATTTTAAAGTTGAAATCCAAGGCTCGTTGCAATTTAACCAGCGTTTTCATATTAAAAAGCTTATCGCCTGAGAACAATTGGGTAATATAACTTTTCGAAGTTGAAAGCTTTTCGGCCAGTTCGGCTTTGCTGATATTTTCCTGTTCCATCAACTCTTCAATCACACCTACAAATTTCAGGTGAAGCAATTCGGCCTCTAGTTCGAGCTTCTCATTTTCATTTTCGAAGTTCAATAAAGATTCCAGTTCCTTCATGATTTGTTGATCTTTAGAACTCATAGTCGTATGTTTTTATGGTTTGAATGATGTTGATAATCGTTTGATCTTGTTGATTCTTCTGCACCTTCTTAATGTGCGGAGTAATAAGTACAACTTTTTTACCTTCCTTATAAATCTCCCTGCAATAAATGCGGTAGTTCTGATTTCCGGCTTTGCCTGCCATCAGCTTAATAGCGGTAACGTCGCCCTCTTCTTTCTTATAAATTTGTTCGTGATATTCATTTTTCAGAATAACTGCCATTAATCGTCTGACTTTCTTTGCTCCTGCCTGCTTCAATACTTCTGCTATTTCCTGAAACTTTTTCAAATTCTCTGCATCAATATAAATTTCAACTGTCGAATTTTGAAGCTCCGGCAATGCTTCTTTAAACGCCTCCGTATTATATTTGTTTACTTTTCGAGCCACAAAGTTAAGCTATTGATTAATTATTTCAAATTTACAAACAATTATTTATAAATATATTTTTATTGAAATTCAATTTTATTAAGTGGGGAACTTTTAGTCTCTATCGCTAACATCCAGCTTCATGCTTATTACCTTTAATAATTTTGTGAATCTCCCACACTCCCCTATCAGTCCCAATATCTACCTTTCAGTATTTTTCTTCTTTAACCTTGGCGTATTCGATTCCGGTTTTTTATCCGGAGCATTGATTTTAATCAGCAACGGCATCGGAAAGTCTACACCAACGAGCAAAGCCTCACCTTCTCCGAGAATTGGCAAAAATGACAATGCGCTTCTGTTGGCCGATGATGCCGCATTCTCAATTGCCTTCTTGTCTTGTTCATTAATTAATCGATGAACGATAAAAGTTCCCATCTGACTTAGCGTTCCAATTGGTATATCACGAGGCATTTGGGTAGCTAAGCACAGGAATAATCCATATTTTCGACATTCTTTCGCGATCAAATCAAAAGCATCCAATTGCTTTGCATCAAAATACTCATCTTTAATTGACTTGTTTAAAAATTGATGAGCTTCATCCATTATAATAATCAAAGGCGATTCCGAAAACGAATCATTGCGTGCTTTTTCAAGCAAATATTTACCAATCGCATTCACCAAAATTTCTCTGACCTGAAAATCAAAACTTACATTGGCAAAATTCAACCTAAGTAAGCCATTCCCTTTTTCAACAAAATTGTCAATAACGTTTGTCAAATCATTCTCACCTTTTCCACTCTTAAAACCAAATATTTTGTTGTATTCGTCAGTACTTAGAAGATTATTTACTCTTGAGATTAAACTCACACAATGTGAAACTTCTGTTTCATTTCGACCACCCCACTTGGTGGGAATCTCTACTCTATTTTGTCCAAAACCCTCTGATGCACTATCCCAAATACACTCCTGCGTAATCTGATATGGTAGTTTTTCAAAATTGAAATCACAATATCTATCTTCAATGTTTGAGATGTTTTTATAATAAAAAGCCTCGAAAGGTCTTTTGTCTGAATCCTTCTTAATTACTAGATCATTTTCTATCTTGGTCACTACTGTTGTTTGAGCATCAATCTTTTTTTCTAAGGAACTGCCATTTAGTAGTTTTACGATTTTCAAAGATCTAATTGCTTCCATCAATTTTGGCACCTGAGTTTTTGAAGATGGCTTTAATAAATAATACAATTCATCAATTGTAAGTTGCGAGTAGTGAAAAATATTATTTCCATCACCAATCTCAATTGAGTTTTTTGTGAGGTTGGCATACTCTCCAGTAGCATCAATTAATATTACCTTGTTATTTGTTTCATTTATTATTGACTCGATCAGCTTTGCTACCGTCCAACTCTTACCACCTCCTGTTGTTCCAACAACAGCACAATGCCGTCCAAATAAGGCGTTCAACGAAACTTTACATTTCGCATCATTTGATGTTAGTTTTCCAATTTCGGCATAAACATTATTGTGCTCGTCTTCTTTTTTTCCGAACTCTTCCACGTATGTTTCAATCTGCTCATCCGAACAAGCATATACTTTTGCTCCAATTGACGGATATTTTGAAATGGTCTTCTCTGTTTTTTCAGGATTATACACACTAAAACTCAACAGGAGTTCCGCTTTCCCCGATGGATGAAATTCTGTGTCATCGTGGTGAATTGCCTTTTCATTGATAGCAATCCGTTCACTATTCGGCAAGTTTAATTCAATGACTCGAGCCAAGAATCCATATTCTTCTCCTTCAATCACAACAAAGTTTCCAACATTTCCACCGGCATAATGAGTTCCTTCATGTAAAAACCTATCTAACAAATTTGATGAAGGAAAATGAATCTTGACATATTGAGCGGTCACCTCATTTATATAACCCAGAAAATAATTATGGCTGAACGGTGTCATTGTTGTCTGGTTTGGTGTATGTCTTATTTTCAGGATAATTCTTAGTGAATTCACTAAATGTATCAAACAGAATAGTTACTTTTCGCTTAACTTCCATTTTGCCGACTTTATCAAAGAATTGTTCAAGATGCGTTGTTTCTATGCTCTGATTCGTATTATAATTGATAATGACCAGATGAAACCCTGGATTTTGATCAACCGCTTCAATAATTACATTTTGGATATGTTTGTCCTGAAACCCAAAGCCTAATACAACAAGCAAAGTTTCCTCTTTTCGCAATGCCTGTTGAAACCTCGACATCATTTCAAAATAGGGTTGCTCATACGAACTTTCATATTTTTCAGAAGCAGGATAAATAATTAGTGGATCATCAGTCTTTTCTCTCTGAATTATTCTATTGTCAGAACCTCTTTCCCAATTCAATGACCCATGAAGCTTATACAGTTGAAATACTTTTGAAACAAAACTCTCTTCTTGCTTAATGCGGGTCTTTTCTCTATGTACAATATCATAATCAAAATACCTACCGGAAAATTTGCGCGGATGAGTAAAAGAAAAGCCATCTATAATAACAAATCCTCCCTCGTTAGCCGCCTGCTCAAAAAGTGTATCATAGTTCGTGGTAAAAATCTGAACTCTGGGATCACTCGGCTTCCTTGCAGTTATCTTATCTAAAAATGTTTTGTGGGGAGCAGGCGCAGATTTATCTAGTTGAAGATCGCATGCTTCTTTGATTTTTTTCTCCAATTCCTTTCTGAGGTTATTAATCTTTGATTTCTTTTCGGCTTCAGTTATTTTCCCATACAATATGATATAGGAAAGTAGCCCCTCGATATCCCTATTCGTAAAGAAATCTTTAGTTTCAACACCTTCTATTTCTGCTTTGAAGGCATTTATTTTGCTTTCGCAAAACGTCCATAATTGATCCCTGGTTTTTCCTTTGTTAGTTCCGTTGTCTAATGAAGTCCCCGCTGCAGTTAAAATCACCAGATTTTTATAATGCTTCTTAAAAAAGTCGTTATAGAACTTTTTCTTTAAGTCCTCAGCTATTTCCTTGGAAGTTGGTTTGTCGTACTCGTTCTTTTTTCTTAACGAACCATCAACAAAACAGTCATTGTCATTGTATGCAATTGAAGATCCTCCACCTTGCAGGAGTATGTACTTTTTATCGTCAGCCATTTTTAGTTTCTTGAAAATTCATATTCTAAATATACGCCTAATCCCAGTCCTGTTCCTTCCTGCTTTCTCAAAACTTATCAACAGATAAATCTCTGACATCCAAGCCACCACATTTCACATAGGGTTGAGAATAAAATTCAAGATTCTTCTACTGTTCATAACTTTTTAATTCAATGAATTAATCATTCGTAAGAAAACACCTTCTTTCTGCGAAACTCAATTAAATAGAATTCAGACTAAGGCTGAGAATTATATGAATCACACCAGTTTGAAAACTGGCTCGAGCGGGGTGTCTGCTACGATTTATCGGACGACTTCGAAGTCGTCCGATAAATAAGGAGCATCGCATAAAAAAAAACAGCGTGATATTGCTACCACGCTGTTGTATATTCTAAGACTCTAAAGTCTATTATCTATAATCTGGCTGTCGGCTATTACATCATGCCGCCCATGCCGCCGCCACCCATAGGAGGCATTGCTGGAGCATCTTCTTTGATGTCAACCAACACACACTCGGTAGTAAGGAACATTCCGGCAATAGAAGCCGCATTTTCCAATGCTACGCGAGTTACTTTAGCTGGATCGATAACACCAGTTTCGTAGAAATTCTGGTACTCATCGATGCGGGCATTGTAACCAAAGTCGCCTTTTCCTTCGCGAACTTTTTGTACTACCACAGCACCTTCTTTGCCAGCGTTAGCAACAATCTGACGAAGAGGCTCTTCGATGGCACGTTTCACGATTTCGATACCAGTAGTTTCGTCTTCGTTATCGCCAGTCATATTTTCGAGCGCAGCAATAGCGCGGATGTAAGCCACACCACCACCAGGAACGATACCTTCTTCAACCGCAGCACGTGTTGCACTCAATGCATCGTCCACGCGGTCTTTTTTCTCTTTCATTTCTACTTCCGAAGCAGCACCAACGTAAAGAACAGCAACACCACCGGCCAATTTAGCCAAACGTTCCTGCAATTTTTCGCGGTCGTAATCCGAAGTAGTTGTTTCAATCTGGCGTTTGATTTGTCCAACACGGGCGTCGATAGCAGCCTGATCGCCTGCACCTGCCACAACAGTTGTATTTTCTTTGTTTACGGTGATTTTTTCAGCGCGACCCAACATATCGATAGTTGTATCTTCCAGTTTCATACCTTTTTCTTCAGTAATTACTGCACCACCAGTCAGGACAGCCAAATCTTCGAGCATTTCTTTACGACGATCGCCAAATCCGGGAGCTTTTACAGCGCAAACTTTCAGCGAACCACGCAGGCGGTTAACCACCAGTGTAGCCAATGCTTCGCCATCCACATCTTCAGCAATAATCATCAGCGGACGACCTGTTTGAGCAGTTTGTTCCAACACAGGAAGCATGTCTTTCATGGTGCTGATTTTTTTGTCGTAAATCAGGATGAAAGGATGATCCAGTTCGGCTTCCATTTTTTCGGCATTGGTTACGAAATAAGGAGAAATATAACCACGATCGAACTGCATACCTTCTACTACATCCACATATGTTTCAGTACCTTTGGCTTCTTCAACAGTAATTACACCTTCTTTATTTACTTTTTCCATTGCTTCAGCAATCAGGCTACCAATTTCCTGATCGTTGTTAGCCGAGATTTTAGCAACCTGTTCAATTTTGCTGAAATCGTCGCCAATATTTTGAGCCTGAGCTTTGATGTTCTGAACTACTTTTGCAACTGCTTTATCGATTCCACGTTTCAAATCCATTGGATTGGCACCCGCAGTTACGTTTTTCAAACCAACACCAACAATTGACTGAGTCAACACGGTTGCGGTGGTTGTTCCGTCACCAGCGTCGTCACCAGTTTTGCTGGCCACTTCTTTTACCATCTGTGCGCCAATATTTTCATACGGATCTTTCAACTCGATTTCTTTGGCCACTGTAACACCATCTTTGGTGATTTGCGGAGCACCGAATTTTTTCTCGATCACCACATTGCGGCCTTTAGGACCCAAAGTTACTTTTACTGCATCAGCCAATTGGTCAACGCCTTTTTTCAGCAAATCTCTTGCTTCAATATTGAATTTAATTTCTTTAGCCATTTTCTAAAATGTTTAATGAAGTTTACTAATCAATTAAATAATGTACAACACATCAGTTTGCGACATCAGCAGGTAATCTGTACCATCGATATTCAATTCAGTACCGGAATATTTTCCGTAAAAAACAGTATCGCCAGCTTTCAACTGCATGGGCTCATCTTTTTTATCGGCACCTACCAATACCACTTTTCCTACCTGTGGTTTTTCTTTTACCGAGTCTGGAATAATAATACCGCTTGCTGTTTTCTTTTCAGCTTCCTGAGGTTGAACTAAAATCTTCCCTGCAAGAATTTTACCTTTCAATTCTGACATTTCTTGAGTTATTTAATTTGTTAGACATATTTATTTTGACATCCCCCTCCGTATCAGAATTTATGCCAAAGGGGAATATATCGGATGCAGCATGAAAGAAACGACATTTTTGCCTTCTCGTCATGCCACAAATGACAATCGGCACACAAAAGAAACTGATTACCTGACAAAAACATACTATCCGCCTATGCTGACAGGCTGACAGCATGACCGGCAATCGCATGTCGCAGATCATGTTGTTGGCCTTTTTCAACAAAACAAAAAAGCGAATGATTGAAGCAAAAAATAAAAAGCCGACATCTCTCAGCTTTTCATTCAACAAAAGCGTTTACTTTTGCAACAGAATCCTGCGGGAAGGTTCAACCGGGCTGACCACAAGGGAGGGGAAATAATAAACATTTAGCAATTGACGAGCTTTCATCGCTGATTGTTTTCTATTTTGGTTTTACCTCCTTTTTTGTCAGCAATCGCTCCCGCAATAAAATTTTAAGAATGAACGAAACCAACCGTCGTTTGGGCTTTGTCGGAATCATTGTTGATGACCGCGAAAAATGCTCCCAGTCAGTCAACCAGGTGCTTTCGCAACATGCCGATATTATTTTGGCACGCACCGGAATTCCGCACATCAAAGGGAGCACTTCTGTTATCACCCTAGTAATTGATTGCGACACCGACCAACTGGGGCAGCTCACTGGTCAACTCGGAAATATTCCGGGAGTAACCGTTAAATCAGGTCTTTCAAAAAAGTAAAAAATAGGTTCACAGCCTAAAAAACCAAAATCATGGAACAGACAATAAATTTTATTAATGAGGCGGAAGTATTTTCCATCCTCGAAAAAAACCGAAAACCAGAACCAGCGCAAATAAGGGAGGTTCTGGCCAAAGCGGCAGAAATGAAAGGGCTTTCGCTGGAAGAAGTTGCCGTACTCACAGGCATTAATGATCCGCTGCTTTTGCACGAACTATTCGAAATAGCCAACAAAATAAAGGACACCATCTACGGAAAACGACTGGTAATTTTTGCTCCGCTGTACATTTCCAATCTGTGTTCCAACGAGTGTACTTACTGTGCTTTCAGGGCAAAAAATAAAGATATTGTTCGTCGTGTTTTGAATCAGGACGAAATTAAACACGAAACAGAAGCGTTAATTCGCCAGGGACACAAACGGGTGCTACTCGTTGCCGGAGAATCGTACCCACAACAGGGCTTTCAGTATGTGATCGACTCCATTGCATCGGTGTATGCAGCGCAAACCGACAAAGGTGAAATCCGCCGCGTAAACGTAAATGTTGCACCACTCAGTATTGACGAATTCAAACAACTGAAAGATGCAAAGATTGGCACCTACCAGATATTTCAGGAAACCTATCACCGCGAAACCTACGCCAAAGTGCATTTAGGCGGGAAAAAACGCAACTACGACTGGCGTGTTTCGTCGCTGCACCGCGCAATGGAATCAGGAATCGACGATGTTGGAATCGGAGTTCTGTTTGGATTGTTCGACTACCGTTTCGAAATTCTGGCAATGATGCAACACATCAAAGAACTGGAAACAGTTTTTGGCGTTGGTCCTCACACCATCAGTGTTCCACGGCTTGAGCCTGCAACAGGCAGCGACATTGCGTCACATCCGCCGCATGCGGTTTCCGATCTGGAGTTCCGCAAAATTGTTGCGATTCTTCGTTTGGCAGTTCCTTACACAGGCATCATCATGTCAACCCGCGAAACCGCACAAATGCGCCGCGACACTTTTGCATTGGGTGTTTCGCAAATTTCGGGAGGAAGCCGCACCAATCCCGGAGGATACGAAGAAGACATTCCGGATGAAGTTTCGGGACAATTCAGTTTGGGCGACCATCGCCCGCTCGATGAGGTTATTCGCGATGTGGCATCAATGGGTTATGTGCCGTCGTTCTGTACTGGCTGCTACCGGTTGGGACGCACCGGAGCCGATTTTATGGACATGGCCAAACCGGGCGATATTAAAGCACATTGCAACCCGAATGCTGTTTCAACATTTATGGAATACCTGATGGACTTTGCCTCGCCGGAAACCCGCGAAGTAGGCGAAAAACTCATTAACGAAACCATTGCGTCGATGAGTGGAGTTGCCCAACAGCGAGCCATCAAGCTGGTTGAAAAAGTCCGCCAGGGCAAACACGACATGTATTGCTAAATTTATTCCGACTTTATTTGAAAAGTCTGCGTATTCCAGGCATCGTACTGATTGGTCATCGTTACTGAAAAATGACGATCGGTACTGTTTCGGAACCAAATAATTGACAGGTCAGTCGGATCGGAGGATGTTTTCACGCCTCCGGTCACCTGAACCTGAGCGATTTTTCCGCCCGTCAATTCGTAATAGAACGGCTTCAGCGCCGACACTTTATTCAGCAATAATTGTTTTTCAGGTAAAACCAACTGCGGAGCTGTTTCTGTTTTCAGAAAATCAACCACATGACTGGTAATTGTATCCATATAATGATTCAGCGTATTAAATGTTCGCAGTTCAGGCTCGTGTCCC
Source organism: Prolixibacteraceae bacterium (assembly GCA_963668595.1). GTDB lineage: Bacteria > Bacteroidota > Bacteroidia > Bacteroidales > Prolixibacteraceae > GWE2-42-39. The sequence continues at coordinate 4,098,482 of OY764876.1, read as the reverse complement.
AGTCCGGGAAGAGCAAGCAACTCGTTACGAACACCCAGTATTTTCAAGCGATCATGAATCGGTTTCGATCCGTACATTTTATTCATCAATGCGCGGTTCAGTAATAACGAATTCTGAAACGGATAATCGTACCCGAAAGGAACAACTTCATCAGCAGTTCCATGAATAGAAAGTACCGGAATTTTTTCATCGGCATCAATAATATTCAAATCGGAAACTGCTCCCCACATATTCAGCACACCTTTTATCCGAAAAGAATCGGTTAGTTTATTGCCCGATGACTCAATCCGATTGGACGCGCCACCTTTTTCGGCATCCATTATTTGCGCCGGACGTTCGTCATTGTCCATAAAAGCCAGATTTAACGAAGCCACCGCTCCTGCACTGGTTCCGCCCACATAAATCTGATCCGGATCAATCCGAAGTTTGTCGGCATGGTTTGCCAAATAACGCAATGCTGCATGCGCATCCTGAATGGCCCGATAGGCACTCAACTCAATATCACTGGAGGTAGGTTTAAATCCCAGTCGATAGTTGATGGAGGCCACCACGTACCCGCGTGACGATAATTCCATGCCTAATTTGCGCTCACTCACCGACTGTTTGCTGCCAATGTAAAAACCGCCACCGTGAATCAGCACCACCAACGGCCTTTTCTTCAATGTGTCGCCCAGCGGCTGGTAAATATCTAATTTCAAATCGAGCAAACTGTGATCGTCAAATGTTTTGATCAATCCTTTGGCCAGCGTTTGAATATACGGTTCGTCCGAATAGGGCGATTCTGTCCAGTATCCGTAAGCTTTTCCGTAGGTAATATCCGAACTCACTTCCGATTTTCTGAATTGAATTTCGCTGTAGCGGGTTCCGGGAGTTACTGCCACCTCGGTTCGTTTTTCAAAATAAACCGGCACTTGCTGAGGAAAAAAGAAGAAACGCTTTTTTCGGTTCGATAAAACCAGCTTCGCTTGAAAACCATTTTCCTCAATCTTCATTTTTTTCATCTTCCCGGCATACAAATCCGATTGAAAAACCCATTGTCCGTCCGTTTTAGCGAGCGAAAAAGTATGCCGATCTTCCACTGCATTGTTTCGTTTCAGAATAAAAAAACCAGAGTCTTCGACTTCTCCACTCATTAAAATTACTGGCTGATTTTCAATATTCCCATCATAGACTGATTGCGACTGCAAAGGTATTTGCGCAAACAATTCAGGGAAAAAGCCTGAGCCAAGACATATTGTTACGATACAAAAAAGCTTTCTGAAAAATATCGTTCTGTTCATTGTGCCTAATTCTGAAATTATTGCCTAAAAATATAAAATCACACAATCAAACAAGAGGACTTTGCTACTCATTTTCAGCATAAAAATGAATTATCTACCGGGAATTAAAACACAGATTTAAACTCATTCGGGTAGATCATACCAGCTTTTCGGCAAAAACCATATCTTTATTTCAGAAAAAGAAATACTATGCGCACCGAAACCGATTTATTAGGTATCAGGCAAGTTCCAGCCGATAAACTTTACGGCATTCACACACAGCGGGCACTTGAAAATTTCCCGTTAAGCCGGCAATCTGTGCATTCTGCACTCATTCAGGCATACGGTGATGTAAAACTGGCATGCATGCAGGTAAACCGGAATTTAGGTTTCTGGAACGACCCTCCAAAAGAAGATGCAATGGAACAAGCCTGCATCGAAATGAGAGAAGGTTTGCTGAATGAGCATATTGTAGTGGATGCACTGCAAGGCGGGGCCGGCACATCGACCAATATGAATGTAAACGAAGTGCTTGCTAATCGTGCGCTCGAAATTTGCGGCAAACAACGAGGCAACTACGAATATATTTCCCCGCTCGACGACATCAATCTGCATCAATCGACCAACGACACCTACCCTACTGCGCTTAAAATTGCAGCAATCCGCTTGCTTCGTCGTCTGGAACAAAGCGTACTAGGCTTGCAGGAAGCATTTCAGCAAAAAGAAAAAGAATTTGCCCACATTGTGAAAATAGGCCGCACCCAATTACAGGATGCCGTATTAACTACACTTGGACGCGAAATGGGTGCCTATGCCGAAGCGTTTAACCGTGATCGCTGGCGCATTTACAAATGCGAAGAACGCCTGCGCGTTGTCAATCTCGGAGGAACAGCTATTGGAACCGGACTGGGAGCTCCCCGCCAGTTTATTTTCAAAGTGGTTGACCGACTGCGCGAAAACACCCACATCGGACTCGCCCGGGCCGAAAACATGACCGACAACACACAAAATGCCGATGTTTTCACCGAGGTTTCAGGAATACTAAAGGCCTGTGCCACATCGCTCTTCAAAATAAGTAACGATCTCCGGTTGCTGTCGTCGGGTCCCGGAGCAGGACTCGCAGAAATTAACCTGCCACCACGTCAGGCAGGCTCATCCATCATGCCCGGCAAAGTCAATCCGGTTATTCCTGAAGCAGTCGCACAGGCAGCAATGAGAGTAATGGGCAACGATGTAATCATTGCACAGGCCAGTGCTGCCGGAAATCTTGAATTAAACCAGTTCATGCCACTGATCGCTCACTGCATCCTTGAAAGTATTGACCTGCTGGCCTCTTCCTGCGACATTTTCAGAGAACTTTGCGTATTCGGGATTTCAGCAAATGAGGCAAATTGTCGCAGGCAGCTTGAAAACAGCACTGCTGTTGCCACCGCGTTGATCCCCGAAATAGGCTACCAGAAAGCCAGCGAAGCAGTTAAGCTTTCAGCAACAAGTAATATTTCAGTAAAAGAAGCTGCTATCCGCCTGAATTACGTCTCAGCAGAGCGTTTTGAAGAATTAATCAGTCCGGAAGCTGTTTGTAAATTGGGGAATTAGGCGGCCCAAAAATAGTCCATTTTAAAATAGAAAATTTGTACAGTTATTATTTGTAAGATTTTTCTATCTTTTATTCTTAATTTTTGTTAACACCGATCTTATTTTGAATAATTCTTAATAAATTGCAACGGTTTAACTTTAAAATTAGAAATGTCATGAAAAAATTAGCATTCATTTTAGTAGCTGTTTTCGCAATCGGAATTAGTGCATCTACTGCATCAACAATTGTTTCGCCAAAGGCAGAAGTGGTAAAAACCATGGAAAAAGAAAAGAAAGAGAAAAAAGCCAAAAGTAGCGATGCAAAAGCTGACACAAAAAAATCTTGCGAATCGAAAAAATGTTGCAGTGAGAAGAAAGAAGGCTCATGTGGCGACAAAAAATAACATTTTTCACAAGAGGACTGAACAAGAAAACAGTCCTCTTGTTATTTTTATCCGTTATATGAACGCAAATAAATTATTGTTGTTAAGAGTTCACTCACAATTATTAACAAATTTTATAGCGATTATAAATTGCCAATTTTATAGTTTTACAACCAAATAGAAAAAAATTGACTCAATTCACTAAAAAACAAATACAATGAAGAAACTACTTTTAATTATCGCTTTGTTTGTAGCTGTTGGAGCTACTGTATCTGCCTCTACCGTACAGGACGGAAAGAAAAAAGAAAAGAAAGAATGCTGTACTTCAACAGAGAAAAAAGAGTGCACACAAACGAAAAAAGCAACAGTTCAGGAAGAAGGAAGCTGCGCAAGCAAATGCAGCAAATCAAAAGAATGCAGTTCGAAAGAAAAAGCTGCTTGCTGTAGCAAAAAGAAATAAGAAACATCTGTTTCGCATAAAAAAGACCGGAAGTTCCGGTCTTTTTTTGTTTCCGATTGTTTGAATATTTGTACATTCGATTTTTCAAGGAATAGTAAAAATGAAAGCACCAAAATCGTTTCGGCTGCATATTGGCCTGTTTGGAAGAAGAAATGTCGGAAAATCGTCGATTTTAAATGCCCTGACCAACCAGGAAGTCTCCATTGTTTCCGATGTGGCAGGAACCACTACCGACCCGGTTGAAAAGCCCATGGAATTGCTTCCTCTGGGGCCCGTTTTATTTATCGATACCGCAGGAATTGATGATGTGGGTGCATTGGGAGAGCAACGTATTCGCAAAACAATGGCCGTTTTTGATCGCACCGATCTCGGAATTATTGTGTCGAATAGCAAAGACTGGGGAGATTTTGAAGAGAAGATTCTTCAGGAATTGAAAGACCGCAATATTCCGGCAATATTGGTTTTCAATAAATCCGATTTGTATCCATCCCGCTCGTGTCTGCTCAACAGTTTATCGGGAGAAAAGCTCCCATTTGTGGAAACATCAGCATTGAATGGAGAAGGAATTTCTATCCTCCGCCAAACAATATTGAAGACAGCACCGGATGATTTTATTAATCGACCCAGCATTTTGTCCGATCTTGTTGGCCCGGGAGAAGCTGCTATTTTAGTTGTTCCCATTGACAAAGAAGCGCCCAAAGGGAGACTGATTTTGCCCCAGGTACAAAGCATACGCGATTTGCTTGATGGTGACTCGTTTTGCATGGTTACCAAAGAACGTGAATTGCGCGAAGCACTTTCAAGACTAAATAAACCGCCCAAACTGGTGGTTACCGACAGTCAGGCTTTTTTGAAAGTAGCAGCCGACACTCCGCCTGAAATTCCGCTAACCAGCTTTTCCATTCTTTTTGCACGCCACCAAGGCGATTTGGCAGAAATGGTACGCGGAGCAATGGCAATCGATCAGTTAAAAACCGGCGACAAGGTATTGATTGCAGAGGCCTGTTCGCATCACCCAATTGGGGAAGACATTGGCACAGTAAAAATTCCTCGCTGGCTGACTCAGTATGTCGGAGGAAAATTACAGATTGACCACCAACGCGGGCACGATTTCCCTGACAATATTTCAGAATATAAACTGATTATTCACTGCGGCGCCTGCATGTGGAACCGGCGTGAAATGCTGAATCGTATAATGAAAGCGCGTCAGGCCGGAGTGCCAATTACCAATTACGGACTCACCATTGCTTATTCGCTGGGAATTTTTGAACGGGCACTGCAACCATTCCCTGCCGCACTGGAGATTTATCAGAAAAATTTAGTATAAAAAAATGATGCCCCAACAAACCACTCGTTGGGAGCATCATTACTCAATATAACATAACTACTACTTAACGCTCACTTTTGTTGTAGTTGAAGAAACTGTAAAACTTGTCGATTTTGTTCCCGAAGAATAAACGCCACTGTTAAACAATCCATCTACAACCGTTCCCGTTGAGCTTCCCCCGAAATAAATATCGTATGATGTACTTTTAGCCAAATCAGGCGAAGAGAAAGCAACCGACTGATACGATTTTGCCGGAGAATAGGTAAAGAGTTCTTTCCCTTCGGTAGTTTGAACACGAATAATTGTACCTGCTTGTTTGGTTGAAGTAAAATTCAGCAAGATTGAATTTTGCGACGAGCTGGTATCCGGAGCCTGAGCCATGCCCGAACTCCCGACTGCAAGCAAGAATCCTCCGGTTATTTTAAAGCTCCTATCGTAATCAAGCGGGCCATTCCCATTCGAGGTTGGACCATCCACAATCACTGTTCCTCCACTCATTTCAATAGAACCATTCACATCAATGCCATCGCCACCAGCATTGACATAAATATAACCACCGCTGATACGTAAATACAAATTACTACTTGTACTGGTATTCATATTTCCTCCCGGCCAACCGCCTCCCATTTCGGCACCCGAGCCATCAGCAACATTCACTCCGTCGTCACTCGATTTAAGATGAATGGTTCCGCTTGTTATTTCAATAATTTTACTTTCAATTCCTTCGTATGATTTGCTTATTGTAATATCACCTCCATTTACTTTCAACGATGAATCAGCATGAAGACCATCGTCTCCGGTTGAGATTACAAACGTTCCATCATTTACCACAACTGCGCCATTGGAATGAATCGCATCGTCAGCACAATTCAGCGAAAAAGTACCTTTATCGACAATCAGGTTCACTGCTCCTTTTATTCCCTTGCAGGAGAGATCGGAGCTAACAGTTTTGCTGTTACCTCCACCTGAAGTAATGGTGTAATCACCATCTTCAATCATCACATCGGTATTGGCTGAAATCGCATCGCCGCCAGAAACAATAGTTGCTGTAAGTTTTTTAATCAGAATATAACCGCAGTCGGCATCGTCTTCGTTATCCGATTTCAAACCATCGCCACCAGCAGTTATCTGAACGGTTCCATCGTCAATAATGCAATAATCTTTTCCACGAATACCATCATCTTTTGCATCCACTTTTACAATTCCACTTTTCAAAATCAAACCATCTTTACTGGTAATTCCATCGTTATAATTGGCATCTACCACAAGAGTTCCCGTGCCGTAAATGGTCAGGTCGCTTTTACTAAACACTGCTGCATTGGGTTCATCGCTACCTGATGCCAGTTGGTAAGAAGCTCCATCAGTGAGCGTATTCACGGTATTATCAGCCAAAACAATCAATGCTTTTGCCGCCTTTTCAATATTGATCGGGGCACTGTTTGAACAGGTAATTGTTGCTCCATTCAGGATAAGCCGAACAATTGTTGCGTCAGCGGTATTCACAATAATCTGTCCATCAGTCAGAGTTCCGGTAAATTTATAGGTTCCGGCTGACGACACCGTAATTTTGTTTCCTGATATTTTCACGCCACTACCCGACGTTGTAGCAGTACTTCCATTAAGTTGCACAGCAACCACCTGGCTCTCGTTCCAAACGTAATCGGTTGCGGCTTCGTGACTCTCCGCATTATTTTCTGTTGCATCGGAAATTGTTTCAGCAATATCCTCTTCTGTCTCCTCTGTTTCCTCTAACTCACTTTCGCAGGCCGACAGTAATGCGGCAAAAAAAGTCAGACACCAAAGTAATTTACTTATCAAGTTCATCATTTCTGTTCTTTAAAATTCGACATTCTCATTTTTCTCAGCGCAAAAACATTTTTTAAAACGAATACGTGTAAGCAAGTCCGGCAACGAATCGCTGCACCGGATTTTTTACATTAATTTCTTTATCAATCAAACCAAACACATCAATATGATGATGCTTATTCAATTTGTATCCAGCTCCCAGCGAATACCTCAACCCGTCGAATTTATTCCCATCCGGATTATTTAACTGATAAAATGATTCAAATCCGACAAATGGAGATATGGGAGAACCAGCAATATTGTAGTCCACCTTCAGTTTCGACCTCAGACTCCATTTAGGATTCATTTTATAAGTTCGTTCGGTTTCATCTTTAAAGGTCAATTGCATCCGTTCCCTCAACGAAAAAGTGAATCGTTTCCATTCGTATTTTCCCTGCACAAACGCATTGAACCGGTGACGTGGTTGCATTGTCTCATTTTCCAGATCATTCATCGAAATAAACTGATAAGAAGCACCTATTTTTAGCGGCTTACAAAGTTTATAACTAACCCCCAGCTGTGTTGAAATCCGTTCCAGTTCACCCGAATTTTCCATCGACCTCAACTCTTGCTCCAGTTCAAAAGTCCATTTCTCGTACTTTTTCTCAAGCCCCACACTAAGCCATGCTCCAAAATCGTCCGACTGAGCCCAACTTTTTGTACTTAATCCAAGCACCAGCAATACTGAAAAAAGAATAAATCTCCGTCTCATCATCTATCATTTTTTAATTATTCTTCTTCGCAAACATTTTCGTCCCATTTATATCAAAAAACACATTAATATAGGCCACATCACGCAGAAAATCAATTCGTTCAATTTCGAATCGTTTGATTTCTTTTCCTGTCCTGCGCTTCAAGTCGTCCAGTAATATTTCTTCCTGCCCCGACTGAACGTTTTCAATCTTCTCATAAATAATCCGGTACGAAATTTCCTGTCTCAGATTCAATATGCTTTCCAGAATATAAAGACCTGCTACAATCAAAAGATTTGTAGTTATCAATTCGGCATAACTAACTTTTTTATTCGATAGTGCATTAATTACCGAAACGCCAATCACCACAAACAAATAGGTCATTTCTTTAATTGGAATCGAATCGGTACGATACCGGATAATGCCAAACACAGCAAACAAGCCCAGTGCAAAACCAAGTTCAATTTTCACGCTAACCAATAGAAAACAAAGCAGGAAAATAACCATACTTACAGCAATAAAGCTGAAATAAAAATCTTTACGCTTGCTCGTTTTTGCATAAAGTCCGACAACAATCGCAGTAACGACCATTAAATTAAGGGCAAAACGGACCAGCAAGGCCAGGAAGTCTTCCACATTAATCAACTTAATATTGAATAATTCCAGCTGTTTACTCGCTTCAGGAGCAGTTAATAATAAATCGACAAAATGCATCATGGTTTTTAGTTGATATATTTCTTTTTGATTTCTAATAATATCGGCTTAAAATTATTTTTCTTGATTCCAGTGTCAAGCAACGAGCGGCCTATGCAATATTTACTGAAACCCCGTTCCCTGATCCGGTAAGTGCGCAGAATCTGGCTCATCAGCGATCGCTGGCTACTACGATCGTATTTCACCTCAATAATTACCAGGTTATCGAGGACCATTTTGTCTGACTTATTTTCAAACTCAGGAAAGAGATCGATGGTTATCCGTTCGGTATATTGCTGATCGACGAGCGTCATCCGAAAGAATCGGTTTTGCAACTTGGGAATAATTTCAGTATTCTGAAATGGCAATAATTGCTGAAGAAACAGCAGTTCCCGATCGGCAAAAGCCGGATGCATGTCCGTCCTTTCAACACGCGACTTAATTGTTCTCCCTTTGTTGTTTTTAAACTTTATTTCAAGAAAACAATCATTCGTTTCAACATATCGGCGCATCCGGACTTTATACCGATTCCTCCTCCCATTTTGATGAGAAAGAAACATCTTATCATCAATTGTATCGAAATAAATATTGCTATACCGGAATATCTTTTCTCCATCAATTTCCAACATCGAATACTCATTACTGAGTTCACGCAACACAGGCATCAGCTGATCGGCTGGCAAGCAAAACTTTTGATCCATTCGATTCATCAGTTTCACTTTATTCAAATCAGCCAACGTTACCGTGCCAAATTCAGACACAGTTTCCCGTAAATTTTTCACTTTTGCTTCCATTTTTCCCTCCTTATTTCCCCTGCTCATCCAAATATTAAGTTGCTATTTTGTCAAGCTTCTCTATATTCAGAATTGTCAGGAAAAACATTCTCCTCAAATTCATTTTACTATTATAATGAGGAAATTACAGGGATAGTATGTCGCGAAGGGTGAAACGGAAAAAATGAGGGGTGAAGCAGGAATTTTTCCGTTAAATAGATTTTTTCACAAACTGAGAATTAGCGTTTTGTCATCCAATTTTTAAAGGCCGTGACCCGGGCTTTACTGATAATTACCCGTTCATCGGTTTCGGCAAAAAGAACAACAGACAAACGTCCGCCAAACCACACAATCACTTCCCGAACAGCAGAATGGGCTATAATGTATTGCCGGTTTGCCCTGAAAAATTCAACAGGATCGAGTTTTGTCATCAATGAATCGAGCGTCTTGTCGTACGGATAGCATTCTCCATCCAAAGAACACACGGTCACTTTTTCGTCTTTCGAATAGAAATAAGCAATGCGGTTTACCGGTAAAGGAATCAGCCGATCTTTTTTCTGAACCAGAAATGTCCGAAAATATTGACGTTCCGACATCATTGCTGAAATTCGTGATAAATAATCTTTCTTATCCGAACGTGTCAGCTTTCTGAATTTATTCAAGGCACGCAACACGTCTTCCGGGTTAATTGGTTTTAGCAAATAATCAATGCTATGAACTTTAAAAGCTTCAAACGCATATTCGTCGTATGCGGTGGTGAAAATAACCGGCGATTCAACTTCTACCTGTTTAAATATATGAAATGATTGCCCGTCGGCCAGATGAACGTCCATGAAAATAAGTTCCGGCGCATCGTGATTTTTCAGCCACTCCACACTTTTTTTTACACTGTCGAGCGTTGCAATGATTTTCAGTTCCGGGGCAACTGCGTCAAGTATTGCTTTCAGATTTTTTACAGCTGCGGTTTCGTCTTCAATAATAATAGCTTCCATAAATTCCTTTTTTGCAATGCTCAACGAAGCAACGGAAGTTGCACCGTAAAAACAGATTCAGTTTCAATTATAGTAATTCCGGCACCAGTAAGAAGTCGGTAACGCTTATCCAGATTTTCAACACCTATTCCCATCCCCGTTTCAACATCAATCTTTCGTTGTATTGGATTCGAAATACAAAGCATTTTGCTGTCGTCGATATAAATCTGAATTTCCATTGGATCGTCCTCACTTACCACATTATGCTTGACCACATTTTCAATCAGCGGCTGCAACGATAAAACCGGAAGTCGAAACGTATTCCGGTCGATTTCTTCCACCTGAATGTCAAACGAAAGTTTATTCTCAAAACGGATTTCCAACAAATACCGGAAAGCATCCAGAAAGCCCAATTCTTCAGATAAAGGAACAAGCTCTTTGGGTTTGCTTTTCAATACATATCGAAAAATGCCCGATAGTTTATCAATGTATTTCAACGACTTATCGCATTCCCCATCGCGCACCAGCGACGACAATGAGTTTAACGAGTTAAAAAAGAAATGAGGATTAACCTGAGTGCTGAGTGCATCGAAACGATTTTGAATATTCTCGCGTTGCAGTCGTTCGTTTTCTACTACAACCAGTTGTTGTTTATAAATCAAACGAGTAATAAAACCGAACAAACCTGCCACAATTCCTAAAAAGAAAAAGCGGAACATCAGCATTCCGTTAATAAAACCATGCCGGCGAAAACCCCATTGCATAAAATTGACTTCAATCAGCGAATAAAGCAAGGTACAGAGAAAACAGAAAACCACACCATAAAAGACAATAATTCCCAGCAATTTACGGTCTTCTGCCATAATGCGACGTTTTCCATTTAACAGATGGTAATTCAGAAACAACAAACCTCTGGCACTCAGCATGAAAAATAAAAAATCGCACGCCAGTTTCAGTATTTTATTCTCATTCTCAAAACCGAATTTCCGATCCGGAGGCATCCGAAAGGTCGGACTATCCATTGGCTCAAATCGCTGCTCATTATCGTTTGGCTGAGGTAGTGCTGGTCTGAAACGTTCTTCATTTTTGAATCCGCCATTATCGAAATTCGTTCTTTCAAAATAGAGAACCACGTCAGGAAAAATCATGAACAATCCAATTATACAAGCAACCAGCCAATTAATTGTTCGTATTTTCATGTGCAACGGACTCTCCATTTGGTATATTATTTTATTCTGAAACCAGTTACCAAAAATAACTCTTTTATTCTAATACGAATTATGCACGTCTAAACACAAAAATTACAACACCCGCTCAAATGACTATAAAAAATAAGTATTTTCGGATTATCGAAAAAAACAACAAACCAAAATTCTTCTTTTTCGTACACGAATCACATTCTAAAACGAAAAACCAAAACAGGTGCACGAAGCGCTCTATTATACATCGGCGAGTGACAACACGATACAATGCAGACTCTGTCCGCATCGGTGCAAAATATCACCATCGCAAACTGGTTTTTGCCGCGTACGCGAAAACATTGATGGGAAATTATATGCATCGACCTATGCAAAAGTTTCGTCCATCAATCTCGATCCCATTGAAAAAAAGCCGCTTTTTCATTTTTATCCGGGCAAGAAAATTCTGTCGATCGGCCAGGTCGGATGCAATTTCCATTGTTCGTTCTGTCAGAATTATCGTATCTCGCAATGCCGTCCCACTGATTTTTTTTGGTTAAAAGAATACAACATTGAAGACCTTGTTGAACAAGCCGCCGGCATTCCTTCAAATATTGGCCTGGCCTACACCTATAATGAACCATTTATTGCCTACGAATATCTGCTTGATCTGAGTATTGCAAATCATGCACAGAGACTAAAAAACGTAGTGGTTTCAAATGGTTTCATCAACAAAATTCCATTGCGAAAATTACTTCCTCATGTCGATGCATTCAATATCGATTTAAAGGCATTCAACGATCGTTTTTACCGAGTACAAACACAGGGACGACTTGCCCCTGTACTTCAAACTATCGAGGCCATTGCCCACAGTAATGCACATCTTGAAATCACTTGCTTAATTATTCCCGGGCTCAACGACAGTTCCAAAGAGTTCGACCTCATGCTCGACTGGATCATTAATCATATTGGCGAAAACATACCGCTTCATCTATCGCGGTACTTTCCCTCGTTTCGCATGAAACAGGAAGCAACCCCCGAAACAACCCTATTGCAACTTTATTACCATGCAAAAAAACGAATTCGCCATGTTTTTTTGGGAAACCTGTTTACTGCCGACAAAGCCAACACATTTTGCCCGGCTTGCGGATACGAAGTAATCAGCCGAAACCGCCATAAGATAAACGTTTCAGGCTTGTCGCCCGATGGGTTTTGCACATTTTGCCACCACCCGGTTTTACTCCATCCCTGATTCTTTCGGCCCAAAAAGAGCCGCATATTTCAGCAAACAAAAAAATACATCTATTTGATTGTTATTTGAATTTTATTAAATTGTCGAAGAATTACAGAAAAAAGATGACATTTAACAGCGACATATTCCGTATCAAGACGAATGACATGGAGCCGAAAAAGGGTCGGATTTTGATTGCTGAACCTTTTCTTCCGGGCAGTTATTTTAACCGCTCGATTATACTTCTGGCTTCTTATGACGAGAATGGTGCTGTTGGTTTTATTCTGAACAAACCCGTTGAATTTCCGGTACAACATCTCTTCGACGACCTGCCCGGGTTTCAGGCTGAAATATGTTTGGGTGGCCCGGTGAGCACCGATTCTGTATATTTCATTCACTCACTAGGCAAACAAATTCCAGGGAGTGAACACATTACCGGAAACATGTACTGGGGAGGCGATTTCGATGTACTCCGGGACGAAATTAAACGAGGAAAAATTACGGCCAGCGATATTCGTTTTTTTGTTGGCTATTCGGGATGGGCTCCCGGCCAGCTTGAAGAAGAAATAAACGAAAATTCCTGGCTGGTGTCCGAAATGGAGCAATATGCATTGATGCACCAATCGGATCACGAACTATGGGAAAAAGCGGTCGGCGAGATGGGTGGTAAATATTCGCTGTGGCTCAACTATCCCGAAAATCCTTCGCTCAACTAAGCAACATTTTTGGCATAAAAAAACCTCCGACCGTAACAGCCGAAGGTTTCTGCTATTATTTCATCATCGATTATTCCGGATCTTCGGTGTCAAGAATGTCCTTGTCAACCAAAATACGTCCACAATATTCGCACACGATAATTTTTTTGCGCGAAGCAATATCCATCTGGCGCTGTGGCGGGATTTTGTTAAAGCAACCACCACAAGCGTCACGCTGTACTGTTGCAACTGCAAGCCCGTTGCGTGCATTTTTGCGGATACGTTTGAATGCTGTCAGCAAACGAGCTTCAATAAAGTTCTCGATTTTTTCTGACTTAGCTTTCAGTTTTTCTTCTTCGATTTTTGTTTCAGCAGTAATTTCTTCCAGCTCTTTGCGTTTGCGATCCAAATCTTCTTCACGCTCTCTCAAATAAGAAGTCGATGTTGTAATCGATTCTTTCTTGCTGTAAAGCTCAGCCGTAAATTCACGAATACGTTTTTCCGACAATTCAATTTCAAGTTTCTGGAATTCAATCTCTTTACTCAACGAATCGAACTCACGATTGTTGCGAACATGATTTTGCTGTTCTGTGTATTTAGCAATCAGCGTTTCCGACTCCTTGATTGCATTTTTACGGTTAACAATTGATGTTTCCAAGGTGCGCACATCGTCCTCGTAATTGCTCACACGGGTTTTCAAACCGGCAATTTCGTCTTCAAGATCCTGCACTTCAAGTGGCAACTCACCACGGAGCATCTTAATTTTGTCGATCTCCGAATTGACATGCTGCAACTCAAACAAAGCTTTAAGCTTTTCGCTGATACTTATGTTCTTGCTGTCGTCTTTTGCGTACTGTGTATTCATATAATCTGAAATATTATTTTCTGTTTTAAATCAGATAATTAACCGGATTGGTAATTACCTCCGATAAACGGACTGCAAATTTAGGGAATTTTTTTGTAAGTAATTCACAAAAAAGTTCTTTCGTAAATTGTTCACTTTCAAAATGGCCAATGTCGGCAATCAAAATTTTGCCTTCCGCATCAAAAAACTGGTGATATTTAAAGTCTCCGCTCACAAAAACATCAGCTCCGGCGGCTTTTGCAATGCCCAAAAAACTACTTCCCGAACCTCCGATTAATGCTACCTTGCAAATAGTTTTATGGCGCAACGCAGTATGTTTCACCACTCCGCAATAAAACGTTTCTTTCAGTTTTTTCAGAAAAATAATTTCTTCCATCGGTTCAGGCAACTCTCCAATCACTCCAATTCCAACCTGCGGGTTGGCATTTTCGAGCGGATAAATATCGTAAGCCACTTCCTCATAGGGATGTGCAGCCAATAGTGCTGCTATAATTTTATGCTGAAGATGTTTCGGATAAATTGTCTCAATGCGCAATTCTTCTTCAAAATGCAATTGCCCCTTCTCTCCTACAAAAGGATTGCTACCCTCTCCGGCCCGAAAAGTACCCTGCCCCGAAAGATTAAAACTGCACGAATCGTAGTTCCCAATATTTCCGGCTCCAGCATCGAACAAAGCATTTCTCACTTTTTCGGCAAAAGTGACCGGCACAAAAGTGACCAGTTTTTTCAGTTGTCCTTCCACATTACCAAGCATCCGGCAATTGATTAAACCCAGCTTTTCGGCCATCTTGGTATTTACACCGCCCGGCACACTGTCTAGATTTGTATGAGCAACATACACAGCAATTTTATGCTGAATAGCTTTTACCACACAACGTTCGACCTCATTGCGACCGGTAATTTTCTTTAATCCTGAAAAAATAAGTGGATGATGAGCCAATATAAAATTGAGACCGAGGTGAATTGCTTCGTCCACAACAGCCTCCGTAATATCAAGGGTAATCAGCACTCCCGATACGTCATCGTCGGGAGAACCAATTTGCAATCCCGAGTTGTCGTACGATTCCTGATAAGCGAGAGGCGCAAGACTTTCAATAAATGTGGCAATATCCCGTACCTGCATTAAATCTCATCTTTTATTTCAACAAGCATCTGCCTGATTTGCTTCAAACGGTCAATCACGGCAAAATTATCCACTGTATCCGATTGATTATCGCGTATTTTTTTGCGTGCTCCATCCAAAGTCATTCCGCGCTCTTTAACCAAATGATAGATCAGTTTCAGCTGTTCCAAATCATTTTTGGTAAACATGCGGTTTCCCTTTTTATTTTTATGTGGTTTTACACTGGGAAATTCTTTCTCCCAGAAACGAATCAGCGAAGCATTCACACACAATATATTGGCAACTTCGCCAATCGAATAATATACTTTCTCGATTACAGGCTTTTTGTATGGCACAGTTTTTTGTTTTTAGTCGAAAGCTTGTCCGACGTTCGACGAAATAGCAATCATTTTCTCGTATTCTTCCGGACTCAGGTCCTTATAGAAATAGAAGGCAGGATCGACGGGCTTACCATCTTTCTGAACTTCGTAATGCAAGTGTGGCCCTACCGAACCTCCGGTATTTCCTACATACGCAATTACATCCCCCCGTTTCACCTTTTGACCGGGTTTCACTTTAAAGGCATCCACATGGCCATACAGTGTTTTATAACCATAGCCATGATCGACCACCAGCCATTGTCCGTAGCTCACCTTACTGCGTTTGCTGCCGTAAGTTCCCACTACTACACCATCGCCGGTTGCATAGATTTCAGTTCCGGTAGGGGCTGTAAAGTCTTGTCCTTCGTGGAATTTCCAGATTTTATAAATCGGATGCATACGATATGAAAAACCCGAACCGGTGCGGGCAAGGTCTTGATTGGCCACAGGCATAATTGCCGGAATACTCGCCAGCATTTTTTCTTTATCAAGGGCCATTTTCACCACCTCATCATACGATTTGGATTGAATATAGGCCTGTTTCAATAAAACATCCAATTTTTTTGCATTTCGAATTACCAACTCCGAGTTAGTAAAACTTTCAAGCTGCGAATATTTATTTACCCCTCCAAATCCGGCCTTCCGCACGGTTGAAGGGATTGGGTCGGCTTCGAAAATAACACGATACAAATTATCATCGCGTCGCTGTATTTCGTCCAACACTTTTTCTAAAGTTCCCAAGTCTTTATAAAGCAATTCGTATTGAGTTTGCAGTCGTTGATTCTCCTTGTTCAAACGCTTCATTCGCGGAGTTTCGTAATACTGCAAAAAAACGACAGTCAGCAATACGGCTAATCCGATTGTTGACGACAGATAAGTAAATAACCGTTTCAGTTTTGAAATGAAACTCACGGTTACTTTATCATAGCTTAATGTCTCAGGGTTAAATTTGTACTTGACTTTTGCCATGAATCAAGCTCCTTGTGAATTTATTTTTTGATTTGTACCAAATTTAAGTAAATAATCTAACTTTGCAACACTCTGAAAAAACGAGTCTTGCCAGCAGGTAGCAAATCTAATAATTTTAGCGGTAGCATAAATGGGTTTGTTGGCAAACAACACTATTTTAACAATTTTTATAAAAGGATAAGGATGAATTCAAAAGATATCAGAAAGGCATTTTTGGATTTTTTTATTGAAAAAGAACACACGATAGTTAACTCTGCCCCCATGGTCGTAAAGAACGACCCAACCCTGATGTTTACCAACGCGGGAATGAATCAATTTAAAGACTGGTTTCTTGGAAACGAGCCTGCAAAATGGCCACGCGTAGCCGACACACAGAAGTGTTTACGCGTATCGGGAAAGCATAACGACCTCGAAGAAGTAGGACACGACACCTACCACCACACGATGTTCGAAATGCTTGGCAACTGGTCGTTCGGAAATTATTTCAAGCAAGAAGCCATCGACTGGGCCTGGGAATTTTTACACACCCGCATGGGCATTCCGGCCGACCGCATGTATGCAACCGTTTTTGAAGGAAGCAAAGACGATAATTTAAGCAAAGACAACGAAGCTTACGATATTTGGAAACGTCACCTCCCGGCCGATCGTATTATCGACGGAAAGAAGAAAGACAACTTCTGGGAAATGGGCGACACCGGGCCATGTGGACCTTGTTCTGAAATTCACGTGGACATTCGCGACGACGAAGAGCGCGCAAAAATCCCGGGAGTTCAGCTGGTAAACAACGACCATCCTCAGGTAATTGAAATATGGAACCTGGTATTTATTCAGTTCAACCGAAAAGCAGACGGCAGTTTACAGGAACTTCCGGCCAAGCACGTTGACACCGGGATGGGATTCGAGCGTCTTTGCATGGTTCTTCAGGGTAAAAAGTCGAACTACGACACCGATGTATTTCAAACAACCATTGCAAAAATATCATCGCTGTGTGGTATTCCTTACGGAAAAGACAACAAGGCAGACATCGCCATGCGCGTAATTGCTGACCACCTGCGTGCCATTTCGTTTGCGATTGCCGACGGACAATTGCCCTCAAACAACAAAGCCGGATACGTTATCCGCCGCATTTTGCGTCGTGCTGTACGTTATGGCTACACTTTCCTGGGATTCAAAGAAGCATTCATTTATAAGTTAGTTGAAGTACTGAAAGACCAAATGGGAGAAGCATTTGCCGAATTGGTCGCTCAACAGGTACTCATTGAAAAAGTAATTAAAGAAGAAGAAGAATCGTTCCTGCGCACACTGGAAACAGGTATCCGCCTGCTCGACGAACTGGTTTCGAAAGCAAAAGCGGAAAACAAAACCGAAGTGAGCGGAAAAGATGCATTCACGTTGTACGACACATTCGGGTTCCCTCTCGACCTTACTGAACTCATTTGTCGCGAAAAAGGCATGACCGTTGATCAAGCCGGATTTGCGGTAGAAATGGAAGCTCAGAAAAACCGTTCGCGTAATGCTGCGGCGCAGGAAACCGATGACTGGGTGGAATTGCACAACATTGAATCGGTTGAATTCCTTGGTTACGACCACCTGGAAGCTCCGGTGAAAATTGCCCGTTACCGCAAAGTAGTGCAAAAGAAAAAAGAATTTTTCCACCTGGTGTTCGATAAAACTCCGTTTTATGGAGAATCGGGAGGTCAGGTTGGCGATACCGGCTACATTGAAGCTGACGGCAAAAAAACGGTCATCATTGACACACAAAAAGAAAACAACCTGATTATTCATATTGCCAACGAATTGCCTGCCAATCCGGAAGCAACATTTACAGCGGTGGTAGATGCCCGCAAACGCGAGCAAATTGCCAACAACCACAGTGCAACCCACTTGCTCGACCACGCTCTGCGCGAAGTCCTGGGAACTCATGTTGAACAAAAGGGTTCGCTGGTTCAGGCTGACTATCTGCGTTTCGACTTTTCTCACTTTCAGAAAGTAGGCAAAGAAGAATTGGATCAGATTCAGCAACGGGTAAACGAGATGATCCGCGCCAATATCGCTTGCGAAGAAAAACGCAATATTCCGTTTGACGATGCCAAAGAAATGGGAGCCATTGCTTTGTTTGGCGAAAAATACGGCGACACTGTACGCGTAATCAAATTTGGCGATTCGATTGAATTCTGCGGTGGAACGCACGTTCCTGCAACGGGTCAAATCGGTGCTTTTGTTATTACGTCGGAAAGCGCTATTTCAGCCGGAGTTCGTCGTATAGAAGCTATTTCCGGAGAAAAGGCAGAAGCGTTATTTAAACAAAATGCCGAAGAATTAGCCGAATTACGTTCGGTACTGAATAACAGCCAAAATCTGAAAAAATCGGTAGAAGACCTGTTGGCTGAAAATGCCCGCTTGCAAAAACAAATCGAAGCATTTGAACGCAAAGCTGCTGCCGGAATCAAAGAAGAACTGAAAAATAAAGTTTCGGAAATTGCCGGAGTAAATGTTATTGCTGAAAAAATCAATCTCGATTCAGCTCAGGCCGTTAAAGACCTTGCCTTCCAACTGAAAGGCGAACTCAATAATTTGTTCCTTGTGCTGGGTGCCGAAATAGACGGAAAACCAAGTTTGACAATTATGGTTTCTGACAATTTAGTTGCAGAAAAAGGGTTGAATGCGGGACAAATCATCCGAGAAGCCGCCAAAGAAATGCAAGGTGGCGGTGGTGGTCAGGCTTTTTATGCCACTGCCGGTGGTAAAGATGTTGCCGGCCTCGGTGCTGCCATCGACAAAGCCAAATCGTTTGTGAAGTAAACACAAAGAATAAAATACTGCAAGCCAGTCCTTTCATTTGGGCTGGCTTTTTTTATTGATTGCACTACTTATGCCTCGCTGCTCGGCCAGACAGGCGACATCCTCCGCTTCCCCAATATTAAGTAATTCGATATTACGCAAGTGAGGCAGCAGTAGAAAACCATTGCCTCACTTTTTATTTATGAAAATATTAGTAGCTATTTATTATTCTTCAACCCCTTGCTGAAAAAGATCGGGATTGCAAATCCCGATTAGCGGGTGTACCAGAATTTCTACGAAACTGGGTGTTATCGCCCCAGCGAAAAGAGCTCGCGTAGCATTGGAAAATGCGGCTTCTATTGCCGGAATGTTCCTTACTACCGAGTATGTGTTGGTTGACATCAAAGAAGATGCTCCTGCAATGCCTCCTATGAGTGGCGGCGGCATGGGCGGAATGATGTAACTAACAGATTATTAACAACAAACCTTAGAGTCTTAGAATATACAACAGCGTGGTAGCAATATCACGCTGTTTTTTTATGCGATGCTTCTTATTTATCGGACGACTCGAAGTCGTCCAATAAATCGCAACTTACACCCGCCACTCTTGATTGAAAATCCGCATCAGTAAGTAGGATTGGTGAGATAGCGAGAGATTATTGTGCTTCATATGTTTTATCTTTTTTCAGGATAACCTCCCTGGGATAAACATTTCTGAAAGCAATAGGAATTGAGGGACAGTTTGAAAAGTCGCCGCAAGCATTAAGCTGAAAATGCAGATGAGGGAATGGACTTTGTCCTGAATTACCACTTAACGCGATTACTTGTCCTTGTTCTACAAGCTGTCCGAGTAACACTTTTGATCCTTTAAATGTTAAATGACCATATAAGGCAGTCGTTCCGTTGTCATGCAGAATCACGATAGCATTCCCTTGATCTGCACCATGATCATTATCTGTAAATTCATCCCGCACGAAAATTACTGTTCCACGATAAGAAGCTACAATCTCTGTTCCGATGGGCATGGCAAAGTCATACGCATACTTCATGTTTTTGAAATGAGTCCATGGAGCTTTCTGAGGAGAACAATTTCCTTGAACAACTTTGAACTTTTTCCCGGATAGAAAGGGAAGAATATAATCTGAATTATCACATGAAGGATAGTTTGCATATTGGCAATCGTTCTCCGGAGTAATTGAATCTTTTGATGAAGAACAAGCTGACAGAAAGAATATTGTACTTAAAAATAAAAATACGTTCACGTGTGAAAACAATTTCGATCTTTTCATTTTTGTCTTTAATTTTTTAGTAAAGACAAGAAATTGATCGCGAAGTTGCAATTGTCCCTTATTTAACGGACGACTTGAAGTCGTCCGACAAACACTTCCTCTAAATATTTTTTGCTTATCCTCAGCCTTATTCTTTTCCTTCGCCATTCAACTCCGTCAATCTCAACAAAACAGGTAAGTGATCGGAAAAGCCAGCATTATAACGAAAGCCGATATAAGTACGAAATGGTTTTTTACCTGCATATTTCGGGTCGTTTTCCAACAAAAATGGCTCAGCAATAAGTTTGGCACTGGAGTTTGAAGCAATGTTGCGGCTAACCATAAACTGATCGAAAACCATCCATTCGTGCTCATGTTTAATTGTTCCCGGAACTTTCCCTTCCCAACCGGCAGAAAGATTGACCAAATACGAATCAGCACCAGCTGTTGCGCCCAATACGTTGTAAATACTCTCATCATGCGGTCGATCGTTAAAGTCGCCCATACAAACAATGCGTGCCGCTGCATTATTTTGCAACAGCGAATCAACAGCCGCACGCAGAGCCCGAGCCGCAATATTCCGGCTTATTTTGGTCTCCATCAGCCCGCCGTAACGCGAAGGCCAGTGATTGACAAAAATGTGTATCAATTCACCGCCGAACGGACAACCTGCAACCTGTAATATTTCGCGGGTAGCAATTGCTTCGCCCAAACTATCGCGCAACGCAATACACGAATAACTTTGAGGCTGAAAAGTACTTTTCCGGTAAAGCAAAGCCACATCCATTCCCCTGTGGTCGGGCGACTCTTTATGAATTATTCCATAATTGGCTTTTCGCAATAACGGATGGTCCACCAGACGCTCCAGCAGCTCCAGATTCTCCACCTCGCACAAACCAATTACATCAAGAGTATCCCAACCACCCGAAGCAATAAACACCTTCGCAATACGATCAATTTTCTGATTTAACCTTGCAGCATTCCAGTTACGGAGGCCACCCTGCGCATACTCGTCATCCTGCGTTGCCGGGTCATTGATGGTGTCCAATAAATTTTCAACATTATAAAAAAGAATCCGGAAAGGTGTTTTTTCTGTTGGTTGCGCATTGGCAAACGAAAAAAACAAAGCGCCGATCAGAAGAGATGCGAGGCGCATACCGCTCTATTTTTTCTTTTCAATCCGCTCAAATGCGCCCAGATCAGGACCAGCGTCCTCCAGTCGGTTATTGCCTTTCGAATCGAGAGGCAACAAACGGGCAAACTCAGCCTTGCCAACATCTTTGGCCGGACTAAGCGTATCAAGTTCGAAATTATATTTTTCGAAGGGATCTTTGAATTTGGGGTCTTTCCCTTTGAGGATGTTCACAAAGCGGGAAGTATTTTTTGTATTGAAAGTATCGGCCACCTGAAGCAGACAGTTTTCGAATTTACAATTGAACAAAGCACGTGGCGACTGCCCCAGTTCCAATTCATTTTTATGCGACACATCGCCATAAATAATGCAATTTGAAAAATTAGCTTTAGTCAGATTACCTACATACACTTCGTCACCAAGAATGAGCACATTGGAAACCACCAGCGAAGAAGAGCTTCGCACTTTCGAAGAATATTTGCCCCAATAATTTGCCAGCGTAGAATGATTAAATTCGTAGTTCCCGCCAACGGTAAGCGCAGCCAGATACAAACCGCAATTTGTTATCAGACAATTATCCGCTTTCACGTCCGATTTTACAGCAAAGATACCGGCATAAGACATGTTCTGTATTTTACTGTTTGATATTTTCACCGATGCACCACCCGCGTGTTCAATGGTTCCGACCTGCAAGCCGATGTTGGCATTTTTTATTTCAACAAAATCCAGTTCGCTCTTTTGGCTTCCAGAATAAAGCAATACGCCATTCCACTGAAAAGGCACATCATCAAACGATTTTTCGCGACGATCGCCTTGCATTAAAATAGGCTTTTGTAAGCTGCCTTTTGCCAACAACTTGCCTTTTACACAAAGCCCGGCATCCTTATGGAAAAATATTTTTGTTCCGGGCTCAATCGATAATGTAGCAAGACTATCAACAAAGACATAATTGTACACCAGATAAGGTTTTTCGCTAGTCCAGGTAGTCGATTTTTTAATGTGCTGATCCTTTATCAGTTTAAAATCCTGCCCCCAGGCAATCAGGTCAACATCCTGCAAATTCATGTTGGTCGAGAATTCGATTGAGTCTTTCACTACCATCGGCAGGTTTTGTCCGTTGGGATCCACCGTTACTTCTACAAAAATGAAAATACTATCCTGTGGACCGATTTCTACATCTTGCAGCTCATTTCCTGACATTCCATTTACAGTTATGCGGAAATTGGAATTTAGTCCGCCAGCAAGACGAATACTCGAAATCAATACTTTTTGATCGTAGGGATTATATACTTTCAGATGCTCAGTGGTAGAACCGATACTCGTAAAAATGGTGTCAAACATGATGGTATCAGCCGAAAACCCCAACTTAACATCCGACGAAGAAAGGTACTTGTCATCTTCACAGGAACTGAAATAAATCAGTGCCAGCAACACAAAAAGTATGGACAGAATTTTCTTCACAGAATGTTTTTGGTTTAACGGTTTTTTCAGGCCGATTATTGCAAATGTAAGAAATGATTTTTACATTTTTTAACAATTCACCAAAAAGCAACAAGGAATATCATTTTCTTCACATTCAGTATGATGAAAACTCACATCAATAAGCCTTTTCGCGCTGATAAACCCGAACGTAATCAATGTCGTGAAACTGAGGGAAAACAGTTGTCGAATCGGGATTTCCTGGCCAGGAACCACCCACTGCCGTATTCAGAATGATATAATGCGGACTATGCGGAATTGAGTTTGTTGCTGCATGATACATTTTATTATCAATATACCAGCGGATTGAGTCGGGCTCCCATTCCAGCGCAAACACGTGAAAATCTTTTGTATAATCAGCAACTCCGCTCACTTTTCCCGAACTCGATTTACGTTTTCCATCGTAAGCACAATAATGAAAAGTTCCATACGCAACCATCGGCTCACGCCCCAAAAACTCCATGATGTCGATTTCGGTGTACCACGGACGCTCTTCCGGAATCAGACTTTCTCTGCCATTGGCAACTGCATCTTCCATGGCTTTTTCCATCAACCAATTTCGATTTTGCGGATACAACCAGTGAGCAGGCCACATTCCATTTCCGGCAGGAAGCTTTGCTCTCACCTCAAAACGGCCATAAACGGGCGCAAATTTCCCTCGTGTATCAAGTCGTCCACTGGTATAATTTTGCGAACCATATTTGCGTTCACTACTACGAATACGCAGCACGCCTTGTTCCACATACACTTCTTCCGGAAGATAATACTGAAGTTCTTTGTGCTTGCTGGTTTCGCGACGTAAAACATTCCATTTGGCAGTATCCAGCTTTTCGCCATTAAATTCATCTTGCCAAACAAGTTTCCATTTACTTTGACATAAATGTTTGTTTTGAGCAACAGAAAAAGCAGAAAAGAAAATTAAAAATATGACGGCAAAAGAAAGTTTGGTTTTCATTGGATTTATTGTTAGTTATTCTTTGTAACACAGCAAAATCAATATTCCTTCTGAGCCTCCGTTCGCACGCTGTAATTTACGCTATTTTTCTACTTCTTCCGAATAAGAAAAAGCCCCGCAAAGGTAAGAAACCCGTTCAGAATCAACAATTCGAATCCGAATTTATAGCCAGCAAAAAGCTGTTCGGAATAAGTAGAAAGCACGTACGAAATTATCGGAGCAGCCAGAGCCACCCACGGCACCCAGCGACCAGCCACCTTCCAGCGGGTTAATAACCCAAATGCAAACAAACCAAGTATCGGTCCGTATGTATAACCAGCAGCTTTAAACACCGCAACCACCACACTTTCGTCATTCAGCAAACGGAACAACAAAATCACCAGTACAAGCGATACCGAAAATCCAAAATGCACCCAGCGGCGAATTGTTTTTTTCCGCTGTTCATCGTAGCTATCGTAAGGTAAAAAATCGATACAAAATGAAGTGGTAAGAGCTGTAAGAGCCGAGTCGGCACTTGAATATGCCGCGGCAGTAATTCCAATCAGGAATGCAACACCAACAACCAAGCCCAAATGATTAAGAGCCAGCAATGGGTAAAAATCGTCCGTTGTTGCCGGAACCGCAATTCCTTTCGACTGAGCATACATATACAACATCACTCCCAGGCCCAGAAACAAAAGCACCGTGAATACAAACAAAAAGCTGAACACCAGCATATTTTTTTGCGCTTCGAACTTGTTTTTGCAACTCAGGTTTTTCTGCATCATATCCTGATCCATTCCTGTAATAACAATGGTCATAAACATTCCGGCCAGAAACTGTTTGAAAAAGTTATGAGGCGAGCGCCAATCCCAATTGAAAACAGTTGAATAATCGTGTTGAGCAACCTGGCTAACTGTTTCTGAAATCGACCAGTTAAAGTCGGATGCAATTTGCCAGATAGTAAATATCACTGCCAGAATAAGGAAAAATGTCTGCAAGGTATCGGTCCACACAATTGTTTTAATTCCCCCTCTGAAAGTATAAATCCAGATCAGTAAAATACTGGTACAAACCGTAACACTGAAAGGAATCCCAAAAGCATCAAAAAAAGCCAACTGCAACACTCCTGCAACCAGATAAAGTCTGAATGCAGCCCCGATTACCTTGGAAATAATAAAAAAGAGAGATCCTGTTTTTTGCGAAGTAATCCCCAGTCGTTCTTCCAGAAATGAATAGATAGAAACCAGGTTCATGCGGTAATACAGAGGAAGAAGCACCAAGGCCACCACCCAATACCCCACAAAATTCCCCAATACAAACTGAAGATAAGAAAAGCTAGAACTTCCGACTTCGCCCGGCACCGAAATAAATGTCACCCCCGAAAGCGTTGCACCAATCATTCCGAAGGCTACCAAATACCAGGGAGCCGCCTTATTGGCATTAAAGAAACTCTGATTATCAACATTTCGACTGGTAAACCAGGCAACAATCATAAGCAGACAAAAATAGCCTGCCACCACAGAAAGTACGACAATAGGACTCATTCTATATTATTCAAAATCGGGGTACAACAAATATTTTTTCCGAATCAGTTTGTATTCTTCCAATCCTTTCTCCCATGTTTTCAGAATCTCTGATTCAGTTTTTCCTTCGCGAATCAACTTCAGCAACTGGTCGGTTCCTGACAACTGTGCCAGCCATCTTTCCGAACTAATAAAATCTTTCTCTTCGGAAAACTTATGATACCAATCAATTAAAAACTTCAGGGTAAAGGTAGGAACTTCTTGCAGTGTCCTCAAATCGTCGCCACAACAAAGCTTCCCGGTTTGAGGTGAATTAATGGCAATACCCGGAATATCGTGCGGCGTAAACTGAAATTTTCCAAAGGCGGCATTCGGGTAGCCAATTACCTGAAAAGGCCAATCAGTTCCTCGCCCAATACTGACTCGGGTAGCTTCGAAAAAACACAACGAAGGATACAAACGAACAGACAAGTCATTCGGTAAATTCGGTGAAGGCTTTATCGGCAACGAATACAAATCGCGATGACTGTAATTTTTCACTTTCACCACTTCCAGCTCGCAGGTTTTGCCACCTTCAAGCCATCCTTCGCCATTAATCATCAATGCTAGTTCGCCAACCGTACAACCATGCACTACGGGTATTGGATGAAGCCCGACAAAAGAACGGAACTGCGGATCAAGTATGGCTCCGGCAACATAATCTCCGTTCGGGTTAGGACGATCGAGCACAATCATCTTTTTACCATTCTCAGCACAAGCTTCCATTGCATAGTGCAACGTACTGATGTAGGTATAAAAACGACAGCCCACATCCTGAATATCGAAAACCAGCACATCAATATCTTTCAACATTTCGGGCGAAGGTTTTCGGTTTTTCCCGTACAATGAAATGACCGGGATTCCTGTTTTTTCATCTACCTGATCGTTTATTTTTTCACCAGGCGCGGCATTCCCACGAAACCCATGTTCGGGAGCAAATATGGTCTTCACTTTCAACTCTTTCTCCAGAAAAAAATCAACAATACTTTTTTCTTCAACAAAAGATGTATGATTTATTACCAATCCAATATTTTTATATTTTAGCGACTGAAAATATAATTCCGGCTGTTCAGCGCCAACAATTATACTTTGTGCATCAACACGATACATTAGAACACTAAAAAATGCAATAAAAAAACAAGCCAGACGATTCATACTACAAATTTTATTTTGCTAAGATAGGAATTAAAATATTTTGACAAACAAAAAATTCAAGAACATATATTCTTTCGTACTTTTATTCAATTTTTGAAAAGAACCAACCAACATGAGAAAAAGCCTGCTATTCCTAATTTTGTGCATTGGCCTCCTGCATTCAGGCAAAGCACAACAAAAACCAGAGTTTCTGAAATTCATGAACGATTCATGGGTAAATGAGAAATTTGACAAAATGAGTCTGGACGAAAAAATAGGCCAGTTATTTATTATTCAGGCATATTCCAGAGACACCAGCTACACTCAATCGGTTTTATCAGATATTGCACAATTTCGTGTTGGAGGAGTCATTTTCATGGAAGGCCATCCCAGCATCCAGGCTTCGTTAACCAATCGGTTTCAGCAAGCATCTGCCACGCCGCTAATTATTGCTGCCGATGCGGAGTTTGGCCTTGCTTTCCGACTCGACTCAACCATGCGCTATCCGGTACAAATGGCTCTGGGCGCAATCGAAAACGACACACTCATTTACCAGATGGGAAAAGAAATCGGGCAGCAATGCCGGCGAATAGGTATCCACCTAAATTTTGCTCCGGTAGCTGATTTAAACAGCAATCCAAAAAATCCGGTGATTGGATTCCGTTCGTTTGGCGAAGACAAGATGCATGCGGCCCGAAAAGCACAACTTTACGCCCAAGGCATGCAGGATGCCGTCACACTTGCCTGCGCCAAACATTTCCCCGGTCATGGCGACACCGACAGCGACTCGCATCTCACTCTTCCATCGGTACTTCTTTCTGAAAACTATATCGACAGCGTTTCACTCGTTCCATTTCAATATCTGATTGATCACGGAATTGCCTCGGTAATGACAGCGCACCTTCAGGTTCCTGCACTCGAAAAGGACAAGCAAATTCCTTCATCACTTTCCAAAGACATTATTCAGAAAAAGCTAAAAGAGCAGCTCGCATTTGAAGGATTGGTTATTACCGATGCCATGAATATGCATGCGGTAAGCAAACGCTTCACCCCGGGCGATGCTGCGGTAAAAGCACTTCAGGCAGGCAACGATTTAATCGAAATTTCACCGAATTTAGAGAAAGCTATTTCGTCAGTAAAACGAGCAATACAAAAAGGACAGATTTCAGAAGAAGAAATAAATCTGAAATGCAAAAAAGTGCTTGCGGCCAAACGCTGGCTGGGACTAAATCGCTCCGAATTTATTCAGCAAAAAAATCTGATTGAAGACCTGAACAACAAGAAATACGAAGTAACCCGTCGCGATCTGCTCCAGAAAAGCATTACTGTTTTAACGAACCAAGACAAACTGTTACCGCTCATGCGTCTGGACACGCTAAAAACAGCAACGCTTGCTATCGGTTCCGGAGACGAAACAGCCTTCCAGCAAATGGCAGCCAACTACCAACCGATGGAGCATTTCAATATTCCGGCAAACACACCAACCGCAGAGGTAGATAAAATTCTGAAAGAAATTAGCAATTACAACCTGATTCTGGTTGGAATACACGGAATGAAACTTACAGCTCCGGGCAATTACGGATTAAGCGAAGCACAAAGGAAAATCATTCAAAAACTGGATTTCGGAAAAACAGTTCTTTGTTGGTTCGGCAATCCGTATGCGATAAATCTTGTCCCTGAAGCAGAAAAAGCCCGGGCATTGATTGTCACCTACCAGGACGACCAGTTAAATCAGCAATTAGCAGCGCAGGGCATCTACGGAGCAATTGAATTAAGCGGCAAACTTCCGGTGAATGTTTCCGAACAACTCACAATAAACACGGGGCACATTGTTCCCAAAATCGACCGACTGGCTTATTCGTTTCCCGAACATGTTGGAATCAGTTCCAAATTACTTGAACACAAAATTGACTCACTGGCAATGGTCGGACTAAACGCCAAAGCTTATCCCGGCTGCCAGGTACTCATTGCCAAAAACGGAGAAGTTATTTACCACAAATGTTTTGGTTATTACACCTACGACAGCATTAAACCCGTGAGTCCGGAAAGCATTTACGATCTGGCTTCCGTTTCGAAAATAAGCGGAGCGCTGCCTGCTTTAATGAAATTGCACAGCGACGGCAAATTGAACCTTGACCGGCCTTTTTCAGATTACTGGACGAGCTTTAAAGGCTGCGACAAAGAAACAGTAACCGTACGCGAAATACTGGCCCACCAGGGCCGACTGGTTCCGTTCATTCCTTTCTACAAAGAATTGATTCGAAAAAATGGCAAACTACAATCGTCGGTATTTCGAAAAAATCCATCAGACCGATTCGACCTGCGAGTTTCATCGAATTTGTACGAAAAGAGGGAATACGTGCAACACATTTACGACGAGATTCGCAATACACCTCTGCGTAAAAAAACCGAATATGTATATTCCGATCTGGGTTTTATGATTTTCCCAGAGGTAATTAAAAAAATTTCGGGAGATCCGGACTACGAACATTTTCTGAAAACAAATTTTTACGGGCCTCTTGGCGCAGGCACTATTTGCTACAATCCTTACCGATTCTTCCCAATCGACCGATTTATTCCAACTGAGTATGACGATTATTTCAGAAAAGAACAAATGCAAGGTTTTGTACACGACGAAGGAGCGTCAATGCTTGGAGGTGTTTCAGGAAACGCAGGGCTTTTTGCTACCGTAAACGACATCGCTAAACTGATGCAAATGTATATGCAGTTCGGTTGGTATGGCGGACACCAATACATTAGCATCAGTACCATGAAAGAATTTCAGCGCATCCAATACCCGCAAAACGACAACCGCCGGGGACTGGGCTTCGACAAACCACTTATCGACAATTACAAAAATGAACTAAAAGATGCCTACCCGGCTGTTGATGCAAGTAAAAACAGTTTTGGGCACAGTGGATTCACCGGCACATTTGTATGGATGGATCCTGACAGCCAGCTGCTTTTCATCTATTTCACCAACCGTGTTTATCCAAGTCGCCAAAACTCAATCATGTTCGACCTGAACTTGCGACCACAAATGCACCAGGCCATTTACGATTGCATGAAGGCAGGGCTTCCGAATCATTAAAAAAAGTTAAAATGTTAAACAACATCTATTCATTTTTCAAGACATAGCAACCGGCTACACCTTACGATGTATCAGCTCTTTGAAATACTTAACCATAAAAAACAATTCACCTACCGTGTGTTTTTATTCCTCTGTACTCAGTCAACCTTCTCGTTAGGTATATGTTATTAAATTATTAATTTTAACTTTAAAGGACATTTAGTTGTTTTTTTCAGAAACCTTAAATTTTAATGTCATGGAAAAGAGAATAACATTCAACGAGCTGAGGAAAATCAAAGACAGCTTACCTGACGGTTCTATTCACCAAATCGCAGAAGAGTTCGGGTTAGAGGTAGAAACCGTCAGAAATTATTTCGGAGGATCGAACTATAAACTGGGGAAATCTGTAGGAATTCATATCGAACCCGGACCTGATGGTGGAATTGTATTACTGGATGACGTAAAAATTTTGAAACGAGCGGAGGAATTGCTGGCAGCGGAGTAAATAACATTAAAAAAAACTGAACACGAAAATTCGATTAATACCAGATATAGAAAAACTGTCCTATTTTTATAGGGCAGTTTTTTTTTACAACACAACCAACTAAATAAACAGAACCATGAAAAAAATCGTCGCAACTATTATTGGCATCAGCTCTGTCGTATGCGTGTGGGCACAAAAACCATTATTTAATGGCAAAGACCTGAAAGGCTGGGATATTTTCATAGGAAGCCCGGTAAAAGGATTCGAACAATTGAAAGAGCAAGCAAAACCAGAATCAGTTTATTCAATCGTCGAGATCGAAGGAACGAAAGTTATCCACATTTCAGGAGAAGTAAATGCATCGCTTGCCAGCAAAAAAGAATTTAGCAACTACCACCTCCGTCTTGAGTTTAAATGGGGCGAAAAAGTGTATGATCGTCGTAACAGCGGATTGCTTTACCACAGTTTTGGCGAATTTGGAGCCGCCTTCGGAACCTGGATGACGAATATCGAACACCAACTTATGCACGAACATCTGGGCGACACGTACCTAATGAACAACACTTCGTGCGAAACCCAGGCTTTTAAAAACGCTGAAGGGAATTTTCAGTTTAAAAAAGGGGGAAATACGGAACGATTTGGCGAAGAATTTTCAGGACGAAATATCACCAAGGAGAGTGACGCAGAAAAACCACTGGGCGAATGGAACACTGTTGACTTGTATTGCTTCGGAACCTCATCGATACATGTGGTGAACGGCAAAGTGGTAATGATAAACACAAACAACAGCAAAATAGAAAATGGTAAATTCATTCCTCTTGACAAAGGAAAAATCCAGATCCAGTCGGAAGGAGCTGAATTATTTGTACGCAAAGTTGAAATTGAAACCATCAAACAACTTCCGCAGGAATATTTGTAAAGATTGAAATAATTTATCCGAGCCTCCCTTCGAGTAAGGCGAGGCTTTTTTTAAACAAAAAGAAATATTTCCAAGCGTAATTTATAGAAGCTCTTCACTACTTTTGTCCACATAAACAAACCATTCCTTCAAAAAATAAGAAATAATGAAACGATCCATACTAAGCCTGTTTTTACTATGCATTTGCATTGCCGGGCACACTCAGGACAACCCAGTTGAAAGCGAAATCATGAATTATGATTATTCGAAATCGGACATTATTTCGAAAGCCAGAAAACTAATGCTCGATAAATTTACAGCAGGCGACATGGCAAAAGTACGTGAGGTGAAAGACTATCTGCTATATCAGGTTGAAGATGCCGATTATGCTGCATTTTATCCGTTGGAATTGTGGCTGATATTGTATTCGACCAACGATTTTGCTGAGCTAATCCAAAATATTCAGGAAGCCGATTCACTAAAAATGGCTTCATTTCGGAATAAAATTAAACCCTCGCCCGATCAGTTATTTGAAAAAGTTCGCCAGAAAACCCGAGACAACAAACTTCAACTGGAAACAGAAATAAGCAATTCAGGACTGATGAAAACAGACAAGGATTTTCTCATTCTGACCTTGAACTATCTGATTTCCGGGCAAGATTATCCGGAAATAAATCAGGAAAAAATCAACAATCTGTCCGACGATTTTTTGAAGAATCACCCCGGCAGTCAATACGATGAATTTACGCGGCAGAATATTCGGTACAAATTTATTCCTGCCAAATGGGGCTTTGCTTTCGAATTTTTTAGCGGCTATGGTTTTCTCACAGATCAACTTGCTGAGCATTTTAAAAACAGTATTCCGTTTGGAGTTGCATTCGACGTTTGCTACAAGGATTTTTCGCTTTACCTGCGCGACTACATTGGGTTCAGCAAAACCAAGCTGGATATTCCCTACGAGAACGGAATCTGGGAGAAAAAATCGCCGGTTCGCATTTTCCTGCCTGAAGCATCACTGGGGTACACCGCTATCGAAAACAAATACCTTAAACTATCACCATTCATTGGGATTTCTTCTACCGACATTGGCCCTACAGAGTACGACATCGAAAAAAATAAAGAACTGGAGAAAGCAGAATTAGAATTTACAAGTACTTATTCGCTCGGACTAAATCTCGATATTAAACTCGGCAAATCGAAAATGGCAATGGTCACCTATGGTCCCGAACAAAGCTATTGGTTTTTACGTCTTCGCTATTCGTACAACATGCCGCAATTCGACAACAAATACGAAGGTTTCAGTGGTCAATTTCACAGCATAACGGTTGGCATTGGCGGCTTCGGTC
The DNA here is from genome assembly GCA_963668595.1 of Prolixibacteraceae bacterium. Classification (GTDB taxonomy): domain Bacteria; phylum Bacteroidota; class Bacteroidia; order Bacteroidales; family Prolixibacteraceae; genus GWE2-42-39. The sequence goes on along the minus strand of OY764876.1, from coordinate 4,065,993 downwards.
GAAAATTAAAACGAGAAATATAACTCACCATACACAAGAGAATACTTAATTCTGCTATACGAGAATAATTTTGTACATTTCGCTAGTCAACACTCAATCTGTATCCAACAAGTAAAATACCGAAAAATGAAAAGAAATTTCTCTGTAATATTGTTCCTTTTCCTGCTTGCCAGCGGATGTGCTCCTGTGGCTAAACTACTCAACTACACGCCATCTGCGCATCTGAAAAATATTTCATTTCAGGAAGAACCAGCCAACCCAAAGTACAAATTTTGGTATTCGGACACGCTGAACAATATTTACATGAGAACGTTACGTCAACAATATGGAATTGACCAATTAGCTGCACAGCAAAGCGATGAATTCGGAGCAATCAAAGCGGTTCTCAACTGGTCGAGTTCGCAATGGAAGCACAACGGGAGCAACACTCCCTCAAAATCCGATGCACTGACCATTCTTGAAGAGGCGAAGAAAGGAGCACAATTCCGCTGTGTTGAGTACGGAATACTAGCTTCGGCATGTATGAACAGCGTTGCCATTCCGGCTCGCGTACTGGGGCTAAAAACCCGCGATGTTGAAAAAGTAAAATTCGGAGCAGGCCATGTGGTAGCCGAAGTATATTCGAAACAATACAACAAGTGGATTTTTATGGATCCGCAATTCAACGTAATCCCCACACTCCGGGGCATTCCATTGAATGCAGTGGAATTTCAGAAAGCCATTTTTACCGAACGAAATGCAATTGAGATGATCAATATTGAAGGGAAAGTTCCGCAGGAAAAATCGGAACAATACATTCAATGGGTTGCCAAATATTTGTTCTATTTCGATGCCTTGTTCGACCAACGTATTGGCGACAATATTGAACTACAGAAAATTGATGGCAAAACAAAACTAATGCTGATCCCTGTCGGACGAAAACAGCCCACCATATTCCAGCGCAAGTACCCACTTGATTACTGTTTATACACCAATTCGATCAACGATTTTTACTCTGTTCCTGAAAATTAAAACAAGCGAATACCGCTTCGATAAGATTTTATATTAGCCCGAAACAAATTGCGATAAAGCTGGGGCCATTCAGACCTCCATGCATCATTACGCCTACCCACGAGTTCTGGGTTTTCTGAACGATATACGATTGAATGAAAAGCAATGGGATTAATGTAATCAGCAACTGCCAGCCAAAAGCAATATGAAATAATCCCCAGCCAGTGCCATGAACAAGCCAAGTATATTTCCCGAAAGCAAGTTCCTGTCGGGGAAGCATTACTCCGCGCCAAAGAAATTCTTCACCAAGAATGTTCATCACCCAATACGGAAGCCAAACCAATAAAAGCCAGTATCGCCCTTTGCTCAACGGCTCGAACGACATAAAGGCAGGCGAATGGTCGAACTTGCCAATCAGCAACCCCAGACCTTTCATTATTAAAGCGCTCAAAATACCCACCACAACCAAACCGGCCAAACTCCAGGCAATGTCTTTCCCGTTTATTCGCCGAAACCGCAAACGCTTCTGCCAAGTCGATTTAGAGAACCGATATCCTTCGCTTTTTAAAATGAAAACGCCGGTTATTACCAGCGGCAGAAATACGCCCAATGCAGCCACAATAAACCAGAATAAAATGGTTTCCTGTCCTGTTGTTTCACTCAAGTAAGGAATCAGGTAATGGGTCATGCCATACATTAAAACTGCCGCAGGAATATAAATAGCAAAAGAAGCTGCCAGTCCTAGTTTTTTGATTGCCGGATTATTTATCATCGGAGGAATAGATTATTCTCTTTTATCATCATTCGGGCCATTAGGATTATCGTTTTTCAATTTATTAGCATAAGCCCGACCAGCCAGTAAAGCACCAGAACCAATCAATGTTCCACCAATAATTTCCCCAACATTAAAATCGATATTAACAGTAGGCTTTGTTGCCCATCCTTTAAATACAATATATCCTACAAATACCAACACAAGAACAAATACGATGAAAAATATCCAATTCAAATTATTATACCATTTTGTTGTCATGTCTTTTTGAGTTTTATCGTCTATATCACAACTTAACTTATTCAAGTTTTCATAAAACAGAGGAAGCAACACTTCATATTTTTCTACATTTGACAGGAATAAATTATCCTCATCTGTCATCTTTCTTTCTCTAATTCCATCATCAATCTTTTTCAAACTATCATACTCATTTCGTCCATCAAGATGTACGCGATTAACTAAATTAGAAAAGAAAAGAGTTCTCAGACATAGAGCTCTACTAAGCTCTTTCTTTTCTTTTTTCGAAAATGGCCAATCAATCAGACACCTAGAATCATAATCAACATAAACGAATAACAAAATCAATATCATACGTGGAGACATTCCTTTTGTTGAATTGACTATATTGTTTCGCAACCATTCTTGCTGTTTATCTTTCTCCATCAGATAGTGATATAAATATTCTGACTTAAAATTAATATTTTATCAACTAAAATATCAAAACATCCGCACCAAATACTTCAACAGCATTCCTATAATTCAACAGAAAAGAGCTGCTCTGAAAAACAGAACAGCTCTTTGTATGATTTTGCTTGAAGTTGCGGATTAGCTTCCGAAATCGTCGTACAATACATTCTCGTTTGGTACTCCCAATTCGTACAGCATTTTGGTTACTGCCGAGTTCATCATTGGCGGACCACACAGATAGTAGTCGATTTCTTCCGGTTCTTCGTGTTTGCTCAAATAAGTATCGTAAATTACCTGATGGATAAAACCTTTTGGTCCTGTCCAGTTGTCTTCCGGTTGCGGATCGGACAATGCCAGGTTGAAGGTAAAGTTCGGATAGTTTTTCTCTATTTCGCGGAATTGATCGTAATAAAAAACTTCTCTCCACGAACGAGCTCCGTACCAGAAAGTCACCCGTTTTTTGGTTTCTTTTACTGTTTGGAACAAGTGAAACAAGTGCGAACGCATTGGAGCCATTCCTGCACCACCACCGATAAACATCATTTCGTTATCGTTGTTCTTCAGGAAGAATTCGCCGTAAGGGCCAGAAACCATTACTTTGTCGCCCGGTTTACGCGAGAAGATGTATGAAGAACAAACGCCTGGATTTACTTTCTGGAAACCACCGTTTACGCGGTCGAAAGGAGGAGTTGCAATACGAATATTCAGCATCACAATGTTTCCTTCGGCAGGGTGGTTGGCCATTGAGTAAGCACGGAAAGTTGGTTCCGGATTTTTCATCTTCAGGTCGAACATGCCGTATTGTTCCCATTCAGGACGGAACTGTTCGCCAATTTCCATGTCTTTAAAGTCCACGTCAATTTTCGGAACATCGATCTGAATATATCCACCCGATTTGAAATCGAGAGTTTCTCCTTCGGGAAGTTTCACCACGAATTCTTTAATGTAGGTAGCCACGTTGTCGTTCGAAACCACTTCGCATTCCCATTTTTTCACACCCAAAATTTCCTGATGCATGTGAATTTTCAAATCTTCTTTTACTTTCACCTGACAAGCAAGTCTCCAGTGATCGTTTTGTTCTTTCCGTGTAAAGAAACCAGTTTCGGTAGGAAGAATAGAACCACCGCCTTCGGTTACCTGGCAACGGCACATTCCGCAAGTACCACCACCACCGCAAGCCGATGGCAACAATACTTTATTATTCCCCAGTGTTGAAAGCAAAGTATTTCCCGGTTCGGCTTCAATTTCCAGATAGCCTTCATTGATGCTTAACTTCACAGTTCCTTCCGGGGTCAGTTTTTTCTTCACATACAGCAGAATCGATACCAGTGCAATAATCACCAACAGGAAGATTACAATACTGGTGATAACAACTGTTGTTTGAGTAGCTAATATCATCGTTATCTACGTTTTAATTTCTGTTATAATTTGATTCCCATAAAGCCCATGAAAGCAAGTCCCATCAGACCGGTTATAATAAAGGTAATACCCAGGCCACGAAGCGGAGCAGGCACTTGTGAATATTGCAATTTTTCACGAATAGCTGCAATCCCTATAATAGCCAGGAACCAACCAATACCTGAACCCAATCCGTAAGTAGTTGCTTCGGCAACATTATTAAACGCTTTTTGCTGCATGAACAATGAAGCTCCTAAAATCGCACAGTTTACAGCAATCAATGGAAGGAAAATACCCAACTGAGTATAAAGTACCGGGGCAAATTTCTCTACCACCATTTCCACCAACTGCACCATCGAAGCAATTACAGCAATAAACATGATGAAGCTCAAGAAGCTCAAATCAACGGTTGCAAAACTTTCGCCCAACCAGCTCAGTGCACCTTCTTTCAGGATATAATTTTCGAGCAGGTAGTTTACCGGCAAGGTAATACCCAACACAAAAACCACGGCAATACCTAAACCAGTGGCAGTTTTTACTGATTTCGAAACAGCCAGGTACGAGCACATTCCGAGGAAGTATGCAAATACCATGTTTTCGATGAAGATTGACTTGACAAATATATTAATCAGATTTTCCATATCTCTTTCAATTTTTTAGTTGGCAATTAGTCTTCAATCAGTTTGCGATTACGGCTACGTTGTACCCAAATAATCACACCCACCACGATCAATGCCATTGGAGGAAGAATCATCATTCCGTTGTTGGAATAAAAACCACCGTTGGCGATATACCAGCTATCAGGAATTACCTTGAAACCAAGTAAGCTGCCCGAACCAAGTAATTCGCGGAAGAAAGCCACGATTACCAGAATCAAGCCATAACCGGCTCCATTACCTATTCCGTCGAGGAACGAAGGCCAGGGCTTATTTCCCAGCGCAAAAGCTTCCAAACGCCCCATCAGGATACAGTTGGTAATAATCAAACCAACAAATACGGACAACTGCTTGCTTACATCGAAAACGAAGGCTTTCAACACCTGGTCAACCAAAATTACCAGTGCTGCAATAACAACTAACTGCACGATAATACGAATACGGTTAGGGATTGTATTGCGAAGCAACGAAATAATTACGTTTGCAAAAGCTACTACCGCAGTAACCGAAATGGCCATAACAATAGCCGGCTTAAGTTGTGCAGTTACAGCAAGCGCCGAACAAATACCCAATACCTGTACGGTAACCGGGTTGCTGCTGTTGATTGGATCACCCAGCAGTTTTAAATTTTTCTTTGAAAATAACGGCTCACTCATCTCCTTCTATTTTTTCGATTCCAAAAACGCTTTGTATGAACTCAGGTCGTCGAACAACATTTTCTGAAGACCTTTACTTGTGATAGTACCTCCGGAAATTGCATCAACTTTGTGTTCTGCAGGAGCAGTTTCGTTTGATTTTGCAACAATAATGGAAGTAAAATTTCCCTGCTCGTCAAAGATTTTTTTGCCGGCAAAAGGTTTCTGGAATGCAAGGGTTTTAATTTCGGCACCCAATCCCGGAGTTTCACCCTGATGATCAAAAGTGGCGCCGTAAATGGTATTCATATCGCTTTCAACCGAAACATATCCCCAGATAGGTCCCCAAAGTCCGGCACCGTAAACAGGTAAAATATATTTGATCGATCCGTCTAACTGACATTCGAAAACCGGAAACAAACGCTCGTTTACATCGGCTTTTGCGCGTTCTTTTTTCAGATCCACATTGAAAGCGTCGCCTTCAACCACCTCGCCTTTCGCATTCACTACATACGAGTTAACGATTTTCTCTGCATATACTGCTTCAGCAGTTGCTGCATCGGCAGCAATATTTACTGAAGCCAGAATGCTTTGTTTTTTCTCTATTTCAATATTTTTTGTCTGAAATGGTTTCAAACCAATTGCTGTTACCGAAAGTAAGGCAGCAACAAGAATTACCATTACAGAGGCATATATGAAAGTATAAACATTACCGTTCCTATTCATTTTTTCTGATTTTATTCGGTTATGCACTTACTTTGGCGCGTTTCAAACGACGGCTGATATTCCCCTGTACCACATAATGGTCGATTAGCGGAGCAAAAGTATTCATCAGCAGAATGGCCAACATCATTCCTTCCGGATAAGCCGGGTTCACTACACGAATCAGGATAGCCAGCGTACCAATCAGGAAGCCGTAAATCCATTTTCCAGTTTCAGTTTGAGCAGCTGATACCGGGTCGGTAGCCATAAACACAGCACCAAAAGCGAAACCACCAATAATCAGGTGTTGCCAGAAAGGCAGAGCCATGTAGCTGTTATCGCCTGCAAAAATATTCAGCAAAAGTCCCATTAACGCTCCACCAGCGATGGTTGAAGCCATAATTTTCCAGCTTCCAATGCCGGTAAAAATCAGGATTGCAGCACCAATAAGAATTGCTAAAGTTGATGTTTCACCAATTGATCCGGGAATCAAACCAAGGAAAGAGTTCCACACATCAATAGTGGCATGGCCGGCAGCAGCCTGAGCCATCGGAGTTGCTCCGGTAAAGCTGTCAACGGCTTGTTGTCCGCCTAAGCTCACCCACACCGAGTCGCCCGACATTTGAGCCGGATAGGCAAAAAACAAGAACGCACGAGCCACCAAAGCCGGGTTCCAGATGTTCATTCCGGTTCCGCCAAAAACTTCTTTACCAAAAACAACAGCAAAAGCAGTTGCTATGGCAATCATCCAAAGTGGAGTATTTACAGGCATCACCAAAGGAATAAGGAAACCTGAAACGAGGAATCCTTCCTGAATTTCGTGCCCGCGTATTTGGGCAAACACAAACTCAATACCCAAACCAACCACATACGAAACCATTACAATCGGCAGCACTTTCAGTAATCCGTAGAAGAAAATCTGGAAGAAGCTGGCAGTTGCCAATTCGCCAATTGCTGAAAAATGCTGGTAGCCGGTATTGTACATACCCATCAGCAAGGCAGGAACCAAAGCTAACACCACAAGCCCCATCGTCCGTTTCAGGTCGATGTAGTCGTGAACGTGTGTGCCTGATTTCGAGGTGTTTTTCTGAACGAAAAACAAAGTAAAAAAGCCATCGTGAACAGAGTGTAACCAATGATATTTGGCACCTTTCTGTACATGGGGCTTCGTTTTTTCGAAAATATTCTGTATAAATCTCATCGTTGTAAAATTACAAATTCAATTACCCCAATTCTTTAATCATTACATCCAATCCCTGACGCACAACGTTTTGTACTTTTACTTTCGAAGTACAGGCGTATTCGCACAGTGCCAAATCTTCCTCAATGATTTCGTAAATACCAAGCTGTTCCATCTTATCGATATCGCCGGCCAGAATGCTTTTCAGCAAATACACCGGAAGAATATCCATGGGCAGAAATTTCTCATACTGTCCGGACAAAACAAAAGCACGTTCACCTCCGTGCAAGTTGGCATTCAATACATATTCTTTCTTGGGGAAAAGTTTCGAAAAGTAAGTTTTACTTGCCGTGAATTTACCGAAACCGGGATCGGCCCAGCCCATAAATTCATACTCATCTCCTTCAGGAATAACAGTTACCTGATCGTGGAAATAACCAAGGAAATTATCCGCGTCCACTTTGTTTCCGGTCAATACGTTTCCGGAAATAATACGTTCATTATTTTTCTGAAGTGTTTTTCCTTTTACCAGCGAGGCAACCGATGCTCCAACAGTAGTACGAACATATTTCGGAGCTTTTACTTCGCTTCCGGTCAATGCTACTACTTTCGAAAAATCGACTTTGCCGGTTTCGAAAAGACGACCGATGAAAACTACCTCCTGCGGTTTAATAGTCCAGGCAAGATCTCCTTTATTAAGCGGAGCAATGTGATGAATCTGAATTCCCACATTTCCGGCAGGATGAGGTCCGTCGAACGCAACCACTTCTACATTTTTTACTTTCGAAAAGATGTCGTTTGCGCTGGTTGCTTTCACTCCCAGGTAAACTTTCCCGCTGGTCAATTTTGCCAGAGCATTGATTCCTGTTTGAAACGAAGCTGTTTCTTTGCTCAAAATAAATTCGTAGTCGGGACCAAGTGGTGCACTATCGAAACACGAAATAAAAATATTTTGAGGCGTATCAGCCGGTTTGGCAAACGATCCGTACGGACGTTGTTTGATAAAAGGCCAAATACCACTTTTCAGCAACAGCTCCTTAATCGCTTCAGCAGAAAGCGACTGAGGTTCAGCCTTGCCTAATTCAACAGCATTTCCTTTTCCATCGGACTCTACAATAACTTCCAGTATCTTCCTGCGCTCACCGCGGTTCACGGCAATCACCTTCCCGCTCACCGGAGATGTAAACAGAATGGAAGGGTTGTATTTGTCGAAGAACAATGGCTCACCGGCTTTTACTTCCTGGTCAACTTTGGCTGTCAACTTTGGAACAAGACCCGGGAAATCGGTTGGTTTCAGGGCATATCGGTCCGAAGTTCCGGCGTTTTCCAACACCAGCTCAGCTTCCCCTTTCAACCGGATATTTAATCCACGTTTTAATTTGATAACCTTTGACATTGTATTCCCTTGTGTTTGTAATTTAAGCTGACAAAAGTAAAGATTTAAATAAGTTTTTACAATCTTTGCTCATGCAACTTCTATGAATTAAAATATTTAAATATATCAGTTCGTTATGTGATAAATATCAATCAGCACACAGATGGTTTATTTGCAACCAAAATCATACTCTTTGCCTAAAAATATCCCCGCTATGAGAACAAAACTGACTGTTTTTTTCACTCTTTTCTACGTTATTATTTCGTTAATTTCTTTTGCTGACGGGAAAGATTCAAATCGTTTCTTTTACCAGAATGCTGTCTATCGCGAAGAAATAAAAAGCGTGCAAATCTTTCGCGACGGCAACGAACTTTCGAACCCGATATATGAACTGAACAGCGACACACCTCTGCTCCTGAAATTCGACGAATTGGCCAGCGAAGCCAAAGACTACTGGTACACCATCATCCATTGCGATGCCGACTGGAACGAATCGCACCTGATACAAACCGAATACCTCGAAGGTTTTACAGAAAACCAGCTCACCGACTATGCCTTTTCGATGAACACCACCGTGAAATACGTGAATTACCTGCTTGCCATTCCAAACGAAAATATTAAGCTGAAATATTCGGGCAATTATGCCATTGTGATTTACGAAGACAAGGACAAAGAAAAGTTGGTTTTAACGCGTCGGTTTCATGTATTGGAACCACTGGTGCGCATTGAAGGAAAAGTTAAACGGGCAACTTTCGATCCATTCAAAGGAGAAAACCAGGAAGTTGACTTTGATGTATATACCGACCGGCTACAGGTGCAAAATCCGCACGACGACATTCGGGTAATACTGACTCAAAACCGGCGACACGACAACGCAATCACCCGACTCAAGCCTCTCTACATTCGAGATGGAGTGCTCAGCTACGACTACAATAAAGAAAATATTTTCCCTGCCGGCAATGAGTTTCGCTGGTTCGACATACGTACACACCGCTATCCGGGCGAAAATGTTCAGTCGGTCGAATTTCACCGTCCGTATTACCATGCAACACTTTTAACCGACGAAGTTCGCAGCAATAAAAAATACTTCCCGAACAAGGAAATGAATGGCAATTTTGTGATTGAAAGCCAGGACAGAGTACAGGATTTTGATACCGAGTGCGATTACACTTTTGTACACTTCACACTTCCTTTGCCTGCTCCACTCATTGGTGGCAGCGTGAATGTTTTTGGGGCGCTCACCGACTGGAATGCCAACAAAAGCAACCAAATGACATGGAATCCGAAAACCGCAGCCTACGAACTGACACTTTTACTTAAACAGGGCTATTACAATTATCAGTATGTTTACGTTCCGGCAGGTGCCTCGGTAGCCGATGCAACCAACATTGAAGGCAGTTTCAGCGAAACCGAAAACGACTATCAGGTGCTGGTTTACTACAAAGGGCCAGGCAGTCGCTATACCCGACTGGTTGGATTTCGTCAACTTAATTCGAAACCCTAGCGCGATAATACTTTTTAACAAATGGATTTTCGCATTTGCTAAGAGAATCCTTATTTTTGGCATCTAAACTAAAACACAAACAATAATCATGAGACAGTTCCTTGCAGTGTTTTTGCTGGTGTGCATAGGCAATAGCCTTTTTGCGGCCACCAAAGACGACAAAAAGAAAACAGAAGGAGAAACCGTTGCCACGGAGGTAACAGGCGGAGTAGTTTATACACTGCCTCGTACCGGAATACGGGTACAGGTAATTGCGCAAAAAAAAGTACGCATCGCCGGACCGTATGCTGTTTACGCTCAAAAATATTTAGGCATTGAAAATGTGGCCACATCAAATAACGAAAAGTGGGAGCTGCAGCAAATGAATATCGAAACATTTGCAGAGCCCGATCCGCAACAAGTTTACAAAGCAAGCGGATCAGTTGCATCACTGCTGGGACTTACTGCTGATGGTTTAATATCGTGCATCAATTCTGACTCGCAAAGCGATCTGGAAGTTTTCCCTACCAACTCAATGCTGGGTGAAACATTGCAGGCCGATTTCCCTTTCACCGACTTATCGATGTGGGGCATGTATGCCAAAGCCGATTCGGCACACCGTTACAAAATGGTTCCCAAAACAATGGAAGAAAAAGCTGCCGAAGCTGCTGAAACCATTTTCACGCTTCGCAATGCACGTTTCCGCCTGCTTACCAATGCTGACGACGAACCTCTTCCGGATGGAAAATCGTTTGAAGTAATGGCAAAAGAGCTGGCCGATCTGGAGCGCGAACAACTGGCTCTGTTCATTGGCAAAGAATACAGTTCGAAAATGCAATACAGCTTTGATTATATTCCGGGCGAAAACAGCACCAAAGGCGAAGTAATTTTCCGTTTTGCCGAAAACAAAGGCGTTTTACCCAAAACAGATCTATCAGGCAAACCCATCATTATTGACGTGGACAAACTGGACGATCTGAGCAACCAGATAAAAAAACAAGCCAATCAGGCTGATCCGCTTGCCACGCAAACAGGCGTTTACTATCGTTTGCCAGGCAAAGCAGCAATTACCATTTCAAATGGAGTGAATGTACTGGCAACAAGTCGTGCAACCATTGCCCAGTTTGGCGAGGTTTCACCAGTTCCGGCACATCTGCTCGATGGTAGTTGCCGCCTCGATTTTCATCCGCAAACCGGAGCCATTAAATCGGTTGTCCGCTTCGAATAACGCAAAACAAAAATGCCATCACGACCAAACTCCTGATGGCATTTTTGTTTTATGACTTGCGGCATGATTTATTCGCTTCAAAAAATTGTATTTTTAGCTTCAAATCAATATTAAACTTTTTTCACATGCAAGATTTAAAAACTACTTTGCGCGATTCGAAAACAGCCAGATGGTCTGCGCTGGCAGTCGTTTCGTTCACCATGCTTACAGGGTACTACATCAACTATGTACTTTCCCCGATGAAGCCCCTGCTCGAAGAGTACCTCAACTGGAACAGTGCCGACTTTGGATTGTGGTACAGTGCCTACGGATGGTTCAATGTATTTTTCCTGATGCTGATTCTTGGTGGGTTCATTCTCGACAAGATGGGAGTTCGCTTTACCGGCATCGGAGCCAGTGCAACCATGATTGTAGGAACCATTCTTCAATATCTTGCAATCGAACAAATCATCCCAACCGATGGGACAATATTTGGAATAAAATCACAAATTGCTATCGGAGCATTGGGATTTGCGATTTTTGCAGTGGGTGTCGAAGTAGCTGGTATTACCGTTTCGAAAGTAATTGTAAAGTGGTTTAAAGGAAAAGAAATGGCGCTGGCAATGGGACTTGAAATGGCTACTGCCCGTATGGGTACAGCGCTGGCGCTGGCTGCTCCGCTACCTTTGGCTAAAGCACTTGGAACAAATGGAATTCCAAATATTTCAGCGCCAGTAATGCTTGGATTAGGCTTGCTGGTTGCCGGTTTTGTTGCTTACATCTGGTACACTTTCATGGATCGCAAACTGGAAAAATCGGAAGGAGTTACTGACGAAGTTTCAGAAGAAGAAGCATTCAAAATCAAAGACATCTTCTTCATCATTGGGAACAAAGGATTTTGGTTAATCGCATTGCTTTGCGTTTTATTTTATTCCGGAGTTTTCCCATTCCTGTATTACGCAACCGACCTGATGATTAACAAATATGGTGTTTCGGAAGATTTTGCCGGTGCAATACCAAGCTTATTACCTTTCGGAACAATCATCCTCACTCCTTTCTTCGGAAATATTTACGACCGCAAAGGAAAAGGAGCAAGCATTATGCTTATTGGATCAATCATGTTACTTATTGTACATCTTTTATTCGCGATTCCATTTATGAGTCACTATATTGTCGCAATTGTGCTCATCATTTTCCTGGGAATTACCTTCTCGCTAGTTCCTTCTGCCATGTGGCCTTCGGTTCCAAAAATTATTCCTGAAAAACAACTTGGAACTGCATATGCATTGATTTTCTGGGTACAAAACATTGGCCTAATGCTGGTTCCGCTACTTATCGGATTGGTTCTTGAAAAATATTGCCGAGTAATGGGCGAAAACGGAGAATTCAGCCACTACGATTACACCATCCCTATGTTAATTTTTGCAGTGTGCGGATTGCTGGCAATTTTTGTTGCATTCATGCTTAAAGCCGAAGACCGCAAAAAAGGATACGGCTTGGAACTTCCGAATATTCAGAAGTAAATTAATATTCTCAATACATCCCGCTTCTGAATAAAGCAGGGGCGGGATATTTTTTTCAGAACATTTTTGCCTGAAAAACCTTATTACTGATAACAATTAAAATTTCAGAATTATGAGTAAAGACATACGTACCCTTGAGCCCAAAGCTCTTTGGGAAAATTTTTACCAGCTGACGCAAATCCCGCGTCCATCCAATCACGAAGAAAAAATTCAGGATTTCATGTTCAATTTCGGCAAATCGCTGGGACTGGAAACGATTAAAGATGAAGTTGGAAATATTATCATCCGCAAACCGGCCACTCCGGGCATGGAAGACCGCAAAGGTGTTATTTTTCAAGGGCACCTCGATATGGTTCCGCAGAAAAACAGCGACAAAGTTCACGATTTTGTAAACGACCCGATTGAAGCATATATTGACGGCGAATGGGTAACTGCCAACGGAACAACTCTGGGTGCCGACAACGGTATTGGCGTAGCAACAACCATGAGCATTCTGGCATCGAAAGACATTCAGCATGGCTCTGTTGAAGCGCTGTTTACTGCCACTGAAGAAACAGGCATGGACGGAGCCGAAGGCTTGAAACCGGGAGTAATACACGGCGACATTTTGCTGAATACCGACTCGGAAGACGAAGGCGAATTGTATGTGGGTTGCGCCGGAGGCGAAGATGCCAACATCGAATTTTCGTATGCCGAAGAAGCCGTTCCGGCCGGATCGGTTGCTTTCAACCTGAATGTTACCGGACTCAAAGGCGGTCACTCGGGCATGGACATTATTCTGGGACGTGGCAATGCCAACAAAACATTTTTCCGCATACTGAAAGGTGCAAACAAACAATTTGGTGTTCGCCTGGCTTCAATCAACGGAGGAAGCCTGCGCAATGCCATTCCGCGCGAAGCATTTGGTGTACTCACGGTTGCTGCTGATAAAGCAGACGCGCTGAAAGCTTTTGTTGCCGAAATTACAGCAACAATTAAAGCCGAACTGGCAGCTACCGAACCCAATCTGAAAATCGAATTGGTTTCTGCCGAACTTCCGGCAAGCCTGATTGACGAAAAAACTCAGGTTAACCTCACTCACGGCATCATGGTTTGTCCGAACGGAGTAATTCGCATGAGCGACAGTATGGCCGGACTAGTAGAAACTTCGACCAACTTAGCGATTGTAAAAAGCGATACTGAGACAAAAACCATCAAGGCAGGCTGTCTGATGCGCAGTTCGGTGGACACAGCCAAAGAAGAACTGGCTTCACGCATCGAATCGGCATTTGTACTGGCCGGTGCCAAAGTAACTTTTACGGGCTCGTACCCCGGATGGAAACCAAATATGGAATCGCCAATCCTGAAAACCATGCAAAATGTATATCAGGCTAAATACGGCAAGATTCCTGAAATAAAAGCCATTCACGCCGGGCTGGAATGTGGTATTCTGGGTGGTGCTTACCCGAACTGGGACATGATCTCGTTTGGACCAACCATTCGTTTTCCTCACTCTCCGGACGAAAAAGTAAATATTGCCAGCGTGCAGAAATTCTGGGATTTCACCCTCGAAACACTGAAAAATATTCCGAAGAAATAAATTTGCCGGAAATAGAAAATAATAAAACCCTCAAGGCTTTCTGTAACCTTGAGGGTTTTTATTTTGAAGGACAGAAGAGGCTGTATTAAAAGCAATTAATCAAATCAATTGTCTTTTTGAGCGCAAGCGAAACATCTCATTAATAGAGATTCTTCGCTATGCTCAGAATGACAAAACCGAGGATCTTTTTAGTCAGCCACATCAATAAAATATCCTAAAAATTCAAACTGATCCCGGTCATAAAATGAATACCGGCCTGAGGGAAATATCCATCTTGTTTAAAGCGCTCTCCGCCTAAGCTGTACGAATACACCCATGCATTGCTTTCGTATTCGGCATTGAAAAGGTTATTCACCAACAGGTGCAATTTCAACTCTTTTACAAAACGCTGTTTCACTGTATAATCCAGTTTCAGGTTGCTCACACAGTAGGCATCCAGTTTACGGTCGTCCGACGAACTATTATCGATGTACTGTTTCCCAACATACGACGACATCAGGCTTACGCTAAAACGATCAGTTGGATCGTATTTCAGCACACTGCTGCCAATTACCGAAGGAGAAAAAGCGATATCCGTTTTTCCCAACTCGGAGGCATCTTGCCCCCAGGTATCCCAGTTATCGACATATTCAGTATAATCTTTTATTTTATTCGAGCTGAATGTGGCATTCACATCCCAGCGAAGCGACGAGCAAATTTTAACACCAGCCTGCACCTCAACTCCTGCCCGGTAACTTTTGTCGGCATTTACTGTAATCGGAGCCCCCACATCGTTAATCTCGCCAGTTTGAATCAACTGATCTCGATAGTACATGTAATACAGGTTCAGCCCGGCGGAAAACACCGACGAACGGAACGAATAGCCCATTTCCCAATCATTCATTTTTTCAGCCACCGGCTGTTTGCCATTCGGATCAGCATCGGTATAATCGCTGCGGGTAGGTTCGCGATGTGCCCGCGCAAAACTCAGGTAAACTTCCTGGTTCACATCCGGCTGATAATAAATGCCCGCTTTGGGATTGAAAAAATTAAAGTCGTGCGACTGATCGAGTGTACGCAAATCAGTATCAGTTCCATCAATCGTGTAATCGATACGACGATATTGCAGGTCGGCATACAAATTCAGGGTTTCGGCCAGCGCGTACGAATATTTCCCATATACATTGAAATCCTTTTTCAGTCCGGTTCCGCGATACCATTCGTGGTTTGGCGAAAAATTCTGAGCATTTTTCACCCAAATTACCCGGCCAAAATGGTCGCCATCGTACACATGATACGAACCACCCAAGGTAAACGAAGAGTTCGAGCGCTGATAATTGGCGGCAAGCACTGCTCCATAAAAATCGTTATCCAGCCATTTGCGGGTAATCAAATCCGTTTTACTCAGCCCAGCAGGCGCTGTCAGCAAATATTTGCTGTATTTTTTATTTTCCTTGAAATTCTCGTAATACCCTCTTCCGTAGGTATAATGCAGGGCTGCATTCAGGTTCAGATATTCGTTGAATTTATGCGAAAAATGCAATTGAAAATAATCCTGCTGATAATGGTCCACTTCGTGATCGTGCGTATAAATGTTATACCTGCGCGAATCGGAAGCAATCATTTCCTGAGTTTGCTTTTCGGTAGTCAACTCGTGATCGCCGTAGCGTTTCATTCCTTCCAAATCGTTGTTCAAACGAACCGAAGGAACCCCATTCCAGGCCTGATATGTTTCTTCGAAACCAGAAAAAATATTGGCTTTCAGAATCGATTTTTCAGAATACCAGGCTGCCGAAACGAAGAACGATTTCAGATCCGACGAAGCGCGATCGATGAAACCATCCGAAGAAACTTTCGACAAGCGTGCATCCAGCGTGAATTTACCGTTAATCAGTCCCGAACCAACACTCACCGAATTGCGATAGGTATTGAACGAGCCACCAGCACCTTCGTACCCAGCGTACGCATCGCGATTCAAACTATTTGTCTGCAAGTTGATGGTTCCACCAAAAGCAGCCGCTCCGTTGGTCGAAGTTCCCACTCCACGCTGAATCTGGATATTTTCGGTTGATCCGGCCAGGTCGGGCACGTCCACCCACCAGGTTCCGTGCGATTCGGCATCGTTCATGGGCACACCGTTAATCGTAACATTGATGCGTTTATTGTCGGTACCACGAATCCGGAAATTGGTGTAGCCCACTCCTGCTCCGGCATCCGAAGTAATTACAAACGATGGACTCAAACTCAGCAAATACGGCACATCCTGCCCCATATTGCGGTCGGTAATTTCGTCTTTGGCGACGGTACTGTATGCCACCGGCATTTTATTTCCGGCACGGGTTGCAGCCACCAGCACTTCTTCGGTCATAAATTCAGAAACCGGCAGTTCAACCAATACGGGCAGACTGGCAGGAACCGTAACATCCACTTCTTTGCTGTCGTAGCCCACAAACGAAATTACCAGGTGATAATTTCCGGCTTTCAGGCTTTTAAATACAAATTCGCCATTCGAATTGGCAGTTGTTCCCTGAAATGTGTTTTTTACTAAAATGGCCGCGCCGGCCAATACCTCTCCCTTTTCGCTTTTCACGATTCCACGAAACGGGTACTGCGCAAAAGCGAGTGCAACAAAACACTGCAAAACCAGCAGCATCGTTAACTTTTTCATTGTTTGATTTTAATGGTTAATAAATAACCAATGAGGCAGGACAGAATCCTTTTCGCTATTCCCTACGCCGGTATGAGCCGGATCAGGTTCTTTGAGTATCATCTCAGCCCCGGTTCTCACCGGGACACCCCATTGCGTAAAATTTCGGGATAAAGTTAACAGCAAATTTTCCGAATTTCCAAATCGGAATGAGGCGGATACCCAAAACTCAATCTTTCGTTAACAAAAACAGAAGTACAAAAAGGGGATCGGGCGATAAAATGGAATACTTAATTCTACTTAACAGATTTTGGGAGGATATATCTTTTTCTGATTTTTCGATTTTAGTTGAATCTGTTAAAGTAGAATTAAGATGGATACCGATTTTCACGCCCAAACAAACGTATCTTATCATTAAGCAACAATCGATATATTTTCCCAAGGAATTTAGATATTACAATAAATGCAAGTCCTACAAGTAATCGATACTCTCTGAATGGATTATTGGGAATTAAGTCGGTCAGAGCAATTATCAGGATGGCAAAGATTGCAATCCAAAGCAATGCTAAAATAATCAAGCTAATCTTTTTCATGGTTCTTTCAATGTCATCAAAGATTGCAATTTAAATCAAAAACAGGTGTATATCTATACAAGCAAGGTGTTTTCTATTGGTCGTGGCAAGATTTCAAATCATTTATTAAATGGATGCTGATTCATCTGGTAAGCAACCTAAATTATAAGTCCCTACAACCATGCGTAAGCACCGCAATTTTTATTGGATTTGAGAACCATTTTTAAAGTTCCACAATATAGCTGTCGTATTATTCGGCTTAATCTGAAATCCAATTGGTGAAAAATACGTTGCAGAAGTAACCCTAATATAGTAATTCCCGATATTTAAATCTCTCTGAGCCTTTCCGCTATTGTCAAGTTGAAAATAGTCAATAGGAACATTTGTATTATCAATTGAATAAATATTGACAGTAATATCCGATGGATGATTTACGAAAGAAACACTTAGTGTTCCTGTATTAGAAATCTCATCTTCTTTGCAATTAGTCATCATAATGCCAAGTAACAATACAATTACAGAAAACAGTCTTATAAATCTAGTTTTTTTCATCTTTAATTAATTAATCGTTTATATATAATCTTAAAAACTCAAAGTATCAATCGAAGTTGATCCCAATAATATTCAATTCAAAGTAGTATCAGAATCTTTAGACTTATTACCGCTCCCAACGTTCACGCGCAAGTTGCTCAAGTGTGCTTTTATTTTGTTGTCATCCATATGTTATCATTTAGGTCCAGATTATCGCCTTTAGTCCACTTTTACTTTCTGAAGGTTCTTCTTCTTCATTTTTAATTTCAAAAAAGCTGGATATTTGCATCCCATTTATTGAGATTGTATCACGAATTGGCACTATAAAGTCATCTTTTGCTGTTTGATTTATAAAATCCTTAAACGTTTAGGACAAAAATAGATTTTCCTGATTCTGAGTTTTTAGCTATTGCAAATAGCTCGTGAACAATTCCATTATTTTCAATCATAGCTTTATTTTGTCTTGAAATTTGTCTCAATATATTTTATAAGGTCTGAATTATTAACTCTTAAATATTATCTCTCCTTTTGTAAGTTTAAAAGTTGGCATTGTAGCTGTTTTTTATCATGATTGGTAACAGCTGTATATCCGAAAGACTTTATTTCTTTATTAAAAAATTTGTCTTTGCATCCAATACAGGAGTAGCACCTTTCGGATCAATTCCTTTATTTAAACATCTATTATAAGGCAACTTTTCTTATGCATTTGGGTTCGGTATTTTTCAGTGGATTACTATTCCCTCAAATTTAAGAAAAGTCAAACAAAAGATCATATTTATTCAAGCCAAATTTATGAACGAACTAAAATAAATTTGTATCGGCAATCGTGTTTCCCCGGGAAGACAAGGATCAAAAAAATATTTTTCGGCCTTACTGTTTAAATTGTATTTTTAATCGGCCTTAAATTTTCGGTTCCATTACGCCCGATGGCCGCATTGGCATTAAAAATAAACACCAAACGAATATGATAAAACTGGAAGAACTCTCTTACAACGGCAAACTCGTTTTAACTATTGGATTCGACGAGAATGACCAAACCGTGGTATTGGTTGACGAAAACAAAAACACGGTTCGCCTTGGCTCCGAAGGAATCTCTTTTTCGAGCGAGAAAAACATTGAGATTATAGCAGGAGGCAACATCAAAATGACAGGACAAAGCATCGATCTGCATGCCCAAACTTCGCTAAAAGCCAAAGGAACGGCCACTGCTGAGCTCTCTGCAGCCGGACAAACTGTTGTAAAAGGCGCCATGGTAATGATTAACTAATTTTAAAATTTCAGTTATGCCACCAGCAGCACGAATTACAGACCTACATACCTGTCCGATGGAAACACCTGGAATTCCCCCGGTACCACACGTAGGAGGTCCCATTTCCGGGCCATGCGTACCAACTGTTTTAATTGGGAAAATGCCTGCAGCAGTAGTGGGCGACATGCTTGTTTGTATCGGTCCTCCCGACTCTATTATCACCGGATCAACCACCGTTTTTATAAGCGGGAAACCGGCAGCTCGCATAGGCGATAAAACAGCGCACGGAGGCTTAATTGTATTGGGCGACCCCACTGTTTTGATCGGAGGCTGATCTTTCGTCGTACTACGAATGCCTGATTTCATTCTACCGGCACATCAATTGGAAATTCTTCATTTGATGATTAACGCAACACGTCATATTTTCGCACAAAAAAACACTGAAAAAATTTCAGTTCCACTCCTTCAACTATGTCAATATGAACCTATTCAACAATTAAAACTGAAAAATTGGCAAGATTCTGATCCTTCCAATGCTCCGGCACAATGCTTGCAAAAAGCCAATTGCCAAAACAAAACAAGAAAACATGTTTAACTAAATTATGGAGGATTTAACTATGTTACCAGTATTTCGAAACAACAGAAATTTGCCGGGCATTGCCGATAATTTTTTCGGAAGAAGTTTATGGGACGATTTCTTTGCTGACAAAGAATGGAGCTCTTCCCCGGACGTAAACATCATGGAAAGCAACGAACAATACGAAATTGAAATCGCTGCGCCAGGACTGGAAAAGAAAGATTTTCGCATTGACCTGAAAGACAATGTGCTGACTGTTTCGTCGGAAAAGAAAACAGAAAACAAAGAACGCAAAGGATTGAAAGTTGTCCGCAGAGAATTCAGTTACAGCAGTTTCAGTCGTTCATTTGTCATTCCCGAAGGAGTCGATTTTAGTAAGATTGCTGCTTCGCACGAACAGGGAATCCTGAAAATTACACTTCCCAAAAAAGAAGAATTTAAAGATCAGGAACCGCGACAAATCAGCATTTCATAAGCATCTAAGTTGTCTCATCAGCAAGGGGTTTCGCAACGAAGCCCCTTGCTTTTTTGTCGGTATCTGTTTCTTTAAGGAAGCCCATGCGAGACTGCTGACGGTCAATCCTTCGAACAATTTTTGATCGGAGCCGTTTCGATATACACCGAGAAAACTATATTTGAACACAAAATACAACGACATGTTACTACCTGTTTTATTTATTCTGATTGGATTTGGCTTGCTCATTAAAGGTGCCGGCTGGATGGTAAGCGGCTCGTCGGCACTGGCCCGCAAATACCACATTTCCGATCTGGTTATCGGACTCACGATTGTAGCTTTTGGCACTTCGGCTCCCGAACTGGTGGTAAATGCCTTTGCATCGTTCGAAGGGCATTCAGACATTGTTCTGGGAAATATTATCGGAAGCAACAACTTCAATTTATTTGTTATTCTCGGAATTGTTGGACTCATCAGCCCGTTTGTGGTACAAAACAGCACCATCTGGAAAGAAATTCCCATCGCTATGCTTGCTGCACTGTCCATGTATTTTCTGGCTCACAACTTTTTCATTTCCGGCACAATCGGGTTCTCGCGCATCGATGGGTTTGCCATGCTTTCTATGTTTGCCGCTTTCCTGTATTATATTTTCAGACAAATGAAAGCACATCCAACCCAGGCGGAAGCAACAGCAGTTCTGTGGTCGAACCTAAAAATATGGACTTTAATCGTTATCGGGCTAAGCGGGCTGGTGCTGGGAGGCAAATTGGTAGTGGATTATGCCGTTGAGCTGGCTAAACAACTAGGAGTAAGCGAGAAAATTATTGGATTGACGATTGTTGCGGCAGGAACTTCACTGCCCGAGCTGGTTACCTCGGTGGTTGCAGCAATGAAGAGAAACAGCGATATGGCTGTCGGCAATATCATTGGCTCGAATATCTTCAATATTTTCCTGATCCTTGCCACCAGCGCGTTGATTCGTCCTATCGCCTACAACCCAAAATTCGACTTCGATCTGTATTTGCTTCTAGGCGGAACGCTTTTCCTGTTTATTGCCATGTTTTCGGGACAAAAAAAGAAACTCGACCGTTGGGAAGCACTCATTTTGGTGACCTGCTTTGTCGCCTACACTATTTTTTCAATTGTCAGAGAATAAATATTATTCTTTACCTCTGCCAATAAACTACCTCGCAATGTACTTACATTGAAACCAGCGCGTCAATACCAACAGGTTAACCGGATCAATGTGCAACCACAGCAAAAGCATGGTATGAGAACAACCCGACCACAACCAGTACAAATGCCAGCGCAAGTACTGCTTCACGTCTGACACGGATGCTTTGCAGCTTTTTCATATGATTGACCAACGGGCGAAAGTTGTAAAAGAGATGGATAACTACCATAATCACAAAAAGCAAAGCCGACATATTATGCACCGACATCCAGAAATGTCTGGCCGGAGTAAGTGGGTCAAACTGCATACGATGATTTACAATGCCGGAAATAGGGAGCAAAATGCCGGCAACAAGCATCGCTACTGTAACAAACGCCTTTCGGTTAAACGACGATTGATTTTTCTGTTTCATAAATTAAATTGGTTTGATGAATGTAAAAGCCGAAACCGGGCAAACCCGTTCACACTTACGGCAACCGATGCACCGTTCTCCATATCGGATAACTGCATGTTTGTGCCAGGGTAAATTAATTCGTCCAAGTACTTTTTGAGGACAAGCATCCAGACATTTCCAGCAAGCCTGACATTTCCGGGCATCCAAGAGCATGGATGCAGTCTGAATAGAACTCTGTTCTCTGAAAAAAGATCTCATTTTTCCGTTTTCTGAATATTGCTGGACAAAAGTAGCCCGGGCTCATCTTTCAGAGCGATAACAATTGTTAAGATCGATTCTTTACGGAACGAGAATTTTGCCAGAGCTTATCAGTTCCGGTTAAGCCAGTTTGCGATTGCGAATACGACTCAAAGAAATCGGTGTAATACCAAGGTAGGACGCAATGTAATGTTGCGGAACGCGCTGTATGATCTCCGGATGATCTTTCAGCAGTTCCTCGTATCTCTTCTGTGGATTGTCTTTTATTCGCGAAAGAAAAAGTTTTCCGTAGTTAGCCAAACGACCTAGCAGAACATGAAAGTAACGCTCCTTCAAATCGGGAAAAGTATCCATCAGTTTTTCAAACCCCTCTTTACTGATAACAAGCAACGAGGAGGCCTCGATACTTTCAATGCTAAACGAACTGGGCTGCCCACTCCAGAAACTTTCGAACGAAGACACCGATTGATGCTCGAAAAAAAACTGAAATGTCACGTCTTTCCCATCGTTATTGAACCAGATACGTAAACACCCCTCTCGAACAAAAAATATATAGTGGGAGACCTCGCCTTCCTTGAGCAAAGTAGTTTTTGCAGTGACTCTCTTTTCCTCAAAAAAATGTCCGAATTGCGCCCATTGCTCCGGGTCATTTTTTAACCGATTATACAAGTGTTCTAACATGGCAAAAACATTTACGAATACTCAAAGATAGGAATTACCCATTTCGTTTTTCCCAATCTTTTTCAGTTAAAGCGTAGATTACATCATCAACCCAGGTTCCGTTAATCAATAAACTTTCAATAAAATGAGCCTCTTTTCTGAATCCAATTCGCTCGACAAGTCGGATAGAATTTCTATTACCGGGATCTATCGAGGCAATGATCCGATGTTTATTCAATTCGTTAAATAAATAGTCAATCACCCGCACTAGTGCTTCCGTTGCATAGCCTTTATGCTGAAAATGTTTACTCAGGGTACATCCAATCTCTGCTTGTTTATTTTCGCCATCCAGAAAGTGAATTCCCAAATCTCCGATTATTTTATCATTCTCTTTTTCAACGATAACAAATTGAAACCATGTTCCAGGCACGTTGATCTGCGTCGAGATTTTTCCTATAAATTCCACAACATCTTCAATTGTTTCCGGAATCCATCCCTGGTATTTATTTATCTCCGAATCCGACCGATACTCAAACACATCGTTTTTATCGTCGAGAGTAATTGGCCTAATCAGAAGTCTGTGGGTTTCTAATTTCATTTTCGTAATGTTTCATGCATTTTCAAAAGAAATAAAACAAAAACTATCAAGTCAATAAAAATTTTGAAAGCTTACACTCAACATTATATTTTCACTTTCTCACAAAATTGAATCGCCTCTGGACAACTTATAAAACATGAGTCCTTCACTTTTTTACCGGTAAACCAAACAAACCGATATTCATTCTGATGTTTATACATTTCTCGTTTTAGAAACAATTCATATTCTCGTGTTTCTTCTCGAAAAGCCTCCATACCTAATCGATCGTTTATAAATTTGCCATCTTCAAAAAATGCATAATCTTCTATGCTTCTCTTCAACCTGAGTATTCTATCTTCATCATAAATACAGTTTCCCTCAACTCCGCTAGAAACAAATGGAAGTTTTTTCGCAATTTCCAATGCAAACTCAGTCGGATTATTAATTTTAATTGCACATTTTGCATTAAAATCGTCAATTACTTGTTTTTTAATCTGTGTTGTAGTTGACATTACGAAAGCATTATCCCCTGAGTCATACAATATAAAATGTTGGTTTCCCACTGCATCTTCTCCTCTAATGAACGCTTCTCCCTCTTCTTTGTCTCCCTGCATTTCATTTGGATAATTTTTAAATTTATCAAAACAACTAATTAGTAATTCTCCTGTTTCGAAAAAATTATCCATCCATCTTTCATCATCTAATAATCGATAAACTGGATCTCTTTTTATAGCCCAATTCACAGGATAGGAAAAAGGCAACAAGGTATAATGATTCATTTTCTTTATTTTATTTCGACCAATATCAAACATTATCCTGTCATATGCTTATATTTTTACAGGATAGACCAAAATTAGAATTATTCCTTTTTATTAACTAGACCCATGCTACATATTCTAAAGTGCATAATTATTATTTTACCTCTTAGCATATCACGACTGTAGTTCTTGATTCTTACGACTTACGACTCAAAACCTCTATTGTACCTATTGTGGTTTTCACGCTTAAATCTCCCCGACTTTTTTTCTATCTTTGCAGCTCATTATCAGAAACCTTTTTTCAACAACAATAAAATGGACTATAAATTCTGGGAAATTGAGCCGAAATGGCAACAATATTGGGAAGAAAACAAAACATTCAAAACTGAAAACGATTTTTCGAAACCCAAATATTATGTGCTCGACATGTTTCCGTATCCATCGGGAGCAGGCTTGCACGTAGGGCATCCGGAAGGCTACACCGCCACCGACATTATCAGCCGCTACAAACGCATGAAGGGATTCAACGTGTTGCACCCCATGGGCTGGGATGCATTCGGACTTCCGGCTGAACAATATGCCATGCAAACCGGCACTCACCCTGCTATTACCACTAAAAAGAACTGCGATAACTTTCGCCGCCAGATTAAAGCACTGGGATTGAGCTACGACTGGGATCGCGAAATAAATACCACCGATCCGAAATATTTCAAATGGACTCAGTGGATTTTTATTCAATTATATAATACATGGTTCGATGCAGAACAAGGCAAAGGCCGTCCTATCAGCGAACTGCCCATCCCGTCAGAAATAAAAGAACAGGGCGACACTGCCGTAAAAGAATACATCAGCAAAAAACGTCTGGCGTATTACGACAACGCACAAGTTTGGTGGTGTGAGTCGTGTAAAACCGTTTGTGCCAACGAAGAAGTGCTGACCGACGGTTCGCACGAAAAATGCGGCAACCAGGTAATCCGCAAAAACCTGAAACAATGGTTACTCCGCATCCCGCACTACGCACAACGTTTAATCGAAGGATTGGACGAACTTGACTGGCCGGAAGGAGTAAAAGATATGCAACGCAACTGGATCGGTAAATCAACCGGGGCAGAAGTGGATTTTGAAGTGCAAGGCATTGACAGTAAACTGCGCGTTTACACAACTCGCCCTGATACCCTGTTTGGAGCCACTTACATGGTTGTTTCTCCAGAGCACCCAATGCTGAACCAACTGGTAACCGAAGAATATGCTGAGAAAGTTGCCTCCTACGTTCAGGCTGCATCGCTGAAATCGGATCTCGATCGTACGGAATTGGCCAAAGAAAAAACTGGGGTTTTCTCCGGACGTTATGCCACCAACCCAGCCAATGGAAGAGCCATTCCAATTTGGGTTGCCGACTATGTTTTGATGGGTTACGGAACTGGCGCCATCATGGCCGTACCGGCTCACGACACCCGCGACTTCGAATTTGCAGTGAAATTCAACATTCCGGTAATCTGCATTCTCGATCCGAAAGAAGCAGACGAGGAAACCCGCGACAAAGTACTGGCAGGCCAAGCATGCTGGACTGAAGATGGCACGTACATCAACTCAGCAAGCGAAATCACAGGGCTGGACATTAACGGACTGAATAAAAAAGAAGGAATTGCCAAAACCATCGCATGGTTGGGCGAACGCGAATTGGGCAAAGCCACTACTAATTTTAAACTGCGCGACTGGTTGTTCAGCCGTCAGCGTTACTGGGGCGAACCATTTCCGGTAATCCACTGGGAAGACGGAGAAGTGAGCCTGCTCGACGAAAGTCAGCTGCCGCTTGAACTGCCACAGATGGAAAAATACGCGCCGGGCGAAGGTGGCGAATCGCCTTTAGCCAATGCTCCCGACTGGTTGGAAGTAGTTGATAAAAACGGACGAAAAGGTCGTCGCGAAACCAACACCATGCCACAATGGGCCGGCTCCTGCTGGTATTACCTGCGCTATATCGATCCAAAAAATGACGAAAATATATTCGACCCCAAAGTAGAAAGCTACTGGATGCCGGTTGACTTGTATGTTGGTGGCGCTGAACATGCCGTTTTGCACTTGCTCTACTCGCGCTTCTGGCACAAAGTATTGTTCGACCTCGGCGTTGTCTCGACCAACGAGCCATTTAAAAAACTTTTCAATCAGGGAATGATTCTGGCTTTTGCTTACGAAACAGCAACCGGAGCCAAAGTAACTTCTGACTTGGTTGTTGAAAAAGACGGCAAATATTTTCACACCGAAACAGGTGAAGAACTGCGTCAGATTGTGGCAAAAATGTCAAAATCGCTCAAAAATGTGGTAAACCCCGATGATGTTTGTACCAAATTCGGAGCTGACTCGCTGCGTCTGTACGAAATGTTCATGGGACCACTCGAAGATACCAAACCCTGGGCCGAAAACGGGGTAAAAGGTGTTTTTGGTTTCCTTGGACGTGTTAGCCGCTTCTTCGGCAATTTAGAAAACATTACCGAAGGAGAAGAAGACCGCGAATTAGCCAAGTTACTACACCAAACCATTAAAAAGGTAGGCGACGACATTGAAAACCTTCGTTTCAATACCGGAATCTCGGCGTTGATGATTTTGAATAATCTGGCTATGAAAAAAGGCAAAGTAAATAAAGTAACTGCGGAAGCCTTTGTTAAAATACTCTCTCCGTATGCACCGCACCTTGCCGAAGAATTATGGCAACTATACGGACACAACCAAACACTTGCATACGAAACATGGCCGGAAGCCAATCTCAGTCTGATGACTGAAGACAATTTCGAATATCCGGTTTCATTCAATGGCAAAGTACGTTTCAAACTGGAATTACCGGCAACCATGACTCCTGCTGATGTTGAGAAAGCAGCACTGACTCACGAGATGGCCGAAAAATGGCTGGCTGGACAAACTCCAAAGAAAGTAATTGTTGTCCCCAAAAAGATTATCAACATCGTATTATAGTTGATTTCATATCAACTTTCTGGCACAGGAGCTACCTTTCATGAAAGGTAGCTCCTGTTTTTTTTCAATATCCAGACATAAAAAAAACAAAAATTACCACTCAATCACTTTATTTAATCAATTTGACAGAAAAATACATTATTCACTTTCATCATTTTCAAAAAAATCAAACACATCGCATTACACCCCTAAAAAATCGTAAAAAAGAATATTTTCCCCATAAAAACACCTCAAACACCCCCTCTTGCATCAAAAAAAACAATTTCAAAACATCTAAAAAAAACCGAATGCCCTACAAATAAACAGATACATTAAAATTTATTAATTCATTTTACACACATACACCCCAATAAAAATATACCCAAATCAAAATTTAAACACATCTAATGTAAATTTACCATTAATTTACACCAAGCTCCAAAATCATTTTTATACATTTACAGGCAAAATAAAGTAACATTGCAGCAACAATTAACATTTAGCGTCTATTAACCCATTATTTTATACATTATGAAAGCAAAACTTGAGTATATCTGGCTGGATGGTAGCGAACCAACACAAGGATTAAGAAGTAAAACAAGAATTGTAAACAATTTCAGTGGCAAACTCGAAGATTGCCCTCTTTGGTCATTTGATGGTTCTTCAACCAACCAGGCAAAAGGTGGCTCATCGGATTGTTTGCTTAAACCTGTTGCTATTTTTCCTGATCCTGCACGCAAAAATGGCTATCTGGTAATGACTGAAGTTTTGAATGCTGACCACACACCTCACGCAACCAACGGACGTGCAACCATCATCGACGAAGATGAAGACTTCTGGTTTGGTTTCGAACAAGAATATTTCATCTATGATCCTGAAACAAACATGCCTGTTGGCTTCCCGAAAAATGGCTACCCAAAACCACAAGGTCCATACTACTGCGGTGTTGGCGGAGGCAAAGTTTACGGCCGTGACATTGTGGAAGAGCACTTGGATCTTTGCCTTGAAGCAGGATTAAACATTGAAGGAATTAATGTTGAAGTAGCTTGCGGACAATGGGAATACCAAATTTTTGCAAAAGGAGCTCGCGCTGCTGGTGACCAAATCTGGGTTGCTCGCTATTTACTGGAAAGAGTTGCTGAACGTTATGGATTGATTATTGAACTTCATCCAAAACCACTTGGAAAAGACGTTGACTGGAACGGTTCAGGCATGCACGCCAACTTCTCAAACTCTGTATTGAGAACTTGCGGGTCAAAAGAAATGTACGACAAAATTTGCGAAGCTTTCCGTCCGGTAGTGAAAGAACACATGGAAGTTTACGGAGCATACAACGATCAACGATTGACCGGAAAACACGAAACTGCATCCATTCACGATTTCAGCTATGGTGTTTCAAACCGCGGAGCATCTATCCGTATCCCTGTAGCAACAGTTGAATCAGGCTGGAAAGGCTGGTTGGAAGATCGTCGTCCTGCATCGAACGCTGACCCCTATAAAGTTGCAGCGCGTATCATCTCAACCGTTCACGGAATAAAATAACTACCTACTGTAATATTTGCAAGAAAGCTGTCAGCACGTCTGGCAGCTTTCTTTTTTTATTCAGTTTTGTCCTTTGTTGTCCTACATTTAAACGGCACATACAACGGGCACCAACGAAACATTCCGGTTGCCAGGGGAACAATCCCCACCAACCCCCAGAAACTATTGAAGATTACTCCTGCGGCTAATAAAGCCAAGCCGATCACAATGCGAACCAGGCGATCAGTTGTTCCTACATTACATTTCATAATGATTGATTTAATATTCAATCACTTTAACGAACAGAAGGATTTCTTGTTCAAAAATGCTCTTCAATAATTTGGACCGAAGAAGCAACAAAATTCGGACACATCTGATCAAATGCACCGGCCGCTCTGGCTTTTTCTGCTTCTTCCGGAATATTCAAATCAAAACCTATTAAATCTTTGCAATCCAACGCTCCGCATTTTTCCTGAAAAAGAGTATAAAACCGACGCACTTCTGCTTTCAACTGAGCTTTTTCTTCCTGATTCCCTGACCGAAATTGCTGACGTGAACCAACAATCATGCAAGCAGCAGACACCGCGCCACACACTGCACCACGACACATTCCTCCCCCCATTCCTGCAGTCAGCCTCAGAAGACTCTTCTCTTCAAAAGGCAATTCATCCGCAAAAGCAAGCAACACCGCCTGACAACAATTGTATTGATCGAAAAAACCTTTTGCAGCAACGACTCTGGCAGATTCTTTTTTCGAATTTATTTTCATAAAATAATTGTTTTGCAATATTATTTATCCTGTAATCTTCGAAGGAAAACCTTTCTGCATAACAGGTTTTTCATTCTGCTTACGTGGCACAAACATATCTTTGTAGGTCAAACCGAGCACCTGTTGCATCTCAAAACAATAATCAAGTGTACCCAAGTCATTTCCTGTATTATTCGTCCCGAACGTAAAATGCACCCCGGCTTCTTTTGCTTTCCGTAGAATTTTTTCTGACGGAATCCGGTAGCGCGCATTGATTTCGAGTGCTACATTATTTTCTGCAAGCACTTTCACAACCCGATCAATGCGTTCATTCGTCCACAATTCATCGTACCTATCAGCAACTACAGCAGGCAAGAAAGTTGGATTTACATATATATCAACAGGCTCCTGTGAAAAAATCGCTTCTATCTTCGAAACCAGTTCGTCCATAAACTCCTGCGGATCGTCCACAAAAACTTCTTCAGGAATCCAAAGCCGCATTCTCCTTCCTTTGTGATCTGACCAGGTCATTGCATCTGTAAAAACATAATCGAAACGGGCAACAGCTTCCGGCGAGAACAGCGTAATCCACTCGCGACCTTCGGCTTGCATTCCACGAAAAATAGGCCGACTGGCGACCGTATCCATGTAAGCTGCCAGCGACGCATCGTCAGTTACCGGAAATTTTAGTCCGCAATTAGGAGCCACGCCATAATTAATTCCCAGCTTCAGCGAATTCGCAATCACCTCATCCAGCGTCAAACCTCCTTTCAGATGTGTATGCAAATCAATTAGCGGAAAATTCTCGTGATGCAACTTGGTCACTTTCCGATCCCATTCATCAGACATTGGCGGAACCCGTTTTTCTTCTTTTGCCAAAGGACGGACGCGAATACTTTTAAAGAACACCTTGCTCTGCTCATCGTGACATTGCAAAGCAATACGCCCTGTACTAAACACCTGCCATGCATCATTTTCCGGCCGGTACGGCGAATCAGGCTGAATATAATCGACCACCTGCGTTCCATTCACCCAAATTTGGCACTGATTTTCAACTACCCTCACTTTCAGTTCGAACCATTCTTCATCTTTAACCGTCGGATAATATACATTTCTGATTCCATATAAACTCCCTGTTTTTCTTAATTCCTGAAAATCATCTTCGCGCTCGTATGAATTATTGATTTGCACCTCGTAACCACGCAACAATGCTCCTGCTTCCTGATCCTGAGTATGGAAAAATATTCCGGAATTTGCTCCCGGCATCGTTTTCACTTCAGCAACAAGTTCAAAATTACGGAACACTCCTTTTTTGTAATCGCCCACATAAAACAGATGGCTACGCGAACCATCGCAAGCAAGCAATCCATCGACCACCCGGAAAGACTCCGGATTTTCAAAAGCTTTCCAGCCAGTCAAATCTTTACCATTAAACAATTCAGTCCATTTTTCATCGCCCGAATGGCACGAAACAAGAAAATTCAGGGCTAATATTAACACGGCAAGCAATCGTAGTTTATTCATGGTTTTATCGTCTTAGGTTGTGATTAACAAAGATATAAAAACAAGGAAGCGTTCGCCGAATCAGCACGAATTATTTCAGAATTAGACCGAATCAGCTTTTATTTTTTCCTGAGGATTATCGGCTTTCAGCGCAGCAACAACACAAACAGCACAAAGCAGAAAAGAAAACCAGGCAGCAGGAGCATACGAGCCCAGTTGAGTAAGCGACAAACTATATAAAAGAGGACCAAGAGCACTGAAAAACATTACCACCGACATGGATAAGCCACTGATTTCGCCCAGGTATTTTCGGCCAAAAAAGCGAGGCCACGCCACACCAATCAACACAGCATACAAACCATTAGCAATACCATCGCCAATAAACAGCAAATAATAGAAAGGCCCCGGCGAAAGATTTGCCAGGCTCAGCAAACTCAGCATCTGCCCAAATATCATTGCAATCAGCAGCTTTTTCAATTTTACGTAGTCGCTCAAATACCCACCAGTGAGAGTCACCACAACAGCAACCAGCGACGACGGCACAAAAATCGACAAGGCAGTCATTTTATCCATTCCGGCCTCACCAAAAATCGACACTACATTAAAGATGAATCCCGTTACAGCCATCGCATGCAATGCCAGGGGAGCAGTAAAAGCCCACAAAGCAAACGTTTTACGTGCTTCCCCCGGAGTATATTGATGCAATGCCCGCACAATTACATTGTCGAGAGCAGCTCCTTTCTTCATTTTTCCGTCAGGCTCCAAACCACAATCTTCCGGATTATCGCGAAAGAAAAGAAATATAATCAGCGAAAAGCCAAAACCGGCCACCATTGCTATAATTATCCAGGCCATCCGCCACGAATTTCCTTCAATCAGCCGATCGTATAAAAGTGGAGCAACCGAAAAACCAAGCGAAACAAACACACTACTGATTCCACCAGCCAAACCGCGTCGCGAAATAAACCATTTCATAATCATGTTGCGCGAAAGCATGGTCAGAGCACCTTGTCCCGACAACCGCAACACAAAAAAGCCAATTACTAAAACCAATAAACTAACAGGCAACTGAAATGATTCCAACCCAAAGGAGCGGGCAAAACCAAAAGCAAGACGATCAGATTGACTTAAAAGCAACAAGGCCAGTCCCATCACCCAAGTAGTCATAATCCCCATCCAGCGAGAACCCAACCGATCATACAAACGCCCAACCCGGGCAATAAAAAGCGAACTTCCCAGAGTTCCGATTAAATATGCAGTACTTAGCTGATTTCGGGTAAGCCCAAAGGCATTAATCAGGTAATCGGTAAAGGTTGAAACCCCCGTAGTTTGTCCGGGCGCACTCATGATTACGCCCAATGTCCCCAATACGACAATGACCCACCCGTAGAATACCGGCGAGCGTGCCGGATCAAAAGGGAAACGATTATATCGCTGTTTAATGCCCGTCATGATGCTTCAAAAGTATGTTTTTTTATTTCTGAAGAAGAGTGAAAGCATTTTCATTTTAAAATCCAAACAGAAACTTAACATCAATAACAAAAAAAATCCGGCCACTTAAGCGACCGGATTTTTAATTCCTTCTATTCAGAATACTATTCTTCTGTAATAACAATTTTTTCGATTAAATCGCCTTGACGAATGGCATCAATCACCTCTAAACCCTCGTAAACGCGGCCAAAACAAGTATGATTGCGATCCAAATGGGCTGTATTTTGCCGGCTATGGCAGATGAAAAATTGCGAACCACCGGTATTGCGTCCGGCATGAGCCATCGACAATACTCCGCGATCGTGATACTGATTGCCACCTGTCAACTCACATTTAATTGTATAACCAGGGCCACCGGCTCCTGTTCCGTTCGGACAGCCACCCTGAATAACAAAATTCGGGATCACACGGTGAAAAGTCAACCCATCGTAAAAACCGTTTTCCGATAATTTGATAAAGTTTGCAACAGTTCCCGGAGCATCTTCTTCGTAAAAACGCACTTTCATCACTCCTTTGCTGGTATGAATTTCTGCTTGTTTCATTTTTCGTCTGTTTTAAATTTCTGATGCAAAGGTACAATATTCTGGAAAAACGACACGCCGATACTATTTTGTAAAAAATGAATGCAAAAAACTCTCAACTACGATTAGAATCACAACCGCAGAAATCGGATTCCTCACACACGAATGATCACATTCATGAAATAAAAATCACACACTTTCACGAGCAAAATGACAAAAACACGCGGCGACAAAAAGATGACCAAGATCAGGTTGTGACATTTTGATAAAAAAGTGTGCTTTTTCTTTAATTTCTCATTCAAAAAAAGAAGGAGTTTGTAATAATCCAGAAGTCGCAGTTTCAAAATAATGTTCAAGAACAGCTTGTACAGAATAATTTGTTTTTCGACCTTTCACCATCTAAATCTTTAACGATATGTATCAGAACAACACTGAACAGTTTGTAGAGGATTTCATGGAATATGTAAAAGCCAGAGATCCTCATCAGAAAGAGTTCCACCAGGCCGTACACGAAGTGGTGGAATCGTTGGCTCCGTTTCTGCTTGCCAACCCCCGTTATCTGAAAGCAAAGATTCTGGAACGTATGGTAGAACCTGAAAGGGTGATCTCGTTCCGGGTACCGTGGGTGGACGACCGTGGAAATGTGCACGTAAATCGTGGCTTCCGCGTCGAGATGAACTCAGCTATAGGCCCATACAAAGGCGGTTTGCGGTTTCACCCGACCGTCAGCGAGGGCTCACTTAAATTTCTCGCCTTCGAGCAAACCTTAAAAAACAGCCTTACCAGTCTGCCTATGGGTGGAGGAAAAGGTGGTTCCGACTTCGACCCGAAAAACAAAAGCGACAACGAAGTAATGCGCTTTTGCCAGAGCTTTATGACTGAATTGCAGCGCCACATTGGTCCAAACACCGACGTACCGGCAGGAGACATTGGCGTAGGCGGACGTGAAATCGGCTATTTATTCGGACAGTACAAACGTCTCCGCAACGAATTTACCGGTGTTCTCACTGGTAAAGGGATTGAATGGGGCGGCTCACTGATTCGCCCTGAAGCAACAGGTTTCGGTTCAGCATATTTTGCTGTTGAAATGCTGAAAATTTCAGGTGAATCAATGGAAGGTAAAAAAGTTGCCGTATCTGGCTTTGGCAATGTTTCGTGGGGAGTTGCAATGAAAGCGTCTCAATTGGGAGCAAAAGTGGTGACTATCTCTGGACCTGACGGATACATTTACGATCCGGACGGTGTGGGTACCGAAGAGAAATGGGACTATATGCTCGAACTTCGTTCATCGAACAACGACATAGTTGCTCCGTATGCCGAACGTTTCCCGAATGCTACTTTCTATCCGGGCCAAAAACCATGGGAAGTGAAAGTTGACATGGCTTTCCCGTGTGCAATTCAGAACGAACTGGATATTGACGATGCAGAAAAGCTGGCTGCAAACGGATGTAAATTCGTTGTAGAAACTTCAAACATGGGATGTACCGAAGCGGCAGTAAAATTCTTCACCCGCGAAAAAATCTTCTTTGCCCCGGGCAAAGCTGCTAATGCAGGAGGGGTTGCTGTATCGGGTCTGGAAATGACACAAAACAGTATGCGCTTAAACTGGTCGCGAGAAGAAGTGGACGAACGGTTGCATACCATCATGAAAAATATTCATGCAATGTGTGTTAAATACGGCACGCAAAACGATGGCTATGTTAATTATGTAATGGGCGCCAACATTGGTGGTTTCGTAAAAGTTGCCGATGCAATGATTGCCCAGGGATATGTATAGGATATTCATTCAGTCAGTACATAAATAGCGAAAAAAGGCTGCATTCCATTTTGGATGCAGCCTTTTCTATTTTTTTTCTGAAAATTACTTTTTTACTTCGTAGCTTCGATAATTCCCCGAAAGTATCCTATCGACTCAGCAATACCCATAAACGGATTATCCATATCTTTTTCGTGTTCCAGACTACAAACTCCGCTGTAACCAACCTTCCGAAGCATTTTCACAAAAGCCGGAAAATCGATAACACCACGACCAACTTCTAATGAATAGCCCAATTTGGTTGTGCCGGTAACATCCTTAATATGAATATCGAACACACGGGTTTGATATTTTTTCAAGTCAGCAACCGGATCTTTTCCATTGCGGGTATCGTGACCAATATCCAGACACATCCCAATACGAGGATCCAAATCTTTTACGTGATTCCACACATCTTCAGCATCAGGATAAATTTTAATATCCGGTCCGTGTAAATGAATCGCATAATTGAACCCGTATTCCTTCACTTTTTTGTCAACGTACGGCAACAACTCATAATTTGGAACGCCCACAATCAACTTCACCCCTACTCGCCGGGCATATTCAAAAGCATTATCCACCTCCGCTTCGGTTTTCATGTAAATCGGCCCCACAGCATAACCTGTCACGCCATTTTCTTTCAGTTTAGCATGAAAAGCAGCAATTTCGGCATCGGTACTTTTAAATGGCAAATGAAAATCCTTGATGCAAAGGTAGTGTACATCGGCACGCTTCATGGTTTCAAGGGTTTTGTCCAAATCGAATTTTGCGAAGGTGTAACCGGCCATGCCTACCTTAAATTTCTCTCCGGTTTCCGGTGCTGGCTGCGGCCCCGGACGCTCGGTCTGCTGCGCCTGCATTGAAAAAGAAAACAACAATGCAAACAACAGTGTCGTAACGATTTTACTCATGGTAATTAAGATTATTAAAATAGATTTAGTATGAAAATGGTTTAAACTCACTCCAAAAATAATTCAATTACCGGTATTTCCACATTTGGTTTCGTAACAGGTAAACGTAAATTCAAATCATTGGCATCTTCATCTTCCTTCAGCCAGTGACCACTCCGTTCTCCAATATGAATCTCAGATGCATCATGTAAAAACTGTGCATATTTCACTTTCCCTTTGTAACCAGGTAGTGTATAGTTTTGTAATGGATAATCGAGCAAGTGAACATACAAACGATTAGTGGCAGGATTATAGGTAAGTAAACTATGATCCGGGGCTTTAAATTCTGACGGTGCTTCGGTACAACCATAAATAGAACGATTATTGTATTTCATCCATTCACCCATTGACTCCAGAGCAGAATTAGCCCGTTCGTCAAATACACCACGAGCAGTTGGGCCCACATTCAGCAATAAATTGCCCCCTTTGCTCACCGACTCAATCAACAGGACCAATAACTGTTTGGTATCTTTCCAGGTGTATTCATCGCGATAATAGCCCCATGATCCGCTAAACGTCTGACAAGTTTCCCAGGGTACACGTTTGCCATTCACCTCAGGCCATTTTGCTACTTTAAATTGTTCAGGAGTAGTAAAATCCCAACCATCTTCATATTCTTTCAAATCTAAACGATCATTAATCAGGATGCCGGGCTGTAATTCGCGAACCATCTTCAAAAGTTTTTTCGAATCCCAATCAT
Organism: Prolixibacteraceae bacterium; assembly: GCA_963668595.1. Classification (GTDB taxonomy): domain Bacteria; phylum Bacteroidota; class Bacteroidia; order Bacteroidales; family Prolixibacteraceae; genus GWE2-42-39. Next base: position 4,029,798 of record OY764876.1, on the reverse strand, counting down.
CATGGCCTTTCCCATTCTCTCCCGGATATGAAAAATCGAGCCAGAGCACATCAATTTTTCCATAGTTTGTCAACAACTCGCGTACCTGATTGTGCAGGTACTCACGATAAACCGACATATCACGACCTTTATTCAATTCTTTATATTGATCAGAAGAAGAAGCACTTTGTGGGTGAACCCGGTCAATAGTAAAGTGGGGGTGATGCCAATCGATAAGCGAATAATAAAATCCGATTTTGAGACCTTCTGCACGCAATGCGTCAACATATTCTTTTATCAAATCCTTTCCACAAGGAGTATTTGTTGCTTTGTAATCGGTATATTTCGAATCGAACAAACAAAAACCTTCGTGATGTTTGGTGGTTAAAACAACATATTTCATCCCTGCATCTTTGGCTTTTTTGGCCCATTCTTTCGGATTATACAGATCGGGATTGAAATGATCGAAATACTTTTGGTATTGTTCGTTGGTCAGCCGTTCATTTTTTTTCACCCACTCGTGTCGGGCAGGTAATGCATAAAGTCCCCAGTGAATAAACATTCCGAAACGATCGTTAGTCCACCAGGCCATTCGTTCTTTTTTCTGAGCTTCGGTTTCCGTCGAGAGCTTTTTAGGTTGAGCAAAAGAAAAGCTGAACGCAACAATAAGCGACAAGCATAAAACAGTTTTTTTCATTGTAGTTTGATTTAGGTTAACAACTGATACACTGAACGACAACTATGCCGATGTGTGCTGTCAAATTTAAGAAAAGAAAAGTTACATACAGGTCGAAATTTCTCAATTTTTAGATTGAACTGCACGCAAAACACACTTTCCTGCATCCGGAATAAAAAAATATCCCGCAGGCCAAAGAAATATTGGTGCTGCGGGATACTTTTATTCTCTTTTTCAGAAAAAGCTAGAGTTCTTCCAATACTTCCTCTATAACTCTTGGGTAGTGTTCAAATTCAAGTTGATGTACTTTTTCCGCTACCTGCTCAGCGCTATCTCCGGTCGCCACTTCACACTCTGCCTGAAAAATAATATCCCCATCGTCATAACGGTCGTTCACATGATGAATGGTAATTCCGGTAACTTTATCTTTATGAGCTACTACTGCTTTATGCACGTTCATTCCATACATTCCTTTTCCGCCATAGCGAGGCAAAAGGGCCGGATGTATATTAATAATAGGGAATAACTCGGTCATAAAAGGAGGAACCAGCCAAAGAAAGCCAGCCAAAACGATCAAATCAATTTTTCGTTCTTCCAGCGCATCAATAATATCATTACTGTGATAAAAGGTTTCCCTGTCAAAAGTAAATGTTTCAATTCCCATCCGTTCTGCCCTAATTAAGGCATAAGCATCTTCCCTGTTCGACCACAGTGAATCCACCACAATTACCTTATTCCTATCGAAATACTCAATAATTCGCTGTGCATTCGACCCCGATCCAGATGCAAAAATAGCTATTCGTTTCATTCAGAATTAAATTACAAAAAAGCTCTTGAATATTCGAATAAATTATTCAAATATAGTGCGGTTTAACATTTTTTAGCGATTCAAATAAACACAATATTTCAATTTTATTTTGAAATATCAGGTGTAAATTTATTACTTTGCACCGAATTTTTTGAAACAAATTGAATATTAACCAAAAATTAGAACTATGTCTGACGTAGCAGCTAAAGTAAAAGCAATTATTGTTGACAAATTAGGTGTTGATGAAAGTGAAGTTACAAACGAAGCATCATTCACAAACGATCTTGGTGCCGATTCACTTGACACTGTTGAGTTAATTATGGAATTCGAAAAAGAATTCGATTTGGCTATTCCGGACGACCAAGCTGAAAAGATTTCTACTGTAGGCGAAGCTATCGCACACATCGAAGCAAACTTAAAGTAATCTAATATCTAATTATGGAATTTAAACGGGTAGTTGTTACCGGTCTTGGGACCATTAACCCGCTTGGTAATTCTGTCGAAACTTTTTGGGACGGACTCCAAAACGGAGTTAGCGGAGCCGGTCCCATTAAAAGGTTCGATGCCACTGGACACAAAACCCAGTTTGCCTGCGAAGTAAAAGATTTTAATCCGGAGATGTATGTGGAGAAAAAAGAAGTGCGTAAGCACGACCCCTACACTCTTTATGCTTTTGCTGCGGTAGCGCAAGCTGTTGAAGATTCAGGTTTGGATCTGGAGTCCATGAATAAAGATCGGGCTGGGGTAATCTGGGGAGCAGGAATTGGCGGGCTTCAGACATTTTATGAAGAAGCTCAGAGTTTCGACCCTGAGAAACCACGGTTCTCTCCGTTTTTCATCCCGAAAATGATTGCCAACATTGCCGGAGGTTTAATCTCTATCCGCTACGGATTCAGAGGCCCTAACTTCACAACGGTTACTGCTTGTGCATCCGCTTCTCATGCAATCATCGAAGCGATGAACTATATTCGCATGGGTAAAGCTGATGTCTTCATTACCGGAGGTTCGGAAGCAGCTGTGAATCCGGCAGGGATTAGCGGTTTTAACTCCATGAAGGCTATTTCAACCCGAAACGATGATCCTGCAACAGCATCACGTCCATTCGACTTAGATCGTGACGGATTTGTAATGGGAGAAGGTTCCGGGGCTTTAATTCTCGAAGAATATGAACATGCCGTAAAACGCGGCGCCAAAATTTATGCTGAAATCGCTGGTGGCGGTATGTCAGCCGATGCGTACCACATGACAGCTCCCGATCCGGAAGCAGGAGGTGCAGCACTGGTGATGAACTGGGCACTCGAAGATGCAGGCATAAAACCTGAAGAGGTGGACTACATCAATGTTCATGGAACTTCAACTCCACTCGGAGACATTGCCGAACCAAAGGCAATTCTGAAATGCTTTGGCGATCATGCGTACAAGTTGAGTATTAGTGCAACCAAATCAATGACAGGCCACCTACTGGGTGCTGCTGGTGCTGTTGAAGCTATTGCATCGATTCTCGCGCTTCGTGATGGAATCATCCCTCCAACCATAAACCATTTTACTGACGATCCAGAAATTGCTCCTCTTGACTACACATTCAATGTAGCTAAAAAGCGCGACATTCGGGTTGCAATAAGTAATACTTTCGGATTTGGAGGACACAACGCAACTGTAGTGCTTAAGAAATTATAAAAAAGTGATACGAACAATCGTACAACGAATAAAGCTCTTTTCTTCGTCAAGAAAAGAGTTTTATTTGTTTATAAAAACGCTGATTGGCAGTTACCCCGGCAACCTAAAATTATACGATACAGCCGTTATACACAAGTCGGCATCGCTGGTTGACTCAAGAGGAAACTATGTTAACAATGAGCGACTCGAATACCTCGGTGACGCAATACTTGGTGCTGCAATTGCAGACTTTTTATACAACCGGTTTCCCGGACAAGACGAAGGGTATCTGACTCAGATGCGATCAAAATTAGTGAATCGAAGTTTTCTAACCCAACTTACCTACCAAATAGGTCTCGATCAGTATATTGATTCGAACACGACCAACACAATTGAGAAAAGCCACATTTATGGCGATGCTCTTGAAGCGCTTATCGGAGCTATTTATCTGGATAAAGGTTATCGCGAAGCAAAAAGATTTATTACACGTAAATTACTCAAAGGCTTCGTCAATCTTGAAGAGGTTCAACGTACCAACACCAACTACAAAAGTCAGTTAATTGAATGGTCGCAAAAATACAAACGCGAAATTTCTTTTGAAACGCTTGACGAAAGTAGCGACAATGCGAAACAACCAGTTTTTGTTTCGATTGTAAAAATTGAAACTGAAACAATGGGAAAAGGAACCGGATCGTCGAAAAAAGAGGCTCAACAAAATGCATCGAAACAGGCACTGGACACCATCGAAAAACAATTCCCCTTTTTAGACCAGCAAGCATAAAAAAGACGGGATACTCTTACCCCGTCTAAAAAACCAAAACCTAAATTCACTTTGTGAAAAAAACGATAAGCTATAAAGCATTACCGTTCGCTTGCAAAAGTAAATATAAATCAAGTCCAAAGATAGTAATATTTGTTAAACCCTGTTAAGAAGAAAAGGAAAGCATTCGTCCCCGTAAAGATGTTAATCATTTCTTAACAGCACTTATAATGTGCACTTATCACATTGAAAATAAAGATCATAAGCAATATTCATCGAAAAACACATTACAAGCCAACAGCGATATAATGAACTATAAAACTGACAGTTAAGTGGCCTTTCGCGTTAAATATTGTTAAGTGTTAAAATTCGCCATTCAGAACAGTTATCTTTGTGATATGAGCAGGAAAGTAATACTTACTTTAATTGTACTGATGGCACTGGTTATGATCAGTCTCATTCTGGTGCAAACAAACTCCATACAGAAAGCACTGGAAATAAAAAAAGAGCAGTTTGATCAAACTGTAACCAATGCTATGTTTCGTGTTGTTTCCCGAATTGAGCGTGAAGAACTGTTAGATTTAGAAAGTCAGGCCAATGCTTTTTTTCCGGGAGGAAACAACAATCAATTTGGGCAAGGAGGCAATGAATCTTCCAGTTTCATTCCAAAAATGTTATCAGAAAGTAAGTTTAGTATCTCATTTCAATATTCAGATAAAAAAGCAGAAACCCAGATCGAAGAGTTTTCGATGGAATTTTCAGGAACAGTACATCCCTCTCCACAACCCAACGAACGAGGCAGGCCTGGCGAATTTCCGTCGGCATTTGATAAACTACACGAAAACACCAGTTATTGGAATCAGCGATACCAGGAGCGAATCAACCAGCAGATTTCTTATATGCAGATGAACCAAAATAAACTTCTGGTTGATAACCTGCCAATTGAACGACGAATTGAACCACAAAAACTGGATCGGTTGCTACGTGCTGAATTTCGAAACAGTAACATCGATTTAGGTTTTGAGTATGCTATAAAATCATTTATTGGCGAAGAAAAAACCATTCTGGCAACCAAAGGATATAAATCAGATGCCAAATCCAAACCTTTTTCTCAGTTGCTTTTCCAGAACGACATTAATCCCAAGCCAAACTGGTTGTATGTATATTTTCCGAAACGGCAAGGATATTTGCTCAACGAAACCGGAATGCTGATCATACCAACAATTATTCTTACCTGTATGCTGATTGGCATTTTTGTATTCACGATTCTGATCATTTTAAAACAGAAAAAACTCTCGCTGATAAAGAATGATTTCATCAACAACATGACCCACGAGCTGAAAACACCGATTTCGACCATCTCGCTGGCCAGTCAAATGCTACGCGACAATTCTATTTCGAACACGACAAAAACGATTGAGCACGTATCAAATGTAATTTATCAGGAAAGTAAACGTTTAAGTTTTCAGGTTGAAAAAGTATTACAAATGGCCGTATTCAACGAAGGCCGTCTGAAACTAAAATTCAAGGAAACGGATTTAAATGAAGTCATCAAATCGGTAATTCTTAATTTTGAATTGCGGGTAAAAAATAAAAATGGAACTCTTGAGTCGGACTTAAAAGCTGAAAATGCATTAATCAAGGCTGACGAAGTACACATTACCAACGTACTGTTTAACCTGCTCGACAATGCCGTAAAATACAGCAAAGAGGAACCAAAAATTACCATTAGTACTGAAAATCGGAAAGGTTTTGTTCTGGTTTCAGTAAAAGATAATGGAATTGGCATTTCGAAAGAGCATGTTGGCCAGATTTTTGAGCGCTTCTATCGCGTCCCAACCGGAAATGTTCACGATGTAAAAGGTTTTGGACTGGGACTCAGCTACGTAAAAAAGATCATTGATTCGCACCAGGGAAAAATAAAAGTGGAAAGCACATTACATAAAGGAACAAAATTCATTATTTACTTCCCACAAAATGTAAGTTAATATGGAAAACAAAGTAAAGTTACTTTTAGCAGAAGACGACGAAAACCTAGGATTATTATTACGCGAATACCTGATTGCAAAAGGGTATAAAACTGAATTGTATCCCGACGGAATTGCCGCATACAACGGGTTCATGAATCATCCCTTCGACTTATGCATCCTTGACATTATGATGCCCAAGAAAGATGGAATTTCGCTGGCTCGCGACATCCGGTTAATCAATGCAGAAATTCCGATTATTTTTCTGACAGCCAAAAACCTGAAAGAAGATATTTTGGAAGGTTTTAAAATTGGTGCCGACGATTACATCACCAAGCCTTTCAGCATGGAAGAGCTGATTATGCGCATTGAAGCAATTATGCGCCGCATTTCGAGCGACAATAAGAACAACGACCAAATGGTATTCAAACTGGGACGTTATACGTTTGATGCACGCAAACAGATTCTTTCAAACGAAGACCAGCATGTAAAATTAACCACCAAAGAATCGGAGTTATTACGACTGTTGTGTAACAATGCCAACAAAGTTCTTGAGCGGAATTTTGCACTGAAAACAATCTGGATTGACGACAACTACTTCAATGCCCGAAGCATGGATGTATATATCACCAAATTGCGCAAACACCTGAAAGATGAGCCTACCATTGAAATTATCAATGTACACGGGAAAGGCTACAAATTAATTCTGTAAGAAACAAAAGTATAAACAGAAACACCAGAGCCAAACCTTCTGCTCTGGTGTTTCTGTTTTAAGCTATATTTTTTGCTGATCAAATCAGGCAATCACTCCGGACCCGATTAATTCGTCGCCATCGTACCACGCAGCAAATTGCCCCGAAGTTACCCCACGCTGCTCTTGTTCAAACAACATAAAAATACCTTCGTTTCGCTGATATAAAGTCGCTTTTTCAAGCGGCTGACGATAACGAATACGCACCATATAACTGCGTTCCTCTCCTTCCTGCATCTGCAAATCGGTACGAATCCAATGACATTCCGCAGCCGGAATAAACAATCCCGGACGAAATAATCCCGGGTGTTCGCTCCCTTCTCCCACATAAATAATATTGCGGGCCACGTCGGTTCCCAGCACAAACAAAGGCTCCTGATGCCCGCCTATATTTAATCCTTTTCGTTGTCCTACAGTATAATAATGCGCCCCGCGGTGTTCTCCGATAACCTTGCCGTTCCAAGGTTTATACGGAAACGCAAAGCACAATTTTTTGAAATTATCGGGGGTGTGATCGACCTGTTTTTTTCGAGCCATTAACTCGGCTGACACTTCAATTACATTGCCCATTTTAGGCTCAAGCTGTTGCTGCAAAAAAGTAGGCAAATCAACTTTACCGACAAAACAAATTCCTTGCGAATCTTTACGCTCGGCGGTAGGCAGGTTTTGCTCGGCAGCAATTTTCCGCACTTCCGGTTTTTCCAGATGCCCGATTGGGAAAAGTGCCCGCGAAAGTTGTTCCTGATTCAACTGGCACAAAAAATAGCTTTGGTCTTTATTATTGTCTTTGCCTGCCAGCAATTGATAAATCGTTTTTCCATCTTTCTCCACTTCCGATTTGCGGCAATAATGACCAGTAGCCACGTAATCAGCACCATGTTTCAGACATTCATCCAGAAAAATATCGAACTTGATTTCGCGATTACACAACACATCGGGGTTTGGAGTGCGACCTTTACTATATTCCTCAAACATATAATCGACCACTCGCTGTTTGTAATCTTTGCTCAGGTCAACAATTTTAAACGGGATGTCTAACTTCTTGGCTACCATTTCAGCAATCAGTGCATCATCTTCCCAGGTACAGCTTCCGGTAAGCGAGCCAGTACGATCGTGCCAGTTCACCATAAAAAGGGCCATCACATCGTAGCCTTGTTGTTTCAAAAGATAAGCTGCTACACTCGAATCAACACCACCAGATAAGCCAATTACTACTTTCTTCATTTCTACCTCCATTACGGCGCAAAAGTATGGATTACAGCGGGATTTTCAAAAAAGAAGAACCGATGATCTCACTTTAATAAAATTCAATTAAACTGATCAGTTTATTCCTGATTGAGTGAAGTATAAAAGGAGATAGCGGAAAAGAAAACGTTTTTATTTTTTTTCTTCAACGATGACAAATACGTCTTCGTTCTCTTTTTTCATCTGAAACTGCTCGCGGGCAAATTTTTCCAGATTCTCATCATTGGTTTGCAGCTCATAAAGTTTACGTTTATCTGCTTCAATCTTCTGGATATAATATTCCTGACGTGCTTTCAGTTGTTCTAACTTTTGCCGGTTTCGGTAATGCTGAATCAGATTGTGTTCATCAAAGAAGAAAATCCAGGATAAAAACAATGCAAAAGCAAGGATGTATTTTCCTTTTATTTTGAACCACAAATGGATTAATCGTTCTTTCATTTTCTTCTTCCTTTGATGCAAATTTAGTTTTTTTCATCCGAATACAATTTGTTTTTTGACATCGAATAAAACTTGCCTGACAATTTTCCATCGCTATCAATATTTTACATCAATCGTTTTTTCTCCATCAATAAAAAAGGAGACGAATCGCTTCATCTCCTTTCTTCATATTTGGTAAACTTATCGTTTATTCAACATCAGGGCTGAAATTTGGGTAAGTATATGCGTGCGGCGGTACGAAGTTTTCTTTAATGGTGCGAATAGAAATCCAACGCAACATATTGAAAACAGAACCAGCTTTATCGTTCGTACCCGAACCGCGTGCACCACCAAACGGCTGTTGTCCCACTACTGCACCGGTTGGTTTATCATTAATATAGAAGTTTCCAGCCGCATTTTCCAAACGACGGGTATAATGTTCGATATTATAACGGTTTTGCGAGAAGATTGCTCCGGTTAATGCATAAATCGATGTGCTATTCAAGATGTCTAAAGTTTCTTCAAGTTTCTCATCTTTATACACATAAATTGTCAATACCGGCCCAAATAATTCTTCCGTCATTGTAATATAATCCGGTGTTTTTGCAAGAATCACAGTTGGCTGAATAAAGAAACCTTTCGATTTGTCGCAATTTCCGCCAAACAAAACCTCGGCATCAGCATCGGTGCGTGCCTGATCGATGAAACTTTTCAGTTTATCGAACGAAGCTTCATCAATTACTGCATTCACAAAGTTGGTAAAGTCTTCCGGAGGTCCCATTTTTACTGTTGCCAGCTCTTTTCCTAAACGTTCGCGAACATCGGCCCACATACTTTCCGGAATGTAAACACGCGATGCAGCCGAACATTTTTGTCCCTGGTATTCGAAAGCTCCGCGCACCATTGCAATGGTCAGTGCCTGACGATCAGCAGTCGGATCGGCGAAGATGAAATCTTTTCCTCCTGTTTCGCCCACAATACGCGGGTATGATTTGTATTTAAAAATATTCTGCCCGATGTTTTTCCAAATATCCTGGAATACACCTGTTGAGCCGGTAAAGTGGATTCCGCCAAAATCAGGAGAGCTGAAAATGATGTCGGCAGCAGCCGGTCCGGAAACAAATACAAGATTGATCACGCCATCCGGAACTCCGGCTTCGCGAAGAATTTCCATAATAACATGAGCTGAATAAATAGCAGTTTTTGACGGTTTCCAAACCACCACATTCCCCATCATTGCAGGAGCAGCGGGCAAGTTTCCGGCAATAGAAGTGAAATTGAACGGAGTTAATGCAAACACAAAACCTTCCAATGGACGGAATTCATTGTAATTCCAGATTCCGGGAGCAGATTCCGGCTGCATTTTGTAAATATCAGTCATGCATTTCACGCCAAAACGGAAGAAATCGGCCAACTCACAAGCAGCATCAATTTCAGCCTGAAAAATATTTTTTGATTGCCCCAACATGGTAGCTGCATTCATTTTTGCGCGATACGGTCCAGCCAGCAAATCAGCAGCTTTCAGAAAAATCGATGCACGGTGTTGCCACGACATGGCCGCCCACTGCTCGCGAGCTGACATAGCTGCATCAATTGCCTGTTGCACATGCGAAATATCTCCCTGCGAATAATAACCCAAGGTATGAGCAATATCGTGAGGAGGAAAAATACGCACACGACGATCAGTTGTAATCTCTTGTCCTCCAATAACCATGGGGATATCTAGTTCTTTCGAGCGCAATTCTTTCAACATGGCCTGTACTTCGATTCGCTCAAGCGATCCCGGCACATACGACTTAACCGGTTCGTTCTTTGCCATCGGCACATTAAAAAATCCTTTTGACATCTTCTTATTTTTTTATAATTCGTAATTTCTTCCCACGCAAAACTATCAAATAAGAACTTTTTAATTCCTAATAAAAATCAGCGACAAAAATCAGGTTTTAAAAAACACGCATAATCTAACATAACAATACAACTCGAAGTAAAAATTGCTATATTTAGTGCGGTTTTACCGGTAAAACCTCCTATTACATGCTAAAGAAGATTAGAAACTACATTCTAAAAAGGTATCGCATTGGATCTGATGAAGAAATGCAAAAATTTATTGCACTTTTTCTCATTGGAGTAATTGGATTTGTGTTTGCATTGCAACTATTTGTTCGCAACCTAATCGAGTCTCAATCAGCAGGAAGTATCCCCGGAGATATTGCCTTACTGGTTTTCTTCTCGCTAATTCTATACATCCTTCAGTTCGGAAAAATTAAATGGGCGGTCAATACGATTTTCATTCTGCCTATTGTCTCCTATTATTTCTATATATCCCGGGCATTTGCAATTTACCCGGTAAGCGACGCTACCAGTAATACATTGTATTGCCTCCTTCCAGGCTTTTTCTTTTTGCTCATTTTTGCCGAAAAATTATACAAATTACTTATATACTTCGTTCTTGCCCTTTCCACTCTCAGTTACCATTTATGGATTGCGGGAAAAATACGACCTGCATTTCTGTTTCAATGGCCCGATGAAGAACAATTCACCAATCCTCTTCCGATATTATTGATTGTTTTTCTGTTCACTTTACTGACTTTTCTTTTTTACAGAAACATCATTCGATCGCTAAAGCAACAAGCTGAATCGACACAGGAACAGATGAAGAAAGCAACCAAAAGTATGTTGCAGGCAATGATGATTACAGAAATAGAATTCGATGAATTTGAAACGGCAAGCGGACTGCGCATAAAAATGATTAACCCCGCATTCGAAAGTGCATTCAAACTTCCGCAACGCGAACTGGCAGGCAAAGACGCATCGCTAATGTTTCCACGTTTATTCAGAGGAGCTTTCGACTGGGAAGAAGTATATCTCCGATCGAAAAAAAACAAGTTTGAATTTTATGCCGAACATCTCGACCGCTGGTTTGAGGTATATCTGGTTCGCCCCGGAGGAAAACAAATTATCAGTCTTTTTTACGATGTGAGCACTCGCCAAAAGAGCATCGATCAGCTCAAAGAAAGTCGGAAACGATTCCAGGTTTTATTGGAAGCAATTCCCGATATGTTTTTCCTGATTGACAAAGATGGGATATATGTTGATTTTGTATTAAAAGAAAACGAGAACGTACGGATTGATCCAAATGAAATTATTGGCAACTCGATTTACGAAGTTGGATTTTCAGAAAAAATGTCGCGAAAAATTTACCAGTGCATTCAGGATTGTCTTCGCTTCGACTCAATTGAGACGATTGAGTATGCGCTGGAAGTAGAAAAAGGTACGGCCATGTTTGAAATGCGTATTGCCAAACTGAACGACGATACCGTCATCTCGATTGCCCGCGACATTACCAAACGTAAAGTTGCGGAAATAAAACTAGAGGAAGCCAAAAACAGAGCAGAAGAATCGGATCGCCTTAAATCGGCTTTCCTTGCCAACATTTCGCACGAAATACGTACTCCGATGAATGCCATTATCGGCTTCTCAAAAATGGTTGGCTCACCTGATTTCAGCATCGAAGAGAAAAATAAATTTCTCGATATTATTATTTCGAATGGCAAAATGCTGATGACTCTGATCAATGATATGATTAGCCTTTCGAAAATTGAGAGCAACCAGGTAGAAGTTATCAAATCGAATTGCATGGTAAACGATTTGCTAGTGCTGCTATACAAAGATTACATGAATGAAATGAGTGAATTTCCGCAGGTATCACTCAAACTTCGAAATGAAAATGCCAATCCAAAATTCTCAATTTATACCGACTATAACCTTCTGAAAGAAGTTCTGGAAAAACTGATTGACAATGCAATCAAATTTACCAATAAAGGAACTGTCGAATTTGGCTACCGCACATTGCCTGAAGGCTTGATCGAGTTTTTCGTAAAAGATAGTGGAATTGGAATTGCAGAAGAAGATCTCGACCGCATTTTTGCTCGTTTCCATCAGCTCGACAACCGCACAACACGAAATTACGGCGGAACAGGGCTGGGACTTCCTATTGCCCAGCATTTTGTAAGTCTGCTTGGCGGAAAACTAAAAGTCAACTCCCGTTTGGGTGAAGGATCAATTTTCTATTTCTCGCTTCCCGCTGAGAATCCGGCTGGGCATTTGAAAATTATACGTTAAACGTATTTTCTTACTTCTGAACAAGCTGCAAAAAGGCTTGCCCCATAAAACGGGTGATGTCTCCGGCAAGCAAACTATATTCGCCAACCGAATTTGCGGCCAAATCACCAGCCAACCCATGCAAATAAACTCCGACCAAAGCAGCGTCTTCAGCCGAAAATGACTGAGCAAGTAAACCAAGAATAATCCCGGTAAGCACATCACCACTTCCGGCAGTGGCCATTCCCGGATTTCCGGTAGTATTGAAAAACAGGCGTCCATCGGGCAAACTAATTTGCGTATGAGCCCCTTTCAGCACCACAATGCACTGATATAAGCGGGAAAAACCGATCTGTTTTTGCATTTGCAAATACGAATTTTCCGATTTCCCAGCCAATCGTTCAAACTCTCGAGGATGCGGGGTCAAAATTGTATTCGGCGGCAACAAACTCAGCCAGTCGCTGTTGGCGGCAAGAATATTCAGCGCATCAGCATCCAGTACCAGTTTTTCGGGAGCCGACAATAATAATTGTTTCAAAGCGCGACTGCTATTTGTTTTCTGTCCCAATCCAGGGCCCACTCCCACTGCCGAAAATTGCTTCAAATCGGGAAATTCAGTAAACATCAAATCCGACTGATCAATCGAGCACATTGCTTCGGGCACCGTCACATGCATAATCCGGTATCCCTGATTGGGAACATGCGCAGTAAGCAATCCGGCACCAGAGCGCAAACAAGCCCGGGCCGACAATACTGCCGCCCCCATTTTCCCATACGAACCGGCAATCAGCAATGCATGTCCAAAAGTTCCTTTGTGAGCAAATTTTCCGCGTTTCGGAATTTTATTGGCAACAAACCATTCTTCGAGAAAAGAAAAAGGCGTTTCCATTTCAGCAATTGTATCGCCATGCAAACCGATGGGCAACACCTCTAAATCGCCTATAAAATCAGCATGTTCCGGAAAGAAGAAACTCAATTTAGGGAACTGAAACGTCAACGTATAATTAGCATGAATGATCGTTGTACAATCATTGTCTGTGTTGTCTTCAGCCATTAATCCGCTGGGTAAATCAATTGAAACAACCATGTTTGCTGTATTATTTAGATGCTTTACCAGCTGGGCTGCCAATCCGTTCAACGGCCGGTTTAGTCCAGAACCAAACAGCCCGTCGATTACAATTTCGTTGCCCAAAAATGAAGGAAAATCACGAGATGAAAGAATCTCCAGAATTGGCACACTTCCCTGATCAAGAAGTCGCTGACGGTTTGTCGCCGCAGAATCAGATAAGTTTCTTCCGTCAGTCAATAAAAATACACGAACAATATAATTTAGCTCAGCCATCATACGTGCAACAGCCAGTGCATCGCCACCGTTATTTCCCGGGCCGGCCATCACAATCAGTTCCGATTCATTCGATAAATTTCGAACCAACCAATTTACCACTTGCAACGAAGCACGCTCCATTAAATCAATATCGGGAATAGGTTCTTTCTCGATGGTTGCCCGATCAATCGCTCCAATTTGTGATGCGGTAAAGATTTTCATTCGTATATAATTTATTTTGATTTGTCGAATGTAATTCGCATGATTGGGAAATATTCATTTCGATTGGCGTTTCCCGGAATCATGCTCATTTCATGCTGCTTATTATTTTGTGGTGAACTGACAGTCTTCTCTTTTTCTAATTAAAAGTACAAACTATTCTGAAAAAAGCCTCATCCGCAGAAAAAGAAACCAGATGGCTGATTTATATCAAATTTGCGAACTCGAAAAGTTGATTATATTTGTCAGACAGGGAAAAATTTAGACCAATTACTAACTTAAAATTTGAGATATGCTTAAAGAACATCCTAAAGGGCTATTGGTAGCCTTCTTTGCCAACATGGGTGAGCGTTTTGGCTTTTACACCATGATGGCAATCCTGGTGCTTTTTCTTCAGGCCCGATTCGGACTGAGCGAAGAAGTCGCCGGTGACATTTACAGCTGGTTTTATTTTGGCATTTATGCCTTGGCTTTGGTGGGCGGTATGGTTGCCGATGCCACAAGGAAATATAAACTGGTTATTTTCTCAGGGATTGTGATCATGCTTGCCGGTTACGGTATTATGGCCATCCCCAACATGTCGCTGACGATTACTGTGATCAGCCTTTTTATCATTGCCTTCGGGAACGGGATGTTCAAAGGCAACTTGCAGGCCGTGGTGGGTCAGTTGTACGACAATCCGCAGTATTCAAAATTGCGCGACTCCGCCTTCATGATTTTCTACATGGGAATCAATGTTGGTGCATTTTTTGCCCCGTTTGCAGCTACCGGAATGCGTAATTACTGGTTGAAAGCCAATGGTTACCTGCACGACGGAAGCCTTCCTTCATTGTGTCACCAGTTCAATAATGGACAAATGGCCGACACAACTCAATTTGCAGAACTGGCAAACAAAGCAAGTTTGAATGGCCCGGTAACCGATCTGGCTGTATTCGCCAAAGATTATATCAATGTTTTCTCTACCGGATATAATTATGCATTCGGCATTGCTGCCGGCGCGATGATTATTTCAATGCTGGTTTACATTTTCTTCCAGAAACATCTGCCAAACAAAGAAAAACAAGTAGCGAAAGCAGAAGCATCGAATATGACAGGAACATCCAGAAATTCACAAGGCAATCCATTTGCCATCGGTGTTTCACTGCTTATTGCTGCCGTTGTTACTTTAGTGGTTGGTTACCTGATGAACGGCAATTATGCTACCGGCGGAGCTTTCGGATTGTTTGCCTTCTTCGTGACATGGATTTCGATGATCTCAACCAAAGAAGAAAAACCAAAAGTTACTTCATTGATCCTTGTATTTTTCGTGGTGATTTTCTTCTGGATGTCATTCCACCAAAACGGTTTGGCATTGACATTCTTTGCCCGTGACTACATTGTAAAAGAAGTTGGACCAATCACCTATCTCTTCTTTGAAGTAGGTTCTCTTTTAGCTGTTGCTGTTACTATTGGCGGATTTTTCGTTGCATTGGGTAAAGCAAAAGTCACAAAAACCCGCCTTATCGGCGCAGCAATGGTGGTTGGTGGCGCTATCGCTTCGTATTATTTTATGAGCCAAAACACTGTGTTAAACCCTATCGCTCCGGAAGTTTTCCAATCGTTCAACCCACTGTTTATTGTTGCATTAACGCCGCTGGTAATGGGTGTTTTTGCCATGCTGAATAAAGCGGGTAAAGAACCTTCGACACCGAAAAAAATCGGTATCGGAATGGTGATTGCAGCGATTGGATTCGTTGTGGTATTGGTTGCTTCATTAGGACTAGTTTCGCCACATCTATTGGGCGGACAAGCTGTTCCTGACACCTCACGCGTATCGCCATACTGGCTCATCAATAGTTATCTGGTATTAACTATTGCTGAATTATTCCTCAGTCCAATGGGCTTATCATTTGTATCGAAAGTTGCTCCGGGTCGTTTCCAGGGCTTGATGCAAGGTGGTTGGTTGCTCGCAACTGCAGTTGGAAACAAACTCTTGTTTGTGGGTAGCTACTTCTGGGGAAAACTCGATTTGTGGCAGCTTTGGTTGATCTTCATTGTTTGCTGTTTACTTTCTGCCGCATTCATTTTCGGCATACTTAAACGTTTGGAAGCAGCAACAAAATAAACTAAACAGATTACAAAACATATCAGAGGTTGTCTCATTCGGGGCAACCTCTTTTTATTTCATGGAATCAATGCACAGATGTATTTGTTTTTATTCTCTGGCGAATAGCTTTTATATTCAAGCATATCCAATTATTTTTAATTGAGATGGAGAAAAAAATATAACAGGATTATTATTTTCACTATTTTCTAAAACTTGATAAGCTATTAGTTCTTTTTTAAATAAATCAAGAAGTTTTGAAAAATCAAATATATACCTCGGCGTATTGATATGCAGCAATATCTCTGAAGAAATTGGTCTTACCATTGTACGAATAACAATCTCATCTATATCTTCTCTAAATGCAAGTACAACATTACTTGGAGAAGCTTTACACCTTGTTTTCCCTCCGTATTTATTAACTAATTCTAAGATTATAAGTTTCTCATCATTTACAGAATATTCAATTTTCCCCAATTGCTTTTTACTCATCTCGAGAGATAAGTAAGTGCTGATTATATTAATTATTTCATCCTCGCTATAGGGCAAATTTCGAGTTCCTTCCCATATTAACGATGCATTCCTTATTAATGATTTATGTAATTTTTTTGACAATTTTGTCTTAGATATAAACTCAAAATCGATTAATGTATTTCGTCTTATTTCATAATTTGAAAACAGCTTTTTTAATGTTGCTTTTAATTGCTCTACTTGTTCTTTTATAGCTAAATCTTGGGTTATGAATAGTTCAATTTTTCTAGTCTCTTTGATACTTGACAATGTTTCTGTTAATGAGAAATCCCATCTACGATGAAATGAAGATTTCCAGCTTTTATGAATTTCTTTTTTTGTTAGGATTTTATAATTATTATGGTGAGAAAATCTTGTTACAGGAAAATTATTTTCCTCAATAATTTTTTGGAAACGTTCTGCTCCTTTTATTTTTTCTTCTGTATCAAAATATAAGTCAAGTAGAATTTCAATTTCACTTTTTCGAACTGGGTATATGTCATTATCTGCTATACCTTTAAAATTTTCCGAAAATGGAAAAGTAATTCTGTCAAAATCATATAATGTTTCAATATTATGGAATGGTGTAAATAAGAAACATCCGCTTTGAGCTTGAAGCCTCCAAAGGTTATCTACATTTACTTTAGCTATATATGGAGGAACGACATCCTTATATAAGATTTTAGAAAACGATACAAACTCTTTAAAATCATCCTCATTCAAACAAATAATAGAACAGTCTTCTCCAACTTTATTATATTTTGAATTAGTGGCAAAATAAAATGCCACTTTAATGTCTGTTGTAAAGTCAATATAACTTGTTGCAAGACCGTAATGCTGAGCAATTGCAAAAAAGGAATCAACTCTTCGGCAATACTTCTTGAGAGAATTTTCTGTACTAAAATAATAATGTAATCGTTTTAATTTATCTACCGATTCCGAATACTTTTTTAAAGAAAGCCTACCTGCAGTAGGAATAACCTTCCAATTCTTTGCTTGTCCTCTGAATAGATTATACTTTCCTGATAACTTAAAGCTTTCTGCAAGCTCATAAGCGTCATCAATATTTTCTGCTTTGTATATTTCGCCCAAGGTTAAAATTGAATTTTATTTCGCAATTTAAAGTACTACAATAAAATTACTACTAACCTCGAAATACAACAAGAAATATTCATTCTTCCGAACAAAACATATTATCAGAAGAAAAAACAAACACCTTCCCGATTCAAAAATTCAGGAATAGTAAAAATCAAATTAAGCGTAGATAGGTTTTAATGACGAGGTCTCTTTTTTCGTAGATAAATAAGCTCTCCACCCACTGGTTCTTCGTCCGGTTTCATGCGATTGCGACGATACAACGACTTAAGCCGTAATCCAAAACGCTGAGCAATAAAATGCATTGTATCTCCTCCGGTAGCCGTATAAGTTTCGTGCTTACGATCCGCTTTTTTCAATTTGGCCTCAATGTACAAGATTTCGTTTACGCGAGGCTGGTATCCTTCATTGTAATCGTTATAGTGATACAATTCCCAATTGCTTTTGCCCAACTCACGCGCCAAACTCTCAAACGAATCTCCTTCTTGCACCACAACTGATTTCAATCCATTACGAAGTTCGATCAACCGACTGCTTCGTTGTTTTACCAGAGGCCCATGTGTTTTCTTTTCTTCTGATTTTTCTTTCTCAGCAATAGGAGCCTCTTCGCCCTGATCGTACAAAAACAATTGATTTTCCTCGATAATTTTAATTAAACGCTCGGCATAGGTTGGAGAAGTGGCATAACCAGCCTTTTTAAGTCCATGCGCCCATTGGGTATAATCGGTTGCATGCAGCGCAAATAAAAAGCCGTAACGAGGGCTGGTCATCAGAAAATCGGTATGATCGACATACGATTCTTCTGCATTATTGTATTTCCGGAAACATTCATTCAACGCATCATCGTCGTGATGAATACGTTTTCCTGCCCAGTTTTTTTTGCATTTTATTCCGAAATGATTGTTCCCCTCGGTCGCCAAACGACTGTTTCCGTTGTTCGACTCCAAACAGCCCTGAGCCAAAGTAATACTGGCAGGAATACCGCTTCGCTTCATTTCTGAAATGGCCAAATCTTTAAATTTCAAGATATATTCTTCGCGAGTTGTTTGCGCAACAGGCTTTTGCGCAATAGCAAACTGAACAACCACTAAAAACAAAACAAAGAGGGAAACATTTTTTCGAGTCATCATTTTTTTAGTTTTACTGAAAAGGCGATTAACAATTGCATCAAAAATAAGAAATCGGAAGCAAGAGAGAAACAAATAAACATTCGCTTTTGAAAATCTTTACGAACTCGTACATTTGGGAAAAGCTTTTGTCATGGAAAAAAGAGAAATCAGAATATTGGTTGAAGAATATGCCGGCATCGAGGCATTGAACGAAAACGACCGCAATTTGCTTTCCGAAGCAAGAAAAATATCGGAACAAGCTTACGCTCCGTATTCAGGTTTTCATGTTGGTGCAGCGGTTGAGTTAAGCAACGGAAAACAAATATCGGGCAGCAATCAGGAAAATATGGCTTACCCTTCGGGGCTTTGTGCCGAACGTGTGGCCTTATTCTATGCCGGATCAAGCTATCCGGAAGCAGGAATTAAAACACTGGCTATTTCGGCAATCAATCAGGAAGGAGAACGACCGGATGTTGCGGCGCCCTGTGGTGCATGCCGACAAGTAATGCTCGAATCGGAAATGCGCGCCGGCACTCCAATGCGGGTCATCCTCGATGGCAATCCAATCCGAATTCTGAACGGCATTTCATCGCTGCTCCCATTCAGTTTTAAGAAAGAGTATTTATAGTTCCGACTGATCGATTTTATTTCGCTTCGAGAATTTTCTTATGGCAAGTTGTTCGTTTTATTCCCCGAACATAGCCACTGCTTTTTCTCCTGTCGATTTTATGTAGCCGCGAAACATTCCCGGGGTATTAAATTCCATGGCAATGTTTCCGTCACGATCGAGAGCAATCACTCCACCCGTGCCATTCAATACCGAAAGTTTGCGAATTTCTTCTCGACAAGCCTCTTTTACGTCTAACTTTTGATATTCCATCAAGGCTGAAATATCGCGGGCAAAACCCAGCCGGATATAATATTCTCCATGTCCGGTGCACGATACCGCGCAGGTTTGATTGTTGGCATAGGTTCCGGCTCCGATTATTGGCGAATCGCCAATCCGACCGTACTTTTTATTGTTCATGCCTCCGGTTGACGTTCCTGCAGCAAGATTTCCGAATTGATCCAGGGCAACACATCCCACCGTACCATGCTTGTCTATCTTTTTTTCCTGCTCTTTTGCCTTCTGTAACGAGCGAAAACGATCTTCGGTATAGAAATATGAAGGATCAACTATTTCCAGTCCTCTTGTTTTGGCGAATTCCGAAGCGCCCGCTCCGCAAAGCATCACATGCTCTGAGTTTTCCATTACTTCGCACGCAGCAACAATTGGATTTTTGATGTCGGTTACTCCGGCAATTGCTCCGGCACTCAAATTACAGCCCTTCATAATAGAAGCATCCAATTCGTTCGTTCCCCGATTTGTAAATACAGCTCCTTTTCCAGCATTGAACAGCGGGCAATTTTCCAGTTCGGTAATTGTACAAACAACCGCCTCCGAACAAGTGCCGCCATTGCGCAACACCGAATCGCCAACATACAATGCATGTTCCAGTGCTTCGCGGTAAAGTTTCTGAGAAGCCTCACTCATTTTGCTTTTTTCGATTACACCCGCACCGCCATGAATAGCCAAAGCATATTTTGACTGAGCCCCTGAGGAAAGAGCCAAAACACTGATTACAAAAATCAGAACAAATCTTTTCATGTGTATAAATTTTCAAAGTTGGTTCGTATAATTTTCGTATCAACTTTTGTTTTTCAATTAAAATCTCAACGTATGGAATAGCCATTTATTCATTTTCGCTTAGTATGAGCTTTAGCTCTTATGGCTATTTCATTCGTTTAATTGTTTAAGAATAAGCGATTAAAGATAAAACAATTGATGCATCCATCCTGTTATTATAAAGAGATTTCGAAAACACTTTTCCAGAAACAAATTTCATTGCATACAATGATTGCCGATACGAATCATAAAATCCAATATTCCATTCGCGACCTTGAAAAAATTTCAGGGGTAAAAGCACATACCATCCGCATCTGGGAAAAGAGATACAAACTACTTCAGCCAGAACGCACTGACACCAATATTCGTTTTTACAACGACGATGATTTGCGCAAACTGCTTAATGTTGCTTCATTATTAAAAAGTGGCATGAAGATTTCGCGCATAGCACAACTCTGTGCCGAATCAATACGCAAAGAGATTTTAAAAACAGAACAGCAGCATCCCCGATTCGACCAATTAATCGACCGCCTGATTCGTACAATGATGGATTTGGATACTCTGGGAATGGAAACTCACATTGATGAAATTATTGCTCATTATGGCATCGAAACAGCCATGAGTCAGGTATTTTTTCCATTTCTCGAAAAAGTAGGCATTCTGTGGCAAGTGGGATCGGTTGTGCCCACGCATGAGCATTTTGTTTCTGCTCTTTTACGACAAAAATTGATCAGCGCCACCGATCGTCTTCCGCAAGGAAAAAGCGACAAAGCCATGTTGTTATTTCTGAAAGAAAACGAGTGGCACGAACTAAGCTTATTATTTTTTCATTACCTCGCCCGCCAACAAGGAATACGAACTGTTTATTTGGGTGGAAATGTCCCATTGGCCGACCTTCGCGAACTTTCGCTTCGCTGTTCATTCAGATGGGTAGTCTCAAGCTTTACCAATGCAATCTCTCCGGAAGAGCTGCATGATTATCTTTCAGAAATAAGCCAGCTCTTCCCCGAAGGAAAAATCTTTATTTCTGGAATGCAGGTTCGCCTGCAACAAGCGCAGATTACTGAAAAAATCATTCAGGTTCGAACACCCGTCGATTTCACTTCTCATCTCAGCGCATAAAAAAAGCCGTTCCTGAAGGAACAGCCTTTCATATATGAACTCAAATATATTCTTATTTTGTGCTATCAGCAGCTTCTGTAGCAGCAGGGAAGCTTGGTACAGCATTCGGATCAACCGCTTTTTCGATTTGCTCCTGAACTGCTGATTGACTTGCAATTTCATCGCGAGGAATGAAAGCACTACTAATTACAGACAAGAATAAAAGTACTCCAGCTAAACCCCAGGTTACTTTTTCCAGAAAGTCATTTGTTTTGCGAACTCCCATAATTTGGTTTGTTGACTGAAAATTACTTGCCAAACCACCACCTTTTGAATTTTGAATCAGTACGAAAAAAATCAAAAGCACACAAGTAATAAATATTAAAACAGTAATTAGTGTAAACATGATTTCAGTTAATTATTCTTTAATTTTTTTATTTTCTCAATTTGACCCGCAAAGTAAATATTTTTTTCCGGATATTTCAAACTTAATTTTTCGAATACTTCGATGGCCCGATCATAATATCCCTGGCGGGCATAAATATGAGCCAGCGTTTCGGATACAAAATCCTCCTTTTCAGCACTTAAAGGCTGTTGCACCTTCGCCTTTGGTTGAGGCTTCGGAGCAGGTTGCTCTTCCGGTTCTTCTCTGAAAACTTCTCGCTGAATTTCTTTCTCTTTTTCTTTTGGGACCTCTAATTCGGCCCTCACCGGCATATCAAGTTCAATCAATGGCTCATCAGCCAGAAATTGTTCAACCAGCGATTTATTTGCCTTACGCAAAGTTTTCTTCCGGAACGACTCTACCAAGTCGGAAAGCATTTCCTCGTTTGCCCGGCGCGAATCCTCCAACTGGTAATCCATACTTGATGTATAATCAATTTCCAGCATATCCGCTTTTTCTGTTTTCTCCGAATCGTCAAATACTTCGAAATATTCTTCCTGCTCCAACTCACGATGAAGATACAAATACAAAGCCCGTCGGTTTTGAATATACACTGCTGCGCGCTTCAATTCTGTTTCGAAAGCGGGATCTTCCAGCATCATCAGGTTTTTCAGATAAAGAATCCATGCGGTCTGAAATGCCGGATGATTATCCACCAGCTGACGCAATGCCTCTGCGCTTTCCTGATTCATTAGCCGGGGCTTTGCCAGTAAGGTATAAAATTCCTCTTTGGTCATCATTACCAGTTTGCTATTGATGCGTTAAAAATATCGTCCGTTAATTTCGTAATAATTTCCGGAATTATCGCTCCTTCTGCCTGATCAATACTCGTTTCACTCGAAAAATCTTCCGTTGCCGTAAAGGTTTTCTCCCAATCCTGCTCGTGATCTTTATTATTGACAAACTTAATTTTCACTGTCACCGTTAGGCGAGTTTGAGCTGCCAGGTCTCCCTCCTGAATGTTCATCGGCCGAAAATCGTAACCGGTAATTTGTCCTGAAAATTCCAGATCACCACTATCTTCTATTTGATTAAAAGAAGTTTGTCTTGTCAGTTTTTCCTGAAGACCTTCTGTAATTTGCTGACTCAAGTTAGGGTTAACCAAACGCGCACGATTGGCGATGTAATCCACGCTAAAAGTTTTTACCCCGACCAAAGGCACTGCTCCGGTAAACGAGTAACTAACCTTACACGAATACAATGCGGTTGCACTCAGCAAAGCCAGAATAAAGAAAAAGTATATTTTGACTGTTCGTTTCATCCGTAATGAATTATTTTTTAATGGTCGGATGGAACTCACATGACAATGTCCATGCGTGTTTGTGTTTTTTGCAAACCATGTTCGTTTCATAATCAATCAATCTGATATTCTTTAATTTTTCGGTACAAGGTTCGCTCCGATATGCCCAATTCCTGCGCAGCATGTTTACGTTTTCCCTTGTGTTTTTCCAATGCCTTCCGAATCAATTCAATCTCTTTGTCTTCCAGCGACAACGATTCTTCCACATACTCTTCGGTATCCAGAATATCGTCTTTCAACACCGGCTCGTACGACACTTTCGGGCTAACCGCAGGTTCAGGAACAAAGCTTCCCGCTTCGGCATGATATAATTTCTGAATCAGATGCGCATTTTCTCCATGAAAATCGGCCGGCTGACCGCCATTCTGAAGCATTTCGTGCACCAACTTTTTCAGGTCATTCATATCTTTTTTCATATCGAAAAGAATCTTGTACAGAATTTCCCGCTCCGATGAAAACGTTTTTTCATCAACACCTTTGTAAAGAGCCGGAAGATTTTGTTCGTATTGCTGCGGAATATACGAGTGCATAATTGCCGCATCAATCGTACGATTCTGTTCGATAATCGATATTTGTTCGGTAATATTTTTCAACTGGCGAACATTGCCCGGCCAGTAATAACTGCGTAATATTTGTTGTGCATCTTCGGTAAGCCGAATGGGCGGCATGCGATAGCGTTCAGCAAAATCGGAAGCAAATTTCCGAAACAGCAAATGAACATCTTCTTTCCTATCGCGCAACGGCAATACTTTAATCGGAACTGTATTTAAACGATAATACAAATCTTCTCTGAAACGCCCGTTTTCAATGGCCTTCGGAATATCTACATTGGTTGCTGCCACCACCCGCACATCGGTTTTCAATACTTTCGACGAACCTACTTTCATGAATTCGCCAGCTTCCAGCACGCGCAACAAACGCACCTGGGTTGACAAAGGCAATTCGCCAATTTCATCCAGGAAAATAGTACCTCCGGTCGCTTCCTCAAAATATCCTTTCCGATCAGCCAATGCGCCGGTAAACGAACCTTTTTCATGTCCGAAAAGCTCCGAATCAATTGTCCCCTCCGGAATAGCACCACAGTTTACTGCAATATATTTCCCGTGTTTGCGCGACGAAAACTGGTGAATGATTTGAGGAAAGTTCTCTTTCCCCGTTCCACTTTCTCCGGTAATAAGCACCGACAGATCGGTAGGTGCAACCTGCACAGCTACTTCGATAGCACGGTTTAATCCCGGCGAGTTTCCGATGATTCCAAATCGTTGTTTTATTTCCTGAACATCCATGATATGCATGAAATATGATTACTTTTGCAAAGTTAAAATTTTAAGCCCTTAAATGTACAGGTTAAGAGGCAATACACCGACAAGTTGTCATACTTTTAACAAGATTTAGCTTTTTTACCGTAAAAACCGAACGAACATGAAGTTTATTGGCATCATACCGGCCCGCTATCAGTCGAGCCGCTTCCCGGGGAAACCACTTGCCATACTGGGCGATAAAACAGTTATCCAACGGGTGTACGAGAATGTGTCAAAAATTCTTGATCAGGTATGGGTCGCTACCGACGACGAGCGTATTTTCAATGCAGTAGAGTCGTTTGGCGGACGCGCGGTATATACTTCAGACCAGCACCAAAGCGGAACTGACCGTTGTGCCGAAGCAGCCCGCGCTATTGCCTCCCGGCAAACAGTTGATGTAGTAATCAATATTCAGGGCGACGAGCCATTTGTCAGGGCAGAGCAAATTGAAGCATTACGTTCGTGTTTCAATAATAATTTGGTAGAAATTGCCACTCTGGTAAAAAAAGTCACTGATCAAACAGAACTGTTTAATCCCAACAGACCGAAAGTTGTACTGAACCAAGCCAACGAAGCCTTGCTTTTCAGTCGTTCGGTAATTCCATACATCCGGGGTTCGGAGCAAAATCAATGGCTAAATAAAAATACTTTTTACAGTCACATTGGACTTTATGCCTATCGTTTCGATGTTTTACAACGAATAACTCAGTTGCCAGTCAGCCCGCTCGAACAAGCTGAATCACTCGAACAACTTCGCTGGCTCGACAACGGATACCGGATTAAAACAGCCCTCACTTCGTTCGAAACAATTGGCATTGACACCCCCGAAGATTTGGATGCTGCTATCGCCTTTTTGAAAAAAATGTAACTTTATCGTCGCTGAATTACATCGAAAATGAGAAAAATACTGCACATACTGTTTCTTCTTTTGGCCGTTGCAGCCTGCAAAGACGTATTTGATCCGCCACCTCAATCATTTGTAAATACATCAATTCAATATTCTGATAAGGTATTGACAAAAAAAATCACCTACAGTATTATTGGATTGGGCAAAGACGATTACTGGATTGAAAAAGATTCGGTTTCAAGTTTTTTGCTTCCTCTAAGCGATGCTCCACTTACCGGCTTCTCATTTAAACTGAATGGGTGGGCAGATACCATTTATTTTCAAACAAGTCCGACATTGATTTACGAATCGATGGAATCGGGTTTTTACCGCAAATTCAAAATTGAAGAAATACTACACACTACTCACCGTATCGACAGTATTGTCGTTCTCGATAGTGTGGTTACAAAGGAACTGGATGAGAACATTGCTATTTATATTAACAATCTTATTACTCCCGTCAATTAGCCTGGCACAACAGGAGCGGGAAATGCAGAAGAGACCTCCGCGAACCGACAAATTCATTCGCATGAAAGGAATCCGGTTTGGGTATGACCTGACTCGTCCTGTTCAGCATTTATGGAACAAAGGAGATCGCTACGGATCCGAACTCTCGTTTGACATGGAGATTGCGCCCAATACGTTCACTGTTCTCGAAACAGGATGGGAAGCGCTGAAAATAAACACCGACTACATTGATTACCGGGGCGCCGGAAGTTATACCCGATTTGGGGTTGACTACAACTTTCTGGTCGCCGAACACAAGCAAGACAAAGACATTCTTTACCTGGGGGTACGTTATGCAATCAGTCTGGGGAATCAACATGTTGAGTCGTTTTCGAATGACAACTACTGGAATAACACACAGGGAAGTTTCCCCAAACAAAATATTCAGGCACACTGGGCCGAATTAGTTTTCGGAACACGTATTGAAGTGTTAAAAAATCTCTTTCTGGGATGGTCAATCCGCAGCAAAATTAAAATCAGCCACAAAGACTACGACATGCCTCCGGTTTATTTCATTCCGGGCTATGGCAAAGCCGAAAAGGGAATAAATCTTGATTTCAGCTATTCTGTTTATTACAATTTACCGGTTGACATTCTGAAAGTATTCCGCACCGAAAAGTAGTTACTCTTTTGTACCAAGTAATACTTTTGATTTGGAAAGACGAACTACCGGAAGTTTTTTCAGAAACATCGCTTTTTCAAGCAAGACAACAGCTTCTGTTTGTTTAAACGATGCAATATTAATTTCCAGATCAAAAGGCTCGTCAACCATCCCTTTGGGGCGAATGTTGTTCCGCACACTCTCCCGTTCTTTTTCAGTTTTTTCAATAAAAGATTTCGCTTCGGCACGACTAACATCGTGTCGCTTCGCAATTTTGCCAATTCGCCAATCGAGCGGAGCAACCAGTCGTACATGCAACGACTTTTCCACATCGCGGGTAATTAAATGAGCTCCTCGCCCAACAATTACACAATAACCATCGGTGGCAATCGAGCGAATTGCGTCAATCATTGCCTTCCGCATTCTCAATTCACTTTTAAAGCGTTTATCGCCCAGCGCAGCCAGTATTTCATCGAAGGTGTTTCGGTCTTCCGACGACAAAATCTTTTTCAGTTTCTGATGATCCATCTCCAATTCGCGCGCCGTTTCAATAAAAATTTCTTTACTGAATACTTTCCAGCAATCCGCTCCTGCTGTTTCATTCAGGTGTGCGACCAGTTTTCGGGCTAGTTTTAAGCCGGCACAACCCACCTCGCGCGAAATCGTAATTACCGGTCCGGGCTGAATACCTTGCAATGCAGCAAGCGATTCGCTCTTTACCAACCGGTTATTCAGGTAATTTAGCAGTGAGTTTTCCATAACAAATGAATTTTGGTTTGCTAGCTTCTACGGGAAAACCACATTGCTGTTTTATTATTTATCCGGAAATAATCAGGTACATTCTGCTTTTTGTTTGAAGCGGAGAAAAATCATTGGATACACTATAAAATTAGGCTATCTTACTCCTTCATTTTAAAAAATAAAAATTCATGTTTCAGAAAGAAGTATATATCAACCGCCGCAAAAGGATCAAGGAACAAATCAGCGAAGGACTGATTTTAATTTTGGGCAATGTCGATGTCCCGATGAACTACACCGACAACACCTATCATTTCAGACAAGACAGTTCTTTTTTATATTTCTTCGGACTCGATTTTCAACAATTAGCCGGAGCAATTGATGCCGATAGTGGCGACGAATACCTTTTCGGGAACGATGTTGATATGGAAGACATCATCTGGATGGGCCCCCAACGAAGTATGCAGGAAAAAGCAGCAGAAATTGGAATTAGCCAAACAGCTCCATTCGGCGACCTTGCCAAGTTGATCAACAAAGCAGTTGCTGCCGGACGCAAAATTCACTTTTTGCCACCTTACCGCGCAGAAAACAAACTGCTTCTTACCGAATTGCTTGGTATTCCTGCTTCGCAGCAAAAAGCCGCTGCATCACTCGAACTGATTAAAGCGGTAGTTGCATTGCGATCGATAAAAGAAGCCTGCGAAATTACAGAAATTGAAAAAGCCTGCGCAGCCGGGTATCAGATGCACGTAACTGCCATGCAAATGGCCCGGGAAGGAATTTGGGAACAAAGTATCGCCGGAACAATCGAAGGAATATCGCTGGCACACGGAGGCATGCCCTCGTTCCCCATCATCCTGTCGCAAAACGGAGAAACGCTGCACAACCACGACCACTCGAAACTTCTGCAAAAAGGTCGTTTGCTGCTGGTTGATGCCGGAGCTGAAACCACCATGCACTACGCCTCCGATTTTACCCGAACCTGCCCGGTTGGAGGAACTTTCACTCCGAAACAACGTGAGATTTATGAAATTGTACTGGCAGCCAACAATAAAGCAACCGAATTAGCTGCTCCAGGAATAACCTACAAGTCGGTTCATCTGGCGGTTGCCGAGGTAATCGCTTCAGGACTGAAAGAATTAGGTCTAATGAAAGGAGATGTAAAAGAAGCTGTTGCAGCCGGAGCTCATGCCATGTTTTTTCCACACGGGCTGGGACACATGATGGGGCTGGATGTACACGACATGGAAGACTTGGGACAAATATACGTGGGATACGACGATGAGATTCGCCCTTCGGATCAGTTTGGCTCCGCTTACCTGCGTTTAGGCCGCCGCCTGCAAACAGGCTTTGTTGTAACCAACGAGCCCGGTATCTATTTTATTCCTGCGCTAATCGATCAATGGCAAGCCGAAAAAACACATGACGCATTCATCAACTTTGACAAAGTGAACGAGTACCGCGATTTTGGAGGTATCCGACTTGAAGATGACTTATTAATCACCGAAACCGGAGCTAAAGTGATCGGACAACGAGTTCCGGTTACACCAGAGGAAGTAGAAAAAGTAATGGCTTCGGCTCGCTAACCAAAGAAAATTCAGCATAAAAAGAAAGCCATCAACCACTTACAGATTGATAGCTTTCTCTTTTATAATCAAACTTCGAAGATTAAAACTGAATCTTTTTCAACTCGTTCGTCAACGAATCTTTCAACATTGTAAATTCCGGCATTTTATCTTTCGGAACAGGTTCAACACGAGGCGACTCCATGCTAAGCGGATCAATTGGTGTACCATTTTTAAACACACGAAAATCGAGATGTGGGCCAGATGCCAATCCGGTAGCTCCAACATAACCAATCAACTCGCCTTGTTTTACTTCTTTCCCTTTGCGGATTCCCTGCGCAAAACCTTTGAGGTGCATATATACGGTTGTATAAGTTCGGTTGTGTTTTATCTTCAAATAATTACCACCACCACCTGCCTGGTATGCTTTCTCTATTATGGTTCCACTACCAATTGACCAAACGGGTGTTCCGCTTGGTGCTGCATAATCGACACCGTGATGCGGGCGGCGAATTCTCAATACCGGATGCAAGCGACTATTTGAGAAACGTGAACTGATTCGCGAAAACTTCAGTGGAGCTTTCAGAAATGCTTTCCGAAGGCTCTGTCCGTTCTCATCAAAATAAAATTCGTCTTTTCCTTCTTCATACAAGAAAGCAAAATAACTGGTTTTATTGTGCATAAACTCGGCCGCATAAATATCTCGAATGCCAATTGTTTTGCCATCCACTACTTCTTCATCATAAATAATACGGAATTTATCTCCTTTTTGCAGGGCGAAGAAGTCGATTGTACAGTCATAAATATTTTCCAGTTTATCGGTCAGCGAATAACTTAGTCCTTGTTCGTCCAAACAAGCTGAAAGCGAAGACGAAATTTCCCCGGTAGCCGTTTTCTGAATTATATCAACCGGTTTTGTCACACAATACACATTTTGTTTTTCGCCAAACTTGTAAACAACGTATTCTTTCACGCTTTTTTCATAAATAAAATATTCCAGCGACGAAAGCGAATCTTTCGACATCAGGTAGTGATATTTATTCATGGTTTTTATCATTCGCGCATCGAATACCCATTTGTATTGTTTCACCAGAAAATCAATTGTTGTCATCGATACTCCTTTGCGCACCAGCAAGTCTGACAAGTTTTGTCCGCTTTTAATCATCCCGCTTTCTATTCGGAACGAATCGGCCGGAAAGCCAAAAAACATTTCCGGTTCTTTAGCCACAACCACCTCAGGTTCTTCTTGTTCTGATAAGCGGTTCATGTAGAAGTGATAAACCGATGCACCAGCCAGCAAGAGCAAAATCACTGCTCCGATTATAAACAGTGCTTTTTTGAAATCCAACAACCAATCGAAGGCTTGTTTTATAATTTGAAATAAAAATCTGACTACTTTCATCCGTAAATAATTTGTTTTTTAATTGTCGGATGGTCCCGATAAATATCGGAATCACATGCCGATACGTTCATCGGTGTTTGTCTCGCCTAAGGCGAGATGTTCGTTTCATTTGTTATTTTTTGCATGATGTTCCACAAAGGCAAAAAATTCTATTTCCATCCAAAAATCTATTTTGTTTTAATGCCAAACAAATCTTATTTCCTTCATTTTTTCAGAAAGAAGAAAGATCAAACATCAAAACGTAAGCTTATCGTTTACAAACAGAAAAGCCAACTTTGCGAACAAGTTGGCACGCCCTGATCTGCGCAATCAAAACTGCAAAAAAATATTGAGGAATCAAATCTTTATTTTATCAAATCCTTGTCCATATACGCCCATCACACTTCCCATCGATATAAATGCGTTAGGATCAATTTCTTTGATATTCCGAAAGATAATGCTTGTTTCTTTTTTACGAACCACGGTCATTATCACTTTTACATTTTCCTTGGTGTACCAACCTGTTCCGTCGAGAACCGTTACGCCGCGGCCTGCTTCCTGATTAATCAGATCAGCAATTTTTTCATATTTTTCTGAAAATATAAATATCTGGGCCGAAGCATTAGCTCCGCTCAAAAATGCATCCACCGAGTACGAAACCACCCACATGGTTACATACCCATACACCATTTTGTCGAGCGCATGAAATACCAGGTACGACGAAGCGATAATCACTACGTCGCAATACAGAATTACTCGTCCGGGAGAAATATTCCGGTACTTATTTACAATCATGGCAATGATGTCTGTTCCACCGGTACTTCCGCCCCGCGAAAAGACAATGCCAAGTCCAATTCCGCCCATCATTCCGCCCAAAACCGCCGACAGAAATACATCTTCAATAATTGGCTGGGTAAAAACCTTCTGCAATACAGTCAATATTAAGGTCAGCAAAACCATACTTACAATGGTTTTTACACCAAAGCTGGCACCCAAAACCCTGATGGCAATAATAACCAGAAACACGTTGATTGCCATGTAAGTTACACCAATAGGTATTCCGGTACTGTAAAAAACAACTGCACCCAAACCGGTCACTCCTCCTCCTGTTATCTGTGCCGGAATCAGAAACCAAACCCACGAAAGCGAATACAGCAATAACCCAAATGTAATTAGCAATTGGTCTTCAATAATTCTCCGATATTTTTTCATGCCAAAAAAGTCAAGTACAATGGTTAACGTATTCATGCAATTTACAATTTTTCCAAACGTCTTTTAACGCCTGCAAAAGAATATGCTTTAGAACACTTAAACATGGAAAATTGTCAGGATTTGTGAACTTAACAAATCGTTCACATAGGTATAAAATATCATTTTGTCTGAAAAAATGTCAAAATCTTAGTTAGATTCCGTTTCCGAAGAAAAAACTATTCCCGGAGTGTTCTCTGTTTTAAGCGGTCGATGAGTTTCGAAATTCGTCGCGCGCGGGTTTCGGGCTGTTTTGCCTGACTGATGTACGCCACCATCTCTCCTTTATATGACAAGCTCAGCTTTTCGAATTTCTGTTTTAAATCCGGATCATCGTCGAGCAACCATTGTAAATCGTCGGGAATAATTACCACGCGTGGCGACAAATCCTGCTCAAGCCATATTTTCACCTCGTCGCCCAACTCTTTGCCAATTATTTTCTGAATTTCTTTTCGTACAAGAATTGCATGTGTCCCATCGCCCATAGGCAACAAACTGCAATTTCGCGCATACTCATCAATTGTACAATGAATACGAACGCTTCCCCGTTTTCCGAACTCTTTTATTCCGTCAAACGGAAAACCAGCATAAACGCCACCGCGCTCAGGCGAAAAAAGAGTAGTGGTATAATTAAATTCTTTGGGCTTCATTATTCCTGAATAAAATTAAGATTGCGTTTCAACCCCTCAAAACCGGTACGTTTTACTGCCGAATTGGAAAATAATTCAGCAAATCGACTTTCGTCTAAACGATGCCAATCGTCCCGGGTCATCTGTAATAAATCGGGATGTGGTGCAAAATCGGCTTCCTGATGAAATACCGATTTCAAATTCCATGGACAAACATCCTGACAAATATCGCAGCCAAACACACGATTTTCAAATTTACCTTTCAAGCCCTGATCCAACTCGCCCTTCTTTTCAATGGTTTGGTACGAAATACATTTGCGGGCATCCAGCACAAACGGGTCAAGCAAAGCTCCGGTCGGACAAGCATCGATGCAGCGCGTGCAATTTCCGCAATGATTACGCACCACTCGCTCACCGGGCTCCAGTTCCAAATCGATAATCAGCTCGCCAATAAAAAAGAAACTGCCGTGTTCCACCGAAATCAGATTGGTATTTTTGCCAATCCAGCCCAAACCTGCTTTTGCGGCCCATGCCCGATCGAGTACCGGAGCCGAATCGACAAAAGCACGTCCGCTGCATGGGGCTATTTCTTCCTGAATAAATTCCAGCAAAACTCCCAGTTTCTCCTTCATCACAAAATGATAGTCGCGTCCGTAGGCATACTTCGAAATTACAGGTGCTTGGGAATCCGACTGAGTTTGTTCCGGAAAATAATTCAGCAATACCGAAATCACTGATTGGGCATTTTCGACCAACAAACGCGGATCAAGCCGTTTGTCCTGATTACGTTCCATGTAGCCCATTTCGCCATGATACTGATTATCGAGCCAGCTATTCAGATGCTCTTTTTCTTCGGAAAGAAAACCGGCCCGCGAAATACCACAATCAAGGAATCCCAATTGCAAGGCTTTTTGCCTGATTTTATGAATATCTGTCTCAGTTTTTACCATGAAATCGAAAACAAAGAAAATCTGCTATTCCATATAATTTTCAGCATCAATTAAATCGGTACCTGCGGCGGTTGACAAAGCATAATTAAACCCTTTATGCAGACAATAACCACCCACTTCTCCCGCTTTATTTACGGCAATGTAACCAATTTGCACTTCGTCGAGTTTGGGCTTTTGCCTCACAATGCGCATCACCGCTTCGCGACAGGCTTCTTTGGGCGAATAACCATTGCGCATCAGTTCCACTACCAAAAAACTTCCCAGTGTTTTCATCACCTGCTCGCCATGACCGGTAGCCGCAGCGCCTCCCACTTCGTTGTCGCAAAACAAACCCGCGCCAATAATGGGAGAATCGCCTACCCTGCCATGCATTTTAAATGCCATGCCCGAAGTAGTACATGCTCCGCTCAGATTTCCCTCTTTGTCGATGGCCAGCATCGAAATTGTATCGTGATTTTCGATATTGATGACCGGTTTGTACTCCGATTTCTCTTTCCACTTTTCCCAAGCCTCACGCGCTTTGTCGGTCAGCAGATTTTCTTTTTTGAAACCTTGTTCCAGCGCAAAACGCAAAGCGCCCTCTCCGGCCAACATCACATGAGGTGTTTTTTCCATCACCCGACGAGCCACCGAAATCGGGTGTTTGATGTGTTGCAGAAAACAAACCGAACCGGCATCGCCTTTTTCGTTCATGATGCAGGCATCCAGCGTTACGTTGCCGTCGCGATCGGGAAACCCGCCGTAGCCCACCGTCATCACTTCCGGATCAGCCTCGGGAACCCGCACTCCTGCTTCCACCGCATCAATGGCTTTGCCTCCTTTCAGTAAAATATCAATCGCTACTTTATTGGCCGGGATTCCATGATTCCAGGTTGAAACAACTACCGGCAACTGAGTTTTTGAAGCCGAAACGGCCTGAACATTTTTCACCAACGAAAGACCAGCCACGGCGGCAATTGTGCGGTTTACAAATTTGCGACGATTTAGCATTGCGATGTTTTTTCTAATTTTACCGCGAAAGTTAAGCGATAAAAATGATAAAAGAAGCCTGTATTGAAAATTTTGCCGAAGCATTTGCGGTTCAAACTCGCGGTGCAAGCCGGGTTGAATTATGTGAAAATCTTGCCGTTGGCGGGACAACTCCCTCGTACGGAACAATCCGTCAATGTGTACAGAAACTTCAGATTCCGGCTTTTGTAATGATCCGGCCTCGCGGTGGCGACTTCGTATATTCCGAAGAGGAACTGGAAATTATGCGCGCCGATATTGAGCAATGCAAAACCTTAGGCGTGCCTGCCATTGTTTTGGGGCTTCTGACCGCTGACAATAAAATTGACATTGCGAAAACCCGCGAACTGATTGCTCTGGCTCACCCCATGCAGGTAACTTTTCACAAAGCGTTTGACGAAGTAAGCAACTACCGACAGGCATTGGAAGATGTAATACAGTGCGGAGCACACCGGATTCTTACTTCCGGCACTAAACAAACAGCGCTGGAAGGATGCTCTATTTTGAATGAGCTGATTGAACTGGCACAAGGACGAATTACCATTGTGGCTGCCGGAAAAGTCACCCTCGACAACGTGGAGCAACTCAGCCAACTGATTCACACTAGCGAATTTCACGGGAAGAAGATTGTGTAAAACGCAGATCCTGCAAGACGTGAGGAAACAGCCGGGGAGAAAAAGGCGGAGGCAAAGGCAAAGATAAAGGCTAAGGCTGAGGCTGAGGCACAAGCAAAGGCTAAAAACCAAGGTTGAGGCTAAGATTGAGATTAAAAATAATTGAAAATTTTAGGGGGAAATATTTGGTTTCTCGCAGGGGCGAGTAATTGCATGTGACTTCTATTTATAGGACGACTCGGAGTTGTCCGACAAATAGAAGCGATTACGATCCACAATTACCCCATCACCGTCAACACTCGAACATCCGACCAATCAGAACAGAAAACTCTTGCACAGGCAAATAAGTTGGGCTCTCCAAAAGTTTTACACACCTGCCTCAAAAAAATTAGATAAAGCTAAAAGTTTACTACAATAATTAACTACATTTGTTCCGTAAAAAAACAGAACAAATTATCATGCAGAATATGAAATTAACAAAAATAAATGACACAGTATTGACTGAACAAGAAATGAGTAATATCAAAGGCGGAGAAACAATGGACACATATTATTGTTCATACTCTAGCGTGGGTGACTCATTAATGAGTACAAATAGTGTTGCTCGCGTATTAAGCTTTCTTGGAACAACATGTTCTAATCTCATGGTTACAGAAAGGGAGAAAACGAAACCCAAAGGCAGAGTGCATCCGATTCTAGTCAATAAACTTGGTCCATCATAGATCTGGGGTGAAATCACTGATTACAAATTAATACTTGCGGTTGCGAGCACTTACATTTTAAGAATAGAAATCTGGCATCCCCTCCTCTATTTCAATGGAATAGGTAAATTATGTTGTCTTAAAAACGACAATTTATCCCAATAGCCTCTTTGAAATTTAATTTTTCCATCTTTTATACGAAAAAAGCCACACCCCTCAACCCTAATGGATCTTTTCATTCTATCCATGCAGGTAACTTTTCACAAAGCGTTTGACGAAGTGAACAATTATTAACAAGCATTGGAAGATGTGATACAATGCGGAACTCACCTGATTCTTACTTCCGGCACCCAACAAACAGCACTGGAAGGATGCTCTATTTTGAATGAGCTGATTAAACTGGCAAAGGAGAATTACCATTGTGGCTGCCGGAAAAGTTACCCTCGACAACGTGGAGCAACTCAGCCAACTGATTCACACTAGCGAATTTCACGGGAAGAAAATTGTGTAAACGCAGATCCTGCAAGACGCGAGGAAACAGCCGGGGAGAAAAAGGCGGAGGCGGAGGCTAAGGCTGAGACACAAGCAAAGGCTGAAAACCAAGGTTGAGGCTAAGATTGAGATTAAAAATAATTGAAAATTTCAGGGGAAAATGTTTGGTTTCTCGCAGGGGCGAGCAATTCAACGTGACTTCTATTTATCGGACGGCTCGGAGTTGTCCGATAAATAAGGAGCAAATTTTCTTTTCTTTCCATTCAAACTTTTGCCTTTTTACTATCCCCTTTTTACTTTCATTTTCATATCTTTGAAAAACACGTAACACCAACCTTGATGACACCTCTTATTATTGAATTAAAAAATGGCATACATGCCGGGGAACCGGTGATTATGTTGTTTTTTCCTTACAATCAGGAGTTGATAGGAAGGGTTAGGAAATATCCGGGAGCGAGGTGGAGTCAATCAAAACAGTGTTGGCTTATTCCTGAAAACAATTTTAACCGGAATGATTTTCTTGCGCTATTAGGCAACCAATACAACATTGATGAAACAAATTATAAGCAGACGGCAGAAATAAATCTACCTAAAGGATACCTGGAAAAACTACAACAAAAACAATATAGCAAAAGCACCATAAAGACATATTGCCACTATTTTAAAGACTTCATCAAAGATTTTCAGAAACAAAATCTCACAGAGATTAGTCAGGACGAAATTAACGCCTACATTTTAAAACTGATCCTGGAGAAAAATATCTCGCGAAGCCAGCAAAACCAACGGATAAATGCAATTAAATTCTACTATGAAAAAGTTCTTGGTAACGAACGGTTCTTTTTTAATATTGACCGTCCCAAAAAAGAGCGAAAACTTCCTAATGTACTAAGTAAAGAAGAAATTGGTGCGATGCTAAAAGCTACCACAAATCTGAAACACAAATGTTTGATTGCTTTAATCTACTCGTGCGGATTACGCCGAAGTGAAGCCATTAACATGAAGCTGGAAGATATTGACTCGAAACGGATGCTTGTTAAAATTAAAGGGGCAAAAGGACGAAAAGACAGATATGTACAATTATCTCCAGTAATTCTTAATTTATTACGCGAATACTATAAAGAATTTAGACCGCAATCTTGGTTGTTCGAAGGTCAAAAAGGCAACGAGTACGGAGCTGAAACTGTATTGAGAGTCATAAAAAATACAGCCCGGATTGCAGGAATAAAAAAAAGAGTTTATCCACATATACTCCGGCATAGTTTTGCGACTCATAATCTTGAACAAGGAATTGATATTCGTTTTATACAAGAATGGTTAGGACATGATAGCATAAAGACGACTGAAATATATACACATGTCTCAAAAAATAACTTTAATTTTAAAAACTTGATTGATGATCTTATTTGATAAAAAAGTTTGTTTATTCCCGGATATTGGATGCAAAAACAAACTTTTCAATAAAGAAATAAACAAAATCTTTCGGATACACAAACGTTAGGCACAAGTTTAAAACAAGTATGCAAACATGCTAGACTCTGAATATTTTTGGAAAAACTTTAGATTAGGTTCCGAGCTGCAAATCGCTGGAACATTTATTTATAATGCTCTATACTCCTTTGATAATATGGAGAGTTTTTTCTATGAGCATGAATGTTTTGAGTTTTTGTATAATGCATCTGTCGGTATTGAGAGATTGGAAAAAATTGCACTAATACTATTAGAACATAATAGCAACTTTGACCAAAACGATTTTGAAAAGACACTTATCACTCATAGTCATATAGACTTAATTGGAAGAATTAAGAAATTTAAAGAATTAAATCTTGGGAAAACACATAATAAGTTTCTACAGTTACTAACCAATTTCTACAAGTCATCAAGATATGATAGATACAATTTTTCATCAGTATTTCATCCTAACCAAGACCAGAAGCAACTAGTTGAGTTCATTCAAGAAAACTTAAATTTAGAAATAGAATATAGTTCGTTCTTCCCTACTGCAATTGACAATCAAATAAAGAAATTCGTTGGAAAAACAATTTTAAAAATTTCTACCACACTTTATGATTTAATAAGAGAAAGAGCCTACGAATTAAAAACATTCACTTATGAAATTGTCTCCTTTTCAAAAGCTTATAAAATATTTATGGAGCAAGAGTACTCTTTTGAGAAAGAGAAGAATTTACAAAAAGAGATAATAGTTAGCTTAATAAACAATAATAAAGAGGATGGATTTTTCAAATTTGTAGAAACAATAAAACCTTTAGGGTTTGAAATGTACAGTCCAAATACTTATATCAATTTTCTGACTAACGTTCAAAAAAACAGATTTATACTGGATGAATTAGACTATTTACATGAGGAGTATGGTTTTGACAAAGAACGACAATGGAGCATTGATGCAATTGGAGCTAATATAGACTTTGACGAAATTTATGATGATGAAAACGAATAAAAACCAGTGCCTAACAAATTGCAAATTGCATTGCGGGTGCAGTGGTGTGCGTTGTCTCTGCTCCTTTCTTGACCGTCATGTCCTATCGGACACTGACGCTCTTCGAAATCCGCAACGACAACTTGCAAGTGACCGTTGGCGGTCATTGTAAGAGAGACGACACCACTTTAATCGAATGAACTTTAATAAATATCAATATGAAAATTTTAGGCTTCAATTTCACGAAAAACGACTTTAGGTTTGCAATTCTTGACGGACAAACAACCCCACCTGTTATAATTGAAAAAAATAAAATTGTGTATCCAAACAATATGGAAACTGCAGACTTGATGGAGTGGTTTGAAACTCAACTTGCTCTCATTATTGATAAACACCAACCCAATCACATTTCATACAAGATTTCACTTAATATTAAAACTTTAGACCAAATTAAGTCATCTTGCTATCCGCAAGCAATATTAAATTTGATTGCTAAGAAAAAAAATATTCAGATTACATCATATTCATCACAAGCTATTAATGCAACTAAATTTGGACAACCAAAGAAAACGGATGTTTTTGCATATATCGACCCTATAATTGGAACTCATCCCCCATATTGGGATAAGCCCACAAAAGAAGCAGTGTTAGTGGCATGGTTTAACTTGTTGTAATGAAAACAGAAAAATTAGATAAGTTTCAGATAATTGACCATTTAGGAAACGGTGCATTTGGTCACGTTTTTCTATGTTTTGACCCTTATTTGAAAAAAGAGATTGCAATTAAAGTTATCAAGGTTCCTGACCCTGATAGATTTGTAAATGCAGTTAAAGAAGGCCAAACACTTGACTTATGTCGGCATAAACATATTGTTGACGTGAAAGATGTTCGGGCAACTCTTTTTAATACTGAACCTGTTGTTATTATAGTAATGGAGTATTTATCAAAAGGTTCAATACAAAAGCATATTGAAAAAAGGTTTATTTCTACAAAAGAAGCTTGCCGTATAATCCAACAAAGTTTATTGGGTTTAGAGCACTCTCATAACAATAACGTATTACATCGAGATATTAAACCTGGGAATATAATGTTTGGTGAAAATGGAGAAGCCAAACTTTCTGATTTTGGACTGGCTATTAATTACCATAGTGAGATAAGTGATACGTTTGGATATAGACCCCATCAACCACTTGAAGTTATTGAAGGTAATCCAATGGATAAACAGAGTGATATTTATGCAACAGGGATTACATTTTATAGATTACTGAATAATACCAATAATTTACCTTTTTCATTCACAACAAAAGACGAATGGCTAAAAGCTGTTAAGAAAGACCTATTTCCGCCAAGAAAATATCTTCCTCACATTCCTGAAAAAGTAATAAAAGTTCTTCATAAAAGCATACATAAAAACAAGTTAACTCGTTACTCAAACTGCACTGAGTTTAGACAAGCAATTGATAAATTAAACTTTAGCATTGACTGGTCGTTCGTTGATGCGGATAATTGGACAGGAGCAAATAACGGTGATACATATTCATTATGCAAACACAAAAAAAGGACAGGTTGGGTGATTGATTACAAAAAGAATGGAATACGCAGGACAGAATATTGTTGTGTTAATTTACCTGATGATAAAGTTGAAGAAGAATTTTATAAAATAATAAGGGAAACGACATTAAGCTAATGATTAATAGCAAGATAAAAAACAACGAACCGCCAACACACCGTATACTGCATAGCCTGCCGCAGGCGCAACACAGGCTACACAGCATACGGCCATCCGTTAGGGTGCATTTAAACGCTCGTTCAAAACAAGCAGAATAGTATGAAAAGAAAATATTTAATATCAATTATTTTGACCTCAATTATCGGTCTAACATTTTTGATTCTTTATATAACAAAATTTCATGCTGGTCTCTCAGTTTCTCATAATTCTTGGGGTGAATTTGGTGCATTCTTTGGAGGAATTATGAGCCCCGTAGTTGCAATTCTTGCATTTATAACCGTATTATACAGTTTTGATTTAACCAAAGAACAGTTTAAAAAAAATAACAATAATTCAACTTTCTTCTCGCTTATAGAACTACATGGAAGAAAGGTAAATTCAATAAAATATACTGGCGGATTTAAAAAAGAAATTGAAAACTTTCAGGCTTTTAAAGAATTTACAAATGAATATCAAGAAATAATATCTTTAGAATTAACAAGATTAGCTCGGCATTTAATAAAAGATGATATATCCAACCTTAATGACCGAGGATATGAACTTTTATGGAAAAAATTAAAAAAAGAGTTCAAGACTAAATCTCCCTATACTTACTCAGAAAAACAAAAAAAGAAAATTATAGATTACTTTAATAAGTCGGATGATAAATGGGAACTAATTAAATGGATAATTGGACCAGAGCCAAATACTTCCTCTGAGGATTATGAGGCTTTAAAATCAACCGGACTACTTTACATTCTTGACACTTCATCAGAAAATCGAGTGCATTTTATCCAAAGAGCACATTCTTTCTTCTATGACGATTTTGGTCACATACTTGGTCACTATTTTAGAAATGTACACTATATCCTCGAACATATTGATTCAATTGATGAATCAGAAAAGTATTCTAAAATATTTAGAGCACAATTATCTCGATACGAACTTGCATTAATGTATTATAACTCTTTGAGTTTAATGTCAAGCAAAAGACATGTAAGTTTATTATTAAAATATGACATATTCAATGGACTGTACTCAAGCGACTTATTTTATAGTCCTGACAATGAAACAATAAATAAAGACTTGAATTATCGACTAAATATGAAAAACGCACCCTAACAAATTGTAAATTGCATTGCGGGGTTCGTGGTGTGTCGTTCGCTGGATTCTCGCAACATCGTTCCGTCCTTGCGGACAGGAACGAGCTCCGAAATCCGCAACGACAACTTACAAGTGACCGTCAGACTGTCTAAAAACCCACATTCGATTGTTGAAAACAAATCAGGGAAAGCAAGTATAATACGAGAAGGGATTGTTATCTTGAAACATGAAATATATTCAAGGACAAGATCGCAATCAAACCCATTTATTTCCCATTTCACTGGATCTGGCAATCGATAAAGACAACGAGGTTCGCCTGATTGATGTGTTTGTTGAGAAATTAAATCTTTCAGAAATGGGATTCCGAATTGATTTCAGCGAGAACGGCAGACCTGCTTATCACCCGGGAGACCTGCTGAAACTTTTCATTTACGGGTATATGAACCGTATCCGCTCGTCAAGACAGCTAGAGAAAGAATGCCGTCGTAATATTGAAGTGATATGGCTTTTGAAGAACTTGACCCCCGATCACAATACGATTTCCAATTTCCGAAGAGATAATCCGCAGGCAATAAAGAAAGTATTCCGCGAAACGGTCAGAATCGCTCAGTATTTTAACCTGATTGGCGGAAAATTACTGGCCGGTGACAGTACTAAACTCAGAGCACAAAACAGTAAGAAAAATAATTACAACCAGAAGAAGATTGACCGTCATCTGGAATACATTGAAAACAAACTTACCGAGTATCAGAAAGCATTAGCCGAAAACGACAAAGACGCGGAAGAGATCAAAAAAGAGATATTCAAACACGAGCAACGAAGGGTGGGTTATCAGCAAATAGAGCAGCAGTTAAAGCAATCCGGGCAGGCACAAATCTCTACCTCTGATCCCGACAGCCGCCACATGATTACCCGCAACAATATTACTGAAGTAGCTTACAGTCTTCAAACCACGGTGGATGCACAAAACAATATTCCTATTGACTATCGGGTAACCAACAACAATGATAAAAAGGCCATGGGGCCGATGCTCCGAAGGGCAAAAACCATTTTAAGAAACAATCAGTTTACTGCACTCTACGACAAAGGCTATCATACCGGTAGCGAACTGGCTATTGCTGATACTCTGGGCATTCAGGCAATCGTGGCCATCCCTCCATTCTCAGGAGCCTCACATGCACCCGATCTGGACTACGACGTAGAGCATTTTCTCTATAATCCCCAAGCAGATACTTACACCTGTTTGCAAGGCCATACACTGA
This sequence comes from Prolixibacteraceae bacterium, assembly GCA_963668595.1. GTDB lineage: Bacteria > Bacteroidota > Bacteroidia > Bacteroidales > Prolixibacteraceae > GWE2-42-39. Next base: position 3,987,457 of record OY764876.1, on the reverse strand, counting down.
CCACTACCGGGTACTGGCACCAGGCAAAAAACGACGCAGGAGAGGTGTCGTACCGATTCAGAAACTATACAACTCCTCTGTGCAAAACATGTCCGGTTCGTCCCCGTTGTACCAAGTCGGCCGTCAATGGCAAGCAGGTCAGGCGTAGCGAGTTTGCCGGAAGCATTGAGAACAACAAAAAGAGAGTTCAGAACAGCGAAAAATTATACAAACGCAGGCAGGCCATTGTTGAACATCCTTTCGGGACAATAAAACGACAGTGGGGATTCAATTATATCATAACAAAAAGGTACAAACAACGAGCGGAAGCCGATTGCGGTCTGGTTCTCACTGCATACAATCTCCGACGGATTATCAATTTGCTGGGGACAAAAGTATTTGGAGCATACAAATCTGTTTTTTCGTCGTTTTTGAGCCTCAAAAACCGCTTTATTGAACCATTTCAAAAATCAACAAGCATTTTTATTCTGAAAATAAAAATTTATCACTACTTTCAAATCGCTGCTTTATAGCCCCAATATCAAATTGAATAGCATTGAATTTGGAGGTTTTTAGACAGACTGCCGTTATGGCCAAGTTTAAAAAAGACATAATCAATATATAAATGGGAAATGAGTTTATAATAGAATTTGACTTTGACAAAAGAAATGAATGGAAGATTTTTAGAAAATCAGTTCTCTTTTACATTTTGTCAATCTTTGGATTCGTTTACTTTCTTTTAAAAAAGGAAGACTTAGGACTTTTCATTGGATTTGGTTTTCTCTTGTTGATAGTTCCCCAACTGATTCTACATCTTCAATACAAACTAAAAGATAGAAACAAAAAAATAACGGTAAATTATTCAAAATTGACAGTTAGAATTGATAAAAGTGGACAACTAGAAAAAGAGTTTCAATTCAAAGAAATAGACAAAATCGTAAGACACAAAGGTCAAAAGGACGAGGACAATTTGACTTATGCTTTACCAACATTTTTTTACAATTACACAGAGATTGTTTTGATTAATGGACAAAAAATAATTTTCACAGACTTTTTGACAAAGACTCTTGGATTAAAAGATATTGAGACAACTGAAAAACTATCACCATTTAATTTGATTCGCTATTAATGACATGTATGATTGAAAAATATAAAAACCAGGCCATAACAAATTGCAAATTGCATTGCGGGTACAGTGGTGTGCGTTGTCTCTGCTCCTTTCTTGACCGTCTTCGTCCTGCGGACGCTGACGCTCTTCGAAATCCGCAACGACAACTTGCAAGTGACCGTTATGCGGCATAGTAAAAACGACAGTCAAACAAATTTACTAATAAGTTTGAAATTGAATTATTACTTAAATACAACAATATCAATTAAAATCAATCAATTATGGGAGAAAAATTTGATAGAGCAGCAGGTAAAGTATTTGATGCTTTTTATGTCGGATTAGATAAACTTGGAGCATTTAAACCAGAAAGAATTGCAAAACGAGAAGCCAAGGAAGAAAAAATGCGTAAGATGGCTGAGGAGCAACCAGGCAAATATATCGCAACTTATTTAGGTAAAAGTGCCTTAAAAGCAGTAGCTAAACCTTTTGGGGGTGAAATTTTAGGGGACATAGCCGGGGAGGTAATTGATAAGATTAAACACAAATGAAATCTTCGATTTGACAATGAAAAGTTTGGTTCCAAGTTGATTTTTTTAGTTCTTTCCACTTCAGTAACCAAACATATGAATCTAAAAAAATACCGAAAACAATTATAAAATCAATTTATTATGTCAAAACTAAAGTCTGTTTTTCACGGAGCAAGAGCAGTTGCTAGTGTTTGTGGTGCTGTTGGTGTTGTTACTGGTCATGGCCTTATAACAGCTGCAGCCGGAGCAATGAGAGTTCGGATACATCCAGGTCAAGCTAGAATCATTGCAAATTATCAACTTAAAAGTGCAAAAGAACAATGGAAGTTAGCTGAAAAAGAATGGGAAAAATAACCTTCTCTGCCACTCGGTTGTAAAGAGTGGCGGAGAAAAGAGAAAAAAATCATTTTTTTTATTAATACTAAATAGATTAGTACTATGAGTGACTTTTTTATAAAAATGGTGAATGGCTATGTAAATTCAATTGACAAAGTAAACAATGCTATAAAGAAAAAATATAATATTGATGTTATGCAGAAAATTGGTGAAAGTGCTATTGAAGAAGAAGAATGGCAGAAAAAACATCCTATAGCTAATGCAGCTAAACAGCTAACTAAGGGAACAGTAAAAGGTGTTTTTGGTCCATTAGGTTCTGTTGCATTTTTTTCAATTGAACAAGGCATTAAAAAGATTAAATCAAAAAAATAAATTTATCAAACCTGACGAATCTATAACGACTGTAAAATCATAAAACTACGACCGCATAACACGCGGTATAAAACATTGGGGTTTAGGTGGTTATCCAAGAGTTATACCACGCATTAAGTTCGGTGTAACTTGACAGGAAAGTAGCCCGCAATCCCCAACGATTTCATACCGCCACCGTCAGACTGTCTAAAAACCCACATTCGATTGTTGAAAACAAATCAGGGAAAGCAAGTATAATACGAGAAGGGATTGTTATCTTGAAACATGAAATATATTCAAGGACAAGATCGCAATCAAACCCATTTATTTCCCATTTCACTGGATCTGGCAATCGATAAAGACAACGAGGTTCGCCTGATTGATGTGTTTGTTGAGAAATTAAATCTTTCAGAAATGGGATTCCGAATTGATTTCAGCGAGAACGGCAGACCTGCTTATCATCCGGGAGACCTGCTGAAACTTTTCATTTACGGGTATATGAACCGTATCCGCTCGTCAAGACAGCTAGAGAAAGAATGCCGTCGTAATATTGAAGTGATATGGCTTTTGAAGAACTTGACCCCCGATCACAATACGATTTCCAATTTCCGAAGAGATAATCCGCAGGCAATAAAGAAAGTATTCCGCGAAACGGTCAGAATCGCTCAGTATTTTAACCTGATTGGCGGAAAATTACTGGCCGGTGACAGTACTAAACTCAGAGCACAAAACAGTAAGAAAAATAATTACAACCAGAAGAAGATTGACCGTCATCTGGAATACATTGAAAACAAACTTACCGAGTATCAGAAAGCATTAGCCGAAAACGACAAAGACGCGGAAGAGATCAAAAAAGAGATATTCAAACACGAGCAACGAAGGGTGGGTTATCAGCAAATAGAGCAGCAGTTAAAGCAATCCGGGCAGGCACAAATCTCTACCTCTGATCCCGACAGCCGCCACATGATTACCCGCAACAATATTACTGAAGTAGCTTACAGTCTTCAAACCACGGTGGATGCACAAAACAATATTCCTATTGACTATCGGGTAACCAACAACAATGATAAAAAGGCCATGGGGCCGATGCTCCGAAGGGCAAAAACCATTTTAAGAAACAATCAGTTTACTGCACTCTACGACAAAGGCTATCATACCGGTAGCGAACTGGCGATTGCTGATACTCTGGGCATTCAGGCAATCGTGGCCATTCCTCCATTCTCAGGAGCCTCACATGCACCCGATCCGGACTACGACGTAGAGCATTTTCACTATAATCCCCAAGCAGATACTTACACCTGTTTGCAAGGCCATACACTGACCACTACCGGGTACTGGCACCAGGCAAAAAACGACGCAGGAGAGGTGTCGTACCGATTCAGAAACTATACAACTCCTCTTTGCAAAACATGTCCGGTTCGTCCCCGTTGTACCAAGTCGGCCGTCAATGGCAAGCAGGTCAGGCGTAGCGAGTTTGCCGGAAGCATTGAGAACAACAAAAAGAGAGTTCAGAACAGCGAAAAATTATACAAACGCAGGCAGGCCATTGTTGAACATCCTTTCGGGACAATAAAACGACAGTGGGGATTCAATTATATCATAACAAAAAGGTACAAACAACGAGCGGAAGCCGATTGCGGTCTGGTTCTCACTGCATGCAATCTCCGACGGATTATCAATTTGCTGGGGACAAAAGTATTTGGAGCATACAAATCTGTTTTATCATCGTTTTTGAGGCTCAAAAACCGCTTTATTGAACCATTTCAAAAATCAACAAGCATTTTTATTCTGAAAATAAAAATTTATCACTACTTTCAAATCGCTGCTTTATAGCCCCAATATCAAATTGAATAGCATTGAATTTGGAGGTTTTTAGACAGACTGCCGTTAGACGTCAGTGTAAGCGCAACTTGCGAACGATAATTCAAAACTGGAAATGAGACAAAAAGACAACGACAATTCAGTAGAATCAAATGATTCTGAGATTAAAAAGCCAAATTCTCTTTCGGATTATATTGAGAATAATAGTAAACTCATATCTGTACTAGGAGTTTTTACTGCTCTGACAGTTTTTTCCTATAACTTGACAATTAAACCAATTGGAAATATTTTGTCGTTTGTCTTTCTGACAATTACAATTATAGTCTGGTTGGAATTATGGACAAAATTTCCTCCAAAACCATCTTCTTGGAGATTAATACTATTTGAGAATGTTTTAAGTTTTTCAGTTTTGGGCATAATCCTATACTGGCTTTTAGCATATAGAGAAATTTGGAGAGCTATATTGGTATTTCCAATTTGGGTCTTAACAGTAACTCTAATAAGTTTTCTAATAACCAGATTCAATTTGTTAGAAAAGATTACCGGTTTTAAAATTGCTAAATATACTTTTATTAGGATCATTTTTGGCTTAACTCTTATGATATTGATTTATTTTTTCTCACTTTTTGTCTCTGCAATTATTTCTAAACCAATAAATGACGCATTTGACAGCATGAGCATCGACATTGAAAAAATTATTGATTTTAAATGATAGAAATGAACAAGTAACCCGACGTTACAGCGAGAGTTTCAAACTCAAAATTTTAGCCGAACTTAGTACTGGAAAATACTCCAAAAGAGAGTTATCCCGCATTTATGGGCTGCAAAGCAGTACGGTCAACGAATGGATAAAAAAATATGACCGTAAAGATTTAATGAACACTCGGATTATGGTTGAAAGCAAAGACGAAATCTCCCGGTTGAAAGTTCTTTGAGTTTTTGAATCCGTTCATCCCGCTCCTTGAGACATCCCCGCTCGCAGCGGCTAATGCTGATTTGCAATTAGCATTTTTGTAAAAAACTTGATTTTCTATTAAAATATTTATATTTGAATTTAATGGGAGAGAAATTTAAATATCAATTTGATAGTTCAATCGGTATTTTGTTTAAGTACTACTATGAATCAACTAATATAGAAGATATTAAGTCTTCATGGGAATATGCGTTTGCGAATAATTTAATTCCGAAAGAAACAAAAGGATTTATTCTAGATTATCGGAATTCAAATTTTAATATAAAAATTAACGAACATAGAGCAATATCGGAATTCTATAAGAAACATCTTGACATATTCGGGAACTTGAAAATTGCTGTACTTACTGAGGAACCCAAAGATATTGTAATTCCAATATTAGTTCAAATTGACGACGATGGCTATATTTCCAGGCCATTTAGCACTCTTGAATCAGCTATAGGATGGGTATTAAGTTGAAAAATGAATTACACACAACCAAGTAAATCACCCCGATAATAGACACGATTGGCAGAACGTATCCGAACCGATGGGAGCCGGGATGAACAGACCAAAAAAGACTCGACGATTGCAAACAGAGCTATCCGGCTTACAACAAAACCAGAGAGGCCATCCAGATACAAGCAAAAACGGTAATTCCCATTACGATGGTGGCAGTAGAGAAAATCCGCAATGTAGTATCCGAGTCAATGTCGGAAAATTTGGTAATCACCCAGAAATAGGAATCGTTGGCATGCGAAATCATCATCGATCCTGCCCCCATTGCCAGGGTGGCGAGCAATTTCCCTGATTCGGAATCGAGACCAAGAGATGACAGCATGGGTGCCACAAACGATGCTGTAGTTATAATCGCTACAGTAGATGATCCCTGAGCAGTCTTCATCAGAAAGGCAATCAGAAAAGGAACAGCTAAACCCAATCCGGTTTTGCTAAGGAAATCGCCGGCAGCCGTCCCCACACCTGTTTCCTTAATAACCATCCCGAACATTCCTCCGGCAGCCGTAACAATCAGAATCGTTCCTGCTTTTTCAATTGCTGTTTCGAAAACACCGTTAATGCGTTTGATGTTCATATTCTTCAGTAGAAGAAAAGACAGGAGCATTCCGATAAATAAGGCGGCAATAGGCTGACCGATAAATTGGACTATCTTGAAAAAATAGTTTTGAGTTTTCCAGTCCATTACAGTAAATAAAGATGCAGCGGCGATTAAAATCAGCGGTACAACTACCGGCAACAGCGACAAGAACGGAGATGGAAGATTTTGTGCGTTTGTTTCTTCATTTTCGGGCGCGCCTGTTGCTGGTTGATAGGTGTTTCCGCTGGTCATTCTTCGTATCCAGAAAAAAGCAGCCAGAGCGCCCGGAATGGCAAACAAAATACCTCCCAGTATCAGATTTCCGATATTGACATTCATAATACCCGAAGCCGCCAATGCTCCCGGATGAGTTGGCACCAGACAATGCACCGAATACAGCGAACATGCCAGCACAACGGCAATGAAAGGCATGGCTATTTTGGTGCGGGCACTGAACGATTTGGCTAATCCGCTAAGAATAATGTATCCTGAATCGCAAAAGATAGGCAGTCCGGCTAGAAAACCGGCAATCCCCAAAGCTGCCGGAGCCCGTTTTTCGCCTGTTTTCGAAAGCATATATCTGGCAATACTTACAGCCCCTCCACTTTTTTCGAGAACAATGGCAATGATCGCTCCGAATATAATCAGAAAGCCAATAGCCCCCATGGTTGTACCGAAACCATCTTTAAGAATATTCAGAATATTGGCATCCGGAATTGTAAGCAACGCAAGAGAAAGCGAAACCAGAAAAAGCGAAATAAAAGCATTCAGCTTCAGCTTTGAAGTAAGAAATATGATGGCGAGAATGCTGCATAAAACCAGCAATGACGTTGTGATAATGCCCATGGAGAAAGATTTTTATAATTTGTCAGGATTCGATAAAAGAAAGGTTTAAAGTTTTGCTGAGTTTATTTCAGAAATTTTTGAAAGAAACTCCAAATTTCGTCAGCAGTATTCAGGTCTTTATTCGCCCAGCTATGGGTTCCGTTAATGATTTCGTATAACCATACTTCGTGTCCATTTATTCCGTTAATGAACTTATGCGAGACAACCAGATGGTCGCTCTCATTATTGAGTTTGGGAAGCGTATCGGTGATTTCCTGAGTGCATCGGTTGGCGGCAACCCAGAAGTTAATGGCGATAGGGACAGGCATGTAAGCACCCCAGCCTCCGGCGTTTTGCAGGTCACCGTTCCATGCTGAGGTTTTATCTTTGGTACCATGAACTTCGAATACGGGAATTGGATTTTTTGGGCAGGGACACGATTTATAAAGCCATTCCATGGTTAATCCGGCAATTGGTGCTACTGCCGAAAATACATCGGCCCGTTGACTGGCCAGAACATAGCACATCTCTCCACCATTGGACATTCCGGTACAGAAGGTATTTTTTTTACTCAGAAGGTGTTTTTTCTGTAAGTAGTTAGCCAGTTTGCACAAAAAATCAACATCATCAATTTTCATATCCGACTGAAACGGATAGCCTACATTCCAGCAGTTTTTTCCACGCCCGTCTTTTTCGCCTTGAGGATAGCATACTGCAAAGCCATATTTGTCGCTGACCTCGTTCATGCCATACTTTTTTGGATCAGCAGTACCTCCGTATCCATGCAATACCAGTACCAATGGGGCATCTTTTTTCATATTGACAGGTAAATGCAGCAAATAGGAACGCGTGATTCCATTAATTTTTACGGTTTGTGTTTCTTGTGCTTTTGCCAGCAGAAAAGGGAAAAGCAAGACGATGATTAGTACCAACCGGATTGGTTTCATAGCGTAAATATTTTTCAGGAGATGAATATAGAAAAAAAAGCGGCCATCTGTTAAGCAGATTATTGTTCTTTGCTGTTTATCGGACGACTTGGGTTCGTTCGATAAATGGACAAACAGCAAAAAAAAGCCCTGTCGATTTACTCAACAGGGCTTTTTTATAGTGTAGTTCGTTTAATCCAATTTCAGTACAGCCATAAATGCTTTTTGTGGCACTTCAACATTACCAACCTGCTTCATGCGCTTTTTACCTTTTTTCTGTTTTTCCAACAGCTTACGTTTACGGGTAATATCACCACCATAACATTTTGCGGTAACATCTTTGCGCACAGCTTTAATAGTTTCGCGGGCAATAATTTTAGCTCCAATTGCCGCCTGAATAGCAATATCGAATTGCTGACGCGGAATCAGTTCTTTCAGTTTCTCGCACATGCGACGGCCAAAATTATAGGCATTATCAAAGTGAATCAAGGTTGAAAGAGCATCCACCATTTCTCCATTCAGCAAAATATCGAGACGAACCAATTTGGCCGGACGATAACCAATTTGGTGATAGTCGAACGAAGCATATCCTTTCGAGATTGATTTCAGTTTATCGTAAAAATCGAATACAATTTCACCCAGCGGAAGATCGAAAGCCAGCTCTGCCCGGTCGGTCGTCAGGTAGTCCTGTTTTATCAGTGTTCCGCGCTTGTCCAAACACAATGTCATTACCTGACCGATGAAGTCGGTTTTGGTAATTACCTGCGCACGGATATAAGGTTCATCAATTTCGGAGATTACATTTTGCGACGGCATTCCCGACGGATTATACACCAACTGCGTATTTCCATCGGTGAGGTGCGCCAGGTACGAAACGTTGGGCACGGTAGTAATCACATTCATGTCGAATTCGCGATCAAGTCGTTCCTGAATGATGTCCATATGCAACATTCCGAGGAAACCACAACGGAAACCAAATCCCAGTGCGGCCGACGATTCAGGCTCGAAAGTAAGCGAAGCATCATTCAATTGCAGTTTTTCCATTGAGGCGCGCAAATCTTCATAATCTTCGGCATCAATTGGGTAAACACCGGCAAAAACCATCGGTTTCACCTCTTCGAAGCCTTCAATTGCTTTTGCGCAAGGCCGTTCAACATGAGTAATTGTATCGCCCACTTTTACTTCCTTGGCCGTTTTAATGCCGGAAATAATGTAGCCCACGTCGCCAGCTTTCAAGGTTTTACGCGGTTCCATATTGAGCCGAAGAACGCCTACTTCGTCGGCATCGTATTCGTGTTTGGTATTTACAAATTTCACGTGATCGCCTTTGCTGATTGTGCCATTCACAATTTTGAAATAGGCGATTACTCCGCGGAAAGAATTAAACACCGAGTCGAAAATCAATGCTTCCAGCGGAGCTTCTTCGTCACCCTGAGGTGCAGGAATCACTTCAACAATGCGATGCAAAATATCTTCCACTCCTTCGCCTGTTTTTCCACTGGCGCGGATAATGTCGGTGCGACGGCATCCGATCAAATCGATTATCTGATCTTCCACCACTTCGGGCATCGCATTTGGAAGGTCCATTTTATTCATGATCGGAATAATTTCCAGATCATGCTCCAGTGCAAGGTATAAGTTTGAAATGGTTTGTGCCTGAATTCCCTGAGAGGCATCAATAATCAGCAATGCGCCTTCGCAGGCAGCTATCGAGCGCGATACTTCGTACGAGAAATCCACGTGTCCGGGAGTATCAATCAAGTTGAGCACATATTTTTCGCCGTTCAGTTCATAGTCCATCTGGATAGCATGACTTTTAATGGTAATGCCCCGTTCTTTCTCCAGATCCATGTTATCGAGTACCTGTGCGGTCATGTCGCGCTCGCTGATTGTTTTGGTCATTTCCAACAAGCGGTCAGCCAGGGTGCTTTTCCCGTGGTCGATATGGGCAATGATACAGAAATTACGAATATTCTTCATCGTCTATTATATAGTATAAATAAGTACGTTATCAGTCTTTCATCATCCAGCAAACTCCATCAGAAAGGAACAGTCGGGGTTGGACAATAGTTCCGTTTTTCCGGAAGCCGGCAACTCTTCTTTCATTCAATTTTCCGCAAAGATATTCAATTTTCGATACCAACCATCTCTTCCGTTGCAGCTCAGGACAGTGTATTTTATTCAGTGATTAACAGATACGTCCTTCGCATAAAATCAGCAGACTGTCGAAAAGTATTTCTTTTTTATCGATATTTTTTCCGAAAGCACGAAAGCTCTTGTACTTTTACTCAAGCCGAATAGTATTCATGAAATTCTGACCAAGCATGCACAAACGTCTTTTTCTGAACATCTTACTTCACCTTTCCATCTGGTCGTTGTACTTTTTTTTGCCGAATCTGACCACCGAACAAACTTTCGAATGGTCGCGTTTCATCTTCAGAAATAAGGAAATGCTTTTACTTGTGTCCTATTTCTATTTAAATGTTTACGGATTAATCCCGGCTACACTGGAAAAAAAACGAGTTGCTTGGTTCCTGATATTTACCCTGCTGTGTTTTGCTGTGTTTTCGTTGATTCAACCGCTCATCGATATTTGGGTATTCAAACATCTGCTTCCGCCTGCTCCTCTTGATAGCGGCGGGCGCGATTTCAGACATCGTTTTATCGAACGCGGCTACCATCTTTCGATGTGGGGTACATTCCGGAATCTCAGCCAGATTACCTTTTTCTTTGCCATGAGTACCGGCTGGTGTGTTTACCAGCGCTGGCGACACGAAGAAAAACAAAAAACTCAGGCTCAGAAAGAAAAGCTGGAAGCCGAATTATCGTTGCTCAAATCGCAGGTAAGCCCGCATTTTCTGTTCAATTCGCTCAACAGCATTTATTCGCTTACTGTACAAAAATCAGAAAGTGCTCCGGTTGCCGTTGTAAAGCTTTCCGAACTGCTGCGCTACATGATTTACCAGGCCAACCGCGAAACAGTTAGTCTGGCCGAGGAGCTCAACTACCTCGATAATTTTATTGAATTGCAAAAACTTCGGCTGGCCTCGGATGTGCAGATTATTTACGAAAAAGAAGTGAGCAACAAATCGCTGGAGATAGAACCCATGCTGCTGATCCCGATTATTGAAAACACGTTTAAACACGGAGTTAGTTACAAAGAACCATCTGAAATTATTATACGAATCAACGATCGAAACGATAGTCTGAACCTGTTTACCAGCAATCCTGTTTTTCAGCGAAAACGAAGCGAAAGTTCTGGCTTTGGACTCGAAAATCTAAAAAAACGACTTACTTTACGCTATCCGGGGTTATACAAACTTCGGATTGAAGAAAGTGAGCAAACATATACCGTTGATTTCAGTTTAAAACTTCAGCCATGATTCGATGTATTGCAATTGATGATGAGCCGCTGGCTCTGGATATTATCCGCGATTTTGCCAGCCGTGTGCCTTTTCTGAATTTACAGCAGCAATTTACGAGTGCGCTGAAGGCCATTGATTATTTGCAAACCGAAAAGCCCGATTTAATTTTCCTCGATATTCAGATGCCCGATCTCACGGGTATTGAATTTTTGAATAGCCTTGAAAATAAACCGCTGGTGATTTTCACCACTGCTTATTCGGAATATGCCCTCGACGGGTTTAATCTCCGCGCAGTTGACTACCTGCTGAAACCTTTCCTGTTCGAACGATTTATGCAAGCGGTTTTGCGCGCCAAAGAGCTTGTTGATGCCCGCAGTAAAAACATCAATCTAAATGATTCGTTTTTTGTTAAGGCCAACTACCAGATGGTGAAAATTTATTTCGATGAAATACTTTTTATTGAAGGGTTGAAAGATTATCTAAAAATACGCAAAAGCGATGGCACCAATATCATTGCCCACAAAAGCATGAAGACCATTCTTGAAGAACTTCCTCCCAATAAGTTCATGCGGGTACACCGGTCGTTCATTATTTCGCTTGAAAAAATTGATGCGCTGGGCAAAAACCATGTTACCATTGGCAAAGACAAAATTCCGATCAGCGAATTTTATCGCGACGATTTCAATGTATTTCTCGAAAAAAACAACATTCAGTTATAGCCAAAAGAAAGAGTTTTTAAGCAGCTTTTGCTGATTAATTGTTAATACATTTCTGCCGAAAGCGCGAAAATACGGGCAAAGTTATTGCTGCGAATCAAGTTTATTATCTTTGTGCCGTCAATTTAAAAGGTTCATGATACACATTCTCACATATTTGGTTGGATTTGGAGCACAGGTACTTTTTTTTGCCCGCACCATCGCTCAATGGTTTAAATCAGAACAAGAAGGCAAAGTCACTTCTCCCAATATTTTTTGGCAAATTAGTCTGGCCGGTTCTATTCTGATGCTTATTTACGGTATTCTGCGCAACGATGCAGCCATTTTAATCGGGCAACTGTTGGTTTATTTTATATACATCCGCAACCTTCAACTTAAAAATGCCTGGACCACCATGCCTTTGTGGTTGCGTATTGGCATTTTTCTGACACCCCCGGTCATTCTGGTTTTTCTTTTCACAAAAACCGATTATACGCTCGACACGTTTCTGAAAAACGAGAACAATCCGCTTTTCCTGATGATTTGGGGAATCGCAGCGCAAATCGTTTTTATTTCGCGTTTCTTTTACCAGTGGGTATATTCTGAAAACCGCAGTGAATCGCTCCTGCCAATGGGCTTCTGGCTGATTAGCATTGCCGGTTCTGCAATGAATTTTATCTATGCAGTTTTCCGTCTCGATCCGGTACTTTTTGCAGCTCACAGTTTAAGCATGTTTATTTACCTTCGGAATATTTTAATTTTGATGAATAAGAAGAGTTTATTTCACCGATTGAAAATACCGTTCGTGAATAAGATTATTCATGCTGTAGCGAAAAAGATTAATTAATAATTCTGAAAATCGGAACTTATGAGTAAGATATTGGTTACCGGATGTGCTGGTTTTATCGGATCACATTTATCGGAGAAATTGATTGCAAACGGGCATCAGGTGGTCGGAATCGACAATTTTGATCCGTTTTACGACAAATCGGTCAAACTCCGAAATCTGGAGAATCTCAATAAATCGAACGATTTTACTTTCGCAGAACTTGATCTTGCTGAATACGAAGAGCTTTCGCAAGCGCTTTCCGATAAAACAATCGACATAGTTGTTCACCTTGCCGGAAAAGCGGGAGTTCGCCCATCCATTGAAGATCCGCATGGTTACATTCGCGCCAACATCACCGCAACACAAAACATATTGGAATGGATGCGAACCAACAAGGTAAAAAAGATGGCTTTTGCTTCTTCCTCGTCGGTATATGGCAATACAAAAGAGACCCCGTTTAGCGAAACACAGGATGTAAACAATCCGATTTCGCCTTACGCATTCACTAAAAAAGCAGGCGAGCTGATTAATTACACCTACCACAATTTATATGGACTAGATATTATCAACTTGCGTTTTTTTACCGTTTTCGGGCCTCGCCAGCGACCCGATCTGGCCATTCATAAATTCACTCGATTGATTCTTGAAGGCAAAGCAATTCCGATGTTCGGCGATGGCAGTACAGCTCGCGATTATACTTATTATGAAGACACTGTTGCCGGGATTATCGGAGCAATCAATTATCTGTTTAATCACGAAAATGTGTACGAAATCATCAATCTGGGCAATAATCAGCCGGTACAATTGCGCGATATGATTGCGACCATTTTTGAGGTTTGCGGAGTCAATCCCAACATTAAACAAATGCCGATGCAGGCGGGTGATGTGGATATTACTTTTGCCAACATCGATAAAGCCCAACAATTTCTCGGGTATCGTCCACAGTATTCATTTCGCCAGGGAGTTGAAAATTTCGTGCGTTGGTACAAGCAAACTCATCAACTTTAGACAAACAAACAATACAACAATGGCCTTCTCCGGGAGGCAATAAAAAAGGGCAACCTAAAGCTGCCCTTTTTCTATCTTAACTAAATTGTATTAGTCTAATTTCGCCTTTTTACGGGAAGAATAGTTGATGTGCAAAGCAGATGCCCTACGGAGTTCTTGTTTAATGTCCTGCACGATGCCCATTTTAGTGAATTCATCCACTTTCAGTGAAGTAATCATCAATGGAACTTCAGCCTCATCACGGGCTTCACGTTCAGCAACAATATAATCAATAAGATCCGAAGTATTTGCGAACTTGTCATTCAACTGAATACGAGGTTCTACTCCATAAACTCTCTGGTATTGTTTGTGAGGAGGCCCCACATAAATATAACTTACCAGTGATTTTTTCTCCAATTTAGAAAGTTCTGTCGCTTCAGGCAATGTTATTTTCACCTGCATTGTAACTTCCCTCATTGTCGTACTAACCATGAAGAAGAACAAAAGCATAAACACGATATCAGGCAACGAAGCCGTTGAAATTGGAGGTAGTTCTTTTGAACCGCTTTTTCTAAATTTTGACATTTTATTTTCCTCCTACTTTTTTAGGTTCAGCCTCAGATATTCTGGAAGGATAAATTTCTGAAATAGCGTCTTTCTGATCTTTATCCAACTTCTCGTATGATTTACCAAATTTTTGTTTGGCAAGGTCTTCTCTCAATTCATTAATGGCAGCAACCAGCTCATTCTGAACAGCAATATATGTTCCGTAAGAAGTTCCAACGTGGTTTTGCAGTGAAATTACGCCTTTTGTAATTGGCCATTCACCAAAGAAAGGTACATCTTTCATGGTTTTTTCAGGCAAATTAGCATCATCATAGGGATTGGCCATAAATTCTTTGGCTTTTTCTCTAAGTTTGCTAACAGGCATATATTCATTTTCTACAAGTAATTGGTCGTTTGAGTTAACCAACACCACAAACACGTTACGCTCTTTAATCGGAGGAGTATCGTCATTTTCCTGCTCTTCCGGAGGCATAGGTGGGAGACGACGTTCCAAACCGCTGTCCACATCCATAGTGGTTGTTACCAGGAAAAATATAAGCAACATGAAGGCAATATCTGCCAGTGATGCTGCGGGTACTTCAGGTACTTTCTTAGCCATAATTTTATTTTTTCCTGTTAAAACAACTATAGATTATCTGAATAATTTCATAATTGGTGACGCTGCCATTGCCAACAAGGCAAAGAAGAACAAAATATATGTTCCGTACAGCGTGGTTCCAATCCATTTTGAAATAGCTGGAGTTAAATCTCCTGTTTCAACAAATTTTTCAACTCCATGAAATTGAGGAATACTTCCATCTGCAAGAGAATAAGAAATAAGCCCAATCACTCCCATTACTACCAAAGTAACCAATCCATTCTTCATTGCAGCTTTGTCTGTAAAAACTTGCACAAGAGCAAACAATAAGGCTATTGCACCACAAGCAAACAAAAGAATATAAGCCCAGGTTAAGTTGGTATTGATCCATGTGCCCATTGTAGAATCATTGTCATTATCACTAATATTTGATATAAGTGATATAATTAAGACAGCTGAAACTGCAATTACAACCCACAGAACGATATTTAATAACTTATTAACTTTCATAGGTTTGATTATTTTTTAATATTGTGCTTTACCAAAATGTCGATCAGAGAAATTGAAGCATCTTCCATGCTATTTACAATGCTGTCGATTTTTGAAACACAATAATTGTAGAAAATCTGAAGGATAATAGCTACCACCAAACCAGATACAGTTGTGATCAACGCTACTTTAATACCACCGGCAACCAATGTAGGACTGATGTCTCCCGCAATTTCAATAGCATCGAACGCACCAATCATACCAATTACAGTTCCCATGAACCCGAGCATCGGGCCTAATGCGATAAACAGAGCGATCCAGCTAAGACCTTTTTCAAGCAAGCTAGCCTGAACACCGCCATAAGCCACCACTGTTTTTTCTACAACTTCCATACCTTCATCAGAACGGTCAAGTCCTTGATAGAAGATACTTGCAACAGGACCACGAGTATTGCGGCACACTTCTTTAGCAGCTTCAATACCACCATTCTGAAGAGCTTCTTCTACTTTTGCAAGAAGTTTTTTGTTATTAGTTGTTGCAAGATTCAGGTAAATAACTCTTTCTAAAGCAAAAGCCAAACCTAAAATCAAACAGATTAATACAGAAGACATAAATCCGGCACCACCTTCAATGAATTTTTGTTTCAACTGGCTGTGCAGTGATTTTCCTTCTTCTGCAGTAGCAGCAGTTGCTTCTTCAGTATCAGCGGCTACATCAACAACTTGTTCAGTTGCCGTAGAGTCTGCTGCTGCTTCCTGAGCAACTGCAATTTTTGATGCCGAAAAATAAAGCATCCCGAGAACTGCTATTAACGCAAATAGTTTTTTCATCTTGGTCTTAATTTTAATTAGTAAATCTCCAAAAATTTAAATTTATTATACTCGATTTTTATTGTCAAAACTTCAAAAAACCTGCGGAGAGAGAGGGATTCGAACCCTCGGTACCCTTTAGGGGTACACACGCTTTCCAGGCGTGCCAGTTCAGCCACTCCTGCATCTCTCCAAAACGTCTGGCACCTATTTTTTTCAGGGCTGCAAATTACAAAAAAAATGAGAAAAACAAGGGGGACTATTCACTTATTTCCCCACTCATATTTTTGTTGAGATGCATCTTTAATTCTTCCATGCTTAAACTCTGTCCTAAAAGGAACATAAGTTTCGTAACTGCTGCTTCGGTAGTCATGTCTTTCCCGCTAACCACGCCCGCTTTAAGCAATTCTGAGCTTGTTTCATACTGTCCCATATTCACTGCACCTCCATGGCATTGTGTAATATTCAGCACGACTATTTTCTTCCGAATTGCCTTTTTTATAAGGCTGGTTACCCAAGGAAAAGTAGGCACATTTCCTGCGCCAAACGACTCCAGCACTATTCCTCTCAATCCTGGAATATCAATCATATTTTCAAAGACCGCCTTACTCATTCCCGGAAATATCTTAATAACCACCACATGCTCATCAAAACTGGAGTTCACGTTTAATATCCCCTTATTGGCCGGATAATAAATCACATCCTGATAGTATTTGATTTCAACACCAGCTTTGGCCAATAGCGGATAATTTACTGAATCGAATGCACTAAAATGATCTGCATGTCGTTTTGTTGTTCTATTTCCCCTGAATAATTTATTGTCAAAATAAACGCAGACTTCCGGTACAATAGCCATGCCATTTTTCTTAGCAGCAGCAATTTCTATCGATGTAATCAGATTTTCTTTCCCGTCGGTACGTAAAATTCCGATGGGTAACTGCGAGCCGGTAAAGACAACCGGTTTATCCAGATTTTCGAACATGAAGCTAAGTGCCGAGGCGGTATAGGCCATGGTATCTGTGCCGTGAAGAATCACAAAACCATCGTAATGCTGATACTCTCGCTTGATTGTATTGGCAATTTTTGTCCATATTGCCACAGTCATGTTGGACGAATCAATCGGCGGATTGAATGTTACTGCAGACAGATTGTATCCCAATCGGTTAAGTTCCGGTACTTCTTCCAAAATCTGGTCGAATTTCATCGGCACCAGGCTCCCGTCGGAGTCTTTCTGCACCATCCCAATAGTTCCTCCTGTATAAATAATGAGGATCGAAGGTTTTTTTTCCACGCTTACGGGCTATTGATTAGAGCCCCAAATTTAAGCAAAGTAATTTTTAAATACCGAAAAGTTTCTCAGCATTTTCTGTTGTAATACGAGCAATTTCGTCAACAGTTGTTTGGTAAATATCAGCTACTTTTTGTGCTGTATATATAAGGTATGAACTTTCATTTCTTTTTCCACGGAAAGGAACCGGAGTCAAATAGGGAGAATCGGTTTCAAGAACCAGGTGTTTGGGATCAAGGTGACGAAGCATTGCTGCCAAATCAGAATTCTTAAATGTCACAATTCCTCCTACTCCGATTTTAAATCCGGCTTGAATCACCTTATTGGCTTGTTCCAGATTACCGGTAAAACTATGAAAAACGCCTGTCAGGTTCTCATCCAGCTCGCTTAGAAGAGCTTCATAAACCTGATCGAACGATTCACGCACATGAATCACCACTGGCAGATTACTTTCCTTTGCTAATTGAAGCTGGCGACGAAAAACAAATGTTTGCTCTTCAAGAAATGTTTTGTCCCAATATAAATCGATACCAATTTCTCCAATTCCGAAAAACTTTCTCTTTTTCAGCCAGAACTCGACTAATTGCAACTCATCCTGGTAATCTTCATTTACTGAAGTAGGATGCAAACCAATCAACGGATAACAAATCTGCGGATATGCATTGGCCAAATCAATCATGCTCTTCAATGATGAACTATCAATATTCGGCAATACAATTTTCCGCACGTTGCACTGATAAGCCCTTTCGATAACCTGGTCGAGATCATCGGAATAATCTTCTAAATAAATATGGGAATGAGTATCAATCAGCATTTTTAAAAAATTTCCCAAAAATAGCCCTTGTAATACAGACGAACGTAACGCCAATATTAAATCTGAACTTTTACTAAAAAATTAGTCCGGAGTATAAGATTAACTTAACACTTCGGACTAATTATACATTACTATTATAATAGTAATAGGCGAATACTCCGGTTAATAATCACATTCTACCCGATTATTTAATTCTACTTTTTCAGACTTCCATAAGCGCGGTAGCCATAAACCGCAATTACCAGAAAGCAAATCAGCGGAAGAACAAAAGAAAAATTAACGGCAGGCAACCATGCAATGTTTCCCTGGTCAATAATGAGTCCTTGCAACGGTGGCATTAACGCGCCCCCTACAATGGCCATTACCAAACCTGCAGCGCCAAGTGTTGCGTCGCCACCTACATTTTCGAGTGCAATACCATAAATAGTTGGAAACATGAGAGACATGAATGCAGAGGTTGCAACCAACAAATATAATCCGGGCATTCCCTGAATAAGAATAACTCCCGTAGTTGTTAATATTCCACCAATTGCAAAAATCATCAGCATAAATCGGGCATTCAGGTATTTCATCAATCCGGTGCTAACAAAACGACTAAGCAGAAAAATTACCATTGCTGCAATATTATACCGCTGAGCTTCGGCTTTCGACAATCCCAAATTTTCAGCATACTGAATAATAAATGTCCAGCACATGATCTGCGCGCCGACATAAAACACCTGGGCAATTACGCCTTCCCGGTAGATTTTATTTCTCACTAGTCGTTTAGCCGAATCAATGGCTCGTACTGCCTGTCCTTCGTCATCCCGCTTAGGCATTTTTGAAACAGCAATAACCACCAGCATGGCAATGACAACAAAACCCAGCATTACGTATGGGTTTCGGATTACAGCCAGGTCGTGCGTACGAATGCTTGCTTTCTCTGCCGCGCTTAACGTGTCGAAAATCAAATTTCCGGCAGTATCTCGCCTATCTGAAATCAGGTGAGGAAGTATTACCTGTGATGCGACAACCATTCCCAATAAAGATCCCATCGGATTAAATGCCTGAGCTAAATTCAACCGGCGGGTTGCTGTTGCCGGGTCTCCCATAGACAAAATATATGGATTGGCAGTTGTTTCAAGAAACGCCAATCCGAAAGTCAAAATATATAACGATAGCAGGAAGAAGCCAAACATCTCGAACTGAGCTGCGGGAAAAAACATTAAGGCTCCAATCGCGTAGAGCGACAGGCCTACAATGATGCCAACTTTATAGGAATATCGTTTAATTATTAATGCGGCAGGAATGGCCATGGTTGCATAACCGCCATAAAAAGCGAACTGAATCAAAGCTGCTTTTGCATTCGATATTTCCATAACTGTTTTAAATGCCGCCACCATCGGGTTGGTGATGTCGTTGGCGAATCCCCAAAGGGCAAAAAGGCTGGTGATTAAGATAAAGGGGACCAACACCTCCCCCGATACAACTTTTTTCTTAATTGTTGAGTTCACGTTGATTGTTTTATTGGTTTGTTAAGGTTTACAGGCAAATTGCCGGGTGTTAAAAATACAAAAGTTAATGATATTCCCTGATTGAAATAGAAATAATAATTTACTGGCTATTTGTCATTCCATCCCTTATCGTGACTAATTCGAATTCATTAATCACTTCCCAATTACACCCCTCATCGGTAAAAATCAAACTACATTCCCATTTTATAAATCCGTTCCATTCGCGTCCACTTTTTACCAGCACTGGCCTCCGCTACTGATTTCTGAAAACGCGCGACAAATGCTTCCCATTCTGACTGACGGGGTTTATCTGCAAGTTCCTCCATGGCCCGATCGTGATCAAAATCAGCCACAGTATCCATAATCATAAACAACTGAGTACCGAGAATGTATATTTCCATATCCAGGATTCCCACTTCCCGCATTCCCTGAGTTATTTCAGGCCATGCGTATCCCGGAGCATGTACCCGTTTATATTCACTTATCAGAAAATCATCATCTTCCAATGTCAATGTTTTACAAAACCTTTTGTAAGCTGTTGTCATCTCTCTTGTTTTGGGTTTTATTGATCTGCTCTACATGAACCTCAATTGCAATCTTGCTGAAAATCTATTTAAACTTTATTTTTAAGACACACACCTCACCCAAAGGCAATTGGGATGGTTTCGAAATTACCAGAGCTTCACCGCCCTGTGTCCAACACAGTTTTTCGCTTCCTCCCAGCAGCTTTACCGATTCAATCGTTTTGCCACACACCTTCGAATTTTTCCCTAATGAAAGAATTCTAATATTTGCTATCGGTTTCGTCATGCAAAAAGCATAAAGAGTTTCCCCTTTTGTTGTAAAGCGAATGTCTGAAGATTCATACTGACGAACATCTTTGACTCCTCCAAAATGACCTTTTTCCTGCCTCATTGTTGTGGATGGACCTTCTCCGTATATTTTCCAGGGGCGGGTTCCATAGATACTTTCGCCATTTGTATGCATCCATTGCGCTATTTCATCAAGTATTGCCAACACATCCGGTTCAAGATCGCCTTCCGGGGTCTGAACTACATTCAGCAATAGATTCCCATTTTTACTGACAATATCCACCAGCATTTGCACTACTTCGGTTCCGGTCATATACTTCTGTCCGGTTCGGTAATACCAATCACCAATCGATGTATCGGTTTGCCAGGGGAAAGGACTAATCGAATCCATTGCTCCACGTTCAATATCCTGCACCCAACGCCCCTCTGAAGGACGAAGCTTACAATTGTAAACCGCCTCCAGTCTGCCATTATTTTTAGCCATATCCTGATTATAGAAATGAGCCAGCATAGTTCGTCCCACTTCTCCAAAAGGCAATTCGCTATCCGAGTACAACAAATCGGGCTGGTACATATCAATCAGTTCAGTAATACTCGCCAGCCAGTTTTGATGATTCGTTGCATTCGTTGTGAGCCAGGCGTTATCGTCCGGCGAAGTTTCCGGATGATATAAGTCGGCATATTGCTCATTATTTCCATCGTAAGGAATACCACTCATTGACCCACTTTTATCGGTACCCCGGGCAACCTGAAACCAGGTATAACTGGCTCCCAGATGTTCCGAAACGCCAAAGCGCAGACCTTCTTTTCTGGCAGCTTTTTGCCACAGACCAACCACGTCTTTCCTCGGCCCCATATTCACAGCATTCCATTTGTGTATCTTCGAATTCCAGAGGAAAAAGTTATCATGATGAGTACCCATGCTTACAAAATAGCGGGCTCCCACTTTTTTATACAATTTCATTAATTGATCCGGACTCCAGCGCTCTGCTTTCCATAAGGGAATAATATCCTTATACCCAAATTTTGAGGGATGCCCGTAATGTTCCAGATGGTATTTATATGCATCGCCACCTTCCTGATACAAGCGTTTTGCATACCAATCGCCCTGACGAGGCACAGCCTGTGGCCCCCAGTGCGACCAGATGCCGAATTTGGCATCTCTGAACCATTCCGGATACTGGTATTGTTTGAGAGATTCATCAGTCGTTGTAAATTTTTTCGGTAACGATTGGCCCGTGGTTGTAGTCAATACACAAAATGATAGACAAAACAGTCCGATAATTTTTTTTCGCATAGTTGGTTTAGTTTAAAGTTTATAAATAGTCCGTCATATCTCTGTTTTTCAATTTAGTTACAACGCTTTTTATTTCTTCTGCACTTTCGCGTTTACACACTAAAAAAGTATCTCCTTCCTGAACCACGATTACATCGTTGAGTCCAACAACAGCGACGACTCCGGATTCGGCAAATACATACGAATTCCGGACATCATGCAAAATCACCTTCCCGGAACTAACATTCCGGCTTTCATCCTTTCGTGTGTCGTATTTATATACTTCTTCCCAGCTACCTAAATCGTTCCAGACAAAATCTCCCTGAACCAGAAAAACATTGTCCGCTTTTTCCATGATTCCGTAATCAACAGAAGTTGCCTCTATTTCAGGATATAATTGATTTATGGTAGTTTCATAATCTTCTTGCCCGAATGAACGGACAATAGTCTTTAGTTTCTCAAAAGTTTCGGGAGCATATTTCTGAAGGGAATCGATAAAAACAGAGACACGAAAAACAAAAATTCCTGAATTCCAGAAAAAACGGCCGGATGATACATATTGCATTGCAGTTTCCAAACCCGGTTTTTCGACAAAGCGAGTTACGGAAAAAGAACGAATTGGCTGGCCAACATTGACCTCCTGATTAATTTCAATGTATCCATACCCCGTTGAGGGGGCATTCGGAGTAATTCCGATGGTAACAATTGCATCATTCCGGCGGGCAAGCAAAACGGCCGATTCGATCGTTTGCTGAAACAATCCATCATCTTTAATTAAATGGTCAGCCGGCGACACTACCATCATCGCATCCGGATTATTCCGGGCAATAAGCATGGACGACAAGCCAATTGCGGGCAGGGTATTTCGTCCTGCGGGTTCATAAATCAGGTTTTCAGGACGAAGTCCTGCACATTGATCATCTAATAATTGTTGCTGATTTTTATTTGAGACGATCCAAATATTTTCAGTTGGAGTAAATCGTGAAAAACGGCTTACCGTTGACTGAATCAATGATTCGTCCTCGAATATTTTCAAAAACTGTTTGGGTCTGGCAGCCCGACTCCGTGGCCAGAAACGCGTACCGGAGCCTCCGGCCATAATCAAGCAATGAATTGATTTCATTTTAATTTTCAATTTTACAATCCCACAGAGGCATTGCATCTGGTTGATTTTTCAGAAATACTTTTACATGATATTGCCGATTTTCAGAAATACCGGCTTTCGTTTTCAGATGAATTACTTCTTTCTGATAAGGCATTATTTTGGGCAAAACGCCTTCCAGAACAATCGGAGCACAACTCCCTTCTGTCAACTCAACACAAACAAGACTTTTCCGAGAAGGAGATAAACCAAAATTTTCCACCTCCAACATCAGTTCTGAAGTTAATATTTTCGGGTTCAAGCAAGAAAGCACCGCCCGGCCGTATTCTACTTCTGGTAAACGGGCATATCCGAACAACAAATTTCCGTTATTCGTTTTGCCAATCAATTTTGCAGCAGATTCATTTTTAGTCAAACCAAAGCCCTTTGCATCAAACTCCAACACCATGTTATCACCTTCATTTTCGGTTCTGACAACAGTGCATCCCCGCCCAAAATTTACTTCTTCGGACGAACCCAATCGCAACGAAGCAAAATCAACATCTGTTTGTGGATTGAAATCAGGCTCAGCAAAAATCTTCAATCGAATGCTTTTTGTTTTTGCGGTTATTTTTTTTGTATTCAGAACTAAAAGTTGCTTTTCAACAGCAAGTGGAATACATATATTTTTTGAGCTATGCCTGTCATTGGGGAAGTCATGCCATTTTGAAGAGTCGATCACTGCAAAATTCGCTTGAACAGGACGGCCAATTTCATCTTGTAAAACTTTAATTCGCTCGTATTTATACCAGTCTTCCAGTGTCCCGTCTTCGTAACGGGCAATTCCCGGCTTATAGGCTTCGCCCGGCTCCACAATCCAATTGAATCCGTCGCCCGACCTCAGATAATAAGCAATGCGCCCATACCAGTCGTTCACAATCATGTGATACTGAATATTTGTCCGCCAAATCACCGGATCTTCATAGCGCCCATTGTAGGGCGGGTACACACTTTTGTTGGTCACCTGCTTCCATGGCGATAAGCCTGTTTGGCTCACCCAAATTCCGCCACCCCTACACACCATCAGAAACGATCCGTCTTCCCGCTGTGCAAAGCTCAAATTCGATAAACCCTCGATAATCTTCCTATCCCGCGGATCAAATTGGAATTTCCCTTTTTTCCAGGGACCATTCAGACTATTTGAAATGTAGTAACCATCAATAACATAAATAACATAGCGGCCATCTTTCAACCGAAACAATTCTGGATTATGTCCTTTACCGATAGCTTCGCCTTTTACTTTGTAGGGCCCCATCCTATTAGACGAAACAGCATGAACCACCTCAGAGCTGGGCCAGGCCATATGTCCCTTTTCGGCATTTTCGGGCCAGCGACACACAAACAGATGGTACAAACTATCGTCTCCCCGAACAATATTCCCCCCCCAATACGACCATGCCGGATCTTCGATTCCATTCTCCACATAACGAGGTTTCACTGCATCACATCCCCAAGTATCATGCGTCAGTTCGCCTATCGGGGGGATCGGCAAAAATCGATCGATGAATGCTCCGCCGAAAACAAGATTATCCCATTCTCGGGGGCGTTCTCGCTTAATATCCTGTCCGTACGAATAGCCTATTAGTGAAATAAAGATGACAATTAGATATTGCTTCATTTTTTTCTCTTAACATGTATTTATAGATCTATGAAACCAAACACTTAGTACTTTATTTTAATCTGAATTGCCCCTTCAACAGATTTATCGGAGGCAACCACAACATAGCCGCCACCACAACCAGAAGTAATGGCACCTGCATACCTCCCAATATATTTGTCTTCCATTTCTTCGAGCACCCACTGTGGCACAGTATAAGGAAGAAGTTTCTTCCATGCATAAAAAGATTCAGTCATCGACTCCCCCAGCAATCGTATGTCTTTAGCAAGAATTGCTTCGTAGCATTTCTTTCCTGAATCGCCTAACTCTTTTACAAACTCTTTTTCGAGGTGCTGTTCAAGTAAAGGGTCGTAACCACAAGGACGAGGAGCAAGAGGAACCAGATACAGCACTTCTGACAGCCACTCACAGATTTCCTGCTGACGGGTAGTTTCGATATGCGAAGGCCAGTAATTTCCGGAATAATCCAAACGACTAACTCCAGGAACCAGAATGCCCAACTGATCTTGTGATCCCGAAATGTATTTACTTCCGGGAGGATTCTCTGCTCCAAATAATAGTTTTGCATTTGCTACCGGATCGCCTTCCGGTATTTTGCCACCCCATAATTCCTGAGCAACAACGCGGGAGCTGGTTGCCATGCCGGAGCGATCGTTAAATTCGATGTTGGGCCAAATTTGTGCAACCACTACTGATCCGGGATATATTTCCGACACCCAGGGCTGATCCATCCAGCCTCCGGCAATACAAATCCGGTATGGAAACTTCAATTCTTTTTTTGACGAAGAACTGGACCGGGCAGGCAGACCATCTTCCGGAATTCGCTCCAAAACCACAAGTTCCACATTGTTTTCTTTACAAATACGGGCTTTGCCATCCGTATATCCATCCGTGTTTACAATGAAAATATCTGGTTGGATGCGCTTCATATCTTCTTCAAAATCAAGCATCCCCTGACCTGAAGACACAAATGCCTCGTGTACATATTTTACCGCACCAACCATGTACACCCGTTCGGCCTGTGAAAAATAAGGTTTCTTCCCTTTTAATTCAAAGATATTCTCATCCTGACCAACACTGACAAAAAGTTTCCCGTACTGCGACGCCGATTTAAAAAACGCAACATGTCCGGCATGCAAAAGATCGTAACATCCGCTAACCAATACTTTTTTTTCACTCATAGTAAAAACAAATACTCGTTTATAAACAAAAAGCGGACTTTGGTTTTCAAGCCACTAAGCCCGCCTGTATTTCTATTATTGGAAGAGATTTACTTAATTCCGCCTTGAACCATTTGAGTCCGAATCCACTCGTAAGTTTCTTTCATTCCCTGTGCTAACGGAAGCGAAGGTTCCCATCCGAGCAATTCAAGAATCATTGTATTGTCGCTATTGCGTCCGCGCACTCCCTTGGGAGCATTCAAATCATACGTACGTTTTAATTTGATTCCGGCAATATCTTCAACAATATCCACTAACTGATTGATTGAAACCATCTCACTGCTACCCAGATTGATCGGCTCAATAATATCGCTGTACATGATTTTCAGAATTCCTTCCACACAGTCAGAGATATACATGAAGCTGCGGGTTTGTTCTCCGTCTCCCCAAATGTTAATTTCATCTTTTCCGTACAATTCTGACTCAAGAACTTTGCGGCACATTGCAGCCGGAGCTTTTTCACGACCACCATCCCAAGTTCCGTAAGGGCCATATACATTGTGGAAACGAGCCACACGGGTTTCAATACCATAATCTTCGCGGAAATGGCGGCACATTCTTTCTGAGAACAACTTTTCCCAGCCATAACCATCTTCAGCCTGAGCAGGATATGCATCTGCTTCCTTCAAACCCGGATTATTCGGATCTTGCTGCTTTTCGCCATTATAAACACAAGCCGATGAAGCATAAAAGAAACGAGTGATACCCAAATCTTTTGCAGCCATTAGCAAATGAGTATTAATCAACACACTTAGCATACACTCCGCTTTATGTGTCTCAATGAATCCCATTCCACCCATATCGGCAGCCAAATTGAATACTTCGTTGTACCCATTCAATGCAGCGTAGCAATTCTCTTTGCTTGTTAAATCCAGCACTAAATTGTCTATCCCTTCGTGAACCTGATACCACTGATTCAACGGTTTTTTGTCCACCGCACGAACAACATAACCCATTTCCTGCAATTTTTTTGCTAAATGCCCGCCGATAAAACCTCCGGCTCCTGCAACAACTATTCTTTTCATTTTTTCCTTTTTTATTCTTACTAATCAGATATTTCCTTTCTTTCCTGAGCAAATATCTCAATCAAAAAAACTCTTCGCAATACCCTGATTTTCTGATCACTTGCGCAAAGGTTTCCGCAAAGCATTGCGGAGAGAAAAAAATGTTGTCAAACATAAACAGAGACCTCTTTTCAATCGTAGCTATTGAATAAAACTTTAGATTTGTAGGAGAATCGAATGCATTCGACATGAGTAAAAGGCCTGTTTCATTAAAGGATTTAGCAAAAGAACTGGGAGTTTCCATTTCTACTGTTTCTCGGGCATTGAAAAACCATCCGGATATTAGCCCGGAAGTTAGTGCCCGCATTCAGCAGCTGGCCAGCGAACGCAACTATTCGCCAAATCCACTGGCAATGGGTCTATTAAAGCAGCAAACCAAAATGATTGGGGTAATTGTTCCCGACCTTGTTACTCATTTCTACTCATCAATTATTTCCGGAATTGAAAGCATTGCCAAACAGCGAGGTTATTACATCCTGATTTCTTCCTCAAACGAGTCAGTCGAAAAAGAAAAAGAATCAATTCAGAATTTATTGAATACCCGGGTTGAAGGAATTATCGCCTGTCTTTCACAGGAAACTACTTCTTTTTCACATTTCGAACCCCTGCTAAAAAATGAATTGCCATTGGTATTTTTCGACCGCGTTTGTATGACTGACCGCGTTTCAAGTGTGGTTGCGAACAACGAAGAAGCTGCATACCAAATAACCCGTCATTTCGTTGAAAACGGATGTCGTAAAATTGCATATATCTCTGGTCCTTCACAGCTCAACATCTCACAGCAGCGAATACAGGGTTACCAAAGAGGGTTGCATGAATGTGGCTTATCGGCGAATAATTTGCTTTTGCAGCAATGCAACCTGAGCACATCGGAGGCAACACAAGCAACAGCGCGTTTGCTCGACCTGCCGGAAAGACCCGATGCTATTTTCGGCATCAACGACACGGTTGCATTTGCTGCCATGAAAGAAATAAAGCGACGCGGACTGCGTATTCCTGAAGATATTGCATTGATTGGTTTTACCGACGAGTTTCACGCTACGGTGGTTGATCCCGCCCTGACTTCAATAACTCATCCCACGTTTGAAATCGGACAAGAAGCAGCCCGTCTTTTCTTCAGACAAATTGATATGCCATCAGCCCCTCCGGTTCAATCAATTTTAAAAACTAAATTAGTTGTAAGAAAATCATCGCAACGAAAGCCCTAAACACCCGCAATCGGTTGTAATCCTCTTCATCAATCTAATTTATTAATTATCAAACAAAAGTATTCTTGTTTTCCTCCACATAATGATGATAAAAATACGCGAGTTCGTCCCGCATCTCGTCGCTAAGCCGGGTCAAACAATCAAACTCATCTTTCTGTAATTCCTGAGTACTGCTTATTTCCTGAAATTCCATATGAAGTTTATGACTAAAATGGAGAGGATTTTTTTTCAATAACGAATGAAGTCCATGGCTAATGGTGATCAGGAAGTCAAATGAAACACCGGAAAGTTCTGTCAGATTAGAGCAATGTTCCGAATCGATATCAAACCCGAGTGCCTTCATGGCAACAAACTGAGAGGATGGGATTTCTATTACAGGCTCTGTTGCGGCAACAAAAATCTCAAGCTTTTCATCAAGCTGATGAAGAATATGCCGGGCAATCAACGCCCGGCACAATTCGTCGCCGGAACTTACAAACAAGATTTTCACACGTATATATTTAAATTAAGTTATTGAATATCTGTCGGATCAAAGAACAGTGCTTTGAACATCTTTTGAATCCCGTGTGGAACTCGCAGTGTTTATACATGCCCTTTTGCGATAATTCGAACCATGCTCGTTTCATTCGAAATATAATTTGTTTTTTAATTGTCGAATAGAATTGCCAATATTATAATTGACATCTATCAAGATAAAGAATTGGCACAAAACAAAAAACGATTTTTACCATCATTTTCATCTGCACATTTCTGGCAAACAACGCATTACAAGCTGCAAAAATCATTATTTGCATTGCTATTTGTCATTTCTCCAATAACGGAGGCCTTGCTAGTACACAAAAACTGAAAATTTTATCTTTGCTTCGGAATAAAAACAGGCAATCATGTCACTAACAATAGAAGAAAAAAATTTCGACAAATTTATCATGGTCGGCGACCGTGTATTGATAAAGCCCAAAAATCCGCAGGGAAAAACAAAAACAGGCTTGTATCTTCCGCCAACAGTGCAGGAAAATGAGAAGTTGCAGAGTGGATACATTGTAAAAGTTGGTCCTGGCTACCCGATTCCGGCAATGACCGACGAAGATGAGCCATGGAAAGAGCAAAACGATGAAGTGCGCTATGTGCCGCTACAAGCAAAGGTTGGCGATTTGGCCGTATTTCTCAATAAAAGCGGATACGAAATTGAATTCAACAAAGAGAAATACATTATTCTTCCTCACTCAGCCATTCTGATGACCATTCGGGATGAAGAACTTTTTAAATAAACAAAACAGAACTGATCAGAAAGATAATCAATTGCATTTACCGGCGTTGAAAATATACAGCCATGAACGTTTCGACACATTTTGTGATTTTTGCATTTAGTATTGGGTTATTTTCATGCCTTGACCAGCAGGGAAAAGATGTTTCGGCAGACAAAAACGATGTCGTTCAGGCTCATTTTATCAACGAACCACTTTCTGAATTAACGGAATTGCAAGCTGGTGATATTCTTGTAAAACCAAACCACAACTGGCTACCTGGCAGTTCGCTGATCGAAGGAGGCAATGGCTTTGGCCATGCAGTTCTGGTTATTGAAGGGGCACAGGGGAATAGTGCAATAGACGTATTAAGAAAAGCCCGGATTTTTGAATCTCAGGCACATCAGCTTCCCGATGCCTTTCAGCTTCGGGCTGCTCCGGGATATTTGCAGGGGAACGATTACCGCTTTGCCAACGTAAACTTTGGAGAACAGAATGCAGGATTCCGATACCGGTTGCGCATTCCGATGACAGATGGACAGCGGGATTCAATCATCCGGTTTGTGATGCAGCAAGACAACGATATTTCCTGCTGGCGATCGCAAAAACTTTTCAGAGCAGCTGGTACCGACCAGAAATCCTTCTGCCAACAAGCATCCAACAAGCATCAATGGTACTGCTCATTGCTTGTATGGCAAGCTTTTTACACAATCATGCACATTGACCTCGACAGCAATGGCGGCTGGATGGTTTATCCCGGTGACTTGGTCGCACACCCGATATTCGACAACCAAAACGAAGAAAAAAGGAGGATTCGTTTCTGATCCTCCTTCGTCTGTCTTATTCACTTGCGTTTGTATCGTACTGTTTAATTGTTGTGGCCGCTCCGCTTTTGGGAGTAATGGTTGCAGAAATAAAGCCAAATTTGTGGTTGAATTTCCACAAGATAGAACTAGCCGGGCTTTCTGCTCCACGCACCTGCACTCCTGCCGGAATAGTTTCCACAACATCAATGGTTTTTATGTACATGAAGCCATAAGGAGTATCATCGGTCGTACTACGTTTTACCACTTCGCGGGTAATGGTTTGGTTGCCGATTTTATATTCCCATTTATCGCCCACCTGTGCATCAAATTTCACCAAGGTAAAAGGTTTACTTTTATCTCCATTGCTATACACGTAATCGTAAATTCCTTCATCGGTAATTTTACCTTCCACTTCGTAATCTTTCCCATTGTAATTGACCGTTGCAACTACGTTTCCTTTACTGTTTTCAGTGATGGTTACTTTGGCATCCGGATAGCCCGGAGCACTCGCCTTCCAGTAATTATCTACTTTACCCATTGTCTTTTCCGGATCGGTCTCTTCTTTATTAAAATCGAGCCAATCGCAACACGTCAAACCGGCCATCATCCCAACAGCCAGTACAAGCAGAATGCTTTTTCTTGTTTTCATCATTTATCAATTTAAGTTTTGGTCAATCATATTTAAAATCGAGTACTTTCTTCAGTAAAGGAACGTGCTGGCTCAACAACACCTGCTGTCCATCGGAATAACGTACAAAGAAATCGAGTAACTCTCCTTCTCCCGAACGCCCCAGGACGATTGTTCCTACTTCTCCTTCTCCTGATTCAGAAATCCGAATCGTTGAATTCGCATTAAATGAGCTCGCATAATCTGACGAGGTCGGATCAATCTTTGAATAATCGATGGTTCCCTCTATCTGATGATCCATCAATGCAAGCGAAAACTGAATGAATCGAAAAAAATAGCCGGTTCTGGAGTAGCCAATCGTCGCATTCATTTCTCCAGAAGCAACTGTAAACCCTTTGGTTTGTATGCTGAAATCTGTTACCAAATCCCCATTCTCTCCATTTTTGCTACGACGTAGTAAAAACTCAGCAGAATAATCATTCCCCTTCACTTCTGTATCAATCGTTAACGGCAAATTATCTTCAATTGCAGCAGCATGATCAATCGAAAGAACACGCTCTCCCACTCGCAACGAAGCTTTTGCCCGTACCGGGAAATCAGGGCGACTTTTACATGAACGCACATCAAAGTCGGGCATTAAAAAAAATACACTGTCCCCGTTCTCCCCATCAAACGGAAAATACAAGGCAATTGAATCAGAAGGACTGTGTTTTTCAAACTGTTTTCGCTGAGCCGACCAATAAAATCGGCCTTTCTTTTTTTCCGGCAAAACCGGCACAGTATCGCTCTGCTGCTTTAAACAAAGCGGCGAACTTGATTCGCGAAACAAAAAATACATGGCTTGCAGCTCAGGCTTTTCAGATGCAGTAGTTAAAAAGCCCGACAAGTTCCCATTCAGCATTTTCATCGACCGATCGGCTTCGGCAGGACTCATCCGTGCATTGCAGCCGACCAATACAATCAATATTACGAATATAACGCCAATACGAAAACTCATCGCATACAGGTTTTGATTTTTTACAAAAATACAGATTCGCCAACAATAAGAGTTAATAAAATTATCAAATTAATGAAGAATTGAATAGTAGTTGATTGCTTGGTGGTTTGTTTATTAAAACAAGAAACGTATTTTTAGAGAACAATATCGGATCGCACAAACGGTTCGCGAGAAATACCAATACATTCAAAAAAAGTAGGATGAAGAGAATAGTAATGTTATTCGTTGTCAGTTGCTTGTTTCTTGCAGCATTCGGACAGCAGAAACAGAAAAAAGCACTTTCAATCAGCGACTTCGCAAAATGGAAAACCATAAAAAGCACCTGCTTGTCGGCAAACGGAAAATATGTGACTTACGAATTAAATCCCCAGCAGGGAGATGGTCATCTAATCATCAAGCATAACGATTCCCGTCAGGAAGATAGCATTGCCCGCGGCTATGCCCCGGTATTCTCACCCGAATCCGACTTTATTCTTTTCAAAATAAAGCAACCGCTTGATTCAATTCGGCAAGCAAAAATCAAAAAGATAAGCAAAGACAAATTCCCGCAGGATAGTCTGGGAATATTTTTCACCAGGAACAGTAAAATCGTCAAATTTCCCCGCATAAAATCGTTTTCTATTCCAGAAGAAAATGCCGAATGGATTGCTTTTCTGACTGAGCCATTAAGCGAAAAGAAAAAGAAGGCCAAAGAGAAAAGTGACTTCACCTCAGACGCAGACGATGACTCATCTGACTCTAAATCAGCAAATAAAAGCAGCACACTCACTCTCTTTCACGTAAAAACAGGTGATACCATTCAATATAAAAAGGTAAACGATTTGTTTTACTCGAAAAAAGGCAAGTACATTTTGTTCTCGCAGGAAAATATTGATTCGCTAAAGAACACACGGGTATGGTTGTTTGAAACAGCGACCCGACAAGCGCGCAAAGTACTCGAAAAACCAGGTTCAGTGCGCCAGCTCGCAACCGATGACCCGGGATTACAATTTGCATTCTTATTCTCGC
Source organism: Prolixibacteraceae bacterium (assembly GCA_963668595.1). Classification (GTDB taxonomy): domain Bacteria; phylum Bacteroidota; class Bacteroidia; order Bacteroidales; family Prolixibacteraceae; genus GWE2-42-39. The sequence continues at coordinate 3,954,601 of OY764876.1, read as the reverse complement.
AAGACACCACGAAACAAAAAACCTATCATCTTTTTTACGGAAAAAACACCGACGAATTAGCCACTGTAATGGTAAGTTCCGAGACACCAGGAATGCCAATTGGATGGGCTCCTTCAGAAAATCGAAATTTATCGTTTTCAGAAGACGGAACCCGTTTGTTTATGGGTACAGCATCGATTCCTGAGCCAGAAAAAAAAGACTCGTTAACCGACGAAGAGAAACCACGACTGGACATTTGGTCGTGGCAGGACAAGGAACTTCAACCCCAGCAAAAGATTAATCTCGACCGGGAAAAGAAACGAACCTATCTGGCAGTTTTTCATCTTTCCGAGCAGAAGTTCATCCAGTTGGGCGACCCAATTATCAGAGATGTTGATTTTAACGAAAAAGGCAATGGCGCTTTTGCGCTGGGACGCGACAATATGCTTTACCGACGGGAAAGTTCATGGACCGGAGCCAATAAAGCCGACTACTATTTAATAGATCTGAAAACCGGAATCAAACGAAAAATGCTTCAAGCAACCGAGCGGGCATGGCTTTCGCCCAAAGGGAATTTCATCGTATGGTACAATCAGGCTGACAGTAGTTATTATTCGCGTTCCACAAATATCCAAAGTCAAGCCGACAACCGGCTGACCAAACAAATTCCGGTTATTTTCTGCGACGAACAAAACGACATGCCCGATTACCCAAATCCGTATGGCATTGCAGGCTGGGCAGAGAACGACCGGTTCATTTACATATACGACAGATATGATATTTGGAAGATTGACCCAACCGCAACACGTGTTGCAGTAAATGTAACCCGCAGTTTCGGACGACGCAACCACCTTCAACTTCGGTATATTAAACTTGATCCGGAAGAAGAATTTATTGATTCGAAAAATACCAACCTTGCTTCATCGTTCGACGAAAAAAGTAAAGCCAGCGGCATTTTCCAGATTGATTTTGAAAACTACAAAGAGCCACGACTTTTAATTGCCGAGAACATGAAAATTGGCACCCCTACAAAAGCAAAGAATAGCGACTTGTTAGTTTTCACGAAGGAAAACACGAACGTTTTCCCCGATTTATGGACAAGTAATCTACGCTTCGATCATCAAAAAAAGATATCCGAGGCCAATGCGCAGCAAAGCAATTACATTTGGGCCATGTCGTCACTCGTAAAATGGACATCGTTTAATGGCGACACACTTGAAGGGTTGCTTTATATACCCGAAAACCTCGATCCTCAAAAAAAATACCCGATGGTGATTTACTATTACGAACGCAATTCTGAAAATCTTTTCCGGCACTATCAACCAGCTCCCAGCCGATCAACCATCAACCGTACTTTTTATGCCAGTAACGGATACATTGTTTTCGTTCCCGATATTACCTACCGCACAGGCTATCCGGGCAAAAGCGCCTACGATGCCATTGTTAGCGGCACGCAATACCTGACCGAGAATTTTCCATTTATCAACCGGCATAAAATTGGTTTACAGGGACAAAGCTGGGGCGGATACCAAACTGCATGGATGGTGACCCAAACCAATATGTTTGCTGCCGCCATGGCCGGAGCACCGGTTAGCAACATGACCAGCGCCTACGGCGGAATACGCTGGGAATCGGGCATGTCGCGCATGTTTCAGTACGAGCATTCGCAAAGTCGCATAGGCGGAACATTGTGGGAAAAGCCGATGCAATACATCGAAAACTCACCTTTGTTTTATGCGCCACAGGTGCGAACTCCTTTATTGATTATGCATAACGACAATGACGGAGCCGTTCCATGGTATCAGGGAATTGAACTTTTTACCGCATTGCGTCGTTTAGATAAACCAGTGTGGATGCTCAGCTACAACGGAGAACCACACAACCTGAAAGATACCAGTTGGGGTAATCGCGTCGATCTTTCAACCCGAATGAAAGGTTTTTTTGACCATTATCTGCAAGACAAACCAATGCCCGACTGGATGAAATTTGGCATTCCGGCTATTGATAAAGGACAAACCAATAGATATTAGCCGGCTACATTTAGTTCTGTTTCTGTTTTAAACTTTTTATTCTGCACCCGATGAAACGTATTCTATTTGTTCTGTTTGCTTTGGCATTTCTCACAGCTCAGGCCGATACGATTTCGGTAGAGAATTCGCTTCAAAAAACGCTGCTTTTATTGAAGAAATCGGATTCGCTGAGTGTTGCGGATTCAATTAGTCGCATTGTTCTGCTTCGGCAAATCGACGAACTGCGCTCGTCGGAAACCAGTAAAAGGGAAAAGCTGCGTAAGCAATTACAATTGCTTACGCAAAACGATTCGCTAAAAAAAATACAGCTCAAACGAGAGGTCGATTCATTGAAAATGATCACTCCCGGCTATGCAATTGTTCCCTATCGCGACACCCTTTTTTATATTTATACCAGTATTGGATCGGTAACCGCAGCAGAGCGCAGTCGCATTGTCAACGAGCGGATAAAACGATTGTACCACAATTTCTTTCTGAAAAGCGACAGCATTCATCTGGTTGACTACGGACAAAGCGTTGATCTGATGTTTAACGAGCAAATATTAGTTAGCATTACCGAAGCCGATGCCATGTGGCTCGAAAAAAACAAACATGAAATCGCCACCATCTACAAACAAAAAATTCTGGAGAACCTTTTAATATTCAAGAAAGACAAAAGCTTTTCGGGTATAGCGAGAGAAGTAGGATTAGCATTGTTGGTAATTATTCTTCAGTTTTTCCTGATTCGGCTTACCAATCGTTTTTTTTTAGGAAAAATCCGTCTGCTTATCGAATCGAAAAAAGGAATTTGGTTCAAAAGTTTTTCCGTTCGGAATTACGAAATACTTGATGCAGAAAGACTCACAAACGGAGCACTGTTCCTGTCAAATTTAATTCGCTATTTACTGATTCTGGTTCAGCTTTTTATCTCAATACCAATTGTTTTCAGCATTTTCCCGCCAACACGCCGATTTGCCGAAACTATGTTTGGGTATCTGATTAGCCCGGTTAAATCAATTTTCTTTGGCATTATCAATTACATTCCCGAATTGATGACAATCATTGTCATTGTGGTAGTTACGCGATATGTATTAAAATTTATCCGATTTCTGCTTTCCGAAATTGAAGAAGAAAAACTGAAAATTCCCGGATTTTATCCCGATTGGGCAAAAACCACCTATAACCTGATAAAAATTTTCGTCATTGCGTTTGCTTTTATCGTCATTTTCCAATACTTGCCAGGTTCCGACTCGGATGTTTTCAAAGGAGTTTCAGTATTCCTTGGAATCGTTTTCTCGCTGGGTTCTTCATCCATTATTGGAAATATGATTGCTGGATTAGTTATTACTTACATGCGTCCCTTTAAAATTGGCGACCGCATAAAAATTGGCGACGTGTTGGGCGACGTAGTAGAAAAAACGCCGTTTGTGACCCGTATCAAAACTCCAAAAAAAGAGTTTATCACTATTCCGAATTCCAATATATTATCGTCGAATGTGATCAATTACAGTACTTCGAAGCTCGACGAAGGAATAATTTTGCACACCACCGTAACCATTGGCTACGATGTTCCCTGGCGGCAAGTACATCAACTATTGCTTGGAGCCGCAAAAAAAACCCAATACATTAGCAGTGAGCATCCTCCGTTTGTATTACAAACCAGCCTCGACGATTTTTACGTGTCGTACCAGCTTAATGCAACCACCAACGAACCCACCTTGCAACCCGCAATTTATTCAGAGTTACATCAGAATATTCAGGATGCGTTTAATGAGGCAGGTGTTGAAATTATGTCGCCGCATTACCGGGCTGCACGCGATGGGAATGCAACCGCCATTCCTTCTGACTATTTACCGCCTGATTACAAAACTCCGGGTTTTCGGGTTGAAAACAATCCGGACAAATAACATTTACGGCATGTAATGTTTTTACAACTGATACGTCAATGGAAAAGAACACTATAAATTACCTGACCATGTTGCGACGTTTTTTATTCATCTTCACCATTGCTATTCTGATGAGTGCATGCTCCAGTGATCCAACAGTGCATGCTGCTTTTCGTAAATATTCAGGAAAAGACGGAGTCACCTCGATGACCATTCCCGGGTTTGCAATCAGAGCTTTCCTCCCGTTTGCCGGTTTGCAACCAGAAGAAAAAGAATTGCTTCGCCATGTGGAGCTGGTTAAAATTCTCACCATCGAGGAAGAGCAAAACTTTCCCAAAGTCAATTTCAGTAAAGAATTCAGCAGATATGTGCCAGGTTCATTTCAGCCGCTGCTTTCAGTAAAAGAAGACGGCGATGAAATACAAATTCTGGCCCAGATGAAAAATGAGGAATACATTTCGGAGTTGCTGATTCTGGCTGGCGGCTCAGACAATGCGCTGATTTACGTAAAAGGTGATTTCAATCTCAATCAGGTTGCCAGCCAAATAAACCTCATGAAAAATAAAAATTGGAAAGAAATGATAAATGGATCAAACTAGATTCATGTAAAAAAAATGCTTTGCCGGAAAATCTCTCCGACAAAGCATTTTTTCAATTCATATTCTTGTAGCTGAAAATACTCCGGCTACACAAACTTCTCCCCCACATTCATTCTTACATCGGTAACAAACTGACGGATTTGTTGCTCATCTTCCATGCGACAAATCATCAGCGTTCCTTCCGACTCGACCACCACAAAGCCATTCAGCCCCTGCAAAACGACCAATTTTTCGTCCGGGAAATTGACAATACAATTGGAAGTATTGTAGGTCATCACCCTCGCTCCCGAAATAGCATTCCCTTCTTTATCTTTTTCTATATTTTCGTATAGCGATCCCCATGTTCCTAAATCGCTCCAGCCAAAATCGGCACAGAGCACATATACGTTATTGGCTTTCTCCATCAACCCATAATCGATCGAAATATTTGGACATTCCGAGTAGGCTTTATTCAGAAAAGCACGTTCGTCACTGGTTCCGTATAATTGTATTCCTTTTCTGAAACGCGACGAAACTTCCTCCAGATATTGATCGAAGGCCGATAAAATAGCCCGAAGCGACCAGATAAAAATCCCCGAGTTCCATACAAATTCACCGCTACTCATAAATAACTCGGCCATTTTTGCATCCGGTTTTTCGGTGAATGTTTTCACCTTATGCAAATTGGCTGGTTCTTTCAATCCATCGGCATAATCAACCTGAATGTAGCCATAACCAGTTTCCGGTCGGCTAGGAGTAATGCCCAAAGTCAGCAACACCGGATTTTTCGAAACAAAATCCAATCCGGTTTTTATCTGATGTAAAAACTCTTCTTCTTTCAGAATTAAATGATCAGACGGAGCAATAATAAGATTTGCATCCGGATTGATAGTATGTATTTTATACGCTGCATAAGCAATACACGGAGCCGTATTTCGCCTCAATGGTTCCGATAATATCTGACTTTCGGGTAATTCGGGCAACTGCTCTTTTACCAGATCGGTATAGTCGATGCTGGTAACCACATAAATATTTTCAGCAGGAATGATACTCCGAAACCGGTCGTAGGTTTGCTGAATAAACGAGCGTCCAACACCGAGAATATCCAAAAATTGCTTGGGTTTCGACGATTTGCTGATTGGCCAGAACCGGCTCCCGATTCCTCCGGCCATAATCACACAATAATTATTGTTCATCATTCAAAATGTTTTGGTAATTGAGAAACGAAAATTTTCAGGCTATATTTTTTCTGCATCACGTTTCTGTTGCATTGGGTTTCCTCTTTTCGGAATAAACCACAAGTAAATCTTCCAATACAAAGATTATCAGCAAAAATTATCAAACCAGAAATCTCTTTCCTGAAAAGAACGTCACTTTCAAATATATCGAAAATAATACAGACACAAACCGTTTTTTTGACAATCGAATGAAAGAAGCTGACGAATATGTGCTTTTTCAATCGTTTATTTTCCGGGTTTTAGAATTATTGTACCTTTAAACGCTGCAATAAAGCACCAAATATGAAGCTTTTCTATCATACCGGAAGATATTTTGCTTTGCTTTACCGCGTTTTTTCGAAACCGGAAAGGCACCGGATTTATTTTCGCCGGATTTTCGAGGAGATCGAAAAACTGGGAATCAACTCGGTGGGCATTGTCACCATTATCTCTTTGTTCATGGGAGGAATCATGACTTTGCAGGTGGCCTACAACCTTGAAAATCCGTTCCTGCCAAGTTACCTGATTGGATTGGGAAACCGCGACACACTGATTCTCGAATTCTCGTCCACCATCATGGGTTTGATTATGGCCGGAAAAATCGGGGCCAATATTACTTCCGAAATCGGGAGCATGAAAGTAACAGAGCAAGTTGATTCGCTTGAAATAATGGGCGTTAACTCGGCAGCCTATCTCATTCTACCGAAAATTTTTGCCGTCGTTCTCATTTTCCCGTTCTTGTATATTCTGAGTGTTTTTTTCGGACTGATCGGCGGCTTGATTGTTGGTCCGGCTGTTGGGGCCGTAAGTGCGGCTGATTACCTGAACGGAATTCAATATCTGTTCGTTCCGTATTATGTGATGTACTCGGTTATCAAGTCGCTGGTAATTGGCTTTCTGATTGCCACCATTCCCTCATATTTCGGCTATTTTGTCGAAGGCGGGGCATTTGAAGTCGGTGCTGCCAGTACCCGCGCCGTTGTAAGCACCAACATCATGATATTGGTATCCGACCTGATTCTCACTCAATTACTACTGTAATATGATTGAAGTAAAAAGTATATATAAATCGTTTGAGGAGAAGTCTGTACTAAAGAACGTCTCTTCTATATTCGAGAAAGGAAAGACCAACCTCATTATCGGACGAAGCGGATCGGGAAAAACCGTTTTGCTGAAAGCCATTGTTGGGCTCCACGAGGTTGACAGCGGCGAAATTCTTTACGACGGACGTGATTTTACCCGCATGGCACAAAAAGACCGCAAATTACTTCGCCGCGAAATGGGCATGGTTTTCCAGGGAGGAGCTCTTTTTGATTCGCTTACCGTAGAAGAAAATGTGCGTTTCCCACTCGATATGTTTACCAATATGTCGGTTTCGGAGAAGCAAAAGCAAGTTGACTTTTGTCTCGAACGCGTGAATATCCGCAATGCAAATCAGCTGTATCCATCTGAGATTTCAGGGGGGATGCAAAAGCGCGTGGCCATTGCCCGGGCCATTGCCCTGAACCCCAAATACCTGTTTTGCGATGAACCCAACTCTGGACTCGATCCCGAAACTTCGCTGGTTATTGATGCACTGATTCATGAAATTACCGTTGAACTGGATATTACCACCATCGTGAATACGCACGACATGAACTCGGTAATGGAAATTGGCGATCAGGTTGTATTTATTTCGGAAGGAGAAATATGCTGGACCGGGAGTAAAACAGAAATTCTGTATGCCGAAAACCGCAAGCTTGGAGAGTTTGTTTTTGCCAACAAACAATATCGCCAAATACGCGACGAGCGAAAAAAGACGGATCAGTAATTATTTCTCAGCGAGCCTTCGTTTACGCATAAAAAATTAGAGAGATGGGATCCAAAAAGAAAATCATCTGTTATGCATTGACCGGCATTGGTTTCGTGATTTGCTTTGTTGCCGGAATGCAAACACAAAAGTTTCGTATTCAAAACACTACGAAAATTGTCCATTCCGAGAGTTTTGATGAAGCGGCAAAAACAGCCAATGCGATAGACAGCACTGCAATCCGTCACGAGTTTATTTTCATTTCGAACGACAGCACGTACCGTTTTCGCGCCATTTACCGGAACGAAGCCGAATCCTTGCTTTTAGAAGATGAAACACATGGGAAAGCCTACATTTTAAAACAGGCACGTGCTGCCAGCGGAGCCAAATATGAAGATAATCAAGGGAATTTCTTTTGGTCGAAAGGTTCCGAGTTTATGTGGGGAAAAGGAGAAGAAATTGTCACCATGGGAAAACTCGCAGAATAAGCGAAAAAACGAATGTTTTAATTCTTTAAATGCATACATTTGCTACGTAATAAATTTTATGCCTCATGAAAAAAGTACTCTTTGTTTTTGTATTATTTGTTTTTGCCATCAGTGCAAATCAAGCCAGAGCATCAGTCTATTCTGTAAGCGAGCAGGCTATCGATCAACTTTTTGATAGCGCTACCGAAACAGTTATGATTTCGACAGATGTTCCTGGAATTAGTGAAATTACCTCAAGTGCATCGACAAACCTGGTCGCTGCAAAAGAAAAAGATGCTGTAGCTGCAATTCTTCTCGACTTTTTTCTGGGAGGATTAGGTGTTCACCGTTTTTATCTTGGAACCAAACCTATGACTGGTATTGGCTACATTCTGACTTGCGGTGGTATCTTTGGAATCGTTCCGTTAGTGGACTTTATTGTTCTGATCATCGATCATGAAGACATTAGCCCTTACGTTAACAATCCGAAATTCTTTATGTGGTAATTATTCACCAATAACCCAAGGTGTCTGTTTTTGTCAAACAGACACCTTGTTTTTATACTATGAAAGTCACGTCTCAAAAAATATTCTTTTTTTTATTGTTCTCGCTGTTCAGTATAAACTTGTTTGCCCAAACAGGCAACTATGTTTCGCTGAAACAACATTCAGAAATTCTTGAAAACAAGAAAAAAATTGTAAGCGAAATCGATTTGTATTTTGATAAAAACAAGCAAACAATAACCAAGTTTTATCACTCAAATCCAGAGTTTATTATGACCGTAAACGCGTATGGCGAAATAAAAAGCTATTACCCTCATAAAAACGAAGTGGATTACAAGCAAGTGAGCGAATTATCATCAAAGAGAAACCTGATTTATTATTTTGCCAACAATTTCACCGACCATCTTGGGCTGGCTGACGATGGATTTCAGTTAGTATCAAGTTCGACCGAAAATCAATATTACATCACTCAATGGCAAGCACCATCGGTATTAAAAGGAATTGAATCGGTTAAAATGGTTTTTGAAAAAGGTATCCCTGTTTACTCGGAGTACAAGGCAAACAAAAAGAAGATCATCAAAAAGACCTACTATACAAATTACCAAGACTTTTCGCAATTCCGATTGCCAATGAAGATCATTGAAATCAGCTACCTGCCATCGGGTGATTCGGTTATTAACCGTACCTTGTTTTCAAATGTAAAAATCTCCTCGACGGCCGATGAAAAATATTTCAATTTTAAAATACCCGAAAATGCAAAATATTTGGGCAGCAATAAAAACAAGTAGTATTATCGTGCTACTTATAGGAATTTCGTGGATAGGTAAAGCTCAAAAAACAGACCAAATTACCGACCTTCTTTTAATTGATTTGCAGGCAGAAAAACAACTACCACAGAGCAAAATTCGTCCGTACATCTATAAAGATCAGCCTAAAACAATTAAAAACAGTAATCCAATAAGCTTGGCATTGGGTGGTAGTCTCTATGTCTATCAAAATTTTCTGTCTCAACATTTTTCGGCGAATTGCCTGTACGATCCCAGTTGCTCTGATTTCAGCAAACAGGCAGTAAAAGAATTCGGACTGATCAAAGGAAGCTTACTAACCCTCGACCGGTTAAATCGCTGTAACCGAATTGCAGCAACTGATTTAGATGTAATTGACCTAAACCCAAAGTCGCATCGGTTTTGCGACCCTGTAAGCAAATACAAATGAAGTATTTTGGGATCATCTTATTTAGCTTATATGCCAATTATTGTTTTTCTCAGAAAAAGAATGATTTTGCGTTTCTGAATCACTTGCTTCACAAAGGGAATTATGCTGAAATGCTTTTTCTGACAGAACGTGATTCGTCCTTCTTTCTGCCCAGCCAAAAGGATTCACTTCATTTTTACACTGCCTGGGCAAATTATTCGCTAAAAAAACTGGAGGAAGCCTCGCATTCGTTTTTAAAAGTCAGCGAAAGCTCTGTCTTTTATGACCAGTCACGCTTTTTTGCTGCATACAACCAAACATATCTTGGACAGTATTCCAATGCCCGAAAGATTCTTGAAAGTTTGGATACCGAAGATGCAACAAAACATTCACTTAAATATTTTGAATTAAGCGGAATATCAATGCTTGAAGGAGATAAGAAACAAGCAGAAAATAGTTTCAACAAGATTAATCCGGACATTGCAGTATTAAATCAGCAAATACAGGCCTTACAACAGATTGGAATAGAAAAGGAAAAACACCGCACCAAGTCGGCTTGGATAGCCGGGACCATGTCTGGTATTCTTCCCGGATCGGGGAAAATATATGCAGGACGAACAGGCGAAGGAATTGCATCAATGATTGCTACTACCGGATTTGGGCTAATTGCCTGGGAAAACTATCATAAAAATGGAATTAAAAATTTCAAAACCCTGCTCTTTGGAGGCATTTTTGTCGCCTCATACGTGTCGAATATTTACGGATCAGTACTTTCAGTAAAAGTGTCCGAACAAGATTATGCAAATGCCTTACACAATCAAATTCTTTTACAGCTTCATATTCCTTTGCGCAATTTTTTCGAGGAGTAATGCATCGGTCTCAGAAGCTGACAGTTTATTTTCAATCGGCAAGTTCGAAGATGCAGCGATTGAATATGAACGGCAAATTTTTTATGCGCAATCAAACAGCGATCTGTACCAATACAAATACAAAAAAGCATTATGCTATAAACGCATAAACGATTTTTCACGATCGCTAGAGGAACTTCAATCCATCTATTTGACCGATTTCAGTGATTCGTTGTACCGACTGGTAAGTTACGAACAATCGCTGTGTTTTTATTTGAATGGAGAGCCAGCCAAAGCACTCTGGAAAATCGATGAATATTTTCGGCAAAGCAGCGATAGTAGTTCTTTTCTGCTTTTCATGCCCGTAAAATTGCTCAGTTTAAATGAAACCCGAAAATGGGATGAAGCAAAAGAATGTTTTATCGATTATATACAAGAGCAGCACTTGTCGAAGGAAAAAGAAGCGAATTTGCAACAAACGGTAGAGCTGATTTATTCGAAAAAGAACATTCCCCGTTTGCGGTCGGTTGACAGTGCTGAAAACTGGTCCCGCTTTCTACCCGGCGCAGGACAAATTTATGCGGGAAAAACAGGCGAGGGCATTGTTAATATGCTCATCAACTCAACGGTATTGTTTTTTGCAGGCTATCAAATGTTTAATCATTTCTATATTACCGGTTATTTTGCCGGCTTGGGATTATTCAATAAAACCTATCATGGAGGAATAAAACGAGCTGGAATTTTGGCAGAAGAAAAAAATAAAGCAACAATGATTGCTTTCAACAGGCAAATCAATGCGCTGATCAGGGAAAAAATTCTTTCCGAATAGTATTTGTTCTGCTAAAAAGCTAAAAGCAACAAAGCCTTCCCGCGAAACAGGAAGGCTTTGTTTATATCTGGCAATCTGAGTGATTACTTCTCTTTTACATCCAGTTTGATGTTCAATTCTTCCAACTGAGCATCAGCAATGGTTGAGGGACTATCCATCATCACGTCGCGACCCGAGTTGTTTTTCGGGAAAGCGATGGTATCGCGAATACTGTCCAAACCGGCAAACATCGAAGTCAGACGGTCGAAACCGAATGCAATACCTGCATGGGGAGGCGCACCAAATTTAAATGCATTCATCAGGAAGCCAAACTGGTAATCGGCCTGTTCGGGAGTAAAACCGAGCAAACCAAACATTTTAGCCTGAAGTGCTTTGTCGAAAATTCGTACCGATCCACCACCAATTTCCACTCCATTGATAACCAAGTCGTACGCATTAGCGCGAACAGCTCCAGGGTTGGTTTCGAGCAACGGAATATCCTCTGGTTTTGGAGAAGTAAACGGATGGTGCATCGCATAAAAACGTGCAGTTTCTTCGTCCCATTCCAAAAGAGGAAAATCGACAACCCAAAGAGGCTGGAACACATCTTTATTGCGCAATCCGAGCTGGTTTGCTACTTCAATACGCAATTCGCCCAGTGCTTTTTGTGTTTTTTCTTTTGCTCCGGAAAGAACCAAAATCAGGTCGCCAGCTTTGGCCCCAAACAGTTCACACCATTTCTTTAGTTCTTCTTCGGAATAAAATTTATCTACCGACGACTTAATTGTTCCATCGGTATTGAATTTCACATACACCATTCCTTTGGCCCCGATTTGCGGACGTTTTACCCATTCGGTAAGCGCATCCAATTGTTTGCGGGTATATTCAGAGCAACCTTCGGCACAAATTCCACCAATGTATTCGGCATCGTCGAACACCGAAAATCCATGTCCTTTTGCCAGCGAGCTCAGCTCTTTGATTTTCATACCGAAGCGAATGTCCGGTTTGTCCGAACCATAATTTTCCATGGCTTCGGAATACGGCATGCGCGGGAAATTTTCAATCTCAATTCCTTTAATTTCTTTGAACATGTATTTGGTCAATCCTTCAAACATGTTCAGCACGTCTTCCTGTTCTACGAACGACATTTCGCAGTCGATCTGGGTAAATTCAGGCTGACGGTCGGCACGCAAGTCTTCGTCGCGGAAACATTTTACAATCTGGTAGTAACGGTCGAATCCGGCAACCATCAACAACTGTTTCAATTGCTGTGGAGACTGAGGAAGAGCGTAGAATTCACCCGGATTCATGCGCGAAGGCACCACAAAGTCGCGTGCCCCTTCCGGAGTCGATTTAATCAATACCGGAGTTTCTGTTTCAATAAAATTGTGCTGATTCAGATAACTACGAGTGGCATGAGCCATTTTTGCACGCAAAATCAGCGTATCGCGTACCGGGTTCCGGCGCAAATCCAAATAACGATATTTCATGCGGATGTCGTCGCCACCATCACTTTCATCCTCGATGGTAAATGGCGGAACTTCCGAAACGTTCAGAATAACCAGTTCCGACACTTCCAATTCAACATCACCGGTTGGTATATTTTTATTTTTATTGCTGCGTTCCCGAACCACACCTTTTGCCTGAACAACAAATTCACGACCCAGTTTTTTGATTTTTTCGGCCATTTCCGCACCCGAATTTTCATCAAAAACCAATTGAGTAATTCCATAGCGGTCACGAAGGTCAACAAAAGTCATTCCTCCAAACTCACGTTTTCGTTGTACCCAGCCGGCCAAAGTCACTTGCTGTCCTTGTTGTTCGAGGCGTAATTCGCCACATGTATGCGATCTGTACATAGTTGAATCTGTTTAATTTGCCACAAAAATAAGCAGTTTTTGCAAATCTAAGCAGGGAAAAGTCAGTTTCGAGGGGAAACCTTCAATCAATCTTCTATGGTTTTAAAAACCTTGAAGGTTTAACAAGCATTCTTTTTACTTTTGTATGGAAATCGAAGATTGAAAAACATGCAAGACTTTTCGGACGAATACTTTATGAAACGAGCTTTGGCTGAAGCTATTGCTGCATTCGAAAAAGACGAAATACCTGTTGGTGCAGTAGTTGTGGCACAAAACCGTATTATTGCCCGCGCCCACAACCTGACCGAAACACTTACTGATGTAACGGCTCACGCCGAGATGCAGGCAATTACTGCCGCCGCCAACCTGCTCGGAGCCAAGTATCTGAATGAATGCACGCTCTATGTTACGCTCGAACCCTGCGTAATGTGCGCCGGGGCACTAGGCTGGGCTCAATTAGGACGACTTGTTTACGGAGCTTCTGATCCCAAACGCGGTTTTTCGCGCTTCGCACCACAGGCATTGCACCCAAAAACTGAAGTTGTTTCGGGCATTATGGCTGACGACTGTGCCGATTTAATGACTGACTTCTTTAAAAGGAAACGATGAAAGAAAAATCAGTCACGGGTCATTAATGGTCATTCAGTTGTCATTTAAATATCTGTTAGCAATAATTATAAACGCCTTGTTCGATGAGTAGTAAATATTTGAAAGATGCTTCGGCAACATTGGTTCGAGAAGAATTATTTAATCATAAGTTATTCTATGACTTAAAAATTGCCGCGGCAAAGCGCGAATATCATTTAAAGATATTTAGTGCAAATGTGGACTTTGAAGGATTTGATATTGTCATTGACGACGATGACAAAATTGGTCGCTATCAAATAAAAACGAGACTGGACTCATCAACTAAATCATGGGAAATTCATAAAGGAATCTTATTGCCGAATAACAGAAATGCTGAATTAATGAGGTTTGACAATGGACTCTGTAGATACTTTGATTGTGGTGTGATTTTAATGGATATAAATTCATCATTAAAGGACGATGATAATTATCAAGTAAACTACTACTATACTGACTATTATATTATAAAATCAATAGCTACAAACCTAATAAAACGAAGCAAACAGACAGTAATAATGGCTAATAATATTCTGGAGCAATTAGTTTTAACGAAAAGATACAGTGATAGGATTTCGATTAAAAAAAGTCTTTTTGTAAAACTTAAAAATCCGACATCGTTACTAACTATTTGTGGTTTTGACAGTAGTGACAATAAACAAATACAGTTTTTATGCATGAAATTATTCGAGAGAAACAAGATTCGAATTAAGGATATAGAATCAGACAGTGAATTTTCTGCTTATAAGAAAGCATTTATAAATGAATTAAATGACTTGATTGACAAATAACTATTGCTAACAAAAACTATATATCAATTGGGGTTTCGGTTAGGACAACAAAGTCCGCATCCCGCAACAATGGCATTGGGGTTCGACAGGAAAGCAACCCGCAATCCCCAACTGTATATAGTTCCGTCCGAAAGCAAACACCAATAACTATCAATCTCTATCAATGACTGAAACAAATGCCAGTAGGTATGCAACCAGACAATTATAAAATATTTTTATCTTTGAAAATTGTAACTCATCATACAAATTTAATCATAACCACATGAACCGAATCATTGTATTTGTTTTACTCGCCGCCTGGATACTGAGCGCATGCAGCCCTGCTATTCCGGAGCGCTACAAAGCAAGCGTTGAAGCTGCTTTGGCAAAAAGCGACAGCAACCGTACAGAACTATTAAGTGCACTGAAAAAAGTACCAGCAGAACAACGAGAAGCAGTCGCTTTTCTGATTAGCTATATGCCTGAACGCGACTTAACCAGTCTGAGTGCTGATTTCATTCTCGAAAATACTCAGGTTGCTTTTGACGCACGCGAACGATTTGCCTGGTGCAAAAACCTGCCCGATTCAATCTTCTATAATGATGTTTTGCCCTACGCATCGTTGAACGAACGCCGCGACAACTGGCGCAAAGACTTCTTCGATAAATTTGCATCGCTGGTAGATAGCTGCAAAAGCATGGAAGAAGCGATTTATAAGGTGAATCAAAATATTCTTGAAATTGTAAAAGTAGAATACAATACCAAACGCCGCAAAGCCGATCAAAGTCCGTACGAGTCGATGGAACAAAACATGGCCAGCTGCACCGGCTTGTCGGTATTACTCACCGATGCATTCCGTTCGGTAGGTATTCCGTCGCGCATTGCAGGCACACCACTATGGACCAACATGCGTGGCAATCACAACTGGTGCGAAGTGTGGATGGAGGGCCAATGGTACTTCACCGAATACTATCCTGACCAGTTGAACAAAAGCTGGTTCCTCGCCGATGCAGGCAAGGCCGATCCGTCAAAGCCAATTCACTGGATTTATGCAACTTCATTTAAACCAACAGGGCTGAGTTTTCCTTGCGTATGGGATGAAAGCATTAAATATGTTCCGGCTGAAAATGTGACCGATCGCTACATCAATCTGTATCAACAGCAATTGACCGGAGGTGAACTAAAAGAAGGTGAAGTGATTGTGGATGTGGTACTCTACAAAAGCAATTCAACGGAAGGCGACCAGCGTATTTCAGAAAAAATTGAGGTACTGAATAATTGCGAGGTAGCCGACTTTGGTTATTCGCCTGCAACAACCGACGATCTCAATAAATTTCTGAAATTCAAGCTAAAAATTAACACCCCGTATGTATTCCGTTTTGCCGATGCGGCTGGAAACATGAAAGAAGAATCGGTAAAAATTGCAGCGGATCAGCCGGTGATAAAACTGTATCAGGAATAATGAATCAAGCAATTTGTCATGCTGAATGAAATAAAGAATCTATCTTTTAAAATTCAGGATTCGTAGCGTCGTTCAGCATGACAATTCAAACTTAATAGTACTAAACAACTAAACTACTAGTAATGGAAACGAAACGACTCATTTCTTTGGATGCTTTCCGGGGATTTACCATTGCAGCAATGATTATGGTGAATAATCCGGGTTCGTGGTCGAACGTGTATGCGCCGCTGTTGCACGCCAAATGGCACGGCCTCACACCTACCGATTTGATTTTTCCTTTCTTCATTTTCATTGTGGGAGTTTCCATTGTGCTGGCTTATTCGAAACGATTGAATGCCGGGGCTCCCAAAGGAGATATGTACAAGAAAATCATCACCCGGTCGATCAAAATTTTTGCGGTGGGAATTTTCCTGGCTCTGTTTCCAAAATTCAATTTTGCTGAATTACGCATTGCCGGAGTGCTCCAGCGCATTGCCATTGTATTCCTGGTGTGTGCCATTCTGTATCTGACCACCAAATGGAAAACGCAAGCAATTATCGGAGCTGTGTTGCTGATTGGCTACTGGCTGGCCATGGTGCTGATTCCAACTCCGGGTTTTGGTGTGGTTTCGCTTGAACCGGGTGAAAATTTCGCTGCATGGATCGACAGCATTTTATTGCCGGGCCGCATGTGGCAAGGAACCTGGGATCCGGAAGGTCTGCTGAGTACACTGCCTGCTATTGCCAGTGGAATTGCCGGTATGTTGGTCGGCCACATTATTGTAAGCAAAAATGAAGACCAGAAAAAAGTGATCTGGTTATTTTTGGCCGGCTTCGCTGCCAGCATCCTCGGATATATCTGGAACCTGAATTTCCCTGTAAACAAAAGCCTGTGGAGCAGTTCGTTTGTAATGGTTACTGCCGGTTTTGCATCGATGACGCTGGCTGCAAGTATTTACGTGGTAGATATGCTGGGACGGACCCGTTTTACCAAGCTCGGAACTATTTTCGGAGCCAATGCCATTGCGGTGTATGTACTTGCCGGATTACTGGGGCATTTCTTCCGCCGCGTCGAATTCTTTGGCGGATCAATTAACAAACACATGCTCGATCTGTTTGCAGCAATTGGTTGCGGCCCCAAATTAGCCAGCCTTGGCTATGCTTTGTTTTATATTGGCATTCTGTTTATCCCTGCGCTGATCCTCTATCGGAAAAAGATTTTTATCAAGTTATAGACGATAGATTTAGCTATTAGAAAAAGCCACTTTATTCATGGATAACTCAGAATAAAGTGGCTTTTTTATTTCTGCTACTTACATGGAATGTTTTACAAATGCATGATAAAATAGTGCGGAATGTGGGGTAAAAAGGATTGAAAATTTAGTGTTGACTGGCGATTTATTTCATACCCACAATAGGAAATGTTTATTACTATTTGAGGAAAACTTTCCTCATTAAAAATATGGAACAAATATACAACTACACCCAAATACAATAACAAATATTATTTACATTTGCGTGTTTTTGTTTAATTTTAATTAACCCATTGGTTTAAATTATGTCCAAAAAATTATTCAATTTGTTTTCTCTGAATATTTCATCTCGAGTGGCAATAATTTTTTTATTGATTGGTTTTAACTCTCTCAATGCAATTCAGGCACAGGAAATCAATATCGATAGTGCTTCGGAATTAAGAATAAAACGGTTTAGTATTCAGATTCATGGAGGTATAGGACATTTAACCGCGAATACCAAAGATGATAAAGCTAGTCTTATAAGTCAAGGCATTTCTAATCCTGAGGCATTAAAGTATTATGAAGATCTAAATTCAGGATATCTATTACAAGGAGTTTTGTATTATAGGATTAATCCTAAATGGTCGATTGGTGTTGAAAACCAGATTTTTTATACCCAAAGTAGTATCTCCGGTTCAATATTGATGAATAATAACAATATTGCAGGTGATTATTCATATAGTGATAGTTGGGACCGTCTTTATGGACTAATAAAAGAGAATATATATACGAACTATACCGGATTATCCTTAAAAAGAAACATCACCTTAATAAAGGATGTTTTTAATGGGTATACATCATTATCAATGGGATGGATTTTCTATCGCAATGAATATAACAATGTGATTTTACATCGTTTATTAACTGGTAATACACCGGCACTAAATCTGCAAACCGGTTTTGAAATAAAGATATCCAAAAGTATTGGGTGGAATATTAATGCTTCCTATTTAGCATCTTATTTATTCAAAATGAAAATAAATAATGGGAAAAAAGTGAGTGAAAATATTTTTGATAGAAAGGATATTAAAAATATTTCTAGGGTAAATCTAACAACAGGACTCAATTTTTATTTTTAAGATGAAAAAAAATATTTCCAAAATAGCAAACTTTCATTTGCTTCTTATCCTTATAGCATTTCTGTTTGGTTGTAATAATGATTTTCTGAATAAAGAGTATTATTTAGTTGAAGGATCAGAGGATACCATAAAACTATCTAGCATTGATCCTGAAATTGAATACGAACTTCGATTATCTTCTGCAAAAAACGCGAAATGGTCATTGTTTCAATCTCCAGGATTAATAGATATTGAACCTAAAAAAGGTGAATTTATCGATGGAAAATCGGTTATTAAATTAAAAAAAATACAATCACCCTATGGCGTTTCTATCGTTGGAATTCAGAACAGATCTGTGACATTTGATGTTGAAGGCATCGGATTGATAATTTATCCTTTAAGCTATTTTGAGTATGGCACTCCGGTCGGATCTATTCTACCAAATAAGTTAGTATTGGACAATCAATATTTTTCAACTATTACCATAGAGAATACGGATAGACCAGGCATCTTGACCTGGGAATTAATAGAATTGCCATCCTGGATAAAAGCGTCAAAGAAAAAAGGTGCTTTATATCCAAGTGAATCCGAAGATATTGGCATTTCTGTAATAAGGGATAATCTAGATAAAGGCGACTACACTGGACGAATCGTTGTGTCAACAAATATGGTTGAAGAAATCAAAATGATAAAAGTTTCAATGAAAATCGAATACCCCTCCATTTCCGGAAGTAATATCCAGATTGAAGGAGATGTTGTTGATGCAGATTTTTGTAAAAAGAACGGTTTACTGGTAATAGCTACAAAACAACCAGATCAGATTTATTTTTACAGACCAGGGGAACCAGTGTCTGTTATGGAACCCAAAAAAGTTCCCGTTTGTATTTGTCTTAATGAAAACGGAGATGCATTGGTTGCTAATTTTACAAATACAGATGTTTCACTTATCGATGTGGAACAGAAGACTATTTTAAAAAACTATCAATCCGGAATGATTGCATCTGATGTGAATTGGGGAAATAATGAATGGGTCTATTTATCTCCCCGATCAGCTGATTCCTCTCGTAAATTCAAAAGTGTTAACTTGACTACAGGAGAGATAGTTACTACTGGCGAAATATATAATGGCAATTATCTTTTAAAGAAAGTTCCCAACAAAGGTGTCCTATATGGTAGTAGGGAATATTCATCTTATCTCTCTGTTTTCAACATATCTGAAGGTCCAATTAATAATGAAATAAAGGAAGTAAATCTGGGATCGAGAAGATTCTGGATTGCCGATGATTTTACCCGAATATTTTGTTCCAATGGGAAAATATATAAAGTCTTCAATTATTCTTCCTCCCTCAATTATTATTCATTCAAGCCTGAGTTTTCGGGAGAATTACCTCTTTTGAATAAAGATATTTTAACACTGGATCAAAGTAGTGCCACCAAAGAGATATTTGCAACATATATAAAAGAAGACTATTCTACAAGAAATACAATACTAACAAGAATAGATGAAGTGGGATATGATACAAAAAATACATATACTATAGATGACTATGTTTTTCAAGACAAAGGGCAATTTAAAGTTGCCTCTATAAACGTTGTTTATATGTTTATCGACAAATCAGGGGAAATTCTACATTTAATAAAACTTGCACAGTATAATGAGAAGAGATTCTGGTTTTATGAAACAATAAACATAAAATCTTTGAACTAAACAATTGCTATACATACGAAAATAAAAGTATAGTCGGAGAACCAGCAGCGGCAAATAAAATATATTAAAAGCAGTAGCTGATATACCCCGAAAAACTTCATTTAATAAAATGAATAACGTCTGTTGTTATTTCGTTTTATTAAAATGATCGTTTAAATCTGCAACAATGAGTTCAATAACATTCTTGAAATTAAGCGAAACTGCTTCAACCATACTTATTGCATAATCTTGTTGGAGCATTTTATTGTTTGAATATCTTTTATCGATTTGCTCTGCAATTTTTTCAGAGCTGAATGAATTGCTCTTTAATACTCTATCTCCTTTTTTTAGCTTATACGAAATTTCCATATTGGAAATAGCTGGCCCCGCAATATCTGCATAAGAATATCCATATGCAAAAAATGCAAAATAGAAAAAGCCTTTGCTTACATATGGTCCCTTGGTACTTATTCCATCGATTGAAATATCAAGCTGATATTCAGAATCATTAAACGAATTATAATTAAAATTACCTGAGCGATTAATTTCCTCAATCAAGGATGTGCGCAGGAAAGTTGGGATGTCCTCTTCAAACATTGATTTTCCCTGAATACATTCATTTTGCGAATTCCAAATATTCACAAGAGCAAGAGGAATGAACCACCCCTTTAATCTGGTTACTGTTGTGGTAATATTCATTGGTGTTGCAAATACAACAGAATCAATTGACACATTGAAATCCAGTTTATTTTTCGAAATCTTAGAATCTCTTAAATAGCTTAATGAATATCTGTCCGAATTCATGTTTTTCTCAATAACTCTAGTCGAAGTACAACTTGCTAGAAATAATAATCCCGTAAAGGCGAGTAAGATTGAATAGTTTCTCATTATCTATATTTTATAAACTTTATACGATTCTTAATAATTAATTTTTGTTGTTCGGTTCTTGCCAAGTCTAATGAAATTTGATAAAACTGTAAAATCGAATTATAATTTTTCTTATCAACTAGCGTTTCATAACGGCAATCGGCAATTAATAAGCTTCGAAGAAAAGCGAATTGCATATTTTCAATTTTCTCTAAATATTTTATTGATTGATAATATTGATTGTTGGAAAAACAGAATAATCCATGTATTAACAATTCAATATCGTTTGATTTATTACAACTTAATATGTATTGAGAGATTTCTTTACTCTTTCCTCTGCTAAGCATAAATGAAAACATCGAAAGAATCTCATCTGGGTCATTTACGTTGATAATTTCTTTGTAGTTTTTATTAAAATCTGGGACAACAATATATCTTTTTAGAATTACATCTTTCCCTTTAGCCAAATTTGCATCGTAATCGTTTTGAGAAATTATGGTATAATTTCTATTCATACCAATCCTTGAGAATACTGGGATTGACAGTAATATAAAAAAACAGAAAGTTATCGTTCTCATAATGTTTAATGTAGCGTCCTTTTAAAATTGGTATTAATCCAATCAATCTAAAACTATTTTAAAGTTGTAATCAGTCCTATATTCATTTCTTCTCCGAATATTTCATTCGTCAAATTAGCTTATTAAACAGGCTACCAGTTAGTGAATTTTACGGAGTGGATCTTCTAGGACAGGAAAATGCTTGAATTGTTTGATTAACCAATTCTGCGAATTTAATACCAGTAACACTTCCTTCTTTTAGATAAATTCGAATGCTTTTCCCTATAGTCATTTTATAATCGATTTAATTATATACTAGATCCTAAAGATGAATATTTTTCGGTCTTCCCTATTAAAAATTTATTCGTCTTGGTCTTTCCCAAAGATATATAATCAAAGAAGAAAGGATAAAGTAAAAAGGCAAAAGTTTGAATTAAATGGAAAGAAAAATTATATCTTATTGATCGGATGACTTGGGTTCATCCGATCAATAACAATACGAACACGCGGCTGCGCGTTCAGTAAATAATTATTTTTCTATTGCGCCCTATTGTGCTTACAATTCCTCCACCGAGAAGCCCACTTTTTTCAAATCTTCCCAATAGGCAGGGTACGATTTGGTGACCACCATCGGCTCTTCAATGGCAACGGACGTACTGCCCAGGCAGGCTGGGGCAAATGCCAAGGCCATGCGATGATCTTTGTAAGTTGCTACCGAAGGAATTTCAGTCACCTCGACAAGTTTGCCATCCCATTTTAGCTCGCCATGCGTGGGTTCGGTAAGTGTTGCGCCAAACTTTGCCAGCTCAATCTGCAAAGCTTCAATGCGGTTGGTTTCTTTTATTTTCAGGGTTTCAAGTCCGGTGAAATGGAAAGGAATATTTTTCTTCACACACAATACGGCAAAAGACTGCGCTACATCGGGGTTTTCAATAAAATTGAGTTGCAGCACCGAAGGTAAACGACTTTCTGTTTTACTCAGGCGAACTCCTTTTTCAGTTTCTTCGGAAAGCACGCCAAAGGCTTCGAACCATTTGGCAATGGCGCAATCGCCCTGCAGGCTGTCCAGTTTCAAATCTTCGAGCAATACATCCACCTCATCAGCCAGAGCGGCCATTTGGTACCAATACGAAGCACCCGACCAGTCGGCTTCCACCGTGTAAGCAATCGGACGATAAGCTTGCTCGGCAATGCGAATTTCGTTGCCTTTCCAGACATGATTCACCCCAAATTGTTCCATCAACTTTAAAGTTAGCTCGATGTAAGAGCGCGACATAATTTTGTTTTTCAAACGAAGCGTCAATCCACCTTCCACCGCAGGGGCAATCATCAGCAAAGCCGAAATATACTGGCTCGACACACTTCCATCGAGTTCGATAATACCGCCTTTAAGGTGCGAACCAAATATTTTCAAAGGAGGAAAACCTTCGTTTTCGAGGTACTCGATGCGGGCACCAAGTTGCACCAGCGCATCCACCAAAATACCGATGGGTCGTTGTTTCATGCGTTCCGATCCGGTAAGCGTCCATTCGCCCACAATTTTCGCCAAAAATGCAGTAAGAAAACGCATCGCGGTTCCTGCGTGACCAATATCGAAAACATTGGTATTCGAGTTGAATACCTGTTGCATCACGCGGGTGTCGTCGCTGTCGGAAATGTTGTCAAGCGGATACGGGCTGTAACTCAGAGCATGAATAATCAGTGCCCGGTTGGCAACACTTTTCGATGCCGGAAGTTTGATGCTTCCTTTTAGCGAAGTTTCAGGTTTCGAAACAATATACTTCATTAGAAATTCCAAATTTTAAAATCCAAATTCCAAATCAGGATTAGGATTGATAACGACTTCACAAATTGCGATAGAAATTCAGTGCCTCAAAAACTTCATCCTTGTTGCAATGCTGGTCAATTGCAAACTGACCAATTTCGGGAATCAGTGTAAAATTAATACGTCCAGCCTCATTTTTCTTATCATGAGTCATTAGTTCGAACAAAGCATCAAAATCGCTTTCCGCAATGTCAAATTTGCCGTATAAATCAATGAGCCATCGGCTTATCTGCTGTAACAAAGCCGCGTCGAACCCACATTTATTCACTGAAAGAAATAATTCGACGATGATTCCATACACCACCGCATAGCCGTGCAACATCGGGCGACCCGTTTTCATGGCATAACTTTCGAAGGCGTGTCCGGCAGTGTGTCCCAGATTAAGCGCTTTGCGAATATTTTTCTCCGTCGGATCGTTCATCACAAACCACTCTTTTACGGCTACCGAGTGGGCAATCATTTGCTGAAGTGCTGCATAATTAACCGATTCAAAATCGAAGTGCTGCAACTCGTCCCAATGTTCGCGGCTTTTTATCAGGCCGTGTTTGAT
Organism: Prolixibacteraceae bacterium; assembly: GCA_963668595.1. Classification (GTDB taxonomy): domain Bacteria; phylum Bacteroidota; class Bacteroidia; order Bacteroidales; family Prolixibacteraceae; genus GWE2-42-39. The sequence continues at coordinate 3,930,790 of OY764876.1, read as the reverse complement.
CATCTCGGCGTAACCCGACAAAAAATTGCTCCGGTCAATGGTTTTCAGAAATGTTGTATCAATCAGCACTGCTACGGGTTCCTGAAACACGCCAATCTCATTTTTCAAACCATTGAAATTGAAACCTGTTTTGCCGCCCAACGAAGCATCCACCTGCGCCAACAAAGTAGTGGGAATATTCACAAAATCGAGACCCCGTTTGAATGTCGATGCAGCGAAACCGCCCAAATCGGTAAGCATTCCGCCTCCTAAATTGATGAGCAACGATTTTCGGTCGGCACCATTTTCAGACAAAAACTGCCATACTTTTTCGACCGAGCGAATCGATTTATTTTCTTCCCCCGGTTCAATTTCCATCTTGCGGATGTTTTTCTGTTCGAGCAATTCAGCCACTGCTGGCAGGCAAAAGCCAGCCGCCTGTGTTTCGGTCAGTAAAAAAACCTTTCCTTCGGGATACTTTTCAACCAACAATGCCAGTTCTTTTACCGATTGTTGTGAAAAGACAATATTTGCATGTATTTTTGATTCGGTCATGGGCCGTCTGTTTATGAAAACATCAAAGTTAAACTATTTTCGACAGAGACCCGGCGCAGAAAGAAATGCAGTACTTTTTTTTACGATTCGTTAAAATTTTATGGAGATAAGTAATCAAAAACGGGCAAAAACCATCAAGCGGAGCTTCAATCTGATAGTGCTGGCATTTATTCTTGCAGCCCTTTTCTTTATCTGGAAGAAGCAAGATATTTATGCCATCTACCTCGGACTAGGCTTGCTTGTTCTGTTGATTTTGTGTTTTTTCCTCAACTTTAGTTATGTGTCGTTCAAATCGGAACGGGGAAAAGTAACGCTGCGTTACTACTCGCTGATTACGTTGTTTGGTCGCGAATACAGTTCTATCGATTTTCCTCACGAATTGCTTTTTCGATATAAATTACTGAAAGGATTTCCGTTGCGCGAACTTACTTTAACTGTAAAAACGCAACGCGGAGTTGCCGACTATCCAACCGTGAGTCTCACTGGTCTTAGTAAAAAAGAGGTAGAGCAAATTAATACCGAGTTGGAACGCATTCTTTTCGAAAACGGTCTGGCAAAAAGGTAAAAACGGGCTCCGGAAAAGGGAGAACGGAGAAAGGAAAAGGAAGAACGGAGAAAGGGAGACAGAAAAAGGGAAGACGGAAAAGGATTTAAAAATCAGGCTTGCTGAATATTATTCACCGTAAAAAACAGGAACAAAGCCAGAGCCATACACAAAATTGTAACCAGCCGGTAATAACGCACATGCATTAATTTCAGCACGTACGAGAGCAAAGAAATTCCGCCGCACAGCACCAAGCCTTTGAAAAAGGAAATAATCCGCATTTCTTTTGAGATTTCACCAACCGCAACTTCGGGCACATGAATTTGTCCCGTCAAAATGACCCACAATGCATAAATGCCCAGTGCCATAAACAAAAACCGGCCAATGTCGGTAAAGCGGTCTTTCTTATCCACCCAGCCAAAAATGATCAGCACAATCGCACCGAATATCCCAAATTGGGCCGAACTGGTAAACGTAACTAAAAGGTTTTGGCTCATGATACTTCATAAAAAATGAACAGCAAAAGTGTTAATTTTTCCTTAAAGAAAAAAGTGCTTTTATTGGTACTCCCATTTACATGGTTACTTTTGTCGTTCATTAAAATTGCAATGTAAAAATGATGAACGAATTAGATATTCAATCTCAGGCAAAAGCACTCATTTTTGATCTCGACGGAACACTGGCTGATACCATGCCCATCCATTTTATTGCATGGCGCAATGCGGCGGCCCGCTACGACATTGACTTTACCGTTGAATTATTTGCGCAACTGGCAGGTATTCCGCTTTACCCAACAGTAGAGAAACTGAACGAGATGTTCAACAAAAATATCGACCCAAAAGAAATGGGCGATGCAAAAGAAACCGAATTCGAGGCCAATATGCACCTGACCCAACCAATTGAACCAGTTGTAAATCTGGTAAAAAAATATCACGGGAAGCTCCCCATGTCAATCGGAACCGGAAGTGCCCGCCGCCTGGCGCTGAAAACACTTGAGATTATCGGACTAAAAGATTATTTCCAGATTTTGGTTTGTTCCGAAGATGTCACTAATTTCAAACCTCATCCCGAGACCTTTTTGAAATGCGCCGAACAGATGCAGGTTGCACCCGAATTCTGCGAGGTTTTCGAAGATGGTATTTTGGGTATTCAGGCAGCACAATCGGTTGGCATGATGATTACCGATGTACGCGATTATTATGAAGTTAGTATCGGGAAACAACTATTTTAATCTGAAAATAAAATGAAGCATTTTTTCTGGATAGCAGTAATCGTACTGGCATCACTTGGTGCCTGTACAAAGAGCCAGCAATCGCTGACTGTAGCATTTTATAACACGGAAAATCTGTTCGACACCCAGGATGATCCGCACATCAACGACAACGAGTTTTTGCCCGACAGCGAAAAAAAATGGGACCTTGCCCGTTATCAGAAAAAACAATCTGATCTTGCCCGGGTGTTATCCGAAATCGATACTGTTGCGCTCCCCGCATTAATCGGATTGTGCGAAATTGAAAATCGTCAGGTTCTCAACGATCTGGTTGCAAACAAATATTTGCAGGCAGGGAAATACGCCATTACCCAGTTCGAAAGCCCCGATCCACGCGGCATTGATGTGGCGTTGCTGTACCGTCCGTCAGTTTTCAAAATCAGCAGTTCGGAAGCCATTCCGGTTGGTTTTGCCGACGAACCCAAATGGAAAACCCGCGATATTTTACATGTTTCAGGAAAAATTGGCAAAGAAACTTTTCATGTTTTTGTGAATCACTGGCCTTCGCGCATTGGCGGCGAAGAGGAAACAGAAGCCAAGCGCATGCAGGTTGCCTCGATTCTGAAAAGCAAAGTTGACGAAGTGCTTGCCCAAAATCCCAAAGCCAATATTGTCATCATGGGCGACATGAATGACGAACCGCTGAATAAAAGTTTGATTGAAACACTGGGAGCCAAAGCTCCGGGCAGCAATGCTCCACTGGTAAACCTGATGCTTCCGCTCGACGAGCAAAATCTAGGCACTTATTTTTATCGGGGAAACTGGAACATGCTCGATAATTTAGTGGTTTCGCGCTCACTCATTAACGGCAAAGGCTGCGAAGTGGACGGAGCACGCGGTTATATCTTCAGAAAAAAATGGATGGAGTTCACCAGCAAAAAAGGAGAAACTTCGCCAAACAGAACATACGGAGGCTCCAATTATTACGGCGGAGTGAGTGATCATTTTCCGGTATATTTTGTTTTAAAAACACGATAGCAACAAGGCGGAAAACAGATAACCATGGATTTTAAAATTGTTTCGAATTACAAGCCCACCGGCGATCAACCTGAAGCCATTCGGCAACTGTCGGAAGGCATTTATCAGGATGTGCCGTTCCAAACGCTACTTGGTGTAACTGGTTCAGGGAAAACATTTACCATGGCCAATGTAATCGAAACGACACAACGTCCAGCGCTGATTCTGAGTCACAATAAAACACTGGCCGCCCAGCTTTACAGCGAAATGAAACAATTCTTCCCCAACAATGCAGTAGAATATTTCGTTTCGTATTACGATTATTATCAGCCCGAAGCGTATATTCCGTCTTCGGACACCTATATAGAGAAAGATTTATCGATCAATCAGGATATTGAAAAACTGCGACTCAGCACCACCTCTGCCCTCTTGTCGGGACGACGCGATGTGATTGTGGTTTCATCGGTATCCTGCCTGTATGGAATTGGCAATCCGGAAGATTTTCATGCCAACGTGACCAAAGTACTGAAAGGCGAAACCGTTAGCCGCAATGTGTTTCTGCGCAAGCTGGTTGATGCACTTTATTCGCGCAGCGAGATTGAGTTTCAGCGAGGCAATTTCAGGGTAAAAGGCGACACGGTTGATGTGTTTCCGGCTTATGCCGACATTGCCTACAAAATCATTTTCTGGGGCGACGAAATTGAGGAAATTCACTCATTCGATCCGGCCAGTGGCGCAGTAATTGAAGAACATGAACATGTGGTAATTTATCCGGCCAATATTTTTGTGACCACCAAGGAACGTATGCAACAAGCCATTCGGCAAATTCAGGACGATTTGGTAAAACAGATTGAGTTTTTCCGCTCGGCAGGCAAATTTCAGGAGGCCAAACGAATTCAGGAACGGGTGGAATACGATATGGAAATGATGCGCGAGCTGGGCTATTGCCCGGGTATTGAAAACTACTCGCGCTATTTCGACGGACGCGACGCAGGCACTCGCCCTTTCTGTTTGCTCGACTATTTCCCAAAAGATTTTCTGACCATCATCGACGAAAGTCATGTTACTATTCCTCAAATTCGGGCCATGTACGGCGGCGACCATTCGCGCAAAATTAATCTGGTTGAATATGCGTTCCGGCTTCCGGCAGCCATCGATAACCGTCCGCTGCGTTTCGAAGAATTTGAATCGCTGGCAGGGCAAACGGTTTTTGTAAGTGCCACGCCGGCCGATTACGAATTGGAAAAATCGGAAGGTGTGGTGGTGGAACAAATCATCCGCCCAACAGGCTTGCTCGACCCGATTATCGACGTGCGCCCCAGCGAGAACCAGATTGATGACCTGATGCACGAGATTTCGCTGCGAACCGAAAAAAACGAGCGGGTGCTGGTGACCACGCTCACCAAACGCATGGCCGAAGAACTCACCAAATATTTTCTGAATTTCGGAGTAAAAACCCGCTATATCCATTCGGATGTGGACACGCTGGAACGCGTACAAATTATGGAAGACCTGCGTAAAGGCATCTTCGATGTGCTGGTAGGAATCAACCTGCTTCGCGAGGGGCTCGACTTACCTGAAGTGTCGCTGGTGGCTATTCTGGATGCCGACAAAGAAGGTTTCCTGCGCTCGGAACGTTCGCTCACGCAGACAGCAGGGCGCGCTGCCCGAAATCTGAATGGCCGCGTAATTATGTACGCCGACAAAATCACCGACTCGATGCAAAAGACCATTGATTCGACCAATTACCGGCGCGAAAGGCAGTTAAAATACAACGAGGAAAACAATATCGTGCCGACAGCGATAGTGAAACCTACCCGCGAAATTATTGGCTACGAATTCCGCAGCGACAAAACGGAAAGCTATTCAGGCGGGGCTTCGCATCCCGATGTGGCAGCCGATCCGGTGGTGCAGTACATGAGTATTCCGGCACTCGAAAAAGCCATCGAAAAAGTGAAAAAAGAAATGCAGGCCGCGGCCAAAGAACTCGATTTTATTGCCGCAGCACAGCTTCGCGACGAGATGTTCCGACTTCAGGAAATTCTGAAAGAAAAAGGCGGGAAGTAAATGAAAACCATTTACCATTCAATTATTTACTATTGACAATTCGGAGGCGATTGGGTGGTCTGTTTATTTATTATTAATCTGCATCTTTTTCAACGGTCTTAAATTTTCTGTCAACAAAATGTTTCGATAATGCTAATAAAATATGACCGATAATCATTACAGCGAAAAATAAATACTTTGCTCTTCGTCCCAACTCTCGATATTTACTGTCAATGATTTGAACTTGCTTAATAAAATTATTTCCATTACTCATTGTATCTTTCCCGAACGAATAATCAGGGCAATCAATATTAAAATCGAGTTCAATTGGATGGCAATTTATATATTGAATTACCGTATCACAATACGAGAGATATAATGCAATATCTCCACCATTCTCATTGGGCATTGCTTCATATATAGAAGACTCAATATCTATAAATTCATTATAAACTTTATTTTTTCTAACCCAGTCAACAAATGGTATAGTACCGATAATGACAAATATTATCCAGAATAAAGTCTTTAATATTCGTCTTTTACTCGTTGTCGTCATAAATTATATTCAGTATTCGTTTTGCATTTTCGTTTTATCAGTCGGTTGTGGTGCAGGATTAAAAATCCTGCGTTTAAAAATGCTGATTGCAAATCAGCATTAGCGGCTGAGAACGGGGATATTTCAAGGAGCGAGGGGACGATTGGGTGGTCTGTTTATTTATCGGACGACTCGAAGTCGTCCGATAAATGAAAGCTATAAAGAGAGTGAAACAATCTGTTCTTTTTCGGTGCGATCACACCTATTCTAACTTCTGCCAAACTTCTTTAATTTTTAAACCGTCAGACAACTGCCCCTCCAGAAACATTTTATCATTATCAAGTTTTACGACAAATGTTTGCTTATTGTCTAAATAGTTTTTCATGGTATTATCAGCAAAATCGATCGTTTCGATATATGTTTTTCCATCATAGCTAATCCGACCACCTGCAGTACTTGTTAGCATTTTGTCATCGGTTCCATAATGAACAAACACAAAATGATTTGCGGTAATTAATTTGATTTTTTTCAGATTTTCTCCGACTGTTTTTTCCGACGAGTGACCATACTGATACGATACTAATTGCCAGGCTCCGTTCAAATCAGGAGTGCTTTCTTTTTTACTGCTACATCCTGCGATAATAACGATCGCAATAAGGGAAATCAATAATTTTAAATTCATGGGTTAATTCGTTTTGTTAGTAATAACTGTGTCTAATTATCTTTGCTTATGCAGATTTACAATCAGCATAAAAACAATCTCTTCTGATTGTTCTCAATTTACGACAAATTATTTTCACACGATTCAATCTTATGTAAAAAAATATTGATTAAAAATCAGCACTAGCTGGTGGATTGCTTCAACAATTTGGGTTCATCAAATAATAACAACTATCAATAAGCATTTATATCTTTTTTGCAATAAGTAACATTCCTGGCTCTATCCCAACATCATAGAGACTTCTATTATCTGTGAATATTGATTCTCTCGGAATATTCATTGATTTTACTGTACTAAATATCTTTCTACCTGTCACTCCATTAACTAAAATCCAATCATATTCATAAGTAAACGGCAAGACATATTCATGAATCTTATAATATATTTTATCTAAAAAATCCCTGAAATTCAAATTGTCGTGAATGGATATAATTATCGTGGTATCGTTTCTAAAATCAGAAATGTCAATAGGAATGGATTTATCGTTCAAAGAATTACTGAGTTGATTCCTTTCGGCTATTAAATTACCTTGTCTTCTCGTTAGTTCAAGAATTTCTTCTAAAATATTTCTGTCTGTTCTTTTATTTTCTTTTTCAACGGAATTCGATTTATGTAATTTCATAATAGAGTTAATTTTCCCTTCGAGTCGTGGAAAATATGTTTCAAATACATCTTCCAAGATATTGTCAGAAAGTTTATTTGCTTCAAACTGATTATTAATCATGAATATCAGTTTTTTAAACTCAATTTTATTAAACACAGTTGTTTGGAACGTTGCAAGAGGACCCGTTAAGTCAGAATTATTAAGGCCAAATAATAGAGGGCATACTCTTGATTTATTTATTTTACTCGACAATGCTCCTGCTTCAAACAATATCCATGGCTTTTGTGTATTTTCAATAGTTAAGCATAGTATCCCAATACTACATTTATTTAATTGGCTCGTTATTTCTGATTCCCACTTAGTTCCTTTTTCTATATCCGAAGGAGTGAAATATGGTTTTACAAACTGTAATACTTTCGGAATCCAGTTGTGTAATTCTTCTGCTATTTGTTGGCTTGTAGTTCCTGACCAACTAATGAATATTTCCATAGTTATTCAAATTATATTTTAAAATTATATATTAAGACAGGTGCCTAAGTATTCTTATTGCTGCTAAGATCTCACTTTTAAGACAGTAGCGTTATCATTTTAATTATATGCATCATAAACTCAATGGGGTATGATATTTTGATTAATATCTATAATCTTCCCTCTTGCTAATGCAAATCTGAAATTCAGATTATAATTATCCTTTCCTGTTCTACACGATTCACACCATTTGTCTCATCTAATTCAATCTTATATAAAATAACGATTACAAATCAGCATTAGCCGCTGCAAACGGGGATATTTCAAGGAGCGAGACTGAATTACTTGTTTTAATACAGGTTCGGCTATTAATCCCGGCTTGAATCAACACCGCGTTCATGCTCTGCGTTGCGCGCAGCCAGAACGCTTAATTGTTATCGGCTGTTTTTTTCCATTTTGTCAAATCTCTTTTCATAATTGTCTGATTCAAGAAACTTAAAATATCTTTCGCCATCCATAAGTTCTCCTTTGAATTGTTGATAGAATGATTCTTGTGGATTTGATTTCTCGTTTCGTTTAGTCTGACTTAAATCAAAAAGTGTTGTAATAGATTTTGCAACATTTTTTCTTTCTCCAGTTTCAATTTTGTGTATCCAGTTTTTATCAATCAATTCTAAAAATAACTCACATAGCTCTTGCTGTGTGCCTAGCCATTCTATGGACTTAAAATTATTATCAATAAAGGTCATTTTATTTGTAATGCCTTCTATATCTGCCTGTGGATTAAGTACAAGTAACCGCTGCTCAATAAAATCAATTAGCATTCTAGTCGCGATGTCAGATATTTTTTTAGTTAAAGTTATTCCCCAAAAAAAGCATAGTTGTTTTGATTCAGTGCTTAATATACTCTTATATAGCTTTAGCAGATTTGTCAAAATGATCTTTTCTTCAGTAATCCCATAGAAAAAATGATACTCCATTGTATTTTTTATTACTTCTCCATACCAATAAGTTAGAGTGTGGAAGTACTCTTCAAAAAGATCATTTATAATGTATTTATCGTCTTCAACGATTTGTGGCGTTTCAAATTTTTGTTTTGCTCTTTCAATATGGGAGGAATCAATTTTCCCATCGTAGTCTGATATTTTATAAATTAAATCAAATAATACAGATGTGTACACTGAAATTGCAATATCATCAGAGGCACTTTCAATTTGAAATGGGAAAACTTTGAAAATGTCATTAAACCGTTTTGTTATATTCTCCTTAGAAAAATTGGAAATTGAACACTTTTTAAGCAAATGAATCTCTCTATTATAAGAAGTAATTTCTCTATTTATTTCTTCCAGCCGAGGTTCAAAATAATTGTTGTCTGTTATCATATCTTTTTTATATCAAAGAAATGTCATTTGTTTTTTTTGTGCAATTACATCGACTTACGGTAATTCAAAATTACCGCTAACGAAGGTGTATTATCACCTGTTTTTATTTCTTCTTTATCTTTATTAAAATGTTTACTTATCCTTCCATTTTGGCGGTGTATGTTCAGGTTTTAAACAATTCGTTTTCGGGGCAATCATTTTTTTGTTTATGGTCTTCACCAAAGATATGAAAATCAAAGAAAAAAGGATAGAGCAAAAAGGCAAAAGTTTGAATGGGGTGCGAAGATATTTGGGCTTATCTATTTATCGGACGACTTCGAGGTCGTCCGATAAATAACAAAGAAAGCCAAGATGGTATTCACTAAATCGTTTACAGAAGCATTGTTTTCTGCATCATTATTTCACTTTGTCCAGGGGGTAGCCGTTATTCACCGACAATTTCCCATTCACAATTTTATACGTGTAGGTTGCCGAGGCCTGTCCTTCCGGTTTCAGGGTGTAGGTATCTCCCGATGCAACAATTTCGCCTTTATGGCTGTATGACACATCCTTGCCACCCACTTTTCCGGCGGCAGAATAGGAATAGGTATTGTTTTTATTCACCACAAAAGTTTGCATCATCAGTTTGTCTTTGGTTTGGTAGCCTTTCCATGTACCCACCAAAGCAGCAGGCATCGACTTAGCAACAGGTTTGGCTGTAGCCGCAACGGGTTTTGCTCCGGCAGCTTCCAGCGCTTTCACTATTTCGCCTTTGTTTGCCTGTGCCCGGTTGGCATACCCCCATGCCGAATCGCCCACTTTGTTTACCGCATTCACCTCGGCGCCACTAGCAAGAATCAGCGCTACAAGCTTGGCGTTTCCGGCTTCGGCAGCCAGCATGAGCGCCGTTTCGCCGGCAGAGTTGGCCAAATTTACCTTGGCACCTGCTTTAATTAAAAGGTCGCTATTGTCTAAGGCAGCTTTCCAACCGTAGTTGGTGGTTAATTTCGCAGCACACATCAGGGCTGTCATATCCTGAGCATGTAAAACATTCGGATCAGCACCCAGTTCGAGCATTTTGCTGAGGGTTTTAAGCCGCGATTTTTTGTCAACCGGATTAAAGTCCATGGCTAATCGGGCGAGTGGTCCGGCCCAGGGCGAAGCTTTCGACACCTCGTTGATGTTGGCACCACCTTTCACCAACAAGTCGAGCATTTCGAGATGATAGCCCATGGCTGCGTAACTAACCGCATTCATAAATGCCGAATTATATCCGTCAAGTTTTGCCTTCTGCTCAATTAAATATTTGGCAGCATCTAAACTATTGCGCTGAGCAGCCATTTGTATGGCATTAATTCCCTGCGAAGTAGCTAAATTTATGTTTGCACCATTTTTTACCAGCAATTTCAATCCTTCCACATTATTGAACGATGCAGCGATATTCACTGCCGGCTCATCGGCAAGCGTTCCGGCTTTTCCCAGATGATTGACATCAACCTTGTATTTCGTAATAAAATAGTCGGCCCATTTTGCTTGTTTGGCCTGTACCATTGCTGCATTCAGCGGCATCGGACTATTTCCGGTGGGACCGTATTTATTCGCGCCATATTTCATAATAATATCCAAAACAGCGAAGTTGTCATGACCGATTGTTGCCGGAATCATCCCGGTATGCACTTCTCCAATTTTAGCTCCTTCCACACTTGCTCCGCGTTTTAAAATTGCTTCCACCGCTTCGGCGTGTTGCGATTCAACCGTATTTCCTAAAGCAGTGGCATTGTATTTTCCCATGTAGTTGATGTTCAATTTTGGACCAGCATTATTCAATATCGCCATAGTCACTGCTTTCGACTCTTCGTCCTGCTTTCCGAAGGTAGATACAAGCAGAGCTGTAAACTGGTTGTTAAATTCACTGTGGTAATTGATGTCAACCCCCATTTTAATGAGCCGGACAACATTTTCCAGTTTTGAGTTGACGCTGGGCGAACTCAATAAGGTAACCAATGGTGTTGTCTCCCAACCTTTGTCAATGCCCGGTTCTGTTGGAGTAATTGTCTTTACATTGATATTTGGTGCATCGAGCAACACTTTTACAATGTTGTTGTCCACACGAACAATGTGGCCACTACATGCTGCATTCAATAGGGAAACACCTTCGTAAACTTCGTTTACATTTGCTCCCGCCTCTATTAATGCTTTTAACTGATTTACATCGCCTTTTTCAACTGCCACGAACGTTAAGGGTTTAACTCCTGCCGGTTGAGCAAATGTTGCGATAGATAGAAGTGATACAAAACAGACCACCATGAAATTTTTAATGTACTTCATCATTCGTGTAAAGTTTATTTGTCGATGTATTTCGAATTGTAAATTACTGAGAAAAAAAGAAAACAGGTATATTTTTCATCCATTTAAAAAAATGGACAACGCATTGTAGTGCAATAGACGTGCCTCGTTTCAAAAATACAAAATTATTCAGCAATAAATTTGCATCAGGCCAGTCTATCTTTGTTTTGAAAAACGATTGATATTACTTGATTCCACTATTGATCGGACGACTTGAGTTCGCCCGATCAATAGCTCCGGGAATTACTTCTTCGCGGCAATAAATTTATTGAAGTAGTTTTCGTTCAGAATATGCTGGGTGACAAATTTCCCTTCGTAAAACACACTGTAATTGGTAAACGGAACAAAATGATTTTGCGCCTGTTCCCGGTTTTCAATTTTTACCAGTTTTATCGGATAGCCTTTTTCGGTGGCCACTACTTCCAGCTCGGCAGCATAATATTCGGTAAACGGGCAAGCTGGCGAATAATATACTGTCAATCCTTCCGGCTGATCGCATTCGGCAGAGCGCACGCAATCCTTAAATTTCGGAACCGGAGCATCGGCATTCAGCCGTTTGTACCACAGCTCGAAATACGGAGGAGCCGAATCGCAATGCTCAAACCCCTGTTTTTCGAAAAATTTCCGATCCGACATAAACGGTTGCTTTTTGGGGGAGGTAACTACCACCACCCCATTCTTCCCTTGCGAATCGGCCACACAATCGGCGAGCAGTTGTTTTCCGTAGCCCTTTCCTTTAAACTGTCCCGACACCCAGAAACAGTTAATCAGCACATAGCCGGGCGCATCAATGGGGCACCATGCATATTCGGCCGGCACATATTCGATAAATACCTTGCCGCGCACATCCAATTTGCGAAACACATAGTCGTGTGGCATTTGTTCCTTCAGCCAATCTTTTTTAGCCTGATAGCCACTGCTGCATTTTTTATCCGAAAATGCACAACAAATATGCTCCGAAGCAATATTCTCCGGATTCAGATTCACAAAACGTTCTTCCATAATTATTTGTTTTTCCAGCGTTCCAAACGGGGAATACCGCGGGTAAATAACCAAGCCATCCATTTCGGATGCCCCATTTCGATCATTTTTGTGCGGCAAAATTCCTGCATTTCTACAGCAGTTCCGGCAAAAGTAAATTCGCCATTCTGATAGCAATAACTGCAATATTTTTCACTGCGCGAACCATCGTTATTGGCACCACCTCCCTGCGGGTCTTTTTTTAGTGGCATTCCGCAACTCTGACACATTGCTCCCATTTTTTCTGTTTTTTTAAATTGAACTACTCCAAATTTCCGGCTTTTTCGCGAAAGTTCCTATCAAAAATTTTTCTCTACGATTAAAAATCGCGACACCCAAAATACGGAGACCTGCGAACATTTACAGTCAGACAATTTTCTATTTATAAATTAATGCCGCAGTGGTGAGAAAACGAAACAACAGAAAGGTCGATATCGATATTATTCAAATTTCTCAATCTTCATTTATTCTTATTCCCGTAAAGTGATTATAAAGAGACTAAAAATTAAGCTCACACCGCTCTTTTGTCAATTTTTTGTTTACAAAGCACACTGATAAACAGAGATATTTGCTCAACTCCAAAATAAACTTATTTTTGTGGTGACTCATAAAAACAAACCAAAATATGGCTGAAGAAAAGAGCGTAGGCAGCAAAATCAGGCAGATACGCGAAATACAAAAAATAAGCAGGGAAGAGCTGTCATCCCGCACCTCGTTAGAAGTAGCTCAAATACGTAAGATTGAGGAAGAACGGATCGTTCCGTCGCTTGCTCCGCTGATGAAAATTGCCCGGGCACTGGGTGTTCGCCTTGGCACTTTTCTCGACGACATGGAACAGGTAGGCCCTGTGGTGGTTCGCTCCTCCGAACATCATACCGGAATGCGTTTCGCTTCGCAGCCAAAGGAGAATCTTGAGCACCTGAATTTCTATTCGCTCGCCTTCAACAAGGCCGACCGCAACATGGAACCGTTCATTATCGACATTGAACCGTCGAAACAAAGCGACTACATGCTTTCAACTCACGAAGGAGAAGAATTCATTTACGTGTTGGACGGTGTGGTAGAAATCAATTACGGCAAAGACCTGTACCGACTCGAAAAAGGAGACAGTATTTACCTCGATTCAATCGTAGCACACAATGTACATGCCGGCGACAACCAGGCAGCAAAAGTTCTGGCTGTGGTTTATACTGCTTTTTAATCGTTTTGCTGAATTTTAAAATTCCCTACCATGCAACTGCTTAATTATACAATGGGCGAAATCCTGGAAAAATACGCACAGGAAAGCCCGGACAGAGATTTCATTGTTTATGCCGACCGCGGACTTCGTTTTACTTATGGCACGTTCAACGAACGCGTCGATCGTTTGGCAAAAGGTCTGTTGTACACAGGGGTACAACCCGGCGACAAAGTAGGAATTTGGGCCAACAATGTGCCCGACTGGCTTACATTCATGTTTGCCTCAGCGAAAATTGGAGCAGTGCTGGTTACCATCAATACCAATTACAAAATAGCAGAACTGGAATATCTGCTGCAAAATGCAGATATCCATACACTCTGCCTGATAGATAGTTACCGCGACAGCGACTATGTAAACATGGTCTTCGACCTGGTTCCTGAGTTAAAAACCAGCGTACGCGGCAACCTCAACTCCTCAAAATTCCCGAAACTTAAAAATGTGGTTTTCATCGGGCAAGAGAAACACCGCGGCATGTACAACACGGCCGAGTTGCTTTTGCTGGGTAGCCATGTTGACGATCTGGAACTGGAAGTTGCCAAAGAAAAAGTGAATTGCCACGATGTGGTAAATATGCAATATACTTCAGGAACTACTGGTTTTCCGAAAGGAGTAATGCTTTCGCACTACAACATTCTGAACAACGGCTATGCCGCAGGCGAATGTATGCGCTACACCGAGCAGGACCGTTTATTGGTTTGCGTTCCGCTCTTCCATTGCTTTGGATGTGTTCTGGCACTTTGCGCCATTGTTACACACGGAGCCAGCATGGTAATTACCGAAAACTTCGACCCGTTGCTGGTACTGGCATCCATCGAGAAAGAAAAATGTACCGCTTTATACGGCGTCCCAACCATGTTCATTGCCGAACTCAATCACCCAATGTTCAACATGTTCGATCTGAGTAGCCTGCGCACAGGAATTATGGCCGGCGCACCCTGCCCTATCGAAACAATGAATCAGGTAATGAGCCGCATGAACATGAAAGACATCATTATCGTTTACGGGTTGACTGAATCGTCGCCGGGAATGACAGCGACACGCACTCACAACTCGCCTGAAGTGAGGGCCAGTACCGTGGGATTCGAGTTCCCGAACGTTGAAGTGAAAATATTCAATCCTGAAACTGGCGAAGAATGTGCAGTAGGCGAGCATGGCGAAATATGCTGCCGGGGATACAACGTAATGAAAGGATACTACAAAAATGAAGAAGCAACCGCTAAAGCTATCGATAAAAATGGCTGGCTGCATTCGGGCGATCTGGCTGTAAAAACAGAAGATGGTTTTTACCGGATTACCGGTCGCATCAAGGACATGATAATTCGCGGAGGAGAAAACATTTATCCGCGCGAAATTGAAAATTTCATTTACACAATGCCAGAAATTGAAGCTGTTGAAGTAGTGGGAGTGCCCAGTAAAAAATACGGTGAACAGGTTGGTGCATTCATCAAGCTGAAAAAAGACCAAACGCTGGGAGAAGAAGATGTAAAAGAGTTTTGCCGCGGACAAATTGCCCGGTATAAAATTCCACGCTACATCTTTTTTGTAAATGAATTCCCGATGACTGCCAGCGGAAAAATTCAGAAATACAAATTACGCGAATTAAGCCTTGAACTATTGAAACAACAAGGAATTGAAGTGATATAAAAAGACTGAAAACAGAAAGAAACAATTTATGCAGAAACATCTTTTTACCGTATTGATAATCTTGGTTGCACAATTAGCCATCGCGCAGCAGGATATTCAATATAAAACTACACGCAGCAGCAAATACAGCCCAGAACTGGCTGACGAGCTGCACAAAATAAGCATCTTCCCGCTGGGATATGCTTATGAACGAAAAATTGCCGAAGAATTCACGTTCGAAGCAGGAATCGATTTTTCGTTTGACATGTACTACGACGACGCGTCCGTTTTCGACGACAATGCATTGGTTGTAAACCCAACCATCCATCTGGAGCCGCGCTACTACTACAATTTGGAACGCCGTTATCGCCGCGGAAAGAATGTCAGCAATAATTCAGCCAGCTATATTGGTATTTATTCGGAGCTGACACTGAACCCATTGATTGAAGAAAACAATGGCTACTTTCCGGTGTACGACCGATTTAAAATTGGTCCGGCCTGGGGATTGCAACGAAATCTGGGACGACGCGGTTACTGGAATTTTAATTTGGCTTCCGGTTTGGTAATCGATCAGGACGGACACGCCAGTTATCAGGCGTTCGCTCGCCTTACCGTTGGAATTAGATTGAATGGAGAAACAAAAAAATAAAAAACAGCGATCGGACAAATTCATTTGCTCCGATCGCACTGTTTTCTGTTTAATTGTTTTCTTTTCGCTTATATATTTCTCTTAAAATACCCCAGGCCAGTAACGAAATAACAAAAAAGAACGAGCCATAAAGTGTTGTAATCATACTCACTTGAAAACCAGCCGCCATCAGAGATGGAGAAATGTCGCCAACAGAGTGAATTATACCAAATGCTTCGTACATTCCAATAGCCTGAGACAATAAACCAACTACCACAGCCAAGCTGCCAAACAGTAAAATCAAATCAAGTCCCCGGTTCGAATAATTCTTCCGCACAAAATTCAGAGTGGTTTTTACGATATAAAAAAGACTCAGTAATCCACACACCGAAACGGCACACATGTAGGGAGTTCCTCCCATTTCAAATAATTCTATTGCTTTCATATCCGATAAATTTATAATGAATTTCCGGAACAAGTTTAAACGCTTCAATTCAGCACAACAATTTTAATCGACAGACGAAATAATTCGGCAGTGTTTCGTCCCAAAAACAATAGTTTGCAGCAAAATCTACGTTTCCTGTCGTATCGTCCCGTTCCGGTGCTATTTATCGACACAATTCGTTTTTCAGACTGAAGATTTGTACTTTTCAACTTTCATTTTAATCGTTGAAGGCAAAGAATGAATCTCCGGGAAAAACTTAATGGGTTATTGCATTCGCGACGGACATGGCGAATTGTACGGCATATTTTGTTTTGGCTCATTGCTTACTTATTTTTCATTTCTTTTTTCGGAAGGGCGAACCGCGACTATCAATCAACGCTGGTTTTTGCCTCCATGCTTTTCCCGGTTGCCATTGCCACCAGCTATTTTCTCAACTACTACCTCATTCCCCGTTTCCTTTTTACCAAACGGTATTTTCGCTTTGCCCTGTTTTCGTTCTACACACTGGTAATTACTACCTGGCTCGAAACCATGATTACAATGTTTACACTGATTATTGTAAGCGATTACCAGGTTTCGCGCATGGACCCCGCGTCGTTCGATGTGGTTTTTATGCTGGTGGGCTTCTACTTTATCATTCTCGGAGCTAGCTCAATAAAAATCATTCAGAACTTTTTCGACATAAAACAACAAAACCGACGGCTCGATGACCTTCGGCTGCAAGCTGAAATACGTTTAAAAGAAGCCGAATTAAAATTGCTGCGCGCTCAAATTCATCCGCATTTCCTATTCAATACATTGAATAATTTATACGGATTAACTCTTGAAAAATCGGAACTGGCTCCCGAACTAGTGCTAAAACTGGCCGACTTGATGGACTACATGCTTTATCGATGCAATCAATCACTTGTGCCTCTCAAAAGCGAAATTCTTCACCTTAAGAATTATATCGACATCGAACGATTGCGCTACGACGGCGATCTTGATCTGCAATTTTTAGTTGAAGGCAAAACCCGTAATTATACGATTGCCCCCATGCTGCTACTCCCTTTGATTGAAAATGCATTCAAACACGGAGTGAGCAAATCTGTCAATCATCCATTTGTACACATCCGAATACATATTTCAGAACACAAAGTTCAGTTGCAGGTGAAAAACAGTTGTTCGGTCAATAATGAAAAGCAGGAATCTTATACCGGCGGAATTGGGTTGCAAAACCTGCAAAAACGACTTCATTTGCTTTATCCGGAACAACACGCCATCGATTATTCGCAACATGGAAATTATTATCGCGCAAACTTGCAACTTCAGCTTGAACCACAACAAACATTAAACGGAGCATGAATACCGAAGCAAATACTTACCACTGCCTTATTGTTGACGACGAGCCCATTGCCATTCGGGTAATTCGCAACCACCTGAGTGCATTCAAAAACCTGCATATTGTTGGTGAATGTCGTACTGCCATGGAAGCTTTCGATTTGCTTTCGCGCAACCGGATTGATTTAATTTTGCTCGACATACAAATGCCACAGGTGAGTGGTCTCGATTTTTTGCGCAATCTCGACCACCCGCCAAAAATCATTTTTGTTACTGCCTACCGCGAGTATGCCATCGAGGCCTTCGATCTGGATGTAATCGATTATTTGCTGAAACCCGTTTCGCTACCACGGTTCAGCAAGGCAATCAGTCGTTTTTTTGAGCGAATGAACCCGACATCCGAATCGGTGGTGATGCCCAATTCAACCCATTCACCCGAATCAATTTTTCTGAAAGCCGACAAAAAAATTCACAAACTTCGAATTGAAGACATTCTCTACGTCGAAAGCATGGGTGATTATGTGGTTGCACACACTACCGATGGAAAAATTGTAACCAAATACCGCATTAGTCAGATGGAAGAAATTCTGCCGTCAGCATTATTTTTACGCATTCACCGAAGTTACATTGTGTCCATTGCCCATATCAAATCCATTCTGCCGGGGCAACTCGAAATTGGCAAAACTCAACTGCCTATTGGGCGGCTATACAAAGATGTCCTTGAAAAACTGGTAAAAACCCGGTAATAACTTGGACACAATTCATTTGTACAGTACAAAAAAATACTTCTATTTTTGGATAAAACATATACAAATGACTGATTTATCAAAGAAATACATTCAGCAGGAAGGTTGGATTTCCATCATCATCAATACCCTTTTGTTTATTCTGAAATACTGGGCCGGAATGGTTAGTGGCTCACTGGCTCTGGTGGCCGATGCCTGGCATACATTGAGCGACTCCATCTCGTCGGTGATTGTTTTGATTGCCGGAAAAATATCGCGCAAACCGGCCGATGACCACCACCCATTCGGGCATGGCAGAGCCGAACACATTGCAGCCATCATTATCGGGGTATTACTAGCCCTGATTGCTTTCGACTTTGTTATTGGGGCCATCGAAAAATTCAGCACACGCGAACAAACCAGTTACGGCACAGTTGCCATTGTGGTAACAATTATTTCTATTATTCTGAAAGAAGTTCTGGCTCAATATGCATTCTGGGCCGGGCGAAAAGTAACATCGCCCATTTTAAAGGCTGACGGCTGGCACCATCGTTCGGATGCATTGTCGTCTGTAGTTATTCTGATTGGTATTTTTGTTGGCAAACAATTCTGGTGGACTGATGCGGCATTGAGTTTTATTGTAGCCCTGATGATTGGCTGGGCCAGCTACGAAATTCTGGCAAAGGAAATACAATCGTTGCTTGGCGAAGGTCCGGCTGACGACGAGCTGGAAGCAATTCGCCAAACGGGCGAAAGTGTTTGCAACCGCCCTGTTCATCTGCATCACATTCATTTGCATCATTACGGACGACACACCGAAGTGAGCCTACACATAAAACTTCCGGCCGATACTCCTTTGCTCGAAGCTCACGAAATATGTACCCGTATTGAAATCGCACTAAAAGATCAATTTGGATACATTGCCACAGTTCACCCCGAGCCGCTGGAACAACTAAGCAAACCCGAAAAATAAAACCGCCAAATAAATTCAACATAAAAAAAAGAAGCATTCACACACACTCAGAACGACTTCCACCCAAACTTTTTGGGTTTGAGAAAACCAAACACTATCATTATCCTAAAAAATAAACTCATGTTTATACGAATCGCATTTTTGATTTTATCACTGACTGCAAATATTGCATTCTCACAAGAAACAGGTGAAAACAAACTTGCCCCCAATGTTCAGGTTTTCCTGATCGGATCAATTCATTCAATGCACTTCATCCCTGATAATCATTATTCGCTCATTGATCTTCTGGATCAAATAAATGCATTACAGCCCGATTTAGTTTGCGGCGAAATTTCGCCCGAGGCATTTAATAAGGAAATGGAAGGATATTTTCCTCCCGAAGCAGCGCTTCTGGCACAAATGGCTTCTTCACTCAATTATCGCTTTGCTCCCGTAGATTGGCGACTCGATTACGCCACTCAGTCAATCGCATCCGAGGTATATCCAAATTCAGTTAAAGAACAAATTTCGCCTTTAATAGAAGACTACAAGAAGCGATTACAGGAATCGACCTGCAAGTCGGCCTACGATTTTCTTCATAACGAAGTAAATATTGCGATTATTGACTCGATATTCGAACAAATTATTGGCACCAATGCAATGGCTGAAATAGCACACGGAAGCTGGCGCGAACGCAACCGTCGGATTGTAGAAAACGGACTGGCTGCCGCAGGAAACGCACGCAAAATAGTTTTTGTATTTGGTAGCGATCACCTTCCACAGATACAACGACAACTTAAATATCAGGGGATTAACGCAATTATTCCCCAAAGATTATTCAGTCCGAAAAACGAGATGAAAGTTTCACCCGAAGTGATCCTGCGCTGGAAACGGAATCTGGAAAACCTAAAGAAAATCAGCAACAAACAGATTTACACGTCTGAAGACAACTACAACAAGGTAATCAACAGCAAACGCATCAGAGACCTGGAAGAAGCAATAGAAAAATCGAAATAAAGCAATTTCAGGACGCTGTATTTTTGGGATCAAAATACATCAAAGATTAAGATTCGCTAACATTTTGCATTTTCTGAAACTCAGAAATTCATGGATGCAGAGATTGACGTAATTTCGCCATGCTAACGGAGGAGAATGACGCAGAATGAATAATCTTGTACTTAAAACAGCAAGCTTTATTGCCGGACTTTTTATTATGGCAACCGGCGTAGCATTATCGGTAAAAGCCAACCTTGGCGTTTCGCCTATTTCATGCATTCCGTACATATACAGCGAAAAATACGCCCTCACGCTCGGGCAGATTACCATTATTTTCAATGCTTTTCTAATAGTATTGCAAATACTATTGTTGCGCCGTCAGTACAAAATTGTGCAATTGGTTCAACTTCCGGTTATTTTTGTCTTTGGTTTTTTCATCGACCTGATTATGCGACTGCTCTCCGATTTGCAGGCGACAACTTATCAAGAACAATTTTTCTGGTGTTTAATGGGCTGTGTAACGCTTGCCTTTGGTGTTTTCTTAGAAGTAAAAGCAAAACTCACCTACCTCCCCGGCGAAGGACTGGCAATGGCTATTACCAAAACATTCAATACTGAATTCGGGAAAACGAAAATTGGCATTGACAGTTCCATGGTAATTGCCGGAGTAATTAGTTCTTTTATTCTGCTTCAAGATTTAAAGGGAGTACGGGAAGGAACCGTTTTAGCGGCATTACTGGTTGGTTACCTGGTAAAATTTTATAGTCGTAAAATTGCTCTTCCCAGTCGTTTAAAAAAATAAGAATAGTGCCAATGCAGGTTTTAATCCGCATCAGCACTATCCCAAAAATCTATCTCATTTTTATTGAATTCAGTAATAGGTAGGCTAACAATATCAGCAGTACCACCATGGCTCCGGTTTGTCCTGTTGAATCAGAAACCAGTCCCATTACGGGAGGTACAATAGCCCCACCAGCAACGCCCATAATCAGCAAACCCGACACCTCATTGGCATGCTCAGGTTCCTTGCGCAGTGCTGCCGAGAATACAATCGGGAACACATTGGAAATTGCCAATCCGAGCAGGAATATCATCACATACATCGCCCACTGATTGGACAAAAGAATCACCAAAATCATAGCGATCAGTCCAAACACAATGCTGACAATATAAAATTTACGGCCCGACACTTTCATCAGGAGAATCGCCCCGGCAAAAGTACCAATGGTACGAGCCGCAAAATACAGACTAGTAGCCAGTCCTGCTTTTTCGAGAGGCAGAGAAGTGCGCTCCATCAGGAATTTTGGCAAAGTAACATTCAGACCAACATCAATTCCAACAAGCACAACAATAGCAAAAAAGAACATCAGTATTACAGGGTCTTTCAGCAAACGAAAACTTGCAGCAAAGCCAGTTGTGGCACTGCTGGTTTGCTCTTTTGTGACGGGAGTCAACAAAAGCCACAGGCCGGACAACAATGTCACCGCAGCAAAAATCGGGAAAATCAGTTTCCAGTTCCCAAGTGTTTCGGAAGCCAGCCCAGCAATAATTGGTCCCGAGAACGAAGCAATTGCTTTCACAAACTGCCCCAATGTCAGGCTACTGGTTAGTTTTTCGCCACTTACCACATTCGTCAACAAAGGATTTAATGAAACCTGGATGATTGTATTGCCAATTCCCAGCAACGCAAAGGCAAACAACACCATAGAATAGGTGTACGAAACCAGCGGAACCAACAAGGCCAGCAATGTAACTACAATGCTTAACAAAACTGTGTTTTTCCTACCTAGTTTATTCATTAAAACACCGGTTGGCACCGAGAAAACAGCAAACCAGAGAAATACCATCATTGGCAGAAGATTTGCCATTGAATCACTCAGACCAAAATCTTGTTTCACATAACTCGACGAGATACCGACCACATCGGCAAAACCCATAATAAAGAAGCTAAACAAGACAGGTAATACAGCTAAATTCGATTTTTTATTCATAGGTTATCAAGGATTTATATTTTTGATACCAGTGGCTCCATGTCATTCCAAAAATTCGCATCCAAAAGACGGGCACTTCCAAGCATTGCTGCCGATTCCATCAGATCAGAAACAACTACGTCCACCCGTAAGTGGTGATCAATAAGAACATCGCGGAAAGAAGCTCCGAACAACGAATACGCTCCCGAGATATTCCCACCAATCACCAAACATTCGGCTTCAAATTTTTTCAGAATCGGGGCCAAAAAAGTTCCTAAGTCGCGACCAAAATCATCGAACAATTTCTTCGCCTCATCGCATTTCGAAACCTTATCTGCAATCTCTTTCACTCCGTGGCATTTTTCTCCGCTTCGGGTTTCATATTCATTCACAAACCAGCGGGTTGAAAAATAATCATCAGCAATGCTTTTTTTATACGGAATATGATAAACATAGCCCATTTCCGGCACTCGTTCCCCTTCAATCACCGGAACACCATCGCTCACAAATGCAGAGCCAAATCCGGTACCGAGTGTAATAGCCACCACATTTTTATATGCCGATGCTTTTCCTCCCCAGCATTCACCAATGGCAAACGACAAGGCATCGTTGCAATACCGGAAAGGTAGCTCTATGGGTAAATTCAGCAATTTCTTCAATTCGTTGCCCACATTCATTCCGTACAAGCTGTCGTATTTAGCTACATTTTTCAGAAGGGCAATACCATTTTTGTAGTCGAACGGGCCGGGCATGGCAAAGCCTATTCCCACCATCTCTCCCTTTTCGGCAAACTGCATGGATGCATACAATGCTTTTGCCCAATTCTCCAGAATTTCCGAAGCGGATGCCTGATTATCGACCTTCACTTCCGCCAGGCTTTCAGGAATCATTTGCCCCGATTCAATGTCCACCAACACCGCACTGATATGACTGCCCCCGATGTCGGCTCCGATTGCGTATTTCTTTGTCATCGTTTCTATTTCACAAATGCAACTACTACCATCGCTTCACCTTTCGAATGATTCCGAATGGTATAACTTTTTGCTGCTGCCGGAACCACAAACGTTTCGGCATACTGAAAAACATCCTTGCGACCACCCTCCGACTCAATTTCGATCGAAGTTCCCTCAACCAAACTAAGTACGTGAAATTTCCCCTTTGTTTCAACTTTTATTTCAGAATTGAAATGATAGCGATTCACGCGGTAGCTATGCTTCTCATGCGTTGGCAATTCAAACAATTTCCAATCTGTGCCAGTCTCAATTAAACAAGGAGAAGAAACCAGTTCCTTTTTCACTTTTTCACCTTTACGGTCGAAATAGAGGTTCTTCATTCCATGTCCAATATTTAACGGACGCGGATTTCCATCCAGATCAGGACGCACCCAGTCGTACATTTTGAAAGTGAAAATATACGGAGTTGTGCTGATTTCAAGTACAAGATTATTGATTCCGGAAGCATGAATAGTTCCCGGCGGAATTAAAAACAAATCGTGTTTCTGTGCTGGAAGTTCCTGTACAAAGCTGGTAATATCAATGGCTGTATTCGTATTGAAACTCTGCTGCAATGCATTCTCAAATTTTGCAGGCTCAATCTCCTCCTGAAAACCCAAATAAACAGAAGCGCCCTCCTTACTATCAAGAATATAATATGTTTCTTCCTGGGTAATGTCTTCCCCAAACTGTTCTTTGCAATATTCAGGACGGGGATGACATTGTACCGACAAATTTCCTCCGTCGAAGGTATCAAGGAAATCGAAACGAATTGGGAATTCATCGCCGTATTTTTGGCGGTCGGTACCCAATATTGAATCACCTTCGCCAAACATCAGAAAATCGAACGATACTTCCAGTAAATGACGCGAACTTTCGAACACAATCCCGTTTTCAGGAGTAATTAACTCGAACGACCAAGCATAATTCTGTGCTTCTTTGTTTATTCCTTCGATGTGCTCTTTAATCCAGCTTCCGCCCCAAACGCCAGGTTCAAACCAAGGACGTACGCGAAAATAATTTTCGGCCATCGTTTTCAAACCAGCGCGCAAATGAACACCTTCCATCCAAAGAAAAACATTGGTCTGTTGCCCGTCGATGATAATATCTATTGAATTCAGAATTGACTTCTTGTGTCTGTTCAACACAACCCAATCGACAAAATAATAACGCTTGTACATGGTTTTCATGTCGTAACACTCTCTGGCTCCGAGATTACGAATACTTTTTGCACGTGCCCGGAATTGCAACTCATTTTTAGGCAGATCGATATAGATCAGTAATCCGGCCCATCCGCACAAACTGGCTCCCGGCCCGTACACGATATTCAAATCAGCAGATGCAGCCGGATGCAAATTTTTCAGTTTTTCAACATCATAATAATCAGCAAGCTGAAGACTGGTTCGTGTTCCAAAAATAGAGTCGGCATCACCCATAAAAGGCTCAATCAACCGATCAATTTCCGATTCCGACTTTATCGCCGTCTCAATATTTATCCAGTTCACCGTTTTCCCAAGTGCGATCAACGCATGGTCAAGCTGGATTCTGAATTCATCGAAAAACACTCCTACATAACCATCTGCAATGATTATTTTCTCGTTGGCGATTCGTTCTGCCAGTAAATTTATGTCAGCCGATATTAGCGCATCTTCCAGTTTCAACGAAGGGTAAATATCGTAGCCTTTTTCTACACCACCATCTTTCACAAAAGGCATTAAAAACTGGGTTGTACTTCTTGTCTCTTTCATTTCGAATATGTTCTTTTTACTTTCTGCTATACTATTTCATGTGTATAAACTTTCAAAGTTGGTTCGTATAATTTTCGTATCAACTTTTGTTTTTCAATTAAAATCTCAACGTATGGAATAGCCATTTATTCATTTTCGCTTAGTATGAGCTTTAGCTCTTATGGCTATTTCATTCTTACTATATCACATTACAGACTAATCTCCTTCTGTCGAGCGAATATCTTTCCTCATCCGGACAAGCTCGTCAGTCAGCATCTGTTGCACTTTTTCATATTTTTTGTTGTTATAGACATTGTTGATTCCATAGTATCTGTTTTCAAATCAAACAACTCCCACGAATGAATGGGTTGCTTGGTTTTTTCCTGCGCTTTCAACTCGACATATGAAAACTATGACAATGAAGTAAAAAACAGAACCGCATATTTATGAGTTATTCTTTTCATTTCAACTCTGTTTTGGGAGAAGCTCCAAGATGAATATTCAGTTTTCCGCCACGCACCACCTCATTAAACGGTACAAACACCGAATCACAATCTTTTCCATTCAACTGAATCGATTGGATATATTGGTTCGCTGACGAATTATTACTGGTTTCGATAACGAAAGTTTTGCCCGGATAATAGTTCCCATTCAATTTTATGGTAACACGGTCGAACAGGGGACTTCCTATCTGAAATTTCGGGTTGATTTCCGTCAGACCTTTTACATCGAACAAACCGATGGACGACATGACATACCAGGCTCCCAATTGCCCCTGATCTTCATCCTGACCATAACCATATCCATGAATGCCCTCTGTTCCGTAAAATTCATTGCATATAGCGCGTACCCATTTTTGCGACAAATCAGGTCTTCCGGAAAAGTTAAACATCCACGACACATGCAAGTTTGGCTGATTTCCGTGGTTATACAAAGCTCTTAATCCGGCAAATGCATCTACTTCCTTACCTCCTCCGAATATATTTTTCTGCGATGCAATAAAGATGCTATCGAGACGATTATTGAAAGTTTCACGTCCGAGCAAATTCACCAGTTCTTCTGGTTGGTGAGGGACATAAAAAGTATATTGCACAGCATTTCCTTCCTGAAAACCAACCCAAGGTGCCAACGGATCAAATTTTTCAATGAATTTCCCCTGTGAATCTTTCGGACGAACCAGTTTAGTTTGTTCGTCAAACAAAAGCTTCCATCCATTTGATAATCGGGATAAAAGCTGAAAATCTTCGGTTTTACCCAACAGTTTGGCAAACTGCCCCACCGCGAAACTGCTGAATGAATATTCAAGAGTATGCGAAACACCAAATGCAGAGCCTTCGTCAAAGGTATCCATTTTGAAACGTTCTTCGTACGGACTATATCCTCGTTCTACAAACTGACGCACATCCATCTTCCCTGCTCCTTCCAATCGACCTTTCCATTCTATTTCATTTTTCAGGGCAGCTTCGTAACCCAATGCAACATTAAAATCACGAATTCCGCAGTTGTAGGCAGCAGCAATGGCCAATCCGGTAAAATTGGTTCCAACGCCCGACACATATTTGCTGCATGCAATTCCATCGCCGAGCCAGCCTGCATCTTTGTAAACCAGCAACTGACTTTGAACCCAATCGGAATAATATTCAGGATAAGCAAGCGACCACAGCTGAGTCAAATTCCAGAATGCGCCCCAAATAGCATCGGTATTATAATGATTGTGAATAGGCTTTCCATTTTTGTCCAGTTCAATCTGTCCAACATCACCATTATTCATCGGATAGGCACCGTTTACATCGCTAGCCAATCCGCGCCCCAACAATGCATGAAATAGCCCGGTATAGAATTTTACCTTGTCTGCTTCGTCTTTGCCTTCTACTGTAATTCGCCCCAGGTATTCGCTCCATGTTTTTTCAGCCGCTTTCCTTGTTTTATCGAAGTTTAAATTTTTGGCTTCGGCATTAAAATTCAAACGTGCATTTTCGATTGAAGTAAGCGACAAACCGATTTTAATCTCCACTACATCATCCTCTTCCGTATTGAAGGTGAAATACATCCCGGCACCAAGTCCTTTTTGTATCCGTTGTCCTGCAAATTGCTGGTCTTTCACAAAGCATCCGAACGAAGCGGGTTTTTTGCTGAGCTGAGCAGAAAAGTACATGCGAACATCAGCGCCTTTTTGGTAGTTATTCACATACACAGGCGAAGTGATCACATAACCTTCCACTTTTCCGTCATCGGTATAGCGCACTTCTGCATCTTTCACTTTGCCACTTTCGCCTTGTTGGTTACCAATATCAAAAAGAATATTTGCCTGTGAGGTTTTCGGAAATGTGAACCGATGAAATCCTACGCGTTTGGTTGCTGTCAGTTCTGCTTTTATTTTGTAATCTTTCAGAAAAACAGAATAATAGCCGGGCTTTGCATGCTCATCCTTTTTATCGAATGATGAGCGGTACCCGGAAGAAGGATCGTTTAGTTCGCCCGGAACCGTCTGCAATTTGCCTACCGTTGAAGCAATTACCACTCCTCCGACCTGAAATTCGTGAAAATTGGCAAACCCCTCGATCGAACTATGCCGAAAATCGTACCCGACAGCCTGCCAACCGCTCGCATTACCTAAATGCGCATCGGTTGACGGAGCCAGCTTAGCCATTCCAAACGGAACAGCAGCCGGAGTATAAAAAAACCAGCGACAGTGCGCTGTCCCAATGTTCGGATCGACGTAATCTATCGGCTTTAAATCTTCTCCTTGAACTAAAACAACTGATAAAAAGATAATTAAAAGAACCAAAACCTTTTTCATATATTATATTCTTTAAGAATTATTACTCTTTCAATTACTACCACCTATAATTTACTCCGATATGTTTATACCCCATTTCTCATTGGGTTTGTCACCCATTACCAGTTCTAACTTTCCGCCTTTTAATAGTTCCGAAGCAGGAAATTTGAATGAGTTGAGTTCTTTTCCGTTCAATCGTGCACTTTGCACATACATGTTTTTGCGCGAAGCATTTTGGGCGATGATCTCAAACTTTTCACCGCGATTATATTGTTTGCCCAAGTCAATCACAATTTTTTGATATAGCGGGCTGGCAATTTCATACACCGGATCAACACTACAACCACCATCGGTTTGGAAAAGCCCGATTGCAGCCATGATAAACCATGCACTCATTTGTCCCTGATCTTCATCTCCCAGGTATGCATTGGCAATACCCGATCCATAATATTTCTCGATAATGGAACGACTCCAGCGCTGTGTCAACCAAGGCTTACCGACCCAGTTAAACAGAAATGCAAAATGCATCGATTGCTGGTTGCCCTGCACCACCGGATAATCCCAGTATTGATCGTTTGGCGCATTGTACCGCCAGGGTTCACTAACCTGAAATCCCCAGTTCAGGCGTTCTACAAATTTATTTTTGCCAATGTATTTGGCCAACTCGGGGACATCTTGTGGTACAAAATAGCTCAACTGCCACGCGTTACCTTCAACATAGTGGTGATTACGTCCGGTCTGAAACGGGTCAAAAGGTTCTTCAAACGTTCCATTGCTGTGTCGCATCTGCGCATAACCAGTTTCCTGATTGAATGCATTTTTCCACCAACTACCACGATCATTAAATATCTTGAAATCCTCATTCTTGCCAAGAGCTTTGGCAAATTGTCCCAGCGTCCAGTCGTCGTACGAATATTCCAGCGTATTCGAAAAACGTCCTTTATCAGACGGCACATAGTGATATTTCATGTATGAGACCAGGTCGCGGTTTCCTGCAAAACCACCAGCTACTTGTGTCGCTGGCGTGGTCTGCATTTTCTTCATGGCCTGAAACGCTTTTTCAGTATCGAAATCACGAATCCCCATTTGATAGGTAGAAACCATTTGCGGAATCTCATGTTCGGCAACCATCACCGGAATATATTCCATTCCGGCTGGTCCTTTTCCCAACCACCCGTTGGCATCATACAAAGCAAGCTGAGAGTTTACCCATTTCGAAGCCCATTCTGGGGTAACCAAATTCCAGAACTGGTTTAAATTCCAGAAGGTATTCCAGAAAGCATCACAGCCAAGTGCCAAATGTTCGGGATTTGTCAATCTTTGTTTGGTTTCATCCGGAGCAATCCATTCTCCATTTACATCACTCCAGGTATTCCGACACATTGAGCGAAAGAAATCACTATAAAAGCGAATTTTCTCCAGCCTATTATCTGTAGTAATTACTATTCTCGACAAGTAGCTGTTCCATACATCTTTCTGATTTTTCACCACCGCATCATAGTTCCAGCCAAAAGGTCTGGTAATTTCTGTTTCCAGGTTTTCCGAAGCGTTTTCGATACTCACCAGCGATATTCCTGCACGAGCCTGTACTACGTTTGACTTCTTTGTGTCGAACTCGACAAACAAGCCAGCATCTTTCAAATCTTTTCCGTTTATGTAACCCGAGTGAATTATTTCCTTTTCTTTCCAGCCACCAATGTTCTTGATCGGCTGGTCGAACTCAATAACAAAATTGACGGTATATTCCTGATCTGCATCATCACTCCAAACATGCGGCCTTGGCGAAATCTGATGACTTTTCCCTTCGATACGATAGGCATTAACCTGTTTAATCTCCACATCTGGCAAAAGGTAATTGTACTCAGCCGGTACATGCATGTCAATCATCACACGACCATCCTGATTGTCAGGGAAAGTGTACCGTTGGAAACTGCAACGAGTAGTAGCAGTTACCTCAGCCCATATTTTTGTATCGGTAAGAAATACTTTATAATGACCGAGCGGCGATTCTTCCGATGCTTTATCAATCCGCGAACGGTATCCCGAGTCCGGATCAAACTGATCGCCAACCTGAATTTGCAATTTACCGTTAGTTGGCATCATTCCCAGTCCGGCCATGGTCCATTCATGAATATGACTGAAACACCCCAGTGATTCAAAAGTCGGTTGGTAACCCGCCTGCCATCCCATATTCTGGTTATCGGGACTAATCTTTACCATACTGAACGGCATCCATGGCCCGGGAGCAATCATCCAGCGCGAGTGTGCTGTTCCTACACGTGTATCGACATAATCGGCCAGCGATTGCAATGCCTGAGGCGCACGTGTAATACTTCCCGACTGAACTTCTTTGCCATTAACCAAAAGTTGGAACTTACTGTATTTTTCTTTTTTCACTGTCGGCATAGGCACTTCCAGCAGGTAGCGCCCCGTATCCAATTTCGTTGTATAAATTGAAGCACCATCAAGAAGCACATCTATTTTAGGTGAACCTTCAAAATGCTCCAAATCAATCAGTAATGGATGAAACCGTTTTTTCCCATTTGCCAATTCATATTTCGCAGGTTCAATATTTCGCACAAAAACTTCCTTGTTATCTGTCAGCACAACATCGTTCGGCCCTTCCAAATGAACGGCATCAAAAACCACCCACGATCCCTCCAATATAGTAATGGTAACACAATTACCACCTTCTTTAATTACACCCCTATCAATCGGAATTTCAATAACATGTTCAGACTTTTCAGAAACGTTACCATTGATTGATTCGTTTGATTTTCCTTTCAACAAAAATTTATTTTGCTGATTATTTACACAAACCTTCATCAGCGACTTGTCCGCCTGAGAATCGACCAAATCGATAAAGAGTTTCCAATCGCCATTGGCAAGCATCGATTGAACGCCAAATAAAATATTGATTTCGTGTGTACGCCATCCGGATGTTCCCCAGGTACCGCCCCATGTATCAGCCGGTCCAGGCAAAACATAAGGAAAGTCCGTTTTTGCTACAGATTTACCTATTAAATAATAGCGATCTTCAAAACCAAAGTCTTTACTTAAAAATTTATTGTAATCCGAAGGTCCCAAAGCCAAATCAGCAGAGGAATTATCATGCGTTCCGATCTGCCAAATCATTTTGGCGTTAAGCCCGGAACATAGCAAAAGGAAAATCGCCACAAGCGAAATGTATTTTTTTTGCATACGAATGTATTTTTACACGTTCGTTGATCTTCTTATAAGTATGCGCTCAGCCTCAATGTACACAATCACACACACCAGTCCATCCTCGATTGCTCAATTACACGGCCTCTGCCATTGACGATATCACAAAATCAATCATTACACATCTGATTGTTCTGATATTTATTTTATATGTGCAAACTTATTAATATTTATTCAACAAACAAAAGATTCTGATTGTATGCAAAAAAATCTATCAAACACAAGTCACAAGTTTTTTTACAAAACGAAGAAACAACAAATATACTACTAACAAACAAACATTTAACAAATACATCAAATACAAAAATAAAACTCAATGCGACAACAAGCCTAAAGTTAAAACCTACATCTCGGCACAGAATAATGTTCACACATACTACTAAATCAAATCAAAAAAACACAAAAATGCACCTCAAAAACAAAGCACCTCATTATTCTTTTCCCAATTGTCAACACCGTTGAAGATTCAAAACATTTTATACTTTTATCTCAATAAAATACCTGCGTCGCTTTCCGGTACTGGTGAGTAATGTTTTGTTACGAATACAAAAACCACTTCACTTTTTGCAAAGAGAACAGGATTATTAACTAAGACTTTTTTTCATGAAATTTGAAGTAGATCATAATAGTTCGACCCCATTGCATATTCAGGCTGAAAAACTTTTACGCGAATTAGTAGAAAAGAAAGAATATCAGGAGGGCAAACTATTGCCCAACGAAGTTGAATTATCAAACCAGTTGGGTATATCAAGAAATACACTCCGTTATGCCATCATGAAACTGGTAAACGAAGGACTACTTACCCGGAAAAAAGGATACGGAACCAAAGTCTCACGAAAAGGCGTACTCGGAAGAGCTAAAAACTGGCTTAGTTTCTCGCAGGAGATGAATGCATTGGGTATAAAAGTTTTCAATTTTGAACTTCATGTAAGCTGGCAAGTTCCGGAGAAAGATGTTCTTTCATTTTTCGATTTAAAACCTGAATCACGCGTACTCACCCTTGAACGACTACGCGGAAAAGAAGATTTCCCCTTTGTTTTTTTCATTTCTTACTTTAATCCGGAAATTGGGATAACCGGCAACGACGATTTCAGTCGTCCACTATACGAAATTCTGGAAGAAAAATATGGCGTCAAAGCTTCGCTGTCATACGAAGAATTAAGTGCAATCAAAGCAACGCCATTTATCTGTAAAAAACTGAATATTACCCCCGACGACCCGGTGCTTTTCCGAAAACGATTCGTTTACGACGAGAACAAACGCCCCATTGAATTCAATTACGGCTACTACCGGGGCGATAGTTTTGTTTACACGGTTGAAAGCGAACGAAAATAAAAAGAAAGACAGTCGGCTCATTCATCATCGTATCTGATTCAAAGACACAATCAGTGTAAAACTTTTCTGTCCGACTCTTTGCCCTTTGCTTTTTTCGCTCTTTCTTTGCAACATGCTAACATTCGAAGATTTAAAAGTACCCAAGTCAATTCTGAAAGCGCTCGACGAGCTGGAATTTGTACAACCAACGCCTATTCAGGAAAAAGTAATCCCCATCATTCGGTCGGGGGTTGATGTATTGGGCATTGCCCAAACCGGAACTGGAAAAACGGCCGCTTACCTGTTGCCTATTTTCACCAAACTGATTAAGGCCGAAGGAGAAGATCCCCGCGCAATAATTTTAGTGCCTACCCGCGAACTATCCATACAGGTTGGCGAAGATATTGCGGAGTTGACGCGCTATTCAAACATACGCCATGCGGCAGTATTCGGAGGAATTGGCTGGACCAAACATGCCGAATTACTTGCGCCGGGAATTGATATTCTGGTAGCTACTCCCGGTCGCTTGATGGATTTGTATCGATCCGGGGCACTTACTTTGAAAAAAGTAAAAACACTGGTTATCGACGAAGCCGACCGCATGCTCGACATGGGTTTCATGCCTCAGATCAGACAAATCCTGGAAATTATCCCGGTAAAAAGACAAAACCTCTTATTTTCGGCCACGTTCAACGAGAAAGTAGAAGAGATGTCTCATGAGTTTCTCGACTTTCCCGAACGAGTAGAAGTTGCGCCTTCCGCTACTCCTGCCGAATTAATCGACCAATGCTACTACCGTGTTCCGAATGTAGCTACCAAGCTCAACCTCATTCGCTACCTGTTGCAGGATGAAGAGCATTTTTCGCGCGTCATTATTTTCGTCAAAACAAAAGAAAATGCGGAAGCGGTTTATAAAATCGTCAAGCGAAAAACCGAAGGCGAAAAACGGATTATGCACTCCAACAAAGGGCAAAATACACGCATCAACGCCATCAATGCATTTAAAGAAGGCGACGTGCGCATTTTAATCACCACCGACCTTTCGGCACGTGGCATCGACGTGGAGATGGTTAGCCATGTAATAAATTTTGATATTCCGCCAAACTACGAAGATTATGTGCACCGCATCGGACGTACGGCCCGAGCCAATAATGTAGGCGAAGCGATTACGCTGATTGATCCTTCAGAAGTATATCACCTGCGGAAAATTGAGAAAATTATCCGCATGGAAATACCGGAAAAAGAACTGCCCGAAGATTTGGAGGTAGCGGCAACAAGCAAATTCGAAAGTCAAACCCAATTACGGGAAATCGACCGGCAAAAACGACTGGAAGATCCAACATTCAAAGGCGCTTTCCACGAAAAGAAAAAGATTTTTCCGAAGAAAGAAGAAGTGAAAAACCCTCCCAAACATCTTCGTAAACAAAAGAAATTCAGAGGCGGGAAAAGATAAAAATGATAGGTTACTAGAATAAAACAGTCTGTTTTCCCTGATTAAGCATATTTTCCTTTTACGACGAAATAAAGTCATGAAAAGAAAATGTGCTTTATTTTTTCGTTATCGACAAGATATTTACAGAATCAAATCATGCGATCAGAATATATCAAAATTAGAAATGCGAGAATCCATCGTCTCGTAAAATAGTCTGGAAAAATCTTCATTTGCACCCAAAAGCAAATATATACGTGTATTTTTTTCGATTGCGAATTCACTTTCAACAGTTCCCATCAACTTAACTTCTCTGAACATGGACACAATTTTATTATCGGGCAAATTTCCCACCAATAGTACATTCTTTATATCCTTATTCCGAGGTATCCAGAAAATATAGTCGGTACTGGCAGAATATGCTTCGGGCATTTTACCTCTATTATAATAATTCAATGCTCCGGCCTGTCCATAATTATCACAAAAAATCAACGTTTGCATTTTTTCTTCTTCCGGCAAACCTAAATATGCCTGCAACGATTTATCAGCCATCTCCACCCAGCCTTGCATATCCGCAAAATCCTGAGGAATATGATGGTTCTTTCCATCATTCCACTTCAACAGTCCAACTTTTTCAAACTTGTCTTTATTTTCAATAATCGACGATGGCTTTTGTATAGGAAGTATCAAATCATACGAAAGAGAAAAGCCTGCAAAATTGACCAATATCAAAAGAATAATCACATATTTTTTCCAGGCAGAAGAAAGGATTGTTTCTAAATATACACTTCCAAACACTAATAAAACCGGATACAATCCCAATGCATAATAGCTTTTTGCTTTGAGAAATACATACATAAGAATGACCACAAAATAGGCAATCACAATCACCCGGTAATCGCTGAATTTTTTGTGCGCCGACAGCCCAACAAGTGCTGCAATCACAACAAACAACGATCCTCCCATAAACAATAACTGGTCGATTAAAAATCCCGAAGTACTGGTGTAATCCAACTGTGTATTCTTCAATGCCTGCATGTGATGAATTACCGGAAAGTGAGAAACAACCTGCCAATACAAGTTCGGGAGAATTAACAAAACCGCAAGCAAGAAGCTTATATAGAAGTATTTATTCAGGAAAACGGTTCGCTTTTTTGTAAGAGCCAACCCAACCAATAGTCCAACCATAACAAAGAGCACATTGTACTTGTTATAAAAGCCCAACACAAAAGCAATAGCCAAATAAAACAACCATTTATTATTCTCTGTACGAATAAAACGTATCAAAAAATAAAAGATACTTGTCCATGCAAGAATATCAAAAGCATTAGGTTGAAATAAAATATTCAATCGAATGAATACAGAAAATAGCAAAGCACACGACACAAGTATCTTTGAATAAATTTTCCCATGCAACTCTTCAACAGTGAGCCATGCAAAAAATATCGTCATTGCACCAAACAATGCAGGAAAAAATCGTATCCAAAACACGCTTCCTCCCAGGAAGAAAATCACAGATGAAATCCACGACAAAAACGGAGGAACAGAAATATACCCGGCAGACAAATGGTTCGCCTGATCGAGGTATAAAAATTCATCCCGGTGCAACTCATAAACCGGATTTACAACAACAAACTGTATCACCATTTTTAATACAAGAAATACGATCAGAAGCCAATAGTTGGTCAATAGTATTTTTAATTGGCGCATAGGTTCCTAAAAATTTAACGACACAAAATCACCCAAATCATAATCTCTTCGTGCGAAAAAAACACGTTCCATGTTCCCAAAAGAGTACTTACAGATCGGGAATCTATGCCAAAAATAAGTCAAAAACGCACAACAACAATGTTCTGTTCATTCACTTATCTCAACATGATTCCCATCCGGATCGAGCACCACACTTTCATAGTAGCCATCTCCTGTTGTGCGCGGCTCGCTGTATATCGTAAAGCCATCTTTCCGCAGTAATTCAGTATAATTATTTACCAACTCAACACTTCCTACCGATATGGCAAAATGAGTTAACCCGACCGAATATTCTTTCACGCCTCGTTCGCCCGAAATATCTTTCCGCGTCATGATTTCGATTCGGGCACCACTCTCGAATGAGAGGAAATACGATGAAAAACCTTTCTGTACATTCTCATATTTACTGCTGCACTTCATCCCAAAATAGTTCTGATAAAATGCTCTAATTCGCTCTAAATCACTGGTCCAGATTGCCAAATGTTCTATTTTCATTTTAGTTGTATTTGTTTGGATTGAAAATTAGTTTCAACAGAATTTCACTCCAAAATTACCTAATAATTTATCCCCGTCAGCACGTCTGGCTTATATTCATCGGACGACTCGAAGTCTTCCGATGAATAAAGCGCATACAATCAAAAAAGAATCGCTTTTCCGTACCCGTATCAATTTCTGTTTGTTTTGCTATCTTTAGGCGAAACAACACAACGATGGAAACCCCTTTGTTTGTACAAAACGATCCGTGGCTACAGCCGCACACAACAACCATCAGCAACTGGCTTGAGTTTGCAGAAAAAATCGAGCAGGAAATATGTGCCGGAAAAACATTGAATGAGTTTGCCCGCGGACACGAGTGGTTTGGACTTCATCGCGTCTCCGGCGGATGGATTTTTCGCGACTGGGCACCTTTTGCCACCGAAATTTTTCTGATTGGCGACTTCAACAACTGGCAGGAACAGAATGATTTTCGGCTGCACGCCACCAAAAACAGCAACTGGGAACTTCAACTCCCGGCAGAGGCTTTAAAACACGGACAACTGTACGCCTTGTCGATGCACTGGGCAGGAGGAACAGGCAAGCGGATTCCGGCATGGTGTCGTCGTGTTGTGCAAGATGAAAACACGTTGGTATTTAATGCACAGGTGTGGCAGCCCGAAGAAATCTATTCGTGGAAGAACACCGATTTTAAACGCACCAATGATGCACCGCTAATTTACGAAGCACATGTAGGCATGGCAGGCGAAGAAGAACGGGTGCATTCGTTTAACGAATTTCGTACACAAATACTGCCACGTATTAAAGAAGCAGGATACAACACCGTTCAATTAATGGCTATTCCCGAGCATCCGTACTACGGAAGTTTTGGCTACCATGTATCCAGTTTTTTTGCCCCCTCATCGCGATTTGGTTCGCCCGAAGAACTAAAACAACTGATTGATGATGCCCACGAAATGGGACTCGCGGTAATTATGGATTTAGTGCATTCGCATGCAGTAAAAAACGAAACCGAAGGATTGGGACGCTACGATGGCAGCCGGTTCCAGTTTTTTCACGATGGCGCAAAAGGCGAACACCCTGCATGGGATTCCTATTGTTTTAATTACGGGAAACCGGAAGTGCTGCATTTTTTACTTTCCAATATCACTTACTGGATTGAAGAATTTAAATTCGACGGATTTCGTTTTGACGGAGTAACCAGCATGCTCTATTTCGATCATGGTTTAGGCAAGGCTTTCACTTGCTACGACGACTATTTCAATCCAAACGTTGACCGGGAAGCGGTGGCCTATTTTCGGATGGCCAACAAGCTGATTCACGAAATCAATCCGCAGGCATTATCCATTGCTGAAGAAATGAGCGGACTGCCTGGCCTTGCAGTGTCGATCGGTCAGGGCGGTTTGGGTTTCGACTACCGCATGGCGATGGGAGTGCCCGACTATTGGATAAAAATCATCAAAGAGCAGGCCGACGAAGACTGGAACATGGGACAGTTATTTCACGAGCTCACCTCGAAGCGTCCGGACGAAAAAGTGGTCAGTTATGCTGAATCGCACGATCAGGCACTGGTGGGCGACAAAACCATCATCTTCCGGCTCATCGACAAAGAAATGTATTTCAGCATGCGAAAAGATCAGCCCAACCTGATTGTAGAACGCGGACTGGCACTGCATAAAATGATTCGGATGGCAACAGTTGCTACTGCTGGTGGCGCCTACCTCAATTTTATGGGAAATGAATTCGGGCATCCCGAATGGATTGACTTTCCGCGCGAAGGCAACCAGTGGTCGTACCAGCATGCCCGCCGACTCTGGTATTTGACCGAGAATCACGATTTGCGTTATCACTGGCTAAACGATTTCGATCAGGCACTGATGCAATTCTGCGGAGCAAATCAACTGCTCCAGATTTCGGATGTGTATTGGGTACACGATCACAACGACAA
Source organism: Prolixibacteraceae bacterium (assembly GCA_963668595.1). GTDB lineage: Bacteria > Bacteroidota > Bacteroidia > Bacteroidales > Prolixibacteraceae > GWE2-42-39. The sequence goes on along the minus strand of OY764876.1, from coordinate 3,892,830 downwards.
CAAAGTACTGGCTTTCCGGCGCGGCGATTTTCTGTTCGTATTCAATTTTCATCCAACGCAGTCGTTTACCCATTATGGATTGGAGATGCCGGCATCCAAATACCGCATCATTTTAAATACCGATGAAGAACGCTTCGGAGGACAAAACAGAATCGATCAAACGGCATGGTATTACACACAAGCCGAAGCAGGCATCAGTGGAAACCATTTTCTTCGCTTATATTTGCCTGCCCGCACCGCCATGGTGCTGCAAAACCATCCGATAAAAAAAGTACGAGAAAATTAGACGATGCCTAAAAAACTAGAACAAACTATTTTACGCTGGGGAGAAATCGGGGTACGAACAGGCCCGTGGGGGGTAACCTTATTCATTGTTTGTTTCTCCTTACTCATTTATACAATTATTGCCTTCCTGTTTGGACTTCAAGAATTTTGGACCGGCTATATTATTGCCACCATTATGCCCCTAATCGTTGCTTACCCGTTAAGTATCGGGTTAATGATGATTGCCCGGATATTCAAAGCACAACGGGAAAATATCGAATTCAGCAATAATCTAAAAAATACACTTCTCTCAGTAGTTTCACACGATGTAAAAGGTCCGCTTTCGAATATCGACGCGGTACTGAATTTATATTTTTCCGAAGAAATCAGAGAAGAAGAAAGAGAGGAGTTGCTTCGCGAACTTCAGCAGCAAGTAAAAACGAATCTCGATTTTGTGATTCACATCTTGCATTGGACCAAAATGCAATTCGATGGTTTCAAGCTGACAAAAACTACGTTTAATCTTGAAGACGTAATTAGCAAAATGTTGCTTGCTTACGATTTTCAGCTTCAGCAAAAGAAAATTAAAATAAGCCATCAGGCAAATATGATCATCACTGCCGACCGCGATTTGGTTCGGCTTGTTCTTCGCAATTTATTATCGAATGCCATCAAGTTTTCAAATCCCGGAGGAACAATCCATATTAAAGCGGAGAACAATGGCACGCTGGCAACAATTCAGGTTGAAGACAACGGAATTGGAATGAATGAAGAGAAAAGTAAACGTATTTTCGAAGAGACTTTCACCAGTTCGGCACAAGGTACATGGAAAGAATCGGGAACTGGTCTGGGCCTCAAATTATGCAAGACATTCATCGAAGCTCAGGGAGGAGTTATTTCCGTAAAAAGTAAGCTCGGAGTGGGTTCCACTTTCTTTTTCACGGTTCCGCAATAAATCAAGAACAACAGCATTATTCTTCATGAAATTCCATACAGAAATAGAAATTGACCGTTTTCCGCAGCAAATCGATCACAACAGTCCGGTGATGATGCTTGGCTCGTGTTTTTCCGAAAATATTGGGCAAAAACTGGAAGATCAAAAATTCGACACCGACATCAATCCGTTTGGCATTTTATACAATCCGGCATCGCTCAGTGCAAGTCTCCGCCGATTGATGCAGGCACAGCCATTTTCTCATGCTGAATTATTTTTCGATCAGGGGCAGTGGAATAGCTTCATGCACCACAGCCGCTTTTCCGGAATCGATGCAGACCATGTCTTGCAAGGAATCAATCAACGACTGATTTCGTCTTCTGAGTTTCTGAAAAAAGCCCGGTTCCTGATTCTCACGTTCGGAACCTCGTGGGTATATCGATTAAAAAAAGACAATCAAATTGTTTCGAATTGCCATAAAATACCGGCCCGCGAATTCATCCGCGAGCGACTTTCTGTTCAAGAAATCGTATCGGATTACAAGAACCTTATTCGCGAACTGAAAAACTTCAACCCCGCACTGAATATTATTTTTACAGTTAGCCCGGTTCGCCACTGGAAAGACGGGGCAACAGAAAACCAGCGCAGCAAAGCAAGCCTGTTGCTGGCCATTGACGAAATACAGAACTGCGACCAACCAAATTCCTGTTCGTATTTCCCGGCTTACGAAATAATGATGGACGAACTGCGTGACTATCGGTTTTATACCGCCGACATGCTGCATCCCAACGACATTGCGGTAGAATATATCTTCAACAAGTTTCGCGACGCAGTGATTTCGGAACAAAGCATCGCTCTTGTAAAAGAAATTCTAAAAATACGGCAGGCATTTGCCCACCGCCCTTTCAATCCCGCGTCCGAAGAGTATCGGAAATTCCTGACTCACAATCTCCGCGAGATCGATCGCTTAACAAAAAGTTTCCCGTTTCTTAATTTTGAAAAAGAAAAAACACATTTTGAGCAACAATTCCGCTATTTTGACCAAAACGAGATAAAATAAACCAGTTATTTAGCTATATTTAGAGACCTGTCTGACCGAAACCAGCCCAAGCTGTAAGTTCGTTGATTTTGAATAAAAATTGTCTGGAATATGAGTTATTTAAAATTCGACAAAGATCAATTGGTGAATCTGGAATATTCGCTTTATCGCGAAATTCTTCGCACCAACCGTGCCGGATCGTACCTGAGTACTACCCTTTCGGGTTGTAATACGCGCAAATACCACGGATTGCTGGTATGCCCCTTCGACGAGCTCGACGGAGGGAAACATGTATTGCTTTCATCGTTGGATGAAACAATTATACAGCACAATACCGAGTTCAATCTCGGAATCCATAAATATTCAGGCGACCACTACGAACCCAAAGGTCACAAATATATCCGCGACATCGAAGTGAACCACATCCCGAAAACGGTTTACCGGGTGGGAGGCGTATTGCTTCAACGCGAGCGGTTGCTGGTTGAAAACGAGCAACAAGTACTCATCCGCTACACCCTGCTCGATGCGCATTCGCCAACAACTTTGCGCTTCAAGCCTTTTTTGGCTTTCAGAAATGTGCACACACTGAGTAAAGCCAATTTGTATGCAAATACCAAATACAAACCAATCACGCAAGGAGTAAAATTGCGTTTGTATGATGCGTACCCATACCTGCATATGCAATTCTCGAAAGAACCCGATTTCGTACCGGTTCCGCACTGGTATTACGACATTGAATACATCAAGGAACAACATCGTGGATACGATTTTCAGGAAGATCTGTTTGTGCCGGGATATTTTGAATTGCCCATCGCAAAAGGAGAAAGCATTGTTTTTTCGGCGGCAACATTCGAAGCTAAACCGGCTTCGTTTAAACAAAAATTCACCCGCGAGGTAAACAAACGCATCCCACGGGAAACATTTCTTGATAACATCGACAATGCCGCCCAGCAATTCATTGTAAAGAAAAACGGACAAACCGATATTATTGCTGGCTTCCCCTGGTACGGAGCACGAACCAGACAAACATTTGTTGCCCTGCCCGGATTAACGCTTGAACGCGACGACACCGCAACTTTTGAGGCAGTGATGGACACACAGCTCAATCGTCTGCAAGATGGCTTATTTCCTAAAATATGCGGCCAATACGATTGCGAATACGACACTTCGGATGCTTCGCTTTGGTTTTTCTGGGCTTTGCAGGAATATCATTCTCATTTAAAAGATTCGAAATACATCTGGCAGAAATACGGACCAGCAATTAAACAAATATTGCACGGATACCGCGACGGACAGAAATTCAATATAAAAATGGCTGATAACGGGCTGATTGATGCAACAACGCCCAACATTGCCCTTACCTGGATGGATTCGTACATTCAGGGGAAACCCGTTGTTCATCGTCCCGGCATGACTGTGGAAGTGAATGCGCTTTGGTACAATGCACTCTGCTTTTCTCTCGAACTGGCACATGCCAACAGCGACAAAGCGTTTATCGCAGAATGGGAAGCTACATCGGTGCAAGTTGCCCAGTCGTTTCTGGATACGTTCTGGGACGACCGCAAAGGCTATCTGGCCGATTACGTTTCGGGCACATACAAAAACTGGTCGGTACGCCCCAATATGCTACTGGCTGCGGCACTCGACTACTCGCCACTTGACCGGGAAAAACAAAAACTGGTGCTTAGTGTGGTTAAGAAACAGTTACTTACGCCACGTGGTTTGCGAAGCCTTTCGCCGCAAGATCCACTTTACAAGGGACAATGCGAAGGATCGCCCGACGAACGTGAACGAGCCATTCATCAGGGAACTGTTTGGCCCTGGTGGATTCAGTTTTTCGTGAAAGCTTATCTAGAAATACACAAACGGGGAGGACTACCGTTTGTACAAAAGATAATAGAAGGGTTCGAAGAAGAAATGTCGGAACATTGCATCGGAACCATTTCTGAAACTTATAACGGCAACCCGCCACACTCGGCCAAAGGATCAATTAGTCAGGCATGGAGTGTTGCCGCAGTGATAAAAGCGTACAAACTGGTACGCGAATACGGAGATTAATCTGCAAAAATGGAGTCTATGAAGGTATTGATGTTTGGGTGGGAATTTCCACCGCACATTTCCGGAGGGTTGGGAACGGCCTGCTACGGGTTGACCAAAGGGCTGGCCGAATACAAAGATGTGGACGTTATTTTTGTGGTTCCCAAAGCATACGGAGACGAAGACCAGTCGTCGATGAGACTAATTGGTGCCAACAATGTACCGGTAACAAAAAAAAGCGTCAGCTTTGCCGATCTTCAGAAAAAAATTGATTACTACGAGGTTGAATCGGGCATTGTACCCTACACCGATCCCGAAGAATTTTGGCAACTGAACTCGAAAAACCTGTCGGAACGAACCCGCCTGGTTGAAACCAACTCGGAAGGGAAACTTGATTTTTCAGGAAAATACGGGAAAGATTTACTACACGAGATTTACAAGTATTCGGTAGTAGCCGAAGTAATTGCCCGCGATTCGGAATTCGATGTCATTCATGCACACGACTGGCTGGCATACCCCGCAGGCATTGCCGCTAAAGAGGTATCCGGCAAACCGCTGGTCATCCATGTACATGCAACCGATTTTGACCGCAGTGGAGGAAGTGTAAATCCGCAGGTATATGAAATTGAAAAACGAGGTATGGACACTGCCGACCGCATTATTACCGTCAGTAACCTGACCCGCAATATTGTGATCGACAAATACGGCATTGACCCGGCCAAAGTCATTACCGTTTACAACGCCGTTGAGCCGGTTACGCAGGAAGAAAAAGTTCGCCTGAAAAAAGGGGTGGACGAAAAAATTGTCACCTTCCTGGGGCGTATCACCATGCAGAAGGGACCGGAATACTTTGTTGAAGCAGCATATCTTGTGCTGCAAAAAATGAGCAAAGTGCGCTTTGTAATGGCCGGAAGTGGCGATATGATGAATGCAATGATCCGTCGCGCAGCAAGTTTGGGCATTACCGACCGGTTTCATTTCACTGGTTTTTTGCGGGGCGACGATGTGTTCGATATGTTCCGGATGAGCGATGTTTTTGTGATGCCTTCGGTGTCGGAACCATTTGGTATTGTGCCGCTCGAAGCTATGCAAACCAACGTGCCGGTGATTATTTCACATCAATCCGGAGTTTCCGAAATATTGAAATTCGCTATTAAAACCGACTATTGGGACACCCATGCAATGGCCGATGCCATTTACGGATTGCTCAACTATCCGGCCTTGCATGCCATGTTTGTGAAATACGGAAAAGAAGAAGTAGATAACCTGAAGTGGAAAAATTCGGCCCGACAGGTTCGCGATATTTATATCCAAGCAATTGAAAACGCATAAATCAACCATCGATATGAGAGCCATTTGTTTTTATTTCCAGATCCATCAGCCGTTCCGCTATCGCCGGTACCGCTTTTTTGATATTGGCAACGACCATTATTACTACGACGATTTTGCCAACGAATCGATCATGCGCAAAGTGGCCGACCGTTGTTATTTACCGGCTAACCGATTATTGCTCGATTTAATTAAGCAGCACAAAGGAAAATTTAAAGTGGCATTTTCAATCTCGGGACTGGCTCTCGATCAATTCGAGCTGTATGCTCCCGAGGTGCTGGATTCGTTCCGTGCCCTGGCCGAAACCGGACAAGTTGAGTTTCTTTCCGAAACCTACTCGCACTCGCTGGTAGCACTGAAAAACAAAGAATTGTTTGTTCAGCAGGTACAGGAACACGATGCCCTGATTGAAAAATATTTCGGACAAAAGCCAAGCGTATTCCGCAATACCGAATTAATTTATTCGGATGAAATTGGGCAAATGGTAGCCGAACTGGGCTACAAAGCCATGCTTACCGAAGGTGCCAAACATATTCTGGGATGGAAATCGCCCAATTATTTGTATGTAAACGCCCTCAATCCGAGACTGAAAGTACTGATGCGCAACTTCAAGCTAAGCGACGACATTGCTTTCCGGTTCTCGAACCGTGACTGGAATGAATACCCACTTACTGCTGACAAATACGTGCGATGGATCAATAGTTCTCCGGAAGATGAAATTTTCAATGTATTCATTGATTACGAAACATTTGGAGAACATCAGTGGGCAGAAACCGGAATTTTTGATTTTCTGGGAGCTGTTCCCGGCGAAGCATTGAAAAGCGGAAAACTCAAATTTGCAACTCCTTCGGAAATAGCCGAAAAATTTCAACCCATTTCGGTGGTGAATGTGCCTCATACCATTTCGTGGGCCGACGAAGAACGCGACCTCACTGCCTGGCTCGGAAACCAACTTCAGAACGAAGCATTCAACAAATTGTACGAATTGTCTGACCGAATGCTGCAAGTTACCGATCCCGATTTGCTGAAAGACTGGAAATACCTGCAAGCCAGCGACCATTTTTATTACATGTGCACCAAATTCTTCTCCGATGGCGAAGTGCATAAATATTTCAACCCGTACGAAAACCCGTACGAAGCATTCATCAATTACATGAATGTGCTGAATGATTTCATTCTTCGTCTCGACAAGCTGGTTCCGACCGGCGAAGTGGCTCGTGAAATTAAATCACTGAAAAAAATCGTTGAGGAGAAAGACAAAAAAATAGTGAAATACGAGGCAGAACTGAAAGCGTTGCAAAATAAGGCAAAAAAGAAGCCGTCGAAATAGACGTTTATTGCAGTTGTGATGATTAAGTTGCGAAAATATTACATAGGAGAGCATCGATACAGATTTTTCATTTCGCTGATTATCTCACTTTCTACAATTTATCTTCCGGTTGTTGGATTGATTTATTGGCTTGGTGAAAATACCGTTCCAAATTTGATTTTTGCAATGGCTGTTGCGCAAATCTTAAGCATCTCTTTGGTTCCGGGAATTGCATTTTATCTGATAAAGCGTGACAAACCCATGTTTATTGCGGTTGCCGGCGGACTTTTAGGAACACTCTTTTTGAATATATGGTTTCTTTTGCCCGGCTTAACGATTAATTGGGGCTATGTAGCTTTGCATTTTATCAGCGTTTCGTTGATGATTTTTGTTTGGACGATTTTTTTGCAAACCAATCTGGAGAAAAGTAAGTCTTTTGCTGCTGGAGTTTTCCTGTTTTTGTTTACCCATCATTTCTGCGGGTTTATCAAGAAACTGATAGAACAGGACTATCAGATGAAAGATATATTTTTCTTCCTGTGTGGGTCGTTGCTTCTAATGCTACCCGCATATTTGTTTGGAGTTTTATTAAAAAAGAATTTCAGGATTTTTAAAATCCCGGAATAAAATGTTCCCGTCAGCACAACGAAAAACACAATCATATACAGAAGGGGAATAGAGTAGTGTTGGTTAGGAAATAGTTATGAATCAAAAAAGTAAGGTTGATTTTATGCCCGAAATTTCATCAGTCTTTGAAATTTGGCTTCTTTTGTCTCAGGAAAGATAGAACGAGAAAATTGACGTTTGCAAAACTGAAAAAACAAAGCAGGCGAGCGTCTGTTTTATAAGGGAGAAAGAGAAAAATGGAAAATATTAACCGTACCTGGTACGTAAAACATGCAATGGTGGAAAATCCTGTTTGGAAAAAATTATTTGTAGAATCGAATATCCCGGCACGCCTGGCTCCGCTCAAGGAAATAAGCCGGAATATTTGGTGGGCCTGGAATAACGAGGCCCGTGAACTTTTTTCGGCGGTAGATGCTGAACTTTGGGAAGAATGCGAACACAACCCGATTGTTCTGCTCGAAAAAGTGAGCTACCAGCGCTACCTGGAACTGGAAAATGACCCTTCGTTTATGGCAAAACTGGAACAATGTCACTATTTGTTTCAGAAATACCTTGAAGAACGAGCTCTGCCACAAGGACATCAGATTGCCTATTTCAGTATGGAATATGGCTTGCACGACAGCCTTAAAATTTTCTCCGGTGGATTGGGAATCCTCGCAGGCGACTACCTGAAAGAGGCCAGCGACCAGAAAGTAAATCTGGTAGCAATGGGATTGCTTTACCGCTACGGATATTTCAAGCAAACAATCTCGCTGCACGGCGAGCAAATGTCGAACTACGAAGCCCAACAGTTTTCGAAACTTCCGGTTAGTCCGGCCTTCGATGCCGATGGAAACTGGGTACACATCGACGTGGATTATCCGGGAAGAACCCTTCGTGCCCGGGTATGGAAAGTGGAAGTGGGTTCGATCAAACTTTATTTGCTTGACACCGATTTTGAAGACAATTCGGAAGAAGATCGCTTTGTGACCCATCATCTGTACGGCGGCGACAACGAAAACCGCTTGAAACAGGAAATGCTGCTGGGACTAGGCGGCATTCGTGCACTGAAAAAATTAGGTTACAATGCCGACATTTATCACTGCAACGAAGGCCATGCGGCCATGATTGGTCTGGAGCGCATCAAAAATTATATTGCCAACGAGCAACTCAGCTATTCCGAAGCAATGGAAGTAGTGCGGGCTTCAACGCTTTTCACTACCCACACTCCCGTTCCGGCCGGACACGACTCGTTCCACGAGGACTTGTTCCGCCGCTACATGGAAAAATTTGCTCCCAAAGTAGGACTGGTTTGGGAAGATTTCATTCAGCTTGGGAAAGCAGCTGCTACCGAAGACCATTTCAACATGAGTTACCTGGCCTGCAATATCTCGCAGGGAATTAACGGAGTGAGTAAGTTGCACGGCGATGTTTCGAAAAACGTTTTGCAACCGCTATACCAGGGATTCTTGCCCGAAGAACTGGAAATTGGCTATGTAACCAACGGAGTACATTATTCAACCTGGGTGGCCAAAGAGTGGCGACAACTTCACCAAAAACATTTTGGGGCAGGTTTCCCGGCAAACCAATTGGATATGTCGGTTTGGAATGCTATTTACCAAACTCCGGATGAAGAAATATGGAATACCAAACAGCAATTGCGGCAAAAAACCATCACTTATGTGAAACAACGTTTTGCCGATAGCTGGATCAAACGGCACGAGAACCCCAAACTGATTACTGAAGTACTGAGTAAACTAAATCCTCAGGCTTTAACAATCGGCTTTGCCCGCCGCTTTGCGACCTACAAACGCGCTCATGTGTTGTTTCAGAACCTCGACCGTTTGGCGCGAATTGTGAACAATCCGAATCGCCCGGTACAGTTTATTTTTGCCGGGAAAGCTCACCCTGCCGACAAAGCCGGACAAGATCTGATTCGAATGATTGTTGACATATCGAAACGCCCTGAGTTTATCGGTAAAGTGCTTTTTGTACAGAATTACGACATGAATCTGGCCAAAATGCTGTTACAGGGAGTTGACATCTGGATGAACACTCCAACCCGCCCACTGGAAGCTTCGGGAACCAGCGGCGAAAAAGGAGTGATGAACGGAACGCTGCACTTCTCGGTTCTTGACGGCTGGTGGTGCGAAGGTTACCGCAAAGATGCCGGATGGGCTTTGCCTCAGGAAAAAACCTACGATGTGCAGGACTATCAGGATCAACTGGATGCCGAAATGATTTACGACATTCTCGAACAGGAAATCATTCCTGAATATTACGATCGCAACATTCACGGAGTACCTGAAAAATGGGTGTCGTACCTGAAAAATACCTTTGCGCAGGTGGCTCCGAATTTCACCACGGCGCGAATGATTCACGACTACCAGCAACGCTATTACCTGCCACAGGCCGAACGAACTGCAAACATGAAAGCAGACAATTACCGTTTGGCACGCGAACTGGCGGCATGGAAAAACCGTATTGCTGAAATCTGGAACCAAATTGAGTTGAAAGAACTGCAAATTACCGACGGAATTACGAATGTGCTGAAAATAGGACAAGAGTACCCGGCGCGTGTTGTGCTCGATCTGCATGGTTTAAAACCGGATGAAGTAGGCGTGGAAATGCTGGTAACCGAAAACGGACACGACGGAACACCCGTGCACCTGGTAGAAGCCATCGAATTTAAAGCAGGCAGCGCAGAAGGAACTCTCTGCACCTGGAACCTGGATTTGCAACTAATGGAGCCCGGAGCCTACAATTACGGCATCCGCCTGTTTGCCAAACACCCGGCTCTGCCTCACCGACAGGATTTCCGTTACATCAAATGGTTGTAACCGACTGACAAATCGAAAATACACAGATAGCAAAAAGAGGCTGCACGAAGAGATTCGGCAGCCTCTCTTGTTATCTATCTGTCCAAAATATCCCTGCTTCTACATTTAAACTTTTGCCTTTTTGCATCCTTCTTTTTACTTTGATTTTCATATCTTTGGGAAAGACCCAAAAAACAAAAAAATGTTTGCCCCGAAAACAAATTGTTTAAAATCTGCTCTTACCCCACCAAAATGGAGGAATAAGAACACATTTTTAATAAAGATAAAGAAGAAATAAAAACAGGAGATTATACACTTTCGTTACCTACAATAATAAAAAATGCAACGACCACCATTTACATATTTACCTGATAGAAGTATTGAGATACTAAATAAAACTCAAGACTATCTTGAGAATCATTTGGAAATTGATAATAAAATTTATGACCTTTCATGGATATATCATTCTTTGTTCAATATAATTCCAACGACAACTGATAATTTTTGGTCAGGTCATCAGTTCCCTTATGACGAGTCTTGGGAGGAAATACAGATTTCATATAATCTAATTTGTTTTGGATTATATAAACAAGCAATGGCTTCACTGAGAAGTGCTCTTGAATTAGGCTTATTATCTGCCTATTACAACATAAATAATGAAGGACACATTATTGTCAAAAAATGGTTGAGCTCTGCAGAGACTAAAGAAGCCGACACTCCATATTTCGGAGATGTATGGAAAATTCTTGAAAAAAATGAAAATATTAAGAAATTTCAACAAAGTTTTGATATTAAAAAACGGCTTCTTGACCTGGGATATCTTCATAATTATATCCATACCAAAGGACATGTATACTCAAATAAATTTGGAAGACTAAAATCTAACTGGCAAACTTTTGAGGAAGACCTAGTCATAAAATGGTTAAACACATTTGAGGAAATAGTAATCTTGGTTATGACTCTTCATCTTCTAAAATATCCCACAGGACTAATAACCTACGATTATAGTTTAAAATTCGGAATCGACATTCCAACTTTCAGTCATTTGAGAGAACATGAGATTGAAAAATTGAAACAATATATGCCTAATAACTATTTCGAATTATTAGTCAATATTTCTGAAAATCACACTGATACGAAAGACTTTCTTGAATGGATAGAGAGCCTCCCTGACTTGTCTTTAGAAGATATAGAAAATCAAATAGTTGGAAAGGATAAAAGGGCAATAGAGAGGCACGGATTCAGCGATTATAAAAGACAACAGTTAATAATCTACATGGTTGAAAAGTTCTCTGATTTACCTATAACTGTAAAAGAAAGAATCAATAAATTAGAAAAATGGGCGAATGAAAATAATTTTATAGAACCAAAATGGAAAAAATAAATTACTGGTTACAATCGAGTAGATGGCCGGTGAGCAGTAAGCCCACCGGAGCGCCTCTCACCATCTCGCCTGAGGCGAGACGGTTCATTAAGATATAAGGCAACTTTTTGGTAATAAGACAGCATGGCTTCATAGCCCCATTTTCGCAAGCGTTCAACCGTGATAAAAAGACTGCAGCTTATTGACGAGAATTGTCAACATCTTAACTTTTCGTCAATAAGAGCTGTATTTATAATAAAAAAGAGTGCAGTGATATGCGTTGTCTCGCTCCGTTCCTGATCACAAGACAGTGGGAGAAACAACAACTTGCAAGTGACCGTTAATACCAAATTAAATGAAAAAAAGCAACTACATATTCATCATCTTGATTCTGTTAACATTCGGATGTTCAGTAACTTCAAATATTTCTGAAATTAAAGAGCTATCAAAAATCAGATTTGATAGCCTTTCAATTCAACCAGATGTTGAACTACATGACTTGCGAATAGATATTATCAGACAAACAACCCAAGAGCGAGTAAATGACTCGACAACGTTAAACAAAGTTGTTCCATATAACTTTCTTGGATTTAATTTGGGAAATGGATTATTCTATGATCTGAACAATAATCTTTCATTACGTATCGATTATTTATTAAATATTGACACGAAAAACGATTTTGAGATACAGAAAACATATTCTAAAAGTAAATGGAATAGAAATTATAAGAGTCAACAAGGGAAATTTTCGATTGGAAACTCAAACAAAAAAAAGATGTACGAACTACTTCAGGTTGATAAATACAAAGACAGCTTAAGTATTTCATATAGAAACAAACATCGATATTCAATTGTGACCAGTGATTCGCTTACCAAATTAATAAGTAAAAAAGCAGTTCTGGATAGAATTCAAAAAAAAGACAAAAACTTTTATTATCAAAAATATAAGAAAAGAGTTGATGAATATAAACTGCTAGACAAGGCCATTATTCTTAATGACAGATACAAAATCACACAAAATGAGAATGGAGACATTATTCAAATATATAGCATTGGACAAAAGAGAGATTTCCTGCTTTATTGTATAATTCAAGACGATAAAAACACATTTATTTACAACAACAAATTTTATGGATTGAAAATTATAAAAGATAGTAACAAGTTTACGCTTTACTATAATGACAAAATTGGATATGAATATAAGATCGTAAATTAAGAGAATATCTCTATCGATCACGAATTATTAGAATATGAATAAAATACTTATCACCATTTTCATTACTTGTTTTCATCTCACCATTTTTGGACAAATCAAAGACGTTCGATCTTCCTGCATCGCACCCCGGAAAATTATTAAAACAGAACCCAATCGTTACTTCATCGATTTCGGCAAAGATGCATTTGGAGCGTTAATTCTAAAATTCGATATTATTCCCGGTGATTCTCTTATTATACATCTTGGTGAAAAGCTTAGTGATCACCATAAAATAGATCCCAATCCGGGAGGAACTATCAGATATAAGAAAGTTGTTTTAAAGAATATTCCGGTAAAAAAAACATTTCAATTGCAACTTCCGGCCGATGGGCGGAACGACAAAACACCTGCTGTAATTTTACCCGATACCTTTGGCATAGTGATACCATTCCGTTATTGCGAAATAGAGAATCTTAATATTCCAATTGAAAAAGTAAATATCAGCCAAAAAATATTCCATTACCGTTTCAACGACGATGCTAGTTCTTTTACTTGTTCAGACACTGTGCTGAATCAGGTTTGGGATATATGTAAGTACACCATCAAAGCAAGCTCCTTTTGCGGATTGTATGTTGATGGCGATCGTGAACGCATACCCTACGAAGCGGATGCTTATATAAATCAATTGTCGCATTATGCAGTAGATAGTGAGTATGGTATAGCAAAAGAAACTATAAAGTATTTTTTCGACCATCCGACATGGCCAACCGAATGGCTGTTACATACTATTTTTATGGTGTATCAGGATTACTACTATACAGGCGATGTTAAGATCTTAAAAGAATATTATGAACCGCTAAAATTGAAAACGCTTTACGAATTAGCGGATGATGATGGTTTAATAAGTTCCTTTTCGGATAAGATAAATGGAGCCTATATGAAAAAGATTGGCTTTGCTGATACCTCAATGCGAATAAAAGACATCGTTGATTGGCCTCCCGCTCAAAAAGATACTGGCTGGAAACTATCAACAGAAGAAGGCGAACGCGATGGACATGAAATGTTGCCAATTAATACAGTTGTAAATTGTTTTTTTTATGAAAACATGAGAATGATGTCGGAATTGGCAGCTGTTCTTGGCAATAAAAAAGATGCCGAACACTTTCAGCAAATGGCTCTAAGAACAAAACAAGCAATTAACAAAAAGCTTTTCGATAACGAAAATGGAAGATATATAGATGGTATTGGCTCTACCCACTCTTCGGTGCACTCGAATATGCTGGCGCTGGCGTTCGACATTGTCCCCCAAGAACACAAAAAATCTGTTGCTGAATATGTAAAAACCAGAGGAATGGCTTGCAGTGTATATGGATCGCAATATCTTCTTGAAGGGCTTTATAAAGCAGGAGAAGCGGATTATGCACTTAGTTTAATGACTGAGACAGAAGGAGATCGCAACTGGTGGAATATGATTCGAATTGGTTCAAGCATGACATTAGAAGCATGGGATATTAAATATAAACCCAACCTGGATTGGAACCATGCATGGGCTACTGCTCCGTTGAATATTATTAGTCGATATTTATGGGGAATCAAACCTGAAAAACCTGGATTTGAAAGGGTGCAGATTAAACCTCAAATGGCAAGCCTTACATCATGCTCGATAACCGTTCCTACAATTAAAGGCGAAATTAAAGGCGAATACCAAAAGTCAAATAAAAGCAGTATTTACAAAATTGATTTGCCCGAAGGTATTTTGGGCGAATTTATTATTAGTAATACAGAAGAGCTTAAGTTATTATTAAACGGAAAACAAATTAGAAAACCTGGAATTGTAGAATTACAAGGAGGAATGAATAAGATTGAAATTACCGACTAATTCTACCTTAACAGATTCAACTAAAATCGAAAATATCGCCTCAAAATATCGGGGGTTCATAGTGGGACTTCAAAGCCGTGTGCCAATTGGCAGAGAGCTTGGGAGGAGTAATTTTAGTAGAAGTTTTCAATTTGTAATTTGATATTTTAATTTGTGTATTCCCAGCCGCTGATCGAGCATTGTAATCAAGCTTTTTTAGCCCCGGATTGAATCAGATAAAAACAATTCGTCGTAAATTGTGCAGAATAGCAAATAACAATATAAATCCACATCAGCAACCTTATGAAAGCGAAACTATTCAATGTGCTTCTGATAATTACTTCTCTCCTGGGATTTCTGAAATGGGGACACGATCACCAAATGTTTTTATTTCAAATTGAAGCCGAAATATTTTCGAAGATTCTCAAAGACCCTCTTTCGGTGGCACATCCATTTGTACTCCTTCCGGCTATTGGTCAAATCCTTTTATTGGTCACTTTGATTCAAAAGCAACCAAGCAAAACATTTACCTACATTGGAATCGGAGGAATTGGTATTCTGATGCTATTAATATTTTTAATCGGGTGCTTAACGGCAGACGGAATGATACTCTTTTCATCTGTTCCATTTTTAACTGTGGCCTATTTCACAATCCAATACCACAGAAAATCAAAAATTAAAAAAGAAAAAGCAAATGAAACTATATGACATGGTAAATATTTCATCCTTTGATGAATTAAAAATACTGATTCGTAGATCTTTTCGAAAACGAGAAACAACAAGTGGATTAATCGGAATAATGTTTGCCCCTCCTACAACATTCATTAAATCTGAAATTTCGGATAGCTTTGAGTACTTTCATTATCGCTCGGAGGAAATTATTGATTTCTTTTGGGCTGGCTACGAAACATCTGACAGAGAAACATCAAAGAAACTATGGGAACTAAATCAGGTTTATTGGGAGTTTAATCCCAGAAAGTTTAATGAAATTCGGGAAGGATTCGAGAATGAGACCAATTGGACTTTCAGTGGAGAGTCTGATTTTATACTGTTTCGCGCAAACATGGATGAATTCGAGCTTATTGAATTCGATTTTACAGATGCAATTGTAATAAATCTGGAAAAAGCAAAAACAGAAAATGCAATTTCGAGTGTCCGTGAGCTCTTCGAGATTATTTTCCGAATTTCGGAAAAGCTTACCCTTGAAAATTCTTCCTTGAGCTTGAGCAAACAATTAATTATCCATTCGGGTAAGAAATCAGCATTTTCCTTACTCGTATCATTTCTGCCAAAAAGATTTCAGAAAGACATCAATACTATTTACACTTTCTGTACCGAGAACATTGAAAAAATATCCTGACAATGTGCTTCAAATTGAGAACATTATTGTTTATCAACCGATCCTCAAATTATCAGAATCGACCTTCTCTTTCCCTGATACAGCAAAAAGAGCTCTGCTCCTGCTTGCTATTATCAGATCCATTCAGCAACAAGTATTAAAAATACAGATAGAGAAGAGAGGCTGCACGGATATACCCCGCAGCCTCGAACAACATCTCTACACATGATCGTCTATCAACGTATTCTGATTTTTTTCGATTTTCCTTCGTCATAATACTTCGTTCCAGTTTTCAGATGCATGCACTATTTCAACCAAATTTCATGGCTCCCCCGACGGAAGCAGTAATCAGGAAAAATACGGTTTTATTTCCTGCACCCAGGCCGACAGGCGATCGTCAGTCAAATTGCTGTCGTTATCTTCGTCCAGTGCCAGACCAACGAATTTTCCGTCGTACTCGGCCCGCGAAGCATCAAAATCGTAATTGGCGGCATTTACGGCACCAACAATTGTACAGCCTTTGTCTTTAATCGCTTCGTAAATAATTCCCATTCCATCGACAAACGAATCGGGATAAGAACCGGCATCGCCCAACCCAAACAGGGCGATTGTTTTTTCTGAAAGATCAGCCTTTTCAACCTGCGACAGGAAGCCATCCCAATCGTCCTGCAGATCGCCCAATCCCCAGGTGGATGTTCCGAAAATCAAATGAGAATATTCTGCGATTTTTTCTCCCGGATTTTTGGCTACATCAAATGCATCGGCTCCCAGCGCAGAGGCCAGAGCACCTGCAATATTCGCCGTATTTCCGGTTGATGAGCCATAAAAAATTGCTGTTTTATTCATCGAATAATTTGTTTTTTAATGCAATATCAGTTTAAAATAATTGCCTTGTTTAACACTTCAAATTGCATGGTCTGCCGCGGCTTTTCAGCTATCGCCAGAAGCTCTTTCAGTTCTGAAAATTCGTCGGCATTGAGTGCAAAAAAGATTTCAGTTCCTCCAACATGGAGCAGCAATTTTCGTCGGTTTTGTGCTCCCCTGTTCCTCTGCAGAAATTCCGAAGAGTTGATTGTTTTCACATACTGCTTAAATTTCCGGAACTCTTCTTCGGTCATTTTCACGAACACATTTCCAAACTCAAAATTGATTTTATTGTGGCACGAGCAAATGAAAATCTGCCCGTTTTTCGTTGTGTTGATTACTTTCATTTTCACTGAGAATTACGGCACGAATGCCGATTAATGATTAATTGTCAGCGAAACGCCGGCATAAAACATGGTTCCGTAAACGGGAGCATACATGAAAGCGGCATCATCCAAATGTTTTTCGTCCTGCACATAGCCGAAAATATTGTTCACCCCGCCGTACAATTTAAACTGTTTCAGTTTTTTGGAAACACGGGCATTCAGCAACATAAACGGGTCGGTCTTTTTAATTTTCGACTGGTCACCCAAAGCCGGATCAATTTCCTCGTTGTAATAATCAATATACATAGTTCCCTGGTAGTTTCCGGTTAAAGCGAAAGTCCAGGTTTCGGGGCTGTATTCCAGTTTCAGGTTTCCGGTTGTAGAAGGAAAACGCGAAATATATTTGCTGTCGGCCTCGTATCGGGTACCAATCCAATCTTCGCGCACATTTTTGTATTCGCCCTCGTTGTATGTAAAATCGATGCCCAGATCGAGATGTTTGGCAAGATTGGCCTGCACCGAAAGTTCGACACCCTGCACAAAAGCATCGTCAATATTTTTCCACTGGTAATCGTAGCCAAGTGCCGAAACAGCAGCATCGGCATCGGTAAAACCAATTTTATCTTTCAGGTCGGTTCTGAAAAAATTACTGCTCACACGAATATTCTTTCCATAATAATCTGCCGAGAAATTATAACTCACCGATTTTTCCGGCTTCAAACCCGACGATTTCCACACCCGAGGCGAACCGCTGCACAGATGCAAATCTTCGGAGAAGCCGTACGGTGCACGAAAACCAGTTCCGGCATTTCCCCGAAATGCTACTGTCTCCGACAACTTGTATTTAATTGCCAGCCGCGGATTAACGGCTGTTTCTTCGAATTTTGTTTTCGGAAAATTATTGCTCGCAAAAACCTGTTTGCTTGCTTTATACTCTTCTCCGGAATGATGATAATCGAAACGCACCCCTGGAACAATCATCAGTTTATCTGAAAGATTCCATTCGTCCTGAACAAAAATACCAAACTCGCGCGCCGATTTATCGGCCACCGACCGGTACGATTCGCCCAGGTATGTACTTGCTTCATCCACCACCACATACATGCCCGATTCTTCCAGCTTATCGAAAAAACCCTGCGCGCCAAAGATGAAACTGTGCTTATTCAGTTTCGAGCTAAACGATAAAGTTGCGGTAGCCGAATTTTCATCGGCCAGATAGGGTCTCATGTTACGCAAATCAGGAATTTCGTCGTTATGCGTTGCCATGTAATCGCTCAAATACGAATCGTTCGTTGCATTTCTGTTATGGTTGACGTATGCAAGCGAAAAGTTAAGTTCCGAACTGCATTGTATCGGTTTATTGTAGCTGAGCGAAGCCTCGTACCGGTCTGTAGTGATATTCTCCGTTCCGTCGGTCATTGGGTTGCGGTAATAATCATCGGTCATTGTTCCTCCTTCGCGTTTCTCGAATACCGATTTTCCGCGAAGCACAAGCTGATCGTTTTCGAGAAAAGCATTGTTCACATACAAGCCAAAACCAGCATTGGTAAGGTTGGTCATTACCCGATCTGAAATGCCGTCCTTATTTTTGACCTCATCACGGGTAAATCCGCTTCCGGTTTCATCAATAGCTCCTTCGGTGTAACGCTGTGCAAAAATATTCAGCCCGATATTTCCTTTCTCGTTACGCATCGACGACGAAACATCGTACTTGTTGGTATTGTATCGCCCAAACTGCACGTCCACGGTGGTTGACGGAATAAAGCCCGGCTCTTTGGTTACAATATTAATTGCCCCGGCCACCGCACCACTTCCGTACAAAGCGGATCCGGCACCTTTCACCACTTCAATTTTATCGACATCCACGGTACTCAGTTGTTGTAATCCGTACACACCCGCCAGTCCCGAATACATTGGCTGTCCGTTAATAAGCACCTGGGTGTGTTCTGCGCCAAGTCCCTGCATGCGAATCATTGTAAAATTACAGTACTGACACTGATTTTCAACGCGTACTCCGGGTGTTCCTTCCAGCGCCTGGTAAAGATTGGAAGCATTTTTGTTTTCGATGGCCTGCGCTGTAATCACTTCGGTACGAACAGGAACATCTTTTACAAAATGTGCCGTCCTCGTTCCGGTTACTACCACCTGTTCCAAATTCAGCACATCTTCTTCCAACTCGAAAAATACATCGGTCGCTTTTCCTTTTGCCATCACCACTTCACGTTCCTGCGCTTTGTACCCAACCGCCTGAACAACAATAATATTTTTTCCATCAGGAAGATTTGCTAATTTAAAATGGCCCGAACCATCGGCAGCTGTGCCCATGTTTGTGCCTTTTACCGAAACGGTTGAATAGGGAATATGTTCTTTCGATTTGACCGCTTTCACATCGCCAAACAGCATGGCATCGGTTTTCGCCTGAGCAAACACCGACAATGTAAAAACGATATTAACTATTACCAGT
This sequence comes from Prolixibacteraceae bacterium, assembly GCA_963668595.1. Classification (GTDB taxonomy): domain Bacteria; phylum Bacteroidota; class Bacteroidia; order Bacteroidales; family Prolixibacteraceae; genus GWE2-42-39. Next base: position 3,873,084 of record OY764876.1, on the reverse strand, counting down.
AAAAATTTTCTCATCTCTTTGCCTTTTAAATGATTTCAAATTCGAAGGCAAAGTAATTACGGAACGAAAAGATGGGCAATCGCTTAAAATGATGAATTTTCGTCAAGAATATCCCTTCTATTAGGGAGTAGAAAATAGAAAAGAACAAAAACAATTGCTCTTTGCCGAGCAGCTTTAAACCGAATCCAGCGGAATAATTTTTTTTGAGATCGCGTAAATGGTTAAGCCAGACAAACTTTTAATACCCGTTTTTTCGATAATATTTTTGCGGTGGCTGTTTACCGTATGCGTACTAATATTCAGTTTATCAGCAATTTCTTTGCTCGATAAGCCATTTACCAACTGAACCAGCACTTCCGTTTCGCGCTCCGACAATTCTTCCTGAAGCAAATCGGAATAAGTGTCTTTCTCCACCGATTGATTGATCTTTTTCGAAATTACTTCCGAATCGTCATTGATGTTAATTACATCATCAAAACGAGAAAGAATATCGTTCCCGAAATACGAATATACCAGGCCAATCCACTTCGACTTATCAAACAACTTTCGTAAGCGCGAAAATTCGGAAATCTTATTCAGCAAAAAATTCGGATTGACAATAATCACCTCCACGTTTTCTTTTGAAAAATGCAGACTTAATTCGTCTAATCCGGCAATCCGGTAAATGTAATAATGACTTTCCGACTTATGCAGCAAACCCGACAAGCCTTCAAACACAAGGTCAGATGACTCCAAAATGGCAATATTTATTCTGCATTTATCCATTCAGTATGCTTTTTTCAAGCTCTGCAACAAGCGGAAGAAGTACTTTTTCTTCAATTTGTGCATGTATTTGTAAGTCGAATTCCAGCTCAAGCAATGAGAAGAATAGTTTCCGTCTCAGTGCAAATTCTTTTTCAATACGGATATGTTTCAGCAACAGGTTTTTCAGGTCGGCAAGTTTCGTTTCAATATCCGAATGATGGTCGCGATACTGGCTTACCGAAAACATTTTGCCTTGTTGAAGGTGCATTGTCTGTACCAGATTTGAAAAATACGGAAAGGCGACTTCATCTTCGTATTTCAGATGTTCAAGTACCTCGTTGAAATAATCGGCAAAAAAACGTTCAATAAGTTTCACCGCCTCGTTACCTGTTCGGTTTTGCAACTCTTTGATGTACCCAATAATTTCGGGATACTTGTCGGTTTTATAATACTGATGGCTGTTTTTCAGAAAACGAATAATCGTCAAAACATCGTTCGGCGATGCAACAATTTTTGAATCAGGGTTAAAACCGTTGTAAATATTGGCAAACAACAGGAATAGCTGCACAGAAATTGAATAGTCGGCACAGAGCTGCGCAATGGTCTTATCGTTGACAACAAAATCGATTTCGAAATGCTCCAAAAGCAGCAGTAACTGCGGATTCTCCTTTATCAGTCCTGCCATTTTCATGTCTTCCCTGACAAATATTTTGTGGCTTTGATACATCGCTTACATTTTCGACAAAAATAACTATTTGATTCCAGATGCCAAGATCCGGTCATTTACAATCAGGGTATTGACTATTTACGATTCACCTAACACATAATAATCAACATCTTACACTCCACTCATTAAATAATAAACTGCCGAATTGCTTATTTCCAACAACGAAAGTGCAAGTTTATAAAAAAAACTCTACATTTGCATCATTGTTGCATTTGAATCATTATTGCACATGAAACCCATTGATTATTTAAACGAACATAAATTAAAACGAACAAGTTGCAGAGAAGGAATTATCCAGACAATCATCTCTGCCAACCATCCACTCTCCGAAAGCGAAATTCGTGAGCAATTAGCCGGGAATTACGACCGCACAACGTTTTACCGTTCGTTTAAAACACTGGAAGAACACCAGATTGTTCACCGGATTATTATCGATAATCAAACCGTTAAATATGCTCTTGCCAAACAGTTATCGGCTGAAGAACATCATCCTCATTTTTTCTGTAATTGCTGTCAAAGTGTACAATGCATCACAACAGTACCAGTTCAGAAAATACCATTACCGGATGGTTACTCCGCGTCCGAAACATCTGTAATTATTAAAGGGATATGCGCCTCGTGCAAGGATAAGATTTAAACAATTTGCCAAAATTAAAAAAATATATCGCCCTTATTCTTTGGGGAATTTTTGTTTTTCCAATCCTTTTCCAGTCGATCCACATTGTGTGGCACCGATCGCACACCGATGATTGCTGTCGTATTTCTTGTCACACCCATTCACATAAAAAACATTCGGAATCGCTCACGCAAGCAACCAGTCATTGTCCGATTTGCGAATACCAATTCCCGATAAATAAACCGGCTCAGCTATTTGTTTTCAAAATAGTTGTCCCGACGATCATTTGCCTTTATCATGAAATTGTAATCAAACAATGTACGTTGCAATTCTTTGCAACAAAATCGCCCAGAGCTCCCCCCGTTACTTCGCTGCAATAAGATACTTTCCGATTTGATTTTAAGGGTAATATCAAACTCAATTATTTATTATGAGCAAATTTTTTATGCTTCTGACAAGCATAAATTTGATTTGTGCGTTGTCGTTTGCACAAAGCAGGAATACGATTTATGGGCTGGTTACTGATACAAACAATCAGGTACTGTATGGGGCATCGGTTCGATTGCAACCATCCGGGCTGATTACGACAACCGACGAAAAAGGAAATTTCATATTCGGCAAACTTGATAAAGGGAAATACCGGATTGACATTTCGTTTCTTGGTTTCGAATCGCATAGTGACAGCATTGATCTTGATGGAAACAAAAAATACAAAGCACAGCTTTCTGTCTCGGCAATGGATTTACAGGAAGTAACCATTACGGATAATTATGCCGAAACACGCAAAAAAGAAGAGTCGCTCAATATTGACGTACTTAGCAACCGGGAACTAAAACAAAATCTCGGCGGAAGTCTCATGAAGTCGCTGGAACACCTCCCGGGTGTGGGAACTATCGATATTGGTTCAGGACAATCGAAACCGGTAATCCGGGGTTTGAGTTTCAACCGGGTGGTAGTGGTCGAAAACAATATCAAACACGAAGCCCAGCAGTGGGGAGCCGATCACGGATTGGAAATCGATCAGTATGCCATCGATCATATTGAGGTAATTAAAGGACCTGCCTCGCTCATGTATGGTTCGGATGCAATAGGAGGAATCATCAACCTGACAAATAAAAACCTACCCGCCACAAATACGTGGGGAGGAACAATTGATTTATCGGGGAAGACGAACAATAACTTCGGAGGAACTTCGGTTTCGCTATACGGAAGGAAGAAAGAGATTTTTGCCCAATTTCGGGCAACTCTACTCCGCTACGGCGATTACAAAGTACCCACCGACAGTGTCGATATTTATTCCTACCGAGCTCCGCTATACAAAAATCAGTTGCGAAATACAGCCGGAAAAGAAGAAAACATTCATTTTTCAGTCGGACTAATTCGTACTCGATTTCAATCCCGATTTTATATGAGCAATGTTTTCAGCAAGAATGGCTTTTTCGCCAATGCCCACGGACTGGAACCCCGACAGGTAAACACCGAGGTACACGACAAATCGAGCCGTGATGTGAATGATCCGTTTCAGGAAGTAAGTCATTTCAAGCTTGTAAATAAAAGTCAATACTGGTATAAGAAGCTAAAGATTGAATCAGACCTGGGATTTCAGCGAAATTTCAGACAGGAATGGAGTCAGTATGTCAATCACGGTTTTATGCCAGCCTTGTTTCCTGATACGCTGCACTTTGATTCGGGACTCGAACGACAATTTAAAAAATACGTTTATTCGGGGAATCTGAATTTTTCGTATCAGAAAGATGAGCGACCCCTTCTGAGTGCAGGGTTGAGCAGCGAATTTCAGGACAATCGGATTGACGGGCGTGGCTTTATTATTCCGGCTTATACGCAGTTGAGTATGGGCAGTTTTGTATTCGGAAAATTTGCTTTTTCTGAAAAAAGTACCGTTCAGTTGGGGGTACGCTACGATTGGGGTATTCTCCACACCCGGGAATATTTTGATTGGTTTCCCTCTCCGATTGATAAAAATGATGCTTCAAAGCTTGCTTTTCTGCAACGAGCAGAAAAACTGAAACGCTCATTTTCGAGCCTGAGTTGGTCGGTTGGATACAATCTCAATTCCGAAAACTGGTCGGTAAAAACAAATATTGGGAAAAGCTTCAGAATGCCCACAGCCAAGGAGCTGGCGGCAAACGGAGTAAACTATCACCATTTCAGTTATGAAGTAGGAAATGCTCAGCTAACTCCTGAAATTTCGTATCAACTTGATGCCGGGATTAGCTATACTTCAGAAGTCGCTGAAATCGGAGTCACTCCTTTTCTGAATTACTTCTCCAACTATATTTACCTCAACCCAAGTTCGGAACACGACCGGCTGTACGGGAACGGCAACCAGATTTATTACTACACGCAAAGCCGTGTTTTCAGGTATGGAACCGAATTGTATGCCCGCTATCATCTGACAATGCCTCTGCAAATAGGAATTGTTGGCGAATACGTCTATTCGGAGCAAATTTCCGGAGATAAAAAAGGTTTTACCCTTCCATTCTCGCCTCCGGCTTCGGTTATTTTCAATGCCAGATATGAGAAAAAGAAAATCGGATTCGTTCGAAATAGTTACCTGTCGATCGACTACAAACTTACTTCTGCTCAAACGAACATTGTACCTCCGGAAGAGAAAACAGATGGGCATCAGGTTATAAATATGAGCATGGGTGGCGACATTGCATGGAAGAATCAGAAAATAAGTATTTTATTACAGCTCCAAAATTTACTGAACAGCAAATATTTCAACCACACCAGCTACTACCGGCTGATAAATGTTCCTGAAGCAGGAAGAAATTTTATTCTGAATATTTCAATTCCTTTTTCAGGAAAAACAAACAAGTAATTTGAATCACTTAACAGTTAAAAATTATCAAAAATGAATACACGAATTATTTTAATATGTGCTTTCCTTATTGCAAACCTGTTGTTTATCTCGTGCGAAAAAGAGGATAAAGTAGCACGACCAGAGATAAGCGAGTTGGAGCTTGGAATTGGCAACAATCATGTTGCATACATCGGTAGCGATTTGCACATTGAAGCAGAAATTGTTGCCGAAGGAGTAATTAACCAGGTTATTGTTGAAATTCATCAGGAAGAAGGAAGTAGTGAAGAAATTGTTGCCACATTTGATGAATTTGCGGGAAAGAAAAACACCACCTTTCACAAACACATCGACATTCCTGACGGAACTACTGCCGGAACCTACCATTGCCACCTGACGGTTACCGATAAAGAAGGATACGAAACAACCGTTGAAGAAGAAATATCGTTGGAAGAATTAGCTGATACAGAAGCATCCACACTAACAATGAGTACGACTCCGGAAAGTGGAAAATCGTTTACAAACGGTCAAACGATAAGTATCTCGGGCACAGTAACCGACAATAACGCTTTGGGCGGACTACTTGTTGCCTTAGTGAAAGAAACGGATAACATTACCGACGATAATGTAAGCGGAACAAACACGTCTGTCATCGTAATGCTTCACACCCATGATTTTAGCTCGCCAAAATCGCATGCGTTTACGGCAAGCATTGTTGTTGGAGCAACAAACGATAACAACATGACTCCTGCGCCAATTCAGGGCAACAATGCATGGCGAACAGGAAATTATTACATTTTGGTAAAAGGCAAAGATGCGAAGAACAATGCATTCCAATCATCCCGCTATCCGATCGTTTTAAAGTAAAAAAAGAATGAATGGGGCTGTCTAAAAAGTCTGCTGCATTGTCATCCTGAGCAAAGCGAAGGATCTCTAAGCTCTAATAATGAGATGTTTCGATTGCGCTCAACATGACAGACAGAATGATTTAATTACTTTTTGGACAGCCTCATTACTAATTTAAACAAACATGAAAGTATTTAAACTTATAGCATTTTCGTTTCTTCTTTTTGCAGCAACAAGTTCATGCAATGACGAAGAAGAAATCGACAAACAAAAACCAGAAATTGATTTAACGCTTGGAAATACCTTTCCGAGAAATTGCAGCACCTTGTATTTTGGAGAATCATTTACATTGACGATGCTGTTTTCTGACAATGTAGAATTGGGTTCATACAGCATTGATATTCATCACAACTTCGATCATCACTCACACAGTACCGAAGTAACGGAGTGCGATGTTGATCCGGTAAAAAGTCCGGTTAACCCATTTACACTGATTGAAGATTTCAGTATTCCGGTGAAAAAGCAAGAATTTCAAACCCAGCAGGAAATAACTATTCCGATTGGAAATAGTCAGGGGCTTTACGAAGAAGGAGATTATCATTTTTTTATCAGCCTTACGGATAAAGAAGGCTGGTCAACCCAAAAAGGTTTAAGTATTAAACTATTACACCGAAAGTAAAAAGAAAAGATGGTCGTTAGTCTCTTAGAAAAGAATCATCGCAACCGATACATTTTTCCAGGCAAACTAACGATCATCCCTTTAAATTCGAGACTCAACAACATGGACGAAACGCGGCTGACCGGCATTTGACACAGTTTTCCAATCTGATCAATCATCAGTTCTCCATTCTGCAAACAATCAACAATCTTCTGTTCTTCCGGGTTCAGGTCAACAAACAATTGCCGCTGAATTGCTTCCGGCTTTTGCTGCGCGATATCCCAGCTCATCAAACGTTCGAGGTCATCAAGACCTTCGATCATGGTTGCGGCATTGCTTTTTATCAGCTGATTGCAACCCTTCGACCAGTTATCGGTAGCCCGCCCGGGAAAAGCACACACATCGCGGTTGTACGAATCGGCAATATCAGCCGTCACCAGTGCCCCGCCTTTTTCGGCCGACTCAACAATGATGGTCACATCAGCCAGACCAGCCACAATCCGGTTACGTTGCAGGAAATTTTGCCGCTCAATGTCTGTTCCGCTCAAAAAATCACTAACCAGTCCACCTTGCGAGAGCATTTTCTGCGCCACCGATTTATGCAATGACGGGTACAAACGGTCTAATCCATGCGCTAAAACAGCAACCGTCGCAATTTCGTGTTTCAAACAAGCTTTGTGCACCGCCACATCGATACCGTAAGCCAAACCAGAAACTACCAGCGAAGGATACGATCGGGAAGCCAGCGAAGCAACAAAGTTCTCGCACAGCTCGCGACCATATTCAGTTGCATTGCGCGTTCCGACCATCGAAATAATCCGGCTTTCGTTCAGGTTCATATTTCCTTTGGCAAACAACACCACCGGAGCATCGGGGCACAATTTCAGTCGCTTCGGATATTTCTCATCCAGATACGACCAGCATTCTATTTCATTCTTTTGTATGAAAAGAATCTCCTCCTCTGCCCGCTTCAGAAATTCGGTGTTACCAGCAATGCGCCGGGCATGTACTTCTCCAATTCCGGGAATCTTTTGCAGCGATTTTTCTTTCTCACGAAAAACAGCTTCCGGGCTGCCCAGATAGGCAACCAGATTTTTCACTAATCCATATCCGATACCGGGAATCAACGATAAGGCTATTTTGTATTTCAAGTCTTCAGGGTGGTTCATGCGACCTAAAGTTTTAGTGGTAATTTACAAAATAGGCACGAAAAAGTAAACAGCCCATGCGGCTAATTTTCAGCAAAGACTATTTATCTATCCCAAAAATTAGAACTGACATTACTTGCCCTGTAAGAAGTCAGACAGGTAGGCAAAGCGATCGGTGAGTGTTCCATTCGCTGTAACAGTTGCACGTTGAATAATTCTGTCCGGATCATCGCCCAGCAGATGTGGCAGCACTCGTTCAATCAAATTATTTCCAAAATCGAGCGAAGCATCGCGTGGCAGTTCGCACGGCAAATTATCAACAGCCATCACCTGAATATGCTTTTCAGAAGAAAAAGCAGGACAAATTTTACCGGTCTGCGGATCGTAATCGTACACCGGCTCGGCAATGGAACTAGCTCGTTTGGTACTCGGCACCGACCCATCAATATCGCAAGTTATATCGGCAATAACCCGAATCCGGAAATCATTCTGAGTCATTTTTTCAGAAGAAAACAGCACAGGCGCTTTCGGGTCCCAGTATGCCGCAGCAATCAGCAAATCGGTATGCTGGCAAAAACGAAGAAAGTTGCTTTCGTATTCTTCGGGATGGCTAAAAAAATGAGACAAATCAAACGACAATCCTCGACGATGGCGATTGTAATCATCCGGATTGAGTTGTGTAAAAACAGCTTCTGTTGTATCAATAACAGTAAGAAATTCGTCAGGAGAGAGTTGTTTCACCGACAAAGCATGCAATAATTCGAGCACACCTCCCGCAACCCGACCTCCTCCGGTAAGAGCAATCCGGCAAGGAGGCAACTTTAGTTCACGAACAATTTCCATCATCTCTGCCAAATCGAGACAACGGTGAGCCGGTTTCAAATCGAACCAGTTGTTTCGCTTCCCCATCGTCAACAATCCATTATACGCTCCTACCAAACCAGCAAAACGCCCAAACCCAATGATGCGCAAACCCTCTTTCTCTGTCAAAACTTCGTAATCAATCAAGCGAATATTTTGCCGAATAATTTCCTGTAAAAGAGTCCGATTATAAACTTGCTTTTTTATTGTATGCGAGAAAAAAAAGTAGGTCTTGTCCGGTATCAAGGCCGACAGCGGAACCTCCTTCACACCCATCAGCACATCGCAAGTACTCAGATCTTCCTGTACCGGAATATTGCATTGCCGGTATTCATCATCGCTGAAACACCTGATTGCAGAAGGTTGCACCACTATTTCCGTCCCAGGAAAACGTTCTGCAATCGTTCTGCATTGGTCCGGTGAGAATGGTACCCGCATGTCCGGAGGATATTTTCCTTCACGTATAATTCCGATCTTCATTTTCTTTCAGTATAAATGCTAAAAGCGAAACAGTTTTGCCAGCGCTTTTCCTATCGATTCTCATCAAATTTAGCAAATCGAACTCAGAAAACCGAAACTCCGACTTATTTGGTCTATTATAAATCAATATTTTACCGATTTTGTTCGTCATAAATACTCCTATTGAGATCAAAAAGATGTAAAAAAGACTGTTTTTATAAGTCAGCTCTCAGCAGAAACCTGTAATTTTAAGGAATTGTTGCCTACTCATACAAAAAGAGCTAGCTAAAACGTTGATATACTTACAACTTCATTATAACTAAAAACCTTAAAAATGAGTATCAATCGCAGACATTTTTTAAAATCGAGCGGAGCAGTGGCTGCGGGAACTATCCTGCTACCTCCTCTGTTTCAATCCTGTAACGGACCCAACGTATCTATGGAAGTAAAAGCGTATCTTGAACATTTTGAAGTAAATGTGCCCATGTTGCAAAAAGTAATTGCAACAGCCATGAGCAAAGGCGGAACTTATGCCGACCTGTTCTTCGAACACAAAATGAGCAATAGTCTTGCATTGCAAGATGGAAAAGTGAACCGTGCTTTTTCAAACATTGATTACGGCGTGGGCATCCGCGTGCTGAATGGCGATCAAACAGGTTTCGCTTATTCTGAGACCATTACGATGGAAGCCATGATGAAAGCAGCACAAACTGCTGCCAACATTGCCAGCGGAACAATCCAGACTTCAGCAGTAAATATCAGTGAAAATATTCCGTCAAATTATTATGCTGTTCAGAAAAGCTGGGAAGAAGTTTCAGTAAAAGACAAAATCCCATACGTACAGAAACTGAACGACAAAGTATTTTCGATGGACGAACGGGTTATAAAAGTGAGTGCTTACCTGAGCGACGAAACAGCCTACACCATGCTGTACAACTCGGAAGGAACGCTGGCTTACGACTACCGCCCATTGTGTAGTTTAGGTTTGGTAACTGTGATGCAGAAAGACAAGCGCATCGAAAACTCTTACGTTTCCCGATCATATCGTCAGGGATTCGAGTTTTTAAATGACGAGCTGGTTGATTTACTGGCCGATGAAGGCATCAAGCAAACCTCGTTGTTGTTCGAAGCCACCAAACCCAAAGCAGGCGAGATGCCAGTGGTAATGGGAGCCGGAGGTTCTGGAATTCTGCTGCACGAAGCAATCGGACACACTTTTGAGGCCGACTTCAACCGCAAAGGCACATCGATTTTTGCTGATAAACTGGGCAAAAAAGTAGCTGAAAGCTTTATCAATATTATTGATGATGGAACGCTGCCGATGAACCGCGGATCGATCAATGTGGACGACGAAGGAATTGCAGCACAAAAAACATACCTGGTAAAAGATGGCATTCTGAACAGTTACATTCACGACCGGATCAGTGCCAACTATTATAAAATTCCATCTACCGGAAATGGTCGGCGCGAATCGTTCCGCCATGTGCCTATCCCTCGTATGCGCGCTACGTATATGGATCCGGGACAGGCTCAACTGGAAGACATTATTTCGGAAGTGAAATACGGTATATTCGTTGACAATTTCAGCAATGGAGAAGTAAAAATCGGCGCTGGCGACTTCACCTTCTTTGTAAAATCGGGCTACGTAATTGAAAACGGAAAACTGACTCAGCCAATCAAAGACATCAACATCATCGGGAACGGGCCACAGGCGCTGGCCGATATTACCATGGCTGCCAATGACTATAAAATTGACAATGGCACATGGACCTGCGGCAAAGACGGACAGTCGGTTCCGGTAACCTGCGGATTACCGTCAGTATTGGTGAAAAAATTAACTGTTGGCGGTACCAACGCCTGATTTAGTATCAACCGTAAATTCTGAAAAAATGACAAAAGAAGAAAAATACAGTTTGGCACGATGGGCAATGAACCATGCCATTGAGAAAGGAGCAAATCAGGCGCGTGTTACCATTTCGGAAAGCAAAAACAGCGATGTAGAAGTACGCGAAAAGAAAATAGATACGCTAAAAGAGGCTATTCAAAGTAAACTGACCATCAGTTTATACGTGGACAAAAAATACTCAGCCATCTCGACCAATCGCTTGAAAAAAGAAGAACTGGCTCGTTTTATTGAACAAGCCATTGAAGCAACCCGCTATTTGGCCGAAGACGAATTCCGTACATTACCCGAACCAGAAATGTACTACAAAGGAGATGGTCCGGACTTGCAAAGTGCAGATCCGAATTTCGAATCGGTAGATGCCAAAACAAAAATCGATCTTGCCTTTGATGTGGAGAACGAAATCTACCAAAAAGATGACCGCATTATTTCGGTATCGGCCAGCTACAGCGACGGATTATCGTCCCGCATTATGGTTGCCAGCAATGGTTTCGAAGGCGACACCCAAAGCAGTTATTTTGCATTGAACGCACAAGTGACTGTAAATGGTGGCGAAGCACGTCCTGAATCGTACGACTATAAAACCACGATTGCTTTCGATCAGCTGAAAAAAGAAGGTATTGCCGAAACTGCACTGAAACGTGCTTTGGGTAAAATCGGACAAACCAAGACCGACTCGGGCAGATACACCATGATTGTAGAAAATCGCGGAGTTGGCCGTCTGCTTGGTCCGGTGATCAGTGCACTAAATGGAAGTTCTATTCAGCAAAAAAATTCGTTCCTGGTGGATAAAATGGATCAGGTTTTTGGTTCTGAGAAATTCACCTTGACCGACGACCCGCTCATTATTGGCGGACGCGGTTCCCGCCTGTTCGACGGGGAAGGAATTGCAATGCAGAAACGAACCATCTTCGACAAAGGAACACTCAAAACCTATTTTATCGATACTTATTACGGAAAGAAACTCGAAATGACACCCAACTCGGGAGACAGCTCGAACCTGGTTTTCCAAACAGGAGATAAAGACCTTGAAGCAATGGTAAAATCGTTGAAGAAAGGAATTTTAGTAACCGGATTCAATGGCGGAAACTGCAATAGTTCAACTGGCGATTTCTCGTATGGAATTGAAGGTTTCCTGATTGAAAATGGTGAATTGACCAAACCTATTTCAGAAATGAATATTACCGGCAACATGCACGACTTGTGGGCCAATTTGGTTGAAGTAGGAACCGATGAACGTACTGATTCAAGCTGGCGCACTCCTTCGCTGATGTTCGCCAATGTTGATTTTAGTGGAATGTAACCAAACAGCTACATACCTCAGATTATTGCAAAGGCTTTCGGGATTCCGGGGGCCTTTGTTGCTTTTACCTCCAATTATTCAAGAATATTCAGCACCGCAAAGAAATGCATAATGCTTCCGCCCAACACAAACAAATGCCAGATGCCATGCGCATAAGGAAGGCTTCGCCATACATAAAAAATAACTCCCACAGTATAGAGAATACCACCAATAAAAAGGAATAACAAACTTTCAAACGGAGTTATCGCCATCATAGTACGAAAGGCAAATACAAACATCCAGCCCATCAATACATAAATAGCCACCATCAATTTGCGGAAGCGGGTAACATAAATACTACGAATTATAGCTCCGCCAATAGCCAAAATCCAGATTACAGACAAAAGCCCCCATCCGAGTACTCCGCGTAATGTTGAAAGCATAAAAGGAGTATAAGTTCCGGCTATCAGGAAGAAAATTGCCGCATGATCAAAACGGGCAAAAAGATCCTTCAGCTTTGGTTTGCTGAAACTATGATATAAGGTTGACGAGAGATACAATAAAATTAAAGTACTACCAAATATGGTAAAACTGACGACATGCCATGCATTACCTTTTATAGCCGCGAAAACAATCAGCAAAACCAATGCAGCAATACTCAACAATGTTCCGATTCCATGGGTAACACTATTTATGATTTCTTCTGCAACGGTAAGTTCGCGGTAAATTTTCTGTTTGCTCATGACTTAAAGTGATTTGAGTTCAGACTGTTCTGAACCAATAACAATATTAAACAAAACAATTGCCAAAAAACGCAACATTTGTTTCAAAAAAAATAAGAATAAAAAAATAGCCGGGCATTCCCACACATGCAGGGAAAAGTTTTATCGGTCGATATAAACAGAACCGGCCACACGTTCTCCATTATTAAACTGAAGAATATAGTAGTATGTTCCGGTTGGAACCGGTCCCTGGCCCAAACGAAGTCCCGCATTGGCAACTCCATCCCAATAACCATCTCTTCCTTCACCGAGTCCATAATTTTGGGATGAATAAACCTTATTACCCCAACGGTTAACAATTTCGAGTTCCACTTTCGTATATCCTGAAATACCTTTGATTTCGAACAAGTCGTTCACGCCGTCGCCGTTCGGAGAGAATGCTTCCGGAACAAACAAGGTTTCATCGTTAACAATTACAAGCACATTGGCATTGTCGCAATTTCTAAAGTAGTCGCACACCTGATAAATAAATTCGTCGGTTCCTGCGAAATATGGATTTGGTGAATAATTGATCAACGAGTCGGCAACAACGATTGCTGTACCATGTTTTGGAGCAGACGTAATTGTTATACTTGCCGGATCAATTGCTCCCTGCGGAATATCATTACGAAGCACATTAATATCGACGCTGGTATTCAGTTCCGTTTGAGCAACATCGTTTACAGCCTGAATGTACAATCCAACAACCAGCGAGTCGAGATCGGTACAACCATAAGCATCTGTAATCTCAATATAATATTTACCTAACCCACTTACCTGTGCAGTTGAGTTGGTCTGGCCATTCAGAATAACACCATCATTACTCCACCAGCGATACGACAATCCGGTTCCGGTACTTTCGGAAGCATCAGCCAAGATGGTTTCCGATGCATTTTCAACAAATACGTTTCCATCGGTTACAGCAACCGGGCAATCAGCAATTCGTACATTTATAACTTGCTTGCTCGACAGGCCATTATCGTCTGATACAGTAAGCGTGTACTGAATGTTTTCGCCAGGAGTAAATCGCGGTGTGGCACTGAATGGATTATCGAGATACAATGCAGGTTCCCATTTAAAATGAAGATCTGTTTCGCCGGTAGTTTTGCTTGCATCAAGAATAATTCCTTGCTTGTTACAACAACCAACAGCAATATCAGAGCCACCCGCAACAACGATGAATGGACTGCGATTGATTTCTGTTTTTGCAGAAGCAAGGTTATTTCCGAAGTTCGGATCAATTACATCGCTATATACCGAAGCATAATTTTGAATCAGTGTCGGTGAATCTTTGCTTACCGTTCCAGTAATGGTTATTTTCAATACCTCATTCAGGGCAAGTGATTCAACTGCAAGGCTATTTTTCCATGGATATTTTGCAGAACTGGTTCCAAGGCTATAAACCGGATTCAAAATATAAACCGGCAAGTAGTCGCCGACCACCACATTGGTTGCTTTTGACGGACCAAGGTTAGTAATTGTTAATTCATACGAAATTGTCTGACCAACCCACAACTCTGCCGGTGCAGTCTTGGTAATAGAAAGGTCAGCTGCAATAACAGGTTTTGGAAGAACAGTAATGTTTACCGTTGCATTATCGCAGATGCCAACTGTTGTTTCGCATATTTCATACGCAAAATTGTCAACTCCCTCGAAACCATCATTCGGAGTATAAGTGAATGTTCCATCAATATTAATTGTAATCGTTCCGTTTTTAGGAGCCGTAACAGGATTACGATTTGTTCTTACCACTCCGTTTGCGGGCAGTCGGTCGTTTTCCAGCAGATTGCCGGAGATTGCCGTTCCATATGTAAAGAATGCATCATCCGCAGCAAAAATGCTCATTTCTTCTTTGTGCTGTACCTGAATAGTTACCGTTGCTGTAGCACATATTTCAGTAATTAATCCACACACCTCGTAAGTGAAATAATCCACTCCCCTATAACCTGTGGCAGGAGTATAAGTATATCGTCCATTCGGTTCGATAACAACCGTACCGTATCGCGGTGCGCTAATCGGATTCACATTCAAACTCAATGGTTCGTTTGACGGAGAATAGTCGTTCGCCAACAAGTTACTTGCTACTGGCGTATTGGTCGTTGTCTCTGTTTCGTCGTTATTTGCAATCGGACCGTTCTTGATTTCTTTCTTCAATACATTGATTGTCACTTTCATTGTATCACAGTCAGCCGGAGGTTCCGGATTGCATACGATATAGTAGAAATAATCTTCACCAACAAAGTTTGCTTTCGGGGTATAAGTATAGTCGCCGTTTGTGCTCAGATTCACCGATCCATTCAATGGAGTTTGATAAACAGTAACCGTAGAACTGGCTACCGGATAGTCGTTATCATTCATTAATACGTTACCCGTTACCGACTGATCCTGAATTGTTGTATTAATGTCGTTGGTTGCTTGTCTGTCTCCAACAATCTCTTCAACCGTGAATACCAATTTAGCCTGAGCACATTTCGAAGGAATTCCGTTATCACAAACCTCGTAAACAATGCTATCTTTTCCTACGTAGCTAGCGTTCGGTAAATACGAATAAGCACCCGTCGCGCTCAAAGTTACTGATCCGTGTTTTGCTCCGGTTATTGGTGTTGTTTTAACAGAAAGCTGATTATTATCCGGGTCTGAATCGTTGGTCAACACATTTCCGGTAACACTCTCGCCCTGAGTCAAAGTAGCATAATCATTTATTGCAACAGGGGTACGATTAACAATCATGGTAACATACACCGTTGCTTTACTGCATTTCGAAGGAGTTCCATCGTCGCAAACCTGGTAAACAAACTGATCGGCTCCACTTGCTGTTGCACTAGGCGTATAGACAAACTTACCATCTGCTTGCATTGTTAGTGTTCCTTTTGCCGGATTACTAAAAATGGAGAAAGTAAGTTTATTTCCATCCAGATCAGAGTCATTTTGACTCACATCACCATTAATTGGCGAGCCTGTTGTAAATACTGCATCATCTGCAGCAAACGGAGCAGTATTGCCTTCGCCCGGTTGTAATACTTTAATCGTAGCCGTAGCACGCGAGCATTGCGATGGCGTTCCGTTATCGCATATTTCATAAACAAACTGATCGTCGCCCACAAAATTTGCATTAGGAGTATAAGTAAAAGTACCACTACTATTATAAGTAAGTGTACCATTCTTTACATTCGAAGTTATTTGTGTTATGCTGAAACCATTCTGATCCGGATCAAAGTCGTTCAATAATACATTTCCGCTAACAGCTTTATTTACGGCAGTCATTATTTCATCCTCGTTAGCAACAGGCGCACGGTTTCCGGTTTCTATCGGTCTTACCTCAATTGTTACAATTGCCGTATCACAAAGAATTGGACTAGTACCAACTTCGCAAATCACATACATGAAAACATCTTCGCCTTCAAAATTATTGACAGGTGTATAGACATAGGTTCCATCTGCATGAATTACAACTGATCCAAAAGACGGAGAAGCATACGGAGTAGTAATAATCGCTATTTGATTTCCATCCGGATCGTAGTCATTCGTCAGCAGATTCCCCGTTACCTGAGTATTAATCAGGGTATTATTAATATCATTCACTGCAATCGGAGCATGATTTAACGGTTTATTTACCGTGATTGTTGCTTGTGCATCAGAACATTTCGATGGCGTTCCGTTATCACAAACCCGATAGGTAAATGAATCTGTTCCACTATAGCCGGGTTGAGGAATATAAGTAAATGTTCCGGTTGCCAGGATAGTTAACTGTCCGTGCTGTGGCGCAACAATCGGTGTTGTAACATACGTAAGCTGATCACTATTTGGATCGCTATCATTCAGCTTCAGTGATCCATTTACAGTTTTATCTAATTCGGTAGTAAACACGTCATCCTGAGCAACTGGTTCATTATTGAAGAATGAAATATCTACATACTGATCAACACACACATAATTATCGCATGCCTGATATACAAACTGATCCGTACCTTTAGCCCCTGCAACCGGAGTATAGGTGAAACTACCATTAGTATTCATGCTTACCGTACCTTTTGTCGGGTTTGTCAACACCTTAAATGTTAAGGCATCTCCATCCGGATCAGAATCATTACTTGCTACATTACCGGCAAGAGGAGTATTCTGATAAGCCGTATAAGAATCACGCTGAGCAACAGGAGAACTATTCACTAGAGGTATAGTAATCGAAACAGTCGCCTGGGCACAACGGCTTACCTTTGTTGTATCGCAAACTTGATAGGTAAACTGATCTGTTCCAACATAATTCAATGCGGGAACATAACTGATTGTATTGTTCGCATTCACGATCAAAGTACCACCGTGAACAGATGTTGCAGTAGTCGGGCTAAATGTTGATCCGGTAGGAATACCGCTATCATTATTCAAAATAGGAATAACTAACATTTGATTTTTTGACCCGGTAATAGCATCATTTATTGCAACCATCGGAGGAACAGGAGCACACCCTGCTGTCGTTAACGGATACTTAACTGCATAATTCTGGCCAGGTTTTACCGAGAACTGAATTGATGCATCTGGAACTGTATGTTCAAATCCGTCAGCACCTTCAACCCAACGACTTCCGGAGAATATCCATCCGGGCCAGTCAATTGCATTTCCTAAACTATTTTTCTCTGCTCCAGGCCAAAGCATTGTTCCGTTCAACGGTAAGCCAGAATCTTGTGCAACAATTTGCGACTGCGAATCAATCCACTTCACACTCAACGATGTTACGGTGTAATTTGCAGTAACAGAATAACTCACACTTGGTAATCCATTGTTGCAATAGCTATTCACTGTTATTGCCACAGTATTCTGCAATCCTGTTATTGAAACCTGAATTTGTGCACTCGCCTGATTTCCTTGCGGATCCTGTATGGTGTAAGTGAAAATATCTGTTACCGTTTCATTTACATCCAACGCATCCATCGATGTATTCGGAGTATAATTAAAGCTACCGTCTGCACTCCAATCCAATACACCGTAAGTTCCGGTTACATTTACATTCTGATTTGTTTGTGACCCTACTGAAACTACTGAAAGAGCTCCGCCTTCCGGATCAGAATCGTTGGTCAACATATTTCCTGAAACAGGAACAGTTTCAATGGTCGATGGAGTATCATTCACGGCAACAGGAGAACTGTTCGACGAAACAGTAATTGTTTTCGTAGCTACAGCCGACTCACAGTTATTGGCATTCGTCGCTTTCACCGTCAACAAATAAGTACCAGTTGTTGTAAGAGTAAGTGATTCTGTAAGATTTGTTACAGAAGTTAGATTTTCGGTGTGATTATCCGGATATTTTAATTGCCACTGATAAACGTATGCAACATTTCCGTTTACCGAATACGTTTGAGCAACCCCTGCCGGAATATTTGCCGTAGCCTGAGCAAAACTAATTGTTGGCTGTTCGTAAATTGTCAAACGAACCTCGGTACGCGTTGAGCTGTTACAACCGGTTGTGCTGTTACGCGTTTCTGCATAATATGAATATGTTCCGGCTAAAGTTTCTGTTGATGTGTAACTGGTACTGCCCGAAACAAGCAGGTTGCCTCCGGTCGATGCATCGTACCAATCGGCTGTTTCGCCTGCGCCTACCGTTGCGCTTAATGCCGGATTTGCTGTTCCGAAGCAAACTGCTTTGTCTCCACCGGATACTGGTGCGGCAACTACAGGACAATTGCAATTTGGCGCCGACACGGCTAAAGTTCCTACACAATTATTCGTATCTGTTACGGTCAGTGTAATATTTGTTCCCGATGCAATTCCACTGATTGTCCAGTTATTGCCTCCCGCGTTTACTACTGTTCCGGCTGTTGATGTGACTGTTCCGTTAGCAACACTAACACCTACTGAATAAGTAAGCAAGTCTGCCGAGCAAATTGGTGCTGCGCTAACTGTTATTGTTGGCTGTGCGTAAATTGTCAAACGAACCTCAGTACGCGTTGAGCTTTTACAACCGGTTGTGCTGTTACGCGTTTCTGCATAATATGAATATGTTCCGGCTAAAGTTTCTGTCGATGTATAACTTGTACTGCCCGAAACAAGCAGGTTGCCTCCGGTTGCTGCATCGTACCAATCGGCTGTTTCGCCTGCGCCTACCGTTGCGCTTAATGCCGGATTTACTGTTCCGAAGCAAACGGCTTTATCGCCACCTGATACTGGTGCGACAACTACAGGACAATTGCAATTTGGCGCCGACACGGCTAAAGTTCCTACACAATTATTCGTATCTGTTACGGTCAGTGTAATATTTGTTCCCGATGCAATTCCACTGATTGTCCAGTTATTGCCTCCCGCGTTTACTACTGTCCCAGCTGTTGATGTGACTGTTCCGTTAGCAACACTAACACCTACTGAATAAGTAAGCAAGTCTGCCGAGCAAATTGGTGCTGCGCTAACTGTTATTGTTGGCAGTGCGTAAATTGTCAAACGAACCTCGGTACGCGTTGAGCTTTTACAACCGGTTGTGCTGTTACGCGTTTCTGCAAAATATGAATGTGTTCCGGCTACAGTTTCTGTTGATGTGTAACTGGTACTGCCCGATACAAGCAGGTTGCCTCCGGTCGATGCATCGTACCAATCGGCTGTTTCGCCTGCGCCTACCGTTGCGCTTAATGCCGGATTTGCTGTTCCGAAGCAAACTGCTTTGTCGCCACCTGATACTGGTGCGGCAACTACAGGACATGCACAATTTGGCGCTGATACAGCTAAAGTAGTAACTAATCCTTCGGAGGTCGCAGTCAACACAACATTTGTTCCTGATAGGATATTGGAAATCTGGTTCCCTACAACAGCATAAGATTGATCGCAGCTCACCGTTCCATCCGAAGAAAAGGTAATCGTATAAGTAGTTAAATCGATAGAACACTCTTTACTAATAACGGTCAGAGTTGGCAGCCTTCTAATTTTTAGTTCTCCCGAAGTAATATCTGTAGAACTATTGGTTGCAGCATCAGTAACCGTCGCTGTAACATCGTACAAACCATCCGGGATTGCATTTCCTACAGGAATTTGCAAGCTCCAGTTCGTTCCAGCAACAGTAAGATTTCCATCTCCTTGTGTATAAGTGATCCCATTTACCGTAACAGAAAGTGTTTCGCCCACGCCAACTGAAGCAGTTCCCGTCAATAACGGAGTTGTATCATCAGTAACTAAATTAGCTACTGTAGGAATTACAGGTGATACATTATCAAAGATAGTTACTACCTGTGTTGCGGCGGTATTATTATTTCCTGCTGCATCCTGCGCCACGCCGGCAGCAACATCAATTGTGATGTTGCCATTGCCATCAGGTGTGATGTCGGCAGTATAAGTGCGGCCATCAACGGTAGTAAAGTTACTTGCCGTTCCGTTGCCTACGGTGATGTCGCTCAAAGCAAAACCTGTTACATCTTCGGTAAACTGAATCGTTACAGTATAAGGTGAAGTGGTGTTCACGATTGCCGGAGCATTCAGTATTGCTACCTGAGGAACTCCCGTATCGAAAAGAGTTACAACTTGCGTTGCAGCGGTATTATTATTTCCTGCGGCATCCTGGGCTACATTCGCAGCAACATCAATAGTAATGTTGCCATTGCCATCAGGAGTGATGTCGGCAGTATAAGTGCGACCATCAACAGTTATAAAGTTACTTGCCGTTCCGTTACCTACGGTGATGTCGCTCAAAGCAAAACCTGTTACATCTTCGGTAAACTGAATCGTTACAGTATAAGGTGAAGTTGTATTTACAATGGCAGGAGCATTCAATATTGATACCTGTGGAACAACTGTATCTAGAAGAGTTACTACCTGGCTAGCTGCCGTATTGTTATTTCCTGCTGCATCCTGCGCCACGCCGGCAGCAACATCAATTGAGATGTTGCCATTGCCATCAGGTGTGATGTCGGCAGTATAAGTGCGACCATCAACAGTTATAAAGTTACTTGCCGTTCCGTTGCCTACGGTGATGTCGTTCAACGCAAAACCTGTTACATCTTCGGTAAACTGAATCGTTACAGTATAAGGTGAAGTGGTGTTCACGATTGCCGGAGCATTCAGTATTGCTACCTGAGGAACTCCCGTATCGAAAAGAGTTACAACTTGCGTTGCAGCGGTATTATTATTTCCTGCGGCATCCTGGGCTACATTCGCAGCAACATCAATAGTAATGTTGCCATTGCCATCAGGAGTGATGTCGGCAGTATAAGTGCGACCATCAACAGTTATAAAGTTACTTGCCGTTCCGTTACCTACGGTGATGTCGCTCAAAGCAAAACCTGTTACATCTTCGGTAAACTGAATCGTTACAGTATAAGGTGAAGTTGTATTTACAATGGCAGGAGCATTCAATATTGATACCTGTGGAACAACTGTATCTAGAAGAGTTACTACCTGGCTAGCTGCCGTATTGTTATTTCCTGCTGCATCCTGCGCCACGCCGGCAGCAACATCAATTGAGATGTTGCCATTGCCATCAGGTGTGATGTCGGCAGTATAAGTGCGACCATCAACAGTTATAAAGTTACTTGCCGTTCCGTTGCCTACGGTGATGTCGTTCAACGCAAAACCTGTTACATCTTCGGTAAACTGAATCGTTACAGTATAAGGTGAAGTGGTATTCACGATTGCCGGAGCATTCAGTATGGATACCTGTGGAACAACTGTATCTAGAAGAGTTACTACCTGGCTAGCTGCCGTATTATTATTTCCTGCGGCATCCTGTGCTACATTCGCAGCAACATCAATAGTAATGTTGCCATTGCCATCAGAAGTGATGTCGGCAGTATAAGTGCGGCCATCAACGGTGGTAAAGTTACTTGCCGTTCCGTTACCTACGGTGATGTCGCTCAATGCAAAACCTGTTACATCTTCGGTAAACTGAATCGTTACGGTATAAGGAGTGTTACTATTTACAGCAACAGGTGCATTCAGTATTGCAACTCCCGGGATCAAGCTATCATAAATAGTTATTGCCTGAGCCGGAGCATCATTGTACCGACCAGTAATATCACGGGCTGAATTAACCGGAACATCAATGGTGATATTTCCACTGCCGTTTGGTGTAATTAAAGCCGTGTATTCATCGTCAGCAACTTTTGTAAAGTTGCTGAATGAGCCATTTGTAACGGAAATATCGTTGGCATCAAAGTCGCTTACATTCTCGCTAAAATCAAAAGTAACAGTATAAGGACTCAGATCAGTTACATGTGTCGGAGCATTTTTTATTTCCACAACAGGAGGATCAATATCGTAGCGTGTTTGAGCCTGTGGAGCAACAATGCTAGTATTGCCAACTAAATCAGTTGCTGCTGCTTCAGGAATATTAATGATAATATTACCGTTACCATCCGGCGTAACCACGATCGTATATTTATTAGCATTAACCGCCACAAAGTCTGAAGCAGTACCATTCGCTACAAGTATATCATCAATCGTAAATCCGGTAACATCCTCAGAGAATTGTATGGTCACCGGATAAGGATTGGTATTCACTACATATACCGGCTCATTCTGAATATCAATAGTCGGGCGGGTCAGGTCAACGGTAACGGTTCCTGTTCCACTTTTTGATGTACTGCAAGTACTGCTTGTAATGGTTGCAGTAACAGTATTAGCCCCCACAGAAAGAGGTCTGCCCGGTAAATTAGGGATCGCTAACGACCAGTTATTTCCACTTATTGAAAGATACCCGTCACCAACAGAATAAGTAAATCCTTTCGCTACAACAGTTAAAGTTTCACCTGCACGAAGTTGAGCTGTTCCTGTAATGGTTGGACGAGGTGTGTTCGTAGCAAGATTGTTTACTATTGGCGCAATAATGTCGCGTAGAACAGTATGTGTGTGTGTATTTTGTCCCGCAACAGGTACGGGTAGTATAGGCAAATTATTAATATCGGTAGCACTGGTAATAACTATTGTATTAGGAGTATTGCTAACCGGGTCAGAGCTCAGTGCATTTCCACTGATATGCAAATTTTGATTGGCAAAGGTAACCACCTGTGCAGGTTGTGCTATGCCATCTAAAGTGTAATTAACGGTTATGTCAAAATCAGAGGCTGCCAAAGGATTGTCATTCTCATCTAAAAATGAAAGAGGAATCACCACATCGTTCAGCGATGCAGGCAATGCATAACATTGAGAAGAACTAACACTCGTGATAAGCACTTTATCAGCATTCGAAATAGCTTCGATACGAACAGCTTTGGTGTTGGTACAACCAGTTGCATCGGTTTCTGTAACCAACAGGAAATACTGGCCAAGAGCCAGCCATTTTATTTGAATACTATTTGTATTCGTAAGTCCAATAAAATCGTATTTACTACCGTCAGTTTCTGTTAAAGGAACTAACTGATCGTAAACCTTCCATTCATAATTACTACCAGCATGATCATTCACCTGGTAGTTGTAAGTATTCCCTATATAAGGGGTAAAAGCATCCTGGGCCGCCACTTTGGTAGTGACGGCCAGGATTGATAAAATCAATATCAGGATGCTTCTATTCAAGAGTTAATAAGATTATAGTCCAGTTGTGGTAATACCTTGAGTATCAGGACGAGCCTTAACAACTTGGTTTCTGCTACCATTTCCAATACTAGTTACA
Source organism: Prolixibacteraceae bacterium (assembly GCA_963668595.1). GTDB lineage: Bacteria > Bacteroidota > Bacteroidia > Bacteroidales > Prolixibacteraceae > GWE2-42-39. Next base: position 3,849,676 of record OY764876.1, on the reverse strand, counting down.
TCATTACCGTTTGCATCCTCACTTGTATTAGCTGCATTAAGCAATGCAACAGTAACATCCTGGGCTGTAAGACCTTCAAGACCTGTTGGACTTGCACCATTGTCAACAGTAACTTTCACCCAAATTGATGGATTGTTAGCAGCAACATTGATATCATTAGCTGTTGTTCCATCAACATGGGGCAAATCAGTATAAGTACCGCCAATTGAAGTAGCCCAGCCTGCCGTCACAGTAGCACCTGTTGTATTGGTTGTTCCAACTGTAAACTGAGGACTCCATCCTGTGTTTGTAGTGTTAATACCAGAGGCCGTAATTTTGTAATAGAATACAACGGCATCATAATCGTAAACAAAAGTTTGAGGCGCTGTAAAGCTTGTGATAGTAACATTAGCAGGACAAACTGATGCATCTTCTGCTTGTTCTACATCCCCCGAATTAACATTCACAATCTCTAACGCAAATGAGTTTACAGGAGTAACAGCTATTGCCTTTCTATTAGTACAACCAGATGTTGCCGTTGCAGTCTCAACAACATGAACAAAATAAGTTGTTCCAGGAACTGGATTTACCCAAGTAATGTTTATAGAGCTTCCTGTAGTTGCAGATAAAGTAGCAACAGTTCCAACAACAGAAGTACTTCCTGCAAAATCAGAAGTAACACTCCATAAATAATCATTTCCTACAGTAGGATTTGTTACAGAATATGCATGAGTTGTACCCACCTGAGGAGCAACTCCTGTACCTTGTGCCATTACGTTTGCACTAATGCCTACTGCTACGAATAAGCATACAAAAAGAATTAGTTTTTTCATTGTAGTAAAATTTTGGTTTAACATTTAAAATTTAATTTTCTCATTATTATTATTTTTAATCTGTCATAATATCAGAAGTTGCTGGAACCCCCCATAATGTTACAGTATCTTCGTTATCACCCAGGTTTGTTTCCGGAGTATTGAACTGATCATACACATTCGAAATAATAAATGTGTAGGTTTTATCCACTCCGGCCGCATTGGTAACATTGTACTGAATAGAGGCTGATCCTCCATTCGCGGCAACTCCCGTTCCCGAAAACACAGTGGTTGGTCCCTCTTTTATTACATAATCGAAGACCCAATTATTTGCTCCTCCTGTTTTGTTAATCGTCCAGCTTGCAACAGAAATTCCGGATTCGCCCGACTGACATTCGTCGCCGGCATCCACAACCGTTGCATTAAAGGTATTTTCCAGAATAGTCACCGTCAGTTCTTTTTCGGTGTAACAGCCCGAGCTGTTGCTTTCGCGCACTACTACTTTGTAATTGTTTCCGGAGAGAGGAATAGAACCTCCCCAGTTAATTACCACCGCAGCAGGGTTGCTTGTGTCGATGGAATACGTGTTGGCATTTCCTGCCGTAAGTTCCGTATTGTCTTTATCCAGCACTTTCCACGTGTAGGTGTTTCCAACCGTAGCGGAACCACCATTAACGGTATAAGTGTGCTGCGAGCCCTGGAAAGGCTTGTAGCCGGAACCATCAGCAGAAACGGTTCCATCGGTACTAATATCTGTGACACTTGGATTCTGATTAATCACTACCGTAAAATTGAATGTTGCCACATTTCCGTTTGCATCCTCCGCAGTATAAACTACGGTGGAGCTTCCAACTGGGAAAGAATAGTTGCTTGCATCTCCGTCTTCATTTGATCGATTATTAACCCCGTTAGTTATTGAATATTTTAGGTTGATATTTGCAAAATCAGAACAGTTATCCACCACATCGGTTGCATCCAAAGCAAGGAGCGCAAAAGTATTGGTGCCATTATCACAAACCGTATAAGTGTAATTGCCTCCTGTGTGAACCGGATCAATCGCATTTTTAAATGCTTCCTGGAACACCGGAGCATCGCTATCACTCGGAGTAATTGAAATGGTATTTGATTGAACTGAACAACTTACTTCATCGAGCCCTGCAGTTGTTTCCGCAGCAACAATCCGGTACAGATTATTTTCAGCCCATGAAGTAAATGACAGGACAGTCGTTGTCGCTCCTGAAACAGAAGCACTATTTGCCAGGTCGCTCCAACTTACACCGTTATCAGTACTTACTTGCCATTGGTAAACATAGCTACCACTTCCGGTAACTGTTGCAGTCAAATCGGCATTGGCATCCACGCAAACCGGTTGTTCGGTTATTGCAATCGAAACATTTGGTCCACAATGTGCAAACGACAAGCCTGAAACAACTAAAGCATTTCCATCGTTATTTTGCAACGACAGATTCACTGACGAAGCCGACGGACCGGTTTTAAATTTAAATCCGTAAGTTGAACCACTGTTATACATTGCATCGTCATTCACCACATCCCCATCCAAAACAATATCAAAATTGAAAGGAGCAGTTCCCGAAACTCCGCTTAGTTTCACTTCATAAGTGGTATTGCTACAAACGGCAAGTGTTTGAGTGAATAATGTACCAGTTCCAGAAGTAGGAGTTCCTGTTATCAGATTTGTGCTACTTGTTGTTGTACACAAATTAGCATCAATACATGGCGCATTGGTTACCGTTATGATTTGTTCACAGGTAGTTTCATTTCCATTGATGTCGGTAACCGTATAAGTACGGGTTACAGTACGCGGGCACGACAAAGAAGTAACATCATTGTGAGTAACCGAACTGATACCACAATTATCGGTAGCACCAATTGCCCCAGCCGTAGTTTCGGCCGCAGGAATATCGTTCATGGTTGAAACAGTTGTATTGGCAGGACAATTATTAATCACGGGGAACTGACTATCATTTACTGTTACCGTAAACGAGCAAGTTGCAGTATTTCCTTTTATATCGGTAGCAGTATAAGTCACTGTTGTTGTTCCGGTAGCAAATGAGGTTCCTGAATTATGGCTTGAAGTAAAACTCTGAACAGAACAGTTGTCGCTTGCAGTAGGAGCAATCCAGCTTACTACGGCAGAACAAAGTCCAGGTTCAGCGCTAACAACAATATTTGCAGGACAATTGTTTATCACCGGATTTTCATCATCGCTAATTGTAACCGAGATTGGATACGAGCCTGAACAAACTGTTGGAGTCATATAATCAGCAACAGTAAGTGTTCCGTTATAAGTTCCTACGGGCACATTTGCAGGCAATGTTAAGGTTATATTTCCGGGTGCAGTACCTAAAACTAAATTAGAAACATCAGAGAAACCAGCGGTGTTTGCCGCAGCATCAAAGTCAATACTATATCGGTTCGGATTGCCAACCAATGCTGAATACGGTAAATTGGCAGTAGTAACAGTAGGACAAACAGATGGATTTGCACCAAGCGTAATTCCCAGCGTCTGGTTAATTGAAACCGCTTGTGTAAGTGTTTGTGTACAGCTTGAATTTGTTACAGCTACCACTTCTACTTCTCCTGATCCGGCAGCTCCCCAATCAACCGTAATCGAACTGGTTCCGTCACCCGAAGCAATGGTTCCTCCTGTAACTGTCCAGGTATAAACAGTATTTGAAATATCTTGAACTGAATAAACAACCCCCGTTTGTCCGGCACAAACACTGGTAGTACGCTGAATCCAATTCTGTCCGACGGTCGGAGTAACTACAATTGTATAATATTTTTCTTTGGTACATCCTTGCGCGTCAGTAACCGTCAGTTTTATATGATCGGTATAAGTTCCGGCGGTAATACCCATTGTGCTTACAAAAACAGAGGCACCTGTAACACTTGGTGCTCCTCCCGGGAACAAAGGACCACCAGCTGTATCTTCCCATAAATAAGTATAAGGAGCAGTACCTCCGGTTGCAGAAGCGGTAAACTGAGGCATTACCCACTGACAGATAGACGATGTTACATCATCAGTAATAACAATATTCGAAACCGTAACTGTCGCAACAGAAGAATTAGCTTCGGCACAAACGCCACTTACAACCAATGCTCTGAACTGGGTTGTTTCTGTTAAGTCCGTTGCAGTATAAGTCGTATTTGTATTGCTTATATCTGTCCAGTTTTCTCCCTCATCAATAGAATATTGCCATTTTGTAACCAATCCGGCATTTCCGCTTAAAGTTAAAGTAGTACTATTTGTTCCCGGACATACTGTTGCACTACCGGAAACAGTTCCTCCAACACTTGCCGGAGACACTGCCATAGTAATTGCGTTACTTGTTGCAGGACTTCCTGATGCACAAGTTTCATTGGATGTTAAAATAACCGTAATAACATCTCCCTCTGCAAGCGAGCTATCTTCATAGGTAGCACTATTGGTACCTACATCAATAGTGTTTTTCTTCCATTGGTACGAAGGAGTAGAACCTCCATTCACTGGAGTGGCAGTAAATGTTACATTGGTTCCGGCACAAACTATATTCGATGGACTAGCCGCAATATTTACACTAACTTCAACCTGCGATACAGTAACAGTAATTGGATAAGCTGTACTCACACACCCGTTGGTTGCATTACGAACATTCAACACTGCATTGTAAACTCCTGCAGCAGCTTCGGCCGGAACTGTAATTGTAATCGGACTGGCCGGAATATTTGTAAAAGCAACATCTATAAATCCAGCACTTTCTGCTGTTGCATCAAAATTAATGCTGTATTGACTTGCTCCATTTCCGGTGGCACTGTACGAAACTGAAGCACTGGTTGTACCTTTACATACCGAAGGATTAGCTCCCAGTGTTATTGTTGGCAAGGCATATACATTTACATAAACTTCGGAACGGGTAGTAGTAGTACATCCGTTACTTGTAGCAGCTACCCAATACGAAACCTTACCCGGAGTACTTAGTGTTGGAGTTGTAAAATTAGTTCCTGTACCTAATAACATTCCTCCCACCTGATCGCTGTACCAGTTAATTGTTCCAGCACTGGCCGTTGCATGAATTGTTGATATCCCAGAACCACAAACGGTTCCGTGCGTTACAGTACTGATTGTCGGAGTCAGTGTCACCGTTACAGTAACTGCCAACCGATTTTGCGATTCACATCCATTTTGGGTCTGACTTGCATAATATGTTTGCCCATTCACCAATAAGGAAGTTCCCGGTAAAACACTGCCTCCACTGGCAGCATTGTACCAAATAATATTACTTCCGGTAACAGCCACATCACTCAATCGAGGACTTGTTGAACTACAGAAAGTTTGAGTTGCAGCCCCTGTTGGAGCAGAAGTATTGGTTACAGTTAAAACTGGTCGATCGGTTAATTCAGCAGAAGAACAACCCGAAGCAGAAGTTGCAACAACTTTATAAGTAGTCGTCGATGAAGGAATGTTTGCCTGAGCAATGGTCAGGTTCAGATTACTTCCTGTTCCTGTTGCAGTAACAGCAGGACTCAACGAAGCTCCACCTGTAGTTTGTAATTCATAATGAACTCCACTTTGCGAATTGCTGATAACAAAAGAGACATTGCTTCCTGCCGGATAGCAAGTACTTGCATCGCTCACTGCCAGTTGCTGAATGGCTGGTTCCGAAGCTGGTTGAGTTACCACAAACTGGAATGCATCGCTGGAAACACCATTGGCATCGGTTACCACCAAATTATATGTTCCTGCCGACAAGCCTGTTTGATCTTCAGCCGAAGCACTTAACCCACTTCCATTGGAAGTTGTCCAGGCATACGTATATGGGCCAACACCTCCGGTTATGGTAACATTGATTGCACCATTCGTTCCTCCAATACAAGTAACATTTGTGATTACAGCAGTGGCATTTGTTGCCGGATCCCCGGTCAAATGTACATCATCAAAATCGCGACGTTCATTCGTTGAATTATTCAGAACTATAATCTTAATATATAAAGTTGTTCCATTGGCGATACTTGTACAAGTAGTCCCGTTATTATCATTTTGGATTATTGGATTATTGGAAAAAGATGTAAAAGAGTTATTATCATAAGAATAATATGCTCTTAAATTATCTGTATTCTCCAGATTCCCTGAAGTAGCTATAGCATCTACAGAAATAATCAGGTTGGTCCAGCTTCGAATATCAATTGCTCTGGATAAGAAATAATTCGAAGAAGAGGTATTCTGAGTTACTCTCATATATGTACCATTATCGAAATAGTTGCCTCCGGAAATGGTATATCCTCCGTTAACTGATCCCGCGTCAAATTGTTCCCGGTATATTGTTCGCGATCCTTCAATATTACAATCCGAGGGAAAGCTAACTGTAACTGTAGCATTACAAGTACTTGAATTTCCAGCAGCATCAGTAACAGTAAGAGTAACAGTATTGGTTCCAACATCTGTTGAATTAAACGACGATTTACTCAGCGAGAAAACCAGACTACCTGAAGGTGTACAATTATCTATTGAACCGTCATCAATATCTTCAGGAGTTATTGTTGCATTGCCCGTTCCATCAAGGGTAACTGAAATATCTTGGCAAACAGCAGTTGGAGGAGTCGTATCCGATGCCGTTCCAACTGTAATTTGTTTTGTACTGACACATCCGTGTGTAACATCAGTTACAGTAACGGTGTAAGTTCCTGCAGCCAGGTTTGAGGCAGTGGCTGTTGTTTGTACCGGAGACGTATTCCATGAATACGAAAATAACGGTGCAGGACTGGTTCCCGGCGAACTGGCAGAAACTGTTGCTGATCCATTACTTCCACCACAAGTTGCACCAACAATTGTTCCGGTAGTAATTACCGGCGATGGAAAGATCTCGGCAACAGGAGTACTCGCTGTAGTACTACAACCATTATCTCCGGTAACAATTACTGAAAACGACTGTGCAACATACGTATTTACAGAAGGTGTAAATACAGGATTGGCAATATTTGCATTATTCAGGTTCACTGATGGGTTCCAAACATAAGAAGGAGAACTTCCCGCATTCGAAACACTGGCATTTAATTGTACCGCAGTTGCATTACAAACCGCATAACTGGCGGCAGTAGCTGTCACACTTGGTCTTTGATTAACCGTCAGCACCATTTGATCGCTTCCCTGACATGCAGGAGATGCACCCGGTTGATCCTGTGCTGTTACCGTGAATGTATAAGTTCCGGCAGGAATACTTCCGCTTACTGTTGGATTTGAAATAGTTGTACTCGATAAATAATTCACTCCAGAAGCCGGAGTTGATGTCCAGGTATAATACAATCCACCTGAAGCATTCAGTTGAATGCCTGATTGACCTTCACACATCGAAATATCCGAACCAGCACTTGCATCAAACGCTTCAATATTCGGGATGATTATATTGTACTCCGTCACTGAGTTACACGAATATTCATCACTCACTGTAACATAGTGACTTGTTCCAATAATATCCGATCCATCAGCAAGCGCACTGGTAATTGTAAATACATTACTCTGTTGAAAAGCCCCACCATCAATGCTGAATAAATAATCTTCTGCATTCAGTCCATTCTCCATATTTACAGTGATGGTTGCCACCGGATTTCCGGCTGCCTGACACTGAATAACTTCGGTTGTTGAAGTTACGATCTGAGGAACATCGATAATAGTTACCGTTTTTTCAAAATAAGTAGGCACTGCATCACACGGACAACTGTTGTTTACCCTGAAAATTACAGTTTCATTTCCTTCGATCGAACCATCAGACTGCGCTTTATAATAATAGTCCACATAGTTTACACCGACAGGTATTGTTGCGGAAGTTGGGAACGTTCCATCACCAATAATTGTACCGGAAGAATTTGTATAAACGAAATCAACTCCGTTGGTTGCCGTACCGGCAAGAACAATCGGGAAAGTAAGTGACTGCGTATTACTTGCCCCAGCAGCACGTTGAAAACGGATATAACTGCCATCGCAACCTTCATACATATCACTGGCATCTCCCGATATTCCTTCAATTTGACTGGAAATCCGCACTTCATTCGAACTAAAACTACGACCTTCCAAAAATACGCCTGAGTCCCATTTTCCGTCAGCTACGTCAGCTACAACAATTTTAATGTGATAAGTCTGACAAGGGGTAACTGCATGCGACGCAGTTAATAGTGTCGTTCTTCCGTCAAATTCCATTTCGGTTCCGCCATTCCCATTAGCCCATGTTAATGCGCCATTGGTTCGGCTGGTAAAGTGACCATTATCTACATAATAAGCGCTGTTAAGAGGAGGTTGTGCGCTATTGTTCGTCGGGCTGATTGTCCAAGGTCCAGAAGTTCCACCAGTGTATGGGTGTCCATAATTCGCAGGATAAGCCATTAGAGCCTTAAGTGCATCTGGATATCTCGATGTAATAAGGGTGGAGCCTTGCCCATGCACGGTATTAATCGACACAGGAGTCGAAGTTCCTGGTATCAATGCAATATTTTTGGTACCAGAGATACCCGGACCGCTTAACAGAAATGCAAATGCATCATTGTATTGTTGCCCCACATATTCGGCATATTCTTCTGATGCAAAAATATAATTGAATTCAATGGTATTTCCTGCAGGAACAAAGTCAAACTCTAGCACTGCCGCATCGTTAGATGTTCCTCCTGTAATTGTATTAATATCAGAATCACCCGCTCCAAAGAACTCAGTAGTGGTATTATAATCATAGTTTGGACCTTCGGCATCCTGAACATTTCCGGTTGAAAGAATAATCCCTTCTGATATCGGGAAAGAAGAAGAGCCACTCGTAAAATACCCAATCTGTGCACTATTCCCCACAAATGTGACATTACTTGCTGTTAAACATCCTTGTACCAGTACATTTTGTACCAGTTGATTCGCATTATACGAATCTTGCGGCGATTGCCGGTTTACCTGAATTGAACCTCCTGTATATGAATCATCGTCGGTAATCGTAGCTGTATGCTCTGTAGTCGAACCAACAACGGCATTCGTCGGAGTTCCCATAGTAAGAATAACCGTTTCATTCCCCTCTACCAGAAAATCAGAAACGATTGTTATGGTTATAGTTGCGGTCGTATTCCCTGCCGAAATAGTTACCGGGCTTGAAGTAATCGAATAGTCCGAACCTCCGCCAGCTGCCGTCCCACTCAATGTAAATGGAACTGTCACTGGTTGATTGGTAGTTTTCGATAACTGAACAGTAACGGTCATCGTTCCACCCTCACCAGCACTACTTTGCGTAGCAGTGGTAAATGAAACGGTTGGAACAACGGTAATTGCATAATTCGAAGAGATTGTCCCTTCCCCGCAAGAGTTTGATCCACTCACCCGCAAATTGCCTGAAGTTGCATTTGATGCAAAATTAACTGTTACTGAATTTCCTGTTCCATTAATTGTAGCTCCGGTTCCTGTATATTCCCATACATAACTGGTTGCATTGGCAATGGCCGGAACAGAATAAGCAACACCGTTTTGTGGGGCAACAACCGATGCCGTTCCGGTAATCGTCCCTGCCGCTGATGGAAGTGGACTTACCGTTACTGTTGCAACACTTGAAAAATCAGATGCACTTACAGCAATACTTCCCGGATTCGTTCTTGAAACGGTTAGTTTTCTTCTGAAATAGTAAGTCCCAGCAGAACCAACTGTTGGAGTATAATTTTGAGAAGTAGCGCCTGAGATGTCTGACCAGGGGCCGTTTGAAGCACTTGCCTCCTGCCATTGATAAGTAACTGTAAATGTTGCAGAACCTGAAAGAGGAGAATCTGTTGCAGCATTATTTGCTGTAATTTCATCAGCTTCGCCACCTTCACAAACAGTCTGACTTGTTCCTCCGGAAAGTGTATTGGATACTTTGTTAAAACTTTCAAATGAAACCTGATTGCCTCCTGCACTTTCAAAAAACTCCAACAATAAATTGCTGCTTCCTGTCAATTCAAAAAGAATTTGCTGATCGACAACATAACCTCGTTGCACCCAGTTGTCATATACTTTTGTGCCATCAACGGTAAGCCGGACTCCATCATCACTTCCCATGTTGGCAACATAAATACCTGATTTTGTAGAGTTCATTCTGTATCGAACTGCAAAATACTCAGGATATACCGTACAAAATGGAGAACCAGAAGAGTAAACAGAAAAACAGCCCGAGCCAAAATTTTCATTAAAAGTTTCGGGTTCAGTAGTATTTCCTACATATTGACTAAATGCATTGACATCACTTGGAGGTTGAGCCACTGCATCAAGTCGTTTGTAAACATGCCCGATCCACGAATCCGTTCCAGCCAAAGTCTGGCTATCAGTACTCGAGGGAGTGGTAATTGTTACAGATGTTGAAACCTCAACACCGACATTATCTTTCACCCATGCCGTATAAGTTCCGGCGGCAAATCCGGTGAAACTTCCTGAGGCCTGATAAGTGCCTGAGTTCAGTTTATATTGATAAGGGGATTGTCCGCCACTTCCTGAAATCGTTATCGTTCCATCATTCTGCCCCACGCAAGCGATGCTTGTTGGCAAGGCCGAAATGCTTAATGAGCCAGTCATCGAGATAGCAAAATTTGCAGAAACTGTTCCATTTCCACATGAATTGACTCCCCGAACAGTTAAATTCCCAGAAGTTGCTCCGGCCGAGAAATTAATTGTTATGCTGTTGGTCGTTCCCGAAATGGTTGCTCCTGTTCCTGAATATGTCCAGGAATAACTAGTTGCATTGCTTATTGCTGCAACAGAATAAGCAACTCCTGTTTGCCCGGGACTAACCGAAGAACTTCCACTTATTGTGCCCGCAGCACCTGGCAAAGGATTAACAGTTATCTGAATTGCTGTTGAAACATTACTGCTACAAGTTCCTGAGCTGACAGTTCTTCGATACCAGGTAGTCTGACTTAAAGTTCCCGGAGTATAATTTTGAGCATTATTGGTTCCGCTTGCGGCCGAAAAGCCAGCAACTGCGCTAGTAATGCTGCTCTCCCATAAATACGTGTATGTGCCGTTGCCTCCGGAAGGGACACTTCCTGTTAAGGCAGAAGGAGTTGTTCCTGCACATATCGACTGAGCACTACTTATCGTATTATTTGAAATTGCCGGATTGACAGTAATTAATACAGGAGTAGAATATGCAACACTACATGTTCCATTTTGTACTACAGCCCGGAAGTAAGTGTTTGCGGTTAATGCTCCAATTGTTGTTCCGGTTAAAGTTGTTGATGTTCCCACTATATCTGTTGGCGAAGTAAATCCGCTGTTCGAAGCTTTCTGCCATTTCACCACATTTCCAGTTTGCCCGCTCAAGGTTAAACTTGCAGGAGAAGAACCGGAACAAATTGTTTGTGCTGAAGAGACACTGCCTCCAACAGAAGGTGATGTTACCGCTAATGTTACATTCTGCGAAAATGTTTTTGTACAATTAGGCGTTGCACTTGTCACAGTAACACCTGTTACCTGTAATATTTGTCCATTATTTGCAGCAGATAATGCTGAACTGGTAAAACTTGCATTTCCTGAGGCATTGGCAACAATACCTGTAATCGGAGTTTGTGCAACGTTGTTAATTTTATAATCGATTGTTGAGGTAGAACTCGGAAGTAAACCGGTAAGATTAATAACTGCCCCACTTCCAGAACAAACAGCAGAAGCTTGAGTCGCTCCAGACAAAGCAGGAGTTGGATTCACTGTAATAGTGAAAGGATAACTCGCTCCAAAACAATTGGACGAACCAACACTGATTGTTCCGTTATAGGTTCCCGCAGCAACATTCCAGGGAACATTGATTGAAATTGGGCTTGCAGGCAGGCTGTTGTTCGTAACATTTCCGAAGCCGGCTGCAATAGCTGCTGCATCAAACATAAGATTATATGAATCAGGACTTCCTGTTGTTGCAGAATATGGAAGCGACACAGCTGATGTTCCCTGACAAATTGAACTGACACTCCCCAAAGTAATTGTAGCCACCGAGAGAACTGTTTTCTGTATCGTTCCGGAGTAAACTTCGCTACAGGGTCCATTCTTTACTGCCACCCGATAAGTCCATGTCCCAGCAGTTGATGGAGATTCGGTATAAGTTGTCGAAGTATTGTTAATTGATGTCCAAGCCCCTCCGTTGAGTTGTTTTTCCCAGCGAACAACATTTCCGGTAATTCCATTTACTGTTAGTGTTCCAATAGATGAGTTTAAACAAACAGAATTATAATTGTCAGTACTCATCCACCCCCCTACTGATGCAGGATAAACAGTCACAGTATGAACCGACGAATAAGCATTGGTACATCCACCGTTTGACACAACCGCCCTATATTGCACGGTATTTACACTCCCCGTATAACCAGGAGTATCAGAAAGCGTATTGGTTGTATTACTTACAGCTGTCCAACCAGCACCATACTGATTCTTTTCCCATCGAATAACGCTACCCGTATATCCAGTCAATGTAAGAGTTCCGGTACTTGAATAAAGACAGATATCTGTTGCACCCGCAATAGAGCCTCCTACAGAGGGAGGAATTATTGATATTGTTGCACTCCCCGCTCCTGTACTCCAACATTGCGTTGTATTATTTCTTGCGCGTAAATAATAAGTTCCTGCTGTATATACGGTATAGGTGGAAGATGAGTTAGTTGTACTGGTTCCGCTAGCACTAGTCTGCCAATACCAAGTTACTCCCGCAGGAGGAGTTCCTGATCGGGTTAGAGTCACTCCGGTTTCAACACACTGAGGACTGTTGGATGTTGGATTTCCAGGATTCGCTGGAGGAGCATTCACCGTTACAGATAGAGAAGTTGCGCTACTGCTCCCACAACTATTATTCGCAATAACACTAATATTCCCTGTCCCTGCACTACTGGCAGATGTTGCTGTAATAGAAGACGTTCCCTGCCCTGCAGTTATTGCCCACCCACTAGGAACCGTCCAAGTATAAGATGTCGCTCCTATTGATGAAGTCCCAAATGTTGCACTAGTTGACGGACAAATACTTGATGAACCAGTAATTGCAGCAGGAGTTGTAGGCAGGTCGCAAACATACAACGAGTAATCCTCAACTTCTCCATCAAATCCAGTATCACATACCCCTGCAGCACTTTGATATTTAGCAGACACCCTCATCCGAGTCGTTCCTATTACTGCATTAGCAGGAACTGTAATACTCAGAGGACTAGAACTAGTTGCCCCATTTGTAGTATTTTTTGCATTCCCAAGATCATACGATTCCCCCGAATCATTAAAATCAGAATCACCATTCCAGTCAATCCATGCAGTAGCATATACCCTGTAATTCCCATCCGTATTAACTTTCACGGACAAACTATACGTACTACCCCGCACTAAATTGGTTGATTGAGCGGTGTAATCATTGTATCCTGCTGGTTTTGCTGTAACATTGTTTATAGAACCCAGAGAAACTAAAGTTATACTGGTCTGGTAACTTGTGTTGCCGGAAGAAGCACAATACTGGGCATATCCCACTGTTGCTGAAATCAACAACGACAACATTATCGCCCAATACTTCATTGAAGAATAAAGTAGCGTAAAAATATACCGAAAACTCTTAAAAGGGAAATTCTCCTTAATCGATTTTATGTTGTTCACAGTCGCGCGCATTATTAATAGTACAAAAGTAGATCATTCACCCGTTTTTTTATGCTACTATTAGCAAAACAGGGTATCAACATAGCAAAACCCGCAAACGAATTATCAATTTCCTCAAGCTGACAATTACACTCACAGATTATTGTTTCATAGAGCATCAATTTTACCTTCGAAGAATTAGCTCTCAACATTCTAAAAGCCTTGAAGATTCTCCCTTTCTCATTTACACAAATACCTTTTTCCAACACTTGATCAACCAAGGAGAAGCACCATTTTGACTGCAATGAAAACATTGATTTTCCATTTGCAAAAAACCACTTCCCAACAGGTTTCATCAAGCGATTACTAAAAAAGAATAAGTTACGGAATTTTAGCGAATTATCCCGGGGAGTTAACACCTTTTTCTTTCTAAAAAAAGGCATATTTTCAACATGACAAACAAATAAACAATTCACACACACGCTTACAAGTCACTAAGTAACATGGCTTTGGCTTTTATCTATCTTAAAACACTATTTTTCAGCAAATTAAACGACTCTATTCAACAAAAATTGATCTTCCTTGAACGAAAAATCAAACTTTATTCTGCAATAATTTTTCCAGGAAGTCGTCTTTATACTTTGGCGATACCGGCAACTGCGTACTATCAGCCAGTTCAACAATTCCTCCGTCAGTTTTCAGAAACCGAATAACGTCCTTCAGATTAATCAAATGTGAACGATGGATTCGATAAAAACCATGAGGAACCAACAAATTATCAAATTCCAACAATGTCCGACTTACCAAAATTGATTTGCCTTCACGGAAAAATATCCGGGAATAATTTCGCTCCCCTTCACAACGAACAATATCTTTCACCTTCACAATCGAAAAACCGTTCATCTCGGGCAGTGCAATTGTCGGATCTTTCTCTACATCCTTTCGGTTCAAATTATCTTTCAGTACTTCAATCCTATTTTTTTCATGCAAAACAGGAATATCTTTGATTCGCTGAATGGTTGACCGAACGTTTTCCAACAAAACTGGTTTCACAATGTAATCAAAGGCCGAATACTTGAAAGCAGTAATTGCGTAATCGCTGTACGAAGTAGTAAAAACCAACTTAAAATCAACGCGTTCCAATTTCTCAATCAATTCAAAACCTGTTCCGTCTGGCATTTCAATATCCATAAATACTAATTCCGGAACAACTTCATTGATCAGCTCTGTGCCACTGGCAACAGAATCCGCTTCTCCGCAAATATTAATTTCTTCGAAATTTTGTTCGAGGATCCGTTTTAACACTTTTCGTGCAAGAATATCATCATCGACAATTACGGTTCGATACATAAGGAGCCATATTCATTTGAGAGATAAAGGTAAAGAAAATTGTCTGATTTCTCAGGCTTTCCAATGATTTTAATACGAACAAATTAACATTCAGGAAAGAATGCAGAAGCATAATTTTATTTCGATTGTTAATATCTCTATTTTTGCACACGAATCAAGCAATACAGCAATTTTCAGATCAAACAGTGTTATGGCAAAAATTATTATTATCGAAAGTTCAACTGAAGTTTGTAGCGTAGCTATCGCCAACAATGGAAAAATTATCGGCTTCAAAGAAGAGCTAAAGGGTCAAAACCATGCCAAACTACTCACTGTTTTCATTCAAGAATTGCTTCACGAACTCCGAATCGAAACATCCGAGATTGATGCTGTTGCGGTGAGTCAGGGACCGGGTTCTTACACGGGACTCCGCATCGGGGTTTCTATTGCAAAAGGGATTTGCTACGCCAACAAAATACCTATCATTGCATTGAGCACACTGGAGGCAATGACAAGAGAAGTAATTCGAAATCAAGACATTTTTTTTCCAGCCTCGGCACGTAAACGATTGTTCTGCCCCATGATGGATGCACGCAGAATGGAAGTTTACACTCAACTATTCGATAATCAAGGCTATGCAACCAATGAAATTTCGGCTCAAGTTATTACCAATGATTCTTTCTCGAGTGAACTTTCCGAGCATTCGATTGTTTTTTTCGGAAACGGAGCCATGAAATGCAAAGACACAATTAAACACAAAAGTGCATTTTTCACAAGCGAAATTCACGCATCGGCAGCACAAATGTGCGATTTGGCAAATGAAAAATATACTAAAAAGATATTTGAAGACGTTGCTTATTTTGAGCCATTTTACCTAAAAGATTTCATTGCAACGGTTCCGAAAAACAATGTACTTGGAAAATGAGAAAACTACTGACATCGATTCTGATTATTGCTTCTTTTTTTGTTGCAGCTCAGCCCAAAGAAAAAATGGAATATGTGCTTCGCTATGGATTTATCAACGGAGGAAAAGTGAGTATAAGTTCCAATGATACGATTTTTCTTAAACAATCAGCCATTCATTATTACCTTCGGGCACAAACATCAGGCATCGCCGACAAACTATATAAAGTCGATGATATTTATGAAAGCATCGTCAACGCAAAAGACCATCTTCCGCTTAAATCAGTCCGAAACATAAAAGAACGTAAATATCGGTATTACAACGAAATAACATTCGACGCAAAAACAGACACAGCCATCAGTCAGAAGAAAGGAAAAATGGTTGCACCCAATAATATGATGGACATTCTGGGACTATATTTTTACATGCGCAAACCAGGGTTCATTGAACGATTGAAACAAAACAAAACCATCGAAATGCCAGTGGCTCACGACAACGATTTTTTTACAATGCGAGTGAATTATTTAGGAACCGAACTGATAGACACTCCTCTTGGAAAGAAAGCATGCCTAATTGTAGCACCAATTGTAAAAAAAGGAAAAGTACTCCAACGCGACGATGGATTGAAATTCTACATCACAGATGATACTCTTCGGCTTCCCGTTCTCATGGAATTTGAGATGAAAATAGGATCAGTAAAATGCGAATTAAGAAATTATCAGGTACACGGAAAAGACCAAATAAAAAAATAGAATAAATAAAAATCAAAAGGTCATTACTCCAATAATGAATAAATCACACAAAAACAACAAATACAATTAGTTGCCTAACAAGATGTAATTTCCTAATTCAAGATAAAAGAAGAAGTTTAATCTCCTTAAAAAAGTCCATGAATTTGGGCATCAATTTTATCAATTACACCACTCAAATCTTCCGGATTCGAAAAGAAATCAATTTTATCCACATCAATAATTAGTAACTTTCCGGCAGTATAACGCTGAATCCATGCTTCGTAACGTTCATTTAATTGTTTCAGGTAATCAAGCCGGATCGAATTTTCGTATTCACGTCCACGCTTCTGAATTTGATTTACCAAAGTAGGAACCGATGCTCGCAAGTAAATCAACAAATCGGGCGCTTTCACCAAGCGGTTCATCAACTGAAACAAAGTACTGTAATTTTTAAAATCACGCGTTGACATCAGCCCCATCGCATGCAAGTTGGGCGCAAATATTTCGGCATCTTCGTAAATTGTGCGATCCTGAATAACCGTTTTCCCGGAAGAACGAATATCCAATACCTGATTGAACCTACTATTCAAGAAGTAAATCTGCAAGTTAAAAGACCAACGTTGCATATCTTCATAAAAATCATTCAGATACGGGTTTTCATCCACATCTTCATAATGAGGGGTCCAATTATAATGTTTGGAAAGCAGCTCTGTCAGAGTTGTTTTTCCTGCGCCAATATTTCCGGCAAGTGCAATATGCATGACTTCACAGGTTTTAATTTTGAAACTAAAGTACTAATAAAATCCGTCAACAATCAACACCTGTTGATAACTTTACAAGTCGTTTTGCAGTTGTAGCAATTCATCCAGATACTTACGATCGTTCGACAGTCGGGGGATTTTATTTTGGCCTCCAACTTTACTTCGCTCCTTCATCCACCGGTAAAAAAGCCCTGGTTTTGCAACAACCAACTGAGGGCGTTCCAGTGTCAGATTTTTATGCCGTTTTGCCTCATAGTCTGAGTTCAAACTTTTTAATGTATGATCGAGTGCCGAAACAAAATAATCCAGATCATCCGGTTCTTTTTCAAATTCGATAATCCACTGATGTGCACCTTTGTGGTTCTCGTCCATAAAAACGGGGCCGGCAGTGTATTCGCGAATAATTGCACGCGTCCGTTCGCATGCATTGTTAATTGCTTTCTCTGCATTATCAACAATTACTTCTTCGCCAAATGCATTGATAAAATGTCGGGTTCTGCCAGTAATCACAATCTTGTACGGATATTTGGAGGTAAACTGAACAGTGTCGCCGATTACATATCGCCACAATCCTCCGTTTGTGGTGATTACCAGTGCATAATTTTTCCCGATCTCTACTTCATCCAGTGCTAACACGGATGGATTTTCAGAATGAAACTCATCCATCGGGATAAATTCATAAAAAATGCCGTAATCAAGCATCAACAACATATCACGCTGATCGGGGTCATCCTGTATTCCGAAGAAACCTTCCGAAGCATTGTAAGTCTCCATGTAATGCATATCCGAACGAGGAATAAGCTTCTCGTACTGAGAACGATATGGGTCAAATTTAATTCCACCATGCGTAAACACTTCAATATCGGGCCAAACTTCCAGAATATTATTTTTACCGGTAACTTCCAGTACTTTTTTCAGAAGCACCAGGTACCACGATGGAACGCCAGCAAAGCCCGTAACTTTTTCGTGCAACGAATGCTCTATGATTTTTTCCATTTTTTCCTCAAACTCCTCAATCAGCGATATTTCGGTAGAAGGAGTACGAAGAAATTCTGTCCAGAAAGGGATATTTTCAATAATTATTGCTGATAAATCGCCGTAATAAATATTATTATTGAAATTACTGATTCGGTGACTTCCCCCCAAAGTAAGTGTCTTTCCCGTCAGCAATTTCGATTCGGGGTTGTTTTTCAGATAAATAGACAGCACATCGCGAGCCCCCCGCATGTGAATGTCTTCGAGCGAATCGTTTGATACGGGAATGAATTTGCTTTTATCCGAAGTGGTTCCCGAGGATTTTGCAAACCACCGGGTTGCTCCGGGCCACAAAATATCGCGTTCCCCCTTCATCATCCGTTCCACAAAAGGTTTTACGTCATCGTAATGTTGTATGGGTAAGCGTTGCTGAAATTGCCGAACCGAATTGATTCCGTTAAAATCATATTGCAAACCCCATTCTGTATTTTTGGCTTTGTCCAGCATCGTAGTCAGCACATCACGCTGAACCTCATGAGGATGTTCTTTGAATAAATCAATCTGATAATTTCGTTTGAAATTCATCCAATTAACAATGGAATTGAGAAAAGTCATCGTTGGAATAGTTTGGTGACACAGACAAATTTAATTAAAAAACGACCGGAAAAGCATCTTTCAATGAATTTACAACGACACGATTAAGCATATTCAATTCATTTATCCTATTTTTACCATGCAGGAAAAAGCATTCGAAAATATAGCTGCGGAAATAGCCACATTCCGCCCTGCAATTCGGAAAACAATTTTACACAAGAAGCGAATAATGAATTACATAGACATTATCATTGGCATATTATTAATTCTGGCAGCGATCAACGGATTTCGCAAGGGGTTTGTTGTTGAGATAGTTTCGCTACTGGCACTGATTCTCGGTATCTGGGGAGCAATTCACTTTTCCCACATTGCATCGGGATTTCTTTCCGATTATTTCACACTCAACCCCCGCCACATGAGAGTAATTGCCTTCATCATCACATTCATCGTTATCGTTATACTGGTACATCTGCTGGGCAAAGTAGCTGAGAATTTCATTAAAGCGGCACAATTGAATTTTGTAAATCGATTGGCAGGATTGCTTTTTGGCATTGTAAAGTCAGCCGTAATACTTAGCATCATTTTAATGGTTATTGACACGATTGACAAAGCTTTTCCAATTATTCCGGAGAAAGCAAAAGAAGAATCGCGTGTTTATGCACCCATTAGCAACCTGATGCCAAGCATCTTTCCATTCGTGAAAAATTGGACCAATACAAATATTTTGGGTAAAGAAAATGATCAAACATCTGAAGAAGATCCGGGAACGGATAAAAAATAGAAATACCTATCAGGTAGATGAACTTGAACCAGTAAAATGCGAAAACTGTTCGCACGAATTTAAAGGACATTTCTGCCCTGCATGCGGACAGGAAGTTGCCGAATTTAATCGCCCGTTCGGATTCATTTTTTACGATTTCATGGGTAACTTTTTTGCTTTTGACACCCGTTTTTATCGTACTTTCTGGCAATTACTATTTCGTCCGGGTTTTCTTACCGTCGAATTCTTCAAAGGGAAAAGAGTTCGCTATTCGCCTCCGTTCCGAATTTTCATCTTTTTAAGTTTTGTACTCTTCCTGTTGCTCGAAATTATTACTCAGCACGGGATTAACCAGATTTTAACCGCCGACGCAGACAAAATTGACCTCGCTATTTCCGGAGATTCACTGAAGCAAGAAACCAAAATGCTATTAAAATCAGAAGAAAATCTAACGGAAGAAAAAGATTCAATTAAAGAGGAAGACGAAGAAGAAGGGTTCAGCTCAAAAAGTTTAAAAGCCAGCGACATTCGCGATGCATTAATGAAAGAAGCTGATCGACTGGAAAAAAATCTTCCTGAAATTACTGATCCGGAGAAAAGAAAAGAGCAAATGACTCACATCCAAATGTTTCGCAATCCGGAGCTGGTCGTCACCAAGGCACTAAAATACTTATCATGGGCATTTTTCATATTGCTCCCTGCCTTTGCGCTGATCTTGAAATTCTTCTATATCAGACGAAAACAACTTTTCATACGCCATTTATTTTTCTCTATTCATCTGCACTCTTACCTGTTTTTCATTCTGATACTGGTATTTTTGCTGAACTTTTTATTTGAATCGGGAACTGGTTTAATATCATTGTTATTACTGATTGCATTTCCTGTTTATTTTATACTGGCTTTGCGAAAATTTTACCGGCAGAGATGGGGAAAAACAATTTTTAAATTTCTCGCCATAAGCTTTGTGTATAACATTGTATTACTTACTACGGCAGGAATTGTAATCGCCAAAGCACTCGGATTAACTTAAACGAATTTGTTTCGTTTTTTTGTTACCCCGCAGAAAAGGCATTTCTACAAACAAAGTGAGGTAAAGCATTTTATCTTTCCTATCTTTGCGCCTTGAATTGAAAAGCAGAAAATCGACCGTTGATATTCGGCTAAATATTGAAAATAAATACAAAACACGATAACGATGAATTTTGTTGATGAATTACAGTGGAGAGGCATGATTCACGATATGATGCCCGGAACGCGTGAACAACTGGCAAAAGAAATGACCTCGGCTTATGTGGGAATTGACCCAACTGCCGACTCACTACATATTGGACACCTGGTATCAGTAATGATGCTGAAACATTTCCAGCTGGCCGGACACAAACCCATTGCATTGGTAGGTGGAGCTACCGGTATGATTGGAGACCCTTCAGGCAAATCGCTCGAACGAAACCTGCTCGACGAAGCCACACTTCGCCACAACCAGGACTGCATTAAAAATCAGCTGGCTCGTTTTCTCGATTTCGAATCGGATGCACCCAATGCGGCATTGCTGGTAAACAACTACGACTGGATGAAAGAATTCAGTTTCCTTGGTTTTATCCGCGACATCGGCAAACACATCACCGTTAATTATATGATGTCGAAAGACAGTGTAAAAAAACGTTTGGGCGAAGATGCCAAACAAGGACTTTCGTTTACCGAATTCTCGTACCAGTTGGTGCAGGGAACCGATTTCCTTCATTTGTACCGCACTTACAATTGTCGTTTACAAATGGGAGGCTCCGATCAGTGGGGAAATATTACCACCGGAACAGAATTGATTCGCCGCAAAGAAGGAGGCGAAGCATTTGCACTCACTTGTCCGCTAATTACCAAAGCTGATGGCACCAAATTCGGAAAAACAGAATCGGGCAACGTTTGGCTCGACAGAAAACTGACTTCGCCTTACAAATTCTACCAATTCTGGTTGAATACTTCCGACGAAGATGCCGAACGTTACATCAAGATATTTACTTTACTCAGCAAAGAAGAAATTAGTGGTTTGGTTGATGAGCACAAAGTTGATCCAGGACAACGTAAATTACAGAAACGCTTGGCCGAAGAAGTGACTGTAATGGTACACTCGCGCGAAGATTATGAAATGGCGGTGGCTGCTTCGCAAATTTTGTTCGGACAAGGAACTGCCGATCAGTTGCGCAAACTAGACGAAGAAACTTTCCTTTCGGTATTCGAAGGTGTTCCGCAATTTACTGTTTCAAAAGCAGAACTGACCGCAGGAATCAACGTTGTGGATTTGCTGGCAGAAAAAACAAGTGTTTTCCCATCGAAAGGAGAACTGCGCAGAACAATTAAAGCTAATGGATTGAGTCTGAACAAGGAAAAGATTGCCGACGAATCGCTGCTGATTAACGAAAGCTTCCTGATTGACGGGAAATATCTTCTTCCACAAAAAGGGAAAAAGAATTATTTCCTGATCATTGCTGAATAATCGGATTTTCAGTCGTTTCAGAAATAATAAAATACAGTTTGATTCGTTACAGAGGTACGACAAAATAAACCAAATTTATGCAAGAAATTTTCGACAACAGTTTTATACTGAAAGTCATTTGGAAATGGAAAATGCACCTGGCTATTGTAGGAGCAGCTGCCATTGTTTTGGCGGCAATTTTCTCATCACCTTTTTTTGTTACTCCGCAATTTAAGTCGGAAGGCCGCCTGTACCCGACGAACATTCAAACCTATTCGGAAGAATCGGAAAGTGAGCAGATGCTGGAAATTCTGAATTCGTACGACATCAAGCGCCGAATGGTTGAAACATTCAATTTAGCCGAACGCTACGAAGTTGCCCCCGACGATCCGTATTACCGAACGAAAATTCTGAAAAAATACGAAGAACACATCGACTGCAAAAAAACAGAATACGAATCGGTTGAAATAAAAGTGATGGATGCCGATCCTCAGGTTGCCAGCGACATGGTTGACTCAATTATTTCGTTTTACAACCAAAAAGTGTATAACGTGCGGGCATTGCGTTATCGCGAATTGGCCGAAACATACGAACGCGACTACAAAAAGAAGGTAGCTGAAGTTGATTCGTTAAACAGCAAAATGGAAGTTTTGAGGAAAGACTACGGCTTGCTGAGTTATGAGATTCAGAGTGAACAAACCTCGATGGGATACATGACTGCTCTGGCTGAAGGAGCTTCGGGTGCCCGCCTGGAAGAAATTAAAAAAGTAATGAAAAACCTGAGCGAGAAAGGTGGCGAATTTTTCATGATGGAAAAAGAAATGCAAGGCTTGCTGGTAATGCGCGACACACTGCGTAAACGCTACGACAAAGCCCTCAGCTTTTCGACCCAAAAAGCAACCTTCTCGGCTGTAGTTGAAGAACCATTTCCGGCAGACAAAAAATCGTACCCGGTTCGCTGGCTGATTGTTTTTATCAGTTTGGTGGCTACTGAATTTATGGCACTTCTGGTGGTTTACGTAATAGAAAAGTTCGAACTCGCCAAATCGTAATATTTTGTTGGGGAAACGACAGAAAATAGTACTGTTTTACGGTATTTCTCTTCTTTTCATCCTGTTGCAGGTTTTCTTTTTGGTGAAAAAAGAGACGATGCTTGCAGCAACCTTGCCTGCAGTTTTGCTGGTTATATTACTGGCGTTTTATCAGCTCGACCGATTGTTATTGCTCATTACTTTTCTGACTCCTCTTTCGGTGCCTCTTAGCGAAATTTCGCAGTTGCCTTTCGACATGTTTCTGCCAACCGAGCCTCTTCTTTTCGGTGTATTGATTCTCTTTTTATTTAAACTGATAGACAAACAGCCTTTTGACAGAGCAATCATCCGACATCCGGTAACTTTGACCATTTATTTTTATCTGGGCTGGATGTTTCTATCGTCGTTAACCAGTATTATGCCCATTGTGTCGCTAAAATACTGGCTCTCGAAAGTATGGTTTGTAGCTGCATTTTATTTTCTCGGAATTTATCTGTTTCGCGACTTCAAAAACATATATCGTTTTATAGGTTTGTACGTTGCCGCATTTATTCTTGTGATTTTTTATGCGTGGTCGCGCCACATTGGCTATGGGCTGCACGACGATCAGGCCGCTCACTTTGTTATGAATCCTTTTTACAAGGATCATACTTCGTACGGAGCGATGCTGGCCTTTTTTATTCCTTTTCTCATTGGCTTGTCTTTTTCGAAGACACGCACTCAAAATCAACGGGCATTAGCTTTGGTTGCATTGTCAATACTGACAATGGCACTGATTCTTTCCTATAGCCGGGCGGCATGGCTTAGCCTTGCGGCAGCTTTCGGCATCTGGGCCATTTTCAAACTGAAAATTCGCTTCCGGCCGCTATTTATCGGCGTTCTATCTGTCATCACAATTACTATTTTATTTCAGTCGCAAATACTGATGTTTTTAGAGCGAAATGATCAGGAATCGTCGGCGAATCTGGCTAACCACCTGTCATCGATGACCAATATTTCGTCGGATGCGTCCAACCTGGAACGTATCAACCGGTGGAATTGTGCGATTCGGATGTTCGAAGAAAAACCGATTTTCGGGTGGGGCCCCGGCACCTACATGTTTCAATATGCACCGTATCAGTTGACCAGACTTCGGACAATTATCAGCACAAACTCGGGCAACCGGGGAAATGCACACAGCGAATATCTGGGTGCGCTAACAGAATCAGGAGTTTTGGGTTTGGTCAGCTTCCTTTTATTGCTGATTGTAGTGTATTATGTTGCCGTGCACGCTTATATGCGCACTTCAAACCAAGAAGTGAAACTACTTATTATATCGTCAATTATCGGACTAAGCACCTACTTTATTCATAGTTTTCTGAATAACTTTTTAGATACCGACAAAGCCGCCATTCCATTCTGGGGATTCATCGCAATTATTGTGATGCTCGATATTTACACTCGACAAAAAGAGTTGAATTCATAAAAAAAGCCTGTTCCGAAGAAGAACAAGCTTTCGTCATATTTCAATATTAGTTGCGATCTAAAACTCAATCATAATTCCAACTGTTGGCAAAATAGTTCCCGAGGTATTTTTCACCCGTTTTAGCACATAATTTTGCCCATTGTTTACAGTTGCAAAATTCCCGTTGGAATCTTCTTCTCGAACAATAATATCTTCGTCCTGGCTTTTAAAGTTGTACAAATTCTGAATGTCGAGATAAAATTTCAGGCTTAACTTTTTCAGGTAATACGTTTTATCCACCCGTAAATCGAGTTGATGAAAAGCATCGAAACGTTTGCTGTTCAACTGCGAATTATCGAGATACGGCGCTCCTGTCAAATTCCAGGCTTCTACCAGCGACGATTTTTCCATGTCATACGGGGTGTATGGCAGTCCGCCAATCCAACGCCAGCGAGCACCAGCCTGCCAATCTTTACCTAAAGGCATGGTTGAAGTAAACACAAGCAAATGCTTGCTATCCCAGCTCGACACGAGATATTCACCTGCAGCATTTTCAAATTCACTACGTACCAGCGTATAAGACAAATTCATGCTTGCTCCGCTACTGGTTTTTAGGCGAGCCTGAAATTCGGCTCCGTATGCACGCCCTTTCGATGAAGAGAGGACTTCCTCATTTCCAACAACACCAAAGTCGGCACCTTTATTGGACAAACTGATTCCATCTCTCACCGAAAATGGATAGTTGTTGTATTTCTTCAAAAAAGCCTCAGCCGAAAACTGCATACTGGTCTGTGGTTTATATTCAACTCCGGCAATAAAGTGATCGGCCTGAATGTATTTCAAATGATTTGCTTTGTTCACAAACTCACCATTTTCTTTGTACCCCAAACTGGTGTATGCCGGCAACTGATAATACCGTCCCACATTTGCATTGATGCTCCACTGGTTCGTCAGCAACCACGATGCAGAAACACGTGGAGAGAACTGTTTCAGCAGATTATTCATACTTGACGAATAATTGTTTGCATCAAAGCGCATTCCGTACGAAAGACTTAACCGGTCGTTCAGAAAACTGCGACTCATACTCCCAAACAGTCCCCACTTAAAAAGTGAAAGATCCGTTTCGTAGTTCACATTCAATATTCCTCCGTTATAAAAACGACGCTGGCTGGTATTATTCAAATACTGCACCCATTCCATATTGGCTCCATAATTGATTTTCCAACCATTTGAGCGATGTGTATTTTCAGCACGGATTTTATTTTCGATTTCTTCTGAATTATAATCCAGAATTTTATTTTGCTCCGAACTCTCGTTATTATCCAAATACTTGTATGCCGAATTATTCAAATGATTTCGACTAACAGTCAACGTTTGAAAGCTATTGTCGAGATAATGCTTATACACAGCGCCAACAGTATAATTCCACTGTTCATTTATCGGAAGCTGGCTGAGAATATACCGTTGCTGCTCATCCGGGTTTTCAATATCGAGGTTCAAATCAAACTGGTCAATTGCGCCCAATCCGATGATCGTCAACTCATTTTTCTTATCGAAACGCGTTTTTACTTTAAACTGAAGGTCGTTGAATGTTGGCAAAAACGGTAATTCGAGTGCACTAAAAAGCAATTGCAAATACGAACGACGAGCAGAAACTACAAAACTTGTCCGATCGCTTAGCGGTCCATCCAGAGTGGCCGAAACTTCGGAAGCCCCCACTGCTCCTCTGAACTTTAGTTTTTCGCTGTTTCCATCAACTTGAGAAAATTCGAGAACACCACTGAGTGCATTTCCCCGATTTGCTGGGAAAGCTCCTGAATAATAATTGATTTCGCGAATCAGGTCGGCATTCAAAATACCAATTGCACCACCCGAAGCACCCTGTGTTGCAAAATGGTTAATATTGGGCACCTCAACTCCATCCAAATAAAAACGACTTTCGGAAGGACCTCCTCCACGTATAATCACATCATTCCGAAATGAAGGAGACGATTGTACTCCAGCAAACGACTGAATAACTTTCGAAATATCGCGGTTTGCACCCGGACTTTTTTCTATTTCCGAAATGCCAATCGTTTTCAAACTCAATGGACTTTCTTCTGTTTTGCGGTACGGACTGGCATTTACGGTAACTTCCTCAATTTTTAATTCGCTGCGCTGCATACGAATTTCAATAAATGGAGTTTTGGCTGCTGTAACTTCTATTTCAGGAGAAATTGCATTCTGATACCCAATATATGATACTTCCACCCGAATGAATCCTGGAATTAATCCAAAATATTGAAAATTGCCATCAATGTCAGTCACAGCACCAATATTAGTTCCCGACACTACTACGTTCGC
Organism: Prolixibacteraceae bacterium; assembly: GCA_963668595.1. GTDB lineage: Bacteria > Bacteroidota > Bacteroidia > Bacteroidales > Prolixibacteraceae > GWE2-42-39. The sequence continues at coordinate 3,822,966 of OY764876.1, read as the reverse complement.
AAACGGAAGAGGTATATTACTTACATCGTCGATTACTCGTCCTGTGAGGCCAGCTTCCTGTGCCCAGGCTACCGGGAAATTCAGAAAAATCAATGCGATAATAAATGCTATCCTTTGTTTCATCTGTATGGTTTTTTTCCTCTCTAAAGTGATAAGTTCTACAATCTTTGCTACAAATCTCATCGGTCATCATAATTATTACCGATACGACACAGAGCAACAACTACTACTAATCAAACAAATACAAGATTACCTTTCTCCTGCATTTTAGCAAAACATGTGAAGATTTATGTCCCTTAATTAATGGAAATGCAAACATATTTAATAATTTCTTTCGCAGAAGTTAAAGTATTGATATTTGTATAAAGTTTTCCATTTTCTCCGGCCCAGTGACTATGCCCAATAGGATTCAGAAAATATTCTCCCGGAGAATCCCGATCAATGCTTACTGCATATACCAAAGCAGGCTGAAGCGATGCTTTGTAATCCCAACTTTCAGGAAAGCGGTTATTGTACCAGTACTCATTCGAATCCCAGGCCTGATTTATCTCCATCAGCAAGCGAAACTTCCGGGGGAGTTCGTGATCAGCTTTCGTTTTCAAAACAAAGTCGGCACTGGGCGTTGCGGCAGTATAAGCATCCGGGACTGGCATATCGGGACTTGGCAGCAACGATCCCTTTTCATTCAGCACATTCCGTTTGTGCAACCAATATGGCAACGTTGCCGGACGTTCAGCTTCTCCGGGCGTTTCCTTCCATTTTCCCGGAGCTAAATGGCCATGTCCATAAATTCCGGAAGCGACAAAACGAGTAACAAATAAAGTTTGTAAAAAATTCCCGTCCATATCTTCCAGCCAGAAAACAAAAGAAGGATGATTGTGCGCTTTACCGTGAACGAATTCAAGCTGAAAAGAAATTCCCGTTGCATCCTGATTCTTTTCAAGAAGTTGTTTTTCCGGGGCACTCAGCTTTTGTGTCCCTACACAGGACGCCAAAACAATCAATCCAATTATCTTTACTATTTTCATACAAGGATTGCTTTTTGTTTTATTTTCATGTAGAGGTTTAAACAAAGGAGTTCATTTTTAGTTTAACACAACACTATTATTTAAATTATTATGCGGGTAGTGCTTCAACGAGTATCAAACGCTTCGGTAACAATCGGAGGAAAAGAAAAATCGTCTATTGGCAAAGGATTGCTTGTTTTAGTTGGCATTGAAGATGCTGACACGCAAGAAGATATTGATTGGCTGATTCGCAAGATAACTCAACTGCGCATTTTCGACGATGCTGAAGGAGTAATGAATTGCTCTGTGATGGATGTAACCGGAGAAATATTGGTGGTTAGCCAATTTACCTTGCATGCCTCAACAAAAAAAGGGAACCGCCCATCGTATATTCGTGCTTCGAAACCCGATTTTGCAATACCGATGTACGAACGATTTATTGAACTGCTCGAACAACAGCTTGGAAGGCCGGTAGGTACTGGCGAATTTGGAGCAATGATGGATGTTGCCCTGATTAACGATGGACCGGTAACCATTATTATCGACAGCAAACAAAAAGATTTTTAAACACAGAAGTCACACTATTATGGAACAAATCACATTGAATCAGGCGCAACAAATGGTTGACGAATGGATAAAAACCATCGGAGTTCGTTATTTTAGTGAATTGACCAACATGGCAATTTTAACCGAAGAAGTTGGCGAGCTGGCACGAATAATGGCTCGCACATACGGCGATCAGTCATTTAAAAAATCGGATGAAGCCAAAAACATGGCCGACGAGATGGCGGATGTGCTGTGGGTATTAATTTGCCTCGCCAATCAAACCGGAGTAGATTTAACTGACGCTTTCCGAAAAAACATCGAAAAGAAAACGAATCGCGACAGCGATCGACATCGAAACAACGAGAAGCTGAAATAACTGGGAAATTCGATTACAACACAACAAAGCCGGTCAAGCCGAGGCATTCCTATTTCAATACATCCACAAAAACAGGCAGGTGATCTGACGCCATTTGCTCATTCACTACTTCGCGTTTCTGCACCGTATAATTGCACCCGAAACAATTCAATCCGAAAATAAAGTCGATACAATCCTCAGGAGTTGTTACCGGAATAGTTGGTTTATTTCCGCTCAAATTAGTCCATTTCAAATTCAGCGTATTCAAGGCCTCCGAGCCTTCTGTGTCGTTAAAATCACCGGCAAGAAATGCTTTCTTTTTCAACAAATCGGTTTGCTCATTAATAATCCGGCACGACTCAACACGATCTTCCCTGGTAAGAGAGAGGTGCGTGCAAAACAAAATATAATCAGCAAATTCGGCCATTAGCAAACCTCTCCGTTCTTCTCTTCCGGGCAACGAAAGGAAACTTGTTCGCAATGGTTTTTCTTTCGACAAAATACCGATTCCATATTTCCCCCCCTGATAACTAATGGAGGGCCCAAATACATGGTACATGTCAAGTTTTTCAGCCAACGTTTTTAAAATATCGACTCCACCACTTCGTTGCGTTGCACTATCCAATTCCTGCATGGCAATTACTTCCGGGTTGATTGTTCGAATTACCGCGGCAGTTCGGTCGCAATCCCGCTTTCCGTCCATGCCTCCGCAATTTTTCACGTTGTAGCTCAAAATGCGAAGAACTCCCTTTGCCGGCGGATCATACGAATAAGCAGGAACATAGACCTGTGCTGCAAGCGATAAATTAAAAACGAAAAACAAAGCCGAAAGAATAGTGCGATAATTCATTAGATATAGTTTTTAGTTTGAAGAATGGGTTCCGATTTTTACCAGATACATGTCATTGAGCGTTTCCTCACGTGTTTTCGGATTCAGAAAACGGATCGACTGGCGGGTAAGAGACTTATGTTTGTATGCAAAAAAATATTCAAAGTGAATATTCTTCTCTTTTAGCTGATTCAGCGCAACTTCGTCGAGATACAACCATGTATGAGGCTGACCGACAACAGACATTAGCTGTTCCTCTCCTTCGAGATAAAGCCCCGGTTTATTTGCATAGAAAAATAACTCGCGATGAATAGAATTGCAACTATGCAATACATCCTGAGGTGCTGCAAGGCGGTTGAAAGTCTGGCATGCCGGAATTGTTGAATGATAGCTGAACATTCCGGGGAAAAGAACCAAATTCATTGCCAAACCAAAAGAAGAAATCCCCAGTACCGACACCAAAACAATTCTTTTAACTCCCTCACTGTAAAACAAAAACAAAAGAATAAATAAAGCGATCATGCACCATAAAATCCAAAATACAATTCCCGAAGGAAATAAAAACAAAGAAGTTAGTGCTGCAAACAAAAGTAAACCCAGCCCAAGTACTTGCTGAATAAACAAGACTATTTTTTTAATTCGCGTATTTTCAGAAAAGATGCGGAGCAACCAATTGGCAGCCAGTACAGCCACAAGCGGACTGATCGTCAACAGAAAATGCGGTGCTTTTGCTCTGGCAATCGAAATTAGCAACCAGAAAAGCACAATTCCACAAAGGAGGAAAAACTCATGATTTGTTCGATCCTTCAGCTTAAAACTCAACCAATTTTTCCCTTCGAAAAACATGCTCAAAAAAAACACCAACGACCAGGGGAGCCAGATATACAGAGCAGTATGAAAATAGAATAGCAGATCATTATTATTCCCCTTGTACTCTCCGCTTACCCGTCCTACATTGTTTTCCCAAAAGTAAAATTTCAGTCCACCAAACCCGAGTTGTTGATACAAACCAGCCACCGTAGGATAAAAAAACAAAGCCAGAATTGGCAGCGCAAGCAACCATCTCGGGTGAAACAATTCTTTCCAATTTTGCTGAATCAGCAAATGTCCGCCTATCGCAAACGCCGGAACAAGCAGGCCGATTGGTCCTTTCGACAAAATAGCCAGCCCCACCCCAACAAAACCAAGAACAAAATGCAAGGCCTTTTTACATTTCAGAAAAACCATCAATTGCCAAACGGCAAAAACGGTAGCCGAAGCCATCAAAATATCAGTATGAATATCGTTCGAAAAAAGAATCCATATTTCGGAAGAAGCAAGCATGAGCAATGCAATCATTCCGGTTTCTTTGTTGTACAGAAATTTTCCCAATCGGTAGGTCGAATAAAAACCTAGCATCGAAAAAAACAAGATAGGCAACTTAAAAGCGAAAGCCGAAATACCGAACAAATGAAACGAAAGAGCCCCAAGCCAGAAAATCAAATGAGGTTTCTGATCGTATGCCTGTTGGTGAATATGCAAATTAATCCAATCTCCAGACTCGACAATATTCCGGCTTATTGCTGCATATTTTCCGGCATCACCAGTAAGTGGAACCAATAAATTGGTGAGATACACCAAACTCAGGAACAAAAGGCAAACAATAAACCACCATTTTTCTGAAAATATTTTCTTCACTACAAAAGGCTTTTTATTCGAGGCTAAAATTAGATTTTTCATTCGTATAAACTTTCAAAGTTGATTTGAATAGTTCTCTTCTTTCAATTAAAATATCAACCGATAGAACAGCTCATTTCAAAATAAAAACGCAAAAAGCTTCCCTTTTCTTATGTTTACAAATTCTCTTCCCTTTTAAAAGAAACATAAACAGAGGCAGGTTAATCAGAAAAAATAATTATGCGTTTTGCAAGCAAAATACTTAGACACAAACAATAAACCAAGATCAGATTATCAGAAACAAAGCACCTGAAAGGTTAAAAAACGCAAAAAAGGCATCGTATTAAATAAAATATAGAAAAAACAGTTCGTTTATTTATATAATGTTAGTACTTTAAGAGCGGGAATAAAACTATAACTTATGTATTTTACTGCTAATGTAAATCGTTACGATTATATGACATATAATCGTTGCGGAAAATCTGGCGTCATGCTACCGGCCATTTCATTGGGATTATGGCACAATTTCGGAGGAGCAGATGTCTTTGAAAACGGCAAAGCCATTTGCCGGAGAGCGTTCGATTTGGGTATTACCCACTTCGACCTGGCCAACAATTATGGACCACCTCCGGGTTCAGCTGAAGAAAATTTTGGCCGACTACTGAAAACTGATTTCCAGAATCACCGTGATGAAATGATCATCTCAACCAAGGCCGGATACGAAATGTGGCCCGGTCCATACGGTAATTTCGGAAGCAGGAAGTATTTGCTGGCCAGTCTGGATCAGAGTTTGAAACGCATGGGACTCGAATATGTGGATATTTTCTATTCGCACCGTCCCGACCCGGAAACTCCGCTTGAAGAGACGATGGGAGCGCTCGCACAAGCTGTTCGCCAGGGGAAAGCTTTGTACGTAGGAATTTCAAACTACCCGGCAGCCCAAACCGCAGAAGCTGCTGCAATTTTAAAGTCGATGGGAGTAAACTGTCTCATTCATCAACCCAAATATTCGATGTTCGAACGCTGGGTAGAAGGGGGATTGCTTGATGTGCTGGAGAATGAAGGAATGGGATGTATTGCATTTTCTCCGCTTGCGCAGGGACTATTGACCGATCGCTACCTGAACGGCATTCCTGACGGATCGCGCGCATCGAAAAATATTTTCCTTCGCGAAGAACACATTGCAGCCAATTTAAACCGGGTGCGTCAGTTAAACACAATGGCAGCAGCCCGGGGACAAAAATTATCACAGATGGCTCTGGCATGGGTATTACAGGAACAACGCGTCACTTCGGTATTAATTGGGGCCAGTTCGGTTGCTCAGCTTGAAGAAAATGTTGGATCGCTGCAACAGCTCAATTTTACAGACGAAGAGTTGGATCAAATTGATACAATTCTGCATACTGCACCTGTTTTGAAACGAACTCTTGTCATTCCTGACAGTATGAAAAAGAAAACAATCGAAGGAAAAATTTCAGGCGGTTCGCGTTTCGATTTCATTAAAAATCTGGCAGATAAACTATCAGACGACAAGGAAAAGATTAAGTTCAAAAAAACAGACGAATAAATCGCTGTTACCTATAAAAAACAGAAACGGGGTTCCCAAGAAGAACTCCGTTTCTGTTTTTTATTCTTTGATGTATTTATGATTGGAAAACCGGCAAACGTAAATCTACCGTTTAAATTCAACAGTCGTTGTGCCAATATTAAAGCCGTCCACAAATATGTCGATGGTGTAAGTTCCGATCTCGAAAGGAACCCCTTCATTATCCCAGAAAATATTTACAGGAAGCTCCTGCCCTTCGTAAGTCACTTCGCGTTTGGCCGAAAATGGAATTGAAAGATCTTCAAATTTAAACAGATCTTCTTTCGATTTTACAAGTAAAACCTGATCAGGACGCTGAATACGAATATAAATAGTTTTCTCGCCACGTTTGGTCGTCACATTTTTACTAAGGGTGAAATTAACTTTAATTTGCTCTGCTCGACGAACGCTATTTTCGTCTTTCCCCCTGCGGTTAATTCCTGAAGCAAACAATCCACGAGCCTCAAGCATAGCTGCCCGGCTTACTTTTTCTTCAAGCTGCTGTTTTTCTTTTTCCAGTTGTTCTTTCTGGTTTTCAATCTGAGCGAAATCCTGTTTTACCTGCGTATTTTCTTTCATCAGCATCTCGTTTCGCTTGTTCAGCGAATCAATCTGAAGAACAAAATTTTGCATAATTGAGCGAAGCGAACTTACCTCTTTACGGTAGCGGTCAATTTGTTCATAACTGGCTTTTTTCACCTGCCCCACTTCCAACAACAAGTCTTTTACTTTTGTTTGTGCCACAAAAAGATCGTCACTTAATCCGCTGTTAACCGTCTGCAACGAGTCGTAATTGACCACCATCGAGTTCAGCTCATCCTGGATAGCATTTTTTTCACTATTCAGGGTCTCAACTACTTTTCGGTTTTCATTATACTGAAAAACAAAAACCACTACAACAATCAATAAAATTACCGACAGGAAAATGATAATCAGGTTATTCTTCCGTTCCTTCTCTGTCTCGCCCAACGAAAAGCCTTTCTTTTTTGTTCCAAAGTCGCTCATACGTAACCGGTATTAGTTTGGTTCAAAGTCAATGCAAAAGTAGTAATCTTTTTAGGCCTTTCAAAACCAATACGTCAAGCCTGAAAATAAAAAACGGCCTGTTCGACAAGACAGACCGTTTTAAGAGAAAACTTAATTTGCTTAAACCTATAGCATGTTTCCGATTTTGATTCCGAAATAAATCATGCGAGGCATTCCCGGTCCATATACATAACCGGGATCGCGTCCAATTCCGTAATCAAAATCATTTTGATATGAGTTGAAAATATTTTTCATTCCGGAGTAAAGCTGAATGCTTGCTCCATTGAAACGATACTGATAACTGATTTTTATTCCGGCATCGAAAAATGAATCCGACTTTTTAAGCAATTCTTTTTCGCCAAAATGAGGCACCAACATGCTTCCGGTATAATTACCCGTCATCGAAAGGCAGAAGTTGCGGGCAAAATCCCAATCGGCAGCCAGGTAACCATACTGATTCGGGGTGCGGAAAAATCGTTTTTCGCCAAACTCCTGTTTTTCGCCGAAGCGGCTTTGCTGAATGGTAAAGCCCGATTTCAAGTAAAATAATTTTGAAGGAACCAGATTCAACTCCAGATTAATTCCCTGTACGTGAGCTCCGTTCTCGGCATTTATACGAGTATAAACCACGGTACCATCCTCATCCGGATCTCCATATCTATTCGAAAAAGCATCATTCAAATCGGTATAAAAAGCTTCGAGCAACAGCCCGTAGCTTATTTTTCCTTTTTGCTGATTGAAGTCAAGCGAAGCCATGTAGCTGTGGCTGGTTTCCTGCTTCAAATCCGGATCGTTACGGTGAATAACCTTGCGCGAACCAGAAGTTTCAATATGCAAATCTTCATCAAAAATTTGCGGAGCACGATACCCTTGCGAATAGCTGAAACGCCCTTGCAGTTCTTTTAAAATATCATATTTCAAAGTCAGGCGGGGACTAAACACATTGCCGGTTTTCTTTTCCGAAGGATTTTCCTTATCGTCAATCTGATAATGATCAAAACGTCCACCCACCGACACATCGAGCTTGTACATTTTCCATTCGTACTGCGCAAATCCGCCAAATGTTTTCGACGACTGATCGGCAACGGTACAACCTTCGGCATGAGGAACAGAAACAATTTTCCCGTCTTCAATTACCGCATTTTCGTAATCCGGAAACCCAAGTTTACGATCTTTCAGATTCGACACCCGGCTTTCAACTCCCATAACCAGCGACGAACGATTGAACTGCGCATTGTACTGCGTTCCCATTGTATAGGTAAAATCGTCAGTTTGCCCGTAATCTTTCAACGACTGATTCGCTCCGTAATAGGAACCTCGATCTACGTTTTGTCCCGAAACATACACCGACCACAAATCCAGGTCACGGAAGAACTGCTCGTAAGTAACCGCTCCGGTAGTAATATTGTGTTCAACCGACTCAGCAATACCAGCCTCGTGTTCAGGTTGATCAAACGCATCGCCACCGCGCCGTTTTTCTTTTATATTGAAAAAGTCGATTGCTACTTTACTGCGCGAACCAAAGCGGTGAAATAAACGAGTTCCGACAGTCGTATTTTGGATTTTTGTTAGTTCCGAAAAATCGTCCCCATTTGCATCGAAAGGTTGCCTGTCGCGATAATAACCATACAACGACATGCCGGTTTTATTGTCAGAAGAAATGAGCGAACTATTGAAACTCAAATTATAATCCTGAGCCACTTTCCCCGATTTTTTTAAACCCAAGCCAACCAGTCCCTGACTGCCACCCAGTTCGTACGCATTATTCACCGGGTCTTTTAATATCAGGTTGATGGTGCCGGCAATAGCATTACTGCCGTAAAGAGCCGAACCTCCTCCCCGGATCACTTCCACCCGCTCAATCATGTTCGACGGAATCAATTCCAATCCGTAAACACCGGCCAATCCGCTAAAAATAGCGCGGCCATTAATCAACACCTGCGAATACGGCCCTTCCATTCCGTTCATTCGCACCTGGCTAAACCCACAGTTCTGACAGTTGTTTTCCATCCGCAAACCCGGACTGAAATTCAAGCCATCGCTCAGTGTTTGCGACTGAATGGTCGCCATCAGTTGTGGCGAAATCGTATTGACAATCACCGATGATTCGCGACGATTTTTTTCGTTCCGATCACCAGTTACAACAATTTCCTCCAAACCGAGCACATCCTCCTGCAAGTTGAATTTTATTTCTTTCGTTTCGCCTTTCAGTATTTTAACCGTTTCCTCTGCCGGTTTGTAGCCCATCACCTGTACCCGCAACGAGTACGTTCCTTCGGGTAGGTTCAATAACTGAAAATGTCCCGTTTCATCGGTGGTTGTGCCAATGGTTGTTCCTTTAATTACCACATTGGCAAACGGAATATGTTCGCCACTTGCAGTTACGTGCCCAATGATGTGGGCATCAGTTTTTTCTTTTTTCTTTGGTTCTTCCGAATTGGCATATATAGATAATACACAATGCAACAATAGCATTGCACTCAAAAGGAAATGCTTCATTATTTTTTATTTTTAAATTGAAATTGATTTTTGGCAAACTAAAACAAATGTTTAGCAGGCCGAAGGAGGTCCTCTTCGGGGATTGTCATCTGAAAAGACGCCGAGAGTTACATTTTCAATTTGAGAAATAATGAATACCTGACAAGGTTCCGTGATTTTCTGAAAAACGACATTATTATCTGTCGTATTGTAATCACTGATACTAAAGGCCTGAAACAAGAATATTTCTTTTTCAGAGTGATGGTGCTTCTTCGGAAATCCGGTGTCAGATGAATCGTAAGGGTGGGCATGCGTCAATGCAAATCCATTCGGTAAAATGTGGGTATGCCTGTTCACTACCGAATTGACCAAAATAGTAAAGTATGCCGGCAACAGCAATACAAAACCAAATTTCATGTATCGACGAAGTATTCGAATCATTCGCCGTCAAAATTAAGAACCATTCTAAATAAAATACTATTCACTGGGGTATTTTATCAAAAAAATCAGAATTAGTTTTTGTTGGGCAAAAAATAAGCGGGGGAACAAACACTATTGGTTGCTCCCCCGCTTTATCTGTTTCGAAAGACTTCTTACAAGCTAAATTTTTCTTTTATAGCTGAAACGTAATCCAGTTTTTCCCAGGTAAACAATTCAACTTCAACCTCTTTTTTACCCCAATATGGCGATTCAAAAACTTTAGTAACCATTTTCGGAGTACGTCCCATGTGTCCATATGCCGCAGTTTCGCGATAAATAGGGTTGCGCAGTTTTAAACGTTGCTCAATGGCAGCAGGACGCAAATCGAATACTTCTTTCACTTTTGCGGCAATTTCGCCATCATTCAATCCTACTTTAGCCGTTCCGTTGGTGTTTACAAAAACGCCCACCGGTTGCGCTACGCCAATTGCGTAGGCAAGCTGAACAAGCACTTCGTCAGCAACACCGGCAGCAACCAGGTTTTTAGCAATGTGGCGCGATGCATAAGCAGCCGAACGGTCCACTTTCGAAGGATCTTTTCCTGAGAATGCACCCCCACCGTGAGCACCTTTTCCTCCGTAAGTATCAACAATAATTTTACGGCCAGTCAAACCTGTATCTCCGTGAGGACCACCAATTACAAATTTGCCGGTAGGATTCACGTGGTAGGTAATATCGCTACCAAACAAAGCCTGCACACGTTCCGGCAATTGAGCGATTACCCGGGGCATCAGAATTTCAATTACATCGGCTTTAATTTTTGCCAGCATTGGTTCGTCAGCATCAAATTCGTCGTGCTGAGTGGAAACAACAATTGTGTCCACGCGTTTTGGGCTGTTATCGTCGTTGTACTCGATAGTCACCTGCGATTTTGAATCGGGACGCAAATAAGTCATGTATTTTCCTTCGCGACGCACAACAGCCAACTCAAGCAAAATACGGTGCGACAGTTCGAGTGGCAGCGGCATGAAATCGTCGGTTTCGCGACATGCGTAACCGAACATCATACCCTGGTCTCCAGCTCCCTGATCCATTTTGTCGGCTTTATCCACTCCCCGGTTAATATCCGGGCTTTGCTCGTGAATGGCAGTGAGTACACCACACGAATCGCCATCGAAACGGTATTCGGCTTTGGTGTAACCAATCTCGTTAATTACTTTACGCGCAGTTTCCTGCACGTCAACATAGGTTTTCGACTTTACTTCGCCGGCCAACACAACCTGTCCGGTAGTTACCAAAGTTTCGCAAGCCACTTTCGACTGAGGGTCGAAGGCCAAAAACTCGTCCAGCAAAGCATCTGAAATTTGATCCGCTACTTTATCGGGATGTCCTTCCGATACGGATTCACTTGTAAATAAATAACTCATGTTTTCTGAAAATTTAAACGCACAGCGAATTACGCGGCACTATATTCAACAAAAAACGTGGCAAATTGATTGGTAAAGCAAAGAGAAAATAAAGGATCGCTTTAGCATTTTTTTCCGTGGTTGCAATCAATCTCAAATTTGTCCACAAATATCGGAGGCAAAGGTATATTATTTCTCATGAATAAATGATTCATTTTTCGAAATAAATTACATTCCTATTCATTCTACTTTCGCAGATCCAACTAAAATCGAAAAATGATATTGCCCCGAAAATCTGTTAAAGTAGAATTAAGTAAAAAAAATCATTGCCGACAGAACAAATGTTTCGTCGAACTGTTTTCTTTGGTATTAAAAATCATTTGAATCAATTAAAAACGACCAATTATGGCAACAATAACATTAAAAGGAAATTCAATCCACACTCTAGGTGAACTTCCAAAAACAGGAACACAACTCGCTGATTTTTCACTAATTCAAAATAATTTATCGCCTGCAAAACTGAGCGATTTTGCAGGTTCTCGTCTGGTTTTAAATATTTTTCCAAGCCTTGACACAGGTACTTGTGCTGCCTCGGTGCGCAATTTCAACAAACTGGCTGCCGGGCTCGAAAACACCAAAGTACTTTGTATTTCGCGCGATTTACCATTTGCACAATCACGCTTCTGCGGAACGGAAGGTATCGAAAATGCACTGACCTTATCAGACTTCAACACCGGTAAATTTGGGAAAGATTATCAATTGGAAATAACAGACGGCCCATTGGCTGGCCTGCACTCACGGGTGGTAATTGTTGCCGATGAAACCGGAAAAGTAATTTATACCGAACAGGTTCCCGAAATTGTTGACGAGCCTAATTATGATGCAGCGCTGAAAGTTCTTAAATAAACGATTTCAGACAAACATCAGGATTAAAAACATAACAAGAAAACCCAAAGCATAGCCGGCATACACTTGTAGCGGGCTGTGCTTTTTTAGTATCAGCCGCGAAGTTCCGACCAATCCGGCCAGTAAAAAAACCAAAGCCATTACCTGCGAAGTATTTACCTGCAAACGGATTGAAAGTGCGAGCAAAGAACCCGTCAAACCGCCAATTGCTGCCATGTGGTTGCTTATTTTCCACTGTAATGATATGATCATCAGCAGGATGATAACTAAGATAGTGGCAATCAGAAAAAACTTATAAATCGGGAAAATAGGCAAACGACCAAGTAAATAATAACCAGCATAATAATAAACGGCACTAAACATGAGCGGAATTACCCGATCAGTGCTTTTTTCCATCGAAGCACTGAAGCGCGGATTGATAGCAAGCAGAGCAATAGTTAGTACCGGAAGCAAACAAGTGCTGAAGAAAACAATCAGCAAAATGAACCGACGTATTTCCCAATTTATCATCGAAAAATAAAAGCCGGAATAAAACAAAAACAGAAACCCGATAGAAGGAATCAGAAGCGGGTGAAACAATATAGAAATCGCTTTTGCAGCGATAGTGATTGATTTCTTCATACTAAAAACACAGATTAAGGGCATGAAGATACGAAACATTTGGCAATGCCCCGATTCTGAAAAAAGACATACATAAGTATTTTCCATTAAATAATTTACTATTTACAGAAAAACAGACAATCAATATTTTACACAAAATTCAATGCTACAATATATTATTCTGATTACTTATCTATTTCATAATAATATATTTTTTGCTTTTAGATTGAAAAAAAGGAGGACACATCTCCCCCGCCAACAAATCATAGCCAAAATAAATTGCATCTCACCGATTTTCCCGTCCAACATTCCGAATTGATTATTTTCTTTAGATTTGTTTCAAAATAAACTTGACCTACTTCAGGTAAATGAACGACTACTATCCGGAAACTACTGGCAAAAACGAATTTGAAACCATATACAACCGGTTCTTCAATTTCTTTTACGAGGTTGCCTTACATTTTCTTCGACACGAGGAAGATGCAAAAGGGATGGCGCAGGAGGCATTTATCAAATTGTGGGAAACCGGGAAATACACCAGACCTGAGCAGGAAATAAAAAACTATCTGTTCATCATCATCCGAAATCAGTGTTTAAATTCGCTTCGAAACCGAAAGAAAAATCAGAGAAACGATGATGGACAAGACTTTCTATTGAGCTCCATCAATTATCGTTTATTAAATGAAACCGGCGAAGACATTCTGCTTTATCAGGAATTGTTTGATAAAATACAAATTGCCATTTCGCATCTGACACCGCAGTGTAAAGAAGTTTTTTCGCTCAGCCGGTTTGACGAACTTTCAAATAAAGAAATCGCTTCGAAACTCAATATTTCAGTAAAAGCCGTAGAGGCAAACATCACCCGCGCATTAAAATCATTACGCGAAGAACTTGCCGATTATCTTTCAGCAAAAGAAAATAAAAGTCCAAACAAGCAGATTCGCAGCATATTAATTTCGCTACTCTGATTCTTTTCATCTTTCATGTAGGGTTCAATGCCTGTTTGGTGTTTTTATGTCATCAAACCAAATTTATATGAATCTGATTGATCAAATTATTCTGCGTTTTTTTCAGCAAAAAGCTGATGATGAAGATCTCAGAAGATTGAATCAATGGAGCATGGAAGCGAAAAACCAAAAAGAACTGAAAGACATTTCACGACTTTGGCTTTGGACTTCTCAAATGAAAGAAGGAAAACCTTCCGTCAGCTTCGATTCAACCTGGGATAAAATCACAAACAAATCCAATCGCCCCCAGAATACCAGAATGCTCGCGATAAATATCGTTAAATATGCAGCAATCATTCTTGTCGTATTAAATCTGGGTTGGTGGACTTCGCATTATTATTATCAGGCAGCAACCGTAAATCAGTTTGGCAAGCTGGATGTAACGGCTGACAACGTTGCAAACTCGGTAATTGTTCTGCCTGACAATACACTGGTTTACCTCCGATAAGGATCGAAAATTCGTTACAACGATGATTTTTCGGAACAAAACCGCGTTGTTTCGCTCGAAGGAGAAGCCTATTTTGAAGTTACCAGCGATGAAAAACATCCTTTCCTGGTAAATACCGAAAATGCAACCATCAAAGTACTGGGAACCGAATTTAATGTTTCAGCAGAAAAAGGATCTCCTGTTTGTCAAACTACTCTGGCAAAAGGGAAAGTTGAATTTATTACGAACACTGGGAAACACTACTTTTTGCAACCCAATCAAATGATTGAACTGGATGTAACAAAGCAAAATGTAAACATCAAAAATGTAAACACCGAACTCTACACGGCATGGAAGGACGGCAAAATAATTTTCAGAGATGAAACACTGGGCGAGATCACTACCAAACTCGAACGGATTTATCAGGTGAAATTTATTTACCAACGTCCCGGACTAAGCAGCAATTATCGCTTTTCGGGAACATTCCATCACGACACACCAATCGGCGATGTGATTACGATGCTGAAAAAATCAATACCAATGCAAGTGTCACGTATTGAACGGTTTCCTGATCCGGATACCATCTATCTGAAATAGAAAACGGGCAATACTACCAATATTACCCGTTTGGATTCAAGGGACTACCAATCCCTTAAGAGTTAAATATATAAACTACACAAACTTATGAAAAAAAAATCTGTATTCGTCCCGAGAGGTCGGGATTATTACTTGAAAAAATTGTGTCTCATGATGCGCTTAATGATTTTTCTGATTTTAGTATCGGTGTTTGTAGCAAATGCCAATACTGCTAGATCTCAATCAGGTAAACTAACTTTAAATTTCGACAATGCCAGTTTAACTGAAATTTTTGAAGAATTGGAAACCCAGTTAAATATTGGTTTTCTGGTTCCAAGTGAATTACTTAAAGACCACCGGAAAATTAGCTTATCAGTAAAAAATTCATCTGTCGAATCCATCTTGCACCAGATTCTCGACTCGAGTGGTTACGATTTCGAATTTGTTGGTAAAAACGTGGTAATTACACAAATACCAAGTAGCCAGCAACGGACGATAAAAGGTAAAATTACCAGCTCGACAGGAGACCCGATACCGGGAGCAACAGTGGTTTTAAAAGGAAGCAATAATGGAACCATCACCGA
This sequence comes from Prolixibacteraceae bacterium, assembly GCA_963668595.1. Lineage (GTDB taxonomy): Bacteria > Bacteroidota > Bacteroidia > Bacteroidales > Prolixibacteraceae > GWE2-42-39. The sequence continues at coordinate 3,807,558 of OY764876.1, read as the reverse complement.
TTTCGATGGAAATTATGTACTGACAAATATCCCCGGTGATGCGATCCTTATTTGTTCTTTCGTCGGAATGCGTAGTCAGGAAGTATCGGTGACTGGCAAAGATGTAATCAACGTCGTACTTGAAGAAGAGACCATTGGGATTGAAGAGGTTGTAGCCATTGGTTATGGAACGCAGAAAAAAGCCAACCTCACCGGAGCTGTTTCGGCAGTAAAAGTGGATGAAAAAATAACCAGTCGCGCTTTAACAAATCTCTCTTCGGGAATGCAAGGATTGGTTCCCGGATTGGCAATTAGCCAAAACAGCGGGATGGCCGGGAAAAACGATGTTTCTATCCTGATTCGTGGATTGGGAACGGTAAACAACTCGAAGCCGCTGGTAGTAGTTGACGGCATGCCCGATGTGGACATTAACCGACTGAATATGCACGACATTGAAAGTATTTCGGTATTGAAAGATGCTGCATCATCAGCAGTTTATGGTTCGCGTGCAGCAAACGGCGTTATTCTGATTACTACACGTTCGGGAAAAGGACAATCAAAAACCAGAATCAATATTTCGAGTTCGTATGCCATTGAAGAACCAACAAAAGCGTACGAATTCATGGCCGATTATCCCCGTGCACTTACCTTGCATCAACAAGCTGCCGCGGTTAATACACTGCCGTCAAATTTCATGTTTAAAAACGGAACCATCGACCAATGGATGGCGCTCGGAATGATTGATCCATTAGCCTATCCAAATACCGATTGGTGGGATATTATTATGCGAACAGGAAGAGTTCAAAACCACAACGTGTCGGCATCAGGAGGGACTGAAAAATCAAACTTTTTCATTTCAGTAGGAATACTTGACGAAAAAGGTCTGCAAATCAACAACGATTATTCGCGCTACAATGCACGTTTTAACTACGACTACAAAGTACGCACAAACATGAATGTTGGAGCCAAATTCTCAGGCAACTGGTCAAAATACACTTATGCTCTCGAAGACGGCTTTACCGATGATAATTCATCAAACACTGCAGGATTTGACATGCAATATGCCATTGCAGGGATCACTCCCTACGATCCTGCGACTGGATATTTCGGCGGAGTTATGGCTTATAATGAAGACCCTCAGGCTTACAATCCATATACTTTATATATCAACAGTCTTAACCATCAAAACCGACAGGAAGCAAATGTTAGTGCATACTGGGACTGGAGCCCGTTTAAAGGATTCACCGCCCGTGTTGATTACGCATTGAACTATTACAACCAGTTCCGCTACAACGCTCCAACACCGAACCGGTCGTACAACTTTCAAACCATGGCATTCGGTTCGCGCGTATATGTTGGCGACAATGCAGGGATTGCGAATTACACCAACACCGGTTATAAAACACAGCTGAACGGACGATTAAACTACGATTTCAACTTTGGGAATAATCATATTTTCAATGCCATGTTTGCATACAGCGAAGAATTTTGGTACGACCGCTATCAGATGAGTTCCAGAAACGACCGGTTACACCCAACTTTGCATGAAATCGACGCAGCACTCACCGACATTCAGTCAACCGGGGGTAATTCCGATACAGAAGGCCTTCGTTCATATATCGGGCGTTTAAACTACACAGGATTCGACAAATACTTATTTGAGGCAAACTTCCGTTACGATGGTTCTTCAAAATTCCTTCCAGGACATCAGTTTGGCTTCTTCCCTTCAGCTGCAATTGGCTGGCGTTTTACTGAAGAAGAATTTGTACAAAACATACTTCCGTCATGGATTTCATCGGGAAAATTTCGCTTATCGTACGGAGGATTAGGAAATAATAGCGGTGTAGGCAACTATGAGCAACAAGAAACACTGAACGCCAGCAACTATATGATTGCAGGAGGTATTGTGAAAGGTTTCGTCAATAAAAAAATGGTCAATCAGGATTTGTCATGGGAAACTACTAAAATCTTAAATATAGGTTTAGATTTGAGCTTTTTGGACAATCGATTGAACACAGAACTTGATTACTACGATCGATTGACGACAGGCATGAATCGCCCATCAGAAATGTCAATATTACTGACCGGTGCATACGACGCTCCTCGTAAGAATATTGGAGATTTACGTAACCGTGGTATTGAAGCAAATATCACCTGGCACGAAAAACGCGGCGATTTCAATTACATGGTTAACCTAAATGCCTCATATAACACAACAGTACTCGAAAAATGGAACGAATTCCTTGGCAGGGGCTGGGTTTTCCTGAATATGCCTTATCATTTCCTCTACACTTATGAAGCAACTGGTATTGCACAAACCTGGGAAGATGTTTACAATGCCACACCACAAAGTGCTTCGCCGGGCGACATTCTTCGCAAAGACTTGAATGGCGATGGAAAAATTGACGGAAACGACTTAAAAGCTTATCCTCATACTCAACGCGACCGACCAACCACCAACTTTGCATTAAACGCCAATGTTAGTTGGAAAAATTTTGATTTATCAGTCTTATTACAAGGTGCCGCCGGACGTAAAACCTATTGGCTTAACATCTATAACAACACTAATTTTGGTACACAGCGTTATGCCTCAACCTGGAATCACTGGGAAAATCCATGGTCGGTTGAAAACCGTGACGGTGAATGGCCACGATTGGGAGGAAGCGGAAACAACCGCGCCGAAACCTCATTCTGGCTCGACGACCTCAGTTACCTCCGTTTCAAAAATATCCAGTTGGGATACACACTTCCGAAGAATCTTCTGCAACGGATTGGAATTGACAATGTGCGCATTTACGGATCAGCCGAAAATTTATTCACCATTACCAAATTTCGCGGACTCGACCCGGAAAAAGCAGGAAATGCAAGCGATGCATACCCACTTAATAAATCATTCTCCCTTGGTATTAACATCGGCATATAAAATCTAGGAACTATGAAAAAAATAAATTCAAAATTATTAATAGTATCTGTCTTGGCTGGCTTTAGTCTTTTGATGGTAGCCTGCACCAAAGACCTTTTAGAACAACAACCAACCGTTGACTTAGGAGCATCAGCCTTTTGGCAAACCGAAGCAGATGCAACGTATGCACTGCAAGGCGCTTATTCTTCGATAAGACCGCTATTCGACCGCGATTATTATTTCGACGGGCAGGGCGAATATATTCGGGTTCGTGGAACAAGTACCACCAATGGAAACTTACAGAAAGGCGATGCCTACAACGGAGGAAACTACAACCCTTCCGGATACGGATCAGGATTCGATAAATACTTCCGCTACTTATACGGCGGCGTAAACCGTGCGAACTATGTTATCGAGAACGTGGAGAAAATGCTTCCAACCGCAAGTGAAGCGTCTCGCCCTGGACTGGAAGCAGTGATTGGTGAAGCTCGTTTACTCCGTGGAATGGTCTATTTTCGTTTGATTTCGATGTGGGGCGATGTGCCATACATTGGGAACGTTATTTACGACAATTCAGAAGTTGAAAATTTAAGCCGTACGCCAATTGCTCAGGTGAAAGACTCCATCATGGCCGATTTTACTTATGCATTTGAAAAATTACCAGCAAAAGCATCACAAATCGGCCGTGCAGCCAAACCCGCAGCATTGGCCTTCCGCGGAAAGCTTCAATTATACTGGGCTTGCTGGAACAAATTTGGATGGCCTGAACTGGAAGGTTTCACTCCGAATGCAGGAGATGCTGATGCTTCCTACAAAAATGCAGCTGCTGATTTCAAAAGTGTCATCAACGATTATGGGTTAAATCTGTTCCGCAACGGAGAGCCCGGAGAATGGGGAACACTAGGACAAGCCGATGTGCTTCCAAACTACTATTACTTGTTTATTCCTTCAACAGGAAACCCTAACGCTGATGGTGAAATGATTATGGTATTCACTCACGGAGGTACAGGAACAGGACAGGGAGAAGAACTGATGCGCGATTTATCGGGACGTTCGCACGAAGGCTCACAGTGCTGGATGCATCCTCGTTACGAGATTGCAGACCGCTACCAGTCAACTGTTACCGGCGACTTTGCAGCGCCACTCATTCCGACCAATCCTTCTACATCGGGAGCACGTACCAAACTGAACTCGGCGGTAAACCCACAAAGCTATCTGAATCGCGATTATCGCATGAAATCATCCATTCAGTGGGATTACGAGAAAAGTGTTGGAATGATCTCATTGAAAGAAACCGGATGGTGTCCATTTATTTACAAAACATGGAATGCTGCCGTTACAATTGATGGCGTGAAATACACTTCGTACAACACCGACGGATGTAACTCAGGCTATGTTTTCCGCAAATTCCTCCGCAACTATGCAGGTCAAGGACGTAGCGACGGTGATTATAACTGGCCTGTAATGCGTTTGGCTGATGTTTTCCTGATGTATGCCGAAGCAAGCAACGAAGCATACGGACCTCAATCCGATGCAATAGAATTGGTTAACCGCATTCGACATCGCGGTAATCTGCCACCATTGGCTGCCGAAAAAACTACTGACAAAGCATCCTTCTTTGCTGCAATCGAACAAGAACGAATTATTGAGCTTCTAGGAGAAGGACAACGCTCATTCGACCTTCGTCGCTGGAGAGCAATCGAACGTGTTTGGTGTCCGCCTTACGGCGATGGAGTTTGGAGAATTGACTCACACGGAGCCCAACAAACACGCTACTTCCAGAATACATCGGAATTAAGCTACCAACAATGCTATATTTTCCGTATTCCTCCGGGAGAACGCGACCGTAACCCGAACCTAACGCAAAATACTCCATGGTTATAATGAATAAGAAATATCTAAAAGACAGAACAATGAAAATTTCGATTAAGAGAAAGCAAAGCTCAAACTTGCCTGAAGCTCTGCCGAACGGAAGAAATTTGCGCAAAGCGAAGAAAAGTTTTATCATATTATCAGTAATTATTCTGGCTATCGTTTCATGGGTTCGTTGTACCGATTTCCCGATTGATGAAGATGGTCTGTTGATCACCTCCCGCGGTGAATGTTACGTGAGCAATTTCGAACTCCTTGGCGTTGACTTCCAAACAGTGCGAACAAAAAGTGCGGTAATCGACACCACTGCACAAACCATCAATGTAGAGGTGTTCTACGGAACCGACCTGAAAAACCTATGGCCTCAGTTTAGTCTTGTAACCGATGCCAAACTCGATCCGAAGATTACCAGTTTCGTCGATTTTTCCGATCTGGCCAATCCAAAACAATGGACCGTTATTTCGGGAAACCGCAAGGTAAAGAAAGCCTACACTGTGTTCGTTACCGTTCAACAAAAACCTTAAATTGAATAAAAAATGCTACGTAAATATTATAGTTTAACACTCGTTTTACTCCTGGCAATTTTCATATCGGCCTGTCAGGACGATGATTACAGCTTGCCCGTTGCCGAATCGGGCCTGCAAAACGACTGCATCAAAAGAACGCTAGGCCCCAATATTGCCGGATTAAATATTGAATTTGCCTACGCAATGGCAATCCTTCCGAATGAAGGGAAACTTGTTTCAGCCAAAGTAGAAGCAAACATTGCAGGAGCAAGCGGTACTTACCTCGAAAATAATTCGTACTACACCAATGGATCAGGACAAGATACAGGTGTAAAAATCGGTGAACCGTCAGTAACCAACGGAACAAAAACTGAAGTTACTTTCAGCGTTGACACCTGTGCTGCAACCTTGCGTTACTATTATGTCATTCCGGAAGAAGCAAAAGGCAAAACAGTAAGTTTTACTTTCACAGCCAAAGCCAGTAATGGAGAAACAGTATCGTACGAAATGGGCCCATACACCATTGCACAAATGGATATGAAACTGGATCTGGTAGCTAAAGATGACGCCAATTGTTACATTTCAATTGCCGACATGGCAGTGTACGATGCAGCCGGAGCCACCGCTAATGCTTCGAACATTGATCTCGTTTACCTGTATCGGGCAATCACCGGTATTACTTTTGCTCACGCACTGGTTTCGCCAACCAATACCGAATACTTACCCGATGTTACGTTGCCTTCAGGATTGAGCAACAGCACCAAATCAATCAAAGCATGGGCTTTGCGCGACCAGCAACTTGCCCGTTTGCAGTATGGTATTTTTATCGACGATGTCGATTTCCAACAAATTGATTTTAGCAATTCAACAAATTACGCCATAAACATGAAGACAGAATCAGGTTTATGGGTAGAAACACAAGATGGTAAATACCGTGCATACATTTTTGTGAACAAAGTGGACAATACAAAAAAGGAAATGACCTTGAGTATTAAACGTTACCGAATGAAATAGTTTCTCGGATAAAGAGACCCTGCCAGCCTTTGTTGGCGGGGTTCTTTTACAAAAAGAACCTTAACTATCTAAACTAAATCTTCAGGGTATATTGCCGAATAAAATCGCATATGCCCTGAACGTTTAATTATCACGTTACCGAACCAAATACTAAACCTAAGATTTTGACATGCGAACAATGAAAAAAAATCTTATAATTCTTGCCTTTAATATGTTATTCTTCTCTACCTGTGCTCAAGAACAAAACATCGAAAACAATCAGGGAATTCTAATCTTTCAGTCAGGCTTCGAACCTAATTCAGTAATAGAAGCAAAGGGTTCAGAAGCAGATATTGAAGGAGCAGACCAATCATTCACATCGCAAAACGATTGGGTAAAAGATTTGGATAATCATCCGGACGTTGGCAATTTCAGTCTGCAATATCAGGGAGGAGATGCCAGTCAGCGTTACGCAAAAATCATTGAAGAACCCGGGAATCCATCGAATCATGTACTGCATTTCTGGCTGAACGAAGCAAATGTTGAAGGTAAAAAAGGCCGTATTCAGGGAAACTTGTACGGCAACAAAGGCATGAAAGAATTCTACCAATCGGAGCGTATCTTTTTGCCCTCCGATTTCCAAACGGTACGCAAATATCCAAATACAATCAATTGGCTTACCATTGCTGAATTCTGGAACAACATTACCTGGAGTCAGACTGTTCCGTACCGATTTCGTATTACACTTGGAATCGGGAAGCCGGTAAAAGAAGAAAGCGATTTATATTTTATTCTTGACGGGCAAGACTGTGAATTGTTTGAAGACGGAAGTCAAAAATACACAACACTTTGGTCCGACACGAATAATAAAATTAAAGTGCCCATCGGGAAATGGTTCACGCTCGAATATTATTACAAGGAAGGGAATGCCGAAAATGGTCGTTTTTATATGACAATTCAACCCGACGGTGGGCAAAAAGAAGTTATTTTCGATTTGAAACGAATTACACACAACACCAAAGATCCGAACCCGGACGGAGTGACCGACTTTAATCCGATCAAATTATACACCTCCAAATCGTTAATCGATTTCATGCGAAGCGAGGGCAAAACCCTGCAAATTTATTGGGACGATTTCAAGTTGTGGAAAGATAAACGGCCATGAATTCCCCAATCCCACTATATTGAATAATTATTAGTAAAAATAATCTAGCAGAAGAACAAATCGTTACAAGATGAAAAAATACATACTATCAACATTAATCGTATTGCTGTTTCTTTCGAAACACAATGGATATGGAGTACCCTCCGAATTAGATCAACTAAAAACAAAAGTACTTATTGAATTATTAGATATTCCGGTAAACGATTTACAAGCAGAGACGTTGATTACCAATTTGAGACAGGATGGAACCTGGCCAGGCATCAACTACAAAGATGTTTCCAACGAAGGATTTGAACACCGCATTCATTTGAGTAACATGGTTGATCTGGCCAGAGCTTATCGAACTAAAAGTTCAAAATTCTACCATAGCAAGAAAGTGAAAACCACCATTATTTCAGCACTCGACTTCTGGCTGAAAAACGATTTTATATGTGAAAACTGGTGGCACAATCAAATCGGAACGCCCAGCGCAATGGTCAACTTAATGCTTTTAATCGGCAACGAACTGCCCAAAGAACTCGTTGACAAAACCGAACTAATTCTCGACCGTTCGACCATTGATTCGCCGGGAGCACGACCAGGTGGCGACCGCATAAAAATTGCAGGAATTCAGGCAAAGAACATGTTATTCCTTGGCGATGAAAAAACGTTCGACAGAGTAATACGCGTAATAGAAAGTGAAATAAAACACGTAACGTGGATTGGGGACATCTACGGATATGGTTTCAGACAAGATGTTGGCGGATTTCAAAACAGAACCGAGAACGGACGAGGCATCCAGTACGACAACAGTTTTCACCACCGGATTGATGGCGTCAACAATACGCTTTCGTACGGAATGAGCTATGCCGAAGCGTTTATCGAATGGGCGGGTTACACATCCGGAACAAAATATGCATTTTCTGAAGAGAAATTAAATGATCTAATTGATTATTATCTCGACGGGATTTGCAAAACATCGGTATATGGAAAGTTTCCCGACATCGGAGCAAAAAACCGGAGCATCAGCCGACAAGGAGCCCTGCATCCGTACAGTGCGAAAAATGCCGAGAAATTGCTACTCACATCAAATCATCGCCGCAATGAGTTACAGGAAATTGCAGACATCCGAAGCAAAGGAATGAAACCGACTCTATCTCATGCTACATTTTTCTGGAATTCGGAACATTTTAGTTACCAGCGTCCCAACTGGTTCACATCGGTACGCATGTATTCAACCCGTAATTACAACATGGAACAACCGTACAACAGTGAGGGTTTGACCAATCATCACCGGGGCGACGGGACCAACTACATTTCTGTTACAGGTGACGAATACGACGACATTGCCCCGGTTTGTGATTATCAAAAAATACCGGGAACCACAATCATGCAGAAAGAAAAAATGCCGCCTTCCAACGAAATACAAAAACTAGGTTTAACCGATTTCGCAGGTGCCGTTACCGATGGCATGTATGGTGCCGCCGCATTCGATTTCAGAAGTCCGCACGATCCACTGATTGCCCGGAAATCATGGTTCTTTTTCGACAATGAATATGTTTGTCTGGGGACAGCAATTTCATGCAAAACAGATTTGCCTGTGGTTACGACTATAAATCAGTGTTTCCTCCGGAGCGATGTAACCATCTCTGTAAACGGACAACAATCGGTTTTACCGAAAGATGAAAAAGAATACAAAGGCCTCGATTGGATTTTTCAGGATGGAGTTGGGTACGTATTTCCTGAAGCGACCAATGTGTGGATAAAAAATAACACAGCAAGTGGATCATGGTGGAACATTAATAAACAGTCGGATTCGCCTAAAGAAACGATACAAAAAGAAGTTTTTTCAATCTGGATAAATCATGGCAAACGACCATCTGATGCCAGTTATGCATACATCGTTGTGCCAGCGACAAGTATTGAGCAATTGACTTCAAAAAAATCGGCGAATGATATTTCTATTTTATCGAATACACCTCAAATACAAGCAGTAGCAAATAAAACGCTGCAAATCTACCAACTGGTATTTTACAAAGCCGGCGAAATACAAATCAACCCAAAAACGAAAATTATTTCTCATAACCCGGGTATTGTAATGGTAAAAATCAAACAAGATCAGATTTCTGAAATTTCGGTAGCCGATCCAAACAGAGAACTCTCCCGTTTTTATTTGTCGGTTTCCAAAAAAATCGAAAATTCAGGACAAGAATATACAAGCTGCTGGAATGCAAAAAACGGGATGACAGAAATTGCCATCGACTTACCACAAGCTGGATATGCAGGCAAAAGTGTTACAATAACACTCTGAAACAATTATATTTAAAACAAATTAAATCAGCAACTACCGATGGAAAAGTTACTTGTAATTGTTTTCCTGTTTCCATTTTATCCCGAAACCGCACCAAATGAAACAAGAATGGGGTACATATAAAAAACGGATAACTAAACTACATCGAATATTCCAACTATTTTTACAACTTTAACCAACTAAACCAGCTACTATGAAGAACTTAAAAACCCAGACTGTCGCAATACTACTGATTTTGGTTTTTTCTCAGGTTCGTGCAGAAAAAACTATCTCCATTGCTACAGTAACCAATCTCGGACATCCCCGGATCCTTCTTTTACAAGAAGAAAAATGTCTGATCGAGCAATCGATTGCTCAAAGTAAAACATGGGCACAAATGCATCAGGCAATTTTGGACGAATGCAACCAAATCATCGATTTGCCTCCAGTCGAACGAATTCAGATAGGAAAACGTCTGCTCGATAAATCACGTGAAGCTCTTCGACGGATATTCCAGCTATCGTATGCATGGCGGATGACCCAGGATGAAAAATATTTCAACCGCTGCGAAAAAGAAATGTTGGCTATTGCTTCATTCTCAGACTGGAACCCTTCTCACTTTCTGGATGTGGCAGAAATGACTATGGCAATGGCTATTGGCTACGACTGGTTATACAACGATCTTTCGTCTAAATCAAAAGAAATTATTCGCAATGCAATGCTGGTTAAAGGGATTAATCCCTCATTCGATAGTAAATACAATTGGTTTTTAACGGCAGAGCACAACTGGAACCAGGTTTGTAACGCGGGAATGACCTATGGAGCATTGGCCATTGCTGAAGATGAACCGGAATTGGCTGAAAAAGTAATCAACAGAGCAATTGAAACTATTCCTCTTGCCATGGCTGGCTATAAACCCGATGGCGCTTATCCTGAAGGATACGGATATTGGGGCTACGGAACCTCTTTTAATGTGATGTTCCTGAGTGCCATAGAAACTGTTTTCAAATCGGATTTTGGTTTATCGGAAACTGCCGGATTTCTAAAAACTGCCGGATTTTTGCAAAATATGACAGGAGTTACAGGAGCCTGCTACAATTGGGGCGATTGCGGTTTAGGCGGAAATCTTAATCCTGCAATGTTCTGGTTCGCCGCAAAAAATAATGACCCTTCCCTGCTTTGGGTTGAAAAAAGCTATTTCGACAAAGACAACTTTTCCGGTTTCACCCGCGAGCGGTTGCTGCCTGCAATTATGATATGGGGAAAAAATAATCATCTCGAAAAAATAGAGGTTCCCAAAGAAAAAGCATGGATGGGACAAGGTGCAAATCCGGTGGCAATGATGCGCACCTCATGGACCGACCCGAAAGCTATTTTTCTGGGATTTAAAGCAGGTTCATCATCGGTCAACCACGGACACATGGATGTTGGTTCATTCATCATGGAAGCTAATGGAGTTCGATGGGCTTCCGATTTTGGCTCTCAAAACTATGAATCGCTCGAATCAAAAGGCATCGCTCTTTTTGGACGAAGTCAGGATGCTCAGCGCTGGACCATTTTCAGGCTGAACAACCGAGCACATAATACATTGACGATTAATGATCAGCTTCAGAATGTAAAAGGCTATGCAAAAATCGATAAGTTCTCTGATAAAACAAAATTTATGTACGCCATTTCTGACATCAGTTCGGTATATGAAAACCAGATGCAAGAAGTAAAACGAGGTGCAGCTATCGTGGACGAAAAGTTTGTCGTTATCTCCGATCAACTCAAAGGAGGAGACCAGACAACCACTGTTCGCTGGAACATGTTAACTACCGCAAACCCACAATTAGGAGACAAATCAATTATCCTGGAAAAAGACGGAAAAAAACTGACGATGCTATTTAATGTTGATGCCCAGATAACAATGAAAACATGGAGTACAACACCAACTACTACCTACGATGCCCCCAATCCGGGTACGTCTCTTGTTGGTTTTGAAATGCAGCTCAAACCCAGAGAAAGCAAAAGCATTCAGGTATTGCTGATCCCGGAAACAGTAAATGCAGAACAGGTGAAATTCAACAAAAAACTAACAAGCTGGGAATAAGTGTCTATTAAACGAGTTCGCGGGATGCAATTCATAAAATATTTCAGATCAATATTGAAAACTCATAGAAAATGAAAATCTACAAATTATTAATCATCCTGTGTTATTTTTTTCCGCTGGTGGCCAATGCTCAAGCCGATTGGAAGAAAGTACAAATTGTAGAAGATGTTTGTGTTGCTTACCCGGAGCAGATGAAATACATTTTTCAGAATTTAAATCTCGATTATCCCGGCTTACAGGATGTGAAATCGGCTTATACTGCCGGTAATATTCCGCAGGCTTGTAAGAATTTGCTGGATTATTATTCCCGTTCGTCCCTGATAAAAAAAGACTTACCAGCAGCATCGAACCAAACGACAACAGCGGCAGATTCAGTTCTCCAGGATATTTATACATTCCAAAATGTTTCCGGACAAGTTCCACGATTGGCAGATGGTCATCTGAAATGGACGCACAACGGTCCTGAAAACGATATTGAATGGGCTTGGGCGCTTAATCGTCATTATCCAACCGGCAATCTGCTGGATGCTTATTTTAAAACAGGTAATCTTAACTATGCCGGCTATATCGATCAGTTTACAAAAGACTGGATTATTTGTAGTTGGCCTTATCCGGCGAAAAAAAGCAGCACAGCTATGTGGCGTGGACTGGAAGTCAGCTTTCGCGCAAAAACATGGGCCCGCGTTTTCTTCGATTTATGGAATACGAACTTGATTTCGCCAGCCACCCGCTTGCTTATTTTAAGTAGTTTGCCCGATCATGCCCATTATGCCCGGAATTTTCATGCACAAGGCAACTGGTTAACCATGGAAATCTCAGGTTTGGCAACAGTGGCTTCATCATGGCCCGAATTTAAAGAATCGAAAGCATGGCTGGACTATGCCGTGCAAACAATGGTTGCCAGCATGAAAGATCAGATTTATCCGGATGGAGTTCAAACCGAACTTACATCAAGCTATCATTATGTGGCTTTGATCAATTTTAAGCTGTTTGCCGACATCTGTACGAAGAATAATGTTGCTCTTCCGGAATATTACACCCGAACGCTTGACGATATGTACAATTATTTGGCCCGCTCTATCCGTCCTGACGGGAATGGTTTGTTGAATAACGATGCCGACCAGGTATATAACCAGGAAATAATTCAAAAAGTATCTGCAGAATATAAGCGGCCAGACTGGTTGTATATTGCTGAAAACGGCAAAACCGGAACTCAGCCCAACGACGGGCCGTCGTATTTGTTCCCGTATGCCGGACAGTTGATCTCGCGCAGTGGGTTCGATGCCGATGCGCAATATTCATTCTTCGATATTGGCCCTTGGGGGACAGGTCATCAACACAACGACAAGCTTCATCTTTCGGTATTTGCCTATGGCCGCGATTTGCTGGTTGATGGAGGACGGTTTGCTTATCGTGGCGAAGTGGCCGATAAATTCCGCAAATACGCCACCGGAAGTGCCAGTCATAATGTGATTTTAGTGGATGGAAACGGACAGGCTGCCGGAGAGAAACGAACTGAAACACCTCTTGCTGAAAATTATTATTCCATCAATAAAGATTTCGATTACGGCTCCGGCGTTTTCGATAATTTTTCGGGAATCGAAGGACAATTCAGTCACACCCGGGCAATGCTTTATGTGCGCGGCAAGTTTTGGGTGGTAGTCGATCAGCTAAAAACTGACCGCCCACGCAATATCGAAACCTTGTGGCACTGGCATCCACAGAATAAAGTTGACTTCGACGAAAAATCAGGTATCGTTAGTACCAGAAATGAACGCGGAAATCTGCAGATTATTCCGGTTGGTTTTTCCGGCTGGCACGTAAGTATGGTAAAAGGGCAGGAAAAACCAACAATTCAGGGATGGTACAGCAAGGAATACAATACTTATGAGCCGAATCCAACAACGATTTATTCCACTCAGCTAAAGTCGGATGATACATTTGTATGGGTTTTGTGGCCATCCGAAGGTAAAGCTCCGGCGATTCGTACGCAGCTTATTTCCAAAAACAGTGAACGTGTTGAATTATTGATTTCTTCTGATGACGGAGAATGGCGATTGCAGATTCCGTTTTTGGATTCATCAAAAGCCGCATGTAAATTCCAGAAGAAATAGTATGAGGCGATTATATTTTTTCAGGATAGCTTGTTTGCTGATGTTAATCTTCATGATTGGCAATGTTTCCGGGCAAAAGAAAATTACCGACGATTCGTTCACACAACGAATTATTGATGATGTGCGGGATGCAACAATTAGTCGGGCAAACCAGTTTTTGCAAGAAAAACCGGTAACAGTTACAGCTTCGTCCTGTAAACGAAGTGCCGGAGGAAAGCATGATTTTTATTCTGAAGGTGATTACTGGTGGCCTAATCCGGCAAATCCCAATGGCCCGTACATTCAGAAAGATGGGCAAAGCAATCCTGAAAACTTTGTGGAACACCGGCAGGCAATGATCCGCCTGAGCGAAATTACAGCTACACTAACTTCTGCGTACTTGCTTACCGGCGATAAAAAGTATGCTACACAAGTGTTGGTTCATCTTAATGCATGGTTTGTCGATTCTGCAACCCGGATGAACCCGGACATGCTGTATGCTCAGGCAATCTGGGGGCGGTTTACCGGGCGTGGTATTGGGCTGATTGATGCCTATCATTTGGTGGAAGTGATTCGTTCCGTGAAAGTGCTCGAAGCAAAAAAAGAATTATCAGCAAAACAGTTGCAACCAATAAAAGCATGGTTTGCCGATTTTCTGAAATGGATGACCACTCATTCGTATGGAATTGACGAGATGAACGCCAAAAATAACCACGGAACCTGCTGGGCGGTTACTGCTGCGGCAATGGCCGATCTGACCTCCAATGAGGAAATAAAGAACTTGTGCCGGAACCGTTTCAAAACAATTTTTCTTCCAACTCAAATGGCTGATGATGGCAGTTTCCCGCTTGAGCTGAAGCGCACAAAACCGTATGGCTATTCACTTTTCAATATGGATGCAATGTGTAACCTGGCCCGGATTTTATCAACTTCCGAAGATAACCTGTGGCAATTCACTACGCCCGATGGTAAAAATCTGAAGAAAGGAATGGACTACATTTTCCCGTTTATTGCTGATAAATCGAAATGGCCTTTTGCAAAAGATATTTACATCTGGAACGAGTGGCCGGCGCGACAATCGTGTTTGTTGTTTGCCGGACTGGCTTATGAAAACAAGGCTTACATCGATACTTATTTGCATTTGCCGGCTAGTCCTGTCCATCCGGAAGTGATTCGCAACCTTCCGGTCAGGCATCCGGCAATCTGGTTAATCAATCAATAAACAAAACATTACAACAATGAATATCAGAAATATATTTTCACTGGTTTTATGCATTGCATTGACAATTTCATTACAAACAGGAAATGCTCAGAATGCAAGAATAAATGGA
Organism: Prolixibacteraceae bacterium; assembly: GCA_963668595.1. Lineage (GTDB taxonomy): Bacteria > Bacteroidota > Bacteroidia > Bacteroidales > Prolixibacteraceae > GWE2-42-39. The sequence goes on along the minus strand of OY764876.1, from coordinate 3,792,356 downwards.
TATAAAGGAATTTGGTTCACACTTGGCCAGTTTTCAGAATATGGGGATAAATATTCCGGAGGTTTGGGCACTTACACCGCCAACCATATTCCCATGGCTATTTATGCTCCGCAAGTACACAAAACCTTTTTCACCTACGGAGGAACAAGTTCCAAAGAGGAAAAGCATCTGCTGATTATGATTTCGTATTACGACCACAAAAAAGGGATTGTACCCAAACCGGTAATTGTTTACGATAAGCAGGGAGTCGATGATCCGCACGACAATGCCTCCATTTCGCTGGACCACCAAGGATATATCTGGGTTTTTGTAAGCGGAAGAAATACCTCACGTCCCGGTTTCATTTTTAAAAGTACAAATCCCTACGAGATTGACTCATTCGAACAAATCAGAACAGGAGAAATGACTTACCCACAACCCTGGTGGACAAATCGCAATGGATTTTTTTACATGTTTACCAAATATACCAAAGGGCGCGAGTTATACTGGACAACCAGCACCGATGGGAAAAACTGGGCACCCGATCAGAAACTGGCCGGAATGGGAGGTCATTACCAGTTAACAAACACATGGAATAACAAGCTGGTATCAGTATTCAATTATCATCCGGGAGGCGATGTAAATAAACGAACCAATATTTACGCCGTGCAATCGGAAGATGGCGGGAAAAGCTGGAAAACGATCGACGGAAAAATCATGCAGACTCCCCTCTCTGATCCACATTGTGCTGCATTGGTTCGCGATTACGAATCGGAAAGGAAACTGGTTTATTTGAATGATCTGAATTTTGACACAGAAGGAAATCCGGTAATTCTGGCTGTAATTAGTAGCGATTTTAAGCCCGGCCCCAAAGGAAATCCGCGGGAATGGATGATCATCCGATGGAAAGATGGAAAATGGAATTACCACAAGGTCTGCAACTCAACTCACAACTATGACATGGGTTCGCTCTATATTGAAGGGCAAAACTGGTACATTGTCGGACCAACGGAAGCTGGCCCTCAGAAATATGGAACGGGAGGAGAAATGGCTCTGTGGAAAAGCTCAAACGAGGGGCAGAACTGGAAAAAAATCAGAAATATTACCAACCAAAGTGAATACAATCATTCGTATGCCCGTCGCCCCAAAGATGCGCATTCCGACTTTTATGCTTTCTGGACTGATGGAAACACCGATCAATTCTCGGCATCGAGATTATATTTCTGTAACAAGAAAGGCGACAAAGTGTGGCAACTTCCGTATGAAATGGCAACTGATTTCACAAAACCCCGACGAATAAAATGAAAAAGACTGGCCGATTTGGCCAGTCCTACCTTTTCAAAACTAAAACTCAATCACCCTTTTGGCGGTAATTATTGAATCAATATTTTATATCCCCAGGCAGGTAAAATTATGCTTGCCTGATTTTCAATAGTCATTTTTTCTGCTGAAAAATAATCGCTGAATTCTCCGGTTGTAAGACCCGAAACGGTAATTGTTGCCTCGTCGGGTGAGAAATTGAAAATAGCCACCAGATGATTATTCCCTTTATTGCGGCTAAATGCAAATGCTTTTTCCGAAGAAGTTTCCAGAATATTGAAATCGCCACCCGCAGAACCATTCCAAAGTGCTTCGTTGTCATTTTTCAAATCAACCAATTTCTCATAGAAAGCTTGTTTGGTGGTGTTGCTCCAGTTAATCGTATCTTTTTCGAAGAACAATAAACGTTTATTCAGTGAAGCTTCCTGTCCGCTGTAAATAAGCGGAACACCCGGGATCGTAAATGAGAATACTGCAAAAGCATCAACCGCATCGCCCATGCGCTCGAATTCAGTTCCCTGCCATGAGTTTTCATCGTGATTGGTAATAAACTGCATAGGGAAACTACCCGGAGCATACGTTTTTTCAGCAAAATAAGCTTTCAGTTCCGAAGCATTTTTCTTTTGCTGTGCAATTTCATTCATCAGGTGATGCAATTTCCACGAATAATTCGACTGAAAAGCTTTTTCAAGAAAACCTGCATGATCTTCATCTTCGGCCAGCATGTAAACCGGTTTAATTGAATCGAGCGAAGTACGGGCAGCTTCCCAGAAGTCTTGTGGAACTCCCCAGGCAACATCACAACGGAATCCATCGATATTTGCTTCTTTCACCCAAAACTTCATGGCATCAATCATCGCGGCACGCATTTCCGGCACATCATAATTCAAATCCGCCACATCCGACCAATCGGCTACCGGAGGAATGATATTTCCCAGCGAATCTGCCGTGTACCATTCAGGATGTTCAGTAATCCATGGATTGTCCCAGCCAGAATGATTTGCCACCCAATCGATAATTACTTTGAAACCCATCTCGTGCGCTTTATTTACCAGATTTTTAAAGTCCTCCATGGTTCCAAATTCAGAATTTATTCCTTTGTAATCGGCAATCGAATAGTATGAACCTAACGAACCTTTCCGGTTTTTCTCTGAAATCGGATTTACCGGCATCAGCCACAGCACTTTTACGCCCAATTCTTTCAGACGTGGCAAATGTGTAGCAAAAGCATTGAATGTTCCTTCCGGAGTGTATTGACGAATATTTACTTCGTAGATGACAGCATTCTTACTCCATTCGGCAACAGGTTCGGGCGCAGTAGTGGTATTGACCGGAGTTTGGCAAGCAAACAGCGCGATGGCCAATATCAGAACAAATAATTTTTTCATGTCTTATGGTGTTAGTTTTTATTTATTTCAATTCAATAATCATGGCTGAAGCTACCGGAACCTGAATTCGCTTCAAATCAGCAATATCACTTCCTGAGATAATATCATGCCCCGTTTTAAATCCTCTTAGCGACTCAACAAAACGAGAGGTATCCAGTATTTTCGCCTCATCATTTTTATTGAGCACCATCATTACCGAAGCCGAATCGTTATAGCGGAAATAGACATACATGCCATCCTGCGGAACATAGTGTTTCAATTTACCTGAATGCATTACCGGCTGATTCTTTCTCCAGTTAAGCAACTTTTTGAAATATGCTTGTGTTTGCAATTGTTTTTCAGAAAGCCCTTCTCCTGTGAAAGCATTTTTTGTGTCTCCTCCCCAGCCACCCGGAAAATCGCCCCGGATTACGCCATGTTCATTACTGTTTGGGTTGGCCATCAGAATCTCGGTTCCATAAAATATTTGCGGAATGCCACGGGTTGTCAGAATAAAAGTGTTCGCCAAACGGAACAACTTGTCATTTTCATTCAGCTGCGTATAAATACGCGACATATCGTGGTTATCAGGAAAAATAACCAGATTTGCTGCATCGGCATACAAAAAGTCGTTGGCAAGACCTTCGTAAATTTTTATAATTCCATTTCCCCAATCTTCTTTTTCGTTTAAGCCCGAAACCAATGCATTATGTAACGGGAAGTCCATCAAACTTGGAAGAAACGACACGTACCCATCACTGTTTACTTTTCCTTTTTGCCAGTACGAAACAATGCCCGGATTTAAACTCCATTCTTCTCCAACCATATTCAAATGCGGATATTCTTCCTGCATACGACGGGTCCATTCTGCCATCAAAAATTTGTCGGGATAAGGATAAGTGTCCATTCGGATTCCATTCAAACCTGCAAACTCGGTCCACCAAATTGCATTCTGAATTAAATAAGTCGCCATATACGGATTATGGTGATTCATATCGGGCATCGTTGGAACAAACCAGCCGTCGGTCATCAGTTTCTTATCAAACTCAGAAGCATGCGGATCCTGATTAACAGTGCGGCGATGATTGGTTATCTTGTATTCAGGATAAAAATTAAACCAATCGCGGGCAGGCAGGTCGTCCATCCACCAGTGTTCCGAGCCACAATGATTGAAAATCATGTCCATAATCAGCTTCATACCGCGCTTCTCCAGTTCTTTTTTTAATTGAAGATATTCGTCATTGCTTCCGTAACGCGGATCAACCTTGTAAAAATCAGTTGTCGAGTAGCCGTGATACGAAACCTGAGTCATGTTATTTTCGAGCACCGGATTGATCCAAATAGCGGTAAAACCCATATTTTTCAGATAGTCAAGACTATTTATCATCCCCTGAATATCGCCTCCGTGCCTTCCGTTGTAATCATTGCGATTGGCCTGTTCTTTCATTCCGGCAACATTGTCATTGTCCGGATTTCCGTTTACAAAACGATCTGGCGTAATCAAATAAATTACATCCGACGCATTAAAACCTTCGCGCGAAGCCGAACCTTGCTGGCGTGCTTTCAATTCGTAGCGCGAGCTAGCAATGTTTTTTTTCTGTTTGCTGAAAACAATATCGAAACTTCCGGCCTCAACATCAGGAGCCAGTTCCAGATTGATAAACAAATAATTGGGATTATCGAGACTGGCAACCGAACACACTGCAACCCCTGGATAATTGATCGACACAGAAGCTCCCTCAAGATTGAGTCCATGAACCATCAATTGCAAGCGACTGTTTTTCATCCCGGCCCACCAAAACGGAGGTTCAACCCGGCTAACTGCATCCGTCTGCGCCAGTGCAAAAAAAGGAAGAATTAAAAGCAAGAAGGCAATTAGTTTTCTCATTTTCTTTTTGTTTCAAGTTTAATTGTTTCCAATGCTTTTATACGAAGCACCTTGCCCCACACAAGCATTTCCAGTTCTTTTTCTGTATGATTGATAATCGTAAGCTCGTCTTTGCTCATTATTAATTCGAGATGTGCTCCGCGGAAATTAATGCGGAACGAATAAGATTTCCAGCTTTCTGGCATAAACGGATTAAAAACCAGTTGTCCGTCTTTCACGCGCATTCCTCCAAACCCCTGCACAAATGCCAGCCAGGTTCCACCCATGCTGGTAATATGCAGCCCATCTTCGGTGTCGTTGTTGTAGTCGTCAAGATCGAGACGGGCTGTACGCAAATAAAATTCGTATGTTTTGTCGGGCCGATCGATGTACGAAGCCAAAATTGCATGAATACATGGCGAAAGCGACGACTCGTGCACCGTGAGTGGTTCATAAAAGTCGTAATGACGCAGAATGGTTTCTTTGCCAAAATCATCTTCAAACCAGTACATACTTTGCAGCACATCGGCCTGTTTGATGTAACAGGAGCGCAAAATACGGTCCCACGACCAGTTTTGATTGATCGGACGCTCATCAGCCGGAAGTTGTAAAGCCGGAACAAGATCTTTATCAAGAAATCCGTCCTGTTGCAGGAAGATTTTTCGTTTTTCATCAAATGGGAGATACATTTTCTCAATTATATCCCGCCACCGGCTTGTCTCGGTGAGTTCATTAAATTTCAATTTTTTAACTAGTTCCTCGTATAAAAACGGGAATTCTTTTTTCAGGTAATCGATTACCTCCAGCGTGTATTTTAATGTCCACACAGCCATGTAGCTGGTATGGAAGTTATTATTTACGTTGTTTTCGTATTCGTTCGGTCCGGTTACGCCGAGCATCACATATTTCCGCCGATTTTCCGACCAGTTGATCCGCTGACTCCAGAAACGCGAAATTCCCAGCAATACCTGAAATCCGTAAGGTGCCAGATATTCTTTATCGCCAGTGTAGTTGATATAATTCCAAATGGCATACGCAATAGCACCATTTCGGTGTATTTCTTCAAACGTAATTTCCCATTCGTTGTGACATTCTTCGCCATTAATAGTAACCATCGGATACAATGCAGCACCTCCGTTAAAACCAAGTTTTGCGGCATTTTCAATTGCTTTCTCAAGATGTTTGAAACGATACAAAAGCAGGTTTTTGGCAACTTTTTCTTCGGAAGTTCCTAAATAGAAAGGCAAGCAATAAGCTTCAGTGTCCCAATAAGTAACACCTCCGTATTTTTCTCCGGTAAAACCTTTTGGCCCAATATTCAGGCGCTCATCGTCGCCCAGATACGTTTGGTTCAGATGGAAAATATTAAATCGGATGCCCTGCTGAGCAGCCACATCTCCTTCAATACGAATGTCGCTGGTTTCCCATCTTCCTTCCCATATTTTCTGATGTTCGGCAAAGAGTTGATCAAATCCTTTTTTCACTACCAGTTGCAGTATATTCTGCGCATAATCGGTCAGTTTACTTTTCGAATAGCACAGCGTTGACGCATTGACTGCAAATTTCTCGACCGTAATCTCGTCCCCTTCTTTTACATTGAATTCAGATTTCGAAGCCACGTATTTATCACGAATGTCCACCGACGGTTTGCTTTCCACTACTTGTCCATTCAGAAAATACTGATTGCTCATTGCTGTGCATACCAGGAATCCTGTTTTTTTGGTTTGCATGCATACAAAACCTTCGTTTCCTAAAATTCCCTTGCCCTTTTCGATCCAGAATTTTTCATCGTAATTCGAATCTTCGTTTTTTACATCGCCATTGATGTATGGTTCCAACGCAATTTTTCCCGAAAAATTAAGTGCTTTCACCGAGTAGCGAATAAGTCCGGCATCGGGCATCGAAAGGCTCAGAAAACGCTGCGAACTGATTTCAACTTTCTTGCCCCGATTCATTTGCACCAGCACTTTCCGGCTCAACAAGCCGTTTCGCATATCGAGTTCACGATGAAACGACAAAACTTTCGCTTTTGCCAAATCAAGTTCTTCCCCTTTTACGAAAACATTGATCCCAATCCAGTTGGCAGCATTCAATATTTTGGCAAAATATTCGGGATAACCGTTTTTCCACCAGCCTACCCGGGTTTTGTCCGGATAATATACCCCCGCAATATAGCTTCCAGGCAAACTGTCACCGCTATACTTTTCTTCGAAGTTAGCTCGTTGTCCCGACCTACCATTTCCGATACTCATTAAACTCTCAGAAATCCGGTTGTTCGAGGGATGAAACCCATCTTCTATAATTTTCCACTCATCGTGCTTGATATAATCCTTCATACCCATTCATTCTAAAAAGTACGTAAACAGTTGTTTAACTGTGAAATCCGCAAATCCGGGAATAACCAGATTTGCATTGCCCAATACCTCGGGTTCCCCTATCCCGACACAGTTCATTCCCCCTGCAATTGCTGCTTCAACTCCGGCAATTGCATCTTCAAAAACAATACACTCCGATGGCTGTACCTGCAACCATTCTGCCCCTTTCAGAAAGACCTCCGGATCAGGTTTTGCCTTCGACACATGGTTCCCATCCACCACTGCATCAAACAAATTGGCAATTCCGGTGCGCTCAAGAATCATCGGTGCATTTTTACTGGCCGATCCAAGTGCCACTTTTATCCCATTTTGTCTCAGGTCAACAAGAAATTCCCGTGCACCGGGAAGCAGTTCTTCCGGGGTCATTTGCTGAATCAAGGCCACATACCGATCATTTTTTGCCGTAGCAAGCTGTTCTTTCTGCTCTATCGTTTTCTCAATATTTCCTATTTCAAGCAGAATATCCAGCGATCGCATACGGCTAACCCCTTTCAGTAGCTCATTGTGTTCTTTGGTGAATTCAAAGCCCAGCTCATCAGCCAGTTGCTTCCACGCTATGTAATGATACTTCGCCGTGTCAACAATCACTCCGTCCAAATCGAACAAACATGCTTTTATATTTATCATCTAGCTAAACTTTCTGACGATCAACGTCGTGAACAAACATCACTGCAATGCCCGCAATAATCATCGACACACCTCCCAAAACCAGGGCATAAATGGTATGTCCGTCAAACAAGTTACGAACAAAGAAGCCCAAAATACTGGCGGCAAGAATCTGCGGAATTACAATGAAAAAATTAAAGATGCCCATGTAAGTTCCCATTTTATGAGCCGGCAGCGAACCGGTTAAAATGGCGTATGGCATTGACAAAATACTGGCCCAGGCCATTCCCACTCCCAACATCGACACAATCAGCCAATGCGGATCGCGAATAACAAATACCGAGGCCAAACCCAGTCCTCCCATTACCAGCGAAATCATGTGTGTTGTTTTCCGATTGGTATAACGGGCAAGCACAGGCAGAGCAAATGCCACCACTGCTGCAAAACCATTATAAACTGAGAAAAGAATTCCTACCCAATCGGCACCATCGTTATACAATTTTGAGCTTGTATCGCTGGTTCCATATACATGACTGGTAATTGCTGCGGTAGAATAAATCCACAAGGCAAAAAGAGCAAACCACGAGAAGAACTGAACAATCGCCAATTGTTTCATGGTTCGTGGCATATTCATTAAGTCGGTCATAATTTCAACCAGCCCATTGCGGGTCATCCCCTGTCGGGTGTACCAGGCTGTAATTAATAAGATTAAGCCAAAAACACCAACTCCCATTGAAAGCACAAACAGCTCTTTTTCCCAGCCACTGAAATAAATCAACGCAGTGGTAGCAATACCAATAAACAGTGCCACAAAGCCCATCCCGACAAAACGTCCTAGCAAGGCAGACGACGAACGTACCGGAGAATCAACTTCGCCTGCATCATTCGCCTTTTTCTCTTCAAAACTTTTCAGTTCTTCGGGCGAATATTCTTTGGTGCGGATAACAGTCCATATTACTGCTCCGAAAAAAGCGATCGCTCCAATGTAAAACGAAAGTTTCACCGAAAGCGGAATCTTCTCTCCTACTTCAGCAACATTGGGAACATTAAAAATATTGGTAAGCAACCATGGTAATCCTGAAGCCACAACAGCTCCCAAACCGATAAAAAAACTTTGCATGGCAAACCCTTGGGTTCGTTGTTCTTCGGGAAGCATATCTCCAACAAACGCCCGAAAAGGTTCCATCGACACATTGATCGACGCATCCATGATCCAAAGTATTCCGGCAGCCATCCACAGGAACGGAGAGTTCGGCATAATAATCAAAGCCAGTGATGCAAGAATAGCCCCTGCCAAAAAATATGGACGACGGCGTCCGAGTTTTCCCCATGTTTTGTCGCTCATGTGCCCGATAATCGGTTGCACAATTAAACCCGTTACCGGAGCGGCAATCCATAAAATAGGAATATCCTCAACCCGGGCACCCAGTGTTTCAAAAATGCGACTGACATTTGCATTCTGCAATGCAAAGCCAAACTGAATACCCAGAAATCCAAAACTCATGTTCCAGATTTGCCAAAAACTCAATGCAGGTTTTCTCTTCATCTTTTTTGCATGTTAATTCATAAAATCATTCTACTGTTTTACACCAGAAAGATTAGTTCATAAAAAAAACAAACAGGCTGTAATCACATTGCCTGACCAATAAGTCAATAAAGAAATAAATAAGGAATTTACCCGCAGGTATAAATCCGTAAAAAGGAAAAACGGAATAATCTGTAATGAATAATTTACCGCTACAAATATAAAAACGAATTTTCGTAAAAGTCAATAGGGTTGCGTCGTTGCAGAGGCTTTTCGATATAAGAAAGAAAGATGAAACAGGGCAAAAAGCGCATTTCAAACGTTTGCAGAAGCAACCATGTTTTTTTAAAAAAAATTACTTTTTGTTTGAATTATTTTCCGTAGCAACCAGGGTTGAATGCCTTTTACTCCCTCATTGAACTACCCCGAACAATCATATTGGCATGAAGAGTTCTCGTGCGCGGAGGCATCTCTGTATCTTTATTTATGATACGTTCAATCAGCATCTCGCATGCAATGGTTCCCATTTCATAACCATGCTGATCAACCGAAGTGAGGTTGGGTTCGGTAATTCCGGAAAAGCGTCCGTCGCTAAAACCTACCACAGAAATATCCTGCGGAATTTTAAGTCCTCTCTTCTGAATAGTCTGCATTGCGCCAATGGCTGTCAGGTCATTCACCGCAAAAATGCCATCCGGCGGATTGCCCGAATCAATCAGGTTGTTCATCGCAATGCGGGCTTTTTCAAAACTATCCGCCTCAATAATTAACGAAGCATCGAAAGGAATATCAGCATCTTCCAGTGCTTTTATATAGCCTTCTTTTCTTTCGCGACCAATAATCAGGTTTTGCGGAGCTGCAAAATGAGCAATGCGCCGCCTTCCGGCCTCAACCAGATGCATTGTTGCCCGGTAAGCAGCATCTTTATCGTCAATAATGACCCGGTCGGCTTCAATTTCAGGAACAATACGATCAAAAAATACCAACGGAATATTTCCATCCTGAAGATATTTTAAATGCTCAAAGCGATTGGTTTCCTTCGATACCGAAACCAAAACGCCATCAACGCGCTGCGCCCGCAATGCTTTTACATTCGACACTTCGCGGTCATACATTTCGTTCGACTGGCAGATAATTACCGTAAACCCTGCTTCGTAAGCAACATCCTCAACACCGCTGATAACCGAAGAAAAGAAATAGTGCACAATCTCAGGAATAATAACCCCGATTGTATTACTACGACTATTTTTCAAGCTTAGTGCCACCGCATTGGGCTGATAATTGAGACGTTCAGCCAATTCATTTACAGCATGTCTGGTTTCTTCACTTATGTCCGGATGATTTTTTAGGGCGCGGGAAACAGTTGAGGCTGAAATTCCCAACTCCCTGGCAAGGTCTTTAATGGTTACCTGACTGCTTCTCATAGTTTAGTGTTCGGCTATTCTTTTATACAATAATATAAAATTATTTTAACAAAACAGTCTGCGAATCGAAATAGTCTGACAAAAAACGAGAAATAAATTCTTTTTCACACCCACCAGTAACCACCTGTTTTAAAACATCTTCACCGCAAACGTTTGCGGTGTCGTTTGCATGAATCAAGATGTTAAAAAACCTAAAATACATTATCAGGGAATCCATACTTTTCGGCCGGAATAATGAAAAAAAGGAAAAAAATCTAATCCCTGAGTAATTTACCATTGAGCTAAGGGAAGCAAGAGTCTTAACTAAATTATTTGAACTAATAATTAATGGAGTATGAAGATTATTCACAAAAACCTACAATTATTATTAATGGCTTTTGTGCTGTTGTTGGCAAATATTGCCCAGGCACAAGTCGTTAATCTGACAGGAAAGGTGACCGATCAATCGACCGGAGAACCTTTACCGGGAGTAACGATCGTCATTAAAGGGACAACTTACGGAACGATTACCGATTTTGATGGGATTTATTCCATCCAGGTAAGTACCGGAGCCACAATGGCTTTTTCGTACGTAGGATACCTGTCTCAGGAAATACAAATCAAAAACCAGACTACATTAAATGTAGCACTTAAACTCGATACCGAACAGCTAAACGAAGTAGTTGTAGTTGGATACGGTATTCAGAAGAAAAGAGAAATCACCGGGTCAATCGCAAAAATTGAAAGTCGCGATATTGGCACCAAACTCAGTTCGTCATTCGAATCGGTAATGGCCGGACAAGCTGCCGGGGTAAGTGTTACAACAGGTAGTGGGATGGCCGGAAGTAGCTCGATTGTGCGTGTGCGCGGTGTTGCTTCGATCAACTCGGCAGGTGACCCGCTTTATGTTGTGGACGGTATTCCGATTACCAACGATATTTTCGGATTGGGAGGACGTACCGGCGGGATGAACCTGAACCCTCTTTCATCAATCAACCCGAACGACATTGAGTCGATTGAAGTATTGAAAGATGCCTCTGCAACCGGTATTTATGGATCGCGCGGAGCCAACGGTGTTGTATTGATTACAACTAAACGGGCCAAAGGCAAAGATCTGAAAATTGAATTCAGTACCAAACAGAGCTTGAGTTCTCCGACCAAAAAAGTAAACATGACCAACTCGGCAGAATGGTTGCAATTATACCAGGAAGCATGGGAAAATGATGGAAATACTGGCACTCCTCAAGGACTTCCTGGAGGAATGACCTGGGAACAAGCGCAGAAAAATGATACCGACTGGTGGGACGAAGTAACTCGCCAGGGCTACAAACAAGAATATAACCTGGATGTTAACTTCGGGATAGCCAAAAATTTGATTGCCCGACTGGGAGGTGCTTTCACCAATAATCAATCGTATTTGGTTGACAACGATCTGGAACGCATCAATACAAAATTGAACCTGAGTTATACTCCATCACAATCGTTTTCAGTTGCACTGTCATCAACATTGGCTGAAACATCTATTTCTCTTCCAGGAAACCCATGGGACGGAGGACTTGGTGCCGCAATGGGATACGCGTTACCAATTTACCCGATATACAATGCTGACGGAACTTTCTTCCGCGGAGGCGGTAACTCGGCAAACCCGGTAATGGTGAACCAGCTTCGCGATGAAAAAAACGACGAATTACGCTCAATCAACAGCATCGTTGTTAACTATTCGCCAATCAAAAAATTAAGTTTTAACCTGAATGCCGCTCTCGACTTCATGAACTTCAAAAATAATGGATTGGAGCAAGGCGCAATGCGTTCATCGGGCAAAGACTACAGTTGGGAAAACAAACGCGATGTATATAACTGGAATTACAGTATTGTTGCCAACTACGACTTTGGATTATCCAAAGACCATGACCTGAAAGCAATGTTGGGACATGAACTACAGGAATCGCTCACCACCGGAGTGAATACAAACTGGGATCAAAGTCGCGATGTAGTTAAAAGCAGCGAAAATTTGAGAGACGAACACTGGCGCTTTGTCAGCTTCTTCACCCGTTTCAACTATATGTACATGAATCGTTACATCGCTCAGGCAACACTTCGTACCGATGGGTCTTCACGCTTCGGAAAAAATAACAAATACGGTTATTTCCCGACATTTGCATTGGGCTGGATTATGAGCGAAGAAAGTTTCCTGAAAGACAGCAAATGGTTGTCGTTTCTGAAACTTAAAGCCAGCTACGGGGTAACCGGTAACTCAAATATTCCGAACTACGAGCATATTGGGACATATCGTTTATCAACCAACAACAGTCAGGAATACAACGACAACCCAATTCGCTATCCCGAAAAATTTGAAAATCCGGATCTGAAATGGGAAACAACAAAAAGTTACGATTTAGGATTTGAAGCCAATTTCTTCGAAGGAAGAATTTCAACTGAAATGGCTTATTTCTTCAAAAAATCAGAAGACGTGTTTGTGAACGTTGCTATTTCAGCCACTTCAGGTTACGGAAGCCAATGGCAAAACCTTGCAAAAATTGAAAACGAAGGTTTGGAATTCAGTGTTAAAACCAAAAACCTAACCGGTGCTTTCCAATGGGACACACAATTCAACATTGCAACATTGCGTAATGAAGTAACTGATTTGGGTGGTCTGACCACCGAAGAAATTGGTGGCGGGACCAATGATACCCGTGTACTGAAAGGCTACCCGGTAGGAACAAACCGACTGGTTCGTGTTTCACGTATCGACCCGGCAGATGGTCGCCCAATTTACCTTGACAAGCAAGGTAACGAAACCAAAACCTACAAATTTGAAGGTGGTGAAGGATTCGCCGTAGCTGCAGGAAAAGTAATTCCTGATTTCACCGGAGGTTTCACCAACACTTTCCGCTACAAAGGATTTGAACTGAGCGCTTTGTTTACATTCAGCTACGGAGCTCAGATCTATGATTCTTCATCCAAACGACAAATGGGACTGGCTTCTGACTGGAACTTCCGTACCGACATTTTCGATCGTTGGAGACAACCCGGCGATGTAGCCAAATACCCGCGCATGTCGCGCCAGGGCTCTACTTATGGTAAAGACGGAGAGCAGTGGTTCAACTCAAGCATGTGGTTGTTCAATGGCGATTATTTACGGCTGAAAAACGTAACACTAAGTTACAATTTGCCTCAGTCGATGATTAGTAAAGCCGGAATAAGCTCTGCTCGGGTGTTCCTGGTAGGCACCAACCTGCTTACTTTCACCAACTATCCAGGCGCTGACCCGGAAGTTGCCCGCGACCACGACGATCCACGAGACCGTAATATGAGTGCAAACGTAAGCTTTTTGACTCCTCCTCAGGAGAAAGTCTTTACTCTCGGTGTGAATGTATCATTTTAACGAAAATTAGTCATGAAGAAAAGATTTATATTATACATACTTTTCACCGGGCTGTTATTCTCGGCCTGCGAAAGCATGCTTGAAATTGATCCGGTAGATGAAGGAGTAATCCTTGAATCGGATGCAATCAAAACGCAACAAGATCTTCAGGAATTATTGAATGCGGCCTACGATGTGGTAAACGGTTTTTATGGCGGACGTTTCCAGAGAACTTCGGAACTTCTTGCTGATAACGTAGTCGTTCGCGATGGAATTACCGATGAAATGGTAAACATCTACAAACGCTACACAACCGGGTATTTTACTGATAACGAAAGTTACGAACAGGCATACATCTGTATTTTGCGTTCGAACCTGGTACTTGAGAACCTTCCTGAAATTTCAGGAATTAGTGCTGATGTGGCAACCCGCATGGAAGGAGAAGCTAAATTTCTGCGTGCCATTGCTCACTTTGCTGTAGTTCGTTTATTTGCACAACCATACGGATACACGGCTGCAAACGATCATCCGGGGATTGTAATAAAAACCAATACGAAAGTTGAATTGCTGCCAAGAAATACCGTTGCCGAAGTTTATCAGCAAATTATTACCGACCTGACAGATGCCGAAAGCAAACTCCCGGCCGAAAATTCAGGATTTGTCTATGCAACCAAATGGGCTGCCAAAGCTGCTTTAGCTCAGGTATATTTCCAGATGCACGATTACGACAATGCTTACACCAAAGCCAACGAAGTTATTAACAGCGGAGCATTCACGTTTGTAACCGATTTTACTCAATACAGCTCAAATACTTCGGAGTCGATTTTTAAATTAGTTTCGAACTCGGCTTCGGGTAAACGTGTAGGGGGTGATTTTGGTGCTTATCGTTCCGACGGCACCAACGTTCCAAACATCCGCATTGCTCCGGAAGTATATAAAAATGTAATTAAAGCCAGTTCCGGCGATCTTCGCGCATCATCCTGGTATCAGGTTTTCAATGCAGGGGCAGCCAACGAATATGTGGCTTTCACCAAGTACAACGATGAATTCCCGACTGTTCCGGTTTTCCGTCTGACAGAAATAAAATTACTTCGTGCTGAATCAGCAATGCTAAAAGCAAGTATCGATAAAACTACTGCCATTTCTGATGTAAACGACATCCGTCAGCGCGCCTACAACGGAGCATCACGCAATTTGCTCGCAACAGCAAGCGATCAGGTTGTATTAAATGCTGTACGCACCGAGCGCAGACTCGAATTAATGGGAGAAGGCTACCAGCTTCACGACCTGAAACGTCGTGGTTCAGCCGGCGAAGCAATTGAAATACGAGGAGTAAAATGGGATTATGTAGGACTGGTCATTCAGTTTGGTGCTTCAGAAACCAATGAGTTGTTTACAGCTAACCCCGAACCTAATTAATACTGAAGATTATGAAAAAGATAGTATCAATATTTGCACTTTCAATTCTGTTTTTTGCTTGCCAACCCGACGAAATTCCGCCGATTGGAGATAAAACAGATTACAAACCAATGCTGTCAGGCACCTGGGAATTAACCAAATTCGAGCAGGTTGACGCTGATGCGGAGTCAAAAAGTTTTCCTGATTTCGCAACCAAGAAAGATTTGACCAACGTATTTCCGGGTCATTCGTACACCGACTTTGCCATTACATTTAATGCTGATGGAACTTTCACAGCAAATCCGGGCTCGTCGTACGTACAAATGCTTTCATCCGGGAGCTGGGCTCTGAATGACGCACAATATCCGTCGGCCATTACTCTTACCAGCGGATCGAAAACTCAAACCATTGCGCTAGGCAGTTTAGCTGATGTAATTGTCGGAAAAGTTCAGTTTAAAGAAGAGCGGAAACAAGCTGACACCGGCAAAGTAAAAATCAAATACGTTTATTCACTCATTAAAAAATAGTGGATTATGAGAAAATTAATTATTGTAATCATCATCATACTGGGCGCATGGGGAGCGAATGCACAGAATGCAGCTCCAAAATTTACGGTAACTCCTTCCGAAATTGATGCGCTGACAGAAAATGTAACCATCATTTTCGATGTAACAGGTAGTGCTGTTGAAGGAGTTTCTGATGTATATATCTGGGCCTGGGCTCCGGGATTAAGTCCGTCCGAAGCACTCATCTGTTACGATCAGGGCAGTCCAAGCTGGGGAAGTATTTCAACAAATGCCAAACTCACTCCGGTTGCCGGAGAAGCAAATAAATTTATGCTGAAATTACCCAAAACAGTAACCCGTGCCGGCACTGAAGTTACCTTCAACAACATGGCAGAGCTTTTTGGTGTAGGCGATGCACCGGGTAAAATAAAACAAATGGGTTTCCTGCTCCGCTCACAGGACGGAAGCAAACAAACACCGGGCGACCTTGCTACTGCAATCAACTTTTTGCCGCTGGAATTCGAGAAATCCTATTTCCGGACATTCCCAGCCAAAGTATCAGCCAACGATGTTGTCACGGCTTATCTGAACCTCTCATTACTTGAATCAGGAGAAGACAAAAAACTTCCGATTGCTGATGAAATTACAGCAACCGTATCGCTGCTCACCAGCAATGATACCAAAGTGGTGGTTTCCGAAGCAATTACAGCAACCATGAACGAACAAGGAGAATATGCAGTTTCGTTCTTACCGGCTATGCTTGGTAGTTTTCCTCAGGGTACTTCGATCGACGATGTGGCAAAATGCCAGGTTGTTTTCTCCGGAAAAGTTTACAGCACGGATGGCACAGCTCAAACTGTTTCAACCAAAACATTCGGATTCGATTTCCAATCGTTCGAATAAACTGGCAACCATTAAAATTGAAACATTATGAAGAAAATATTCAACTATATCTTACTGATTGTCCTCGCCGTTTCGCTGGCATCGTGCATGGATGAAGTGGGTGACTTTACAGTAAAAGGAGAAGCAATAACCGGCTTCGAACTGGCAAAACCAGATAATAACCTGACAGTTACTGTCAACAAAGGATCACTAACTGAAGCTTATTCCTTCAACTGGAACAAAGCTGAATCAGGATTGGGAAGTACAATCAAGTACACCATTCTGTTCGATCGCGTTGAGGGTGATTTTTCGCAACCAATTTGGTCGAAAGTATCAGACAGCGAAGGTACATCCACTCAGGCAACTCTTACTTTTGGCGATTTACAACAAATTTATGCTGCTGCCGGAGGTAGTGGAACCATCTCTGTAAAATGGAATGTAAAAGCTGAAAATGGTTCGGCAAATGTAAAAATGGGACAGGTTGCCAACACACTGAAAATAATCATCAGTGCCGACGGAATCAGCAATTTTTCGCTAATCAGCCCGATTGACAAATCCATTGTACAATTCGACGGAACAAAAGAAACCAATGTATTTTCTTTCGACTGGAACGACGCAACAGCTACGGCCGGAACTCCGAAATACAAACTGTATATCGATGAGGTAGGCGGTGACTTTTCAAGTCCTCTGCTGACAATTGATTCGGACAATGATGGTGTTGACAGTAAAGTTTCGATGACCCATGCGGCATGGAAAGCATTACTGGAGCAAAACAACATTGCCGAGGGTGCTTACATCTGGACCGTAAAAGCAATTGGTTCCGACATTGAATGGATGAAGGAAACTTTTGAATTGTACATTGAGTTCATCAACTGGAGAAAACCTATTTTCATTGTTGGCGAAGCTACTTCTGTTGGATGGGACATCGGCAATGCTCTTGAAATGAATTTTATTGCTCCAAATGTATGGTCTGGTGTATTCGAACTGAAAGCAGGTAAAGAATTCAAATTCTTCCCTGAAAAAGGTAGTTGGGATAATGGAATTGGCTCCGACCGTTTCAATAATTTCATTGGCTGCTCCGACAAAGGTGGTAACTTTGGCAATTCAGGAACAAAAGATGGTAACTACTTGGTTATTGTTGATATGAATACCAAAACTGTAACTGTGTCCGATAGTCCGAAAATACTCGGAGGATCGACCATTGCCGACTGGAATACAGGCAATGCTGTTCCGATGCAGTACATCGGAGGCGGATCGTTCGACACCTTCCAATATATTACTGTTGACGGAAGTGGATTCAAATTTGTACCAACCAATGCCGGCTGGGATGGAGACCTTGGAGCAAGCAAAACCGCTACAGGATACCTCACTCAGGATGGAGAAGACAATCTGAATGTTCCGTCCGACGGATTCTACCGTGTGCGTGTTAACATGAACGACTTCTCGTATTCCGTAACAGAAGTAAACTGGGGAATCATTGGTTCGGCAACACCGGGCGACTGGGGCGAAGACACCAACATGACTCTGAAAAGCAATGCCAAAGGAGAATACACATGGGCAGCTGACATTACCCTGAAAGATGGCGAAATGAAGTTCCGTGCCAACGATGGTTGGGACATCAACTTCGGAGACGACGGAGCAAATGGTTCGCTTGAATATGGTGGTTCAAACATTGCGATGAGTGCAGGAAATTATCATATCGAATTAATTCTGAACTCAGCAACTGGTTTCACCTATACGATCACTAAAAACTAACTTTATATTTTATCCGAAAGGGTTGTCCGATTTTCATGGACAACCCTTTTTTTACTTTTATCTAATTTCAATTTAAAATGAAAAATTTGCGTTTCCTTTTTGTTGTTTGTTTGCTGTTTTTTGTCCTAAGCGGGCATGCGCAAATTATCACTGCCCCAAGCTTGCCTGTTGCATCGCAAAAAGTCACAATCACTTTCGACTCATCCAAAGAAAGTCGTCTGGGCAAATACACGGGTGACCTTTATGCGCACACAGGTGTTTTCGTTGAAGGCAAAAGCGACTGGCAACATGTAATTGGCACCTGGGGAAACAACACAGTTCAACCCAAGCTGACGAATAAAGGAAACGGAATTTATGAATTTGAACTCTCTCCCAACATCAATACCTATTATTCGGTTGCAACAACCGAAAAAGTGACCCGCCTTGCTTTCGTTTTTCGCTCGGCAGATGCAACAAAACAAACCAACAACTTATATGTAGATGTATATCAGGAAGGTTTGCTCGTCAACATATCAAGTCCTTCCGACAATGCCGTACTCAATAAAAATCAATCGGTTACCATCTCGGCCAACGCATCGCAAAGCGGAGCCCTTTCACTCTGGCTCGACGACACACAACTGGCACAGGTAAACGGAACCGAAATCTCAACCAGCACTACATTTTCAGCAACAGGCAATCACTGGCTAATCGCAAAAGTAATCGCTGGCTCCGAAACCAAATACGACTCAATTCCGGTTTATATAAAACAAGAAGTGGTGCAACAAACCAAACCAGCATCCTATAAAAAAGGAATTAATTATTTGTCCGATCAATCGGTCGCCCTGGTATTGTGGGCTCCCGACAAAGAATTTGTATATGTACTGGGAAGTTTCAACGACTGGAAACTCAGCGAAAACTATCAGATGAAGAAAGATGGCGACTATTTCTGGATTGAGATAAACGGCCTCACCAAAGAACAACCATCTGTTTTTCAATATTATATTGATGGAAAAATTAAAGTAGCCGACCCCTATTGCGAACAAATTTCCGATCCGTGGAATGACAAAAATATTTCGGCAGTCACTTACCCCGGGCTGGTTGCTTATCCGCAAGGAAAAACCGAAGGAATTGCCTCGGTATTTCAAACCGGACAAACAAAATATTCGTGGCAGACAACAAATTTTCAGGTACCCGACAAAAAGAAACTGGTTATCTACGAACTATTGGTACGCGACTTTACTACAGAACACAGTTTTAAAGCGGTGCGCGAAAAGCTCGACTACCTCGAAGACCTGAACATCAATGTGCTTGAATTAATGCCAGTAAACGAGTTTGAAGGCAATTCAAGCTGGGGATACAATCCGGCTTTTTATTTTGCTCCCGATAAATATTACGGTCCGAAAGACGAACTGAAGAAACTGGTTGACGAATGCCACAAACGCGGAATAGCTGTTGTAATCGATATGGTGCTGAACCACAGTTACGGGCAAAGTCCGTTTTTTCTGATGTACACCAATGAAGCAGGAAACCAGCCAGCAGCCAATAATCCGTGGTACAATGTGCAGCATAATTTTCAAAACACCAGTGCGCAATGGGGCTACGATTTCAACCACGAAAGCATTTACACCCGCGAACTGGTCGATAGCATTAACAGTTACTGGATGAGCGAATACAAGGTTGACGGTTTCCGTTTCGACTTTACCAAAGGATTTTCGAATACCATTTACGGTCCCACCAGTTGGGGAAGTACCTACGACCAGGCGCGCATTGCCAATTTAAAACGAATGGCCAACGAAATATGGAAACGCAAGTCGGATGCATTGGTCATTTTTGAGCATCTGGCCGACAATTCAGAAGAAAAAGAACTGGCCGAACATGGTATCTTGCTATGGGGAAACATGAACGGGAATTATTCGGAAGCCGCAATGGGCTACAACGAAAATGGCAAATCGGAACTTAAAGGTGCCATTTACACCGACCGGAACTGGCCACAGCCCAACCTGGTTGCCTACATGGAAAGCCACGACGAAGAACGGCTGATGTACAAGAACCTCCAGTATGGAAATTCGCTGGGAAGCTATTCGATAAAAAATCTTGCTACAGCGCTTGATCGTATTGAGTTGAATGCAGTATTCTTTATCCCACTACCCGGCCCAAAAATGATTTGGCAATTTGGCGAAATCGGCTACGACTATTCCATCGACTCGAACGGAGGCCGTTTAAGCGAAAAGCCCGTTCGCTGGGATTATCTGGATGATAAGAACAGAACCGATTTGTTCCGCGTATTCGCCCAGTTAAATCATCTGAAACAGACCTACGATGAATTCACTCCCGAAGAAATTCAATACAACCTGAGCGGCGAAATAAAAACCTACCAGATGAAAAAAGGAGATAATTATGTAGTTGCGGTTGGCAATTTCGGAATGATTACCAGCAATGCGAGCATTACATTACCTCAAACCGGAAAATGGTTCGACTATTTTGCTCAAAACTCATTCTCTCCGACATCAAAGACAGTATCAATCAGCTTAAAACCGGGAGAATTCAAACTATACAGCACCCGCGAAATGACACCTCCGCACATCGTCACATCAATTGAAGACGAAATAGTAAAAGAAAAATCGCTTCGCGTATTTCCCAATCCCTGCAACGATGTAATTCATGTTTTTTCTGATCAGGAATTCAGCTTGCTCAGACTTATTTCTTCCGAAGGAAAAACCATTCAGGAGATTCCTTATTCAGGAAAAAGTACGACAATGAACATGCAGCATCTGCGGCCAGGATTTTATTTTTTACATATTCAAGGTGACGATCCACAGGTGACTAAAATCATAAAAAGGTAAAAGTCCAGTATTTTCTTGCCTTTCCGGTTAAAAAACATCAAGTAAAGGGGTAACCTTTTCGGAGCTTTTGGTATCAACACTTACAAAA
Organism: Prolixibacteraceae bacterium; assembly: GCA_963668595.1. Lineage (GTDB taxonomy): Bacteria > Bacteroidota > Bacteroidia > Bacteroidales > Prolixibacteraceae > GWE2-42-39. The sequence goes on along the minus strand of OY764876.1, from coordinate 3,771,099 downwards.
CCACGGAGAGATGAAACGGAAAGTGATGTTGTTAATTTGGGTTTTTGCATCTTTTCATTTGGTTTTCGCTCAACCAGAAGTCAGAAAACCATCTGTTGAAATATTTATCAACGGGAAGATGTACCAGCATGGTGATGAGCTTACCGTGCAAAAAGGTCAGTCGCTGGAACTAAAAGCGGTACAAAAAGGAGGTCGGCGTGATTTGGTGAATTACCCGGATAATTACCTGCACTTTACTCCCGGCCTGCAAATCTCGGGCAGAGGCCCGAATGGTTTGATATACACCGACCAGACAGGAAAAAAAGAATGGTCGCTACAAACTGAAAATGCATCGTTTACTTCGGATGGAAATTTATCAGTCAGCAAAAAACCAACGGAACAAAACACAGCAACCATACTCGTTGGCACCGATGACTTTACCCGAACTTACCTGCAAGTAAAACTCAATACTATTTGGCAATTTCGGGCAGGCGAAGAACAAAAAACCGAACGCAACGAATCGGAAGCAATCATTTATTTAAATGTAGCAGGCGTAACCGATACCTGGTTTGTTTCGGATAACATTCATGCTTCCGGAACCAAAAATCAGGTTCTGCGCGAAAAACTCGTTTCGGTTCAAAATTGTTTCGATTCCATTGAGTCGAGCCTGGTAAAAATGGACTATGCAAAAGTTCAGCGGGACATTCGCGAATTGCAGGTAAGAATTAACTCGCTCAATAGCCAGATTCAGGAACTCACACAAAAAGACCCGGCATTTAAAAACCGAATCCGACTTGTTGGACTACCCAGCGACCGTTCGGTGGGCGATTTAGGTTTCTTCGACCGGATTCAGAAAGAATGGACTTCCATGGGTAGTTTTATCAGTCAGGAAGTGACCACCAGGTACGGACAGGTGACAAACAATTCGCAACGCATCCGCTCGTCGGTACAGAAATACATCGACTGGCAGATCAATCTACCCGAGAACTGGCCAAACGTGATAAAAACCTACATCCCATTGTTTGAGCCCGAAAAAGTAGTTGCACCTACTCAGCTTCAGGAACTGGCCGATAATTCGGCCCGCGTAATTACTGCCAACGAAGTTGAATCAATTCAGTCGTTTTTCAGTAGTCGCGAAGAAGATATTCCGAGTGAAATACAACAAATAGGCATCGTAAAAAATAAACTACAGGCAGTAAAACTGTTCGATGGCATGCTACGCAGTTTTATTTCATCCATCAATTGGGCAGAGTGGGAAAACACCCGCGAAGTGGGCTATGCCGCCAAATAACGCGTGTTAATTCATCAAAAACCTTACTCCCCACCTGCTCCTGACGCAAAATCGTCTTTTGCCTCTGCCTGTTCCTTCGCCTTCATCTTTCCCCTTCGCCTATTCCTGTGCCTTTGACTTCTTCTTGCCTTTCCCTTCTCCCTGTTCCCTGTTCCCTGTTCCTTTTTTCCTTTCCCGCCCCTCCTCCTGCTCATAAAAACTGCACGCAAACAGATGATCTTTTGCTTGTATTTCTTTATATTTGGTAAAACACTAATTCAATGAAAAACAATACACCCGAATGCAAAAAAGAATTACCTTACCAATAGTGGGTTAAACCACACGAAAATGCTGAAACGACCTATTTTGAACGAAAAAAGTTTGTTTATTCCCGGATATTGGGTGCAAAAACAAACTTTTCAATAAAGAAATAAACAAAATGTTTCGGAGACGCATTCGTTAACGGCAAGTGTAAAAAGAACGACATATCATGAACATAAAGGAAAATTTAGAAAAGGTTATTTCATTGAGAGATGAAATAAAGGATTTAAAAAAAGGAAAGCAAAGAACGTATTCATTACGCGAATATGTTGAGCTTTTTCGTGACAGGTTAATTTATGTTGACCATGGAGAAAGAGATAGGTTTTGGTGGCCCATGCACGTAGCTTTGACTAAAATTGATGAGTTTATTGACATAAGAAGGGAAGAAAAATTTAATTCTCAGTTTTCTGCAAACAAGACAAAGCTTTTATCAATAATAAACCGCTACATTAAAAATTTGCAGTACGAATTTCAGCAACACGATTTAGCATCAAAGTCAATTCGTAATGACTAAAAAAACTTGACCACATGACGAGACTAAAAAACTTTATAATTTTTATTCTTTTAATTTCATTCTCTTCTTGCATAAAACCAGAAAAAATAAAAACAATTGACTGGAATGGGAATACAATTACATTTTCTACCATTAATGGCGGCATGACCACCTCATATCTTTATAAAATTGAATATAAAAGAAAATGGATATTCGGAAAGGATAGACTAATTTTTTGGTCATATTCAACTCCGTCAATAAATGATATAACAGTTAAAAATGACAAGCTAATACTCCATTGCTTTGCCGGGAAAAACCAAACAAATAATATAATTATTGACCTAAAAAATATCAATAAATTTATTGGTAATCCTGTAAAATATAGACGAGATGTTTTAGAAAAAACAAATGACTTCTATGTTGAACCAGATTTTATAAAAGAAAATAGAAAAGAAGCTATAAAATATGGATTACTTTAATAAAATAAAAACCAGGCGTTAACAAATTGCAAATTGCATTGCGGGTGCAGTGGCGTGCAGTGGCGTGCGTTGTCTCTGCTCATTTCGCAGTTCCGTGTCCTGCGGACAGGAACGCTCTTCGAAATCCGCAACGACAACATGTACCGTCCGTCAGGCTCAATCCAAGATATGACAAAGTCGTTGACTTCTTGAGTAAACGTCAAATTTGGGAAAGCACAGGTAATTAATGAAATATGAATTACTAAATTTGACGTTAGTTAGAAGCAAGAAGAGAATACATTCACGGAAAAACATATCTTTTGGTGAATATACTAATTAAAAGTTATTATATTTACAAGAAAAACAATGTACTCAAGATATCTTAAGTAATGGTTAAAATATAATGTCGTATTTTGATCCTACATTTTGCAAGACATTTAACAATCGTTCTTTGAGATTCTGAAAACAGAGATATGCATCAAAACTCAGCCATTGATATTTAATTCTGCGCCACAATATTTCTATCAAATTCAATTCGGGAGAATACGGAGGCAGGAAGAAAATATATACATCTTGATCTCTCCACTGTTGAATTTTAGCCTTGAATTTTTTAGATCTGTGTATAGGCGAATTATCAAGTATCACAATCGTTTTTTTAATAGTTTGCGCAACAAAATCGTCCATAAAACCAATTAATTTGTCTGTATTGAATGTAGATTCAAGTACATCAAAGAATAGTTTGTTTTTACGGTTCATTAACCCCACAACATTTAGAAATCTCCCTTTGGCGGCAGGTAGCAATATCGGATTTTCTTTCGTCTGCCAGGCATAAGGTACATTTGGAGTAAGTCCAAAATGACTTTCATCGCCAAAGTAAAGATCAATGAATCCGCTATCTTCCAATTGTTTAAGATTTTCTATTTGTCCTTGTTTTAACTGAAATTCATCTTGTTTGCGTAATCTTTTTAAAGACAGCCGAGCTCGTTTCCATCTATAGCCCAGTATCTTTTAAAAAATTCTGCAAGGTCTTTTTGCAGATTCTAATGTTGTGTTTTTCTTCTAAATGAAGCAGCACATTTTTTAGATTTCTGCTATGAACTTCTAATTGCTCAGAAAGTACATCTTCAAGACCCTTTAGTCGTGTTTTTACTCCTCTGCCGGTTGTAATTGGAAGAGAATTCGCGCCCTCTTTTTCCCACTTATCAAACCAACGTTCGATGGTTCTACGGTCAACATCAAAAATGCTGGCTAAGTCAATAATCGTCCTTCCTTGGTTGGATAAAAGAAGGCATTGACTGCGTTTTCTGATTGTATGATTAGAGTTTTTACTACTAGACTCTAAGGCTTCAATCTGCTCTGCTTTTAGTTTTACATATCTCATAATGAGATAAATATACATATATTACAGCATAGAAACAAATAAATGCGACATTATATTATTCTTATTACTTAGTAACAGAATAAAGCAACGAATAGATTCAGGTAAGGCGATTGTTTTAATCGGTCCTCGACAAGTAGGAAAAACAACCCTAATCGAATCAATACTCGAATCAAAAGATTATCTACTCCTTGATGGAGATGACCCTAAAACACGAACTTTATTAACAGCACCGAATACAGAACAGATTCGAAGGATTTTAGGGAATTATAAGTATGTCTTCATTGATGAAGCTCAAAGAATTGAGGGAATTGGGCTTACTATGAAAATAGTAACCGATAGATTTAAAAACGTCCAATTGTTTGCAAGTGGCTCATCCTCTTTTGATTTATCAAATAAAATCAATGAACCTTTAACTGGTAGAAAATGGGAATATCAGCTATTCCCAATTTCGTGGGAAGAGTATGAGAACCATCACGGTTTTTTATATGCAGAGCAGAGTTTAGAGAATAGATTACTTTATGGGTTTTACCCTGATGTGTTAAATAACGTGGGAGACGAAGTTAGTATCTTACGGAATTTGGTAAACAGCTATTTGTACAAAGACATCCTTTCATATGCTGATATACGAAAGCCAGAGGTTCTTGATAAACTTGTTCAAGCTCTAGCTCTTCAGATTGGTAGTGAAGTTAACTATTCAGAATTAGCTCAAACTGTAAACGTGGATAAGAATACAGTTAGTAAATACATTGACATTTTAGAAAAAGGCTATATTATTTTTAAATTGAGTAGTTTTAGCCGAAACATTAGAAATGAAATAAAAACAAACAAGAAGATTTATTTTTATGATAATGGAATAAGAAATATGGTAATTGGTAATTTCAATCCAATAGAATTAAGGATTGATAAAGGTGCTCTTTGGGAGAATTTTCTAATTTCAGAAAGGATTAAGCAGATTGAGTACAAACAGAGTCTTGCTCACACCTATTTCTGGAGAACAAAACAACAACAAGAAGTTGATTTCGTAGAGGAAAATGGAGGAAAAGTTTTTGGTTTTGAATTTAAGTGGAAGAAAAAGAATAATCAGAAATTACCAAAAACATTTACTGAAACGTACAATGCGGAGACAAAAATAATTGATCGAGAAAATTTTAGAGAATTTGTGAGAATTGAATAATGCCAGTGCCTAATCGAGTAGATGGCCGGTGAGCAATAAACCCACCGGAGCACTTCTCACACCATCTCGCCTTAGGCAAGACGAATCATTGAGATATAAGGCAACTTTTTGGTAGTACGACAGTGAGGATTCATAGCCTCTCTTATACAGACGTTCCAAAGTAATAGTCGTCCCCATATCCCGATAGCTATCGGGAGGGCTTTGATCCGGCAGCTGCCGGACATCCTCCCATTCGTGAACGACTCCACTGATACGCCTGACTGGGATCAACACCCTTTACTGGTGCGGATTTTCAATCCGCGCCTGTTTAACTCCGGATTTTTAATCCCTGCAATATTTACATTTTTTAGTGCGGATTGCATCAGCAAGGAAATTTTCATCGAATAAAAATTCACAAAAAAACAGGTTGCCCGACAAGACAACCTGTTTTCATTTTTACTACGCGGTACAAATTGTTATTTGCCCGAAGCGCGAAGCTGTTTGCTTAGCAAAATAAAGTTTTCGTTGTTGCCCGATTGAACAGGAACCAGGTAAAAGCTGTATTCGTAAGTTTTTTGTCCGCTCATGGTGTATTTCTCCTGCGGGTGCGGTGGTGCGCGTTGTCTCTGCTCCTTTCTTGACCGTCTTCGTTCTACGGACGCTGACGCTCTCCGAAATCCGCCCCGACAACATGTACCAACCGTCATGCACAATCCAAGATATGACAAAGTCGTTGACTTCTTGAGTAAACGTCAAATTTGGGAAAGCACAGGTAATTAATGAAATATGAATTACTAAATTTGACGTTAGTTAGAAGCAAGAAGAGAACACATTCACGGAAAAACATATCTTTTGGTGAATATACTAATTAAAAGTTATTATATTTACAAGAAAAACAATGTACTCAAGATATCTTAGTAACAGAATAAAGCAACGAATAGATTCAGGTAAGGCGATTGTTTTAATCGGTCCTCGACAAGTAGGAAAAACAACCCTAATCGAATCAATACTCGAATCAAAAGATTATCTACTCCTTGATGGAGATGACCCTAAAACACGAACTTTATTAACAGAACCGAATACAGAACAGATTCGAAGGATTTTAGGGAATTATAAGTATGTCTTCATTGATGAAGCTCAAAGAATTGAGGGAATTGGGCTTACTATGAAAATAGTAACCGATAGATTTAAAAACGTTCAATTGTTTGCAAGTGGCTCATCCTCTTTTGATTTATCAAATAAAATCAATGAACCTTTAACTGGTAGAAAATGGGAATATCAGCTATTCCCAATTTCGTGGGAAGAGTATGAGAACCATCACGGTTTTTTATATGCAGAGCAGAGTTTAGAGAATAGATTACTTTATGGGTTTTACCCTGATGTGTTAAATAACGTGGGAGACGAAGTTAGTATCTTACGGAATTTGGTAAACAGCTATTTGTACAAAGACATCCTTTCATATGCTGATATACGAAAGCCAGAGGTTCTTGATAAACTTGTTCAAGCTCTAGCTCTTCAGATTGGTAGTGAAGTTAACTATTCAGAATTAGCTCAAACTGTAAACGTGGATAAGAATACAGTTAGTAAATACATTGACATTTTAGAAAAAGGCTATATTATTTTTAAATTGAGTAGTTTTAGCCGAAACATTAGGAATGAAATAAAAACAAACAAGAAGATTTATTTTTATGATAATGGAATAAGAAATATGGTAATTGGTAATTTCAACCCAATAGAACTAAGGATTGATAAAGGTGCTCTTTGGGAGAATTTTCTAATTTCAGAAAGGATTAAGCAGATTGAGTACAAACAGAGTCTTGCTCACACCTATTTCTGGAGAACAAAACAACAACAAGAAGTTGATTTCGTAGAGGAAAATGGAGGAAAAGTTTTTGGTTTTGAATTTAAGTGGAAGAAAAAGAATAATCAGAAATTACCAAAAACATTTACTGAAACGTACAATGCGGAGACAAAAATAATTGATCGAGAAAATTTTAGAGAATTTGTGAGAATTGAATAATGCCAGCGCCTAATCGAGTAGATGGCCGGTGAGCAATAAACCCACCGGAGCACTTCTCACACCATCTCGCCTTAGGCAAGACGAATCATTGAGATATAAGGCAACTTTTTGGTAGTACGACAATGAGGATTCATAGCCTCTCTTATACAGACGTTCCAAAGTAATAGTCGTCCCCATATCCCGATAGCTATCGGGAAATTTTCATCGAATAAAAATTCACCAACAAAAAACAGGTTGCCCGACAAGACAACCTGTTTTCATTTTTACTACGCGGTACAAATCGTTATTTGCCCGAAGCGCGAAGCTGTTTGCTTAGCAAAATAAAGTTTTCGTCGTTGCCCGATTGAACAGGAACCAGGTAAAAGCTGTATTCGTAAGTTTTTTGTCCGCTCATGGTGTATTTCTCCTGCGGACGGGCGCCCCAGCTGTCGTCGCCACCAACACCACGCTGACCAAGATCGATATTCAGTTGTACCAAGTCTTTTTCTTTAATATCGTTGATGTGACGACTGCCATTTACTTCAGGAATACCATCAATGCGGTACTCTTTTTCAACGCTGGCATCGCCCGAATATTCCAAGCCGGCAGTGGTATCGAAATCTTCATTTTCCATGTGAAGCGCACTCATGCCAAGGCCTTGTTTCGGGCTATCGGCAACAATTAGCAATCCGTTTCCGGCCTGATTGGTTAAAGCTACCCAGCGCACATCCGTTTTGTATCCATTTTCCTGCGGACGAACATACTGCACATACTGATCTTTTACTGAGGAACGATACAGATCGACGAATGCAGAAGCCTTGCGATCGACATAATTTTCCCACGGACCACGGCCAAAATAGTTCAACTGATCGTATTGTTTCGGCATTTGCATACGCATGCCCACCCGTGGAATATCGGCTTTGTAATCGGTTTTGTCGAGGAAGTTCGAAATGTGAACCACGCCTGTTCCTGCAATTTCGTAGGTACTTTTAAACGTGGTGTTCACGCCCGGAAGTTGGTAATCAACAACCATCTGAATCAGACTCGGGTTGGTTTTGTCAACACTGATATTGGTCACTTCTGAAAATAGTGAAGCTTTTTTCCATTCCAGGTTTTTCAGGTGCATCCGGTTACCAAAGTCGTTGTCGGTAACTGCACGCCAGAAGTTTGGTTTCGGGCCTTTGCCGTCTTTCAGTAATTCGGTTCCTTTAAATTTGAGAGAAGTCATTCGCCCCTCTTTCTGAGAGAAAACGAGGCTGATATTTTCATTCGAGATGGTAACATTTCCTTTTGTTTCTTTCACGGCCAATGCTGGTCCGTATTGTCTTTCGGCAGCAGCGGCTTTAAATAGTTGGTTCAGAGTAATCTGTTCGTGCGCTACTTCGTAACCAGCGGGTAAAAGTCCCCATTGGTTTTTTGTTGTGGCCGAAATCACTACAAAATACTCGGTATTTTCTTCAACTTTTATATCGCTAAGCGGAATCCGCACCAATTTGCCGGTATGTGTTTCTACGTCCAGCTCTTCCAGTGAAATTGTTTTCAGTGTTTTCCCGTCAGCGTTAATCAATGCTGTAAAATTGAAATCTTTCAGATTGGTAAAATCATAGAGGTTTTCAACCAATATGCGCAACTCTTTGTGCTGATTAATTCCGTTCGGTTTGAAATTGATAAATTCATGGGCTTTTTTCACTTCATACAAAGCAGGCTGCGGACTGCGATCCGGAAATACAATTCCATTGTTCAGAAACGAATTATCAGTAGGCATTTTTTCGCCGTAATCGCCACCATAAGCATAAAAGCGTTCGCCTTTTTCGTTGGTTTTCCAGAACGATTGATCCACCCAGTCCCAAATAAAGCCACCCTGCAATTGCGGATACTGTTCAATAATATCCCAGTAATCCTGAAAATTACCGGTGCTGTTTCCCATTGCATGCGCATATTCACTCGGAATAAACGGGCGATCGATTTTCGATTTACCAATAAATTCGAAAGTTGCAGGCGATGGATATTGCGGAACAATAATGTCGGTATTCCAATCCATATCGAAAAGACTTCCGTCGTAATCTTTGTACGGACGCTCGTACTGCACCGGACGTTTTTGTACATCGGCAGCTTTCATGGCTTTGTAGCCAGCATAAAAATTCACTCCGTTTCCGGCCTCATTGCCCATCGACCAAATAATTACCGACGGATGGTTTTTGTCCCGTTCAACCATATTCACCATTCGGCTTACATGATTCTTTTCCCACTCCGGTTTTTTGGCCAGCGAATGGTCGCCGTAATACATTCCGTGCGATTCAATATTGGCTTCGTCCACTACGTAAATACCGTATTCGTCGCAAAGTTCGTAAAAACGATGTCCACGTGGATAGTGGCTCAAACGCACCGCATTGATATTGTTTTCTTTCCAGAGACGAATATCCTGCATAATCATTTCATCGCTCATCACATGCATGGTTTCGGGATGAGTTTCCTGCGTATTTACCCCTTTCAGCGTAATTCGCTGTCCGTTTACCAGTAGCAGTCCCTGTTTTATTTCAACGGTACGGAAACCTACTTTTATCGCAGTTGCCTCAATGGTTTTGCCTTTTTTATCTTCAGTTTGAATAAGAAGCGTGTATAAATTCGGATGTTCGGCATTCCACGGTTTTACATTTTCGATTTCAGCATTGAAATTGGCCGATGCCTCAGATGAAGCAGTTACACTAACCGCTTTCTCGCCACGAACAACTACTTGTTTGTTTGCGTCCAGCAATTGGTACGAAAGGACAAAATCTTGTTCTTTTGACAAGTGATTCTTCACATCAACGGTTAAATTGAGCAAGCCATTTTTATATGCTCCATCCAGCGTTGCACTGGCTTCAAAATCTCGAATGCGAAGTTTGGGTTGAGCATACAGAAAAACGCTGCGTTCGATTCCGCTGATGCGCCAGAAATCCTGACACTCAAGATACGAACCATCCGTCCAGCGGAAAATTTGTAAGGCAATCGTGTTCTTCCCTTTCTGCAGAAAAGACGAAACATTGAATTCGGCAGGCAACTTGCTGTCTTGCGAATAACCAACGTATTGTCCGTTGATCCACACAAAACCGCCCGATTTCATAGCACCAATATGCAGAAACACTTCCATGCCTTTCCAATCATCATTCAGCATAAAATCCCTTCGGTACGAACCTACAGGATTGTATTCGTGCGGAACTTTGCCCGGATACTTCGGATACACGCCATCAAATTCTATTTCCGAAGAAATAGGAGCTTTGTAATCGGCAAATTCATATTGATGGTTCACATAAATAGGAATGTCGTAACCGGCCAGTTCCCAATTCGAAGGAACGTTGATGTTGTCCCAATTGTCCACGTTTTCTTTTGGGTTCATGAAGGTGACAGGACGGTCGTTGGGCGATTTCACCCATTTGAACTTCCAGCTACCATCGAGCGACTGGCGAAATTGAGCGCCTTCATTTTTCATCATCAAAGCTTCTTCCACCGACCCGGCTGAGACAAAAGAAGCATGAGCTGCTTCTTTATTATCGCCAATCACCTCTATGTTCTCCACGTAATGCCACACATCCGTTACCGGATCGGGCTTTTGAGCAAACGATGCGACACCGGAAAGCAATGTCGCAATCAGAAAAGTTGTTTTTTTCATTTTGTAAATTGTTGGGTTATTTTCAAAAGTTATCAATTACTAAAAAATAATGTCGGAAAGATTTCTTCCTGAAAAAAGAATCTTCCCGACAGATTTATGCATAATTACTAACTATCATTCGTCTATTAAATTGGTTTAGTTTGCCCGTAAATGTATAAAACCGTCTGGCAAAACCCAAACAGTTTCATCAGCATCGTTCTATGACTGCAAAATAGAAGAAATCGCAGGACGAATATCTTCCCAGCTTGTCTCCGGAATTTTTGCGCCCATTACTTCCACTACTTTTCCGGCAAGCAACGATCCAAGTTTTCCGGCTTGCTCCAGGGTGTATCCGTGAGCCAACCCAAATAAAAAACCTGATGCATAAATATCGCCGGCTCCGGTGGTATCAATACTTTTTGCAGTAATAGCATGAATATGAACAAGCTCATCGCCACATTTAATCATCGATCCTTTTGCCCCGATTTTTACAACAGCTATGTCGCAAAGACTTGCAATTTCGTGTAAAGCAGCTTCCGGTTCCATTCCGGTAAATGCTTTGGCTTCTTCCTCGTTGGCAAAAACAATATCAACATACTGGGCAACCATCTGTTGTAAAAATGCCAGATTGGCCTCTACAATATTGAAGCTAGCCAAATCAAGGGCAACTTTCAATCCACAGTTTTTGGCCATTTTTACCGCAGTTTCAATCAGCGCATGATTCTGTACCAAATAGCCTTCGATGTGCAAATAGCCATAATCAGCAAAAAGCGATTCATTTAAATCGGCAGGATCAAGTTCCATTGCTGCTCCGAGATATGTTCCGAAAGTACGTTCCGAATCGGGACTAATTAAAGCTGTCGCCATACCCGTTCCGGTTGCACTGTACGATAAATGTGTGCGGATATTATTACGCTCAAATTCCGACTGAAAAAAATCGCCCAGTTCATCTTTCGAAATCTTTCCAAGGTAGCCGCAGACACCTCCGAGCTTCGATATTCCATGAATGGTATTGGCGGCAGAACCTCCGGTATGCAACTCGCGAGGCAAATTTTGAGCTTCGCTCTGAATTTTTCCGGCCAGAGCAGCATCCACCAATGTCATGCTTCCTTTAGGCAGGCCAAATTGATCGAGCAGTTTATCATCTGTAAGACTGAACATTACATCAACCAATGCATTTCCGATTCCCAGAATGGCTTTTTTTTCGGATTTTTCCATCACAATTTTTCTTTAATTTTTTTTGCAAAAATATTTTTTCTTTTCGGAAAAGCCATTATTTTTGCAACGCTTTTAAAGCAAAACGTTCTTGCAACAAGGCGAAAGCCAAAACAAAATTCTCTAGTAGCTCAGTTGGTTAGAGCGGCGGACTGTTAATCCGTAGGTCGTAGGTTCAAGTCCTACCTGGAGAGCTGAAGAGAGATCAAAGTTTTTTGGTCTCTCTTTTTGTTTTAAAAACAAGCATTAAAACTTTCTGATAAAAATCAACAAAAAAAAAAGCCGCCAAGAGAATTTCCTGACGGCTTTCTTTTGAAAACTATTTCTGATTAAAAGAAATCTTCGGCCGAGGAATTATTTTCATGGCTTTGCTCTTCTACTTCATCGCAATTCAGATTCATATTGAAACCTTCCGGTGCTTCAAATAACTTGGCAAACGGCTTATACGGCAAACCAGGATCGGCATACACACGACGCATAAAACGTCCCCACACCGGTAATGCCATATTCGCTCCTTGTCCTTCGGAGAGCGAGCCAAAACGAATACTGCGCAAATCGGCTCCCGTCCAGGTTGCAGCAGCCAGCTGCGGAGTAAGCGCGCAAAACCAGCCATCGGAATGGTTCTGCGTTGTACCTGTTTTTCCGGCAATAGGGCCTTCAATCCTTCCATATACTTCGTGCCACCTGATCCTTCGTCCCGAGCCATTATCAATAACTCCGCGCATCAGGTTAATCATCAGGTAGGCTGTCTGCTCGTCAATAGCAACATGTCGCTCGGGATTGAAGCGGGCAATTACATTTCCGTGCTTATCTTCGATATGCGTAATAAATATTGGCTGCGTATAAACACCTTTGTTAGCAAAGGTTGCATACGCTCCCACCATCTCATACAAAGTAATATCGGAAGTACCCAAAAACATCGACGGAACCGGATCAATCGGACTGTAAATACCCATTCGTTTCATCACATCAACAACCGACTGCGGATTATACTGCTTCATTACCCAGGCGGAAATCTGATTTACCGAATTGGCCAGTCCCCATTTTAGTGTTACCATTTCCCCTTCTTTTTCGGGACTTGAGTTTTTTGCCTCCCAAACATTTCCATCGGGCAAAATAAACTGCTGCTTCACATTAGGCACTTTTGTACAGGGACTCAAGCCATTTTGCATAGCAAGTGTATAAAGAAACGGCTTCACCGTTGAACCCACCTGGCGTTTTCCGCCTTTCACCATGTCGTACATAAAATGCTTATAATTCGGGCCTCCCACATATGCTTTTACATGACCAGTCTCCACATCCATCGCCATAAACGAAGAACGGAAGAAACTCAGGTAATGCTTAATTGAATCCAGTGGTGACATCAGCGTATCGCGATCTCCTTTCCATGTAAAAACAGTCATTTCCACGGGTTCGCCAAACTTCTTTCTTATTTGGTTGAAATTCATCCCCGACAATTTTGCCAACCGATAGCGTTCGCTCTGTTTGATTGATCGATCCATCAATTCATCAATAGCATCCTGACCAAAATCGTTTGGAAAAGGGCGATTGCGAAGTGATCGCAGGTATTTGTCAAATTTAGGCTGAAGATCTGTTTTCAGATGTTCAGTTACGGCTTCTTCGGCATAGCGTTGCATCCGTGAATCAACCGTAGTATATATTTTTATACCATCTTTATATAAGTCATATTGCGTTCCATCGGGCTTAATGTTTTTTCGACACCAGCCGTACCAGGGATTATTTTCCCATTCGATTGAATCTTCAATAAATTTCTGCTGCTGCCACGAAGCATATTTCGAACGATCGGGTTTCTGCGCACCAAGAGTAATTCGCAGGTATTCGCGAAAGTATGGAGCCAGTCCATTTTTAAAATCTACCCGCTGATAGTCGAGCCCCAGAGGTAACGCCGACACCGAATCGTAAGTCGCTTCATCAATATATCCGTATTTTTCCATCTGCGACAATACCACATTGCGGCGATTACGCGTAAGTTCGGCCCGGCGAAGCGGGTTATACAGCGACGAGTTTTTGGCCATCCCTACCAACATTGCGACCTGATCAAGTTTCAGCGAATCGGGCGATGTATTGAAATATACCTGCGCTGCCGACTTAATTCCCACTGCCAAATTCAGATAATCGTACTTATTCAGGTACATGGTCAGAATTTCTTCTTTCGTAAAACTTTTTTCAAGTTTCACCGCAATCACCCATTCTTTGAATTTACGCATCACTAAATCGACTTTGCTATCCACTTCACGAGGGAAAAGCATCTTTGCCAACTGCTGACTGATGGTTGAACCACCCCCTGAACTACTATTAAATGTAACCAGACCTTTTATTACACGAAATAATCCACGCAAATCAACCCCCGAATGTTTATAAAAGCGAACATCCTCGGTGCAAATCAGCGCATTTACCAAGTCGGGTGTAAATTCGTCATAACTAACTTCCAGTCGATTTTCCTGTAAAAAATAACGTCCAATCGTTTTCCCATCCGAAGAAATCACCTGACTAGCCAGGTAATTCTCATGATTTTCCAGTTCATCGAATGTGGGCATAAAACCAAACCATCCGTGCGAAATACCATAAAAGAGAAGAATTATTACAAATACACCAGTTCCATAGAGGCTCCAGAATATACGAAGGTATTTTTTGAACTTTGTTTGTTCGTCAGTCATCGCTCTGTTTTTTTTCAAAATTTCTGCAAAGATAATCAAACGAACAGGATAACCGTTTGTTGTATCCGTGTTCCTTTATTTCTTGTTAAAATAACAGAATTTCAAGCAGATAAAACGATGAAAGAATTTTATTCTTCACCGCCTCTCAATGTTTTTTATTCACTGATTCATGCACATTTACATAGCAGCATCAACTGCCACAACTGCATCGTTTTGCAAATAAATTCATCATTTTCAAAGATATAAACCAAAAAAAAGTTTCGCCGAATATTTGATCGTAGCGTTTCTATTTCTTTAATTTGCACAAATTTTTTCATAAACAGCAGAATTTATGCACAAGAACCTGGTCATTGTCGAGTCTCCTGCCAAAGCAAAAACGATAGAAAAATTCCTGGGAAAAGATTTCTTTGTGACTTCAAGCATGGGTCACATCCGGGATCTGGAGAAGAAAGACTTCGGCATCGATATCAAGAATAATTATTTGCCCAAATACATTATCTCAACAGACAAGAAGAAAATTGTCAGTGAACTCAAAAAATTAGCACAGGAATCCGAACAGGTTTGGCTCGCATCCGATGAGGACCGCGAAGGAGAAGCAATTGCCTGGCATCTACTGGACACCTTAAAACTTGATCCACAAAAAGTCAAGCGAATTGTGTTTCATGAGATTACCAAAGATGCAATTTTTCATGCCATTGAAAATCCACGCCCGCTGGACATGAATTTGGTCAATGCTCAACAGGCCCGTCGTGTACTCGACCGGATTGTTGGCTTCGAAGTATCACCCGTTCTGTGGAAGAAAGTAAAACCAGCCCTTTCGGCCGGAAGGGTGCAATCAGTAGCAGTACGTCTGATTGTTGAACGCGAACGCGAAATTATCAATTTTGAAAGCACGTCTTCGTTCAGAGTAACTGCCGCATTTCTGGTCCCCGATAAAGACGGAAAGATTATCGAGTTAAAAGCAGAACTTAATAAACGCTTCGACACACAGGAAGAAGCAATGCAATTTTTGGAGAAATGCAAAAATGCCGACTATTCGATTGCCGATGTGGTAAAGAAACCTTCGCGCAGAAGTCCCGCAGCTCCATTCACTACTTCAACCTTGCAACAGGAAGCCAGCCGGAAATTGGGCTATTCTGTTTCGCAAACCATGACCATTGCGCAACGATTGTACGAAGAAGGGAAAATCACTTACATGCGTACCGACTCGGTAAACCTGTCGTCGCTGGCCATCAATACTGCAAAAAGCAAAATCATGGAAATGCATGGCGAAAAATACGTGCATTCCCGCCAATATAAAACCAAATCAAAAGGAGCACAGGAGGCGCACGAGGCCATTCGCCCAACTTATATCGACAACGAAGATGTTTCGGGTGATGCACGCGAAAGACGCCTCTACGAATTGATTTGGAAACGCACCATCGCCTCACAGATGAGCGACGCTGAACTGGAAAAAACAACAGTTACCATTAATATTTCAGGCCTTGCTGAAAAATTTATTGCAACCGGAGAAGTACTCGTATTCGACGGATTCCTTAAAGTTTATATGGAATCGGTGGACGACGAAGAAACCAATGGCGAAAGCAAAGACCTGCTTCCTCCGCTGAAAGCGAATCAACAGCTTCGCGCCGGATCTTTGATCGCAACTGAACGTTTTACAATGAAACCACCTCGCTACACCGAAGCAAGTCTGGTTAAGAAATTGGAAGAACAAGGAATTGGTCGTCCGTCAACCTATGCGCCAACCATTACGACAATCCAAAATCGTGGGTATGTTGTAAAAGAAGATCGTGACGGAATAGAGCGAAGCTATGTACAACTAACACTGAAAGACAACAAAATAACTGCATCGGAAAAAATTGAACAAACCGGATTCGAAAAATCGAAACTCTTCCCCACCGACATCGGTATGGTTGTCAACGATTTTCTGGTTCGTTATTTCGATCAGATTATGGATTATGGGTTTACCGCCAATGTTGAAAAAGAATTTGACGAGATTGCCGAAGGAAAACGTGTGTGGAATACAATGATCGACGGATTTTATCAGCCATTTCACTCCAAAGTAGAAAACGCGCTGAACGACGCAGAACGGGCAAAAGGAGAACGTGTGCTGGGTGTTGATCCGGTATCAGGCAAACCTGTTTCGGTAAAAATTGGTCGTTTTGGGCCACTTGCACAGTTGGGTGAAGCAACCGAGGAAGGAGAAAAACCTCAGTTTGCCAGCCTTAATCCGGGACAAATTATTGAAACTATCACACTTGAAGAAGCACTGGAGCTGTTCCGTCTGCCTCGCGATCTCGGAGAATACGAAAACAAAAAAGTTTCTGTTGCTGTAGGGCGATTCGGTCCTTACGTACGGCACGACAACAAATTTGTATCGCTAAAAAAAGGTGTTGACGATCCATTTTCGGTTACACTTGAGCGAGCGATTGAACTCATCAACGAGAAACGGGAAAAAGACAGCCAGGCTCAACTGAAAAATTTCACAGAAGATGCCAACCTGCAAATATTAAACGGACGTTGGGGACCATACATTAAATATAAAAAAGACAACTTCAAAATTCCGAAAGGAACAGACACTGCGACCATGTCGTACGACGACTGCATGAAGATTGTCAACGAAGGAGCCAAGCCGAAAAAAGGAAGAAAAAAATAAATCAACAGGGCAAAGTCATTGAGGCTTGCCCTTTTTTTCTGAAAAAATCGAAAGTCCGATTTTCATTTTAGATAAAAACCTATCTTCATGAATGCAAAAAACAGCTGACCATGAATCTTGATTTATATTTTGAACCTGTTGATTTTTCGAAATTTATATGCGCTGGCTGGGCACAGTCAAAATACACACTGGGTACTCTGCTTGAGAAAAACCGCGAAAAAATAACGCCCGAAAAAGCCGAACTCATCATTTTTGGGGTGGAAGAAGACCGGCATTCAATCGAACCCGGTTCAGCACAAGCTCCCGATCGCATACGCGAGCACCTGTATTCGCTAAACCGGATATCACCTCGTTTTAAAGTTATCGATCTCGGAAACATGAAACCCGGGCGCTCCTGTACCGACACCTATTTTGCACTGAAAGACGTTTGCGAAATACTTCGCGACATGGGCAAAACAGCAGTGATTTTGGGAGGAAGCCAGGATTTGACACTGGGCATGACAAAAAGTTTCGAACAAACACCTTTCCGTTTGATTACTGTCGATCCGAAACTCGATTACCAAAAAGGGAGCAAAGCGGTTAACTCCGAATCGTACCTGAATCTTATTTTCGAAAAACAACGCAAACAGCTTTCCTATACACTTATCGGGTATCAATCATATTTTACGGATGCGTTGGAGCTCGACTTTTTCAGTCAGCGTAATTACGAAAAAATGCGACTTGGCCAGATTCGCTACGAAATGTCGATGATAGAACCGATGCTTCGACATGCCGACATATTCAGCTTCGACATCAATGCCATTCGAGCCATGGATGCCCCCGGACAGTATTTCAACTCGCCCAACGGTTTATATTCCGAAGAAGCATGTCAACTGGCACGCTACGCCGGCATGGCCGACCGCATTAGTCTGGCAGGTTTTTTCAATACTCTGCCCAACCGCGATCAGCAAGGATTCGGAGTAGGATTAATCGCACAGGTTATTTGGCATTTTATTGAAGGATTTTATCATCGTCAACCCGAATGGCCCGGAAAAAATCCAGGTCAGTTCAATCAATTCTATGTTGACATGGACGGCATCGAACTACCTCTGACATTCTTCCAAAGCCGCAAAACCAATCGTTGGTGGATGGAGATAAAAGATACAGAAGAGGCCGTGCAGGTAATTATTCCCTGCACAGAAGAAGACTATCTGACCGCATCGCGAAACGAAATTCCCGATCGCTGGTGGAAAAATCTTCGTTTACTCGATCAATATTAAGCTAGTTGAATAATAAGAAAATATATTTGCGCTGGAAACAGCAAATTGTAACCCAGAATTAGTTTTTTGAAACGAGAACAAGACAGACTGTAAAATAAAAACGAATAGAAAACGTTCAATCATACAGGAATATGTTCTGTATTGATACACTGAACTATTTTTTATTATTTTACCGCAACGAAAAATGGCATGAAAAGAGGTCGCTTTAGCGTCAATATGAAAAAAATATTTTGCTTTTTATTTTTGTTAATAATAGCTAACTTAGCAGCAAATGCGCAACAGGACCCACAGTTCAGTTTCAATAAGTTAACTCACCTGACTATCAATCCGGGATATGCCGGAGCAGAAGAAGGAGTTACCGGATTAATTCTGAACAGGTATCAGTGGTCGGGGTACGGAAATTCGCCGCAAACGCTTGTTTTTAGCGTGGGTGCCCGCACTAAACTGTTTGGCGCAGACAATGGTATTGGATTGAATGTGGTTAGTGACGAACAGGGATTTGAGCGGAATGCAAAGTTTAACTTCAATTATGCGCATCGTTTCTCAACCAGTTTCGGAGACTGGGGCATTGGAACGTCTTTGGGCTTTTTCAATAAATCGTACAAAGGAAAGTGGGAAGCTCCTGACAATGAGGGAACTGTTGACTGGGACACCAACGACCCGCTTCTTCCGCAAGGAGAAGTAAGTCAGATGGCGTTTGATGCCGGAATTGGTGTATATTTGAAGGCGAAAAAATACTTTGTTGGAGCTTCGGTAACACACATCAACCAAGCCGAGATAAAATATAACGAACAGGTAATTGATTATCTTGCCCGGCACTATTATTTGCTTGCAGGATGCAATATTAGCTTACCTGATCCGTTGTTTGTGTTGCAACCATCCATTCTGATAAAGAGTGATTTGGTTGGCTATCAGGTTGACCTGAATGCAGAAGTAATTTATAACGACCGCATTAGCGGAGGTTTGAATTACCGGATAGACGATGGAATTAGTGTTCTTTTAAGATATGAATTGGCAAACGGACTACGTGCAGGCTATGCATTCGATCTGACAACTTCGGAAATCGGACGTTATGGATATGGCTCGCACGAACTGTTTATTAGCTATAATTTTGATCTGGGTAAAGGCAGATTGAAAAAGTATAAAAGTGTAAGATTTTTGTAAGGAAATTAGTACTCAACAGATAGAGCAGAACTATGAAAAAATTTATTTCAATCGGGTTAGTTTTAACTGCTATCGTAGCTTTAACTGGTTGTAACCAATCAGGAAACGGCGAATTAACCGGTGTAACGGGAAGAGGAAAGTGGTTTGAACCAACTCCTTTTGGCATGACCTTTATTCACCGCGGAAGCCTGAATATCGGTCCCAACGATCAGGATATTGAGTGGTCGAATACGCCAACCAAAACTGTTTCGATCGATGCATTCTGGATGGACGACACCGAAATCACAAACAACGAGTACCGTCAGTTTGTGTATTGGGTGCGCGACTCCATTGCTCGTACTTTGCTGTCGGAGCAGTTCCCTGAATTCCAGATAAGCGAAGATCGCGACGGAAATCCGCTTGATCAGCCTCGTTTAAACTGGGATGAAAAACTGGAATGGGATAATCCGGACTACACCGACGCATTGGAAGGAATGTATATTCCGGAAAACGAACGTTTCTTCAGAAAAAAAGAAATTGATGCACGCAAACTGTTTTACGAATACCATAAAATTGATTACAAACAGGCAGCTCGTCGTGCAAACATGTATAACTACAAAACACAGAGCTACAACGGAACAGTATTCGATGAAAACGGACAGGAGGTTGCCATTCAAAACCGTTCGTCATTTATTCAGCGACATTTGGTTGATGTATATCCCGACACCTTGTGCTGGATTCGCGATTTCACTTATTCGTACAACGAACCTTGGGCAACCCGTTATTTCTGGCATCCGGGTTTCGACGATTATCCGGTTGTTGGAGTTGATTGGGAACAAGCCAATGCTTTCTGTAGCTGGCGTACAAAAATCCAAAACGAATTTTTGTCAAGTCGCCGCGAAGCAACACTTCAGGATTATGAATTACCATCGGAAGCACAATGGGAATATGCAGCCCGTGGAGAGCTCCAGTTAGCAATGTATCCGTGGGGAGGTTATTACACCCGCGACCAAAAAGGAGTATTCCTTGCCAACTTCAAACCATTGCGAGGAAACTATTCGGAAGACGGTGGAATTGCGACAATGAAAGTAGGAAGTTTCGATCCGAATGAGTTCAAGTTGTACGACATGGCAGGGAACGTTGCAGAGTGGACCAAATCAGCTTACGACGAATCATCATACATGTATTTCAACGATTTCAATCCTGATTTCACATACAATGCGCTACCCACTGATGCACCAGCATTGAAACGCAAAGTTATTCGTGGTGGATCGTGGAAAGATATTGCTTCTTTCATCCAGGTATCAACCCGCAGTTATGAATATCAGGATACAGCAAAAAGCTACATTGGGTTCCGTTGTGTAAGGGCTTCTTTTGGAAATGAATTTTAGAGAACAACTTTATAACTGATATATAGAATGAATATTGGCGATATACTTCAAACGAAAAGGTGGAAAATACTCACCGGATACGTTTATAACCTCGGAGCATCTGTTGTACTTCTGGGAGCTCTTTTCAAACTTCAGCACTGGCCCCATTCAGGTTTATTTCTGACTGCCGGTTTGATTACTGAAGCATTCATCTTCTTTATTTCAGCCTTCGAACCACCAATGGAATTACCCGACTGGTCGAAAGTGTATCCGGAATTGCGCGACGACTATGAGCTCGATGAAGAGTACGAACTGATGAAAGAAGAGCAAGGATCAAAACTGAATAAATTATTCGATAGCACAAATATTACTCCTGAATTGCTCACAAAAGTCAGCAAAGGGCTTACCGATCTGAGTAATACAGCATCAAGCATCAGCGATATTTCCACAGCAACTCTGGCTACCGACGTGTATGTACGCAACCTGAATTCAGCAGCCGAATCAATGGTTGCTTTCTCAGAAGTAAATAACCGGGCCAACCAGGAAATCAATAATTCAGTAGGATCGCTGGTTTCGTCGTACAGCAGTACAGCTCAAAAAATATCAGAAACCGGAACGGAAATGCTTACCGGACTGAATGAAGCAAGTAAACGCTTCAATGAACAGATCAATCAGTCAGGAAACAAGCTGATCGAATCATATGAGAAACTTTCAGGAACAATTAGTTCCGGAGTAAAAGATTTGGATTTGAATTCAAAATCATACGGAGAAAATCTTACAAAACTGAACAAAAGCATCGAATCGCTGAATTCGACTTACGAAGCCCAACTGAAAGGAGCCTCGTCGCAAATGCAGGAATCACGTAAGTTTTTCGAAGACCTGAACCAAATGAATAGTGTGATTGCCGATTCGATTGAAGAAATCAAAAAATATCGGAAAAACGCAGAAATGCTGAACAGTCACCTTGAGTCGCTGAATTCGGTTTATGGCAACATGCTTGGTGCCATGAATTATAAGAAGAAATAAAGGGAACGGAAGGTATGGGAACAAAGAATTGTCCGGAAACCCCGAGGCAGAAAATGATCAACATGATGTATTTGGTGTTCGTCGCGATGATGGCACTGAATGTGGCTTCGGAAGTTTTGGATGCTTTTAAAGTCGTTGACCGGAGTCTTACCCAAACATTGAAAACGGTGGATCTGAAAAACAAACTAATATACAGTTCGTTCGACCAGGCATATATGCTGAATCAGGCCAAGGTAAAAGATTGGCGTGATAAAGCTTTGGCTGTAAAAGATCACACCGACAGCCTCATGACTCACATTCAAACATTAAAAGAAAATTTGGTACTTCAATCCGGAGCCAAAAACCTGAGTTTACCTGAAAACAAAGGAACATCAATTGAAGAGCGTCCATTTTTGATCAGTTCTGCCGGCGACACCCTTCTTATTGGAAAAGAAGACGACATCAATACTCCTTCGGAGATGATGATTCAGCAACGCAAAGGAAAAGAGCTGAAAGAAGGAATTGAAGCATACCGTAATTTTCTGGTTTCGCAACTCGACGAAGGTGCCCCTTTAAGGGAAAACATTCTCGAATCGTTGGATACTTCAGACGGCCCGGTGAATTTAAAAGAAGGAGGAGAACGCAAAACATGGCAAAGTTTTCATTTCGAGAATAAACCATTGATTGCCGTAATTGCATTATTATCAAAAATGCAAATTGACATCAAAAATGCGGAGACCAACATTATCAACAGTTTATACGGACAAATTGATGCCAGCTCGTTCAAGTTTGACAAATTGAGTGCTTACATTTTGCCCAAGTCAACCTATGTTTTAGAAGGAGATGCATTTGAAGCACAAATTTTCCTTGGAGCAGAGGAATCGACACAAGAACCAGAAATTTACGTAGGAAATACACGGATCCCTATTGTTGACGGAAAAGGACAATACAAAATAACTGCATCAAAGAGCGGAACCTATAAATGGAGCGGTTTAATCAAGTATAAAACCCCTGAAGGAGGTTTCAATTCCTACCCTTTTGAAGGAGAATACCAGGTAGGAACACCGAGTGTAACTATTTCGCCAACCAAAATGAATGTGTTGTACCAAGGGCTTCCGAACCCGGTAAGTATTAGTGTTCCGGGAATTGCGGCTGCAAGTATTCGTCCGGTAGTATCAAATGGAAAAATAGAACAACGCGGCGACGAGTTTTTTATTCTTCCCAACGAACTCGATCCATCGGGAAGAAAAACAAAAATTGATGTGTATGCCACCGTTGGAGGACAAGAGCGATTAATGGGGTCTATGCCTTTCCGCGTAAAAGAAGTTCCTGCACCAATTGCTGAAATTGGAGGAAAAAGCGGGGGAAATATTCGCAAAGAAGATTTGATGGCAGAAGAAGCAATCTTTGCCACGTTAAAAGATTTCGATTTCGATTTAAAATACACAATTACCCAGTTCGATATTTCGTTAACAAAAGGGGGATATACAAATACCTTCCCTTCAACATCGAACCGGTTTACACAACAGCAAAAAGACCAGCTGAAACAACTGACACAAGGAAACCAAATTTATATTGATAACATTAAAGCACGTGGCGACAACGGAGTTGTAAAAGAACTCTCACCCATTGCATTTAAAATACGATAACCATGAAAAAGGCATTTGTTTTATTCGGAATAGTGATGTTTGTAGTAGTTGGCCTCCAACTTTCGTCGAATGCACAAATTGTTGACGGAGCATACAAACGTGAAGACATGTCGAAACGCAAACCGGTACCGCTGCCTTACACACGCGAAGCCGATGTTATGTGGTCGAAAAAAATCTGGCGCATCATCGATTTACGCGAAAAAATGAACCAGGTATTGTACTTCCCTACGCAGGAAGCAGACGGGCGCATCAGCCTGATTAATTTGTTACTGAAAGGCATTGAAGATGGTCAGTTAACTGCTTACGATGCCCGCAACGATGACGAATTTAAAGTACCGATGAACTTCGATCAGGTAAAACAAACCTTCGGAGCCGAAAGCCGAGTACGCAAAGTTCGCGACCCGCTTACCGGAGATTGGGTGGACAGACGTATCGAAGGAGAAATTCGTGGTGAAGAGGTAAAACAAATCATGTTAAAAGAAGAATGGTATTTCGACAAACAAACGTCAACCATGAATGTACGCATCATTGGTATTTGTCCGATTAAGGAATTTTACCGAGACGAAGATGTGAATCAGGAAAACGTACAACGCACACAGGTATTCTGGATTTACTATCCTGAAGCTCGCGATTTGTTTGCATCCAATGCAGTCATTAATCCGCAAAATACCGCACGCAACATGTCGTTCGACGATCTGTTTATCAAACGACGCTTTAACAGCTACGTGGTAAAAGAATCGAATTCATTTAACAACCGTGCAATCAGCGATTACCTGAGTGGAAAAGATGCCATGCTGGAATCAAGACGAATTGAAAACGAGATTTTCAATTACGAACAAGATTTGTGGGAATACTAATATGAAGATATAAACGGGAAAAGCCTTATAAGCCGTACTTGTAAGGCTTTTTTCATATTTCCCGGCAATATCTGTTTATTATTGCCGTTTTTGAAAACACGATCGCTAAAAGAATTATTATTTTGACCGGGCATCAACGAATATTACTCTTCATTTTCTCCGTTCTATTACTGGGAACTATTTCCTGTAAAGAAAACGGTAGCGAAGAGTTGCTAAACGCTCCTGCCCGAAAACCTTTTTTCGAGCCCATTCCTTTTGGCATGGTTAAAATCGAAAAAGGAACCTTCTCGATGGGGCCAAGCGAGCAGGAAATAAATCACGATGCGACACCGGTAAAACGAGTAACCGTTGAGTCATTCTGGATGGACGAAACAGAAATTACCAACAACGAATATCGTCAGTTCGTATTTTGGGTGCGCGATTCCATTGCACGGAGCTTACTCGGCGAAACATTCCCCGAATTCATGATTACTGAAGGAAGAAGAGGCGAATTACTCGACCAGCCTCATTTGAATTGGGAAGTTCCTATTGAATGGAGAAACAACGACTACCGTGCAGCACTGGATGAGATGTATTACCAGGAACAAGATCGAATGTTTGGAAAAAAAGAACTGGATACCCGAAAACTGGTGTACAATTATTATTGGATTGATTACAAACAGGCAGCCCGACGCGTTAATAGCTATAATTTTCAGACTCAGTCGTACAACGGAACAATTACCAATCAGGAAGGACAAGAAACTCCGATACAGAACCGGTCCTCTTTTATTATGAGCGAAACAACCCCGGTTTATCCAGACACTCTGGTTTGGATTCGCGATTTTACCTATTCGTACAACGAACCGTTCAGCAATAATTATTTCTGGCATCTGGCTTACGACAATTATCCGGTAGTAGGTGTTACCTGGCAGCAAGCCAAGGCATTTTGTCACTGGCGGACCAAACGGTTGAATGAATTTCAACAACTTCTTGATGAGCCGGGTGTACACGATTATCGTTTGCCGAACGAAGCAGAATGGGAGTACGCCGCCAGAGCCGGCAAACAAATGACGGTATATCCCTGGGGAAGCTATTACACGCGCAACCAACAGGGATGTTTTGTTGCCAATTTCAAGCCCCAACGGGGAAATTATGTATCCGACAGCAACTACTCAACCAATACCATGAAAGTTGGGAGTTTCGATCCAAATTCGTTTGGGTTGTATGATATGGGCGGGAATGTGGCCGAATGGACCAGTAGCGCCTTTGACGAATCGTCGTATGATTTCATGAGCGACTTGAACCCTGCGTATGAATACCAGGCCAAACCCGACGATCCGGCTGTACTTAAACGAAAAGTGATACGTGGTGGTTCGTGGAAAGATGTCGCTTACTTTTTACAAGTTTCTACACGCAGTTACGAATATCAGGACACAGCCAAATCGTACATCGGCTTCCGCTGTGTACGCACCTCATTCGAGGATATTTACAATCGCAAATAACCTTTTTTCTTTCACGCTTTAGCAATTATTCTTCAACAGGCTGATAATAGCAGTTCCGAATAGATTTTATTGGTTCATCTCCTGCACAAATCCGCTCAACAGTCTGCCAGCGTTCTCCCAATACTGATTTCAGAGGCTGGTCGATGTTCGGAATCTTCACAAAAACCGTTTGTATTAGCTGATCCCACTCTTCTGCATGGCGCAATAAATCATCAGGATAAACAGTAGTGCGCGAAGTTCCTTCCGGATACGGAGTAAATGGTTCAATGATATTCAGATAACCATAATCGTTGGTTAACTGTTCTCCTGGATAAATATCGCGAATAGCTATTTCAAACAGATACGGAGTCGCCATGCAATTGGGTCGAAAGCTATGATTCATATACCGCCCATGATCCCAGCAGAAGATATGGTTCCCACAATTATTTCTGAATGTGTAAGTCATCAATACCTCACGATAAACTTCGTCCATCTGCTGTATTTGGGTCGGACTGTATTCACGATCAAGCTCGTCGAAAGCCCATGTAATGGTTCCCTGCGGAATAAATTTCCGTGCAACTACGCCATAACCAATCTCATCGCTAATAAACTGCAATTCGGTATCCGGATGTATCATTTTTCTTCCGTTTAGTGGAAGCAAATGTAGAAGATTTCGGCACAGATAAAGCAGATTGCCTTGCTCTTTTTTTCATGAAAAAGCAGCTATACCTGCCCTTTGGGACTCAGTGTCACCACCGGAATAATCATTTCTTCGAGTGAAATACCCCCATGTTGAAACGTATCGCGGTAATAGCCTGCATAATAATTATAATTATTGGGGTAAGCAAAGAAATCGGTTCCCGTGGCAAAAATATACGAAGTACTCACATTGCGGGTAGGCAAGTGCACCTCTTTCGGGTTAGTTACCTCAAAAACTTGCTTGGGATTGTAATTCAGGTTTCGCCCAAGTTTATACCGAAGATTGGTATTCGTTTCGCGGTCGCCAATTACTTTCAGCGGATTATCGACCCGAATAGTACCGTGATCGGTAGTCAGCACAACTTTTATACGGTTTTCCGACAAAGCCTTTAACAAATCGAGCAAAGGCGAATGATTAAACCAGCTCAAAGTAAGCGAACGGTAGGCTTTTTCGTCAGAAGCAAGTTCTTTAATCATTTCCATTTCGGTGCGGGCATGCGAAACCATATCGACAAAGTTGAAAACCATGACCGACAAATCGCTGGACATAATGCGACTCAGGTGATCAGTATATTTGCGTCCTTCCTTCAGGTTAGCTACTTTTTCGAAATACAGTTTTTCTTTCCGCCCGTATCGCAAAAGCTGCTTTTCCAACAACTCAATTTCGTGCACATTCTTCTGTCCCTCATTGTCGTCATCTTCCCATAAATCGGGATACATTTGCTTGATTTCAGCAGGCATTAATCCTGAAAAAATAGAATTGCGGGCATACATGGTAGCCGTAGGTAAAATACTGAAATACAGATCTTCTTCCTGCGCATGAAAATAATTATTGAGAACCTGACTGAAAATCCGGTACTGGTCGTAACGCAAATTATCGATGACCAGCACAAAAACCTTGTGTCCCGCGTTGAGCAATGGAAATACTTTCTGCTTAAAAATATCGGGCGAAAGCATTGGTCGGTTATTGCTGTTTTTATCAAACCACGAGGCATAGTTTTTCTTGATGTAGCGGGCAAACGAGAGATTGGCTTCTGACTTTTGCATGCGCAGAACTTCGTCCATGGCCGAATCGTCGGAACTGCTCAGCTCAAGTTCCCAAAAAACCAGTTTGCGGTAAATTTCCATCCACTCCTGATGATTTAGCGAGTCGCTGATCTGCATGCCAATTTTCGAGAATTCGCTTTGGTAAGCCGAGGTAGTTTGCTGCGTAACCAGTCGCTTTTGATCGACATTCTTTTTTATTGAAAGCAATATTTGTTTCGGATTCACCGGTTTAATCAGATAATCAGCCATCTTCGAACCAATGGCTTCGTCCATAATATCTTCTTCCTCACTTTTGGTAATCATCACCACCGGCAAATTGGGCGAAATTGTTTTTATCTGGCTCAAGGTCTCCAGACCGCTCAATCCGGGCATGTTTTCGTCAAGAAAAAGAATGTCATAAAAATTACTCTTTACCATTTCGATGGCATCTGCGCCGTTGGTTGCGGTAGAAACCTCGTAACCTTTTTCTTCCAAAAAAATCACATGTGCCCGAAGCAAATCAATTTCGTCATCGGTCCAAAGTATTTTTATTTTACTCATGCTTCCTGTTTTTACTGATCGTTTACAAGTTAAAACAAATACCCAGACATTTTAGTATGGGTTTAACAATTTTTAATGAAACCAGCGAACAGTCAGACTAGGGACGTCCCAGGTAAAATTGCCGGTAAAACTGAAGGTATTCGTCCTGATTTTTGCTTTGCAGAAGTACTTTCAGGTTATCATCTGAAATAATAAAATTGCGGTATTCGAGCTGTTCCAGCGGGCCAAATATTTCCTGCGACTGCACCACCGATTTCAGGTATTCGAGTGCAGAGCCATCATTGGCAAGGCCTTTAACCAAAACAAGCTGTTGTGTAGATGAATATTCCGCTTGCTCAATCTGCAAATTTGTTGAAGCAAAATTCGTTGTATTGAATTTACGCAAAGCCGCCTGCAATGCGCTCATATTGAATCCTGTTTTGGGCAACACCATTACAAATTGATGTGTTCCGGAAAAGTTAGTGCTGAATGGTCCATTATAGGAAGCTTGCTGCACCTTTGGCCTCGGAGCAGGAGTCTGAACCGGAGCCACCGTACTCGTATTGCTCGTTTCTTCTTCCTCTTCATTTTTGGCCGACAAATCTTTCAAATACACATCGCTAAAGAAGCCCATGTAATTTTCCATGTTCGAAGTGCTGATCAACTTCGGCAGATTGCCTTCGGAAATAAGGAAATTGCGGTATCCCATTGTTCCCAGACTGCTGAACAAACTACGTGTGGTAACTACTCGTGTAAAGTATTGCAATGCCTCAGCTTTGTTGGCAAACGTACCAATAACAGCCATTCGGTAGCCTTCCATCGTTTCCTGAGATAATTTCAGCGATTTATCTTTAAAATATTTCCTGTTGAAATTAGAGAACTCCGTCAGCAACTGGCGCATTGAGTAATTGACATCGCTCACTGCAACTACAAAATATTGCGGCGCGTCTGGTTCAGGCGTAAACAAACGACTGCGACGACCACTGTTCACCATGACGAAAGTTCCACGTTCTTCCGATTTTTCCTCTTCCGCCTTCGCTTGTGCCATCAATTCTTCAGGAGCCGGCAAAACATCGTCGCGGAAATCGCCCGAAATAAAGCGGCTATAATTCTTCACAAAGAATCTCAGGTAGTCGGCATAATTCTTCTCTGCCACAATCTCGCGATAATTGGTTGATGAGGCAATGAAGTTGACATATTTCACATTGGCCAGCGCCTGAAAAACTTCTCGTTTGCGAATTATCGAACGGAAATAAATGAGCCCCATTTCCTTGTCGTTTAGCGCACGCACTAAAACAAGACGGGTATTTCCTAAATTTTCGGTTTCAATATCGAAATCGATTTTTGTATAATGGTCGATGTTATAATTTGCAATATCGAATTTCAGTCGGTTAATGTCCACCTCGGCATCAGCCGGATAAGCGATTACAAAATAATGCAGCAATTCTTCGTCATACGAGAATTTCCCACCAAACTCATCCTCTCCATCCTTCGGTTTGTCCTGTAATTCTTCATTCTGAATTACTTTACTCAGGTAACCAATTTCTTCCAATTTCTGATAATCGGCCAAGGTACTATCCTGAATCAGGGTCAAAATCTTTTCTGCCAATGGAGTTGGATCCACTTTCGGGAAACGTTTCACAAAGTTGATCAACAACAATTCAAACTGTTTCATGTCAGTAGAAGTCCCCTGATCTACCGTTTGCAAGAATTCAATTTTCGGAATCAATGTTGAATCAGGTTCCATGGTCATCATTTGTCCGGCAATGCGGCCTGCATCGCGATATTTCCCCTGACGATAGCTTGCAAAAGCTTGTCGGTACAAAGTATTCAGGCTATCGTTACGCGCTTCAAGCTCAATAAAGTAGTTCGGATTTTGCAAATACTTCGCATAATTGCTTTCCGGGAATCCGGCAATAATTCGACTCTTGTATGATTCGGCACTGGCCAGATCGCCTGTTTTGGTATATAAGTCCCAAAGCTCAAAGTAAGCCGACAATTCATAAATATTGCCCGGATATCGTTTATTCAGTTCCTGATATGTTTCAATCGCCCGCGGATAATTGTTATAAACCGTTTTGAAAATACGCCCGGCATTGAACAAGGCATCGCGAATGCGATGATGCGACAACACCATCAGCGAATCATTTAACGGTAAATCCTGAGTGTAATAGGTACGTTCCTTCGGATCGATTACCCGTATAACATTATCAACGGTATCAGTTTTCTGTTCCTGTGCAAGCTCTTCGGCATCCATTTCCGAACGACTGAGCTTGTTCGATCTGCGCCAGCCATCTTCCAGTTTTCGGGTTCCCCAACGCTGTTTGAACTCAACGCGACCGTAGGCCACAGTAGTCGGGCTATAAAAATACCATCCGGCTCCTTCCTGCTGACGACCCAATCCTTGTCCGAACTGATTCATCCGATAGTAGTTCTGGTTCGATTTCTGCGATTCAGCTTCAGCCTTCAGGCGTACTTCTTCTTCCTTCGCTCTACCGATCCACGCATCAATCAAGGCATTCCGTTCCATCTCACTCAACGAAGCAATTCGTTGCAAGCTATCTTCTTTTTGAACCGTTACAATATTGTCAACCAAACGGGTAAGGTTGATATGGCGTTCCTTGATTTTTCGGTATTCGGGATATTTTTCATCAATTACCACCATTGCGCTATCGTAATATGCCTTGGATTTCAGATAATCGGGTTCGCCAAAATAAAGATCGGCCAAAGTAAGGCACGACAAGGCTCGCTGATACATGTTTTTCAAACTGGACGAAGCTGATTTGATGTACATATCTTTGGCCAAATCGGCATTCCCTTCGTTCTTGTAAATATTGGCTAATGCATAATAAATCTGATCACGGAACTCAATATTTTTACGATCACGAAGCATTTTACGCAGTTCTTTTTTCAGCTTTTCAGCATTCCCTGTCCCGGTAAATGCTTCGGCTGCATTGATTCGCGCATTGAATGCCATTTTGTATGGCGGATTCATGTGTGCTACTTCGCGATAAATTTGCGAAGCTTTCATCAAATCACCTGTTTCTTCGTAAAGCTGAGCCAAAATATATTTGTAGCGCAAACGGTTTTTCTTCGATGCTGTTTTTTTCACCGCAATTGACATAAACGGGATAGCCTCCTCGTATTCGAGCTGTTTCATGTGGTAATCGGCAGTAACCAGAGCCAAACTTCCGTCCAGACGTTTCGGGAACTCGTCGTTACCACTCATACTTTGAATCACCTCCGCCGCTTCCATGTATCGTTCGAGCATGGTATAACTGCGGATGAGCCAAATATATGCGTCGTATTTTATTTCTTCGTTGCTGAATTTCCGGGTGATGTACGAAAAATTGTCGATGGCCGCATTGAAATTGTGCATATAGAAATAGGCCTGTCCCATCAGTAAATAGGCATCGTCCACCCAATTGTTGTATTCTTCTTTTGCAGCCAGTTGTTTATACCGTTCGGTGCGATTCTTACGTCGTTTCGGGTTTTTGGTGATCGAGTGAATTTTAATCAGCTTCGAACCCTTTTCAACTGCATATTCCATTTCAGAGGTTGCAGCTCTTGCTGTTCCCGGGTCGCTTGACTTAAAAATCGGGAGGACTTTGGTGTAATCGTCTTCTGTTAAATTATTGATTTTCTCTACTCCTGCTTTCAGGCTTTCCTTGCCATTGAAATACACATTGTAATGAGCTGTAAGATTGTGGTAAGCACGAGTCGCTCGGGTATTCTTCTCCACCGAACAAGCCGAAATAATACTCAGTATTACAACAAGATAAACGGTATGTAGGAAATTCTTATTCAAATTCAAAATTCAATTCGCTTGAAGGATAAACTGCAAAAACAAAATAATATTGTCTGAAAAAGTAAACTTAATCCAGCGGTAGAAAAATGTTTTTCACTTCGTTCGGGTTAGCTGCCTGAACTGCCGCCAATAAGCCTTTTTAAAACGATTACAATAATACGAACTTTCGGCGTAAATAAGCGCAAAGGCCGGCAAATCGTTGCAGATTTTACCGGCCTTTGTGATTAACTTGTTGCGATAGCCTACAGAATTGGAATAATCTTATTCTTTTAATTCCAATTTGTTTCAATACAACCCAGAATAACTCTTTTCAGACACAACTTCGTACTACCAAGCCGCTTGTTTTTCACGATCTTGTCACCCAACATCTAAAAATAGATCATTCAAGGAAACAGGAAAGTAACTAGAAAATAGTTTCCATAAAACAAACAAACAAACTAAATAACAACGCATTGCCGGCATATATATCTAGCATACATATCTTCGTCTTGATCAAATAAGTAACTAGGAAAGAACAAAAAAGTAACTAGCAAATAATCTATTTTTCAGTTTGATTGAAAAACGTGCTTCGCCCAAATTCAGTAAGAACATATTGCTGTCCTTTGACATTTCTTTTTTCTGATTTTGTAAAAGCTAATAGTTGTGCTTCAATTAACGGTAAAATATGCTTTTCGAAATTCTTTGTCTGATTTGACAACCCAATCCATATAAAAATCTCTTCTCTACTTCTGGGGACCATACAATATTCAAGAATTTTCAGTTGTTTTTCTGACAATACATTCAGTTCGGAGTTAGTTCTTGCAGAAATAGGTTCAATAACCTTAAAAGCTGTGACCAAATTTAAATCGAAGCTGGCTCTCCCATTACCATTTTCCTCCAATTCTTTTTGAACCCGGATGATACCTCTATTGTACCTATTTACATATCCCAACACTTTCATTGCCTCAGCAATAACCGGATTTCGGTAATCATTTACATCCGGAAAATTTTCAGGTCGAGCTTTACCATATAAGCCACCTGCATTTTGTATTTCAATAAAGTTATCAAATTCATAAAAACGTATTGGTGCATTCGACTCATAATCACGATGCATCACCGCATTCATTAATAACTCGCGAGTTGCATAATACGGATAGCTGATTACTTTTATTTCTCTTAATGCCGATACGGGTACAGGTTTTTCCTTGGCAATGCTCAACTCAACAAACGTATCCATTTTCTGCAAAGAGCGAAGCAGATTCCCATCAAATTTGTATTCGTTCAGAATTTCGCCAGCTCGATTTCCTCCAGAAAAACGGACATATTGCACATAACAGCCGGCCAAAAAATTTTCTGGATGGAGTCCAAATAGAATAATTCCAGCATACGTTGGACAATCGTAACGTAAATCAAAAAAACCCAACGAATGAAGCTGAAATTTCACATCCCGCTTGTCTTCCAACAAAACATCTTCAGGAAAAGCTTTGGATAGATATTCTGACTTAAACAGTTTTACATCCAAATCACTTATCGTTGCTCCAATACAAGGCATGCTGTCAAATGTCTTAATATTCGCAGCCCTTTTCTCATATAATATTTTTTCTTCGGCTTCATTAGCAACTGCTTTACGAGCCCCCACCCGAATCCAAATTTTGCCTTTGTAACGAACCGGAGGAAAATTTGATGGTTGAACCTCGACAACCAACAAATCGCCATCGGCAAAGGAAAATTTCTCAATGGCTATTGCCGGCTGAGGTTGTATATTACCATCCGAACGAATAGCCGCGATGTTTATCTGCAACTGATCAGTCACATTTAAACCGCAACGACCACCATCATCTTTTGCTCCAAGAATTAAGTACCCGGCCTGCTTCGAATCGGGGAAATCATTACAAAATGCACAAATTGCTTCACCAAACTTATCAGTATTAGTGGTTGACACAGTTCGTTCGACACGCGAGTTTTCTATATCCATCAACAATTTTTCAAGTTCGTCTTTCGAAATCATATTGATAGTTTATTATTCTTCGCTACATTATCAAAATTATCCTATTTTTTCAGCCTTGTCCAATAATCTCTTTTTATTTCTTCGAGACCTTCACTTTTTTAGTTGGGTCCATGGTCTCATTTCTAAAATTAAGCTGATCAATCAATTTATCGGCAATTTCAGCAAAAGCCTGCCCTACAATTGTGTCAGATTTTGCAGCCGAAGGAATTCCGTTATCGCCTCCTTCGCGAATACTTTGTACAATCGGAATTTGCCCCATCAGCATGAGTCCCAATTGTTCAGCCAGTTTCTTTCCTCCGTCTTTTCCGAAGATATAATATTTGTTTTCGGGCAATTCTTCCGGAGTAAACCAAGCCATGTTTTCAATCAAGCCAAGTACAGGTACATCAATCGACTTGCTGGCAAACATATTCACCCCTTTAATTACATCGGCCAAAGCGACATCCTGAGGCGTTGTCACAATCACCGAACCAGTAACCGGAATGGTTTGCACCAGGCTCAAATGAATATCGCTGGTTCCGGGAGGAAGGTCGATTAATAAATAGTCGAGCTCACCCCAATAGCCATCGGAAATAAGCTGTTTCAGTGCATTCGAGGCCATTGGCCCACGCCAGATAAGCGCATTTTCCGCAGCGACAAAGAAGCCAATCGACAACATTTTCACACCAAATTTCTCAACCGGTTCGATCATGTCTCGCCCATCTATTGTAATTCCGGTTGGGCGAACTTGCTCTACGCCGAACATTTTAGGCAGCGAAGGACCAAAAATATCGGCATCAATCAAGCCTACTTTTGCTCCCGTGTTGGCAAGCGCTACTGCCAGATTCACTGCAACAGTTGATTTACCAACTCCTCCTTTTCCGGAAGCCACTGCTATAATATTTTTCACACCCGGCAACAATGGTCGCTCCATTTGGTGAATGGCTTTCACCGTAATGTTGCCCCTTATTTCTACTTCGCTGCCAACATATTTTTCAATAGCAGCCACACAAGCTTTTCTTACTTCTTCGATATGCGGATCGTCGGAACGCTGAAAAACAAGCGAAAAGCTCACTTTCTTTCCTGCAATGCGAATTTCCTGAACCATGTCCAGGTCAACAATATTTTCTTTACTTCCCGGAAAATCAACGTTCCGCAGAGCGTCGGTAATATTTTTGGGGACGATGAGTTTACGTGGAATTTCTGTCATAACTCACAAATGATTTAAAATTGAATGTCAAAAGTAGCCATTTATTCCCAACCGAGCTCTACGGCCGGATCCCAAAACACTTCTTTGAAATTCAGTATCTGATTATTTTCAATTTGAATTCCTTCACTTTCGAGCAGTTGCTGCATCACCGAAGGGCCATCAAAATGCCTTTTTCCGGTAAGCAAACCGCTCCGGTTCACCACCCGATGTGCCGGCACATAATCCTGCTGACAATGCGAATTATTCATTGCCCAACCCACCATGCGCGACGATTGCTTGCTCCCCAGATAAGCAGCAATTGCTCCGTAGCTGGTAACTCTTCCTGAAGGGATCAACCGAACTACCTGGTAAACCTGTTCGTAAAAATCTGACATTTTTATTCTCTTGCCGACCGGCCAAAACTTCGGTACGGATCTTTTTCTATTTCAACATCCGGTTCGCTGAGAGGTTCGCGATGACTCAGCAAAAATGCAATGTATTTAATAGTGATTCCCCGGTCGAGCCATTGTTTTTCGTAAAATGTACGAATCGACAGAATCTCGTTCAACAAATCCGACTCATACAAGTTATCGGTGTTCGCAACAATTGTAAAACCATTGTGCTTTACCATTGCTTCAGTATATAAATACTGAAATTTACTGTCCGTTTTCAAATGAATCAAGCCATTCTCAGGAAGTACCAATCGATATTTCTCAATAAAATTTGTGGCTGTAAGCCGATTGCGCGTTTTCTTCATTTGCGGATCGGGAAAAGTAAGCCATATTTCGCTGGCCTCTCCCGGAGCGAAGAAACGGTCGATACACTCGATATTGGTACGTAAAAATGCAACATTCTTCAAGCCCTGCTCTTTGGCTAAAGTAGCGCCTTTCCACATTCGGGCACCTTTAATGTCAACCCCAATAAAATTTTTCTCCGGAAAGCGTTGCGCCAATTGCACCGTATATTCACCTTTTCCGCAACCCAATTCCAAAATCACTGGGTGCTCATTCCCAAACAAAGTATGCCAGTTGCCCTTCAGTGCATGATCGGGCTGTTCGGTTCCTATAAATGGAGCTTCGATAACATGTTCGTACGAAGCAAGATCTGCAAATTTCTTTAATTTCCCTTTTCCCACGTTCTATCTCTTTATTTTACTTTTTCAACCCGCACCCCTATGTCACGAATTCCTTTGAGGACCTCATCGCGCATGCCGTGGCGAATGCTAAACGAATATTCTCCTGATTTCGGGAAAAATACGTTTGAGCGATAAACAAGCCTGCAATCGTGCAAATCGCCCAGCCCAGATCCAAGCCAACGACCGGTTGGATCAGCCAAGGTAAATTCAACCGTATCGGCCATACGGCTGCCATCGGGCGAATCAATATTCAGGAATAACCACAGATTACTGTTTGCGTAATTTCCCTGGTTGCGAACATTGATGTATAAATTATGCGAGCTTACCGTATCGGTAATATTGAAGTTGAAATAAAACACCGAATCCTGGCTCCAGCCAGAAGATCCGACTTCTCTGTATGAATCAAAAACTTGCTTCTGATCGCAGGCAAAAAATGTTACTGCAACCAGAATAAAAAAGCAAATACGTTTCATATGTGTAAATTTTCAAAAATGACTTGTACAACTTTCGTAATAACTGTGTTTTTCAATCAACTCACCAATCCTCCATCTGGCGGAAAATAGTCATTTATACATTTGCTATTGGTCTCGCCTAAGGCAGATGACTATTTCATGGTTTCTGTTGTGGTTTACGACGTTTAAAATTACGGCCCCTATTATGTCCTCGTTGTTGATCTTTCGGTTTATCGAAACGAGTCAGACTCTCTTGTTCAATTACATCTTTGTAGCCTTTTTCTTCAGACACAGGAGCAGCAGCCTTTTCGCCAACGAGCTTGTCGGGTTTTCGGTTGCGCTGGTTCATGCGAATAATCTCTTTAACCCGCTGTATTGAAACAGGAATCTGGTTTAGCGGAGCTTCTCCATCGGGCGAATACCAGTATAGTCCTTTAAATATTTCCGCTTTCTGAAAAACATATTTTCCTTTCTCTGTATGAAGGGCTATGTTGGTTGGTGGAAAATCGCGCTGGGCATCCAGGTAAGCATCTACTTCATAATTGAGACAACATTTCAGTTTACCACACTGACCGGCCAGTTTTTGCGGATTCATCGACACATCCTGATAACGGGCCGCATTGGTACTTACCGAATTAAAACTGCTCATCCACGAAGCACAGCAAAGTTCGCGACCACAAGGACCAACTCCGCCAATACGTCCGGCTTCCTGGCGAGCGCCAATCTGCTTCATTTCAATACGAATACGAAATGCTTCTGCCAAAACTTTTATCAGCTGACGAAAATCAACACGATCATCTGCAATGTAATAGAAGATTGCTTTGGTTTTATCGCCCTGATATTCTACATCCCCAATTTTCATATTCAGTTTCAGGTCGGCAGCAATTTGACGCGATCGCAACATGGTATAATGCTCCTGTTGCATTGCTTCTTTCCATTTATCAATATCGGCCTGTTTCGCTTTTCGATAAATTTTACGCAGTTCGCCATTAATCAGCGTAACCTTGTGTTTTTTCATTTGCTCAGGAACCAGATCGCCGGTAAGTGATACAATCCCAATGTCATGCCCGGGATTTGCTTCCACCGCAACAATATCTCCCGATTTTAATTTCAGGTGATTGGCATTCAGGAAATAATCTTTCCGGGTATTTTTAAACCGAACCTCAACAACATTTCCTGCATTGGCAACATTCACCACATCGCTCAGCCAGTCATATACTTCCAGTTTTGAGCAAGTACCCCCATTTCCGCGGCAACAGCCTCGTTCAATCAGGTTATCTTCGTATATATTGTCGTCCATGCGCTTCTTTAAATTTTACATGAAGTAAAAAAACACCCTTGGGTCCAGAATTTCCAAAATCATACAAAAGTAATGATAAATGTGTATAAAAAAAGTGTTGAATACGCTGATATGAGATTGATTATAATCCCTCTCCATGCACTATTTATTCTTGAATTTCGTTATTGCCGAACACAAACTTCGGACTCAGCAGAAATGCAAAAAGCAGCCACTTTCGCAACAAGAATTACACTCATCTATTGATATTCAATTTTTTGTGGTAAATTGAGGGCGGTTTTTTTAATCCTTCTGTATTTCGAATTTAAAATTTGCAGGAACACATGAAATAGTCATCTGCCTTAGGCGAGACAAACCGGAAATGTATAAATGGCTATTCCATTCCGTTGAAAAGTAGTTTGAAATATTATAGGGTTTACGAAAATTAGACGAGCCAACTTTGAAAATTTATACGAATGAAAAGCACAGGCAATGAACTTTGGCAATCTGAAAAAGAAGCGCTTTTATTGGAATTAG
This sequence comes from Prolixibacteraceae bacterium, assembly GCA_963668595.1. Classification (GTDB taxonomy): domain Bacteria; phylum Bacteroidota; class Bacteroidia; order Bacteroidales; family Prolixibacteraceae; genus GWE2-42-39. The sequence goes on along the minus strand of OY764876.1, from coordinate 3,732,497 downwards.
AAGAACTCCGTTGCGAAAAAGCTCAATGGCTATCAGAAAAAGCTTTTCAGGAAACCGGCGGGTTTGGGCAATTGTTTGACCAAATGAATGCAGCAGCGGCTTTGCACCGAATGGTTTTTGACCAACATGGAAATCCTTCCGACTACGTATTCCTGCGCGTAAACAAGTTATTTGAATCATCAACCGGACTTCAAGCCAGCAAAATTTTGGGCAAACCAGTAACCGAAATTATTCCAGGAATAGAAAAATCATGGATTGAACGCTATGGTGAAATGGTAAAAAATGAAACCTATGCCGAGTTCGAAGACTATTCAAAAGATCTGGATCGCTTTTACAGTGTTCGCGCATACAGCACCGGGAAAAACCTGTTTATCGTAACTTTTGTTGACATTACCGAACAGCGTAAAGCAGAAATCGCCAGCCAGGAAGAAGACCGGCGACTGGTTGATATTATAGAAGGGCTGAATGGTGTAGTTTACCGCTGCAAAAACGATGAGTTCTGGACGATGACATTTTTGAGTGGCGGACTCACCGCATTGACCGGTTACGATCCGGATGAGATTATCGACAACCGAGTTATTTCATTTGTCAACATCATTCATCCCGAAGATATTGAAATGGTGGCCGATGTTGTAGGAATAGCTCTCGCCAACAACCAGCGTTACCGGCTCGAGTACCGCATCATCACAAAAAACGGAAAAGAAAAATGGGTTTTTGAACAGGGAAAAGGAATTCGTGATACATCGAACGAACTAAGCTACCTCGAAGGGTACATGATTGATATTACTGACCGGAAAACAATGGAAATTGACATCATTGAAAAAAACCGGGAAATTGCCATCCAAAATGAAGAATATTTGTCGATGAATGAAGAGCTGAACTCGACCATTGAGCAAATACAACAAATTAACACCGAATTACTTGAAGCAAAAAGCAAAGCAGAAGAAAGTGATCGGCTGAAATCGGCATTTTTGGCCAACATGTCACACGAAATACGCACCCCAATGAATAGCATTATCGGTTTTTCGACTTTGATGTCGGAACGCGAAATTGGTCGGGCAAAACGCGAATATTTCAGTCGCATGGTTTCTTCGGCAGGCGAGCAATTACTCCGAATTATCGACGATATTCTGGACATTGCCAAAATTGAATCGAACCAACTGAAGGTTGATCTGTCGAAACACAACTTGAAAGCTTTGCTGCAGAAAATTCACCTATTTCATTTACAAGGGAAACTACTTAGCGAAAGAAGTCATCTTAATTTGATATTGCGAAGCGATAACTTTGAGGAAAATCTGATAATTGAAACAGATTCAATCCGATTTATGCAAATATTCGGGAATCTGATTTCCAACGCCATCAAAAATACCAAAAACGGATTCATTGAGTTCGGATTAGACCAAATAGACATTGACAACCAGCGATTAATCTTTTTTGTTCGCGACACAGGAGTTGGCATTCCGAAAGAACAGCAAAGTAAAATTTTCGAACGGTTCATCCAGCTAAGCAAACAGGAAAATACCAGGGGAACAGGTCTCGGACTGAGTATCACTCAGGGAATTATCCGGTTAATGAAAGGAGACATCTGGCTGGAATCAGAAGAAGGGAAAGGTTCTGTTTTCTATTTCAGCATTCCCTATCTGCCACAAACAGAAGAAGATGAGCTATTCGATTCGCATCGCCGGTCGTTCTGCATACCGGAACTGGAAGGACGGCTCGTTTATGTAGCCGAAGATGATTTCCCGTCGTACCTCTACCTGCGAGAAATACTCGACATTACCAATGCACGGATAAAGCGCGCCGAAAACGGAGCCAAACTCCTTGAGTTGGTACAAACAGAGCTTCCCGATCTGGTATTGGTTGACATTAATATGCCCATATTGAGCGGAATAGATGCAGTAAAACAGTTACGAACAATGAATTACTCGTTCCCGATTATTGCCCAAACTGCCTATGCTTTGCTCGAAGAACGCGAAAGTTGTCTGAAAGCCGGATGTTCGGCATACATATCGAAACCCATTGATGCCAACCTGCTTTTCGAATTAATAAACCAAAGCTTGTCGAATTAATTACTTACGGATCAACTTGGTTACTTTAAATGCCACATCAGTAAAAATGATGCGCGCATTACCATTCATACTTATATGATTGAATGCCTCTTCGAACAATTCACTCAACGCAATAATATTTCGTTCGTTGATGAATGGGGAAAAGCGTTTTGAGAATTCAGATTCCTCATCCGACATGTAAATCAGCTGATTATTTTTCAGATTTGAAATGAAATTCTCGCGCAACAGTTTCATTCCGTACAGTAAAAAACTTTTCTGTTTTTCGCGCCCGATGTTCGACAATTGCTCCGACCACACAAATAAATCGGTGAATTTACGTCCGTACGAATAACGCATCAGTTCTTTAAACCGCTCCAGATTGAAAACCGTCGCATCGTCGGGTTGCAACAATTCCATGGCCTTGCGATAATTGCCTCGGGCCAGGTGAACCAAATTCGCCAAATCAAGCCCCTCTGCATCAGGTAAAGCCGATATTGCACGCTGCATCGAAACTTCATCAATAGGTGGAAATTTCACCAGCTGACATCTCGACCGGATTGTGCTAATGATGTCTTCTTCATTTTCAGTTACCAGCAAAAACAACGTTTTACTCGGCGGTTCTTCAATCATTTTCAGCAATTTATTGGCACACGAAACGTGCATCTTCTCTGGCATCCAAATGATCATCACCTTAAATTCAGACTCAAACGATTTAAGATTAAGCTTGCGAATAATTTCTTCGCTCTGATGAGAATAAATCAGCCCCTGAGCATTTTCGGCACCAATAAAAGTAAACCACTGATCGAGATCGAAATATGCATGTTTGTTGACCATCGTGCGCCATTCTTCCAAAAAGTTATCGCTCACCGGTTCCTTGAATTTCGGTGTTTTCACTACCGGAAATACAAAATGCAAGTCGGGATGAATCAGTTTCTGATATTTTTTACACGAAGGGCATTCGCCGCACGAATCGGCAGCCTGTTTGTTGCTACACGACACATATTGCGCATATGCCATAGCCATAGCCAGATTTCCCGATCCATCAGGACCGGCAAACAGTTGAGCATGACTAACCCTCCCCTCGTCTGCTGCCTGGAGCAAACTTTTCTTTATCTTTTCTTGTCCGATAACTTGCCGAAAAAACATGCTTTTTCATTTTGAAGAAGTCAAAAATACAAATTCCTGCGTCATAAAAATGTATTTCGTGCAGCGGAATCATCCTTCCCTAAATTTTATATTAACATTAATGATGAAGAAATCGCCAGTGATTTGAGCCACAACAAGGCATATTATTTTCTATATTTGGGTTTGAATTTAAGTACCTTAAAAAAATACCTATGCAAACCATTAACACTTACGATTTCGCTGGGAAAAAAGCGTTGATCCGCGTGGATTTTAACGTTCCCCTGAATGAAAGCTTCGAAATCACCGATGATACACGTATTCGTGCTGCCCTGCCAACTATTCTTAAAATCATTGAAAAAGGAGGTTCTCCAATTATTATGTCACACTTTGGTCGCCCGAAAAACGGTCCAGAAGACAAATATTCAATGCGTCACCTTGTAAAACATTTCAGCGCACTGCTGGGTGTTGACGTTAAATTGGCTCCTGACTGTGTTGGCGAAGAAGTAAAAGCAATGGCCAAAGCACTGAAACCAGGTGAAGTTTTGTTACTTGAAAATCTTCGTTTCCACAAAGAAGAAGAAAAAGGAGATGTTGAATTCTCTCGTCAGTTAGCTGAAAACGGCGACTGCTGGGTGAACGACGCATTCGGAACAGCTCACCGTGCTCACGCATCGACTGCTGTAATGGCTCAGTTCTTCCCGAACGACAAAATGTTTGGATTCCTGATCGAAAGCGAAGTAGAAAGTCTTGACAAAGTATTGAAAAGCCCCAATCGTCCAATGACTGCAATTATGGGTGGTGCAAAAGTTTCTTCAAAAATTACCATCATCGAAAACTTGCTTGACAAAGTTGACAACCTGATTTTAGGTGGAGGTATGACTTATACTTTCGTAAAAGCACACGGCGGCAACGTTGGAGGTTCAATCTGCGAAGAAGATTTCATTGAAACAGCATTAAATATTGAAAAGAAAGCTGCTGAAAAAGGCGTTAAACTGTACATTGCAACCGATGTACTTGCTGCCGACGCATTTGCTGCGGATGCCAATACTCAAATTGTAGCTGCAAACAATATTCCGGAAGGATGGGAAGGTTTGGATGCAGGACCAGAAAGTATTGCCACATTCAAAACAGTAATCGAAAATTCAGGAACTATTCTGTGGAATGGTCCTGTCGGCGTTTTTGAATTCGACAAATTTGCTGCCGGATCACGCGCTGTTGCTGAAGCAATCGCTGCTGCAACGAAAAAAGGAGCATTCTCGTTGATTGGTGGTGGCGACTCGGTTGCTTGCATCAACAAATTCGGAATGGCCGAACAAGTTTCTTACATCTCTACTGCCGGTGGCGCATTGCTTGAGTACCTCGAAGGACAAGTATTGCCAGGAGTAGCAGCTGTTCGCGGCGAATAATCTGCATCTATTTTACAGACATACAAAACCCGAAGGAAATATTTCTTTCGGGTTTTTCAGCTATTTAACCATCGTTTAAAATCTCCGGAGCGATTTGTACTGACAACCAAGTCAAAAGGTTCTTCTACTTTCGGCTGCAAATCAAGTTTGATCCGCCCTCTCGAATACACATACATGTTTGCAATTGCGTTGATGTTAATCGTATATTTTCTGTTAATACGAAAGAAATAAGCCGGATCGAGAATCTCTTCTAATTTATCCAATGTATAATCAATCGGAAATGTATTTCCCTGAAATGTTTTCAGGAAAACATATTTATCGAAAATATAGAAATATGCAATATCAGGCACATCAATCTTCCGTATTTTATCGCCAATATGGATAAGAAGCCTTTTTTTATACTCCTGCTTCGGAGAATGAAGCTGCGAAAAAAGATCATCAAAATTGATATTGAAGGCAGACTTCAATGTTTTATACTTTTGAATGCTTTCAGCAAGGTCGGAAGTGCGGATAGGTTTTAGCAAGTATGCAATGCTATTAAGCTGAAATGCTTTTACTGCATACTGATCGTATGCAGTAGTAAACACGATAGGAGTAGATACCGTTATCTGGTTAAAAATACTGAAGCTTATTCCATCAGATAACTGAATGTCCAAAAAAATTAAATCGGCAGTATGCTGAATAAGCCATCCCACCGATTCTTTTATAGACCCCAATTTTGCTAATACTTCTATGTCGGGCGAAATATTATGAAGCATTTGCTCCAATTTTTCCGCGGCCAGAATCTCATCTTCAATAATTAGTACTTTCATTTTCCACATCAATTAATGGTAGTTTTGCAATGTAATAGTTATCCTGAATATGGAAGATGGGTTTCTGATCGCTAATCAAAGCATATCTTTTAGTCAGATTTTTCAAACCCAATCCTGTTGATGTTCCCGAAATTTTAAGCTGAATATTGTTTTGAACGATTAAAAAATCGCCTTCTGTATAGATTGATATTTTTAGAGGCTTCGATTCGTTTATAACATTATGCTTGATTGCATTTTCGAGTACAACCTGCAATGATAAAGGTGGCAAGTATTTTTTCAAATTTGATGAAGAAATAGATACATCATACCGAAGTGTATCCCCGTATCGTATTTGTTGTAAAAAAAGATATGACTGCATGAAATCCAATTCCTTACGCAAACAAGACACTGGTTGTTCAATGGTTTCCAACACATACCGATAGATATGCGAAAACTCATCAATAAATTGCTGTGCTTTAGGGGTATCCTTATTTATCAAACTCGAAAGGACATTCAAACTATTAAATAAAAAATGCGGATTTATCTGACTCTTAAGCACTTCAAATTTAATTTGTGATAACTCTTTTTGAAGATCCTCCGCTATTTCTTTCGCTTGCTTGCTCTCGTTATAATAGAGCCATGCTTCCATAACCGACATAACCAGAACATTGACAACACAATACATTAAGGAATTATAAAAGATAACGTTCCAAAAGTCTTCGGTATATGGACTAACCCAGTCTGCCAAGAAAGTAATTGCACTTGAAACAGCAATAGCAATTATCATCGTAAACAAAATCTGAACAAGTATCCTCAGCCGAGTCCCACTACCCCATGGTATTTTTACATTTAAATACTTAATCAACAGTAAATCTGGATAAACGATAAGGTATCCGGCAATAAAGCTCAACATCACTCCTCTCAATAGCCTTGCAAAAAAATGAGGATAACCAGTTAAAACATAATAGCCGCTAAAATGATTATATATAATAACAATCAACTGAGCAGAAAAAGCTAAACCTAAAAGAAAATAAGAAAGCTTTTTAAAAGAGATAGATCTATGTATTTCTTTAAGTGCGCTCAAAACTCAATCATTTATACATTTAAATATACAAAATTATAAACTCTCACAAACATAAAAACAGATCTGTACCAAAAGCAAAAAACATCAAAGGTTGTATGTACTACAGAACACTTCTATTTTGAAGCGAAAAATATCACAACACAGAAATCTTTTGTGGGTACTGCGTTGCATTATTCTCAGCCCCCAATAGCTCTAAAATATTATTTTATACAAAACCCGATTTCGTTAGCCACAAGAAATTGCTCTTTATTACAACGAAGAATAATTGTAAAATCATATTATAATGTCGTTTAAAATCCAAATTCCAATCCGCGAGTCCATACAACTTTATTTCCTCCAAACGGTGACAATATGCAAAGTTGGGAATTACAGATAGATTCACAATCAAGCTACATGGCACTTGATGAGAGCCACGCCCCTTGAATAACCTAGTAAACCCCAGTTTTGTATATTGCATTTTGAACTAAATCCCTACGAGATAGATTTTTATCGTTTATTTTTTTCTTTGCTAATATAAAACCTTGGACTTTCATTCCCTTTTTTTTATCATTTGTATTTTCAATTAATCTCTATATTTTCGTCCTAATTAATTCATATACATCCTCTTTCTTTTCCATTTTCGCCTTAATACTTTAACAATATCTCCAAAACGTCATTAAGTACATAGAAAAAATTTCCGCAAAATAAGCTGGGATATAGTCCTGTCTCGCTTTAGGCGAGACTGGGTTTTGCAGACCATTCAGAGTCCTATTTATTAGGCAAAGTGTTTTAAATCTTCTGTCCTATATAAAAAACATATCCATAATAATCTCTATACGTCGAATACAATTGTGCTTCATATTTTTGATTTGCAATTAAATCCTCAACTGTTTTATTCCCTTTATATTTTTCTAAAAACAACTCTTGAGCTTTGATTTGTGGAATGTAAAAATTATCTATCCAACAATTTTCTGGAATAATAAATATTGCCACAGGCATATATCCATATTCTTGAAGCTGAGACACTTTATTAGGAATAGTATCAATTTCAGAATAAGCATTCATCCAAAATTCCTCAATCTCATTTGGTCTTTGTTGTGTAAACCACGAAGCTTCAGTAACAGCAATATATCCACCTTTTTTGATAAATTTATTCCATTCTTTTAAACCTCTCTTAAAACCAATATTATAAATAGCACCTTCAGACCAAATTAAGTCAAACTCTTCATTATTGAATGATAAGTTTTCCATTGAACCTACAATCCCTTTAATCCGACTTTGTAGATTAAGCTTTATAGCGTTTTCATTCAGTTTATTGACAAAATCAGGAAATAAGTCAATGCCACAAATATTTCCTAGTGAATTTTGTGCAATAGTTATTGTTTGTCCTCCAGTTCCACATCCAATGTCTAATATCTTTGACTTTTCATTAAGATTTGAAATGAAACTTAATGCTTTTTTAGTTGCTTCTTCACTTCCTGGTCCTTGTCTTTCTATCGCTAAAAAATATTCACAAATTAAATTTATATCAAACTCATGAATTGATTTGTTTTCATTTTCCATAATTGTTTATTGTTTTATCTTGCCTTTTGTCCTAATTAATTCATATACATCCTAATTTTCACAGAAATAACCATTTAAATGCCTGACAACTAATTCTTTCAGATCAAAAAAAATGATTTCTTGAGCCGGTTGTATTGTGACCGATCTATTAATCGGGGAAATTCATTTAGATATTCTCCCTTAAACTTTTTAAAAAACAGTTTTTCACTGTCTATTGATAGATATTCACTGATCAGATTAAAACTAATGACCTCTAAATCTGAAAATTTAGGTTTCTTCCCACCCCTGGAAAAGTTTCCTGATTGGTCAAAATTATTCTGCAATATGGATTTTAATACTTCCAAAATTTTGTCGAAATTCATCTTAACATCGTGCATCGGCTGTTTAAATATTTTTGTTTAAAAACTTTAAAACATTAAATTTCAGATTAATGCACTATTATTTATCTAATTTTTAGTTTCACACAACGGGTTGTCATAGAGTGTTTTTATGGTTGCACCCAACATTTGGATAGTTATCAGCAACAGAATAATTGAACTTGATAGCACAAACAAAGAGAGTAATGTTTTCATCCATATTTGTTTCATACTATTTGACAAAAGTTATTGTAAAATTACGCCTATTCTGAACCTTGCAGCATATCGAAAAACCACAACACTCAATTAAGAACTTTAGATCATCTATAGCCATTTTATCAGGATCTCCTATAATTTCAGTAATCGAAAGAATACCTCCTGGCTTAAGTATCCGATAAAACTCTTTTATATATTTTATTTTATTTTCAACTTCTCCAATCACAGCAACCATATATATCACATCAAAATAGCTATCGTTAAAATCAAATGTTTCCCCATTACAAAGATAATATTCGACATTGCTAAGCCCTTTTTTCTCTAACCTTCTCCTTGCGTAATTCAACATTTCTTGTTGAATATCTGCAAGGAAGAGTTTGCCGTTGTTTAGTTCTTTCGCGACATAACCACTAAAATATCCAGGACCGCAACCAACTTCCAGCACACAATAATCATTCCTAAGGCAAATATTCTTGATTAGCTGAGACGGAGAAAAGAAAATATTTCTCAGAGGGCAAAGCAGAGTAAACGCCCACTGATGCGGAAATACACCCAAAGAAACAACTCTTCTCAGTATTCCTTCTTTTTTTTTATTTTGAAAACTCATTTTCATCTATATTCTTATGATAAAAGAGCCATATTACAAGCAATAGAGGTCAATGAAGCTGTCTTCAAGATTCGAAATCTCCTTTTCTTAAAAGCAATAAATAAGTCCTATTTTTAAAGATACATATTTGTAATTGATCTCTTTCTCTGACCCAATCAAATCCGTCTCTCTTACCAATGAACTATAATTCACCCCTGTGGTTAGTCCCCATTTTTTATTTAGAGAATACAATATTCCTCCTCCAACTTGCCATCCAAGACCATGTCCGGTATCGTCAATTATCTCTCCATCGGATTTTTCAATCTCAATATGCTTATGAAGTCCTCCTCCTCTTAAATAGTATGACAAAGGTTTTTTACCAACACGATTAGAATACTGAATACCAAAAACATAACCAGTTTCATCATAACATACCCCTTTCCCGACATAGGATTCTTCCACTTCCATCTTATTCCACCCCCAACCTGCAAAAACTCCCCATTTTGAAATTACTCTATAAAGGAATAGTCCATCAAATCCCAAACCAACATCAAAATTTGAGTCATTTATTTTTTTAGTTGGAACAACAATTCCACTAGCAAATTCAAACGAAAACCGCGACATCTCCTTTTCCTGCGCACCCACTTGGACTACAAGCAACAGAATAAACACTAGTGCAATTAATGATTTTTGACACATTCTTTTCTTTATTTTTTTATAATATACTAAACAAAAATAGAGATATGAATATTCATATGTTCCACAAAGTGTACGAATGCGTTTTTTTCAACACTAAGCATGCATTTTAATGCTTTGAAAATAAAACCAACAACAAACGTCCACCATAAAACCGAATAAAATGAGGGTGGAATTACCGCTAAATGGGGTAGAACTTTAATTCAACAAAGAGGCAGAACTATTCGAGCGATCGTTCCAATTCCCTTTTGTGATTGCAAATGCAATTCTCCGCCTAAGAGATCACAATAATACTGACACAAAAACAAGCCTATGCCTAATCCAGAATAAAGTGTTATAGAATTAGTATCTCCTTTAGTAAAAGGAGAAAATGTTGCGGTCTGGTCAAATAATGATGTGCCGATACCTGTATCAGAAATCACAATCTCAATTTCACCATCTTTGGTGTCTCTTCCCTGAAAAAAAATACAACCTTCATTGGTGAATTTCAGCGCATTATCCAACAAATTTCTAACAATACATTTAAGTATTTGTCTATCGGTTTTTATTATAATGTCTTCTGTTGGTAATTCTACGCTGAAAGAAATCTTATTATCCACCAATACAGGAGCATATACAACTCCGGCATACAACTCTTCCATAAAATCAGCAACAGAGAATTCGCACAAACAAAACTCAACCATACCGACCTGTACCTTTGACATTTCGACAAGATTATCAATGGTGTGAATTAATGAAAACGTACTTTGCTGAATTATACGATAGAATTCGAGCTTATCAGACGAAGAACAATGGTAATTATCTAACAGATTAACGAAGCCAATAATGGCGTTTGCTGGTGTCTTAATTTCATGCGATATATTTGATAAAAATGCTTTATGCAAGGATGAAATTTCTCCAGTGCAAATCTCTCCATTTATTTTTGGTTCTAAACCACAAATTGTTTCAGAGTGTTGAACGATCAAAGACATAATCCTTATGATTGCATTCTATATTCCTATGATATAAATAAATTCCATCATCGTCTATTTAGCAAAGCACTACTCATTTGCGTTTTTGATACACCTGACGGCAAATCCCAGTTTCTTAGGAGCAGAAACCTTGTAGATAATTGCTCCAGAATTATAAATACTCCTAACCCATGCAAAAGATGGATTGCCATTATATGGAGAAGAAGTCCACCAAATACTTCCCTCTTTTAGTCCTTTAACTCTATCCTCCTCCCAAAAGCCTGTTGCTATTGCTGAAAATGCATACAAATCAGAAGCATCAACATTTGGCTCTTGCCAATTCCGGTGACCACATTCTTTAAGCTTTCCTCCTGCAACATTCATTCCACCAAGATATGTTTCCATCTTCGACCACTCTTCATCTGAAGGAACGTGCCACCCCAAAGGACATAACTTTCCGGTATGCACAGCATCCCAATCATAGAAGACCACTTTCTCGGCACAATAACGACCTCTGAAATTATTAAGAGAATCTGAAAACACTGCAATTTGTACCCCATCATTATATCTGGATACACACAAATTCTCTTTCATCCATTTCTGCTCGCCAATTTCAACAACATTATAAATATTGCCATCAACATCCTCTACGACAGAAACAACCCCAGAACAAACCGAGCTAGAATCGCTAAATTCACTTGGTTGTGCAGTAACATTCGCAGGAAAATACAGAAGCATAAACAAGAAGAACTTAAACACAACCAAGCACCACCTTCTCACATCCATGCAAATCGACAAATAAAACATATTAACAATCATTAAACAGGAAAATACAACAACACAAAGAGCCACAACTCTATGTAGAAAAGAATTCCAACTAATAGCCATCGTCGGAATTCTTACATTTTTACCACTTCTTCTTTTGAGACGTTTCCTTTAACGAAGAATTTAGAATATGCCCCCATGCATGAGCATAAAGATGACCCGGTCCCGGAAAAATTCCGCCACCAAACTCCAATGCAAAATTGGCACATTTTCCCCCTTTGATCTGACTCATTTTTTCCTCTGAAAGATCAATCAATTCACAATTTATCTCAAGTTTTCTCATTTTTCATACTAACTTCAAATTAGACACCTAAAATCCCAGCCACCCACAAATCGTTCTTATAAAAGTTGTCTCGGGAGTATGGATCACTGGACGTTTAATAAAAACTAAACCTGGTCCAGGAGTAGTACCTCCTCCGCCAAGACCACCTATTGCTCCATTTTCACATTTTCCACCCTTTATGTTCTGCATATTTTCAACAGATAACAGTCTTATTGCTTTATTTTTTTTCATATTTATATTTTCCCTTTATGCCGTTAATATTAGATACCTATAGGTCTGCCACCTTTTCCAATAATATAAATTCCTCTCCCTGGAGGAGTTACTATTCTTGGAAGGGGGACAGAGGTTCCACGCATTACAAACCCAGGACCAGCCATACCACCACCTAAACCATCCAATGCTCCATTTTCACATTTCCCTCCTTTTACCTTTTGCATCTCATTTTCTAAAAGATAAACTCCCCGTGCTTCTTTTAAGATTTTTTTCATCACAGATCAATTTTAAAATTCATATAAATAGATTAAGATTTCACGCTCATTTTATTTCAAATATAAGCTCCTTCGGTGCATTAAAACTGCACGGAGAAAATTGCATGATTCAGCCGGCGTTTAAATTTTTAATATCCTGATCGTCCAAAATCTCAATTTTATAATCCAAATGAAAATTCACCGGAGAGGTATAGAAAAATGATTTATGGGATCTGGAATATGATATTGGCAATTCTCTTGCTTTCAGTTCATCAATAATATCATACAGCATTCGCCTTTTTATTCCCAATAGTTTGGCAAACTCTGCGGGCGTGCCGGTTCTTCTCGCCGAAATAAGCTTGTGCATGAGTTGCAAACGATACATGGTGTCAAATATTTTCATTTCCAGTTTGTTCCTGTTGCAGTGAAACGATTTGAATTGACTAAACTCTAAATCATTTCCGATTTTTATATTACCTGAATTTTACATTTATAAATCAGGAAGATATACCTGAAGTAATAGACTAATTCTCCCGATCACATTTACATCTTTATCAATTTCATTTCCGTTAACCAACCATCTTTTTGGCGTATTTTCAGGAAGTAAACTCCTGTTGAAAGGCTGGAAATGACAATGGTCGAATCAACTAAACTCCCTTTCAAAACTGGAGTACCCTGCACACTGTATATCTCGTAGTCAAGCTCGTCAAATTCCGGCGCGATTACATTCACATAGTTGGTTGCAGGAACCGGAAAAACGCGAATTTCTGATTCATTCTTTATTACGCTAATTCCGGTTGCAGAACAGGAATAATTTTGAGTCTCCAGAAATTTGCTTGCAACGATGTTTCGCGTAAAAATAAAATTGCGCAAATCGAGAAGACTTTGCTCGTATTGTTTGAAGGTGAATCCTTTTCGGGTATCCCGGCGAACAGCTTCGTCAATGACTTTTCTGAAGGTCATTACCTTTGAATTGACGGCCTCATCGGTAAATATTTCATTTGCCAACCGGCAAAGCGTCTTGTTGTATGCGTCTGAAAACTCAAAATAAGTGGCATATTTATCCAAAAAACCGGTCATTGCTGTATTTGGAAATACAGCCAGATTTGGATCGCCAAAATCAGAAAACGATACGTTTTGGTCCCAACAGATGGTGTACCACTTCTTCGTTTCAATATCGAAATAATATATTCCGTTTCTGTTTTTAGGCTCCGCATTCAGATTGTAATCGAGTACCGCGTTAAATCTGAAATAACTTGGGTAGTCGATGTACTTCGATACCGAATCGACATAGGCTTCGCGGGCCGGAAGGGTATTGATTTTATACAATAACTTTATCCATAAGCCCCAGGTTGTCTCTTCATCTCCCTTATCGACCACGTACTGACCTGCATAATTATCCGGGACGTCGCCGTAATACACCAGATTTAACAGGTTTGCTTCCGAACCAAACGACTCCATGGTAACCCCATCGTCGTCGCCAAAAGTTCTTTTGTAAATCTCATCCTGCGCTTCTACCAGCGTATAAACTCCCCAGTAATCACCGTTAATATAAACCTCGGTAAAGGCAATGCGCGGAGCCGGAATTCCAAGCATCAAGGAACCGTCGCAAGTAAATTTTTCGCGCATGATGCTGTTGTCGTACAAGTTATTGTGAAGATTAAACCGCTTTATACCGTCGCATTTTTGACCGGTAACATATTTGTTCATTTTAATTTTAAAAGGCTTTTTGTTGTTTGGTGCAGCTGCATACGATTTTTCGCCCTTGGTGCTCAAACCTACCTGTTCGAATTCGACCCCATCGATTTTAATTTGAACCGACTGGTAGATTCCCTTGAATTCAGGATCAGCTATTTGGGAAGTATCAACTTCAAAAAATTCTATTTTATGCAGAATTGTATCGTTAAATAGATTTTTCCCGTCCTGAGCCGATATGTATTTTGCAATTAGCAACTGCATTAAAAACAGGACTAATAAATTGTATTTCAACATATTTACATTCTTTTTTTTGATTGCCAGCAAACCTATCAAAGCCGTATATTCAATAAAAAGTAAATGAATAGAGAAAACTCCCGATCTTCTCTGCTGCATTCATCTTTCATTAAATCAATCGTCTTTATTTGTTGCAGTTGTTTCAAGTTCTTATTTTTCTGAAAAAATTTGATAACACTTCCGTTTTTAAACAATAATGATATTAATGATTGACCGAATAAAATGGAAGTACAGTTTGTATATTCGTTATTCCCGGCCAGCAAAAAAACTGAATGCTGCCGGAGTAGAATCCAATCATCACAAGTCGGATTATTCATTCAAAAAATCTTCAATTCCTTTTAGGTTTTCCGGTGTCGCTTCAATTTTCATGTCTTTATTGATAATGTAGATTACTGGAGTGCTAAGAATGAAATAATCATTTGCCGCCTTGCTGTTCACGCCACCCGAAGCCCATACATCGTACCACTCAAACTTGTTTTTCTCGTAATTTTGTTCCCATATCTTGCGATCATTGTCCATAGCAACAGTGATGATTTCGAACCAAACCTTATTTTCAGGAACATGGTACCAATCCGACAATTCTTTAAGTAACTCTTTACAGTGACTGCAATCCGATTCGTAAAACACAACTAGTTCGTATTTTTTCTGTTTCGAAACGCCATCAAAACGAAGTTTCATGCCGTTGAACATTTCCGCTTCAAAAATGGGAGCCAGTGCCCCTTTCTTCATTTTTTGCATCCCGACGAAACGCTTGATTATTTCCTGCCGCTTGCTTGTCAAACAATTCGGGTCATCAATATATCGTTGCAGCATAACCGTTCCTTTTTCCATTCCGAACGACTCATAACCCTTGTAGAAATAATCGACCATCCATCCATATACTTCAGGGTGGCCCATGCGTGCATTTTCGATGGCTCGCTGCCCTGCCAGAATAAACAGCGAGTCGCGCAGTTGCTCTGATGTAGCCATTGCTCCATACATATTTACATAGCCGTTCATCCACTCCGGCAAATTTCGTGTGTGCAAAATCAAGGTATCATTCATATCGATACCTTCGAAATAGTTTTCAATCAGGCTTTGCGTATGTTCCTCGGGTTTTCCGTTAAAAGCAACAGGTGATACATGCTGAAACTGAAAAGTATGGCTGATAAATAAGTTGCTGTATTTTTTTGATTGTTCGTTAAGCCACTGATTGTATGCAGTTCTTCGTTTTTCAAATTCCTGAATACCGAGTTGATAGAATTTAGATTGGCTGTCGTCATAATTCATCATGAAGTTCTGCAACAAGCCAACCTGCTGTTTTCGATCATTGTTCTCACGCATAAACCGCAAAAAAGCAGAATTCTCTTTTTCGCCTTCCTGAAACCATGTGCTATCCGGATTATTACTATAAATTGGACTTACCCATAGCTCAATGTCCTGATCGGAAAGAATAAGCTGTTTCTCGGCTGGGTAAGGAGTATCTTCCTGTTTCTGTTTATAGTCGAAACGAAGCACAAATTCGCCCGGCAATTTATCAGCTGGAACGGCAATGGTAGCTATATCGCCGTTTTTTACTCCATTCCCTTCGGCGATGGGTTTAAATGCATTATCTCCGCTCAATGGCATCAACGATATTTTACTCTCGTACACCCCCCGCAGATGAATTTTAATCTGAATATCTTTGCCCTCAGCGAAAACAGCAGAACAAATCAACAATAAAAAAAATACCCATTTTTTCATTTCTATAGCTTTATTAATAGTATTCATTATCATTTTAATCTTTAATACAACGAATCGACAAACCATATGACTTATTCTGCCCTTGCATTGTACTATAACCAGATCCTATTCCAAAAGCATTACCATAACCAACATCTTTTTGTTCTTTTGTCCAAAGATGAGAAGTATCACCTAGCCCAATACGATTTAAATACACTGTCCCATTGTTATAGTTATACCAAATATATCCAGACGGTCTTAGATGCAATTTAGACATAAATGCATCAGAATAAGTCAACCATCCAGTCGTTCCGTAAAACCACTCATTATATGTAGGAATCCTCCATCCTGCACCCAATTCCTTGGAACAAGGGTCATTTAATGCAAGCCAATCACTATCTTCTGCAACAGAAGTAAAAGGAAGAGAATAATTAAACCGATATCCTCTTAATCGATTAAATTGCCAATACCAACCTGAAGCTTCCTCTGAGTTATCAGCATAATTAGTTGCGGGAACACTCGCTCCAAGATTTTGAGTAATCCAGCACTTTTCTGGTTGATGTAAATCGGTCCGACCATATAAAACAGTCCCATAACTAATTGTAGTCTTAACCGGAGCGACTCCATTTGCAGGATCATGATTTACGGTCAATAAATCACCGCACTTTTTAAACGGAGTAGGAATCATATTTTTCACACAGCGAACACTATGCCCTCCAGACTTTCCTCCAGGCAAAACACTTGTATTAGTAGAAGATACCGATACGTAGTATGATGCAACACCTGAACTTTGATCCCATTGCTTGTTTGTCCAATAATATCCTTTCTGCCCTACATAATAAGGATAGGTACCAGTACCTGCTGCACGAATGTATAACGGCGATTTAAGTGCTGTTGCAATCGTCCATCCTGCAATCTCATATTCCCATTCAAATGTTGCTGGCACATGCCAACCGGTACCTAACTCAATAGTACAAGGATCGTTTGCTACATTCCAATCTCCCGGATCTGGAGTATCATTCGTCACTGTCCCGGGAATAGATATTTCATATCCCTTTTTCATATTGAAAGCCCAATACCACCCCAAAGCTTCCCGGGAGTAGTCCTCTATCGAAGAGCCCAGAGTACTTGCCCCCAGATTTTGAGTAATCCAGCACAAACTTTGATTCGGAGCATTCCCTAAGGCTGTTTGATAATTAATTGTTACTCGCTTAGGTGCCACACCTCTTTTAGTATCATGATAAACACTAATTTTATCGCCACAATTGTTAAATACAGGAAGGGCTTGTTCTTTTAAACAGCGCAGCGCAAAACCATATCTTTTATCGTGCCGAATAAAAGCTACGCCAGAAGATAATTCATTAAACTGTAATACATAAGCCGTTTCATTATCAAATCCAGTC
The DNA here is from genome assembly GCA_963668595.1 of Prolixibacteraceae bacterium. Taxonomy (GTDB): domain Bacteria; phylum Bacteroidota; class Bacteroidia; order Bacteroidales; family Prolixibacteraceae; genus GWE2-42-39. Next base: position 3,715,026 of record OY764876.1, on the reverse strand, counting down.
CCAGTCCAAAAATTCCCAACGGTACTGTTTAGATCTAAAGCTCCATTTGTATAATACATAAATCCGGATGTATGCAATTTTAAAGGAGAATTATACGCATCGGTATAACTTGTCCAACCAGAGATAACATTTTCCCAATCAAGTTTGGTAGGAACGTGCCAGCCCTGTCCCAACTCAATCTGACAAGGATCATTATCTGCATCCCAGCTATTGTCAGGAATTGTCATTGAACCATCCCATGAAGGGGAAGGACCATACTTATAGCCTTGTTTTTGAGCAAACTGCCAATACCAGCCAATCGCCAAAACATTGTTATCACTACCCATTTCTGCAGATTTATTTGCCCCCAGATTTTGCGTAATCCAACACTGAGTTTTTCCATCTGAAGTGTTTACACCAACAGTTTCGTAAGCAATCTGTTTAGGCTCTGGTGCAACGTTGCGTGTTGGAGAATGTATCACATGCAATATATCTCCACAATCAACAAATACACTTTGAATCTCATCTTTTATACACCGGACAGAAAAAGCATACCCAGCACCAGGAATAACATTGGACTCTAACTTAGTAGTGCTTGTATTTGTCACCAAAGCAAGACCCTTACTATCTTTCGAATAACTACTGCTCCAATAATATCCCGTAGTACCACTATTTTCCAATATTCCTCCAGAAGAAGACAGCCAACCTGACGCATGAAATTTTAATTCCGAGCCAAAAGCGCCATATGGAGTTTTTAAATTTGTCACAACATTATTCCATTCTGACATTGTAGGTATTCGCCAACTTGAACCAAATTCAATGGAACAAGGATCATTCTCTGGAAGCCAAGCAGAACCACCAGAAGAAATGTCAGAATCCCACACAGGACTAGGCCCCCTCTTGTATGCTTGTTTTCGATTAAACTTCCAATACCAGCCTCCTGATAATTCCGTATTATCTACAAGAGAAAGAGCCTGACGCGTAGCTCCAATATTCTGGGCAATCCAACATTGATTAGTTCCACCAGAATTAGTTAATATGGTTTTATAATCTAATGTGATGGTTTCGGGTGCAACACCATCCTGCATGCGCGCATGAGTAATAGTTAAGGTTTGTCCACAGTTAAACGATTGAGATGGAGCAATATTCTTCACGCATCGTACCGAAAATGCGTTCAATTTACCTCCCATCTCAACTTTTGCATCAGTGCTGTTAAATGACAAGGTATAAGCGCCATGAGAGTATCCGGGATATTGATCAATAGACCAATACCATCCTCCGATACCCCGGTATTGAGTAGAACCATTATTTCCACTATCGACAATCCCAGCTGCCCGCAAATGCAATTCAGAGCTTAGGGCTGATGCCATATTCCAACCACCTGCACTAATTACTTTGCTCCATTCCTGCCAGGTAGGAATTCTCCATCCGGTTCCCAGTTCAATAGTACAAGGATCGGTTTCGTATCCCCAGGGTGGTTCTGAGGTTAAGTCTGTATTCCATGCGGGGCTTGGCCCCACCTTATAACCTTGTTTCCGTCCAAATTGCCAGTACCAGCCGGCTGCAGCGTCTGAATTGTCAACTAAGTTAGATGCACCAGTTTTTGCCCCCAGGTTCTGGGTAATCCAACACTGCGTGCTTCCGGCAAGGTTGGTTTCAACGGTTCCATAGGCAATTTGTACTGTTTCGGGAGCTACATTGCCTTGTGTATGATTAACAAACAATAGATCACCACACGAATTAAACGGAGTAACCGGGTTATCTTTCAAACAACGAACTGATAATCCGTAAGGCTTCCCATAATTAGCGACAGCACTATTCGCAGAAACATTTATTCCCCAATAATATGCATTTATATTGCTCATGTTTGTACTACTCCATATCATTCCCATTGTCCCTCTCGAACTGGAACCAACTGTTGTGCCTGATGCTAATTGACCATTAGTTAGAACTAAATACCCTGCCGCATGCAATTTGAGTACAGAGAGAAAGGAGTTGTTGGCACTAATACGTCCGCCAAATACTTCATTTGCATCATACCATTCCTGCTTGGTTGGAATTCGCCAACCGCTACCCAATTCGATAGAGCAAGGATCATTGGATAGAGTCCAATCCGAAATCTCATCAATGGTTTCAGAAACCCAACCCGGGGTTGGTGCTGAAATTTGATAATCATATCCTTGTTTTCGATTAAACTTCCAATACCACCCAGCAGCATTTGCCGATGCATCCGCCAATGAATTCGCTGGATTATCAGCCCCCAGATTTTGGGTAATCCAACATTGGCTTTTCCCAGCGAGACTCGTCATTACTGTTTTGTAATTAATGGTCACATTTTCAGGAGCTACATCTCCGGCAGTGTGTTTAATTGTTAAAATATCGCCACACTTAAATGGAGCAACAGCAGAAGGAATTGTCTGAAATGTTCGTACGGCTCCGTACTTAGTAACTCCATCAACAATTACGTATGCCCGGACATAATATACCGTTCCTGGATTCAAGGCACTCAATGCATGATTAAAATTTCCAGCTCCACCACTGAATGATTTTTTTCCTAGATTTGCAGCATAAGTTAAATTCAACGAAGATGTTGCCCAAATCAATCCTTTTTCTGTAATTGAAGTAGAACCATCCGAGATTGCAGTTGCGTTAATGATTGCGGTATTATCTGTCACCCCGGAAATAGACAAAATTGCCACCTCTGAGAAAGTAGCTCCTGCTGCAAGTACTTTCCCGCTACTGGTTGAAAGTATTCTCCCTCCCGGAGTACTTAACAACTGAGCAGAGGCACTGTCATAAAAGAAAAAGCAAGTAATAAAAATCCGAAGAAATATCCCATTTATTACAGCCATTCGTTGTATGCATTTTCTATTTTCCATTGATGAAGGATATTATTTTCTCAATCTTTTCCTGTTGCTTATTGAATGCCTTCTCCAAAACAGTAATCTGCTCCTGCATTTGCACCACTTTCATGTTAAGTTGTTTTACTCCTTCCAATACAATTGCTGAAAGTTGACTGTAGTTAACTTGTAAAAACCCATCTTCTCCCATCGAAACCAGCTCTGGATATTCTTGCTGTAATTCCTGGGCAATTAACCCAATCTGAGGCCCACTGGCATATTTTTGCTGATCGATAAACTCAAAGGAAACTCCACGTAAGCGATTTATTTTATCCAACACATTCGAAAGCGTATATACATTCTGCTTCAAACGACTATCAGATGAGGATACAAAACTCGAACCCGTCACTGTTGATGTTGTTTTAATAGGCAGAGAACCGAAATCAGGAGTGATTTTCGTCCCAGCAATGGCTGCAGAAGAATTTATATCTGCATTCACGATTGTTCCATCCGAAATTTTTGCAGAATTAACAGCCGATCCGGCAATTGTAAAAGTTCCGGTTTCATCTACCGTTACATCTCCTCCTACGGTTAGCGGAGATACCCAAGCCACACTATTTCCCTGATTATTTACCTGAAAAACTTTATTTGCATCCGACACTGTTACTTGCGGTAAACCTAATTGCTGAGTTGCCCCACTTACCTGTGCAAAAACTCCGGTAGTTGTAGTCCACAAGTCGCCATTCGATGGCGAGGAAGGAGGGGCACCATGAGGGAGATTGAGACCTCCTCTGGATGAATTAGAAGCGGCAGTCAGTACTCCCGTCATGGTTCCTCCTGTAAGAGACAGGTATGTAGAATGTGTGTGTGCGATATCGGATTTGGTCGCCAACTGATCGTTAACCAATTTGGCACTCGGATATTGACTGTCTGTTGGACTCGAAAAACTGGTAACCTTATTACCTACATCTTCTTTCCCGGCAACATCTGCCGCCTGTAAATATGCCCCGGAGGGTTGTATTCCTGCTTCTGCAAGCGTATTATTTTGCCATTCTGTCCCGTCCCACAGAAGTATTTCACCTGTCGAGTTAGCATCGATTACCACATCCGACAACTCGTCCAACGAATGTGCATGATCCGAAGTTGCGGCATCGGGCACTGTTGCCGATAGTGTGCCATCTGTAGATAAACTCAGTCCTGCGCCAATGCTAATCTCGGAAGGTGCAGACGAACCAGACAGAGGATTCCCGATTAGTTTTTGTCCTCCCAAATCACTCAGTTTTGTCAAACTCACGGTATGATCATTGATTGTTAGCGTACCGTCTTCCGACGCAGTTAAATCACCCCCTATTATTACAGGCGTGTTCCATTCAATATCTGTCCCCTGATCATTTACCTGAAGCAGCTTTTGAGCATCGCTTGCAGCAAATGTCGGCATCCCCAATGATTTTGTCGCCCCACTTACCTGAGCAAAAACTCCGGTAGTTGTAGTCCACAAGTCGCCATTCGATGGCGAAGAAGGAGGGGCACCATGAGGGAGATTGAGACCTCCTCTGGATGAATTAGAAGCGGTTGTCAGTACTCCCGTCATGGTTCCTCCTGTAAGAGACAGGTATGTAGAATGTGTGTGTGCGATATCAGATTTGGTCGCCAACTGATCGTTAACCAATTTGGCACTCGGATATTGACTGTCTGTTGGACTCGAAAAACTGGTAACCTTATTACCTACATCTTCTTTCCCGGCAACATCTGCCGCCTGTAAATATGCCCCGGAGGGTTGTATTCCTGCTTCTGCAAGCGTATTATTTTGCCATTCTGTCCCGTCCCACAGAAGTATTTCACCTGTCGAGTTAGCATCGATTACCACATCCGACAACTCGTCCAACGAATGTGCATGATCCGAAGTTGCGGCATCGGGCACTGTTGCCGATAGTGTGCCATCTGTAGATAAACTCAGTCCTGCGCCAATGCTAATCTCGGAAGGTGCAGACGAACCAGACAGAGGATTCCCGATTAGTTTTTGTCCTCCCAAATCACTCAGTTTTGTCAAACTCACAGTATGATCATTGATTGTTAGCGTACCGTCTTCCGACGCTTTCAGATCACCGCTAATTACAACAGTGCTTGCACTAACATTCTGTACGTTCGGTTGCCACGAGGCATTTCCTGAATCATCGGTGGTCAACACATATCCATTCTGAGGACTTCCCCCTGTTATGCGCAATGATTCCGTTTTAATTCCATGTACACCCAAATCAACATCTGCAACCGCGCCTTCATACGGAATTGACGCAGGAATCCAATCTGTTCCCGAATATTTATACAAATGATTTGTTGACGAATTAAAGTACAAGTCATTCAATTTCGGCGAAACGGGAGCAGAACTCAGAACTGGAATACCCGTTGATATTTCTTTCCAACACGTAGCATTATCGGTAATATTAGTCCCGGATAACTGATATAACTTTGAATTACCATTACCATCATCAGCCACCCAGCAAAACATTCCTGCAAGTCTCCTCGTTGCAGGAATTGAATTCCGATCAGCTATATTTGCAACCTGATGGAAACCACCTTTCGCCTCATTTGAATTGATAATTGGAAGATTTACCCATGGATGCAATGTCAATGTACCACTCATCCGGGTTTCTTGTCCGACAGAAATAAAACTGAAGCGGAACAAAAAAAAGAACAAGACTACACAAACATATTGGCCTTTCATAAGCAATGCTTTTCTGTTTTCTAATCAAATGCAGGTGACGAGCCAAGTTGTAACGCGTTATTACCCCTTTCTTTAAGGAAATGGAGAATAGTTTCATGACCATTCCCCTAAAAGACAAAAAGAAGATAAATTTTGGCAAAAGGAGGAAAACTTAAGAAGAGTAGAATCATGGCCTGTCACTCTCTTAAGTATATCCCTTTCTAACGTGTTTCGCAATTTTCCGTCTCTGTACTAAATCCTTTATCTTTTAATCCGTAATCAACTGCTATATTTTATCAATTTCAAACAATATTATTGAATGTTGAATGATATGGCTTTGTGGGTACAAAACTATTTCACACGTTTTAAATCGCTAAAAATTAAATGATGAATAACTAAAAAACGAGACTGAACATGCATTTGGATAGGATAACCGAGAAAAAAATCCAAAAAGATAACAGTATCATAGTGTTTCTCATTTATCAACAGTTTCAACGCGCTCAAATATCGTTTCAACACATTGAGTCATTAAAATCTTCATGCAAGAAAAAAATAAAGTTAATCTTGTAACTAAACCCCTTGCAAATCCGACTTAGATAAAACATCAAAAAACAGAAAACAATTATCAACAAACACAAATTCTGAAAACATGAAATGAGCATGATTCCGGGAAATGCCAATCGAAACGAATATTTCCCAATCACGCGAATTACATTCGACAAATCAAAATAAATTATATACACATGAAATCTCCATGAGCTAGAAAATAGCACACCAATCGAAATGAATAACGACCTTTGCAGAAACGACATAGCTATGGAAAAGGTAATATTTGATCAGGTTGTAAAAGTTGGCTGCGGGATTGATGTCCACAAAGACAATATCGTAGCCACTGTTCGCAAAAGCGAAAAAGGATACGAAACCAGGGAGTTTAGCTCCTTTACAAGTTCTTTGACAGAGTTGAGAGAGTGGTGCAAATTGGAAGGAGTCACCCACATTGCAATGGAAAGCACCGGGGTTTACTGGAAACCCGTGTTCAACATATTGGAAGAAGGCGATTTTGAGATAATCTTGGTCAACGCAAGGCATGTTCGCAATGTACCGGGTCACAAGACCGACAAGAAGGACAGCCAATGGCTGAGCAAACTTCTGCTAAGCGGTTTGTTAAAAGCCAGTTTTATTCCTCCGGTTGAAATTCGGAATTTACGTGATTTGGTTCGTTACAAGAAAAAAGTTGTAGCACAGGGTTCAAGCGAGAAAAACCGGATCATCCGGATACTTGAAGATGCGAACATTAAACTGAGCAGTGTTTTGACCAATGTTGACGGGGCTGTTGGCAGCCGGATCATTGACGACCTGATTGCAGGGAAAACCAATATTGACGGGTTGATGCAACATTACCACGGGCAGATAAAAGCCAGTAAGGAGGAGTTTCGGAAAGCACTGCATGGGAGATTGACCAAACATCACCAGTTTATGCTCCGTATATTGAAAGAAAGCATAACAGACAAGGAAAAGCTGATTGAGAAGCTTGATAAGCAAATCGATGAACTGGCCAAACAATATGCCGTTGAAATCCAATTATTGCAGACCATTCCAGGAGTAGCTTATGACAGTGCCGTTGGGATCATCAGCGAGATTGGGGCGGACATGAAACAGTTTTCCAGCGAACAACATCTGAGTAGTTGGGCAGGGATGAGTCCGGGAAACAACGAGAGTGGGGGCAAAAAAAAAGTGCAAAAACCATCCACGGGAACAAACACCTGCAAGCCATCTTAGCCGAAAGTGCCTGGGGCGCTACTCGCAAAAAAGACAGTTACCTGAAACGGAAATACCAAAGCCTGATTGCCCGACGTGGTAAGAAAAAAGCGATTGTTGCCGTAGGACACAAAATCATTATTGCTGCATACCACATCATTAAAGACAAAGAGGCTTACAAAGAACCCGTTTTGTATAACAACCCTAAACGAAAAACCAAACAAGTCAATAACCTTTTGTCCAGGTTAAATGAATTAGGTGTTATTGTCAAACAATTGGAAATGGTTTAAATGCCATTATAAGTAAAAAGACCGATTTTTTACTGTGTACCCGTAAAGCCGGGATCACGCGCATGAAATTGGCCTCAACAGGATAAGCACCAACCGTTGTCACAAGTCTTGGCATAGAATCCAAGAGGAAGTACGAGAATGAAAATTTACTCTCTTAACCTGTTTGTATTTGATTGAAAAATAATTAAAACAAAAATTTATACGAATGAAAACAAGCTATTTAAAAGGAATAACTACTCTAGTAGTCAGTTCATTTATCAGTTTTGCGGCAGTCTCACAATCCGGCAAATTCGCGCCTTTGGATGAGAATTTCTCGAGAGGACTTGAATTTCACAAAACCGATACAATCCTAGTAGTCTATCCCGATTCATACATCCTCTCGTCAAGCGACTCAATATTTATTGAGGCCTATCCGTTTTGGGGCGATTTTCTGCCTACACCCGTCTATACATACAAATGCGAAAGCGAACTCGATCCTTCTGACGAAGAGAAAAAACGACAATATTATGGTCCTTTTTTCCTGTTTAGCGAGAAAGCGATTACTGATATTCCCATAAAAAAATGTGATCAGGGATTTTCAGCTATCGGACAAGAATTCACCAATCCGCAGGATGCATTGGTTTACTACACCGACGATGCCAAACGCTTCTTTGTGTGCAAAAACAATGGAGCTTGGTTTCCTCTTCGCACCTTGCCTGTTGGCTTTTATCCGTTCAATATTTTGCGGGGAAACGAATTTTTATACAACGGATGGTATTCCGATCAACGCGGAGAAAAACACATTAACGATCTGCGGGATTTACGGAAAAAATATTTCAAATATCAGACACAATCTCGTTATTTCGACCTGTTCATTGCCGATTCGCTTGGCAACGATTCGATTAGCACAGCCATTGCAACAGAAATCGACAATTTTACCGACTCACTCTGCTCTTTTCTAAATATTGCTCAATGCAAAATTCCCCGATCGAATTTATTCTTCTACGCAAAGAACAATGAAATAAATCAGTTTCTTGCTCAACCCGCAAGTATGACAATCTACGGAAAGTCGGTAGCAACAAGCAACCATGTTACCGGATTAAACATGGTTACTCTAAAACACGAAGTTGGACATACAATTATCGACTTCGGAATTGCCAAATGTGAAGATGCGTTCTGGCAGGAAGGATTTCGCCAGTGCACTGACTATTTTTTCGACCAGCAAGCCTATTCAAACGATATGCAAACAACATACAAAAATATACTGTCGCTCACTCCCGAGCTACTCACCGGAAAAACAAACTTCTTTTTCAATTTTGACAATTACCCGCTATCAGGAATTTTCACTCACTATGTTATTGAACGTGTTGGCCAACAAAAATTTATAAATGCATACAGCACCAATCAGTGCTTGTCATTATTAGGAAATGACCCGCAATCAATACAAAAGTTCATCGAAGAATTCGTCCAACAGATACAATCTACAGTCGAAAAATAGAGTATTCGGTAGATGTGCCAAATGGCCTCTCTGCATTCAATAAGGAAAACGGAGTCCGATAATATTCGTCGTTACTCCGTTTTTCCTATATTTGTTTGCTTCAATTAAAAAACGAACGAATGCTGATTGCACTATCTCTGATCCTTTTCTATTTCCTCACTCCGGTTTTATTAATTTACCTCACTCATATTTCAAAAACCCTGAACAAAATTGGCGCAGTAGTTCTGGCCTATGCACTGGGTTTGATTATTGGTAATGTCGGAATTTTTCCGCGGGCGAGCGATGCAATGAGAGCCTTGCTGGCCGGCAAAGCCAAAATGCCCAAAGAGGCATTGATGCAACATTTCGATCAGGGAATCATTTCGCAATCCGACCTGGTGTGGAACCAGATTTCAGGAATTCAGGATTTAATTATGACCATTGTTATTCCCATGGCTATTCCCCTATTGCTTTTTTCGCTTGATATGAAACGCTGGTTAAAGTTAGCCAAAGGAGCTTTATTTTCCCTTTTCCTGGCCGTTATTTCGTTGCTGATTGTTGTATTGGGTGGCTACATGCTGTTTCACGACCGCATTGCCGAATCGTGGAAAGTTGCCGGAATGCTTGTCGGTATTTACACGGGCGGAACTCCCAACCTGGCCGCCATTGCCACCGCAGTAGATGTAAGCCCGAATATTTTTATACTAACCCACACCTACGATCTGGTACTGGGCTCGGTTTGCCTGCTGTTCCTGCTTACCATCGCCCAGCGGGTATTCAATCTTTTTCTGCCGCATTTTCACGAAAACCACAAACATATTAATCTCTCTCAACTGGTAAAGGAAAGCGAGGGCATGGACAACTATTTGGGCATGCTGAACCGGAAAACGGCACTGCAACTGGTAAAAGCGCTGCTTTTGTCGATCGCAATTTTTGCTACCGGCGGCGCGCTGAGCTTATTGGTTGCACCAAGCGCACAGATGGTTACCGTAATTCTGACAATTACCACACTCGGGCTCATTCTGGGTTCACTTTCGTGGGTCAATCGTATTGAAAAAACTTTCCAGTTGGGAATGTATTTCATCATTGTGTTCTCGCTGGTGGTATCAAGCATGGCCGATTTGCATAGCATGTTCCGCATCGACTTTCTTGATATGTTCCTATATGTCACACTGGCCGTTTTTGGTTCATTGCTGATTCATGTATTCCTTTCGTGGATCTTCAAAGTCGATTCAGACACTACGATCATAACCATTACAGCACTTACTTTTTCGCCGCCATTTGTTCCGGTAGTAGCCGGAGCCATTCGCAATAAAGAAGTAATTATTTCGGGGTTAACAGTTGGTATTTTGGGATATGCTTTCGGCAACTACATCGGAGTTGGAATTGCTTTTCTGCTAAAAGGAATGTAACACAAACAATTTTCGTTTCTCTTTCTGCCCGAATATTTCAAACATAATGTTCAAACTAAAAATGTATTGGTTAAAATTCACATTTTTTCACACTTCGCTCATAAAACCTGATAATCAGACCAAACAAATGCAGTAAAAATATTTTTTCAGGCTTCTCTTTCAGGTATTTCAGCTTATCGATTGCCAGCTCAATGCTTCGGTTACCTTTGTCTCCCATTGATCTTAAAAATAAAAACCGATGCATTACAATCAGCATACTTTTCATATCCCTGTTTTGGGATTGGGGTACTCGATTGATACTCCCGCAAAAGTGGCCCAGTATGGTATCTCCTCGGTTATTTCTCTGGTTGACGATATTCTGATGGAAAATCTCCGTGAGCTTTATTGCCGGAAGTTAAACATTCCATTCCAGTCAATCAGTCCGAAAACTGAAGATTTCAGGGCCCGGCGCATTACGGCTTATCTGGATACAATTCAGGAAGTAGCCCGGCGCAAATTCGAAAAAGTAAAAGAATCGATCCAGCAAAAAGAAGGTGAACTGGATAAGTACATCAAAATGTTGCCCGACATGTCGCAGGTAAAACAGCGATTCAATCAGCTTCGCAATATTGATCTGCCCCAAATGAAGCAAAAAGTCAGTACCTGGGTGAACGAAAATATTCATCTGGGCGAAATTGATGTCAACATCATGTCGAAACTCGATCGGCCTCACTCTAAAAACGGAGAAAAACTGCCCGACATGTACAACGATGCACACACATCGCTGCGCGGATTTGCCAACAGCAAACTCACCTCGTCGCTGGTATTGTCGGCCGGAATGAATCCCCGACTTTATGCTTATATCGAAGAGTTTGAAGATTTTTATCCGAACGAATCGGGGAAACTGAATAAGAAAATTATTCTGAAAGTGAGCGACTATCGCTCAGCGCTTATTCAGGGACGATTTCTGGCTAAAAAAGGAATCTGGGTTTCTGAATTCAGAGTTGAGTCGGGACTGAACTGCGGCGGGCATGCCTTTGCTACCGACGGTTACTTATTGGGACCCGTACTCGAAGAATTCAAAACCAACCGTCAGGAATTAATTACCCAATTGCACGAAACATTTGTAAAAGGACTTGCCGACAAGGGTAAAACTGCCCCCGACAAAGCTCTCCCGCTAAAAATTACTGCGCAGGGCGGTGTGGGTACGGCCAAAGAGCACAGCTTTTTGCTCGACTATTACGGACTCGATTCAATTGGCTGGGGAACTCCGTTTATGCTGGTTCCCGAGGCGGTAAATATCGACGAGCAAACTCTTGATTTGCTTTGCAAGGCCAAAGAAGACGATTTGTACCTCAGCCCCATTTCTCCTCTGGGAGTGTGGTTCAACAATGTACGCGGCAACACCAAAGACATTGAAAAAACCAAACGTGCCAGCGAAGGAAACCCGGGATTCAGCTGTACCAAAAAATTTCTGGCTCTCAGTGCCGACGGAACCTGCACGGCTTCGAAACAGTATCTGCGTCAGAAAACAAACGAGCTAAAAGAGCAACATCTGCCGGAAGAAGAATATCAGCAAGCTTATGCTGCATTGACTGAAAAAGCCTGTCTTTGCAAGGGGCTGAGTGCCTCGGCTTACCTGGCAAACGGACTCGACACTTCGGCCGAAGGCCCTGCCGTATCGGTTTGTCCCGGACCCAACCTGGCTTATTTCTCGAAGCCGGTATCGCTGCAAAGCATGGTCGATCATATTTACGGGCGCTGCAATATTATCGATCGCACCGACCGTCCGAACCTGTTCCTCAAAGAGCTGAACATGTACATCGATTATCTGAAAGACCGGATTGACGAAACGATTAAACCGATTGCAGACAAACAACGCAAGAGTTTTGAAACGTTTCACGAGAATCTGCAAAAAGGAATCGAATATTACCGCGATCTTTTTCAGCAATACAAAAAGCAGCTGGAAGAATCGAATGCCAGCCTGTGCATGATGCAGGAACTTGAACGACTGCGAATCGAATTACAAACCTTAAAGTTGAAACTGGCTTAACACCGGGCCATACAACACAAAAAATATTTGCTTCGTTGCACGACTCAAACAGCGTGCAGCGAAGCATTTTTATTTTTGCCAAGCCTGAAACTGAAAATTTATCTGCTTTGGGCAAAGTATTCAATCACTCAATCCATTCAAACTTTTGCCTTTTTACTTTCCCCTTTTTACTTTCATTTTCATATCTTTGGAAAAGACAAAAAAACAAACTTAATGCCCCCACTTTCTGTACAATTAAAAAATGGCATACATACCGGAGAACCGGTGGTTATGTTGCTTTTTCCTTTTAATCAGGAATTGATAGGACGGGTAAAAAAATATCACGGAAGTAGAGGGAGTCAAACGAAGCGTTGTTGGCTTATTCCTGAGAAAAATTTTAACCGGAATGATTTTGTTGCGCTATTAGGCAACCAATACAACATTGATGAAACAGAGTATAAGCAGACGGTAGAAATAAATCTACCTAAAGGATATCTGGAAAATCCGTTCGATGAGCTATTTTAGTCCAAACATTGGGTTATTCCCTGATATTAGAGACATAACACAAAGTGATAAAGTCAAAATAACCCAAGTTTGGGTTATAACAACGTTAGCACACATACTAAAAGACAGCTACTATGAAAATTAAGTCTATTAAAATAAATAAGTTTAAGCGATTTACTGATTTAACAATTTCTGATATTCCTGAAACAGCAAGATTAATTCTCTTGGTAGGGCCTAATGGAAGTGGGAAAACTTCTTTGTTTGAAGCCTTCAATCATTGGTATAGACTTAAAGGATTTAATACTGCAGGTCAAAAGGAATATTACGAGAAAATTGATGGTAGCCCGACGAATCAAAATTGGTATCAAGATAAAGTTATAATTGATTTTCATAATCATGTGACATTTGACAGAGAAGCAATTAAGGATAAATTTTATTTTAGAACGGCATATCGGAATGAACCTGATTTTACAGTAAGTAATTTGAATAAACAGCATGACCCAACTAAGAACCCAAAACTTGAAACTTTGATGCTGAATGATATTACTGTATCCGAGAATTATCAAAGATTAATTTCTCAAACGTTATCTGGTGTATTCGAGGAATCAAATAATTTAAAGACAGTTGAACAGTTAAGGGATGAATTAATTGGAAAAATAAAAACTTCACTTGGTACCGTCTTTGAAGATTTAAATTTGAGTTCAATTGGAGACCCACTTTCAAATGGATGTTTCTATTTTGAAAAAGGTACGTCAAAAGGTTTTCACTATAAAAATCTATCAGCAGGAGAAAAATCTGTTTTTGATTTATTGCTTGATATGATAATAAAATCAATTTATTATAGTGATGCCATTTTTTGTATTGATGAACCAGAAGCTCATATGCATACAAGATTGCAAGCAAAAGTCCTCAAAGAACTGTACAATCTCACACCTGCTAATTCTCAACTTTGGATTTCTACTCACTCAATAGGAATGTTAAAACAAGCAGAAGAGCTTGAAAAACTAATTCCTGGTAGTGTGGTTTTCTTAGATTTTGATAATAGAGATTTTGATTCTACGGAAAATATTTATCCTGCTAAAATTGATAAAACTATATGGAATCGCTTCTTTGACCTTGCATTTGCTGATTTTTCTCAATTAATTGCCCCTACAAGGATTGTTTTTTGTGAAGGTACTTCTCTAGGGCGAAAATATAAAGATTTTGATGCTCAGATTTATGGTAAAATATTTGAGCAAAAATATCATGACACAAAATTTGTTTCTATTGGCTCAAGTTCTGAAATTGAGAATATTGAAAATCAATCAGTAAAAGTTATTTCAAGTATTCTTAAGGCATCTTCTCTAATAAAGTTTGTTGATAGAGATGGTAAAAGCCAACAAGAGATTAAAGAGTTAAAGGAAAAAGGAATCAAGACTTCCCAAAAAAGACATATCGAGAGTTATCTTTTAGACGATGAGATTATTCATAAACTCTGCATCTCAAATGGTAAACCTGAATTGATACAAGATTGTTTAGAGTCTAAAAATAAAGCCATCCAAGATAGTATAACAAGGGGGAATCCTATTGATGATATTAAATCAGCAAGCGGTGTGATTTTTACAGAATTAAAACGGATTTTATCATTATCTCAAGGGGGGAATAATAAATGCGCATTCATTCGTGATACAATAGCTCCATTGGTCACTGAAGATACTAATGTTTATAAGGAACTTGAAAAAGAAATATTTGAATAAAAAAGTACGTGTGCTAACACGCGGTCATAAAACATAGCGGTTTCAGTGCAATTTGCAAGCTTAGTTCCCGCTGGCAAGGTCAGTATCGGGGGATAGGTTTGCAGCCACGCAATCCGCTACGTTTCATACCGCCATACGTTATGCAACATTATAAAAAAGCGACAAATAAATGACAACAAACATAGCATTAGACACACAGATTTGGATATACTTGACAAAGGACACGTTTTATGAACTTTGGGTAAAATTCAAAGAAATGAAAGAAAATGGAGAAATTAGAGTCCTCCTAAACGACATAATTCTGAAAGAATGGTCACGTAACAAAGAGACAACAATTAAAAATTTGACTGCTAATATCAAGAATGAATATAAATCAGCCATAAATCTTGCAAATCATTTTTCAAGTGATTCAAAAGAGAAGTATTTGCAAATTATTTCTGAATATAAAACTGAGTCTAACAGAATTCAAAAAGCAAAAGAGAGGGTTGAGGAGATAGAAACATTTATGAATTCATGCACAATCATAAACACCACAGAAACTCAAAAATTATTTATCGCAGAACTTGCTTCGAACAAAAAGCCACCATTTCAAAATAATAAAAACAATTTCAATGATGCATTGATATTACGGAACATTTGTGAATTTGTTGAGAGTGAATTTCCGTTACTTTATGACTTGATTTATGTTTCAAATAATCCAGACGATTTTATTGACAAGGAAACAAAGGATGTTTATGAAGGTTTATTTGAAAATTTAAAGCCAATAAGGCTTAAAAATGTCACAGAATTAGGAGAAGCATTGAAACTTGCACCGGAACTAATCGAGTACTTTGATGATTGGTTAGAGCAGCAATTAGACAATGAAGCAATGTATCAACTTGATATTATGAGAGGAAAATAACGTTGCATAATAAATAGGACTCTGAGCGGTCTGCAAGACCCAGCGATGAGTCTGTGTTGGACTACATCCGCCGGATTCATGGCTATGCACTTATCGACCGTTTTTGTTTTTTTGAAGTAAATTAAATGATATAACGTTCTTTGACGTACTGCAGGTTTTTGTGCTTTTTCACTTCATTTGCAAGGACAAACTGTGTTTTTTCTCTGCTTTTTTTGTGTTTCTGTTGGCCTATGGGCATACCTTTCCCTGTTGCGCAGGATGACGCATAATTGATGTTTGTTATTAAATGAGGCTGAGGGTTTTTCGGTGGTTCAAACCCGGAGACCTGATGCGAGGCAGTTCCCTTATTGTAACTATTCTCCCGGTCTTACACACCTGGCAAAGACAGGGGTTTACTCCCGTTAGCCTTGCAAACCGCTCAACATTGGTTTCGGGTGCTTTTTCTTGTTTTATAAGTGCATTAATGTCGGGTTTTTCTTCCGGCACGAACAGTAACTGAAGGCTTCGTTTTGTGGTGTGGTTATAAATGCCAAACCGCCGGATTTTGACAAACCTTTTGGGGAGAATGTGCATGGCAAAGCGCCGCAGGAACTCAACGCCATCAAGCGTTATGGGCTTTTGTGTGCCCCTGTCTCGGTAATCTTTTGCAACGAAGGTCACTTTCCTTTCGGCAATATTTAGTATCCGCTGGTTGGTAATAGCCACACGGTGTGTGTATTGTCCCAGATACTTAACCACATGTTCGGCACTGGCCATTGAAGGTTCACAATGTACCACCCATTTGGTTTGGTAGGCTTGTTGCACGGCATGGTTGAACAAATCCAATTCGTTTTGTTTGCGCAACGCACGTTTGAGGCTATCGAGAAACCTTGCTTTAAAAGCTTCACTCAGTTGGTGTACCGGATAAAGATAATTTTGCGAATGACCAATATTTTTCCACTGCCCATCCAATGTATAACCGGCAGCAGGAACAAGGCAGTGGATGTGCGGGTGCAAACTCAGGTTTTGTCCCCATGAGTGTAAGACTGCGACAGTCCCGGTTTCTGCACCAAAATGGGAATAGCCGAACGACCGGAGTGTATTCCATACCGCAGTAAAAAGCAGATCGTAATACAACCGCTGGTTATGCAGACAAACCTGGTTCAACAGGTGCGGCACTGTAAATACAAGATGGTAATGCTTTATGGGCAGAGTGGTTTGCATCAGGTTTTCAATCCAGAAGGCTTGTTTTGCCGCATGGCATTTGGGACAATGACGGTCTCCACAACTGTTGTAACTGTAACGCACGGTACCACAGTTTTCGCAAGCTTCTTCGTGTCCGCCCAGAGCGGCGGTTCGGCAAGAGGCTATTTTACCCAGAACCTTTAGCTGCAAAGGAGTCTGCTTTGTTCTGGCTGTCAGTTCCGGGCCAAAGATATTGACCACATCAGCCAGTTCGAATCTGGCTCTCACTTTTTTTGCAAGTTATAAAGTGTGTCCAGCGGGCTATGTGGTTTGATCAACGGGCATTGTGCCACGTGCAGGTAAATCATGGTGGTGGAGATGTCGGCATGCCCAAGCAACTCTTTCAGGGAGACAATATTCAAACCCTGTTCCAACAAGTGTGTTGCATAGGAATGGCGCAGCGAGTGAAGGTTCACGTCCTTGGATATAGATGTTTTTTTCAGGTTCTCGCGCATTACCCACGACAGACCTCGCACGCTGTAACGTCCATCGGGTTCTTTTCCGTTGAACAACCAGATGTGTGGGTTTTCAGCTGAAAGATATTTTTTTAGGCCTGAGGCCATGTAATCAGAAAGAGGAACAATCCGGTCTTTTTTGTACTTGCTTTGACGGATGTGGATGGTACGACGGTCAAAATCGATGTCTGAGATTTTCAGGTTAATCACCTCCTGGCCGCGTAACCCGGCAGAATAAATAAGGGTGAGTACTACCCGTTGTTTAAGCAGTTTTGGTGCAGAGAAAAGCTCTTTAAGTTCCTTCTGGTTCAGTATAACCGGAAGTTTGGCTTCTTTTTTCAGAGAAGGCAGGGCAATGGCATTTTTGTTCATCCCCAGTAGGCGGTAATAGTATCGAAGTCCGTAAACCATGTGTTTAAAACTACTCCGTCCTGGGGAGCGCGGATCACGGGCTAAAGCAGCCAGATATTCGTTGATTTCTTCAGAGTCGATCTGCTCCGGAAGTTTCTCAAAATGGATTACAAACAGGGCAATGCGCCGGATATAATTATCCAGAGTACTTTTGCTCTGTCCGCGTAAGGTAACCTGTTGTTCCAGCTTACCAAAAACTTTTTCAAACTCAGGAACAAGCACAACTGCCTGCTCAATGATAGTAAGTCCCGATTTCTTTCTCATATTCAGAAATTTTTGTGGTTAATAATCTCCGAATTACGAAAGAATCGGGTACTTTTAATCAGCTATCCGCCCGTAGGCGGATTTAGTTCAACACGGTACATATTGCAGGGCGGGTTTGGTGGTTCGCCAACTGCGGATTCTCGCATCGCCGTTCATGCCCTTCGGACAGGAACGCTCTCCGAAATCCGCCCCGACAACATGTACCAACCGTTAGCATTAATACTAAAAAAGATGAAACTCATTTCAATTGCATTCCTGTTTTTGATATTTGGTTGCAATAATCGACCAAAAACTGAAACAAATAAAATAGAAAAATCAAGTAAGCAAGTTTTTAATAAAGCCGTTACTTATGACACCCTCCGATTTGATTTAGAACCAGATATTCGTCTTTTTACTGCATTGGCTTTTGCCAATATTTCAGGTTATGACTATGAAAACACAGTTATGACACGTGAGAGATTAGATTTGAGGAATCAATTAGATTCTATTTTACCCCGAGAGTATAAAGAAAAGATTTCCGGAACTTATAAATCAACTGATGGAACAACGTTTGCTGCTGTTGGATGTAAATCATTTGACTTATCGTTACCACCCAACTTTCATTGGCTCCCAGATTCAGCCACTCTAATAACGCCTAAATATAGAAAAGATGAAAAGTTTACAGCCTTGTTAAATGAATTTTATTTAAAAGCTAATATTCCATCCTTATGGGACAGATATTATGCGAACTTAAAGAAGGCAAATTACGAATATGCGCCTTATACAGATAAAGCAATTGATGACATAGTAAAATTTTGTAGGATTAATGAGAACCGCTTTGATTCAATAAAAATTCATTTTAACATTTGCCCCTTCATGCAAAATGAATCTGGATTTACTTGTGCCTCTACGAAAGACATTTACATTATTGTCTCACCACGAAAGACTTTGCCAGGCCCTGATGCATTTTATCATGAAGCATTGCATCATATTGTGAACCCAATGCTTGATAAACATTCAACAGAATTGTGGAAAATAAAGAATGCAAGTAATATTGGAATACAAACTCGACAAAAAAAAGGTGATTTTTATCTGGGATTGGATGCATTAGCTGCTGAATCATTAGTAAGAACAATTGACTATGTTCTAAGAGCAAAACATTATAATTGGACAAATGAAAAAACTATAGAAGAAATCAATAATCAATATGCAATGGGTTTTACACTTATGCCCTTCTTTTTTGAAGAATTGAAAAAGTATGAAAAGTCTGATTTAACGTTAGATGAATACTTTCCAATTATGATTAAAAACTATGATTTACAGAAAGAAAAAAATAGATGGGAAAAATTTATTAATTCAAAAAAGTACTAATGCTAACAAATGTAACCGTTGCACAACGCCTTAAAACTAGAACAAAGGGATAGAAAGCCAATATTTCAACTTGATATAAGCCGTTTTAACGAATCGTTATTACAGCTTTTGTTTTTGATGATGCAAAAATTGAATAGCTTAAACCAGAACTATTGGACTAAAATAAGCCCACAAAAGACGATTCACAAAGGCTTGAGCACTTTGTGCCTTTGTATGCAAATCATTTTTGACGAACTTCAATAGTTTCTTGAGATTATAAGCACAGGCAGCCATCTTAACTACTTTATTAGCCTGCTTAATCCCGATGGAAACTTTTAAGTAAATTAGTTCTGCAAATCATCAATCGATTTTTCAAAAAGCATTCCTCCCTTATACATTCCTTTGAGGACAGGATGAATTTCTTTACCAAGTTCAGTTAAGCTGTATTCAACACGCGGAGGAACTTCAGGAAAAACGGTTCGATTGATTAATCCATCGGCTTCTAATTCTTTCAGCTGTTTAGTCAGCATTCGTTCACTAATATCAGTCAATAGTTTAACCAATTCGCTATATCTTTTGTCTCCCTGAAAAAGGTGTAAAATGATCGTTCCTTTTCGCTTTCCTTTGACAACATTTATAAATGTATCAATCGGGCAATAACTTTTTTTCATTTTTTTCTTCCCTCAAAGTCTTGAAAACACTAAAAACAGAAATAAATGTTCGTTTACCAACCATTTGTAAGTTCTTGACAGGCAAAATATTTATCCTGACATTTGCACAAAAGTAAGTGAAATTAAAATACAAAAGATGGTACAAAATAGTTCTACATTTAAAGCATTTCGGATTGAAGAGATTGATGGGATTTTTCAAAGCTCCATTAAAGAAATGGAATTTGGCACATTGAACGATAACGAGGTTTTGGTAAAAGTGTACTACAGTTCATTGAATTATAAAGATGCATTATCGGCTTCGGGGAATAAAGGCGTAACGAGAAATTATCCGCACACACCAGGAATTGACGCAGTTGGAACAATAGAAAAATCGAACAGTGATTTATTTGCTATTGGAGAAAAAGTAATTGTGACCAGTTATGATTTAGGCATGAATACTGACGGTGGTTTTGCCGAGTATATTCAGGTTCCAGCAGAATGGGTTGTAAAATTGCCTGAAAAAATGAGTATGAAAGAGGCCATGATATATGGTACTGCCGGATTAACAGCGGGAATGTCGGTTTTAAGACTTACGGAATTGATAAAGCCAGAGGATGGTAAAATAGTGGTTTCGGGTGCAACAGGTGGAGTTGGAGCATTGAGTGTTGCCATTTTAAGTAAATTGGGTTATTCAGTGGTTGCAATAACAGGTAAGGAAACAGAACGGGATTATTTAATTCATCTTGGAGCAGAGGAAGTGCTATTGCGGAGCGAGATTGAAAATTTTGATAAAAAGCCATTATTAAAACCTTTGTTTGCAGGCGCTATTGATACGGTTGGAGGTGTAATACTTGAAAACATCATTAAATCGACCAATTCAATGGGTGCTGTAACTTGTTGTGGAAACGTTGCATCTCCCAAACTTGATTTAACCGTTTTTCCCTTTATCCTGAGAGGTGTTACACTCATTGGAATCGATTCTCAAAATTATCCGATGAAATACCGGAAAATAGTTTGGAATAAATTAGCTCACGAATGGAAACCGAAACAATTAAACGACACTTGCAATGAAATTAAACTGGAGGATGTAGCGCAAAAAATTGAATTAATGCTACAGGGAAAATTAAAAGGAAGAACTGTTTTGACTTTGGCTGAATAAATACACAACATTCGGAACTGTTGCACAACGCTTTATAATTTGAGTCAAAAAGATCAAAAGCAAATATTTTTAACTTGATACAAGCCGTTTTAACGAATCGTTATTTCGGCTTTTCTTTTAGAAACTGTTTAAACAGCTACTTAATACTGAAATTTAATGATTGTGCTGTTCAACCCAAGCATCCGGGTATAATTGACTTCACTTGCAATATTTCGAACCAAATTCAATCCCATTGATTTAAAATCAGGGTCATTTTCGGCAACTATATTGTTTGTCGGATCAAATGGCACACCATCATCTTTTAAACTGATTAAAACTTCTGAAGAGCCAATCGAAACCCGGACATCAACGACTTTCTTTGTTCTGTCACTGTATCCATGCAGGAAACTGTTTACGGCCAATTCTTCCACCGCTAATCCCACATGCATCGATGTACGCTCATTTAATCCATGGGCAGAACAAAATTGAACTACTTCTTCTGATAATTTAGCTGCATTTTTCACATCATCAACAATGCTGACATCCAACAAAGCATTGGCTGAAGTTTCTGGTTTAAAAAGCAACATCCCTTGCAGCTTCACATCCGAATTTCGCCGAATATGCCGGGTCTGAAAGAACACGATAATCAATGTGCAAACTTCACTGATTCCGAATGCAATCCAGATACCGGAACCTCCCCAAATTTTGCTAAAGACAAAAGCCAGTGGTACCACCAACAAAAATCCCTGAGCAACAGCAATTAGCATGGAGATTTTCTTTTGCTGAATGATCTGGAAATAATACATCAACACAACGTTTACGGCCGTCCCCAACAAGCTTAATGAAAATATACGAATCGCCTGAACGCCAAGCACCAGCTCACTTTCAGTACCAATCCCAAAAAATTGTAATACTTGCGATGGAAAGATCTCGAACAAGGCAATTAAAAGCAGACTTGCCAATCCAACAATTTTAAACGTTCGAAAAATGGTAAACTTGATGCCTTGCTGATCCTGCTCGCCATGCAACACGCCAATAATTGGAGAAATGGTTTGAGCTGCCCCGGAAATAAACATCGATACAAATGCCAGGCACGATAAACAAACAGAGAACACGGCCATTCCTGATTTCCCCAGCGTATTAATTACGATAATATTAATCAGAAATATTTTCAGAAATAAAAACAAAGTGGTTAATGCAGGAGGTAGTCCTGCCGCTATAATTTTAAGAGCTTTTGTTTTCGAAATCATCTCCGGCTTTTTAATCCTGAAAGTTACCTTCTCCTTGAGAAGGTATGTTGCAACAATCAGAAAACCTGCCCCATAACCGGTTATCGTAGCCAAAGCTGCCCCCTCAACCCCCATATTAAAAACAAACAGGTAGATAAGGTCAAAAATAAGGTTCACTACATTGGCAACAATCAAAACAATAGAAGCTAATCGCGGATTATTATCCGTACGGATAAAACAAGCAATACCGGGAACAATAATCATTAACGGGGCCCCTAAAAAAAGAATCTTTATATACGGAATAAGTTTTGCCTCCAGTCCGGTGTCACCGGCAATAAATCCGGCAATACGGGTATGAAAAATTAGTCCGAAAACTACAACAATCGCCGACAAGATAAGCATCATCCAAACCGCCTGCTGAAAGTAAGAAATTGCATTTCCCCCGTTGCGCTGACCAATTGCAATGGCAGCCAGAATAGATCCGCCAACCCCCATTAAAACATAAATTGAATTAAACCCAAGAACAATTGGTGTGGATAAATTCACAATCGCCAATGCTTCAGAGCCCAACTTATTGCCAACAATAATACCATCCACAATTATACCCATTGAAAGGGCCATGGTCATTAAAATTGTGGGTAAGAAATAACGTTTAAAAATTCGATTGGTTAATATATCAGAGCGTTTCAATGATGTTGTTTTTTTACTAAGTAAACAAATTGTATTTTGATTTTTGAAAGTTAGTATTTTAAGAATTGCACAACATAATATCTTTCGATTAAATTCCAATAAATGTGTAAATTCGCATTTCGCATGCATTAATCAGGAGACAAATGAATTTAAAACCAAAAACTAATTTACGATTAACGTTTATTTTTATCGTCCTTACCAGCGTCTCTCAAATTTGCTCAGCCCAAAGCCTGACATTCTCTCCACAATGGTATCCACAGGCTCAATTTGCAGGTTTTTATATGGCTCAGAAAAAAGGCTATTACTCCGAGGCCGGGCTTGATGTAAAAATTATTCACCCCGGAACCTCTGAAAATGTATTTAATAAATTAGAAAAAGGTGAGGCAGATATTGTTTCGCTGATGTTACTAACGGCAATGCAGGAACACAATAATACTCCTAATCTTATCAACATTGCACAACTATCTCAAAACTCGTCCTTGCTTATTGTTGCAAAAAAAGAAAAGGGAATCGAAAAAACGGAAGACCTCAACAATAAAAACATCGCAATATGGAAAAGCGGTTTTGACGAGGTTCCAAAGGCATTTGTTAAAAGCAATAAACTCAAGGTAAACTGGGTTCCTGTTTTGTCGGGCATCAACCTTTTTTTGAACGACGGCGTGGATGCACAAGTAATAACTTCGTACAACGAATACAACCAGCTTTTGCTTTCGGGAGTTGACAAGGAAAAACTTACAACATTTTACTTCAACGAAATGGGGTTTAATATTCCTGAAGATGGATTGTACTGTTTAAAAACAACCCTTGACCAAAGAAAAGAAGCTATTGAGAAATTCATCCGGGCCAGTTTAAAAGGATGGGAATATGCCCGTGCCAACCGGGATGAAACCATCCAGGAGGTGCTTCAACTGATGAAGGAAGCGCATCAGCCAACCAATAAAGCGCATCAAACAAATATGCTAGAACAGGTATTGCTTTTGATGGAATCGAAAGACAAAACACGCATGGGCTTGCTGAATCCGGAAACCTTCGACCGGGCAAATCAACTTTTAATTGATGACAACAACATAAAAGAGCCAATTCCTTATAATGAGTTTTACAATCCGGATTTATCTCTTTAAAACTTACAAGTACCTAAAACGACAATTACCTTTTCCATGAAATGAGCATGATTCCGGGAAACGCCAATCGAAATGAATATTTTCCAATCATGCGAATTCCATTCGACAAATAAAAATAAATTATATACGAATGAAATAGCCATCTGTGAGAAAAGCCCGCACAAACCGGAAATGTATAAATGGCTATTCCATTCCGTTGAAAAGTAGCTTGAAATAGTGTAGTGTTTACGAAAATTATACGAACCAACTTTGAAAATTTACACGAATGAAATGAGCATGATTTACGGAAACACCAATCTAAATGATTATTCTTCAATCATGCGAATTCCATGTGGCAATAAAAACAAAAAATAAACACATGAAAAATACGAAATTCCGTTCCATATCTTCCCGCTTGGTAACTGACATCGTTCTATTTTGCAGCATCATAGTTATCTTCATTATTAGCATATTTTACTGGTATTCTCAGCAATCTATCCGCGAAAACAATAAAAAACTGGTTTCGAGTTTAGCGGAAAACACGGTTCTGAAAATCTCAAACATACTATCTCCTACCGAACGCATCCTGAACAATTACACATGGATGCTTGAACAAGGACTATTACCCTCCGATTCGGTTTATTCGCTCACAAAAAAAGTGGTTGAAAACAACGTCAATATAACAGGATGCGCCATTGCATTTAAACCGAACACGTACAAAGACCAGGGGTATTATTTTTCGCCCTATTCCTACCGAAGCAACGACAGCATTGTATCAATTCAGTTGGGCAAACCCGATTACGAATATTTTTTCATGGATTGGTACCAGATTCCATTTACCATAAACAAAAGCTATTGGTCAAATCCATACTTTGATGAAGGTGGAGCCAACCAGTTATTAACCACCTATTCTGTTCCGTTTTACAGCTCAAACGATTCCGTTCCTTTAGGAATTATGACTGTTGACGTTTCGCTGGAATGGCTTGCACAATTGGTGAACCAGGTAAAAATTCTGGACAGCGGCTATGCTTCGATAATCGGCCCGAACGGAACATTTATCTCGCATCCCAACCCGGATTTCATTATGAATGAAACCATTTTCAGCTATGCGCAGGAAGTTAACAACCCCGAATTGCGCACAATTGGGCAGAATATGATAAAAAGAGGAACGGCCTATCAATCCATTTCCATTGAGGGAACCAGTTACCAGCTTTACTACACCGCTCTTCCCGGCATGGACTGGAGCATAATGATACTTTTCCCTGAAAAGGAAATGTTTGCATCCCTGCATCTTCTCTCAGTTATTCTGTTTTTTTCTATCGCACTGGCTTTAAGCAGTCTGGCTTTTGTTATCCGTCGAATTGTAAAATCAAAAACCGCCAGCTTGTCACAATTTGCCGAAGCTGCAAAAAAACTGGCTCATGGTAATTTTAATGCTCAGTTGCCGGAGCTTACAGCGAATGACGAAATTCTGCAATTAAAAGAAGCTTTTGCCTTTTTACAAACCGAAATTCAGGAATACATACGCAACCTTCAGCAGGCAACCACGGAACGCGAAAAAATGGAAAGCGAACTCCGGATAGCCCGTAACATTCAAATGGGATTAATCCCTAAAATATTTCCACCTTTCCCCAATCATCCGCAAATCGACTTGTTTGCCAAATTAGAGCCTGCCCGCGAAGTGGGTGGCGATTTATACGATTTCTTTTTGATTGATGACAAGCACCTCTGCTTTGTTATTGGCGACGTTTCCGGAAAAGGTGTACCCGCTTCGCTTTTCATGGCTGTTACCCGAACCTTGCTGCGAACAGTTGCCAATTCAGGCAAATCACCTCAGGAAATTATTTATGAACTTAACCAGGCTCTTTCATCCGACAATGAAGAAAATATGTTTGTGACACTTTTCCTTGGAATACTCAACCTTCAATCCGGAGAAATGGATTATGCCAATGCCGGACATAATGCTCCAATATTACTGAAAGAAGGACAACAACCCGAGGCAATTCCTGTTGCAACCAACATTCCATTAGGTGTGCTTTCTCAGTTCAATTTTATTCAAAATAGAATAACACTCGAACCAAAGGACAAACTGTTTTTATACACCGATGGAATCAACGAAGCCGAGAATATTTCACAAGAGCTCTATTCTACCGAACGATTAATGCAGTGCCTCAAAGAAAACCAATCGAAAAATTCGCACGAGTTGATTGAAGTCGTTAAACAATCTGTCGATAAATTTGCCAATGGCAATGTCCAATCCGACGATATAACCTTACTTACATTAAACTTTTTAGGCCGAATAATCTGACAAAATACTTATTTTCGTAAAAGTTGGATATGCAAAAATCATACATTGAAATAGCAAATAAGATCGATGAACTGCACCGCGTTAATGCGTGCCTCGAACAACTGTCGGAACAATGGAATTTGACGCTAGCTTTAAGCATGCACCTGAATTTGGCACTGGAAGAGGTTTTAAGCAACATTATTTTTTACGCATACAACGACAAACTAACGCATACAATCGCTGTCGAATTTAAGCTGACGGGCAACATGCTATCCATTCAAATTAAAGACGACGGAACCGCTTTTAATCCGCTTGAGATGAAAAGCCCGGACATACAAGCTCCGCTCAGTGAAAGAGAACCGGGTGGACTCGGTATTTTTCTTGTCAAACAATTTACAGACAACTTATTTTACCAGAGAATCAACGAACAAAACATACTAACATTAGAAAAAAACATCTAGTCATGGAGATTACCAAAAACCAAAAAGAAAATGTCTTAATCCTATATATTGAAGGAAGAATTGACACAATCAACTACAAAGATGTTGAAACTGCGATTGACGCAGCCATTGAACCCGGCAACTCAAAATTGATTCTGGATTGCGAAAAGTTGAATTATATCAGCAGTTCAGGCTTGCGTGTTTTCCTTACACTTCAGAAAAAAATGATGGGACAACAAACCGAGTTAATCCTGTGCAAGATGCAACCTGTTATTAAAGAGATTTTCGACATCTCCGGATTTTCGAACATATTCAATATTAAAGCCACCGAAGAAGAAGCATTGGCTTAATCCAGCTGGAGCTGATCATAAACATATTGAAGTAATTCGCGCGATTGGTCACTGTAAACACGGATACTTTCCTTATCAAGTTTTACATTGACCTTTTGGAGCAAAATGCGATCTTCGCCATTATGAATGTGAGGCATTATGCCACAAAATGAAAAACCGGCCTTTTCGCACTCTTCAACCACCACCGGAGAATAAGGATGCTGCATGCTCATGAAAATGTAACAGGCATCCATTTTCTCAATCATACATTGATTCATGTAATGTATGATTTCGGAAGGAGTTTCTTTGCCAATCTGGCCAACAATGATGAATGCCACATTCAATGACTCAGACAAAGGAACTAAAAACACCTGTGATTTTTCAGTGGGAGCAACCATTGCAGTTTCACCAAAAACACGGGGCATTTCCATCCAATTATAAATTGACTGAATCATTCCCTTGTGTTTATCAGTCGAATAAACAGTCTGCACATCGTATTTAAAAGCATTATAATGATTAACAGTCGTACCTTTTGTTTGTGCATTGGTACCAGTCATATTTGCCTGCATACCGGAAGCCGCAATTCCCATCATTAGCGTACAGGGACGTGCACCAATCTCCTGCAATTCTTTTTGAGAAACAGTGTGCGTGGTAACAGCACAATCGAAAACCCCATCGGCTCCCTGAGCCTTTGCATACAGTTTTGCCTCATTACCAAGCTCAACCATAACTCCCGGACATCTGTATGTTGGATCGATAAACGCAAGACCCATTTCCGGCACATTTTTATCGTGATACTTCAATGCAAGATGGGCAATCAATGCCTTATCTTCATCATTAATCACAACAAACGAAACAAGTTCCTCTGCATTTAATTGATGCTCCAGATTTTCGGCATCGTAAAGCAACTCTTCCTGCGTGTAACCATAACACTTCCAGGCCAGACGAACAATATCCGAAATATCGTCCCTCGTTGCACGACGAATTTTATAATCTTGTACCCTGATACGAGTTTGCATTCTGCGCCGACCATCGTATAATGCTATTAAACCATCCGGTATCTGACTTGTCGAAATTTTCTTCGTTAGTCTGGTCTCCTTTCCTTTTCGTCCATGTACAATTAATTCAACATTATCCATCAACGAGTTCAGCATATGCATTCCCAATCCGGCATTATACGGACGATCTAATGAATATCGATTGTTTGCTTCCTGCTGAAAAGGAATACCTTTCTCAAAAACAGACACCAACAGTTGATCTTGTTTTATCGTGTAATGTATGTCAATAAAATCGCCCGACTGGATAATGGTTGAATAGTGATCAATCACATTTTTGACTGCTTCTTCCACGGCCATCTGCAGTTTAGTCGATTCTGTAGCATTAAAATTCAGCACATTTGCAACACTTTCGGCACTGGCAACAGCCTGAGGAATAAAATCATATAAAACCGGAAGTCGTAATTGTCCCAGGAATATAGTTTGGTCTGCGGGTATATTGATCATTTTTTACCTTTTAAAAACGCAAATTAGGAATTTCACATAAGAATATAGCATGCATTCGCTTAAAAAAAGAGTTATAACAGATCTATTTACCCTACGATAAGAAAACAAACACATACACTTGCGAATAATAACAAATATTTATCGATAATCAATAAATATTCATTAAATTTGTCCCAGAACTCAAAATCACTAGACTACGATGAAAAAGATTTCAATAACATTCCTTCAGGCAGCCATCGTGCTTATTGGTATCGTGGCAGTCCTCATTATGATTCGGATTCCATTAACCGAAGGAAGAGCCCAAGATCTGGATCTGTTGAGCATCTATCTTGACCCGTTCATTTTGTATGGCTATGCCTCATCAATCGTGTTTTTTGTTGCCTTGTATAAAGCATTCAAAATACTGGAGTATATCAGACAAAATAAATTGTTCTCAACAAACTCGCTAAAGACATTAAAAGGCATCAAATATTGCGCAATCGCATTAAGCATTTTGGTTGCAATGGCAGGATTATACATCCGCATATTTCACAACAAAGAAGACGATCCTGCTGGTTTTCTTGCAATGTGCATCGCAATTATTTTTATACTCATTGTAATTGCAACAGCTGTGGCAGTACTTGAAAGAATATTGCAAAACGCAGTAGATATGAAAACCGAAAATGATTTAACCATTTAAGCTATGGCAATTATTGTAAACCTAGATGTGATGATGGCAAAGCGAAAAATTTCGCTGAATGAACTTTCGCAAAAAGTTGATCTGACATTATCGAATCTTTCCATTCTGAAAACAGGAAAGGCAAAAGCAATTCGGTTTAGTACCTTAGAGGCAATTTGTAAAGCACTCGACTGCCAACCGGGCGACATTTTGGAATATGTAAATGACGAGCCAAACACAACGCAAACTTATTGACAGCACCAAGCTTGGTAAAAAACAGAGATAGATCGTTCCCCCCAGCAATAAAAACATACTATTCGCTATTTAGCAGGTCTTTACTAAAAAATAAAACCCGGAAGAGCGATCCTCCCGGGTTCGTGTAACTTCCAACTAACCTTAATCTATTTTGGAAGAGGATATCCTTGTAATTTGGCAAGATTTGCTTCAATCTCATGTCCCGGGTATTCATAATCAGAAAGTTGGCCAGCCATATATTTATCATAGCCTACCAAGTCCATCAAACCGTGACCGCTGAAATTGAAAAGAATAACTTTCTCTTTGCCTTCTTCTTTTGCTTTTTTGGCTTCGCGAATGGTTGCAGCAATAGCATGAGTTGTTTCCGGTGCAGGAATAATTCCTTCCGTTTTCGAGAATAATAAACCAGCCTCGAAACACTCGCTTTGGTGAATGGCCTGTGCTTCCATCAGTCCATCGCGCAAAGCGGCACTTACCAGTGGAGCCATTCCGTGGTAACGCAATCCTCCCGCATGAATCGGAGCCGGAATAAAATTGTGTCCCAAACTGTGCATCGCCATCAGTGGAGTCATTTGTGCCACATCGCCGTGGTCGTAAATAAACGGAGCTTTTGTAAGCGTAGGACAAGAAAATGGCTCTGCTCCAATAATCTGAATATCGGCACCATTAATTTTATCGTACATAAACGGGAACGAAATTCCGGCAAAATTACTACCGCCACCACAGCATCCAATTACGACATCGGGCTTGCTGATGCCCACTTTGGCAAGCTGTTTTTTAGCTTCCAAACCAATAATCGTCTGATGCAACATTACATGGTTTAGCACCGATCCCAACGAATAACGGGTTTTTCCTGTTGTATCAGCAACCGCTTCTTCAATGGCCTCCGAAATAGCAATTCCCAAACTTCCCGGTGTATCGGGATACTGAGCAAGAATATCGCGGCCTGCCTGAGTAAATTCGCTCGGACTGGCAACACATTTACCGCCCCAGGTTTGCATCATCATCTTACGGAAAGGTTTCTGATCGAAACTCACCCGAACCATATATACTTTACACTCGATACCTCCCAACTGCGCACAGGCATACGAAAGAGCCGAGCCCCATTGTCCGGCACCTGTTTCAGTGGTCAGTCGCTTGATCCCAAACTGTTTGTTATACCAGGCCTGTGCCACTGCCGTATTCGGTTTATGACTTCCGGCTGGAGAAACGCCTTCGTTTTTGTAATAAATTTTGGCAGGCGTACCCAAAGCTTCTTCCAGCTCGTAAGCACGAATCAGCGGACTAGGTCTCCACTGCACCAGTATTTCACGAATTTCTTCCGGAATATCAATCCAGCGCTGCATGCTCACTTCCTGTTCAATCAGATTCATTGGGAATACTGCGGCCAGTTTATCAGGCGTAAGCGGCATGCCATCGGGACCCAGTGGTGGATTGAGCGGAGAAGGTAGATCGGGTGCCAGGTTGTACCATTGTTTCGGCATTTCCGATTCATCGAGATAAATCTTTTTTTGTCTTGCCATTTTAGTTCGTATTAAGTTGATTTGTTTTTTTCAAAAAAAAAGAGAGACATGCTGTGTAAACAACATGTCCCTCTCCAGGTCAATATTTGATTTATGCAACAGGTACATGGTTTACGTTCGCAGATAAATCCGCCAACGCCAACACCAATTTCCTGAGTATAAATGATTCAAATGCATAACTTGTTTTTACTGCCGGTAAAGCTAATTATTATTTCCGAAGCTAACAAGCTATTTTTCTTCGAAATTATAATCAATCTGTATTTTTTATTTAGAAATAAAAATCAAATCGACAAAAAAGTGCCCAAATATGAAAAACTAACAAAACTATAAAAGCTCGCTCAGTTGAGCACTCAGGTTCCGCCGCGAATACTTTTCCGATCCTTTTTGCTGAAAAACAACTGTTTCGCTCATAGTTTGCCTAATGAAACCGCAGATTCCCGAAGCATCCGCATAATCCATAATCTGCCCGCACTGCGTTTCGTGAATGATTGCTGCCAGATCGCCATCCACAGGACCAATTGCCAGAATTGGTTTTGCAGCGGCCAGATATTCAAAGAATTTTCCGGTCAGAATCCCCCGGTTATCTTTTATGCGCGGAATAACCAATAACAATATGGACGAACGAAGCAGAAAACGAACCGACTCGCGATGTTCTACATAACCAATTTGTTCAATCTCCAATTCAGGAAACTGAGAAATAAAATCCTGTGCAATATTTGCCGGCACACGTCCCACAAAACGAAGCCTGATTTTTGACAAATATTCGGCACCGAGCATCCGGAATGCCGCAATTAGTCCCGAAACATCGTAAATTTCAGAAATTGTTCCGGTATAGGTAATCGTAAACTTTTCTTCCTGAAGTTCGTTCATCCCGGCGAAATCAGCCTCATCGAAACCATTCGGCAGAATACTGGCTTTTGCCGCAATGTTTTGCTTGCTTTTTGAGGCCAGCAAACGCAATACATCAGCACTAACGGTAATAATACGGTCAGCCTTTTCAAGTACCCGCCGCTCCATGCTCCGATCGATGGCCCGGGCCAATGCAGTGTGATAAAACTGTTGGTAATAATAAATATCCGTCCATGGATCGCGCATATCAGCAATCCATTTCACATGCATTTTTTTTTGAAGCTTTTGTCCAATCAGATGAGTCGAGTGTGGCGGACCGGTAGTAATTACAGTATCAATTCCCTGCTCGCGAATCAATCGCACTGCTTCGCGAAATGCATATTTATTCCAGCCTTTTCGCGGATCGGGTAGAAGGAAATTGCCTCGCACAAAACGACTTATTTTCTGAAATAAGCTGGCTCCCGACTCATTGGCAAATCCACCGTAAGGAATTTCTTTTTTCGAAGAAAGTTTCCGATACAACTGGTACAATTCGAAACTACGGGTACGAACCATCTGTAAATCAGGCGACACTTCGGCAAGCAAACTCTCGTCGGTTTGGGCATAACTGGCATAGTTGGCATCTACAGTCAGCACCACCGGCTCTACCCCGAAATCGGGCAAATACCGGCAAAATTTCAACCAGCGCTGCACACCAGCCCCACCCGAAGGCGGCCAATAGTACGTCAGAATCAGTACTTTCTTCATTTTACAAACAATTGTTGTATTTGCCGCTAAAGATAAGCCAAACGGGCGGTTCGCCGAAATTTTTCAGCAAGGCTTTCCCCGAAAAGAAAAAAGGCTGTATCTTCAATGTTAATTCGGAAACGATAAAACTCAACTTCCAGGCGAATTATCTGTTTAATTTCTATCTTTCGCACAAATCAGACAGAGGGAATGTATTTCAGAAATAATTAAAATGATGATCCGATGAAGCGCTTAATTACTTATTTCCTGCAAGGGTTGGTATTGATTGCTCCAATTGTAATCACTGCCTACACCGTTTTTCTGATGTTCGATTTCGCCGACGGCTTGCTGCGCGATTATATCGAAGACTGGTTTGGTAAAAACATTCCGGGATTGGGAGTACTGGTAATTTTTGCAGTGCTTACTATTCTTGGCTACATCGGACAAACAATTATTGCCCGGCCATTTAAAATGATTACCGATCGCATGTTGAAAAGAGCTCCTCTGCTAAAAGTAATTTATACTTCACTGGTTGACCTGTTTTCAGCATTTGTCGGCAAAGAGAAGAAATTCAACAAACCGGTGCTGGTGTGTTTTAATCGCGAGAATAATTTATGGAAAATGGGTTTCATCACCCAGGAAAGCCTTGAAGACATAGGCATTGAAGGAATGCTGGCTGTTTATTTTCCGCATGCCTACAACTTTTCTGGCGAACTGTTTTTTATCGACACTTCAGCCATTCGCCCACTAGACATGAATCCTTCGGAAGCAATGAAATTCATGGTTTCGGGAGGCGTTACACGATTTAATTAATACCATTATGATATCAAATGAAGTTCTGCTTTTAGGCGGATTTATCGTCTTTGTAGTAGCTGTTTTAATGATTGACCTGCTTTGGGTCGGACGGGGTTCGCACATTGTTTCGAACCGCGAAGCCGTTAGTTGGAGTATTGTTTGGGTAATGCTCTCTATCGCCTTTTACTTTGTTTTGCGCTTCTTCGGACATCACCTGCACGGGATTGATTCGATGGACAGCCTTCTGCAAATAAGTAAGAGATACGCTCCGGGATTAATTTACAAATCGACTGAATACTCTGCCATGCTGACTGAATACCAGCAATACATGTCGATGAATTACCTGTCGGGGTATTTTATTGAAAAAACGCTTTCTATCGACAACATCTTCGTTATTCTACTAATTCTGAAAAGTTTCTCTGTTCCTTTTGAAAACTACAAAACCGTATTGTTCTGGGGAATTCTCGGTGCAATTGTGCTGCGTTTCATTTTCATTTTTGCCGGGGCTGCTCTTATTCATCGGTTCGACTGGATATTGCTTGTTTTCGGAGCATTCCTTGTTTTTCAGGGAGGAAAAATTCTTTTCAGCAAAGACGAACACCACAAAGACCCGCACGATTATGGCTGGGTAAAATTTTTATCACGCCACCTCCATATTTCGAAGGAATATCACGACGGACGATTTATGGTGATCCTCGACAACGGAAAAAGATATTTTACCCCGCTGTTCCTGGTACTTATCATCATCGAATTTACCGATCTGCTTTTCGCGATGGATTCAATTCCGGCGATTTTCTCCGTCTCGCTTGACCCCTATGTGGTTTTCTTTTCCAATATTTTTGCTATCATCGGGCTAAGAGCTTTATTTTTCCTCGTATTCAACATGGTTGAAAAATTCCGTTTCCTTAGCGCCGGAGTAAGTATCCTGCTCATTTACGTCGGATTGAAACTTCTGTTCCATCATTACCTCGACGATATTGGCTTCAAACCAACCTATTCGCTATTCTTTGTACTATTTGTACTGGTCGCCAGTGTCATTCTGTCGATGCTGTTTCCCAAAAAAGAAGTCAGCCCGGAAAAATAATTACACAATTAAATATCTGAAAAACGACCGAAAGCATTTGTTTCCGGTCGTTTTTGTTTTAGTCTGCCAGTCCTGCCCAAAAAACCAAATACAAAATCATCTTTCTTCTACCTAAACACAAAGAATCTTTTCAAATTGATAGCTTAAATGTCAATTTATAAGACAAAAAGCATGTTTGATTTCATTTTTATACTAATTTCACCTCTGTAATTTCAACAGTTAATCGAAACAAATACAAAAGTTCGAAAGAAGAAATTGCAAATTTTATTAATTAGACCAAAAATCGAATACCTACTTATGAAGAAAATTACTTTTCTTTTCATTGCCTTGCTATGCGTTTTTTTTGTTAGCGCACAATCCGGAAACGAAAAAAGAATTGATTTCTACGGATTTGTTCGGATAGATGCCTACATGGATACCTACAAAGGAGTGGATGCCGGACACGATGTTTTTTACCTGCTCCCGTTATATGCCAAACCCAATGGTGTAGAAGATTTTAATCAGCAAACCAGTTCGAATATTACAGCCATTGCCTCCCGGCTCGGAGTTAAAATTAACTTTCCGGATGTGGCTGGAGCCAAAGCAACAGGATTGCTTGAGTTCGATTTTGCAGGAAACCTGAAGTCTGACCCAACATTGTTCCGCATCCGTCAGGCCTACTCGCTGCTTAGCTGGGAAAAATCGTCCCTACTGATCGGACAAACCTGGCACCCATTTTTTGGCAACTCAAATGTTCCGGTAGTAGCCGGATTAAATACAGGAGCGCCTTTCAGTTGTTTCAACCGTTCGCCAATGATCCGTTACAACATGAAAATGAATGGACTCACGCTTTCAGCCTCAGCAGTATCCGAGATGCAATATGCATCGCCAATGATCGATCAGGCTGATTTTTCATATCTGCTCACTCCCAACCAAGCCAAACGAAATGGGGTAATTCCTGAATTGGTATTGAGTGGTGAATGGACCAAGAAAGCTGTTACCCTGGGAGCAGGAGCCGGATACAAACGCATCAAACCTCGCATGATGGTAACCGGAACCGCCGGAAGCTCAAAGGCTGAAACCTACCTGAACAGCACCGAATTCATGGCTTATGCACGCTACAAAAAAGAAAAAATTACCTTGCTCGCAAAAACTTTTATTGGCGACAACATGTCGCATCTGGTTATGCCCGGAGGTTACGGTGTTGCCAGTTACGACGCAATTACCGGAGAAGAAACTTATACTAATTATACCACATGGATGAACTCGTTTAATGTTGTTTGCGGAACCAAATGGCAAGTAGGACTATTTGCCGGTCTGGGAAAAAACCTCGGGACCAAAGAAGCCCTCTGGGATTCGGGCAGTGGCAAAGCAAAAACATACGGATCGTTCCTGAATATGCAGACCATGTACCGTGTCGCTCCGCATATTTCGTTAAACCTGAATAAATTCAAGCTGGTTGCTGAATACGAGCAAACTTCAGCCAACTACGGAACCGGAAACATCAATCTTTCCGACGGTTTATTCTCGTCCACACACCGGGCAACCAACAATCGCGTCATCCTGGTATTAACACAGTATTTTTAAACATCACTTTTATGAATTTCTGGCAAAAAGAAATTGAGACGCTTTCGCGCCCCGCAATCGAAAAACTTCAGGTTGAAAAACTAAACCAAACCATTGCCATTGCGCAAAACTCAGCATATTACGGAAGAGTTTTCGATGAAAAAGGAATTAAACCGGGCATGATCCGGCACATTGCCGACATTACCAAGCTTCCGTTTACAACCAAACAAGACCTGCGAGATAATTTCCCGTATGGATTTCTTGCCATCGACAAAAAAGAAGTGGTACGCCTGCACAGTTCGTCAGGAACAACAGGCAACCCAACAGTTGTTTACCACACCGCCAACGATTTAAAAAACTGGGCCAACCTGATGGCACGCTCACTTTATACCGCCGGCATACGCAACACCGATGTTTTTCAGAACATCTGTGGATACGGACTTTTCACCGGAGGACTTGGCTTTCAGTATGGCATTGAGCGACTCGGCTGCATGAGCATTCCGGCAGGAGCAGGCAACAGCTTGCGCCAAATTAAGCTAATGCAGGATTACGAAACCACCGCAGCACATGCCATTCCCAGCTATTTGAACCGGTTATACGATGTTTTCACCGAGCTGAATCTTGATCCGCGACGCGACACTAAACTACACACTTTTGTAATTGGAGCAGAACCCCATACCGAAGAACAACGCCGCCGCATTGAAGAAATGTTCGGAGTAAAAGCCTACAATTCGTTCGGACTATCAGAAATGAACGGTCCGGGAGTTGCTTTCGAGTGTGTTTATCAAAACGGGCTACACATTTGGGAAGATGCCTTTGTGGTTGAAATTATCGATCCGGAAACACTGGAACCTGTTCCGCACGGAGAGTTTGGTGAATTGGTAATGACAACGCTCGATCGCACAGCAATGCCTCTTATCCGCTACCGCACGCGCGACCTCACACGTTTTTTACCCGGAGACTGCTCCTGCGGAAGAACGCATTACAGGCTCGACCGCATCGCCGGACGCACCGACGACATGTTCATCGTTAAAGGATGCAACATTTTCCCGATGCAAATTGAAGGAATTTTGATGAAATTCCCGGAAGTAGGTTCCGACTACCGCATCACCATTGAAAATATCAACGACAACGACGAGCTGATTGTGGAAGTAGAAGTGAAACGCGAATGGTTCTCGGGCGATCTGGTGAAACTGGATTCGCTTACCCGCCAACTGGCTCACCAAATTCGCGACGAAGTACTCGTAAAACCAGTTATCAAACTGGTTGAGCCGGGATCGCTACCACAACAGGAAGGCAAAGCAATACGTGTTATCGACAAAAGAAAAATAACTAAACAGTAAGCACCATGGTATTTCAGGTATCAGTATTTCTGGAAAATAAGATTGGACATTTGGAACGCATCACCGGCGTGTTGCGCGAAGCAAATATCAATGTCCGGGCAATGACCCTCTCCCACTCGTCGCACGGATGGGGAATTCTAAACCTGATTGTAAACAATCCGCAACTTGCTTTCGAAACGTTGTCGAAAAACCGGTTTTCGGTAACTCTCCGGCAGGTAGTAGTAATTGAAATGCCCGACCAGCCTGGCGGTTTGGACGATCTTCTGAAACAAATAGCTGCTGCCGGCATTAATTTCACTAATGCCTACGGAAGAATTGTT
Source organism: Prolixibacteraceae bacterium (assembly GCA_963668595.1). Taxonomy (GTDB): domain Bacteria; phylum Bacteroidota; class Bacteroidia; order Bacteroidales; family Prolixibacteraceae; genus GWE2-42-39. Next base: position 3,677,292 of record OY764876.1, on the reverse strand, counting down.
ACTCCGGGCAAAACAGCTTACCTGGTGATTGATGTGGAAGACATTGACAACTCGATCGATAAATTCAGGGAAGCAGGAATCGCACTGCTTTCAGGAAAAGACGTTTACGGAAACGGAGAAAGAAACTAATTCACAAACTATAACAAACAAAATTATGCTGGGAATTAACGATCCGTGGATACTGTTGGCATATTTGCTTTCGGCCCTCAGTGCGCTGGCCTGCATCGCTTACGGAATAATGAACTGGAATAAAGGCGCAGAAAATGAGTCATCGGAAATAGATGAAGAAGTAAGCTGGGAAGTAAACGAATCAAAGGTCAACGAAAATTTATAGGAGAGCAAATCATGTTAGGAACAACCATTGCGATTATCATATACCTTTTCATTATCACCTACCTGGGATATCTGGGGTATAAGCACACCAATACTTCAGCCGACTATTTAGTAGGAGGAAGACAGATTCATCCTATGATTATGGCTCTCTCATACGGTTCGACATTCATCAGTACCTCAGCAATTGTTGGGTTTGGAGGAGCTGCCGGAACTCTGGGAATGGGACTTCTATGGCTTACTTTCCTGAATATTTTTGTTGGAATTTTCATTGCCTTCATCATTTTCGGGAAACGAACCCGAAAAATGGGACACAACATAGATGCCCACACATTTCCCGAATTACTTGGCAACCGTTTCAATTCAAGATTTATTCAAGGCTTTTCAGGAATCATTATCTTTCTTTTTATGCCCATTTATGCAGCAGCAGTATTAAAAGGTGGTTCCGATTTTATTCAAACCCATTTTGGCATTTCGTACGAAATATCACTCCTGTTTTTTGCAGCAGTAGTTGCTTTGTATGTATGGATGGGTGGATTGAAAGGAGTTATGTACACCGATGCATTCCAGGGCATAATCATGTTTTTCGGAATGGTATTCCTGCTTGTTTTCGCTTATTCAAAATTAGGAGGAATAAGCCATGCACACCAGCAGTTAAGCGATTTGTTCCAAAATCCGGAAGTGCAAACTCAGACCGAAAAATTGATCAAAGGTGGTTTCCGCGGATGGACATCCATGCCCGAATGGGGATCACCCATCTGGTGGTCGCTGATAACCACGATTGTAATGGGAGTAGGAATTGGCGTACTCGCTCAACCACAGCTGGTAGTTCGCTTTATGACTGTGAAAAGTAACCGCGAATTAAACCGTGCAGTTCTTTCCGGAGGAGTTTTTATTTTGATGATGACTGGCGTTGCATTCGTAGTTGGCTCGTTATCAAATGTATTATTCTTCAACGAATCAGGGAAAATAGCCATTGCCGCGGCAGGCGGAAACGATAAAATCATTCCCGCATTTATCAAACAATTTGTTCCGAGTTGGTATGGCACCATCTTTTTTCTGGCGCTTATTGCCGCAGCAATGAGTACGCTCAGTTCCCAGTTTCATGCAATGGGAACCGCAATCGGCCGTGATGTTTACGAAAAAGCAATGAATAAAAAAGGAAACACCATTTTCATTACAAAAACCGGGATTCTGGTGACTATTTTAATCAGTGTTCTGCTCGCCTTTTTAGCAAATAAACTCGACACGAGCATGCAAATTATTGCCACCGGAACAGCCATGTTCTTCGGCTTATGTGCTGCAGCATTTTTGCCTGCTTACATCTCGGCGCTTTACATTCGCAATATTTCAACCAAAGCCATTATTGCCGGAATTATCTCCGGATTTACAGTAGGAATTATCTGGATATTTTTCATCCACGAAAAAGAAGCCTCCAGCTTGCAGCTTTGTCAATTGATTTTTGGAAAACCATCGATAGTAAAAGAAACAGCACTGGCAAAACTTGCGATGGTTGATCCGATTATTATTGCTTTGCCTGCCTCGATAATAAGTACGGTAATCGGGCATTTCGCCTGTAAAAATGAATTACCCGAAGAACACATTAATACTTGTTTCAAAGGAATATAACCAGAAAAAAGCGAGATAAAAATTCACAAAAAAAACAGCGTAGCGGAGAATATCTTTCTGCTGCTCTGTTTTTATTCGCCCGAATACAATCAATTTGTTAATTGACGAAAAACCTGCTCCAGACTATTACTCTGTTCCTGCATTCCCAGGAAGGTAAGTTTATTTTCCACGGCAAAACGAAACAAAAGCGGACGAATATCTTCCCCCGTAGCCGATTCAATTTTCAATATTCGTTCTCCTTGCAGAGTAATGTTGCCCGCCATTTGCATTGTGTAAATATTTCAGGCAGAACTTTTTCCTGAAACTCAACCAAAACAATTTGCGAACCATGCAACATCCCTGCTTTCAGAGCAGCCACGCCATCATCGGCAACCAGTTGCCCTTTGTTTATAATTAGCACCCGCTGACAAACAGCCTCGACCTCCTGCATGATATGCGTCGAAAACAACACCGTTTTATCTTCGCTGATGCGTTTTATCAGCGAGCGAATTTCTTCCAATTGGTTCGGATCCAGGCCCGTAGTCGGTTCATCCAAAATCAGCACCGAAGGGTCGTGGATCAAGGCCTGCGCCAAACCCACCCGCTGCCGGTAACCTTTCGACAATGCCCTGATTTTTTTATGCTGTTCCACTCCAAGTCCGCAAAGATCAATCACATTGGCCACCCGCTTCGGTTGGTCATTCAAACCATAAAAACCTGCGGCCAGTGCAAGATATTCTTTCACATACAAATCGAGGTACAAGGGGTTGTGTTCGGGTAAATAACCGATCTGCCTGCGCACATCCGTTTCGTCAGGCGAAACCAGTGAATCATTTACAAAGATCTGGCCGCCATCGGCGTTCAAAAAGCCGGTGATCATTTTCATCAAGGTTGATTTGCCTGCTCCATTCGGACCTAAAAAACCCACCAGTTCTCCTTTTTCTACCGAAAAAGAGATGTTATCAACAGCCTTCTGCTGGCCGTACATTTTCGAAATATCTTCAACCCGAATACTCATACGTATTTACGATTAACCTATTTATTATATCCAATTCGATGTCGTTCAGCTCTTTAATAATTAAAGCGACAAGCTATTTTGAATACTTAATTCACAAGCTATAACGACAAAAGTAGGGAAATATGATGAGATCATTCTGACAGAAGAATACAAATACTTATCAAAAACATCACGATAGTTTTACCCGCTCTGTCAACTTCTATAAATAACTTGGAAGGAAAAATCGGATCGTCATAGAAAACAACATATCGCTAAATATTCCGTTTCAAAAAAAGTCTGAACTCAGCTTGTTTGCATAAACCAAGCAATCATCAATCCGTTGAAGGATGGGCACAGTTTATGCCTCTGGCTATTTCAAATGTGTTAACTTTAAATTAACTTTGTCGATTCGAAAAAGAGACAGCAATGGAAAATCGGAACTTCAACTACATCAAAGACTTAACCAAATATCAACGGCAAAAAACCAGTACGGTGGTCATTGGCGACACACCACTGGGCAGCGACTATCCTATTCGGGTTCAGTCGATGACCGACACAGATACGGCCAATACTTTGGAAACGGTAGAACAAATTATCCGTATTATTCATGCTGGGGCTCACTATGTTCGGGTAACTGTTCGCAGTAGCAGCGATGCCGAAAACCTGAAGAACATTAAAAAAGAACTGATTGCCCGAGGATATGACCATCCGCTAATTGCAGATATTCATTTCAATCCAAAACATGCTGAAATTGCAGCAAAATATGTGCGCAAAGTTCGCATCAATCCGGGAAACTTTTACGACAAGCGTGCCCGTTTCGAGCATCACATGTACACTGATGAAGAGTACAAGGAAGAATTAGCACGCATCGAAGAGCTTTTCATCCCATTCATTCAGATACTGAAAGATACCAATACGGCTTTACGTATCGGAGCCAACCAGGGATCGCTGTCTGATCGCATTATGAGCCGTTTTGGCGACACACCTGCCGGCATTGTTGAATCGGTAATGGAATTCCTGCGCATCTGTAAAAAACAGAATTTTCACAACGTAATTATCTCCATCAAGTCGAGTAACACGCGCACAATGGTATATACCGTTCGTTTGCTGAATTACAAAATGCGGCTCGAAGACATGGAGTACCCGCTTCACCTTGGTGTAACCGAAGCAGGACAAGGCGAGGACGGCCGGATTAAATCAGCCGTGGGAATTGGCGCATTGCTGGCCGATGGAATTGGCGACACTGTACGTGTTTCGCTTACCGAATCGCCCGAACGTGAAATTCCGGTCGCACAAAAGTTGATTCGTCATTTCGAAAGTTATAAAAATCATCAACCCATCACAGCCCCGCTGTTTGCACAAACCAATCCGTTTGAATACGAACGCCGTTCGGTACGCCCTGTTCTGAAAATGGGAGACAAGCAAGTGCCGGTTGTTATGGCCGACCTTCGCGGACGGGCAATGGCCGAAATTCTTCCTTTGCGCGGCAAACAAATTCCGGAATATTTTCTCGACGGAAACGAAGTTCGCGATATAGAAGGGCACACTTACCCAATTCTCAGTCTGGAAGAATACCTGTTTGGCGGTTCACATTGGGGGCAAACCAAGTTCATTCGAACCAACAAAATGGAATTCGACCGGTTTATGAATGATAATCCGGAGATTATTACCAAACTGAAGCAAACCCGAAAAACTGTTTTGCTGCTCGAAAGCTTCAACCGTAATCCATTTGCCGAATTACGAGCATTTTTCATGACTCTGGAATCGCATATCTGGAAAGTTCCGGCCATCATCTTGCGCGAATACAACGAAGAGTCGCTCGAAGATTTACAGATTAAAGCTGCAGCTGATTTAGGAGGCTTGCTCCTCGACGGATACGGAGATGGCATCTGCATCACCAACAAAAACAATAGCATCACATTTACTGATCTGAAAGAGCTTAGTTTCTCAATTCTTCAGGCCAGCCGCATGCGCATCTCTAAAACCGAATTTATTTCTTGTCCGGGATGCGGACGTACCCTTTTCGATCTGCACGACACAACGCTGAAAGTAAAAGAACATTTCAAACATCTCCATCAGCTTAAAATTGCCGTAATGGGTTGTGTTGTAAATGGTCCGGGCGAAATGGGCGATGCTGATTACGGATTTGTAGGAGCCGGGCCAGGCAGAGTAAACCTGTACAAAGGACAAGGTCTGAAAAAACGGCATATTCCTTATGAACAAGCAGTAGAAGAACTGGAAACTCTGATCCGCGAAAATGGCGACTGGAAAGATCCGGAGAACTAACGGAAATCGGCAAATATTTTTTCGACGTACATGCCCTTTTGCAGCCATAAACTATGCAAACCAGCTTGTTGTGCGCTTTTGGCATTCTCTTCCGAATCGTCGATAAACAGTGTTTCCGCAGGAACAACACCCGATAATTCAATCACCTTTTCAAACGCTTTTACATCCGGTTTTCGAACCTGTATTTCGTTGGAATAATAATCCCGCACAAACAACGAAGAGAGTTCCATTCCATGTTGCACGCGGAAATCGGACTGAAATTTTGCCACATGAATTGCATTGGTATTGCTGAACAAATAAGTTCCGAACTGCTTTTTCAGACCCAGCAATACTTCTACTCTTTCCTTCGGAATATCGAGCAACATGGCCGTCCAGGCAGCATCAATTTGCTCGTCGGAAGCGCCTTCGGCAAGCATGGTTCGCACTCCGGCACGAAACTCATCGTTCGAAACCAACCCACTCTCCATTTTATAAAATACTTCATGTTTAAAACCCCAGGGATTGTCCTCAACCAACTCAGTAGAACCTAGTTGACGAAAAGCATCCAACGTGAGCTGTGGCGCCAGATTTAACAACACTCCTCCTAAATCGAAAATGATATTTTGTATTCCGTCAAGCTTGATCATGTTCAAAATTTTGGAACAAAAATAACGAAAAACAATTCGCTGCTTCGTCGAAGTGAAGTGATATTATATCACTCAAAAAGCCTTAAAAAGTATTTTTGACAACAAGACACTATTGCCTGATCACCCGCAAAGTCTGCATTTGCCCCGAACGATCGGTGATTTGCAGAAAATAAACCCCGGCGGGTAATTTGTTTTTCAGTCGGATCGAAGAATTTTCACCCAGTGTTCCCTGCCAAATTACCTGTCCCACAGTATTGAGCAGTTGCAGCACACCAGAGGAAGCAGCCCCTGTAAAATGCAATTCATCCGTAAACGGATTGGGATACACACCAATAGTTGGTAATTCCGTCAGTTTGGTTCCGGTTGTTCCGGGAAGCGCCATGTACAAATCTTTTAGTTCTACCGAGCCATTTCCTTTCTTTCCAAACAAACCGTAATTGAAATAGATTTTCACTCTTTTTATCTCATTCAGCAAATATTTCCCATCGGAATTACTCCCAAATTGATACAAATATTGCAGAAACTGACCAGAGCTACCAAACGAGCTGATCTTGAATAAATCGTTCAGATTCACGTTCCCATTTTTGTCTTCCAGATCAATCCGAATAACAGATGGAGCATTGACTGGATCAACCTTTATCATCAAAGCAATTTCGCGATATTGCGAAAAATCCACCAGACCTGGAAATTCATACACAATCGCCGGATTATTGGCAGGTTCGCCTACCGAGTAAGTAACCACCATCCCTTCGTTTTTCGACAAACTGATCTGGTTGCCCGTACCCGCTTCGGTAGTCCACACAATAGTTCCCTCGCTATTTACAAACGGAACAATGTACTTTTTCCCTGAAGGATTTTCAATGGTGTTTACCTTAAAAAAAGCCGACTGTGCGGTCTGGCAGTCTGATTTCAAACTTACCTGCACCGATCCACTTGCAGCCCCCCACTGCACTTTTACTTCGTTTGTATTTTCACCCGAAACAACTTTAACACCGTCGGGAAAGGTCCACGAATACGTCACCCCATCCACTTTGGCAGTCGAGAAAACTACTTCATCTCCCTGCTTTACTGTATTTTTACCTTCAATTACAGGAGTTGGAAGGTTTTGCTGATACACCCTCACGTAATCAACTTCCATGGTTGCCTCAGTCAAATTCGCATCAACCCCCTGCGCGCCACCCCAGTTGCCGCCCATGGCAATATTCAGCAATAAATGAAATCGCTTGTCAAAAGGCCACTCCTTGTAAGTTTTATGCTCGTTACTGAAAGTAAAATAAAGCTGGTCGTCCACGTACCAATCGATTTTCTCCGCATTCCATTCAATTGCATACACATGAAAAGCAGACTGCGCATCGGCAATCGTTACACTTGCCCCCTTTTGCGTGCCAATTGAATGGTAATAGGCTTCGGTATGTGCCGTTCCGTGAATCACTCCCGGATCGTAACCAACGTGTTCCATAATATCAATTTCGCCACTCGAAGGCCAGTTCCCATATTCCCAATCGGTAGGCAACATCCAGATGGCAGGCCAGGTTCCTTTGCCAACAGGCAATTTTGCTTTCACCTCAATTCGTCCGTACAGCCAGTCGCCTTTTTTTCGGCTTACCAAACGTGCCGAACTCCAGTTACCGTTTGTTTTCACCGCTTTGATGAAAAGCTTTCCTCCTTCAACCCACGAATTAGTTCGGGTATTGGTGTAAGTTTGTAATTCGTTGTTGCCCCAGTCGCCGCCACCGGTATCGTAATCCCACTTGTTGGTAAGTGGAGCTCCCGACTGTTCAAATTCATCGGCCCACACCAGGTATTTACACGAAGTTTGCTGTGCTGAAACAAGAAAAACACTTCCCAGCAATACCGTACAGCACAAAAATATTTTAATCACACGCTTCATCTGCCATCAACTTTTCTCGACCAAGGACACACGCCTATAAATCTATGTATTTACGATTAAATAATTCACTAATTACAATTCAATACTGTTTCGTTAAAAGAATCAAACGACATAAACAGAATATCCGATTGTTATTTTTTCTGATACACCCGAACGTAATCGACCACCATTGATCGCGGAAAAATAGTTTCATCAATACCATGTTTCCCGCCCCAGTTGCCACCTACAGCCAAATTCAGCAATAAATGAAACCGTTTATCAAAAGGCCATTCTTTGTATCCTGTTTTTTCATTTACGAAAGTGAAAAACAAAGCATCATCCACGAATACACGATATTGATTGGCTTCCCATTCCAACTTATACACATGAAATTCGTCGTAACAAGTAGGAATACAAATAGTATCGGAATGCTGAGTGCCAATCACATGGTTATAACTCTCGGTGTGAGCCGAAGCCAAAATCGTATCCGGCATGTACCCGACGTTTTCCATAATGTCGATTTCGCCACTTGCCGGCCACTTGCCGTATTCGTTATCGGTAGGCAACATCCAGATAGCTGGCCACAAGCCACGTCCGGAAGGCAATTTAGCTTTTATCTCGAATTTTCCGTACAACCAGTCGCCTTTCCCTTTCGTAATTAAACGGGCCGATGTGTATCGACGATCTTTGTATTCTTCGCGAACTGCGCTGATCGTCAGAAATCCGTCTTTTACTTCCGCATTGGTAATCTGTCCATCGGTATAATATTGATCTTCGTTGTTTCCCCAGCGCCATTCGTTGCCACGGGTATCGAAACTCCAGCGACTGGAATCGGGCAAACCGGTATAATCAAATTCATCGGCCCACACCAGTTCGTAGTCCGACTCAACCTGCTTTTTTCCTGCCTGATTCTGACACGCGAACAGAACAGAAGCAAGCAATACAGTTGATAATAAATACATGATTTTCATTTCTTATGGTTTTAATAGGTTTCAGTTTGAAATAATAAACGGGCGACAAAAAAGCTCAGTCTTTCCGCTGATTCGTAGCAGATACAAACCTCCCGGCATATCATCCAAATCTATTTCAGTCCGACCGGTATTCCCAATCGGGCTTTTTTTCAGCACCTTTCCCTGCATGTCAACAATATTGAGCGCATACGAATCGTTTTTTGCAGTTTGAAAATCGACATACAACCGATGTTTGGCCGGATTAGGATAAATTACAAATGGAGAGGATTGAGCATATTCATTTTTTGTAGAAGTAGCCTCTAAAAGTTCGAGTTCCATTCTATTCAGGTTGAATTCTCTTTTATTCACCAAAATCCGGAGCGTTTGCTCTCCTGCAGGTAATTGCAATTCGCGACTCAGGCTCACCCAGTTCTGCCAGCCATTGGTTGAAGCAATGGGCAAATCGTGCAAAGTAGTGATGATTCCCCCCGCAGCAAGCAACTGCAAACGCAGCTCGCCGCCATTGCTGTTCCCCGAAGCCACGCGATAACGAATCGAATAGCGACCAGCCTTCTCTACATAAACCCGGTAAGTCAGCCAATCACCATCATCGGTGTATCCCATATCGAAACCACCTCCTTCGTCGCTGCAATTTTCTTGTTGCCACCCCTGATTTTCCGCAAATTCCTCCGCCTCAACCAAGCCTGGGACAGCATGTACTTGTATCGTTTCAGTATTAATTTTCAGGTTTGAAAAAGTTTCCAAGAGCTTTCCATCAACCGATTGGAGAGTTCCGGGCGAGTAGCTCAGCACAACCTGATCCGATTTTTTTAGTTTTTTTTTCGGGGTAAGTAGCAAAATGCTCTGATCGCCGGTATTGTACGCGAGCGACGAAAGTTCAGAAAGAAAACCATTCACTTTCAACCTGAAATTCTGTTCCTGCGGGGCAATTTGCACATCGAAACGTTTGTTTACCGCCAGAGAAATAAACGAGCCCGTTGGCGAACAAAACCCGTTCAGCACTTTCAGAGGCAAATCGCCCACAGGCTGTGCCCCGGAGAATCGCATGTATCCGAAATTGAAACCTCCTTTGTCGGCTACAAAGCGGATCACAGTTTTCCCTTTTTCAAGTACCACGTTTGCAACCGAAATATCTTTCCAGCTCTGATTGTCTCCTGTTGAACTCACCGATTGTTCACCGGTAATATTTTTGCCATTTATTTCGAGATGAAATTTACCCACCGAAGAGTTTGCCGCAATACGAAAATCGACCGAAAAAGCACCCGATTCTTTTATTTCCACCGAATAATCCATCCACTCGCCCTCTTCAATCCAGCCGACATTGTAGCCATTGCTATCCGGCGAGTCATCTTTGCTCTCCTCAATATCTACCCCGTCGTTGCGATACGCCCAGCCCTGATTCGATTTCCAGTCACCGTTCGTATTCATAATATCTTTATCGAAATAGGTAATTCCGTGTCGTCCCATGTCGTAATTTGCGGCATGTATTACTCCGGGAATAAAATGTCTGGCATACGGACGGCGAGTATCGTCGGTTTGTTGCCGAAACATGGCATCAATCACATCCGGATGATATTCACAATTTTCAATCATCAGGTTTTCGGTGATTTTCATTAGCGTGTTGTAGCAAAATTCGGGATCCGGATTACCTCCGTTCTTCCATATTTCGAGCAATTTGGCATAGTCTTCGGTTTTTACCACATTGAGCGGCCCGACTACTGAACCAATCTTTTTGAGCGGCCACCACGACCAGCCAATCTTTTGTGATTCGAGCATGCGAATAGTCTCGAAAAACCACTGGTTTGAGTTTTCGCCCGATTCGCCCATCCAGAAAGGGACATTGTAGCGATCGCGGTTTGTCAGAAACTCGCTGACTGTATTTACGTCGGTGCCATTCCAGTATTTATGGAAACTATACGCCATGTTATCGTCCCAGGGAGGGAAAAGTCCAGTCATATTATTAGCCCAACAGTTTCCTTCAACAAAAAGAATATGGTTTTTATCTACTTCGCGAATGGCGTTGGTAATGCGAATCATCAATTCACGCAATTTCTCGTTACTGCTATCGCAGCCATTGACATTTGTTCCGGTAAAATTCCAGTTTGTTTCGTTAATCAAATCGTAACCACCAATGAATTTCTCGTTGGCATAGCGTTCGGCCAGTTTTCGCCAAAGTGCTACCGTTTTGCGTTGATTCTCTTCGCTCTCCCACAACGATGGTTTCTTCGGATCGTAATCCGAGATATTGCCATCTTTACCTTGTCCTCCCGGTGCTGCGTGCAAATCGAGAATTACATACATATTGTGCGCCTTGCACCATGTCAGCAAATCATCAACCATGCGGAAACCATTCTCCAGCCAGGTGTCTTGTCCGGCAACGGGTTCTTGTTCAGCAGGAAGCGTAAATAAATTATAGTGTAAGGCAGGCCGAACGGCATTGAATCCCCAGGTTGCCAGCGAATCAATATCGGCTTTCCGGCAATGATTAGCCAACCATGCATCGTAAAATTCGTTGGTTCGCTCCTTCCCGATAGAGGCCTCTATTAAAGCACGAATTTCATGTTGGGTTCCGGCAAAATCACCGGTTCCCAACATGTACCCTTCCTGAAGCATCCAGCCTCCTAAACCCATACTTCGGACAACAAATTCGTTCCCGTCGCCATCAACAATCAATTTCCCCTGCCTGTGCAGAAACTGAGCCCCGGATGACAAAGGGATCAATGCAATTAAAAAGACTAGTAAAGCTGTAAGTTTCATCAACTATTCGTTGTAAATATCGTCTATTGATATATTTTCTTTGGAAAGGCTACTTTACAAGGAATTCTCCGTGAAGTCCTTCCTCTGAGTTTGTTCCAATCCACAGATCAAATTCTCCGGGTTCAACAAGGTAAGCTGTGCCATTAAAAAATGACAAATCAGCCGCTTGCAGTGTAAATTCAACCCGTTGCTGCTCTCCCGGCTTCAAACTGATTTTTGTAAAACCTTTCAATTCTTTCACCGGACGAGTTATACTTCCCACCCGGTCGCGGATATAAAGCTGAGCAACTTCTTTCCCTTCGAAAGAGCCTGTATTTTTTATATTTGCTGATACCGTCAAACTTCCATTGGTGCTAATTTCCGGAGAAGAAAGTACCAGGTCGGAATATTCGAAAGTGGTATAACTAAGTCCGAAGCCAAAAGGAAATAATGGGTTAAAACCAGCATCGAGGTAATGCGAGGTATTTCCCAGCGAATGCTGAACGGCTTCAACAGGAATTTTATCAATTGGAGTCCAGTTGTGTTCGTTGGCCGGACGACCAGTATTTCGGTGACTGTAGTACAAAGGTATTTGTCCCACTGTTTTTAGGAAAGTCACTGGTAACTTCCCGGAAGGAGAGGCATCGCCCAAAAGCACTTCGGCAAGTGCCGGGCCACCCATTGTTCCCGGAGCCCAGGCATACAACACAGCATCAGCCTTTTCCAGTGCTGAGCCAATCGTTAACTGACGACCAGCCATAACTACCAATACCAATGGTTTTCCGGTAGCAGCCACTGCATCAAGTAATTCATTTTGAGCCCCCTGAAAATTCAGATCAGCCAAACAGTGAGCTTCTCCCGAAAGAATTGACTCTTCACCCAAAACCAGAACAACAGCATCCGAATTTCGGGCTGCCTTTACTGCTTCGGCAAAACCCTCGGTTGTTTTTGTGCGACTTACTTCAAGGCCTTTGGCAAAATGAATTTTATCAGCTCCCAACTTATTTTTTAATGCAGAGAGCGGAGTCACTGAGTTTTCTTTTCTTCCATCGAAAACCCAGGTTCCCATCTGGTCGTGCAGAGCATCAGCCAACGGTCCAATTACAGCAAGTGAACGAATTTCTTTCGACAAAGGCAATAACTGGTTTTTATTCTGAAGAAGAACAAAACTCTCAATTGCAGCTTGTTTTGCCACGTCCATATTTTCAGCAGAAAGAATATTTTTTGCCGCTGCATCTTCGGGCGTATATGGATGATCGAAAAGACCCAATTTTATTTTTAATTGCAGAATATTCGCCACATAGCGATCAATATCAGCCATGGCTATTTTCCCCTCATCAAGCAGCGATTGAACGCTTTCGACGTAACAATTGCTTGCCATTTCCATATCAACTCCGGCTTTCAATGCTTTTTCAGCAGCTTCTTTTTTATTGGCTGCAAATCCGTGCGGGATCATTTCGGCAATGGAAGCCCAATCGCTCACCACCATACCATTGAATCCCCATTCTTCACGTAATATTTTCTTTAGTGTAAATTCGTTGCCGCTGGTTGGCACTCCGTTTAAATCATTAAAAGCCGACATAAAAGTGGCTACCCCGGCATCACTTGCCGCTTTAAACGGTGGCAAATAATCATTCCTCAATAGCGCTTCGGGAATGTAAGTGGTATTGTAGTCGCGTCCGCCTTCGGCAGCTCCGTAGCCTACATAATGTTTGGCACATGCTGCAATAGTATTCGGGTTACTCAGATCATCGCCCTGAAAACCTTTCACCATTGCTTCGCCCATTCGGGCACTGAGATAAGTATCTTCACCACAACTTTCAGCAATGCGTCCCCAACGCGGATCGCGTGAAACATCAATCATCGGAGCGAAAGTCCAGTGAATTCCATCGGCAGCAGCTTCTTTCGCAGCCACGGCCATTGCTTCTTCGGTTATTACCGGGTTCCAACTTGCGGCCAAACCCAGTGGAATAGGCATAATAGTGCGATAGCCATGAATCACATCTCTTCCGATTATCAGCGGAATTCCCAGCCGACTTTCTTCTACTGCCACACGTTGCAACTCATTTACACGAGCGGCTCCAATCAAGTTCAGAATCGAACCAACTTTGCCGTCGCGAATAGCTTGCTTCATATTTTCCTCGCTACCCAGCTGCCCGGGATCGAACTGAGACATCTGCCCCAGCTTTTCTTCCAAAGTCATTTTCGATATTAAATCCTGAATTCGGGGGTCTTTCTGCTCTTGTGTTGTCGAATCAACACATCCCTGGAAAAACATTAAACACCCGCTAATAAAAAGAAGTAATTTTTTGTTCATGCCTGTAATTTTTCAAAATAAAGTTCCATTATTCCCCTTCAAAAAAATGCCATTCATTCTCTTTCAATTTTTGGCAAATAAAAACCTAAGCTGCCCGAAAAACAGGCAGCTTAGAATCTCTCATCGAATTGATCTTTTATTTCACAATAGCTGACTTAATTCCTTCAACGTGCGGACCGGACAGCTCATCAAAATAAAACTCATGTGTCCCGCTTCCCACACCCGGATTGAGCATGACACGTACCACATTGTAGAAGTCATGATTAAACCGGTTATCGGTTACAACGTTGCCGGTAAAAATATCTCCGGTCCAGTCCCCGCCTGCTGCAACACCCGACATGTCAAATTCTGCAACCTCCCAGGTATTATCTTTTTTGATTTCGTAAATTAAATCGGCCGTACCGGTTTGCCATGCATTGCCTCCACGATCGAAATTTTCAAGTTTAAGCAATACTTTGTCGCCTGCTTTTCCATACACTTTCAGTTTAAATACCGAAATCAAACGTAAATCGAATCGATATCCCGAAGGAAGTTTCAGATAAGCATTGGCCCACTCGTTGTTGGTTTTCGAGTAGAAAGCAACACTACTACTGCGGTTCGGATAAACTTTGCTTGGGTTTGCAACCACATTCACTCCACAATCCTGTCCCAAAACCGGAGCCAGCTCCACTTCACTGAAATCGTTGTAAACCACCATTTCAGCCAATAAGAATGGCACATAATCAGGATGGTTGGCTGCAACAGTTACTGTTTGCGAAAGATTGAGGTCTCCAACCGAAGTTTTCACAACTACCGAAACCGTGTAAGTTCCCTGACGCATGTAAGTATGCGATGCTGTTGCGGTGTAATCAGAAGTTTCAACCGGGTCGCCGTCGCCAAAATTATACACAGCGCCAGTAATTGATTGTCCGGCAGGGATTACGATATTGGTAAGTTTTGCATCGTACGAATTCACTTCACTTGCAGCAACTACTGCCAAATCAGCTTTTACGGATGGTTTTACATATCCTTTCGGAATCAGTTGATAATGCCATGCGTTTCCTTCTACCCGGTCGATGGTTACCAGCTCAAGCAGGTTTTCTTCAATTTTCAGAATTTCATACGAACCGTTGGTAGCACCCACGTCGAAACATGGAAACATCGGCGTTGTTCCGGATAAAGTCAGGTACGATTTACCATCTTTCGTTTCGATAAACCACGAACCAGGAGCTGGCTGATAGTCAACTACAAAGTCTGAATCATTTTCACGAGCATTACTGTATCCCGGACTATCTTTCACGAAACCTTTTACATAGCTCTGTCCTTTGTTTGTCAAAGTAGCTTTAAAACCATTCAGTTTGAAGTTGATTGCATCGTCGTACAAAACTTTTACTGCTTGTTTCGCCAACGGACCGGCCGACCACCATTCCAGACCAACTGATCCGGCAGGGCCTACTCCAATGTGTCCGGCAGACAGGCTGTCGAGCACCCATGTTTTACCATCCAAATCATCGGCTCCGCCACTCAGTTTCACAAATTTCTCGTCAGTAAAGATTGAATAATCAGTTTTTGTTTGGGTAAGCACTTTTGATTTTGAGGCCACTCCACCACGAGTAATCAAAGTCATGGTAATTGTATAGTCTCCGGGCAACGAATAACTTGCCGTTGGCGACACGTCAGTTGTTTTTGTACCATTTCCCAAATCCCAGGAAACGATTCCGGTAACCGAAGAAGTATTCTTCAATACAAATTTGAAGTCAGTTGTACCCGGACTGATTGAAAAATCCAGTTGGTCTGCAGTTGGGGCAGTGCCAATATCAACGCCATCATCCATTACCGGATCACAGGCAAACAGCACCAATACCATCGCAACTAAACCAGCAAGTTTCTGTATATATTGTATTTTTTTCATGTGTTTATTTTTTGTTTTTATTGCCACATGGAATTCGCATGATTGAAGAATAATCATTTAGATTGGTGTTTCCGTAAATCATGCTCATTTCATTGATCTAATTTTTAATGATTCAACCGTATTACTTGGTTTATTTATAAGCCGGAACCATTTGTTTCAGCACATCGGTGTTCGTGTTTCTGATTTCACTGGCCGGAATTGGGAACATGCCCCAGGTATCGGCTTTAAATGTACGTGGAGCAAAATCAGCAGGATTAGAAATGCCGGAAGGAACCGAGAAACTTGCGTTAATTTTTTCCGCAGCATAGGTATTTCCCCGGCGAAGCAGGTCCCATTTACGAAGACCTTCCCCCGCAAATTCAACACGACGTTCGTGATAAATATCGTCCAGAGTAATACTTGTTTTGGCAGCAGCTGTACCCAATGCACGAGTACGCACCTGGTTGAAATAACCCAGAGCTTTTGATGCATTATCAGTCAAAGACAATTCAGCAGCCATCAACAACACATCGGCATAGCGAATATCAACGAAATTCCGTGGGAAATTGTGACTTGGATCACCACCAGATCCAATGTATGGAGCACGAGCCATATATTTACTATTGAAATAACCGGTGTTCATGAATGCTTTGTTGTACTTGGTCAACTTCTGATCAGCATTGTACAACGCAGCGTCTTTACGCGGGTCGCCAGCTTCAAATTCATTCGCCAAACTCCAGCTCAAGGTCGCAAACGACCAACCAGGATAAACCGAAGCATCACCTTCCGGGTTACGTGGGCCAATCCAGACACAGGAGAAATTTCCATTGATATTCCAGCCACCCCAGTCGCCCGATTTGGCTTTGTCGGAATATTGAATTTCCAGTAACGACTCGGCATTGTTCTGATTCTCCCAATCCCACAGATCAGCGTATTTCGGCAACAGAGAATATTCGGCACTTGTAATAACCTCTTCCAGTGCATTTTTAACCCATGTTTTATCGATGGTTGTTGTTCCATCACTCCATGCAGGTAATCCCAGTACAGTTTTACCAAATCCTTCGTGATATAAATAGATACGGGCAATTAAAGCCTGTGCTGCACCTTTCGAGATACGACCTTTTTCAGAAGCAGCAATGTGTACCGGCAAAGTAGCTTGAGCTTTTAATAAATCGGAAGCCACTTGTTTGAAAATTTCTTCCGGAGTAGTTTGCGGAATATTTTTGTAGTCTTCAACACTCGGTAACACTTCTGTAATTAACGGAACATAACCGAAATGACGGACTAAATCCCAATAGAAATAAGCACGCAAGAATAATGTTTCAGCTTCAAGTCTGGCTTTCATTCCTTCGGTTTCCCATTCAACACCATCTTGTTTCTGCAAATACAGATTGGCACGGTAAATGCCCGAATAACAACGATTCCACAAATCGCTGGAAGAATTGTTTTCCGGAGTCATGGCAAACATTTCCATTTCTTGCCACTGGCTCATATCGCTGATATTTGATCCACCGGCATACGCATCGTCAGAAAAAATATCAGACATAGTAGGTACGAATTGCCAGTTTTGTACCGAATAAGCATCGTACACCGCAGCAACAGCCAATAATGCCTGTTCTTCTGTTTTATAATAGTTAGCTTCTACCTGACCGGTTTTCGGTTCCAGTTCAAGAAACGAATCAGAACACGAAATACTTCCGAGAACCAGGGCAACGAGTGATGTTGCGTATATTAATTTATTTTTCATATCCTTCATATTTTATTGTGCTTAAAACGTAATATTTACACCACCTAACACAGTGCGGGCCTGTGGATAAATACCGTGGTCGATTCCATTCGAGAGTACACCTCCACCTATTTCAGGATCGTATCCTTTGTATTTGGTAAAGGTGAACAGGTTGTCAGCGCTCACATAGAAGCGAAGGTTCTTAATTTTCAAATAATTGGTTACTTTTTTAGGCAAGCTATAACCCAAAGTGATATTACGTAAGCGCACAAAACTTGCTTCGTGAACAAAGAAATCGCTCACTGTTTTCATGTTTTGATTGTCGTCAACAAATGTTACGCGCGGATATTTATTGGAAGTTCCCGGACCTGTCCAGCGATTCAGCCAGTCGGCGCGATAATTGGTTCCGTTCATGTCGTAACGGCGCGTTGCATCATATACTTCTTGTCCGAGAGCAGCATAAAGAAACATGCTAAAGTCGAAACCGTTGTAGTCGAGTTTCAGGTTAAATCCACCGGTAAAATCGGGGAACGGAGAACCTAACTCAACGCGATCAGCATCGGGGGTAATTGCTCCATCACCATTGCTATCAATAAACCGAATATCTCCGGGTTTGGCATTGGGCTGAATTTTTCCACCATCAGCATTTAGGTATGCATCAATTTCTTCTTGTGTCTGGAAAATACCATCTGTTTTTAAACCATAAAAAGCACCCATTGGCGTTCCTATTTTTGCAAATAAAACGTCAGACTGACCGAAACCACCATCTCCTCCTTGTATTCGTTTTTCATCACTACGAATGTCAAGTGTTTCGTTTATGTTATATGCTCCATTAATCGATGCATCAACGTATAATTTACCAAAGCGTTTTTTATAGCCGATCTCTGCTTCAATACCTGAGTTCCTGATCTTACCACCATTGATTGTTGGAGCAGAGTTTCCGACCAACATAGGCACCGGAGCGGTAACCAACCAGTCTTTGGTTGTTTTCACATAGTAATCCAGAATTACTCTCAGACTATTATCCAGTGCTGCAAAATCGACTCCGAGGTTGGTTTGTTCCGAAGCTTCCCATTTCAACGATGGGTTTGCGATTCGATTCGGCTGTGCTCCATTATACTGAGTTTTGCTGTCGCCGAAATAGTAAATGTTCTGATTTCCGATAATTGAGGTATATCTGAAATCACCAATATTTTCGTTTCCGTTTTGTCCCCAGCTTAATCGTAATTTCAGCAGGTCTATTTTATCAGAAAAACTACTCATAAAGTTCTCACGTGAAATCACCCAACCAGCAGCCAAGGACGGGAAATAACCGTATTTATTTTCGGAACCGAAACGAGAAGATCCATCGCGGCGCATTGTTGCTGTAAGCATGTAACGATCGAGAAAATCGTAATTGATACGGCCAAACAAAGAAGATACAGTATGTTCGGAATAACCGCCCCCCACTACAGCACTTTCCGGATTGGTCGCATTGTCGATGTACGAATGGTCGAAGTCATCAAAGATTACATCAGACTTCTCACCCGAAAGATTTTCCTGCATATCTTTGAAAGCACTACATCCCGCCATTACGGTAAAATGGTGATCGTCGATTGTTTTATCGTAACTCAACACATTCTCGAAGTTCCAGCGCGAATAAAGGGTCATGCTTTTCGAAGCCTTATCGGTAATCGTAAAGTGCATGGCATCCAGGTAATAAAAAGGAGAGTATCCGCGGGTATTTACCAAAGCCATTTCTCCGCTGAATGTGCTTTTGAAACTCAATCCCTTTAACGAAGTATTAATTTTCCCAAAATCAACTTCTGCGGAAAGACCTCCGATCAGTTTGCTTGTTCTTGTTTCTGAATTCAATTTATCAAGCAAGGCAATTGGGTTAGTAATTTCCTGCAAACCAATTCCGAATTGTTCTGGGGTAGCCCACGATCCATCTTCATTCTTTACAGGAACAATAGGAGGCATATTCACCGCCTGTGCCAAACCATTTCCAAAATGGCTGTTTGTATCAATTCCACGATTGGTAATGTAAGCCAGGTTCAAATTAGTTCCGAATTTCAGGAATCCGAATTCGCCAAGCGTATTGATACGATAGCTGAATTTTTCAAATTTTGATTTTCCTTTGGCAACAATACCGTCCTGAGCAAAATAGCCTAACGATGACGAGTAAGTCATTTTTTCGGATCCTCCATTGAAAGAGATCGCATGGTTTTGCTTTGGAGCATCGTAATGAAACATTTCATCCTGCCAATCGGTGTTTGCCGTATAAGCGGCCATATCCTCGGCCGAAAATTTTGGGCTCAGACCACCATTTAATGCTGCTTCATTGGTAAGCATCATGTATTCCTGACTATCCAGCAAATGCAGTTTTCTCCATGGATTCTGCACGCCATAGTAGCCATCGTAAGTAACCTGCATTTTAGTGTTCTTTGATCCGCTTTTGGTAGTAATCAAAATAACACCGTTTGCCCCGCGTGCTCCATAAATAGCACTCGATGCAGCATCCTTCAATACCTCAATCGACTCAATATCATTTGAATTCAGGAAGTCGGTACCCGAACCACTCATTGGCAAACCATCAATAATGTATAATGGTTCCGAGTCTCCATTGGTACCAATACCGCGGATGCGAACCGACACGTTATCGCCAGGCTGCCCCGAGTTACTTGAAATTACCACACCGGCAGTTTTTCCCTGTAACGCCTGAGTCACACGCATGTCGGTCGATTTAACCAGGTCTTCGCCTCCGATTTTACTAATTGCGCCGGTTACCAAACTCTTCTTCTGTGTTCCATAACCAACTACCACTACTTCGTCAACATCAAAAGCAGCACTCGACAAAGTAACATTAATGGTTGTTTGACCATTTAATTTTATTTGTTGGCTTTTCATCCCAACAAAAGCAAACTCAATTGTTGCATTGGCAGGAACCTTCAGGTCATACACCCCATCGAAATTGGTAACAGTTCCGTTGGTAGTACCCACTACAACTACTGATGCTCCGGGCAGGGGTTGCCCATCGTCGCCCGAACGAACCACCCCGGAAATAGAGATTACCTGGGCGAACAGGCTTTGCACCATGACAGTACAAATAAGAAAGAATAGGATTTTTTTCATAAGTAAACGTTTTTTTGAGCTTTGTAAATTTTTAAAAACGAATACCAAAATTCTGACGGTTTTCAAGCAAAGTCAAATTTTTTGCCACATCAGAAATGCTACAATGTATTTTCGACTCATACTACAATAGTACTACACAAGCTAAAAATAAAACCTGATATGCAAGGATTTGAATGCATCAAAAAAGCTCATTTTAATACATCACCAGGAAAAATGCTATACAGCATGTTCGTTAAATACCCGAAATAAAGCTCACCAGATTGGTGTCACGATCAATTCCCAGTTTTTTACGCAAACGGTAGCGGGAAATCTCTACCCCACGCTGAGAAATGTTTAATAGGGCAGCCATTTCTTTGGACGAAATATTCATTTTTATATATGCACACAGCTTTTGCTCTCCCGGTGTCAGGCCCGGGAACTTTTCATTCAAACGTTTTATAAAATTCTCGTGCACTTCATCAAAATAAGTTTCAAAAAGTTCTTTCTGTCTTTTATCGTCGAGCTCTTTATCCAGACGATTGATGATAATACTGATTTTTGATTTGACCGCACTATCGTTAATCTGTCCCTGAATATTCTTTAATTCCGACTTCAATTTGCCAAAAAACTTATTCTTCTGGATGATATTCATGGTTTGATTGGCCAGCTCTTTATCCAAATGAATCATTTTCCCATGAAGTTGGTCATTTCTCAATTTAATGATCTCTTTTTCCGAAACAAGAGCCTCCCGCTGAAATTGCAGTACTTTCTTCCTGTATTCGAGCAGGTGTTTTAAGCGTTCTTTCCGTTTCGATACTTTAATTCGTAGAATGACAAGCCAAATACTGAGACCAATAAACATTGCAGCAATCAGCGCATATACCACATACGCAAAAACCGATCGATACCAGGGAGGCAGAATAGTGAAACTGAAGCTTGCCACTTCGCTTTCTTTCTCAAACTGATCGATTGCCTTCACTCTGAAAATATAATCGCCTTCATGCAGGTTCATAAATTCACAATTGGGCTCTTCGCTCCAGTGCGACCATGCAGTGCTGTAATTTTCCAGAAAATAGCTGTATTTTATTTTATTCCGGTTTTTAAAATATGGACTGGCATACGAAAAACGAAGGTGATTGGCCTTAAAGTCGAAAAGATACTCGTTTTCGGTTTCATCTTCAGTAATTGATGCTGGCGAAAAAGACTGACGATCAGGAATATTAATCACTTCCCGAATGTACGTTTTGAAAACATCGTTCATATTTGACTGAAATAGCGGCGAATAGTGCGCCAAACCATCTTCAAGGCAAATAAACGTATTCTCCTGGTCGAGAATATTGATATGTTGAAAACCCGCAATAATTTTCCCGTTAAGCTCCTCAAACGGCGCACTTACCCGCGTATAAGTCCCATCCTCCTGAAACCGGAGTACACCGGGAGTAGCCGCTCCACAAAACCAAATATTGTAATACTGGTCCTGTTTCAGGTAATCAATGTTTTTCTGCTGATCGAACAGATTATTGTAGTACACCGATGGTTCAAACCGGTCTTTTTTATCGTTGTAGGCATAAATTCCATTGGGTGACGTAAATATAATATTCCCGTCAGCCTGCATCAGATTGATATAAATATCGGAAGGAAGACCACTATTTGAGTTATAAAATGAATACGACACAACACTATCCTTCTTCTCATTCAGATGAATATGAAACACACCTTTGTAGCCATGACTCATCCAGATATGCCCGTCTTTATCTTCCGCCAATAGTCGTGACGACTCGGAGAATCCCTTCACCTGTCCAACCAGGCTCCACGAACGATTATCGGCCGACTTCTCGAAAAGCGACAAACAATTGTAGTTTCCACCGAGTAAGTGTTTATCATCGTTTTTTAAATCCAGAAACATCCATGCTCCTTTAATTTCCGAGATTTGCTGTGCTGTTTCACCTTCAATCTGGAATGTTCCACTATTATGGCCACAGAGTACAATTCCCTGATGAACTCCTAAATACCAAACCTGCCCGATAGTTTTTGGAATCAACCGAAAATCTTCCGTTTCAACCGTATTGCGCTCGGGCCAATCTTTTACGAACAATCCATGATTGGTTCCTACATACAACTTCCCGTTGTGTACCAGCGAAGTATAAGTTGCACCCAATCCTTCGGAATGATACATATAAGTAAACGGGGAAGAAATATCGACATAGTCGATGCCGTTATCAAGTCCCAACCATAAATTTTCATCCCGGTCGGTTCCGATGCACAACACTGTATTATTATGCAGCCCTTTCTTTTTATTTAGATGCTGAATAACCCGGCCATCCTCATCAGTAATAAGCAATCCGTCTTGAATTGTGCCAAAAGCATAATATGCTCCTTTGAATTTAATTGCCGAGAAAATCTGATTTTCTATCAGAAATGAGTTCGCTTCACCTTCCCAGGCACGCAGTTCCGTTCCTTCCAGAATAAAAACGCCATCATTAGACGTTCCGATTAAAAACCGATTATTACTCACCGGAAGGATTGCCCAAATTTCCTTTTTCTTCAAAGGTTCAAACTCAGGCATGGGCAAAAAAGCTCCTTGTTTATATTCTTTTACAACTCCTTCCCGTTCTTCCTGAATAAAAAACCGACCATTGACATAAAAGGAGAAACGAATTCGGTTTTCGAGTGGAATTCTCTGCAAATGATTTTCATTGTAAACAAACAGATGGGTATATGACTGAAATACTACACCAAATGTAGTCAGATGAATGCGCCAAACCTCTTCAAAATTTCGCTCCTTCTCAGGAATCAGATCGAGTAGTGAATGATACTGTAGTTGTCCCTTTTCATCCGGTTCCATATAGCCGAATGCATTCTGTTGACCAACATAAATACGGTCATTCGCATCTACCTTTACGCTCCGCACAATCGATCGGTTGGGCAAACCATAAAGATGCCACTGAGCTCCATCAAATTCGAGTAACCCGTCGTTGTTGGCAAAATACATAAAACCACGACTATCCGTGGCCACCTCCCAGTTTTGTGTTGCAGCTTTATAGTCGCTCTTAAAAAACTGGCTGGTACGCGGAACCCCTGTACTTTTAATTTGTGCCTGCAGCAAAACCGGCCACAAAAAAACGATCAGCAATATACCTGCGAAGAATCTGCTCATACACTAACAAATATAGAGAAATAACGACGACTTCAGAACCAATTGTCAGCAGTATTTTATTTCAGAAATCCAACTTCTCACACATTTGTTTACTTTTGAAATTCCATATAAAAAAAGAAGCCCAAATGAAAACCGGATTGATCGGGGCCATGCCCGAAGAAGTATTGTTGCTGAAAAATCAATTTGAAAATCTGAAAACTGAGCAAATTGGACCGCGTGAATTCTACTCGGGAACACTTTGCGGCGAACAGGTAGTAATGTGCTTATCGGGATGGGGAAAAGTAGCCGTTGCATCGGCAGCAACCAGTTTGATAAACCTCTTTGGCATTGATCGGCTGCTGTTTATCGGATTAGCCGGAGCTCTTGACTCGCAACTTGAAGTGGGTGACATTGTTGTGGCAAACTCACTTGTGCAGCACGATGTAGATCTTTCGCTGCTTCAGATGGGAAACGTAAAAAGCCCGTTTTGGCTCGATTTTCGATTTGAAACCGACCAACTGTTGCAACAAAAAGCGCGAAAATCAGTCGATTTATTTATTTTGAAACTGAGAAACAACGAATATCCGCATATCGGAACCGATTATTGTCCCCGTGTTTTTAACGGAACCATTGGCACCGGCGATCAGTTTGTCGCCTCTTCCGAAGGGAAAATGATTATTCACGCGAAATATCCCGATATTTTATGCACTGAAATGGAAGGAGCAGCTTTGGCTCAGGTTGCTGCCGACTATCAGATTCCGCTTGCGGTTATCCGTATCATGTCGGACAAAGCCGACGAGCAGGCCAACCAGTCGTTTGTACAATTTCTGTTTGGCAACATCAGCGAAATATCGGTTGAAATTGCCAAACTATTCTTTTCGTCGATTTCGGATTAACCTTTTGCCAGCGAAAACAGGAACTCAAGACCCCCTTCGGGACGATTCCGCACCGAAATTTCACCTTTATGCAGCAACACTGCATTTTTCACGATCGCTAATCCCAGTCCAGTTCCACCGGTTTCGCGGGAGCGGCCTTTGTCAACACGGTAAAAACGTTCAAAAATACGCTGCAAGTGCTCCTCCGGAATCCCTCGCCCTGTATCAGCAAACGAAAAATAATAATGGCTCTGGTCTTCGAGATATTGTTTCAGAATAATGCTAACATTTGTCCCCGCATAGTTGATTGTATTTTCAAAGAAGTTCTGAAAAACAGAAAAAATCAGTGAATCATTTCCGCGAATTACTACATTATCAGCAATTTGAATATCGCAAGTAATTTTAGCAGCCTCAAGTCTGTTGTTTACATTTTCCATCACATCCTTCACAAGCTGGCCAATATTCAGCATTTTAAACTCAAACAAATCGCCTGCATCTTCAATATTATTCAGCAACGAAATGTCATTAATCAGAAAACTCAGACGTTCTGACTGAGCAAATGCTTTCTCGACAAAATATCGTTGCTTTTCGGCCGGAACATCGTTCGAAAGAATCGTATCAAGATACCCTTTTATTGAAGCAAGAGGAGTTTTCAACTCATGGGCAATATTCGAAGTCAACTGCTGCTTCAGCAATCGCCGGCGTTCAGGACGCGAAATATCGTTAATCAGTATCTCGAAACTACAGTCAGCAAAAATAATTACCTGGACCTGAAAAAATTTATCTCCCCGAGCGATAACCGTTTCAAAACGAGGCAACTCATCGCCTTTCGGAAATTCTTTTAAATTCTGATTGTGCTCAATAAACTCAGCAATTTCGAAAAAATCAGGAATCGAAAAAATATTCTCTGCCGAAACAATTGATTTTTCAGAAATTAAATTGATGTACTGTATAAAATGACTGTTTGCCAGCGTTTTTTCTTTTTTTGCTGAAAAAAATGCGATTCCCACATTGAGCACCTGCAAGTGTCTGAATAGCTTCTCTTTTTCATTGCCCAAGTCATCCTTTGACTTTTTCAGTTTCTGGTAAATCTCAATGATTTGCTGGCTAATATCGCCCAGCTCATTTTCAGGAAATTCTATTGCTTCAATTTTTTCTTCGCGTCCGGCCCGAACGGCAAAATCGCGCAAGCGGTTTATAAAATCGCCCAAACGACGTGTTACCAGGAAAATAAGCCCCCAAACTACCACAAACATAAGCAGCAAAAACAGCAGAAACATGCGCTCGGCCTGCAACAGATGAATAATTTGCAAATCGTAAATTACTGCAGTTCGGATAAAATAGTCGTCGTAAAAACGGGCATAATAATAAAATTGCTGGTTGGTTGTTGCCGATCCCCGAATGCTCGATCCCCTACCCAATTGAAGAGCTTCTTCTATTTCAGGGCGATGCAGGTGGTTTTCCATCTGGCGGTAATCCTTTACAAAACTGTCGTAAAGAACCACCCCATTACGATCAATGATGGTAGAACGCACATTCTCGTGGGGCAGAATATTTTTCAGACTATCGAGCAAATAAAAATTTCCATTCTGAAACACATGCTCGCCGGTGATAAACCGATGTGTTATGTCCGAAATTGTATCAAGCGTATTTTCCAGCTGTACTGCTTTGTAACGCTTCTCCCGATAATATTGAAAGATCAGGATGGATACTGCAAAAAAAGCGAAAACCGCCAGAAAATAAATAAAGATGAGTCTCTGGTAGGTACTTTTTTGCTTGATCACAATGAAATTATTTAGCTGTTAAACGGATAATTAAATTTCGAAACAATAACCGTAACCCGACTTTCCTTTGATCATATCACCATATTCTCCGATTTTTTTACGCAAACGAGCGATATTTACATCCACATTGCGTTCGGTAACAATTACATCGTCGCTCCAAACCCGATCAAGAATTTCCTCCCGACTGATGTATTTTCCCCGCTGTGTTACCAACAAGGCAAATATCTCAAATTCCTTTCGTGTCAGATTTATCGTCTCTTCGTATATTTTCAGGGTTTTTCGTTCCAAATCAAGACTGAGGTCATCAATCCGGATAAGCGAACTTTGCTCGGAAGCACCACGCCCCCGCTTCAACACAGCTTTAATTCGGGCAACTACTTCTTTTACTGAGAATGGTTTCGAAATATAGTCGTCTCCACCAACATTAAAGCCTGTAAGCATGTCGTTTTCCTCGGTTTTCGCCGTCAGAAAAATAATCGGAATATCCAACTGTAATTCTCGTCTGATTTTATCGGCTACCCGATAACCAGAAATACCACCCATCATTACGTCGAGTAGAATAAGATCGAATTCCGAAAGATTCTTTTTCAATGCATCCTCACCTGAATGAGCCACATCAATATCAAAACCTTCGCTTTGCAAGTTGAACTGGAGGATTTCGCATAAATCCCGTTCATCATCAACGATCAATATTTTTTTTTCTCTCATACTCTGAAATAATTCGAAGAACCAATTAATTTACTGAATATCATCCGTTTTCGATCGTCTAATATCAAACAAAAAACGATAAAATCAAAAAAATAAATCCTTAATTTGCAGTCATTCATTTTTGACCAAATTTTCCAGCTTCATTTTTTAATCGTTCTTCTTTCAACATAAAACAGGCAAACAAAAATTAAAATCTCAGTTCGCAATTAACAAAAACCCCCGACCGGAAAGATTTACTTTCATCCGAAGGGTTCCATCCCTGATAATTTGGCGAAAATTTAAGGCCTTTTACCGGGGCATATTCCAGTCCAAGCATTATCAACTGGCCATCATTCGAAATATTCCAATCTGCTGTTCCTATTTTTTCGGAAGCCAAATTGTCGTAACGGCCAAATATTTTTATCTTTTTTGAAGGAATATAACTTGTGTAAATGGAAGTTCCCCACCAATCACGACTATCCATCATCGCTTGATTTTTCTGAAGATTATATTCGGCACCAAGCGAGAACTTTTTGTTTTTATATCCGGCAAATGTAGTCCACGACTGCTGAACAGTTTCGTCACCCATCCAATCGTACAAACCACGCACCGTAAACCCTTCGGCCGGAGTAAAAGTAAGGCCAATCGCCGTTTTTAAAATATCATCCGACTGTAGTTTTTTGTAACCTTCACCATTAAATATGCCGAGATCAGCACTCATCCAGTCGGTAAAATCATACGACACACTTACTCCCAGATCGGCACTCGGAGCAAATCCGTATTCATCCTGAAATGATTTCAGCACATAACGGTTTGCCCAAAAATCTTCCTGAATTTTATATTGAGTGGTTGCAATAAGTCCAAAACAAACATCCAGCTTCTGAAAACGGTATTTCAGCTCGGCAATCTTCACAAATGCCGACAGTTGATGTTTCCCTGCTCCGGGATCAGCAACGTCGTAAATTGCTTTTCCGGAGAAATTTTCGCTGAAAAAATGCTCGTAGCCCAGATAAACACGGGTAAGTTCAAATGCCTTATCCGTTTCCCCGTCTGAATGGGTAGCATGAAAATTCGAATATA
Source organism: Prolixibacteraceae bacterium (assembly GCA_963668595.1). Classification (GTDB taxonomy): domain Bacteria; phylum Bacteroidota; class Bacteroidia; order Bacteroidales; family Prolixibacteraceae; genus GWE2-42-39. Next base: position 3,649,300 of record OY764876.1, on the reverse strand, counting down.
TACGCAAAATTGGTTTCCCGTTTGGTTTAAAATCTTCCACACGTTCCTGCGTCCAGCCAGCAATTTGTGTAAAAAAGATCATAGAAAGAACAATAGCACAACGCTTCATCTACTTAAGATTGATTTAGAATTTTCTGGTCTGCAAAGCTGAATAACCCATATTGCAAACAAATTAACAAACTATTACAAATCTATTAAATTATATTTTCTGCAGAAATCGTTGCCGCTTTCCTTCACTATTTTGTCTTTTCATACGGCATTTTTATCTCCATCAAAAAACAAGACTGATGATCTTTCCAAAATTCAAATTTTCAGAAAGAATTACTGCATTACGAATTTATTTTTTCGGAATATGTGTTTGGCCCAATATACAAAAGGAGTGTCGGCTGCAGCCACAACAAATTTCAGAAAATAAGTAGTCAGAAAAACCTCCCAAAGCATTTCGCGCTCAAAAACGCCCCAAAAAGCAAGCAAGGTAAATACAGTACTATCAAGTAACTGCGAAACCATGGTGCTCAAATTGTTCCGCAACCACAAATGCCGATCGGTCGGGAAACGTTTTTTCCAGAAATGAAAAGCCCACACATCGTGGCGTTGCGAAATCAGGTAAGCCGCCAGGCTAGCCACAGCAATACGCGGCATCAGCTTGAAAATAGTGGAAAGAGACTCGTGTGCCGTCTGAGCAAATTCATCTCCCAATAAAGGTTCAAACATCAGAGCCATGTTCATCAGCAAAGTCATGGCAATTAGACTAAAAAAGCCAATCCACACGGCTTTCTTTGCTTCTTCCTTTCCGTAATTTTCAGAAAGAATGTCGGTCACTAAAAAAGAGGTAGCATACACGATATTGCCCAGAGTAGCCACCAATCCAAATAATTTCACTGTTTGAATCACCTGAATGTTGGCAACAATCACCGAAATAGGAATCCACATAATTAATCCCCATTTACCAAATATCCGATATGCCGAAATGATAAGCAAGAAGTTGGCCAGTAACATCACCAGCCACAGTAATTCCTGTTTCATTTTTTTAATTTTTAAGGCAGGGTGATGGAACCTGCCGGATTAATAATCTGTTTTTCGAGGGGGCAAAGGTATAAAAACATTTCTATCTGCAATTTAGCTCTTTTTCTCTCTATTTGTCAATTCGTCGAATGTCCTTTTACAAGTCTATTTTCCACAAGTATTCTTCTAAACAAATTATCTACCTGAACAATTTTATGCCCTCTGCTAATTCAGAAAGGCATACAAAACAAAAACAAACAAACCACTACAAAACAACGAATTACAAGACAAAAAATTCAAATGCAATTAAAACAACCCCATACTACTTATCAAAATACAATTACTAAAATCTCCTACCATGCATAAAGCCCTGTTATTTTTCAATCGCACAATGTAAATTTGCATGACGAATCAGGATTTTATTACTCTGTTTGACTGCGAAGGCAAAGTGAGAATTCATTTTCAGCAAAACACTGAAAGCAAGAAAAAAACAACGACGCATGTCTATGTTTGCCCAACTTCTTTCTTTACGAAAGAAAAATCGATCTTGCCTGACCACAAAAAAGAAGAATAAGACTCTGTGAAAGAAACAAAAAACCACATACGAATGATTAAAATCAAAATCCGGAAAGTATTTCTTTCCTTGCTTACAGCCGGAGCAGTACTTGCTTCGTGTTCAACAAAAAAAAGCTCCCCGGAGCAAAACTGGGTCGATTTTGTTGACCCATACATCGGGAGCGATTACCACGGCCACGTTTTTGTTGGAGCCAGCGTTCCGTTTGGAGCAGTTCAATTGGGTCCCAGCAACGTTGTAAAAGGTTGGGACTGGTGCTCTGGATACCACTATTCCGACTCTATTTTAGTTGGTTTTGCCCACACACACCTGAGCGGAACCGGAATTGGTGATCTGGGCGATGTTTTATTCATGCCTGTTTCCGATGCATATCAGCCATCTGCCGACTCAACATTACTCGGCTGGCAGTCGAAGTATTCGCATGCCCGCGAGTCAGTTAAACCAGGTTTCTATTCCGTCCACATCGAACGCTACAACGTGGATGCAGAGCTTACCACCTCAGAACGAGTAGGGTTCCACAAATATCAGTTTAATGCTGAAGGAAACTCGTTTGTGCTGGTTGATCTCGGCTATGGTATTGGCTGGGACAAACTAACAGAAGGCATTATTGAACAAAGCGGAGAAAGTTCGATTACCGGACATCGATTCTCAAAAGGCTGGGCCGACGATCAACGCCTGTTTTTTGCTACCGAATTTTCCAAAAAAATCAAAGGCATCGAATTCATTCCTACCCGCGATGTAAAAGGAGAAGTAATTCCAGGACAAACAACAGCTCTTATTCAGTTTGAAGGGAATGGTGAACTGCTCGCTAAAACAGCTATTTCGCCCGTGAGCGTTGATGGAGCAAAAAACAACCTTCAAAAGGAAATTGCTCATTGGAATTTCGACGAAACATACCAGGCAGCCCGCAATCAGTGGAATAACGAACTGGGGCGAATTCGCATCAGCACCAATAATGAAACCGATAAAAAAACTTTTTATACCGCTTTGTATCACACCATGATTGCCCCATCGCTTTTCAACGATGCCAATGGCGACTACCGTGGTGCCGACAAAGAAGTACATACAAATCCGGGGCACAATACCTACACCACCTTCTCGTTGTGGGATACTTACCGTGCTGCCCATCCTCTATTCACTTTAGTTCAGCCCGAACGAGTAAACGATTTTGTAAATACGATGCTGAATATTTGCGAGCAGCAGGGGAAACTACCGGTTTGGCACCTGATGGGCAACGAAACCAATTGTATGGTTGGATACCACGCTGTTCCGGTTATTGTTGATGCTTATTTCAAAGGATTTAATGGTTTCGATGCAGAACGTGCATTTCAGACATTAAAAACAACAGCCATGCTTGACGAGCGCGGAATTAAATTTATAAAAGAATTGGGATACATTCCTGCCGACTCGACAAACGAATCGGTTGCAATGGCACTGGAATACGCGATTGACGACTGGTGTATTGCTGCAATGGCCAGCAAAATGGGTAAAACAGAGGATGCTGAATACTTTGGGAAACGCGCTAAATACTATCAGAACTATTTCGACACGCAGACTAAATTTATGCGCGGGAAATTAGCCGACGGATCGTGGAGAACTCCATTTGATCCGGGATCATCGCAACATCGCAACGACGATTATTGCGAAGGAAACTCATGGCAATATACATGGCTGGTTCCTCAGGATGTAGAAGGATTGATAAGCCTGCAAGGCGGAGATGAAGCATTTACCTCGAAACTGGATAGTCTTTTCGTCGTTGAATTTATTCGCAATGAAGGTTCTTCAAACGACATTTCGGGACTGATTGGACAGTATGCGCATGGCAACGAACCAAGCCATCACATCACATACATGTACGCTTATGCTGGTCAGCAGTGGAAAACTGCCAAACTGGTAAGCCAAATTAACCATGAAATGTACCATGAAAAACCTGATGGACTTTGCGGAAACGAAGACTGCGGACAAATGTCGGCCTGGTACGTGCTCTCTTCCATGGGATTTTACCCGGCTAACCCAGCCAATGGAGCATACATTTTCGGTTCTCCTTCATTCGACAAAGCAGAAATTGAACTGAGTGCCGACAAATCGTTTGCAATTGTTGCTGAAAATCTGAGTAAAGAGAATATTTACATCCAATCAGCCGAACTAAATGGTCAGGCTTACAGTAAATCGTACATTACACACAAACAGATTCTCGAAGGAGGAACACTGGAATTAGTAATGGGACCCGAGCCAAACAAATCGTTTGGTGCAGCTTCCGAAGACAGACCAAAATCGATTATTTACTAAAAACTACATAGCTCTCCGGAAATACCGGAGAGCATTTTAACCTTTTCAAAATCCACAAATGAAACACATACTATATATTCTGATTGCTATTTTGCTTACAGCATGCAATACGCAACAAAAACAAACGGAGAATAATCTCCCTGTATCTGATTTGGCTGACATGGCCAGCCCTTTAATGGGAACCGACTCCGAATTTCTTCTTTCAAACGGAAATACCTATCCAGCCATCGCATTGCCTTGGGGGATGAATTTCTGGACTCCGCAAACCGCCAAAATGGGCGACGGATGGTGCTATGCTTACGATGCCCACAAAATCCGTGGAATTAAACAAACTCACCAACCCAGTCCGTGGATCAACGATTATGCAGCATTTTCACTGATGGCCGTTACCGGAGAGCTGAAATTTCGTGAAGAAGAACGTGCATCATGGTTTTCGCACAAAGCTGAAGTTGCAAAACCATACTATTACAGCATTTATCTGGCCGACTACGACACACATGTAGAACTGACGCCAACCGAGCGCGCAGCAATGTTTTGTTTCACTTTTCCTGAAAATGAAAACTCATACATCCTGCTCGATGCTTTTTTCAAAGGCTCAATGGTCAAAATTATTCCTGAAGAAAAGAAAATCATTGGCTATTGCCGCAACAACAGCGGAGGCGTTCCCGAAAATTTCCATAACTATTTTGTAGCCGAATTTGATAAACCATTCACCGTTACACATACCTGGAACGGCGATCAGTTAAAAGAAAACTCAGCACAGGCCGAAGGAGAGCATGTGGGCGCAGTTATCGGATTTCAAACTAAAAAAGGAGAACAGGTACACGTAAAAGTCGCTTCTTCATTTATTTCGCCCGAGCAAGCACAACTCAACCTTGACAGGGAAATTGGCAATCGTACTTTTGCCGAATTAAATACCGAAGCAAAATCAGCCTGGGAAAAAGAATTCAACCGCTTCAAAATTGAAGGAGGAACACCCGATGAACAGCGTACATTCTATTCGTGTCTGTACCGAACCATGTTGTTCCCTCGTAAATTTTTCGAATTGGATGCCAATAACCAAGTGGTTCACTATAGCCCTTACAACGGAGAAGTATTACCCGGCTACATGTTTACCGACAACGGTTTCTGGGATACATTCCGCGCTGTTTTCCCATTTTTCACATTGATGTACCCCGAACTGAACAGTCAGATTATGCAAGGCCTGGCAAATACATACAAGGAAAGTGGCTGGTTGCCCGAATGGGCTAGTCCGGGTCACCGCGGATGTATGATTGGCTCTAACTCGGCTTCATTGATCGCCGATTCGTACCTGAAAGGTATTCGTGGCTACGATATTGAAACGCTTTACGAAGCAATTCTGAAAAATACCGAAGCTGTTAATCCTCAGATTAAATCAGTGGGACGTTACGGATTCGATTATTACAACAAATTGGGTTATATCCCTTACAATGTAGGAATCAACGAAAACACTGCACGCACGCTGGAATATGCCTACGACGATTATTGCATCTGGCAGTTGGCCAAAGAATTGAAACGTCCGCAGGAAGAAATTGATGTATTTGCCAAACGCGCACAAAACTATCGCAATGTATTTGATGCTGAAAGTAAACTGATGCGTGGCAAAAATGAAGATGGAACTTTCCAGACTCCATTCAGCCCGTACAAATGGGGTGATGCATTTACTGAAGGCAACAGCTGGCACTACACATGGAGCGTTTTCCACGATATTGAAGGTCTTTCTGGTTTAATGGGGGGCAAAGAAGCTTTTGCTTCCATGCTCGACTCTGTATTTGTGGTTCCTCCGGTTTTCGATTGTTCGTACTACGGGTTCCCAATTCACGAGATTCGCGAAATGCAGATTGCCGGAATGGGCAATTACGCACACGGAAACCAGCCAATTCAGCACATGATTTACCTTTACAACTTTGCCGGAAAACCATGGAAAGCTCAGCAACATGTACGCGAAGTGCTCCGCAAACTTTACACACCCAATCCGGATGGATATTGTGGTGATGAAGACAATGGGCAAACGTCGGCCTGGTATGTGTTCAGCTCAATGGGATTCTATCCGGTATGCCCCGGAACCGACCAGTATGTATTTGGATCGCCTCTGTTCAACAAAATTACCCTGACAATGGAAAACGGGAAACAGTTTGTAATTGAAGCGAAAAACAATTCATCCCAAAATATTTACATTGATGGAATAAAACTGAACGGAACTGCTCACGAATTGAACTACATCACTCATTCAACCATCCAAAATGGAGGGAAACTGGAATTTGATATGGTTCAAGCGCCCAATACGAACAGAGGAACTGCCGAAAGTGCGTTCCCTTATTCGATGACAAAACAGAACTAAGAAAAATACAACTACGGAAATTTATCCGTACAAAATTTTGATCTTCAATATACTGATGAAGTTGTCGTGATCCGGTCAGCAAACAGAGAAATCATTCTCAACCAATATCGCGGATCATGACAATTTCATCTATTTTTGAATCGTAAACCAGAAAACCAATGATGCGAAAATTAATGCTTCTTTGCCTCGCTACTCTTGCATTAAGAGCTATTGCACAGGAACCTGCCGATTTCGTAAATCCGTTTATTGGAACCACCAATTACGGAACCACTAACCCCGGAGCAGTAGTCCCGCAAGGCATGGTATCGGTAGTTCCCTTCAATGTAAGCGGATCGTCCTCCAATAAATTCGACAAGGATGCGCAATGGTGGTCAACTCCATATTCTTGGGAAAACAACTATTTTACCGGCTACTCGCATGTTAATTTGAGCGGAGTTGGTTGTCCCGAGTTGGGAATTATTTTAGTAATGCCAACCACCGGGCAAGTTGAAGCCAACCATCGCAAATATGGTTCGCCCATGGAGCAGCAAAAAGCTACACCTGGCCAGTACAGCAATGTATTGAGTAAATACGGCATTCGTACTCAAGTAACAGCAACACAACGTGCCGGATTAAGCAAGTTTATCTTTCCTGAAGGAAAATCGAACATTCTGATTGATCTCGGCAACGGATTAACCAATGAGAGCGGCGCATCTATCCGCATTGTCAGCAACAACGAAATTGAAGGATGGCGCATGAGCGGCACCTTCTGCTACAACGACCGCACCGAGCGTCCGGTGTATTTTGTGGCCCGGTTCAGTAAACCCGCCGAAGACTTTGGCGCATGGAAGAAAATGCCCGCCATGAAAGCCGAAGCATCATGGTCGGCAACCAGCGGCAAATTCAAATATTACCCGAAATATCAGGCAGACATGGCTGGCGACAGTATTGGTGCGTGGATGAGCTTCAACACAAAAAAAGGAGAAGAAATTCTGGTAAAAGTTGGCATATCGTACGTAAGTATTGCCAATGCCCGCATGAATCTGGACACCGAAATTCCCGGTTTCAATTTTGAAAAGACAGCCAAAGAAGCTCGCAATAGCTGGAATGAGGCCTTGTCGCGCATCAGCGTTTCAGGTGGAACCGACGATCAAAAAACAATATTTTACACCGCCTTGTACCACATGCAAATTCATCCCAATGTATTGAACGATGTAAACGGCCAGTACCCGATGATGGAATCGTATGCCATCAATCAGGTAAAAGACGGCAATCGCTACACTGTTTTTTCATTGTGGGATACTTACCGCAATTATCACCCGCTGATGAGCCTTGTGTATCCGCAGCAACAGCTCGACATGGTTCGCTCGATGGTGGACATGTACAAAGAAAGCAGCTGGCTGCCCAAATGGGAACTCAACAGCACAGAAACGCATGTAATGGAAGGCGATCCTGCCATTCCGGTAATTGTGGACACTTACCTGCGCGGACTGAAAGACTTCGACGTGCAGGCAGCCTACGATGCGATGTACAAATCGGCTACCACCCAAGGTGCTGAGAACAAATTGCGCCCTGACATCGATTTCTATTTAGAAAAAGGCTATGTGCCGTACATGGAAAAATACGACAACTCGGTATCGCATGCATTGGAATATTACATTGCCGACTGGAATCTGGCTCAGTTAGCCAAAACACTTGGTAAAACCGACGATTACAACCATTTTCTGAACCAGTCGCTGCGTTACAAGGAATATTTCGATGCAAAAGAATTTCAGATAATTCGCCCGCGCCATGCCGACGGATCGTTTTACAAAGAATTTGACCCAAAACAGGGGGCCAATTTCGAGCCTTGTCCCGGCTTTCACGAAGGAACTGCCTGGCAATATACTTTCTGTGTGCCTCACGATATTACCGGATTGATGAAACTAATGGGAGGCCCGGCCAAATTCTCAAAAAAATTACAAAAAGTTTTTGATGAAGATTTGTATGATATGGCCAATGAGCCAGATATTCACTATCCATGGTTGTTCAATTTTGTGAAAGGGGAAGAATGGCGCACGCAACAACAGGTGAACCGATTGCTGGCCACCTATTACAAAAACGCACCAAATGGATTACCCGGAAACGACGACTGTGGAACACTTTCTACCTGGGCCGTTTTTGCAATGATTGGCTTGTATCCGGTTTGCCCCGGGAACACTGATTTTGCCATCGCCGAACCCATTTTTGACGAAGTAAAAATCAAGCTCGACAACAATTTCTATTCAGGTAAAGAGTTGATAATAGAAAAGATTAACCCGAAAGGGAAAGACTCATACATCCAAGAAATCAAAAAAGACGGCAGGAAGCTGAACCGCTTTTTCATCAGCCACAGCGATTTGGTTTCGGGAGGAACATTGGAAATTATTAAATAGAAATAATCAAACGTAAGGGAGTGACTTTAAGTCACTCCCTCACTAATTGACAAATGATTACAGTATGAAAGAAGTCAAATTTCGTCACCCAGCTACCTGGGTTCCCACTGCCTATTTTGCAATGGGATTGCCCTTTATTGCCATTGCACAGGCATCGGTACTGATGTTTAAAAGTTTTGAAGTTTCAGACACCCTGATTGCATTCTGGACTTCATTAATCATGCTTCCCTGGACTCTGAAACCGCTCTGGAGTCCAATTCTTGAAATGTTTAAAACCAAGAAACACTTTGTTGTAGGAACACAATTGATAACCGGAATTACATTCGCACTGGTTGCCTTTTCACTACCACTGAATCACTTCTTTGCATACTCAATCGCCCTGTTAGCAGTAATTGCCCTCAGTGGTGCCACCCACGACATCGCAACTGACGGGGTTTATCTGAATGTTCTTTCTCCCAAATTACAAGCTAAATACATTGGTTGGCAGGGGGCTGCCTACAACATGGCAAAAATTCTCACTGCCGGAGGGCTGGTTTTTCTGGCCGGACAATTGGAAGAACTTTATGGAGTGCTTCATGCATGGATGATTGTAATGGGCATTTACGGAGCAGTCATGATTACTCTGGCGCTCTATCATATACGCATGTTGCCATCGGGCGGAACGGCCACCGAGGTGAAATCGTTAAACGAAGGATTTGAAACCCTATGGGATGTAATTAAAACGTTTTTTCAGAAAAAATATATTGGCTGGTACATTGCCTTTATTGTCATTTATCGCTTTGCCGAAGGTTTTGCCATTAAAATTGCTCCACTATTTTTCAAGGCAGCCGTTGCCGACGGAGGGTTAGGAATGAGCACTTCTGAGATAGGTATTGTATATGGTGTTTTCGGAGCCGCAGCGTTTGTTGTGGGATCGATCTTAGCCGGCTATTTTATTGCTGCCCGCGGCCTAAAAAGATCTTTACTTGTGTTAGTTGCCAGTTTTAACGTTCCCTTTGCGGTATATGCTTATCTGGCAATGACTCAACCAGCTAACCTTTACATTATCGGAACAGCAGTGGTTATCGAATATTTCGGCTATGGTTTTGGCTTTGTTGGCTTAATGTTGTTCATGATGCAACAAGTTGCTCCGGGCAAATACAAAATGGCTCATTATGCCTTTGCTTCCGGAATTATGAACCTCGGATTTATGCTTCCGGGAATGGTTTCTGGTTATCTGAGCGACTGGCTTGGCTACAAGATATTTTTCTTCTGGGTACTGGTCGCAACTATTCCGGCATTCTTCGCTGCAAAATTTATCCCGTTTACTCATCCTGATAATAAAGAGGCCGAAGAAGAAGCGATTGAAGCATAAAACATATCAATGGATATAAATTTATTCAATCAGTAAAAACAAAAAATTAATCATTAAAACATACAATCATGAGTACAAATCCAATGATTCCCTGGGAAAACAGACCTGCCGGTTCAACCGACGTAATGTGGCGTTATTCGCAAAATCCGGTAATCGGACGCTACCACATTCCTACTTCAAACAGTATTTTCAATAGTGCTGTTGTACCTTTCGGCGATGGCTTTGCCGGAGTTTTCCGCTGCGACAACAAAGCCGTACAGATGAACATTTTTGCCGGTTTCAGTAAAGATGGTATCAACTGGGACATCAACCACGAGCCTATTGTTTTTCAGGCAGGAAACACCGACATGATTGAGTCGGATTATAAATACGACCCACGTGTGACTTTCATCGAAGACCGCTACTGGGTAACCTGGTGCAACGGCTACCACGGACCAACAATCGGCATTGCCTATACTTTCGATTTTAAAGAGTTTTTCCAGTGCGAAAATGCATTCCTGCCATTCAACCGTAACGGAGTCTTATTTCCTGAGAAAATCAACGGCAAATACGCCATGCTGAGCCGCCCAAGCGACAACGGACACACTCCGTTTGGCGACATCTACATCAGTTACAGCCCGGATATGAAATACTGGGGCGAACACCGCTGTGTAATGAAAGTAACTCCTTTCCCACTCAGCGCATGGCAATGTACAAAAATCGGCGCGGGTTCGGTTCCGATCAAAACCAAAGATGGCTGGTTGGAATTCTACCATGGAGTAATCAATACCTGCAACGGATTCCGTTACTCAATGGGTGCTGCACTGCTTGATCTCGAAGATCCGTCAAAAGTGTTGTTCCGCACACAGCCGTATCTGTTAGCTCCGGCTGCTCCATACGAATTGGCTGGCGATGTTCCGAATGTGGTATTCCCTTGTGCTGCACTTTGCGATGGTGAAAAAGTAGCCGTTTATTACGGTGCTGCCGACACGGTTGTAGGCATGGCTTTCGGTCATTTACAGGAAATTATCGATTTCATCAAAAACAATTCGATCTAATGAAACGGATCAATCAGATTGGACTGGTTGTTTGTATGCTCGGGCTGGCCTGGGCTTGCAAACAACCAATTTCAAATATTCTTCCGGAGGAAATGGCTGTGAACCAGCAATTCAATCCGGAAACATATGTCTGCTACCGTACAGCCGGAACAATTTCCGTTGATGGAAAACTGGATGATGCCGATTGGGAAAAAGCTCCCTGGACCAATCTCTTTGTTGATATTGAAGGCGATAAGAAACCTGCTCCGACTTTTGCCACCCGTGCAAAAATGCTGTGGGACGACCAGTATTTTTATGTTGCTGCCGAAATGGAAGAACCCCATGTGTGGGGAACACTTCTACAGCGCGACACCGTTATTTTTTATGATAATGATTTCGAAGTGTTTATCGACCCGGATTGGGACACGCACAATTACTACGAATTCGAAATCAATGCCCTCAATACCGTATGGGACTTACTTTTAGCTAAACCATACCGCGATCAAACAATGGCTATCGACAACTGGGACATTGCCGGTTTAAAAACTGCCGTACATATTGATGGAACCATTAACAATCCTACTGATACTGATAAAGGCTGGACCGTTGAAATAGCATTTCCGCTGAATGCCATGTGTGAAGCAAAAAACGGACAAAGACCTCCAATTGATGGAGAGCAATGGCGTGTCGGATTCTCTCGCGTAGAGTGGCAAACCATTATTGAAAATGCTCGCTATATAAAGAAAAAAGGCCCGAATGGCGAACGCATTCCCGAAGACAACTGGGTATGGTCGGCAACAGACGAAATTGCTATGCACAAACCCGAATTGTGGGGAGTTGTGCAATTCTCCGACAATACAACCGACCAACAGAACACTGTTTACCAACAAAATAAGGATTGGGAAGCAATCTGCAATCTGCGTAATTTGTACTATCGTCAAAAGTACTACCGGAAGCAATTTGGCGAATTTGCCTCGTCGTTACAAGCTCTTCGGTTCGATCAGTTTAATGCTGAAATTACCGTTCACAGAAATACCTACACGGCCAGCGTTCCTTCAGTTGACGGGCAAACCCGTTGGTACATTCGCGAAGATGGGAAACTCTGGCAAAGTCAGTAAGCACGACACTAAATTAACGCTTAAAATAAAAAGGCTGTTTTGGAAAGAGATAAAAGACTATGATTATCAACAATTTCAAAACAGTCTTCTTTTTCATTAAAAACAAATATAACAACCGAAAACCATCAAAAATGAAGATTTTCCCGCTGATAATACTTGTTTTTCTTTTTTCTTGCTCGACACAAAAAAACGAGCAAAAATTAACATCCTACGTCAATACGTTTGTAGGAACCGACGGGCCGGGAAATACCTATCCCGGAGCAGTGGTTCCATTCGGAATGGTGCAACTGAGCCCCGACAACGGATTGCCCGGCTGGGACCGCATTGCAGGCTACTTCTGGCCCGACTCAACCATTGCCGGTTTTAGCCACACACACCTCACAGGAACCGGTGCAGGCGACATGTACGATTTACTGCTGATGCCTGTAAACAGTCGTTTCAACGAAAGTCTGACTCCCGATGGCAATCGACCATTTTCGAAATTCACTCACAGCAAAGAATCGGCCAAACCGGGCTATTATCAGGTGCAGCTAAAAAGTTTTGGCATCCATGCCGAGCTGACCACCACCGAGCGGGTTGGGTTTCACCGATACACTTTTCCGCAGGATGAAAACAGCCGCATCATTCTTGATTTGGGCTATGCCCTCAATTGGGATGCCCCAACCGATACGTACATGAAGATTGAAGGCCCGCAAACCATTTCCGGCTACCGGAAATCGACAGGCTGGGCTCCGGTGCAATGGGTATATTTCGTTGCCGAATTCTCAAAACCGTTCGATTCTTCTCATTTATTTCAGAATAATGAAGAGATTTCAGAAAAAGAAGTAAACGGAAAGAATACCAAATTTATCGCCAGTTATTTCACTTCGGAGAAAGAAGAAATACTGGTTAAAATAGCCCTTTCGTCCACCTCGGTGGAAGGCGCACGTAAAAATTTAAAAACAGAATTGGATCACTGGGATTTTAACCGAGTGGTTGCCGAAGCCAATCAAAAATGGGAAAAGCAACTGGCATCTGTTACAGTGCAAGGTACAGAAGAACAGAAAGCTATCTTTTACACCAATCTATATCATTGTTTTCTGACTCCTTCTCTTCTGTCGGATGTTGACGGAGCGCACAAAGGAGCCGATCATCAAATTCACGAAGGAAGGGGATTCGACCGTTATGATACTTTCTCGTTGTGGGACACTTACCGGGCAACTCATCCGTTATATACCTTGCTTTGTCCCGACAAAGTGAAAGATTTTATTGCCTCGTTTATCGCTCATTATAACGAAACCGGCTTACTCCCCGTTTGGTCGCTCGCCGGCAACGAAACCAACATGATGATTGGCTACCATTCGGTACCCGTTATTGTTGATGCGTACTTCAAAGGCATCCCGATGGACGCAGAAAAAGCCTACGAAGCCTGCAAAGCAACTGCCAACAGCAATGCATGGAGCCTACAACCGTACAAAGAACTGGGATACATTCCGTATGATCTGGAAAATCATGGAAACTGGTCGGTATCGAAAACCATGGAATATGCCTACGACGACTGGTGTATTGCTCAATTTGCCAAAGCACTGAACAAAACCGAGGACTACAGCTATTTTTCAGAAAGAGCCAACTACTGGAAGAATTTGTACGATCCGCAATCGACCTTTATTCGTCCGAAGGATAAAAATGGCAGGTTCCTCTCTCCTTTTCAGGCCAAGGATTACACCGAGCCGTATTGCGAAAGCAATGCATGGCACTATTTCTTCCATGTTCAGCATGATATTCCCGGACTGATTGAACTAACCGGAGAAGAAGCTTTTGCAGCCAAACTCGACAGCATGTTCAATTATTATCCCGAAGCCAATGATAAATTGCCAATTTTCAGTACTGGAATGATTGGCCAATATGCGCACGGAAACGAACCCAGCCATCATGTACCCTGGTTGTTCAACGAAATAGGCCAAGCTGAAAAAACACAGGAAATGGTTCGACGCATCCTCAACACTCAATATAGCAACAAACCCGATGGCTATTGCGGCAACGAAGACTGCGGACAAATGTCGGCCTGGCTGGTTTTTGCCTCCATGGGGATGTACCCGGTTAATCCGGCTGACGGAATTTACCATTTGAATTCCCCCTGGCTCAGCGAAGCTAGTATCAATCTACCTAATGGCAAGACATTTAAAATCGTTGCTGAAAATCAGGCTCCGGAAAACCATTTCATTAAAGAAATATTTCTGAATGGAGAAAAATATACGAAACTGACTATTTCACATGCCGACATTTTAAAAGGCGGTGAATTGAAATTTATATTAACGAAATAATATAACGTCATTGCGAAGAGGAACGACGAGGGTGTCTAAAAAGTAAAAAGAATAAATAATCAACTTACAATTTGAAAGCTTCTTCTAAAAATACCCCTCCAAACCTCCCCTAAAGGGGCGGCTTTGAAGTCCCCCTTGGGGGATTTAGGGGTATAGTTGCAACTTTACTTTCAATCTGTAAGTTTTAAAACAACACAATTTACTTTTTGGACAGCTTCTCCGGCCAATTGCCGGATCGCAATGACGGGAAACACAAAAACATACAACAATGAAACTTTCAATTTTTATTTTACTGATTTCGATTTTGGCTGCCTGTGCGCCGAAACAGGAAAAACCAGTCCCGGCAAACAAAGAATATAAAATAGTTGGCTATGTGGCCGGTTACGAGAATTTTGACCCGGCACAAGTTGATGCCAACAAGTTGACACACATCAATTACGCATTTGCCAACATCAACATGAAAACCGGCGGCGTACAGTTCGAACTCGACACCGATTCGCTGAAAATAGCCAAACTGATCGCGTTGAAACAAGTGAACCCTAAGCTGAAAGTATTATACTCGGTAGGCGGCTGGGTTTGGTCTGATCAGTTCTCGCACGTGGCTGCATTTGATGCCTCACGCAAAACTTTTGCTTCTGCTTGTGTTCAACTTATGAAAGAGCACAGCTTCGATGGAGTTGACCTGGACTGGGAGTATCCCGGACAACGGGCCGAAGACAATGCATTCCGTCCTTCGGACAAGGAAAATTTCACCTTGCTGCTGGCCGAAATCCGCCGCGCTCTTGACGAACAAGGCAAGCAAGACAGCACGCATTACCTGCTCACCATTGCCACAGGAGCCGACCAGCCCTATATCAATCATACCGATCTGGGAGAAGCACAAAAACACCTCGATTTCATCAATGTAATGTGCTACGACTATTATCATGGCTGGCATTATCAAACCGGACACCACGCTAATTTACTACCTTCGGACAAGGAAAAATTTGGCGGAAACAGCGGACTGAAAGCCATTGAACGACACATGGCAGCCGGCGTTCCGGCAGAAAAACTCGTTATGGGAATTCC
Organism: Prolixibacteraceae bacterium; assembly: GCA_963668595.1. GTDB lineage: Bacteria > Bacteroidota > Bacteroidia > Bacteroidales > Prolixibacteraceae > GWE2-42-39. The sequence continues at coordinate 3,633,818 of OY764876.1, read as the reverse complement.
CTTCTACGGAAGACAATGGGAAAAAGTAAGCCCCGGAAACAGTGGTCTGTACCAACCAGCCATGGCAACCGGAATGATTGTTGCTTACTGGGATATTGTTGAAAAACTGAAATCTGGCAAATACGAGAAACTGTACGACGAGTCGGCCAAAGCATCGTACTTGTGGAATCCCGAAGACAGTATTTTCATTTCATGGGAAACACCGGCAGAGATAGCGCAAAAAGCTGCTTTTATCAAAGAAAAGGGTTTGGGTGGAGCCATGTTCTGGGAATACAGTTTGGATCACAATCAGGAACTGCTTAACAGCCTGAATGAAGAAATTCGCAAGTAACCCAACATCGTTACTTTATCATTCTGAGCGTAAGCGAAGAATCTCGAACCTAATAATGAGATGTTTCGCTTACGCTCAACATGACAAACAAAATCAACGTGGTACTGGTTGCAAGCTACTCTTTAAAGCTTTTTACGCAAGTAGCCTCAAAATTTTTTCTAACCACTCGGCATCTACCTCATCAAACGAAGCAAGATCCTTGCTATCCACATCCAGCACGCCAATTACTTCACCGGCACTATTTTTCAGCGGCACCACAATTTCCGATTTAGAACGCGAATCGCAGGCAATGTGCCCCGGAAATTTTTCCACATCCTCAACAACCAGTGTTTTAGCCTGATTGACTGCTGCCCAGCAAACACCTTTGTCTTTGGCCAGAATCTGGCAGGCCACCGATCCCTGGTACATCTCAACAGTTAGTTCACCATCTCGAAGCATGTAAAAACCAGTCCAGAAGAAATACTCCAATTTGTGGTGTAATACAGCAATAATTGTGGCTTTGTGAGCCAGCTGGTCGTTGCTTTTCTTCAGCAATCCTTCTATTTGTTCGTAAATGCGACCATAACGGGCCGCTTTCTTTTTTGCATCCATTTTTTTCAATTAAAAATCAAGTCGATAATATAACGATGTACTCAAAACATTGTTGAATTCATCATCCCAGTAATAATATCCTTCTTCGCCGGGCAAATCGCGTATTGGCAATACCGACATCGCCGCTTTTACGTCCACCCTCAATCGTTCGGTTATTTTGTAGCTGACTCCCAGAAATGCCTGATAATCCATTTTATTATAGGCCCTTTTCTGTGCATCAGGAAGAGGCCCATAATTGTTATGTTCTGAACTGTGCATCAGGTATCCGGCAGAAAATCCGAGTTTCAAAGCAACTGTTTCTCCAGTCCGAACGCCCAAATAAAAAGGAACATCCACATAACCCAAACGCATGATGTATTTTTCATCTTCCGGATTTTTCGGATCCGGATTTTTACGGCTTCCCTTCTGCGAGTATTTTAATTCAGCCCCGAGAAAAACGCTCCGGTTTATATCGGTCTGCACATAGCCACCTACATTGATTCCCGGTTTATGATAACCCGAAAACTTGTCTCCTTCCACCTGCGAGGCATTCAATCCGCCAAGCAGTCCGCCCTCAAAACGCTGAGCCTTGACCGATAGCGAACAAGCAGAAAAACAAGCAAATAGAACAATGAAACCTAAATATTTTTTTATTCCTGAAAGTTTAGACATATCCCAATATTTTAAGTTTTTCTTTTAATTCAGCAACGCCTTCACCAGCCTTTTTCTCAATAAAAATAATGTTTTTCGATTGCACCGGAGGCTTCACCGGATCAATCACAAAAACAGGAACATCCTTCCGTGCATAATAAAGTAAACCTGCTGCCGGGTAAACATTCAGCGAAGTTCCCACAACAACAACAATATCAGCTTCTTCTACCATCGTGATAGCCTCTTCCATAGCAGGAACAGCCTCGCCAAACCAAACAATATGCGGACGAAGCTGACTACCTTTTTCGCACAAATCGCCAAACTTCAGCTCCCAGCCATTCAGCTCATAAACCAACGACTCATCGATCTGGCTACGTACTTTCTTTAGCTCACCATGCAAGTGAAGCACCTTACTGCTGCCTGCCCGTTCGTGCAAATCGTCCACATTCTGTGTTATTATCTGCACATCGTAAAGCGTCTCAAGCTCCGCCAATCCACGATGTCCAACATTGGGCTCGCACTCAAGCAACTGTTTACGGCGCTCGTTGTAAAAACGCATCACCAGTTCCGGATTGCGTTCCCAGGCTTCCGGCGTTGCAACTTCGGCTACATCATATTCTTCCCACAATCCGTCCATATCGCGAAAGGTACGAATACCGCTCTCCTGACTCATCCCAGCTCCGCTTAAAACAACTAACTTCTTCATTTTTCTGAAAATAAAAGCTAAAGGTAATTCGAAAATTAATCGCACACAAAAATCCGCATTTTTAATCCATTTCATGTACCTTCGCTTAAGTTTTATTACGCTGAAAATGAATCAACATCTACTTTCTACACTTTGCTTTGTTTTCGATTTTGAAAACGATTGTCTCCTAGTGCAACAATTTGGCACCGGCCCTTATGCTCGTCTCCATTCCGGTATTGAAGGAGATTGCTTGCCCGATGAAAATCCGGCAAGTTCATGCATCAAAAATTTGAAGCAACAAGCAGGGATCGACACCTCCGGTATGCGTTTGCGTGGCATAGTAAAAACCTGGAACCCCGAAAAACAAGAAGCCAGACTGATTCAGGTTTACGAATCGAACTTCGTGCATGGCGAGTTACAACAAAATGCTCCCGGACGGCTAAAATGGGTTGAAATTCTGAATATTTTCAATTTGAAATATACGCCAGTCATTACAGAGACTATCCCATTAATACTTGATAGTGAGTGCTTTTTTGAATCATTCTTTCTTTTAGACAGTGAAAATCAAATAAAAAATAAAGAGATATTCACGAACTGCGAATAGCAATATTTTTTATTTTATACATATCTATTCGCATATTTTAACATAACACAAAACTCCTTTTTTACTTCGTTTTCGCTTTTACTTTTCATCAGCCCCCCGCCCTTCGGTGCTTTTTCCTATTTTTGCATCAATGATAGATCAGGCCACCATAGAACGTATAATTGATGTTGCCGAAATCACCGATGTGGTTTCTGAATTTGTAACGCTCCGCCGTCGTGGGGTCAATATGCTTGGGTTATGCCCCTTCCATAATGAAAAAACACCGTCATTTACAGTCTCACCAGCCAAAGGTATTTTCAAATGCTTCGGTTGTGGCAAAGGCGGTAACTCGGTAAACTTTGTGATGGAACATGAGCAACTCAGCTACCCGGAAGCGTTACGCTGGCTCGCAAAAAAATATCATATCGAAATTGACGAAAAAGAGGAGTCGGAAGAAGAAAAGCAACTGAAAGATGCACGCGAAAGTATGATGATTGTTTCAGACTTTGCACGTAACTATTTCCATCGCTTCCTTTTAAAAGAAAATGAAGGCCGTACAATTGGACTTAGTTACCTGAAAGAACGCGGCATTCGTGAAGATATCATCAAAAAATTCGAACTTGGTTTTTGCCCTGATGGCAAAGGAATTTTTACCCAGGCAGCACAAAAAGAAGGCTACAAAATGGAGTTCCTCGAGAAAACAGGGCTCACCATTCGCCGCGACGACTGGGTAATTGATCGTTTTGCCGGACGGGTGATGTTTCCGGTACACAATGTGGCCGGACGAGTCATTGCTTTTGGCGGCCGCATTTTGAAAGATGATAAGAAATCGGCCAAATATCTGAACTCGCCCGAATCGGATATTTATCACAAAAGCCGCGCCCTGTACGGAATTTATCAGGCAAAAAGGGAAATAACCCGCACCGATAAATGTTACCTGGTCGAGGGCTACACCGATGTACTTTCGTTTCATCAGGCAGGCATCGAAAATGTAGTAGCATCGTCGGGAACAGCACTCACCCCCGACCAGATACGCCTTGTTCGTCGCTTTTCGCCCAACATTACCATTGTGTATGATGGAGATGATGCCGGAATTAAAGCTTCGCTGCGAGGTATCGATTTGTTACTCGAAGAAGCCATTAATGTAAAAGTACTTCCTCTGCCCAAAGGAGAAGACCCCGACAGTTTTTCCCGATCGATGAGTGCCTCACAATTGGCCGAATACATTCGTCAAAACGAAACCGACTTCATTAAATTTAAGACGCAACTGTTGCTGAATAACACCGAAAACGATCCGGTATCACGAGCCCGACTAATTGGGGATATTGTGAAATCAATTTCTGTGATTCCCGATGCAATCACCCGTTCGGTGTATATAAAAGAATGCAGTAAACTGCTCGACGTTCAGGAAAATATTCTTTATACCGAGATTCACAAAATTCTGCACAAAGAAAACGAAGACCAGCAACGGCGCGACTTCCGCGAACAAGAAAAAGCAAGAATTGTTGCCTCTGTTGCCCCAGTAATTGTTGCAAACAATATCAACCCATACGAACGCGAAGAACGCGAAATCCTGCGCGTTTTACTGAAATACTTTCAACACGACCTGTTTGAAGTGGAAGGTGAAAACCCGAACGAAACAGTTCTGATTTCAGTTGGGGAATACATTTTGGGTGAAATTGATACCGACAACCTGAAATCGGTCAGTGCACTCATCAACCAAATGCTGGATATTTTCAGGGAAAACATCGAAAATAAGAATTTCGACCCTTCCCGTTTTTTTATTAGCCATCCTGATGCGGCGCTGAATAAGCTTGCCAGCGATTTGCTTGCCGAAAAATATGTGGAAAGCAAACGTTGGGTGAAAGGTGGTGCTTTTGTTGAAGCAGAATCGGACATTCTTGATTTACTGATTCCCCGCATTGTTCAGGAATATAAAATGAAACAGGTAAAAGGCATGCTCAAGCAAATTGAACGAAAAATTCAGCAAGCAAGCACAGAAGGCGATTTCGAAAAAATTATGGAATCACAAAACCAATACCTCAACCTGAAAAAAGTAGAAAAATATTTGGCAGAACAGCTTGGATTCAGAGCAATCAATTAATTTTCAGCAAAAAATAAATCGAAACCAATACAGACAGTTCTTTGTTGTCTGCGAAAAATATACCTGATGAGAACAAACGTAATTGAAAATCGCGAGGAAATCGAAGCCATCATCAAAGCTTGCAAAACTTGCTATGTTGCCATGGCCGACAACAATATTCCGTATGTGTTGCCTATGAATTTTGCTCTCGACGGGAATACAATCATTCTCCATTCAGCTCAGCACGGGCGCATGTGGGAGACCCTGCTTAAAAACCCCAACGTGTGCATTAACTGGACTTTAGGCGAAGAGCTGGCTTGGCAAGACGAGCAAGTAGGATGTAGCTACCGGGTGAAATCGAAAACCGTTTTGGTTGAAGGAAAAGTAGAAATCATCGACGAATACGAAGAAAAAGAGCGCATGCTACATCTGTTGATGGGTCAGTACAGTGGCCGCGAGTTTAAATTTAATGCACCAGCGGTGAAAAATGTAGGAATAATGAAAGTACACATCCGGCATATTTCAGCCCGTGAATTCGGCGCAAAAGCAGTAACTCCGTGGAATAAATAAGTACAAAAAGCCGTACATTCGTCAACAAAATAAAAACAACAAGCATGATTTTCGTTAGCGGAGGAACCGGACTGGTAGGAGCACATCTGCTTTTCGAACTGGTCAATAAAGAAAAGCCCGTCAAAGCATTGAAACGCCCTTCCAGTAATCTGAACTGGATACGAAAAATATTCTCGTATTATTCAGAAGATTACGAAAATTTATTCTCCAAAATAGAATGGATTGAAGGCGATTTGCTCGACTATTTCAGTTTGGAAGACGCTTTACAGGGAGTTCACACGGTGTATCACTGCGCCGCGATGGTGTCGTTTCATGGCGATGATCGCGATGCCATGATGACCAATAACGTAAAAGGTACCGCAAACCTGATTGATGCAGCGCTACACAACCATGTAAAGCGTTTCTGCCATGTAAGTTCCATCGCTGCGCTGGGCAAAACACAGGATGGCAGCCAAATAAACGAAGAAACATACTGGACTCCATCGAAACGAAAATCAGCCTATTCGTTCAGTAAATTTTTTTCTGAAATGGAAGTATGGCGAGGCATTGAAGAAGGTCTGGAAGCTGTAATTGTCAATCCATCTATTATTATTGGCCCTGGGAACTGGGATATTGGTAGTCCGAAACTTTTTCAAACCATTTCAAAAGGGTTAAAATATTATACCAAAGGAATTACTGGTTTTGTTGATGTTCGCGACGTAGTAAAAGCAATGATTCTGCTTAGCGAGGATCCAAACTTTGAAAAAATAAAGAACCAGCGTTTCATTCTGAATGCAGGCAATATTAGCTACCAGGAATTTTTCAACCAAATTGCCGATTCGCTGAACTGTCCGCGTCCGAAGAACTTTGCATCCGACATAAAATTGCAAATTGCCTGGCGCATGGCTCGTACAGCCAGCTTTTTTACAGGCAAACCACCCATTATTACACGCGAAGCCGTTTCGGGAACCAATACCGACAGTCACTATTCGGGCGACAAAATCACCCGTACGATCGGGTTTCAGTACCAGGAACTGAATCAATCGATCGCCGAAATCGCCGGAATTTTTCTCAAAGATATGGTCATTCGCTAATCAGGGAAGTCGCTTTCTGGCTCAGTTATAAAAGAAAAAGCTGCCTTTATGAGCAGCCTTCTGTATAAGGATTGTTAAAAGGTACGTTCCTTTGCCGGATTGCACCAAAACGATACTAAAATATCGCAAGTTCCCGAAGTTTCCAACAATAACAGTAAAAATTCGGAAGAATGTTTTCCAGAATATGTTTTCGAATATTCTACCTACGTTTATTCGCGTTGCATTGCATCGTCAAAAGCAATATCTGAAGGTTCAAAATCAACGTTTTTCACAAACCGACAAGCTTCTGTTGCCCCAGCTTCACGGTTCATTCCACTATCTTCCCATTCTACAGAAAGAGGCCCTGCATACCCAATATCATTCAATGCCCGGATAATATTTTCAAAATTGATTTTTCCGCGACCCAAACTGCGGAAATTCCAGAAACGACGATTATCTCCAAAGTCTGTATGCCCTCCAAAAACTCCGATTGCCTGCGGAACATCGCTCCAATACACATCTTTCATGTGTACATGAAAAATACGATCCTGAAATTCGTAGATGAAACGCACATAATCAACTCCCTGATAGCCAAAATGACTGGGATCGAAATTAAAACCAAAAGCAGGATGGTAATCCAGTGCTTTCAAGGCTCGCCTCGCCGTTTCAATATCAAAAGCTATTTCGGTTGGATGTACTTCCAACGCGAACTTTACGCCTATTTTCTGATACTCATCCAGAATTGGTTTCCATCGACGGGCAAAATCCTGAAAACCATGTTCAATCACTTCCTGCGAAACAGCAGGAAATGAGTACAGCATGTGCCAGATTGAACTTCCCGTAAAACCAATTACAGTGTTCAATCCCAATCGTTTAGCTACATGGCCGGTTTCAATCATTTCCTGAGCTGCACGCTGGCGTACCCCTTCCGGATCGCCATCGCCCCAAATATGTTCAGGAAGAATATTCTTATGCCGCTCGTCGATACAATCGCACACGCATTGCCCAACTAAATGCGAAGAAATAGCGAACAATTTCAAACCATGCTTATCAAGGACTGCTTTTCGTTCATTGCAATATGCCTGATCGGCTTTATTTACTTCAATATGATCGCCCCAACAACAGAGTTCCACTCCGTCGTATCCAAACTGTCTTGCCTTTTCACACATGCTTTCAAAAGGCAAGTCGGCCCACTGCCCGGTAAATATCGTTACTGGTCTGCTCATAATTTTTAGTTTGATTTGGTTTAATTCTGATTAGAAAATTAGAATTTTATCCATTTGACATCATCATTATAACCTGCTTCCACCACTTTGTCGATGAACTGCATGCCTCTGATTCCGTCTTCAATTCCAGGGAAATCCAGCCATTCCGGGTTGGGTTCTTCTCCATTCATTTTTGCCCGTACCGTAAGCGAAAAATTTCGGTAAATGTTGGCAAAAGCTTCCAGATAGCCTTCCGGATGTCCTCCCGGAGTGCGTGTATTGTGGACTCCCAAATTGTAATGATGCCCGGTTCCGGTGCGTACCAGTTCGGTTGGACGGTGAGCCCATTTTACCAGCAAAGTATTCGGTTCCTGCTGCGCCCATTCGAGGCCCCCCTTTTCGCCATACACCCGAATTCTCAGGGGATTTTCTTCGCCGGTACAAATCTGCGAAGCAATTAATACTCCCCGTGCTCCGTTGTCAAATCGCATCAGCACTGCACCATCGTCATCGAGCAGGCGACCGGGTACAAACACATTCAATTCAGCACAGATTTCGGTTGTTTTTAAACCCGTGATGTATTCAGCCAGATGATGAGCATGCGTGCCAATATCTCCCATGCATCCAGCTTTTCCTGAGCGTTTGGGATCCGTTCTCCACGAAGCCTGGGCGTTGCCCGCATCTTCAACTTTCGAGGCCAGCCACCCTTGCGGATATTCCACAAAAATTTTCCGGATTTTACCCAGATCACCGTTTGCAACCATCTGCCGGGCATGCTTCACTGCCGGATAACCCGAATAAGTATGGGTCAATGCGAGAGTCACCCCGGTTTTTTCCATTTTCTGTTTCAGCAAAACGGCTTCTTCCAGTGAAAAAGTAATGGGTTTGTCGATCACCACATGAAACCCATGTTCCATGGCCATCATTGCAGGAGCAAAATGCACAAAATTTGGTGTCACAATACTCACAAAATCCATACGTTCTCCTTCGGGTAATTGAGCTTCGTGTTCAAACATTTCCTGATAAGTTCTGTAAACCCGATCGTCGGGCAGGAAATACGACTTCCCTGAAGCCAGCGATATTTCCGGATTGACACTAAAACATCCGCAAACAAGTTCAATTTGATTGTCCATCAGGGCAGCCAAACGGTGAATGGCTCCGATGAAAGCATCACTGCCTCCACCTACCATGCCCATGCGTAATTTTCTATTCATGATCGTTGAGGTTTATTTGGTTATAATCAGTTTCAGTTAGCAGATACGGACTAAAATTAGAAAACTTTTTTTATTCCAACTATAGTTTTCAGAAATCAAACCAGAATAGACCAGAACATTTTTTTACTTTCTCCTTCCACAAAATCAGCGAAAAAGCGATACAGGCTTTCACAAGAAAAATCCTTTCTGTATTTTTAGGCTCAAATCATCTAGACCCAACTAAACATGGAAAGACGAACTTTTTTTAAAAAGACAGCACTCTCCGGAGTCGCTCTTACCGGCTTATCTGCCACGTCCAATCTTTTTGCATCGGAAACACCTTCGTCCAATGCAGCACAGTTTAAACTGAAATATGCTCCCGGACTGGGAATGTTCTCCGAGCATGCAGGCAAAGATCCGATTGACAATATCAAATTCATTGCAGATCAGGGATTCAGGGCAGTTTTCGATAATGGATTGATGGGACGAGAAGTAGCCGTTCAGGAGAAAATAGCTGCTGAACTTGCTAAACGCAACATGGATCTCGGTCCATTTGTTTTGTATGCCGACTTTGCTACAAAATCTTTTGTAACGCAGGATCCGGCAATAAAAGACATGCTGAAAAAGAAAATGCAGGAAGGACTTGAAGTGGCTAAACGCACCGGGGTAAAATGGGCATTAATGGTTCCGGGTCATTTCGACGAACACCTGGAATGGGATTATCAGACGGCCAATGTGATTGACAATCTGCGTATGTGTTGCGAATTAATTGAAAAAAGCGGTCTGCAAATTGTGTTGGAGCCACTCAACGCATGGACCGACCATCCTGGCTTGTTTCTGACTAAAATTCCGCAAGCACACATGATTTGTAAAGCGGTGAACCATCCAGCCTGCAAAATTGTGAACGATTTGTACCACCAACAAATTACCGAAGGAAACCTGATTCCGAATATCGACAAAGCATGGGATTATATCGGAGCCTTCCACCTCGGCGATAACCCCGGGCGAAAAGAACCAGGAACCGGCGAGATCAACTATAACAATGTGTTTAAACACATTTACAGCAAAGGATACGATGGAGTACTTTGTGCTGAACATGGAAAAAGCATTGCCGGAAAAGATGGAGAAAAAGCGGTTATTGAAGCCTATCGCAAAGCAGATAATTTCTGATTCTTGCTTTTTCAGAAATTAAAAACAATACAGGCACGAAGACACAAAACATTATCAGAAATGGGTTGTGACTTCGTGCTTTTTTTTAATTCTGAACATTCAACTCTATTCTTCCAAATTAATTTATCCACCGTACCTGTATTTCTATCCTGATTCTGTACTTTTATATATTATTTTGGACAACAATTCGTTTTCACCATACAAAACGATCAAAAACACAGAATCATGAAGCACTCGATCCACCATCTTCTAAAAATCAGCTGCGGGCTTTTTCTTCTGGCAGCCATTCTGTTTCAGTGTAAACCAGCAAAAAAAGAAGCAAAATCAGTCGATCCGGCGTTTACCACCTATGTGGCAGGGTTTACATCGGGGGTTATTTCCAGCGAATCGACTATTCGCGTGCGTTTGCAGGAAGCTATTCCGGTAAGCGAAGAAAAGCTGAAAGCTTCGTTGTTCAGTTTTTCACCAAAAATTAAAGGAGAAGTAGTGCTGATTGATGCACAAACAATTGGTTTCCGCCCGGCGGAGCCACTTCCTTCCGGAGCTGTTTTTGATGCAGAATTTCAGTTAGGAGAGCTAATCACTGTTCCTGAGAAACTGGCTGTTTTGCCTTTTCAGTTTAAAGTAAAAAACCAGGCCGTACAAGTGATTTTCAACAATATGGAAGCCTATCCGGATAAAGATTTGTCGAAACAAAAACTTCGTGGATTGCTTACAACTGCTGATGTAGCCGACAATTCGCTAACCGAATCAGTGCTAATCGCCACTCAGTCGGGCAACGAACTACCCGTCAGTTGGCAACATGCAGAAAACCGCAGCGAACATTTTTTTACGGTGGACAGCGTTTTGCGTACCGAACAACGGGGAGAAGTAATTCTTCGCTGGAAGGGCAAACCAATTGGTGCTGAAGACAAAGGAGAATTGAAAATTGAAATTCCGGCTTTGGGCGATTTCAAAGTAATGGATGCCAAATACATGAACAATCCGGAACCGGTTATCCGTCTGGCCTTTTCCGATCCGGTATCCGACTCGCAGGAACTTGACGGATTAATCTTTCTGAAATCGGCAGTACAATTGCGTTTTGTGGTCGAAGGCAATGTGGTGAATGCATATCCGCAGGAACAGCTGAACGCAGGGAAACAGGTTGTGGTGGCCGATGGAGTACGCAATAGAATGGGATATCCGCTTTCGGAGCGTTTCGAAAAAGAAATTAGTTTTTCAAGTTTGAAGCCGAATGTGGAACTTATTGGCAACGGAGTAATTCTTCCAAGTTCGCAGGGATTAATTTTCCCGTTTAAAGCGGTCAACCTAAGCGCCGTAAATGTGAAAGTGATTCGCATTTTTGAGAAAAATATTCCGCAATTCTTCCAGGTAAATCAATTCGACGGATCACGCGAACTAAATCGGGTTGGCCGACTGGTACTAAAAAAAACCATCCCGCTTGTTTCTGATAAAAACATCGACTACGGGCAATGGAATATCTTCTCGCTCGACCTTTCCAAACTAATTGCAACGGAACCCGGAGCAATTTACCGGGTACTCATAAACTTCGATCGCAATATGTCTCTGTATCCCTGCGGAAACGACGAACAAATTGAAGAAACCTCTCAGACAGAAGGGATTAATCAGAAAGAAGAAGAACGCTACGATAATCCGGATTACTATTATTACGATGATTACGACTACGAATATGACTCAAATTACCGTTGGGAGGAACGCGAAAACCCCTGCAAACCATCGTATTACATGTTTGACAACCATGCGGTAGCCCGAAATGTAATCGCTTCCGATCTGGGAATCATTGTCAAAGGCAGCGATAACCAGTCGTTCACGGTAGCCGTAACCGATTTGTGCAGCACTGCTCCTATTTCCGACGTGGAGGTGTCATTTTACAACCTGCAAAATCAGCTTCTTGCAAGCGGAAAAACCAATAGCAACGGGTTGCTGTCCATTCAGCTTGATAAAAAACCATTTTTGCTGATCGCCCGCAAAGGTAACCAAACCGGCTACCTGCGTGTTGACGATGGCTCGGCCCTTTCGCTCAGCATGTTCGACATCAGCGGAGAGAAAACCTTAAAGGGAGTAAAAGGGTACATTTACGGCGAACGTGGTGTTTGGCGGCCCGGCGATTCAATTTATGTAGCGTTTGTTCTCGAAGATAAAAACAAGGCATTGCCCCCCAACCATCCGGTAATTTTCGAATTATTTACTCCTGAAAATATTCTCTATCAGAAAAAGATAAAAACAACTTCGGTGAATGGCTTTTACGATTTCCGTACAGCTACCTCGCCTGAAGCCCGCACCGGTAACTGGCTTGCTAAAGTTACTGTGGGAGGTTCTACTTTCACCCAACGACTAAAAATAGAAACCGTAAAACCCAATCGTTTTAAAATCGGTATCGATTTTAAAACTTCTATTCTGAAAAGTAATGCCGATATCCGGGCAGCACTCGATGCCAAATGGCTGCATGGTGCCATCGCCAAAAAGCTGGATGCCGACATGGAAATGACTCTGAGCGAAGGACAAACCAAATTCGACAATTTTGCCGACTTTGTGTTCGACGATCCATCGAAAAAATTTACTTCCGAAGCACAAAAGTTATTCAAAGGTCAGCTTGACGAACGCGGAAAGGCCGAAGTTCCCTTTAAACTTCAGGCAGTTGCGAATGCCCCGGGAATGCTGAATGCCAACTTCAACATCCGCGTATTCGAAAAGGGTGGAGATTTCAGTACTGATCGTTTTACCATGCCTTTCTCACCCTATTCGTCCTACGTTGGATTGAAAGTTCCCAAAGGACCGGGATGGAACGATGCGCTGTATTCCAACGAGCCCAATCTCATCCCGATTGTTACGGTGGACGAAAACGGACGACCGGTTGACCGCAAAAAAGTAGAGATTAAAATATACGAACTGGGCTGGCGCTGGTGGTGGGAACGTGCCGACGGCGACGATCTGGCCCGCTACATTGCCAACGAAAGCTCGCGCCTGCTGACCACAACTTATATCGACACCAAAAACGGGAAAGCCATGTACGAGATGAACCTCGGCACCGAATCGTGGGGCCGCAAACTCATCCGCGTCACAGACCCGGTGTCGAAACACAGCGCAGGAAAAGTATTCTATACCAGCTACAAAGGTTGGTGGAACAATGCAGGCCAAGGAAATCCGAGCGGAGCTGAGATGCTCACCTTCAGTACCGATAAAAAATCGTACCGGGTAGGCGAAAAAGTACAGATTGAACTCCCCGCCTCGCAAAACGGAAAAGCACTGGTCAGCATTGAATCCGGATCACGCGTGGTAGATGCTTTCTGGGTAGAAACCAGCAAAGAGAAAAGTAGTTTCAACTTTACAGCAACACCCGAAATGGCTCCGAATGTTTACATTCACCTGTCGTACATCCAGCCGCACAACCAAACCGTAAACGACCTGCCCATTCGTATGTACGGTGTGCAGCCTATTTCGGTGGAAGACCCAGATACGCGTTTGCAACCGATTATTCAAATGCCGGAAGTACTGGAACCGGAAGGCAAGGTTCGCATTAAAGTGAAAGAGCAAAATGGCCGCAAAATGGCTTTTACGCTCGCAGTGGTGGACGAAGGTTTGCTCGACCTGACTCGCTTTGCCACGCCTGACCTGTGGAAAAAATTCTACGCCCGCGAAGCACTGGGCATCAAAACATGGGATTTGTACCAGTACGTAATGGGCGCTCTTTCAGGAGAAATGGCCGGATTGCTGGCTCTTGGCGGCGACGAAGCTATTATCGGCAAGGGAGGCAAAAAGCCGAACCGCTTCAAACCCGTTGTAAAATACTTCGGCCCCTTCGAACTGGATGCGAAAAAAACGCAAACCATCGAGTTTGAAATGCCCAATTATGTTGGGTCAGTGCGCACCATGGTCATTGCAGGAAACAACGGTGCATACGGTTCAGCAGAAAAAACTACGCCGGTTAAAAAACCGTTGATGGTGCTGGCTACTTTGCCTCGGGTACTCAGTCCGGCGGAGCAGGTGAAATTACCGGTCACTGTTTTTGCAATGGATAAAAAAGTGAAAAACGTAAGTGTGGAGATTCATGCCAACGAACTTTTCAAACTCAATGATTCAGGGAAAAAACAAATTACGTTTTCAGAAGAAGGCGATCAGACCGTGTATTTCGATCTTTCGGTATTGGAAAAAATAGGTGCCGGCAAGGTAAATGTGACCGTTCAGAGTGGTAGTGAAAAAGCAAGCTACAACATTGAACTGGAAGTACGTGTGCCGAATCCGCATATAACACAGGTTACTGATGGACTGGCAGATCCGGGTAAAAGTTGGGAAAGCAATTTTGCCCCCGTCGGGTTAAAAGGCACCAATTCCGGAGTAGTTGAAGTGTCGTCAATTCCGTCGCTCGACCTTGACAAACGACTCAATTATCTCATTCGTTATCCGCATGGATGCATCGAACAAACCGTTTCGTCGGTATTTCCGCAATTGCATCTCGATGCATTGACCCAACTTAACGAAGGACAAAAGACGAAGATCGAGCAGAATATCAAAGCAGCAATCAAAAAAATGAAGGAATTTCAGCTCAACAATGGCGGTTTATCGTATTGGCCAGGCGAATACACGCTTACCAGCGACTGGGGAACCAGCTATGCCGGACATTTCATGCTCGAAGCCAAAGCCAAAGGATACAGTTTGCCAGCAGGCTTCCTCGATAATTGGACGAAATTCCAACTCCAGATGGCCAACAATTGGACACTTGATAGCCGTGCCAACCAGGATTTCAGGGAAAGCAGTCAGCTGATTCAGGCATACCGGCTTTACACGCTTGCATTGGCGGGCAAACCAGCACTCGGAGCAATGAACCGCATGCGAGAAATAACGCAACTGGGCAATTCAGCCGCATGGCGATTAGCCGCTGCGTACAAACTTGCCGGAAGAAACGACGTGGCCGAAAGCATGGTCGCCAAACTAAGCACTCAGGTAAAAGTCTATAACGAACTTTCAGGTAGCTACGGAAGTGGAGAACGCGATCAGGCAATGATTCTGGAAACCCTCATTTTACTGAATAAACGCACCGAAGCAAAAAAACTACTGGAAGAACTGGCTTCGAAACTGGCTTCCGAGAACTGGTACAGCACCCAAACCACTGCTTATTCGCTGCTTGCAGTAGCTAAATTTGCCAGGAACAACGACGCGGACTCAGGACTAACTTTCGAATACGAAATCAACAAGAAAAAAGAAAAATACAGCACGAAAAATATGCTGGCCCGCATTCCTCTCGATGAATTTCTTTCATCGCCGGGGAAAATAAAAGTTAGCAACCCGGGGAACAAAGTATTGTTCGTAAAAGTGTTGCTGGAAGGCATTCCTCTGACTGGAGATCCGGTAAGCGAAGAGCGTGATCTCAACTTTTCGGTGCGCTATCTGGATATGGATGGCAAAGTAATCGATCCGGCACGATTGGCTCAGGGAACCGATTTTATGGCCGAAGTGCAGATGCATCATCCGGGACTGCGCACCAATTACCAGGAGATGGCTCTTACTCAGATTTTCCCATCGGGCTGGGAAATACGCAACCTGCGCATGGAAGCCGGCCCTTCGGTACACATTACCGATAAACCGCGCTACATAGATATTCGTGACGACCGTGTGTTCTCGTATTTCGATCTGGCAAAAAATCAGACAAAAACCTTCCGGGTATTGCTGAATGCCGCATATCCGGGCAAATTTTACCTGCCTTCTGTGTATTGTGAGGCCATGTACGATCACAGCATCCATGCACGCAAAGCCGGTCAGTGGGTAGAAGTAGTGAAAGAATAATGATGAAAAATAAAGGCTAACATGCAAAAGTTTTTAGGAAAACGAATAGATATACTCCTAATATTCGGATTATTCTTAACGATAATAAGTCCTTGGCTTTTTACAAGACCATTAGGACTAATTGATTTCACCGAAACAGGAGAAATTGGTTCTACAATTGGAGGTATAACATCTCCTATAACTGGTATATTAGGTGCTATATTAATTTATTATGCACTTGTCGCTCAAAGACAAGCGAATAAAATACAAAGCGAGAATAATACCATACAATCGCTTCTATCAATGTTATTTAACTTAGAATCAAAGTGTGAGCAACTAACTTTTATTTGCGACGACGGAGAACGTAGAAAAGGAATTGAGGCATTCAATACAATAGCGTCTACTCTATACCACGATAGAATTAAACCTTATATGGGAGAAAAGGCGGATAGATATAAAAATGAATTAACTGCCGTAGTAAATTTTGGTCATTATTTAAATGTTGTAAATGATGCTCATTTAATCTATGAGTTTATCAAATCAACAGAGATTGATCAATTCAATAAAACTCTTCTTCTTCGAAAATTCAAACATCTTTACATTATTTTTATAGAAAGGTCATTACGAAGACTATCAGAATTTTATCATACGACAAAAGATCAAAACGTAAAAACCGACAAATTTATGATCGAGTTAGTAAACTTCTGGGAGCAATTAAAAAAAGAAGGTTACTAAATGTGTTTAAACTTCGTTTTTTTTCTGTAATTACTATCTATGTTTACTTTCATCTTTTTAAAAATCAACAAATCAGAAAAGACGAACAAAGTAGGTTTGCTGATTTCATTTGTTGTGATTTTGCTGCTTTGGTTCTGGTTTTGCCTGCCCAAACCATTATTCAACGATCCATACAGCACGGTGCTGGATGCATCCGACGGGCAGTTACTGGCCGCAAAAATTGCAACTGACGGGCAATGGCGTTTCCCCGAATGCGACAGTATTCCTGAAACCTTTGCCCAATCACTTGTTTATTTCGAAGACGAATACTTTTACTACCATCCGGGCATCAATCCGGTTTCGGTTTTTAAGGCAATCGGGCAAAATATTAAAGCAAAAAAAGTGGTGCGCGGGGCAAGTACTCTTTCGTTGCAAATCATTCGTTTATCGCGAAAAGACAAGCCCCGGACAATCGTACAAAAACTGATCGAAGTTGTTCTGGCGCTACGACTCGAACTCGGCTACAGTAAAAAAGAAATATTGGCTTTATACGCGTCGCATGCCCCGTTTGGTGGCAATGTGGTTGGACTCGAAGCTGCATCGTGGCGATATTTCGGACGACCTCCCGGGTTACTCTCATGGGGAGAGGCGGCCACACTTGCGGTGTTGCCTAATGCTCCCGCTCTGATTTACCCCGGAAAAAATCAGCAGTTATTACAAAACAAGCGCAATCGCCTGCTCGACAAACTTTTTCAGAAAGGAGTGATTGATGCTACCACCTGTGAACTTTCCAAAACAGAACCGCTACCCGGAGAGCCCAATCCGTTGCCACAGCTTGCTCCTCACCTGCTCGACCGTGCTGTAGCCGACGGACATGCCCAGCAAAAACTTGCTACCACCATCGACGCAACAATCCAACAACTCGTTTCGCAGGTAGTTGAAACACATCATCGCGAACTGATGCAAAACCACATTGCCAATGCCGCCGCTATCGTTATCGACATTGAGAAAAACAGCGTTCTTGCCTATGTAGGCAATACGCAAGGCAATAAGGACGATGATGGCACTCAGGTTGACATTATCCGCTCGCCCCGTAGTTCGGGCAGTATTCTGAAGCCCTTTTTGTTTGCCCGCATGCAACAGGAAGGGATGCTATTGCCAAACACTCTCCTGCCCGATATTCCAACCCGCATTTCCGGCTTCAACCCGAAAAACTTCGACCGGCAATACGATGGTGCCGTCCCGGCAGGCAATGCGCTGGCCCGCTCCCTGAATGTCCCGGCGGTTCGCATGTTACAGGATTACGGAGTAGAACGCTTTTTACATTTGCTGAAAAAACTTCAGTTTACCACTGTCACCCGCTCGGCCGACAACTACGGTTTATCCCTGATTCTGGGCGGAGCCGAAGTCACTTTGTGGGACTTAGCCGGAATTTACTCCGGAATGGCACGCCAACTGACACATTTTAATGCAAACATGTCGCGATACAATCCGCAGGACTTTACAAAGCCTTATTACATACAGAACACAGCAGATAAACAAGTGCAACTGAATGATGCCAGCTTGCTCGAAGCAGGGCCGGTTTGGCTTACTCTTGAAGCTCTTTCGGTAATGGATCGCCCCATTGAAGGAACCAACTGGCAGTTGTACGATTCGTCGAAAAAGATCGCATGGAAAACCGGAACCAGCTACGGACACCGCGATGCATGGGCTGTCGGTGTCACTCCGGCACATGTTGTTGCTGTGTGGATAGGCAATGCTGATGGCGAAGGACGACCCGGTTTAACCGGTGCACAAGCTGCCGCCCCGGTAATGTTCGACATTTTCAAACTGCTGCCTCATTCGGGCTGGTTCGAAATGCCCTACGACGATCTGGCACAACTACCTGTTTGCCGCGAAACAGGCTACCAGGCTTCTTCTGTTTGCGAACATGTTGATACAATATGGGTGGCGCGCAACGGGGTAAAAACGGCTCCCTGTCCCTATCACCAAATCATTCATCTTGATAAAACCGAACACTTCCGCGTAAACAGCGACTGCTACCATGTGGTCGATATGGTAACCCGCCCATGGTTAGTACTCCCTCCGGTAATGGGCTGGTATTATCAATCAAAGAACCCGTATTACAAAACTCTGCCCCCTTTTGCTCCGGAATGTCAAAACAGAGAAGAAAAAACCCTTGATCTTATTTATCCTGAGCCGGAAACCCGTATTTTCATACCCAAAGGCTTGAGTGGAAAATCGGAAAAGATACTTTTCACCGCTGCCCACCGACGTGGAGGAACAAGCATTCACTGGCATTTAGATCAGGAATATTTAGGAACTACCGACGAGCTACACCAAATGGAAATTATTACTACAGAAGGTTTTCACACCATTACACTGGTTGCCGAAGACGGAGAAACCCTTTCGAGACGATTTGAGGTGGTTGGAAGATGAGTAGGTGTTCATTGTCGGTGTGTGAGGGAGTGGAGCGGCATCCTTTTTGGCTTTTTCAAAGTACGGCAATTATAACCAGGCTAATGCCAAAAAGATACAGCGGAACACCCGACCCAAAGGGGCACACCCAAAATTTATTCTTCTGAAACAGTAGCGATTTGGGTCTGTTCTTCTTTTTTATACTGAAGCCAGGCATACCACAACAAAGAAGCTGTAAGTGCTATACTCAGCGAAGCAAGCAAGATTTGTCCTTGCCCGGAGCCAATTTCTTCAACCGAAGGATCGAGTTGCCCGCGACGAATAAAATACAGTCCCAGCACTCCCGCAGCATTATTTACGAAATGAGCGCAAATGGGGACCCATAACGAGCCCGACCAAACAAAAAGGTATCCGAACATAGCACCGAGCATTAAGCGTGGCAAAAAGCCGTAAAACTGCATGTGAATGGCTGAAAACAAAAAAGCGGATATCCAGATTCCCAGATGGTAATTCCGTGTCATGTCTGAAAAAATACGCTGCAAAACACCCCGAAACAGAAATTCTTCGCCCAAACCGGGCAATACAGCAATCATAAACAGATTAAAAAGCAGGCCTCCTGTCGTTTTTACATCCATGAAACGCTCAATCAATACGGCAGCATTTTCTTCCATTTGTTTCATGCGCGCTTCAATACCCGCCATGAAATCGGGCAATTGCATACTTTCGTTTATTCCGCCCAGAAAATTAATGGCAGGATTGGCAATAACAATCAATAGAACAGCAATCAGCAAAAATTTATAGTTGAATTTGCCACGCATATGCAGATAACCGGACACAGAACCCTGAAACAGATATGCCAGCACAATAGGAGGAACAATAAAAATACCAATCGACTGTACTGTTTGCATGTATTTTAGAATACCGATTACTTCCGGATCATTAAAATCGCCCAGACTAAGTTTGCCCAGCAATAATTCAACACCAAAAATCGGAATAGCGAACAGTAGTGCGACAACTGAAACCACTAAAAATGAAACCAGAATGACAAACAATGTAAACACTAACTGATAAAAAGGGCGCATTCCCCGAAAAGCTGTAATTGCCATGATGTTGTTTTTGGGTAAAAATAGACTTTTCTGACTCGGATGAAAAACAAAAGCCACTGAAAATTTCAATGGCCTTTGTCTCTTGTTTTCTGAGTACTATTTTTTTGTTGTAATTTTCAGCATTTTCATGCTTTTATCGTTTTTCTTTTCCTTCACCACCTCTATTTTCTCAATTTTGTCAGGAACCAAATCTTTCACCTCTTTTTTCTCAACTTTTTTCCCGTTAATGTAATATTCAACATCCTCATTTCCTTCTGTTAACAATATCGGAAACCGTTTATATTTATCATACATGGCCTTTTGCTGGTCAATTTGCTCTTTTTGTTTTGCCTGCATTTCAAATTGCCGTGCTTTCAGTTCTGCCTGAGCTCGTTCCACACTACTTTCAATTTCTTTTCGCCGCTCATCACTTAGCTCGAAACGAATGTCAGGAATCGTAAATGCTGAAAAATCCGTTGTATAAAAGAAGTTCCCCGAATCATCAATTTTTCGTAAATTCTCCAGCCCCCGAATATTAAAGGCTTGACCCAAACTCGCAATATTTGCCAAATCAATAATTCCGTTGATCTCAATCAAGGTCAAAGACAAATCGGATAAATTGACCAAGCCCAATCGAGAAACCCCTTCATCATCTTTTTCAACATAGATTTTCAGATCAGTACCCGATTTCTTCTCGGTTTTAAACAAGGTCATTCCTTCTTTTTTGTACACAGCCAGAATTTCTTCCTGTACTGTTTTCAGTTCATTTTCTTTTCCTGCATCGCGCAACTGAGTAATCACCAATATATTATCCAGATTATCAATTACTTTATAAACCGGATCGTTTTCCTTGATGTTCTTCTTTTTCAGATACAGTTCAAACATGTCTTTGCTCAACTGCACAGCACTAAATCCTTCCCGGTTCGAGTATTTCTCAACTAAAACATCGAACAATTCCTGCCCAAATGCCGGACGAAGAAACATAAGTGCCAAAACTAATAGGATCCACTTCTTCATTGTTTATTGTTTTTTAATTTGAATTATCACTAAAAATATCCTGTAATTTACTACTGCATAATCATTTCTATATCATCATCCTGAAAAACAACAACCAAGTCATCGTCTTCCGAAGGTTGCAAACTATACGAAACCTGGCCCAGCGCCTGCTCAAGCAAAGCAAATTGTTCTTCCTCGCTCAACGGCAAACCAGTATTCTCCGTTTTTTGTAAGGAAAAAACTGAGAAGAAAAGTACCAAAACGGCAGCAGCAGTTGACCAAAGAGCAATCCGTTTACTCCGAAGTCGTTTTTTATCCTGTTCTCGTTGCTGGATTCCAGAGAAGAGTAGTTCCTCAAGGTCATCTGGCATCTTTGAATTATGTTTAAAGTATGCGAATAGTATTCTTTCATTTGAATTATCATACTCTTCGCATTTATGTGTTTTCAAATATCTTTCTTCCTCAAGACTCGTACTTCCCTGATAATAAAGATCTATCAACTCGCTATCTGATTTATACTCCTTTTTCATCGTCCATCTCTCCTTTCACTCTTTATTGTGATTCGTAAGCACTCCTACACTGTAAATTTTATCAATCTCAGCCTTTACTTTCGTCCGGGCCCGCGATAGCAACACCCTTAAATAAGGAGCCTCACAGCCACATAACTCTGCAATTTCGTCAAATTCGAACCCATCAATGTCACGGTACTGAATTACCTGCCTGTATTTTTCAGGCAGCGCCTCAATAATCCGATGCACCTGCTCCAACTGCTCATGCAGCTCATAATTCTGCTCATGCCCGGGTAGCCGCGAAATCACCCGCAAATCCTCATCGTCCATTAAGCGAACTTTGCTTTTCTTAATCGTATCCAGACAATAATTCTTCGCCATTTGCAAAATATAGCCATCGCGATTCGAGATTTTACCCAGCATTTCGCGCTTATCCCAAAGTTTCAGCATCAACTCCTGCACAGCATCCTGTGTTTCGGCATCGCTTTTCAAATACCTTCGAATCATCGGGTATAGCTTACGGCTCCATGGTAAAACCTGTATTTTAAACTCTTCGGATGTCATGCTGAATGAATAACGACCAGTCTTTCAAATTATATCAAAAAGGTCGCATTTTTTTTCTGAATCAGGATAAACATTGCTTAAAATCGCTGATTTTCATCATGCAAGACTAAAATATCCGATATAAACGGGATTTTCTATCTTTGCCAAAAATTTATACTCGTGAAGATCGGAACCATTGATTTAGGAGAAATGCCCCTCTTTCTGGCCCCCATGGAAGATGTAACCTACAAATCGTTTCGTTACATGTGCAAGAAATTCGGGGCAGATGTAATGTACACAGAATTTGTTTCGTCGGAGGCACTCATCCGTGACGTAAAGAAAACCAAGGAAAAAATGCATCTTTTTGAGTTTGATCGTCCGGTAGCGATCCAGATTTATGGTTACGATATTGATTCGATGGTTCGTGCAGCACAAGTTGCGGAAGAATTTCAGCCTGATTTTATTGACATCAACTATGGCTGCCCAATGAAAAAAATCGTTCGCCATGGTGCTGGAGCCGGGATGCTGCAAGACTTACCCAAGATGCAGAAGATGACCGCAGAAATAGTGAAAGCTGTGTCGCTCCCGGTAACCGCCAAAACCCGTTTGGGCTGGGATGAAACCAACAAACCTATCGTTGAAGTGGCCGAACGCCTACAAGATGCAGGCGTAGCAGCCCTGGCGATTCACGGCCGCACACGCAGTCAGCTTTATACAGGCGAAGCCAATTGGTCGTTGATTGCTGAAGTGAAAAACAACCCAAAAATTAAAATCCCGATTATTGGAAACGGGGATATTACCAGCGGACCAAAAGCCAAGCAATTACTTGAACAATCGGGGGTCGATGCATTGATGATAGGTCGTGCCACCATTGGTCGCCCGTGGATATTCAGAGAAATAAAACACTATTTGCAAACCGGAGAGCTATTGCCGTCACCAACCGTCGCAGAAGTTGTTCAGAATGTAAAAGACCAGCTCAACATGTCGATTGAATGGCGCGATAATGTGCGCACAGGAGTATTGATGATGCGTCGCCATTTTGCCAAATATTTCCCCGGACTGCATAATTTCAGAGAGCATAAGATTCGTCTTTTACAGGCGATCGAACTCAACGAAGTAATGGACGAACTCGACCGTATTCAGGAAAAATACGGGGAAAAGCGCGTTGATTATTCACATACCATTGAATAAACAGAACGCATCTCAGCCTGTTTTCCCTACTGTTCACTGAAAATATCAGGCATATTTACAGCCACGCGTAATTTTCGTTCACTCCCGCATACTAAATGGTATTGTTTTTGGTTTTATACCTGAAAACAATTGTCTCAAAGCCATGAAACAGTTTCTGTTTTTATCCTTGTTATTTCTATTCTTCTGTGGGAGAGCACAGGCACAAGTGGTTGTACCAGAAAAGCCTGTTCCTCCCGAAATACAGATTAAAACTCCGCCTTCGCCGGGTTCATCGTATGTGCTCATTCCGGGTCACTGGATATGGCACCGACCAACCCGTACCTACAACTGGGTTAGTCCGCAATGGGTTGAAAATCCGAATAACTGGAAATGGATACCGGGATATTGGAAGAAAATGCCACGTGGATGGAAATGGATTACCGGCTACTGGGAAAAACCGCCCAAACGGTTTCTATTCTTTTAAAAAATAGCCTGATTTACATCAGGAATGCTTTTCATAGATTTGGTTTAACAGAGAAAAGGGTGAATGCTACTTCATCCTTTTCTTATTTTTTTGCTATTCTCTTCGAAAAATTTCATATAAATAGCTATTTCGAAGATTGATCTCCTACTTTTGAAAATCAAAATCCTCGCAATGGAAATTCTTAATTCATTTGCTCTCAGTCCGACCCAATGGACATTGCTCGCATTTTGCGGAATGCTGATTGGAATGTCGAAAGTAGGTGTGCCGGGCGTTTCAATGATTGTTGTTCCTATTCTGGCTTATATTTTCGGAGGAAAATCGTCAACCGGAGTATTGTTGCCCATCCTGATTATGGCTGATGTTTTTGGAGTGAGCTATTATCGCCGCCACGCCCAATGGAAATACCTGATACGCATTCTGCCCTGGGCTTTTGCCGGAGTTTTGCTGGCACTTTGGGTTGGAACAATTGTAAACGACGAGCAGTTCAAAAATCTGATTGCAGCACTTGTTTTTTTGTGCATCGGCTTAATGTTATGGAAAGACCGCAACAAAAGCGAACAATTTTTCCCCGACATTTGGTGGTTTGCCCCCATCATGGGACTACTCGGAGGTTTTGCAACCATGATTGGCAATGTGGCCGGGCCTATCTTTGCGATTTATTTACTGGCAATGCATCTGCCAAAGAATAATTTCATCGGTACAGGAGCCTGGTTTTTTCTGCTTATAAACCTGTTCAAATTCCCCTTGCATATATTTATCTGGAAAACAATTACTCCTTCATCGTTACTACTTGATCTCACCACCTTGCCAGCTATTGCATTGGGAGCTTTTCTGGGAATCAAGCTTGTAAAAGCAATTCCCGAACAAACTTACCGTTTAGCGGTTATAGTCATCACTGCCCTATCGGCATTTTTACTTTTTATTTAGACCATGGAAAAAATCATTCAATTTTTTAGCGACAAAAAAGTGCATTCGGTATTGGACGTTGGCTGTGGAGGCGGCGATTTTATTCAGATATTGCACACCGTTTTCGGATCAGAAACACAAATTACAGGCATTGATCCGTATGAAGAGGCACTGCAAAATGCCCGCAAACGCTTCAACTCGGCGAATATTTCGTTTATACAAATGGAAGGCGAAAAAATGGAATTTGCCGATGAGCAATTCGATGTTGTCAGTATTTCATTTGCCCTCCATCATTTGGCTGACGTTTCGAAAACACTCTCCGAAATGAAACGAGTCGTAAAACCCGACGGATGGCTGATTATTAACGAAATAACTTCGGAAACTCAAAATCAGGCACAGGAAAATCAGAAATACCTGCATCATCTCAAAAGTTTTGCCGACCAGTTGAACGGGATTCCGCATCGCGAAACCTATTCACCTGCCGAAATTTTGTCAATTATTTCTGAAAATAATATTCAGGTAATCGATTCGTTCATGAATTTGAAAAATCCTGTTCCTATTTTCGACCCCAAAATATTTGAGGAACGGCTTCAGCAAATGGCAGATTCGTACGAACAAATGAAAGGCCACGTCCGCTATGCCGAAAAAGAACAAGCTCTGAATGAATTCAAGCAACAACTTGATAAACACGGACTTCAGATAGCACCCAGTTTGCTGGTTATCGGCAAAAAATAAAAATAAACGGCCTCCCTAATAAAAACAGGAAGGCCGTTTGCTCTATCTCGTATTTCTTTTTATTTCAGCAATAAACGAGCTGTTCTTCTTGTTT
Organism: Prolixibacteraceae bacterium; assembly: GCA_963668595.1. GTDB lineage: Bacteria > Bacteroidota > Bacteroidia > Bacteroidales > Prolixibacteraceae > GWE2-42-39. Next base: position 3,608,290 of record OY764876.1, on the reverse strand, counting down.
TTTGTTCGATATAAACTTGACGCCCTTTTGTAATCTCGTTAATTGCATCCTGATTATAGAAACGAATCGTAACCAAATCAAGACCAGTATTATAGCGAGCATCAAAACGTTTGCGTAGTTCTGCAATCAGCTCTTCTACACCCTGTTCCGGTTCATCGAAAGCAAGCGATAAGTCGAGTGCCGACTGTTGAATCAACCCTACTTTCAGACGGTATTTGGCAAACAATGCGAATACTTCGGAAATGGTATGAATACTGATAAACGAATAATCTTCCTGCGAAAGGGTGATTAGCGCTTGTTTCTGTTTGATTATGAAAACAGGAACCAGATTTAGCGGATGATCCACCTCATGAATAATTGTTCCCGGCTGATCGGGCTCTTCAAAAGATTTCACCAAAAGTGGAATATGTTTATTTTGCAAAGGTTTAATTGTTTTTGGGTGAATAACTCTCGCTCCCGAATACGACAATTCGATTGCTTCGCGATACGATAATTCGTCCAATTTTTGGGTTGACGAGAAAAAATCGGGATCTGCATTCAAAACCCCCGGCACATTTTTCCAGATTGTTACATCCTGAGCACTAAGCATATTACCCAAAATGGCGGCAGTGTAATCCGAGCCCTCACGCCCAAGCGTAGTTGTATGACTTGTAGTAGTTCCCCCTAAAAAGCCCTGTGTTATAAATAATTGATTCTGCGAAAGATCAAAGGTTGCAGAAATCTTCTTTTCAGAAATCTCCCAATTGATATTTGCCTCGCGGTACATATCATCCGTAATCAGGCTCTTTCGAATGTCAATCCACTTATTTTCAAGTCCGATCGACTGATAGAAACTACTTATTATTGCTGTTGAAATTAACTCTCCGTACGAAACAACCTGATCATACTCATAATCGAAATTCATCGACGGAGTGGTTTTCATTCGCTCTTCCAAGGTAGAAAAAAGGGTTTCGACATTCGACCAGTTCACCTCATTTCCGGCCGACAGATGCAGCATAATATCATCATGATATTTTCGAATTGTAGCCAGGTGATCCCACATCGATGAATCGCCTTTGAAATATGCCCGAACTACATCCTCCAGTGCATTGGTAGTTTTGCCCATTGCAGAAATAACAATCACCTTCGGTCCCGAAAACATGCGGATAATACCCGCTGCATTTTTAATCGAAGACGCAGAGCTCACGGAAGCTCCGCCAAATTTGAAAACCTGCATACTCTGTTAATTATTTTTTTTTGTAAACGCAGCAAAAATAATTATTTAAAGATTAATTCATTAGCCCTCTGTTTTTTTTGTCTTTCTGACTAAAATTTTCTCCTGAATCTTAAGAAATCAAACTGAATCAAAATAATTTTTCTTCTGCCGCATAACTGAATCAATCCAATCCTTACTTTTGCATCGGAAAAGAAGAAAACACATCATGTTGAAGATCATTATTTTGCTGTTCTGTATTTTTTCATTGGACAGTCTTTGGGCTGCACCAATGCAAACTACAGTAACTTACCACAAGAATATTCATGAATTGATCGCATTTTCTTCTGCTGATGCTGATCAGAATTTTCCGATTGAAGAGCAAAGCGAAAACCGTCATCATACTTTACGGGTGATCGTTCAATCGATAAAAAAAACCAACCAGTATAATTTCCAGTTATTCAATACTTCTCTGGATAAACTTATTCTTTTTACTGAAATCGTTGGCATTTCAGACTCTTCATATTCGCCTTTACTCAATCATTTGCCTCCTCCGTTTCAAGGATAAAAACCAATGTGACACACAATTGTTTTAATTATTATCCTTGAAATTAAATGAATAAACGCCGATTCTTACTGAAAATACACCTGATTGCACTAATTCTTCTGCTCGAAAGTTTTTTTATGAGCTGGAGTGTTGCTATTTCGTGGTACTACAACGAATCAATTCTGGGAAAACAAATCCTATCGTTTGGCGGAACACTCATTGCCGGACTTATTTTTTATTTTCTTTCAGCAAAACACAGACGCGAAGAACCTACTCGAAAAGATTACTTCATCCAGGCGGCGTTTTCATGGTTCTTTCTCGCGCTTTTCGGCGCTTTTCCGTACATCATCACCCAAACCATACCGAATTTCACCAATGCCTTTTTTGAATCAATGTCGGGCTTTACCACTACCGGAGCTTCCATTCTTACTGACATCGAATCGCTACCCAAAAGTATTCTCTTCTGGCGCAGTCTAACCCACTGGATTGGAGGGATGGGGATTATTGTACTGGTGCTGGCAATCATGCCATTCCAGCAAGTTAGTTTCAAACAGATGTTTCAGTCCGAAGCATCGGTGGTTGTTGAAGAAAATGTTTCGTACCGAATCCGCTATATTGCCCGCCACGTTTGGCTCATCTACATTGGGCTAACAGGAGCAGAAACCATTTTACTATGGATTGGAGGCATGAGTCTTTTCGATGCTGTATGTCACTCATTTGCTACCATTGCAACCGGAGGATTCTCTACAAAAAATGACAGTGTCAACGGATTTTCTCCATTTATTCAGTATGTAATCACCATTTTTATGATTCTTTCCGGGATCAATTTTGTTTTGCATATTTTTCTTCGGAAAGGAAAATTCAAACAGGTATTTCAGAATGAAGAACTTCGGTTTTATCTCCAAATTATTGCGGCTGTAGGAATTCTAATTGGTATTAGTCTGCATTTTCTCCGCGATATGGGTTGGGAGCCAGCATTCCGGCATGCTTTTTTCAATGTTGCGTCAATCATTACTGCAACAGGTTTTGCCACCATCGACTATTTGCTTTGGCCATCACATGCAATTTTACTCATCGCCTTTTTGATGTTTATTGGCGCCTGCGCCGGATCAACCGGAGGAGGAGTAAAAGTGATCCGCAACCTTTTCGTAGTAAAGAAAATCGGTCAAATATTTCGTCAAACATGCAATCCGAATGCCGTTTGCGAGATAAAATATAACCAGAAAGTTATTGGCAGCTCGCAAATCAACTCAATCATCACGTTTGTGTTGTTGTACTACATGGTTGTGCTGGCTGGTACAATCACACTGCACCTGACCGGACTCGATTTTGCTTCGTCGTTTGGTGCAGCAATCAGTACGTTAGGCGGAATTGGCCCAGGTTTCGGAACTGTTGGTCCAGTCTCCAACTATGCCCATCTAACTGATTTTGCAAAAAACTACCTATCGTTGAATATGCTCACCGGCCGACTCGAAATTTTTGCTGTATTGATTATTTTTAACCGCAGTTTCTGGAAAAGTTAAAACCAGTTTTTCCATTTAAAAAGAAAAATACCAAAGACAGTAGTCAGGATTGAAATGCCAATGATGGCATAAAACGCATACGGTGAGTTCTCAAAGTGATTCGAAACGTTCATCCCGTACAAACTGGCAATCAAGGTTGGAATCATCAATACAATGGTTACCGAAGTAAGTTGCTTCATTATCACATTCAGGTTGTTTGAGATAATTGATGCAAAAGCATCCATCATCCCGCTCTGAATGTCGCTGTAAACCTTTGCCATTTCCAGTGCCTGCTTGTTCTCGATGGTCACATCTTCCATCAAATCTTCATCGAAACCAGCTAAGGCTGCATATTTACGTGTACGGATTTTCTCCAAAACCATTTCATTGCCTTTGATCGCTGTAATGAAATAAACGAGACATTTTTCCATACGCAAAAGCTTGTGTAATTCCTCGTTACGAGTGGCGTATTCCAAATCTTTTTCGATGTGCGATGTTTGTGCATTAATTTCTTTCAGGAACTGAAGATACCACGAAGCCGACAACAGAAACAGACGAAGTAAATTGTCCACCGCATGTCCGAGTTGTACCTTCTGAACAATAGCCATTTTAAAGAGCTGGGAAATCACTTCGTTGCGCTGCGAACAAATAGAAACCGTTCCGAGCGGAGTAATCACAATACCCATTGGAACAGTAATATACGGAACACCATTGCCCGGACTACTTAGCGGAACCCGCAAAATAATATAAACGTTGGGATCGTCGATCTCAATACGAGGCCGCTCGTCAATATCCAAAACGTCCTTGACAAAATCCTCAGGAATGCCAAATTGGGTATTTAAATAAGTTATTTCTTCAGCTGTTGGTACTTTTACGTTTACCCAGCACCCGGGCAGATACGCGTTTGTTTTTGCGACATTCTTGCCTGTTTCCCAAAAAGTAATCATATCCTTTTCGTTTTATGAAAAACAAAAGGATTACTTCTTACCTCTTGTTTCTCAGGTTAGTTACTCCGAAAGCTATTCGAATGATAGTCGTCCATTGCGATTTCTTTGAATTTTTCAGCTGCAAAGGTAAACGAATTCCTTTGCAGATATACTTCTCATTTCTTTTATTTCAGAAAAAATAATCTTTAAGCTAAAAATCCGTCACCTTTTTATCTCCTTTTCAGATTAAAAAGATGACGGATTATCAATAAAATGATCAGATCTTGCCTGCCATCAATTTTTCGAGCTGCTGATAACCAGTTTCAATTCCTTCCACCAGTCTTGCAGTTACCGCCCGATAGTGTGCTTTTACCAACTTCCGATTATCTTTTCCATCGGGATGATTAGCCATATTGCGCACTTGAGAACGGGTTTCAAGAATGCCTTCAATAATATGAAATGCTTTGTCTTTATCTGCGTCCACATAAAGGTTTGCATAACTCAAACAGTCGATCACCAACTCGGAGACCAGAACGTCAGTTTCTTTTTTTAATCTTCTGATGCTTGCCATAATTTAATGTATTTCAGACTCAAGTTTATACCTGAGTGATTTTGTTTCGAGTAACAATACTTTCACCGAGCCAACCAAAATTTCCGTTTCAACCTGAACCGGCACCTGATTTTTATCGGCAGTAAACCACACTTTCATGTATTCGCCTTCACGGAAAAAATCGCCCTGCATCAGTTTTACCGATACTTTGTGACAACGAAAACTTCGTCCGTTTCGCGTTTTTACAATTTCAGTTCCAAGATAGCGAAAATACAAATCCGCAATCACATTATCGACCAACATCCGGTAGGGAACTATTTGCCCCGAACGATAGGTGTTGAAGTTGAAACTCCTGAAATAATAAGCAGTTGAAAGTAGATCGTATGTATTGGGAGGCAAATACAATGTGTCGTGAAACATTTTTTCGCCGTGCCTGTGGATTTCGGAATTTACTTCGTTTTTGAGGTAATCAAAACTGTAACAATGAGTAGATGATTTATGTCCATGATTCATTGCCCGGCGAAAGTAAAGCGAGCGAAATGGCTTTACCGACACGTAACTTTCGAACGTATCGCGCACTTCATACAAAAAATCATACGCTTTAAGGGTTTTCCCGAGTGCTTTGAAATGCCAGCTATCCTGCGACCGGTAAGTTACCTGTGACGTAAAAAAATCAACCTCACCACTATACACCCAGATAAACTTCCAATTGTAGTACACCCCATACTTTCCGTATTCCCCATCGGAAAACGGGAAGGATTTTTCCTGCGAGAAGCTTAACAGTCCCCAAAGCAGGAAAACCATGGTGGTGCATATCCGGAAACAACTCATTGTTGCATTTAAAAATCAGAACGCCCCGAAGTTTTTGTTTGTTGCTGCTTCTTTTGTTTTTCTTTCGCTTCTTCTTTCAGCTTCTCCTCGTCAATCAGTTCTTTTTTATGTTCCGGATCAACAACTGGGTTCCAGGCTTCTTTGAATTCAAAATTCGACTTTATTTTCAACACTTTCGGATAATACACTACCTGCTCAGGCTGAATTCCGTCGTGCAGGAATCCGGTGTCCCATTTTCCATTTCTATTCAGGTCGAAAATTGCCCTGATTTTATATTTTTCAGGTTTTAGGTAAGGAAATGTAATCGTTCCTTTTTCGAGAAGTTGAATCTGCTGAACAATTTTTTCTTCTTTCGAATTATCAATTAGTTGCAAAATTGCCGGTTTGTCAAGCTCTTTCAAATCGAGCGTGATACTTCCGTAATAACGCTCCTCCTGAATGGTAAATTTCTGCTCAACAGCCCGGCTTGGATGACCATAAATATTTTTTGCCGCCGCCGAATCAATTGCAAATTCATAATTTCCTTCAAATTTCCACGGATAACTAATAAAAAACCGACGGATAGACATCGAATCCGGTTCCAACTTAAAAGTCAAAGGGTTCTGAATAGTATCAATCAATTCGTACAAATGCACCATCGATGAGTCGAACGATTCAAGCGGTTCGGGCGATTCGAGCACAATTCGCTGAAAAACATCGTGCCCCTTCGATTTAATATTTTGAGAAATAGATATTTGCGGAATTTCTTCTTTCTCTTTTTTCTTCCGGCGCAATTTGGCGTCCGTTTTTGGTTTTTGATAAATCAGTTCCAAGGTGTCGTATTTCGAAACCATCTGATCCAAGGTATCTTTAACGGTATATTTCAGATTAAATTTCAAGGTATCAACATTGCTGATCAATGTATCCGTGATCCAGAAAGTGAGCGAATCCCGCTTCAGATTCGATTCAATAAACAACCATTTATCGGTTGGTGCCGGACTCAGCAAATCCACTTTGAACGAATCGGGAAGTGACTCAGCAAAAACAAACGTACAACGATTGGGTGCCGGACGATTGTATGAATCGAGATACTGATCGAAAGCCTCTTCTTCGAACATCATTAAATACTGAATTCCAGGCAAATACTCAACTTCTCCGTGTACAGCCAGCGTGTCGCCATCCTTTACAATTGTATCATTCCGACTAATAAAACGCGCATCGGGCACGATCAGCGAATCGGCAAATGCAATTAATTCACCTGCCTGATTGTACGTCAAGCTATTGTCTTCGTCAGCCAATGCGTACAAACGGTATGCTCCGCGAGCAATATTACGAATTTCGAAATAGCCTTCTTTATTGGTTTTCCCGATGTAATCAGGAATACTGTCGAAAAATGCGGTAACATCTTTTTCCCGATGCAACACCACCAGCGCATCTTCAACAGGTTCCAGAGTCAGAGCATTTTTCACATAACCTGCAACCTGCAAGGTATCAATCACCGGGCCGGTACTAAACGCAAAACGCAAATCTTCGTATGGATTTTTTTCATTATTGTCAGCCACAGCATCTTTAAAGTCAAGCGAATAGGTTGTGCTGTCCTTCAATTTCTCTTTGAACTCAACAATCATTGTCTTTCCTTTCGATTTGAAGATTGGTTTTTTCTTCATCGGCGGAGAAATGACCAGTTTCTGGTTCAAATCATCAAAAATCACATACTCGTCAAACGTAATACGAATATCTTCCCCCTGATAATTGGTCCCCTGATAAGTAGGAACTGTAGAAACAATTACCGGAGGAATAGTATCTCTGGGGCCACCCGTGGGCATACCCGTATTCGCGCAGGATGCAAAAAAAACCAGGTATCCGAACCAGGCAATGATGAGTATGGGAATGATTTGTCTCATAGTTCTTGAAATCCGTACAAACATACAAATTCCTGAAAATATTGTCTATCCGCCTTCGTTAAATAATCTAAATTGAAATTCGATGTTTTTTTAAAAGAGCAATTTCTCAATCCAGGGAAATTCAGTAATCAATTCCACAAAATCCTCCACGCGATGCCTTTTCCCCAGCACAACAAGAGGCTGATCTGCAATAAGCTCAAATCCTTCAAATTTGATTTCCTGAATAATCCCTTTGACTACCGCCATTTCAACACTCACCGTTTTTTCTTCTACCCGAATGCTATTTCGGAAAATATAGCGAGGCGAATAACCATAAATCCAGTCCCAAAGCTGGTATTTTTCGTTACGAAGCTGCACGATTGCCGCAATATCATTGTCGTTCAAACAATATTCTCCATGCGAGGAAAAAGAAGCAGAAATATCGGCAAAAATGAATGAGGCAAATTCTTCGACTGACATGGATTGAGAAAGATACGCCGAGATATTGGTTACCGGGCTGCGGTTCGATTGTACCGATTTGTCCTCAAAACGCGAAAGGTCAACATTCAGCGCTCCTTTCAATTTCGACAAATCGCTATTAAACAGCAATGTTCCGTGATGCAATACCCGTTTTTTATACACATGTTCGGCATTGCCCGATATTTTTTCCCCATCTACCAGCAGGTCGTTGCGACCAGTTGTGTATGCGTCAATGCCCAGTTTTTTCAACGAATCGACAATCGGGCGGGTAAACAGGTTGAAATTTACTTCTGAAATTTCATTCACTGTGCGGATAAATGTAAAATTCACGTTCCCCGGATCGTGAAAAACAGTACCTCCACCCGACAAACGCCGGGCTACATGGATATTATTTTCGCTCACAAACCGGTGATTTATTTCGGCCAGGGCATTCTGGTGCTTCCCCACTACTACCGAGCGGTTACTGCGCCAAATAATAAAAAAATCATCAGTAAAGTTTTTCAGCAAATACTCTTCGGCTGCCAGATTAAAAAACGGATCGAGACTCGTATGTTGAAGGCATTGTGTGTACATGTTCCAAAAATAAAGAAAATCGGTTGTAGTAACACGAAGTTCCTCATCTTGGTTTAAGCAGAGTCCTAATATGTTTCCACCGAAATAAAGCGCGACATATTGCGCGACATTTCAATTCGTTTATAAATTGACCGAATTACCTCGAGATACAAATCCTCGCGCAGCACCAAATCTTCAATTCCTGCATCAATATTCGGGTTGTCATTTACTTCAATCAAGTAAACTTTATTGCCAATCATTTTCAAATCAACCCCATACAAACCATCGCCCATGAGCGAAGCTGCTTTTACCGCAGTTTTTATCACTTTCGACGGAACTGACTCAATGGGCACGGTTTCCGAATCGCCCGAACAGTCTTCTTTTTCTCCGTTCCAGTTATAGATTTGCCAGTGGTTTGAAGCCATGTAATATTTGCAGGCAAAAAGAGGTTTCTCGTCCAGCACACCAATACGCCAGTCGTATTCCGAAGGCAAAAACTCCTGAACAATAATCAAATCCGACTTTTTGAGCAGATAATTCACCGATTCTTCCATTTCGCACGGATTGTTCACTTTTGTTACACCGATTGAAAATGCACTATCGGGCTGCTTCAAAACCAACGGATATTTGTACGTTTTAAATTCGGAAGGTTTGTACATGCCTTTGCCAATCACCCAGCTTTGAGGCGTGGCAATCCGGTTCTGTTTCATGCGCTCGTTCAGAAAAATTTTATTCGAACAGCGCAAAATTGACCAGGGATCGTCGATCACCACCAAACCTTCGGCATAAGCCATGCGCGAAAAGTGGTAGGTATGGTCGTTCACGTTCGTGGTTTCGCGAATAAAAAGTGCATCAAATTCGCTGAGGCGATCGTAGTCGTCTTTCCCAATAAATTCAGTATAAAATCCCAGCTTTTTTGCTGCTTCTCTAAAATTCTCCAACGCTTGTTTGTTCGACGGCGGATTTACCTCATCAGGATTAACCAGAATTGCCAAATCGTATTTATACTGATGAAATCGTGGTTTTTGGAAACGTTTCTTCGAGAAGTAGTTTTTAGCAAAATTCTGAATCCGCTCAAAATCATTTTTATCGATTTTATCCAAACTAAGCGGAGTTACACGCTGAATCACCCAACGATCGGTACGATGAAAAGTAACCTGCAACAGCGGAGTCTCAAACAAACCATATAATTTTTGGCCCAATTGCCGGTACGAAGGGTCGATTGTTTGTCCGAAATAGATCGAAAAGCTGCACTGACTCTGAGTTACTTTTGCCAGCGTACTTTGCATCAGTTCGTCAATTTCAGCAGCAATAGTTCGAATAATCGACACATTCCGGAAGTCGCGAATTGTAGTCACGTTCGGAATTGCACGATGTTCGCGGGCCGAAGCCATCAGCGAAACATAATAACCAATGCTCTGGTACCGATAGGTATTCGAGAGGTTAAAAATCCGCACATTTTTTATTTCCTGAAATTCGGGATCGGAAAGGTATTTTTTTGATGAAACCACACGCAAGCCGTCAACTTCAAGCGTCCATTGCTTGGGATTGTCCACCACAATAATGTTCGAAGTAACTTTTTTTTCTTTTTCCTGCGGAATCATTTGATACATGCGTATTCCATGCTCCCCGTCTTTGTAATAGTTAGGTAATTCTTCAGCCTGAATAAATCCAAGCGAAGCATACCAATCCACCAGGCGACAGTCGGCCAGGCGCGCTTCAAGCGAAACTTTCTCAAACCCGCTGTTTCGTGCAGTGTCCAGACAATGTGCCACCAACATGGCACCAATGCCTTTCCCCTGAAATTCGGGCAATACAGCTAACGAAAACAGGCGCAAAGTATGCTGATACAAGTTCAACACCATTACTCCGGCCGGCACAACCTTATCATCATGCTGCAACTCAGCCACCCACACCTGCTGAAACGGGCTGGTTAAACTAAGACGCAACGAACGACGTGAACTTCGCTGAAAATCGGGGAAGCACTCAATCTCTGCTTTTTCGAAAAAAGCTAAATCCCCAATTCTTGATTTTCTGATAATTACCGACATGAATGTTTATTGTTGTAAGCAGAGCAAATATAATTTAATATCGTTCCCACGATCGATCAGGCGGCTTGATTTTACATTAATTTTTACACCCTGCTTTTTCTTTTCATCTTCAGACTATTTTTCGAATTTCCGACGAATGCAACTCGAATAAAATCTGGAATTTAGCCCTGCCATTTTTTCAACATGAAAAAATTGTCGGTCAAGATACATTTCAATAAACGGGAGATCAGGGGCATAAAAAAAAGCTCCGCCCTGCGTCAATGAATACAGAATTTCCATGTATTTCCGGGCATAGGTAACAAAATCACCATCTGCCCGGTGATGTTGATGCACAAAATGGTTCGAGAATCCCAGATGACTAATAATTGTTCCCCAGCAACCCGGTTCAAACTGAAATTCCAGCCAGTCGCTTTGCCTCGTAAAAGTGCCGTTTTTCACATGCCGGTCAATCCCCTGAATATTTATTCCTTTTGCAGCAAGAAAATGCACTAAACGAGCTTCGGTGCCGCAACCAATGTCCAGCACTGGTTCAATCAGGCTTTCCGGATCAATTCCTAAAATATTCAGCTGCATATCGGGCGAGTATTCGGCACACATTCTCGATTCAGCAATACTTTCTTCTTCGGAGTACATTTTAGCCGCAAATGGATTGCTTTTTTCGAGCCACTGTTGCAACCGCCGGTAATGCGAGGCCGCAACAAGTGTATTTTCATCCGCATCCGTCACAGCGGCAAGCTCTTTAATCAGTACCTGATAGATGTTTTTAAGTTCCTTCCGCGCAGACCGATCAAAATGGTAAAACTGATTAACACGGCAAAATTCCATCAATGTTTGTTCCAAAGTGTAATCAATCAATTCGTTCAGAGTTTCCGCATCCGGAACTTCCAATTCGTGCCGCAAATTTTTAATTTCAGTAATGAAGTCCATTTTATTCTCGTCGCCGGAATAAAACAGATTTTTACCACGATTAAACTGTAACTGTCGTTCAATAAGTTGTTTCAGGCGGAATGAATCAAATTGGTTCATAAACATCAGGTATTATTACTGCTAAAATATCTCCGAAAAAGCACTTTTTTCAGATCCCGGAAAATTATCTGATGCGCAATTACTTCAAACTGGTCATAATCGGGAAATTCACTGGCTGCTTTCATAATTTCGCGCTCGCTGATGTCCACCTGATAAAGTACTGACATCAGCAATTCAGCATTGCTTCCCATCAATTTCTGAACCTGAAAGCTCAGTTGTTCCAACAGTTCCTCGTAAGCACGGTCGGTAGTTCCTGAAAACGTTATTTCCAGCCCGAACATGCCAAAATCTTTCATAATCTGCTGCACCGTTTCCAGAATTATTTCTTCACGGTTCAGAAACGAACGAATAGTTGTATTTTGAAGGTCAGGCAAACTCATTTTTGTCAAAAATTTCAGACAAGATACGCATTAAGTGGGTACGATTAAATAATTTACTATTTACAATTTCATTAAGTACGGATAATTACGGACTTAAGTAATAAAACAATCAGCACAACCGATGCGTGTAGATTCGCTGCATTTTTCGTTTCATTTTCGGATGGTATTTGTCAAATCGTGTCTATTTCATTATTTTGTGGCAATACAAAAACACATGTCCCATGAAATTATCCGGAAATATTTCAAAAATGCGTAGCGAATTCGCTCAACCAGTTCGGTATTTTCTTCCTGTCGGGAACGACGAAATTGCCATGAACGAACTGATTGGCAAACCAATCCGAATGAATTTTGCGGGACAAATTAATTGCATTGCCTGCGGAAAGAAGACCAAGACTTCGTTCAATCAGGGATTCTGTTACGCCTGTTTGCAAACGGCACCCGAAGCCAGCGAAACAGTGATGCGTCCCGAATTATCGAAAGCTCATTTAGGCATTGCTCGCGATATGGATTGGGCACGCGAACACGATTTGATTGAGCACGTGGTCTATCTTGCAATTTCGAGCGAAATGAAAGTTGGAGTTACCCGTCATCACCAGATTCCAACGCGCTGGATCGATCAGGGTGCCAGTCAGGCAATTGAACTTTGCCGCACTCCTAACCGGCACATTGCCGGAGTTATTGAAATATGGCTGAAAAAATATTTCACCGATAAAACCAACTGGCAGGCCATGCTGAAAAACCAGTTGGCTCAGCAAATTAATCTTTCCGAAGAAAAGAAAAATGCACTGCAATTGCTTACCCCCGAATTGCAACGCTATCATTCGGACAACGATACAATTTGGGAAATTAACTACCCGGTTCAGGAATTTCCCGAGAAAATCACCAGCCTCAGTTTCGACAAAACAGCTGAAGTTTCAGGCATATTAACGGGCATTAAAGGACAGTATCTGCTGTTCGATCAAGGAAAAGTGATTAACATCCGCAAACACAACGGTTACTGGATTGACATTGAATTTTGATTGCGTAAAAACCCGCGATTTAAAACAGCTTTAAAAACGAAGCAGGAGTTTCCGACTCGAAATACATTTTCTTTCCACTTGACGGATGTAAAAATGCCAGTTTCTGGGCATGAAGTCCCATTCGTTTCAGTGGATTGCTTAACGCTCCGTACTTTCTATCTCCCACAATACTGTGCCCGATTTCCTGCATGTGTACCCGGATTTGATTTTTTCGCCCCGTTTCGAGGTTAACTTTCAACAGCGAAAACTCTTTCTTTTTCTTCAAAACCTGATAATGGGTGATGGCTTTCTGCCCTTTTTCTTCATCCCTTGAAGAGTGCATTTTATAGGTTTTCCCTTCAAACAAGAAAGAAGAAATTGTGTCTTTATTTTTTTCCACACATCCTTCAACAACAGCAATATAAGTGCGCTCCAGCACTGTTTCATCCCACGAATCCTGCATTTTGCGTTTTACATTTTCGCTTTTAGCAAAAACCAGCAAACCCGAAGTATCGCGATCGAGCCGGTGCACAATAAAAATTTTATTGTCGCGATTCTGTTTTTTTACGTGTTGACTTAGCAAACTGTAGGCCGTTGCTCTTTTTTCGTCGTCGGTAGCAATCGAAAGCAAACCTGCCTGTTTGTCAATCACAATAATATCGGCATCTTCAAAAACAATCGTGTATTCTTTCGGTGCTTTTTCTTTTTGTTTCTGACCTGAGCCAATCTGTACTTTTTGCCCCGGCAACAAAGGATGATTAAATTGAGTAACCGTTGCTCCGTCCACCAATACCATTTTGTGACCAAGCAGCGATTTGATCTTGTTCCTGCTTTTGTACTCCATTTTTGTCATCAGAAAAGTCATTAGTTCCGTTTTTTCTGAAACAGTAAAACTTGGTCCGCTGGGTACTTTCTTTTTATCCGGTCGGGCGGTATTTTCTTTTTTCTTCATTGCCATATTATTCTTTGTGCAAAAGTAGATTTTTTCGTCTTTCCTGAGCTTCTTTTTCCTGTTTTCAGAAAAGAAAAAACGGCGAAAGAAAATCCAATCGCCGTTTATATATCTGATTGATTATCATCAAATAATCAGCATTGCATCGCCATAAGTTCCGAAGCGATACTTTTGCTTAATTGCCTCATCGTACGCTTTCATTACAAAATCGTATCCGCCAAAAGCAGCAACCATCATCAATAATGTTGAATACGGAAGGTGGAAATTGGTAATCATTTTATCGGCAACACTGAAATCGTACGGAGGGAAAATAAATTTATTGGTCCATCCTTCGTATGGTTTCAGGTGTCCCTGCGTAGAAACCGACGATTCGAGCGTACGCATCACGGTTGTTCCCACAGCACAAACACTTTTTCTTTCATCTTTTGCTTTGTTCACCACATCGCAAGCTTTATCGGTAATCCAGATTTGCTCCGAATCCATTTTGTGTTTAGTCAAATCTTCCACGTCCACACTGCGGAAATTGCCTAAACCAACATGCAACGTAATGTAAGCAAACTCAACTCCAATGATTTCAAGTCGTTTCATCAACTCACGACTGAAGTGCAAACCAGCAGTAGGAGCAGCAACAGCTCCTTCGTGTTTCGCAAAAATAGTCTGATAACGATCTTTATCTTCAGGCTGAACGCTACGATTAATGAATTTTGGCAGAGGAGTTTCGCCTAAACCATACAATGCCTTTTTGAATTCATCATACGGGCCATCGAAAAGAAAACGAAGTGTACGACCGCGCGAAGTGGTATTATCAATTACCTCGGCCACCAATAAATCATCGTCACCAAAGTACAGCTTGTTCCCAATACGTATTTTACGTGCCGGATCAACCAAAACATCCCACAAACGCTGCTCGCGATTCAATTCACGGAGCAGGAAAACTTCAATTTCTGCGCCTGTCTTTTCTTTATTACCACTTAACCGGGCTGGAAAAACCTTGGTATCATTAAATACCATTACGTCTTTATCGCTGAAGTAATCTTTCACATCCTTAAACACGCGATGTTCAATGGTTTTTGTGGCACGATTCAGCACCATCAACCTTGATTCATCGCGATTGTCTGCCGGATGAAGGGCGATTAAGCCATCCGGTAAATTGTACTTAAACTTCGATAATTTCATTCGTATATAATTTTTTACTTTCTATTTTCGTTTTATTCTATTGCTTTGCTCATTTTCATGAAACCCGTGATACGCAACAATATTCAATTAGTTGCATTTTCCCTCAGAAATTTTAGAAATTTTTCAGCAGACCAGGCATTTTCAATTTTGAAATCGCCTATTCGGGTA
Source organism: Prolixibacteraceae bacterium (assembly GCA_963668595.1). GTDB lineage: Bacteria > Bacteroidota > Bacteroidia > Bacteroidales > Prolixibacteraceae > GWE2-42-39. Next base: position 3,593,097 of record OY764876.1, on the reverse strand, counting down.
CGACGCAAAGCCGTAAGATAAGCACCCGAATGTAAAGCCTCGCCTAAATCGCGGGCCAAAGACCGGATGTATGTTCCTTTACTGCAAACAACCCGAAGTGTAATTTCTTCAGGTGAAAAGCTACACAATTCCAGCTCTTTCAACACAATCGGACGAGCTTTCAATTCTACTTCCTGCCCTTTTCGTGCATGCGTATAAGCCCGTTTACCATCAATTTTTACAGCACTAAAAATTGGAGGGATTTGCATGTTCTCGCCCTCAAAAGAACGAAGAACTTCCAACATTTTATCGCGAGTAATATGAGCTGTCTCGAACCAGGCATCTTCTTCGGTTTCAAGATCGAACGAAGGAGTTGTTGCCCCAAGTTTTATGGTAGCAAGATATTCCTTTTCTTCGGCCTGCAACGATTCGATTTTCTTGGTTGCTTTTCCGGTACAAAGGATCATTAATCCTGTTGCTTTTGGATCAAGCGTACCGGCATGGCCCACCTTCAACTTCTTAATTTTCAATGCACGGCAAAGGTTATTCCTCACCTTTTGTACTAAATCGAATGATGTCCAGTCCAGCTCTTTATCAAAAAGCAATACTTCCCCTTCCGGGAAGTTAAATTTCGGAAATGACTCCCCCATTGGAAAATCGTTCATGTAAGAATACAATTATGGCAACCTATTTATTTCAGGCGGCAAATATAGCAATAAGACCTACAATTAAGCAATATAGCGCAAAATAAATCAGTTTGCCCCTCTTTACAATGCCGATCATCCACTTGCAGGCAAGCAACCCAGACAAAAAAGCCGCAACAAAACCAACCAACAACGGCAATGCTCCGATTGACTGGGTCGAACTCATTTCCCCCCTGGTCATGTCCAAAATGTTAGCACCAATAATAGGAATTAGCACCATCAGAAATGAAAAACGAGCAACATGTTCGCGTTTGTTTCTGAGCAAAAGTCCTGTTGCAATTGTTGAACCACTTCGCGAAACACCAGGTAAAATGGCAATTGTCTGGGCTAAGCCAATGATGAACGCATCACGAAAGCTCACCTCCTTATCGCCCGACTTGGCAAAGTAAGTAAACGACAACACCAAAGCAGTAACAATGAGCATTGCCCCCACAAAAAGCAAATTTGAGTCGAACAATCCGGAAATATGCTCCTGAAACAGAAGTCCGACAATTACCACCGGAATTGACGAAAACAATAATTTAACAATGTAGCAGGTTTCATCGTTCCACTGGAAACGAAAAAGCCCTTGTAATAATTGCCAGATATCCTTACGAAAAACAACGATGGTGGAAAGTACTGTGGCTCCATGCACAACGACCGCAAAAAGAAGGTTGCTGTGGGCATTTACGCCAATTAAATAATTACCGATCTCGAGGTGGCCGCTGGAACTGACAGGCAGGAATTCGGTAAGTCCCTGAATTATTCCCAGAATAAAAGCCTGTAGTGAGTTCATCTAATTTTTATTGATCTGATTTTGGTTTTTTCATTATTGCATAAATCTCGAACATGAAACCGAATAAAACAACCATTGGGGCAAGCGTAACACGGCGGAAACCAAAAATCTCAGGATTAAAAACCGAAGGGTCTTCGCTTTTCCCGCCAACCATTAAAATAAAGCCCAACACAATAATGGCAAACCCAATTACCAATAACTTATAATTCTCTTTTCCAAGTGCAAAGCCTTGTTTTTCGCCTTGTTCCTTCATAGTTAGTATTGCAAATTTGAGCTAAAAGTAGCTATTAAAATAATTCGTCAAAACGAAGGCGCAGAAATTTATTTACGGCAAATCGAGTAGAAAGCCACGAAATAAGCGCCCCGGTGGCAAATACAATTAAAAATACAAGAATTAATATTTCGATTCCCGATTCGTTCAAAACAGTTGCAAATTCGGTTTGATAGCTGAAAAAAGTAACTGCCAGCAATACATTTGCGATCAATGCTCCCAGCATTCCGTACTTCAGACTTCGCATGATAAACGGTTTACGCACAAACGATTGCGTTGCCCCAACCAGCTGCATCGTGTGAATAACAAAGCGCTGCGAATAAACCGAAATACGTATAGTATTATTAATAAGCGTGATAAATATAATAAGCAACAACAATGAAAACAACAACACAATCAAACCCAGTTTGCTTACATTTTCGTTCACCGTATTCATAATGTCGCGCTGATAATGCACCTCTTTCACCTGCGGAAAAGCAAGAAACTCTTTTTCAAGCTCAGCAAGTTTCTCCGGATGAGTATAATCGGCATACAATTTTACATCTATAGTTGCCGCCAAAGGATTAAATCCAAGAAAGCCTTCAAAATCTTCGCCCAATTCTTCTTTTAATTGAGCAGCAGCGGTTTCTTTATCAATGTATTTCGACGATTTTACATAGTCGGTAGCATCCAGCAACTTTTGTAGTCGCATGATGTCAACCTCTTTCACATCGTCTTTCAAAATCAGTGTAAAGCCAATATTTTCACGAACATAGTCCGACAGTCGATCAACATTTACGGCCAACAGGCTCATCAGTCCTACCAAAAAAAGCACCAGTGTAATACTCACGGTCGCACTCAAATACGACCGAAACACGCGATTACTTAGCTTCTGCATTTTTTGTTTTTTCGTCATCTTTTTTCATTTTTAAATTGAAGAAAAAATAAGCCGCCACAGCAAGAATCAACAATATTGAACTAGCCAGCGAGATTTTATTTCCGACGAAATACGATGCTGGCTCGAAACGAAATTCAACCTCGTGCTTTCCGGCAGGCAATAACATAGCCCGAAGCACATAGTTTGCCTGAAAATGCGGAGTTTCTTTCCCGTCAACAAAAGCCTTCCAGCCTTTCGGGTAATAAATCTCAGAAAAAACAGCGAACTGTTCGCCTGTCAAATTAGCTTCGTATTTCAAATAATTGGGCTGATATTCGGTCAACCTGATTGTTGATCCTTCTGCATTGAAGTGCTGCGAACCAATCAATTCGCTGAATTTCTTGTTCACAACAAGCTCCTCTTTGGGATTAAACTGAGCCAACGCTGCAATTTCCTGATCTGCATTCTCAACCACTTTTACCGTATTTACACACCATGCATTTCCTAAAGCATGTTCGTTCGGAATCGGAGGTTTCGATGGATCGTAAATGAAATATTTCGTATTCAGCATATTGATTACCGACAAATTGCCCATAATTGAATCGATTGCTTCCGGTTGTTTAAAACCGCCAATCAATTCACGCATTTCAGGCTGAATAGTATATTGAAATAATTCGTTGTAGCGTTTCATTTTTGCACCGTGGTAACCACCAATCGACTTATGGAAATACGAAGTGCGTGAGTCGGCAAACGGGTTATTCAGGTTCAATACCCGGAAATAAAGATCCTTGTCCTGCTCAATTGCCTGATCGGCCACATCTTTTTTGAATGGCTCGGCAATTTCGTGTTTCGATGTAAAATGATCGTTGTTGAAATATTTCTTATTTACCGGCCACATGTCAATCAAAATCAGAGCAACCCAAAGTATTATCGCATATTTGCCTTTCAGGTAATTTTTCCAGTAAGCAAAGAGTCCGGCAGCTGCCAGCACCACAAAAATCAACGAACGGAAAGCATCGGTACGCAAAACCGTTTCCCGGTCAGATTGCAATGCGTCGATTAACTGTTGCGGCCAGCCCATTTGCAGATACTGGGCATCCGAAGCACCAACAAAATTTCCGGCCAAACCAGGCATTACGGCAAATACCAGCGCCAAACCGCCTACAATTCCAGTGGTAAGTTTCAGGTTTTTCATGAACTCTCCGTCTGAAATTTTCCGAAGATACACTTCGCGTACAGCCAACACACCCAACAGCGCCATGGCAAATTGCTGAATGACAATAACATTCTTCACATCTCGGAATTTGTTGTATCCCGGGAAATAATGCAACATCAAATCAGTAAATACCGGGAAATTTTTCCCCAGTGAAAGTAGAAATGAAATCAGCACCACCACTGCCAGCCACCACTTGTCTTTTCCTTTCACTACAAAAAGACCAAGCACAAACAAGAAACACAACACCGCCCCAAAATAGAACGGAGCTCCAGAAATAGGCTGACTTCCCCAATACAAAGGAGCATGTTTCGAGAAATCTTTGGCCATCTGGTCACCCTGCATTTTCTTCAGTTCCTGATAAAACTGAGAGCTTTCGCCCAGAGGCTCCATCATGCCACCGCCTTTAAAACGAGGAATAAAAGCGGTCATTGCTTCACCCCAATCGTAGCTGTAATCAAGAATATAATCCCGATCCAGTCCACTTGTTTTATTTTGGTTATTCAGTGTCAGCTCCGATTTACTACGAATCGAAAACTTCCCGTATTCGTAGGTGGTATATAAACGCGAAAAATTAGTTCCTACCGCCAGCAAAACTGCCAATACCAGCATCAACGAAGTTTTGGTAAAGTCGGGCAATGTTTTTTCGCGAACAGCAAAAACGAGGTAAGTAATTCCTAAAATCAGCACTAAAATTGCCGCGTAATAGGTCATCTGTAAATGGTTTGCACTCAGCATCCAGGCAAGCGATATTCCAGCTATCAAACTCCCGGCAATACGGTTTTTTCGGTAAGCAAGCAACACTCCGGCTACCAGCAGCGACATATAAGTAAGCGTATGCGCTTTGGTAAAATGACCCGTGACCATTACAACAAATGTAAAAGTCATAAACCCATACGCCAAACTGGCTGCAAATGCCACCCACAAACTAATGTCAAGCGCCATACACAAGATAAAAAAGAAGACAAAGCTGAGAGTGAGAATCATTACCGGACGCGACACCGAAATAACTGCACGTTGAATTTTTGCCGGCCATTCGCCGGGATAAATCGTCGAAGTCAGGTAAGCAGGCATCCCGCTAAACATGTTATTCGACCACAAAGCTTCCTTTCCGGTCTCCTCGCGATAGTCATTTATTTCTTTGGCCATACCCTGAAACTGGGTTCCATCAGAACTTTGAACTTTCTTTCCTTCAAGTACGGGCGAGAAATATGCCACGCTAACCGACAGAAAAAGAAGCACTACCACCAGTACTGGCCAGGCTTTTCGCAGGATGGCTTTTGTATCCATAATTTCGTGTTGCAGTAAATGATAAATTCGTAATTTCGTCGTTAGCAAAAATAAACCTTTTTAAATCAATTGCTAAAAATTCATGGGCGTTATTAAACGACAAACCATTAAGGGCTCAATTTATTCATATTTAAGTGTCTTTGTCGGATTTCTTGCAACCGGACTAATTGGTCCCAATATTTTGTCAACAGAACAAGTTGGGGTAGTTGGAATTCTTGCAGTTATATCAGCAGTATATTCACAATTCTCCAGCCTTGGATTCACCAAAGTTACAGAGCGCCTTTTCCCTTATTTTCGCGACAAAGAAAAAAATCATAATGGATTTGTTTTTCTTACGGTTCTAGTTGGCTTAATAGGTTTTGCTATTTCTTTTTTATCGTTTCTAATATTGAAACCATACATTATCCAAAGTAATATTGAAAAGTCCCCATTACTTGTCGAGTATATTTGGCTTCTGGTTCCGCTTATTTTCTTTCGGATGTTTTTTTTATTGTTGGATTCTTACAACAAAATGCTTCTCGATGCTACTACCGGGATTTTTCTCTCCGACCTACTTTACAGAACAGGCAACTTTTTCCTGCTTGCTGCCTTTTTCCTGAAATGGATCAATTTTCCGCAATATGTTTTCGGCTATGTATTTGTTCTATGTTTTCCTGCCATTTACCTTGCAGTACTCCTTATATACCGAAAACAATTTAGTTTGCGCCCCAATTGGGGATTCATCAGTCCTTCGCTAAGAAAAGAGATGATTAATCTTTCGTTATTCGGTTTGATAATCGGGTTCAGCTCCATTGTTCTTCAAAATGTTGACACGTTGATATTGAATAAATATTTCAATCTCTCTCTTACAGGAATATACACTACCAGCTTTTACTTTGGAACGATTATTTTGATTCCAAGTACTGCACTGGGCAAAATCTCGTCAACAATCATTGCCGATGCATGGAAAGACAACGACATGGCAACAATTGACGATATTTATTACAAAAGCAGCATCAATCAGCTCCTTGCCGGATTATTTATTTTTATTCTGTTGATTGCCAACCTACACAACGTATTCAAAGTTTTACCAGAAGATTATAGTAACGGAGAATGGGTAATCATTCTCATTGCTCTTTCCAAACTTATTGTGTCGTCAACAGGAGCCAGTGTGCAAATCATAGGAACCTCTCATAAATACAAAATACAAGCCTATTCAATGTTTGTCCTGGTTCTCTTGTCAGTTGCTTTTTACATTATTTTTATTCCAATATTGGGAATGACTGGTGCCGCCCTCGGATCATTATTATCTATATCCAGTGCTGCATTATTTCGGGTTTTTTATTTGTACCGAAACATGAAATTGTTTCCCTATCGGCGCACTCACCTGAAATGTTTGGGAATTGGTGTACTGAGTCTGGCTGCCGGATTTGCTATTCCGGTAATCGACTTTTTCCCGCTCGATCTTGTTGTCCGCTCATCGCTGATTGGTGCATTATTCATTGGGTTGAGCTATTGGACAGGCTACTCTGCAGAGCTCAACCGTACAATCGACCACACCTTGATTCTACTGAAACTAAAACGCAAGTAATTCATGCAAAAACCAACCATAATTATACAGGCAAGAACTGGTTCGACCAGAATGCCGAAAAAAGTCATTCTCCCGTTCTGGCAAGATAAATGCCTCATCGAAATCCTGCTGGAAAATCTACTGCAACTTGATCTTCCGATTGTTCTGGCTACCACTATCAACCCGATTGACGATCCTTTGACAGAAGTCGCCCGAAAATACCCATTGACCGTTTTTCGGGGATCGGAAAATAATGTACTGAAGCGGTTCATTGATGCGGCTGAAGCATACGGAGCGCAAACCATCGTGCGCGTATGTGCCGACAACCCGTTTCTGGACGCAGATTCTGTCAAAACTCTTGCCAATGAATTTCAGAAAAATCCTTCAGACTACCTGAGTTTTCAGTTTAGCGAAAACCGGCCATCGATAAAGACCCATTTTGGTTTTTTTACAGAGATGACGACGATTGAAACGCTGAAAAAAGTAGCTTCGCTTACCTCTGAAAAACTTTACATCGAACATGTAACCAATTTCATATACGGAAATCCACAGCTTTTCAACGTCCGGTTTCTCGATGCGCCTTCTTTTATCTTCCACCGAAAAGATATTCGATTGACGCTGGATACACCGGAAGATTTTGCACTTCACCAGAAAATATTTGCGGAGATGAAAACACAAAATCCTACATTTGGCACAGCAGAAATTGTGAATTATTTGGATCAGCATCCGGAGATTTTACAAGTTATGAAATCGGAAATCGATAAAAACAGCAAATGAGCCACACTTATATTATCGGAGAGATTGGGCAAAACCACAATGGCGAAGTGGAAATCGCCAAAAAATTGATCGACGAAGTATCGAAACCTGTTGTTGATTATTTATTTGGGGAACAACTTCGCCCCATGGATGCCATCAAAATGACGCGCCGCGACCTGAAAGAAGAATTATCGGCTTCGGCCATGATGAAACCTTACCTGAATGAGCATTCATTTGGCAAAACCTATGGCGAACACCGCGAAGCATTGGAATTAAATGATGAAGAACATTTTGAGGTGTATCAGTACGCCAAATCGAAAGGACTTGAAGTAGTGGAAACGCTTTGCGCCAAAGGTTGTTTGTCGATGCTGAAGCTTTTCCTGCCCGACCGGTTAAAAGTTGCTTCGCGCGACCTGACCAACCTTCCATTACTGGAAGCCATGGCAGAAACACAAATCCCGATGATTTTATCAACCGGAATGGGCGGCTCAAAAGAGCTCGACGATGCACTGAATGTGATCACAAAATATCATTCCGACGTCAGCATTTTACACTGTTTATCGCAGTATCCGTCAGAATACCGGAATATCAATCTGGCCTCACTCCGCTTTTTACAGGATCATTATCCGCAATACACAATCGGGTATTCCGATCATTCAATTGGTATTATGATGCCCGTTGCGGCAGTTGCCATGAATGCCCGCATCATCGAAAAACACATTACCCTCGACCGGAATATGAAAGGAACCGATCATCGCGGTTCGCTTGAGCCGGATGGAATCTGGCGTATGGTACGCGATATTCGCAATCTGGAAATGGCAGAGGGAGAATACGGCCTTTCAGCCAATGATGTTGTACGCGAAACCCGAATCAAACTTGAACGCTCAATTGCCAGTAACCGAACCATCCGCAAAGGCGAAATTATAACTGAAAACGACTTGCACATGCTTAGCCCGGGCGACGGATTTAAATGGGCCGAAAAAGATCAGGTTATTGGCAAAGTAGCCTTGCAGGATATTGATGCAGATGAAATCATTTACCCAAAACTTATTCAGGAATGATAAAACTTGTACTAACCGACATTGACGGCGTTTGGACCGACGGAGGCATGTATTATGACCAAACCGGCAACGAATGGAAAAAGTTCAATACTTCCGACAGTGCTGGTGTACTTTTTCTGCGTTTGCTCGACATTCCGATGGGAATTATTACCGGCGAAAACACCGAAATTGTTCGCCGCCGTGCTGAAAAATTAAAAATTACGGAACTGCACATGGGCATCAAGAACAAACTGGAGATTGCCCATGCTCTTTGTGAAAAATACCAGATTTCATTCGATGAAATTGCCTACATCGGCGACGACATTAACGATATTCCCTTGCTTGATGCTGCAGGTTTTTCTGCCTGCCCCGACAATGCTCCGGATTACGTAAAATCGCACGCAAAAATCACTCTCCGGAAAAAAGGAGGAGAAGGTGTATTCCGGGAGTTTGTCGAACACATTCTTGCCAACCAGAGATTAATGGAGAAAGCGTTGGATTTGTACAACTCATCAATAGGAATATAAAGTACCTAATTCGCTTTCAGACAAAGCTCTGTTATAAACCGAAATATCATCAATCATCCCTTTATAATAGACTGAATTTGGCCAGCAATATCCAATTATTATATCCAGATTATTTTTTGTATTTAAAGTTGCTTTGTTTGCAACACATTCAATTTTACTTCCATCAAGGTAAGAACAGAGTGTCTTTGTTTCTCCATTAACTAGAAATGAAACCATATGCCAACTATTATCCCAAAAATTAGGGTAGCTAACTATGCTTTTATTATTTGTTATTCCATGATAAATTTGAGATAAGCAACTCGTTGAGTTATATAAAATAACATACGGATATAAATCTTCCTTATACTCACTCCATTTACTAAACAATCTTCCGTAATTAGAGTTCCCATTCGTTGGATCATCCGATTTAACCCAAATATTTATTGTATAAGAATCTTTCCCTCCATCAAAATTTAAACTTTGAGAGTGAGATATCTCCATATAATCATTAACACCGTCGAAAGAATAAGCTCTGTTCTCTCTCCCTTTTCTATCCAATCCTAAAGTTGCTCCATAAACATTACATCCATTATTAGAAGAACTTTCATCTACAGCATCACCATTAAAAGGAAAATAAGCCACTAACCCATCTGACAAAACAGATCCTTTTAATATAGATATTGTGATCGTTGCATTTGCAAAATGAGGCTTTCGAATCTGCTCCATAATCCTTACCCGGAATTCATATTTCGGTTGTTTCATGTAATCCAGTACAAAAGCGTCTTTAAGTTTAATTTCTCCGGTATTTTCATCAATTACAAAAGGGAATGTCTCAGTATCGTTTAAAATAGCAAATTCCAACGGATCTCCATCAATATCGGACGCTACAACCTGAGCGACAACAGTTCCGGGAGCACAATCTTCACTCACATCAAAACTCTGGTTGCTGATAACCGGCCAGTTATTTTCCTTTGCACATCCAAAGAAAAGGATGGTAGCTAGAATAAAGGATAAAAGTAAGGGTAAAGATTTCATGTGGAAAAAATTATTTTATTTTCAAATCAAGCTGTAATATATAAAGATATTCTTGTTCAATCAATAGTCTCCCTTAAATCCTGCTTAAAAACTCCTCCACCCGCTCGGCCACTTTGCCATCAATTTTATACGAGTATTTCTGAATGAATTCGTTATACGAAGGTTTATTAATCTGGAGAAAACCATTCTGCAAGCCCGATAGAATTGAAGTCAGCTCATCGGTGTTGGTAACCCGAAAGGCAACTCCTTCCCGGCAATACCCCTGAATATCCTGCATCAGGTGATCGAGAATGATAAGCGGTTTGCTAAAGTAAATCGTTTCTGTCCCAACCGTTGAAAAACAAGTAATCAAGGCATTGCACGATGCAATCAAGGCATATAAATCAGTTTCTTTGTCAATCCGGTAATTCGTACAACCTGCCTCATCGGCAATTGCAGAATAATAGTCCACCTCATCAAACTCTCGCGGATGAAGTTTCACTACCAAGTCCAGCTCCGGAAATTGCCGTGCAGCCGAAAAAACATCGAATGCTGCCTGTCTGCGCAACACCGGATCGCGCTGAGGTTGCGAAGCAAAAACCAGATTAAACCGTCGGCGACCTTCCGATCTGCGGGCAAGCAAACGAGGCACAATATCGGTGCGCAAATGCCCTACCGACACCACCGACTCTGCCGGATAATTTCCTTTTTCAACCAGAAATTTCGCCCAATAGCTGCCCCAGGTCAGGGTAAAATCAGGAATAATTCCGTCGGCAATATCTTTTTTAGTATAAAGGTAAGCCGGATGCAAATCGTGCATCGTTCCATGCTGCATACCCACCGTTTTTATACCGTAAAATTTAGCTGCATCGACCACCGTTTTGGTAAGCGGACTATTTTCGTCGGTCGCCAATAGCACCCGAAACCGGTGCTTTTTGAAGAAGCGTTTCGCTGCAAAATAGCGCGTCAGATAAAACACACTGGAACCATGCAACGAGCGCACAAAACGAATAGCCATTTTTTCGTTGCGAGTGAGTGGCGAATTCAAAATCAAAGCATACTCACCTTGCAGGTTTTTCCCGGCTTTCCGCGCTTTTAACCAGGCTCCGAGAGCATAACAAAACCACACCGATTCCATATTTTTCCGCGGATGTCCTGATTCTTTTCTTCGGAAATATTCTTTCTGAAACGGAAAAGCTGCGCTGGATTTCAATTTTGGAACCGGCACTTCGCTGATCAAATTCATGGGTTGATGAGCCTGAACAAATAAATAATCGAGCAGGAAATTTCCTCGTCTCGGGCGAAGCGATTTAATGTCGAGCAGCGGATTGTAGCGCTCGGGATAATAAATCAGCACATCAGACTTCGAAAACAGGGTAAACCACGAAGAAAACGTACGCAATTTCACAAAAGTCAAATACTTGAATGAAAGCAATAAATTCAGCTTTTCCTTCTTTCGCTGCGGAAAAACAAATTCAATGTGTGGAAATTCGTCATTCAGAAAACGAAATTCGCCGGGACAATAAAAACGAGCTTTTTGTGTGGCCGAAAACCTGATTTTAGAGAGTTTTGCCAAGTCGTAATCAAGATTTCGCACAAAAAAATAGGTACGAAATTTATGGTAATGCCAAATACTACTCTTCTCTACCCGCAAGCGAGCAGACAAACTCTGTCCGTCAATCACTTTATCACCCAAATTTTTGATCTCATCCAGAACCGAATAATTGATTTCCCGCTTTTCGTCGGCCGACAAAATCACCACGGTCGCCCCGTCCACCGGCGATTTCTCGGTCAGACAATACACCGAAGCGGTGCTTTGACGAATTTCATTCAATTCGGAGGGCAGCAATTCACGCCCGATGATCGTAATTTGTTCCATGCAGGTTCATTTTAAACACAAAAAAGTATTGAAGCAATTACACACTTCTCACCGTTTCGTTTACACAAAGTAAAGAAAAAACGTCCGGTAGGGAACAGCTTTCCCATTCGGTTTTATTCTGAAATACCAATTATTTTGAAATCTCAAGCATGCGCTGAATCGAAACCTTCGCCTTCTCAATTACTTCGGGCGAAAGTGTCACTTCCGGCAGCTCGTGCTTCATGCAGATGTACAATTTTTGCAGACTGTTCAATTTCATGTACGAGCAATCGTTGCAGGCACAGGTCGAATCATTCGATGGCGCCGGAATAAATATCTTATCCGGACAAGCCTTTTTCATCTGGTGCAAAATTCCGCTTTCCGTTGCGACAATAAATTTTTTATTTGCATTGGCCTGCACATAATTCAATAGCGAGGTGGTTGAACCAATGTGTTTTGCAAGCAACAATACCGGTTTTTCGCACTCGGGGTGCGCAATAAATTCGGCATCGGGATGCTCGTCCATCAGGGCAATAATTTTTTCTACGGAATATTGTTCGTGCACCATGCAGGCACCGTCCCACAATACCATGTTGCGGCCAGTGATGCTATTTATGTAATTACCAAGGTTTTTATCGGGAGCAAAAATCAGTTTTTCATCCTGCGGAAAACTATTCACAATTTTTTCGGCATTGGCTGAAGTACAAACAATGTCGGTCATGGTTTTCAAGTCGGCTGTGCAATTGATGTACGAAACCACTTTGTGATCGGGATATTGCGCTTTAAACGCGGCAAATTTTTCAATAGGAGCCGATTCAGCCAGCGAGCAACCAGCTTTCAAATCGGGCAGAATAACTTTTTTCGTCGGATTGATAATTTTTGCCGTTTCGGCCATGAAATGTACTCCTACAAAAACAATCAAATCGGCAGTCGTTTTGGCTGCTTCCTGTGCCAAGCCAAGACTGTCTCCTACGTAATCGGCAATGTCCTGCAATTCAGCATCTACGTAAAAGTGACTTAAAATCACAGCATTTTTTTCCTTTTTCAGCCGTTTGATTTCTTCAATCAGCTTGATCTCCGGACTTATTTTTTCGTCAATAAACCCTTTCTCTTCCAACATTTGCCGGATGTTGAGCTCTTTCATTTTCTCGATCTTTAAATTCTTTCTTGAATTCAGGCTGCAAAAATATGAATTCATTTTAAAAAACACAGAAGCAAGATGTTTGTTTTCAGCACAGAGGCTTTCTTCTTAACAGATAAAAAAAATCCTGCCGCTTTTCAGCAGGCAGGATGCACATATTTGGACAGGTCTTTTTTTCAGAATAAGCTTTTGATTCCCACCAACTGTTTTACCTCTTTCAAAGTGGCTTGCGCCGACTCGCGGGCTTTTTCGGCGCCCATTTTTGCTACGCGTGCCAAGTATTCTTCGTTGTGCAGAATATCTAAAATACGCTCGCGAATAGGAGCTGTAAATTTGATAATGTCTTCGGCCAATTGTTTTTTCATGTCGCCATAACGAATTTCGCAGCGTGCATAAGCCTCATCGAATTGTTTTACCACTTCCGGATCAGAAACAATTCCCATCAGGGTGAACAAGTTTTGTACCGGTTCGGGTTTTGGCGAATTCATTACTGTTGGACCAGCGTCGGTCACAGCACGCATTACTTTTTTGCGAATATCTTCCGGAGCTTCTACCAAATTGATGGCATTCCCTTCCGATTTTCCCATTTTACCACTTCCGTCCAAACCGGGCACTTTAATCAGATCGGCACCGTCGAAAGTAAATGGTTTGGGTGTCGGGAAAAGTTTGGAATGATACATCCGGTTGAAACGCTTTCCAAATTTGCGAGCCATTTCCAGGTTTTGCTCCTGATCTTTACCTACCGGCACAAAATTGGCCCGGTGAATTAAAATATCAGCAGCCATCAACACCGGATAGGTAAGCAAACCGGCATTCACATTTTCAGGTTGCTGGCGCGCTTTATCTTTAAATGAAGTAGTTCGTTCCAACTCTCCCAAATAAGCATTCATATTCAGAATCGTATATAATTCGTTCACTTCGGGCACGTCACTCTGAATAAAAATAGTTGCTTTCTCCGGGTCGATACCGCAAGCCAGGTATTCGGCCAGCACCTGTTTCACGCCTGCCTGCAAATTATCGGGCGTAGGATGCGTGGTAAGCGAATGCAAATCGGCAATAAAATAATAGCAGTTATAATCTTCCTGCATACGGATAAAATTGCGCACTGCACCAAAATAGTTACCTAAGTGCAAATATCCGGTTGGCCTGATGCCACTGACTACGGTTGGTCTTTTCATGTGTAAATAATTTGCTTTTTAATTAGCACATGGAATACCCATGATTGAAATAATTTACTCATTTCCGATTGGCGTTTGCCAAATCATGGCTATTTCATTTTTTTTTAGCTTGAAACAATTCAGGCTGCAAAATTAACCTGATTCCTTGAAAAGCAAAATTTTATTTTTCTGAAAAAGAAGGTAGAAACGACGAGGCTTCTCCGTGTTTTGTCATCGCCCTGCGCAACGAGCTCACCGAGCCGAAACCGCTCACCTGAGCAAGTTCCTCCTGCGACACCTCCGGATGAGCTTGCTGATAGTCGATTGCGTATCGCACCCGGTAATGGTTGACAAATGAATTGAAATTCATTTCCATTTTCTGATTTATTACCGACGAAAGATACGTTCGGTTGGTTCCCAGATGGCGCGAAACACTGGTAAGACTCAAATCAGATTGCAAAAAAGGAAGCTCGTCTTCAAAATAATCAATCAATTTACCAGCTAATTCATCGTCGGGCTGCTTAATCATTGAAAAAGACACTGTCGATTCCAGAAGATCCGCATTCCAACCCGGCTCGGGTCTTTTTTGCCGGAACGACCAAATGCCTGTCACCCAAATAAAAGCAGAAATTACAAACAGAAAGAACACCAGAAAATATTCGTTTTCGTCACGAAAAGGATTCAGTACATAAAAAATAATGCACAATAAACCGATCAGCACAAAAGCAATGTTAAACCATTTCACCCAGCGCACCGAGAAGCGCGAAACATCGGCAAATTCGTTACACAATTCTTTCTCGTATCGTCCCGGAATACGAATCATTGCCACTGAATAATATGCAACCTGAGCCATAATCAACAACACATCAGTCATTCGAAAAATAGCAACCGCTTTCATCCTCCAATCAGTAAAAGTAACATCTCCTCGATAATTGCTCAGATAGAAAACACGCTGTTCGGCATTCAGTAATCCGTAAAATAAACTTGCCGAAATCAAACCAAAAATCAAACCCGGAAGCAGATGAAACAACTCCTTACGAAATCGTTTTTTGTCAGAAACAATCGCCTTCACGTACAAATAAACCGAAGGAAAAATCCAAAGAACCGACGCAATGTGAAAACTGTGAAACCAGGCATACACCTCATACAATTTCTGGAAGTAAAAATAGTTGCACACAAACACCACAAAAGCATTCAGCAAAGCCATTCCCATCACCCGTTTGGGCAGATCTTTCCATGCTCCCAACAGCAAAGTTACCGCCAGAATAAACGGAATAATGAATGATGAGATTAGTAAAGTCAGTTTAAAATGGCTCATAGCTCCTTTTTAGGATTATTTGATTTTCAGAATCTTGATTTTTTGAATTCGTTTTTTTTACGATTTGCACCGCCATTTTTACGATTTGCGCCTTGTCTAAATCAGGCAAAATCTATTTTCACGACACATTTTGATTATCTTCTATTAAAGAAAGATCACCAAAAGTACAAAAAACGACAATCAGTTTGAAGCAACACATCTTGGGAGAAGATCAGAGGTAGTTCAACGTTTTTTGAAAAAAATTGAAAGGAGAGACAAGAAACCGGGAAATTTGCCGGAAATTGGGTAAATTAGACTCACGAACGCTAAAAAACCAAAACGATGTCATTTTGTTCATTTTGTGGAAACCAAATGGTAACAGGAGCAGCTTTTTGTGCACAATGCGGAAGACCTGTTGCACAAAGTCAAACTGTTCCGCCACCCAGCTTTCAGGCAAGCCCGGCTTCTTCTCCTTCTCCCTTTCCGAAATCTCCATCAGGTAGCGGAAGTGTAAAGTTTGAAATCATCGATCGTGAGCGACTAAACATGCTCCGGGTTGAATTAAAAAATGCTTCTTTCCGCTACGAGGCCGGTGGTTTACATTACATGCAGGGAGCACTCGAACTGGAATCAAATGTTCCAGGTGCCGGATCAATCCTTAAATCGATGGTCACCCGCGAAAAAATGATCAAACCAGTTATCAGTGGAACAGGCGAAGTTTTTCTGGAACCTTCATTCGGAAATTTTACCATCATCGAATTAAACAACGAAGAATGGATACTCGATCAGGGGGCTTATTTTGCTTCGGAAATGAGTATCGAAATTGGTGCATACAGCAACAAGGCCATCAGTGCACTCTTCTCTGGCGAAAAATGGTTCCAAACGTCAGTTTCCGGAACAGGAAAAGTAGTAATTCGTTCAGCAGGACCTCTTCAGGAAATTATTCTGAACAACGACAAACTGGTTGTTGATGGTTCATTCGCAGTAGCCCGCACCTCCGGAATCGACCTACAAGTGAAAAAAGCTACCAAAGGTATTTTTTCGTCCATGATTTCAGGAGAAGGAATTGTAAATACATTTACCGGAACCGGTAAAGTATTGATCGCTCCGGTTGACAACTACGTCAACACCATTACTTATTTACTTCGAGTCATTAACAACAAGGTACAAAGCCTGTCGTCAAAATAAAACGGTATGCAAAGTGAATGGAGCCAGTTTAGGATTAAAAACAAATCACAAACAGTGGCCCGTACCGCCTTGCTATTGTCGGTAATTTTCATCGGGTTAGTGGTACTTGTTTTTTCCGAAGGAAATTTTTTTAGCGGAAATTGGGCGCTGGCATTTATTTCATTTTTCCTGACAATAAGCACCTGGGTTGTTGCCTGGATGTTCGGAATACGCGCACGACAAATGAACAAATTACTGCAAGGCGAACAGCTTATCGATCAGTGGAGAATGGACGAATCGACGCGCCGGTTATTTGCAGCAGAGAATGGTCGTATTCAAAAGGAAAAAAGTTTCGTACTCATCCGGATTACAGGAATACTGTTTTTACTGATTGGTGCATTTTTCTTTTTTCAAACCGAAAAAGACGATCGGTGGTTGTTTGTTTTAATTATGGGATCAGTGTTTGCAATTGTTGCTTTTGCATCATGGTTTTTTCCTCGCTGGTACGAATACCGAAACCGAAAAGGCGATGGATTTGTTTTATTAGGAAAACATTGCATTTATGTAAACGGATATTTTCATCAGTGGTCGTTTGCCCTGTCGGGATTGCGCAAGTTGAAAGCCATTGATCATCCGTTCCGGGGAATTTTTATTCAGTACGAATACACCGACCGCACAGGCAAAAATGTTTTCGACCTGAAAATTCCGGTTTCAGAAGATAAAGATCCCCGTGAAATTGTTGAATTATTCTTCCGGCAACGGAAAAAATAAAAACTGCTTGGTTATGCGATTTGTCTGGCTTTTCACTGGTATTATTTTATGCACTTTCCGCACTGCGGCACAAAGTCAGTTTGTGCCCGAGCAATTGCTAAGCCAGTACGTACAGATACCTTCGGTTACCGGCAACGAAGCACCGGCAGCCCGCTTTCTGCTTGATGTCTGCCAACAATCGGGCTTACAAACCTTTGTATTCAATGATGAACCCAATTCATTTAACTTTGCAGCTTCGCTTTATCCGCTTGAAAAAGGAAAACCAAATATTATTTTCCACACCCATTGTGATGTGGTACACGAGGGAGATAGCAGCAAGTGGACTTATCCGCCGTATTCCGGAATGATTGCCGACTCGGCAGTGTGGGGTCGCGGATCGCTCGACAACAAAGGACTGGCAATTATGCAACTCATGGCACTCTGCCAGTTTACCGATACCGCCCGCAATGCCGATTTGCCGTTCAATGTAACCATGCTGGTTGTTTCAAACGAAGAGGAAGGTGGCCATCTGGGAGCAGGCCGTGTATTGAGCAGACATTACGAACTGCTTCATCCCGCTGTGGTTTACGGCGAAGGAGGAGCTGGTTTGTCCAATGTACTTTTTTCTGATCCGTCGCGCATTGTTTATGGCATTTCTATTCAGCACAAACAAGGCATCTGGCTCGATATCGGACTAAAAAATCGTGGTTGTGCTCACGGAGCCATCGCATCATGCGACAACATGAACAGTGTTCTGGTTGAAGCCCTTCATCAAATCGTTCATCAGAAAAAAAGAATTAAAGTTACCGATGCCTCGGCACTGATGGTAAAAGAACTATCGAAATACGAAAAAGGCATGGTTCGTTGTGCTTACCGGCACCCACGTTTGTTTTTCCCTTTGTTGAAAAAACGCATTTTACAAGATCCTTTATTGTCGCTGATTTTCACTGATACTTATACACTTACCAACATCCACTCATCGCAATCATCCATCAATAGTGTTGCCGACGAAGTGCATGCTATTCTCGACTGCCGGTTTCTGGAAGCACAAAATACCAATGAGCTTGTTCTTGATCTGAAAGAAAAAATGAAACAACCCGCAGTGGCAATAAAGATTATAAAAAGTACTCCTGCCGCCCTGCAAACCGTTCCCGATAAGTATTTCAACTGGATGAAAGAAGCTGTTTTGCAAAATGACTCAGCAGGAATCGTTGTTCCGGTTTTTTTCCCGGCCATCTCAGACAACAACCATTTCCGCAATTACGACATCCCTACTTATGGATTTGTCCCCTGTATTTTTACCGCCGACCAGATCAGTCGCATACACAATTTCAACGAACACCTTCCCATTGCATCGCTTTACCAGGGAATTGACATTTACAGCCGATTTATTCGTATTGCACTGAAAAGCAGCAATGAATGAACGAACTATTCTTGTCAATAAAAAATTATTGAAAATTTTTCATCCAAAATTGCAACTTCATCCAACTCTTCCTGTCTGATATGATTGGAAACTGAAAACAGAGAGCCATATTTTTTGAAAACAATTAAACAATGTTCTGATGAAACACTTGTGTGTATTTACTATGTTCCTCTTTTTTGTATGCAGCGGATTTGCCCAAATGGTAAGCCTCAGCGGATACATCAAAGACAAATCGAGCGGCGAAGCCCTGATTGGGGCAACCTGCTACATCCCGGGAAAAGCAACCGGGGTGATTTCCAACCCCTACGGATTTTATTCAATTAGTGTCCCACGCGGAACTTACAAAGTAAGTTTTTCGTTTATTGGCTACCAGCCACAGGATTTCACCATTGATTTGAATGAAAACAAACAATTTACTGTATTTCTGAATGAAAATTCCGAAGAAATTGCCGAAGTGGTAGTAAGTGGTGAAAAGAAAAACCGAAATGTTGAGAGCATCAATATGAGCATGGAAAAAGTATCGGTGAAGCTGATAAAAAAGCTTCCCTCTTTCATGGGCGAGGTTGATGTACTGAAAAGTATCACGCTGCTTCCGGGTATCCAAAGCGGTGGTGAAGGCAATTCTGGCTTGTATGTCCGCGGTGGTGGCCCCGACGAAAACCTGCTTATTCTTGACGAAGCCCCGGTATATAATGCTTCTCACTTAATGGGATTTTTCTCGGTTTTTAACTCCGATGCAATCAAAGACATTCAGGTTTACAAAGGAGGAATTCCTTCTGAATTTGGAGGAAAAGCCTCATCGGTGATTGATATTCGCATGAAGGACGGAAACTCGAAAGATTTCGCCGTAAATGCCGGAATTGGTAATATTTCGAGTCGCCTCACACTGGAAGGTCCGATTATCAAGGATAAATGGAGCTTTCTGGTTTCGGGACGACGCACTTATGCCGATGTAGTTGGCAGATTGGCCGGACTTGAAGAGTTGAAAGACAACAAGCTCTATTTTTACGACCTCAACCTGAAAACCAATATTCAGTTAGGAGAAAAAGACCGCATTTACCTTTCGGGGTACGGCGGCGACGACTGTTTTGAACTGGGAGAATCAATTTACATGCGCTGGGGAAATTTAACCGGAACCGCCCGATGGAACCATATTTTCAATGGCAGACTGTTCATGAATACTTCCGTTATTTATTCGAAATACGACTATAACCTGGGTGTTCCCGGAAATACGGCCGAACAATTCGACTGGAGTTCTCAGATCAACGATTTCAATATAAAAGAAGACTTTACCTGGTTTTTGAACTCGCGTAACAAACTGAATTTCGGGGTCAATGCCATTTTCCATCATTTCGAACCCGGAAATATCGACACCAACGAAAATTCGTTTTTCACCGATGTAGAACTTACCAATTACAATACCTGGGAAGCTGCCGCCTATCTGTCGAACGAGCAAACTATCGGAAGCCGCATTACTCTGAAATACGGAACCCGGCTTTCGTGGTTTCAACAAGTTGGCGAAGGAAAAGTGCGCGAATACCTGCATCCGGATGCACCCAACCAGGATGAGATTATTGGTGAAAAAGAATACAAAAAAGGAGAACGCATCGGCGATCCGTTTGTGCACCTTGAGCCCCGCTTTTCGATGAAATACACCCTTGACGAAAACAGTTCGGTAAAAGCTTCGTACAACCGCATGGTTCAGAACCTGCACCTGATTTCGAATACCAGCTCGCCTACACCGCTCGATATTTGGTTGCCAACCAGCAAATACATCAAACCACTAATTGCCGACCAGGTGGGAATTGGCTATTTCCGCAATTTCAAACACAACATGTTCGAAACCTCGGCCGAAGTATATTACAAAAACATGCAAAATGTGCTCGACTACAAAGACGGAGCTGATTTATTTCTGAACGAAGATCTGGAAACCGAATTACTGCACGGGAAAGGTTATTCGTACGGACTGGAATTACTCGTGAAAAAACAGGAAGGCAAATTTACCGGCTGGCTCAGCTACACACTGGCCCGCACCATGCGAGAAATTGAAGGCATCAACAACGGAAAAGCTTACCCGTCGGCCTACGATCGCACACACGATGTTTCGCTGGTAATGAATTACGACTTGAATCCGCAACTCACCTTGTCGGCAAACTGGCTGTATGCCACCGGCAACCCAGCCACTTACCCGGTTGCCAAATACGAGGTACAGGGAAGCACATTGATGTTCTATTCTGATCGCAACAGCCACCGCATTCCCGACTATCACCGGCTCGATTTGTCGCTGACTTACAATCCGAAGAAAAATGAACAACGCAAAGTGAAACGAACGCTGAATGTTTCGCTCTATAACGTGTATTCACGACGCAATGCTTATTCCATAACATTTAAACAAAACGAAGACAATCCACTGGTTACCGAAGCAACTCGTTTGTCAATCATCGGGTCAGTGATTCCATCCGTCACCTATAATATTTCATTCTAAAACAGACAATTATGCAACGATTCATATTTTATCTATTTGCAGTTTTGCTTCTGACATTGCAAGCGTGCGAGGACGTTATCGAAGTAAAAATCAACGAAGAAAATCTTGACTTATATGCCGTGGAAGCACAAATAACTACGCAAGAGAACCCAACTGTATTTCTATATAAAACACTGCGAGTGAATATCGACGAACCCTTTCCGGGAGTGAGCGGAGCCACTGTTTCTATTGCCGACAACGGACAAACTCAAAAATCGATTCAATTAATCGAAGATCCTGTAAGAAAAGGATTCTACAAAGTTCCCGAAGGCCAACTTTTTTTAGGCGAAGCTGGAAAAACGTACACTCTAACGATTCAACACGAGGGTGTAACCATCAGCGGAACCGAAATGCTTTCACCAGTTGTTGCCATTGATTCGATACAAGTTCGTGCGTCGTTAAAAGGCGATAATCGTTACCTTGGCATATTTACTTATGGAGAAGAACCTGAAGGAAAGGGCAACTATTACAAATGGGACATTTATGTCAACGGCACAAAAATGAGCAATGCCGATTACATTTCGGTTGCCAGCGATGAGCATGTTGACGGAAACTACGTAAATAATTTTGAGATCTTTACTGACTTTCACGATCCGAATAAAAAAGAACAGGAACGTAAACTGAAATACGGATACACAGTACAAGTGAAGCAAACTTCCATTTCCCGATTCGTTTACAATTATTTCTTTCAGGTAATGAATCAGCAGGAAACCGGAGGTTTATTCAGCGTTCCACCAGCCAACATCCTAAGCAATCTGAAAGCCAGCGATGGCAAACCAGTACTTGGGCTCTTTACTGCTTGCGATGTATCATCCTCCAATATCATTACCATCAACGACAAAATAGAAGGAGGATTGGACGAAAGACCATAAATAGTCTGAAAGCCTGTCGCATAAGGTTTGCTTTTTTGTCTTTCTGAGCGTAAGCGAAGAATCTTCAATATTAATAATGAGATAGTTCGCTTACGCTCAATATGACAATCAGAATGATTTAATTATTTTCTTGACAGTCACTTTTTTTAGTCTGAAGAATTACATCTATTCTACTCTTACTTTGCCCCAGGTTAAAACAATCACCATTCCAATGATAGCCGCAACAACTGTATTTACCAATACATCAACTACAATTCCGGTAAAATTGTTAAACATGGTAGTCATCGAGTAAAAAGAAAAATCAAGACTAAGCCCCAGTAATCCACCAAAAATTGCTCCTGTTTTTAAGCCATCCAGTGCATTTTTTGCTCCGGCCCAGTTTAAAATCATCGACAAGAGCAAGGCATAAAACAGATTTGAAACAATCATTGCCCACCAAATCATTTCCACTTCCGGCCGATTGGCACACTGATTAAAATTCGCTGAATAGAAATCACTCAATAAAATTCCCCAAACGATCCAACCAAGCAGGAAATAGGTAATTCCGCCAAAAATAGTTCCTTTAAAAAGTCTCATGATTCAATTGTATTAAATAAAACACTCGATAAATATTCTCATTATTAGCTATTGAACCGATCAAATCGCTCTGCGTTATATACTCAAATCAGACAAAAAGGTTTCTTTATTTTACACACCTATAATTTGATTTTGAAATACTGTTTGATTTTGAAAATTTTAAAAACCATATACCTGTCAACCAACCAATTTAATATATCTTACATGTGTTGCGTAGCAGTGCGCTCGTTTCATCAGTTTTTTTTATCTTTCGCCCATCAACAACTTATCAAAGAATAAAATTCATGAAAAAAACCGGATTAATTGCCCTTCTTCCCGGAGCAGTGGCAGCAGGAGCATTTCTTAGTTCCTGTAATCAAATTGCAAAGAGTGAAACTCCCCAAAAGCCAAACGTAATCATTATTTACACCGACGACCTGGGTTACGGAGATGTTAGTTGCTACGGTGCAACCAAGGTAAACACGCCCAACGTAGATCGTCTTGCTGCCGAAGGAATTCGCTTTACAAACGGACATTGTACATCTTCAACCTGTACTCCTTCGCGCTTTTCGCTGCTAACAGGCAAATACGCATTTCGTGAAGAAGGAACAGGCATTGCTCCCGGCAATGCAGCCATGATTATCAATCCTGAGCGCACAACAATGGCCGACGTTTTTCAGAAAGCCGGCTATAAAACCGCAGCAATCGGCAAATGGCACCTGGGACTTGGCGGAGAAGGTGGCCCCGACTGGAACGGAGAAATTACTCCCGGCCCCCGCGAAATTGGGTTCGACTACTCATTCCTGATTCCGGCAACAGGTGACCGCGTTCCCTGTGTTTATGTCGAGAACCAGCGTGTAGCCGGGCTCGACCCCAATGATCCGATTCAGGTAAGCTATAAAGAAAAAGTAGGCGATGACCCAACAGGACTGGAGCATCCCGAAATGTTAAAACAAATGTGGAGTCACGGACACAACAATACCATTGTAAACGGCATCTCGCGTATTGGTTTTATGAGTGGTGGAAATGCTGCCCGCTGGGTGGATGAAGACATGGCCGACGTACTTACCGGAAAAGCAATCAACTTTATCGAGAAAAATCAGAAAGAACCTTTCTTCCTGTATTTTGCGACCCACGACATCCATGTTCCACGCGTACCACATTCGCGTTTTGCTGGTAAAAGCGGATTGGGCTATCGTGGCGATGCCATTCTGCAAATGGACTGGTGTGTGGGCGAAATCATGAAAAAAATTGAAGAACTGGGACTGAAAGAAAATACCATGATTATTTTCAGCAGCGACAATGGCCCGGTACTCGACGACGGATATTATGACGAAGCTGTTACCAAACAAAACGGACATCTACCATGGGGACCTCTTCGTGGTGGAAAATACAGTGCTTTTGACGCAGGAACCCGTGTTCCACTGTTAATTAGCTGGCCGGGAACCGTCAAACCAAAAGTTTCAGAAACCCTGGTTAGCCAGATCGACCTGATGGCCTCGTTTGCAAGTATGCTGAACGTTCCCCTGGCAGAAGAAGATGCTCCGGACAGCTTCAACTCATTGGATGTTTTCCTCGGAAAATCGGATCAAAACCGCGAATATGTAGTAGAACATGGCTTATACACTCTTTCGTTTATTCAAAACGAATGGAAATATATCAAACCATGTAAAGGGCCCAGAATGAGCAATCAATGGGTAAACATTGAATTGGGCAGCGACACGCTTGCTCAGCTATACAATCTGAAAGAAGATATTGGCGAAACAAACAATATTGCGGAACAAAATCCTGAAAAGACAGAAGAACTAGACAATCTGCTCAAACAAATGCTTGAGAAAGGACGAAGCAGATAAACACTCAATTCATATTGAGAAAGGTGAGCTTTTGAAAGTTCGCCTTTTTTGTTTCTATCACTTATCATCCTCACCGAACAAAATTCTTCTGTTAATTTTTAAGCATTTCAACAGGATTGTTTGATATTTCATCGTTTTGAGCTTACATTTGCAGCGGATTATCAAAGCACTCCCCTACACCGGGGAATTTTGATTATAAAGAAGAGTGAAGAGAACGGGCTCTGCGAAGCTCTGGCAACCATCAGGAAATATATACTGAACGGTGCCAATACCCGACCGGAAACGGACTTATAATTAAAAAACAGATCATGAACAACGTTTTACAAACATCTCTATTTCTGCTCAGTTTCATGTACTTTGCCAATCAGTGCATGCGCTAACGCGCAGATTCATTTATCCCAATCAATTTCGTTTCGGGTTTTCCCGAGAATTACGCAGAAACATTCGGCTTTAAATCGGTGCATGTTTTCCTGCTTCAAATTATTCTGAAAATAAAATACGACGATATGAGCATATCAAAAACATACGAAGAAATCAACGAGAAAATCAAAGCGGGCAAAGCCGTGGTACTTACTGCCGAGGAAGTATCGCAAATGGCACTTACTGCCTCGCCTGAAGAAATTGCCGAGAAAGTAGATGTAGTAACTACTGCAACTTTCGGAGCCATGTGTTCGTCCGGAGCGTTTGTCAATTTCGGACATGCCAATCCTCCCATCCGCATGGAGAAAATACGACTGAATGGCGTACCCGTTTACGAAGGATTAGCTGCCGTTGACACCTACATCGGAGCGACAGCCTGCGATCCGGAAAACCCAACCTACGGAGGAGCTCACCTGATACAGGATTTGGTTGAAGGCAAAGATATTGTACTCGAAGCCTGGGGAAAAGGTACCGACTGTTATCCGCGCAAACACATCAAAACCGTTATCAATAAAAACACGGTAAACGAAATGTTTCTGTTCAACCCACGAAATGCTTACCAAAATTACAACGTGGCAGTGAACAGCACACCTAAAATAAAATATACCTACATGGGATCGTTGCTGCCCAACCTGCGCAATGCCACGTATTCAACCTCCGGCGAGTTAAGTCCGCTGCTCAACGATCCGGAAATGAGAACCATTGGCATCGGAACACGCATATTTCTGGGAGGAACACAAGGCTTTGTTATCTGGCCCGGAACCCAATTCAATACATCGAAACCCAAAAACGAATTTGGAGTGCCGGTGAGTAACTCAGCAACCCTTGCTGTAATCGGAAACCTGAAAGAAATGAGTTCCGAGTTTCTTCAGGGAGCTTATTACGAAAAATACGGCGTCAGTTTGTTCGTCGGAATTGGTATTCCCATTCCGGTACTCGATGTCGATATTGCGCGCCGCGTATCCATCCGCAATGAGCAAATTGAAACTACCGTACTTGATTACGGAGTGGAAGGGACTCCTGCACTCGGACGCGTAAATTATTCACAACTTCGCTCCGGAGAAATTGAAGTGCAAGGCAAAAAAATACGCACTGCTCCGGTTTCTAGTCTTTCGAAGGCACGAAAAATTGCCGATTTATTAAAAAATGAAATTCTGGAAGGAAAATTTGAAATCAGCAAACCGGTTCAAATGTTTCCAACCAACACATCTCTTCAGGGATTAAAAGAAATTTAGGAGGTGAACCATGACTATTATGAAGAAGAAACGTTATATACTTAAATTTCCGCCACAAAGCGGCGATCTGCCATTGAGCTATCATCTGGTAAGAGATTTCGACATCCGTATCAATATTCTGAAAGCAGAAGTCAGGCCAGGAAAAACCGGAAGTCTTGTGCTTGAGCTCGAAGGAACCAAAGAAAACCTGAAATCAGGAATTCAGTATTTGGAAGAAAACGGAGTATCATGCGAGCCACTTAACAAAAAAATTCATTGGCAAAAAGAGCGCTGTATCCACTGCGGAAATTGTACTGCGGTATGTTTCGCCGGAGCATTGGTAATGGACAAAAAGAAATGGGAACTTGAGTTTGAACCCGAAAAATGTATTGTGTGCGAACTCTGTGTACCTGCTTGTCCACTGAATTTGTTCACCATCGACTTCAGAGAATAATAAGCCCCTCTAAATCTCCCCAAAGGGGAGACTTCACGAGCTTCATTTTTAAACATGGCGTTAAAAGAAAAAAAGCAGGTATGAAAAAATTTTCTTTAATCCCCTCTCTGGGAGGGGTTGGGGGAAGCTTCTCTTGCTCCCCTCTCTGGGAGGGGCCGGGGGAGGCCGTTATTCAGCCACGCACATATCGCCAACAATTTTCAGCACAGCGCTTTCGCTCGTTTCTGGTCAATTATAAAGAGACAGACCTGTGGATAGGTGTTGATCCGGCCTCTTTTCATCCAAAAATGGAATCGGTGGCTCAGGAAACAGTCCGAAAACTAAGGTCCGAAATGGAGCAATACCTGATGACTGATCCCGAATTTGGGCGAACATTTTTGCCCTGTGAGGCTCAACCCAATGCTCCTGAAATTGTTCAAATACTGGCGCAAGCCGGAAAAAGAGCCGGAACCGGACCAATGGCTGCCGTTGCCGGAGCTTTTTCAGAACAGGTAGGTAAAGTTTTGCTCCGGCAATTCAATATCAGCGAACTGGTAATCGAAAATGGTGGCGACATTTTTCTGCTACTTAAACACGATCTGATTTTATCGGTATTTGCCGGAAAATCGGTGCTTTCAGAAAAAATAGGAGTTGTTATTCCCGCATCAGCAAGTCCGCTGGGAGTTTGCACTTCGGCCGGAACGGTTGGCCCATCGGTCAGTTTCGGCAAAGCCGATGCCGTGATGATTGCCTGTAGCGATACCGCATTAGCCGATGCGTTTGCAACTGCGTTTGCCAATCGGGTAAAGTCGCCCGAACTGGTACAGCAAACCGTTGAAAGCAGCACCGAATTTGCTGAAATATTGTCAATTGTGGCAATTTGTGGCGATAAATTGGGAATTCGCAGTAATTTTGAAATTAAATTGATACGATAAATAGTTGAAGTGAGCGGGGAACAAAAGCTCCTTTCTCAAATAGTAAAAAGAATGACACAACAAAAAGATATACGCAAAGAGCTCGAATCGAGAGTATTAGTACTTGACGGAGCAATGGGCACGATGATTCAGAAGAAAGGGCTCACCGAAGCAGATTTCCGGGGAGATCGTTTTGGCAACTTCCCAATTGATCTGAAAGGCAACAACGACCTGCTTTCCATCACACGTCCAGATGTAATCCGGTCGATACATGCCGCATTCCTTGAAGCTGGTTCCGATATTATTGAAACCAACACGTTCAATGCCAATGCGATTTCGCAGGCCGACTATCAAATGGAAGATTTGGTGATTGAAATGAACCTGCAATCAGCGAAAATTGCTTCGGAAATAGCAGCTGAATTCACCGCAAAAAACCCGCAAAAACCACGTTTTGTTGCCGGCGCGATTGGTCCAATGAATAAAACATTGTCGCTTTCGCCCGACGTAAACGACCCGGGTTACCGGGCAGTCTCGTTCGACGAAGTAAAAACGGCCTATCGCCAGCAACTCGAAGCCCTGCTGGATGGTGGGATTGATGTTATTCTGGTTGAAACGATTTTCGATACACTCAACGCCAAAGCCGCATTGTTTGCCATCGAAGAAACCCTGGAACAACGCGGCATGCGCATGCCTGTAATGGTTTCGGGAACAATCACCGACGCCAGCGGACGCACCCTTTCAGGACAAACACTGGAAGCATTTATGACTTCCGTTTCTCACATCGATCTGCTCAGCATCGGGTTAAACTGTTCGCTGGGAGCCAAAGACTTGCGCCCCTACCTGAAAGAGCTGGCAAAGAAAGCTCCATTCTATGTAAGTGCCTATCCTAACGCTGGTTTACCCAACCAGTTTGGCGAATACGACGAGACTCCGCACCAGATGGCAACACACATCAAGGATTTTCTCGACAATCGCTTTGTAAATATTGTGGGCGGATGTTGCGGCACCACGCCCGAGCACATTCATGCTTTTGCTGAAATGGCGGCCCATGCCTGCCCTCACCATAAAAACGACAACGACGGACTAACCCGCTTCAGTGGTCTGGAACCCATGATAATTACCTCGGAAACCAATTTTGTAAATATTGGCGAACGATGTAATGTTGCCGGATCGCGCAAATTTGCCCGCCTCATCAGCGAGGGCAAATACGAAGAAGCACTGGCCATTGCACGCGAACAGGTTGAGAATGGCGCACAGGTCATCGACGTGAACATGGACGATGCCATGCTTGATGCAAAAAAAGAAATGGTCACTTTCCTGAATTTGCTGATGGCTGAGCCCGACATAGCCAAACTTCCTGTAATGATCGACTCATCAAAATGGGACGTCATTGAAGCTGGATTGAAATGTTTGCAGGGAAAGGCAATTGTAAATTCAATCAGTTTAAAAGAAGGAGAAGAAAAATTTCGCGAGCAAGCCACTAAAATTAAACGTTACGGCGCTGCTGCCGTTGTGATGGCATTCGACGAAACAGGGCAAGCTGACTCGCTTGAACGACGCATTGAAATTGCCCAGCGCGCGTATCGTATTTTGGTTGATGAGATTCATTTCTCCCCACAGGATATTATATTCGACACCAATGTTTTAACAATTGGAACAGGTATCGAAGAGCACAATAATTACGCCGTAGATTTTATCGAATCGGTGCGCTGGATCAAACAAAATCTTCCGTATGCCAAAACCAGCGGAGGAATCAGCAACGTATCGTTTTCATTCCGCGGAAACAACACCGTGCGTGAAGCAATTCACTCGGTATTCCTTTTCCATGCCATCCGGGCCGGACTTGATATGGGAATTGTAAACCCGGGCATGCTTCAGATTTACGACGAAATTCCACAAGATTTGCTCGAAAAGATTGAAAATCTTGTTCTGAATAAAAAACCCGAAGCGACCGAAGAATTGCTTGAGTTTGCTCAAACAGTGAAGGATCAGGGTGTAAAAGAAGAAAAACGCAACGAATGGCGCGATCTTCCGCTCGAAAAGCGACTGGAATATGCGCTGATAAAAGGAATTGCCGATTTCGTTGACGAAGATTTGGCAGAAGCCATTCAGCATTATTCGCCCATTTTAACCATCATTGAAGGCCCTCTGATGGACGGCATGAACGTCGTAGGCGACCTGTTCGGTTCGGGAAAGATGTTCCTTCCACAGGTAATAAAATCGGCGCGCGTAATGAAAAAAGCCGTAGCCTATTTGTTACCATACATCGAAGCCGATAAACTGAAAAACAATATTGAAATTCAAGCTCGTAAAAAAGTGCTGATGGCCACTGTAAAAGGCGACGTACACGACATCGGCAAAAACATTGTGGGTGTGGTACTTGGCTGCAACAACTATGATGTAATTGATTTGGGAGTAATGGTTCCCACTGAAACAATTCTTCAGAAAGCAAAAGAAGAAAATGTGGACATTATCGGCCTCAGCGGATTGATCACTCCTTCGCTCGAAGAAATGGTGAATGTTGCCCGCGAAATGCAACGTCAAAACTTCCGCGTACCGCTGATGATTGGTGGAGCAACCACATCGAAAATACATACCGCTGTAAAAATCGAACCGCAATATGAATTCCCCGTTGTGTATGTAAAAGATGCATCGCGAGCCGTAAATGTGGTGGCCAACTTAGTTGCAGGCAATCAGGAATACATTCGAGAAATAAAAGAAGAGTACCAGGAAATACGCGATTTTCAGGCACAACGCAAACCCAAAGAATATCTTTCACTGGAAGCGGCACGTGCAAACAAAACACCAATTGACTGGAACAACTCGCCAATTTACAAACCCAACTTCACCGGAGTAAAACAGTTGATTGATTTTCCGCTGGAAGAATTGCGCAAATACATCGATTGGAATTTCTTCTTTTTCGCCTGGGAACTACGCGGCTCTTATCCGGCAATTCTCGACGACCCTAAACAGGGAGAAGAAGCCCGCCGTTTGTTTGCCGATGCCAACGCCATGCTCGATGAAATAATCAGCAAAAAAATGTTGCAGGCAAATGCAGTATTTGGAATCTGGCCGGCCCATGCCGACGGCGATGATATTGTTCTGTTTGAAGATGAAGCCAAAACAAAAGAAATTGGCCGGTTCTACCATCTGCGCCAGCAGGAAGTTAAAAAAGAAGGAGCACCAAACATTTGCCTTTCCGACTTTGTAGCTCCTGCCGAAACCGGATTGACCGATTATTGCGGAGCATTTGCAACCACTGCCGGCATTGGTATCGAAAAATGGATTGCGCAATACAAAGCCGACCACGACGATTACCGCGCTATCATGATCGAAGCACTGGCCGATCGCCTCTCGGAAGCCTTTGCCGAAGTACTTCATTTGCTTGTACGCAAAGAATACTGGGGCTATGCCGCAGATGAAAATCTTTCGCTCGAAGAAATCTTACGCACCAAATACCAGGGAATCAGGCCAGCAATGGGCTACCCTGCTTGTCCGGAGCACCACGAAAAAGAAAATCTTTTCAGTCTGCTCAACGCCCAGCAAATTGGTATTAATTTGACAGAGCATTATGCCATGTACCCGACCGCTTCGGTTTGCGGACAGTATTTTGTGCATCCACAATCGCGCTACTTCGATCTGTCCAAGATATCGCCTGATCAGATAGAAGATTATGCCCGCCGCAAAGGAATTTCAGTGGAAACTGTGGAAAAATTCCTGCCTGTCAATCTGAATTATAAAGAGAGTTAGACGTACTTATTAAGTCTGTACAGCGAAACAATCTCACCAACCAAAAAGGTTGTTTCACTGTACTCAACACACAGAAAAAAGAGAGATTCCAGGCACAAAAACATTGAAAATCTAAAATTAGAATTTAGAATTTCAATGTTTTTATCAATCAGACACATTGAAAATCTAAAATACAAAGTCAGAATTACAAACTCAATCAGTATATTTGTTGTCAGTAAAACAGTAATTTAAATGTATTTAAACAGGCCTGCATACGAACAAGAAATTATTGAATCGATAAAAAACAATCCGGTTACTGCAATTTTAGGACCTCGTCAATGTGGAAAAACAACGCTGGCCCGCAAAATTGCAAGCGATCTTTTATCGGTTTTCATTGATTTGGAAGATCCAACCGATTTTGAGTTGCTTCGAACTTCCCCAAAACAATTTTTGGAGCAACAAACAGGACTGATTATTATCGATGAAATTCAAGTAATGCCTGAGATATTTAATGTGTTACGGGTGCTTGCTGATCAGTCCGGGAGTGATCGTAAATTTTTGATTTTAGGTAGTGCTGCTCCCGATTTAATCAGAAATTCATCAGAAAGCCTTGCCGGAAGAATCAGGTTTATCGATTTGACAGGTTTCAAACTGGAAGAAACAGGAAGTGATACTTTTCAGGATTTATGGCTACGCGGAGGATTTCCCCGCTCATACCTGGCTTCGGATATAAAACAAAGCTTTCAGTGGAGAGAAGATTTTATCCGCACATTTCTGGAACGAGATATTAGCATGCTGGGATTCAATATTCCGCCGCATACCATGCGAAAATTCTGGATTATGCTGGCTCATTACCATGGACAAATTTGGAAAGCCTCGGAATTTGCTCGCTCACTAGGAGTTTCGGAGCCAACAGCAAAGCGCTATCTTGATATTCTATCAGGAACTTATATGGTACGACAACTACAACCTTGGTTCGAAAATTTGAAAAAACGTCAGGTAAAATCACCCAAGATTTATATTCGCGACAGCGGAATTTTACACGCGTTACTTTCCCTTCCTGATAATCAGATAATAAACCATGTAAAATTAGGCGCTTCGTGGGAAGGTTTTATAATCGAGCAAATTATTCAAAAGATGGGTAGCCGTGATTATTTTTACTGGCGAACTCACACCGGCGTTGAACTTGATTTACTGATTCTAAAAAACGGAATGAGATATGGATTTGAAATAAAATTTTCAGAAAAGCCACAAATTACACAATCAATGCGACTCGCTGCTGAAGATTTAAAACTCGACCGATTTTTTCTGATTTATCAGGGAAAACATCAGTTTGAAATCGAAAAAGGGATTATCCTGCTTCCGGCTCAAACACTTGATCAATTTGATTTCAACAAATTCTAAGTTTATTATTTTATGAAGAAACTTCTAAAAAACCGCTTTTTTGTTTTCCTTCTCGGAATGGCAATTATGTTTGTACTGGATATGCTTTTTCATTTCAACAATTCAGTTGAAGCACAGATCAAGCGTGAAGCCAGCAAAGCTCAAAAGAAAATTGAGAATATTTTTAAATAGAAGTATCACAACTCTTTACTCAATACTTGTTACCTGAAATGAAAGTAATTGATATCATACAACAAAGCGAAAAAACCATTTTTTCGTTTGAACTGCTCCCTCCGTTGAAAGGAAACGACGCAAGCAAAATTTACAATACCATCGAAAGTCTGGTTGACTATGACCCTAAATACATCAATATCACCACACATCGCGACGAAATGGTGTATAAAGAACTACCCGATGGAACAATTGAAAAACGCGTAGTACGGAAACGCCCGGGAACGGTAGCTATTGCAGCATCCATTCAGCACAAATACAATATTCCGGTCATTCCTCACATTTTGTGTGGCGGTTTTTCGAAAAGCGAAACCGAGCACGTATTAATCGACCTTAATTTCATGGGTATCGATAACGTATTGGCACTGCGCGGCGACGGATTGAAGAGTGACCATGTTTTCAAACCCAATCCGGACGGACATTCCAATGCGAATCAACTGGTTGAGCAAATTGTCAACCTGCGCAACGGAAAATATCTCGATGAAGATTTGAAAAACAATGCTCCGCTCGATTTTTGTATCGGAGTAGCCGGTTATCCCGAAAAACATTTCGAATCGCCAAATTTCGAGACCGATTTGAATTACCTGAAGCAAAAAGTAGATGCAGGAGCCGATTACATTGTTACTCAATTGTTTTTCGACAATCAGAAGTATTTCAATTTTGTTGATCGCTGCCGTGCAGCTGGCATCACCATTCCTATCATTCCGGGAATTAAACCTATTAATCTGAAAAATCAATTGACGGTTCTGCCAAAAATATTCTCGATCGACCTTCCGATGGAATTAGCCAGCGAACTGGCAAAATGCAAGGACGATGCAGCAGCAAAAGAAATTGGAACCGAATGGGCCATTTATCAGGCAAAAGAATTGGTTGCCCGCAATGTTCCCAGTTTGCATATCTACACATACGGTGTTTCCGACAACACCCGAAAAATCGTTGAATCAGTGTTTTAACATAAAAAATCCGTCAGATTTTCATTATAAACGAAGTCTGACGGATTTTCTAAACTATTTTTTCAACTCTACCCATTGAGACTCATGCTGATTCCACACCAGAATCTTCGTATAAGCATCAGGCTTTGACAATTTAGAATCTTCGTTTTTCTCAACAGTACCAAACTCTTCCCATTGTTTTTCCGAACAATTCCATTTCTGAATATGTGTTTTCTTTTGCTTTCGTTCCACATGTTCATTTACCGATTTTTGCAAACTCTCTTTCTGGTCTTTTTGTTTTGATTTATTCGCTGACAATGCAGTAGTTGAAACAAAAAATAAACATAAAATAAACACAAACCCTACTTTCATAGTGTCGATTTTTGGTTTTCTGATTTTCATTATTTTAAATATTCATGGAATAATAAAACTCCATTAGGATGAAAAATGCAACCAAAAGGTTGCGTTAAAACATAAAAATAAACAACAATACAAAAACGCTGCCACTTTATACATTATTTTCAAGAGAAATAAAAAAAATTAAAATCTCGCCTAATAATTCTTCGCCCTGACGCTTCAAAAAGCACATTCATCTCGGAAGTATTTCTTTGTCAGCGTTGGACTATTTTTTTCTATATTTGCACTTTTTAAAAACAAGGCATAAAAATTTATTTCACAATGAGTGATAAATTCCGCGAATACAAACAGTTAGATTTATCCCAAATCAATAAAGAAGTATTGAAACGCTGGGAAGAAGACGACACCTTTCACAAAAGTATATCAACCCGCGAAGGTCATCAAACCTTTGTTTTTTACGAAGGACCACCTTCTGCCAACGGAATGCCTGGAATTCACCACGTAATGGCCCGTGCTATCAAAGATACTTTTTGCCGTTACAAAACCATGAAAGGATTTCGCGTACACCGTAAAGCCGGATGGGATACCCATGGGTTACCTGTTGAGCTAAGCGTAGAAAAATCACTCGGAATTACGAAAGAAGACATTGGTAAAAAAATTACCGTTGAAGAATACAATGCAGCCTGCCGCAAAGAGGTAATGAAATATACCCGCGAGTGGGAGGAACTGACTCGCCGCATGGGTTACTGGGTGAATATGGACGATCCGTACATTACGTATGACAACCGCTACATTGAATCAATCTGGTGGTTGCTAAAACAATTGTACGCCAAAGGATTGCTTTATAAAGGATACACCATTCAGCCTTATTCTCCTGCTGCCGGAACCGGTTTAAGTTCGCACGAACTCAACCAGCCAGGGTGCTATCGCGATGTAAAAGACACCACTGCTGTAGCGCAGTTCAAAGTAATCAGCGATGAAAAATCGGCATTCCTGTTCAACGGAATTGACACCGATCTGTACATCCTAGCCTGGACCACCACTCCCTGGACATTACCATCAAACACCGCATTGTGTGTTGGGCCAAAAATCAGCTATGTCAAATTAAAAACATACAACCCGTACTCGGGCACACCTGTAACCCTGATTCTGGCGAAAGAGTTGGTAAAAGCACATTTCAATCCAGAAAATGCTTCGCTTGATTTTGATGCCTACCAAGCCGGAGATAAAAAGATTCCCTATCAGGTTCTTGCTGAATATACAGGAAAAGAACTGGAAGGAGTTCGTTACGAGCAGCTAATCGACTGGATTAAACCTGACGGAGATGCCTTCCGTGTTATTACCGGCGACTTTGTTACTACCGAAGATGGAACTGGTATCGTCCATATTGCACCTACTTTTGGTGCCGACGACGACCGCGTTGCCAAACAAAGTGGCATCGCTCCGCTACTCGTTGTTGACAAAGAAGGGAAAAAACAACCCATGGTTGACAAATCAGGCCGTTTCTACCGCATCGAAGACATGCAGGATGAATTTGTTGCCAAATTTGTGAACCCCGAAACGTATGCCGCATTTGCAGGCAAATATGTAAAAAATGCCTACGACGAAAGTCTTTCGGAAAACGACCCGACTCTCGATGTGGACATTGCCGTTTCGTTGAAAGCTGAAAACAAAGTTTTCAAAATTGAAAAACATGTACACAGCTATCCACACTGCTGGCGAACCGACAAACCGGTATTGTACTATCCACTTGATTCCTGGTTTATCCGTACCACTGCAGTAAAAGACAAGTTAATTGCCCTGAACAATACCATTAACTGGAAACCGCAATCAACTGGTACGGGCCGTTTTGGAAACTGGCTCGAAAATCTGGTTGACTGGAACCTGAGCCGTTCCCGATTCTGGGGAACTCCGCTTCCAATCTGGCGTACCGAAGATGGATCAGAAGAAAAATGCATTGGTTCAACCGAAGACCTGATGTCTGAAATAAACAAAGCCATTGAAGCCGGATTTATGGCTAAAAATTTCTTCGAAGGCTTTGTTCCAGGCGACAATTCAAAAGAAAATTACGAAAAAATAGACCTGCATCGTCCGTATGTTGACGACATTGTGCTGGTTTCGTCAAAAGGCGAAAAAATGTTCCGCGAACCCGACCTCATCGATGTTTGGTTCGACTCGGGAGCTATGCCGTATGCACAAAACCACTACCCGTTCGAAAATGCCGATCGCTACAATCCTGAAGCAGGACGCGGTGTTTTCCCGGCCGATTTTATTGCAGAAGGGGTTGACCAAACCCGCGGATGGTTCTTCACATTACATGCCATTGCTACCATGATCGACGAATCGGTAGCCTTCCGCAACATCATCTCAAATGGTCTGGTACTCGACAAAAACGGAAATAAAATGTCGAAACGCCTCGGCAATGCCGTCGATCCGTTTGAAACCATTGAAAAATATGGCTCCGATCCACTGCGCTGGTACATGTTAACCAACTCTCAGCCATGGGATAACCTCAAATTCGACATCAATGGTGTTGACGAAGTAAAACGTAAATTCTTCGGAACACTTTATAATACCTATAACTTCTTTGCGCTGTATGCCAACATCGATGGGTTCCAATACAGCGAAGCCGAAGCTCCTGTAGCTCAGCGACCAGAACTCGACCGCTGGATTCTTTCGTTACTCAATTCGTTAATTAAAGAAGTGGGCGAAAGTCTTGAAACCTACGAACCAACTCGTGCAGGAAGACTTATTTCGGAATTTGTAACCGAAAACCTGAGTAACTGGTTTGTTCGTTTGAGCCGCAAACGCTACTGGGGAGGCGAATACGACACCGATAAAGTTTCGGCCTATCAAACCTTGTACACCTGTTTGGTAACCGTTGCCAAACTGTCGGCACCAATGGCTCCGTTCTTCTCCGACCTCATTTATTCCGACTTGAATAAAGTGACCGGAAAAGAAGTAGATCAGAGTGTTCATCTTGCTGATTTCCCTGTTGCCGACGAAAGTTTGATAGACAAAGAACTGGAAGAAAAAATGGACATCGCCCAGAAAGCATCGTCCATGATTCTGGGGCTTCGCCGCAAAGAAAAACTGAAAGTTCGCCAGCCGCTTGCCAAAATTATGGTTCCGGTACTCAACTCACATTTCCGCGAACAATTTGAAGCAGTGAAAGATATTATTCTTACTGAAGTAAACGTAAAAGAAGTTGAATTTATCGTTGATTCAGAAGGAATTATCAAGAAGAAAATCAAGCCAAACTTTAAGACTCTTGGTCCAAAGTACGGCAAGATTATGAAGCAAATTTCGGCAGCAATTGCCCAGTTTACTCAGTCAGATATTGCCTCGCTTGAGAAAGCCGACCATTACGCTCTGACTATTGCCGACGAGCAAGTACAATTATCGCTGGAAGATGTGGAGATTATGACCGAAGACATTCCCGGATGGTTAGTTGCCAGCGAAGATGGCATGACAATCGCTCTCGACATTCATATTACAGAAGCACTGAAACAAGAAGGAATTGCCCGTGAGTTTGTCAACAAAATTCAAAATATCCGTAAGGAAAGCGATTTTGAAGTGACCGACCGCGTTCGACTGACTGTTCAGAAACATGAAGCGTATAACGAAGCAGTGCAAGCCTTTACAGAATATATTTGCAACCAAACACTAGCAGCAGAATTAACACTGGTTGACCAGCTGGATTCTGACAGCAGTAAGGAAGCAGAAATTGATGCCGATGTGATTGCACGCATTCGTGTTGAAAAACTATAAAAGCAAATTATTAGCAATGTTGTTTGGCGCATCGCGAATCAAAATATTTTTATAATTTTAGGCGCATGGACCAAGCGATACTGATGTCCTGAATAGATAATTTTAATACTTTGGGCTATGGCTGAAAAAAACAGATACTCGGACGCCGAATTAGTTGAATTTAAAGAACTAATTCTGAAAAAACTGGAGAAAGCACAGAAAGATTACGAAATATTTCGTAATTCTATTACCCAGGAAGACGGCAACGATACCCAGGATACTTCTCCTACATTTAAAGTACTGGAAGAAGGTGCAGCAACCCTTTCCAAAGAAGAAGCTGGTAAATTAGCACAACGCCAATTGAAGTTCATACAATATCTTCAGGCAGCGTTGGTTCGAATCGAAAATAAAACTTACGGGATATGCAGAGAAACCGGCAAGTTAATTTCGAAAGAACGTTTGCGCGCGGTACCACACGCTACTCTTTCTATTGATGCCAAAAAAAATCAGGCTTAGACCTGAAAAAAGAATTAAATCCAAAATGGTTGGAAGGAAGTTTTCTTTCAATCATTTTTTTTATTGCAACAACAATGTCAAAACTTACCAAATCAATATTAATTGTTACGCTGATACTGCTTGCTGATCAGGTATTGAAATTTTATATCAAAACCACGATGGCTATTGGCGACGAATTCTCTGTGTTCGGCAACTGGTTTTATATTCATTTTGTTGAAAACAACGGAATGGCTTTTGGTGCCGAACTCACATTTTTGGGCAAATACGGGAAAATTTTCCTCAGTGTATTCCGTATTGCTGCAGTAGTTGCCATTGGCTGGTATATGGTCAAACTAATAAAAAAAGACCTCCCGATGGGCTTTATAGCCTGTATTTCGCTCATTTTTGCCGGAGCAATAGGCAACATTATCGACAGTGCTTTTTATGGGCTTATTTTCAGCGATAGCTACGGACAAGTGGCCTCGTTGTTCCCCGATGGAGGAGGCTACGCTTCGTTTTTGCACGGACGCGTGGTTGACATGTTCTATTTCCCAATTATTGAGGGTCGCTATCCCGATTGGATCCCATTTCTGGGTGGAGGTGATTTTCTGTTTTTTCGCCCGGTTTTTAATATTGCCGATTCATCGATAACTATTGGTATTTTTGCTATTATACTGTTCTATCGTAGGCTATTTAGTCAACTCGAAAAAAGTCAGGAACAAGCAAAAGAATCAGCACAAAGCGAAACTGTTCAGGAAAATTAATTTTTTATTTGTGTATTTGATGCTAATTCTTTAAAATTGCACTCCGAAAATTGTACCCAATAGTACAATTTTCTACTAAGAGTTTATAGCTCAATTTCTGGCGATTGCCGGATGACTCATAATCAGGGAGTCAGAAAAAACCTGATGTGTTTTTTTGAAATATTTATTATTAGATATTCAGGGCCTATAGCTCAGTTGGTTAGAGCACCTGACTCATAATCAGGGAGTCACTGGTTCAAGCCCAGTTGGGCCCACTTAAAAATCAAGCAGTTGCATGAAAATGGAGCTGCTTTTTTATTTTCAGCTCGTTTCTTTTTCATTTATCCTATTTTTAAAGGTATTTTCAGAAAAAATCAACAATGAAAAATTCGTGTATTGTATTGGAAGGAGGAGGTTTGCGCGGTGCATTCACCAGTGGCGTACTGGAATATCTGCTTGAACGAGAATACTTTTTCAACCGGGTGATCGGAGTTTCTGCCGGAGCATGTGTCGGTGCCTCTTATATATCGAAACAACGAGGCAGAAATATACAAACC
Organism: Prolixibacteraceae bacterium; assembly: GCA_963668595.1. Classification (GTDB taxonomy): domain Bacteria; phylum Bacteroidota; class Bacteroidia; order Bacteroidales; family Prolixibacteraceae; genus GWE2-42-39. Next base: position 3,553,389 of record OY764876.1, on the reverse strand, counting down.
AACGTACAGTTCCCATCGGATAAGCGATACATGGGATTTCGCCACCTGCTCCGATCGGGTTCTTATTTCAACATGCAATTCATTTTTGACGAACTTCCGAAAAGACTGGTTCCGTTTGACGAACAAACTTTTTATGCCAATCCGGTGGAATTCGACATTGTAACTACCTCTATGGAGAATGGACAAAGCATCATTTTCAACAAAAAAGAGCAAAAACAAATTGGTGTTGAGAAAATATTGGTCGCTTCGTCAAGTATTCCGCTAATGTCGCCTCCGGTTGAAATAAATGGCCGTTTATACTTTGATGGAGGAGTTTCTGATTCCATTCCGGCCCGATATGCACTCGAAAAGCATGAAAAAGCAGTGGTTGTTCTGACTCGTCCGAAAGGATACCGCAAAGAAGCCATGAAAGGCGAACGACTTTTTCGGATGAAATACCGCAAACACCCCGAGTTCCTGCAAACTTTGCTCGACCGAAACCACTCGTACAACGAAACACTTGCCTACTGCGAGCAAATGGAGCAGGAAGGACGACTATTCATCATCGCTCCGTCAGATCAGTACTCTATCAGCAGAACAGAAAAGAATCAGGAACGAAGAATGGCCTTGTACCATCATGGCTATCAACTGATGCAACAAGAGTTCGATAAAATGAAAAAATGGGTGGATTCCTGAGCATACTTTTGGGTTAATAACGAAAAAACCGACTGCAATTTTCATCACGGCCGGTTATATATTTTATCGATATTCAATACTACGATTTCGTCTTCTCAGTTCGCGAATAATTAATAAAATCGCGTTGAGCTTTTACCATATTAACTGTTTGCAACAATAGGTTTTTAATTTCAGAAACAATCTTAAAGTACAGAATTGAATTTCGCGTGTTAACTTGCTTTGTTTTAATGCGTTTTATCTGATTCTTTTCTACACGAACAAGCTTGGTTAATAAGTCGTCCCGTTTAGAAATCAGCTCCTCAAGACGATCAAATTTTTCTTCTTTAGAAATGTGTAACGCGAAGTTAAAGAAGCTGTCTGTTTCGGTAATAAACTGTGTCATTTCCTCGCGTTGCTCTTTCAGAAATGGTTTATGATTATTTTCCAGATGCTCAATCATCGGCTCCAGAATGTAATTCACCGAATGTGCCATTTCCCTGCGATAATCAACAACCTGCACATAATAGTGTCCGGAATCAACTGAATCTTGCTGCAAACGACCAATTGTAGTCAGAATTTTTGCCTTCAGTTTTTTCGATTTTTTATTAAATTCTTTGTTCGCCAATGCAATCTCTTTCAGTTGAGAGCGATTCTCCTCAAAAAATCCCTCCATTGCAACAGTAAAAATCTGATTCGAGGTAATGATTGCATTCATCGACTGCTCTTTGCATTTAGAAAGAACATCTTCTGTAGCCGTTGAGCTAACAGAAACTTCTTCTTCCTCTTCTTCTTTTTTAGCCTGAGCACGTTTGCGGAAAAGTACCTGCGTACGTAATACCATAAAGATTGCAATCGCAATAAATACAAAAACCATGAAACTACCTGAAAGTATAATAATTGAGGCAATAGTGGCCGCTACAGTAAAGGCAACCAGTGCAGTAAGAAACCATCCTCCGACAACGGTAAATACACCCGAAATACGATACACTGCACTTTCGCGATCCCAGGCCCGGTCGGCTAAAGAAGTACCCATGGCCACCATAAAAGTCACATACGTTGTTGACAGAGGTAATTTCAGCGAGGTCCCCAAAGCAATAAGAATACTAGCTATCAATAAATTACAGGCAGCACGAAGCATATCAAACGCTGGCTTCTCGCCGTCTTTACTCACCTGCAACGGAATAGCAGTAAACCGACGCTCTACCGAAGCAGTAATAGATCCCGGCAGCAAACGACGAACAGTTTTCGACGCATTTACTGCACCCCGAACAATTACGCGGGCAGCCAATGAAGATGAGAAACGCTCTTCTCCTTCATTTTGTCTGGAAAGATCAACAGTAGTTGCAATAACTGATTTTGCTTTCCGGCTGGTAACAAGAGTAAGAATCATCACCAATCCAGCAATCAGCAACATAAATACAGGAGTATCTACCTTTCCCTGAAGTGCTCCCATCCCAAAGGATTCGGCAGGCATACCCGACGCAGCCCAGGTTTGATACGACTTGAAACCAGCCAGCGGAACCCCAACAAAATTTACCAGGTCATTTCCGGCAAAAGCCATTGCTAAAGCGAAAGTGCCAACTAAAACAACTATTTTCAGCACATCTACTTTAAAAATCCATTTTAGAAGTTGCATGAAAACTGTCCAACCGATAAAACTATAAACCATCAACAAAAAGCTATGATTTTTCACCCATTCTTCAATGGTTTCACCTGTTGAGACCTTAAAATCAGCAAACAGTGAACCATGCATCCCTTTTATCAGCATAAAATATGTAATAGAAGCGATGGCCAGACCACCAAATGCAGAACCAAAATATTTGTTGCTTTTTTCAAGATTAAACGAAAAAAGCATACGTGCCAGATACTGAATTAATGCACCGAAAGTAAATGCAATAACCACCGACACAAGAATACCAAATATAATGGCCAGGGCTTTTTCTGAATTGATATATTGAGAAATCTCACCTATCGGGTGACCTGCCTGGCTAATTTTCACAAGCGAAACAGCAACTGCCGAGCCAAGTAGTTCGAAAACAAGTGAAACCGTTGTCGAAGTTGGAAGTCCTAAAGTATTAAATGCATCCAGGAGTATTACATCGGTAATCATAACCGCCAGAAATATGATCATGATCTCGGAAAAGACAAACATGTCCGGGTGAAAGATTCCTTTTCGGGCCACTTCCATCATTCCGCTGGAAAAAGTAGCCCCAATTAGCACCCCGAGACTGGCAACACCAAAGATTAGCCACTTTGGAGCGGCCTTGGCTCCGATTGCCGAATTCAGGAAGTTTACTGCATCGTTTGCCACTCCAACAATCAGATCCGAAATGGCAAGTGCAAATAAAATAACTACAAGAACGAGATAATAATTTTCCATTTAAATTGGTTTTTTATTCCGATCGCAAATATAGATTGTTAAAAAAAGAGAAACGGCCACTACTCGTTAAGATAATGTTACTGAACCATCAATTTACTGTTAATCAATCAAACTCCCAAAAAATATTATAAATTTATCCGCACTTATATCATTTTCTATTATGAAATCTTATTCAGCCAAGCAATTAGCGTTTTTCATCTCATCTGTATTAAGTTTTCTGGGAGCTATTTTCATCCTTGTTAACTTAGTGCTTCACATGAAAATACTGGCTTTTATTATTGCCATTATCCTTTTCTTTGCATTAACCTATGTAATTGTTCTTTACATTCTTAATCACTTCATTTATGATAAGATTAAACCGTTGTATAAAACGATTCGTGATGTTCCGGTGCAGGAAAAGAAGCTTCGCCGAATACCCGACTCAACCGGAAATATTATTGTTGATGTACAAAAAGAGGTTGAAGAATGGGCGCGAATGAAGACAGATGAAATTGAGCGTCTGAAAGATCTGGAACGATACAGAAAAGAATTCGTGGGAAATGTTTCGCATGAACTAAAAACACCCATTTTCAACATACAAGGCTATATTCTGACTTTATTGGAAGGAGGCATTGATGATCCCAACATCAATAAATTATATCTGAAACGTACCGAAAAAAGTATTGATCGGATGATTTCCATTGTTGAAGATCTGGAATCGATCACCAAACTTGAATCGGGCGAATTGAAACCGAACTACGAACGCTTCGACATTGTAAAACTCACCGAAGAAGCTTTCGAGTTGGAACAACCGCTGGCTCAATTACAAAATATTAACCTTGAATTAAACCCTCGCCCCGATAAACCAATTTACGTCAGAGCCGACAAAAAACGCATTATGGAGGTGATGACCAACCTCGTGGTTAACGGCATTAAATACAATAAAAAGAAGGGTTTTGTGAAAGTTGCCTTCTACGATTTGCATGAAAACATACTGGTTGAAGTAGCCGACAGCGGCATTGGTATCGAAAAAAGTGAACTTCCCCGTATTTTTGAACGCTTCTATCGTGTTGACAAATCGCGTTCGCGCGAGCAAGGAGGCACAGGACTGGGACTTTCAATCGTAAAACATATCATTGAAGCACACGATCAAACGATTAACGTAAAAAGTGCAGTTGATAAAGGCACAACTTTCACATTCATGCTTGAAAAAGCGAAATGAAAATTGTACTTTCACTCGCACGTTTTTTAATCAAAGCGCAATAACTATTTAATACCGGAGACTTACTTTTACCTATTCAATTTTGAAACAATGAGTGAAGAAGCACAAAAAATCCTGTTGGTTGACGATGAAGTAGATATTCTCGAATTCATCAGTTACAATCTCGAAAAAGACGGTTACAAAGTATATACAGCGCAAAATGGGCTGGAAGCAATTAAAATTGCAGAGAAGAAAATTCCAGACCTAATTATTCTTGATGTAATGATGCCTGAAATGGACGGCATTGCTGCCTGTGAAGAAATCCGGAAAATTCCGGCACTTCAAAACACTGTTATTGCTTTTCTGACAGCCCGCAGCGAAGACTATTCACAAATTGCAGGATTTGAAGCCGGAGCAGACGATTACATTACTAAACCCATTCGCCCGAAAGTGCTCATCAGCCGCGTAAAAGCACTGCTCAAACGTAAATCGGGAGGAGCTGTTGCCGAAGGTGTTGTTGCTGAAAATAGCAACACAATAATCATCGGCAGTCTGATTATTGATAAAGAACGTTACCTGATTCGCAAAGACAACGAAGAGATGATTCTTCCGCGAAAAGAATTTGAATTGCTTTCGTTACTGGTTTCAAAACCAGGCAAAGTATTTACCCGCGAAGAAATTTATTACTCGGTATGGGGCGACAATGTAGTAGTAGGCGATAGAACCATTGATGTACACATTCGGAAACTGCGCGAAAAAATCGGAAACGATCACATCAAGACGCTGAAAGGTATTGGGTACAAATTTGTTGAATAACAACCTATTCAAATATAAACTAAAAGGGACTTTGCTCCCTTTTTTTATTTCGAACGGGTTGTTGTGTAATTAACCAGTTCAATCAGCGAGTTGCGTGCAGCATTTTCTGGTAGTTCCATAATTTGTTGAATCGCCTTATCGCGATATTCATTCATTTTTTCCTCTGCAAATTGTAAACCACCATTGGTAACAACCAAATCAACCAACTCTTTTACCTTGAGCGAATTTTTATTTTTCTTCTTCACCAAACGAAGAATTCTTCTTCTTTCTGAAGGACTCGATTTCTCAAGAATAAAAAGTAAGGGTAAAGTTACTTTCTTCTCTTTTATATCGTTCCCGGTAGGTTTTCCGAGAATGCCTTTCGACTGATAATCAAAAATATCGTCCTTTATTTGAAAAGCAACACCTACATCCAAACCAATCCGAAACATTTTTTCTACCAACTCATCATCCTCGGTTACCGAAGCAGCTCCCATAGCCATACTGGTTGCAATAAGCGAAGCCGTTTTCTTTTCAATTATTTCGAAATACGTCTGATAATCCATATCCAGCTTCCGGCTTTTGCGCATTTGCAAAATTTCCCCTTCGCTCATATCCTTCACAGCCCGGCTTATGAGGTGCAAAAAGCGATATTTTCTCACTTCCAGAGTATTCAGCAGTCCTTTTGCCAGAATATAATCGCCAACCAAAACGGCAATTTTATTTTTCCAGAGAGCATTAATCGAGAAACTTCCTCTTCGCTCGTACGACTCATCCACAACATCGTCGTGCAAAAGAGTGGCAGTATGTAGTAATTCAATTCCTGATGCAGCCAAATGGGTCCATTCATTTGTTTCCCCCAAAATTTTTGCTGAAAGAAAAACAAACATCGGACGCATCTGTTTTCCCTTCTTTTTCAGAATGTAACGAATAACTAAGGATAAAAAAGGAATATCACTTTTTATCGATTCTTTAAAGTAGGGTTCAAAGTCTTTCAGTTCCTTTTCAATCGGTAACTGAATAATTTCCAGCGAGCTCATCCGCATCATTTTTGTTATGCTCAAAAATATAAAATAAAACGACTATACGCTTTACAAACCAACATTCCTATTTTAGATTGGTTCTAAAATAAATTCTCTCAGGATTATACAAACAAAATAAACGTCAAATATTTATATATTTGCATCTGTTTTAATACAAAATAGAACAATGGAAATTCAGGAATTGGAAATTGAACGATTAGAAACTGCAGCAAATATGCTGAAAGCAATGGCTCACCCAATGCGCATTGCCATACTGAAACATTTGGAAGGAGGCAAAAAGCTGACTGTTACCGAAATTCACGAATTGTTGGGAATTGAACAGTCAACCACCTCACATCACCTGGGAATTTTAAAAGACAAAGGAGTACTTTGCTCCAAGCGTGAAGGGAAGAACACCTATTATTTCCTTCGTCACGACACATTGAGTCAAATTGTTGACTGCCTGAGTCGTTGTTCCTGCGAATAATATTCTTTGAATTAAATATGCAGCCTCATTCGTTACCGAGTGGGGCTTTTTATTTAAGTTGCTCACGAAATAAACACAGCTTTCTCAAACTTTCTTTCTAATTTCGATGTTTGAAAAATAGAATCATGGTAAAAATACGCGTCAGCAAACAATTTACATTCGAAATGTCGCATGCCCTGTTTAATTACGATGGGCTTTGTCGCAATATTCACGGCCATTCGTACCGGTTACGCGTTACTTTACTCGGAACTCCGATCAATGATTCAACCAGCCCCAAAAACGGTATGGTGATCGATTTCAGCGAATTGAAAAAACTCATTAATAAAAACGTCATCGACGAACTGGATCATTCATTGATGATTAATGCCGATGCTCCGCACGAGCAATTCAGCGAGCTTGGGCAAATGTACGAACGCCATCACCTTGTTCCCTTTCAACCAACAACCGAAAACCTCATTATTTTTCTGGCTGACAAAATTCAGCGAATGTTGCCCGAAGGCACCGGGCTACACAGCCTTCGCCTATACGAAACCACCAACTCCTTTGCTGAGTGGTATGCTTCTGATAATTCTTAAAACTGGAAAATCATGTCTGAAAATACCAAACGACTATTTCTCCTAGACGCTTATGCGTTGATTTACCGTTCATACTTTGCATTCATTAAAAATCCGCGATTCAATTCGAAAGGATTGAACACGTCTGCCATGTTCGGCTTTTTAAATACGCTCGAACAATTACTGAAAACAGAAAATCCGACTCATATTGCGGTAGTTTTTGACATGAATGTTCCAACTTTCAGACATGAAATGTATGAAGCGTATAAGGCCAACCGCGAAGAAATGCCGGAAGATTTGCGTAAATCGATTCCCTATATCCGCAGAATTATCGAAGCTTACCGCATTCCGATCATCGAAAAAGCAGGTTTTGAAGCAGATGACGTAATTGGTACACTGGCAAAAAAAGCAGAAAAAGAAGGTTATCAGACATTTATGGTTACGCCAGATAAAGATTACGCACAATTGGTTTCTGATAATATTTTCATGTACAAACCAGGCCGGGGCGGAAACGAAATCGAAATCTGGGGAGTCGATCAGGTAAAAGAAAATTTCATGATTGAACGCCCACTGCAAGTAATTGATATACTTGGATTGATGGGAGATACTGCCGACAATATTCCCGGCTGCCCAGGAGTTGGCCCCAAAACAGCCATGAAACTCATCAGCGACTACGGTGATATTGACGGACTCTACCAAAATATAGACCAGTTGAAAGGTAAACAGAAAGAAAATCTGGAAACTTACCAGGAACAGGTACGCATGTCGCGCAAGTTGGCCGAGATTATTATTGATGTACCCGTTCCGTTTGATGAATCGGAACTGGAAATGAGTGAACCCGATCAAACAAAATTAAAAGACATTCTTTCGGAACTGGAATTTCGAAGTTTTGTTGCCAAGCTACAACCCGAATCAAAACCGGAACCGGTTTTCGAACAGGGAACTTTATTTGGTGCAGCGCTTGAACCAATTGTAGCAGAACCGAAAAATTTAGAGACCATTGAGTCCGCACCCCATGAATATTACCTGATTGAAACCCGCGAACAACGGGCCAGCCTTTGTGCCGAACTTTCAATCCAGGACGAATTTTGCTTCGATACAGAAACAACCAGTCTTGATACACAGCAAGCCGAATTGGTTTGCCTTTCGTTTGCATTCCGCAAGCGCGAAGCATTTTGTGTTCCTATTCCGAAGGAAAAAGAAAAGACACTGGAAGTATTAAAGGAATTTGAACTGGTTTTTGGAGATGAACGAATTCGCAAAATAGGACAAAACCTGAAATACGATATATCAGTGCTCATGAATTATGGCATTGAGGTAAAAGGGTCGCTTTACGACACCATGATTGCCCACTATCTGGTTCAACCAGAGCTACGCCACAATCTCGATTACTTATGCGAATTATACCTTGGGTACGAAAAAGTGACAACTGAAAGTCTGATCGGTAAAAAAGGAAAAATGCAATTAAGCATGCGTCAGGTGCCGATCGAAAAGCTAAAAGATTATTCCTGCGAAGATGCAGACCTGACCCTCCAACTAAAAAATGCTATTGACGCAGAGCTTGATAAACATTCGGTGCGCAAACTTTTTGAAGAAGTAGAAATGCCGCTTGTTTATGTGCTTGCCGACATGGAAATGACCGGAGTTAAAATCAATCCGGAAGAACTAAATCTATACGCAAAGGTGCTACGCCACCAAATTATCGATTTAGAAAGCGAAATAATCCATTTAGCGGGAGAAGAGTTCAATATTTCGTCGCCCAAACAATTAGGCCTCATTTTGTTTGAAAAGCTGAAAATTGACGCGAATGCAAAGAAGACCAAGACCAAACAATATTCAACATCCGAAGAAATACTTGAAAAACTGGCCGATCGGCATCCAATTGTTGGCAAAATACTCGAATACAGAGGTTTGAAAAAACTTCTCTCTACTTATGTAGAATCCCTGCCACTGCTAATTAACCCAAAGACGAGTAAAATACACACATCTTATAATCAAGCAATTGCAGCTACCGGACGTTTGAGCTCAACAAATCCGAACCTTCAAAACATCCCGATCCGTGACGAAAACGGACGAGAAATACGAAAAGCATTCATCCCTTCGACGGACGATCATTTATTTCTTTCGGCTGACTATTCGCAAATTGAACTCCGCATCATGGCTGCACTTTGCGAAGATCCGCACATGTTGCAGGCATTCCGCAATGGCGACGACATTCATGCCATTACAGCCTCAAAAATTTACAAAATACCGGTTTCAGAAGTAAGTTCCGACATGCGCCGCAAAGCCAAAACAGCCAACTTCGGAATTATTTATGGTATTTCGGCATTCGGATTGTCGCAACGACTAAATATTCCGCGCACCGAAGCGAAAGAACTGATTGACGGATACTTTGAGAACTTCCCTGGCGTAAAGGAATACATGGATGAAAGTATTCGCAAAGCACGCGAAGCAGGCTTCGTACAAACCATCATGGGTCGTCGTCGCTATCTCAGCGACATCAATTCAGCCAATGCTGTTGTTCGAGGTGTTGCCGAGCGAAATGCCATCAATGCCCCCATTCAGGGATCAGCCGCCGACATTATAAAAGTAGCAATGGTGAACATTTTCAATGAGATGAAACGACAGAAACTACGTTCGAAGATGGTTATGCAAGTACACGACGAATTGAACTTCGATGTTGTAGAAGAAGAACTGGAGCAGATGAAAGTGCTGGTAAAAAAAGAAATGGAACAAGCAGTGAACATCGGCCTGCCATTGACTGTTGAGATGAATGCAGGCAAAAATTGGCTTGAAGCTCACTAATTTCAGACCAATAGTTTTAGGCGAAGAATTTGTAAAAAATGGAAAACTTAGTTACTGAAGAAGAATACCGCGAAGCACTCAAACGTTTTCTCGAAATTGCCGGAAGTCCCGAAGGATCACCGGAGGCAGACGAGTTTGAACAACTTATGGTTTTGATGGAAATTTACGAGCAAGAAAACTGCACCAACGCATTACAAGATTGATTTACAAAAAAACATATACATTCAATAAAACTGATATTGGTCAAAATTATCTTTCACCGCCTGCTCGTATTTTGCCAGAGAACTTGCTTTTTTAATTCGCTTGTACGTTTTGTGTGAATCGGGAAAAGAAAAGGAGAAATATTCCCAGAATCCAAGCATTTTTTGTAATAAATGACTATCCCCATGAAGAATGGCAGCATAACTGTCAAACATTTTTTGATGAAATAATTCCAGACGTTCCTTCTTCGAGTCCACCGACAATCCCTTCAACTCACCCGGCAACATCGGATTCATTAATATTCCCCGGCCAATCATCCACTTATTTTGCTCGGGAACAAACTGTTGCACCCGTTCAATGTTTGTTTCTGAAAGAATATCACCATTGTAAACGACCGAATGAACGCAATGCCTTCTCGCCTGTACAAACAAATCAGTATTTACTTCTCCTTTATACATTTGGCGTGCAACCCGTGGGTGAATAATTACTTCTGTAAGAGGAAACTCATTCATTATCTCCAATACCGAAAATATTTCCGTGTTCTCATTCATTCCCAGTCGCATTTTTATTGAAAATCTCAGTTCAAATTCGGCAAATGCAATTTTCAATACTTCGCGAAGCACTTCTGGTTTTTGTAACATTGCAGCCCCTCTACCCCGGTTTGTGACCATCGGATACGGACAACCCAGATTTAAATTAACCTCTGAATAACCCAACTCTCTCAACCACTTACAAAGTTGCAGAAACTCATTAACATCAGTAAAAAGTACTTGTACAACCACCGGCAAACCTACGTTATTGGCGGGAAGCACATCTCTTTTCTGCGAATTTCGGATCTCGTCCTGACCGGTAAACGAAACATAGGGGACAAAATATTTGTCAATCCCCCCAAATACCAATGCATGGTTCTGCCGGAAAACAAAATCGGTGAATCCCTGCAAGGGAGCCAGATATATAAGCGAATCAGAAGAAATCATAACACTTAAAAAATTAAACGTATCCTCGGCTTGCGCACAATATTTAACTATTTTTGCTTATCACAAACTTAAAAATTGTCTGTTGTAATGCAATCAATTCAAGCAAAAACCGATACGATCCAGCAAAGTCTTGAGTTGAAGTCGTCGTTACCACAACAAAAGAAGATAAGTGTGGGTCGGAATGTGATCGGAACTGGCGATATTCGGGCGTTTCAGGCACGCGTGAAAAAAGATTCGGCCAAACGCAAACAGGCACAACCCACTCAATTGAAAAATATTACGCAAAAACCAAAAGTTATCGAAACGTTTATTTTAACAGAGCCGCGAGTCTCGGTAGCCATTCCCGAAATACCTGTACGTGAAGGAATTGTTCTTCCTGAAAAGAAACTGATTCAAAACAACAACGACTGGGTACTCGGCATACTCATTTTATCGCTGGCAATTCTGGCTTCAGTTCGAATTGTATTCAGCACTTATCTGAAACAACTTTTTAATGCAACTGTCAATTACTCGACTGCAGTCAGGTTATTTCGCGAACGCACTTTCAACCTGCTTCATGCGGCATTTCGCCTCGATTTGCTTTTTTTGCTGGTATTTTCCCTATTTGCGTACCTGGTACTTCAATCCTTCGGCATTACACTATTCAAATATAAGATAGTCGTTTACCTGATTTGTTTGGCTGGAGTAATCCTACTTTACTCGATCAAACGATTTGCCTACTGGTTTATCGGACAAATCACTGAAAGTCAACCTGAAACTTCAGAATTTCTTTTCAACGTAAATATCTATAGCCGGGTTCTTGGAATTGTTCTGTTCCCCCTCACACTGATACTGGCTTTCATGCCCATGAAACAAGAAATTCCATTACTTGCGGTTTGCGGATTCCTCATTTTATCGGTTTATATTTTAACCCTATTAAGAGGCGCGAAAATATTATTGAAGAAACAATTTTCAATTTCCTATTTGATTTTATACCTTTGTACCCTTGAATTTTTACCGTTACTCCTGATCTATAAAATAGTATCCGGATAACAAGTAGAAACGTAACTAAAAACATTGAGTCTTGAAAATCAAGAGAATTCTGGTGTCGCAACCAAAGCCGGATTCGCCGAAGTCTCCTTATTTTGATTTGGCGACCAAAACTAACGTACAGGTTGATTTCCGCCCTTTTATTCAGGTAGAAGGCGTTTCAGCCAAGGAATTCAGACAAACACGCATTCAGATTCTGGATCATTCTGGTGTAATTTTCACTAGTCGTACAGCCATTGATCATTACTTCAGAATTTGCCAGGAAATGCGAATTACGGTTCCTGATACAATGAAATATTTCTGTATTTCTGAAGCAACAGCATTCTACCTGCAGAAATATATTGTTTATCGGAAGCGAAAAATCTTCTATGCTGACGGTACTTTCGAAGATTTGATGGAAGTGATGAAAAAGCACAAAGACGAAAAATTTCTGGTGCCACTTTCGCACATTCACAAACTGGAAATACCCGAATTATTGGACAAGTACAATTACAAGTACACCAAAGCTATTTTGTATCGGACTGTAAGTAGCGACCTTTCCGACCTGAAAGAAGTTAATTACGACGTTCTCGTATTCTTCAGCCCATCGGGAATTAAATCACTACTTCAGAATTTCCCCGAATTCGAACAAAAAGACATCAAAATTGCATCGTTCGGACCAACTACTGCCCAAGCAGTGAAAGAAGCTGGTTTACGACTTGACATTGAAGCTCCAACATCAGTAGCTCCTTCAATGACTATGGCTTTGGAACAGTTTATCAAAAAACACAACAAAGGATTGTAGAAAAACACCAAAAACAGATAGCAAGGGGAAACAGTGTTTTCCCCTTTTTTTGTTGTATTTTAGCCCCGTATGGAACGTTTCACATTTAAAAAAGAAGAAAGGCTTTGCAGCCTCATTGTAATCGAAAAAATGTTTTCTGAAGGCGAAACATTTTTGTCGTATCCGATAAAAGTTGTTTTTCTGAAGACTCAATTACCCAATGCAGTTCCCGTACAATCATCTTTTTCTGTATCGAAACGAAATTTTAAGCGAGCCGTCCATCGCAATCAGCTTAAACGACGCATGCGCGAGGCATTTCGTCTGCGTAAAAACGAATTTTACCAGCAACTAAATCTGAACGAACAGCAACTGGCAGTCATGTTCATCTTTATTGGCAAACAAATCAGTGATTTTGCCGAAATAGACAAAGGAATGAAATCGGCACTGAATAAAATCAGCCGTAAAATTTCCGAAGAAGTTTAGCTCTCCTGAATCTCAAGCAAAGCTTCCGACACATTAATAATATGATCTCCCAAGTGCTCTGCACCTGAAATCAAATCGTTATAAATCACTCCTTCGGTATAAGAGTAGAGCTCTCCCTTCACATTTTCAATATGTTCCTGGCGTAATTGATTCCGGAAATCGTTAATTTTCTCTTCAATCTTGATAGCCTTATCAATCGAAGTAACTTTTCCTCCTTTTTCCAGATTTAGCAACATTTCATCAAAAGCTTCATCCAAAAGGTCAAACATCTTATTGATATTCTTAATTTCCCGTTCCTGAAAAGAAGCTTTCTTTTCAAATTTACGACGATAAGTACGAGCCAAACTGAAACAACTATCAGAGATACTTTCTATCTCATCAACAATCTTAAACATCGATTTCACTTTCTGAGAACCAGTGCTACTCAATTCGCCCTGAGACACTTTCGTCAGGTAAGAAGCAATTTCCTCCTCCATTTTATCGCTGAAAGTTTCATATTTCTCAACCTTCTTAAACATGTTGTCAAACTTGACATTTTTCTTCTCCGACGACATTTTCTTCACGAATCCAAACATCTTTTTGGTTCGATTGCCAAAATAAATCAACTCATTTTTAGCTTGAAGAATTGACAGTTCAGAAGTTGACAACAATCCGGTAGAAATATGAGTAAGACGGAATACTTCATCGTCGTCATCTTTCTGTGGAATCAAACGAATTACAGTTTTCTCAATTAAATGGGCAAAACCGATAAGCAAACAAGCGTTAATTATATTGAATGATGTATGAAATACCGAAAGACCCAGAGGCATCGCTGTAGTGCTTAAAAAAGGCGATTCGCTGCCCGTTTGAAGCATCACATACTCTATTCCTTTGGTAAATAATGGTAAGAGAAAGAAAATCCACGAAACACCAAAAATATTGAATATAAAATGCGCCAAGGCCGCCCTTTTAGCCGATATATTAGCAACCAAAGCCGCCAGGTTAGCTGTAATTGTTGTACCAATATTTTCGCCCAATACCATCGATGCAGCCAGCTCAAAATCAATCCAGCCATTGTAACACATTACCAAAGTAAGTGTCATGGTTGCACTCGACGATTGGATAACAATGGTAAGCAAGGTTCCGATGAGCAGGAATATAAAATTGGACAGATAGCCCATATTGGTATAGTGCGAAAGAAATTCGAGAATTTCAGGATGTTCTTTGATATTGGGAACAGAATCTTTCAAAAATTCAAGTCCCATAAACAGAATGGCAAATCCGACGATGAATTCGCCCCACGATTTTTTTGCATTGTTTTTCGAAAAAAGCAGTGGAAAACTGAGCCCAATTAAAGGCAATGCAATGGCACTCATTTTCACTTTAAAACCGAGAATCGAAATCAGCCAGGCAGTTACAGTGGTTCCAATGTTGGCGCCCATAATTACACCAATCGACTCAATTAATGAAAGTAAGCCTGCATTCACAAAGCTTACAACCATTACGGTCGTTGCTGAAGACGATTGAATTACTGCGGTGATGAGGGCCCCGGTTAATAAACCTTTTACCCGATTCGATGTCATGGAAGCAAGAATGCTTCTCATTCGGTCGCCAGCTACCTTTTGTAAGGCCTCACTCATTAACTTCATTCCGAAAAGGAACAAACCCAACGACCCAATCAGTGTGAGTATTTCTGAAATGCCAAATTTAACCACTATACTTTTTTCTGTGTGAAGAGGTCAATAAAAACCCACTCACTTTTTTTGATGGCACAAATATAATAGAATGATTTTAACCGGAAATCATTTTTTACACATGTCCCGTTTTTGATTATCTCCGAATAATTTTTCCCGGCAAAAATTCATTAAAAACCTTTTCGCAATAAGCTGCAGATTGTTTCGATTGTTTATCAAGTCTGAATTTATATTCATTGCCTGCCTCAATAAAAATTCGTAACTCTCCTGCAAAATTAGGCCCTTTTAGTTTCACTACGGAAATTGAATTATAAGCAAGTCTGAAATTCCATTTATGCGCAGCAACCATTTGCTCTGCATCCCAACTGGCAACCGCAGCCGCCTTGTTTATACGTTTTTCGCTATTCCGTTGATCCAGAACAGAACCCAATGCACCAAGTAATATTGCATCACTAGTGGCTCCCCCTAATGCAGCACGGATATTTCCGCCAATGTCAGTTGAAAAGCTTCCCGTTTTTACAAAGACCAAACAATCATGAAGAAAGAAACAGGTAAAAACTCGCCCAAAAATAAATTTAGGCTGAACAAAACCATCAAGAATTGTTGGTGGTTTCGGAATTGGAGGTGGATTGTCGGAAGATGGGTGCTTTTTTTCCATCATTTTTCGTTTTTAGGATTCCAGTCTCACAACAAAGGGATATTTCCCTGTAAAATACCCGCAGAAAAGTTTCTACGGGTATTATTTCATATTCTTATTTTATGCCTTTTAGTTGGCCTTTATAAGTTTTACAGTCGAAATTAATTCTTCATCCAAATCGAACAGTGTTACAAAGTAGATTCCGGCCTCAAGTTCATTCATTTGAATTTTTCCGGAAGGTTTAAGAACTTCTTTCACAATTTGCCCATTCATATTGCTAACAACAATTCGTGAAAGGTAGCTTGCATTTTCGATATAAAGGTGATCGACAAAAGGATTCGGATAAACTTTAAAGTCAATCGCTGTCATAACATCTGGGTCAGTGCCAGTTCGGAAGTCATTTCCGGTTCGGAATGTCCAGGTATTGCTATTTGAAAGACCTTCGAATGCATTACCCATTAAGTCGGTTACAATGCCTGCATCCAACAGTACGTAGTAGTCTGCATTCTTATCTAATCCGAGTGCGGTTTGGTAAGTTACATTAACTGTTCTACCCTGAATCATTGATGCAGTAATTGGGATATTCAATGCTTCGGTTGACGTTCCGGCCAGATAAACTTTCAAGCTTCCTCCTGTACCAATTTTCACCTCTTCATCAAAAGTAATTACAAAGTTCGGATGGTTATCAGCAACAGATCCAACACCGGAAGGAGACCAATTACTTAATTTTGGTGCTTCTGCGTCGTTTAATGAATATGTTATTACTAACCCAGCAAAACTATTCGCCACAGTAGAAAGATCGCGAATTCCGGTTCCTAAACGAATAATAACGTCTCCTAACTGAGATGCAGAAACAGACAACTCGTAATTCGCACCAGAACCACTTATCTGATTCAGAGTTCCGTTCTCAACCTGAATATTGGATGCATCAACACCGGTAACAGGTTCGCTGAAAACAAGTCCCACTTTGAAGTTCATTGTAAGCGGATTCGGATCCTGAACTAATACTGTCGGAGCAGTGTTGTCGCCAATTTGGTTTTCAAACGTAAGCTGACCAGTAATATGATTTCCTGCCATATCAACAATTCCAGGAGAAACTGATACAACTACCAATGCTCCATCACTTGCTTTCGCATCAACAGTAAATACATTCTCGTTCCTGCTGATAGCGTATTCAATGATTCCCTGAACACTGATATCTTCATTTTTAACAATTGCATCTGCACTGAAAGTAAGAACCATGTTCAAATTATTACCCGTTACAGTAGATACAGCAGAAACAACAGGTGCATCTTTTTCTGGCAAAACAGTAATCAGTACTTTCTGGTCAATCAAAGCATAAATTGATCCATCATATGCGTTCCACTTAAATTCAGTTTTTCCAGACCAGTATTGTTTTGGAACAAAACGGAACTGTTCGATGTATTCACTTGGTACTTCATCTCCAAAACCAAGTACTTTTTCTCCGTAATAAAGTGTTCCATTTTCAGGAATAGTAATAATTCTTACTTTTTTCCAATCATCGCCATCTGCATCGGTAAATGCTTCCAGGAAGTCCGTTTTACTAAATACAATTGCTTTATCCTGAACTCCTTCTTTCTGAATTTCTTTCAGTACTGGACGATGGTCATCATTTAGGATTTTTCCAATAGAATCTTCTTTTGCTATTATCGCATTAGTAGGCCCACTTAAAATTACCTGAATGAATTCATCCGGCTCGTAGTTAGTATCCTCTGTGGTTTGAATTGTTATTTTCTTTTTCGTTTCACCCGGCGAGAATGCCAATACCTGAGAAGTAATTGGTGTATAATCTTTATCAGCTAAAGTTGCTGATCCATCAGAAGTCCGGAAGTTTACACTTACCAATTCATACGAACGCGTATTCATTGTCACTTCAAATTCCAGTTCTTTTCCTTCTTCGGCAGAAGCACCACTTACAGAAAGAGACGGACGAACATCATCATTAAGAATAACTCCAATAGCTGAAGTATTATTCAGACTCGCATTCTCCAAACTTGTCATGCTAATTTTAATTGTTTCATCAGGCTCGTAATAAAAATCTCCCGTCGTTTTAACCTTCACTGTTTTTGTAAGTTCTCCCGGATTAAATACAACGCTTTCCCTGGTTATTACGACATAATCGTTATCCTGAATAGTTGCAGTTCCATCCTGACTCATATACCAAACAGTTACAGTTTGATAAGTTGGATTACTCAACCGAATAACAAATGGCAATTCACTACCTTCTACAATCGTTCCATTATCAATAGTAACTGTAGGTCGAGAATCATTGTCAAGAATCCGACCAGATGCTTCTGTTTTAGTAATAGTTGCATTTTCTGAATTTGAAAGTCGGATTAGCAATGTTTCCGTTGGTTCATACCAATTGTCATCTGCTGTTGGTACCTGAACTGTTTTGGTAGTCTCTCCCGGATTAAATAGAATATTAAGACTCACTGCCGAGTAATCAGCACTTATAGCCGTACCATCTACAGTTCCAAAATCAACATTTATTGATAAATAAGAAGGGTTGCTTAGTTTAACAGTAAACGTCAGGTTCTCGCCTTCCGTTTTTTCATCATCAGTAACCGTAAACGAAGGAAGATCATCGTCGTTCAAAATTTTACCAATTCCTTCTGCTTTTGCAAATTCTCCGTTTGTTACTGCTGAAAGTTGGATTGACAATGTTTCATCTGCTTCGAAAATAACATCTTCAGATGTTTTTACAAAAACAGTTTTGCTTGTTTCTCCAGGGAAGAAAGTCAGCGTATGAGTTGAAAGAGCGGTGTAATCTACTCCCGCAACAGCTGTGCCATCCGTTGTTTTATAATTCAAAGTAATTGTTTGATATGAAGCTCCACTCAGAGAAACAGTAAACACTAAATCGTCTCCTTCATTTGCTTCAACATCAGAAACAGAAACCTGAGCCACACTCATATTCTTAATCACTCCAATTGCGGTATCAGAATCATCAACATACGAAATGCTACTTTCAATATTTACCACAAAGCTTTCATCCAGCTCAATTAGTAAATCCGACAGAGTAGAAACAGTAATTGTTTTCACTTCTCCGGCATGCCCTTCGAATGTCAATGTTCCCGTTGTACCTAAATAATCTGATCCGTTCGATGCAGTTTGATCTGTAAATGAATAATTCACCGTGAATTGTTCTGCTACATCTTTGTCCAGCGTAACATTAAAGCTCACAGAAAGACCTTCATCTACATTCGCATCAGCAATAGTCAATGTTGCCTTATCGTCATCAGAAATCGTTGCTGTGGCGGTACCCTGACCGGCAGCAATCGTGATCTGCTGGTTGTTGGCATTGCCTATCGTTATCGTCCCCGTAAATGTTTCTGTTGCTTCAGCTATGTCGTCTCCAAGGATTTCCATCGGGATAGGAACACTCAGGCTGCCTGCCGGGATCGTGTATTCTGCTGCACTCTGCGCTGTAAAGTCGCTCGTGCCGGCTGAACCTGCAGTAGTGCTGAAACGGATTACTACCGGACTCTGGGCTTCTCCACTCATCGTGGCCACAAAGTTATGCGTCGCATTTGCATCCGTTTCCGTTACATCAATAGCTGCTATGCTGATTGTATAGGCATCGTCATCAGAAATCGTTGCTGTGGCGGTACCCTGACCGGCAGCAATCGTGATCTGCTGGTTGTTGGCATTGCCTATCGTTATCGTCCCCGTAAATGTTTCTGTTGCTTCAGCTATGTCGTCTCCAAGGATTTCCATCGGGATAGGAACACTCAGGCTGCCTGCCGGGATCGTGTATTCTGCTGCACTCTGCGCGGTAAAGTCGCTCGTGCCGGCTGAACCTGCAGTAGTGCTGAAACGGATTACTACCGGACTCTGGGCTTCTCCACTCATCGTGGCCACAAAGTTATGCGTCGCATTTGCATCCGTTTCCGTTACATCAATAGCGGCTATGCTGATTGTATAGGCATCGTCATCAGAAATCGTTGCTGTGGCGGTACCCTGACCGGCAGCAATCGTGATCTGCTGGTTGTTGGCATTGCCTATCGTTATCGTCCCCGTAAATGTTTCTGTTGCTTCAGCTATGTCGTCTCCAAGGATTTCCATCGGGATAGGAACACTCAGGCTGCCTGCCGGGATCGTGTATTCTGCTGCACTCTGCGCGGTAAAGTCGCTCGTGCCGGCTGAACCTGCAGTGGTGCTGAAACGGATTACTACCGGACTCTGGGCTTCTCCACTCATTGTGGCCACAAAGTTATGCGTTGCATTTGCATCCGTTTCCGTTACTGGGATGTCTGCTATGCTGATTGTATAGGCATCGTCATCAGAAATCGTTGCCGTGGCGGTATCCTGACCGGCAGCAATCGTGATCTGCTGGCTGTTGACATTGCCTATCGTTATCGTCCCCGTAAATGTTTCTGTTGCTTCAGCTATGTCGTCTCCAAGAATTTCCATCGGGATAGGAACACTCAGGCTGCCTGCCGGGATCGTGTATTCTGCTGCACTCTGCGCTGTAAAGTCGCTCGTGCCGGCTGAGCCTGCAGTGGTGCTGAAACGGATTACTACCGGACTCTGGGCTTCTCCACTCATCGTGGCCACAAAGTTATGCGTTGCATTTGCATCCGTTTCCGTTACATCAATAGCTGCTATGCTGATTGTATAGGCATCGTCATCAGAAATCGTACAAACAGAAACTCCAGTCCCACTGATTTCAACCCGTTGTGTAGGATTACTTAGTATTACTGTAAACGTTTCGTCAGACTCTGATACGATATTGTCAACTATATCGATTGTAAACATACAGGTTGCTCCGCTGTTTGACCCTGCAGCAAATGCAATAACACCATTACTTACTGCAACATAATCTTCAACAGAAACAGCACTTCCGTTAGCTGTAGTATAATTCACAGTAAAGGCATCCTGAACATTGCCAGTTAAAGTTGCTGTAAAGCTTACTTTTCCTCCGGCAACTCCTTCCCGTACAGTTACATTTTCGATTGACACACTAGCACGATCATTATCTGTAATGTTTGCAGTAGCAGAACCATCTCCTCCGACTAACACATCTGCATTGCTTGCGCCGGAGATTGTTGCAATAACTGTCTCAATTGATGGCTCTAACAAATTATCATCAATTACAGAAACCTCAAATGTACCAGTTGTATTTCCTGGAAAGACAGTGATCTTAGCGTCTGCCGCGATTGCTGAGTAATCTGATCCGCCAATAGCTGTTCCTCCAGTTATATCCAAATCAAAACTGATTGGAGCACCTGTATTATTCACTTTATCGAGAGTAACCATGTACTGAATTGTAACATTACCCTCTTCTGCCCCATGACGGCTTACACTTAACGTAGCAACAGAATTATCATTGTCTTCAATATCTGCTGTTGCAGTTGAGATGTTCACGGACACATCTGATCTATCCGGATTAGAAATCCGGGCAATCATCGTTTCAATATCAGGTTCTAACAAATTATCATCGACAACAGACACCATATAAGTTCCTGATATCTGACCATTATCAATCGATATCTTCGCATTGGCTGGAATTGCATTATAATCCAGTCCACTTGTAGCTGTTCCGGTAGAAACATCACTGATATCGAAATATATTGTACCTCCTGTATTATTTATCTTATCAAGAGTTACTTTAAACAGGATATTTAGAGGACCTTCCTCTTTCCCATTCGTTTGAACACTCAAATCTGCCTGCACTGTTTCATTATCAGTAATGTCTGCAGAAGCGACCGATTTTCCTGCCGCTACAGTAACATCCGTATTACTTGATCCTGATATTTCTACAACTAATGTTTCTACATCCGGTTCAAATAATGCATCATCAATAACTGTAACACTAAATGTCCCCTCGCTTTCACCTACAGGAACAATGATTTTTGCTCCAGCATCAATTGAGATATAATCATTAACCGCTTGAGCTGTTCCTGTATTCTTATCGTCAATATCAAAAGATATAGGAGCTCCGGTGTTATTTACTTTACTCAGTGTTACCTTATAAATTATATTTACCGGACCTGTTTCATTTCCATCCTGCTGTTTAATTAATTCAGCCAAAGCAGATTCATTATCAGTGATGGTTGCAAGAGCTGAAGAATTTCCGGCAGCAATACTAACATCTCCTCTACTTGGATTTGAAATGCCAAGAGTCAATGTTTCAGTATCTGCTTCAAGCAGTCCGTCATCGACTACAGTTACACGATATTCTCCTGTATTTGCACCATCTGGCACATGAATTTTTGCACCAAGAGGTATTTCATTGTAATCAGCAGTGCTTTGAGCTGTGCCCGTATGTAAATCAGCAATATCAAATGTAATATCAGCTCCCGTTTTGTTTACTTTAGTTAATGTCACCGTATAAACAATGTCCTGAGGACCTGTCTCTGTTCCATTCGTTGTAACAGACAATACTGCTGAAACCGGATCATTATCGGTAATTGACACAATAGCTTCTGCATCGTATGTCACCAGATTATTGCTGATATTTTCTAACTTAACGAGGAAGTTTTCTGTATTCTCAAGCAGAAGATCATCCGTTACCGGAATCGTTATCGTGTGAGCTTCATTTTTCGTACCTGCAAAAATAATAGTTCCATTCTTTTGCGTATAGTCAGCACCCGCTAATGCCGTTCCGTTTTCAGTTCGATAATCAATAGTGAAATTACCCTGAACATTGCCTGTCAATACAATGGTGAGTGTTGCATTTCCAACCGACTCATCGTAGGTAACATCAGTAATAGTCAACGATGCAGCATCATTATCATTTATCGTACCTTGAGCAACATCTGTGACATCAATGTTTCCAACTCCTGAAACCAAATCAAGACCCACATTCAGTTTTTCAGTAGGTTCCAGGTAATCGTCATCTACTGTTGTAATTTCCAGTGTTTGCGTTCCTTTGGTTCCATTCACAAAAGTTACCTGCTTGGTATTGTGGTCGAAATCATTTACCGAAGTTGTATGATCATCAAAGCTAACATCGACAACCACATCTCCCTGCACATCGTTGGTTAATTCGATAGTATAAACCAAATTACCCCCTTCATTTACTGTTGCATCACTGATTATTACAGAAGAAGTATCATCATCAATGATCGTTGCAGAAGCACTGGTTTCTCCTCCGCCAATCATTATACTTTGAACTGGCAAAGCTGCACTTTTCGTTTGTTTAACTGTTGCAGCAGGTGGAGTTGCCGCCCCAACAGTTATTTGTTGCCCATTAGCATTATTTATGCTGATATAACCAGAGAAGTCTTCTGTATCTTCAGTTAGATTATCAACCTTAATAATTACCGGAATTAGTACATAGTTTGTACCGTGAACAATCGTTGCAGTATAATTAACTAATTCAAAGTCACTATCGATCTCTGCAGAACCGTCTTCCAGACGGAAATCAAGGATTATATCTTCCTGTGCTTTTCCTGAATTATTCAGTTTCGCAATAAAATAATTGGTTTCCGCAATAGAAGATTCGTTGACACTAAATCCAGTCAAACTAACAACAAACGCATCATTATCGTTAATAGTTCCTCCAGCCTGTCCTGCCAGGAGATCACCGCCTCCATCAGAATCCACCAAAGTAACATCTTGTCCATTTGTCACCAAGGTAGTCAGGTTCACAAAGAACTCTTCTGTTGGTTCGGCAATAACATCAGAAACTGTTGATATACTTATTGTCTGTGTATTCGGATTTGTTCCACCAAAATATAAAGTAGTCAATGTTTTTGCAACATAATCAGATGTCTGTTTCGCCGTATTATCAGAAGTATAATATTGCACAGTGAATTCATCCTGAACATCACCACTTAGCTCAACCGTAAAATCAACAATTCCTCCTTCTGTAACATCTGTTCCTGATATAGATAATGTGGCTGAATCGTCATCAGAAATCGTTGCCGTGGCGGTACCCTGACCGGCAGCAATCGTGATCTGCTGGTTGTTGGCATTGCCTATCGTTATCGTCCCCGTAAATGTTTCTGTTGCTTCAGCTATGTCGTCTCCAAGGATTTCCATCGGGATAGGAACACTCAGGCTGCCTGCCGGGATCGTGTATTCTGCTGCACTCTGCGCGGTAAAGTCGCTCGTGCCGGCTGAACCTGCAGTGGTGCTGAAACGGATTACTACCGGACTCTGGGCTTCTCCACTCATTGTGGCCACAAAGTTATGCGTCGCATTTGCATCCGTTTCCGTTACATCAATAGCTGCTATGCTGATTGTATAGGCATCGTCATCAGAAATCGTTGCCGTGGCGGTACCCTGACCGGCAGCAATCGTGATCTGCTGGTTGTTGGCATTGCCTATCGTTATCGTCCCCGTAAATGTTTCTGTTGCTTCAGCTATGTCGTCTCCAAGGATTTCCATCGGGATAGGAACACTCAGGCTGCCTGCCGGGATCGTGTATTCTGCTGCACTCTGCGCTGTAAAGTCGCTCGTACCGGCTGAGCCTGCAGTGGTGCTGAAACGGATTACTACCGGACTCTGGGCTTCTCCACTCATCGTGGCCACAAAGTTATGCGTTGCATTTGCATCCGTTTCCGTTACATCAATAGCGGCTATGCTGATTGTATAGGCATCGTCATCAGAAATCGTTGCCGTGGCGGTACCCTGACCGGCAGCAATCGTGATCTGCTGGTTGTTGGCATTGCCTATCGTTATCGTCCCCGTAAATGTTTCTGTTGCTTCAGCTATGTCGTCTCCAAGGATTTCCATCGGGATAGGAACACTCAGGCTGCCTGCCGGGATCGTGTATTCTGCTGCACTCTGCGCTGTAAAGTCGCTCGTGCCGGCTGAACCTGCAGTGGTGCTGAAACGGATTACTACCGGACTCTGGGCTTCTCCACTCATCGTGGCCACAAAGTTATGCGTCGCATTTGCATCCGTTTCCGTTACATCAATAGCGGCTATGCTGATTGTATAGGCATCGTCATCAGAAATCGTTGCCGTGGCGGTACCCTGACCGGCAGCAATCGTGATCTGCTGGTTGTTGGCATTGCCTATCGTTACCGTACCCGTAAATGTTTCTGTTGCTTCAGCTATGTCGTCTCCAAGGATTTCCATCGGGATAGGAACACTCAGGCTGCCTGCCGGGATCGTGTATTCTGCTGCACTCTGCGCGGTAAAGTCGCTCGTGCCGGCTGAACCTGCAGTAGTGCTGAAACGGATTACTACCGGACTCTGGGCTTCTCCACTCATCGTGGCCACAAAGTTATGCGTCGCATTTGCATCCGTTTCCGTTACATCAATAGCTGCTATGCTGATTGTATAGGCATCGTCATCAGAAATCGTTGCCGTGGCGGTACCCTGACCGGCAGCAATCGTGATCTGCTGGTTGTTGGCATTGCCTATCGTTATCGTCCCCGTAAATGTTTCTGTTGCTTCAGCTATGTCGTCTCCAAGGATTTCCATCGGGATAGGAACACTCAGGCTGCCTGCCGGGATCGTGTATTCTGCTGCACTCTGCGCGGTAAAGTCGCTCGTGCCGGCTGAACCTGCAGTGGTGCTGAAACGGATTACTACCGGACTCTGGGCTTCTCCACTCATCGTGGCCACAAAGTTATGCGTTGCATTTGCATCCGTTTCCGTTACATCAATAGCGGCTATGCTGATTGTATAGGCATCGTCATCAGAAATCGTTGCTGTGGCGGTACCCTGACCGGCAGCAATCGTGATCTGCTGGTTGTTGGCATTGCCTATCGTTATCGTCCCCGTAAATGTTTCTGTTGCTTCAGCTATGTCGTCTCCAAGGATTTCCATCGGGATAGGAACACTCAGGCTGCCTGCCGGGATCGTGTATTCTGCTGCACTCTGCGCGGTAAAGTCGCTCGTGCCGGCTGAACCTGCAGTGGTGCTGAAACGGATTACTACCGGACTCTGGGCTTCTCCACTCATCGTGGCCACAAAGTTATGCGTCGCATTTGCATCCGTTTCCGTTACATCAATAGCTGCTATGCTGATTGTATAGGCATCGTCATCAGAAATCGTTGCCGTGGCGGTACCCTGACCGGCAGCAATCGTGATCTGCTGGTTGTTGGCATTGCCTATCGTTATCGTCCCCGTAAATGTTTCTGTTGCTTCAGCTATGTCGTCTCCAAGGATTTCCATCGGGATAGGAACACTCAGGCTGCCTGCCGGGATCGTGTATTCTGCTGCACTCTGCGCTGTAAAGTCGCTCGTGCCGGCTGAACCTGCAGTGGTGCTGAAACGGATTACTACCGGACTCTGGGCTTCTCCACTCATCGTGGCCACAAAGTTATGCGTTGCATTTGCATCCGTTTCCGTTACATCAATAGCTGCTATGCTGATTGTATAAGCATCGTCATCAGAAATCGTTGCCGTGGCGGTACCCTGACCGGCAGCAATCGTGATCTGCTGGTTGTTGGCATTGCCTATCGTTATCGTCCCCGTAAATGTTTCTGTTGCTTCAGCTATGTCGTCTCCAAGGATTTCCATCGGGATAGGAACACTCAGGCTGCCTGCCGGGATCGTGTATTCTGCTGCACTCTGCGCGGTAAAGTCGCTCGTGCCGGCTGAACCTGCAGTGGTGCTGAAACGGATTACTACCGGACTCTGGGCTTCTCCACTCATCGTGGCCACAAAGTTATGCGTTGCATTTGCATCCGTTTCCGTTACATCAATAGCTGCTATGCTGATTGTATAGGCATCGTCATCAGAAATCGTTGCCGTGGCGGTACCCTGACCGGCAGCAATCGTGATCTGCTGGTTGTTGGCATTGCCTATCGTTATCGTCCCCGTAAATGTTTCTGTTGCTTCAGCTATGTCGTCTCCAAGGATTTCCATCGGGATAGGAACACTCAGGCTGCCTGCCGGGATCGTGTATTCTGCTGCACTCTGCGCGGTAAAGTCGCTCGTGCCGGCTGAACCTGCAGTGGTGCTGAAACGGATTACTACCGGACTCTGGGCTTCTCCACTCATCGTGGCCACAAAGTTATGCGTCGCATTTGCATCCGTTTCCGTTACATCAATAGCTGCTATGCTGATTGTATAGGCATCGTCATCAGAAATCGTTGCTGTGGCGGTACCCTGACCGGCAGCAATCGTGATCTGCTGGTTGTTGGCATTGCCTATCGTTATCGTCCCCGTAAATGTTTCTGTTGCTTCAGCTATGTCGTCTCCAAGGATTTCCATCGGGATAGGAACACTCAGGCTGCCTGCCGGGATCGTGTATTCTGCTGCACTCTGCGCTGTAAAGTCGCTCGTGCCGGCTGAGCCTGCAGTGGTGCTGAAACGGATTACTACCGGACTCTGGGCTTCTCCACTCATCGTGGCCACAAAGTTATGCGTCGCATTTGCATCCGTTTCCGTTACATCAATAGCTGCTATGCTGATTGTATAGGCATCGTCATCAGAAATCGTTGCCGTGGCGGTACCCTGACCGGCAGCAATCGTGATCTGCTGGTTGTTGGCATTGCCTATCGTTATCGTCCCCGTAAATGTTTCTGTTGCTTCAGCTATGTCGTCTCCAAGGATTTCCATCGGGATAGGAACACTCAGGCTGCCTGCCGGGATCGTGTATTCTGCTGCACTCTGCGCGGTAAAGTCGCTCGTGCCGGCTGAACCTGCAGTGGTGCTGAAACGGATTACTACCGGACTCTGGGCTTCTCCACTCATCGTGGCCACAAAGTTATGCGTCGCATTTGCATCCGTTTCCGTTACATCAATAGCTGCTATGCTGATTGTATAGGCATCGTCATCAGAAATCGTTGCTGTGGCGGTACCCTGACCGGCAGCAATCGTGATCTGCTGGTTGTTGGCATTGCCTATCGTTATCGTCCCCGTAAATGTTTCTGTTGCTTCAGCTATGTCGTCTCCAAGGATTTCCATCGGGATAGGAACACTCAGGCTGCCTGCCGGGATCGTGTATTCTGCTGCACTCTGCGCGGTAAAGTCGCTCGTGCCGGCTGAACCTGCAGTAGTGCTGAAACGGATTACTACCGGACTCTGGGCTTCTCCACTCATCGTGGCCACAAAGTTATGCGTCGCATTTGCATCCGTTTCCGTTACATCAATAGCGGCTATGCTGATTGTATAGGCATCGTCATCAGAAATCGTTGCTGTGGCGGTACCCTGACCGGCAGCAATCGTGATCTGCTGGTTGTTGGCATTGCCTATCGTTATCGTCCCCGTAAATGTTTCTGTTGCTTCAGCTATGTCGTCTCCAAGGATTTCCATCGGGATAGGAACACTCAGGCTGCCTGCCGGGATCGTGTATTCTGCTGCACTCTGCGCGGTAAAGTCGCTCGTGCCGGCTGAACCTGCAGTGGTGCTGAAACGGATTACTACCGGACTCTGGGCTTCTCCACTCATCGTGGCCACAAAGTTATGCGTCGCATTTGCATCCGTTTCCGTTACATCAATAGCGGCTATGCTGATTGTATAGGCATCGTCATCAGAAATCGTTGCCGTGGCGGTACCCTGACCGGTAGCAATCGTGATCTGCTGGTTGTTGGCATTGCCTATCGTTATCGTCCCCGTAAATGTTTCTGTTGCTTCAGCTATGTCGTCTCCAAGGATTTCCATCGGGATAGGAACACTCAGGCTGCCTGCCGGGATCGTGTATTCTGCTGCACTCTGCGCGGTAAAGTCGCTCGTGCCGGCTGAACCTGCAGTAGTGCTGAAACTGATTACTACCGGACTCTGGGCTTCTCCACTCATCGTGGCCACAAAGTTATGCGTCGCATTTGCATCCGTTTCCGTTACATCAATAGCTGCTATGCTGATTGTATAGGCATCGTCATCAGAAATCGTTGCTGTGGCGGTACCCTGACCTGCAGCAATCGTGATCTGCTGGTTGTTGGCATTGCCTATCGTTATCGTCCCCGTAAATGTTTCTGTTGCTTCAGCTATGTCGTCTCCAAGGATTTCCATCGGGATAGGAACACTCAGGCTGCCTGCCGGGATCGTGTATTCTGCTGCACTCTGCGCGGTAAAGTCGCTCGTGCCGGCTGAGCCTGCAGTGGTGCTGAAACGGATTACTACCGGACTCTGGGCTTCTCCACTCATTGTGGCCACAAAGTTATGCGTTGCATTTGCATCCGTTTCCGTTACATCAATAGCTGCTATGCTGATTGTATAGGCATCGTCATCAGAAATCGTTGCTGTGGCGGTACCCTGACCGGCAGCAATCGTGATCTGCTGGTTGTTGGCATTGCCTATCGTTATCGTCCCCGTAAATGTTTCTGTTGCTTCAGCTATGTCGTCTCCAAGGATTTCCATCGGGATAGGAACACTCAGGCTGCCTGCCGGGATCGTGTATTCTGCTGCACTCTGCGCGGTAAAGTCGCTCGTGCCGGCTGAACCTGCAGTGGTGCTGAAACGGATTACTACCGGACTCTGGGCTTCTCCACTCATCGTGGCCACAAAGTTATGCGTTGCATTTGCATCCGTTTCCGTTACATCAATAGCTGCTATGCTGATTGTATAGGCATCGTCATCAGAAATCGTTGCTGTGGCGGTACCCTGACCGGCAGCAATCGTGATCTGCTGGTTGTTGGCATTGCCTATCGTTATCGTCCCCGTAAATGTTTCTGTTGCTTCAGCTATGTCGTCTCCAAGGATTTCCATCGGGATAGGAACACTCAGGCTGCCTGCCGGGATCGTGTATTCTGCTGCACTCTGCGCGGTAAAGTCGCTCGTGCCGGCTGAACCTGCAGTAGTGCTGAAACGGATTACTACCGGACTCTGGGCTTCTCCACTCATCGTGGCCACAAAGTTATGCGTCGCATTTGCATCCGTTTCCGTTACATCAATAGCGGCTATGCTGATTGTATAGGCATCGTCATCAGAAATCGTTGCTGTGGCGGTACCCTGACCGGCAGCAATCGTGATCTGCTGGTTGTTGGCATTGCCTATCGTTATCGTCCCCGTAAATGTTTCTGTTGCTTCAGCTATGTCGTCTCCAAGGATTTCCATCGGGATAGGAACACTCAGGCTGCCTGCCGGGATCGTGTATTCTGCTGCACTCTGCGCGGTAAAGTCGCTCGTGCCGGCTGAACCTGCAGTGGTGCTGAAACGGATTACTACCGGACTCTGGGCTTCTCCACTCATCGTGGCCACAAAGTTATGCGTTGCATTTGCATCCGTTTCCGTTACTGGGATGTCTGCTATGCTGATTGTATAGGCATCGTCATCAGAAATCGTTGCCGTGGCGGTACCCTGACCGGTAGCAATCGTGATCTGCTGGTTGTTGGCATTGCCTATCGTTATCGTCCCCGTAAATGTTTCTGTTGCTTCAGCTATGTCGTCTCCAAGGATTTCCATCGGGATAGGAACACTCAGGCTGCCTGCCGGGATCGTGTATTCTGCTGCACTCTGCGCGGTAAAGTCGCTCGTGCCGGCTGAACCTGCAGTAGTGCTGAAACTGATTACTACCGGACTCTGGGCTTCTCCACTCATCGTGGCCACAAAGTTATGCGTTGCATTTGCATCCGTTTCCGTTACATCAATAGCTGCTATGCTGATTGTATAGGCATCGTCATCAGAAATCGTTGCTGTGGCGGTACCCTGACCTGCAGCAATCGTGATCTGCTGGTTGTTGGCATTGCCTATCGTTATCGTCCCCGTAAATGTTTCTGTTGCTTCAGCTATGTCGTCTCCAAGGATTTCCATCGGGATAGGAACACTCAGGCTGCCTGCCGGGATCGTGTATTCTGCTGCACTCTGCGCGGTAAAGTCGCTCGTGCCGGCTGAACCTGCAGTGGTGCTGAAACGGATTACTACCGGACTCTGGGCTTCTCCACTCATTGTGGCCACAAAGTTATGCGTCGCATTTGCATCCGTTTCCGTTACATCAATAGCTGCTATGCTGATTGTATAGGCATCGTCATCAGAAATCGTTGCCGTGGCGGTACCCTGACCGGCAGCAATCGTGATCTGCTGGTTGTTGGCATTGCCTATCGTTATCGTCCCCGTAAATGTTTCTGTTGCTTCAGCTATGTCGTCTCCAAGGATTTCCATCGGGATAGGAACACTCAGGCTGCCTGCCGGGATCGTGTATTCTGCTGCACTCTGCGCTGTAAAGTCGCTCGTACCGGCTGAGCCTGCAGTGGTGCTGAAACGGATTACTACCGGACTCTGGGCTTCTCCACTCATCGTGGCCACAAAGTTATGCGTTGCATTTGCATCCGTTTCCGTTACATCAATAGCGGCTATGCTGATTGTATAGGCATCGTCATCAGAAATCGTTGCCGTGGCGGTACCCTGACCGGCAGCAATCGTGATCTGCTGGTTGTTGGCATTGCCTATCGTTATCGTCCCCGTAAATGTTTCTGTTGCTTCAGCTATGTCGTCTCCAAGGATTTCCATCGGGATAGGAACACTCAGGCTGCCTGCCGGGATCGTGTATTCTGCTGCACTCTGCGCTGTAAAGTCGCTCGTGCCGGCTGAACCTGCAGTGGTGCTGAAACGGATTACTACCGGACTCTGGGCTTCTCCACTCATCGTGGCCACAAAGTTATGCGTCGCATTTGCATCCGTTTCCGTTACATCAATAGCGGCTATGCTGATTGTATAGGCATCGTCATCAGAAATCGTTGCCGTGGCGGTACCCTGACCGGCAGCAATCGTGATCTGCTGGTTGTTGGCATTGCCTATCGTTACCGTACCCGTAAATGTTTCTGTTGCTTCAGCTATGTCGTCTCCAAGGATTTCCATCGGGATAGGAACACTCAGGCTGCCTGCCGGGATCGTGTATTCTGCTGCACTCTGCGCTGTAAAGTCGCTCGTGCCGGCTGAACCTGCAGTAGTGCTGAAACGGATTACTACCGGACTCTGGGCTTCTCCACTCATCGTGGCCACAAAGTTATGCGTCGCATTTGCATCCGTTTCCGTTACATCAATAGCTGCTATGCTGATTGTATAGGCATCGTCATCAGAAATCGTTGCCGTGGCGGTACCCTGACCGGCAGCAATCGTGATCTGCTGGTTGTTGGCATTGCCTATCGTTATCGTCCCCGTAAATGTTTCTGTTGCTTCAGCTATGTCGTCTCCAAGGATTTCCATCGGGATAGGAACACTCAGGCTGCCTGCCGGGATCGTGTATTCTGCTGCACTCTGCGCGGTAAAGTCGCTCGTGCCGGCTGAACCTGCAGTGGTGCTGAAACGGATTACTACCGGACTCTGGGCTTCTCCACTCATCGTGGCCACAAAGTTATGCGTTGCATTTGCATCCGTTTCCGTTACATCAATAGCGGCTATGCTGATTGTATAGGCATCGTCATCAGAAATCGTTGCCGTGGCGGTACCCTGACCTGCAGCAATCGTGATCTGCTGGTTGTTGGCATTGCCTATCGTTATCGTCCCCGTAAATGTTTCTGTTGCTTCAGCTATGTCGTCTCCAAGGATTTCCATCGGGATAGGAACACTCAGGCTGCCTGCCGGGATCGTGTATTCTGCTGCACTCTGCGCTGTAAAGTCGCTCGTGCCGGCTGAGCCTGCAGTGGTGCTGAAACGGATTACTACCGGACTCTGGGCTTCTCCACTCATTGTGGCCACAAAGTTATGCGTTGCATTTGCATCCGTTTCCGTTACATCAATAGCGGCTATGCTGATTGTATAGGCATCGTCATCAGAAATCGTTGCCGTGGCGGTACCCTGACCGGCAGCAATCGTGATCTGCTGGTTGTTGGCATTGCCTATCGTTATCGTCCCCGTAAATGTTTCTGTTGCTTCAGCTATGTCGTCTCCAAGGATTTCCATCGGGATAGGAACACTCAGGCTGCCTGCCGGGATCGTGTATTCTGCTGCACTCTGCGCTGTAAAGTCGCTCGTGCCGGCTGAGCCTGCAGTAGTGCTGAAACGGATTACTACCGGACTCTGGGCTTCTCCACTCATCGTGGCCACAAAGTTATGCGTTGCATTTGCATCCGTTTCCGTTACATCAATAGCTGCTATGCTGATTGTATAGGCATCGTCATCAGAAATCGTTGCCGTGGCGGTACCCTGACCGGCAGCAATCGTGATCTGCTGGTTGTTGGCATTGCCTATCGTTATCGTCCCCGTAAATGTTTCTGTTGCTTCAGCTATGTCGTCTCCAAGGATTTCCATCGGGATAGGAACACTCAGGCTGCCTGCCGGGATCGTGTATTCTGCTGCACTCTGCGCTGTAAAGTCGCTCGTACCGGCTGAGCCTGCAGTGGTGCTGAAACGGATTACTACCGGACTCTGGGCTTCTCCACTCATCGTGGCCACAAAGTTATGCGTTGCATTTGCATCCGTTTCCGTTACATCAATAGCTGCTATGCTGATTGTATAGGCATCGTCATCAGAAATCGTTGCCGTGGCGGTACCCTGACCGGCAGCAATCGTGATCTGCTGGTTGTTGGCATTGCCTATCGTTATCGTCCCCGTAAATGTTTCTGTTGCTTCAGCTATGTCGTCTCCAAGGATTTCCATCGGGATAGGAACACTCAGGCTGCCTGCCGGGATCGTGTATTCTGCTGCACTCTGCGCTGTAAAGTCGCTCGTACCGGCTGAGCCTGCAGTGGTGCTGAAACGGATTACTACCGGACTCTGGGCTTCTCCACTCATTGTGGCCACAAAGTTATGCGTTGCATTTGCATCCGTTTCCGTTACATCAATAGCTGCTATGCTGATTGTATAGGCATCGTCATCAGAAATCGTTGCTGTGGCGGTACCCTGACCGGCAGCAATCGTGATCTGCTGGTTGTTGGCATTGCCTATCGTTATCGTCCCCGTAAATGTTTCTGTTGCTTCAGCTATGTCGTCTCCAAGGATTTCCATCGGGATAGGAACACTCAGGCTGCCTGCCGGGATCGTGTATTCTGCTGCACTCTGCGCTGTAAAGTCGCTCGTGCCGGCTGAGCCTGCAGTGGTGCTGAAACGGATTACTACCGGACTCTGGGCTTCTCCACTCATCGTGGCCACAAAGTTATGCGTCGCATTTGCATCCGTTTCCGTTACATCAATAGCTGCTATGCTGATTGTATAGGCATCGTCATCAGAAATCGTTGCTGTGGCGGTACCCTGACCGGCAGCAATCGTGATCTGCTGGTTGTTGGCATTGCCTATCGTTATCGTCCCCGTAAATGTTTCTGTTGCTTCAGCTATGTCGTCTCCAAGGATTTCCATCGGGATAGGAACACTCAGGCTGCCTGCCGGGATCGTGTATTCTGCTGCACTCTGCGCTGTAAAGTCGCTCGTGCCGGCTGAGCCTGCAGTGGTGCTGAAACGGATTACTACCGGACTCTGGGCTTCTCCACTCATCGTGGCCACAAAGTTATGCGTCGCATTTGCATCCGTTTCCGTTACATCAATAGCTGCTATGCTGATTGTATAGGCATCGTCATCAGAAATCGTTGCCGTGGCGGTACCCTGACCGGCAGCAATCGTGATCTGCTGGTTGTTGGCATTGCCTATCGTTATCGTCCCCGTAAATGTTTCTGTTGCTTCAGCTATGTCGTCTCCAAGGATTTCCATCGGGATAGGAACACTCAGGCTGCCTGCCGGGATCGTGTATTCTGCTGCACTCTGCGCTGTAAAGTCGCTCGTGCCGGCTGAGCCTGCAGTGGTGCTGAAACGGATTACTACCGGACTCTGGGCTTCTCCACTCATCGTGGCCACAAAGTTATGCGTTGCATTTGCATCCGTTTCCGTTACATCAATAGCGGCTATGCTGATTGTATAGGCATCGTCATCAGAAATCGTTGCTGTGGCGGTACCCTGACCGGCAGCAATCGTGATCTGCTGGTTGTTGGCATTGCCTATCGTTATCGTCCCCGTAAATGTTTCTGTTGCTTCAGCTATGTCGTCTCCAAGGATTTCCATCGGGATAGGAACACTCAGGCTGCCTGCCGGGATCGTGTATTCTGCTGCACTCTGCGCGGTAAAGTCGCTCGTGCCGGCTGAACCTGCAGTGGTGCTGAAACGGATTACTACCGGACTCTGGGCTTCTCCACTCATCGTGGCCACAAAGTTATGCGTCGCATTTGCATCCGTTTCCGTTACATCAATAGCTGCTATGCTGATTGTATAGGCATCGTCATCAGAAATCGTTGCCGTGGCGGTACCCTGACCGGCAGCAATCGTGATCTGCTGGTTGTTGGCATTGCCTATCGTTATCGTCCCCGTAAATGTTTCTGTTGCTTCAGCTATGTCGTCTCCAAGGATTTCCATCGGGATAGGAACACTCAGGCTGCCTGCCGGGATCGTGTATTCTGCTGCACTCTGCGCTGTAAAGTCGCTCGTGCCGGCTGAACCTGCAGTGGTGCTGAAACGGATTACTACCGGACTCTGGGCTTCTCCACTCATCGTGGCCACAAAGTTATGCGTTGCATTTGCATCCGTTTCCGTTACATCAATAGCTGCTATGCTGATTGTATAAGCATCGTCATCAGAAATCGTTGCCGTGGCGGTACCCTGACCGGCAGCAATCGTGATCTGCTGGTTGTTGGCATTGCCTATCGTTATCGTCCCCGTAAATGTTTCTGTTGCTTCAGCTATGTCGTCTCCAAGGATTTCCATCGGGATAGGAACACTCAGGCTGCCTGCCGGGATCGTGTATTCTGCTGCACTCTGCGCGGTAAAGTCGCTCGTGCCGGCTGAACCTGCAGTGGTGCTGAAACGGATTACTACCGGACTCTGGGCTTCTCCACTCATCGTGGCCACAAAGTTATGCGTTGCATTTGCATCCGTTTCCGTTACATCAATAGCTGCTATGCTGATTGTATAGGCATCGTCATCAGAAATCGTTGCCGTGGCGGTACCCTGACCGGCAGCAATCGTGATCTGCTGGTTGTTGGCATTGCCTATCGTTATCGTCCCCGTAAATGTTTCTGTTGCTTCAGCTATGTCGTCTCCAAGGATTTCCATCGGGATAGGAACACTCAGGCTGCCTGCCGGGATCGTGTATTCTGCTGCACTCTGCGCGGTAAAGTCGCTCGTGCCGGCTGAACCTGCAGTGGTGCTGAAACGGATTACTACCGGACTCTGGGCTTCTCCACTCATCGTGGCCACAAAGTTATGCGTCGCATTTGCATCCGTTTCCGTTACATCAATAGCTGCTATGCTGATTGTATAGGCATCGTCATCAGAAATCGTTGCTGTGGCGGTACCCTGACCGGCAGCAATCGTGATCTGCTGGTTGTTGGCATTGCCTATCGTTATCGTCCCCGTAAATGTTTCTGTTGCTTCAGCTATGTCGTCTCCAAGGATTTCCATCGGGATAGGAACACTCAGGCTGCCTGCCGGGATCGTGTATTCTGCTGCACTCTGCGCTGTAAAGTCGCTCGTGCCGGCTGAGCCTGCAGTGGTGCTGAAACGGATTACTACCGGACTCTGGGCTTCTCCACTCATCGTGGCCACAAAGTTATGCGTCGCATTTGCATCCGTTTCCGTTACATCAATAGCTGCTATGCTGATTGTATAGGCATCGTCATCAGAAATCGTTGCCGTGGCGGTACCCTGACCGGCAGCAATCGTGATCTGCTGGTTGTTGGCATTGCCTATCGTTATCGTCCCCGTAAATGTTTCTGTTGCTTCAGCTATGTCGTCTCCAAGGATTTCCATCGGGATAGGAACACTCAGGCTGCCTGCCGGGATCGTGTATTCTGCTGCACTCTGCGCGGTAAAGTCGCTCGTGCCGGCTGAACCTGCAGTGGTGCTGAAACGGATTACTACCGGACTCTGGGCTTCTCCACTCATCGT
Organism: Prolixibacteraceae bacterium; assembly: GCA_963668595.1. GTDB lineage: Bacteria > Bacteroidota > Bacteroidia > Bacteroidales > Prolixibacteraceae > GWE2-42-39. Next base: position 3,517,070 of record OY764876.1, on the reverse strand, counting down.
GGCCACAAAGTTATGCGTCGCATTTGCATCCGTTTCCGTTACATCAATAGCTGCTATGCTGATTGTATAGGCATCGTCATCAGAAATCGTTGCTGTGGCGGTACCCTGACCGGCAGCAATCGTGATCTGCTGGTTGTTGGCATTGCCTATCGTTATCGTCCCCGTAAATGTTTCTGTTGCTTCAGCTATGTCGTCTCCAAGGATTTCCATCGGGATAGGAACACTCAGGCTGCCTGCCGGGATCGTGTATTCTGCTGCACTCTGCGCTGTAAAGTCGCTCGTGCCGGCTGAGCCTGCAGTGGTGCTGAAACGGATTACTACCGGACTCTGGGCTTCTCCACTCATCGTGGCCACAAAGTTATGCGTTGCATTTGCATCCGTTTCCGTTACATCAATAGCTGCTATGTTGATTGTATAGGCATCGTCATCAGAAATTGAGACAGTCGCCGTTTTATTTGCATTATCAATAGAAATCTGAGAATCTCCTGATTCGATTCCAGTAAGAGTAATAATCACCGATTCAGTTGCTTCAGCCACCAAATCATTGATTACACTAACATCAATAGTTTGTGTACTTGTATAAGCAGGAATTGTAATACTTGCAGGAACTAAAGTATAATCGGGTCCATTCGATGCAGTTCCTGAAATGTTAAGATTAATAATTGTCTCTGTTGTGCTTTGTTTTGTCATGCTGACAGTAAATTGACCTGAGTCTGGTCCATTTTCACTGGCAGCATCATCATTCGCGGCTATGCTAACCTCCGACACATCATCGTCCGTAATCGTAACGGTCGCCGTTTTAGATGCATCATTATTAGTAACAGTTACTCCCGTAGGCGCTCCAGAATTGCTTCCCAAAGTCAAGATTACCGTTTCATCAGGTTCAAGAATATTATCAGCAATTACAGTTACAGGAGTTGTTACATAGAATGTATTTGCAGGAATAATAACACTGGTAGCCATGGGAGCCATATCTGTACCATTTAAGGCAGTACCTGTTGGTGTTAGCAAAGTAACTGTTAATGGAGTTTTTAATTTCTTGTCAACATAAATTCTGAATTCCCCATTTGTTCCATCTTCTTCTGCCTGTGCAGTTGGGGTAATACTTACTTTAACAGCAAGATCATTATCAGTAATTGTTACTGTAGCATAATTTGTTGCAGCATTGGAAACATCAACTGAAGAAACAGCCCCAGAATTAGTACCCAAGGTTAAAATAACCGTTTCATCTCCTTCAGCAATGGCATCAGAGATAAGAGTTACTGGCACTGTTTTAGTCAAACTTCCTGCAGTAATAACAACACTGGTTGGCATTGTATTCATGTCAGTACCATCTGTTGCTGTTCCTGAAGTAGAAAGATTAATTGTCAAATCAGTACTTAATTCATGGTCAATACTAATTGTAAACAGGCCATTCGTAGCATCTTCTTCTGCTTGAGTTGTTGCAACAATACTAGCAGTTACATATAAAGTTGTAATATCAGCAGTTGTTGTTAATACTTCTGCAAGTGTATAATTAGAAGCATCTGCTCCTGTTAAAGTTGCTCCCGTCAGAGTTACGGTCTTTCCCTCTCCTTTTACTGCGGTATCAAAGGTTGCTGTTCCTCCAGTTAATGAAACATCATCCGGAGAAATTACTCCTGAAAGAGAATAAGTGGATACTGCGGCTGTAGTAGTTTCATCAAAAACTTTATTATTTGCAGTAAAGCTACCAGTAACTGGTTTGGGGGTAATATTGGCAGTAGTGGTTGCTACGCTTAAAAGCTCATAATTGGATGCAGCGCTTCCACTTAGGGTCATTCCTGTGGATGTTACTATTTTATTATCCGCCACAAGAATATTACTGAATGTCGCGGATCCTCCTGTTAAGGATACATTCCCCATATCTTTTGCCAGAACACCGCTTAGTGTTCGACCTGAAATCGTTGCTTCATTGGTTCTGTTGTAAACTTTATTGTCTGCAGTGAATGAACCCGTAATTCCTAGTTTTCCAATAACCAGGTTCGCTCCTTCATAAGTTATCGCATAATTACTATTTGAGAGATTTCCCTGCTGAATTGCGTACGATCCAACAGCTTCCCCATCAACACGATCCAATGCTCCTGTAAATTCTATTTTTTCACCGTTGGAAAGAGTAGTTCCAACAGCTGGCATAGCAACATAAGTCAATGCAGGATCGGCAGCTCCATACGTTTTGCTTTTAGCATCAGCTGTAACCGTTACAGCAAGCGCCTCAATTGTCAAATTGTCTGCTGTATATGCAATGGTGTAGTTACTGTTTGCAACAGTTCCCTGCTGAATTGGATATGCTCCAACACTTTCACCATCAACACGATCCAATACTCCCGTAAATTCTATTTTTTCACCGTTGGAAAGAGTAGTTCCCACGGCAGGAGAAGAAACATAGGTCAACGCAGGATCTACATCTCCGAATGTTTTAGTTTTTGCAGTAGCAGTAACCGTAACATCAAGTGGATTTATCGTCAAATTAGCTCCTGTATAATCAATCGTATAGTTAGAATTATCAAGGCTTCCTTTTTGAATTGCATAATTGCCAACATTTTCGCCTGTAACGCGTGTTAACCCTCCTGTGAATGAAACAAGATCACCATTAGCCAAAGCTGTTCCTACGGCTGGCGTTGACACAAATGTTAATGCAGGATCTAATGTTCCATACGTTTTGCTTTTCGCTGTAGCTACTACTGGAATTGTTTTCTTCGTTATAGAGAAATCACTTGAAACAAATGAAATTGAATAATTCGAACCAGCAGAAAGATTTCCAATACGAATCGCATAATTACCAACATTTTCTCCTCCATCACGCGTTAATGCACCAGTGAATGAATCTCCGGAAATTAATGCTGGAGACACAGAATAAGCAAAAACAGGATCCAGGTTTCCATAAACTTTACTTTGCCCTGTATTCGCCGTAATAGTAATTCCTTTCGCTGTAATATCTAATGTCCCATTATGGAAAACAATGTTATAATTTGTTGATGTCAGTCCTCCCGGTATTATTACATAGCCTGTTCCAACATTTATTGCAGTTTTGGCTGTACCTGAAAAATCAAGAGTTCCTGATAAATCAGATTCATCTTCTCCTGAAATAAAACCATTATATGCGACAGTGAATGAACTATAAACTGCACCATCATATACTTTCGATTTATTCTCTGCTGTAATATCAAGAGTTGCTGTGGTAATTGTTCCCGAAAGTGTCGGTTGGGTCAATGTGTAGTTCGCTGCTCTGGAACCGGTCAAAGTCATCGGGGCTGTACTCACATTGTGTGTTCCAACATTTGATGATGCAAACGTTCCTGTCGTATGATTGGACAATGACACATTGCTTGCATCTCCTGCCAATACTCCTGATAAAGTCGCTCCGCTTATCGTTGCATTTGTATTTCCATCATAAACTTTGCTCGATACTACGGCATTGATAACTGTAAGTGTCTTTCCGGTAATGTTTGCTTTCAAACCAGCCGGTTGAGTCAATGTATAGTTATTCTTATCCGCTCCAGATAAAGTCATCGATGTAGATACACCCAAATTGGTTCCCACTTCAGCCTGACTAAACGTTCCCGTTGTGTAATTGGACAAAGTAACATCTTCGCTTCCTACTTTTCCAACCAATGTTGCTCCCAGAATCTGCGCTGTGGTATTCCCGTCATAAACTTTATTCTGGGCAACCGCTCCGGATACAGTCAATTCTTTCGCAGTAATATTTGCAGTGGTAGTATTTACGCCTGATAAAATATAATTACCCGACTTTGCTCCAATCAACGTTGCTCCGGTTAATGTCACCGTCTTGCCTGTTCCAATATTCTTGTCACTAAACGTTGCAGTTCCGCCATCCAGACTTACATCATCTCCACTTTCTACTCCGGTTAGTGATCGGCCTGTTACCGTTGCATCGGTATTACCATCATAAACCTTGTTCGACGCAGTAAAGGAGCCAACCAATGTCTTACTTGTTATACTAAATTTAGGTGTAGCTGCAATGCTCAAACTATAATTGCTACCTGCACTCAAACTACCTAATGTGAAACTGTAAGTTCCTACATCTTCGCCTGCAACCCGGGATATTGAGCCACTAAAGCTATCGCCCGAAATTAAGACTGGTGAGTTTGTATAAGTGAAGCCGGGATCTGCACTACCGTAAATCTTAGATTGACCAGCATCTGCGGTAATTAAGATAGATTTAGCGGTGATAACCCCTGTATTATTCGCTACATAGTTGATTGTATAGTTGTTTCCGCTGTTTCCATCATTGATTACAAGACCTGAAGCTGTTATCCTTTTGCCCGTTCCTACATTTTTTGTATCGAAAACCTGAACCGGTGAACTACTAATGGCATCCGGTGCTATAATTCCGCTTACAACCGGAGATACTGAAGAACTTACACCTCCATCATAAACTTTACTGTCTGTCTGTGCTGTTACTGTTACTGTTGCGGCGGTAATTGTTCCAGAAAGTGTCGGTTGGGTCAATGTGTAGTTCGCTGCTCTGGAACCTGTCAAGGTCATCGGGGCTGTACTCACATTGTGTGTTCCAACATTCGGTGAAGCAAACGTTCCTGTCGTATGATTGGACAATGACACATTGCTTGCATCTCCTGCCAATACTCCTGATAAAGTCGCTCCGCTTATCGTTGCATTTATATTTCCATCATAAACTTTGCTCGATACTACGGCATTGATAACTGTAAGTGTCTTTCCGGTAATGTTTGCTTTCAAACCAGCCGGTTGAGTCAATGTATAGTTATTCTTATCCGCTCCAGATAAAGTCATCGATGTAGATACACCCAAATTGGTTCCCACTTCAGCCTGACTAAACGTTCCCGTTGTGTAATTGGACAAAGTAACATCTTCGCTTCCTACTTTTCCAACCAATGTTGCTCCCAGAATCTGCGCTGTGGTATTCCCGTCATAAACTTTATTCTGGGCAACCGCTCCGGATACAGTCAATTCTTTCGCAGTAATATTTGCAGTGGTAGTATTTACGCCTGATAAAATATAATTACCCGACTTTGCTCCAATCAACGTTGCTCCGGTTAATGTCACCGTCTTGCCTGTTCCAATATTCTTGTCACTAAACGTTGCAGTTCCGCCATCCAGACTTACATCATCTCCACTTTCTACTCCGGTTAGTGATCGGCCTGTTACCGTTGCATCGGTATTACCATCATAAACCTTGTTTGACGCAGTAAAGGAGCCAACCAATGTCTTACTTGTTATACTAAATTTAGGTGTAGCTGCAATGCTCAAACTATAATTGCTACCTGCACTCAAACTACCTAATGTGAAACTGTAAGTTCCTACATCTTCGCCTGCAACCCGGGATATTGAGCCACTAAAGCTATCGCCCGAAATTAAGACTGGTGAGTTTGTATAAGTGAAGCCGGGATCTGCACTACCGTAAATCTTCGATTGACCAGCATCTGCGGTAATTAAGATAGATTTAGCGGTGATAACCCCTGTATTATTCGCTACATAATTGATTGTATAGTTGTTTCCGCTGTTTCCATCATTGATTACAAGACCTGAAGCTGTTATCCTTTTGCCCGTTCCTACATTTTTTGTATCGAAAACCTGAACCGGTGAACTACTAATGGCATCCGGTGCTATAATTCCGCTTACAACCGGAGATACTGAAGAACTTACACCTCCATCATAAACTTTACTGTCTGTCTGTGCTGTTACTGTTACTGTTGCGGCGGTAATTGTTCCAGAAAGTGTCGGTTGGGTCAATGTGTAGTTCGCTGCTCTGGAACCTGTCAAGGTCATCGGGGCTGTACTCACATTGTGTGTTCCAACATTCGGTGAAGCAAACGTTCCTGTCGTATGATTGGACAATGACACATTGCTTGCATCTCCTGCCAATACTCCTGATAAAGTCGCTCCGCTTATCGTTGCATTTATATTTCCATCATAAACTTTGCTCGATACTACGGCATTGATAACTGTAAGTGTCTTTCCGGTAATGTTTGCTTTCAAACCAGCCGGTTGAGTCAATGTATAGTTATTCTTATCCGCTCCAGATAAAGTCATCGATGTAGATACACCCAAATTGGTTCCCACTTCAGCCTGACTAAACGTTCCCGTTGTGTAATTGGACAAAGTAACATCTTCGCTTCCTACTTTTCCAACCAATGTTGCTCCCAGAATCTGCGCTGTGGTATTCCCGTCATAAACTTTATTCTGGGCAACCGCTCCGGATACAGTCAATTCTTTCGCAGTAATATTTGCAGTGGTAGTATTTACGCCTGATAAAATATAATTACCCGACTTTGCTCCAATCAACGTTGCTCCGGTTAATGTCACCGTCTTGCCTGTTCCAATATTCTTGTCACTAAACGTTGCAGTTCCGCCATCCAGACTTACATCATCTCCACTTTCTACTCCGGTTAGTGATCGGCCTGTTACCGTTGCATCGGTATTACCATCATAAACCTTGTTTGACGCAGTAAAGGAGCCAACCAATGTCTTACTTGTTATACTAAATTTAGGTGTAGCTGCAATGCTCAAACTATAATTGCTACCTGCACTCAAACTACCTAATGTGAAACTGTAAGTTCCTACATCTTCGCCTGCAACCCGGGATATTGAGCCACTAAAGCTATCGCCCGAAATTAAGACTGGTGAGTTTGTATAAGTGAAGCCGGGATCTGCACTACCGTAAATCTTCGATTGACCAGCATCTGCGGTAATTAAGATAGATTTAGCGGTGATAACCCCTGTATTATTCGCTACATAATTGATTGTATAGTTGTTTCCGCTGTTTCCATCATTGATTACAAGACCTGAAGCTGTTATCCTTTTGCCCGTTCCTACATTTTTTGTATCGAAAACCTGAACCGGTGAACTACTAATGGCATCCGGTGCTATAATTCCGCTTACAACCGGAGATACTGAAGAACTTACACCTCCATCATAAACTTTACTGTCTGTCTGTGCTGTTACTGTTACTGTTGCGGCGGTAATATTTGCAGTAAGACCTGTTGGTTGCACTAACGTATAATTAGTAGCATTAGCTCCAGATATTGTATATCCTGTAACTGTAACAGGCTTCCCTGTTCCAACATGTTCATTTGCAAAACTTGCAGAAGGAGTACCTCCTAAAACAACGACATCCGAACCAACTTTACCCACGAGAGTAGCCGTTCCGCTTAATGTTGCCGTTGCATTTCCATTGTAAACTTTATTGTTCGCAGTAAGACCAGTTATAGTCAGATTTTTCTGAGTAACTGTAACTTTATATTCATTCGAGTAACTTTCAGAACAAGTTCCACTTTTCACCTGTGCCTGATAATACCAGTCACCCACAGAAGAAGGAATCTCACTATACGTAGCAGATGCATTCGCTACATTATTCCATGTTCCTCCTGTTCCTAATTTCTTACGCCATTGAACAACAGTACCAACATAGCCACCAAGAGTCATTGTTCCAGTAGAACTTCCATAGGTAATCGAACTATTTGCTCCACTTATTGTACCTCCTACAGAGACCGGTTCAACAGAAACAACATAGCTAAATGTAGAACCAGAACATCCATTGGCAGAAGGAGTAATCAGATATGTTACGTTTACCGGAGCAGAAGTTGTATTTACTAATGTTTCAGTTATCGAATTAGTGGTTTGGTTTGATACCGCTGCATTGCTTATTCCACTGACTGTGGCTCTTGACCAGGAAAAAGTTGCACCGCTAACATCACTAGTTATATCATAATTCAGCGCAACACCGCTACAAATGATTCCAGAAGGATCACTGGTTACCGAAGGTTTAGGATGAACGGTTACCGTTACTGTTTGTGATGGACCAGCACAACTTCCGGTTGTTGATGTCGGAATTACAGTATAAACAACAGATTGAGATGTTGTTGTACTATTTACAATCGTATTACTTAAAGTACTGGTTGTTTCTGTAGTCGTACTTTCACCTGTTGTATTAGCATTATTGGCCGCCACCCACGTATATGTTGATGCAACTGAACTAGTCAGGCCGATACTTACAGTTCCTCCGCTACAAATTACTGCACTATTGGCACTTGTCATCGAAGGTTTTGGGTTAATGGTTACAGTCGCTGAACCAGTTAACGAAGCAGAGCAAGTCGGTGCAGTTTGGTAAACAGCACTTACTAATGCATACGTATAAGAAGTAGCTGTTGCCGTAGAAACAGTAACTGTATTGGTTGAATTTGCTGGAACCGAAATTGTTTGATCAGCTCCGCCATTTATTTTATAAGTAACTGTTTCCGGTAACGAGCGCGGATTTGTAAATGTTATTACAGGAGCTGTTGCATCCTGACAAATGGATGTTGTTCCGCTAATACTTGCAGAAGGAGTTGGCCGAACTGTAACAGTTGTTGATGCAGCAGAAGAAGGCCCACCACAACCATTTGCTGTTACGGAAATAGTTGCTGTTCCTGAGAAATTCGCATCCCATGTAACTGTTGCAGTTGTTCCGGTTCCTGAAATTGTATTTCCGGTTCCTGTTATAGTCCAGTTATAACTGGTTGCATTCGTAGCAGAAGCAGTGTATGTTGTATTTCCACTTCCCTGACATATAGTTGTTGCCGAAGGAGTTGGTGTTGATGGCGAACCTACTTCATAAGGAACTATCAACAATTCATCCGCACATCCTGTCGTATTTAACGTTCCCTCAGCACGAACATAATAACGAGCAATTGTTCCAGCAGCTGGATTTACGGTAATACTAGTACCTTCTCCAGCAGAAACACCACCACAGGAACCGATATACCATTTCCAAACAGCATTGGTTCCCAGACTACCTCCAACAACAGTAAGCGTTTTAGATGTTCCGCTACAAGTATTGTTATTTGTAATTGTAACACCTGTTGGAGCAACCGATAGTGTACCAACAGTTACCGTCAAAGTGCTTTCCGCACTGGTTCCACAAGTATTTGCAGCACTTACTTTAATAGTACCACCTTGTCCTGCTGCACCAACTGTTACCGTAATTGAATTTGTACCTATTCCATTGGTAATATTCCATCCTGTTGGAACGGTCCAGTTATAGGTTGTTGCATTGGCCACTGCCGTAATGCTATACACTTGCCCTGCTGCAGATGGAGTTTGTGAAGTTAATCCACTAATTGCACCTGGTGTTGCCGGAGTTCCTGGTAAGGTGTTATAAGTAATTGTAGATGAACTGGCACTGGTTCCGCAGCTATTAGATCCTCTTACCCGATAATAATAAGTAGTCTCCGGATTCAAGCCAGTTACAACATACGATGTAACATCGCCAACATCCAAATTATTATACCCTGCGACAAATGATCCAAACGTATTGGATGTTGATACGTCAAGGAAATAATTGGTTGCTTTCGCTGAAGATGTCCAATTGGCCGTTATCTGAGAACAACCTGATCCAGATCCTGCATTAGCAGTAGGAATGTCTGGGGTCGGTTGATTAACGGTTACAGTATAGGAGAACTGAGAACCAGAACAACCATTAGCAGTCGGGGTAATCAGATAAATAACATTAACCGGCGCAGAAGTTGTATTTACTAATGTTTCTGTAATTGGGTCACTAGTCTGTCCTGATACAGCAGAATTACTGATTCCGGTAACAACTGCTCTCGACCAGGTGTAAGTTGTTCCACTAACTGCGCTTGTTATATCATAATTCAATGGTACACCACTACATGTTACTCCCGAAGCAAGACTTGTCACTGTCGGCATTGGATTGACTGTAACCGTAAGTGTAAATGTAGATCCGGTACAATTCGGTCCAACAGGAGTAACAGTATAAGTTGCAGTAACCGGAGCATTAGTCGTATTTGTCAATGTTCCGCTAATCGAATTCTGGGCTGTACTCTGAGCAACTCCTCCTGTAAATCCAGATCCTGTAGGAGCAGCCCACTTATATTGTGTTCCGGAAGGAACAACTCCGTTTGTACCATTTGCTGGTGTAACTGAAAAAGAAGTAGCACTACAAGTCGTTTTAGTCATTGCCGTAACCGAAGGTTTCGGATTAACCGTAACTGTTACCGTTTGAGTGGTTCCAACACAATCTCCTGTGACTGCTGTTGGAATAACAGTATAAACTATAGACTGAGATGTAGAGCTTGTATTAACTATCGTATTATTTAAAGTACTTGTATTCTGGGTTGTTAAGCTTTCGCCTGTTGTATTACCATTATTTGCGGCAACCCAGGTGTAGGTTGATGGAACTGAACTTGTCAATGCAATATTTACAGTTCCTTCGCTACAAATTATTGCACTGCTGGCACTTGTCATCGAAGGTTTTGGATGAACTGTAACAGTAAAAGGAACAGCAGTTCCTGCAACACCTACTGATGATTTTCGCACAGTTAACTGACCATTATACGTTGCTGCCGCAACATTCGTCGGCAATGAGATGGTAATTGGACTAGCAGGCAATGTAGTATAACCAACGTTGGCAAAACCGGCACTTATTGCGGCCGCATCATAAGTTATACTATATTGATCGGCATCTCCACTTGTCGCACTATAAGGTAAGCCTGTTGATGTAGTTACTCCATAACAAACAGCTGGATTTGTTCCGAGAGTAATTGATGGATAATCATTATTGGTTATATTTACCGTTGCCTCATTATCATACGAAACTAAAGCATTGCTTATACTACTTAATTTAACGACAAAGTTCTCTGTCGCTTCAACCAATGCATCATCACTAATCGGAATCGATATTGTTTGGGACTGACCTGTTGCACCGGTAAAAGTAAGCGTCCCGGATGTAGCTGTAAAATCGGTACCAGAAATAGCCGTACCACTGGCTGTAGCATAATTGATAGTAAAGCTTCCCTGTACATTTCCCGTTAAAGTCACAGTTACTGTTGCGTTACCTACCGATTCATCGTACGAAACATCTCCAATGGTTAATGACGAAGTATCATCATTTGTTATAGTACCAGTTGCAGTCGAGGTTCCAATAGTTACAAGTCCTCCGGTAATTCCACTTAATGTTACAGTAAAGGTTTCGGATGGTTCCAGATAACTGTCAGTCAAAATAGGAACAGTAAACGTGCGAGCTGTTCCCGACGAAGAATTATCAGCAAAAGTTAAGGTTCCTGAACTTGCGGTATAATCTGCACCAGCAGTAGCTGTACCATTACTAGTTGCATAATCAACACTAAATCCTGTTTGCACATTTCCTGTGAGCGTTACTGTAAATGTAGCATTTCCTCCCGCAACATTTTCAGCAACTGACACATTCGCAATTGCGATACTCGCCGCATCATTATCCTGAATTGTTCCTGTTCCGGTTCCTTGTCCCGAAGCAATACTAACACTTCCTGACGCTCCGGTTATTGCCCCCAAAGAAGCAGTAAATGTTTCTGTCGCTTCCCTGTAAGTATCGTTCGTGGTCGAAACAACAAATGTTTCTGATTCGCCCACGGTTCCCGAAAACGAAAGAGTCCCGGAATTACTGGTGTAATCGCTTCCGGAAATGGCTGTTCCATTGGCTGTGCTATATGCAATAGTAAAGCCTCCTTGTACAGCCTTGTCAACTGTTGCGGTAAAAGTAATTGAAGTACCTTCAGTAACGGTAGCAGGGCTATTTATCGAAACTACAGCAGCATCGTTATCCGATATAGTTGCAATACCTCTGGAATCTGTGATTGAAACTCCCTGGCCCCCTGCACTTAATCCTGATAAGTCGAGATAAAATGATTCGGAACCTTCAACAACCTCATCGTCTGCAATTACCACCGATACGTTCTGGGTGTTGCTATTTGCGCCTCCAAAGGTCAATGCAGTACTTGTTTTTGCAGTGTAATCGCTTCCCGAAGAAGCAGTGTTATTGGTAGTATAATAATTGAAGGTAAAATTATTCTGAACATTATTACTCAAGGTAATGGTGAACGTCGCACTTCCCGCCGACTCATTCACGCTTACATCGTTAATTGTAATAACAGCATTGTCGTTATCTGTAATAGTTCCGGTACCATTTGTCCCTAATGTTCCATTTGATGGGTTACTTAATGACAAATAAAATGTTTCTGTTGGCTCAACAATCGTATTGCTTATGAGGGAAACACTCACTGTTTTCGTTGTTTCCCCTGGATTAAATGTCAATTGAGTGCTTGCTAATGCAGTATAATCGCTTGCAGCAACGGCACTATTATCTGTTGTTGCATAATAAACTGTTACAGTCTGATAAGAACGACAACTTAAACTAATAGTAAAGTCAATTACATCAATTATATTCCCTTCTGAAACTGATGCCGGACTATTCACATTAATAACCGGCTGACTATCATTATTCGTAATAGTCCCGATGGCCTGGTTGTCTGAAATTCCTAATGAATTTGTCGCATTACTTAAATCTAATGTCAACGTTTCATTGGGTTCATAATTTGTATCCGATGTAGTTGAAACAGATACGGTCTGACTCAATGTTGATGTTCCAGCCGTAAACGTTAAAGTTGTCAACGATTTCGCAGTATAGTCATTATCTGCCGTTGTTGCCGTTCCATCCGTTGTTTTATATTGAACAGTAACTGCTTCATACGACCGGTTGCTCAAACTAACAACAAATCCAAGTGGATTACCTTCCGTAGCAGAAATATCGGCAACACTGATCGTCGGTTTTGTATCATTGTTTATAATAGTTCCAACACCTTGTGTATCTGAAATTGTAGCATTTGATGCAGAAGCAAGATTCACATAGAAATATTCGTCCTGCTCATAATGTGTATCATTCGTAGTATTTACAGTAATAACCTGGCTCATCGTACCACTCGAAAAGCTTAATTGAGTACTTGACTTGGTTGTATAATCACTATCTGCAGACGTAGCTGTTCCGTTTGCAGTGGAGTAATAAACAGTTACTGTTTGATACGAACGCCTGCTTAAACTTACCGTAAATGACTGAGAAGTACCTTCATTTTGCGAATCGTCAGTAATGCTTATTGTTGGAGCAGACTCGTCATTGTTTATAGTTCCTTGACCCTGAGAATCAGAAAATGTTCCTCTGGATGGTGAAGACAAGTTTACATAGAATGTTTCGTTAGATTCGTAATAATCATCCTGAATGGTTGAAACAACAACTGTTTTGCTTGTCTCCCCGGGGGCAAAAGTTAATGTCCCCGATGTAGAAGTATAGTCATTATCCGAAGTAGTTGCAACGTTATTCGCAGTAGTATAATTTACCGTAATCGTCTGTCCACTGGCAGCGCTCAATGAAACGGTAAAAGTAATATTGCTACCTTCTGTCGCACTTGCATTATTAATGCTAATAGATGGTTGTAATGTATTGTCTAACTGAACATCATCAGAACTGGAACATTGTCCGTTTACAATTGTCCAACGGAAATTATAGATAGACGGAACCGTTGACGTAACCGCGGTAGATGCTTGTGTTGGACTACTTATTGTTCCAGCATAAGCAGTAGTTTGTGTCCACGTCGTACTAGTGGAATAAGATGGTGTATTACCAGAAAGCGAAAAGCTTGTCTGCTCATACAATGACAGATCTGAACCTGCATTTGCAGAAACGGATCCCCAAACTTTTAAGCTCATCACACCGGAAGTATGCGAACAACCGCAACCAGTAGGCGAAGTTTCTGTAACAATACACCGATAATAAAACATATCAGATGCGTTGGAAGTACTCATCGAGGCTGTTATATAAGTTGCAGTTGTACCTCCTGTACCTGTTGAAACATTTGCCCACCCGGTAGAGCCATCAGCACTTTCCTGCCACTGATAGCTATAACCCGTGCCAACTCCTCCGGAAGGAAAAACAGTAAACGAAGCAGTAGTACCTTCACAAATCTCTTTATTCCCAGAGTTGGTTGTTGTTGGATCTGCTACAACAACAACATTTATTGAATTAGAAGTTAATTCACAAGAAGCAGCCCCCGAAGTAGTAACAACACAATGATATGTGTGTGTGCCAATAGCCAAAGAAGCAGGACATGTATAAGAAGTTCCTGTACCTACATTATCCCAACTACTCCCATTATATTTTTGCCACTGGTAACTATATGTTTCAGCACCACCACCACTACCAGCAGCAATTGACATTGTATGTGTTCCTCCTTCGCAAATAGTACTACCCGAAGGTTGTGTCGTAATTTTCGGAATATATACTCCTGCATAATTTGACAATGGATCCTCGCAACCATTTCCTGCAGAAGTAACCTGAACTTTATAAAACGTGTTACTCGTAAGAGCACTTGTTGTATAGGTACTATTTGTTGCTCCCGAAATATTTGAATAGCTTCCTCCCGAAGAAGATGCGCTCTGCCATTGATAAGTCAAGGCCGGAGAAACAGTACCTCCAGTTGCCGTTACTTCCAATGTTTTAGTACTTCCACTACAAATAGTTGATTGCGAAACAGGCTGAACTGTTATGGATGGATCAGGCCGAACATGTAATACAACCGATGCAGAAGCTGCAGAAGTTGAACAATCGCAAGTTGATGGAGAAGATTGAGATATTAAATTACAACGCAAGTAATAAGTCTGTCCGGCAGAAAGTCCAAGTGTTGATGTAGAAAAGTTAGCAGAATAACTTCCGTAATAAACACCCCCACTCAAACTTGGTGAAGAAGTTGTTGTTGTTACAGTCGTCCAGTTTGTATTGTCAGTACTCCTTTGCCACTGGTAAGTATAGGTTTGATTATTTCCTCCTGTTACCGATGCTGCCATTGTAACATAACCACCAATACAAATCTCCTGATCTGTTGTAACACCGTTCAATGTAAACGAAGTTATAAGTGGGTCACTTTTAGTAGTTACAGATAGTGTATTTGAAGTAACAGAACTACATGTCGATCCCGAAGCTGTTGCTGTTGCAACACAGCGATAATATTTCACACCACTTGTCGGTTCTGCCTGAGCATTGTAGCTACTCCCCGTTGCACTGGGAATTGGAGTGAACGTTGAATTATCCGTACTTTCTTCCCATTGGTAGGTCCACGAAAAACTTCCCTGATGCGAAACACTTAATGTTTTAGATCCTCCCACGCAAATAATATCAGTTCCCGTTGCTGATACATTCGGCACATAGCCATATATGGCTCCGGAGCTATACGTCCAGCCAGAACAAAAATTATCTTTTGCCTGGCGTTGATAATAGGTAATAGAACTTGTAGCCGGAGGATCGTAAGTACTTGATTCAGCTCCGGGAATTACTGATCCATTAGCCAACCATCTGTACGAAATATTGCCATCACCTCCCGACGCATTAGCACTGGAGCTAATGTTTGCAACATTTACCGGAGAACAAGAAGAAACATTTGTTCCGCTAATTGATCCGGCACTAAACGAAGGATAAGTTAATACAGATGTTGATGTTCTTGTAGTAGATGGGCATGAATTATCTCCAAAAGAAATAGTTAAACTACCATTCCCTGAATTTGCCCCGGATGAATTATCCTGATCAGCTCCAGAGTTATACGATCCACCTCCACCACCGCCATAACTGCTATTACATTGTCCGGCACCACCAGAATAACCACCACCGCCACCGGCACCGTAAGTAGAACAAGAATTTCCAGAACCACCGCCGCCACCGCCAAAACCACCATATCCAGTTGATGTAGTCCCGGCAGTTCCTCCTGTACCTCCTTCTAATGGTCTATATGCAGTACCCGTACCATTTCCCCCAGTTCCATTACTCAGCCATCCTGCGCCACCATAAACGGCGCCTGCTCCATTGGTTCCAGGATTTCCTGAACTAGGATAACCAATCGTTCCATTTGTCGAGGTTGTTCCGTCATTCCCTTTATTACTAGCACCAGCACCACCACCACCACCTGCAGCGATTAAAAGTGTACCGGTTGATTTATTCCATACAAAAGTTCCACCTCCACCACCAGAGTTACAATTTGAGGTCAATATTTGTCCTTGTCCTCCAACCAGAACACTAAGGATATCTCCCGGAGTAACAGCAAACTCTCCCGACATTTTTGCACCCTTTCCTCCTGCGTAACCAGAATTACTACCTCCCTGAGCTCCAAAAGCATTAATATTTATGGATGTTGCACCTTCTGGAACTTCAAAATCGACAATCGCTCCGGTATAAGTAAATGTAGCAGATCCTCCCCGAACCGATTCTGCATAATAAGTAGTAGTTCCAACGGATGGAGTTACCTCAAAATCCACCCCACTTGGAACCGTTGCAAAAGGAGTTCCCCCAGTACTGGTATTGTACCAATTTACAAGAAAACCCGAAGACACTGCATTTAACTGAACTTTACTTCCGACACAAATTGTAGAAGGAGTACTGGTTGCTGTAGTTGGAGCCGTAGGAAAATCAAGCACTGTAACTGTTGCACTTTGCCCCGAAATAGATTTTGAACAAATTGGACTATCCAGATAAATTACACTGACAATATTATAAGTAAAATCGCCAACAGTTGTTGTAGGCGCTGACACCGTAGAAGAAGAACCTCCACTAACATCAATCGTAGTTTGATTTGATCCATTTATGTTGTATGTTATTCGTACTGCCAAAGATTGGGGATTTGTAAAAACCACATTGGGTGGAGTCGAATTTTTACATACAGAAGTTGTACCGCTAATAGTTGGATTCAAATCCTCACGAACAGTAATATAAGCCGAACTACTCGTAATTGTTCCTCCACAAGAAGAAGCACTTGCTTTTCTCCGATAATACATTCCACTCGTCAGATTCGGAGTAGTGTAATTTTGGTTTGTGTATGTTCCGGATGCATTACTCCATGTAGAACCATTACTACTTTGTTCCCATATATAAGAAACCGTTCCAGAACCTCCAACAGGAGCAGATAAACTAATAAGTGTTGACGTATTATAACAAATAGTGGCAGCAGATGGGTTTCCCTGTACAAAATTACCATTGACTGTAATCAATGCATTACCACTGGTTATTGTTCCTCCACAAGTCGCAGCAGTCGCTTTTCTCCGATAGTACATATTACTTGTCAAAGATGGCGTTGTGTAACTTGCATTTGTATTAGTACCCGAAGCACTACTCCAACTTGAACCGTTAGTACTCTGCTCCCACAAATAAGTAATCCCCCCCAAACCTCCCGAAGCAGCACCCAAACTTATAGTTGTTGATGCATTGTAACAAATTGTTTGGTTTGATGGACTCGATTGTGTAAAATTTGGAGCAACAATTACAGAATAGGTCGCCGTAGCACTCGAACAAGGACTATTTGAAACAGTCATTGTCAGTGTAACTGTTGTTCCGGCATCGCTTGCATGAGAAGTATAAGTGGGAGTGATTGTATTTGCACCGGCAGTGATTGAACCGTATCCGTTTTCTGTCCACGAAATAGTTCCGTTACTTGCACTTGCTCCGCTTACCGTTGCTGTTGCTCCAACGCAAATTGTTTGGCTTCCTCCCGCAGATGCTGTTGGTTGTGCCGAAACATTCACCGGTACCTCATTCGACACAATAGCAGACCCACATATCGGAGTAATTGTACATACAACATACCAATTTCCAGAACCTAACGATGCTCCTATTGGAGTATAGGTTGATGATGTGTAGCCAGTCAAAGCAGTAATAGTTCCGCCCGAAACTGATCTTTTCCCCCAGGAATAAGTACAAGAACCGCCGCCTGTTACCGAAGCAGACAATTGCGTACCGCTAGCATTTGAACAAATCGTCTGAGTTGAAGTGGGAGATATTGATGCAGCAGACAAATTTGCAGTAACTGTGACAGGTAATGTTCTTGCCGCACTTGAGCCACTTGCATTATTTGCGGTTACTGAAATTGTTCCTCCGGATGTACCGGATGTTACCGTTATTGAGTTTGTCGTACTTGTGCCGGTCCACCCGGAAGGAAGTGTCCATGTATAGCTAGTTGCTCCTGTTACTGCGCTTATTGAATAGGACAATCCTGAAGTGGAAGCACAAACAGACGTTGATCCAGTGATTGTTCCAGGGGTTGCTGGTATAGTTATAAAACTTAACTCATTTCCATAACTTGTACCCGACGTATTTGTGGCATACGCGCGCACATAATATGTTGTTCCGGTACTCAATGAAGACAGAGAACTTGTAAAGCTCCCAGAACCAGAACCATCTGTGGTTTTTGAATTTGAAATTGTTGGACTAGAAGAAGTGCTCCAACAGACTCCTTTTGCTGATACAGAAGTACTACCTTCACTGGTTACGTTTCCACCACTACTTGCCGAAGTACCGGCTACATTACTAATCGCAGTTGTGGTTACTGTTGGAAGTGTTTGTGCGCCCACTCGTTGACCTCCTCCGGCCATAATTATAACAGAACAAACAACAACACAGACTCTCCCCAATAAATGAAAGAAATCGTAAAATTTTTTCATACCCTTTTTCACTCTTACATCCCTGTTTCACAATCCTTCTTGCATAAAAACTATGCAATCAATATCAATACAATATAGTCGCATCGACAACCATCAAATCTAGTTGTCAACCTGGATCTTGTATATTATCAGACTAACAAATTCATCCTAATCTAAATAAAACAATATTTCTAAAGCCCTGTATATATGTATCTTTATAGATTCAAAACAATCTTGCGAGTAAAGTGAAAAGTTACGCTGAATATGATTTTGATTTTGACGGAAAGATGAAAAATACTCATCAAGAATAGTCACAGAATAATTTTGTTTAGTTCTGTCAAAAAATTCCAAATAGTATTTCTGAAATAATATTTTAGAATCAATATTATCCGCAAATCCCTTTTCCATCGCTTATTTTTCAATTCCATAGAATAGGTACGTTTTTAGAAAAACCAACCTATTCAACCTCTCTCTTCTCTCATTTTATTGAAAACACGTTTAAAGGTAAAAATATATTATCAATAATACAATGCCCAAATCACAAAAAAATCTCACACAAATAGCTTTTAAACAACTGATTAATAGTTTTTTCCCAAAAGGCAGTACATAACATATGTTGCAAGCAATTTCAAGCATCATCTATTGTATTTATTCTATTAACATATTCTACAAGTCGAAATATCAGTCGAGTAAGAACTTACTTAATCAAAAAAATGAAGTATTAATCATATTGTAAAAAATCCTCAGAATATAGAGATGACGGGTGTTTTAAAGATTTTTAATTTGCTAAAAAAAATTACAAAAAAAATTTAGAATTGCTCTTTCCTATTTTACCGCAGAGCAATCTCTATATAGATAAAACAATCGTCTGAATAACGAGGCTGTCCCCAAAGGTCCTTTTCTTTGTCATCCTGAGTGAAACGAAGAATATTTGATGCTAACAATTAAATATTTTGCTCATGCTCAATATGACAAGAAAATGATTTATTTACCTATGATACAACCTTTTAGACTCCCTGGTAAAATATCACAAATACAATTTCCCTTTTTGGTATTTTATAAACATATTATCAATTCTTGAAAATACAAATAAACATAAGACAATTAAATAAAGAATCGCAATCCACTCTCTCCCTAAAAAACCAGTAAACAACGAAGCATTTAGTGTGAAAAATAGAAATACAAGAATAAAAACGACGTCATCATTCTCATTTAGTAAATTTCATTTTCAATTCAAATTGCTCTTCTATCACAATAAAACCAAAGAAGTATTGTTAATAAATTTTCAGAGCCTTGATTTATTTCTGAAAATTCTGTTCTAAATGCGATAAGCATTTTTAAATTTACCATGTAATAAAAATGCTCATATTACGACCATTGTAGTAATACAATCAGAAGCAGAGTATTAAAAGAACGAACTATGGAAAAAGAAACGCAAACACACAAACAACTTCTTCTGGATAAACGATATTTAAAAATGGCTTCTGTATGGGCCGAAAATTCGTATTGTCAAAGGCGGCAAGTGGGAGCACTATTGGTAAAAGACAAAATGATTATCTCGGATGGATACAATGGGACTCCTGTCGGTTTTGAGAATGAATGTGAAGACGAGAACAACAAATCAAAGCCATACGTTCTTCATGCTGAAGCAAATGCAATTACAAAGGTGGCAAAATCGAATAACAGCAGTGAAGGAGCAACAATGTATGTAACCTCTTCACCTTGCCTTGAATGTGCCAAATTAATTATACAAGCAGGAATCAGAAGAGTTGTTTTTGCTGACAATTACAGGCTTGAAGACGGCATAAACTTATTAAAGCGGGCAAACATTGAAATAGTTCAAATAGACTTAGAAGATTAAAAACAAATCATTTCGTTCATGAAAAACAAAATCGCGATTTACATGCCAGTAATGCTGGCGGTGGCTCTTATAACCGGTATTTTCATCGGCAACAAGCTACACACCGGGAGCATGAAACAAGCCGATTTCAAATGGTCAAAATCGAATAAACTCGGAACGATTATAGATTTGATTTCGAATGCATATGTAGATTCTATTTCAATAGATAAATTAGTAGAAGATGCTATTCCGGATATATTGAAAAATCTTGATCCGCACACCAGTTATATTTCAGCAGAAGACATGAAAGAAGTGACGGAAGAGATGACCGGTAATTTTAGCGGAATAGGCGTACAATTTTCAATCCAGAATGACACCGTAATGGTGGTGGATGTAGTTTCGGGTGGTCCATCTCATCACCTGGGTATATTACCCGGTGATCGCATCGTAAAAGTCAACGACAGTATTATTGCCGGAGTTCAGGTGGATAATGACAAAGTAATGTCACTGCTTCGGGGAGATAAAGGAACATTGGTAAAAGTGAGTATTAAACGTCGTGGAATTGACGGCTTAATTGACTATGATATTACTCGTGGCGACATTCCAATTTACAGTGTTGATGTTAGTTACATGATCAACAACGAAGTTGGATACATTAAAGTAAGCCGTTTTGCTGAGCATACTTACGAAGAATTTATCCAGGCCATGGAAAAATTAAATTCTCAGGGCATGAAACGAGTAATTATCGACCTGCGCGGAAACCCCGGAGGATACCTGGGAGCCGTCATCCGGATGGTCAACGAATTCCTCGATAAAGGAGATGGTGTTTTATATACACAAGGCAATGCTCAGCCCAGAAAAACATACAGCACTCCACAAAAAGGAAAATACACCAATCAGGATGTTGTTGTGTTAATTGATGATTTTTCAGCATCAGCAAGTGAAATTTTTGCCGGAGCGATACAAGACAACGACCGGGGATGGATTGTTGGCCGTCGTTCGTTCGGGAAAGGGTTGGTGCAAGAGCAAATACCATTAATGGATGGTTCAGCTTTGCGCCTTACAGTTTCCCGTTATTACACGCCAAGTGGTCGCTGTATTCAGAAATCGTACGAAAACGGTAAAGACGACTACAACCAGGACATTATGAAGCGAATGATACATGGAGAATTTCAGGAAGCTGATAGTATTCGAATGCCAGACTCGCTTCAATATAAAACGTTGCACGGGCGACTTGTTTACGGAGGAGGAGGCATCATGCCCGATTATTTTGTGCCAGCCGACACAACCGGCTATTCCAACTACTTCAATAAATTAGTTCAGAAGCGATTGATCTACACTTATTCGTTTGATTATGCAGACCAACATCGAGAAGAATTAAAAAAATGTGAAGGAACAGAGGCGTTAAACAAATTGCTCAACGAACGAAACATATTACAAAACTTCATTCGCTACGCTGCTCAAAAAGGAGTTCCTGAAGACAAAAATGGATTACGCATTTCAGGAAAAATAATCGAAGCTCAATTGAAGGCATACATTGCGCGAAATATATTCGGAGAAGAAGGTTTTTATCCTTTTATACGCGACATTGACAACGCTTTGGAGAAAGCAATTGAGGTCTCGAAAATTCCTGCACCAAAATTTAATCAGTTACCTGTAACAAATCAGTAATTGAACCGTCATAGCGGTGTATCGTTTTTGAAACCGGAATGACTGTTGAAGAATATAACCAGGCCGTTGATCAATTTTCGGATCGTATTTATCGCTTTATCCTGAAAAATTTTCGGGACGAAGATCGTGCACGCGACCTCGTACAGGATTGTTACGAAAAACTCTGGCGAAATGTCAGAAATGTCAACTTTGAAAAAGTAAAATCGTACCTGTTCTCTACGGCCTATCATGGCATGATTGATCTAATCAGGAAAGAAAAACGAATAAGCCTGATGGAAAACGAGCAATTGCCCCAGGATGTTCATTTCAGTCAATATTCTGATGTTGGTGAAGTTCTGGACAAAGCGCTCGCCATGCTCCCTGAAGTACAACGGCTGGTTGTACTATTACGCGACTATGAAGGGTATTCGTACGAAGAAATTGCCCGGATTGCCTCTTTGAGCGAATCGCAGGTAAAAGTTTACATATACCGCGGACGCATATTCCTGAAAAATGTGATTGGTAAAATTGATGTTTTGGTGTAAAATGGAAATTAATCGCAACAATTACGAAATATTCTTCCTTGACTATCTGGATGGCACTCTTTCAGAAAAGGAAATCGACTGTTTTCTCGATTTTGTGAGAAAAAATCCGGACTTACAACAAGAACTTGAAGATTTGGATAAATTCAAACTGCCAGAGCAAACAGTTCGCTTTAATGCGAAAAATAAGCTTTACAAAAAGAAGGAAGAACTTCCGGCCGAAAATTATACGGCCATTGCTTACCTCGAAGGAGATTTGAGTCAGGCGGAAAGCGCCGAATTTCTTCATTTACTTAAATTTCAGCCTCAACAAGAAAAAGAACTGGAGCTGCTTGCCAAAACCCGACTGATTGCCGACCAAACCATTGTTTTCCCCAATAAAAAATCACTGTACAAAAAAACACTGCAACGGAAATTATGGTACTATTCTTCAGCTATTGCCGCAATTTTATTGATTTCGCTGGCAATTGCACCCGTATTTCAGTTTCATTCTTCAACAGAAAAAACACTGAAACAGCCGCAATTTGCAGAGGTTAAAAAAGAAATTCCGGAAGAGAAGACAATTGAAACAGCAGCTATCTCTTCTCAAAATATAGAAAATGAGAAAACAAACAGGGATCAGACTGAACAAGCAGTTGTTCAAGCCAAAATAAAAACATCGCAGCAAGTCATTCAGGAAGAGAAAACACCGGAGCCTGTTCAGCACGAATACATGGAAACAATTCGGCCCATGCAGGCAAGAATTCGACCATTGGAAAAACAGGAAAACATGCAACTCGCGGTAATCTCAACGCCAGCACAAAAAGAAGAAAGTAAAACAGAAACATACACGCTTAATGAATATTTAGCTGAGAAAGTACTGAAAATAAAAAGAGACCACAATTCAAATGAAGGCTCATTCCTCGAAGCAGGTATCCGTTTAGCCAGCAAAGCAAGCGGCAATCGTATTCGCTACGAAAGTGAGGATGGACATTTAACAAAGTTCAGCGTAGATACCCGACTGCTTGCTTTTTCTGTTCCGCTGAAATAGCCATGATTTGGCAAACGCTGACCGGAAAGGAGAAAAATATTTCAATCATGGGTATTCCATGTGGCAATTAAAAAACAAATTATTCACGAATGAAAAAAAACCAATAAATTTTTCACGAGCTGTAACTTTTTAAAAAGGCTGTCCGTCACACGAAAAATTAAATCTCAAAGCACATGAAAACAAGAATTACTCCTCTATTAATGATCGCCTGTATGCTGGGAATGCATACATCGTTTGCACAGGAATTGGCCGAACAAACTGACAATAAAAAAATTATTGGCCAACTTGAAATAACAATGGGCAACGAAAACGAAGAAAATAACGAAAGCGCAACCGACACCACCAAAATTCGTGTTGGCAAAAAAGAATTCGAAGTAGTTGAATCGAACAATGGCACCACCGTTACTCTCAACAAAAGCTATAAATGGGGAAAAGACGAAGAGGAAAAAGAATCCAAATCGTTCAACGGGCACTGGGCTGGAATCGATTTGGGAGTCAATGGTTTCGATAAAGTAAATTATTCGATGTACAACGGGCTTGAATTTATGGAATTGAATCAACCCAAATCGCTCGAAGTAAACCTCAATTTTTGGGAGTACAACATCAGTCTGCAAAAACATCGGGGCAACATTGGCCTGGTAACCGGGATGGGAATTTCATACAACAATTACAAATTCGATAATCCTTACACAATCGACAAAGTGAATGGTATTATCGAACCCATTGAACTTGATCCACAGGATTCATTCAAAAAATCGAAATTGACCGTGTCGTATCTAACAATTCCATTAATGCTTGAGGCTCAAATACCGGTAAATAACCACACCGGCAGATTATTCCTTTCCGGAGGTATTTTAGGTGGCTTAAATATCGGATCGCACACAAAAGTAAAATGGAACGACAACAAACAGAAAGACCGTGGCGGATTCAACGTAAATCCATTCAAATATGCCGCAATTTTTCGGGTAGGATTAAACGACATTCACTTGTATGCGACTTACAATTTTTCAACCTTATTCAAAGACGGAAAAGGTCCTGAATTAACTCCTTTCTCTGTCGGAATCAGTCTGGTTAATTTCTAAAAAACGTATATCCAAACAGAATCAGCCCGGCCGGAATAATTGTCCAGCCGGGCTAATTTATTTTGGATAAGCATTAATTATTACCTTTGCAGAAGCCAGAAAACAAACACAAACAAAGAGCATGAAGCGAATTTTCTATTTTTTGCTATTTGCCTGCACGATAATCGAAGGGTTTGCCCAACAAGCCGATACGATTCAAATAACACCATCGAACCCGACCAATATCTCGGGAATTATCGACATTCGCGATCTGGTAAACGACGGATTTAATTACTGGGATGAAGAATTTTCGGGACACTGGAGCGGTGTATTCATTGGCGTAAATGGCTTTGCAAATCCAGACTATTCATCTTATCCCGATTCAGAAAAAGATTTCATGGATAACGATTTGCTCCACTCTCATTCAATGCAGATTAATCTTCTCCAATTATCGAAAGGATTGCAGGCTTCGCGCAACACGATTGGGCTAGTTACCGGTATCGGGCTTGAATTACGCAGTTACCGGCTAAATAAAAACACAACAATTCAACAATCGGAGAATGGAGTTATTTTACCGCAAACACTTTATTTCGACAGTAATCAAAAATCGAAGCTATCTTCTGTTTATCTGAATGTTCCATTATTATTCGAATTTCAGATTCCGATCAATCACTATGCAAACCGATTTTACATGTCGGCCGGAATAATTGGAAGTAAGCGCCTTAGCTCGCATACAAAAATAAAATACCGTAAAGGCGGCGAAAAGCAGAAGCTAAAAATCCCGGGAAGTTACGCCATCCCCGACTATAAGCTTGCGGCAAGTATTCGAATGGGTTACCGCTGGATCAACCTGTACGCCTCTTACGATCTGGAGCCTCTTTTTGACAAAAGCAAAGGCCCCGAACTAACTCCATGGAGTGTCGGTATTGCGCTGGTACAATTCTGAAACCAGATTCAAATCCTTGTTTGCTCTCTCTTTTTTATTTTATTTTGAAAGACAATCAAATAACCTCACAAAAGAT
Source organism: Prolixibacteraceae bacterium (assembly GCA_963668595.1). Taxonomy (GTDB): domain Bacteria; phylum Bacteroidota; class Bacteroidia; order Bacteroidales; family Prolixibacteraceae; genus GWE2-42-39. Next base: position 3,491,646 of record OY764876.1, on the reverse strand, counting down.
GAAACTTCTACTGATAAGTAATTCAACGATGCCAGGCCAACCATACCTGGATTATCCGAAACACGAAATACAAAAATTTTTAGGCGAAAAACCTGTTACTGCCGTATTTATTCCTTTTGCTGCGGTAACATTCTCGTACGACGAATACGAACGCAAAGTAGAAGAACGCTTTGCCGAAATTGGACACCACGTTGTAAGTATTCACCGTTTCGAAAACCCGGGAAAAGCAATAGAAGAAGCACAAGCAATTGTTGTTGGTGGCGGAAATACCTGGCAACTGGTACGCTCAATGCGCGATCGTGGATTGATTGATGCAATCCGCAAACGCGTAGAAGAAGGAATTCCATACATCGGATGGAGTGCCGGCTCAAATGTTGCCTGTCCCACTTTACGCACCACGAACGATATGCCTATTATCGACCCGCTTGGGTTCGATTGCATGAATCTCGTTCCTTTCCAAATCAATCCACACTATCTGGATAAAAATCCGGAAGGTCACGGTGGCGAAACCCGCGAACAACGGATTGAAGAGTTTCTGGAGATTAATCCCGACATCTATGTGGTTGGATTGCGCGAAGGAACCATGCTTAAATACGAAAATCAGCAACTCGAATTAATAGGAAAACTTCCTGCTCGCATTTTCAAAAAAGGAAATGCGCCAAAAGAATTGACTTCTGCCGACTCTCTTGCATTTCTGATGCAATAGCCAGCAAAACCGGGGCAAAGGTAAAGTTTCGATTAACTTCCGCTGCCCCGGCGTTGTTTCATCGTTCCTTTGGGTTTAAAGTTCCTAATTTTGTCGTCTCAAATCAGTACTATGGAATTTTTAACCAACAGTTATTTCGCCCTTTTTCTGATCATCGCTTTAGGCTTCATGATCGGACGTGTAAAATTTGCGGGCATTTCGCTCGATGTTTCTGCCGTAATTTTTGTCGCCTTGGTATTTGGGCACTTTGGTGTAATCATTCCAAACGACTTTCAATATTTAGGGCTTATCCTGTTCATTTTTACGATTGGCATTCAGGCTGGACCCGGATTCTTCGAATCGTTTAAAAAGAATGGTCGCTCAATGGCTTTGCTTGCCGTAACGCTTATTCTATCAGCAGGATTGGTAACTTACCTGTTCTTCCGCCTTTTCGACATCGATAAAAATATTTGCATCGGACTACTCACCGGTGCGCTGACCAGTACTCCCGGTTTAGCTGCAGCTATCGACAGCACTGGTTCTCCACTCGCATCAATTGGATACGGAATTGGCTATCCGTTTGGCGTAATCGGAGTTATTCTGTTTGTGAAATTATTGCCCAAACTAATGAGCAGTAACATTCGTAAAGCTGAAGAAGAATATCATCTGGAACAAGGCGAAGGTTTTCCGGAAATTATCAAACGCAACTTTGTTGTTGAAAATGAAAATGTTGCTGGCAAAACCATCGAAGAATTGCGGTTCCGCCAAATGACCAAAGCAGTTATTTCGCGAATCATGCATGACGGAACAGCCGAAACACCGACACCGAAATCAGTTCTGTACAAAGGAGACATTATTAAAGCCGTAGGAACCGAAAGCGCTCTCGAACAAGTACGATTGCTGATCGGCCCGGAAACCAGCGTTGAAATTCCGTTGAGCAACAAATATGAAGTTAGTTTCATCATGGTTACCAACAAAGAAGTGGTAAACAAAACCATTGCCCAGATGAACCTGCTAAATACTTACAATGCAACCATTACCCGAATTCGCCGTTCAGGTATTGTTATCTCTCCTACTCCCGATTTTAAAATTCAGTTTGCGGATAAACTGATGATTGCAGGAAGCAAAGAAAGTCTGGAGCAAGTTGCCAAAATATTCGGAAATGACGACCGTAAACTTTCCGACACTGATTTCCTCCCTATTGCAATGGGAGTTATTATTGGTATTCTGGTTGGCAAGATTGGGCTGAAATTTGGCTCATTCAACTTCAACCTTGGATTGACCGGTGGCATTCTGTTTACCGCGCTTATTTTAGGCCGAATTGGCAAAACAGGTCCTATTCTCTGGACAATGACTGGAGCTGCAAACCAATTACTCCGCCAACTGGGTCTTTTATTTTTTCTTGCAGCAGTAGGTACCAGTGCCGGAGCTAAACTGGTAAGTACTTTTCAGGATTATGGAATTGAATTATTTGCTATCGGCGCAGCAATTACGTTGGTACCAATGATTATTGCAGCCATTATTGCCCGTGTTTTCATGAAAATGAACCTGTTGATGCTGCTCGGAACACTTACCGGAGGAATGACCAGTACTCCCGGTCTGGCAGCTGTTGACTCGATGACCGACACCAATGCACCATCCATTGCCTATGCAACCGTTTACCCAATAGCAATGGTTTTACTAATTGTGATTGTACAAATATTGAGTTTGCTGTAAAAGAAGATTTAATCCTGATCGAAAGGCAAATATTTGCCTGATATTGACTGAACCGGATACCACGAAGCAAGAAAACCAATACCGGCAACCAGCGCAAAAACCAGCACCAGATCGTTTAATTGTAACTGAACCGGATATGACGAAAGCAGGTAAGTTCCGGCATCGCCCGGAAGTTTTACCAGTTCGAAACGATCTTGCATCCACACCAGCAAGCTGCCTAAAACAATGCCAATCAATGCGCCCAAAATCGAAATCAGCCAACCTTCGAGTACAAAAATACGACGGACAAGTTTTGAATCAGCTCCCATGCTTCGCAGAATGGCAATATCTTGCTTCTTATCAATAATAAGCATGCTGAGCGAACTCAGTATATTGAATGAAGCAATAATCAGAATAAATCCAAAAATCAGATACACATACCATTTTTCTGATTCAACCACCTGATAAATCAACTGATGCTGTTCGTGCTGATTTTTTACATCAAACCGGGCTCCCAGTATTTCTTTTATTTTTTGCTGAAGATCATCGACTTCAACTCCTTTATTCACTTGTATTTCAACCGCATTCACCGTGTTTTCCATCTGAAACAAACGACGGGCAAAATCGAAAGGCACCAAAATGTATTTTGAATCAACTTCCTGGTGTACCGAAAAAATTCCGGCAGCATACAAATAGTCGTACGAAAATGCATTATTAAAATCGAGGCTCGACGATACTCCTTTTTTCGGCGCATAAAATTCAACCGGATTGGTAAAATTAAGTCCCATCGACAAATACCAGGCAATACCTTCTCCGACCACTGCAAATTGGTGTGGCGGTTTATTCAGAATGAATTTCCCTTCGGTAACGTACAGACTGTCAAGCCCAATAATTTGATCATAATTGTCCGGAACACCTTTTACAATAGCCGGATATTCGCGCTGATTGTACACCAGCAAAGCACTTTCCTCGATCACCTCTGTAAACGAAGCTACTCCCGGAAGATTCCGGATCGCATCCAGATCGGTTGGATCAAACGATTTCCCTTCTGTTGCCGTGATTTTCAGATTCGAATCGAAAGAAGAAAAGCTGGTAAAAATTAAATTGTGCAGGCCATTCATTACCGAAAGCACAATCACCAGTGCCACGGTTGCAGTACAAACACCAGCCACCGAAATACCTGAAATAATATTGATCACATTGACCGATTTTTTCGAAATCAGGTAGCGACGGGCGATATAAAAGGCCAGCTTCACGCTTATTTTATTGCTTTAACAATGAGTCCGGTTCCAGTACGATGTTTCAAGCGTACATCCAGAAAATTCAGCACCATACAAAATGGAAAAGTGAGCAGATAATACACCGGCAAAACAACAAAAAACCATTTGCTGAAACCAAGCATCAGAATGGGATACTTCATCGATAGTTTCCACGACAATTTACCCGGATTTCCGTATGAGTAACGAGCTTCAACCTTGCTGAATCCTGCGGTGAGCAGTTTTTCCTGAATTTCATCAATATTATACCCGTCGCGAACGTGTTCGTCCACAAATCCATGTGCCCCTTCTTCGTCATGATCGTGGTCGTGAACATCCGAACCACCCTGGTCTGAAGGAGTTGAAATCAGCAACACCGCTCCAGGTTTCATTGATGCAACAAAGTTTCTAAATACCTGACGATCTTCTTCGATATGTTCCATCACATCAACCGACAGCACCAAGCCAAAAGTATCTTTCTGAACAAATTGAGTAAGATCGGCTAATTGAAACTTCACCCGGTTGCCCATTCCTATTTGAGAGAAAAACCGGTTGCAATCGGCAATTTGCTCTTCTTTGATGTCAACCGCTAAAATCTGCGCACCGGGAAACAAGCGCGACATTCGGTACGAGTATTGTCCGAATCCCGAACCAGCATCGAAAATATGCGGGCTAGTCAATCCTTTTGCTTTCAGCTTACGCAATTCGCGCCGAATGTGCCACGAACGCAACAACAGCAGATCGAGCAGGCGATAGAATAATTTCCGCAGAAAAGGACGACGGTTAAATACTTCGCCCAGCGATCGTTTGATTGGATCGTACTGCATGGCTTATTTTAAAAGACTATCAATGTGATCGATATAGTCGAGGCTGTCGTCAATAAAGAATTCCAGAGAAGGAATTACCCGTAATTGTTTGCCGGTTCGTTTGCCCAATTCAAAACGTATTTTCGGGCCAATCTGTTTTATATCAACCAACAACTCGCTTGCTTTTTCTGAAGGGAAAATACTGAGATAAACCCGCGCCAACGATAAATCACTGGTTACACGCACCGTTGTTACGCTAATCATTTTTCCGTGAAACAGTTCGCGACTTTCGCGTTGGAAAATTTCGGCCAATTCTTTCTGTATCAGCCGTGATATTTTGCTTTGTCTTGTTGATTCCATGTTTGTATATCGTGTTAAACGCCTCAAAGGTAGTGAACAATCCCGAATAAAGGAAACCGACAAACAGGTCCACAATTATAATCGCAGAAATTGCGACGAACACGGCAATTTAACGCTGAATACTCCCATCCATTTTTCATACAAAACAGCAGACTACTATTAAAAAAAACTGGCTCCTTCAAAAGAAGAGGCCAGTTTCAAAAACTGCGAATCAGAATGTCAATTCGAGTTCTGCATTCACCGGCAAGTGATCGGACCAGGCCACCCGGGGTGTTTCCGTTGATATAACTTTCCATTGTTGCACCGGGTAACAGAAAATATAATCGATCTTCGATTTGGGATCATTTGCAGGAACAGTAAAATCAGCATTGGTAACCTGTTTCCATACCGACATTCCTTCTTTAATCTCCGGAGAATCTGGGTTTGCATTGAAATCACCACACACAATCATTGGGTACGGATTGTTTTTCAACTGTTTATTCAAAGCCTGAACCTGAATCTGACGAACTGAAGAATTTGGTAAGTCGAGATGAGTGCAAACAAAGGTGATCAGTTTTCCATTATCCAACTCAACCACCGAAGTCAGCATTGCCCTTTGTTCTCTCGCTCCATCCGGAAATGGAAGCATAATCCGGCGTGTTTCAACAAACGGATATTTCGATAAAATGCCAATTCCATAATATCCGCCTTCATGAGGAATTGTTTTGGCGTAAGCAGTGAGCAAACCCGTGCGGAAGCCCAATTCTGTAATAAAATCTTTCCCATTCTGGTGTGGTGCACGCGGACGATTTGTCTTCACATCCACCTCCTGCAAAGCAACAATATCGGGATTCTGACTCTTAATAAATCCGGCCAGTTCTTCCAGCGATGCCAATTCTCCAAAGCGAAGATTGTAACACAATATTTTCAGTTTTGCAGTCCCCTGCTGTGCGGTTTTCTGTGCTGCTGCATCTGGATGCATTAAAAACAACTGGATGCAAACAATAAAGAAGAAGATTAATTTTTTATTCATGTGTATAAATTTTCAATGTTGGTTCGTACAATTCTCTTATCAGCTTTCACATTTCAATCTAAATATCAAAGCATGGAATAGCCATTTATACATTTTCGGTTTGTGCGGATTATAGTGCACATGGCTATTTCATTTGTAAATAACCTATTTATAATTTTTCAATTTTCAAATCGAAGCAAGATATGCCGTCGGTTCCGACAGCTTTTTCCTTGTATTCGTCGAGTTTCCATTTCGTTTTTGTTAGCAGAAATAAAAACTGGGTAGCATTTCCTCCGGTACGATCCATCGTTTCAAAACGATAAATTCCTTCGGGAAATTCAGCCTTCAGCTTATTTAGAAGCGTTTTTGCAGCAAAGCCCAGCAACACCGTTTTGTCGTCTATTTTCTCTTTTATTGCGGCGACTCCTGCTGCCAGTTGTGTTTCATCTTCAAAAGTTATTGACGCAAAATTCATGCTGATGTTTCCATTTACTGTCAACGGAACAGAAACATAGCTACACCCTTCGCTCGTTCGGGTATTTTTCAGTTCGGTAATTGTTTGTCCGACCAAGATACCGGAACCTTCAATTCGCACATCGGCATAGCGTGTCCAGGCAAAAAGCGGTATCCGCACTGTTTCGGCCGCAATGGTAACCATCGGATTTTGTGTTCCTGCAGAACCCAGCGCGGCATCGACCCGATGAAGCAACGCGACATAATTCTGATTACTGCGAATCTGATTAATTACCGCAGAATAATCGTTTGTGCTGAAAAGTTTCTGATTATTAAAACGCGAATAGGCCTGAATTAAAACGAGGTTCTTCGTTCCCGGCTCAGGTAAATCGGTCGATGGATTTTCTTCTTTTCCACAGGAAACAAAAAGCCAAAAGCTAACTATCAATAAGAATAGAATATTTATTTTTTGCATTTTCCTGATTATTGAAATTCAACTTCTGCAACAATTGGACAATGATCGGAAATACCCGTCTGCACGATAACCTGATAATTAATCGTTTTACACTTTTCTTTCGGATAGCCAAACAGGTAATCAATTTTTTTAGTCGGTTTATCAGGTGAAGTCGGATCGTCGTTACAAAACCGCTTCCACTGCTGCATTCCGTTTGCAATAGTTTCTTGTTCAGGCCTTGTATTGAAATCGCCACCAACGATGGTTGGCATATCATCTTTTAATAAGAAAGTATTCAACGCACTGGCCATTGCAGAACTAATCGCATCGCTTGACTGATCGAGATGAGTGCTGGCAAACCGGACATTCTGCCCCGAAGGAAGTTGAACTTCGGTAATCAAAACAGCTCTCTGCTCTCTATCAGCCGGAGTTGGTAGCTGCTCTGTTTTTACCGAAAGGAAAGGGTATTTTGAAAGTACCGCAATGCCATATTCGCCGCCTTTGTAATTGATCGTCTTTCCAAAAACGGGGAACATCCCCAGCTCAGCTCCCAGCTTGGTTGTAAAATCAATACCTGTATTACGAGTTGTTTTATAATCCAACTCTTGCAATGCAATCATGTCCGGGTCGTATTGTCGAATCAGATTTGCAAACGGAACAACCGAATACTGAGTCAGTTCTCCCGAACGACAAACATTGAAACTCATTATTTTTAAACGAAAAGGACTTGATTGTGCCATGCCCGAATTAACTTGCAACAGCACACATCCAACAAATAAAAATATTTTATATAGCCTTGTCCAATCAGGATTTCTCATCTTTTGTATTTTCTCTGTGGCAGTGTTGATGCCATTATTATTCTTCATTTGTTTCGGCTTAGTTCCACATTCTAGTACAAAGCTCTGTGAAACGCTGTGGTTTTATATTGCATATTCTGCCACAGAATTACACAGAGCAAAGTACCAGAGTTAGTTAGAATCTTTGAACAACTCGTCTATTCTCTTAACGGATTAATTTCCATCGTTCGTTGCACCATTCTCCCAACCTTTATTTTGAGTTAGTTGTGGATTTTTGTTTAACGATCCAACCGGAATAGGGTAATAGTATTGTTTAGGCCCCCAAACCTTTTTTGAATCATTGTTTGTGAACCAGGCAAGATAATAACCTGTACCATTCCCCGCTGCATGTACCTGAATGATGTTTGCAGTACGATCAGTGCTCACTTTCACTTTATACAGATTGGCATTATTGGAAAGTGCCACTCCTGCCGCAAGTGAAGTATTATCAGTATAATAAATTACATCGTGAGTACCGTTATGATCGACATCAAGAGGTTTATTTATTGCTGAAATATACATCCCTTCCCAGCTTTTTTTGAATAATTCGCCACACTTCCAGCGTCGCAAATCATCAAAACGGAAACCTTCAAATATCAATTCAACTGCTCGTTCGCGACGAACTTCCATAATTACCGGATCGGTGATAGTTGGGTAATAAGTTTCTTTCATATACTGATCAAGTACCGTTGGTTTTGTAGTAAGCCCCCCGGTAATACCTGCCCGTGCCCTCAACTTTCCAATCGTAGCAGCCCAGTCTGCATCAGTCAGCGTACCTTGTTCTGCTTTTGCTTCTGCATAGTTAAGCAGTACCTCTCCGAAACGAACCAATTGAATTGCATGAGTACTTTCTGTCTGGCTATCTCCGATTGTTGCGTCAACACAAAGCTTAATAGGCTGGTAACCAATACGAGCATAACCACTATACACTGGTAGGGTAAGTTTTCCCTCGCGCATGTAACCCGGATAGCGAAGTGTTGCACTTAAACGTGCATCGCGATTCTGAAATTCTTCATAGAAATCCTGATACTGCCAGCCTGCACGATTGGTATAAGGAGTTCCGTCTTTCTGCAGATAAGTACAAACGAAAGCACGAATCAAATTTAATCCCGATCCATAAGTTTCTGAAGTCCACCTCCAGTTTGCTCCGTGTTTTACACCCAAAGATGAACTTGAAGCGATAGCCAGCAATGTTTCTGATGTTGGTGGATTGTCGCTGGTAAATAACGCACGATAATTGCTATTCAATGATTTGCCTGACTGTTGCATTACAACAGACGCAGCATCTTCTGCACGCTTCAACCAAATGGCCGGAGCAGTTGCCAGGCTCAGATTATGATATTTTCTGAAAGTTCCTTCGAAAAGGCATACACGAGAAGCAAAAGCATAAGCCACCCATTTGGTAATCAAAGTACATTGTGTTGCATCGGTTGTCCTACTGATATTTTGAGCTGCAAACATCAGGTCTTCATATACCTTTTCCATCACCAGTTCGCGTGAATCGCGGGCTCCGTATAAAATATCTTCTTCATTCGGATCCAGTGGATGATCGACCCACGGAACATCTCCAAATCGTTGTACCATATCATAATAAAACCATGCACGGAAAAAGCGTGCAATACCGATATAGTTATTCCGAACGCTTTCAGAAATACCTGGATCAGTACAATTAACGATAAAATAGTTGATATTACGCAAATTAGACCAGCTCCAGCCTGATGAATTATTTTCGCTGTATGCATTCAGCAAAGTAAAACCACTCAGTGTATTGGTTGCTCCGTAATCAACCAACGATTGTTCTACAATTGATTGGTCGGTTGCATTGGGAAACATATCGTAAAACGACATGGTATATGCCTTCAATCCCTCTTCTGATCCAAATATAGCGTCCTTATCAGTAGTAGTAATAGCCGGTTCGTCCATTTCGCATCCGGTACAAAAGAGAGCTATTGCTAAAATAACTAATATATACTTTTTCATGTTCTTCTGTTTTTAAGATTAGTAGGTAAGCGAAATACCAAACGAGATTGTTTTCAGCAACGGATAGCTATTTCCTTCACCCTGATTATAACTACCGTTTAAGTCTGAATCAGTATTACTGGTAGCTGTTGACACATCCATAAAGTTTTTGGCTTTTTTATACAAAGGCGACCAACTGGCAAGATTCTCACCACTGAAATAAATACGGGCATCTTTCATCCCAATTTTCGACACCCATGAGTTTGGAAGAGTATAACCAATCTGCAAGTTTTTCAATCTCAGATAAGATACTTTCTGCAGATAACGATCGTTTGGTACTGATCCAGAATATCCAAGGGTTCCGTTATACTGAGAATATCTTGGAAGATATGCGTCCCGGTTATCCTCGGTCCAGTAGTTGCCAAGATGCCACGCAGGCATTTGGTTGTATCCGCGGTTGTACTGTCCCCAGAAAGCGGTTTCGGCTCCGGGATACCAGTCTTGCTTTCCTACTCCAAAGAAAAAGGCAGAAAAGAAAAATCCATTCCAATCTGCACTCAAATTAAAGTTGTACTGATAACGAGGTTCAGTATTACCGATAATAGCCATATCACCAGGATTATCAACCGTTTGTTCTCCCTTTGTAATCATGTTATCAGCGCTACCATCTCTGTTTTTGATTTTCAGATCCCCTGCGCGCCAAACCGCGTCAGCAGATGCACTGAAGATGGTATTGATATATTCGCCAGAAGCAGGATCTTCCTGAAACAAACCATCTGTTTCAAAGCCCCATAATTCACCAATGGTTTTTCCATCATAGTAATCGCTGATCTTTTTGGTTGGGTTATTATACTTGTCAATTTTCGACACATAATCGAAAAGTGTTCCCCTGATTTGATAGCGGAATGGCTTATTTGCCAAATCGAATTTATTTTGCCAGGTTAATGTTATCTCGAATCCATTTGTGGTCATGTCGGCATAGTTTCCTTTTGGAGACGTAGCACCAAAAATATCAGGCAAAGTTGGCCCGGCCACATACATGTCAGTCGTTTTCCGCACATAGTAATCGCCCGAAAAGCGCAATTTCCCTTTCAGCATTCCGAAATCAAGGCCAAAGTCAGTAGTAGTTGCTTTTTCCCAGGTAAGTCCATCCGGAATAGGAGAAGGTGCATTTGTTTTTTTATTGAGAGCTCCGTCAAGTACACGACCGGAAGTGCTTATACTTAGTAATTCAAGAAATTGATACGGAGGTATATTTCCGTTTCCTAAAGAACCATACGACGCACGAAATTTGATGTCAGACAAGATATTTTCATTCACATCCCAGAAAGGTTCTTCGGAAAGTCTCCATCCTCCGGAAATTGATGGGAAAAATCCCCACTGCTGATCGATTGGAAACCGCGATGAACCATCATAACGTCCATTTACTTCCAGCAAATAGCGATCGAGATAGCCATAATTCAAACGGAAAAATGTTCCGGTGGTTTTCCATCGTGTAACACTTGCTCCCAAATTTATTGATGTTCCGGTTGCAAGCTGAATACTTTCAGCACTTTCAAGCAATAACTGGTTGCGCTCCATACTATTTGCCTTGTACGAAGATGTTTCGTAATTCCAGCCAACCATTGCTTTTAAGTAGTGTTTTTCCGCAAAAGTATTTTCATACTCGGTGTAAATGTTCGATGCCGTGTATAACGTATGTCCCATCCATTCATAAATAATACCATTGGCATCACCCATATACGAAGGATTTGTAGCTTTTTCATTTTGATAATACGGAACCCTCACCCTCTTCCAGAAGAAATCGCGCCCGTCGTAACGGAAAGTAAAATCGCCGTTAACACGAAGTTTATTTGCTAAAAAATTAGTATTAAACGTTACCGTATTTTTGAACAAATTGCGTTTGTTATTCTGATAGTTATTTCCATCAACAAAGGCACCTAAGGTAGCAGCACCTCCACGAGTATATGTTCCATCCGGATTGTACATCGGTAAGCTTGGGAAAGCATTTACTTCGATGTAACGCTGAATGTTTGCACTTCGTCCCTGAGCCGAGAATGGCATGTGGTAATCGTCGTTGGCAAACTCCATATTGTTTGCCAGGTGTAACCACTTGTACGCCTGCAAAGATCCTTTTGCCCGGAAATTATACGAACGATACGTATCGGGATCAAAATTATACATCCCTCCAAAATCGTATAAACGCCCGGAAACATAAAAGTCTGATTTATCATTACCCCCCGAAATTGTCAGGTTATGATCCTGTGCAAAAGTATGATCTTTAAAAAGCAAGCCCATCCAATCAGTATTGCTATAATATTCATAGTTTCCGTTAGGTAATACTTCCGTTTTTGGGCCTTCACCTGACGCTTTCCATGCTTTCAGACGTTCCAACCAATCGTCGCTATATAGCTGCGTATTGTTATTTATTGAAGTAGGTATTGTCCCCTGCCGGTTATAATACGACATTCTGAAATGTTCAACCCAGGTAACAGCATCGGTCACAAATTCTGGTTTCTGCGCCAGCGATTGAATCGAATAATTCCCTGTATAGTTAATGCTTGTTTTACCTTTTTGCGGACGTTTTGTTGTAATCAGTACCACACCGAATGAACCTCTCGCTCCGTAAATAGCTGCGGAAGCTGCATCTTTTAGTACACTTACACTTTCAATATCGTTGGGATTCAGTAAAGACGGATTGCCTTCTACCCCATCAATCAGAACTAAAGCACTACCTCCCTGCCCGATGGAAGTCTGTCCACGCACATTGAACGAAGCTGAACGAGTCGGTTTTCCATCTTCCAAAGAAATGTTCAGGTTTGGAATAGCACCTTGCAGAGCCTGCGTTGTATTCGAGGTCGAACGATTTTCAAAAACCTCGCTTCCAACTGCTTCAATTGCACCGGTTAAGTTCACTTTTTTCTGGGTACCATAACCAATCGCAATAACCTCTTCAATACCGATGGCATCCTCTACTAATTCAACATTAACGATTGTTTTTCCGCTCACTGAGATTTCCTGCATTCTCATGCCCACAAACGAAAAAACCAGTGTTGCTTCAGCAGGAATCTCTTGTAACAAGTACTTCCCATCGAAATCAGTAACAGTTCCTCTCGACGTTCCTTTCACCACAACAGAAACTCCCGGTAAGGGTTGTCCCGACTGATCGACCACTTTTCCGGAAACCGACCTGGCTGCCTGAACTCCGTTAAGTGAATTTTCAGAATCGGAATAGAGAACTACCTGACGATCTTTTATCAGATATTTTGTCCCGGTTCCTTCAAAGATTTTTTTCAACGCTTCTTCAAGTCCCATCTCTCTAATATTCATGGAGACTTTTCGCTGAACATCGATGTTTTGGTCATTGTACATAAAGTAAAAATGACTTTGATCTTCAATTTCGCGAAGAACTTGTTTTACCGTAGAATTTTGAACTTTTAAGTTCAAACTGGTTGCCTGCGAATAAACATTCGCGTTCACACATACAATTGTGAATAACAAAAGAAATACTGTCAATTTCATAATGCGAATAAGACGAGACAAAGCATAATAATGCCTGTCATTGTTACACATCCGTTCTTTTTTCATAAATTTGAAATTCTTAGTTAAACATGCCCTTTTCGGGTATTTTTGAAGGGGTTAGTGTTGCGAGCACTTTCCCCTTTTTTTATTTCTTCATTGGCGAATAAATAAATAAGGTGTCTTTTTCAATTTTGTAACTCATCGGTGTAGTCAGCGATAACAGCTGTAAAAATTCTCTCAAACTCTCTGTTTTCACCGTTAAGGTGTAGCTCTCCGAGTTTTTAAGGCTTTCATCCAGTATTATTTTAATGCCATACCAGCGTTCCATCTTTTTCACCACTTCTTCAAATGGCGAATTATCGAAACGTAGCATATTGTCTTTCCACGAAGTGTAAAGCTGAGTATTTACATTTGAGAGCTTCATCTCTCCGTTGTTAGTACTTATTTGTAACTGGTCGCCCGGTTTTAGCACCGCATCCTTGTGCGAAATATTATTCGTTACAACAACCGATCCTTCCTCCAATGTCGTAAAGACTTTATCGTCGGTTGAATAAGCACACAAATCGAACTTTGTTCCTAAAACACTGATGTCGGCGTATTTCGTTTGCACCACAAAAGGATGTTCTTTATCTTTTGTAACGTCAAAATAACCCTCTCCGTCCATGGTTATAATCCGATTTGTTTTGAAATTCTCGGCGTAACTTAATGTTGAACCACTATTTAAATACCCGGTACTTCCATCAGGCAAAATAAATTTTACCCGAGAACCTTTCTGCGAAATGATTTCGGTTCGTGATACTTCCGGATTACCCCGGTCATAAATCACAAACAAACTTCCGAGCAAAACAGGAATCAACAGAATAGCTGCTACCCGGGAATAAATATGAAGTAGCCGGGAAACAGGTTTTTGTATGGCTAAAGATGAATTAATCTGAAAGTGTATGCGATGCAACACGTGCTGCAAATCAACCGGTTCAGAAGTAGTTCTGTCCCATTGCTCCTTCGATGCTTGTTCAAGTTCAGACTCATTGGCGGAATTCAGAAATAAATCAGCAATTGCATCTTCATCCGTTCGCGAAGATGATTTCAAATATTTTTGAATCCGATTTTTGATTGAAATATCCATACTTTGGAATCGTATTTATGATGTATATCCACCACGAAGACTTTACACCCAACCGGACAGAGAAAAAAAAACAGATTTTATTTCAGAAAAAGCCAGAAAAACAGAAGTCCGGCCATATTTTCTTCATTTAAATGCTTTCTCAGAAAATTTAATGCCTGAAGTAAATGATTTTCTACCGTGCTTTGACTGAGGTTCATTTCAGCAGAAATCTCTTTGGCATTTTTTCCTTCAAACCGACTTTTTCTGAAAACCTCCCGTCTCTTTTCCGGCATTGCATCAACCAGCTTCTCAACCAGCGATTTCAACGACGAATAATTGACATCCTGATTAACCATTCCTGAATTTGAATCATCCGGCTGCCCAGATGCCAGATATTTATTAAGCAATGCTTTCGACCTGAAACTTTTCTTTATTTGATTGAAAGCTATTGAAAATAAATACGACCGAAACTGAAATTCCTCTTTGATGTCCTTACGCTTTTCCCAAATTTTATAAAAAACATCCTGAACAAGTTCTTCCGCCTCTTCTTTCGATTTCAAATAACTGTAAGCAAAATGATACAGTTTTGAACTGTAGTTATAAAAAATCTGATTAAAAGCCTCCAGATCATCTTTCTTGAGCTTCTTAATTAATTCAGAATCGGTATGTAAGGTATTTTCAGACAATTTCATGCAAGATTTACAGAGGTAAAAATAGAAACTTAGCCCGAAATTACATAGAACAAAGAATGCGAAGGTTTACTTTGTGTTACAATTCATCGTCTCATGTTAAATTTACCTACTTCATGTAAAATCAATATGAATAATGCATTCGTCGTACAAATTCAACGACCTAATACTGGCAGAATTATTTTGCTGAAGTTGGTTTTATCGTGATAAATGCGAATTGTACTTTTCTTAAAATCAGAATCATTGGCTTCGTAGATATTTGTAAATGTTTGAGGATTGCGGTCAACAAGCGGAAACCACGAACTTTGAATCTGAACCATAATCCGGTGTCCTTTCTTAAATACATGAGCTACATCGGGCATCTCAAATTTTACTTCTTCAATTTTTCCCGGAATAAAAGGCTCTGGCTTTTCGAAACTATTGCGGTAACGACCTCTGAAAACATCACCCCGAACCAGCATTTGATAGCCTCCCATCACATAACCGTTTTTCCCTTTGTACTTGAAATCGTTGGGAAATACATCAATAACCTTCACCACAAAATCGGCATCAGTAGTTGAGATGCTCACTTTCAGATCGGCAGCCAAAGGTCCAGCCAAAGTAATGTCCCCGGTTAATTCTTCCGTTTCGAAAACCAATACATCGGTTCTGCGAGCAGCAAATCGCTGATCGTCGGTCATGTATTCCGGGTTTTTACGGGTAATTATTCCATCGGCATGCAGAACTGGTTTCGACGGATCGCTAATGTATTCTGAAAATTGAGGCTGAGGGGTCACTGATTTTTCCCAACACAATTTATTATCAGCACCCAGATATAGCGATTTCTCTTTAACTTCAGCAGGTGGCCATTGCTCAAATTGTTCCCATTTATTTTCTCCGGAAAAGAAAACCGTGGCTTCTTTGATGCGATCAACCGATCCTTTTCCTTTCAGATAATAATCGAAAAATGGTTTTTCAATATTTTCGGTGTACCAGGCAACCGTATTACTTCCGAACTCAATGTGTCCCAAATGCGAACCATCGGTACTGTTCCATTGTCCGTGGCTCCAGGGCCCCATAACCAACCGGTTATCAGTTGCCGGGCATTGTTTCTCAATCGCTTTATAAGTATTCCATGCACCATAGCAATCTTCGGCATCAAACAATCCACCCACAACGAGAACTGCTGGTTTTATGTTGAAACAAACACTCGGCACACTTCTTTTTTTCCACCAATCGTCGTAATTCGGATGACTCATCAAATCATTCCAAAACTTGATTGAGTCGCCGGTTAACTTTGTGAAATTCGGTATTGCTCCTGTTCTCAGAAAAAAATCATAACTATCTTTTACCGGAATGACAATCCCGCTTTTTGCTCCATTTCTGTCTGGTTGCCGACGATTTATCCCAAAGCCGCCTGTCCCGTAAAAGCTAAAAGCATCAAGCAGAAACAATGCTCCGTTATGATGCCAGTCGTCACCCATAAACCAATCGGTAACGGGCGCCTGCGGGCTAACAGCAAATAGGTTCGGATGTCGGCAAAGAGCAGCCTGTGTTGCATAAAAACCGGGGTAGGATGTTCCGAAAACACCAACTCGTCCGTTATTTCCTTCCATATTCTTAATCAACCAGTCGATTGTATCATACGCATCGCTGGCTTCATCAATATCCTGATTCGATTTTTTTGTCGGATTAAAAGGTCTTACGTCAATAAATTCACCTTCACTCATGTACTTGCCCCGTACATCCTGAATAACCAGGATGTAATTTTCACGGCAATATTCTTTGTAATGATTCGACCAAAATTTTCTGAAGTGATTTTCTCCATAAGGGGCGCATGAATATGGAGTACGGGTTATCAGTATCGGGTGTTTTTCAGTTCGATCCGTCGGGATATAAATTGAAGTAAACAACTTTACGCCATCGCGCATCGTAATAAAACGCTCCTGTTTGGCGTAGTGATCAACAATCCATGTTGAATCCTGATTTTCGGCCCGGACAATATTGAAACATCCTGTCAGTAAAAGAAAAAGTAGAATTTGCCTCATCGCAAAAAAGTTCAGATATTTAACTAAAATCGCACCTCACAAATTTAGGTTTAGCACCAGGTTCAAACAAATATTACCGGTCATTTTTGCAGCATTCGTCAATACATAGTTTTTCTATTCTGCTTCTTTTCTGTTCAAACCTCCGAATCTTGGCAAAAAGATCGAAGAAATCGGCTTAAGATTTTCATTCTCCTTTTGTAAGTAGAGCTATCCTGTGTATTTTCGCTCGCATGGAATTTCTTTATGAATACGGTTTATGGGGTTTATTGGCAGCAAGTTTTCTGGCTGCAACGCTAATCCCGTTCAGCTCCGATGCTTTGTTAGTTGTAATGGTAGCCAAAGGTTTCGATATGACTTCGTGCATTGCAGTGGCCACACTAGGCAACTGGCTGGGAGGCATGAGTGGCTATCTGCTTGGCTACCTCGGAAAATGGGACTGGATTGAAAAATACCTTCGTGTTAAAAAGGAAAAGATCGAATACTGGCATAACCGGCTCGAAAAAAGAGGAGCTATTTTTGCTTTTTTCAGCTGGCTCCCTCTGGTGGGCGACATTTTTGCGGTTGGGTTGGGTGTTTTGCGAGCCAACTGGAAAATAACAGCCGTGGCCATGCTTGCAGGAAAGTTCTTGCGTTACCTCGCCTGGGGTTGGTTGGGAACTCAGTTTTGACATTTTTTCTCCTTTAAATTCTGAAAAATAATTTTCTCCGCCCTAACTCCTTCTTTCTGATCGTTATTTTTCTTTATTTTATGGCTTAGTTTTCAAAAAACCAGATAGCTAAAGAAATTAATTATACTATGGAAAACTTAGACTGGAGTAATTTGGGTTTTGGTTATCGCAAAACCGATTACAACGTAAGGTGTTACTACCGTAACGGAAAATGGGGCGAGCTTGAAGTAAGTTCGTCAGAACAGATTACTATGCACATGGCTGCAACAAGTCTTCACTACGGACAAGAAGCTTTCGAAGGATTGAAGGCATTCCGTGGACAAGATGGCAAAATTCGCGTTTTCCGCATGGAAGATAATGCCCGCCGCATGCAGGATTCGAGTCATGGAACCATGATGGCTGTGTTGCCTGTTGAGAAATTCAACGAAGCAGTAATTACGGCCATCAAGCTAAACGAGCGCTTTGTTCCGCCTTACGAATCGGGAGCTTCGCTATATGTTCGCCCGCTACTTATCGGAACCGGAGCTCAGGTAGGCGTTAAACCTGCCGACGAATATCTGTTCATCGTATTTGTTACTCCGGTTGGTCCATATTTCAAAGGCGGTTTCCAAACTACTCCGTTTGTTATCATGCGCGAGTACGACCGTTCTGCTCCTCTCGGAATGGGTAAATACAAAGTAGGCGGAAACTATGCAGCCAGTCTTTGTGCCGGAGCAAAAGCACACGAGCTGGGCTATTCCAACGTTTTCTATCTCGATTCAAAGGAAAAAAAATACATCGACGAATGCGGTGCTGCCAATTTCTTCGGAATTAAAAATAAAACCTACGTTACTCCGAAATCGACATCTATTTTGCCATCAATCACCAACAAAAGCTTGATGACTTTGGCTGAAGATCTGGGTTTGAAAGTAGAGCAACGTCCGGTTGCAGTAGAAGAACTTGCTACATTTGAAGAAGCGGGTGCCTGCGGAACTGCTGCCGTTATCAGCCCGATTGAACGAATCGACGATTACGACGAACAAAAATCCTATATCTTCTCGCCCGATGGAAAACCGGGTCCGATCAGCGAAATGTTGTATAAAAAACTGAGAGCCATTCAGTACGGCGACGAGCCTGATACACACGGATGGGTAACTGTTATCGAATAATTTTTTGTCTAAAAACAAATAAGAAAGCCCTGTGATTCAATGCTCACAGGGCTTTTATTTTGATACTTACTGAATATCAGTTGTAAATTAATAGAGTTGATTTCGCTGTTCGCGGATTTTCTCATCCAAAATATAATCATCGTAATCCATCCTTTTATCGATGTATCCTTTCGGTCCAATTTCGATAATGCGATTACAAACAGTCTGAATAAATTCGTGGTCATGCGAGGCCATCAGAATATTTCCTTTAAAACGAGTCAGCGTATTGTTAAATGCTTGAATAGATTCCAGGTCAAGGTGGTTGGTTGGTGTATCCAAAATCATGACATTGGCATTGCGCAACATCATGCGGGAAATCATACAACGCACCTTTTCTCCTCCCGACAATACATTGGCTTGTTTATAAACTTCTTCGCCAGAGAAAAGCATTTTACCCAGGTATCCGCGTAAAAACATTTCGCTGGTATCGTCGGAATATTGTCCCAACCAATCGATCAAGGGAATCGGTTTCTCAAAGAATTCGCTATTTTCCAGTGGCAAATACGCGGTGGTGATGGTTTGTCCCCATTCAAATGTTCCGCTATCAGCCTGCTTCAATCCATAAAGAATATCAAAAAGCAAAGTCATGGTACGGGTATCACGCGACAGGAACACAATTTTATCGTCTTTCTCAACTGTAAATTCGAGGTTTTTGAAAAGCGATTCTCCTTCGTAAGAACCCGATAATTCTGTTACCTGTAAAATATTGTTTCCGGGTTCGCGGTTCGGTGTAAAAATAATTCCCGGATACCGGCGGGTAGAGGGCCTGATTTCTTCAATATTGAGTTTTTCAAGCATCTTCTTACGGCTGGTAGTTTGTTTCGATTTGGCCACGTTGGCACTGAAACGCGAAATAAACTCCAAAAGCTCTTTCTTCTTTTCCTCTGCTTTTTTATTCTGAGCCTGCTGCTGGCGCAATGCCAACTGGCTCGATTCGTACCAGAAGCTGTAGTTTCCGGCAAACAGATTGATGCTGTTATAATCGATATCGACCGTATGAGTACAAATTGAATCGAGGAAGTGACGGTCGTGGGAAACCACCAACACGGTATTGTCGAAATTCGACAGGTAGTTTTCCAACCAGCCCACCGTTTCCAGGTCGAGGTCGTTGGTTGGCTCATCAAGCAGCAAATTATCCGGTTTTCCGAACAAAGCCTGAGCCAACAGCACTTTCACCTTCTCTCTTCCCGAAAGTTCTTTCAATAACTTATAATGATGTTCTTCTTTAATACCCAAACCACTCAGCAAGCTGGCTGCATCGCTTTCGGCATTCCAGCCATCCATTTCAGCAAACAACGATTCGAGTTCAGCCGCACGGATTCCATCTTCGTCAGAAAAATCAGGCTTCATGTAAAGCGCGTCTTTTTCGTTTTTAACGTCCCAAAGTTTGCGGTGCCCCATCATTACAGTATCCAAAACCTGACAGTCGTCAAATTCGAAGTGGTTCTGTTTCAGTACAGACAAACGTTCGCCCGAGCCAAAAGATACGGATCCGGTAGTACTGTCCACCTCTCCATATAACGTTTTCAGAAAAGTTGATTTACCGGCACCATTGGCTCCGATAATGCCATAGCAGTTGCCTGGAGTAAATTTCATGTTTACATCGCGAAACAACACGCGCTTGCCAAATTGTACACTCAGATTCGATACTGTAATCATTGAATTGCTTTGTTTTAAATAGTTTACCTCCTTCGGAAAGGGATTGCAAAAGTATATATTTCGTTGAAAGCCACCAGACAAATATCAATAAAGTGATATTTTAATAACATTCGGGGAAAGATAAGTTAAAGGGGAAGAGCGAAAAACAGAAAAATTGACCTGTATGTCTGTACGAAAAAAGCCCTCGTTTCCGAAGGCTTTTGATTCGTATTCAGCAATAATTCTGAAACTTATTTCTTCACACGTTCGCTGTAGCAACGATCGCGGGTATCTACTTTAATGATTTCACCTTCGCCGATGAACATCGGAACCATAATTTCGGCACCAGTTTCAACCGTAGCAGGTTTTAAAGCAGTAGAGCTGGCAGTGTTGCCTTTTTCTCCTTCGATGGTTTGTGTAATCAGCAATTCAACAAATGGAGGAAGCTCAGCGGTTAATGGAGTTTCGGTTTCAGCGTGGAAGTTAATTTCAATAACCTGGCCTTCTTTCATCAGGTCAGCATTTTCAATCAAACCATCCATAATAGAAACTTGCTCAAATGTTTCAGTATTCATGAAATTGAAACCCATTTCGTCTTTGTACAAGTATTGATAAGGACGACGTTCGATACGCACTACATCCACTTTTACGCCCGAGTTAAAGGTATTTTCAATCACTTTACCGGTTTTTACGTTTTTCAGTTTAGTACGCACAAACGCTGCACCTTTTCCGGGTTTTACATGCTGAAATTGTACGATCGTATAGAACTGACCGTTGAAGTCGATGGTAAGCCCGTTTTTAAAATCTGCAGTAGTTGCCATTCTTATGTATTTATATTTTCAATTTTAATTTGCTGCAAAAATAAATAAATCTTCCATAATCAGACAGTTCGATGCTTTTTTTTGAAAAAAACTGATCACTTCCAACGATTTATATTCTGTATAAATTTTTATTCGTCTGCAAATTCCGGCAAACACCAAAAACAAAAACAGCACAATATATCCACCACAAAATCACCACAGTTCGCACTATTCAAGTGGCTGATATTACCTGTAATCTTTTTGTGACTTTGCTTTAAGTAATCAAAATAATATATTATCGCATTGAACATGACATAAGACACTGATTGTATGCCAGTCAGCAAATTGTAAATAGTAAATTATTTAATGGGAAAATACTTATCTGGCGTACTTCTATATTTTTTCTAAATTTGCTTCTCACATATCAAAGGGAGTAATGCTACTGAATGATCTCCAACTACTGACCAGAATAAAACGAAACGACGAGTTTGCTTTTGAAGAAGTGCATAAACAATATTATTCACGTCTTTACTATTTTATTTTCGAATTCATTCCTCAACACGATCTGGCAGAAGATATAATTCAGGATACTTTCATGACATTATGGAACAAGCGACAAGAACTGAGAGAAGATACAAATCTTGGCGCTTACTTGTTTACTGTTGCTAAAAACAACTGCCTGTACCGATTACGCGACCACCGATATCGTCAGAAATTATTTACCTCCAACGGCCTGCAAACAATTGAACTCGATTTGAATGCAGAAATTCTGAGCAGCATTGATTCGTCTGCGAACATTTTCGACGAAATTGAGCAAATTATCAAGCAAACCATGGACGAATTACCTCCCAAATGCAGAGAGGTGTTTTATTTGAGCCGGTTTAAAGATCTAAAAAACAGAGAAATCGCAGAAGCATTAAATATTTCGGAAAAAGTGGTAGAGAAACACATCCGGCGGGCATTAAAATCATTTAGAGTTTCGCTAAACGATTACTTACCTCTCATGGCCTTTCTTTTTATCAACTAAGTTACCTCCCGATTATTCGGATTCCCGAAAAAAAATTTCACAAAGGGTGGGTAAAGTCATATTCGTGCATTATCTGTGTAATAGTAATCTTTTATGAAAGAACTGGACAACATACTCAAATTGATATTGAACGATTTAAATCGTTCGGAAAAAGAAGAAACTCTTCGGTTGATTGAAGCCGATACAGAGAAACAAAAACTTTACAAACAGGCCAAATATGGTTGGGCGCTGATTTCAACCAGTAAAACAATGTCCAAAATCCAACAGGAAGAATCTTATTCAAAATTGAGAAACAAACTGCCAATCCCCAAACGTTCAATAAATATTTATTCTGTGTTGAAATACGCAGCAATTCTCCTGATTTTTATCGCTTCTTCTTTTTTCATGCATTACATGGGAAAAAATTCCCAAACGCAAAGCCAAACACTTCAGCATACACAAATTGTTGCCGAATACGGGCAAATATCGAAAGTAATTCTGCCTGATAGCACTGTTGTGTGGCTAAACTCAGGAAGTACCCTGCGTTACAACCATAAATTTTCGATTGATAACCGCAATCTTGAACTGGAAGGTCAGGCTTACCTACAAGTTAAAAAGAACAAAGAAATCCCAGTAATCGTTGCTTGCAATAAATTAAATATTAAAGTATTGGGAACTAAATTCGATGTAAGCGCATATCCCGACGACAAGAAAATAAGCGTGGTTCTCGAACAAGGGAGCGTTCAATTATTACACACACAAAACAAACAGTTTAGCTATCGGATGAAACCCGGAGAAAAAGCGGTTTACGATTTGGCATCGCAAAATGTAAATATTACAGAAACTAAACCATCAGAATATGCAGAATGGAAAGAAGGAATACTAATTTTCAACGACACCCAGATGACAGAAGTTCTGAAAACACTTGAACGAAAATACGACATTGAAATTCAAGTGCAGAATCCGGCAGTTTACAAATCGGTATTCAATGCCCGGTTTAAAAATGAAAGTCTGGAAAAAATTGTTGAATTGATGGAATTCTCTTGCCGCATCGATGCCGAAATTATTCAGGAAAATGGCATCAACACAAAACTAATTTTAAAATAAAATATTAATCAATCTCTTGCCTATGATTTGATACATATCAAAAAAAGGAGATGCTGAAACACCTCCTTCAAAATGAGTTTACAGTGCCCTTGTTTCTCAGGCTCAGGCACTTTTTATTTGACGTTAAACCCAAATCGAAACAAATTTATGAAAAAAATCTATTACTCATGGATTTTCATGATGCATGCATTTTGGAAGTCGAAAATGTTAAGAACCATGAAATTGACGCTTTTTGCATTGATAGTCTGTGTAACTCAGGTTCTGGCGGTTACCTCCTACTCTCAAACTACACGATTAACTCTTAATATGAATAACTCAACGATCAAAGATGTATTAAATCAGATCGAAGAAAAATCGGAGTTTTATTTCATATACGACGCCAGCCTGATTAATGTAAATCAACGAGTTAGTATTACAGCCGATGACAAACCTGTTTCTGAAATCCTCGACAAACTATTCCGTGATTCAGACGTAATTTACAAAATTGTTGACCGGCAGATTGCAATTTCTACGAAGTCAAATCAGTTTACAACTCAACAAGCCGGGTCAATACATGGAACAGTAACCGACACAGGAGGACTTCCTCTACCTGGTGTTTCTATTGTTGTAAAAGGTACAACCAACGGAACGATTACCGATGCAGATGGAAGATATACATTGAATAAAGTACCGGCGAATGCTACGCTTATTTTCTCATTCATGGGAATGAAAACTCAAGAAATTCTAGTAGTAGGGAAAAGCAGTATAAACATACGCATGGAAGAAGAAACTGTTGGGATTGAAGAAGTGGTAGCCATTGGATATGGCACAGTTAAAAAGAAAGATTTAACAACTTCGGTTTCCACCGTGAAAATGGACGATACAGAAAAGAAAAGTATGGCAAATCTGACTCAGGCAATTCAGGGAAAAGTTGCAGGGGTTTCTATTGTTCAAGCATCAGGAAAACCCAATGGAAATTTCTCCATCCAGATAAGGGGGGCAACCTCTATCAGTTCGAGCAATAATCCTTTATATGTAGTTGATGGGATGCCAACTGATGATATTCAGTTTATTAATCCGTCTGATATTGAGTCGATGCAAATATTGAAGGACGCTTCCTCGTGTGCAATATATGGCGCAAGGGCTGCCAATGGAGTGGTTTTGATTTCGACAAAAAAAGGTCAGGCCGGAAAGTCTGTTATTATTCTTAAAAAAACCTTTGGAATAAGTAATGTGACGAAACAACTTGATGTGTTAAATACAAGTCAACTGGTGGATCTTATCAATGACGAAAGGCTTAATGCCGGACTGCCGCTCGCAACAAACCTTGATGCAATTACGACAAATAACAATTGGCAGGATATTATTTTTAGTACCGCTATTTCGAATGACCTTCAGCTTTCTTTTTCCGGAGGAAGCGAAAAAACAAAATTCTATTTTTCAGTAGATCGTTTAAAAAATGATGGAATAATAAAACCTTCTGCTTTTGAACGATATACATTAAAGTTGAACCTTGACCATGAAATGTATAAGTGGCTTTCTTTTGGTTCAAACATTAGTTTTAGTAAAAGCAAATCAAAAGATATAACAGATAATGCTACAATAAATGAAGGAGGCACAGTCCTTGGAGCTTTGAGTACTCCTTCATTTGTAGAAAAATATACAGACAATGGATATTTCGGATACAATCCTTATAACGGACAGGATAATCCTCTTGCATCGATGTATGGAAGTAATTCGGCCTCTCGATCGAATAACATACTAGGCAACATCTATGCTAAAATCAACTTGGCACCTAACCTTTCGTTTAAAACATCAGTCGGCGTAGATGCCAATTTTACGAATTACGATAGCTTTACCTATGTTGAGAAAAGTGCATATGCTGTTTCGACCGGTGGAGGAGCAGTTGCAAATTCAGGACAAGGGATGACCCTGCTTCTTGAAAACACACTGGATTATAGCAAAACCTTTGGAAAACACGTGATCTCTTCTGTTCTGGGTATGACCAGCCAGAAATATGAAGGCGAAAATTCGTGGTTAACAGTAAAAGGATTCCCAAATTCGTCAGTACAAACATTGAATGCAGCTTCTACCGCCACATCGTTTGGCACAGAAAAATATGAGTCGTCGCTTTTATCGTATTTAGGGAGGATTAGTTATGCGTATGATCACAAATACCTTGTTTCTGTCAACTTTCGCAGAGACGGCTCTTCCAAATTTGGAGCGAATAATAAATATGGAAATTTCCCATCATTCTCAGCTGGATGGCGTATATCAGAAGAACCATTTCTAAGTAATATAACAGCTATCTCTGATCTAAAAATCAGGGCTAGCTATGGCTATACAGGCAACCAAAGTGGTATTGATTACTATGCACATCTGAGCAAAGTTGGATTAGGAGCATTGTATCCTTTTAGTGGTGGGGTTATTTCCGGCTATTATCCTTCTACTATTGGAAATGAATCGTTGAAGTGGGAAACCACCAAACAGACAGATTTTGGAATTGATTTAAGTTTGTTTGACTCCCGCATTAGTATTATTGTAGATCTTTATCTTAAAAAAACTTCAGATGCTCTGATGGAGGTTAACTTGCCACTTTCGACAGGCTATGAGACAGGTCTTCAAAATTTTGCAAAAGTTCAGAATAAAGGTTTTGAATTTGAAATTACTACCCGAAACCTAACAGGAGATTTCAAATGGACTACTGATGCCAACATATCTATTAATAGAAATAAAATTATTCGGATTGCAGGTGGCAACAGTGCAATAATTTATACCGGCAATATCATTCGCGAACGTGGTTATGTAACAACAATTCGCGAAGATCATCCAATGAGTGAATTTTATGGGTTTAAGGTTGCCGGTGTAAATCCAGAAACTGGTGACATCGATTACATAAAAAAGGATGGATCGTTAGGTAATTATCTTGAAATGGATGCAGATTCGGATCGGACTGTAATTGGAAATCCAAATCCAAAATTCACTTATGGAATGACGAACACATTTTCATACAAAGGGTTTAATCTTTCTATCTTGTTGCAGGGTGTCTATGGAAATAAAATTTTCAATTCCACCCGGCTCGAACTGGAATCAATGGAAGGCTATAAAAACGCGTCAACATCGGTGCTAAACAGATGGAAGAACACCGGAGATATTACAGATATACCACGTGCAGTCTTTGCCAGTTCTATCAATTCTGAAGTCTCTGACAGGTTTGTTGAAAGCGGATCGTATTTAAGGGTTAAAAACGTTACTCTTTCCTACGATTTAAAAATAAACCTACTCAAAACGCTGCATATAAACAACTTAAATATTTTTATTACAGGTCAAAACTTATTGACTTTTACAAAATATACTGGTTATGATCCGGAAGTCAGTGTTTCTACGAATCCAACGTCTTTGGGGGTCGATACGGGAACTTACCCGAATGTACGCGCTTATACATTTGGAGTAAATGTTACTTTTTAAAGCAATCATCAAACTTTAAGAGTGATTAATAAAAAACTAAAAATGAAAAAATGAAAAAAGAGATTCGTCTTTTATTAACAATAGTTGCACTGGCTTTCACAACGATACAGTGCAGCAAGGATTATTTGAATCTGGAACCTAAATCAGAACTATCAGCTTCAGTAGCATATAAAACTGCTACCGACGCAGAGAGCGCCCTTGTTGGAGTGTACAATTGCCTTTCCGATGGACACCAAAACTGGCTGAGGATGTGTTTGGTTGATAATTTTGATGACAATGTTTATGCCGGCGGAGACGATCCTAGCTTGTTCCGGATAAGAGCTTTTCAACTTTCGGCCTCAAACGATGACTATATCATTGATTTTTGGTCTGCTTGTTATGCTATGATCAACAGGGCAAACGCCGTACTCAAATATGTTCCACTGATTGAAGACTCGAAACTGGATGTGAAACTGGACGGCGGAAATACCCGGAGAGACCAGATTCTTGCTGAAGCTACTTATTTAAGGGCCATGAAATATTTCGATCTCGTCAGGATGTTTAGTGGAGTCCCGATGCCTTTAGTGCCTACCGAAAGTACCGATTTGGAATCGGTTAATTTAGCAAGAACCGACGCGGCTGGTGTTTATGCACAAATTATAAAAGATCTGGAGTATTGTGTTACCGTTTTGCCTGATAGTTACAGCGATGAAACGCAAACTCGCGGAAGGGCAACGAAAGGAGCGGCCAATGCAATGCTTGCACAAATTTATGCTACACAAAAACCTGCCGACTGGACGAAAGTCAAGAAATATTGCGACGATGTAATATCAAATACGGGAGTTTATTCATTACTTAATAATTTCGACGAATTATTCGATGGGGCTCATTACAACAACACCGAGTCCATTATCGAAATTCAATTTCAAGCACCGAATGTTACAGCGTGGCAATATCATTTGTTGTTGCCGACCTCAATAACCGGCGACAACTGGCGTAAATTCATGACCCCAACCTTGGATTTGGTTGGTGCAATGCGTACTGACGGTGATTCAGTGAGATTACATTCATCCATTATTTTTGAAGCTTCAGATTGGACCGACGAATACTGGGGAAATAATGTTCCTTTTATTTATAAATGGAGACACGACAATGGCTGGGCCAGTGAAGATCACTGGTATATACAACGCCTTCCCGAAACAATTTTATTACGAGCTGAGGCGGAAACACAACTTGGCAATATACCAGCAGCGCTGGCCGACCTGAAAACCATAAGAGACCGGGTTGGTCTTCCCGATAAAACTGCCGAACTCTCCGGGAAGTCGGCAGATGAAGTAGAAAATGCCATATTGCAGGAAAGAAGGATCGAACTTGCTTTTGAAGGGTTCCGCTGGATGGATCTTAAACGAACAGGGAAGGCCGTTGCGACACTTACAAATCTGGGATATGTCCTCGACGAACATCTCTTGTTATTGCCAATACCTCTCACTGAAAGGAATATAAATCCAAAATTAACACAAAATCCAGGTTATTAATTATTCCTATCATCATGAAATTAACTCAACGAGGGTGTCTAAAAAGTAAAAAGAATAAATAATTAACTTACAATTTAAAAGCTTCTTCTAAAAATACCCCTCCAAACCTCTCCGCCAACTGACGGACGGATTTGAAGTCCCCCTTGGGAGATTTAGGGGTAATGGTTGCAACTTTACTTTCAATCTGTAAGTTTTAAAACAACACTATTTACTTTTTGAACAGCCTCGTTGGATAATGAATCGGAGTGCAACAACCGACCTGAATTTTATTTTATCAATCCACTAAAATACATATACATGAAAATTATTCTGCTCTACATTCTTTGCTTCATCCCATCGTTAATCTTCGGACAGAACCAATCAGCAAATGAGAAATATTGCGAGCAAAGCCGGTTAGAATCGTTGGTTGCAATACGTCCGGGAATACCAGGCAAACAACCGTTCTGGAACGAAAAAGCTAAGATATTCAAATACGTTCCATCTTTCGACAATAACGACACAACAAGCTGGGTGGTACCCAATCCGAAGTATTACAGATACAAAGCTTTCTCGTTTACCGACAACCAATATTATACCTTCACGGCTAAAACACCATACGAAACATTAAAACCAATTTGGGATAAATTGCCCAATGGCGAAGTGTATTTAAAAGTAGAAGCTGTTAGTTCAAATGAAAAAAACTTTGTTTTATTAGGTAGCAGGTCGTTTTATAAAACTGCGGTTTTTTGCCCACCTTATCCTGAAGCAAAATATTCGTATAAAGATGCACTAATGAAGGGATTGCATTTCATGTACAATCAGCCTCACATTCAAAATTGGTACAAAACAGGCAAACCCGACCATAAAAGCCATCAGATATACTGCTACTCAGCATTAGAAGTTGGAAGTGTTGTAGATGCCATGTTGCAATACAATAAATACTTCCCGAAGAATGATACTTCTCTGGTAATTGCGCAAAAAGCTGCCGACTATATCATTGCCAATGCTGAACCACTGGGAAGTCCGTTGGAGTTTTTCCCGAAAGTATATGAAGGTACCGACATGTTCGCCGGAAATTACAAAGGAGAAGTTATTATGAATGAACCTGCTGCAACAGGAATGAGTTTTCTGGCTCTTTACGATAAAACCGGCGAAATTAAATACCGGGACGCCGCCGTGAAAATTGCAGATACATATCTCCGCACTCAGCTTACTTCAGGCACATGGTACATCCGGATTTATAAAGAAACCGGTAAACCTGCCTCCGAAGAATTTTGTGTACCGATAAGTATTACTAATTTTCTTTCGGTCCTTACCGAAAAATATAATTATTCAAAATATCAGAGTGCAATAGATTCTTCAATTGCCTGGATTTGGGAAAACCCGATGAAAACATACAACTGGACTGGTCAGTTCGAAGATGTTGCTGCCGTAAAACCATATCAAAATCTTTCGAAATACGAAGCTTCATGGTTTGCCCAATACCTATTGAATAATTCAGAAAAAGATAAAACTTACATTTCTCTGTCCAAAGAGTTGATCGCATTTTGCGAAGATCAGTTTGTAGTATGGGAAAAACCGGGAATGTACGACACCTGGGGGAATTCGACAGATGATTGGCATACACCGGCTGTTTTAGAGCAATATATGTGCTATGTGCCGATTGATGCGAGTGCAGTTCAAATGATCAATACTTTTTATTTGGCGTTTGAAAAAACTAACGATTCAATTTATCGCGAAAAAGCACTTGCATTAGCAAACAGTATTGTAAATACTCAGAAAGACAATGGAATGATTCCAACATTCTGGGCAACAGGATTTCACGAATTCTGGAATAATTGCATGGTGAGCAGTTTAACCGTATTGGATAAATTAAGCATCATCTGTAAATAATGATGGTACAAAAAACAGATCAAATGAGCAAAATTAGAAATATCACCACTATTTTACTTCTGGCTGTGAGCGCATGTATGAATGAACCAGCCGTCAAAGTTACGGATCAGCCATTAATATCGGTTAATCCCCGAGAAGCACAGATTTTCATAACAGCAAAAGATACTTCATTGAGATTAACTCAAACGGAGGATATTACTTTCGAAGAATTCAGTCAACCTTTTGAAACACAGGTATGCGTATTTGTCGATCCTTCACATACATTTCAGACAATAATAGGGATTGGGGGAGCATTAACCGATGCGTCGGCTGAAGTTTTTGCAAAACTCCCGGAAACTACTCAAGACGAATTTCTGACAGCCTATTATGATTCAGCAAAAGGAATTGGATATAATTTCTCACGCACAAACATTGCAAGTTGTGATTTTTCGAGTAACACTTACAGTTATATCGACGAAAAAGATACCTCGCTAATATCATTTTCTGTTGCTCACGATGAAAAATTCCGGATCCCGTTTATAAGAAGGATAATTACTGCAACAAAAGGAAATTTACGAATGTTTGCAAGTCCATGGAGTCCACCTGCATGGATGAAAAATAACAATAACGTTTTACATGGGGGAAAATTACTTCCCCAGTATGCCCAGGTTTGGGCCAACCATTATGTGAAATTTATTAAAGCGTATGAATCATTGGGTATTCCGGTTTGGGGACTCTCAGTGCAAAACGAGCCAATGGCTATACAAAGTTGGGAATCGTGCCTCTATACTGCTGAAGAAGAACGCGATTTTGTGAAAAAATATCTTGGCCCAACATTGCAGAAAAATGGATTTGGCAACAAAAAACTCATTTGCTGGGATCACAACCGTGATTTAATTTATCAGCGTGCCAGTGTTTTACTGAACGATTCCGAAGCAGCTAAATACATCTGGGGAATTGGATTTCACTGGTACGAAACATGGACCGGAGGCCATATGCAGTTCCAGAATCTAGCCCGGGTAAAAGAAGCTTTTCCTGATAAAGAATTGATATTTACAGAAGGATGTACCGAAATATTCAACACGAACCGGCTGAATGAATGGTCGCTTGGCGAACATTACGGAAATTCAATGGTAAATGATTTTAATTGCGGAACTGTAGCCTGGACCGACTGGAATGTACTTTTAGACGAAACCGGGGGACCTAACCATGTAGGTAATTTCTGTATGGCTCCAATTCATGCCAATACTCAAACAGGAAAATTAATCTACACTAATAGCTATTATTATATTGGTCAGTTTTCGAAATTTGTTATGGCTGGGGCCAAGCGCATTAGTTGCTCAACCAACCGCGATAAATTGCAGGCTACGGCTTTTGTTAATCCTAATGGAAAAATAGTCGTTGTAATTTTGAACACCTCAGATAAAAAGCTACCATTCAGATTGTGTATTTCAGGTAAAGCTGCTCAAACGGTCAGCCTCTCTCATTCAATCATGACAATGATTATATGAGACCAGAAATTTGTCCTTTTTTTGTTTGAGTTCTTCAATTTTTGGAAACTGTTTTCTTTTGACCAAACAAAATTGACGTTGAAGAAACACGGACAATGAAATTTTTGTATTTTTTATGTCCTTGTTTCTCTTCAATGGTTCTATTTAGAAGAAAATCAAATTATATAGACCAAATCAACGTGAACAACTAAAATAATGATGAAAATATCATTTTTAATTCTTTTTTCAGTTGTTTTAACTCGAACAAATTATAGTCAGTCTAACAACACAATTTATTTATGACCCGGAGCAATCCCAAGCGAAACCGTGGCCAAACATGCCCCAATACAAACTCCCGATACCAACAGAAATGTAGTTCGATTAACCAATGTTACTAATCCCGTACTTATCGTTTTCACCCCTGATAAATCCATAAAAAACGGAGCAGGAGTCATTGTTTCCCCTAGAGAAGGGTATACTGGAAGGATATGAAGTGGCCGAATGGCTTTGTTCGCTTGGATATACAGCCTTGGTTTTGCAATATCGTGTTCCAAAATAAGAAGCTGAAAGCTTTGTACGATGCTCAACGTTCAATAAGAATTGTTCGCAGCCAGACTTCTAAATGGGGATTAGATGAATCCAAGCTTGGTATATTGGGTTTTCTGCCGGAGGTAGCTTGAGTGCACGAATTAGTACACGCTACAACAAAGAAACATATCCTTATGTAGATGAAATGGATTCGGCTTCGTATCAACCTGATTTTGCAGTGTTAATATATGGAACCTATTTTTCACAGAGCCCCAACAAAACATTAACTCCAGAGTTATTAGTTGATAACAACCCTCCCCCATGTTTCTTTTTGGCACTGCAGATGATAAAGCTGGACATAGCAGTTTGGTACTAGCAGATGCATTAAGAGCAAATCAGATTCCTGTGCAACTATATTCCTCCCTCAAGACGGATACGGTTATAGACTTCGCAAAGGAAACCCTGTAGCAGAAAGTTGGCCTAATCTTGTCGAAAATTGGTTGAAACGAATTGTTGAGAAAAATAATTAGCACAAACCACTTGGAAAAGAAATTCAGCTCCACATTGGTAAAAATATTATTCTTGAAATCAAAATTACAACATTGAATTAAACGGTTTTAACATCAATCAAAAAACGCTGAAATAACTTTAAACAGAGAGGCTTCCCGGTTATCTTCGCGTAGTCTCTCTGTTTTTTCAGATCTTACTCTTTGCTATTCATGGCTTTAGTCAAATAAATGAAGATTACACAGGAAAAATGTTTTCTGATAATTAAATGCGATATTTACCACACTAAAATCTTTCTTTTCGAAAAAGCACAGGGTGGAAAATGCAGACAAACATCTGATTAATGCTCTTAAAAAGGGTGACGAGCAAGCATTCAAAACGCTTTTCGATCAATATCATTTGCGCCTGTTTCACTTTTTATTTGGCTTTTTAAAATCGAAAGAAGATACCGAAGAAATTATTCAGGAAACATTTCTGAGAATTTGGGAAATTCGTGAACAGATTTGGGAAGACTACCCTTTTGACTCTCTGCTTTTCCGAATTGCAAAAAACAGTTCACTCAATTACTCCCGGAAAAAAATAAACCGCGCTGTCTTCGAAAAAGATTTTGGATTTTTTTCTGACTTGTCTGACTATTCAGCCGATCAATACATTTTATCGAAGGAAATACAAACAATTATTGAGACAATATTGAATGGACTTTCTGCAAAACGCAAAGAAATTTTTCTGTTGCAGAAGATAGAAGGTCTTTCACGACAGGAAATTGCCGAAAAATTAAACATCTCAGTAATCACCGTTGATCACCAGTTATCAAAAGCCAATAAACAGGTGAAAAATGAATTACAGAAGTATCATCTTTTGATGTTTAATATCCTTTTCCTGTAATTTTTTTACTTCCCCCTTAAAAAAATTAAAAACCGAGTGGCAGTTTTTTGTCATTGGTGTGTATTTACTCATAAATAAAAATCCAAACATGGAATTTGATAATAAAATAGTCCTGCTCCAAAGATTTCTCAAAGGCAGTATAAACAACCGCGAATTAAAAGCATTGTTCGTTTGGCTAAATAGTGAAAAAGGGCAAATGGAATACCAAAACCTATTTCAGAAGAAGGTAGAATCAAATGATTTTGAACAGACCGAAAACATTGATTCTTCTGTTCTGTTTTCGAAAATTCAAGCCCGAATGCATAAAAAGAAACTACAACAACGAAAAACATTGGTTGTCGGAATCAGAAATGCAGCTGCAATTTTCCTGATCGGATTGTTCATTCCCACACTATACTTTACATTGTTCGCTCCGTCAAACGAGAAATCAACCACAATTCTTGTAACTGAAAGCCTTTCAAACGAGAAAATCAGAAAAATAAACTTACCCGATGGTACCACTGCCTGGCTAATGTCGGGAACTTCCATTACCTATCCATCTGATTTTTCAGGAATGAAAACCCGGAATGTTGAGGTAACAGGAGAAGCCTTCTTCAATGTTGCCAAAGATTCAATCCATCCTTTTATCCTGAATCTCGGAGAACTTGGATTAAAAGTAGTAGGAACCAGTTTTAATGTATCCAATTATAAAGATGAAGACTTAATCAATGTGGTTTTAAAAACCGGGAAAGTTGAACTTTTCAAAGGGAAATACAGTTCCGATAGTCAGTTTGTACCACTAAAACCAGGCGAACTTGGCTCATTACAGAAAGGTAAATCAGAACTCTCCGTTAAAAACGTGGAAGTTGCAAAATATACATCGTGGATTGATGGCAGTTTACAATTCAAAAATGACCCTTTATCCGAAGTTTTAAAAAAGTTAGGAAGATGGTATAACATTAAGATTGACATTAAAGCAACAGGAGTGGCCGAATATCCATTTTCTGCAACCATAAAAAACGAAAATCTGGATCAGATTATCGGGCTACTTGAATACTCAACGCCCTTCCGATATACAAAAAATCAAAAGGATGACATCCTTCAACTAATAATTGAAAAAAAATAACAACCTAAAAAAATACAGTGCCTATGAACTAGTAGCCAACAAAAAGGAGATGTAAACATCTCCCTTCTGTAATTCATGCCTTTTCTAATTACCAGTCAGCGAAGGCATAAATAATCCGAATTAAAATTCAAATCATTACAAAATTATGAAAAAAAATTGTTGTTCAATGATTTCCATACTCCGATGGGTATGGAAACGTAAAATTGTATTTATTATGAAATTAACCTTTGCAATTATTCTACTTTGCGTATTACAGTCATTTGCAATTGATTCGTTTTCGCAAAACTTGAGGTTAAGTATCAACAAAAAGAATATCAGTATTGAAAATGTAATTCAAATAGTTGAAGATCAAACTGACTATTACTTTATGTATAGTGCACTGGCTGTTGATTTGAAACGAAAAGTAGATCTGGATGCCAGTGACAAATTGATAACCGAAATCTTAGATGACATTTTCGATGGAACTGATGTTTCGTACAAGATCAATGGTCATATAATTGCTCTTTCCAATGGCGACGAAACATCTATTGTTACACAACAGGTTTCTGTTTCCGGAGTAGTAACCGACACAACAGGAGCTCCCCTGCCTGGCGTTTCAGTGGTTGTAAAGGGAACAACTAACGGAATAATTACCAATGCAGATGGAAAATATACGCTAACCAAAGTACCCGCAGATGCGACCCTTGTATTTTCGTTTGTGGGAATGAAGAGCCAGGAAATTTCCATTTCAGGAAAAACAATTATTGATGTGAAGTTGGTAGAGGAAAGTATTGGCATCGACGAAGTTGTTGCAATCGGCTACGGCAAAATGACCCGCAAAGATGTTACCAGCTCTATCTCAACCATTAAGGCAAAGGATATGAACGTGGGAGTTTACACTGACCCTTCACAATTATTACAGGGAAAAGTTCCGGGATTAACAATCACTCAAACTTCAGACCCGAATGGCAACTCGTCAATCACCTTGCGCGGAGCTTCAACATTGCGTACAGGCGAAGCACAAGAGCCATATTATGTTATTGATGGTGTCCCCGGAATGTCGCTGTCGCTGATTGCTCCCGATGACATTGAAAGCATTGACGTACTGCGTGATGCTTCAGCTACAGCCATCTATGGTTCGAAAGCAGCGAATGGAGTTATCATTGTTACCACCAAAAAAGGAAATAAAAACGGTCAAACCAACATTAGCTACAGCACTTACGCAGCGATCGACAATATCCTGAAAAATCTGGATCTGATGAATGCAACTGAGCTCCGTAAATATGCTTCAGCTAACGGAATGTCGCTTCCAAACGATGAAGGAGCCGACACCGACTGGCAAAAGCAGGTTCAGCGCACCGGCATGAGCCATAATCACAATGTTTCGATCAATGGTGGAAACGAAAAAACCAGCTACAACTCAAGCATCAACTACATGAATAAACAGGGCGTCATCAAAGAAACTGATATGAACCGCCTGATTGCACGATCTTTTTTGCAAACAAAGGGACTTAAAGATCGTTTGACGCTTTCAATTAGCCTTAACGGAAGTATCACCAACAATCATAACGTGCCTATGTCCGATCAGGGAGCCAGTGTACTCGATGCAATGAACTACTATTCTCCGCTGGTACCCGTAAAAAATGAAGATGGCGACTGGTACCGAAGTAGTGGTATCTCTCAGAACTACAATCCAATGTCGATGGTTTACGAGGATAAGTACGACACCGAGAGCAAGCGCTTGCAGGGAATAACCAAAGTTTCACTTCAATTAATTGATGGACTGGAATACAACCTGGGATTATCGTATCAAAACGAACAATACATTTTCAGTAATTATAACAGCACTGCTTCTCAGATTTACTCATCGCAGAACGGACAAGCAAGCCGCACTGCTGTTGAGAACAAAAAAACAGTAATGGAAACCTATCTCAACTACGACAAAACATTCAAAAATGTACACAAGTTGGGTTTAATGGCTGGTTACTCATGGGAACAGTCTGATAATAATGATGGCTTTGGACTTACTGTATTCAATTTCTACAACGATGCACTGAAATATTACAACATGGGTTATGCAAACAAAATGGATATTACAGGCATTAATAGTGGCTATACCCTTTCATCGCTGCGTATGATCTCGTTTTACGGTCGTCTGAATTACAGCTACAATAGCAAATATCTGTTCCAGGCAACGATACGTCGTGACGGTAGTTCTGCTTTCGGAGTAAACAACCGTTGGGCCACATTCCCTTCTGTTTCTGCCTCGTGGCGTATAAATGAAGAAGACTTCATTAAAAATCTCAATGTATTCGATGATTTGAAGTTCCGTGCCGGGTATGGTGTAAGTGGCAATTCACTTGGATTTGACGCATTCACCGCTATTCAAACCTATGGTGCTTCCGGTTGGTTCAACTATATTGATGCAAACGGAAACAATACGGTTTACCGCACGTTGGCTGCCACAAGCAACTCAAACCCCGATCTGAAATGGGAACGTACGAGTATGCTCAATGTCGGTTTGGATTTCGGCTTTTTAAAAAACCGTATTACAGGAACTCTGGAATATTACGATAAACGTACCAAAGACTTGATTTACAGTTATGCAGTATCAACCAACCGTTATCCATACGGAAACATGTTGGCTAACGTGGGCGAAATCAGCAACAAAGGGGTTGAATTATCACTGAATGTCATTCCGGTAAAGACTAATAATTTCCGCTGGGAAAGTTCAGTTAACTTATCTCACAACAACAATAAGGTACTCAGCCTTTCTAACCAAACTTATTCGGTTGATTACATCAATGCCGGTAACCCCAACATTGGCGGATATGCAACGGCAAATGTGCAACGGATTATGGAAGGCGAAGCTATTGGAACATTTTACATGTGGGAATGGGTCGGATACAATGCCGGTGGTATTTCGCAATTCTATGTACACGATGCTGAAACAGGCAAACGTACCGGTGAAGTAACAACGAGTCCACAGGAAACAGACCGAACCAAAGTGGGTTGTGCCCAGCCTAAACTAACTTATGGATGGAACAACACGTTGACCTATAAAAACTGGTCACTTACAGCATTCTTCCAGGGGGTAGCAGGAAATAAAATTATGAACTCTACCCGTGCCCAATACAATTACGTATCACTGATTTCGACTGGTAAAAATGTACTGAATGAGGTTGCAACCAACCAAAAAGCAACTGACGTAAACGCTCAAACACCATCGGACAGATACCTGGAAAACGGAGCATATCTGCGCTTATCAACCCTTTCGTTGAGTTATAACTTCGGCCCAATCAGGGATTATGTCAAAGGACTTAGCGTGTATGCTACATGCAATAACCTCATGACAATCAGTAAATACAAAGGACTTGACCCAGAAGTTTCGTTAGGTGGTCTTACCCCGGGAATTGACAGTCGCGAAACTTACTATCCGCGAGCCAGCACATTTATGATCGGCCTTAATGTCAACTTTTAATTCTGAAAACCTATGAAAAAGATAAATATCAAACTTTTTATCCCGGCAGCATTAATTGCAGCTTTTTTTGTCGGATGTACCGATTTGGATGTGGATGTAAAATCATTGTACACGTCGTACCCGAATTCTGAAATTGCTGTTGAAGCAAAAACGACGGATGTATATTATGCTATTCGTGGACCATTGGGGCGCAGGTATAACGAAGCCATGACCCTCGCTTCGGATGAATGTACAGGAGTAAGTTTTGACGGCGACTATTTTGATTCAGGAAACTATGCGCATCCAAGTTTGCACAATTTCATGGCCGATGATGCCTGTATTGGTTATTGGGGAGATCTGTCCAGTGGAATCACCAAATGTAACCGGGTCATTCTAGATTTTGGAGGCGAACAGGAAGCCGTTAACGCGCCAATCCGCGCTATGCGTGCTTTCTACCATTTTATTCTGATGGACAGCTATGGCGATGTTCCGATTCTGGATCATATTCTGGATGCCAATGAGGCATTGGAACGAAGTCCCCGTGCTGATGTTGCAAAATGGATCGAAGCCGAATTACTGGCCGTTCGCGATAATATGACTAAAAAGGTAGATGCTTCTACCTATGGCAAACCGACTTATTGGATGGTTAATGCATTGCTGGCAAAATTGTATATCAATTGGAATGTTTATACGAAAGATGTTACCTCCTCCGGTTGGTCGGCTACTACTACAAACGAAAAACTTGCCGACTGTGTTGCTGTTTGCGACGAAATCATTAAGTCGGGCCTTTTCAACCTGAGTGACGACTACTTGAAAAAATTCTATCCAACCAATGGACCTGCCATTAAGGATTTCATTTATGCTATGCCATACACTGCAGCCAATCAGGACGGAATGACCTATGCCCGTTTTCGTACGTGGCGTAAAGGCGATACCGACGGTGCCGGTGGTGCTGGGCTTTACGGAATGGTGGTTACAAAATCGGTTGGTGGAAATATTGCTGTAACGCCGGAATTCGCTGACTTGTTTAATTTGCCGGGCGACCGTCGTAATGATGCCCTGTTTAAAGATGCCCTGTACCAATACGACCCAGCAACGTATAAAGCGACAAATACTCCATTTAAATACAAAGGAACTCCGGTTGTTTTGACGAAAAATATTACTCTAAAAACGATAGACGAAAACCTCAACGTTGGCAACAATGTATCCGGTTATTCTCAGGGCTACCGTTTCAATAAGTTTATGATGGATCCGGCTACCTTTGGCTTGTATAGCCGTTGTCAAGATAATGATATACCCATTTTTCGCTATGCAGATATTCTGCTGACCAAATGCGAAGCGATACTTCGCGGAGCCGCGGCTACAAATGGCGATACACCGTCGAAACTATTCAACCAGATTCGTTCGTATGTTGGCGCACCAACAATCGCAGCAAATCCGACACTCGACGAACTACTTGATGAACGAGGCCGCGAATTCTTCGACGAAAACTGGCGTCGTAACGACTTAATCCGCTTTGGCCATTTCGAAGATGACTGGGGTTTCAAAAACACCCTCAACCCAACTGCGAAAACCGATTACACCAAACGGATATTCCCGGTTCCAACTGGTATTTTAAACGAGAACACCAACTGGAAACAAAACGCCGGATATTAATCATCTGATGAAAAGAGGATATTTTAAAGAATATCCTCTTTTTTCATTCTTCATTGCCCGTAATAAAAAGAAACAGGGGTAGTACACTTAAGAGTTGTGGAAAACCTATAAAATCCCGGTAAACACAATGATTCTGTATTTTAGTTCTATTTTTTGGGCTGAAATACCTATTTTTCGGAACCGATCGCTTTTTTACTGGTCCTTATTCTTTACGATTTTTCATCCCAACAGATAAAAGAGCTCAGGAAATTTTGCGGGTAACTAAGCTTTATGCCAGGAAACCTTGTTTGTTAAAACAAAAAAAACAAGATGAAAAACCGAACTCATTGGGAATCAGCAATTCTTTTATTCAGTACAATTTTTATTGGCTGTAGCAAGAGCATCACCCCCTCAAACGGGCTTATTGACTACGTAAACCCATTGATTGGCACTGCGCCATCAACCACGATCAACGCGCTGAAACACGGAGAAGGCTCTGAGAACAATGCTCAGGTTGTACCATTTGTCACCGCGCCATTTGGAATGACCAACTGGACCCCGCAAACAAAAGCTACCGAAACCAAATGCGTTGCTCCTTATTATTACTCCGACTCGGTTATTTCTGGGTTTCGTGGTAGCCATTGGCTAAGCGGCTCCTGTGTGCAGGACTACGGAAGTGTAACCATTATGCCTGTTGCCGGCAAACTAAAAACTACGGCAGAAAAAAGGAGGTCAACCTATTCGCATAACAATGAAATAGCAACACCTTATAACTATCAGGTTCATCTGGATAATTATGCCATTGACGCAGAAATGACTGCAACGAAACGCTGCGGCTTGTTTCGTTTTACCTTCGAACAAGGGGGCCAATCACATATCATTATTAATCCGAACAGCGACGAAGCGCAGGGATTTGTAAGAATTGATACTGAGAATAACGAAATTTCAGGCTACAATCCCGTACATCGTATTTATCAGGGCAAGGGGGAGTTGGCCGGTTTCAGTGGCTACTTTGTTGCCCGCTTTAGTCACGACTTTGAACAATACGGCATTTTTTCCGATACTTTGTTGCAACCAAACATTGTAGAGTTAGCCAATTTCCCGAAACTTGGTGCTTTCGTTAGTTTTAATTTGAAGGCGAACGAAACTGTTTGGGTGCAAATTGGAACTTCGTTTACCAGCATCGATTGTGCCCGCAAAAACCTGGATGCCGAAACAAATAATGTTGACTTTGAGCAGGCCAAAATTAAGCTAAAAACAGAATGGAGAAACCTGCTGGAAAAAGTACAAGTTGAAGGCACCGACGAAGAAGCAAAAGTGAAATTTTACACGGCGCTTTATCACAGTTTTCTTCACCCGCGCACCTTTAATGATGCCGATGGAAGTTACCCGAATTTTGCAGGTGGTACACAAATAATGAATTCGGGGGACCGCAATTATTACTGCGATTTTTCGATGTGGGACACCTACCGTGCCTCGCACCCGCTGTTTAATCTGCTTATGCCAAAAACCAATGCCGACATGATGTACAGCCTGCTCGATAAAGCCAGGCAAGGTGGGTGGCTGCCTATCTTCCCCTGTTGGAATAGCTACACTTCTGCCATGATTGGTGACCATGCCATTGCCGTAATTGCTGACGCTTACATGAAAAACAACATTGATTTAAATGACGAGCAATACAGCTATTTACTCAAAAATGCCTTCGAAGTACCTGCCTCATTTGCAGAATATCAACAAGGCAAAGGACGACGTGCCCTGCAATCGTATTTGAAATACGGCTATGTGCCGCTGGAAGATGGCGTACCGGAATCGTTTCATAAGAAAGAGCAGGTTTCGCGCACCCTCGAATATGCTTTCGACGACTTTGCGTTGAGCCAGATTGCCGAAAAGAAAGGCGATTCTGTGAATTTCAAACAACTACGTCAACGATCTCTCAACTATAAAAATATTTACAGTGCAGTTGACTCTTGTGTACGAGGTCGTTATGCCGACGGATCGTTTACTGCTGAGTTTAACAAATTTATTCGCATGCCCTATATTACCGAAGGCACTCCCTACCAATACACCTGGTATGTGCCACAGGATGTGGCCGGATTGATGCAGCAAATGGGGGGAACCAATGGGTTTAACGCTAATCTCGACCGATTCCATGCTGCAGGCCAGTACTGGCACGGTAACGAACCCGGACACCAGATTCCATTTCTATATAATTACTCCGGAGAACCATGGAAAACACAAAAACTGGTTTCCGAAATCATGCAAACAGAATATGGGGCAGGTGTTGGGGGACTTAGCGGGAACGACGATGCCGGGCAAATGTCGGCCTGGTACGTATTTGCTGCACTTGGGTTTTACCCCGTTTGTCCATCGGTTCCTGAATATGTGATCTCTGGTCCTCACTTCGATAAAATCACCCTTCAGCTTGAAAATGGGAAAAAATTGATCATCAATGCTCCCGGAGCATCTGAGGGAAAAAAATACATATGCAACCTGTCCATAAATGGGGAAGCAACAAATCAAAATTATTTCAATCATTTCGACTTGATGCAAGGTGGCACCATTGATTTTGAAATGAGTGACCAACCTAACACAAGCTGGGGTGTCAATCAGGAATCGCGTCCCTATTCAATCAGCGAAAAGAACCCGGGAAAAACCTTACACTGACTTGCAATAAGTATTTTCGACTAAACAATCATAATTATGAAATTTAAAATTTATCTGTTTATTTTACTGATATTCATGATATTTAATTCTTGCTCAACGTCAGGAAAGAAAGAAAAATCATCGCATCTTTTCAGAATTGAAAACCCAATTATTGGTGGCTATTTTGCCGACCCATGTATCATCAAAGAAGGCGATACATTTTTTATCTATGCTACAATTGACCCTTGGGGAGGAGAAGAATTGGCGGTGTTTTCAACCAAAGATTTTCTGAGTTTTGAACGTCATCACTTGAACTGGCCAACTAAGAAAGCTTGTACAAGTGCAGATTCGAACAATTCGATGGTCTGGGCTCCGTCGGTTCGCAAAGCTGCTAACGGTAAATATTATCTGTATGTATCGGTCGGAAGCGAAATCTGGGCTGGAGTGAGCAACTCTCCGCTGGGACCCTGGGAAAATGCCAAAGAAGACCAATCTCCGTTGATCTCATCCAAAGACTATCCTTCGGTGCATACTATTGATGCCGATTGCTTTATTGACGAGGATGGACAGGCCTACCTGTATTGGGGATCAGGATTTAACTGGAAAAATGGAGTATGCATGGCAGCCAGGTTAAATCCGGATATGATTTCATTTCAGGAAGAACCCATCGCAGTTACTCCACCTGACTATTTCGAAGCTCCTTACATGATTAAACGATTCGGGAAATACTACCTGATGTATTCGTCGGGCAAAGCCATTGACGCGAGCTACCAGGTAGGTTATGCAGTGGCAAACTCTCCGCTGGGCCCCTTCGAAACAGGCAAAAACAGTCCTATTCTCGAAACTTCGGCTGACAGTGTAACGTACGGACCGGGTCACCATTCTGTTTTTAATGAAAATGGACAAGACTATATCTTATATCATCGAATTTTTCCGCAGGATGAACAATATGTTTTGCGCCAGATTTGCATCGATAGCCTCAAATTTGATGTTCATCATAACCTAATGAAAATTATTCCTACAGGGGTAGCTGGATTCTGAGTCTCAAATCTTACCTCAATAAAACCAATACAATGGAACAAACACA
Source organism: Prolixibacteraceae bacterium (assembly GCA_963668595.1). Taxonomy (GTDB): domain Bacteria; phylum Bacteroidota; class Bacteroidia; order Bacteroidales; family Prolixibacteraceae; genus GWE2-42-39. The sequence goes on along the minus strand of OY764876.1, from coordinate 3,448,271 downwards.
AATAGCAAAACCCGAGCGTTTTCTTTCGCTTGACATATTTCGCGGGCTAACTATTGCCCTGATGATTGTGGTAAATACACCCGGTACCGGCGCTCCTCTTTATTCTTATCTGGTTCATGCCAAATGGTTCGGCTTCACATTGGCCGACCTGGTATTCCCGTCCTTCCTTTTTGCCATGGGCAATGCCATGAGTTTTTCGATGCTGAAAATGCGCCGGCAATCCACACCTGAGTTCTGGACAAAAATCATCAAACGCACTGTCATCATTTTTTTGCTGGGCTACCTCATGTACTGGTTTCCTTTCTTCAAATTTGGCGACAACGGCAATTTCCTCTGGAAGCCTATAGCCGAAACCCGTATAATGGGCGTGCTACAACGCATTGCTCTGTGTTACTTTTTCGCAGCACTGATGGCACGCTATCTCTCACAAAAAGCTGTTGTTATCACGTCTGCAATACTATTGTTCGCTTATTGGGCTATTCTATATCTCTTCGGACAACCGGGTGCTGAGCTTGAAATGGGAACCAATGCAGGCTCACGTTTCGATTTAGCCATTCTTGGGTTGGGACATATTTATAAAAAAGATGCCATTCCCTTTGATCCAGAAGGATTGTTAAGTACGTTGCCGGCAATCGTCAATGTACTCTGGGGGTATCTGGCAGGGGTGTTTATCCAGAAAAAAGGAAAAAGTTACGAGGGATTGACTTATCTGCTGATAGTTGGATTTTTGCTAAGTTCGCTGGCTTTGTGGTGGAATCTGATTTTCCCGATCTCGAAAAAACTATGGACCAGTCCATTTGTGCTGTACACTGTTGGTTTGGATTTGTCGATAATGGCTTTGTTGTTATTTGCTATCGAATTTAAAGGAGTGAAGTTTGGCGTGAAGTTTTGTGATGTATTTGGCAAAAATCCACTTTTTATTTACCTGTTCTCCGAATTGTTTTACATCCTTCTTCGCATGATTCCTGTCACACCCGATTTGGACGCTTTTGAATGGGTGAGTGAGCGTATTTTTCAAGTTATTTTCCCAGGTTCGTTCGGAGCATTGGCAACTGCTATAACTTATGTAGCAATTTGCTGGGCATTGGGTTGGTGGCTCGATAAGCGCCGGATATATATTAAAATTTAGAATCCCTGTTTTCAATGTCTGTTTTAACGATAAAAACAGCTGCGACTACCTGAATCTTTAGAGAACAGAATGCAGAATCATTTAAACTACCTGACTAAGAAGTAATTTGGCACTATTTAGCTTTTATCTGTTTAGTGAGAGTTGTTGAGGATGAAAATGATATTCCTGAAAATATTTTCTGATAATTAAATGCGATATTTACAAGAACTCTCAGTATTTGTTGATTGAGACAATTTGTGATAATCAACAACCGATTTCAATTCTCGGTCTCAATGATATTAGAATAATGCTAATTCAATGAAAAAAAGCATATTTGTAATTACAAACAGTTGAGAATATTTATATGAACGGAATTTATGATTCAGATATATTTTTTTTACATCGCTTAAAAAGTGGTGACGAAAAGGCGTTTGAATCTATCTTCAAATCGGATTACAACCGGATTGTTGGCTTTTGTTCTCAATTTGCAGACGATATGGATAAATCCAGAAGTTTTGCACAGGAAGCCTTTTTAAACCTCTGGGTTAATCGTGAAAAGATTGAATCGGTAAATGGAATCCGATCGTTTTTGTACACCTATGCAAAATCGTGTTGCCTCAATGACATCCGTCATAAAAAGGTTACCGGAAAATACCAGGACAAATTATTGCAGGAAGCCGAAGATCAATTCAATCAGGAGACATTGGAATCGTTTGACTTTCATTCTCTTGAATATACCGAATTGGATGCTCTCATCCGAAAATCGGTTGACGAGTTACCAGAGAAAGCCCGTCAGGTTTTTGTTATGAGCAGGTATGATGGAAAAATGAACAAAGACATTGCGCAAGAGCTTGGTATATCAGTAAAGTCGGTGGAGGCAAACATCACCCGGGCACTGAAATCACTGAAGACCAATCTGTCAGAATACCTTCCGCTGGTTTTAGTAGAACTGATCATGCAATATATTTCACGGTAGCTGAAAAAATCTTCTTTCCGCATATAGGGTTGTTTGCTGCTTGGGTTTACTTATAGTACAAACCTTGCAGAAATGGACGAACAAAAAATCAATAGCTACTTTTCGGGAGAAGCATCAGAAGACGAAATCAGAGAAATATTTGACTGGATACACTCTTCAAATGAAAATAGGAAAGAGCTAATTCAGTTAAAAAAGATTTGGGCGATGAGCTCAAATGCAAGTGAAGACCTTGACAAGGCCTGGTCGGAATTAAATTTCAGAAAGACAAAAAAAACCCAAAGCTTACGTTTCATCCGAACGATATCGCAATACGTAGCCGCAGCTATCGTCCTGTTTTCGATGGGCATGATAGTTCAGCACCTCTTAATTTCCAAAAATATAACTCATTTCACGGATACCCGAATTGAAGTCCCGGCTGGACAAATGTCGAAAGTGATACTTCCCGATGGAACAACCGTTCAGCTTAACTCCGCAACTACCTTGACTTATTCTTCAAATTTTGGATCTCAAGAGCGCACTGTTAATTTAGATGGAGAAGCCTTCTTCGATGTTACGAAAGATAAAGCACATCCATTTTTTGTGAAAACAAAAACAATTGATTTTAAAGTGTATGGAACCTCCTTCAATGTTCAGGCATATCAAAACGACCACCAAATAAACGCAACACTTGTTGAAGGGAGTTTAGGTGTATTAGGAAAAAACGGGAAGGAATATTCAAAGCTGGTTCCTGGTGATCAGGCTTGCTTTAACGCAGAAACAATGAAGCTCGACGTAAGCAAGGTCGAGCTCGATTTATATACTTCATGGAAAGATGGAATAATTACATTCAGAAACGAGAGTCTTGCAGAAATTGCTAAAAAAATTGAACGCTGGTATAATGTTGAAATCGTTATTAAAAACGAAAAACTAGCCAATGAATATTATATGGGAACTATTATGAAAAACAAACCCATTGATCAAATATTGGAGGTCTTCCGCCTCACATCTTCCTTAAAATATCAAATTGTTCAACGCTCCGATCAACCAAGTCTAATTTACTGGGAATAAAATAGAATAATGAAAAAACTAACTAAAACAAACTCTTCCTAAAAAAAATCAGACCGACAATACTGGAAATATTATCGGTCTGTTATTCGGTCGGTGTTTCTCCACCGAACCTGTGTTAAATAAAAGCCTTCTGGAAAAAGGCGAGTATTAACTTATCAGTTCAAATTTATGAAAAAAAAGAATTGTTCCCCATGTTACATGGGAATTAAAAAATTAGTGCGAATTATGAAACTAACCGCTGTGTTTGTCTTTGTGCTGAGTTTGAGCTTGTATGCCAATAGCTACGGGCAATCTGGGAAAGTAAACCTTACAATGAAGTCTTCGTTACGTGATGTAATTGAGAAATTGGAACAAGTATCCGGTTATCATTTTGTATTAAAGTACGATGCCGAAATCCTGAATAAAGAAGTTTACGCAAATTACAAGAATGAAAAGATTGATATCATTCTGAATGATTTATTAAGAGATACGGGATACACGTACAAAATAATCGATCGGTATATTGCCATTAGCCTTAATAGCGAAATAGCACCAGATCAACAGGCTATATCGATTTCCGGGAAGGTAACTGATACCTCCGGCACTCCACTGCCTGGACTTTCAATTGTTGTAAAAGGCACTACCAATGGCACAATTACCGACGCTGATGGAAAATATACACTGAATAAAGTGCCGGCTGATGCAACACTAATTTTCTCATTTATGGGAATGAAAACACAGGAGATTTCGGTTGCCGGAAAAAACAGTATAAACATACGCATGGAAGAAGACGCTATTGGAATTGAGGAAGTCGTTGCAATTGGGTATGGGACCATGAAAAGAGCTGATTTAACCGGTGCAGTTTCATCGGTATCAGGCACCGATTTAGAGAAAAACACAGTTGTTGACCCACTATATGCCTTGCAGGGAAAAGCGGCAGGCGTAACTATTACTCCTGTTTCGGGGCAACCGGGTGCCGGCATTCAGGTTCAGATACGTGGTGTACAATCCATCAATGCTTCCAATTCACCCATTTATGTTGTTGATGGGATTATCTCGGAAGATATTGGAAATATCAACCTGAACGATATTGAAAGTATTTCGGTGTTAAAAGATGCTTCGTCAACTGCCATTTATGGTGCACGTGCTGCAAATGGAGTAGTGGTGATTACTACCAAACGCGGGAAAAAGGGCGATCCGGTTATCACTTTTCATACGTATCAGGGAATTCGTACCGCTTCGAATCTGATGCCTGAAATGCTGAAAGCCAACGACTATTTGCACTTACTGGAAGAATCGTATGCGAACTCAGGACAAGCTGTTCCGAATACTTCGGAACTTGTGAATACTTATTTTCGTGATTCGAATGGCAAAATGATTGACACCGACTGGCTCGATGTGATCATGAGAAATGGAAGTCTTCAGTATTACGACCTTTCAGTTAGTGGAGGGAATGAAAAATCTAACTATTTTATTTCGGCTAATTACCTCGACGAAAAAGGCGTAATTATTGGTCAGGGACAAGACAAACTGAACTTCAGATTCAACAGCGATCATAAAATTGGCAAGTATCTGCAATTTGGAAATACCTTAAATATATACAACAGTAAGAATTTCGGACTACCAAGTTTAAATTACACCAACTACCCGAATTCGCCCAATCCTTATTTGATGGCTTTACGCAAAACGCCTCTAACCCGTCCGTACGAAGAAGATGGCAGTTATGGCTACACCCGTTACGAAGGCATTGAATACCGATACATTCCCCCTCATTTAATCGCAAACGAATACGAAAGAGCAGCTCAATATTCAGGGTTTACAGGAAATCTGTTTTTGAAAATCAACCCATTGAAAGGTCTGACAATCACACCTAAAATAGGGGTCAGTAAAAATTACACAAATACTTCCGGGTTCACACCAACTGTAAACTTATTGGGAACTGAGGCAATAAACGTAAATCATATCTCAAAATATACCGATAATACTTTGCATTGGCAGGCTGATTTCCTTGTTGAATACGAAAGAACTTTCAACGAAAAACACAATCTGAAAGCTTTGGCCGTATATTCACAGGAAGAATCGAAATTTGAGTCACTGGGTGCATCACGCGACAATTCACCTTTAAACACAATCACTTTTCTTAATGCTGCTGACCCGGCAACATCGGCCAATTCAAACGGGTATTCCGACTGGTCGTTTGTATCTTATCTTGGACGTCTGAACTATGACTACGAAGGTAAATATTTATTCCAGGCTACCGTTCGTCGCGATGGTTCGTCGCGCTTTGCAAAAGATAACCGCTGGGGTGTATTCCCTTCGTTCTCCGGTGGTTGGAGAATTTCAGAAGAAAAATTCTTCGACGGTATTCATCATATCATCAACGACCTGAAGTTACGTGCCAGCTATGGTACGGTTGGAAACTCAGCTGTTGGAAATTACCCAACCTATGCTTCGCTGAGTACAACGACCTATGTTTTAAACGAAACTGTTGTACCGGCATACCGGTTCACTTCGGCTGTAAACACCGATTTAAAATGGGAAACAACGCAAAAGAAAGACTTTGGTATCGATGCCTCGCTTCTGAATTCAAAAATTAGTATCTCGGCAAACTATTTCGTTGCCAATACTACCGACTTACTTTTCTCAAAGTCATTGCCAACGTCTGCAGGAAAATCAGGTGGATTTATGGTTAATGGCGGTGAAGTAGAGAACCGTGGTATTGAAATTGACCTTGGAATACGAGGCAAAAGAGGTGATTTTGGATACGATGTAAACATGAACTTCTCTCGTCAGCGCAACGAGGTTATCGACTTGCTAGGACAGGATTTAACCGCATCGGGTTTGAAAGTTGGCGAACCGGTTTATTCATACTATGGATTTAAAAGTAACGGCATTATTAAAACCGAGTCTGATCTGGCAGCTGCGCCTACCCGCAACAAACTTGGACTTGGTGATGTATGGCTCGTTGATGTTGGTGAACCGGATGGAAAAATCACAAACGATGACAAAACGATTATCGGCAAACGCTATCCCGATTTTACATACGGCATCGTAGCCAATCTCTATTATAAAGCTTTTTCATTCAGCATGCAACTACAGGGAGTTCAGGGCATTGATCTTGAATACACCACAGGCAACTACAACATGGGGAATCCGGAAAACAACCGCACCCTGATGCTCGACCGCTGGCACCCAACCGAAAACCCGGATGGAAATATGCCAAAAATCCAAACTTCTGATCCGGCCGGAAACTTTTCGTTCTCCGACTTCTGGTTGTCCGATGCTTCGTTCCTGAGAATTAACAACGTAACCCTTTCGTACGATGTGCCACAACAAATGTGCAGTAAGATTTTGCTGAAAAATGCACAACTGTATTTTGCTGCGCAAAACCTGTACACATTTACCCGCTCGGATTATCGAGGAGTAGAAGTTGATATTTCAAACAACGGAAGTTATTACGGAATTCCTTCACAGAAAATGCCGTTGCCACGAACCTGGACCATGGGATTAAAAATTTCTTTTTAACGATTCACAATTAATGATATTATGGAAAAGAATATGAAAAATAAAATATTGAGCATGCTACTGGTAGTATTTGCACTGCTCACCTTTAACAACTGTAACGAAGACGAATTATTGAATAAATATCCACAGGATGCAGTGAACGCAGGTAATTATTTCATCGATGCATCATCGGCTCGCGGAGCTGTAGCAGCTATATTTACCAACTGGAACAAGCGATACACCATGTACCAGCGCTACATGCTGTCGTACCTCGATATTCTGACTGATGACGCTTATACCCGAATTAAAGACCACCGTGCGTTGTTAAATAATTATACATTTGATGAGACACACACAACACAGGATGTTTTTAAAGACTGGTGGATTTATATTTTTAAAAGCATTAACGACGCTAATTTCTGTATCGATTATATTCCTACTTCATCCGATCCTAAATTTACAGAAGAGCTTCAAAAGCCATACATTGCTGCAGCCAGATTCATGCGTGCATTCGGATATATATACCTGACAAGCTTATATGGCGATGTCCCTTTGCATAAAACATTCATTGTGAATGTTGAAGAATCGTACAAATCGAGAAATCCGGTAAGCGAAGTATACGAATTAATAATTGAGGATTTAATGTACGCCAAAGAAAACCTTCCAAACAACTGGGGTACCGACAACTACGGTTTGCCAACCAAAGCAGCCGGAGCAGGAATGCTGGCTCGCGCGTATCTGTATAAAAAAGATTTTGCAAATGCAGAAACCGCAGCCAAAGAAGCCATCCAGATTGCTGATGCGTCGGGCTACCAACTAATGGCTAACTACGAATACATGATGTCGTACGAATCGCAGCCAAACAAGGAATTTATTTTCACCATTAATTTTAAAAAGGATGATGACTGGAGTAAAACCGGGAATATGTTCGAAGGAATGGTTGAGCGTTTGCCTCGTGGCGGTGACACACCTAATGGGCCAACTTTAGGCCCTGTCATTTATGCTGTAATGGGTGGCGATGGTTGGGGTTATGTAATGCCAACCCGCGACCTTTACGAAGAGTTTGAAGCAGGCGACCCAAGACGAAAATATTCAATGTGGGTGCCTGGTGATTTTTATGGAATTCATCATGGTGCAACTGTTGAATATACAAATCCATATACGAAACAAACCTATACGTATAACGAGGGAGATACAATCTACTATCAGGAAGGCTGGTCTCCATCGTTTATGAACACACGCAAAGTTGTTTCCTCAATTGCCAACCAAAGTACAGTTCAGGCAAATGGTTATGATATTCCGATTTTACGATATTCCGAATTACTGTTGTATTACGCTGAAGCACTAATCGAAAACAATAAGATTAGTGAAGGAATGGCACAAATCAACAAAGTAAGAGCCCGTCCTTCGGTTAATATGCCAGCCGTTTCTGCCAGTTCACAGACAGATGCCCGTGCAAAATTACGCCACGAACGCCGCATTGAATTAAACCTCGAAGGTATCCGTATTTTCGACCTTCGCCGCTGGGGAATAGTTGAAGAAGTACTGGGCGCAGGTGCCAACTCAAACAAAGTTCCGGTTCGTTATGGAGACAATACCCTGTTTAAAGGAACCGAATGCCAGTTCCCACAGGATCTGCTTTTACCTATTCCTGCTCGCGATGAACTTGACATAAACGATAATGTAAAACAAAATCCAGGGTATTAAACCCAACAACAAACAGATAATAGCCATCGGATGAATTCATCCGATGGCCTTTTTTAAAGAACGAATATAATTTCCCCTTTTTGCTTTTAATACTGGCAAATTTCATTTTTGCTCAACAAACAGCATGTTGATCCCAAAGGATTTTATTTTGAGAATCAAAACAACTAAACCAGACTACATGAAACTCTTTTCACTATCATTTCTATTTGATAGTTATTAATCAATCTTTTACACATAATCTGATTCACGACTCTCTGATTCGATTACTCACCCCCGGTTTCTCAGAGCAAACCAATCAAATTAACCTTGACACAAACCACCATTTATGTTTAACAAGAAAAATAATTAAATGAGCAATATAAAACAGAACTTCTTAAGAAGAGACTTTTTGAAAGGATTGGCAGCGGTCCCGTTTTTAGGATATTTTTCATTTGCTTTTAAGGGTAATATTACCGCAGAGCTTAGTAATCATATTCCGGATTACAGTGAAATGCTGGGAATTAACCTGCTAAAAGCTCCTGAAGAAAAGCTGACCCCAGTCGATCACGATCCATTGAAAAAAATAAGAATTGGCTTGATCGGTAACGGTTGGAGGGGCGACCAATTACTGAATTCGATGGGATATATGCACCCTGATTTTACCCGAAAGTCAGAAAATGGACAATACAGCAATACTGTCAGAAAATTTCTGGAACTGGAGCCTCTAAATGTGGAACTAACCGGAATATGTGATACATTCTCGATTCATGCCCAACGCGGCATGGAAACTTCGGGTAATGACATCCGTCCGGGAGGAATGCAGGGAAAAACCAAGCCTGCCAGGATTTTCCCTACGTATCGGGAAATGATAGAGAGTCCGGATATTGATGCGGTAATAATTGCTACGCCAGACCACACACATGCCCCCATTGCCATTGCAGCAGCAAAAGCAGGGAAACATGTTTATCTTGAAAAACCAATGACCCATAGCATTGAAGAAGCGGTCGAACTTAAGAACGTAATTAAGTCCACCGGCGTGGTCTTTCAATTGGGGCACGAAAACCGTCAGCAAATGAGCTTCAAGATGGCCCGGGAGATCTACCAGAATGGATTACTTGGGGCCGTTTCAATGGTTGAAGGCCATACCAACAGAAATAGTCTTGACGGTGCCTGGATCAGGAAAAGAAAATTTGATCACCTGGGGACACCCGAAAACATAAACTGGGAGGAATTCCTCGGTAGCGCACCCACACATAAATTCGACCTTCAAAGATACTTTAACTGGCAACGATACAGCGATTATGGGACGAGTATTGTCGGGAACGATTTTTCCCACCAATACGACTGCCTGAATCAGGTTTTAAAACTTGGAATTCCTGAAACAGTTGTCACTACCGGCGGACAATATTTTTATCCGCACAACGGAGATATCCCCGATGTAATGAATGCTATTTTTAACTATCCGGCTCGGAAGCTGGCTGTTGCTTATTCCGGAACTTTAAAAAGTGGGGTATACCGACAACTACGAATCATGGGATCGGAAGCATCGATGGATATTGACCGGTCGATCATGCTCTACAAAGACAACAATTCAGAACGTTACAAAGATATCCGAACCGATGCTTCCGATCCGCTTTACTATTATCAACCAAACACGGGAGTAGACGCTGTCTCTTCAGCAACAGCAAGAGCCTACATAAAAGGCGGTTACGGGCCCACATTTATCGACGGAAAAGTAATTGACGCGACCTATCTTCATTTAAAAGAATGGTTGGAAGCCATACGCGGACAGGGTAGAACCAGCTGCGATATTGATGCAGGTTTTGAAGAAGCCGTTACTGTCAGTCTCTCAAACCTGGCATATAAACATGGGAAAACAATAAGATGGGATTCTGAAAATGAAAAAGCAATTATCGGTTAAGTCTTTAAAAGAAGTATTATGAAAAGAAACCAAATTCATATTGAAAGTTATTCGAACGGGCAAACCTTTGTCCTTACTTTTTTGCGTATCTTAATTGGCTGGCACTTTTTATACGAAGGACTGGACAAAATCTATACTCCCGGATGGACTGCCAAATCCTATCTTTCGGGTGCTCTCGGTCCAGTTGGACCACTATTCAGAAGTATGGCCACTCATGAAAACACACTTGTGATAGTTAACTACCTCAACGAATATGGGTTAATACTAATTGGGCTGTGCCTCTTCCTCGGGTTGCTCTCGAAACTCGCAAAAATTTCAGGGATTATACTCCTGCTACTTTATTACCTGGCTTATCCTCCGTTTGCGTCACTCGGCGTATCTGCTCACGTAGAAGGAAGTTACTGGATCGTAAACAAGAACCTGATTGAAATGGCAGCACTGCTGGTTTTATACCTGTTTCCATCCAGTGAGATTACCGGCATCGACAGGTATTTATTTAAGAAAGCAACTCTTCAATAAAGTCAAGAATGACTTTGACAAATTAAATTACAAATTGTCCTTATATTTACGGCCGCTGAGACAAAACTCAGCGGCTATTTTAAACCAACCCAATCCTAAAATGAAAAAACCGCTTCTACTTACGGGCTTTCTATTTTATCTTGCTGTATCAAATGCACAACAGCTTGATATCAGCAATTCGCTGATTCGTTCCTTCAAACCCGATTTCACAGGCAAACTGAAATACATCGATTTAGACAACGATGGCGATCCGGATTTAATCCAATCAACGCTTTTCGATTCAATTCCCATGTATTGGATTGACGACGATGACGATATGAAAATCGGAGATTTAGAAGGTGATATGGACAACGACTGCCTGATTATTGACCGCAACCGCGACGGTGTTTTTGCAGGCCCCGGCGACCTCAGCCTCGACTGGGTGGATACCAATAACGACGGAATTGCCGACATGCAGGTAATTGCCGAAAATGGGAATCCCAAAGTGACCAACTATTGGGAATGGTCGAGCAATTACATGTGGATCATCGATACCGAACAGGACGAAACATTTCACTATGTCAACTGGAAAGAGTTGACCCTGAGAGCCTGGTCGCATTTCGGCGCTTCAAACTTTTACGAAGATTATCACGGACAAACTCTTTTCCTGAAAGCCCATTTACCCACTTACCGTTTTAGTGACGTACGCTACAGTTGGGAAAACCCGTTCCTGTTTTACGATACCGACAATGACGGATTAACCGAAATGGCTATCCGCCTAGAAGACAGTTGCAAGTTTGATGAGAAAACCGCCGAGCGAAAAAGCGATATTGATACCCGACCGACAGGCAAAATCGATCGCGCTTTTTTGACTTTCGATCTGGATAACGACAATACACCATCCAACGAGTTCGATTTTGATATGACCATTTATTTCACAGGTGAAGGGTTCTCGTACGACGATCAGGTTCATCATTTCGATAACATGCGGGGATTGTCAGATGCCGACAGCCTTTTTTACGACAAGCGCTGGAGAACAATAAACAATTTGGTTTATGCCGATCACGATTCGGCCTGGCCGTTGATTTTCAATCGGGGCAAATGGGATCAATGCTGGCTGGTATTTGATGAAGACGATGACTGTGAACGCTGGGAACGAGTCGAAATGTACGACCCCAAAAACCCGTTTGCAATAGGCATGAAAAAAGGTGGAATTGATCACAACCCACAAGCTGATGCTACCGGCGATCGTGGCGAGTGGGACATGGACAATTCAGGAAAAGGCAATTTGTATATTGGCTTCGATGGGCGCATTCACCTGTTTGGCGCCGAAAAAGGCTACTGGCGAATCGATCAGGATGCTAAATCGTATCAGGGTTGGGGCGGTTTGTACGAAGGGAAATACCAGCGTGACCAAATTGAGCCAGCCAAATTTCCAACTGTTGCTTATGAAGACACTAACAACGATGGTTTTTTTAACTTGATAAAATATGATCTGGATGGCGACACAATCTACGAACAAGCCTATAATTTAGAAAACTTCGGAATAAAATGCAGTTATGAAATTTTTGAAACCGCCAATATGAATGCAGCTTCAATGAGCAACTTGTTTAAAAAATCGGCTGACGAAATATGGAACCAAGCAGAAAAAGCTATTGAGGCAGCAAGAAAATACCACATCAATTACAAATGGTATGCACAGTATCTTCACCCCAAAAGTTTAAACGAGAAGTATCAATTCGGGTACTGGGTTCAGTTTTATTTATTTACTGACTTTCTAAAATTGGCAGAACAAACTCACGACAAACAGCTAAAAATGAAAGTAACAAAAGCATGGTTATCACAAAACTGGAATATATAACAATAGTCTTATTCTTTCAGAAAAGAATCGTACTCCATTCAGATGTTCTGTTGTAAGACTTGCATCTACAATTATTACTTCCTATTTCTGTAACTTAGAGAAAGTTCCCCCCTTAAAAGTGTTTTCTGATAATTAAATGCGATATTTACAAGGGCTCTCATTACTTGTGGATTGCAACAAAAAGCAACGATACAACCAACCAACTAAAATGAAAAGATATGAACACTCACCAAACGCTCAAGTTAGGAGTAGTAATCCTTTTATTGGGGTTCACCGTCATTTCTTTCACTCCTAAAAACAAAACCTCACAAGAAAAAACAAATAGCAAATACTATGTAGCTGCATACATCTGGCCTTCGTGTCACCACGACAAACGTTTTGGCGATATGCTTTGGCCCGAAGGTATTGGAGAATGGGAAGTCATAAAAAAAGGAAATCCGCGATTTGAAGGCCATTACCAGCCGCGTTTACCACTTTGGGGATACGAAATGGACAATGACCCTCACGTAATGGGAAAATGGATTAATCTGGCCACAAAACATGGTGTAAATGTTTTTGTTTTCGACTGGTATTGGTACGATGGCGGACCTTTTCTGGAAAGTACCCTCAATGATGGATTTCTCAAGGCAAAAAATAACTCTCAAATGCAGTTCTACATCATGTGGGCTAATCATGATGTAAAGCGAAACTACTGGAACGTACATCAATTTAAAGACGACACATCTATTCTCTGGCACGGCGCTGTCGATTGGGAAAATTTCAAAATAATTGTTGACCGGGTCATTAATCAATACTTCAAACAACCCAACTATTTTAAGATTGAAGGAAAACCTGTTTTCTCCATTTTTAGCGTTGACAAATTACTGGAAAGTTTTGGCGGAAATGTCGCCGAAGCTCGCAAGGCACTTGATTATTTCAGAGAAGAGGTGAAAAAAGCAGGTTTCCCGGATATACATATTCAATGGAATCAAGGCGGTGGTTCAATTATGTCGAAAGAAACAGCTGCCCGGTTTTCTGACAGAGTAGCCCAGATGGGCTTCAATAGTGTGGCAATGTATAACATGGGCGGATTTAATGAAGATTATTTGGTTTATGGAAACAATTCAAGAAAAATAAGAGCTCAAATGGACTCAATTCTGAATGTCCCGGTTTTCCCCTGCGTTTCAATTGGGTGGGACGACACTCCCAGGTTTCCTGAAAAAGGAATGACGGATGTGTTACATTATCATAATACACCAACCAGTTTTGAAAATTTGCTATCGAAAGCCAAAGAATATGCAGACAGCCATCCTGAACAACCAAAAATAATCACAATTAATGCTTGGAATGAGTGGGTGGAAGGTAGTTATTTGCTCCCCGATATGCTTAATGGCTTCGGATATCTGGAAGCAGTGAAAAAAGTTATCGATCCGAATAAATAGATCCTCGCATTATCAATTCGGAGCATTAAAAGCAAAGAGGCCGTCCTGATATTGGACAGCCTCTTCTTATCTAATTCAAAAATTAATATCCGTTATTTTGTTTGATTGCCGGAGTTGCATCAATCACATTCTGCGGGATAGGCCACAAGTAATTTTTTGATGGGTCAAACACCCGTTCTTCCACTTCTATCCTTTTTGTTGAAAGGGTTAATGCTCCATTTGTTGGATCTACCTTACCTTCAAGTGCACCATACACCATTCCAGGCATCACTTCCTCTCCTATTTTCCAACGGCAAACATCAAACCAGCGCAAACCTTCCAATGCCAGCTCAACCCGACGCTCACGGCGAACTAATTCGCGCATTTTCAACTGTGAATTATAAATTGTTTTATCAACATCAGGCATTCCTGCTCGCTCTCTGATTGCATTGATTGCATCGTAAACAGAAGCGTCAATGCTATTCATTTCAATCTTTGATTCAGCATACATTAATAAAACTTCGGCATAACGAATTATAATTGCATTCATTCCAGAATCCCAAATGTCTGGATAGTCGCCTAAATTATCGACATATTTTCGTACGTTATATCCGGTTTTTGACCTGCCATAAGGAGCGTAATAGTCATTATTGGGGTCAGCAGGATCAATCGGATTAAAATAGCTTCCTTCGTACAAACAACCAGGATAAACAATGGACGAAGCCAGACGCGGATCCCTGTTTTTATATGGTTCCGAAGGATCATATAACGGCGACTCGCCGATCTTCTTTCCATCAATACATTCATAAGTATCAACCAACGCCTGAGTCGGATTGACAGAACACCAACCTCCTGATGAATTAGGAGGCAAAACACCTAAAACCCAGGTACCGTAAAGACCAGGTATGTACTGTACATCAAGAATAATTTCGCTGTTGTTCTCATTTGCCATTTTAAAAAGACCAGTATAGCTAGGAAAAAGGGAATACCCCAACTGCATAATCTGATTACAAGTTGATGCACAATCGGCATATTGTCCATCAAAAATGAGAGTTCTGGCTTTTAATGCCAATGCAGCACCTTTCGTAATTCTTCCGATATTGTCGCCGGAATAACTTTCTGGCAGATCAGCCACACAGGCAGTTAATTCATCAACAATAAACTTAATTACTTCATCTTTGGGAGTTCGTGCAACATCTGCATCTTCAATACTCAAAACTTTGGTTACAAGAGGAACATCGCCATAAAGAGTTACTTTTACGAAATAGTGCCACGCTCTTAAAAAACGCACCTCGGCAGTTAGCCTTTTTCTGAGCGATTCATCCATTACAGGCCTTGATATGTTTTCAAGAAAACCATTACACTTTGTAATTTTATCGTAATCCATATAACTGGAACCGGCATCTCCGGGAGAGGCATATCCTGAAGCCTGTACCTGAAATCCCTCCCATGGAAAAGGATTATGAGCATTATCGGAAACACAATCGAAATAAAGAACCTCGTCCATATTCCACCAGTTGTTGTAACATCCGTTTGCCGCGGCCAACGCATCCTTCTCGTTATTCCAGAAAGTCTCATTTGATATCTGATCGAGAGGGTTTCTGTCTAAAAAATCCTCAGAACAAGCACTAAGAATAAGAAAAATGATAATAATTATATTAAGCTTTTTCATGATTCACTGATTTTAAAAAGTTACACTTAAACCAATAGTACTGGTTTTAACCTGCGGATAGTAAGCACGTGCTCCGGCAGGTGCTTCCGGATCAAATCCTTTGCGAAGACCCGATATGGTCAATAAATTCTGACCGCTGTAGTATATTTTTGCATTGGCAATACCAATGCTGTTACAAATTCGGGAAGGAATAGTGTAGCCAACTTGCAAATTTTTCAAACGAAGATATGACGTGTCAACAATCCAAAAAGAAGAAGGATACGTATAGGAACTATTTTGTGTCCAAGAGGTCAATGCCCGGGGGAAATTACCATTTGGATTTGTATTCTTATCATACGTATCACGGAAAATAGTTGTTGGTTTTCCGGTAAATCCTTCTAAAGAGCCAACAGATTCACTATGAGTGTATCCTTTTACCTTTGCAGCACCTTGCAGTAAAAGATCAACATTAAAGTTTTTCCATTTCACACCTAATGAAGAGCCAAATGTCCAGGCAGGAATCCAGCTTCCTAAATAATCACGATCTGCTGCATTAATGATTTCATCATCATTCATATTCTTGTACTTAATATCTCCCAATCCGGCACGACTTCTGTTCGGAACAGCGCTTGCATCCAAATCTTCCTGTGTTCTGAATAATCCTTCAGCAATATATCCACCGAACGAGTTAACCGGATAACCTTCCTGTAAAAAGCTATATCCGTCCCAGATGCGGGCTCCATCGTTATGCAGGTTGATAATCTCATTTTTGTTGTAAGACGCATTTGCCAGAATATCGAATTTCCATTCATCAAGGGCAAATTTATACCCCACTTGCATTTCAATTCCTTTATTCATTATTTCGCCTGCATTCTGGTAAGGAGCAGATAATCCGAATGGTGTAGGAACTGGCAATTTCATCAGAATATCGTAGGTCTTTCTGTTATACATGTCAGCGGTAACAGTAAGTTTATTTGCAAAAAAACCGAGATCAATGCCGATGTTTGTCGTTTTCGACGACTCCCATTTTATTCCTTGGTTTACTCCATTAGCTAAAGCAACTCCTTGGTAAATTGTCCCGCCAAAATCATAATTTCCGGATGATAATACCGATTGATAAGGATAATTCCCGATATTTTGATTTCCTAAGATACCCCAACCGGCTCTTACCTTCATATCCGAAACAATATTTTTCATTTCCGACATAAATGGTTCATTAATTATCCTCCAGGCTCCAGAGAACGAAGGGAATGTACCCCAGCGGTGTTCTTTTGCAATTCGTGAAGTTCCATCACGCCGGATATTTGCCTCGAATAAATATTTGTGATCAAAGTCGTAGGAAATTCGTCCAAAAAATGACTGTAAAGCATATTCGTAAGCAGAACCTTCAGCCTCTTGCCCATCCGTTGAACCGGCATTGATTTCCGTTAATTCATTATTCAAAAAACCCTTTCGGTATGAGCTGTTCCAATCCTGACGGAATAATTCTTGTGAATAGCCAGCCAAAATGCTAAAACTATGCTTTCCAAATGTTTTATCGTACGTAGCCAACGATTGCAAACTTATCATCTGGTCATCCGTTCTCGATTCTTTTTGGCTATTGGGTCCCTGATATAAAGTAGGACTTCCGGTTTTCCAGTTATAATACTGAATATCCTTGATAAACTTTTCATCCGAAGAGCCAGTATATTCATAACCTAATACCTCTTGAAATTTAAGACCTTTGATCGGTTCGTACGTTACATTTCCAATACCTCTTGTTTTCCGATATTGTTGATTTCGAACAGCATCCAGATCCATCCAGGCCAGCGGGTTTCCATCATTGATATATCCATAATATCCATTTGAATATTTGTAGGGTACCCAGGGGGAAATACGGTTAATCTGACGGAATATCTGATACATATCACCAGTGTAAGGGTTGGTTGGTTCATGGGTTATTCCATAAGTAAATGCCATATTTAGCGAAGCAGTTATCTTATTGAAAGTCGTTGATAAATTCATTCTGGCATTATATCGTTTAAAGTCAGAATTTTCAATAATACCATCCTGATTGAAATATCCCAATGAAAACATATAGGAGGTATTGTTTGCCCCTCCGGTTAGCTCAACCCGATGACTTTGCTGGAAACCGCCATTCTTTTTATAGAACATTCCCAGCCAGTCTGTATTGGGGTAGTTATCAGGATCGCTTCCATCTTTAAATTTTTGAATCTCTGCTTCGGTGTATGCAGCAGCCAGATTTTGGTTTATACGAGCCTGATTGTATAACTGAGCATATTCCCATGAAGGAAGATACTCAAGCATATTGGTTGGTGTTTGTACTCCGGCATAGCCATCATATTTCAATGTAGCCGATTTTTGTGTTCCTTTTTTGGTAGTCACTAATACAACTCCGTTTGATGCACGAGAACCATAAATTGCGGCTGATGCAGCATCTTTCAATATCGAAATTGATTCAATATCATTGGGATCAATATCATTGATGCTACCCACAATCATTCCATCGACCACATACATTGGATTGGAGTTATTCAGAGTTCCAATTCCCCGAATCCGGATGGTAGCCATATCTTTTCCGGGCTGACCGCTATTTTGAATGACTGTCGCGCCCGGTAACAAACCCTGAATTGCAGTTGAAACGCTGGTAACCGGACGATTAGCCAATACCTCATTATCAATTACAGCAACAGAACCCGTAAGATTTACTTTTTTCTGTACACCATAACCAATTGCAACAACTTCTTCAATTCCAATTGTCTCCTCACTCAAAGAAACATTAATTGTACTTTGGTTTCCAACTGTAACTTCGTATGGTTTCATTCCTACAAAGGAAAAAACCAAGATTCCGGTTGAAGGAACATTTGACAACGAATAGTTCCCATCCGAATCGGTTATTGTTCCATTGGTAGTACCTTTTACCAACACAGCAACTCCGGGCAACGACTGTCCTGATTGATCTATTACCTTTCCGCCTACTTGCTTTTGCTGAATAGCTGTAGCCAGCGAATTTTCACCTTCATTGACAAACAAAGCAATCTGACGCCCCTGAATACGGTAATTCACATTCGAATCGCGAAACAGCTCTTCCAGAATATCTGCTACTGCTTTGTCTTTTTGTGAGATCGATTTTTTCTCCTCCACATTTAAATCGCCACTATAAAAGAAGCGATATTCACTCTGCTCTTCAATCTGGTTCAATATCTGTCGTATTGAACTGTTTTGAATATTCACCGTCAAACGAGTTGTTTGGGAATAGCCTTGTATTGCCCAACTCCCTAAAACGGACAGGCATAAAAAAAAGACTGTTAGTTTCATTTTTCTCAAAATTTCATATACCAATGGCATGTAACCATGGTATAACCATGTTTTTTTCATAGTTTTGCTTTTTTGGTTTAATAACTCTACTTAAATCAAATCGTTAAGAGGCAGAAAGGACCATTTTCTGTCTCTTTTTATTTTCTGCTTAGCAATTCATCATAGGCAATTTTGCTTAATTTCTTTGTTCTTATTTTTATTGTTTTGTTACATGTATTGTCCGTGTTGATTCATTGTACGAATAATCAATCGCCGAAGTAATTTTAATCAAATCCATTACCTCTGTAAATGATTCCATCTCGATACTACCCGTAAACAATATTTTTGACAAATCAGGATCATCATCTAGCTCAATTCGAATGTTATACCAACGTTCCAGCGACTTGGCAATTACCGGCAAAGATTCATCTCTAAAAATCAATTTGCCGTCTTTCCATGACGTAAAAAACTCTGTTTCAACCACTGTAAGAGAAATGTTTTTTCCATCACTCGATAATTGGTCTCCCGGTTTCAAAACTATTTTATCTGACGAATCTGAAGCCATAAATTGAATAACTCCTGTTTCTAATGTAGTTTCAAAAATCTCATTCTCATAAGACTTTACATTGAACGAAGTTCCTTTCACTTCTATCTTTCCCAAATTGGTTGACACAATAAACGGAGTTCCTTTTTTTACCTCAAAAAAAGCTTCTCCCGTAAGCTCAACAGTTCTGTTTTTTTCAAATTTGGAAGGAAAACTGAGCGTTGAACCAGCATTTAGCCACACATTGCTGCCATCGGGCAATTGAAAATTGGTGCGAGCTCCATAGGGTGTTGTAATATGCTGCAATGAAGAAGATGTCTCTCTTTCGGAAAAAATAAGTGAAACGATGGCAGAAGCAACAAATAAACCAAGAACAAAGGCTGCAGCAATGCGCATAAACGAACTCCGGTATAACCGACGCGCTAATCCTGGTTTTTTAGGCTGAATTTTCCGTTTAAACTCATTCCACGCCCCAAGGTTACCCCGACTTGCTTTTCCTCCTAATCCGGCCTCTATAAAGCGTTGTTCATGTAAAAAAAGAGTCTTGTTTTGCTCGTCTTCACGAATCCATTGAAGCAGCTCCATCTCCTGCTCTCGGCCAAGTGAGCCTTGCAAAAAATTTGTAATCAAGTATCTTCTGTATTCTTTTTCCATGCCTAATTCTGCTATGTAAAAGAAGTACACATTTACTTTGGCTTTTACCAACCTTTGTTGGAAAAAAAACTTCTATCAAAGCAAATTGCTTTATTTTCCAGGCAGAAATAAAAAAAGAAAAACCTCTGGAGATAATTTTTCCCGGGCTATTTCCAAGCCTTTTGCCAAATGCTTATCTACCATTGTGGTCGAAATATTCATTATCTGGGCAATCTCTCTGATTTTTTTTCCCTCCAACCATTTCAGGGCAAAAGCCTGACCACATTTCTCTGGCATACGTGCAATAAGTTGATTCAGTTCATTCTCCAGATGTTCCTTCATGCTAACAAATTCGCCCGACTGATTGAAACTGATTGCGTACAATTCTTCAGAATCAAGATGCGTCTGCGACAAAACGTATTTTTCTTCGATTACCTTTTTGCGAAGCGAATTCAGGCAGCGGTTTTTTAATTGAACAAATATGAATGAGGCAACATTTTTTTCCGCATTCAACATTGTACGCTGGTTCCACGACTGAACAAAAACATCCTGAACCAGATCCTCTGCCTCATCCGGATTCTTTAGAAAATACGAGGCATAGCTTTTCATCCGCGGATAGTACCGCCGAAATAGCTCCCCGAAATTTTCCAGATCGGATTCGGAGCCAGAGAATACAAAGTCAATTGGTCTTGACATCGGGTTATCTATTTACCTGTACAGGTGCAAGTCAATGCAACGAAAGTAAAAAATATGAGCAAGAAAAAAAATTAGGAGAATTATCTGACATTCAACTAAAACAAAAAAGCCCCGAAGAATTGATCTCCGGAGCTTTTGTATATTTCAGTTAATACTATTCTGAAAGTCTTGCTTTCAAGTACTCGCGGTTCAAACGTGCGATGTTGGTAATCGAAACGTTTTTCGGGCATTCCACTTCGCAAGCGCCAGTATTGGTACAACCACCAAAACCCAGTTCGTCCATTTTAGCAACCATCGCTTTTGCACGACGGGCAGCCTCAACACGACCTTGTGGCAACAAAGCCAACTGGCTTACTTTTGCTGAAAGGAACAACATAGCCGATGAGTTTTTACATGCAGCAACGCAGGCACCACAACCGATACATGAAGCCGAATCCATTGCTTCGTCTGCATCATCTTTCGGAATTG
Source organism: Prolixibacteraceae bacterium (assembly GCA_963668595.1). Lineage (GTDB taxonomy): Bacteria > Bacteroidota > Bacteroidia > Bacteroidales > Prolixibacteraceae > GWE2-42-39. The sequence continues at coordinate 3,427,002 of OY764876.1, read as the reverse complement.
GAATAGCGTTGGCATCAGGTACACCTCCCGTTGAAACAGATACGTAACCACCTGCAGCAATAATTTTATCAAAAGCAGTACGGTCAACAATCAGGTCTTTGATGATTGGGAAAGCCGCTGCACGCCATGGTTCGATGGTAACAGTTTCACCATCTTTAAATTTACGCATGTGCAACTGGCAAGTTGTTACGTCATCATCCGGTCCGTGTGGACGGCCATTGATGTACAACGAACACATTCCGCAAATACCTTCGCGACAGTCGTGATCGAAAGCAACAGGTTCTTTATTTTCACTGACCAGTTGCTCGTTCAAAATGTCCATCATTTCAAGAAACGAGCTATCAGTCGAGATGTTGCTTACTTTGTAGGTTTCGAAACGGCCTTTTTCTTTGGGACCGTTCTGACGCCAAACCTTAAGCGTGAGATTTATTGTTTTTTCCATGATTGATCTCCTTTTAAAAAGCCATTACTTGTAATTACGCTGAACCATTTTTACGTGTTCGTAAACCAATTCTTCCTTGTGCAGCTGAGGTTCTTTGCCTTCGCCTTTGTATTCCCAGCAACCAACATAAGCGAATTTGTCGTCCTGACGAAGTGCTTCGCCTTCTTCAGTTTGATATTCTTCGCGGAAGTGTCCACCGCAACTTTCTTCACGGTTCAATCCGTCACGAGCCATCAGGTCACCAATTTCAATGAAATCGGCCAAACGGCTGGCTTTTTCCAATTCAATATTCATTCCTTTGATGTCGCCCGGAATACGAACGTTGCTCCAGAATTCTTTCTTAATTTCAGCAATACGTTTGATGGCATGTTCCAAACCTTCTTTGTTACGGCCCATTCCAACAAAATCCCACATTACTAAACCAAGTTCTTTGTGAATGCTATCAACCGAGCGTTTTCCTTTAATGCTCATCAATTTCTCAAAGCGGGCTTTTACTGCTTTTTCAGCTTCAACAAATTCAGGTTCGTTGCCGGTCATGCGCGGTGTGCGGATGTCATCAGCCAAATAATTCTGAATTGTGTATGGAAGCACGAAATATCCGTCAGCCAATCCCTGCATCAATGCTGAAGCACCCAAACGGTTTGCACCGTGATCAGAGAAGTTCGCTTCACCAGCTGCGAACAAGCCAGGAATATTGGTTTGCAATTCATAATCAACCCAGATACCACCCATGGTGTAGTGGATAGCCGGATAAATCATCATTGGTGTTTTGTATGGATTTTCGTCAACGATTTTTTCGTACATCTGGAACAAGTTACCGTAGCGGGCTTCAATGGTTTTTTCGCCCAAACGCTCGATAGCCGATTTAAAATCGAGGTAAACTGCCAAGCCTGTTGCACCTACTCCAAAGCCTGCATCACAGCGTTCTTTGGCAGCACGTGAAGCAACGTCGCGGGGAACAAGGTTACCGAAAGCCGGATAACGACGTTCCAAATAATAATCGCGTTCTTCTTCCGAAAGATCAGTTGGTTTCTTTTTGCCTGCGCGGATCGCTTCAGCATCTTCTTTTTTCTTCGGAACCCAAATACGGCCATCGTTACGCAGCGACTCCGACATCAAAGTCAGTTTCGACTGGAATTCGCCGTGAACAGGGATACAAGTTGGGTGAATCTGAGCCATACATGGGTTGGCAAACATTGCACCTTTGTGGAAAGCTTTAATTGCAGCCGATCCGTTTGACCCCATAGCGTTGGTTGACAGAAAGAAGGTATTTCCGTAACCACCTGTTGCCAATACTACTGCGTGACCAAAATGACGTTGCAATTCGCCGGTTACTAAGTCGCGGGCAATAATACCACGAGCTTTTCCGTCAACAATTACAATGTCAACCAATTCGGTACGAGTGTACATTTTTACAGTACCTGCGTTTACCTGGCGCATCAGTGCCTGGTAAGCACCCAACAACAACTGCTGTCCAGTTTGTCCTTTGGCATAGAAAGTACGGCTAACCTGAGCACCACCGAATGAACGGTTGTCAAGCAAACCTCCGTATTCGCGGGCAAAAGGAACGCCTTGTGCCACACACTGGTCGATGATGCTGTTGCTCACTTCGGCTAAACGGTAAACGTTTGCTTCGCGTGCACGATAGTCACCACCTTTGATTGTATCGTAAAACAAACGGTAAACCGAGTCACCGTCATTTGGATAGTTTTTTGCAGCATTGATACCTCCCTGTGCAGCAATCGAGTGAGCACGACGAGGAGAATCCTGAATGGTAAAGTTTTTTACATTGAAACCCATTTCACCAAGCGAGGCAGCAGCAGCGCCACCAGCCAATCCGGTACCAACAACAATCACGTCTAATCTGCGTTTGTTGGCAGGGTTCACCAGTTTCTGGTGATTTTTATAGTTTGTCCACTTCTGGGCTAATGGCCCTTCGGGTATTCTTGCATTTAATACGCTCATAATTCAATTTCTTTTCGATTAAAATTTAATCAGGAAATACAATGGAATGATGGAAAAGCCAAGGGCTACTACAAAAGCAAAAACTTTTGCAACAAACTGGAGGCGTTTGATCCATACTTTGTTGGATAAACCAATAGTTTGGAAAGCCGACCAGAAACCATGTGCCAGATGCAAGCCAAGCAATAAGCCAGCTACAACATAAACCAGGCAGTAAACAACACTGCTTTTAAATAAACCAGCAACCAGCGTGTAGGTGTCTTCCATTTCTTCTCCGTTTACAACAGCCGTTGACATTGAGTGCGGATCGAATTTAATTACGTAAAAGAAGTTGATGATGTGCAGGGCAAGGAATACCAGCACCAGAGCACCCAAAATCAACATATTACGTGAAGCCCATGTACTTGAATAAGACTGTTGAGAAACAGCATATCTTACCGGACGAGCTTTCATGTTTTGAATACTCACAATGAATGACCAGATGATATGCACGACAAAGCCTAATCCCAAGACGGGTTCCATGATCTTAATGGCGGGATTGGTAGCCATAAAGTTTGCGCCCAGGTTGAAAAGTTCACCGCTGTCATCAAAAATCAACAACAAATTAAGTCCGAGGTGAACCAAAATGAACATCATCAGGAATAAGCCTGTAATGCTCATTAAAAATTTCCTTCCAATGGAGGCAGTCAGAAAATTGCTCATAGACGATTAGTTTTTATTTAAACAATTAATATTTCTGAAAATTTATACAAATGTAGAGGAACGATTCTCATCAACAAAAAATGAGGCCCGAAAATAGCTAATTTATACTCGTTCCGAATTTATATCTGGGTTTTCAGGAGCTTTTGGAAACAAAAAATTCACATACCGTCTCTCCCCTGTTCGTTCCCAAATTCTGAATCAATTCAAAAATGGAATACATCCGTTCCCAAATTTGCCCCCTCAAAAAACAAAAACTCCATAATTCACAGAATTACAGAGTTTAAAATTTAATTTTTGTAGTCCCACCGGGAATCGAACCCGGATTTACAGTTTAGGAAACTGTCGTTCTATCCGTTGAACTATGGAACCAGTAATTTTATTATCTTTTTATTCTTTATCAAACTTGAATCTACTGTTTAGAAAACTTATATCACCTGTTGTTTGCCGCGATAATATCGATCCAACTACAGAAGCAGTAATAAATCAGCGATAAAAAGCCCTGCAAAAATATGGAAATTGAAGATACTGCCAAAGTTACACTATGTTTTTTCACAGAAACACAACACATCCAGCACCAACAAACACTTAATCAGTAATATAATTAAGAACCGATTCCTTTTTTACAGACAGATTACAACGACATATCCGGCAGAAAAAACTCAACTTTTCCACAAGCGGGGCAATAATACAGATCGAACGACTCACGGTTTGTAAACAATTCAGCCAGATCGCCAAAAACTCCCATTCGGGTTCCTTCGTGAAAACGATAGTTTCCGTTGAACAACATGGGAACTTTACAACGCAAACAGTCTATTTGCTTTGTTGCTCCAGATATTCCATGCTTATCAAGCTCAACGACAGAATTTAAATCGTGTTTGCAATACGGACAAAATTGCATTTTTGAATCAACTTCGGCCTGGCACTGAGGACAAACCACTGCAAATTCAGCTTCATTCATCACATGCGAATCGGCAAAATTGTACTGGCAATTCCAGCATATTTCAAAATTGTCGTCCACTTCGGCTTTACAATTGGGGCAAGTTTTCATAAATGAAAAATATTTTGTGAAACACTATTCTAATATTTTAACAGGAAAATATCCTCCGGTTTTTCTGCTTCCTCTCCGCTCAATAAACCCTCGGAGAATCAACTCTTTTATCTGCCGTTCAATCGTTTTTATAGGGCGATCAAGCTTCTCTGACAAATTTTTTGCCTGGATACCTTCGTTCGAAGCAATAAATTCAAACAATAATTTTAATCCCTCACTTAATCCCTCACTTAATCCCTCACTTAATCCCTCACTTAACGGAATAATGGTTCTAAAAACAGGACCTTCAATAAACTCAGGATTATCTTGACCAGAATATGCTTTACAAAATTTATTAATATTCAGCACTCCTGATCCCAATTCATCAAATCGTCCCAACTGCATAAAGAACTTGGCAATGACCGGATTCTTGGGAAAAGGTTTAAAATTATTGACATCAATTTGTCCCTCTCCGTTGGATACATTACCATTTTCGGTAATCACTGCTGATTTTGTTATTATAAATGTTGTTGGATAAGCATTAGTGTATTCTTTATGAACCAAAATATTAGCAACAAGCTCACGAAAAATAATGGTTCGTAAACTACGCCGCTGATCGCCTTCAAGATAAAATCGATCAGGCAAATGTTTCGCTACAAAATCCAACAATTGCTCATACGCTTCAATCAAGTTTGTATGAATATAAAGACGATCATCGTACCTATCGACATTAAAACGACGAACCAATGCATCAATTTTGTAATGAGGAACAACGCTTCGAATAGCTTCGTCTTTTCCGAACAATAGAATAGCAGCTAAAGTGTAGCCTTCTTCCCCGGTTTTATAGTCATGATCGTAAAGCCCAGCCACTCGCAGCATTTGCACATCGTCTAAACCTAACCACGGATGTTCCGGATTATTACTACGAATTAAACTGCGTACTTTTGAGAAAAGCGACTGTTTAAAATCCTCAAAACCAAAAGCGGGATAAATGGCTCCTTCAGTATAATGATTTCGTTTGCGGTTATAAAGTTCAGCAATTTGATGTACCCCACGAACCACAAAATCACCATCGTTACTTCTATCATAAATTTTACCTCCGCTTTGATGTACCTGTGAACTTTCCGGAATCTGAAGATGAATAATATGAAAACCATCTATCACATGCACTTTTGAAAACAAAATAAACGGTGGATTTAACTTCTGAGGATTATTGCTCAAATTGGCAATATTGGTAATCATGTCGTCAACTTTGGTCTCATCAACTCCGGTGAAGGCGCCATCATTAGCAACACCCAAAAGAATATCACCTCCGCTTCGATTAAGCATCGCACAGATAGATTCAAACAAGTTTTCAGGCAGTTTTTCACGCGCCTGTTTAAACTCATTACGAATACCTTCTCCCTGAGAACAAATATTTCGAATCCGGCTGATTGTCATCTCTTAAAAAAGTATCTAACGAATATACATCTTTCAAATCGTATGTGCATCAACTCACAAACAAAAAGTCCCGCCCTGTTTCACAAGGCGGGATTCTTTGTTTCTAATTTATTTGCCGTTAGTTTGCCATCACTTCGTCGCAGAAAATCCAGACCGGAAGGCCGGCGGCATGGTGCCAAACCGGGGCAATGCCGGTATTTTTCGCCTGAATCTTCAGGTAGCGAGCCTGTACCGGCTGCGTATAAAGATTGAATTCCTGCATATCGTTTACCTTGCTTTCGCGACTCAACGGACGCTGGTTTTTCACTTCTCCCAACAGCTGATATTTTGAATTGTCAGTCGAGTACGAGAAAGTCACTTTTTCAGGAAAAAACACAATGTGGTTGGTCACCTGTAAAAAGCTGACCGCAACAGTGTCGATCGGCTGAACTGTTCCCAGATCAATCACGGCTTCCAGATCGTTTCCTTCAAAGCCCAGCCAGTTGGCAAAAAAACTGCTTCCGCCCAAAGCCCCGTCGGTAAGCGTTTGCGGATCTTCGTTCGCGTATTTTTTTGGTTTGCTCAACAAAGTCACGATCTTCCCTTCCGCCACATTGTTCATCTGCATGCGTTGTGCTGTTTTTTCAAAGGTGCGGCAGTATTCATCTACGGTGTAGCCCATTTCATTCATTAAACGAATATCGGCTTTCCGACAGGTTTCTTCAAAGTTTTTCAGACGTTGTAAACTTGTTGTATCAACTTGCTTTTTGCCGTTTGAAATATTGGTCAGGCGGAATTGGTCGAACGAATTTTTGCGGGCAGCTTCCAGCGAAGCATAATCGACCCCCAAACGTGCCGTTTTCACACGTTGCAATACTTCTGGTTTTGCGGCTACCACAGCTTCGGCCTCATCGAAACAGGCATTGTACTGAACCAGTAATTCCGGTTTCAGAAACGAAGAAAAAGCCTGCGACGGATCGCCGTACAAATACAGGAAGAAAGTGCTGTCGTTTTGCAATTCGCGATGAATATCATCGATATACTTTTTTACTGAAGGACCCGCTTCGTCGTAATAACCATTCACAAAATCGGTAATAATCGCGTCGGCATCCGCATCGGGATTCCAAAGTAATTTAGCCGTCAGATACGAACGCAACTCGAACAATTCGCTCGGATTGTGGCTGTGTTGCTCGAAAACCCATTTGGCGTGATTGTCGCGAAAAAACTGCAAATTGGGTTGCAAAGTATGCAGGTTCGGGAACGGAGCCAGAAAGTTCGTAAACTGCGTGGTATAATCCCAAATGCGGATATTCTCGGTAAGCTGTTTCCAGCCCATCAGGTCGGCGGCAAAATCAGTACATTTTTCAGCAATGGGCGCACTGCGGTCGCATTCGATCGAACAAAGCGTAATCAGTACATTTTCGGCCGGCTTGGTCTTGCAAGGCTTTCGCGTATATTGATAGGCCAGCGTCGAAATCATTTTATCAGGAAAACCAGCAGCCACAGCGTTTACAAAACGAATCATGCTACCAGCCGGAGAACCTTCTTCCTCATCAATTTTACGGCAATTATCGCACTGGCAATATTGGGTATTGTCGTCCTGACTTACCGACAAAACAGATGCTTCGGGATGCCGGGCAAACATGGCTTGCACCGAATCTTTTACAATCTGAAGCACCGCGGGATTGGACAAACACAATTGCGTCGGCAGTCTGCGCCCCGCGCGCAAAGCATAATATTCGGGATGTTTTTTGTAAAACACCTGCTCGGGCAGCATGCGGTGAAAAGTATGCACACGTGCTTCGGGCACATAACGAGGAAATGCTTCGGTGGTTACTTTCTGATGTGCAGCAAATTCAGGATGTTCGTAAAACAAACGCGAATGAACCGTGCGCGTAGTAATTCCTGGTGTGTACTGATAATCGATTGGCCCAACTAGCCGAATTGTTTTTTGCTGCGGAAATTTGTCCACTCCCGGCGCATACCAGCGGCAGGCCAGAAAATCTTCCAAAAAAACCAGCGTTGCATTGTACACCGCCTCCGGACTTCCACCGAGAATAAAAAGCGTATCGCCCGAAGTTTTTATTCCGACCTGCTCTGCGGTAGGCCAATGCGATTCGTTGAACAGAATCTTCTTCTTTCCGTCGTTCTGCGACTTTTTCTCTACAATCGGAATAATTGTTCCTGAAATCTTTTCGATGCTTTTTTGCAGTTCTTCGGCAGCCAGCTTTACAGTTTCCTGAGAGTTATCAGCTACTACAATTTCATAGTCGGAAACACCATTATTGGTTAACACAATTTGATTTCCGGGTTGACAACCGATCAACAAAAAAATGAGAAAAAAGAAGGGAGAAAATGCATTTGGTTTTCGGTTTACATTCTTCATCATAACAGGTTTGATTTGGTTTGAAGTAAAGATAAGTTTTTTCGAAAACCGGAACCAAATAAAATCGGACACAAACCCGCAATTCATTTCTTTAAAAAATATATACAGAAAGGTTGATCTGACTGAATAACAATAAAAAAGGAAAACCTCCGGCGAAGTTTTCCTTACAGTTGTAGCGTGTATGTTTAAAATCTATGAAGCCAACATTTTTATTTTCGCAAAATTTTAGCAGCGGTATTCTGCATTAGGCAGGGCAATTGCCAACGCCAGATATACGATTAGCATTAGCGGATTAAAAACCGTTAAAACCGCAAAGCCAATTCGAACCACAACCGGATCCCATTCAGGATTCAGGTATTCGGAAATACCGGCACAAACTCCGGAAATTATCCGTTCGTTTGATTTATGTAATTGTTTATTCATGGCCATTAACTGAAAAGTTTTTCCCGATATTCTCTAATTTGTCAATATCTTCAATATTGAAGTTTCCGTAGAACGAAACCAGAAAATGAATGCTTTCCTGATTACTGCTTTTAAAGAAAAGATGGCATTCGGTCGCTTTCTTTTTGTTTCCTAAAATAAAAACTTCCATGTCATTCTTTTCTCCATCCAACTTAACTTTTTGGTACGACGAAGGAAGAAGAGATTTCAGTTGTTTCAGGAAATCACTTCCTGACATTTTCCCTTTTTCAGGATTGTATGAAAGAAAACGAACCTCGTTTAAATCGCCGGTTACTTTCTTCCCTTCTTCATCCACGGTCAGATTCACCACATCGAGCATCGATTTGCTGAACGAAAATTGAGAACATGCCGGGTTGTTTGAAAATTCGTTGTACAAACGGTACGATTTACTTTGGGCCGACGCAACAAGCATCATTCCTGAAAAAAGCACCGTCAAAATAATAGTTGTTAATTGTTTCATTTTCTGCTTTTTTTGTTTCCGATTATTCTTTCAATGCCAGGCCATCTTCAGTCATGATCCAGTATTTTCCGACCATATCGTGATCCCAGGTGTTGCTTACATTTTCAATATCATAAATAATTCGCGACATATTTTTGCTCAGGAAAACTGATTTTCCTACCGGCACTTTTACGATGATCTCAATTTCCTGACTTCTCCATTTTGCGTTTTCAGCAAGTGAATAATATGGGTCAAACGTAACTACTGAGTCCTTCGGAGAAAAATTATAAATGATATTGTCGGCATTTTTCTGAGCATCGTCCGAATTTTCGCCACGGGCTCTTTTTTTCAACAGCACCGCAAATTGGTCGCCATTGCTTTTTTCAATAGTCAAACGAGGCTCGCCAAGTAATACATCTTTACCATTAATTTCTACCAATTTCATCTGATCCAGATGGATTTCGCTTTCCGCATATTCCGACCAGTTATCTTCTTTCAGTTCAAGAATTACATTTTTACACTGCTGACAATCGATGTTTGCGCTGGTAGTTGTTGAAAATTGTTTGCTGAAATGATTTATCTGACTAACTGAAACCATAATGAGTGCAAACAAGGCAATTACCCAAACGCCCAGCGAAACAAGCCCGATCATCCGGTTATTGGTTTTATAACGGAATACCAGTTTGGTACCGATAAACAAAATCATTAACAGCGGAATACCCACCACAAGCGCAATAGCAATCATTGAGAAGGTTAATAATCCGGGATTGATAAAGTGCCCAAAGAAGTCAGGCATATAAAAATCGGATCCCCACATCCACGAACTTCCATGCAAAATTGACTGTCCGATAATCATTGAGCTTACAAAGCCAATGAGGCTAAAAAATCCGGCAATAATCAATACTGCTCCAACAATAATTACCAGCACCCGTAATGCCACTTTAGCTAAAGTGTAAACAAATTCGCCCAGGCGCGACATCCCTTCCTTTCCTCTTCCAAAAGTCTCGGAATTTTTCATACGCACGAAGCTATCTTTTACGTCTTTAACCTCTTCTTTAATCGATTTTTCGATGTTTGAGACCGTTGCCTCCTCGCCTCTCATTTCAAGTCGCTGAGCGGTTGTGCGAGCCTTCGGTACTGCAATCCAAAGAATCAGATAAATCAATACCGACGATCCGTAAGTGAAAAATAAAACGACAAAGATGATGCGTAAAATCACCGGGTCGATGTTAAAATAAGCACCCATTCCGCTGCAAACCCCACCGATTACCCGGTGATCAGGATCGCGATACAGGCGACGTTTTACTTTGCGTGGTTCGGCCGAAACAGTAGGTTGAGCATCCGTTTCATCTTCATCTGTTGTTGCATCCATAAAATCTTCCGGTTTGCCCATGCGTTCGATAACCTCATCCACCCACGGATCGATGATTACCTCTTTTCCATCTTTTATTTTCTGAGAGAAAAGCTCGGCAATACGTGCCTCAATATCTTGAAGAATTTCACGCCCTTCGGCAGAAGTACGGAAATGATTGCTCAGCATTTGCAAGTAGTTTTGCAATTTTTCGTAAGCATCTTCTTCGATGTGAAAAACGCTACCGCTGATATTGATGGTAAATGTCTTTTTCATTGTATTTCGATTTTCTGTTGTTGTCTCCGTTAAATTTTACTGCCTACTTATGCGATTTTATCATCGCCACTGCGTTCACCAGTTCATCCCACGACTCACCTAATCCAACCAGGAATTCTTTTCCTTCTTCAGTTAATTCGTAATATTTCCGGGGCGGTCCTTGCGTGCTTTCTTCCCAGCGGTAAGTAAGTAATCCATCGTTTTTCAAACGAGTAAGTAAGGGATAGAGCGTTCCTTCCACGATAATCATTTTTGACTGTTTCAGTTCGTCAATTATATCGTTCGCGTAAAGAGGTTTCCCGTCGAGTACCAGTAGAATACAGTATTCCAGTACCCCTTTTCGCATTTGAGCTTTTGTATTATCTATTTTCATTTCCGTAGTTTTTCAAAATTTTGACTGTCTCTCCCACTAACCGGACCAACATTTTCCGTTTTCCTAAACCGTTCCAAAAATACCGGAAGATTATCAAATCCTCCAGTACTTATTGTTGGTCATCCAGTTTTCCAGATTCAGTTCTTCATCCGAATCCTCTTTCACAGTTGTTTCTGATGAAAAATACTTGCTGTTAGTCATCCAGTCTTCCAATTCCAGTGATGGTTCTGTTTCCTGGCTTACTGTTACTTCCTGATTAGAAAAGAACGAATCGTCAGTCATCCATGGTTCGAGAGCCAGAGGCTGATCAGCTTCTTCTGCTATCACATGCGTAAGAGTGCTCTCAGCTTGAGTAAGCGCGGTTGTTTTTTCAACAGCAGGTTTTGCTCCTTTGGTTCCGGCCATAATCATGGCAACATTTCCGAAACTGCTTTCGGTCAGAATTTGTTTCCAAAAGCTTTGTGCGCTTACGGTAAAGCTGATTAATACAAAACTGGTAACAATTGCAGCACCTTTTAAAAATGCATTCCGGAATTTGTTTCCTCTTGTTTCTGATTGTTTGTTTGTTGTTTTCATGGCTTTGTCTCCTCTTCTGTTTTGTTTCTTGTTTTCTGTTTTCTGTCTGTTTAATTGCTTTGGCCCGAGGCCCATTGTTTTCTGTTTGCTTTATAACTTGTTTTCTGTTTTCTGCTACTAAGACGACCGGTTTTTTATTTCGTTACACTTTGTATAGAACTTTTTTAAAACCTGTACTCTTCTTTACATTGAATTCTGTATTGCAAATATACATCCTTTATCTGGTACTTTGCAATACAAAGTACTGTTTTTTTTCAAAAAAAATTAAAAATATTTTTTTAGCACTGATTTTTAATACATTACAAACAATTATTTTTTATGGCTATTTCTAAAAAAAAGAGAAAATCGAGAATTCGATAGGAAAAAGATAATTTAAACTGGAGTAGTGGTGTTAAGAAAATTCTCAAAAAAGAACAAAAAACATCGCTAAATGTAAAATAATAAGCTTCAGTATAGGGTAAAAAAAGAAGTCCGCGTATATTTATGGGCTTTTTTAACTGCAAAATAAATAAAGATAAAAGGTACTGACCTCCAATCAGAAAACATGAGGTTAATGAATAGTCTGAAATCAAAAGGAAACTTACATCAAAAACTCAGATAATTTTTACCAATGAAAAGAATAATATTTACCATTCAATGCCTTGCATTCTCTACACTTCTCTGGTCTCAACCTGTCAATTATTATAACCAGGCAGAAGGGAAAAAAGGAACAGAATTAAAGGCAGCCCTTCATCAGGCAATATCCGGGCATGTAGATTACAGTTACAATAATTCGAAATACCTGATGAATTATTGCGACGCAGACCCGGCAAATCCTTCCAATGTGATATTACTGTACACTCAGCGTTCGCAAGCTTCCGACACATACGGAACCGGAGGAGATTATATCAACCGCGAGCATGTATGGGCCAAATCGCATGGTAATTTTGCAGATATTCGTCCCATGGACAGCGATGTTCACAACCTGCATCCGGCTGATGCATCGGTAAACGAAATGCGCAGCAACCGCGATTTCGATAAGGTATCGCCCAATGGCACACAAATAGGCGAAGCACCGGGCACCTGGTACAATAATAGTGCGTGGGAACCGGCTGATGCCGCCAAAGGACAAGTTGCCCGTGCTATTTTATATATGGATGTCCGTTACGAAGGCACAAATGGAGAAATGGATCTTACCGCCTTTAATGGAGTAAATACCTATCCTCAGCCGAAACATGGCAACCTGCAAACGCTCCTCGAGTGGCACCGCAAATTTCCGCCAACAGACTTCGAACGTCGCCGCAATGAGCGAATATTCAACATGCAACTTAACAGAAACCCCTTTGTGGACCATCCGGAATTTGCCGATTTGATTTGGGGAACTGCAACAGTCCCAACCATCACTATTTCGGGCAACTCGTTAAGTCCTGCTATTCCAATTGAGAATGGAAAAGTTTCGCTTTCGGTTTCAGTACAATCAGCACAAACAATTACTTCAGTAAAAGTATATTGGAGCAAAACATTCAACGGTGAAGATAACTCTGCAACCATGACTGCAACCGGAAATGAGTACAAAGCAGAAATGAATTTAACAGGTTTTACCGGCGACAGTTATCTGTATTACAAAGTTGTAGCCAGCAATCAGGCCAATGAACAACGCAGCAAACAATTCACCGCTTTTATTCACAAATCGATCAACCGCGATCAGTTAACTGCTTTATCGCAAATACAAGGAAGTGGAAATAACACAACAATGAGCGATCAGAAAGTAACAATTGCCGGACGTGTTTCAAAAATTATTGATGGCGAATATTATATACAAAATGAAGGAACCAGGGAAGCTATTTGCATTTATTCGGCTCCACAAACCGGAGCTCTTGGCGACAGCGTTATCGTGAGCGGAACAGTTACGGAATACAACAATCTTACTGAGATAAAAGATATTACTTACTTCTGTAATTTAAAAAACAATAAAGAAGTAAAGCCGATTGAAGTAAAAATAAGCGACCTGAACGAAGATCTGGAAGGAAAACTCATTCAAATAAAAAGTGCTTCGTTTTCCAAAGCAGGAACAGTTATTCCGGCTGACGGAGGAAGTTTCACGCTCAGCGATGCCAGTGGAAGTATCACATTGTACGTTAATTACGCATCGAAACTGGTTGGTCAAACCATTCCTTCGGGCACCACTACTGTTACAGCCATTCTTAGTCAGTATAAATCAACGTACCAACTTCTGGCCCGCGACATTAACGATTTGAAAACAACTCCAACGCATTCGAATCCGGCAGTTATTTCGCAGGAAAAATCATTTCGCGTATTTCCCAACCCGGCAAACTCGGGAAAACTATTTATCGAATCGGCGAAAAGTACAGCAACCAGTTTTTCGATTACCAGTTTATCCGGGAATACGATTCAAACAGGTTCCGTTGAACCTGGAATCTCAACCATTCAGCTTGACAGATTAAGCTCCGGAGTATATTTTATAACTTTTACTCCTGAAAATGAAAATTCGTTTTCTCAGAAAATTGTAATTCAATAAAACTTACAAATAGGAAATACAATAATTAATCATCAATTCAATGATTTATAATCATTTTGTAACAAAATTCGAAAAAGCAATTCTTTTCTTTGATGGTTAGAAAAAGCAAAAAACTGGTTCATGATTTATTAACAGACTAGTTGATTAGTTGTTAAAAAGTTTGAATATGAATCTAGTAAAAAATACTTAAATTGATTCCAAATTTTACTGTTACAATTAATAATTTATTCTATGAAAGCAAAAATGAAAAATTACATTTTACTACTTGTCTTTTGTATCTCGTTCTTGCCTGCGATTTCTCAGGTTACATCATCAAGTATGAGCGGACGTGTTACAGATGCTGATGGAGCTGTAGTAGGTGCAACGGTTGTTGCCACACACACACCATCAGGAACAACTTTTGGGACTATAACCAACACGGAGGGCCGATTCAACCTAAACGGTATGCGTGTAGGTGGACCTTATACCGTAAAAGTCTCTTTTATTGGATATGGTGCATACACACAAAACAATGTTACCTTGAGTTTAGGTGAAAACTATGTAATGAATGTTGTACTCTCAGAAGAAACAACATCATTAGATGAAATTTTTGTTTCGGCAACCCGAACAAAATTCTCTAATGAGAAAACGGGAGCTGCAACAAACATCACAAACGACCAGATAGATAATTTACCCATGGTGAGCCGTAGCGTTACCTCCATCACCCGTCTTTCACCTTATGGTGGCAATGGGATGAGTTTTGCCGGTACAGATGGTCGTACAGCAAACTTTACAGTAGATGGAGCTAATTTCAACAATAACTTCGGTTTGAGCGATGCTCTTCCCGGAGGAGGCAACCCAATTTCTATTGAAGCAATCGATGAATTACAGGTTGTAATCGCACCATACGATGTTCGTCAAACGAACTTTATTGGCGGTGGTGTAAATGCTATTACAAAATCAGGTACAAATACCTTAAGCGGTAGCGCCTATGTTTACCACAGAAATGAAAACCTGCGCGGAGACGCTGTTAAAGGACTGCAAATAGCAGGTGCACGTGACAAAGACCGCAAAACAACATACGGCTTCACTTTAGGTGGTCCGATTATCAAAAACAAATTGTTCTTCTTCGTAAACGCTGAAATGGAGAAAGCACCAACAGTTGTGAATCGTTGGAGAGCTTCAACGAATGGTGTTGCTGATGCCGATAATTTTATTTCCCGCACAACAGAAAGCGATCTTCAGACTGTTTCTGATTATGTGAAAACTAAATATGGATACAATACGGGATCTTTCACAAGTTTCCCTGCAGATGAAAACAACAAAAAACTTCTTGCTCGTTTGGACTGGAATATCACAGACAAACATCGTTTAGCATTGCGTTATAACTACACCAAAAACCTTTATTGGTCATCTCCTAATGCAAGTTCTATGGACGGAGGTACTCGTATGTCTGAGGCCCGAATGTCGCAAGCATCAATGTCGTTTGCAAACTCAATGTATTCGATGAACAACCTTGTTCATTCATTCTCTTTTGATTTAAACAGCCGTCTGTCAGACAATTTATCGAACCAATTTTTGGCAACATTCTCAAAACTTAACGATGAACGAGGATCTGATTCAGATGAATTTCCTTTCATCGACATTTTAAAAGACGGACAAGCTTACATGTCATTGGGATATGAACTTTTTACATGGAACAATGGCGTTCATAACAACGTTTGGAATATCAAAGACGAACTCACATACTATTTAGGCAATCATAAAATTGTAGGTGGAGTAGCTTTCGAATATAAGATGGCAGATAATGCTTACATGCGTAATGGTACAGGATACTATCGCTACACAAGTCTTGATGACTTCTTAAACGGAGCAACACCTGAAGTTGTAAACTTAACTTATGGTTATGATGGTGAAAGCAATCCAGCCGCTCGTGTAAGAACCAATAAAATTGGAATTTACGGACAAGATGACTGGAGTGTTACTGAAAATTTCAAACTTTCGTATGGACTTCGCATCGACGGAATTATCTTCAACAATAGTGACTTGATGACAAACCAGGCGATTTATGACCTTGATTATAATGGTCGTCATATCGATACAGGAAAATGGCCTTCAACCAATATCGTATTCTCTCCTCGCATCGGTTTTGTGTGGGATACTTTTGGTGATAAGAGCTTGAAAGTTCGTGGAGGTACTGGTCTTTTCTCAGGTAATTTACCGCTTGTATTCTTCACCAACATGCCTACCAACGGTGGAATGGTACAATATCAGGCACAGATAAATGCAGCGAATGCAGCCAAAAAAGGTTTCTCAATGGATGAATTTGCCGGTGGTCTTGTAACGGATGCTAACGGAAAAGCTAGTATTTCTGCACTCTATGATAAGTTAATGACATTGGGATATCCTTCAACTATTTCTCCTGAAGATGGAACCGTTCCGTCTGCTATTGCAGCAGTAGATCCGGATTTCAAAATGCCACAAGTATGGAAAACCTCATTTGCTGTTGACTACGCATTCAAAACATCTTTCCCATTCTCTGTAACGGTAGAAGGAATTTACAACAAAACAATCAATGGTGTTTCTATTTCAGACTGGAGTATTCCAGATGTAGGTGGTTTTGCCCGTTTCAACGGTGCTGACAATCGTCCCATTTATCCTGCCGGTTATCGTACTGGAACAAAAGCCTTCGTATTGGAAAACACAGATCGTGGCTATGGATGGTCGGGCAACATTACTCTTAATGCCAAACCAGCAAAATGGATCAGCATGATGGCTGCCTATACACACGTAGTTGCTAAAGATGTAACAGGAATGCCGGGATCTAATGCTGAATCAGCATTTACATACGTTCCAACAGTAGAAGGTCCTAACAACATTAAATTGCACAATTCTCAGTACACTACTCCTAATCGTCTTGTAGCATCGCTTACTACTCACGACAAAAGCGGTAACCACTATAGCGTTATCTATGAAGGATGGAACGGTGGATCTAATTACTCGTTTATGACAGTTAACGATATCAATAGCGACGGTTACAACTACGATGCTGTCTATGTTCCAACTGACGAAGAAGTGGCAAACAACCAATTCCGCTTTGTTTCAACAGACGATCAAACTCGTTTTATGGACTATGTGCATTCCAATAATTATTTGAAAAATCAACAAGGCAAATATGCAGAAGCCTATAGCGTTTACTCTCCATGGGTACATCGCGTTGACCTTGGATACAAACATGATTTTGCTCTCAAAGCAGGTAAAAACGAACACAAACTGCAACTTAGCCTGGATATCAAAAACGTAATGAACCTGTTTAACTCTAGCTGGGGTGTAGGTAAATACTTGAATCCGGAAATTGGTTCAGAAGCTCGTATCCTCAAATATGCAGGTGTTGATGCTGACGGTGTGGCTAAATTCTCTACGCCTGCCTCAATCCATGGTAATACCAAAACATTCACTCCAAGTTACACATTGGGTCAAACCTGGTATGCTTCTATTGGTATCAAGTATATTTTTAACTAATTAAAAAGCACTGACAATTATGAAATTAAAAAACATATTTACATTTTTCATTGCCATACTTGCCTTAATGACAAGTTGTACAGATGAAGAAACGATGACATTGCTTAACGGAATTCAAGTATCGTCGTCTTACGTGGCTATCCCGGTAGATGGCGGCTCTACAGCAATTACCATAACAGCAAAAGATAGCTGGACAGTAGAGAAAGTAACCACGACAAAGAATAAAGTTGAATGGTTGACTATCTCTTCAACCTCTGGTTCTGCGGGTGAATCAACACTTACGTTTTCTGCTGCATCGGCCTTAGATGGTCGCACCGCAGAGGTTTTAATTAAATGTGGAAGCGAAACCCAGAGGGTAAATATCATTCAGGGTTTGGCAACAATTTCATCGGCCACCTGTGCGGATGTAATTGCAGGACCTGACAGCAAGACCTATCAGGTAACCGGGGTTTGTACGTCAATAGCAAACACGGTTTACGGCAACTGGTATCTTACCGACAACACAGGCCAGATATATATATATGGAACACTTGACAAAAAAAGTGTAGAGAAAAACTTCCTGAGCCTGGGACTTGAAGTTGGAGATGAAGTAACTGTTCAAGGACCAAAAACTACCTACGGAACAACAGTGGAATTGGTCAATGTAACAGTTGTCAATATCAATAAATCATTGGTGAAAGTTGATTCGATAAAAAACGCAACGCTTCCTCTCGAAGGTGGTGATTTTATTGCATACCTTACCTGTAAAGGACAAGGCGTATCAGTAGAAATTCCTGACGATGCCAAATCATGGTTATCAATTTCATCTGTTCAATCAGCAGGAACTAATACGGTTATGAAATTCAAAGCCGCTGCAAATACAGGAGGTGATCGTGGAACTACTCTAACATTCAGCACTACAGATGGAAAGAAAAACTATACTTCACAAACATCTCTTACCCAAAAAGGAGCGATTATTGAAGGAAGTATCGCAAGTTTTATTGCAGCCGCTAACAAAACTACTCAATATCGTTTGAAAGGTGTAATTAGTCGTATTACAGATGCAGCAAAGGGCAGATTTTATATAAAAGACTACTCCGGTGAAGTTTACGTTTATAATATGTCTGGTTTCCAAAATTTAGGTGTAAAAGTAGGTGATATTGTCACACTCCTTGGAAAATATGATGTATATAATGGAACTCACGAAGTTGTTAGTGCAACATTAGAAAGTTCTATTCCTGTAACTACGATTACCATTGCCGAGGCACTGACTAAACCCGACGATGCCAATACATACTTTATGGTAACAGGTACAATTACATCAATTGCCAATGCCGATTACGGTAATATTTACATAAAGGATGGCAACAGTGAAATTTACGTATATGGCTGTTATCCAGGTTATGGTGCAACTGGTAATGATAGAAAAGGAGTGATAGCTGCTAAAGGTATTAAAGTTGGAGATACAATCACAGTTATCTCAGCGAAAGCATCTTATAAAGGAGTAGCTCAACTTTCAAATGGTATCTATTTCAGTCACGTAAGTGCAAATTAAAATGATTATTTCATTATTATAATAAAACGAAAAGGCCGGTTTTAACCGGCCTTTTCTGCTTCTATAATCGTTTCATTCACTTAATCTTCGTCCATTATTTCAGTTTGCATACGCACCGAATCTTCGTGTATCAGCTGAAAAAGTATCTTGGTAAAGGTTTTATTCAAATTTAGCTTCTCCCCCAATGCAACTCGTTTTTCCATCAACTCAGCCCAGCGATTCATTTGCAAAGCCATTACGTTATTATCTTTCTTATACTGACCAATTTGCTTTACAATTTCCATACGCGATGACAAGGTTTCCAGTAATTCAGTATCAATTGCATCAATGCGGCTTCGTAAAAAGTCGAGTTGATTTTTGAATTCCTCACTTGGCGAACCAACCTGACGAATTACTAATTTATCAAGCAATTTCGATAACTCAACCGGGGTTAGTTGCTGTTCTTTGTCACTCAGAGCACACGAAGGATCACGATGCGACTCAATCATTAGGCCATCCAGGCCAATATCGAACGCTTTTTGCGATATTTCGTACAAAAACTCACGTTTCCCTGCAATATGGCTCGGATCGCAAATTATGGGCAAATTTGGCATCAAACGGCGCAATTCAATTACCGTTTTCCAGTTCGGGTAATTTCGGTATTGCGTTTCGCCAAAAGGAGTATAACCACGATGAATTGCCACCAAATTTTTGATTCCGGCCTGATTGAGACGTTCCAAAGCACCAATCCACAACTGAACATCCGGGCTTACCGGGTTTTTAACCATTACTACAGCATCACTGCCTTTTACCACATCAGCAATTTCCTGTACCACAAACGGACTGGCAGTTGAACGAGCTCCGACCCAAAGAATGTCCAAGCCTGCTTTCAATGCTTCTTCGGTATGCTGTGCATTAGCCACTTCGGTACCTACCGGTAAACCTGTTTCCTCGCGTACTTTAATCAACCATTCGAGACCGACTGAGCCAACCCCTTCGAAACTTCCCGGCCGGGTACGAGGTTTCCAAACGCCTCCACGGTAAGCAAATACACGTTTGTCGGTTGCTAAAGCCCGTGCAGTATCAAGGGCTTGTTCTTCGCTTTCAAGGCTGCAAGGGCCTGCAATAAGCAGTGGATTGTCAATTTTGGGCAACCAATGCTTTATTGGATTAATATCTAATTCGATTCCCATAATTATTTGGTATAAAGTTTAATTATTGTCTCTTCATTTTGAATAAACGAACCGCCATTCGTTCCTTCCAGAATTCCACGTATGCAATTAGCATTAACCATTAAGTCGGTCATATGGTTTTCATCCGATTCGATAGCGCGTTTAAATTCCTTTAAATGTTTTATATACACATCAAGCGATTTCACCACATACTCTTTATTTTGCTGAAAAATAGGCCCCCACATCTCGGGCGAACTTTTTGCCAAACGAACAGTCGAGCGAAAACCACCACTTGCCAGATCGAAAATAATATCGCGTTCTGCTTTAGCTAAAACGGCATTGGCCAATGCAAAAGCAGCAGCATGAGGCAAATGCGAAATAAAAGCGGTGCTATGATCTTGCTCATCCGAACTCATGTAGGCAATCTTCATTCCCAGCACCTGTAACATTTTTTCAATCAGTGCAACATGCTGAGGTCCCGATTGATTATGGTCACAAAGAATGGCAATTTTTCCGCGAAATAAATCGGGCAATGCTGCCAAAGGACCTGAGTTTTCAGTTCCCGACATGGGGTGAGCCGGCACATAATTTTTCCGTTTCGGATGGTTGGCTACCGACTGAGTAATCATGGATTTCGTCGATCCCATATCGGTTACTGTTGCATAAGGCGAAATATGATCGAGCACCACCGGTAACACCTGAAGTATCTTGTCCACCGGAATGGCAATCAACACCAAATCGGCTTCGCTACAAGCCTCTTCAAGCGAAGCGGAGCGGTCGATAAAACCAACTTTTAATGCTTGTTCCACGTGATCGGCATTCGAATCGACGCCAATAATTTCGCTGGCAAAGCCTGCTTTCTTCAGGTCGATAGCCATCGATCCGCCAATTAATCCAAGACCTACAAGAGTTAATTTCATACGATATAATCTGTTTTTTCAATTTTTTAAAATAAAAAAGGGCCCCGATTTCACCGGGACCCTTCGAATAATATCTTTTCGTTCAACAATATATTACCAGCCGATCCCGTTTTTTGAACCGAAATAATAAAACCAGTAATAAAAGCTATTGTTGATCAGAAGTGTCATTTTGCAACTTTATTTGCGGCAAATATAATTATTAATTTCAGAATTCGCCTTTCAAATTTAATTTCTATCATCATTTTAACAGAAATGTCATCATTTTTTCATCAAACGACCACTATTTCTATCTTTTTATAATTTTTCGGCTTATTCGTTCACCGTTTTCAAACTCAACGACAACCAGATAAATTCCGGCCGACAATGCCGACATATCTATTCGCTGCTGAATAATATTCCCTGAAACAGGCCAATCGTATTGCATCAGTACAGAGCCAGAGTGGTTGTAAATAAGTAATTTCAGACGCTCTGTTTCACGTGAAAAATCGCCACGGAAAATCAATTCATCCGAAACCGGGTTGGGGAAGAAAATCAATTCGCCCGGTGAATGTTCCATCGTTGCAACGACAGTAGCCGGATCCTGAATACTCAGATTGTCGATACACCACCCCCAACCGTTTGCAAACGGATCGGAATACAAGCGAAAACGAATCAATATTGTGTCCCCTGTTTCGAAATGACCTTTCTGATTGATTGCAAATTCGCGCTTTAAATACAAATCCTTGGTTCCGGATGCAGTCGAGTTATTTCCTACAATACCTGAATTATAGGCTGATTTCCAACTTTTATATGTACCCGAATCGTATCCGTCAATCAAGGCTTTCCATGTTTTACCCCGATCTTTTGATCCTTCCACAATTACATAATCCCAAAATTCATCGCCACCAAAAACAGCTCCATCGTCGGCCGGTTCAACCAAAACAACTTCGTCATACGAAATCATTCCCCCGCTTTTCAGAATAATCGGATATTTCAGTTGTGCCTGATATTCAAACGACATATCGTCTTTCTCGGGACTTTTATACGGATGCAAACTATGCAATGCCCCATTCAGGAAAAAAGAAGGTGTTTTAATTGAAAAGTCAGCACTTAAAAAATCGCGGTTCGTCTGATTAAAATCGCTGAAATAGGTACTAACCGGCTCGTAAGTTCCTTCAATTTTAAACGAATAATAACCCGTTGCCGGAAGTACACGTTGGTTTTTTGCCTGCGATAAATCGGTGGCCACAATCCGATAGCGGATAGAATCGCCATCAATCAGCGATCCCGCCGGAAAACTTAAAGTTCCTTTGTAAATGTTTTTATCAGAAACCGACAACGACAATTCTTTCGCTGCCTGATTATTTACCAGATATTCAACTTTTACCGATCCAATTCCCATATTATCTGTTGCTCCAACAATAATTTCAGCCGACAAATCTTCTTGTTTCATAAAAACAATTGGCTGATGAGTTAGCACAGGGGCTTGCAGATCCTTGCCATACGTTATTGAATAAGAGGTTTCCGGGGCAATTCCTGGCATTCGAAAAAGTTGGTTTCGTTTATTTTTTGCTGAAAAATAATATTTCAAAGTACCTTCAGATTGTATCGATAGATTTGCCTGAAAAAGTTCCGATTGTGCTGTCGCTTTGAGCAAAATAGTATCAGCATGTACAAAATTATCCGCCGAAGAAATCAGAAATAATTTAGTAGAATCCAGCTCGTAATCGCTGCTAATATTTACATCAATCGGCTTCAATTGGTTTGCCGCCTCAATATCCGGATGTTTTTCATGCTTCATGCGTATAAATTTCCATCCCATCTCGAAAAGCATTCCCAAACTCATGGGACCCGGATTATGAATGGCTTCTCCTCTCGAAAAATAGGGAGTCATCAGAGAATTATCGGTACCTGCCTGATACGAATTCTCATTCAGGTGATAAATGCTCGACCCATCATTCCACTCCGATGGTGCATATATTCGCGGATAACTTTTTACCCCACCATCGTCATACGGAATTTGCCCCTTAAAACTCAGATAACCAGACTGCAACTGTTTGAGCAAACTCAAAGATGGATTTTTATACAATGCTGTATTGGTCAGGTATTTATTTTCACTGTTAATGATAAACTGATCAAAAATACCTGGTTCATATTTGCTTCCGGTGTAGCTGTAAAATGATCCTGTTTTATTAATTGTATCAGCCTGAGCCATACCTGTATAACCTAAACCATGCCCGATTTCATGCAATACCACCGAAAGAAAATCATATTTGTTTGACGGCGTATTTCCGTCGGTACCAAAATACCAACTTTTGTTTTTGCGGTTGAAGCGAGCTTTCATGTCCGGGGTTGCTCCGTCCGTAATTTCTTCGCCCAACATTTTTTCAACCATCGCCACCGGATAAAAAGTGTTTTTGCGAGGCATAAAATCCAGATTTTCATAGAAATCCCAAGGGCCGCAACTTCCCAAAACGCCATCCTCCAAATCAGACCAGTAGGCATACAAATAAATCGGCACAGGCGATTCAATAAGTCCTTCCCAAATTGAAACAGCCGTTTCGAATGCATTTTTTGCCGTTGGATCCGCTTCAAAACCTTCGTCGTACACCACAATAATGTCGGCACCTTTTCCTGAAGTCGATTTTAATTTATCCGGCGGTTTCACAAAAGTGCGATTTACCTGATTCGAACCATAACAAATTGGTGCATCAATTTTTACACCTTGTTTTTGCCACATTTTCTGCGAAAAGGCTGAAAACGACCACACAAAAACCAACCCGAAAGCCAACCATTTCTTCATATTATTTCTTGTGCTTTTCAAAATATCAGAACACACTTTTAATTCAGAAGTTTATAAAAGATAAAAGTAGTTGTTCAATCAGAATAAAAATCAGACAGACAAAAATTTATCAGTTTAAATTCTGTCCGATCAAATAAATGTTCTCTCAAACTATCATTTTTAACAATGTTTTAGCTTCATTTCGTCTATATTTGTCTGGGTTCAGTTAAAAATAAAAAACACTATCAATCGGGATTCTGCTGTACTGATAAATTTTATTTCAGCATTCAATTTTGATTGATTTTACAAAATAGCATGGCACTTGCCACATATCGTCTAAAAATCTAATTATCAGATAAAAATATTACTGAAAAATGAAAAACATATACCGCATCAGTTTGCTCATTTTTATTTCATCGCTGTTAATTTCATCGAAGCCCAAGCGTGAATTCAACAACGAAGTATATCGTCCTCAAATTCACTTCTCTCCTGAAAAATATTGGATGAACGATCCCAATGGACTCGTTTATTACGATGGCGAGTATCATTTATTTTTTCAGCATAACCCAACAGGAATTGAATGGGGAAATATGCACTGGGGACATGCTGTGAGCAAAGATTTATTGCATTGGGAATATCTTCCTTTAGCTATTTTTCCTGAAAACAAACCGGACGATAGCGAAGCAGGCACTGCCTGGTCGGGTTGCGCACTGGTCGATCAGCAGAATTTGCTTGGATTTCAAACCGATTCGGTGAAAACACTGCTTGCATTTTACACCTGCCATCAGCGCGGACAATACCTGGCATACAGTACCGATAAAGGAAGAAACTGGAAAATGTATGCAAAAAATCCGCTTATCGCGTTTGACGAAAAGGATGATGCACGCGACCCGAAAGTATTTTGGTACGAACCAAGCAAAAACTACGTAATGGTTTTGTACCGCAAGCCCGAAGGAAAAGAAAACGCAAAAGGCATCTCATTTTATACATCGAAAGACCTACTGAATTGGGAATACAAAAGCCATATTCCGGGATTTTATGAGTGCCCCGATTTGGTTGAACTGCCCGTTAATCGTCGTCCGGGCGAAAAGAAATGGGTACTGTTCGACGGAGATGGCAGCTATTTGATTGGAAATTTTGACGGAGAAAAATTTATGCCCGAAAGTCCAAAAATGAAAAGCGATTGGGGCAAAAATTATTACGCCACACAAACCTGGAGCAATATTCCGGCCAACGACGGACGAACTATTCAAATTGCATGGATGAGAAATGGCGAATTTCCGGGCATGCCATTTAACGGACAAATGAGTTTCCCTTGCGAATTGTCGCTTGAAAAACAAAAAGACGGAATTTGCCTGGTTCGTACACCAATAAAGGAAATCAACCAGTTACACGTGAAACAAGATAGCTGGATTCAGAAAAATATTATTCCCGGCTTGAATAAAAATTTAGTAAGTAGAATAAAAGGAGACTGTTTACACATCAAAGGAATTTTCGATGTAAAAACAGCTGACAATTTTGGATTTCTTTTCCGAAACGATAAAAATAATCAGGGAGCAGAACTTAGTTACAACACTAAAAATAAGATAATCAGCTGTATCGGTCAACAAGCAACAGTTGAGCCAGTTGAAGGAAAATTACAGATCGAAGTAATTCTTGATCGCAGTTCGATTGAAGTTTTTGTAAACGGCGGGAAAGTGGTTATCAGTAATTGCTTTACTCCAGTTCAGGATGCCGAAAGTTTATTATTATTTACCTCTGGCGGTGAACTACTTATCGATCAGTTGGATATTTTTACACTCCAATCGGTTTGGGAAAAAGAAGAAGAAAAGAAATAAACCAGAAAGAATATTTTTCTCAGAATATCAAAAGACAGCTATTTTCGTGGCTGTCTTTTTTATTTCATTTAAAATCAAACAATTAAATCGGATACAGTTCTTTCATTTGAATCTTTCTGCATCTTCTTCCGAAAAATGATTTTTCCCTATTTATTTTGAATAAGAACTGCCTTATATTTCGCCTTCATTAAAACCTGTTAAAAACTCTCTGATATGAAGGCATTAGTAAAAAGTAAAGCTGAAAAAGGGATTTGGATGGAAGATGTCCCGATGCCCAGTGTTGGCCCGAATGATGTTCTGATTAAAATAAAAAAAGCCGCAATTTGTGGCACCGATTTACACATTTACAAATGGGACGAATGGGCCCAAAATACCATTAAAGTACCAACAGTAATTGGTCACGAATACATGGGAATTGTAGTTGAAACAGGATCGGAAGTCAGCCGCGTAAAAGTGGGCGAACGCGTTACTGTTGAAGGGCATATCGCCTGTGGATTCTGCCGCAATTGCCGACGAGGCCGTCAGCACATTTGCGATCATACAGTGGGCATTGGTGTAAATCGCGATGGAGGTTTTGCCGAATATGTCTCTGTTCCGGCAAGCAACGTGTTGAAAATAGATTCGCGCATCCCCGACGAATTACTTTCAATCATGGATCCACTGGGTAATGCAACGCATACAGCCCTCTCCTTCCCGCTTCTTGGCGAAGATGTACTGATTACCGGTATTGGCGGACCAATTGGAGCAATGGCTGCCGCTGTTTGTAAATTTGCCGGTGCCCGTTATATTGTGGGAACCGATTTAAGCCCATATCGCCGCGAATTGGCCTTAAAAATGGGAGCCACCAAGGTAATTGATCCGACGAAAGAAAGCATTCGCGATGCAATGGCTCAATTGGGCATGGTTGGCGGATTCGATATTGGCCTGGAGTGTAGCGGATCTCCTATCGCCTTCAACGATATGACTGAAAATATGTACAACGGTGGAAAAATTTCGCTGCTTGGCTTACTTCCTAAAAACACACAAATCAATTGGAGTAAATTAATTTTCAAAGGATTAACATTGAAAGGAATTTACGGACGCGAAATGTACGAAACCTGGTATCAAATGGAAATGATGCTTTCATCGGGACTCGATATTAGTGGTGTAATTACGCACCGAATGCCCGCCGACGATTACCAGAAAGCATTTCAAATTATGGAAGAAGGAAACTGTGGAAAAATTATTCTCGACTGGGAATAATATTTGTTTCACGTGAAATGCATACAAAAAGGGACAATTTTAAAAATTGCCCCTTTTCTTTTTCGCTTAATCTTTTATTTCAAGCCAAACCGGACAGTGATCCGAATGCACTGCATCAGGAAAAATACCGGCAGCAAGCAAATCATTTTCTATTTCTGAAGTCACCATGTGGTAATCAATACGCCAACCCTTGTTGTTCTGCCGGGCTCCGGCACGGTAACTCCACCACGAATAATTATGCGGCTCTGGATTAAATTTACGAAAACTATCCACAAAGCCATCATCCACAAACTTTTGAAACCACTCACGCTCTTCTGGAAGAAAGCCCGAAGTGTTTTGTTGCTTATCCGGATTATGAATATCAATCCAAAGTCGGCAGATATTATAATCGCCTGCAATAATCAGTTTCGATCGCTCTTTTCGCAATTCTTTCAAATAAGCATGAAAATCGGCCAAAAAATCCATTTTATACTCCTGCCGGATGTCTCCGGTGGTTCCCGACGGAAAATAGGCTGAAATCACCGATAAATCGCCAAAATCAGCTCTAATGAC
Source organism: Prolixibacteraceae bacterium (assembly GCA_963668595.1). GTDB lineage: Bacteria > Bacteroidota > Bacteroidia > Bacteroidales > Prolixibacteraceae > GWE2-42-39. Next base: position 3,399,570 of record OY764876.1, on the reverse strand, counting down.
CCGACCTTCCTGATCGTATTTCGGATTATTGATTCCCTTTACGATTAAGTCAGGTTCATTTTTAGTAAAAATGGCCACTCCGCTATATCCTTTTTTCTCAGCCGAAAATGCATAAGTTTTATATCCAAGCATGTCAAATTCAAGTTCGTGCATTTGCCCTGGCTGGGCTTTGGTTTCCTGTACGCACAGCACATCCGGATTAGTTTGCTTCAACCACCCTAGTAAACCTTTTCCCACGGCGGATCGTATTCCATTGACGTTGTATGAGATAATTCGTTTCACAATTTTTTTTACTTTTGATTTATCATTCAATGCAAAAGATAAACAATTTGTTCAACTAATAGCAATCTATTTTGAAAAAAGGAACTGTAATAAAATCGACAGGTAGCTGGTTTACCGTTAAATCAGATGATAATCAGATTGTTAACTGCAAAATAAAGGGTAAATTCAGAATTCAGGATATAAAAAATACCAACCCTCTTGCTGTAGGCGACCGAGTTGAATTTGTTCATATTGAAGAAGACAGTGAGCCAATAGGCCTTATTAGTAAAATTGAAGAGCGAAAAAATTATATTATCCGCAAGTCAACAAATCTTTCAAAACAGGCGCATATTATTGCTTCCAATATCGATCAGGCATTTTTAGTTATAACCGTTAATTATCCGATTACAACTACTACATTTATTGATCGATTTTTAGCCTCAGCTGAAGCTTACAGAATTAATTGTTCGCTGATTTTCAACAAGATAGACAGATACAACGTTGAACAAACGGCTATGATGGAAGAACTTATAAATACCTATACTGAAATAGGTTACCGTTGTTTGAAACTGTCTGCAAAGCAAAATATTGGCATTCCAGAGCTTAAAAATATTATGAAAAATAAGACCAATGTTTTTTCCGGACACTCCGGAGTTGGAAAATCAACCATCATCAATACCATTCAGCCTGGATTGAATTTAAAAACAAAAGAAATATCCGAAGCTCACCTCTCGGGAAAGCACACCACCACATTTGCCGAAATGTTTGAACTCGATTTCGGCGGGTACATCATCGACACTCCCGGAATAAAAGGTTTTGGCATGCTCGAAATGGAAAAATGGGAAATCTCACATTACTTTCCTGAAATGTTTCGTTTGCTCGACTCATGCCAGTACTATAATTGCTCTCACACGCATGAACCTGGTTGCGCGGTAAAAAATGCAGTGGGTGAAGGAAAAATTGCAGAGAGTAGGTACATTTCCTACCTCGGTCTGCTAAACGACGACGAAAAATACAGAAACTGATCTATTTGATCAGTTTTTTTTGTCAAAAAAATTCAAATTATTATACAATCTAAGGTACTGTATATCAAATACTTATATTATAATAATTAAAAATTAAACGAGCACGAGAATCACCTATTTCTGCAGCTACTGTCCCGAAGGGTTGTTTTTTTATATTCTCAACGCTTCGAAATTTCTTCATCAGCAGTTCAATCGTGTTTTTTCCAATTCCCTTGATGTTTTCAAGATCCGACTTGATGAAATTTTTCGATCTCTTGTCTCGATGGAAAGTAATCCCGAACCGGTGAGCTTCGTCACGCAGCTGCTGAATAATTTTTAAGGTTTCCGAATTCTTATCTAAATATAAAGGAACCGAATCGCCAGGAAAATATATTTCCTCTAATCGTTTAGCAATACCAACAATCGAAATTTTTCCACGCAATTTTAATTTTTCCAGAGCCGACAAAGCAGCTCCAAGTTGTCCTTTTCCACCATCAATAACTATTAGCTGGGGCAATGATTTTTCTTCTTCCAATAAGCGATGGTAACGACGAAAAACAATTTCTTCCATCGACGCAAAGTCATTAGGACCTTCTACTGTTTTAACGTTAAAGTGGCGATATTCTTTCTTCGAAGGACGAGTATTTCGAAATACAACACAAGCTGCAACGGGGTTTGTTCCCTGCAAATTACTATTATCAAAACACTCAATATGCACAGGTTTTTCATGCAAATGCAGATCTTTTTGCATGGTTTCCAAAATGCGCGTTGAGTTTTTTTCTGCTCTCGAAATAATGGTTTGCTTCTCTTTTTCGAGTCGATAATACTTCGCATTTCGTTCAGAAAGCTCTAATAATTTTCGTTTATCTCCTTTCTGTGGAATATGAAATTTGATATTTTCAAGAGTAATATCAATTCTAAAAGGGATCAAAATTTCCTTTGCATTGCTAAAAATTTTCTGTCGAATATCAACAATTGCAAGCTCCAAAAGCTCTTCTTTTGATTCATCCAGTGTCTTTTTTATCTCCGATGTATAGGTTTGTACGATGGCTCCTTTTATTACTTTAAGATAATTTACGAATGCATAATTTTCGTCTTCATCAATTGTAAATACATCAACATCTGTAATTGTAGAGCTAACAACCGTCGATCTGCTCTGAAATTTCTCCAAAGAAATTAACTTTTCCTTTATCTCATTTGCCTCTTCAAACTTATATTCATCGGCAAATTGAGCCATCATTTCCTTCAAATATTTAATCACACCTGAAATATTTCCCTTCAAAATATCTTTTATTTGATCAATATTTTCGGTGTATTTTTTCAATTCTACCTTTCCTTCACAAGGTCCCAAACAGTTTCCAATATGATATTCGAGGCAGACACGATGCTTTTTTTCGCGAATATTTTCTTCAGAAAGATTCAATTTACAAGTGCGTAATTTGTATAATTTTCGAAATAATTCGAGCAAAGTGCGTACTGTTAGCACAGAGGTATATGGTCCAAAATAAGCCGATCCGTCTCGAAAAACATTTCTGGTTTGAAAAACCCGAGGAAATCGTTCGTTTTTTATTACAATCCAAGGGTAATTTTTATCGTCTTTTAGTCGCACATTATAACGCGGCTGATACTTTTTTATAAGATTATTTTCCAGCAAAAGGGCATCCTCTTCAGTCTCAACCACCATGTGTTTTATATCGAAAATATTCCGAACAAGAATAGCTGTTTTTCTATTATCATGCGTTTTCGTGAAATACGACGAAACTCGTTTTTTCAGATTTTTAGCTTTCCCGATATAAATAATTTTACCTGTATTATCGAAATATTGATATATTCCTGGCTGGTCAGGAAGCACAGAAATTAATGATTTCAGGTAATCGATATTTCGATTGGGTGCGTTATAAGTACTCATTCTTTGACAAAAAGATCAATAAAATTAAAGGAATTTACATCAAATAGACCTTTATCTCCCAGCTTTAATTCAGGAATAACCAATAGAGACATGAAGGCAAGAGTCATAAAAGGAGACTTTAATTCTGATCCAAATTCAATAGTTTTCGCTATCATTTGCTTATAAATAGCCGCCACTTCTTCCCCATTTTTTTGTGTCATAAGTCCTGCAATTTCTAATTCAAGAGATAATTGTTCCGAAGAATCACCAACAACAATACCCCCTTTATTTTCAATCAAACGATTTACAACGGCTAAAATATCTTCATCAGAAGCACCTACGGCAATAATATTATGGCTATCGTGAGCAATACTGCTTGCAATAGCTCCACGCTGCAAACCTATATTTTGTATAAATCCAATTTGTGGTTTTTCTACCTGATAGCGATTTAATACAAGCATTTTTAAAATATCATTTTCTAAATCAGAAATTACATTTTCATCTTTTATCTTTGCCTGTACTATTTTTTGTCCAGTTATCAGTTCTCCATCCTCTACTGTTATTACTCGTATTTTTTCAGATTCGGGTTTTAATACGAGATCAGATAATTTTATTTTTTCAGCCTTAAAAACATTTACAGGAGAAGAAAAAAATGAATCAATAAAAATTTCATTGTTTTTAAAAACAGTTTTTCCTCCAATGACTGTTTCTGTAACATTAAAATCATTCAAATTATCAACAATAATAAAATCGGCAGAATCGTTTTTTTGAAGCAAGCCAATATCTAATCCATAATGACGGGCAGGATTCACCGATGACGTTTGTAGTAAATTATAAATAGACAAACCATTTTTTAGGCCTTTTCGAATCATTTTATCAATATGTCCCTCCTCCAATAAAGTGTCCGGATGAGAATCATCTGTACACAACATTACGTCATTTGGATATTCATCAATAAGCCGAAAGAGGGCATCAAAGTTTTTAGCAGCACTTCCTTCCCTAATTAATATTTTCATTCCTAATTTTATTTTATCAATTGCCTCTTCATAAGAAAAACATTCATGATCTGTTGAAATTCCGGCTTGCACATATTTTTTCAAATTTTCACCACGCAAGCCCGGAGCATGTCCATCTATTACTTTTTTATTTTTTTTCGCTGCATTTATTTTCTCCATTACTTCCCTATCCTCATTGATCACTCCGGGAAAATTCATCATCTCTGAAAGAAAAAACATATCGTCGCGAGCAATCATTCTTTTCACTATTTCAGAATCAAGAATTGAACCCGCCGACTCAAACGGAGTAGCAGGTACACATGAAGGAACACCAAAATAAATTTTCAAAGGAGTTTTTTGTGCATTCTCAATCATAAAATCAATCCCCTTTTCTCCCATTACATTTGCAATTTCGTGAGGGTCGCTCACCACGGCAACCGTTCCACGTGAAACCACCATTCGGGCAAAAGAAGAAGGAACCGTCATTGAACTTTCAATATGCACATGGGCATCGATCAATCCAGGTAAAATAAATTGATCAAAATCATGATCACATTCCTCAATAGAAAAAATCAAATTTTCATCAACTATAATTTTCCCTTTAAATTGACGACGATTTAAAATATCTACAATTATTCCTTTATATTCCTTCATGATAATTTATTTTTTTTTATAAAAATACAAAAAGACTAAAACAGGTTCATTTCTTTCCTGTTTTAGTCTTTTAAATTTATACGTTCCACGTGGAACAATTTTCATCTTCCCAATAAAACTAAAAGAACATTTATATCCGCAGGATTCACCCCCGGAATTCGACTTGCCTGCCCGATGGTTTTAGGTTGATGTTTATGTAACTTTTGACGAGCTTCAGTAGAGATTGTATTAATGGATAAATAATCAAATTTTCCTTCAATACTTATATTTTCCAGCCGACTATATTTATCTGCAAGTCCCTTTTCTCTTTCAATATAACCAGAATATTTAATCAATATTTCAGCCGATTCCAAAATTTCAAAACGAATATGCTCAGGAATTGATTTGATAAATTTTTTCAAAGGAGACACCTCTTCAACCAAATCAAAAATAGAAATTTGAGGTCGAAGAATAATATCCACCAATTTCATTCCCTGTTTCAAGGGAGTTGAGTTATTTTTTTCTAGTATATGATTGATATACTGAGGTTTAATAGAAAAATTACGAATAAAATCGACCAATTCATCTCTCATTCTTAATTTTTCTTCCAATAAATCAATCCGCTCATGTTTAGCCAGTCCTAATTCAAACGATTTCCTTGTTAAACGTACGTCAGCATCATCCTGGCGAAGCAAAATACGGTATTCTGCCCGGGAAGTAAACATTCGATAGGGCTCATCAACTCCTTTGGTTACCAAATCGTCAATCAAAACACCAATGTATGCTTCGTCTCTTCGAAGCACAAATTCTTCCTTACCATTGACTTTGAGATGCGCATTAATTCCTGCCATAATTCCCTGTGCACCAGCTTCTTCATAACCTGTAGTACCATTAATTTGACCTGCAAAATACAAATTTTCAATCAATTTAGTTTCCAAAGTATGATTCAACTGTGTAGGTTCGAAATAGTCGTATTCGATTGCATAACCGGGTCTGAAAATCTTAGCATTTTCCAATCCCGGAATTTTATTCAAAGCCATCAACTGCACATCCCATGGAAGAGAAGAGGAAAAACCATTCAAATAATACTCAATCGTTTTTTCGCCTTCAGGTTCTAAAAATAACTGATGTTGGTTTTTTTCTGAAAAAGTAACCAATTTTGATTCAATACTTGGACAATAACGAGGTCCAACACTCTGAATAGTACCATTATACATTGGAGAATCATCAAAACCAGACTCAAGCAGACGGTGAACTTCCTCATTGGTATAAGTAATCCAGCAACTACGTCTTTTTAATTCAGATTTTTCCTCCGGCAAATACGAAAATTTATAAGGTAAAACATCCGATTCTTGTTCTGTTAGCTTCGAAAAATCAATTGTTCTTCCATCAATACGAACCGGAGTACCAGTTTTTAAACGACCAGTTTTAAAGCCAAAATCAGCCAACTGATCGGAAATAAAATAAGAAGCCTTCTCTCCTATTCGCCCACCTTTAATTTGGCTTCTTCCAATATGCATTAACCCATTTAAAAAAGTTCCATTGGTAAGTATAACTGCTTTGGATTTAAATTCAACACCTATACTAGTTACAACTCCTTTAACTATTTTATTATCAATAATTAAGCTAACTACAGTATCTTGCCATAAATCCAAATTATCAGTACTCTCCAATAAATCGCGCCAATATTCTGAAAATTTAAAGCGATCGCATTGTGCACGCGGACTCCACATAGCAGGTCCTTTCGACCTATTCAGCATTCGGAACTGAATAGTAGAACGATCGGTAACAATTCCGGTATAACCTCCTAATGCATCTATCTCTCTTACTATCTGTCCTTTAGCAATACCTCCAATAGCAGGATTACAAGACATTTGTGCATATTTCGTCATATCCATGGTAATCAGGAGTGTTTTAGATCCCATGTTTGCTGCTGCTGCCGCTGCTTCACACCCGGCATGCCCCCCTCCTACCACAATCACATCATAATACGTCAACATTGCAAAAAAATTTAGGGTGCAAAACTACACTAAATAACTGAACTTTAAAACTTTGAAAATTCATCAAGATACTCATTTTCTTTCCTTGTCATTACTTCCTGCGAAGCATCATCCTGATCATCAAATCCTAATAAATGCAATACCCCGTGAATAATCACTCTTTGCAGCTCGTTTTCGAAGCTCACTTTGTATTCACTGGCATTTTCCTTTATCCGATCAATACTTATAAAAATATCGCCTGAAATGAGCTTATTTTCGACGTAATTGAAAGTGATTATATCTGTAAAATAATCGTGCGACAGGTATTCCCTGTTTATTTGCAGCAAATAATTATCGGAACAAAAAATATAATTCAATTCGCCACATTCAAATCCTTCTCTTTTTATGGCAAACTGAACCCAACTTTTTAATTTTCTTTTACTGATTTTTCCGACAGAAACGTCTTCGTTAAAAAAATTTATACTCACGATGAACTTTAAATTTAATTTCTAATATTCTTCCCTGCTCAAGCAGATTTACTTCATCAGCAAGTTTACAGATTAAAAACAAACCACGACCACTTTCATTGCAAATATTCTCGGGTAAGGTAGGATCTGGTATTAAATTCATATCAAATCCATCGCCCTGATCTTCAACCAAAAACTTTAATTTTTTGTGATTCAAAATAGCTCTGATAACCACTTTTTTTTGTGCATCATTCTTGTTTCCATGTACAATGCTATTTTGAACAGACTCATTTAAACTCAATAAAACAGGAAAATAAATACTTCTGGAGATGGAAAATTCATCAAATATCTGATCCAGAAATATTTCAATCATATTCAGATTGCTCAGCACCGATGATATGACTAATTGCTTTTCCAATTTATTTATTCAGTTCTTTCAAATAATTCTGATATTTCTTTTCGTAAAAGTCTTCCAACTTGTGTTTATGCAATGGTAAGGGCTCGTCAATTTTTCGTTTCTCCCTTTTATACTCGAAAAATAAATCCGGGTTACTGTAAAATTGCTCCGTTGCTGTATTTGATTCTCTCTTATCCTCGGTATCGCGCTCCATTTCAGCCATTTCAGCTTCCAAAAGTTTATTTAAAATCATACTCTGGCGATTTAAAGTTGCTGAAGAAATATTTTTTGAAATCAAATCAAGCTTATTTTGTTCCAACAACTGATCAACCATTTTTAGTTGCTCTTTAGCCGAACTTCCTACTTCTTTATCTCCCATCATTTCGCGAATCAGCTGCTGCATAATTTCTTGCTGAGCCAAAGTTTGTCCAATTTCTTTCGACATTCCCTGAGTTGAACCGCTTTTCATTTTTTCAATCATTTGCTGGAGCTGCTTTTTTATCGATTCCTGCGATTGTTTCAATAAATCCATGCTTTGTTTTTTGCCTTTTCCAGGCTTATTACAATCCGAATCGCCTCCCATCTGATTTTTCAACTGATCTTCCATCTGTTTTACAACTTCTGAAATAAACAATGCCAGATTATTTAAAGCCATCATTGTGTTTTGCTGATCCAAAACAGCATTGTAATTTCTCGATTCCTCCATATTTTCGAGGCTTTGCGATGCATACATACGAGTATTCATCAACTCTTTATTTACAACACTGGAAAGAGTAATATTTCGTTCGGCCAAAGCATACAATGAATCGCCAACCATTTTAGTTTGATCAATTATTTTCAGCTGTTCTTTTTTAATTGAAATAATTGCCGGATCACCCTCTCTCACTGCTTTTAAACGATCCATTACACGTTCCTGAAAAACACTTAAATAAACCAGATTATCAAGTAATTGACGAATATTATCAATGTCTTCACCAGTTTGTTTTTCATTCATAGTATCCAGCATTTTTTGCATTGCAAAAGCCAAATTATCCATCGAAACGGCCGATTCCTCTGCTTTTTTCGAAGCAGTATTCTTTTTTTCTTTCTTTACCAATTCCAATAAATCAGTAATATTCTGTCGTATTTCGTCAAATTCATCGTCAAAATTATACAGATTGAATGGCTTTTTAAGTGTACTATTTAAATCATTAACAGAAGAATAATCATCAATTAACAGTTTTATCTGATCTTTTATTTGCTTTTGAATTTTAAAATCAGCCGAATCGTTTAAAATCTTTTTATAATCTTTTGAAAAACCTTTTTCCTTTTCACTTAATAGTTTCAACTCACCAATTATCTCTTCAATTTTCTGAGTAATTTTTAATCGGCGAAACATCTGTAAATTACGATCAAGCTGTTTCGATAAATCATCCAATTGCATATCCATTTTCTCATTCAACTGATCAAATTTATCTGATTTGAAATCCTGAGCCAGCTTATTAAATTCTTCAAACAACTTCTTTAATTCATCGCTCATTACTTCATTCAACAACTCTTCAAGTTCCTTTTGCTTTTGAAGAATTTCCTGTTTTTCTTCCGAAAATGAATTTTTAAAATTATCAAGCTCCTTATTTTTGTCACTTATTTGGTCGAGCAAATTTTCAAGTTTTTCGCGCTTTTCAACTATATCCTGTACTTTTTGCTGCTTTTCCCAATCAGTCATTTCTCCATTTATCTGACTAATTTTTAACTGATTAATATCCGATTTTATATCAGCATTTAATTCCAAACTCTCCTGCATCATTTTTTCGAGTGCCTGCATACTTTCACCTTCAAAAGCCTGTTGCTCTTTTTTATCAGGCATTTTAAAATGAAATACTTCCGAAGAAGTTTCCTTATATCCGTGTAAAACATCGTTATCTAATACAGAAAAATGATATTCAAATGATTCATTTTCAATAATAAAATCAGAAAAATCACAGGTAAAATAAAAATCCTGTTCGCTCAACGATTTCACAAAGGGTATGTCAATAATACTATCCTTCTCCCCATTATTTAAATGAAAAATCAAATTTGAAAAACCATAATCATCCGATATTTTTCCTTTAAAATAAAAACGTGTAAAACGAACAGAATCTTTTAACTGCACCACTTCAATAGCCGGATATAAATCGGGAATTACTTCTACAGAATATTGTAATACATTATTTTCTGTGAAAAAACTGTTTCTTAATGACAATGAATATTTCAGATTTCTATTTATACGATGATCAAAAATAAACTCATCACTTTTATTATCAATACAATACAAAACAGAATCAATATTTATAAACAAGGAATCGGTATCCAAACAATTGAAATTCCATTTTACCTGCGATCCCTGCGCTAATTTTAAATCGCCAATATTAGAAAACGACTGTTTCGATAAACCTGTATAGGAAGGTGGAATCACTTCTACTGAAAAATTCAATACTGAAGGAACAGGCATTATTTCGATACGGCATTGTTTTGAATGAAAATTTTCAGCTTTAAAGTAAAAAGCAAATGAGTTGTTGATATTTTCAATTTCGTACGAATATAAATTTTCATTTTTCTTCATTAAAAAAGTATTGCCTCCAAAACAAATGGATGCAGTTTCAGGAAGTTTTCGTCCTTCCAATTTCAATTCTATTTTTAAACTACTCCCCTTTCTAACTCTTAAATCATTCGTTTTCAATATAAACTGGAAAGGAGCTGGTTTAATAAATTCAGTTTGATAGTGAATAAGTCTTGAAACCGGTTCAAAAAAACGCTGTTGATAAACGAACAGGATGCCTAAAAACAATACTAAACTGAGTAAAAAGCGAATCAACTGCTTTTTCAAAAAACCAATTGTTAAAACTTTACTGAAATCGAGTAATTTAAAACTACTTATTTTCTGATCTATTCCGGCCCAAACTAAATCCATCGAATAAGTATCAGCACTGTTATCCTGAGCAAGTTCAATGGCATTAATTATTGAGTCATCCATTTCGGGAAGGAACTTCTTTACCAGTAATGCAATCTTCTTTTCACTATCCAGTTTACCTAATAAAATAACTTTACCAACCGGCCAAAGTATTAACCAAAACAAAGAAAAAAGCAGAAAAAATAAAGAAAAATAAAACAGAAACGTCTTAAAATCAGGACTTAAAAAAAGTGTGTATTCGAAAAAAACAAGCACTAAAAAATACACTATTACAATAGTAAAAAGGAAAAGTAATCCTCTTAGTAATTCAAAAATCAAAAATTTACTTCTGAACCTTTTTAAACTTTTTAGTAGCTGTTTATAATTTTCTGTCATTTTTATACTCTTCTGAATTACAATATTCTACTATTAACACTGTTTGTAAACATCTCTTTTTATCTGTGTTTATAAAAAGAATAAAAGAAATCAAAAATAAGTCGAATTAATTGAAATCAATTTTGCTTTGTAAATATTCAGATAAAAGTCAAGAAAAATTCTTCCTTTTCTATCCATATAATACCAACAATAAAACAAGTCATAACCTTCAGTTTTTTTTCAAAAACAAACAAAACTAACAGTTGTTAATTTCTCAAAAAATGAATTGATACAGAATAAGTAAGTACGTGAATAAATCGTTAAAATCTGGTAACAATAAGTAATTTTGCATTAAACCAAGTATTATTGTAAAAAGTTTTTAAACCAATTAACAGGACATAATATTCAGTATTTCTTTTTTAAATTTTAAAAAGAATAATAATAATTAAAGGTTTCCTTTTAGCGGTTTTAGGGATTAAAGAGACAGGATAAGACAGGATATAATTATGGGGAAGCAACTATCTATATTGTTAGTAGAGGATAATGTGCTGAATCAGAGAATCGTTACTTTCAGTTTAAAAAAATACGACCACCAGGTTGCAATTGCCAACAATGGAGAAGAAGCCATTGAGCAATTTAAAAATGCATCGTTTGACGTAATTTTGATGGATATTATGATGCCCGTGATGGACGGGCTGGAAGCAACCAGACAGATCAGGACTATTGAAAAGGAAAAAAACATGGAAAAAACGCCAATAATAGCCATTACAGCGAATACAATGGACAACGATCGGGACAAATGTATTTCGCACGGAATGGACGAATTTATGGCCAAACCTTTCGATGTTGATAAACTTCACGATATTTTCGAGCAAATGAATATAGTGGAGTAAACATTCAGGCGGCATTTTTACAAATTAGCCTATATTTGTCTGTTCAATAATGAATGGTCAATCAGGTATGAGCGAAATTTTCGATTTGAGAGCTGATCAACTATCTGAAAACGAAAGAGATGTTGACAAACAATTGCGGCCTTTAAATTTTTCGGATTTTAAAGGTCAAAGCAATATTGTTGAAAATCTTCAGGTATTTGTGAAAGCTGCAAAAATGCGTGGCGAAGCACTCGACCATGTTTTGTTGCATGGTCCGCCTGGATTGGGAAAAACCACACTTTCGAACATTATTGCCAACGAGTTGGGCGTAGGATTGAAAATTACTTCGGGTCCTGTGTTGGATAAACCGGGTGATTTGGCTGGTTTATTAACCAACCTGGAAGAAAGAGATGTTCTATTCATTGACGAAATACATCGTTTAAGCCCCATCGTTGAAGAATATTTGTATTCGGCTATGGAGGATTATAAAATCGATATAATGATTGATAAAGGCCCCAGCGCACGCTCAATTCAAATCGATTTAAATCCATTTACTCTGGTTGGAGCCACTACTCGTTCGGGTTTGCTTACCAGTCCGCTGCGAGCCAGATTTGGTATAAAACTTCATCTCGAATATTACGATATTAAAATTTTGACTGGCATTGTAAAACGCTCGGCCAGTATTTTAAATGTGAAAATAGAAGATCAGGCTGCTGTGGAAATTGCTTCTCGAAGCCGCGGTACACCTCGTATTGTGAATGCTTTACTACGCCGTGTACGCGATTTTGCCCAGGTAAAAGGAAATGGAAGTATTGATGTGGATATTACGCGTTATTCGCTCGAAGCATTAAATATTGACAAGCACGGGCTGGATGAGATGGATAATAAAATTTTAACTACAATCATCGATAAATTTAAAGGTGGTCCGGTTGGTGTTTCTACTATTGCCACGGCAGTAGGGGAGGATAGTGGTACGATTGAAGAAGTATATGAACCGTTTCTTATAAAAGAAGGCTTTTTAAAACGTACTCCACGCGGTCGTGAAGTAACTGATTTGGCATATAAGCACTTAGGAAGAATAAATTATAATGGTGATCAGTCGCCTACTCTTTTTTAAGTAGTTTTATTTCAAAAATTTTAGGCCATAATTTTCCGGTTACATACATTGTTCCGTTTTCCGGATTGATAGCAATTCCATTTAACACGTCAATGCGCTCGCTTGTGTTGTAGGTACCCAATAGTCCACGCAGGTTAATTTCTTCCAGTACACGGCCTGTTTTAGCGTCTATTTTAACGATGAAATCGGTAGTATAAATATTGGCATAAATGAAACCCTGGTAATATTCCAATTCATTCAGGTATAAAACTTCATTTTTATTGTTATAAACCTGTACTTTTTTCACTGTTTTAAGCGATATAGGATCAATGAAAGTGAGCAAATTAGTACCGTCGCTCATAATCAAATTAGTACCGTCGTTGGTAAGTCCCCATCCTTCTTTCGATTCAAAACTAAAAGTATTCTTTTGTTGAAAAGTGGCTAAATCGTAAATAAAACCTTTTTGTGCTTTGTAGGTGAGCTGATAAATTGAATTGCCAAAAATGGTGATTCCTTCTCCGAAATATTTTTCATCCAAAGACACCGATTGAAGTACTTTACCAGTTTGTAAATTTTTCTTGAAAATACCAGAAGTGCCATTTTCACCTGTGCTTTCATACAAAAAACCATTGTTAATTTCGAAACCTTGAGTAAAATGTTTGGTGTCGTGCGAAATGCTTTTTGTTACCTGGTAAGTCATTTGTTGCGGGATAATATCTGAATAAACATCAAAGGTTTTGTAATTGGTTCCTTCGTTTCCTCCGGTATTTTTACAAACTACTTTGATGGTATTTTTTCCTACCTGAGTTAGTTTTTTTACAGTACAAGTAAATTCAGCTTGTTTTTCGGTGGTAATCAAACTGTCGTTAATAAAAACCTTTGTTTCATCGAGTTCTCCTTTGTATAATTTACTCGAAACAGCGAATTGAATCGGTTGTCCCCAACTTAATTTATTGGTTTTGGTTTCAATTTTAATTTGAGATACAGGCCGTCTGGTTTCTTTGGTTGAACCGGAGCAAGAAACAGCAGTGATAATTACTGCTGAAATCAAAGTTTTTGATAAAATTCTGATTTTCATTAACAAGAAAATTTTATAAACAGAAATCAAAGATAGAACAAAATATTTTTCAACTTAAAAACATTTTTTGTCGAAAAATTACGGAATTTCGTTTTTTCATAGACTTTACTAAAATTTACATCTTGGGAACAGTAAAAAAATTAGCTGGCGACACGGCCATTTATGGCATGAGCAGCATTGTAGGACGGTTTTTAAACTGGTGGTTAGTTCCGTATTATTCGCGTATTTTTCTGCCTGAAGAATATGGAGTAGTAACCAACTTATATTCGTATGTAGCCATTTTGCTGGTTATTCTTACTTATGGAATGGAGACCGGATTTTTTCGCTTTGCAGGGCAAGGCAGCGATCCAAAAAAAGTATATTCAACCAGTTTGATTTCCTTGTTTCTCACCTCGGTAAGTTTTATGCTGTTGCTTTTTGCTTTTTCTTCGGAAATAGCGGGCTGGATTGATTATCGCGAACACCCAGAATACATCAGTTGGATGGGAATTATTGTGGCAATTGATGCTTTTACTGCCATTCCGTTTGCACGGCTTCGATTACAAAACAAGGCAATGAAATTTGCCACATTTAAGATGCTGAATATTGGTGTGAATATCGGGGCAAACTTGTTTTTTCTTTCGTTTTGTCCCTGGTGGATGAAGTTGCATCCCGATTCGTTTATTCGTCTTATTTATTCGGCTGACATTGGTATTGGCTATGTATTTATTTCAAACCTGATTGCTTCGCTGGTGTTGATAGTTGTTCTTTTACCTGAAATTTTCAGGGTAGAATTGTATTTCGACAAAAAACTGATGAAAGAAATGATGGTTTATTCGTTTCCGGTATTGATTGTTGGTGTTACCGGGATGATTAATCAGAATATTGATAAAATTCTTATTCCCGAATTGATTCCAGCCAATCAAAATCCAATGGAACAACTGGGTATTTATGGGGCAAATTACAAGTTGGCAGTGCTGATGAATATGTTTATTCAGGCATTTCGCTATGCTTTCGAGCCATTCTTTTTCAGTCGGAAAAAAGATGGAGAATCGAATCGAATTTATGCACTGGTAATGAAGTATTTTGTCATTTTCGGATTGATTATTTTTCTTGGAATGATGTTGTTTATTGATGTGATAAAACTACTGATTGATCCTTCGTATCATGATGGTTTAAAAGTGGTTCCATTAATTTTGATGGCCAACTTTTTCTTGGGTGTTTATTTCACTTTGTCGCTTTGGTACAAACTTACTGATAAAACGATTTACGGAGCGTACATTGCAACTTTCGGGTCAGTATTAACTTTAATTCTGAATTTTGCATTGATCCCGGTGATGGGATACATGGGATCGGCCATTGCAGTTTTAGTTTGTTTTGTAAGCATGACGATAATTTCGTATTACTACGGACAAAAATATTTTCCTGTAAATTACGATTTAAAAAAGATGGGCATTTATTTTTTTGTCAGCCTCGGCCTGGTAGCTATTTTTTATGTAGTTAAAACCGATTCGTTTGTATTACAGCTTTTAAAAGGAAGTGTTTTAATGATTGTCTTCTTTGTAATGGTGTTTTTAGGAGAACGGAAAGAATTGTATAATTTATTGACTAAGAAAAAGAAAGCTTAAAAGAAAAAGTTTTTTTGTATTTTGAGGCGATATTTTGTTTCAGAATAAATCAACATCAAATAATCAATTTAACAGTGAAAAAAGTAGCAATTAATTTTTTAGCATTGATGACTTTAGGAGTTATTTCATGTACACAATCCAATCGTCCTGATTTAACCGGACAAAACCTGATTCCGCAACCCGTGGAAATAACAGCAACAAATCAATCGTTTGCTATTCAGGAAAACACGAAAATTTTCGTTCAAAACGAATTACCTGAAATACAGGGAGTAGCAAAATTTTTGTCCGACTTTTTACAGCCGGCAACAGGTTTTGCTTTACCAGTTGAACTTGCTTCGGCTGAACCTACTGAAGGTATTTTATTTTCGATCAACGAAGCCGATAGTCAGTTGGGAGAAGAAGGATATGAGCTGAATATCAGTGAAAATATGGTAAAAATTACCGCTGCAAAACCAGCTGGTTTATTTTATGCCGTACAAACTCTTCGTCAGCTTTTACCTGCTTCATTTGAAAGCAAAACAAAACAAGATGGCAAGTATTTGCTGGCAACAGGTGTTATTCGCGATTATCCGCAATATGCGTTCCGCGGAATGATGCTTGATGTGGCTCGCCATTTCTTTACAGTTGATGAAGTGAAAAAAGTAATTGACATGCTGGCTGCATATAAATTGAATGTGCTTCACTTGCACTTATCTGACGACCAGGGATGGAGAATTGAAATTAAATCGTGGCCGAACCTTACTGCTCATGGCGGAAGCACTGAAGTAGGTGGGGGAGAAGGCGGTTTTTATACGCAGGAACAGTACAGCGATATTGTTCGTTATGCGGCAGAACGCTTCATCATTGTTATTCCTGAAATTGATATGCCAGGACATACCAATGCAGCACTGGCTTCGTATGCCGAGCTGAATTGCGATGGTAAAGCAACCGAATTATATACAGGCATTAAAGTAGGTTTCAGTTCACTTTGCATTAAAAAAGAAATTACCTATCAATTTATCAACGATGTGGTGAGCGAATTGGTAGCATTAACTCCTGGTCCGTATTTTCATATTGGTGGCGACGAGTCGCATGCAACGCCTATTGAAGAGTATATTCCGTTTATCAACCGGGTGCAGGAAATAGTAAAAGCTCATGGTAAAAAAGTAATTGGCTGGGACGAAATAGCTCATGCAAATTTGATCGAAAATACATTTGTACAATACTGGGCAAAAGCTGATAACGCCAAAAAAGGAGTTGAGCAGGGAGCTCAGGTAATTCTTTCACCAGCATCGAAAGCTTATTTGGATATGCAGTACGATTCAACTTCTACCTACGGATTGCATTGGGCCGGTTATGTTGAAGTTGACAGCGCTTACGTTTGGAGTCCGGAAACGCTTGTTCCGGGTATTTCACGCGAAAATATTTTAGGAGTCGAGTCTCCGCTTTGGTCCGAAACCGTAAGTAATATTGATGAGATGGAATATTTGGTTTTCCCGCGTTTGCTTGGTCATGCCGAAATTGGTTGGTCTCCAGTCGAAAAACGCAACTGGGAAGATTACAAACTTCGTTTGGCTGCCCACGGAAAACGAATGGAAGCACAGGGAGTTGATTTCTATCGTTCAGCAACAGTTCCCTGGTCAGGAACAGAAGAAAAAAAATAATTCAGTATAATCTATTGAACCGATATAAACTGGTTTCATTTTTTCATATCCGATAAAGAAATGAAAGAATGGAACCAGTTTTATTTTTATTGGTTTTAAATTCTGCTTGTCAGGCTAATAAATAGGGGCGAATTCGCAATAAATACTTTTTAGTATTATTTTTGTGAAACAAAACAATCATCATGGAAAAAGTAAAAATTGCGTTTGCCAGCGACCATGCCGGATACGAACTTAAATTGTATGTAATGGAGTATCTCCGCAAACAGGGATACGAATTGAAAGATTTTGGTGCTTATTCAGCTGAAAGTTCGGATTATCCGGATTGGGTACATCCAATGGCAGAAGCAGTTAGTTCGGGCGAATTTCCGTTAGGAATTACTCTTTGTGGCAGTGGAAACGGCATTAACATGACGGCGAATAAACATCAGAAAATACGTTCGGCACTGTGTTGGATTCCCGAAATTGCCGCTTTGGCTCGTCAACACAACGATGCCAATGTATGTTCGTTGCCTGCAAGATATATAACAGAAGAAGAAGCAATTAAAATTGTAGATGCATTTTTAAATGCTGAATTCGAAGGAGGTCGTCATTTACGCAGGGTAGAAAAAATACCGGTTTGTTAATATGTCGAAAGAAAAAAAGATATTCATTCGCGATTCGGAAAAAATTACGCACGATCTGAAACACCGCAACACCATCAAATTCAATATTTCGAAGTATGATGCAGCGGTGGAGAAAGGCGTTCAACGTTATTCCGATCTGGAATTAGCACGACATCGTGCTTCCTGGGTCAAGGCCGAAGCGATTAATCATCTGGATGAATATCTGCTTGAATTCGAAAAAAATTGCAAAGAAAACGGCAGCGAATTAATCTGGTGCCGGAATGCCGCGGAAACCATTTCAGCGGTAAAACAAATTTTGCTCGACAATCAGGCTCGTTTGCTGGTGAAAAGCAAATCGATGATCAGCGAAGAAATCGATTTTAACGAACATGTTGAGAAACTGGGCATCGAAACACTGGAAACAGATTTAGGCGAGTACATTGTGCAGTTGGCGGGCGAAAAACCGTATCACATTCTTACTCCGGCCATGCATAAATCGAGACACGATGTTGCTCAGCTTTTCAACGAAAAATACCAAACACCTCCGGATAGTGATCCGAATTTTATTACTTCGTTTGTTCGTAAAAAGCTACGCGAAAAATTTCCGAAGGCCGATGTGGGCGTTTCGGGCGCTAATTTTTTAGTGGCTGATACCGGGGCAATTTGTCTTACCGAAAATGAAGGCAATGGATTAATGGCCGTTTCTTTTCCGAAAGTACATCTGGTAATTGCCGGAATTGAAAAAGTTATTCCTTCGTACAAACACCTGGGATTGCTTTGGCCTTTGCTGGCAATGCGCGGAACGGGGCAGCAAATTTCGGTGTATAATTCGATGATTAGCGGCCCGAAAAAAGAAGGGGAGACCGATGGCCCGGAGAAAATGTATGTGATTTTACTCGATAACGGACGCACAAATTTGTATCATTCCGACGATCGCTACGAGGCGCTGAAATGCATTCGTTGCGGGGCTTGCCTGAATGTGTGCCCGATTTATAAAAATATTGGCGGATATACGTACAGTGCTACTTACAGTGGACCAATTGGTTCGGTAATTACTCCGTTTTACAAGGGAAGTAACTATAATCACCTCAGTTTTGCCTGTTCAGTTTGTGGAAAGTGTTCAGATATTTGTCCGGTAAAAATTCCGTTGCATAAATTGCTTTTGCTGAATCGGCGTGATGCAGTAAACAAAGGGGGCGATTTGCTTTGGAATTCAGGAATGAAAGGATTTCAGTATCTGTTTTCGAAGCGCAGCCGGCTCGATCGGGTTTCAGTAAAAATGAAAAACAAGGCAATGGAATTGGGCAAAAATGCTCTTGGAAACGAAAAAGCTCTTCCTCATTTTGCCCAACAATCGTTTAGTCAACAATGGAAAACAAAAACATAAATATATGCTGTCGAATACATGTAAATACGCCGTAAGAGCATTGATTTACCTTGGTAAAAATGCGAGTGAAAAGGAAAAAGTTGGCATTAAAAAAATTGCTGGTGATTTGAATATTCCGACTCCTTTTTTGGGAAAAATTCTTCAGAATTTGGTACGACAAAAATTATTGTTGTCAACCAAAGGGCCAAACGGTGGTTTTGCTTTAGGCAAAAAAGCCAAAGAAATTTCGTTGTACGACATTGTTTGCATTGTTGACGGGCAGGATTATTTCAACAATTGCCTGATTAGTCTCGAAACATGCAGCTCGATTCACGAAAAAGGAAAACATTGTCCGGTACACGGTCGTTTTGGGGCAATTCGTGCCCAATTGGTTGAATTTTACAAAGCAACCAACATTCAGGCAATTCTCGACGATATGGAAGGTCGCGAAGATCTTATTGAGCTTTAAAAATAGTTTCGATTTTTGTTCCTGAAATAATATAACGGAAGCAAACAAGAGCCAGTGCTGCTCCAACCAGATCGGCCACAAAATCTTCGATGTTTCCCGAACGGTTTCGGGTAAGGGTGCTTTGCAAAACTTCAAACAATCCTCCAATGAAAAGCGAAGAAATAAAAGCGGCACAATATCCTTTTCCGAAGCCGGTTTTTTGAAAAGGTGAAATAAAAAACAGGCAACTGAAAAAATACATGCCTGCATGCACCAATTTATCGAAATGAGGGAAAAACAGTTTGGACGAAGGCAGATCGTCGGCAGGCAGTAAACTTAGTACCGCAATAACAATAATCCAGAGCAGGGGTTTCCAAAAATATTTCATTCATTCAGTTTTTAATGGCCGGAATTTACATTCACATACCGTTTTGCAAAAAAAAATGTCATTACTGCGACTTTTATAAAAGCACAAATCTGGGCTTAAAAGTACAGCTTTTAAATGCATTGTTGCAAGAACTTGAACAGCGAAAAGAAGAACTATCGGGCGAAAGCATCCAAACAATTTATTTGGGAGGCGGAACACCTTCGGTTCTCTCGCCGGAAGAAATCAGTAATTTGCTTCAACACATTTTCAGTTTATACAACGTATCGGAAGGGGTTGAAATTACCCAGGAATGTAATCCCGACGATCTTCATCCCGATTATCTCTGTGGAATTAGGGAAAAAGGGGTAAATCGGCTCAGTATGGGCATCCAGTCGTTTCGCGAAACTGACCTGCAATTAATGAACCGCCGGCACAGTCCCGAACAGGCAATTGAAGCGGTAAAAATGGCGCGGCAGGCAGGTTTCGACAATATTAGCATCGATTTGATTTACGGACTTCCCAATCAAAGTTTGGAAGATTGGCAAAACAATATTCAGAAAGCAATTGAATTGCAGGTAGAACATATTTCGGCGTATCATTTAACGTATCACGAAGGAACTGTTTTCAACGAGAAATTGAAAACGGGAACACTGAGTGAGTTGCCTGATGAAGAAAGTCTGGAACAATTTATTTTACTGAAAAAGATGCTTGCCAATGTAGGATTTGAGCAATACGAAATCTCGAATTTTGCACGAAATAAACGCTATTCGAAACACAACAAAAGCTATTGGTTTCAGGAAAAGTACCTGGGAGCTGGACCTTCGGCACATTCGTTTGATGGGAAAACGCGCCGGTGGAATGTTTCAAGCCTGAGCAAGTATCTGAATGGAATTGAAAAAGGGACAAGCTGGTACGAATCAGAAGAACTGAGTCGCTTCGATCATTACAACGATTATATTATCACACGCTTACGTACCCGTTGGGGTGTTTCTGAAAATGATATTGAAAATGAGTTTATTCCTCACTTTCGGGAGACACTTGATATGTACCGGCAGTCGGGACATGTGTTGTTTGCAGAAGATAAATGGATATTGTCGGACGAAGGTTTATTTATCTCCGATAAAATAATGGAAGACCTGATTGTGACGGCTTCTTAATTCTTGTTAATATCAGAAATGAACGCCTTTGATTCAGTATATAAATCTCTATCTTAGCGGTTTCAAAAAAAATGAATAGAAATGAAGGTTAAAATCATCAATAAATCGAGTAACGAATTACCCGCATACAGTACCGGATTATCAGCAGGAATGGACTTGAGAGCCAATCTCGAAAAGGAAATTGTGCTGAAACCACTCGAACGGATTTTGGTTCCTACGGGTTTGTTTATCGAACTTCCTGAAGGCTACGAGGCACAAATTCGCCCGCGTAGTGGTTTGGCACTGAAGAAAGGAATTACAGTACTGAATTCGCCCGGAACAGTTGATGCAGATTACCGCGGTGAAATAGGTGTGATTTTGATTAACCTTTCGAATGAAGAATTTGTTATTCAACATGGTGAGCGAATTTGCCAGATGGTAGTTGCTTCGCACGAAAAAGTAGAATGGCAGCTTACTGAATTATTGGAAGAAACAGAAAGAGGAGCCGGAGGTTTTGGACATACAGGAAAAAATTAGAATCATTGATTACTCTGATTATCCGGTAATTGTTGAAGAAAAAATAGGCTTGAAAAGGCAAAGCCACTACAAAAATTATACTGAGCAATTTTGAAAATTTTATTGATGAAGAAGAATGCAGCATTTTGGCTGACAAGTATTGGCTTAGCAGTTATTTTGTCGGGATGTGGAACGGTTCGTCAATCGGTTGAAAAAACTCCGGTTGCAACGAAAGCGGAAGAAACAGATTTATCGCCGGAAAAGCAAAACGAATACGAATATTTATTTATTGAAGGACTGAAACAAAGCAAATTAAATAATCCGAAAGCGGCGGTTGCTTTGTTCTCGAAATGCCTCGAAATTGATCCGAATTCGGCAGTGGCCATGTACGAATTGGCCAATATGCATGTAGCGAATGGCGATTTAACCAGCGCATCGCTTTTGCTCGAAAAAGCCATCGGCATCAATCCTGAAAATAAATGGTACAAGTTGCTTTTAGGTAGTATTTACCAAAAAACCAAGCAATTTGACAAAGCTGCAAGCTTGTTTAGCCAGTTGTATTCAGCCAATCCTGATGGGATGGAAAATCTGGAATATTTGTACATGAATGCAGGCATGCTTTCGTCGGCTGAAAAATATGACGAAGCGATTACTGCGCTTGACCTTCTGGAGAAAAAACTGGGTTTCAACGAGCAAATTGTGATGACCCGCCAACAGATTTATTCAGCTGCCGGACAGAAAGAAAAGGCGGTGGGAGAGATCAATAAACTGATTGAATTCAATCCACAGGATACCCGCTATTATGGTTTAATGGCCGATTTATACATGGATCAGGGCGATTCGATTAAGGCGTTGGAATATTATCAGAAAATACTTGATATTGAACCCGAGAATGGGTTTGTACATTTTTCGCTGGCTGGGTATTACCAGAAAATAGGCGATAAGGAAAAAGCGTACGAGCACATTCGCGAAGGCTTTAAAAACAAGGAGCTCGATTTGCAAACAAAAATGCAAATGTACGAGATGTTGTCGGCCGATCCGTTGCAGGCGGGTGTTACCGAAAAGCAACTGATGGAATTACTGGGCTTTTTGCGTGCTTTGTATCCCGACGAAATTGCTGTAAAATTGAAATACATTGAAGTGCAGCTTCAGAAAAACGAATTCGAGGAAGCGCGTTCGGGGCTACGTGCAATTATTAAGCAAGATGCTAACAATTATCCGGTTTGGGAGCGCATTTTATTGCTCGATAATGAATTACAGGACATAACGAGTTTGTACGATGAAAGTCGGCAGGCAATCGAATATTTTCCCGATCAGCCAATGCTATACATAATGAATGCAGTGGCTTGTTTGCAACAGGAAAAATACCAGGAAGTGCTGGATATTTTAGAAGAAGGAGAAATTCATTTGCCCGATAATCATCCGTTGAAAGTTCAGTTCGAATTATACAAAGCCGATGCCTATTACAAACTGGATCAGGTGAAAGAAGCTTTCAAGGCTTTTGATGAAGTACTGAGACTCGATCCGGAAAACGACATGGCACTGAACAATTATGCCTATTATCTATCGGAACGGGGCGAAAACCTCGAAAAAGCGGCTCGTATGAGCGGAAAAACGGTACAAGCCAATCCACAAAATTCAACGTATCTGGATACTTATGCGTGGATTCTTTTCATGCAGAAGGATTACAAAATGGCCAAGTTTTATATTGAGTCAGCCTTGCAGAATGGTGCGGACGAAAGTGCGGTAATTCTGGATCATGCCGGCGACATATTGTTTATGAGTGGCGACAAAGAAAAAGCGCTCGAATATTGGAAGAAAGCGCTTGAAACAGAAGGCGCTGACGATTTGGATTTGTTGAAAGAAAAAATCAGGCAGGAAAAATATATTGAAAAAGGGAACAAGTGAAGAATATCAGAAGAAGTATTAAAACTGGCCTGCTTGCAGTGTTGTTATCATCTGCTTTGTTTTCGTGCCGAAGCTCGCGCGAAATTATCCGGGTTGCCGATTTGAAGCCGGTTTCAGCGAATAAAATTATACGAAATATTGAAAATAATGCTTTCGAATACAAGGAAGTTGAAATGAGCCGGATTGCTTGTCAGTTCGACAGCAAGGAGCAAAACCTTTCGTTTCGTGGTACTCTGAAAGCTAAAAATGACGAAGCAATTTTGCTTTCATTCAATAAAGTAAACATTCCGGTGGGCAAAGTTTTGTTGACTCCCGATAGTGTTCAATTCATTAATTACCTGAATAAAACCTATTTCAGTAACGACTATCAGTATTTGAGCAGTTTACTTCATGTTGATCTTGATTTTGAGACAATTCATGGTATTTTGTGCAACAATGTTTTTTCAAAAAAGAATGAAAACGACTGGAAGGAATTTACTGCAGAAGTCGATTCAGGAATGTATGTGCTTAAATCGGTAAAAGATCGCAAAATAGAAAAGGCAGTTCGCAAAGGGAAAGATCGTAAACTGGATCGTATCATGAAGAAAATAGACGAGGATCAACAGGTTGAACAAACCATATATGTCGATTCGCAGTTCAAACTCCGGAAAATGATACTCGACGATCAGTCGAATTCGCGAATGGGAATTATCCGCTTTGGCGATTTTATGAAAGTTGATAAGCAGGATTACCCTGGAGAGATTGATTTGCAGTTTATTAGTCCTGAAAATAATATCCGGTTGAAAATAAAAATTGGAAAAATTAGTATGGAAAAAAATCAATCGCTTAACTTTAAAATCCCGGAACGATATCAACCGGCAAAATAAAAAAAGGTATTTTTTGTTTAAAATCTTGGAAGTGATTGAATAATGATGAATTGAAAATCAATATCGTTTCGTTAATGGAATCAAAGAACACAGAGTGTCATTGCGATGACATTTACAAACGAAGCGGTATGAAATTGTAAATAATAAATTATTGAATTGTAAATATTTATCACTGATGAACCGTTTATTTCTTTTGATAGCATTGATTATTTTTTCGCTGACAGTGAGCGGACAGACTATTGATGAGCTGAAGAAGAAAAAAGAAAAGACGAACGAAAAAATTAAATATACCAGCAAGCTACTCGAAGAGGCGAAAAAGAACGAGAAAACATCGCTCAATAAGCTAAAAGTACTTGATCAGCAAATACAGCTACGCAAAGAACTCATCGATGATTATAATCGCGAAATAGGAGCACTTGAAGGGCAAATTGATCAAAATTCGGCTACAGTACAATCGTTAAACCGTGATTTGCAAAAGTTGAAAGATGAATATGCCGAAACGGTTCGTTTTGCGCAAAAAAACCGCAATTCGTACGACAAAATCATGTTCCTGCTTTCGGCTGATAATTTTAACCAGGCATACAAACGCCTGATGTATTTGCAGCAATATACCGATTTCCGGAAAAGACAAGCAGAAGTAATTGATAGCTTGAAAAGATTCACCAATAGCAAAATCAGCGAACTGGAAAAACAGAAGTCGCAGAAGAAAAGCGTTTCGTATTCAAAACAACGCGAAGCCGATCGTTTGGGAAAAGAAATGAAACAACAGGGCCAACAGGTGGCTTCGTTACAGAAAAAGCAAAAAGAACTTCAGAGAGTGCTGAGAGAACAACAGAAAGTAGAAGCTCAGCTTAATCGGGAAATTGATCGCATTATTGAAGAAGAAACCCGAAAATCGAAAGCGCAGGGATCAACCGGATTTACCATGACTCCCGAACAAAAGCTGATTGCCGGCAAATTGGAACAAAATAAAGGCCGCTTGCCCTGGCCCGTTGAGCGTGGCATAATTACGGAACGTTTTGGTGTACATGCCCATGCGGTATTAAAAACAGTGCAGGTGAAAAACAACGGAGTGGATATTACAACGGAGGCTGGAAGCAAAGCCCGTGCTGTTTTTGATGGTGAGGTGAGTCGTGTATTTGGTATTTCGGGTGGAAATATTGCGATTATTATCCGGCACGGAAATTACCTGACTGTTTATTCAAACCTGAAAGATGTTTCGGTAAAACAAGGCGATAAAATAAAGGCCAAACAATCGCTGGGAACTGTTTTCTCTGATCCGGAGGATGCAAATAAAACTGTTTTGAAGTTTCAGATTCGCAAAGAAAGCCAAACACTTGACCCTGAATCCTGGTTGAGTAAATAGCTATTCGTCAATACGATATATTTTTCAGAAAGTACAATTATCAACCGTGCTGGTTATGCGAATAATTGTCATTCGAATAAATAAAGATAAAAACATCCGAAAATTAACAAACATTAAGAAACTATTTTGCGCCAATTCTGTTTATTGTTTTGTAATTAAATAATAAACAAAAATGAAAGCAAAGAAAGTTTTAATGAGCCTGGCATTGGTAGTGCTTGCTGTGGGTTCAATATCAGCCGGTGATTACACCGTAAGTAAATCGCAGAGTTCAGTAAAATGGTTGGCAAAAAAAGTAACTGGTCAGCACGACGGAACAATTGCTTTTAGCAGCGGTTTTTTGAATGTTTCGAACGGAAAACCTTCCGGAGGTGAATTTATTATCGACATGAATTCAATCGTGTGTACTGATATTACGGATGCTGAATGGAATCAGAAATTAATTGGTCACCTGAAATCGGATGATTTCTTTTCAGTTGCAAAATATTCTACTTCGAAACTGGTGATTAAGAGTGTGGAAAGCAAAGGTGGCAGCAAATATCTTTTCAAAGGCGACCTTTCAATTAAAGGAAAAACACATCCAACCGAATTTGAGGCAACAGTTTCGATGTCGGGCAACACTGCATCGGCCGAAGGAAAAATTGTCGTCGATCGCACGTTGTACGATGTTCGTTACGGTTCAGGGAAATTCTTCGACAATTTGGGCGACAAAACTATTTACGACGATTTTACGCTCGATTTTAAAGTGGTAGCAAATAAATAAGACCATGCAAGTTTACCGATCGGAAAACAGAGGAAAAGCTGATTACGGGTGGTTAAATGCCCGTTATAGCTTTTCCTTTGCAGGGTATTATAATCCTGAAAATATTCATTTTGGCGTACTTCGTGTACTGAACGATGACATCATTCAAGCGGGAATGGGTTTCGACACGCATCCGCATGATAACATGGAGATTATCACAATCCCCTTGCAGGGAGCATTGCGGCACAACGATAGCATGGGGCATGAGTCGGTGATTACCTCGGGAGAAGTACAGGTGATGAGCGCCGGAACGGGGATTCGTCATTCCGAATTTAATGCTTCGGATCGCGAATCGTTAAACCTGTTTCAAATATGGATTTTCCCCTATCGGAAAGGTTTGCAGCCTCGTTACGATCAGAAAAAGTTTGAAACGGAAACAGGAAAATCAACACTTTTGGTTTCGCCCGATGGACGGGACGGTTCATTGCAAATCAATCAGAATGCATTTATTTCCCGACTGAAAGTTGAAGCGGGAAATGCGTTTAACTATGAGTTATTCGATACCGGCAACGGTATTTTTTTAATGGTTATCGACGGAGAAGTTGAGGTTCAAGGTGAAAAATTATTCAGAAGGGATGCTCTTTCCGGACAATTTGACGAACTTGAAGTTTTAGCGAATAAAAATTCAGAACTATTGATTCTGGAAGTGCCGCTATAAGCTTATGGCCACACTTCTGCCACAGGCATTTCTATTTTATCAACGCGAAGCAGCTTGGTTTCGAAGTCGGTAAGATCGCGGCCTTTTACCTCAAAAACAGCTTTGTAATTTTGCGAGCCCATTTTGCGGACGGCATTTTCAAGTTCGTCCAAACCTTGCTTCTCGGTAAGAAGTTTAAGCGTTGCAATATTTCCCACATCGTTGTTACACATAAAGAAAATAACATTTCTTCCATCGTTGGTAACAAAGTGAACCATCACCGCATACTCGTATTCAAGCTTATTTTCGCTGTGGTTTTTGTAGGTGACAGTTGAATCGCCAAGCTGGTAAAGCAACGTATTATTGCTAATATCATAGCGTACACCAATCTTTTCGTTGGTCGGTTGAAGTATGTTTTGTGTTTTGTACGAACCAATAAAAATGACATGGTTTTCAGGAAGATCTTTCCATCGTAATTGACTCGAATAAATCATGTTCATTGCTGATAGTCCGCCGCCCAAAATATTCATAATCCGGTAAATGCCAAATGGTGCCTGCGCATTGATGTATGTTTGGTTTGTTTTACCGATTCGATCGATAAACTCAGGATGTTCGGCAATGTATTGATCCAGATCGTTGTCGTTATTGATGTTGTAAATGCGCATTGTTCCTGAAATATCATTTTTTTCGTTGAGCGAGAAAAAATAATGGTCGCCCAAAACAAGCAATATCGGGTGTTTATCATTGGTGAGTTCTTTCCAAAATGAATACCTGGCCGCTTCGGGACTTTTTCGGTGCCGGTACAAAAAATAGGTAAGCGATAATAATAATATACTTACAACCAGTAATATCGGGGCAATTTGAAATAGTTTTTTGCTGTATATTTTAAATTGGTTGGTTTTAATCTGAATCACATATTTTCCTTTCGGAATTTCAAAGCGTATTTCATCATTTTTTCCTTCGCGCTGGTAGTATTCTTCCAGTTTTTTCCGGAGGTTTAAAATATAAACCCGGATATTCGAGTCTTTCTCACTGTTTACACTCTTTCCGAAAACCTCGTTGGCTATTTGAAATTCTTTCAGGTTTTCACCTTTAATGGTGGCATTAACCAGGTATTTCAGCAACTCGCGATTTACCGACGATTTCGCAAAACACTGACTCTTCAGAATCAGTTCCAAATACCTTGCTATCTTTTTATGATCGGCCATTAGTTGCTGAAAATCAATTTTGTTAAAAGAAATTTTAACGTTGTTTTTACTTCTTTAAATGTATAATTTTTTCGGGAATAGATAAACAGGGCTACCTTTAATAGAAAGCACAAGCCGGAATTATAAACCTTTCTGAAAATATTAAATAGATATGGAACAGTCGAGACGAGCTTTTATTAAAAATTCAGTTGCTCTTGTTGGGGCGTTATCTGTTTCAAACAGACTTTTTTCTTCGGAACCGAAACACGTCTTTCTTGCCAATATTGGTGTATGTACGGGTTTGAACAATAATGAAATACTGGCTAGCTGCGGATATTCTTTTATTGAAGAAGGAGTGCGCAAATTTTTGGTTCCTCAGGAGAGCGAAGACAAGTTTGAAGAGCAGTTGGCGCTGGCAACAAAATCGAAACTTCCGGTAATCGCTTGCAATGGTTTTTTGCCCGGCGAAATGAAAAGTGTTGGCGACGAGGCTGTTCATCACGAAATTCTGAAATTTGCAGAGACTGCATTCCGGCGCGCACAGGTTGCCGGTGTTAAAATCATTGTTTTTGGCAGTGGTGCTTCGCGTTCTGTGCCGGATGGATTTTCGCACGAGAAAGCGCGCGCACAGTTTGTGTCGCTCTGTTCGCAGATGGGGCCGATTGCTGCCCAATACGATGTTACAGTGGTAATTGAGCCCTTGAATAGCAAGGAATGCAACTTTATTAATACGGTTGCAGGGGGGGGCGAAATTATCCGGCAAATCGGGCATCCGAACATTCGGCTTTTGGCTGACATTTTCCACATGAAAATGGAAAACGAAGGCCCTGAAAGTATTTTGAAATACGGCAAGTATTTGCGCCATGTACATATTGCCGAAAAAGAAGGTCGTGCCGCACCGGGAACTCATGGCGAAGATTTTAGTCCGTATTTCGATGCATTGAAAAAGGTAAATTACAAAGGAAATATATCGGTAGAGTGTAAATGGGACGACTTTAAAACTCAGGTGTGCCAATCAATAAAAACGATTCAGGAACAAATTTAACCACTAAATACAACTTGAACTATGGAAAAAACACGACGGGATTTTTTGAAAAAAGCAGCTATCGGCACGGCCGGACTGGCTATCGGCGGAATCGGTATGTCAGCAAAAAGTTATGCAAACATTATGGGTGCAAACGACCGGGTGAAAGTAGCGATATTGGGTTTCTCGAATCGTTTTAAAGATTCTCTTGGCCCGGCTTTTCTGAAATATGCCAAAGAAATGAATTTCGAATTTGTTACGGTGTGCGACATTTGGAACCGTCGCCGGGATGAGGGGCAGGCCTGGTACAAAAAAATGACCGACTCAACCATCAATACAGCAAGAAACACCGACGAATTATGGGAGCAAAAGCCGGATGCAGTGATTATCAGTACGGCTGATTTTCAGCATGCATTATTATTGGCTGATGCAGTGCAGGCCGGTTGCGATGTGTATTGCGAAAAGCCTTTTGCCGAAACCATGGACGATGCCATTGTTGGATTAAAAGCGGCAAAAAAGGCCGGAAAAGTTATTCAAATTGGATCGCAGCGCAGGAGTGGCCCCAATTATCATGCAGCGCACGACTATATTCAGTCCGGAAAATTTGGGAAGATTATTGCTGTTGAAATGAGCTGGAACGTAAATCAGCCCGGAAGATGGCGTTTGCCGGAACTGACCGAACAGATTAAAGAATCGGATACCGATTGGAAACGCTATTTGATGAATCGGCCGTACGAAGCCTGGGATGCGCGGAAATACCTCGAATATCGCCTGTTCTGGCCCTATTCATCCGGTATTCCGGGACAGTGGATGTCTCATCAGATTGATACGGTACACTGGTTTTCGCATTTGCCCCATCCTCGCTCTGCGGTGGCAAACGGCGGTATTTACGTTTGGAAAGACGGACGCCGTAATTTTGATACGCTCACTGCGGTGTTCGATTACGGACCACTTGATAACCCGGACGAAGGGTTTCAGGTGATTTATTCGTCCCGACAAACCAATGCGTCGGGAGGAACCAAAGAATGGTATTTCTCGAATGGCGGGAAACTCGATTTAGACACCAATAAAGTGAATAGCGATGGCGGATTGACCAACGATCAGGCGAGCCGGATGGGAATGAAACCGTTTATGCTGGGTGAATTCGAGTTGCCCAAAATTAAAGTTGAAGCAAGTGCCAATACCGGAGCCGATCCGTTGACCAATGCCCACATGAAAAACTGGATGGATTGTGTGCGTGCAGGCAACCTGAAAACGAATGCTCCCATCGAGGCTGGCTACAGTCATTCGATTGCTACAATCATGGTTACAGCGGCTTTACGTACCGGCCAGCGTGCAACGTTTGACGAAAAAACACAACAGGTAATAGCAGGGGGAAAAGTCTTCAAATATTAGTTTTACGATAGAAAAATGAGGCGCTTGTTTTTGAGCGCCTTTTTTTATGCCTAATTTTGAAGAAAAGAAAAACACCATGCAATCCGTTAATCCGTTTACCGGCCAGCTTGTTGCCGAATATACAACGCATACCGAAGAGCAATGCAAGGAAATTATCAATTCAGTTGATGAGGCATTTCATTCGTGGAAAACCACTTCGTTTGAGCAACGGAAACAGTTTATGCTGAATCTGAAAGAACAGCTTTTGGCTCAAAAAGAAGAATTGGCACGGCTTATTGTTGCTGAAATGGGAAAAGTGAAACGCGAAGCCTTGGGTGAAGTCGAAAAATGTGCATGGGTGTGTGATTACTATGCTGAAAATGCCGAATCGTTTCTGAAAAACGAAGCAATACAAACCGAAGCCAGCGAATCGTTTGTATCGTTTCAGCCACTGGGAACAGTTTTGGCAGTGATGCCCTGGAACTTTCCGTTCTGGCAGGTTTTCCGATTTTTGGCTCCTGCATTAATGGCCGGAAATACGGGTTTGCTGAAACACGCCAGCAATGTGGCCGGATGTGCGCTGGCTATTGAGAAATTGGTTGCCGATGCTGGTTTCCCTCCGAATGTTTTTCGCTCACTGTTGATAAGCGGTAGTGAGGTGAAAGCGGTAATTGAAAACCCGAAAGTAAAAGCGGTGACTCTCACAGGTAGCACTCCTGCCGGAAAATCAGTGGCTGCAACAGCTGGTTCGGTTCTGAAAAAGTCGGTGCTCGAACTTGGTGGCAGCGATCCGTACATTATTTGCGAGGATGCCAATATTGCCGAAGCAGCGCGATTGTGTGTGGCCAGTCGTTTGCTCAATGCCGGACAGAGTTGCATTGGCGCCAAACGATTTATTGTGATGGAGGCCGTTTATGCTGCTTTTCGCGACGAGTTTGTGCGTTTGATGCAAGCCGCTGCATTTGGCGACCCAACCGACCCGCAAACGACAATTGGTCCGCTTGCCCGTACCGATTTGCGCAACGAATTGCATCAACAGGTAACCAACAGTTTACAACAAGGAGCCACGCTTGCCTGTGGCGGTTTTATTCCTGAAGGCAAAGCCGCATTGTATCCGCCAACGGTACTCGAAAATGTAAAACCCGGCATGCCTGCCTACCACGAAGAGTTGTTTGGCCCGGTGGCCGTTTTGTTTTCAGTAAAAAGCATTGACGAAGCCCTGCAAATTGCCAACGACACAGTGTTTGGTCTGGGAGCGGGTATTTTCACTTTCGACATTGAAAAAGGTCGGGAACTGGCTGAAAAAGGCATTGATGCCGGTTGTGTATTTGTGAACGACTTTGTAAAATCGGATCCCCGCCTTCCCTTTGGCGGAATTAAGGAAAGCGGATACGGACGCGAACTGGCTCTTTTCGGTATCCGCGAATTTGTGAATATTAAAACAGTGGTGGTAAAATAGGTTGATCGTTTTTAACTCCAACCCCTGACAGGGTTTCGAACCCTGTCAGGGGTTAAATGCCGGGAGAATCTCATCGCATACAGCTGTCGCTTCTTTTATATTTATATCGAACCCGTACCGGGTTCAGGTTTACCTGTGTGTTTGTCGCAACTACTATAATCAAATCCGTACCGGATTTTCGATAAAATTGGTTCATACAGAACAATGCCATCGGCATTGGATTATAGTAGCGGAAATGTAAAATTATCGAATGACAACCCGGTACGGGTTGGATGAAAGGATTATCGAAACGTAAAAATTTAATTACTTATTTATCTCTTAATTACTTTCGATTATTTGATATTCAACAAGGTCGTATTTCTCATTAGTATAATTCACAATTGCATTCAGATAGTCATCGACCAGCTTTAAGAAATCAAGTATATCATCATTGCTGGAAAACGAAATCCCACTTTTGCTAACTTTTATTGAACGAAAAAAATCGGAGTCTTTGTCTTTAAACTTCTTCTCATTTTTGTGCACAAGAAACAAACGTAAGTTTTTCCACTTGAGTAATTGTTGAAATAGCTCGTCTGAACCTACCAACTCAGGTATTATTTCATTTTGAAGAAAAGCATGGTGCTTTTCAATATCACTTATAGTTTCTTTTTTTTTATTGTACTTGTACCAATTTATGCTACACTTTTTAGTACTGTGTTTGGCGCATATTGTTGCCAATTCGGCCAGCTTAATATCAAGATAGGAGTAAATCGCTACAACCGTCGATTGGAGAAGCATATCAGAGAAAAAGTAGAGCTGGTTTTGTGTGGATTCATCATTCAACATCGATAAGGCTACATCTTCACTTTCGTTTCTTATCTCCTCCCTGATTCGCTTATTGTCTTCCTCAATTCTCGATTGCAGTGTTAAAAGGTACTGGTTAAACCGCCTAACTGTATCGTAAACGCCATCGACATTATTCTCGAAACAATAGTTAAGATCTATTGCAAATTGATTTTTAAATTGTCGGCTTTCAAACATTTTATTGAGTTGTTAATTTTCTTCAAGTTACCCTCTGCTACTGCACGATTTTATGGTGTGGTAGCATCGTAATCATAGTAATCTTATTTTTTCAAAGTAACCCTTGCTTCAAACCGAAGTGGCTCGTTTTTAACACCAACCTGAATTCCAGACTTATCATCATTAAAACCTAACCATTCATCATTACTGATAGTTGATAGTTGAATATTGGTGTCTGGATTTTCATCTATAAGCTTCTTCAACCCATTGTATAAATGATTGAAAGAATCGATATTGCTTTCTGAATAGAAAAGAATATCTGTCTCTTGTTCTGAAGAACTTACAGTATATTTTAACGGAGTATATTTTGGAGTGACTATTTCAATCTCACCGTTAGTTTCTCTGGATTTAAGGATTTCCTCTAAATCTATTTTAAAGGTTTTTAGGTAGCTAAATATTTTTTCTTTCATATGAATTGTGTTTAATAAATATTCCCCAAGTTACAAAACACACCTAATTAAATGATTATCTGTTAATAACTTTTAGGGGTATTATGCTCATTTCGGCGTTTTTACTGGTAATGCCGATTGTGAATAAAAACCGAACATTTGCTTATCTCCGAAAAAATTATTTGTTGTAAATTGTATTCAGTGTTCTGCTCCAAACGGGCAGGTGGCACGAATAAAATTAATTACAAACCCTTAAATTTTTTTCACCATGAGTAATGAAAACCGTGTTTCGCTGGCTATTCCCGCCGAAACAATCACCGAAATTAAAGAGCACTTTAGTTCAGCCGCAGCCTTGCTGGCTCCCTACCTGATTAACTTAACCCCTGATGAAAAGAAAATGCTTCCGAAATTGGGCGACAAGGGCTACTCGTTTGTAAACAAAGGCAACGAGTACCTGCAACTAAGCACCACTCCCGTGCCGCCGTATCTGAATGCAGGCGAGGTAGCGGTTGATTTAAAGGGCTACGATACACTGCGTCAGCTATTACAGGTTATTACGCCAACCATCGACCGGTTGGACGATACCATGACTTTGTCGGGCAGCGAAGCATTTGGAGGAGTACTGGCTTTTTACAACTATATTAAAGGGGCAGCCAAAGCCGGAGTCCCCGGAGCACAAACCATTTACGACGATTTGAGTACCCGTTTCCCGGGTCGCAAAGCGAAGGCGGCTGTAAGCGAATAGCATAAAAAGAGGGTTCCTGAAACATTACTTGCTTCAGGAATCTTTTCTTTCTGATATGCATTGTAAAATAAGGTTTGTGCTGGTACGGGGAATCGGGCTACCAAGGTTAAAGCAGCAGATACGTAAACCTTATTTACAAGATTAACCTTAGTAGCACATGAAATTAATTCCAAAATTTAACCTTATTAGAACATGAAAATCGAATACAATAACTTATATACCCATTTTGTTTTTACAACCTTTGGAAGACAAAGGATCATACCCGGAAAAAACAGGGAGCGAATAGAAAAATATATTACCGGCATTGTAAACAATAACTCTTCACGATTATATGCCATATATGCAAATCCGGATCATGTTCATTTTTTAATATCCCATTCACCCTCGTTATCGGAAGAAGAACTGGCGACCATTATTGCTGACAGTACTGAGAGGTTTATAAATGAAAATAATTTGTCTGTTGGAAGGTTTCGGTGGCAACAATCGGCATCGGCGTTTTCGGTTTCGAAATCAGGAATTGACCGGGTTTGTAAATATATTTTGAATCAGCCATTACATCACAAGCGGGTAAGTTTTGCTGATGAATATGAAAAGTTTGTACGGTTCTATCAGGAAACAATTAAAAAGAAATAAGCACATATAGATGGAGGGCAGTACTATAGTTGATTTCGAAAATAAGCTGTATTTCTGAGAGGTTTATGGCCGGAAATCAATTTAACCTAAGTTCGACATAGGCAATGGTGTAATACTCTGAAAAATAACACAATAAGGTCAACATGATTACCATATAAGTTTCTACCAAGGTTTAAAAGTACATGATAAGGTTTAAAATCTTATTTTTTGAGGTTACCCTTAGTAGAAATTTTGCCACAACTACACCAACCTTATCAACTTGCGGATTTGCAGTTGTTGCATAATCAATTTTATATCGAACTCACGTTAGATTAACCTTATTCTTTTATTTTTTGAAGAAACCGGGATCCAATATCCACTTTCCCCGTTTTACAATCAAAATACCAATTTATGTTCCGTTTTTCTCCCGCCCGGAACCGATTTGCCTCTGGTGCTTCGGTTTTCTCATTTAAATGAGCTTTTCGTTGTAAAGCAGGGCAAGTTTCCCGTAAAAACGACAAGTTTCTTCGAATTGGGAGAAACTTCACTTTTTTCGAGGCTGTTTTCTTCCAAAAATGATTAAAAGCTCGCACCAATGAGAAGTTTCTCGCCGGAGAAGAAAATTCCCTCCAAACAGGGAAAAATTAATGGTTAAATACAGTCGAACCCCTGTCTGCCGGCAGACAGGCGTACCGGATTTACTGAATAGTGTTGGTTTGTTGCAATCAATGCCGAGCGATACGTTGGAGGGGATTGTCTCGCCTTAGGCGAGGTTAAGCCGAAAAACTACCTGAGCGGAAAGAGGTACCCCGAAAATCACTGCTGCCTCACTTGACGGGTAGCTGATTTTACCGTCTGGTTTTCATTTTATCAAGTTAGTTTAATTGACTGATTAAGCAACTCAACATTGAAATTGACCTTTGCATTTAAAGCTTTAAAAACCTTAATTATTGTCTCAAACCTGGCGTCTGTCAGGCTGTTCTCTAATTTGGAAATTTGAGCTTTCTTAACGCCAACAAGTTGTCCAAGTTGTTCTTGTGTCAAGTTCCGGTCTTTACGAGCTTGTTTGATTGCTTCTCCAAGTAAGTCGAGTCGTAATTCGTTTTCAAATGCGTCACGTTTTGGTGTTCCAATTTCTCCGATATACTTGTCAGTAATCTCTTCTAAACTGATTGTTGTTAATGGCTTATTTTTCATTGTGATTGATTTTTAAATTGAAATACTGTCTCCTTAAATTTTCCGCTTTATCTATTTCTCCCTGAGGCGCTTTATCTGTCTTTTTAATTATTCCATGTGTCGAAATTACAACTGTTTCGGTATTGCCTGTTTTGTCCCAAAAAGCAAAAAGTCGGTAATGGGTTTTGTTATACAAAGTTCGGAACTCCCAAATTTCACCTATCAGCTTTTTAAATAGTTCCTTGTCGTTCGAGACTCTCGCTTTTTGAATGTTGTAAATTACTTTGTCTCTTGTTTTTTCGTCAAGCTTGTCAATAAATTCAGCTGCGTCAACTAAAAACTCAACCCGAAATTTAGCTGTTATACTATAAAATTTATGCAAACATAAAAGTTTCTTTATTGGGAAACAAATTCTTGTTTTGTGGGGTCCCCCTAAACTTGGCGGTAAGATCGGCATTGGATTATCATAGAACGATTACGAACCAGGGCAGGCGTACCGGGTTCAAATATTTCATTGTTAGGATGTGTCTATGATAACCAAATCCCTGTCTGCCGACAGGCTGGCGTACCGGATCTTTCCGACAAAGCTTATCAATGCCCTCGGCATTGGATTATAGTAGCGGAAATGTAAAATCATCGAATGACAACCCGGTACGGGTTGAATGTAGCTTTTTATTCTTTCCCATTTTCACATCATCGCGTCATTCCGGCCCCGGGGTTTGGGGGGAATCTCTCGGCAAGTAGCTGTTGATTCTTTCCTATTTATATCGAACCCGTACCGGGTTCTTTTTCTTTGGATTGACGGGTTTGCTACGATAATCAAACCCGTACCGGGTTCAAATATTTCATTGTTAGGATGTGTCTATGATAACCAAATCCCTGTCTGCCGACAGGCTGGCGTACCGGATCTTTCCGACAAAGCTTATCAATGCCCTCGGCATTGGATTATAGTAGCGGAAATGTAAAATCATCGAATGACAACCCGGTACGGGTTGGATGTAGCTTTTTATTCTTTCCAATTTTCACATCGTTGCCTCATTCCGACCCCGGGGTTTCGGGGAAATCTCTCCGCAAGTAACTGTTGATTCTTTCCTATTTATATCGAACCCGTACCGGGTTCTTTTTAACTGTTTTGACGGGCTTTCTACGATAATCAAATCCGTACCGGATTTTCGATAAAATTGGTTCATACAGAACAATGCCCTCGGCATTGGATTATCATAGAACGATCACGAACCAGGGCAGAGCAACCCGGTACGCCTGTCTGCCGGCAGGGGTTGGAAAACAGTGCTTTATGCGTGCATTAATTTCTTTGCATTAATATTCACCGGTAAAAATATCCGATAATTTGCCCTCTGTACCGGTAAAAATATCCGATAATTTACCCCCTGTACCGGTAAAAATATCTAAAAGTGCTATATTTGATAAAAATATCTGATTTATGGCACGGCGAAAATTATACGGAAATCTGCTTGCACATCTGCCCCAAAAGGAATTCAGCATTATAACCGGGGCCAGGCAAACTGGTAAATCAACTCTCCTCAGGCAACTCGAAAGTCGATGTAAAGAGGACAATATTCCGGTTGTTTTTCTAAATCTGGAAAATAAATCGATACTTGCAGAACTGAACGAGAACCCACTTAACTTACTCAAGTTTCTTCCTTTTTCAGAAAGTCGGGTTGTTGTAATGGTCGATGAGGTTCAGTATTTAGATGATCCTTCAAATTTTCTGAAATTGCTCTACGATGAACATGCTGACAAATTAAAAATTATTGCAACAGGAAGCAGTGCATTTTATATTGATAGCCGGTTTAACGATTCGCTGGCAGGGAGAAAACGCATTTTTCGGCTTCATACCTGCACGTTTGATGAGTATCTTTTGTTAAAGGGCAAAACCGAACTGTTAGCTGAAAAAAACAGACTGGTTGAAATGGCTGATGCAAAAAGTACGCTTATTGACTACCTTCGGATTGAATGGGAAGAATATATATTGTACGGTGGGTATCCTGCAATAATTACAGAGCCTGATAAACAGGAAAAAGTCAATCGACTGAAAGAAATAAAAGATTCATTTATCAAACGCGATATACAGGAATCGGGTGTTCAAAATGAGAAAGCATTTTATCAGCTTTTCCGAATTCTTGCTTCGCAAACCGGCAATCTGCTAAATATTAATGAGCTATCATCAACATTGCGAATTAAAAATGAGACTGTTATAAATTACATTTCTGTGATGCAAAAGTGTTTTCATATTGCACTTATTAGCCCGTTTTATCGAAATCTGAGGAAAGAGTTGGTGAAAATGCCCAAGGTTTTTTTAATGGACACTGGCTTAAAAAACTGTTTGCTTGATAACTTTCAGCCTTTTTCTATGCGGGTTGATAAAGGAGAACTATGGGAAAATGCTGTTTTTCGAATGTTGGTTGATAAATATGATGTTGATTCAATTCGTTATTGGAGAACTTCAGCAGGGAATGAAGTTGATTTTGTATTGCCCGATATTTTAGAACCGATTGCAATTGAAGCAAAGTTTAACAAAGATCAAATTAAGGAGACAAAGTATAAAATGTTTCAGGAAGCATATCCCGAAATTGGGCTGCAATATGCATGGATATTGCCTTTTGATGAATCTTTTTTTAAGAGAAATTTCTAGTGCCAAGTCAAGCCTCAAGTTTCGGGTATTGTTATTCTGAGCATAGCAGATTTCCGTTTGGGTATTTACACCTCTTTTACCAGTTCGGCCAGCAATTCGACCCAGTCGTCGTTGCTGTTGAGGCTTTCGGCCATTTGTAGCCGATTTTCGGGCGATTTCTCAAAACTTTCGCGGTATTCGATACCCAGTTCAACAATGGTTTCGAGGCAATCGGCCACAAACGATGGTGCGGCAAGTAAAACCTTTTTGATGCCCGATTGCTGCAACGATTCGAGCGTTTCGTCGGTAAATGGCTGCAACCAGTTATTCGATAGCCGCGATTGAAAAGCAACCGAGTATTGTTCTTTTTTCAGATTCAGGCGGGCGGCTAACTGACGCGAGGTTTCGTAACACTGTGCTTTGTAGCAGCGGGTACCATGTTCGGGAAAACGCTCGTTGCAGGTACAACTGTCGGCTTTTTGCTGCGGGTGAATTTTTTCGACATGCCGGTTGGGCAGTCCGTGGTACGAGAACACAATGTGCTCGTAGTTTTCAATTCCGTATTTGCCAATTTGAGCCGCAAAAGCATCGAGAAATTTCGGGTTGGCATAAAACGCATCAACTACCCTTAATTGGGCGGTACATTGCTGTTTTTTCAGCTGATGTTTCACTTCTTCCACACTGGTTTCGGTGGTTGACATGGCAAATTGCGGGTACAGCGGAACAGCAATTACTTCCTGAATACCTCTGTCCTTTATTTCTTTTATCGCTTTAGCAATCGATGGATTTCCGTAGCGCATGGCGAGAAACACAGCATCGTTTTCTCCCAATTTATGTTGAAGTTTTTTTTGCAGATTTTGCCCGTGCCAGACAAGTGGTGAGCCATTTTCAGTCCACAATTGTTGGTACAGTTTGGCCGATTTGGGTGCGCGAAAAGGAACAATAATCAGGTTGACCAGCAGTTTACGGGCTAACCACGGCAGATCGATCACCCGCGGGTCGTTCAGAAATTGCGATAAATACGGGCGAACAGCCCTGGTGGTTGGCGCATCGGGTGTTCCAACATTCAATAAAAGAATCGCTCTGTCCGGTTTTTGTTTCATCCTGATTTATTGATTAGACTCTGTGAAACTCTGTGATTTTACTTGGTGTACATTGTGGTTAATTTTTTACCACAGATATCCACAGAGTTTTACACAGAGGCCACAAAGATATTTTGTCACACGTTTTTTGCAGACCGTAAATTCTCAGCAATTTGCCTCCCCTGTTTAATTCGGTCCGACATGCCGATTCCGTCGCGCACGTTGCCAGCCAGAATTAATCCCGGGTTGCTTTGCTCTATAGCAACAATGGCGGCCAGTTTTTGTTCCGATTCGGGTCCGTATTGCGGAATAGCATGCGCATAACGGTGAATCTTTATCAAATCGGGTTTGAAATCGGCTAGTCCCATCATTTTCGGAAATTCGCGGGCTAGCATTTCGGTTAGCATTTCGTCGCTCATGTCGTAAATCTCAGGACGGCGCAGTCCTCCCATAAATACCGAAAACAAAGCACCTCCCTGTGGTGCACGTCCTTTAAAAATGGTTGATAAATACAAAACGCCCAATAAGTCGCGCTTTTCTTTCCACGGAACCAATCCACCGAAAGCATTGAGCGAAGTGCCGTTCCATTTTTTGAAGCCGAGTGAAAATTGTACCACCCGGGCATATTTCATTTGTGTTATTTTGTTTGCTTCTTCTTCAGCAATAAAAGGGAAAATAGCAGGAATAGCGTGCCCGCCAACAGTTGAAACTACCTGATTGAACAGACCCGGTTCCTGATTATCATTTTTTACCGAAAAAGTTCCGTTTTCTTCTTTTTGAACCGTCAGCGAATGGCCGTTCAGCGTAATATTTTCTTTGCCAACTTCTGCAATCAGCGCATTAATTAATCCCGACAAGCCGCCTTCAATCGAAAAAACATCGCGGGTTGCTTTTTTGTCGCGCTCGGGTTTTGGTTCGCGTCCTTTTTTGATGGCTCCGCCAATGAAGCTACCGTAATTTTGTTCCAGGTTGTACAGTTTTGGCAAGGCAAAGCGCGGAACCAGCCACGACGGGTCGCCTGCATAAATGCCCAGCACAAACGGATCGACCGCATAATCGAGAAAACTGCGTCCCATGCGTCGCAAAACCAGCTGATCCAGACGTTCGTTGGGATTAGTGCCTTTGGCACGGAATGGTTCGCCCAGAATGCGGAATTTATCGTACCACGAAAATAGGGGAGTGGCGATGCCTGCCAGCAATCCGGAAGGTAGCTGATGCCATTTTTTACCTTTCCAAACCAGCCGTTTTTTGGCTGAAGGAGTGGCTATTTCGAGTGTGCAGTGTTGCGATAATGCTTCAATCAGTTCCACCGCTTCGGGAGCCGAAAGGATGCCCGAGTTGGGCCCCCGCTCAAAGGTAAACCCATTTTCGGTAAGGGTGTGAATAACTCCACCGGCCCGGCTTTCTTTTTCAAAAATATGAAACGGAATTCCGGCTTTTTTCAGAAAAAAAGCAGTGGATAAACCGCTTAGTCCTGCGCCAATGATGGCTATCTGATTGTTGGTTTCCATTTATACCGATTTTGAGAATGATTTTCCTGAATTGGCAAGTTGCGGATCGAAACTGGCTGCAATGTTGCGGCTAAATAGTTTTCCGGCTTCATTCACGGTCAGTTTTTGGTTCTGGTAAGAGATCAGTCCCTCTGCAATAAAATCATCCAGTTTTTCTTCGGAAAAAGAAAGCGTATGGAACAATTCTTCTTTTGAAAGGGCATATTTTTGAGCTGTTTCGGCAAAATCGATAAACTGGTTACACATGATTTCGTTGATCACATACCGGATAACTTTTTCTGACGAATTGAGCTCGTATCCTTTTTCGGTAGTGAAATTTCCCTGCATGATGGCTGCCACATATCCGTTCACATCTTTGGCATTCTGTGCGTACGAATTTTCGAGCTGACTGATACCGGTTGCACCGAAGGCATACACTTGTCCGGTGGTTTCGCGGGTGCAGTATCCCTGAAAATTACGGTGTAGTTTTTTGTTTGCCAAAGCAATGGTCAACTCGTCGTTTTCGCGGGCAAAATGGTCGAATCCAACCGGATGGTAGCCATTTTCTTTCAGTAAGTTATACCCGGTTTCAAACATTTTCAGTTTTTGTTGCGGACTGGCCAATCCTTCCACCTCAAGTATTTTTTGTGCGCGGCGAACCCACGGAACATGTGCATACGAAAAAGTTACCAGGCGATCGGGCGAAAGCTCAATGGCCTTGCGAATGGTTTCGTAAAAAGTTTCGGGGTTTTGATGAGGCAGACCATAAATGAAATCGAAATTCACACCAACCTGCGGAAATGTGCGGAAAAACTGCACCAACTCGCTGATCGGAATCATCGAATCGTCGCGGTTTACTGTGTCGAGTACTTTTTTATTGAAATCCTGAATACCCAGACTGATGCGGTTGAATCCTGCTTTGATCAGCCGTTCGCCATACGTAAAATCGAGATGGGCCGGATGACATTCCATGGCAATTTCAGGTTTGTCTGTAAACGAATAATGTTTACGAATCATTTGCATGATTTCCTCAATCCACTCAACGGGCAAATAGTTGGGAGTTCCGCCGCCCCAGTGTATCTGCGAAACTTTTCGTTTCGGATCGAGCAAGGCGGCTACCATCACAATTTCGCGTTTCAGTGCATCTACATAAATGCGCATCAGGTCGCGGTTTCGGGTCAAATGTGTGTTGCATCCACAGTAATGGCAAATCTTATTACAAAACGGGATATGTATGTAAATTGAGATGTTTTCGGGCTGATCGTCGTTCGATTTGCGAATCAGTTCGGTGTACTGCCCGGCAGTAAAGTTTTCAGAAAAAAAATTGGCCGGTGGATAGCTTGTATAGCGCGGTACCGGTACATTATATTTTTCAATCAGATGTTCTGGAAAGATCATTTTCGTAGAATTTTTCTTTAAAAATAAACGGAAGTAAAACCAAAATAAGGACACAGATGCCCAGCTCAATGGCAAATAATCCGCGATAGGTAATCAGGTCGGCTATTTTGCCGCTAAATACGGCAATCAGCAAACTGCTTAAATGTGTAATGACAATTTGAACAGTGAAGTCGCTTCCTTCGCGCCGGCTGCGTACCACATTCATCGAAAGCGTGTAAATAAATACCGACGACATGGCGTAAGCCGTCCAAAGTAGCACTACTCCAATATAAATCAGGTATAAAACATGACTACTGAAGGTGAGAAACAGGAAATATCCGGCAGCGATTGTATTAATGGAAGCAAAGAGGAAGATGCTTTTTTTAAGTCCTTTTTTCCGTATAAAAAAGCCGGCGGGCAGAGTCATCAGCGAGCCCACTGCGGTACCAAATATTCCGGCGATAAAACCAATTTCTTTTACCTGGTAACCCAGGTCAACCAGATAAGGTTTCAGCATGGTCAGAATACCGATAATTCCTGAATAAAAAAGGACGAGTATCAGTACATGTAAGCCAATTCCTTTTTGTTTGAAAAAATAAATGAATTCGAAATAGGAAATGGATTTCGATGAGGGTTTTCGCTCTTCTTCTTCGCGGTTTTTCAGTTTGTACAAACTTAGCGGGATGAGAGCAAAAACAACGCACAACGCGAGTGTCCACAACAGGCAGTGCCAACCCAGATAGTTGTAAACAATCAGCAATACACCGCTACCAATCAGGGTTCCGAGAAATGTACCGGCCGACTGCATGCTGTTTCCCAGGCTTCGTTCTTCTTTTTTCAGGTTGAGAATGGCAAATGCATCGGTGGCAATATCCTGTGTTGCCGAAGCAGTGAAAGCAATTACCATCAGGGCAATCATGGTTATGAAATCGGTTTGCAGATTGAAAAAGCCAATGCTGCTGATTACCATTGCATAGAATATTTCGGAGAAGATGATCCATTGTCGGTATTTGCGGCTTGTTCCGGCGGCTTTATCGACCATCGGAGCCCAGAGGAATTTTAAAATCCACGGCAACTTAATCAGCTGAATGTATCCGATTGATTCGAGCGAATAGTGCTCCATGCGCATAATTACCGGCACAACCGTTGAAAAAAAACTCATGGGCACCGACTGCGCCAAATAGAGATTGAGCAGGGTAAAATATTTTCCTGTTTCGCGGTTCTTCATTCGTTCATTTTTTCAATCCATAATGCCGGACATCAGAAATTCCAAATATTAAAATTCAAAATCCCAAAGGAGTATCCGGCATCATGAATTATGTCTTTTAAAAACTTATTTTGAGGCTCACGCCCAATCGGGCAGGTTTGCCAATCTGAGCGTACGAATTGCCCAATGCTTTAAAGTAGAAGGAATTGTAATCGCTGTTCAGAATATTTTTGCCCCAGAATGAAAGTACAATATTTTTTCGTTCAAAACCAATATTGTGATTCAGTAATCCGTAATAATCCTGCCAGGCAAGATTGTCCTCGTTCCAGTAGTTCTTTCCAAATCCCTGGTAAGTAAGCTGAAAGCGGATTTTATCGAGCCAGTTGCGATTAATTTCGGCGGTATAGTTTGCTCCGACACTAAACGAAAATTGAGGAACATAAGGCAGATAATTGCCGCTATAATCGGTTTTCGAATCTTTTACATAGTCGATGAATTTTGCTTTGTTGTAGCCGAAAGTAAACCAGGTTTCAAGATTTCTGGCCGGGAGTGCTTTCAGTTCCAATTCCACCCCTTTGCTTTCCGATTTTCCGGCGTTGGTCAACATCGAACCGGTTCCACTAGGTACGGTCTGGTAAATTTGTTGGTTGCTCCAGTCAATATAAAAGAAAGCGAGGTTGGCATATACGCGCTGTTTCAGCCACTTGGCTTTTACTCCTGCTTCGTAGTTCCACGAAGTTTCCGGGTCGAAAGTCCGGTCTTCCTCACGTTCAAATGTTGAATTGAAACCACCCGAGTTGTATCCTTTCGAGATGGTTGCATAGGGAGTTAAATATTCTGAAACGCGGTATTTAAGTGCAATCTTTGGCAGAATTTCAAAGAAATCCATGTCATCTTTATAAGCTTCAGCATTACTTAGTTCCCCGTTCTT
The DNA here is from genome assembly GCA_963668595.1 of Prolixibacteraceae bacterium. Classification (GTDB taxonomy): domain Bacteria; phylum Bacteroidota; class Bacteroidia; order Bacteroidales; family Prolixibacteraceae; genus GWE2-42-39. Next base: position 3,354,612 of record OY764876.1, on the reverse strand, counting down.
GAATTTATCATACACGTAATCAAGCGTGGCTTTTTCATAATCAGCACGAATACCAGCAGAAACTGAAAAATTGCCAACATTCAAAGTTGATTGATGGAAGAAAGCGATGCCGGAATTTGAGTTGTCGTAAGTTTTAATATAGAAAGGTGCGGTTTTATAGACCACATCGACTACTTTGTCCTGGTTTTGCATAAAATCAAAGAAGCCAAACAACCATTCGTAATGTTTGTTTTTATTCGACTGGATGTTGATTTCCCGAGCCAAAAGATGTTGTTTGGTACCCTGACCTACATAATACGAGGCAGCGGGCGTAAAGTCCTGATCAACCTGTTGTTTATCGTCCACAAACTGATAGCTGAATAATGCACGGATGATGAATTCATCAGCAGTGTACTGTAGGTTAAGCCCTGTGGAGAGTAAGCCGCGATTGTATGTGCTTTTATCGTTATAATTGATGTCGGAAGCTTTCTGGGTATTGTCGTCGTACAATGCATACGGATAACCGCCTTGTTTGCTGTCTTCGTATTGTACATTCAGCAAAGCCCTGAATTTGGGTGATGGCTCGAACAACAATTTTACACGCCCCGAATAGCTGTTTAGTTTATCCACTTTATCGCCATTAAACTCGTTGGTATAAAAGCCGTCCTGGTGTTTTTGACTGAAATTGGCCAGCATCGACAGCGATTTGCTGATCGGTTGATTGTGACTGATGCGGGTATTCAGTTGGTTGTAATTTCCGTAGTCGGCAACAATGCTGGTCGATCGTTTGCCTCCCGGGTTGTTGGTCAACACGTTAATTAACCCGCCCATTGCATTACGTCCGTAAAGTGTTCCTTGCGGTCCGCGTAATACTTCGATGCGTTCAACATCAAAAAACTCAAAATTGAAAACTGACTTTTCGAAGTAGGGAATATTGTCCACATACAGTCCTACCGATGGCGTGTTGATGCGGTTTCCGACTCCGCGAATATACACGGGCGAAGTTAGTTTCGATCCGTAGTCGGGCATGTAAAAGTTGGGCACAACACCTGAAATATCAGTCAGATTTTCAATTTTCTGACTTTCGATGTTTCGGGCCGGAACCATGGTTGCAGTAACCGGTAATTCGAAAATATTACTGTTGTATTTGGGTGACTTAATTTGTATTTCGTCGAGTTTATAATTTTTTATGCGGGTAGTGTCTTTGTCGTCTGTCTCACCCTCAGCAAACCCACATAAAACGATCATTGAGAAAATGATCACTCCTGTTAATTTCTTCATATGTGTAGAATGTAAATCATTAATGATGAAACAGTATTCCTGTAAACAGGTTTATTGTTCCATCGGAAAAAATAAAATAACACCGAAGTTTAAATTAACAGATGGGCGGCGGGCGACTAAAAAGGGAGTGAAAAAGCTTGAAGTCAGGATGATGAATATCGTGACAACAGAAACATATTTTTATAACCGGAATGGGTGGTAAATTGGTTGAAACAGAAAGTGTTTCGGCAACATTATCAGCGTAAAAATACGATGACGCAGAATCGGTGTGCTGACTGACAGTATCGCTGGTAAGTTGAATACATTTTTCGTTATCGGCAAGTACGGCAGAATCGTCGAGTTGCTTGAACTGAGAAGGCATCAGTAAATAAAAAAGATACACAGCGACAAAAGCCACATAGGGGAGGTGTGAGCTTAAAATGCCAAATGTGAACATGTCTTTTTGTGTTACTGATTAAAAAGTGGACTAAAGTATAAAAAATACTATTGCAATGAAACAAAGGAAAGATGTTTATAAACCTGTTTTTTTCAGGCCTGACGCAGGAAGTAGCAGGAATGGGAGGGGGGTGTCGGGGAGTAAAATAGGTAATAATACAGACAAAATTACCTCTTTTCAACAATAGGACGTTAAAAACCCGTTATATAAGAGTGATGCCAGTGGATTGGTATTTCGTAATTTTGTGTCGAACAATTTAAACTATTAATCATGAGAAAGACCATTTTAACAATGTTCGTGTTAGCGGTAGCATTATCATCGTGCAAGGTGGCAGAGAAAATGGGTAGCAAAAAAGATGCTGCTGCGCCTGCACAAACCGAAAATACAGCTCCTCCTAAAGTATTTACAGCTGAACCTGTTCAACAAGGAGGTCGCGAAAATCCAACTTCCGATCAAATGTATGCCAAACCAGAGGCAACTGCTGATGCCAAACCAATTTCGATGCGTAAAGAAAATTTTACTTTTTCACAGCAGGGAGATCAGGCTGCATACGGAAACAAAAACTTTTTTGTGATTGTTGGTAGCTTTGGTAGCTATGAGAACGCAAATAAATTGAAAGCAGATTTGTCAACCAAAGGATTTAGCCCGGTGATTTTGAAAAGTGAATCAGGATTTTTCCGCGTTTGCTCAAATTCGTACACCGAAGAAGCTGATGCACGTGCTAAGGTTAGCGAGATTCGTCAAAAATATACGAATTTCAGTGATTGCTGGTTGCTGATTAAAAATTAAGCTATAGACACATGAAACGAGTTGCTTTATCGGGTGTATTGGGAGTATTATTAGCTTGGTTCTTGCTGGGGGCTTCCCCTGTAATAGCAGTCAATTCCGGTTCACCTGTGCAGCAACAACAAAAAACATACTCCCGCTACTGCATAGTAGTCGGGAGTTTCCATTCGGAAAAACTAGCACGCCAATACGGGAAGTTGTATTCAGCCAAAGGATACGATGTTTTCTTTCAGGAAGGTGGGAATGGATTTTTTAGGGTGTGTTTGAATTTCAATTTAACTTCGGAAGGTGCGGCGTATAAAAAGCTGGCAGATTTAAGGGCAAACGAAAGTCTGATTATTCAATGCTGGGCGAATGAGCTTACCGGATCGGCTGAGCCAATGAAGGAGAATATTGCTTCGGTGCAGAAAACAGAACCCAAACCGACTCCTCCTCCGGTAACCCGAAAAGAAACTGTTGCGCCTGCCAAGACCCCGATAGCCGAAAAGGCGAAGTCGGCAGAACCTAAAATTGAGGAAAAAGTAAATAAGCCAGTAGTTCAACAAGCAACGCCCAAATCGGAACCAAAACAAGAGCCGGTTGTTGCGAAACAGGAACCGAAAAAAGAAGAAGTACGAAAAACAGAACCAGCTCCTGTTTTATCTGAAAAGAAAACCGAAGAGAAAAAAGAGAAGGTTGTTGAGGCGGATAAAAAGACTTATTCGCGTTATTGCTTGATTGTAAAAGATTTTCAGGCAGCTGAAAGTGCCAAGGAATATGGCGACTCGCTGATGTCGAAAGGCTACAATGTGTTTGTTCGCAAGGTGGAAAATAACAAATTCGGTATTTGTATGTACAACATGAGTTCCGAAGGTGATGCCGAAAAACGACTGGACAAAATGCAGCACATCGACCGTATATTTCTTCGTGCCCGCATTTTCGGATACGACGATATTGCCGATAATTTCAGTATCGATAGCTTGTGAAACACAGGCAAACAGCGGTAGCCGGGGTTTTCTATCCTGGTGATCGGCAGACTCTCACCGCTGAATTACGTCAACTTTTTGCCAATTGCAAACCATCCCGGAATTTACAGGACATTCGTGCCTTGATTGTTCCTCATGCCGGATACCTGTTTTCAGGCGAGGTGGCTGCTTCGGCATACAACCAGCTAGCACCGGAAAAACGCTATAAGCGAATATTTATTTTGGCCAGCAGTCATCGGTATTCTTTTGACGGGGCATCGGTATTTTGCAGCGGACATTATCTTATTCCCGGTGGAAAAGTAAAAGTTGATTTACAGTTGGCTTCGCGTCTGGTTGAAGAGCATTCGGTATTTCAGTTTGGCGAAGAAGCGCATGAAGAGGAGCATAGTCTTGAAGTACAACTTCCTTTCTTGCAGTATAAGTTAGGGAAAGAAATTGAGATTATTCCGATCATTCTGGGCACACAGAACCCGAAAACGATTGAGCAGATATCCGGGGCATTGAAGCCCTATTTTACAGCAGAGAATCTGTTTGTTGTGTCCTCCGATTTTTCGCATTATCCGCCCTATGAGGAGGCTAAAAAAGCAGATGAAATCACTGCAATGGGAATTGTTGAGAATAATCCGCAGGTTTTGCTCAGCACGCTGGAAAAAATACGACAAAAAAATATTCCGGGACTGGTTACTGCACTCTGTGGCTGGTCGTCGGTACTTTGTCTTTTGTATCTTTCAGCCGGTGATGATCGCTTAAATTTTCACCGTATTCAGTATAAAAATTCGGGCGATGAAAAATTACACGGAAACCGCAAGCGTGTAGTTGGTTACCAATCGTTGGTACTTACAGGGGTGGGTGAAGTGGATTTTGTTTTGTCTGATTCTGAAAAAATACAGCTTCTAAAAGTAGCCCGACAAAGCCTGGTGGCTTGGTTGAACGGAGAAGAACGAGAGCGGGGGAGAAGAGTTGAAAAACTAACAGAAAAAGTGGGTTCAGGAGCTTTTGTAAGTTTGTACCGGAAAACTGAATTACGTGGTTGTATTGGTCGGTTTACGCAGGAAGAAGCACTTATTCCTTTGGTTGACGATTTAGCGGTTTCGTCGGCCAACGATTACCGTTTCGAAACACTTTCTTCGGAAGATTTACCGTTTATTACGATTGAAATATCGGTGTTGAGCCCGCTGAAAAGAATTGAATCGATTGACGAGCTTGAGTTGGGAAAACACGGCATTTATATTCGAAAAGGCGCACAATCCGGGACTTTCCTGCCTCAGGTTGCCGACAAAACCGGATGGAGCAAAGAAGAGTTTGTAAGCCGCTGTTCGCACGACAAAGCACATTTAGGCTCAGATGGCTGGAAAACAGCCGAGCTTTACATTTACGAAGCAATTGTATTCAGCGAAAAAGATTTTAACCTGCCTGTTCGGTAGATGGCGCTTTTACCGATTTCAATATTTCAGCTGCTTTTTCCAGTGTTTCGTTGGTTTTAGAGAAACAAAGGCGAACCATTTTCAGCTTGGTTTTTTCGTGGAAAAAGGCAGAAAGAGGCATGCTGGCCAATCCGTATTCATTGAGCAGGCGAAGGGCAAAATCGGTATCTTTTTCATCCGATATGGCCGAATAATCGACCAACTGGAAGAAGCCTCCCTGTGCTGCATCAATTTTATAAGCACTACCAGCCATCAGTCGTTTAAAGTAATTGCGTTTTCCCTGATAAGTCTCCGATATTTCACGGTACGACTCATCTTCGGTCATAAATTCGGCTAGTGCATACTGAAGAGGTGTGTTTACATTGAATACCTGAAATTGGTGTACCAGACGGAATTCGCGCATCAGGTTTTCCGGAGCAAGGCAATAAGCAATGCCCCAACCGGTGGTGTTGTACGAAGGACCTAATGATGAAACAACAAAACTTCGTTTGGCCAGTTTTTCGAAGCGGGCCACACTTTGATGTTTTTTATTATCGAAAACGAATAAATCAAATATTTCGTCACTCAGGATTACAATGTTTGTTCCATTGGTAATTTTCTGAAGCTGAACCATGTCTTCTTCAGTTAAAACATTGCCGGTGGGGTTATGCGGCGAATTAATGATGATCATCCGGGTTTTGGTGGTGATCATTTTGCGCAATTCTTCCCAGTCGATATGAAAATCGGGTTGTTTGAGTGATACAAATTTCGGACGACCACCGCTTCGCAGAATTGCCGGGCCATACGATTCAAAGGCAGGCTCGAAAACAATTACGTCATCGTCTTCTTTTACAATGGTTGCAATAGCCGTAGAAATAGCCTGAATATGCCCGGCTGTAATGGTAATTTCTGAAACCGGATTGTAATCACATCCGAACAGTGATTTTACGCGTGTTGCAATTTGTTGTCGCAACTCAGGAACACCTTCTGTGGGGGCAAAATTATTGTAACCAGAGCGAATATATTTGGATGCCAGTTCGGCAAGTGCAGGCGGACAAGGAAATTCACTTTTCCCTATCGCCATATCCAGAATGCCGTTTTGTTCTGCCAATTTATCCATCTCTGTGAGAATACCTTTATTTAAGTTAGTTTTCGCTTGTGTCATGTTTTCAATGGTTGCCGACAAAGGTAAAAAATTAAATCACCCATCAATTCGATTCTCCATTCAGCTGTCAAAAATACAGAATTATTACACAAAAATGATCAGTTAAAAACTTCTTTTAAAACACGTAATGATTTTAATTCACCAATCATTTCGAAATGGATTTGGTAGAAGTCGATTAGCTTTTGCAGAAGTTCCTGACGCTCTGAGCCTGTGAGGTTAAATTCATGTAAATTTGAGAAGCCAAGATCGAAAAGTTGTGCAAACAGCGATGTTATGTGTTTGTTCATGTATTGAGGGTGAATGGGTTCTGATGAAGTAAAACGGGCTTTTTGCAAATCGAAATAATTCGAGATTTCGAGATTTTCGCGATTGGGAAAAATTCCGAGGAAGGTGGTCATTTTCAGCAAAAACCACAGGTGAAAATTGGCCGTTCCTTTTTCTGTAAGATCGAGAAACGAAAAAGAGTGAAATATAAACTCGAATAATCCGGAATCGGGTTCCTCTTCGCGAAGGCATTTGTAAAGTATTTCTGCCAGAAAAATAGCCAGCGAGCTTTTTCGTATGTCGAAGGGCAGACTGGAGTAGGGGACTGCAATGCGGGCGGTTTTTATCCGGTTGAGGTTTCGTCCGGGTTTGTGGTAAACTTCGAGATCGAGCAGAAACAATGGCTGAAAAACGGAAGATTTTACGCCCGATTTGCGGCCATGCACTCCGCTTACGATGTACGATTGCCGTCCGAAAGCTTCAGTATAAATTGTTGCAATAATACTGCTTTCGGAATATTTAACCTGATGGAGCAATATGCCTCGTGTTTTCTCTATCAATGTTTTTGCTTTTTACTGAATGAAGCAATCCGGATTCGTTAATGAATGAATAAGAGCTTGGTGACGAATGTTTCTTCGCCACTTTTGTTATTCATGAAAATAAGATACACCCCGGTGTGACAACGTTTGCCATTCAGGTTTTTTCCGTCCCACGACATTTGTCCGCCTGACGAAGTGCCGTGAAATACCAGGTTTCCGCTGATGTCGGTAATTTTCACATCGGTATTTTCCATCAAACCGGTTACGATAATTGGTCCATCGTAATTTTCACGTACCGGGTTCGGATAGGCATATACATCGCCAAACGAATCTTCGGGTTCAGTGGCAACTCCCATATAAGAAATTAATCCTTGCGAAGTTCCGAGAAATACTTCACCGCTTTTTTTGTTGATTGCAATTGAGGTGATTTCGTTGGAAAGTAAAGGTGAATTATCTACGGTAAAATGTTCGAGCTCTTTTTCTCCGTCTTCCGAAATAAGAAAAACCCCATTGGTTTTGGTGCCGCACCATTTCTGGTTTGCGCCATCTACTGCAATTGATGTTACTATTTCGGAGGCCAGCAGTGGATGGTAAATACCATCACCCATGTCAAGGTTCGGTTGTCGTGCATATTGGCTTAGCGGATCTTGTTGCGCATCGTTCCATATCCGGGATGGTCTTTCATACACGGCAATTCCTTTTGACGATCCAACCCAAATTGCACCTTCTTTATCTTTTGCGAGGCAATAAACTTCAGGCATTTCCAGTAAAACTTCTTTGGTGCCATTACTGAAATATGCAATGTTTTTTAGCCATTTGTGTTTGCTATCTTCTTGGCCGCCTTTTACTACATAAATATCCCGGTTTCGATTTGACAGAGCGATCCATTTATCGCCGTCATCGGTAATAACAATATCGCCGAAATTAGGTCCGTTTGCAACATCAGGGAACGAATATGCCTGCCATGTGCCGTTTTTAAACGACGAAAGAACTTTTGCAACACCTCCGTTATTTACCCAAAGAGTTCCGTCGTCATCAATAGCCATTCCTCCGATTCCAACATAATTGGCTCCTGGAATCACAGTTTGCAGGGTGCTGTTGTGATAACTGTGCTGATTGATAAATTGGGTTCCCTTAAACTCAAACACCCCGCCTCCCCAGCATCCAACAAAAATATGTTCGGGATCATTCGGATCATCTACAATGCAGGTTACATCGTGAAAAGAATCCAGTTGCGGATAGGTATTTTCATCGAAAGAAGTCCAACTTCCTTGCGTGTATTTCAAAAAACGGGCTTTGTTCCAAAGATTTCCCCATGCTTCATTGCGGCCACCGGGTGCAACCCACAGGGTTTCTCCGGAAGCAAACAGTTTAAAAACTTTGTTGTCAAGAGGCCCTTCCGGAGAGGCTTTTTGCCAAAGTTGATTTGCTTTTTGGTAAACCAGCCCGTAAGTATTATCAGCAATCCAGTAAGTGCCATCTTCATCCATTCGCGTACAACGAGGGGATATTCCTTTGGTTTGGGTTTCTCCAAAATTGTATTGATAAATTTTATCGAGCATATTTCCGGCCTTATCAAAAATGTACACATCTCCTTCATTGGAGATAATAATGCGGTCGTTGAAAGCCACGCTCATATCAAACACTTTTTCAATTTCAGTATAAACGCGGTTCCAGGTGCTTCCATCGAATTGGTATATTTCATTTCTTCCTGAAACGGGGACATAGCAGGCGGTTATTTTTCCTGCAAAATTTTCGATTTGACTGAAACTGCCATCAGCATGGGGAACAGCGCTTTGTTTTTGCCAGTTCGAATAATCCTGCAAGTTGGGGGCATCAATGCGTGCACGATAAATTCCTTCGTCGGTGGCAGCATATAAATACGTTTCGTCGGCAGTCAGGTCAAGCACATTCACATGGCGACCTTCGTTCCCGATGAAGTAGGTATCTTTTACTTCTTTCTTCTCTGTATTGATGACAACAATGCCGAAGCCGCAACACAGGTAGGCCAGTTTTTTGTCGAAAAAAATCTGGTTGATGGTTTTGTTTCCCATAATTTGTTTGCGCTTGATGTCGTCGAGATTATAAATATCCTTTCCGATAATCAGGTCGATGTTACTGTTTTGGTAGGCAATAACTACAGTTTCATCCTCTTTACTATAGGCAATCGACTGAATATTTACGTCGGATAAACCATTGATGCTGTTTAATTTATGAACACTGTTGTCCGTTTTATTAAAGGAAAAGAGGCTTCCGTTCCCGGCACAATATACCAGATTGCCCGCATCAACTAATTTTGAGGCCGATCGATAAGACTGGTAATTGGTCCAGGTGCCAACTCCTTGAGCAAATAACAAATTGGTACCAGCAAGTATGAGTAGAGATATGAATATGTATTGGGTCAGTGACTTTCTTTTCATGGTAATTTCGATAACTTCATTTATAAACTGTGGCTGTAATTCGAACGAGTTTTGTGAAAAGTAAAACGTATTTTTAGTTTGTTTATTTTTCTTTTTTTCCTGAAACTAACTTCGTGTATTTATTTGAGCTTCACAAAGACTCAGAACGGATAAAAACGAGTTTGCATCTCATCCATATCCATTTCCATTTTGCCATTATTCCAAATGTATATTTTTAATTGGTCGTTTAATTTCAATTGGTAATAATTCTTTAAAAATTCAATCTTATTCCACGAGTTCAATTGTTCAATTTGTGTTTCCAGTTTCCATCCGAACCAATCCAACGATTGTCCGTCGCGGATTAATTGAGCTACCACAACGGCTTTGCCTTCTGTTTTTGGGAAAACACGGGCAGAAAAACGAATTGTTCCTTGTTGGTTTTTTTCGCTGTCAAATATAATTTCCATCGCTGGAGAATATTCTATCGTAGAATCCATCCGGAAAATTTTGGTATCCGAAAGAGCATTTATTGAATCGTGAAGAGCTGGATTATTAAGTTGTTCAGAACTCAGTTCTGATTGAAATAGTGGAGTTCGTTTGTCCCACTTTTGAGCAATTTGTTCGTGAGCAGTGCTTTCATCTGGAGATTTGAAGTATCGAATGCCAATAAGAATGAGCAATCCGGTAATTCCGATTAGAATGATTGATCCGGAAACCATTCGCGGATAATTTTGCCTTTTTGCCAAATGCACAAACAAAAACAACAATATTCCGGCGAAAATTAAATAGGCGAAAATGTAAGCGTCAATAATGCGATCTTTCTTGAAGCAGAAGGAAACATCGTGTTTTCCTTTCGGGAGCAATATTGTTTTGTAATTAAAATTTGATGTATAAATCGGAACTTCTTTGCCATCAATAAATGCAGACCATCCGGGGAAATTACTTTGCAGCACATTGAAATAGCAATGATCCTGAGTATTGGTTTCAACCGAAAATTTATTTGGTCCGAAATACACAACTTGAAGGTGATCGTTCGCGTGGCACGAAACAGCATTCTGTTTCAGTTTTGAGTAAACTGAATCATCAAGAAATAATTGCCTTGAATGTTTCTGCGGATCAACGAGTGAATCATTAAACTGGCTGATGGGTAAAATTATATCTGAAAAATAGAACGGTGGATTATTTAATACTGCATTTTTTAGATTTGGATAATCATCGTCGAGCTTGCTGTAGCTTTTCAGCTTAAATGATGAAAATGAGTCGAATGCTATTTGTTTGCTAAAAATGTATGTATTTCTCCAGAACGGAGCAGCAAATGACTGTTGATCATTGTAAATCAGTTTGCTTTGAGTTGGCAAGGGAAAGCCCTGCGGAAGCAAAGCCAAATCTTTTTTCATTTGCGCAGGTTTAAACGACACATCCACAGCGGTGTAGAAACTATTTAGCTGAGAAGCGGCCACCAGATCGACGATGCATAGCAAAACAATGAGTTCGAAAAAGTATCTGATTCGGCGACGAAAAGTAAATAATAGCAAAAACGCACCCAAAATCGGAATTTGAATAATTGCCTGCAACAAAATATGTTCTGAGAAAGAGCTGTTATTGAGTAAATTTTGAAAACCATTCGAAAGATTCAGAAAGGATAATTCATGAAAGTTGATTTTGCCAATTGCCGGAATGAGAACAGCTATAATTATCACACAAAGCAGAAAGGCAACTATAAAAATAAGTCTCATCCCGGAGTTGTTATTTTCGCGAAGCCGGGCAAAACTATTTGCCGAAATAACAGACATCGTCAGCGTGGAAAGCACCATTACATAGGGAGTTGTATGGTAGAGATTCATCATTGGAATATACCGAAACATAAACTCCCTGACTGGCAGAAATGATCCCATTGACGACATGAATACGACAAGTCCGAAAATGAACAGAATATATTCGAGAGAGCTTTTTTTACGGAATAGTGCTGACAGAAAAAGGACAAGAGGAACAAGGCCTATGTACATGTTACGCATCGAAATGTCGGTGGCAAAAAGTTCAGCATTTTTTACTGTAGAAAAAGGGTATAAAAAAGAGATGAAGCAGGAAGGAGTAAATGCTGTTTGAAGTGCTTTCTGAATATCCACTCCCCCTTCTAACCGGCCAACAGCATGAAGCACTTCGAAGGTTGAGATGATTAACGGGAGACAAAGCAATACCGAAGCAACAAAAAGGATGACATTGTTTTTGATGAATGCAAACAAGCTCGTGGTATCTCGTTTTTTTATTTCCAGAATCAGAAAATACAGAAATAAAATCAGTAAAAGATAAAACAGAAACACCGACAATGCCTGGTATGACCCGGTCATCATCAGGAAAATAAAAAGCGCACATTTTAATACATCCGTAAAAAGTTTGCTCTCGTTCATCCTCAGGTAATATAAAATTACAAAAGGAGTCCAGGCGGCACCAACCAGCAGGAAAAAGTGCTGTGCATGGGCAACGGTAAAACCCGAAAGGGCATAGATCAGCCCGGACAGAAACGAGGCCAAATGATTTCGATTGAAATGAAACGACAATTTATATGCTCCGGTTGCGGCAATAAAAACATAAAAAATGAAGAGAAAATGCATGGTATAAACACCGTAGCCACCGAAAAGACTAATCACGATCAGTTCAGGATAATAGCTGGGAACCTGCAAGTCGGCATAAAACGGGACCCCGGTTTGCTGATAAGGATTCCAAAGAGGGAATTCTCCGTTTTGGATGCATTCTGAAAAATGGAACCGGAACGGGAATACAACATCAATGATGTCCCATCTCAATGCAAATTGTAAAAAGGCGATTTGCCAATAGGCAAGCACCACCACAATCAATAAACTCAATAATGAAACGATGGTTTTCGTTTTACCAGGAAGAGTACTGAATTTATTGAGAACAGAACCGGGCATCTTTGGGATTAAGTTTTTTTTTAAGAAGCTTTTATTCCTGAAAATGTTTTAAATATTCCACCAGTTTGGCAACGGCACGTCCGCGATGGCTGATACTGTTTTTGGCTGCTGCATCCATTTCCGCAAACGATTTTCCGGTGTTTTCGGGCATGAAAATCGGGTCGTAGCCAAAACCAGCAGTTCCCTGGGCTTGCCGAAGAATTTCACCTTCTACAATTCCCTCAAAAAGAGTTTCTTTGCCGTCAATAACCAGCGCAATTACAGTTCTAAAACGAGCCTGACGCGAATTTATTTCTTCCATCTTGCTCAATACTTTTGCCATGTTTGCTTCGGCCAGTCTCTCAGGGCCGGCATAGCGTGCCGAATACACACCCGGTTCGCCATTCAGCGCATCAATTTCGAGGCCGGTATCGTCGGCAAAACAGTTGTATCCAAACTTATTGTAAATGTAGAAAGCTTTTTCCGAAGCGTTTCCTTCCAATGTTTCCTGATTTTCGGGAACTTCGTCGGTGCAGCCAATGTCGTCCAGACAAAGCAGTTCCATTGAGTTCCCCAATATTTCCTGAAGTTCGCGCAATTTGTGGCGGTTGTTGGTGGCAAATACAAGTTTCATTTTATCGCTGTTTTATTTGCTTGTAAAAGTAGAAATTATCGACAAGGAGCTAAAACCGATGCGACATATTTATGAAATGATAACTCGGACGCATTGAGTGATAGAAATGTAAAATCAGGATGAATGACAATAAATACAAGGCAATAATGCTGATTCGGATAATTTTATTCTCTTTTGTTCGTTTTTATAAGGATTAAAAAAATGGTTACTTTTACTGCCTAATCGTAAAAATGAAGATGAAGAAATCGCCTATTCGCCTGATTGCAGTCATTTTGTTTATTTCCCTGCTTGGGGCCTGTTCTTCAAAAAGCTATTTGCGAAAAGCCAACAGTTCGTACGAAATTGGTGAGTACGCACAAGCCCTCGAAAAATTCCGGAAAGCCTACCGGAAAAGTAAAAGCATGGGCATGGACAAAGCTGAAATGGCTTTTCAAATGGCAGAAGTTTACCGGACGATGGGCGAATATCCCACGGCAGCGGTCTGGTATCGCAATGCTATTCGTCGTAAATATCCGAATAACAAAGCCATGCTCTGGTACGCCGATTGTCAGCGGGTAGAGCAGGATTTTGATGCTGCACGTCAATCGTATTTGCACTATCTCGACTCGGTTCCCGGAGATCAATACGCGCTGAACGGATTGGCTGCCTGCGAAAAAGCGAAGGAATGGATTGCTAAACCCAGCCGTTATGTGGTTAATCCGGTAAAAGAGCTGAGTTCGAAATTTCGCGATTATGCTCCGGCTTACGCAGGAGGAAAAGACAATGAAGTAGTGTTTACTTCATCGCAGGATTTGTCAACAGGTAAACGCAGGAGTGCGATTACTGGCGAGAATTTTGCCGATTTGTTTGTCTCCAACTTTGAAATACAAAAGCAAAAGTGGAGCATTCCGAAATTGCTCGACGAAGATGCAATCATTAATACAACCGACGAAGAAGGAGCTGGTTCGTTTTCTTCTAACGGAAGTCAATTGTATTTTACCCGTTGCCGCTACGATAAAAGCCAGGATTTAGGAAGTGAGATTTACGTTTCGTCGCAGTCGCGTGGCGAATGGTCGGAACCAATTAAACTTAATCTGGTTGGCGATAGTTTGATCGCCGCTCATCCATCGCTCTCAGAGGATGGAAACAAACTGTACTTTGTGTCCGATCGTCCGGGAGGTTTTGGTGGAAAAGATATTTGGGTCGCCACCCGAAATGGTAACGATTTTGGTCGTCCCGAGAATTTAGGTCCTGAAATCAATACGCCGGGCAACGAAATATTTCCCTGCATTCATCCCGACGGAACTTTATACTTCTCGTCCGATTACCACACCGGGTTGGGAGGTTTCGATATTTTTAAAGCTGAAAAAACCGAGAAAAAAGGGTGGCTGGTCGAAAATATGGGCACTCCGTTAAACTCGTCGGGCGATGATTTTGCGATGACTTTTGCTCCGGGCGAGGAAGTAAAAGGAATGTTCTCGTCGAACCGGAAAGGATCGCGCAAAGACGATATTTACTCGTTTTATCTGCCTCCAAAAATATTCCAGGTAAGTGGAGAAGTTTTCAATAAAGAAACCAAACAGCGCATTGACGGTGCGACCGTTCGTATTATTGGAACCGACGGAACCAATCTTCGCATGCGTGCTACAGGTGGTAAATTCCAGATGAAACTGAAACCGGAAACCGAATACGTTTTTGCGGCATTCAAGGAAGGTTTTCTGAACGATAAAGCGCGTGGAAATACGATTGCACTGGAAGACAGTAAAAATTTTCAGCTTGAGTTTTTCCTTACTCCAACTGATTCGCCAATAAAAATTGATAACATCAATTACGAGTTTGGGAAATGGGACTTGCTGCCTCAATCGGTATTTGCGCTTGACAGTCTGGTGTCTATTCTCAATTTTAACCCGACAATTACGATCGAACTTATGGCCCACACCGACCACATTGGTAGCGAAACGGCTAACTTCGAGCTTTCGCAAAAACGTGCTCAGTCGGTAGTTAATTATCTGGTTGAAAAGGGAATAAATGCCGATCGTTTGGTCGCAAAAGGTTATGGCGAAACCTGGCCCAAGAAAGTGACTCGTGAATTGGCCAAACAATACGATTTTCTGAAACGTAACGACGAACTGACCGAGGCGTTCATCAGCAAACTTACGCCTGAGCAACAGGAAATCGCGAAGGGAATTAACCGCCGCACTGAGTTCCGTGTTCTGTCCGACGACTTTATGGAAAAATTTGCACCGGAACCTGAAAAGTAAATCATCTGATAAAAATATACTCGGAGGGTGTGGCCAAAAGCTGCACCCTTTTTCGTTGCGACAGAACAGATTTTTCAATGGCCAAAATTTGTACCTTAGTCAGCCAAACCATTAAACGTAAAAAGCATGTTCCAACGATTGTTTTCATTAATCCTGATTTTGTTTGTTGCCTATTTTCAGTCAACAGCCTGCACCACATTTTTGGTTTCCGGAAAATACACACCGGATGGTCGTCCGTTGTTATTTAAACATCGCGACACGGGCGAACCCAACAATGCGCTGGCTTTATTTTCCGACGGGAAGTACAAGTATGTGGGCATGGTGAATGCAACATCAAAATGGGAAAGTGAAGTTTGGGGCGGTTTTAACGAAACAGGTTTTGCAATCATTAATTCGGCAGCTTATACCAACAATGTGGGCGACACCACGAGTATTGCCGATCGTGAAGGAGTGGTGATGAAAAGAGCCTTGCAATATTGTGCCAGCCTGAGTGATTTCGAAAATCTGCTCGACAGTTTGTTGCGCCCCATGGGTGTAGATGCCAACTTTGGGGTGATTGATGCAAAAGGTGGAGCTGCCTACTACGAAACCGGAAATTTTGGTTACCGAAAAGTTGATGCCAACGATCCGTTGTTTGCACCGCATGGTTTTCTGATACGAACCAATCATTCAATGGGAAGTCATGCCGACGAGGGTTTCGGATATATTCGCTATCAAACCGCACAAACTGCTCTTGATCGGGCCGCAGCCATGCATTGCTGGGAGCCGCAATGGCTAATTAATAACTTGTCGCGCAATCTTACCCACTCGCTCACTGGCGATTGCCTGACCAACCAGATGCCCGATTGTAAAGAGCAACCGGTTTTTCATTTCTTTAAAGATTTTATTCCCCGCGAATCGTCGGCCTCGTCGATGCTGATCGTGGGAACAACCGATGGTGGCGATGCTTCACAAACCATGATGTGGGCGCTAACTGGTTTTCCGCTCACCACGCCAGCTATTCCGGTTTGGTTAGATGATTCACTTCCCTCGCTTGTGGCAATCGGGAAAAACGGACATGCACCAATTTGCGATGCATCGCTGATAATGAAAAAGCACTGCTTTCCGATTGAGCGTGGTTCGGGTGCTGATTACATCAATTTGTCGGTTCTTTTCAATAAAAATAAAGATGGATACCTGCAACTGTTGAACGAAGCAGAGACTCCGATTTTCATCAGAACAAAAGAACTTCTTGCCACAACAAACGGAGAACGGCCCGGCTCAAAAAAACGAAACGAGTTTTACACTTGGATGAATAGTTGGCTGACCACTTTTTACAAAGAAAAGCTTGGGATGGATTTAAACGATTGAGGGCCTCACTTTTGGTGAAGCCCCCGGAGGTTTACTTTATCCTATTCGTTAAAGCGAGACAAA
Source organism: Prolixibacteraceae bacterium (assembly GCA_963668595.1). Classification (GTDB taxonomy): domain Bacteria; phylum Bacteroidota; class Bacteroidia; order Bacteroidales; family Prolixibacteraceae; genus GWE2-42-39. Next base: position 3,338,199 of record OY764876.1, on the reverse strand, counting down.
TTTATCTGGCGAAATACCGGCTCGATTCATCCGTTTGAATAGTGGCCTGCAGAACTTTTTGTGTTGACAGTTCTGAGGTATCTTTCAAATTGGCATTTAGCGCTTCAATTTTCTCAATGAAGAAATGACATTCTGATTTCTGTAGCTTTATGTCAAGTAATCTCAATTGTTGTGCATGCAATCGACAGCGGCTCGAAATTCCCTCATAAACAATGGTATCGGGCAACTGGTCGGTGCGGGTGTAAACTTCGCCATGCAAACTTTCAATGTAGAATTTCGAAACGTCGAGCTTGTCCAGATCAACTCTCGCGCTGGTGATAGTCAGTGATTTCATATTATTGCCATACACATCGATGAAATAATTAAAATCTTTGGGAACTGATTTGATAATCAGTGTGTCTTCATTCATTTCGAAAACCGGATTTTGAAGTTTCTGGTCTTTGTTGTAGGCAATATGCAATACATTGCTTGCTCCTGATTTGATCGAAACATTGCATCCTTCAGATACTTTGACATGCGAAAATGCCGGAAGGTCAAGGTTCTTTTCAGTAAAATTGGCGTTATAATCACGTTGCTTGTCCGACTGTTTGATAAACGAAAGCAGGAACAGCGCAACGGCTGTAAAGAAAGAGATGAATATAATGCGGCTGATTTTCATGACTGCTGATTTAATTGGTCGAACAATGGTTTTAACTCTTCGCGGCTCAGGTTTAATAATTTTACCTGGCGGATAAATTCAGGCAGCTCGTTTTTGAAGAATTCTTCTTTTCGAAGCTGAACAATGCGCTGCGGAGCTTCTTCGGTGACAAAATATCCGATTCCGCGCTGGTTGCTGATAATGTTTTCGCGTTGTAATTCCATATAGGTTCGCATGATGGTGTTGTGATTGACTCCCACAGTAGAAGCTTGTTCGCGTACTGAGGGGATTTTGCTGAAAACCGGGTACTCGCCCGAGATGATTTTTTCACAGATATTGTCCGCAATTTGCTGGAAAATACCTTTGCTATCTTTGAATTCCATTACGAAATCTCCTTCTCTTTTAGTTTGAAAAAGGCATACGCGAGTATGGAAGTCATTGAGATAAGCGCAACGATCATAATAATAGTGAGAGCTTGTTTCTCCTCCATACTGATAATCCAGGGATGTCTCAGCCGCATTTTTTCAATCATCACATAGAAATAGCCAATGATTATCAGGAAAATGAGACCAGCAAAGATGGCTGTTTTTATTAGCGGAAGTCGTTTAAAGACCACGGTTCCGGCAAAAGCCAGCGATGCAACGGACAAAATAATCGGAATGATAATTTTATACCCTTTGGCTGGAATTATTTCGAGCATACTCACAATAGATAAGCTTTCGGCATTCAAAGTGTGACCGTAAGTGGATCTTAGCACACGGAGTGTTTCAACTGCGAAATTGCCAAACAAAGTAAGCAGGATTGGAAAAACAATCAGGAAAAGCAGAAGGCGTTCGGCCAGTTCGTAAACAAATTTTTCGGTAGTCGAAGCCGGGGTCATCAGAAATGTGATTGATTTTTCTCTGGAACGAAGGGCTGGAAAAGCCGATCCGATGAACAGCAAACCTGTTACTGCAAAAGTGAATAATGAAAATGCAGACCATTCGTTATTTCTCCAGCTATGACTGGCGTTTATAAAGAACATCGACGAAAAATAAATTCCTGCCGCAAGTGCTCCGCATAGCCACAATAACTGGCGGTAATGCAGCGTGAGGCTGCTGAGTGCATAGCTGTAAAAACGTTTTAAACTGAAAATTTGATTTGTCTTCATGGCTTTGAGGCTAATTTAGTTTTACTCCGTTTATCGTTGCATTAAATAGAAGTTCAATATCCACTTCGGTTTGTGTTTCAGTGGCCGGACGAATTATTTTAAAACCGCCTGGAGCAACTTCGTGGTATAAACTGTTTGTTTTTTCGAGCGATGGAACTGTGCTGAACGCGTATTTTTCTGAAATATTCCACAAGCTTTCATTCAGAATAATTTGTCCGCGATCGATAACAAGAATTTTGTCAATCAGGTTTTCCACATCTTTTACCTGATGTGTGGAAATGAAAACCAGCTGATCTTCGTTCAGCGAGCTGGCAACCACTCTGCGGAAAACTGATTTCGACGGAATATCCAAGCCGTTGGTTGGTTCGTCGAGCACCAGCATTTTGCAGTTGGTTGAAAGGGCAAAAGCAATCAGAAATTTCTTCCGTTGTCCGTACGAAAGTTTCGATAAGCGACTGTTTGTGTCCAATTCAAAGTCAGCAAGAATTTTTTGCAACTTTTCGTGGTCGAAACGGGGGTAAAATAAGGCGTATGCTTTTACAAACTCACTGATTTTTACCGCGGGCAAGTCATATTCCTCCGGAATGAAATAAATTTCTTCGAGGAAAGAAGGGTGCCGGTCAGCCGGAACTTCACCCATAATGGTAAGTGTTCCTTTGGGGGCTGTCAACAGACCGGTAATGAGCTTGAGCAGGGTCGATTTTCCGGCTCCGTTTTTACCCAGAAGCCCTACAATACTTCCTGCACTTTCTGAAAGAGTCAGTCCCGAAAATAAATCAGACTGCTTTCCGTACCGAAAATGTAGATTGTTAATCTCGATCATTGTTTAATTGTTAACTGTTATAGTGTAGTAGTACACTGCAAATGTAGGCAAAGAATCAATATCTCCAAGAAAATGAAGTATTTTTTTATGAAAATGAATATTATTTTTGAAGCAAGATAGATAAAATGTTGAATTTCAATAGTGTATGGCGTGGTGTTTGAAAAATGTTAAGCTTGACTTTTCTGGGTTGGCTCTGCCGAATAAAAGAGGGCAAATTGCAGAAAATGTCTTTGCCTGTTGCATTCGATTCCTCTTCCGGGCGCGTCATTCCCGCGAAAGCGGGAATCTCATCTTTACAAAAGAATGCCTGATGAGGTCACCCCTCCGGGGCTGGTTAGTATTTGGGATGGTTGTTGGCTACATACAGGTTGCTCCTCTGGAGCTTTTGTTCCCCCGATTTTGTTTTTAGCCTCTGCTCTCAGATTACTCGTGTTGTCTTTAGCGATGACGAGAGGCAATTTTGAGGTAGTTTGTAACGATAATAAACACTAAGAATTAAAATCTGATAAAATATCCGAATGGAATATTAAGAGATTATTTCAGAAATACTCCCCATTCCATAACAAAAAATCCGGTTCGCTTGGATGGAGCAATTGATGGTGCTTGTATCGAAGTAAAACTATTTGTTCCCTTAATTCCATAAAATAATCGGTTTACATTATCCGGTTTCTCCGAAAATTCTAGCTGAATGATCGCGTCAATAATTTCATTTGTCTGAGGATAAATCAGATAATAGTCATAGTCAGTCAATCGGGATAACCAGTATGCATTAAAATCATTAATCTCTGCTTCCGAAAAATTATATAAGCTCATGTTTTCGGTGAAGAAAGATTTTAGCTGATTCCTTGCAATACACCATCCCTTTTGATATTGAAAAACATCCGGCTGGGTGCTTTCATAAAAAAGATAATTGTACCGATTGTCGATTATTCCATTTGGAGAGACATGCACCGACCAGCCATTTCCATAGTCTGGAATCGATTCAATAACATTTCCTCCCCAGGGGAATGAAATACTTACAGACAGGGCCAATGATTTCGTTGGGTATAAGTAAATATTGGGTTTAAATACAGTTATTGGTGGAGGAACCTGCTGTGCGGCTATGTTTGTATGTTTTCCGTTAATTGCGGTAAGTGTGACTACAACGGGGAAATCCGTTTCAAAAATATGTGTTGGATTTTTCTCGTTTGATGTGTGTCCATCTCCAAAATCCCAACGAAAACTTGTTGCATTTTCAGAACAATTTACAAACTGAACTTCTTTTTTCGCAATGTCTGATATTTCCGAACAGAAGCATGCTTTTACATCGTTTTCATCTTTACAGCTCCAAAGCATGGCAGCGAGAATGAAAAATAACCCATTCCGATAAAGTATTGTTGTCATTGAGATACTTATTAATGTACCACAGAGATGAGCTTTTAAAAACAGAGGTTGCGTTTAAATAGAAAAATATAATTATCGGTTTATTCTGGAGCTGGCTACTTTTACTGATCCGACTGTTCTTCTTGCTTTTTGGTTAGCGCGTCTCGAATCATTCGACGAAGTTCGAGTTGCCTGTTTTGCACTTCTCCGCGAGCTGCGGGCCGGTACATTTCAGCAAAACGACATTTGGCCAGACGGTATTTCAAATCGTCCAGCGTACCGGTAATATCAATTCCCAGGCGGAAAGGCAGTGGACTTTGAACAACCGAAATATGGTAGTCAAAGGTCATGTCCATATTATGCCGGCCAGCCACCACGCCTTTGTATTTGTCCATCACAATCAGGAACGGATAAATATCGATTTCTTTCTTGAAAATGGTAAACTCGGCGGCCAGACTGTCCACCTTATTAAATGTTTTTTTGCTGAATTTTAACGTCTTTGCAATTTCGCTGAAGGTTTCTCCGTCCATCAGTACCAGATCGGTTCCGCGAATAGAGGCTGCGCCACGAATGGTTGACGGTTTAAGGTTGTACAGCGAATCGAGATAAGTTTCCGCTGCCATGTGAAATTCGCCTTTCCCACTGAAGGAACGTAGCATAGGCATAATGGTATCCACATCCGGGATCATCTTTAGCAATTCCGAAATTTCAATGTCGGTCATGTGGAAATCAAGTCCCATGAAAAGGTGATTTTTCCGCGGAGTGCGGTACATGGTGGTCAGTTCCATTTTGGCGGCAGGTGTAACCAGTCGCATGTTGTCCAGAATCAGCAATCCATCTTTTACCCGCAATTGTCCTTTTATGTTGCGTGCAATACCCGAACCGTAGTTGGCCGCGGCAACATTCACATTCAACTGTACGTCGATGCCTTTCGGAACCATGTACGGACCAGTTGGTGTATCAACTGTCGTTGTTGGTTGTGGCGTGGCTGGTTTCTTTTCGCCCATTCCGCTGGTTAATTGCATCAGTTGTACGAGGTCGGTTTGGTCGCTCACAAAATTGAAATTTCCCCGAAGCAACGAGTCATTTCTAAAATACGACAATACATTGTTTAGCTTTCCTGAAAGGCTGAAATCCGATTTGTCAATCTTCAGTTTACTTTCTTTAATATTAAACGCTTCAGGCGTGAAATCCATTTGGATGGAAGGGATTTCGAGTGGATATTTCAGCGACGACATTGCTACAAAACCTTTATCCACTTTTACAAAACCGGATCCCCGCCATTGTTGGAAAATATCTTTTTTAGTTTGATCGTTCAGCAAATCGGCATTCAGATCGATGAGGGCAAAACGGGCCGAGTCGGCATCCATCGCCACGTGTAAATTATTGCCCCGATATTCCAGTTTTACTTTGGGCTGAATTTTATCGCTCAAATAATATGCTTTCAGTTTAGCATTGTTCATGCGGCTTTTAGCTGTTCCTGCCGAAGCCAGCAAGCGGCCGCTGTCGAATGTTACGTTCACCTCGGATTCGGTGGGCGCTGCTTTGCGGGCTTTCATATCCAGTTTCCCGGTAGGTTTTTGCACCGCAAATTGCATGGTGTCCATGCGTGCCGACAGCGAATCGAGTTTAAACGAGCATATCACATTCGGAATGCGCAACGTATCTCTCAGGTCGGACGCTTCCAGTGAGAGATGTCCGTTTTTTGCGTATGCCGCAATGCTTTTAGGCGTATTTATTTGAAGTGTTTTTGTGTTGATGTTTGCATTGACAAATCCGCGGCCTTTGGTTTGTCCGTTCGGATTGGGCAGCGCAAAATCGATATTCGAATTGTCGGTTTCCACTGTGATTGTGTCGTAAACAGCTTTAACTGCGGAGAGTTGAAAAGCGCCGGAGAAGTTTGTTTTTTCGAGTTGCATCTTTTCAATTTGCGACATCGAAAATTGCGAAGTCAGCTTTCCGGCCACACGGCCTTGCAGCTTGGTTTTCATCGATGCGGGAATCATCGGTACAAATTCCGAAAGTTCCAGATCGCCTTCCGAATTCAGATCACAATGAATATCGCTTAAAAAATGGGTGATTTTTCCGCTGGTTTGAATCGATGACTTCGGCGTTTTTGCACTGAACTGTCTGATGTTGACGTACGAAATATCATCGTTGGTCATATCCGAATAAAAATCGATTTCGCCATTTATTTGACTTAGCGGAACCGGAAACCCTCCATATTTCAGGGTTCCGTCCTGAAGAATGATGTGCAAATCCATCAGAGGCATCAGCGAATCGGAGTACGCGCCTTTTATTTTTCCTTCCGAAGTGATCAGCCCATTGGCATCAACACCTTTCAGGTACGATTGGTATCCCGACGGAACAAAAGCCAGTATTTCGGGTAAAGGCAACGATTTCCCCTGATAATTCAGATCGAAAAGTATTTGGTCGGCTTGGTTTTCGATGGAGCCGCTGAACGTGGCGTTCATGTTATTGACGGTTGCTTCCGACGGTTCAAACTCAATTTTCATTGTCGGGATAATAAACCGCAGATTTGTTTGAGCTTTCACCGAAGCACTCCTCAGATAATTTTCGCCGTCGTAGCACAGTGACACAATACCGTTATTCACATCAAGCTGCGCCTGAACGGTGTCAGACATCAACTTCCCGGAAAGTTGTGCCGTTAGTTGGCGAATGTCGGTTTGTAGTTTTAGCAACTGGTCGTTGTAAGAAATGTTGACGTTATCTAGTTCTACGTTGTCAAGTTTGATGAAACGAAACGACGATTCCGTGCTTTCGCTGGTTGCGGTGGTGTCAGTTTTCATCACATCGAAATTGGCATGGCCCAAACTGTCCACGTAGGCATTCAGCGAGCCGTCGTGTAACTGAAGTTCGGTGATCACCAGTTCGTTGTGTGTCCACCAGGCAAGCAGGTCAACAATTCCGACAAAGCGATCGGCGCTAACCAGCGTGTCGCTCGGCGCTCCCTGAGGATGATTAATCAGGGCAAAGCGGTTCAGTTTGATTCCGAAATGGGGAAAGGTGCTGAAAAAAGTTAGTTCCACCTCGCCGATCTGCGATTCGCAGTTCAGGTATTTGGCTGCCTGATTGCGAGCCACTGGCGTTAACCTTTCGGGTGTAAAAACCACCCAAACAGCTATTCCTCCAATCAGAATTACTGCCAGAATAATGGCAGCAAGAGTTATAAGAACCCGCTTTACCACTTTGTGCATGATTTACTCTTTTTTGAATGAATAGGTTTTCCCGAAATCGTCTTTGTACTTCAGCGTTGTTTCGGTGAGTTCGGTAACTGTGTAAACTTTGGGTACATTGCCTCCAACTTCCATGATGTGGATGTGGGTTAGTTCCGATTCTACCAGTGTCCAGGTAAATTTCTGGCCTTCTGCTTCGGTAACATCATCGCTGGTATCCCAGGTCGTTCCGGAATGATCGGTTGCATATTTATAGTGAATCGTTCCGGAGATCCATTTCCCGATTAAATATGATTCTTGAAATCCAGTCTCTTCCTCCTCGCATGAATTAAGTAAAATGGCGAGCGAAAAACACATTAATAAGCCAATAACTATTCGTTTCATAGGTATAAAATTTAAAATTTGTTTCAATAATTTCTGTAAAACTGCTGTGTTTAAACCTGTTTATTCATTACAATTTAAAAGCACTGTTTGCTTTGCGTTCAGTGCTGAAAATTATAGCTAAGGTAAGCTTTATCGGATGTTAGTTGAATGAATTTCTTCTCAAAATAACGAGGGAAAGGCAAAATAATTTTGTAAGGAGAAATAATGATTGGCAAAAATTTGTGTTTATCGCTTTGTATGAAAACAGAAAGAGCCTCACTTTATGTGAAGCCCTTTCAATGTTTTTATTTAATTTCTTTTTCAATCCATTTACTGCGGTCAGGCGGAGTAGGTGATTCCACTTTTTTTGTTGGATGAGCTTCCAGTTCTTTCAGTAACTCTTCTACGGCGCGTTCGATGCAGGGATCTTGTCCTTTCGCTAATTGTTCCGGGCGATCAACCACTTCAATGTCGGGATACACGCCAACACCTTCTACAATCCATTCGCTGTCTTCGTTAAAGATTCCGAAGCGGGGCACCGAAATATAACCGCCATCCACCAAACGGGCATTGCCGCTGATGCCAACCAATCCTCCCCATGTACGGGTTCCAATCAGCTTACCTTGCTTGGTTTTGCGGAAGAAATACGGCAGAGCATCGCCACCCGATGAGGAATAGCCGTTAATCAGCATTGCTTTGGGGCCGTCGTGTGCTACGCCGGGAGCTTTGTCTGGTTTCAGTCCGTTCTTGTGCCAGTAGGTCAAGGTGCGGCGGTCGAGCAAATCAATCATGCGATCGGGAATAAAACCACCACCGTTGTAACGGTCATCAATAATCAGTGCGTCTTTGTCGTGGTAGGCATACATGCCGCGGAATAATTCGCGGTTTCCTTCCACTGCGGTATTCGGTAAATAAATGTAGCCGATGCGTCCGTTCGAAAGTTTATCAACCATAGCACGACGCTGTGTTACCCAATCGAAGTGACGCAATTCTTGTTCGCTGGCAATAGGTTTTACGGTAGCAGTGCGTGTTTTGTCGGTTTTGCCGTCCGCACTTACTACTAACTCAACCGGAACATCTACTAAGTTTTCAAGGAAAAGATATGGATTTTCGTTGATGCTTACTTCTTTTCCGTTGATGCTGATCAGGTAGTCGCCTTCTTTTACATCCACACCCTGTTCGGTAAGTGGTGAACGGCGGGCAGGATTCCAGTTTTCGCCCGGGAAAATGTGAGCAATTCGGTAGCGTCCTGCTGTTTTATCAGCAACTAATTCGGCTCCCAGCAAACCGGTGTCAACCCGTTTTACCCGCTTGATGTCTCCCCAATCGACGTATGAGTGACCAGTGTTAGCTTCGGATACAATTTCGTTTAAAATATAATCGAGATCGAAACGACTGGGTACGTATGGCAACAATGCAGCATATTGGTCTTTCAGTCCCGACCAATTTACGCCATGCATGTTATTTACGTAGAAATAGTCGCGGAAAATGCGCCATGCATCAGTATAAATCTGATTCCATTCCTGACGCGGGTCGATTTTTAGTTCCATCTGGTCGAGATTCAGTTTGCCTGCTCCGCTTTTTTGCCCCGGACTAACTTTGGCAATACCGTACTCGCCACGAGCAGCATAGATAAATGATTTACCATCAGCTGAAGGAATAGCCTGAGATGCACCATCCATAATGTCCTCGGTTTTTTCGTCAGCAATATTGTAGCGCTGGAGTTTTCCTTTCGAAGTGAATAATAATCCGCCATCTACGGCACCCAGAATACGATAATCGCCGGCTTCAACCGGAAGAGCCATAATTCGGTTGTCGGCACCTTCAAAATCGATTTCAACTTTAACTTTGTCGTCCTTTTTTGCTTCTGATTTATCGGCTTTTTCTTTTTTCTCTTTGTCTGGTTTTGCTGCCGGTTCTTCTTTCTTTTCAGCAACAACAGGTTCCACGTCGTTCTTTATCTGAACCAGTTTGGTCCCGTCGTTTTTCAGTGCCAGCGCATAAATCCGGGTGGCATTGTTGTACAGGTAATCAAATTCGAAGCTTGAAAATTCGAGATTGAAATCGCGGTTCGACACAAAGAAGATGAATTTGCCACAGCGGCTAAATACGGGGTCGCCATTGTCGAAATTATTACTGGTAAGCTGAGATGCTTTTTTCTCCGGAATATTGTACACCCAGATTGCTGAAAGTCCGTTGCTGCCTTCTTTAGTGTATGTTACCCATTTCGAATCGGGAGAAATGCTGTACGAGCGGATTTCTCCTTTTTCGGCATGATCGATTGTGGTTTGTGCACCGGTAGTGGCATCAAGCAACCAGAGGTTCAGGGTACGATCGCTGTAAACCAGATATTTGCTGTCGGGCGACCATTCGGCACCGTATTTCCATGCATGCGAACCAGTAGTTAGTTGACGGGGTTTGGCTCCTTTTTTATTTTCGAGCAGATATACTTCGTATTCGCCGCTGGCATCGGAATAATAAGCGATGTATTGTCCGTTGGGCGACCAGCTTGGATAGATTTCGCGTGCAGCAGGAGTTTGTGTCAGGTTTTCAACTACTCCGTTTTCAGCAGGTACTGAGAAAATTTCGCCACGGGCATCAAACAAAGCACGTTTGCCGGTAGGCGAAACAGCAATGCTGTGGATGTCCTCTTTTACATTTTTATAATACGAAAGCAGGTTAGGGTTATCAAAATTGATATTGACAGATACTTTTTCCGATTTTCCGGTTTGTGTATTTAATTTATAAAGAAGACCACCATTTTCGTAAACAATGGCATCGTTGTTTCCCGAAGGCCACATTACGTCGAAATCTTTGTGAAAGGTAAGTTGCTTGCTTTCGTGACTGTTTAGGTCGTAAAAATACAAGTTCAGCCTCAGGTCGCGGTCCGAAGCGTAAATAATTCCTTTGTTTGTCCAGATTGGCCATTGATCCGAACCTTTAAAATTGGTAATTTGTTCGGAAGTATTGTTGTCCAGGTTGTAAGTCCACAAGTCAGTGGCTCGTCCGCCCTGGTATCGTTTCCATGTGCGGAATTCGCGATCAACCGGAGTGAAACAAATTTGTTTGGCATCGGGCGATAAAGCTGCAAATCCACCATTTACAATGGGAAGTGGTTCTTCCAGTCCCCCGTCGAGGCTTACCCAAAAATAGCGGCCATTGCGTTCGCCAAAAGTAGTGCGGTTTGCCCGAATCAGTATTTTTTTGCTGTCCGGAGTCCAGTCGAGGACTACGTGGTCGTAACCACCGCGAGGAGGCATTACTCCTACCGAATTATAGTATGTAAGTTGCCGGGCAGAACCACCTTCAGCGGGCATCACCCAAATTTGACGACTGCCGGAATATTCAGCAGAAAAGGCAATCCATTTGCCATCGGGCGAGAATTTGGGGAATAATTCGAGTCCGTCATGCGAAGTAAGTCTTTGGGCATCTCCCCCGGTAGCATCTACTATCCAGAGATCGCCTGCATAAACAAACACAATCTGTTTTCCGTTGGTATCGGGGTAGCGCATCATTCGTGCGTCATCAATTGCCATTGCATTGGCTGCAAAGCAGAGTAATGCAATGGTGAATAATCGTTTGAACATACTCATCTGTTTAATTTTTATTTTGAGGTTTAAATGTAATTGTTTTTAAACAATCGAACCTGTAATTTTTATCAGTCATTGTGTAGCCAAATGTTTCGTTGCCAGTTGAGAGAGATATGTATTGAGACAGGTCGGTACCATTACAATTAATGTAGTATTTCTGCTATTCCCCGGCATATTCTCCGTCCACTGCTTCATTTTCCCCATTCGCCGATTTTTCTTCCGAAAACTTTTTGCGTTCCGGTAGTTTTGCGACGAATTGAAAAAACAAAAAAGTCAGCAAACAAAAAATGTAACCAGAATGTTAAGAATGGGATACTGGGGAAACTTTAAACACCTGTAAAGTTTTTTTGTTTTATTAATGCTGTACTTTTGCACATTATGGATGAAAAAAAGGAACATATCATTAAGCAAGTCGGAAAGATGTACTTGCGTTACGGCATACGAAGCGTAACGATGGACGACGTGTCTGTGGAACTTGGGATATCGAAAAAAACCTTGTACGAGTATTTTAAAGATAAGGAAGAGCTGGTTGACCAGTCGATTGGGTACTACATGAAAAATCCGATTGTTGATTTTGAATGCTTCGAAAGCAGCAATGCAATCGATAAATTTTTTCTGTACCGCAACCACGGAATGAAAATGTTGAACTTGTATAATAACAATCTGGATTTTGATTTGAAACGGATGTATCCGCAGATTTATAAGAAACTTCAGGAATACAAGAAAAAGAAAATATATGAACAGAATTACCGGATACTGGAGCAAGGAGTGAAAGAAGGATTATTCCGTGAAGAATTGAATCTGGATATTATCTCACGGCTTCAGGTTGGACGTATCCTGCTAATTCTGAATACACATAACGGAATTTTTAAAGATGAAGAGATGCGTTCAGACAAATTTTTTGATTCGTTGATGGATTATCATCTTCATGCAGTTTGCACAGAAAAAGGATTACAATATTACAAACAGAAACTAAACAATGTTCAGAATGAAGAGTAAACTAAAATTACTGTTGACTATCTTGCCCTGTCTTTTACTCGGATTTAGCGGCAAAGCGCAGCAAGACCTGAGCTTCTCGTTAAAGGAAGCACAGGATTATGCCATGACGCACTCTTATGTGGTACAAAACTCAAACATCGATGTACTAAAAGCCCAGAAAAAAGTATGGGAAACAATCGCTTCCGGTTTGCCTCAGGTAAGCGGAACCGGTTCGTACATGAGCTTTCTTGATTTGGCGGTGTCGCTCGTTCCTGCTGAGTTCTTTGGCGGAGAACCCGGCACTTACATGCCAGTTAAATTTGGTCAGGATTATAGCTCCGACTACGGTTTTAAAGTTGATCAGCTTATTTTCGACGGATCGTATATTGTAGGAGTTAGCTCGGCACAAATTTATTTGAGACTGGCTCAACAGAGCAAGGAAAAAACAGAAATTGATATTCGCAATGCAGTGGCACAAAGCTATTACATGGTTTTGGTGGCCGGCGAGAATATTAATGTGATGAAGGAAAATCTGCGGAATTCGGAAAAATTACTGAGCGATACCCGCAGTATGTATGAAAATGGCTTTGTTGAAGAGCAAGACGTAGAACAGATGCAGCTGATGGTAAAACGCAGCGAAAATGAAGTGTTGAAAGCAGAACGAGAATTGAAGGTTGCTAAAATTGTGCTGAAATACACGATGGGAGTTGAAATGGATAAAGAGATCGAATTGAGCGATTTGCTTGAAACACATCTGAATCCACTGGTTGAAAAAGATCCTCAGGGAGGAGCTTTCGATTACAGTTCTCACATCGATTACCGATTGCTGGATACACAAAAACAGGCGTCGAAAAAGTTGCTCGACCTCGAAAAAGCGTCGTATCTGCCACGGTTAAGTGCCTTTTATAACTGGACCAAAACAGCTTACGGGAATGAGGCAAATCTTTTTAAAAGCGACGTGTCGTGGTTCAAATCATCGTATGTTGGGCTGAATATGAGTTTGCCCATTTTTAGTGGTGGAATGAAGAAAGCCCGGGTAAAACAAGCAAAGTTTGATTTTGAGAAAGCTGAAAATAACCAAAAATTGGCAGAGCAAACGTTGCAAAAGGATTATTTGTCGGCTCTGGCAGATCTGCAAACAGCTGTTTCGCGCTATGCGAACGACGAAGATAATCGTGAGCTGGCAAAGAAAATCTATACTAAAACAACCGTGAAATATAATAACGGGATTGTTGGAAGTACTGAACTGGCGCAAAACGAAAGCCAGTTTATTCAGGCACAGGGCACATGGATTGCCTCAGTAATGCAGGTGCTGAATGCCAAAATCAGTTTAAATAAAGCCATAGGACAATAATGAATATCATGCGTGTAAAATTTGAAAAACCAGTAAGAATGAAACAAATAATTTACCTTGTAGCAATTGCAATGCTTGCTTCGTGCGGTGGAGCAAAAAAGGAGGGAGCCAAAGAAAAAGAAGCCCTGCTTGCTCAATATAAACAAGAGGTTCACGATTTGAACCAAAAAATTACTGCACTTGAAAAAGAGTTGCAGGAAGGAAAAGCGGTTGAATATGTTGCAGTAAAAGTAAACCAAGTTCAACCTCAGTTGTTCGAGCACTTTATTGAAGTTACCGGAAGCGTGGAAGCAGATCAGGAAGTGAATGTGAGCCCCGAAGGTTCTGGTAAAATTATCGATATCCTGGTTCGCGAAGGACAGCGTGTAAGCAAAGGAACTGTCTTGGCAACCTTGAATACCGAGATGTTGGATCAAGGTATTGCCGAAGCAAAAATTGCGGTTGACCTGGCTACCACCACTTTCGAACGTCAGAAAAATTTGTGGGAACAAAAAATAGGTTCTGAATTACAATTCCTTCAGGCAAAATCGAATAAAGAATCACTCGAACGCCGTTTGGAAAGCCTTCAGGCTCAAAAAGACATGGCGGCAATTAAAGCACCGGTTGCCGGAGTAGTGGATGTAATTTACCAGAAAAAAGGTGAAATTGCCAGTCCGCAAATGCCTTTTGCAAAAGTGGTAAACATTGACAAAGTAAAAGTGTATGCCGAAGTTTCAGAAGCTTACCTGACCAAATTGAAAGAAGGCGACAAGGTGAACATTTCGTTCCCTGCAATTGGTAAAGATGTAAATGCAACAATCAATATGATTGGTAATTATATTAACCCGAATAACCGTACTTTCCGTTTACGGGTAAATCTGGATAACCGCGATAACATGATTAAACCAAACTTACTTTCAGTAGTAAAAATTCGCGATTACTCAGCCGAAAATGCATTTGTCATTCCGTCGTTGTTGGTAAAACAAGACTTTAAAGGAGAATACACTTTTATTGCCGAAAAAGAAGGAAACGATTTCGCAGCAAAGAAAATTTACGTGAAATCGGGTGTTAGCGACAACAACATGTCGGAAATTACTGAGGGACTGAAAGCCGGAGACATAATTATCTCCGAAGGATACAACCAGGTAGTAAGTGGCACCTTAGTGAAATTTTAATGGACTAAGTCCGAAAAATCATTTTTATGTCGAAAGAAAACAGTACAAATACAGACCAAATACACCGGAAGTTTAAGCCCGCTTACCTGGCGCTGAAAAACAAAACGACCGTGTATATATTCACTGCATTGCTTGTGTTCTTCGGGATTTTCTCGTACAAGCAGATGCCCCGGGAGTCGTTTCCTGAAATTGTGGTACCTTATATTTTCGTTCAGACGATTTATCCCGGAAACTCGCCGGTTGATATTGAAAACCTGATTACCCGTCCGATTGAAAAAGAGCTGAAAGGAATGGACGGCGTGAAAAAACTGTCGTCAGCTTCATACCAGGATGTGAGTTTGATTGTGGTTGAGTTTACCACTAAAACAAGCGTGAAGCAAGCTCTTCAGGATACAAAAGACAATGTGGACAAGGCTCGGTCGGAGTTACCGGCTGACTTGGATAATGATCCGATTGTTACTGATTTTGATTTTGCTGAATTCCCGATTCTGAATGTAAATATGTCGGGCGATTTCAGTATGCGTGAGTTGAAAAAATATGCTGAGTTGCTGAAAGACGAGTTTGAAAGTTTGCCCGAAATTTCAGAAGTGAATATTCGTGGGGTGGACGAACGAGAAATTCAGATCAATATTGATCCGCACAAACTTGAAGCTCACGGATTAAGCTACGAAGATGTGGCTTTTGCCGTTCAGTTTGAAAACGTAACAATCGGTGGCGGAGAATTCACTGCCGATCAAACCCGTCGCGTTATTCGTACCGAGGCGGATTTTACCAATACTCGTCAGATTGAAGATATCATTATCAAGCTGAATAATGGGAATCCGGTATATATGCGCGATATTGCCAATGTGGTAGATGGTTATAAAGAGCGCTCAACTATTTCGCGATTGAACGACAATCCGGTTGTAACACTTTCGATCACCAAAAAGAGCGGGGCAAATATTTTGGATGCTACCGACAAAATTAACCAGGTGATGAAAGAACAGAAAGAACAAGGCTATTTGCCGAAAAACCTGGAATTGATTACTACCGATGATATTTCGCAGTACATACGAAATGAGATTGCGAACCTCGAAAACAGTATCATCATGGGGATGATTCTGGTAATCTTCGTGTTGTTCCTTTTCCTTGGTTTCCGTAATGCGTTGTTCTCTGGCTTGGCAATTCCAATATCAATGTTCATGTCGTTCATCATCCTTGATCAGTCGGATGTAACCTTGAACTCGATGGTGTTGTATAGTTTGATTCTGGCACTGGGTATGTTAGTGGACAACTCCATTGTCGTAGTTGAAAATGTCTTCCGCTTATACAGTTCGGGCTACTCGCTATTAACAGCAGCCAAACGAGGGGTAAGTGAAATTGCTTTCCCGATTATATCATCAACCTTAACAACACTGGCAGCTTTCTTCCCTTTATTAATGTGGGAAGGAATTACCGGACAGTTTATGAGCGTATTGCCTAAAACACTGATCATTGTATTGGCTTCCTCGTTGTTTGTTGCCCTGGTGCTCACGCCTCCGTTTATTGCTTCGTTTATGAAGATTGAAGATATTAACGTGAAAGCAGACTGGAAAAGGGTTTTCAAAAAAGCCGGAATTTTTGCTGCGGTAGCAATTGTATGTTATGTGGCCGGAATCCTTTTACTGGGTAATTTGCTGATGGCAGTTGCTATATTGATGGCTTTGAATGTGGTTGCTTTACGTCCGCTGGCACGCTGGTTCCAAACCCGCTTCCTGGTGAGACTCGAAAATTTCTACGAAAAACGATTACGTTCAGCATTGAGTGGTCGCAAACCAATATACTATTTTGCAGGAACTTTCCTTTTGTTGATTTTCTCAATCGTTTTTTACGGAGCACGTCAACCGCGGGTAGTATTTTTCCCCGATACGGATCCTCGTACCATTTACGTAACCATGGAACTTCCTCTGGGTACAGCCATTGATCGGACCGATGAGGTGTCGCGCGAAGTAGAAGCAATTATTGAAAAAACAGTAGCTCCGTACAAACATGTTCTGAAATCGGTAACAACAAATGTTGGAAACGGTAAAGGAGGAATGTTCGAAAGCCAGAATAGTCCGAATAAATCGCTTACGTCAATTTCGTTTGTCGATTTTGAATTCCGCGAAGGAGTAAACACATCGATGGTAATGCAGGAGATATCTGCTGCATTGCAAGGTTTTGTTGGAGCAAAAATATATGTTGAAAAAGATGAGGATGGTCCTCCGGTTGGGGCTCCTGTGAACATTGAAATATCGGGAGACGATTTTGACCAGTTACTGAAAATCACCGACGATTTCATGAATATTATTGAAGCTGATCATATTGCAGGTATCGATGAATTGAAAATCGATATCAACGTAAATCAGCCGGAAATGTTGATTCGGGTAAATCGTGATCAGGCTCGTCGTTTCGAGCTTTCAACACAGGCTGTTGCCATGGCCATTCGTAATTCGCTGTACGGGTACGATGTGGGTAACTTTAAAGAAGGTGAAGACGAATATGACATTTTCCTTCGTTTGGATGAAAAATATCGTAACGATGTTTCAACTTTGATGAACCAGAAATTGATGATAAATGGGAATAAAATTCCGATTTCGTCGGTGGCTTCATTCGAATATTCAACTACGTACGATAAGATTAATCGTATCAATCACCGTCGGGTAATTACCATCTCATCCAACGTAATGGAAGGGTATAATGCCAACGAAATTAATGCCCGTATCCGTCAGGTGCTGATGGATTATAAAATGCCGAAAGGTTACACATATTCATTCACAGGAGAACAACAAGAGCAGGATGAGAGTGGTCAATTCTTAATATTTGCTTTGTTGGTGGCTCTTGCGTTGATCATGATTATTCTGGTAACTCAGTTTAACTCGTTCATCCGTCCGTTGATTATTATGATCACGGTATTATTCAGTACAATTGGGGTATTCCTGGGCTTGGCCACATTTAAAATGGAGTTCGTGATTATCATGACCGGTATCGGAATTATTTCGCTGGCTGGTATTGTGGTAAACAACGGAATTGTGCTGGTTGACTACATCGACTTGCAACGTATGCGCAAACGCGAAGAGTTGGGCTATTCAGAAAAAGCATTCCTGACCCGCGAACAGGAAATCGAATGTTTGGTGAAAGCTGGTAAAACCAGATTGCGTCCGGTATTATTAACTGCAATTACTACTGTACTCGGACTGGTTCCTCTGGCAATCGGGTTTAACTTCGACTTCTTTAGTCTGTTCACCCATTTAGATCCGAAATTTTCACTTGGTGGTGAAAGTGTTGCGTTCTGGGGACCAATGTCGTGGACCGTTATTTTCGGTTTGACTTTCGCAACATTCCTGACCCTGCTCATTTCACCGGTAATGTATATGCTGACAATTCGTATCAATTACCGCATTAAAAAATGGACCGGAAATTTGCCTCCTGAAAACCAAAAGCAATTAGACGAAGCACGAGCTTTGAAAAATGTATAAATATTGAAAATTGAAATGAAGCAGAAAGGGTTGTTCCGAAAGGAATGGCCCTTTTTGTCATTTTAACCCGGAGAAGTTATTTTCTCTCCCGATAATCTTCAGTGCATGAATTCATCCTTTTAATATTTTATTATTTTTGGCAACGGAATACTAACCCAACTGAAACTTAACGAAAACCGTCATGTTTAAAAAACTAACCCAATTCTTTCACCGCAGACTTTTTCTGTTGATGCTAATCGGCTTTGTTATTGGCATTGTTTTTATGCTTTCGGGCAACAAAGTTATGGTGGCTACTTCAACCAACGAATTTTGTGAATCGTGCCACGTACATCCTCATGCTACCGAATCGTGGAAATTATCGACACACTACGACAATAAAAGTGGTGTCCGTGTGAATTGCGTCGAATGTCACCTTCCACCGAAAGGCCATGGTTATATAAAAGAAAAAGCAAGGCTTGGAATTAAAGATATTTACGGATTTTGGTTTAAAGACACGGCTGATTTTAATTGGGATGCCAAATCGACTCTTGAGCAAGCGCAACATTTTGTATATAAAGAATCATGTATCAAGTGCCACGCTAATTTGTTCCCAATTACTTTAAGCAAAGAAGGACAAGATGCTCACTTGTATTATACCCAGAATGAGAATGATTTGCACTGTATCAACTGCCACTTACAGGTTGGACACTTCGATCCAAATGCGAAACACGAAAGCAATACCGGTTTTGGAAAAGAATCGGCGGTTAATGCAACGGTCTATTCAGAGCCGGCAACGGTTTCAAAATTTGAAAGCTTTACTGAAACAATACCAAATTCAACGGTTTCGTTCCGCATGGTTGCTATTCCTGCAGGAGAATTTACTTTAGGAAGTGATGAAAAAACAGCACGTGACGATGAAAAGCCTGCAAAGAAAGTGCGCATCAGTCGTTTTTTCATGGCTGAAACAGAAGTTAGCTGGGACGAATTTTTAGCATTTTACGGACAAACTGGTGCCGAAGGTCGTACCACTGATACAAATGGGAGTAAATCTGTCGTAGAGGTGGATGCCATTACCGGTCCGACACCTCCGTATGGACAACCCGATCAAAACTGGGGGCTTGGAAAACGTCCGGCAATCACAATGCGCTACAAAGCAGCCGAAACATATTGTGAATGGTTATCGAAAGTAACAGGTAAAAAATACCGCCTGCCAACCGAAGCAGAATGGGAATATGCATGCCGGGCCAATACTTCAGGACCATATTTTTTTGAAGGAAATCCCCAAAAATATTCACGTTCGGGTTTGTGGAATAAAATTACCGGAGTAGATACTACTCGCATCAATACGTATGTAATTTATGCTGAAAACGGGGAAGGAAAGACGCAAAACCCGGATCGGGTGAAAGCCAATCCGTTTGGTCTGAAAAACATGCTGGGAAATGTCGCTGAATTTTGTAGCGACTGGTATGCTCCGGATGCCTATAAAAATATTACCGACGGAACAGTTGATCCGAAAGGACCGGCAAGTGGCGAAGAACGAGTAATTCGGGGTGGTTCGTTTAAAAGTGAACCGGAAGATGTGCGTTGTTCGGCGCGCGATTTTACCCGCTCGGTTGACTGGATGAAAACCGACCCACAAATGCCAAAGAGTATCTGGTGGTATTCGGATTGCAATATGATTGGATTCCGCGTTGTTTGCGAAGCAGACGAAACACTGCAATAATATTTTTCGATTAGAAATGAATTTCATTAACTTAGCAAACCTGATTGTACCTATTTCAATAACCTAAATAAATAACTGATTACCATGAGTGAATCAAATTTTTCAAGAAGACGATTTCTGGGCAATGCCGCAGCGCTTGGCGCAATAGGTGTTGTCGGAATTAATGCACTTTCGTCGTGTGCTGACAACAAAAAAACAGTTGAATTAAATTTACCGCCACTGCTTGATCAGGCACCAGATGGAAATCCTTTGAAAGTAGGAGTTATTGGCTGTGGAGGCCGTGGTTCGGGCGCAATGATTAACTTGTTGGATGCAGGTCCAAATTTAATTATCCATGCTTTGGGTGATGTATTTCAGGATGCTATTGACGAGTGTCAGAAAAAACTGAAAAGTCAGAAAGACATGGAAGTTCCGGCAGAGAATTGCTTTGTTGGTTTCGATGCTTTCGAAAAAGTAATTGATTCAGGAGTGGACATGGTTATTTTAGCAACTCCTCCAAAATTCAGAGCTGAACATTTTGAGGCTGCCGTGAAAGCCCGTAAACATGCGTTTTTGGAAAAACCGGTTGCTGTAGATATGGTTGGTATCCGTTCGGTGATGGCTAGTGCAAAAATGGCCGATTCGCTCGGACTAAAAGTGGTTGCAGGAACACAACGCCGCCACCAGCGCGATTACATTGAAGTTTATAAACAAATTGCGGCTGGTGCAATTGGCGAAATTACCGCCGCCAACTGTTACTGGAACATGGGTAAACTGTGGCACCGTAATCCAAATGCCGATTGGAGTGAAATGGAATACATGATCCGCAACTGGGTGAACTGGTGCTGGCTTTCGGGCGACCATATTGTTGAGCAGCATGTGCATAATATTGATGTGATCAACTGGTTTACTGGCAAACACCCGGTGAAAGCAGTTGGTTTTGGTTCGCGCCAGCGCAGGGTAACCGGCGATCAGTACGATAATTTCAGTGTTGATTTTGTATATGAAGATGGCCGCCACACACACAGTATGTGCCGTCAGATCAACGGTTGTGCAACCAATGTGTCAGAATATGTGATCGGAACAAAAGGGGCAAGTAACTGCCAGAACACAATTTGGGATTTGACAGGGAAAGAATTGTATTCATACCCCTATCCGCTGGATGAAAAAGGTGAACCTCAAAAGAATGTGGCTGTCAATCCGTATGTACAGGAACATATCGACTGGGTAACTTGTATCCGTCAGAATATCCCTATCAACGAAGCCGAGCAAATTGCCATTTCCAATCTTTGTGCCATTATGGGTCGTACATCGGCTTATACAGGTAAAGAAGTAAGCTGGGATGAAATGATGAACTCGGATATGAAATTGGGACCGGATACTTACGTTATGGGTGAAGTCGGTATTGCAGCAACGGCAACAGTACCTGTACCTGGCGAAGCAGCCGAGGCTGATCAAACAAGATAACAATCAATTGGTTCGGGTTACCGAATCGCATTACACCTTCCCACCTTCATTATGAAGGTGGGATTTTTTTATTTCTGATATTCAGTCTTTGTTTGCATTTCACCTTTCTCGCATGCCGCTTATTTTATAGATTTGCAGAACAAACACTAAACTGACCTTACATTGTATCTTCGGTCCATTATAGTATCGTTATTGTTGACATTTAGCATTTCTGCAATCAGGCTGAATGCACAACCATACGGAATGCACTGGAGCGATCTGAATGATAGTTTGAAGCGTCAGCTTAGTTTGAAATCGTATGTTGTGGTTCCTGCTCGCGATTTGTATGCGAACGATTTATCGGCGATTACTAATATTGCATTGGACTTCCGTGATTTCGATTTGAATAAAATAAGTGATGTTCTGGCAAAAATCTATCCTGAAAATATTCCGATTCCTGTTATAGGAGATTCCTCTATTCTGAATTTTTCGCTTCCGGCAGAAGTGATTGGTATTTGCTGCGAACAAGTAAATTACTTTCGTTTGGATTCATCTGCAACGGCTAAAAACGAGTGGCCATTGTTTTCACCCCGACAGCTATTATTGCTTGATACTGGTAATGAAATGCTCTCCGATTCTGTATTAATGAGTTTGTGGAAATCGAGAGGTAAAATGCCCAATTTTATTGTGCACAGCACTCTTGATGAAGCTGTTCGTGTAACCGGTTTTTTGAATCGTCAGAAAAAAATATTTGGATTGGTAAGTTCCGGGAAAGGCCCGTTGGAAGAGGTTCTTCTCAAAGATTTACCGGGGCAGGTAATTAGTGGTTATTTCAGTTTGCCGATAACCGGGGCAATGATATTAAAGCCTTACAAAGCAGGATACCAGTTTTCTCCGGATGTAATTTATAATGCTCCGAATAACGAACGAAACAGTAAAAACTTCCGGGCAATTCCGTTGGAGCCTGAATGGGGTTTGACGGATTATTTTCAGTTCCGCAAAAAGGTAAAAAATTTGTGCCGTGACAATCCGGATGAGATTATTACACAGAACATCGATTTTAAATACGATTCAGAGCGGGGAGATGTCGCTTTTTTTAACGATGCATACATTGATGCGGGAATCAGTAGCAAAACGATATTAAGTGGGGCTTTCAGTATTTCGGTATGGATAAAACCGGATGAGTTGGGAGATAACAATAGTTTGTTGGGAAAAGGCAGCACTTTTGTGATTAAAATCCGTCGTGGAAAACTCACTTTTACCATGGCCGGAATCAAAGATTATATCTCGGCAAGCAGTTGTGTCGAGGCGGGTAAGTGGACTCATGTAGTTGTCGTATATTCTCATCTGGAAAAGATTATCCGGTTTTATCTGAACGGGAAAAAAACAGATGAAATAAAACTGATTGCCGACTATGTTGGTTCGGATCATAGTTTGTTGATTGGCAGCAACCTGTGGGAAGAATTTTTCTCCGGGTACATGGATGATGTACGAATTTGGGAACGGGAGTTAAACGAACAGGAAATTGAGGCTGAATATCTTCGTGTTGATTCTGAATCACGAATCAGTGCCTGGTATGCTTTATTGCTGATTGTTTTATTGCCGCTGTTTTTCTTTCGTAAAAAGATAAAAACCCCGGTTGTACAAAAACTAAACACAACGGTGATTTCCGGGCCTCAAAATAAGCCAGAGAACGAAATCGCCGGAGTGAAGATATTTTGTTTCGGCGGTTTGAGAATTCTTTGTCCCGATGGAACAGACATCAGCCGGAAACTTTCGCCTAAATTAAAACAGCTTTTTGTGCTGATCTTATTGCACAGCGGTCCTGGGAAGAAAGGTATTAGCTCAAAAAAAATGAGTGAGCTACTTTGGCCGGGAATGAGTGTAGCGAATGCGAAAAATACGCGGGGAACCAATATGCAAAATCTACGGCAGTTGCTTGCTCCCTGTTCCGGTTTGAATATTGCATTCAACGATAAATTATGGTCGCTTGAGATAACCGGCGATTTCTACTGTGACTATTATCGTGCTGAAGAACTATTTTTTCAGATTGAACAAGCCGATTCATCGGAGCATTTGCAACATCTTGCACGACAGTTGTCGTTGGTATTAAAGAATGGTCGGTTCTTACCTGCTGTTGAAGTTTCCTGGATGGATGTCTATCACGAAAAATTCAGTAGTCGGGTTATCGAGCATTGTCTTGGTCTGCCTTCTCGATTTGCCCAGCGCGATCTTTCTCTTGAACTTGAACTGGCAGATATTGCCGGACTATACGACGAGCTAAACGAAACGGTCCTGAAACTAAAAGTGAGCATTCTTACCTTACAGGGAAAACACAGTTTGGCTGAGGGAGTATATAAGAGCTATCAGAAATTATATACCGAGCTTTACGGTGTTGAATACCCGATTAATTTTCAGCAATTGATTAAATATCAGAATTGAAAATAAAAAAGCCGGCATGGGAGGCCGGCTCTAAAATTGTTATGAAAGGGAAACGGACGGGAATAAAACTCTATAACTATCCATCAGTTAATTCCCTTTTTGAAAAATAAGTAACCCTCTCTTTTATTCAAATTTTCGAATAAGTGTATTTTTTGTGTGAATGGACGGTGAAATAAAACGAACACCCATATATTCGTGATGAACGTGTTTTATTTTACATCCATTTATCGATTGCTGCATACAAATAATCATTCGCGTGTTGCAATTCTTTGAATGCGGCAACCACATAGGGAACAAAATCATCGCTACACACAAAGTCATCAGACATTAGAGTGCCAAATGCAAATGATTTATATTTTAACAGATCAATATTCGGATGATCAGACTGATAGCCCTTTGGTGCTGATTTCAATGAATCGGGATACAAATCGGGAAAGTATTTACTGAATGTTTCATTCTTGATAATTTCCCTGAATTCACTACCGGTGTCACCAATTTCGGTGCGTATTGCTTTCAGTACGTCGGCTTGTGGCATATACACTCCTCCGCCAACAAAACTTGCTCCGGGCTCGATATGAAAATAATATCCGGGCCAGACGCTTTTTCTGCCTCCCTTGGCGATGAAACTTCCCATGTTTACTTTGTAAGGAGTTTTGTCGTTCGAAAAACGGACATCCCTGAAAATGCGAAATAAACAGTCTTTGGGATCAAGGCGTGGTACTTCCGGATCGAAACGGCTGATTTCATTGTTGAAAATCTCAGTCATGAAAAGCATTTTTTGCCTGCATGCCTGGTATTCGTCGCGGTGAGTGTCAAACCATTCCTTGTTGTTGTTTTCTTTTAATCCGGACAGAAAGTTTAAGATTGATTTCATCACTATACTTTATAAATTGAGATTTTAAAGATACAACAGGAAATAAAAAAAACATCATACAGTGTTATACTGTGATGGGATTTATTTGCCTGGTTTCTCGTCGTAATTGCGCTGGTTGATCAGTTTTCCTTCCGGATCGTACATTTTCCAGAGGCCCGATTTCTCGCCATGCGTGTAATGAAGTTCGTAAATCAGATTTCCTTTTTCGTTCCAGATGATCCAATCACCATGTTTTTCACCTTTTTGATAATTCGCAATCGCTACTTTGGTGCCTGCTTCGTTCCAGGTAGTCCAGGTGCCGTCCATCAGGTTTTTACGGTACGAGCGAACTTCGTTGATTTGTCCATTTTCAAAATATACACGCATCTCTCCGTTTTTCATTCCTTTTCGGAGATTGATTTGTGTTTTTACTTTTCCGTTGCTGAAATATTCAGTATAGGAACCCGAATAGGGTTTGTTACCTGAATAGTAGATTCCATTTTTTTCAACCAGATTTTGGCCTGAAACAATCCAGGAAAGCAGCACAAAAAGGCTGGTTAGAATTCCTGTTTTTGCCATGCTTGCGTTCTTCATAATTATTTTTCTTTGTTTGATTCAGAAGACATCCCCTTCAAAATAATTGATTTTTGTCTCCGAATGATTTATAGGTAATTCTGAAAAGTCCCGGAATCCAAAAAGGAAACCGGAACCTTACAAAATTTACGGGAATTGAAGCCTCTGCTTCATTTTTTATCGTTTCGTGTAGTTTGTTCATTCTTGAAATGATTCCCGAAAGCTGTTTGTTCAGCTTAGAAAGTAAAACCTGTCCAGGCAAATACCGATGTGTCGGCTCCGGTGTTTCCGGCAACAACACTTACATTTCCGGTTCCGTTTACTTCTTTTCCGGTAATAGTCATTCCTGAGTTGGTAATGCTAACTGATGAGGCTGCATTGCCGGCACCTTTCGAGTCGGTCAGGTCAACAAGATCTTTGGTCGATCCACCTTTGATCAGCGCATTGATGATGGTTGCTTTTGCACCACGACGAATTTTAATTCCATCTTCCATCACATAAGCTGAGTTATTTACGATGGTAATATTTTCCATGGTAAAGTTCGATTGTCCAACGTGGTCCGGGCCATTTCCATCAAAGTTTCCGTCAGCTTCTACGCCGCGTGGATCACTTTCGGTACTTGCATAACCAGCTTTCCAGATTCCGTAGGCATTTTTCAGTTTACCGCTCCATCCTTGGGTAACATCGAACATGTCGTCGTCAGGACTTACAGCAAGGAAGTTGGTTACATTTACTGTTCCGCCAAAAAATTCAACTGCATCGTCAGAACCAAAAGGAACGTAAATATTTTCGATTACAGTTCCGTTTCCAACGCCATTTAAGGTTAATCCGTTGTGTTCAACATCGGCACTCGAACGAGCTCCGGTATAGGCAAGAATTACATATTTAAGTACTCCACTGTTGTCTGCGGCATTGGTTCCACCATATTTCAGGCTGTTATCTACTTCGGTAGCACCTTCTGTTCCGGTAGTTGCTCCCGAAATTGGAGCTGCTCCGTTGATAATTAAACCGCCCCAGTCGCCGTTGGCAGGTACTGCCTCGGCAGAAGTAAACATGATTGGTTTTGCAGCAGTTCCTTCGGCCATAATTTTGCCACCGCGCTCAACAATTACATATTGACTGAAACCTTTCTTGGCTTTGATTACTGTTCCGGCAGGAATAGTAAGGGTAGCTCCCGATTTTACGCTCAAAGTTCCTTCGAGTGAGTAAACAACCGAAGCATCAAGAGTGCGGTTTGTAGTAACTTCTCCTTTTAATACGTTGTCGATTGGTTCAACAATCGGATCATTGTCATCAGAACAAGCAGTAAGCACAAGTGCTGCCATTGCAAAAGCATAAATCAGATTTTTCATTTTTTTTAGTTTTAAAATGTTCATGACTAAAATTTTATACTTAATTATTTCTTTGTTTCTAGAATTTATATTGAAGACTCAGGCTCATTGAAATTCCTTTTTTGTATCGGTTCAGAATAATCGGAGCAGCTCCTTCGGCATTGGGTTTTCTGGATAATTCAATCGCCGGATCAAGCAGGTTGCGGGCTTTGAAGCCAATTCCCCAATGTTTATTGATTTTTGCCGAGCTGATAAAATCGAGTGTTGGAATACCTTTTTCAACAATATCCTGATAGCCTTGTGTCCCGATGGTGTAAACACGGTCGCTGAAATAACTGAACACAAGCGAGTTGGTTAACGAGAACTCTTTTTTCTGAATGGTATGCGACAAATCAGCATTGATAATCAGCGGTGCCGCTCCTTCCAGATCCGATTCGTTATTGGTAAAGTCGGCATCTTCAAGTTTTACTTTAGTAAGAATGTAAGAAGCATTCAGACCGAAAGAAAGCTTGTTTTCGCTGTCGGTTTCCGAGGATGTTTGTTTGAAAATATTCTTACGCACTTCCAGTTCAACTCCTTCTACCATCGAGTGATCGGCAATGTTGTCGTAAGTAAGGAAACCTCCGGCGCTGGCTTTTTCAACCCGGGATATTGGATTCTGGATGTACTTGTAGAAGCCGGAAACACTGAACAATTCGTCGTTCGATAAATAGTAATCCAGTTTCAAGTCGAAGTTGTAGTTGATTGACGATTTCAAATCCGGATTTCCCTGCGATTTGAAACTCACATCGATATAACGGAAAGGTGAAATTTCTTTGGCTTGCGGGAGTGTGTAAGTACGACTTGCGCCCACGCGCAGCGATGTTTTTTCGTTGAAATTGTATTTCAGGTTTACATCGGGCAAAATGTATAATTCGTTGATTTCGCTTTTGCCTTGTGTGCCGCCGCGATTTACATTGTAGTCAACGGTCATATTTATCTGTTCGGCACGTAGTCCGCCAACAGCGATAAACTGCTTGCTAAATTGCCATGTTAATTCTCCGTAGCCTGAGTTAATAAATTTATCTACAGAATATTCATCCTGGTTGCGGTCGAGAATGAATTTATTGTTTTCCAGATTCTGCTGATTGAAAAAGCTGTCGAGCGAAAGATTTGCAAGTGAGATGGAAGGTTGTGTAACCACCTGCTGATCGTATTCAGTAGCCTCGAAATTACGTTGTACCAATCTTCCGTTGTAGCCGAATCTCAGGGCAGAAACGTTCTCTTCGTCTTGTTTTAAATGATGAACCAGTCCGGCTTTCAGGTTGAGGTCTGTTTCGCTCAGGGCCGAAAAATAACGCTGTTGTCTTCCGGTACCTTTAGTCAGATGAAAATTTCCATTTTCTTCTGCTGAAAGATAATTGATACGGCGGTCGGGTTCGTTCCCTTTAACGCGGTTCAGTGCCGATCCAAGTTCGAGATTCCAATTCTTTTTAAGTTGTTGTTTCCACGAAAGCTGGTTTACCAACAGCGAATTGTCGTTGACTTGCTGGCGGCGCAAAAAACCCTGAAAATCGACGGCATCTTCGAACACCGAATTACGTCCATGGTAGTTGCCCACAGCCTGATCGCTGGTGTGAATATACAGACCGTTGTAGGCAAATTCACCTTTTTTCGAGCGATAGTCGAGATTGGCCATCAGTAAGTGTGAGGCATTGATCGACGATTTGTTGAATTGCTGATCCTGAAAAATTGTACCCGTTGTGGTGGTGTTGCGAACCTGTCCTTCTACAAACGAATAGTCGGTATCGAACTGTCCCAATAGGAAAAAATGAAGCGGATTCTTATTTGCTCCGATTCGGTATTTTTTCCCGCCCGAAACCGAAACCGATTGATTGACAAGCGTATTTTGCTTGTCAGGCTCAAGTGAATTGGCGAAAATATATTGTTGTAAATTGGTTGATCCTGATTTTTTCGATGCGTATCCAAATCCATTTACACCATCCGTTTTCAGAAAATCGGCTCCCAATGTACGGGTATTCATTCCTGACGAAATGCTGGCTGCGAATTCTTTCTCGCCGCTTAATTCTTTTGATAAGATATTGATTTGTGCACCACCTACATCGCCGGATATTTCAGCATTAAAAACTTTGCTCACACCAACCGACTGAATCATGTCGGAAGAGAAAAAGTCGAGCGAGATATTTTTGTATTCAGGATCTTCCGATGGAACAGGAAAGCCGTTTAGCGAAGTGGTATTGAACCGGTCTCCCAGTCCGCGTACAAAAACGTTTTTTACACCGTCCTGTTTCGAAATTCCTGAAACTTTGGTGACTGCGCCTTCGGCATCGCTGGCCCCTTTGCGCGAAATTTCCTGCGCACCAACGGCTTGTGTGGCAAGTACCGAATTTTTCTGTTCAATCAGCAACATGGCCTCCGACTGGCGGTTGATTTTTGCAACTACTTCTACACCTCCAATTTCAACAGTCGATTCGCCCAATTCAAAATTGAATGTCAGTTCCTGATTTGCATCAATTTTTACTGCGGAGCGGCTCTGCATTTCGTACGAAATAAATGAGCAGCGAACATTGTATGTACCCGGAGGAATGTTTGAAATCAGGTAATTCCCATCAAAATCGGTAATAGTTCCAATGGTAGTTCCTTCGAGCATAATGGTTGCTCCTACCAGTGCTTCTTTGGTTTTTGTGTCGGTAACCAGTCCTTTAATGGTCCCTTTTTGTGCGAAAGAAAGAAGCGAAATAGCCAAAAAGCAATGAAAAGCAAATAACTTTTTAATTCCCATAATTTTGTAATAAATGTTCTGTCTGTTTGATCATGCGCACTATTTGGTCATGCTTTTTTCTGCTTTTCAGTTAGTACAGTCAGGTATCCGGAGAAAAGTATTCGCTGCTTGAGCGAATTTTTTTGGTAGGAATAGTTCTTAAAACAGTGTTTTTTCACTTCCATATAGATTGATGATCAATTGTCGTTTTTTGACAGCGCTAAGCAACGACTATCCGATTACAATCTGGTTAAAGTGCGTTTAAGCTTGAATTACATTTCGGCAACAGAAATGCAATACTGAAATTGCGGTGAGGGAAAAATAAAATAAAAAACCCTCTTGCTATGAAAATTAGCAAGAGGGCTTTACTTCCAGTGGATTCACACTAGAACATCGGGTCCCAAGGGGGCAGCATACTTGGTTTTTGCTGATAGATTTCGAGCACTTTTTCGCTTACAAATTTCTTATGTACCACAATGCGAAACATGTATTCGTCGAACCACGAATCGGTGAACGTGAGGTAGCCTTTCTCGCCAGCCTGTGCTCCCCAGCTGTTTTCGAACTGCCATTTCAGTGGTTTCTCCGAAGCATCAACTTCTACAGCAACCAGCGCCATGCCATGACTTGATCCGCTCTCGCCAGTCTGAATACGTTGCTTTTTGTCCATGCCAAACTTCAGTCCGTAAACCGATTCAAAATCGAAGTTATCGACATCCAAAATTCCCGATTCGCGGCGCAGTTGCTGACCCACATCGCAGGAGGCATACATGGCTTCGTTGTTTTTGATGGAGGCAATGCAGAACTTTTTGATTTCTTCGTTGGGCAGGTTTACATAGTGCCAGTTCTGCCCGTCAACCGTGTTGCGGTAGTTTTCAATTTCGTAATGTTGCCAGAACGGACGTGAAGGGTCGTTCATCAGCATCACATAATCGTTCAGCTGAATATCGCCCAGTACTTCTTTCATGAATGCTTGCGGTGTAAAATGTTGTGTTGTCGTTGTTTTCTTATCTTTTTCCTGAAAGCGCCAGTCGAATTCTACAGGAGGTTCGCCCAGGTTGAGTGCCAGCATGCGGTAAATCTCGCTGAGCATGGCCGTTTTGCGTTCATTTACGACTTTATTTTTTGCTTTCGATGCAATCATTTCACGCAATTGCAATCCGTCTTCACGCAATTTGCGGTTGATCAGTTTAGTCATCCACGAAGTATTTTCGCTCGAATTGGTTTCTGTCATGGCCTCTTTCGGGATCATTCCGTATTTGTTGGCCAGGTTTACAAAGTTGATCCATTGTCCTCCGTCGTCCACCGGCGAACGAAAATACCAGTTCACTTTTCGGTCGTCCACCGGGAGCGAAGCGCTGGCAATCATATTTTCGAGGAACAAATTTGATTTTTCAAGTAAGTCGAAGAAGTAGAGGTAATTCTGTGAAAATTCGAATTCCTTCTGATTGAATTTTTTCATGGCAAAAGGCCGGAAAATATTCAGGGAAGTAAACAACCAGCAACGTCCCGATTTTTTCTGATTGGTGATACCTGAAACATCCACTTTGTAGGTAAAAAAGTGGTCGTTGGTTCCCACATTTTCAAGGTTCCATGCCAAATTGGTAATGTCGTTTGACGACAATGCGTTTTGCATCGCTTTGGTGTAGGCATCCTTTTTAAAACCGGCTTTAATTTGTTGCAGCTGTTCGGGCAAAATTCCTTGCGCATGCGCTAAAATTCCGCTTGCCAGAAATAGGCTCAGTACAATCATTCTTCTCATTTGCTTCATATTTATTTAATTTTGATGTTCAATTAAGTAATCAGAATAATATATTGTCGCATTGAATATGGTATAAGATGTTGATTCTCTGTTTGTCGTCAGATTGTAAATAGTAAATCATTTAATGGTAAATACGTATATACGTCCCGAAATTAGTTTGTTGGGACGAAATTCCCGGACAATCAGTCAGCAAAACGATGTTTTCGTTTCAAATTAATGGGTAAAAATAAATAAATCGCAGGCATAAAAAGGATGATTTGAAACAGATTGAACAGCTTGCTCCGGATAATTTGTTGCACGAATGAAGCTTTGGGACTTGCTTTGTTTGTGACATCCTTAAAATCGACCAAAAGTATTAACTTTGTGCCGCGAAAACACAGATTGATTTTATGAGTGACAGCAGATACATGGCCCGGGGAGTTTCGGCTTCGAAAGAAGACGTGCACATGGCCATTAAAAATATCGACAAAGGTTTGTTCCCGAAGGCTTTTTGCAAAATTATTCCTGATGTACTGGGCGGCGATGCCGACTGGTGCAACATCATGCATGCCGATGGAGCGGGCACCAAATCATCGCTGGCTTACATGTACTGGAAAGAAACCGGCGATTTATCGGTATGGAAAGGCATTGCCCAGGATGCACTGATTATGAATATTGATGACCTGCTTTGTGTAGGAGCAACTGATAATATTTTGCTTTCGTCAACCATTGGTCGGAACAAAAACAAAATTCCCGGAGAAGTGATTGCTGCAATCATTAACGGAACCGATGAACTTTGTCGCGAATTACAGCAAATGGGTGTGGGCGTGTACCCAACGGGTGGCGAAACAGCGGATGTGGGCGATTTGGTTCGTACCATCATTGTCGATTCAACTGTTACTTGCCGTATGAAACGTTCCGATGTTATTTCGGCCGACCGTATTGCTGCTGGCGATGTGATTGTAGGGCTGGCTTCGTTTGGACAGGCCACTTACGAAACGGAATATAACGGAGGAATGGGTAGCAATGGCTTGACTTCGGCTCGCCACGATGTGTTCGCCAATTACCTGGCTGCAAAATATCCTGAAAGTTTTGATTCGGAAGTGCCTTCAGAACTGGTTTATTCCGGACAAAAGAAACTGACAGAAGCCATCAAAGGGTTGGGTATTGATGCCGGGAAATTGGTGTTGTCGCCAACCCGCACGTATGCGCCGGTTATCAAACAAATGCTGGATAAATTCCGGAGCGATATTCATGGATTGATTCACTGTTCGGGTGGAGCACAAACCAAAGTATTGCATTTTGTCGATCAGGTTCACATCATCAAGGACAACATGTTCGATGTACCTCCTTTGTTTGAACTGATTCAGGAGCAGTCGGGCACCGAGTGGAAAGAGATGTACAAAGTGTTCAACATGGGACACCGCATGGAAGTATATCTGAAGCCAGAATTGGCGGAAGAAATTATTGCCATTTCGAAATCATTCAATATCGATGCAAAAATCATTGGTCGCGTTGAAGCATTCGAAGGCAAAAAACTGACTATCAACTCCGCTTACGGAACATTTGAATATTAACACAACGATATTTGACTTGGGGTATTGGATAATGTCTAATATCTAATGTCTAAATGTCTAATATCTGAAAATAATATGGCATACGAATTATTAGAAAAATACGAATCCATTCTTCATCGCTTCGAAGAAGTGGGGCAACAAATTACCGATCCTTCGGTAATGGGCGATATGAAGCGCTATGTAAAACTGAACCAGGAATACAAACGTTTGGATTTGCTGGTAAAAGCTTTCCGAGAATACAAAGCGACCATCGAGAATATTTTCTCCGGACGTGAAATTCTGGAAATGGAAAGCGATGAGGACTTGCGCGAAATGGCCAAGGAAGAAATTGAGGCAAGTGAAGAGATGATTCCTGAAAAGGAAAAAGAAATCAAATTATTGCTGATTCCTGCCGATCCACAGGATGCCAAAAATGCCATTCTCGAGATTCGTGCCGGTACAGGTGGCGACGAGGCTAGCATTTTTGCCGGCGACTTGTTCCGCATGTATTCGAAATTTTGCGAACGCAAGGGCTGGCGCATGGAAGTGACCAATACCAGCGAAGGAACTTCCGGTGGTTATAAAGAGATTGTTGCCAAAGTTTCGGGCGAAGGAGTTTATGGTATTCTGAAATATGAATCGGGGGTACACCGTGTGCAACGTGTGCCGCAAACCGAAACTCAAGGTCGTGTACACACATCAGCAGCTACTGTTGCAGTACTGCCCGAGGCAGAAGAGTTTGATGTGGATTTGAGAGAAAGCGACATCCGCAAAGACACCTATTGTTCGTCGGGACCGGGTGGACAGTCGGTAAATACCACTTATTCGGCCATTCGTTTGACACACATTCCAACCGGTATTGTGGTAACTTGTCAGGACGAAAAATCGCAGTTGAAAAACCTTGCCAAAGCGATGGTCGAATTGCGTACGCGTATTTACAATATGGAGTACCAGAAGTATATCGACGAAATTGCTTCGAAACGGAAAACCATGGTATCAACCGGCGACCGTTCGGCTAAGATTCGCACGTATAACTGGCCACAAGGACGGGTTACCGATCACCGTATCAACATGACAATGTACAACCTTCAGGCATTTGTGGGTGGCGATATTGACGAGATGATCGAAAAACTCCAGGTGGAAGAAAACGCTGAAAAACTGAAAGAAGCAGAAATATAAACAGGTTTATGAGTTGCAGGTTACGAGTTACAAGTTTTAAAACCCGTAACCCGTAACCCATAACCCGTAACTCAATATAAAAATGAATCGCGAACAACTTTTCGAACAGATAAAAAAGAAACGCAGTTTTCTTTGCGTTGGATTGGATACCGATATTCTGAAAATTCCTCGTTTTTTGCAGGATACCACTGACCCGATTTTTGCTTTCAATAAAGAAATTATTGATGCGACCCACGATTTGTGTGTGGCTTACAAACCCAACCTGGCATTTTACGAATCGCTTGGTGTGCGTGGTTGGGAAGCACTGGAAAAAACGGTGAATTACATTCGTCAGAAAGACGAGAACCTGTTCATCATTGCCGATGCCAAGCGCGGTGATATCGGCAATACATCGAACCTGTATGCCCGGGCATTTTTCGATCACATGGACTTCGATGCAGTGACCGTGGCTCCGTATATGGGCGAGGATTCAGTGAAACCATTTATGACTTATCTTGATAAATGGGTGATTCTGTTGGCACTGACTTCAAACAAAGGAGCGTTCGATTTCCAATTTCTGAAAGACGAACAAAGTGGAGATCTTCTTTACGAATCGGTACTGAAAACATCGCAGACGTGGGGAGATACGAATAATATGATGTACGTAGTGGGTGCAACCAAAGCTGAAAAGCTGGAAGAAATTCGCCAAATTGTTCCCGACCATTTCTTACTGGTTCCCGGCGTGGGTGCGCAGGGTGGCAGCCTCGAAGAAGTGGCCAAATACGGCATGAACGATTATTGTGGTTTGCTGGTGAACTCATCGCGCCAGATTATTTATGCTTCCGACGGCGAAGATTTTGCTGAAAAAGCCCGCGACGAAGCCCTCAATGTACAGGTGGACATGGAAGAATTGCTTCTCGAAGCCGAATTGCTGTAAAAACAGAATTAATATTTATCGTTTTACGACGGTAAATTATTTATAATGAAACCCTTTTGTGGAATGTATTTCTGCAAAAGGGTTTTTGTTTTAGGGCAATACAACAATGTTTTCAGTAAAAATTATATTTTTGTGTACGTTAACGGAAAAATTTAGAACCACAAATAACCTTTTAAAATGAGAAAAATTTCAAGCAGTTTGCTCGCTGTTTCGGTGATGTTGGCAGCCTGCAATGGTACCAGCAAATCGGAACAGGAAAAAGAGAATATTTTTACCGGAGCTCCGGGAGAAGTAAAACTGATGACGCTCGATCCGGGGCATTTTCATGCAGCCCTGGTTCAGAAATCGATGTACACGCAGGTTGATTCAACGGTATATGTGTATGCACCGGAAGGCGACGATCTGGATGGACACCTGAAGCTGATTGACGGGTACAACAATCGGGCAGAGAACCCAACCGCATGGAAAGAAAAAATTTACACCGGAGCCGACTTCTTTGAGAAAATGATTGCTGAAAAACCAGGAAATGTAATGGTTGTTGCAGGCAATAATTCGAAGAAAACTGAATACATTAAAGCAGCGGTGGAAGCGGGAATCAATGTGTTTGCCGACAAACCAATGGCGATCAATACCGAAGATTTTGCTTTGCTTGAACAGGCATTCCAAACAGCACAGCAGAAAGGCTTATTCATTTACGATATTATGACCGAGCGGCACGAAATTACGACCATGTTGCAGCGCGAACTATCGAAAGTTCCGGCAGTATTTGGCGAACTCATTAACGGAACCTCGGAAGAGCCGGCCATTACAAAAGAAAGTGTGCACCATTTTTTCAAATATGTTTCGGGCAATCCGATTAAACGTCCAAGCTGGTTTTTCGATACTACCCAGCAGGGCGAAGGTATTGTGGATGTAACAACTCACTTGGTTGACTTGATTCAGTGGGAGGCATTCCCGGAAGTAACGCTGAATAAATCAGATGTGGAAATGGTTTCGGCCAAACGCTGGGCAACAGATTTAAGTCCGGAGATGTTTACGAAAGTGACTCAGCTGGAGCAGTACCCCGATTTTCTGCAAAAAGATTTGGATGGGCAAACACTGAAAGTGTATGCCAATGGCGAAATCAATTATAAGTTGAAAGGCAAATACGCAAAAGTATCGGTAATCTGGAACTTTGAAGCTCCGGAAGGAACTGGTGATACACATTTCAGCATTATGCGCGGAACGGTTTGTGATTTGATCATCAAACAGGGTGCAGAGCAAAATTACAAACCAACTTTATACGTACAGGCAAAAATTGATAATGGTCTGGATACATTTGAAAGCGAGCTTGCCAAAGTGGTGGAACAAGACATTGCTGCAAATTTCCCGGGTTTAAAACTGACAAAACAAGCTGACAAACTTTGGATAGTTGAGATTCCCGATCAGTACAAGGTGGGCCATGAAGCACATTTTGGTCAGGTTACCGCGAAATTTCTGGGCTATCTGAAAGACGGAAAATTGCCTGAATGGGAAGTGCCCAACATGATTACCAAGTATTACACGACAACGCAGGCCTTGAAAATGGCTTCGGAATAAGATATAATTTTTGAATCAGAAAAGGCTTTCGGATTGTCCGGAGGCCTTTTTTATTGCGACAAAAGCAGGTTTTGCGGGCAGAAATTCATGAAAATTAAAAATTTACTTTAAGTCTGCTCAAGAATAAACCTGCACATTAGTTGATTTGTTTATCTTTGCATCGGGGAACTTCCCCGGATTTTGAAATAATTTTAGTATGTGGATGTTAAGCCTCCGTTCGCGGGGGCTTAATTTTTTATAGGCATACGAAGACTTTGCAATACAATTTTTAGTAGTTATTCTGATTATTCAGGGAAGCGTTTACGGGTTGCATTGGCGATTTTCACCAGGCTAAGCATCACGGGTACTTCAACTAAAACACCGACAACAGTAACAAGAGTTGCTCCTGAATTCATTCCAAACAAAACAATTGCAACAGCTACCGAAAGCTCAAAGAAGTTACTGGCTCCAATCATTGCTGCTGGTGCGGCAATATTATGTGGCAATTTCCATTTGTGAGCCCAGCCATAAGCGATGAAGAAAATGAGAAAAGTTTGCAAAATAAGAGGAATGGCAATTAATAAAATATTTGCCGGGTTCTGAAGGATAACATCTCCCTGAAACGAGAAAATAATAGTCAGGGTAAGCAGCAGGCCCAGAACGGTGGTGCTGGTGAATTTTTTCAAAAAGATAGTTTCAAAAAATGACTGGCCTTTGTGACGGATAATAAATCGACGTGTAATAATTGCTGAAACCAAAGGAATGACAACAAAAAGAATTACGGATAGCAAAAGAGTATTCCACGGAATAGTGATACCGCTTACGCCGAGTAGGAAACTGACAATCGGGAGGAATGCAATCAGAATAATCAAGTCGTTGATTGCCACCTGAACCAGCGTGTAGGCCGGATTTCCGTTGGTAAGATGGCTCCAAACAAAAACCATGGCCGTACACGGAGCAGCTCCCAACAGAACTGCCCCAGCCAGATATTCTTTTGCCAGCTCATCAGGAATAAAAGTTCTAAAAATGAGGTAAAAAAACAACCATGCAATTCCAAACATGGTAAATGGTTTAACAAGCCAATTTACAGTTAGTGTAACGGTTAGTCCTTTGGGCATCTTCAATGCATTCACAATGCTGGCAAAATCGATTTTCAGCATCATCGGAAAAATCATAACCCAAATAAGAATAGCAATGGGAATAGAAACATTCGCGTATTCCAGTTTTCCTAAAGTGGCTGGTACCGAAGGGAGTATTTTGCCGACAGCAATACCCGCAACAATGCAAAGTGCAACCCATACCGACAGGTATCGGTCGAAAAACGACATTTGTTTTGTACTACTCACGGGAGCTGAGGTTTTATTTCTTCCTGATAGAATTTCCAGAAGCCGTCTTTTATTTCATCGCGCACACGAACGAACTCACTTCGTATGAATTCTGCGGTTCCGGTAGCATGACTTGGGTCGTCGAACCCGATATGCAAGCGGTGTTTTACTTTTCCCAGAAATGCCGGGCAATTTTCGTTGGCGCCACCACAAACGGTAATCACGTAATCCCATTCTTCATGTAAATATTTTTCAACTGAATCGGAGGTGTGCCGGCTTATATCGATTCCAATCTCATGCATTACTGCAACTGCTTTTTCATTCAGTTTTCCGGAGGCTTCCGTTCCGGCAGAGCAAACGGTAATAGTTGGATCGAATGACTGCAAAAAGCCGTGTGCCATTTGGCTGCGGCAACTGTTCCCGGTACAAAGAATTAATACTTTCATTTGGTGTGTAATTTATTTTAACGAATGAATGTTTTCTTTTTTTCTTCTATTGACAACTAAAGTTTTCAGGGACGTTGAGTTCGCAAAGAAGTTTGCTCAGAAGTTCTGATGCCCGTTTAATTTTTGCCTGATTCAAGCAATAATTGGTTTTTACACCCTCAACATGTCCTTGTATTAGCCCGGCTTCTTTTAATTCTTTTAAATGTTGCCCGACAGTTGTCCGACTGAGGGGCAACTCGTCCGAAATATCGCCGGAAATACATGTTCTGGTTTCTGCCAGGTATTTCAGTATAGCTAGTCTGGCCGGATGAGCCAGTGCTTTAAAAAGTGTGGCCTGCTCAACCAGGACTTCCTCAAACAATTCAGTTTTTGATGCGACCATAATTTACTTGTGTTTTTGGAGATTCATCACCAGAAGATATGTCGTAAATATACGTTCTGTTTTTATTCTGACGTATAATTACGGCATTTTTAATTGAAGCTTAATCATATCGCAATAATCGCTCGGTAGCTTTGTTGGGCATTCATTACAAAAGGAGAAAACTATGAAACGTTTTGTACAAATTTTTGCGCTATTGTTACTTATTGTAGCAATCAGCACTACGGCTACCGCCAAAAAAAAGGAGACAGTAGAAGCTACCGTTGCTGATACGCTAGTTGCCTCGGTCGGTTTTGTTCCCAATGTCACGATTCACACGCCCGGAACTGAAATATGCAATGAAGCAGACGATTACACCCGCTACAAAGGATATTCGGTTTTCGATTTGAATAATACCGAAGTGCTGAAAGTGAAAGCATCCATCAATCGTCCGGTTCGTCTTCGTTTACAGGCAAAAGATTACATTGTGAAACTAAACGGGCAAAATTCTCCTGTTTACCGGATTGAAGTAAAACCCGATCAGTACAATGAATTTGTAATTGATTGATTTGGCAGCAAAACTATAGTCGCCCAACTACGCTGATTATAATTATGGTTTTATTTTCTCAAATAATCCCATGAGTTTTGTTTGGTACATTTCGACAATCTGTGGCTGATTTTCACCGATTGGCTTGACAGGGATCAGGTCGATTACTTCTGCCGAACTTAATCCGGATTGAAAGTAAAGCTTGATTGCCCGGTTCAAAGTTGATTGGATCGTTTCCTTTGCTTCCTCTGCTGAGAGTCCGCATTGTTGGGCAATTTTTTCCATTTCCTGAATCTGAAACCAAAAATAAGTAGGCAACATCGCCGATGAAATAGCATAGGCCTCCAGTTTTACTTCTTCTGTTTCAATAGTTTTACCCAATATTTTCAGCAAACTTTTAATTTGTTTTTTTTCTGCTTTGTCAATCTCGGGGCTGTATGCAATGGGATTGTATCCTTTATTTATAAAAGAAGTTGCATTGGGAATCATCCGGGCGATTGAGTTTGTGTTTAGTTTCGAAGCTATTTTTTCGATCGTAATTTTTGGTGCCAGCGAAACAACCACCGCTTTTTCGTCAACCATGCCCGATATTTTATCAAGCGTTTCCATAATCATTGGAGGGTGCAGGGCGATAAATAGCATTGGCTGACTGGCTGCTTGCTGCAAATCGCCGATGGTAATAAATGGGAACTGCGCTTGCAATGCTGCAAGAGCTTCGGCATTGGTGTCGAAAACAACTACCGATTCGAATTTCACTTTCTCGTTGGCAAAAGCCTGGAGAAATATTTTGGTGACACGGCCACCTCCGATAAAACCTAAAGACTTTGTTTTCACACGTATATATTTAAATTAAGTTATTGAATATCTGTCGGATCAAAGAACCGAGCCTTGAACATCTTTTGAATCCCGTGTGGAACTCGCAGAGTTTATACATGCCCTTTTGCGATAATTAGAACCATGCTCGTTTTATCTGTGATTTATTTAATGCATTAAAGAACACTTACATTACAGCATTAAAGATGTATCCAACGGCTACAATTCCGGCGGCTACAATTCCAACAAAAGCAACAATTAACTGCCATTTCAGAACCTTTTTCAGAATGATAATTTCGGGCAACGACAGAGCAATGACCGACATCATAAAAGCGAGGGCTGTTCCGAGCGACACGCCTTTTTCAATCAGCACACTCACAATCGGAATAATTCCTGCTGCATTCGAATACATCGGGATACCCAACAAAATGGCAAGCGGAACACCGTACCAGTTTTCTTTGCCCAGCAACGAACTCATAAAATCTTCGGGAACATATCCGTGAGCACCGGCTCCAACAGCAATTCCTAAAAGAATGTAAATCCATATTTTTCCTACAATTTCTTTAACTGATGTCCAGCCCAACTGCATTCGGTCACCGAATGTCAACTGGGTTTCTTCAAAATCCTCCTGATTCGATTTTACCTGGTAAACCCAGTCGGCTACGTATTTTTCAAGTTTCAATTTCCCAATTAACCAACCGGCAATAATTGCAATGGTCAGGCCTGTTCCAATATAAATGAGAGCGACTTTCCATCCGAATAAACCGGCAAGTAAAATGAGTGCAACCTCATTAATCATAGGCGCAGCAATCAGAAACGAAAAAGTAACTCCCAGTGGAACTCCGGCCTCAACAAAACCGAGAAATAAGGGTATTGCCGAACAGGAGCAAAATGGGGTAACAATGCCCAATACAGCCGCTAGTATATTTCCGGTGAAGAGCGATTTGCCTTCCAGCATTTTTCGTGTTTTCTCGGCAGAAAAATAGCTGCGAACTATTCCTACCACGAAAATAACCAGCACTAATAACAGGAATACTTTCGGAACTTCGAAAATGAAAAAGCGAATGCTTTCGGTAAGATGACTTCCAGTGGACATTCCAGGCAATTTGTCAACAATAAAATCGGCTACCGATTGAAGGTTGGCATACATGACAACCCACAGCGCCAGCGAAATGGCAACAATCAGCCAGTGCTTGGCGAAGCTTTCCGATAGGTTTATTTTTTCGTTCATTTCCGTTTATATTAGTTCGTAAATAGACGAACAATCAGGGTAAATTTTTTAGAAGAAGAATAAAAAACTATAATAGAATCCAGTTAACACAAACACCACTGCAACAATTCGCCGAAACCATTTTTCAAATATTTTCAGCTTATTGTAAACATTCCCGATAGAACCTAACGAAAAAGCAATGATCCAGGCAAAAATGATTACCGGAATGCCCGTGGCGATTGCAAATATTACAGGCAAATACAAGCCCGATGCACTACTGATGGTCATAGGGATGAGCATACCAAAATACAGTACCCCGCTGTACGGACAAAAAGCCAGTGCAAAAACAATTCCCAGAAGCAAAGCTCCTGCATAGCCTCTGCCTGCACGCTGTTCCAGTTTATCGTTCAGAAAATTCATTCCTGGAATGCGCAAAAAGTTAAATACTCCCAGCATGAATAAACCGATAAGAATAAGTAGCGGTCCGAGAAGTTTTTCGCCCCATCCGGAGAAAAAACTCTCTATTTGAAACTGTTCGGCCCCAAAAAAGAAAAGCAAGCCCAAAGTGGTGTACGAGAGCGCTCTTCCCAAGGTGTAAATCAGTCCCTTGTAAAATACATTCCTGCGGTTTTCAATGTCTTTACTGATAAAGCCAATAGCGGTAATATTGGTTGCCAGCG
Source organism: Prolixibacteraceae bacterium (assembly GCA_963668595.1). GTDB lineage: Bacteria > Bacteroidota > Bacteroidia > Bacteroidales > Prolixibacteraceae > GWE2-42-39. The sequence continues at coordinate 3,296,703 of OY764876.1, read as the reverse complement.
GACAGGGGCTGATAGCAGTCATCAGTCCGAGCAAAAATGCCGAAAGCAGTGGAAGTTGCGAATTCTCAAACAGGTTTTGAAGCAGTTCCATAAATCAAAGCATTGCATCAATAGTCGATTTCAGCTTCTTTTTGAATTTGTCGGGTTTGTTTCGGGCGTTCATAAATGCATCAGTTGTCAGGTTTACTACTTTATCGCCCTGAATGATCAGCAATGTTTGTCCGCTTATTTTGTGTTTGGCAATCATCGGATTATTGTTGTCTTCCTCCCGGTTTACCGAAGTAAATGAAACTTTGCTGCCGTAGTATTCTTTCAATGCCTCTTTGGTGACACTTTCCACAGCTTCGCAGGTTGCACAGCGACGGGTGGCGTGGAAGTAATACACGGTAATTGCAGGTTTTTCATTTTTTTGCTGAATAAAAACATGCGCTTCCGGATATGTGTTTTCTGAAGAAGGAACAATCGCCAAAGAGCTTGCACAGCTTGCGATAATCAGCAAAATGAGAGCAGATATATTTTTCATGAAACTAGGCTTTATTTTTGAGTAAATCTTTGATTTCTGAAACCGAGGGAACTTTTCCTTTTACCAATACTTTTCCATCCACCACCAATGCGGGAGTTACCATTACTCCGTGGCGCATAATTTCGTACATATCTTCTACTTTGCTTACCGTTGCGTCAATTCCGGCTTCTGCTACAGCTTCGCGGGTGAGCTTTTCAAGGGTTTTGCATTTGGCACAACCACTTCCCAATACTTTTATTTCCATAGAAAAAGAATTTTATTGTTCGTAAAAACACGAACAAAGGTAGGAAATTTTTTATTTGTGGAATAAATCAGAAAATAAACTTTGAGCTAGTTCCCAATTATTTTTATTAATGCAGTATTTAATTTTGGGAGCCTGAATTTCTCCCTGAATAAGGCCGGCATCTTTTAATTCTTTCAGATGTTGCGACAAAGTAGATTTGGCGATGGGAAGAATTTCAGTCAGATCGCCACTGTAGCAGCAAGACTGCTCGGAAAGGTGTTGGAGGATGTAAATACGCACCGGATGACCCAATGCTTTGGCAAAGCGGGCAAGTTGCACCTGTCGGTCGGTAAATATTGTGAATTTCTCCATGCGTATTTGTTAATTCTGTCGCGTCAAAAGTATGGATTCTTTTTTTGCAAAAAAAGAAGTTTGAAAATGAAGATTTTAGTTCTTCTCGTTCAATTTTTTTCGGTTAAAATAAATCAGGGGTGTAACCTATTGGCTACTTGGTCGTCTTAGCAGCAAGCTATAAAAACAATAAAAGCAGTGAAATTATCTGTTGTAAAGCCATGTTTACCGAAAAAAATACTGTGTTTTATCGAAAAAAGTAGGCTAAACTCAGAATGAATCAGGAAATTTGAACGACAACGCAGAAAACAGAAAACAGAAACCATGATCCGATTAAACAACATTCACAAAACCTATGTAACCGGGACCAACCGTTTGCATGTATTAAAAGGCATCGACCTGCATATTGAACCCGGAGAGTTTGTTTCCATTATGGGCTCTTCCGGATCGGGAAAATCGACCTTACTGAATATTCTCGGTATGCTTGATATTCATGATGAAGGAACGTATCACCTGGCAGGAAAACTTATTTCGAATATGAGCGAAACCAAGGCTGCACAATTGCGCAATGAATATCTTGGTTTTGTCTTCCAGTCATTCAATCTTATTTCGTTTAAAAATGCAATGGAAAATGTGGCCTTGCCACTTTATTACCAGAAAGTAAACCGCAAAAAGCGGAATATCCTTGCGATGGAATATCTCGATCGTTTGGGGCTGAAGGACTGGGCTGAACACATGCCCAATGAATTGTCGGGCGGACAGAAACAACGTATCGCCATTGCCCGTGCACTAATTTCGAAACCGAAAGTGATTTTGGCCGATGAGCCAACTGGTGCACTGGACACTGCAACTTCATACGAAGTAATGGAGATTCTGAAAGAAATCAACGACGAAGGAATAACCGTGATACTGGTTACCCACGAACACGACATCGCTGCCATGACCCGGAAAATTATCCGATTGAAAGACGGACAAATTCACGAAATTATTCGCAATGGGGAGCTGGGCTCATTTCGTAATCAGTATGCCCGCCAATTAGAAACCGCATAATCCTGCCTGCCATGTTTGATATTGATATTTGGCAGGAAATTTATGCCACCATCAAAAAAAATAAGATGCGTACTTTCCTCACTGGCTTTAGTGTTGCCTGGGGAATTTTTATGCTGATGGTACTGTTGGGATCGGGCAATGGTTTGAGCAATGGTGTGTCGTCAAATTTTCAGAACCAGGCAGTAAATGCCATGTGGATTTGGACAGGACAAACCAAAATACCGTACCAGGGATTAAAAGAAGGACGCTCGATCCAATTTCATAACGATGACCACGAAATGGTTAAGAACATGAAAGGGGTTGGTGCTGCTTCCGGCCGTTTTTGGATGGGAAACAGCAATCTTTCCTATCAGGGTGAATACGGGCAATACTCGGTAATGACTTGCCATCCCGATTTGCTGGAGGTTGAAAAATATGTTCTCGACAAAGGACGGTTCATTAACGAAATAGATGTTCGTGAAACCCGCAAATCAGTAGTTATCGGGAAAGATATTTACGATGCATTCTTCAAAGAAAAAAATCCAATCGGCGAGTACATCAATATAAATAATGTGCCGTTTAAAGTGGTCGGAGTTAGTCGTGAACCCGGTTCTACCCGAAATCGCACGGCCTACATTCCGGTTTCAACAGCCCAGCGGGTATTTAACGGATCGAACCGCATTCATGGGTTGGCCATCACCAACGAAGGAACCACATTGGAAGAAACCAAAGCAATCGAAGAGAACATTAAAAATGCGCTGGCCCGCAAGCACCGTTTTGATGTGAAAGATGACGGAGCAGTGGGAATGTTCAACATGATGGAGAATTACCTGGAAACACAAAAGATTTTTCAGGCGATTCGGATTTTTATCTGGATTATTGGGGTGGGAACACTGATTGCCGGTATTGTTGGAGTGAGCAATATTATGCTGATTACAGTAAAAGAGCGAACCAAAGAAATCGGTATCCGCAAGGCCATTGGGGCAAGTCCTCGTTCGGTAATCGGCTTGGTGCTTCTCGAATCAATTCTGATTACGACCATCGCCGGATACATTGGTCTGGTGCTCGGAACCGGTTTGATGGAAGGCATCAACATGATTGTTGAGCAGTCGTATCAGGCAGCAGAGGCAGCCGGAAACGGGCAGGGCGAAACCATATTTCGCAATCCAACCGTTGACATTGGTATTGCGGCCATGTCAACCATTCTGCTGGTTGTTGCCGGAACGCTGGCCGGATATATTCCTGCTAAACGGGCAGCCCGGATTAAACCCATCGAAGCACTGCGCGACGAATAGATTTTGAAATTTGGATTTTGAAACCTTGGAATTTAACACACTATGTTCGATATAGATCTTTGGAAAGAAATTATCAGCGCCTTAAAAAAGAACCGGATGCGCAGTTTTATGACGGCTTTCGGTGTTTTTTGGGGAATATTTATGCTGATTGTTATGTCGGGGGCTGGTAAAGCTCTCGAGAATGGCGTGATGGACGGTATCCGTGCATTTGCCAGCAATTCTGCTTTTTTCTGGACTGAACGCACCAGCGTACCTTACGAAGGGTTTCAGCGTGGACGCCGCTGGTTGTATGATAATAAAGATATTGAATACATCCGCCGAAATGTGAAAGAGGTGGAATATTTGTCGCCCCGTTTGTTTGGCCCCAGCTCAGGCGAAGGAGTAAATACCATTCGTGGTGAGCGCACTGGTTCATTCAATATTTATGGCGATTATCCCGACTATTTTAAAATTGACCCATGGACTCCGCTCGAAGGTCGGTTAATCAATGAAATTGATATTCAGCAAAACCGAAAAGTATGCATCATTGGTGAACGTGTTCGCGAAGTGATGTTCGAAAAAGAGGAAAAAGCAGTGGGGCAGTACCTGAAAGTAAATGGCGTATATTTTCAGGTGGTTGGTGTAGTAAAAGCTGAAACACGCATAAACATTGGTGGAGGACGAAAAGAAGAAACCATAATCATTCCGTTCTCGACCATGCAACAGGCCTACAATCATGGCGACAAAATTCATTTCTTTTCGGTTACCTCCGAAAAAGGAACACCGGTGAGTGTGCTGGAAGAAAAACTGAAAACGTTGCTGAAAGAGCGTCACCATATTGCGCCCGACGATAAAATGGCTTGCGCGTCTTTTAATATTGAAGTGGAATGGACAAAATTCAGCAATTTGTTTCTTGGTATTCAGATTCTTACCTGGATTGTTGGAACGGGAACCTTGTTTGCCGGGGTAATTGGGGTAAGCAATATTATGCTGGTAATTATTAAAGAGCGAACTCAGGAAATCGGTATTCAGCGTGCAATTGGCGCTACGCCTGCAAAAATTATGACCCATATTGTTGCCGAAAGTGTATTTCTTACTACACTGGCCGGATACATCGGGCTTTCGTTGGGCGTGGGTTTGCTTCAATTGGTGAATATGGCGCTTGAGTCATCGGGTAATCCCGACGATGTTTTCTTCCGCCGACCGGAAGTAAGTTTTGAGATGGCCATTGCCGCGCTGGGAGTGCTGGTTATTTCCGGAATCTTTGCCGGTCTCATTCCTGCTCGCCGGGCAATCAGTATTAAACCTATTGATGCTATTCGGGATGAAGGAATATAAAATGGAAAAGACACAAGAATAAGTAGTATAAAATTTGGTCCCGATAGCTATCGGGATTGGAAGTTGAAATTTAATTAAACAATATAGCCATGAAGAAGATTTTCAGAATTTTAGGAATCGTTATTTTAGTCGGAATATTTGGCGGGACCATTTATTTCCTCTATACCAAGTCGAAAAAGCAACCCGATATTTTTGAGGTGAAAAACCCAACCATCGACAATGTAATTAAGAAAACAGTTGCTACCGGATCGGTGGTGCCTCGCCAGGAAATTCAGATTAAACCACAGGTTTCAGGTATTATCGACGAAATTTATATTGAAGCAGGAGACTACATCAAAAAAGAGCAGGTGATTGCAAAAATTAAAATCATTCCTGATATGGTGAGCCTGAATAGTGCCGAAACTCGCGTGAACCGTGCAAAAATTAGTTTAGAAGATGCCAAGATTGATTTCGAACGTCAGCAAAAACTTTTTGACAAAAGTGTGATTTCGTACGAAGAATACAAAAAAGCAAAAGTTGCCTACGACGAATCGAAAGAAGAAATAAATGCGGCAGAAAATAATCTGGAGCTGATTAAAAACGGGGTAACTAAAAAAGCACAAACAGCGACCAATACACTGGTTCGTTCAACCATTAACGGAATGGTGCTGGATGTACCGGTAAAAGTGGGAAGTTCAGTAATTCAGTCGAATACTTTTAATGATGGAACGACCATTGCTTCGGTTGCCGACATGCAGGACATGATTTTTGAAGGAAAAGTGGACGAAACAGAAGTGGGTAAAATTGTGGAAGGAATGCCGATTGAACTGGAAATTGGAGCAATCGAGAAACAGAAGTTTGATGCTCAACTCGAATACATTGCACCGAAAGGAAAAGAAGAAAACGGCGCGATTCAGTTCCAAATTAAAGCAAAAGTAAACTTGAAAGACGATCAGTTTATCCGTGCCGGATACAGCGCCAACGCCAACATTGTGCTTGAACGCCGCGACAGCGTGTTGGTTATTCCGGAAGGATTCCTGAAATTCAATGGCGATACAGCTTTTGTTGAAATAGAAACTACTACACCACAGGCTTTCGAAAAACGTACGGTGAAAACCGGTATTTCAGATGGAATCAACATTGAAATTGTTTCAGGTTTGACCAAAGATGAAAAAATTAAAGGCGACAAAATCGATCCAAAGAAACAAAAGACAGAAACCGCAGCATCTAAATAATAGCGAGGAATAGGTTGTATAAATCGAAATTCGCGCCTCAAAACAAGCTGAAAAGAAAATAATTTGGGGCAAATGTTGCGATTTTGCGACTATTTCAAGAGATAATTGTAAATTTAGCTTCAATAAAAAACAAAATAACGAATCGATGAGACACAAAATAGCCATAATTATTCTGTTGCTGGCAACCATCCTTCCGGCCGGAGCATGGTCTCAGGAAAGCTGGTCGCTGCAAAAATGTATCGATTATGCTCTCGAAAACAATATTCAGATTAAGCAAGGTGCTTTGAATTCCGATTATTACGGAAATCAGCTTAATCAGTCTAAAAGCAACCGACTTCCTAACCTGAATGCCGGACTTTCGAACGACATGAATTATGGTCGTTCACTTTCATACGATAATACTTACGAAAACAGGAACTCGAATAGTTCTTCGGGAAGCCTTTCGTCGAATGTAACCGTTTGGAAAGGTTTTGTGCTGAACAACCAAATTAAAAAGGCAGAGCTGGATTTAAAAGCCAGTCTTGAAGATTTGCAAAAAGCCAAAGACGACATTGTGCTGAATATTGCAGCTGCTTACCTCGAAATATTGTTTGCCGAAGAATTGGTAAATGTGGCTGACGAACAAATGAAAGTGACTCAGTTACAAATTGAGCGCACTGCAAAATTGGTTGAGGCAGGAAGTCTGGCCAAAGGAAGTCTGCTGGAAATTGAAGCACAGCATGCACGCGAAGAATTGCAATTAGTAAACGAGCAAAATAGACTGCAACTGGCTTATCTGAATTTGTACCAATTACTTGATATGCCAGCAACTGATAGCTTCAAGATTGAAAAACCTGTTCTGGCAATGAGTGGAGCTCAAATGGGAACACTGAATTCGATGGATATTTTTAAGTCGGCAGTAGAAGTTCGCCCGGAAGTGAAAAGCGCCGAATTTAAATTGATGAGCGCTGAAAAGCAACTGGCAATAGCCAAAGGATCTCAGTATCCGACACTTTCGTTTGGTGCTAATTATTACAATGCGTACAATAACAACTACAGGTATCCAGACCCTCCATATGGAACAGGAGAAAGAATTCCGCTTAAAGATCAGTTAAAGAGCAATGAGAGTTATGGTTTTGGTTTTAACCTGAGTATTCCGATTTTCAATCGTCGCGAGGTGAAAAATGGGATCAGCAATGCAATGATTCAGAAAACAAACGAAGAGTTGAATGTGCAAAAAAGCAAGAACCTGCTTCGCAAGGACATTGAACAAGCTTTTACCAATGCACTGGCTGCACTAAAACGTTACGAGGCCAACGATAAAGCAGTGATTTCGATGATTGAAGCATTCCGTTATACCGAGGAAAAATTCAATGTAGGAATGGTTAATCCGGTGGAATATAATCAATCGAAAAACAATTTAACCAAGGCAAAAAGTGATTTGCTTCAGGCAAAATACGAATACATTTTCCGCACAAAAATTCTTGACTTTTATGCGGGTAAAACAATAACGTTGTAAATTCGGTTAACAAAACGACATTACAACTAACTGGGGTGCAGGCCTGTTCGGATTTCCGGGCAGGCTTTTTTAAAGAATATTTATAGTCAGATTCAGAAGAAGTCTGTTGACGAGTTAAATAAAACCACTAATATTTATCAGATATGAAAGGCAAATTATTTCAGTCATTTATCTTGGCTATCGTAGTTTTTAGTTGTATTAATCAGCCTAAAAAAGAAATAAAAGAGGGATATAATTTTTCTATTACATATAATTTTCCCATTGCTGATTCTGTAATGGAAGATAATTCTCGATTCAAATACTCTGTAGATACATTGTATCTGTTTGTTGAAGAAAGTTTTAAGCTTGATACTCTTAAGATTTTCGTTGATGGAAAATTATATAGACAAATATTAGTAACATCTGAATTATCAATGGGATTAGCAGATGTAGTTAAGATAGGTAACATAGAAGATATTCGTAATTTGGGGATAGCGGTAAACAACAGTCCGGTTGTTAGTTTTGAATTATTTGATAAAAAGATGAATTTGATAGGAGTAGAGAAGATAGGTAAAAAGATTGAAGTGTGTTTTTATAAAAAGGTGCCATCTTTTTATTGAAATCTTTTGGTGTTGAAAATTTAAATTGCGCCAGCCAATCAGTAGTGAGCGGAGTTTGAGACGCGAAGAAACCCGGAAAGCAACTGAATAAAGCTGTTTCCCGGGTTTGAATTTTATTATGAATGCTGGCGGATTAAATTCCACGCACTTGTTTTTCCCAATTCCAGGCCGAAAGCAGCGTTTCGTCCAGACCTTTTTCGGCTTTCCAGCCTAATTCTTCGTTGGCATAAGTTGTGTCGGCCCATATCTTTTCGATGTCGCCGGCACGACGCGCTACAATTTTGTAGTTCATTTTTACGCCACTAACTTTTTCAAAGGTTTTTACCATTTCGAGTACCGAAACTCCGGTTCCGGTTCCAAGATTGAATACTTCGTAGCTGGTTTTGTTCTTCCCTTCCAGCAGTCGCTTGATAGCAACAACGTGAGCTTTGGCCAAATCCACTACATTAATGTAGTCACGAACTGCTGAGCCATCAGGAGTATCGTAGTCGTCACCAAATACTTTCAGTTCCTGACGAAGTCCGGCGGCTGTTTGGGTAATAAATGGAACCAGATTAGCCGGAACTCCCAATGGCAGTTCGCCAATTAGTGCACTCGGGTGAGCACCTACCGGGTTAAAATAACGCAGGGCAATGGCTTTCAGTTGAGGATTGGCGTGAATGGCATCGTGTAAAATGTCTTCATTCACACGTTTTGTATTACCGTAAGGCGACTCGGCATCCTTGCGCGGAGTGTTCTCGGTAACCGGCAATTTGTCGGGTTGTCCGTAAACGGTGCACGACGATGAGAAAACAATATTGGCAACGCCGTATTTCAACTGGCAATCGAGCAGGTTCATCATCGAAACCAAATTGTTGCGATAGTAGAGCAATGGTTTTTCAACCGATTCGCCTACTGCTTTCGATGCAGCAAAGTGAATGATTGCCTTGATGTCGCGATGACGGGCAAAAAAGTCGTCGGTAAGTGATGCATTCGAAAGATCAAATTGTTCGAATGCAGGCCTGATGCCGATAATTTTCTCGATATTTTCAAGCACATCAATGCTCGAGTTCGATAGGTTATCAACAATGATTACCTCGTAGCCGGCGTTGTGTAACTCGACTACAGTATGCGAGCCAATGTAACCTGTTCCGCCCGTAACAAGAATTTTTTCCATGGTTGTTGAGTTTTTTTATTCTGTGCGGTAAAAATAGAAAATATATCAACCTGCTGAGGATTTTATTCTTACAATGACGAGTTAAAAATAGTTTTCAACAATTGCCGTTTATCTACTAACAAAGGGTTGACCGCACATATATTTTTCTTTAGTTTTGGGCAGTGAATAGGAGAAAAACTGTGGAAATTCAATCGTACATAAAGGATTTGCTGTTACTGAATGATTGTGTGATCATTCCGGATCTTGGAGGTTTCGTTGCCAATTACAAGCCAGCAGAAATCAGACACGATTGTTTTCTCCCTCCTTCAAAAGAAATTGCGTTTAATCCCAAATTGCGCAAAAGCGACGGTTTACTTATCAATTATATTTCTGAAAAAGAAGGCCTCGGTTTTTTCGATGCCAAATTGAAAGTGGAATCGTTTGTTGACGGGGCTTTCCTTATTTTACAACGCTACGAAAAACTCAAATTTGCAGGAATTGGCGATTTGTATTACGACCGAATGGAAAATCTTCAGTTTGAACCAGCGATTGATCAGAATTTATTGATTGATGCATACGGACTGGACGAATTTACGTTTGAAAAACTTTACCAGCGCCTGGTTCCCGACACAGCAACAAAAGTACAACACAGCGACAATCAGCCAATTGTTTTTAGCCGTCGCAATGTGAAGAAAGTATTGATCGGGGCTCCGCTTTTGCTTGCATTGGCTCTTATTCCGATGAAGAAAACAAATGACATTGTTGATCATTCGAACCTTAATATTATTACACAGCTTGCCGATGTTGTTGCTCCTGTTCAGGAAAAAATAACTGAGCCCGAAACTGCTCAGTTTGTTGAGGAGAAAGCTGCACCGGTTGAGGAAAATCGTTATTTTGTGATTGGCGGAAGCTTTAAAGAACTGGCCAATGCACAAGAATACATGCAGCAAATGAAAGATGAAGGTTATTCTCCTGAAAATCTGGGTGTATTCAATGGTTTGTACCGCATTTCAATTCAGGGATTTGCAAGCATGAATGATGCAAAAACAACATTGAATAGCTTGCGCCAGGAAAACCCAAAATCGGGCTACTGGATTCATGTAAAAAACTAATCCTGTAAATTCATTTTATTCGTCTGAATCTTTACTGGTGCATTTTCGATAAAATGGCTGGTTTTTTCGTTTTGCTCATTCAAGTTTCGGCTCCGAAAAATGTTCCTTCAAAATTTCCTGAAAGCTCGACAGATTGTTGTATTTTAGTCCGAATCAATACAAAAATCAACCGGCATGCTCAATCGGAAATCAATATCATTTCATTGTCCTGTATTTTTCATCGTGCCTCTTTCTGTTTTATTATTTCTCGCCTCTTGTTCGGGCGGACAACTTTTAACCGAGGCCAATCAGGCGTTGGAGCGTGGCGAATTTTATGCTGCAACGGAAAAATACAAGCAGTTTAATGAGAAAGAAAAAGATGCCAAAAAGAAGTTTGCGGCAGCCAAAAGTATAGGAGATGCGTATTTCGGACAAGGGCTTTATCCGCAGGCAGCAAGCTGGTATAAAAATGCAATTCGTCGTGGCGATAACGACCTTGCAACGCAGTTTCGCTATATTGATGTATTGCGGGCAGCAGAGAAATATGATGAGATGGAGAACCTGCTGAAGCAGATGGAAAATAATGCCGGCGATAACCGCTTTCTCAATAATCAGCAATCGCTACGGATGATTCGTCAGTGGCAAAAGCTTCCACCGGTATATTTAATTGAAAGTTTGAAAGCGCCCAACTCGTTTGCCGATGAAACCTCGGTAGCTGCATGGCCTCGGAAGGCAGATCGCCTGTTGTTTGCGTCGGCTTCGGAAGAAGCAACCGGCAAACAGATTAATCCGGTTACCGGACAAAAATTTGCCGATATTTTTGTTGCTGAATACGATTCGGCGCGCCATAAATGGTCGTTCGCTAAAACGTTAGGCGACAGTCTGAAAATCAATACCGAAGCAAACGAATCGGCCATTTCGGTTTCAGCCGATGGGCAACTAATTGTTTTTCAGCGTGCCGAATATGTTGTGGGCCAGAAAATGAATTCACGTCTTTTTTTCTGTAGAAAAGAAAATTCGGTTTGGAGCAAACCTGAGCCAATCTCTTTCTGCAACGATGGTGCTTCGTATGCTTATCCGGCCATTTCGGTTGATGGCAAATGGTTGTTTTTTTCTTCGGATCGGGCCGGAGGACAAGGGCAAACCGACATTTGGAAATCGGGAATTGCCAATTACGAATTTGGCGAACCACTAAATATGGGTGAGCAAATCAATACTCCGGGAAGAGAGACTTCGCCATTTATGCGAAAAAACGGGCATTTTTATTTCTCTTCGGATTATCATCCGGGAGTGGGTGGTTTTGATATTTTTCATGCAACGGCTGATCTGAATGGAAAATGGACGGTTGAAAATATGTCCACGCCTGTGAACTCGCCCAATGACGATTTCGGGTTGATTTTTGCCGGACGCGGAGAACGCGGATATTTTGCAAGCACCCGAAAAGGCTCACGCGGAGCCGACCTGTATTCGTTCTTTCTGCCTCCCCGATTGTTTCAGTGCTTCGGAAAGGTTTGCAGTCTCGAGACTGACTCAGTGATCGATAATGTAAATGTTCGTATTGTGGGTACCGATGGAACATCGATGCTGATGAAAACCGAAAAGGGAACTTTTCGTGCCGAGCTAAAACCCGAGGCCGATTATGCGGTGATGGTTTTCAAAAAAGGCTTTTTGAATGCTCAGGCAAAAATATCGACACGTGGATTGCGCGAAGCTTTCGATTTCAATCTTGAACTAAAACAAACACCGACTGATCAGCCGATTCGTATTGATGACATTAATTACGAATCAGGGAAATGGGAATTGCAGCCAGCCAGTCGGGCTTCGCTCGATAAAGTTGTTGAAATACTGTCCATCAATCCGGATATTTCCATTGAAATAATGTCGCATACCGATGATGTGGGTGATGCCGCTTTCAATATGGATTTATCGCAAAAACGAGCCGACGAAGTGGTGCGCTACCTGATTCAGAAAGGTGTTTCGGCAAACCGACTGAAAGCGAAAGGGTATGGTGAATCGCTTCCATTTCGGGTGCGTGTAAAAACGGCGCGAAAGTATTCTTTCCTGAAAGAAGGCGAAGTTTTGAATACTAAGTTTATAGAACAGATTGGTAATGAACAGGAAGCGGAAGTGGCAAGGAGTTTAAACCGGCGCACAGAATTCCAGGTTTTGCAGTAGCAAAGAAAGGGTGGTCGGGCTCATCTTCATTTCTTTACGCTTTCACTTTACAAAATGCCGTAGCTTTTGGCCATAGTTGAAAGAATGTACTATCTTCGCAACGATACAAAATTGGCATGTACCTATGAAGAATTATAAGCTGATCAACAATGCTTTTGGCTGGTTTACCTTTCTGGTAGCAGCAATCACTTATCTGTTAACCATTGAACCCACAGCAAGTTTTTGGGACTGTGGTGAATTTATTACTACTTCGTATCGACTTGAAGTGGGTCATCCTCCGGGTGCTCCGTTTTTTATGATATTCGGTCGTTTTTTCACCATTCTATTTGGTGGTGGATCGAAAGCTGCTATGGCTGTTAATACCTTATCGGCATTGGCGAGTGCATTTACCATTTTGTTCCTTTTCTGGACCATTACGCATCTGGCAAAAAAATTAATTGGTCGCAATCAGGAATTGAGCATGGCTCAAACCATTGCGATCGTTGGAAGTGGCGTTGTGGGTGCTCTGGCTTACACTTTTTCTGATACGTTCTGGTTTTCGGCAGTAGAGGGTGAAGTATATGCTTCATCGTCGCTGTTTACGGCCATTGTGTTCTGGGCAATTCTGAAATGGGAAGATGTGGCTGACGAGCCGCATGCCAATCGCTGGATTATTTTCATCGCTTACATGATGGGGCTCTCCATTGGAGTTCACTTGTTGAATCTGTTGGCAATTCCGGCCATTGTATTTGTTTATTATTTCAAAAAATATACTCCAACCCGCAAAGGAATTCTCTATTGTTTGATTGGTTCCTTTGTTATCCTGGGCGCAATCATGTACGGAATTATTCCGGGTGTGGTGCAAATCGCTTCTAAATTCGAATTGCTGTTTGTTAATAGTTTTGGACTTCCATACAACACTGGAGTTATTTTTTATTCGATTTTACTACTTAGTCTGATTATTTTCGGCATACGCTATACTATGCGCAAAGGAATGGTCCTGTGGAATACTGTTTTGCTCAGCGTTACTGTGATTCTGATCGGTTACTCGTCGTTTGCAATTGTTGTAATTCGTTCTTCGGCAAACCCACCGATGGATCAGAACAGCCCCGACAATGTATTCTCGTTGCTCAGTTATTTAAACCGCGAACAGTATGGCGATCGTCCTCTTATCTTCGGAAGATATTACAATACTCCGCTGGACGACCGTACTCCTTATGTTGAAGATAAACCGTATTACATTCAGAAAGATGGCAAATATGCAATTGCTGAGATACGCGAAAAACCAGTTTTCAACAGCGATTATTGTACTTTCCTTCCGCGTATGTACAGTCGCGAAGACCAGCATATTGACGACTACAAACAATGGGCAAATATAAAAGGACGGAATGTTCGCTACACCGATCCTTCCGGCGAAACACAGATGCTTCAGATACCAACTTTCACTGAGAACCTGACTTTCATGTTCCGGTATCAGATTGGATTTATGTATCTGCGCTATTTTATGTGGAACTTTGCGGGCCGTCAAAACGATATTCAGGGGCATGGAGGAATTACCAACGGAAACTGGATCAGCGGAATTGATTTTGTTGATTCGATGCGTTTGGGTGACCAAAAAAGCATTCCGGCTCACATGAAAAATAATAAAGCACGAAATACCTATTATTTCCTTCCGTTGATTTTAGGTCTGGCCGGATTGTTTTACATGTACAACAAGGGAGTTTCAGGCCGTCAGGATTTGTGGGTGGTTACTTTGTTATTTCTCATGACTGGTTTGGCCATCGTATTTTACCTGAACCAATCTCCGCATCAGCCGCGTGAACGTGATTATGCTTATGCAGGGTCGTTCTACGCTTTTGCAATTTGGATTGGTATTGGCGTTCTTTCGCTTTACGAAGGAGTTAAGAAATTTGCTCCGGCAACAACGAGTGCAATTGCTGTTTCGCTTATTTCACTAATCCTTGTTCCGGGCATTATGGCTTCTGAAAACTGGGACGATCACGATCGTTCGGGAAGATATACCGCACGCGACTTCGGAGCCAATTATCTGAAATCATGTCAGCCCAATTCGATAATCTTCACGAATGGAGACAACGATACTTTCCCGCTTTGGTACAATCAGGATGTAGAAGAATTTGGTACCGACATACGCGTTTGTAACCTTAGCTATTTCCAAACAGATTGGTATATCGATCAGATGAAACGGAAGGCGTACGGTTCTGATCCGCTACCGATCAGTTTTACGCACGATCAGTATGTACAGGGAAAACACGATGTAATTTATCTGATGAATGATCCGCGTATCAAAGAGCCGATAGAGCTGAAACGTGCCATTGAATTCATTAAAGATGAAGATCCGCGCACGAAACTGACGCAGGCTGACAATGCTTCGTATCTTCCAACCAAAGAATTATACTATGTGGTAGATAAAGAAGCTGTGATTCGGAATAAAGTGGTTGCTCCTGAGGATTACGATCAGATTGCCGACACAATTTATATCAACTTTGGAAGTCGCAGTTACATCACCAAAGATGAGTTGATGATTCTCGACATGATTAACCAAACCAATTGGGAACGTCCGATGTACTGGGCAATTACTGTTGGTCGCGATAAATACCTCGGGTTACAGGATTATTTCCGCCTCGAAGGGCTTGCTTATCGCTTTGTTCCTGTGAAAACAGCAGGAGACCGCGTTCAGATTGGTGGCGTAAATACCGAGTTGATGTACAAACACATGATGTCCGATTTCAAATGGGGCAATATGAACGATCCGAAAGTTTACATTGATGAGAACAACTCCCGGATGATGATGAATATCCGTAATAATTTCAATCGTCTGGCCGAAGGTCTCATTGCCGAAGGGAAAAATGATTCGGCAGTGGCAGTGCTCGATCGCTCGCGCGAACTGATCACGAACGAAGTAGTTCCGTATAACTATTTTGCACTGATGATGGCTGAAAATTACATGAAAGCCGGAGCCCCACAGAAAGGATTGGAAGTATTTGGTACAATGAAAACTCAATTCGAACAGGAATTGGAATATTACCTGTCGCTCGATAAAAAAATGGCTCATCTGATGGATGATGAAATTCAGCGTGTATTATATTTCATTCGCGAGATGAATACCATTTGTACTAAAAACGGACAGGAGGCCATGGCTCGGGAATTGTCGGATAGTTTCAATAAATATCTGCAAATCTATAGTTCTGTGAATTAATGATGCGGTGGAACCCGAAGGTACGTTTACCGAAACTGCTTCGGCTACTTTACCCGGAAGCTTTTTGGTGTATTCCGGGAAACGAAAAAGTTGTTTATCTGACATTCGACGACGGCCCAATTCCGGAAATTACTCCATGGGTGCTTCGTTTGTTGGAAGAGGAAAATATTCCGGCTACTTTTTTCTGTGTAGGCGAAAATGTGCAGAAACATCCCGAAGAGTTCCGAATGATTTGTGAAGCCGGACATCCGACGGGCAATCACACGTTCAATCATTTACAAGGTTTGAAGTGTGATAACGAAACGTATCTGCAGAATATTGAACGAGCCAATGAGCTCATTCATTCGCGCTTGTTTCGTCCGCCACATGGATTTCTGAAACGCAGTCAGTACCGGAAATTGAAAAACCAGTACCGCTTTGTAATGTGGGACGTACTTAGTCGCGATTTCGATCGGCAGTTGAGTGCGGAGCAGGTTTATCAGAATACCATTTGTTTCGTCAGACCCGGTTCTATTTTGGTATTCCACGATTCGTTGAAAGCCGAAAAGAATATGAAAGAAGCGCTGCCTCGGGTAATTCGCGAACTTAAATCGCGTGGTTATCGTTTCGAAACGATTCCGGAGGGAATTTAAATTGAAATAATTAAAGTGAAACATACAGAAGAGTTCGGTTTTTGAAGATTCTTCTGAAAAGCAAAAGATACAAAATGAACATTCTTGTTATTGGCTCCGGAGGGAGAGAACATGCGATGGCATGGAAAATTAAACAATCGCCCAAACTCGAAAAATTGTTTATTGCACCCGGAAATGCCGGAACTTCTGAACTTGGAACCAATTTGCCGATCGGTGTTTCCGATTTCGAAGGAATTAAAAAAGCAATTATTGAAAACCAAATCAATCTGGTTTTGGTGGGACCGGAAGTGCCTCTTTGCGAAGGGTTACACGACTATCTTTTGCTTCAGCCTGAATTAAAAAACCTGAAAATTGTTGGTCCGCAAAAGCTGGGAGCCCAACTCGAAGGAAGTAAAGATTTTGCCAAAGATTTTATGGCGCGTCACCAAATACCAACCGCGCGTTATTTTACGGTGACCAAGCAAAACCTGCCCGAAGGCGTTGCTTTTCTCGAAAGCCTGAAAGCACCCTATGTATTGAAAGCGGACGGATTGGCTGCCGGGAAAGGAGTATTGATTATTGATAATCTCGAAGAAGCAGTTAGCTCGTTGCGCGAAATGCTCGACGGACAGTTTGGCGATGCCAGCAGCAAAGTGGTAATCGAAGAATTTCTCCGTGGAGTGGAGTGTTCGGTATTTGTAATGACCGACGGCAAAAATTACAAAATTCTTCCGGTTGCCAAAGATTACAAACGAATTGGCGAAGGCGATACCGGACTGAATACCGGTGGCATGGGAGCTATTTCTCCTGTTCCGTTTGCCGATGCTGTATTTATGCAGAAAGTAGAAGAACGGATTGTAATTCCGACGGTTCAGGGGTTGCAAAAAGACAATATTCCTTATCAGGGTTTTGTTTTCCTGGGCTTGATTAATGTCGAAAATAATCCGTTTGTTATTGAATACAATGTGCGCATGGGTGACCCCGAAACAGAAGCTGTTATGTTGCGCATCCAGTCTGATTTTGTTGACTTGCTCGAAGGAGTGGCTGATTGTAATCTGGATGAAAAAACGCTCGAAATTGATCCGCGTACTGCCGTAACAGTGATGATGGTTTCGGGTGGTTATCCGGGTTCGTATCCAAAGGGAAAAGTGATGACTGGTTTCGATCAGGTAGAAGGAAGTATTGCTTTCCATGCCGGAACAAAATTCAGCAATGGCGAAGTGGTAACCGACGGAGGTCGTGTTATTGCTATCAGCTCGTACGGAAAATCGATGCGCGAAGCACTGGATTGCTCGTACCGCAATGCTGAAAAAATCGAATACGAAGGAAAATATTATCGTCGCGACTTAGGTTTCGACTTATAAAATACACGTGTCCGGACAATCGATGTATTGTTTGGGCATTCTTTTTTCTGAAAAGAAATAACGTATGCTGCTACGAGTTTTAAAATCGAATCATGCTTTCCATTTCCTGTTAATTCCGGTTATGGCAGCTTTGTTGTGGCTTCCATCGTTGATAACTCCGGAACCTTATCCTTTTTTCGAAGGAGAAGCATCGATGCCGTTGTATCGCCCGATAGCATGGCTGATGGAACAAAGTCCTGAAGCAAATCGAATACTGCCTTTGGTTTTGTTGGTCACTTTGGCTTTTTTGGCAATTCGATTAAATATTCAGTATGCATTTATTCGTGTACGTACATTTTTACCGGCCAATTTGCTTATTATCCTGAGCAGTGCGTTGCTGCCGGTTCATGCGATGCATCCGGTTTATCTGGCTGTGTTTTTTCTATTGTTTGCCATCGATCGTCTTTTCGATTCGTACGAAAAGGAAAAAATACATGCCAACGCCTTCGATGCAGGCATTCTGATCTCTCTTGGATCGCTTTTTTATTTTAACCTGATTTTTCTTTTTCCGGTAGTGTGGATCGGTCTTCGCATCATTCATAAACAGATTTCGTGGCGCGACATTGTTCTTCCGCTTTTGGCATTAGCCATACCGTGGCTATTTACTTTTTCAGGCTACTGGATTGCCAATGAATTAAGCGATTTAATCGTTGTAATTGAGCAAAGTATTTTCAGCCCGAAATCATTTGTTTTGGGAATGGAAAATATAGCAGTGCTTGCTTTTCTGGGGTTGATTGCTTTAATTACTTTTCTGGCAAGTCTCTTTTTTCTGGCTCGTTTCGATGAAAAGAAAATCAGTTCCCGGAAATATTTCCAGGTGTTTTTCTTCATTTTCTTGTTTCCATTGATTTTACTGCTGGTTGTTCCGGCCGTTTCGTACGAAATATTTCTTATTCTTTCGCTTCCGCTGTCGTTTTTGTTATCAAACTATTTTGTTTTCATGAAGAGCCGATTCTGGGGAAACCTGATCGTTTACCTCTTGCTGGCGGGTGCGGTTTACCTGCAATTTGCCTGAGATGAACCAGTCGCTTCCAACGCTCGCTATATATGGCATTCAGGATCGTTTCGATTATGAATACCCGTTTTATGTACACGATCACAATCTGTGCATCATGCAAAACGGACAGGTGCAGCAATTCCTGCAACTTGAACGCATCAGCAGGGTAAAGCGCGACAACAAACTGTACGAGAAACTGTATGCTATTCTGAAAGAAAAAAAACTGTTGGCAACCGATTTTGATCTGGTTTTTGTTGACAATGTGGTGGGGCGCACTTTTCTGAGTCCGCAAGGCAATGTTCGCTTCGAAGCGCCGCTTGCTGAGAAACTTGTCAGTAGCTGGGAAAAAGGTCGTTGCTGGTGGTTTGGCCGCGAAATGCAAGCATGGGTGCTTAATCACGAGCTGGCACACGTTTTCAGTTGTTTGCCTTTCTTCGGAAATTTCAAGGAAAACAGTTTGCTGGTGCATTTCGATGGCGGTGCCAGCCTGAGCAATTTCTCTGCCTGGACATTCCGCAATAATCAAATCAATTTAGTTGAATACCACTGGGAGCTAAAAAAGCTGAGTACGCTTTTTAATGCCAATGCGCTGGTTTTTGCTATTATTGGTGCAAAATTGGCCGAGCAAAATTCGGTTGCGGGTAAAGTGATGGGGCTGGCCGGTCACGGCACTTACAGTTGCGAAATTGAAAGCTGGCTGGAGCAACATCAGTATTTCGAAAATATCTGGAACCACAAGTCGGTTTTCTTTGCTGAAGCGGAAAAAGCGTTTGGAATTCAGCTTAAATCCTTCGATCAGAAAAACCCGTTTATCCAAAATATTATCGCCACCATTCATCAGGTATTCGTGAGCGAAATGCTCGCTGTTTTTAAACGACTGAAAACACAAACGGGCTGCGAAAACCTGTATTATACGGGAGGTTGTGCCCTGAATATTGTTGCTAACACCGAACTGGTCAACAGCGGGCTTTTTGCCGAAGTGTTTATTCCGCCCTGCACCGAAGATTCGGGCTTGGCACTGGGAGCAGCGGCTTTTGCCGAGTGGATAAAGCATGGCAAAGTGGAGCTTCATTCTCCGTATCTGAATAACTGGAATATCGAAAACAATTCGTTTGTTTATTCCGAAGAAGACATCCGGCTTTGTGCGCAGGCGCTGGCTGATGGCAAAGTGATCGGCATTTGCAATGGAGCCGGAGAAGCAGGCCCGCGTGCTCTGGGAAACCGCAGTTTGCTTTGCCGTGCCGATTCGAAAATGCTGGCACAGAAAGTAAGTATGCAGCACAAAAAACGCGAATGGTATCGCCCGGTTGCACCGGTAATGCTTGAAAAAAATGCACGATATTTCACCGGACAAGGCAAAATTCATCCGCTGAGCCGGTACATGTTACTCGATTTTCTGATTCTTCAGGAGAAACAAAACGAACTGGCCGGAGCTGTGCATGCCAGCGGAACAGCGCGTATCCAAACCCTTTTTAGTCGCGATGAAAATCCATATTTGTGGGATTTGTTGACTTGTCTGGATGAGAAATATGAAGCTAAAGCACTAATTAATACCTCGTTTAATGCGCAGGGCGAACCAATTGTACATACCTTAAACGAGGCACTTCTTTCAGCACAGAAAATGGATATTGATGGGGTAGTACTAAATGGGAATTTTAGAATGCTAAATAGAAATAGCTGAATTACTCCATCCAGATTCGATCGTTACCTTTTACCATGCGGGCAATTTGCTGGTTGAGTTTTTCGATTGTAGTGGCTTGTGTTTTCGCGAATTCTGTTTGCGCGGTTTCCGACTCCCAGAAATCGATGGCAATGTATGCAAGCTTCGATTCATCGTCGAGCAATAATTCGCTGCCCAAATAGGCTTTCGACCGACTAAACAATTTTACGCGTTCACCTTTTGGGCCAAACAATTCTTCGAATTGTTCGCGCGATTTGGGTTTCACCCGGTATTCAACAATGAGTCGGAACATGTTTTTCAGATTAATATTTCATACAATTCATCTACATCTTCGGCATAAGCTTCGGGTTCGAGAGCCATTAAATCGTTTACTTTACCAAAACCGTAGCCAACAGCAACAGCAGAAATTCCTGTTTCGCGTGCTCCTTCAATATCGAAAACCGTATCGCCTACCATGGCAATATGCGCACCGGCCTGCATGCGATTGCGTTCCATAATTTGCTCAATCAGCTGTGCCTTGGTAAGGTGTCCACTATAATCGGCTCCTTGCATATCAGTAAGGCATTGATCCAGTTCAAATTTTTCAAGAATCAGGCGGGCGTATTTTTCGAATTTCGAGGTGGCCACAAATAATTTTTTCCCCGAAGCATGCAGTTCTTCCATGAGTTCACGAATTCCTGCATACGGAATATTGTCGCTCCATCCTTTTTCTCCGTAGTACTCACGAAAATAGGCGACCGCCAACTCGGTATCGCGTTCATTCAATCCGAAATGCGATTTAAAACACTGTTGCAATGGTGGGCCAATAAAAGTTTTCAGTAATTCGTCAGAATACCCGTCGATATGCATTTTTTGCATGGCATAACGTAGCGATTGTCCGATGCCCTGGGTGTTATCGGTGAGTGTTCCGTCGAGGTCAAAAATGATATGTGTGAAAGATGACATGCTTGGTAAATTTGGGCACGAAGGTACATGAAATCGGATTGACGGTCAAGAATAAAACATATTTAAAAGACACATGAATCCAATGAAATCCAAGTGTTTTTCAGGAGAATCATGTGCCTTTGTTTTTTATTTATTTTTCAGCAAGTCGCGAATTTCAGCAAGCAACTCTTCTTCGCGCGTCGGTTTAACTGGTTCGGGAGCAGGAGTAGGTTTCGTTTCTTCCTTGCGTTTCAACCTGTTCATGAGTTTAATAGCCATAAAAATAGCAAATGCAATAATCAGAAAATCGAAGGTGGTTTGAATAAACATTCCGTATTTGAGCGATGCTCCTTTTAAAACTACTTCGCCGGCAGCATTTACTACATCGTCGGTCAGTACCAGTTTCAGGTCCTTAAAATCAATTCCGCCAATCAGTAATCCAATAGGCGGCATGATAACATCGTTGACCAACGAAGAGATAATTTTACCAAATGCCCCGCCGATAATGATACCCACAGCCATATCGACTACGTTGCCCCGCATGGCAAATTCTTTAAATTCTTTTGCAAGCTTCATAAAGGTTGATTTATTATTTTTCAGTGTAACAATTTACACAATAAAAAGTTAATGAGATATACTTTGTGCTTGAGTGATGATGAATTCTTCAGCCTGATATATTTTTTATTTTTTCTTCTGAAAACGGAATGATTATTGAGTATTGTTGAGCCAAAGACTTCAATTTTCAATGCCATGAAACGAGTATATTTAGCAACGAACACAAACTTGTATAATCCGCTGGATGGTGGGAACTCGATTCCGATAGCTACCGGAACCTTTCGACTGTTGAAAAACAATTCTGGACGGATGAAAATCACTATATTCTTCCTGTATCTTTTTTTTCTGTCAGTTTTTACACTGACGACACAAACTGCGGATGCATGGATTCTCTCATCTCGCATCGATTCAATCCAAATTGTGTATGATCCTTCTCAATTGGTACTGCCCGGCGAATCGTTTCGTATAGGGGTGATTGCCTGGCAAAAAAATGGGAAAGTACGAAAAACAGGGATGGATGGTGGCTCATTTATTTGGTGGAAATGGAACGTAGAAGTAACCGGAGGATCTCATTCTGGAGGACGAATTCATGTAAATGAAGGTTTGGTGCCGTCGAGAGGAAAATATGTCAGCGTTCGGGTTGCTCCGCGCAGGCAGCCGGAAATGAAAAAGGAATTGCTTATTCCGTTGAATTACGAAACAAAAATCACCTACCGTCCGATGGAAAATTTTGACAAAGCGCCGGGCTGTTCGGTGAAAGGGGAAATTATTTCGGAATTCAATAACGGATACAAAGAGGTAAGCAGCAAATTGCGCCGCAATAAGGAAAGTGATGCATTCTCTTTTTCAACTCAGGGAGGATATTGGAACAGGGGGCGATTTATCATTGATCCCGATTTTACCCGTATTGTCGATCACCGTGCGGAACTGGAGATTCGTTCGCTGCGTAATCCGATGGCGTGCGACACTTTTTCCGTTCAACTTGACTATAAGCATGATTATCAGTTGTTTTTAAGTGGAAGCTCAGGGCTATCAGGATTTTCGGGGAGCAATGGAATGTCGGGATTTAGCGGCGACCACGGAGGTCATGGCCAAAACGGAGGTCATGGTGAGTGGGGCTATAACGGGCCTGATATTGGTGTTTGGGTGGATTTGTATCGCGATTCGGTATTGCAAACGGATTTGTTGTACGTGTATGCCGAAAACAGGTGGACCAACGAAGAGTATCGTTATCTGGTGAATCCGGATGGTGGAAAGTTGTCGATTACCTCACGTGGCGGCGATGGTGGACGTGGTGGTGATGGCGGTCGCGGCGGTGATGGCGGCAATGGCGAAGATGGACGCGTGTGGATTGAACACAAAGTGGAAAAACGAATTGTGCAAAAGCCATTCACCGAAAAAGTAGTTAAAAAAGAGAAGAAAAAAATAGTAAACAGCGAAGGAAAAGAAGAGGAAATTGAAGTAGAAGTAACTACCGATGTGGTGGTTTACAAAGATGTGGAAGAAGAGGTGGTGACAGAAATCAGGCATCAGGAGCCGGGAGAAGATGGCGGCGATGGTGGTTGTGGTGGAGCCGGCGGTTTTGGCGGAGAAGGAGGCAATGGTGGCGACATCTATTTGTACTTCACCGATGATGCCTGGCAATATCAGCACCTGTTTATTGCCAATAGTGTAGGTGGTTCGGGCGGAAGTCACGGCAGTGGTGGTCGCGGTGGCAGTGGTGGTCGTGGAGGACAGGGTAACCCGAGTGGTAGAAACGGGCAAAGCGGTTACAATGGTCCTTCGGCAGTTGGCTGGGCCGAAGACGGTTATCGCGGACAAATACACATTGCTCCTACCGAGGAATTTTTTGAATACAAACCCCGGGACGAAAAACCATGAGTATTTACAATTGAATAAATTACTATTTGCAATTTGTCCGCTAACATCTTACATGAAAGTTAGCGCGACAGTATGTTATTCGAATTACCCGAATAGGAAAAATAAAACCTAGCGATTGTCAATTTTCTCAGGAGAAAGATCGTGGTTTCGCATGCGGTGCCAAGCCATTTCTTCGTAGCGGGTTCCGGGTTTTCCATAATTGCAGTACGGGTCGATGCTGAGTCCTCCGCGGGGCAGAAATTTTCCCCAAACTTCAATGTATTTAGGTTCCATCAGTTTAATCAGATCTTTCATGATGATATTGATACAATCTTCGTGAAAAGCCCCGTGATTGCGAAAACTGAACAAGTATAATTTCAGGCTTTTACTTTCTACCAATTTCCCGTCAGGAATATAACTGAGGTAAATGGTTGCAAAATCGGGTTGCCCGGTAATTGGACACAAACTGGTAAATTCCGGACAGTTGAATTTTACCCAGTAATCATTTTCAGGGTGCTTATTGCTGAATGATTCCAACACTTCTGGTTGGTAGTCGAACGAATAATTGGTTTCGTTTCCCAAATGTTTTAATCCACTCATTTTTTCTTCTGAATTAAATAATTTTCCAATCCGCGGTTGCGCAACATACAAGCCGGACATTGTCCGCATCCGGCTCCTTTTATTCCGTTGTAACACGTTACGGTTTCAGTTTGTACAAAATCTAATACGCCCAGTTCATCAGCCATTTGCCATATTTCTGCTTTGTTTTTCCACATCAGCGGTGTGTGAATCGAGTATTCAAAGTCCATTGACAAGTTCAGCGTTTGATTGAGCGACACGATAAATTCGTTCCGGCAATCGGGATAGCCACTGAAATCGGCTTGTCCGACACCGGTTACCAGGTGATGAATATTGTTTGCCTTGGCAAAAATAGCTGCATAAGTCAGAAAGAGCATGTTGCGGCCTTCGACCAATGTGTTGGGCGGACGGTGCTCCGGTTTTTCTTTTTCGACTTCCATTTGCTGCGAAGTGAGCGCATTGTTGGTGAGTTGTGCCAGCAAATCAATTTTAAATAGATTGAAAGAGACATTTGCTTTTTCTGCAATGTTTCGGGCAGCTTCCAGTTCAATGCGGTGCCGCTGCCCGTAGTCGAAGGCAATGGCCTGCACTTCAGCAAAGTGCTGTTTGGCCCAGAACAGGCAAGTTGTTGAATCCTGCCCTCCTGAAAATACCACGATGGCTTTTTCTGTAATCATTATTAAACCTGACTAAAACGAAATGGATTATACGAAACGGAATAATCGAAGGTATCGATCCCCTCCAGTTTTTTTACTTTGCCAACAATCCAGATGGTAAGTGGCAATACCAGAATTTCGTACGTTGTTTTAATTAATGCCTGAGTAAGTACCATACTCAGCAATACCTTGACTGGGAAAATTCCGGCAAATGCAACCGTAATGAAAATCAGCGAATCGGCACCTTCGCCTGCTAAAGTAGAAACAATGGCTCGCAACGAAAAGGCTTTGCCTTGGGTCATAATCTTGAATTTACTCATTACAAAAGCATTCAGAAATGAACCGAGCAAATAGGCAAGCAAACTGGCTGCAATAATACGTGGTGTACTTCCCAAAACCGAGGCAAAGGCTTCTTGTTCTTGCCAAAACGGAGCGGCCTGAACAGCAACACCAGCAGTAAAAAACAATGCAGCCAGCACATTTACGCCAAATCCGGCCCAGATAATTAGTCGGGCTTTTTGGTATCCCCACACTTCGGCAATCACATCGTTAATGATGTATGCCAACGGAAAAATCAACACTCCGGCGGGGGCAGCCCATGGGCCTACCATCATAATTTTAGAAGCAAGGATGTTTGATATGATCAGACAGGTTGCGAAAAGAATACCTGCCAACATGAAAAGAACAGAAACTTTATTTCTCATTTTCTTGTTTTTTACGTGGTTATCAAGAACACGTGGTTAATAATGGCGCAAATATACAAACTATTTGAAACGACCAAAATCGAAGACGAAAAATTGTCGAACGATGAATGATTCGGCAAAATATATTGATTTTCTGAATATAACGGATAAAAACAAAAAATCCGATGCTGGGTTTTCATCGGATTTTTTATTTTATGCAAAAATTTGATTGCTTATTTGATAGCCTTTGATTCGGCTTTGCTGTCAGGTTCAATCGGATTGAAATAGTCGATTTTATCGCGTTCAAACAAGGGAAGCATGTTTGTCAACCGATTCGAAAAATTTTCGTAATCCTTTTGTTTATCCTGAGTCCAGGCTGCTTCGGCCAATGCCGAAATACGCGGGAAAATCATGAACTCGAGTCGTTCGTTATTTTGCATGCGCTCGGTCCACACATTCGCCTGAATTCCTTTAATTTTTGGATTAGACGGATCAAGCTCTGTTCCCGGGAATTTGTAAACCAAATCAATCGGACAAAAATCGGTTGACCAGCGACGACCATATTGATGCGATTCGTGTTGTACAAAATCGAAATACAACGGAATGCGCGGGCACATCACCACTTCGTAACCTTTGGCAAGTGCTTCGGGTAAGAGTTGTTTCTTGTCGTGCCGCCACCACATGAGTAAACTACTGTTTTTGTCCACGCCCGAGCCAGATATTTCGTCCCAGCCTACCAATTTTTTCCCCATGTGCTGAATCGAATCTTCCATGCGGCGGATGAAATAATGTTCCACGTCCACCAAATCTTTCAGATTATTGTCGGCCATCAGTTTTTGCACACCGGCATCGGTTTTCCATTGCTGATTGCCAAAATGTACTTCGTCGCCACCAATATGGATGTATTTCGAAGGGAACAGAACGGCTACTTCTTTTAAAATATCGGTTAGATACTGGTAAGTGCTTTCTTTTCCCGGATTGAAGGTGAACTCGGGATAGGCTTCGGAACCGCCGCCGCTGAATTCAGGATAGGCTCGGTTTGCCGCAGAGGCATGCCCGGGCATGTCGATTTCAGGAATAACTTCGATGAAACGCTGTTGGGCGTAGGCAACAATTTCAGCAATTTCGCTTTGTGTGTAATACGATGCTTTGGCATTTGGATCGTCGTAATTACCAAGGCCTCCCACTGTTGTGAGTTTGGGATATTTTTTGATTTCAATACGCCAGCCGGGCTGGTCGGTGAGGTGCCAGTGAAATTTATTCAGTTTGTGCAAAGCCATGTAGTCGAGCAGTTGCTTTACTTTTTCTTTTCCGAAGAAATGACGCGATTCATCCAGCATCAGCCCACGCCAGCCGTAGCGAGGCTGATCGTGTATGGTGCAACAATTCAGTATCACTTTTTCTTTATTTTTTTCAGAAAAGATGATGAGTTGAATCAGCGATTGCATGCCGTTAAATAGTCCGTTTTGTCCCGAAGCGCTCAGTTTTATTCCGGACGGGAGTACTTCGAGCAAATATTCTTCGGATTTAAAATTTGTGTTTGGATCGATAAAAAGCTGAATGAGCGAGTTGCTTTTATTTTTCCTGATCACCCACGGCGTGTCTGAAAACAGTGCGACCGATTGGCCGAATAAATCAACCAGCGAGTTCAGGTTTTTGTCTGAAAAACTTACCGACAGTTCTTTGTGTAAGGTGAGCTTTCCCGTATGCATTTCAATTTTGTTGGGCAGCGGAATAATCGGGCATTTCGTTTCTTCTGCTTTCATAGAAACGATTGCCAGTAGCAGTGTTATTACTGAAAGGAAACGACGCATGGGCAAGGTTTTTTCGTTTTATTTTTTCAAAACCAATGGCCGTATAATTTCTGCCCATAAAACATATCCGTCACCAGTCAGGTGTAAGCCGTCGTTTGAGTATTTTGGATTCAGGAGATTGTCGCTTTCATTTTTAAAAGAGCTGAACAGATCGATAAACGTACAATTATTCATCGCGCACCAGCTTACTAAATTCTGATTAATCCAAAGTACCTGTTCGGTTTTGGTTACATGGTTCGGGAATTTTTCGAAAACAGGATTGACAGGCAGAATGCTCTGTACAAATACTTTTGTTTTGGGCGAATCGGTATGAATTTGTCTGGCAATAGTGCAAATATTTTCGAAAACAGTTTCTTGAGCTACGCCTCGCGATAAGTCGTTTATTCCGATCAGTAGAAATACTTTATCGGGTTTCGATCGGGTTACTTCATTCAGTCGGAATAAAACACCATCAGTTGTATCGCCACTGATACCGCGATTTTTTACACGCAGATTTGCAAATAGTTCCACCCACTCCGATCCGTCGGTAATGCTGTTTCCGAGGAAAATAATTTCGTGTGGTGTGTCGGGTAATTTTTCAAACAGAGTCCGACGCTGATTGTAATAAGTTCCGAATTTGTTTTCCTGAGCAAAAGTAGTGATGGTTACCAATGCAATCAGGAATGAAAAGAATAGTTTTTTAGTCATAGCGGTATCGATTAATTTACGCTAAAACTATTAATCTTCTGTTTTATTTGCAAGCGTTGGACGAAGAGTAAATAATTGCAATACGACAGCCAAAGCTACTGGAATTGCCAGCAGAGCCATGTCGTGTCCCAGATTGCCCGAATCGGTTGATTTTCCTAGCAAGTCGGTAATTAGTGCCCCGGCAAAAACGCCTGTCATATTCATTAAGCCGTATCCGGCAGCACGGTGTCGGGGCGAAACAAACTGACATAAAATGGGCATATTGTTGGCATCAAACATTCCGTAGCCAATTCCGAACAAAATGGCCCCCGTTAAAACAGTCATTAATCCATTGCCAAAACCCAGAAACAGTAGAGCAGGAATAAGTAAACTTAAGCCAATTGCTCCGGTGAATATTCGTCCGCGTAAATTTCGCTGAATCCAACGATCGGCCAGAATTCCTCCGAAAATTACACCGATAAAAGAAGAAGCTGCAATGGTAATTGTTGCCATCGGACCGGCCAAAGCCATATCCAGCCCCAGGCTTTCGGAAAACAAGGTTGGCAGCCAGTTTTTGGTTGCCCACCCTGGGAAGCTCGGTGCTGCAAAATAGAAGAGAATCACCCAAAAGCTGACTGTTCCGAGTAGCATTCCCAAACTTTTGGAAACAGAGGAAAATCTTCCTCCCGATATTTTGCCTGTACCATGCGATTTTTCGCGCTGCTCATCACGATGTTCGTGCAGGAAAAATATCAAAACAAAACTATATAGTACTCCAACTAGTCCAAATGATTGAAATGCCAGTTGCCACGAAAAATGACTGGCAACAGTGGCTCCGAAACCGCCGATAGCTTGCCCGAGATACAAACCAGTCATGTGAATTCCGATGGCCAGCGAACGGGTATTTCCTTTGTGATAATCAGCGATTAAAGACAAGCCTGCCGGAATATACAGTGCTTCGCTTACTCCCATGATTGCCCGCAACGCGTACAGTTGATTAAAATTATTGGCAAAACCCATGCTCAGCGTTACTCCCGACCAAACTGCCAAACTGCCCACAATTAACCATTTGCGATTGATTCGGTCGGCGATCAACCCGGCGACAGGACTCATCAATCCGTAAATCCACAGAAAAACGGCCATCAGACGGCCAAAATTTTCGGCGGTCTCCAATTCATGAATATCAATCATCATCGACACCTTCATGGTTGAAAGCATTTGACGATCCATGTAATTGAGCAGAGCCACAACCCAAAGCAGGCCGACTACTACCCATGGATATATTTTTTGAGTCTGTTTCATCCGTAAATAATTTGTTTTTTAATTGCCGGATGGAACTCACATGCCGATATTTTTATCGGTGTTGGTGTATCCTTCAACATGTTCGTTTCATCCGTATAAATTTTCAAAGTTTCTTTTTGCAACTTTCACATCGGCTCCAGCTTTTCATTCCTGCTCAGTTGTGAATTCTATCGTTTGGCCTATTTCATTTTGGTTTGTTCCTGAATATTCAGTTGTTTTATCACAGTAGTTCGTACTCCCGGTTTTATTTCACCCAAAGGAATAATTACTTGATTCGCCCAGCGAAAAGCCTGCGTAGTTACCTGCGACAACCCGGGAATTTCGCTCAGTTTCTCAATCTCTCCAGATTTTGTATTGAAGCAGAAAACCGTTTTGGAAAATCCGGGATGATTAGTCAGATGTGCAATCTTTTCAGCAATTAATTTTTGGCGAATTGAATCATTCCCAGCTTTGTCAATGGCATTATTGAACTGCTCTGTTCTATTAAATAACACACCTCGATCTCCACCCAAAAGCAAGAGGTAATGATTGCCCCAAGCGATTCCTGTACCGGCAGACAGTCCGAATTCACAATCTTCTTCTTTCAGGGTTCCTGCTTTTTCCCAGCGTTGCTTCGAAGGTGAATATTTCCAGATAGTGCTGAAAAAAGTACTTAGGTCGCCATCTTTGGAGCGGCCACCGACCAAATAAATACAATCTTCATTGCCATCATTCTGACTTAGTACTACTGCATGGGAAACGGCCTGTGGCAATTCCGGAAGTGTTTGCCACGAAGCATTTTCATCCAGATAATTCAATGCAAAAAAGAAATTAACTGCCCCCTCGGTATTCAATCCACCTGCCAGAAATATCGTTTGACCTATCGCTGCAGCTCCGGCATTGGAAACCGACTGAGGAATTGACGGCAACTCTTCTCTGATTAAACTGTCTTCTGCAAAGCTGAAAAGAAAAGCATCGCTTCGAGATCCGTCGGCATCTTCACCGCCCAGACAAATCAAACCTTCAGGAACCGATAAACAGGCAGAGTATGCCAGTGGGGCAGACAATTTCAGTGGAGGAGTGCTCCATAAAAGTTCTCCGGCAGAATCTTTTTTCAGAATAAAAATGTCGTCATGGTAAACCTTTGTCCCGCCATTCCAGGGCATTCCATTTTCAAAATTCGAGCCCCCGGCAATCACCAATTGGTTATCTACGATTCCGGATAATGCTCCGGCCAATCCCTGATGATTGCTTTCTCCTTCGGCCGGAGGTAGTACTGCAAGCGTATCCCATTCTATTTTCATCGGCTTGTCTCCATTCATTTTAGACTGACTGCATGCTCCCATTAAAACGCCACAGCAAACCACTATCCATCCAATTTTTCTCACTTCTATTTTGAAAATAAATGTTCCATCTGCAATGCACGAACATCCGCTTCAAATTGCGGATAAGCCTCCACCCAGGCATTCTTTACCGGAGAACGGAATTCTCCGCATTCAAGGCCAACATAACGCATGTATGCTTTTCCGGTGGCAATACCACCGTATTTCCCAAGTAAGCGGATCATATCGATAGAAAGTTGTTGCAACTTGCGGGCCTCGGGAAGGTTTCCTGCATCGAAAGCATCAATCAGTTGATAATACAGTGGAGCAGCATAGTTGAAAGTACTGCCGACGGCTCCGCGAGCTCCAAGTACGAGTGCTGAAAGCATATTTTCGTCGCGCCCCCACAACATATCGTATTTACCACCGGCAAAATGCAAGCAAGTCAGAAAATCCATAAAATCTTCGTGTGTGTATTTGATTCCAGCCAAGTTAGGGATCATCGGAGCTGCTTCATTCAGAAAATCGAACATGGACACATTGCAACCTGTTAAAACTGGAATATGATAAAAATAAACCGGCAATTGAGGAACCGATTCTGCAATTCTGGCACAGAATTCAGCCAATTGCTTTGCTCCGGCAGGTTTAAAATAGTAGGGAGCCAGAATCGCGATGGCATCTACACCCAATTCAGCCGACGTTTGTGCACAATCAATGGCTTCTGCGTACGAAGTTCCACCAACAAGATTGATAATTTTAATGCTGTTTCGCTCTTTATTTCGCCTGGTCCAGGCTTCAGTAATACCGGCTTTTTCTTTCTGGCTCAGCGAAACTCCTTCTCCGGTTGATCCGTTGATAAATGCACCCACCACGCCATTGCGTTCCAGAAAATCGTAATAATGATCTATTTTTTCGTACAACACTTCTCCATTTTTATCTAATGGGGCAAACGGTGCTGCAATTAAACCTTCTATCTTCTTCATAACTCTTTCTATTTTTGGTTTATTTTTATATTCATTATTCCGCAGAAAATATCAGTCCTTCAACTTCTTTTACCGCTCCATTTTCTTCGCGTACCGGTAGAAACGAGAACATCCATTTCCACGAAGTACCTCCTTGAGGAACTTTCACTAAAATGCGGTTCCATCCTTTTTTTAGTAAAATCGTGGTTGCCGGGCGATGGCAATAGTTCTCGTCAACAAACGGAATTTCTTCAGACTGAGCAGGCAAGGCAGGATTCATCCACTTCGGTGGAGCAAGTTCCTTGTTATTGATCCAGACTTTAGCGTTAGTGGTGTGCCATTGTCCTTGTTCGGGTGAAGGACCTCCGCGTCGTCCTCCTGAGCGAGACCAGTCGTGAAATCCAATCCAGCACCCAACCGTTTGTTCCCTGGGCGAGAAAACCATGGTGGAGGCGTAAACTGTTCCCGATTTTTCATTTACCGGCGAAGGAAATCCAAAAAAATGATTCAGGTGAATGGTTCCTCCGTAAAGCGAATTCTCACTCCAGCGATATTCTTTCCCATTTATTTTATAGGAAGGCTGAATGCTGTCTTCAACCGGGAATTGCATGCTTGTGTTTCCCTGATGATCGAATGGGCCAATCCATTTCCACGGAATATGAGCGTTGGCAACATACGGAAACGGCTTATTCTGAAAATAGCGGTCGCGGTGTTCGCACAGGCGCATTTCAAAATCCCGGAAACGGTTCATCGCCTCAGTTCCCTGTTGTGGAAGAATTGCCAGATAATCTGTTCCGGTATCCAGATCGTTACCTCGCCATGCCGATTCGCTGTAAACGAGCATTCCCGGATAAATTGGGTTTTGTCGCAATACTTCGCGTTCGTGAGTCAGATTATTGTCGTTCCAGCAACAAAGCACGCCACCCAAACAAAGCGAATCTCCGTGTGATGCGCCACCAATGCGGTCGAAATAAAGTTGCGCAACACCTTGCAGCGGATCCAGATGGTTCAGGTAATTAAGTCTTGAATCCAAATAGCGGTGTCCGGCTTTGGGTTGTCCGGCTGACGACCAAAGTTGCGTGATGGACGAATTGTCTCCATCAATTTGTTGTCCGGGCCGCCAAACAATTGTTTCGCGTCCGTGTTGGTGAACCCGCTCAATTAATGTTGAAAGAAGGCCAGCTTCGGGGCGTTCGTGTTGGTGCCAAACTTCGTCGGTGCCCAGATGAATAAAGGGCATGGTTTCTTTGGAAGCCAACCCACAAAGCTCATCGATCAGATCAAGCAAAATGGGTTTTACCCGGTTATCGCTCATCGAATCGATAGCAAAAGCTTTGCGAAAAGCCTCGCAGTGACCCGGTACATCCAATTCGGGGACAACGGTAATGAAACGCTCAGCACAGTAATTCAGAATACTCAAAAAATCTTCCTGCGTATAATATTTTCCCGGCCAGCGGCTCATTGACGAGGGCTCTTTCAATTGCGGATACTTTTTGCTTTCCAATCGCCAGCCCGGGTTGTCAGTGAAATGCCAGTGAAAATAATTGAATTTGTAGGTGGCCATCACATCAATCTGTTCCTTGAGCAAGCCAAGCGACATAAAATTGCGGCCAGTGTCCTGCATGAATCCACGCACTGAAAATGCCGGCCAATCGGAAATCAGACATCCCGCAAGTGCATTGCCGGTTTGTAGTTGCCGAATGGTTTGAATCGCACGGAACACGGCAGTATCTGAGCTGGCAATTAGCAGCAACGAATCTTTGCTGATTTGTAACTGATAAGCTTCTGAGGAGTTTGGTCCCTGGGGAATATTTTTGCTGATTTGTATTTCAGCAATTTGCTTGCTTTTGCCTTTAGCAATACGGGGAAAAAACGAGTAAAATTTATCTGAAACTGCGGTATTCAATCCCTCTGGAAGAATGATTTGAACCGGTTCATCCAGTACAAACAGTTCGTTATTCCATGTTATCTGTTGCGGCATGGGAATTAGCGACGGATAATTTCTATCCGAGGCAGAAATGCTTTTCAAACACATGATGCCAGCGAATACAAACCAAAACCGAATGGGACAATACGTTCTTTTCATAAATCTTATTTCTCCTTCAAAATCTCTTCTACCTCTACTTTCTGAAAAAACAGTTCCCGTACACCTTCGTAAACAATGCCAATTGTATTTTCGTCCACCATGCTCATGCATGAGTAGCCATAACCCGATTCAGCATTCAGTTCAAGTTGCAGTTCCTCGGGCCAGGTGAGTCCTTCATTCAGACTGGCTTTGATGGTCATATTTTTTCGTTCGTTTCTATTGTTGGGGTTTGAGAAGAATAACACCTGCTGCTTTTTGCCTTTTACAGTAACATCAGTACTAATGATACTCGCCATGCAATTTGGTTCGGGCAATGCTGAATTCGACGAAGGATGTATCGTCCATGTTTTTCCCATATCTGTGGTAGTGGCCACAGCCCTTCCGTTGGTGTCGCTTTTGTCTTTTCTGTTTCGGTCATCGCGCATGTTCAGCATCAAGCTTCCGTCGGAAAGTTCAACTACCTGCGCTTCGGTCGTATTCGATTTTGCACCGGAACCAATCTTCCAGCTTTGTCCGTGGTCGGTACTGTAAACGATAGTTGAATGGCAGGTAAATTGTCCGCCATCGATGGCTTTTTCGCCAAGGTCGGCTTTAAATTGTGCTGGAAAAATCAATGTTCCGTTTTTCATACTTATACCGCGACCAGGTCCCTGCAAAAGAAGTTGCCATGCCGGATTTTTAATTTGTTCGGTGATGTTTAGCGGAGCCGACCATGTTGTTCCGTCGTCGGTACTTTTTACCAAAATAAATTGGCCGGTTTCTTCGGGTTTCATCCCAGGTTTGGATGCCCACCAGTTCATTTGGTCTGGTGCTGAGCCACTCAGCCACATTGCAGCAACCCAAATTGTTTCGGTTGCCGGATCGTACAAAACACAGGGATCGCCGATTCCGTTTAGTTGTTGAGAGAGGCCTCCCCATTCGCCCATGTCCATAATTACTTTCATGGGTTCCCATGTTTGTCCTCCATCGGTGCTACGGCTCATGCCAATATCAATGTCTTCCTGTAAATCTTTACTGTTGTTGTAACGGTTATCGTAAACGGCAATGAGTGTGCTTTTATTGGTAGTAATCAGGCCGGGAATGCGGTAGGTATGGCAATGATCCTGCCCTGCGGCACGCAATACTTGTGCAGGACGAAAAACAAAACGACCGGGAGCATTTACGGAGAATGATTTTCGTTTGCTGTCGGTGAGAATTAATTCCTTTACTGAAAAAGAAGCTAGCAAGTCGGCGTCAGCTTTTGAAGAAAATACGAAGTTTACAAGGTTTTGTCCCGGCTTTAGTTTCATATCCCCTTTTACAGATATTGAAGATTGAGCTATTTTCCCGATTAATGTTTGCCCTGCAAAATGAGCACTGACTGCATCAATTGCCGAAAGATTACTTCCTTTTTCAAACTGAATGTTGATAAGGTTTATCGAGTAGTCCTGCTCTCCGGCAGGAACTTTAATTTCTAAGGTTAAAAGCAGATTGTCGGTTCTTCCTGCAAAGAAGGGCACATGATTTAATATAATTTCTGAATTAACCGGAATGGGTTGTTCTTCTGAAATGGCTTCTTTACAATTATTGAATGTGAAGCATGAAAGAAGTATAAATAATATCAGGTTCATTGGAATATGGTTTAGCGTAACAAATTTGAAAGTCATCTTAAATTATTTCAGAAATATACTTAAAAATGCAGTGAAAGGAAAGGCAGAGAGAAGCTCATCAAACCTGCTCCTCTCTGCAATAATTTCCGATTCGCTGAATAATGAAAGCAAATTTCCGATTGCCGGATCATCTGCTTTCATCGTTCGAATTAATTATTCGTATCCAGGAGTTTGTTCCACTTTTGGATCGTTGTTGAGTGTGCTGACATCAACCGGCCATAGCAATTTATGTGCTTCGGTAGCCGGGTTCAACAGTGGCACGCGGAAGCCATACGGAACAGATGACGATAAAGCCAATGGTTTTCCGGCAGCATCCTG
The DNA here is from genome assembly GCA_963668595.1 of Prolixibacteraceae bacterium. Taxonomy (GTDB): domain Bacteria; phylum Bacteroidota; class Bacteroidia; order Bacteroidales; family Prolixibacteraceae; genus GWE2-42-39. The sequence goes on along the minus strand of OY764876.1, from coordinate 3,261,010 downwards.
CATGCGACACATGTCGAACCAACGTTTGAACTCAAACACAAATTCTTTATCGCGTTCGGTCAGAATTGCCAATTCATTTTCAGCAAAAGTTTTCTTGGTAAATCCGTGTAGTGATGCATTGTAATTACTTCCGTAAGCACGTTTTCTTACCTCGTTAATATAAGTAGAAGGATCACTTCCTTTTTTATTTTCAACTTCCGCAAGCATCAGTAATACATCGGCATAACGATAAATCGGCAAGTCGTCTGCATATACGCGGTTCCCGTTTGAGTTGATGAAACCCAGAAACTTCCGCATAACTACTCCTCCGCTGATGGGACCAGAAGCGCTTTTGTCGTAAAAATCGAGGAAGGTGGCTGTTTTACGACTGTCTAAGTCGTCGTAGCTTTGGAACAAAGGGAAAATATATTCGTTACGCAAAATACCGTTTCCTTTTAGCATAAGTGTGTCGCTCATTACTTTTAGGGCTTTACTGTATTTTACACCAATAAATACGTTGTCGGAATAAGTAAAGTCGCTTACAACGTTGGTTGCTTCGTTATCGAGAAAACGCAGGGCAAAAATTATTTCATCGTTTCCTTTTTTGTTGTAGGCAAAAACATCGGAGAATTTAGTGAGAAGGGAGAATTTTCCTTTTACTTCGTTCAACGCTGATTCAGCTGTTGCCAAATCGCTGCTTGCCGGCGACTGGTCGCCGGTAGTTACTTTGGCCGACCACAAATACACTTCAGCTTTCAGCATTAAGGTTGCGTATTTCGACCAGCTTGATTTGCTGTCATTCATGGTAATGTTGCTTCCGAAATACTGTTCCGATTTGCTTACATCGCTTTTGATGAAATCGAGTGTTGTTTTAGGAGTTGAACGTTCGAGATACAATGGTTCGGCAGTGGTTACTCCTTCCAATACTTTGATTTCAGTAACAATCGGTACTCCTCCATAGGTGCGATACAACCAGAAATAGTTGAATGCACGCAGTCCGTAGAGTTGTCCGAGATAATAATTACGGCTTGCTTCCGACAAGAAAGAGCACTCTTTTTCTACCTTCTCAATACCCAAATTCAGGTTCAGGATTCTTCCATAGAAACCAGCCCATGAACCAAGGCCTGTTTTATCCTTTGTAAAGTCCTGATCTTTGAACGGACTTGAATAATTCAAACTGGTAGCTGTGGATGAAGTTCCGCTTTTTTGCAGTCCACCACGAGCCTCACCCATCAGAAACAGTGTTGAATGTGCACTGCGGAGCTGCGAGTGAGCTCCATAAATAAAACCTTTTACCTGCGCTTCGTTATTCCAGAAGTTGTTGCTTCCGTAGTAGTCTTCCGGAGATAGATCGAGAGAATCGCAGGAAAACAGCGTCATTGAAAACGCTATTAATATGTATAATAAATGATTGATTCGTTTCATATCTGTATGTATTAATTCGTTTCTAAAGGGGGATCAGAATTTCAGGTTTAAACCGAAAATAATGGTCCTTGGAAGCGCATATCCGCCTCCCACATTTCCACCGACTTCAGGCGTATAGAGCTTCGATGCGGTCAGGTATCCAAGGTTTTGACCGGTTACCGACAATTCAACTCCTGCAATGCCGCTGTATTGCAGCAAGCTTTTAGGTAAGCTGTACGAAAGCGAAATTTCGCGGAACGACAGATAGCTGGAGTTGTAGATAAACATATCGCTATTGCGGGCATAGTTCCGTTTACCCAGCTGGTCGGCCCACATGTATTTCGGATAGGCAGCATTCGGATTTTCAGCAGTCCATGTTTCTTTTGTTTCTACAACGGTATTGAATGAACCTTGCATCATGCCCATGAACCAGGGCAAAATATTATCAATTTGTTTGAATCCCAATGCGTAGTCCATGCGAGCTGAAAACGATAGCCCTTTCCATTGCAGTTGCGTATTGATTCCTCCGAACCATTTGGGAGTAGTAGAACCCACATATACCATGTCGAAATTATCGATTATGTCGTCGCCGTTTACATCTTTCCAGATTACATCACCAGCCTGAATGGGGAGTACTCCCGCTTTTTGAGCATCGGTCATTGCGTTAAATAGGTTCGGACCAACAAGTTTTCGTCCGTTACTTCCGTTATTTCCGGTGGTAATATCGGTGCGGTTTCCGGCAATTGCCTGTATCTGTGCTTCATCCTTAAAAATTCCTTCAGCAACAAATGCCCAGATGCCGCCAGGAGTTTGTCCTTCCTGATAGCCACCGACCCACATTTTCTCACCAGTTGTTCCGTCATATACCTGATAAGCACTTTGGCGATTGCGTTCCAGTCCGTTGTCGGGCAATTTCTCAACAATATTTTTGTTGTAGGAAATATTTCCGCTAATGTCCCAACTGAAATCTTTCTTTCTCAATGCTTTTACCGAAAAATCTATTTCAACTCCCGTATTGCGTAGTTCTCCGTTGTTCGAACGAATAGAAGAAATACCGGAAGTAATTGGAAGAGGAATGTTGGCATATTTGTCGAGAGTAAGACGGTTGTAATACGTGAAGTTCATGTTGATACGGTTTTCGAATAAGCCGACATCAATACCGCCTTCAATAGTATTGGAGCGTTCCCATTTCAGTGTTGGATTGGGAATTCCGCCGATTGTATAGCCTACACTATTATTGTACAAAGTAGAACCATAACTTCCCTGTAATTCGTAAGTGCCAATACCAGAAACATTACCATTCAAACCATAGCTGGCTCGTACTTTCAGAAATGAAATAATATCGCGGTAGTTGTCCATAAAATCTTCTTTGGAAAGCACCCAGCCGGCAGAAGCTCCGGGGAAAAAACCCCAGCGATTATCAAGAAGAATAGAGTATCCATCCTGACGGGCAGTTAAAGCCAACAGGTATTTTTCTTTGTAATCATAGTTTACTCTTCCGAAGAAAGAAAGAATACGGGAACGGGAATGCGATGAGTCAATAGAACGCTGGCCTTCTTTGTTTGACGTTAAAGCTAAATCCATAAAATCATCGGTTGGCGCACCCGACCCACTTGCACTAAATCCTTTGTAGTAAGTATCGTAATATTCCGTTCCAGCCAATGCACTGATTGAATGTTTTTCGGCAATCGTAGTATCGTAATTTAATACAGCATTATACGTTTGTCTTAATGTGCGATCGAAGCTGGCAGAAGAGTTTCTTGAAGTGCTCATCACTCCCGGACGGGACAAATAGTCTTTATTGAATGACTCATAAAAACCTTCATCAAACATCCAGTTGGCATTTACTTTCAGGTATAATCCTTTGTAAAAATCTACTTTAAAACTTTGTCCGAGTGTAAATTTATTGGTCTGGTTTTCACGGATAAACTTGTCGATATTATACAATGGGTTTCCGTCTCCGGAATTTGTTCCTACAAGTAATTCTCCGTTCGCATTGTATTCGCGTTGTGTTGGCGGAGCACTCAACATCCGGGCAAAATAATTGCCTTCGCCGGTGTTGGTAATATCTTTCCAGCGGGCATCATTAAAATTGAACGAGCTGTAAGAGGTGAGCCATTTATTAATTTTGTAGTCGGCGTTGAAAGTAAACGAGATGCGTTGATACCATGTTTTTACCGGTAATCCCTGGTCATACAGGAAACCTAATCCAGCGTAGTAATTCCCACGGTCATTGCCTCCGGTGAAAGATATATTGTAGTCTTGTGTTGTTGCCGGATCATTAAAAGCCGTTGAGCGGCGATCGAATTCAGAATAAATGATTTCTTCGCCAGTAACAGGATCTGTCATTTGACGATAACCCTGATCAAGCAAAAATTTATTTTCATTCGTTAATCTCATCGGGCTCCAAATTGCCAAGGTCGTTTTATTTCCATCCAGCGGATTTCCGTTTGCATCGAAATATTTATTTCCTAAACCGAATGGTTGTGCTCCTTCTAGGTTTGCCTGCACACCGGACCCATGTCCCTGCCAGCTCCCATCTGTTTTCTGCCATAGTCTTCCCGAATTTTGTACGCCGGTTCTTACCCAGTACAAATAGTCTTCAGCATTCATAAATTCATAGGGAAAATTAAGATAATTGAGAGCAGTCTTAATTTTTACTGATACCTCCGAAACTCCTTTTTTTCCGCGTTTGGTTGAAATGAGCAACACTCCGTTGTTGGCGCGCGCTCCATACAAAGCCGTTGCTCCGGCATCTTTTAATACTTCGATTGATTCAATATCCTCCGGATTGATGTCGCTAATTCCGCGAACTTGTCCATCTACAATAACCAGCGGAGATCCGGAGCCGTCCAAATTGGTTCCACCTCGCAAAACCAAGCTGGGAGTAGATCCCGGTTTCCCTGACGACTGGGTTACTTTTAAACCAGAAACAGCACCCGATAGTGCTTGTGCCGGGTTCGCAAAAACACCCGTTTTAAGCACTTCTTCTTTCACCGAAGAAATTGAGTTGGTTAATTTCGAGCGTTTTTGAGTACCTCCGTATCCGGTCACGACAACTTCATCAATTGCTGTAGTCGAAGCTTCCAGTTTGACAGTTAAAACATTTGTTTCGGTGAGGCTTACAACTAGTTTATTGTAACCAACCATCGAAAATTCCAATTGCTTTTTGTCGTCAGGAACCATAATCGAAAAATGTCCATCTAAGTCGGAAATGGTTCCGGCGGTTGTACCGGAAACAACTACAGCTACTCCGGGCAAAGTATCCCCGGTTCCGGCATCAACGATCTGTCCGGAAACAGAACGCTGCCCGAAAGAACTGCTTGTCAGCAATATTGCCATCAGCAGTAATCCCAAAGGGAAGAGTTTTTGAATCACTTTTTTCATACAATCTCAGTTTAAGTTTGTTAATTAAATCATTATGTCATACATAAGACGATTCAAATATAGAGATTAATTTTTTATTTCAAAACTTTTGCGAAATTTGCAGTATTAAATATGACATATTCAAAATCAACAATACCGATGACGATGGACACCCAGGAAATGAAGGGATTACTTACTGCTATTGATACAAGCAGTTTGGTGGATAAAGTAGAAATGAACCTGATTGACTTTTTCATCAAAAAGGAGCTTCAACCTGGGGACTTGATTCCTAAGGAGATTGAACTGGCATCAGCCATGGGAGTGAGCCGTACAGTAGTACGCGAATCGCTGACCCGATTGAAAACAATGGGAATTATTGAATCGAAAAAGCATAAGGGTGCAGTGATTAAAAGCCCGGATCTTTCTGCACTACTGCAAAAATCGATGATTCCTCACATGCTCGACAATAGCACACTAAAAGATATTTTCGAACTGCGCCTGGTATTGGAAGTTGGAATGGCTGATTTGTTGTTTCGCAATATTGATGAAAATAAGATAGAGGAACTGGAACGGATTGTTGAAAATGAACCAGAAACGTCTGATGATATTTTGTTCGATATTAATCACGAAGTGTTGTTTCATGGTAAGTTGTACGAAATAACCGGAAATGAAACGTTGAAGAACTTTCAAAATATATTATTACCCGTTTTTAACTTTGTTTACGATAGCGGTTTAATAAAGAAGCCTATTTCCAAAAAGAGATACGTTTCACATAAGGGATTGGTTGAAGTACTGAAAAACGGGAATGCTGATGATTTTCGCAGTGCAATGCGTAAACACCTTGAAAATCACTTCGATCGTTTAGTTGATTAATTCCCGATAAAGAATAGTGTTCATATCTTTTGTTGCTGAAATGTACAATATATGTTGTGCGGAAGACTTCTTCTGCGTAAGAGTTAAATACTTCTAACGAATCATTATTTTTTCAATTTAATTTCTATTTTTGTTTCTGCTGTAAAAACGGTCAAATCTGAATGTGGTAGAAAATTCGCGTTAGTGAGTCTTTTTATTATTTGGATATAATCGCTTTCCAGAGATTGCAGAAGATATTTTTTACAATAAATAACGTAATCTAAATTAACTATGAGTGCTAAAAATCAAAATTACGCGTTGCCTATTGCCATGATGATCATGCTGTTTGGTATGATCTCATTTGTAACCAATCTGGCAGCCCCAATGGGTATCGTGTTAAAAAGTCAATTTGAAGTAACCAATTTTCTGGGACTACTTGGTAATGCTGCAAACTTTATTGCTTATGCTGTAATGGGTATCCCTAGTGGTATCTTATTGCAACGAATCGGATACAAAAAAACTGCGTTGATTGCTGTTGCAGTTGGTTTTGTTGGTGTTGGTATCCAATATCTTTCAGGTTATGCTGATCAGGATTCTGCGTTTGCAGTATATCTTTCAGGAGCATTTGTTGCCGGATTCTCTATGTGTTTGTTGAACACAGTTGTTAACCCAATGTTGAACACCCTTGGTGGTGGTGGTAACAAAGGGAACCAGTTGATTCAGATTGGTGGATCTTTCAACTCGGTGATGGCTACTGCAACTCCTATGATCGTTGGTATTTTAATTGGTGATGCTGCAAAAGCACGAATTACTGATATTTTTCCATTCATGTATGCAGCAATGGCTGTATTTGCCATCGTATTTGTTGTATTGTACTTTGTATCAATTCCAGAACCTCACGCAGAACAATCTTCTGAGCCTCTTGGAAACCTGATGTCCGGAGCATTGAAATTCCGCCATTTTGTTTTAGGAGCTATCGGTATTTTCGTTTATGTAGGTGTTGAAGTTGGTACTCCTGGTGTTTTGAATTATTTCCTTGTTGACCCAAATACTCCAAATCCATTGAATGCTACTACTGCCGGATTTGTTGCAGGAACTTATTGGTTTTTGATGTTGATTGGTCGTTTGGTTGGAGCTTCAATTGGTGGAAAAGTATCAAGTAAAACCATGCTTACTTTTGCTTCAGGGTTAGGACTTGTTCTTGTATTGTTGGCCATGTTTACTCCAAGCACGACTCAGGTTTCATTGCCTGTATTAAAAAGTGTTGATGGTATAACTTCATTCGGTTTACTGGAAGTGCCAATTAATGCTGCTTTCCTTGTATTGGTTGGACTTTGTACCTCAATTATGTGGGGAGGTATTTTTAACTTGGCAGTAGAAGGATTAGGAAAATATTTGGCAGCAGCTTCAGGTATCTTTATGGTACTGGTTTGCGGTGGAGGTATTCTTCCTGCTCTTCAGGGATGGGTAGCCGACTTTGCTGGTTATATGCCTAGCTATTGGGTTATCGTTGCCGGACTTGCATACTTGTTGTTCTATGCTCTTATCGGAAGCAAAAACGTAAATAAAAATATTGCGGTTTAAATAAAAATATACGATATAGATTGAAAGAAGAACCAGTTTTGGTTCTTCTTTTTTTACACTTAGGTCAATCATTACAAATCCTTTAATGTAATTTTTAGGCTTGTTAATGATTAAATTTCTAATTTTGTTTGACCTCTGTAAAAATGAATAAACACAAATTAAAATTATAACGATGAAAAAAGTAGCTATAGGCGTTGACGTAGGCGGAACAAACACCGCAATTGGTGTAGTAGATGAATTGGGAAATGTAATGGTGAAAGACAATATTGAAACACCATCGCATGGAGACATTAACCAATACATTTCTGACCTGTCAGAAGCCATTAAAGAGTTGATCAAATCAGTAAAATTGCTGAATGATGATATCGAAATTATGGGTATCGGTATTGGTGCTCCAAACGGTAACTATTACAATGGAACTATTGAATATGCTCCGAACCTCTCTTTCCGTGGAGTGATTCATTTTGTGGCTTTGATGAAGGATAAATTTCCCAACATGCAAGCTATTGCATTAACCAATGATGCAAATGCTGCTGCAATTGGTGAAATGATCTATGGTGGAGCCAAAGGCATGAAAAACTTTGTGATGTACACGTTGGGAACTGGTGTAGGCAGTGGTATTGTTGTGGACGGCAACCTGGTTTACGGACACGATGGTTTTGCCGGAGAGTGCGGACACACCATGTTAATTCCGGGCGGAAGAAATTGCGGTTGCGGAACACCAGGTCACCTCGAAGCTTACTGTTCTGCTCCGGGCATGAAACGTACAGCGTTCGAAATTATGGTACGCGACAATGCGAACAACAGCTTGCTGGCTGACAAATCATTTAAAGAACTGAACTCAAAAATGATTTTTGAAGCAGCACAAAAAGGCGACAAAGTGGCAATTGAAGTATTTGAACAAACCGGAAAATGGTTGGGACAAGGATTGGCTGACACTGTTCACCACACAAGTCCGGAAGCTATCTTCCTGTTTGGCGGCCCAACTGCTGCTGGCGATTATATTTTCAAACCAACTATTGAAAGTATGAACCACTTCTTGCTGCCTATCTTCAAAGGTAAAATCAAAGTTCTTCCTTCTCAACTGAAACCGGGCGATGCTGCCATCGTTGGTGCAAGTGCGTTGGTTTATAAAGAACTTGAAAAAGAATAAACTCCCATCGTGGAGTGGAAAAGCGGGGTCGGTTGATCCCGCTTTTTTTGTTATTTTTGACAAAATCCTTTTGGTATGCAAGTAATTCGTATCCCTGTTGGTTATGCAAATGTTTTTTTACTGAAGAACGGCCAGCAATCGGTGTTGATCGATACAGGAATAAAACGGCATGCAAAATATATTCTGGAAAAGATCGGGAAACATGGCCTTAAAGCCGATGACATAGCCTTGATAATCCAAACACACACCCATTTTGATCATGCCGGAAATACCGCAGAATTGAAAAAATTGACCGGGGCAAAAGTTCTTGTGCATCAAAAAGAGGCCGATTGCCTGGCAAAAGGTTATACTCCCATTCCAAACGGAACAAATCTTTACACCCAAACCGTTGCGGCGCTCGGACGGAAAATCTATCCGGGAATTGCCGCCTATGCGGCAGTTGATCCCGATATAATTATTGCTGAAAAGTTTGATCTTGCTCCGTGGGGAATTAACGGTTATGTGTTGCCAACACCCGGCCACACCGAAGGTTCAGTTTCTGTTTTTATGGAAGATAGAATTGCGATTGCCGGCGATTGCTTTTTCCCGGTTTACCCCAAATCGGTGTTCACTCCGTTTTGCAACGATATTCCTCTTTTACTGCAAACATGGCAAACAATTTTCGATCTGAAAATTGATGAAATCTATGCCGGACATGGCCCGCGATTTAACAGGCAACGGGGGCTGGAATGTCTTGGTCGCTTGCAAAAACGATTTCAATCCCGATCAGTTTAAATTTTAATAAGCAGTTTTTTGAGAAACAACTATTGGAATTTGCTTTACAAAAGAAGAGGACGAAAAAATGGTTTCGCAACTTCCACTTTCTTTTAAATATCTGGCAGTTTGCTGAATATTTTTGCTGAATCATTTGTTTTATCCCATACATTGGTATTAATTTGGGTTGAAGTGCTTGCAACAGAAGTAAAAGCTGGAAAATATGGAACAGGACAAAATTATCGAACAGATACGTCAAAGCTCACATCAGAAAATAAAATTTGGATTTTCGGATACCGACGGCGTGTTACGAGGGAAAGTTATTCATCGGAATAAATTTCTGGAAGTAGCGAATAATAATGTTGGTTTTTGCGATGTCGTATTTGGCTGGGACTCAAGCGATCGATGTTACGATAATACTGAACTAACGGGTTGGCATACTGGCTATCCCGATAGCAAAGCGACTATTGATTTGCAGTCTCTTCGTCATGTTCCCTGGGACAATGGCATTCCTTTTTTTCTTGCTGATTTCAGCAAAGCTTCTGGGCAGGGACACGCTGCTTGTCCGCGTACTCTTCTGAAAAAAGTACGCCAACAGGCAACTGATATGGGCTTGAAAGCTATTTTTTCGATGGAATTTGAATGGTTCAATTTTCAGGGTACACCTAACGAAGTAGCTGCATCGGGGTATCGGCAGTTGCAACCAATTTCTCCGGGAATGTTTGGTTATTCGGTCGTGCGGTTGAGTCAATTCAAAGAATATTACAATGCCTTGTTCGATCAGCTTTTGCAGTTTGATGTGCCAATAGAAGGCATTCATACCGAAACCGGGCCGGGCGTTTACGAAGCAACCATTATTTACGATGACATACTGAATGCGGCCGACAAGGCAATTTTGTTTAAATCAGGGGTGAAGGAAATCGCACTGCAACATGGATTTATTGCCAGTTTCATGGCAAAATGGAATGAAGAACTTCCGGGCTGTGGCGGACATATCCATCAAAGTATTTGGGACGAAAATGATCACAACCTGTTTTTCTCGGCGGAAGATAAAAATCGGATGAGTGAGCGGATGAAAAGCTACCTGGCGGGAATCTTGCATTGTTTACCTGAGATATTGCCCATGTATGCCCCGAATATTAACAGTTACAAACGTTTGCGCGAAGGAGCCTGGGCTCCTACCACACTTACCTGGGGACTTGATAACCGCACGACTGCTGTGCGTGTGATTGGTTCCGACGAGCGTTCGTCTCGTCTGGAAATGCGGGTTCCGGGAGCTGATGCCAATCCGTATCTGGCAATGGCTGCATGTTTGGCTTCGGGCTTGTATGGCATGCGCAATAATTTACAATTGAAACACGAAGCGACGATTGGGAACGGCTATCTTCGCTCCGAGCAGGGAGTAATTCCTTCGGATTTAAAAGAAGCCACTGCCCGAATGAAACAATCGGCATTGTCGCGCGAATTGTTTGGCGACGATTTTGTCGATCATTTTACGGCAACCCGCGAGTGGGAATGGCGAGAACATGCCCGCGCGGTTACCGACTGGGAACTACACCGCTATTTCGAAATTATTTGACAACACGGAAATATTACCATGCATACACTTGATTATTATCAAATTATCCGAATGGCCTGGATGGAGTTTGACGACCGCCACGAGATCAAAGCAATTTTTGATGTGAGTGCGCATGTCTCCACCAATCAGGTATATAAAATATCATTTTACAATCGGCAACCGGTATTTGCGAAGCTGTCCGATTACGGGAAATTCGATCATTTTAAAGAAGACCACATCATTATAAACAACCTGGCAAACAATCTTGAAGCACCTTACGAAACTTTTTTGGCTCAGTCGCTGGTAAAGAAAAACGAGTTGTTCATCTACCGTTATCACGAAAAAGGACGCTGTGCCTGGGTTGTATTTTATAACCCGATTCGCATCAAATACAAGTTACCTCGTCGGCTCGATGAAAAACTGATTAAAAAGATGGGACGCGAATTGGCCAGGTTTCACATGGCATGTACCAATGTGAGTAATCAGCTTCCCTCGTCGTCGAAAAGTGTGGTGACCGATATTCATCAGTTGATGAAAGGCATCAAACAGGGAGATTTTGCTGAAAATCAGGAGAAAGAAGACACGATACGCAGGCAGTGTGATTTGTTTTTGACTAATTCGGATAAGGTAAATTATGCCACCGAATTCGAAACTATTCCGGTGTTTGTTGACTGGAATATTGGTAATTTCTCGGTTACTGCTGACGGACGTTTTTATTCGCGCTGGGATTACGACTGGTTTCGCGAATCGTCGCGCGTGATGGATTTTTATTTCTTTAGCAGGGTGGTTTCCGATGTGGGCGACCGAACTGTTTTTAGTTACCTGATCGACACGCTGATGGAAGATCGTTTCATCATGTTTCTGAAAGAATATCACCGTATTTTCCCGCTTAGTGAGCCCGAAGTGCGATTCATTCAGGAAGCATATCGTTTTTTCATTCTGAATTATGTGATTAAAGACGGGCAGTATTTCTTCCGAACCAATTATTCGCACAAATTGCAGCAGGAAGCACATGATCTTTATTTCCCGGCAATTGAAAGCCGTTTTCAGGTTGAAAAATTATTAAAAGCACTTAAACTTTAATCCGATACATTTCAGAACATCAAACACAAAAGCATGAGAACCAAAGAATTTAAAAGTGTGGTTAAAAAATACAAAGCCGTTTTTTTCGATGCTTTCGGTGTATTGAAAAACCACAAAGGACTGATTCCAGGAGTTGAAAACACATTCCGTTATCTCGAAGAAAAAGGAATTGATTATTATATTTTGACTAACGATGCATCGCGTAGTCCGGAACAACTGGCCGAGTTTTATCAGCGCAACAATATTCACTGCGTAACGGCTGATCGTATTATCTCTTCGGGGATGCTGGCGATGGAGTTTTTGAAATCGAAAATTAAAACCGGAACAGTTACTTATCTGGGAACAGCTCAGTCTGCTCATTATATCCGTATGGCCGGATTGGAACCAATCTCCATCAATGATTTAACCCCGGAGCAGTTTGAGACCATCGATTGTTTGGTTTTTCTGGATGATGAAGGCTTTGACTGGAACAACGACATTAATAAGGTGATCAATCTGTTGCGGAAAAAAAATATGACGGTGGTAGTGGCTAATACCGACATCAACTACCCGGTGAACCGCAACGATATTGCTGTGGCAATCGGTGGACTTGCCGACATGGTGGAAGAAATTGTACACAAACATTTTATTCGCTTCGGGAAACCCGATGCCCAGATGTTTATGTTTGCTTACGAGTGGGCACAAAAAAAACAGGAATTGAAACGCAGCGAAATTTTGATGGTGGGCGACACGCTTTTTACCGACATCATCGGGGGAAATAAATTTGGGCTCGATACCGCCTTGGTTCTTTCGGGAAACACTTTGCCCGACATGGCCGATATTCGAATCAAGACATCGGGAATTATTCCCGATTATATTTGCGAGTCAGTTGCTATCGATTACACCGAGGTGCCTGTTTCGTCATCGCAACCGTAATTTTCAAATTGTAATCCAATGCAGTGTATCGTTCGTTTCATATTGAAAATACTGAGCTGGGTGCTTTTGATTCCGGTTTATTTTTACCGGTATGTTATCTCTCCGATGACTCCGGGATCGTGCCGTCATGTACCTACCTGCTCGCAATATGCCATTGAAGCAGTGAAAATACATGGCCCATTCAAAGGATTTTATCTGGCAACGAAACGAATTTTGCACTGTCATCCGTGGGGAACACACGGCTACGATCCGGTTCCGCCACGTGATCAAATTAAAGTGAAGAAATTAAAATTGGACAAGGAGTCGTGCAAGTGGCAAGACTCCGGCAAAAATAACTAACATGGCAAGTACCCGATCCTGGATCAAGGCAGCACGGCCACGCACTTTGCCGTTGGCTCTTTCTGGAATTATTACCGGGGGAGGACTGGCTTTTTTTTACGGTGAATTTAATTTACTGATTTTTTTACTGGCTCTTATTACCGCCACGCTTTTACAGATATTTTCGAATTTTGCCAATGATTATGGCGATTTTGGACGTGGAACTGACAATGCACAACGCCTTGGCCCGGTACGCACCATGCAGGGTGGTGAAATCACTAAAAAAGAGATGCAGCTTGGAATGGGAATTCTCATCGCATTGAGTGTATTTTGCGGATTACTATTGGTTTATTTCGGCACATGGGAGCGCTCGCAAACTGCTTTCTGGAGCTTTATTGCTTTTGGCTTTTTATCGCTACTGGCCGCCTATTTTTATACCGCCGGAAAACATTCCTACGGATATATTGGGTTGGGCGATTTGTCGGTATTTCTGTTTTTCGGACTATTGCCGGTTGTGGGTACTTTTTTTCTCAATGCAGGAACTATTCTTCCCGAAATATTTTTACCGGCACTGAGCATCGGTTTTTTCAGTACCGGCGTGCTCAATCTGAATAATGTTCGCGATGTGGACAACGATCGCCTGTCGGGCAAAACAACGCTTGCGGTACGCATGGGAAGTCGCAATGGCAAAATTTACCATGCCTTCTTAATTTTGTTGGGATGGTTTACGGCTTTGTTTTTTACATTAAAAACGGTAGTGTCGTTGTGGCAATGGCTCTTTGTAATCACGTTACCGCTTTTTGCCTTCGATTTATTGCGCATATTCAAAACCTCTGAAGCTCGTGCCCTCGATCCGTTTTTAAAACGATTGGCACTGAGTACTTTTGCATTTTCTATTTTATTTATTGCCGGATTGATTCTTGCCTTCTATGAAAGCCGGATTTAAATTCTATATGCTTCATTTTAAACAAGCTGCCGGAACTTCGCGTGGAGTGTATCAAACCCGGCCGGCCTGGTTTATTTTTCTGGAAGAAGAGGGAAAAACCGGAATTGGTGAATGTGCTCCGTTGCCCGGACTAAGCATCGAAGATCCGGCACAGATGGACGCTCAGTTGCAAAAAGTTTGCACTCAGCCTGACTATTTTCTGAATAATTTGAATGAATTGGCAAACTGGCCTTCCATCCGCTTTGGATTAGAAACTGCCTGGGCTGATTTACAGCAAATCGGGCAAGGTTTGCTTTTTCCTTCCCTTTTTACTGAAGGGAAGCAGGGTATTCCGATCAACGGTCTGATTTGGATGGGTGAAAAGTCGTTTATGCAACAGCAAATTCGGCAGAAACTGGAACAGGGATTTCGTTGCATCAAAATGAAAATCGGGGCCATTGATTTCGAAACTGAATTGGAACTTTTAAAAGCAATACGTCGCGAGTTTTCTGCCAGCGAAATTACTTTGCGGGTGGATGCCAACGGGGCTTTTTCTGTTTCCGAAGCACTTGAAAAATTAAAACGGCTTGCCGAACTTGATTTGCATTCGATTGAGCAACCTATTGCTGCCGGGCAAATTGATGCTTTGGCCGATTTGTGCAGTCGCTCGCCATTGCCTATTGCGCTCGATGAAGAACTGATCGGTATTAATAATTCAGAAAAAAAACAGGCTCTTTTGGCGACAATCCGTCCGCAATATCTGGTGCTGAAACCCAGTTTGCACGGGGGAATGGCGGGTTGTGATGAATGGATTTATCTGGCTGAAAGTCAGAATACGGCTTGGTGGGCAACTTCGTATCTCGAATCGAATATCGGTTTGAATGCCATTGCACAGTGGGCTGCAACCAAAACTTTACAAACAGAGCAGGGACTCGGAACTGGTCAGCTTTTTACGAATAATTTTGATTCGCCTTTACAGGTTGAGGGAGATTGTCTTTGGTATCGTTCCGAAAAATCGTGGAACATCAAATTTTGATACGATGACAAATTCGAATCGGCATATCAGAATTAATGATGAAGTTTTTGCTTTGCACGAGCTGGAAACGGTTGCTGCTGAAAAACTGCAAACTGAACTGACCGATTGGGAACAAGATTTTTATCGTTTTGCAATCGAATGGTTTGATTCACGCGACTTTGTCGAGCTAAATACTTCGGGAAGTACCGGAATTCCCAAAACCATTCGTCTCCCGAAAACGATGATGCGTAGAAGCGCTGCACGGACACTTCAGTATTTCAATATAAAGGACGATGAACAGCTATTGCTAAGTCTTTCGTGCCGGTACATTGCCGGGAAAATGATGCTTGTACGTGCTCTTTGCGGCAATCATTCTTTGGTGGTAGTTGATCCGTCCAGCGATTTTCGTTTTCTTCAGCACGAAAAATATGGGCTGGGCGCAGTGGTGCCGCTTCAGCTTGGAAAAATGCTCGAAAATTCGTCGGCATTCGTTGAAAACATTCGTTGTTTGCTGGTAGGTGGCTCGGCAGTTCCTGCTGCGCTGGAAGAACAAATTCGCGGGCTAAAAAATGAAATTGTTTCTACCTACGGAATGACAGAAACGGCTAGTCACATTGCTTTGCGACATTTATCGGGCTCGAAAGCATCGCCCAATTATTGCGCTTTGCCGGGTATTGTTTTGCGTTGCAATGCCGGGGGATGCCTCGAAATTCAGGAAAATCCGAACGATGATTGGCTGACTACTACCGATTTGGTTGAAATGTTGTCGCCAACTGAATTTACTATTTTAGGCCGTGCCGACGATGCCATTATTTCGGGAGGATTGAAATTCCATCCGGCTCAAATTGAAAAAAAATTGCAGAAGCATATTTCCGTCCCGTTTTTTATTTCTTCGGAAGAAGACGAAAAGCTGGGGGCTCGCCTGATTTTGATTGTGGAAGGAAAAGATTCGCCTGAGTTGCGTGCCCAAATTGAAACAGTTTGCCAGCTCGAACTCCAAAAATTCGAACAAGCACGAAAAATTGTCTTTGTTGAGAAAATTCCAAGAACGGAAACCGGAAAAATTGTGAGAAGAAAATAAACCCTGCCGAAGAAGATAATTCAACAGGGTTTATTGTGCTATTTGAGTTTTTTCAGATAAAATCTCAGTCCAATTTCCCATGAAAATGCCGTACCATTAAATGAATTGGTTGCAGTGACATTTCCATCCGGAGAGTAATGAGTTATATTTTCAAAATAGAGAGGCTTTAAACTTGTATCGAAGTTCCCTTTCATATAAATGTCCAGTCTTTGCTTAATTTTGAGCCCGGCAGATATTCCGGTGGTAAAACCAAAGTTTGTTTTTTGAGTACGAAATCCATGACCAATTGTCGAATTTCCTTCTCCCGGAATCATTTCATGGTTATTATCAAAATCCACATTGCTGCCCCAACTACTTGCTGCACCGCAGTCTCCCCTGCCAATAATTGCCGAAAAACCTATTTCGGGTTTTACAAATACTTTCTTGTTTAGGAAAAGAAACTCTTTCCCAAAACGCAGAGGAATAACAGTACTATTCATTGCTGACGAGCCGTGAGAACCATTGCCATCATTTGGATCAAGCTTTTTTGTGCTGTAATTGTAACGCAAAACAGGAGAGCTTGTAAAGTACTTGTAGTAACCAGTTTCAATGGTAAATGTATTGAAATAGTAGCCTACATAGCCGCCAAGTACTCCGTCTAGTTGATAATCAGAATGACTATTTCCTACACTGTTGAAATAACTAAACTGGTCAAATTTAATTCCGTTTTCGTAGCCAAAGTAGAACGAACGTTGTGAAAACACATACTGTGTTAGCAAAAGACACAGCAGGATGAATGGAAAACTTTTTTTTGTCATAATAAATTTATTGGTTTTTGAATAAACGTGAAAACGATATTGGTTAGTATCTATTCCTCAGGTTTTTATATCTATCCTCCCCAACTTTCTCTATCTAAACTGCGGTACTGAATTGCTTCGGAAAGATGATGGGTTTGTACCGAAGTGCAGCCTTCCAAATCGGCAATGGTGCGCGAAACGCGCAAAATGCGGTCGTAGGCACGAGCCGAAAGTCCCAGCTTTTCCATCGCTTGTTTGAGCAAATTACCTCCCTCGGTATCGAGTTGCACATATTCGCGGATCATTTTCGACGACATTTGCGCATTGCAATACACCGACTGGTTTTCGGCAAAACGCGCCAATTGTATTTGCCGGGCATTGATTACTCGCTGGCGAATGTCGCTGCTGGGTTCCGATTCGCCTTCTTCGGATAACTTATTGAACGGAACAGGTACCACCTCAAGGTGTATGTCGATCCGGTCGAGCAGTGGCCCGGAGATGCGGTTGAGGTATTTTTGCACGATGCCCGGAGCGCATACACACTCTTTGCTTGGGTGGTTGTAATAACCACAAGGACAAGGGTTCATCGATGCCACCAGCATCAGGCTTGCCGGATACTCTACCGAAAATTTGGCGCGCGAAATGGTAATTTGCCGGTCTTCGAGTGGCTGGCGCATTACTTCAAGCACTGTGCGTTTAAATTCGGGCAGTTCGTCGAGAAAAAGTACGCCGTTGTGAGCCAGTGAAATTTCTCCTGGTTGTGGGTAAGTTCCGCCTCCAACCAGCGCTACATCAGAGATTGTATGGTGCGGGCTCCGGAAAGGCCGACGAGTCATCAGCGATGTATCTTTGCCGATTTTTCCGGCCACGGAATGTATTTTGGTAGTTTCCAGTGCTTCGCGCAAGGTAAAAGGCGGCAAAATGGTCGGAATGCGTTTGGCAAGCATTGTTTTTCCCGATCCGGGAGGGCCAATCAGAATAATGTTGTGACCTCCGGCAGCAGCAATTTCCAATGCTCGTTTTACGTTTTCCTGCCCTTTTACATCCGAAAAATCAAATTCGTACTGATTCACTTTTTCAAAAAATTCTTCGCGGGTATTGACGATCGTTTGTTCCAGTTCTGCATCATCGTTGAAAAAATCAATCACTTCTTTCAGGCTATTTACACCGTATATTTTCAGACTGTCAACCACGGCAGCTTCGCGTGCATTGTCGGCAGGAAGAATAAAACCCTCGAAACCTTCTTTACGGGCATTGATCGCAATGGGCAAAACTCCTTTTATGGGTTGAAGAGTTCCGTCCAGCGAAAGTTCACCCATCATGATGTACCGTTCGGTTTTGTGGTTTTTTATTTGTCCCGATGCAGCCAGAATGCCAATCGCCAGAGGTAAGTCGTAGGACGAGCCCTCTTTCCGAATGTCGGCTGGTGCCATGTTGATGACAATCTTTTTTCCCGGTAATTTGTAGCCATTCAGTCGCAATGCCGAATCGATGCGTTGCTGACTTTCTTTTACCGCACTGTCGGGCAAGCCAACCAGAAAAAACTTAATTCCCTGCGACACTTCCACCTCAATGGTAATGGTAGTGGCATCAATTCCGTGAACCGCACTTGCAAAGGTTTTTACTAACATCGGGCAGTGTTTTTAATTGAACAAAACTAAAAATACGGAAATCAGGAGAATAAGTCAAGAGGCTATTCTTGTATGTAAAAGTTTTTTCGGTCAACATTGATTGTGTTAACAGCTTGAGAAATACCCATAAAGATTCCCAATCCGTTGTTCATATTAGTATAAACCGGCACTGGTTCAACAAACTCATCACCATAGGTAGAGTTGTAAGCATCTCGGGATTTGTAATACAACCAGGCTTCTTTTGATAAGGACTGAATACAAATTATCAGATCTACAAAACGAAGTGGTGCATTTTGCCCTTCAAATAGGTCTGTTGGTTTTGTGTTGTAATCATAACCAGGACTTGAGCCAAGGTATATGACCGATAAATCAATCGTCTTTTCTTTTCCATTAAACAGTTGGTCATCGAAAATAGCATAACTATTCGCAATGTGGTCAACATCAAAGGGATTATCGGTTGTGCTTTTTTCTCCAAATACAATATCATCCATAGAATACCATACCGGGGTGTACGTTAATTCGTATTGTACTTCGTCTTTCCCGTATATCAGACGATAATATTTTTGCAACATCACCAGTCGATAATAATTTTTCTCATTGCCAGGGTCATTGATTTTAATTGCAAGCTTGAGATCTTTATCAGCATTATAAGGAGATTGCCATGTTCCTGGTTGTTGTTTTCTTTTTACATACACAGTATCTACTCCTAGTATTGGAACATGTACCGGAATAGTTGTTTCAGCTGTTAATTTCTGATTTTTTGCCTGTACTTCTAAACGGTAGTTGTTTCCTTCTGTAAAACGAAAATCAGATTGAAGGTTTTGTTGCGGGTGAGAAAGATTTACCACCTGTTTCCCGTTCTCATATAATTGTATATCTGCTGCGGGTACAGCGAAAACAGGCTCTTCATCCAGTGCTGATTTTGACATGGAAATATCGATTGAAAAAGTACTGTCGGCAAATAAAACTGAGTTGCTTACAACGCGTGGATCAAATTGTTCTTCAATATAAACCAACGATTTTTCGCAGGAGAAAAATGCAAGACTTAAAATGATTGTGCAAAATATATGTGTTGTTTTCATTGGGTTAAGCTTAAAATTTGTACGAGTAAGTAATTGACGGAATAACCGGGAATAGCGAAAATTGTCTTAATGCTTTTTTATGAGTAATTTGCTGACCATCTTTGTAAACAGGAACTTTCTCATCGCGACCATAATACACATAAAATGGGTTCTGACGACTATATGCATTGTACAAGCCCAGACTCCAGGTGCGGATGCCGAGTTTTTTCTGTTTATGCCAGTTCAGGCTGAAATCAAGTCGGTGATAATTGGGCATGCGGTAATTATTGCGTCGGTCGAAGTGAGAGATTTCGCTGGTAACACTTCCATACAGCAACCCATCTGGTTGGATGGTCCGGTAATTTTGAGTAGGCAGGGTAAATGCGTTTCCTGTTCCAAACACCCAATTCATACCTACATCGAAACGTTCGCTAAGCTTATGAGTTAAAACCAAACTAATGTCGTGTCGTCGATCGTAGCGAGCCGGATACACCCTGCCAAAATTGATATTCTCGAACTGACGATCCGATTTGCTCCAGGTATATCCAACCCAGCCAGTCGTTTTTCCTACTGTTTTCCGAAGCAGCACTTCCAGTCCGTACGACCAGCCTTCACCTCGTTCCACCTGATCTTCCCAGCCTTCGCCCGCACTGAAATACGATGCTCCTTCCTTGTATTCAATCAGGTTATTCATCTTTTTATAAAAACCTTCCACAGAAAGATCAATGCCATGACCGAAATCGTACACTGCACCGGCAGCAATTTGCCAACTGTTCTGCGGTTTTATTTTGCTTGTTACAGGAAGCCACAAGTCGGTAGGCAGGCTGATACGCGAATTATTCAGCAATAAAACATACTGCTGCATGGTGGAAAAAGCTGTTTTGAAAGATAATTTTTCGGTAGCGAGATAGCGTATCGACAAGCGTGGCTGCAGGCTGGTATAAAATTTATCCTGAACGCTAAAGGCTGAAAGATGAAGCCCGGCATTAATTTCGAATCGGCTTCCCAGATTGAAGTTATCCTCAGCATAGATGCCCAGTTCGAGAGCGCGGATATTTTTGTTTCCGTAAGTGGTGTCAACCGCAGCGGTTGCATCAGCTTCTAATTCGCGAATAGCATTTACCCCGGGGCTAAACGAATGATCAATCAGTCCGGCGCCAAATCGAATCTGGTGGTCAGGATGTGGGTAAAAATCAAAATCTGTTTTCAAACTAAAATCTTTAATCCCTGATTTGTATTTGGTTGAATAGAACTCTGTAACTCCTTTGTATGAACTTTTTTTGTCCGTATCCTGCCCTACATTGAATTTGTAATTACTGTAAGTAAGAGTCGTGTTGCTAAATAATTTATTGGTAATCATGTAATTCCATCGCAGTGCACCGGTGGTATTTCCCCAGTCAATACCAAAACCATCGTTTTCCCAGATTTCTTCATTTACATTGAAATAGTGCTCCTTCGAATCTCCTCCAGCAACATCTTTCCCATTATAAAGACTCAGGAACAAACGGCTACGATCTGAAAACTTATGATTGATTTTGGCATTCAAATCATAGAAATAATACCGAAAATCGCTGGTTGTACCGGAAGTTTTTTTCGAAATAGATCGAATAATCGGGCTTGTAAGTAAATCGAGATAAGTACGACGTGCAGAAATATTAAATGAGGTTTTGTCTTTAATAATTGGCCCTTCAAGATTCAGTTTAGACGAAATCAGTCCTACCGAAATATTTCCGTGTATTTTTTTCATGTTACCTTCTTTCATCCGGATGTCGAGTACCGACGAAAGCCTGCCGCCAAACCGAGCCGGAAACCCTCCTTTGTACAGCGAAATATTGTTGATGGCATCGGAATTAAACACCGAAAAGAAGCCAAAAAGGTGATCGACATTATAAACCGGAACACCATCGAGCAGGATGAGATTTTGATCAGGTCCACCGCCGCGGACATAAAAGCCGGAAGTTCCTTCGGCTCCCGATTGTACACCAGGCAGTAGCTGAATGGCTTTGATTACATCTTTTTCGCCCAGCAGTGATGGTAATGATTCAACGGTGCTCATCGACAGAGTGTTCATACTCATCTGAGAACTTTTAAGGCTTGCGCCAGGCCCATCTGCTTTTACGGTAATTTCGCCAAGCGTTGACTGTTCTTCAAGATTTATATTCAGCACTGTATCTTTGCGTAGTTGAATTAGCAGTTCTTTCTTCTGATAACCTACATACGAATATTCCAATTTGTACTCTCCCACAGGAATAGTGAGACTATAAAAACCATACGAATTACTAATGCAACCTTTCGCAGTGGAAACGTTAAAAACTGTAGCATTGATTAATCGTTCGCCGGTTTTTGTGTCAGAAATATAACCGCTTATGGTTGCATGCTGAGACCAGCTCAATAAAGGAAATAAAATGAATATAAAAAGAGGGTAGATCTTCTTCATATTGATTAGATTTATTGTGTTTTACAAAAATACTCGAACATATTTCATAGAAATGTTAAGCTCGGTTAATAAAACAACAAATGATCATAAATATTGTGAATGAGTGTGAAAAAGAGTTCAATTTAAATTAAAAAAACAAGAAATGCTATAGTAAATATAAGTTCCTTATTTCCGATTGATTTAAAAATCAGCATTTCGAATCTAATAAAGTAACACTATCTTTATCCTCATGGAAAAAACGCGACGACAACAGTTGTATGAGATTATCTTCGAGGCAGATACGCCGGCAGGAAGATTGTTCGATATTGTGTTGCTGATTATCATTCTGCTTAGTGTTGCTTTGGTGATGCTTGAAAGTATGCCTACTGTCGATCAGCAATATCATTCGTGGCTGCGCATTTCGGAATGGGCAATTACCATTATTTTCAGTATTGAATATTTGCTTCGCGTGTGGGTGGTGAAACAGCCTTTTCGCTATATTTTTAGTTTCTACGGAATAATCGATTTGCTGGCAGTGGTGCCTACTTATTTGTCATTAATTTTTGTTGGAGGACACAGTCTGGTTGTAATCCGGATTCTGCGCTTGTTGAGAGTTTTTCGTATTTTGAAATTAAATCGGTATTCGCAGGCCGGGCAAACGCTGACTCAGGCATTGTGGAGCAGTCGGAGCAAAATTGGGGTTTTTCTGTTTTTTATATTGAATGTAGTGATTATTGTTGGCACACTGATGTATTTGATTGAAGGGCCAGCCAACGGGTTTAAAAGTATTCCGACCAGCATTTACTGGGCCATTGTAACGGTTACCACGGTTGGCTATGGCGACATATCGCCGGCTACTTCGCTGGGGCAATTTTTGGCCAGTGCACTAATGATTGCCGGCTATGCAATTATTGCAGTTCCAACAGGAATAGTAACTGCAGAACTGGTGCGCCACGATCGCAAAACCAACACCCAGGTTTGTCCGCATTGTCACGCTCATGAACACGACGATGATGCAATTTTTTGTAAAAAATGCGGCGAGAAACTGAACGAGTAACACAACTATTCGACGACCTCTTTTTCAGTAAAAATAACTCCGAGAAGTGCTTTCAGGTTGATCAGGCGGATCGCAAAAGCGAAAACAAGCGAAACCGCGATCATTAATATCCATCCGGTCAGCCAATGACCAATATGAAGGCTTGCAAAACCAGCCATTACGGTAAAAATGACGAATATCGCCAGTTTCAGTAATAAGCGGTAATTGATTGTTAGTTTGAAAATACGTACGGCAATCAGCACCTGAAATAGCGCAGTGAACGATTGCGTAACAATGCTTGCCCAGGCAGATCCCAACGCAAATATTTTGGGGATAAGTAACAGGTTCAGAGCTATATTTATCAGCATTCCGAAGGCTGCCATCTGGTTTAACTGGCGCAAACTTCCGTTGGCGGTAAGTAGTGTTCCGAAAATATAAGTGGTTGAAATAAAAACAAAACTGATCATTAACAAAGCGAAAATGGGTGCCGATTGTTCGATGTTTTCATGGTAAAGCAAACTCATAATTTGCTGATTGTAAAAATTCGACGAGATGCCAATCGCAATGGCCGGAACGATAATCAGCAAAAACGATAGCTTCAGCATTTGTGCAATGTTTTCTTTCTGTTTAATCATGCGCGCAAAAATGGGAAGCAGCAGTCCGGCAAACAGAAAACCAAACATGGTAACGGCTTCGAGCAAACGAAAGGCATTGGCATAAATTCCGGCTTGCTCTTTTCCCAGCGGGTCGGGCAGGAGCCGTTCAATCATCACCGAATCAATGCGATTGTAAAACGACATCAGCAAGGTAAGCAGGGCAAACGGATAGCTTTGGCGCAATAACACCCGAAAAAAACGCGGGTCAAATTTTATGCTGATGCGTCCCGATTTGGCTAAAACCACAGCAAAAATGATGAGTGTGGCCAGCGAGTAAGCCGCCGTTTGTGCATATACAAACCATTCTATTTTGAAAGTATCTCCGGCAATGTTCGTATAAAGCAACGTTCCGCAGATAATAATCAGCAGAAATCGGTCGAGAACCGATAAAAAACTATCGGTGCGGAACAGATACAAACCTGTAATGTTGGAGCGCAAATACAGCGCAAACGAAACCATAAACTGGTTGGCAATCAGAAAAAACAACAAATGAAACTGTACCTTGTCGTAGCCTACAATCCAGGCCATAAGCAGCGAAACTACTGCATATACAATTGCCAGCATAAATTTTAATCCGACAATATTGCTGAGATATTTGCGAAGCATGTGCCCGTGTTGGGCAATGTTGCGATTGTTAAAGTTGGTTAGTCCGAGGTCGAGAAAAATATTCAGAATCATCGAAAAATTGAGTAACGAGCCATATAAACCGTAGTTGGCTGCTCCCACCGCATTTTGCACCGGAATATCAATACCAAAAATCATGAATGGCTTTACCAGCACATTCAGGAAAATCAGTAGCAGAAGATTGGTGACAAATTTGCGTTTCAATGTTCAATGTTTTTGATAATCGTTTAAGCCGGATCTACGGGCAAAAAGAAAAAATTATGTTTTTCAATCAAACCTGAATTTGCCGGAACGAGCTGTTTCTGGTACAATACATTTGCGGTGTATCCCATTCCGGTTAAAAAATCAACGCACTGATGACGGTTTTCATTGTCCCACAGTTCACAATAAATAATTGGGCGATGTTTTTCGATTAATTTTTCGGCTCCTTTCAGTACAAAATATTCGTAGTTTTCCACATCAATTTTCATGGCGGTAATGCGTTGACTTTCGCCCTGCAATTCGCTCATTGTATCGAGTGCAATCATGGGCACCGAATGATGAATTCCGCTTTCATCGTTGGTTGTATCCACCACGTGACTCAACCCATGCATGGGTACATTTCTTATCACTGGCATCACCATCTCAATGCTTCCATCGGATGCGCCAACAGCTACCGGAAACAGCTGAATGTTTTTGATTTTGAATCGGTTCTGAATTCGTTTCAGAACAGAGAAATTTGCCTCCAGTGGTTCGAACGCAAAAATGCGACTTTGAGGAAATCGTTTTGCCAAATGGTATGCGGTTACTCCAATATTTGCGCCCAGGTCAAGAATCACTCCGCCCTCCGGAATTAATTTCATAAAATGGAAAAAGTCGTTTTCCTTTTTGTCCCAGCGAATTTTCACAATTACAAAGAGGGCAAACACATACAAATAAGTACTGAAACCCAATATTTTTTGAAGGATGAATTTGACTGCTGTCTTCATTAACTGCTAACTTTGAAGCAAAGATATTAGAAATTATTTTCTATTTTGGTTCAATTATGAGGATTGCCGTAAATACCCGTTTATTGTTGAAAGACAAACTGGAAGGAATCGGATGGTTCACTTTCGAGGTGCTGAAGCGCATTACCCGCGATCATCCCGAGCATGAATTTATTTTCATTTTCGATCGTCCGTACAGCAACGAATTCATCTTTTCCGACAATGTTACGCCCGTAGTGGTGGGACCACCGGCTCGTCATCCATTTTTATTTTATCTGTGGTTTGACTTCCGGCTGCCACGTATTTTGCGTCAACACAAGGTCGATTTGTTCTTTTCTCCGGATGGATATTTGTCGTTGCGCACGCCGGTAAAGCAGCTTTCGGTTACTCACGACATCAATTTTATTCACCGACCCAAGGATTTACCCTGGCTGAAATCGGCCTACTACAATTACTTTTTTCCGCGATTTGTAAAGCGAGCTGAGCGCGTGCTTACGGTTTCAAATTATTCGAAAGAAGATATTGTACGATCATTGGGCATTGCTGCCGGAAAAATTGATGTGGCTCACAACGGAATCAATAGTCTTTATATTCCGATTTCTGAAGAAGAAAAAATACAAACCCGCGAAAAATATGCAGGAGGCTGCAATTATTTCTTGTTTATTGGTTCGTTGCATCCGCGTAAGAATGTAAGCGGATTGTTGCGCGCTTACGATAAATTCAGGTCGGAAACCGATCGTCCGGTAAAATTGATTATTGCCGGAGGGCAGATGTTTAAAACCAGCGAAATTTCTAGCATTTACAAAGAGATGAGCTATCGTGAGGAGGTGATTTTTACAGGACGAGTTTCGACGGATGAATTGAAAATGATTTTGGGATCGGCACTTTGCCTTACTTTTGTGCCATTTTTCGAAGGTTTTGGCATTCCGGTTATTGAGGCCATGAGTGCAGGTATTCCGGTAATTTGCTCTAACACAACTTCCTTGCCCGAAGTGGGAGGCGACGCGGTGCAGTATGTTGATCCATCGTCGGAAAGTCAGATTTGCGATGCAATGCTTCGGATGGCAGAAGATGAATCGCTCAGGCAGGATTTGATCGCAAAAGGTTTTCGGCAGAAAGAAAAATTTAGCTGGGACAAAACCGCTGAAATAGTGTGGAATTCAATACAGATTTGTCTCAATAGTTGATTCGAACTTTATCAGTAAGATGGTGAAAAATAAATTGTTGTCGTTTTTAGAAGAAGGACGTTTGGAGGCTGGTTGCGACGAAGCTGGGCGAGGATGTTTGGCCGGACCGGTTTTTGCTGCTGCCGTAATTTTACCTGCTTCGTTTGAGCATGAGTTGTTGGACGATTCGAAAAAACTTACCGAGAAACAGCGTTACAACCTGCGTCCGCTGATTGAAGAAGTTGCTCTTGCCTTCGCTGTGGGAATTGTAAGCCACGAAGAAATTGATCAGATTAATATTCTGAATGCTTCGTTTTTGGCCATGCACCGGGCGGTGGAATCGCTTCAGCTAAAACCCGAACACTTGCTGATTGATGGAAACCGGTTTAAAGCTTTTTCTGGAATTGAGCACACTTGTGTGGTGAAAGGCGACGGAAAATTGTATTCAATTGCTGCGGCATCGGTGCTTGCTAAAACATATCGTGACGATTACATGAACCGAATCCACGAAGAGTTTCCTTATTACGATTGGACTGGAAATAAAGGCTATCCGACACAGAAACATCGCGATGCTATTCGTAAACACGGAGTGTGTAAATATCACCGGCGCACTTTTCGTTTGCTTCCCGATCAGCTTACGCTCGATTTTTAGTTCTTTTTCGAACTCAAAAAGCGGTTAATCTGCTGGAATAATTTTTGGCGGTCAACAGGTTTCGAAACATATCCGACAAAGCCGGCATCAATGCATTTTTTTTCGTCGCCAGCCATTGCATGGGCGGTTTGAGCTACTACCGGAAGATCGGGATGTTGCTCCAATATTTGGGCTACGGCGGTAAAACCGTCCATTCCGGGCATTTGAATGTCCATCAAAATTAAATCGATATGCTCGGCCCAGTTGCATATTTCGATGGCTTCTTCGCCCGATTCAGCCTGAATAATTTTTACCTGGGTTGGTATGAAAATCTCGTTCATGTAGGCGAGTATATCTTTGTTGTCGTCCACAATCAGAATTAATTTATCGGGCCACTGAAAATCTTTATCTGAATAATCGGGGCGAGGAATTGAGTGAATGGACGAGAACGGCAAATGAAAACGGAAATAGAAATTGCTACCTTTTCCTTTTTCTGATTCGAGCCATATTTTCCCGCCCATCAGTTCAACCAGTTTGCGGCAAATAGCTAATCCAAGTCCGGTCCCTCCATATTTTCGAGTCATCGATTCGTCTTCTTGCCGGAAAGGTTGAAAAACCAGTTCCTTCATTTCCGGGTCAATACCAATTCCGGTGTCGCTCACAAAAAACAGAAAATCGCTGCCCGTAAAACGGTAGCCAAACCGAATGACTCCCTCGTAAGTAAATTTAAAGGCATTGCTTAGCAGATTATTGAAAAGCTGTGCAAAACGGAACCGATCGGCATGGATGAATGCATTTTGGCGTGGAAGGTCTTTTTCTAAAATAAGCTTTACCTGTCGCTCCTCATGAATACGAAGATCATTGCTGAATATCTGGTGTATTTCGTCGAGCAGATCGTTTATATTCATGGTCTCGGGCGATATTTTCAGCTGGTTGCTTTCTATTTTGGCGATGTCGATGATGTCGGAGATGAGAGACATCAACTGTTGCGAGTTGCGTTCAATAATATCGGCATAAAGTCTTTTCTTTTCGTCGAAAACCTGTGTGCCGGAAAGCAATTTCGAAAAGCCGATAATTCCGTTCAGAGGGGTGCGAATTTCGTGCGACATGTTTGCCAAAAATGCCGATTTTAGCCGGTCGCTTTCTTCTGCTTTTGACCTTGCCTGTATCAGTTGTTGTTCATACTCTTTTAGTTTGCTGATGTCGCGGTTGATACTCAGTATTCCTTCAACTTTTCCTTTTTCATCTTTCAGCAAAGTGAGTTTATTGTACATGTGTAACCAGTGCCCATCCTGATGAATGATTCGATACTCGTAGCTTACATGCTCGGTATGCAATACATCGTGGATAGCCTGCAGGTGTTTCTGGCGATCGTCGGGATGAAGAAAATCTTCAGGTTGAAATGAAAAATAATACTCGCGAGTGATTCCGAGGCAAGAGAAAAAGTGATTGTTGGCATAAACAAGCTGGCCTGTTGTATCAAGAATTGCAATGCGATCGCTGGCTGATTCAAGTACTGCTTCGTATTTTAGTTCAAACCGGTGCAACTGATTTTGTGCTTTTACTTCGGCACTAATATCCATCATTACGCCATAAATATGCTCAATTCGGTTTTGTTTGTTTCTGACCAATTGAGCCCGTTCGCGTACCCAAAAAACTTCATTCGAATCGTTGTGCAAACGGTATTCAGTAACAATCAAATCTTTTCCCTGTCCGATTTGTTCGTGCGAGTCGTTGAATTTTTCCAGATCATCAGGGTGAATGTATCTTTTTAATCCGATAAAACTTTGTTCGAGGTGATCGAGCGAAATACCAAAGAGTTGTTCAAATTTTTTGCTGAAATAAACGGTTGGTTCTGCCTGTTGCAAATCGACATGAAAAACAGCTACCGGCAGATTTTCAATCAATTTTGAATATTTTATTTCAGAATAATGCAGTTGTTCCTGGGTTGTTTTGAGTGCCGAAATATCGTCGAAAAACAGCAAGGTGAAATTTTCGCCGGAAGGAGCTTCCCATTTGGTTGCAATAACATTGGTCCATCGAAACTCTCCCTGTGGATCGCGAAACCGTTTTTGTGTTTCAACCGAGCCATTTTCTGCTGTAATTTTCTCCAGAAGCGATTTGCAAGCCATCCAGTCGTCGGGGCATAAAAGTTCCAGAAGCGATTTACCGGGGAGAGGTTCGCCGACATGTAAATAGAAATTGGCAAAGGTTTGATTACAGGAATGAATGGTAAAGTCTTGTTCCAATACAACCACAGCTTTCCCGAAACGATCGAAAAAGTCAAGTTTTTCTGAAAGAATTGCAACGATTGACGGCACCTGGTTCATACTTTCCATTTTAACCTAACCAATTTACTACAATAATTCAGTATAAACAATACTTTTTTTGGTGTATTGGCTTTGATTATCAGTTGATAAAGTGTTGTTGGGAGGCGAACCAAAAATCGTCGGAATAATAGTGCTTTTTATCACTTTTTTCGCAGTGTGTTTTTTCTTTCTTTGTATTTCAATTAAACTTATCAGTTATGTACGGTAGAATGAAAGAAGACTTACAGAAAACTCTGGCTGAATTGAAAGAGCAGGGACTGTATAAAACCGAACGAATTATCACTTCATCGCAGAGTTCGCAAATTACTGTTGCCGGTGGGCAAAGTGTGCTGAATTTCTGTGCCAACAATTATCTTGGATTGGCCAATCATCCCGAAGTGGTTAAAGCAGCACAAACGGTAATGAACGATTGGGGGTTTGGTCTCTCATCGGTGCGTTTTATTTGCGGAACCCAACAGATACACAAAGAGCTGGAACAAAAAACCTCTGAGTTTCTGGGAACCGAAGACACCATTTTGTATTGCGCCGCTTTTGATGCAAACGGAGGTGTATTCGAACCTCTGTTGGGAGAAGACAGTGCAATTATTTCAGATGAACTCAATCATGCGTCGATTATCGATGGAGTACGTTTGTGTAAAGCACAGCGTCTTCGTTACAAACATTCCGACATGGCCGAGCTGGAACAATGTTTAAAAGACTCGCAGGATCTGACATACCGGATTATTGTTACCGACGGAGTATTCTCGATGGATGGCGATTTGGCTAAGCTTCCGGAGATTGTTGAATTGGCTGAGAAATACGATGCACTGGTGATGGTTGACGATTCGCATGCAACCGGTTACATTGGCCCAACAGGTCGTGGTACTGCAGAGCATTACGGTTTGCTCGGAAAAATCGACATTATCACTACTACATTCGGTAAAGCACTGGGTGGAGGAAATGGCGGTTGTACTTCTGGACGCAAAGAGATTATTGAAATGCTTCGTCAGCGTTCTCGCCCGTATTTGTTCTCCAACACTCTTGCTCCGGCAACTGTGGGGGCAACACTGAAAGTATTGGAAATGCTTACCAGCTCGGCAGAATTGCAAAACAGAACGATGACCAATGCCACCTATTTCCGCGGAAAAATGGAAGCTGCAGGTTTCGATTTAGTGAAAGGAACTACGGCAATTGTTCCGGTAATGATTTACGATGCACCTTTGGCGGTGAAATTTGCTGACGAATTACTGAAAGAAGGAATTTATGTAATTGGTTTTGTGTTCCCGGTTGTTCCGCGAGGCAAAGCACGTATTCGTGTTCAGCTTTCGGCTGCCCACACCACCGAACAAATTGATCAGGCAGTAAATGCATTTATCAAAGTAGCAAAAAAACTGGAGATCATTAAATAGTTTGATTTCCAGTGCAATATAAAAACAGGCTGTCGTTTACTGACAGCCTGTTTTCTTTTTATAAGTTGGCAACCCGACTGAGTTTGGCAACATCCAGAAATTTAATTTTTCGTCCTTGCAAGTCAATCAACTTATCCTGTTTGAACTCTGAGAGCAGGCGGATAACGCTTTCAGTAGCTGTTCCTACCATGTTGGCAAGTTCTTCGCGGGTAAGCGATATTTGCAAAGTGTTGGTATTGTCGAGGTTGAAATTATCTTTTAAAAGCAGCAATACTTCGGCAAGACGCTCACGAACTGTTTTTTGCGCAATGTCGGTAATGTAGTCATTGGCTTCGCGCAATTCGCGGCAGGCAATCTGCAGCATGTGATGCGAGAATTGCCAGTTATTCTGAATCAGATACAAAAGTGTTTGGTACGGAATGTGGCACAACACTGCTTCGTCGATAACCTTTGCAGTGGTACAGGCCAATTCCTGGCTTAACAATGACCGGTAGGCAATAATATCACCCTTTTTTACAAAGCGAATGATCTGTTCTTTGCCATCAATTCCTGTTTTAAAAATTTTCAGAATGCCACGGGTGATGCAATAAAATCCGGTAAGTCGGCTGCCTTCGCGATAAATGATGTTTCCTTTTTTGTACAACGAACAGGTTTTGTCGAAATTCAGTTGAGCAAACTCCTGATCGCTAAGTTTTTTAAACAGTTGAAATCCTGAGAGATCGCTTTCTTCTTCGGTGGGTCTTTTTGCTGTGCTTCTCATTTGCCTGTGTGAAAATTAGAGATAAAAAACTGCTGTGTAATTAAATTTAAAGATACAATGAACTTTTCTTCTTCTGAAACGATAAATGTATATATTTAAATATATTATTTTTGCTGTACAAAGAAAGGAAAAATCAGAGTATCCGTAAATAAAAAATACTTGTTATGAAACACATTGTTGATTTAGCCTGGAAGGAAAATATGACTTTCGAAACCGAGATCGACGGACATCGTTTGGTTTTGGATGCAGCTCCCGATTCGGGAGGAAATGACCTGGGACCACGACCCAAAAAGCTCATGCTTGCTGCTTTGGCTGGTTGTACTGGAATGGATGTTATTTCAATATTGCAAAAGATGAGGGTATTTCCCGATTCATTCAAGGTGATTGTGGAAGGAGATGTGGCCGATGATCATCCGAAGAAATATACCGGGATGAAAGTGATTTACCAGTTTACCGGAGCAGATTTACCGATGGATAAACTCGAAAAAGCAGTGAAACTTTCCGAAGAAAAATATTGCGGAGTAAGTGCGGTGTACCGCGAAGCTTTTAAAATAGAGACGGAAATACGAATTGTATAGAGATTATTGTTTCGAGACACGAGGGAGGGTTTGACTATTCCGTCAATCCCTCTTTTTGTTTTTCAGAAGAATTTTCGTTCTGACAGATACTCGAAAACTGTCAGGTTTATGAGTAAAAGAAGAAATAGAAAAACCAGATTTTCAACAGGCATCATTCCAAGCCAAACATTTAGCACCTGCTCCTGATGATAAGCAATCACGGCAGTAGAGGTAAGCAAAAAGCTGAAAAGTGCATACGGAATTAGCATCAGCAGATAAGTCAGAAATAAGGCTGTAAGATGCGGTTTAAATTGTTTTCTGAAAATGGTATAAACCAAATAGATGGTTGTGAAAAGGAAGGTGAAAAAAGTATAAAAACGCACCCGGTATTGATATGCTATTATTGCAAAAGCAACAACCAGAACCAAACTCACCGCGGTAAAAATATTATTGAGGTTGAGGGTCGCATACCGGCGTTTTACGTATTCGTACACCACCATTGCCGAGAACGGGACAAGCAGGTAAAATAACCATTGCTCAACCGGAAGCCCTTTGTGCGACAAGCCAACTGTCAGTTCAGGATTGTAGTTCCAAATGCCAACTTCAGTAAATTTAATATCCCAAAGCAGGAAGATGATGCAGGAAACCAGAATAGAGGGGAAAATGTAACGAATATTTTGGTTGAAGCGGACTTTGATAAAAAGCATTCCGACAATAGGGTAGATGGCGAAAATCAATAAGCCAAGCAAAAAAGTGAAACGACTAAAATCCATGATCGATTGTTTTTAGAGCTTCAAAAATAAATA
The DNA here is from genome assembly GCA_963668595.1 of Prolixibacteraceae bacterium. GTDB lineage: Bacteria > Bacteroidota > Bacteroidia > Bacteroidales > Prolixibacteraceae > GWE2-42-39. Next base: position 3,228,221 of record OY764876.1, on the reverse strand, counting down.
AAAAAGCCGGCATAAACTGGATGAAAACTCAGTTTGTGCCGGCTCTGTCTATTTCAGAAAAAATTACAGTGGATAATATACCGCAGTAACCCACTTGTTCGGGTCAGGTTGGTTTGATGGATCAGTCAGATATATTTCCATAGGAGCGCCATTTACATTTAGTTGGTGCTCTTTTATCCAGTTTTGAATTGCAGAATGGGTGGTCTCCAGAAGTTCGTAGCTGCCAATATGATATGCAAGAGCATATTTGCCGGCCTTGCGGGTTTGACAACTAACTCCTTCTTTCGGTTCAAACATTCCTCCAACCGGAATGCCACATTCAATTTGCATTTCGTTTTCGCCTACCGAGTGATAAATGCAGAAAGGCATATCGGTGGCTGCAATAGATTCTTTTTGCAGCATAGCATTTATTTTCTGAAGCATTACGCTCATCTCGTTGCCTACATCTTCCCAACTTACTTTTTGATTTATCGAAGCATAGGCCGTTTCTGGAAGTTGTACAATCTCGACAACCGGAATTTCTTCTTCCTTTATATTTTGACACAACAGAGACAGGTTTGTCAGGCCTTTTTCGAAATCGGCACCAATCATTTGCTTAAACATCAGGCCGAGCCAGCGCGAAAGAGGATTATTTCCCAAGTCGCTATTAAAAGCCCAGGTAACAGTTGTTTTGCTACTGTCTTCTTTAAAAATAAAATAGCTGTTTGCCAGTCCTCCTTCCATAAAATCCATCGATATGGCAATCGAATCGTATGGAACGGATGCCGTTAAGGTGAGTGAGCCTTTGCCAACTTGTTTATTTGCACTTTCCCAGCTATAGCCAGCTCCCTGGCCGATTCCTCCATGCTGATATTCTATTTTCATCTCCGGATCAATCTGGTTCCAGGTTGCCCATTCGTTCCATTGATGAAGGTCGTTTATCTGTGCAAAAACCATTCGGGCAGGAGCGTCGATTTGTGCTGTGCGTTCAACGTGAGCATAACGAGGCAGAAGAAATGCTATCAAAGCCAACACAATGATTGCTGACAGCAATACGAGCAATGTTTTTCCAATAATCTTCATAAACAGTATTTTAACTTGAATTTCTTCTTTCTGGTAATAATATTGTTGTGCAAATATAAATTATTCCGTCAGGCAATTTGAATTGTTTTGTGGCTAAGATGCTGAATAATATATTTTTCAAAAGTGTGAATGAGATAAAAAACAATTCAACTATATTTTATAGTTTAAAAACTATAAAATATAGTTGTAAAACTAAAAACAATAGTTATATTTGTTTCGAAATACTTTTTTATCATGAAGAAACTGACACAAAAAGAAGAAGAAATAATGGTGTTCTTTTGGGAGAAAGGTCCCATGTTTGTAAAAGAACTGAAGGAGTTATACGGCGATAAACTGCACTATAATACGCTTTCTACCATGGTGCGGGCGCTGGAAGAAAAAGGCTTTATCGATCACGAGCAATTTGGTAATACGTATCGCTATTTTGCTGCGGTGGAAGAAAGCGAGTACCGCAAAAGTACTTTGGGAAATGTAATTCAGAAACATTTCGATAATTCGTACAAGCGGGTGGTTTCCATGTTTGTAGAAGACAAAAAATTGTCGGTGGAAGAGCTGAAAAAGCTGATTGAAGAAATTGAAACCAGAAAACAATCTTAAGCATGACTCCCTTTGTCGAATATCTGGTAAAATCGTCGCTCAGTCTGGCGCTGTTTTTTAGCGTATATAAATTACTGATGAGCAGAGAAAAGCAATTCAAACTGAACCGGTTTTTATTGCTGGGCATGTTGGTGGCATCGGTGGTGCTGCCATTCCTGGATGTCAGTGTATTCGAACATACACCGGTTATTCGGCCAGTGGAAGTGGTGCGTAACCTGATTAATATGCCACTTGTTGAAGACGAATTACCTGAGGTCAGTCCGGCAAACTCGGCTATTGTAATCGAGCCCGGAATTTCGTCGATTTGGATTATTTACTTGCTGGCCATTTCATTTTTTATTTTGCGTTTATTGTTTTCACTCTCAAGGGTAGCACAATTGGTGCATTCGGGGCGCAGGCAGAATTACCGGAAGCTGATTTTATCGGTGGTGCACGAAATGGTTCAACCCTTTTCATTTTTCAGAACTATTGTTTTGTCGGAAAGCGATTACGAGCAAAATGCTGATGAAATTGTCACACACGAACAGGAGCACATCCGGCAAGGGCATTTTTTCGATTTGCTGGTTTGCGAAATTTATACGGTTTTGCATTGGTTCAATCCCTTTGCATGGCTGGTTCGCCGCGAGTTGCGGCTGGTTCACGAATATCAGGCCGATCAGGCCGTCATACATACAGGCATCGATGCAACAAAATATCAACTGTTGGTACTAAAAAAAGCTGTAGGCGAGAGACGTTTTGCCATGGCAAACAATTTCACACAATGTCCAATTTCAAAACGATTAAAAATGATGAACAGGAATAATCGAAACCGTTGGGCACCAATAAAACTTATTTTGTTTGTGCCGCTGGGAATGCTGCTTTTACAGGCATTCTCGAAACCCAATTTTGTGAGCGAACTCAGTAGTTCCATTGTCCCGGTGCTGGTCAATCAGGACGACAGCACAAAGCAATGGTTGGAGAAATGGCGAAATACCAAGTTTGAACTTGTTAAATTTCCTGCGTTAAAGAAAGCCGATGCAGGAAGCAGCAAGTTCTTTCTCGGTGAAATGCAAATGGAAAAAAGAAATGCATTTATTGTACTCTTGAATAAGGAAGGGAAACTATTGGTTGAAAATAATTTTGTTCCCAATGATGGTTTAACAAAAGTGGTAAAAACTTTTATAGAAGGGCAACATCCTTTTGGAAAAGAGAACCCGTCATTCATCACCCGTGAACTGCCATTAGTTGGTAATACTCGTATTAATCAGGGTATTGTTGTGTTTCAACATGCAGACATTACGCCTGAAAGTGCCATTGAAACTACTTTGAATTCGATTGGTGAAGCCTATTTGCTTATGCGTAAGGAAATATCGCAGGCAAAATTTGGAGAGGCTTATTTTTCATTAAATTCTGAAAAGCGTGCTGCGATTGATCAGGCCGTACCGGTTCGCGTGTCCATCGCTGAGCCTAAAACGGTTGGTAGCAGTAATTCAAAACAAAAGGTTGCGCCACCGCCACCACCGCCTCCTGTTTGTGGTGTTGATGTTCTTCCCGGGAAGATCACTGTAATGGGAAAAGAATGTTCGCTGGAAGGAATGAAAGATCAGGTGAAAGGCTACATCGATAAATATGGAGATAAAACATTAATCTATGTAAAGATTGGTGTTGGCACTTCTGATAGCCGTGTTGTGGAAGTAAAAAAGCAACTCGAAGATTATAAAACCGTTAAAATCAAGTATTCGTCGGATTTGAAAGAAAAAGAAGGAGAGAATCTTCAATAATTCTTTGCAGACAAGAGGTCGTCCGGGTGACGGCCTCTTTGTTTTTGGTTATATTTGTTTCAGAATAAAAAAGAAACAAATACAATGAATCATCTGAATATAAAAAGGCTGCGTAATGCTCGCAGCAAAGAGTGGGAACAAGCTCTGGATCAGCAGGGAACCACGGTAACTTTGGATCAAATCAATTGGAGTGATTTTCCGTATAAACCAGAAGTGAAATGCAAAATTGCTCATGCCGGAAGTCATTTGTTGCTGAAGTTTTTGGTGCAGGAGAAAAATATTCGTGGCGTAGAAGTAAATGCGAACGGCCCGGTTCACAAAGACAGTTGCGTGGAATTTTTCATTTCACCGCAAGGAGATGGCAACTATTATAATTTCGAATTCAACTGCATTGGTACACCACATGTGGGATACGGTGAGGGGCGTCACAACCGTCAGCATTTGCCGGTTGAGGTGGTGAAAACGATTGCTGTTCGTTCAACCTTGGGAACTGAGCCAATTGAGCACAAACAAGGCGATTTTTCGTGGGAATTGTTTGTGAGCATTCCGGTCAATTGCTTTATTTACGATGATTTGGAAAACTTCGATAAGTTGGAGGCATACGGTAATTTCTATAAATGCGGCGACGAATTGGCAGAACCTCACTTTGTTACCTGGAGCCCGGTGGAAACAGAAACTCCGGATTACCATCAGTACGAGTATTTCGGCAAGCTGAAATTTGAATAGACAGGAAAAAAATTGATACAATAAACCCTCAAAGTTGCGAAAACCTTGAGGGTTTACTTTTTTATATTATTTGCCTAGTGCGAATCGATTTTGGGACCGAAAGCCAAATCGCCTGCATCGCCCAATCCCGGGACGATATACGATTTTACAGTCATTTCTTCATCTACTGCACCAATCCACAAAGTCACATTTTCGGCCTTAATTTTATCGGTTACATGTTCCAATCCTTTGCGACTGCCAATTACCGAAACAAGGTGAACATGCTCAGGGGCTCCTTTTTCGAGTAGTGCGTGGTAGCCAATTTCCATTGAAGCGCCCGATGCAAGCATTGGGTCTGAAATTATCACTACTTTTTCCTCTAATGAAGGAGTCGCCAGGTATTCAAATTCGATATGAAATTCTCCGTCTTCGTCGTATTTTCGGTAAGCCGAGATGAATGCATTTTCAGCCTGATCGAAAATATTGAGCATCCCTTGTTGCAATGGAAGTCCGGCCCGAAGAATCGTCGCCAATACTGGTTGCGACTGCAATGTAGGAACTTTGGCAATGCCCAGTGGCGTTTTTACATCACGAACACGGTAGCTGAGTGTTTTGCTGATTTCGTAAGCAAATAATTCGCCTAAACGTTCAAGGTTGCGACGGAAGCGAAGGGGATCTTTTTGAATAATTTCGTCTCTGATTTCAGAAAGGTACTGATTGAAAATAGAATTATTTTCGCTTAAGATTTTTACGTCCATTTTGAGAATTTCCTGCAAAAATAATATTTTTTGGCGTAAAAAATGAAGCAAATAAACATCAGTGTTTTAAAAGACGCAGAGGGAATGGAAGGCGGTTTTTTCTTACTGAAAAGTAAAGTTGCTCTGTAGCTCCGAATCCTCTGTAAAAACGGGCTATTCCGGGTATTTCTGAACCTTCAAAATCGAGAATAAGGGCTTGTCCGGCACGACTTTCAATAAACTGATCGATCAGTAAAAACATGGCTTTTTTGTCTGTTCCTTCTGCTGAAGATGAAGCGGTGAGGAAAATTACGCGCTGTGCGTCCCAAATAAAAAAGGTCGCGGCCAGTAGTTGATTTTCCGTTCCGAAAACACCTAACAATTCGCCATGCCTGTGATACAATGCGTAGCCAATTAGTCGTTTCAGATTTGCCAGATGATATTTTTTTAGTTGCGGAATTTTAGAGGACAAATTAGCTTGAGTGAAATCAATAAATTCGTCGATATTGAAAAGCGAAGAAACATGTAATCCATTTTGGGTGGACTGCTTCAGGTTGCGGCGGGTGTTTTGATTGTATCCGGCACGTAAGTCAGCAACAGAGTTCAAAAGTTGCAGGTGGAATGTGCGGTGCGACTGAATATTGAAGCTCTCCGAAGACGGCAAATTTTGCTCATTCAACTTCATCTCAACTAATTTGAATTTGGAGGGAATGGCATGCAGAAAGCTGTTTACCATTTCCTGATCAATCGGGAAAGCGGAAAAAACACCCAGTTGCTGTGTGAAAAATGGTTGAAATATATAATGAATGGTCCATTTCCGATTGCAAGGTAGCGGCATAACATATAAATAGTCGCCAAAAACCAAGGCATCCCACTGTTCGGTAATCCGATCGAGGTACCACGAAAAAGCATACACCATTCCGTTGGTCGATTGCGCAATGCAACGATCCCATTTGTCGCGGTCTATTTGCTGATGCGGAAGATATTTAATGTCGGGATGATTCATCTTGCCAGCTGATTCCGGTTTTTACTATTTCTGAAAATACAGCTTGCCAGCCGCTCCATTCGCCTTCGTCGCTTATCGATTCGTTGTGCCACAGGCAGCAAAAGGTTCCGCCTACCGCTTTTACTTCGTGCATTAATTGTAAGCTTTCGCGAGTGGCATGTTTAGGCGAAAAACGAAGATAGTTCTTCATCGTTACATCCATCAGATGAAGAGGATGAATAATGAGTGCCGTGAGTTCATTTTTCTCAAGATCGAAAAAAGGAAATGGCACACACATTCCAGCCCTGAATCCGGGCAAATCGGCAAAACCCATTGTGTAATCGTGGCGAATGCCAAGCTCTTTTAGTCGCTGGTACGTTTGCGGAATCTTCAGCATTAAAAAATGCTGGCGACTTGCCGTGACAGGCTTATCGGTAATACTGTGCAAACGCTGAATCTCAGTTTCCAGTTTTTCGGGGTTCAGACTTGAACTGTACGAAGGATGAATGCCAACCGGATATTTCTGTACTAACTGCCGAATTAAATGGATGAGTGCCGGATGGCGATATGAAATATTGCGGTCGTACTTGTCGCGATCGGCCAGCAGAAAGAAAAAACGAAGCGACTGCTCATGCTTTTTCATCGATTTTTTGATGAACGAAAAAGTATCGAACGGATCAGGGCGTTTCCCGCTATGTACGGCAATGCGTTTGCGTATCTCATTCACTTGCAAACGGCTTAGTAATCGAAGCAGCGATCCGGCTTGTTGCCAGAATGGCTTGTTGCGATAAGCCCAGGCATGATCGACATCAATTGTTAGTTCAAACTGAAACGGTATTTTAGGAAGTTGAATTTTTGGGTAATATTTTCGCAATACAGCTGCGAGCATGTTTGCCCAAATATGTACAATCGGTTTTTGAGCTATCCCTGTTTTAGTCAGAATACTTGCAGAAGAAGGGAATCGTTGGTGTTGGTCGCTTTCGTACGGAAAATACTCTTCGTAGCGTGTTGCCACAAAAAAAGCAGCTGCAAAAACATCAAAAGGCAAATCCGAATCTTCTGAAACAGGGAAAAAACAAGCAATTCCGTCGTATTGAACTGTTTCTGGAATAATTGGCCTCATGCTTGTTTGAGCAAGTAGCGGACAAGTTCTGATAAAGATTCCTGATTCATGTTTTTCGGCAGAATAGCTAATTTTGGGCAGATCGGAAGTCGCAAATTCTTCTCCATCCATAGTAAGCCGGTAGGGAATTTGCAACACTGTTTCGAGCACTAATTGCAGCGAGTAATGTAGTCGAGTAGTGTATTGGTCCGTGTAAACGAGGATCATTTTGTGTTAGATTAGCCCTTCATCAGCAAAGCTAAAATATTTTTCGTTACCAATGATGATATGATCGAGAACCTGAATATCCATCAACAGGCCTGCTTCTTTGGTTTTTCGGGTAATATTCCGGTCGGCTTCGCTGGCTTGCAAATTTCCCGACGGATGATTGTGGCACAGAATTACCGAGCTGGCCAGCTTTTCAATAGCGGCTTTCAGTATAATGCGCACGTCAATTACGGTTCCCGACAAACCACCCTGACTGATCATTTGCCGGTCGATTACTCTGTTGGAACGGCTGAGTAGTAAAATCCAGAATTCTTCGTGAGGTAAATCGGCAAGCAGCGGTCGAAAAATGCGGGCAACATCAGCGCTTCCGTTAATTTGTGGTTTTTCTTCGGGTTCCGATTCTTTGCGCCGTCTCCCCAATTCCAGTGCGGCCATAATATTAATGGCTTTTGCTTCGCCAATTCCTTTGAACTTTTGCAAATCATCTGCTGATTTTTTACCAAGTTCGTTCAGGTTGTTATTCACCTGAGCTAGTATGCGGCGCGACAATTCAACTGCCGTTTCCTGGGCGTTGCCCGACCCGATAAGAATGGCAATCAATTCGGCATCGCTGAGTGCCCGAATTCCTTTCGAAAGCATTTTTTCGCGGGGGCGGTCTTCTGCAGCCCAATTTTTGATACTGAGTTTTTGGTACATGGTGATTGATTCTGTCAAACAAGTTAACAAAAAAATTGTAAAAATCGGATCGTTTTCAGCTTGAAAAAAATGAGTTGAATTTATTTTTCAGAAAAAGGAATGCATTGATTATTTTATAAATAGCTTTACAGGAAAAGAGTCTTGCAACAAAAATTTTGTAACTTGCATGGCCAAACCGAAACTGATATGAAGAAAAAGGAATACTCTCTGAAACGAAGGGACTTTTTGCGATTGTCTGTTTTTACAGCCTTGGGTTTACTCTCAAAACCTTTTATTGCGTCTGCGGCGCGTATTCCTTTTATTCCTCAAAAACGAAAATTCGGTGGAATCGATTTTAATGTCACCACGTTTGGTTTAGGTGGGCAAGCTGCTTTACAATGGACTCCTGAAGATGAGAATCCGGTAGATATTATTGTAAAAGCAGTAGAAATGGGCGTTAATTATTTTGATACGTCTAACTTATACGGGCCAAGCCAGGAAAACTTCGGGAAAGCTTTTGGGCAACTTCGGTTGATTCCCGGAGAAGAAAAATACAATCGACGATTGCGCGAATCAATATTTCTTACCAGCAAAACACACATTCGCTGGGGCAAAGGTGGCTATCCTGAATTGGAAAATGTGATAAACAGAACAAACGGAGATCACAATGGAGGTGCGGTTGCCGATTTAAAACGATCGCTCTCACAAATATTTGGTGATGGACAGGGAAATTATCCGGAAGGTGCTTATTTGGATATGTTTCTGGTGCATAACCTGAATTTCAGGGAAGAGGTAGATGTTCTTTACAATGGACTTGAAACCCCGATCAATACAAATGAAAATTTCGGAGCACTGGTTGCTTTGCGCGATTATCGCGATGGAACCAATCTCACCGGATTGAACCCCAAACGAGAAAGGTTAATCAAACACATCGGATTTTCGGGACATCGCAATCCGGCAGTAATGATTGACATGATTCAGCGCGATGAATTTGGAATATTGGAAGGAATGTTGGTGGCAATTAATGTGAACGATCGGCGCATGTTTAATATGCAACACAATGTTATTCCGGTTGCAATGGCAAAAAATATGGCAATTATTGGCATGAAAGTTTTTGCTGATGGAGCCATGTACGACAAAGATGCACGATGGTCGCGAACATCAGCGGACGTGGTTCGCAAGATCGGAAGCCGCCAGTTGCCCAGCAAACCACTTATTGAATATGCATTGACAACACCTGGAATTCACACGGTGATCATCGGAATTGGGCATATTGATAAAGATCCGGAGAAATGCCAGTTGGTACAGAATTTTATTGCAGCACAGATAGCTCCGGATGGCATGAGTAGAGAGCAACGACTGGAAGCGGAAAGTTTGGGATTGCTCGCCAAGGACGGGCAAACCAATTATTTTCAGGATGAAAATCCGGGAATGACAGCACCGCGGGATGTAGTGGTGAAAAAGCTGGGAACCTCGGTCAATCTGTGCTGGTCGATGGCTTTTGCCGGGATGAACCCAATTTCGCATTACGAAATATATAAGAACGGAGAACTTGTTTACAAAGTAACTCATCGCCCATTGATAACCAAAGTAAAAATGAATTACCTCGACTCGTCGGCTTCGGGAAATAACTCGTACCAAATAGTAACGGTTGATTCCGAAGGAGAACGAAAAGGGAGTGAAATATTTACTTTATAAAATAGACTCTGATTGATTGCATATTTTTTTGTTTCTTCAAGTTCGAAAAATAATCGTACTTTTTTCAGAAGAAAAAACAAATCTTCTTATTGAAGGTTAAATACTTAGAAATAAAAACTAAGAATCATGATGGATAAAATTTCTGATCCCATTGGGCGTTTGATGGGACTTCGGTATAAATCGCACCCCTGGCACGGAATATTTATTGGCAAAGATGCCCCTGAGATAGTTACTTCATTTATTGAAGTGGTCTCTACCGACACGGTGAAATATGAGATTGATAAAGACAGCGGTTATCTGAGAATTGACCGTCCCCAAAAATTTTCGAATGTTGTTCCGGCTCTGTACGGTTTTTTGCCGCAAACATTTTGCGGCGAATTGGTCGGCGAATATTGCATGGAGAAATCAGGCAAGAAGAATATTCTTGGCGATGGCGATCCGCTGGACATTTGTGTGCTCACCGAAAAAACCATTGCGCATGGCGATATTTTAGTGAATGCGCGGCCCATTGGCGGATTTCGTATGATTGATGGCGAAGAAGCAGATGATAAAATTATTGCTGTATTAAGTAACGATGTTGTTTACGGCCACATGCGTGATGTTAACGATTGCCCGGACATTGTCATACAACGCCTGGAGCATTATTTTCTGACTTACAAAGATATGCCTGGAGTTGACTACAATACGGAAATTACACATATCTACGGAGTTGAAGAAGCTTACGAGGTAATTAGGCGGTCGATGGCCGATTACCAAAACCGATTTGATAATTTAGGAAAACTAGGTTTTTAAGGACTGAATTTTTTCATCGAAGAGAAAATATTTTCAGAAGAATTTGTATTATCTCATACTAATTTTTCAGAATTTTATACCGACAATTCAGATCAATAAATTGGAATAAGTGGTATGGAACAATTATTTTCTCTGACTAAAAATCGAAAGCCTGATTTTAAAAATATTTTACGAGTCATAAAGCACGAGCCAACTGATAGGCCTGTGCTTTTTGAGTTTTTTTTGAACCAGTTGCTGTATGAAAAACTGGCTGACAGAGAAGCACTGGAAAGTTCGGATGAGTTTCGAAAATTCCGGATAATTATCAGCGCTTTTCGCAATGCCGGCTACGATTATGTAACTATCCCGGCGTCATATTCCAATGTATTAAAGTTTGAAAGGGCGGCGTCGGATCAAAAGAATAGCCGTTCGCTGAACGAAGGTTTTGTAATTACCGATTGGGAAAGTTTCAATGCTTATCCGTGGCCCGATCCCGATGAAAAGCAGTACGACTTATTCGATCGTTTATTACCGCTGGTTCCCGAAGGCATGAAGCTGATTCCAAGCGGGCCAGGAGGAGTGCTTGAAAATGCAATTGATTTGGTTGGCTATGAAAATCTGTGCTTTATAAGCATGATGGATGAAGATTTGTGTCGCCGTATTTTCGATGCAATTGGCGAGCGCTTGCTTTTGTTTTATACAAATATTGCCCGCTACGAGTCGGTTGGCGCCATGATTTATAACGACGATTGGGGATTTAAAACACAAACCATGTTTTCGCCTGAAATGCTTCGCGAGTATGTGTTCCCGTGGTGCAAGAAAATTACACAAGCGGTACATGATTGCGGTAAACCGGTGATTTTGCATTCGTGTGGTAACCTGAATGAAGTGATGGATGACATTATTGATGAAATGAAATTCGATGGAAAGCATTCATTCGAAGATATTATTATTCCGGTAGAAGAAGCATTTGATAAATGGGGCTCTCGCATCGCTATTATGGGAGGTATTGATATGAATTTTCTCTCCACTGCTTCGCCGGAAGAAGTGAGTGCACGGGCTGCTTTGTTGCTCGAACAAACCAGAAGTACGGGTGGATATGCACTTGGATCGGGTAACTCAATTGCTGGTTATGTGCCAGTGGAGAATTATTTGGCAATGATCATAGCAGGGCTAAATAAATAAAAAAAAGAGAACTGATTTCTCAATTCTCTTTTTTTAGTAGCGGGAGCCGGACTCGAACCTGTCCGGCTTTGCCGGATATGAGCCCAACTATCTAAAGTTGATTTAGAATTTTTTGTCGAATAAAATTACGCCCAGCATGAGATTTTAGCTGTTGTTCACGAATCATTGCTTCTTTCTTTGTTTCGTATTTTTCAGAGAAGACAAGTTGCCATGGTCGAAATTTTGAAGTCCATCCTTTGGGTAGATTGTTGTGCGCGAAAATCCTGTTTTCCAGATTCGAGGTAAATCCAATATATATCTTATTAAATGCCTCAGAATATATGACATAGACGAAGAACATATCGGTGAGTTTTTCGTCAAGTTACAATTTTATTTAAAAATAAGGATAATAAAAAAAAGAGAACTGATTTCTCAATTCTCTTTTTGTAGTAGCGGGAGCCGGACTCGAACCGACGGCCTTTGGGTTATGAGCCCAACGAGCTACCAACTGCTCCATCCCGCAATATATTGTTACAATTTTGTGTCGTATTAGAACGTTTAAGCGGGTGCAAATATAGAGCCTTTATTCGGAACTCCAAAATTTGCGTACATTTTTTATTGTTTTTTTTCGGGAGGTATTGTTAAAAAGAATTAATTGTTGGCTTTGCAACAAGGCATTTTGCTAATTGTTGCTAATTTTGTTTGCTCGAAAATCCGCAAATGGAGAAGAAAAGAAATAAGAAAAAGATATTTCAGAAATTACAAAACCGGTATCGGTTAATTATTTACAACGATTCAACTTACCAAACTGTTTGGAGCATGAAGTTGTCGAGACTTCGTGTGGTGACAGTAGGTGGAATGTTGTCGGTCTTTCTGATAATTATTACTACCGTGATTATTGCCTACACTCCCTTGCGCGAGTACATACCGGGATACCCGAGTCAGGAAGATCGGAAATTATTTCTTCGCACTACAATGATGGTTGATTCGCTTGAAAACCAATTAATTCTACGGGATAATTATTTTGAAAAAATAAAAGCGGTTGTTACCGGAAATATTCCGGAGCCTAATCGCGACCGGATGGATTCGACAATGGTTGTTTCCAAAGTGAAGTTTAAGTCGTTCAATTACGATTCGATTTTCAGTGAAAAACTGATGGAAGAGCAGTTAAACCTATCGCTTCAACAGGGAGAGCGAACGGGGCGAAATATTTCTCAAATTCATTTTTATTCTCCAATAAAAGGGGTAGTTAGCGAACCATTCGATGCAGCCAAAGGCCACTACGCGGTGGATATCATTGGAGAACCCAATTCCCGCGTGTCGGCAGTACTCGATGGAACCGTTATTTTTGCCGATTACACAGTGAACACAGGCTATGTGATTTATATTCAGCATGAAAAAAATATAGTTTCGATATACAAACACAATGCAGAACTGTTGAAAGCCACTGGTGACAAAGTGAAAGCGGGTGAAGCAATTGCCATTATGGGTAACAGCGGAGAGCTGACTACCGGACCGCATCTGCATTTCGAGCTTTGGTACAACGGAGTAGCTGTAAATCCACAAACCTATATCGACTTTTAATTTCCGGCATGAAGAAACGAATTGCTATTCTGGGATCGACCGGTTCGATCGGAACACAAGCCCTTGAGGTGGTCGATCAGTATCCTGATCGTTTTCAGATTGAAGTGCTTACTGCGAATAACAGCATCGATTTGCTGATTGAACAAGCTAAAAAATATCAGCCAAATATTGTGGTGGTGGCAAACGAATGCCGCTACGAAATACTTCGGGATGCATTGAAAGATGAACCGATAAAAGTTTTTGCCGGATCAAAAGCGATTGCCGAAGTGGTACAAATGGATTCGGTTGATCTGGTGCTGACAGCAATGGTGGGCTATTCGGGTTTAATTCCAACTTTTTATGCAGCCAAAGTAGGCAAACAAATTGCGTTGGCCAATAAAGAAACACTAGTCGTGGCTGGTGAAATTATCAACCAAACGGCACTGGAAAATAATGCTTCCATTTTGCCGGTTGATTCGGAACACTCTGCAATTTTTCAGTGTTTGAGCGGAGAAATGCACAACGAGATTGAGAAAATCTACCTGACGGCATCGGGCGGTCCATTCCGTGGTTTTACCGCCGAGCAGTTGCAACAGGTGAGTCGCGATAATGCGCTGAAACATCCGAATTGGACCATGGGAGCCAAAATTACGATTGACTCGGCAAGCATGATGAATAAAGGCTTTGAAGTGATTGAAGCAAAATGGCTATTTGGGCTGAAACCGGAACAAATTGATGTAATCGTGCATCCGCAAAGTATTGTTCATTCGTTGGTGCAGTTTACTGATGGGTCGATGAAAGCACAGATGGGTTTGCCCGACATGAAATTGCCGATTTTGTATGCAATGAATTACCCCGAACGTCTGAAAAGTAATTTTCCGCGGTTTAATTTTATGGACTACCCGAAGCTGACATTTGAACCGGCCGATCCGAAAGTGTTCCGGAATTTAGCGCTTGCGTATGAGGCCCTTCGCCGTGGAGGAAACATGCCTTGCATTCTGAATGCTGCCAATGAAGTGGTGGTGCAGGCCTTTTTGAAAGAGCAGATTCGCTTTGTTGAAATGCCTGAAATTATTGAAGAATGTATGCAAAAAGCTGCTTTTTTGGTAAATCCCGATTTGAATGACTATATTCAGACCGACAAAGATGTGCGTATTTTGTGCTATTCAATAGTAAAACAAAAGAGCAAATAAACGATTAAAACAAACGAGAAATAATACATGGAAGCTGTACTGATAAAAGCTGCGCAACTGGTGATGAGTTTGTCGCTACTCGTTATTTTACACGAGTTTGGGCATTTTATGTTTGCGCGCTTATTTAAAACCCGGGTTGAAAAATTCTACTTATTCTTCGATCCCTGGTTTTCACTTTTGAAGGTAAAAAAAGGAGAGACCGAATACGGTGTGGGGTGGTTGCCTTTGGGCGGATACGTGAAAATATCCGGAATGATCGATGAGTCGATGGACAAAGAGGCCATGAAACTTCCGCCACAGGATTATGAATTTCGTGCGAAAAAAACATGGCAGCGCTTGTTAATTATGATTGGTGGGGTGATGATGAACTTCATTCTGGCATTTGTAATTTATGTCGGTGTTTTGTATGCCTGGGGAGAAAGCTATTTGCCTACCGACAATGCCAAGTACGGGATTGCAGTAAATGAAGTGGGCGAGCAAATCGGATTGCAGAATGGAGACCGGATTTTGTCAGTGGATCACCAGAAGGTAGAAAGCTTTTATAAGATCATCCCGACTGTGTTGCTTGAAAAAGCAAAAACCATTCAGGTTGAACGCGATAGTCAGCTTGTTGACGTGGACATTACCGATGAGGATTTGGCATTGATAATTAAAGCCCGCGAAGTGGTGGTACCTCGTACTTTATTTAAGGCGAAAGTGGTAAAATTTCCGAAAAACTCATTGGCCGAACAAGCCGGAATGCAAAAGGGAGACCGCATTACCAGCATCGATTCGCATACATTTACCTATTACGATGAATTCCAGCAGTACCTGAAAATTCATAAAAATGAAAATATTCTGGTAGAGGTACAACGCGACAATTCAAGCTTGAATATTCCTGTAAAATTAGATGATAATGGTGTTTTGGGAATTCAGGTTGACATTGCTGAAATGAATGATTTTGAATACAAAACAATTGAATATGGTTTTCTTGAGTCAATTCCTGCTGGTATCCAGAAAGGAGTTACTACTGTTAAAGATTACCTGAAGCAGTTTAAATTGATTTTCTCTTCGAAAACAAAAGGATATGAATCGGTGGGCGGATTTATTGCTATCGGAAACATTTTCCCCGGAGCATGGGACTGGTACTCATTCTGGAGCATGACTGCCCTGTTATCGATCATTTTAGCAGTAATGAACCTCTTGCCTATTCCAGCACTGGATGGCGGGCACGTTATGTTTCTGCTTTATGAAATGATTACAGGGCGCAAACCTGGCGAAAAATTTCTGGAATACGCACAAATTACAGGCATGGTGATTTTGTTTGCCCTGATTTTGTATGCAAACGGAAACGATGTTTTCAAATTGTTAAAACAGTATTTCTAAAATGAACGAATGGAGAAACAAGACTGGAGCGTTAAGAATATTTTTAAACCAGCAGGGTTTCAACTAATTTAAAATATAAACAGATAAAAATAAAAAGTGCAAAAAATTACTACTTTTGCACAAACCTTTTAACACATTGAGCTATGAACTTATTTATTATCACAGGAATAATTGGCCCTTGGCAAGTAGTGCTGATTGTTGCAATTGCTTTGTTGCTTTTCGGCGGTAAGAAAATTCCGGAACTGATGAAAGGAGTTGGTCAGGGCATGAAAGAATTTAAAAAGACGATGGCAGAAGACGATGCTCCTGCCGATAAGGATAAAGAGAAACTTGAAAAATAGATTCGTGCAAAATATTAATCCCGCTTTTTCAGGCGGGATTTTTTGTCTTATTACTTCTTCGTTTGGTTTACAGGCGATCGGTCAGGGTACAGGTTTTTCTGAATTTACGAACATTGCCTTGTTGATCGAACAGTTCAACCAGAATAAAATAGATACCCAGCGCTGCTCGTGACTGATCGCTCCGATCGCCATCCCAGTACCAGCTTCCTTCTTGCGCCAGAATTTCATTTTTTGCCAGATGATTGACCAGCCGTCCCAGCGAATCATATAATTTAACGTTTGCCTGAAAACCTGGTTTGTCAAACTGGTATTGAATAAACAGACGATCGTTGTAGCCATCGCCATTAGGCGAAAATGCCTCGGGCGAAACAACAATACGTTCTTTTGAACTGACGGTTTCGCGTTGTTGCGAATTGGCGTATCCCGGTGTGGCAAAACCAACGGTTGAGGCGGCCGAATGCCAGTTCGCGGCATCCTGTGCAGGCGATTTAAATGAAATACGTTCCAGCGAAACTCCTTCTTTATCGTCAATCATGGGGTGATGCATTTTTTCTGAATATTGAAATTCGTCGATCACTTGTTGGTTTTCATCAAGCAAAACAACCGTTCCCTGATCGTCGGCAAATGTTGGGAAACTATTGGTTTGTTGCAGGCACTCCGGACAGGGAGTTTGGTAAAAAACGAGTACTCCGGCTGTGTCTTTGGCACATGCTATATACGCATTGGGTGGCAACCAGTAATTCCCAGTCGCAATTGTACTGATCTGGTCTAGCTTCCCGTCTTTATTCCGGCAGGCAAGAGCAACATTTTTCAGATTGATTTCCGACGAAAGCGGGTTGAATATTTCAATAAAATCGGCTCCTCCGGGGTATGGATTAAATAAAACTTCAGAAACAAGCAGATCGCCTCGGCGAAGTTTTTGCCGGGCAAACGAAATATCTTCTTTTTTTAGCGAATTTCCACATTCGTCCAAAAGATTACTGGTTTGCAATGAATAGGAAACGTTTGGAGCAAAACGATCAGGAAACAGCAAGACAATTGATAAAGGTTGATTCATTTCTACCTTAGCCGGATGAATATTCCCGGGCAAAACAGAATAATTTTCTGCTTGCAAAATAGTTTCTGTATTCATCGATTCAGAAAAAATAATTCGAATCTGGGTTGAATCAATGCACTCAATTTCAGAAATGAATGGAATCGTATTGTCGGTGTTGACTCTTATTACAGAATTTGGCAACCCGGGCGTTCCTCCTGTTGGCGAAACCGATGCAGTCCAGTTGCTTGCCTGTCCGCAAAAGCGATTATTATCGATACGTTCCAGCGACCAGCCTCCTTCTTTTTTCTGCGGATCGTTATACCAGCTATCTGCGTATTCAATTCGATCGATGATCATTCCATTCTGATCGGTCAGAGCAATGATTCCTGCTCCATTTCGAAGAGCCGGAAACGATTTTACTGTTCTGCTACCCACAAACGATTTTGCTCCTTCTGCTGAGCATAAAACCAGGTATCTACCGGAATCAACCAGGCTCGTGTCAAGCGGATACGTTTTGTTTTCAATTTGCAAACGAATATTTTGCAGACGAATGGGATAAGCTGTCCGGTTGAATATTTCAATGTATTCTGATTCGGGCAGACCTGCCACGGGATACGGATCGGCAAATATTTCGCTGATAATCAACGAATGTTCTTCGGGTTGATAAAAAGTAAAACTGATAAATTTTTCACGCGCATTGTTCCCGCACAAATCAATTAGTTTTTCCAGTTCAATTGTTTGTTGTGTTTTGGCTGGAAATGGCTGGGAAAAGAAAAGCACAATTTCCTGTTCACCTTTTTGCTGAATAGAATCCGGTTTCTGTCCGCTTTCGCGAATAGAAAAGTTGTTGGGGGAAATCAGATATTCATCTGGAATTGCTTCGGAAAATTGCAGGTTGAGTTGATTTTCGCAGAGCGCTTCGGCATAAACTATTTTGGGTGGGAGCTGATCGGTATTGAGCCGCTTGGCTGCATTCACTTTCCCCGGAGTTCCACCAATTGCCGACATGGAACCGGTCCAGTTTTCAGAAGGATTGCAAAAACGGTCGGGATCAATTCGTTCGAGCGACCAACCTCCTTCTCTGAAAGTTTCTGAGCCGTACCACCGGTCGGAATAGAGTATTTGATCGATCATTGTATTGCCGCTTTTCACGATAATTTCTCCTTCGCTGTTTTTCAGGGCCGGAAATCCGGTAAGTCCAACGGATGACGGAAAATACGTTGAGCCTTCGTTGGAGCAGAATACCAGAAATTTACCCGCAGCAAGCAGCGTGTCAGGCAATTGAATTGTTTTGCCATCAATGCAAAGCGAAAGTCCGTTCAACTTAACCGGAATGCTTATTCGGTTATATAACTCAACAAATTCGTATTCGGGTAGGCCTTGCGAGGGAAGTGGGTCTGCAAAAATTTCATTGATTACCAAATCGTGCGGTTGACAGTTTTTTGCCCACAAGAAGTTGTGGGTTTCCGGCTGCATTACTCGTCCGTCTGAATCAGCAATTCCGGAAACTGAAATCCGGCAATTTATTTGTTGCTGAGGAGAGGTCGTCAGAAGAATAACGGTTCCGTCGAGAGGATGGACTGCGGCATGAAGCACCGAAATAGTCTTTCCGCTTTGGGTTTGAATGGTGATATTTTCTGGTTTTACTGATGCGGGTTCAATTACTTTGCTGACGCGAAACTGCAAATGTGTTTCGTCGGAAACAAGAATTTCTTCTATCGAAGGAGGAGCAGGATAAGCAGTAAGAGAAATATCGTCGGCCCATAAAAGCCCTTTGCGTGTACTGGTATGAGTGAATTGCAGACCGAGAAATTTGAAATCGAATTTTGTTGGATCGTTTCCTTGTTGGGGAAAACCCAAAGAGCCATCAGTATTGCGGACAAGCATTTGCCATTGGCCGCGGTTATTTCTGAAAACTTCAATCTGGTGCGAATCATTTGCTTTCCAAATAACAGGCGATTCAATAATCAGACTATCGGGTTTTCCTTCGCGGATGCGCCAAAGTTCAAGCGTATTACTGCCCGTCTGCAAATTAGTTCCCACAGCCCATCCGTTGATGGAGGCTGGAATAGTTTGATCGGCACACAGATAAAATAAAAATCGGTTCGAGGAGGAGGGTTCCCAATTTCCGGTTTTCAGTTTGAATGACCAATAAAAATGATCGGATTGCAACGATTGGTTTATCGGGAAAAAGATAGCACTACAAGCATTTTTCGCCTGAGAATTGTGCTGTAGTGAGTTTTTTTGACTGAGGGGGCTGACAGACGAAACAAGCCAATCGCCGTCGGAAATGGATTGCATTGGCAGGCCATTTTCAAAATCAGCAAAGAATACGTGAGGTTTGGCTTTGTACACCGGAATCTCAAGTCGCTTCGACGATAATTGCTGATTGGAAAGCTGTAGTTGCAGCATTTCTTCCGTTTCAGGCAAGAGATTATTCCAGCGGAAAATTCCTTTTTCGGGAATAACTGTTTGGCTTGCCAGGAGATTATTTGCTTCGGAAAGGGTAAGCGGTTGACCGTAATGTACATCGGTTTTTCCGTCAGAGTCGCAGGCGCGTGCTTCAATCGTAAATTTTTCGCCCGCAATAGCTCGTATTGGGTATTGCGAAAAGAGTATTTGCGAAGCATTGCTGACGATGGGTTTTTCTCCTTCAACCAAAATCGTATCAATAATAAGTTTGTCGGATGAATAACTCGAGTTCATCCGAATTATGATTTGAATTTGTTCTCCTGAAAGTCCGGTTTGCTGAGCGACGGCAGAACCAAAATCGCCAGACATCTCGCCATTTTCAGCAAACAAAACTTCCGGTGCATCATCAATTCTGTAATACACACGAATGTATTTGGATGCAGCATTGCTCCCGCTTCCGGTTTCCGAAAGATTTATTTTTACTGTAATATTCCGAAAGCCGGCGAGCGATATTTGTGTTGATTTCCAGACTGCTTCACCGTCACAATCCATTGCTTCGAGGCGGCCTCCCGAAGTGGAAGTAGTTTTCACATAATCGCTTTCTGCCGTAAGTTGGCAGGCCGAACAGTCGAGTGTCCACTGGCTGATTCCCTGCATGTCGGAATGGACAGTTTTTCCGTCTGCATCACCCCAAAATCCTTTGTTGGGAAGCGAAAATTCTTCGATCCATATTTGTTCGGCATGCGTTTCAATTGTTAAAAAAAAGAAAACCAGAAGGGTAAAAAAACTAAAATTTCGCACCATTAGCTTAAAATTTAAAAGCAAACAACTATTTTAGTCGCCTAATTGTTACAGGCTTAAGTATGGAAACTAATGTACTAATTTACGATAATTTTTTCATACTGAAATCCAAAGAAACATAAAGTATTGAAATTAGAGTTTTAACAATTACAAATTAATTGCTGAAAAAAATGAGAGTTGCAGTGGTAGGAGCAAGCGGAGCGGTAGGACAAGAATTCCTGAAAGTTCTGGAAGAACGTAATTTTCCGCTTGATGAATTAATTTTGTTTGGTTCGGCCCGTAGTGCCGGCACCGAGTACGAATTCAAAGGTCAGAAATTGACAGTGAAGGAATTGAAGCACAACGATGATTTTAAGGACATTGATATTGCCCTGACATCTGCCGGTGCTTCTATTTCTAAGGAATTTGCCACTACAATTACCAAATATGGCGCAGTGATGATTGATAATTCGAGCGCATTTCGTTACGACAATGACGTGCCGTTGGTAGTACCGGAAGTAAACCCGGAAGATTGCCGTGTGCGTCCGCGTAACATTGTTGCCAACCCGAACTGTTCAACCATTCAGATGGTGGTAGCCCTTAAACCAATCAACGATATGTCGAAGATTGTTCGCGTACATGTAGCAACCTATCAGGCTGCCAGTGGTGCTGGTGCGCAAGGTATTGCCGAGTTGGAAACGCAGGTTGCTCAGGTTGCCCGTGGCGAAGAACCAACCATTTCAAAATTCCCTTATCAGTTGGCGATGAATATCATTCCTCAAATTGATGTTTTCCTGGATAACGATTACACCAAAGAGGAAATGAAAATGAATTGGGAAACCAAGAAAATCATGCATACCGAAGCTGAAGTGAGCGCAACCTGTATCCGTATTCCGGTAGCACGTGCACACTCTGAAGCCATTTGGGTAGAAACAGAAGAAGCTTTGGAAATTGCGGATGTGAAAGCAGCAATGGAAAAGCTGGAAGGACTAACCGTATTGGATGTTCCTGCTGAGAAAAAATACCCGATGCCTCTTTTTGTTTCAGGAAAAGACGATGTGTATGTGGGACGTATCCGTAAAGATGTAGCGAACCCCAAAGGATTGACTTTCTGGTGTGTGGGCGATCAGATTAAAAAAGGTGCTGCACTCAATGCTGTGCAAATTGCCGAATGGATGATTGCCAACGGAGAAGTGAAAAAGTAATTGACTGTTTCGAAATAACGAAAGGCCGGTTTGTGAATGCAAGCTGGCCTTTTTTGTTGAAGAAGAAAATTCAGGGAAAGGCAGCTTTTTCGGGCTCAAAAACCAGAATTTAGAGAACAAAAGTCTGGCATAAACTATATCTTTGGTTTTTGTAAACCAACCTGAAAAACAAATCAATCGAAAACCTGAAAATCATGAAAATGAAAACACTAGTTGTTGCTCTATGTTGTGTTTTTCCGACGCTGATCCAGGCACAGGAAAATCCGTTAAACATTGTAGTAATTGGGGCACACCCCGATGATGACGACATTGATGCCGGAGGCACAGCAATTCAATTTGCCAAGCTGGGACATAAAGTCCTTTTTATATCGACTACGAATGGCGATGCTGGTCATTTTAATAGCAGCGGAGTTCCTTTGGCCAAAAGGCGTAAAGCTGAAGCCGAAGAAGCCGGACGACGGATGGGCGTGACCTACAAAGTACTCGACCATCACGATGGTTTGTTGATGCCGGATCTGGATTTGCGATTGGAACTAATTCGTCTGATTCGCGGGTGGAAGGCTGATGTGGTCATTGGCCCCCGATCATGCGATTATCATCCCGATCACCGGAATACATCAATTGCCATTCAGGATGCGGCATTCCTGGTGATTGTTCCCAATATCGCACCCGAAGTTCCGGCCTTAAAGAAAAATCCGGTCTTCCTTTATACACACGATGGTTTTACTAAACCCAGTCCATTTTCTCCTGACATTGTGGTGGATATTACTGATGTTTTCGATCAGAAAATTTATGCCATGTCGGCTCACCAATCCCAGTTTTTCGAGTGGTTGCCCTGGTTGTCGGGACAAACAAACGAAATCCCCGACACAGAGGCAGGTCGTTTGAAATGGTTGGCAGAGAAGCGTAAAGGAAGCATCAACGAGGCAACTCTTGCCGGGTTGAAAAAATGGTACGGATCAGAGCATGCTGCCAAAGTAAAATATGCGGAAGCATTTGAGTTTTGCGAGTACGGAACAAAACCAACGGATGACGATGTTCGCAGATTGTTTCCGATGTTAGGTAAATAAGATATTGGCAAAAAAACAATGTCTTTACCACAAGAGCTTGTCGGAAAAGTATTCTTTTCCGACAAGCTCTTGTGTATTTATTCAGTAATAAACCAGATTTATTTTCTTTCCAGTTCGCGCAGGTGCTCCATTTTCTTTTTCTGAAGGAAGCTTTTGATGTCGCCCAGGTGTTCTTTTACCTGTTTGTTGCCAAATTCATACACTTTCGAAACCAGACCATCCAGAAAATCGCGGTCGTGCGAAACAAGAATCAGTGTTCCGTCAAAATCCTGCAAGGCGCTTTTCAGAATGTCTTTGGTGCGCATATCCAGGTGGTTGGTTGGCTCATCAAGAATGAGCAGGTTTACCGGTTCGAGCAACAATTTGATCATAGCCAAACGGGTACGTTCTCCGCCCGACAATACTTTTACTTTCTTCTGAATATTGTCGCCACTGAACATGAATGCTCCCAGAATGTCTTTGATTTTGGTGCGGATTTCGCCAACGGCCACATCGTCGATGGTTTGAAAAACGGTCAGTTCTTCTTCGAGCAACGAAGCCTGGTTTTGGGCAAAATAGCCAATCATGGTGTTGTGTCCCAGCGTGAGTTTTCCTTCGTAATCAATTTCTTTCATGATGGCTTTCACCAGAGTCGATTTTCCTTCGCCGTTTCGGCCAACAAAAGCAATCTTTTCGCCTCGCTCCAAACTTAGCGAAGCATTGGAAAACACCAGGTGGTCGCCGTAGCTTTTGGTCAGTTGCTCAACAATAACCGGGAAATTGCCCGATCGTGGCGATGGCGGAAATTTCAGGCGCAAAGCAGAAGTATCTTCTTCATCCACTTCAACCAGTTCCAGCTTTTCGAGCATTTTTACCCGCGACTGTACTTGCAGCGTTTTCGAATAAGTTCCTTTGAAACGCTCAATAAACTCGGTGGTTTCAGCAATCATTTTTTGCTGCTCGTCGTAGGCTTTTTGTTGCTGCTCGCGACGTTCTTTGCGCAGTTCGAGGTATTTCGAATAGTTGACCTTGTAGTCGTAAATGCGCCCCATGGTTACTTCAATGGTGCGTGTGGTAATATTGTCAACAAAAGCTCGGTCGTGCGAAATCACAATCACGGCTTTCGAACTGTTAATCAGAAATTCTTCAAGCCATTGCACCGATTCGATGTCGAGGTGGTTGGTTGGCTCGTCGAGCAAAATCAGGTCGGGCTTTTTCAGCAGAATTTTTGCCAGCTCGATACGCATGCGCCAGCCTCCGCTGAATTCGCTGGTGGGGCGCGTAAAATCGCTGCGCTCGAAACCTAATCCGAGCAGGATTTTTTCAACTTCTGCATCGAAATTGATTTCTTCAATCGAGTAGAATTTTTCGCTCAATGCCGACACTTCTTCAATCAGTGCATAATAGCTTTCCGACTCGTAGTCGGTGCGGGTTGCCAGCTGATTGTTCAACTCTTCGATTTGCCGCTGCATTTCGAAAATATTGGAAAATGCCTGCGATGCTTCATCAAAAACAGTGCGCTCGTTTTCGGTCATCAGATGTTGTGGCAGGTAGGCAATTACGGCATCTTTCGGAGCCGAAATGCGTCCACGGGTAGGCATACGTTCGCCGGCCATCACTTTAAGTAAAGTCGATTTGCCTGCACCATTTTTTCCCATCAGGGCAATGCGGTCTTTTTCGTTGATTACAAAAGAAATATCCGAGAAAAGCGCCGATCCGCCAAATTCTACTGTTACACCGTCAACTGAAATCATTGTTCTGTTTTTTTTAGAAGGCGCAAAGATAGAATTTTAAGCGAATTGGATACCGTTTTGCCCAAACGGCAATTAAACAGGTAACAGTTTGGAAACAGGACTGACTTAGGGCAAACGGCGAAGGCAGAAATTTGTGTTGGCTGACGGTATTGTGTCTAAACTTTCCTTCGATTGAACTTTAGCGGTAACGAGGGGAAAAATAATTTTGAGAGTTTGTAACTCATTTTATAATGTTGTTAGAACATGCACAAATCCTTTTCACCTGCATAATAATGCAATGCTTTTGTATTTGTTGTCGTTAAAAACGACCATCGGCTTACCCCTCGGCTCGCTGACGCTAAGACGAGGGGTAGGTAGGTTACATTTGTTAGCCTTCCGTTTTTTTATTTTCCCATTCGATGTCTTCAATTTTCCAAGTATAATTTCGTACTTCATCGGCAACTTCTTTTAAGTCCTTGTCGTCGTTAACGGTCATTAGAAGTTCATCGCTGATTTTGTAAAGTGTCTTATAAGCATAAAAAGCTCTTTTTCTTAATTCTTCAAACCTTTCCGAGTCAATATTTGAATTAATTTCTTTAAGATTTTCATTATCCCAGTTGAAGTCAGTTTGCTTCAGTTCAAATTCTGTCTCGGCTTCGTTTATTGCCTTAAATCCGAGTTTTATAGCTACGCTTTTAGAGTTTGTATAATTCGTTTCTCCAATTGCACTTTTTTTGATTGTTATTCTTTGAGATTCTCTTTCGTCATAAAACAAATACGGAAGAATTGATTCTTTTAATGCGGTTGTCAGGTGACCTTGTTTCCTCTCTTTAGGAACAATATACCAATGTAAATCATGATACATATCAAGCACTGCTCCGACATATTCATTTGTCTCGTTTCTTATAAAGAAGAAGAGATAAGAACCAAAATTTCCAGTAACCATGTCTGTCATTTTAGGTTGTTTAGACCATACTTTTGCAACATCGACAGTTTTGCTTATTTGTCGAATAAAAATTGATTCTTTAGCTTTTTTATTGTTTAGTCTGTCTATATATTTTCGAATTTCTCTTTCTCTCATTTAGATGTCTATGTTTTGTGTTTTTCAAAATGAAGGCTAACGAAGGTGTATAATCACCTGTTTTTTCTTATTTATCTTTTTCAAAGATATGAAAATCAAAGTAAAAAGGGTAGAGTAAAAAGGCAAAAGTTTGAATGGTTGGGAGGGCGTTTTAGCCTAATTTTTATTTCATGGGATTCCCCCCTTCGCGGAAATGAGGCGCACTGATGAGCTTACAAAAAGTCAAGACAGAATGACAAAGATTGAATAGTAAATAGTCAATCTCTCTTACTTCAATAAAGCTTCGGCAACGATTAAATCGAAGGGGCGGGTAATTTTAATGTTTTCGAAATTGCCTTCAACCAGGTGAATCGATTCACCGAGGTTTTCCAGCACCGAAGCATCGTCGGTAAATGCCGGATCGTATTCTTGTTGATAGGCTTCCTGAATAACCGGAATGCGGAATGTTTGCGGTGTTTGTACCAGCATGTAGTGACTGCGGTTAACAGCTCGGCTGGTATCGCCTTTGCCGGTTTCGCGCAACGACTCGGTAAGTGGCATCACCGGAATGGCATTTCCCCATTGCACAGCCGTTTGATAACAGCGGGCAATGGTCTCGGCGCTAACCAGAGGGCGCACACCGTCGTGAATAAAAACAATGCCTTCGTTGGGAACGACCGTCAAACCATTTTTTACTGAAAAGAAACGCTCGTTGCCACCAGCCACCAACTGGTGCGGCAAGTCGAATTGGTGCAGAGTACACAATTCTTTCCACGTGTCGAACTGATCGGATGGAAGCACAACAACCAATTGCATCGACTGACTGAACCGGTGAAATGCGCGTAAGGTGTGCATCAAAACCGGCTCTCCGTTGAGGGGCAAAAATTGTTTGGGAAGCGATGCTCCCATTCGGGTTCCGGCACCTCCGGCGACAATCAGGGCAACTGTTTTTTCCATTTCAGCATAAATTAAAACCGGATGCAAGGTACGGCAAAAACAAAACACCAGAAAACAAAAAGGTTGTTAAGACGTGTTTGAGTATTTACTATTAAATAATTTACTATTTACGATTTGCATAGTGGCAAGTAATCAGCTTCTTATGCATATTCAACGCGACAATATATTATTCTGACTACTTAAATCGTTTGAATTGTCATTCTGAGCGAAGCGAAGAATCTGCAACTTCTTTGAGAAAGAAAGAGACCCTTCACTTCGTTCAGGGAGACAAAACAATATTGGTATGAACCCAATTACTTCATCATTTCGGCATAGTACTGGTAGAATAGCGGAATGGTTTTGATTCCGTTGAAAAACTGTTCGAGCGGGAAGTTTTCGTTGGGCGAGTGAATGGCATCCGATTCAAGACCGAAGCCCATCAGCACCGATTTAATTCCCAGCACTTCTTCGAAAGTTGAAATGATAGGGATGCTGCCCCCGCTGCGGAACGGAACAGGGCGTTTGCCATATACATCGAGGTACGCTTTTTCGGCGGCCTGATAGGCAGGCACATCAATCGGGCACACGTAGCCTTGTCCGCCATGCAGGTAAGTAACTTCTACTTTCACTGTTTTAGGGGCAATGCTTTCGAAATATTCTTTGAATAGTTTTTCAATCTTGTGATGTTCCTGATTGGGAACCAGCCGGCTCGAAATTTTGGCATACGCTTTCGATGGTAAAACTGTTTTTGCACCTTCGCCGGTATAACCGCCCCAAATACCGCACACGTCGAAGGACGGACGAATACCAGTGCGTTCAGTCGGAGAATAGCCTTTTTCTCCGGTTAGTTCTTCCACATCAAGCGCTTTCTTGTATTTTTCTACATCGAAGGGAGCGCGCGACAGCAATTCGCGTTCTTCGGCAGATACTTCCATCACATCGTCGTAAAAACCAGGAATGGTAATGCGGCCGTTTTCGTCCACCATTTGGGCAATTAGTTTGGCTAATTCGTTGATTGGGTTAGCTACCGAACCGCCAAACAAACCTGAATGCAAGTCTTTATTCGGGCCGGTTACTTCCACCTGCCAGTAAGCCAAACCGCGTAATCCGGTGGTGATTGATGGAATGTCGCGGGCAATCATTGAGGTGTCGGAAACCAGAATTACGTCGGCTTTCAGCATTTCCTTGTTGTCGGCACACCACTTGCCTAAGTTGGGCGAACCAATTTCTTCTTCGCCTTCAATCATGAATTTCACGTTGCAGGGTAGAGTATTGGTGCGCACCATGTACTCGAATGCTTTGGCATGCATGAATCCCTGACCTTTGTCGTCGTCGGCACCACGGGCCCATATTTTTCCGTCGCGTATTTCGGGTTCAAACGGGGGAGTGGTCCATAAATGAATCGGATCGACAGGCATCACATCCATGTGGCCGTAAATCAGTACGGTAGGCAATGCCGTGTCGATAATTTTTTCACCAAAAGTGACGGGATTTCCCGCTGTTTCGAATACTTCAGCTCGGTCGGCTCCGGCTTCGAGCAAGAGTTTTTTCCAGTACTCGGCAGCGCGGTACATTTCGGGTTTGTTTTCTTTAATCGAACTAATTGAAGGAATGCGGATCAGTCCGAATAACTCGTTGAGGAAACGTTCTTTGTTCTCGTCAATGTATTTTTCAATATTTTCCATGGGAATAATTATTTGTTATCGTTGTTGTATTTGTAGTCGTTGTTAAAAATAGGAATTTGATTTTTAATGACACATGAAATTTTTCATTTGTATAAATTCTCAAAGTTGGTTCGTATCAACTTTTGTTTTTTAATTAAAATCTCAGGCTTAATGATTGAAGACTTTGTATTGCATGAGAATTGGCTGAAGTAGTAAGAGGTCAATTGTCAAATCGTATATTTAAACAGTTGCCCGTATAAATTGTTGTTGGTATTCGCCGGGAGTAAATCCGGTTTGCCGTTTAAACATCCGGTTAAAATTGGAAAGATTGTTGAATCCGCATTCAAAACAGATTTGTGAAATAGAGAGATGATTCTCGACCAACAGCTTACAAGCGTAACCGATGCGCATTTCATTGATAAAGAAGATAAATCCCTTGCCTGTTTTTTCTTTGAAATACCGGCAAAAAGCAGCCGTGGTCATTCCGATTTTTGAAGCGACTTCTTCCTGTGTAATTTTTCGTTGATAGTTGGTGTTGATAAAGTGCATGATTTTATCCAGACGGCTATTCAATACTTTGTGTTCTTCCAGTTGGTAGGTTTTGCTTGCCAGTAGCCGGTAATTATCGGTTCGGGCCATTACATCCATTAGTTTAATAAAGTAAAGCATTCGTTCCAGTCCGTTTAGTTTAAGCAAGCGCTTGAGCATGCGACCAATTTTTTCACTTGCTGGCTGAATAAAATGAATACCTCTTGTGGCTCGCTTCAACATTTCGCTGATGCGGTGAAACTCGGGATACGAATTGATCTCTTCCCTGAAAAAATCGCTGTGAAACTGTACAATAATAGCATTCACCCGGTTTTCAATTCCTTCTTCCGACTCGCTTTTCCAGAAATGGGGCAGGTTGCTTCCCATAAGAATAATGTCGCCATCGGCGAACGGTTCAATGCTGTCGGCTACAAATCGTTTTCCCGAGCTTTTCAGCACGTAAACAATTTCGAATTCACTATGAAAATGCCAGGGGTAAGTAAACCGAGGAAAATCGTCCCACTTGACTTTCAGAAGGGTACGAGGAGGGAAACTCACCTGTTCGCGCATTATCTTCATGGTGCATTGATTTTGTTGTCTTGCAAAAATAATACAAAGGCTTGTTAAAATAGTACTGGATAAGCTGCCGTGTAGCAGGTATTTTTGAATTGACCAAACCAGAAAACCGGAAACGAACGCAAAAAAGAATTTCAAACGATGGAATAGCCATGTGTGAGAAAAGCCCGCATAAACCGGAGATGATCCGCCAGCTGGCGGATGGCTTTCCACTCCGTTGAAAAGTAGTTTGAAATAGTGTAATGTTTACGAAAATTAGACGAACCAACTTTGAGAATTTATACTTATGAAAACCTATCTCCGAAAAGCGTTGTATCTTATTCAAGTCGCTATATTTTGTTTGAATGCTTCAGCACAGGATTTGCTGAAATTCGAAGTTCTGGCCGGAACAACAGACCGCACTGATTGCCCCGTGTGTTTGACGATTGATCAGGTAAATTACAATACCGATTCGTTGAAACTGGCGCTTTTCGAAATAAAAGAGAAAACTGAAACTGCTATTCCAATACAACTGGAAACCGGTCAGTGCGCTAAAATCTGGTTTATTCTGAATGGATTCACCCTGAAAAATTCCAAACGAACTTTTGTTTTGCGTAAGACCGCAAATCCTCCAATGTTTCAGACGGGAATAAAGACAATAACGAAAGACGGAACATTGGATATGGTAGCAGGGAATAAAACGGTTTTGAGTTACCAGATTGAAACGGTCAATCCACCGAAAGGAGTAAATCCGTTGTTCAGGAGATCGGCGTTTCTGCATCCGGTATATTCTCCCGGTGGCGAAGTACTGACGCGCATTCAGGCACCAGACCATTACCACCACTATGGAATATGGAATCCGTGGACACTAACTTATATTGGAAAACGAGAGGTTGACTTTTGGAACTTGTATAAAGGACAGGGCACAGTTCGTTTCTCCGGATTAATTTCACAGGTTGAAGGCCCTGTTTTTTCCGGATTTAAATCGCTTCAGGAACACATTGATTTTGGCTCCAATGGCCCCGATAACATTGCTATAAATGAGTTATTCGATGTCCGTGTTTGGAATATTGCCAACCAG
This sequence comes from Prolixibacteraceae bacterium, assembly GCA_963668595.1. GTDB lineage: Bacteria > Bacteroidota > Bacteroidia > Bacteroidales > Prolixibacteraceae > GWE2-42-39. The sequence continues at coordinate 3,198,236 of OY764876.1, read as the reverse complement.
CGTTTTTTGCTTGATTATATGAGTACGTTAAATACGCTGCTTGATTCAGGTATTTTACTGGCGGCCTATCGTTATGGCGGAGGAATTGGCTATCGTGCCACCGATAAATGGAACAAAAACAATAGTTCGGTTCTTACTTCCGAAGGAAAAAACCGAAAAGAAGCAGACGGTTCAACTGCTCGCTGGTGTATCATCGAGGGAGAATCGGCTACTCAGGAAGGTCGTTCCGGAATACTTTTTATGAGCTTCCCGGCCAATCGGATGCATCCTGAACCCATGCGCGTTTGGCCTGAAGATTCGAATGGTGACGGAGATATGTTTTTTGAGTTTTGTCCCATTCGCCATAAAGACTGGAAACTGGAAAGAGGAAACAATTATACGCTGAGATACCGATTAGTTATTTTCGATGGCAAAATGATGCCCGAAGAAGCCGAAAATTACTGGCAGGCTTTTGCCAATCCACCCAAAATCAATATTTTGAAATAAACTCGTAAGCTGAAACTTATAACTTAACCTACAATGAAACTTAAACTGATTAACTTATTTGTGCTAATTCTTTTGGCCGGATCGATTCATGGTCAATCTAAAATTTCAGCAGTTAAAAAGGGCGATAAAATCGATGTTTCCATCGACAACCTGTTTTTTACCAGCTATATTTTTGCTGAAAATGAAAAGTATCCGTTTTTCTATCCGGTAAACGGCCCATCGGGAGCTTGTGTAACTTCGATGCGCAATGGTACCTATCCTCACCACAGTTCTTTGTTTTTCGGTTGCGACCGCGTAAATGGCGGAAACTATTGGCAGGAAGGACTTGAACGTGGGCGAATTATATCGCTACGCGAAGACATTGTAGAAAACGATGGTCCCCGTGTTGTTCTCGAAAATGAGTGTATTTGGAGTCGTCCGGGAGCCGTTTCGCCAATAAAAGACCTCCGTAAAATCACGATTACAGCACCCTCCAAAGAATTATTTCAGATTGATTTTGAAATTACCATGGAGATACTGATTGACGTGACAATTGAGAAAACCAACCATTCACTTTTTTCGGGAAGAATAGATCCGGCCTTGGCTGTTGTGAATGGCGGAACGATGATCAATGCAGAGGGTGCTACCGGGGAGGCAGGCACTTTTGGAAAGGCATCGCCCTGGATTGATTGCTACGGAAAGCGTGGTGAGAAAATTGAAGGGATGGCCATCATGCAGCATCCGTCGAACAATTGGTATCCGTCGCCCTGGTTTACCCGCGACTATGGTTTTTTCTCACCAACTCCCATGTACTGGCCCGCCAACGATAAAGTAACAATGATGAAGAAAGGTGAAACCATCCGGCTAAAATATCGTGTGCTTGTTCACTCAGGAACACACGAAACGGCAAAAGTTGCGGAACAATTTGAGAAGTATGCAGCGGAATAGATCCGAGTTGCAGGTTGCTAGTTTCGGGTTGAGACTTGTAACCCGCAAGTCGGATCTCGCAACCCGAATCATTAATAATGCCGCAATGTATTATTCTGGTTACTAAATAAAAACCACGAAATAAAAAACTAAACCAATGGAACGAAGAAAATTTCTGAAAAATACTCTGATAAGTACCACCGCAACACTAGTCATACCAACGATTATTCCCTCATCAGTGATGGGCAAAAATGCGCCCAGCAATAAAATCAATGTCGGGCAGATCGGTTGCGGTCGTATTGCCCGCGATCACGACATGCCCGGAACTTTGCAACACGAGGTGGCCCGCATGATTGCGGTTTGCGATCTCGATAAAAACCGGCTGGTTGATGGGAAGAAGCTAGTAGATGACTACTACAAGAATAAAACAGGTCAGCACAACTATGTAAACGCCAAAATGTACGACGATTATCGCGAAATGCTTTTGAACAAAGATATTGATGCGGTGGTGATCAGTACTCCTGATCATTGGCATGCACAGCCGGTGGTGGAAGCAGCTTTGGCCGGGAAACATGTGTACGTACAAAAACCTACTTCTCTTACGGTTACCGAAGGCCGAATTATGGCCAATATTGTAAAGGAAAAAGGAATTATTTTACAGGTTGGGACTCAACAACGATCGTCGCCTCAATTCCGTATTGCTGCCGAATTGGTTCGGAATGGACGAATTGGCCGCGTGCACACCGTAAAAATTGGTTTGCCCGGCGATCCATCGGGACCCGAGGCTTCTGAAATGCCTGTTCCAAAAGGATTCAATTACGATATGTGGCTGGGCGAAACGCCGTATGTTCCGTACACAGAAATTGGCGTACACCCGCAAAAAGGATACGATCGTCCGGGTTGGCTGCGTCGCGAACAGTTTGGGGCCGGAATGATCACCGGTTGGGGACAACACCACTACGATTCGGCCGCTTGGGGAATGGATACTGAATGCACGGGCCCGATTTCAGTTGAAGCAGTTGCCGAATTTCCGAAGTCAGGTTTGTGGGATGTTCATGGCGATTTCATGGCCAAAGCTGAATATGCCAACGGCATCACGATGTACACCAGTGGCGGCTATACCAACGGCATACGGTACGAGGGAACCGAAGGATGGATTTTTGTTTCGCGTGGCTCCTACCTTGCTTCGGCAAGTGATCCGGTATCGAAAGCCAAAAGTGCAAAAGCTTTGGATGCCAGCGATCCGAAAATTCTGGAATCAGTGATTGGTGAAAATGAAATTCACTTGTACCGAAGCGATGAACAACACGGCAATTGGCTCGAATGTATTCAAACGAAAAAAGAGCCAATCTCTCCGGCCGAAATTGGTCATCGTGCCTGCTCTATTTGTTTGATTACGCATATTGCGATGAAACTCAATCGCAAATTGCGATGGAATCCGGGAACCGAACGTTTTGAAAACGATGAGGAAGCCAATGCGATGTTGAGCCGTCCGGAGCGTTTTCCGTATGGAATCAGCAATATAAAGAGGAAATAGAGCCTCATTCTCAACTGCTTTTTGCATACGTCTTATAGTAAAATTAGTATTCTGGGCGGAATGACAGAAGCGTTTGAAAAGTGGCTGATTGATATGTTGTCAGAATTTATAATCTAAATACATTAGAGTGAAAAATGCTTTTGAAGTTGTGAATCCGGATTTGGAACGAAGTCCATTCACTGGAATGACAAAAATACATTACATTGAGTTAGCCAAATACTTGCTGGAACGGGCGTTTATTCATGTCGGCTCGATTGATGATCCGCTGACTTTTCCATCGGTTCCAGGAAAAACCTATCCGCAGCCCAATGCCCCGGATTGGCGCTATAAGTCGGCTGACTTTGAAGCGCTCGAACGAACGTTTACCCTGGCAGGGCCACTAATTCATATCGATCCGACAACGACTATTAAAGGCATCAACCTGCGCGATTATTACAGTCGTCAGATATACAATGCTTTCACTCCCGGGCATGTCAATTCGCTACCCATGCCCGACGATTTGCCCGATTCGAACTATCAGTTTACCTGCGAGTTTGGCGGCTTGTTTAAAACGCTGCTACTGATGCCTGAGACCATTTGGTCGCAGTATAACGAAGAGCAGAAAAACGAGATGGTGATTACCATTTCGAAATGGGCCCACCACCGTACTACGCAAAACAACTGGAGGATTTTCAATATTATAGCCCTCTCTTTTCTGAAAAAATATGGCTACGAAATTGACGACGAGTTGCTGAAAAGTCACCTGATGTGGGTCGTGTCGTATCAATCAGGCAATGGCTGGTATCTCGAGCAAACCTATAATTACTATTCCATCAGTCTGTTCATTGTTTACACCACCATTTGGAACCGTACGTTCGGCGACGAGTATTATCCTGAAATTGCTGAAATCATCGAAAAATCGGCGCAGAAATTAATGGAATCACTCACTAGTTTTTTTGGACGAGATGGTTATATCAACATGTGGTCGCGCAGTATCTGTTACCGCACCTGGGTTTCAGGGGCTTTTCCTGTGGCCTTTATGTTGAAAAACAAAACACTGCTGGACGCTGGTTGGGCACGCAGGCTCTGTTCTGGTTCGTTGTTGCAGTTTGTTACCCGCGAAGAGTTTTTTCACAACAATATTCCGAGTTTGGGTTTCTACGGACAAAAAGAATACATGGTTCAAAACTACAGTTGCGCAGGTAGTCCGTTCCTGATGTTTTTGCCGTTCATCTGTCTGGCTTTGCCCGACGATTCACCATTCTGGACCGCAAAAGAAAACGATGGCATGTGGGAAAAATTGGGAGAACAGTCCAATAAAGTCGTTCTCGAAAATCCCGGTTTAATGCTTGTTAATCATGGGAAAACCGGCACTTCCGAAATTATTCCGGGGAAAGTGTATTACGACGATCCAAATTATTCGAAACTGGCCTACAACACACATTTTCCATGGGAAGACCACAATCCGCAGGGAGGAACATCAATGGAATACAGTTACCGCAGTCAGGATCCGCGCGATGTGCGTGGCGACGATGTAAACTTTTACCTCACTGGTAAAACTGTGGAAAATGATTCGGAAAAGAATCGGTCGTTCACCATCTCTCAAAGCATGTTTTTCAACGGTGTGCGCGGCCATGTATTGTATCGGCAGGCGATCATGCGCCGTCCGCCCAATAATGGGGTTGGGTACATCATCGATTTGGCCGAAATTACCATTCCGGGTGGCGTAATTCGGGTCGATCGTACTCGTCTGGCTTTTGAATACGAATTAACGCTTGGGCATTTCGGGATGCCGCATATTGGCGGCTCTAAAGCAATTGTGAATTATTTCGAAGAAGGCGATAAAAAAGTAATGACAGCTTCTGTTTCAGGGCGACGTATTGCCCTGATTGCCTATTGTGGCTGGGACCGGCTGGAAACGCTGGTACACTCCGGATGCAACGCCGAAGCCGACGAAAGTACAGTGATCTTCGCCCGAAAAAAGCGCATGGCTAAAAATCCGCCCATGGAGCTGATGATTACAGTAATGCTTCACCGAATGGATAATGAAGAATGGACTACTGAAGAGTTGTCGCCAATTAAAGACATCAGAATCAAGGATGTTACCTTGCAATATTCTACGCTGGGCGCTACAATTACTCTGGCAAATGGTGAGGTTTACGATATTGATTTCAGAGACATTGACGGGCATCGTTCTTGCTAGTCGCCCGGTGATAGTAGAATTTATGTAAATTCAGTTATATTTTTATAGGTCTGAAAGTATGCAAAACAGATTTTGCTACTTTCGGACTATTAATACAACGATTGAGGATCGAAAAAGACATAAACGAAACTTACTTTCTTGAAGCATTAAAGCGAGGAGAAAGCCATGCTGTTGATTATTTTTTCAACAGATATGCAAAACAATTGTACGCTTTTTCGTTCAAATTTCTCAAAGCGGATGCCGATACAGAAGAAATTGTTCAGGATATCTTTCTGAAAATATGGGAAAGCCGGCAACGAATAAATTCGCAACTCCCTTTTCGTCCTTATTTATTCACTGTTACACTGAATGCTATCCGCAAACATTTTCTGGAAAAGGCAAAAGTTGAACGATTTAAGGCTGAGATTTATGATTCATTTTTTCAGAATGCTCAAAAGGAAGATGAAGAGATTGATTTTCATTGTTACATGACTCAGCTTGATAAATATATACAGAGCCTGCCTGAAAGGAGAAGAGCAATTTTTCTGATGCACTACAAAGAAGGATTAACAGTATCTGAAATTGCCAGTTATCTGGGTATTTCTCCTAAAACAGTCGAGAATCAATTAACCGCAGCAATGAAAACAATCCGCGACTGTTTCTATAATTCGAACATAACAGGAATTTATCTTTGGGTTCTTCTTAATGAGAGAAGTTTTTATAGGTAGTGAAGAAGGGGAAAGACGGGTGTTTTTTTCGATTTTAGTTGAATCGGTTAACATAGATAGAAAAAAATCAAAAAAATATTGTATTCCGATAGGGGGGTGATTTTCTTTTTGGATACTCTTTACAGAATATTCAATAGAAAGTGAAAAAAGAAACCTTTAACAGATTTATCCACCATCAGTATTCCAGAGATGAATATCAGGAGATGATTCATCTTTTTGAAAATGAGAAAGATTTTCAGCAGCTTCTCCCCTTTCTCGAAGAAGAGTGGGAGAAAACAAAACCAGCTGATCTTTCGGAAGAAAAGCTTAGTATCCTCCGTAATCGTATTCAACAACAGATTCAACAGAAAAAAGAACGCCGGAAGTTTCGTTTTATGGGAACTTTATTCAATTCATTTCAACGCATTGCGGCAATACTCGTTGTGCCGTTAATTCTGGTTAGTTTTTATTTTTATTACCAATGGGATCAAGTAAAATCGGAATCTACCTTTACTGAAATTATTTGTCCGGCAGGTATGCGCACCCGTTTTAATTTGCCCGATGGAAGTAGTGGCTGGTTAAACAGTGGGTCGAGCCTAAAGTATCGTATCCCGTTTAAAAAAAACAGAAACGTTGATCTTATAGGTCAGGCTTTTTTCGATGTAAAGAAGGATCCGTCACATCCTTTTGTCGTTAACACCGATATATTTGATGTTCAGGTGTTGGGAACCCGGTTTGATGTTTCAGCCTATCCGGAAGATCGCTATGTAGAAGTTGTTTTGGAGTCAGGGCAAATAAAAATATTGTCAAATAAGACCAGTCATACAACAATTCTTTCTCCTAACCATCGCTTAGTTGTAGATAAAGCGCTAAGATCTGGATCAGTATCAGAGGTGGATGCCTCACAATACACTTCGTGGAAAGACGGACAGTTGGTTTTCCGAAATACTCCGTTTTGTGAGGTTATTAATCGATTGGGGCGCTGGTACAATGTTGATTTTGAATGTCAGGATAGCAGTTTACTGGAGTTACCGTACCGGGCAACTTTTAAGGAAGAGTCTCTTTCCCGGGTACTTGAATTATTGAGCATGACAACTCCCATTGCTTATCAGATAAGTAAACCTCAAATAGAAAACAAAAATGAATATGAGAAACAAAAAGTAATTATATACCGAAAATAACGGGGTGAAATAAAAGACGGAGAAGTGTTGGAGCCACTTCCCCGTTGTGTTACACTGCGTTAAACTATGTCTAACTTGTTAAACTTGCCGAATTTATGAAAAAAAGTTCAACGGACAAGGCTATCCCCGATAGTCTTAAAAAAACGTTATTAATTATGCGACTTACGTTCATCATTTACCTGATCGGAATTGTTCAGGTTTTCGCATTGAACTCGTATGCACAACAAACGAAGCTAAACCTTAGCCTAAAGAATTCAACTTTGGGAACAGTGCTTGACGAGATTGAAAATCAAACGGAATTTTATTTCCTGTTTAACCAAAAAACGGTTGATATGGATCGTGTTGTTTCTGCTAATTTTAAGAACAAAAGCATCGAAGATGTATTGAGTGCTCTGTTTAGCGGAACAAAAGTGAAATATCTGATCAGCGACCGGCAAATTGTTCTTTCAACAGAGCAATCATTTTCACCGAATATGTCTCAGCAATCGAGAAAAGTGTCTGGTCTGGTGGTTGATGAAGATGGGGTTCCTTTACCAGGCGTTGCTGTTTTGGTAAAAGGTACAACCATTGGTATTGTTTCAGATGTAAATGGAAAGTTTCAGCTTGAAATTCCGGGAGGAAGCAATGTTCTGGTTTTCTCTTTTGTTGGAATGAAAGTGCAAGAGGTTGTATTGAATAACCAAACATCGCTAAAAATTACCATGCAGGCCGAAACTATCGGATTAGAAGAAGTAGTTGCCATTGGCTATGGAACGATGAAAAAAAGCGATTTGACCGGATCTGTTTCGTCGGTGAAAGCTGAACAAATGGTAAATGAAAAGCCTCAGGCAATTCAGGACCTGTTAAGAGGGAATATTGCCGGGCTACAAGTTGGTTTTTCGACCAATGCGAAGGGGGGAGGTAGCCTTGAAATAAGGGGAGACAACACATTGAAAGCCTCGTCAAATCCATTGGTTGTGTTGGATGGAATTATTTATCAGGGGGGAATGGAAGATATAAATCCCAACGATATTGAATCAATCGATGTACTAAAAGATGCTTCTTCTGCTGCCGTTTACGGAGCGCGATCTGCAAATGGAGTGGTGATTATCACTACGAAAAAAGGGAAACAGGGAAAGCCAATAATCAATGTAAATTCGAGTGTTGGTCTGGCAACTATGGCAACAATGCAGGATGTTTACGGCCCGGATGAATTTCTTTTGTGGCGTACAGGAGTGATGAAATCGTTGAATTATTACAATGCAGCGACCAATAGCAAATTGTACAAATTTGAGAATCCTAATAAGTTCGCCGACGGTGTTACTGAAGAAATGTGGCGGGATGGTGCAGCAGGCGATTTAACTGATATTTGGCTGGCTCGCATTGGTTTACTCCCTGTTGAGATAGAAAATTACAAAGCCGGAAAATCGGTTGACTGGGCTGATATGGTATTTCAGAATGGCTTACGTCACGATCATAACATCTCTCTTTCGGGAAAGAAAGAAGACATCACCTATTATATGTCGCTGGGTTACAATAATAACGAAGGAATAATTGTTGGGGATGGTTATTCAACTATTCGGAGCAGGATTAATTTGGATGCAAAAGTTACTGATTGGTTGAATGTTGGGATAAATACTCAGTTCTCTAACCGTGACGAAAGTAAAATGAACCGCGCAAACAGCGATGGATCCAATCCGGATCCAACGATTCAGGCTGACTGGGGTAAAATAATCAATAATTCACCGTGGGGATCAATCTACAACGACGATGGTAAAACATGGAGAATAAGTCCGGTTGACGATTTGGGACGAGGGGCAAAGCACCCGTTGTACGACATGAAGTTTCAGGAAAGAAGGAGATTTTATAATACCCTTAATACAAATTTGTATGCACAAATAAAACTTCCATTCAATTTGTCGTATCAATTGAATTTTGCTCCTCGATTTGAATGGTATGAGTTTATGAATCACCAATCAACACAACACGAAGAGTGGGTGAAATTCGGAGGCCAGGCTAAACGTCTTCAACGAAAGGAATATAGCTGGCAGATTGATAATCTGATAAAATGGAACAAAACTATCCATGACATACACAAGTTTGATGTTACCTTGCTTATCAATGCGGAGAAATATCAAAGTTGGGAAAACTATATGTCAGCACAGAATTTTCAACCAACTGATGCATTGGGCTTCCACAACATGGGTTCCGGAACAGGAACAACATTTCAAATAAGTAGTAACGATGAATACGAAACAGGAAATGCTCTGATGGGACGAATCTTCTATTCGCTCAAAGATCGTTACATGCTTACATTAACCATGCGCCGCGACGGATACTCTGCGTTTGGACAAAATCATCCGTATGGCTATTTCCCGTCTGCTGCACTCGGCTGGGTTCTTACCGATGAAGACTTTATTCAAAATGACATTCTTACTTACGGAAAATTACGTGTGTCGTGGGGAAGCAACGGGAATCGGGCGATTGGCCGTTACGAAGGTTTGTCAGACATGAACACCGGCAAATACCCCTATCAATCACTTTCAGGAACGGTTTACGAAGGAACCCAATTGTATGTTAACCGTATGGCAAATCCGGATTTAAAGTGGGAACAAACGGAGTCATTAAATTTCGGATTTGACTATTCTATTTTAGATGGAGTTTTAGATGGTACAATCGAATACTATACTGCGGTTACAAAAGATTTGCTCGTCGATCGAGCTTTGCCCGACATCCTTGGATTTAGCTCTGTTGCAACCAACCTTGGAAAGGTAAAAAACCACGGAATGGAAATTGTTCTTAACTCGCGAATAATGAAGCGTCAGAACTTTACCTGGAACGCCAATTTTAATCTTACATTCAACAGAAATGAGATTGTAAACTTATATGGCGACATGGTGAATGTAACCGATGCTGAAGGAAATGTAATCGGGAAAAAGGAAGCTGACGACTACACAAACGGATGGTTTATAGGTAAGCCAATTGATATTATTTGGCAACCACGTATTGTTGGGGTATGGCAAATAGGAGAAGAAAGTGAAGCAGCAAGATATGGTCAATTCCCTGGCGATTTTAAGTTGAAAGATGTGGATAACAGCGGAACGATAAATGATCTGGATAAAGAATTTCTGGGATACAGAACACCTCGATTCCGCTGGAATATGCGCCACTCATTTACTTTGTTCAAAAATTTTGAAGCTTCATTCATGCTGTACTCTTATTGGGGACATAAAGGAACTGTAAACTCAGCGAAAAACAGAGACAGCTTCCCGGAAAGGGTTAACTCATATAAATTGCCGTTCTGGACTCCCGAAACACCGTATAACGACTATGCCCGCATTTATTCGGCTCAGGGTGGCGCTGTATTCGATGTGTGGAGAGATCGCTCGTTTATCCGGTTGGATAATATTTCACTCGCATATTCTTTCCCCAAATGGTTATTGGGTAAAACCAAATTACAGGAAATGAAGGTATTCGGAACAATTCGCAATGTTGGATGGTGGGCTCCCAAATGGGAATTCTGGGATCCTGAAAACAGTGGACCAAACCCCCGCTATTTCACAATAGGAGTTAACTTAACATTGTAATAACAAATAGAATAACAAATTATGAAGACAAAATATACGACCATCTATTACCGACTGCTTCTGTTTGTTGCGTTGTTGCTGGGGACGATAGGCTGCAATGACGAGTGGCTGGAACCAAGACCTCTTTCGTTTTTCGCTCCGGAGAATGCACTTATTGATGCAAAAGGGATGTACGCCGCGCTTACTGCCTGTGAACGGAATATGCGTTACGAATGGTATGGAGATGCAGCACCAATAATTACAGAATTAGTTTTTTCTGAGATTTGTGTTGAAGGAACTACTGATAAGCCAGGTCCGGCTCAGAATTTGAATATTCAGATCACTCCGACTTCACAGTTGAATAACGGCGACTTTAATAAAATAGGCTGGTATTGGTACGAAGGGTACAAAGGAATTAAATATGCAAATGTGGTGATTAGCCGAATTAATCAAGCTACGTTTAAAGATGAAGCAGAACGAAATGCGGTATTGGGCTCTGCTTATTTTCATCGGGCTTTTCGTTATTATCGGTTGACCCAGCAATTTGGAGATATTCCTTTTATTGGCAACGAAGTGAAAGAACCCAAACTCGATTTCTATTCTACAAAGAGAGAAGTTATTCTTCGGAAAATTCAAAAGGACATGGAATTTGCTGCCCAATATTGTTCTGATAATGTTGATCGGGGAAGGGTAACCAAAGGAGCTGCCGGACACTTGCTAACAAAAATCAACCTCGCACTTGGCGATTTCGATAAAGCTGTTGCCTCGGCAAATGCTGTAATTGAGGGAGGTGCATATTCTTTGATGACTGCTTCTTTTGGTTCAGTACCCAAAGAAGATGGTGACTATCTGACAAAACTTGGAGTTGTTCGCGATGATGTCGTTTCCCGGTTACACTGGTGGCAGAATAAAGCAATTGCGACCAATAAAGAAGTATTGTTTATGGTTATATCAAGAGAAGACCTGGTTGATTCCCGTCTCGATTTGCAAATTATGCGTAATGCAGTTCCTTTTTGGGGATGTTCCAACTCAAATAGAATATATACTCCTGATGGTTACCCTCAGGGAACATCGGATTTGGCAAGCAAAGAGATTAAACTGGTTGAGACTTTTGGACGGGGAATCGGAAGAGCCAGAGGAACATCGTATCATACCAAAAAAATATGGGACGACTCCAGCGATCTTCGTCATAAAAAATACAACTGGATGAACATGGAAGATTTGGTTTACAATAATCCTTCCATAAAAACCACCAGTGCATATTACAATAAACCGCTCGAATTATTCGATAAAAATGGAAAAGTGCTGACCACTGATACAATCCGAAACTGGTTCGGATGGCCCCATTACAAGATCTATACTCCCGATCCGCGCAGAACACAGCCACAGGGTGGCTCGTACGATTGGTATGTATTTCGTTTAGCTGAAACATATTTGCTTCGTGCTGAGGCATATTGGTGGAAAGGTGATATTACAAAATCAATGGCTGATGTAAATGCAGTAAGAACAAGGGCTGGGGCAGCTCCATATACCGATCAGTCAAAATTTGATATCGGGACTATTCTGGATGAACGGGCTCGCGAATTATTTTGGGAAGAACCACGAAAAACAGAGTTAAACCGTATCGCTTTTATATTTGCTAAAACAGGCAAATCATATCGGGGAAAAACCTACTCTGAAGCAAACTTTGGAACTAGTAACTTTTTCTACGACAGGATTATGGAATATACTGACTTTTACAATAAAGGAGTGAAAGCGAATAACGGACAGGAATATACAATGAGTCCGTTTCATGTTCTTTGGCCAATTCCTCAAGCTGCAATAAGTTCGAATGCAAAAGGGCAACTGAATCAAAACTTTGGCTACGATGGTTATGAGAAAAACATAGAACCTCTTTCAGCAATTCCGGCTGAAGATGATAATTAGTCTTTATTTTTAATATTTATACTGAAAAGCCATTCAAGCAGAAGTGCCGGGATGGCTTTTTCTTTTGTAAAACATAAAAAATATTGCTGATTATAGGTAACTATATGAGCGATATGTACGAAAAAGAAAACAAAAACAGATGAGTTCTTAACCTTAAAAAACGACAGCCATGGACGAAAAAATGATTATCATCGCAATGCTCCCGTATTCGAAGGCCGAAATTTTGAGGGAGCTCATGGAGGCTGAAGGAATTGAATGCTTCCTGGAAAATGTGAACCTGATACAAGGTGCAGTGGGAACAGGGGTAAAAGTTCGTATTGCTGAGCACAATGTGAAAAAAGCGTTGCCAGTTCTCGATCGCATGATGGGGAAAATGGAGCTGATTGCCCGGCAAACGGAAGATTCAATTCTTGTTCCGGTTGATTTTTCTGTTTTTTCGAGAAAGGCAGTAATGGCAGCTATTGAGATTGCTGAAAAGCTCAACTCGAAAATTGTTTTATTCCACGTCACTCCGCAACCCGATTTTTATACCATTCCGTACACCGACTTCATTAGTTACGACGCAGGAATATTTGTACAGTCGGAAAATAAAGAAAAAGAAGCTCACGAACGATGCAATAAGTTTTTGAACGATCTGGCTGAAGATGTGGGAATTGATCGCTGGGAAGGACTCGACATGGAAGTAATAATAAAAATGGGGAATGAGGAGGACGATATTCTGGCCTATGCAGAAGAGCATCCTCCGCGGTTAATTATTATGGCCAGTAAAGGGCGGCACACGATTCACGACGATTTGATGGGAACACTCACTGCCGAAATTATTTCCCGGGCCAAAGTGCCTGTTTTGGCAATTCCGGAAAAGATGAAGCATTTGGATCTGAACAGTCTGAAAAAAGTAGTGTATGCAACCAATTTTGATGAAAAAGATTTTGTTGCTGTGGATAAACTGATGCGACTGATGCGTCCGTTCAATGTAAAAATTTATTGTCTGCATGTAGGGCAAAACGACAATACAACCTGGAATCTTGCCAAACTTGAAGGGATGAAGGAAGTTTTGCAACGTCGTCACATGCACACCGACCTGGAGTGTGTTTATCTGAAAGGAGAAGATTTACTTGCAAAACTAGATGCTTACATGAAGGCACACGACATTGATATTTTGTCGTTAACAACCCACAAGCGGAACATGATTACCCGGATATTTAATCCGAGTATTGCCCGCGAAATGTTGTTTCATACCGAAGTGCCACTTCTGGTTTTTCATGCCTGACGGACTGCAGCAAATGCAATACGCCTATCGGTTTTGATACTGATTTTCGTAGTATTTCTGGTAATCGCCACTGGTAACATTGTCGAGCCATGTCTGGTTGTTTAGATACCAATCGATGGTTTTTTCGAGCCCTTCTTCAAACTGAAGACTTGGAACCCAGCCGAGTTCGCGCTGTAGTTTAGTCGAATCAATGGCGTAGCGTAAATCGTGTCCGGCGCGGTCTTTCACATAGGTAATCAGTTTTTCCGATTCTCCAGTCTGACGACCCAGCTTGCGATCCATAATTTGGCACATGAGTTTTATCAGATCGATATTTTTCCATTCGTTGTGTCCGCCAATGTTATAGGTTTCGCCATTTTTACCCTGGTGAAAAATCACATCAATGGCGTTGGCATGATCTTCCACCCATAGCCAGTCGCGAATATTTTCGCCCTTTCCGTACACCGGAAGTGGTTTGTTGTTGCGAATATTATTGATGAACAATGGAATCAGCTTTTCCGGAAATTGGAACGAACCATAGTTGTTCGAGCAGTTCGAAACAATGGCAGGCAAACCGAATGTATCGTGATAAGCGCGTACAAAATGGTCGGAGCTGGCTTTCGATGCAGAATACGGACTGTGCGGATCGTAGCCGGTTTCCTCGGTAAACATGCCTTCTTCGTTCAAGCTGCCATATACTTCGTCGGTTGAGATGTGGTAAAACAACTTTCCCTCCATTTTTCCCTGCCAGATATATTTGGCTGCATTCAGCAGATTTACGGTGCCAATCACATTGGTAAAAACAAATTCAGTCGGATTTGTAATGGAACGATCGACATGCGATTCGGCAGCCAGGTGAATCACTCCGTCGAATTGTTTTTCTTCAAACAGTTTCAGAATAAAATCACTGTCAACAATGTCTCCTTTTACGAACTCGTAATTCGGACGATCTTCAATGTCCTTCAGATTGAATAAATTTCCGGCGTAAGTAAGCTTATCCAAGTTTACAATTTTGTATTGCGGATACTTGGTTACAAACAAACGTACGAGGTGCGAACCGATAAATCCGGCGCCGCCGGTGATGAGTAACGTTTTCATAACAGAGGTGATTTTATCTGAGTCAAAAATAAAGCTTTTCAGTAATAAATCGGGAATACTCGTATTTTATTGTTTTGTAAGCAGTAGTTTTTCTATTCTGAAATGCACGGATGCCGGAATACCTGTTTAAGAAAAGAAAATTCAGGATTAGCTATTTTAAAATTACCCCAAGTAAAAACTTCTCCTTACTTTTGATTTTCTATCAACGAATATTGATTTAAAAAAATACAATTATGGCAGAATTCAGATTTAATGCGCTGAAAGAAGTGCTTTCGCGAAAGCCCCAACCGGTAAGCCGGGTGAGTGTACTAACCTCTGATTTTTTCGCGGTATCGGTTTTCGATCGTCAGAAAATGAAAAAATACCTGTCGAGAGATGCATACAAAGCAGTAATCGATGCAGTGGACAACGGAACCGTGATTGATCGGAAAATGGCCGATCAGGTTGCACAAGGGATGAAAGCCTGGGCCATTGAAAGCGGGGCAACGCATTATACGCACTGGTTTCACCCGCTTACCGACGGAACCGCTGAAAAACACGATGCCTTCATTGTATTGGGCGAAGACGGAGGAGTGGTAGAGAGTTTCTCCGGGAGCGTGCTTTCGCAGCAGGAACCCGATGCATCGTCGTTTCCGAGTGGCGGAATTCGTCAAACATTTGAAGCGCGCGGATATACTGCCTGGGATCCTTCGTCGCCAGCTTTTGTGGTGGACGGAACGCTGACTATTCCAACCATTTTTGTTTCATATACAGGCGAGGCTCTCGACTATAAAACTCCGCTGTTGCGTTCGTTGTCGGCTATTGATAAGGCTGCAACTGTGGTTTGCCAGTATTTCGACAAAATGGTAACTAAGGTAAATGCAAATCTGGGATGGGAACAGGAATATTTTTTGATTGACGAAGCTTTGTTTATGGCTCGTCCCGATCTGATGCTTACCGGACGTACTCTGATGGGACATGCTTCGGCAAAAGACCAGCAGTTGGATGACCACTATTTTAGCTCGATTCCAACCCGGGTATATCGCTATATGGAAGACCTGGAAAATGAGGCATATAAATTGGGCATTCCTTTGAAAACTCGTCACAACGAGGTGGCTCCCAATCAGTTTGAGCTGGCTCCTATTTTCGAAGAGGCGAACCTGGCCAACGACCATAATCAGTTGATCATGGACCTGATGAAGAAAGTAGCTCGTCGTCATAATTTCCGGGTTTTGTTTCACGAAAAACCTTTCTCCGGAATCAATGGTTCGGGCAAGCACAACAACTGGTCGCTTTCAACCGATACCGGTGTGAACCTCTTGTCGCCAGGGAAAAACCCAAAATCGAACCTTCAGTTTTTAACTTTTCTGATTAATACGATTAAAGCAGTTTATGATCATCAGGATTTGTTGCGGGCTAGTATTGTAAGTGCCTCCAATTCGCATCGTTTGGGTGCCAACGAAGCTCCGCCGGCGATCATTTCTGTTTTTCTCGGAAATGAAATCAGCAAGATGCTCGATTTGATGGAGCAATCGGTGGTTGATCGTAAAATGACCCCGGATGAAAAAACGGCGCTGAAACTGAACATTGGCCGCATCCCCGAAATATTGCTCGATAATACCGACCGTAACCGAACCTCTCCTTTTGCTTTCACTGGTAACCGTTTCGAGTTCCGGGCTGTGGGTTCATCGGCAAACTGTGCTTCGGCACTTATTGCTCTCAATTCGGCTGTTGCCGCACAGTTGAATAAATTCAGCAATCAGGTAGATAAACTGATTGAGAAAGGAGTGCGCAAGGATGAGGCAATTTTTCAGGTACTTAAAAAATTGATTATCGACTGTAAGCCAATTCGTTTTGATGGAAATGGCTACAGCGAAGAATGGGTGGTTGAGGCCGAATCGCGCGGACTATCGAATGTTTTGAGCGTTCCAAAGGCACTGGAAGCTTTCCTTAGTCCGGAAGTGAAAGAGCTTTTCAAAGCCGTTGATGTATATAACGAAAAAGAAATAGAAGGGCGAGCGGAAGTAGAGTACGAGAAATTCTTCATGAATATTCAGATAGAAGCGCGGGTATTGGGCGATTTGGCAATCAATCACATTGTGCCAACGGCTGTGCGTTACCAAACCATGCTGCTCGAAAATGTAAAAAATTTGAAGGAAGTTTTTTCTGAATCGGAATACAAAGAAATGGCAGCAGGCCGAATAATGCTTATCAAAGATATTGCTACGCATGTTTCGGCTATTAAATCGCTGGTACACGAAATGGTTGAGGCTCGGAAAGTGGCCAATGTGATTTCGGATTCGATAGAAAAAGCGGAAGCTTACGATGTGTCGGTAAGGCCATTTCTGGATGAAATTCGCTATCATATCGATAAGTTGGAACTGATTGTTGACAATGAACTCTGGCCTCTTCCGAAATATCGCGAATTGTTATTTGTGAGATAAAAGAGAGAATATTGTAATCTTCTGAAAATAAAAAATGCAATTGAAAACCGGTCTGGCTGATTTTCAGTTGCATTTTGTTTTTGTGCAATTCTTTCAGAAACAATTATTTTCCCGGTCGAATAAATTTTTGCCAGAAAGCTTCATCAAAAGCAATTTCTTCGTAATAGTCGCGGGTTTTCAGTAGTTGTGCCGGACGAAGATTTGTTTCCAAAACAACGAGCTGTTGCGACGATGTTTGAGCGGTGCCATCAGCCAACCTGAAATGTTTCTCGCAATTTATTTGTGCCAGTGTGTAGCGGCCATTTTGCTTGCGGTAAGTGGAAACAATGGTTGTGCGTACGTTATCTATTGCTTTTTGGTTGGTTGCCAGCGAACTTCCCTGCGGATTTTGTTTCGATGCGGCAAGCTGTATTTCGTTGCGAATAATTCCGTAATCCGATTTGCTGATATAGATTTTCCCTTCGAAACGAGTGGCGTGATATATTCCTGTATGCGCCAAATCGGGACGGTTTGTTTTGTAGTCGATTATCCATACCGAATCGCCATTGAAACTGGTCGATTTTTCCAGGTTCAGATCGTAATCGCCTATCAGTGCCGGATTCATGAGCATATTTCCCATTCTGGCCAAATCAGCTTCCAACAACTCATCAAGCCCAGTGCTTCCCTGGCGGAACGAATAAACGTCGAAATTGCGTTTGGCTGCGGTAAACTGGTAATTGCGGTTTTTGTATGCCGTTTTAATTCCTGGCTGCGCATAGCCATTGCTGTCAGTCATCCGAACGACCGCTTCACGTTCTTTTTCATTAGCTACTTCACGGTAATACATTTTCATTTCAAGTGGTCCAACCGGGTAATTTTCTTTAATTCTTTCTGAAGCAGTTCGAATAATCCGAAACAAAACTTTTGATTGTGCTGCCACATCAACACCTTCAATCCCGTACGTTTCTTCGCTTAATTCGATAACGATTGGCTGGTCTGAGAGCAGCTTTTGCGCTTCAATTACCAGGTTGGTGTATCCTACGGCCGAAAAATACAATCTGCTCTGGCGGTATTCGTCTGGAATACGAAGTTCGAACATTCCCTCTGTATTACTGGCAGTCCCGATCAGTGTACCTTCAATACCAATATTGGTGTAAGCAATTCCTTCGCCGGTTTCTTTATCGGCAACTTTCCCGGTAATTGTTTGGGCATGTACAAGCACGGCCAAAAAAGAAAAAACAATGCAAAAAAGGAGAAATTGTAGTCGTTTCATAATTGAAAAAGTTTTCATAAAAATACGGATTAAATACCAGAACCCGGTTTTATAACGTTAATATGCATGTAAATCATATTATCTTTGATAAAAATTCTGAATTATGACTGCAAAAATATTTCCTTTCGCTTTGATAATCATTCTGCTTGGAACAGCTTCGTGTGTATCAAAAAAGAAATACCTTGAGATGGAATCGTTTAAACTTAGAGCCGAAAACCGTGTGCGTGAGTTAACTGATGAGAATACCGGCAAGGATAAACGCATTGAGGTAATGAAATCCGATTTCGAGCAAATGAAGAGTGAGCTGATGGAAAGCAATGCAATCAAAAATCAGTTTATCGACTCGCTTGCCGGAAAAATAAATACACTTTCGTCGGATGTATCGGCCAAAGACGCGACAATAGAAGAAAAAATTTATGCTTTTGAATATGAGAAACGCCGCCTGATTGAAGAAGCAGCGCAGGCCAGACAGAAATTAAGCAATCGCGAAGAAGAACTTCAAAATCTGGGAGCTCGTATTTCTCAGGCCGACAACGAACTTACCCGTCTCAATTTCGATTTAAACCGAGAAAAAGAACAAAGTCAGGGGTTGCAGGCACAACTTCAGTTAAAAGACGAAAAAATACAGGCACATCAACAGGAAACCGACGCTTTAACCGCTGAGATTAAAAACTTGAAAGCTCAGTTGAAAGAAAAAGATCAGGCAATTCAGCGTTTGGAAAACAATGTAAAAGTGCTGAAAAGTCAGTTAAAGTAAGGGTAAATTAGCTTTTTGTAATTTGTATTTTAGTCTCCATCAGGGAACATTCATGGTAAATGTTTGTTATCCATTTGTTTATTTTTTTGTGAATACAGAAGAATAACACAGTGGATGATTTATATTTGCACCTTCAAAATAATTATGCAGTAATGAGTAGTTTAACAGAAACAAAACTTCAGTACAAAGTAGCCGATATGTCGCTGGCTGCTTTCGGACGGAAAGAAATTGAAATTGCGGAAAAAGAAATGCCGGGGCTGATGGCCATCCGGGAAAAATATAACAAACAGCAACCGCTGGCAGGTGCACGCATCATGGGATCGCTGCACATGACCATTCAAACTGCGGTGTTGATTGAAACCCTCAAGTCGTTGGGGGCCGATGTGCGCTGGTGTAGTTGCAATATTTTCAGTACACAGGATCATGCTGCTGCGGCGATTGCTGCTGCCGGTATTCCGGTTTTTGCATGGAAAGGCGAAACATTGGAAGAATATTGGTGGTGTACCGAGCAGGCACTCGACTTCGGAAATGGACAAGGGCCAACTTTGATTGTTGACGATGGAGGCGATGCTACCATGATGGTTCACCTGGGAGTGAAGGCTGAGAAAGATGCATCGTTCCTTGACGTTCCGGTGGAAGCTGAAGATGAAAAACAATTATACAAAATACTGAAACGTATTCTTGCTGAAGATTCAAACCGCTGGACACGCACTGCTCCTGAAATAAAAGGTGTTTCGGAAGAGACCACCACCGGTGTTCACCGTTTGTATCAAATGAAAGACGAAGGAGCATTGTTGTTCCCTGCTTTCAATGTGAATGACTCAGTAACCAAATCGAAATTCGATAATTTGTACGGTTGTCGCGAATCGCTGGCCGATGGTATCAAACGTGCTACCGATGTGATGATTGCCGGGAAAGTAGTGGTGGTTGCTGGTTACGGCGATGTGGGTAAAGGATGTGCTCACTCAATGAGAAGTTACGGAGCTCGTGTAATTGTTACCGAGATTGATCCGATTTGTGCATTGCAGGCCGCGATGGAAGGTTTCGAGGTTAAAACGATGGACGAAGCCATTCCTGAAGGAAACATTTTTGTTACCACTACCGGAAATAAAGACATTATCACTGCTCAGCACATGGCTGATATGAAAGATCAGGCCATTGTTTGTAATATCGGCCACTTCGATAATGAAATTCAGGTTTCGAAACTTGAAAAATGGCCGGGAATTACGAAAGTAAACATCAAACCACAGGTAGATAAATACGAATATCCGGATGGACATGCCATTTATCTTTTGGCTGAAGGGCGTTTGGTGAATTTGGGTTGTGCAACCGGTCACCCTTCGTTTGTAATGAGTAATTCATTTACCAACCAAACGTTGGCGCAAATCGAACTGTGGAACAACGAATATCCGGTAGATGTGTATCGTCTGCCTAAAAAATTAGACGAGGAAGTTGCCCGCCTGCACCTCGAACAATTGGGAGTGAAACTAACCCCGTTGAGCAAAGAGCAGGCTGATTACATTGGCGTACCTGTTGACGGGCCCTACAAACCCGATCATTACAGATATTAAGCAATAACAGAATATCTCAGAAGGGCTTTCAGAAATGATTGCCCTTCTTTTTTTTCCGAAATTTCTCTCTTAAGCAGAGTTACAAATTTTTGTTAGAAATGTAGAGATCGCAAATTAGTACCAGTGGAGGGTAACTAGGAGAACTCATTTAAAGATTAATTTTTCTTTTATTCGCTTAGTTTAATATTTCTTGCTTCTTTCCTCTATTTGTTGGTCTGCTTCTGTACCCTTAAGCCACTTTTAAATAAAAAAATTGGAAGAGAAATAAAAAATGAGGTTTTATTTGCCAAATTAAACTCTCAAAAATCGAAATTCTAGATAAAAAACTTTTAAAGAATA
The DNA here is from genome assembly GCA_963668595.1 of Prolixibacteraceae bacterium. GTDB lineage: Bacteria > Bacteroidota > Bacteroidia > Bacteroidales > Prolixibacteraceae > GWE2-42-39. The sequence continues at coordinate 3,177,098 of OY764876.1, read as the reverse complement.
AGTCAAAATTTCACGATGATTCTCAATGTATTCTATTGATATTGAGAAGATTATTGTGTTGTTTGTATTTTATTGATATTTATTATAAATAATAATCAGTTTTGGTAAACTTTTAAAACTTATCGAAAATATAAATCACTGACATGCAGTAAACTAACGTATAAAAGTTGATAACTTTTGCGTTTAAAGAAGAAAAAAGTATTCCTTTTTTTTTGTCCTCTACATATCTTTACATAAACAGAAAGCCAGTCGTAGCAGGACTAGCTTTCATAAATATTTTAAATATGATTATTAAAAACAAGCCAAACAACGGTTTGCCTGATCTGTTTGGTAAATTAAAGGATTTTATTCCTAAAAGGCAACGGCTGAAATATTTTATTCAGCATGTGACTGAAAATTTAACAGTTGAAATTACAGTCATTATTGTATTTTATTTATTTCAGTAGGAATGGATTTGGTTGAAAGAGAGGCTTATGCTTCTCTTTTTCCTTTACTAGGTACTCTCCTTCATTTGATGGGTAGCCATGCGAACTTGCTATTTGTTAATTTTCCGTGAAAACAAAGAACTTACAGTTTTGAAGATAAAAGAAGTACCCGATATTACAAATGTCGCGAAAACATTGGTGTTCGACGTATAAAATTGAATTCGGGAGACAAAATAAGTACAGTGTTAAGTATGAAAAAAAGTTAATAAACTCTAAATTATTGCTAGTTGTCAAATACTTATAAAACATTTTATACAACTTTGCAGTTGTTATTTCAATATTTGGAGGAGGTTGACAGATGATGGCATTGAAATTACTGAACGTTTTTTTGTTTGCAGCAGTAAAATATTTTTTCTCGTTTCCGTACGCATTATTAATTGGGCTGAATTTCTTTCAGGCAATGTCGGTGGTTTTAGTCGGGGGCATATCCGGATTTTTCTTTTTCTATTATTTAAGCGGTTTGTTAATTCGCGTTGGAAACTCTTTTTATAGATATTTGTGTCATATTGCTCCCGAATTTGCCAAAGAACAACTTCGCTTTTTTTGTAAGCTTCGTTCTGAAAACGATACAAAAAGCCGGTTTTCCCGAAAAAGTCGCTGGTTGGTAAAAATTAAGAAACAGTATGGCTTATGGGGAATTGTTATTGCTTCGCCCGTATTGCTTAGTATCCCGGTTGGTGCATTTTTACTGAAAAAATATTATTCGGGAACCAAATATGCAATCAGTTACATGATTATTTCCATTGTGGGCTGGGCTGCACTGTTTTCGGCAATTGTCTTTATTTTCCCGGGTTTGGCGTAGTCAGCGGCAATAGGTAAATCTCTTCTTTCTTCTGAAACCCGATTTTTCGAAGGTAATCGGCATGCGAAGGGTGCTTGGCCTGACTAAGCAGTTCGGTAATCCCTTTATTCTGAAAGATAGTCCGGTTGTCGTGAAACAGAAATTTTCCAGGCATTAAATCGCGAAAGCGGGGAAGTACATAATCCAGTTTTATATGAAGTTCGCCCCGATCGTTTTGTGAGCCGATAAAAATTCCGGCAATTGAGAAATCGCGATGAATAATCAGGGCAAAATTGTCTGATTCGCTTATTCCGAATTGTGGGAAAAACTTTTCAATTTCGGCACGGTTCGAGCGGATAAATTCATTCAGCAAAACATCCTGGGTATTGGTTTCAAGTAGGCTGAAATGCTGTTTCTCGTGATGCATTTTCCACAGAAACCAAATATTTACCCCAACAATAAAACAGTTGAGGGCGGCCACAGGCATTGCGCCAATCAGCAGTCCGTACACGGTAAAAAGCGTTGATCCGATCATGTTGATCCACCGGAGTTTTAATACCGAGCTCATCATCAGGCTGATGGCTGTAGTTATTGATGCGAGGTAGCCAAAAAGTTCCAACCAGTTTATCGTTTCCATTTTTGTTCCGAATTAAAAAAGTTCTGATTGACCCGAATCAATTCCAAATCCGCTCCGGCCCAGTTTAAGTTCATTATTTCTGATGCCTTTAACCAGCGAAAGTCGGCATGTTCGGTCAGTTGCAAGGTACCTTTTTTTATCCGGCAAACAAATGGAATAAGTCGTATTTGTTTTATTCCGTAATCGTATTCAACCGGGCTCAGTGTTTTTTCAATTTCAACATGAATAAGTAATTCTTCTGCGATTTCGCGTATAATCGACATGGCAGCCGTTTCATGCTCTTTTACCTTGCCTCCCGGGAATTCCCAGCAAAAGGGATGGTCGCTTTTCCCATCTTTTTGTACGGCCAGAATAGTATTGTTTTCAACGATGATCGCGCAACTTACTTCAATCATTTTTTTATCAGAATAAAGTGCAATGGTATAAAAAATCTATCTTTATCCAAGCAATCAAAACAGTTTTATAGTGACAGAAGAATCATTACGAGAGCTGATCGGTTCGTGGGAAAATTTGCCTGTTACGGTTCAGTATATCAGCGAACATCCGGAATATTTGGAAATGCTTTTCGATTTGTCAGAAGAAGATCTTCGACACGGATGGAGGGCTTGCTGGCTGATTAATAAAATACACGACCGAAATCCGGCAATTCTTGCTCCTTTTATTTTGCGTGCTGTCAATCATTTACTGACAACTTCTGATCGAAGTAAGAAGCGAGAGCTTTTGCGCTTGTTGGCAGAGTTTCCGATTCCGGCAGAAAGAGCTGTAGAGATGCTGGATTATTGCATGCGGCACTTTACATCTTCAGCCGAACCCATTGCTATCCGGGTGCATGCAATGCAAATTTTATTTAATATCTCGGAACTAGAACCGGATTTGAAGCCAGAACTGGCGGAGTTGATTTCACAGGAAATGGAATTTCATCCCAGTGCGGGAATTCAGTCGCGTGGGAGCAAGCTTGTGGCAAAGTTGCGAAAGCAAATCAACACAGGTGCTGCAAGGCGTTGAATGTGGCATGAAAAAGAATTCGTATTTTTTTATCGAAATATTTTCAGAGTAAGAAAAAAGATATATTTTTGCACCGTCTTTAGAAAAGAGACATGAATGATTGACCTATGGTGTAATTGGCAACACGTCTGATTTTGGTTCAGAAGAGTCCAGGTTCGAGCCCTGGTAGGTCAACTCAAAAAAAGCTGGCCCGTTAGTGATTCTAACGGGTCGTTTTGGCTTTAAAAATTATATTGTCCTGTGGTGTAATTGGCAACACGTCTGATTCTGGATCAGAAGAGTCTAGGTTCGAGCCCTAGCAGGACAACTGAAAGGTTTGCTTAAATAAGCAAGCCTTTTTTTGTTTTCATGAAAATTTGAAATGATATAAAACAAAAAAACCTTCTCTGTTTTTGATCAGAGAAGGTCTTGTACCCGGGGCGGGAATCGAACCCGCACGATATTGCTATCACTGGATTTTGAGTCCAGCGCGTCTACCAATTCCGCCACCCGGGCGAGTTGTGTTAGACAACTGGGCTGCAAAAATAACTGAATTTTCTGTTGTGCAAAATTATTTCAGCGATTTTTTCACGTGTTTTCGCGTTTTTTGATCGATTGAATAGGGCTATTCCGGTGAATATTCTGCAAATTAAAGAGATAGCTTTAGCGTTTACTTGCGTCATGTGATAGAAAAACGTGCATTCTTTTTTGTCATTCATCTTTCCGATTCTTTTTTTATGATTAGCATTGCGGGTACTCAGTATTCCTGCGCGATTTTTTCTACCTTAGGGGGTATCTTAATCTTTGCTTACTATCTTATGACCAATAAAGACGATCAAAGTCTTGCTCAGTTATTAATTCGGGGAGACGAAAGAGCTTTTGAATGTATTTTCAAAAAATACTACCCGGCATTGTGCGCTTCTTCCTACCATTATTTGGGCGATCATGAAGACGCAGAAGAGATGGTGCAGACTGTTTTTGTTCGTATTTGGGAAAAGCGGTCAACTCTACCTTCCGATATTTCGATTAAACATTATTTGTTTCGGGCAGTGAGAAACCACTGTTTGAATCATCTTCAGCACGAAAAGATAAAAAGCCGGCATGCCGAGCAGGTATTAAAGAATTCAGGCGACGATGATGTGTACAGCGATTCGGTTATTGAGCCTGACTGGGGTGCGAAAATTGACGAGGCAATTTCACTACTTCCACCTAAACGACTTGAGATTTTCAGATTGAGCAGGGAGGAAGGGCTGAAATATAAGGAAATTGCCGAGCAGATGAATATTTCAGTAAAAACGGTAGAGGCTCAAATGGGTTTGGCACTTAAGTTTCTGCGCGAGAAGTTGAAAGACTTTCGTCAGGGTATCAGTATATTGTTTTGCATTTTTAAAGAAAAAAATAATTGTCATTAGGGGTGGTTGAGGTTTAATCTGTTATTTATATACAATGAAAACAAACAGGAATATATCATCAACCAACTGGGGTTTAATAGCCAGAAGAATTTTTAACCCAGAGCAGATTGACGATGCCAATGATGCAACGCAGGCTGATTTGTTTACTGATGAAGAGCAATTGGAACTCGAACAGAGTAAATTACTTGTAAAGGACATTGATGCCTGGTATGCACAAAAAAAGTATGACTCGGAAAAAGCATGGAGATCAGTGCAGGTACAAGCCGGAATGAAACGGGAGCGGAAAGTATTTTTCCCGCATCTGCTTCGTGTTGCCGCAGTAGTTGTATTGCTTGTGCTGACCGGTGCTCTGTCGTACGTTTTTCTTTGGCACAAGCAGCAACCGCTTACCGAATTGGCAGCAGCAAGCACGCCTGTTCAATCTTTCATGCTTCCTGATGGAACGGTTATTTCGTTGAACTCAGGGTCGAAGTTGTTTTTTCCCGCTTCCTTTTCCGGAGACAAACGGGAAGTAACACTTGAAGGAGAAGGTTATTTCGAAGTAAAGCCAGACCTGACCAAACCGTTCATCATTCATGCAGGGAAAGCACAGGTAAAAGTGCTGGGAACCAGTTTTAACGTCAATGCTTATCCGGGATTTGATAAAGTTGAGGTGATCGTTGATTCGGGCAAAGTACGCGTCAGCCCGAATGACGAAAACACTTCTGAAACAGAGGAACTGATCTTGGTTCCGGGAGAAAGGGGAATTCTTTTTAATTCAGACAATCGCTTGGCGAAGAGTCAGAATGAAGATTTGAACTTTTTAGCCTGGAAAACGCGCAGCCTGACTTTCAGGGAAACACCACTAAAAGAGGTGGCCGAGAGTTTAGGAAAGGCTTATCAAACTACAATTACGCTGGAAAACGGACAGATGGACACGCTTTGTTTGACCGGACACTACAACGATTATTCACTGGAAGAAATTCTTGCCATCATCAGTTCGGCTTTGCCGGTAGAGTTTGAAAAGCAAGAAACTACTTACATGCTGAAAATGCGGATTCCTTAGTTTGGCCTTTATTTGCAGGTGTGTATTGCCTTGAGAAAGGGAGATGCAAAAACACTTTTTGAAGAAGAAATTTTTTGAGCCGAGAAACATTCTGAATCAAAAAACAAACTAAACATGAAAACAATCAAGAAATCAATAACTACGAGCATGCTATTTGTATGCTTTATGATGCTGGCAGTATTTACACTGAAAGCGCAAACCCAAAAGCCAACCGATCATATTCTCGACCAGAATATCAGTATTTTTGCTGAAAATGAGCCACTTTCGGATGTAATCGAGAAGATTTGCAGTTATTTCAATCTCGATTATTCCTACAACTCCAAACTTCTGGAGGGAAAGAATATCAACCTGAGTGTTTCGAACAAACCAATTCGGGAAGTGCTGAACCAATTGATGAAAGACTTTTATCTGATTTTTGAGATTGAAGACAACATTTTGATGGTGAGGGACTATGTTCCGATGGAAGAAAGCAAGAAGTATGAGGATAAAATTAAACAAGTAGGTACGCATACCGGCTTTGTGTTTGATAATCCGAAGAAAAAAACCACGACAATTTCGTTCAAAACGGCCAGTAATCTGATTATCATTCCGGTGATTATCAATGATTCGGACACGCTGAATTTTATTTTGGACACAGGTGTTCGTAATCCGATTATTACGGAGCTTCCGTTTGTAAACAAATTGAATCTTAATTACCTGCAACCTGTTGATATTAAGGGTTTGGGAGAAGGAGAGCCTTTAACTGCCTATCGATCGTCGAATAACCGTATAAATATTGAAGGTTTGGTTGCCTACAATCAGGAGATACAGATGATTATCAACGAGAATTTTCAAATATCTCACATTCTCGGAATTCCGGTACACGGACTGATTGGCTTCAACTTATTCAAAGATTTTGTAGTAAAAATCGACTACTCGACTTGTAAACTAACCTTGATAAAACCTGATAATTACAAGTATCGCAACAATCCGAAAGACATTGTGATGCCCTTGCATTTTGAAATGAACAAGCCTTATGTTCGTACCAGTATTATGACCGATAAAAATGAAGAAGTTCCTGTGAAATTATTGGTCGATACCGGAGCCAGCGATGCATTGTGGTTGTCAACCAGTTCTGACGAACGGATCAGTTTGCCCGAAAACCATGTTGAAACATTTCTGGGGCGCGGATTGAATGGTGATTTGTTTGGAAAGAAAGGGCGAATTGGCGGAATCTGGGTTGGTCCGCTTGTGTTGTACGAACCAATTGTAGCGTATCCTGAAGGAGAGCTTATTCAGCAATTAATTACAACCAACGATCGCAACGGAACTCTGGGAGCAGAAATACTCCGTCGCTTCAATGTGACCTTCGATTATCCGGGTAAGCGACTGATCTTAAAACCAACCGGAGATATTCGTGACGATTTTAATTATAATATGAGTGGCATTGAAGTAACCAACCCGATGCCAGGATTGCCTATTTTTACGATTACGGATGTGCGTAAAAATTCACCAGCCTATTTTGCCGGTCTGATGGAAAACGATCAGATATTGGGAATCAATGGAAATAATAGTAAGTCGCTTACATTGAATGATATAAATTTGATATTCCAAAGTAAAGAAGATAAAAAAATTAATATTAAGGTACTTCGAAACGGAGAAGAACTTAAAACCAGTTTCTACCTGAAAAAGATTTTCTAATGGGGCGAAAGATCCCGGCATTTGTGGTATTTCTCCTGCTGTCAATCGTTCAGGTCTGGGGACAGCAGGAGAATTTCACGGTTCAGGAACCGAGAATTACTCTGCATTTGCAAAATCAACCGGTTGCGGTAGTACTCGATAGTATTGCGGCCCAAACAGGTCTCTTTTTTTCGTATGATCCGGTTGCAATTCACGCAAACCAAATTATCAATGTTTCGTTTTCCGGAACGCAGTTGCAGTCGGTGCTTCAGTCGGTGTTAAATCCCGATTTCGAATGGTACATTGTAAAAGATCAGATTGTAATCAGTCCCCGTGAAAATCTGGGGATTAATACCGTGGAGGCAGAGCAAAAGCAAGATAGTATTGTGAGTTTGAACGGTCGGATTGTTGACCTGGGCAATAACGAACCGGTAGCTTATGCAAGTGTTTCGTTGTTGGGCAAGCCGGTGGGAACCATTTCTAATATCGACGGCGATTTTGTTTTTAAAATACGTCAGGAAAACAGGAATGACACATTACTTTTTTCGTGTTTGGGCTACCAAAAATATTTTCTTCCGGTACGCGATTTCGAGCTGGAGAAGAATAATATTTTCCTTCGTCCGGTTTCAATCCGAATAAAAGAAATTAAGGTAAAAGCGGTTGATGCCCGCAGTGTTGTGGAGGATGTTATCGAAAATATAAAAATCAATTATCAGGAAGAACCGTACCTGATGACTTCGTTTTATCGCGAAACACTTCAGCAAAATGGCAAGTATATTAATGTTTCGGAGGCGGTGATGGAAATACTGAAAGCCTCGTATGGCTCTGAATTTTCCGAAGATCGCACTCGGGTGGTGAAAGGTCGCAAAAGCAAACATGAACAACTTTTTCGGTGGGTCGATTTTAAAATACAGGGAGGTCCGTATTACATAACCATGATTGATGCGGTAAAAAGACGCGAATCGTTTTTAAATGAGGAACAATTGCATCAGTACAAATATGAAATAGAGGATGTCATATTTTACAGAGAAAGGCCAACGTATGTGATTGGTTTTAAATCGACAGAGAAACGGATGGATAGTAATTTTGACGGAAAGCTTTATGTTGACAGGGAAACCAATGCGTTGGTTCAGGTGAATTTTGCACTGAATAATACCGGTTTGCGAAATGCCCGCTTGCTGATGATTAAAAAGAAACCACGAGGGTTTCATGTGCGTCCGGTTGAGGTGAGTTATCAGGTGGTATATCAGCCCGACAAGGGAAAATGGTTTCTGCAAACGGCTCAGGCTCATGTGGTCTTTAAGGTCCGAAGTCGCGACGACAAGATTAATGCATATTATACCAGTAATTCTGATTTGCTGATTACCGATTATCGGCCGTCGGAGATAAAACGATTTCGTAACTCTGAAATCTTTCATGCGGATGATATTTTTACTGAAACGATTGTTACTTACGACGAATCATTCTGGGGGCAATACAATATTATAAAACCCAGCGACGATTTGAGTAAAGCACTGCGTTCGCAAAAGAAGAAGTAGCCAGATAAAAAAAGAACTGCATGCGTTGGCATACAGTTCAATTTCTATTATAAATTAAAGGAGTTATGCGAAAATAATGTTCTGTTGAAGTTGTTCTACCTCCATGCGTTTAAGCTCCGACTTACGAAATACATAAACCACTCCGTAATCTGCGGCTTTTTCGCGTTTCATTTCTTCCGGATAGAAGAAATATCGTTCTTCTATTTCATTCCATATTTCCTGAATCAGGTTATCTGCTTCATCCCGAAGTTCTGAAACTTTCGATGAGGCCCTGTTGGTAATGTTCTGAAGCATTTTCTGATGGCGGTAAGCATCCTTAAATTCTTCGAAATGCACCTTTACCAGAGCGATAGACGGGTTGTAGATAGCACTGCCTCCCTGCATCATTCGTTTTTGTTCGCCTTCAATAACTTTTTCTCCCCATTTCAGAATTTGTGATTCGAGATTGAGAGCCGGAATGGCACGTGTTTTTACGTCCAATCCGTAATATTGACGAACTTCAGGTTTAATTTCTTCCCGCATAATACCGAAGTTCAATACTTGCAGAAAGTGTGAAATATATAGCTTGGCTTTTTTTACCACCTCACCGTAGTCTTTGGCTCGGGTAAACTGAGTATCCTTTGATACCTGCAACTGTTTTATTGCGTTGAAAAACTTTGGATAGAAAATCTGGAGGCGTTCCAGGCTTTGTTGGGTAAATGCCAACTCACGAATCGGGGTTATTTTGCCTTTATCGAGGCAAGCCTCCATAGCTCTCAATCGAGCCTGATCTGTATTCGGTAATCTTCTGTATGGCATAACTATTTTCTCCTGTTTGAGCGAAGATACGAAATCCCATATCCATTTTTTAATATTCGCACATGAACTAATCAACAATAAAATGTTCAAAAACATCGAATCCTTGTCTTGAAATTGGTGTTTCTGTCCATTTTGTTTGAGATATTAACATTGAAGGGGGGCAAAGGCATGTTTTTAGGTTTCAGAATTTTACGTCGTCATTTTGTCGTTTTCAACAGCACCGAAAATCCAAACCTCGTTTTTGAGAAGAAAAATTGATAAAAACGGTTCGTTTGTCACTTCGAAGGGGAGTATTTGCTCTGGATCTTTGTTGCAGGATGGGTATTCTTTCAACAAAGGTTGAAAACTTCTTGTTGTGCATTGAGGTGAAAACATTTACCTTCGGACTTCATTATTTTATCGACAAATTGGAACTGAAAGGAATTCATTATGAGGCAATATCTCGATTTATTGGATCATGTTTTAAGCAAAGGGAACGAAAAGGAAGATCGTACCGGAACCGGAACTATTAGTGTGTTTGGTTACCAGATGCGTTTCGATCTGAGTGAAGGATTTCCGGTATTAACAACCAAAAAGCTCCACTTGAAATCGATTATCCACGAGTTGCTTTGGTTTTTGGCAGGCGAAACCAACATCAAATATTTAACGGATAATGGAGTGCGTATCTGGAACGAATGGGCTGATGAAAACGGAGATCTTGGTCCTGTATATGGTTCACAATGGCGTTCGTGGCCAACTCCCGATGGCGGGCACATCGATCAAATTACTCAAGTGGTGAACAGTATTCGAAACAACCCCGATTCGCGTCGCCATTTGGTGAGTGCCTGGAATGTGAGTGAAGTTGATAAAATGAAATTGCCTCCCTGCCATATTTTATTTCAGTTTTATGTGGCCAACGGGAAACTATCGTGTCAGTTGTACCAGCGCAGTTGCGATGTGTTTTTAGGTGTGCCGTTCAATATTGCTTCGTATGCTTTACTTACCATGATGATGGCGCAGGTTTGCGGATTGCAGCCGGGCGACTTTGTCTGGACGGGTGGCGATGTACACATCTACCAAAACCATCTGGAGCAGGTGAAATTGCAGTTGACGCGAGAACCATTAAAATTGCCGCAGATGAAAATTAATCCGGCAGTACAAAGCATCTTCGATTTTAAATATGAAGATTTTGAATTGATAGGTTACCAATCGCATCCGCACATTCCCGGAAAAGTAGCCGTATAATAATATATAAGGAAGAGAATCGATGATACACCAGAATATCTCCATTATTGTAGCCATTGCGCAAAACTTTGCCATTGGTAAAAACAACGATTTGTTGTTTCATTTGCCTACCGATTTGAAGCGATTCAAACAGATTACCAGCGGGCATACTATTATTATGGGCCGAAACACCCTGTTGTCGCTGCCTAAATGGCCATTGCCCAATCGTCGGCACATTGTAATTTCCGATAAACCGGAAGATCAGTTCGAAGGTTGCGAAATGGTGTCGTCAATTGAAGCTGCCATCGAAAAAGTAAAAGAAGAGAAAGAAGCTTTCATTATCGGGGGCGGAATGATTTATCGTCAGTTTTTCCCAGTGGCTGGCAAATTGTACCTGACCCTGGTACACCGCGATTTCGAAGCGGATACTTTTTTCCCCGAAATTAATTACAGTGAATGGGATGAAGTCGCCCGCGAGGATTTGTACGATGAGAAAAACGGTTTTGATTACTCGTATCTGGACCTTGTGAGAAAATAATTTGTTTAGTAAAAGGCGAAGGCTGAGGCACAGGCCAAGACTGAGGCTAAGATTAAGGTTGAGAATGGTACATGGATGGCAAACTTCCCAATAGGATGATTAGAATAGGTGCGGAAGTTTTTAACTTCCGGGGAATCCAGCTAAATCGCGGTTAGAAACCGCGTCACCCAACTTCACCCCTAAAAAACTTTCACTCAATGATAACCCGATAACAACGACAACTTAACCTCAATCTCAATCTTAATCTTATCCTTGAGTTGTTTGTCGGTTTTTACCATACAATTGGCTCTTGTCCATGTTGCTGCAAATAGCTGTTGGCACGACTAAAATGCTTGTTGCCAAAAAATCCGCGGCTGGCCGATAAAGGAGATGGGTGCACTGATGTCAACACCAGATGCTTGTTTGGATCAATAAATTCGCCCTTTTTAATGGCATACGAACCCCAAAGAATAAAAACCAGATGTTCGCGATTTTCAGCCAAGCTGCGGATGGCTGCATCGGTGAAATCTTCCCATCCTTTGCGCTGGTGCGACCCGGCCTGATGCGCACGAACCGTGAGCGTAGCATTTAAAAGTAACACACCTTGTTTGGCCCAGCGTTCCAGATTGCCCGAACGGGGAATAGTGGCGCCGGTATCTGCCTGCACTTCTTTGAAAATATTTCGCAAACTGGGCGGGAAATCAATGCCATCGTTTACCGAAAAGCAAAGTCCATGCGCCTGTCCGGGACCATGATAGGGGTCTTGCCCCAGAATTACCACTTTTACATCGTTGAACGGACATTGATCGAAAGCGTTGAAAATAAGCTTTCCTGGAGGGTATATGCGTTGCGTTTGATATTCGTTACGAACAAATTCAATCAGTTTGGTAAAATACTCTTTTTGAAATTCTCCGGATAGTTGTTCTTTCCAGCTTGCTTCAATCTTTACTTCCATGTTGGTTTTCTTTTTCAGAATAAAAATAGAAAAACCAAGCAAGAATAGTCGTATTCTCTCGGCTTTTCTTACTTTTAAAAATAAATTGAATGGGTATGGAATTTCTGTTTTTATTTCTTGGCCTGCTGATTGGTGCTGCAACTGGCTTCTTCTTTATTAAATCGAAAAGTGCTCAGAGAGAGGCCGATTTGTTAGCTGAAAAGGCCGAATTAGATAAGCAAAAATCGCTGGCAGAAGAGCGTTTTCAGCTTGTATTGGCAACCAAAGCTGAGCTTGAAAATGAGGTAAAAGACTTGCGGGTTGGCAACGAAGAAAAAGGGCAACGGCTGGCTCGTGCCGAAGAAGAATTTCGCAATTTGAGAGAAAAACTCCAGACTCAGAAACAGGAAATGGAAGAACTCCAGAAAAAATTTACGCTTGAATTTGAGAATGTTGCCAATCGTATTCTGAAAAAAAACAGTGCTGAGTTTACTGAAACGAACCAAAAGAATATCAATGATATATTGAGTCCGCTGAAGGAAAAAATTCTGCTTTTTGAGAAAAAGGTGGAAGAAACCTACGAAAAAGGCTTGAAAGATCAGACAGATTTGAAAGCAGAGTTGAAAAAGCTGCACGACCTGAACATGCGCATCAGTGACGAGGCAAACAATTTGACCAAAGCACTGAAGGGAGATGTGAAAAAACAGGGCAACTGGGGAGAGGTGATTTTGGAGCGCATTCTGGAACGTTCGGGTTTGGCAGAAGGCCGCGAGTACGAGAAACAGGAAAGCGTACTGACCGAAGATGGCAAGCGGGTTCAGCCCGATGTGGTGATTCATTTACCTGAAAACAAGCATATTGTTGTCGATTCGAAAGTGTCGCTGATTGCTTACGAACGATTGGTAAATGCTCAAACAGAAGAGCAACGGCAGGTATTTGTAAAAGAACATTTGCAAAGTGTAAAATCGCACATTAAAGGATTGAGCGAGAAACATTATCAGAATATTCCGGTTTTTAACAGTCCCGATTTTGTATTGCTGTTTATTCCGATCGAATCGTCGTTTAGCATTGCTATTCAGGAAGATCAGGAATTGTTCTCGTATGCCTGGGACAATAAAGTGGTGATTGTTAGTCCATCCACATTATTGGCTACTTTGCGCACTATTGCATCCATCTGGCAACAGGAGAACCAAACGCGCAATGCTCTGGAAATTGCGCGTCAGGGTGGTGCTTTGTACGATAAGTTTGTTGGTTTTGTGGCCGATCTGGAAGCAATCGGGAAAAGCATTGACGCTTCGCGCAAGAATTACGATGCAGCGTACAATAAATTAAAAGACGGACGTGGTAACCTGATTCGTTCGGCCGAGAAACTGAAAGACCTTGGTGCGAAAGCCAGTAAGGAATTGCCACAGGGAGTAAAAGAAGAGTAAAGATTTTTGCTTTCAATGAGTAAAATCTCAGCTAATTTGTAATTTTGCCGCTTCAGAAAAACAATTGCAATGACCGGATTCATCCTTTTATATATTGGCTGGGGTTTGTTTCGCACGTTACTGATTATTGTCCTGGTATATTACCTGTTCAAAATTGTTGGCAAAATAGCCATGAATATGTTTGTGAATCAGGCACGGGCCAATGTTCGCCGTCAGCAACAGCAAAACGACCGCCGCAGCGAGGGAGAAGTTACCATTATGAATAAGCGAAATGCCCGCTCGCAATACGATCGCAGTGAGGGCGAATATGTCGATTTCGAAGAAGTGGATTAATTCTGTATCGGGTGCTGCAATTTTTAATCGCGATAGATAATGGAGATTAAAAATCTTCACACCTGTTAAATCAAATTAAATTGCTGACTTTGTGTGTTTCCCTTTTGTTTTAACTGCCACAACTTGTCATTTTTTTCCTATTTTTACGCCCTTAAATTCAAAAATACAAAGGCATTATGGCTCAGGAAGATATTTTCAAGAAATTAGTTGCTCACTGTAAAGAATACGGATATGTATTCCAGTCGAGCGAAATTTACGATGGATTGGGAGCTGTTTACGACTACGGTCAGAATGGCGTTGAACTGAAAAACAACATCAAAAAATACTGGTGGGACAGCATGGTGCTGTTGCACGAAAATGTAGTGGGAATTGATTCGGCCATTTTTATGCACCCCACCATTTGGAAAGCTTCGGGCCACGTGGATGCGTTCAATGATCCGTTGATCGACAACAAAGATTCGAAAAAACGTTATCGCGCTGATGTGCTGATTGAAGAACAATTGGCCAAGATTGAAGAGAAAATCAATAAAGAAGTTGAAAAAGCTGCCAAACGTTTTGGCGAGACTTTCGACGAAGCTCAGTTTCGCGCTACCAACGGACGTGTGTTGGAATATCAAACAAAATGGGATGAATTGCATAACCGTTTTGCTCAGGCTCTGAACGATGGAAATCTGGAAGAACTGAAACAAATCATTATCGATCAGGAAATTGCCTGTCCAATTTCGGGAACACGCAACTGGACTGACGTGCGTCAGTTTAACCTGATGTTCGCAACCGAAATGGGTTCAACTGCCGACGGTGCGTTGAAAGTTTATCTTCGTCCCGAAACAGCGCAGGGTATTTTTGTGAACTACCTGAACGTACAGAAAACGGGTCGTATGAAAATTCCGTTTGGAATTGCCCAAATCGGGAAAGCATTCCGTAACGAAATTGTGGCTCGTCAGTTCATTTTCCGTATGCGCGAATTCGAACAAATGGAAATGCAGTTCTTCGTGAAACCGGGAACCGAACTCGATTGGTTCGAACAATGGAAAGAAACTCGTATCAATTGGCACCGTGCCCTTGGTTTTGGTGACGAAAATTACCGTTTCCATGTGCATGAAAAACTGGCTCACTATGCCAATGCAGCGGTGGATATTGAGTTCAAATTCCCCTTCGGATTTAAAGAAGTGGAAGGAATTCACTCGCGTACCGATTTCGACTTGTCGCAGCATCAGGAATATTCAGGCAAAAAAATCCAGTATTACGATCCCGAATTAGGTGAATCGTATGTGCCTTATGTAGTGGAAACTTCGATTGGTGTTGACCGCATGTTCCTGCAAGTAATGTCGGCTGCCTATTGCGAAGAAGAGCTAGAAGCAGCTAACGGACAAAAAGACACTCGTGTGGTGTTGAAATTGCCTGCAGTGTTGGCTCCGGTAAAATTGGCTGTGCTTCCGTTGGTGAAAAAAGACGGTTTGCCTGAAAAAGCCCGTGAAATTATTGATGACCTGAAATTCGATTTCAATTGCCAGTACGACGAGAAAGATTCGATTGGCAAACGTTATCGCCGCATGGATGCTATCGGCACGCCGTTCTGTATCACGATCGACCACCAGACGTTGGAAGACAATACAGTAACTATTCGTTACCGCGATACCATGGAACAAGACCGTGTTGCTATTGATCAGCTTCAGGGAATTATTTCGAAAGAAGTCAGTTTCAAAAAGATGTTTGCAAAGATTTAAATCTTTCCTGAAAAGGAATTCTGGATATACAGAAAGGGGTTTGCCGGTAGGTAAATCCCTTTTTTGCTTTCAATCTGAAAGCAAAAAAGCGTAGTTGTTCCCTTTGAATGTTTCCTGAATGTTAATTCTGAAAATGATCTGTATTCTTAATTTTTATATAGATTTGTTTATCAGTTTTTTAGGTGGAATAAGCGAAAAGGAGGCATTTATTTTGTCATTACTTACGATTTGAAAGTTTTCTGCTCGGCTTTTTATTATTTACTTGTTTTTCTGTGAATGCCTTTTAAAATCCGAAATTGGATTGAATGGTTCTCTTTTAAATTGTTTTTAGTTGGTTTTCAGTGTTTTAAAAAGATGATTAAAGTCATCTTTTATGCTCGCGAAAAGTTTTTGCTTTGCCGCCGATTTAAGGATAAAGTTACAGACTTTATTTGCTTGTACCCCAGAAGTACAGGTAATTGATCCAGACTAAAAATAGGTTAAGGTAGACGAAGAAACCGTTCCGGAAGGGGCGGTTTTTTTTGTTTCGATATGAAAAAACAGAGGCTATCCGGTTCATCTGGACAGCCTCGGGGGAACATTGAATAAGGGAAAAAATAATTTGGGACAAAGGGGTATGTCCCGGAGTTGAAGAACAAAGCTTTTTGTCGCAGGTAAAAGTACGGCTTCTGTTCTCGCAAACTGTTTCGGTTTAATTAATTTCAGTTTACATTTTTGTTACGCCGCATTGGCAAAGCTTAGCTTAACATCAATATTCAGAATTGAATTGTTCTGTTTTTTGTATTTGATTGCTTTCCCGAAAGTCGTTTTTCTGTTGAATATTCGTAACTTATGCAAAAGAAAAGAATAGCATGAGCGTATTGCGAACAGTTTTTTCAACGTATGCGGGCGATTTTGTAGAATTGTTTTTTCCCCGAATATGCATGGTTTGCAACAATACTCTTTTTCGGGGAGAGGAATTGGTTTGCATGCATTGCTTACATGAGTTACCCCGTACAAATTTTCATAAGGAAGAGCAAAATCCGGTTGCCGAAGTTTTTTATGGTCGGGTACGCATTGAACAGGCTACAGCATTTTTCTATTTCAATAAGGGAAGTCGTTACCGAAAACTGTTGCATGCGTTAAAATATCAGGGGCGAAGTGAAGTGGGCTTTCTGTTAGGAAAACATTTTGGGATTGATTTGCTTGACTCGTCGCATTTTTCATCGGTTGACCTGATTTGCCCGGTGCCACTCCATCCGAAGAAACAAAAGAAACGTGGATACAATCAGAGTGAATACATTGCGAGGGGAATGGCATTGCAGATGGGAAAACAAATCTCAACAGGCAATTTGGTTCGTGTGGTGGACACCGCTTCGCAAACACGACGCGGACGATATGAGCGGTGGGAGAATGTGGAAGGCATTTTTGATGTAAAAGATAAAGCTGAATTTGAAGGAAAACATGTTTTGCTGATTGATGATGTGGTAACTACGGGCTCAACCTTGGAAGCCTGCGCCGATGCATTGATCCGAACGGTGGGCGACGTAAAAGTAAGTATTGCGACGCTGGGCTTTGCCTAAAAAGAAACAGGCCGGCATTCCTTGCGAAGCCAGCCTGTTGTTGCGTTGTTTTTTTAGCTTGTTATTCTGTTTTTGGTACAAAAACTACATCTACCACATCGGCTGATTCAAAGAATTCTTTTACCACTTTCTGAATATCCTTCCCAGTCATTTTGTCGAGGATTTGTTCGAAATTGGCCGGATCATCATTATCAACATGATTGAAATAATAGTTGTAGAGAACCGACATCCAGTAGCTGTTGTGCTGTTTGCTTTGTTCGCGCGATTTGCGGAGGTTCTCAATGGTTTTGTCTAAATCGATTTGGGTAGGTCCATCGCTTTTCAGTTTCTCGATTTCTTCGTACACCAACGATTTAAGGTGTTCTGCTTTGTCCGGGTCACAATCAAACGAGATGACTGCACTGGCTTCTTGTTTTGGATATTGAGAAGTTTCCATACGAACGGATACACCGTAAGTGCCACCTTCTTTTTCTCGAATATTTTCGGTATAACGGAGATCAAGAATTCCGCGGATAACCGAGATTGCCAGTTTGTTAAATGGCGAATACTCAAGTTTTCCTGAATAAACCAGGTTTACATTAGATTTTGGTGTTTCAAGTTTGATTGGAATGCTTTTTTGTGTTTTTCCCTTGGCCATGTCCATGCCCAGATCTTTCCATTCCTCAGTGCGTTTCTTATCGGTGAGTGAGCCAATGTATTTCTCAACCATTGGTTTTACTTCAGCTTCGTCGATATTTCCAACGATAATAAAAGTGAAATCGCTGGCATCCTGAATACGGTCGCGATAGATTTTTTCGATTTCCGACAATTGCACTTTGTCAAGCAGGTCGGCATTCATGATGCGCGCGCGAGGATGGTAATTGGTAAGAATCATTCCCAATGAATCCTGCATCACTTTTTGTGGATTTTTCTCCATGTTTGTGATGTATGCTTTGAAACGGGACATAAATGCATTGTGTGCATCAGCATCGAAACGAGGTTTTTCAAAATAGAGATATACCAACTGGAGCATGGTTTCAAAATCTTTGGGTGTTGACGATCCGCTGATTCCTTCTGTCAGTTCACCAATCATTGGGTTAGCCGAAGCTTTTTTCCCTGTCAGCATTTTGCGCAAAGTAATTGCGTCGTAATCGCCAACTCCGTAATTGCCAACAAAACTTCCCAGTACCATCGATGATTCAACCATGTCGTTGCCAACAAGTGAGTTTCCTCCCGGGCTGAATGAATTCAGGCTTACCTGATCTTTTTCGTAATCAGCTTTGCGGAAAATAACTTTTACACCGTTTGCAAGAGTCCATTCTACTGCATCAAATTTGTCGAGTTTTTGTGTTTTTACAATTTTCGAACCTTTCAAATCTTCACTGATCAGAGAGCTGGAAGTTGCTGCGTCGGCGTATGGTTCAATGGTTTTTTTCGACACATTTTCCATGATTGTTTTTACTTCTGCCTCACTCAGGTGTTTTACATCTTCGGTAGGTCCGGAAACAATAATGGTTCTATTTTTACCTGCAATCCAATCTTTTGCTTTTGCTGAAATTTCTTCGGCGCTAATGCTTCCAATAATTTGTTTTTTGAAGTTGTATTCGAAATCGAATGACGGAATTGCTTCTTGGGTTGTGTAGTGATCTACGTATTGGCCAACGTATTGATCATTGCTGATTTTATCCCTTTGTTTGTACGAACTTTCAAGGCGGGTCAGGTAGTTCGATTTAGCACGATCCAGTTCCGAAGCAGTAATGCCATAACGATTGATTCGCTCATTTTCAGTTAAGATTGCATCCAAAGCAACGTCCTCTTTGTTCGGATGAGCCGAAACAGAAATGCTGTATGCATCGTAGCCACGCAAAAATCCGCCAATGCCGATGTTTCCGGTGATGAACGGAGGGGTTCCTTTTTGAAGTAATTCAGAAATGCGCTGGCCTACTATTTCATTGAATAATGCGCGGAGTGTTCCTTCCCGTATGTCGTTCAATGTTTTTACCTTTTCGTCGTTGTTCGGACGAAGAGCATAAATCATAATACTTGATTGCGGTGCTTCCTTGTCGGTTGCCAGCACATAATAATCTTCGTCGTGTGCAGGAATTGGGAACGGTTCACGTTTTAACGGTTTTTCTACCGCAGGAATTTGGGAGAACATTTCTTTTACACTTTTCTCAACTTCATCCACATTAATGTCGCCAACAATGGCAATGGCTTGCAAGTCGGTACGGTACCAATCGTGGTAAAAACTACGGAGAGTATTGTATTCAAAGTTTTTAATTACATCGAGGTCGCCAATAATATCACGAACAGCATATTTCGAGCCTTTCAGTAATACCGGGAAAAATTGATTGCGCAAGCGGAAACTGGCATTCCGGCGGGTACGCCATTCTTCAGTAATTACACCGCGTTCGGCATCAATTTCTTCTTCAGTAAGCAACAGGTAGTGAGACCAGTCGTGCAATACAAGCAAGCACGAGTCAACAAGACCCGTTTTGGTGGTTGGTACATCGCTCAGGTTATAAACGGTTTGATCGAACGAAGTATAAGCATTGATGTTGCGTCCGAAAGCTACTCCATTTTTTTCGAGGAAGTTAAGGATACCCTTTCCTTCGAAGTGCTGAGTGCCGTTAAAAGCCATATGTTCCAGAAAGTGGGCCAAACCATTTTGGTTGTCATTTTCGAGCAGGGCACCTACATTCTGAATAATATAGAAACTGGCCCTTTCTTTTGGTTCCTGGTTATGCCGGATGTAATAAGTCATTCCATTAGGCAGTTTTCCTAAACGAAGTTCGGGGTCGATGGGGGCAGGCTGATTGAGATCAACCTGAGCAAGAGTTCCCAAAGGAAGGATGAACAGTATTGCAATAACAATACGGAAATACAAACGTTGCATGGTTCTCATTTAAAAGTTAATAATTGAAACAACATTCTTTTGGTAAGGAAAATTTGCTTTTTGTTACAAAAGATTTTGTTAAAAATACGAAAATATGCAATGCGGTGAAAGAATTATGTTTTTTAATAGTGGTTTCGGATGTTGGAAAGAAATGAAAAACTGCATCCGGTTTTCAGAATTAGCTTCGAATTGTGAATGAAGAGAAGAAGAACTCAGAAACAATATTTAAGTGGCAGGCTTACTTTTAGCAGAGAGTAAGCCTGTTTTTTGTTGCAGAAGTATTTTCATATAAATTTGCAGCCTGAAAATCAATAAGGATGCAGCGGAAAGATGTAGAAATAATGGCGCCTGTAGGTTCGTACGAAACCTTGATGGCAGCAATCCAGGCAGGTGCCGGATCGGTTTATTTTGGTGTGGAACAGCTTAATATGCGTGCTCGTTCGTCGAATAACTTCACACTCGAAGATTTACGAAAGATAAGCCGCATTGCCCACGAGGCCGGAGTGAAAACTTATCTGACTGTAAACACCATTATTTTCGACAACGAGATGGACAAGTTGCATGCAATTATTGATGCAGCGAAAGAAGCTGGTATTTCAGCAATTATTGCTTCGGATATTTCTGCGATTGTGTATGCCAGGCAGATAGGAGTAGAAGTACACATTTCTACGCAGGTGAACATTACCAACCTCGAAGCAGTGAGATTTTATGCACAGTTTGCCGATGTGGTGGTGCTTGCCCGCGAGATGAATCTGGGAAGGGTGCGCGAAATTAGTGAACAAATTGAAAAGCAGCAGATAAAAGGCCCTGGCGGTGAGCTGGTGCGCCTCGAAATGTTTGTGCATGGCGCTTTGTGCATGGCTGTTTCCGGCAAATGTTACCTGAGTTTGCACGAGATGAGTTCGTCGGCAAACCGCGGATCGTGTTTGCAAACTTGCCGCCGTGCATACACTGTTACCGATAAAGAGACTGGTGCTGAGCTCGAAATTGATAACGAATACATCATGTCGCCCAAGGATTTGAAGACCATTCATTTCCTGAATAAATTGCTCGATTCGGGCATTTCAGTATTAAAAATTGAAGGACGTGCCCGTTCTGCAGAATACGTGCATACCGTGGTGAAATGCTACAACGAAGCCGCAGATGCCTATTTCGACGGAACGTTTACTGATGAGAAAATTGAAGATTGGAACAGACGGTTGAGCGAGGTTTTCAATCGTGGTTTCTGGGACGGTTATTACCTGGGACAACGCCTGGGCGAATGGAGCCGTAATTATGGTTCGCAGGCAACTCAGCGGAAAATGTACATTGGCAAAGGTCTCAATTATTTTTCGAATTTGCAGGTGGCCGAATTTAAAATGGAAGCCGGCAGCCTGAAAGTAGGCGACGAGATTATTGTTACGGGGCCTACTACCGGAATCGTAAAAGCAAAGGTGAACGAAATCCGTGTGAAGCTGGAACCTGTTGAGGAAGCGGTGAAAGGCGATCTGTTTTCGGTAAAACTGGATCAAAAGATCAGGCGATCAGACAAGCTTTTCAAAGTTATCGATGCATCGCAGGCACGCCAAAGACATTAATCCGGAAATAGACTTTTCTTTTTACCGAAAAAAACGTTTGCAAAAAATCTTTTTTCAGGGCACTTTTTTTGTCTGCCCCGAAGTTCTTTATTTGTAATTTTGAGCAAAATACGAACTATGCGCAAGTACATCTATATTTTCGTTGCACTCATTGTTGTTGCGGGTATTGTTTGGTTTTTTCTACCCGGCGAAGGAACAAAATCAATCAACTATAAAGACAATTCAGCTTTTAAAGCGGTGCCAATACATTCTCCATTGGTGATTGAAGTTGCTGACATGGATCGGCTTTTCAGTTTGTTTACGGAGAAAAATGTACTGGCCAGCGAATTAAAAAATGCAGGGCTCACAGGTCCCATTGCTGAAGATCTGGAATATTTCTCGTCGTTAGTGCAGCAAAAACCGGAATATGCTTCGATGTTCAGAAAGCACTCGCTGCTTATTTCAGTGAATTTTGAGGGAAAAAATGAGACTGATTTTATCTTTCTTTCGGCGATTAACGGGAAAGATGAGCAGCAGGCAATTATGGGATTGATTCGGGATTGCGGCGAAGAAGGCTCGCTGTCGAAGCGCGAATACGACAATGCACAGATTTATCTTGTTTCGGCAAAAGGGAAGGCATTTTCGTTTGCATTCACCAACGGTATTTTTGTGGCCAGCCGGAAAGCAATTCTGGTAGAGGAGGCAGTGCGCCAATCAAACACCGAAAGCCTGGTTGATCAGCCCGATTTTCAGAAATTGCACCGAACCGCCAATGCCGATGCTTTGACGAATATTTACATCAATCATCGCACGTTTACGCAGTTGCTACCCAAAATGCTTCCTGCTGAGATGGGTAAAAAGATTCGTTTCTTGTCGCATTATGCCGAGCGTACAGAGTTGGATCTGAATTTGAAACCGGATGCAATTTACCTGAGTGGATTTACATATTCGAACGACTCAAGCGGGAATTACATCAATATTTTTTCGAAACAAGAGCCGGGAAAGATTGCCCTCGAATCGGTTTTACCAGTTAATACTTCCATGTTTATTTCGCTGCCACTTGTTAATCCGTCGTCGTTTCTCGACGATTATGAGGATTATGCAAAACTGAACGGAAGTTTTTATGCGCGCGAAGCCCGGTTGATGGAAATTATCAAAGACACAAAAGTCGATTTTCTGAAGATATTTAAAGAAATGTGCGAAGGAGAGCTGGGAATTGCATTTACAACGATTACGAAAAATGCTCCGGCCGACAATCGCTTCTTCATTGTAAAAGTAAAAAGCCAGTCGGTGGCACGTGAGCAACTCGATTTTCTGGTTAATAAATATATTGAGAACAAAAAACCGGAAGAAAAGGACTGGCATTCGGAGTATCGCCTCGATGCCAAGCATAGTTTCCCGATCACACGCTTTCCGTATCCCGATTTGAGTGAGGTGTTGTTTGGTAAATTATTCTCCGGAGTAGCGTGTAATTACTTCAGTTTAATTGACAACACGCTGGTTTTTGCCGATTCGCCCGGAGCATTGAAAGAATATTTGTACTCGCTGGTGCTGGGGGGAACTCTGGAGAAGGATGCCTATTACCAGAAGTTTAAGGCAAGTGCTGCTTCGCGTGCCAACCTGAATCTTTATTTGAATTTTGCCCGCGCTTTCAATTTGCATCCGCAGTACATGAATGCTGATTTGGCGAAATTATTTTCGGAACAAGAAGAGACAATCCGAAAATTTTATGCCCTCGATTGGCAAATAACACAAAGCAGCGATTTATTCCTGAATACGTTATGTATTAAATATGATCCGACGGTAAAAGAAGAGCCTCAATCGGTATGGCAGAGCAAGCTGGATGGCAACTTACAGATTCGGCCTCAGTTTGTGATGAATCATAATGATCCGAACAACCGGGAGCTTATTTTACAGGATCGGGCCAATCAGTTATGTTTGATTAATAAAGAGGGAATAACGCTTTGGAAAGTAAAATTGTCGGGACCAGTTTTGTCTGAAATT
Source organism: Prolixibacteraceae bacterium (assembly GCA_963668595.1). Lineage (GTDB taxonomy): Bacteria > Bacteroidota > Bacteroidia > Bacteroidales > Prolixibacteraceae > GWE2-42-39. The sequence continues at coordinate 3,153,618 of OY764876.1, read as the reverse complement.
TACCAGATTGATATATACAAGAACAATAAGTATCAGTATTTATTCAATACGGCTGATTTTATTTATCTGGTCGATCGGAATGGCGAAATGGTGAAAGGTTACCCGGTAAGCCTTCGTAGTCCGGCCACCAATGGTCTGGCAGTATTCGATTACGATAATAAAAAGGACTACCGCATAATGCTTGCCTGTAGCGACAAAAAAGTTTATGCCTACATGCAGGACGGTAAATTTGTTAAAGGCTGGGAACAATTTGAATGCGACAACGAAGTAAGTGATCCGATTCAGTTCTTGCGGGTTCAGAATAAAGATTACCTGGTGTTTACCGATCAGTATAAAACCTATTATTTAAACCGACAGGGTAAAGAGCGACTGAGTGCACAGGCTTCGTTCGAACATTCGGCTAATCCGCTGATTTTTGAAGGCGGAGCAAAACCGGCTTTGTTGAGTACCGACAAGCAGGGAATCGTATATCGATTGTATTTCGACGGAACATTTACCAAACAGGAATATGGCAAGTTCGGCGAGGGACATTATTTTACTGCTGCCGATTTGGATAAGGACGGCAAAAATGAGCTGATTTTTGCTGAAGGAGTGCAACTGACCATATTTTCTGATGCAGGAAAAAAATTATTGGAGAAGAAAATGAAAGCTCCGATTACCGAGCGTCCGGAAGTTATAACGGTTGGAAAATCAAAGAAGATCGGCTTGGTTTGCGGAAATGAAAATCGGGTGTATTTGCTTAATGCCGACGGTTCTGTTTATCCGGGATTCCCGCTGCAGGGCAGCACTCTTTTTGCTCTGGGATCGTTTAGCAATGCGAATACTTTCCTGAATTTATTGATCGGAGATAACGAACAAAGCCTTTACAATTACATGATAGAATAGTCAGACTGGCAATAAAATCAGCTTTTCTGCGCGCAACTGAGCGACAGGTAAAATATTTATTGTAATTTTAGTGGGCATACTTTTAACCAAACGCAAACTCGTTGAGACATGAAGAAGAAAAAAAATAAATGGCTGCCTTATGTGATCGGATTGGTTGTGCTGGCCATGATTGTACTGATTGTAGGCAAAAAACAAGGCTGGCTGGGCAAAGATTTCGAAATTAGAGTGGCCACCCAGGTTGTGAAAAGCCGAACAATTACCGAAGTTATTACAGCCAATGGAAAGGTGCAACCCGAAACGGAAGTGAAAATTAGTCCCGATGTTTCCGGTGAAATCATTGAATTATATGTTGAAGAAGGCGATGAAGTGACACAAGGGAAATTGCTTGTGGTAATTAAACCCGACCTGTATGTACAGGCACTCAATCGTTCCGAAGCAAGTTTGAATTCGTCGAAAGCACGGCAGGCACAGGCCGAAGCCAAGCTGATTGAAAGCGAATTGGCCTACAAACGTTCGCAGTCCTTATTTCAGCAAAATGCCATTGCCCGCTCCGATTTCGAATCGGCTGAGGCAGCTTACAAAGTAGCCAAGGCAGAAGTGAAAGCCGCTGAATTTGCTGTGCGTTCAGCCGAAGCATCGGTAGAAGAGGCGAAAGAGCAACTGGTGAAAACCAAAATTTATGCACCAATGAGTGGAACTGTTTCGAAACTGAATGTAGAGAAAGGCGAGCGAGTGGTGGGAACCAATATGTATGCCGGAACCGAGATGATGGTACTTGCCAATCTCGACAAGATGGAAGTAAAAGTAGATGTAAACGAAAACGATATTGTTAAAGTAAATAAACTGGATACAGCATTGGTGGAAGTTGATGCATATCTGGGGCGAAAATTTAAAGGAATTGTAACCGAAATTGCTAACTCGGCAAGTACTTCTGGGGTGGCTACCGATCAGGTAACCAATTTCGATGTAAAAGTATTGTTGCTGAAAGAGTCGTATGTCGATTTAATTGATTCTATGGCAGGCAACCGCTATCCATTCCGTCCGGGCATGTCGGCAACGGTAGATATTCAGACTGAAACACGGAACAATGTTATTTCTGTACCCATTCAGTCGGTTACTACACGTGTGATTGAAAAGAAAGATTCGACTGCACTGGCTGCCGGAGAGAAGGAAGAAAAAGAAGAAATTATCTTCGTTTACACGGACGGGAAGGTGTATAAAACTCGCGTAAAACCGGGTATTCAGGATAAAGACAACATCGAAATTCTGGAAGGAATTAAAGAAAATGACGAGATTGTTGTGTCGCCTTATAACGCAATCAACAAAACCTTGAAAGACAGCATGGCTGTTCAGAAAGTCGATGAAAAAGATTTGTTCAAACCGAAGAAAGAATAATCGTAGCAGGTAATGCGCTAACAAACAGGCCGGATTTGATTTTCAAGTCCGGCCTGTTTCGTTTCTTCGGGATGTATTCTTCAACATTTTTCTTGTAAGATAAATCGGTTTGTTCTATGTTTGTTCTAAATGTTCATACAAAATGATTGATTGAATCTGAAAAGCAAAAAATAACCCTTTAAGGAGGGGTAAATTTTTTGATCTTGGGGATTATTTAAAATTTTTAAAAATGAAGAGATATTTTTCTTTCATCCTGTTGGTGGTGGTTTTTGCCTGTTCGGCACCGGTAAAAAATACAATAAATAAAGAGCTGGCAACCCAGATAACCAACGACGAGTATTTTTCCGTTGTAAAAAACAAAGCACTCGAAGTGATTGGTACCGGTTTTAACGCGGGCGATGGCTATCGCGAAGTATGGATTCGCGATTACAATACATTTATTGAATTATCGGCAGAAGTTTTTCCCAAAGAAGAACTGAAAGAAAACCTGTTGGTGTTTTTCCGCATGCAGGGCGAAGATGGCAACATCATTGATGGATTTACGCCAGCCGAAAAAATTGGCGAAGGCGAAACCGATTTCAGCTATTCTGAGTTGGAACCACGCTATGCCGGGCATAAAAATACAGTAGAAACCGATCAGGAAACTTCGCTGGTACAAGCGGTTTACAAGTACATTCGGATTACAGGCGATAGCGCTATACTGAATGAAACAGTGGGCGACAAAACGGTTGCCGAACGATTGGAGTGGGCCATGGATTTTCTGATGCAGCATCGCTGGAACCAACAATACGGGCTGATTATCGGTGCCACTACGGCCGACTGGGGCGATGTGCAACCCGAGCATGGATGGGGAGTCGATCTGGATAACAATACACATCCGGCCATCGATATTTACGACAATGCCATGCTGGTAATTGCACTGAATAACCTGCTGGACATACTTCCGCAAACCAAAACAAAATGGGAACCCATACGCGAACAGGTAGCTGCAAATGCCCGCAAATACCTGTGGGACGCGCAAAACCAAAAGTTCATTCCGCATATTTATCTCGAAAAAGGTTCGCCATTTCCGGCCGACTTCAACGAAAATGAAATCTACTATTTTGGCGGAACGGCCATTGCCATTGAAGCGGGTTTGCTTTCAAAAGAAGAAATAAAAATATCGCTCAACGAGATGGTGCGCCGCGTAAAAGTAGCCGGGGCTCCATCAATCGGACTCACTTTGTATCCTCCTTATCCCGAAGGTTATTTTGCCAATAAAATCATGAATCCGGGGTACAGCTACCAAAATGGCGGCGACTGGACCTGGTTTGGCGGACGCATGATTCAGGAGCTTATCAAAAATGGTTTTGTACAGGAAGCCTACGAACAAATTCAACCTATGGTGAAACGGGTGAAGGACAACAATGGGTTTTACGAATGGTATTCGATCAACAACGAGCCTCGCGGTTCGGGCACATTCCGGGGCGAAGCCGGAGTGCTTTTTACTGCCATCAGTATGTTTGAAGCGTTTGCTGAAAAACAGAAATAATCGCTCATAGGCATAGTCAGGGTTTCACTTGGAGTGAAGCCCTGACTAAAGCATTTCGAGTGAGTCCCTGACTAAAAAAATCCAGCCCCAAGTCCACTTTTTGTCCGTCCTGACAAACTTCTGTTCGAACTAGTAGAATTTAAACCATATCTGGTTGAATATTTATCCGTCTTTGCAAATATTTTATCTGTCCATACAACTTTTTATTACATTCATACGCGACAGGATTTGGTGAATACGGGACAGGGAACGATTATTACGAGACAGGAGACTTTAAAAACAAATAAGCGAACGATGAATACGGGACAAGAGACGATTATTGCGGGACAGGATGCACAAAAAGAAGACCGTGGACTGTTTCTTTTGCTGAATTTGTGGTAAATTGATACAGCTTTTCAAAAAAAACTCTGATATGAACAAAACCACAATCAAGAACAAGGTACTTGCCGTACTGCGCGAGAAAAAAGTTTCGCAAACCGACCTGATGCGAAAGCTACACATCAGCAGAAGTTCTGCTTTCAGCTTTATCAACAACGACAGCATGACCGTTGAGCGGCTAATGGAACTGTCGGTAGCTTTTAACTACAATTTTCTGAACGAGTTTTCGAACATGCTCCAAATTAGCGAGCCACCTCCTCGCCTGCCTGACGGACAAGCCTACCCGGAAAAAATTCATGAGCTAGAAATTGAAATAAAAGCACTCCGCAAAGTAATTGCCGAAATGACCAACAAAGCCTGAGACGGTATTTTTGTTATCCGGTTACCGCAGTAGCTCCAACACGGGGCTGCAGTAAGTCAATTCGTAAGCTCAATCTGTTTAAAACTTTGGCTAAAATTCATAGCACAGACCGAGTGCACTTAATTGCATTTTACGTAAATTAGTCATTCAGGAAAGCGTATTGTATTTCCCACGCAAGATTAGCATGGAAAGTGCAACTCCAATCCAAACTAAAAGAAATATAAACGTAATACGTTTACAAAGAAGTTAGCATTCATACTGAAAGAACTTAAAAAATCAATAAAATACAAAACAATGGAAGACATCACAATTGACAAAATTTTATTATTGACAATATTTTTTGTTCCAGGTTTTGTTTATTTAAAATCTTATCGTCTACTAATTGCTGAAACGAAAACAGATTTTTCTAAAGATTTATATGAGGCAATTGGAATAAGTCTTTTAAATGCAATAATATTCTCTTATCCTATTTATTATATTCACGTAAATGGACTTATTGAAGACCATCCTTTATTTTATTTTCTAGTTAATGGTTAAAACCCTGCAATTTCATTGCAGCTACTTTCAGTTTCTATAAAAGTTTTACTTTTACAGTATGGTTGAATATCGTAAGACAAGCCATAGTGTAAGTTGTATGACAGTGCACCTTGTCTGGGTGACGAAGTATCGTTTTCATGTATTGCAAGGGGATATTCAGCAACGCACAAGGGATTTAATTGTTCAGATATGTAATAGTGAGAACGTTCATATCTTAAAGGGAGTTGTAAGCAAGGATCATGTACATATGCATATCGAATATCCACCATCTCTGAGTGTGAGTATGCTTGTGAAGAAACTAAAAGGTCGAACTTCTCGGATTCTTCAAATTGAATTTCCGCAATTGAAACAGAAATATTGGGGTCGCCATTTTTGGGCTGTTGGGTATGGAGTTTGGAGTACAGGGAATATAACAGATGAAATGGTTCAAGAGTATCTTGAGCATCATCGGGAAAGACCCAACACAGAGAAGGGCAACTGGATATTTGAGTAAAAAAGAAAAATTTCATTTTTCGTTTCTTTTGAACCTATGGATTTTCAATCCATAGTGGTTTAGTTTTTAATCATTAGCTTTATTGTAATTATTGCTCCAATAATTTATTCTTTCATTTTTTATAAAATATCTTCAAAAAAGTGGTTTTCTAAATTTCTTATTAATCCAACAAAAAGTGCTTGGGATTCATTTTTCTCAAATAGAAGAAGTTTCTATGTTATTGTGACTTTAAAAAATGGAAGAAAAATTGGAGGGAAATATGGACTTAATTCATATTCATCAACATATCCAAATCCACAGGAAATCTATCTTGAAGAGGTTTGGAAGTTAAACAAGAAAAATGGATTTGACAAAAAAATAAAACAAACAGAAGGAATTCTTATTACTGAACATGAAATCTCAACAATTGAATTTTTCATATAAATATTAAAGTTATGGCAAAGAAACAAGAATCAACACCTAAAATTAAAGACAACAGCAGAGGTCAAATTAGAGAAGGCCACAAGATTGGAGATAAAGTCACTCCAATGGCTTGGCAACCGACAAAAGATGAAACCACCACTCCACCCAAAGGAGGGAAAGACAAAAAGTAAAAAAGTACAATGAAATATTTTGAGTGTTTCTTGTATTAGTTGTTTCGAGAAACTTCCTGAAAGAAAAAGTACGAAACGCTAAGATTTGTAACCGTTGCACAACGCCTTAAAAATAGTGCAAAGGGATAAAAAGCGAATATTTCAAATTGGTATAAGCCGTTTTAACGAATCGTTATTGCGGCTTATATTTTTGATGATGTGAAAATTAAATGGCTTAACCCAGAATTACAGAACCATTTCAAAAATCAACAAGCGTTCTTATTATCAAACAAAAATTTATAACTACTTTCAAATCGCTGCTTAAAAAACCTGAAAACAAATTGAAAATCACAAAAGTTGGAGGTTTTTAGACAGACTGCCGTTAGTGCGCATTATGAAATAAGATGAAGGTTCTCACAATTATAGGATTAATTTTGATGTGTTTGAGACTTGTTGCTCAAACAGGCCAAACCATGAATTATTCTGACCTTGATTCTGTACATAAAGCTAAATTAGATTCATTGATATTTTCAAAGATTCCCTATTCAATTGAAAAAGCAAAACAGGATATCCATAGTGGAAACATTCAAATCATTAAATTGACAGATGTGGGGTCTCCGAGCTACTCGCCAGACGAAATAGAATTAGTAGAACAACGATTTGGATTTCAATTTGTCTATAATTTCTTGAAGTACCCGACCAATTATTTAGAGCAAGCTGAGACTGCATATAATAAGGTAATGTTTCAGTATTTGGACTCAATCAATAATACTGACAGCAAAAAGGAAATATGGTCAGAGCTCGCCAGAATGTATTACGAACGGGAAGTTTATTCAAACAAAACAGATAAAGAACTAAACAAAGCAGTTCGGAAAAAGCTGAGAGGTGAAAACAAAGAAATAAAGGCACAAATACTCGATACTGACAAACTCTATCGAGACAGAAAATATGCCGAAGCGTTAAATGACTACGAGAGAATTAGTTTGCTAAAATTAGAACCAAGAACAGAAACATATTTAACAAGCTCAAAATATCACTGTTTGATAAACCTACAGAGATATGCGGAAGCAGATAGTTTAAAAAAAATGAACAAAGAAATAAAACCAATAATAAAATAACGACGCGCTAACGAATTGTAAATTGCATTGCGGGGTTCGTGCGGTGCGTTGTCTCTGCTCCTTTCTTGACCGTATTCATCCGTCAGGAGGCTGACGTTTTTCGAATTCCGATAGCTATAGGAATGCAACGACAACTTGTTCCAACCTTTATCTTGAAGTTTAAAATGATGAGATATTTGAAAATATATATTGTTTTAATAATTGTATTCTTTTCATGTAAAAATGAGAACGAAAGAATTATATCAGCTTCATTTGCAACATATAGACATTACTTATTAAATGACACGACTGATCTGAGGAGTATTGATACGCTTAAATATTCTATTGATCTTTTAAATGACTCAACCATATTTCTAAAACTGTACTCATTAGGGAAATATGAATTTATTTCGCTTGCTCATAATAAAGTAGATTCAAAAGAAAGAGTTGACACTTTAAATTACAGAAGAATTTATTTGAACTTAAAAACGTCCAACAAACCCGAATCTCAAAATATTATAGACGTCGATTTCTGGGAAGATGAATTTTACGTACTTGATAGTGAAAGAGAATATAATATTGATGACAAAATAATTAAAATTCTATCGTTCTCAAACGACCATGATTATTTAGCCGACGGAGATTACAGGATATTCTACAGCAATGAAATTGGATATATTGCAGGATATTCTCATTCTGATTTTGATGCTTCAATTTGTAAATGCATTAATGAAAAAAGAAAAGAAAAATATAGAAAGACAATTATTGATAAACTTGTCGCGGATACAACTTTCTTCCCTTTCCCAACGGAGTTATATCCTCGTCACCCGTAGTTTCGAAAGAATATGAAATTTTTGAAAACCTCCCTCCCTCTCGTTGCCGCTAAAGCTCGAACGAGGGGGAAGTGGAATCCCCAGATAATATACACTAACCGTCAGTTTGAAAACAGATTTGCCATGAATAAAAATACAAGTGAAAGATTACGAATCGTACTACTATTAATAGTGTTTTCGCTATCAATAACTAATATTTGGGGACAAGAAAACAATACGATCTCGATTAATTATGGACATGGCGGAAATTTGATGTTGATGAATGGCTTTGAAAAGGAAAACGGATTTAGTAATGATGGGATGTTTTGTATGGGAGTCTTTTTTCAGCACAAACTGTCAAAACCAATTGCATTTAAAACAGGATTAAATTACAGTAAAAGTAATATTCTGGTAGCGAAAGGATACCATCCATATTGGCCCGAAGCAGCAGACGAAAGTTGGGATATTCATTTGCTGTCGTTACCATTGTTTATTAATTATCAATTCTCTAAATATTTGTTTTTAGAAGGGGGACCAATGGTTGATTTACAATTTAATATTGGGGACTCACAACCAACAGACACTCAATCCGGGGTCGGGCTTGGTTTAGGAATTGGAGGGATATACAACTATAAAAACATAAGTTTCACATTAAATCCTTTTGTTAACTATCACGCAATAATACAATTTGAGCCATACCATAGAGACAGACTATTTGAGTTTGGAGTAAAATGTGGTATTGGATATAATTTTTAATAAAAGCCTGTGTAACAATTGAGCGTTTCTTCCGTGCCTCCTTCCCCTTGTTGCCACTAAAGCCCAAACGGAGGGACGTGAATTTGTCCGTCGATTGTAAATAGTAAATTACGTAATGGTAAATACTGAATAATGTAAACGTCTGGTTAAGATTCAGCGGGCAAATAATTTTGAACTGATAAATACGGGGGCGGTTCCGATTTAAATTATTTATTTTGCGGCGTTTTTCAGAATAGATTGTTATTACTGCATCAGTAATTCTGAAAACCGGTATTTATCTGTATGAATGTATGAAGAATGAATATTTCCCCTCGTTGCAGGCGGTAAACCAGGCCAAGTTGACTTTGAATGAAATACTTGGCACAACTCCTTTGGCCGAGAATCTGAATCTCTCGGAACAATTTTCAGCAAATGTATTATTGAAACGCGAAGACTTGCAGATTGTGCGGTCGTATAAAATACGAGGTGCTTACAATAAAATACGCAGTCTTACTCCCGGGCAACTTGCCAACGGTATTGTGTGTGCAAGCGCCGGAAACCATGCACAGGGCGTTGCTTTTTCGTGCTGGAAACTGGGTATTCAGGGTAAAATTTACATGCCCACCACTACGCCGAAGCAAAAAATCAAGCAGGTGCAGATGTTTGGAAAACAGTTTGTCGAGATTGTTTTGTTTGGCGACACCTACGATCAGGCGAGTAACGAAGCCTGGAAAGACTGCAATGAAAATGGCAAAACGTACATTCATCCGTTCGACGATCCGCTGATTATTGAAGGGCAGGCAACCACTGCGCTCGAAATTATTCAGGATGCACCCTGCCGCATCGATTACTTGTTTGTCCCCATTGGGGGGGGTGGTTTAGCTGCGGGAGTCGGAAGTTACTTCAAACAGATTAGTCCGAATACAAAAATCATCGGAGTAGAACCTGCCGGTGCACCATCGATGAAAAAATCGCTCGAACAGGGCGAGGTGATAACCCTCGAAGACATTGATAAGTTTGTGGACGGAGCTGCGGTTCAGCGGGTGGGCGACATTACGTTCGAAATCTGCAAAAAAGTGGTGGACGATATTGTGGCGGTTCCCGAAGGACGCATCTGTACCAAAATTCTGGAACTGTATAACCGCGATGCCATTGTGGTAGAACCAGCCGGAGCGCTTTCTATTGCTGCACTCGATTACTATGCCGACCAAATTAAAGGCAAAAATGTAGTTTGCATTGTATCGGGAAGCAACAACGATATTACCCGCACCGAAGAAATAAAAGAACGCTCGATGCTTTTTGAAGGACTGAAGCATTATTTTATTATCCGCTTTCCGCAACGAGCCGGAGCTTTGCGCGATTTTCTCGATTTTGTGCTGGGGCCCAACGACGATATTACCCATTTCGAGTACACCAAAAAGAACAACCGGGAAAAAGGCCCTGCCTTTGTGGGGGTTGAACTTCAGGATAAAAACGATTTGGAAGGCATGCTTTTGCGCATGAAAGAGCATGGTTTCATCTACGAATATTTAAACGAAACTCCGGATTTGTTTCATTACCTGATCTGATACGGAGAATTTTTGATTTCAGGAAAAGCCGGGAGACTAAAAAAAGGTTTTTCCGCTTGAATAATTATCTTTGCACATCATTTTGAATTGACTGCGATGTTAGAGAGAATCAAAGCACTTAAAGCTGAAATAGAACAACTCAGCGTTTCGGCGCAAAACGAAGTAGAAGAGTTGCGCATTAAATACATCAGTAAAAAAGGCTTGGTGAGCCAGCTTTTCGACGAGTTTAAAAATGTTCCGGTAGATCAGAAAAAATCACTCGGAGCAGCTATTAATGAGTTGAAAAACTTTGCTTTGGATAAAATCAACCAGTTGCGCGACAGCTTTGAAGCCGGCGATGACAGCAATTCCGGTCTTGATTTGACAATGCCTGGTGAAGCCATTAAATTAGGAAGCCGTCACCCTTTGGCGGTAGTAAAAAATGAAATTGTTGAAATTTTTGCACGCCTTGGCTTTGTTGTAGCCGAAGGCCCTGAAATAGAAGACGACTGGCACGTGTTTTCGGCGCTCAATTTCCCGCCCGAACACCCTGCCCGCGACATGCAGGATACTTTCTTTATTGAAAAAGACCCTGATGTGTTACTGCGTACCCACACTTCAAGTGTGCAGGTACGAGTGATGGAAAAAACGCAACCGCCGATTCGGGCAATTTTCCCGGGGCGCGTGTTCCGTAACGAAGCTATTTCGGCTCGTTCGCACTGTATTTTCCATCAAATCGAAGGTTTGTATGTGGACGAAAACGTTTCGTTTGCCGATCTGAAACAGACCTTGTTGTATTTTGCCCGTGAATTCTTCGGCGAAAAATCGCAGATTCGTTTGCGTCCGTCGTATTTCCCGTTCACCGAACCATCGGCCGAGATGGATGTGAGCTGCTCTATTTGCGGCGGAAAAGGCTGCAATGTGTGCAAATATTCAGGGTGGCTCGAAATTCTGGGCTGCGGAATGGTTGACCCGAATGTGTTGGAGCTTTGCGGTATCGACAGTAAAAAATACACCGGTTTTGCCTTCGGAATGGGAATCGAACGTATTACCATGCTGAAATACGGAATCAAAGATATTCGCCATTTCTTCGAGAACGATGTTCGTTTCCTGAAACAATTTGAATCGGCGTATTAACGAAAATGGAAACCCAGTTTTAAAATAAAAAACACTACCGGCTTGAATTTCAAATATTTTTATATATTTTTGCCGGGCTTTTGAGAAATTAATTTTAAGCTGTTGTTATTGATAGCGATGCTGCGGCTTAAACATTGTATCACAATTTAATAGAAAATAAAATGTATTTAACTCCTGAAAAAAAAGCAGAGTTTTTTGAAAAATTCGGCAAAAGTGCCAAAGACACAGGTTCATCTGAAGGACAGATTGCCTTGTTTTCATTCCGTATTGCTCACTTAACTGAGCACTTGAAACAGAACAAAAAAGACTTCAGCACACAACGTGCACTAATCAGTTTGGTAGGAAAACGCCGCCGCTTGCTCGATTACCTGAAGCACCGCGACATTGAGCGCTACCGCGAGATTGTTAAAGAATTAGGCTTACGCCGATAAAAATTATAAAAGAAAGGGCAATAAATTTATTGCCTTTTCTTATTTTTGAAAAGAACTTGAAAACATGTCGGTTTTCAACTTTATGTCAGAAAATCCCCACCACGAGATTAGACATTTGTTAAATTAATTATCGAAAAGATTATGAATCAAGCTATTATCAAGACGATTGACCTTGGCGATGGCCGTACGATTTCCATTGAGACCGGACGTTTGGCCAAGCAGGCTGATGGTGCCGTTGTGGTACGCAGTGGGGATACGATGCTTCTTGCAACTGTTGTGTCTGCCCGCGAAGCTAACGAAGATGTTGACTTTATGCCGGTGTCGGTGGACTACCGCGAAAAATTTTCGGCCGCAGGCCGTTTCCCCGGAGGATTCCTCAAACGTGAATCTCGTCCGTCGGATGACGAAATTCTGGTTGCCCGTTTGGTTGACCGTGCAATTCGTCCTTTGTTCCCTGAAGATTATCACGCTGAAACAGCGGTGATGATTTCATTAATTTCGGCTGACCCCAATGTGATGCCGGATTCACTGGCTGGTTTGGCTGCTTCGGCTGCCATTGCCGTATCAGATGTTCCTTTCGTGACTCCGATTTCGGAAGTGCGTGTGGCTCGTGTGAATGGTGAGTTCTACATCAACCCGAGCGCAGAGCAGTTGAAAGGTTCTGATATCGACATCATGGTTGGTGCATCGCACGATAACATCATGATGGTGGAAGGTGAAATGGATGAGGTATCGGAAGAAGATATGCTCGAAGCTATCAAAGTTGCTCACGATGCAATTCGTGTTCACTGTAAAGCACAGGAAGAACTGGCTGCTGAAGTGGGTGTTGTGAAACGTGCATATTGCCACGAAGTAAACGATGCCGAACTGAAAGTTGCAGTGAAAGAAGCAACCTACGCAAAATGTTACGAAACTGCCAAAGCGCAGATCAAAGATAAACACCAGCGTATTGCTGCTTTTGAAGCAATTCGTGATGAATTTTTGAATGCTTACGTGGCTGAAAATGAAGGAAACGAAGAAATCAACATGGCACAAAAAACCATGCTGATCAAACGTTATTTCCACGGAGTTGAGAAAGAAGCCATGCGTCGCATGATTCTGGATGAAGGTGTTCGCCTGGATGGTCGTTCTACGACTCAAATCCGTCCGATTTGGGGTGAAGTTGACTATTTGCCATGTGCACACGGTTCAGCAATCTTTACCCGTGGTGAAACTCAGTCGTTGTCGTCAATTACTTTAGGAAGCAAGCTGGATGAAAAAATGATTGACGGGGTGACTGTTCAGGGAACTGAAAAATTCTTGTTGCATTACAATTTTCCACCGTTCTGTGTGGGCGAACCAAAAACTCCGCGTGGGTTGGGTCGTCGCGAAATTGGTCACGGTAACCTGGCTTATCGTGCACTAAAACGCATGATTCCTTCAGACTTCCCGTATGTCGTTCGTATTGTTTCGGATATTCTCGAATCAAACGGCTCATCATCAATGGCAACAGTTTGTGCCGGAACCATGTGTATGATGGATAGTGGTTTGAAAATGAGACGTCCGGTTTCGGGTATTGCAATGGGTTTGATTACTGACAAAGATTCAGACAAATACGCAGTTCTTTCCGATATTTTGGGAGACGAAGACCACCTGGGTGATATGGACTTCAAAGTAACAGGTACCGAAAAAGGGATCACCGCTACGCAGATGGACATTAAAGTAGATGGACTTTCGTATGAAGTATTGAGCAAAGCATTGCAGCAAGCAAAAGAAGGCCGCGAACATATTTTAGGCAAAATCCTTGAAATTATTAGCGAACCTCGTGCTGATTTCAAACCAAATGTACCACGCATTGAAATGATTCAGGTGCCGAAAGACATGATTGGCCCAATCATTGGCCCGGGTGGAAAAAATATTCAGAAACTTCAGGAAGAAACCAAAACGGTTATTGTTATCGAAGAAATCAACGGTTTTGGACAAGTACAGGTTGCAGGTCCGAACAAAGAATGCATTGATGATGCAATGGCCCGATTGAAACGTATTATTGCCGTTCCTGAAAAAGGAGAAATCTACAAAGGAAAAGTGAAGTCGATTACTTCATTTGGTGCTTTTGTTGAAATTATTCCCGGAAAAGAAGGATTGCTCCATATCTCAGAAATTAGCTGGGAGCGCACTGTAAACGTAGAAGATGTTCTGCGCGAAGGCGACGAAGTGGAAGTGAAACTGATAGAGCTGGAACGCGATGGCAAACTGAAACTTTCTCGCAAAGTATTGTTGCCTAAGCCGGAAGGTTATGTTGAAAGACCAGAAGGTGAACGTCCTCCGCGTCGCGATGGTGATCGTCGTGACGGTGATCGTCGTGATAACCGCGGCGGCGACAGACGAGATTTCCGTGGTGGCGACCGTCGTGATAACCGCGACAACCGTGACCGGGGCGGCGACCGCAGACCTCCAAGAGATAGAGATTAATCGCAATATGAAATGCTCCGGAAAAACCGGGGCATTTTTTTTTACTTTTAACCAAATCAATTTCACTATTGAAAAATGAAGAATTGGGCAGAAGAAAAAATAGAGCAGATACAAGCACAACTGGAAGGGAGCAATGAGAAAGACCTTCGTTTTTTCCGAATTGCAGAGTTTGAGCGAATGATTCGTCGTACGGAAGAGCTGGCGCCGACATGTTCTGAATGTCAGAAAATGAAAGCTGATATAGCGTTGATTGTGGCGCAAATCGGCGAGGCAATTCATCAGCCGGGGAAACCGCGTCGTGCCTACGATCGGTTAATCGATCGGCTTGCGCGTCACCAGCGGAAAACTCATGGCTTTTATCCTCCGTATTATTTTACCTATTTGTATTCATTTTTTGGGCTATTGGGAGGTACTGCACTGGGTGCTTTGGTTTGGCTCGGATTCGTGGCACAACCAGTCAGTTACTTTTTGTTGACGGGTTCGATGCTGGGTTTACTTGCAGCCCGAATCCCGGGAAGTCGCAAAGATCAGCAGCTTCGCGACAGAAATAAGCTATTGTAAAAGTGTAATTATTTTGTTCAGAATCATACAGATATATTTGTCCGAATTTCGGTGGAAAGAATTTATACTAACTAAAATTATATCTTGCTATGAAGGAATTATTGATTGTGTGTGTTTTAGTAGGACTTATGATTTCGTGTAACGAGAAAAAAATGGAATATCCGGTAACAAAGAAAGTGGATGTAACGGATGAGTATTTCGGAACGGTAGTGGAAGATCCCTATCGTTGGTTGGAGAACGATACTTCAGCCGAAACCGCTGCCTGGGTAAAAGCGCAAAACGAAGTAACTTTTGCGTACCTTGAGAATTTACCTTACCGGGATGAAATCAGGGCTCGACTGACCGAGCTGATAAACTATCCCCGCTATTCAACGCCGTTTAAAAAAGCAGGGAAATATTACTTCTTCAAAAATGATGGTCTTCAAAACCAAAGTGTTTTGTATTCGACCGAACAACTCGATGCTGAACCTGTAGTGGTGCTCGATCCGAATAAGCTTTCGGAAGATGGAACTGTTGCATTGTCGGGCATCGATATTTCCGACGACGGAAAATACCTGGTTTATAAAATTGCCCGTTCGGGTTCCGACTGGAACGAGATTTTTGTAAAAGACATGGAAACCGGCGAATTATTGCCCGATCATATTAAATGGGTAAAATTCTCAGGGAGCGAGTGGTACGAAAATGGATTTTTTTATAGCGCCTACGATGCTCCGAAAGAAGGAAGTGAATTATCAAATGCCAACGAGTATCACAAAGTGTATTATCACAAATTGGGAACTGAGCAGGCCGATGATCAGTTGATTTATCAGGATACCGAGCATGCAAAAAGAAACTGTGGTGCCGGAGTTACTGAAGATAAACACTTCATGATAGTTTCGATGACCGAAACAACCAGTGGCAACGCTCTTTCTGTAAAAGATTTGACAAAGAAAAATAGTCCGCTGGTCCCGGTGGTCACTGGTTTTGATTTCGATTTCAGTGTTATTGGAAATATTGACAATGAATTGTTTGCACTAACAAATTGCAATGCTCCCAAATATCGTTTGGTGAAATTTACACTCGATAAACCCGCACAGGAGAACTGGGTGGAGGTAATTCCTGAAAAAGAAAATGTATTGCAATCAGCAAGTTTCATCGGTGGCAAAATTGTGACCGAGTACATGCAGGATGCTCATAGTGTAGTTGAAGTTCATAATTACGATGGAAGTTTCGATTATGCGATTGAACTTCCGGGAATTGGAACTGTAGGCTCCATTTCAGGAAAGAAAGAAGAGATGATTGCATTTTACGATTATACTTCGTTCAATACGCCGGGCGAAATCTATAAATTTGATTTTACAACACGTGAATCAAGTTTGCATTATCGTCCCGATGTGAAATTCAATCCGGATGATTTCGTTGTAAAACAGGAATTTTATACCAGCAAAGACGGAACAAAAGTGCCGATGTTTATCGTCCACAAAAAAGGCATCGAGTTGAATGGACAAAACCCAACTCTTTTGTATGCATACGGTGGTTTCAACATCAGCCAAACACCTTCTTTCTCAACAACCCGACTGACCTTTTTTGAAAAAGGCGGAGTATTTGCTGTGGCGAATATCCGAGGTGGTGGCGAGTATGGAGAAGAATGGCACGAGGCTGGTACAAAAATGAAGAAACAGAACGTGTTCGACGACTTTATTTCGGCGGCTGAATACCTGATTTCTTCGAAATATACGTGCAGCGATAAACTGGCCATCATGGGTGGTTCGAACGGTGGTTTGTTGATAGGTGCAGTAATTAACCAGCGTCCTGACTTGTTTAAAGTTGCCTTCCCGTTGGTTGGCGTAATGGATATGTTGCGTTTCCATAAATTTACGATTGGCTGGGCCTGGGCCGGCGATTACGGAACCAGCGCCGATAGCAAAGAAATGTTTGAGTACTTGTACAAATATTCTCCGTACCACAACATTATTAAAGGCGGAAAATATCCGGCGGTAATGGTTGGAACTGCTGACCACGACGACCGTGTTGTACCTGCGCATTCGTTTAAATACATCTCGCGTTTGCAGGAATACAATGCAGGCTCGCTGCCAGTATTAATTCGTATCGATGTAAAAGCCGGACACGGAGCAGGTAAACCTACTGCAAAAGTGATTGATGAATATGTGGATTTGTGGTCATTCATGTTTTATCATTTAGGAGTGAAAATGTAAGATTCCGGGTTTCGGAATTCAACTGAATATCGTATTTTTAAAATCCCGAAGCGACCTGCTTTCGGGATTTTTTATTGGGAAGGATGAAGATAAATTATTTGGTCATAGAAGGAAATATTGGTGCAGGGAAAACATCGCTGGCACAAATGATTAGCCATGATTTTCGGGCAAAACTCGTATTGGAACAGTTTGCCGAAAATCCTTTTCTTCCGAAGTTTTACAAGGAGCCAGAGAAGTATTCTTTTCCGCTGGAAATGTCGTTTCTGGCCGAACGCTACAACCAGTTGAACCGAGAGTTGCAGAATTTTGATCT
Source organism: Prolixibacteraceae bacterium (assembly GCA_963668595.1). Lineage (GTDB taxonomy): Bacteria > Bacteroidota > Bacteroidia > Bacteroidales > Prolixibacteraceae > GWE2-42-39. The sequence goes on along the minus strand of OY764876.1, from coordinate 3,136,187 downwards.
GTTTAGCGATTTTACCGTATCGGATTATTACTTCATGAAATCGTTGATTTTTGCACAAAATACATTGCAGGAAGACGAGTATAAATTATACCAGCAGTTTTTCAAAATTATTTACGACAAGATGCCCAAGCCCGATTTGTACGTGTATTTGCATACCAGTGTCGATCATTTACTGAAAAACATTGAGCATCGCGGACGTGAGTATGAGCAGAATATTGATCCGGCATACCTCGAGCAAATTGCGCAGGGATATTTCTCTTTTTTCAGACAGCAGGGCGATTTTCCTATCCTGGTAATCGATACCAATCAGCTTGATTTTGTGAACCGGGAAGAAGACTACCATCTGATAACCAAAACGATTTTTGAATCTGTTTACCCGAAGGGAATTTCACGGGTAATTTTACCGTAATTTATTGTTGATTATAGTTTTATTTGTTTAAAACATTGTTAATTTTGTTGACGTTAACCGAAATATTACAATTTCAATATTTAATACTTTCACTATGAAAAGATTTAACTTTAAACCTCTAGCCTCTATTGCATTAGCTGCAATTCTGCTTTCAGGATGTGCAGGCTTAAAAAAGATGAAGAAAAACGCTGACAAAATTGACTTCAAGGTAACCCCTGAAATCCTCGAAGCTCATGCCGGAAAAGTTGATGTAGGCATCAACGGCGTTTTTCCAGCCAAGTATTTCAATAAAAAAGTAACACTTGTAGCCACTCCGGTGATGAAATACGAAGGTGGCGAAAAAGCATTGACTCCAGTAACCGTTCAAGGTGAAAAAGTAGATGCCAACAACAAAGTGATTACTTATGCCAACGGTGGTAATTTCTCGTACAAAGACAGCCCTGCTTTTGCTGAAGCGATGAGATTATCTGATCTGGAAATTCGCATTACAGCATCAAAAGGTGCAAAAAGCCTTGACTTTGATCCGATTAAAGTTGCTGATGGTGTGATTGCTACTTCTACTTTAGTGTTGAATTATCCTTCTCCTATTTTGGGTGTTCGTCGTGAAGTTAACAAAACTGGTAAATACGATCCGAATATCGACCCATTCCAGAGAATCGTTCCTGATGATTATACTGCTGATATTCACTATTTGATTAACAGCGCTGTAATTAGCAACTCTGAGTTGAAAGCTGAAGATATTGAGAAACTGAAAGAATATACCAAAGATGCATTTGTAGCAGAACGTAAAAAATTGAAAGATATTCAGGTTTCTGCATATGCTTCTCCTGACGGTGAGTTGGAATACAACACCAAGTTGTCTGAAAAACGTGAAGGAACTTCTTCTGATTTCATGAAAAACAACATGAAAAAAGAGAAAATCGAAGCAGAATTGAAAACTAAATTCACTGCTGAAGACTGGGATGGTTTCAAAGAAATGATGGAAAAATCAAGCATTCAGGATAAAGAATTGATCCTGCGTGTATTGTCCATGTACACTGATCCTGAAGTTCGCGAACGTGAAATCAAAAACTTATCGGCTGCTTTTACTGCTGTTGCTGACGAAATTTTACCAAAACTGCGTCGTGCAAAAATTACTGCTAATGTTGACCTGATTGGTAAAACTGATGAAGAAATCGCTGCTTTGGCTGATTCTGATCCAGCTTCATTGAATCCAGCAGAATTGTTGTATGCTGCAACATTGACTCAAGATGTAAACAAAAAACTGGCTATCTACAATTCATTCATGAAAGTATATCCAAATGACTGGAGAGGATATAACAATGCCGGTATGATGTTGGTTAAAAAATTCAACTATGCTGATGCAAAAGGTTTGTTTGAAAAAGCTGAAAAGCTGAAAAACGACGAGCCAATCATTAAAAATAACTTAGGAGCTGTTGCATTGTTCGAAGGCGACATCGCAAAAGCTGAAACTTATTTTGGTGCTGCTTCTGGCGCTGGCGAAGAAGTAAACTACAACCTGGGTATCGTTGCAATCAAAAAAGGCGAATATGCAAAAGCAGTGAAATTGTTCGGCGATTCAGATTCTCCAAATGTTGGCTTAGCTAAAATTTTGGCTGGCGACAACAATGGCGCTCTGAAATCACTTGAAAACTGCACATGGTCAGGTTGCTATATGAAAGAATATTTCAAAGCGGTAGTAGGTGCTCGCACTGCAAAAGAAAACCTGATGTTCGACAGCTTGAAAAAAGCGATCGAAATGAAACCTGAGTTGAAAGCAAAAGCAGCTACAGATATGGAATTTGCTAAATATTTTGAAGATCCTAAATTCCAGGCTATCGTAAAATAATCAATTCAATTCCAAGCATATTTAAAGCGGTCTCATTGAGGCCGCTTTTTTTGTTTTATTACGGTTTAATCAAACTTTAATAATTCTGCAACTACCCTTTAACCTTGCCGCGATAGTTTTGTGTCAGTGAAAACAACGAATTGCTATGCAATCGTTCAGTGTATTGTTTCGAAATAAAATTTAAAAGAAAAAAATATGAAACGGATTGTTTTTAATCTGGCATTGATGATGGTGATCTCTTTTACTTCGTTTGCTGAAAACAACGAAAATAAAACAGAAGTAAAAACCGATGCAAAAATCGAAGCAGAAGCTTCAATTTTGGATGTTACCGGCTTAATTACCGACAGTAAAACGGGTGAGTCGCTTGCAGGTGTTGAGGTTTGCCTGAAAGGGACAGAATTGAAAACCTATACCGATTTTGACGGTAAGTTTACATTTAAAAATGTAAAAAAAGGAGATTACGAACTTGTTTCAAGCTACATTTCCTATCAACAGGGAGTAACGAATGTTCGGGCCGACCAAACGAAAAATCAGCTTGAAATTAAATTGCAGTCTTCAAACTAGATTTAATATAGGCTGATTGAATCACTATACTTAAGATTGATGACCGCTTTCCAAAGGGAAGGCGGTTTTTCAGTTTGATCGTAATTGATCCTATTTCTTCAGCTCCCAGCTAAATCCGTCTTTGGTATCTTTTATTTCAAATCCCAACTCAGTTAGTTCGTTTCTGATTTTGTCGGAAGTTGCCCAATCTTTGTTGGCTTTTGCCTGCACACGAATGTTTAGCAAAAGATCAACCACACTGTTCAGTACTTCTGAATTTCCGGTTTCACCGGCGGCCTCTTCCATTTTCAATCCAAAAATCTCGAAAACCAATACAAAATACAGTTTGCGCAGAATATCCAGATCTTTTTCGGATATCTGCTCTTTTCCATCGTTGATTGAGTTAATCATTTTCACTCCGTCAAACAAATGAGCAATGGCAATCGGACTGTTCAGGTCGTCATTCAGGGCGGCAAAACAGTTGTTGTGCAATTCAATAATCCGCTCGGTAACGGTTGATTGTGCAGACGCTTCAATAGCAAATAGCGTTTTAACTGCCGAGAGCAGACGATTTAAACCTTTTTCTGCTGCTTGCAGGGCCTCGTTGGTAAAATCGAGCGTACTGCGGTAGTGAGCCTGCAAAATAAAGAAACGAATGGTCATCGGGCTGTATGCTTGTTGCAGCAACGGGTGTTCTCCGGCAAAAAATTCATCCAGAGAAATTGCATTGCCGAGCGACTTGCCCATTTTCTGTCCATTCAGGGTAATCATGTTGTTGTGCATCCAGTAACGCACCACATCGTGTCCGAAAGCTGCTTTACCCTGGGCTATTTCTGCTTCGTGGTGAGGAAACATCAAATCCATTCCACCACCGTGAATATCGAAACTTTCGCCCAGATATTTGGTTCCCATAGCAGTACATTCGAGGTGCCAGCCCGGGAATCCATCGCTCCATGGCGAGGGCCAGCGCATGATGTGCTCGGGTTGAGCTTTTTTCCAGATCGCAAAATCCAGTCCTGAGCGTTTTTCGTCCTGCCCGTCTAATTGACGGGTATTGCTGATCAGGTCTTCAATTTTACGTCCCGACAATTGGCCGTATTGATTTTCGCGGGCAAATTTTTCTACATCGAAATAAACGGAACCCTGACTTTCGTATGCATAGCCGCTATTCAGAATTTTTTTAACGGTTTCAATCTGTTCGATGATGTGGCCGCTGGCACGAGGCTCGATACTTGGCGAAAGTACGTTGAGCAAAGCCATGTTTTTGTGGTAATCGTTGGTGTAGATTTGCACTACTTCCATCGGTTCCAGCTCGTCGAGTTTAGCTTTCTTGGCAACTTTGTCTTCTCCTTCGTCGGCATCGTTCGCAAGGTGGCCAACATCGGTAATGTTGCGCACGTAGCGGACTTTGTATCCCAGATGTTGCAAATACCGGTACAACAGATCGAAAGTAATGGACGGACGGGCATGTCCTAAGTGAGCTTTCCCGTAAACCGTGGGACCACATACATACAAACCAACGCGCCCGGGAACGAGCGGGGTAAATACTTCTTTCTTTCGGCTGAGAGTATTGAATACTTGCAATTGATTTTCCATCTGTAAAAAAATTTCTGCAAAGATAAAAAATTATCGGGTGGAGGGAAGTTTTGAACCATGCGACATCGGCCTGAATCGGGAGGATGTCAAAAAATTAATACATTTGGAAGACTATTTTTAGAAATTGATGCCGGAAAAAACTACATATAGCGATGAAATGCTTGCCCGACGAATTGTTTTGCATGACGAAAGTGCTTTCGAACTGCTTTACGAACGGCATTCGCGGCAACTGTTGTCGTTTGCGGCATCGTATCTGCCCGATTTTTTTGATGCAGAGGAAATTGTACAAAGTCTTTTCGTTGAATTGTGGGAAAAACGGAAACAAATTGATCCCAGTCGTTTTTCGAAAAGTTATTTGTACCGGATTGCGGTAAATAAGGTTTTCAATTTGCTGAAACAGCAGGTGGTTGAAAAGAAATATCTTCAATATTTAAGTGAACTGGAAACAGATACGGCGAATGAGACTGAGCGAAAAATTTACAGAGAAGAGCTTGCTGGAATCGTTGAGCAGCTTTTAATGAAACTACCGGAACAGCAACGCAAAATATTTTATATGAGTCGCTGGGATGGTCTTTCGCACAAAGAAATTGCCGATCGGCTTCAAATCTCGGTACGAACAGTGGAAAACCAGGTGTACCGGGCTTTCAAATACATCCGTGAAAATATCCAGACCGATTATTTTATCTTATTCCTTATTTCTGATCTGTTGATCAGTGGATTACACTGATTTTTTATTTTTCTGAAAAAAAAGCTGACTGGCCGTGAGTAGTTCGGTGGGTACATATTGTATTAAGGAAAGAAAATGCAGAAAAATGAAATCGGAGGAATTCAAATATCTGGTAGCGAAATTCAGGGCAGGAACCATTTCTGCCCAGGAGCTACAAACACTGGAGAGATGGCTGAATAAGGAAGAAGAGGTAAAACAGCGGATGCTTGACGAACTTACTTCAGCACAAGAGCATGATCACTTATTGGTTCAGGCATACGATTATCAGAAATTATTTCAGAAAATTAAAGAGCAAACCAATGAGAAGCCGGTGGTGCAAAAAACGGTGCGTTTACCCCTGTCGCTGCGTAATTTCCCGCGTCAATGGGCGGCATTGCTTGCTGTAGCTTTTCTGATTGGCAGTTTGGTGTCTTTTCTTGTCTTCGGACTGAGTTCGATGCTGAAACAAAAGGAAACATTTTACGAAGTTATGACTCCGGTTGGAACACGTTCTGAGATGTTGCTCCCCGACGGGTCGAAAGTTTGGCTGAATGCAGGTAGTAAACTGCGATACTCTTCGGATTTTAGTAAGAATAATAGGACTTTGCATTTGGATGGTGAAGCTTTCTTCAAAGTAAAAAGCGATAAATCGCACCCATTTTTGGTTGAAACGCACTCGCTGGTAGTGAAGGCAACAGGTACCGAATTTAACGTACTGGCTTACTCCGATGATTCTGATACGCAGGTGGTTTTGAAAGAAGGTCGGGTGTCGGTTCTGGATAAAAAAGAAAACGAGATAAAAGTGATGAACGAAGGACATTCGCTGGTTTTGTCGAAACAATTGGCCTCTTTCGATTATCAAAAAGTGAATGCTGAGGATTACTCTTCGTGGATTTACGGACGTCTGGTGTTTCGGAATAAAAGTATGAAAGAAGTTCTTTTGCGGATGGAACGCTATTATGGGGTTCATATCGAAGTGGCAGACCCGGAATTACAGAACTTACACCTGAAGGCTACATTTGAAAATGAAAGTATTGAAGATGCTCTTCGCTTGTTAGAAAGTACTGCTGCCATCAATTTCAGGTTTGAGAAACGGGAGCTGCGGGAAGACGGAACTTATGGAACAGCAAAAATTATTATTACGAAAAAATAATTGCCTATGGATATAATAAAAAATCAGGAAAGCGATTGCGGCGCTTCCCTGATCGGTGAAAAGAGTTAACTGAATAATTAACCCTCAAAACAATTCAAATTTATGAAAAAAAAACAAACCGATGAGGCTTGGTATGCTCATGCCTTATTAAAAACTCTACGAACTATGAAAGTGACTTTCGGCTTGCTTTTACTGCTGGTAGTACAAGGTTGGGCAACCAAATCTTACTCACAAAAGACAGTACTGAACCTGAATCTGAAAAATGTAAGCATTGTAAAAGCTTTGGAAGAAATAGAAAATCAGTCGGATTACTATTTTCTATTTTATTACGAACAGATGGATCAGAGCAAAAAAATCAATGTAAATCTGAATAATTCGAAAATTGAAGAAAGCCTGGATCAGATATTGAAAGGGACTGATCTGAAATATACGATTAGTGACCGGCAAATTGTTATTTCGAAAGATGCGATGAAACTAGGTAACTTTTCGGGACAGCAGCAAAAGAATATCACCGGGCGGGTTACCAACTCGCAGGGAGAGCCAATTCCCGGAGTAACTGTGATGGTGAAAGGAACTACTACCGGAATTATTACCGATTCCGAAGGTGTTTATAATTTGAAGAATGTTGCTGAGAATGCAGTATTGGTGTTTTCGTTTGTCGGCATGCGGTCTCAGGAAGTATCGGCAACCGGAAAGTCGGCAATTGATGTGGAGCTGCAGGAAGAAACAATTGGGGTAGATGAGGTGATTGTGACCGCACTTGGTATTAAACGACAGGAAAAAGCACTTGGCTACTCAGTTCAGAAAGTCGATGGACAGGAACTTCAGAAAACAAAAGGAACGTATGTGGCAACTTCACTTACCGGAAAAATATCGGGTTTGTGGATTAAAAACAGTACTGAGTTCAACGAAGCGCCTACGATGTCGCTGCGTGGAGAAACCCCTCTGTTGGTGATCGACGGGGTTCCTTATTCGAACATGACATTAACCGATATTGCTGCCGATAACATTAAAACCATTGACGTACTGAAAGGTGGAACTGCATCAGCACTTTACGGCTATCGCGGCGGAAGTGGAGCCGTTATTATTACAACGAAAAACGGGAAAGAAAGCAAAGGTTTTACAGTGCAGGTAAACAGTAACAACATGGTTGCTGCTGGCTTTTTGGCATTGCCCGAAGTGCAAACTTCCTACGGTCATGGTATCAATGGCGCTATTTCTGATGACTATGTTTGGGGGCCGAAACTGGATATTGGACAAACTGCCATGCAGTGGAACCCGGTGAGTAAAACCATGGAGGAAATGCCTCTGGTATCAAGTGGAAAAGACAACTTTCGCAATTTTCTGGAAACCGGATTTATTTCGAATAACAATATAAGTTTATCGCAGGCGGGAGAGAATGGAAGTTTTCGTATTTCGCTGAATCATATTTACAATAAAGGACAATATCCGAATTTGAAATTGAATACCACCAATTTTTCGGTTGGTGGAGAAATGAAACTGGGCGACAAATTCAATCTGGAAGCATTTATGGGCTATAACCGCGAAATGGCTCCGCAAACAACAGGGAAAGGCTATGGAGATCAGGGATATATTTACCAGATATTGTTGTGGTCGGGCCCTGATTATGATATTCGTCAATATCGCGATTATTGGAGAATTGAAAACGAACGCCAAAACTGGTTGTACGATGCATGGTATGATAATCCGTATTTGATTGCCTACGAAAAACTGAAAGGGCAATGGAAAAATAAGATGAATGCCAGTGTTACCGCAACTTACAACATGTTTCCTGGTGCCAAAATTCTATTCCGTAACGGATTTGATAGTTACAGCAATGAATATATAATCCAGAATCCGGTAAATGTAAATAGTGGTCGGGGTGGATTTGAACAAAATGGAGCATATAAAAATGAAGTCGCTTCGGGATTCAGTATTAATAGCGACTTGATTTTCATGTATAACAAAACGATTCTGAAAGATTTTGGAATTGATGCATTGGCCGGAGGAAATATTTACCGTTACACAGACAAAGATTTGTTTGGATCGACTAAAAATGGATTGGTTATTCCCGGATTTTATTCTCTGAAAAACTCGCGTGATCCGGCGATTGTAAGTTCATGGGTTCGCAGACGACAGGTAAACAGCGTATTCGGAAAACTTACTTTATCGTACAAAGATGCAATTTATGTGGACGCAACAGTTCGAAACGATTGGAGTTCAACTCAATCGGAAGATACCCGTTCATTCTTCTATCCGTCATTAGGAACTAGTGTTATTTTGAGCGAATTCTTTGCAAAACCGTCGTGGCTGGATATGTGGAAAGTGAGATCATCGTGGACGGTGGCCAAACAACCCCTGGGAATCTACGACAATAACCAGGCCTATGCAACGGGACAGGCCAACTGGAACGGTTTGTTGTATGCCGATTATCCAGACAAACTTGTTGGTGGAACCGTTTCTGCACAAGCCAGTCGCACTCTTGAACTGGGAACCAGTGCCTATTTGATGAAAAATTTCAAAATTGATGTAGCGTATTATAATAAGCTGTATTACAATCAGCAAACCAATGCCAGTATTTCCGATGCTTCGGGTTTCTCAAGCACGCTGATTAACACTGATGAAGAACATGTTCGTCGCGGTTTGGAAGTTACTGTGGAAGCAACGGTAGTAAAAAAGCATAACTTTTCATACACCGTTAATGCCAACTGGTCAATGTCTCACATGTATTACCATAAGCTCGACCCGGTATATTCTTCGGATAAACTTTGGGTAAAAGAAGGTGGTCGCGTTGATAACTATGTGGACCGTTATTGGTTGACTGATGCCGACGGGAATCTGGTTCATAAATCGAATGGTATGCCGTGGAAAAGTGATTATCAAAAAGTGTGGGGACATACCGATCCTGACTTTATTTGGGGACTTGGAAATACTTTTACATGGAGACGTTTCAACCTGAATTTCAATTTTGATGGACGTGTAGGTGGTTTAATGTACAACTACACTGCATATAAAATGTGGGATACAGGCTCGCATCCCGATAGTGATAATCAATGGAGGTACGACGAAGTGGTGAACAAGAAGACCAATTATGTAGGCAAAGGTGTAAAAGTGGTTTCCGGTTCTGTTGAATACGATAACTACGGACAGGTGACAAACGATACACGTGTCTTTGCTCCAAACGATAAGGAAGTTTCGTACCAGTCGTATGCACGAAATTATGCCGATGGAAAATTGGGAAATATGCTTGGAACATTCTTCAAACTAAGAGATATTTCGTTGGGATATAGTTTGCCTGCCAACCTTGTGGAACGAATTGGAGCGAAAAGTGTGTACGTTTCGTTAACCGGACAGAATGTATTTTTGTGGACCAAAGACTTCCGGTATGCCGACCCGGATAAAGGAACAGATTCTGACTTAAGCTCGCCTTCTGTTCGTTATTTGGGGATGAACATCAATGTTTCATTCTGATATGCAAGCAAAAAGAAATATTCATGAACAAAAAAATCGATAAAATGAAACGATATACAAAAACTACTTCATTGATTCTGACATTGTTGCTAAGCATTACGGCTTGCCAGAATTTCGACGATCTGAATACCAACCCGGATTTATCGCTGAAGGTTACTCCGGATATGCTGGCTACCACACTGATATTGGATGTTACCCGAAGCGAATTGGCAACAACGAAAGGTTTTATGGATCCTTATATGCTGGATAAATATATTTTGTGGACTGAGTTTGCCCAGGAAATGCAGTATAACAAATTTGGACGAACTAGCTTTGCAAGCTATCTGACATTGACAAACGTTGATAAAATGATTGATCTTTCAACCGAAGGCGGACTTAAAAACTCATACACAGCTTTGGGACATTTCATTCGTGCATGGAAATTTTTCAATAAAACAATGGAAGTGGGAGATATTCCTTATAAAGAAGCATTGAAAGCTGAATCGGACAAAAATGTTAAGCCTGTTTACGATACGCAGAAAGAAGTATTTCTGGGTATTTTGGCTGAACTGGATGAAGCCGATCGGTTGTTTGCAAGCGGAACTCAATTCTCGGGCGACCCGGTTTATAAAGGTGATCCAGCCAAATGGAGAAAGTTGGTCAATACATTTCAGCTCAATGTGCTAATTAATTTATCAAATAAAACCGGCGATGCTGATTTGAATGTTGTTTCGCGTTTCAAAGAAATTTGGAGCAATCGCCCCTTGATGGAAAGCAATGCAGACAATTTTGGACTGAGTTATTCCGACGCAACAGGACAGAAATATCCATTTTCGAAGCCGAATCCATTTTCAATTTACCCAATTGTGAGTAGTACTTTGATTGATAAATTGGTTCAGACACAAGACCGTCGTTTGTTTTATTATGCTGCTCCATCGCCTGTAAAATTAACTGCTGGGAAAACGCAAAGCGATTGGATGGCTTATGTAGGAGTAGATCCATCAGCGGTTTATGCACAAGTTGGAGTTATTGCCGGAACCCGCGATTATTCGACCATAAACGACCGGTATTATACCGCTTCGGGTGAACCAATTGGTTTGGTTAGCTTTGCCCAGTTGAAATTCAATTTAGCAGAAGCTGCCGTTCGTGGATGGATCAGTGCAAGTGCCGAATCGTTCTACAACGACGGAATAAAAGCAGCGATGAAATTTGTGGCAGACAATACGGTGGACAACTCCACATACCATCACAATATGAAAATGGATGCAGCATACATTGATGCATTTCCAGGCTCAGCACCGGTAAAGTTTGCTACCGTAAAAGAAGAACAGTTGAAACAAATTCTGAATCAGAAATACATTGCAACCTACCTTCAGATTCCGAGAAGTGCATTCTACGACAACCGACGCACAGGTTATCCGGTTTTACCTATCAACCCGGAATCGAACCAAAACGAACCCAACGACCGTTTTCCTAAGCGCTGGATGTACCCGCAGGATGAACTCGATTACAATACAGACAATGTAAGTGAGGCCATCAAACGTCAGTATAGTTCAGACGATGTGAATGAAACGATGTGGATGCTAAAAAATTAAATCAGTCATGAGTAATAATCCTGGATATTTTGTTTTTACAAAGCAAGATGTCCGGGATTTGTTTTAAAATTTCTTTTTGAGAAAGAAGAAGTTCTGTTTCTTTGTAATAATAACCAAGATAAGTAAATACTTTAACCATTAAACCAAAATTAAGGAAGATGAAAAAAACTAAAAAGATAAGCGCAATAAGCTGGCTTATGCTTTTGTGTAGTTTGGCTGTACTTGAACTTAGTGCTGCCGGAAAACCGGAATTGAAATTCAACAGTGCCAATAAATTCAAGATCGTACAATTTACGGATACGCACATTAAACCTGATGACCCAGAGTCGAATGCGGCGATTAACATGATTAATAAAGTTCTGGATGAGGAAAAACCTGATTTGGTTGTTTTCACCGGAGATGTTGTTACCGGTAATCCGGTCCCGAAAGGTTGGGAAATGGCTACTGATCCAATTATTCAGCGAAATATTCCTTTTGCAGTGGTGCTTGGTAACCACGATGATGAAAGTGAGATGAGCCGTGAGCAGATTGCTTCAATTCTGATAAAAAAAGCAGGTTGTCTATTTGTTCCGAAGGTAGAAGGAGTTTTTGGTTACGGGAATTATCTTGTTCCGGTAAAATCGTCCACCGGAACCAACAATGCAGCCTTACTTTATTGCATGGACTCGAATGCTTACAGCACCATTGAAGGACTTGGCGGATATGGCTGGTTTCAGGCATCGCAGATAAACTGGTATCGTAACGTGAGTGGAAAACAGAAAGAGCTGAACGGGAAAGCACTTCCGGCATTGGCTTTTTTCCATATTCCACTGGTTGAATACAACGAAGCGTATAAAAATCAGAAAAATCCGGCGATTGGTGTGAGACTGGAAAAAGAATGTTCGCCAAATATTAATTCAGGAATGTTTACAGCAATGCTTGAGTGCGGCGATGTAATGGGAACCTTTGTTGGTCACGATCACTCGAACGATTATATAGCCTATTTGCACGGAATTGCTTTGGCTTACGGTCGTTTCAGCGGAGGAAAAACCACCTATTGTGATCTCCCGAACGGGGCGAGGATTATTGAATTAAGCGAGAACGAAAGGGCTTTTAAAACATGGATTCGGACTGCTTCGGGCGAAGTCCTACTTCCTGTTAATTTCCCTTCTGATTTTAAAAAATAGGAAAATATAATGAGAAAAATAGAGCTGACCACAACAAGGCCAGCTCTGTTTTTATTATTGATTTTCGGTACTCCAAAGAACCTGTTTGTCGATGTATGAAAGGCATTGAATATTGTACTCTTTCAAACTTGTTATTCCTGTTTCGTAACGAACAGCTTTCAACTCAAGGGTGTATGTTTTGTTTTCTTCGGCACGTTTTGTTGCATCCAACCAACCTTGGTCTGATAAGCCAAAAGCATATTCTGTAGTGGTATTTTGCAACAATGCGCTAGAGAAAATAATATTTCCTTCGCTGATTAATTGAACAACAAAACCATCAGCACCAGTAATAGAAGCCCATTTCAGTTTTAATTTGCTGTTTGTAAATTCGGTGCTTGAAATTACAGGTACTTCCAGACTTTCGGTGCCAATTTTGTCTTTAATTTTTAAAGGAGCTTCCCCTTCTTCGGTACTGGTAATGGTAAATTCGTAATCGCCTGCTGCAGGAACTGTGGTTGCAAAGTCTGCATTGGCCGGCCATTTCATGAATACAGTGTTCGAACTTGTTGCCGAAGCAAGGGTGTAAGTTAATGTTCCATCTCCCGGAGCAACAACATTGGCTGATTTTATGTTTTTATTTCCGTACACATAAAATGCAGGAGCATATTTTACTTCTTCTCCGATTCTTGTTTTCACGACTAATGCATCTACGTTGGCAGCAAGTTGAGGCAACTCATCCTCGTTACAAGAGAAAAAAATTCCTCCTAAACACAAACCAGCTAAAATCACTGGTTTCACACTTCTAACTAACTTCATCTCTTTAATTTTTTAATTGTAAATGTTGGTTTTAAAAATTAACTAAAAGGGACAACTAACCGGGGTGCCGGGGATTTGTCCGAAAAGATTGATTTGTATAAAATAGATTGTTTCTATGGCTTCCATACTTTACAAATCAGGTGTTATTGCCTGACAGCAGGAAGACGGGGCTACGATAGGATTCGGTTGCGTCGGGGCTTAAAATAAATTCAGAATAAATAGTGAGATGAAGATCAATTATCAGAAAGTCAGATAGAAAGAAGTTTCAATATTGGGCACAGATTTTACTTTGAGGCTGCCGCCGTGCAGACGCATAATTTGGCGCGAAAGGCTCAGCCCAATTCCTGATCCGTTTTCGCGGGTGGTGAAAAACGGTACAAAAATCTCATCAATTAATTCGGGAGGAATACCTGGTCCGTTGTCGGAGACACAAATCACCGGGCGGTTATTTTCTTCAATTCCAGCCACTATTTTTACTTGCGATTTGGGGTTGTGTTCGTTCGACTGGAATGCATTTTTTACAAGGTTGATCAATACCTGCGAAATTAATTTTTCGTCGGCGAACAATTCCATCTGTTCGTTTTGCAACTGGTAGCTGAGCGAAATTTCAGCTCCTTGTTCGAACGAACCGGCCAGCATGCGAATATTTTCGAGCAGATTTTTTACCACGATCGTTTTCTTGTCAGGCTTAGGTAAACGGGTGAGTTTACGGTACGATTCAACAAATGCGATCAGTCCTTTGCCTTGTTCTCGAATCACATCCAGTCCGCGAATCGTCGTCTGAATTATTTTCTCATTGATTTGCCCGGGTGTTTTCACTCCTTCTTCGGAGTAAAAATAACCTGCCAGGCTTTCCGATAGAGAAGTGATCGGGGTGATTGAGTTCATGATTTCGTGCATTAAAACGCGAATAAGCCGGAGCCACGAGTCAAGTTCTTTTTCATCCAGCTCATTTTTAATATCCTGAACCGAGAGCAAAATCAGTTCTTCTTTGCCCGAAACAAACGAGGAGGCTTTTATCAGTAGCTGAGTACTGCCCCGTTCATGATTGAGCGTAACCAGGCGCTGTTCCGACGGACGAATTGTTTGCAGGGTATGAAATAAGCGTTGATCAACCCTCTCGAGTTGATTCAGGTGCGTGAATACTTCCAGCGAAAAAAGTTTGCGCACCGAGGCATTCGAGTGCAGAACAAATCGGTTCGCATTAAGGGTAAAAATTCCGGTCGCAGCATGTTCCAGAATGGCTTGGAAATACTGTTCTTGCATCTGGTTCTCAATTTTTATTTGCTGAATTTGCTTATTTACTTTATTCAGACTGTTATTGAGTTGTTGGGTGAGTTTGTCTCCCGATTTGTCGGGAAACGAAAGGGTCGAGTCTTCGTTGCGGATGGCATCGAAAAAATAAAAAAGGCGACGGTTAACCGAGTTCAGAAAATAAATTAAATTGATGGTAGCCAGTACGATGGCTGCTAGTATGAAAAGCGAAAGAAAGAACCATTGCTGTGTAAAATAGCTCCAGCCAGCCAGCAACGAAAGTGCTACAATCAGCAATACGCGAACGAGTATCTGGATATAAAGTTTGGCGCTGATCATATCCCGTATTTTTTGAGCTTGTTGTACAGCGTTTGGCGGGTAATGCCAAGTTGGTCGGCAGCCAGACTCATGTTTCCGGCATGCTTGTCGATGGCTGATAGCACCATGCGTTTTTCCATTTCTTCAAGCGTGGATAATTGCTCGTCGAATTTTCCGGAGGAGACCGGACGCAGGAAAAAATCTTCGGGTTTAAGCACCGATGTGTCGCTGAGAATAACTGCTTTTTCAATGGTATGTTGCAACTCGCGAATGTTTCCCGGCCATTGATATTTGAGAAGTTTTTCGCGGGCTGCACCATTAATTTTTAATCCGTGTTTGTCGTATTTCGATGCGAATTTTTTCAGGAAAAATTCGGCCAGAACAGCAATATCTTCGCCGCGGTCGCGCAATGGAGGCAATTCAATTTGGATGGTGTTGATCCGGTAAAGTAAGTCTTCGCGGAAAAGTCCGTCGGCAACCATTTGCGGGAGGTTTTTATTGGTTGCACAAATGAGCCGGATGTCAACCGGAACCGGACGGTCGGAACCAACACGCATGACTTGCCGGTTTTGGATAGCTGCCAGTAATTTAGCCTGAAGATGAAACGAGAGGTTGCCAATTTCGTCGAGAAATAAAGAGCCTTTGCTGGCTGTTTCGAATTTACCTGCGCGATTTTCACGGGCATCAGTAAAGGCACCTTTTACGTGGCCAAATAGCTCGCTCTCGAACAAGGTCTCGCTAATAGCTCCCATATCAACGCTGACCAGTACTTCGTTGCTGCGTTCCGACAGGCGATGTATTTCGCGGGCAATCAATTCTTTCCCTGTTCCGTTTTCTCCGGTAATCAGAATGTTGGCATCGGTTTTTGCTACCTTACGCACCATGTTCATCACCTGCATCAATTGTGGCGACGAGCCGATGATATAGGGTTGTGCCCGGTTAAGTTCCTGTTTCAGTCCTTTTTCTTTCCGGCGTAGCTGATCGACTTCTTTTTTTGAAAAATTAAGCTGAATGGCTGATTTTACAGTGGCAAGGAGCTTGCTGTTTTCCCATGGTTTGGGAATAAAATCGGTGGCTCCTTGTTTGAGGGCTTTTACGGCTAACTCTACATCGCTGTAGGCGGTGATAAGTACTACCGATAAATCGGGATCGGTTTCGGCAATGCGACTAAGCCAGTAAAGACCTTCGTTACCGGTATTTACACCAGCTTGAAAATTCATGTCGAGAATAACAAGATTGTAATCGCCCGAGCGCAATTCGGTTGGAATCTGATTCGGATTAGAGATTCCTTTTACCAGTTCAACTTCGGGAGAGAGGAGTATGTCCAATGCGCTGATTATGCTCTTGTTGTCATCAACAATTAAAATCTTGCCCTTGCCCATTCTTTTTTTCATCAAATGTACCGGGATGAGTTCAGCTTGTCAATAGTGTGTAAAATTTTTTTACGCTTTACTGTCAATTATTTTAACCGAGGCAGGGTTGTTTGTTTTGTATATTGACAGATTATCAGTGATTTGTATTTGTGGCATTGTTCTGGCATGGTTTAGTGAAAACAGATTGATATGCATTTAGTAAGATACGTTTTTTTCATATTGGGAGCTTTGATGGCGAATGCACTGGTTGCCCAGCAAAACTGGAGTTTAAACCAGTGTATTTCGCACGCCATCGACAATAATGTTGAGTTGAAATCATTTGAACTGGAACAACGGGTGGCGGTGGAATCGTTTCAGCAATCGAAACGTAATTTGTTACCATCGGTAAGTGCTTCGTCGAGTGCCGGTTTGAGTTTTGGTCGGTCGGTTGATCCGAATACAAATGGGATTGTTGACACCGAGTTTTTTAATAATTCGTACAATTTGGGAACTTCGGTGACTTTGTTTAACGGGTTCAGACTTCAAAACCGTATTCAGTATGAAAAGTATAAAAAACAAATTGCAGATTTCAATCGGGAAAATGCCGAAGATGATCTGGCATTCCAGGTGATAAATGCATATTTCGATGTATTGTATTACCGGGGCATGAGTCAACTTGCCGACGAACAGGTAAAAACTTCAGAATTGAACCTCAAAGCCATAGAGAAACAAGTAGAAGTGGGGCAAAAATCGACTTCTGATTTACTGGAAATGCGGGCTAATCTTGAGATGGAAGAGCTTCGCAGGATACAGATGCAAAATCAGCTTGAGTCGGTACGCCTTACACTTCGGCAATTAATGAACCTGAGTACGGGAGATGATCCGGAGCCGGAAGATATTGCAATAAATTTTCTTCAGGAAGAGAAACAGGAAAAACAGAAACTATTTGACGACTTCACCAGTTGGTCTCCCTATTTTCAGGTCTTTCGAAGTAATGTGAGGGCAAGCGAAAAGCAATTATCAATCAGTCGCTCTTTTTTGTATCCTTCTGTTTCGGCAAGTGCATCAGTTGGTTCTGGCTATTCGGAAACATACCGAAATAATAAAGATCAGGTAATTGACTTTGGTAATCAGTTGAGAAATAACAAAAGCCAGTATCTGGGAGTTTCGTTAAATATTCCGATATTCAGTAGCTGGAGTAACCGGTCGAATATTAAAATGGCAAAGCTTGCTGTTGAACAGGCAAATGTTCGGCTGGAAAACGAGCGACAAAAACTTTATTTCGAACTGTCTGGAAACCTGAATAAATGGGACGCACTGAATAAGGAATACATTCAGTATAAAAAACAAAAAGAAGTGGATGCTTTGGCATACAAAGCAGCAGAGAAGAAGTTTGCGCAGGGATTGATCAGTGTGGTTGATTTTTATATTGCCAAGAACAGGGATGCAAACTCGGAAAGTCAGTTGCTGCGTTCGCGCCTGCAATTGGAAATACAACAGAAGATCGTTGAGTTTTACTCCGGAAAACGTTTCTGGAAGCAGTGAAAACTGTAACAACTGAAACCAATTTGAACTGGATATTTTTTTTGAGATTTGAAATTTTGGATTTAGAATTTGAAACACATAGTTATGGGAATGGATAAAGTTATTGAGAAGAAAAAAGGCTTGAGACGCAAGCATATAGTATGGATTGTGGCAGGATTGGCCTTTGCTTTTCTATTGTATAAAGCGGTATTTTCCGATCACAGTTCTGTATTCAGAGCTGAAAAAGATAAGCTGACTATCAGTGTTGCCGAAGAGGGACTGTTTAACGATTACATCACTGTAATCGGACAAGTTGAACCAATTTCAACCATTTTTTTGGATGCCGAAGAAGGTGGAAAAGTGGAAGAAAAACTGATTGAAGAAGGCGAAATGGTGCGTAAAGGTGATGTGATTTTAACCCTGAGAAACAACGATTTGAACCTGACAATTATGAATAGCGAATCGAGTTTGGCATATCACACAAACGAATTGCGCAATACGCAGATACAGATGGAGCAACAAAAAATACAGAATAAGCAGCAATTGCTGAAGATTGACTATGAACTTGCCCGTTTAGCTCGTAACTATCAGCAGAAAAAAGCTTTGTTTGACGAAGGTTTGATTGCCAAAGAGGATTTTATTCAGGTAGAAGAAGATTTTCACCTGGCAAAAAAAGATCGGGAACTCATTTATAAAAAAATGGTGCAGGATTCGATTTTCAGAGAAAACCAGCGCATACAGATGGATGATAACCTGAAAAATATGCAGCAAAACCTGCAAATGGTACAGCTGCGACGCGAAGATCTGAACGTAAAAGCTCCTATCGACGGGCAGTTGGGTTTACTGAATGCCGAAATTGGCGAATCGATTAGTAAAGGTCAGCGTATCGGACAGATCAATGTGTTGACTTCATTTAAAATTGTAGCGTTAATTGACGAACATTACATCGATCGGGTACGTCGCGACCTGACTGCTTCATTTGAGCGTAACGGTGTGAATTATCAACTGGTGGTAAAAAAAGTGTACCCCGAAGTGCGCAACGGACAGTTCGAAATTGACCTGGTTTTTGTGGGCGAAAAGCCGGATAATATTCGCACTGGGCAGACTTACCATATAAAACTGGAGTTGGGACAATCGGAAAAAGCGCTGATGATTGCCAAAGGCGGATTCTTCCAGAGCACTGGAGGTCAGTGGGTATTTGTTTTGAACGAAGCAGAAACAGAAGCAACCAAACGAAGCATTCGCATTGGCAAACAAAATCCACAGTATTACGAAGTGCTTGAGGGGCTGCAACCAGGAGAGAAGGTAATTACATCAAGTTACGACTTGTTTGGCGAGAATGATAGGATAGTGTTTAAGTAGCGTGGGGCGGAGAGTTAATGGCAAAGGGCTTGGAGCAAAGCGAAAGGAACTGGACGCTAAGAAAAGAACATTTTGAGGTATAAATAAGATTTGAAGGTGACTATTAATCTGTAAATTACATAAATCTTTTAAACTTAATCTTATGGCTAATTTCAGGTTCATGAATATGGATATTTGGAAAGAATCAATTGCATTGAACGATGTTTTATTTGATCTGGCTGATACACTTTCTGACGCAAAGAGCTTTCGTGTTGCAGAACAGTTAAGGTCTGCTTCTCTTAGTATTTCCAATAATATTGCTGAAGGTTCAGGATCATTTTCTTCGAAAGAATTTGCTCAATTTTTGAATATTGCCCGACGTTCAGTCTTTGAGACTGCAAACATCTCTTATGTCGTCTGGCGCAGGAATTACATTGATGGTCAGAAATTCAAAGATCTTTTGAACGACATGGAAGTTCTGAGTAAAAAAATTACAAATTTCAGAAAAACATTAATAAAAGAATAAAAACTGCATGAGGTAATGTGGCTCTTTGCCCTTACCCCTATGCTCTATGCATGACAGCTATGATAAAAACAGTCAACTTAAACAAGGTATTTCGCACAGAAGAGGTAGAAACCAGTGCGTTGAACAATGTGAACCTGCACATCAAAAAAGGGGAATTTGTTGCCATTATGGGGCCTTCAGGATGCGGCAAGTCAACATTGCTGAATATTATTGGTTTGCTCGATAATCCATCGGGAGGCGAATACTATTTTGACAGCGAAGAAGTTGGCCATCTGAAAGAACGCAACCGAACTCAATTGCGCAAAGGCAATATCGGTTTTGTTTTTCAGAGTTTCAACCTGATAGATGAACTGAATGTGTATGAAAATGTGGAGCTTCCGTTGATTTACCTGAAAATGAAGGCTTCGGAACGGAAAAAGATGGTGGAAGACGTGCTCGAACGCATGAAAATCGGACACCGTAAAAAACATTTTCCGCAGCAATTATCGGGTGGTCAGCAACAGCGTGTAGCCATTGCCCGTGCAGTGGTGGCCAACCCGAAACTGATTCTGGCCGATGAGCCGACCGGTAACCTTGACTCGAAAAACGGACTGGAAGTGATGAACTTACTTACTGAGCTAAATCGAGAAGGAACAACCATTGTGATGGTAACTCACTCGATGCACGACTCTGAATTTGCCCACCGGGTAATTAATTTGTTCGACGGACAGATTATTACCGAAGAGGTAAAAAAGCAAATGGCTGATCAGTTGATGTAAAGAAAATCAGGGGAAAGTAATTTAACAACGAAGCCATGTCCAAATACTTTTTTCGAAATATCTTTCGTAATATCAGGCACAACAAGGTTTTTACAATAATAAACCTGACCAACCTGGTAATTGGCTTTGTTGTGTTTATCTTGTTTAGTCAGCTAATAAGCTACGAGCTGAATTTCGATAAGTTCAACACCAATTACGAAACGATCTACCGGGTTCAAACTCGTCAGGAGGATTCGTATCCAACGAATTTCTGTACGTATAGTCCGGCAGCATTCCGGTATCACCTAATGGCTGATCTTCCTGAAGTGGAAGCGGTGCTTTTGATGCGCGAAGTTTCTGGTGGAGCAAAAGGGGCGGGGCAATTTTTTACACTTCCTGATGGACGTCAGTTGTACGATCAGCATGGCTACTGGAGTGAAAATTCAATTTTCGATATCTTCACAATCAGTTTGAAGGAAGGCAATAAAGCTAACGCATTAACCGACCCCAACACGATTGCTATTTCCGAGACTTTATCGGAAAAACTTTTCCCAGGAACAAGTGCTCTGGGAAAGCAAGTGGTTGTCGGAAAACGGTTTCCGGTAACAGTTACAGCTGTTTATCATGACTTTCCTCAAAATTCAACACTAAAAGCATCCTATTTGGTATCAATGCCCACTTACCCGGTACTGAGCGGCGAAACCCAATACAGCGAAAACTGGACGCGTATAGAATTTGATAATTATGTATTACTAAAAAAGGGAACTGACCCTTCGCTGGTGGATGCAAAAATTAAGAATGCATTCAGCAAGGTAAATGGGTTTGAGAAAAGTTTTCCCTATCTGCATCCGCTTTCAAAATTGCATATTTCTCCTAACAGTCAGCCTGATATGATGGTTGGAATGGGAATTCTTTCATTGGCCGCTTTTCTGATATTGCTTCTGGCAAGTATCAATTACATGAATTTGTCGTTGGCTAATTCCACGCAGCGTTCAACCGAAATCGGCATTAAAAAAGTGATTGGTTCGTCGAAAAAACGTATTGCGGCTCAATTTGTTGGCGAAAGTGTTTTACATGCTTTGGTGGCTGTGATTTTGGCCATTTTTATTGCTCAGGCCTGCTCTCCGCTGATGAATTTCATTTTAAACCGGAGCTTCGATTTTCTGGTCTGGAATAATTTTCAATTGCTGGGAGTCATTCTTTTTACTGGCCTTCTGGTAGGTGTACTTTCTGGCTTATATCCTTCGCTGGTCGTTTCGTCGTACAATCCGGTGCGGGTGTTGAAAGGAAAAATATTTACGAATAAAGAAAATGCGGTCAGTATAAAGAAAATTCTGGTAGTGGCGCAGTTCTCTATTTCTATTTTTATGCTGATAGTGAGTTTTATACTTTTTAATCATGTTAATTTCATACTGAATAAAAGTTTGGGATTCGAAAGCAAAAATCTTCTTTACACGGAGATTAATCCCCGCGACGAGATGTTGTTCGAAACAGTTAAAACCCGGTTGCTGCAATATCCCGAAATTGTTGATGCATCGTTCTCAAGCACAATTCCTTTTATTGGCAACATTGGGGGCTATGTGAGTTGGGAAGGCGCTTCGCCGGATGAAAAAGAGATGATTAGCCGCAATTATGTGAATTACGATTTTATCCCGACTTATAACATGAAAATGGTTTACGGGCGCAATTTCTCGCCAGAATATCCGGCTGATAAAGAGGGGTGTATCATTAACGAAACAGCATTGAAGAAATTTGGCTGGGATGATCCGATTGGGAAGCGAATTACCATGTATGGAAGGCAATATCCGGTTATTGGAGTTGTAAAAGATTTTCATCCGTTTTCGGTGCATAATCCAATTCCAACCTACATCATGTTTCTGAATAGTAATATTATTTCCGGATCCACGTTAATATCGGTTCGTTTCAATGGCGATGAGCAGAATGCCCGTAGCTTGGTTACGAGCGAACTTGAAAGTGTTTTTCCCAATGATCCATTCGAATTTAAAGATTTTGGTATTGCATTTCATTTGGATGAGGCCATCCCGTTTTGGCAAACGATGAAACGAATGTTTCTATTTTTTGCCGTAGTGACTCTAGTTATCTCTTCGGTTGGATTATTCGGTCTGATTCTTTTTACCGTGAAGCGCCGAACAAAAGAAATTGGCATCCGAAAAGTTATGGGGAGTTCTGTGGTGTCAATCTATTGGCAACTTTCAACGGAGGTTATTCAAATGCTTGGATTTGCCGTTTTATTGGGCTGTCCGGCGGCCATCTACATTTACAACACAATGCCGGGAGCATACAAAGAACCGCTTTCTCCCACGTCTTTTATTGCATCGGTAATTATTGTCGCAACCGTTGCGGTGGTAACAATAAGTTATCATGTGTTGAAAGTGGCAATTAGCAATCCGGTGGAGGCATTGCGGTACGAATAGAAAGAAAGCCTCCCCCGACCCCTCCAAAGGAGGGGAGAACAAAAACATACTTAATCCTCCCCGAAAGGGAGGGCTTAAAAAACAGAAGTTAAAATGAATGAAATAACAAATATTCACAATCCAAAAGGTCTCCCCCTGGGGGAGATTTAGAGGGGTTCTTAAAATCAATAAAATGATCCATTTAACCAACATCGATAAATTCTACGATTCGAAATTTCAACGGACTTTCGTGCTGAAAGCTGTTAATCTGGAAGTGAAAGAAGGCGAATTCGTCAGTATTATGGGACCAAGTGGTTCGGGTAAATCAACTTTGCTGAATATCATCGGCTTGCTCGATGCTCCGTCCGACGGTCAGTATATGTTATATGACAAATCGGTTCTCGACCTGAAAGAAAAAGTAAAAGTGGATTACCACCGAAATTTCATGGGTTTCATCTTTCAGGCTTATCACTTGATTGAGGAAATGACCGTGTATGAAAACATTGAAACGCCGCTAATTTACAAAGGAGTAAAAAGTAAAGACCGTCAGGCAATGGTTGCAGATCTGCTCGACCGGTTTAACATGGTGGCTAAAAAGGATTTGTTTCCGCAACAGCTTTCGGGTGGACAACAACAATTAGTGGGTATTGCCCGCGCTATTGTCGGGAAGCCTAAACTTTTGCTGGCCGACGAGCCAACCGGTAACCTGCATTCGGGTCAGGGTGAGATGATTATGGAAACACTGAAAGCCCTGAACGACGAGGGGATGACCATTATTCAGGTAACACACAATGAAAAATTTGCCCAATGCGGAAAACGAATTATTCGTCTCGAAGATGGGATTATCAGGAAAGATGAAAAGTCAAAACTATGATTAAATAATTTTTTAAAGACTGTGATTTTGAAAATTAGAAAAATCAAAATCCATCCTGAAATCTGACAAATCAAAGTTCAGATATATTATTGATAAAACTGGAAAGTTGCGGAGAGGAATCAGTTGGAGGCATTGAAATGGAAATAATAAAAATGGTTAATAATCAGAGAAATGATTCGATTTAAAATAAAACTTGCAATTCGCAATTTGTTGAAAAACAAACTGTATTCATTTTTAATCATTGGTGGTTTTTCCATCGGATTTACTGCTTCTATTCTTATTGGCTTGTTTTACAGTGCCGAGAACAATATAGATAAACATTTTGCTGATTATAAAAATATCTTCCGTTTGTACGATGCTAAAAAAAGCAAATCGGGACTCGATTACAAGTTAAACGAGGTGCTTTCGGAAAATTATCCGGACATAAAAGAAACCTGTCCGCTTGGATTTTCATATTTTCCGATAACTCTAAAAGACCCGGAAACAAAAGATTATATCCGTGTTGAATACGTTGTTTCAACAAACAATCGTTTCTTCGACGTATTCTCGATGAAGATATTGTCGAGTCTTTCGGCGGCTGAGCCTTTCAGTCAGCAAAATTCGGCGGTGATAACCGAATCGGTGGCAAAAAAACTTTTTGGTGATAAGAATCCTCTGGGAAGGACAATCAATCAGGAATTTTTTTCCGCAACGGTTACAGCTGTAATGGAAGATCTTCCCCGGAACTCAAGTTTTAAAGCCGAGTTGCTTCTCAATAGTGAAAACAAAAGCTTTCAGATGGCGCAGGAGTGCGACAATGGTGTTTGCATCTATCCGGTTGAGCATGTTCTTTTACTGAAAAACGATGTTGATCCGAATGCGTTAGCCGAAAATCTTAATTCGTCAATACCTAAACTCAATACAACTATCGACAGTTTGGCGTTACAAAAATTTTCTGACATTTATCTTTCCACGAAGGATTTAGGCTGGTCCGATGAACATTTCAAGGGCAACTCAAAAATGTTGCTGATCTTTTTAGCTATTGGTGTTCTAATTATCTTGCTTTCAAGCATTAATTATCTCAATTACACGGTGTCGATGCAGTACGCCAAAATGAGAGAAATTGGTATCAACAAAACCAATGGGGCTGAGAAACTTCATTTACTGACTGATTCATTGATTGAAGTGTCGCTTGGAATTTTTATTTCACTGTTCTTTTCAGTGATGCTTGTGGCGTTGTTGTTGCCATCAACGGGAATGTTGTTTGGCAAGGAGATTCAACTCTCTGACGTTAATTTTCAACAGCTGCTACCGATTATTGTTGCTGTTATTTTCGGAATCATTTTACTGAATAGTTTGGCACCTATTTATATCCTGTCGAAGTTCAATATCACTGATTTTTTGACCGGTGGACGCAAGAGAACCGGAAAACAGATTGGAAAACAAGCCATGCTTACGTTTCAGCTTACTGTTTCTATTGCTCTGATTGCAGTTGTGATGCTTATTTTTAAACAGCTTCAATTTGTGAAACATCATGACCTTGGATTTAACAAAGAACATCTGGTTCGAATGGAGCTTCCATTTAAATTTCAGAATCAGAAAGCGCTGAAAAATGAAATGGGCAAACTTCCATTTGTGGGCAGCAGTGCACTTAGTAATGGTTATCCCGGGCATATCAATATGTCGATGGGCAGCGGTGTGGATGGTGATGAGTTTATCGTAAAATGCATTTTTGTATCCGAAGATTTTCTTCAAACTCTTGGAATTCATTTGACCGATGGACGAAGCTTTATGTCGGGAGACAAGGATCATGCATGCCTGATGAATGAAGCGGCCATTAATCGATTTGGTTGGGACTCCATTGAAGGTAAAAAGTATAAAAACGGCCGGGAGGGCGGATACGATGTGGTTGGTGTAGTCAACAATTTTAATGTAGAGTCGCTTCATTCGTCTCTTGCTCCGGTGGCTTTGCTTTATGAACCAGATCGTGAGTTTAACACACTTTCTCTGCGCCTGATGCCTGGTGACATCAGTCAACAAATAAGCAGTTTGCGGAATATTTGGGAAAGCTTTCTTCCTGATGATCCGATGGAATTTACTTTTTACGACAACCAATTTCAAGCCATGTATGAAAAAGAAGATAAACTGGCTACCTCAATCACCTTTTTTTCGATTATCGCAATTGTCCTTACGTGCATGGGAATTCTTGGCCAAATTTTCATGATTAGCCTGAACCGCACCAAAGAAATAGGTGTGCGCAAAGTGAACGGAGCCAAAATTTCAGAAATAATGACCATGCTGAATAAAGACTTTGTAAGGTGGGTGGCTATTGCGTTTGTGATTGCTACTCCTCTTGCCTGGTACTCCATGCACAAATGGCTCGAAAACTTTGCCTACAAAACCGAACTCAGTTGGTGGATTTTTGCCCTCTCAGGAATATTGGCGCTTGGAATTGCGTTGCTCACCGTAAGCTGGCAAAGCTGGAAAGCAGCAACCCGAAATCCGGTGGAAGCCTTGAGGTATGAATAACTAGAAACATTAAAATTGACCATGAAAAGCAGGATTTTATATGCGTTAAGAAATATTAAGCGAAACAAGCTTAACGTAGTAATTACCACTGTTGGCCTATCTATGGCTCTCGCAAGTGTTCTGATTATTTTCTTGTTTATCGGGCAAGAGCATTCCTATAATAATTTTCACGAAAATGCCGATCGGATTTATCGCCTTAACTATACGATCATCTTGAAAGATGGAACCAAAGGGTCTGATGAACTTATTAGGCGAGACCTTGCAAAGGAACTGAAAGATAAAGTTCCTCAAATAGAGCACTGTACACCCTATAAGTTAGGCTATATGGCTCAACTGGATTTAAAGGAAGAAAACCTTAAGGTCAAACTGGGGATTGCAGATCAGGAATTTTTCGACATGTTTAGCTTTAAACTCCTGGAAGGAAACAGAAATGCATTGCTGGTTAATCCCACCAATATTGTTATTACAAAATCGCTTGCGCAAAAAATATCAGGCGCTGACTCTCCGGATTATGATAAGCTTATTGGGCAAGGCCTTGCATTTACGTTCATTAAAGGTGTAAGTTTTACAATAACGGGGATACTGGATGATGTTCCAAAGAACTCGACGCTTGATTTTGAAGCAATCATCCCCTTTGAGTATGAAAATGCATTTTGGGAATCGAATAATGGCTTTGGTAACTCAATTCTGTTTTATGAATTAAAACAAGATGTTGTTCCTGTACAAGCGAATGATCTGGTTTATGCTGAGGTTAAGGAGTATTACCAAAAGGATATTGAGAAAGCACAAAAAAACAACTTTATTTCTTCTTCTTCCGATTGTTTTCAACCGTTTGCCCTTCCGTTAAAAAGTTTATATCTCGATAATACGATTGACGGCGTAGCCTATCAACTTGCAGGAAATAAAACGCAGTTAAAGATTTTAACCATTGTTGCCCTGCTTATTTTATTCATTGCCTTTAGTAACTATATCATTTTAACAATTGGGCAGTTCTTTAAAAAATCAGGAGAAGTAAGTATCCGGAAATCGATGGGAGGAAAGAACATCGATATTTTCAAAATGTTTCTGAGCGAAAATTCCATTACCATCATGATCTCGTATATTGGCGGAGGGATACTTGGATACACATTAATCCCATTCTTTAATAACATTTCAGAAAGTCAGATATATTTTCATCTGATAAACATTCCTTCACTGGTGGTTTTCTCTGTCCTATCTATAATTCTGTTGATTACGCTAACCAGTTTAATCCCAATCTTTATTTTCAGAAGGGTTAAACCTACACTGCTATCGGCAAAAAAAATGTTTGCCGGGAAAAAAGCCAACGCATCACAGGTGTTTGTTGGTTTACAATATGCATTAGCTATTGTGCTGATTATAGTTGCCATTGCCATTAATAAGCAAACCAATTACCTGAAAAATAAGTCCCTCGGGTTTTCTGATAAGAATGTTATTTCTTTGGATGTCAGGTATCTGAATCAGTCGAGGGCAGCAGTTTTACGTGATATTCTCAAGAAACAAACCGGTGTCTTAAATACTTCATTAACTAATCGGGATTTTTTTGATGGGTATTCTACCCGTTCATTTGAAGTGTCGGGTTCTGAAACTTTAAATACCTATATTTTTAAGGCTGATAATTATTTCATTCCCACGCTGAATCTCAAGTTGCTGGAAGGGAGAAATTTCGCCGAGAGTAATGTGGATTCGACCGATATGTCAATCATTGTCAACGAGGAATTTGTAAAAAGAATGAAGTTTGCCGGCTCTCCCGTTGGTAGTATAGTTACAGGTGGCAATATTAAGTTCGAAATTATCGGTGTGGTAAATAACTATCAGTTTTTAACGTCAAGAGAAAAAATCGAACCAATGGTTTTGTATTCAAACACCAATATCGGAAACGGCTACAGCTCCATCTTAATAAAATACGATCCACAAAATTTAAGTAATGTAATTTCTGCAATTAATAAAGGATGGAAAGAGATGGATACCAAAGAAAATCTGAGTTATACATTTTGGGACAAAGAATTGGAAAGTCGCTACAAAGCAGAAGAGCGGTTAAGTAAAACAATCCTTTATGCTTCAATCATTTCTATCATCATTCTTTCACTGGGACTTTTCGGGTTAACAGTTCTAATATCGGCGCAGCGTACCAACGAGATAGGTATTCGAAAGGTTAATGGAGCCAGAATAGCACAGGTTGTTATGATGCTTAATAGCAATTATCTGAAATGGGTAGCCATTGCCTTTGTAATAGCCACCCCCATTGCATATTATGCCATGAATAAATGGCTCGAAACTTTCGCCTATAAAACCACACTAAGCTGGTGGATTTTTGCGCTGGCCGGTTTGCTGGCGTTGGGTATTGCGTTGCTCACCGTAAGCTGGCAAAGCTGGAAAGCTGCAACGCGAAATCCGGTGGAAGCCTTGAGGTATGAATAAAGGCCTCCCCCGACCCCTTCTAAAGAGAGACTCAGGAATGACTAAAAGTGAAAGATTTGAACATTTAAAATTGGAGCTATGATATTTAGAAACATTGTTTTAGGTTGGCGGAATATTCGCAAAAATGGTATTTATTCTATCATCAATATTGCAGGATTATCGATTGGAATGGCCGTTGTTGTATTAATACTATTCTGGGTAGTCGATGAACTGAGCTTTGACAAGTACAATCATAATCTTGACCGGATTTATTCGGTGTACGAACATCAGGAATATTCTGAAGGACAGGAGTTGTTTACTAATTGTACGCCTTTCCCTCTTAGCAATACAATGGTTAAAAACTTTGCTGAAGTAGAGCAGGCTACAACCTTTGCAAATCTGGATAAACAATTGATAAAATATGAAACCAGTGAATATAAGGAAGGTCCGGTTATTTGTACCGACAATAATTTCCTGAAAATTTTCACCTATAAAATTTTGGAAGGTGATATTAATGCACTTTCTACACCTAACCAGATCATCATTACTGACGAATTGGCCCGCTTATTTTTTAAAGATCAGTCGGCCATTGGGAAAGTGCTAATAATCAATAATGAGCGTTCGTTAACAGTTGGCGCAGTCATTGCTTCACCAAAAGCAAACTCAACCCTTAATTTTAAGGTTTTAGTTTCTGTAGAGATTATGAAAGAATCTGGAGTTGACCTTGCTCAATGGGGAAACAATTGGCCAAACACCTGTATTTTGCTTGCACAAGGTACCGACTCTAAATTACTGAACTCTAAATTAACCAACATCTGCAAGGATAATGGACAGCCAAACACTACTTTACACCTTTTCCCTTACAAAAACGAGCATTTGTATTCCTATTCCGGGAAAAGCAACAGGATACAATACATCTATCAATTTTTGGCAATCGCGATAATAATTATCCTGATAGCTTCAATCAATTTCATTAACCTTTCAACAGCAAAAGCAGAACAACGCCGTCCTGAAGTGGGTGTACGCAAAGTAATGGGAGCCAGCAAAAGCAATATTTTAAGACAATTTTTACTCGAAAAAGGCATGATGATCTTTTTAAGCCTGATCTTATGCATTATTCTTGTAGTTCTCCTTTTACCCGCATTCCGTTCAATTTCTGACAAAAACATTTTCCTAAACCATCTTTCAACCAGCTTTATGATCTTCATAATGCTCTCAATTATCATTATAATTCCTCTATTATCAGTAGTCTATCCATCCATGTACCTTTCTTCAATCAATCCGGTTTTTGCTTTAAAAAAATCACGGGCAGGTAAACGAGGAGGATTTAGCTTGAAAGGCCTTTTAGTAGTCGTTCAATTTGCATTAGCCATTTTTCTCATCAGCGGTTCGATTATTATTTCGCAGCAAATCAGATACGTTAACGATTACAATTTAGGATACAACCATGCTAATTTAATTTATTTGGGACTCGATGGTGAAGCAAAGAGTAAGCATGAGGCTATCAGGCAAGAGTTAACCAGCATAGTCGGTATTGAATCAATAACACGATCGGATAAGTTGCCATTTTGGGGAGGGAATTCTTCGTGGGGACATAATTGGGAAGGCAAAGACCCGGAAAACAAAGTACTTATCTGCAAAATGAATGTGGATAAAAACTATATGAAAACCTTGGGGATAAAAATGGCCGATGGCAATTGTTTTTCAGATTCTTACGATGGTGTTCTTAAACAAGAAGAGGTTCAATCTCCTCCGGTAATTTTAAATCAGGAAGCAATCAGGCGAATGGGAATAAAAGATCCTGTTGGAAAAGAATTTAGTCCCTGGGGCGATAAAAAAGGAAAGATAATTGGAGTTGTCGAAGATTTCCATTTTGAATCACTCCATAGTGGAGTAGAACCAATGCTTCTGTTGCCTTTGTTTAATAATCCCGACTTTATTATTGTTCGTGTAAGTCCTGAAAATTTTTCGAACACAATTGCTGAAATTAAAAAATCGTGGTCGAAAGTCATTCCACAAACTTCGTGTGAAATTGGTTTTTTTGACGATCGCCTGGCAAAACTTTATAATTCGGAAGTCAAGATTTCCGTCTTATTTAGGTATTTCACATTTATTGCCATATTCATTTCTTGCATTGGATTATTCGGACTTTCACTATTTATCATCGAACGAAGGAAAAAGGAAATTGGAGTCCGTAAAGTAAATGGCGCCCGCATTGCGGAAGTAATGACAATGCTCAATAAAGACTTCGTCAAATGGGTGGCCATTGCCTTTGTAATAGCCATACCTCTTGCTTGGTACTCCATGAACAAATGGCTCGAAAACTTTGCCTATAAAACTACTTTGAGTTGGTGGATTTTTGCATTGGCCGGTTTGCTGGCGCTGGGAATTGCATTGCTTACAGTGAGTTGGCAAAGCTGGAAGGCTGCAACGCGAAATCCGGTGGAGGCGCTGAGGTATGAATAAAAGCTGGAATTACTAACTGACTAACAATTGAACCAGATGATTAAAAATTATTTGAAACTGGCCATTCGGAATTTGCTTGCTCAAAAAGGGTACGCATTAATAAATGTATTTGGATTGATAACCGGAATTACCGCTTTTATTCTGATTATCTTCTGGATACAAACTGAAATATCTTATGATTCGTTTCACCAGGGAAAAGAAAATATTTACCGGGTCGATTTTAAATTGTACGAAGAAGATAAACTCGAACTGTATTCGGCTGCAGCGGTTCCGGCAGTTGGCAAAGAGTTAAAAAATCATTTTCCTGAAGTGGAGGAATATACGCGATTTAGTCGGGTGGAAGGTATTGTTAGTTGTGGGGATATTTATTTCAGAGAAAACGATATGTTTTACGCTGAACCTTCATTCTTCTCATTATTTTCTTTTCCTCTTCTAAAAGGAACAGCAGACTCTACCTTACTAGCCGTAAATACCGCGGTAATTACTGAATCGGCTGCTCGTAGATATTTCGGGAATACCGATCCGATGGGCAAAGTGATAACTTATAATGGCAAGGATAAATATGTTATCGGAGGCATTGCCAAAGATGCTCCGGTCAATTCGCATCTAAAATTCGATATTTTGCTTTCGTATCAGAATCTTATCAATCAAAACGAATGGTTTAATTCAGGATGGTTAGGGGCCAGTTTTTACACGTACGTGAGATTGGCTCCCGGAACCGACGTGAAAGCCCTGGAGGCAAAAATTCCGCAATTGCCGCAGAAATTTATTGGCGATTTCATGAAAGAAGCCTATTTCCTGGTCGAATTTAATCTTCGGAAATTAACGGATATTCACTTGCACTCGGCGTTGAGTAATGAACTGTCGGTAAATGTGAGCTCACGAAGTATCTGGTTTTTGGGAATTATAGCCGTGTTGGTTTTACTGATCGCCTACGTCAATTATATAAATCTTGCCAGCTCACGGGCTGTTGAACGAGCATCGGAAGTGGGCATCCGGAAAGTGTTGGGAGCTTTGAAAAAACAACTGGTTGGACAATTCATTACCGAAGCTGTTTTGGTAAACACACTGGCTCTCGTCGGAAGTATTGTAATTGTTTTATTGCTTTTGCCTCTTTTTAACCAAATGTCGGGCTCTGTAATTCATCTTCAGTTTGCCGACTTTGCGGCATTGTCTGCTATTTTGTTGGTGGCATCCGTTTTTTTAAGCGGCTTTTTGCCGGCATTGTATCTTTCTCGTTTTTCACCCACATCGGTACTAAAAGGGAAAAATCAAGTTGGTTCGCGGACAATGGCCTTTTTTAAAAATGGAATGGTGGTTTTTCAGTTTTCTATTTCTGTGATACTGATTTCGGGAACATTACTGATAAACAGGCAGCTCGATTACATGAATCATCAAGATCTTGGGATTGATTTGGAGCAAATGTTGGTAGTAGAAGGGCCAATGTCGATTCAGAATGAGCAATATACCGATCAGTTGCAGGCTTTTAAATCGGACTTGCTAAGTCAGTCGGAGGTGAAAAGCATGACTGTTTCGAGCTGCATTCCGGGAAAAGAAATTACCTGGAGTCCGGTTTACGGAAAATTAGTGAGCGGAACGAATACAGAGAAGAAAATAGACATGATTGGGATCGATCAGGATTTTATTTCGACCTACGGAATAAAACTTATTGCGGGACGAAACTTTGAAAAATCGCATCAGGAAACAATCAATCAGTTGATAATAAACGAGTCGGCAGTAAAATATCTTGGGTTTGCCGACGCCGAAGACGCCATAGGGAAAGAGCTGACCAGCAGTGAAAACGGAGTTGCTCACATTATTGGAGTAGTACACGATTTCAATCAGCGCTCGTTAAAAGAACTTCCGCAACCGGTTGCCTTCTCAAACCGTCCGTGGAATCAGTTTTATTCAATAAAAGTGAGTCAGGCCGGACTTGATCGTTTGATCCCTTTTCTTGAGAAAACATGGGCGCGTCAGTTTCCCGGGAATCCGATTCGCTATTTCTTTTTAGACGAATATTTCAATGAGCAATATCGGGCTGATCAGAAATTTGCGCAGTTTTTTCAACTGTTTTCATTTTTGGCCATTTTTATTGCATGTCTCGGATTGCTTGGCCTTTCGTCGTACACTATTTTGCGCAGGACGAAAGAAATTGGTGTACGAAAAGTGAACGGAGCTCTGATTGGCGAAATTCTCGTTTTGCTTAACCGCGACTTTGTGAAATGGGTATTGGTTGCTTTTATGCTCGCGATTCCACTTAGTTATTATGCAATGAATTTGTGGCTCGAAAATTTTGCTTACAAAACAACAATCAGTTGGTGGATTTTTGCTTTGGCTGGTTGTATTGCACTCGGAATTGCTTTGCTTACGGTTTCGTACCAATCGTGGCGGGCGGCAACCCGCAATCCGGTGGAAGCGCTGAGGTACGAGTAAAATTTTAGTTAAAAATAGAAATGTGTTTGTAATCAGACGAATTGATATAATTAGATAATACAAAAACGAACAATATGTTTTCACATCTACTGAAAAGCGCATTGCGTAATATTTTGAAAAAGAAGTCATTCAGTTTAATTAATATCGTTGGACTAAGCGTTGGGCTGACTGTCTTCTTTCTGCTTTTTTTGTATGTGAAATATGAATATAGTTATGATGATTTTTTGCCTAACTCAGCAAATGTTTATCGTATCGAACTTGAACAATTTCAGGACAACGACAGTCAGTTCGATAAAGCAACTTCAACGTATGCGATTGGGCCATTGCTGAAAGAGCAATTTCCGGCAGTGGAAGAATATGCCCGGGCCGGATTTGAAAAATGCCTGGTTTTTCGGAATGAAGTAAAATACAATGATCAGGAATTGTTTTGGGTTGATTCAACTTTTCTCAATGTAATTGAAGTTGAGATGCTGCAAGGTAACCGCACCGAGGCCTTGCAAGCTCCATACTCGGTGGTTCTTTCTGAAGATCTTGCTCATGTATATTTTGGCAACGAAGATCCAATGGGGCAAATTATCTTTATTAACGAGCAACTCCCGTTTACTGTAAAAGGTGTTTTTAAAACCTTGCCAACCAATTCGCATTTTAATTTTAAATTATTGTTGTCGCTTAGTACCGGTAATGTACTTTGGCCTGGCTGGGGAACCAACAACCGGAGCTGGGGCGGGCATGAATGGTTGTACACTTATCTGAGATTAAGTCCGGGTACTGATACGGAATTACTCAGCAAGCAAATAGAACAATTGGTTGCTGAACAACTTCCGGAGCAGATGAAGGGCGCAAATATCGAGCAGCATTATAATCTTCGAAATATTCGCGATATTCATTTGCAGTCGAATTTACAAAACGAATTCAAGGTAAACGGATCGGCAACAAATGTGCGGATATTAATGCTGATTGGCTTGCTGATTATTGTTATCGCCTGGATCAATTTTATAAATATTGCCAGTTCTGAGGCTTTTGACAAAGCGCGGGAAGTTGGCGTTCGAAAAGTAAACGGAGCAAATAAGCGCGACATTATCGCTCAGTTCATGGTCGAAGTGTTTATACTGAATTGCATCAGTGCATTGTTGACGATGGGCTTGGTTTTCATTGCTTTGCCATTCTTCCAATCGGTAATCAATCTTCCACTTTATCGGTTCTTTCTGGATAAGTCGGAGTTTATAGGCATACTTTTATTAATGAGTCTTTTGGGAACCCTCTTTTCTGGATTATATCCGGCGCTGATTCTTTCTTCATTCCAGATCCAAAAGGTATTAAAAGGAAAAGTTCTTGTCGGAAATGAACGTTTTTCATTCAAAAAAATACTGGTGGTTTTTCAACTAACAGTAACTATTGGACTAATCATTGCGGTGTTGATCATTTTTAAACAGCTGAATTTTATTCAAACCAAAGAATTAGGGTTTAAAAAAGAACTGGTAATGGTGATTAATGCGCCAAGTTCAATGAATATGAGTCCTGATAAATTGATGAAATACCGAACATTTAAAGACCGCTTAACGAAGAACGGACAAATTGTGGATGTTGCCAGCACTGCCTGGTCGGTTGGTCAGGAATGTTTAGGCGAGTGGACAATTAATAGTATTGATGGGAAAGAAATTAATCATTTGACACTGAAAATTAATCAGATAGATGAAAGTTATTTGAATGTTTATGGATTGAAATTGTTGGCTGGTAAAGTTTTCGATTACCAGGAACGCGATTTTGCCAATCAAGTACTGATCAATGCGACAGCAGTTCGGCAGATGGGATATGCGAAACCGGAAGATGCTGTTGGTCGGATTGTGCGCGATGGGAACAATAATTCGAACACGGTGATTGGAGTGATTGCCGATTTTCATCAGGAAAGTCTTCGGCAACGTATTCGCCCGATGGTTTTTGCGTACCAGCATCCGGCAAATTTTGGGCAGTATGCTGTACTGATGAAAAGTGAACAATTGGGGTCGGTTGTACAGTATATCGAAACCCAGTGGAACAGTACTTACACCAATGCTCCGTTCGACTATCATTTTCTGGATGAACAGCTAAATCATTTATATACGCCAGACCAGCGATTCGGAAAACTTCTTTTTGCCTTTACTATATTGGCGATTTTGATTGCTTGTCTCGGCTTGTTGAGTCTGGTTATGATTTTGTCGCGAAAGAATATCAAACAAGTAGGTATTCGGAAAGTAAATGGTGCACAAACCGGGCAAATTATGCTTTTGCTGAATCTGGATTTGCTCAAATGGTTTGCTTTTTCAATGTTTATTGCGGGGCCAGTGGCTGGTTGGCTGATGAAAAACTGGTTGGCTGGTTTTGCTTACCAAACAAACATGAGTTGGTGGATTTTTGCTCTGGCAGGTGTACTAACCCTTTGCATTGTTTTGCTCACAGTAAGTTGGCAAAGCTGGCGCGCGGCAACCCGCAATCCGGTTGAAGCATTGAGGTAT
The DNA here is from genome assembly GCA_963668595.1 of Prolixibacteraceae bacterium. Taxonomy (GTDB): domain Bacteria; phylum Bacteroidota; class Bacteroidia; order Bacteroidales; family Prolixibacteraceae; genus GWE2-42-39. The sequence goes on along the minus strand of OY764876.1, from coordinate 3,100,268 downwards.
GAATAAGTTGTTTTTGTCTTTTCCTGCAGCTCTTTTAAGAAGAGAATTAGGCAAAAGCGAAATGAATTAAAATTGGAAATATGAAAAATATGAGGTTTGCTCTTCGCATGTTAAAACGGAGTCCTTTGTTGGTTTACATCAGTATTCCGGGGCTGGCAATTGGTTTATGCACATTGCTATTGTTTTCGGTGTACCTGAAACATGAGTTCAGTTTTGATAAACATTTTCCAACCAATGAAAAAGTACTGCGCTTGTGCAATACGATGCATGGAGAAAATGGTCCGGAAACGTTGTGTATTGGTTTGCGTACGGCCTATACACAGTTGCCGCAACAGGTGCCTGAAATCGAAAAAGCGGTACAGCTTTACCCCGGATGGGATGCAGACGTGAAGGCTGGAGAAAATACGTTTAAAGATATTCAGTCACTTTATGTTGATGAGGAATTTTTAGATGTTTTTGGTCTGAATTTATTGAAAGGAAACACGAAGGAGGCTCTGGCAGGAAAGACAAATGTTGTACTCACAAAATCGACTGCCGAAAGGCTTTTCGGTACGTCCGACTGTATCGGGAGAGATTTGTTGTTTGACAACACATCCGTTTTTGTATCGGGAGTAGTTGATGATCTGCCTAAAACAACTCATTTCAGTTTCGATATGTTGTTGCCAATGAAATCCAACGACTTTATTCTTGAGCAGGGAAGCCTCGAATTTCGCACCTATTATTTGCTGAAAGAGGGGGCAAACAGGGAAATTGCGGCAAAAAATATTATTGCGGCCAATGATGAATTGATGAAGGTTTGGAAATTAAGAGGAAGACTGAATGAAACCAGGACAGAAACCTCTCTTGATCTGTTACGCAATATTCATCTCGATACCAAAGCGCAGGGCGATTTGGTCCCCAAGACAAACCGAATGCAACTACTCATCATTGTGGGAATTGCTATTTTTATTTTTCTGATAGCGATAATCAATTTCATCAATATGTATTTGCTGCACGGCGAAAAACGCATTGCCGAAATTGCTTCACGCAAAGTAGTGGGAGCAACTCGTGGTAGTCTTGCCATGCAGTTTTTCCGCGAAAATGCCATTATTGCTGTCGGTGCATTGGTGCTTGGATTGTGGATGGCTGTTGGTGTGCAACCGTTTTTTGCTCGAATGATAGACTTGCCATTAACTGTTGGAGACATATTTACACCAGATGGAATTATAATCATTGCCGGTATTTTGCTCATTGTTGTTTTGGTGGCTGGAATATACCCGGGTTTATATCTGTCGAAAATAAATCTTATTTCAGGCTTGAAAGGAAAACGCGAGCGTGTTTCACGCGGAGGGTTTTCGAAATCGGTGGTTTTGGTACAGTTTTTCATTACCGTATTGCTTATTTCTTCGCTGATTATTATTCGGTCTCAAATTAAATTTATGAAGGAAGTTCCTCTGGGATTCAATATTGATAATGTATTGGTAATACGTGATTTCTCAGGCGGAGCAGCTAAAAATATCGGATCAGTGAAAAATGAATTAGAAAAACTTCCATTCATCCAAAATGTTGGAATTTCTCAGCACGGAATGGGATGGGGATGTAGCGGACAATCCATTTCTCTACCAAATAGCCAGAACGAAAAACCGGTAAACGAATACCGGGTGATGCCAGGTTTTTGCGAAACAATGCAGTTGCAGCTTGCCGAAGGACGTTTCTTTTCCGACAGTCAGAGCGACGAAAAAAGTATTGTGATAAATGAATCAGCTGCCCGGATGCTTGGTTTGCAGTTCAGTTCTGGGGTGCAGGTTTCATACAAAGATCAAATTGTAAATGTTACCGGTATTGTGAAAGATTTCTATTACAACGGATATGCCGGGAAATCTGTAGAACCACTTGTTTTGGCGAGGGTTGACGACTACGGGTTTCTTATTTACCTTCGGACTGTTGGACAATTTACGCAAGATAATCAGAAACAGGTTGCTGCAATTATCCAGAGTTTTGATCCGGATTACAAAATGTCATTCTTGCCATTGGGGGACGTGTATCGGGCAAAATTCAAGAAGGATGAACGTGTGCTGAACATGGTTTCCTCCGGAGCATATTTGGCAATTGCCTTAAGTTTTGTGGGAATGTTGGCTCTTTCAGTAATGAATGTTGCGCGACGAACCAAAGAGATTGGGATACGAAAAGTAATTGGAAGCAGTGAACTGGAAATAATGAAGAAACTCTTGGGCGAAACATTTTTGCTGGTGGGGGTTGCATCGCTGTTTGCATTTGGAATATCGCATTGGCTGATGCATCAATGGCTGAGCAATTTTGCATTAAAGATCAATTTGAATCCGGGCTACTATTTGCTAAGTGGAGTTTTCGCTCTTTGTATTGTATTGTTATCGGTAGGTTGGCAAAGCTGGCGTGCGGCAACCCGCAATCCGGTAGAAGCCTTGCGATACGAATAACTCCAAGCTTATAAAAAACGAAGGACCCGAATATTCGAGCCCTTCGTTTTTTATCGATTGAGCAAATTAATTTTTTATCAGGTTGGTGAAATCGTTCTGGATTTTCATCATGTTTACTGAATAAATCAGGATATTTCGTGCTTCACTCAGGATACTAAGCAATAGCATACTGTTTCGCGTACCGACATCATTTTTCTTAATCGCTTTAATCAGGCTTTTTCGGGCTTCTCGTATCATTCCAATAATCCGAACCTGCTCGGCATTGATTTCTTCAAGTTTATGGCAGCTGTTGCAATCTAGCGTTTCGATCATCATTTTGGCAAAGCCTTCAAATTCGTGAGCGATGGCCTTTAATTCAACTGCCTGAGCCGGGAGAATGGGTTTATGGTTGTTGTCAACATGTGTATAAACGGGTTCTGACAGGTAATAGATGCAATGAGCAAATTCTTTCTGGTAATCGAGAGTAAGAACATAATAATGGCTGGCCTCTACCGAATCGGCGGGCAACGACGAAATAGTCTGGTGAATTTTCTTCTTCTTGTTTATCAGCTTTTGTTCAAGTTCTGACGAAAGTTGAAGCTGTTTTTTTAATTCCTTGAGATCTTCTTGTTCAAGTCCATTTATTGTATTTGTGAAGATAGAACTTACGGTATTCAATGTTTTTGTGATTCCTTTGTTATTGGCCTCAAACATCGATAATACAGTAGGATTTTCATCCAAATCTTCTGCTTGCGCTTCCTCCTGAGTTGTTCTTTTCTTGTGAGTAAGATGCGTGCGGTAAAATGCAAAAATTGCAAGAGCTAAAATAAGAACCACACCTGTTACCTGTGCCCATCCCATGAAAAGCGAAAGAATAAAAGCGACGGTAAATGCAGCCAGACCGGTCATAAACCATCCTCCAATTACTGTAAAAACACCGGTTATTCGGTAAACTGCGCTGTCGCGACCCCATGCTCCATCAACAAGCGAAGTACTCATTGCAACCATGAAGGTAACGTAGGTTGTAGAAAGGGGTAATTTATAAGATGTTCCGATGGCAATTAAACTTGAGGCAACCATCATGTTTACGGCAGCTCTTACTAAGTCAAACATTGGAGGATTCGGATCTTTTTTGAGTTTTTCTTCAAATTCGGTTTTATCAAATCGTTTACCAATTTTTTCGATAACTGGTTGCGGAATTACTTTGCCGAGGAATGTGCCAGTGTTAACAACACGGCGAACTAAAATTCTTGAAAAAGCAGAAGAACCAAATCGTTCTGTTCCTTCGTCCTGACGGCTCAGTTTAAGTTCCGTATCGGCTACGGTCATTGCTTTCTTCGACAGGAACAAGGTCGTAACCATTATTACACCTGCTCCGACCAGGAAATACATGGGGGTTTTTATTTCGCCTAATAAGCCGGTCATTAGCAGGTCGTTGTTTCCGTTTGCGGCAAACGCTTTGTATGATTCAAAGCCAGCCAAAGGAACTCCAACAAAGTTCACCAGGTCGTTTCCGGCGAAAGCCATTGCTAAAGAGAAAGTTCCGGCAATTACAACTATTTTAAGCGGATTAGTCTTAAAAATCCAGTTTAGCAATTGAAGCAAAATAGCCCAGAACAAAAAACTTAGCGACAGGATCGTCAGAGTATGTTCTTGTATCCATTTATAATTTTCTTTGGTCATAAACGAAGCTTCCTTCAAACCTTTAATTAAAAGGAAGTAAGTGATTGCAGAGATTGCAATACCACCCCACAGTGCTCCGTAATATTTAATGGTTCGTTCAATATTAAAACTGAAAAGAAGCCTGCTCAGCCAGTGAACGACGATTCCAAATGCAAACGAAAAAACAACCGAGAGTAAAATGCTGGAGATAATAACCAATGCTTGGGACGAGTTAATAAAGTCTCCTATTTTGGCAATCTTTTCAACTCCGTCAACCAGAATGGTTGCTCCATCGCCAACTTTGAAGAAAGCCATTCCAACCGCAGCACCCAACAGTCCAAAAACAAGCGAAACGGTTGTGGAAGTTGGTAAGCCAAATGTGTTGAAAAAATCCAACAGCAAAACGTCGGTAAACATTACGGCAAGGAAGATGATAATAATCTCAGTGAAAAGGAAGTACTGGGGTTGAATCAGTCCTTTTCGTGCAACTTCCATCATTCCGTTCGAGAGCAGAGCTCCTGCCAGAATTCCGGCACTCGCAACAATCATGATTACAGTACGTTTAGCTACTTTTGACCCAATGGCTGAGTTCAGAAAGTTGATTGCATCGTTTGCAACACCTACCATCAAGTCTGAAATCGCCAGGCAAAAAAGTACGGCAACAAAAAAAATGTAGATACTCATGTATTTGTTTTTAGTTTATCTAATTGCTGTATAACACTTCAATCCAGTTAATTCTTTCATCTTATACAACTTTTTTAAGGAACTGGATTCGAAAAACGCCGCAAATTTATTTAAATAAACTACTGTTCTATCTGATTGAGATCTAAAACAAAGGCCAATATCGGGTGTGAAATGAAAATTTAATCGTTTTGTAATATTTATTGATAAATAAAAACATTTTTGCAAAGGCTTTGTGAAAAAAAGGATTATTTGTTGGTCGAAGAATATTCGTAATTGATATAAAGTACCTTTGCAATCATGGTACGCGAAATCAGCATTGAAACATATTTTAGTCAGATTGAATTGACTCCGCTCATTGATGTACGTTCTCCGGGCGAATACGAGAAAGGGCACATTGCTCAGGCGGTGAATATTCCTTTGTTTACAAACGACGAACGAGCGCATATTGGTACCGTTTATGTCCGGCAATCGCAGCAAAAAGCAGTTGGGCTGGGCTATCAATATGTAACACCGAAGCTGAATTGGTTTTTGGAAGAATCGGCACGTGTGGCCGAGGGACGACCAATTACGGTGCATTGCTGGCGCGGAGGAATGCGAAGCCGGTCGTTTGCGCAACATCTTTCCGATAATGGATTTACGGATGTGCAGGTTATTACCGGCGGATACAAAGCGTACCGTAATTTTGTGCTGAACTATTTTTCTAAGCCTGTTGAACTTCGTATTCTGGGCGGGTACACCGGAAGTGGCAAAACACATATTCTGCATAAAATAAAGGAAATGGGCGAGCAGATGATTGATTTGGAAGCTTTGGCTCATCACAAAGGTTCGGCATTTGGGGCAATTGGCGAATTGGCGCAACCTACTGTTGAACAGTTTGAAAATAATCTGTTTGAAGAGTGGCGAAAACTTGATCTGCAGAAACCGATTTGGCTTGAAGACGAAAGTCATTGCATCGGGAAAGTGCATATTCCGATGGGATTGTGGCGGCAAATGCGCGAACAGAAAGTCTTGTTTCTTGATATTCCGAAGGAAGAGCGGGCAGCATTGCTGGCAAAAGATTACAGCGGATTTGGAAATGAATTACTCGAACGGTCCATTCAGATAATTGCCAAACGTTTGGGTGGACAGAATGTGAAAGCTGCGCTCGATTTTTTGGCTCAAAATCAATACGAACAGGTTGCATTGTTGATGCTTCATTATTACGATAAATCATATCTTTGGAATACAAAAGAGCGCGGTGAAAATCAGATGATTGAATTGGCACTCCCGAATACCGACAGCAATGAAAATGCAAAACGAATTATTCAATTTATTTCTGAAAAATGAACACGATAAAACTCACTCAATATAGTCATGGAGCCGGTTGTGGCTGCAAAATATCACCCAAAGTACTCGATTCAATTTTGAAAACCAGTATGCCTGTTTTGCCCGATGCCCGTTTGCTGGTGGGGAATGACAGTCGAGACGATGCTGCGGTGTACGACATGCTCGATGGAACGGCAATAATCAGCACTACCGATTTTTTTATGCCTATTGTTGACGACCCGTTTACGTTCGGGAAGATTGCTGCTACCAATGCCATCAGTGATATATATGCGATGGGGGGAAAACCTTTGTTGGCGATTGCTATTTTAGGCTGGCCCGTAAACAAGTTGGCTCCCGAAATTGCACAGCAGGTACTTGATGGTGGTCGCGAAAGTTGTCGCGAGGCCGGAATTCCTCTCGCAGGAGGACACAGTATCGATAGTCCGGAACCAATCTTTGGGTTGGCGGTAACCGGTCAGGTCTCTTTATCTCAGTTGAAACGCAATGATACCGCGACTGATGGATGTCAACTATTTCTGACTAAACCAATCGGGGTGGGCATTCTCACTACTGCGCAGAAGCAAGGCAAACTGAAAGCTGAACATGCAGCCATTGCTCCGGCATCGATGGCAAAACTGAATAAAATAGGGCAGGAATTGTCGCAACTGGAGGGAGTAAAAGCTATGACTGATGTAACAGGTTTTGGCTTGTTGGGGCATCTTACTGAAATGTGTCAGGGGAGTGGTTTGTCGGCAGAAATTGAATTGAGTAAAATTCCGGTTTTTAGCGAAATATACGAGTACATTGGGCAGGGTTGTATTCCCGGCGGTACGCATCGCAATTGGGATAGTTACGGTTGCCGGGTTCAGCTTGCCGACGAACATCAAAAACTGATTTTGGCAGATCCGCAAACCAGCGGTGGCTTGCTGGTCGCTGTGGAGAAAAACAGCATTGGTGAGATGGAAGACATTTTCAGAAAACATCAACTCGAAGCAATTTCGTTTGGTCATTTGGTTCCCCAACACGAATGGCTCATTTCTGTGAAATAATTGGTTGTCTTTTCTCCGGAATCTTATTTCTTGAAAATAAAATACACGGCTAAAATCAGAAATACAAAACCAATCAGGTGATTGAGTCTGAACGTTTCATTTTTGAATACAAGCAAAGTAAAAATGGTGAATATTATCAGCGTAATAACTTCTTGAATTACTTTCAGCTCAACCAATGAAAACGGTCCGCCATTTTCGCGAAACCCGATGCGGTTAGCCGGTACCTGAAAAAAGTATTCGAACAGGGCAATTCCCCAGCTAATCAGAATAATTCCCAGCAATGAAATGCTTTCGAACCATTTCATTTCCTTGAATTTCAGGTGACCATACCAGGCCATGGTCATAAAGGTGTTCGACAGAACCAATAATCCAATGCTGTAGAATGCTTTCATCTGTGCTTTGCTGTAATTTCTTGCTGTTTTTCTGACTAAAAAGCATGCAAAAATACATCGAAGACAAATGCAAAAATCAGCAGAGAATGAATTTCTTTTGAATGTCTTGATTTCTTAATAAATCGCTTGCATACTGTCGATTTACTGGCAGGCAGAAATTGTTTTAATCTCCTTCTTCTCTTTCATAAATGTTTCGAAATCGAAGGACTGACCGAATACATTTTCACCTTTCGAGTTGTACAGGTAGCAATGCGAACACGACCAGATGGCGCAGTACAGATGATAATACAATTCATTATTGTATTGGATAATTGTTACCTGGGTAATCGGACAAAGATCTTTGTTGGTAATCACTTCATCTACTTTTGCTTTCATCCATCCGGGTAGTTCCTCAGGTGCATTCAGGTCATCGTTTTTATCGCAGGCAACCAAAGCTGTGCATAAAACGAGGCAGATAATGATAAATATTTGGCGCATGGTTTTTTTGTTAAAAGTAAATGTTTGATGCTTAATTGCCTAAGAGGGTTGCGTGTAATAGATTGGAAATTTGTTTATTGGGTAGAAAATAACAAAAAATGACTATTCTTCAGTTTATATTGTTTTACACACTATTAATAAAGGTTTTACCTCATTATATTGTGTTTATAAATAGATTTTTGTGTCTTTGTAACAAGTTTATCTTGTCATTTTAGAATAAAAAAGGGCAAATAGAATGTTTCTTTTTACCCGGCACTAAACGTTGATGATGATAAATGATTGACAAACTATGGGATGGTTCTGATTGAATCCGACTTTATTGAGACAGGGCTCCTTCTTTTAAAATTATAATAATGCATCATAACAATGTTTTTGAACCATTTATTTATTGTCATCTGATTTGGATGATATTTTAATGTTGCCATGAAAACAGTACTAAAAAGATCATTAAATTATATTAGTCGCCCAATTTATTTAGATTGGCTGATAAAGTTAACTGGACGGAATATCCTACTCCCTTTTTATCACACAATTAGTGATGCAGAACTGCCACATATAAAAAATTTATATGTGCCTAAAAATACGGTCAATTTTAAAAAAGACATTGATTTCTTTTGTAAATATTATGAACCCGTATCAATTGATAGACTTCATTCTATAATTTTATCTGGTGAAAAAACTAAAAAACCAGTATTTCATTTATCATTCGATGACGGGCTAAAGGAATTTTACACGATTATTGCGCCAATTTTAGAAGAAAGAGGAATTCCTGCGACTGTTTTCATTAATACCGGATTTGTTGATAATAAAGACTTATTTTATAGATACAAAGTTAGCTTGATAATTGAGCAACTCAATAATATAGAGTCTCTTGGCGAATTGAAGAACGAGATCTTTTTTAAAGAATCAGGAATTTCAAGCAGGCAACAACTAATTGAGCATCTCTTAAGCTTGTCATATTTTGAAATCCAATCCATTGATGAGATTAGTGAAAATTTAGGGATAAATTATAAAACTTATTTAGCATCAGTACAGCCATATCTGACTTGTAATCAGATTGTAGATTTAGCAAATCGTGGGTTTACAATTGGTTCTCATAGTGTAGATCATCCATTTTTTAACATTCTTAGTTTAGATCAGCAACGGGATCAGCTTATAAAAAGCTTCTCTTTTCTAAATAGTTTAGGTCTTGATGGGTATAAATACTTTTCATTCCCATTTAGTGACTCAGGTGTTACCATAAATTTCTTTAATTGGTTATATGAGGTACAGGAATGTAAGTTATCATTTGGCATATCAGGCTTGAAGGATGATTTTGGAAAGACTCATCTCCACCGGATTCCCATGGAGAATACGAGCAATAATGCAAAAGATTTAATAAAATCAGAGTATTTATATTATCTATTAAAATCACCTTTAGGTAAAAATAAAATATACAGACAATGATCAAATCTTTATATAAAAGGCTTTTGTCAGAGAATAAAAGAATCCATATAATTCAATCTTTCAACAAGGCAAAATCTTTCATATATTTTGGGAGTAAGTATAATTGTAATTGTTGTAATCGTAGCTTTCGTAAATTTTTATCAAAAGGGAACATTAAGCGACCCAATGCACAATGTCCGCATTGTGGTTCTCTCGAAAGAACAAGATTGTTACATTTATATTTAGTTAACGAAACTCAGATATTTAATCGTCATTTAAAGGTATTACACATTGCCCCTGAAGCATGTCTTTTTTCTCTGTTAAAAAAGGCTGACTTAGATTATATCGACGGAGATATAAATCCTGCACTAGCAAGAAATGTTGTCGATATTACAGATATAGAATACCCGGATGATAGCTTCGACTTGATTATTTGTTCTCATGTATTGGGTCATATTCCAGATGAAGCTCAAGCTATAAAAGAACTTTATCGGGTATTAAAAGTAGATGGAAAGGCATTAATTATGTCATTGATAAATCTATCTGCCTCAAAAACAATTGAAGATAAATCGGTTAAGACTCCGGAGGAAAGAATGTTTACATACGGAGAACCTGACTTATGTAGATTACATGGATTAGATCTATCTGAAAGATTAGAGCAACATGGATTTGTTGTAAATCGTATTGATTATAGAAAAAAGCAGGCTCCGAAAATAATAGAGAAGAATCGACTTGGCGATGGGACACGAGAATTAATTTTTGAGTGTAGAAAGAAGTAATACTTCCTTACCCAAATGCTAAGTAAATCACCCTCAGTAAACTTTTTTGAAAGTGAAGGATCGGTTTTTGGTAGAAAAATGTACTTTTGTAGGCTTTCAAAATCAGCAATTTGTAACACAGTGATTCAAAATAGATAAACATCATGAAGCGACTGAAAATTAAAGAAGTACTGACCGGTGAGAGAATCGGCGAAGAAGTGTTGGTAAAAGGATGGGTGCGCACCAAAAGGGGTAGCAAAAATGTAAATTTCATTGCTCTGAATGACGGCTCAACGATCAATAATTTGCAGGTTGTGGTAGATGTGGACAAATTTGGTGAAGAATTACTAAAAGACATCAATACCAGCACCTCGTTGGGAATTACCGGCGAACTGATTGAGTCGCAGGGAAGCGGACAGAAGGTGGAGTTGAATGCCAACGAAATTATCATCTACGGAAAAGCTGATCCGGAAAAATACCCCATTCAGCCTAAAAAGCACTCGCTCGAATTTTTGCGTGAAAACGCTCACCTGCGTTTCCGTACCGCTACGTTCAGCGCAGTGTTTCGCATTCGTCATGCCATGGCTTTTGCCATTCATAAATATTTCAACGACAAAGGTTTTTGCTATTTGCACACGCCAATCATTACTGCTTCGGATGCCGAAGGTGCCGGACAAATGTTCCGTGTAAGTACGCTCGATCCTAAAAACCCTCCATTAACCGAAGAAGGAACTGTTGACTATTCTCAGGACTTTTTTGGCCGCTCAACCAACCTCACTGTTTCGGGTCAGTTGGAAGGAGAGCTGGGTGCTACGGCTCTGGGCGAAATCTACACCTTTGGTCCTACTTTCCGTGCCGAAAACTCAAATACAACACGCCACCTGGCCGAGTTCTGGATGATTGAGCCGGAAATGGCATTCTACGAGTTGACCGACAACATGGATTTGGCTGAGGAATTTCTGAAATACCTGATCAGTTATGCATTGGAAAACTGTATGGACGATTTGAAATTCCTGAGTGAACGCTTGGAGAACGAAGAAAAGAGCAAACCGCAGGATCAGCGCTCGATGGAACTGATCGAAAAACTGCGCTTTGTGCTTGAAAACGATTTTGTGCGTTGTACTTATACCGAGGCGATTGATATTCTGAAAAATTCGAAACAATACAAAGCTGGTAAATTCCAGTTCCCGGTTGACTGGGGAACCGACCTGCAAAGTGAACACGAACGTTTTTTGGTGGAAAAACACTTCAAAAAACCGGTGATTTTGATCAACTATCCGAAAGAGATCAAAGCGTTCTATATGAAGCAGAATCCGGATGGCAAAACGGTTGCTGCAATGGATGTTTTGTTCCCGCAAATTGGCGAAATCATTGGTGGTTCGCAGCGCGAAGAAGATTTGGAAAAACTGACTACCCGTATGAACGAAATGCATGTTCCGGCAGAAGAAATGTGGTGGTACCTGGATACCCGTCGTTTCGGAACTGTGCCTCACGCAGGATTCGGATTAGGATTCGAACGTTTCATTTTGTTTGTAACCGGAATGGGCAACATTCGCGACGTAATTGCCTTCCCGCGTACTCCAAAGAACGCAGATTTTTAATCGATATATTGAATAAAATCAACAGCGACATCCTGCTTCGGTCTCCCGGGGCAGGATGTTTTTATTCCGGCAGAAGTTATTTTCGATTTACCGAATGGCATATGTTCGCTGCAATTACCTTCTTGCCCCTTCTTGCCTTCTGTTGGCTTGTAACGCTCTGCCCATTGTTACTGCTCCCGATAGCTATCGGGACTGTGACTGTCAACTGCGACTATTTGTTGCATTCTTTTTAAAACAGAGTCGTCAAGGTTTCGTATAAAAAGTATATTTTTGAGAAATTTGTTTTCTATGCCAGAACAGAAACTAAGTTTACAGCAGAAATTGTTGCAGAAGTTGTCTCCTCAGCAAATACAGGTAATCAAGTTACTTGAGATACCTGCTATTCAATTGGAACAACGCATTAAAAAGGAACTGGAAGAAAATCCGGTACTTGAAATGGCATCCGATTCTCCTGATGTGGATGATAGTGCACCTGAAAATGATGAGCCGGGAAACGATGGCAGCGATGATGAGTTTTCGCTTGAAGATTATATTGAAGACGACGAAATTCCGACTTACCGCCTCAATGTAAACAATTATTCGCCCGACGATAAAGTCACGGATATTCCTTTTTCTACGGGAATTAGTTTTCACGAATTTTTGCATGAACAGCTGGGACTTACCGATTTGACGGAGGATCAGCGCAAAATTGCCGAATACGTCATTGGAAATATCGATGAGGATGGTTATTTGCGCCGCGATCTGATGTCAATCAGCGACGATCTGGCTTTTGCTCTGAATTTGGACATTTCAGAATCGGAACTGGCTGATATTTTGGATGTGATTCAGGAATTCGATCCGCCGGGTGTTGGTGCGCGCGATTTGCAGGAAAATTTGTGGTTGCAGATTCAGCGTAAACGAGGCAAAAATTCAACCTGTCTGGCTGCAAAAATCATTAAAGAAAACTTCGAAGAATTTACACGCAAGCACTACGATAAAATTATTCGCAAATTCGACATTTCGGAGGAAGAGCTGAAAGCTGCGATCGATGAAATACTGAAGCTGAATCCGAAGCCGGGTAGCTCGTACAGCAATCCGCTCAGTAAGATGAACCAGGTAATTACTCCTGATTTCATTTTGGATAATAACGACGGGGAATTGGAGTTGAGTTTAAATCAGAAAAATGTGCCCGATCTGAAGTTGAACAGCACATACATGAACATGCTGCGAAAATACGCCGATAATAAAAAAGCGGCTCCCCGATCGCAGAAAGAAGCCATGATGTTTGTGAAACAAAAACTCGATTCGGCCAAATGGTTTATCGATGCATTGCAGCAAAGACATCATACTCTGTTGATTACAATGAGCGAGATCGTCGATTTCCAGAAAGAATATTTTATGGAAGGCGACGAAACCAAGCTGAAACCAATGATTCTGAAAGATATTGCCGATCGTACCGGACTCGATATTTCAACTATTTCGCGCGTGTCGAACAGCAAATATATTCAAACCCATTTTGGAATTTTCCCACTGAAATATTTCTTTTCTGAAGCCATGCAAACTGATACCGGAGAGGAAGTTTCGACCCGCGAGATTAAAAAGATTTTGCAGGAATGCATTGCTAACGAGGACAAACGCAAACCGGTAACCGACGAAAAACTGGCTCTCATCCTGAAAGAGAAATCATACATTGTTGCCCGTCGTACGGTAGCCAAATACCGTGAGCAGCTGGGGATTCCGGTAGCTCGTTTGCGAAAAGAACTGTAGCTATCTTTCAATATTTCAGTAAAATACATGCTGAATAAGTAGAAATACCCCCACAAAATACGTTTTTGTAGTCTTTTGCACAGTTGCACGATGTTCTAATTTTGGTACAGAAACCAAAAATTGACATGGGAAGTCTGTACGAGTTACTTGCAGAAGATATTCGTTTGCAGGATGGCCTGAATGCCTGCATGAATTGCGGTGTTTGCACTGCCATTTGTCCTGCCTCGCAGTTTTACGATTACGATCCGCGAATCATTTGCAATCAGGTACAAAGCCGCGATGAGCAAACCATTCTTTCATTGCTGAAAAGCGAAACCATCTGGTATTGCGGGCAGTGTTTGTCGTGTAAAACGCGCTGTCCGCGTGGAAATACTCCCGCCTACATTATTCAGGCACTTCGGAAAATCAGTCAGCAGTTGGGCTATTTTACTGAGTCGGAAAAAGGACGGCAGCAGTTTGCCATAAAACAAACGGTTGGCCGGAATATTCTGGAGCTCGGGTACTGTATTCATCCCGAACGGGTAGATGCCTCGGCTCATCCGGAGCAGGGGCCGGTATGGGAATGGGTAACCGGACATGCTGATGAGGTGTACGAACGAATGGGGGCAAATTATAATAAGCCAGGAGCAGGCACTTTGCGCCGGATTGACCGGGAAACGCTGGATGAATTGCAGCGTATTTTTGATGAAACCGGAGCAACGGAAATGTACCAGGACATCCAGAAACATTCAGAAACAAAGGCAGCAGAAATGAATCTGGATATTCACGACGATGCCGACAATGAATATTTCTACCATGTTTACTCGACCAATTCACTGACCAACTCAAACGAATAGCCATGTCTGTAGCACACAACTGGAAGCAATATAACCAGGAAATTCCCGACGATCATTATTATTATGCACGCAGTTGCATCCGGCAAAACTTTTTTCCGGGATCCGAACGTTTTTTTCTGAAACTGACCGGCGATATGCTGGGCAAAGATATTTTTGATGACCCGAAGCACACTACTTGTACAGGCATTGCTTATCATTCCGATATTATTCCGTTTGAAACCATCATGACGGTAATTGCCCGTCATTTTGCGCTGATGACCGAAGCGGGCTATAAAAGCCTCGTTCCTTCGTGTGTGACTTCATTTGGCTTGTACAACGAAGTGATGGAAACATGGGAACATCATCCTGAAAAAGAGGCACAGGTGCGTGAAATGTTGTGGAAATCGACCCGTCGCGAATTTGAAAAACCGCAGGCCATCATGCATGCGTCGGACATTGTTTATCATTACAGAAATGAAATTGCAGCCATGGCAAAACACCGACTGGTAAATCACGAAACGGGCGAACCGCTTCGGGTGGTGGATCATATTGGCTGCCATTATGCGAAGATCTTTCCGACCAAAGGAATTGGTGGAGCCGAATTTCCCGTGGTTTTGTCGGGCATGGTTTCGGCCTGGGGAGGCCAGTCGGTCGATTATCCTGAACGCCGCCATTGCTGTGGCTTTGGTTTCCGGCAATATCTGGTGAAAGCCAACCGCGGTTACAGCGTAGCCAATTCATATCGGAAATTCGAATCGATGGCACCGTACAAACCCGATTTTATTGTGGCTAACTGTCCGGGATGCGCCATGTTTCTCGATCGATGGCAATATACCATTGGCGAACTGAATAACGAATGGTTTGGTGGCAACGGACAGGGAATTCCGGTACTTACCTATGAAGAAATGGCGGGACTGGTATTGGGTATTGATCCCTGGGAGCTGGGCATGCAGATGCATCAAACCGACTGCGAACCACTGTTGCAGAAATTGGGCATTCGCTACGATCGGGAAGCGAAATTCAATATAAAAAGAAAGAAGACTTTACTGACTTTACACGGATAATATATTGTTTATGAATCTGTCATCAACGGAATTGCCTTTGGTAGTGGTGGGCGCTGGCCCTGCCGGATTAGCGGCTGCCAATACTTTGTTGAAATTGGGACATCGCCCGATTGTGCTGGAAAAAGAAGCATTACCGGGAGGGAAACTGAGTCGTTGGCATCAACTGTTTCCAGGCTTTGTGAATGCTTCGGATTTAAAAGATGAGTTGCTGTCATCGTTGCCCGAAATACGGACTCAATCAGAAATTTGTGCAATCCGCAGCGAAAAAGAATTGTTGCAGATTGAAACAACATCGGGAGAAAAGATCTCAGCCAAAGGCGCCGTGTGGGCCAGCGGATTTCGTGTATTCGATGCCCGGCGCAAGGAAGAATACGGGTATGGTTTGTATCGTAATGTGCTGACATCGGCAGAGGTGGAAGAACGATTGGCTCGTGGAGAACAGCTTGCTTCGCCGGAAGAGGAAATCCGCCGGATTGGTATCATTCACTGTGTGGGATCGCGCGACGAAAAAGCGGGCAACAATTACTGCTCGAAAGTGTGTTGCATTTGTGCCGTGAAACAAGCCATCGAACTGAAAAAACTTTTTCCAAAGGCGGAGATATTCAATTTTTACATGGATTTGCGTTTGTTCGGCAAGGGCTACGAGGAGTTGTACCGTGAAGCACAGATGAAATGGAAAGTCAATTTTATCCGAGGAAGGGTGTCTGAGTTGGCCGAAGACCAGGAAGGTCGCATCCGCCTGAAAACGGAAGATACTCTGACCGGGACGCCATTGAAAATGACCCTTGATCGGGTGGTGCTGATGGTTGGAATGGAAGGCCAGCCGGTGAATTTTCTTTCCGCAGAAAATGGAAAAAATGACGATGGATTTCAGCCGTATGCTGAAAATTTTATCAACGAAAATAGTAGCTCGTTACCCAATGTAATGTTGGCAGGTGCTTGCAAAGGACCCTCTACGGTATTGGAAGCCATTCAGGATGGCAAAGCAGCAGCCCTGGCCTTGCACGAATATTTATGCAGTAATTCGGAAAAATAATGAAACAATCATTCGGATACAGCATATTAAAAAGCCGCGAAACGGACTGGGATAAGGTGGATAATCGCCTGATTGCCCTTTTGACAGAGCAGGAGCCCAGTTTGCTTCGCTGCATTGGCTGTGGAAGCTGCACGGGGAGTTGCACTGTTGCCTCGTCTGGATTGAATATCCGGCGAACACATACGCGTTTTCGTCGTGGCGAAAGTCAGCGACTGCTCGATGATTTGAAAAAATGTATGTTTTGCGGAAAATGCAGTATGGTTTGTCCGCGGGGCGTGAATATCCGACAAGTAATCAGTTTGATGCGAAAACATATTGAATCATGACTTTGCCAACACATAGTTTCCCGCTTTTTGTGCTTCCTTTTTTGATTGGGATGGCTTTCCTTTTGGGATGGCTGGCCGTGCAGTTTATCAACTGGATCAGGCAAATTGACCGGGCTGAGCTGATGGTCATCGGAAAGAATGTATTTTCAACCAAAACAATAAAAGCGAGTATTGAAGTTTTTGCTGAAAGCTTGTTGCACCGCAAATTGTTTCGCAAAAACTTCATGCTCGGTTACATGCACATGTGTTTTGCATTAGGCTGGTTTTTGCTGATTTTGGTGGGCAAGTTCGAAGTAATTTCCTACTCGGGGAAAATTACTGCACGTCCCTATGTGGCCATTTTTTTTAAGTATTTTGTGTCTCCACTCGATAAATTTCCTTATTCCACAGTGTATTCATTTCTGATGGATTTGTTGTTGCTGTTTGTGCTCAGTGGGCTGGTATTGGCGCTTATAAAACGTTTCCGGAGTAAAACACTGGGAATGACGCATACCACGCAACACAAACCGATTGATAAGTGGGCATTGGCGTTTCTTTGGATGATTTTTCCGGCACGTTACCTGGCTGAAAGTCTGGCTTCGGGAAGCAACGGTTACAGTTTTCTGACTGGGCAAACCGGACAATTACTGGCTTCGTTTCTTCCGGTTGAGCAACTTCAGATGCCCGTCTGGTGGTTATATTCACTTGCTTTGGGTGGTTTTTTTGTGTTGCTGCCGTATTCGCGCTATATGCATATTCCAACCGAAGCGGTGTATATTTTTCTGAAACACTGGGGAGCCAGCAAACGTGAAGTAAATCAGGGTTTGACCAATTTTGAGATTTATTCGTGTTCGCGTTGTGGGGTGTGCATTGATGTGTGCCAGATGAAAACGCAGGCCAATGTGAGCACGGTGCAGGGAGTGAATTTTACCCGCGACATCCGAAACAATACGCTTACTGAAGAAAACTTGAATAATTGTCTGCTCTGTGGTCGTTGCACACAAGCTTGTCCGGTAGGCATTGATCTGACCCTGCAAAAACGCATGTATCGCGAACAGTTTGCCCGTTTCAACCAAAATGATTTTTCATTTTTTGAGAAGGAAAAGGAGCGTCGCGTTTCAAAAACAATCTATTTCCCGGGATGCATGTCGTCGCTCACGCCGGGGATTGAAAAATCGATGGTGAAAATTATGCAGCAGGCAGGAGAAGATTTTTGGGTGATGAACGAAGACTCCGGAAGTGTATGTTGCGGGCGGCCCATGTTTTTGTCGGGCAATACCGAAGCTGCAAAGCGCATGGCGGAGATCAACCTCGAAATAATCCGAAAATCAGGAGCCAGTCAATTGGTAACATCGTGTCCCATCTGCTATAAAATGTTCCGCGAAAATTATGAACTGCCGATTCCGGTCGTGCATCACAGCGAATATTTGCAGCAGTTGAGTGAGGCGGGCAAAATCAGTATAAAAAATGAAAAGCTGCAAATGGTATATCACGATCCTTGTGAGTTGGGGCGTGGTTCGGGCATTTACGAAGCTCCACGAAGACTTTTGCAGCAATCGGGTGTGTTGCTGACTACCGGATTTGAACGGGAAAATGGGCTGTGCTGTGGGGGAAGTTTAGCCAATACACAGGCCGATCAGTCGCTGAAAGACACGATTGCCGGGCATGTGGTGCAGTCGCTTTGTGTGCCGGGAACGCAGGTACTGGCAACAGCTTGTCCGGTTTGTAAGCGCAGTTTGGCAAAACAATCGCCCGTTCAGGTGATGGATATTGCCGAAATTACCGCCAGTCAATTAATTGAAGCAAAATCGGAAAAGAAAATTCAGAAAAAAGAAGTGGAGCTTATCTAGATAGTTCGTCTTTTTTTCTTCCGGAAGACATCGGTTTGATTGGTTTTACAACAATTTCTTCGCGACATTGAGGGCAGATATAAATTTCGCAACCGGTGCAGGCAAAACAATTGCTGCACGTGCGGTCAATGTCTTCTCTTGTCGTCTGAAAACCGCAATTCGAACAGCGAATTATTTCTTTTCCTTTATTCATTTCCGTAGTAATCGAATCACTTTGGCCAATCCGAAGATAATAACCAGGGTGAAAATAATGGCCGCTCCCGATGGAATATCAGCCCAATACGAAACCAGTAAACCAGCAAAAGTTCCAACAAAAGCAATTGCTGTGGAAAGTAGCATTAGTGTTTTAAACGACTTGGTAAACAGGTTGGCTGTGGCTTGCGGAATGGTTAGCAGCGAAAGAATCAGAATAATGCCTACCACGCGGATATTCAGTACAATCGTCAGGGCAATCAAAGCCATCATCAGGTAATTGAACAAGGTAACACGGATACCCGAAGTGCGTGCAAAATCTTCGTCGTACGAGAGGTACAGAATGGTGCGGAAGAAAATCATGAAAAAAGCAAGCAGCACAATATTGAGTGCTACCATAAACCAGATTTCAGACTGAGTTACCGTGAGGATGCTCCCAAATAGATAAGTCATCAGATTCGGAACATAGCCGGGGGTGAGGTAGATGAAAATAATTCCCAGCGCCATTCCCAGCGACCACCAGATGGCGATGGAGGAGTCTTCGCGTACTTCAGCTTTCTGGTTAAAAAACTGAATGCCGAAAGCAGAAAGAACGGCAAAAATACTTGCTCCAAGTAATGGCGAAAGTCCCAGAAAATAAGCGAGGCCAATTCCTCCGAACGAAGCATGAGTAATTCCGCCGGTAATAAAAACTTTGCGTCGGGCCACAATATACGTTCCGACAATGCCGCACGAAATGCCTGCCAGCAGTGCAGCGAGTACCGCATTCACAAAAAATTTCAGTTGAAAAAGTTCAAACAGTGCGTTCATGATTCGTGAGGATGTTCGTGCGTGTGTTGATGAGTTTTCAGTACGGTATGCGGAATTTCGCCATGCGTAATAATTTGCAGTGGGCAATTGTAAGCCGCGAGTTGCTGCGTCGATATTTTATTCGACGGATGATAATGCAGATGCAGATTGACGCAGGCAATGGTTTTCACATATTGTGCAATCGTTCCCACGTCGTGCGAAACCAGTACAATGGACATGCGCTTGTTCAATTCGCGCAGTTTTTCGTACAATTCGCTTTCAAAATTGTTGTCCACAAACGTATCGGGTTCATCCAGAATGAGCAATTCCGGTTCGCTCATTAGTGCCCGGCACAGAAATACGCGTTGCATTTGTCCGCCTGATAATTCGCCGATGGCTTTGTGAGCAATATTGCTGATTCCTGTTTCGTGCAGAAGTTGCATTGCCCGGTCGATTTCGGGGTTTCTGCGGAACGAAAAACCATGAATTCGGTTGGTATTTCCGGAGCGTACTACATCCAAAACCGTGATCGGAAATTTGCGGTCGATCTGATTAATTTGAGGAAGGTAGCCGATAGCATGCTTGTCTGGATTTTTGAACTGAAAACGGATGCTGCCCGAATCGGCTTTAATCAGTCCTAGGATAGCTTTCAGTAACGTGGTTTTTCCTCCTCCGTTGGGGCCAATTACTCCCAGAAAGTCACCTTCACGAACATCCAGCTGTACCTTTTCAAGTACCCGGGTTCCATCGAAGCTGACAGACAAATCGCGTATTTCGAGAATCGGTTTCATTAATTCAATGCCTTTTGCAGGTTTGCGGTAGTTTCTTTCATCTGTTCAACCCAATTGTAATCGAGCGGATTGATTTGAACGATTTCGCCACCAATTTCGTCAGCAATGATTTGTGCATTGCTCTGGTCGAATTCTTTCTGAATAAAAATAATACGAATACCTTTTTCTTTGGCTTGCTGAACAATTTCCTGTACGTGTTTGGGCGAAGGTTCTTTGCCATCTTCTTCCAGCGAAATTTGCGCTAAGTTGTATTGGCGTGCAAAGTAGGCCAGCGCCGGATGAAATACCAAAAAACTGCGATTCTGCACGTTTTGCAGCGCTTCCTGAATGTGTAAATCAATGTCTGCAATGTCTGTTTTTAAACCTTCAAAATTGGTCCGAAAAGTTTGTTCCTGTTCGGGATACAACGAAATGAGGGCATTCAGGGTATTCTGGGCAATGATCGATATTTCGCGCGGCGACATCCAAAAATGCGGATCAACACCTCCGGGATGCATGTGGTCGCCGTGTGCTTCTTCTTCTCCGTGAATCAACTCAATTCCGTCTGACACGATGAAATTTTTCAATTCGGGCTGGGTGGACATAATTTTGTCAAACCACGCAAGCTCAAACCCAATATAATCGAGACGAAGCCAGGCCTTGCTGCGCGCAACATCTTTCAGTTGCGATGGCACCAGCGAATACAATTCGGGGCTGGCACCCGGAGGAACCAGTACATTTACTTCGGTAAGTTCACCTGCAATGCGTTCTACAAAATATTTCTGCGGAAGAATGGTCACTGTAATTACATCCTTTTCACTTGTTTTTTTTGCAGGCGAACAGGCAATTACAGCGATTAGTAGTAGAAGGCTCCAGTATTTTTTCATTTTCATTTTCAATTTGGTATAGTAAAAGCAATATAACAAAAGTTTCGCTTTTATGTTCTTAACCAAGATTCAGCTTACAAAATTGCAACTTACAAAATTGTAAGCTGACGAAATCCCCGAATCACGGGAACTTTGGGAACTTTTTAAAGTCAGGTTTGCGCTTTTCGAGGAATGCGTGTTTACCTTCCTGTGCCTCTTCGGTGAGGTAATACAACAGGGTGGCATTGCCTGCAAATTCCTGAATACCGATTTGTCCGTCGAGTTCGGCATTGAGACCCAGTTTGAGCATGCGCAGGGCAAGCGGACTGTGTTCCTGCATTTTTTGTGCCCAGGCCACTACTTCATCTTCCAACTGATCGAACGGAACAACTTTGTTTACCAGTCCCATTTCCAATGCTTCGGCAGCAGAATACTGGCGGCACATGAACCATATTTCGCGGGCTTTTTTCTGCCCCACGATGCTTGCCAGATACGATGATCCCAAGCCAGCATCGAAACTGCCTACTTTCGGGCCGGTTTGTCCGAAGATGGCATTTTCGGAAGCAATACTGATGTCACACACGACATGCAGCACGTGTCCGCCACCAATGGCAAAGCCGTTCACCATGGCAATTACAGGTTTGGGCATGCTGCGGATTTGTTTCTGCACTTCAAGAATATTCAAACGAGGAATACCGTTTTTGTCGATGTAGCCACCAATTCCTTTTACGGTTTGGTCGCCACCAGCACAAAAAGCTTTGTCGCCAGCCCCCGTGAGCACAACTACATTGATGCGCTGATCTTCGCGGCAAATGCGCAGTGCGTCGCTCATTTCGTTCACCGTAGTGGGGCGAAATGCATTGCGGTAGCGTTCGCGGTTAATGGTTATTTTTCCGATTCCGTCGAAATAATCGAAAAAAATGTCTTCGTATTCTTTAATGGTTTGCCATTCGCGTTTTGTTGTCATATCGTGTCTTTTTTTATCCCGGGGTGTTGCCCCGGGTTGAAGTTAGTAGCCCTTTCAGGGCGTGTTAGTTGGTTGTTGTCAATTAATTTGTTTTATAATTTTATAGCCCGGGGCAAGGCCTCGGGAAAATGATTGCCAGCTAGTATTGCGCCTTGAAAGGGCAATTTAATCTGTCCACAAATATCGTTCATCATATTCAATTTGATATTCTTTTAGGAAAACAATTAATTCCTCCTGAAAGCTCATCTTATTATGATGTTTCTCTTGATTTTGGATGTATGTCTTTGTTTTGTTATGTAATGACTGACTTACTGAAAAAGCGGCATAGCCTCCTTGCCATGCAAAATTCTGATAATGCAGTCCTTTTGTCTTGATCCATCGACTACTGTGTCGTTTTATTTCTTCTGTAAATTTTGCCAGGGCGATATTCTTTGACATCACACACAAAATATGGATATGATCGGCAGTTCCGTTAATAATGATCGGGATTGATTCATTGTTTTTAATAATTGTCGCGATATATGCATATAAACTGTTTCGATCTTCTTGGCGAATTGGAACAAGTTTAGTTTTAATGTGAAAAACCAGGTGTATGTACAATTTTGATAATGATTGCGACATGGTTATTCTTTTTTTAGTTGCTCTTTCAGCGCGTTTAAGTTAATTATTACCAAACTATATTTTGTTTTAACGTAATTCAATATTGTTAATTGACTGCTAGTTATTTGTTCTTGCTATGTGAAAATTAAATTCAACTTTTTGTATGCATTTCGGGCTGAAGGCCCAATTTATATAGCCCGAGGCAAGGCCTCGGGATCATGATTCCCGTATGTAATTGCGCCCTGAAAGGGCAGTTCCATATATATCCAATTTCATTTAATTTTTTTACCACAGTGAGGACAATATTCCGAATCATGTTTTTTATTACCGATCTTTTCCATGAATCCGGAACCTATTATGCCTGTAGGGAGTGCAACTACTCCAATTCCTAATACAGAAATAAAAGCACCAATAATTTTCCCAACGCCAGTAGGATATACATCACCATATCCTACAGTTGTTAAAGTTGAAATTGCCCACCAAAAACTGGAAAATAAGTTTGGAAACTTCTCTGGCTGTACATTTCCTTCAACGTGGAACATTAAAAATGATGCGACTAAAAGAATTAAGAAAGCTAAAAATCCAGTAACGGTCAATTCTGATTTTTTCTCTTTTATTACGATCCAAATTAGATTTAAAGAACTATTGTATCTGCTTATTTTGAATAATCGGACGAATCTCATCATTCTCAGGATACGAATAAATCGTAGGTCAATTTTAATTAAGAATGGTAGATAGAAAGGAATTATTGCGATAAGGTCAATAATCGCGTATGGAGAAAAAATAAATTTTAATAAAGATTTTGTTCTGGAACTGGAAGGATATGTTAAGTCAGAGACATAAAGACGGAGTGAATACTCGATTGAAAAAACAATGACAGAGATAAATTCAAATAGGTTGAAGAAGGATTTATATGCAGAACTAATGCTAGGAAATGTTTCAAGAAATATGGCAAAAGTATTTGCAATTATAAGCAGCATAATGGCATAATCAAAAATGAGATTACCTTTTGATCCATGTGCTCCCTTTTCTACTATTCGATATATTCTTTCTTTCATCATTTTTTCACTTCCTTAAAAAGTGCTCTGAAAATTTCAGTATTGGTTGCTGCATCAGTAAAAACTTCGAGCAATGCAGGATTTTGCTGATCGGGAGAATAAAATTTGTTCAATGCGTCAATCAATTCGTTTTCATTGTTTGCACTGAAATAATCGAGTCCGAAAGCGCGCGCAAGTGGTTCGGCTTTGTGGGTGTTGGCGGCAAAAAAGTGCTCGTTAAAAACAGGTGACTCGCCCGGACCTTTAATCATGCTGAAAATATTTCCTCCGCCATTGTGAATAACAACGATGCGCAAATTGGGCTTCAGGTGTTTGTTCCACAATGCATTCGAATCGTAGAAAAACGAGAGGTCTCCCACAATTACGGTGTTGATTTTTTCTGATTCGCTGGCAAAACCTACTGCTGTTGAAACACAACCATCGATGCCACTGGTACCGCGGTTACTGAAATATTGTGCTCCACTCACAGGCGAACAGACAAGCGCATATCGAACCGGCGAACTGTTGCCCAGATGAATCACCGAATTGGCAGGAATGCTGTTGGCTAATTGCCCGAACACTTTCAGATCGCAGAAAGGAATTTGTTGCGTGAAACTGTCGCGGAGTGCATTGACATGCTTTTCTTTGTTTAGCCACAATTGCTGGTAATCGTTTTGTTTGCTATCAATAATTTCATTTACCGACTCAAAAAAATCGGCTGCATCAACAGGAATTACATGGGTAAGCGACTGGTATGTATCGAAATGTTCGCCTGAAGCGCTCAAATGCCAGTGCTCGGCAGTTTTGTATTTCCGCAGAAATTGTTTGATGGATTTCGAAACAAAGGTGCCGCCAAAACTGATAAGCAGATCGGGCTGGAAATCTTCGGTTCGGTCTTCCTGAATGGCAGTCATCAAATTATCGACATTGCTGCAAAATAGCGGATCGCTGAGGTTTGAGAGATGTTCGGTGAGTACCACTGCTCCCGATTGTCGGCAAAAATCGGACAGATTGTTTTCCAATCCCGGATTGGTATTTTGCTGACCTGCCAGCACCAGTATTTTTTTAGCCTGATTAATTTCAGAAGCCAAATTTTCCAGTTCGTTGCCGGGCAAAACCGACAAAGTGCTGCATTGCTGGATGTATTTGATTGAGGGTAGCTCAGCATCGAGCATTTGGTGCAACGGTTCTTCCAACGGAATATTGATATGCACCGGACCTGCTTGTCCGTTTGTGGCAGCATTCAGGCATTCGTTGATCATCCGGGCGGCATACCACAGGTCTTTTTCAGTTTCGGGAAGTGGCAAAACCACATTCTTTTTACTAAAATTCTGGTAAATATTTTTTTGGTTGATGCACTGGTTTTCCGATTGATCAATCCAGTATTCGGGACGATCGGCGGTAAGTACAATTAAGGGAATATGTTGGTAAAAAGCTTCGGCAACAGCAGGCGCATAGTTTAGGGGAGCAGTGCCCGAACTGCAAACCAGCGCAACCGGTTTTTGTTTGGACAGAGCCAGTCCGAGAGCGAAATACGCGGCACTGCGTTCGTCCACCACATTGCGGCAACAAAAGCTAGGATGGCTGGCAAACGTATTAATCATCGGCGCATTGCGGCTTCCTGGCGAAATTACCACATCGGTAACATCGTGAGCCAGCATCAGAGATGCCAGTTGCTGAATATGTTTTTTATCGCTGATCATTCTTCTTCTTTTTCGATAACAGAAAGTAAGGTTTGTGCTTTTTGCAGGGTTTCTTCCCATTCTTTTTCGGGTACCGATTTGGCGGTAATTCCTCCGCCTACATACAGCACGAATTGTTCGGGAAGCACTTCCATGCAACGCAAATTTACGAAAAGCCTCATTTCATTTTGGAGTCGCCATGGGCCGAGATAGCCGGTGTAATATTTTCGCTGATGTTTTTCGTGCTGGCGGATATATTCGTGAGCTAATTCTTTTGGAAGTCCGCAAACGGCGGGGGTTGGATGCAATTCAGCTACAAAATTACCGAGACAGCCGTTAATCTTTTCAGATTGAAAAAAGAAAGACGTTTTCAGGTGGGCAACTTTACCGCTCTCCAGCGTTTCGGGGCCGACAGTGCGGTAGCGATGAATATCGAACTGAAAAAACACATCGAGCATGTATCGCGAAACAAATGCCTGTTCCTCAATATCTTTAGTGTGCCAGTAATATTCTCCATCGGCGCGTCGGGTCTGTGTTCCGGCAAGCGAAACTGTTTCGTACGAATCATTCTGCGAACACAACAGCACTTCGGGAGTGGCACCCATCCAGGTTCCGGCCAGTGGCAAATTCACCAGGTAAGTCATTGCATTGGGCGTTTTTTCATTCAAATCGACAAAAAGTTTTCCGATTGATTGCCCATTGCGTTTGGACGGAATGCGCCGAGACATAATCACTTTCGACAGGTTTCCCTGTTTGATTTCGGCTACGGTGTCTTCTATTCCCTGTAAATATTCGTCTTTCGAAATAAACTGATATGAGTGGCTTTCTTCGGAATTAGCAATCGGTGTAAAATCTGCCGGATCAAAGCAAGGGGCTGAATGGATATTTTCAATCAGCAATCCTGGTTTCAGTAAAATAACCGGACTTTTTTCTGTTATTCGGAAAGGTGCAAAAACAAAGCCCTGTTCCCCGTTCAATTGGTTGAATTGGTGATAAAATGTAGCATCCTCAGGATTGCCGATCAGCAATGATGCATGGCTTTCCTTCGGAAAATACCAGCTTGCAAAAGCAATATTGCGATCCAGAAGTTGGTCAATCAGTCCGGTAAATTCCGTGTTGGTCATTTTCTTTCGATAATCATATTGGTAACCCGTTCGATGGAGAGAAGGCGTCCGTCAGCACTTTCCACGCGAACATCCCATACATGTGTTTGTTTGCCTGCATGAACAATGGTTGCAGTGGCATAGACCATTCCTTCCGATGCACTTCCGGTGTGGCTGGCGCTTATCTGGATGCCTTTTACATCGTATTTGCGAAAATCAACCAGAACCATGCTGCCCAATCCGGCCACTGATTCAGCCAGGGCAATACTTGCTCCGCCGTGCAAAATGCCACCCGGACGAACGGTTCGGTGATCAACCGGCATACTTGCTTTTACGTAATCGGGGCCTATCTCGGTAAAACGGATACCCAATGCGTCAACCAGCGTATTCGAGGCAAACTCGTTGAATAATTCAATGGGCATATCGTGTGAAAGCTTTGGAAATTCCATAAAATATTTGTTTTATAAAATGTGTGGTGAAATTATATAAATGCGGGCAAGCTCACAATTTCGGCGTCGAAAAATACGGGTTTGCAGTCCGATTTAATAAACACCGACGAGCTATTTTGGTTGACTTATCCGCATGGTTTAAAATTTCACGTTTCGTTTCACGGTTAAAATTTAGTCAATCGCAGATGCGAAATCAGAAAACTGCTCATTGCCAAAGATCAATTTGGGTTTCGGTATTTTCCCTTCAGGCTTATGATGTACGATTGATAATTTTTGCACCGATGCGACAATGCAAACATTTTTTAGGCTTGCAATATTTGTTTTTTAGCTGAATCAGGGCTTGTGACTCGAAGGCTGATTTGCTCGAAATACCTAACTCTTTCCACTGTTCAATAATCGAATTTTCTTCGGAAGGAAGCTCGTCGAGGAAACGAACGGCTCGTTCCTTCAATTCAGTCCGGGCATTCAGTTCACCATAAATAAACAACATCGGGGCAATGGTGTTGACCACAATATTTTCGAATGCCGTTTTTCCCAATCGCCTTGTCGAATTGTGCGAAGGTTTGTTAAACCGGTAGTGCTCGGCCCAGTATTCCGAACTTTCCACATCAAAAAATTGCTCAAGTGCTTTCAAACTTTCGGTTTCGAGAATGCGCGAAAACAGGGCATTCGACTTATGGATTAGTTTTGCAAGCTGACTGATTCGCAGGCTTGGAAAATTGGCCGGACGCAAGCGTAAAAACTTCCATAAATGCGCTTCCATGGGGTGCAAATTGTATTTTTTGTATAGAAATGAATATTCGTCGCGAAGTTTTAAAAAATACTCGTCGCCCAGCAATTCTTCGTTGAGCAATCCCGATTGACCAAACAGCAAGGCTTCAATCTGAAACAACTGATCTTTGTGCTTTGCTAAAATACGCAGAGGAACCGATCGGGCCAGCATTTCGAAAGGGAGAGCATTGGTTTTCATCCCAAAATTACGAGCCAGCAACAGATAAAAAGTTTCGTTCCAGTCGTTTTTATTTCGTTGAAGAATGTTTCTTATTTCGTCGGTTTTGTCGAGTAATCGTTCGCTTAGCAAGGCTCCCGACCAAAACCGGATTTCAAACGGATCGATGGCATGAATTTGTTCCTGACAGGCAATCCAGTTCTCAGATTGAAGCAAATGCAGGTAATTGTTTTGCAGGTGAATCGGATAATTTATTTCGAGGCAGGCAAGCTCTTTGCCTTTTACAATTACTGTCCGGTCGGCAATTTCCACCACATGCAAAATCACATTTCCGAAAGCTTCGTCCTGATCGTGATGGTGCAAATACCAGTCCGATGCGCGGGTGTGTATTTCTACATTTCCGGCCCAGAGAGTTTTGCCAATCCTGATTTTTGCATTGAAAAAGTCGGGTCCCGAATCGGTGTTGCGTGTACCGGTCGAGATTACTTCTATTTTTTCACCCGAGTTTGTCGTCAGATTATTCGCGTCGAACAATCGGTTCTTCCAGATAAAGTATAGAAATTCTTCTTTCATGCATGTTCGTTTAACTAGTTCGAATAATATATGTAAGTGTCATTATAAAACATTTGCAAATGTTAAATTGCTTTATTGTAGGTGCTTATGTGAATTTTTGTTGTTCTCTGGTTCATTCTGGCGAAGGAAATTTGCTATACAATTTACCACGATTTGCTACCAAAAGCAAGAAGTCGATTGTTGATTGCCAGTGCATTCTCGACATAAAATGCTGAATTATAAAAAAAGCAATAGCTTTGTAGCCTGAAAACACACTAATTCAATTATGAAGTTTGAGCAATATTTTATCTCTCCGGAAATAAAAAAGAGTCTGGACAAGTTGGGTTTTAAACGACCAACCGACATTCAATATAAATCAATTTCACCGATTTTGAACGGCGAAGATGTGCTGGCGATCGCTCAAACAGGAACCGGAAAGACAGCAGCTTTTGCTATTCCTGTGCTTCATTTGCTCGACGAGCGGAAAATAAAAAATCGCCCGGATGGCATTAAATGTCTGGTGATGGTTCCAACCCGTGAGCTGGCATTGCAAATTACCGAAGTGTTTGAGCAAATTGGCAAGCATACCCGGGTGAAAACATTTTGTGTGTTTGGTGGAGTTGAGCAGGAACCACAAATTGCCCGGCTCGAAAAAGGAATTGATATTCTGGTGGCTACGCCGGGTCGAATGTTCGATTTGGTTAGTCAGGGACATATCAACTTTAGCCGGGTTGAGATTTTAATTCTGGATGAGGCGGATCACATGCTAGATCTCGGTTTCATTAAAGACATTCGCGACTTATTGAAATTTTTGCCCAAAGATCGGCAAACCCTCTTTTTCTCGGCAACCATCGACGAAAAAATCAAGAAACTGGCATATTCTCTCACTCGAAAACCAATACGTATTCAAATTTCGCCGAAGAATCCGGTGGCTAAAAATGTGGATCACTCGGTGGCTTATATCGAAATGGACGATAAACGCTTCTTTTTAGAACGACTGGTGGAAGAAAATCCCGGGAAAAAAGTACTGGTGTTTGTGCGTACCAAAGTGAGGGCCGAGCGGGTAAAAAAAGCAATGGATCGGGTTAGTGTTGCCAGCGAAACAATTCATGGCGACAAAGAACAAAAAGATCGGTTTGATGTAATGGATCGTTTTCGGAAAGGCGAAATAAACATGCTGATAGCAACCGATGTAAGTGCCCGCGGAATTGATGTGAAAGGCGTAAATTTTGTTGTTAACTACGATTTGCCCGATCAGGCTGAAAATTATGTGCACCGGGTGGGACGAACCGGCCGTGGAAATGAGCGTGGTGTTGCCGTGTCGTTTTGCAGTACCGAAGAAAAACCAATTTTAGAAGAGATTGAAGAATATCTGGGCAAAAAAATAAATGTGCTCAATATTGAAAAGACCGAATACAAAGAAACTCTTGAATTCACCAAGGATCATGACGACGATTGGCGCTCGCTGATGAAGGAAGATGCCAGGCAGGAAAATCAAAAGAAAAAGAGAAAAAAGTAAGTTTTGCCGGCGAAGGTATTGGTATCGTTTTGATTGCAAGAAGTGAATGACTAATTTTAGGCTTATCACAATTTAAAAATCGATGCTGTGCACTTCATGTCGTTAAATCATTTTAATCAGGTAGAAGAGGAAAAGCTGGTTATGGACTTGTTCCGGCAGGAATACGACTCGTTTCCGAAAGGCAGGCTGATAAAAACAGAATCGCCGGATTTTACCTTGCACAATACGGCTAAAATTTCAACAGGCATCGAGCTTACGAAACTTCATGGTCCTGATTACGAAAAGCCAGACTTCCATTCCTTCAAAGGCGATTCGGTTTATCTTCATCCTGAAATTTCGTACGAGAATATTGCATTCACGATTCATGCAAAAGAAGAAAAACTTCCGCTTTACCGAAAAAAACGGCTGACTCTCATCTGGTTGATTATCACTGCCGACATGACCGATAGTCCGGTTTCATACAATTTCTCAAATAAGCTTGATAATTGGCATTTTGAGTCTGAATTTCACCGGGTATTTCTTTTCGAGCTTGCAAAACGAAAAGTGTTTGAACTGGTGTAAGGAATTGTTTAATTGTAAATCCGCAAATTGTTTCCTCCATTGAGAATTTGCACGTGGTACTGTTTGAGCGGGTCTTTGGCCGGGCCATTCAGCACATATCCGCCACCAAACAGGATATATTTTGATCCGCAACAAGGGCAGGTTGCAATGGTTCCGTCAATGGCTCCTTTGGTCAGAAGCGAACATTCTCGCGATACTTCGTGGGTACAAGCCGCATCAAACGCATAATATTGCTGGCTTACATTGTCAGCACAATACACAATTACTCCGGCATAACCCTGATCAGGAAAATAAATATAACCGCCCGGGGCATTCAGGTCGATGTAATTGGCAAGAGAAATCTGAATACTCACAGGAACCCATGGAATCAGTGTGTTGGAATCCTTATTACACGAAACAGGTCCAATTATAAAGGCCGCAACCAGAAATAGCTGAGCAATTCGTTGTATAATATGTTTCATTTTCTCTATCTTTATTGCATTAACCAAAGAATTGCAAATTTATTTTATTCAGAAGTAGAAATCATCCGTTATGGAAGAATATATTTTTATAATTCTGGCCATTTTGCTTTCTATTGTTGGCGCATTTAACCGCAACAAAGGCAAAAAGGGTGCTACACCTCCGCTGCATGGAGGTGATGGCCGGCGGAGCGAATCTTTTCTGGAGCAACTTTTGGGTACCAATTTTGGTCTTGACGAACCTCCGCCACGACCCATGCAACCGGCAACTGTTCCCGAGCCGGTTTCTGGCTACGTAGTTCCGACAAAGAAAAAGAATAAGCCACAAGCTTTTTTGACGGAAGAACTGGCCCGAAACGCAAGAGAAAAAGAGCTGGTGATTTTAAATCAGACATCCGCAGGGAAAGAGATGAAAACGAAACGAGCACGACAAAAAGTCTCGGCACTGATGGATGGATTTTCGATGAAGAAAGCAGTTGTTTATTCTGAAATACTTCAACGCAAATATTGAAGAATTTGCTTTCAATCAATGATTTAAAAGAAATTTCGGGAAAAATATTCGAATAAATAGAAAAATTTATATAATTTTGTTCCGAAAGAGTTCCGCAAAAAGCCGGAATTCTTTTTTGTTTTATATAGTAGAAAAAAATTATGCTATGGGAAAGGTTTCATACATTACAGAAGAAGGTCTGAAGAAATTGAAAGATGAATTAGAACATCTGATGACCGTTGAACGGCCGGCTATTTCGAAACAGATCGGAGAAGCCATTGAAAAGGGCGATATTTCTGAGAATGCAGAGTACGATGCAGCCAAAGATGCACAAGGCATGTTGGAAGCAAAAATTGCTATTCTGCGCGAGAAAATTGCCAGTGCCCGAATTATTGATGAATCGAAGATTGACACCTCATGTGTTCAGATTTTGAACAAGGTAACCATCAAAAATAAAAAGAACAATGCAAGTATGCAGTACACCATTGTTTCTGAACATGAAGCCGATTTGAAAGCTGGCAAAATCTCTATCGGAACGCCGATAGCACAAGGTTTGCTGGGCAAAAAGGTGGGCGATGTGGTTGAAATTACAGTTCCTTCAGGAACAATTCCTTTCGAGATCATCGATATTTCAATTTAAAAGTAAAGCTCAATGGCTAGCATTTTCACACGAATCGTTAATGGAGAAATTCCTTCGTACAAAGTGGCGGAGGATGAAAATTTCTATGCTTTTCTCGACATTATGCCGGTAGTTAAGGGGCATACATTGGTAATTCCCAAAAAAGAAGTCGATTACTTGTTCGACCTGGATAATGAAACGTATGCCGGATTACAACTTTTTGCAAAAAAAGTAGCTGAGGGTCTGAAAAAAGCCATTCCGTGTGTGAAAGTAGGAGTGTTGGTATTGGGGCTCGAAGTGCCTCATGCACACATTCATCTGGTGCCAATGCAAAGCGAAGCTGATTTGCTTAATTTCAGCAAAAAAATGAAATTATCGCCGGATGAATTTGTCGTAATTCGCGACAGCATTGCTGCAAATATTGAATAAAAGACTGTTTACCAAATAAATTTGATCCCGTTTCTTTATTGAAGCGGGATTTTTTTTGCCTTTATGGTTGATTTGAGTCGAACACAAGACATTGACTTGCATAAAAAAAGGTGGTAACTTGACGAAAACTTAAAAGCCAAAACCATGAAGAACGCGTTAGCACTTATCGTGTGTCAGTTGTTGTTTTCTACCTTGTATGTGAATGCTCAAAATTATCAGATTAATTCGCCTGAAAACGATGCAGAGGAATCGGCTGGTTTTACAACTGTGATGTTGAATAGTCCGGTAATTGATCTGACTGCTGATCCGACTAATGCCAAGAACATGAAGCAACTGGTGGGACTTCGGTTTACCGATGTGGCTGTCGAAAGGGGAGCTCCGCTATCGAACTGTTACCTCGTTTTTCATGTCGATCAGCCTGCATCAAAAATCAGTATGTTGTCAATTACCGGAGAAAAAGTGGCCAACGCTGAACCATTTCAGGCCGTTAATCGGAATCTATCGTCCCGTATCCGAACCAAGGCCAGAATGAATTGGAACAATGTGGAAGCCTGGACACAGGCCGGAGAAATGATGAAATCGCCCGATATTTCAACGGTTATTACAGAAATAACCAGTCAGAACGACTGGAAATCGGGAAATTCGCTGGTTCTTTTTATCGAAGGAAATGGGCAGAGACATGCAAGTGCTTACGATAAAAATCCGGAAGCTGCTATTCAATTGGTATTGAATGATGCTTCGGGGAGTCGTTTTAAGCGTCCGGCCGTGATTGTTCAGCAACAACCAGTGAAACAGTCGGTGACTGAAAAAACAACCGTTGTGCTCACCGACGAATGTAATATTCCGGAGCCGCCGGTTGGGGTTGCCCGTTCTGCCTATCTCCAGGGAAATATGTATATGGAGAAAGCGGATTTTAAATCGGCAGAAGCCCGGTATTCGATGGCCATTGATAATTTGAAACATCCGAAATTATTTATTGCCCGTGCAGCTGCTCGTCATTTGCTCGATCGTTTTTCGGATGCACAGGACGACCTGACTCGTGCCGTAGAAGCTGGAGTGAGCACAGAGATGGCTAAAAAATGTTTTGAAGATTTGGTGCAGTCGAATAAGAATTTTTCGGATGTGCATGAAACCTTTGAAGCCTGC
Organism: Prolixibacteraceae bacterium; assembly: GCA_963668595.1. Taxonomy (GTDB): domain Bacteria; phylum Bacteroidota; class Bacteroidia; order Bacteroidales; family Prolixibacteraceae; genus GWE2-42-39. Next base: position 3,066,507 of record OY764876.1, on the reverse strand, counting down.
TTTACAAGAAACGTCCGAAATTTACCGGTTCCTCCCTGTCCAATTCGTATTACGGTAGGAAACGGGAAAGCCAGTCTTTTCATGGATACAAAATATGAAAACACCGAACAGCGTACAGGTGAATATGGCAAAAAGCCCTACAATTCAATGGTTTTTACTACGGAATGGGTGCTCGATCCGGGCGAATTTCATGCATGTAATCCGAATGTGGATACAAGTATTAATCCGAAGAATGTAAAAATGAGCACTTCTGCAAAAACTGCCGGGTGGTTTGAAATACCTGTAAAATATACCTATACTTCTACTTATCTGAATGGGAAAGAGGTGGTAGCAAGTAAAGTTGTTGAATCGAATAACTGGTATTTGGTTGGATTTCTGGTTAAATTGCACACCGGAGAAACCACTGTTGATGGTGGATTCTATAATGCGCAGGGAAATTCCAATGGCCTTCGTGTTGGGTTGGAATAATTATTCGATAATGACAATTCGTTTAACCCGGATATCTTCTTTAGGTCGGAATTCACTTCCGACCTCTTTTTTTACAATCTGATCGGCAATTTCCATTCCTTGTGTCACTTCTCCAAAAATGGTGTAAGTGCCATCAATATGCGGAGCCCCTCCTTCTGTTTTATATACGCGTCGTTGATCGACAGTGAATTTTATGCCGTTTTCTTTCTCAATATCATTGAGTTCGGCGTCGTTGTAAACGCGGCCTGTAACAATATAAAATTGCGATCCGTCGGAGCGGCGTTTCGAGTTTTTGGTATCAGGTTTTCGGGGCGACCCGATTACTCCTCGGCGATGAAACAGTCCGGGAACGATGTGTGCAGGCAACGTATATCCGGGGCCTTTCCATCCGACCACATCATCGGAGGAAGCATAGCGGGTGTCGGCAGCGCCACTCTGAATGCAAAATCCTTTGATTACCCGGTGGATAAGTAAACTGTCGAAATAATGTTCGCGCACCAGTTTGATGAAATTGTCGCGGTAGGCAGGAGTTTGGTTATGCAAACGAATGAGAATATTTCCGTAATCGGTTTCAATACGAAGTCCTTTTATTCGGCTGTTTGCTTCCGACAAAGCGGGGTCTGTCAAACTAATTTGTTTTAATGGAGAAACACGCTCTGATTTGGTTTTCAGTAGTTCAGTAATATATCCCGAAGGAATGGCATAATAACGAACTTCATAATCAACGGTTTCAGAAAATGCCAGTCCGATTGCTTGCTGATTAGAAACAAAAACGGGGGTTCCGTAGCTGGATGATCGAAATTGGTTATTCAGCGTGTAGCGGTAATTGCCGTTTACTTTTGTATAACTGAGAATTTTCCCGCGGTGAAGCGGAACGGTGCTGCCACTGGCATTGGTCAGGTAAATTGTTTTTGCTCCGTTCGGAACAACGCCGGAATACAAGGGAATTGCAGGGCGTTTGATGCCTTCTGTTTTCAGCAAAACTAAATCGTTAATCCGGTCGATAGCCAGATAGCCAGCAATGTTGAACTTTTCAGAATCATTCAATGTGGTGCATTTTGCTTCGGTGGCATCTCCCATCAGCGACAAGCGGGTCACTACAATATCTTCGGCAACAAAAAATCCCTGACCACTTTCCAACACACGGCCATTGTCAAACGTTTCAATTTTCACAATAGAAGCCAAGAACCCGGCATACGAACTTTCATTTTCCTTTTTTTCCTGTGCTGATTCGTTTTTTGATGCAACAGGACTGGCGGTTGGTTCTTGCTTTTGTCCCGACATGCAGGCAGCCATAAAAAAAGACAGTATCAAAATAGCCAGCTTTTTTCTCATCGGTATATAATTAAGTATTTACCATTAAATAATTTACCATTTACAATTTGTCGTGCGACAGACAATCAGTATCTTATATTATGTTTATCACGGCGATATATTATTCTGATTACTTAGTTCTGTAATGATTTGGCTTCTTCTTTTAATTGAAATTGCATCAGCGGATCACTTTTACTGTAATAACTACGTTTTGCAACGGGCGGTCGTTTCCGTCGGTTTTTTGAGCAGCAATCCGGTCAATTACATCAAGACCTTCCACACATTCGCCAAAAATGGTGTACTTGCCGTCCAGATCGGGATAACCACCAACACTTGTATAAGCTTTTCGCTGAGCTTCCGAAAATTCGAGCCGGCCTTGTTGCATGTAATACTCTGCATCAATTTCTTTCTTCATCCGGTCGGCCAGTTCTCTGAATCGATCAACGTTTTTTTCCTCTTTTAACTGTTTCAACTTTTCGCGTACAGAGGCAGTCATAATCTGATTGTACACTCGTTTTCGTATCGGGCGATTTACTGCCAGTTCCAGGGTGTCGAGTTGTCCGGAAGTAAAAACCTGTCCTTTTACAATGTAGAATTGCGAAATATCTGATTGTTTGAACGGATTCACTTCGTCGGGTTGGCGAGGAGCACAGAGTACTCCTTTTTTATGGAAATAGTGTGGTAGTATTTCGTCGTCAACCGTTTTGTCGGGATCGCCGTAGCCAATGCGTTTTCCTGGCGGAGCATTGCGCGAGGAACGCGAACCTCCCTGTATCAGGTAATCCTGAATAACCCGGTAAAATAGTGTTCCATCGTAATAGTTCTGCTGAGTCAGTTCAATAAATGCATCCCGGTGTTTGGGTGTGTCATCGAATAGCCGGAATGTCATATTTCCCAGATTCGTTGAAATTTGTATTACTCGCTCTTGCGCATTCGAAAATAATGGCACCCAAACAACAATGCAGAGTATTTGTAAGAATCTTTTTTTCACAACTATAGAACAGTAACTTTGAATTTTACATCTTTTATGGGGCGATCGTTCTCGTCGGTGGTAACGGCTGCAATTTTGTCAATAACATCCAGTCCTTCCACCACTTCGCCAAACACTGTGTATTCGTTGTCCAGCGAAGGATAGCCTCCGATGGTTGCATAAACTTTCTTTTGCTCATCACTGAAAACATACTCAGGAGTTTGAGCTACTTCGGTTTCCGCTTTTTCCTGAAGAGCAGCCATTTGCACACTGAATTCATCTTCTTTGCCTTCTTCGCGCAATTTCATGAGCGATTCTTTTTGTTCGTTAAATAATCGCTGAAAAATAGCCGAAGCCTTGTTCGTTTTTTTCGATTGCTGCAACGATGCAAGTTGCTCTTCAGTAAATGTTTTACCCTGAACAATAAAGAATTGAGAACCCGACGATTCTTTCTTCGGATTTACATTATCACCCATTCGGGCGGCAGATAAAGCTCCCTTGTGGTGGTAAAATTGGGCATGAAATTCGGCAGGAATCGTATATCCCGGGTCACCTGAGCCCAACATTGTGCCTTCTTTTGCATTACGCGAGTCAGGATCTCCTCCCTGTATCATGAAGTTTTGAATTACCCGATGAAAAAGCAGACCATCAAAAAATCCCTGTTTTGCCAGTTTGATGAAGTTTTGCTGATGTAGCGGAGTTTCTTTGTATAGCTTGATTTTCATGTTCCCGTATTCGGTTTCAATCAGCACAAATTTATCTTTGGGACCACAACTCACCATAGCGAATAGAATCGCCAACAGAAGGAATGCATTTTTTTTCACGATCTATTTTTTTTATTGTTTTCAAATTTTTTTTCTTCAGAAAAGAAAAGGGAAACCTGTTTTTCTGACTGTCTGCCACAAATATAACCATTTCGGAGCAGCAATAAAAAGAGCAGTTTTAAAGAGGTATTGTAGCAATTTTGTTTTCATAGTCTTACTTTTGATTAAAAATCGACCTGATGATGGATCAATTTATTATTGATGAGCAAGTGACACTGGAAAAGATAAAATTATCGTATGCCGAGATAATTTTTAATGCCATTGACCGGAACCGTGATTTTCTGCATACCTGGCTTCCATTTATCGAATTTACAAGACAAGTTCGTGATACAGAACTTTTTATTCGGTCGATTATTGACAAACCCTATACGCAGCGCGACGATGTTTTTATAATCTGGTTCAAAGGGGAATTTGCCGGATTGATAGGTTTTAAAGATACTGATTACCTGAATTACAGGACTGAAATAGGGTATTGGCTGATTGAACGCATGACAGGAAAGGGAATTGCTTTGCGGGCAACAAAAAAAATGATCAATATTGCTTTCCGAAATTTAAATATGAACCGTATTCAGATTCGTTGCGGGATAGGAAATACGAAAAGTTCGGCCATTCCCCGGAAGCTTGGTTTCACTCTCGAAGGGATAGAGCGGGATGGCGAAAAACACGCACACAAGTACATCGACCTGGAAATATTTTCACTGCTTCGAAAAGAATGGATACAATCTCTGTACTAAAATTGCAACCTTTCAGTGCTTTTGTTGTCTATAACTGAGAAATATGTATTCGGAGTATAAATGTTATTTTTTTATTATACTTTTATTTTTGAATTATTCATTCTAAAATTTGAAAGTATATTTTATAAGTTTGTACCCGGAAAATTGAAGAACAGAAACAGGGAAAACAATGTAAGTATGGAAAACAAATCAACTCGCAGAACTTTGTACCGTGTTTTGCGCAAAACAGGGGTAAGACGCGATAAAATTCAGTTGGATGCATCATACAACGATGATTTGAAATTTGATCAGCTGGATTGGACGTTGTTTGTCTATTATTTGGAAGGATTTTTCCAGATACGCTTATCAGACAGAGAGATATCGAAGATGAAAGTAGTTAGTGATACGTTAAGTTTACTGAACGAAAAAGAATGCCTTGAGTGCTAATTCAAGCTGTTTCGTTCCGTAAAAAGAAGCATTTGCCAAAGAGGTAAGTGCTTTTTTTTGTTTTATACGGCAAACATTTTTCCATTTTACGTAAACCGTTCATCACAAAAAAAGGGGGCTTCGTATTCGAAAATTAGCAGTTCACAATAAAAACATAGGTATTCACCAAATTCGAATGGTTTTTGTTAAGATAAAAGCACTCTGAAAGTTAATTTTACACTCGTCGAAATAATCAAAAAAGACAGCTACCGTTTAATTTTTCTCTATTCCGAAGCACCCCGATAAAAAATGCTTCATAAAACCGGTAAATTCTTACCGGTTTTTATTTTATAATAACTTCATGGTTGAAAACACGCACAATATCTCCCCGGCGAAGTTTGGCTCGTTTCCGGAACTCTGTTTGTCCGTTTACCTTTACAATTCCATCTTCAACCATTAATTTGGCTTGTCCTCCGGACTCGCTAATCCGCATCAACTTAATCAGTTTGATTAGCTCGATATATTCATCTTCTAAAATGTATTCTCTCATTGTGCTGATTTTTCAATATTAATTTTCGTCCATACCGATAAGGGAATGGCTGATTTGTGTACCATTATGGCAATGGTTTTTAGCCGAATGTATGGCAGTGACAAATACATGAATCCTCCATAGTTGCTATCGCTTGTGCCCCACGAATTTTTCACTTTGTAGTATTTATCTCCGCTATCGCTCGTTGCTGTGCCTACGAGGAGCATCAGATGGTCGTCGGTGGTGCTGCGATTCAGGAAGGTTTGCTGGCGTGCATTTTGATCGGTGACCTGTTCTTTCAATAATTCAGCAGTTCCTGTTCGGTGGCTAAAGCCTTTTTCGCTGGTATCTCCATCCCAACATACCGAAAATCCTTTCGACAAAGCGCTGTCGATTACTGTAATGAATTCGTCAATCGGGAGGTTAAGATAGCGGTCGTGCGACCAGTTGTCAGGTACTTCCAAATCGATGAATGAGTAGAACGGGTGATGACTGAATGAAGTCAGTTCAATGTAATCGTCGGGACGGATGTCAAGTTGTTTCGCAAACGATTTTGGAGTATAGTTCCGGGTATCGTACTGAAATGTTTCAGGAACCGGGCCAAAATGCTGATCGAGGAGCTGCGTGTATTTCTTTTCCCATTCGTCAGCCGTGTTTTTATTGAAATTATCGTTAATACGGGTAATTGTTTTGGTCAGATTTTCCACCAGTCGATTATGATCGTAAAGGCCGGGAGTATTTGGATTACCCGGAAAAGCAGAATCCGTAGAAATTCCGAATTCCCGGATGACATTCATCACATCATGAGCCTGTCCGCCTTCGCTGAAATTTGCTTTGCCTTGATAAAACAAAAATTTGCGGGCTTTTTGCAGGTATGCATTTCTCACAAAAAACATTTCAGAGAGGTCAAATTCACCCTTCCCGTTACGCAAAAGTTCTGATTCGATGAATGAGGTGGTAGCAAAGCTCCAGCATGTACCGGTTTTTTGTTGGTTTTTTACCGTAGTGCAAGCCACAACGAGTTGATCATTAAATTGCTGTATTTCTTTTTGCGCAGAAACAATAACGGCAGAGAATAATACAAACAGAGAGAAAAGAATTCGTTTCATTCGTATATAATTTATTTTTATTTGTCGAATGGAATTCGCATGATTGGAAAATATTCATTCCGATTGGTGTTTTCCGTAATCATGCTCATTTCATGTGTGAAGAATTTGTTTTTTAGTTGCCACATGGAATTGCCATGGTTGAAATAATTTTCTCATTTCCAGTTGGCGTTTGTCAAATCATGGCTATTTCATAATTTTTGTTTGCTTTTTATGAGGGGCAAATTTATTCTTTTCCTAATTGGAGCCGGAGCTTTTTCGGTAAATTATCTACAACCAGCTGATAGGATTCGTCAGTCATTTCAAAAATAAACGGGTCACTTAATGATCCATCAATCAGAATTGTGTTCCAGTGAATTTTGCTCATGTGGTAGCCTGGCTGAATGCACGGATATTTTTCGCGAAGCTCGATTGCTTTTTGTGGGGTGCATTTCAAGTTTAGACTGAAGTCTCCTTCAAGATCAGTGAGCGCAAACATTTTGTCCAGTACTTTAAAAACCAGAGTTGTTTCGTCGAATGGAAAACACTCAGTTACGCCGGGTTTTGATAAGCAATAATCTCTAAATTGTTCGATGTTCATTTTCATTCTTTGTTATAACATACCGCAAGATAGTGATTTCTTTTTTCCGATCATTTTGCTTCTATGAAGATGTTTGAAAAATGAAAGAAGGAATACATTGTTGTGGTGCAATGTGTTGTTTTGCAGATTTTTTGATGTTAATCGGGAAATGCTGAAAAGAAGAAAAGTACAAAATAAAAATTATCGGCTTGTGTTTTTTTGTTAAATTTGGAAGCGATTTATTTCTATAATTATGATCTGTAAGCAAAAATATGACTGGCAGGAACGCGTGATTCTTTTGGTTGAGGATGATGCGGAAGCTCAGCTATTTTTCAAAGCGATATTTCGGGCAACTCTGGTGAAAATAGTAACGGTTTCGAGTGGGGAGCAGGCTATTGAGGAGGTCAAAAATACAGCAGAGATTGATTTAATATTGATGGATATTCGGCTTCCCGGCATAGATGGAATTGAAGCAAGCAGGCATATTAAAGAAATACGTCCGGAGATTCCAATTGTTGTGCAAACAGCGTATGCGCTGGGAAACGAACGTCAGCAGGCAATCAATGCCGGTTGTTCTGATTATGTAACCAAACCGATTCAGGTAGATACGCTTTTCCAAAAGATAGAAGACATTTTTATGTCTATCTGAGAGTCGGGTAGAATGCGTTTTTAAAATGTTCGAGCTTGAATTTTTCCTGAGAGAAAAAGATTAGCGAGATAACATCGAAACGGGTTTCCAAATCGAAGTCATGCTGTGTTATATATGCCTCGGCGGCATTAATCAAATGACGTATTTTCTGATTCGAAATTGCTTCCAGTGGGTGCTCGTATGAATTTACTCCGCGCGATTTTACTTCTACAATTACCAATTCGTTGCCATCCCGGGCTACAATGTCAATTTCGAGATGAAGAAAGCGCCAGTTAACATGAAGAATTTCGTAACCAAGTGACCGCAGATGAGCTACTGCCAGTTCTTCGCCTTTTTTACCTGTTTCGTGCTTTTCAGCCATTTGCAATCATTTTTAAATTACATGAAGAGTCAAATTTCAACTCATAATTAGCTCCCAAAACCAGCGGCATATTTTCATCGATATGTCCGGCCGGGAAATTGAAGCACACCGGAAAAGAATAGTCGCGCACGGCATCCAGGATAATTTCTTCTACTGATTTTCCAAACGGACTTTCATTGTCTTTCATTTCGGTGAAACCGCCCACAACCATTCCGGCTAGATTTTTCAATTTTCCTGAAAGTCTCAGATTCATCATCATTCGGTCGAGGTGGTACAGGTATTCCGATAAGTCTTCAATAAAAAGAATTTTGCCTTCTGTTTCCATATCGAAAGAGGTTCCGCTCAGACTGTAAATCAACGACAAATTTCCGCCGATTAGTTCGCCCCGGACTGTGCCATCTCGATTGTATGCAGTGGTTTCGAATTGGTAAAAGAGCGGGTTGCCCAAAAGAACCAGCATCAGTTTATTGAAGCTTTCCGAAGCTAGTTCGTGTTGCAGATAAAATCCGGGCATGGCACCGTGAATACTGGCTATACCAAGCGAATTGCATACCGAATGCAGGACGGTGATGTCGCTGAAGCCAACGAGCCATTTCGGATTTTGTTTTAATGCTGAAAAGTTGAGGTATTCGAGTAATCGGACGGTACCATAACCTCCGCGCGAACAAATAATAGCACGGGTTTGCGGGTCATCGATTGCTTCCTGCAAATCGGCAGCCCGTTCGCGGTCGGTTCCCGAAAACTGGAAATGCTCACCAAAAACATGTTGCCCGATAAGTACTTCAAATCCTTCGTTTCGAAGAAGTTCGATGCCTGGCATTATTTTTTCTGCTGCTACTTTTCCCGCAGGAGATACGATTCGTATGCGGTCGCCTTTTTTCAGAAATGGCGGAATAATCATGCTTTTTCGATTAAAAAGAGGAGTTCGTTCTGCCTCGAAAAACGAAGTTACAGGTTTTTATTCAGAAATGACAAATTTGGGTTTGTTACCTCGCACAACAGTTAATTTTTGTGGAAGAATGCTGATTTCGAAACTGTGGTTGCCCAGAATTTCGCCATCTGCTTCGCCTGCAATATTCCGATCTGATTGGATCAGGATATGTTCTGCCTCGTAGGTGGATACGCGGTGATCGTGAACAAATTGACCGCTATACAAGCCCCACAGGTTGCGCAAAATACCCCAGATGCCTATTTTACGAATGACTGTGACCTGAAATTTTCCATTGTTGGGAACAGCGTCCGGAGCCTGCATCATTCCGCCTCCATTGTATTTGCCAATGCCAATGCTGGCCGAAAAAATCAGTTCGTCAACCTCTTGCTGGTCAATGATTAATTTTGTGCGGTTGACCTGAAATTGCAGGAAGCTGCCAATTAAACTTTGCAGGTAAACACGCAGTCCTTTGTAACCTTTGTTTTTTAGTGTATTGGCTTTTTCGGCTACCAATGCATCGAAGCCAAAGCCCGCCATGTTGGCAAAAAAGCAGACAGCTTCTTCTCCATTTTTATAATTTATTTGTCCAACATCCTGTCGAACAGTTTTTCCTTTAATAATTTGTTTGAGTGCTTTTTGATAATTATTCGGGATGCCGAATGTTTTGATCCAGTCGTTTCCTGTACCTACCGGAATCATGCCAACCGCGATGGTTTCGGGTGCAACTGTCTTTTGTCTGAAAATACCATTTACTACCTCATTCAAACTTCCATCGCCACCAGCCATAATGATTTTGCGGTGACCTTTCTCAATTAGCTCCATGGTGAGCGAAATAATATGTTTGGGATATTCAGAAAGAAATATGTCGTTCTGATAACCGTTGGACCGGAGCAATGCAATAATTTTGTCGCGGTCTTTTGTCCCTTTTCCCGAACCGGCATGCGGGTTCAAAATCACAATCCAATCGTTCAGATTTTCTTTTGCCATTCCGTTTTTATGCAAATTGGAGGATGAAGATACCGAAATGAATGATTCGGGCGACCAGTACCTTTTCTAAAACAGGTTTTTACGGAAATAGAAGAAGAGAATAATGAGCGCAATCGTCAGGCAAGTGGTGGCTGTGTTTAAAGCAGCGGTTTTATAAAAATCACGATCGCTGAATTGCTTGATATGGTGTCCGATATAGGGTTTGTCAACTAATTTGCCGTGATAGATATTGGGGCCACCGAATCGGCATCGAAGCCAGCCTGCCAGCGCTGCTTCCGGGTAGGCCGAGTTGGGGCTACTGTGGCTGCGTCCGTATTTCACAACATGTACGGCAGCATTCCAGCTGAAAGTGAGAAGTACCATCAACAGGGCAGTCAGGCGTGCGGGAATCAGGTTGAGCAGATCGTCGAGACGGGCAGCGAACCAGCCGTATTGTTTGAAACGTTCGTTTTTGTAGGCAATCATCGAGTCGAGAGTGCTGGCCATTTTGTAGGCTATCATCAATGGAACTCCACCCAGTGCAAAGTAAAAGAGAGGTCCGATTACTCCATCGCTGAGGTTTTCGGCCATGGTTTCGAGTACAGCGGTGCGTATTTGTTGTTCGTTGAGTTGTGCTGTGTCGCGGCCAACAATGTAGCTGAGTTGTTTGCGAGCAGTTGCAATTCCTTCTTTCCGGAGGGCTTGCATTACCCGGTACGATTCGCTGATCAGGCTACGGTTGGCCAGCCCAAAGAACACAGCCAACGATGCAAGTACGAGATAAATTCCCGGCCATTTTTCTATTTTCTGAAATAAGAAAAAAAGCAAAGCCCAAATTCCAAAAACCAGTAAGGCTGAGCTAAGTATTCCTTTTAATTTTCGGTAAGAACCCCGATTTAGTTGTTTCTCCAGAAAAGCAATGACTGCACCGAAAGCCCGCACCGGATGAGGCATCCAACGCGGATCGCCCAACAAACAATCGAGAGCAAAGCCGGTGAGCAGCGGTACAATGAGGAGAAATTCAGTATCCATTATTCGGCTATAGGTATTTACCATTAAATAATTTACTATTTACAATTTGCCGACAATCAATGTGACAATCCATTATCCTGATTATTTATTTATCCATTCCCGCAGTGCATCCACGAGATCTGCATTTTTTTCTTCATTTTGAATACTGATGCGGAACCATGATTCATTTAAACCTATAAAATTGGATGCATCGCGAATCAGTAATCCGTGCTTTTCAATCAGAAATTTTTGCAGTTCGGAAGCTTGTCCGTTTTTTATTCTGACTAAAAAGAAATTTGTGTTCGAAGGCACAACTTCAAAATTGGACAAGGCTGCGATTTGTTGTTGCAGGTTACGGCTTAACTGATTGAATTGGGCAAAATCGGCGGCAAGGTCTTTTTCCTCTTTCAGAATAAATAAACCGGCTTCCAAAGCCAGTGCATTGACCGACCAGGGGCGCAAATAACGATTCAGTAATGAAGCAATTTCTTCTGAAGTTAGCAGATAGCCCAGGCGTAAGCCCGGAATTGCGTAACTTTTCGTGAGAGAACGACAAATAATCAGGTTATTGTGCTCTTTCAGTAAAGAAACAGTACTTTGTGTCCCGGTACAAAAATCAATGTAGGCTTCATCAACAACCAGAACAGTATTTGGGAGGGTGTTCAGTTTTGTTTCAATTTCAGAAACCGAAAAAACATGGCCATCCGGATTATTGGGATTGCCAATCCAGACCAGCTCCGTTTCGTTTAATGCTGAAAAATCTTCCGCAGAAAAGAAAGAAAGCGAATGCCCAAACATGCAGCAGGCATCGGCATATTCGGCAAATGCAGGTGCAAGTACTGCCGAAGAGTTGCCCTCGAAAGCCTGTGCGATCAGGTAAAATCCGTCGGACGAACCGTTGCAAAGAATTACCTGCGTTGGCGACAGCGAATGTTTTTCTGCGATCAATTTACGCAAACGTTCTCCATCCGGTTCGGGGTAATGCTGAATGAGCGGCATTTGTGCCGATAAATGATCGAGCAAAAGCTGTGGGCAGCCGTCGGGTCGCACGTTCGAGCTGAAATCGGCCCGAATCTCTTTGCCAAAATAATGCGAATTGTCTCCGTGTCCGTGAATCATGCTTCTTCTTTTAAAACAGAATACAAGTAATCCATGTCAACGTGTTGCCGCACATGATCTGCCAACTTGTTGTACTGCTCCTCCTTGAATGCTGCGTAGTCGAACGAAAGACGATCGTCCGATGCACCATTGGCTTGCATTATTTCGGTGAGTACGGCGGAATTATCAAGGATGCCATGAATGTAGCTTCCCCACAATTTGGGCGAAACAAAACAGCCTTCGGGAGTGCCGTCGGCGAGGGTGCAAAGTGCTTGCCCTGCCTGTAATTCGGTTTGTCCCATGTGTATTTCGTAGCCCTTGCAAATTTCTTCGGAAGAAGAAAAATGAAATTGGGTTTGTACAGTATGTTTCTCTTCTGTCAGGGTGGTTATTACGGGAAGAAGACCCAGTCCAGGCATTTGTTCCACTTCGCCTTCAACGTGGTGTGGGTCGCGGATTTCGAGGCCCAGAATCTGGTAGCCGCCGCAAATTCCGTAAACTGCTTTCCCGTTGCGGTGTGCTTGCACGATGGCTTGCGCCAACCCACGCTCGCGAAGGTGCATCAGGTCGGCAATGGTATTTTTCGATCCGGGAACCAGCACGATGTCTGCTTTGGCCAGTTCATCGGGATGAGCGGTGTAGTACAGGTTTACTCCGGGCATTTGTTCCAGAACATTGAAATCGGTGAAATTTGACATGTGACGTAATAGCACCACTGCCACATTCAATTGACCGTTCTGGCTACTACCGTGTTTGTAGTCAATCACCACGCTGTCTTCTTGTTCAATATGAATATCGTTGAAATAGGGAACCACTCCCAGCACGGGAATGCCGGTGAGTTGCTCCAGTATTTTTCGGCCTTCCTCAAAAAGACTGATGTCGCCGCGAAATTTATTGATCAGAATCCCTTTTACCAGTTTGCGCTCGTGTTCGGGCAAAAGTTGAATGGTTCCATAGACACTGCCGAATACGCCACCCCGGTCAATGTCGGCGACCAGGATTACTGCGGCATCAGTTTCCACAGCAACGCGCATGTTGGTAATATCTTTGTCCCAGAGGTTGACTTCGGAAATGCTTCCTGCACCTTCCATCACCATGGGATTGTATTTTTCGTTGAGTGAGTGCCAGGCTTTCATGGCCTCGCTGAAAAGAAATTCGCGGTCGGTGTGCATGAAATATTCGCGGGCAGATTGGTTGCCCATCGGTTTCCCGTTCAGAACCACTTGTGCATTCTGATGACTGGTTGGTTTTAGCAAAATAGGGTTCATGGCACTGAGGCAGGGAATGCCGCAGGCTTCAGCCTGAACGGCTTGCGCCCGGCCAAGTTCCAGCCCTTCGGCGCTGGCATAGCTATTCAGCGACATGTTTTGCGCTTTAAAAGGGGCAGGCGAGTGCCCATCCTGTAAAAAGATGCGGCAAAAGGCTGCGTTAATCACCGATTTGCCTACATCGGAGCCGGTGCCCACAAACATGACCGGTTTAAGTTTATTCATCGTTTCTTTTTTCAAATTTCAAAAATAGCAGAGAGTAGTGAGATATGAGTAGTGAGTATTGAATTTTCATTCTTCCGACGCATGACTCGTTACTCGCTAGTCAATACTTTTTCTTCAAACCGAATATGACTTGTGTTGAAAACTTGCGCTTCGTCGAACGAAGTCATTTCCGAAATTACCGCTACAGCTCCTTTCAGAATGGAATAGGCCAGCGCAGCGCCGGTTCCTTCTCCGAGGCGGAGTCCCAGTTTTAACACGGCCGATGCATTGACATGCTGCAACATTTTGCGATGCCCCTGTTCGTCGGATTCGTGCGAGAAGATGCAATAGTCGGTTACCCGCGGATGAATTGATTGCGCAACCAAATAGGCGGCGGTGGTAATAAATCCGTCAACCAGAACAACCATACGTTGACTGGCAGCTTCAAGCATTCCTCCCGCAATGGTGGCAATTTCGTAGCCTCCAAAACGAGCCAGATTTTCGAATGGTGAATCGGAAATGCCGTGTTTGCGAATCGCTTCTTCAATGACACGGGCTTTGTGCTGTACGCCTTCGGCGTTGAGTCCGGCGCCTGGGCCGACACAGCTTGCAACGGGCAGCTCGCAAATGATTGACATGAGGGCCGAGGCTGGCGAAGTGTTGCCAATGCCCATTTCGCCAAAACCAATCACATTGGTTCCTTCGGTGGCAAAACGTCGAACAATTTGCCGTCCGTTTTCAAAAGCTTTCATGCAATCTTCCAAGCTCATGGCCGGTTGGTGGCGAAAATTTTCGCTTCCCATCGCCACTTTGGCATCAATCAGTTTTGGGTGAGACGGGAATTTGAAATTTACCCCTGCATCCACGATATGCAAATCCATTTCGTAAACACGCGAAAAGAGGCCTATTCCGCCTCCTCCGTGCAAAAAATTAAGTACCTGCTGCCAGGTAATTTCTACAGGGCAAGGACTTACTCCTTCGGCTGTAATGCCGTGGTCGGCTGCAACGGTGAGCATAACCGGTTTCTTCAACTCAGGAGTGGTGGTATTCTGAATAAGTGCCACTTGCAAGGCCAGTTGTTCCAGTTGTCCAAGCGAGCCAACCGGTTTGGCTTTGTTGTCGAGTTTATGCTGAATGGTGGAAATTAGTTCCTGATTCAGTTCAGGAATAAAATACTCGTTTTCGAATGTTCGTTGCTTCATGAATAAGCGTATTATGTTTGTGGAAACTGCACCAATTGCCCGTATTCTACTGAAAAAGAAAAGGCTTTCTGGGGCTGAACCGAATCGATCAGGCAGTGAAGTGAGCGGATTACTCCGCCGTGTGTAACTACTAAAATATTATTTTCAGATTGTTGCTGAATTTCTTCCATGAATGATTGTACCCGTTGAATCTGATCGGTAAAAGATTCGCCACCGGGACAACGAAAATGCACGTAATCGTTGAACCATGATTGGGAATCAGGTTGAGAGCTGATCCAGTCCCAGTTTTTCATTTCCCATTGCCCGAAGTTGAGTTCCATCAAGCGGTCGTCAAACGAAATAGTTTGTTCGGGGAACAGGTCTTTAGCCAATTGGCGGCAACGGATGAGCGGACTGCAATAAATTCGATCGAATTGTTGTGACTCGATTTGTGTCCGGATGATTTGCAGTTCATCGCGATAGCTGTCGGCAAGCGGCACATCGGTTTGTCCGTAGCAAGTGCCCGGCTCAACAGCTACTGTGGTATGTCGCAGACACCAGAGGTTCATGAAAAGGAAAGTAATACAAAATAAAACAACAGTTCTGCCATTTGCTGTAATGCTCCCAAACAATCGCCGGTGTAGCCGCCCAATTTTCTTTCAATATAAATTTTGAAGAAAAATGTGAGCAGAATACCTGCCGGGACAACAATTGCTGTGATTTGCCAGGGGAAAAACCAAAGCGGCAACAGTGCAAACAAGGAAGCAAGAAGCAGATCGGAAAATTTGCCGCGTTTGCCTATTGGTTTGCTTTTGCTGAGAGCGTCTTCTCGTGCGTATTGCGATGAGAAAATAATAAGTACCGGCATCAGGCGACTGAATGCGTGCCCGCTAAGCAGGGCAAACGGGATGATTAGCGCAGGTAGTGACTGCAATGCCAGAAATTTGCTTCCCAGCATACCCACCAATCCGATGCTTCCGTAGGTCCCGATGCGACTGTCTTTCATGATGGTGAGAATTTTCTCGCGGGTGTAGCCGCCACCCATGCCATCGCAAAAGTCGGCAAAGCCATCTTCGTGGAATGCTCCGGTGAGCAAGATGGTGAACATTATACTTAAAAATACGGCTAGCGAAACAGGAAAAATCAGTTGCAATGCATAAAACACTGCAGCTCCTAAACCACCAACTAGCAATCCAATAAATGGGAAATAGCGGGTTGAGCGGTTTAACAGCTCATCAGAATACTCCAACCGAACCGGGACCGGAATGCGGGTGTAGAACATGATGGCTGTGAGGAATAGTTGCAGTTGTTTGCGCATGGTTTTTATTGTTGCAAGTTCCGGGTTGCGGGTTACGTGTTAAACTCGCAACCCGGAACGTTTTTTATTCTTTGTTTGACACTCCGGCATCTTCAAAGCTAGCCATTTCATTTAAGAAAGCAGCAGCCGACTGAACGATAGGATATGCAACAGCAGCACCAGTGCCTTCGCCAAGACGCATTCCCAAATCCAACAGTGGTTTGGCATTCAAATGATCGAGTGCAAGGCGGTGTCCGCGTTCTTCCGACGTGTGGCAAAAGATGCAATTATCGGTGATGGTTTTGTCGATTTGCGAGGCGGTGAGTGTTGCCGCAGTGGCAATGAATCCATCTACCAAAATAACCATGTTTTGTTTGCGGGCTTCAAGAATGGCTCCGGTCATCATGGCGATTTCCAGTCCGCCGAAAGTAGCCAGCGTTTCGAGAGGTGTTTGCGGGTTATATTTTTCAGAAACGGTTTTCAGTATTCGCGTTTTGTGATCCAGTTTTTCAGCCACCATGCCAGTTCCTTTTCCGGTGCATTCTTCAATGGATAAGCCAATAAAACGGTGCATCAGTAGCGATGAGGCAGAGGTATTTCCAATTCCCATTTCGCCAAATGCGATAATGTTGCTCCCGTTTGCTACTTCGGCGCGTACCAGTTCTGCTCCTTTGTCGAGTGCCTGTTGGCATTCTTCGATGCTCATGGCGGGTTGTTGCATCATGTTTTTCGAACCACGTGCAATTTTTGCATTGATGACAGGTACTCCTGCCGGGAAGTCAAAATCAACGCCGGCATCAACTACTTTGATAGAAATACCATTTTGTTTACAGAATACATTGATTGCTGCGCCACCACCAACGAAGTTCATCACCATTTGCCAGGTCACTTCTTTCGGATAGAGGCTCACTCCTTCGTCGGCCAGACCGTGGTCGGCAGCAAAAACAATCAGACTTGGATTTTTAAGCTCGGGAGTAAGCGTATTCTGAATCATTCCTAACTGGAGGGCAATTTGTTCCAAACGGCCCAGTGCTCCTGTTGGTTTGGTTTTGAAATCGATTTTGTGTTGCAGCTGTTCTTTCAGGTTCATTTATTAGACTTTAGACGATAGATATTAGATATTTAGATAGCAGCCGGATTGTCATATAAATTTTGCGACTGTCTTCTTTTTCTTTTGACTTTCTACTTACGACTTTTTACTTGAACAGGAATGCCTGATACCATCAGGTAAACCGAGTTGGCTTGCCGTGCAATATGCTGGTTCATCCATCCTTGAAGGTCGGCAAATTTGCGGGCAATTTCATTTTCCGGATGAACGCCCATGCCTAATTCGTTGGTTACTACAATTAGTTCCATGTTCTGTTGGGTGAATTTTGCCCACTCAAGTTTAGCCTCCTGTAATGTTTCTTCCACCTTGTAATTATTGTCGTGAAAGAAATTAGTGAGCCACAGTGTAATGCAGTCGAGCAGGACCGTTTGTTCTGCAAAGTTGTGATTGGACAAGAATTTTTCTTCTTCAACGGTTGTCCAGCGAGAGTCGCGATCGGCCTGATGCCGTTTTACCCGGGACGCAAAATCTTCATCCCAGATTTTTGCTGTAGCCAGATAAATTGGTCTTTCACAAAGTTGCTCGGCCATTTGCTGGGCAAAACTGCTTTTCCCTGATCGGGCACCTCCGGTAATCAATGTAATCCGACTCATTTGGTTTTTATTTTTTAATGATTTCAGAACCCGGCAGGAAATCACCCCTGCCGGAATTCCTTAATCATCTTATAGTTACATTATTTGGCATCATTTATTTTTTACAGACATCTACTTTGCCGGAGCAAACATCTTTTACATAGCGCCAGCTAATTGTGTCGCCCGACGCAAGGGTTTGGCTGATTGCCAGTTTCTTTGGCGTTTGTCCGTTGATACGATAATACCAGGCCATGTCGCCCCGTTTGGCTTCAACTGATCCGATAGTGGTTACAAAAACGTATTGAGCCACCGGATGAGTTTTTACATCAGCTGCTTTTTGCAGCGCTTCGAGGGCAGTAATTCCTTTTTCCCATGCTACTGCAATTTGCTGATTGTCTTGTTTTCCACCGAAATCGATTTCAACAATCACCTGTTGTTCTTTACTTTTATTTGCTGAAAAACTGTTTAGGCAGCCTAAAGTAACGAATATTAGTAATATTGCTTTATTCATGTTCTGGTTTTTTAGAACGAATACGAAACGGTTCCCAGTACCATTCTGCCCGGCATATTGTAGCCGTCTTTTTCTGAATAGTTTTCATCCAATAGGTTCGAAATAGTTGTTCCTATTGAAATATTTTGGTTCACCTTGTAATTCAGCGAGAAGTCGAAAACAACAGCTCCTTCGTGCTCAATTACTTTATCCTTTGATTCGTATCCACCTTCTGCGTAATAGAATTCAGGTTTGTATGCAGGTCTGATTTGATTAAAACTGTCAGTTTCTAATCGGTTTCCGGTGTAGCGACCATTCAAGCGGGTGCTGAAATTATTTTTGGCGAAACTTAACCCGAAATTTCCGCTTGATTTGCGTACATAGAGCATATCCTGAGTCAAGGTTTTACCATCTTTTTCAATTTCAACTTCAGCATTAAACAGGAAAGTCCAGTTGGAATACAATTCCAGCTTGAAATGGTTGTCAGCAAGGAATCCAAAATCAATGGCGGCATTCATTTCCAATCCATTCATGTTTGATTTGTTGGCGTTGATGTATGTTTTATCTCCGGATTCGAGTGTCGATTCAACGATTTTGTCGGAATGTGAAGTTGTAAAATAAGTCAGGTCGATATTTAAAGCTTTGTCGATGGCGTATTTTACACCCAGATCGGTGGTATTCGATTTTTCCGGTTTTAAATCAGCATTTCCTACGTACGATTGTTTCCACCAGTAATCCCAATCCGGGAAATACACTGAAACCTCGTATTTACCAGCTACTTTATACGCATCGGGAACCGAGAACGCAGTTCCGAAACTACCGTGCACGCGCAGGTTTTCGAGTAAGCGATACTGAACTCCGAAACTAGGATTAAAGGTGCTGTATTTTTCATCTGCTTCGGCTGATTTCAGTAAATCGTTGGCTTCAATTTTATAGGCAAAGCGGTCGAAGCGAACTCCGGCATTGGCATCCAGTTTCCCCATGGTGTAGGCCAGCTGTGTGAAAATAGCAAAGTTGTTGTTTTTGTTATCTGGTTTGTAAGGTACATCAGGTGTTCCTTTGGCCGAATAACGATCCGAGTGATAATCGTAAGTGCCCAGATCGATTCCTGCAGTTGCTTTCAGATCGCCAAAATTCAGTTGATCCTGCAATTGGAAACCATATTCCTGAATTTCACTTTCGAAACTGATGAATCCGTTTGAGCTATTGTCGGAATAATTCGGGTCTTTTTCGTTGGTATAATATGGACTGAAAAGCAGATGATTTTTGTCTGTTTTTCGTTCAATGTTGGTGTAGAAATTTAGTCGGTCGAGGTCTTTTTTACTTTGTCCGTACGATCCCCAGTAGTTTCCATGCAACTGAATGTCGTGTGCAAACGTGTAAATCAGCTCGGCATCAGCTTGCCATTTGTCGTTCAGTTTGGCCGCAATGCGTCCATTCAGTGCATTTATTTCGTAAGTAGAATTGCCCATTTGGTCGCCGTACGAAGCACTGTCGAGTACAATGTGCTGGGCTTCTGAAATATCCAGAAAATTGTTTTTCCCAATGCGGTAGTTTTTCTTTTGTTCTTTGCGTGTAAACCCAAGGCTAAAGTTTACCCCATTGGTAATTTTACCGTTTGCCGAGGCCGACAGTCCCAGGTAACCAAAACTACCTGTTTCGAGCGATACATTTCCTGAAGGCTGATCGGTTGCCTGACGTGTAATGATGTTTACTACACCACCCATCGCATCTGATCCGTAGAGTGTTGCGTAAGGACCTTTTACTATTTCAATTCGCTCTACATTGTTCATGCTGATGGCGGCAATGTTGGTGGTTCCGGCCGGTTTGCCGTTAATCAGCATTAATGTGTAACTACGCGAGTGGGCACTTGGCGAGAACCCGCGCATTCCGATAGTGGCCGACAATCCAGGATATTGAATAATGTCGATGTTGCTTAGTCGTTTAATGACTTCTGCAAGGTTTTCCGAAGGAATTGATTTGATGTCTTCGTTGGTAATGATTTCAATTTTCTGCGGAATGTTTTTCAGTTTGCTGTTGATTCGTGAAGCAGAAACAACTACTTCATCAATGTTCAGCGTGTCCATTACTTCTGCTTTTGCTGCGGAGAACATTGTTCCAGTAAGCAGTCCGGCCAGCAAAAAGCTTTTCAGATTCAATTTTTTCAATTTCATTTTAAAAGATTATGGTTGAACATTAAAAAATGCTAACCACAGACTTTCAAATTGCACAATCGTTTTTCCATGGAAAAACCAAGTACAATACGGATAAATGGCTGATTAATGCGCGTTTTAATCTCACCAAGCTTTTATCCCGAAAGCTATGATTATTTCAAAACGGATTGGGCAGGTCTTCTGGCTCGCCTCACTTCTGATGCCTTCCCGCCCCGATAGCTATCGGGACAGTGGCTGTGGTTCAGAAGCATGTAAGAGGCTTACAGCTGCGGGAACAGCTCCGGAATTCTTATCATTTAACTGACAGGCACCGGATTCCCTATTAATCCTTCCGACGTACATCGGAATTGGAACCAAATCCGGGGACAAAAGTAGGAATTATTTTAGATAGGGGAAATAAATTTTAAAGTATGTTGAGAATTTGTGTGCCGGAAGAAGAGATTGAATGTTGCTTTGTTTGAGATCGATAGAATTTCTTATTAAAGTTTTTTCCATTATTCTTTAATAAGTACAACTCTTATTTAAGTTTTTCCTCATTTTCTTAAATAAGGACAGAGTAATTTTAAAATTAGCCTATTTAATATTCTGGTTGTTGCCTGTCATTTTTCCGCTAATGAGAAAAATTACGGGTTTGCCTGAGTAGGGATTAATACGGGTGACAACCGGTGTGCGGTAAACTGTTTCGATGTGCTGATAGGAAAGTACCTGATCGGGGAGACCTTGTGTGTAAACTTCGCCCTGAGTAAACATGATTAAATGATCGCAGTATTCCGATGCCAGATTTAAGTCGTGAATGACCATCAGGATAGTCAGTCCGGTTTCTTCGTTGAGCTGTTGCAACAGATTGAGAATGCGAACCTGGTGCGTAATGTCGAGATGGGCAGTTGGTTCGTCGAGCAAAAGCAGATCGGGTTGTTGGGTAAGGGCTCGGGCAATGGCAGCACGTTGTTGTTCCCCTCCGCTGAGCTCCGACATCAACTTGTTGCGGTGTTTCAATACGCCTGTCAGCTCCATGTAGTGGTGAGCCAGAGCAACATCTTCGTTGGTTTCAAAAAAACAGAAACGGCTTTGGTACGGAATTCTTCCCATCAAAACATATTCTTCTACTTGCATTTGGTCTGCATCCACGATCTGATTAACAATGGCAATCCGCCGGGCTCGCTCTTTGAGTTTCAGATTTCTGAGAATCTTGCCTTCTAACGAAATATTTCCTTTCAATGTTGGCAGAGCTCCGCTGATGCCGCGAAACAAAGTAGTTTTTCCTGAACCGTTTGGACCGATAATTCCTGTAAAACTGCCTTTTTTCAAACTAAAATGAATGTTTGACAATTTAAATCCCGGGTAGCCACAGGAAAAATCTTCAACTGAAAAAAACGTTTTATCCATGTTTATTTCCTCCTGCCTTTCTGTCCCATGATGAAAATGAAAACCGTTCCTCCGATAATTCCGGTGATAACCCCAATGGGTAATTCGTTGGGTGAAATAATGGTACGTGCCACTACGTCAGAAAAGACCAAAAATGATGCCCCCAATAGGAATGAAGAAATCAGCATGATTCGATAATCAGAACCTAAAAACATACGAATCAGGTGAGGAATGATCAATCCGACAAAGCCAATTACTCCGGCTACTGATACGCATACGCCTGCCAGAATTGAAGCCAGTACGAATAATATTTTTATCGCAGTTTGGGTGTTGATGCCTAAATGCATGGCGCGCTCCTCACCCAGTCGGAGTGCATTGAGTGGTTGCACAAACAGATACGAAACAGCTAAAACCAGCAGGCTTAAAATGGTGCTGAGCCAGATAAGCGAACTGTCGGGTTCGTCAAGCGAGCCCATGATCCAGAAAACAATACCGTGAAGGTTGTCAGAGGTGGTTACCGACATCAGGAACATTAATGCCGATGAGGCAATGAAGCTGATCATTACTCCGGTAAGCAGCATATTTTGTATGTTGATGGAACCTTTTCGGGCACTGATAAAATATACGAGAAAGATGATCAGAAAAGCACCGGCAAAGCCTGCAAGGGGCAACATAAACGACCCAATGGTTTGGTGTAGTCCGAAAACAATTACTGCTGCAACTCCCAATGAAGCTCCACCTGAAATACCAAGTGTAAATGGTTCAACAAGTGGATTTCGGTAGATGCCTTGCAAAATTACTCCCGCCAGGCTGAGCGATCCGCCTACAGCCAGGCCTAGTATGATTCGAGGAAGCCGAACCTGGGTGATCAGCAGATATTCCATCGATTCGTGGTCGGCTTTGCCTAAAAGTAGTCCGAAAATTTTGGGCAAACTGAGTTTTAATTCGCCGCTTGAAAGTGAGACAAGTACCGCAATGATTAGTAGTGCTAGCAAGCCCAGTACTGCAACCATCCACCCGATATATCGTTTTTGCATCATTTCAGTTTAAAATTCAATTCCTTTCCGACTAGGAATTCCCTGATCGAAAGGATGCTTCATTTTATTAATCTCGCTTACGTAATCGGCACGGGCAATCAGTTTGTCGGTAGCACCGCGACCTGTTAATACCAATTCGGTGTGTTTAGGTTTGCTATCGATAAATTCCAATATGCATTCTTCGCTTACAAAACCATCGCGTACGGCAATAATTATTTCGTCCATAATCAGCAAGTCAGTCTGCGACGATTGCAAATAGCCGGACAGAAAAACCAAGGCATCTTCCACCTGTTTTTTTAAGTCTTCAGGTTTTACCTCCTTATTAAAAAAAGGATGTCCATCGGTAAATGCAAAAACAGTAGCGCCTAGTTTTTTCAGACTGTCAATTTCGTGATACCCATACAACTCGGGGCGTTTCATAAAATGGGCATAGACAACGTTAAAATTTTGCCCGAGAGCCCGGCTTGCAAGACCAACTGCTGCGGTGGTTTTTCCTTTGCCCGTTCCGGTGTAGATATGTACTAGTCCGTGCTCCATTTTTATTTTGAATAAATCGTTTGGATCATTTCTCTGAGTCCATCGGCAAATTGCAGAGGGGTCGGGCTACATGTTCGTTCCGAATCCATCACGAATATTTTTTTATTTTTCACAGCGCTGAGGCTTTTGTATTGTTCCCATTTTGTTTTTTCCTCGGCACTGATTGAGCCCATCAGGATTACAAAAATAACATCCGGATTGCGTACTAGTACACTTTCGCGGGTAATACTTCCGATTTTTAAATCGGATGCAATGTTTTCACATCCTGCAAAGTCGATAAAATCCTGCATGAATGTATTGGGAGCAACCGTGAATAAAGGATTGGCTCCTATTTGATAAAAAACCTTGGGTTTTGTTTTTGTTGACGGAACGCTACTTCGAGCGGTTTGCACCTGTTTTTTTGCTTCTTCAGTGATTCGGATGGCTTCGCTTTCTTTTCCTACTTTCTTTCCCAGTTCAACAAAGTGCAGGCACAGTTGGTCGAACGATTTCGGATAAGGATAGCAAACTGTTTCAACGCTCAGCTTACGGAACATATCCAGTGTTTCAGGCTTTGTAAGCGAGTTGGCAACCACCAGGTCAGGTTTCAGCAAAAGGGCTTTTTCAATATTTACCTGAACCGCTGAGGCAATTACTTGTACGTTTGAATTGCCTTCGAGTGTGCAAAAACTGGTGCATCCGACCAATAAATCGCCGGCTCCCATCAGGTAAAGGCTTTTTGTTGCAGTGGGACTAAGACTGACAATTCGTTTTGGGGTACCCTGAGCAATGCAGTAAATCGTCAGTATTGATAAGACGAAAAAGGGAAATAGCCGCTTCATATCAATTTAGTTCTAGAAACCAGTGTTTATCTTCAAAATAGATTTCTCCTTTTTCCAGCTGAACCGGTTTGTTAAATAGCGGTCCATCAATTACAAAACTGTGGAATTCACCATTTTCAGCACAAATATCAACGCCATCTAATTGCCGAAGATCTTCAATCATTTCCCGGTTGTAAGTTCGTCCCAGAAAATCTTTGCTTAGCATTGATTCACGTACTGAAACAATCAGTGGAAGGAACCCGGCATCAACCAGTTCGTAGGCAAGGTTTTCGGTTTTGTCGCCCCATAAAGGGAAAAGTGGTACAATGTTCAGGTCGGCGCAAACGCGTTCAATCCATTCGCGGTGTTCCATTAAATAAATATCGCCAAAAATTCCGGCTTCCACACCGTCTTCTTCTTTCATGCGAAGAATGGCTGCTTTGAAATCTTTTTCATATTGACCGTTGGTTGTTCCTTGCTGAACCAGTCGAAAGTTCATGGCTTCGGCTTGCCGTTGAAGCAACTCTTTTTTTAGTCCGTGCGAACGGGAATAACCCGATTCAAGATCGCACATGTTTAGCAAGGCCACCAATTGATGTTCGCCTCCGACCAGTGAGCGATGCAAGGCCAACATGCAATCTTTGCCTCCGCTCCATGATGAAAATACACGCATAATCGCTAAATTTTTTAGCTCCCGAGAAAACAAATTGGAAGAAATTGCGTCCGTTCCAACGATCTTTTTTCCCCGAAGATCAAGTTAAACAATTGTGGATTGGCAGGTCTTCTGGCTCGTCAAAAGCTCCGGAGGCCTTCCCATCCCGATAGCTATCGGGACAGTGGCGTGGTTTCCGAAGAAAAATACTGACTTACAGCAGCGGGGACTGCTCCGGTTTTGCACCGGATTCCCTTTTTAAGGCACTCTTCAGCAAAGCGAAAAGTAGCCACCAAAACCGGGGCAAAGATAGCTGTTTTTTGCGATTACTTTGTACTTGCCCAAAAATCAGTGCGATTGCATTTCCTTAAATTCTTTCGGGGTTAGCCCGGTTGATTCCTTAAAGACGCGGTAAAAAGTAGATCTGGATTGAAACCCGGAATCAGCGACAACCGATTCCATGGACAGATTTCGGGGCAGATTAAGCAGTAATTCTTTGCTGTGTTCAATGCGCTGAGCATTTACAAAAGCATAAAAATTCGGGTGCCCGGCGGCTTTAATTGCTTGAGTCAAACGATATTTGGGAATCAATAATTCATCAGAAGCTTCCTGAAGGGTTATATCGTATTTTAAAAAAAGTTGTTTCTGCTTAAAAATATCCAATTTGTCCAGGTCTGTATTCGACTCTTTGTTGTTTTCAATATTCTGATCATCTGCTATTTCCTGTGCTGTGGCGTCAACAAAGGATATGTCGGGTTGAATTATTGCCTGAAAAAAGATATAAAACGAGAATCCGATTAAAAAGATATAATAGACAAGAAATACAGCAGGAATGCTGTAGGCCCCAAAAAGCTCCGCACCAGTGGTCAATCCCCTTATACCAACCAAAATAGCGGTATATCTGATCCAGATCATATTCTGTTTTGAGGGGTCAGAAATGATTTGCCGCATGGAAAAATCATTCTTTTTGAACAGTTTATATATCATCAGGGCATAAAATATTCCTTGTAAAAAAACGATGACCCGCGTAACAGTAATCAAAAAGGTGTAGGGAAAATTACCTTCCACTTTTGTCTTGTAAATATCATTGATCCCCAGAATTTTCCAGTCAGGATAGCTAAGAAATATAATGAGAGAAAGTATAAAAACAACGAAGGCGGGTACGAAATGCAACAATTCTTTTAAGCTGATCCTGTTTTTAGTTTGCGTTAGTCCTTTAATGTAAAAGAAAATCAGTGGCGTTAGCATCACTTTTATGGGTCCCACAACTAACCGAAGATAAACCAGATGAATATTGAACATGGTAAGGGACGGTGACAATACATAGAACACCTGTATGAGGAAGAAAAGGAAAAGATACAGTAAGTTTTTTCTTTTCTGTGTCAGAATCAAAAAAGCAAGTATAAGCGAAAATGAGAAATAGAGAATTAAGAGTACAAAAAAAAGAATTGCAATTGTCATGCTGAATCAATCAATGTTTAAGCTCTTCAAAGATAATTCCAAAAAACACACAAATATTATTCCTGTAATTTATTTTATGTTTTATTGATTTGTTTTGTGAGACTATTTTCCATTTCGTGAGAAATTTTCTTAGGCTAAATAACCGAATATTATACATATACGGAAGGAGCTATTTCTAAAAAATTCGGATTGTTGAGACTTAATTTTTTTTGTCGGGATATTAATTTTTATTGTTGAATGCCCCATTTTTTGAAAATTTCGGGCGTTTTTTTTAGCACCTATAGCGGAGACATATCCACAGCAAAAAAACGACAGATCGTATGAATTGAGCCACATAAAAAATATATCGGCAACCGGTAAGGAGTAGATCAGAGAGGAGAGATTGAAACATTAAAATTTTCCTGTCCATTTTGATATGGAAATACAAGTATTAAGTAGATCCGGACTTTCCACCAATGAAATAATTGTCACGAAAGAGGCTCTCTTTTTTTCTGACCATTTCTTCCAATCCGATATGTAAAACAGTTCAGATTTTTTCTTTTTGAAGGCGGACGCAACAAAACGGTTGTAGAAGCACATGGAACAGAACGTGATAAATTAATTACAAACAATGTATATGAAACACTTTTTACTTTTCTTATTGGTAACAGTAGCTTTGTTGCTTGGTGGCAGAACAAGCAAGGCCCAGTTAGCTGCACCAACCAATGTTACAGCTACTCCTTCAGCAATAAATGCGGGATATTCTTCGATTCTGAACGCAACCTCAGTTGGCAACCAGATCAGGTGGTACAATGTTAGTTCTGGTGGATCTCCATTAATAACGGTAAATAGTGGAGCAAATTATTCTGTTTATCCTAATGTAACAACAACTTATTATGCCGAAACCTTGCAGGATGGAACAACAACCCTACCATTGGCTACCACATCTGCTACTTCTATAACTTCTAATTATGGAATAGTTTTCGATATTACAACCAAGGATGTACCGCTTACTATTGTTGGATTTAATAAATATAGTACTAGTTTAGATGCATCTGCATGTGCCATATATACTAAACAAGGATCTTATGCCGGTTTCGAAACAAATGAATTAGCCTGGACTTTTAGATGGACATATTATGGTTCAAATGTTGATAAACAAGAATGGACAGGCTTAAATCTTTATATACCAGCGCATACAACTTATAGTGTTATGCTATATTCCAATATGCCAGTGACACTTTACAACCAGGAATCCTCAACATACTCCGATTCAAAAATAATCATAACTAGTGGAAAGATGATTGGGTCTGGACTATTTTCGACACCTGTAAGTGCGGCTACGATGGTCGGAAGCGTTGTCTATAAATATGGTCCGGAAACAACCAGTGCAACCCGTACTCCGGTTACGGTGACTGTCCATAACGCTCCAACTGATATTACCCTGTCTCCTAATTCAGTAAACGAAAATGTGGCTGCCAATACTACGGTAGGTACTTTGAGCACAACTGATTTAAATGCAGGCGACACGTTTACTTATTCCCTCCCTGGAAATTGGAACGGTAATAATAACTTCACGATCAGCGGTAACAAGTTGAACATTGTTAACAGTCCCGACTTCGAAGTAAACGGCAGCTATTCGGTGAAAGTACTCACTACCGACCAAACAGGCTTGTCTTTTGAAAAGGTTTTGACCGTTACCATAAACGATGTTGCTGAAGCTCCTACTGTCAGCACTCTTGCCGCAACAAGTATTTCTAAAGATACAGGGACTTTAAACGGAACGATTAACGCCAATAATTTAAGTACTACAGTAACTTTTGAGTACGGTTTAACCAATTCTTACGGATCAACTGTTACTGCCGATCAGAGTCCGGTTACGGGTCATGAATCTACCCCAGTAAGTAAGACAATTACCGGATTAGTCCCGCTTACGACTTACCATTATCGCGTAAAAGGAGTAAATTCAGCAGGAACTACCTATGGGGATGATCGGACATTTACTACTACTGACATTGCCCCAGTCATTACGAGTACACCAGACCTTACTGTACCTTATGACAATCTCTACAGCTATATTATTGAGGCCACTAAGGAAGGGACATTGGAAACCACTCTTACTGTACCCACCAAACCTGCATGGTTAAGCTTTAAACAAGGCCAAAGTCAAGCTGTACTCATCGGGAATATACCAGCCGGAACAGTAATATCAAGTGCTGCAGGAGATAATGAAGGCAATGTGTATGCGATTACATCTGACGGAACAACAATATATAAGATTGAAGCAAATGGTACAACGACTCTATGGCGGTCAGGATTGGCATCTGTCACCGCAAATGCGCTCCATATCGCCAACGGGTATATTTATATTGCCCGAAATATTAATAGCCAGTCAGTTACCCGAATACCATTATCTAACACTTCGGCTACAGAAGAGAGTTTTTTCAGTACATATGGAGGCGCAAGATCATTAACCGACAAGGATGGCTGGATTTATATTACAAATAGTTCGTATAGAGAAATTTATCGTGTAAATGAAACCACAAAAGAAACGAAGTTGTTGTTAAATTCATCAAATGGAATCCCTTTTAACCCATATGGACTAACTTTCGGGAATGACGGAGATTTGTATATTGCCACTTATGGAACCAAGACAATTATAAAGTACGATGGATCTAAACTTTTAACTGGTACACCCGGAGATCCTACTACTGTGCTTTCAGGCTTGCCATTAAATGTTACTGGCATCAGGCAAGATAAAAGCGGAAATTTTTATGTATCAATGAATGGACGTGGTGTTCTAAAATATACGAGTGATTTTTCATCATCTCAGCTAATTTCATCAGGATTTTATGATTATGTGATTTATTTATCGTTAACAGCTTCAGGTGAACTGGTCTATTCAAAATCAGGTACCAACGAAATTTATCACATGCAAACTTGTTCTTCTTTAAACGGAACCCCGGCAAAATCGAATATAGGCCAACATCCGGTGGTTATCAGAGCAGAAAATTCAGATGGTCATACCGAGCAGAGTTTCACCATTAATGTGATAGATAATGTTGGTCCGGTTATTACGCCACAAACTCCGGCAAACAATGCCACCAGTGTGGCTTTAAAGCCTACATTAAATTTTACTTTCGACGAAGCCGTTAATTTGGGAACTTCCGGTACCCTGACCGTATATAATGGAGCAACCCTGTTAAGATCGTTTGATCTTTCGGTTCCTGAAGAAAAAGCGCAGTTGGTTCTTTCTGCTGACCGCTTGTCGCTCAGCGTTACCCTTTCTGAAAATCTTCCGGTAAATACCCAGGTCTCTGTTGGCATTAGTGCAGGTTTTGTAAAAGATGACTACAACAATAGTTGTGTTGGCTTTTCAGCAGCTTCCAATACATGGCGATTTACTACCATCAATAAAAATGTGCAGACCATCAATTTTCCGATAATTGTCGCGAAAACATACGGAGATGCAACATTTACCCTCGGCGATGCCAAAACAAACCAAAATCTGACAGTAAGCTATACTGCTACAGATCCATCGGTGGTAAGCATTACCGGCAACCAGGCTACTATTCTGAAAGCCGGAACTACAGTGATTACAGCCACGCAGGTCGGCGACGATCAAAATTTTGCTGCTACTCCTGTTGAACAAACTTTGACCGTTGGCAAAGCTACCCTTACCGTTACTGCCGATGCAAAAACCAAAGTTTATGGTGAAGCCACCCCTTCTTTAGTATTTTCCTACAGCGGCTGGAAAAATGGTGTGGAAATAATTGATACACCTCCGGCAATCACCACAACAGTTAATGCAGCAACAGTCTCAGGAACTCATATCGGAGCCATTACCGTATCTGGTGGCTCAGACAATAATTACACTTTCAGTTATGTTCCGGCCAATATGGAAGTCACCAAAGCCACGCTTACTGTTACTGCCGATGCGAAGACCAAAGTTTACGGCACAGCTAACCCTTCATTGACTTTCCAGTACAGCGGCTGGAAAAACAGCGACACTGAAGCAGTATTGGATACGAAACCAAGCGCATCAACCACGGTTGACCTGTTGACCAACACAGGCACTTATTCAAATGCCATCGTAGTATCTGGCGGCTCAGATAATAATTACACTTTTAGCTATGTTCCGGCTAACATGGAAGTTACCAAAGCCACTCTTACTGTTACTGCTGATGCAAAAACAAAAGTTTACGGCGAATCCAATCCTGCATTGACTTTCCAGTATAGCGGCTGGAAAAACAGTGAGACTGAAACTGTTTTGGATACCAAACCAGGTGTATCAACAACAGTTAACCAGTTAACCAACGCTGGGACATATCCTGGCGCTATTGTTGTGTCAGGCGGCTCAGATAATAATTACACGTTCAGCTATGTCCCGGCTAACATGGAAGTCACCAAAGCCACTCTTACTGTTACTGCTGATGCAAAAACCAAAGTTTACGGTTCAGCTAACCCTTCATTGACTTTCCAGTATAGCGGCTGGAAAAACAGTGAGACTGAAACTGTTTTGGATACCAAACCAAGCGCATCAACCACGGTTGACCTATTGACCAACACAGGCACTTATTCAAATGCCATCGTAGTATCTGGCGGCTCAGATAACAATTACACGTTCAGCTATGTTCCGGCTAACATGGAAGTTACCAAAGCCACTCTTACTGTTACTGCTGATGCAAAAACAAAAGTTTACGGCACAGCTAACCCTTCATTGACTTTCCAGTACAGCGGCTGGAAAAACAGCGACACTGAAGCAGTATTGGATACGAAACCAAGCGCATCAACCACGGTTGACCTGTTGACCAACACAGGCACTTATTCAAATGCCATCGTAGTATCTGGCGGCTCAGATAATAATTACACTTTTAGCTATGTTCCGGCTAACATGGAAGTTACCAAAGCCACTCTTACTGTTACTGCTGATGCAAAAACAAAAGTTTACGGCACAGCTAACCCTTCATTGACTTTCCAGTACAGTGGATGGAAAAACAGCGACACTGAAGCAGTATTGGATACGAAACCAAGCGCATCAACCACGGTTGACCTGTTGACCAACACAGGCACTTATTCAAATGCCATCGTAGTATCTGGCGGCTCAGATAATAATTACACTTTTAGCTATGTTCCGGCTAACATGGAAGTTACCAAAGCCACTCTTACTGTTACTGCTGATGCAAAAACAAAAGTTTACGGCGAATCCAATCCTGCATTGACTTTCCAGTATAGCGGCTGGAAAAACAGTGAGACTGAAACTGTTTTGGATACCAAACCAGGTGTATCAACAACAGTTAACCAGTTAACCAACGCTGGGACATATACTGGCGCTATTGTTGTGTCAGGCGGCTCAGATAATAATTACACTTTTAGTTATGTTCCGGCCAATATGGAAGTAACCAAAGCCACTCTTACTGTTACTGCTGATGCAAAAACAAAAGTTTATGGCGAATCCAATCCTGCATTGACTTTCCAGTATAGCGGCTGGAAAAACAGTGAGACTGAAGCTGTTTTGGATACCAAGCCAAGCGCATCAACCACGGTTGACCTATTGACTTCGGTGGGTAACTATCCGGGATCTATTGTGGTCTCAGGAGGTGTTGACAATAATTACACTTTTAGTTATGTTCCGGCCAACATGGAAGTCACCAAAGCCACGCTTACTGTTGCGGCCGATGCCAAAACTAAAGTTTACGGCGAAGCCAATCCTTCATTGACTTTCCAGTACAGCGGCTGGAAAAACGGTGAGACTGAAGCTGTTTTGGATACCAAGCCAAGCGCATCAACCACGGTTGACCTGTTTACCAATGCAGGAACTCATGTTGGAATCATTACCGTATCAGGTGGTTCAGACAATAATTACACTTTCAGTTATGTTCCGGCCAATATGGAAGTAACCAAAGCCACTCTTACTGTTACTGCTGATGCAAAAACAAAGGTTTACGGCGAAGCCAATCCTGCACTGACTTTTCAATATAGCGGCTGGAAAAACGGTGAGACTGAAACTGTTTTGGATACCAAGCCAAGCGCATCAACCACGGTTGACCTGTTTACCAATGCAGGAACTCATGTTGGAGTCATTACCGTATCAGGTGGTTCAGACAATAATTATACCTTCAACTATGTGTCAGCCAACATGGAAGTAACCAAAGCTACTCTTACTGTTACTGCTGACGCAAAGAGCAAAGTTTACGGTGCAACTAACCCTTCATTGACTTTCCAATACAGTGGCTGGAAAAACAGCGAGACAGAAGCAGTATTGGATACTAAACCAGGTGCTTCAACCACGGTTGACCTATTGACTTCGGTGGGTAACTATCCGGGATCTATTGTGATCTCAGGAGGTGTTGACAATAATTACACTTTTAGTTATGTTCCGGCCAACATGGAAGTCACCAAAGCCACTCTTACTGTTACTGCTGATGCCAAAACTAAAGTTTACGGCGAATCCAATCCTGCATTGACTTTTCAATACAGCGGCTGGAAAAACGGTGAGACTGAAACTGTTTTGGATACCAAACCAGGTGTATTAACAACAGTTAACCAGTTAACCAACGCTGGGACATATCCTGGCGCTATTGTTGTGTCAGGCGGCTCAGATAATAATTACACTTTTAGTTATGTTCCGGCTAACATGGAAGTCACCAAAGCTACGCTTACAGTTAAAGCTGATTCTAAAGCAAGGTATTACGGAGAAGCCAATTCCACGTTGACCTTTCAATACAGTGGATGGAAAAATGGAGAAACAGAAACAGTTTTGGATACTAAACCAAGTGTATCAACTACGTTTGACTTGCTCACTTCGGTGGGTATCTATTCGGGAGCCATTGTTGTTTTTGGCGGCTCGGACAATAATTACACGTTCAACTATATTCCTGCAGATTTGGAAGTAGTCAAAGCAACTCTCACCGTTGCAGCAGATGCTAAAACAAAAATTTACGGAGAAAACACTCCTATATTGACTTTTAGATATAGTGGATGGAAAAATGGTGAAACAGAAACCGTCCTGAATATCAAACCAACCGTTTCAACCACAGTTGACCTGTTGTCCGCCGTGGGGACTTATTTGGGAGCCATTTGGGTTTCGGGAGGCATTGACGATAATTATTCGTTTAACTATATTCCAGCTGCAATGGAAGTTAAAAAGGCACCATTGACGGTAATTGCTGATAATAAAACCAAAACTTATGGAGAGGCAAATCCCGAATTAACCTATCACTACAGTGGTTGGGTCAACGGTGAAGAAACCATTGATATTGCCCCATTAATTTCTACAACGATTAATGAAGCAACTGCTGTTGGCAAATATGACGGAGCAATTACACTGAGTGATGGCACTGACAATAATTATTCCTTCAACTATGTTGCTGGAGATTTTGAAGTAACGGCTCCTAAAATAGCGGGAGACATCAATGGTGATGGAAAAATTATTGCCCCCGAACTGGCGGGCGATAAAAATGGCAACGGTGTGATTGATGGCGACGAAGTGGGTGGCGACACCAGCGGTAATGGAATAATTGATGGATCGGAGATTGCAGGCGACCAAAACGGCAATGGGAAAATCGACGGTTCAGAAATCGCCGGCGATATCAATGGTGACGGAAAAATCGTTGCCCCCGAACTGGCGGGCGATAAAAATGGTAACGGAGTGATTGATGACGATGAAGTGGGTGGCGACACCAGCGGTAATGGAATAATTGATGGATCAGAGATTGCCGGTGATCAGGACGGCAACAGTAAAATTGATGGTTCAGAAATCGCCGGCGATAAGAATAGCGATGGCAAAATCGTTGCCCCTGAACTGGCGGGCGATAAAAATGGTAACGGTGTGATTGATGGTGACGAGGTGGGTGGCGACACCAGCGGTAATGGAATAATTGATGGATCGGAGATTGCCGGTGACCAAGACGGAAATGGTAAAATTGACGGTTCAGAAATCGCCGGCGATAAGAATAGCGATGGCAAAATCGTTGCCCCTGAACTGGCGGGCGATAAAAATGGTAACGGTGTGATTGATGGTGACGAAGTGGGTGGCGACACCAGTGGTAATGGAATAATTGATAGTTCGGAGATTGCCGGTGACCAAGATGGCAACGGTAAAATTGACGGTTCAGAAATCGCCGGCGATAAGAATAGCGATGGCAAAATCGTTGCTCCCGAACTGGCCGGCGATAAAAATGGCAATGGAGTGATTGATGGCGACGAAGTAGCTGGTGACACCAATGGTAACGGAAGGATCGAAGGATCAGAGATTGCAGGCGACCAAGACGGCAATGGGAAAATCGACGTTTCTGAAATCGCGGGCGATATCAATGGTGACGGAAAAATCGTTGCTCCCGAATTATCTGGCGATAAAAACGGTAATGGTATCATCGATGGAAATGAATCACCTTCAACCGGTATCGACACTCAGGAAAGTGTAGGAAAACTAAGTGCTTATTCGATCCGAAATATAGAAATCAAACTGAAAGGGCAAGTGGGCAGAAATGCTGTAGCTACTCTTATCGACATGCAGGGGCGCATCATCGTGGTTAAGAACCTGGAAGAAGGTGTGCTGAATAGTATTCCAACTCCTTACATTAGAACAGGAACTTACCTGTTGTTGGTGAAAGATCAGGCACGGACTCAGACCATTAAGGTTCCGGTGCGCGAATAGAAAACTGTTAAAATATTCTATAGCTTAAAAAAATCCGGTGCATCATTTGAGGCACCGGATTTTTTATTCCTAGCCCATTATTCTTCAAATTGAAGTGTGTAAAATGATTGAGAAACAATATGACTATATTTTTAGTCAAATTTTTCGTCAATCTATTGTTTGACTAAAAATATAGTCATATTTTTGTTTCGAAGGATTGACTTAAAAATGGAATTATGCAATTAACAAAAGCTGAAGAACAAGTAATGCAATATCTCTGGGAGATGGAAGAAGGAATTGTAAAGGATATTCGCGATCGGTTTGACGATCCGAAACCGGCACGAAACACTATTTCGACCGTTTTGCGCATTCTTGAGAAGAAAGAAGTGGTGTCGCACCGCACTTATGGAAACGTGCATGTGTATTACCCCTTGATTACAAGAGAAGAATACTCGAAAAATCAGCTTTTTGGACTGATGAAGAGCTATTTTAATAATTCGTTCCCGGCATTGGCTTCGTTCTTTGCCCGCGAGAAAGACTTGAGTCTGGACGATTTGGAACAGTTATTGGAAGAGACGAGGAAAGAGTTATTAAAGAATAAAGAATAAAAATATGGATTCATTTGCCGACTACTTGGTGAAATCAACCATCTGGTTAACAGGCTTTGGTTTGATCTATTTTCTTTTTCTTCGGAACGAGCGTTTTTTTGTATTAAACCGCATTTTTCTGATTATCGGCATTCTGGCTTCTTTGATATTTCCTCTTTTTAGTTTTCGTTATACCGTATTACTTCCGTTTGTACAACCTTCAACGTATATTCCCATAGCTTCAACTCAAATTCCTGTTGCTGAAATTTCACCTTTGCCGGTTCTTCCGGTTGAAACACAGTCGGAACCCTTCCATTTTCAGGATTATTGGATGTTGTTGTACGGAATAGGAGTGTTTTTGCTGCTAGCAAGATTGTTGAAGCAGCTTATTTCGGTATTCCGGGTAATCCGAAAAACCGATGTTGTTGCCATCAATAATCTATGGTTGATCCGAACCAGCCATTATCCGGCACCTTTTTCTTTTTTCTCTTATGTATTTGTCAATCCTTCAGTTAGCAGCATGGAGATGAAAGAAATTGTTAATCACGAACAGGAACATGTTCGACAAAAACATTGGGTTGATTTGTTGTTGTTCGAGTTATTGTGTGTGGTTCAATGGTTTAATCCGATGATTTGGTGGTACGGTCGTTTCATTCGTCAGAATCATGAGTATCTGGCCGATGAGCAGGCTGTCCGTCATTCGTCGAACCCAGCCTTGTATCGGGCTGCTTTGCTGAACCAAATGTTTGGCGGAGCTGTGATACAGTTGGGTAATTCATTTAATTATTCCCTCAATAAAAAGCGATTTAACATGATGAAGAAAACGATACATTCACCACTTCGGAAACTGAAATTATTTTTAATAATTCCTTTTGTGTCAGGAGTTTTCTATGCTTTTGCCGAACCTGAATACCGGATGGATGAAAATAACAGTCAGCAAGAAGAAGCTTCTTCTCTGTATGAAAACAATGAAGACAATTCTTCTGTTACCGAAAATACGATTTTTGATTCTGGCAAAGAGAAAGATTTATCGATACCGGTGGTGAGCGAGTTGAAAAAAGTAGATAAAAAGCCCCAAAAAGAAGAACTGGTTACTAAAACTGTTTCTGGAAAAGTTGTAGATGAAAATGGAAAGAATCTGGAAGGCGCTTCGGTTGTTGTTAAAAATACAACAACAGGAACGACAACGGATGAAAATGGAGTTTTTAATCTGGAGCTGATGGATGACACGCCACTTGTGATTTCTTATGTCGGATTTAGAACGCAGGAAGTAACACCGATTTTTGATAATGCGATGCATGTTCGAATGATTTCTGAAATTATCGGCATTGAAAAAGTTGTTGTGGTCTCCTATGCAACAATACGAACTTCTTCAAAATCAATAGAGAAGAAATCGACTGGGCAAGATAAGGTTTTTACCATTGTTGAGCAGATGCCGGAGTTTCCAGGTGGCCCTCTTGCATTGAGAAAGTACATTGCGCAGAAAATTAAATATCCTTATTCGGCACAGAAAGATGGCATTCAGGGACAGGTATTTGTCAATTTTGTAATAAATAGTGAAGGACAGGTTTGTAATGTAAAAGTGGTTCGATCTGTTTGCCCTGCCCTTGATAATGAAGCGATCCGTGTTATTTATTCGTTGCCCCAATGGTCTCCGGGAGTTCAGCAGGAAAAAGCGGTTGATGTTTCTTATACTATTCCGATCGATTTTATACTCGAAATAAAAAAAGCAGAAGAATTAAAGCCGATGAAAACAGGAACAAGCCCTTCTAATGAATAGCATTCATGATGAGAAATACAGTAATTATAGTATTGTTTCTTTTTGTGGCAACAACGGTGTTGGCTCAAAAAGGAAAAGTGAATCTTGCCATTAGCCAGAAGGATGCCGGTAATCTGGAGAAGGCGGTGATGACTATCAATGAGGCAATTGATCCGAATAATGAAAAAGCGGCGAAATCGCTTGTTTGGCCCGGAACATGGATGGCTCGCGGCGAAATTTACCAGGCTGTTTACCAATCGAAAGACGATAAAAACAGGTCGTTGAGTGATAATCCGCTTTTTGATGCTTATCAGTCGTATCAGAAAGCAATGGAACTGGATGAGAAAGGACGTTTTTCAAAACAGCTAATTATTCGATTGCAGATGCTTATTAATGAGGTTTCGGAGCAGGCCGCAGTATCTTTTAATAATCAGAAATACAAAAAAGCTTTTGAATCATTTTCGTTAGTGCTCGATATTGAAGATTTGCCGGTGTATAAACAATCGACCAGTCTGGTAGATACGGCAACTATTGCAAATGCAGGCTTGTCGGCGTACAAAGCAGGAGTATTTGACGAAGCAATCAGATATTATACCAAAGCATTGGAATATAATTACGAAGGGGAGAAAACTTATGAAATGCTTGCTTTGAGCTATCTTGAGAAGTCGGATACAATTGCCGCACTTGATATGATGATGAAAGGAGTAAAAGAATATCCGGGGAATTCCGATTTTCTACTTCGCATAACAGACATTTATTCTGCAATGAATAAACTTCCCGAGGCAATGAAGTTTATCGATTTGGCAATTAATGAAAAGCCTGCGGATGCTTTGTTGTATTCTTTTCGTGGAACTTTGGCCGAGCGAATGCAGGATGTTGACGCAGCAATTTTGAGTTATCAGAAGGCAATGGAATTAAAGCCTGATTATTTTGATGCAGTATTCAATTTGGGAGTAGTTCATTTTAATCAGGGAGTGAAACAGCTGGATATGGCGATTGCCCTGCCTGCCAGTGAGACTGAAAAATACGAGGAAGAAAAGGCAAAAGCGGATGTCGAGTTCCGAAAAGCTTTGCCTTATCTTGAGAAAGCTCACCAATTGGATGGGAAGCAGGCACTGTGTCTGGAATCGTTGAAAAATTTGTATTACCGGTTTGGGATGAATGAAAAATACGCCGAGGTGCTTGAGCAATTAAAAGATATAAATTGATTAGAGTACCATATAAGAAGGGCTTGTTGGAGATTATTATATTTCTGACAAGCCTTTTTTATTGAATGAAGTTTGTGTTACGGTGGATAGGATATAAGCCAGTTGTGGTTTTCGCTTTTGTCCCCGGTCGTTAGCAGTTGCATCAATTTTTCAGCACCCAAGTAGTGTTTGCTCAGAAATAGAGGAATCATTCTCGTTTTTCTAAGGCTAATTATCTCAAATCGTATCTTTTCTGCTCTTCCTTATATGAAAATGATGATTTCATAGGTAATGTTCGGATTGTGTCATGGAATTATTGTTTTTTTTGTATTTAATTTTATGTGTGTTGTTTTTATATAGGGGTATTTGTTTAATATTTGTATTATTTGCTTTTATACCCTGTGTAAGTGTATGTGCTTTGTTTTTTTTATTGATATTTTGTGATTAATGTTAATAAATTATATTTTTCTTGTAATTAAGTTTGAAAAATATCGAATAATATAACAAAGTGATATATTTGCATTGAAAATAAAAACTAAATACTCTAATTTTTGCACAAAAGAAGTTTGTTTGTTCGTTTTTGCGAATGAGCGACTCTTGAGAAATAAAGACAGATATGATGAAAAGGCTATTCTTACTTTTTGTGTTGGTGTTTGGTTCGGGGGTGGCAGCTTTGGCCAACACCGATCAGGCAATTGACTCGGGAGCAACAGCATGGATGATTACCTCTACCGCCTTGGTATTATTAATGGTTCCTGGATTGGCAATGTTTTATGGAGGACTTGTTCGTTCTAAAAACGTTTTGGGAACAATGATGCACAGTTTTGCTGCAATGGGTATAATGAGCGTGTTGTGGGTCGTAGTTAGTTACAGCATGTGCTTTGGAGGAAATGTTCTGGGCGGTTGGTTTGGCTGGAATTCGGATTATGTGTTATTAAAAGGAATTGATGAATCGGTATTGAAATCAGGGATTCCCGAATATGTGTTCTCCATGTTTCAGGGGAAATTTGCAATTATCACTCCCGCATTGATTGCCGGTGCGTTTGCCGAGCGGGTGAAATTTAGAGGGTATTTGGTATTTATTGCCGCGTGGGGTCTTCTGGTTTATAACCCGCTTTGCCATTGGGTTTGGGCCGAAGATGGTTTCCTGTTTAATATGGGAGCTGCCGGAGCAATCGACTTTGCCGGAGGAACCGTTGTACACATTTCGGCGGGAGTGAGTGGCTTGGTTGCTGCAATCTTTTTAGGAGCGCGTAGAGGCTATCCTCACCGACAGATGAAACCCAATAATTTGGTGATGACCATGATGGGGGCTGGCCTGCTTTGGGTGGGCTGGTTTGGATTCAATGCAGGAAGTAGTATTTCGAGTGGATTGAGTACAGCTCAGGCACTGACAGCTACACAGGTGGCAGCCGCAACTGGGGCAATAACCTGGATGCTTATTGAAGGATTTCATCAGGGAAAAATGACTGCGCTCGGGTTTGCTTCAGGAATTTTGGCAGGATTGGTTGCGATTACGCCTGCTGCCGGGGTTGTTCAACCTTCCGGAGCAATAGCTTTGGGTGCAATCGCAACAGTTGTTTGTTACCTGATGCTTATTGCAAAAGACAAGCTGGGCTACGACGATTCGTTGGATGCTTTCGGTATTCACGGTGTTGGCGGAATTGTTGGCGCTTTGGTACTCACATTTTTTATCCGCGATAGTTGGATGGCCAATGCAGCAGAAGCTGCCGGGGGTAGCTGGAGTATCTGGCAGCAACTAGGTGTTCAGTTTGCAGCAGTAGGTGTTGCGATTGCCTATTCAGTAATTATGACTTTGGTTTTGCTCTATATAATCGAGAAATTTGTAGGATTGAGATCTTCAGGAGAAGATGAGATGCAGGGATTGGATCACACCTATCACGGAGAACGCGGGTATGGAATGTTGAATCCAAACTAGTTTCAATTCGTACAGATGAAAGATTAGATGAAACAACTTTGAAAATTTATACAAAATGAAGTTAGTAACAGCAATTATACGGGCATATCAACTCGATCAGGTTCGGGAAAGTCTAATCTCAGCCGGAATAACCAGAATTACCGTGAGCAGAGTTTCGGGACATGGGGTGCAGGTAAAAGAGGAAGTATATCGTGGGAAGAAAGTTATTCCGGCCTTGATTCCAAAAATACGTGTCGATATTGCCGTGAACGATGAATTTGTTGACACTACGGTGGATGCCATTATCAAGGCAGCTCGTTCGGCAAGTCACGGTGATGGTGAGGTGGGCGACGGAAAAATATTTATCGTTCCATTGGAAGAATGTATTCGCATACGAACCGGAGAACGGGGAGGAAGCGCTATTTAAACGGAAATTTCTATCATCTATAATTTCGTTTCTTTTTTGTTGGCTTTGGCAAGTGCGGTCGAAAGATTTGTGCCTGCCAAAGTTTTTTTAAGCATTCCTATAGCTAAACTGAAGGATTGGTAAGTTTTACTTTACTAATCCTTTATACAACGAACAGGCAGAGCATTGGATTGATCCATTTCGTATGAACTTTTTGATACTTTGTATTTTTCATTATAAAATGCAGGACTGTACGAGGTGTTGATCTTATCTGAAGACCACAGTGCACTAATGCTACCTCTTCCTGTAAGTACGGAACTGGAGTGTGATATATAACCGGCATGGTGAATTTTTAACACAGAGGACCACGGACTGAATATTCCTGTCCAAGCTCCATTTGCTACTACATTTATCCATTCTGAGTTTGTTGGTAATCTCCATCCATCGCCAAGCACCAAAAAACACGGATCTTTGATCGGTTCCCATATTTTGAGATAACTTCCGGAAACAGCGCGAGAAAGCGATGGGGTTGGAGTTGTTGTATATTGAATACCGCGACTTCCTCCATGAGCCCAGTACCAGCCGGCAGGAGCTTCGGTTGATTCATTTTGAGAGGTGGCCTGACGGTCGGCTCCCAGATTTTGACCAAGCCAGCATTTGTATTCTCCTGAAAGATTGGTGTAAACAGTTTTGTAAGTAACCGTTTTTGTTACGGGAATAGTACTTCCTGCTGTATGTGTTACTGTAAAGCTTGAGCCACACGCAAATGCAGTTCCTTTGGTTTTGAAATTTATTTCATTCCCATAAATTATTTCTCCGGATGCAAAATGAAGATAAGCTCGCGCGTAATAGGTTGTGCCCGGATTTAGGTTTGTGAGGTTGGCAGTGAAAGTTCCGTTTAAAACATTAGTTAGCATAACGCTTGACTTTACCCGCTCGTAAGTTGGATTTGGACTTACGCTGTAGCAAATTCCTCTTCCGCTAAGTTTATTCGCATTAACAGACGCATCTACCTCAATGGAAAAAGAACAAGAAGCGGAATTGCTGGAGATACTACTTGCCGAAAGTGTTTTTACTGTACTGCTAAGATCTTTGATACAGCGGAGCGAGTAAGCCCATGTTTTTGTATAACTAAGACTACCTCCGCTACAAGCAAAATAGAATAGATTTCCATCTTTTATATATGTTTTAGATGTGTTAGTCCAAAAAACACCCCAAGCTCCACGGGATGCTTTATATTTATTTTCTGTAATAAATCCCGCAGCATGAAGTTTTAATTCGGAATTGTAATAATCCTGACAAGACCTCATGTTTACGTTAGTTTCTATTGCATTCCATTCTGTTAGAAATGGAATTCGCCAGCCTTCGCCCAGATTTGCAGTGCATGGATCATTTTCGGGCAACCAGTTGTTCGATTCAGCTATACTGGTTTGCCATGCAGTTGTTGGGGTAACATCATTGGTTCCTGATGGCAGGAAGCCTTGCAGTCGGTCGAATTGCC
This sequence comes from Prolixibacteraceae bacterium, assembly GCA_963668595.1. Lineage (GTDB taxonomy): Bacteria > Bacteroidota > Bacteroidia > Bacteroidales > Prolixibacteraceae > GWE2-42-39. The sequence continues at coordinate 3,024,461 of OY764876.1, read as the reverse complement.
AATACCATCCGGCGGCGGCATCGCTGGCATCGGTTGCTGAACTTGCTGGTTGGCTGGCTCCCAGGTTTTGAGTGATCCAGCATTTTGTTGTTCCCGATAAAGTACTAACGGTTGTTCCGTAGGTTACCGTTTTTGTTTCAGGGGCAAGTTCCCCTGCTATATGGTTTATTGTCAAATCGCCTCCGCACTCGAATCCGCAGCTAACAGGTTTCCATGCGGTTCCGTCGAAACAGCGTAGTTCCTTTTTTGTTGAGCTAATGTATATTGCGCCTACCGAAAGTCCGGTAAAAGAAGGATCGCTACTCAATACAGGGAAACGGGCTGCTTTGTAGCTACCCCCGTATGACGAGAAACTATTGTTGTTGGGGAAAGTGCCTGTTTTCATATCTTTGATTTTCCGATGAGTATTGGTTTGACCGGTAATCATCATGGCATTCTGAGTTGTTGAAAAGTAAATAATCCCTGAGGGGAAGGAACCACTCGATATTGATTTGATCGGAAGGATGGGGATTCCATTTTCAATCTTGAAATAGTCGGTAGATTCCTGATTTATTGATCGCGCATTGCATAAATCGACCCATCTGGTTCCATTAAAGAATTTGGGGTTCGAATCTTCATTACTGTAAATAAACATTCCGGGGACAGGAGACGTGACCAACGAGGTAGAAGAAAATACGGGCAAGTGAGGTATTCCGTTTACAACACGATAATAATCTTGCGAGTAACTACTAGTAAAAAAAAAGCAGAGGCACACAAATAGCAAAATATTTTTTACAAGCTCCATGGAGTTGTAGCTCCTTGCAGCCTGGCACTTAAATACAAACATTTTTTCTGATTTGAGCGAGTAAAGTTACTCTGTTCAGTTTTAAAGATGACTGTTTTCTATCAGCATAGGTTGCTTTGGTTGTCCTTGTTTTGAATTTTTATTGTTTTTGTTGTTTGTAATATATTGTGGATTAATGTATTGTGTGTTTGTTAAATTACAATTATAAATTCGTTTTGTTCTTTTCAAGAAAGAAAGAGGTGAAGCAATTTTCTATTTTAAGTTAGTGAAGTAAGAGCTTTATGATGTTGTTTTGCCATAAAAAAACCGGAGCATTTGCCCCGGTTCATTCTCCCGTTTCCCTATTGTCACCCCTCAATCAATCGCCACGGGAATGGCACTGTGTGTTGTTGTAATATTATGCAACTTCAGCTTGTAAAAACATTTTTAAATCGCTTTCCACATCCTGAATACCGCCAATTCCGAAGTTCTCAACCAGTACATTAACTACGTTTGGCGAGAGGAATGCAGGCAATGTCGGGCCTAAATGAATATTTTTTACGCCCAGATAAAGCAGGGCAAGCAATACAATTACTGCTTTTTGTTCGTACCAGGCAATGTTGTAGGCAATTGGTAACTGATTTATATCTTCGAGTTCAAAAATTTCTTTCAGTTTCAAAGCCACTACAGCCAGTGAATACGAGTCGTTGCACTGCCCGGCATCAATTACGCGCGGAATACCGTTGATGTCGCCCAGAGACAATTTGTTGTAGCGGTATTTGGCACAACCAGCGGTCAGAATTACGGTGTCTTTCGGTAGTTGCTCGGCAAACTGGGTGTAGTAATCGCGACTTTTCATTCGTCCGTCGCAACCAGCCATCACAAAGAACTTCTTAATTGCACCAGTTTTTACTGCATCAACAATTGGTCCGGCCAGTTCGAATACCTGATTGTGAGCAAATCCGCCAATAATTTCACCAGTTTCAATTTCGGTAGGCGAAGCACATCGTTTTGCGTGTTCGATAATTACCGAAAAATCTTTGCGTTCGCCGGGTTTTCGGTCGGCAATGTGCAGGGCTCCGGGCAATCCGCTGGCACCTGTGGTATAAATGCGGTCTTTGTACGAAGCTTTTTCGAGCGGCGGAACAATACAGTTGGTGGTGAACAGAATCGGTCCGTTGAACGATTCAAATTCTTCTTTTTGTTTCCACCATGCATTGCCGTAGTTTCCTGCCAGGTTATTGTATCTTTTGAAAGCCGGATAATAGTTGGCCGGCAACATTTCGCTGTGCGTATAAACATCCACGCCAGTTCCGCGGGTTTGTTCCAGCAGGTCTTCCAGGTCTTTCAGGTCGTGTCCCGAAATCAGTATGCCCGGATTGTTACGCACGCCAATATTTACTTTGGTTACTTCGGGGTTGCCATAGGCCGAGGTGTTAGCGGCATCAAGTAAAGCCATCACATCTACACCGAATTTGCCGGTTTCAAGAGTCAGCGCAACCAGTTCGCCTACGCTCATTTCGCGGGTAGTAGCGGCGAGCGCACTTTGCAGAAAATCGAAAATTTCCTGTTTCTGATGACCCAGATTATAAGCATGTTCGGCGTAGGCGGCCAAACCCTTCAGTCCGTAAATAATAAGCTCTTTCAGCGAACGAACATCTTCGTTTGTTTCGCTCAGGATGCCAACTTCGGCTGCTTTGACCTCAAATTCTTCGGTGGTCGAAGCGGTCCAGATTACCGATTCGTGATTGCTTACTTGTAGTCCGGCTTCCAACACTTTGCTTTTCAGTTCATCGCGAAATTTCAATGCTTTTTTTATGCGGATTGAAAATGCTACTGCATCGAAATTGGCATTGGTGATGGTGCTGAACAAACCGTCGAAAACCACTTTATTGGTGCGTTCATCAGCGCAGCCAGCTTCTTTTAACTGGGTATTCAAAATTGAAATACCTTTCAGAACAAAAAGGAGTGTGTCTTGCAAATTAGCCACATCGCTGGTTTTTCCACAAACTCCCTGAATGGTACAGCCCGTTCCTTTGGCTGCTTCCTGACATTGAAAACAAAACATGTTCATATTGAAGATTTTTAGATATTAGATTTTAGACATTAGATAACTGATAGAGGAGAGTTGTTTAAATCCAGTCTTCCGAAAGAATTTCACCCTGAATGCTGATAATTACTTCTTTTACGGGAACCTTGCGGGAAGCCTGCGATTGGGCGACACGCACCAGTTGGCTTAATCCTCCACAACACGGTACTTCCATCATAATTACCGTGAGGGTATTTATTTTCGATTCGTCAATCAGGCGACGTATTTTTTCTACATAAATGTCTTTTCCTGAATCAAGTTTTGGACAGGCAATAATCAGCTTTTTGTCACGCAGGAAAGTGCGGTGAAAATCGCCGTGACTGAATGCGGCACAGTCGGCTGCAAGCACCATGTCTTGCCCGTGAAAATAACCGGCTGCCGGATTGATCAGATGCATTTGTACTGGCCATTGCTGCAACTCGGAACGAATTGTTCCGGTGGCTTCGGGAGCCATACGAAATCCTTGCGGAGCAAAACTTACCGGTGCTGATCCCGGACAACCGCCGCCGCAACCACCGGATTCATAGTGTTGATGTGCAGAATGGTTGTGTACCTCGCGGGTAATTTCTGAAATATTGAGCCCGATTTCGGCTTCGTTGGCGCGAAGATATTCCACTGCTTGTCGCAGAAGCGCATGTTCGTCATGCTCTTTCAAGTGCTTCAGGTGAGCGATCAGTGTATTTTCCCCTTTGGGTATCATTTGCTGAATGACTACTACTTCGTCGTATTCGTCGGCCTCGCGTTTTTCGATTTCAATAGCACCTTCAGGGCAATGTCCCAGGCATGCTCCCAGTCCGTCGCACATCAGTTCGCTAATTAGTCGGGCTTTGCCGTCAATAATTTGCAGGGCTCCTTCGTGACAGTTCGGAACGCAAAGTCCGCAACCGTTGCACTTTTCTTCGTCTATTTTTACAATCTCTCGTATCATCCTTTTTTGTATTTTTCTGAAACAAAAGTAGCCCGGTGCTGTTGGGTAAATTGTATCAATTGTTACAAACACGATAAATTATGGCGAATCTTCATATATTAATTCAGTCACCTGTTTTTCGCGGACTTACCGAGGAACAACTGGGACGGTTATTTCAAGGTCTTCATTTTCAGATTAAAAAATACGCAAAGGGCGATGTGGTTGTGTCGGCAGGCGAGATTTGCGATCGACTAAATATTGTGCAGCACGGAAGTGTAAAAGCGGAAATGAATGATTATTCGGGAAAAACAATTAAGATCGAAGATATTGAAGCACCCAATCCGCTGGCAACTGCTTTTTTGTTCGGAAAGAATAACCGTTTTCCGGTGACGGTGGTGGCGAATAACGAGGTAACGATTGTGTGTATTCCGAAACCTGAATTTGTGCATTTGTTACAGGCTGATCGGCAGATATTGAATAATTACCTGAATGCCATCTCTACTCGGACTCAGTTTTTGTCGCAAAAAATAAAATTTTTGTCGTTTCGTACCATTCGCCAGAAAATTGCCCACTATCTGCTGGAGCAGGCTGGCGATCGGCTTCAAACGGTTGAAGTGCCTCACACGCAGGAACAATTGGCCGAGATCTTTGGGGTTACTCGCCCTGCTTTAGCCCGCACACTGGGAGAAATGAGTAAAGAGGGTTACATTGATATGCAACGTCGTTATATTAAATTTTTGGATAAAGAAAAGATGAATAAGCTGTTGGAAAGCTGATTTTTTCAAGAGAAAAATCATTGTTTGATGCGTTGGGGTACTTCTACTTTGCCGAAAATTTTTTAGTATGTATAAAACAAATTGGAGCAGTCTGTCGGTATTGCAATTCGATATTTTCAGGAAAGAAAAACAATTGAAGCATTGCGTAACGACAAAGGAAGGGTGGAAAACCGGAACAATGCCGCGTTTCTCGGTATCGGAAGAGCATCCGTGGAAAGAATATCGCAAGGAGTTGGCCAAAGCACTTCATATTTGTATCGATCAGATTTATTTCCCGAAACAAACACATTCAGATATAATTGTTTCAGTGAATAGTGAAACAAAACGAGAGCAAATTGGCGAATCGGATGCATTGGTGAGCAATGTGCCGGGAATTTGTTTGGCAGTACAAACTGCCGATTGTGTGCCAATTTTATTGTTTGATCCGGTAAAAAATGTTGTTGCGGCAGTACACTCCGGATGGAAAGGAACTGTGAGCAAATTGCTGACAAAAACAATTGATCGGATGAAGCAGGAGTACGGTTGTGAGGCTGAAAATATCCGGGCAGGGATCGGACCCTCCATTCACAAACATTCGTATGAAGTGGGCGACGATGTTATTCGCCGGGTGATGGAAGTTTTCCCGAATTATGAAGCATTGCTCAGCCCCTCGGTGCGCGATGGAAAAGCATTTTTCGATTTGTGGGAAGCCAACAGAAGTCAGCTTCTCGAAAGTGGCGTTTTACCCGAGAATATGGAAGTAATGGGAATGTGTTCTTTTGGTTTGGATCAGCTGTTCTACTCGGCTCGTCGCGATGGTTTCGAAACCGGACGAATGGTAAGTTGTATTATGCTGAACTAAGTAGAGGTATAAACTCTCCACTTCTTACTGACTATTTTGAAGCAGTTGAATTCAACGTAAATAATTGATTTCAACTGCTTTTGTTTTTGTGAGGTTTGTCGGATTCAGGCATAAAAAAAGGTGCTCCGACCACTGCCTGAAGCACCTTGTTACAATCGATACAATTGTAACGGGAGTATTTTATTCCCGATCATTTCTGATCGGTTTCCGTTTTGCGCATGTATCAGGAAAAAAGATGCTCCGGCCACTGCCGGAAGCATCTTGTTACAATTGATACAATTGCAACGGGAGTATATTATTTCGGCAAGCAACTAGAAGTAGAAAATACCTCGTTGTCCCCTGCGTTTGAATTCTCCTTTGCGAATTACCCGAACGATAGTCCGTCGGTTCACCTCGTGTTCTGCTTCGGTACATTCCACTCCGTTTGCGCACTTATTCAACAAGCGGGTTTCTCCGTATCCTTCATACTGAATACGGGTTGGCTCAATGCCTTTGCTTACCAGATATTCGAAAGCCGATCGGGCTCTTCGTTTCGATAATAAAAGGTTGTAATCGTCTCCTCCCCGTGAGTCGGTGTGCGATTCCAGTCGTATTTCCAGATCGGGATATTCAAGCATCAATCCGGCCAACCGGTCGAATATTTCTGCTGCATCGGCACGAATATTCCATTTGTCCAGGTCGTAATTGATATATTCCAATTCGAGAACCTGTATTTGTTCCCCATTTTCTTCTTCTATTTTCAGTGGTTCCGGGTAATTCTGATCTTCAGCCGGAGCTGCTGGTTGTTCTGCTATTGCCGGTTCTTCTTCCTGAACAATGTCTTCGAGATAGATTGTTTTTACAATTTCCTGATTTGGACGAACATTGATGGTTGAAATAGCTTGTTCATTGCGTGTGTGCAATGCTTTTCTTGCGGCAACAACATAGTTTTCACCTTTGTTTGCTTCAAATTCGAAGGCTCCGTTACTACGCGATAAAGTTGACGAGATGGTGTCGCCGGCACTGTTAACCAATGCGACAATAGCATTCTCTATTGGTTCTTCGCTCAAACGGTCGAGAATAGTTCCGCGGATAATAACCGGAATGCGGGCTATTTTCATGTAATAAATATCGTCGTCCCCTTTTCCTGAATTCCGGTTGGATGTAAAGTAGCCTTGTAGCCCCGATTTATCGAGGCAAAGGGCAAAATCGTCTTTCGAACTATTTATGGGTGATCCCATGTTTTCAATGGTGTTGAAAACGCCATTTTCCGGTACCGAGAAGAAAATATCCAGTCCACCCATTCCTCCATGCCCGTTTGAGGCAAAGTAAAGCACTCCGTCGTGACTAATAAAAGGGAAAAGTTCGTTCCCCTCGGTGTTTACTTTTGGACCCAGATTGAAAGGAGTACTCCACTGTCCATCTTTATATACCGAGAAATAAATGTCCGAACCGCCATATCCTCCGGGCATATCGCTGGCAAAATAGAGAACATTTCCGGTTGAGTCAATTGCCGGGTGTCCAACCGAATAGTCTTCACTATTAAAACGCAATGCTCCATCGCTTTCCCACCCGTCCGGGCCGTTTTTAGCAAAGAAAGTTTTCAGGTTTACTACGCCTTCTTTGCTTTTTTGCATTTTACCTTTTACCGAATTATTGCGCGTAAAAAAGATGCGATCGTGTTTTTCGTCATACACAAGAGGACCGTCGTGGAGATTGGTTTTTAGCTTGGGGGCAAATGGTTTGGGGTTTTGAAGGTCTCCATTTGCTGCAATGTCAGCTTCGTATAAATCGAGATACGGAAGCTGGTTCCAGCTATATTTTCGTTGAGAGCCAGTACCCAGAGAGGTAGATGAAAAGATGAGTTTGTCGTGATAATAGGCGGGCCCCATGTCTGAACCTGCGGTATTGGTTGATACATTGCGAATGGAATATTTGACCGAGTCGCGAAGAAGGAACTGGATGTATTCGAGCATCGACAACTCCATCATAATTCGACCATCATCGGGTCGCTGATCAGCATATTCCTGCATGTATTTTTGTGCTTCGTCGTATTTGCCATTACTTTTTAATGCCTGGGCAAAAGCATATAAGTCGGTACTTTCAGCCAGTCCGCGGCGGACAAGTATGCGTAGCCATTTTTCCGCCTGATCTGTTTTTCCCATGTTGTTGTTCGACTCAGCCAGTCGGCGAATCACGTGTACATTGGTGCTGTCGTGCGAAATAGCATATTCGTAATATTCGATAGCTAACACATAATTATAATCTCTGAAGTTGCTATCCCCAAGTCGGACAGCCATTTTTTGGGAGTGTCCGGAATAAGAGGTTCCGGCAATAAGAAATATGGTAAGCAGAGTAAATCTATATAGTTTCAATAATGGCCTCATACATTCTACTTGTACTAGAAATATCGTGGTGACTTAATTCGCCCGCGCCCAAAGGTAAGATCATAACTGATCAATAGCTCATGCGTTCCGTTACTAAATGCACCTAAATTATTTATCGATAAATCGTATGAATAACCAAATTTGAATTGATTTGTGACTTGCACTTGCAAGAGGGCTCCGAATGAATCGCCTAGGCGGTACATTGCGCCGAGCCATAATTTTTCGTAAATAAGAAATTGTGCCGACAAGTCTATTGAGATTGGGGCGTCTGGCACAAATTTCACCATAAAGTGTGGTTTAAATTTCAGAATTCGGTTTACGTCAAAAACATAACCGGTCATGAAGAATAAGTGAAGTTCTTCGCGGTTGACGTAACCGGTAGAAACAACTTCGTGCGGATTAATTACGTTCTTAATCAGTTTGGGAACCGATAAGCCCGCATAAAATCGGTCGGTATAATAATAGGCTCCAACTCCCACATTGGGGAGAAATCGTGCGATTACATCATTAATAAAAACTTCATCGTTTGGGTTGATTAGCTCTAGTTCGCTCAAGTTGGCCGAGTAGAAGTTGACACCTCCTTTTAATCCGAAAGCCAGAAAACGGCGACGGCTGAAATTCAATGTATATGAGTAGTCGAGATTTAATCCGGTTTGAGATATTGGACCAACTTTATCTTTGATAAAAGAAAGACCAGCTCCCATATTGTACTTGCTGAATGGAGAGTGGACTGAAAAAGTTTGAGTTTCGGGAGCACTGGAGCCGTAACCTACCCATTGATTACGCGATACAGCGTTCATACTAAGCATATCTTTGGATCCGGCATAGGCGGGGTTAATTGATAACACATTGCTCATGTACTGGGTGTACATGGTTTCCTGTTGCCCCGATGCCTGTACTGCAAAAGATATAAATGCACAAGCAAAAAGCACATGGATTATGTGTTTTTTTATTACTCCCGTTATCATTGATCTACTGTTTCAACGTAAAACTGTGTTTTACTGATTACTTCCTTTCATCATACGAGGTCATATTTCATACACTTCGGACAATTTATCGGGTGCAAACATAGAGATTGGTTTTTTCTCATAAAATATACATTGAGCAAACGGGGATACGGAAGTAGCAAAACCGCATTTGTAACTATCAACTAGCTGAAATCCTTTGTAAAATCATCATGGTTATGTAAAATACATGAATATAGATCGCCTTTTGGATCAGGAAGATGAATAAGGAATTGAATCGCTACTTTTTCATTCGTTCCGGATTTTTCTTAATAAAGTCGTTCCAGTTTTTATAGCCTCCGCTATTTATCGGATTTTTTTGCTGAAGGTAATGGCATACTGCTACAGCAACGGCATCGGTTGCATCCAACTCTTTAGGGAGTTCATCAAGAGTAAACATCTTTTTCAGGAAAAAGGCAACCTGCTCTTTTGCAGCCCGACCCATGCCAGTAATCGATTGTTTTACTTTGAGCGGAGCATATTCAAAAACCGGAATATCGCGTTGGAGGGCAAGTCCCATTACAATTCCCTGGGCCCGTCCAAGTTTGAGCATTGCCTGAATGTCTTTCCCGTAGAAAGGCGATTCGATAGCCAATTCATCGGGACAAAATTCATTCAGCAGATATTCGGCCCGGTTAAAAATGTGTTTCAGCTTTAAGTAATGATTATCGTAGCCAGTGGTTTTCACTACACCAACCTGAAGTATTTGTGGTTTATTATTGACAATCTCAATCAATCCGTATCCCATAACATTGGTTCCGGGGTCGATACCCAAAATACGTTTGGCTGTTTTTTCCATGCGATAAAATGTGCTGGTGTTGCGATTGCTCAAAGGTAGAATTTTTCGCTTGATGAAAAACAAAAAAAGAGCCTTCCACGGGATTTGAACCCGCGACCTGCTCATTACGAGTGAGCTGCTCTACCGCTGAGCTAAGAAGGCTTTTGTATATTGCCCAGAAAAGAATATTTCTGAAAAAGCACATCAAAAATACGATTTCCTGAAAAATACAGGAATGAAAACGTGTATTTTTTCTATCTGTTTTTTTGCGATAACTGTTGAAACAGTATTCCGGCAATAATGAACAGCAAACCGATGAAGGTGGTCCAATAAATGGTTTCGTGCAGAAACAGGTGGATGAAAATGAGAGAAATGAATGGTGCGATATACACCATGTTCCCGATTTGAGCATTGTTTTCGCTTTGTTTCATGGCCTGCATCCAGAAAATGTATGCAAAACCCAGCTCGAAGAAGCCAATGTAAATGCCGGTGAGCATTCCGGTACCGAAAGGAATACGGAGGTCGGCAAAGAGTAGGGCCGCAAGAATGAGATAAACCGAGCCGAAAAAGAAATTCCAGCAAAGTTTGATTAATTCAGGACGTTGGTCGCGCACATTAATAATCCAATAGAACGACCACAAAATGCTGGTGGCAAGCGCCAATGCTACGCCGGTGAAATTTGTTTGCGCGAATTTATCGAAGCCGCCTTGCGACGAAATAAACAGCACACCAATGAAGCTGATCAGAATAGCAACGAGGTGTTGCCAATGTAGTTTTTGTTTTAAAAAAGGAACAGATAAAAGAGCGAGCGTGATGGGCCATACCATATTAAGTGGTTGTGCCAACTGGGCCGGAAGTAAATCGTAGGCTTTGAATAAAACCAGGTAATAAATCAGCGGATTGAATGCTCCCAGTAAAGCAGAATGACGGATTGACGCAGGAGTGATGGTAAATAATTCGCGGGTACGTTTCTGAGCAATAGATAGTAGTAAAAAAATGAAAAATGAAGTGACAGAGGCAACTAAAATAAGATGAAGTACCGACAATTGCTGCAAGCCAATTTTAAATGCAGTGGCAACGGTTGACCAGCACAACACAGCCAGTATGGCGTACAAATATGCTTTTTGCTGCGACTTCATTGTTTGCCTTCAAAAAAATCGGTTTCACCCGAAGAACTCATATCGCCGCGCAATATTCGGTAGCGGTTACGGCTTTCGGTTGCATAAACGCTGCCCGGATGCTGGGTTAGCATTTGTTTGTACAGCTCCTGTGCCTTTTCTTTTTCATTTAGGTTGAATTGAAAAATAGAAGCAAGCATGAATAGCGCATCGTCGGCAAGCAAATCGTAATTGTATTTTTCGGTGATGATTTGGAGTTGCTCAGCTGCTTTTTCAAACTGGCCTTTCTTTCTGAATATACTTGCTTTACGGAACAAAATATCATCGGCCAGATTTTGAGCCGGATCGGCCTGATAAAGCGAATCAAATAGTTGCATTGCCAGCGAATCCTGATTGCGGTACAATAGCAGGTCGGCATAGGCAAAGCGCTGCATCATGCGGTCTGTCGAGTCTTCCGACAGGTTATTGCCAATTAATATCGATAACTCAAAAGCATCGTTCGAGGTGAGTTTCGAAGTGCTGGCTTTAATTACATCCAACTGAGCAAGTGCCCATTTTAAATCGCCGAGGTAATAACTCAAACGGGCCTTTTTAAGTTTTACTTCGTCGCCCAGAGCATTGGTTTTGTTATCCTCAATTACCTGAGAATAAAGTAATACAGCTTCCCATTCGTCGCCGGCAAGTACCTGTATGTCTGCAATTTCTGTTTTTATTTCAGAATAAATGGGTAGTGTAAGCCCCGTAATTTTTGTTGCTTTTTCGAGCAATTGAAGTGCCGGTTTGGCTTGTTGCAGAAAGAATGCCTGCAAATGTGCCTGCTGAATGATAAGTTGATATGAATCACGAGTGTATCCTACCTCGGAAAGGCAGCTTTCGAACTGATTGAATAGTGTTTGTGCCTTTGCTTTGTCGTTTTGCCCAAGATTGGTAAACTGACGATATTTTAGTAGCATGCTACTAACCATTGCTGGTTGCCAGGCCTGATGTTGTTTCCCTTTGGCAATCAGGTAATCATAGGCTTTTATCGCTTCGTCATATTCCTGGTTGGCTCCGGCAATCAGTGCCAAATTCAGAATAAATTCTTCCTCTGTTCCGGTGCGCCGGTCGAGGGCAATTTGCTGGCGAAGGGCTTGTGTGAAGCGTTTTTCCTGCGTAAAAAACCAGATGAGCAACCGATTGAAAACAATGCGTTCGGGTTCGGCCTGAATTTGGGTGAGCAATTTATTCCTGAAAAGTGTATTGAGCGAGCCGTCCACATCAAGCGAAAGGGCTGATAAAATGCTGTTTTCAACATTGGTCAGGTTTTGTTCGTTGTTTTTCAGCACAATCAGGTACTCGTCAATCATTTTTTCGTAGTTGCGCTGATACATGTACACACGTGCCAGATCGTAATGAAAATCTTCGTTGGGAAGGATTTCCATTCCTTTCAGATACGTCTTTTCGGCGTATTCGAATTCGGCGCGTGTCAGAAATTCATTCGCCAGCATCGTTATCTGTGGTTTTGCCGGTTCCACTTCATCCATTGCCTTGTGAAAATTTTTATCTGCTTCTTCGTTTCGTTTTTGTAGTTTCAGAATATAGCCGTACTGTACGTATAATTCAGGTCGGCGAATTGCCCCTCGAAGCTGTTTTTTTATTTCTTTTTCAGCTCTTTCGTAGTCGCGCATTTCGGTCAGGCAATTCAGAAAAATATTGAAATATGCCGATTGTTGCGAGGTTTCAAAGATTTTCAGGTAAATGTCGGCTGCCTTTCCGAATTCTTTGTCCTGGTAATAGCGACTGGCCAGAATCAGATCGTTGTTGTCGATTGCATACTGGGCCCGGACAAAAGTTGGGAGAAAGCAAAGTAGCCATCCGGCAAGAATCAGGATTTTTTTTGCGTACTTCATCATTCTACAAAAATAATATTCGGGCGAAATGTTCGGGTCTGTCAATGCAATTATTCCTGTCGGATCGTTTAATTGAATGATTTTTAACAGGGAGAAGCCGATAAAATGGGCTATTTTTGCACAAATTTTTTTAGCAATGTCAAACGAAATGAAAGATCGACAGCGTTTGCCCCGCTGGATGAAAATGAAAATGCCCAAGGGCGAAAGCTATTCAAAGGTGAAAAATCTGGTAGCCAGTCATGGTTTAAATACGATTTGTACCAGCGGCAATTGTCCGAATATTGGCGAATGCTGGAACCGGGGAACAGCAACACTGATGATCTTAGGAGATATTTGCACCCGAAATTGTAAATTTTGTGGGGTAAAAACAGGAAAACCACTTCCTGTTGATCGTGATGAACCGATGCGTGTGGCGCGTACTGTGCAGATCATGGGCTTGAAACATTGCGTAATTACTTCGGTCGATCGCGACGATTTGCCCGATTTGGGGGCAGCTGCCTGGGCCGAAACAATTTTGACGGTGAAAACAGTAAATCCGGAAACTAAACTCGAAGTCCTGATCCCTGATTTTCAGGGGAAAAAGGAATTGATTCAACAGGTGATTGATGTGCGTCCGGAGGTGATTTCTCACAACCTTGAAACAGTAGAACGACTTACTCCTCATATTCGGAGTGCTGCCAAATATCACCGGAGTCTCGAAGTAATTCAGACTATTGCGCAGTCCGGCCTCGTGGCCAAATCGGGAATCATGCTTGGTTTGGGCGAAACTGAAGACGAGGTGCTGCAAACCATGGATGATCTGCTTGCTGCGGGTTGTAAAGTGATGACTATCGGACAATATCTGGCTCCAACCATGCAACATTTACCCGTATCCGAATACATTACACCCGAACAATTTGATCGCTATCGAACTATTGGGCTCGAAAAGGGTTTTTCTTTTGTAGAAAGTAGTCCGCTGGTACGGTCGTCGTATTGTGCCGAGAAACATGCTGAAGCATAACGACTCTTTTTGCTGATAAAAACGATTAAAATTCAAAAGAATATGGCCAATTTTAATTTTGAAGATGTAGGTTTGAAAGACTACAAAGAATGCTGGGATTATCAGGAAAAAATTCTGGATGAGGTGGTTGCTCAAAAACGGAGCAGTGGTGGCGCAACGGAACTGAACCGTTTTTTATTGGTTGAGCACCCGCATGTTTATACTCTTGGGAAAAGCGGGGATGAGGCAAATCTGCTTATTCATGGCGATTTTCTGAAAAAGATAGATGCTACCTTTTACAAAATAAACCGTGGAGGCGATATTACATACCATGGTCCCGGCCAATTAGTGGGCTATCCGATTATTGATCTGGAATATTTTCATATCGGGGTGCGTGAGTATATCGAGAAAATGGAAGATGCAATTATTGCAACCATTGCTCGCTATGGATTGACCGGTGGACGCAAGGAAGGAGCAACCGGTGTTTGGCTCGATGCAGAAAAACCAGCTAAAGCCCGGAAAATATGCGCAATTGGAGTGCGGGTGAGTCGTTATGTTACCATGCATGGTTTTGCGCTGAATGTGAATACCGACATGCGTTACTTCAATTATATTAATCCCTGCGGATTTATTTCGTATGGAGTAACTTCGTTGGAGCGCGAATTGGAGCGAAAAGTTGATATGGAAGAAATAAAACAGATTGTGCGCGAAGAGTTCAACGCAATTTATTAAAACGAGCTGATGAATATTTTTGCTGACAACGAAGTTGCTTTGCGTTATGATGCCTATTATTCCGAGGAACAAGGCGCAGCGATCGATCGCATTGAAAAAGAGGTAATATCCGGTTTTTTATCATCGATAGAGCCGGGTCGAATGCTGGAAATAGGTTGCGGAACAGGCCACTGGACCGAATTTTTTGTTAAATCTGGCTTTTCAGTTTTGGGCACCGACGTATCGGAACCGATGATGCAGCTTGCCATTAAAAAGAATATTTCAGGAGTCGAATTTATGATGGCCAGTGTATTGCAATTACCTTTTGCCGATGCATCGTTCGATCAGGTGGCGGTGATTACTGCCCTTGAGTTTTGTGGCGATATGGATCGGGCTTTTTCAGAAATTAAGCGGGTATTGAAGCCCGGAGGCTGGTTAATTGCCGGATGTTTGAATGCTGATTCGGTGGTCGGTAAAAATAAGAATCAGGATCCGGTATTCAAACATGGCTATTTTATGACAGGTGATGAGCTGGAACAACGATTGAGAACAATCGGAGGCTCTCCTGAAATAAAGGAATGCGTTTTTCTTTCTCTGGATTTTGAATTGCTTGACAAACAGGAAGTTGATCAAGCAATCTCCGGAGTGTTTATGGGCGCTTCTGTTCAAAAAAATTAAAAATGTATATTACCGTCGAGATCAGTTATTATCCATTGGTTGAAAAATATAGCGGAGCAGTACAGCAATTGCTTGATTTGCTTTCTGTATCTTCGCAAATCTCTGTGGAAACAGGAGTGATGAGCACACTCATTTCCGGAGAGTACGAAACAGTGATGGGAATTCTTCAAAACAGTTTGAGACCGTTGATGGAAAAGTACCCTTCTGTTTTTGTGCTGAAAATAGCCAATGCCTGCAAGGTGCAGGAAGAATAACGATTACAAAGAAATGCAAATAACCACTTATCAGTTACTCGACGGAGCAAGAAAAGCGACCGGACTCACTGTAATTATCGATGTTTTTCGGGCTTTCTCAACAGCCTGTTATGTATTCGATAAGGGAGCATTAAAAATTTACCCTGTAGGCGATATTGAACTGGCATATCGCATGAAAGCCAATCATCCCGACTATATTTTAATGGGCGAACGTTTTGAGCGGAAGCCTGAAGGATTCGATTTTGGAAACTCTCCAACACATCTTTGCGAGGCTAACTTGAGCGGCAAAACATTTGTCCAGACTACCAGTTCGGGAACGCAAGGAATTACCGCCGCTGTAAATGCCGATGAAATTATTACCGGAAGTTTTGTAAATGCCGGAGCAATAGTGAAATACATTCGCGATAAAAATCCGGAAGAAGTATCGTTGGTATGTATGGGTTACAGTTGCGAGTATCCGATTGATGAAGATACCTTTTTGGCCGAATATGTTACTAATGAGTTGGAAGGGCGAAAAAACGATTTTGCTTCGATGGTTGAAAGACTAAGAAAAGGAAGTGGCGCCCGTTTTTTTGAAGATGAAAATCAGGCATGGTCTCCCTCTTCGGATTTTGATCTGTGCCTCGACTTGAATCGCTTCCCGTTTGTATTGCAAGTAAATCAGGAAGATGGGATGAATTGTTTGCGGAAAATCTTAGTTTAGTTATTATTGTAGAAATTTTCGTACAAGTGTTGGAAAACATATTTTAAAAATACATTTTCTTGCAAGACACCTTGTATTGCTATGTAATAATCTCTAAGTTTGTATCACCAAGTTTTTATTTTGCGAATGGACACATATTTTATTTCCAGGTGGAAATCTCAGATTAAAAAAGGGCTATTAGAATACATAATCATGCTAATCTTAAAATCGAAACCTTGTTATGGATATGAGCTAATTGCCGACATTAATCGCTTTGCAGGCATGGAAATAGCAGAGGGAACGATTTATCCACTGCTAAACCGGCTAAAAAAAGAAAACTTGTTGAAATCGGAGTGGATTGAGATGGAGGTTGGAATTCCAAGAAAATATTATCAGTTGACAGACGAAGGCGTTAAACAACTTGAAATAATGAGGGAATACATGGAGTCTTTGAATTTGTCAATCAATCAAATAAATAATATAAAGGAATAAGTGGAACAGCGTTGCAATGAGTACTAAAGAAAAATATATTCTATCATTAGACCTAGAAACGACGGTTGCAAGTGCAGTGGTTTTCAATCACGAAGGTGAAATTTATTCTGAATCATCGAAAGAATTCGAACAATCATTTCCCAAACCCGGATGGATTGAGCAGGATGCCAGCGAATTGTGGTATTCTATTGCATCTGTAGCTTATGACGCAATCTTCAAAAAAGGATTAACGGCTTCGGATATTGCAGGGATTGGAATTACCAATCAACGGGAAACAACCATTTTATGGAATCGGGAAACCGGGAAACCGGTGGCCAATGCAATTGTTTGGCAGGACAGAAGGACTTCCCGTATTTGTGATAAACTGCGGGATCAGGGTTTTGAGAATATTATTCGAGAGAAAACAGGTTTGCAAATTGATGCCTATTTTTCTGCTACAAAAATTATGTGGCTCCTTGATCATATTAAAGGAGCGCGCGAATTAGCAGAACAGGGCAAGCTGGCTTTCGGAACGGTTGACTCATGGATTATTTGGAAATTTACAAAAGGTTTGTGCCACATTATTGATGTGTCGAATGCCAGCCGAACCATGTTGTTCAATATCAATACCATGGATTGGGATCAGCAATTGCTTGATCTGATGAACATACCCCGAAGTATGATGCCTGAGGTGAAATCTTCCAGCGAGATTTATGCTGAAACTCACTCGTCCATCTTTGGTGAATCAATTCCGCTGGCAGCGATGATTGGCGACCAGCAGGCTGCTTTGTTTGGGCAGCAATGTTTTGAGAAAGGAATGGTAAAAAACACCTATAATACAGGTTGTTTTATTTTGATGAATACTGGAAACCAACCGGTTTTTTCAAATCATAAACTGATCACCACCATTGCCTGGCAAATAGGCAACGAGGTGACCTACGCATTGGAAGGAAGTGTTTTCAACGGGAATACAGCAATACAATGGCTTCGGGACGGGTTGAACTTAATTGACTCACTGGATGAAGTGGAGAGTTTGGCCAAGTCGGAACCGGATAGTGGAGGTGTTTTCATTGTTCCTTCGTTCACAGGTTTGGGAGCCCCTTATTGGGATCAGTATGCCAGGGGAACATTATTTGGGTTAAATATGGGCACAACACCCGGACACATTGCCCGGGCAGCACTTGAAGCGATTGCATTGCGATCAGCCGATGTGATTAAAGCAATGGAAGCGGACACCGGAATGCAAATCCCTGAATTACGTGTTGGCGGGACAATACTGAACGATACGATGTTGCAATTTCAGTCGGATATATTAGGTGTTCCAGTAGTTCAACCGGTAAGAACAAAAATGGCTTTGTTGGGAGCTGCATATTTGGCCGGATTGGCAGTTGGTTTCTGGAATGGAACAGAAGAACTGAAAGCTCAGCACCAGATTGCAAAAACATTTACGGCTGAGATGGATAGCGATAAGGTAAATTATTTCTTAAAATATTGGAATAAGGCTATAAGCAAAGCTTTGAGCTGGATTGATCCCCTGGATTAGCCAGTAAGACTCTATGGTAGAACTGTTTCTGCCATTTTTTATAACTAAATACATCGCATTACAATGTACTATTAAATTTGACAATACATACTCTGATATTATACATTCTATAAACACACAAAACACAAATAGGCAAATGATACGGGAAAAAATGCTATTGGATATCGAGTCTCAGAAAGAAGGATGGGATTTGATTATCATCGGGGGTGGAGCTACAGGAATAGGAGCCGCAATTGAAGCTAAAACCAGAGGATTGAAAACCTTGTTGCTTGAACAATTCGACTTTGCAAAGGGAACATCCAGTAGAAGTACTAAACTGGTGCATGGAGGGGTACGTTATCTTGCACAGGGCAATGTTGCTCTGGTAAAAGAAGCGTTAAGAGAACGAGGCAGAATGAAAAAGAATGCCCCTCACCTGGTAAAAGACCAGTCTTTCATTATTCCCAATTATACGTGGTGGGGAGTACCTTTTTATACAATTGGTTTGGTAATGTACGATATGCTTGCAGGCCGACTCAGCCTCGGACGTTCGAAACCTTTCTCAAAAGAAAAGACACTCAAAAAAATTCCAACGCTGATTTCTGAAAAATTATACGGAGGGGTTATCTATCACGATGGACAGTTCGATGATTCGCGTATGGCGATCAATATGGTACAAACTTTTGTTGAAAAAGGCGGAACAGCCTTGAATTATATGAAAGTTACCCATCTTAGTAAAGAAAATGGAAAAGTGAACGGAGTGAAAGTCACTGACCAGGAATCAGGAAAAATATATTCGATTAAAGCCAAAGCAGTACTGAATGCCACCGGCGTTTTTGTTGATGATGTGCTTAAAATGGACGATCCGAATGCACGCGAATTGGTTCGTGTTAGTCAGGGTGTTCACTTGGTTATCGATCGCGAATTTGTTCCGGGTGATTATGCAATCATGATTCCTAAAACCAGCGACGGACGCGTGCTTTTTGCTGTTCCGTGGCACAATAAAGTGGTAGTAGGAACCACCGATATTCAGAAAAAAGTAGCCGAAATTGAACCGCGTCCCCTTGATCAGGAAATCGATTTCATATTGGAAACAGCCGGACGTTTTCTTGTTAAACCTCCGACACGTGCTGATGTAAAAAGCGTATTTGCCGGATTGCGTCCATTGGCAGCTCCAAAAGGAGAAGGAAAAAGCACTAAAGAAATTTCTCGCGGACATATTATTGAGGTTTCGGATTCTGGTTTGGTTACCATTACTGGTGGTAAATGGACCACTTACCGACAAATGGCACAAGATGTTATCGACTTGCTGAAAAATAAATTCAATATGCAGATCGCTGATTCAAGCACTACTTGCTGCAAAATTCATGGATACAAAGAGAATGTGGATTTGAATAATCCCTATTACTTTTATGGCACCGATGAGGAAAAGATGCTGGCGATGGTGAAATCAGATCATACACTTGGCGAGATGCTGAGCAAAGAGCTACACATTATTAAAGCACAAGTAATTTGGAGTATCAGGGAAGAAATGGCGCGTAACATTGAAGACTTTTTGGCTCGCCGTACACGGGCATTGTTCCTTGATGCAAAAGAAAGTGTTCGGATTGCTCCGAAAGTAGCTTCTATTATGGCCGAAGAATTTGGAAAAGATAAGAGTTGGGAAGAACAGCAGGTTGAAGAATACCGTCAGTTGGCTTCTTCTTATATTTTGTCATAAAAATGTAATAAACCGAATTCAATTTTATTCGGAATGTAATTTTTGAGAGTTTGATATTTATTTTTTTTGAACCCAATCAAATAAAGACATGGTGAAATTTCTAGCTCCTCCGGCGGCAAAGCCATTGATGCCTGAAAATAAGATTGATGCAGAATACAAAAAGATGCGACTGAAAGTATTTTTGGGTGCGTTTTTAGGCTATGCAGCATATTATCTGGTTCGTAAGAATCTGGCATTGGCTATCCCCGGAATGATTCAACCTGTAGAGAATGGCGGTTTGGGATACACCAAACTTGAATTGGGAATTGCTTTATCAGCAATTTCTATTGCCTACGCCTTCAGTAAATTCATTATGGGTGCCGTTTCTGATCGTTCTGATGCCCGCAAATTTCTGGTCATTGGCTTGATCATTTCTTCGTTGCTCATGATGTCAGTTGGATTATTCCCTTTTGCAACCAGTTCTGTAACGATTATTTTCCTGTTCATGCTTGCCATTGGCTGGCTGTCGGGAATGGGCTGGCCCCCTTGCGGTCGGGTGATGGTACATTGGTTTTCGCACAACGAACGCAGTTTTAAAATGTCGATCTGGAATACCTCGCACACTTTTGGGAGTGGATTACTGGGTAACCTGGCGGCATTGGGAACGATTCTTATCGGCGGCTGGTTTATTGCAAGCACCGGGGTAGAGCAAAGCTGGCGTGCTGTGTTTGTTTTTCCTTCAGCAGTTGCATTAGTTATTGCTATTTTCTGCTGGTGGGCATTGCGCGACACACCACAGTCATGCGGACTTCCGCCTATCGATCAGTATCGAAACGATTTTTCAGTAGTAAAAGAAATGCGCTCTGAAGCCAAAATACCGGTTAAAGAGTTATTTGTGAAATACATTTTCAAAAATAAAATTCTTTGGCTGATTGCGATGGCCAATATTTTCGTGTATTTGGTTCGCTATGGTATTGGCGACTGGTCTCCGACTTACTGTCAGGAAACAGGTTTGTTGACCAGCGATCAGGCGAAAATGGCTTTCTCGTTGCATAACTATGCCGGAATTCCCGGAACGATTTTATGCGGATTAATTTCAGCAAAATTATTCAAAGGACGTTGTGCTCCGGCCAATGTAATTTATATGTTACTGGTTACTGTGTGCATTGTTTTGTATTGGAAAGCAGCTGCTGTTTCTTCATTTGTTGCAGGAGTTTTTAATGCTGATTTGGCCGCCACACAAGTAGCTGTAGTTTATTCGGCACTTATTGCTATTGGCTTTTTCATTTACGGTCCGGTAGCTTTGATTGGCGTTCAGGCAATTAATCTGGTACCCAAAAATGCAGCTGGAACTGCGGCTGGTTTTGTGGGCTTATTTGGTTATTTGGTGGGCGATGCATTGCTCTCGAAAATTCTTGTTGGCGCTGTTGCCAGCAATAAAGATTTTGGCTGGACGGCATCGTTCTGGATTTTCATTGCCGCAGGTTTGCTTGCTGCAATATTTTCAGCAACAACCTGGAAAAGAGAAAGACTTGCCTGTGAAGCATAACTGAATAGCAAAAAACAGATCGAACCATGAGAAAAATAATCGTAATACTATTCATCCTGATTACAGGATTAAGTTCTGGCCTGCAGGCTCAAAAATACAAAGCTGTAGCAGGCTGGTCGAATGAGATCAATCAGAAGTTGGAAAACTTTCTGAAATCAACAAAAAATCATCCGGGACGTAAAGTAGCTGTTTTCGACTGTGATGGAACCACCTTCGGGCAGGTTCCTCATTATTTAGCCGACGAAGCACTTTATTTGTATGCCGACGAAGTGCTGAAAAAGCGAAACGATGAAACGGCTCGCGAAAAACTGGCCATTCTCGACAAAATGGTGAAAGATGGAAATAACGTGGGAAAAACCTATGTGGAAGATCGCGTACATTTTCTTGCCGGGCTTACTACCGAAGAAATAGAAGAGATTGGCGATCAGTGTTTCAGAACTTCCTACCAGGATAAATTCTATCCGGAAATGAAAGCGTTTATTGCAAACCTGAAAAATTTCGGGTACGAGGTTTGGATTCTTACTGCTTCGCCTGAATTGTTATATCAAAAATTTGTTGCACGCGAATTAGGTATTTCTGAACTGAATATTGTTGGGGCAAAATGTGTTATCGAAAACAATATTGCTACGCACGAAATTATCATGCCTATCCCGCAAGACGATGGAAAAGCCTTTACAATTGAAACATTTATAAAGGTTAAACCTTTAATTGTTGGTGGAAATAGCCGGGGCGACATGGATATGCTCAACGAATCGGCAGGATTAAAAATGGTGGTGAACCCGGATGATCAAACCGTAAGGGGAGAAGAAGACGGGCCCATGAATGGATATACTGTGAAATCGTATTGGGAGAAAGAAGGAGCTGTAATTGTGAAATGCAACGATGTGGCTGATCCCCAAAAACGATTCCGTACTACCGAATGGAAGATCCGACAAAACCGGGCCAATCCAAAATAAACTGAGTCAACTAAAAAACAAATAAATTTTAATCAAATGAAATGAGCATGATTTACGGAAACACCAATCTAAATGATTATTCTTCAATCATGCGAATTCCATGTGGCAATAAAAACAAAAAATAAACACATGAAAACAACATTTCTCCTATTCTTCTTAATAGCAGCAAGCCTTTCCTCATTCGCTCAGGTAGAGTTTGTTGGTCACAGAGGTGCGTCATATCTTGCTCCTGAGAATACTCTTGCATCAGCAAAACTGGGATGGGAACTGGGTGCCGATGGCGTTGAAATTGATATCTACGTAGCTCCTGACGACAAGGTGATGGTTATTCATGATAAGACCACGAAAAGGACGACAGGAACTGACCTGCCTGTTCCCACAACAACATCAAAAGAACTGCGAAAATTAGACGCGGGAAAATGGAAAGATGAAAAATATACCGGAGAGAAAATTCCATTTCTTAAAGAAATTCTTAAAGCGATCCCTAAAGACAAATATTTAGTAATCGAAATCAAAACCGGCCCCGAAATCTTTCCTGCCTTAGAAAAAGTTATTAAAAAATCGGGAAAAGCAAAACAGATAAAATTTATTGCTTTCAGCTGGGAATCAATAACCACTGCAAAAAAATTATTCCCTGACAATGATTGCTACTGGTTAACATCGGTTGACAAAGACCTGAAGGCAAAAATTAGCGAATGTGCTGCCGTTGGACTTAAAGGAGTTGATGTAAACTCAAAACTCGTTACCTCGGAAAATATGGACAAAGCTAAAAAACTAGGACTGGATGTTTGGTGCTGGACAGTAGATAGCCCCGAAGAAGCAAAACGAGTTGCCGATTTGGGAGTAAGTGCCATTACAACCAACCGCCCGGGATGGCTGCGCGAACAGTTAAAATAAATTACAACGAATTATTCGGAGTATTATAGAAATTACTTGCCGAATAAGAATAGATACATTTTAAACGAATGAGAAAAATGAAAAGTAACCTGAAATACAATAAAATTTTATTGTATTTAGTTTTGGCAGTTATTTCATCGCTGTTTGGTTGTAAGGGCGAGAACGAAGAACCCGTAGATGATTTTAATATACAAATTAGCCTGCCTTCAGCGATTGATGTAACCAAAGGCGGCGAATATGTTTTTACCGCGGAAGGTGGAGGCGGACTAAAAACGTCCGATTCATTCATCCTGGAGTCGGGTGGCATATCATACGTTTGTTCTGTCACCGCTATTTCGACTACAGGCTTCACAGTGCAGATTTCCAATGAATGTGAAACTGGCCAATACAATGTTTCCGTTAAACGGGATACACGGAAAAAGTCTGTTGGGAAGATATACATCAATATTGTTGATTTTTTGTTTACGCCGGACGAAGGCACTACCGTATATGGCATCGTTAAATCGGAAGAGGGTGGTTTGAAAGGCGTCGTGGTTTCAGACGGTGTGGAAGTGACCACTACAAATGAAAAAGGCATCTATCAACTCAAATCCGCGAAGAAAAGAAATTATGTCTTTATTTCTGTTCCGGGCAATTACGAGGCGCCTTCTTCAGGAGTGCTTCCTCTGTTCTTTCAAACATTAAAAGCCAATGCCAACACCGTAGAACGGAGAGACTTTACGCTTCATAAGGTTGACGGACAGGATGCCTACAAAGTATTCATGCTTGGCGACATGCACCTTGCCGCCCGAACAAACGACCTCGCCCAGTTTTCGGCCTTTACCGCCGACCTGAACAACTACAGGAATGCCCACTCTTCTGAAAAAATGTATGCTATTGCTCTGGGGGACATGACCTGGGATTTGTACTGGTATTCCAATAATTTTGGTTTACCCGAATATCTGAACACTATAAACAGTCAGGTTAAAAACTTGCAGATATTCCATACCATCGGCAACCATGATTACGACTATCAGGCGACTACCGATTTTACTGCGGAATCCAAATACATGAACTATATTGCCCCTACCTATTACTCCTTTAATATAGGTAAAGTTCACTATGTTGTAATGGACGACATCGATTGCAGCGATTATGACGGAACAACTTCCCGCGATTACAAAAAACTGACTTCTGCAGAACAGTTGAGCTGGCTTGCAAAAGACCTCTCTTATATCGACAAGTCAACGCCTTTAGTTGTTGCAATGCACGCACAAGTATATTATCCTTCGGAAACTGCCGAATTTAAGATTGACCACGACATAACCAGCACCGAACAACTATTCAACATCCTGAATGGCTATAAAGTGCATTTTGTAACAGGGCATACACATATGACTTTCAATGTTACACCTCAATCTTCCATTACAGCCGGACATGATTTTTATGAACATAACGCCGGAGCTGTTTGCGCCTCCTGGTGGTGGTCGGGTAACTTAACGCCGGGTGTTCATATTAGTCCTGACGGTACACCGGGCGGGTATTCGATTTGGAATGTTTCGGGGAAAGATTTGCAATATGTTTATAAAGCCACCGGATGGCCGGAGGATTACCAATTTCGCAGTTACGACCTGAACAATGTAACTTTTTCGCTGGCAGACGTTCCGCTGATGCCATCCTCGGTTCCCACTTCGGTTAAGAATAAGTATATGCAATATGTTGATGCCTACCCGGCAAACAACAATAACGAGGTGCTGATAAACATCTGGAACTGGAATCCGCGCTGGACGCTGACCGTAACTGACGAATCCGGAAAGAGCCTGACTCCTGGAAAAGTCTGGGCATACGACCCGCTGCATATTGCCGCCCTTTCCGTGAAGCGCTTCAACCAGGCTAATCTCACGACTACTCCCGGTTTTATTACCGAGAAGTTCACCCACTTTTTTAAGGTGAAGGCCGATAATGCCGATACAGACCTGACCATTACAGTCAAAGATGAATTTGGGCACATCTGGACGGAAAATATGCAACGTCCCAAAGTCTTCTCTACGGATGCTTATAAAATAAAATAAAAATTACTCTAACTAAATATCTATGAATCAATGAACGCGATCAAACCATTTATTTTGTTGCTATTATTGTTTGTGGTGGAGGGCTTTTCGGTTCTTTCCGCCCAGAACAGAAGGGTATCAGGAAAAGTTTTTGATACTCAGCACGAACCTCTCGTCGGAGTAACCATTCAACTTGGTAGTACCACTCAAGGTACGGTTACTACTGCAGATGGATCTTTCAGTCTTCTGGTTCCATCAGAAGCTGTCATTTTAAATATCTCTTATGTGGGCTACCTTACTCAAAAAATCAATGTTGCCCCGGATCAAAATGACATCAAGGTTTATATGAAGGAAGACGCCATTTTAATTGATGAAACGGTGGTTGTCGGTTATGGAACACAGAAAAAGGTTAACCTGACCGGATCAGTTACAACGGTTGAAAGCAAAGAACTTGAAAACCGGGTGGCCCATTCAGTGACGAATATGCTGCAAGGCTCTGTGCCGGGACTTAACATCACGACATCTTCAGGTGTACCCGGTAGTTCGCCAAGCATTAATATCCGTGGTGTAACTTCCATTAACGGTGCTTCTCCATTAGTGCTGATCGACGGAGCTGTCGGCGATCTGAACCGTGTTAACCCAAACGATGTAGAATCAATTTCGGTGATTAAAGATGCGTCGGCGGCGGCTGTTTACGGAGCACGTGCAGCTTTTGGGGTTATCCTGGTTACAACAAAATCGGGGGCGGTGCAAGAAAATAAAGCGACAGTTCGTTACAGCGGCCGCTATGGATGGGAAAGCCCAACAACTTCTACCGATTATGAAACTACCGGATATTGGTCGGTATATACCATCAACAAGTTTTGGAAGGCCGACTCGGGAACGCTCTACGTCAACTATACCGACCGTGATATGCAGCAGCTATTGGCCCGTGTAAATGACAAGACCGAGAATCCCGATCGTCCCTGGGTAGTAGAAGAAATGAGAAACGGACGGAACCAGTGGGTTTATTACGGCAACTACGACTGGTGGCACATGCAATATCGGGATAGCCATCCGGTGCAACAACACAGTGTATCCATCAGTGGCGGAACGAAGGATGTCAAGTATCTTGTATCGGGTGCGTATGATCGTCAGGAGGGTATCCTAAAAGTTCATCCTGATATTTTTAATAAATACAATTTGCGTTCAAAGATCGACTTCCGGATTAACAAGTGGGTGACGATGACAAATAATACCTCGTTCTACGCTTCGCAATATAACTTTCAGGGAGACGGTAGCGTAGAGAATACGCTTGCTTATGGAGCAAGGCATGCTCTTGCAAATTTTCCGATGAAAAACCCTGACGGGTCATGGCTTTACAGTACACCATATTTGAACTATAAAGTAGGTAACGGCCGCCACATTATCCTTGGAGAAGGCTCGCACCGTAACATAAACAGGTCTTCTGATTTCTCTAATACTACCCGTCTTGTCGCCACTCCGATAAAACCGTTGAGCATTACGGCCGACTTTACTTACCGCCAGTATCAGACACGTAATACTAGCCGTTCCAACAACATCTATTACCGGGAATACCCGGGTGGGCCGCTTGGGGTGTATGCAACCGGTGCTGGCGCCAACCGGCTCGACGAATCGGTTAATACACGCAATTACTACTCGATGAATATATTTGCCAATTATAACCAAACGTTCGGCGAACATCATCTTTCGGGTACTGCCGGGTTCAATTTTGAGACTCTGAAACTGAAAAATCTCTCCGCATACGGTGAATATCTTTCTTCTTCAACGCTGGATGACTTAGACCTCGTGGGGCAAAATTCGGAGGGTCAAACCATCACAGGTGTTGGAGGCGGACAGAATGAATACGCTCTGGCTGGCGTTTTCGGTCGTGTCAACTACGATTACAGGGGCCGTTATCTACTTGAGGTAAGCGGTCGCTACGACGGAACATCGCGTTTTGAAGCTGATAGTCGGTGGGGATGGTTCCCTTCGGCATCGGCAGGCTGGCGCATTTCGGAAGAGCCTTTCTTCGAATCGGCCAGAGGCACCATCGACAACCTGAAACTAAGGGCCTCTTTCGGAAGTCTGGGTAATCAAAATGTTTCTTCCTATTATGCCTATTTGCGGCTGGTTTCCATCAATGACTTCGCAGGATATTCATTCAACGAAGGCAGTACCATGGGCAAATATTCGTCGCTGGGTGCCCCTGTGGCTTCCGACCTGACCTGGGAAACGGCAGCGCAGTGGGATCTTGGATTCGACCTCGCTATGGCTAATAATCGGCTGAGTTTTACGGCTGACGTCTATATTCGCGATACCAAAAACATGTTGACCGACGGTATTGAACTCCCAGCAGTGTACGGAGCTTCCGTTCCGAAAATGAATACTGCCGACTTGCGCACAAAAGGTTACGAGGTGTCTGCCACATGGAGGGACAAACTAACACTGATGAACAAACCCCTGGACTACAGCATTGGGGTTAATGTCAGCGACTACATGAGCACCATTACTAAATACGATAATGCCGACAAAACTTTTGCCAAGAGCTATTACGAAGGAATGCGCCTTGGAGAAATCTGGGGATTCGTTACCGATGGACTGTATCAGAGCACTGACGAAGCGCAGGCATATGCACAGGAAGTTGATTTGAGTTATATCAACAACCGGATCACTGGCGGTTGGCAGGCAGGCGACCTTAAATTTTTAGACCTTGACGGAGATCATAAACTGGGTATTGGCAGCAATAGTGTTAACGATCCCGGCGACCGTAAGGTTTTGGGCAACTCACTTCCGAGTTTTTCATACGGCATTAATGCAAGCATTCGCTGGTATGGTTTCGATATTTCCACATTCTTCCAAGGCACCGGAAACCATTACTGGTATCCTACCGGACAGTCAATGCCATTCTGGGGACCTTATTCGTATCCTTATCTCACTTATTTGCAGAAAGATTTTATGAAAGATGTTTGGGCAGAAGATAACCGCGATGCATACTTCACGCGACCGATGGCCTATTCAGCCACTTCCGGTCCTTTGAGCAATGTCAATGACCGTTATCTCCAGAACCTACGCTATCTGCGCCTTAAAAATCTGACCATTGGTTACACGATTCCGTCTAGTTTGACGAGTAAAACAGGTATTGATGTGGTTCGTTTTTATTTTTCGGGTGAAAATCTTTGCTATTGGTCGCCCCTTAAGAAACATACAAAATACCTTGACCCCGAAGGGGCCATTGACAGAAGCGGCGCTGACAACAACGCCTTCTATCCCTGGCAAAAGACCATTATGTTTGGTGTAGATATTACTTTTTAACACGATTAAGCTATGATAAAGATGAAACGTTTTTCTATAGTAGCCATGACATTGCTTATGGGGCTTTCGGCTTGTAATGATCTTCTTGATCTGAAGCCATTGAGCCAGATTTCACAGGCGGATTATTTCCAGACAGAAACAGATCTTCAGCTTTTCAGCAATCCTTTCTACAATAACCTGCTGGACAAATCGCCCTACGATATGCAGAGCGACCTTTATGTTTGCCAAAACCTGTCGGACATAATGTTGGGAGGCACCAAGCGCACCGTCCCCGCTTCAGGTGGCGGATGGTCGTGGACAGACTTGCGCAGAATGAACACATTGATAGCTTATGCTGGTCAATGCAAGGACGAGGATGCTGTTATTAAATATACCGCACTAACCCGGTTCTTCCGTGCTTATTTTTATTTCGAGAAGATAAAACGCTTCGGCGATGTGCCGTGGTACGAAGTTGAACTGGGTTCGGCAGACGAAGAACTCTACAACGCCCGCGATTCGCGCGAATTTGTTATGACCAAAATGATTGAGGACATTGACTACGCCATTGCCAATCTTCCCAACAAGCAAGAGGAAAAAAGCAGTCCTTATCGTGTCAACAAATATGCAGCCATGGCGTTGAAAGCTCAGTTTTGCTTGTACGAAGGTACTTACCGGAAATATTACTCCCTCAATTTGGAAGGACATGACTACAAATATTATCTGGAACAATCGGCAGCAGTAGCACAAAACTTAATGAATGATGGCGTATATAGCCTATACAGTACCAATCATCCGGAAAGCGACTATCTGACGCTTTTTGCCGAAGAAAATGCCGATCCGAACGAGTATATCCTCGCTATTAAATTCGACTACGGGCTTAGCATTTACCATAACGCTACTGCCCACACACTGGTACCAACACAGGGACGACCGGGACTGACCCGCAAGATGGTGAATACTTATCTGAAAAAAGACGGTACAGCATTCACCAATCAGTCGGGTTGGCAGGAGATGTCATTCATCGAAGAAATGAAGGACCGCGATCCCCGTCTGGCGCAAAGCATCCGTACACCGGGATATAAACGCATTGGGCAAACAACAGTGTTGGCGCCCGACCTTTCAATAAGTGTTACCGGATATCAGCCCATTAAGTTTGTACAGGATCCTAAAGCATCGGGTGGTAACGTCGATCGTAACGACCGTTCTACTTGCGACTTGCCAGTTTACCGCTATGCCGAGGTGCTCCTTAATTATGCCGAAGCAAAGGCAGAACTTGGTACCTTGACACAGGCGGACCTTGACAAATCTATCAATCTGATCCGTCAGCGTGCAGGAATGCCTGGCCTTGAAATGAACACTGCCAACGCCAATCCCGACAGATACCTTTCTGACTCGGAAACAGGCTACCTGAATGTGACAGGCGCAAACAAAGGCGTCATCCTTGAAATCCGCCGTGAACGGGCTATTGAACTGAATCAGGAAGGATTCCGTTTCGACGACCTGGTACGCTGGAAAGCTGGTTATTGCATCGATCAGTCCACTTACGGCATGTATTTCCCTGGTCCCGGAGCATACGACCTGAGTGGTGACGGACAGCCAGATGTTACACTTTATGCCAATGGAACACCCAAACCTGTTGTTACTTCCGGAGTTGCGTATGAGATTGGTAACGAAATCATTCTTTCTGGAGGCAATAAAGGTTACGTTTACTATCATAAAAATATCGAACGCACTCCTTTCGACGAGGGTCGCGATTATCTCTACCCGATTCCGATTAACGAGCGTTCGCTCAACCACAATCTTACGCAGAACCCGGGTTGGAATGACGGACTCTCTTTTTAACTGAAAAATGGTAATTGATAAAAAATTGCAAAATCATGAAACGTACAAATTATATCATATTCTCTATTCTGCTGGTGTTTGCAAGCCTCTTCCAGGGGTGCACCGATGAAGAGAGCGCACTGTCCAAGGCTGTTTTGGCGAGCGCCGGTACGCTGAGTTTTGAAGCGACCGGAACATCGGAAAAAACCATCACCGTTTATGCTGATGCCGACTGGGTGACGGAAGTTCCCGAATGGGTAACAGTCGTGCCTGCTTCCGGTACAGGAACGATGGATGTTACAATTACTGTAACGGAAAATATCCGCGGCGGCGCTGTTGACAATCCCCGCAAGGCTGCGGTTGTGTTCAAGGGCGGCACACTGGCAAGCCGGGCCGAAGTAATAATTTCTCAGGACGGAGACAAATATCGCGACTGTCAGGAATATACGCTTGCCGAATTGGTAGCATTGGCTAACGAAACGGTTGTTGCTGTTCCGCAGGTCACCGTAACAGCAGTCACAGCAAAAGGGTTCATTGTTAGCGATGGAACTGTAAATATCTTTATGCAAAGTTCCTCGGCAGTAAGCGTTGGTGACAAGGTTACGGCAAAAGGAACAAAGCTTTCCGATACTTATTCGCTTCCATACGTTGAATGCGACGAAGCGAATGTTAATGCTACGGGCAGTACGGTAACTTATTCTACCGTAACAGATATTACCGATAAGCTGGATACTTATACCTCCACTTCGAGAACTTTAATTAGGGTCAGTGGTATATTGAATGGCAATAATGTATCGGTAGAAGGTGCCAATTATTCTGTTGCAGTAACAGATGCTCCGGAAAATTTTGACCTTGCTCCGTTGAATGGGCATAAAGTAAAAGCTACTGGTTATTTTGCTGGCGTGGCCGCTCCTGTTATTAAGCTTAATGCGACGGCCATTGAAGACCTCGGTGTTGTGGAAATCATCTATTTTGCTGAGGATTTTGAGTGGTTGAAACCTTGGGCTGAAGTAAGCGCAGCCGGCCAGACAGTTGAGACAGACAACCTCAGTGCAACAGCTCCTCAGATATCAGCTTCATCTACTGCTGTTGACGGCATTACAGCCAATGATGCTCTTCTTCAGAAAGGTTATCAATTCCTGCGTGTTACCCCGACGAGTACAGATGCGGGCGAGTGTATCTATCTTCAGAACAATTACCTCAAGTTTGGAAAAACGGGCTATCAGGGAGGTATCGTTCTTCCGAAAATTAAAGACATTCCTTCTGGTGCAACAACCGTACTGTCGTTCGACTGGTGTCCGATGCGCCAGGGATCGGGTACAATAGATCCCGTCAACCTGATCGTCATCGTTACTAATGGAAGCGATGAAGCGACATTCGAAATACCCGAATCAGGTTTCGAGAGTGGTCATAAACTTGAGTGGATCAGAGCCGAAGTAGCGCTCACTGGTGTTACGATCAGCAATGATACCAAGATTACGATCCGTCAAACTAACTGGCAGTTAAAAACTGCAAACCGCTGGTTCCTCGATAATATTAAACTTATAAAGGCTAACTAATGAATTTAGCTGTTACATGTTAGGAGTATAAAACAAACAAGAGCGGCTTATTTTCAGCCGCTCTTGTTATTTTTACCTTTAATAAACTAAACCTATGAAGCTTATTAAAAAAGTTCTTCTGATAATTATTGGGAATTGCTGTATTTTTTATTCGTCGGAGGCAAAAACGAAAGAATTACGTCCCAACGTAATTGTTATTCTTACTGACGACATGGGATTCTCGGACATTGGTTGTTTTGGTTCCGAAATAAATACGCCCAATATCGATCGTTTGGCTGCTAACGGATTGCGTTTTACCAATTTTTATAATACTGCACGTTGTAGTCCAACCCGGGCTTCTCTTCTTAGCGGATTGTATCCACATCAGGCGGGTATGGGGCATTTGGCTTCGTCGCCGGTTGAAGAGGAAGAAGGTTACCGAAACGATTTGAGCCGAAATGCAGTAACGCTTGCTGAATTATTCAAAAGCAATGGGTACGCAACTTACATGATCGGGAAATGGCACTTGTCTCAAAACATTGAATCGGATGGAGATAAAAGCAACTGGCCTCAGCAGCGTGGTTTTGATAGGCATTTTGGTACAATAAACGGTTCGGGAAGTTTTTATGATCCGGGAACTTTAGTTAGCAATAACAAGTTTATAGCGCCGGGTAAAGATTTTTATTATACGGATGCGATCAGCGACACTACAGTGAAGTTTATCAACGAAAATCCCGACGGGAAACCATTTTTCTTTTATGTAGCCTACACTGCTGCTCACTGGCCATTACATGCTCCTGAAAAAGAAATAGCCAAATATAAAGGTGTTTACGACTGTGGATGGGACGAAATCAGAGAGAAACGTTTCAATAAGCTGAAAGTACTGGGCATTATTGACCAACGCTGTGTTTTAACCGAACGGGGAGTTGATATTCCTGAATGGAAAGATGAACCCTTGAAAGAGTGGCAGGTACGTCGCATGGAAGTATATGCTGCAATGGTTGATATTATGGACCAGGGAGTTGGACGTATTATAACAGCTCTCGAAAAAAAGGGAATACTTGATAATACAGTGATTTTTTATATGCACGATAATGGAGGATGCGCTGAACCTCAGGGAACAAATAAACCTGAAATTTCACCTAAGGAAGAGCAAAAAGTGCTGCATCCATTTTCTTACGATTCTGTATTCTATGGACGTCGGCCTGAGTATTCGCGTGATGGTCGTTTTGTGAGAAGTGGCCGGGGTGTAATGCCTGGTGGTCCCGATACATGGGTTGCTTATGGCGAAGAATGGGCAAATGTGAGCAATACGCCATTTCGTTTATACAAACACTGGGTGCACGAAGGAGGAATCTCAAGTCCGTTAATTGTACACTGGCCGGCAGGTATTGCTGCAAGAAATAAACTTCGCAACCAGCCCTCTCATTTAATTGATATTATGGCAACTTGTATCGATGTTGCCGGACTTACCTATCCTGAAAACTACAATGGGAATTCGATTCAGCATTACGAAGGGAAAAGCCTTTCTCCCGCATTCGCGAATAATCCGATTGATCGTGATTATATTTTCTGGGAACATGAAGGAAATCGGGCAATCCGTTCAGGAAAGTGGAAATTGGTTTCAAGAACTCAGAAAGTGAAGAAATTCACGGAAGATGATGAAAACAACTGGGAGCTTTATGATATGGAAAACGACCGCTCTGAAACGAAAAATCTGGCATCGGAATATCCTGAAAAATTAGAGGAATTAGTAAAAATGTGGGAAGAGCAGGCTGTGCGAACAAAAGCCAAACCTTGGCCTTGGTAATTGAATAAAAACGAGAGTTTACTGACATTCGTCAAGGCATTTTCTTTTTTGATCGTTATCTTTCAAGAACCGAAGACTAAACTGAATGAATTTAGCAATATCCTAACTAATAGATGATTATCGTATAGTGAACCATAACTAAATCAAAGCAATAAACATGTCAACGAAGCTTATCCTGGCTCTTGATCAGGGAACGACCAGTTCAAGATCCATTCTTTTTAACCGAAAAGGGGAAATAATAGCCTCCTTAAACAAGGAATTTGAACAAATTTATCCCAAACCCGGATGGGTTGAGCACGATCCTATCGACATTTGGATTACGCAGGTTGAGACTGCCCGGCGTGTTTTGGGACAACATGCAGATGCCGAAATTGCAGGGATAGGAATTACCAACCAACGGGAAACAACCATTGTTTGGGACCGCGAGACCAGCGTTCCGATATACAATGCCATTGTGTGGCAAGACCGTCGTACGTCTAAATTTTGCGACGAGTTGAGAGAAAAAGGATGGGCCGAAAAAATTGAGCATAAAACAGGTTTGGTTATCGATTCGTATTTTTCAGCTACCAAAATCCGGTGGATACTTCAGAATGTGGAAGGGGCAATGGAAAAAGCCAAAGCCGGAAAGCTTGCTTTTGGTACAATTGATTCGTGGCTGATTTGGAAACTGACCAACGGGAAGCATCATATTACTGATGTGAGCAATGCTAGCCGTACCATGATTTATAACATCCGGACTTTATCGTGGGATGAAGAATTGCTCGAATTATTTGGTATTCCGAAGGAAATTTTACCTGAAGTAAAATCGTCATCCGAAGTATATGGCTATACTTCGCAAGAAATTTTCGGCAAAGAAATTCCTATTGCCGGAATTGCCGGAGATCAGCAGGCTGCTACGTTCGGACAAATGTGCGTTGAGGTAGGAAGTGTGAAAAATACATACGGAACCGGATGTTTCATGCTTTGTAATACCGGAACAGAGGTTGTTCAGTCGAAAAATAACATGCTTACCACTATTGCCTGGAAAATAAATGGTGTAACAACTTATGCACTTGAAGGCAGTATTTTTATTGGTGGTGCTATTGTTCAATGGCTTCGCGACGAGATGGGACTCATTTCGTCTTCAGCAGAAATTGAAGAACTGGCCGGACGAGTTCCTGACAATGGAGGTGTTTACCTGGTTCCGGCTCTTACCGGCTTGGGTGCGCCGCATTGGGATCAGTATGCCCGAGGAACTATTATTGGTTTGACCCGCGGCTCTAACTCTGGACATATTGCTCGTGCAGCACTTGAAAGTATTGCTTTTCAAACGCGTGACGTTTTAAAATCAATGGAAGCCGATCTAGGTAAAACCATTTGCGAATTGCGTGTTGACGGTGGGGCAGTGGTGAATAACCTATTGATGCAATTTCAGGCAGATGTGCTGGGTGCTCCGGTCTATCGGCCAACAGTAATGGAAACAACCGCCTTGGGCGCAGCTTATCTGGCTGGTCTGGCTACGGGTTACTGGGAAAGTGTTGACGAGATTAAAAGCCAGTGGGCAGTTGATCGCTGTTTTAAACGGGAAATGCCGGAAGAACAGGTGAAAAAACTTGTTGCAGGATGGGAAAAAGCTCTCCTACGGTCAATGAAATGGGCTGATGATGAATAATCCAAAAAAAGATAGCTATGAGTGAATTTTGTGCAGAATTTATCGGGACGATGGTTCTCATTCTTTTAGGGAATGGAGTAGTTGCCAACGTAGTATTAAATAACACCAAGGGTAATAATGGTGGATGGATTGTGATTACTTTAGGCTGGGGATTAGCCGTATTTACCGGAGTTATTATTGCAGGTCCTTACTCGGGAGCTCATCTGAATCCGGCAGTAACTTTGGGTTTGAGCCTTGCCGGAAAATTTTCGTGGCTTAAAGCTCTTTCTTTTATTTCGGCTCAGATGTTAGGAGCTGCGACCGGAGCTTTGCTGGTGTGGCTGTTTTATCGTCATCACTATAATCAAACCAGCGATCCGGCGGGTATTGAGGCAACTTTTTGTACTAGTCCGGCCATCCGGAAATTATCGAATAACTTTTTTAGTGAAGTGGTTGGAACGTTCGTTCTTCTATTTTCTATATTTTATATTCAAGGAGCCAGTATTTCGTGTAACACTTTGCCTGAGGTAAAAATTGGCCTCGGCAGTGTGGGCGCTTTACCGGTAGCCTTAATTGTTACGGCCATCGGACTCTCGTTGGGAGGAACCACCGGCTATGCAATTAATCCGGCCCGCGATTTATCGCCACGTATCATGCATGCCATTCTTCCGATTGCCAATAAAGGCAAAAGCAATTGGTCGTATGCGCTTGTTCCGGTTTTAGGACCTATTGCAGGGGCAGCTATTGCCGCCTTATTTTATATTCTTTTTAATTGATTCCATTTAGACATAGTTGAAAAGCTTGATGTTCTCTTTTTAATTTATGTTGAAGTAGAATAAATGTTAGTCGATAAAAAATTGTGTTATTCTGTGGCTTTTTTCTTGTGTTTGCCACAGATAACACATTTTTTGTTCTATCAATGTATCTCGTCTAATAATTCCTGATCCCGGTCAATTTTCCCTTCTGATATATTCATTGCTGTTTCAATTAATGCAAGATGAGAATATGCTTGAGGAAAATTTCCTAATAATCGTTTAGTATTAAAATCAATATCTTCGCTGAATAAACCAACATGGTTGCTGAAGGATAGTAAGTTTTCAAAAAGTTGTTTTGCCTCCTCTTTTTCTCCTATTTTATATAGACTATTAATCATCCAGAATGTACAAATGGTGAACGATGAAGTTGGTAAGCCGAAATCGTCTTTGTTTTTATATCGATACATTAACCCATTATGAAGCAACTCTTTTTTTGTAGCCCAAACTGTTTTTTGGAAGCGTTCATCCGAAGCAGGCAAGAATCCATAGCTTTCCATTAAAAGAGTTGATGCATCTAGTTCTTCTCCTCCGTAATACTGTGTAAAACATTGCTTTTCCTTATTCCAGGCATATTTCAATACATCATTTTTTATTTCATCACGAAGTACACTCCATCGATTAATATAGTTTTCCTTTTGCACCAGGCTTGCAATCTTTACCGCACGGTCAATTG
Source organism: Prolixibacteraceae bacterium (assembly GCA_963668595.1). GTDB lineage: Bacteria > Bacteroidota > Bacteroidia > Bacteroidales > Prolixibacteraceae > GWE2-42-39. The sequence continues at coordinate 2,987,921 of OY764876.1, read as the reverse complement.
CCATCCAACAAAGTACTTTTGAAAAAGTAAAATGTCTTTTTTCGGTACGAAGTTCCCAAATTCCCCGATCTGGTTTCTTCCAATTATTTTCGACAATTTTCACGATTGAGCGGACAATCGTCCATAATTCTTCACTCATTGATAAGGATACATCGAAGAATTGGAAATGCTGAAGAATTACATCCATTAATATTCCGTAAATATCGTTCTGTTTTTGTTTGTAAGCAGCATTCCCAATCCTGACAGGTGACGATTTTTCATAGCCTTCCCAATGTGCAAGAATGGATTCTGTAAGTTTTTTCTCGCCATTAATTCCATACATGATTTGTATTTTCTCATTTTTATCAGGAATAATGTGATTGATAAAGTTTAAATAGCGAGAGGTCATATTTAAATGCCCCAAACTTGTCATTACTTTAATTACCATTGAAGCATCGCGAATCCAGCAAAAACGATAATCCCAGTTTCGTACTTCACCAATGCTTTCGGGTAAAGAAGTTGTCATTGCTGCCAGAATTGCTCCGGTTTTGTCAAAGCTGAGAAGTTTTAATACCAGTGCACTGCGAGTAATTTCTTCATTATACTGAGAGAATCTTCTTGTACGCTCAGCCCAATTTAACCAGTAAACCTTTGTCCTTTCAAATTTCAAACGAGTTCTGTCAATATCCTGAACCAGCAACTTCTGATGATAGCTTACCAGAAAAAAACCATCTGATTTTAGCTCTATCTTTTCTCCTGCGATTACCTTTCCCTTATCAAAATCGGTATATAAATACAGCGAGTCATATTCTCCTTCTTTTGTACTACTTTTTATATACTCAATATCATTTCTATTGATTGTTTCATATACTCCATACTCTAAGCGGGGATCGTATTTAACATGAAATACAGGAGAGCCTTGTTCGTATTGAAAATACCGTATAATATCTGGCGGATTGTAGTATCGTTTGTCACTACTAAGGTAGCGCGGCATAAAATCAATCACATGAAACACATCAGTGCCTTTTCTAAAGGTCGTTTTCAAAATATTTGTACGAGGAATATAACATTGAGAAATCTCAGTTCCCTTTTCGGGAACAATTTCAAAAACACCTCCTTTATTCTTATCCAGAATTGCTGCAAATACACTTGACGAATTAAATTCAGGCAAACAAGCCCACTCAATCGTTCCTTTTTCTGATACGAGGGCACCGCTCCTACAATTGCCAATTACCCCATAATTTAAGTTACCCATATATTATTGTTTTTCATTTTATATCCCCATTCCTTTTATTTTCGGCCCAAAATGCTTATTATGTATGGGAATATTAAATCGAATATAATATGCAAAGATTTCTGATAGTATCCAACCGATTACCGGTAAGCATTCAGACTGATAACAATATAATAAACATACAACCTAGTGTAGGGGGGCTTGCAACAGGTCTTCGCCCTATACATGAAAACAATGATAGTCAATGGATTGGATGGCCTGGAATAAACCCGGAAGACCAATCTCAAGAACTCCGGGACAAAATAAACCTGGAACTTTCAAATAGAAACTACATTCCAGTTAATATAGACACTGATCTTTTTAACGATTACTACTTCGGTTTCAGCAACAAAACAATCTGGCCTCTCTTCCATTATTTTATGCAATTCACTGAATATCATGAAAAACATTGGGATGCATATAAAAAGGTGAATGAATTGTTTGCGGATATAATTTCTCAGCATATAAAAGAAGACGATACGTTATGGATTCACGATTATCAATTGCTTTTATTACCTGGATTAATAAGACAACGATTTCCAAAACTCACTATCGGGTTTTTTCTACATATTCCTTTCCCTTCCTATGAAGTATTCAGGTTACTTCCCTGGCGCAGGGAAATAATTGAAGGAATGCTTGGTGCCGATTTATTAGGGTTTCATACCTACGACTACCAACGACACTTTAATAGTTGTGTAAGACGAATACTGGGGCATGAAACCTCCTTCAATCAAATAAAACTAAACAAAAGAAATGTTGTAAGTGATAATTTCCCATTAGGGATTGATTTTGATTGGTTTCAGCAACAGGCCATTGCAAATATATCTAAATCAACTAAAGATAAAACAGAGATACAAAAAGAAATTGACAAGTATTTCTTGATGTCTCCGGAAAGAAAATTAATTATCTCCATTGACCGACTTGATTACACCAAAGGCATTGCGAACCGACTTGAAGCATTTGAGTATTTTCTGGAAAATCATCCTGAATACGTTGGAAAAATTACACTGGTAATGATTGCTACACCTACCCGGGACAGCGTTGAATATTATCAGCGTTTAAAAAAGGAAGTTGATGAACTGGTAGGGCGAATAAACGGGAAATATGCTTCAATTAACTGGACTCCTATTTGGTATTTTTACCGTTCGTTGCCTATTGAGTCGATTATAGAATTGTACGGAGCAAGCGATGTTGCTCTGATAACCCCGGTTAGAGATGGAATGAATTTGGTTGCAAAAGAATATGTTGCATCCAGAACAGACAAAAAAGGAGTGCTTATATTAAGTGAAATGGCAGGGGCTGCTAAAGAAATGAATGAAGCTCTTATTATTAACCCAAACAACAAAAAAGAGCTGTCGGACGCAATCATAACAGCTCTCGAAATGCCAGAAGACGAACAAGTTCAACGCAATGAAGTATTACAAAAAAGGCTGAAACGATACAATGTAAACAAATGGGCCAACGATTTCATAAGTAGTTTGACAGCTGCCAAAAATAACCGAAAAGTATCTTTCGGAGAAGATATTGCGGAGGATACTCTGACTCAAATAAAACATGCTTATTCTCAGAGTAAAAAATCGCTCTTCTTTTTAGATTATGATGGCACCCTGACCGGATTCAAGGACGATCCGGGGAAAGCGTTTCCTGATCAACAGCTATACAATTTATTGGATGCGATTTCGAACGATCAGGATTCTGAACTAGTAATTATTAGTGGGCGTAATCGTGAAATATTCGATAAATGGTTTGAAAATAAAAATTATCATTTAATCACCGAACATGGTGTTTGGTTAAAAAAAGCACATGAAGAGTGGCAATTCCTCATTCAGATAAACAATGACTGGAAGACAAAGATCGTCCCGACACTCGAATACTATGTTGACAGAACACCGGGGAGTTTCATTGAAGAAAAAAACTATTCACTAGTCTGGCATTACCGGAAAACGGATGCTGAGCTTGGGCAAATGAGGGCTATTGAATTGAAAGATGAATTATCAAACTTTACGGCACACGATGAGCTGGAAATAATGGAAGGCAATAAAGTCATTGAAATTAAGACCAGAGGAGTAAATAAAGGACAAGCTGCGCTTCACTTCATGATGGGAAATCAGTATGATTTTATCGTAGCTATTGGCGATGATTGGACTGATGAATATCTTTTTGATGTGCTTAGTCCAAATGCTGTTTCTATAAAAGTTGGAATGGGAAAGACAAAGGCAAAATACCATTTAGCCGATTTCAATGAAGTTCGTGACTTCCTAAATAATATTATTGATTAGGTAGATTCTATCAGTTAAAACGAACTGGAGGAACAATCGAGCTGCTGCCCGTGTTCCCCCAATTCTATCAGATTATATTCACAAAAACTAAACTTATTTCTCCAGTAGTTTAATGAAGTAGCCACCAACCACCGAACGAGCCTGGAATCCGACTTGTTTGGCGTTGGGAGTTTCGTACCAGTCTGACATTGGAACGCGATCTGGTGTTTCGGTTACAAAACCATAAACCGGATCAATGAATTTCCGGAAAGTTTCAGTATCGTTTGCCAGAGTGGCTGTCCAAACAATCCAGTCTGATTTGGTGTAAGTTCTGCGATTATCAAGGGGCAATCCGTATTTGTTTTGTTTTCCAAGATAATAGGCAATTTCTTTTTGTGCCACTTCATCGGGGAAGATGCCCAGTTTGAGCAATTTGTCCCAAACCAGATTGTATTTCTGGCTCCAGGTTCCGGGCTGGTCGAAGGTGAGACGGAAATGATCGCCATCATCTGCCATTTTTATCCACTCCTGAGCCATTTGTTTTGCCTGAGCGGTGTATTTTTCAGCTACCTCTGTTTTGCCGAGCATGGCAGCCAGCTTTCCGTAACCGGCAATACCCATAATTGCTTTTGCCGAAAGGTTTACATTGTGGGCAAAGTGACCGGCAAAATCGTCGGTACAGAGCTGATTTTCGGGATTAAGACCATATTCTGCCAAATAATCAACCCAGGTGGTGAGTACTTCCCAGTGCTTTTCGGCATAGGCGGCGTTTCCTTCAGTGTCGGCAATGGCAGCGGTGAGAACAAGCATGTTCCCACATTCTTCTACCGGCATGTCGCCACCATAGGTTTGTCCGTTAGCTTTCGGGTAGGTGCCTACATCGTGAGCGGCAAAAGGTTTAGCCCATTTTCCGCTTTCTGAATAATAGAAAATCGGGTTAAGCATTCCTTTCAGTAATTCCGGATTATATTTCAGGAACAATGGAGCAGACGGGTAAGTAACATCTACAGTCCCGATTGAGCCATTGCTGAAATTTTCTTTGGAAAGAAAAAGGGTATTTCCTTCAGTATCTTTTACCAGTTTGTGGGCCGCAATTGCCTGACGGTAGGCCAGTAAACAAAGACGGGCATAATTTTCGCCTCCTGCTGCAAACGTTTCATCGTAGATTTTTGCGTCGGTGGCATCGCAGCGCTCCATAATACTTTGGTAATCGGTTACCGCAGCAGTCAGTGTCTGGTCGAAGCTTACTTGTCCGCCTTGTGTCCACCATGCTTTCAGGTTTTGCTCGAAATACTGAATCGATTCAATATCGTCGTATGCCAGCATAATATAGCCTTTTACAGGTTTTGCCGATACTTTTCCGAGTAGATCGGTACATGCCAGAACCGGCATCGATTGAGCCATAACAGCAGTCATTTTTTCTTCTCCCGGGTTGATTTTTCCATTTTCAGCAAAAGCTGTTTTCATGGCTGAAAAATCGCCGATACCGAGCATTTTGTTTTCCGATTCAGCAGAAGCCAAATAGAAATATCCCCAGTCGATGCGGACATTGTCGCCTTTCTTTTGCAAAATTGCTTGTTCGGTTGTTCCGGCCTTCGCAAAACCAATGCTACCGGTTTTCCCGGTTGAAACTTCCACTTTCTGACTTAATTCGTTTACAGCCCATTCGGGAGTAGCATCGAAGTAAATTTCTACTTCATGAGCTTGCCCGTCGGTTGACATTACTTCGTAATTGATGTAATTAACCGGACGTGAAAGAATATCGAGCTCATCCATCAGTAAGGGAGATACAAATTCGAGCCTGAGATTAACCGGCCCACAAGTGAAGTCGTATTTGGTTTGTGTGGCGGTCAGTTTTACGCTGTTCTGTATTGCCGTTTGAGCGAAAACAGGTTTTACGTCGCTTTCTTTGAAAATGCCAAAATCAACGTATGCCAATCCTCCACGATCGAGGCAGTGCGCAGCAATTACATTCTTCCCTTCGGCATTAATGAGGCTTTTGTCGAGTTTCAGGACAATATTGCTTTTTGCCTGATTGCCCGTGTTTACGATTTGTGTTCCGTTCAGATACAACTCGAAATCGTCGTCATGCGAGTAAATCAGGAACAATTCGCTTTCGCTGGCAATGGCTGGCATGGTAAATTCGCGGCGTACCCAAATCTCAGGAGTTTCCCAAGAGGTAGATGTTTCACCTGTATTCGGAGTTCCAAAAGCTGCTTTTCCGCTTTTCCATGCAGCATCGTTGAAATCCGGTTTCTCCCAACCTGAGGCCGGAGATTTGGTCAGGTATTTGGCTTCCCACGCTTCGTATTTGGCACTGGGCAAAACAGGTTGAAGCGGAATTTCTTCTTTCCCAAGGAAACGATACGTTTGTCCATCAACGCGTAAAGCTCCGGTTAGCGAGTGATTTTTTCCGGTCCAGTGTTTTACCGGACTGTCGAACAACTGATCAGAGGTTGACCATGCACTGGTGTATGGATCAATTGTAACAAGCGGATAAGCAGGAGCCCGGAATGTTTGTCCTGCTTCTTCTTTCTGAATTTCCGACTGCGAGCTGCATGCTCCAAGTATGAGTGGAGCACACAGAACCGCCAGAATTCGATTCATTGTTGGGTTTAACATAGTGGTTATTCTTAATTATGTGGATGTTTTAGTCTTTGTAGCTCAGCACTACTTTTACCGGAAAATGGTCGGAAGGAGTGCGGGCAACATATTTTTTAAGTGATACTTCTTTGGGGAAATTTCCCGATTTTTCAGACTTGCTTTCGGCAATTTCAGTACGATATGTGTCGGTTAATACGCCGTATCGTTCAGCTGTGAAATCCTGAGTGACAAATACATGGTCAATCCGGCTTTCGGTTTTCATATCGGGTTTAAAATCGTTGAATGTGCCGTTGGGAGCGTACCTGATTTTTGCTGTTTCGTACGAGTCGCTTAGCAAATCGGAACCTTCCAGAATGGCATAATTGGCGCTGTGCTGATCGACATTGAAGTCGCCGGTCAGGACAACTGATTTTCCCTGGCACATTTCATTTATTTTTTTCAGGATCAGGCTCGCACTGTTTTTTCGGGCTTCAACCCCAATGTGATCCATGTGCAGGTTGAAAAAGAAGAATACAAAACCAGTTTTTAATTCTTTGAATTTGGCCCAGGTACAAATCCGGGGCAGGGCGGCATCCCAGCCTTTATTGGGGCGATCGGTAATTTCCGACAGCCAGAAGTGTCCTGAGTCGAGAATTCTGAGTTTTTCTTTCTGATAAAAAATGGGAGCATATTCTCCTTTTGTCATGCCGTCGTCGCGGCCAACACCAACGAATCCATATCCCGGAAGATCGTCCAGCATGTCGAGTAATTGGTCGTGCAATACTTCCTGTGCACCAAAAACTTCGAAATTATTGAACCGGATCAGGTCGCAAATAACCGGACAGCGCTGTTTCCATCCATTTCCATTGATGGAGTCAGACGAGTTGTGATTGCGAATATTGAAAGTCGCCACAGTTAATTGTCCCGCAATTGATACCTGCATTGCTCCCAGAACAAGTATCGCAAGAATCATCAGAATTCGTTTCATTTTTTTTTGAAAGATTAGGTTTATATTCTTTCGGGCAGTAGTTGCCCAATTATTTTTCGTTTGAGAAAGAATACGGGAAATCTTTTTTACCTGTGCCTCTGGTTTTGTTTGGAACCGGGCTCATGTTGAATTTTATTTCAGCACCTTTCATCAAATCTTCGTGGCTCAGGTAATTTTTGGTGTATTTCTTTCCGTTGAGTTCCATTTCTGAAATGTAACGATTTTCTTTTGAATTGTTTTCTGATTGAATGGTGATTTGCTTCCCGTTTTCGAGTTCGATTTTTACCGATTTGAAAAGCGGAGAACCCAGAATATATTCGTTGCTACCCGGGCAAACACTATAAAATCCGAGCGACGAGAATACATACCAGGCCGAAGTTTGTCCGTTGTCTTCATCTCCACAATATCCATCCGGATATGCGGTGTAAAGTTTGTCCATAATTTCGCGTGCCCAGTATTGCGATTTCCATGGTTCGCCGGCATAATTGTACATATATACCATGTGCTGAATTGGTTGGTTACCGTGTGCATACTGACCCATGTCCATTACCTGCATTTCGCGCATTTCGTGAATCATGCCACGACTTTTCATTCCTTCCGATCCGGGAATAATAAATACAGAGTCGAGCATATTGACAAATTCTTTTTGTCCTCCCATCAGGTTAATTAAGCCTTGTGGATCGTGAAACACCGACCAGGAATAATGCCAACTGTTTCCTTCAGTAAAATCGCGGCTCCAGTCGGTTGGTTGAAATGAGTCGGAGAAAGATCCGTCGCTTGCCCGTCCGGCCATTAATTTACGTTTAGGGTTGTACATGTTTTTGTAGTTCATGGCTCGCTGTGCATAAATTCCGATTTCGCTTTCAGGTTTGTTCAGCGCTTTTCCGAGTCGGTAAATGCTCCAGTCGTCGTAGGCATATTCCAGTGTGCGTGCTACATTCTGACTGATTTTTACATCATTTGGAATGTATCCATAGCTATTGTATTGTTCGTATCCGGTTCTGCCCGAAGCAGCAACTTTCGGATGAACATTGTTCGCTCCATGTTTCAGTGCTTCCCACAATGTTTCGATGTCGTATCCGCGCAAGCCTTTCCAATAAGCGTCGGCTACTACCGATGCGGAATTATTTCCGACCATGATGCTGCGGTGACCCGGACTGGCCCATTCGGGTAGGAAGCCACTCTCTTTGTATGCATTAACCAATCCTTCCTGCATTTTTGTATTTTCCGAAGGATAAATAAAATTCAGGAATGGGAACAAACTGCGGAAAGTATCCCAGAATCCGGTGTCGGTAAACATATACCCTGGCAAAACCTCACCATTGTAAGGACTGTAGTGCATTACTTTTCCGTTCGCATCGATTTCAGAAAGATTGCGGGGGAACAAAACAGTGCGGTACAGGTTCGAGTAGAAAGTACGAAGGTTGTCAATATTGTTGTCTTCTACTTTAATTTTTCCGAGAACTTCGTTCCAGCGAGCTTTGCCTTTGGCGGCAATTTCATCGAAACTGGCATTGCCCAATTCTTTTAAGTTGAGCATTGCCTGTTCTTCGCTGATAAACGATGAGGCAATGCGTGCGTGAACTTTTTCGTTGTTGGAGGTTGAGAAGCCAATGATCGCTCCGGCGTGCTTGCCTTCGAATTGTTTTTCTCCAATTACAATCTCTCCATCTTTTACGGTTGAATAGTACGAAAATGGTTTGTCAAAAATGATAACGAAATAATTCTTGAAATTTTCAGGAACTCCTCCGCTATTGCGGGTAGTGTAACCTACAATTTTGTTTTCGTCGGGAATAATTTTTATAAACGATCCGCGGTCGAAAGCATCGGTTACGATGAACGAACTTTTGCTTTCGGGAAATGTAAAGCGGAAGATTGCAGCACGTTCGGTTGGTGCGATTTCGGTGGTTACGTCCACGTCGGCCAGATACACGCTGTAATAGTACGGTTTGGCAACTTCTGCTTTGTGCGAAAACCAGCTTGCCCGTTCGTCTTCGTTAAAAACAGCTTTGCCGGTACCGGGCATAATCGAAAACTGTCCGTAGTCGTTCATCCACGGGCTGGGTTGGTGTGTTTGTTTAAAACCTCTGATTTTATCGGCGGTGTAGGTGTACATCCATCCGTCGCCCATTTTTCCGGTTTGAGGCGACCAGAAATTCATTCCCCAGGGCAAGGCAATTGCCGGGTAAGTATTTCCGGTTGATAATTCGTATTTCGAATTTGTTCCTACCAGTGTGCTCACATAACTGACCGGATCAAAAGTTTGTGCGCTTATTTTCAGCACGAAACTGCATAAAAGTAATACGGTTGAAAATCCAATTCTTTTCATTATTGCTGACTCTATTTTTATTGTTAATTTATTTTCTGATGGTTGTTACCAATTTAGTTGAACCCGAATACCTTCGGGACTATTTTCGAAACTGAGAAAACAGGTTTTGCTTGGTTCGTCCCACGATGTACGGACTTCGATTTTATTTCCGGAGGCATCGCTCAGTATTGCATTTTTCATTTGGTGAGGCAACAGAATACGCATCACATTGGTGGTGTTTGCCGGACTTTTTACTTGAAACGAATAGCTATTGATTGTGTTTTGTTCGTTGTAAACTCGCGCGGCAGTTGCCAGAACCTGAGCTTTTCCCGGATTGTTGATGCGATCGATATTAAAAAGTAATGCCTGCTCGCCCGGTTTCACTTGCTTTTCGTTTATAACCGGAATTTCAGGATGATATAAATCGATTAATTTTCCTTTGATCGAGTAGGGGCTGGTATCTGCATTTTCATCTACTACCGAAATAATATCGTAAGGCCCGCGCTGTAGTGTGAAATAATTTTTAAACTCAAGTTCGTTACCTGTTTTCTTTTTATACAACGCATTTACTGTGTTTACAAATTCCTGATCGTTATTTTCTTTCAGTACAAATTCTTTGGGATCGTTGCGTAGAATGCATATTTCGCCTTTCCCGTATAGATATGTTCCGGCTTTGTAGGGAGCTTCTACTTTCAGGAGCTGAAATAGGTGTTCAGAAGGTGCGTTGTAATGATTTCTGTCGGTATTCCACCATTCGCGTACGTTTTGGAAAGCATCTTGGTCGTTTCCGCAATATATCAGTAGTCCTCCATCTTTTACCCACTGAGCCAGATAGCTGTGAGCTGTTTTATCCATCGGTTTCATGCTCGAGTACGACATGAGCAGAACCTGAATATTTTTCAGCGTTTGGGCAAACGAAAGATTTTCAATGTGAACGGTTTCTACAGGAACGCCTTTTTTCAGTAGGGGCAATGCAAGTCCATAAAAGTTGGAGAGCTGCGGATCTTCATATCCGGCGTGAGTTGGAAAGCGTTGAAACATGAGTGAATTGGCCATGAGAACACCAATTCCGTGCGAACCACTTACCATCGTCCGGGTTACAGGCATGTTGTTCAGAGTGTTAATCATTACCTGCATTTGAGTAGAATAATGTCTGGGAATACGCTCTTTTTTATCGCTGTTTGCACTGGTACGGTAGAGTCCTTCGTAAATGCGTTCGGGCCAGGGCATTATTTCGTAATTAGCCATTGCCGGATACAGAAGTTGTGCTGTAAACGTTGCTTCGTAATTCTTTTTATAGTCGGCCCAATCGCGTGCCCAGTCTTCAATTGGGTCGGTAAGGAAAAACATTTTTCTTCCTGTGGGGGCAGTCATCGATTCCATGGATCCGTATTCTAAAAAAGCAGTTTCGAATACCCGCTCTTTTACTTTTCCGTTGTAATAATTGGGTTCGCGGGAGGTTCCTGTCCACACCTGAGCAATGTAGCCATCAACACAAGGTAGCGATGCAAGGCTGGCTTCGGGACTAACGATTTTCCATTGTGAATAATTGACCAGAGAATGGGTAGGAACATAGCATTTTACATCCATACCTTTTGTTTTGCCATACTCTTTAGCAAAGGAGAACACATCGTTCAGCGCGCGGTAATATAGTTGATACTTGAGTTTATTTGCCAGGTAGGTATTTTCGGGCGATTCGTGTTGTGGTCGCCAGTCGAAGCCATAATATTCTTTCCATTCGCGTTTAAAAGCGTCACTGTATCCGGAGCGAGCCCAGAATTCAGGTTCTTCCAGAAAAATCGCATCAACACCGGCATCGATAACCCGTTTGATGTGTTTTTCCTTCATGTATTTCAGAAAATTGCCGGATGGGACAATGTAGGGAACCATGTGTCCATGCCAGATTGTGTCGCCGTTTTGTTGTACCTGTCCCTCGTCGAGGTGACGTTTCCCGTCCCAGGTTCCGGTGAAATAATCCTGGTATTCACCCCATGCTATTCCTGTCATGAAATGAGTGATGTATCCTTTTTCTTTCCACGATTTTACGCGTTCTTCAAAAGGAACTTTTCGGGATTTATCCGAAGGATTACCACCAACTCCATAAACCATTACCGCATCGGCTCTCACATCAATGGATGGTCTCCATTCGCGGGAAGTTTGGAAGGTTGTTTTTACCTTGTCGTTGGTTTGCGCATTCAGTTGAAAGGCAAACCCGGCAAAACAAAGGATGAATAAGATTCGTTTCGGTTTAATTGGGTTCATTTTAAAATACTTTTGAAAGATAAAAGTATGGTTTAGTTTAGCTTTTTTCAAGTTGTTAGTCTGATTCAATGGATATTGAGGTGTCACAAATATTAGTTGTCGATGGTTAAAAAAAGGGTTAAAAGAGGGTTAAAGCATGGGAGAATTTTATTAATTGACAATAGAAACAAGTGCTTTTTGTTGCGATTTCAATTGAGCGACAGGGGGTAATGTTCATAGTATTTCTACCGATAGATTTTTAATATCTTTACCAGCTAATCGGATTATCTGAACCTAAAAACCTACCTCTCCATAGTCTGGGTTGAGGGATGTTTTTTTTGAATTATGAAATGATGTTGCTATCTGTAAAATTATATTGTTGTCTGTTTTTATTTTTTACGGTTGTTGGCTTGCAGGAATCTTTTTTGGGAGGACTGAAGTTCAGCGGAGGCGAAAAATCGATTGATCAACGAACCTCTTTCAATGTGTTTGGGGAAAAATCAATCGAGTTTTCAGACTATTTCAATATTGAGTTCAATTTGGCTCTCTACCCGCCTACCCATATCGGATATATCATTCGTGTAAAGAATGAGGAAAATAATCGAATTTTCAATTTGTTTTACGATGGACAAGGGCACGACCTGACTTTTAAGTTTAACGAAGAAGGAAAAAGCAATCTCATTGTTGCCCGAATGAACAAAGAGGAGCTGCAAAATATGAACTGGTTTAAGATGAAGATTGCGTTTGATTTGAAAAATGATTCGATAAAGCTGCTTATTCATAACCGAACATTCGGTGCGGGAAATTTGAAATTGGCAAATCCGTATCGCCCGGTTATTGTTTTTGGAAAGAGTGATTTTATTATTGATGTGCCTTCTTTTGCAATCAAAGATCTTTCAGTAGGAAATAAGCGGAGTTATTTTTTTCCGCTAAAACAGAATAAAGGCAATAGCGTGTACGATGAAAAAGGCGAAGCAAAAGGGGAGGTTGTCAATCCGGAATGGCTTATCAACGATGCTTACCATTGGCGATACAAAACTTCATTTAAATCGAAATCAGTAGCCGGAGCAAATTTCAATACAGAAAAAAAGGAAATTTACTATTTCAATCGCGACTCAATTCATATTTATAATCTGAGATCGGGCAATATAGAACTTAAAACATTTGCCGAAAGATGTCCGGTTCAACTTATTCTGGGAACGAATTTCATTGATCCGGGTCACGATCGTTTGTATTCGTACGAAACCTATAATGGGAATGATGCTTACGATGGTTTTACGGTTGCCTGCCTCGATTTGAATAACTTGCAATGGACAGGTGTAAGCCGGGAACAATTGGATTCGCCATTGCATCATCATGGTTCTTATTTCGACTCTTCAACCCAAACGTACACCATATTCGGAGGCTTTGGACGGATGCGTTACAGCAAGAATTTTTATTCGTTCAGTTTGAATGAAAATAAATGGAATACATTAGAGGGATTCCCGGGCGATTTTCTGTCGCCGCGCTATTTTTCTTCGGTTGGTTACCTGAAAAAAACAAACTCAATTTACGTGTTTGGAGGAATGGGAAACGATTCGGGAGAGCAAACTGTTGGGCGGAAGTATTATTACGATCTGTATAAAATAGATTTGAATGCCAGAAAAATATCGAAAGTATGGGAAACTTCCATCGGAAAAGAGAATGTAGTGCCCGTAAGAGGAATGGTTATTCTTAACGATTCGTGTTTTTATACGCTTTGCTATCCAGAGCATTTTTCTGAGTCGTATTTGAAATTGTATCGTTTTTCGCTGAGTGACGGGAGCTACGAAATTCTGGGAGATTCGATTCCGATTTATTCCGACAAAATAACGACCAACGCAAATCTGTATTTCGATAGCGCATTAAATAACATGTATGCGATTGTTCAGGAATTTGATGATGATATTTCTTCCGATCTGAAAATCTATTCGCTGGCATTTCCACCAATAAATGCTGAGCAATTGAAAAGTTTTTCGAAGGGGAGAAATAATCGAATCTGGTTGATTTATTTCGCTTTGGTTGCTGTTGGTGTTGCTGTTGGTGCTTATTTCCTTATTCGGAAAAGAAGGCAAAATGCCGGGTTGGATGACATTGTCAGAAGCCCTTATTCGGGAAGCAAAACCAAAGCGGCAGAAAAAGCAAATTCTGTTTTTCTTTTTGGCGATTTCACTGTACGCGACCGAAAAAACAGGGATATTACCTACATGTTCAGTGCCCGGTTGAAACAGGTATTCTGCCTGATTCTTCAATATAGCATTGAAGAAGGAATTTCATCGCAGCGACTGAGCGATATTTTGTGGCCGGGCAAACCCGCTGATAAAGTAAAAAATTCGCGCGGAGTTACAATCAACCATTTACGCAAGGTAATGGGAGAACTCGACGGAATAGAACTGATTTATGAAAAAGGCAACTTTAAGATTGTACATACTCCTGATTTCTATTGCGATTATATGCGCTGCGTCGGAATTATCTCAGCTGGCGAAATGCATGAGAACAGGAACGAGTTACTATCCATTTTAAGCCGGGGAAAATTTCTGAAGCTTTCAGATCATTCGCTTTACGATTCGTTTAAAGAAGCAATGGAACAGAAACTAGAGCCGATCCTGTTATTTGAAATGAGAAAATCTTTTGAGGAGGAAGCCTTCCAAATGACTATTAATATTGCTGATGCCGTGTTCAATATTGATCCGTTGAACGACATGGCTTTAACTTTACAAATAAAAGCAATGCTCCGGCTTAAAATGACAGAAGAAGCGCAGCTTCGTTATCAGGCGTTTGTGCTCGAATATAAAAAAGCAATGGGAAATAATTATCCGCATTCATTTAAGGCTTTGAGTTAGCTCCTTTTCAATTTACCGGCAATGAATGAAAAACCCTGCCAGTGTCTTTATATTGGCAGGGTTTTTTATATGTTTCGAACTTCCTTTTCGGAAATCGTTTTTTACAATTTTCCAGTATCTACCAGTTTCAGAATCAATTCGCCAAATAGCGTGTTGGCCCAGGCAAACCATTTACGGGTAAAATTGCTGGGGTCGTCTTTGTGGAACGTTTCATGCATAAAACCAGTTTCAGCATCGGTTGCTACCAGCATTTTCACACAATTACTGATTTCTTTGTCGTCCTGACTGGTCATTGCACGCATGATAATACTCATTGGCCAAACCATGTCGTAACCCACGTGTGGTCCGCCAATTCCTTCGCCTGCTTTTCCTTTGAAGAAATATGGATTGTCTTCACTCCACACCAGATTGCGGGTGTTCTGGTAAATCGGGTCGTTCAAATCAACACAGCCCAGGTAAGGCAAGGCAAGTAAGCTAGGCACGTTGGCATCGTCCATATATGTAGCGTTGCCAAAGCCATCTACTTCAAACGCATACACTTTGCCATATTTAGGGTGATTTACAATTGCGTACTGCTGAATTGCAGCTTCTACCTCAGCGGCCATTGCTTCGCACTTTTGAGCGAAAGCAGCATCACCAGTTACTTCCTTGCTGATTTCGGCCAACTGACGCAGTGAGGTAACAGCAAAAAGGTTAGATGGAATCAGGAAGCCAAAAGTACTGCAATCGTCCGACGGACGGAATGTTGAGTTGATTAGTCCTACCGGTTTGAGCGGTCTTCCCCAGCCACCATTCGAAACAGTATCAAGCTGGCGATCGGTTACTCGCAAAAATGAATACGGGCCGAGTCCGTTTTTACGTTGTTGCTCAGCAAATGTCTGATGAATATTGGCGGCTGCTTTTTGCCATTCCGGAGTGAAAACAGAAGTGTCGCCAGTAGTTTTCCAGTAGTGATATGCCAGACGAACAGTGTAGCACAACGAATCAATTTCCCACTTGCGTTCATGTAATTCCGGTTTCATGTCGGTTCTGTCGCTTACCCATTCCGAACCGGTTGCTTCTTTATTGAAAGCATTTGCATACGGATCAATCAAAACACATTGTGTTTGGCGATTGATAACTCCGGCCAACAAGGTTTTCAGTTCTTCGTCTTGCTTGGCCAGTTGCAAATAGGGCCAAACCTGAGCCGAAGAATCGCGCAACCACATGGCATGAATATCTCCGGTAATAACGAAGGTATCCGGTTTTCCGTCTTTGGTTCCGAATTCAACGGTAGTGTCAAGGGTATTGGGGAAACAGTTTTCGAACATCCATGCCAGTTTTGGGTCTTTTAGTTTGGCTTTCACCCGTACGATGGTTTCTTCTACTGCTTTCGATGTAAAATTACGTTTTGAAACATCGGGTCGTTTACTAACGTAACTGGCAGCACTGGCGCATGATGCGATTACAGTTCCTGAGCCAGCCAATGCGAGGCTTGCTGTAGCCAATGTTCCGGTTCGGATAAAGTCTCGTCGTGTTGTCATTGTATCGTCTTTAGTGTTTAATATGTGGTGTCAGAATTATTGACTTTTCAAACTTACGAAAAGCGGAATAAATTTAGCTGTTCCCGCTTAATTTGTTGAAATTACTAATTTCTTTCCCTGGCATAGTTGTTGGTGCGAAATCATGTATCCCTTAATCGGTTTCTGTGCGTAAGTAATACGTTTAATCTTTTTCCCTGATCCCTCTTTTTCAATTGTAAATGTTTTGTCTTTCAATTCGAACTCTACTTTGTCGAAAAGCGGAACAGAAATGATGTATTCCGGATCGGCCGGGGAGAATGTGTATAATCCGATGGCAGTAAGCACATACCACGATGAGTTTTCGCCTGCATCGTCCATGCCTGAATAAGCCAGTTTGTCTTTGCCCATATCGTAAAAATGGTTCATTATACTGTCGAGCATGACTTGCGATTTTTCCTGCTTGTCGATAAAATAATACATCCACGGGAAGCTGTGATCGGGTTGGTTGCCGTGGCAATATTGCCCGATGAACCCTGAAAAATTATACGCTTCAACTCCATTCCACGGAATAGAGAAAAGCTCGTCCAGCTTCTTTTCAAAAGCTTTGGCGTTCGGGTATAAACCAACCAATCCGTTGGGATCGTGTGGGGCAAAAAATGACGATTGCCAGGCATTTGCTTCGCGGTACATGTATTCGTAATAAGGGAAAAATGGGTCAAATTTCTGAATCCAGCTACCATCTTCGAGTTTGCCACGCATTAATCCTGTTTCCGGATCGAAAACATTTTTATAATACTTGCTGCGGTTCATCAGCATGCGGTAATTGGCGGTATCATTCAGCGATTTGGCCAACAGAGCCACAGCATAATCGTCGTACGCATATTCAAGCGTTTTTGTAACTCCGGCTGTCGATTTGGTTTCTACATTCGGACTTTCAATATGTTTTTCAGGGACATAGTGATATTTGATGTAATCGAGAACAAATGGGCGACTGCGGTTTTCGAGCGTAGCATTACGCAGCAACAGCTGGTATGCTTTTTCAGTGTCGAAGTCGCGAAGCCCCCGCAGATACGAGCCCGCAATAAAAGGAGCAGCATGGTCGCCATGAAAAAAAGTTGGCATGAACCCCGTTTTTTCACCTTTGTCGATCAGCGATTTTATTACATCGATGGTTACATCGGGCGAGATCATTCCCAGCAGAATAAGTTTGTTGCGGTAATCGTCCCACAACGATGGTTCGGTGTAGTAGTTAAAACCTTTGTTTACCACTTTCCCTTCCTGATCGGTGAATTCGCCGTTTGAGTCGCTACGCAGGGCCGGCCATAAAAACGAACGGTAAAAGCATGAATAAAACAATCCCTTTTGTCTTTCAGTTCCACCAGTCACCTTTATTTTCGACAATAGCTTTTCCCAGGTTTGATTTGCTTCGTCTTTTACTTGCTGAAAACTTTTGCCAAGCATTTCTTTTTCAAGATTCTGTTTGGCATTAGCAATGCTTACAAACGAAAAACCAACTTGTAATTCAAGAGGATTGTCCGAGTGGGCAAAGCTTACAACCGAGATTTCTTTTTTATCTTCTTTTACTGCTTCAATTCCTGAAATTGGCGTATTCGATACAGCATAGAAATACATTTTTTCGCCGGTTTGCTGAAAGCCGGAAAACACGGATGAGCTTTCCTGGTTGATCTGCCAGTCGCGTACTCGTTCGTTCGAAACCGAAAGGTCTGCAATTAATTTCTTCGGATCACCTTTTCTGAAACTGTATCGGTGGTAGCCGCAGCGCAAAGTTGATGTCAGCTCGGCATTGATATGATAGCGCTCGAGATACACCTGATAATATCCCGGATGAGCCGATTCATTTTGATGACTGTATCCGGAGCAATAATTATTTGGGGTGAAATTACCTGTTGCTGGTAGAAATGGGATGTGGCACAAGTTCCAATGTCCCTTGCTGGTGTGGGCAAAGGCATAAATTACAGTGTCTTCGTATTGGTAGCCCGAGCCGCTTCGAAACAGCGTAACCGGAGTTAACTGCACCATTGCATTGGGCAGCGATGAGCCGGGAAACACTTCGGCTCCCCAGGTGCGGTGTGTCGGTTTGTAGCCAATATCGATGCTGTCCCAGAGAGTGGCTGTTCCGAGAAGCGGGTTCACATATTTGGTGAATTTCTCCTGGGCATGGAGTCCCGATGCCAGCAAAAACAGGAAAATCAAGGCATTTATTTTTTTCATTTTCAGGGGTTTGTTGGTTATGGTTAGCGTTGTTTTAGTCAATAAGTCCTTCTTTTTTCAGTAGAGCTGCGGCCTCGATTAACATGCAACCACTGAGCTGCTCGGTTAATCCGGTGATTGAACCCGGCTTCACAGTCCAGTTAGTGCCAAACAGAATAGCCGGTTTTGTAGTTCCCTGCGTCCACAATGTTTCCGCATTGTACTTGAGAAATTGGATATAACGCTTTTTGGCCGAAGCATCCAGACGGTCCTGACGAATCAGGTCGGTGAAATAGCGAATAAAAATTCCCTTAAAAAGACCTCCGTCACCGCCACCTTCACTCTTAAGGACAGAGTTGTTGGTCAAGCTACTGGTCGTATAGTCCGCAACAAGGACAGCATCGTTCAAATAAGCCTTTTCGTTGAAGATTTTATATAACTCAACAGCAGAGCCGATAAACGTTCCCGTGTTGTAGGTAAATACCCAGGCTTTTTGAATCTCGCCTGTTTCACTGTTGATATTATCGTAAACCATTCCGTTGTTCATATTTACCAAGGTCGATTTCTCCCAATTGTAAATTTTAAGCGCCCATTCCTTGTAACTTGGATCTCCGAATTCCTGGTACAAGCGAGCTGCCAATATGCAGGCTGGTCCGTTGGAGCAAGCGTTTTTGCTGTATGGCTGACTCTTCCTCCAGGCAATTCCACCACCTGCATTATCATTCCAACCGGTTTTAATGTCATTCCAAACTTCTATCGCTGCGGTTTTATAGCGCTCCTCATTCGTTGCCTTATAAGCCCGTAACATGGCTAACGCATTCCACTCCATATCATCGTAAAACTCGTTGTAAAACTTATTCCCGTTTTTTGCTTTTACGCCTTCATACCACTGATCGATTACAGTTTTATAGCTGTTGTTACCAGTCCGAATATAGGCATCAAGTACCACATCCAGTCCATGTGCTTGTGGCCAGTAATTCCAGTCAGCTTTCCCATTATTGTCATAATAGAACCATTTTTCTTTGGAACTCCAAAACGAATTAACCAGCGACATGCTACTAAGATCTGCCGACTCGTTCCAATCAATTCCTTCTTCTTCCGGCTCGGGGACAATGTTGTTGTCATCACCGCATGATATCAATAATGTAGGCAGAAGCAATGCCAAATACAGCCATTTTTTCATTCGTATATAATTTTTTTTTATTTGTCGAATGGAATTCGCATGATTGGAAAATATTCATTCCGATTGGTGTTTTCCGTAATCATGCTCATTTCATGTGTGTAAATTTTCAAAGTTGGTTCGTACAATTCTCTTATCAGCTTTCACATTTCAATCTAAATATCAAAGCATGGAATAGCCATTTATACATTTTCGGTTTGTGCGGATTATAGTGCACATGGCTATTTCATTATCTATTTTGTTAAAAAACAGTGGGAGTAGTCTGTTGCGACCACTCCCGGCTGTTGTGTTATCGATTTATTTTGTTATCGAATGTGTGTAGGGTTGCCCCGCCTGCAGATAAATCGTGTAATCTGCCGGAACACCATCAAAATCACCCATCAGTTTCCACTTGTTATCCCACTGGGTAACATTTGTCAACAACTTGATATAATAATACGTTTCCGGGCTGGTAGCTGTTGGCCTGGAGTCCGTTCCATTCAATGTACCCCACTCCAGTTCTTTCTCTGCATCAGCTCCACCGTTTTCTTTGATGAACATTCTGAACTTATAACGTTCATCCCGTCCCCAACCTTCTTGTTTAAACGTGACAGTTTGGCCTTCAGCACGGAATATACCATTTCCAACGTATGGGAGGTCAAACAAAATTTTACCTTCCGGTGAGAAATAGAAACCAATCCGTGTCACCAAAGCATAGGTGCATGCTCCGGTATTAAAATCGAGCGTAATCCGATAAACGCCTGTTATTGCCACTGTTGAAGTACCATTTTCTTTAACCAGTCCTCCTTCAGTGTAAAACTTCCGTGGAGTGCCTGAAGTGCCATCAGTGAAATAAAATGGTTTATCAGCAGTTAGTTGGGTATAGGTCTCGAACTCACCTCCTGCCACAGCTTTCATTTGATGTGCCTGAGAGAGGTTATCGCCACCCTCCGAAGCCTGTCCGGTCACATAAACGTCAACAGGGACATCCGCAAAACCAGCCAAACGGGTAATCGTAATGGCACGTTCTTCAGCACCTTTCAGCGCTTTCAATCCTTTGGAAGAAAACACGGTCCACTTGAAAGTTCCGGTTCCCGAGGAGCCAATGCCCATCATACCAGCGATTTTATTCAACTGTTTGTGCGTAATGGTGGCATTATTATACAAACCATTATTATCGGCAGAAGTTAAATAAACAGGGTTGGAGAAGTCGCCATCCGCTTTATCAAAAGCAATTTGATACAAAGCGGTGCCACTCTCAGCCTCATTGCAATATTCCCATTCAAAATAGGTCGAAGCACCGGTTGTTGTTTGCAGAACGACTTCTTTTCCGTCAAGAGGTTCTACCAGCGCATTAACCGCTGTTAGCCGGGTATCCAATTCGCCTCCCTCATCTTTACATGCTGCTAAAGCTAGAAGCAAAGAGGCTACTACTGTTAATTTGATTAGTATATTTTTCATGTTCAGTTTATTTAATTACCAAATTATGTGTATAAGCCCCTTGTGCATTTAATGAGAAGGTAATGTCGTAGGTTTTGTCGCTCCATCCGTTGGTTGCCGGATTCTTCCATATTTGGTTGTTTGTCCATTGGGCAACATCTGCTTTTTCAACCATGTAATAATAGGCTTCGTTGCCTGTTGGCTTGCTGTCATTGTTAATCGCCCTCCACTCGGTTTCTCCGGCAGAACTTTCCATCCTGAATTTGTACCGGTCATCATTGTTCTCGCCACCGCTCAAACCTGTAATGGTATAATTGGTCGCTTCCCAAACTCCATTTCCTTTGTAAGGCAATTCGACTTTCATTTGAGACCAGTTTAGGTACAAGCTGACTTTTGTTACTTCTTTCGTGATAAAAGATCCGATGTTGAAGTCGAGGTAATATTTATAAACCCCGGTTTTTGCAACTGAGGATGTTCCTCCAACCACAACTTTTTCTCCGGACAAAGAAAATTCCAGTGGTGTACCAGTTGTAGCGCTTACAAATTTAAAACTTTCACCTTCAGTGAGTTTGGTGTAAATTTCGAATTCGCCATCGGCAAGTTTTTTCATGACAAGTGCTTTTGAAAGCTCGTTGCCGCCTTCTGTTGCTGCCCCGGTGATGTACAAATTGTCTGGTATGTCGGCCAATCCGGATAAGCGGGTCAGCGACAGTGTCCTTTCCTCTGTTGCTTTCATCGGATTAACTCCTTTTGATGAAAATACCGTCCATTTAAGTGTGCCTTGCTCGGCGGATTCAACGCCTGCCATTGCTGCGATTTTATTCAGCTGCTTATGAGTCAGGGTGGCATGATTGCTTCCACCGTTATTATCGGCTGCGGTAATAAAAATAGGGTTAGAGAAATCTCCGTCAGCTTTGTCAAAAGCTACTTCGTACAATACCATTCCACCATCTTCAGCTCTGGCTGGTTCCCACTCGAAATATAAAGTAGCCGAAGCCGAGGCCTGCAATGTGAGCGTTTTTCCATTATCTGGTTCGTAAAGTGAATTGACAGCTGTCACATCCAAATCTTTCACTTCGCCGTCATCGCTACACGCGGTAATTGCAGAAATAAAAGAAGCTATTATGAATAATTTGATTAATATCTTTTTCATAATTCGGTGTTTATTTTGTTATAGAAACTCTCCCCGGATTAGTAGCCCGGATTTTGAGTTAAATTCTTATTAATATCCCGTTGCGATTGAGGAATTGCGAATAGATAATCCCTTCCACTGTCAAATTTCCGTTGATCCAGCTGGATATACTGGGTGTTACCTGCCGCGAACTTCGCTCCGTGAGGATATCCGTTCATAACTGTTTCAATTGTCTCCCAGCGACGGATATCAAAAAGCCGCAGGCCTTCGATAGCCAGTTCGCTACGACGCTCATTTCGTATGATTTCGCGGAGGTCTCCCGCTGGATAGTTTAGTGCATCAGCATCGGTGAACCCAGCCCTTGCGCGAAGCGCCCCGACTGTTTTATTCCAAACCGTTTGGTCCATCTGTCCCAGTTCATTTTTTGCTTCAGCATACATCAGCAACACGTCAGCATAGCGCATCAAAATCAGGTTCAAGCCTGCAGCAATACCTGCCGGTGCTGTCGGATCAAAATACTTTCTCAGGTAATATCCTGTTCCGGTTGAGTTTTGTCCCGGACCGGCATATTCATCCAGGTTTGAAGCACCTGCTGCCCCGGACGAGCCAGGTTTAATGTAAATCGTCGAAACGCTTCCATCACCTTTTGTCCATTTGTAACCATGGTAAACGATAGTTGCGCCAAATCGGGGATCTCTGTTCGCATATGGATTATTTTCATCATAGCCGGAAGTTGCGTCATTAATCGGCTTACCATTTTTCATGATGTACGAATCCACCAATTCCTGTGTTGGAGCAAAAGCGTTGATTCGTCCGCCAACTGAAAGCGGTATTGCATCGTAAAACTCGCTCCATGTCCGTTGAATCAATGTATAACCTAAATCAAGAATCACTTCGTTATTGTATTCATTTTCTGGCAGAAAAAGGCCTGAGTAGCTTGGGAACAACTCGTATTGTCCATAATCTCCATTGATAATATCTTCACAAATTGAAGCTACATTTGACCAATTGTTTTCGTACAAATAAGTACGTGCCAGCAAAGTCATTACCGCTCCTTGAGTAATTCTCCCATTATCGGAAGCGTTATATTCTCCTTTTGCCGGAAGCATGGTCACAATCTCATTCAGTTCTGCGCGAACAAAAGCGAGCACATCAGCTTTGGGAGAGCGTGCAATGCTGTTAGCTTCTTCCAAACTCAGGTTACCGTCAAACAAAGGAACGTCGCCGTACTGGGTTGCTAGACGGAAGTACAGAAAAGCGCGAATAAAACGTGCTTCTGCTTTCATCCGAATATTCAGCGTTGGATCCATATTGGTTACATTGTCAACATTTTCCAGGAAAGTATGACAAGTTTTGATTCCTTCGTAACAATTTTTCCATTCGTTGGCAAAGCGGCCAAGCGCGGCATCTGCCTGTCCAGAAGTGATGATTTTTTCGTCCGTATTTCCGCGCCCTTCATAAAGGTTGTCAGACAATTTTTCGTTTGCAAAAAAATAACTGGAGCTAAACATCTGGCTATAAGCCATATTTAAAACAGCTGATGCTTTTTCAGTTGATGTCCAATAATTTAAGTCGGTAAACTTATTGGTAGGCGCCAAATCCAGTTCGTTACACGAAGTAAAAAACGCCAGAACCATCCCGATAATTCCGATGCTGTATTTTTTTATCTTATTTTTCATAGTCTGCATGTTTTAAAATTCCAATTCCAGTCCAAATCCATAATAGATTAACGTGGGATAGTTGCGGGCACTGTTTGCTCCAACACCACCAATACCTCCCATATTGTTTCCAAACTCAGATGATTCCGGGTCGATGAATGAATTTTTGGAGAGTGTCAACAGGTTTTGAGCATTCAGGCTGGCCCGTAATTTTTGAATTCCAACTCGCGTAGTTAATTGCTTTGGCAAAGTATATCCCAATTGGATATTTTTCACACGCAGGTAAGCTCCGCTCAGTAAATAAATATCTGAGCCTGCTTTTCCCCAGTTGTTTGAAGAGGAAGACGAACTTGGCGCAACAAGACGTGGCCACTTCGCATCCGGATTGGTGGGGGTCCAGAAGTCCAATTGATGTTGGTAAATCGCGTAGGAATAGTTCGAATGGAAAGGCTCGATCAATTCACCGCGGACATACATGTCGCGTTTTCCTACGCCCTGCAACATAACACTAAAATCAAAATTTTTAAACGTCACATCATAGGTGAAACCGAAGGTGTACCGTGGAAAAGCATTGCCAAGCACAACACGGTCTTTTTCATCAATGACTTCATCGCCATTAGTGTTTTTGTATTTCACATCTCCCGGCTGAACCGAGGCTCCAACGGGAAGCGCACTGTTGGCGATTTCCTCATAGCTTTGGAAATATCCATCGGTTTTATAACCGAAATAAGAACCCAATGCCTCGCCTTCACGGATCAGTTTATATAACTGGTCGTTTTGATCAATCCGTTCTTTACCTCCAAAATCGGTAATTTCGTTTTTAGAGTCGGCCAAATTCAGGTTAAATTTATGTTCGAAATTTTTTGATTTCAAACGATAAGTAATGGTGGCTTCCCATCCCCGGTTTCTCATTTTACCAGCGTTTTCTTTGGCAGCATTACTACCAAATACCGTTGATACTTCTGGAGACAACAGGATATCGGTAGTTTCTTTATTGAAATAATCGAGTGATACATAAAGTTTGCTTTTGAAGAAAGTAGCGTCAGCCCCGATATTCAAGTTTGCCGATTTTTCCCAGGTCAAATATGGATTACCGTAAGTGTAGCCAGTCCCGGGAACCGATTCATTATTGAATACATAAGTATTCTGATACATCTGGTAAACTGTCTGGTAGGAGTAGTTGTCAACGTTCTGATTCCCCAGCACACCATAAGATGCGCGTAGTTTTAAATCTCCAACGCTGGTGCTATACTTATCCATAAAGCTTTCGCCTGAAATTCTCCATGCAGCTGATACTGATGGGAAGAATCCCCAACGCTGATCTTTAGCGAATTTTGAAGAGCCGTCATAACGGAAAGTCGCATCAACGTAATATTTGTCCATGTAGCTGTATCCACCGCGTCCGAATACGGAAGTAATGCTGGTTTGGTCGGTATCGCCGTTGCTGTTTTTATTGTCTTTGTTTTGCACGGCATCATCGGTTGTTGGAAGTCCCAAATCTTCATCGGTGTACTCCCATGCAATTCTGCTTGCTTTAAATGTGTACGATTCGTTAGACACACCAACCAATCCGTTTACGTGGTGAACAGAGTTGAATGTCCGGTCAAAGTCCAGCATAAATTGAGTACTCAAGGTATATCTCTTGCTGTTGTAGTCCTCCGTCAAACTATTTGAATGAATGTATGAAACGGGAGTTTCTAAATCAGCCGAGGAGTACAAGGGCACCTTTTTATCCCTGCGGAAACGGTGGTGCTGGGTTAGGTCAAGGCCCACAAGACCTTTGGCTTTTAGTCCTTTAACGATTTCGAAATCCAGCCCAAGGCTACCAATAAAATTATCTTCATCTTTTTGTTCGTAACCTCCGTCTTTCAAATATGCCATGGTGTTGTCGTCCCCGATAACATCATTTATCAGCCATTTTCCGTCTTGCTGAAATTTGTAGTAATAGTATGGGGGAATACGTGAAGAGTTGATGATTACGTTACCGGTACCTCCGGCTACGCTCCTTTCATCTCTTCGTGTGTAGGCCATTAGCGAGGTAAGCTTAAACCGGCCATACTCAGTAGTTTGATTTGAGCGCACATTATAACGTTTCAGGCCGAAGTCGCCTACAAAGTTACTCTCCTGGTCAAAATAACCGGCTGAAACCATGTACGTGCTGTTCTCATTTCCCCCGGCGATGCTTATATTGTAATTTTGTTGAAGCCCTTTTCCCAAAATTTCATTAAAATACCAGTATTCTTCACCGCGATGGTCATACAAGTTGCGAATTTGTTGCGGAGTAAAAATTGGAGAATTTCCAACGTTGATGTTCGCCTGGTCGCGAAGCATCGCATTTTGCCAACCTTGTACTGGCTGAAATAAAATATCGGGATCTTCGTAGCCAACCATGCTGCTGAAACGGACATTTGGTTTTCCTGTTTTTGCTCCTTTTTTAGTTGTCACTAAAATGACACCATTCGCTGAACGAGATCCGTAAATAGCAGCACTACCGGCATCTTTCAATACCGAAATATTTTCAATATCATTCGGGTTCAGGTTGTTTAATGTTCCTGTACCAGAGATCAATCCATCAATAACGATCAGCGGGTCGTTGTTACTCATTGTACTGACACCGCGAATGTTAATGTTCATGCTATTATCATTCGGGTTCATGCTTTTTTGCTGAATGATAAGGTTGGCTGATGCTCCCTGAAGTGCCTGCATGGCATTTGACACCGGGCGGTCTTCAATCAGGCTTGCATTTACCTGATCAACGGCACCAATTAAGTTTTTCTTTTGACGGGTTCCGTAACCAATAACAACAACTTCTTCCACTCCGATTACATCTTCACGCAAAACAACATCAATGGTTGCTTGTCCGCCGAACAAAATTTCCTGACTGATCATTCCTACGAATGAAAAAACCAGTGTTGTGTTTTTAGAAACATTCGGAAGCGTATAATTTCCATCGAAATCGGTGATTGTTCCGGTAGTTGTTCCTTTAACAACAATACTGGCACCCGGAATGGGTTCCCCGGAGGCGTTCTTCACTTTCCCCTTTACAGTGGATTGTTCCTGACTACTCCAGCTTGGTGAATTATTCTGAACACTGATGACAATGTCCTGGTCCAAAACATGGTATCCCAGGTCGGTGCCTTCCAGTACATTATCCAGAATTTTTTCCACCTGGGCATTCTTCATGTTTACCGATACCCTTTTGTTGGCTGGAATCTGGTTCGTTTTGTAGAAAAAATCGAAGTTTGATTTTTCCTTAATTGCCCTGAATACTTCTTCCAGTGTTGCATTGTCAAGCTTCAGGTCAAACCTCGTTTGTTGCGAGTAAACCGAACCGGTTACCCGAAAAACAAGCATCAATATCAAAAAAATAGTTAGGCGCATAATAAGCCATAATTTTTGGAACATACCTCGTTTAAACGAAGTAATCCCCGTTAACTTTTTTTTCATAAATTTGAAAAGCTTTAAAGTTTAAGTAATTTTTTAAAATTGACTTGAATTTAGACGGAGGATGGTGGTGCATTCTCCGTTTTTTTTCGCACTTTGTTTTTAAATCATAAGCACAGTATTTTTTAATTGTTAGTTATTGTTTTTTGATTGATATTTTGTCTCCATCTATTTTGTAATCGATTGATACCGAAAGATCAAGAAGTTGTAAGAAGTGCAATACTGATTTGTTCCTTCTAATCACACCTGAAAAATACATGTCTTTAAAATCGGATGAGTTATAACTGATTTCCACATCGTACCAGCGTTCTACCAGTTTGAAAACTTCAAACAAATTCTCGTTTACAAATTCGTAACGGCCTTCTTTCCACGAGTCGTAAAAATTGGTGTTTACTTTTTTTACGGCCAGTTTCCCGGTTGCCATATCAAGAATACTTTGCTGATTGGGTGCCAGAATTACTTCACCTTTTTCCGAATTTAATTTGATGCGTCCTTCGTTCAGTGTTGTTTGAATATTTTCGCCGTTGTAGGCCCGAAGATTGAATGAAGTTCCCAGTACTTCAATGGTTTGTTTTTTCGTTTTTACGATGAACGGGTGTTTTTTGTCTTTAGCTACGTCGAAAAACGCTTCGCCTTGCAGCGAAACTTCGCGGGTTTTTCCGGTAAATGTAGCGGGTACTTCCATTTTTGTGTCCGAATTCAGCCAAATCCGGGTGCCATCGGCCAAAAATACCTGGCTCGTTTGTCCTTTCGGAACAACAATTTCTTTTATTTCGGCAGAGCTGTTAAAATTCGGAGTTTGGTTTATTTCGCCGCGGATGAACCATCCGGCAACAAGGGCAACAACAAGCATTGCTGCTACTTTTATCCAGTTCGGAATAACAATTTTTTGTTTGGATTGAAGGTGGGTATTGAAGCGCTGATATTCTTTTTCCTCGTCAAACTGACGTTGATTATTATTCAGAGCCGTCGCATCCCAAATATCTTTTTCCTGAAAAAGCTCTTTTTCGTTTTCGGGAGCCTGTTTGATCCAGTCGAGCAATTCCTGCATTTCTGTTTCAGTGGCTTCTCCATCAAAATATTTCGCCTTGATTTGATCTATATTCTCCATCTCCGGATTTTTAATGCATAACTAGTGATCGGTGAGATTGTTTTTACCCTACCTCTGAAGAGAATAAAAATTGAAAATTTATTATTTGGGAAATATAAAGTGCCTGTAAGACTGGTTGAATCAGCTATTTCGACTAGCTAAAATAACCAGAAAAACAAAGGAAGATAATCTTTCAGTTCGTGTCGGATAATTTGAAGGGCTTTGCCGATATGTTTTTCAACGGCTTTCAGTGTAATTCCAAGTTCTTCGGCTATTTCGCGATTTTTTTTATTCTGAAACCGGCTCATAATAAAAACATTCCGGCATTTTTCGGGAAGTTTGTCAATTGCCTGATCAAGTTTATTCTGTAATTCAAGTTGAATAATGCTGAGATTCTCTCCGGAATAATACAAGAGTTCTTGTTCCCGAAGTTGAAGCTTGGCTCGACTCGCATAAGTGTTGCGTACTTTTTCTTTTTCGATTTGCTGAAGACAATTGTTGCGAATCATGGTGAATAGCAGTCCACTGATTGATTCATGGATAGGGATTGTGCGGTTTTTCCAAAGTTTCAGAAACACATCCTGAACAATATCTTTGGCCGAATCTTCATCAACAAATTTACAGGCATAGTAAAACAAAGGCTTGCTGTACTGCCTGAAAAGCTGGTTGATGTCAATCTGTCCATCATCAGATATGAACTTGATTTGGTGTATGGTAGCCATTTCCCTTCTATCTGTCTGCAAATGCGGATCAAAGAAACCAATTTTATAAGAAGTTTCAAAAGGCGCCGCTTTATATCCGATTTTTGTATCCGTTGTTCTGTATTCTGATTTTTCAATCAGGTCGGGAGTCCCGATCAAAAATGTTTCCATAAAAATGACTTTTGCAGGGCTGAATAATTGTTGAGAAACATTATTTTTCGGAAATTTTAGAAGGGAAATAGAAAGAATGAAACGTTATAATTTTGATGAGATAATTGATCGCACAAATACCAACTGTGTGAAATACGACGGGCGGAAAGTTTTTTTTGGCAAGGACGATGTTATTCCTTTGTGGGTCGCCGATATGGATTTTAAAACTCCTGATTTTATTACAGAAGCTGTGCGCGAACGTGCTGCTCACGAAGTTTACGGATATACTTTTCGAGCCGATTCGTATTATCAATCGATTATAAACTGGCAGAAAAAGCGCAACAACTGGAATATCAAAAAGGAATGGATTCATTTTAGTCCGGGTGTAGTTCCAGCTCTGGCTCTTGCTGTAATGTGCTTTTCTGAACCGGGAGACACGGTAATTGTGCAGCCTCCTGTGTATTTCCCGTTTTTTTCAGCAGTAAAAAACAGCGGGCGCGAGTTAATTGATAATCCGCTTCGCTTTGAAAACGGGCGCTATCACATGGATTTTGATGATTTGCGCCGTAAAATTCAGGCCGACACCAAAATGTTATTGTTATGCAATCCGCATAACCCGGGCGGAATGGCGTGGACTCCTGATGAGCTAAAAACACTGGGCGAAATTTGTGCAGAGAATAATATCCTTGTTGTTTCTGATGAAATTCATTCGGATTTGATTTTTGATGGGCACAAACATACTCCGTTTGCTTCACTTGGCGACGACATGGCCATGAACAGCATTACATGTATGGCTCCCAGCAAAACGTTCAATGTTGCCGGACTTTCTACCTCGTTCCTGGTAATCCCGAACAAAAAAATATTCGACAAATACGAAGAAATGATGCAGGGAACTCACCTGTATGGTGGTAATTTCTTTGGAGCGATTGCACTTGAAGCTGCTTATACACATGGAGACAATTGGCTCAATCAGATGATGGATTACATTCAGGGAAACTACCGTTTTATGGAGCAATACCTGCAAGAACATCTTCCTGCTGTTGTACCGGTAAAACCGGAAGCGACCTATTTGGTCTGGCTCGATTTTTCTGCTTTAGGTTTGAAAGATGCAGAAATTAATGAGCATTTGATAAAGGCGGGAGTAGGCTTAAACCGTGGTATTCAGTTCGGAAAACAGGGGAGAGGATTTATGCGTTTAAATCTGGCTTGTCCGCGCTCGGTGCTCCAAGAAGCGCTCGAAAGAATGCAAAAGGCATTTGTCTAAGATTTTAAAAATCAAGTCACCCTTGATACGTTCAAGGGTAAACTTGATTTTTTTACTTCACACAAAGGCTTTCTCGTTTTATTTTCAGAAAAAATAGGCGTACATGGCAAAACATGCCAGTACAAGCAACAGGGAAAGTACCCTGAAATTTTTATACCAGGCAACTCCTTTCAGCTCTTCGCTTTCTTCTTTCCATATTTTCACCGACCAGGTATTCTTATCTACTTTTTCCTGATCAGGAAGATGCGTTGACAGACTGACCACCACATTCACCAACATGCTTAAGCCCATGATAATTGGGGCAAGCATCAAAAAATGAAGCGGAATATTCATTCCTGCCAGATATTTGGCCGACATTACAGCAAATGCGATAAATAAACCGGATAGAAGTCCCCACAATGCACCTTTTTCATTGGCTCGTTTCCAGAATAAACCAATGAAAAACGTTCCAACAATCGGAGGAGCCAGATACGAAACAATTTCCTGGTAATACGAAACCAGTGAATCGAATTTTTGGATCAGCGGGGCCCAAACAATAGCAAATACCAGCACAACCAGCGACGTTATTTGTCCAACACGAACCAGTTTTTTACTATCGGCTTTCGGATTGAAACGAGAGTAAAAGTCCATGGTAAACAGGGTTGAGACCGAGCTGAGTGTGGCGCTGAGTGTAGAAGTCAGTGCCGAGATCATTGCCGCAAGAATCAGTCCGATTAAACCAACAGGTAACAATCTGGTGATTAGTCTTGGATAAACCTGATCGGTATTGACCCCAAAATCTGCTTTCAAACTTGTTCCGCTAACAAGTTGATCGGGTAAATTTTCAACGCCGAAAAGATTGATTCCACGGCCAATTAAACCCGGGAGAATGAAAATGAACAAGGTAAACAGGTATAGAAAACCGACAAGCAAAACGCCTTTTCGTCCGTGGTCGATCGACTTGGCCGACAGAACCCGCTGTACCATCACCTGATTGTTGGCCCAGAAATAAAAACCGAGAATCGGAATTCCGAGAAACATACCAGCCCACGGAACTGTCGGGTCATTCATCGGGCGGGTGAGTTTTAACCATACTCCTTCTCCAAACCGGTTGAACAACTCATCCCATCCGCCAATTTCATGAATCGCAAAAAAGTATAGAATAGCAGAGCCAATAATCAGTATAATAGACTGAATAACATCTGCTTTAATCGCAGAAGAAAGACCGCCAATAATGGTGTAGCTTCCGGCAACAATTGCCATAATGATGATAATCCACATCAGTTCAGCCTGTGGAAAAATCATTTTAATAATCAGTGCACCAGTGTATAAAGTTGCTGCGGCATCGAGAAAAACGTTACCGAAAATGGTTATAAACGAAAAATAAGTGCGGGACCGTTTATCAAAGCGCCGTTCAAGAAATTCAGGCATGGTAAAAATGCCCGATTTAATGTAAAAAGGCAAAAAGAAAAGTGCAAAAAAGACCATTACAAGCACTGAAATCCAGTTGTAATTAAACACGGCAATTCCGCTTATAAAGCCTTCTCCTGAATGCCCCATCAGGGTTGAACTGGATACACTTGCCGCAAACAACGAGAGTCCCACAACAGGCCAGGTCATGTTCCGACCAGCCAGAAAGTACGAAGTTGAATCGCTGCTTTTCCCGTTTTTGAGGGCAAACCAGACGATGCCAATAAAAAATATGATCAGGATAGAAAGGTCGATCAGGTGTAATTCCATGAAGCTATTTTTTCAGATTAGTTAGCAATACAAATGATTTGGCAGGAATAAGCCAGGACTTGCCGGCTAATTTTCCTTCTGAACTTTTTACCGGAATCGGGAATCCATTGGCATCAACGGCGCGTTCCCCGTCAATGTAACGATATTCATCCCAGTTTTTCATCTGGCTGATTTCTGATCCGCTCAGATAAATGGTTTGCTCCTGTTCCGAATTATTCAGGATTGCGAAAGAAAATTGCCCGTCAAGAGTTCCCGAAACGATCCGCAAAGGACATCCGTCCGGTACTTCGCTTGAGGCCAGCGTCATTCCCGACGGGAAAAAGCGGCACATCAGCGACCATGTATAAAACCACGGGCGCAGGTTTTCGTCTTCGGGTTTGTTGCAAAGCTCGGTTCCCAGGCTATTCCACATGCCCCAACGTTTCAGTTTGGTTTTGTCGCCGGTATCGCCCTGCGTGTGCATGGCATCGTCCAAATCCCAGGCAATGGCTCCTTCCAGACCGCTGTTCATCGCCTGAATCGCCGCATCGGCAACATCCAGTCCGTAGAAATAATCATACACAAACATGTTGGAATCGTCTTCGCTGGCATTGGGATCAGCCTCGGCCAACGAGCGGTTTTTGTTATACATTTCGCCTGAATATTTCAGCCCAAGTTCTCCCAAAAGAAGTTTTTTCCCAGTGCTTTTTACTTTCTGTTTGATGTTGCCATAGTATTGTGCGAACTCGCCGGAACGAACAGATTCGCCATCCGGATAAGCATGTACATCGTAAATCCCAATTACGGAATCGAGCTGCGAGATAGTTTCGTCAACCCATTGTAAACCGGTGTAAGCCGAAGCCGGATTGTCGTAAACCACCACAGCATCGGGGCCCGCAATATGCAGTTTAGCTTTCAGCCCGATTTTGGCGATTGAATCATTCAGCATCAACACGCCGGTTTTCCATTGCTGCCAGTCGCCATTTGGCGAAGCCCAATTTCCATTGGGCTCGTTAACCAAATTATAATACCGAATGCAGGTATATCCTTTTTGATTGATCAGAAAGTCGAGATAACGTGTAATCATGTGAATCCAGCGAGGATCATCGGCACGGTCAATTTTGCCCGGTTCGTTCCAGTAACCCGGAGCGCCCCATTCGCCAAAAATGACGACAATATTGTTCTTCTGGCAATAATCCAACACGTTGAAAAGAGCTTTCACCTCGTCGGTTTCAAAATTCAGTATCGGTTGATTTTTTGCATCAACTCCCTTAAAATAGCGCCAACCAGCCTGGTCCATCACGCGAACAATTCCCGGACGAATAAAATCGAGCCGTTGATAAACGCGGGCCCATTTTTCGGAAGTCATCAGTGCTCCCCATTCGGCATCTTTCGAGTCGGCATGTGGGTAAGCTGACCACTGAACTCCATTGGCAATGATATTGCTGTTGCGTGGCTGCTCAAAATCGATGCGTATCTCAGTTCCTTCAGGAACAGTGTTGCATCCAAACAGAACAAAAGCCAAGGCCAGGAATAGGATTGGTTTAAGCATTTTGCTGATTTTTAAGTTCGTTTAGCAATTCGGAAACCGAGCAGGTTGCCACCCCGACATGCTTGTCGGCGGCCCCGTAATATACAAATAATGTGTCGTCAACAATAACGTTCCCGGTAGGAAAAACGCAACCTTTGTAAAAGCCTTCCAACTCGTAATCGAATTCCGGTTCGAGGATGTAATTCTCCAGACGGGCAATTATTTTGGTCGGATCATTCAGATCGAGCAATGCAGCTCCGGCCCGGTAATATCCTTTTCCACCGTTTTCAACACCATGATAAATCATCAGCCAGCCTTCGCTTGTACGCAAGGGTGGAGTACTTCCTCCAACTTTTTCTTCCCACGTGCCCGGTTTTCCCTGAAGAAGCAAATGGCTTTTTTCGTTCCATACCATCAGGTCGCTGGAAAAAGTAATCCAGATGGCCGGATGTTCGCATCCGTACTGGCTTCCGATCCATTGTTTCGGGCGGTGTAGCATGGCAAATTTGCCGTTTATTTTCTCCGGAAAAAGAATCACATCCCGGTCGTCGAGATTGGCCTGCGTTAAACGGCCAAGACGGCGCCATGTGCGAAAATCTTTGGTGAGAGCCAAACCTGAATTAGCAATATTTTCGCGGTAAACAGCCGGTGCATCCGGGCCTGCGTCGGGTAAGCGAACTACATCGTGCGGGAAAGTCCAGTAACGTCCCGGAGGATAAGGGCGATAGGCATAGGTCACATAAAATTCGTCTCCAAATTTGACGATCCGGGCATCTTCAACACCTCCCATGTCGGGACCATTGCAACTAGGTCCGAACACCGGTTGGTCGGATACCCGCTGAAAATTGATCCCGTCGCTACTGATCGCCAATCCAAAGCG
The DNA here is from genome assembly GCA_963668595.1 of Prolixibacteraceae bacterium. Taxonomy (GTDB): domain Bacteria; phylum Bacteroidota; class Bacteroidia; order Bacteroidales; family Prolixibacteraceae; genus GWE2-42-39. Next base: position 2,953,570 of record OY764876.1, on the reverse strand, counting down.
GATGAAGTGATCTTCGTCGTCACCGGCAGCCCGGTAGAGCAAATAAAAACTCCCGTTTTCGTACCATGCACCCGGGTTGCAAACAACCAGGTTTTCCCAGTCGTTAGCCGGGTTGGGCGATAATATCGGGTTGTTTTCGCTTTTTTTGAGCATCATAGATTCTTATGTTTTTTCAATTAATATTTTTTGCTTCTTTTTTATTCTGATGAATTATCCATTCTCGGAACTAAAAGAAATTACTGTTCTTCTTTCTCATCGTTCCATTCGTATGTTCTGAATACACTTACCGGAAGCCCGTTTGCAGCACGCAGATTTGTAAGCCGCACATAGCTCCATCCCATACGGGCCGCTATTGGCTTTGCAACCGAAGGGCTGGATAGAACCACGGTATTCCCGGTGATTGTTGCATTGGCAGGATAAAACTGATGATCTTCACCGGCAATCTCAAACATAGACGGCGGTTCTGAATCGCTTGTCTTTAATCCGGATTCAGCATACTTAAAATGTATGATTATTTGATTTCCTGCTAATTCGTAGTTGTTATAAACAGGGCATCTCATGCCTGAAAATTCATTCTTTCCGTATGTTTTACCAAGCGCAAGCCAGGCAAGCCGCAGCCCTACATCTTGTTTTTTTATGGGATGAATATTATTGATGTCGCCAAGGTCGTCATTCACTTCGATGCCACAATTTGCAATTTGTTCCGAAGCCTGAGCCTGCATAAATCGGACTGCGGGGTTGGAGTAATTGGTCAAATAATTCCATTCCCGTTTATACGGACAAATTTGAGCGATGTAAAAAGGAAATTCCTTGTTCCAGTCTTTTCTCCAACCTTCAACCATGGTCTTCAGCAACAAGGGATAGAGGTAGGGTTTGTCCTGGTTATTCTCGCCCTGGTACCAAATTACTCCGGCGATAGGAATGGTGCGCAACGGATAGATCATTGAGTTGTAAGTGCTACCTACTTTGTTGGGACTTCCATCAGAATGAACTCTTGCGTCCACACGAGCAGCTTCTTCTGCAAGTTCAGGAATGGCCATAATGAGGTTTCGGTCGGTCCATACTTCTGCTCCGGTGTTTCCCCAGTTTGAAGCAATCAGTCCGATCGGAATATCCATTTCCTGAAATAATTTCCGTCCGAAGAAATAACCCACTGCACTGAAATAGCGCGCATTGTCGGGCGTACAAATTTTCCATTCGGCTGTAATGTCATCAACGGGTGTGTCCGAAATTGCCCGGGTCATGTTTAGTAACCGTATTTTCGGATAAGTAGCATTATTTACTTCTTCTTCTCCGTTTTCGACATCTTTTAACAACCAATACATGTTCGATTGTCCTGCGCAAAGCCAGACTTCGCCAATCAGAATATTGTCAAAACTCAACTTCGATTTTCCTTGAACAACAATTGAATAAGCAGTTTTACTTGCGGAAGGAGTTTGTATTGCGATGCTCCATTTGCCGGTTGATTCAACCTCAGTTACATGGAATATATCCGGATTTTCCCACGCACATTGTACGCGTATTTTTTCGCCGGAAGTTCCTTTTCCGGTAATCGTAAATTCCGAATTTTGTTGCAACACCATGTTCGATTGCAAGCTTGGATTGACAATTACGATTGAGTTACTTTGGAAAATTTCATTCGCAGGATTGTCATTTTCGTTATTTCCGTAGCAAGCCGAGAAAATAGCGCAAACTATTGATATTAAAAATATTCTCATCATTCTCATTCATTCATATTTGTTATCAGGCAAAAAGACTGAGCCGGGATTTCCATTTTTCGGGAGGCATCGCCAGTCAGATTGATCGTTTCACCCGAGATTTCAGCTTTTGCAAAACCGTTGGAATCAACTGAGCCTGTAAATGCAGCATCTTTTCCTGATTTGTAACTGTATATTTTTGCGTTCGGAATCAGTACCCCATTTTCCATTTTCAGGTTAATGGAATAACCAACCGTGTGCGAATTGACAATGGCAATGGTATATTTCCCATCTTTTTCGCCGGCAATGGCGCGAAGTCCAACTTTGTCAGGCAGACTTACCTGGTAAATTTTTGTTCCCTGCGGAAAATAACGGCTCATCAGCGACATGGTGTAAAACCACGGACGGATATTTTCATCCTTCGGATTTTCAAATTTTTCGGCACCAAGAATATTCCAGAAACCCCAACGTTTCAGTGTTGTCGCATTCTGCGAGCCTTTGTAGTACATCGCATCGTCCAGATCCCAAAGAATAACTCCGCCATACGCTGCACGCATATTTTGAATGACTGCATCAGCCATGTCAATTCCATAAAAAGCATCGTAAACCGACATATTGCTGTCTTCCGACGCATATTTATCCGCCGCTATCCGTTGTGCATTTAGTTTACCCAAATCCGAGGTTGCATCGTATTTGAAACCCAATTCGCCCATCAGTATATCTTTTGACGCAGGTGCTGCGTTGCGATAAACTTTCACCATTTGCTGATAGGAGCCATCGCGAACATCGGTTTCTTTAGGGTAAGTATGAATATCGAAAACCTCTACTTTGTTGGCTAAATCAACCGATGTATTGCTGACCCAAGAAGTTAAATTTGCATTCCACACAGCCACGTCGGGGCCAATCAGTTTAATTTTTGAGGCAAGTCCGAGAGTAACCAATTTGGCATGAAACTGTTCCATCAGGCTTTTCCATAGCGGGTAATTTCCGTTGATTGACGACCAATCGCCATTTGGTTCGTTCACCATATTGAAATATTTAATGCAGGTGTAACCTTTGATGTTCACAAGCCAATTAACAAATTGAGCGGAGTTTTCAAGCCAGTCCTGATCGATACTTGTTCCGCCGTTGTGTCCCCACTCGCCAAACAAAACAGAAGTTCCTTCGGCCTGGCAGAAATCGAGGATTTTCAGCAAAACGGCTTCGCTTTTGGTTGGGGTAAATTTTCCGTCAACCATGTAGTTCCAGCCAGCCGAAACCATGATGCGAACAATTGGCGGACGCATGAAACGAACCCGCAGGAAGAGCTTATTCCAATCGCTTTCCGACAGCGAAGGATTTCCGGTCCATGCTTCCAACACATCGTACCCACCCCATTGAACACCATTTCCGATGAACGACTGGTTAATGATTTCTTTCTGAATCACCAAATCGTTACGGGAGTCGTTTTCAGAAGGGTCAGGAGTATTGCTTTCGCTGCATGAAATATTTCCCAGAATGATGCTTCCAAGTAACAGAATCCGTTTAAGTTGTTTGCCAATCTCCATCCGTATTTTTCTTTTCAAGTTGGAAGGAAAAGCCCGAAAACGGGCCTTTCATCCGTTTACTTTTGCGTTTTTACTTAACAAGTAGTTTTTGTGTAGTCGAATATGTTTTCCCGGCTCCATTTAAACTGATGCGGCAAAAATGAACACCTGCGTTCAGTTTAGTGCCCTGGCTGGTTGTACCATCCCACTGAATGGTGCATTGACTGGCAGAACGATTGGCCCGGTTGATTACCTGTTCCAGTTGGCCGCTGATGTTGTAAACCTGAATTTGCAGGTCGCCAGCTTCAGGCAAATTGCAACTGAATGTTACTTTGTCAGCCGTTGGATTCGGGAATACCGACACCGGCATTTCGTTTGCGGGTATTGTCAATTCTGTTTCAGCACTGGTTGGTACTGTTGCATAGTCAATACGCATGGCACCCAAATAGTAATATTTCAGACTATTATTGTTATTTGGTCCAGGAGCCACATCAATTTTAATCGTTCCGTTTTCGGCCGGGCGCATGTAAAGTACTTTGACTATATTCTTCTTGTTATTCGAAGCATCGAGATAAACAGTTTCCTCGGTTAGACCGGTTACTTTGTATTTTGCTTCGCGGTTGTCGGTCACCTGATCGCGTGAGGCAAAGAATGAGAATGCGAATTTCGTATTGGCGTTTAGTCCGCCCAGAGTTATTCCACCGGTGGCTTCGGTTACTCCGCTATGTGCGCCTTCACTTCCAAAGAAACTATCAGAAGTGGCGTTTGCACTCATGTCCAGCGATGCATCCGGAGTGGTGGTTCCAACAGTATTTACTCCGGTAAAAGCATCGTGTACCCACAATGAAAAACCAGTGCTGTTTCCTTCAGTATTTACCAGATCGGATAATACTTCACCTCCGGTTGGAATGGTTAAATTGTTCCAGTTTCCGGTTGAAAGTTTGTCTCCGAAATCCACATTAATGGTTCCGTCGCTATCGTAAACAACCTCTTGTTTTTCGGAAGTCATACGAATTGCTCCAAGGAAATAATATTTTAACGAGTTGTTGTTGTTCGGCCCGGGCGAAACGGTGATAATGATTGTTCCGTTGGCGGCAGGAAATACATCGGTAATGGTAACGGCATTGGCCGTGTTGTTTGCCGGGTTAAGCGTTGCCGTTTGATCAGTTTTACCGCTAACCTTGTACTGTGTTTCGCGATTATCGGTAGCTCCAGCGCGTGAGGCAAAGAAGGTAAATGAATATTTGCTGTTTCTGTTCAAGCCTGAAAGAGTAATACCACCTGTTGCTTCAGTTACACCATTGTGGGCACCTTCGCTTCCGAAGAAACTATCGGAAGTGGCCGATGCCGGCATTTTCAGACTTGCATCAGGCGTAGTGGTTCCCGCGGTATTAACACCCGTAAAAGCATCATGTATCCAAACTGAAATACCCGTATTTTGTTTTTGGGTATTGATCAGATTCAAAATTGTATCCTGCGTTGCGGTATTTAAGTTATTCCAGTTTCCGGTTGAAATAGTGGTTCCAAAATCAATGTTGATAGTATCCTTGTCGTTGTCGCTACGGCTGTAAGTAAGCACACTCGATTTCACTACGCGGTCTTTCAGAACCGTGTGTGCGGCATCGTTCAGGTGAACACCGTCACCCATATCGTAGGTTGTATTAATTGTGCCATCGGCATTGGCTATGTCGGTCCAGAAGTCGATGGCTTTAGTTCCCATTTTTTTGATGGTTGAATCGCGCATGGCAATCAGGTTTTGTCGCTGATCGGCCGAAAAATTGCGTGGTTGGGTGGTTGTTATATATACCGGAACATTTTTCTCAGCTGCTTTAGCCAGAATCGCTTTATAATTATTCAGCTGTTCGGTAACGGTATAATTGCCGTTCGCATCATTTGTTGGCAAGTTGATAATGATTACATCCGGAGAATAGCTCAATGCTTTGGTGATGTTGTGTTCTGCATTGGGCGATGGCCGGTCGGTTGGAGGAGTGTAATCCGAAGGCATTACATGATAAGTTGTATATCCTCCTACGGCAAGGTTAATAACATCGCTCGACGAATTCACCGATTTTACATACTGCTTGTATTGATTTACCCACGCGTTTGCTGGGTTTTGCGGCCCGGTGCCGGCTGCGGTGGACGAGCCCAACACAACAATTTTTATTACTCCATCTTTAGCCTGAAGATTAAGTCCTCCGGCAATCAGGAACATGATAAACAAGGTAAAGATTTTTTTCATGCTGATATTTTATGGTCTGATTGATTGCTGTTTGCAACCAACTTGTTCATTGGTTTAAATTTTTCAAAATTGATGACCACATCAGAAACAGTGTAATTTTTAGTGCTGCTCCTGATGTGGTTTTTCATTAAAAGGGCAATCGATTATTATTTTTTAATATCTACCCAATATTTGCGGGGACGACTTACAAAACGGTCGTAATCGGTATAAATACTTCCCCAGTCGTCAACTCCATTCAGAGTAAAAGAGAATGCATAGGTTGTCAGTGTCCGCGATTTACCATCTCCAAGATTATACGTTCCCGGAGCATCGAACGAACCAGTTTTTGTGGTTCCATCGGCAAACGTAAAGGTTACCGTTCCCGTGGCGTAATTTCTCATCCATTTACCTTCTCCTTTCGGAATTGTGCGGTAGAATTTATTCAGATCAATATTCGGAGTTTTAGCCACATACATGAAATTTGCATATTTGCCGTCGGCTCCTGCTGCATTCACAATTTTTCCGTAGGTATTTCCTTCTGAAGTAATTCCTTCCATCGTGAACGTAAGCGTATTGTCGTGTTCTTTATCAGGACCTTCAGTTGTTGACCAGCACCATGATTTATCGCTCATTTTTGCAGTAGAAGCCCCACCGTATGCCGGACCTGTCCCTCCATACACATACAAACCACTAATATTCCAGGTTCCAAGTAGTGTTTCAGTAAACGGGGTCAGTTTTACAGTCCAGGTCAAAGGTTCTCCATTGGCTGGGGTTACCGAGATAGTAGTTGATTTTGAGTCGTTCTGGAAATTTAGGACATCGCCTACATTCACTGAAGAACTGGCTCCATAGGAAATTTCCATTTTCTGAATTTTGATAGCACTAAAATCGGCACTGGCGCTGGTATTGTACGTAAAGTTGATTTCAGCATTGTTGCCAACGCGGGTTATTGTTGCGTCTCCCACCTGGTCGGCAAAAGTGATCCCAATAATGTTTCGTTCTTTATTCCAGTCTCCGTCGTTGATGTCCGACATTGGATCTTTCTGACAGGAGAACATCATGCCGATAGTCAGGAACAGAGCTATATAAGTTAATTTTCTCATTTCTCTTCGATTTTGTTGTTACTACTGGTTTGATGATGCATTGACATTTAAGTCGATTTCCATTTGAGGAATCGGATAGAATGCAGCCTGAGCTTCAGTAATTCCGGCAGCAGCAGCTTTCGGATCTTTTGCAACAACCATTGCCTTGCGGCGAAGATCGTACAAACGTTGTCCTTCAAAAGCCAGTTCCCATGCACGTTCCTGTACAACTGCATTTCTAAAGTCGCTTGCCGATAAACCCGGCGTTAAATCTCCCAGGCCTGCACGGTTTCTTATTTTATTGATCCACAGATAACCATCAGTGGTTGGGCCCACTGCTTCGGCGTATGTCAGGGCCACATCTGAAAAACGAATCAGGTATGGTTTTGCACTCGATTTTTGTCCTACAAACTGAGGATCAACATATTTACGGGTGAACGGATATTTTATTTTTCCGCCTATGCTACCTACAACTGTTCCGCTGGCGTTGTAAACGTTCGATACAATCAGATCAGTTTTACGTTTGTCCGAAGCATCAAATGTGTTATAGAATGCAGTGTTGGTCATGAAAACTTCCCATCCGTTGGTCGCATAAGTAAATGTATTGTCCGGATTTTTCAGATAAAATGGAACTCCATCCACCCAAGGGTGAAACATCATTCCGATTTTTGAATAGTTGCCTTCATTCAAACCGGTACGATCCATCGACATGATGAAAATATGTTCCGGTCCGTCCGGAGCATCAATATCGTAAATATGAAGCAAGTTATTATCGAGTGCATATTGACTTTGATCGTACAATACTTTATGCGACCATGTAGCAGCTTGTTCGTACATCTGGTTTACATCAGCCGACATCTCTGTGTATTTAGCCACGCCGCTTTCTTTCGACGAAGCAATTGTCAGGTAAATTTTTGCCAATAATGCCTGTGCTGCCACTTTATCGGCACGGCCTACTTTCTGGTTAACTTCCAGTAAACTTTCAGCCTGAGTTAGATCCGAGATAATAAAATCATACAGCTCATCCAGGTTTTTGGCCATGTTCGGAGAGGTTTGAGAAATACTCTTCACCATGTTTTTCTGAATTGGCACCAGACCAAAAACACGGACCAGACTAAAATAATTGTATGCCCGAAGGAAATAAGCTTCACCCAGTAAGCGGTTTTTTATGCTCGAATCGAAAGTGCTGTTTTCCACATTATCAATTACTGCATTCGACCGGTTGATGGCAATAAAACAGTATTTGAAGAAGTACGTCAGTGTTTCGTTCGAAGCATCGGCAGTCCAGTTATTTAATTGTTGCGAACCGTAACCTTCATCAGCTTTTACATCACAGTTGTCGGATGCAAGTTCTCCGATGTAAAAAATACCACGGGAATATTCAAGAAAAGTAAGTGCATTGTACGCAAACATCAGTGACGCTTCGGCATCAGCCGCAGTTTTATAAAAATTATCTTCAGAATAGAACCCGTATGGTTCTTCATTGAGGTCGCAGGAACCAGCCATCAGGCCTAATATCAGTAGAAGTGAAAATATTTTTGTTTTCATATCGGTCGTTTTAATTAGAAGGTTATATCAAGTCCAAATGTCCATTTCCGTAAACGAGGATAGCCTCCCCAGTAGATTCCGTTGGTTCCAACTTCCGGATCGTATCCTTTGAATTTTGTGAATGTGTAGAGGTTTGATCCATCGACATACAAGCGTACATTCGATAACCATTTCAGACTTTTCGGATGATAATTGTATCCAAGCGTTACGTTCTGTACGCGAACAAACGAGCCATCTTTAACATACCAATCCGACAAGTAGTAAGTTCTGTCCTGACGAAGGCTTGGGTAATCGTTGTTGGGGTTGTCCTGTGTCCAGCGCAAAGGCATCGTATTTGCCTGGCCTCCCCACATATTCTGGTAGAGAATATCGTTGCCGAAAACGCCATTGAAGAACACTTGTAAATCGAAGTTTTTGTATTCAGCATTCAGCGATAAACTGGCTGTGAAATCTGGATTCGGGTCGCCAATGATCGTGCGGTCTTTGTCGCTGAAAGCACCGTCGCCACTTAGATCAACGTATTTAAATTCGCCCGGTTTTGCCATGGCTCCTGTAAGTCCTGCAGCCAATCCTTCTTCTTCGGTTTGAATGATTCCATCCACTTTATAGCCGTAAAATACATTGATTGGTTGGCCAATTGCCAAAATATTCGGGTTTTGGCGGAATGTTGAAAGCGATGAACCCCAGAATTCGTATTTCATTCCGGTAATGTAATCGGTATTCAAACCAGAAGTTATTTCATTCCCAAGACTTTTTACTTCGTTTTTATTTTTCGAGAAAATAAATGATGCTGAAAAGTTGAGGTCTTTCTTGCGGATAATATCTCCGTCAACAGAGAGCTCAAATCCTTTATTCTGAATCTCGCCATCGTTTACCCACATACGGTTGTAGCCTGAAGAAAGAGACAGAATGCGTTCACGAAGCAGGTCCGAAGTATTTTTTACATAGTAGTCGAATGTTACACGCAAACGGCGATCGAGGAATGCCATATCGAGACCCAAATCGCTTTGAGCTGTTGTTTCCCATTTCAAATCAACATTTGGAATACCTCCCCAGATTTTAAAACGATAGCTGTCGCCTTCGTATCCTACGATGTAGCCCGGCCCGATGGCAGTGTTCCATTTTCCGTTGTCGTAATATTGCTCAACACCGTAGCGGCTGAGTGTTTGGTATGGAGAAATACCTTGGTTTCCGGAGATACCATAACTTAAACGCACTTTCAGTTCGTCGAAAATTCCCATTGATTTGATGAATTCTTCGTTATGTGCCTTCCAGCTTACTGCTCCAGATGGGAAATAAGCCCATTTATTGTTGGCTCCAAATTTTGATGAACCGTCAGCACGCATTGTTGCAGTAAAAAGGTAAGTATCGCGGAACGAATAGTTAATACGTCCCATGAATGAAAGTAGTTTGGTAGAAGAATAACTATTTGAATGTCTATTCTTTTCCGGGTCACCCGACGACATATTTTCATTTCCGGTAGCTTCGTTTACAAAATCGTACGAATTCAGCGTCGAGCCGCGACTCATGCTGTATTCATACGAATGACCTAACATGGCGTTGAATTTATGCAAGTCAGCAAATGTCTTATCAAAGGTCAGGTAGGTTTCCGACACAACATTTTGTCCCATCCAGTTACTCAATGTTGCAGCACCATTATTGAAATCACCAGTTTCAGTATAAACTTTCGGATAATATGCATCTGAAATAGAACTTCCGTATTTGTAATTAACCTGTGATTTAAGATTCAGGTAATCAGTAATTTGGAAATCTACCATCCACGAAGAAATATAATCCAGTCCACTGCCCTTGTTTGTAACATGTTCTGTAAGAGCAAGCGGATGTGAGTAGTCATTCTGGCCTGCCAGGAAGTAAGAACCATCGGCATTATAAACCGGCCAGAGAGGATTCCGGTAGTAAGCAAGTCCACCATTGTTGTTGCGATAGTTTTTCGAAAATAAATTAGAAGTGCGAATGGTTAAATTATCAAACACTTTATGATCGACAGCCAATTTGATGATTCCTTTCTGATAATCGTCTTTGATATAAATCCCTTGTTCGTCAAAGTAGTTTACACTCAGATTAAACGAAGTTTTTTGGTTCGCACTATTGATTGACACGGTTGTATTGTTTGAAACAGGAGCGTCGCGGAATACAATTTCATCCCAATGAGTAAAATAAGGCCATGTTCCATTCTGTAACTCTTCTATTGACGGATAGTAAACCCCGTTCGAGTTTGTTTCGCCAATAAAAAGTGGAGGAAGCTTGGCATTAACCCGATCTTCGTTATTTAATTGTGCCATTAATATCGGATCATTCCAAAGCGATAATTTTGATGAGAATTGAGACAAGGTTGTTTGTTGCCGGATACTTACCGTAGTAGTGCCTTCTTTAGCTTTGTTGGTTGTAATCATGATTACCCCATTGGCTCCCCGTGATCCGTAGATGGCTGAAGCAGAGGCATCTTTCAATACCTCAACAGAAACAATATCGGCCGGGTTTATCTGTTTCAGGTTACCGGCTTCACCGAGTGGGAAGCCATCGACAACCAGCAACGGCGAATTTGATCCACGAAGAGAACTACCCCCGCGAATGCGAACCGTTGAGCTGGCTCCCGGATCCTGAGACGAATTAATAACCTGCAAACCAGCCGAACGACCTTGCAGAAGTCCGTCGATTGAATTTGCCGGTGTATTGTTTAGCGCTTCAACTTTTACTGTACTTACCGATCCGGTAAGGTCACTTTTTTTAACGGTTCCGTACCCAACGACAACAACTTCGTCGAGGCCCTGAACTTCTTCCTCCAAAGTGACATTTAAAAGTGATTTTCCGTTTACCTTAATTTCGGTTGATTTATAACCTACGAAAGAAAAAACCAAAACAGGATCTTTGGTCGTTAATTCAATCCGATATTCACCAGAGACAGATGTAGTGGTACCGTTCATTGTTCCTTTTTCAACGATACTGACCCCGGGGATTGCTTCTCCCTGTTTGCTGGCCACTGTCCCATGAACTTTTAGCGATTGTGCGAATGAAGACCATATCGCAAGGTTAAACATGATTGCAAGCAAAGTCAATCGAAGTAACCAGTTCCTCTTTTTCATTGGCATAGAATGTTTAGTTTAATTTGATGGGAGCAAAACTAATGATATAAATAAAAGCATAATTTGCCTTTAAGGTTAATTGTGTGTATTTTAATGAAACAATATTTCTCGAATTGTATGTGTGTGACTTTTTAATTGTTTTTATTCTACTGTAATACAATGTATAATAAATGTATATGGTATGGTATAATTATGAATTCAATTACTTATATTTGCGACGTACTTATATTATAAAACATATCGATTCAGTTGAGAATATGAATAAACGAATTGTTCGGGAAATTACACCACTGTCAGACGATGACTTTTTTATCGTATTAAATCACCGAAATGCCAAGTTTGATTTTCCGGTGCATTACCATCCGGAATACGAGTTAAATTTGGTGATGCATTCGAAAGGGAAACGTATTATTGGCGATTCAATTAAAGAGTATCAGCATCCTGATTTGGTACTGATTGGTCCGAATACACCACATGCATGGACAGGTGATGAAGAAGGAGTTCAGGTTGTCACAATTCAGTTTCATCCTGATTTTCTCAGCGAAAAAGCATTGTCCCGAAAACTGACTATTCCTATTCGTGAGTTGCTCGATCGATCGCAAATGGGGGTTTTGTTTTCGCAGGATACAACGGCGAATATGGTTGATCGTATTTTTCGCCTCACCGAAATTCGTGGTTTTGATTCGTTGCTGGAATTCTTGTCAATATTATACGATTTGTCGATTTCGAGAAACCAGCTTACTCTTTCGTCACCATCATACGTGGGACAATTTGATACCTCAAAAAGCCGGAGAATAAAACTGGTAAATCAGTATTTATACGACAATCTGATGAACCCGATCAAAATAAATGATGTTGCCCAGCTGGTTTCGATGACTCCGTCGGCTTTTAGCCACTTCTTTAAAAAGCGCACGCAACGTTCGTTTTCCGATTATTTAACCGATCTCCGAATTGGACACGCAGCTCGTTTGTTGATTGAGACTGAGAAGAACATTTCAGAAATATGCTTCGACAGTGGATTCAATAATATATCCAACTTCAATCGTTCGTTTAAGTCGCAGAAAGGATGTACTCCCAGCGAATTCCGTTCGCAACAGAAATTGATAACGAAACATTAAACGGGTATTTTAGGCTGGCTAGTAATTATTTTTCACCCAATTAACGAGCGACATTTCCGAAATATCGTTCATGCACCGGAAGTGTCTCTTGGGGCATTCATTCTTGCCGAGTTTAGAGCATGGCCTGCATTTTAGCCCGTTCACTTCGAGCATTTTCGATCCATCGGCAGGCAGATAGGGATGCATGCCCAGTTGAGGAACAGTATTTCCCCATACAGAAAGTATTTTTTTTCGGAAAGCGGCGGCAATATGCATTAATCCGGTGTCGTTACTGATAACAAGGCGGGCTTGTTGCACCAGCGATGCCGATTGGTTGATGCTTAGTTTTCCGCAGTAGCTGATAACATTATTTCCGCAGGTTGACAAAATTCTTTCGGCAGTGGTTTGTTCTTCGCTGCCACCCAAAAGTACGAAGTGGTAATTTTTATTTTGAAGCAAAGGCAGATACTTGCTGGCCGGTAATCGTTTGGTGAAGTAAGTTCCTGCCAGAATGATTGCAATATATCCCTGCTGGAAATTGGCTGGCAAATGTTCTTGTCTGAAATTTTCCTGTTCAGGAATGAAGTAATCAAGTCCTTGTCCGTCGTTGGTAATTCCCAGTGGCGACAATGTTTCAAGGTAGCGTTCAACAATATGAATATTGGGCAACTTGTCGATTTTGAATGTAACAAGTAACCATTTTTCAAAGTTGAGTTTTTGAAAGGAATACGCCGGAACCGGCAAGGCATGTTTTACTTTCATGCTGCGCAGGTTGTGGTGCAGGTCGATGATGGCACTGTAGTTTTCCTGTTTTAGCGAGGGAATTACTTCTTCCAGATTTTTGTTGAAGGCATACACTTTATCAATATACGGATTGGCTTCCAGCAAACAGGTGTGTTTTTGCTTGGTAAGGAAATGAATCCCGGCATCCGGATAGTGTACCTTTAGTAATCGTACTACAGGCGAAGTGAGTACAATATCGCCGATGGAACTAAATCGTATGACTAAAAACTTTTTCTTCAACCCTAAAAAAATAAAAAACCCTGAAGGAAAACTTCAGGGTAAATATAGCGAGAAATGCTTGTTTTAAACAGTTTCGGCCAAAACAATTATTTTGTTGGCTTTATTTTCAATTACTCCACCGGTTATGTCGAAGATTTGCTCTTCTCCATTCATTTCAACCAAACGAATAGTTCCTTTCCCCAAAGTCGAAATAATCGGGGCATGGTTTTTTAGTAATTCGAATGTGCCTTTGCTTCCGGGAACCTGTACCAGTTTTACTTCTCCGGAAAACAATTTGCGGTCGGGGGTAACAATTTCGAGTAGCATGAGCTTTCTTTTTTATTGATCAGTTAAGGGCATCAGCCAGCATTTTTTCACCTTTGGCAATTGCTTCTTCAATGGTCCCTACCAGGTTGAATGCCGCTTCGGGATATTGGTCCACTTCGCCCTCCATAATCATGTTAAAACCTTTGATTGTATCTTCAATGGAAACAAGCTTTCCTTCGAGGCCGGTAAATTGCTCGGCTACAAAGAATGGTTGCGAAAGGAAGCGCTGAACGCGTCGGGCACGGTGTACCACCATTTTATCGTCTTCCGAAAGTTCATCCATTCCGAGAATGGCAATAATATCCTGCAATTCTTTATAGCGCTGCAAAAGCTCTTTAACGCGTTGCGCGCAGTTGTAATGCTCGTCTCCTACCACTTCAGGCGAAAGGATACGAGACGTTGAGTCGAGCGGGTCAACGGCCGGGTAAATACCCAACTCCGAAATTTTACGGCTCAATACAGTTGTTGCATCCAGGTGGGCAAAAGTAGTTGCCGGAGCAGGGTCGGTAAGGTCGTCGGCCGGTACATACACCGCCTGAACAGAGGTGATTGACCCGTTTTTCGTTGAAGTAATGCGTTCCTGCATGATACCCATTTCGGTTGCCAGCGTAGGCTGATAACCTACTGCTGAAGGCATCCGGCCAAGCAATGCAGATACTTCTGATCCGGCTTGTGTGAAACGGAATACGTTGTCAACAAAGAACAGAATGTCGCGACCACTTCCGGTCGTTCCATCACCGTCGCGCAAACTTTCAGCAATAGTTAGTCCTGAAAGAGCAACGCGGGCACGTGCACCGGGAGGTTCGTTCATCTGCCCAAACACCAATGCCAGTTTCGATTTTTTTACTGATTCAGCATTTACTTTGGAAATGTCCCAACTTCCGGCTTCCATCGATTTTTTAAATTCTTCGCCGTAGTCAACAATGTCGGCTTCAATCATCTCGCGAAGCAAGTCATTCCCTTCACGGGTACGTTCGCCTACTCCTGCAAAAACCGAAAGTCCGCTGTGTGCCAGTGCAATATTATTGATTAATTCCTGAATCAAAACCGTTTTTCCAACACCAGCACCACCAAATAAACCGATTTTACCACCTTTTGCATAAGGTTCAATCAGGTCAATAACTTTGATACCGGTATATAAAACTTCAGTTTCAGTACTGAGGTCTTCGTATCTCGGGGGTTCGTTGTGGATGCTCAGACCCTCCTTGGGGAGTGCTTCCAGTCCGTCAACAGGGTCTCCGGTTACGTTAAGCAGGCGGCCCAGGGCAATTTCGCCTTTGGGCATGGTAATGGGATGTCCGGTGGCAATTACATCCATGCCGCGGCGCAAACCATCGGTCGAATCCATCGAAATTGCCCGAATGGTGTTTTCGCCAATGTGTTGCTGACATTCAACAATCAGCTTTTCTTTTCCTTCACGCGGAACTTCTAAAGCATCATAGATTCTAGGGAGTTCGTTGCCTTCGCGTTCGAAACTGATGTCGAGAACAGGACCAATTACCTGTATGATTTTTCCGATATTCTGACTCATGAAATAATGTTTTAAAGTCAAGCCGGAAATTACAAAAACCAATAGATTTGAACAAATCAAACGATGCGTAAAAAATCAGGATATTTTTCAGGTTCCGGAAATAGCTCAGTGATCGCGTTGCATCATTTTGCGTGCGAGTAATATCAGCTCGTTTTTGGCTTCCGGAGCAACACTTAGTTGATCGATGTTGAAAAGCGCCATCTGATAGTACTTTTCGATCTCATCTTTGGTAACCGAATCAATATTCAGTGTTGTATAAATCCTTTTTACTGCATTAATTTTTTCTGTCGGGTCAAATTTAGTTTGAGTGATCCGGGTCAATAATTCGTGTTTTATATCGCCAGTGGCTAATTCAAGTGCTTTTAACAGCAAAAAAGTTTTTTTGTTTGCTGTAATGTCACCTCCTGTAACTTTTCCGAACTTTTCTTCTTCTGAAAATACATCCAGCCAGTCATCCTGAAGCTGGAAGGCCATTCCCAGATGAATGCCTATCTGGTACAAAAGTTCGGCTTGCTGCAAATCTGCTTCGGCAGTAAGTGCACCTGCTTTTAAACTACATGCCAAAAGCACAGCAGTTTTCAGGCGAATCATTCGTAGATATTCGTCAATACTTACATTCTGTCGGGTCTCAAAATCCATGTCGTATTGCTGCCCTTCACAAATTTCAATCGCTGTTTGCGAAAAGAGTTGCGTCAGAGGACGAATATCTGGCAGATCAGTTTGTAAAATATACTGATAGGCCAGAATTGACATGGCATCGCCGGAAAGAATAGCTGTATTTTCGCCAAACTGTTTATGCACGGCGGCTTTCCCGCGACGCACATCGGCACAGTCCATAATGTCGTCGTGCAGCAAAGTAAAATTATGAAACACCTCGATGGCGATGGCCGCCGGAAGCGATTTTTCTATATCGTTTCTGAAAAGATTGTGTGCCAGCAATACCAGTACCGGGCGGAGCCGTTTGCCTCCCATGTTTAGCGAATAGGAAACAGGCAAATACAGATTTTTCGGTTCAATGCTGGCAACCCGATCCGCTTCTTGCCGGATTGCTTCGCTTACGAAAGACTGAATTTCCTTAAAACTGCGCATTGTTTAGCTCTCCTTCTCGCTGTTATCCCTGACTATTTCCAACTCATCCAGTTCGATGTCTTCTTCTTCATTATAAATATGAAGTAGTGGCTCGTGGAATGCCTTCGTTGTGGTAAGCTTATCCAGACCTGTAAGCAACGATGGCAATAAAATAAGGTTAGCAGTGATGGCAATAAACAGGGTCAGCGACACCAGTACACCCAATGCTACCGTTCCTCCAAATTTCGAGATACTGAAAACCCCAAAGCCAAAGAAAAGAACAACAAATGTGTAGAGCATGCTGACTCCGGTTTCTTTTAAGGCCATTACCACCGATCGTCGGATATCCCAGCCGGTGACACTTAATTCCTGCCGATATTTGGCCAGAAAGTGAATGGTATTATCAACCGAAATACCGAATGCAATGCTGAATACCAAAATGGTTGAAGGTTTGATCGGAATACCGGTGAAACCCATGATTGCCGCAGTAAATATGAGAGGAATGATATTCGGAATGATGGACAGGATAACCATTCGCCACGAATAAAACATCATGGCCATAAATGCAGAAATAAGAAATACTGCCAGAGCCAAACTGGAGAAAAGATTTTTCACCAGATACTGATTTCCTTTGAAGGTTGTAACGCTTGATCCGGTAATGGTGACATCGTAATTTTCCGGAGGGAAAACCGAGTCAATTTCAGCTTTAAACTGATTGTATAATTCCTGCATGCGCACGGTTCCCACATCTTTCATGCGGATACTGATGCGTGTTTGTTGTTTGGTACTATCGAGGAACGAATGGAGCATGTTGGCATTCTGTTCGCCTTTGGTGGCATAACTCAGAATGAAGTTCTTTTCCATATTGCTCGGTAGTTTATAGTAACTTTCGTTTCCGTTGTAATAGGCTTGTTTGGCAAATTTTACCAGATTCAGCATCGATGTTGAAGGCGATAATTCGGGATATTCCTGCAACCGGTCATCGAGTTTTTGCATGCGCTGGAAGGTGGACATGTTGAGTACTCCATTCGGTTTACGGGTATCTATGATAATTTCCAATGGCATTAATCCATGAAAATGTTTTTCGAAGAATTTAAGATCCTGATAAATCACATCACTTTCCGGAATATCATCCACCATGTAGCCGGAAGTTTTTACCAGCGTAATGCCGTAAATTCCTGTTGCAACAATAAGAATGGTTGCAACATACACCTTTTTCCGATGGTATTGGGTAACATGAATCAGTCGGGTGATGATTCGGTTCACCGTTTTATTTTCGAGGTGCTGAATGTGCCGCTGTTGTGGTGGCTGAATGAAACTGTAAAAAATAGGAATAAGTAGCAACGACAGCACAAAAAGGCTCATTATATTGATTGATGCGACTACACCGAATTGTTGTAAAATATCGCTGTTGGTGATCACAAACGTTCCGAACCCCAGAGCTGTGGTCAGGTTGGTAAGGAAAGTGGCTTTGCCTATTTTGATAATGATGCGTTGAAGAGCTTTTATTTTATTGCCGTGATCGCGTATTTCGTGGTGGTATTTGTTCAGCATGTAAATACTGTTCGGAATACCAATTACAATGAGCAATGACGGAATCATCCCGGTGAGAATCGTTATTTTAAACCCAAGCAATCCCATTAACCCGAGCGACCAGATTACTCCTATTAGCACAATGGCCACCGGAAATAGTACTGCCTTAAACGAGCGGAAGAACAGGTAAAGAATGACTATACATAGTCCGAGAGCCAAAAGGCTGAACATGTAAATCTCATTTTTTATACGGATAGAAGTAATTACCCGAATATATGGTAAGCCGGAATAATGAAGCCCGACTTGTTCTTTGGCGGCAAACTGATCACATTCATCTTTGATGGCAATCACCATTTTTTCGCGGGTTTTCGACCGCATTTTGTCTTTGTTGACAGTGATTCCCAGCAGGTAAGTCGATGTTTCAGGATTGTAAAGCAGGTTTTTGTAGAACGGCAACGAAAGAAATACATTTTTCAGCGAGTCGAGCTGCTGCTGCGAATCAATTTGTTTGGGGAAAATTTCACGGATAACAAATTTTCGTTCGGTTGTGTCTTTGTCGAGCTGATAGGAATTAGACACAGAAAGCAGGTTTTCGACACCTTCAATTTCAGAAAGGCGGCTACAAAGCTGTTCCCATGCCTGAAAATGTTCAAGTTTGAAGAAGTCTTCATCCTGAATTCCAACCACAATTACGTTGCCTTCTTCGCCAAATGTTTTTCTAAATTCCTGGTAGTCGATGTACGCTGAATCTTTTTTCGGGATTAGCGAAGCGTACTCGTACGACATCTCTACGTTTCGGGTTTGAAAAAGCATGAATGCCGTAATGATAGCAATCAGAGAAAGCAGCAATGTTCTGTTTCTCAGTATAAATCGGGAGAGTTTTATCCACATATTTTACAGGAATTCTTCAAAAATCATCCCGGCGAAATTAGTTATTAAATCGGGATTACGAAAGAAAATCAGAGTTTTCGACAGAATTGTAATAACGAAAGTATTGGATGGAAAGGGTGAAAAGAGAAAGAGTTCGGCACGTTCTCTTTTTTAGGTTGAATGCCGAACTCTTTTTATTGTGTTAGTCAATCATTTCGAATCCACAGAACGGAACCAGCACTTTGGGTATGCGGATGCCTTCGGGAGTTTGGTTGTTTTCGAGCAATGCTGCCAAAATGCGGGGCAGAGCCAGTGCACTACCGTTGAGGGTGTGTGCAATTTGTGGTTTTTTGGTCGCTTCGTCGCGGTAGCGCAATTTTAAGCGATTGGCCTGAAACGACTCGAAATTGGAAACTGAACTTACCTCCAGCCATTTTTCCTGAGCTGCTGAATATACTTCGAAGTCGTAAGTGAGTGCCGAAGTGAAGCTCATATCGCCGCCACACAAACGAAGGATGCGGTAAGGCAATTCAAGTTTTTCGACCAATCCGGCTACGTGGGCAACCATTTCGGTAAGGCGATCATACGAAGTGTCGGGATGAGAAATTTGTACAATCTCTACTTTGTCGAACTGGTGCAGTCGGTTCAACCCACGAACATCTTTTCCGTACGAACCAGCTTCGCGACGGAAACAGGCACTGTATGCACAGTTTTTCATCGGCAGATCTTTTGCTTCGAGAATTACATCGCGGTAGATATTGGTAACCGGTACTTCTGCCGTCGGAATCAGGTATAAATTATCTTCGGTAGCGTGGTACATTTGTCCTTCTTTGTCGGGCAACTGACCGGTGCCAAAACCAGAATCTTCATTTACCATCAGTGGTGGCTGAATTTCGAGGTAGCCAGCTTTTCCGGCTTCAGTTAAAAAGAACGAAATCAATGCACGTTGCAATATTGCACCTTTTCCTTTGTAAACGGGGAATCCTGCTCCGGTGAGTTTCACTCCCAGTTCGAAATCGATAATATCGTATTTTTTTGCCAGTTCCCAGTGAGGCATGTTTCCTTCCGGAAGTGCAGGTATTTCACCTTTTGAGGCAACAATTTCGTTGTCTTCGGCCGATCTTCCCTGAGGAACAATTTCGGCCGGAATATTGGGTAATTGTACTTGCAAGTCGAATACTTTCTGGTCGATGCCAGCAAATTCTTCATCCAGCAGGCGAATGTTTTCTTTTATTTCAGCGGTTTGCACTTTGGCCGCTTCTGCTTCTTCTTTTTTGCCTTCGCGCATCAGATTGCCGATTTCTTTCGAAATGCGGTTCATCTCCGATTTAAGCTGGTCGCCTTTCGCCTGTATTTCATTTTTCTTTTTGTACAGGTCAATAATCTGATCAACGATCTGGCGTGCATCGAAATTCTTCTTTTTCAATTTTTCAACCACCAATTCGGGGTTTTCCTGAATGAATCGTAAATTGAGCATTTCTGATATGTTTTATCATTTTTCTGATAGCGGGAAGAAGCAAATCAGGCTTCGCCGGGTATCCCGAAAAACTTGTTGTTTGTTAAACGGATTAAACTGTGGGGCAAATGTAAAAAGAAAAAATCTCCTGCCTTAATTCAGACAGGAGATTCTTTATAAAGCTATGCTAAAAAATCTTATTAGTTTGCTGACACAACTGGTTCAACAGATACATAAGATTTGTTGTCTCTTTTCTTTTTGAAAACAACAGTTCCATCGATTAATGCAAAAAGGGTATGATCTTTACCCATTCCCACATTCAATCCAGGGTGATGAGCTGTACCTCTTTGGCGTACCAAAATGTTACCAGCTTTGCAATCCTGACCGCCGTAAATTTTTACGCCCAGTCGTTTACTTTCCGATTCGCGACCGTTCTTCGAACTACCGACACCTTTCTTATGAGCCATGGTATTAAAATTTTAAAATTATGCTACAATTTCTTCAATCTGGATTTTAGTCAGATACTGACGGTGTCCATTGGATTTTTGGTAGCTTTTTCTACGTTTTTTCTTGAACACAATAACTTTGTCGCCTTTTACATGCTCCAAAACGGTAGCAGTTACTTTAGCGCCTTCTACTTTAGGAGTTCCAATCTGGATTGTTCCGTCGTTGTCAACCAACAATACGTTTGTGAACTCAATTTTTTCACCTTCTGCATTTTCCAAACGGTGAACGTAAATTTTGCGGTCTTTTTCAACCTTAAATTGCTGTCCTGCAATTTCTACAATAGCGTACATCATTTCAACTTTAATGTGTGTTCCGGCAGGCGGTCATTCATTTGAATCACACTTATTGTGCCTGCGCGAAAAATTTCGGACTGCAAAAATAGATATTTTATACTGTTTGCCAAACGATTTGAATAAAAAAATGAATTGATGTAAAAAAATAGAAAGATTTTGATTTGCAGAGGCATACTGCGAAGGCCGAGAAAATGTTTGCGACTGTTTTTCCCATTTCTGCAATGTGAAAAGAAAGTATTGTTATATTTGTTGGTCACGACTCTTGCTGAACTAAATTGCATGCAAAAAGTTAAACTGAATATTTTGGGCTTATCGGTGAGCCAAACCCAGTCGGGAGCTTATGCGCTGGTATTGACTGAGGAAAACGGGGAACGACGAATCCCAATTATTATTGGGCCTGTTGAGGCTCAGGCAATTGCTATTCAGTTGGAAGGACTGAAGCCTCCGCGACCACTTACCCACGATTTGATGAAAAATATTGTTTCGGCTTTCGAAATAAAAGTTGTTGAAGCTTTTATTTACAAGCTGGAAGAGGGTATTTTTTATTCGGAACTGATTTGTATGCGTGAAGATCAGCATGTACGAATTGATTCGCGCACATCGGATGCGGTAGCTTTGGCGCTTCGGTTTAAATGTCCGATTTATACCACGGAAGAAATTCTGCAACGAGCCGGAATCATTATTGATTTTGAAGAACAATCAGGTTCTTCTTCTGAATCGCGCAAAACATCACCCGGTACAGAATATAAAAACTATACTCTTGCCGAGTTAAACGAGTTGCTTGATGAAGCGGTTAATAATGAAGATTATGAGAAAGCATCGACCATTCGCGATGAAATAACCCGAAGAAAAAAATAAATTTTCTCACGACAAGAAAAAAGAACTTGTATAATTTATGAGAAGCTGCGGGCATGTACTGCCGGTTATAATGCGGGGAGATAGATTTTTGAATTGAAAAAGAAACAATGATATTCCCGGAACCCGGGAAAATGATAAAAAACAAAACTATGGGAATCAAGAATCGTTTGATCATCATGAACTTTCTCCAGTTCTTCATCTGGGGAGCCTGGTTGATTTCATTGGGTGCTTATCTGGGCGGTACGCTTCATTTTAAAGGAGCTGAAATTGGTGCCGTATTTTCGACACTGGGAATTGCATCCTTGTTTATGCCTGCAATCATGGGGATTATTGCCGATAAATGGATCAATGCAGAACGACTTCTTGGCATGTGTCATTTTGCCGGAGCAGCTTTGCTCTTTTGGGCTTCAACGGTTTCTGATCCCACTGTGTTTTTCTACGTGATGCTGCTGAATTCAATGTTCTACATGCCTACCATTGCGCTGAATAGTACGGTTTCGTACATTATTCTGGAAAAAAAAGGTTTTGATGTGGTGAAGGATTTTCCTCCCATCCGCGTATGGGGAACTGTTGGTTTTATTGCTGCGATGTGGATGGTTGACCTGTTTGGATGGAAGGCAAGTTCGATGCAATTAATATTCAGCTCTGTTTCGTCTGTCATTATGGGATTTTATGCTTTTTCGATGCCCGCTTGCCAACCTGAAAAATCGGAAAAGAAGAAAACACTGGCCGCACGTTTCGGACTCGATGCACTGGTGCTTTTCAAAGAAAGCCGTATGGTGATTTTCTTTTTGTTTGCCATGCTTTTGGGGGCAGCTCTGCAGATAACCAACGCATTCGGAAGTTCGTTCCTCGATAGTTTTAATCAAACTCATCCGGATACTTTTGGTGTGAAACACCCGATTGTTTTGTTGTCGATTTCACAGATTTCAGAAACACTTTTTATCCTTTCAATACCATTCTTTTTACGTCGGTTCGGGATTAAAAAAGTAATGCTGATTAGCATTTTTGCCTGGGTGTTGCGTTTTGGCTTGTTCAGTATCGGAAATCCGGGCGATGGTTTGTATTTGCTCATTCTTTCGATGATTGTTTACGGAATGGCCTTCGATTTCTTCAATATTTCAGGGTCTCTGTTTGTTGAGAAAGAGGTTCCTACCGCATACAGGGCTAGTGCACAGGGGATTTTTATGCTGGTAACGAATGGCGTTGGTGCCAGTTTAGGCGGTTACGGGAGTGGTTTGGTTGTCGATTATTTCACTCGCGATGGCGTGCGCGACTGGCCGACTATCTGGCTTTGCTTTGCATTATATGCCTTGATATTGGGTTTGGTTTTTCCATTTGTATTTAAGTACAAGCATACACCGCAAACTGCTGCGGCTTAGTGGAGAGTCGGTTGATTCTAAATGCAATTAATCAACCGACTGTGTTCTGTGGCACGAAATGCTTTGCCTTCTTTTTGTACCCGAACGCATTCGGTGTGCAGATCGTGTTCGAAAAAAAGCAGGTAGTTGTGCGTTGCAGCTTCGTTTAAAAACTGTTCTTTTTCTTCCATAGCAGTAACCGGGAATAAATCGTAGGCAGCCAGCCAAAGTAGCGGAACATGAGCCGCCGTAGGAATCAGATCGGCCATGTAAACCACGGTTTTTTCTTTATACTGAATGAATGGGATCATCTGTCCGGGAGTGTGTCCGTCGTACATACGAACGAAAATGCCGGGAAGAATTTCCCCTTCGTTCTCAATTAATTGAAGTTTGCCATTTTCAGCAATAAAATCAATCAGGAGAGAGGAATAAGCGGCTCGCTCGCGGGGATTCGATATTTTGGAATGATCGAATTGCCTTTTGCTACACCAGTGCCGGGCATTCGGAAATGTAAGCTGTAATTGATCGTCAACATTTTTTACAGCTCCGTTGCAGTGATCCCAATGCAGGTGCGTAAATAGCACATCGGTAATATCATCGGGTGAAATGCCTTTTTCGGCTAGCGATTGTTCCAAAATACCCAGATCGCGCAGTCCGTTGTTGCGGATGAATTTGTCCGGATAATGTTCGCCAACACCGGTTTCAATCAGTATTTTATGCGTTTCAGTCTCGACCAGCAGGCATCGCAGAGTGAGCGACGTAACATTGTTTTCATCAGCTGGATAAACTTTTTGCCAAAGATTTTTGGGAATTACGCCGAACAGTGCGCCGCCATCGCAGGCAAAATGTCCGGCATGTATCAATTGTATTTTCATTCTACCAGATAACAGATTGTTAGATTTTAAGACGATAGACAAATATTGGTCGTTTTTGTTTTCAATTGATTACCGATTTTCTACTACGGTTTTAAAGTCCATTATATATTTCACTACGCCCGAGTAGTCGTCGATACCTTTTTCTACCTTGTTTGCTTTCAGGTAAGCGTCGTTTACTTTACCGGCTACCTCGTCAATTTTTTCGTTGCGCAAAGCAAGCCAGTGAGTACGGATCTTTTTATAGTCGGAACGAACTTCCTCGCGTAAATTTTCCATAATGGGTTTGGCTTCCCCGAAACGAGCTGCTTCGTAGGCAAAGTAGCGAAGAATATACAGATTGGCGCTGTAACGAGCCGGTTGGCAATTGCTTTGCGAACATACGAGCCATGCGTAAAAGTTTGCTTCAGCCTCGCCAGTAATGCCTAATTGATGAGCTTTCTCGTGTGCCAACACCATCGGGTATTCCACCGAAAGGACATTTTTATTTACATGCACCTCGCTAAAAAATGGGCCGTAATACCCCGAAATCATTGCCTGACTGAAAAACCGGCTGTAGGTAATGTTTTTAGGTCGCCTACTTCCTGAAGGATAGCTGATTTTAAGCAAGTCGGAATGCTTGCGGTACGAATTTTCGATAATTGAATCGATATTGGTTTTATCGACAGAATCAACCGGTAGCCAGTTGTTGTTGGTTTGCAGAACCAATTGATTCAGTACGGATAACAGTTCGTTTTTATTGGCTTTGCTCTTTGGAATTACCAGCCTGGTATTAAAATCTTGCCGGTAATAATTGAATCCCCATAAAAAATAGAAAAGGATATATCCGGCAGCCAGCGTATTGGTAATCAGAATGAAAAACTCTTTTAGTTTTAATTTTTTCAGAAACAGAAAGATTAGCAAAACAACGAGCAGAAGAACGAGCAAGGTGTAAAAAAGATCGTCAAGCGAAAAAGGGAATAAACCGCTGAATGCCGATAAAATTGTTGCGACAATGGGATAGATTCCCTGAGAATAAACTCTTTCAGCAATAAACGGAAATGAAGCCATGAGCTGTCCGACTAACCAGGTGAAAATGGCCAGCCAAATCAGTAGCAATTTCTTTGAAAAGAGCTTTTTTATAAGTTGTTTCGCCATCATTCGAAATAGATTTTCGATTCAAACTTAAAAAAAATGAATCAGACTGCCGTGTAAACACAACATTGGTTATTTTTAACTTTCATTTTTAAAATTTATGATGCGTATACATTTTATAGCAATAGGTGGCAGTGCGATGCACAATTTGGCACTTGCCCTGCATAAAAAAGGATACAAGGTAACAGGTAGCGACGACGAAATTTTTGAGCCATCGCGAAGCCGTTTGCAGCAACAGGGATTATTGCCCGAACAATTTGGCTGGTTTCCTGAGAAAATCAGTGAAGAACTGGATGCAGTGATTCTGGGAATGCATGCCCGGGAAGATAATCCTGAGTTGATACGTGCCCGCGAGCTGGGACTGAAAATATTTTCGTACCCCGAATATCTGTACGAACAAACCAAAGACAAAAAACGGGCGGTGATTGGTGGTAGTCACGGTAAAACGACGATTACCTCAATGGTGATGCATGTGTTGCGCGAAAGCGGAGTGCAGTTCGATTACATGGTTGGGGCACAGGTCGAAGGTTTTGATACGATGGTGTCGCTCAGTCACGAAGCGAAAGTGGCGGTTTTTGAAGGAGACGAGTACTTGTCGTCGCCTATCGACCGCAGGCCGAAATTTCATCTCTATCACCCGCATGTGGCGCTGCTCAGTGGTATTGCCTGGGACCACATCAATGTATTTCCGACCTTTGAAAATTACGTGGAACAATTCCGCATTTTTGCTGAAATGATTGAAGCCGAAGGTTCTCTGGTGTATTACGAAGCCGATCCGAATATCAGTAAAATAGCTGCGGAACTTTCTTCTGAAATAAAAAAAATGCCTTATCGCGAGCATCCTGCTTGTGTTGAAGCTGGAATTACTTGTCTGCTATCGGGCAATACGAAAACTGAAATTCCGATTTTTGGAGATCACAACCTGCAAAATATTTCGGGAGCCAAACTGGTTTGTAACGAATTGGGAATTACCGACGAGCAGTTTTATCGGGCTATTGGCAGTTTTAAAGGGGCAGCACGTCGTTTGCAGGTACTGGCAAAAAATGCGGGATGTACCATTTTTTACGATTTTGCCCACTCGCCTTCGAAACTGAAAGCCACTACCGAGGCCGTGAAAAAACAGTTTCCAGAGCGGGAGTTGGTCGCTTGCATGGAGTTGCACACATTCAGTTCGCTGAAAAAAGAGTTTTTGCCTCAATACAAGGATTGTATGCAGGCGGCCGATCAGGCTTTTGTGTATTTCAACCCCAAAACCATTGAACACAAGAAACTGGAACCCATTACCGCAGGGCAGGTATTTGAGGCTTTCGGAACTTCAGGCTTACAGGTTTCAACCGATGCCGAAGAATTGTTTTCAATATTGAAAAGGATAGATTGGGATGGGAAAAACTTGTTGATTATGACTTCCGGTAATTTTTCAGGCATGGACTTAAAAGCATTTGCCGAGAATTTGATTGAGAAATAAAACGAATGAAGAAAAAGCAATTTAAAGTTATTGGGTTTGATGCCGATGATACTTTGTGGGTGAATGAACCCTATTTTCAGGAAACAGAAAGAATTTTCCGCGAATTGTTGGCTGCCTATCTTCCGGAGAAAGAGGTGTCGGAGCAATTGTTTCAGACAGAAATGCAGAACCTGGAATTGTACGGTTACGGAGCAAAAGCATTCATGCTGTCGCTGATTGAAACTGCATTGCGAATTAGCGACAATCGTGTTCCGGGAGAAATTATCAGTCAAATTGTTTCGTTGGGGAAAGAATTATTGGCTAAACCGGTGATTTTGCTTGATGGAGTGGAGCATTTGCTACAGCAGTTAAGCGATGAGAACGTGAAACTGATTGTTGCGACAAAGGGCGATTTGCTTGATCAGGAACGGAAATTGCGTAAATCGAAACTGGAAAAATATTTTCATCATATTGAAATAATGAGTGATAAAAAAGAGGCTGATTATTTGAGCCTTTTGCAACATTTAGGCACTCAGCCTGAAGATTTCCTGATGATTGGAAATTCATTTAAATCAGACATTCTTCCTGTTTTGCAGCTCGGCGGGTACGGAATTCATGTGCCGTTTCATGTAACGTGGGAACACGAGAAAACCGGAAGTGTGCCCGATGGCGAAAATTTTGCTTCGGTTTCGGAAATATCGGAAGTTGGGACACTTCTTGAGCTAAAAAATTGATCGAATGAAGAAGCCAAACTATATACGATTGAACATGGAGAACTGGAACCGAAAGGAACATTTTGATTTCTTTTCGGGCTTCGATGAACCTTTTTTTAGTGTTGTTGCAGATGTTGACTGCACTGCTGCGTATGAATTTGCAAAAGAAAACGAACTTTCCTTTTTTTCGGTCTATTTGCACCGGTCGTTGTTGGCAGCAAATCAAATTACTGAGTTCAGGTATCGGATCGAAGAAAAACAGGTGCTTGTTTATGATGAAGTGCATGCATCGCCAACCATTGGCAGAGAAGACGGAACTTTTGGCTTTTCGTTGATTCCTTTTTCCGATAATTTCTACACATTTAACGAATCGGTGATTGCTGAAACCGATGCAGTAAGGCAAAGTTCCGGATTGCGGTTAAACGACCAAACGGGGCGTACAGATGTGATTCATTATTCGTCGTTGCCCTGGATCAAATTTACAGGAATCTCGCATGCCCGTCATTTTGGAATCAAAGATAGTTGTCCGAAAATTTCATTTGGAAAGATGATTGAAGTAAATGGACGTAAGCAAATGCCGGTTTCGGTTGCAGTGCATCATGGGCTGGCCGATGGAGTGCATGTGGCCGCATTCTTCGAACTTTACCAGCAACATTTAGATCAGAAATAAAAATAGCTATATGAAGAATTTAATCGCTTTTATTTGTGTGTTTTCTATATTGAAAAGTGTTTCTGGTATTTGTTCCGACCCGGATAAACTGCATCAGAAAGCACAAAAGATTCACGATCAGGTATTGACGGTTGATACGCATTGCGACACTCCCTGGGCTTTGCTGGGAAGTAATTTCGATATTAGCGAAAAGCATGCTGCACCACAGAGTCGGGTCGATTTGCCCCGTATGAAAGAAGGAGGCCTGGATGCCGAATTTTTTGCGGTGTTTACCAGTCAAAAGCCCCGAACGATTGAGAATTATGCCGAGGCGTATCGCAAAGCCGACGAGATGCTTGATTCGATTCATTCGATGGTAAAACATCATAGCGATTTAGCAGAACTGGCATTGTCAGCCGCAGATGGTCGCCGCATTGAAAAAACAGGGAAACGTGCCGTGTATGTTGGCATGGAGAATGGCTTTCCATTGGGAAAAGATTTAAAACGAGTGCAGGAATTTTACGATCGGGGAGTGCGCTACATTACCCTTTGCCATTCGTTTCATAACGATGTTTGCGATTCGTCGAGCGATCCGGCAGAGCCCGAACATCACGGATTGAGTAGTTTTGGCGAACAGGTGGTTGCTGAAATGAACCGGTTGGGGATGATGATTGACGTGTCGCATGCTTCCGACGAATCATTTTTTGATGTGGTAAAACTTAGCAAATCTCCGGTAATTGCTTCTCATTCGAGTGTTCGCTCGGTTTGTAAACACGACCGAAATATGAGTGATGAAATGATTCGTGCGCTGGCAAAAAATGGAGGAGTCATTCAAATTTGTTTGCTCGACGTGTATGTGAAAGAACCTGATACAACACTAACCCGTTATCGCATGGAGCGGGAATTGAGGAAAAACTATCGGAAGAATTACAGCAATCTGAGCGACGAAGAAAAGGAAAAATTTCATCAGCAATGGGAATTTTTGCAGAATAATTATCTCGACGAGCTTCCGACTGTGAAAGATTTGGTGGATCATATCGACTACGTGAAAAATCTGGTTGGGATTGATTATGTGGGTATTGGAAGCGATTTCGATGGGGGAGGAGGCCTTTCCGATTGTTTGGACGTGAGCCAGTTCCCGAATATTACGCTTGAGATGTTAAAGCGGGGTTATTCCAAAGAGGAAATACGAAAAGTGTGGGGCGGAAACTTTATGCGGGTATTTAGCGAAGTTGAAAAGAAAGCTGAAAAGATTTAAATAAAGACAAAAAAGTCTTGTTTTGTATTTGAAAATATCTATTTTTGCCCAAAATAAAGATTTAGAAGATGTGTAATAGTTCAGCAAATAGCTTAATGATGATGTGTACCATGATGTGTATGCAAACAGATAGCTATTGGCAGAAGGTATAATCGCATTTTAATATAAAGGCATTTCGAAAGCTCTTCTGTTCGCAGAAGGGCTTTTTTGTTTTATAACCCTAAAAACTATACAAAATGAGCGATTTAACATTCTCGGTAAACGGGTACAACGAAAACCCGACCAAATTTGTGGTGAAAGCCCGAAATTTTCAGATAACCATTGACGAGCCGGAAGCTTTGGGTGGAACCAATCATGCAGCCAATCCGGTAGAATATTTATTGGCGGCTTATGCCGGCTGTCTCAACGTTATGGGGCATATTGTTGCCCGGGAACTTAATTTCGAATTGAAACGGTTGGAGATTGCCATTGAAGGAGATTTGAATCCTGCTAAAGTGTTTGGACAACCAACAACCGATCGGGCAGGCTACAAAGAAATTCGCGTAAAATTAGTACCCACAGCCGATATTGATGAGGCAAGACTGAATCGTTGGTTTGAGACAATAGAGAGTCGTTGCCCGGTGAACGATAATTTGTCGAATGTAACGCCGATTCAGGTAACACTACAAAAAAAGACAATCGACCAGAAATCCTGATCGATTGCTTTTCATTCGTATATAATTTTTTTTATTTGTCGAATGGAATTCGCATAATTGGAAAATATTCATTCCGATTGATGTTTCCCAGAATCATGCTCATTTCATGCTAAAAATAGATATTGCTTTTGAAACCCCGGACAACGGATTATTGAGAGCAAATTTATATTCCCCTGCCAAACAGGTATGTTTTTCATTGAACACACCTGTTTGGCAGAAGTTTCAGGAGAGTTGCTTATTTTTTCAGGTAAGGCTCAATTACTTCTTTCCATACAAAATAACCTTCGCCCATCAGGTGGAGCCCGTCGTTGGTGTATGCAGGGTTAAGTTTTGTTCCCGACTCGTCGGTGAGATGACTGAAAAGATCAACGTAAGTAACCTGCTTTTCAGAAGCAACAACTTTTAGTTTTTCATTTATTTCGGGCACCATTTGCCATCTCGAAACATGATTTTTATAATTATCAAACTGGTCGTTAACGGGCAACACGCTTTGCAGGTAAATGTGAGTTTTCGGAGATCCTTGCTGAAGTCGTTCTATAATTAAACGAATATTGCCAACAATTGAGTCAACCGAAATTCCGCGCGAAACATCATTAATTCCGATCAAAAGAAAAAGTTTGGCAGGTTTTCCTTTGATAATCGGTTCCAGTCGGTCTAAAACCCCGGCGGTAATATCGCCACTGATTCCCCTGTTTTTAATTTGCGGATTATCAAAAATCTCGGACCATTCAGCCCCGTCGGTAATACTGTTTCCGAGGAAAATAATGTCGTTGCGGTCGATGTTTAGTTTCTCGAAAAGACTAACTCGCCGATAGTAATACACGGAATATTTGTTGTCTTGTGCAAAACTTTGCTGTCCGAAAGACAACAGGACAATTAATAGCAGAATTTGAGCAGATAAAGTCTTCATAATAAGTTTGATATTGAGATTTGTTATTTCGCTTTTTCTTTGATATAACCTGAATTCCATGTAAATGCGAAAAAGATTGTTGCAGCAATACCCGAAGCAACAAGAATGAGAAAACCAAGCGACCAGCCATAATGTGTTACCAAATAACCAAGTCCCCAGCCCGATAATACGGTACTTAAATAGGCAAATAAACCTGTAAGTCCGATTGCTGTAGCGGCAGCTTTTTTGGTAGCCAGGTTGGCGGCAATTATTCCGACCAATGCTTGTGGTCCATAAATAAAGAAGCCAACAATGCAAAGCAGAATTCCATAAAAGAATGGACTTTCATTGGGTAATTTCCAGAAGAAGAAAACAGCGACAGAACAAATTGCCATGTAGATCAGGGCCGCACGTCCTCCGCGTCCTTTGAAAACTTTGTCCATCATCCAGCCACTTGAAAGCATTCCCAAAATACCAAAGCCTTCGTAACTGGCAACCAGCCATCCAGCTTTTTGCAAATCAACTCCTTTCATTTCAGTCAGAAAAGTTGGTCCCCAGTCTAAAATGGCATAACGAATAGTGTATAAAAAGAAATTAGCCAGACAAAGAAACCAGATTGCCGGATTGCCAAAAACATGTTTCCGGATAAAAAGCTTAAAATCGCCTTTTGTATCGTCTTCCTCATTTTTCAGTTCTGATTCCTCGTTTTTATATTCTTCAACCAGCGGAAGTCCCAGTGATTGAGGTTTATCGCGATGTCTGTTCAGAATAAAAAGAACGCCAATATATCCGAGGGCAGCAGGAACCAGGAAACAGTACCGCCAATCGTACATCACTAAAAAGCTGTTCAGTAATAAAACCAGCGAAGCGCCTATTGAATGTGACGTATTCCAGAGCGAGAATTTGACTCCCCGCTCGGATGGGGAAAACCAATTGGTTAAAGTGTTGGCACAAGGAGGAAATCCCATTCCCTGAAACCAACCGTTGAGCAACCAAAAAATACCAAAAGCCAATACTCCGCTACTCAACCCAAAAAGCAAACTCATTGTTGCCGAAAAGAATAAGCCAATCGCCATGAAATACCGTGGATTGGTTTGATCGCCAAAGAAACCATTTACAAATTTTGAGATCCCATATACCACTCCGTGTAAAGTGAGAAAAAGTCCCAGATCAGCTTTTGAGATTCCCAGATCAGCCTCAAGCGCAGGCATGGCGATGGAGATGTTTTTCCGAACAAAATAAAACATCACATACCCGATCATCGTGGTATAAAGAACTCGTGTACGCCAATATTTATACTTGGCATTCAATTCACTTTTGTCGGTAATGGTTTGCTCTTTTTCCGGAGCCGGCTTGAGAAAACTCAATATATTCGTCATCAGTTCAATTTTAGTTTT
The DNA here is from genome assembly GCA_963668595.1 of Prolixibacteraceae bacterium. Taxonomy (GTDB): domain Bacteria; phylum Bacteroidota; class Bacteroidia; order Bacteroidales; family Prolixibacteraceae; genus GWE2-42-39. Next base: position 2,921,441 of record OY764876.1, on the reverse strand, counting down.
TATCAGGTTTAGTTGTCAAGCTAAATCTAGCTGTTTGTTTCTGAAAATTACTTTGTGCAAGCGAGTAATCTTTTTACTTGCAAGTAAACATTTTCTCCTGTAAACCCGAATTTTTCATCCAATACAGGATACGGAGCGGAATAGCCAAATGAATTCAGGCCCCACACTGTTCCACGACTTCCAACCATTCCTTCAAGCGTAATGGGTAATCCGGCCGTTAATCCGAAAACCGGACAATCTTTCAGCATCACTTCCTCCTGATATTCTTTTGTTTGATTGGTGAAAATACCTTCGGAAATGGCCGATACAATGCGAACTTTCACTCCATCGTTGCGGAGCAACTGAGCTCCTTCAACCAAAGTTGCCACTTCGGAACCGGAAGCAACAAGCACCACATCGGGATTCTGGTCTTCATCAACCACATAAGCTCCCAGTTCGGCCTGATAAGCTTCAGCTTGCCGATTTTCTTTTGCCGGTAAATCAGTAATATTTTGCCGGGATAGCAGTAATGCTGTGGGTGTTGATATATTTTTCAGAGCCATTTGCCAGGCAACGGTTGTTTCGGCAGCATCCGCCGGGCGAAGTACCATCATCGAATTCTGTCCATGATGATTTTTTAGTTTTTCCAGCAGTCGAATTTGGATTTCCTGCTCTACCGGTTCATGGGTCGGGCCGTCTTCTCCAACTCGGAACGAATCGTGAGTCCACACAAACTTAACGGGCAAACCCATCAATGCAGCCATGCGCACGGCTGGTTTCATGTAATCAGAAAAAACGAAAAAGGTTCCGCATACAGGAATAACTCCCCCATGTAATGCCATACCAATGCACAGGCAAGCCATGGTTAATTCTGAAACTCCGGCTTCGAGGAATGCACCACTGAAATCTTTTTTTTGCAGGCGGTGAGTCTGTTTTAAAAAGCCATCGGTTTTGTCTGAATTAGACAAGTCGGCCGATGAGCAAATCATGTTTTCAATATTTTTGGCAAAAGCAGCCAATACTACCGACGAAGCAGCCCGGGTAGCCTGATTTGCTTTTTGCTGGATGGCCGACCAATCCAATTCGGGAACATCGCCTGAGAAGAAACGTTCCAGTTTTTTAGCAAGCTCCGGATTTTGCTTTGCCCACTGTGCTTTATAAGCATAGCGTTTGTCCACAACCTCTTCAAGTTCGGCATTACTTTTTGCATACAGTTCCTGAACTTCAGGAAAAATATAGAATGGATTTTGCGGATCGCCTCCCAGATTGCGAATCGTTTCGTCGAATGAAGCACCAGCAGCAGAAAGAGGTTGTCCGTGTGTGGACACCTGATTGCCAAAATTTTTCTGTTCAGCCGTAACCGCTCCTTTTCCCATCACTGTTTTGCCAATAATCAGCGTTGGGCGCTCGGTTTCAAACATGGCTTCTTTCAATGCTTCGCGGATTGCCTTCACATCGTGTCCGTCAATTTCAACAACTGCCCATCCCCAGGCACGGTATTTCATGGCCACATTTTCGGTAGAAACCATATCTACCGTTGTTGAAAGCTGTACGTTATTCGAATCGTAAAACATCACCAGATTATCAAGACCCAGATGACCAGCAATACGGCCTGCACCCTGCGAAATTTCTTCCTGAATACCACCATCAGAAATATAAGTATAAATGGTTTGATTCATTACTTCGCCAAAGCGTGCTTTCAGAAATTTTGCAGCGATAGCTGCTCCTACAGCGTAGGTATGCCCTTGTCCGAGTGGACCAGAAGTATTTTCCACTCCCCGGTTAATATCCAGTTCCGGATGGCCTGAAGTAACGCTTCCCCATTGGCGGAAAGCAGCAAGCTCGTCCATGGTATATTTTCCGGTTAATGCCAGCACCGAATACAACATGGGTGACATGTGCCCAGGATCAAGGAAAAAACGGTCCCGACCTTCCCATTGTGGATTCTTGGGATCGTAAATAAGGAATTCTGAAAATAATACATTGATAAAATCAGCTCCTCCCATTGCTCCTCCGGGATGACCAGATTTCGCTTTCTCTACCATGGCTGCAGACAAAATACGGATGTTATCCGCTGCTTTTTTCATTACTCCAAACTCGTTCATTATTGCTTTCACTTTATTCTATTCTTGCTTATTTTTTATTCTTCTTTTCTGATTTTGCTGCTCCGTCAGTTTTCTCCGGAATATTCCTCTGTCTATGCCCTGTATTCCAAATATTCCTGATATCGTTTCCGGTGAATCTGAGCATATTCTTCGCGAGGATAATAGGTTTTTAAGAATCCCTGTCCCATTGCATCCTGTGCGTCCTGAACACTTGCATGTACCCCGGCAGCCACAGATGCAAACATTGCAGCGCCCAATGCACAGGATTCTTTTGCTTTGGTAATTTTAACCGGAAGCCCCAGTACATCAGCCATCGTTTGCATAACGTAGGAGGATTTCTGTGCAATTCCTCCTGCCCCAATTACTTCATTAACGATCATTCCATTTTCAATATACCGATCAACAATGGCTTTCATTCCATAGGTTGAAGCATCGACCAGCGCTTTAAAGATGGCAGGCGCATTGCTGCCCAGATGTAAACCGGTTAAAGTTGCTTTTACCGATTCATCGGCATCAGGCGAACGACGGCCATTGATCCAGTCGGTTGCCAGAACGGTATTGGTATTGATATCCAATTTCTCAGCTTCTGAGGTAAGCCAGGGAATCATTTGTTCGCTCATTTCTTTTATCAAACGCTCTTGCTGATTTACATCCAGCCAATCAAACTGAGTTAGCAGTTGTTGAAAAGGGAAAACCAACAGGTCTCTGAACCATGCATATAAATCGCCGAAGGCAGGCTGTCCTGCTTCCAAACCAACCAAGCCAGGCAATACCGAACCGTCCACTTGTCCGCATATTCCGGGGATAACCGAAGAACCAATCTGTTCTTTTTCAGCTACCAGAATATCGCAGGTTGATGTTCCTACTACACTGACCATTATGCCCGGTTTTATTTGTGACCCAACAGCTCCAACATGACAATCGACCGAGCCAACAGCTACTTTTACACTCGCCTTGAGGCCAAGTCGTGATGCCCATTCGTCGGTTAAACAGCCAATGACAGTGTCGCTTGTGTAGGTTTCGCGGTACGAGCGAAATAAGAAATTGGGGAAATCGGGAGCCAGTTTTTGGAAGAACTCTTCGGATGGAAGTCCGCCCCATTCTTCGTGCCACATTGCTTTATGTCCGCCGGCACAACGACTGTATTTGCGCTCTTTCGGACTATTTATTCCACATAAAAAGTTGGGAAGCCAATCGCAGTGTTCAACCCACGAAAAAGCCTTTTGGCTGATTGCTTCGTCTTTTCGCAATAAATGAAGCACTTTTGACCACACCCATTCGGAAGAATAACGTCCTCCGCTATATTTGTTGTAATCAACAGGCCATTGACGAACCAACTCGTTGATCTCATCAGCTTCTTTTACGGCTGTGTGATCTTTCCATAAGGCAAACATGGCATTCGGGTTGTCCCGAAATTCAGGCAATAGGGCCAGTGGAATTCCGTCTGCATCAGTAAGACAAACGGTAGAACTTGTTGTATCGAAAGCAATGCCTACAATACTTTCTCTTTGCAAAGAAGTTACTGGTTGCATCATTTCGGCCACTGCTTGTTCAAATGCATCCAAATAATCAGAAGGATGCTGGCGATACTGATTGCTTTCAGGATTGCAATACAAGCCGTTCATCCATCTCGGATAAAATTTTGTTGCCGTTGCCTGAATTTCTCCGGAAAGAGCATCAACCAGTATCACCCGACAGGAATCTGATCCAAAATCAGCGCCAATAACCCCTTTCATCGTATCTGATTTTTTCTTGAAAGTTTTAATAATTCTCCAAATGTTTCAATGGTAGGAGTAACCAGGTGAGGCTGAGGAACGGCTTTGGTTGCATCGTCCATGGTTGCTTCTCCTGACAGAACAAGTACTCCCAAACTATTGGCCCGGTGAGCCATAAGAATATCGGTGTAGATCCGGTCTCCCACCATCGCCACTTCGTCACTTTTCAGGTTGTGGAGTTCCAAAATCCCATTGAGCATTTCTGGTTGAGGTTTGCCCAGAACAACATCAGGTTCGCGTCCTACCGATTTCTCAATAACAGCGCAGATTGAACCGCAATCAACCAAAACCACTGGTTCGTCGGTTGGACAAACGTAATCAGGGTTGGTAGCGACATACAGTTTATTTTTAGAAACCCACCAGGCTGCACGCGATAAACGATCGTAAGCAAGAGTTAAGTCGAAGCCAATTACCACGGCATCCGGCTCTTCTTTCGGATCATTGGGAACAGATTCGAAGCCAGCCAGTTCAAACTCTTCGATCATACTTGGTGTACCCAGAATAAACAAGCGTTTTACTTCAGGATGATGTTTGATTAAATAAGTGATTGTAGCTTGTGCAGTGGTGTATAATTCCTCCTTCGTAGCCACAACACCCATTTTTCGTAAATGTTCCAGATAGTCTGCGGTGCTTTTTGATGGGTTATTGGTTAAAAATGAATAGCCAATTCCCATTGATTTGAGATCAGACAGAAATTGTTTTGTATAGGGGAATAGTGTATTCCCTTTATAAATAGTGCCATCCATATCCAGAGCAACATGCTTGATTTTTTGTAAATGATTATACAAAGCCTGCTCATCCGGGAAGGATGATAAAAATATCTTTTCGTCCAACATAATTATTGTTCAAATATTTCATCCAACCACTGATCCAAATAGCCTGTTCTGACAGCGATGTCGAGAATCGTAAAGCGAGAGCGAATATAGGATGCTCTGTAAAACGATTCTTTCATGCGTTTGCGCGAGATTCCAATCTGTTCAGAGTCAACAGGCGCACCTACTGCACGCAGCCGTTTCTCGAGATCTTCCGACGGAACCAATTGTTCTGTTAAATGCATTTTTAATTCAGGCCAAACAGTTTTTAATTTTATCAACTGTTCTTTCAGTGCTTCTTTGTCGATGTATTTCTTTTTTGTTTCAGTTAAAGCTGTTTCCAGAAAATCAGTGTCCTGGAATTTTTCGTTGATTGCTTTCTCCCATTCATACCATTCTGGCCATTTCTGACAGCAGGTTTCTACATCCAGCGATTCGAATGGTGTTTGGAGCATTTTTTCGTAGAGACGAGTGATTGCTAAAGTGGCAATGCCAACCTGAAATCCATGCGATGGAGTTTCGCCTTCATGGGTGTGATGCTCCATGTTCCACAGATGACTGAATTGATGTTCTGCTCCGGATGCAGGACGGCTGGTTTGAGACCATTGCATTGCAAAACCACCCAATATCAATCCTTCAACCAATGGTGTAATTGCCTCCAGCCGCCCTGCTTTTGCTCCGTCCGGATCTGCCAATGCTTCTTTTAACCCATCCTGAACAATTGACCAGGCCCGCTGATCAATTGGTTCTACCCCTATGGCATCAGCAACAATCCAATCGGCACCTGCCGTCACTTTTGCAAAAAGATCGGCATATCCTGAAGCAGTCATCTCGGAAGGTGCCTGCCTGATAATTTCAACATCAGCTAAAACCGCAAAAGGAGCAGGACACGAAAATGTTTGTTTGGCTCCCTGCGCTGTGATGGAAGCACCAAAAGCGGTATATCCATCCATCGATGCGGCTGTTGCAACACACATGTACGGCCTGTTGGCACGGGCAGCTGCCAATTTTGTCATATCATTCAATGTTCCTGATCCAACAGCTATGGGAATAGCGTCATGTGCTTTTAACGAATTTTTCAGTTTCTCTACATTCCCGATTTCAGCATAAGGTTTTGATTCGTCGTAAACGAAAGGCTCCAATTGCGTCAGTCCGTCTTTTTTCAGACATTCATACACTTTTTGCCCGGCAATTTTTAAAGTTGTTTGATCACATACAACAACCGCCTTGCGTCCTTCAAAATTTGTAGTAAATAATTTAGAAACCTGCTCTATAATATTTTGGTCTATAATAAGAGCCCGCGTATCCCGGGCCGAATCCAGTGCTTCTTTTACATTCAGTTTCATTCGTATATAATTTTTCAAGATTGATCTGTATAATTTTTATAAGAATTGCATGATTGAGTTTCGAATGGATATTCATCTCAATTGCGATTTTCCGGAATCATGCTCATTCTCGTTGAAATATCTTATTGTATTACATTGTTTTTGCATTATTCGGAAGAGTAATGAAACGGGTAAGTACGGCGCTTAGCAAGTACAATGCAGCAAGCAACCAAATCACCCCTTCGCTTCCTATCAGTTTATAAAAAACACCAACCAACAGAGGACCAACAAATACCGGAAGTCCGGCTCCCAGATTCAAAACAGCCATGGCAGCACCTTTGTCGTCTTTAACCAGCGAAGGAACCAGTGCCGACAATGGAACATAGCCTGCAAGTAAAGCTCCCCACAATGTTCCGGCTGCCATTACAATCCAGAAATTGTTATTTCCAAATGTTGGTGAATAGTAGAAAAGCAGGGTACTTATTGCACAACCAACGCCTCCAAACCAGATTACTGTGTTACGCCAGCCCAACCGGTCGCCAACAAATCCGAAAATGAGATTGAAAATAATATTGCCGGTAAAGATGGTTCCCCATATTTGCAGCCATTCGGTGGTGCTGAATCCATGTTCGGCCATATACAAGGGCAGGAATACCGGAAATGCAAATTGTGCAGTAGTATTAATCACCCGAACAATGCCGCCCAACAATACTTTGGGTTCATCGCGCATGATGGTAATACCTTTCATCAAATCCTTCATTTTCGATTCAGCGCCTTTCCTTTCCAGCTTTTGATATTTGTTCAGGCCTAAAGCAAATCCTGCACCCAATAGCGCCCAAAATGCGCTGGTCCATAATGTAGTAATATGTCCAAGTTGAATAATTACCCAACTCGAATAGTAAGCGCCCAATACGTTTAGCCCTCCGGTAAAAACAAACCAAAACCACCCGACGGCCCGTCCCAGTTGTTGCTTGGGAGTACAGTAAGTTATCCATACCAGAAATGCATAGGCAAATAGTGGATAACCAAAACCACGCACTGCATAGGTTATCAGCATGGCCGGATAATTTAGTTCAGGAATTCCCAGACCTACGAACCCAACAGTTCCAATCAGGTAAAGTAAGAGTCCATAAAACATGGTTTTTCTGGCGCCAAATGTTTCAGCCAATACCCCCGAAAACCAGGATGAAATACCGATTGTTATTCCATATACGGTGAATAGGGCTGCAGATGCTTCCAGACTAAGTCCCCGTTCAATTAAATAAGGACTCAGCCAACCTTGTTCTATTCCGTCACCCATCATGAAAATTAGAACTCCCAAATACCCCCACGATAAGTGTTTGGGCAAACCTGCACGGCTGAAAAAGGCGTTTGATTTATTTTCCATGTTTGTACGTTTTCAAAGTAGGTCTATGTAATTTTAGTAGCTGTTGTTATTTCGATGAATATTGAAAACTACTTGTTGATGAAGAATTTCACACGCATCAAATTGTCTTTTTATTTGATTCGCGTGAATTCTTCGTTATTTCATTTCACAAGATAACATTTTGCCAGTTGATTAAATGCAGCAACTTGTTCCTGAATCCATTCGTTGTCTTTCCCAAGTTCGGCGGCCAGAATCGAGGCTACGCGCGGAGCCATTTCCATTGCGGCGCGGGCATCCAGAAACAGAGCCCTTACCCTGCGGGCCAACACATCTTCAACTGTTTGTGCCATTTCTTCGCGGACTGCCCACAATACATGCGATACCCGGAAAGTATATTTGGGATGAAGCAATTCTTTGTTCGCCGAGTCAGCTTTTTCGAGCAAACGAAGTTTTTGGCGATCGCTTCCGTAAACGTAATCCCAGCCATTTTCATGTTCCAGAATTTCATAACCATGCAGTTTCATATCGGCAGTGGTGCATTTATGGTGAGGTAATTTTCCGATACCAATTGCGCGATCAACCACTTCTTCTGCCATTTCGCGGTAAGTAGTCCATTTTCCCCCGGTAATAGTCAACAATCCTGAATCCGACTGATAAATTTTATGACTGCGGGAAATTTCTTTGGTTTTTTGTCCGTCTCCTTTCGTAGGAGCGGCCAACGGACGCAATCCTGCAAAAACGGAAAGCACATCTGCACGTGTTGGTTTTTTTGCCAGATATTGGCCTGCCTGATCCAGAATGAAATCAATTTCTTCTTCCAGAGCACAAGGTTCCAGTGACGCTTCATTCAATGGAGTATCGGTAGTTCCTAAAACGACTTTACCATGCCATGGGACTCCGAATAATACGCGTCCGTCACGCGTTTTTGGAATCATTAGTGCTGAATCGCCACCCAAAAATTTTTGATCAACAACCAAGTGAACTCCCTGACTTGGGCGAACTTTTTTATCTGTTTGTTTGCTATCCATTCCTCGTACGTCATCAATGAAAACGCCCGTTGCATTGACAACTACACGGCTTCGAACGGTGAATTTACGTCCGTTCAGCAAGTCAGTCGCCCGAACGCCACAAACTTGTCCGTTCTTATCTTTTTCAATACCTTCTACGCGAACATAGTTCAGACAAGTGCCCCCGTGATCGAAAGCCGTTTGCGCCAGAGTAATGGCCATGCGTGAATCATCAAATTGTCCGTCGTGATACACCACACCGCCTTTCAATTCTTCTTGTTTCAGGCCTGGAATTTCTTTTTTAATTCGCGAGCGGGAGAGAGGCAACGAACGTCCAAGACCCAGTTTCCCGGCCAATAAGTCATAGCAGGTTAATCCAATTGTGTAAAAAGAACGTTCCCACCATCTGTAATTTCCGATAATGAATCGCATGTCGCGAACCAGGTGAGGGGCATTGCGACGCATTCGGCCACGTTCGCGTAGTGCACCAATTACCAGGCGAACATCACCCTGAGCCAAATAGCGAACTCCTCCGTGAACCAGTTTTGTACTTCTGCTCGACGTACCTTTCGAAAAATCATCCTGCTCTAATAACAAAACACGATAGCCTCTCGATGCTGCATCCACCGCAACCCCTAACCCGGTTGCACCACCACCAATTACTAAAATATCACTTTCATATTTTCCGGAACCAATTTCTCCGGCCAACTTTTCTCTTTTCATAGCTCGCTGTATTTTTTTAGAAAACATCCAAAAACGAAATATGCGCCACGCAAAACTTTCTTTTTCTTTCTTTTATTTGATTATTATAAAACAAACATACATAAAAAGAAAATACGATAGTTGCTTTTTTATCTTTTTTTATTGAAAAATCACAAAACAATCACAAAAAAAAACACAATGCAAAACACCACAACTCTGCAAAAACCTTAAAAACGTCGTTAAAAAGCCTATATTTGCATAAACTAATAACACACGAAAAATCATGTTAAGTATCGCAGAAAGACATAAGTACATCTTGGAAACGCTCAATAAAAACGGTTTTATCAAGGTTTCGGATATTGTTCGTGAGCTGGATGTGACTCCTGTTACGATACGAAAGGACCTGAAATATCTGGAAGAAAAAAAGCTTCTTTACAGAACGCATGGAAGTGCTAGTCCTGTTAATCCACATACTGCGGATATCAATGTGCAGGAAAAGGAAAAAATGAGAACTCTGGAAAAGAAGAAAATTGCGATGGCGGCCTGCAAATTGATTGAGGAAAATGATTCGATCATCATTGCCTCGGGATCAACTGCCCATACTTTTGCGCAGGAGCTAAATCCCAAAGGAAATCTTACTGTAGTGAGCGCTTCGCTGAAAACATCTATTTTGCTGAATAACACACCAAATATTGAAGTGATTCAGTTGGGTGGAATCGTCCGGAAAAATTCATTCTCAGTAGTAGGCGATTTTGCCATCAAGCCCTTTGATGACATGACCTGCTCAAAACTATTCCTTGGAGTAGATGGTATTGACTTTGAAAACGGCATCACAAACTCGAACATCGAAGAAGCTATTCTGAATAAAAAAATGATGAAGTCGGCCCTGAGAACAATCATTCTTTCTGACTCTTCTAAATTTGGGCGAAGAGGATTTGGCAAGATTTGTAATCTCGATCAGATTGATGTTATCATCACCGACTCTGGAATTCCGCAACATACGGCTAATTCAATTGAGGAAATGGGGATTGAGCTCATTATTGTGTAATTTCTGAAAATATAATCGATAAAAAAAAATACCCGGAGTAAGCAATTGCCCCGGGCTTTTTTTTACTAACACTTAACAGGAATACGGCAACTAAATCTCTGCTGTATTTAGTTTTAATACCGCTAATATAGGCCAGTGATCTGATGGCCAAAAACCGTTGTAGCTTGTTTTGATTACGCTCGATGATTTGACTGATAATTTTTTCGAATATAGAATCCAGTCAATTTTCTTTTTGCCTGTAGCACTCCATTCATGATAAGTTTCACCCTTTTCGTTATGGGCACATGAGAGATTCAGTCCGCCATTGTTTTTTACAGAAGCTATTTCTGGTGTCCCTGGCACTGCATTAAAATCGCCTAAAACAATTAAAGGCAAATTATTATAATTATTTTTTACAACCTCAACAATCTTCTGCGCTGTCAGTACTCTATCCGAGGAAGATGCCGTAGTCCAATGGCTATTACAAACAAAATAGCTTTTTTTATTGTCATTGTCCAGCAAGATAGCCCAGGTACCAGATCGATTATCTGCATATTGCATTTGAAAAGTACCCTCCTTCGTTCTGGTAAATCTGCTTCTTTTGTAAAAAATGATTTTTGGGGACCCAAATTGCCCTGACGACAAATACTTGTCATATCCATTGGTATTTAACTGTTCACAAAGCCAGTCAGACATCCAGTCGGCAGCAATTTCCTGAACGCCAAGAATGTCTGGCGTATTTTCAAGAATCACCTTGAGAATATTCTCCTTTCGCTCATCCAGCGTTTGAGGATCACCTTCCACTTCATTTCTTAAATTAAAGGACATTGCCCTAAATTCTGTATATTGTGTAGTATCTCCAGTATTGTCATCATCATCTTTTCCCGGAAGATCCTCACTTCCACCACATCCGGACAAGAACACCGTCAACACAATAAATAAATTTAAAACACAACTCCTTTTCAACTCTTTTTTTCTCATCTTAACTATCATTTGGGTATTGATTATGAATCCATCAAACACATTTCAACACATATCTCAATCATAACATCTACATCCAGAATCAATTCCATTATCGAACACATATATGTTTGAATAAATCTTATGAACGCAAGTAGGCTCCATGAGCAATCAGATCCGTTTGTAGCTTCTTAATATCAATATCTGTAACTAAAATATCGTCTTTGATGGCAATTTTTGCTGCCCGTCCGGCAGCTTCGCCCATTGCCATACATGGTGCCATTACACGAATAGCCGACATTGCCTCGTGGGTAGTTGAAATACTTCTGCCTGCCACCAACAGATTTTTCACTTTTAAAGGAACCAGTGAACGGTAAGGAATATCGTAACAATCGCCACTCCATTCCAGCGTACAATCGCCGCCAACCGGATGATGAATATCGAGCGGATAACTAGCCACTGCAATTGAATCGTCGAAAAGAGCACAGCTTAAAATATCTTCGCGATTCAGAATATATTCCCCGACAATCCGGCGCGTTTCCCTGATTCCGAGAAAAGGCGCAGTACGTGCCATAAATGCATTCTCAAATCCCGGAACATATTTGATCAGATACCTGAATATTTCATCGATTTGCTGGCGAGCAATAAATTCGCCTCTGGTTAAACTTACCGGGTCGGTGCCATCCACTCCATTTACGCGAGTCATATTAATCCATGCCTCGCCTTTTTGCAGGCCAGTGATAATTATAGTGCGTTCGGTTGGTAACGAAAATCCATCAGCTTTGGCTTTTTGCATCTGGCTTCTCATGCCGACTACAATAAACCGGTCGTTCTTCCCAAAATACTCATTTGGAATAAAATCGGTAAGATATGTACGTGGTTCGTCTGCAATGCTCATGCGAAGTTTGTCGGTATCAACATTTAGAAGACTGAACATCAGTGTAGGAGGTTGCACCCCGCCCTTTTCGTCGCCTTGCTCGCAGGGAACTCCGGCCCGGAATGCCACATCGGCATCGCCAGTACAATCAATAACAACTTTTGCAAGAATAGCTTCCCGTCCTGATTTACTTTCAATGATTACACCTTTCAACTCGTCACCATTCATTACAACTCCGGCAAAACAGGTATATAACAGTACGTTTACGCCGCATTCGTTCAGCATTTCGAATGCAACAGCTTTTACTGCTTCGGGTTCAACCAGAGTAATACTCATGTGCAACGGGCAGGGACGATGTTCGCTTGCAGCATTGCGCGCAGCAAGTTTATCGATAAATTTTTGAGGAAGCCCTTTAATTATCTGGTTTCCTTTTTGACCGAGAAATCCCAATATAGGCAATCCAATTGTCAGGTTTCCGCCAAGAAAACTTTTGCTTTCAATCAGAGCAACCTTCAATCCATCTTCGGCGGCTGCCTGAGCTGCAATAATTCCCGAAGGTCCGCCACCCACAACCAGCACGTCCACGCTCATCCGCACCGGCAATTCTCTTTCCGGCTCAATAATATTTTTCATTTCTGTATTTGTTGTTTTCATCCGTTATCATTTACAATTGCGTTTTTTTATTTGGCTGGAATTATGATTTCAGCCTCAGTTTTTCCGGGGAAGGAGACCTGAATATCATTTTCAGTTAAGCGAATCTGCCTCCAGTTATCAATCGTATTCACCAAAGCTCCGGTTTGCGCTTGCACAATCTGGTTATTATCTTTTGCCGGAAACTTATTAATGGTATTCCGGTGATTGTGACCACCGAGAATCAGTTTCACAGAAGAGCTTTTGGAAAGTATTTCGTATAAATCATTTGTCACCCCCGATTGCAAAAGATTGACCGGAAAAGGAATATGCATCAGAATGATTTCCACATCGGTTTTCGATTCATTAAGCTGATCGCTGAGCCAGTACAACTGAGGTTTGTCAACATACGGCACTGATGTTTTGTCTTCGGGAAGAAATTTATAGAAACTATCATCCAGAAAAATCAACCGGTAAGTGGTGGTACCAACCTGCATTATTTTGCTGTAGTAAATGCCGTTTTTAAAACAATCGAGGTTCTGAATCCATAAAGCCCGAGCTTGGCCAATAGAATTCTGAGTATGTTTTAGCTTTTCATCCTTCCATTCAAATGAAAACCCATCATGATTTCCCACAGTAAATAAAATAGGAGTCCGTGAATTGGCTACCATTTTTGAAAACTTTTTCACCTGTGTGCTGATCATTTTACCATCAACCGCTTTTGCTTCGAAAAAGTCAACCAAGTCACCTGTTGCAATAACCATATTGCTATTGGTTTTTGCTGGCACTTCTTTCAGAAATTGTTTTAGAATGCCCTCTCCTTGATCATAGTTTTTCTTTTTTCGGTTTTCAAGCATTCCCGGATCATATCCTTTTTGCTCAAAAATCAAGTGTAAGTCGGTGATATGCAAAATTGACAGAGTATCAGTTTGTGCAAATAGTTTTCCGTGGACTGATAAAAAATAAAATATCGAAATTGCGAATATGACTAAGCTCTTTTTCATCTCTGTTATCGTTTAAATTTTACGTTATTACGTTAATACAATTTCTTTCTGAGAAATTTCCGGTCGTATCATTTTCCACAGAATAAACAGTGCCAGCGGATGAAGTACGGCCATGGCAATAAAGAAGAATCCAACTCCAAGTGTTGCCATGTATTGACCAATCAGGTAGTTAAAAATAACAGCACCGGCAGCTCCAAAACCTCCGGCAATTCCCAAAACACTGGCCACATTATTGATTGGGAAAGTCTCAGCAATCAGAACACTTTCAGTAAAAATCCAGCTCAATGCTACAGCCGCAAGAATGCTGAATTTGATTATCGTAACAGCAACACCCCACTGGTCAGGAATTAATATTACCGGCGCCATGAAAGCCAGATATGTCAGCATTACTTTTCGTGAACGCAAAGCCGGTTTACCCCGGCGAACCATCCAGTCGGACCAGGCAGAAGAGGCAATTCCGCCCAGACTTGCTGCCATAAACGGAATCCAACCAACCATGCCAAGCTGCGATAACGAAAGTCCGGATTCTTCCATTAAATAGCCGGGAAGCCAAAACAAAATGAAATACCAAACCGGGTCGGTAATAAAACGAATCAACACAATTCCCCACAAGCTTTTTCGTCCCCAAAGTTGTCCCCAGGTAAAAGAGCTGGATTTGCCAGTAGCTGTTTCTTCTGCAATTACATCCTGAACATACCCACGGGGTGGTTCTTTATAAACAAAGACCCAGGCAAGAGCTAAAAATATCCCCAGCACTCCGGGAATGATAAATGCGGCATGCCACGAAAATGACAAAACCAACCAGGCAATCAAGGGTGGTGCAATAACCGAACCGATGGTGCCTCCAGCTACAGATATACTATTGGCTGTTGCCCTCAATTTTCCGGAAAACCATTTGGTAACCACTTTTATTTGGGCCGGATAGGTGGTTGGTTCGGCCAAACCGAGAACACTTCTGAAAAAAGTAAACGGGATTAATGCTTTCATCAAACCACTTCCGATGGAACTAAACGACCAGGTTATCACTCCCCAAAACATTATTTTATGTGCACCAAATTTATCAACCAGCCACCCCGAAACCGGATACATAATTGCATAGCACACCGTGAAAACATTAATTACCAATGCGTATCCAATATCGTCGAGCGAAAATTCTTCCTTCAGAATAGGTTTTAATATTGAAACGACTTGCCGGTCGATATAACTCAAAACGGTGATGACAAAAATAATCGCTACCAACACCCAACGCCTTCTTTCCGGACTTAAATATGATTTCATATTTTAATCTTTTTACTTTAAATAGATTGATTCTGAATATTTATTACCAAAGCGATCGGTTGCTTCAATTGTGATTTTTTTAGCTGATTCAGAAGGTTTAGCTGAAAAAATATGTTCGGTTAAAGTCGGATCGATACTCGTTTTTTCTACAGGACGATCAGATCCGTTCATATTCTCAAATGCTAATGGGTCGAACCCAATGTACTTTTCCATTTCTCCTTTTTTTATTCCATCTTCGATCCACTCTACTTTCCACTCAGGATCCCAATTCCACACATTTGCAATAATTTCATTTGGGCGATCAGTACTACTTCCTTTGGCATAAACCCGAATCTGGTAATTCTTATCTCCTTTGGTTGGCTCGAAATGCCACGATATTTTGTCTCCGTCAGCAATATAAATGCCATATCCATTTGGTGTTCCATCGGTACAAATATCGCCAACCCACCAAGCACCGCAAACAGCTGCGTGATTATGTTCCAGTCTATTTCCTTGTTTAACAACTTCGTTGTAATGAGTGTGTCCCGACATAATATGAACATTATAGTTTCGAATGAGTTTGTATAGCTCGTCTCGATTCATTACGGTTGCGGTTTCAAACTCTTTTCGGTAGGTGCTTTTCAGGTATTCAATTTTATATGTTGGAATATGTACAGAAATAACCAGTGTTGTTCCTTTGGGTACATACTGTAAGTCTTTCTTTAGCCAGTTCAATTGTTCATCGGAAATAAATCCCATATATTTTCGGGTGGTATTTTTGTATTTTTCATCATCAGCTTTAAAAAATACGTCATTCAGAATAATGTAATGAATTTTCCCCCGGTTAAAGGAATAATAAGTTGGTCCAAATGCTGCTTCAAATTTGTCGTCAGATGTAATTCTTGATGAAGCAGAATAATCAAGGTCGTGATTACCTACAACCTGAAAAAAAGGAATTCCCATTTCTTTTACAGCCCAATAATAATCGGGATATAAGTTGAATTTTTCAAAAACAATATCGCCACATGTAATTCCGTGTACTGGAATATCACCTAGCGCTTTGATATTAGAAGAAGCATCAGTGGTCGTTTCGGTAAGCATCCGGTTAACGTCATTATTAGTTTTTACTTGTGGGTCAGCCCATAGAATAAAAGCATGTTTGTTGTCGTCAAGATTATTTTTTTGCAAATCAAAATTTTGGACTTGGGTATTTTTATTTTTGTCAAGCGTCTTGTAAATTTTTGCTATCCCGTTCGAATTTGGAATTTTGTATCCAGAAGGCAATGAAATGAATACAAATTTAGATTTTTCATTAAGCTTTAATTGATAATTTCCATCTTTATTAGTACGTGTTGTATTAAAGCCGTCACTTACTACTATTCCCTTTATTCCTTCTCCTTTTTCGGCAACTTGCCCATAAACTGTAGCTGATTTTGTTTTTGAAGTAGCGATACATGAAAAATGAAATAAGCCAATTGTTATTACCAGCAAAAACCAAACATACAAAAATTTGTTTCTTTTCATTTTATGAATATTTGAGAAATAATTCCCGATCATATAATGAGGATCGGGAATTATTTTCATTGATACAATTTTTTATTAGTAACCCTGATTTTGATCCAGATTTGGATTGGCATCGCGTTCTTGTTGAGGAATCGGCCAGTACTCATCTTTATTTGTTTTAAAAACAACTTCCTGAGTTGTGAAATATTTCAATGCTTCTGTCTCATTATAAACTGGCGAATAGTTTTCATCGATGGATGAAATTACTGTTTTTTTCCAGGCATTTCCAGCTCTGTTTAGATAAATCACACCATTCATCACCTGTGAGGCAATATTCCAGCGGCGAAGATCATACCAGCGTAACCCGTCATTACACAATTCGATCTTGCGCTCGTAACGCAAAGCCGTACGTAACTGTCCCTGCGTTAAACCAGAAGGAAGCTCTGGCATTCCTGCCCGTTGCCTGATTTGATTGATAGCATCATAAACAGATGCATCAATGCTATTGGCTTCAATTTTTGCTTCAGCATAAATCAGCAAGAGTTCGGCATATCTAAAAATACCAACACCTAAGTCGGAAACACCTTTTGATGAGTTTGTTGTATAGTCTTTATTGTCGGTGTGTTTACGCCAATAGTAACCACTAAATGTACGGTAAGCATTAGTTGCATCGGTATTGCTAACAGATGCCGGAGTTAAACTTTCACCATTGATAACCGGCCAATAATTGTTCACTTTTTTAAAACTAGACTTTGTTTCAAACTGAAAACCCATCAAACGAGCATGAGGGCGTGCACAGTACATATCAAGGCGTGGATCGCGGTTTGCGAATGGATTAGCAGCATCATACAAAGGCGACTTGTCAATCGGAAGTCCATCTGTACATTGATAGGAATCAATCATGTTTTGAGTTGGCCCCCAGTAAGCACAACCTTTACCTAAACGAGAACCCATATAATAGCCCTGATTGTGCGTATTTCCGGAAATGGTTTGATTGTATTCAATTGCCCAAATCCACTCCTTGCTATTCGCATAGCCATCATACCCAAAAATATTTGAACACTCGGGCTCGCCTACATCATGTGTTTTATTGCAGTATGCAGAACTGGCATCAAATGGAGTCAGCTCGTAAATGCCTTTTGACATCTCCATTGCTTTCGCAGCAGTAGTTGCTGCAACTTGATATTGTCCTGCATAAAGAGCAACCCGTGCTTTCAACATATACGCAGCAACTCTTCCTGCACGTGCATTTCCGGACGAAGATTGAGAAATTGGAAGATAATCTGCGACTTCAGTCATTTCTTTGATGATCCAGCTTTGAATTTCAGATTTTGAATCGCGTGGAACATTCGCATCATCTATGCCAAGAGACTTTAGCACTAAGGGGACATCGCCATATAGCTCAATTAGTTGTGAATAACAATATGCGCGAACAAAACGCAATTCAGCATCAATCTGATTATATGCATCTTCTTGTATATCCGATTTAATATTCTTCAAGTTGTCAAGCACGGTATGCACACGTGCAATTGTTTTGTAATGTTCTCTCCATGGTTTGATCGCCAATGCATTATCTGTAGTCAGTGAACTTGTAATCGGAGAAGTGTAATTTACCCCTGGACGAGCATAGCCAATATCAGTAATGTTATCCATCACGTGCCAAATTGGAGTACTCGAAGCATCGATAGATGAAAGTCCCTTGTAAGCAGCATACAAGCCCATTGTTGCTTCTTTTTCTGATGCAGGAAATGTTCCGGTTGTTGGCCCGTTTAATGGAAAACGATCGAGATCACATCCTGTGAGCAGTAAAACAATTAAAACAATATTTGTAAATATTCTTCTTTTCATGATAGTTTTCTTCTTTTAAAATTTTAAATCAACACCAATCGAAAATACTTTTACCTGAGGGTAATAGGCTCCACTTCCAAGTGATACACCATCGCTAGCCCCTGCATTGTAATTAATTTCCGGATCATAACCTTTCCAAAAATTAGTGAATGTTAACAAATTCTGCGCATTGGCATAGATATATACACTACTTAGACCAGCGTTTTTAATCCAGTTTTTGGGTAAATCATACCCCAATTGTACATTCTTTAGACGCATATAAGCAGCACTTTTCATCCAGTAATCAGAGTTTTGTGTGTTGTTTGTTGACGTAATTGACGGACGAGGAAATGCAGCATCCCGGTTATCTTCCTTCCAGTAATCAAGTTGCCATGTTTTAATAGCTCCTGAGTTTACGCAAGGAATCACATAATGCGAATTCAGGTAACCATCAACCTTTCCAACCCCTTGGAGAAACGCATTCAGACGAATACCTTTCCATTCCAGATTAAGATTAACCCCAAATGTGTATCGAGGCATGGTATTCCCAATAATTGTTTTGTCCTCATCAGTAATCTTCCCGTCGGGAATTGGATTATTGTTTTCATCAAATGCGCCAGCAATGTCTCTGTATTTAATGTCTCCCGGATGCAATGTTCCAAATTGTACAGGACCAGCATCAATTTCGTCCTGAGATTGATACAGTCCATCAGAAATGTATCCGTAGATTGAATTAATGGCATATCCTTCCTGTTGCCGAAGCAAAGTACCGGAAGTTTGTCCGTGCATATCTGTAATTTCATTTTTTACATCCGAGAAATTCAGCTCAGCACCAAATTTAAAGTCTCCCCACTGATTATTATATGAAGCTCCAAAGTCCCATCCGGTATTGCGTACTTTTGCAGCATTCTGAAAAGGGGCATTTAATCCGGTGAGTTGTGACGTATATAATGTTAGCAAAATACCGTCGGTATTTTTACGATACCAATCACCAGTAAAAGAAAAATGGTTGAACAAACTGAGGTCAATCCCAATTCCGGTCATTTGAGTTTCTTCCCAACGGAGATCAGGGTTGGCCATATCATTTAAAGTTACTAACTGATAAATTTGTTTTCCTAAAGAAATACTACCTACAGCCAACTGAGAAATGTATGGATAATAAGTATTACCAATATTCTGATTACCTAGTTTTCCCCATGAAGCACGAACTTTAATCTGGTCGATAAAATGCTTTGTTTGAGCCATGAATGGTTCTTCTGAAATTCGCCATCCGGCAGAAAATGAAGGGAAAGTAGCCCAACGATTGTTGCTACTAAAGCGCGATGAACCATCGTAACGTAAATTAGCTTCAAATAAGTAACGATCCTTGTATGCATAATTTAAACGTCCAAAACCCGAAGCTAATATCCACTGATTTTCAGTTCCATTATTATCTTTTGTTTCATCATCGGCGCCAGCTGTTAGTACTTCGTAAGTGTCGTATGTGTAATTGCGACGATATCCCATTAGATACTTCTCGTCATATGTTTCGCGCGAAACACCTGCCATAAATTTGAAAGAATGTTGATTCCAATCTTTCGTTGCAGTAGCAAAAAACTGGTAGTTTCCGAAGAAATAACGATATGCTGTTTCTGTCAAATCGGTATATGTATAAGCAGCGCCAGCTTCGCTTCCATCATCATTATAAGTCATTACGCTTTTTGAAAACGTATGCACATTTCGTGTCCGATAGCGTGGAGCAATGAGCCCGGTAAGCGTTAACCAGCTTGTTGGTTTCAAATCAACGGAAATGTTTCCGAACAGCTCAATGTTGTTTGTTTTTTTATTTCCTCCGTCCTCAATTAAGCCAACCGGATTAATTTTCACCCATCCTTCTGACCAAAGACCATTTCTACGAATCGGAATATTGGTGGGCATACGGCCAAGATAATTCCACACATCACCTTCACTGGCAATTTGTGATCGATCACTGTTTATAAACGAAAGGTCAACTTTAATAGATAACTTATCGTTCGGTTTAATGTCCATATTATTACGGAATACATATCTTTGAAAGCCTGTATTTTTTATTATCCCATCCTGGCTGCTATAACTAAACGAGGGCATTACATGTATTTTCCCTGAATTTGCCATCAACGAAACAAAATGATTGTGAGTAAAACCAGAACCTTTTAGAATTGCCGACTGCCAGTCGTAGTTTGCAGGATTAGCGGCATGTTTTTCTCTGAACTCGGCAATTTCTGCCTCACTATACAAGTTATAGCCATTATCATTCATATTGGCAACATTGTACACATTCATGAAAGTTTCGCCGTCGGTAAGATCAGGAATATCAGTAGGATCTTGTACTCCAGCATATCCTTTATAGTTTAATGAGAATTTATCTTTTGATGCGCGTTTTGTTGTTACCAGAATCACCCCATTTGCAGCTCTTGAACCATAAATTGCAGCCGATGCCGCATCTTTCAAAACAGAAATTGATTCAATCAGATTCGCATCCACCATATCAAGCGATCCAATAGAAACACCATCGACCAAAATCAAAGGAGAACAATCGGAGCCCCCGAATGAATTAATACCACGAATACGAATCTCGCCTCCATCACCTCCGGGTGAACCCGACTGAGATGTAACCGTTACTCCGGGAGCAATTCCCTGTAAGGTAGCGGAAGTAGAAATAATTGGCCTGCGCTCAAGGCGTTGTGCATCAATGGATGTGATTGAGCCCGTAAGATTAACTTTTTTCTGTGTACCATACCCAATGGCAACAACTTCTTCTAGTCCGATTGTCTCATCTTCCATGGTTATATTAATCGTTGATTGTCCCGCCACTACAATCTCTTTGCTTTTCATTCCAACAAATGAAAAAACCAGAATTCCATCCGATGGTATGTTTTTTAATTCGTAATTTCCATCAGAATCAGTAATGATTCCGTTGTTTGTGCCTTTTATTACGATGGTAACGCCAGGGATTGGCTCTCCCTTTGTGTTTCTTACTATTCCGGAAATATTCTCTCCTTTTAATTGAGAGGCAGGAAAGTCTTTTGCTGAAGGTAACAATGCGGCATTATTAACAGCTAAAAAGCGACTAGCTGTTTGTGGATAGCGATCCATCGCGGATGTGTGCAAATTAGCTAACAAAACAAGGAAGATTGCATTTCGCATAATTGCAAAAATCTTCTTGCACTCACAGGAACGAGGATACAAGTTTTTTTTCAGTTCTTTCATAGGTCTATCTTTTTATAGGTTATTAATTTAGTTTTTTCTGTAAGTGTCGATGGATAAAATTGCCCGAAAACTATTTCAGACTTTTTATTGTCAATTATTTAAGTATTTTGAATACTTCTGTTGGTATGTCCGACTCAACAATGTCGGGCTTTGCCATTAGTGCTTCTTTGTAGGCCGGCTTTCTTTCTTCTGTTGTTTGTAGTTTATCTATGGTAGGCGAATAGGAAACCATGCACCGAACTCCCATAGCGCGTAATTTTTCAACAATCTTTCTGTTCGATTCATCGATGGTTGGTCCTACGTAAGCAATCATATTTCGGGTTGGAACTCCTGATATCATCAAATCTTCAAACTCTTTATCGTTTCTCGAAAAGGCAGATAGCATAATTGAAGGGAAACGATCGTAATAATATCTGGCCTGAGCGCCGGTATGTACCGTTAGCATGACATGTTTTTCAGCCTTGTGCTTTTTTATTAGTTCCGCAATCATCTTCATCGGAACATCTTTTTTGTCGAGATTGACAATTGTTTTTCCTTTACTCCAGATAATTACCTCTTCCAATGTTGGAATGTGCGAGGTGGTGACATTATTCTCACTGTCTTTTAATCGCACATTTTGTAGTTCGTCCCAAGTGTAATCTGCCAGTTTGCCTGTTGCGTTGGTAGTGCGATCCAGTGTTGCATCATGCATCAGGACAATAACGCTGTCTTTGGTAAGTCGCGGATCAATTTCAAAAATTGCAGGCATCTGATCCAATACATTTTGGAAGCCTTCAATACTGTTTTCCGGAAAATGTTTTTCGCGTCCTCCGCGGTGCCCGCTTACAATGATGGAGCCATCATTCTTGTATTGAAAAAATTTCTGGACATCCTTGCTCGTTTTAAAATCCAGATAGTTGTCGGTATGGTTTTGTTGTGCCGACAAAGAAAATACAGATAGCAATCCAAAGATTACAGGTGTAATCCAGAATAGAAATGTTTTTCGGTTCGATGGTTTCATTTTATGATGCATTTTAAATTTCTGGTCGCAATTATAGTTTCGTTATGTGACACTTCTGTGAAAAACTTATTACAAAAAGAATAAGATGTCGTTTTGTTTGGTTAAGTATTTATTCTGTGATTTCATTTATTTCTTTTCTTTTGAATTCAGCGAGAGTTGTTTCTGTGTATCCAGAATGAGCTCCCTGCTTTCCTGATAAAATATTCGTCTGATTGCATGATTTTTCTTCGCATAAAGGCAGCTTTTTATGGCATTTATTGAATGATATTTTAGCTTAATTTCTAAATATTTTACAGTGTTTATTGAGATCAATTGTGTTAGAGAACGCTTTTTTTCTTGTGATTTGCGGTTTAAAAGTGTTTAAAAACGAAATTGATTTTGCTTTAATCTTTCCTTTTGTTTCCATTATTCGATACAAATCGAAACAAACATACATAAAAAGAAAAATACTAGCAATCGTTTTTTATCTTTTTTTATTTCGAATTTGCAAAACAAAAGTAAAAACACTATCTCTATCGCGAATAGTGTGGGTTTTGCAATTCAAATTCTGGATTGAATAGAATGGAAAATTATCGAATCGGATATTTAAATGAGTCCATGCTTAAATTTTGCAAGACATGTGATAAGAAAAAAATTGGATCAATTTGCAGATAGAAAATTATCAGAAAAGAAACAGAAGTAATTTTCTATTTATTTTTTGTCGTTCGAAGAATCATCCAACTATGAAATGCCGATCGGATGAATACAATTAATATAAGTAGAAAAAATACCGGGTGGAATTTCTGGGGGATCAGGCCATGAAAAGAGACGAACAAGAGTAGCCATGCTGCTGTCGCAATATGGTAGTAACGGGTAATAGGTCTCCATCGTTTTATTCTCCATGTGATAGCGAAAATAAGGTTGAGTGGCATTGCCCACAGTAGATTGTAATTGGGACGCATTGCCGGATGTTCGGAATATATAACAAACCAAAGTATGGTGAATCCCATGATGCCGGTTATACCATAAATAAGAATATCGGTAAGTGTCGATAATTTTTTGTTATTGCATTGGCGAATTGAAATAACCAAAATAACGAATGCCAGAACGGAAAAAAAGAAAAATGGACCTGTGAAAAACGATTCGCGATGATTGAGTTTGGGTGCCTCATACAATGTTTGTGTGTCGCTTACCAATGCTCGCGTGCCCGATTCGTCCTGAATATGAGCTTTCGAAAAATGATCCATCAGGTAATCGGGGAGAAACATTTCTTCATAGGCTGACGCAATCTTGTCGGCAGGAGCAGAAACCACCAGGTCAATTCCGAAATCGAGCCATTTCATGGGATGGTGATAGCTTTTTATCAGTTCACGAAATGTTTGCGGATGTTCGCTTTGTTCCGGAAAAATAATAGCTGCTCCGGTTTTCTTTTCTACTACATCGCGAACCCGACTGGCGCAATTATCGAAGAAAAAGTTGTATCGGTACACCCGGTTTTCTTCACGGGCATTCCATACCAGAAAATCGAAAAGCTGTTGCTTTTGATTTGTGCTGAGATTCAACGTTTGCTCATATACACTGCGTCCTTCTTCTTTATAACTTTTCAGGAAACGATTGAACGGATAAGCATACAGCATATAATCGGTTTCTCCTTTTGCAAAACGATATATGAAATTAGGGGCATCGAAACTAAAAACACCGTAATTAAAAACATGGTCGATTCCTGTGTCGGGGTCGTTGACCCGAATAGCCGAGTGCCCGTAAACAGTATGCACTTCATAGGTATTACTACATGTAATGACGCTTATTTTACTGCTTTCTGATAATGTGACAGAGTAGGCCACTGGAGAAAAAATACCTGCCAGAATAAAAAGTAGAAGAAAGAAATATCGTAGCATCTGCGTAATTTTTTTTCAAAAGAACAAAAAAAGGAGCAAACCTTTTTGTATTTACATTGCTTTTTGTTTTTGATCGTGCTGGTGCAGTAATAACAATTGGGTTGGGTTGTTTTGCTGAAAAGGGAAAATGAATGAATTTGCATATTTGGGTAATTTTCTGCAAAAACCATCATTTTTTGTTTTAAGTTAGCAGTTCGATTTCAAAAATGGTTTAACAAACGGTGATCCTGTTTGTTCTACTAAGTGGAACAGTACAAACATATACAGCAAACAAATTTGTATTGCTGCTTTAAATTATTGACTATGAGTTGCAACGGATGTACACAATATACAGATACTGATCGCCCTGCGGTGCTTAGTACGCACGACTGGATGAGTGATTTGCCGGATACTTCACACCTGAGTAATTTGGTAGAAGTGCGCTTCAAAAGCACCCGAAAAGAGTTTTTTATCAATGAAGATGGTTTGCCAATCAAACGCGACGACCTGATTGTGGTGGCCAGTTCGCCTGGCCATGATGTGGGATATGTTTCTCTGACTGGTCGTTTGGCTGAACTTCAGTTTAAACGAAAAGTAAAAAATGCCGATCGTTATACGCTTCTTAAAATATACCGCAAAGCCACTCCTGGCGATATTCAGAAGTGGGAAGCTGCCAAAGCACGAGAAAAAGAGGTGATGATTCGTGCACGTCAGTTGGCAGCCGAGCTGGGACTGGATATGAAGATTGGCGATGTTGAGTTTCGTGGAGATGGGCTAAAAGCTATTTTTTATTATATCGCTGATGGACGGGTTGACTTTCGTGAGCTGATTAAACGTTATGCCTCCGAATTCCGAATTAAGGTTGAAATGAAACAGATCGGAGTGCGCCAGGAAGCTGGGCGGGTCGGTGGTTTTGGCTCGTGTGGAAGAGAGCTATGTTGTTCTTCGTGGCGAACCGACTTTTCGAGTATTACTTCGGAAATGGCACTAAAACAGGGGCTTTCGCCGAATGCCGAAAAAATGGCAGGACGATGCGGAAAATTGAAATGCTGTCTGATTTACGAGTTGGATCATTACCTGGAAGCACAGGACGATTTTCCAACGGAATTACTTGATCTGGAAACAGAAAAAGGAATTGCGCGGGTGCTGAAAACCGATATTCTTCAGAAAAAGGTATGGTACATGTATGTCGATCAGCCTGCTGCCGGAAGTTTTGTGCTCGATTTATCGGATGTAAAGCGGGTAATTAACCGAAACAAACGTGGCGAGAAACCATCGATTGAGAAATTGAGTGCTGCGCCAGTTAAAAGCGAACCAATGATGCAGGTTGGTTCGGTGAATGACGATTTCATCCGCAGAAACGAAAAACGCAAGCAAAAAAATAAGCGCAACAACCGGAAACCCAGACCCAGACCAGCTCAGGACAATCCGGAAACAACGAATTAATTATACTCTTTTCTGTCTTTGAAAAGGAAGTATTACTTTTGCAAATCAATAAATTGTAATGTATGATTGGCAAGTTTTTTCATACTCCAAAGAGTAAACAGTTTCATATTCCGTACAGGCATTATAATCCTGAAAAGGAAGAAATGAAGGATCGCGAACAACGGATAAAAAAAGAGTTGGGAATTAAGGATGAAGGCAGTCAGGATGAGAATTACCGGGCTACATTAAAAGGAAGTTTTCGTTCATCGATGGGGGATTTATCTAAGTCGGCTCAGGATGCGCGGCGACGTTCAAACTCCCGCTTAGTCGCTCTGATTGTAGTGTTGACATTGGTATTTTACTTGTTGTTTTTTCATTTTTAAGACTATCCAGTGCCCGATATTATTCAACTTTTACCCGATTCGGTAGCCAACCAGATTGCGGCTGGGGAGGTCGTGCAACGTCCTGCTTCGGTGGTAAAGGAGTTGGTTGAAAATGCTATTGATGCCGGGGCAAGCAAAATACAAGTCAATCTGAAAGAAGCGGGTCGCAGTCTGATTCAGGTGAGCGACAATGGTTGTGGCATGAGTGAAACTGACGCACGGATGTCGTTCGAACGGCATGCTACTTCCAAAATACGATCGGCCAACGATTTGTTTGCTATTCGTACAATGGGGTTTCGTGGCGAAGCGCTGGCCTCTATTGCTGCAATTGCCGAAGTCGAATTACGAACACGTCAGTGCGATCAGGAGGTCGGCACATTTATTCATATCAGCGGATCGAAATTGATTAGTCAGGAGCCGGTGAGTTGTGCCGCAGGAACCAATTTTCAGATAAAAAATTTATTTTATAATGTGCCCGCCCGGCGTAAATTTCTGAAAGGAAATCCAACCGAGCTAAAACATATTATCAACGAATTTCAGCGGATAGCGCTGGCTTATCCCGAAGTTGCGTTCAGTTTGCATCACAACCAAACAATGATTTACGATTTGCCTGCGTCCAATTTGAGACTTCGTATCGTAAATATCTTCGGAAAAAATATTAGTCAGAGCCTGGTGCCGATTGATACGGAAACCACTTTGATAAAAATAAAAGGATTTATTGGACAGCCGCGTTATGCCCGCAAAACGATGGGGGAACAGTTTTTTTTCGTCAATGGACGTTTCATGAAACATCCGTTTTTTCACCGTGCAGTGATGCAGGCGTACGAGAAAATTCTTCCGCCGGAGACTTTTCCTTCCTATTTTATTTATTTCGAGTTGTCGCCTGAAGAGATTGATATTAATATTCATCCGACGAAAACCGAAATTAAATTTGAAAATGAATCGGCCATTTGGCAGATCATTCATGCGTCGTTGCGCGAGTCGTTGGGCAAATTCAATGTGGTTCCATCCATTGATTTTGATCAGGCTGGCAGTGTGGATATTCCACTTCCGCCTCGTGACTTTACGTCTGTGTCGGCTCCAACTATTTCAGTTAATCCAAATTATAATCCGTTTGCCGGTGAGCGTTCTTCGCGCGATTTATCCTCTTTTTCAGGATCGAAAAAACAAGACGTACAACATTGGGAAAAACTGTACGGCGATTTGGGTGATGAAGAAGTAGAAAAAGAAGAACTTTTTGCAACACCGGAAACAAGCCGGACAGAACCAGAACCGGTTCTGGTTCAAATGGCCGGAACCGAGCGATCTTCGGGGAAAAACTTTATTCAGTTTAAAAACAAATACATTCTGACACCGGTAAAATCGGGTTTGATGGTGATTGATCAGAAACGGGCACATGAACGTATTCTTTTCGAGCAATTCATGCAGGTATTGCAGTCGCATCAGGTAGCAAGTCAGCAGCAATTATTTCCGCATACGTTCGAGCTAAATGCATCTGATGCAGCGTTGCTGGTCAGTATTCTCGACGATTTGAAAGCTCTGGGTTTCGATGTTCGCGAGTTTGGAAATAATTCGTTTGTTGTAAACGGAACACCGGGAATGCTCAATACCGGTTCGCCTCAGGAGGTAATTGAAAGTTTACTGGAAGAATACAAACAAAGCGTACCTGATGTAAAAGAAAAAGTGCGCGAGAAAGTGGCTGTTTCATTGGCCAAGGCATCTGCCATTAATTACGGACAGCAGTTGCAACCCGATGAAATAAGCGAACTGATTGACAGTTTATTTGCGTGTCAGACTCCCAACTATTCGCCAACAGGAAAGAAAATTGTTTCGATTTTGCCGGTGGATGAGTTTGAGAAACTGTTACGGTGACAATCTGTCGCAAAACGATTTTGGCCTGACCATTGTTATACAAGAAGAACAAAACGAATATATCATGCAACAATACAGATCCGGATTTAGTTCCATTCCTCCCGTTGTCAAAAATTTAATCATTATAAATGTGTTAATGTTGCTCGCGACTTATTTCATGAGTCTGCGCGGCATTGACTGGAGTAATACTTTAGGGCTTCATTTTTTTACTTCGGAAAATTTTCGTCCGTACCAAATCGTAACGCACATGTTTATGCATGGTGGATTTGTCCATCTTCTGTTTAATATGTTTGCGCTGTGGATGTTTGGGCGTGTACTCGAAACAGTATGGGGTCCCAAACGATTTTTTATTTACTACTTTGTTACCGGTTTAGGGGCAGCAGCATTGCACTTGTTTGTAATGTATCTGGAATACAAATCATTGATTGGTAAAATGAGTCCCGAAATGGTTGACTTGGTTTTGCGCGAAGGAGCTGGTTACTGGGAACAGGGGAAAAATTTTACTGATCCGCTGATGGGCAAACTGAATGCATTGATCAATACACCAACAGTGGGCGCTTCGGGTGCTGTTTTCGGAGTATTGCTTGGATTTGGAATGCTGTTCCCGAATACTGAATTGATGCTAATTTTCCCTCCTATTCCGATTAAAGCAAAATATTTTGTGATTGGTTATGGTGCATTGGAGTTATTCCAGGGATTGACCCATTCTGCCAGCAATATTGCTCATTTTGCGCATCTTGGAGGGATGATTTTCGGATTCTTGCTGATTAAATACTGGAACAAAAATTCGAGAAACTTTTATTGATTGGGGATTGTCGGTAAAAGGCGCTTGCTTTTTTAAGCGAGGCAAGGTATTTTTATAATGATTTTGCTAAACATCACAGGGGATTTTCATGAGCATTATTGACGAGATTAAGGAGTCGTTTCGACATGGATCGGTACTTACCCGGCTTATTTATGTTAATATCGGGGTATTTTTACTGATTCGCATTATCAATGTGTTTTTCTTTTTGTCTGGCGAAGATTTTCCGCTGATTAGTTGGTTGGCCATGCCTGCTGGTATCGATCAGTTACTTTCTCGTCCCTGGACAATCATTACATACATGTTCCTGCATTTCGATTTTCTGCATATCCTGTTTAATATTTTGTGGTTGTATTGGTTAGGACGGGTTTTTCTTACCTATTTTGATGGACGCAAACTGTTGGCTGTTTATTTATTGGGGGGTATTGCAGGAGCTCTGACTTATTTGCTGGCTTATAATTTATTTCCGGCTTTCGAGCAGGTGCGCGAAATTGCGCAGCTAATGGGCGCCTCGGCAGCAGTAATTGCAATAGTGATTGCAGTGGCTGTATATGTGCCGAACCATACGGTTCACCTTGTTTTTTTCGGACTGGTGAAAATGAAACACATTGCCGTTGTATCGGTCGTTTTGTATGTAATTGGTATTTCTTCCTCCAACGCAGGAGGTAATTTGGCTCACTTAGGTGGCGCTTTCATGGGAATGGTTTTTGCACTTCAATACCGAAAAGGAAATGATTTCTCGAAAGGAATAAGCGCTTTGTTTGATGCAATTGCCGGTTGGTTGAAGCCTCGCCCAAAGGTGAAGGTGAGCTACCGAAACACAGGAAATATGGATATGGACTACAACCGTAGAAAGAATGCCGAGCAGGAACATATTAATGAAATTCTGGAAAAAATCAGTCGCTCGGGCTATGATTCGCTGAACAAAGAGGAAAAAGAGATTCTCTTCCGAATGGGAAAATAAATGGGTAAAAGCAATGTCTTTTTTGCTTGGAAAATGATGTTGAATTTGTGGTAAGGTTTTTGTTTTGAAGGTGTCTGGAGTTAGAAAACCCATATCCGGATTCGGGTAGATGAAACAAATGAAACAAGCGAAGAAGAGTAAAAATAAAAAATCAGGACAATGAAACATTCATGTAAATTGCTATTTATCGGGGTCGTATTAATAACGGCATTTGTTTCGTGTAATAACGATAAGCCGCTAATGAAGAATATTACCGGAAAATCTGGCGAGTTGGTAATTGTAATACCGAAAGAAACCTGGGATGGTCCATCAGGTAAATTACTGAAAGATGTGATGGCTCAGCCTCAGTTGGCTCTTCCTCAAGACGAACCTATCTTTGATTTAATTGACGTTCCGCCGTCAGCATTTACTGATATTTTTAAATCAACCCGCAATATTCTCACTGTTCGCATTTCTTCCTCAATAGAAAAATCGGGTGTTGAATTTAAAAAAGATGTGTGGGCGCATCCTCAGGCTGTGGTTAATATCAATGCAAAAACACAGGCTGAGTTTGATACTGTTTTTACGAATAATTCAGACAAAATAGTTGCCTTTTTCCTGAAAGCAGAGAAAGATCGGGGCATGGAAAATTATCGGAATTACCGCGACAATGTTGTGTACAATACATTGCTGAAAAATTTCGATATAAAACTGAATTTGCCAGTGGGATTTAAGATTGCAAGAAAGGATACCGCTTTTGCGTGGGCAAGATACGAAACTCCTGAAATCAGTCAGTGGGTGATGGTTTATACATATAAATATGAATCGGACAGTACTTTTACCCCCGCTTATTTAGTTGCTAAGCGTAATGAGGTGATGAAAAAATATGTTCCCGGACCAAGGAAAGGCTCGTACATGAGCACCCAGAAAGATATTGCGCCGGTATTGAGTATTTTTGAACTCAATGGAAATTATGCTGCAGAGATGCGGGGTTTGTGGGAAACAGAGAATGATTACATGGGTGGGCCATTTGTGAGTATTTCGGTGCTGGATGCCAGTAAGAACCGGATTGTTACCGTAGAAGGAAGCGTTTATGCTCCTCGTTACGATAAGCGTAATTATTTACGGCAGGTTGAGTCAATGATTTATTCGCTTGAATTTACCGATCAGGCCAAGAATGATAAAATATCGAGCCAAATAAAATCGAGCAATTTATAATTTGTTTTTTTGTAGTGAGTTGAAAACCCTTGTGGATTGATATTTTAATTCACAAGGGTTTTTTACATAATTAAGTATTATTAAAACATTAAATTCAAGTCTGGAGATACCTGTTTATTTGCTGGGTTTAAAACCATAATAATAGTCTATTTTGTTTGTTTTTTCTATACTTATCCCATTTGGTAGGCAATATACGGCATTTGATAATTCGATTTAGGGGTTTAACTGGTACCCCTTTTTTGGTATTACTCTTATTCTACTTTTGTTAAAGTATAATCGAATCAGTTATTCATATGATTAATTTTGTTGCAAAGTCATTTTGCAGGAATATAATGAAATATATTCTTGTAACTCTTGTTGTGTTGCTTGCCAATCAGCTTAATGGGCAGAACTGTTCTGTAAACTCAGGAGTACATCAATCTGTTTGTGCTAATGGGCGTTTATTTTTGCAAGGTAGTTTTGTGCCACCTATAAAAGTAGGAGAACAAGTTACATGGACTCAAATTGCGGGTCCTGCAGTAACTATTGTTGATCCGACCAACCTTACGACAGAAGTTGTTAACCTTATTCCCGGTAATGATTATACCTTTCGAATTCATGTTATTTGTGAAGATGGTGCGCTGACTTATCAGGATGTTACACATACCGTTAACCCGATTACAATAGCTCAGGCCGGGAGTGATGCAATTTATTGCCCTGGAGCGGTAGCTTCATTGTCTGCAAATTCTCCGGGAGCTGGAGAAACTGGTGCCTGGTCCGGAGGTGGCAGTGGAGTTTCGGTTGTTAATGCAAATGACCCAAATTCAGCATTGTCTATCACTGGCAATGGTTCAGGAGCAGTAACACTTCGTTGGACAATTACCAATCCGAATGGATGTTCGTCGTATGACGAGGTGGTTATTACCAACCGGG
This sequence comes from Prolixibacteraceae bacterium, assembly GCA_963668595.1. Lineage (GTDB taxonomy): Bacteria > Bacteroidota > Bacteroidia > Bacteroidales > Prolixibacteraceae > GWE2-42-39. Next base: position 2,889,646 of record OY764876.1, on the reverse strand, counting down.
GAGGACTTAATCCTGTTAGTGCAGGTCCTGATCAGATGCTTAGTCACTGTTATTCTGCAACACAATCTACAAGTCTGGCTGGTTCTTATGGCGGTTCAGGAATTGATGGTCAAATTGGTACCTGGACCATTGTTAGTGGGCCCAATATTCCTGTTTTCTCAAATATACACGCCAATAATAGCAGTGTTTCTGGTTTGATTGAAGGGGTTTATGTTTTTCGATGGACAGTAAACGGACTATGTTTGAGTGGTAGCGACGAGGTGCAGATTACAGTTCCCGCTTCTACTGCAAATGTAACTACTGCTTCTGTGTCGGGTGGAAATCAGGTTTTCTGTTCCAATGTTTCTTCTACAATTTTGGCAGGAGCAATTCCTCAGTATGTAAATGAAACAGTTAGTTGGACTTTAACAAATCAGACAGGTGGTGGGGCGATAAGTATAGTTAGTCCGAATAGCCCAATTACCGAAATTACAGGATTACAAAGTCCGAATACCTATACATTCCGTTATACCATAAATAATGCAGTAACCAATTGTTCGAGTTCAGCGACGGTTACTGTATCATATTATCCGGATGCTCCTTTTGTGAATATTATTACTACAGATCCTATTCTTTTAAGTTGCGGAATCAATACAACTACAATAAATTATAATGCAGGAGGATCAGGTGTTACACAGTATCGTATTGTTAGTGGCCCTGGCGCTGGATACCCTACATCGTGGTTGAATACAACAAATTCTGGCGCTGGGAATAATATCTCTCAACAAATAAATGGATTGGATGAGAATGGAACCTATGTGGTTCAGATGCGCCGTGCCTCTACGGAAGGATCTGCTTCTGCATGTGGTACTGTTTACGATGAAATAACAATTATTTCTTCAGTTCTTTCAGAAACTGCAAATGCGGGAACTGATCAGTTGTTGGATTGTAATGTTGCACAAACGGATCTTATCGGAAATACTCCGGTAGTAGGGGAAGGTACTTGGTCGCAGGTTAGTGGCCCAATTGTTATTATTCTGACAGATCCGCATAGTCCTCAACTTCGGATTACAGGACTTAATGCCGCTGGTTTATATGTTTTCCGCTGGATTATATCCGGAGGCCCAAATTGTGTCGCATCGCAAGATGATGTATTCGTTCGTACAGGAAATTTAACTCCGAATGCACGAAGTGCCGGTGATGACCAAACTGTTTGTTATGATACTCCACTATATCTTGATGCTCAGCCTACCGAGTTTGCATATGAAATAGGTAGCTGGTCTGTTGTTCCTAATGCCGGAGTTGTGTTTTCTGATGTACATAACCCCAAAGCAGTGGTGACAGGCTTGCTTCCAAATACGAGTTACACCTTCACTTGGAAGGTGGAAAACCGGTGCGGTGACCAAACAGATGATATGGTGGTAGATGTAATAAACACATTGGGCCCAATTGTTGCTGATGCCGGGCCTGATGCGGGAGAATGTCTTGCTTCAGGAACAACAAGTATTACGCTTGCCGGAAATGATCCGGCTCCGGGAAATGGGTTATGGACGCAAATATCAGGTCCTCCGGCAACAATTGCAAACAACACTCAACCCAACACTTCTGTTACAGGGCTTGTTGATGGAACCTATAAATTTAAGTGGGAGATTTTCAGTGGAGGTTGTAATCCAACCAGAGATACGATAACTGTTACAATTGATGCTCCTGTTACTAGCGCAAATGCGGGGAATGATCTTTTTGTTTGCGGAACAACCGCAACATTGAATCCAACGGGGATTGCTCCGGCAAAAGGAACTGGTAAATGGAGCCAGATTTCAGGCCCGGGGTGGGTCTTATTTGACGGAGATGATGATCCGGCGACATGGACCCAAGCTTCTCCTGCATTATCGAATTTGCAGGAAGGAGTGTATGTATTCAGATATACAATAACCAATGGAGTATGTAAGTCAACGGATGATGTCTCTGTTTTTGTCTCTATTCCCCCTTCTCCGGCAGTTATTCCACTTGCTTCAACAACTGTGTGTGGCGAATCATTTGTCACACTTGTGGCTGATCCGATTACTTCAGGTACAGGGCGCTGGACAATTGTTAATGGTCCCAATACGCCTTCTATTGTGTCTTCTTCTTCTGCTTCTACTTTGGTAAATGGGTTAATAACTGGAGCTTACACATTTCGGTGGACGGTATCCGGAGGCCCTTTTTGTCCGGTAGAGACGGATGAAATTACGGTAAGTGTGACTCAGCGTGCTGATGCAGGAGCTGACCAATCTTATTGTACGTATGTAACGGCAGTAAATCTTCGGGGAACGACAGCCAGTGCCGGAACATGGGAGCAGGTCGGTGTCCTTCCCAATGCGGCAACAGTGACTGCAACCGCAGGCAATACAGCTATTGCTTCCAACCTTATTCCCGGAGTTTATACTTTCAGATATACAATTTCGACCCCTGGATGTACTACTTCCGATGAAATGACGGTAACGCTTTTAAACCCTCCATCGACGGCAATTGCCGGGGATGATCAGGAACATTGTGATGCTGCTATTTTTACGATGAATGCATCGGCTCCTGTTTTTGGAACCGGAACATGGAGTAAGTTATCTGGTCCTGCCGGAGGAACGTTTAGTAATGTAAATGATCCGAAAAGTTCTTTTTCTGGTGCTGTACCGGGTATTTATGTTTTTCAGTGGACAGTTGCCAATGGTAATTGCAGTAATACCGATCAGGTACGTATTGTCAATTTTGCTGAGCCTTCAGATGCTGTTGCTGGCCCCGATCAGGACATAAATTGTACATCATCAGCGACAATGGCTGCCACTTCTGTTGTAAATGGAATTGGAATGTGGTCGTTTGTTTCGAAAGAAGGCGATGGCCCGGCTCCTACAATTGTTAATCCTTTATTATATAATACGGTTATTACAGGCTTAGGAGCCAAATCAAATGGTACTCCGGAAGTATATACATTCCGTTGGACTACAACAAACGGAGTGTGTAGTAGCAAATCAGATGATGTTAAAATTACTGTTTTCCAATCACCAACTCCCGCTAATGCAGGTGTTGATCAGAGCTTATGTGATGCAACATCTGTTTCTTTATCCGCTACTCCGGTTGTTGTTGGAGCAGGTACATGGACAATGATTAGCCCGGTTCAAACAACCGAAGTCTTTTCTGATATTCACTTAGCAACAGCAACAGTCGATAACTTGATCCCGGGTACTACTTATGTTTTCCGGTGGACTTCGGTGCAGGGTCCCTGTAATTCATCGGATGATGTTACGGTTATTACTTATGCTGAAGAAACCGATGCAACCACTACTCCTGTGGTTAAGTGTTTGTATGAAACAGTAAATTTGACCGGAAATACGCCGTTGGTAGGCACTGGACTCTGGACAAAAGTGACGGCCAACTCAGCCGTAATTGTTGATCCTGAATCGCCGACATCCGCAGTGGTGGGACTTCCTGTTGGCGTTCATACATTTCGCTGGACTATCACCAATGGGACTTGTTTATCTAATTCAGAAGATGTAAACGTCGAAATAAAAGCGTTGCCTTCGTTGGCCGATGCCGGAGCAAACCAGCTTCTTTGTAATAACTCAACTTCTGCGACGCTTGCCGGAAATGTTCCTGCCGTTGGTACCGGAACATGGACTTATGTTTCGGGCCCCGGAGCAACTATTGCTGATCCTTCGCTAAATAATAGTTCTGTTACCGGATTGGCAGAAGGAACACATATCTTCCGATGGACGGTTACTAATACCGCGTGTGATGACTATTATGATGATGTTGTGATTGTTCGGAGTTCGGCTATGGTTGTAAATGGCCCCGTTGCAAACTCTACGTTGTGCGAAGGTGGAACTCAGACCTTAACGGTATCGGTAAGTGGCGGAACAGGAATTGCAAGCTACAAATGGCAGTCAAGTCCAAATGGAGTTGATTCATGGACAGATATTCCAGGAGCGGTAAACGCATCTTATACAACTCCTGCTTTGGGTGCAGGGAACTATTATTATCATTGTGTTGTGACTCAATGTTCTGTTATTACATCAGCAGTAGCTCATGTTCAGGTTGTAAGCGATCCAACGATAGTAATTCAGCCAGCAGGAACAACGATGTGTGCCGGGAGTACACATGCGATGAGTGTTACAGCTACAGGAGGATATCCTTCGTTAAATTATATATGGGAATCATCGCCGAATGGAACTGATTCATGGTCAACAGTCTATGTGGGGGCAAATAATAACTATACAACTCCGGCATTGACCAAAACGACGTATTATCGTGTAACTGTTTATTCAACAGGCACTGGTTGTAGTCCGGTAAGTTCGTCGGTTGTTGCGGTGAATGTGCCGAGTGTTATTTCTCAATCGTCACCGGCATATATTTGTGCCGGAGGAACGGCTTCCGATTTAAATATTGTAGTCGATGCGGCAGGTTCTACATTAGCATATCAGTGGGAGAGTTCAACCAATTTAGGAGGTCCGTATTCGAATGTAGGGGGAGGAGCAGGTGCCAATACTGATACATACGATACAGAAGCATTGGCAACAACTACTTATTTCAGATGTAGAGTTACTGTTACTGCACCGAATTGTGCAGATTTATATTCGTCTCCAATTAAAGTTACGGTAAATAATGATCCACAGATTGCTGTTCAACCAGTAGGAGCAACTATTTGTTCCGGAGAAAATAAATCGTTGACTGTTACTGCTTTTGGAGGTGTTCCGATTCCAAGTTATCAATGGCAGTATTTTGATGGAATAGCTTTTGTAAATGGAGCAACAGCTTCTGGTGCAACCACCTCAACTTATATTACCCCGAATTTGACCGCAGATACTCGTTTTCGCGTTATTGTTTCTTCTTCGGGGGCAGGATGTGGATCAGAAACATCAAGCGAAGCAATAGTTAAAGTAAATAATTTGGATGGAGGAGCAATTTCAGACAATCAAACTATTTGTTCTGCTACAGTCCCGGCAGCTTTCTCGTCGGTTAGCGATGCTACGGGTGACGGGGTGATAACCTATCAGTGGCAAAGTAGTACCGATAATGTAACTTTTGGCAATATTGCAACAGAAACGAATTCTATTTATACTCCTGCTGGAGCATTAACTGCAGATACATGGTATCGTCGGGTTGCAACTTCAGTATTGGATGGTGTTTCGTGTTCGGTGAATTCGAATACAGTAAAGGTGACTGTCAATAACTTTACTTCGGCTAATACGATTAACGGGCAAATAATTTGTTCCGGTAGTTCTGCCGTTATTTCAGGAAATAACGTTACTGCTGATGGTGCTGTAACGTATCTGTGGGAAGAATCGGACGACGATGGAGTAACTGACGCATGGACTGTAATAGGGGGGGCAACTTCTGCTTCTTATACCACTCCTGCTTTGGCTGCGGATCGGTATTTCCGACGGACAGCATTGAGTACAATCGGTGCATCAATTTGCGATTTAGTCAGTGCTTCTGTTTTGGTTCAGGTAAATAGTTTCACAACCCTCAACACGATCTCCGGAACTCAAACAATTTGTTCCGGCTCAACTGCTTCTTTAACAGGAAATGCAGTGGTTGGAAACGGTGTAATTACTTACCAATGGCAACGGGGATTAACTGAATTTGGGACCTATAATGATATTTCAGGAGCCACTAATCAGGATTATACGAGTACTGCATTAACTGCTGATGCATGGTACAGAAGAATTGCAATTAATACAACAGGAGCTACAATTTGTACATTGACAAGTACCCCTGTGCTGGTGACGGTTAATAATGTAACGTCAGGGACAATCGCTTCAGATCAAACAATTTGTAGTGGTGGAGCTCCTAATCCATTTACGGAAACTGTTGCTGCAACCGGAGATGGAGTATTAACTTATCTATGGCAATCGAGCACGGATAATTTTGGCACTAACGTTACAGATGTAGGGACGAATTCGACTTACAGTCCCGGAGTTTTGGTTCAGGATACCTGGTATCGTCGTATTGTTACTTCAACAATTGGTGGTGATCCAGTCACCTGTACGGCAACATCTTCAACAATAAAAGTGACAGTTGTTTCCAGTCCATCCATTACTTCTCAGCCAACGGCAAGTATCTCGACAATTTGTGTTGGAGGAACAACAAATCTTACTATTGCGGCAGCAGGCGGTACTCCTTCTCGTAGTTACCAATGGCAATATGATACAGGGGGAGGTAGCTGGGCAAATGTAACCAACGGAACTCCTGCCGGAGCTACATATACTATTTTATCTAGTGGAACACAATTGAGGGTCGCAAGTATTTCTGCTATCGGAGCTTATTCTTATCGTTGTATCGTTTCATCTACCGGATTGGGGTGTAATGATGCAACATCAAATAATGTCAATGTAACAGTTGTTGCAGACCCGGTATTGACAGATCCGACATACACCAGGGCAAATGTTTGTGCCGGAGGTTCGACGGTCGTTTCAAGTACCATTTCAGGCGGGACAGGTGTTGCAACATACAGATGGCAGTACTACAATGGAACAACGTGGGGAAATACTGTTAATGGGACACCAGCCGGGGCAAGTTATTCGGGACAAACTTCTTTAAGTATGACAATCTCCGGGATCACATTAGCCGGAACGCACCAGTACAGGCTTACCACGACAAATACCTCGGGCTGTGATTATAATAGTAGCGGGGCTTCATTTACGGTTGTTGCAGATCCTTTGGTAACAACTCAACCTGTTGCACCCGCTGCAATTTGCGTCGGGGGTACATCTGCAAATATGTCGGTTGTGGCAACAGGTGGGACTCCTTCTCTGGATTATCAGTGGGAGTACAATAATTCAGGAACATGGGCTGCAGTTGTTAATGGTCTTCCACTTGGGGCAACATATTCCAATGCAACGCAAGCTTCAGACTTTTCTGTTGCCGGAATTTCCAATGCCGGAGCGTATGAATATCGGTGTAAAATATCGGCTACCGGAGATGGCTGCGGTACCGTTTATTCAGAAACACGAACATTAACTGTTGTTGCAGATCCATCAATTACAACTCCGCCAGCCAGTGTTACGATATGTAACGGATCAACAACAACCTTGAATGTTGTTGCAACCGGGGGTACTCCTTCACTGAATTACCAGTGGGAAAGCTCTCCTTCGGGAATGAATACATGGTCTAATGTTGGAGCAAATTCTGCTTCATACACTACTCCCGCTTTAGCTGCCAATACCGATTATCGTGTTACAGTTACAGCAACCGGAAACGATTGTAATCCGATTACTTCTGCTGTTGCAACCGTTACTGTAAATAATCTGGATGCAGGAATTATTGCCGCCAGCCAGACAATTTGTTCCGGGCATGCGCCAGCATCTCTCTCGAGTACGAATGATGCAACAGCAACCGAAGCAGGAGCTGTGATTACTTACAGGTGGGAAAGAAGTACTGATAACGTAACTTATAACACGATTGCCGGACAGACCAATACAACGTATGCTCCATCGGCATTATATACAACAACTTATTATCGACGTGTTGCTATTTCAACATTGAATGGTGTTGTTTGCGAGAGAATAACTGTGCCAGTAACGATTAATGTAAATCCTACACCAACGGTAACCAGTGCTTCGACCAAAAGTATTTGTAACAGTGAAAATGTAAATTATACACCAACTTCAGCAGTTGTTGGAACTACTTATGCCTGGACTGCCGTGAATACAGTAGGAACGGTAACCGGGTTCACCCCGAATGGCTCGGGGGCAATTGATGATGTGCTGACCAATGCCGGTATGGCTGATGGACAGGTGACTTATGTAATTACTCCGACAAATGTTGCTACGGGGTGCGTTGGACCTGACTTTAGCCTGGTAATAACTGTAATCAATTGTGCTCCTAAAATTGGTGTAGCAAAACAATTGGTAAGTCTCGAAGATAAAGGAGACGGTACGTATGAGGCATTATTTAATATTCGGGTTCAGAATTATGGAAATCAGCAGTTGGATGATATTCAGGTAACAGATGATTTAGTTACGGCTTTTGGTGCAACAAATTATACAGTATTGGGGATCTCTAGTGCGAATTTTGCTGTAAATACTTCTTTCAATGGCAATGCCGATAAAAACTTGCTTGTTTCGGCAGGTAACAGCTTGGCTCGGGATGCCTCGTCGGATATTCGTTTACGTGTTCGAATTCTTGCGGCAGGTTCCTATACCAATCAGGTTACAGCTACATCTGTAACGGGTGGAGTGAGCGATGTTTCCCATAATGGCAGCGATCCGGATCCGGATCACGATGGTGATGTGGCAGAACATAGTACTCCTACGCCATTAAATACGAACTGTGTGCCGGTTGTTTCAGTAACTCTTACTGATGGCGCAATGTGCCATCCGAATCATACATTCAATCAAACATATTCAACCAATGCCGTTATTGTAAATGCGTCATCGTATCTCTGGTCAACTGATGGTACAGGAACATTTAGCAGTACTACGGTAATGGCACCTACTTATACTCCAAGCGCATCTGATGTTCAGGATGGGCAAGTTCGATTGAAAGTTGTTGCATATAGCGGAGGTGTTTGTCCCAATGTTGAAAAGGAAATGATTCTGACAATATGGACTCCTCCAACGGTTAATGCTGGTCCCAACGGAACAGTTTGTGCCGGAAATACTCATACTCTTTCAGGAGCAGTGGCTTATAACTACACTGATCTTACATGGGTGACTGTAGAAGCAGGACGAGGATCTTTTAATAATGATAAAGCATTGAATCCGGTTTATACTCCGAATGGAGCAGACATTACAGCTGGATCTGTGACATTGAGATTGACTGCAAAAGCAGAAGGAACCTGTGTTGATGTTTCAGATGATGTTGTGCTGACATTCACTCCTGCTTTGACTGTAAATGCTGGAACAGATGCAGATATTTGCTCTTCTGGTACACATATTCTTGCTGGAACTGCAACCAATTATACTTCCGTTTTGTGGACAACTAGCGGAACCGGAAGTTTTGGTGGAGCACAGGCGACTCTAAATCCAACTTATACGCCAAGTGCTGCGGATAAATTAACCGGGCAAGTTCAGTTGACATTGACAGCAACAAGTTCGTGCGGAACGGTTAGCGATGTGAAAGTATTGAATATTTGGCCGGTTCCAACAGCGAATGCCGGACCGGCAACAGCTACAATTTGTGCAGGAAGTAGCTATACCCTGACAGGAGCCGTTGCTTCGGATTATTCAACTCTGCAATGGGCAGCATCAGGTGCAGTTACCGGTACTTTCGATAATGCCAATGCATTAAATCCTGTATTTACTCCAACAACAGGACAATCAGGAACGGTAAGACTGACTTTAACTGCAACTAAAATTGGAACATCGTGTAGCGATGCAACTGATTTCATAGATCTGTCAGTTATTGCAGCGCCTGTTATTTCAATTACAGGGCAAACAAATACTGCTTGCGGACAATCAACCGGGGCTATTTCTCTGGCATCGGGAGGTGTTAATGGTACATTCAATTTAAATGGAACGACCATTGCAGGAACAACAGCAACATATAATAATCTTATTGCCGGTCATTACCAGGTTAGTTTTACATCTGCTGCTGGATGTACGGCAACGAAAGATTTTGAAATAACGAATACGAACAGCAACCTCTCTGCAACCGTTTCTTTTACTGATCCTTTGTGTTACGGAGGAACAACAACTGCAACGATTACTGCCAGCGGAGGAACTGCACCATATACCTATAAATTAAATGGCGTAGCAGTGGGCAGCAATGTAATTGCGAACCTGACAGCCGGAGCCTATGTGGCATTGGTAACTGATGCCAATGGATGTACTTTCAGTTTAAGTTTTGATATTGATCAGCCAACACGACTGGAAGCACAGATTAGCAGCAAATCCAATGTGAGCTGTCATGGTGGAACCGATGGAACAGCAACTGTTGTTGCAACGGGAGGCACCACAACAGCTGTTACAGGCTATACTTACCTATGGAGCAATGGACAAACAACTGCTACTGCGACCGGATTAAGTGCAGGTGTTGCTTATACCGTAACAGTTCGGGATGCAAACAATTGTACCGCAATTGCGAGTGTTACCCTGACAGAGCCAAGCGCTCTGGGTGTTACTTTAGCTGGATCAACATCTCCGACTTGCCATGGAGGAAACGATGGACAGATCAGTATCAATGTAAGTGGAGGCACGAGTCCGTACAGTTTTGTGTGGAACAATGGATCTTCAGAAGAAGACCCGGATGGATTGACAGGGGGAACATACAATGTCACGGTAACCGATTCGCATGGCTGCCAGGCAACACTAACCAATATTGTATTGACTGATCCGGCGGCGGTGACTATCACCGCTTCGAACCTGACGGGAACAGTTTGTAACGGATCCAACGGTTCAGTACGACTGACCAGTAGCGATGGAAGCACAATAACAGTGGGATCAACGACTCTTGCTTCGGGATCGACATTTACGAATTTGAGTGCGGGTTATTACACCGCCACGTCGAATGGAGTCTGTCCGGCAAGTTTGAATTTTAATATTGTAAATACGAACAGTAACCTCTCTGCAACCGTTTCTTTTACTGATCCTTTGTGTTACGGAGGAACAACAACTGCAACGATTACTGCCAGCGGAGGAACTGCACCATATACCTATAAATTAAATGGCGTAGCAGTGGGCAGCAATGTAATTGCGAACCTGACAGCCGGAGCCTATGTGGCATTGGTAACTGATGCCAATGGATGTACTTTCAGTTTAAGTTTTGATATCGATCAGCCAACACGACTGGAGGCACAGATTAGCAGCAAAGCCAATGTGAGCTGTCATGGTGGAACCGATGGAACCGCAACGGTTGTTGCAACGGGAGGCACCACAACAGCTGTTACAGGCTATACTTACCTATGGAGCAATGGACAAACAACTGCTACTGCGACCGGATTAAGTGCAGGTGTTGCTTATACTGTAACAGTTCGGGATGCAAACAATTGTACCGCAATTGCGAGTGTTACCCTGACGGAGCCAAGTGCCTTGAGTGTTACTTTAGCTGGATCAACATCTCCGACTTGCCATGGAGGAAACGATGGACAGATTAGTATCAATGTAAGTGGAGGCACGAGTCCGTACAGTTCTGTGTGGAACAATGGATCTTCAGAAGAAGACCCGGATGGATTGACAGGTGGAACATACAATGTCACGGTAACCGATTCGCATGGCTGCCAGGCAACACTAACCAATATTGTATTGACTGATCCGGCGGCGGTGACTATCACCGCTACGAACCTGACGGGAACAGCTTGTAACGGATACAGCGGTTCAGTACGACTGACCAGTAGCGATGGAAGCACAATAACAGTGGGATCAACAACTCTTGCTTCGGGATCGACATTTACGAATTTGAGTGCGGGTTATTACACCGCCACGTCGAATGGAGTCTGTTCTGCAAGTTTGAATTTTAATATTGTAAATACCAACAGTAATTTGTCGGGAACAGTAACTTCTCGTACGAATGTTGGTTGTAAAGGAAATAATACCGGAGCAGTTGTAATTGTTGCTGCAAATGGATTAGCTCCTTATACTTATAGTTTAAAAGGAGCAGCACCTCAGGCATCTGGTAGTTTCTCCGGACTTTCGGCCGGTGATTATTGGGTTCGCATTACCGATGCAAACAGTTGTACTTATGTTGTTAGTTTTGTAATTGAGGAGCCTACTCTACTAGTTCTTGCCAAGACAAGTCAAACAGATGTGTCTTGTTTGGGAATGACTGATGGGGCATTGATTCTTACCGGACAAGGAGGAAGTACACCGTATGCTTATACTATTATTACACAACCCGTAGGAGGTACGGCTACTATTTCAGCCAATGTTGTTTCGGGAATGAAAGCCGGAACTTATCTTCTTCGAATTACCGATGCAAATTCTTGTACGGCTGACCTTTCAGTTACAATTAATCAGACATTGTGTACTCCGGATGCAACAAATGATAATGCTGTGACTAATGAGGACAATGCGACAACCGGAAATGTTCTGATAAATGATACTGATCCAAATGGATTACCTCTCTCTGTAACCCAGTTTACTATAGGAGGGATAACATATGCTGCAGGGAATTTGGCTACAATACCAAATGTTGGAACTATTCGAATTAATATTGATGGTTCTTATACGTTTACTCCTTCGGCTAACTATAATGGTACAGTGCCAGTGATTACTTACACGGCATCAAACGGAACAAGTACCGATACCGCAGAATTAACGATTACTGTTGTTCCTGGAGATGATTCTCCTGTGGCTGCTGATGATGCATTTACCACCAATGAAGGAACATCATTTACCGGCTCAGTAGCAGGAACCATCGGAAATCCGGGATACGACACTCCAAGCGGAGATGGCGGAAATATCTGGACGGTGGTTACACCTCCGACACATGGTTCAGTGGTAATAAATGCGGATGGAACATTTACTTATTCCCCAGTTTCAAATTATGTGGGAGCAGATGCGTTTACCTATAAGGTTTGCGATGTAGATGGAGATTGTTCTTCGGCAACTGTGACGATGACTATCGGAAATATTAATGATGCTCCGGTAATTTCAGATGTTCCAAAGACCGGTTCCGAAGATAGCGATGTAACTTTTACCACCAACGATTTCATAACAAAATATACCGATGCAGATGGCGATCCGATGACAAAAATTAAAATTGTTTCATTGCCAGCGAATGGTGTATTAAGATTGAACGGTAATCCTGTTGTTGCAGGAACAGAGGTTGCGGTAGCTGATATTCCAAATCTTCGCTTTACGCCTAATGCTAATTGGAATGGAAATACGTCATTCGATTGGAATGCATTTGATGGTGTTAATTATGCCGCAACGGCAGAGCAGGTCAATATAAATGTTCTTCCGGTAAACGATCCTCCTGTTGCAGGAACTGCAACAATGTTGAGTCAGATCAATCCGGGAGGAACAAATACTGTTCAGGTGTATGCAAATAACTTTAGCGGAACCGATATTGATGGAACAATTTCCAATATTCGTATCATGTCGATGCCAACCAATGCAACAAGTATCACGGTTGATGGCGTGAAATATACTTCTATTCCGGGAGCAGGGGTGAGTATTACGACGAATGCCACAGGTCAACCTTTATTTTCTATTCTGATTGACCCGGTGGATGGTGCTGTTACTTCGGTTTTGTCGTACTATGTGGTGGATAACGAAAGTATGGTTTCAGCAGCGGCAGGTTCAGTAACAATTCCGTTTACGGGTCTGGTTCTTTCCGGAACAGTTTATAACGATGGAAACGGATTGGCTGATAATACAGTTAACGGTGTTGGAACCAATGTTGGCGGAGCATTGTATATGAATCTTGTTAACACATTAAATCAGGTTGTAGCTTCCGTACCGATTGCTGCCAACGGTACTTATTCGTTTACTGAAGCCAATGGCCTGAATATAAATTCAACGTATAAGTTAATTCTTTCAACCGGAATAAAAGTTGTTGGCTCAACATTGTCTGCGGCATCTTATCCGGCAGGATGGAGTTCTGCGGGTGAAAATATTGGAGCCGGAGTTGGTTCCGATGGAACTGCAGAAGGGGTTCTGGCTGTAAATACAAATGGTGGAAGTCTTGCTAATGCGAACTTCGGAATTACAGGAAGTTTGACACTTTTTGCAGGCAACGATGCGGTTATTTGCAGTTTTGCCGGATCTTATACCTTACAGGGAACAGCATCCAATTATTCATCGGTGCTTTGGACAACTAACGGAACCGGATCATTTATTAATCCTGCAATATTGAATGCTGTCTATATTCCAAGTTCTGCAGATATTGCAACAAAAGAAGTTCAGCTAAAGCTGACAGTTACCGGAGCAGGAAGCTCTGTTCCTTTGAGCGATGAAATGACTTTAACAATTTGGCCTTCAGCAACTGCTTATGCAGGCATCGATCATTCTGTTTGTCGTACTGACAGTTATCAGATTTTGGATGCACATGTAACCAATGCTGAAAGTATTCTCTGGACTAAAAATGCGGGTGCAACAGGAACACTTACCGGTGCAACAACATTAACGCCGGTTTATACTCCGGCACCGGGCGAAACAGGAACAATTACCCTGACATTAACCGTAACTCCTTTTGGCGGTGGCACATGTTCTACTGTTTCCGATACGAAATTGCTGACAATTACTGATCCGCCTACAGTTGTACTGGGGCCAGACATTAATAACTGTGCTCTTAATCCAACAACATTGACGGGTATTGCGGCAAATTATTCAAGTTTGGATTGGTCGTCAAGCGGAACCGGAGTCTTTAGTGCAAACAATGCTCTTGTTACAACTTATACCCCAAGTGTGGCTGACATCAACTATGCCCAGGTAACAATCCGACTAACAGCTCGTGGAAACGGCAGTTGCCCGAGTGTAACCGATGAGCTGGTATTAAAAGTTTGGAGAAATACGTATGCTTTTGCGGGGAATGATGTTTCTGTTTGCAATGGCGAACCATATCAGGTTCTGGATGCAGAAGCTACCGATTATGTTGGCTTGATTTGGACACATAATGGAACCGGGACGTTAACGAATCCAACTACTTTATCCCCGATTTATACTCCGGGTATTGGAGAAACAGGACCTGTAACATTGACATTAACTGTTACTCCTGAAGGAAGTGGTGTATGCCCGACATATCATGATGATAAAGTGATAACAGTGAGCGGCCCTCCGGTTGTTACTTGTCCGGCAGGAGGACCATTTGTATTTGCAAATACAGCGGGTGTAAACGGTTACGTAGTCTCCAATAATTCTCTGGATGCTACAGCTGTTGGCTGTGGTGGAAATGTTACGGTTACTCATAACTTTAGTGCTTGGGCAAACCCATATAGCTTGAATGGAGCAACTTTACCAATCGGAACGACTACGATTGTGTGGACTGCACGTGACGGTCACGGAAATACTTCAACTTGTACAACAACCGTACAAGTAAATGACACCGAGGCTCCAGAGTTTGTGAATTGTCCTTCTGGAAAAACATTTACGATTGGTACAATGTCCGGATCTTGCAAAGGAGGAGCTATTTGGAGCATTCCGGTATTAAAAGACAATGGAACAAATGCAACAGCAGTACAAACCAAAGGACCACAGCAAGGAACACTATTGGATACCGGTATGTACGAAATTGAATACACGGCAGTGGATGGAAATGGTAATTCATCGGTTTGTTCATTCTTTATCAATGTTGTCGATACTGAAAATCCATTCCTTGTTTGTCCGTCAAATATTCAGAAAGAAACAGATAAAGGCAAGTGCTCGTGGATATCGCAGACTAATAATTTGTCGGTGATGCTATCGCGTAGTAATTGTAGCGCTTCTCTTTCCTGGTTGGTTACCAATCCTGATGGAACTTCTGTTTCAGGAATTAACGATGTAAGTGGCTATGAATTCCAAAAAGGAATTAGCACCGTACAATATTTTATTGTTGATGGATCAAGTGCTCAACAAACTTCATGTACGTTTACCGTAACGGTTGTTGACCGTGAAGCTCCGGTGCTGGAACGTTCTGTTCCGGTTACCGAAACAACGACCCCCGGAACATGTGTTGCATCGTTGGTTCTCACTCCTCCTTCTTTTAAAGATAATTGTAGTGCTGTTCCCTCAAAAGTAAATTATATGGTTTTTAATCCTGATAATAGTTTTGCCGGTCCTTTTGATGCAGGAACAGCATATAATTTCATGGCAGGAATAAGTCGGGTTGAGTGGTCGTTCTGGGACGCAGCTTTGAATATGGCAACCAGCTTACAAATGGTAACGATAAAGGCAGATGCCTCAGCAATGGATTTGACCGCAGGATTTGACGCAAATATTTGTGAAGGGGAGGTTTATAAGTTGATTAACGCTTCGGCCAAAGATTATACTTCGTTGCTTTGGGCGACCAAAGGATCAGGAAAATTTAGCGATAAAACGCAACTGAATCCAATCTATATTCCAAGTTTAGCTGATATTTTGAATGGAGATGTTGAACTGACATTGACAGCTTCTTCTACTTGTGCAATTACCTCGTCGAGCATGGTATTGACTATTGCCCGGAAAGCGGTTGTAAAAGCAGGCTCAACTTCTTCGGTAACAGTTTGCGCCGGAAGTTCTTATGAGTTGAAAGACGCAAGTCAGTCGAATGCTGTTTCTTTGCAATGGATAAGCTCCGGCTCAGGTACTTTCAGCGATGACAAAGTGCTGCATCCGATTTATACTCCGGGTTCAGCAGATCTTCTGGCTGGACGAGTAACACTTACCCTGACCGCAAATTCTGCGACTCCATGTGGTGTCGCTTCGGATGCAATTGAACTCATCCTGATTCCCCAGACAACGGCCAATGCAGGTCCTGATGTAACCATTTGCGAAGGAAGCAATTATAGTATTTCGGGAGCTAAAGCCGCAAATCAATCGTTAGTAAAATGGAGAACAAGCGGAACCGGTATATTCAGCAATCCGGGAGTTCTTAGTCCGACATATTATCCGAGTACTTCCGATATTTTGAATGGGAAAGTAATTCTGACTTTATCAGCTTTAGGTAAAACTCCATGTGGCACGACTGAAGATGAAATGGAACTGACCATTCAGCAACGACCGATTGCAAAGGCAGGAGCAGATGAGATAGCTTGTGCAAACGAACAATTCAGACTCAATCAACCGGTGGCACAACATTACAGCAGTATCTTCTGGACTACTAGCGGAAAAGGGCAGATACAAGATGCCACAACTCTGCGTCCAACTTATATTCCAGCCAGAGGAGAAGTCGGAATGATTCAAATGATTATGAATGTTCATGGATTTAGTTTCTGTAATGATGAGATTGTCAGAGATACCATGTTAATTAGCTATCATCCAGAGATGTTGGTTGATGCCGGAGAATCAGAAACTGTCTTGTATAACAGAAGTGCGATTCTTAGTTCTTCTGTTTATCAAGGGTCCGGGGCGTATGTATATAGTTGGTCTCCTGTTGATATGGTTCCGAATCACAGTTCAAATCGGGCAGAAACTGTTCGATTGAAAGCAGATACATGGTTTAATTTAATTGTTTCAGACATGATGACCGGATGTCAGGCTACCGATAGTGTTTTGATTGTTGTTGATAAAAACATTGATAATCTGATCGAAATACGTAATGGCCTTTCACCGAATGGAGATGGGGACAATGATGTTTGGTGGATTGATGGAATTGAAAAATTCCCCGACAATTATGTGAAAATATTTAACCGATGGGGTGATCGTGTTCGTGAACTGGAAGATTATGATAATGAAAATATTTTCTGGGACGGAACCAACGACGAAGGGAAACGACTCCCTGATGGAACCTATTATTATGTTCTGGAGATAAAAAATGTGAAATCATATACCGGATGGGTTCAGTTAAAAAACGGTAAGTAATAACTGCTGTATAAAATGTGAAATGCTTAGGAAAATAGATATGATGGTGAAAAAAATTATATTACTGTTTTTATTGTTGGGACCACTGGTTGCCATTGCACAGCAGGATCCGCTCTTTACACAATATACATTCAATAAGCTTCTTGTTAATCCGGCTTATGCTGGGAGTAGGGAAGCAACAAATGTAACTTTATTAAGCCGTACTCAGTGGGTAAATATTGATGGAGCGCCTCAAACTTATACACTGAGTGTACACACGGCAATGAATAGTAAGAAAATTGGTCTCGGATTTTATGTTTATCGGGATATATTGGGTCCAACAGTTCGAAGCGGATTAATGGGAACTTATGCCTACCGATTGTTATTTCCCAAAAGCTCACTTTCATTTGGGATTCAGTTAGGATTAAAACATTCTGATTTCGATTGGGCAGCAATGAATCTGAAAGATGAGAATGATGTTATTTTCTCTGCACAGGATGTGCGAAAAATTATTCCGGATATGAATCTGGGAATATATTATCAGTCAAGTCGTTTCTTTGCTGGTTTGTCATCAAAGCAGCTTCTCGAAAATGAAATAGATATGAGCAAGGCAACCGATGCCAATTCGTTCAGCAAATTAACCCGACATTTTTATTTGATGGCAGGAACTGCTATCCCGTTGGAAAATAAAATGGTTCTTCGCCCTTCTGCTCTGGCCAAATATACCAGCAATGCTCCGGTACAGTTCGATTTTAATGCCAGTTTGTTTTTTGGACATTCTTTCATGATTGGTGCATCTTACCGAACCATGGAAGCAATTACCTTTTTATCCGAAATTGCGTTAACCGAATCCATCAAACTTGGGTATTCCTATGATATTTATTTGAACGAATTGCAGCCATTTAATTATGGTTCGCACGAAATAAGACTGGAATTTGACTTAGGATTAAAAGGAACAAGGATGCGTACACCTCGTTATTTTTAAATTGAATGATTTGTGAAACAGAAGATTTAAACAGAAAATACAATTCTCATATGAAGACCAAAATAACATTGCTATTTTTGATTCTTTCGCTGGTTAGTTTTGCTGGACATGTTTTTTCCCCTAAAAAGAGGGCTGACTTATTATTTAATGAATTCAAATACAGTAAGGCAATTCCTTTATATCTGAAAGCAACAGAGGATAAGGATACTTTAGTTCGAAAAGATGCAACAGTGCGCCTTGCCGACTGTTTTCGATTAATGAATAATATGGATGAAGCTCGTTTATGGTATGAGCAGGTGGTTGCTTTTCGGAATATTCCCCCAATAAATTATTATTATCTGGGCATGTCGCTACGAACTCTTGAAAATTATAAGGAGGCAGAGATTGCTTTTTTGAAATATGCAGAGTTGGCTTCTTATGATCCCAGAGGCAAGGCTTATGCCAGCTATTGTAGCCAGATTAGGCAATGGCAAGACTTACCTCAATGTGCAGAGATAAAAAATGCGAAAGGTCTCAACTCTTCATGTTCTGATTTTGCACCAGTATATTATCAGGAGGGAATTGTTTTTTCTTCAGATCGCGATGTGGATATGATTGAGGAACAAACATATTTGTGGACTAGTTTTGGCTATTTGGATATGTATCAGTCTAATCCTGTTTTTAATAATGATTTTTGGAATGAAATGAATGCTCCGGAGAAAATGTCTTCAATTTATAATCAGGCATACCACGATGGGCCACTTTGTTTTTCTTCTGATTTTAAGAAAGTATTTATTACTCGAACTCTTCAACAGAAATCAGCGTGGAAAAAAAATAATGGGAATATACCCACGAATCTTTTGAAGATTTTTTATGCCACACTTGATGCCAAAGAGGTAGAATTTGAAGCTTTCCCGTTTAATAGTGACGATTATTCTGTCGGACATCCTGCATTATCAAAAGATGGCAAGAGAATTATTTTTTCTTCCGATATGGATGGAGGATACGGTGAAAGCGACTTATATATTTCTGAATTGGTAAATGGAGAATGGTCGAAACCAATTAATTTGGGACATGAGATAAATACTTTTGGAAACGAAGTCTTCCCTTTTTGGGCCAACGATTCAACTTTATATTTCTCTTCTGACGGTTTGCCTGGCTATGGTGGACTTGATGTTTACGAATCACGTTTTGAAAATGGTCAGTGGTCCGCTCCATGGAACCTGAAAAGCCCCATTAATTCGTCGTACGATGATTTTAGCATTGTATTTAACCCGAATGGAAAAGATGGATTTGTTTGTTCAAATAGGCCAGGAGGACTAGGTTCTGATGATATTTACACATTTCGGGATTATAAACGAACTCCTTCGATAACTCCGGAAATAAAAAGTGAAGAAAAGCCAGCTTTATTCGTGGACGAACCAATAATAAGTGGTTATGTGAAAAATAAATCGACAATGGAGCCGATTTCCAACGCAACTGTTTTTCTTTTTAATACATTGAAAAACGAAGTGTCGGTTTTGAAAACAGATACGAATGGCTATTACGAAGCTCCGATAGAAAAGGGAATACTATATGTAGCTAAAGCAATGAAGTCTGACTTTTTTGATGATTGTTTGAATTTTCGGATTAGTCAGCAGGAAACAGCATTAGAACTGAAAACACCACGTGATTTATTGCTTGATAAATACCAGCTTAACCAGGTTTTCAGAATTGATAATATATACTACGATCTTGATAAGTGGTTTATTCGCGAAGATGCTCAACCTGCATTGGACAACCTTGTTCGCATATTAAAACGCTATCCGATTAGTGTTGAACTTGGTTCGCATACCGATTCGCGTGCTTCGTTCGAATATAACATTGAATTATCTCAAAAAAGGGCTGAATCAGCGGTTCGCTATATTGTAATGAATGGTATTGACCCTATTCGTATTACCGCAAAAGGCTATGGAGAAACGCAGCTTACTAACCATTGTAAAGATGGAGTCCCTTGTTCTGAAGAAGAACATCAGGCTAACCGGCGTACTGAATTTAAGATTACTTCAATTGGTTCTACATCATCATCAGGCAATGCATTTGACCCAACAGTATTTAAGGCTGGAGATATTATTCCAGCTCAATTGCTAGGTGTAGATTTTTTTAATGCTTGTCTGGAGGAGTTTTCTTCTGCTGATTCGATGAAATAATAATGATAAGCCCAAGTACGAATCGGGCAATTAAGAGCCAAATAAAAAATTAAAATTTTGGAAGATGAGGACAGATAGGAAGGTAATACTTTTATCTGTCTTTATTTTTTTTTGCAAAAAAAGTGGGTTGTACTGGATTCGAACCAGTGACCCCTACCCTGTCAAGGTAATGCTCTAAACCAACTGAGCTAACAACCCAAGTGCTGCAAAAATATAAAAAAATGTCAATTCGGAAATGAGTGAGTTTTGTCTTTTTTGAACTTTGAAACGAGTTCAGATCACGTATAGTGAAAAACTTGTCATATTCATTATATTTGTTGATCAGAATAAACCTGCAAATTCATGTCGAGACTTTCAAAATACTTTCGATTGATCGTTATTCTGCTACTTCTGGCTGTGATACAGGCAAAAGCAGCAGAAGAAGGTTCTCCGAAATTATACGACGAAAGCATTTTTGTAATCTCGAATTATTCGGGTGTTGATGCAAATCTGAAAGAAACCCGGAGTGTTCAGGAATTGTTGGACCTCAATATTGGAGGATTTCGTTTCTATCTTGATTGGGAGAAACAGCGCAATCAGTTAACGCTGATTAATTCGCGCGAGATGTCAACCCCTTTTGTCGAAACATTGCAGGAAATCAGACGAAAACTGGAAGAAAATCCGGAGAAAATACTCACTCTTTTTCTCGACTTTAGCGTGAATGTCAGCGAGGTTGAGGCTGTTTTTGAAGAATCGGGGCTCGATAAATTTTTGTACGTGCACGATCCTCAATCCGGGTGGCCTGCCTTGAAGACAATGGTCGAAGAAAATCAGCGCGTGGTGGTTTTTGCGATGCAACACCATCGCCGTTCTCCCGACTGGATGCACTACATCTGGGACTTTGCCGTAGAACCCTATTTCTCGTTATTGGAAGCCCATGATTTTAAAGGTGAGTTTCTGAAGGGTGACCCCAAAAACAGTTTACTCATTTATAACGACTATAATTTGCCCCGACGGGTTGACAATCCCCAGAATCTGGGAAATAATCTGACTCAAAATCCATATTTGATAGAACACATAAAGAATACCTGGAGCACTACAGGGAAAACACCCAATTTTATCATGCTCGATAAGTTTGAAATGTGGATTGTTACGGTAACTAATCAGTTGCGTTCGTTCAAAGTGGTAAAAGGAACCGTAAGTTTCAATGCGCAAATCCTTGATTATGTGAGCTGGATGGGAACGAATAGTCTGACAAATGGAAAATTCAGCTTTCCCGTGGGACCCGGTGATAATATTTCGCTTACTCCCAAAAGTCCGGGCTATCGGTTTAAACCTGAATCTGTAGTTTTTGAAGAACCGGAGCAAAATGTGGTACAGCATTTTATTGCATCGCCTCTCGAAATAGACGAGAATCTGGAAGCAATATATACTTTTGAGAATGGTCCGAAGGATGATGGTTTAAATAATCTTTCCGGCGAAAATCTGGGGGTGAGATTTGAAGGAGACACGCTACGCCAGTCGGTCGCCTGGTTTGATAATAAAAGTCATATTGTACTGCCCAAGTCCGAGAATTTTGGCATACGCGACCATGATTTTACCGTGTGTGCATGGGTTAAAATCAAGGAATATTTATCTGATAAGTCGGACTATTGCGTAATTGGGACAAAGACTAATGCATACCAGCAGGGAATTCATTTGTTAATTCGCGATCAGAAGCCTTATTTCGGATTTTTTGCTAACGATTTGGAAGGAAGTACTCGTATTGAGGCAGGTCGGTGGTATCATTTGTGTTGGCGATATAACAAGGAAAACGGAGAGCAGGCCATTTTTGTAAATGGAAAACTGGATAGCAAATCGTTGGGACATCCATCGTTTAAGGGACGTGATAATTTATTTATCGGAGTTGCTGGCTTTAGTTGGAAATCAAATATGTACGGGGCTATCGATGATCTTGCGATTTGGTCGCGGGCATTGGGTGAAGAAGAAATTTGGGGAGTCAGTAAAGAGGTGTACGATATTGTTCCTCACCGAAAGTTCTTTTCTCGCTTTTCTTATTTATTCTGGTTTTTAGGATTTGTCTTTATTGGAGGACTTGTTGTATTTATTTTTCTAAGAAAAAAGAAACCGGTGAAACGCAGTTTTATTTCAGCCGAAAAAATAAGGGAAATGGAACGACAGGATGTACAGGAGCCTACCCGAAACTATATTCGCCTGTTTGGTACATTCAAGGTTCTCGATAGTCATGGCGAAAATATTACAGCGCAGTTTACACCTAAAATAAAGCAGCTCTTTTTGCTCATTTTATTGCATTCGCAGAAATCGAAAAACGGAATTACCACGAAGGAATTGAGCGATATTTTGTGGCCTGATCAGTCTTATCAGAATGCAAAAAATATTCGGGGGGTTACGATCCGAAAGTTGCGCATGTTGCTCGAATCAATTGATAAAGTGGAAGTGCTGTTCAATATTGATCGCTGGTCGGTTGAATTCTCCGGCGATGTATATTGCGATTACATCGAATACCTGGACATGTTGGGCAAAGAAGGGCATGATCCGGCTACCTATTATTTGCAATTTTATCAAATCATTCGTGGTGGTGAAGTATTCAAAGGAGAGACTTACGACTGGCTGGATGATTTCAAAGGAACAATTGGGAACAGCATTGTGGACATGTTATTGAAATTTTTATCGAAGCTGGATATGGAAAAAGATAATGAGCTGGTGTTAAAACTAACCAATCGTATTTTCGAAACAGATCCAGTCAATGAAGAAGCGCTCCAATACAAACTAACCGCTCTGGTTAGGCAGAATAATTACAATACTGCGAAGTTTACCTTCGACAAATTCTGCACTTTATACCTCGAATATTACGGAGAATCGTACCTGAAGAAGTTCGATAATTTTATCTCGTAAGAAAAAAATGTGTTGTGGGTTAACTATTTTTTAAATCATTGGAGAATAGGTTTTTATTGTGTTGTATTGGTCGATGAATCGGCTCTTTTTAAGCGAAAATTAACCCAAGGGTAACCTCGTTCTAATTTACAAGTAAATCATCGCTAACAGGGGAGATTTATCTTCACACTGAACCTAAAATCCCGCAGAAGGATGAAGCTAAACATTAAATCAGTTTTTACTGGTAAAAAACTCTACTTTTCATTGTTCGCAGCAGGAATTGCTGCTTGCCTTATTGCTATGTATCCTGGCAAAAAGGTTTATCACCACACGTCAACTGATGAATATTGCATGTCGTGCCATGTTCATCCTCATGCCGAACAAAGTTGGAAGCTGTCGTCTCATTACAACAACCGTACTGGAGTGGTTGTTCATTGTGTCGAATGCCATTTGCCGCCGGAAGGACATGGTCAGTTTATGGCCAAGGCCAAACACGGGGCGAAAGATTTGTACGGTTATTTGTTTAAAGACAGTGCCGATTTTAATTGGGAACAAAAGCGTACCGTTGAGGCAGCAAAGCATTTTGTTTATACTGAATCGTGTGTTAAGTGTCATCAAAATTTATTTCCGACAACTCTTTCGAAAGAAGGAGATGATGCGCATTTGAATTTTATTACGTCGAAAGAAGATGTTAGTTGTTTGAACTGCCACTTGGATGTTGGGCATTTCGACCCAAATCGCAAACACGAACACAATACCAGCTTTGGTGTCGCTGAAGAAGCGAAAGAAATATTTACAGAAGCAACAACGGTTTCTGCTTTCGAAAGTTTTACCGAAAAAATACCGGGAAGTAGTGTCTCGTTTGAGATGGTTGCTATTCCCGGAGGAAAATTTAAAATGGGAAGTCCCGAAAAAGAGGCATTACGTGATGCTGATGAAGGTCCGGTTCGCGAAGTGGAAGTTTCTTCATTCTGGATGGGGAAAGTAGAAGTTAGCTGGGACGAATACCTGGCTTTCTTTAAGGAGACTTCGTCGCAGGGACGAAAAGAATCAGAAGGAGCCAGCGAGGAAGTGGATGCTATTACCGGACCAACGCCACCGTGGGGGGCACCCGATCAGGGCTGGGGAAAAGGTTCGCGTCCTGCAATTACCATGTCGTGGCATGCAGCCAATACTTACTGTCGTTGGTTGAGCAAAGTGACGGGCAAGAAATACCGTCTGCCAACCGAAGCTGAGTGGGAATATGCTTGTCGGGGAGGCTCTGAATCTGCCTATCCGTTTAACGGAACTCCGAAAGATTTTACTTCGGAAGGCTGGACTAAAAAGTTATTTGGCGTTGATACAACAACGATCAATACATTCGCTATTTACAAGGAAAACAGTCCAAGTCAGTCGCAAGAACCATCGCGAGTGAAAGGAAATCCGTTTGGATTGAAAAATATGGTGGGCAATGTTGCTGAATTTTGCCTCGATTATTATTCTCCCGATACTTATCAGTCGTATGCCGACGGAGAAAAAGATCCCCGGGGACCAAAAAAAGGACAGGAGCATGTAATTCGCGGAGGATCGTTTAAAAGCGATGCCAAAGATTTGCGCAGTGCTGCACGCGATTTTACCAAAACTAAAGCATGGTTGGTAACCGACCCGCAAATGCCCAAAAGTATTTGGTGGTATTCCGATTGTATTGATATTGGTTTCCGCGTTGTTTGTGAACCGGGCGAATTGGCAAAAAAGTAAGTTTATTGAATTTTCAAACCTGAAAAAAATGGAAAAGAAACAATCAAATATGGACCGCAGACAATTTTTAGGATCAGGCGCTTTAGCAAGTATTGGCTTGCTGGGAGCTGCGTCACTATTGTCTTCATGTAAACAAAATAAGAGTATTGAAATACCCGGATTGCCGCCAATTTTAAAAGCTGCTCCGAAAGGGAAAAAATTACGTGCGGGTTTGGTTGGTGCAGGAAACCGGGGAACCGGGGCTGCAATCAATTTTATTAGTGCTGGTCCTGATCTGGAAATTGTGGCTTTGGCCGATGTTTTTCAGGATAAAATTGATGCTTGTCGCGAACGCTTTGCCGGATTCAACCGACCTATTCCTGCTGAAAATTGTTTCACCGGTTTCGATGCATACAAGCAATTGATGGCGTTGACAGACGTGGATGTGGTACTGTTGGCTACTCCGCCTAAATTTCGCCCCGAACATTTTGCTGAAGCAATTCGTCAGGGCAAACATGTATTTATGGAAAAGCCGATAGCGGTTGATCCTGTGGGAATTCGATCTGTGATCGCCTCTGCAAAAAAAGCGGAAGCAATTGGGCTGAATGTGGTAACCGGTACGCAACGCCGTCATCAGGAAGATTATATTGAAACTTACAAACAAGTGATGAATGGTGCGATTGGCACCCCGGTGGCAGCCAAAGCATTCTGGAACCAGGAACATGTTTGGTTCCGCACTCGCGAGGAAGGATGGGATGATATGACTTACATGGTTCGCAACTGGAATAATTTCTGCTGGTTATGTGGCGACCATATTTTAGATACGCACATTCATAATATCGATGTAGTCAACTGGTTCTTGGGAAAACATCCCGAATCGGCAATTGGTTATGGAGGTCGTCATCGCCGTATTACCGGTGATCAGTATGATTTTTTTAGTGTAGATTTTGATTTTGGGAATGGTGTTTTTTCGCATAGCATGTGCCGCGAAATTGATAGTTGTGCCAATGGAACTGGTGAATTAGTGATGGGAACGGAAGGGTACACCAACTGTCAGAACACAATCTGGAATTTGGATGGCACTGTTAAGTGGAAATTTGAATACCCCAAAGACGAGAATGGAAATGAAACAACAAGTTTGAAAATACCTCCATACGTACAGGAACACATGCACCTGGTTCATGCTATTCGTACCGGCGAGTATGTAAATGAAGCAGAACAAACTGCAACATCAACCCTGACGGCTATTATGGGGCGCGAGTCAGCTTACAAAGGAACACGTATTACCTGGGATGAAATTTTCAAATCGGGCATGGAACTCGGACCGAAGGAAATCAAATTCGGGCCGGTGGACATGCAATTTGAAACACCAATACCGGGGACGGCACACAAAGCCTAAACCAACCAAACCAATTAACTAACTAAAAACGATCAAAAAATGTCAAACAAAACCAACCGAAGGCAATTTCTTCGATGCAGTGCAGCAGCTGCTTTGGGGACTGTAATTCTGCCGAGTGTCATTCCTTCTTCAGCATTAGGGATGAACGGGGCTGTGCCGCCCAGCGACAGAATTCTGTTGGGCTCTATTGGAGTCGGATCGATGGGAACCGGAAACATGCAAAGTTTTCTGGCTCTGAAGCAGGTGCAACATGTTGCGGTTTGTGATGTGGATAGTAACCACGCGCAAAATGCCAAAAACATTACTGACAAACACTACGGAAATAGCGATTGCCGCATGTATGGCGACTATCGTGAATTTCTGGAAAAAGAAAAACTGGATGCAGTGAGTATGGCTTTGCCCGATCACTGGCATGCATTGATGGCCGTTTCCGCAGTCAATAAGGGTCTGCATGTTTACGGGGAGAAACCTTTGGCCCGGAGTATTTACGAATCGAGAGCAATTGTTCGTGCGGTAGAGAAAAATAAAATTATTTGGCAAACCGGTAGTTGGCAACGCTCGGTGGATAATTTTCATCGCGCAGCAGAATTGGTACGAAATGGGAAGATTGGTAAAATAAGTCACGTTGAAGTGGGTTTGCCTAATGGAAATGAAAATATTGGAACTCCTCCCGTGCAGGATGTTCCCAAAGAATTGAACTGGGACATGTGGCTAGGTCCGTCGATGAAAGTTCCTTATAGGGGAGTGTCGCACTGGAACTGGCGCTGGATCATGGCATATTCGGGCGGTCAGTTAACCGACTGGGCAGGCCATCACATTGACATAGCACATTGGGGACTTGGTTTTGACGAAACAGGCCCAGTTGAAGTCGAGGGACGGGGAGTATATCCTCGCGAAGGCTTGTACGATGTGCCGGTTCGTTACGATTTTACCTGTAAATACGAGAATGGCATAACTATTCGTGTGGCCAATGCTTCGGCTCAGCCGCACGGGATGGGGGCAACCTGGTATGGCGAATTGGGATGGATTCACGTGGATCGTGGTCGCTTATTCGCTTCAGACCCCAAAATTCTGGAAGAGAAAATTCTGGATACTGATACCAAATTGTATTTCAGTCGCAATCATCAGCAAAATTTTGTTGATAGTATTCTTTCTGGAAAAGAAACAATTACTCCTGCACGAATTGCGCACCGATCCATTACCGTCGGTTTGCTGGGCGAGATTGCTATGCTTACCGGACAAAAAATAAACTGGGATCCGGTAAAAGAAGAAATCATTGGCAACGAAAAGGCCAGCAGGCTTTTGTCGCGCCCGTACCGTCATCCGTTTGCACTTCCAACCATTTAAACTGAATCAACATGAAACGAATCATTTTATCGATAATAGTTTTGGCTGGAATGGTGTTCGGAATTGCTTCCTGCCAAAAAGAAGCGAAATATAAAGCATTGATCATCACCGGGCAGAACAATGCTCACGATTGGACTGTGAGTGCTCCGATGCTGAAGAAAATACTTGAATCTACATACTTATTCTCTATACAAATTGCTACTACACCCGAAAAAGGAGCTGACATGAGCAGCTTTACTCCCGATTTCAGCAAGTTCGACCTGCTTGTCCTCGATTACGATGGAGACGCATGGCCTGAACCAACTAAATCAGCATTTGTCGAATTTGTAAAAAACGGGGGCGGGGTAGTAGTTTTTCATGCGGCAAACAATCCGTTTCCCGATTGGAAAGAGTACAATGAAATTACCGGTTTAGGAGGCTGGGGAAATCGCAACGAGCAGAGTGGCCCGTATGTGTATTACCGAAACGACAGTCTCATTCGTGACAATTCGCCCGGGCGTGGAGGTTCGCATGGTCCGCAGCACGAGTATGTAGTAAGAACCCGAAATGCAGAACATCCGATTATGAAAGGTTTGCCGGCCAAATGGCTGCATACCAGTGATGAACTGTATCAGGAATTACGAGGCCCTGCTAATAATATCGATATTTTAGCCACTGCATTTGCCGATACAGCAAAAAATGGTACCGGACGCGACGAGCCTGTTTTGTTTACGGTTACTTACGGGAAAGGAAGAATTTTCCACACCGTAATGGGGCATGTTGGAAAAGAAACCAACGAATATCCTGCCGTGGAATGTGCTGGTTTTATTACTACACTGCAACGGGGTGCCGAGTGGGCGGCTTCGGGCGAAGTAACTCAGGCGGTTCCTGCCGAATTTCCGAACGAAGTAAGTACAACTGAATGGCCTGAGCTTGCTCCTTTGTCGCTTGATGCATTGCTGGGAAAAATAGAAACATACAAAATCGGACGTAGCCGTAAATATATTTCTGATCTGAAATTGCGAATCCGTAAGTTTTCGGGCGACGATCAGCAGTTGGCCGAAATAGAGGCAGTAATGCTGAAATCGCTGAAATCGAAAAATTGCTCCGATGATGCGAAAAAAGCTTTGTTGCAAGAGTTGAGCTGGATGGGATCGGAACAATGTCTTCCGGTAGTGAAAGCCCTGACCGAAGATGAGGCGGTTAAAGATGAAGCTACTTTTGCATTAGAACGTTTGCAACCGTAATTTTGCCGACGATAATCGTTTGCTACAATAATTGTTGATGAAAGAAAAAACACTGAAAATAGTTTTTGGGGTTCTGTTGCTTGTTTTTCTTGGAGCCGTCCTGCTAATCAGCCGCGATGCGGGGATTTCGGGCGACGAAGAGGTGCATTACAAGCATTCGGAAATGGTATATAATTATTACAAAACATTGGGCAAAGACCAATCGTGTTTGCATACCCCGAAAACTCATCTTCAGTACTACGGACAAGCGTTCGACAATGTGGTGACCATGTTGATTCACTGGTTCGGTATCGACGATGTGTATGCGTTCCGGCATTTAATGAATTCGCTTGCCGGCTGGCTGATTGTACTGACTACTGCCTGGTTTGCGGTGTGGCTGTCGGGCTATCAGTCCGGAATTATAGTAATACTTTTGTTTGCTGTTTCGCCTCGTTTTTTGGGGCATCTTCAAAATAATTTAAAAGATATTCCCTTTGCCCTGGCATATATTGCCGGTATATTCTTCGCATTAAAAACAGTCTTTTCCGGGTCTAAACCAACTAACCGGACCTTCGTTTTACTTGTACTGAGTATCGCAACTTCCATCGGTATTCGGGCAGGGGGGATTCTTTTAGTCTTCTATTTGTGGTTTTTTGCAGGTCTTTATTTTATCTATGAATGTTTTCAGAAACAAATGCCCGGACGAAAAGAGATATTTTCCCGCGCTGGTTTATTGTTTCTTGCTTCGGTTTTGGGTTATCTGGCCGGCTTGTTGTTTTGGCCGTATGCGCTGCAAAACCCGATAGCCAATCCCTGGCAATCGTACCAGATCATGACCAATTTTCCGACCACATTGCGGCAAATATTCAGCAATGGATATTACTGGTCCGATTATTTGCCCTGGTTCTATCTGCCTAAATACATGCTTATCAGTATCCCGATTCTTATCTGGGGAGGCGTGGTTTTATTCCTCATTTTCTCGAGAAAGCTTTTTCGTGAGATTCATCCGTTGAAACTTGGAATCCTGATTTTCACAGTGATTTTTCCTCCGGTTTTTGTCATTTTCAAACATGCCAATTTGTATGGAGCATGGCGCCATTTCATTTTTATCTATCCGGGTCTGATATTAATCGCGGCACTGGGGTTTTCTTCGTTGTTTTCAATACTGAAAAAAGTATGGATGAAAAGTGCTCTGGTATTGGTAACTATTTTGCTGTCAATTCATCCTCTGCGATTTATGGCAGCCAATCATCCGTACTATTATTTGTATTTCAACGAATCGGTGGGTGGTTTAAAGGGCGCTTACGGGAAATACGAAACCGATTATTATTACCATAGTATGCGCGAAGGTGCCGAATGGCTGATTAAACACTTGACAGAAGAAAAGCCGCAGCGCAATATCCGTGTTGGAGGGAATTTCCCAATCCAGTGGTTTTTCCGTTATTATCCGAATATCGATTTTTCGTATTTTCAATATACCAACCGAAGTACTGCCGACTGGGATTATGCTATTGTCGGAAACAGCTACATTCATCCCGATCAGTTAAAAAACGGCAACTGGCCACCAGCCAATGCAATTCATACAATTTATGCCGACGGAGTCCCGATTTGTACTGTATTGAAGCGACAAACCTATGACGATTTGCGAGGAATACAGGCGGCTGACGAAGGTAGTTACGGCGAGGCCGAATATCGACTGTTGAAAGCAGTAAAGGTGGATAGTTCGAATGAGTTGATCTATTACAAATTGGCCAAAGCCATGCTTGAGCAGGGAAAAGATTCTGCTGCCTGGGGTGTGCTGAACCAGTGTATGAAGATTCATCCGGAGTATGAGCCAGTGTTGATGTTGCTGGCCGATTTATCGGAAAAGCAGGGCAAACGGGAGCAAGCCATTGATTTTTACTCGAAAGTGATTAAAACAAACCGAAAATACTTTGTTGCCTACGTAAAACTTGCGAACTTGCAGCGCGAAACAGATGTGGCACAAGCCCGTGAGACTTTGAAGGATTGTCTGCGTGTCAATCCGCGTCACCGGGATGCAATTCTGGCTCTGGCGGCAACGTATGAGCAAACGGAGCCGGAAGTGGCTGAGAAATACAGACAATTAGCAAACTCAATTAATTAAAATAGAAGGAAAATGAAAAAAATTATTTTATCGCTGGCAATGATCGGAAGCATGGCTTTTGCCGGTTCTGCCTACGCACAGGAAGATTCACTCTTCGAAGACAAAAAAGACACCGTTTCAATTGACGACATGGATCCTGTATTTTACGAAGCGGAAGAAGAAACAGCTCCAGAAAGCAGTTCAACAACCACGATTGCAATTATTGCTGGAGTAGCAGTAGTGGCAGTAGGTGCATTTGTTGTGCTGAAGAAAAAGAAAAAATAATTCCGGAGAGAATAACTTTTCCGGATCATTGGGTCGGGCATCCAAAACGATGCACGACAAACCGAAACCCGTTTAAGCAATTGTTTGAACGGGTTTTGTGTGTTTATTTGTTTGATAAATAGCTGCTTATGTTGATAAAAATTAATCGATTTTCACTTCTGAAAATTAGACTTATTATCTGTAATTTTTTTAATCATACAACCAATAGTTTTTCTATATTTACGGCCATGCAATTTCGGAATTCAACGATCAGCATACCAGTGGCTTACAATTAGTTATTTAGTGTGTATTACAATGCAAAAACCTGAAACTATTATCACCCTCGAAGGGGTGTCGCAGTTTTTTGATAAAAAGGCCGTTCTTGATGATATAAATTTATCGATCAAAAAAGGGGAGTTTGTAACCATTTTGGGCCCGTCGGGCTGTGGAAAAACAACGATGCTGAGGCTTATCGGTGGCTTTATGAAAGCTTCCGAAGGAAAAATTCTGATTTCGGATCGGGATATGACGCAAATCCCACCGCATTTACGTCCGGTAAATACAGTATTCCAGAAATATGCATTATTCCCGCATTTGAATGTTTACAATAATATTGCCTTCGGACTCAATCTGAAGAAATTGCCTTCGTCAACCATTGAGGAAAAAGTAAAAAAAGTACTGAAAATGGTGAGCATGACGGACTACGAGGAGCGTGATGTGGATTCATTGTCGGGTGGACAGCAGCAAAGGGTGGCTATTGCCCGGGCTATTGTAAACGAACCGGAAGTGCTTTTGCTCGATGAGCCGCTGGCTGCCCTTGACCTGAAAATGCGCAAGGACATGCAGATGGAAATTAAGGCAATGCACAAGAAGCTGGGAATTACTTTTGTGTATGTAACACACGATCAGGAAGAAGCGCTGACATTGAGCGATACGATTGTGGTGATGAGCGAAGGAAAAATTCAGCAGATTGGTTCGCCAACAACTATTTATAACGAACCAGCCAATGCTTTTGTGGCCGATTTTATTGGCGAGAGTAATATTCTGAATGGATCGATGATTCATGACAGCCTTGTTGAATTCGCCGGTCATACTTTTGATTGCGTTGATAAAGGCTTCGCACCCAACGAACCGGTTGATGTGGTTGTGCGCCCCGAAGACATTTATATTTTTGAAATGTCGGATGCTGCACAGTTCTCCGGAAAAGTTACTTCCAGTATCTTTAAAGGAGTTCATTACGAAATGATGGTAACAACTACCGAAGGTTTCGAATTCATGATTCAGGATTATCACTGCTTCGAAGTGGGCGAAACGGTAGGTTTGCGCGTTAAACCGAACGATATTCATGTAATGAAGAAAGAGTGCGTTCACAATAGTTTTGAAGGAACGATGGTGGACGAAACTCATGTGAAATTCCTTGGACAAACATTTGAATGTGCCGAAAACAACACAATTGCTTCGGGGAGCAAGGTGATGGTGAATATCAATTTCAGCCATATTATTCTTCAGGATAACGAGGCAGATGGTATGCTCGGTGGCGATGTGAGTTTCATTTTATACAAAGGGAATCATTATCACCTGACCATTCTTACTGACGAAAATGAAAATATTTTTGTTGATACGCAGGATATTTGGGATGATGGCGATCGGGTCGGTATTACCATTCCGGCAGAGGCAATTCGTGTTACAACGCTATAATTCAGTAAAAAAGTGAAAAAAAGCTTGTTAACATTCATGGGAAAAAGAAGGAATTGGTCAATTCCTTACATTCTTTTCCTGGCATTCTTCGTATTAGTACCTCTTTTGCTAATTGGTTATTATGCCTTTACCAATGCTTCGGGCAAAATTACGCTGGAGCATTTTCATCATTTTGCGATTCAGAAAGAAGCGCTAAATACCTTCATCTTTTCAATCGGTGTAGCAATTATAACTACGATTATTTGTCTGCTTATTGGCTATCCTGCTGCCCTGATTTTAAGCCGGATGGAAATGAAAAAGGCGAAAATACTGGTGTTGCTCTTTATTCTGCCCATGTGGATCAATTTTCTGATTCGGACACTTGCCACGGTTGCACTTTTCGACTTTCTGAAAATTCCTCTGGGACAAGGATCGCTTTATTTTGGGATGGTTTATAATTTCCTTCCGTTCATGATTTACCCGATTTATAATACGCTCCAGAAAACCGATTCCAGTTTAATTGAGGCCGCGCAGGATTTGGGTGCCAATCCGCGGCAGGTATTTCTAAAAACCATTCTTCCCTTGTCGATGCCGGGCATTTCAAGTGGAATCATGATGGTTTTTATGCCTGTAATTTCAACTTTTGCCATTGCCGAACTTCTTACGATCAATAATATAAAACTATTTGGGACAACGCTTCAGGAAAATATTTACAATGGTTTGTGGAATTATGGGGCAGCCTTGTCGCTGATTATGTTGTTACTAATCGGACTTACCTCGCTTTTAAATGGCAGCAGTAATGCTAAAGCTGCAGCGGAAGGAGGCATGATATGATGAAACGTATTTTTTCAGCATCGTACATTGCGGTATTGCTTCTTTTGTTGTATGCGCCGATTTTTATTATCATTATTTTTTCGTTTACCGAAGCCAAAGTACTGGGAAACTGGACTGGTTTTTCGTTTAAACTTTACAGCAATCTTTTTCGCGTCGGCATACATCATTCGCTGACCAGCGCATTGTGGAATACGCTGATTATCGGAATGATTTCGGCTTTGGTGTCAATGGTGCTGGGAACCGTGGCTGCAATTGGTATTTATAACCTGAAGCCCCGAACCCGCCGTACAGTTCAATTGGTTAATAGTATTCCAATACTTAATCCGGATATTATTACAGCTATTTCGCTGTTTTTGCTTTTTGTAAGTTTGGGTATTACGCAGGGATATACAACTGTTATTCTGGCGCACATTTCATTTTGTACGCCGTACGTGGTGCTGAGTGTTTATCCGCGTTTGTTACAGATGAACGACAATTTGTATGAGGCGGCACTCGACTTGGGTGCAACTCCATTTTATGCTTTGCGCAAAGTGCTGCTTCCCGAATTGCGTCCGGGAATGATTAGTGGTTTTATCCTGGCATTTACTTTATCCATCGACGATTTTGTGGTTACCCTCTTCACAATTGGGAACGAGGGATTGGAAACCCTTTCAACGTATATTTATGCCGATGCTCGTAAAGGAGGCTTAACTCCGGAACTGCGTCCGCTTTCAGCAATTATTTTTATCACCGTGCTGGTTTTGTTGTTGTTTATCAATCACAGAGCCGCTAAAAAACGAATGTAAAATGAAAAAAAACTACTTTAATTTTTTGTTTTTGCTTGTTGCGCTTTTTTCAGCAGGCATTTTTTCAAGTCCGTGCATGGCCAGTGATAACGATCGTCAGCAGGTGCTGAAAATATACAACTGGGCTGATTATATTGACGAAGATTTGCTGAACGAGTTCCCGGTATGGTACAAAGCACAAACCGGTGAAGATATTCATATCGTTTATCAGGTATTCGATATGGCTGAAGTAATGTACACCAAAGTTGCTTTGGGGCAGGAAGATTTTGACCTGGTATGTCCGACTCAGGCGCTTATGCAACGAATGATTAATAATGACTTGTTGTTGCCTATCAACCGCGATTTTGGGACGACTCCCAATTACATGAAAAATGTATCTCCTTTTATTATTGATCGGTTGGACGATTACAATGTTGCAGGAAGAAATGCTGCCGATTACGCATTGCCTTACACCTGGGGGGTTTCAGGAGTACTTTATAATACAAGCAAGATAACGGCAGACGAAGTAAAAACCTGGGGTTGTTTCTGGGATCCAAAAAACAAAGGCAAAATGTTGATGAAAGACAGCTACTTCGATGCCTATGCTACTGCTGCTGTTTATGGCTACCGCGACGAAATTGCGTCGGGAAAACGATCGGTTTTTAGCGTTACCAA
The DNA here is from genome assembly GCA_963668595.1 of Prolixibacteraceae bacterium. Taxonomy (GTDB): domain Bacteria; phylum Bacteroidota; class Bacteroidia; order Bacteroidales; family Prolixibacteraceae; genus GWE2-42-39. The sequence continues at coordinate 2,854,289 of OY764876.1, read as the reverse complement.
CGATCACACCAAACAGGATATTGCTTTGGTTGAAGAACAGTTGAAAGCAATGAAACCGAACCTTGCCGGCTGGGAAGCTGATTTTGGTAAAGACATGATGACCAAAGGCGAAATATGGTTTTGTTATGCCTGGAATGGCGATGCCGTGTGGGCCATTGACGAAGCCGCACAAGTGAATGTTCCGCTCGAATTTGTTGTTCCCGAAGAAGGAAGTAACGTTTGGTTCGACTGTTGGGTGATTCCAAAATATGCGAAAAATGCCAAAGCCGCCAGCTATTTCCTGAACTTCCTCTGTCAATCGGATGTTGCCCTGCGCAATATGGATGTAAGCGGATATTGCAGTGTTATTGCCACGCCTGAAATATTGGAATCGGCAATTGATTCAACGCTCGAAGAATCTGTGAATCTGAGCTATTTCTTTGGCGAAGGAAACGATAGTCTTAAAGTGAATTCTGCACAATATCCTGATAAAGCAGTGGTTGACCGTTGTGCCATCATCAACGATTTTACCGACGAAACCGATGAGGTTTTGGCAATGTGGAGCCGTGCAAAAGGCGACAGTCTGAACAAAGGAATGTTGTCGGCAATTGTTGTCTTCCTTGTGTTAATCGTTTCGTGGGTAATATATCGGAGAGTGCGAAAAACGAAAAAACGTCGTTAATCGACTGATCAGACTTCAAAACCAAGCTCGCGGCAACTGTTTTTCAGGAAGTCGCGAGCATGGTAATCTTCATCGACCACCTCGTTATTCCAGATAACAATATCCAAATCAATTGTTCGCGGCCCAAATTTGGGTGCAGTGCGATCGCGTCCGCATTGGTCTTCAATCTGTTTTAATAATATTCGGAGAGTTTCTTTTGACAGATCCGTTTCAATAAGCACTGCTCCATTTGTAAACATGGCTTGATTGGTGATTCCAATCGGGATTGTTTCAACCATGGTCGAAACAGCAAGTATGTTCGCTCTTTCTTGTAACAGAATCAGTGATTTGCTGATGTTCTCTTTTGCGTCAATGTTCGATCCGATTCCGATAATGCAGCGATTCATCGCCTGGCCTCCATTTCGCACGAAACCGATTCGGCAAAGCGCAGGGCATGAGGTTTGTCCACCTCAACGCGGGCTCGGCTAACCAGTTCGTCTTCCATGATGGTATTCAAAATAGTTTGTGTCAGTACTTCCAGTAGTTTAAACTGACCATCTTGCACGAGTGTAATAATTTTCTTGGTAATGGTCTTGTAATCAAAAATCCCGTCAGGTTCATCGGCTTCCATTGCTTTGGCCGGAACATCAGCTTCAATTTCAAGATTGATAATCACATCTTGTTTGTTTACCAATTCTTCGGGATTGAATCCAATATAGGTGCGGATCAGCAAATTTTTGACGCGGATGATTGCCATGATTTTATTTTTTACAGGTTAGTTCCCAGATTTTGCCCTCCGTCGCAGAACAGTAACTGTCCGGTAAGGTGTTCGTTTTTCAGAATATAATCGAGGCTTGTGATAATTGGCTCCAAACCGCCGGGTTTTTGCATTGGGGTCTTTTTAGCAATTTGCCACAGGTGATGTTCTGGTTTATTTTCGGGAGGCAAAATAGCACCCGGAGCAATGGCGTTTACACGAATATCGGGCGCAAATTCAACAGCTGCCATTTTGGTGAGTTCCCAAAGTGCTTTTTTCGAAATGGAATAGGCAGCGTAGTCCGATTGGTTGGTGGTAATACGTGTGTCGGCAAGGTTAATGATCTGTCCTGCTCCCGATAGGCGGGCAAAATCGCGCATCAGCAAAAACGGGGCACGGAAGTTTACCATCATCTGGCGGTCGAGCAGGTCGAATGCTGTTTCCCTGATTTCTCCGGGTTCGAATGCCGAAGCATTGTTAATGAGCATATCAAGTGAACCCATTTCGCGGATAACTTCAGAAACAAGTTTTTCTACCGCAAACGGATTTTGCAAATTCGACTGAAATAATACAAAACTTTGCTCCGGAAATTGTTTTTGCAATTCGTCCTGTAAGTTTTTTGCTGCCTTTTCGGAGGATAAATAATGCAGGGCAAGATTCCACCCTTCGGCCGCAAGATGTTCGGCAATGGCCCGGCCAATTCGTTTGGCGGCTCCGGTAATAAGTGCTGTTTTTTCCATAGCGAAAAGATAGACCTTTGTTGTAAAAACAACAACAGTGTCGGGCTTATTTTTTCAGAAAGATAATAACAAAAATCCCCGCGGTGGCGGGGATTCAATTATTTGTAGGTAAGTAATTTGCTTAAATATTTTCCGATGATGTCGAATTCGAGGTTGACGATAGATCCTACTTCGAAAGTATGAAAATTCGTGTGTTCGAAGGTGTACGGAATGATTGCCACCTGGAATGAATTATCTTTTGAATTGACTACCGTCAGACTCACGCCGTTTACAGTTACCGATCCTTTTTCAACCGTCATGTAACCCTGTTGGGCTTTGATTTGGTCGAACGGGTATTCGAAGGTGAAATACCAGCTTCCGTCGGCTTCTTCAACTTTTGCACAGGTTGCAGTTTGGTCAACGTGTCCTTGCACAATGTGTCCATCCAGCCGGCCATTCATCATCATGCTGCGCTCCAGATTTACTTTCGAGCCTACTTGCCAGTGTCCCAGATTGGTTTTTAGCAAGGTTTCCTTGATGGCAGTCACCCGATACGTTTGGGCTTCACGATCGATATTTACTACTGTGAGGCAAACTCCGTTGTGCGACAGGCTTTGATCTACTTTCAGCTCGTTTACAAACGAACAGGTAAGTGTGAAATGATAATTTTCCTGATCGCGCTCAATGGCTTTTACTGTGCCGTATTCTTCAACTATTCCTGAAAACATGATTTGTTCTTTTTTGTATTGATACGTTGCGAATTTACTTTTTTCTGACAATCAGAACGAAAAGAATAGGCAGCTTTTCGTATTTTCGGGTAAAAATTTGAATTTATGGCAACCATCAAAACTACGTATTTGGGCGATTTGCGCACCCGAAATATTCATTTGCAATCGGGAACCGAGTTAATTACTGATGCTCCAACTGATAACAGGGGAAAGGGAGAATCGTTTTCTCCGACCGATTTGTTGGCTACTTCGCTCGGAAATTGCATCATGACAATCATGGGCATTAAAGCCATGGATAATGGTATCGACCTGATAGGTACCGAGGTGGAAGTAACCAAAATCATGGACAGCGATCCGCGACGTGTTGCCGAAGTGGTGGTAGAGTTTTTCTTTCCGCAGAAGAATTATACCGATGCTGAAAAACAACTGATCGAAAGCGTGGCGGGCATCAGTCCTGTACCACTGAGTTTGCATCCCGATTTGAAACAAACCATTCGGTTTAACTGGTGAATTTTTATAAAATATATAAAAAAGAAAGAGCAGATTCCGTTGAGGGTCTGCTCTTTTGCGAAATGAGGGGTGCATTTCCTCATTCTGATTTCTGAAACATATCGAATAATTATAAAACCAGGATTATTTCTTTGTCATATTTCCCAACGTATAGGCCAGCGAAAGCTCAAATCCGCGTGTCCTGAATTTTTCGTTCGAGTATCCGGGAGTTGATTTGTAGGAGTTAATTCCGTAGTTGTAGCGCAGGTCTGCTGTAATTTTATCTGCCAGTTTTGCCTGTATGCCTGCAATTGCGCCAACACCAAATTTCTTATAGTCTGAATGCGACGGCTTGTCGTTCACCTTCATTAAGTATGATAATTCTGCTCCCACATATGGGTGGAATATTTTGTCGGAACGAAAAACGAAAGCAAGCGGCAGGTTTAAGGTGTGTAGTGATTCGTTGGCAAAATGTACGTGTTGATTTCCTTGTGACGGATAGCCGTATCCATATCCGTAGGGCGAGTATCCATCACCGTAATAGCTGGAGACGGTAATATATTCTGAACCTCTATTCGAGTACAGAAGTTCGGCCTGAATACCAATATTCCGATATACTTTGGGGGCATATAGCCATACGCCGGCCAGTGTTCCCTCTTTGGGACGTGTGCTATATGAATAGGATGAATTGTGTTTCATTTTCTTCTCTACCGAAGAAATTACCAAACCACCTTTTACTCCATACGAAACTTGTGATTTACCGGAAAAAGGATGAATGGCAAAGACAGAAAGCAAGATGATTGAAACAAAAATTTGATGGGTGAAGGATTTCATAATTTTTAGTTTTAATTGATGAATACAAAGCTATTGAACATTTCTCTAAAAAAGAGTCAAAGAAATGAAATGAAACAAAAGATTTATTAAGGAATGTTAAATGCAGGGTGCTTTGAAAATATTATTGGCTTATTTTCTGCTTTTTAGTAAAACTTTTCTACCTTCATTTTAAATTTAATACCCAAAGAAATGGCTAAGAATAAGAAAAACAAAAAAGATAAAGCTCCGGCAACCTTTAATAAAAGCCGGTTGAAAAAAGCCATCCTTGCTGAGTTTTACGAGCAACCCAATAAATCATTCAACTATAAACAGATTGCAGCAATTCTGAATATAAAAGATCCGGAAAACCGACGATTGGTGTATGTGGCGCTGGAGGAACTGACTGATAGCCAGAATCTGGAGATGGTACAGCGCGGTCAGTATAAACTGAAATCGCGCGGTGGGTACATTAGCGGAACGGTTGAATTACAGCCACAGGGATTTGGCTATGTCATTTCCGAAGAAGTAGGACAGCCAGTGTTGGTTAGTCAGCGCAATCTGAACCATGCCATGGAAGGCGATAAAGTAAAGGTTTATTTGTACGCCCGCCGAAAAAAACAGCTACTCGAAGGAGAGGTGATTGAGATTCTGGAACGTGCCAAAACCAATTTCGTAGGAACAGTGTCGCGCTCGCGCAACTTTGCATTTTTTGTTCCGGCCGGAAAGGTGGGCTTCGATTTGTTTATTCCTCTTGATAAATTGAATGGAGCCAAAGACGGGCAAAAGGCCATTGCGAAAATTACCGAATGGCCTTCGAGAGCAAAAAATCCTTTTGGCGAAATTATTGAAGTACTGGGTGATGCGGGGGCAAACGACACCGAAATGCATGCGATTCTGGCCGAATTCGATCTGCCAATTCGTTTCCCAAACAATGTATTGAAGGCTGCCGAGAAAATTCCGGATGAAATTCCGCAGGAAGAAATTGAAAATCGTCGTGATTTCCGAAATGTGACCACTTTTACCATTGACCCGCATGATGCGAAGGATTTCGACGATGCCTTGTCGGTACAAAAACTTGAAAATGGCTTGTGGGAAGTGGGTGTGCACATTGCCGATGTGTCGTATTACGTAATTCCCGCTTCAGTTCTGGATGACGAAGCGCTGGAACGTGCAACTTCGGTTTATTTGGTTGACCGGGTAGTGCCGATGTTGCCCGAAAAGTTGTCAAACGGCGTGTGTTCGTTGCGCCCCAATGAAGACAAACTTTGTTTTTCTGCCGTTTTTCAAATGGACGAACAGGCAACAATTCACCATCAGTGGTTTGGACGAACTGTAATTCATTCCGATCGCAGGTTTGCGTACGAAGAAGCGCAGGCAATTATTGAAACCGGAGATGGCGATTTGAAAGAAGAAGTGTTGACTCTGCACGAACTGGCAGTGAAGTTGCGTAAAGATCGTTTCCGTAAGGGAGCCTTATCGTTCGATCGTGTTGAGGTGAAATTTAATCTTGACGAGGCAGGTAAGCCGCTTTCTGTGTATTTCAAAGAAGCAAAAGAGAGTAATCAGTTGGTTGAAGAATTCATGTTGCTGGCCAATAAAAAGGTGGCTGAGTTAATCGGAAAACCAGCAGATAAAAAAGAACCGAAAACATTTGTATATCGTATTCACGATAAGCCAGACCCGGAAAAACTGGCTAACTTCAATAATTTCATTCATAAATTTGGCTACGGAATTCAACTGACTACTCCGGGCTCAATTTCGAAATCGATGAATAATTTGATGGATAATGTGCGGGGTAAAACCGAACAAAATCTGATTGAAACGCTGGCCGTTCGAACCATGGCAAAAGCAGCTTATTCAACCCGAAATATTGGGCACTACGGATTGGCATTCGATTTTTATACGCATTTCACTTCACCCATCCGGCGGTATCCCGACATCATGGTACATCGCTTGCTCGATCGCTATTTGCAAAACGGTCGCTCGGCCAGTGCATCGAAATACGAAGATATGTGTAAGCATTCGTCGGATATGGAAAACAGGGCAGCCAATGCCGAACGGGCTTCTATTAAATACAAACAAGTGGAGTTCATGCAGGATAAAATCGGGCAACAATTTCCGGGAGTTATCTCGGGCGTAACCGATTGGGGAATTTATGTGGAATTGGAAAATAAGTGCGAAGGAATGGTGCCTTTACATCAGTTAGATGACGACTTTTACATCTTCGATGAGAAGAATTATTGTATTATCGGCAGGCATTCGAAAGTTACCTATCAGATTGGAGATGAAGTAGAAGTCGAAATTTTACGGGCTAACTTAGAGAAGAAACAGCTTGACTTCTTGCTTGTTAGGAGAAATAAAAAGAACGCATAAAAAATGCGATTGATTTTATTCGAAAAAACTTATCTTTGGTGACTGCTAAAAAACGTACATTTTATGACGATGAATTACGAATCCGGCACAAATAAAAAGGATGCCACCCGAGAGAATATTCTGAAAATAGCACAGGACATCTTCAGCAAATATGGATATAAAAAAACAACCCTTGATGACATTGCCAATGCTGTTCGAAAAGGGAAGAGTTCATTGTATTATTATTTCAGCAGCAAGGAAGACTTGTTTCAGGCGGTAATTCAAAAGGAAGTGGACGTATTGCGTCGCGAACTTGAAATTGTGGTAAACCGCAATACTGATCCGGTAGAAAAATTGCGTGATTACATTTTGACCAAGTTGACAACTTTTCGTGGTTTGGCCAATTTTTATCATGCGCTGGAAAACGATGTGACAGCTATCGAGTTTATTGAGAATATTAAACTTCGCCATCATCAGGAGGAAATTCGGATGATTAAGCGAATTTTGATTGAAGGAGTAAGAAAAAATACCTTTGAAGTTCATGACTTTACGTTGGCTGCTATTGCAATTACTACTGCGATAAAAGGACTGGAAATGCCTTTGGCTGCCGGGGAATACAGTGCGGTAAATCTGGAACAGAGTGTGGACAATATTCTGAAAATTCTCTGTTACGGAGTAATGAAACGATAATTTAGGAAGTATTAAATAATGAAATAAAAAAACCATCCGGATCAGTCTGGATGGTTTTTTATTTTGCTGTAAAATTATTGATGCCAGCTACTTTCTTTTTTTTCTGCGTTGAGTAGCGAGAATTCTCCATGTATATTGAATGCGGGCATTCCTGCTTTAAGCCAGCCGCTAAAACCTCCGTCCAAATCAGAAACATGTGTGTAGCCCATTTGTTTCAGGCTGAAATTGGCCAAAGTGCTTCTGGATCCCGATCGGCAGTATAAAACAATCACTGCATCGGTTTGGCTGGTTAATTCGGGCAACGAGAATTCAAGTTTCCCTCTCGGAATCCAGGTCGCTCCATCAATATGTCCGGCCTCGTATTCTTTCTGAGTTCGTATATCAATCAGGAAAAAAGTTTTGCCCGAGTTCATTTGTTCTTTCAGTTGTTCAACGCTTATTTTTTGTACCTGTTCTGCAAGCTCTTTAGCCAGTTGTTTACCCGTTTTGATTTGTGCCTGCAAGCTAACCACCGATGCAAAAAGGATGACAGCACAGAGAAACATCTTCTTAATATTCATTTTTGTATTTTTTTAGGTTTGTTGTTTTGCGTTGTAAAGGTAGTCGAAACTCGGAACGAAACCGATGCCGAATGGCTCAAAAAAAGCACTATCTTTGTTGCCTTCAAATTGAAAATGATAACTTTTTATTTCGAAAGAGATGACCAATTACAAACGTACGCTGATTACTTCGGCTTTGCCTTATGCGAATGGGCCGGTTCATATCGGACACCTTGCCGGGGTTTACGTGCCGGCTGATATTTATGCCCGCTACCTGCGTCTGAAAGGCGAAGAAGTAGCATTTATCGGAGGTTCGGACGAACACGGAGTGCCCATTACACTGAAAGCAAAGAAGGAAGGGGTGACCCCGCAGGATGTGGTGGACAAATATCACAACATGATTAAAGATTCGTTTGAGCGGTTTGGAATTTCTTTCGATGTGTACTCACGCACCAGTGCTCTGGTACATCACGAAACAGCTTCGGAATTTTTCAAGAAACTGTACGACGAAGGCAAGTTTATTGAAAAAACAAGCGAACAATATTACGATGAGGAAGCTAAACAGTTTTTGGCCGACCGCTATATTACCGGTACTTGTCCGAAGTGTGGCAACGAACGTGCGTATGGCGACCAGTGCGAAGCCTGCGGAACTTCGTTGAATGCGACTGATCTGATTAACCCGAAATCGACTCTGAGTGGAAATCCGCCGGTGATGAAGGAAACCAAACACTGGTATTTGCCGCTCGATCAATACGAAGGATGGTTGAAAGAATGGATTTTGGAAGGCCACAAAGAATGGAAAACCAATGTGTATGGACAGTGTAAATCGTGGATCGATAGTGGCTTGCAGCCTCGTGCCGTAACCCGCGACCTCGATTGGGGCGTGCCCGTTCCGGTTGATGGTGCCAATGGCAAAGTGCTGTATGTTTGGTTCGATGCACCAATCGGATATATTTCAGCAACCAAAGAATTGACCCCAGAGTGGGAAAAATGGTGGAAAGATGCTGAAACTAAAATGGTTCATTTTATTGGGAAAGACAATATTGTATTCCACTGTATTATTTTCCCGGCCATGCTGAAAGCTGAAGGAACGTATATTCTGCCCGATAATGTGCCTGCCAATGAATTCCTGAATCTTGAAGGCGACAAAATTTCGACTTCGCGCAACTGGGCGGTTTGGTTACACGAATACCTCGACGAATTTCCGGGCAAGGAAGATGTGCTGAAATATGTGCTGACAGCCAATGCCCCGGAAACGAAAGACAACGATTTTACATGGAAAGATTATCAGGCACGAAACAATAACGAACTGGTTGCTGTGTTAGGCAACTTTGTGAATCGTGCGCTGGTACTTACTCAAAAATATTACGAAGGGGTAATTCCCGCAGCCGGAGAACTGAATGAAACCGATCGGGCTGCTTTGGCCGAGATTGCAAATATTAAAGCTGAAGTAGAAAAAAGTCTGGATAGTTACCGTTTCCGTGAGGCCTTGAAACTGGCAATGGATTTGGCTCGTTTGGGAAATAAATATTTGGCTGACGAAGAACCCTGGAAGGTGGTGAAAACAGATCCGAAACGGGTGGAGACAGTGATGAATGTTTGTCTGCAGATCACAGCCAACCTAACCATTATGCTTCAGCCATTTTTGCCGTTCAGCATGAATAAACTGCGCGGTTTTATCAATCTCGAAAAACTCGATTGGGCACAGTTGGGACGTACCGATTTATTGGTTGCCGGACATAAAGTGAATACGCCTGAATTGTTGTTCGAGAAAATTGAAGATGCAACCATTGATGCGCAAGTGCAGAAATTGCTTGATACCAAAAAAGCAAATGAAGCAGCGAATGCTATTGCCAAGCCAGCAAAAGAAAATTGCACTTACGACGATTTCATGAAGATGGACATCCGCACCGGAACCATCATTGAAGCCGAAAAAGTAGCAAAAACCAAGAAGTTGCTGAAATTGACTATCGATACAGGAATAGACAAACGCACCGTTGTTTCGGGTATCGCTGAATATTACAGTCCGGAAGAGGTGATTGGCAAACAGGTAAGTATTTTGGTGAATTTGGAACCACGTGAACTGAAAGGAATTATGTCGCAGGGAATGATCCTGATGGCCGAAGATGCTGATGGCTCGCTGAAATTTGTTTCGCCGGTTTCGCCAGTTAAAAACGGATCAGAAATCAGATAATAGCCCCTCCAAACCTCCCCGAAGGGAAGGCTTTCGGAAGAAGGTATCGCTATTTATAACGAAATTTTGACATTGGAAATCTTCGTAGCCCCTCTTTGGGAGGGGTTGGGGAGGCTTCCATTTTCGTAAGCCTCAGTACCGCTTTACGCGGATCGGTTGCTTACTTTATTATATCAAACCGCTTTTGTACGCAAGAGCGGTTTTATTTTTTTTATTGAGTTTGCCTGCAAATAGCGTAGTTGCCCTAACTTTGTGACACAATTGTGGTAAAATTGCCCTAACTTTGTGACACAATTGTGGTAAAATTGCCCTAACTTTGTGACATGTTTAAGAGAGAGATTATTTATGAACTTGAAAGATGGCAAGGGAATACAGATCGTAAGCCATTGGTATTGAGAGGAGCAAGGCAGGTTGGTAAAACCACTTTGGTAAAACAGTTTGCCTCTAATTTTGATCAATTTATTTATTTGAATCTGGAATTACCAGAAGATAGGCAGCCTTTTGAACAGTTTTCAAATATTGAAATCTTGATTCAGTCCGTATTTTTTATTAAAAACTGTTCTCTTGAAAAGAAAAAACAGACGCTTCTGTTTATTGACGAAATTCAGGAAGTTCCGTTGGCTTTGTCGATCCTGCGATATTTTTATGAAGAAGAACCCGGTTTGGCTGTAATTGCCGCAGGGAGTATGCTGGAATCGCTTTTTGATAAAAATATTAGTTTCCCTGTTGGGCGGGTTGAATATAAAGTAGTCAGACCTGCTTCTTTCCCTGAATTTCTGGATGCGATGGGTGAAACAGTAGCATTGGAACAATTAAAAAAAGTTCCGTTAGTTAATTTTGCGCATTCAAAATTACTTCGGTTATTTCATACGTATGCACTTATCGGAGGAATGCCGGAGATTGTTTTTAATTATAGTCAGAATAGAGATCTGTTGGCGTTGTCGTCCATTTATGACTCGCTTATTTCATCATACATGGATGACGTTGAAAAATATGCAACAGGCGAATCTCAAGTTCAACATATTAGACATGCTATTCGTGCATCATTATTCAATGCTGCAACCCGCATTAAATTTGAGGGATTTGGAAATTCTCCCTATCGCTCGCGCGATATGAGTGAGGCGCTACGTATATTAGAGAAGGCTCTTTTATTACAATTGGTTTTTCCTGTTACTTCGGCGAAATTACCAATACAGCCTGATCTTAAAAAATCTCCTCGCCTGCAGGTGCTTGATACTGGTTTAATGAATTTTTCAGTCGGAATTCAGCGTGAAATATTGGGAACATCGGATATGCTTTCGGTATATCAGGGAACAATGATCGAACATCTAGTTGGTCAGGAACTATTATCCAGACAGTATTCAACTTTAGATAGCCTTTGCTTTTGGGTTCGCGAGAAGAAAACATCAAATGCCGAAGTTGATTATCTTATTCCCTTTCACGGAAAGTTAATTCCGGTTGAGGTTAAATCGGGGAAAGAAGGAACGTTGCGCTCTCTTCATCAATTCATGGATGAGTGTCCGCATAAATATGCAGTCCGGTTTTATGCTGGGGAACTAAAAATTTCTCAGGTAACAACAAGTCAAGGAAAAGCTTATCAGTTGTTAAATCTGCCTTATTTTTTAACTACTCAAATTCATAAATATCTGGATTGGTTTATTTATAAATTGGAAGAGCAGGGGTAACCTGTTCTATGTATTAATTTTATATATGAATTCACAGAAACGGACAACTGATTTTAATGGTGTCGTTTTTCCATCTTTTGTTTTCAGAACATAGTCAGAAATTGCCTCATATTTCCTAATTTAGTCACTCTTTATTTATGTCGGGCAAATGTTGAAGATTCTATTATATCCCATATCGTTTTTTTACGGCATTGCGGTTTATTTCCGTAATCGCATGTATGATCTGAAGTTTTTTAAATCGACTGAATTTGAGATTCCGGTAATCTCGGTAGGAAATATTACTGTGGGAGGAACCGGAAAAACTCCGCATGTTGAGTATTTGGTCAACTTACTTCAGAAAGATTTTAAACTTGCAGTATTGAGTCGCGGCTACAAGCGAAAAACCAAAGGTTTTGGTGAAGTGTTGGTTGACTCAACCGTAGCTGATTGTGGCGACGAACCCTTACAGATAAAACGAAAATTTCCTCAGGTAGGGGTGTTCGTTGATGAAAAGCGAGTACATGGGATTGAAGAAATTATGCGTTTGTATGAAGCGCAGCAACCAGACCTGATTTTGCTTGACGATGCATTTCAGCACCGGCAGGTAAGTGCGGGAATTAATATTTTGCTGATCGACTATAATCGCCCGATTTCGGAAGACCGACTGCTTCCTTTGGGGCGCCTGCGCGAAGGTAAAACACAGGTTCGGAGAGCAACAATGATGATTTATACCAAGTGTCCGAGAGAGGTAACTCCGATTAATCGGAGAATTATCATGAAAAACGTAAATCTCCGTCCGTATCAGGATTTGTATTTTACGACTTTGGAATACGACATTCCCCGGCCAGTATTCGCGAAAGGGTCAAAGGCTCTTTCCGAATCATTAAAAACACTTCCTTCCGTTTTGCTGATGACAGGAATTGCTCAGCCAGAGCCACTTAAAAAACATATCGCTACTCTGTCAAAAAATATTGAAGAGCTTCATTTTCCTGATCATCATTTCTTTACATCAGGTGATTTGCAGCAAATTGTATCTCGTTTTGATGCGATGAGTGGAGCAGAAAAAATAATTATTACTACCGAGAAAGATGCTATCCGTTTGCGCGACATCGATGAACTTCCGGAAGTATTAAAAGAAAACATTTATTATATTCCGGTTAAAACGAAATTCCTCGATAGTGAAGGGAAAAGTTTTGACCAAAAAATAGTGAACTATGTTAGAGAAAATAAAAGCAACCGCGACCTTTATAAGCGGAAAAATCAATACGCCCGTTGATGCGGCGATCATTCTTGGCTCAGGGCTGGGAGGTTTGGTAAATGAGATTGAAATTGAAATGGCTTTGCCATTTTCCGAAATTCCCAATTTCCCGGTATCAACTGTAGAAGGTCATTCGGGTCGTTTGATTGTTGGAACACTGGCAGGCAAAAAAGTAATTGCCATGCAGGGGCGTTTCCATTTTTACGAAGGTTATTGCATGCAGGAAGTAACTTTTCCGGTACGTGTATTCAAAATGATGGGTATTCAGAATTTGTTTGTATCGAATGCCAGCGGAGGTTTGAATCCCGAGTATAAAGTTGGCGACATCATGATCATTTCTGACCATATCAATATGTTCCCGGAACACCCGTTGCGCGGGAAGAATATGGCAGAACTGGGGCCTCGTTTCCCGGATATGAGTAAAACGTACGACGAACAACTTCGCAGCCGTGCAAAACTGATTGCGCTTGAGAATAATATTCATGTAAAAGAAGGAGTGTATGTGGGGGTTTCGGGTCCAACGTATGAAACTCCGGCTGAATACAAAATGTTTCGCCTGCTTGGAGCCGATGCAGTGGGTATGTCAACAGTGCCGGAAGTAATTGTTGCCCGCCACATGGACATGACTATTTTTGGTATTTCGATTATTACCGATAGCGGAGTGCCCGGGCAGATTGTTGAAATCTCGCACGAAGAAGTGCAGGAAGTGGCTATGAAAGCCGAACCGAAGATGACACTCATACTGAAAGAACTTATTCGGAAAATCTAATTTATAACCGATGAACCTGCTTATTCTGGCTCTCGCACCGGTTGCGGCATTGCTCTTGTTTGTGTATTACCGCGACCGGTACGAAAAAGAACCGGTAAAACGACTACTTTTGTCGTTTGCAGGGGGTTGCGTTTCTGTGCTTCCCATTCTGGTTGTCGAATCTTTTCTAGCTCAGTTTACGTCATATTTTCCCGGAATTATTTCCGTGGTTTGGCAGGCTTTTGTGGTGGCTGCTACTTCCGAAGAATTTTTTAAAATGGTATTTCTGATGCTGCTTGTTTGGAAAAGTACCGACTTCAATGAAAAGTTCGACGGAATTGTTTATGCCGTTTTTGTTTCGATGGGCTTTGCTGCGGTCGAAAATGTGATGTATGTGTTCGACTACGGTGTGCAAACCGGAATGGTTCGTGCATTGACCGCAGTTCCCGGGCATTTTATGTTTGGGGTAACGATGGGTTTTTATGTCGGCTTGGCTCGCTTTTATCCGACACAACGGAAACGTTTTCTGGGAGCAGCATTACTATATTCGGTTTTGCTGCATGGCTTGTATGATTTTATTCTGATGGCGGGGGTTCCGTTATTATTGCTGACATTCCTGCCATTTGTGGGTTTTATGTGGTATTATGGGCTGAAAAAAATCAAACGTTTGTCTGAACAGTCGATTTTCAGTACTAATTTTCCGGAGCAGGAACGAATTCTGAAAAAAGGATTGACCTCAGCTGAATCGTAACGAATTACAACGAATGTAATTCATCCAAACAATATTGATTGCGAAAAAGATGAATCAAGATCTGAACTTACCAATATTACAGAGCGAACAAACCTCGCTGTTGTTGTTCGTGAATTACTGGAGTGCTTTTTATGTTTATCCGGATGAGTCGGAGTATGAACTGGTTAATCAACCAAAATTTTCGGAGCAGGATTTGGTGCGATTATTTGTTTGGAAAAACGGAATGCCTCTCAGTACGTTAAAGCAGCAGTCGCTGGATCAAAAAATATTGACAGAACTCGAATATATTAACCGGTGCAAACAGGAAGGTAAATTGGAACTGACAGAATTTCTTGTGCGCTTTTCGTCGCTTTCGTTTGTGTGGAAATCCTTTTTATTGCATGCAATTCTTCCACAGCAATATCCAATTTACGATCAGAATATTCATCGCAGTTTTAATTATATACACGATGAAAAATATGCTGAAATAACCAATACGCTTCCTGATAAAGAAAAAGAACAGTTCTATTTTGAAAAATATTTGCCTTTCATTCAGCACATGAAAGGTATTCCGCAGCGAAAAATTGACCAGGCTTTCTTTGCGTTTGGGCAGTTTCTGAATAAAAACAACGGACCGTTTCATTTAATGCTCGAATAACAAATGATGCATCTGCCTACGTTTGCTGATATTGAGCAGGCTCACGCCCGAATTGCCGGATATATTCATCGCACGCCGGTAATGACTTCGGAAAGTATCAACCGAATCGTTGGAGTCGAATTGTTTTTTAAATGCGAAAACTTTCAGAAAGTGGGAGCCTTTAAATTCAGGGGAGCCTGCAACTCGGTGTTCTCGTTGTCGGATGAAGAAGCCTGCCGTGGTGTGTGCACACATTCGTCGGGAAATCACGCAGCAGCGCTGGCTTTGGCAGCCCGGCTTCGCGGTGTCCCTGCATACATTGTGATGCCCGAAAATGCTCCTGAAATAAAAAAGAAAGCAGTGGCCGGGTATGGTGCGCAAATTACTTTTTGTAGGGCTACTCTTGAGGCGAGGGAAAGCACTTTGGCTACGATAGCTCAGCAAACAGGAGCAAAAGAAATTCATCCGTATAATTATGCGCCGGTTATTTGTGGGCAGGGAACTGCTGCTAAAGAACTGATTGAAGAAGTCGGAACATTCGATTTGATGATGTGTCCGGTGGGTGGCGGCGGATTATTGAGCGGAACGGCACTCGCAACCAAAGCATTGTTGCCTGCATGTCGTGTGGTGGCGGCTGAACCAGCCGGTGCCGATGATGCGTTCCGTTCGTTTCAGAAAAAGGAAATTGTGCCGTCGGTAAACCCCAAAACTATTGCTGATGGATTGCTCACTTCGCTGGGCACACTGAACTTTGAAATTATTCAGCAGCAGGTTGATGATATTGCAACTGTTTCAGAAGAAAAAATTATTGAGGCGATGCGCATGGTTTGGGAGCGCATGAAAATTATTATTGAGCCTTCTTCGGCAGTTCCGTTGGCTGCATTGCTCGACAAAAAAATCGATTTTTCAGGAGCGCGCATTGGAATTATTCTTTCCGGTGGAAATGTCGATCTGGAACGTTTGCCTTTTTAGTTCTTTCATTATACTGAAAAAGGCAAGGGGATCAGTCGTATTACAGACCAATCCCCTTGTTTATTTTCGATTGTTGCATCAATACTAAGTGTATAAATACCGTTTTATATTCCGTTTAGGCGTTTTTTCAAATTCCTGATCTACCAATTCGATGGCCGAAATATGTTCATATCGAGGTAATTCGCGGTTCACACGAAGGCGGTTTTCGTTCATTATTTGAGGAAGCTGCTCGTCGCTGATGTGATCGGCCTGCATGCTTTCTTTTTCAGGAAAGACCAGTGCAACAAGTTTTCCATCGCGATCAATAACCACACATTCCTGCACGTAAGGCTGATTGCTCAGTTTGGCTTCCAACTCTTCCGGGTAAATATTTTGGCCCGATGCACCGAGTAACATGTTTTTACTGCGTCCACGGATATAAATGAAATCATTTTCATCGGTAATGCCCAAGTCTCCGGTGTGTAACCAACCGTCGGTATCAATTGCAGCCAGCGTTGCTTCATCGTTTTTATAATAACCAGCCATCACATTTTCTCCTTTAACCAGAATTTCGCCTACAACATGATACGGATCTTCCGAATCAATTTTTAGTTGCATGCGGTCAACCAATTTTCCGGCAGATGCCGGGCGTGTTCGGTTCCATGCTTCGTACGAAATAAGTGGGGCACATTCGGTCATGCCATAGCCAATCGTGAACGGGAAGTTTATTTTGCGGAAGAAGCTTTCAACTTCTTGGCTGAGCGGAGCCCCACCAATAACCAGTTCGAAAAAACGTCCCCCGAATGTTTCGGTAAGTTTAGCCCGAATTTTCTTTTTCAGAATTGACGAAATTCCCGGAACTTTTAACAGAATTTTGATTGCCGGTTTCTCAATTGTTGGAAGAATGCGTTTTTTATATATTTTTTCAATTACCAGTGGAACTGATAAAATGAGGTGTGGACGAATTTCGCCGAAAGCTTTGGTTATTACTTGTGGGGTAGGGGCTTTCGTGAGAAAAGTGATATGGCAACCCAGTGTTACCGGGAACAGAAATTCGAAAAGCAATCCAAAAACATGAGCCATTGGGAGGAATGAAACTATGGAATGCCCTGCTTGCAGCGGCATGTGTTCGCGGGCGTAAATAATATTGGACAGAATGCTACGAACCGGGAGCATTACTCCTTTTGTGAACCCAGAAGTTCCGGATGTATAAGAAATCATGCACAAATCGTCGGGGGCAGTTTCTTCCAACTGAAAGGCCTCCGGATTAACCAAACCTGGATAATCGCTGTGTAAACATTTTTCAGCCAACGCATTGGCCTCGTCTTGCTGCGAAAACAATAAACGGAAATCAACCAGACTGATAATGGTTTGCACATCAGGGATGGCCGATTTTTCTATTTTCTCAAGCAATTGGTCGTTGCCCAGAAGCAGTTTTGTTTCCGAGTGACGTAAAATATGATGCACGTCGTCCGGATTAAAATCAGGTAAAATTGGAACGGCAACTGCTCCGTAACTGATTACAGCGAGGAATGAAATTCCCCAATTGGAAGAGTTTCTCCCCAGCAGGGCTATTTTATCTCCTTTTTGCAGTCCGCTTTCGCGAAAGAAACAATGCAGATTGCGTATTTTTTGAGCGGCTTCTCCGTAACTGTACCCTTCTCCCTGATAGTCGGAAAAAACCGGAAGATCCCAGTTTTTCTGAAACGATTGGGCAAATAACCCAATGAGTGATTGTTGTTGCATACCTTTTTCCCCGAATTAATAATACATCGGCATTTGCTTCTGTTTTATAGTAGTTGTCTTTTGTAACAAATTGAATTGTCATTTGTTACATGAACAATGTGATTAATCGCACTCCTCAAAAATAAACTTATTTGCCGACAAACAAAATCCGGTTGAATTTAGATAAAATCGCGTAATTTTTTTAATAAAGTATTTTTCTACATTTGCATTGCTGGGAAAAAAATAACAAATTTATTACGGGAAAAAATCGGATACTTTCATATTAAAAGAAACCGTTTTTTTTGAAGAGCTAAATTGAACATGCATCCGGCAGGATGTAACAAGGACAAAAACAAAAAACTATAAATTCAATCAATCTTGCATGGGAAGAGCGAACAGTGTCGGCAAATTCATGTTGAAGGGGCAGGTATGTCGTAATTTTTGTGCGGTAATTAAAAACTATTTAAAGATGAAAAAACTATTTGGAGTGCTTTTTTTCTGCATTTTATTCGGAAATGCTTTTAGTCAGAACATTCAGATGCATTACGATTTTGGGAAAGATCGGAAGTTAGTTACTACAACAGTGGAAATGTTTAAACCGGATAAATACGGTTCAACTTTTTTCTTTGTTGATATGGATTATAGCTCAGATTCACGCAATGTCGATAATGGTATATCATTGGCATATTGGGAGATTGCCCGTGCTTTTAAATGGAAAGAAAAACAAGCGATCATGCCTCGTGTTGAATACAATGGAGGAACAATGTCTGTTGGCGGAACAACGTTTGTTCCAATCGAAAACTGCTGGTTAGCAGGGGTTGAACACACTTGGGCATCAGCTGATTTTTCAAAAATATTTACCCTTCAGGCGAATTATAAAAATATTAAAGATAAAGAAGATGCTTCGTTCCAGTTGACTGCTGTTTGGACGATTAAAATGATGCAAGGAAAATTAGTTTTTGATGGTTTTGCTGACCTGTGGAAAGAAGAAATGTTTTGGGGATCAAAGAAATTCCGGTTTTTAACAGAACCACAACTCTGGTATAACTTCTGTCCAAATTTTGCCGCTGGTTCTGAGCTTGAAATCAGCAATAACTTTGCAGAAAACGGCTGGCAGGTTAATCCAACTTTAGCAGTGAAATACACTTTCTAAACTAAATACTATGGATTTTATCAGTAAATTTTTCAAGCTTAGCGAGAATAATACTACCGTGAAAACGGAAGTTATCGCGGGGGTAACCACCTTTATGACTATGGCTTATATCCTTGCCGTGAACCCGGGAATTCTGAGTGCTACTGGCATGGATAAAAATGCTCTTTTTACAGCAACCGCCTTGTCTGCTTTAGTCGCAACATTGGTAATGGCTTTGGTAGCTCGTTTGCCATTCGCTCTGGCTCCGGGAATGGGTTTGAATGCATTCTTCGCATTCACTGTTGTTTTGGGAATGGGTTATAGCTGGCAGTTTGCTCTTACAGCAGTATTCCTTGAAGGTATCATTTTCTTACTGTTAACAGCTTTCAATGTTCGCGAGCTGATTGTAAATGCTATTCCGTTGTCAATGAAACATGCCGTTTCAGCAGGGATTGGGTTATTTATTGCATTTATCGGTTTGCAAAATGCAGGAGTAATTGTGAATAACGATGCAGTATTGGTTGGTTTGGGTGATATGAGCTCTCCATCTGTATTGATTGCTCTTGGAGGCATTGTTTTGACCGGAATTCTTCTTGCAATGAGAGTGAAAGGAGCTTTGTTGATCGGTATTTTTGTTGCAACAATTGCAGGACTTCCTTTTGGAGTTACTCACTTCCCTGAAGGTAGTTTGGTGAGCGCACCTCCGTCATTGGCTCCGATTTTCTGGCAATTTGATTTTGCAAATATTTTCAGCATGGACATGTTGATCGTATTGTTTACTTTCTTGTTTGTTGACATGTTTGACACCGTAGGTACTTTGGTTGGCGTTTCATCAAAAGCAAACATGTTGGACAAAGACGGTCGTGTTCCTCGGGTAAAACAAGCTCTCTTTGCCGATGCAGTAGGAACAACTGTTGGCGCAATGTTGGGAACAAGTACGGTAACTACTTATGTTGAAAGTGCTTCGGGCGTTTCTGAAGGTGGACGTACTGGTCTTACTTCATTAACCGTTGCGGTATTGTTTGCAATTGCATTGTTCTTTGCTCCAATCTTTATCATGATTCCAGGTGCTGCAACGGCTCCGGCTTTGGTATTGGTTGGATTGTTCATGCTTTCGCCAGTTCGCAATATCGATATGGATGATTTTACCGAATCAATTCCGGCTTTTCTTACAATTATTATGATGCCGTTGACATACAGTATTGCTGAAGGTATCGTTTTCGGAATGCTTTCATTTGTTTTACTGAAATTATTGACAGGCAAAATGAAAGACATTTCTATCATGATGTATATTCTTGCGGTGTTGTTTATAATCAAGTTTGTTATCTAGCAAGAATTAACTTGAAGTCATCCGGGGATTTTTTCAAGGATGAAGATATAAATCAAAATAAAACGAGGTGGTTTGAATCATTCAGACCACCTCGTTTCGTTTATAAAATATTCAGTTTCTACTGAATGCTAATATCAAAAGGCATGCGGGCCATGATTCCTTTTTGAGTGCATGCCGACTTCATTTGTTCGTAATATTTATACGTGTCGCCCAGTTCACTTCGGATAAATTTCATTTTTGCGGTGCCCGAAAGTTGTTTAATCAGTTCGTCAAACGGATCTTTCAATTTGGGGTATTCACTCACCCGGTAATCTTCTAATCCGGCCATCTGTGCTGCCAATTCGATGGCATCTTTCACACCTCCCTGAACATCAACCAATCCGTTTTCTTTTGCCGTAACCGAGGCCCAAACGCGTCCTTGTCCGATCAGGTCAACTTGCTCTTTGGTCATTTGTCGGCCATCGGCAACGCGGCTGATAAACGTATCGTAGCCATCTTCTACCATGGTTTGCATCAGGTCGCGTTCAAATGGAGTCATTGCACGGGTAAGCGAAGGCATGTCCGAGTGCGCGTTGGTGTTTACAACATCTTGTGTAATACCGAGTTTATCGTTTAGTAATTCGCCGGCATTCGGAATCATTCCGAAAATACCAATTGAACCGGTAATAGTGGTTCGGTCAGCAATAATGGTGTCGGCAGCTGCGGCAATATAATAACCCCCCGAAGCGGCTACATCACCCATGGAAGCAACTACTGGCATTTTTTCGCTGGCAAGTTTCACCTCTCTCCAGATAACTTCCGAGCCATAGGCGCTACCTCCGGGCGAGTTGATACGCAATACAATTGCTTTGATGGTCGAGTCGCGGCGTGCTTCGCGAATGGCTTTCGATAGTTCTTCCGAATTAATTCCATCGTCGCTCATTCCATCAATGTCTCCACTGGCATAAATCAGTGCTATTTTTTTGCTGAAAAAGCTTTTTGAATCTTGTCCGGCAGACACTTTCCGGTATTTTGAGATTTCAATCGTATTCAAATCTTTCGATGAGTCAATGCCTGAAAGTTCTTTCAAATCATCGAGAACCTGATCGTAATATTTCAGTTCATCAACCAATTTCTTTTCTTGTGCATATTGTCCTTTGCGGAAGGTTGCAACATCGTTGGCAATGGCATTCAAATCGGCAACTTCGATGCCGCGCGAGGCTGAAATATCTTTGAGCATTTCATTCCAGATACCATTCAAATACAGCAATGTTTGTTCGCGGTTTTCGTCGCTCATATTCGTGCGAGTATAAGTTTCTACGTACGATTTAAATTTTCCGTGGCGTACAATCTGCATTTCAATTCCGAGTTTATCAAGTCCTTTGGCAAAGAAATTACGTTCGCCACCTAAACCACGAAAATCAACAGCACCTTGTGGATTCAGTATTACTTTGTCGGCAACAGTGGCCAGATAATATGCTTTTTGCGACATAAATTCACCGTACGCATAGACAAATTTTCCTGATTCTTTGAAGTCGAGCAATGCATTCCGAATTTCTTCAACAGTTCCGACTCCAGCTTGTATTTCGGTCGGATTTAAATAAATACCAACAATACGGTAATCGGTTTTTGCTCTTTCTAAACACGACAAAATATCGTTTAGACCTATTTTTTTTGATGTTTCGAAGCCTGGTAAATCCAATTCGTCGAATGGATTATTGGTAGATCGTTCAACAATCTGACCATCAAGCGACAGATGTAAAATAGTTTTATCGTTAACCGTAACTGGCTGATCTCCGCTTGAAATCATGGCAGTAATGGCTCCGATAACGATGAAAAGCATGATCACTCCAACGATCAGCATCCCGACAATGCTTGCCAGGGTAAATTTTAAAAAGTCCTTCATGGTGGATTCTTTTTTTATTAGTGTTTTTGTTCTTCAGTGAATTTGTACGAATTTAGCGATTTTGTTACAAATCGCAGGCAGGAATGGAGCAAGTTTATTTATTGTTGGGAGGAAATCTGGGCGACAAATCAAAGATTTTTGCTGAAGCAGAACAGTTAATCCGCGAAAAAGTGGGGTCAGTTATTCGGCAATCAAAGATTTACGAAACTGAACCATGGGGTTTTGATTCAGACGATTGGTTCTGGAATCAGGCATTTATTGTTGATACAGCCTTGAGTGTATCTGAATGTTTATCAATGGCTCACGCGATTGAAGCACAAATTGGTCGAATTCGTTCATCTCAGCAATATATTTCGCGGGTCATCGACATCGATTTAATTTTTTTTGGCGATCAGGTAATCAATCAACCTGAGATTGTTGTTCCGCATCCACGCATGGCTTCCCGAAAATTTGTATTGCAGCCACTTTGCGAAATTGCTCCGGAAAAAATACATCCTGTTTTTCAGAAAACCATTCAGGAATTATTCGGAGAATGCGACGATTCGCTGGTAGTGCGACCAATTTAAGGGAAAAGAAAAAAGGGAACCAGAGCTCCCTTTTTGAATTTATCGTTTGCTAACGTCTCCGCCGCTTGATTCGTTAATGTTCTTTTGTGTTGGATTTCCTCCGTAACTAATATCACCACCGCTACTTGCATCGGCATCAATCTTTTCAGAAGCATATACATCGGCATCCGATCCGCTGGAAGCGGATACTTTTACAATGCGAGCTTTCAGTTCACTGGCATCCAAATCGCTACCACTTGACGATGAGGCGCGTAACTCGTTTGTGGTACCGCTAACTTTTGCATCGCTGCCACTGCTGGTACTAATGCGAACTTTCGAAGCTTCAACAACCACTTCTGCGTCGCTGCCGCTGCTGGTTTCTATCGAAATTTCTTCTGATTTGAATATTCCTTCTGCTTTGACATCGGCTCCTGCGGAAGCGTCAAGTAAATCCAATTGAGGGCAAATCAGATATACTTTACGGGTGCGGTTCCATCCCCACGAAAGATTTTTATTGATATAAATATGAAGAATGCCGTCTTTAACTTCAGTTTTCAAATCATCGATAATGTCTTTGTCTGCTTCGACATTCAGTTGTATCGGATTTCCCTGTTGAAGGAACAAGTCGATGCCACTGCTTACTTTGATGCCATGAAAACTCTGAACCGTGCGGGTTTCTTTGCGCGAATCCTGTTTGTTGGAAGCTTTGCTCACGGCAAAGGTGCTGGTTACCAGGAGCACAACTAGTGCGAATACTGTTTGTCTCATTTTTTTCTGTTTTAAATTTCTGAAATTGTATAAATTGTTTTTCTGATAATTACTGTGCAATGATATTTCCTCCGGAAGAGGTTTTTACATTCTGTTGCTGTGGCTTTCCCTGGTAGAAAACATTTCCACCGGAAGAAGCTTCGGCGTTTAGCGTATTGCTTACCCGAACAAAGATGTTCGCACCGCTTGATACTTCAGCATCGCAATTTGCTGATTGCAGGTCGCCTGCTTTGATATTCGATCCGGAAGATGAACGAGCTTTGATTTGTTCTGCGTTACCTCTCAAAATAATATTTGCTCCGGAACTGGATTGAGCTTCGGCTCGTTTCGAATTTATTTCAAGCGTGATATTGGCTCCCGATGAGCACGACATGTCAAGTTCGGGGTAATTCAATACTCCGTTGCTGAAAACGTTTGCCCCTGACGATACATCGATTTCATCCAGATTTTTTACGGTGATAAGCACTTTATTTTCTTTTGCTTTGCGAATCCAGCCATCAATGTAAACTTCCAGTTTGCCAGCACGAACTTTGGTGATAATTGCATCGTGGAGATTTTCGTCAGCAACAACAACTACTTGCGTAGTATCTCCTTCGGTGATCCATACATTCATTCCGCGACTAACTTCCAGTTTGTGAAAATTATTCACTTCGCGAACTTCTTCCGTTACATGGCCATTGCCCCTAAGTTTGGGACCCATAAAAATACAGGAACTGAACATGGTCATCAAAACCATAAAAATGCTGAGAACGGAAAGTCTTTGCGTATTCATAAACTTAAATTTTTCGTAAGACGATTAGTAATCTAAAATCGTTACTAAAATTAAGGATGAATTTTACTGAATATGATTTTTTTCGTTCAATTGCCGTAAAAAATCGGCAAACGGACTACTCTGCAAATACAAAACAACGTGGCAATGTGTGAGTGTAAGTGTCTTGTTGATTGTAATTTATTTTTTTATTGACTGAAAAAATACAAAAACAACAATTTATTTTATACGTTGGCCGGAAATGTATTCGGAAATAATTTTCAATCCGTCAAGTGTCAGATTTTCTTCAATACAATCAATGTTTTGGCAATACGGGGCAATTACTGAAGCTAATCCTCCTGTTGCAATTATTCTCAGGTTTGACGGAACTTCTTTCTGTATTTGTTCAATCATGTAGCGGACCATTCCGGTGTAACCCAACACAATTCCTGATTGAATGGCGTGTACTGTATTTTTTCCTAATACCGAAGGCGGAACGGCAAGTTCAACATGTGGCAGTTGAGCCGTGTTGCCGGCAAGCGCTTTTACCGCAGTGCGTAAACCTGGAGCAATGGCTACGCCAAGAATATTTCCGGCCTGACCAACCGTTGTAAAGGTAAGCGCAGTGCCAAAATCGATTACCAGACAGGGGCTTGGGTGTTTCGAAATTGCTGCCGTTGCATTGGCGACCAAATCAGTGCCTATTTCGTATGGATTAAGAATTTCGAGAGGAAGCAGCGAATATATTTCAGGACGCACGAACATTGCTTCCAGCGAGAGAAAATTGCGGATCATTTCGCGAAAAGCTCTTGATAGCGAAGGAACAACACTGCTGATTATTACGTGTGTAATGTATCCGGAAGTAACATTTGCCCCGGTAAATAATGAACGAAATAATACTTCGTATTCGTCCGACGTCTTTTCTGCTGTAGTTTTAATACGCCAGATTTTAATCCAGTCGGCATTGTGGTTTACTCCGAAAACAATATTTGTATTACCTATGTCAATTGCCAGTAACATCGCTTTTTGTATTGATTATCCGCCTAAAAAAACAGAGCGAAGGTATAAATTTAGGAAAAGCGAGCCTTATTTTTTATCCTGAAAGTAATACGAAAAAGTAAAAAATTACGTTATGCCTATGTGCTTAATCATATATTTCGAATTATTTTATAAATTTGAATTATCTGTAAAATAGACAGGCAAAAGTCTCTATTTATTGATATTTGTAAGGGAATGAGCTTGCTAATTATATTTTAAAGCTATGCAAAACAACAAAAATCCGCTAATTTTTGTCGTAGAAGACAATCAGGTGTACAACCAGTTGGTAGTTAGTTTCCTTCGGTCGAACAAGCTGACCAATGTTGAGTCGTACCTGACGGGTGAAGAAGCATTGGCTAATCTTCATAAAAAGCCAGATATTATTATTCAGGATTATTTGTTGGATAAAATGACTGGCATTGACGTGCTTGTGAAAGCGAAAAAAGTGTCGCCTGAGACGGAATTTATTTTTCTGTCGGGACAAGACAGCATTGATGTGGCCATCAACAGTATGAAATACGGTGCATTCGATTATATTGTAAAAGATCAGTTGGCATTGAAAAAAATGGTTGACAAAATTCATAAAATTATGTCGGTTTCAACGCTGAAAAAATCGAATAAACGATACAAGGTTGGGGTGATTCTGTTTTTTGCAGTTCTGGCTGTATTGATTATTATTACAATTGGTTGGGCCGTGCTGAATCCGGACACATTTGGACTATAATTTTTCGAACTGAGATATAAAAAAAATCCCGCATAGCAGCGGGATTTTTTTTGTGAGTATGTGATCGTTTTTCTTATTCTTTTATTTCGGTTCCTTTTTTGAATATTGCTGCATATTCTTCCTGGTTTTTTAATATTTCCAACGCACGCTTGATTGCTTTGTCATCTTTAATTGATGCTTTAATTGCTCCTTTGCGGTGGTAATAGCGGGATACAATTTCATCAGACAATAATTCTTTTACGTCTTCGGCAAATGTCCGAAGATCTTGTTCTGTGTCGTGTTTGAGTTGTTTTTCCAGTAATTCGAAATCATTTTTCGAAGTATCGTAATAATGCTCGCGTTTTGCTGTTTCAATCAGTGTTTTTAGCTGTTCTTCGGTTCTCGATTCATAGCTGAATCCTTTTGCTTTTACAAAAGCGATAAACTCATCGTACATTTCATCGGTAATTCGAAATTCTTCAGGTGAAGCTATTTCTTTGTGTTCGCTTGAGTATTTTGTTGCAAAATCGAAAATTACGTAATCAACTGCCAGCTTGTAAGCGAGAGAATTCAGGTATTCCGATTCAATCTTCAAATCAGGAAGAACACCACCACCATCATAAACAATACGACCATTTCGCGTTGTGAATTTCGAAATAAGCGAGTCTGGAATGTGTCCCACACTGCCATCTTCGTTGCGGTGCGAATAATCAAGCGCCTGAATACAGCGTCCGCTTGGGATGTAATATTTTGCAGTAGTTACTTTCAGTTTGGCGTTATAGCTCAGGTCGCGGGTGGTTTGTACCAGTCCTTTACCGAAGGTGCGAGCTCCAATAATTACTGCGCGGTCGAGGTCTTGCAATGCTCCGGCTACAATTTCCGAGGCAGAAGCAGAACCTGTATTTACCAGAACGGCTAAAGGCATCAGTGTATCGATCGGATTTTCGGTAGCAAGATAAGTCATGTCGCCTTGTTTGATTTTCCCGCGAGTACTTACTATTTCGCGACCTTTTGGTACAAACATATTGGCAACTTTTACCGCATCAATAAGCAAACCTCCGGGGTTCGAACGCAAGTCGAGAACCAGCGAACGCACATTGTTTTTTTCTTTTAATTCGGTAAATGCTTTTCGTACATTTTCGTTGCAATCGAGGGTGAAATTCGACAAACGAATATATCCGGTTTCTTCATTAAGCATACCGTAATACGGAACCGGATCGATTTGTATTTTTTCGCGAACCAGATCAAATGAAAGTGGTTTCTTTTCTCCGGGGCGATCTACTTTTATGTTCAGCGGCTTTTGAGCCGGGCCTTTTAATAGATTGCTTACATCCGATGAAGTCATTCCTTTGGTCGATTTTCCGGATACTTCCAGAATGATGTCGCCTGCTTTCAATCCGGCTTTTTGTGCCGGGAATCCTTCATAAGGTTCTGAAATTAATATTTTATCATCGCGTTGACCAATCAATGCTCCAATTCCTGCATATTCTCCTGTAGTCTGAAAGCGGAAATCTTCAATTTCTTCTTCCGGAATGTAGGTGGTGTACGGGTCGAGCGATTCAAGCATTTCGTTGATACTTGTCTGAATCAGTTTGTCCGGATCAACCTCGTCAACATAAAACAAATTCACTTCACGGAAGAGTGTGTAAAAAATATCCAGGTTTCTGGCAATACGGAAATTCTTCTCGTCCCGGGTCAGACTCAGAAAGCCAAGCGATAATACCAATACCCCGGCAACAATCAGCCAGTTTCTTTTTCTGAAAAAGTGATTGTTTTGTTTTTTGTTTTCGCTATGTTGTGTGTTCATCATGTCGCGTATTTTTATTTTTATTCAGAGCTTTGGGCTTGAGGTATTTTGCAAAACCCATTTTTTTGTGAGCCAGCAAAAATAATAAATCATTTACGATTATCATCCTTTACGCTGCTTAGCATTCAGTTAATTAATCTTAATGGTCGCTTTCTTTGTAATTTTATTACTTTAGTGCCTCAAAAAAAATCCGACCAATGAGCATTTCCGGAACATTTAAAAATTATCCCCGCACATTTTGGGCGTCGAATGTAATTGAGTTGTTTGAACGATGGGCTTGGTATGGCTTTTACATGGCACTGGCTTTGTATCTGGTCAATTCGAAAGACACCGGAGCACTCGGCCTTTCGTTTGCACAGAAAAGTCTGATTATGGCAACCGGTTCAACATTGTTGTATTTTCTGCCAATTGTTACCGGAGCAATTGCCGACAAGATTGGCTACAAAAAAATGTTATTTCTTTCTTTCACTATCTATATTACCGGTTTTTTTATGATGCGGACGTTTCATTCGTTCGGACTTGCTTTTTTTTCGTTTATATGGATTTGTGTAGGAGGAGCAACGTTTAAACCCATTATTTCGGCCATGATTGCCCGGACTACCAATGAAAAAACGGCATCCATCGGCTTCGGTATTTTTTATATGATGGTAAATATCGGAGGTTTTATCGGTCCGTTTATTGCCGGGATGTTGCTCAAAAAAGGCTGGGATTATGTGTTTTTTATGTCGATGATTATTCTGGGCTTAAATTACATTGTGACATTTTTCTTTTTCAAAGAACCGATAGAAAAGCAAGGGAAAACTTCATTGAGCAGAAGTATCGGACAGGCATTTCAAAACATTTGGGTTACTATTCACGACTGGCGACATGTGCTTTTACTTCTTGTTGTTTCTTTAATGTGGGGAGCCTACAATCAATTATATTATTCATTTCCGATATTTGTTGAGCAGTGGGGAAATACAAGTGGTCTTTTCAATGCTATTCAATCTGTTTCACCCGGTTTAGCCGATTCAATTGGCGACGGACACGGGGGATTTTCCACTGTTTCTTTCAGCAGTATGGCTTCGTTTTTCATTATCTGCTTTCAGTTGATGGTATCGGCATTCGTAATGCGGTTTAAACCACTACACGCGATGACGGGGGGAATTCTGGTTTTATCAGGCGGTTTGGGAATGATGTTTTCTTTTCAAATCGGATGGATGATTTTACTTGGTGTGCTGGTTTTTGCGCTGGGCGAAATGGCCAGTTCTCCCAAATTTACTGAGTATGTAGGTAGCACTGCTCCCGAGGATAAAAAAGCATTGTATATTGGAACTTCCTATTTACCCATCGCACTGGGGCACCAGATTGCTGGTTTTTTGTCGGGCGATTTATTTGAAGGAATTGCAGACAAAACATTTCTGCTAAAAAAAGAAGTTGCTCGTTTGGGCTTGCAGTTGCCTGAAATTTCGGATTCATTCAGTAAAAATGAATATTTTGCTGAAGCAGCGAAACAAATGAATCTGAACAGCGAACAATTGACAAACCTGCTTTGGAGTAATTATCACCCGCAGAGCATTTGGATGATTTTTACCGGAGTGGGTGTTTCTGCGGCCTTCCTGCTTTTCTTGTACGATCGTTTTATTCTGCCTACTAAAAAGAAAATTTAAGATGAAAGCGTTGTTTGCATCCCTCATTTTCCTGTTTTGCTCTGGCTTACTTGTTGCTCAGAATATTGCCGGAATTAATAATGAATATCGCCCGGTAGAAGCCGGAAAGGCTGGAGACCTTGATTTGCAGTTTCAAAGCCTGAGCTTTTTTCTGAACAATGAATACAAAGGGAATACGGTGGACGGATACACCTGGACCGGTGCATGGTTGCAACCCAAACTTCGTTATACTTTTTCTGAAAAATTATCGGCCAATGTGGGCGGACATTTTTTGCGCTATCACGGGCGAGAAGATTTTACCATTACACGTCCCTGGTTTTCGGTGCAATACCGCCTGACCGATAAGTTGACTGCTGTTTTTGGTAATCTGAATCAGAACAACAATCATGGACTTTTGAAACAACTTTGGGATCCGGAGCGCAGCATGACTGATGCGCCGGAAGAAGGAATTCAATTTTTATATGATTCGAAAGTATTTGATTTTCAGATGTGGGCAGACTGGCGACAGCTGATTTTGAAAAACGATCCGTGGCAGGAGCATTTTACTTTCGGATGGACTGGAAATGCCCGTATTTATACAGGAGAAAACACACAATGGTCGGTGCCTTTGCATATTCTTGCGTATCATCAGGGCGGCGAGATCGATTCGAGTCCGCTTGGAGTGGTTACTCATTACAATGTGACGACTGGCTTAAAAATGAGCCATCAATCGCAAGGTTCATTTTTCAACCAAATTAATGTGGGCGCATATTGGTTGGGCTACAAATGCCCCGACGGACCGGAACCGTTGAAATACTCATCGGGCAACGGATGGTCGTTGACAGCTGAAATGGAAAGCCGTTGGGGAAATTTCTCGCTTGATTATTGGTCGGCCTCAAAATTCACGTCTCCTTTTGGTAAAAAATTGTATCAGTCGTTGTCGGATGTCGATTGGGGGCTTTCGCAAGACAAGCGCTCGCTGGCTTCATTCAATTATATATTGAAAAAAGAAATCGTAACTGACCTGCATTTTGCCTTGCAAACCGAAGCTGTTTTTGATCTGAAAACATCTGATTTTTCTTTCGGGCTAGGCTTTTATCTGCTGATCAATCACGATTTCTTACTGAAAAAATTTCGCTAAATTATTTTATTTCGAAATCGAGAATCTGTTTGATGTCGTTGGAAGAGCTGCCAATCATTAACTGATATTTGCCTTTCACTACTTCATACTGTTTGGTTTTTGTGTTGTACCATTGCATTGATTTGGTCGGAATTGCAAAACAAACCGGGGCTTTTTCTCCTTTAGGAATGGCTACGCGCTGAAACCCGACCAGTGATTTGATCGGACGATTTTCATCTTTCCCTTCTTTCTTGTAATACAGCTGTACCACTTCTTCGCCATCCATCGCTCCGGTATTTGTAATTGTCAGTTCCAGATTCAGATTTTCGTCGGCCTTAATTTTTTGTTTTGCCAGTGTTGCTGGCCCGTAGCTGAACGAAGTATAACTCAATCCAAAGCCAAACGGATATTCCACTTCTCCTCCGAAATAGCGATACGTGTGTCCTTTCATGTTGTAGTCTTCGAAAGGAGGCAAATCGTTAATGCTTTTGTAAAAAGTTAATGGCAAGCGCCCGGCCGGATTTACATTGCCAAACAGCACATCGGCAATAGCATTTCCGCCTTGTTCTCCCGGATACCAGGCCATCAGAATTGCATCCACATACGGTTCAATCGATGCCAGCGACAAGGCACTTCCTCCCATTATAACCGCGACAACTGGTTTGCCTGCTTCCTTCAATTTTTTGATGAACTCAATTTGATTGGCGGGTAATTCCAGATCGTTGCGATCGCCTCCGAATTTGCTCAAGGCTGCGTCGCCTGCTTCGCCTTCAAGTAACGAATTTAGTCCAAGAAAGGCAATCGTTACTTCAGTTTCTTTTCCTTTCCATAGCCCGC
The DNA here is from genome assembly GCA_963668595.1 of Prolixibacteraceae bacterium. Taxonomy (GTDB): domain Bacteria; phylum Bacteroidota; class Bacteroidia; order Bacteroidales; family Prolixibacteraceae; genus GWE2-42-39. The sequence continues at coordinate 2,823,114 of OY764876.1, read as the reverse complement.
GGAAATTGAAATCTTCGGCCAGCGCGCAGCCGTCGCTGTATTCAACAATGCTGGCTGCACTTACTTTTTCTACAATTCCTTCGAGCGGAGTTATCAGTTGACCCGAATAACCAAAATAGTTGGCCCAAAGTGCTTCAAAACTAGTTGCGTTGGGACCGGTAACAAATACTGATTTAATATCTTTCTCCAAAGGCAGGATGCCATTGTTTTTCAGCAGAACAATTGATTTTTGAGCTACTTCGCGCGATGTTGCCAAATGCTCCGGGCTTGCTACATCTTTTGCGCTAAGTTGAGCCCATGGGAGTTTTTCTGCCGGATCGAACCAGCCCAAACGGAATAAAATTCGCAATGCATCAACCAGGGCAGAGTCCACTTCTTTTTCAGAAATAAGACCTTTTTCTACCGCTTTTGGGATAGCTTTATAAGTGTCGCCGCAATTAATGTTTACAGAGTTTTTAATAGCCAATGCAGCTGCTTCGGCCGGATTGGTGGTGAGTTTGTGAAATTTCCAAATGTCGTACAATGCGCCGCAATCGGAAACAATGTAGCCCCCAAATCCCCATTCTTGACGCAGAATGGTGCTTAAAAGAACATTTCCTCCGCAGCAGGCTTCATCGTTGGTGCGGTTGTATGCGCACATTACTCCGGCTACGCCATTGTCTGTAAGTGTTTTAAATGCTGGCAGGTAGGTGTTTCTTAGGTCATTTTCATCTACGACCGCATTGAATCGGTGGCGAACAGCTTCGGGCCCGCTGTGTACTGCAAAATGTTTGGCACAAGCTGCTGCTTTCAAATATTTCGGATTGTCGCCTTGAATTCCTTTCATGAAGGAGGTTCCTATTGTTGCGGTTAAAAACGGGTCTTCGCCATAGGTTTCGTGCCCGCGGCCCCAGCGAGGATCACGGAAAATGTTGATGTTCGGAGTCCAGAATGTGAGTCCGGTGTAACGTCCGCGATTCCCGATTCGAACACCTTCGTTGAACTTTGCACGGGCTTCATCGGAAATTACGGTTGCTGCCTGATTAATTAATTGTGCATCAAAGGTAGCGGCCATGCCAATTGCCTGAGGGAAAATAGTTGCCCGTCCGGCACGTGCTACTCCGTGCAGACATTCGTTCCACCAATCGTAGGCCGGAATGCCGAGGCGTTCTACTCCTTGTGTGTTGTGCACCATCAGCGATGCCTTTTCTTCCAGGGTAAGTCGGCCAATCAAATCCTGAATGCGTACTTCGGTATCCAAATTCGGATTTTGAAACGGATACTGATACTGTGCCTGAGTACTTAATGCCTGAATTACGATGAGGAAAATCAAACTAAACTGAAAAATAAGTCGGTTCATCATTGTAGTAGTTTAATAGTTCTGGTTTGTTCTGTTCTGTTGCAAAGATATATTTTTTAAAAGAAGACCAAACATCCCGATTGAAAATGGATTTTAGGTGAAATATCGCCAATGTTTGCCGGCCCAGATTTCTCCGGCATAATCAACGCCAATACGTGGCGATATATTGAATTTTTGAATAAACGGAGCATCTTCAACCCAAATTCGGTTCGAAGATTCAAGATTTTCGCCGTAAAACGATTTGTCTAATTTCAGCTCGCGCCCAACTCGCCCGGGACCTGAAAAACCTTCGATGCCGCGAATGAGTACTGCTGATGGCTCATTGTCGGATCCGGTTACAAAATTCAGCATCCAGTACATGCCGTAAATCAGATATACATACACATGAGCGCCTGGGTGGTACATAATTTCGGTGCGCGGCGTGCGTCCCTTCGATGCATGACAGGCCAAATCTTCTTCTCCCCTGTAGGCTTCTACTTCAGTAATGGCATATCGTTTTTCTGTTCCATCAGCAAAACGGCGAACCAGTATTTTTCCCAGCAATTCGGGTGCAACATCCAGCACATCGCGCTGAAAAAAGCTATTCGGCAAGCGGTCCGTTTTCATACTTGCTAAACAGAAATAATGAGAAGAAGAATGCAACGAAAGTAATTGCATCGTGATTATTCAGGGTATCCTCATTGATGCACGAAAGCAAAACAATCAACGAAAAAGTGAGAAGCAGAAAGCTGCGTTGTTTGCCTTGCCGGAAAACCGGATAAGTATAAGCAAAGCATACAAACAGAAGTCCAAACAATCCGAAATCGACCCAATAACTCAGCCACATGTTGTGTGATCGTTGCCGATAGGTAGGTGCACTGAAAAACGGATGGTCGTCGTATTTTTTCTGATAAGCCTGATAATACCCGCCAGTGCCGGTGCCAAACCAGAAATTTTCGCGAATGACCTGCACTGCAATTTTAAAATATTCGATACGCTGCGTTACCGAGTGACCGGCCGGATTTGCGCCATTTTGGTACTCATTAAATTCCCAGATAATCTGGTAAATGCGCCGACTGACAGAAAATTTGTTTGTGTAGCGGTAATTCGTCGCTCCGTGTTCAATATTGGCAACATCATCGTCGCTCAGTTGCGACAACCCTTCGGCATCTTTACGCAACCCTTTCGACGTGAGATAACGGTACAGCACATATTTATTAAATCCACCGGCATAAGTTGAGTCAAACCGAAACTGACTCCGCTGGTTCCAGACTTCGCGCAATTCATCTTCGGCAATAAACAGAAATACATAATGCCCGTTTTCCAATTGCTTCAGTGTTGGGTCGTGGTGATACACATTGCCCCGTTGGGTGGTTTCATTCAATTCCTTTTCCGAAACGTTTTCAAGTTGATAAAAACTATTGATGCATTTGGTAAGGTAGGCTCCAATAAAAACAGGCACCATCATCAGTAAAACGAAAAGAAAGAAACGAAGAACCACATGCTGAATACGGGAAATCAGCCAGAAAAATAATATTCCGACCACTGCCACAAAAACAATAATTCCGGTTGCCGATTGCAAAACAAACAGGAAAAGTGTTAACCATGAGGCGATTCCGAAGTAAATTAACTTTTCTTTTTTCGGAGTTTGTAATTTCGTACTACAACTTAGCCACAACAACGAAAAAATGGCAATGTTAATCAGTAAAGCAAATCGTATATGGGAAACAAAAAGTGAAATATCGCGTACTTCGCGTATTTCAGTTCCTGAAAATCCCAGCCACACATACAAACTACAAAGGCTGGCAAATACTGTTGCTCCGGCAAACCACTGCAAAATGGTTTTTATTTCTTTAAATTGAAGTTGGGGTGAAGTGCCGATTACCAACGGAAAAATAAGCAAGGGAATCTGAATTTTCAGATCGTGAAGACCCCAGCGTAAGCTGTTGGTCCACAGTAATCCAGCGATGTATAATCCAAAAATAGCAGGAAGTAACCAGATTGCCGGATTGCCGGCAAAGCGGCTGATTTTTTCTTTTAAACGTCCTTCCCATAGCCAATTGATTAGTAATAGGAAAGGCGTGATGCTCATCAGAGCTTTTGAAGTCGGAAGGCTGATTGCAGTTGCAATGAGTGTCCAGAAATAAATGTGCCGGTGAATCCGGTTTTTTTTATCTGAAAGAAAAATCATTCGGGTAAATAGGTTTTGTTTAAAACAATAACGAAGTCCGAAAATTAAAATTATTTCAGCAATAATCAATTTTTAACTTTTCCGGGTAAAAAGCTGTTGTGAGAGCGTTGTTTTATCCTTTGAAAATCTTTTCGTTAAAAATGAAAATGAATGAAGATTGCTTTTGGTTTTTTGAAAAAAAGAAATACTTTTGCAGTCCCGATTATTGTACGTGTTCGGAGTTCTTGTAAGTTATTGAAAATGCGGGTGATAATATCTTATTGGCACGGCCTATGCTGATAAATTCCGTAAACGACCTGCGTTTCGATACATGGAATTTCGGATTTAGTGTTTAATAATTTTAATAAAAAACAAGTGGATACACTAAGTTACAAAACCGTGTCGGCCAATAAAGCCACGGTACAAAAAGAATGGTTTATTGTCGATGCGACTGACGAAGTATTGGGTCGTTTGGCCAGTAAAGTGGCTAAAATCCTGAGAGGGAAAAATAAACCCAGCTATACTCCGCACGTTGACTGTGGTGACAATGTAATCGTTATCAATGCAGAGAAAGTACGTTTGACTGGAAAAAAAATGAATGACAAAGTTTATATCCGTTATTCAGGTTATCCAGGCGGCCAACGTTCTCAAACTCCTTCTGAAATCCTGGCGAAATATCCAGAGCGCTTAGTTGAAAAGGCGGTGAAAGGTATGCTCCCCAAAAATCGTTTGGGTAACAAAATTTTCACCAATCTGAGAGTGTACGTTGGATCAGAACATGACCAACAGGCACAACAACCAAAAGTTATTGATTTAAGTACTATTAAATAAGCACAATGGAAGTAGTTAACACCATCGGACGTAGGAAAACTGCTGTTGCTCGCATTTATGTCAGCGAAGGTAAAGGAAATATTACCATCAACGGAAGAGAGCTGAATGAGTATTTCCCAACAGGAACACTTCAGTATATGGTTAAACAACCGCTGAATTTGCTTGGAGTAGCCGGACAATATGATGTAAAAGCCAATTTGGATGGCGGAGGTATCACCGGACAGGCTGAAGCAATGCGTATGGCGATTGCCCGTGCCTTGATTGAGATTAATCCTGAATCAAGACCAGAATTGAAGCATGCTGGTTTCTTAACCAGAGATCCTCGTGAGGTTGAACGTAAAAAACCGGGTCAACCCAAAGCACGCAAGAGATTCCAATTCTCAAAACGTTAATATTTTTATCACGAAAATATTTTGCTATGGGTCTAAATTGTTGAGACTTCCGGCTTTGCCGGAACTACTTAGCAATTGCTTTTAAGAGTAAAATTATTTTTTAAAAAAAGTAAAAAGATGCCAAGAACAAGTTTTAATCAATTATTGGATGCCGGAGCACATTTCGGGCACCTTAAAAGAAAGTGGAATCCAAACATGGCTCCGTACATTTTCATGGAGAAAAACGGAATCCACATCATCGATCTTCAAAAAACAGTTGTAAAAGTTGACGAAGCTGCTGCTGCATTGAAGCAAATTGCTAAATCAGGCCGCAAAATCTTATTCGTTGCAACAAAAAAACAAGCCAAAGACATCGTTGCTGATTTGGTTGGCGGAGTAAATATGCCTTACGTGGTTGAACGTTGGCCTGGAGGTATGTTGACCAACTTCCCGACTATCCGTAAAGCCGTGAAAAAAATGATGTCGATTGACAAGTTGATGAAGGAAAGTGCTTGGGATAACCTCTCAAAACGTGAAAAACTTCAGATTACTCGTCAGCGTGCCAAACTGGAAAAAGTTTTGGGTAGTATCGCCGACCTGACTCGTCTTCCTGCAGCCTTGTTTGTGGTTGACGTGCTGAAAGAGAAAATCGCAGTTCGCGAAGCTCAACGTTTGGGTATTCCAGTATTTGCGATGGTTGATACCAACTCTGATCCAGACGGAATCGATTTCGTAATTCCTGCTAACGACGATGCTTCTCAGTCAATTAAATTGATTGTTGGAGTAATGGCTGAAGCAATTAAAGAAGGAATGTCTGAGCGCAAAATTGAGCGCGAAAAAGACGGTGCCGAAGGAAAAGCTGACGACGATTCAGAAGTAGAAGAGGAAGAAGACGGCGTTGAAGCTGGGATCGAAGAAGAAGAGTAATTTTTAGGTATTCATTCTAAATACGATATAAAATGTCAATTAGTGCAGCAGATGTAATGAAGTTGCGTAAAGCAACCGGAGCCGGCATGATGGACTGTAAAAACGCCCTTGCTGAAGCCGAAGGAAATTTCGAACGTGCCACTGAAATTATCCGCGAAAGAGGGAAATTAGTTGCTAGCAAACGTGCCGACAGAGAAGCTACTGAAGGTGTTGTTTTGGCAAAAGTTTCAGCTGATAAAAAATCAGGTGGTGTGGTAGTATTGAACTGCGAAACAGACTTCGTAGCGAAGAATGAAGGTTTTGTTTCTTTTGCAGGAGCTATTCTTGAGCGTGCATTGACAGCCAATGCAACTGACCTGGAAGCAGTAAAAGCAATCGAAATGGATGGCCGTACTGTTGAAGCACAAGTGCTTGAACAAACCGGTGTGATTGGCGAAAAACTGGATTTGCCTTACTTTGCAAGTATTCAGGCAGAAACAGTTGTTGCTTATATTCACCCTGGAAATAAATTGGCTACTTTGGTTGGTTTCAACAAAGCAAATGTTGACGAACAAGTAGCTAAAGATGTTGCTATGCAAGTAGCAGCAATGAGTCCTGTGGCAGTTGATAAAAATTCAGTTGCTCCGGATGTTATTGAAAAAGAATTAGAAATCGCCAAAGAAAAATTCCGTTTGGAAGGAAAACCAGAAGCAATGCTAGATAAAATTGCTCAAGGTGCTTTGGAAAAATTCTTCAAAGAAAGCACATTGCTGAATCAAGCTTTCATCAAAGAAAACAAACAAACTGTTGCTGATTATCTGAAGTCTAACGACAAAGATTTGACCGTAACTGGGTTTGTACGTTATGCTTTGTCTGAATAATTACAATCTTGATATTATGAAAAGAGGCACCTGTATTCAGATGCCTCTTTTCTTTTTCAGAATTTTTCATCGTATTTAGTCCAAAGCTGATCGCCTAATTTCCACGCCTGCTCTACAGCCTTTTCTGCTTGCTGATTGGAATAGCCGGTCAGAAATTCAATTGCTTTTTGTGGTTTCTTTTTATAAAGTGACATCGCTTCTGCTTCAATCTTTTTTTGCTCCTGAATCCACTCCTTTTGCATCGGAATCCATACTGCATCCAAATCTTTGTGCATGTCGCCCCAACGTTGAGCTGCCAATGTTCCTAAACGATTGAAAGCCCACCATGCCGATTGAGAAGTATAACCATTCGGGCGTCCCGGAGTCTTGTATGAAACAGGGAGATCGGTAGCACTGCAATATACGGGAACATACACCGAACTTGCCACATTGTCTTGTGCCAGCCATACCAAACCGCCAATTGCATCAGGCAACCAGCTTCTGCACTGAATTATTGTTGCATACATGGTGTACCAGCGGGCAATCGTTCGCTCTCCCAGAAAGTCGATTTTTCCGGATTTCTCATCTACGTGATACCAGCCGCCACTTACATTGTGTAGCGGAAGCTGATCATAAGGCATAAACGGGTTGGCCAGCGGCGAAATTTCCTGCTTCCCTTCGCTGTTTGTAGCGGTAATATTTCTTCTCATGTCGTATGGAGTGCCCTGGTAATAATCCTTGAAAATGTTGATCAGCTTTTCCAGCGAAACAGGAACATCTGGTTTTACCGAAAATGGATAGTCCTGGGCATTCGGATCAAGTTTCATTGACGGGGCAAGTAGATCGAAGATACGCCATTCGCGACGGCGTGACGCAATAGCTTCGCGGCTTTCCGGCGCATATGCATAGCACCAACGGAAAGTTTCTCCCTCTTTCCACCATCCGTTTTCTTTGGCTACAGTATAAATATTTTCCGAAGCCATGAAATAATCGGGCTGATTCAAGTCAACTTCTTTAATGGTACTTGCATTCACATTGCAGGCTACATGGTCGTCTGGAACACGTTGAGCCACCCAAATTCCTCCGGTTTTTCCTTTACCGGGGCCAACCACTTCAAAGTGCCAAACTTCCTGCGGATCGGCAATGGTTAAACATTCTCCTGCATCATTCCATCCGTATTTTTTGATCAACTCCCCGGCCATGCGGATTGCATCACGTGCGTTTGTTGTGCGTTCAAGCATCAGGCGACAGAGTCGCTGGCAATCAATCAAGCCCTGATCCGATTGTAATTCCGCTCTTCCTCCAAATGTCGATTCGCCAATTCCCAGCTGGCGCTCGTTCATACAAGGGTAAGCCGTATTGATGAAGGCAAACGTGTGATCAATCTGGGGGATTTCACCAATAGGAGTATGTTTGTAGGTAGGCATTGCAAAATCGTTGCAAGCTTCGCGTTTATACATGGTTGTTGTGGCATTTTTGTTGTGGTTCATTGCCGGAATAATATCCATTTCTGAACGAGTACGGTGACTGTCGTCGGTGTGAGAAGTTATAACACTTCCATCTGCGCTGGCGTTTTTCCCTACTGTAATTGATGTACATCCATCCGGAACATCAAATACCCAATCTGATTTATCCTGAGCTTGTATAGCCCAAATTATCCCTAAAAAGAGGATTGTGCTGAAAATCTTTTTCATAATAATTTTCTATTTTGTTTCGAAAATATAAAAAATGAAGCATTCATTGGATGAATATTTGGGAAGATATGACGAATGAAGAATTCGCCGGTCAGAAAAGAAATGAATGCATAAGCTTGATTAATCATATTTTTTACCTTTGCAAAAACGAAGAAAAAATGGCACGATTTAAACGAATATTACTCAAACTGAGCGGCGAATCGCTGATGGGAGGGCAACAATACGGTATTGACCAACAACGATTGAGTGATTATGCTGAAGAAATCAAGGCAATTGTTGAAATGGGAGTTCAGGTTGGAATTGTCATTGGAGGCGGAAATATTTTTAGGGGACTGAGTGGTGCCGCAAAGGGATTTGATCGTGTTAAAGGCGATCAGATGGGCATGCTGGCCACAGTTATAAATAGTTTGGCGCTCAATTCAGCATTAGCAGCAGCAGGGGTGAAATCAAGCGTATTGACCGCAATTCGCATGGAACCCATTGGTGAGTTTTATTCAAAAGATAAAGCAATTGATCGATTGAATAAAGGTGAAGTGGTTATTCTTTCAGCCGGAACCGGTAATCCATATTTTACCACAGATACCGGATCATCGTTGCGCGGTATTGAAATTGAAGCCGATGTAATGTTGAAAGGTACTCGTGTGGATGGAATTTATACTGCTGACCCCGAAAAAGATACAACAGCTACAAAGTTCGATGAAATTACTTTTGATGAAATTTACTCACGAGGCTTAAAAATTATGGATTTAACGGCTACTGCAATGTGTAAAGAGAATAAATTGCCACTTGTCGTTTTTAATATGGATCAAAAAGGAAACCTTACCAAGTTACTTTCAGGTGAAAAATTAGGAACGTTTGTACGTCCGTAAATATTTTTTACCATTGGATGAAAATTATAGGTTTTTATTTTCTTCTATTTTTTAAAATTTTCTATATATTTGCCAACAGACTGTAAAAAAACAATTGTAGAGAGTTATTTGTATATGCAAGAAGAGGTAGGAATGGTTTTGGATATGTGTAAAGATGCAATGGAACAAGCCATCGCACACTTAGAAAAAGAACTAGCACATATTCGGGCAGGAAAAGCTTCTCCAAGAATGTTGGACAGCGTGATTGTTGATTATTACGGTAGCATGGTGCCAATTGCTCAGGTAGCAAACATTAATACTCCTGATGCTCGGACGATCGCTATTCAACCATGGGAAAAGAAAATGATCCCGGTAATTGAAAAAGCAATTATGGTTGCTAATTTAGGATTCAATCCTGACAACAACGGAGAGATCATTCGTATTAATATTCCGCCATTGACTGAAGATCGGAGACGTGAAATGGTTAAGGCAGTAAACAAAGAAGGGGAAAATGCAAAAATTAGTTTGCGTAGTGCCCGGAAAGACTCAAACGAAAGTTTGAAAAAATTACAGAAAGAAGGCTTGTCTGAAGATGTGGAAAAAGATGCTGAAGCAGAGGTGCAGGAAATGACCAATAACTACAGCAAAATTGTTGAGGACGTGCTTAAGGTTAAGACTGAAGAGATTCTAAAAATATAATTGTTTCTAGTTTTCTGTTTTCTGAACATTGTTTAATTGTTTTCATGGCTTTGAGGCAGCTTGTTGAAGCTGCCTTAATTTTTTTATATACCTCATTCCCCTATTTCCCATTCTAATTTGTTATTGTCGTGTAAGCACTTTTGAAAATCGTATTCTGCTGATTCTGAATGTCCTGAGTTTTGCAATATATTTATTGCATGTTGATGATTTGTGGCCTTTATAAAACAGAAGAGTTCGGGTATGTGCAAAAAAGAAGGGAGCTATGGACGAAGCTCCCTTTGTGCTAAACTACCTTTTCAGGTTTGCTATATTGAACTAACTGGATCGTGTGTCTATGGCTTTGAGACAACTTATTTTCTGTTTTCTAAATTGATATTTACAAACAGCATGCCAAAAAAACCTTTTATACGAATGTATGCTCCCCTTTTTTGTCCATCGAATGCATACGTATTAATTTCCAGTTGAATACGTTTTTATTATTTTCGAACTAAAATATCTTATCGTAAAATGAATTGTATGCGTCCACATACGTTTCTTCTGGTTGATAATCCAAAAATAATTTTCCAGAGTTTTGTGCAAACTTGAGCACATCCGGATTAATAGTTTCACTGCCCTGAATAATTCCATCGGAATATTCGATCGCTAATTTACTTACATTGTCGAAGCTTGGTTGCTGAACAGTTTTTACATCGTCCGCAGTAATTCCTTCAAGAAGTAGTTTTTCCGCGAAACGCTCATCAAGAGGAGTCTTGAATGCATCGTTATAAACCGAGTAAACAACTTTCGACTGAGAGAAAAGCGGATCGTCGCAGTAATATTTTTTGATATACAGCGGGACCAGCGATGTTAGCCATCCATGACAATGAATCAAGTCGGGAGCCCAACGCAGCTTGATTACGGTTTCGAGAACTCCACGAGCAAAGAAAATGGCTTTTTCGTCATTATCCGGGAATTCGCTTCCGTCTTTGTCGGTTAAAACCCTTTTCCTGTGGAAATAGTCCTCATTGTCGATGAAATAAACCTGCATACGAGCCGATTGGATCGATGCTACTTTAATGATCAATGGGTGGTCTGCATCATCAATTACCAAATTCATTCCAGAAAGGCGGATGACCTCATGCAGCTGGTTCCGGCGTTCGTTTACACAACCATAGCGGGGCATGAACGTACGGATTTCGCGTCCGCGTTCTTGTATTCCCTGAGGCAAATAACGCGATTTAACTGACATTTCGGTTTCCGGAAGGTATGGTGTGATTTCTGAAGAAATGAATAAGATTTTTTTCTTTTCCATGTATGTTCCTGACTTTTTGACTTTGCAAAATTAGTAAAAATATCGCGAATATTCAATTTCAGGCTTTTATATGCGATTTGAACAAAGTAAAGCTGTTTCTTGGATTTGTATTGCATTATTTATTTACTTTGCAGGCTCATAAATTATCCAAAATGCAGGTCGTAAAGCGCATATGCGAACTTCGGGCTTTGCTCGATGAAGCAAAAAATGAGGGGAAAACAGTTGGCTTTGTTCCAACTATGGGAGCCTTGCATGCGGGACACCTTTCGCTGGTGGAACAAGCAGGACAGCAGACAGATATAGTAGTGGTTAGTATTTTTGTTAATCCTACTCAGTTTAATGACAAGGAAGACTTGAAACGCTATCCCCGTGACCTTAACAATGACTTAACATTACTGGCACCTACACCTTGTTCGGTTGTATTTGCTCCGGAGGTAGAAGAAGTTTACCCGGAACCTGATACTCGTCATTTCGATTTTGGAATGCTTGAGGCGGTGATGGAGGGAGAACATCGTCCTGGGCATTTTAATGGAGTGGCGCAGGTTGTGAGCAAATTATTCGACATGGTACAACCCGATAAAGCTTTCTTCGGGTTAAAAGATTTTCAGCAGTTGGCAATTATTCGTGCGATGGTTAAACAGCTGAATCTTTCTGTTGAAATTATTCCATGCGAAATTGTTCGGGAGCAGGATGGTTTGGCGATGAGTTCGCGTAATATGTTGCTTAGTCCGGAACAGCGTCAGGCTGCGGTACATATTTCACAAACCTTATTTGAGGCGAAGAAACAAGTAGGGCACTTCTCCGTAAAAGAACTCACCAATTGGGTTATTACTGAAATTAATAAGAACGAGTATCTGAATACTGAATACTTTGAGATTGTGGATGAACTGAGTTTGCAAGCAGTCGCCGATTGGAGTGGTAACTCAAACAAAGTGGGATGTGTAGCTGTTCATTGTGGCAAAATACGATTAATTGATAACATTATTTTCAACCAGATAAACAATTAAAAAATGTTCATCGAAGTTTGTAAATCGAAAATACATAAAGTCTCGGTAACCGAGGCAAATTTACAATATGTAGGAAGCATTACTATTGACGAAGATCTGATGGATGCTGCCAACCTGATCGAGAATGAGAAAGTTCAGGTAGTAAATATTAATAATGGCGAGCGTCTCGAAACGTATGTCATTCGAGGTGAGCGGGGAACCGGAGTGATTTGTCTGAACGGACCGGCGGCGCGTAAGGTGGCTGTTGGCGATGTGGTGATTATCATTTCCTATGCTTCCATGGATTTTGAGGAAGCCAGGACGTTTAAACCACGATTGGTTTTTCCGGATACAGAAACCAATAAACTGGTATAGAAAATTAGATTTATGAAATAAGTTCAGCCTCATTGTTAAAAAACGGTGAGGTTTTTTTATTTTTACTTGAAGCAACTTCAATTATACATGGACGCAGAACAATTAATCCGCAAAAAAATATTCAATTCTTTTTCAGATTTCTTTGAAACACTGAAAAAATGGAAGTCACACAATCTGAAATTGGCTTTCACCAACGGATGCTTTGATATTTTGCATCGCGGGCATGCGGATAGTTTGTTGCAAGCGGCTTCGTTTGGCGATAAGTTGATTGTCGGGCTTAATTCAGACACGTCGGTAAAACGATTGAAAGGAGAAAGTCGTCCTGTATTCGATCAGGAATCGCGGGCAATAATGCTGGCTTCGCTGCAAATGGTTGATGCTGTAGTTATTTTCGATGAAGACACTCCGTATGAATTAATTCGCCAGATTCAGCCTGATGTTTTGGTAAAGGGGCAGGAGTACCGTTTGGATGAAATTGCCGGACACGACATTGTGCTGGCTCGCGGTGGAAAAGTGGAACGGATTCAGCTAACGCCGGGATTTTCTACAACTGAAATTATCCGAAAACTTAAAAGTGAATAGATTGTGGTAAAAGCAAAAACAATATTTACCTGTCAGCAGTGTGGAGCCCAGTCGCCCAAGTGGATTGGTCGCTGTCCAAATTGCGGAAACTGGAATTCGTATGTCGAAGAGGTGTTGGTGAAAGAAGTGAAGAACACACTTCCTTCGCGAACTTCGTCAGGCAATCAGGCCCGAAAACTGAGTGAAGTTTCAGCAGAGCAAACACTTCGCATTGATACCCGCAATGAGGAACTAAATCGTGTGTTGGGAGGCGGACTCGTGGATGGTTCGCTGGTGTTGATAGGAGGAGAACCAGGGATTGGCAAATCGACTCTGGCGTTACAAATTGCCCTTGACATGAAAGACCGCAAAGTGCTGTATGTTTCGGGCGAAGAAAGTATCCATCAAATAAAGTTGCGGGCACAGCGGTTGAAACGCGAAAATGAGCATTGTTATTTTTTGAGCGAGACATCGCTCGAAAATATTCTGATACAATGCGCGGCACTGGAACCAAGCCTTTTAGTTATCGATTCAATACAAACTGTTTCAACGGAATACATCGAATCGTCACCCGGATCGGTGAGTCAGATTCGCGAATGTGCCAACGGCATTCTGAAATATGCCAAAGAAAATGGTGTGCCAGTGATTATTATTGGGCATATTACCAAGGAAGGAAGTCTGGCTGGGCCCAAAGTGCTGGAACACATCGTGGACACAGTGCTTCAGTTTGAAGGCGAAAACCAGTATATGTACCGGATTTTGCGTTCCATCAAGAATCGTTTTGGATCAACTTCTGAATTGGGAATTTTTGAGATGCGCGGAGATGGCCTGCGCGAAGTAAGTAATCCTTCTGAACTGCTCATCAATCAGGAACACGAGGGACTGAGCGGAACTGCTATTGCCGCGGCAATTGAAGGAGTGCGTCCTTTGCTGATCGAAATTCAGTCGCTTACCAGTTCTGCGGTGTATGGTACTCCGCAGCGATCAGCTACAGGGTTCGACTTGCGCCGATTGAATATGTTGCTGGCAGTGCTCGAAAAGCGTGCGGGCTTTAAATTAGCGGTAAAAGATGTGTTCTTGAATATTGCCGGCGGAATAAAAGTGGATGATCCGGCAATTGATTTAGCGGTGATCACAGCGATTCTTTCTTCTAATTTTGATTTGTCGGTGGACAAGCAGTTTTGTTTCGCAGGTGAAGTTGGTCTTTCCGGAGAAATACGCGTGGTAAATCGACTTGAACAACGCATTGCCGAGGCCGAGAAACTGGGTTTTCGCAAAATATTTATTCCGAAAACGACGAAAAATGTCAATTTAAAAAAATATTCAATCGAAGTAGAGCAGGTTGGGCGGGTCGATGAATTCTTCCGGAAAGTTTTCAATAAACGGTAATCGCCGAATGCTTTAGCGGGCAGGCATCCACGAAAAAGGACTCTGTTTTTGATTTTGCGCAAGATTCGGGTTTCAGAATAAATGGAAAGTTCTTTTTTTTACCTGAAAATTGAATGACATGGCAGCATCGGAGTACATCAACTATTTACGAATTGCTGAAGCGATTGATTACTTGCGTACCAATTTTAAAGCACAACCCGATCTGGATCAGGTTGCAGCGCAGGTCAATTTGAGCCCGTTTCATTTTCAGCGTTTGTTTACCGATTGGGCAGGAACCAGTCCGAAAAAATTTTTGCAATACATTAGTGTTAGCTATGCCAAGCAGATATTACGAAGAGATAGCTCTCCGAGTTTGTTTGATGCAGCACTGGAAACCGGACTTTCCGGGACTGGGCGGTTGCACGATTTGTTTGTCAGCATTGAAGGAATGAGTCCGGGAGAATACAAAAATGGAGGGCAGGGCTTGCTTGTTTTTTACCGTTTCTCACCCAGCCATTTTGGAAATTTGTTGGTCGCTTCCACGCATCGGGGAGTTTGTTTTTTGGCTTTTGCTGACAATGAGCAGGAGTCGTTGACTGAGCTGAAAACCCAATTCCCGAAAGCTGAATTTGTTGAGAAAGAAACGGCATTCCAGAACGATGCCTTGCATTTGTTTCAGCGCGATTGGAGCAATTCGCATGAGATAAAACTTCACTTGAAAGCGAGTCCTTTTCAGTTAAAAGTATGGGAAGCATTGCTGAAAATCCCGATGGGAAAACTTTGCACGTACGGAGAATTGGCTCAGCAAATAGGGATGCCTCAGGCAGCAAGGGCAGTAGGAACTGCAATTGGAAACAATCCGGTTGCGTTTTTAATTCCCTGCCATCGGGTTATTCAGGCTTCCGGAATTATTGGAGGCTATCGGTGGAATCCGGTTCGAAAAACAGCATTGATTGGTTGGGAAGCAGCACAAATAGAAGCCGATAATTCTTTCAGAAAAGGAAAAGGAGAAAGCCTTTGAAAAAGACATCAAAGGCTTCAGGTAATTTTCCCCCTTTAATTATACCTTATCCAATTGTACGGTAAAGTGCCGCATAATTGGAGCCTCCTTTTTAATTCGTAGTCCGGTACATATTTCGTCGCGGATGTCGTAAATGTTTTTCAGCGCAACAGCTACCACGTCCATGTGGTTATTGGTGTAGGTCCGTCGCGGAATTGCAAGACGTAAAAATTCAAGTTTCGGATAGCGGTTTTCGTGTGTTTCCGGGTCGCGGTCGGCCAGCAGTGTGCCTACTTCTACGCCGCGCACACCTGCTTCGAGGTACAAAATGATTGCCAGCGTTTGCGCCACAAATTCTTCTTTCGGAACGTGAGGCAAAAATCTTCGGGCATCCACAAATACGGCGTGTCCGCCCACTGGTTGCTGAATCGGAATACCAAATTCCATCAGTCGGTTACCTAAATACTGCACCTGCCGGATGCGGGTATCGAGAAAGTCGTTGGTAGTTACTTCGTCAAGACCCACAGCCAAGGCATTCATGTCGCGTCCGGCCATTCCGCCGTAAGTAACAAAGCCCTCGTACATAATATTGAAGGTGGAAGCTTTTTCGTACCACTCGGCACTGTGCATGGCAATGAACCCGCCAATATTTACAGCTCCGTCTTTTTTACTGCTCATGGTCATTCCGTCGGCGTACGAAAACATTTCGCGCACAATCTCCTTGATGCTTTTATGAGAGTAGCCCACTTCGTTTTGTTGAATGAACCAGGCATTTTCGGCAAAACGGGCCGAGTCGAAAATAACAGGCACCTTGTAGCGATTGGCCAATTCGCGAACTGCTTTCAGGTTTTCCATTGCTACCGGTTGCCCGCCTGAAGTGTTGCAGGTAACTGTTACAATAATTACGGGAATATTTTTTTCAGGCTGAAGTTTTAGCACTGCTTCCAGTTTCTCCAGATCAATGTTGCCTTTGAACGGAAATGGGTTTTGGGTGTCGAAGGCTTCATCAACGGTACAGTCAATGGCTTTGGCTTTGCGGTATTCAATGTGACCTTTGGTGGTGTCGAAATGCGAGTTGCCCGGCACCAGGTCGCCGGCCTGCACCAATGCCGAAAACAGTACATTTTCGGCAGCACGGCCCTGATGAGTAGGCAAGAAATAATTGAACCCGAATATTTGTGCTATGGTCTCTTTCAGACGGTAATACGACGAAGAGCCGGCATAGCTTTCGTCTCCGGTCATGATGGCTCCCCATTGGCGGTCGCTCATTGCTCCGGTTCCGCTGTCGGTGAGCAAATCAATAAAAACTTTGTCACTACTCAGGTTGAATAAATTATAATTGGCTTCGGCAATCCACTGAACGCGTTGCTCACGGGTAGAGCGATAAATGGGCTCTACCATTTTTATTTTGTAATTCTCTGCAAAAGGAATTTCCATATTCGTATAGGATAAAAAGTAAAACATATCAACGAAATCCAACACTCGCCGGATGTTTGGCACAAGTAGATTCGTTTATAAATTACAGTTTGAAAAAATGAATGGATTGTAAAATCTTTTCGGAAGGAAATCCGGAAAGATTTAGCAGATAAAAGCGTCCCGTTCTTTGATGTTGATAAAACGGTGATGCAGTCTCAAAAAAGAAAATGAAGCGAGCATCCTGTATTGTTTACTTTTCGGAACAAAAATAGCAAAAAGCAAAATCTATGAAAAATGATTTTTGTACGGGTTTGGTAAATTATGGTTCAATGTTGTTTTGTCCTTCAATAAAAGGACATTTTTTCGTCTCGTTTCAAAAATAACTTTAATTATTTTCGGAGATGATTAACGATTTTTAATTTTCACAGACTGAATTATTCTCGAAGGAATTCTAACTTTGAGCGCGAATAACAGATCGAAAATGAGGACATTTAGATTTTTTTTAATGATTTGGGCGATGACGACTATCTTCTTTTCGTGTAACGAGAAGGACATTGCGAAGCCTGATCACTTGATTAACCGGAAAAAAATGATCGATATGCTGGTCGATGTTCATTTGGCCAAAGCGTATGAACAATACCAGACAGGTGATTCAACGCGTTTGTCTTCCACCGATTTGTACTATTCAGTATTGGCCAAATATGGTGTTGCAGACAGCGTATTTACACGTTCTGTGATTTATTATTCGAGTCACCCGAAAGATTACGATAAAATGTACAACGAGGTACTCGACCGATTAAATGCCATGCAGAAAGAACAGCAGGACAAACAAGAGCTGAACGTTGGAAATCAGAAGGTAGAACGCGATAGTTTGACTGTTGAATAATTGGTTATGGAAACCCGGCTTGCAGCACATTATATTTTTCCCATTGTTTCTTCTCCTTTGAAAAATGCGATTTTGATTCTCGACGAATCGGGAACAGTTCTTGATTTAATTGATACTGGAGGCGAACTACGGGAAATTGCCCGCCTGACTTTTTATTGTGGTGTGTTGATTCCCGAATTTCCTCAATTGGATATTACTTCATTGCATGAGCGTCAGCAACAAATGCCCCAACTTTCGTTACACGAACTGCTTTGTACTTTTGCCGGTAATTCGGAGCCGGTTTTTGTTGTAGGAAAGAAGGCCGGGGTGTATTTACTTTCCGGTCTCGACATGGCTCATTTGCGTGTTACTTCTCACAGCAAGCTGAAAAAATTAGTTTAATCGCCCGTAAGCTTTTATTTTTACTGAAAATTTCAGCAATGTCAACGTTTTTATTCGATAAAATTATATTTGGACCAGTACGTAGCCGTCGTTTAGGTATTTCTCTGGGCGTAAATTTGTTGCCTACCGATAGCAAAGTTTGTTCGTTCGATTGCATTTATTGCGAATGTGGCTGGACTCCCCGAAAACGGGAACAAAAAGCAGTACTTCCTACCCGCGAACAAGTAAAAACAAAGATGCAGGAGAAGTTGCAGGAAATGCAGGAGCAAGGCGAGTGCCCCGATGTAATTACTTTTGCCGGAAATGGTGAACCAACTTTGCATCCCGATTTTGCCGGAATTATTGACGATACGCTTGAATTACGCGCGTTGCTGGCTCCTCAGGCACGCATTGCGGTGCTGTCGAACGCAACCATGTTGCATCGTTCTGACGTTGTTGCTGCACTGTTAAAAGTCGAAGACAATATTCAAAAACTGGATTCGGCTTTTGTTGAAACCATCGAAAAACTGGATTGTCCGATGGGGCGCTACGACCTGAATAAAACTGTTGAACAGCTCAAAGCATTCAACGGGCAAGTGATTATTCAAACTCTTTTTATTCGCGGAAGTCACAATGGCGAGACCATCAATAATACTACAGAAGAAGAAGTAGAGGCATGGCTGCATCTGGTTGAAGAAATTAAGCCACGGCAAGTGATGATTTACACCATTGCGCGCGATACGCCAGCCCAGGGGTTGGAACGTATTTCCGTTGCCGAACTGGAGCAAATTGCAGACCGAGCCCGTGCACGGGGGTTCGATGTGCAGGTGTCGGGGTAAAGTATAGCATTTGATTCTATTGTCAATTTCTCTTTTTTACTCCTGTTTTCTTTTTTCGCGGAGTTCTTCTTCTATGTTACGCAAGCATTGTTTGCACAAACATCCTTCGTAGCGTGACGAAATAAAATCAGAAACATCGACCGATAAACTGACGGACAAACACCAGCATCCCATTTCTCCGGTACAAGAGAAGAGCCTGCCGCAACGCGGACATTCTTTTAATTCATATTTTGGGTACTCCAACATGTTCTTTTTGTTGTCTGTTTTCGTAATCCAAGCGAAAAGCCGGGATGCTGATTATTTGTTGTTAGTTGAATTGTAAATTGTTTAATGGTAAATACTTAAGTTGCCAATATGGTCAAAAAATAAAAAAATACCGTGTTACAGAAACAAGCTACTAATATCTTTCATGTTGCCATCCCGATGGATTTCAAATAATTGCTGGTTTGTCGTTTTGCTTTTCAGATTTCCCAGTTTTTCAACATATCCGCCCAATTTGATGTACTGAAAATTTCTATACTCAAATTCATCGGGCAATTTTTCGCGCCCGGAGTACCATGCTATTTTTATTTCGGGGAAACGATCTCTTATGAGTCGGGCTAAATAATTGATATTTAACGGATCATTGTCGCCTCCCATGAAACAAAAGCAGGTGATTGCCGAAGCGTATTTATCCATCAATGATATAATTCGTTCTTCGTTCAGCTCTTCCCCAATATCTTTTTGCAAATGAGGGCTGTGGCAGCCCTTGCAACGATTCGGGCAGTTGGTAATGTTAACCGCCAGGGTAACTTCGTTTGGAATCTCCTGAAATACAATATCGTAGTTATAATACTTGAGCATATTCCACCACTTGTTTTTCTTCGTTTTGCCCTATTTTGTTTTTCTCATAGTATCTTTTAGCTGCTTCTTTCTGCCGGGCATCTGAAAAGCTGCTGATTCGCTTCATGTAACCGATGATGCGCGTGAGGTAGTCGATGTTTTTACTTTTGCAATGTGGACATTCTTTTAAATAACGTTTGTCAATGTGTCCACAATCGTTGCAAACCGTATTGGGGATGTTGAAGGTAAAGTAATTGCAGCCTTCGAAAGCTGCTACCCGAAGTAAATGACGATACTGTGTCTGGCTTAAATGTTCTTCCAGATTAGCATGAAGGGCAGATCCCCCTGTTAAATGTTCGATGTATTTCCGGCCATGAACGCGGAATTTGTCGATCACATTTAGCGACTCGTCTTCAACAATGTAGAAATAGCTGTTGTAACACTCTCGCGGGACAAAATAGCCATCTTCGCGATCCCATTTTGCATGTTTTACGCCCACATTTTCGGCCGGGATCATTTCACAGTTGAACAGGGTATCTTTGGTGCGGTATTTCTTGTTGTAAGTTTCGATTAATCCCAGCACGTCTTGCGTAAATTTCACGTATTCGGGATTGTCGTTGATTTCAATTCCGAGAGATTCGGCAGCTTCAACCAGTCCATTCACCCCAATTGTAAGGTATTGACGACCCATGTTGATGTATCCGGCATCGAACAACGGGAGCATGCCTTTTTGATGCAATTCTTTCAGATTTTCGTTGTAGCCCAATTGCACTTTATGCACCAAATCAACCACTTCTTCCAGAAAACTAAGGTATGGTATTCGTTCTCGTTTTGCTTGCTGTATACAGCGATTCAGATTAATGGTCAGCACGCTTTTTGACCCAGTGGAAACACCGCCGGCTCCCAGTGTGTAGCTAAAACCGTTATCCTGAATTTCGTTGCGCAAACGGCAGCACGAGCTCAAACTGTCGGCATTGTCGCTCATGTAGGTGAAAAACGAATGTCCTTCGGCATACATTTTTGCAGTGAAATCGCCGTATTCTTTGTCTTTTACATCCCCATTCTCGGTTAGTAAAGCCATTGTTTCTACCGGAAATGTTAAAACGGTTTTGGTACGTTGCTGATTAAACCAGGTCATGAACCGTTTTTGCAGCCAGCTCAGCGATTCCCATTCGGGCTTGCTGCCATCAGGAAAGACAAACTCGCCGAACAAGCTTTCGAAGTAGAATTTATCGTAATAAGCGATGTTCCAGAATACAGCTTGAAAATTACGCGCGCCGGTGGGCTGATTCAGTGAATACACAATCTGCTCAAAACAGTCGGTTATGATCTTATCAATCGATCTTTTCCGTTTTGATAAATCAACAACTTCATCACTGTGTTTGAAATAATCGTCGCCATATTCTTTACTGATGAAATAATTCAGGTACATCAAAAACTCCGGGGTAGCACAAGCTCCGCTCAACATGCTCGAAACGATGAAAACCATGTTAATAAAACCTCCGCAAAACGATTTTAAATTGGTTGGGGCAGTAGAATTTCCGCCAATTTTAGAGGTGCCTTCGAGCAACCACGGATACATGGTAATGCTGGCACAATACGGGGCAAGGCTGGTTTCGTCATTTTTATAAATAAAATGTTGATTCAGGAAACTGATGTATTTATCCGAAAGCTCCTTGCCAAACATATCCGAAAGCCGGTCGGTAAGCAAACGACGGTTCAGCCGGATAAAATTTCCTTTGGGTAGTTCGCCAATAAGAGTGGCTATGTTTTTCTTATCCACATTGGCATTGGCATCGAATTTACTCCCTGTTGCAGCATTTCCGGCGGCGCAGTAATCAATCAGAAATTTTATACGGTCGCGGGTTTCACGGTCTTCCGAATGTTTCTGACGATAAAGCATGTATGCTTTGGCTACTGCAAAATAGTTTTCGGCCATCAGCGAGCGTTCCACCTGGTTCTGGATGTCTTCCACGCTCATTTCGTTGCGAATATTTAACCGGTGGAGGATGTTTGTCAGGTCTTCTTCGCTGGCAAAACTGCCCACCGAAAGAAAGGCTTTTTTTATGGCATTCCGGATTTTATCGATAGAAAACGATACTTTCTTCCCGTCTCTTTTAATAATGGTTAATTCTGCGCCTCTCATAACATTAATTTTTTCTGAATGTGGTTTATTTTTTTTCGTTTCCAATCAGATTGTGTATTCTATTTCAATATTCTGATTGATAATGAT
Source organism: Prolixibacteraceae bacterium (assembly GCA_963668595.1). Lineage (GTDB taxonomy): Bacteria > Bacteroidota > Bacteroidia > Bacteroidales > Prolixibacteraceae > GWE2-42-39. The sequence continues at coordinate 2,801,280 of OY764876.1, read as the reverse complement.
CTTTTTTGTTTGTAAACGAACTTTCAGGAAATAATAAGGTTACGAAGACAGAATTGGCCGATGTAAAAAGAAACGGATTCGATCCCGAACCAGACTTCTATTCCCGAAAGTCTAAGTTAAAACTCATTGAGGCAGGTCTTCTGGCTCGTCTGATTTTTGAAAGCCTTCCCAGCCCGATAGCTATCGGGACAGTGGCATGTAGTGTATTCAAAAACTATTGACAGACTTACAGCTGCGGGTACAGCTCCCGATTTACACGGGATTCCCTTTTTGATTGTTTTACCTGGTTGGGTAAAGCAATACCATCAATGCAGTACAAGTTTAAATCATTTCGCTGAATAACCTTCTTTCAAGTTATAAACAACGTAAAGTGAGTTTCTGTAAACAAGTGACAGATAAAGGCGTTCGGCTGTTCATAAAACATGTTTTCTGAAAAAATGCCATAAAAAAGTATTGCCCGACAGAACGAGTCGATTGGCCGAAAAAATGTGAACGATTGTAATGACGAGGAGTAATTTCGTTGCAATTAAAACTAGAAATCAGTCATGGAAAATAACAATGTTTGCCCTTGGTGGCTTGGGTACTTTTTATTGAATCCTTTACGAAAACTTTCTCATTCGCCAGAGAAGATCCTTTCCCCTTTTGTTCGTCCGGGCATGACGGTTCTGGACTATGGGTGCGCCATGGGTTTTTTCAGTTTGCCAATGGCCCGAATGGTTGGTCAGTCTGGACGAGTGTATTGCTTCGATATTCAGCAAAAAATGCTTGACAAGTTAACAGACAGAGCTGCCAAACAGGGTCTGGTATCGGTTATTGAACCTATCCATGTTCACGGTAATGCTGAAATATTCGATCGGCTGGAGCAGTCGGTTGATTTTGCTCTGCTGTTTGCTGTGGCACACGAAGTCCCCGATCGTCACCAACTGTTTGTTGACTTGTACAAAATGATGAAGCCGGGGGCAATGTTATATTTTGCGGAGCCGGCGGGACACGTTTCATTCGAAGAGTTTAAGCATTCATTAGCACTGGCAGGAATTGTTGGCTTTTCTGTTCATGCTACCCCCGACGGAGAAGCAAAATTGTGTCGCGTTTTGAAAAAATAAGTTTTTTTGAAAGAAGATTGTTTTATAGCGAAGTGCGTGTCCACACGGTAGAGCGACCCAGCCAGCGGATGCCCACGACATACCCTTTCATGTGAAGTTCGTCGTTGCTGGTTTCCATCCAAACGTAGCAATCGTATGTTTTGCCCGATTTGGGATCATAGATTTTGCCTCCGGTCCATTCTTTTTCTTTCGAATCGTAGCGAAGTCCTGTCATGATTTGTAAGCCCAGAATAGAACGATTACGCAGACTTGTGTCTGGGTTTTCGTTGTCTTTTGGAGGCTGTCCGTTTTTGTATTTCTCCGGAATCATGTAAACGATTGTGGCAGAATACACCCCTTTATCGTCCTTTTTAACTTCAATTTTCGATGTTTTTTCATCGTTCCACCAAATGCCGGTAATTCGGTCTGATTGGGCCAGTACTTGTAGCCCTGCAAAAATCAATACAAAAAAAGCGAGTAAATGCTTCATGTTAAATCCGTTTTTTGTGATCACTATTCGTCCTGTATTTTGAAAGGGTGTAAGTTAGGAAATCGTTGCGAAAGATTTCTGACTTCAATATAAAAAATAGAAAGGGCATTGAGTGTCGTGTAAAACGAGTTTTTTATCGAATGTGATCTGTTGCTTTTCCTGATTAAAATCATGTTTTTGACAATCTTCAATCCATACGTTTGTGCACAAACTGTTTAATTATGATCCGATTTCTTTTTTTACTGTTGCTGATTCCTTTTGCAGCATTTTCGCAAACCGAAAAGTTGGAAGCCGAATTTGAAGTGATGTTATTCAGCCGTCATGTATGGCGTGGTGAGAAAATGGGTGATCAGCCTGCGGTTGAACCTTCGCTTACCTTGTCGAAAGGGGCATTTAGTCTGAATGTATGGGGTGCGAAAACCTTTAACGACAGTTATGCTGAATTGGACATTATCCCTTCATATACTTTCGGAAATATTACTTTGTCGGCTCTGGATTATTACAATCCGGTAAAAGGCGAAGACAATCAGTTTTTCAATTTCAGTAAAGAAAAAAACAGACATTCGCTGGAACTTGCACTGAATTACGAGGCAAGTGAAAAATTGCCGGTGAATCTGATGTGGGGAACGCTTGTGCTGGGCGACAAAAATCAGGATACAGATAAACCGTTTTTCTCGACTTACCTCGAATGCACTGTGCCGTTTTCGGTTTGGAATATTGATGTAGAACCTGGCCTCGGAATGACACCGTTTAAGGGGTATTACGCCGACAAAACTGCGATTATAAATGCAAATGTTACGCTGGGTAAAGAATTTAATTTGTCGGATCATTGGGTGATTCCAGTGCAAACGGCTGCGATTTATAATCCATATACCAACGATTTTTTTGTGACTATTGCTTGCGGTATTCGCATCAACTAAAAGTCGGTTTTCTGTCAATTACTTTTCCAGACTGTCATCATTTCCTATTTTTGTGAATCGGATGAAGCAGGTATTTTCTTGCTTCAAAATAAAATACAATGGGAAAAATTAATTGGAGACCAGGAACCATGATTTATCCGCTGCCGGCGGTTCTGGTCAGTTGCGGCGAAACTCCTGATGAATACAACATGTTTACGGTTGCCTGGACAGGTACCATTTGTAGTGATCCGGTTATGTGTTACATTTCGGTGCGCCCTAGTCGTCATTCGTACGAAATAATTAAGCGTACCGGCGAATTTGTAATTAACCTGACGACAGAGGAAATGGCTCGTGCCACCGATTGGGCAGGTTGCCGAAGTGGAGCCAAATTTAATAAATGGGAAGAAACCGGACTGACTCCTGCCCCTGCAAGCATTGTTAAAGCACCAATTATTGAGCAAGCTCCGATTAGTATTGAATGCCGGGTGAAAGACATCATCGATTTGGGTGTTCACCACATGTTTATTGCCGAAGTGCTGAATGTGGTTGCCGACGATCGGTACATGGATGCCGAAACCGGTGCGTTTAGCCTGAAAGCTGCTGATCCGATTTGTTATGTTCATGGCCATTACTTTAAACTTGGTGATCCGATTGGGAAGTTTGGCTGGTCGGTAGAGAAGAAAAAGAAGACCCGGCGATGAACATTTTTTCTGCTGATCTGTAATAATTGACCTGCGTCTGCTACCAATTGCAGGCATGTTTTACAGAAAATAATTGAATATGAAGAAGATTACAACGGCTGTTGCAGCCATCTTATGCTTTACTGTCATGACAACTACACAAAATTTTGCCTCTACGACGGATAATCCGTTGTTGAAGTCGTTTGATACTCCGCATCAAACAGCACCTTTTCATTTAATCAAAAATGAACACTTTTTGCCTGCGTTTGAAGCTGCGATTAGCGAAGCAAAAGCGGAAGTGGCAAAAATTACAACCAATAGCGAGGCTCCTTCTTTCGAAAATACGATTGTTGCTCTCGACGTTTCAGGCGAGCGTTTGGGACTTATCAGTTCTATATTTTTCAATCTGAATTCGGCTGAAACAAATGACGAAATTCAGAAAATTGCGCAGCAGGTAGCCCCGATGATGGCCGAGTTTGCCAACGATGTTTCGCTGAACGAAGAGTTGTTTGCCCGCATTAAAAAAGTGTATGAGAAAAAAGACCAGTTTAGGCTGAACGAAGAACAGAGCACTTTGCTTGAGAAAACATACAAACGTTTTGTTCGGAATGGTGCAAACCTGAGCGAATCGAACAAAGAGCGCTATCGCGAAATAACCAAAGAACTTTCGACATTGGGTTTGAAATTTGGCGAAAATGTACTGGCCGAAACCAATGCTTTTCAATTGCATGTAACCAATAAGGATGAACTGAGTGGTTTGCCTGACTGGGCACTTGAGTCGGCAGCTCAACTTGCCCGCTCCGAAAATAAGGAAGGCTGGATTTTTACTCTTCAATACCCGAGTTATGGGCCTTTTATGAAATACGCTGATAATCGTTCTCTGCGCGAAAAAATGTATAAGGCTTCAACTTCGAAAGGCAATCATGGCGACGAGTATGATAATAAAGAAAACATTCGCCGCATTGTGGAGTTGAAACTGGAAAAAGCACGTTTGTTGGGTTATCGTACGCATGCCGAGTATCAGTTGGCTGAGCGCATGGCCGAAACGCCTGAACGCGTTGAGCAGTTTTTACAGGAACTGCATCAGGCATCGCGCCCGTTTGCTGAAAAAGATTTTGCTGAAGTGCAGGAATTTGCCCGACAGGCAGGATTGGATAGCCCGTTGCAACGTTGGGACTGGAGTTACTATTCTGAAAAATTGAAAAACGAAAAATATGGTTTCAACGAAGAAGAGGTAAAACCTTATTTTGAATTAAACCATGTGATTGGTGGAGTAATGGGACTTGCCAAACAGTTGTACGGATTGAGCCTGAAAGAAAATAAAGACATCCCGGTGTATCATCCGGATGTAAAAGCATACGATGTAATGGACGAACAGGGCGAATTTCTGGCTGTAATTTACATGGATTTTTATCCGCGTAAAGGTAAACGTTCGGGAGCATGGATGACCGAATATCGCTCACAGTCGAATGTGTATGGAAAATCAGTTCGTCCACATGCTTCCATTGTCATGAATTTTACTCCGCCAACAGACAGTATTCCTGCTTTGTTGACTTTTGATGAACTGACTACTTTTGTGCACGAATTTGGCCATGCGTTGCACGGAATGCTTAGTCGCTGTACTTATCCCGGATTGGCTGGAACCAGTGTTTACTGGGATTTTGTAGAGTTGCCTTCGCAGATACACGAAAACTGGTGTTACGAAAAAGAGTGGCTCGATCAGTTTGCTGTACACTACCAAACCGGAGAGAAAATTCCGGCTGAATTGATTGAAAAAATTGTTCGTGCCAAAAATTTCCAATCGGGTTACATGTCGGAGCGACAACTCAGTTTTGGTTTGCTCGATATGGCTTTTTATATGCATACCGAAAAACCGGGTGATGTTTCGGCGGTTGAACAAAGCGCAATTGCTCCGACCGAATTGTTTGAACCAGTTCCAGGAAGTGTGATGAGTACCTCGTTTTCACACATTTTTGCGGGTGGCTACGATGCTGGTTATTACAGCTATAAATGGGCCGAAGTTCTGGATGCCGATGCTTTTTCAGTATTTCAGGAAAAAGGAATTTTCAATCGTAAGGTAGCCGATTCGTTCCGTAAAAATATTTTGGAACGGGGAGGAAGTCAGCATCCAATGATTTTGTACAAAGCATTTCGTGGACAAGAACCCACGGTGGATGCTTTGCTGAAACGCAGTGGATTGAAGTAATCAGAAATATTCAGCTATAAAATAAGAAAGAGGTTCCCGAGAATGGCGAACCTCTTTCTATTTAAACTATTTGCGCTAATTTGTTTTCAGTAATTCTTTGATCCCTCCGATTGATCCCAATATGCCGGAAGCTTCGTAAGGCATGTAAACAGTTCGGGTGTCGTTCCCTTCTACCATTTGTTTCAGTGTTTCCAGGTATTTGAGGGCAACCATGTAATTTACCGGATCGCCTTTTTCCTGTACTGCATCAACAATCTTGCGGATGGCTTCGGCTTCGGCGTTGGCTACTTTAATTCGGGCTTCAGCGTCTCCTTCTGCTTTCAGAATAGCTGCTCGTTTTTCTCCTTCTGCCTGATTAATTTGCGATTCTTTGTATCCTTCAGCTTCCAGAATCTGTGCTTTTTTCATCCCTTCGGCTTCCAGTATTCTGGCGCGACGGTCGCGTTCTGCTCGCATCTGTTTTTCCATTGCTTCGCGAATATCTGCCGGAGGATTGATGTCCTGCAATTCAACACGGTTCACTTTAACTCCCCATTTATTGGTTGCATCATCCAAAATCAGCCGCAGTTTCGAGTTAATAGTGTCGCGTGAAGTCAGTGTATCATCCAGATCAAGTTCCCCAATCACGTTACGCAGGGTTGTTTGTGTCAGTTTTTCAATGGCATTGGGCAGGTTTTCGATTTCGTACATTGCTTTTACCGGGTCCATGATTTGGAAATAGAGCAGAGCATTAATTTCTGTTCCAACATTGTCGCGGGTGATTACATTTTGCCGCGGAAAATCGTACACCGTTTCGCGCAGATCAATACGATCTTTCGATTTGAAAGTGACAATTTTTCGTCCGTCGTAATCTTCGCGGGCATAGCGAAACACAATCTGCCGGGGTTTGTCAATGATCGGGATGATGATGTTGATTCCCGAAGACAGGGTTCGGTGATATTTTCCCAATCGCTCGATAATCATGGTTTGCGATTGTTGAATAATGCGAATTCCGGCAGTTGCGAAAACGACCACGAAAGCGGCAAGAGCAATCAGAATAATAGTTGTTGCATTCATAGATTTTAGTTTTTAGTGGGTGTGACAATAATTAATATACTTTCAGTTTTAATAATTTCTACGGAAGTTCCTTTTTCAATTGATTCGTCGGTAAGCGACCTGGCTTTCCAGTCGTCGCCATCGAGCTGAACGCGTCCGGTGTTTTTGCGGTTGTCAATGGTTTCTGAAACGATTCCAATTCGTCCGTGTATGGCATCTATATTTGTTTTTACGGGGTCTGACTTTTTATAAAACCATTTCATCATTACAGGCCGGATAAGAAAGAAACTGGTAAGCGTCCCTGCTGCAAAAAATATAATTTGCCACTCAACAGGTAAATTTAATACCGCGGCAAGTGTTGCCAGAATAGCTCCTACTCCGAAGTTGAAAACCACAAACGAAGGAATGAATATTTCAAGAATGAGGCAGATAATTGCCCCCAGTAACCATATTTGCCAAATGTCGAAATTCATAATTCCGGGTTTTAAAAGTTTCGACCAAAGGTATTGCCGGGACACTGAATTTCAACACCAAACAGCAGGGTGAATTACCGAACTGATATAAAACGACGGACGAAATAACCGGGATGAAAGATTTATTTTTTCATCCACGACCGAAATGTATGTGCTTTTAGCCGGCTAACCGAAATGCTTTCAGGCAGCCCATTGCAGGGCTTCAGATCAAGTTTGATTTTTCCGTTTTCGTCGGCTTTGTATGCTGAAATGATATCGCGGCACACGATGAATTGTCGGTTGACACGGAAGAAGCGTTCGCGCGGAACGAACAAACTAAGCTTTTCGAGCGATTCATCGTGAATGTATTCTTTCCCGTTTTGAGTGACCAGAAATGTGGTTTTGGTATTGGAATAAAAACAAACAATTTCGTTGTATTGCACTTGTTGTTTTTTGTTGCCAATGCTTACAATAAGCGAATCGCTTATCGGAGTAATTTCTTTTTCAGGCTCCGGAATCATTTCTGTAATTTCTGGTTTGGCAACCGAAATGGGAACAACGGTTACAACAATACTGCTTAACTGAGTAACTTTTACTTTGGTTCCGGCTTCAATAATTTCGTCGTTTTCCGAAACTGCTTTCCACTGGTCGCCGTCAATAGCAACGCAACCCGAGTCGTTTGCCGGATTAATCGTTTCGGTTACTTTACCTGTTCGTCCCAATAATCCGTGGTAGTTCGTGCGAATCGAATGTTTGTTATACATGTACCGCATCATGATGGGTTTCACTCCAAGAAAACCGGTCAGTGTTCCTGCTGAAAAAAGAATGACTTGCACCGCCAGATCTCCGTGTATCAGCGCGCCGAAAAATGCGAGCAAACACCCCAGTCCGATGCTGGCCATAATAAACGAAGGGATAAAAACTTCAAGAATGAAAAACAAGAGGCAGGCAATCATCCAGAGATGCCACACTTCGAACTCAATCATATTACAGATTTCTTAGGTATTTTACTTGATTCATAAACTCTTTTATCCGAATCTCAGACAGCGGATTTTGCCATTGCCCATTTTCTTTCAGCGAAGACCCGACAATAAACATGTCGGCCCAATGCCAGTATTTTTCAATATTCCGGACGTCAACTCCCGACCCAACAATTACAGGTAGAGATGTGACTTTTCGTGCTGTTTGCACTTCGTCGGGTAGAGCTTCCTCGCCGGTGCTGCGTCCCGTAATTATAATTCCATCACTTCGGAAATACTGAGATGTTTTTATTTGCTCTTCCAGCGAAATGTCATTTGTAATGGAGTGAGAGGAGTGCTTTTTTCGTACGTCTGTGAATATTTTCACGTTTTCGGCTCCAATCATTTTGCGGTAGCGGAGCAGTTCTCCGGCACAACTTTCAATGTAGCCTTCGTCGGCAACATGAGCATAAACAAATCCTTCGGCACGAATAAAATTTAAATTCGCTGCCTGAGCCACGGCAAGTGCTTCGATGTTGGCCGCAGCTAAAATTTGTATGCCCAGCGGTAACTTGCATTGCTGGCGGATGGATATTGCAACGGCAGTCATGCCGGCTGTGATTTCGGGGCCCACGTTGGTGTTCAGGTACGGAACATCATGCATGTTTTCAATCATGATGGCATCCAACCCACATTCTTCAAGTAGTTTTGCTTCAGCACAACTTTGCTTGATTATTTCCTGTATCGACAATGTATTAGCGGGTGTACCCGGCAAGGCCGGTACATGAACCATTCCGACGATGGTTTTTCTGCTGGATCGAAAATTGCCTGTCTTCATTCTGCCTTTAAAAGTAATGCTTTTCTTTAAAATAATGAGTTGAAAATTGTTGTGCAGATGCGGGATTCGGCAAGAGAAAATTAGTTTTTATAATTTTAATGGAGAAGAAAAATAGCAAGAGGGTTTCACAATCGGCAATTAGCTATTAAATTTGAAAACCTTATAGTACACAAAAAAGATGATTGGTTTGGTTGATTATCACATGCACACCGTACTTTCCGACGGGAAAAACGATCACGAAGAAATGGTTTTGTCGGCCATCGATAAAGGCTTGGACGAAATTGGTTTTTCCGATCATGTTTGTATAAAACCGGTGACCTGGGCAATGAGTGCAGTCGATTTGCCGGTAATGACCAATCAAATTATGGCTGTTCGTGAGCGTTTTCAAAATAAAATTACGATCCGCTACGGAATGGAAATGGATTATTTCCCAGGTAAAGAAGCCGAGTTAAAGCAGATTATCGATTCTGTTCCGGTTGATTATGTGATTGGGTCGGTTCATTTTATTGATGATTGGAATTTTGATACCGATCAGTCGTTGTACGGAAAATGGTCGAATGACGAATTGTATGCCATGTATTTTCGCATTGTTCAGCAGGCTGTTTCTTCCGGTTTGTTTGATGTGATTGGTCACCTCGATATTATTAAAAAGTTCAGGGTGTACCCTGAAAGCGACTTGACAGAGCTTTTTGAAGAAACGATTCGGTTGATTGCTGCAAATAAACTGGTGGTTGAGCTAAATACCGGAGGAGCCGATCGCCCGTGTGGCGAATTTACTCCGGGGCGAATGTTGCTTGAAATGTGTTACCGTCATCAGGTTGAAATTACTTTGGGCTCTGATTCGCATCAGCGGTCTCAGGTAGCACGCCATTATGAAACGGCGATTGATTTGCTCAAAGAAATTGGCTATACCGAAATTGTAGCCTTCGAAAATCGCCAGCGCCGGAAAATACGCATTTGATATGCTGATAGAATAAATAGAAAAACGGATGAAAGCTTGTGTAAAATTGCTTTCATCCGTTTTTTGTTTCTGGTAATTGCAAGTTTAATTGGATTCCAGCAATTTGAAAATCTCATCAAGTCTGGGTGTCAGAATAATTTCGGTACGACGGTTTTTTTGTCTGTCGTCGCTGGTTTCTCCAATGGCAACCGGTACAAATTCACTGCGTCCTGAGGCAGAGATTCGGCTCGGATCAATGGATTTGTTTTCGAGCAGAATTTTGGTAACCGCGGTGGCGCGCATTACGCTCAAATCCCAGTTGTCTTTCACTTCGCCAGAGCCGCGCATAGGCACATTGTCGGTGTGTCCTTCAATCAGAATATTGATTTCCGGATTTATAGCGAGCAGTTCCGACAGGTTCTTGAGCGCCTGTTTCCCCTTTTCATCCACCACCCACTGAGCAGTTTTGAAAAGCAGTTTTTCATCCATCGATACATACACTTTTCCATTGCGTTCGGTAACCGATAGTCCGTTGTTGTTGAATCCAGTCAGCGCAGCAATTACTTTTTGTTTTAGTTGTTGAACTGCTGCATCTTTTTGGTCGAGAGCCTGCTGCAACTCCGATAAACGCTGGTTTTTATTTTGCAGTTCGGCTTCTGCGCGGCGTAGCTGATCTTCGCGTTTTTGAATGTCTTCCTGGTTTGCCTGCAGTTTTTCCATCAGGCTACTGATTTCTTTTGAACTGCCGCTTTTCAGGATTTCAAGTTGATTTTCCAATTCTTTGTTTACAGCGTGAATACGATCGTTATTCCGGCGTGTATTTTCGAGCTCGGCTAAACTGGCATCATGCTTCTTTTGCAAATCGTCGAATTTTCCGGTAAGTTGATCAAAACTTGCTTTTTGCTCGGTAAGTTTTACTGTCAAATCCTGATTCTGCTTTTCGAGCGAAGTTTTATCGCTTACACAATTTTGTAGTCTTGCATTGGTCTCGTTGTATTTGCGCGATGACACACAGGACGCAAGAAAAATGGCTGAACAAAAAAAGATGATTGTTTTCTTCATGGCTAAATAATTTTTCAGTAAAAATAAAGTTTTGCATACGGAGAACAAATATTGAGCATCTCGAAAATGCAGATTCCGATTTTTAATTTGCTATAACAAAAGGAGTTTTCCATTTGTTTGTTATCCCGAAATGCCGGAGTATCGGCGGTTGTCGCATTTTTTGAAACAAAGACCTTGTAAATGCAATAAATAGTATCTTTGAATTTATTTTTTTGAGTTAATGGAAGAACAAAAGGGGAGTTTACTCGATAACATACAATATCCGTCTGATTTACGCGAACTTGATATAAAAGAATTACCGGAAGTGTGCCGCGAGTTGCGACAATTTATTATTGACGAATTGTCGAACAATCCCGGACATTTTGGAGCGAGTTTGGGCGTTGTGGAGCTTTCGGTGGCATTGCATTATGCCTATCAAACTCCGTATGATCTTTTGGTTTGGGATGTGGGGCATCAGGCTTACGGGCACAAAATACTTACCGGCCGCAAAGATCGTTTTCATACCAATCGGAAATACAAAGGACTAAGTGGTTTTCCGAAACCTTCGGAAAGCGAGTACGATACTTTTGGTGTCGGACATTCCAGTACCTCAATTTCGGCTGCCCTCGGAATGGCGGTAGCTTCGAAACTGCAAGGCGAAACCGAACGAAAAATTGTTGCAGTGATTGGCGATGGTTCAATGACTGGTGGGCTGGCATTTGAAGGTTTGAATAATGCTGCAGTGAACAATTCAGATTTGCTGGTCATCCTGAATGATAACAATATGGCTATCGACCCGAATGTGGGTGGATTAAATAATTATTTGCTGAATATCTCCCGTTCGCAAACTTACAATAAGCTAAAGCGGGAAATCTGGGATGGACTGGGCCGTTTGAACGGTTTGGGTCCACGAGCCCGGAGCATGGTTCAGAAAATAGAGAATGCCATCAAAAACATGCTGCTCAAACAGTCGAATGTGTTCGAAGGAATGGGCTTGCGTTATTTTGGGCCGGTTGACGGGCACGATGTGGTGTACTTGTCGAAAGTATTGGCCAGTTTGCGTGAAATACCAGGCCCCAAACTTTTACATGTAATTACTACCAAAGGGAAAGGTTTTCCGCAGGCGGAGAAAAATCAGACGAAGTTTCATGCTCCCGGAAAATTCAATAAAGAAACAGGTGAAATTATCGATTGCGAATGCAAAATGAATAAACCGCCAAAGTTTCAGAATGTGTTTGGCGAAACGCTGGTTGAGTTGGCTGAGCAGAACCCGCGGATTGTGGGAATCACTCCGGCGATGCCTTCGGGTTGCTCCATGAATATCATGATGCAAAAAATGCCTGATCGGGTATTCGATGTAGGGATTGCCGAACAGCATGCGGTTACATTTTCTGCTGGTCTGGCCATTCGGGGGATGATGCCTTTCTGTAATATTTATTCAACATTTATGCAGCGTGCTTACGATCAGGTAATTCACGATGTGGCAATTCAGAATCTGAATGTAATTTTTTGTCTCGATCGGGGAGGATTGGTCGGTTCTGACGGCGCAACGCATCATGGTGTGTTCGACTTGGCATATTTCAGAAATATTCCGAACATGATTGTTTCGGCTCCGATGGACGAGCAGGAACTTCGTAATTTAATGTACACGGCACAATTAAAAGAACACGGTCCGTTTTCGATCCGCTACCCGCGAGGATGCGGAAGTCATGTTAACTGGCAGGTGTCGTTCGAAGAAATTAAAATTGGCACGGGGCGTAAATTAGCAGAGGGGAATCAATTAGCAATTTTAACGATTGGCACCGCAGGCGTGCAGGTGCAGCGGGCTGTGAAGAAATTGGCTCGCGAAGGTTTTTCGGTGGCTCATTACGATTTGCGTTTTGTAAAACCGCTCGACGAAGCAATGTTGCAGGAAGTTTTTACTCGTTTTGATAAAATAATTACTGTTGAAGATGGAGTTATCCAGGGGGGATTTGGTTCTGCTGTGCTCGAATTTATGAGCGCAAACGGCTATTCGGCGCAGCTTAAAATGCTGGGTGTTCCGGATCGTTTTGTGGAGCACGGAAGCATTGAGGAACTCCAGCAAGAATGCGGATACGATATGAATGGCATTTATCATGCTGCTATTGATATTTTATCCTGAGTGCAGAAATACTAAGGAAGGGCTTTGCTACGTTTGAGAATCATTAAATCAATCGATAAAAAGCGAAACATTGGAATTCTATTACCGAAAACGGCGTTGGAAAATTTTATTGCTGCTGGGAGCTTTGCTTATTGGAGCAGCTTCAACTATTTATACCAATTGGCTGGTGGGCAAAATGTCGGCAGAGGAGCGCAAAAACGTAGAACTTTGGGCCGAAGCAACCCGCAAACTAGCCCAGATGGGAGAACAGGATCAGGCGGATATTCCTTTTTTACTGAATATCTTAAATCGTAATGAAAATATTCCAATTATTATTACGGATGACTCCGGGGGTATTGTTGAGGTGAAGAATCTCGATTTTCCTAAAGAAAGAAGAGAAAAGCTATTGCAAAAAGAGTTAGTAAAAATGAAAGATCATCAGGAACCGATTGAGATCATCATTTCGGATACTGACACGCAATTCCTTTATTATCGCGATTCTTTTCTTCTTCGAAATTTGAAACTTTTTCCGGTCGTTCAGCTAATTGTAATTTTTTTATTTGTGCTGGTATCGTATCTGGCATTTAGTAGTTCACGGCGTGCCGAGCAAAACCAGGTCTGGGTGGGTATGTCGAAAGAAACGGCACACCAGTTGGGAACACCAATCTCGTCGTTAATGGCTTGGGTTGAACTGCTTAAAATGAAAGATATTGACGAGCGGCTGGTGAGCGAGTTTGAGAAAGATACACAGCGGCTGAGTAAAATAGCCGAACGTTTTTCGAAAATTGGATCGGCACCTGAATTGGAGACAACCAATGTGTTGGAAGTAATACAATCAACGGTTGATTACCTGAAAAACAGAACCTCTGGAAAGATAAAATTCTTCATTAATTATCCGGAAGAAGCAATTTGTCAGGCGAGGATCAATGCTCCTCTGTTTAGCTGGGTGATCGAGAATTTGTGTAAAAATGCGGTGGATGCAATTGATGGAGAAGGAAGCATCGTTCTTTCGGTTCATGAGAAAAACAATCAGTTGCAAATTGATGTGAGTGATACCGGGAAAGGAATTCCAAAGGGGCAGCATAAAACAGTTTTTGACCCCGGATTTACAACTAAGAAACGGGGGTGGGGCTTAGGACTATCTCTGGCAAAGCGCATTGTTGAAAATTACCATCAGGGGAAAATTTTTGTGCGAAATTCGGAGCTGGGAAAAGGCACTACTTTCAGAATTATACTGAATCATTAATTTTATGAACCATTCCGGGTTGAATAACTATTTGAAAAACAGTTGTCTATTGTTTTTGTGAAAATATAGAGGAATATCTGTTTAAAAAAATCAATATTTTTTCCCCGTAATTATATTTTTTATACTTTTGCAAAACTTTTTTCAGGCAATGAGCAAAATGTCTCGTTATAACATTGCATTTAAGGGGCTTTCGCAAGGCAAGCATGAGTTTCTTTTTGAATTGGACAAGAAATTCTTCGATGCGTTTGAAAATAGCATCATCGAAGAAGGTCAGGTGGACGTGAAGATTATCCTGGAAAAACAAAGTGCATTGCTTATTCTTTGGTTTTATATAGATGGAGTAGTGCACATTCAGTGTGATCGTTGCCTGGAGTATTTCGATCAGCCAGTTTCAGCAAAAAACCGAATTGTTGTTAAGTTCGGTGAAGATGATCTGGATGAGGGTGATGAAGTGATCTGGGTAAGTGTGACTGAGTATCAGTTAAATGTGGCTCAGTTGATGTATGAATTTGTAAGTTTGGCTCTTCCTATTCGGAGAGTACATCCGGACGATGAGGACGGAGAAAGTACTTGTGACGAGGAAATGATAGCCAGATTACACGAATTTAATGTTTCAGAAAGCGAGGAAGAAGAAAAAACTGATTCCCGCTGGGACGAGTTGAAAAAATTATTAGATAACGAATAAAGAATTGAGAGATGGCACATCCAAAGCACAAAATTTCGAAAACTAGAAGGGACAAGAGAAGAACCCACGACAAAGCGATTCCTGCAACCTTGGCATCGTGCTCAAACTGTGGTGCAACAGTGAAATATCACACCGTATGTCCCGAGTGTGGCTATTACAGAGGTAAATTAGCTATTGAAAAAGATATTACCGTTTAATTACGGTGTCTGATAGATCAGAAGGGTTAAACTTCTGATCTTTTTTTGCCCTTTTACTTTAACTTTCGAACAATATAATTGATTGTTTTAAAATGAGTTAGGTGTGTTTTTTATGCCTGATTTTTTTTGTTGTTCGAATTTTTCATTCTATATTTCGCGCCATTTTACTTAAAACAATTATTGAATTGTACTCAGGTACTTTTCAAATGAAAAGTTATTCAAAAAACAGAAGCGGAATATGGAGAAAATTCATGCTGCGATTACCGGTATCGGTGCTTTTTTGCCGGAATACAGACTTACCAATGACGAATTAAGTACTTTGGTTGACACCTCTGATGAGTGGATCATGCAGCGAATCGGCATCAAAGAACGCCGAATATTAAAAGAGCCAGGCAAAGCAACTTCGGATATGGGGACTGCGGCAGTGCTGCAATTGCTCGAAAAAACCAATACAGCTCCTGACGAAATCGACTTGCTTATTTGTGCCACGATCACGTCCGATCGTCCGTTTCCTGCAACTGCAAACGTAATTAGTCGAAAAGCCCGGTTGAAAAACGCCTGGAGTTTCGATATTAATGCCGCCTGCTCGGGCTTTGTTTTTGCATTAACAACAGCTTCTCAGTTTGTTGAGAGTGGCCGCTACCGGAAAGTAGTAGTCGTTGGAGCCGAAATGATGTCGGCAATCACCAATTATACCGATCGTACAACCTGTCCGCTTTTTGGCGATGGTGCCGCAGCAGTATTGCTGGAGCCAACTACCGAAAACCTGGGAGTGCTCGACCATATTAATTACACCGATGGAAAAGGCCGCCATTATCTTCACATGAAGGGTGGAGGCTCGAAAAAACCGGCAAGCTATGCAACGGTTGATGCCATGGAGCATTTTGTGCATCAGGATGGCCAAACGGTTTTTAAGTATGCGGTTTCGCGCATGGCCGATGTGGCTGTGGAAATCATGGAAAAGAATCAGCTAAAATCAGAAGATATGGCGTGGTTGGTTCCGCATCAGGCAAATATGCGAATTATTGAGGCTGTTGCCCGTCGCATGGGAATTGAAAAAGAAAAAGTGATGATCAATATTGAAAAATATGGCAACACAACCGCAGCAACAATTCCTCTTTGTTTGTACGATTACGAATCGCAACTAAAAAAAGGAGATAATGTGATATTGGCTGCCTTTGGCGCTGGTTTTACATGGGGGGCAGTGTATCTGAAATGGGCTTATTAAGTTTGATCCGAGTTATAAAAAGAGCCTTGTCGGTATTTTAGCGGCAAGGCTCTTTTGTTGGTTATGCATTTATTTTTTACAGAAAAATGACTGCTCTCATTTAGGATTAAGCCAATTGCTTTGTTATCTTTGGAGGTGGTTCAATGTAAACAATTAACTCTATGGCGAAGACATACAGCGATATAGAAACAAAGGTGATCAACCTGATTGCAAAGGGAACAAAAATCGGCGGAGACATAATTTCTGACGGTGATTTGCGTATCGATGGCGAACTGAAAGGAAATATTGTAAGTAAAGGACGCCTGGTTGTTGGCGATTCTGGTGCAATAGAAGGTGAAATTCGATGTAATTCATGCGAAATTTCAGGTCAGGTAACCGGAAAGGTTATCGTTTCGGAATTGCTATCGCTGAAAGGAAGCTCGAAAGTGTTGGGCGATATCTTTATTGGAAAATTATCCATTGAGCCTGGTGCAGTATTTACCGGTTCTTGCCAAATGGGAGGCAGAACAGATGAACAAGAAAACGGATAGTAGTAAGAAACCAGAACGAAAACTGAATAGTTTAGGTCGTTATTCGGGGCTGGCATTCGAAATGCTTGGCATCATGGGCATTCTTGTATTTGCTGGCTTTAAGCTGGATGATTGGCTCAATCTTAATCATGTTTTTACTGTTATTCTTGCAATATTATCGGTTTTTGCTGCGTTGCTATATGTCATTTTCAAAATTAAATAACTCGATGAAGCCTGCATTTCTTCCTTTCCTGAAAAAAAGTGCGGCACTTACAATTGTTTTGTTTGTGTTGGGGCTGATAGCTTTCAAAACATTTGCCGGGCAATGGTATTTGCCTGTTTTTCCATATCTGCTTTTGGCTTTTTTTCTGATGAGTCTTACAATTCAGAAATATCTGTATAAAATAGTTGGAATGAGCATGTTGAAATTCTCGTCTCGCTTTATGGGAATTACAATGCTTAAACTTATCGGATTGCTAATTGCAGCGGTGGTGTATGTTCTCTTAAACAAACAGGATGCAATTGCGTTTATAGTGGTGTTTTTCCTCGTTTATGTAGCCTTTTCGGCAATCGAGGTGTACGATATTCTGATGGTGGCTGAGAAAAAACAAGAACATTGATGCTTCGTTCTTCGTGCCCAAAAGAAAAAAAGTTAAATTTGTGCTTACTGCTTTTTAATGAATTATACCATGCAAAGAATACTTAGAATAGGATTAATTCTTTTATTCCTGATCTCGTTTCAACAAAGCTTTGCTGAAGAAAATCATACCACTGCTCCTGCTACAGAGAAGTTTAATGCCGGTGAATTTATATTTGAACACATAGGTGATTCGCATTACTGGCATATTCTTACCTGGAAAGGACACGATGTTGCTCTTCCTTTGCCCGTGTTTCTGTATAGCCGGCAAAGCGGATTTCACGCGTTTATGTCTTCTCAGTTTCATCACGGGCACAGCGATTATAATCAGTTTCGACTAGCTTTAGAGGGTGAACATAAAGGGAAAATCGTAGAACTGGATTCATCGGGACAGGTAATACCAGCCTTACCGCTCGACCTCTCGATTACCAAAAATGTAGTGGCTATATTTTTCAGTCTGGCCATCATGTTATGGGTATTTCTTTCGGTTGCGAAATCCTACGTGCGCCGCAAGGGTCAAGCACCAACCGGTTTGCAAAACTTTATTGAGCCAGTTATTGTATTCATTCGCGATGAGGTGGCTCGTCCTTCAATCGGAGAAAAGAAATACGAGCGCTATCTGCCCTATTTGTTGATGGTATTCTTTTTTATTCTGCTGAATAATTTATTGGGACTAGTCCCGATTATTCCGGGAGGAGCCAATGTTACCGGAAATATTACCATTACGATGTTTTTGGCTGTTTGTACATTTCTTATCACAAATATCAGTGCAGGGAAAGATTATTGGAAACACATGATAAACACACCCGGAGTGCCCTGGTGGTTGAAATTTCCTTTGCCCATCATGCCATTTGTTGAATTATTGGGCGTATTTACCAAGCCTTTTGCATTGATGGTTCGTTTGTTTGCCAATATTACGGCGGGACATATTATTGCTTTGGCATTTTTCAGCCTGATATTTTTTGTGGGCGAAACCAAACCTATTGCAGGATTTGGAGTCGGAATACCGACTTTGTTGTTTACCATTTTTATGAGTTGTCTCGAACTGCTGGTTGCGTTTGTACAAGCGTTCGTTTTTACTTTGCTTTCGGCCGTGTTTATAGGAATGGCGATTGAGGAACATCCAGAAGGTGAGCATCATTAATTAAATTGAATAATTGGTCGGGAAACCGGCAAGAGGAATATAAATTTTAAATTTTAAGCTATGTTATCAGCAATTTTAACCGTACTGTTACAAGTAGCTACCGAGGCTGCCAATTTAGGCGCAGCTCATGGAATTGGTGCATTAGGCGCTGGTTTGGGTGCTGGTTTGGCCGTAGTAGGTGCAGGCTTGGGGATCGGACGAATTGGAGGTTCTGCTATGGAAGCTGTGGCTCGTCAGCCAGAAGCAGCGGGCGACATCCGTTCGAATATGATCCTGACAGCTGCTTTTGTGGAAGGGGTTGCCCTTTTCGCTGTAGTAGTTTGTTTGCTTGTTCTCGTACTTTAATTACGAAAACCCCGGATACTGGCGGTTGGCCGTATCACGGGGCTTTCTTCCGATTCCTCAGCAAAAATGAAGAGGAATTTGAAATTTAAAGTTTTGAATTTTAAATGCTGAATGCGGTTGCTTTTGGAGATTTGGAATTTAAAACATGGGATTTGGAATTTTGAATTTGAAATTTACACACTGATATGGAACTAGTAACCCCGGGAATAGGATTGTTGTTTTGGATGGCGCTTTCGTTCACCATCGTTTTTCTGATCCTGCGCAAATTTGCATGGAAGCCAATCATGAATGCATTAAAAGATCGAGAAACATCGATTGCTGATGCATTGAATGCTGCCGACAAAGCAAGAAAAGATGTAGAAGGACTGAAAGCTGATAACGACAAAATTATTGCGGAAGCTCGTCGCGAAAAAGATCAGATACTAAAAGAGGCACGCGACATCAAAGAAAAAATTATCGCTGAAGCACGGGATATGGCTAACGCCGAAGCCCGCAAAAGTATTGAAAATGCTCGTATGCTTATTCAAAATGAAAAAGCTTCGGCAATCAACGAGATCAAGCAACAGGTAGCCGAATTGTCGGTGGCTGTTGCTGAAAAAGTGCTTCGCAATGAATTGAAAGATCGGAAAGAACAGGAAGCATTGGTGGATAATCTTCTGAAAGAAGTGAAATTGCAATAAGCTATGGATCAAAGTAAGATAACGGTCAGATACGCCAAAGCTTTTTTTGAACTGGCGCAGGAAAAACAACTTGCCGTCCGTTTAAAATCGGACATGGAATTGGTGCTTTCGGTTGCTCAAACGAGTGCTGATTTTGTGCTGTTGCTCGAAAGTCCGGTTGTAAAAGCATCGCAGAAAGAAAAAGCGATGCGTGCAATTTTTGCCAATCATCTGCACGAAACAAGTCTGCGTTTTCTTAATCTGATAATCAGTAATAAGCGGGAAGTTCATATTCCTGGTATTTGTCGCAATTTTTTACAATTAATCCGGCAGGAGCAAGGCATCCGAACTGCGGTGATAACCAGTGCTTCGGAATTAAGTGATAATGCATTGACTCAGATTAAAACAATGTTGGAGAAAGAATTCAATGCGCCCGTTGAGACCTCGCAAAAAGTAAATCCGGACTTGATTGGTGGCTTCATATTACGTGTTAATGATCAGCAGTTTGATGCCAGTGTGGCTTCGCGACTGCGCAAAGTGAAAGAAGCTTTGCTTCAAACTGAAATAAAATAAACGACGAAAAATACATTTTAAGATGGCTGATATAAAACCTGCTGAAGTATCGCAGATACTGAAACAACAACTCGAAGGATTTAAGTCGGAAGCCGAACTCGAAGAAGTGGGAACGGTTCTTCAGGTGGGCGACGGAATTGCCCGCATTTATGGATTGTCGAATGTTGAATCGAACGAAATGATTGAGTTCGATTGCGGTGTAAAAGGAATTGTTCTGAACCTGGAGGAAGATAATGTAGGTGCAGTGTTGCTGGGGCTTTCGGAGTATATTAAAGAAGGCGACACCGTGAAACGACTACGTCGTATTGCTTCGATTGAAGTTGGTGATGGAGTGTTGGGACGTGTAATCAATACCATTGGCGAACCCATTGACGGGAAAGGAGCCATTACTGGCGAAAAGTTTGAGATGCCGCTGGAGCGTAAGGCTCCCGGTGTAATTTATCGTCAGCCGGTAACTCAACCGTTGCAAACAGGTATCAAAGCCATCGATGCCATGATTCCGATTGGGCGTGGGCAGCGCGAGTTGATTATTGGTGACCGTCAAACGGGAAAAACAGCAGTAGCCATTGATACAATTATTAATCAGCGGAAAAATTTTGAAGAAGGAAATCCTGTGTATTGTATTTATGTAGCAGTGGGACAAAAAGGTTCTACAGTAGCCAACCTGGCACACACGCTTGAAAAACATGGTGCAATGGACTACACTGTAATTGTATCGGCTACAGCATCAGACCCGGCTGCTCTTCAGTTTTATGCACCGTATGCCGGAGCATCAATCGGAGAATATTTTCGCGATACGGGGCGTCATGCTTTGATTATTTATGATGACTTGTCGAAACAGGCTGTTTCATACCGCGAAGTGTCGTTGTTGCTGCGTCGTCCGCCGGGTCGTGAGGCGTATCCGGGTGATGTATTCTATTTGCACTCTCGTTTGTTGGAACGTGCTGCCAAAGTAATCAACTCCGACGAAATTGCTGCTCAGATGAACGACCTGCCAGAAAGTTTGAAAGGACGTGTAAAAGGTGGTGGCTCGTTAACCGCATTACCAATTATTGAAACACAGGCCGGCGACGTTTCGGCATACATTCCAACTAACGTAATTTCGATTACCGACGGGCAGATTTTCCTTGAATCGAACCTGTTTAACTCGGGAGTTCGCCCTGCGATTAACGTGGGTATTTCGGTTTCGCGTGTAGGGGGAAATGCTCAGATTAAAGCGATGAAGAAAATTGCCGGAACATTGAAACTCGACCAGGCGCAATTCCGCGAGCTGGAAGCTTTCTCGAAGTTTGGTTCCGATCTGGATGCTGCCACCATGCGCGTACTCGATAAAGGCCGCAAAAATGTGGAAATTCTGAAACAAGGACAATATGCGCCTGTGAGAGTGGAACACCAGGTGGCCATTATTTATTGCGGAACAAAAGAGTTGTTGCGTAATGTGCCGGTTACTAAAGTGAAAGCATTTGAGCGCGATTTCATCGAACTGATGGAAATGCAATATAAAGAAACGCTGGAAGAACTTCGGAAAGGAGTGCTTACAGAAAAAGAAACGCAGGCAATTGAGAAAGCTGCAGCTGAGGTTGCCGAACGTTTTAAATAAATAGGAACATTCCTGTTGGTATTTGGACGATAGTTTTCCGAATACCAACAGTTTATTGATATTCTCTGATGGCAAACTTAAAAGAAATCCGTATCCGAATTGCTTCGGTAAAAACTACGAAGCAGGTAACTAGTGCGATGAAAATGGTGTCGGCGGCTAAATTAAAAAAAGCGCAGGATGCTATTTTGCAAATCAGGCCTTATGCCAATAAGTTACAGGAAATATTAGGGACACTCAGTGCGAGTCTCGAAAGTGCGGAAGATTCAGTTTATACCCGCCAGCCGGAACCGGAGCGTGTGTTGATTGTGATGATCAATTCGAACCGGGGACTTTGTGGTGCTTTCAATTCGAATATTAATAAACAGGCCGTTGAGTTGGTTGCCATGAAATATTCCCGCCAGCTTAAAAACGGCAAACTTTGGTTTATGCCAATTGGTAAACAAGCTGAAAAATATATTCGAAGTAATAAATTGCCGATGGTTCAGTCCCACAATGAGGTGTACGATAATCTGAATTTTGAATCATCTTCGTCTATTTCTTCATTAATAATGAGTCAGTTTGCTGCCGGAAAATATGACCGTGTTGAACTGGTGTATAACCGGTTTAAAAATGCAGCGGTACAAATTGTTACTACTGAACAATTTTTGCCGGTTGAACCAACGAAAGAAAGTGGTTTTGAAACCACCAATTTTGATTTCATTTACGAACCATCCAAAGAGTACATCGTTCATGAATTGATTCCCCGATCGTTGAGAATCCAGTTCTACAAAGCATTGCTCGATTCGAATGCGGCAGAACATGGAGCGCGCATGACGGCTATGCACAAAGCAACTGATAATGCGACTGACTTAATTCGTGAGCTGACACTTACTTTCAACAAAGCTCGCCAGGCAGCAATTACCAACGAAATTCTGGAGGTAACCAACGGGGCCGAAGCACTGAACGGCTAATCAGTTATCCAGCCATGTTTTGAAGTCAGCTACCCGTTCGCGGCTGACAATGACTGCGTCTTGTTGAGCTGGGCGCAGGTTAATTTTTAGGCGATTATTGAAGTAACTATGTATTTTTTCAATTGCTTCGGGGCGGACAATACATTGTCTGTTTACTCTGAAAAAAACAGATGGATCAATAAGTCGCTCCAGTTCATCCAGCGAATAATCCAGAGGATACGAGTGGTTCGAAAAAGTTACTGCGTGACTCAGTCCTTCCTGAAAAATAAAATAGGCAATATCTTCGACATTGATATGCTTCAATTGATCGCCAATCTTGATTAGTAATCTCTTTTTATACTGACTGTTTGCGTGAATATGCTGATACAGTTGTTCGTAGTATTGAACAGGGTCGGGGATTATCCGTTGAGTGTTTTTTTTGTATTTGTCGATGGCCTCTTTTAGCTCTTCAAAAACGATAGGTTTGAGCAAATAATCAACGCTGTTAACTTTAAATGCCTGCAAAGCATATTCGTTGAAAGCAGTTGTAAAAATAACAGGAATGTCAATATTAATTTTTCGAAAGAGTTCAAAGCAGGAACCATCGGAAAGCTGGATGTCCATCAGAATCAAATCGGGCAATTGTCTGGATTTGCTGAACCATTCAACACCGGATCGAACTGACTCGATAATATTTAGTATTTCAATGTCAGTATTGTACTGTAGAACTAATTTTTCCAGGTGCTCTGCTGAAAGTTTCTCGTCTTCAAAAATCAATATTTTTAAGCTCACGTTTGCTTAGTTTCGGTAGTTTGACACAAAATGTAAAAGCAGTTTCTTCTAGTTCAATTTCTTTTTCAGAAATGAGTTGGTAGCGTTTTCTGATATTTTCAAGACCAATTCCCGATGGGCACTCTATTAGTTCGCGCCGATCCAGATTATTTATTATTTTGATAAAATCCTCATCTTCATAAACACGTACTAATAGTGGCGATTGCTGCGAAAAACGGTTGTGTTTGACCGCATTTTCTGCAAGCATTTGTAGTGAGTTTTTCGGAATAAAAGTCAAATTGCGGGTTTCTTCACTGATTTGCACTTCAAATCGAATGCTGTCTCCGTGTCTTACCGACATCAGGAAAATATACGAATTCAGAAACTCGAGCTCCTGTTCGAGTGGTACTACGGTTTGGTCTTTTCCTTCCAGAATATATCGATACATTCTGGAAAGCTGTGCAATGTAGGCGGCTGATTTATCGGCATCTTTGTAAACCAACGAAGTCAGTACGCTCAGACTGTTAAAGAAGAAATGCGGATCGATCTGATGTTTCAGCGTTTCATAGCGGGAGCGGATGTTTTCTTTTTGGAGTCGTTCTGCTGTAAGTTCCGCTTCCTTCCAATTCTGGTAGTAATGAATGAATGCGTGAAACCCAATAATAATCAGATATATGATGAACATGATAACGAGCAAATCCCTATCCAGAGGTTGGTAGTCGGCCCATAAATGCTGGAGGTTAAAATGTACAAAAAATAAATGGTAGTAAATTTGCCCGTAAACGAGAGTAAATAGTAGTCCGAAACAAATTAGAACGAAACCTAAAATCAGGAACTGAAATTTTTGAAGATGACTTTTCCTGATTTGCCAGTTGGTTGCCTTGGTTATTAGTAAGCCTGTTTCCCAAATGATCCATCCAAAGAAAATAAAGAAAACATGAAATAGTATTCCCCTCCAATCATATTGCCACAGGCTATCGTACGTCCGATCGTAATTCTTGTATAAATAATGAATTCCGTTCAGTATAACAAACATGGAAACATATTTGATGATCAGGCTATCGGCTCGTGCTTGAAGCTTCATGAGTTCTTGTTTTTTACGAATGTATAAAAAATATGCGTCATGAAAGATAGCCGTATTGTCCGAACCATTCCAGTGCGTCAGAAATCGCTTTTGAAACAGGCGTTTGTGGCATATTTAGCTCTTTTATTGCTTTGGCTGGAGAATAATAGTTGTCAATACAGAGCAGACGGGCATTGGTGCGATCAAGTTTGCTGGTTCTGCCCAACACGTTCTGATATATTTGTCCTGCTTCTCCTGCCAGTTGTATTATTGCTTTTGGAATGTGAAATAGTTTTTCCGGAGAACCGTGAATGGATCTCAATTTTTCGAAAAATTCCTGATAGCTCAGGTTTTCATTGGCTAGTAAATAGGCTTCGCCAGGTCTTCCTATTTCAATGGAATTAACAATTCCTTGTGCAACATCCTGCACGTGTACAAAGTTTTTTCCACCGGAGGGATAACCCATTGTTTTTTTCTGATGAGCCATCAAAATAATTTGTCCGGAACTGGGCTTGGCATCGTGTTTTCCAAGCATAAACGTCGGATTGACAACAATAATTGGAAATCCACTGTGTCTGTGTTCTTCCAGTACCAGTTGTTGTGCCTTGTATTTACTAAGCATGTAGCCCGATTTCCCTTTGGCGGTGAAGGGTGAATCTTCTGTGCCTGGATTGTTTTTTGTTCCCGGATCGAACGCATTGGCTGTGCTTACAAAAATAAATCGTTCTGCATGGCGGCGCATGGTTTCCGATAATAGTTGACGAGTTGCTTCAACGTTTATATGATGATATACCTCGGGATGGGTGGCCCATTGTCGGGTGTCGGCCGCTACATGGATAACTATTTCACACCCGGAACAGGCTGCTCTTATGTCGGATTGTTTGCTTATGTCACCGGTAAATAGTTCAAATTCTGCCCGTTTTAGTGAGAGTAAATTGCTTCCTTCCCGAACCATTCCCCGTACATCGTATCCGGCATAAAGCAATTCGCGGATCAGGTTGCTGGCCAAAAAACCGTTGGCTCCGGTAACTAGAACTTTTTTCATGTTACGCTCTATTTAATTCACGTTGAATAATGTGACTGCTCATTGAAAGACGAATGCTGGACGGGATAATCTGAAATAGCAGTCTGTTTACTTTATTTAGAAATCCGGGAACAATAACCGCTTTGCCGCGCATCATGTGGCGGATGGCAATGCGGGCAATCACCGGAGTTGGCAGAAGTGTTAGCCGCCCAAGAAAACCTTGTTGCTGAATGCGGCGCATCACATCGGCATTTGTGGCGATGGGACCGGGGTTGACCACACTTACGCGAATGGATGTATGTCGCAGTTCCGCTTTCAAACCTCTTGTGAAATGATAGATAAATGCTTTGGAGGCGGGATAAACTGTTTTGTAAGGGAGAGGAGAAAAAGCGGCCATGCTTGATACATTTAAAATATAGGCACGACGGTGCATCTTTAATTCCGGAATCATGATACGGGTAAGCAAGGATGTCGCACGAATATTTAATTGGATTAACCGGTCGAGGTAATCTGTTGACGCATTGTCGAACGCCTGAGTACCACCAATCCCTGCATTATTGATAACTGTATTGACTGAAAAGTTTGTTCGGATCCAGTTGCCAAGCTTTTCCAGATCTGACCGGTTGGTCAGATCGGTTTCATAATAGTTGACATCTATCTGATAGCGAATCGAAAGTTGTGTTGAAAGTTCAGCTAACCCTTCGTTGGGAAGTGAAACCAGTATCAGGTTCATTCTTAGACGGGCGCATTCGCGTGCCAATTCCCGGCCTAAACCGGTACTTGCTCCGGTAATCAGGGTGAATAGTTCTGTTCTTGTTGTCATGATGTATGAGCTTTTTGTTTACTGATTCGCTTAATAGAAAAATAGAGAAGATGATAACTGACAAATGCCAGTGGAATACCGAGGAGGAAGCCTCCTACCCACATTGACAAAAACATGTCCCAGCCATTCCCGAGCATAATCCGGATCGATTCAGATGAAAACAGATTGTCTGTCGGAAGCGGTGTATGGGCGCCGGTAAAAGGTTTTCCTAACCAATAAGTGATGCTGAATAGAAATGGAGCCGTCAGAGGATTGGTATGAAAAACGCCGATGGTCGCGGCAAGTTTGTTCCATTTTAGTATCGATGCAATGGCAACTGCAATAAAGGCTTTTATGCCAACGAGTGGCATTAGTCCGATAAAAAGTCCCAGTGAGTAACCTCTTGCAATATGGCTTGGGTTGCCTTTTAGTTGATAAATTCGTTTGTGTAGATCCAGTTTGTTGTAGATCCAATTTCTTAACGGTTTCATTTTCATTTCTTTTCGGCAATTGATTTAACGTTGTTTACACAGGTTTCGAGTTCGCCAAAAACAAACGGATCGGTAATCCAGCGTGGAAGAAACGGCTTTGTTTTTGAAAAAAGATAGTACCGAATGCGAGTACGATGATTGCTTTCAGCAATAAATTCCCATTTTCCGGAAAAGTGAGAAAGCCTGCGAAAGTTCTTTTTTTCTGGATAGTAATTGGGCTGTCCAGAAATGCCGATGCTTAATGAATGTTGTTCTAAATTCTCTGAAACTTGGTTTAACGTAATCAGATCAAACTTTAATAGCGGAGTAAGACTAAATCTGGAATAAGCATACCACTCATTTTGTGATGTACTCGCAATTACCTCATATTCGTCGGCCATCGAGAGCCATTGCTTTCCGTAATCTTCGTTTCTGATAATTTTGACTAGTGCTTCGGGTGTCGCCGCGACAACGGTTTCTGCATAAATTTCCCGGGCATTTCGTCCTGGCTCAGCTTCTGTCCAGCGTTGAAAAATGCTCACATTCTTGTGTTGTTTGCAAAGATCCCATTCTTCTGTTGCTTTGGGTGACGTAAGTTTTGTCTCAATGGATAATACCTCTGATGAGACATATTTCTCGGCATAATTGCCGGGAAATAAATGCAGTAATAAAATTGCAATTAAAATCATGGCTTCAATGTTTTACTGTTTTCTGAAAATTGTTTCAGCAAAAGAAGGGACTTGTAAAAATGAAGACAAGCAATTTTCGTTGAACTGCATTTTGGGTTGGTTCACTTGTTGTTCCCTTCTGTTGAACTGTTCTCAATAAATAGAGACAGAAAAAAACTGAACTGGTTGATGTTGATCTGCTTTCTGCAATATTTTAGTATTTATTTTGATCTATATAGAGAGACATCTTTTGCGCAAAATACTTGGAATTGATTTCTGTATAAATAAAAGAAATACAGGTCGTTATGAGAAACATAAACGCGTCATTATTTTATTTTGATACCGGAATCCGGATTTGTTCGCGAGTTACATGTCCGGATTTCTTATTTAGAAGTGGTTTATATGTAGTTTTCTATATGTTTTCATTTTTAATTCATTGAAAATCAAAACATGATATTTGTTAGCAATTAGTTAAAATCCTGCCGTGTTTTGAGCTCAGGTATAGAAAAAGCACTATTTTTGCGGCTGATTTTTTAATAGTTACATTATGGCAGAAAAATATAATCAACTTTTTACTGAATTTCCTTCGGTAAGTACTCAGGAGTGGATGGACAAAGTGACCGCCGACCTGAAAGGAGCCGACTTTGACAAGAAGCTGGTTTGGAAAACCAATGAAGGATTTAATGTGAAACCTTTTTACAGGGCAGAAGACCTTGAAAAACTGGATCACACCAATAGCTTGCCCGGTGAATTCCCATTCGTGAGAGGCAATAAAAAAGACAACAATGAATGGCTGGTTCGCCAAAATATTGTGGTGAAAGACCTGAAAGAATCCAACGAAAAAGCACTCGATATTTTAAATAAAGGAGTTACCTCGTTGGGTTTTGTTTTTACAAGCTGTACCGAATTAACTGTTGCTGACCTCGACATTTTGCTGAAAGGTATTTGTCTGGAAGCTATTGAAGTGAATTTCGTTTGCTGCTGCAAAAACCTGAATATGGCTCGTTTGCTGGCTGCTTACATCGAAAAAGGCAATTGGGATAAAGCCAACGTATTTGCATCGGTAAATATCGACCCGCTGGGTAGCTATTTGCTGAAAGGTAAATTTGACGCAAACAGCATCGCCGAAATTAAAGCACTGATTGAAGAAACAGCAGAGCTGAAAAAATACAGAGTGGTGACTGTTCACGGCAAAAACTACAGCAACGCAGGTTCATCAATTGCTCAGGAATTGGCTTTTGCACTGGCTCAGGGTGCTGAATACCTGAATCTGCTTACCAATGCAGGTTTGAGCATCGATGCAGTAGCTAAAAAAATCAAATTTGATTTTGCTGTTAGCGCCAACTATTTTATGGAAATTGCCAAATTTCGCGCTGCCCGTATGTTGTGGGCACAAATCGTGAAAGCATACCAGCCTGCTTGCGATTGCAGCTGCAAAATGGATGCTCACGCTGAAACCGGAAGCTGGAACAAAACCATTTACGACCCATACGTGAACATGCTGCGTACCCAAACCGAGGCCATGAGTGCTGCTTTGGGTGGAGTGGATTCAATCACTGTATTGCCATTCAACGCTGCTTACGAAAACACAACTACATTCTCCGACCGTATTGCCCGCAATCAGCAATTATTGCTGAAAGAAGAGTCGCACCTCGACAAAATCGTTGACCCATCGGCCGGATCGTATTACATTGAAGAATTAACTGTTTCGATTGCAGAAGCTGCCTGGAAATTGTTCCTCGACATTCAGGAAAAAGGTGGTTTTATTGCTGCAGCCAAAGAAGGTTTCATTCAGGCTGAAGTAAAAGCAATGGCTGCAAAACGTGATATGAACATTGCAACCCGTCGCGAAAACCTGTTAGGAGTAAACCAGTTCCCGAATTTCACAGAGAAAATCACTGCTGAACTGGATGCAGCTGCTTTGGTTCCTTCTTGCGGAGCTGATGCTGATGCCGAAATCGAAACGTTGAAAATATACCGTGGAGCACAGGCTTTTGAAACATTGCGTTATCAAACCGATGTGTATGCAAAAAGCAACAAACGCCCGATGGCTTACATGCTTACCATTGGTAACCTGGCTATGCGTAAAGCACGTGCCCAGTTTGCCTGCAACTTCTTTGCCGTAGCCGGTTACGAAGTGGTTGACAACAATGGGTTTGCAACAGTTGCCGAAGGTATTGAAGCAGCCAAAGCTGCTAAAGCCAATATCGTGGTTATCTGTAGCTCTGACGATGAGTACGCTGAACTTGCTCCTGCTGCTTTCGAATTACTGAAAGACGACGCTATTTTTGTTGTAGCCGGATCCCCTGCTTGTATGGACGAATTGAAAGCTAAAGGCATCTCAAACTTCATCCATGTGAAAAGTAACCTCTTAGAAGAATTGAAGAGATACCAAGGTTTATTAAAAATTTAATACATAATAGACATCAGATTTTAGATATTAGATAATAGACTAAAACCAAACAATGCACAATTACAAGGAGATAAAAATCTGGCAAAACGCTCGGGGACTTGTAACCGCGGTTTACAGAATATCGGAAAAACTTCCCAAGGAAGAACTCTATGGGTTGACCTCTCAAATAAGGAGAGCCGTTGTTTCTGTTCCTGCAAACATTGCAGAAGGGGCAGGTCGTGGAACAGACCGTGATTTTTCTCATTTTCTTGATATTGCAAAAGGTTCGTTGTTTGAGTTGGAAACATTGTTGATTCTGTCAAATGACCTTGGGCTTCTTTTAGAAGAAGAATTGGAATCAATTTTTAACAGTATCAATGAAATAATTAAAATGATGGTCTCTTTTCAAAATCGCTTAGTCTAAAATCTAAAATCTATCATCTAAAATCTAATCGTATATGAAACCGAATTTTAAAGATATAAACATCAAAACTGCAACTACTCAGAGCAATGCTGCTGAGTGGGCTGCAAAGAACATGATTGAAAAGAACTGGGTGACTCCGGAACAAATTCCGGTGAAACCGGTTTACACCAAGGAAGACCTCGAAGGCATGGAGCATTTGAACTATGCTGCAGGGGTAGCACCTTACCTGCGTGGTCCGTACTCGGTAATGTACGCCATGCAACCCTGGACCGTACGCCAGTACGCCGGATTCTCAACTGCTGAAGAATCGAACGCATTCTACCGTCGTAACCTTGCTGCTGGTCAGAAAGGTCTTTCGGTGGCATTCGACCTGGCAACACACCGCGGTTACGACAGCGATCACCCACGTGTGATTGGCGACGTTGGTAAAGCGGGTGTGGCCATCGATTCTATCCTCGATATGAAAATTTTGTTCGACCAAATTCCGTTGGATAAAATGTCGGTATCAATGACCATGAACGGTGCTGTGTTGCCGGTAATGGCTTTCTACATTGTTACTGCATTGGAGCAGGGTGCTACCATGGATCAACTGGCCGGAACAATTCAGAACGATATTTTGAAAGAATTCATGGTGCGTAACACTTACATCTACCCGCCGGAATTCTCAATGAAAATTATTGCTGACATTTTCGAGTTCACTTCTCAGAAAATGCCAAAATTCAACTCAATTTCAATTTCGGGTTACCACATGCAGGAAGCTGGTGCAACTGCCGACATCGAAATGGCATACACGCTGGCCGACGGTTTGGAATACCTTCGCACCGGTGTGAAAGCTGGTATCGACATCGATGCTTTTGCTCCTCGTTTGTCGTTCTTCTGGGCAATCGGTATGAACCACTTCATGGAAATTGCGAAAATGCGTGCTGCTCGTATGATTTGGGCTAAACTGGTGAAACAATTCAACCCGAAAAACCCAAAATCAATGGCATTGCGTACTCACTCGCAAACTTCAGGTTGGTCGTTAACCGAGCAAGATCCGTTTAACAACGTAGGTCGTACTTGTATCGAAGCAATGGCTTCGGCACTGGGACATACCCAGTCGCTACACACCAACGCTTTGGACGAAGCGATCGCACTGCCAACCGACTTCTCTGCTCGTATTGCACGTAACACGCAGTTGTATATTCAACAGGAAACTGAAATTTGCCGTGCGGTTGACCCATGGGCAGGTTCATACTATGTTGAAGCATTGACTCAGGAATTATATACCAAAGCCTGGGCGTTGATCGAAGAAGTTGAGAAACTGGGTGGTATGTCGAAAGCAATCGAAACCGGTGTTCCGAAAATGCGTATCGAAGAAGCTGCTGCCCGCACTCAAGGCCGTATCGACTCGGGTTCACAAACTATTGTGGGTGTGAATAAATATCGTCTCGAAAAAGAAGATCCGATCGATATTCTGGAAGTCGATAACACTGCTGTTCGTTTGGCTCAGATTGAGCGTTTGAAAAAACTACGTGCCGAGCGTAACGAAGACGAATGTCAGGCAGCCCTTACCAAACTCAGCAAATGTGTTGAAACAGGCGAAGGCAACTTGCTTGAACTCGCTATCGATGCAGCTAAAAAA
Organism: Prolixibacteraceae bacterium; assembly: GCA_963668595.1. Taxonomy (GTDB): domain Bacteria; phylum Bacteroidota; class Bacteroidia; order Bacteroidales; family Prolixibacteraceae; genus GWE2-42-39. The sequence goes on along the minus strand of OY764876.1, from coordinate 2,769,546 downwards.
CGTGCATCGTTGGGTGAAATTTCCGACGCATGCGAAAAACATGTGGGACGTTATAAAGCAGTAATCAGAACTATTTCAGGCGTGTATTCATCAGAAAGCAAACAAGACAAGACTTTCCAGGAAGCTCAGGAGCTTGCAACGAAATTTGCCGAACTGGAAGGCCGCCAGCCACGTATCATGATCGCCAAAATGGGACAGGATGGTCACGACCGCGGTGCAAAAGTAGTAGCAACCGGTTATGCCGACCTTGGCTTCGACGTGGACATGGGACCATTGTTCCAGACTCCGGAAGAAGCTGCCAAACAAGCCGTTGAAAACGACGTGCATGTAATGGGTGTTTCTTCGTTGGCCGCTGGTCACAAAACACTGGTGCCTGCCGTAATCGAAGAGCTGAAAAAACTCGGCCGCGAAGACATCATGGTGATTGTTGGTGGTGTAATTCCTGCGCAGGATTACCAATACCTGTACGATGCCGGTGCTGTGGCTATTTTTGGCCCGGGTACTTCGGTAGCTGCCGCTGGTAAGAAAATCCTTGAGGTTTTACTGGCCGCTCACGAGTAAGAAAGCCCATCCCCAACCCTTCCCCAAGGGAAGGGTGATGAAAAAAGTTGCGACAGAATCTACAGAAAAGTCATTCCTGCGAAGGCGGGAATCTCAAGATAACGAAAGCCGTTCCTGCAAAGGGGCGGCTTTTTTTGTGGGAGCCTCTCCCCAGCCCTCTCCCAGGGAGAGGGAGAAAGAAAAGAAGGAAGTTGCGACAGTGATTACAGAAGCGTCATTCCCGCGAAGGCGGGAATCTTAAATAGAAGTGAAGTAAATTATTTTCGGGAATAGATAACAATTTCGTTATCCGAAAATTCGTTGTCTTTATTGTAATCAACTTTTAGTATTAATTGGTTATCACGTATTTCAAATTCATTAGGAAATCCATAAGTGGGCCTTGATAGTTCATTCGATACTGAGGTAAAATCTTGATCTTTTTCAGTATAGGTTTTATATGGCTCGGAGCCTGTTCCTGTATCTGCATTAATGTTCGAAAAGCTTATCTTTTTTGCAGTAAAATTTATTTTATTTCCCTTAATTGAAAGGTTCCCCTCAATTGTTGCAAGTATTCCTATAAAGGAAGGGACGATTTGATAGACATTTGAAAAAAATGTTTCAGTGAAGTTATGTTTTGTTAGGACTAATGAATATTTTTTTGAAGTAAATCCTGTTGTAGTAGGGATAGATATGTTGGTTTCCCATGTTCCTACGTAATCAAGAACTAAATCATCGTTTTTTTTACAAGAAATCATCGTTATTAGTAGGAAAGGAATAACGTACTTTAGTGGGGGCAGTTTTAAATTCATTTGTTTTTTATTTAAGTTTTTTTTGCTAAAATAAAATTTTTTATTTAATAAGTTGTTGTATAGATAGTTTGTGCTAATATTCAGTGCTTAAAAAGCAACTTTCCCAACCTCATTCCCGCGAATCAGCTTAAATACATCCTCATTGGATAGTAACGAATAATTTACGGGTCTCAGAAAAACAGGATAATATTGATCTGTCCTTGCTTTAAAAAACTTGTCAAGAAAATAGGTTTTTCCGATTCCAAAAGGACCAGAAAATATTATTCGGGAGTTATTTTGAAGATTAAGAAAATCGCTAAAGTCTTTTTCGATAGCATCAATTGGGATGATAAATTTTTCGTCAACCATTTTTCTTTTAAAAATACGAAATAATATTGTTAAACTTTATCCAACCCGTACCGGGTTGTGATGCTCGTCTGAATCGCTGTTTTCTACTATAATCCAATGCCTATGGCATTGATTGACGGATTTGGTTCGCTTATTCGATTGTATGCTTGCAAAAACTATATTGTGCGAAAATCCGGTACGGATTTGATTATAGTAGCAGAACCGAACGAGAATAAAAACAGAACCCGGTACGGGTTCGATTATGATTCTTCGATGTGGATGAAATCGAATAAATACCGTTCATCATATTCAATATCAAATTTCTGAAGAAATGAAATGTATTCTTCTCTGAAACTTGTCTTGGTATGATGTTGTTTCTGATCCCTGATATATTTTACGACTGAATCAATCTGTGATTTGCCATACGAAAAACAACCATATCCATTTTGCCATTGAAACTTTCCGGGAAACCAATTCTTCGAATTAATAAAATTGCTTGATGCCCGTTTGATTTCCTTAATTGTTTCCGACGGTGATTCTTTCGGATTAAAACTTATAAAGATATGGACATGATCAGGCATCCCGTTTACGGCATACGATTTATGTCCCATGCTGTTAATCAACCCGGAAATGAAAGGGAATAGTTCAAGTTGATGATGTGGTTGAAGTAGGGATTCTCTGAACTTTACGGCAAATACAAAATGAAGGTAGATTTGCGAATAGGATGCGGGTGTCATTTTTATTTTAAAATTACGAAACAATGTGGCAAAATCCTATCCAACCCGTACCGGGTTGTTTTTGGGGGTCTGTTGGGTGTTTGCTACTATAATCCAATGCCTACTGCATTGATTGAAGAATCCGGTTCGCAGGATCGATTGTATGCTTGCAAAAACTGTATTGTGCGAAAATCCGGTACGGATTTGATTATAGTAGCAGCATCGAACGAACGACAACAAAGCCAGAACCCTGTAAGGGTTCGATAATAGGTCGATACACATTTTTGTATGATTCCATGTCAGCTATCCAACCCGTACCGGGTTGTTTTTGTCCACTCACATATTCCTTGCTATGATAATCCAATGCCGATGGCATTGATTGAAGAGTCCGGGGCGAAGGATGCACTATTGCGGAAACTCTATTGTACGAAAATCCGGTACGGATTTGATTATCATAGCAACAATTGATCACCAATTGTGATTTGAACCCGGTACGGGTTCGATATAATGTCATTCCAGATTTTTATTGATGTTTTTATTTTATTCATCCAACCCGTACCGGGTTGTTTTTGCCCATTTGCCTATTCCTTGCTACGATAATTCAAGGGCGATGGCATTGTTTCGCCCGGTTGCGCGGAATATGAAAAACCCTCGATAGTTTTGATTTAATCCGCCCTGACTTTATTATCTTTACCCTTCGTCAATTCATTTTTTAAAAAACCAAAATAGCGATGGGTAGAACCGTTAAACAGCAAATCATTCTGCTGGTATTCTTGTTTGCATGGGGGCTTCTATTGTCCGGATGCAAAAACGAGCAGGTAAACCGTAATCCGTATGGTTTGGCATTGGTGACAAGCGTGGATGATTACCGGCAGCAAGTGTCGCAAAATCCGCTGATGCAAATGGTCGATCTCGAAAAAACGGTGCCGGGGGTACTGCTCGATATTCGTTATGCAACGACCAACAATTTTACTTCGCAAGTAGTTTATTCATCCGCCCGGGCTTTTGCTCGTAAACCAGTTGCCGACGCGTTGGTTCGCGTACAGGATTCATTGGCCAGCTATCATCTGGGGTTGAAGATTTACGACGCGTATCGTCCGTATGCCGCAACGCTGAAATTTTATGAAGTGTATCCCGATACAAGTTTTGTTGCTAATCCGCGCCATGGGTCGCGCCATAACCGCGGTTGTGCAGTCGATGTTTCGCTGGTCGATCTTCGTTCAAAAACCGAAATAGCGATGCCAAGTTCGTTTGACGAATTCAGTGAAAAAGCTCATCCCGAATATATGCAGCTACCCGACACGGTTATTGCCAACCGGCAATTGTTGTTTAATGTAATGGAGCATTTTGGTTTCTCGCATTATCCAACCGAGTGGTGGCATTTCGATTATCGTGGCTGGGAAGATTTTCCTTTGATGGATTTGTCGTTTGATGAGCTGGATGCAATACAGTGATTGGTTATTCTATTAATTCGTGATATGAAAATTATTCAAACTGAAATTTATAAATCGCCGATTCGGCTGAAAGAACCGTTTATTATTTCGCTGGGACCGCTTGAGTGTGCCGAAAATGTGGTGGTACGAATCCGAACCGATGAGGGACTTGTTGGTATGGGCGAATGCAGTCCGTTTATGACCATTAATGGCGAAAATATGGAGACTGGCTTTGTGGTGGGGCAGTATTTGGGAAAAGTGCTGCTAGGCAAAAATCCGCTCGATTTGGAAGGTTGTATGCAAGCCATGGACAAGCTTATTTTTGGAAATTCGAGCATAAAAAGTGCTTTCGATATTGCTTTGCACGACATTGCTGCGCAATATGCCGGTTTGCCTTTGTATCGTTTCCTTTCCGGCGAAAACAATAAAACACTTTATACCGATTATACGGTAAGTATTGGTGCTCCGGAAAAAATGGCTACCGATGCGCTGAAAATTAAGCAAGATGGCTTTCAGGTAATCAAGCTAAAGTTGGGCGGATCAAGAGAGGAAGACTTGGAACGGGTAATTCGTATTCGCGAACAAATCGGATCGGAGATTCCGCTTCGGCTGGATGCCAATCAGGGGTGGGATACCGAAACGGCTATTGCCATACTGAAGGCGCTTGAACCTTACAATATTCAGTTTTGTGAGGAACCTATTGCCCGCTGGAATTTTATGGAACTTGGGCGGGTAACCAAAGAAAGTCCAATTCCGGTAATGGCTGACGAATGTTGCAGTGACCATAACGATGCCAAACGATTGATTGATTTAGGTGCTTGCGATTGTTTCAATATAAAACTTGGAAAATCGTCGGGCTTATTAAAAGCGCAAAAGATTGTGAAACTTGCTGAGCAAGCAGGAATGTTACTCCAGGTGGGGGGATTTTTGGAATCGAGACTGGCTTTTACTGCCTCGGCTCATCTGGCTTTGTGCAGCGATCGTATTCAGTTTTGCGATTTCGACACCCCGCTTATGTTTGTTGAAGATCCGGTAGAAGGCGGAATTCGCTATTCCGAAAAAGGTCGGGTAACCGTACCCGAAGCTCCGGGCCTGGGAGCAAGCATGAATGAGGAATATTTACGCGGATTAGAGAAAGCTGTAGTTTGCTAAAAGATATAATGCCGTTGATTTGACGGGATATGTGAACAAAAAAAGGGAGTTGCCTCCCTTTTCTTGTATCATAAAGTTTGAAGTTTTGGATTAATATGCTTCGTATTTACGTCCGAACAGGAAGTTCATTCCGAAGCGGATATTTACGAATTGTGCTTTGGCTGGATTTGTAAGTGCCAACAGGTTATCGTTAACCATGTACAATTGCAGGAATCCAAGCCGTACAGCCATACCCAGACCTAAATTGTCGTATCTGTTTCCAATAGCAGAGTATGATCCTGTAACCGAAAAGAATTGCCCAGCATGGCATTGGCACTCAAACTTAAACTATTTTGAGTTTGCCCGTTGTGCATATACAGGCGATCGAGTACAGAGAAATTCAATTTATTATTCATTGTATAAGTACCTCCTACAAACAGTTTCGTAGGAATGCTGAGTGTAAACTTATCGCTGCTTATTTCATCCTTTTTGGGGCGAACTACTGCTTCCAGTTTGTCCATTTCTGTGTCAAGCATATCGTCGGCGCTAATATATCCGGGTTTGGTGTCATCCAGCGAATTCGAAAAATCGAGTCCTTCCCAAGAATAGCTCTGCGCATGGCGGATATTGTAAACATTATTTTTAAATGGAATACTTCCCAAGTCTATAATACTGGCCGAAACCATAATTTTGGGATTTACCTTGTACACGGCTCCCAGATCGAAAGCGACCCCCATGTTTTTAGATGTCAGAATATATTCGTCGGCAGTAAAATCGTCTTCAAAGCCATCGAAAAAATTACTTTCATCGTATTTCGGTGTAACTGGAGCTGAGAAATCGACAGACATATCCGTTTGCAAAAGGATTGAAGAACCATCAGCTGCGGTATTTACTTTAAAATTGAGCTTGTTTGTTTGCATTGCTGCTTTTCCGAACAAGGCTTTGGCTTTTGCTCCAATCGAAAGTTTTCCTTGCATCAGTTCGTGAGAAAATCCCAGAGCAAATTCGCGGTAATGAAAGAGATTGAAGTCCATGTCTCCTAAATCGAAGTTCTGACCAATGTAAGGAGCATTTCCCTCTTTTAAGAAAGTGACAAATGATTTACTGAATCCGATTTGAGCGGATTGTTTTTCGGTAACCGAAAAGTTAATAAATGCTCTGTGAGTTCTGAATCCGAAACTGAATAAAGAGATTTCGGCATCCTGTCTGAAATAGTTCTGATCTTTCAATCCATTGTGAAATCCGTCAATATCAATAATCAGAGAGTCTGACATATTTCCGGTTCCGTAGTGAATAAGATCGTTGAGCGCAAAATCGCTGTTCAAACCCAGGTAAATACCCGATAAGCCAGGTAATCCGATTACCACAGTACTTGAGTCGTTATGTAACGCAGGGTTGTATTTTGACGATTGAGGCATTCCCTTCATGAAATGCATTATGTTTGTCCCCTGCGAAAATGCAGTGAGGCCGAGGCTCAGCAGGAGAATAACTGTAAACAGTGTACGTATTGTATTTGCTTTCATTCTTTTTCCGGTTTAATGGTTACAGATCGAGTTTTGCTTTAATCGAAACACTCATGTTCAGCTTGCTCTTCGAATAAATAACAGCAGACTTGGTTCCGTTTGACGGAGAACTGATCGTTCCTTTGAAAATAATTCCATTCGCTTTTTTCAGTCCACTCAGTTCCGTTTCGTTTAATGTAATTGAATGCGAAGAGTTGGTTGCTGTAATAACTCCGGTATCGCTGATTTGTGCAGCCGAAAGCAATTTATTTTTGGCTGAAGAACTGAATTGTTGCCCGGAAATAGTATCGACAAAGAATAACTGTACATCAATATCAAGCGGAATTTCGTTGATCGCATTTACAATAAGTTCTGCTGTTTTTATTTTATCCAGATCACCACTGTCAATTTTTGCGGTGTCTTCAAATGTCAGATTATTTACCTGTAATTCGAAGGGCAAGTCAACTCCCAGATCAATTTGTAATTTCGAATCCAGATCAAAGAAGTTTGGATTGGCTGGGCTAACAATATCTGTCGGATTAAAGAATATATCTCCCGTGTAGCTGATGTTTCCGGATGGCGGTAATGCAACAAATTCAACAATATTTGAGTTCGTTTTGTCGAATGTTACTGTTTGTTTCACAACCGGAGAACTCAGGCTGGCCGGAGGAGTAACCATAAATGGAGTTGGATTGAGCGACACCGACTTCCCGTTTTTATCCTGAGCAACGAAATCGGCTTCTACTTTGGCCGGAACTCCAATTCCATTTGTCAGGATTAACTGTAATTTCGGGTTGGCAAGGCGGAAGTCGCCTGTAATTTTATCCAGAAATTCCATGTCCATATTGAAATTTCCGTCATCAATTTTCACTTGTTTTTTTCCGAAGTCACCTTGTACGTTTTTAAAGTCGAGCATGTCCAGCGATGCATTTAAACGTACATAGTCGTTGGCATCGAAATCAATATATCCGCTTGATGCATTGAGTGCAATCGTATAGGTGTAAGGTACCTTGTTGTACGGGAAGTTTACATCCGAAGCCATATTAATGAGTGCATTCGATAGGTTTTGTTTTCCTGATTGTCCATTGAATGGGATGTTTACCTGTATTGGCGAACCTAATTTTTTAATTTCAGGGAAAGTGATGTAAAGCGTTCCTGAAAGCGGAGAGGTATTTACTGAATTTATTTCAAGACTTCCACCTTTCAATTCCGCTGCAAAAACCTTCACGTCGTCGTCGAAATCGAAGTTGAAAGAGCCAGCAAAGTTTTCAATTTGTTGCGATTCCACTTTTACTCGTCCCGATGTAATTTCCAGTTTGTTGAAGCTCATGTCAAACGAGAAAATATCCGAGTTGATATTGATTATTTCCGGCGAGTTGTTTTGATGCACGATGAATTTAGTCAACCTAAATGAGAGAGAATTTGAAAATGTGAGGTTGTCGAGAGTCACTTTTTGTGCCGCCGAAGAGTTATTCGGCATAATATTGTTGAAGACAAGATTTTTTATCGGATTTCCGGTGAGTTTGTCAATCAGACTAGCCTCAACTGTAATATAGTGAAACTGGAAATTATTTTTAAGTGTAACACTTAGCTCTCCTTTTGCAAATTTAACTCGTTCAAACTGGTCTATCCCGCTAACAACATATTCAATATCAATTGGGTCGTATTCCAGTAGTGGCAATTGTTGTACGCCGTCAGTGATATTGTCGATTGCTCCGGATAGATTGTCTTGTAATTGTTTAATCGTAATTCCCCGTTGTTTAGCGATTGTGCTTAGTTTGATGTTGCCAATTGCTTTTTCTTCCACCGGTAAGTCTTTGTGGTCTGGCAGATTAACGAGTTTTCGCACTTCATATTCGTATATATTTTCTTCGGTATATACGATTTTGATAATGTCTTTATCTCCCGTTTTTAGAAGCGTGTCATTTTCATCGTTTACCGATTCAATGATGTCCCACACCGTAATGTCAGCTTTTGCCATAGGCATAACCAGTTCTGGCGATAAACTGACATCATCCGACAATTTGTTGAAATCAAAATTGTCGAGATTGCAGCTGCTTGCTAGAAACAGCGGAATCAGAAACAAAAATCTGTACGAATGTTTTTTCATAAGAAAAAGTCTTAGATAAATTATTTTAGTTCTGTAGTAATATGATTCGGATGTAGTTAATTCTTGGCCTAAAATAAAGCTTATTCCCAGTTTTACCATCAACAAAGCCCGTTCCCATGCTCATTTTTGTGATATTATTCACTTTTTTATGCAATTTCTGACAATATGTAGAAAAAAGCAAATGCTTGATGAAAATATTTTGAGATAAAATGTTCTCTATTGGTGAAAAGACGGGCGATACAGAGCAAAACATACTGATAAATTTGGAGAAAATATGCTCAGTTTTCTGTATCCGCGTTTTTTATGTTGTTTGTTTTTTCCTCTTGCCGGGAATTTTGTAATACCTGAAATATATGGAGTATGGTTTAATTCTATCTTGCTGACACATCAATTATTCTTTAATTTTTTTTGTTCTTCCCGCTTCCCGATTTGTCTAAGCTGAAAAAAGAATACTTTTGTGTCTGAAAAGTATCAAACAAACAAAAAACAATATATCATGGCTGAAACAAAAAAAGCATTATTAATGATCCTCGATGGATGGGGGATTGGAGATGGTTCGAAACGCGATGTGATCGCTACAGCACCAACTCCTTTTATTGATTCGCTAATGAGCGAATATCCGAATTCGCAACTGCTTACCAGTGGCGAAAATGTTGGTTTGCCTGATGGACAAATGGGTAACTCTGAAGTGGGTCACTTAAATATTGGTGCCGGGCGCGTATTGTATCAGGATATGGTAAAAATTACCAAAGCAATTCGTGATAAATCGCTGTGGAACCAACCTAAAATTGTTGAAGCATTTTCTTACGCAAAAGAAAACAATAAAAAAGTGCACCTGATTGGTCTGATTGGCCCGGGCGGAGTGCATGCGCTGAGCTCACACATGGTCGCTCTTTGCCAGATTGGTACCGACATGGGACTGGATAACATCTTTATTCATGGCTTGACTGACGGTCGTGATACGGATCCTCGTTCAGGATACGGATTTCTTGAAGCTGATTTGGAAGCACTGAAAGGAACAAACGGAAAATTTGCTTCGTTAATTGGTCGCTATTTCGGAATGGACCGTGATAAAAATTACGATCGTCTGAAACTGGCTTACGATATGTACACACAGGGAATTGGCGAAAAATCGACTGATTTGCTGGCCAGCGTAAAAGCTTCGTACGAAGCAGGAGTAACCGACGAGTTCCTGAAACCAGTTGTAATGGTTGACCAAAACAATCAGCCATTGGCATTGATTGAAGAGGACGATGTGGTAATTTGTTTCAACTTCCGCACTGACCGTTTGCGTCAAACTACTATTGCATTCACTCAGCAGGATTTACCTGAATTTGGAATGAAAACCATACCTCTGAAATGGTACACCATGACCAATTACAAAGCCGATTTCAAAGGTGTTAATGTGATTTTCGACAAAGACAATACCGCCAACACAATGGGCGAAATGGTGGCAAAAGCTGGATTGAAACAAATTCGTATTGCTGAAACAGAGAAATATGCGCACGTAACGTTCTTCTTTAGTGGAGGTCGCGAAGATGAATTCCCGGGCGAAAGCCGCATTCTGATTCCTTCGCCGAAAGTTCCTACTTACGATTTTCAACCTGAAATGTCGGCTCCGCTGGTGAAAAATGCCATTGTTCCGGAATTGAAAAAAGGAGAAGCTGATTTTGTGTGTTTGAATTTTGCCAATGGCGACATGGTTGGACACACGGGTGTTTACGAAGCTATTTCGAAAGCCGTCACTGCGGTGGATCAATGTGTAAAAGAAGTGGTTGAGGCGGCTCGTGCCAGCAATTACGAAGTGCTTATTATTGCCGACCACGGAAATGCAGATAATGCAGTGAATGAAGATGGTTCGGCCAATACCGCACACTCGTTGAATCCGGTTCCATGTATTTATGTGGGCGAAAACAAACAAGCGAAAATAAGCAACGGTATTCTTGCCGATGTAGCTCCTACTTTGTTGAGTCTGATGGGCCTGGAAATTCCTGCCGAGATGACCGGAAAAGTTTTGATCGGAAAATAAGACTGGTAGTCAATACCATTCAGAATATGTAAACACGAAGACGCAAGGGCGATCTGAAATTTTTTTTGGAGCCTTGGTGTCTTCGTGTTTATTTTTGCTTTTTTATGAACACAATTTAAGACGGTTTATTATGCTCGAAATCGGACGTGCCATTGTCAGCCTCGATGTGCTGGATAAGTATTTTTTATGTGATTTGCTGAAATGCAAAGGTGCTTGTTGTATTGAGGGAGACTCAGGTGCTCCGCTAACCGAAGAAGAAGCTCTTGAAATAGAGCAGGCTTATCCGGTTTTTGAGAAATATTTACCGCAGAAACATAAGGATGAAGTGGCTAAACAAGGCTATTCTGTAATTGATTCGGATGGCGATTTGGTAACTCCGCTGGTAAATAATCGTCAGTGTGTGTATGCTTTTACCGACGAAAATGGCTTGCTGAAATGTGCTATCGAGAAGGCGCATTTGGAAGGAAAACTGTCATTTCGCAAACCTATTTCCTGTTATTTGTTCCCGATTCGGATTACCGAATACAGCCGTTTTGATGCTGTGAATTACCAGCAATTGGATATTTGTAAACTAGGTCGCGAATGTGGCAAAGCACAAAAGCTTCCTTTGTATAAATTCCTGAAAGAACCGCTGATTCGTCGTTATGGTGCTGATTGGTACGCGCAGTTGGAGCAGGCTGCCGAACATCTGCCATCTTCAATGAGAAAATAAGCGAATCCTGAAAATGGCGGGGAGATTTCCGGATTCTGTCCGAATTTGTATTTTTAGGCAGATAAATCTTTTCGCAAAATGAAACCGGGCACACTTTTAAAACTTCCGTTTCCGTTCCTCGATTTGCCACGGCATCGATGGATATTGATCCTGTTTAGTGTGTCGTTCAGTATTTTCTTTCTCAATGTTTTTGTGCCTTTCAATATCGATCGCTGGAGTAGCGACGCTGGCTGGGAGCAGTTTTTGCGTTTGTCCGGGTTTGGAATTATTGCCGGGTTCGTATTGATTGCTTCGCAGTTTGGATTTCGTCGTTTTTTTAAGGTGAAGCAATTTTCGCTTGGTGCTTTCCTGCTGAGTTTTTCGATTGAATTATTGCTGATGGCTGCATTATTCGTGTTTTATGTGGCGCATTGGGAGCTTAGTGTTTCTCGTTTTCTTTCTGATATTCCTGTTGGCTTCCGTTTGACATTGCTTGGAGTGCTCATCCCGTATTCCTTGTCATTATTGCTGATTTCGCAGATACAGCAAAAGAAAAAGTTGAATCATCTGAAAATAAAAGCTGATAAATCGGGCTTTGAAGATGGTCTGATTAATTTTCGCGACGAAAAAGGAACAGTGCGTTTTTCAATTGCCGGCGAGCAGCTACTTTATATCGAATCGGCGGATAATTACGTGATCGTCTATTTTCAGAGTGGAAATAAATCGGTTCGGCAAATTCTGCGAAATTCAATGAAGAATATCGAAGAGTTGCTTCATAATTCGCCCATGAAACGCTGTCATCGTTCGTTTATGGTGAACCTGCAAAAAATCGAACGGGTTGCATACGAAAAAACAAGTTGTCGGATCAAGTTGAATGGCGTGGAAACATTTATTCCTGTGTCACGAAAGTTTTTTCCTGAGTTTAAACCGTATTTGCTATCAGGCGAAAGCGAGTTGGTTTAAGCGAAAATTCAAAGTTTTTTATTGAAGTTCGGCTGGTTTTTGGTTGTACCGGAAGGATTATTCCTGCGGGATGCTTAACTTTATACAAAAATCAAAACCAGACGATCATGCGAAATGTGTTTATTTTATTACTGATTCTGTTTGCCGGACAAGCATTTGCCCAGTTTGTTCAGTATCCGTACCACCCTACTAAAATTGGTGATTTTTCGCTTCAAAACGGTAAAATCTATTATTTGAAAGATGTTGGTTTGCCTTTTAGTCCCGAAAAATATGCCGAGCAGTTACTGAAGAAGAATACTCCGAACGAAGCAATCAAAGTAAATATGGTTGCCAAGGAAGGAGTAAAAGGAACCTTTACAAATTATCCGCTTGATTGGTCAAGTCCTGGGTACAAAACCAAAAAGCTGGAACCGTTTTTATTTACGCCATTCAATGCTACCTTCGAGATTGTGAAGCTGACAAATGGATACCAGCTGAAAGTGACCAATATTTGGTTTAACGATCAGAAGCAAAAACGGAATTTGACACTGGAAGATATTGTTGCAGCCAAAAACGGGAATGTATTTTCAAAAGAAAAAAAAGAAGTACGCTCTCTGTCGATTCTGAACATGAACCTGAATGAAGTGTTTTTACCACCTCCGGGTTTTTGATCCGGTTTTGCTGTTTATCTTGGTTTAAACATAAAAAATCCATGCGAGATGCTGTATCATGCATGGATTTTTTGTGTTTTTTGCCGTAATTTGATACTTTCACAGGTGTTTTTTTGAGAGAGGAGAAACGAAACCTATTTCGGTGGGTGATACAACTTATGAAAAATAGAAGGATTACAGGAAAAATCAAATTTGCAGATTTGAATGGGCTGATTTGCCTGTTCGTATTTTTTTTCATGATTACGTCAGTCGTTTCGGCTCAACAAACCGATGCCAACCAGGCTATTCAGAAACGAATGGACAACCAGTATCAGGGATTTATCACGAAAGGTGATTTTGATTATTCCAACGAGCGATACAACGAAGCGAAAGGAAACTACCAAAAAGCGCTGGAAATGGATCCCGGGAAAGGCTATCCATTGAGGCAAATCCAAAAAATTGATTCAATACAACTGGTGAGCAAAGCATATTCTTCGGCTGTGGAGCGTGCCGATTATTATTTCAAAACGAAAAAATTTGAAGAAGCCAAAAACTATTATCTGAATGCGATAAAAATAAAAGGCCGAAGTAAATATGCTGAAAACAAAGTCGATTATATTGATAGTCTTACCAACTCGAAAAAGCAACTTGAGTATCTAGATAATCTGGAAAATATACATTTTAAGCAGAAAGAAATTTCGGACGAGGAAAAGTATAATAGTTATGTGGTCCAAGCTGACGAAGCATTCAATGCTGGCGAATATAACAAGGCCGGACGCTTTTACGAGTGGGCATTATTAGTGCTTCCGAAGAAAAAATATGCGTTGGTACAGCTCAATAAAGTGTTCGATATTTTAGACCGCGAGAGCATTGCCCGCTCTGATTTGGATGCGCAAAAACGAAAAGAGCAGGATTCATTGCGGGTGATTCAGACCCAAAAATTTTATGAATCGATTGAAAATGCCAATCGGGCAATTCGTCAGGGGCAATTTGAGTTGGCAGTAACCTATTACAACGAAGCAGGACGTGCAAGACCGAACAAGATTAGTGATGTCGATCAGTTGATTGCTTTTGTGCGCGAGAAACAGGCTACTTTGTCGCAAAGCGAAAAACACTACGAGAAAGTAGTGGGCGAGGCTGATCGCGAGTACATGGGGCAAGAATATCGTAAAGCGCATGAGCTGTATGTGGAGGCAGGAAAACTGTTGCCATTGCACCCTTATCCGAAACAGCAAATTGCACGTGCCGATTCACTTATCACTTTTGTCGAAATTCCGTACGATACATTAATGCAGTCAGCAAAAGTTCTGGAAGACCAAAACCGTTACGAGGAAGCGATTCAGAAATACAAAGATGCACTGAAACTAAAACCACTGTCGAAAGTGGCCACAAGCAAGGTGGATGATTTGCAGCATCAATTGGAAAATATTCGGGCAACGAGTGCGAAAGTAGAAGAGAAGCAGGCTGCCTATCTGGATGTGGTCAGAAAAGCAGATATGGCATTCAGAGAAAAAGATTATGCAACGGCAGTACTAAATTACGAACTGGCGCTTAATTTGAAACCTCTGGAGAAATATCCGGCAGATAAATTGGCTGAGTTGAAGGAAATACAAGAACAGCAACGATCCGATTATCAGCAGAATCTGGATAGTCGAGCTGCAAAAGAATACGACGACGCCATAACGCTTGCTGATGAGCATTTTAAAGCCGAGCGGTACGAGGATGCAAGAATTCACTATAAACGGGCATTTCTGTATAATCCGGCAGCATCGTATCCGCAAAGCCAGTTGGATGCAATCGAAAAACTTTTGTCGAAAAATCATCGCAACGATTTGGCTGGAAAAATGGGAACAGGCAATGGACAGATGACAGCCGATGGGATGCAAAGCGGACTATCGAAATCGGAGATGGACAAGCTGATTCAGTTTCAGGAATTGCAAAAACAGGCCGATGAAGCTTTCAATAACGAAGATTATGCGGTTGCTCGTGTTTATTATCAGCGTTCTTTAGCCTTGCGTGCGAACGACGAATATGCCAAAAAGCAACTGAGCAAAATTACCGAGTACCTGAAAGCCCGGAAGAATGATGCGAGCAATCAGCAATACAAGGAAAACATACAAAAGGCAGATCAGGCTTTTCAGGTTGGAGATCTTTCGGTTGCACGTTTTTTCTATCAGTACGCAAAGAAAGTTAATCCGGGGGAAGAGTATCCGGACAAACAACTCGAAGCAATTGCTAAAATGGAGGAAGCACTACAACAGCAGGCAAAAGAGAAAGAATATTTGTCAATTGTTGCATTCGCTGACAGTGCATATTATAAAGAAGACTTTTCGATAGCCAAACACCAATATTCACGGGCATTAGCTCTGCGTCCGGGCGACGATTATGTGACCGGACGATTGGGCAATATCCGGAAGGTGCTTGAACTTCAGCAAAATGATAAAGTAAGTAAAGCTTATTTGGATGAACTTCGCTTGGCCGACAATGCATTTTTTCAGGGCGAGTATGCTCAGGCTGGCTTTCACTATAAAAAGGCTTCGGCATTGAAACCTGACGAAGAATACCCGAAAAAGCAAATCGAAAAAGTGGAAAAACTTACTAAGTAGTAATTATTTATTCAGCGATAAACTCGTTTGTTATTAGATAATTCCGTTTGCATTTTAACAACTGTTGAAAAGTTTGACTGAACAAACCAAGGCTTTATTTCCTTCCTCTTCCGAAAGCTTTATCTTTGTTTTTCGATTTATTCACGCATAAAAAATATCCGGTTTGGCAGATTCAAAAAAATACGTCGAGACTCCTTTGATGAAACAATATTATGCCATCAAAGACAAACATCCCGATGCCGTGCTACTCTTCAGGGTAGGCGATTTTTACGAAACATTTGGTGAGGATGCAATTAAAGCGGCCGAAATTTTGGGGATAACCCTTACGCGGCGAGCCAATGGTTCAGCCAGTTTTGTTGAGTTGGCCGGATTTCCGCATCATGCACTGGATACTTACCTGCCTAAATTGGTTCGAGCCGGACAACGGGTTGCCATTTGTGAGCAGCTCGAAGATCCGAAAATGACGAAAACGATTGTCAAACGAGGGATTACAGAACTGGTTACTCCGGGATTGTCTATCAACGACAATATTCTGGAACATCGCGAAAATAACTTCCTTGCTTCGGTTCACTTCGATAAAAATATGGCGGGCGTGGCTTTTCTTGATATTTCCACCGGTGAATTTTTAACCGCTCAGGGAAGCTTTGAATACGTGGATAAATTGCTGAACTCGTTTCAACCCAAAGAAGTTCTTTTTCAGAAAGGAAAAGGAAAAGAGTTCAATGCACTTTTTGGTGGCAAGTTTTATACCTATACGATGGATGAATGGGTGTATGGAGAAGATGCTGCTACTGATCGGCTTTTGAGGCACTTTGAAACCAAATCGCTAAAAGGATTTGGAGTTCAGAATCTGAATTATGGAATTATTGCATCGGGGGCAATTCTGCATTACCTCGATCTGACTCAGCATACACAACTCGGGCACGTTAAAGGATTAGCCCGTATTGAAGAAGATAAATACGTTTGGCTCGACCGCTTTACGATTCGTAACCTTGAACTTTTTGGTTCAATCAACGAAGGAGCGAAAACGCTGGTGCAAGTGATTGATAAAACCATTTCGCCAATGGGGGCCCGTTTGCTGAAACGATGGATTGCTCTGCCTTTGAAAGAAGTTTCAGCGATCAATCGTCGTCTGGATGTGGTGCAACATCTGACCGCGAATACCAATTTGAAAACCGGATTGGAGGAACAACTTCGGCAAATCGGTGATTTGGAACGAATTATCAGCAAGGTTGCTGTGGCTCGCATTAATCCGCGCGAAGTGGTACAATTGAAACATGCCCTGCGAGCTATTTTGCCAATCAAAGAATTATGCGCTGCCTCAGGGAACGAAGGCTTGCAGCGTTTTGCCGAACAACTCAATCCCTGCGAATCAATTCGCCAGCGAATCGAAAAAGAGATGCATCCCGATCCGCCCATGTTGCTGAACAAAGGACATGTGATTGCCGATGGGGTTTCTGCCGAATTAGACGATTTGCGGCGCATTGCCTATTCAGGGAAGGATTACCTGGCGCAAATGCAGGAACGCGAGTCGCAACGCACGGGTATTCCGTCGCTGAAAATATCATTTAACAACGTTTTTGGGTATTATATTGAAGTGCGAAATACGCACAAGGACAAAGTTCCGGCTGACTGGATTCGTAAACAAACGCTGGTTAGTGCCGAGCGATATATTACTGAAGAATTAAAAGAATACGAGAATAAAATTCTGGGTGCAGAAGAAAAAATCCTGAGCCTAGAAATGCATTTATTCAATCAGTTGGTAGTGGCTTTGTCCGAGTATATTGCCGCCATTCAGTTGAATGCGGCTATTCTGGCTCAAATCGACTGTTTGTTGTCGTTTGCCTCGTCTGCTACGGAGTATGGTTACAACCGCCCGGAAGTGAACGATTCAAAAATAATCGACATAAAAGAAGGGCGGCATCCGGTGATTGAGCAGCAGTTGCCAATTGGAGAAACTTACATCTCAAACGATGTTTTGCTGGACAATGATGAACAACAGGTGATAATTATTACCGGACCGAACATGGCAGGTAAATCTGCCTTGCTGCGTCAAACTGCACTGATTGTTTTGCTTGCACAAGTAGGTAGCTTTGTGCCTGCACGTGAAGCAAAAATTGGGTATGTCGATAAAATCTTCACGAGGGTAGGAGCTTCCGATAATATCTCGCTGGGCGAATCAACGTTTATGGTCGAGATGAATGAAGCGGCCAGTATTCTGAATAATATTTCAGACCGAAGCCTGATTTTGTTGGACGAACTTGGCAGGGGAACTTCAACTTACGATGGAATTTCAATTGCGTGGTCGATTGTTGAATACATTCACGAACATCCGAAAGGGCGGGCTAAAACGCTTTTTGCAACACACTATCACGAGTTGAATGAGATGGAAAAATCGTTCCTCCGGGTGAAAAACTACAATGTTTCAATTCGTGAGATGGGAAATAAAGTGATTTTTTTGCGCAAACTAGTACGAGGCGGCAGTAATCATAGTTTTGGTATTCATGTGGCACGCATGGCCGGAATGCCTGCATCGGTGGTAAAACGAGCCGACGAAATTCTTCTGGAGTTGGAAGGAGCACAGAAACGAAATAAGCTGTCGAAACCATTACAGGGAATGGCCGAGCATCGGGAAGGTTTTCAGATGAGTTTTTTCCAGATGGATGATCCGGTGCTAAAACAGATTCGCGATGAGATTAAAAATCTCGACATCAATAATCTGACTCCAATTGAGGCGTTGAACAAGTTGAATGAGATCAAAAAAATTACCGGATTGAAGTAATTTTTGTAGAAAAACTGCGGTTTATTTTTCAAAATTTAGTTTTGGAGAATAGAAAAATACATCTATATTTGCAACGCTGTTTTCGAAAACGGGAATAGCAGTGGTTCATAGACAAAAAATTGCGAGAATAGCTCAGTTGGTAGAGCACGACCTTGCCAAGGTCGGGGTCGCGGGTTCGAGTCCCGTTTCTCGCTCATCGTTCTTTAAAAAGGAGATTTTCTCGTTTTAAGTTCATAAAAGATTAGGATGCCCGGGTGGTGGAATGGTAGACACGTTGGACTTAAAATCCAATGATCATTATGATCGTGCGGGTTCAAGTCCCGCCTCGGGTACTTTTATGCGAGAATAGCTCAGTTGGTAGAGCACGACCTTGCCAAGGTCGGGGTCGCGGGTTCGAGTCCCGTTTCTCGCTCAAAAAAAGCGTTGCAATAAATAATTGCAGCGCTTTTTCGTTTCTTATACGAATTGTTTTTCGCGAGTATTTTTGAGCACTGGTAGCTTTTATGCAAAAATGCTATCTTCAAAGCAGCGAATTATCAACTAATTTTCAAAAAAAACCGATAATCATGACGAATATAACTTCGCGTATTGGGCGCTTGGTAAAGAATATTTTTTTGTATTTACTGGGCATTGGCGTGCTTGTTTCTTGCGAGCCGAAAACTCAGCCTCAGCAACCGGTTGAACTGGTGCAAATATCGACCATTGATGCATTGATGCAGGGAAATTATGATGGTGTTGCAAGTCTTGCTTATCTGAGCGAGACCGGAAATTTTGGTATCGGAACATTTAATGCTCTGGATGGGGAAATGGTGCTGCTTGATGGAAAATTTTATCAGTGCAGGGCTGATGGAACTACCAAACGACCGAGTTTAAAAACCACTACTCCGTTTGCTTCGGTAACCCGTTTTCAGCAAACAAAATCCATTGAGTTGGCCGATTGCACATTCCCGAAGTTAAAGTCCGTATTCGATACGGTGATGCAAAGCGCAAATCTGTTTTATGCGATAAAATTGCATGGAAACTTTGAACGGGTGAAAGTTCGTTCGGTTCCTGCACAAAAGAAACCTTATCCGGCGTTGACGGAGGTAACCAAAGATCAGCCTGAATTTGGAATGGTACAGGTGAGTGGTACGCTGATGGGGTTTTATTGTCCTGCATTTGTAAAAGGGGTAAATGTTCCGGGCTTTCATTTGCATTTTTTGTCGGATGATCATGATTTTGGAGGGCATGTTCTCGAATTCGAATTAAACAAAGGAGAATTATGTCTGGCTGAAATAAGCCAGTTTCGGATGATTCTTCCAAAGGAAGGAAGCTTTCTGGAAAGTGACTTGACAAAGGATTTGAGTAAAGAACTGGAACAAGTAGAAGGAAGCCGCAAAGACTGATTCTTTTGATTTGCCAATAAATAGATTGGCTCGCAGACTTTTTTTCATTGATATATCAGATTTTATATCCTATTTTTAGCAGACTCATTTCTACTGATGGGCATGTCGGGTGTAAAAAATCAAAATGGACAGAATATAAAAGATGGTATCTCTTCATTCGAAGAATTGTTTCGTCTTTATTATCCTCGTATGCATCGCTACTGCATGCACTTTTTGCATGATGAAGAGGAGGCAAACGATTTGGTTCAGGATATTTTTGTCCAGTTGTGGGATGAGAAAGAAAAACTGGATGAATCGAAGAACCTTGAATCTTATTTTTTCACTCTTCTGAGGAATAAATGTTTGAACCTGCTCAAACGAAAAGTGGTTGAAGGGAAATACATTCGGCGGCAAATTATGCCCGAGACGGAACGCTTGTATCAATTGAGTTTTTCATCTGCGGCAGAATCGCAATCGGTAGCCGACCGCTTGAGCATGGAGATGGAATCGCTGATTGCAAGTATGCCATTGCAATGTGGCAGAGTTTTTCAGTTGAGATGGATTGACGGAAAAAAAATACGTGAGATTGCAGAAGAACTGAATATCTCAACAACGATGGTCGATAAGCATCTTGCGAAAGGTATTGAGATTGCACGAAAAAAATTTCCTCCCGAGTTTTTATTATTCCTTGTTATTTTCTTCTAAATCTTTTTTTTTGAAGTTTTTAAATTTTTTTACAAACCAAGGGTTGGTAAAAAATAAGTTTTATTGTATTACGTAAAAATGAAATGAATACAATGGAACAAAATTATATGAACATCGCAACAACGATCGAACTTTTTCTTCAGGGAAAGTTATCCGATCAGGAAGAAAAAGAACTATTGGAATGGGTGGAACAGTCAGCCGAGAATACCGCATTTTTTCGTGCCGAACAGCAACGGTTGCGTGGCCAGATTATATCGCGAAACGATAAAATCGTAAATAAACAATGGGATTTACTGCGGATGCGCATTTCGCGTAACCAAAATTCCCAGCCGGCTCGTGTACGCCGAATCTGGATTTCGAGAGGTATTGCTGCCGCTGCAGTTATTGTTTTTGCTTTTTTGATGTATTCAGTTCTCGAAAAATCTTTTCCTGTGCAGGAAATACAATCAGTTGCTTCTGAAATTGTAATGACTCATTGTGGCGAACGGAACAATTTTGTTTTGCCCGACGGAACAAAAGTTAGTCTGAATGCCGGAAGTACCTTGTCGTTCCCTTCTGCTTTTATTGGCGAGAATCGTCGGGTTGAATTATCGGGTGAAGCATTTTTTGAGGTAACACCCGATGCTGCCAAACCTTTTATCGTTCATACTCATGGATTGGATATCCGGGTATTGGGGACTGCCTTCAATGTGGAAGCTTTCCCTGAAATGACGCAGATAAATACCACCCTGGTACATGGGAAAGTACGCCTGGAAAAGGAAGAAAATAATCATTTGGTTCAGGTAGCCGAATTACAGCCATTGGAACGGGTGGAATATAATTCAGAAAAAAAAGAGTTTGAACTAAGTAAAGTGAATAATATTGAGCAATACATCGCATGGAAAGATGGTAAGCTTATTTTCCAAAAAGTTTCGGTTCGCGAGTTGGCAAATCGTCTGGAGCTTTGGTACAATGTCTCGGTTGAAATAGAAGGAGACAAGCTGAAAACAAGCCACTTTACAGGAACATTTACCGATGAACCAATCGATAGGGTTTTAAAATTATTGAGTATTTCTTACCCGATGCTTAGCTATTCAATCGAAAAATTAGATAATCCACAGGGCGCAAATCTCCCTGGATATAAGATTGTGTTGAGCAGCAATTAATTTGAGCAAGTTATAAGATAATAAAACCGGAAAGTGCTGCAACACTTCCCGGTCAGTGTTAAATGCCTTTTTGATCACTTAAAATTCTTATTTATGAACATTTAACTGAACAAAACTATGAAAAAAAAACGAATTAGTATGCGGGATGGTTTTCAAGAGACCTTCCTGAAAAAGCTTCTGAGAATTATGAAACTAACCATTGCAATTGTTCTGATTTCGACTTTCAGTCTGTTGGCTAAAGGTTCGTATTCCCAGTCGGAACGTATTTCTCTCGACTTAAATCAAAGTACACTGGGAAAGGCCTTGAAGAACATTGAGAAATCGAGTGAGTTTTACTTTCTGTTCAATAATGAGTTGATAGATGTAAACCGAACTGTGACTATCAATGCTCAGAAACAGAAAATATCGGAAATTCTTGATGCTCTGTTTGAAGGAACCGATATTGAGTATCATGTGCTGGATCGGCAGATTGTACTGACAACTAAACAGGAAGCACCCATACAGCAGGTGTTGAGCTCGAAAGACGACAAAAAAATGATTCGGGGTAAAGTACTCGATTCGCAAGGGGTTCCATTACCCGGTGCTACCGTAATTGTAGTGGGTACTACAAATGGGAATGTTACCGACTTATCGGGGTATTATACCATTGAGGCCAAGGAGGGTGATGTGTTACGTTTCTCTTTTATTGGTTACAAAGAGCAGGAAGTAAAAGTAGGAAGTCGCACGGCCATTGATGTGATCCTTCAGGAAGATATTACCACGCTGGACGAGGCAGTGGTTGTTGGGATGGGAGTTCAACGTAAGGCCAGTGTGATTGGTTCTATTTCGTCTATTTCTGTAAACGACATAAAAATTCCATCACGTTCGTTGACCAATGCACTTTCAGGACGTATGGCAGGAGCTGTTGTGGTGCAGCGCAGCGGTGAGCCTGGGAATGACGATGCTAGTTTCTGGATTCGCGGTATTTCAACCTTTGGAGCCAACAAAACTCCACTTATTTTGGTGGATGGTGTTGAACGTAGCATGAGCGATCTTTCGGTTGAAGAAATTGAATCGATCTCTATATTGAAGGATGCTTCGGCTACTGCAGTATATGGGGTGCGTGCCGCCAACGGAGTAGTTTTGGTTACTTCTCGCAAAGGGATAGCACAAAAGCCAGTAGTTGAGCTTAAAATGGAATACGGTTTGTCTGATTTACCCCAGATGCCAAAATTTTTGGATGGACCGCAATATGCACAATTATATAATGAAGCATTAGGGCGTGAAAATTACTCGCCTGAGTTTATCGAGAACCTTCGAACAGGAGTTGATCCGTATTTATATCCAAACGTAAACTGGTTTGACGAAACGTTCAATAAATATTCGAACAACTCCCAAACAACATTAAATATACGAGGAGGGGGTGAAGTAGCCCGCTATTTTGTTTCGTTTGGCTATCTGGGAGAAGTGGGCAACCTGAAAAACAATCCGGAAAATGATTACGACTCGAATATTAATCTGAAACGTTACAATTTCCGTTCGAATGTGGATATTACTCTGAATAAGAGTCTGATTCTGGATATTGAGGTGAGTGGTTATTTGACCGACTTGCATACTCCTGGTATCGGGGGACTTTTATACAGCAAGAACTATTCTCCGGCAGAGCAATTGTTCTACTATTCTTATCTGGCAACTCCAATTTCAAATCCAGTGCGTGTTCCGATTGGCAAGGATGTGGATGGTAATGATATTATGGGCTGGGGAGCACCTTCACAGGTAGGAGAGAAGAACCCGGCAGAGCGATTGATGGGCTCGGGATACAATACTTCATACCGCAGTCAGGTGATGAGTCAGATTACAATTAACCAGGATTTAGCCAAAATATTACCAGGTTTAAAACTGAAAGCTTCGTATTCGTTTGACGCATTTAACCAAACAGATATAGAGCGAAGGAAATTTTCGGCTACCTATGGAGTACAGGGGCGAGATGCTCAAACAGGTGAAATACAGGTAAAAGAGATTGAAAAAGGGCAGGAGTTTATGAGTTATAGCCGTAGCCTGGCGAGTAATCGTGCCAAAGAAATGAAAGCTCAGTTGATTTACGATCAGGTATTTAACGACAAGCATCGAGTGGGAACGATGTTTATGTATTATCAACGAGATTATATCAACGGAAATGCTTCAACTTCTATTCTTGCGCTTCCATACCGGAAGCAAGGGATTGCATTTCGTTCAACCTACTCGTATGACGATCGCTACATGGCTGAATTCAATGTTGGGTACAACGGATCAGAAAACTTTCCGAAAGGAAATCGGTTTGGTTTCTTCCCCGCAGTAGCTGGAGGTTGGTTGATTTCAAACGAGCCATTCTGGGAATCATTGAAAGGAACAGTTAATATTTTGAAGCTGAAAGGCTCAATGGGATTGGTAGGGGCAGAGGCTCTGCCTAATGATGAACGTTATGGTTATCTTTCGATTTATGGAAATGGTTTGGGGGGCTATTCGTTTGGCGAAACCGCAAGTCCTTATGCAGGAACGGGAGAGAACCGAATTGGAGTAACTAACCTGACCTGGGAAAAAGGCTTGAAGAAAAACATTGGAGTGGAGCTGAAAATGTTCGATAATGTAGTTTCTATTGAGGCTGATTACTTCCATGAACGGCGCACGGATATTTTGGTTCAACGAGAAACTTTGCCTGAATTTGTAGGAATGATCTCCGCTCCATTTGCCAACCTTGGAGAGATGATTAACCGCGGTTTTGATGGAACAATGGAAGTGGTAAAACGCTTTCAGGACGGTGGAGTGAAGCTCTTCGGAAACTTTACTTATTCGCGCGATAAAATTACTGAAAAAGATGAGGCAGAGAAGAATTATGCATACCGCATGCGTACCGGACAAAAATACGGACAAAATTTTGGCTTAGTCTCTTTGGGCTATTTCGACAGTGAAGAAGATATTAAAAACAGCCCGGAACAGAAATTTGGAGAGGTACGTCCGGGGGATGTAAAATATAAGGACATCAATGGTGATGGAGTGATTTCCATTGATGATGAAGTACCGATTGGTTATTCAAATATTCCTGAAATTGTATATGGTTTCGGTGTACAGTTCGATTACAAAGGGTTCGATCTAGGACTTTTCTTTCGCGGACAAGCACATGTTACGTATGCATTGGGGGGAACATATATTCCATTTTACCAAGGGGTTGGAAAAGGAAACTTATTTGAAGAAGCATTGGATCGCTGGACCGTGGATAACCCTCGTCAGGATGCCTTGTACCCACGTTTATATAACGGAACTTCTTCCAATAACTGGCAGCGTTCAACCAAAACTATTTATGATGGAAGCTTCCTTCGTTTAGCTGATGTTGAAATTGGAAAAAGTTTCAATAAGAAAAGTCTGGAGAAATTTTATTTGAAAGGCTTGCGTATCTATTTCCATGTGAATAATGCAGCTGTATTTTCAAAATGGAAAATGTGGGATCCTGAAACCGGATCGCCGGATGGAGGACGTTATCCTTTGCAGCGGAAAATGAATTTCGGTATCAGAGCTAACTTTTAAATCGACACGTTATGAAAAAAATAATATTTAGCATTTTTATTCTATCAGCCCTGATTTTCAGTAGTTGCGAATATCTCGATAAGGAGCCGGACGATATGAAAACGGACGAAATGATCTGGAAATCGAGATTGGAAACAGAAAAGTATTTGTATAATGTTTATTCTCAGATACCCCAGGCAAATATGTATCAGGGTGATCCTTGGCTGGGATGTTCCGATGAAATTGATTTAACCTGGAACGTTTATCCTACCTACAATATTAATTTGGGAAACTGGAACCCGACAACTGGTTTTTACAATAAGTGGGGAGCTTATTACCGCGCTATCCGTGCTTCATTTATTTTCGAGATGAATGTGGATAAATGCACTGAATTAAGTGAAGATACCCGCACCCAATATAAAGCAGAAGCAAAATTCCTGCGCGGCTATTATTACTGGTTGTTATTGAAGCAGTATGGTCCGGCAGTATTAATTAAAGAAGCTACCAAAGTGGACGACGATTGGAACACTTTTGCCCGTGCTCCTTATGATGAATGTGTTGCATACATCTGTCAGATGATGGATGAAGCCGAACCCAATTTGCCTTTGAGCTGGACCGATAATAAAATATGGCTTGGAAAACCAACCAAACTTGTTTGCAAAGCAGTAAAAGCGCAGGTTTTGCACATGGCTGCCAGTCCACAGTGGAACGGCAATGCCGAGTACGCCTCGTTTAAAAATGCCGATGGAACGGTATTGGTAAATACCACTTACGATCAGAATAAATGGAAAAAAGCAGCGGATGCCTGTGCTGATGTCATTTCAATGGCAGCAACGGCTGGAGTAAAACTCTATCGCAACGACGAAAATGGAGATGGAGCGTTTAGTCCGTTTAAATCGGTACGCGATGTAACACTGAAAAATTGGAACTGCGAAGTTATTTTTGGCCGCCCTAATTTCAATCAAAACGGATGGGAAGTTCACTCTTCTCCCGGCCCGAATAACCTCGGTGGGGTTGGACCAACACAACGAGTGGTCGATGCATTTTTCATGAAAAACGGTCGTACGATTGATGATTCTCAGTCGGGTTATATTGAAACCGGTTTTGCTACGGATGGAGGAGATAATTGGAATCCTAAAAATTTGAATGTTACCAACGACCGCATAAAAATGATTGCTGATATTCGTAATGGTGATGCATGGGGACACTGGCCGGGCGAATGGAATATGTATGCCAATCGCGAACCGCGTTTCTATGCTGCCATTCTTTATAATAAACGAATTATTCCTCAGTTGACTGATGATGTTGCCAAACGCAATTATTACTCGGCAAACTCTACGGCAGCCAAACAGCAAAACGGATACGGACGGGTTGAACTGTATTATGGAGGTACCTCACGTAGCTCCGGTTCTTATACATTTTATCCGCGTACCGGCTATTTGGTGCTAAAAAATGTTGACCCGCAAAGTAATATGCGCGATCGTATCTATAAAGGCGAGCACAGCGAAATTATTATCCGTTACGGCGAAATTCTGCTCGATTACATTGAAGCGCTGAACGAATACGATCCGAATAATTCAAAAATTGAAGAATACTGGAATCTGATTCGTAGTCGTGCCGGAATTCCCGGAATTTTTGAAGTTTATCCTGAAATTAAGGGTAATAAAGATTCTCAGCGTGATATGATTATTCGTGAGCGTCAGATCGAATTGTGTTTCGAAGGAGACCGTTATTTTACTACACGCAGACTTTGGAAAGCGCATACTCCGGATGATGGTGGCGACAAAGATCGCAAATTTGGCGATGGTGGCCGCATGTGGGGGATGGACATCAATGCAGGAAATGCCAGTACCAATAACTTCGAGTTTACTGGTTTCTACAAACGTACCGCTTTTGAAGAACGCGTTTTTGAGAAGAAAATGTACCTGTTCCCAATTCCTCAGGCCGAAATTGAAAAAGGGAAAGCTTTGGTACAAAATCCATGGTGGTAATGGTTTCTGAAGTCAAACTTTAAAAACACAGATGACATGAAAAACAAACAAAATATAATAGCGGTTTTGCTACTGTTTTGCCTTTCTTTCGCCTCGTGCGAGAAAGGAATCGAGCAAATCGAGATGGATAGTAAAGTGTATTTGCCAGCCTCCGGACTTTATGAGCAACCGGTATTGCTGGGCGAATCGGTATTTGAACTTGGTATTTACAAATCGGGAATTAACCAGGCAAATGCGTCTGTTACGGTACAAATGAAGGTGGACGAAGCGGCCTTACTTGCATACAAAGCAACCGATGCCAAAAGCGAACTCCTTCCGGAGAAATATTATCACATCGATTCCTATACGGTAACAATTGCCGAAGGAAAAGAGCGGGAAGTTTTCAAGGTGAATCTTCGTGGAATAGACGAGAACTTTATCAACAAAAAATACATTCTTCCATTAACGATTGAGAATGTTTCTCCTTCGGTTGAAATTCTTGAAGAGAAAAGAACAGTGTTGGTGTCGTTTAACCGTTTTCGCAATGCATGGGAATGTAAATATCGGGCCTTGGGTGCAATTACACCGGCTGGAGCCGAGAAATCGACGGTAGCGATTGATGAGGTGTTGGAAACAACTACAGCATCAGTTAACTCAATTCAGTTTAAAGGTCCGGAAAATGATATGAATGTATTATTGACCGTATTGAATGGAAAAGTGCAGGTAAGCGCAGTTGCCGGTTCTGAGAAATTTCAGATTAAAAATACCGACGGAAAAACTTCGACCTATGTTGGAACTTTTGATCCGGTATGTCAGTCGTATCGGGGTGAATTTAAACTGTATTATACTTATACAATGAGTGGTCAGGAAATGAATGTGGAAGAAACATTGAAATTCTTCCAATAAGAGAAAAGTGTAGATTAATCACGGGTTTTGCCGGCTCGGTCGGTAAAACCTTTTAAAAATTAACACCATGAACAATAAATATATAGCTATTCTTCTGAGTATTGTTTTCGTCTCATTGTGGTCGTGTAACGAATCGGATGAGACGGAGAATACCCGTTCGGTTGCCAACGGAATATTTGCAACATTCGAGGATGGATCGGGTTTTTTTAATCCCGAAACCTCAAGCCCTTATGGTGATACCATTAAGTTTGTTTTTACCACACACTTTCCGGTTGAATCGGATCAGCCTATCGACATCAGCAAAATGCGTTTGAATGCTTACGATCCGGTGAAGATTGAAGTAACTCAGGGCGAAATTATCGATTTGAGTAAAATAAATTCGGTTACATTAATTGCTGCTGACGGAACCAAAACTCAGCATGTTGTGAAAGGTGTGATCCGAAAAAGTGCTGAAGCCCAGATTAAAGAATTCAGTTTGCCCGCTGCAAAATTAGATGGATTAATTATTGAAAAAAGCCAGACAGTTGGGTTGGTATCGGGAGGAATGAATCTGAAAAATCTGAAACCTAAAGTTCGCATTTCTGCTCATGCAACAATTTCGCCGGATACAGCATTGGTGCAGGATTTCAGTAAGCCGGTAACTTATACAATTACTGCTGAAAACGGGACAAAAGTTGCCTATACCGTGAAAGCGATTACTCCGGCTAAAGTTGCGGCAGGAATCCGCACAGGCAGCGCTCGTTTGTTGTGGAGTAAGAACCTGGCTGAAATGGGAATTAATAATGCTGACCACATGAGCACATCGATTGCTTTGTCGCAAGGAAATCTGATTGTCAATACACGTAATGTCCCAAATAAATATTTCGATCGTTTTACCGGCGAGTATATTGGGGAAATGACTATGGGCGACATTTTTAATGCAAACCTGAAGAATTTCTTTAGCACGAATGACGACAAGGGGAATATTTTGATTTGTAACCTGACCACTTCCGCAGGACAAGACTTCTTCATTTACAAATGGAAAGGCGCTGATGATGTTGCCCCGGTTAAGTTGGTGCAATGGAAGCCAGACATTACTGGAGCTCAGGTAGGCCGGAAAATGTCGGTAAAAGGCGATTTGAATGGAAATGCTGTAATTTATGTAGGGGCAGCCAAATCGAACAATACAATTTTGCGCTGGAAAGTTGAAGGAGGAGTTATTAAATCTGAAGTTCCTGAAAAGATTGTTTATCCGGGTGCAAAAAAATGGGATTTGTATGGCGACATTGTTCCGATGGGATCAATTACTTCAGACAAAGTTGCTATTTCCAGCTATCCGGCTGATTTTGTTTGCACTGATTTGTCATCCGGTGAAATTTTGGGTCAGGTAAACACTTCGGGATCCGGATATGGATACAATCACAGTGTGGATGTAACTGCATTTAACGGAACACCCTATTTGGCCGCGATTAATGTGATAAATAATCTCAGCGGAAATGCTTTTCTGTATGATATAACTAATCCATCACTTTTGTCAACATTGCCAAGTAGTCCTGATTACTCGAAGGTTTGTGTGCTGAAAACAGCTACCATTGTGACAAATGCCAATGGAAACTCAACCGGCGACGTATTGTTGCGCGTATCCGACGACGGATACAAAATGATCATGTATGCAATGGTTACCAACGGAAGTGTACTGGCATACGAATTCGACTGTATTGATATAGATAATCTGTAATTGAAAAAAAGAATACATACAAGAGGCTGTCATTCAAGGCAGTCTCTTGTATGAAATTATTGTATTCACTCGAATACACTACTATATTTATGCCTTAAACTAACCATGAGAACACAACTAATAATAAGCTGTATTTTAATTTTTCTTAGCGGAATAAGTGCTGCTCAGGAATCAGTCTATACTCAACTATGGAATGATTCGCAGGTAAATGAACGCATTGAAAAGAACATTGAAACGTACCGAAAAGGAGATGCTGTAATTCGAATTATTGGCAAGAATGGAAAGCCTTTAGCCAATGCAAAAGTCATTGTCAAGCTGCAGTCTCATGAATTTTTGTTCGGGTGCAACCTGTTTGCACTGGGCCAACTTCAAACCCCTGAATTGAATCAGAAATACGAAACGTCATTTGTTAACCTTTTTAATTCGGCAACTGTGCCTTTTTATTGGGGAGATCTTGAGCCGGAAGAAGGAAAAATCAGGTTTCGGGAGGGATCTTCGAACGTTTGGCGTCGCCCTCCTCCCGATCAACTGGTGAAATGGTGCAAAGAGCACAATATAGAACCAAAGGGGCATGCACTTATGTATGCAAAAAATATGTTTATGCCAGAATGGACTGAGCGGAATAATCCCGAGGCGTTTCTTCGTCAGGGGCGCAAACACATGGCCAATATTGCGAAATATTATGGTAAAACTTTTCCGATATGGGATGTTGCCAACGAAGAAATTCCACGAATCAGGCATCTCGACGAATGGCATAAAGTTCCTGATGATTATTTGGAATGGTGCTTTCGCGAAGCAGAACGTTTGTTCCCCAAGAGCGTGAAAATGCTTTACAACGATGGAACAGAAGAGGTACATAAAAATGTGGATGAATATAAGGAGTTGTTTCGTAGATTGTTAGATCAGGATGTGAAGGTGGATGGAATGGGAATCCAATTCCACATTTATAATCGTCCGGCAATGCTCGATGGAAAATTATATCCGCCGAAAGAGTTGTTTTCGGTGTACGATCAGCTCAGTGAAATGAATTTGCCGCTGTACATCACCGAGATAACTATTCCGGGGAAAGATGAAAACGGAGCTGCTCTTCAGGGAGAGATTGTGAAAAACCTTTATCGTTTGTGGTTTAGCACCCCGAATATGGCCGGTATTACCTGGTGGAATTTGGGAGATGGAACCGCCTTTGAGGAAGAAAATAAAGCAATGGGAGGGTTACTCGATGAAAAGATGAATCCAAAACCTGCTTATACAGAATTGGATAGGCTGATTAATCATGAATGGAGATCAAACGAAACTGTAACCAGCGATTCAAATGGAGAAATACGTTTTCGCGGATTTCACGGGAAATACACGGTGCGCGTTTTAGCAGATGGCCTCTGTCAAGATTTTACATTTACATTGAAAAATGGAGTGAAACTTAATCGGGACACATTTAAACTTAAATAATTACTACAGATGAAATAGTCATCTCGCTTTAGGCGATACTAACTGAAAATGATCTGCCTGCTGGCGGATGGCTATTCCATGTTGGTGCGAATTTGATTGAAAAACAGAAGTTAATACGAAAATTGTACAAACCAATTTTGAAAATTTATACACATGAAATATTTCACGCATATTTTGTTTCTGCTTACCATTTTATTATCAGGTAACTATGTTAATGGACAAACATCTTCGGTACAAACTCAATACGGGAAAACCAATATTGCCGATCTGGTATTAATTTACCAGGGGGGAGAGCATCGGAAAAGCTATGAATGGACCAAAGAACGCTTTGCTCCGTATGTAGTGCATCAAAACCAAAAAGGTAAAAGAGACTGGCTGTTTGATGGCTTTCTGTTCCTTGAATTCAAAGACGGAAAAGGCCGGTACTATGCGAAAGGTTACGATAAAGAACCAGCCCGTCGTCAGGAATGGGAATGGCTGATGGAGCAGCAGTTTGCTAAAGACAAAGCATTTTCTGCACTCGATCAGTGTATTGCCGAGATGAAAAAAACAATGCCCAATCCAGGGTTTCGGCACAAATTGGTAGTGGGAATTCCCGCTCCGATCAAAGATCAGAAAGACTGGGGAGAATTAGATCGCCCACTTGATTTCTCTAAATCGGAGGATCGTATTGAGGCAACTCAATGGTACATTAGTCGGTTTTTGGAACGTTTTAAAAAAGAAAACTATCAGAACATTGATTTGGCCGGATTTTATTGGGTGCCTGAATCCGATGCAGCCGATACCGATATTTTGATTCCGGTAGGAGATTTTATTCGCTCAAACAACCTGAAGTTATATTGGATTCCTTACTGGCGTTCGGTTGGTTTCGATAATTGGAAAACCGACAAGTTCGACTTTGCCTACATTCAACCCAATCACTTTTTCACCAAAACGATCAGTTACGAACGGCTTAATGCGGTGTGTGGATTTGCACGAGGCACCGGAATGGGACTGGAAATGGAGTTTGACGAAAGTGCTCTGGCTGATGCAAAAAATAGTAAACGCGACCGACTGGAAAGTTATATCAATGCTTTTGAAGAACACGAGGTTTGGAAGAAATCTTCGATTGCCTATTATCAGGGAGGGGCAGCGATTTATCAGTTTTCGCGATCCAATAATCCACTAGATAAGGAATTGATGGACCGACTGGCTGATAAGATTATTAAACGTAAAAAGATGAAGCTGGAAAAATAACAAGATTGATTCGGGGAGATTCATTTATTAGCGATTTCCCCGACCAATCTTTTGGTGAAATTTTGTAAACTTTTTTGTTATATCAAAAAAGATGTGTGCGTACACATAAATAATGTTTTTAAACACTATTTTTCTGTTGTTTATTTTTCAATGTGTTTATTGTGAGTTATTTATGTATTTGCTTTTTTATTTTGATTATTTTATTGTGTGCGCGTACACATTTTAATTTGTTGCTGATATTCATTTATTTATATTTGTTGTTGATAGATTAAAAAATGACAAGTAGTAAAATATGAACAATAAACGAATTACAATTCTGGATATAGCTCACCGTGCACAGGTCTCGGTAGGAACAGTTGATCGGGTGATTCACAAGCGTGGGAAGGTATCTGAAGACAAAAAGAAAAAAATTGAAGATGCTATTCGCGAACTGAATTTCAATCCAAATCAGCTTGCCCGTGCATTAGCAATGAAAAAGCATTTCGTCGTTTGCAGTCTTTTCCCACAAACTCAGTCGGAAGATGAATATTGGAATCTTCCGAATCGTGGGGCTGTGCAAGCCGCCGATGAATTACGCGATTTTGGCTTTTTTCTGGAACAATATTATTACAGCCTTTTTGATGAAGCAAGTTTTACAGAACAGGCAAACCTAATTTTGGAGCAGCAACCGGATGGAGTTATTCTTGCTCCCTTGTTCGCGAACGAAAGCCTGAATTTTATTGCTAAACTGGATGAGGCCGGAATTCCTTATTTGTTTATTGATGCCAATATTGACGGGCTAAACAATGTTAGTTATGTTGGCCCGGATATCGAACGAAGCGGCTTGTTGAGCGGGCGTTTGCTTTGTTCGTTGATTAAACCGGAAGGACGGGTTCTGATTGTACATATTGTAAAAGGAATGGATAACTCGTCAACTGTAACCCGAATCGAAAAGGGCTTTCGGACTTATCTGGAGCAGAATGGCCTGACCGATAAACATCCTGTTGATACCTTGGTAATTAATTCAGTCGATCAGAGCTTTGTCAATCAGGAACTAACCAAATATTACATTGCCAATCCAGGAATAAAAGGGGTATTTGTCACCACATCGAAGGCCCATTTGGTCGCTGATTTTCACCGGCAGCATGAGCTGGATATTCGTCTGCTGGGCTTTGATTTAGTGAATGAGAATATTCGTTGTTTGCAGGCCGGAAGTATCGATTGCATCATTTCGCAAAGTCCTATTCAGCAAGGAAGTCGTGCTGTGAAAACCATGTTCGATTTGCTGATGTACAAGAATGAAGCCCGAAAACTTCAGTATGTTCCGCTGGATATTATTCTTCCCGAAAACCTCGAATTTTATCTCAATTTTCAGTAAGAATGAAAAAAATGAACTTGCAATACACGAACTGTGCGCCTGAAAAATCTCTTGGGTTTGGATGGTGGGTTTGCTGTTTGCTTGTTCTTTGCACCGGATCGCTGTTTGTTGTGGCTCAGGATAAATTACCGGTTCGTGAAAAATATCTGCGCGAATCGCTGAAAATAAATATTGAAAAAGATCACCGTCATGCAATCAGTCGGCGATTAAATGAGAAAGACAGCACCTGGCTCAATTGGCAAAAGCGTACCGGAGAATTGCCTCCCGATTTCTCGAAAATGAAATCAATTCCGTTTCTGCCAGAACCGCTCGAACTGGAAAAAAACGGGCAGGTAAGCCAAATTGTAACAAAAGAAGAGTGGGACGAGAAACGCCTTCAAATAAAAAAAGAGTTTCAGCATTGGGTGTCGGGAACAGTACCTCCATCGCCTCAAAATATGGAAAGCCGTGTTTTGTCTGACAAAGCTGAAAATGGAACGCGAATTCAGCTGATTGAACTTCGTTTTGGTCCACAGCATCGGGCAAAAATGACTTTGGAACTGATGATTCCTCTGGGAAAAGAGAAAATGCCTGTTTATATGACTCAGTGGACGCATCGGAATTGGGCTGAACTGGCTGTCAGTCGGGAGTATATCGGATGTGTGTATGCTGCCGCCGACGGCAAGGATGATACGCAGGCTTATCAGAATTTGTATCCCGACTACGATTTTACTTGTTTGATGCGCCGTGCCTGGGGAGCTTCACGCGTGGTTGATTATCTGCTTACGCGTTCGGAGGTGGATGCGGCGCAGATTGCCATCACCGGTCATTCTCGCAATGGCAAACAGTCGTTGTGGGCTGCCGCTTTCGACGAACGTTTTGCTGCGGTAATCTCCAGCAGTTGCGGAACGGGTGGCGTAACGCCATGGCGATACAGTGATCCGCAGTACTGCAACCAAACCATCGACGATATTTGCTCGAATGCAGCACATTGGTTTCATCCGCGCCTGCGCTTTTTCTTCGGAAAAGAAGATCGTTTACCGGTAGATCAGAACCTTTTGCTTTCGCTGATTGCTCCGCGCATCTTGTTGCTGCACTACTCGGTAATGGAACGGCAACTGAATCCGTGGGCAACGGAGCAGTGTGTATTATCGGTGAAAAAGGTGTATGATTTTATGCAGGCAGGTGATCAGATTGGCATTCTGCCTCGTTTTGGAGAACATGCGGTGGCTGCCCGCGATCTGGAACGATGCATCGATTTTCTGGATATTCATTTTCAACATAAAAATATACCCTGGAAAAATAAATTCTATTTCGGCTATTCTTATGCCGATTGGGCACGAGAGCATGAACCGGAGCAGGAAAAATGTAAACAGATTGTTTCGGTGCTGCTCCGTCCGGAGAAATTTTCAGAACAAAAAGATTCAATCCTGAAAAATATAGAATGGCTGCTGGGCGACGAACCTGCTTGGGTGAAACCGGCAGAGGTTACTGCAACGACCCGTGTTGACTGGATGGATGGTTTTACCGGACGACCACAGGTTCGGGGAGCAAAAACAATTCAACTGGGACCCTATACCGCAATGGGTGGGCATTTGGCAGGCATACTTTACCTGCCTGAAAAAAGAGACGGGAAAGTGTCGGCGGTAATTTATTTGCATCAGTATGCGCAGGCGCATGGTTTTGCCTGTGGGTACAATCAGGAGGGCAATGGCCGTGGAAATACTGAATTGTTTCAGTCGCTGATTGATCGTGGAATGGCTGTATTGGCGATTGACCTGTTTGGTTGCGGAACGCGCATGGAAGAGGCAGAATATTTTTATCAACGTCATCCGCTGTGGTCGAAAATGGGAAAAATGGTCAGCGACGTTCGCTCGTGTGTCGATGCTTTGGAAAACATGCCCGACATTGATGCTCAACGCATTTTTGTGTTGGGGAATACCTTGGGGGGAAGCGTTGGACTAATCGCCTCGGCGCTTGACAATCGTATTGCCGCAGTTGCTGCAGTTGCTGCATTTTCACCCTGGCGGAGTAGTAACAGTCAGTACGAAAGTCTGCTGAGTTTCTCGCAGCAGCATCTTTTGTTGCCACGCCTGGGTTGGTTTGCCGATATTCCGGATCAGGTTCCTGTTGACTGGCCTGAAATTATTGCATGCATTGCGCCCCGTCCGCAAATGATAATCAGCCCTGTGTGGAACAGGTATGCCGATCCTGCCGCAATTCAACAGAGCTTTGGTTTACTGAAAAAGATGTACGCAAAAGGCGAAGATCAGGAAAAGTTGCAGTGGCTGTTTCCGGAAGAAATTAACCGGATGACGCGGGAAATGAATGAACAGGTGGCTGGGTTTTTCGGCCGTTTCAATCAAACAAAAAAATAAAATTCAATATAAAACATAAAAACCTATTCAATATGGAAAATTCAAGAAGAAATTTTATTCGCACTAGTCTGGCCGGATCAGCCATGATCGTTGCCGGTGGAATTTTACCCGGATTTAGTGCTTCGAGCTACAAACGTATTATGGGTGCAAACGAGAAAATACGCATGTCGGTAATGGGCGTTAATTCGCGCGGAAGTGCGCTGGCTCAAACTTTTGCACAGCAAACCAATTGCGAGGTGTTGCATGTTTGCGATGTGGATAGTCGTGCGCTCGAAAATTGCCGCAAAGCATTAAAAGGAATTCAGGACGTGGAAACAACCGGATTTCGTGATTTCCGCAAGTCGCTCGAAAGTCCGGATATTGATGGGATGATTATTGCCACGCCCGATCACTGGCATGCTCCGGCAACATTACTGGCCATTCAGGCTGGCAAGCATGTGTACGTTGAAAAACCATGCAGCCACAATCCCAACGAAGGTGAAATTCTGGTAAAAGCAGCCCCCCGTTACGGAAAAGTGATTCAGATGGGCAACCAGCGCCGCTCGTACCCAAACATTGTTCAGGGCATTCAGGAATTAAAAGACGGAGTGATTGGTCGCACTTATTTTGGAAAGGGCTGGTACACCAATAACCGTGGCCCGATTGGCGTAGGCAAGCAAGTGGCTGTGCCCGAATGGCTCGATTGGGACTTATGGCAGGGACCGGCGCCGCGTCGCGAATACAAAGACAACATGGTGCATTATAACTGGCACTGGGTATGGCATTGGGGAACAGGCGAGGCTCTGAACAATGGAACGCACATGATTGACCTGTTGCGCTGGGGAATGGGTGTTGATTATCCGGTGCGGGTGAGCTCCAATGGTGGCCGTTTCCGTTATCAGGACGATTGGGAAACTCCCGATACACAGGTAATCAATCTCGATTTTGCTGACGGACTTTCGATGACATGGGAAGGCAGAAGTTGCAATGGCCGGTTTATCGAAGGAAGTGCTGTGGGTGCCATGTTTTATGGCGAAAACGGTAGTATGTTGATGAATGGAGGCAATGGTTATACCATTTTCGATTTGAATAATAAAGTGGTAAAAGAAGTGAAACCAGATCAGCAGATTGATGCGCGCAATCTGGCCAATCCTTCGGGAAATTTGGACGGAATTCATGTGCAGAACTTCTTCGAAGCCATTAAAAACGGAAGTCAGTTGCATGCCGATATTAACTCGGGACACAAAAGTACTTTGCTGATGCAGTTGGGCAATATTGCGCAACGGGTTGGTCATTCGCTGGATATTGACCCGGTAACCGGACGTATTTTGAAAGATAAAGACGCACAAAAACTGTGGTCACGCAGCTACGAAAAAGGCTGGGAAATGAAACTTTAATTCAGGAAAAATGAAGACAAGAAGATCATTTATAAAAACAGTGGGAGCCGGAGCAGCTCTTTCTACAGTTGGATTTTCATCGCTTGCATCCGTTTTAGGCGGAGCCGATGAAAAACTGAAGACGATCCGCATTGGGATTATCGGTGCCGAAAATTCGCATACTGTCGGGTTTGGCAAAATGTTCAATATCGATAAAAAATTTCCGGGGGTAGAAGTGACGCATCTGTGGGGCGAAACGGATGAGTTTGCCCGCAAAGCAGCCGAAGCCGGAAAGATTCCAGCAATAGTAAAAGATCCTGCTGAAATGATGGGCAAAATTGATGCGTTGATCGTCGATCATCGTCATGCAAAATACCATCTCGAAGCAGCTGCTCCTTTTGTAAAAGCGGGCATTCCGACATTCGTTGACAAACCTTTCTGCTACCGTGTTGAGGAAGGTAAAAAGTTTTTGGCAATGGCCCGGGAAGTGGGTACTCCGGTGACTTCGTTTAGTTCGATTGCACAAAGCGATGCTACTTACGACATCAAAGAACAACTTGCCGAAATGGGTGAAATCAATCACGTGGTTCGTTATGGCCCGGTTGATCTGGACTCGGAATACGGAGGTGTATTTTTTTACGGAGTACATATTTTGCAACCGCTGATGTTTATGTTTGGAGAAGACATTGTGCGCGTGAAAATTTCGCGCGATGGGAAAAAGGGAAGTGCGGCGCTGGTTTTCAAAAGCGGTTTGTATGCAACCCTGATTTTCAAAAATCAATCGTACGGTTGGGAAACCTTTGTGGAAACAAAAAAGGGAATTACCGAATTGAAATCGCGAGTTCCGGAAAGCGATCCGGGACGCATGTATGCTGATGTGGTAAACATGTTCCGTACAGGCAATGAACCACGTAGCCACGAAAGTATTTTGCAGGAAATTGCGGTACTCGAAGCACTCGAAAAGTCTGCTGAAAGTGGAGATTGGGAGGAAGTACAGTCAATTTAAACCGGAAGAAAGGAAATAAAATATCCGGAAAGTAAATCGGAGTAGATATTTATCGGAATCAAATTCTAATTCTTTTCTGAAAAACGACAAATTATGACACAAACGAATCAATCAATAAAAAAGTCTTCGACCGACTGGTCCACGCTGATTTCAATCAGTATTATCGGACTGATGTTTTTCATCTTCGGCTTTGTTTCATGGGTCAATGCCATTTTGATTCCATATTTTAAGATTGCCTGCGAATTAACTCACTTTCAATCATATCTGGTTGCTTTTGCTTTTTATGTGGCCTACTTTTTTATGTCGGTGCCGTCCTCATTTCTACTTGAAAAAGTAGGATTTAAAAAAGGGATGATGATGGGCTTTTTTGCCATGGCGACGGGAGCATTCCTGTTTGTTCCGGCAGCACTTAGCCGTGCGTATCCGGTATTTCTTACAGGCTTGTTTCTGATTGGTACCGGACTGGCTTTGTTGCAAACGGCAGCTAATCCGTATATTACCATTGTTGGTCCGATTGATCGGGCGGCACAGCGTATCAGTATGATGGGTATTTGTAATAAAATTGCGGGTATTTTGGCTCCGCTTATTTTTGCGGCGTTGGTACTGAGAGTTACTGATAGCGAGTTATTTCGCACGCTTGAAAGCGGCACGCTGGCGGTTGCCGAAAAGAACCAGTTGCTGGACGAATTGATTCGTAGGGTGATTTTCCCTTATTCTGTATTAGGGAGCATGCTGATTGCAGTGGGGTTGTTGGTTCGTTTTTCTCCGCTCCCGGAGTTGAATACCGAAGAATCGAACAAAGAAGAACTTGCCGAAGGAGAGAGTGGGAAGACCAGTATTTTTCAGTTTCCGTATCTGATTTTGGGTGCGCTGGCAATCTTCTTTCATGTCGGTTCACAAATTATTGCGATCGATACAATTATTGGTTATGCCCGAACAATGGGGCTTGATTTGCTCGAAGCAAAAGTATTTCCATCGTATGTACTGGGAGCAACCATGTGCGGATATTTTATTGGGGTAATTACGATTCCTCGTTTCATTAATCAGCGTAATGCTTTGCTGGTTTGTACGTTGGCTGGATTGGTTCTTTCTGTAGCAGTTCTGACGTTTAGCGGTCAGGTAAATTTATTCGGACATCAAACCGATATTTCGATTTGGTTTTTGGTTGCTATGGGATTGCCTAATTCGTTGATATTTGCAAATATATGGCCACTGGCAATTAAAGGACTTGGCCGTTTTACCAAACTGGGTTCTTCAATCATGATTATGGGACTTTGTGGAAATGCAGTTACTCCGGTTCTCTACGGAATGATGGCCGATCACTTTTCGGTACATTCGGCTTACATGATTTTAATTCCTTGCTATTTGTACCTGATTTTTTTCGCTGCATACGGGTATCGGATCAAACGATGGAAACCTGTTCGTGTTGCTGTGAGCTAATCATTTCGAACTTTGTTCTGTGATTGTAAACGATGAATCGTTTGTAAATAGTAAATTATTTAATCGTAAATACTTGATTCTTCTTCAGAAAAAAATAAAAATACAACATGATGAAGCGGATAAAAATTACCAATGGAAAACTGATTACTCCTTTCCGGATTATCGACAACGGAAGCTTGTTAATCGAAGATGGAAAAATTGTTGGTCTGGGAACAGGCGAAATGAATTTTCCCGGAGCAGAAGAAATTGATGCCGGGGAAAATTATGTCTCGCCGGGATTTATCGATTTACACACGCATGGCGGAGGTGGGCACGATTTTATGGACGGTACGCCTGACGCTTTTCGCGAAGCTGCGCGAACCCATGCCCGCTTTGGTACAACAGCATTGGTGCCAACCACTCTGACCGCTGAAAAAGAAGATTTGCTCGATCTTTTCGAGGTTTTTCGGCAGGTGAAAAATGAAAACTACGGAGGTGCTCAGTTTCTGGGGCTGCATCTGGAAGGACCCTATTTTGCAATGAGCCAGAAAGGAGCGCAGGACCCGCGTTATATTCGGAATCCGCAACGAGATGAATATGACTTTTTGCTGAATCAGTCGGCAGATATTATTCGTTGGAGTGCGGCGCCGGAGCTCGAAGGGGCAATGGAATTTGGCCGGCTGCTGAGCAAAAAAGGTATTTTGCCGTCAATTGCTCATTCCGACGCGACTTCTGATGAAGTAGCTGAAGCGATTGAAAATGGTTTTACGCATTTGACGCACATGTACTCGGCCATGTCGGGAGTGATGCGCCGCAATGCTTTCCGTTATGCCGGAATTATCGAAAGTGCCTTTTTGTACGACCAGTTGACGGTAGAAATTATTGCGGATGGGGTGCACTTGCCTGCAAGCTTGTTGCAGTTAATTTACAAACAACTTGGGCCAAATCGTATTGCGCTGGTTACCGATTCGATGCGGGCTGCCGGACAGGAAGTAAGCGAAAGTATATTGGGTAGTTTGAAAAACGGCATGCCGGTACTGGTTGAAGATGGGGTGGCCAAACTTCCCGACCGGACAGCTTTTGCTGGAAGTGTGGCAACCGCCAATCGCTTGGTGCGAAACATGATTCATCTGGCAGGAGTGCCTTTACTTCATGCAGTGCAGATGATGAGTTCTACTCCAGCCCGGATTAGTGGAGTGAACCGGCAAAAAGGAAGTCTGACTATTGGCAAAGATGCCGATGTCGTGATTTTCGACCCAAACATTGAGGTGCTGACAACTTTGGTGAACGGGGAAGTTATATACAACAAAATTTAGTGAATGATTATGAAACAATTTTTTGTACTGATGATATTGTGCATGTGGGGTTTTACTGCATGCAGTAGTGATGCCGAATTTGATGATCCGGAAGTGATTGTGCCCGGAAAAGGCGAAGAAACAATTGCAGAGTTACCTCCATTGAAAGGCATGTGCATTTTTGCCGGACAGGTTGAAATTTTTACCGCTGCGGATTGGGATGCATTGGCTGCTTCGCCGATTACTGATTTCATAATTATACCTAAGGAAGCAGCTCATTACGGAGCAACCGAGGCGGGTTACAAAACGCAACTGGCTCCGTTTATGTTGCAGACGATTAATCAGATTGTGAGTAGAAACAGTGCGGCGCGAGTATGGATTGGAACACCGGGCATTTCATCGCTCAATTATTCCATTGCTGCGAGTAGTTACCAGTCGATTTTGAATTACCTGAGTTATATTCGCGAGCAGTTAGGCACAACCAAATGGAGTAAAAATATTGGAGGTGTTTACATGAATCAGGAATCGGTGTATGGTGATGTGAATTATTCCGATCTGATGGCCAATTCATGCATTAAGTTGATGAACGATCTGGCCTATGCAATTCGGAAGCAGCTGAAATCGCGTTTTCTGTGGATTCCGTATTACGGTTACGGATCCAATGCGGCAGAAATTATTAAACGGGTGGGTTATGTGACCAATCGCGCTACTATTTTCGATTATGTTGTGATTCAGCCTCATTATTATTTTGACGAAACAGC
The DNA here is from genome assembly GCA_963668595.1 of Prolixibacteraceae bacterium. Lineage (GTDB taxonomy): Bacteria > Bacteroidota > Bacteroidia > Bacteroidales > Prolixibacteraceae > GWE2-42-39. The sequence continues at coordinate 2,727,720 of OY764876.1, read as the reverse complement.
ACCCTCGAACATTCCCGGGGTGAAACATTCGGTAGGCAAGCAATCGGTTTGTTATCGCGATGGGGTAGTGGTTACACCGAAGCTATCAAAAACCATTGTGGGAGCCGAAATTGAGATGAGCTGGAAGGTGGTACCACCGAATAATTATCCTGATTTTTTGGCACGCTACAACGAGTATGTGAATGCTTTTGCTGAATACAAAAACAAATACCCGATTATTTACTATTGGGATGGAAATTTTCAAAATGCTTTGAAAGACAGGATGGTTCCATTCTTCAATTAACTTATTTAAAATTGAACCGATTATGACAACAAAAGAATTTCAGAAAGATGCACTTTCTGTAAAAATATATCCTACCCGTCGCGAAATGGGCGAAAAGGCTACCTTGCTGGTTTCCGAAGCAATGCGCAGTTTGCTTGCCGAACGCGAAACGATCAGTATGATTTTTGCTGCGGCACCTTCGCAAAATGAGTTTTTGGAGGCCTTAATTCTTCAGCCTGATATTGATTGGCAAAGAGTAGTTGCTTTTCACATGGATGAATACATAGGTTTGTCAGCCGACGCACCGCAAGGTTTTGGAAATTTTTTGAAAGCCCGGATTTTTAGCAAAGTTCCGTTTCGAGAAGTTCATTGTTTAAATGGACAAGCGATTGATCCTCAATTGGAATGCTTGCGCTATGCTGCACTGTTGAATAATTTTCAACCTGAAATTGTTTGCATGGGCATTGGCGAAAATACGCACATTGCATTCAACGATCCGCATGTGGCTCGCTTCGATGATCCGCAAACGGTAAAAGTGGTCGATTTGGATCAGGCATGTCGCCAGCAGCAGGTAAACGATGGATGTTTTATTTCGATCGATGAAGTTCCTTCGCACGCGCTGACACTTACGGTGCCTACCTTGCTTCGTCCGAAATATGTTTTTTGTATGGTTCCGGGAATAAATAAAGCGCAGGCTGTTGCTCATACGCTGACCAAGCCGGTAGAACAACATTTTCCGTCCACCGCATTGCGTAACCACCCGAATGCAATTTTGTTTTTGGATACTGATAGCGCGTCGATGCTTCAATAATATTAGTTATAACAATGAAGCACATCTCTTTTACGATCGCATTGTTTCTGATTGCGTTTTTGGGCAGTTGTCAAAACGAGGAAATTGACCAGCCCGCGGTGTTGCGGGTTAAAAATTACGAAGGTCACTTGCATATTGGTTTTCTTTCCGAAGGAAAAAATCTGGAACTCGGCTTGTATGCCTGTGGGGTAAATCAATTGGTGGCAATTGCCCAAATAAATTACTACGCCAGCAAGCAGGATTATTTGCAGGGTGTTGCGTCTTCACGATTTGGTGCATGCACCGACTGGGTTGGTCCCTATTTTGTTTGTGCTGAAAGCAGTAAAAAATTAGCCCTTCCGCAGAAATTTACCGGAGGTTGGCATGGCTCAAATGGTGATGGAACGGGGCAATCTACTGCTCGAACTACAGATGTGAAAGTTTTTATTGACGATCAGATTCAGGACGGCAATTTCAATAAAGATTGTTCAACCCTGAGGGTGGAAGTAACTAACCGGATTCAGGGGTACGATTACTCTCAGATTGGTAAAGAATTGCTTCAGGAAACGGTGGTATATTCGACCAAAGGAAATAATACGCTGGAGGTACAGGTAAGCATTGAAGCGCTGGAAGACGCAGTAATTTCGCGTTATTATGGATTGCAAAGTCAGAATTATGCCCTTTTCGATTCGGTGAGCTATTGGCTGAATGAAAAAGTTGTAAGTCGTGCCGCAATTATTGTCGACAGCAAGTGTCCCGTCGGAGAAAAGGTTAATGCTATTGTGTTGTCTGACAAAATAAACAGTAACCAATTACGGCTGACATTGGATACTTCGGTTGGCCTGGCTGCTTCGCCTTATTTGTCGTCAGGGCAACCCCGGGCTTTTTCGGCGAGCTATCGGAAATCGTATTTCAATCTTGTAAACGGGCAGGAACTGCTTCTGAAAAAAGGACAAACAATATTCTGGAAAGGGAGCTATTGCTGGGATTCGGAATAGTTATTGAAAAATAGCTTCGCGACCCAAAAACTTGCAACTTTTAGAATAAAAACCTGTCTGTAGTGAATACAGAGAGGTTTTTTTGTGAAAATGGCACAAATATTGAAAAACAGAAACAGAAAAGAATAAGTAATTTTGACGCTTATGAAAACTACTACTCAAAACAACTGGAAAACGCCTGCAAAACTTTTGATGCTATTAGCTCTTTTATTTGTTTTGCCGCAATGTCGTCAGGACGATGACATGAACTACCGCATTCTAATTGAAAATCACTGCGATTTTGCACTCAAAGTGTATTACGACAATCAGGATATTGAATACAGTGATGAATATGGAAACGACGTGGATGTTACCGGTTCGGTATCGTTCGTTCCTCCTTACGGTTCCAAAACGGTTCATTCAAAATACACCTCGGTGTGGATTGAACCGGATGACAGAGAATTAAAGTCTGGAAAATTCCGCAGTTATAACGATGGTACCTGGCGTAAACGAATTGATGTGTACGAAGATGATTTTTATGTAAGACATTAAATGATTCATCCCTTTAAATACCTGAAAGCCGGTCTGTTTGATCGGCTTTTTTATTTCTGAAATAAAAAACTGTCGCTCCGGTTTGAATGGACGACAGTTTTTGAATTGTATCAAAAAAAGAATTGGTTATGAATTGATCTTTTTATCGTGATGTCTCGACGAAAAATAAATGGCTGCGCAGGCGGTAATAAAATAAATGCTCATTTGAAGCAGAAGCATGAAATATTCGTGTCTGATTGAAGTGAAATCAACACCCATGATGCGCAAACGCAGGTATGCAGGAATCATTACAGTGGATGGAAATACATGTGCAAGGTTGTACAAAAATGGGGGAATCGAACTTACCGGCCATGAAATACCACTTAAAAAGGTCACCAACGGAGAAAGGAACACCATAAACATGATCGACGATTCGCGGCTGCGGAAAAGAACCGACAGAGTAATTCCCAAAAATATAGTGGAAAGAAGAAATGGAATAACCAGCATGAATAAATGCAGGGCACTGCAATGGTTGGGGTAATTGAACCACCGGTAAAGCCACACCAGCGCAATAATTGCGTTGAGCAAATAAAGAAGCAGGTAGGCCATTGTTTTTCCCATCAAAATTGGGAAAACTTCGCCCCTGCGAAGCTTCTGCGGAATCATGTATGAATAGCGGCCTTTTTCTTTACTCGTTCCACCCAACATACCAATACCGATTAAAAGCGTTTGCTGAATGATGATTAATACCAGACCTGGCATAATGAAACTGCCATAGCCTCCGCCCGGATTAAAAAGAAAATGAAGATCAGCTGATAATGGGTCGCGTGCTTTGATTGCCTGCTCGTAAGTTTTTCCGCTAAGCATCATTTTCTTGATTTCGACACCAGCAGAGAAAGTTCCAATTGCTTTGAGCGAACCAGAAATCATTTGTCGGTACAGCAGAAAATAACTTCCATCGGCATAAACCGGAATGTGAGTTTGTCGTCCGGCAAGCAAGTCCGATTCAAATTGATGAGGAATTAGGACAATTCCCGATATTTTCCCTTCTGCAAATAATTGGCGGGCCTCGTCCATGCTGCTAACTTCGCCAATAACGAACGATTCTTCCGTTTGATCGATAAATTGAGCCAAACGGCGGCTGGTTGTACTTTTATCCTGATCAACGATGACCGTTTTCAGGTCGCGTACTTTTTCATTTTTGTAGGCAGCAGAATAAATCAACGGGTAAATAATCAGGGCTCCGAAAAGAATGAGCAATGCTCCGCTGTCTTTTCCGATTGCTTTGGCTTCTTTTTTGAAAAATTTGCCGGTAAGACTTATTCCATCGTTTATTTTTTTGAACATAGCTTTTAAATTTTACCCCAATATTTTTCGTTCTTCAAGGCTTTCTTCAGTTTGGGCAGAGACGCTACCGACAGGACAATAAAAACAACCAGGGCTCCGATATGGAGCATGCCGTGTGCTACTGGTTCTCCACGAAATGCCTGCGAGATAAAAATCTTTACCCAGTAAGTGAATGGGAAAAGAAGAGAGAAAATACGGGCAATTAGCGGCATGGCGAATTGCGGAAATGTAAGTCCTGCGAAAGTAAGTGCCATCATTGAGTAGGCACTGGCCAGCGATAAGCTCAGACGTAAGTTACTGGTAACTGACACGAACATAACTCCCAGTAATTGGTAGGCAAGAATCAACATGGTTTCGCCTCCCCAAATAACCCAGAAACTTCCTTGCAGCGGAGTGCCCATTTGTATGAATACAATTACATTCATTACTACCGCAACAATCGAAAGTAATAAGGTATAAGGAATTAATTTGCCGGCTACCGCAACAATAACACTGCCTCCCGATTTTTCCAGCCAATCAGGGCCACTTCCTTCCCGTAATTCAATTCCTACGGCATAGATTGTTGAGAGCATGGTGAATAACACAATCATGAGTGGAAGCAAAGCACTTAAAAGAAAATAGGCATAATTGCCAAATGGGTTGAACAGCACGTGTTGATGCATCTTCACTGGTTGAGCAGCAGTAAGGGCTTGCTCCATGCGAGCTCCTTTTTTTAGTGCTACCTGAATTTTTGCTCCGGCCGACATAGTTGCCAGGGCTTTATAAATTCCTTTTTGCAGATAGCCTCCAATCAGAATGTTGGTATTATTGATATATACCGGAATGGTTTGCGACGATCCTTTCAGTATTTCTTTTTCGGTTCCTTCAGGAATAAGCACAATTGCCTGTACCGATCCTTCTTCCATCGCCTGACGCGCTTCTGTTAAATTCGGAGTCCGGTAAATAATTTCTGCTTCGGAAGTTGCATTGATGTATTGACCAACTTTTCTCGACAATACGGTATTATCCAGATCGACAAATGCCACAGGCAGACTGCTTGGTACGCCGTCGGCAAAAATGGCCAGCAAAACCACAAAGGAAATCAGGGGGCCAATCAATGTTGTAAACAGGTAAACCGTTGACGACGACATGCGTTCGATTTCGCGGAAAAGTACACGAAAAAACGGATTACTCTGAAAGAAAGATGGTTTTTTACTCCCCATTTTCCGAATTATTTTTTGAATTGTTTCCAGTTAACCAAGATGCTCATGCCGGGTCGCAGTCCTTCAATTTTGGCCTGTGGAACAGCGTGTACTTCGAACGAACGAACATCGAAACTTCCCGAGGTTTTGGTTGCCGACCAACTGGCAAAATCGGCCATCGGGCTGATGTAGTTGATCGTCAGTGTTATTTCTTGCCTGTTCAGAGCGGGTACTACTGCTTTAATTTCAGAACCCATGCGAATATCGGCGAGCAAATCTTCGCGGACGAAAAAAGTCGCCCAGATGTCTTTCATATCTAAGATAGTTACCACCGGAAATCCGGTTGGCACCAATTCTCCCTGTTCCGAAAGAATATTTGATACTTCGCCCGAAGCAGTCGATGAAATGTGTGTTTCAGCCAAATAAGCTTCCACTTCGGCAATGGCTCCTTCGGCTTGTTTTACCAACTCGGCAGCAGCTCTTTTGTCTTCAAAGCGTGCTCCTTTTTCTGCTTTTTCCCAAATCGATTTGGCTGCGTTTGCCGTTTCACGTGCGGCTTTCATTTGGGTCTCGGCTTCGTCTTTCTTTTGTTCCGGAACCACTCCGTCCTTGAACAAATTATTTACCCGTTCGAAAGTTTTTTCATATAAACGTGCGGCTGCTTCTGCCTTCAAATAGGTGCTGTATGCTGCTTGTATATCTTCTTTTTGTGCTCCGTTTTGTGCTTTCATGCTCTGAGCCATGGCGGCATTCCGTGCAGCAGTTGCTTGTTGTAGCTTGGCTTCAATTTCAGGACTATTGATCGAGAAAAGAAATTCGCCTTTCGATACCATTGTCCCTTTTTTAACGGCAATACTATCAATGCGCCCCGGAATTTTTGAGCTTACCCGGTATTGAGTTGCTTCAATTTCTCCCTGAATTTCCAATGGAATAGGTCGGGTGATTAGCCATGTAGTGTACAGCAAAAAGATGAGCAGAGCTGTGAAAAACAGGCCGATAATGAAATTTCTTGTCTTCTTCATGATGATATCTTTTTATATGTTTTTTCTGAAAATATTTTTGCTTAATTGATTGACTCATTCACCGTTTGATCGCTGTTCTGGTAATTGGCAAACAGGTTGGTGCTGCCACACAGCTGCAATAATCGGGCAAGCGACACATCGTAGCGATACATGGCTTGCAATCGGTCGATCTTTACTTTGGCAACCAGTAAGTTGGCATCAACTAAGTCGGCCGAAGAGGCGAGTCCTTCGCTGAAAGCTTTTTGTTGGCTATCGCGGTAGGTTTCAGCAAATTCAAGTGTTTTTGCCAATCCATCAATTTGTTCAACCTGCATTTGTAATTCCTGATGGAATTTTCGAATGCCGGTGAAAATATCTTCCTGAGCTTTCAGTCCAATTTGCTCTACCTGTCCTTCTTTGAACCGGGCAGCCTGCAATTTTTTATTGCGGGCATTTCCTTCGAAAACGGTCCAGCGCATGCCCATGCCTACCATCCATTCGGGCATATACGGAGATAAATCTTTGTTTGCTAAATCGTAAGTGCCTGTTAAGGCAACTGTAGGCAAAAAATTACTTTTTTCAAGTTGAACACCAACTCCGGCCAGTTCTTTTTTTGATGCAACCAATTTCAGATGCGGGTTATGTTGCAATGCTAATTGAATAAACCAGGCTTCGTCTTCAATTTTTCTTGAAAAAAACAGAGGACTCAGAGTCATGAGTGATTTCGATTCTTCTATTGTCAGTGTATTTTGCAGAGCTCTTTCAATAATCTGCATTTCGCGTTCTGCTTTTTTAAGTTCGCGTTCTGCATCGGTTACGGCTACTTGTGCATGCAGAAACTGTACCTTGGCAATTTGTCCTTGTTCCGATAATTTTTGCGCATCGTAGAGGTGTTTTTGCATGGTTTCCAAAACTTTGGATCGAACCGTGACGGCCTGCTGAGCTAAACTCAATCCGTAGTAGCGTTCAACTAATTCGCTTAATAATTCACTTTGCTTTATTTCTCCGTTAATGCCAGCTTCTTCTTTTTCCAGTTCCGATGCTTTTATGGCTGCATTAATTTTTCCTCCGGTATAAAGAGGCCAGATTACACTGGCATTCAGTGCCGCAAAACGATCTTTTTGAATTGTTTTCACCCACTCGGCCTCGTTGATCGTTTTTTGGCCTTCCAATATTTTACCGCGAACCACTTGTGTGCTGATTGCATCAGGCAAAACAGGCATGGCCGTAGCAGTTGCCGGATCAGGATTTGGAACGCCTGAAAATACGCCATAGTTTCCCAGTGCACTGTACAGCGGATTGATTGCATCGCGCACCGGAGTGAGGTCGAGTTCCAGCGGATCGGCCATTTGTATGGCTTGTGCCGACAACGAAACATGTGGCATGCGCAAACCGGTTCGGGCTTTGCGTTCGGCCTCTTTTTCCTGCATCAGAAGCCCATTCTGTTTTAACACATGGCTATTGTTGCACACTTGCACCCAGGCTTCGGGGAAGCTTAATGCAACTTTTGTGCTGTCCTGTGCCTGCGAAGCCGGACTCAGCAAAATCCCCCCAACTAATAGAATTCCGATGAAGCTTATTTTATATCTCATGGCTTGAAAATTTAACGCTGCAAAGTAAAACAACATTTGAACGAAATGGTTTTTTATTCGAAAAATATCTTTCGATAATCTGTCTATTCTTAATATATAATTTACCTGAAACCTGTTTTTGTTTGGCTGAAGCTGGATTTAAAATGAAATGAGAGTGTATTGCCATTTTTTTTGAACTTCGATTATGAAATCCAAGTTAGTACTTTTTCTGCAAAAAGCTGTAGTTTTGAATTAATGAATACAGAAAAAACAATAGAGCAATATTACCTGAAAGCTGCCGATTTATGCAGCAAAAGCGAGAAATGCAGTAACGATATACGGGAAAAGCTTCAGCAATGGGGAGCCGATCAACAAATGACGGAGCAGTTGATACAGCGTCTGCAAAGTGAAAAATTTATTGATGATGCACGCTATGCCGGTTATTTTGTGAAAGATAAGTTTCGGTTCAATAAGTGGGGACGTGTAAAAATTGCCTACATGCTGCGAATGAAACGTGTTGCTCCGGTGGTGATAGACGAAGCGCTAACCACAATAGACGAGGAAGAATACTGCGAAACACTCGAAAACCTGATTCGGCAAAAAGCACCTAAAACGACGGGTAAAACGGTATTCGAGAAAAAAGCAAAACTGCTTCGCTTTGGTCAAAGTCACGGTTTCGAGAGTTCATATATTTTCCCGATCATTGAAAAAATTCTTACTTCCCGTTAAGAAGTTGATTTGTAGTTGAGACCTCGTTTTTTGATCGGTATCTGAATCTGATTTTTATCAAACTTTATCAACAGTCACCGGTTTTGGCTGAGCTTTTTTCTACCTTTACTTTCCTGAAAAAAATCGTTTTCGGAATTAATATTTTTCTCTAAAGACATTGACTATGATCCCATTTACACATCTTCATGTGCACTCACAATACTCCATTCTCGACGGAGCGGCAAGTGTCCGGGGCTTGGTTTCGAAAGCCAAGAAAGACGGAATGACAGCTTTGGCTCTGACCGACCACGGAAACATGTTTGGGATAAAAGAATTTTACGATACCTGCCGGAAAGAGGGCATAAAACCGATTTTGGGATGCGAAACGTACGTGGCGGTGCGGTCGCGGCATGATAAGTCGGATCCGAAGATTGACCGTTCGGGAGACCACCTTATTTTGTTGGCAAAAAATAAAACCGGATACACCAATTTACTAAAATTAGTTTCTCTGTCGAATACCGATGGTTTCTATTACAAACCGCGAGTTGACAAAGAAATTCTGAAAAAATACAGCGAAGGATTAATTGTTTCTTCGGCTTGCCTTGGAGGTGAAGTGCCGCAGAAAATAATGAATAACCATTTGGATGAAGCCGATGCGGCAATCCAGTGGTACAAAGATGTTTTTGGCGACGATTATTACCTCGAATTGCAACGTCACCCGTCGGAGTTGCCGCAGTTGAGGCAAGAGGTGTACGACCGTCAGGTACAAGTGAACAAAGCTATTCTTGAGTTGGCGGTTAAACATCAGGTGAAAGTAATTGCTACCAATGATGTGCATTTCATTAATGCCGAAGATGCCGATGCTCACGATTTGCTGATTTGTTTAAATACAGGCAAAGATTTGGACGACCCGACTCGTATGCGCTACACCAAGCAGGAGTGGTTTAAAACAACCGAAGAAATGAACCGGCTGTTTGGCGATGTTCCGCATGCATTGGAAAATACAAACGAAATTGCTGCTAAAATCGAGGAATTTAAGCTCGACTCTGATCCAATCATGCCTGTTTTTCCGATTCCTGTGGAGTTTGGGACCGATGAAGAATATTTGCAGAAATTTTCTGCAGAAACCTTGCTCGAAGAGTTCGGACAAGCGGCATTCGATCGTTTAGGCGGTTACGAAAAAGTGGTTCGTGTGAAGCTGGAATCCGATTATCTGGAGCATCTGACTTTCCTTGGAGCCAAACCTCGTTACGGCGATCCGCTTCCGGAGGATATAAAGGAACGAATCGATTTTGAGCTGAATACGATTAAAACGATGGGTTTCCCGGGGTACTTCCTTATTGTGCAGGACTTTATTAATGCTGCCCGCGAAATGGGTGTACTGGTGGGACCCGGACGTGGGTCGGCCGCTGGCGCTGTTGTTTCGTATTGTGTGGGAATTACCAATATCGACCCGATAAAATATGATTTGCTGTTTGAGCGCTTTTTGAACCCCGACCGTATTTCAATGCCCGATGTGGATATTGACTTTGACGACGATGGCCGCCAAATGGTACTCGACTGGGTGACCCGTAAATACGGGCAGGATAAAGTGGCTCACATTTGTACTTTTGGTACAATGGCTACAAAATTAGCGATTCGCGATGTGGCGCGAGTACTGAAATTGCCACTGCCGGAAGCCGACCGTCTGGCAAAACTTGTTCCTGAAGCTCCGAAAATGAGCTTTGAAAAAGCCTACAAAGAGAGTCCTGAGTTGAAAGGGGAAAGAGATTCGTCGGATGAATTGATTCGCGCTACCCTGAAATTTGCAGAGACGCTGGAAGGATCGGTGCGTCAAACGGGGGTACATGCCTGCGGTATTCTGATTAGCCGGGATCCGCTTTCCGACCACATCCCCATTATGCCAACTAAGGATGAAGAATTATACACGACCCAATACGATGGGCGTTTTGTGGAAAGTATTGGTTTGCTGAAAATGGACTTCCTGGGATTGAAAACGCTTTCAATTATTAAGGAAACCATTGAAAATATCAGGCGCTCGAAAGGAATTGTGATTGATATAGACAAAATACCGATTGATGACGAGAAAACATTTGAACTGTTTAGCCGTGGCGATACTACCGGCATCTTCCAGTTCGAATCGCCTGGGATGAAAAAGCACCTTCGTGGTTTGAGACCAAACCGTTTTGAAGATTTGGTTGCCATGAACGCCTTGTATCGTCCGGGTCCGATGGAGTATATTCCCTCGTTCATCAACCGAAAACATGGCCGCGAAAAGATCGAATACGATCACCCGCTGATGGAGCCTTACCTGAATGACACCTACGGAATTACGGTGTATCAGGAACAGGTGATGTTACAGTCGCGTGCGCTGGGAGGTTTCACCAGGGGAGACTCCGACTCGTTGCGAAAAGCAATGGGTAAAAAGATGATTGCGGTGATGGATAAGCTGAAACTGAAATTCAGTGATGGATGTAAAGCCAATCCTGAGTTTATGAAAGGCTGCGAAGAAAAGAAAGCCGATGCCGACAAACTGATTGATAAAATATGGAAAGACTGGGAAGCTTTTGCCAGTTACGCGTTCAATAAATCGCACTCGGTTTGTTATGCATATGTTGCTTACCAAACCGGTTACCTGAAAGCTCACTTCCCGGCCGAATTTATGGCTGCCAACATGAGCCGTAACCTCAATAATATTACTGAGATTACGAAGTTGATGGAAGAGTCGAAGCGAATGGGAATGGATGTTTTTGGCCCCGACGTGAATGAAAGTTTCCTGAAATTCACTGTAAACAAAGCCGGCGACGTTCGTTTCGGGATGGCTGCTGTAAAAGGAGTAGGCGAGGGAGCAGTGCTCGATATTATTAAAGCCCGAGAAAAAGGAGGCGAGTTTAAAGATATTTACGATTTTGTTGAACGGGTTAACCTGCAATCAGTAAACAAGAAAAACCTTGAAGCGCTTGCTATCTCCGGAGCATTTGATGGTTTCAGGCAGCACACCCGTAGTCAGTTTTTCGAAACAGTAACAGATGGAGATACTTCGTTTATCGAGAAACTGATTCGCTATGGAAATAAAATGCAGCACGAGGCGAATACCTCGCAACAGTCGTTGTTTGGCGATATAATGAGTGCCGAAACGGTGCAAAAACCTGAACCACCACGTGTGGAAGAGTGGCCAAGTATTATTCTTCTGGAAAAGGAAAAAAGTTTGATTGGCATTTATTTGTCATCGCATCCGTTGGATGAGTTCAAGCTTGAGATCAGTAATTTCACATCAAAAGGGATTAGTCTCAGCGATTTGAATAATAATATTGAAGGGCTGAAAGGCCGGGAATTGACGTTTGCAGGTATGGTGACAGAAGCTCGCGAAGCTTTCAGTAAAAACGGGAAACCGTATTGTACCATGACCCTCACCGATTATTCCGATTCGTATAAAATGTTCTTCTTCACCAAAGACTATGTCGAGTTCAGTAAATATTGCAAAAACGGACTTTTCCTTTTGGTGAAGGGTTCTGTGCAGAATCGTTTTGGTGGCGACCAGCTCGAATTTAAAGTTAGTCGTATCGATTTATTGCAGGAAGTGCGCAAAAACCTGGTTAAAAGTGTGTCGGTAATGATGCCTTTGGAAATTATTACCCCTGACTTTATTCAGGAGTTTGAACAACTTACGACCCAAAATAAAGGTCCGGTTATTTTGAAATTTATTGTGCGTGATTCGGAAACAAATCTGACCCTTCAACTGTTTTCCAGAAATACACGAATTGAAATGAATAACGAAGTAGTCAATTTTTTGGAAAAGCATGGCAACCTTGCTTTTAAAATTAATTAAGCTAATTTTGTGAATCATTTGGAGAAAAATTAACACACAAAAATATTTGAATTATGGCTTTAGAAGTAAATGACGCAAATTTTGAAGAAGTTGTTCTTCAGTCAGATAAGCTGGTTATTGTTGATTTTTGGGCAGAGTGGTGTGGCCCTTGTCGCATGGTTGCTCCGGTGGTAGAAGAATTGTCGCACGATTACGAAGGTCGTATCATTGTTGCGAAGGTGGATGTGGACAGCAACCCGGGAACCGCTTCGAAATACGGAATCCGCAATATCCCAACTTTGTTGTTCATTAAAAACGGCGAAGTGGTAGCCAAACATGTTGGTGCAGCTCCTAAATCGACGCTGGCCGACAAAGTAGATTCTTTGTTGTAAAACATTCAATCAACAAATACCAAGGCATAAGCAACTACTTCTTATGCCTTTTTTATTTCTTATCCATTGAAAAACCTGATCGACATACAACAGTTTCACCAGTTCGATAATCTTGAACTGATTTCGCGCGAGGTGGTTGAAGGATTTATTACCGGTTTGCACCGGAGTCCCTTTCATGGTTTTTCGGTTGAATTTGCCGAACATCGTCAATACAATCAGGGCGAATCAACCAAACATATCGACTGGAAATTATTTGCCCGTTCCGACAGGTTATACATCAAACAATACGAGGAAGAGACAAATTTGCGTTGCCAGATTGTGATCGACCATTCATCGTCGATGCTTTTCCCTTTCGATAAGACGAAAAAGCCACCAACGAATAAGCTTGCCTTTGCCGTGTATTGCAGTGCTGCACTTATCTATCTGTTGCGCAAACAGCGCGATGCCGTAGGATTGAGCTTGTTTTCCGATCAGATCGAATTTCATACCGATGCGAGACTGTCGTTGGTACATGCCGAATTGTTGTACAGCAAGTTGTCCGAATTGCTCGATCCGGCCAATTACGAATTGCGCAAACCAACCAATGCGGTGGATGCGCTGCATGCCATTGCCGAAAATATTCACAAACGCTCGTTGGTAGTTATTTTTTCGGATATGGTTGAAACAGGTCAGGCCGACGAACTATTTTCAGCCTTGCAACACCTGCGTTACAACAAACACGAAGTATTGCTTTTTCATGTAACCGACCGTCAGCAGGAGCGCGAGTTCAATTTCAGTAATCGTCCGTACCGCTTTGTGGATTTGGAAAGTGGCGAACAGCTTAAATTTTCGCCCCACGAACTGAAAACCAATTATCGTCAGGCCATTCAAGCCTATTTCGACGAATTGAAAGTGCGTTGTGGCCAGTACCAGATCGATTTGGCAGAAGCCGACATCAACGAAGATTTCCGGCAGGTACTGTTTTCGTACCTGGTTAAACGGAAAAAACTGTATTAAGCGGGTGCTGCGATTTTTAATCGCAGATTTGCTGAAACCAGCCACCGAGAGGAGGAAGCCTATCTTTCGGCGCATTGGTTTTATTATTTCAATCGTGGTACAGCAGATGCGCCGACTTTCGGACGTTGTCATTTCTCTACAGACAGGTCGCGCCGATAGCGCTAAAAAACAAGAACATCAATCGGAATCATAATATTGCAGTAACCGCATAGCGGTGTTCTGTTTGTAGCAAATACCACATCCCAACCGCTCGGACGTTCTACCATCACACCAATAGAAAGATGAAGCCCTAACGGCCGGAAGCAGAATCAGTCCGTACGTGTGCGAACGAAACAAAGCCAACTTTCAAGGAACTTCTCTACTCGTTGCAAAACATCAAAAAGGCGCGCCCAATAGCTGTCCTCAAGCGTAGAAGATTAGCCGGAGGTTTCGGCAAGCTTTCTTCACCCAGAGATTTTTCGCCGGAAATTCCGGCGGGATTTTCTCACATGGTAGATAGTTCCCCGGAGTTTCCGGCAGACTTTCCTCACCTGCAGACGGTTCCCCGGAAGTTCCGGCTGACTTTCTCACAGTGAGGACACCATGAACCCGAAAGGAACACATTTTCTGCTTCTTCCGAAATATTTCACTATTTTCGCAGACGACAGGCAATTCCGGAGTTGTTGGGAAACCGCAACCGTACCTCCTTCCGACCCGGAGGCCGGGAAAGCCTGTTGTTTCGATATTTTTCCAATCATATCTTGTAGCGAATCAATTTATTCGTGTATTTTTATCAGACGAGCTTATTATTTCAGCGTAAAAAAGATTGGATGATAAAGTCAAACAGTAGATAAGGACTGTACCAAACAAAACAGATATGGAATTTCTTCGGAAGAATGACAAAAAAATAGCATTTGTGTTTGCATTGCTGACCATTGCTTTTCTACTTGTATCGATGATTGATGATCGCTTCTTTACCTGGGTGTTTGAGAGGCATCAGAACCAACTGAGTTGGTATATCCGTCCTATATTTTTGATTCCTTTTTGCTTTTTTGCCTATAAGCGTAGTTGGGCAGGTGTTTTCATTACCATATTTTGTCTTTTTACAAGTATGTTTTGGTTCCCGAAACCAGATGTTGTAACCAATGACGTAATGAGTTTTTTACAATTTGAGAAAGACTGGCTTTATGGCTCATGGGATTACAAAAAGTTATTACTTCTGCTAACCGTTCCTGTTTCATTTTTTGTATTAGGAATGGCTTTTTGGAAAAGAAGCTTGTGGATGGGATTGGGTGTTGTTATTTTAATGGCGACGGGGAAAATTGTTTGGAGTATTTATAACGCAGGCGAATCAGGAAAATCAATCGTTATTCCGGCTATAATTGGATTATTAATTTGTGTAGGATTGATTTTCTGGGGATTTAAACGACTGGAAAAGCATACCTGATTAGTGAAACTTCGACTGGCATTTCGTTATTTTTATTCTTTTAATCGTTTTCTTCATAGTAGTAATCGATCCCTTTCAAAAACATTCCACGGTCATTTTCCGTCTGGGGCAAGAAACTTCAACTGGGTAGTAGCACTAACCACTTGGCATTTTCATAGAATTTATGTTTCATATTTTGAGCTATTTTCTTCTGATGTAGAGGAATGTGAGAATCATAAATCCATACTAATTTACGCAGAATGAAACGAGCATGGTTCGAATTGTCGCAAAAGGGCATGTATCAACTCTGCGAGTTCCACACGGGATTCAAAAGATGTTCAAGGCACTGTTCTTTGATCCGACAGATATTCAATAACTTAATTTAAATATATACGTGTGAAAATAAGTGCAATCGGAAGGAATGGGCTTTTTATAAAAAGTTTTCACTCAAATAAAAAAGCGCCTCCCAAACGTATCAGGAAGCGCTAATTTATTTAGTCTGGTTGGTAGGCCGAAAAGGCTTATAATTCTTTAATGCGAATATTGCGGAACCACAGTTCGCAACCGTGTCCCAGGAAACCGATATGCCCGGTGTGGCGCAGTAATCCCGGATGATCTTTGTGGTCGGGAGTCCCGTTTTGGGTAGCTTCTTTCACGTTGCCATCCACAATCACTTCTCCATTTAGTATAATTTTGAAATTATCGCCGTGCACAATCACTTCTTCGGTGTTCCATTCGCCAACAGGTTTCAGGAAACCACGTTTGGCAGGAATAATTCCATATACCGAACCGTGATATTGGTATGGTTTCAGGTTGGCATAAATAGCCGCTGTGTTGTCGAGAATCTGCAACTCTTTGCCCACATAGGCAGCATCGCCTTCGAGCGGAGCATGAACACCCAGCCCGTTGTTGGCTCCGGGAGTCAGCTTAAACTCGAAACGGAAATTAAAGTTGCTGTATTCTTTTTCGGTATAAAGGTTGCCATGTCCTCCGTTCTTCGGGCGAACAGCAATCACTCCGTCTTCCGGTACATAGTCGGTGGTGTTACCTACCCAGCCGTCGAGGTTGCGTCCGTTGAAAAGCAACTGGAAACCTTCGGCTTTTTCCTGTTCCGAAAGGCTTACTTCTTCGGTATTGATTTCGCGTACGAAAATATTGCGGAAAGCAAGGTCTGTTCCGTGAGCTTGCAACTCGATGGCTTCAAGCGGGAAAATAGGCAGGTTGCGATCCCAGTAGTTTTCGAGAGTTACATTGTCCACCACCAACTGTCCGTTCAGATATACTGTTACTTTTTCGCCAATCATGGTGATGCGGAAAGTATTCCATTCGCCTACCGGGTTATCGGCCAGCACGAGCGGATTGGCAGGATTTTTCTTGTTGTTGTACAAACCACCGGAACCCACCTGGGCGCCTACATCAACGCGGGCAATGTCCCAGATTTGTACTTGCGGCGTGCCACGCAGGTAAATACCGCTGTCGCCGTCTTTGGTAATGCGCCAGTCAACAACCATTTCGAAATCGCCGTACAGTTTTTTGCTGCACAGGTTTGCTCCTTTGCCGTTGAAAACAATTGAACCGTCTTTTACTGACCAGTTTTCCACCATTTTTTTATCGGCTTCGGCCTGTTTTTTAGCCAGCTCTTCCGGTTTCATTTTGGCGCGTGCAATTGGGTTTTCCACCAAACCTTGCCATCCACTCAGGTCTTTGCCATTAAACATCGACACAAAACCTTTACCGGCAGGCATTTTTTCGAGGAATTCGCGCATATCAATTTTGAAATACTGGGCATCTCCGCCGGTCAGTTTTTCAATTACTTTGCCAGCCACTTCACGAACGTAATCGCCTTTCAGGGCATTGTCCTCGCCTGGAGTAGGGAGCATGATTTTCATGGCCGACATGGCAGCAGTTCCGGAAAATGCATCGGTATCCAGATATTCAGCAACAAAAACCAACGAAAGGAATGTTTTGATACTTCCGGCAGTTTGAATCAACTGTGTTGTTTCTTTATCCGTTTTGCAAACCGGAACCAGCTTGCGAACCAGCAATAATTTCTGATCGTCGGGGAAAGATGAGCTCATCACCTGCGACAAATAGGTTGCAAATGTTTTATCACGCATTGCTGCAAACTGACCGTTTTCGATAACCTTGAAAAGTACCGGTACTGCATCTGCATTTTTCCAGTTAAGCAATGCCTCAAAAGCCATTTGTTTTTCATCGGAAGAACCAGTTTCAAGAATGCTGTTTACCGTAGTAAATGCCTGGGTATCGTTCATGAACGGAAGAACCGGAAGCAATTTCTTTTTCATCGAAGCAACATTCATTTGCTTCAATACCATCTGCTGATCGGCTTTTTCATTCTGCAACACTGCAATAACAGCTTGCTGTACTGCAGCCGTTTCGTCTTTGCTGTTTACTTTAGCCAGAAGGGCAAGCAGGTCGGACAGATTTTCAGGTGCAGCAACATTTTTCAGAGCGGCGAAAGCAGCAGTTTTAATTTCGGCATTTTCAGCATTACAACGGCTCAGTACTTTGCCAAACCATTGCGTAGCACGACGCGAAGCCAGCACTTCGGTTAACAAAACAGCTTTTTTGCCATTTACTTGTTCTAATTTGTTGGCCACTGTCTGGCTGTTTTCTTTCGAGCAGCAAAGCAAAATTGCATTTTTCAGTGTTGCCAATTCTTCGTCAGCTTCGGTTTTGTCTAATTTTTCGAGCAGAATGGGCAATGCTTTTTCTTTCTGATTCAAAGCCAGTGCGGCAATTGCTTCGGTGCGAACCCGCAAATCAGAATGATTAATTGCAGGCAAAATACACGCATTCAGCACTTCTGGCTCAGGACGTTTTGCAAGCGCTTCGATAATCTGTACTTTCGATGCAACGGGCGCTTTTTTTGCTGCTGCCACCCATTGTTTCACTTCCGAAGCAGTCATGCCGTCGGCGGCATAAATGAGCACCGCATTGCGGTAGGCAGCATCTTCATTTTTAAATTCTTTTAAAAGAACAGGAGTTACTTCAGCGCCAAAGTTGGCACGCATTACTTTCAATGCGCCCGAGCGGAAATGTAACTGTTCAGGCTTGCTGCAATTTTTCAGTACATTACTGCATACTTTTTTTGCCGAAGCTTTTGCTCCGTTTTCAGCCAGACGGCTGGCATAATGCAGGTACGACACCATTGCTTCGGCTGCATCGGTTTTGAATCCTGCTTTTTGAGCCGCAGCATCCATTACAGCCAGCGATTGTTCGTTGCCAATTTCAGCCAATGCCCAAAGTGTTTGGCGGGTGATTTTTGCATCATCGCCTATCAATTTGGTTAAAGCAGGAATGGCTTCTTTGTATTTCAATACTCCCAGTGCTTTTATCAGGCTAATTTGTTTTTCTCCGGAAGCAGAAGTTAGCGCAGCCAACATTTCTGCACCTGCGGCGTCGGTTCCGATAGCCGTTAAAACAGCTATTGCCGGAGCGTACAGTTTGTTGTCAGCGATTAGTGCGGACATTGGTTGAACACTTTCTGTTCCGCCACAGAAAATCAGGCGACGGATTAAAAAGTCTTTTACTTCATTGTCTGTTGCCTTTTTAATTGCTTTCAGTAACGACGAAGCAACCAATGAGCGGGCAGACTCGCGTCCGGGTACGGCCGAATAAACAGCCAGCGATTCGATGGCATAACGAGCCTGTGTATCGTCGCCGGTTCCGGCAGGAACAAGCATGTCGCAAAAAGCAGTAATACCCTCATCGCCCGTTTCGATAATTTGTTGTACCAACTGGTCGGCATATTCCATGTTTTGTGCAGGAAACTGAGCCAACACATCCGCAACTTTAGTGGTCAGGGTGCGTTTATCCTGAGCCATCACACCCGAGGCCATCCAAACAGCCATCAGGACGAGTAAACTATATTTGAAAAATCTCTTCATTGTTCGAACTTTAAAAATTAAATCTTCCAGATACCACGCATGGGTTGATCAATCAGACGGTTTGCTTCTTCATCGTTAATAAATTCCTGTTTTACCGGATCGAAGTTCAACGTACGTCCCAGGCGCAAGGCAATAATTCCCATGTTAACAATTGTTGCCGAACGATGACCGTTTTCTTCGTTCAATGCAAATTTCTTACGGGTACGTACTGAATCGGAGAATAAGCCCACTTGTGGTTCCGGATCAGGCATGGTGTCAACCAACGATAGAATATTGGGGATCGTTGATTCAAACCCTTTGAAGATTTTTCCGTTCGGACCTTCAATGTAAGCGGCATTTTTATCTTTATTTTCTCCATCGAGGATGATTTGGCAACCATCTTCGTAAGTGAAAGTAATTTTTCGCCATGTTCCTACTGCATCGTAATGTTGTTGCGGTGCATCTACTTCAACTTTTACAGGGCTGGTATTGTCTTTGCCCAACATGTATTGTACCGGGTCGATGTAGTGTTGACCCATATCGCCCAAACCTCCACCATCGTAATCCCAATATCCGCGGAAAGTTTGGTGCACACGGTGTGCGTTAAATGGTTTTTCAGGAGCCGGGCCCAACCACATGTCGTAATTCAGTGATTCAGGAATAGCTTGCGGAGCCAGGTTCGGTTTTCCTACCCAGTAGAATTTCCAGTTGAAACCAGTCACCCCGCTGATGGTTACTTTCAATGGCCAGCCTAATACTCCACTATCGATAGCTTTTTTCAATGGTTTCACCGTTGTGCCCAGTCCGTAGAAATTATCTTTAAAACGGAACCATGTATTGAGACGGAACATGCGACCATGTACCTTCATGGCTTCTACCACGCGTTTGCCTTCGCCAATGGTACGGGTCATTGGTTTCTCGCACCATACATCTTTCCCTGCTTCGGCGGCCATTACCGACATAATTCCGTGCCAGTGGGGCGGTGTGGCAATGTGCACAATGTCGATATCGGGACGGTCAAGTACTTCCCTGAAATCGGAATAAGCTTTTACGTCTTTATCTACCATCCCCAGAGCAATGTCCAGGTGCTTGCGTTCAACGTCGCAAACGGCAAGCAGTTTGGTTCCTTCATAAGGGATGTGTCCACGTCCCATATTTCCTACACCAATAATTGCTTTGGTCAGTTGATCGCTTGGAGCCAGAAATCCATTTCCCAGCACATGCCTTGGAATGATTGTGATTCCGGCAGCAGCAACCAGTGATTTTTTTAGAAAGTTTCTTCGGTTGTTCATATTCGTATTGATCAAATCAGTTTGATAATTTTTCCTGAGACTAATATACAGAGACTGCGATCAATAGCAGGGGTAATAAATGGGGTAATGGATACTTGTTTTTATTCAATCTTTCGCTTCTTGTGAATTTTTTGTGCTGTTTTTTGCACGAATCAGAAGGCTGTTGAGAAAAATCAGGTTTCTAAAACTAATTCGTCATTGTAAAAAACAGATGATAAAATTTTACTTTTGGGAGCCGTCATCGCAGGATGAGGGCATTTATCACACACTAAAATTTTTTAAAATCAAATGAAAAACAAAATCAAAAAATGGAAAGGTCTGACTGTTCTGGCCTTGGCTCTTGCCGTATCAATTGGGTCGGTGGTTGGGCAAACTTCGACCGAACTACGGGTAATCAAGAGAGGAAAATTTACGCTGAATTTTACTTGTAAATCGGCTCAATTCAGTGAAGAAATCAATCAGAAATTGATTGAGACGTTCTTTCAGGTTTATCCGACACTGGTGAAAACCTATAACAAGAAATCGCCTAAACTGGTTACTTTTATTATCGATCCGGAATACGATGGTGTTGCGGCAACATCAAACGATCGGGTAGTGTTTAGCGAAAAATACATGAGTTCGCACCCGAACGATATTGACGTAGTGACACATGAAGTAATGCATATTGTGCAAGCTTATGGCGATCGGAGTGGAATGCCGATTTGGGTTACCGAGGGAATTGCCGACTATGTGCGCTCAGCCTATGGTGTTGCCAATGCCGCGGCAGGCTGGCGTTTGCCTGAGTTCTCCGATAAACAGAATTATCGGAATAGTTATCGTATTACTGCTCGTTTTTTTGCATGGCTTGAACTCAATTACAAAGGAATCATTGTGAAAATGGATCGTGCCGGGCGAGAAAAAACCTACAATGATGGCGAAATGTGGAAACAATTGACGGGTAAAACGGTGGACGAATTGTGGGCAGATTATAGCAAGAATCCTGCAATTTCATAAACGATAGAGTTGCTATTGTTTGCTGAATTCATGAATTCAGCAAAATGGAATAAAATATTTTGGAGAGATGATCTGAATGAATAGTCGGGTCATCTCTTTTTTGGAAAACCTTGTCTTACTCATAATTATCTACAATTGAAGTTAAACACAAAGTTTTTGTGCAAGAGCACGGAGAGCTTGCTTAAAATGCCGTATTTTTACTTCACACACGAGATGAATCCTCAAAAGATATAAAACAATGAAATAGCCATAAGAGCTAAAGCTCATACTAAGCGAAAATGAATAAATGGCTATTCCATACGTTGAGATTTTAATTGAAAAACAAAAGTTGATACGAAAATTATACGAACCAACTTTGAAAATTTATACACATGAATGACTTGATTAGTTTCGGATTACTGACTTTCACTTCCTTTTTTACCCTGCTGAATCCGCTTGGAACCATGCCGGTTTTTATGACTATGACTGCTGATTTGAGCGATGCCGATCGTACAAAAACGGCTCGGAAAGCTTCGGTGGTGGCTTTTGTAACCATCCTG
This sequence comes from Prolixibacteraceae bacterium, assembly GCA_963668595.1. GTDB lineage: Bacteria > Bacteroidota > Bacteroidia > Bacteroidales > Prolixibacteraceae > GWE2-42-39. The sequence goes on along the minus strand of OY764876.1, from coordinate 2,706,037 downwards.
TTATTTGCTTTCTCTGGTCAGGTGTTATTTAATTTCTTCGGCATTTCGGTAAACAGTTTGCGCATTGTGGGCGGTGTGATTTTTTTCATTATGGGAATGGATATGCTACAGGCTCGGTTAGGACGAGTGAAAATTAAAGATTCAGAAGTAAAAACTTATGTCAATGATATTTCGGTTACTCCGCTTGCTATCCCAATGATGTGCGGCCCGGGTGCCATTACCAACTCCATCGTATTAATGGAAGATGCCAATTCGTTCGGGAAAAAGATAGTATTGGTGTTGGGCGTTTTTGTTGTGATGATTATTACCTATGTGGTACTCTACAGTTCGTCGAAAATTATGAAAGTGATGGGCGAAACTGGCATTAATGTAATGTTGAGGTTGATGGGACTTATTATGATGGTCATTGCAGTTGAATTCTTTTTCAGCGGATTGAAGCCTATTGTTTTGAGCATGATTCAATAGCTGGTTTTTATTTTCGATTTAAATATTAAACTCTGTTAAATTGGCTTAACAGATGTTAGTTGCTCTGGTTGGTTTGCCGAAAACCATTACTTTTGGTTTCGAAGATGTACAAACAAATTGCCATACTGCTATTCATTTTTCTGAAGACTGTTAGCTGGTCTCTGGGACAAAATTTCGACGACGAGATTGATCCGTTGCCTATTCGACTGAAAGGGCAGATTGTTAATCTTGAAGACGGAAGTCCGATTCCGTATGCGCACGTGATAAACATGCGCACGCATGGCGGAACCACCACCGATGTCGATGGGAAGTTCGTGTTGGACATGCTGAATATCGACAGTCTGGCCATTTCTGCAATGGGATTCAAGAAATCGTACCTGCAAATTGATCCGAAGCACAACGAACAAAACTTGTATATCATCCGGGCTATTCCAATTCGTTTTGCAATTGGTGAAGTGGAGGTTACCGGGCAGGCTCAAAAGCCCAATCTCGGACTTCCGGAAGCAAAAACCCTTGACATTTCGCCTGAGTTACGAGGAGATGCATTCAATAAAAAGCCTCCTATTATTGCTGCGCTGTTTAGTCCTGTTTCATTTTTGCGCTATTACACCAGTGGCGAAGAACGCGAGAAAAGAAACGTGAGGCAAGCCATTGTGTCGGAGGAACATTGGCAGATGTTGTCGCGGTATTACACCAAAGATATTGTGATGAATTTGACTGGTTTGAACGAAAAAGAGGCGGATCAGTTTATGTTCTATTTCAACTCAAAAGGTATTCTGAATCATACTTCTTCGGAATACCAGGTTCGTGCTGCAATTATTGAGCAATACAAGTTGTATGTAGCGGAAATGAAAGCAAAAGAAGCTGAAAGCAGCAAGTCTCAATCTAAGTAGGACTCATCAAACAAGTTTAGAAGTCCTAAATTCTAAGTCCGAAGAAAACAATTTAACCCGCACCTCGTACCCCGCACCCTCGCAACACAAATTTCCCTCGTATTCCTGAAAAAATTACGATCTTTGTCGTTTCAGAATAAAAAGATGGAAGAAAATACACAAATGAGGCTGAACAAGTATGTAGCCAATTCGGGAGTTTGTTCCCGCCGCGAAGCCGACCAATTGATTGCAAAAGGAAAGGTGCAGGTAAACGGACAGGTGGTTACCGAAATGGGAATGAAGATCGGACCCGACGATGTGGTTACTTACAAAGGAAAAACATTGAATCCGGAGCGGAAGGTGTATGTTTTACTGAATAAGCCATGTGGTTTTGTTACTACCTTGGACGATCCGCATGCCGAGCGTACTGTGATGGATTTGGTGGGCAAAGCCTGTCCGGAACGTATTTACCCGGTAGGCCGTCTGGATAAAGAAACCAGCGGTGTATTGTTGTTTACCAATGATGGTGAATTGGCTAAAAAACTGACTCATCCCAGCTATGAGAAGAAAAAACTGTATCATGTTTTTCTGGATAAAGAGTTTAGCGAAGACGATTTTAAGAAATTGATGAAAGGTGTCGAGTTGGAAGATGGCTTTATTGCTGCCGATTCGTTGAGTTATGCCGATAAGCTCGACCGAAAACAGGTGGGAATTGAAATTCATTCGGGTAAAAACCACATCGTGCGCCGCATATTTGATCACCTGGGATACCGGGTTCAAAAGCTTGACCGGGTATTGTTTGCCGGCTTAACGAAAAAAGATTTGCCTCGCGGAAGATGGCGATTTCTGACTGACCGGGAAGTCGCTTTCCTGAAAATGAGTTAAAAAAACAGAATTATCTTTTTCTGACTGTAATAAAACAGAGTAAACCCAAACAAATAGACTGGTTTGGAAAAAGAATTCATTAAGATAGTATCAGAAAACCAAGGGATCATTCACAAAGTGTGTTCGATCTATTGTGATTCGGAAGAAGATCGGCGCGACTTGTTCCAGGAGATACTTGCACAATTGTGGCGTTCGTTTACCGGCTTCCGCAATGAATCGAAATTTTCGACCTGGATGTACCGGGTAGCCTTAAATACGGCAATTACTTCATTTAAAAAAGGAAAACGACAGCCTGACCAAAAAGGTCTGACTTACGAAAATTTCCAGATTGCAGAAGAAAACTACGACAGTGAAACAGAAGACCAGATACGTCTGCTGCACAAGGCAGTTGGACAACTGACAGGAGTCGAGAAATCGATTATTCTACTTTTCCTCGAAGACAAGAGTTATGAGGAAATTGCCGATATTACCGGCATTACGCAAAACTATGTGCGGGTGAAAATGAACCGCATTAAGACAAAGCTGAAGAAATTCATGGAAAGTGACGAATGATGGATTTAAAGGATTTACAATCAGCATGGAATAATTTCTCGTCGCGGGAGGCTGATAAGCACCGGCTTGATGAGAATGCAATACGTGAACTTCTGAAAACGCGTACCAAAAATGTTGTGGACAAAGTGGAGCGCAACATTAAAATCGGAATGGGGGCACTTTTTGTTCTTCTTGTGTTGTTTCTTGGTGGTAATTGGTTTGTTGATGTATCGGTGCCACAGGGACATATCGCGCCATGGTGGCTCGACTGGATTGACTGGGTTAATTCAGCTTTGCTGGGTGGAACTTTTTTGTACTTCATCTTACGTTATTATTCTATCCGGAAGGATTATGCGCAAATCTCCAACCTGCGTGATGCATTAAATAGAATTATTAAAACGCTGGTCGTTTATAAAGTGCTTTTCCATTTTGCCCTGTTTGTTTTGCTACTAATCGGAATTATTGAATTTGTAACCGGCATGTATGGGGGCATGGTTATTTCGGCACATCGCAATGGAGGAACCATTGAGGATTTGAATACCAAACAATTGTTTTGGGCTGTATTGTACGGCATTGGTATTCTGGTTGTGCTGATTTCGATTGTTTATTTGCTGCTGCGCTGGGGATTTCGTCGTTTGTATGGCGATCATCTGAAAATGCTTCAGTCAACGCTGAAAGAATTGGATGAAATAGACGAAAAAGAATAAATACAAACCGGTAAATGTTTGGTTGAGCCTGATGGCAAAAGGCTATAAATAGCTATCTTGCGGGCAAATTTGTAATTTGTTTTACAAACCTGAAATCCGGACGGCCTTTATGCGTAAACAAACTTTCAGTTTCTCGTTTCCTTGGAAAAAAATTCCGATTCTCCTGCTGTTTTTTCTGGTTTTTCGGGGGTATGCCATTTCGTGGACAGGGCAGGTAATTGATGCCGCAACCCGTCAGGGGCTTCCTTTTGTCAACATTGTTTTTAATCAGCAAGGACAGGGCACAACTACCAACATTGATGGCTTTTTTTCGATTGAAACAGAGCAAATCGAATTTCTTCGTTTTTCGTATATTGGCTACGAACCATTTGTTGTTTTACCCGATCAACTTCCAGATAATCATGTTTTTATTCTGAAAACCCAACCGGTTAATTTAAATGAAGTAAGGGTGCTGCCCGGTGAAAATCCCGCTCATCGGATTATTAAGAAGGTGGTTGAAAACCGGGATAAAAATAATCCGCAGAAATGGGATTCTTATCAGTACAATTCATACAATAAACTGGCTTTCACAATCCTCGACGATAAAGGTTTGCTTACTAATTTGCCTGATTCAATTACGACAAAACGCGATTCTGCACTGTTTAAAATGAAGAATCTGGTTGATCGGCAACATTTGTTTTTGATTGAAACGGCTAGTCAGAAATCGTTTGTGAAACCAGAAAAAGAGAAGGAAGTTATTCTGGCTTCCCGGGTGTCAGGGGTCGAAAATCCTGCGTTTTTTAGTTTGGCAACGCAACTTCAGTCTTTTACTTTTTACAACGATTACGTGAGTTTGCTTGAGCGCGATTTTTTGAGCCCGGTTTCACCTAATTCATGGAATAAATATTTATTCGAGCTAAGCGATACATTGCTAACATCGAGTAATGATACACTTTATACCATTCGGTTCCGGCCTCGCAAAGGGAAATATTTCTGGGGATTGAAAGGAGTGATGACTATTCACACCAATGGCTATGCCATTCAGTCGGTGCGCGCCGAAGATGCTAATAAACCTACCGATTTGCTGCGAATTAAAATTGAGCAGATGTCGGAACTGTTGCCCGAAGGACGTTGGTTTCCGAAGGAACTCAATGCCGAAATTATCTATAATAAATTCAATATTTCACCGGTTCCGGGTGTTTCTTTTTTGTTGAAAGGAAGCGGGAAAACCTACTTGTTCAATGCCCGGGTGAATCCTCCGTTGGAGCGTAGCGATCTTGCCGGCGCCGAGTTAGAGGTTTCTCCTGAGTTTGCACGGCGCGATACCGCATATTGGAATCAATATCGTTATGGGCCTGCCGATCCCAAAGACGAAACTACGTATCAGGTAATCGACAGCATTGGCAAAATTGCGCATCTCGATCAGCGTGTAAAAATGATGCTGGCACTTTTCGAACAGCGTTTGCCCGTTGGGCAGTTCAATATTCGCTTACGACATCTGTTGGCGTACAATATTTTCGAAGGAGTGCAGGCCGGGTTTGGACTCGAAACCAACGAGAAGTTCAGTAAACACTGGCAATTGGGTGGGTACTGGCGCTACGGTTTTAACGATGGTCGCCCGAAATATGGAGCCGATCTGTCTTTTCGTATTCGTCGAAAAAGTGAAACTCGTTTGCATTTTGATTACCACAAGGATCGTCAGGAAATTGGCGAACTTTTCTTCCTCGAACAACCGCGGGTTTTTTCTTCGGAAGATTTTCGCAAACTGCTTTATACAGAGATGTTTTCGGTGCAATCAATCGGCGCTGCATTCGAGCATCGTTGGGCAAATTTTTTGAAAACTCAGCTATTTGTCAATCAAACCGATTATTTTGAACCGCTGGATTTGATTCCTGCTTACACCCCGGAGGGACGCTTTCAGTTACGAAGGGTTGGATTGAAAATGCGCCTTTCTTTTGGCGAAAAGTTTTTCGACAATGGCCGTCGGTTTATGTCTCTGGGAAGTCGTTATCCTATCATTTTTCTGAATTTTGAGCAGGGATTCGATCATTCTGGTTTCACCGATTACTATTCTTTCGAGTTCAAGTTGCGCGATTCGTTTCGTTTACGCAATGCCGGAACCAGTCATGTTACCGTATTGGGCGCATTCAGGAATGAGACAGGATACGGAAATTTGTTTGTGAGTCCACCGGCAGCTTCGCCTAAATTTGTTTCAATTTATGCTGAAAATTCATTCTCAACCATGCCGATGAATGAGTTTTTTGCCAATCGCATGGCAGCACTTTTTTGGCAACACGATTTGGAAACTTTGTTGTTTAAAACCAAGAATTTTAAGCCATTTGTTTCCTTGGCAATGAATGCTTGCTGGGGAGATACCAATCAGCGTCATCCCGGATTTCATAGTTTCGAGAAGGGCTATTACGAAGGTGGAATTTTAATTCGCCGATTGCTGAAACAACAGGTAGTTGCGCTCGGAGTTGGCGGGTTTTATCGCTTTGGCCCATATCATACGGGCGATCTGGGCGATGATTTGGCTGTGAAATTCACCTTTGACATTGTGCTGTAATTCAGGAAAAAAAAGAAAGGCTTTGAAGAATTATCCCCAAAGCCTTCTTGTAAAAACCGATTGATTATTGATTGATTACCTGAATGGTTTTCCATTTTCCACTACGAAACCGGTCAATCAGAATGACACAGAAAAGCAGGAAGAAGATGACGAGCAACAACCAGCTTGTTGAAACTGACAGATGCATTACATTCAGCGATAAATAAAGTATCGGTACAAATAACCAGTGTGCTCCAACAGAGGCAATCATGGTAAAATGTGTATCGCCTGCACCGCGAAGGGCACCAACCAATGCGACCATTACTGCCTCGGCCAGTACATACAGGGCCGCAATTCGTATCATTGAAACGGCAATTGGCACTGCATCTTCAAAAACAGCACTCATTTCCTGCGGGTGAAACACGCGTACCAGCCATTCCGGAACAAAAACGAACAGAATGAGAATGGCAATCGAGTAAAAGATGCCGGTTTTTATTGCCGACATAGCTGCACGATGTGCAATTTCTGGTTGACGTGCTCCCATGTAGCGACCAACTAAACTGGTTACTGCAATTTCAACTCCTAAAAGTGGGATAAACGAAACCAGGTCCCAGTTAAACATGATGGTGGTAGCTGTTGCAACGGTGTCGCCTTGTGCATGGAACAACGAGATCATACTGGCAAAAGCCAGAAAATTAAGGAACAACTCCAAGCCCGCAGGGTAACCATAATAAAGTAATTTCTTCATAATGGTCCAGTTAAAGTGGAATGCTCCAATCACTTTGAATTCCTCTCGGTTTGGCTTTGCAAAGTACGATGCCGCAAGAATGATGACAGCGACGAATGATCCGGAAATTGTTGCCAGCGCAGCACCTTTGATTCCCATTTGAGGAAGTCCAAATTTGCCAAAAATGAACAGGTAATCGAGTCCCACATTGACAACCATTGCGGCTAATGTTGCCCGCATTACCACCTGTGTTTTTCCGATTCCGGTGAAGTAGCAACTCAGGGTATGGCGTAATAGTCCGAATAAACTTCCCCATGCCAGAATATGCACATAGTCAATTTGGTAGCCAATTTGTGACTCGGGAATTTCCATCATATGAAAATAGCCGATAGCTAAAGGTTTAAGTAATAAAATCACTGGAAAAGCAGCCAGTGAAACCAGTACAGCCTGAAAGGCAGAAATAGAGGAATTCTGTTTTTCTCCGGCACCAAAGTATTGGGCGACCAGCGCAGTTGAATAGCCGGTAACTCCGATGAAGAAAAACATTAACATTTGCAGGGTCACACCTCCGGCAAGAGCAGCATTCATTTGCTCTGAGCCCAGACGCGACAAAAACAGACGGTCAGTAAAAGTCATTACTCCGTCGCAAGCTGTTGAGATAATCATAGGCAAAGCCAAAGTCAGCAATTCTTTGGTGCCTCCGGGCAAGTGATGCCCCGAAAAGTACTTTTTAAGGTAACTCATCGATGTTTGTTTTAGTTGTTTATAATTGTTTATGGCAGCAGTATATAAGCGATATAGATTCGTCGTCCGGACAAATACACGATTTGCCAGATAGATAAATGAATCAATCAGTATTCTGAAAACAATTCAGCTGATAACAGACGAATGAATCAGTAACAGAGTATTAAAAGTAGGAATGCTGCAATTCCGTACAGTGATGGGAATATTTTCTGCCGTGGGGTGACAAACAAACAATCAGTAGGGCATCGAAAGAGATTTCAATACCATTCCAAGTGAAGTTAATACCTTATCGGGCAGATCCCATTACGGAATCCGAAATCAGTATGTACTTAAAGAAATAGGTTTTCATCGGCGTAAATTTTATTATCGTTCAAAAAACCTGCATCGAAATTATACAACCCTTTTCGTAATGCAGTGGATTGAGCGAACAAAAATAGGATATTCCAGATATGCCACAATGGAAAACGGTAATTTTTTTGCTGAAAATTTTAATTTCTTTGAATTGATCGGATTTACATAAGCGGACTGAAAATGCGGGCAAATGATTCTTTCGCTTTGCGGTGCCACGGTCGTTTTGCCCATTCCTCAGAGGTCACTTGCCAGCTGTGTGCCAGATCGTCCATGAAATTGCGGGTTAGTTGTGTTGCAATTGGTTCGTCGTAAACCATTGCGTTTACTTCGAAATTTGTTTCCAGGCTTCGGAAGTCAACATTGGCAGTACCAACACTGGAGAAAATGCCATCGGCAATAATAATTTTACTATGAGTGAAGCCGGCTTTGTAGAAGTAGATTTTCACTCCGGCTTCCAGTAATTCTTTGATGTACGAATCGGTGCCCCACTTCGGAATGTGAGCATCTGATTTGTCAGGAAGCAAAATGCGGACATCAATTCCGCTGAGTGCTGCAATTTTAAGCGCTGAGAGCAAGTCGGCAGTGGGCAACAAGTAAGGGGTTGCAATATACACGTGGTGGGTTGCTGTGGCAATTGCCGAGAAATATGCCTGATGAATGCTTTCCCAGTCTGAATCGGGGCCGGAAGCACAAATCTGTACGACTTTTCCTTTTCCGTTTCGGAATGGACGAAAATATTGCTCTCCTTTCAGTATTTCTTTGGAAACAAAATACCAGTCGGCCATAAAAATAACTTGCAGGGCGGTAGCGGCTCCTCCTGTTATTTTCAGGTGAGTGTCGCGCCAAATGCCTACTTTGGGCAAGCCTTTCAAGTAGCGATCGGCGATGTTGATACCTCCTGTAAATGCAACATGACCATCAATAACGACTATCTTGCGGTGATTGCGATAGTTCACGCGGGACGTAAAAGTAGGAAAGCGAACTTTCATGAAACAATCGACTTTTATTCCGGCATCAAGCATCGGTCTGAAAAATCTTTTTCGTAAGGCCCAGCTCCCCACATCGTCATAAATTACCCGAACTTCGACTCCTTCTCGCGCTTTGCGAATTAATAGTTCTTTGAGGTAATTGCCCGTTTCGTCATCTTCAATAATGTAATATTCGAGATGAATATGGTGCGTTGCTTTTTCTATTTCGCGGAATAATTCGGTGAATTTTTGATGCCCGTTGCGCAAAACTTTTACCTGATTATTATTGGTGAGTATGGCGTTTGAATTGTTCAGCATCAAATTCATTAAATGTTTTTTCTGAAGCAAAACTTCCTGATGATTTTCTTTTTCAAGTGTTTTAAGTTGTTCAATAGTTATTTTTCGTAATTGGTCCAGTTTGTGTAATCCTTTCATCGAGAACATTTTGCGCTTCCGGTATTCCTGTCCGAAGAATAAATAAACGATAATTCCACCGATGGGAATGAGCGCTAATACAAGTATCCAGCTGATTGTTTTTACCGGACTTCGGTTTTCAAGTATGATCAAAACAGCAATGAATATTGTTGTAATCAGGTAAAGTGTAGTAATGGCATTAAACGTTTTAGGCCATATTTCATATAAAAAATCGAACATGCTGTTTTGGTAATTTTTTTCGCAAATAAATGTATTAAAATCTTTAGAATAACAGTAAATTGATAGATCAAATTGAACGGGAAACATGAGGAATTTTTACTTGTTGGTGGCCTTCGCGTTATTGGGAGCGTGTAGTAGCACCAAATTAGTTCCGGAGACGCAAAATACTTCGGATGTTGGCACTGCGGATAGTGCCATGTATGAAATGATAGTAATGGACCCCGGGTTCGAAACCTGGTTTGTTGCAAACAGTAAGCCCGAGTGGTATCACGATGTGAGTTACTACGAACAGTGGAACCATCTTTACACTCAGGCCTGGAATGCGAAAATTAGCAGCTTTCCGAAGGGGCACATTTTGAATCATCCGGTTGACTACAATCCAGGAGTTCATTATGGAATTGAAATCAATCACAAACTGTTTTACTACTATCAGTATGTGGAGCGGGTGTTGAGAATTCCGATATTGAAAAATCGCCCGGGTTACGTGAAAGGATTTGGTAATTAGTTGACTAAGTTGATTCTTTATTTGCTGTGAATTTTTACGGCAATAATTATTGTTGTGATCTTGTGTAAAATGAGATTACAGGAATGTTTTTTCTGTATTTTAATCTGCTTGTTTCAGTTTTAGTGTTTCAATTGCATGATGTTGAATTTCTATTTCAACAGCATTATTCTTTACAGTTAATCCTTTCAGTTCTTCTTCAATCAGGTTGGTAAGTTGTGCCTCTTTAATATGGTTGAATATTTTCACCTGAACAGATTGGTTTCTCCCGCTTGTTTCAACAAGTCTCATAACCACTTCATCGCTGTTTTCCGCTTTTTTTACGGTTGAGATCAGAATATTTTCTCCCGTAGAGGAGAAAAAGCTACCTGTTTCGGGTAGCGATGCCGTTCTATACGCATGATCGGTCCAAACAGTCAACAGTTGTTCGTTTGCCTGACGACCAGCATTCTGTCCGTATTCCCATCCGGGCAGGTGTGAATTTAACGAGAAATGAAAATGATGGGTGCCTGTTTGCAGGTATTCGTTCCCTTCCCAATGACAGCTTCGGCGCGATGCCAGTAAAATGGGTTGCAATATCTGGTTCCCGATTGGCTGGTCTGTTGGATCAATCCAGTCGGCTACCACCACCGATGAACTGAGCGTTACTCCAAACTCACTATTGCTGGCTCCGATCCAGTTTTCGATGCCCCGCGGATGAATATTTTTACAGATTGTTGTATAGCGTTCTCCCGCTGCACCTTCAATTTCATCTTTGCCTACTTCAACTACACCAAAAGGAACTTCGTAGGCAACCTGCCCGTCAGTCATGTTCAGAGGCAATGCCATGCGGAATTCTCGGTATAAAATGCCTTCCCAATTCAGCAGATCAACATCAAAATCGATGCGTTTTTGCTGATGGTAAACTTTAATGTGTTGTTCTACTACTGCGTGACGAATAGCTTGGCGATAGCTGTAAATGGTAAAAATAGGTCCGTCGGATTCAATTTGCCAATGGGTCGGATAATTGCCGGTTTTGTCAAATCCAGCCATGTCGGGTTGCTGAACATCGGTAAATTCTCCGGCTCCGTTTCCTTCCGAGCGCATTGTGAAAACTTCTCCGGCCACAAATTTGTCGGCATTCACCAGTTCTTTGTTTAATTCTTTATCGAAAATAGATGCCAAACCTCCGTTGCCAAAGCTCAGTTTATAAAAACGATTTTCAGCTTGGGGTGTAAATTCTGGCGTTGTTTTTTTTGTTTGCACGGGGACGGTTTGCAGATAATAGGTTTTGTATCCAATAGCTGGTATTTCGCTTGCGGTGAAATGAATTTTTGCTGATTGAACAGAACCATCCGGAAAAGTTGTGCAATTGGTTAGCTGAACATTTAGCGGAGAGCCATTCTGCTCGCACATTTTTACTCCGAAAGTCTGGCCTTCGGAGAATTGTACCGATGCAACAACCGGATCGGTACGCAACATATTCATGCTATTGAAAACTACCAAAGGGCGGCCTTTCGATGAATCAGTTTTTACTTTCGATGCCAGTTCCTGTAAATTTTTATTGATAATTTTTTCGGCTTCGGCTTTGGCAAATTCATATTTCTGAAGAAAAAGAGCGTCGGTAATTTCGCCTTGTTTGCCGCCCCAGCCATGATCGGGGTAAATTTTTGCTTCCCATGCGCGGTTCAACTCATGAGTTGGATAGTTGACAAACGAACCGTCAACCAATGCATTCGCGGTAGCAAGTTTCTCGGCAATGGTCAGCAAAATATCACCTTCGCGACTTGCATTCAGTGCTTTTTGATGCGATGGGCCATGAATGTACATCCATACATTGGGCCGTTCGCCACGAATTGCCGGTAATTGCGGATTTTGATCCATTAATGCATCAAAGAACTCGGGAGTTGAAGCAATTTTAAACCCGGGTAATTTTGCCGGAACATATTTCCCCTGATCGTTTTGCAGTTCATTGATGTTCTCCCATTGCTGTATTAGTTGACTGTAATCTTTGGCAGGGCTCATGTCCCAATCGGAAAGCAGCGGAATTACGGGCGATATTGTTTTTTTCGTGTAATAGTTGGCCCAGTCAAGAGAGCTGGAAGCGAGAAACTGTGCGGCTTCGTGGAAATTTTTCTGAAGAGGGGTAAATGCGTTGGAATAGTGTCCGGGAGTAAAAACAGTAACGAACGAGTCGTCGGGGCTGTACCAGTTAAACAAGCCGCGTTCATGACGGCTGATCATCATATATTGGGTTCCTGCTTTGCGCATTAATTGCATCATTTGAGGTGTGCGTCCCGGTACATCTTCGTTCCAGTAAACCGTTGGGTTGTAGTTAAATTCATCTTTTAGCCATTTCGCGCCAAAATAAAATTGCCTTGCCAGCGCTTCGCCCGAGTACATTTCTTCATACGGCTGAGTATAGGTCGATCCGCATGAAATACGCCCATCCTGAAGCATTTGCTTAACCAGCTCTTTTTTGTTCGGATGCCGTTCAATAAATTCTTTAATCATCAATGCATCTTCCACGTCGAACCGGTAATTCTTGTCTTTTTCGGCCATCTCGAACAACGGAGAAAGCAACATCGTGTCTCGCTCAATGATGCATTTTTCAGGCGAATCCATCCATGCAATATCCTGGTGGCTCGAATTCATCAGGTAAATTTGTCCGTGAGCAAGCGTTGAATTTGAGAGTTTCAATAATTCGGAAACCGTATTGGGTTTGTAGTTTCGTTGCGCGGTCAGAATTATTGTGCCGTTCTCTGTTTTGCTTTCATTCAGTAAAACCGATTTGGACAGAAGCCGGGTTGTTTTGAACGGCTCGCCCAGCGATTTTATCACGAACACTTCCCCTTTTGAATCATTCAATTTGAATGATTTGTTTTTTGCAGAAACAGGTAACGAAAATGTTCCGATTGCCTGATCATCGCTTTGCTGTAATGTTACGGTTCCTTTTTTATTTCCATAGAAATAATGCAGATTTTGGCCTGCCAGGGTAACCGGAGCGGAGATTTGTGCTGAAAAAATATCTCCTTTTTCTTGCATACTCAGGCTCATCCATGTATCGTATTGTACCGAATTTTGCAGAAAAGAAAGCGCATCGGTGGCCTGATAAACAATGATCCATGTATAATCGTCGAAAGCGCGACCCGAAATTTCAATGGTTTGAGGCATTCCTTTTTTTAACCAAGAGGTTGGCGCAATCAACGACATGTAGCCATGCGCATCGTTATTCTGGTCGGTTTCAATGGTCATAAACGAAAGTTTTCCGCCATCAGCAGTTTCAATAGTCCAATCTTTCTGGTTTGAACTGATTATTTCAAACCGCTTTTGTCCGTTCACCGACACATCAAAAACATGTTTGTTGGAAGTTAAATCGAGTGCGGCAATCCAGAGAAATCCGGCATTTTTCTGGTTCCAATTGTTTGGAACAGTTGTAGTTTGCCATGATATGGGCATTTTGCCATCTTTGCATCGGGTGATCAGCGACTTGGAAACATCGTTGCGAAAACTATGATATTCGAATTCATTTTTCCCCACATTTTGTTGAAATCCTTCGAACCAACCGGTAGTTCCGGAAGCAAAATCCACGATTTTTCTTAATTGCGATGACTGTGCTTGCCCAAACAGATTCAATAAAATGAAAAACAGCAAAGAAATGAAGATTCGTATCATGGTCGTTTTTTTAGTTTGGTTGAGTAACAAAGGAATTGTTTTGCAAAATAGAAAGATACTATAATTTTACATTGAAAGATATTGTACAAATCATGCACTTTTTTTATTCCAGAACAGATGGCGATGCGGAAGGGTTTGAGCTTCTCGAAAGATTTCCGTTTATCAATGATTTTGGTTTTGAAGAATATAAAGATATTCGGCAAAAACCGCTGCAACTGCATTTCAATCATGGCATTGAATTGTGTTACGTGATGAAGGGGCGCTACGACTGGGTTGTGGAGGAACAGCAATATTTACTTTTTCCCGGAAATGGTTTTGTTACTTGCCCGTGGGAAAAACATGGAAGTCCTCACGAAGTGGTTGACCTGGGCGAAATTTACTGGATTGTAATTCGTCCGGAAGTTTTTTCGAAAGATGGACATTTTTATTTGGGAGAGTGGTCGCGTTTTTCTGATTCAGAAAATCAATTAATTGGACAGGTGCTTGCCCAAAACACGAAGCACACGATCGAAAAAGCGCAGGCTTTTCGGCAACTCTTTGAACGACTTCATGCTGAAATTGAAAAAAAAGAATTCGGATACTATCAGCGGGTGTGCAATCTTGTGGAAGAATTATTAATCAATACAGTCCGAATTATTCAGAATCGCGAAAATCAGTGGAACGAAAACAGAAACTGGTTTTCAAATTTCGACTACCATCTGAATCAAAATCTGTCAAAAAAATGGACGCTCGAAGAGATGTCTCAGATCAATCGGGTTGGAGTCACTACTTTAACGCAATTGGTAAAAAAACATACTGGCTATACCCCGGCCAATTACCTCATTTATCTTCGGCTTGAAAAAGCGAAGCAGTTACTCGTTGATACATCGCGAAGTATGACCAGTATTGCGCTCGACTGCGGGTTTTATTCTTCTCAGCATTTTTCTTCTACTTTTTCGAAGTGGGTAGGCATGCAGCCTTCTGTTTTTCGCAGAAGCAAAAACAACTTATTTGCGACGAAATCGCTGAAATAAAACTTTTTCCGGCCTGCTTTTTATTTCGAAAAAAAAGCTACCTTGCACCCAATGAAACAATACATTAAATACTATTCTAATTTGTATCACAACTTCGGCAAAGGCTTGTACGAATGTTGGATTAATTGATTGTTTCTCCCCTTCTGAAAACTGAATAATCGGTTGCGCGTCAGCAACCAGTGATTACTTACTACTTTTTACTTACTACTTTTTACTTTTTATTCATTACTCTCAATGAAAGGTATTGTGTTTGATATTAAGCGTTTTGCGGTGCATGATGGTCCGGGCATTCGTACAACTGTTTTTCTGAAAGGTTGTCCGTTGTCGTGTTGGTGGTGCCACAATCCCGAAAGTATTGACCCGAAAATGGTTTGTGTAGCAAAAACAGTCACACTGGATGGAAAATCATACACCGAAGACGAATGTGTAGGCCACGAAATGGCGGTGGAAGAACTGATGCAGGAACTTCGGAAAGAGCAGGTTTTTATGCAGGAATCAGGAGGTGGCGTAACTTTTTCGGGAGGTGAGCCTTTGTTGCAACATCGCTTCTTGCAGGAAACGCTGAAAGTTTGCAGGGCAGAAGGCATGCATACAACGGTTGATACAACTGCTTTTTCAAACTGGAATATTCTATCCGAAATTGTTCCGTTTACCGATTTGTTTCTGATTGACCTGAAATTGATGAATGAAACATTGCATCAGCAATATACAGGCGTTCCGAATGCATTGATTCACCAGAATATAGGGCGACTTTTAACCGAGGGGCGCAAGTTGCGCATACGCATCCCGATGATTCCCGGAATTTCGGCAACCGATGAAAACATTCGGGAGAGCATTGCTTTTCTGAATTCGTTTCAGCAAAAACCGGAAGGGATTGACCTGTTACCATTTCATCAAACAGCAAGTCACAAGTACAAACGGTTCGGACTAGAAAACCGAATGGGCGAAACTCCGAAAATGGTTCGTGAAGAGTTGGCTGGTTTTGTCAGTCAGTTTGAAAATGCCGGTTTGAATGTGACGATAGGAGGATGAGTATTCGTTGTTGATAATCCACTTTATCGATCGAAAAAAAGAATAACCAAAAAAATTAAAAATCAAAAAAATCATGACACCAAGAATACAATATTTACGCAAACAAAGTTTGGAGGCAATCAATGCCATTTCAGAAGAAAGGGGATTGCTGATAACCGAATTTTATAAGAATCATTTGGCATTTGGCGATTCTATTCCGGTACAGCGGGCCAAATCGTTTCGCTATATTCTGGAAAATAAAACCATTTGCATCAACGACTTTGAACTGATTGTTGGAGAGCGTGGTCCTGCGCCCAAAGCAACACCTACTTATCCGGAAATTACAGTGCATTCGTTGCAGGATTTGGACATTCTGAATACACGCGAAAAAGTATGGTTTCGTGTTAGCCCGGAAACAAGAAAGGCATTTGAAGAAACGATTATTCCTTTCTGGAAGGGGCATTCAAACCGCGATCGGGTGATGAACAGTGTTTCGCAGCAATGGAAAGACGCGTATGCTGCAGGTATTTTTACTGAATTTATGGAGCAGCGGGCTCCTGGTCATACGGTGGCCGGAAATAAAATTTACCGAAAAGGGATGCTCGATATTATTGCTGATGTGGAAGAAAGCATGTCGCGCCTCGATTTCATGAACGATTCGGCGGCTTTTGAAAAAGGGGAAGAACTGAAGGCAATGAAAATTGCGGCAGAAGCATTGATTCGTTTTGCCGAACGTCATGCCGAAAAACTGCATGCATTGGCTCAAGCGGAAACTGATGCAGTGCGGAAATCGGAATTGGAAACAATGGCCGGAATTTGCGAAAATGTTCCGGCGCATGCGCCTAAAACGTTTCACGAAGCACTTCAATATTACTGGTTTGTTCACTTGGGTGTAATTACCGAGCTCAATCCATGGGACTCGTTCAATCCGGGGCGACTCGATCAGCATCTGTATCCATTTTATAAAAAAGAAGTTGAAGCCGGAACGCTCACCAAAGAGCAGGCAATTGAAATATTACATTCGTTTTGGATTAAATTTAATAATCATCCTGCACCACCGAAAGTGGGAGTTACTGCTTTGGAAAGTAACACGTACACCGATTTTGCACTGATCAATCTTGGAGGGGTGAAACCCGACGGATCGGATGCGGTAAACGAGATGTCGTTTATTCTGTTGGATGTGATTGAAGAAATGCGTCTATTGCAGCCCAGCTCAATGGTGCAGTTGAGCAAAAAAAATCCGGATGCCTTTATCGACCGGGCAGTAAAAATCACCAAAACAGGATTTGGTCAACCTTCAATTTTTAATACCGATGCGATCATTCAGGAAATGACCCGCATGGGCAAAGATATTGTGGATGCACGCAATGGCGGTGCCAGCGGATGTGTTGAAACCGGGGCATTCGGGACCGAAAGTTATATTCTTACAGGCTATTTCAACCTTCCGAAGATATTGGAAATTACTTTGCATAATGGATTTGATCCGCGTACCGGTAAGCAAATTGGTTTAGAAACCGGCGATCCGCGCAATTTTAGCTCGATGACTGATTTGCTCGCTGCATTTAGCAAGCAGGTGAATCATTTCGCTGATATAAAAATTGAAGGAAGTAACATAATCGAAAAAACTTTTATCAATCATGTGCCAACACCATTCCTTTCGTTAATTATTGACGATTGTGTGGCTAAAGGAGTCGATTACATTAACGGTGGTGCACGCTATAACACCAGTTATATTCAAGGAGTAGGCATGGGAACTATCACCGATAGTTTATCCGGAATTCGTAAACAAGTATTTGACGATGCTGCCCGGACGATGGATCAATTTTTGGCTGCTCTCGAAAGTAATTTTAAATCGGATGAAGATTTGCGCTACAAATTGATTTATCAGACACCCAAATACGGAAACGATGACGATTACGCCGATGCATTCCTGAAAGATGTTTTCGAAATCTATTTCAATGCGGTGGATGGCAGAAAGAGTCCGCGTGGAGCCGACTACCGGATCAATTTGTTGCCAACTACCTGCCATGTGTATTTCGGAAGTGTAATGCAGGCCAGTGCCGATGGTCGTTTGGCCGGAACACCCGTATCGGAAGGTATTTCGCCGGTTCAGGGAGCTGACCGAAAAGGACCGACATCGGTAGTGAAATCGGCAGCAAAAATTGATCATTTGCGAACCGGAGGAACCTTGCTGAACCAGAAGTTTTCGCCTGATTTCTTCAATGACGACTCGGCTATCCGGAAAGTTTCATCACTGGTTCGCAGTTATTTCCGTATGGATGGTCACCATATTCAGTTTAATGTGGTAAGAGCCGAAACCTTGCGCGATGCACAGAAACATCCGGAAAATTATCGCGACCTGATTGTTCGTGTGGCTGGTTACAGCGACTATTTTAATGATCTGGGTGTTGACTTGCAAAACGAAATTATTGAACGTACTGAACACGAGAATTTTAGTTAGTTGTATTCCTGGGATACTATCCCAATCACTGATTTATTTTGAAATAGCCTCTCTTGCGGGGGGCTATTTTCAAATCATATTTATACCTTTAGGCGGTTTTAAAAACTAGCGAAATGTTTAAGGATGAAATATATAAGCAACGACGGATTGAGTTGCGCAAGAAAGTAGGATCAGGATTGATTCTGATGCTTGGGAACGATGAGTCTCCAATGAATTATGCGGATAATACCTATCCGTTTCGTCAGGATAGCTCTTTCCTGTATTATTTTGGACTTGACTGTCCGGGGCTGGCTGCCGTAATTGATGTGGATCACGAAAAAGAAATTCTTTTTGGCGATGATGCTGGTATTGATGAGATTGTTTGGACTGGGCCACAACTGACTTTAGCACAGCGGGCTGCTTTAGCTGGTGTTGAAGAAAATCAGCCTACTGTAAAGTTATTTTCAATACTGAAAGAAGCTCAGGCTTCGCGTAAAGACATTCATTTTTTGCCTCCTTACCGGCCTGCCAATAAAATCAAAATCCTTCGTTTACTGGGTATTCGTCCCGATCAGGTAAACCTGAATGCGTCACTTGAGCTTACCAAGGCTGTAGTTAGTCAGCGGGAGATTAAGTCGTCCGAAGAAATTGCCGAAATTGAAAAAGCGGTCGATCTGTCGGTTGATATGCATGTGGCTGCCATGCAAATGGCACGACCTGGGATGCTGGAGGCTGAAATTGCAGCTCGCGTACACCAGGTAGCACACGCGGCAAACAGCGATCTTTCGTTCCCGATTATTGCAACCATCAACGGTCAAACATTGCATAACCATTACCACGGGAACGTGCTTCGTAGCGGACAGCTATTTTTACTTGATGCCGGAGCCGAAACACGCATGCATTATGCCGGCGATTTGTCGAGTACTTTTCCGGTAGATACTTGTTTTACCGAACAGCAAAAAGAAATTTATCAGATCAGTTTACGTGCACACGAAGCAGCAGCGGCTGCTATTGCTCCAGGAATTTCGTTCCGCGAAGTGCATTTTGCGGCTTGTCGCTCAATTACCGAATCGATGAAAGCATTGGGATTGATGCACGGTGACACCGAAGAAGCGCTTGCTGCCGGAGCTCATGCTCTTTTCTTCCCTTGCGGAACCGGTCATATGATGGGGCTTGATGTGCACGACATGGAAGACTTGGGCGAAGTATGGGTCGGTTACGATGGCGAACAAAAAAGTACTCAGTTTGGGTTGAAATCGCTGCGACTGGCAAAGCCTTTGCGTCCCGGACATGTTTTTACCATTGAGCCGGGTGTTTATTTCATTCCTGAATTGATTGACTTATGGCAATCGGAGAATAAATTTTCTGAATTTATTAACTGGACAGAAGTGAATAAATTCCGTGGTTTTGGCGGAATCAGAAATGAAGAAGATTTTATGGTTACTGAAACCGGAAGTCGCCGCTTAGGAAAGGCAAAACCGAAAACCATTGAGGAAGTAGAAGCCATCCGGAAAGGATAAAAAGTATAAAATCAACCTTTTAAATAGTGAAAATGAATCGACGACAAATCTTCCGGTTTGTAGCAGGCTTGTGGTTTTTGTTGCTGTTGCCTGCATTTCTTTCAGCGCAGGACATTCTGCAATTCATGAAGAAACAACCGGCAATCAAACAAATTACCGAAATAGAGAGCAATCCGTTTTTCGGAAAAACGTACGAAGTTATGTTTCGGCAGCCGCTTAATCATGCCGATACAACAAAGGGATTCTTTCTTCAACGGGTTGTTGTGGCCGATAAAGCTGTCGATCGTCCTGTAGTGCTTATTACCGAAGGCTATGCTGCCAATTATGCAACACAAGCCCGGTATTTAAATGAATTGAGCTCTATTCTGGATGCGAACCAGATTTGTATTGAACACCGTTATTTCGGGAAATCAGTTCCTGCTCCTTTGAATTGGGATTATCTGACAGTTGCCAATGCAGTGGCCGATCATCACGATGTAATTCAGCTTCTAAAAAAATATTATCAGTCGAAATGGGTCAGCACAGGTATCAGCAAAGGTGGTCAAACCGCGATGTCGCATCGTAGTTTTTATCCTGGCGATGTGGATGTGACTGTAGCCTATGTGGGACCATTAAATTTTGGTGTTGAAGACGGTCGTCACGAACCATTTATCGCCCGAAAAGCAGGCTCCAAATCCGACAGGGAAGCTATTCTTGCATTTCAGCAGGAAGTGTTAAAACGTAAAGCAGCGATGATTCCTCTTCTGAAAAGCTTTGCTGAAAAGAATAAATACACTTTCCGCATGTCATTGCCTGAAGTGCTCGATTTTTGTGTACTCGAATATTCATTTTCGTTTTGGCAATGGGGCAATAAATCTGCGGATATTCCGGGGAACAATTCGTCCGATAAGGAATTGTTCGATCATTTGATGAAAGTGGCTTCGTCCGACTATTTTGCGGAGGAAGGCATTGAGCCTACCCGTCCATTTTTTGTGCAGGCGGCCCGCGAATTGGGCTATTATGGTTACGATACCCGTAAATTCAAAAAGTGGCTGACTATTTCAACTGCAAAAAATTATTTGTCGCATGTTTTTCTTCCTGAGGATATGAAAATTGATTTCGATCCGTCAACCATGCGTAATTTGCATCGCTTTTTACAGCAAACCGATGCCCGAATGTTGTTTATTTATGGGGAGAATGATCCCTGGTCGGCTACTGCAGTAAATATTCCAAATAAAAGCAACCTGATAAAAATGGTTGAAAAAGGAGGTTCGCATAAAGCCCGGATTAATACATTCCCCAAAGAGCAAAAAGAATACATGATAAATCTGTTGAAGGGCTGGCTGGAAATAAAATGATTTTTTCCTGCAAAAAGTATTCTAAAACATCTTTTAATCGGCAAGTATTTGATAGCGAGTACTTGCCGATTTATTTTTTTAGCGGAGAGATATTCTTTGTTAAAAGTTGTTAAATTTACGGTTGACCTAATCGAAACTAAAATATAACTTATGGCGCACAAGTCACTGGAAAGAAGGACTTTTCTGAAGATGCTTGGAGCAGGAATTGGCGTGACACTGGTTCCGTTTCCTATATCAGCCATGTCGGCGGATACTTCAAGTAGCTTTAGTTTGCTGAATTTCAAATTAGGAAGACCCGAGTGGATTCTTCATAAAGACGGGACTTTTGACCTGATTGCCGGAAAAGTTGCTTTGCGAAAATGCAGGCCGTCGATTGACGGACAGCCCGTTTTTGCCCGCAATACATTTATGGGCGACTCCCCTAAAGGAAAACGTATTATTTACGAACTCGATAACAGCAGCTACATCATGCTTGATCTGAAAATTCATTCAGGCTCGGTTTCTATTGGTGCTGAAATTAGTGGCGTATCAGTGGCTCCTCACCTTTTTTGCCCGGTTGGTGCTGCCGAAATCAATGGGGTAGATTACTATTTTAAGCAAGGAATGGGAACGGGTGGACAAAGTGGAATGTTTACATTTCAGCAGCCCAGTGAACAGGATTGGGGAAACCGTTCGGGAGAGCAGGCCTGGGCATACGATAGCTACATGTGTTTTGGTTTAACTGCCGATAATGGTGATACGATGGCAATTGGAGCCTACGAACATAATAATTTCTTACAGCGAAGTACGGTTTATAGTCGTTCTCATCGCTGGGGATTGCGCGATAGTGAGCCTGATTTTGAAAAATTCTTTTGCGAGTCGGGCTTTCTGACCGAAGGAATTGATCTTGCTGATGATTTTCTGAAACTTCCCGATTTGTATGTGTTTTACGGTAATCAACCGTTTGAAACATTGCAGCATTTGGTCGGGAATATTGCTGAAAACAATGTGGCTCGTAACGATACCAATACTAGCTACCATTGGAGTTCGAAGTACGATTATGGAAAAGATTTTTCGTATGCCTACTTGTTGGAGCAATTGCAGGCATTGGACAGAATAGAGCCGAAACTGGCATTGCAAACCATTCTGATTGACGATTGCTATTGTATTCATGGCGATTGGCTTGATCCGGATGATCGGTGGAAAGAAGGAATGGAATCGGCAGCTCGTCAGATTTTTCAGCGAAAATATAGGGCCGGCATCTGGATTGCCCCATTCAAGGTTGATGAGAAAAGTAAACTATTCAAACATCATAAAGAATGGTTACATAAAGATAAAAATGGCAACCTGATTGTTGAACAGGATGGACCTGAAGGCAAGCAATATTCGCTTGACCCGAGTAATCCGGATGTGCAGCGCTATATTAGCCGGGTTTTCCGTTCGTATCGGAAAATGGGTTATACATTCTTCAAAACCGATTTTATGGATTGGGGCTTGAAAAATGCCCGTTCGGTAAGTCGTTCGGTTGAAGGAAAAACATCGGTGCAGGCCTATCTGGAAGTGATTCGCCTGATTCGGGATGAAATAGGAGCTGGTAGTTTTTGGGAAGCAGGCGATTCGCCTTATGGCCCGATGATTGGCTTTGTTGATGCGATGCAAATTGCAAACGAAACAAATGCAGTTTGGTCAAGCAGAGGAACTGAAAATATGATTCAGGAAAGTTATTACTGTCAATATTTTAATAATGTATTGTGGCAGAACGATGTCGGAGTGGTTTTTCTTCGGGATAAAAATACTGAATTGAGCCGACAGGAACAGGAAAGCCTTACATTGTGGAACGGAATGCTGGGTGGGTCAGTCAGTATTTCAGACCGGTTAACCGAGTGGACAGAAGAAAATCGGCTGTGGTGGCGGTTTTTGCAACCGCAGAAACGTCCACAAAGTGCGATATTCCCATATTGGCCCGACAAAAAATCGTGCAAAGTGGCAGTGCGTCGTTATAAAAAATACCGAGGCTGGGGCTTACTCATTTTTAATGACACGGATCAGGAGGTAAGTGAGAATTTCATTATTGACGAAATTTGTGGACACAACACTAGCTGGGTGTATTTATGGAATCCGGGAGGCAGTATTGGTTTGGGTAAGTTGAGAGATATTAATCTGACGCTGAAAAAGCATGAAGCGAAACTGCTTTTCTTATCGGATAACAACGATGGACCTGAGCCTGAACTGACTTTGGGAGGCGTTGAAATGAACAGCGACAACAATTTCGAGATGTAAAAAAAGTTTTGTGCGATAATTTGGAGAAAGAATTTCTTCAAAAAAAGAATACCTATTTTTTCTATGTATTGAGAAAATAGGTATTTTTGTTCTTATGAACACAAACCAATTGTATAAAGGAAGTCTTTCAACCATTATTCTGAAACTGTTGGAAGACAATGGCCGGATGTACGGCTACCAGATAACTCAGGAAGTAAAGAAAATATCGGGAGGGGAATTTACCATTACTGAAGGAGCTTTGTACCCCATGCTACACAAGTTAGAGGGCGAGGGCTTGCTCGATGTGGAAATGGAAATGACCGGTAACAGGATGCGCAAATATTACTCGCTGACCAAAAATGGGAAAAAAGAAGCAGTGAGCCGTTTCGCTGAAATGCAGGAATTTATCCGGAATATGCAAAGTTTGTTGAACCCCGGAATACAAACTGTATGAGCCGAAAATTAAGCCACACCGAAATAGAGGAACTGTACGAGTTCTGTTACTTTCAGTCGATTGTATATTACGATTTGCAAGTTGAATTAGTCGATCATCTGGCATTGTCTATCGAAAATTTGTGGACAGAGAACCCGGATTTGTCGTTTGATAATGCGCTGTATGAAGTGTCGCAACAATTTGGAGGTCATGCCGGATTTGTAATTATTCGTTTGGATAAAGAAAAAGCGCTGCGTAAAAAATACCGGCGATTGTTGTGGCAGTTTGTTAGCGAGTATTACAAGTTTCCGAAAATTGCAGTGACAATTGCTCTTGCCGCTTTGTTTTTTACCATTTTCCGTTTGGTTGAAAATGACGAATACGTATTTTATTCGTTTGGAATAGGTTATGTCTTTCTGATGCTTGTTTATGCATTCTTTTATGCTCCATTGAAACTTTGGCCTAAAATTAAGAAAGGACATAGCTTCCTGTTAAACGAGATCGCACGAGGGCGAACAGCATTGACAGTTCTTCCTGGTAATATTGGTGTTTTTGTTTCTCTCTTTGTGGACAAAACGATGCATCTTACTTTTGCCTGGTCGGTAGTTGTGTCGATGCTAATATCGTTTTTTATTGTGTTGCTCTACGGCGATACATTTTTTATTCCGAAGAAAATTCGTGAGCACTTGGTTGGTCAATATCCTCAGTTTGTAAAAGCATAACCCCATGAGTAAAAAATTAAGTCCCCGTCAGGTTGAAGATCTTTTTACATTTTGCCGCGAGCATTATGTGTATCATTACGATTTGCAGCTGGAGTTAGTCGATCACCTGGCTTCGGGAATTGAGCAACTTTGGGAAGAAGATCCGCGACTAACTTACACCGAAGCCCTGTGGAAAGTATTTGGTAAATTTGGAATTTATGGCTTTGCCAAAGTTCGGAAAGCAAAGGAAAAAACACTGCGCAAAAAGTATATGCGTCAGCAATGGCAATATATTGGAGAGTTTTACAAACTGCCTAAAATTATTCTGACCATTGCTTTGTCTTTGGCTTTATTCACTGTCTTTCGGTTGACAGAAAACAATGGAATTTTGTTGTTTACATTATTTGCATCAATGAGTATTCTTGCCTTGTATCAGATGTTTTTTCGCTTTCCGAGAAAGTACTTGCCCAAATTAGTGCCGGGGATGTCGTTTTTGCTTTTTGAGCAGTTAAAAACATACAGGTATGCCGGTGGTGGTCTTTTATATTGTACTTTTTATTTCTCTGCAATGTCACGAGTTCATGATTCAATCTTAAATGTTATTTATACTAATAATATTTGGTTAGAGCTGTTTATTTCATTTTTGTTTGTTTTTACAGCTATCGTTCAATTTACGATGTTCGAATATCTGCCTCGCCGTATTAAAGCTGATTTTATTCGCGATTATTCTCAATTTGTAAAAGCTTAGTTGTATGGATAATTCTCTATTGACACAGAAACAGATTGCTCGTTTGTTTGAGGTTTGTGAGGAGCAAGGCGTTATTTATTATGATGTGCAGGTTGAGTTGGTCGATCATTTGGCATCACAGGTTGAGGATGAGCTGAAACAAAAGCCGGATCAAAAATTCGATGAAATATTGGATGGTGTGTTGTTAAGCTTCGGTTCGGCTGGTTTTTATCGGATTCAAAAAAACAAAGAGGCAGAAATGACAGAAAAGTACAATCGCATTCTTCGTACTTTTATTCATGAATTTTATTCAATTCCTCGTATTCTATTGACGCTTACATGTTCTTTGTTGTTATTTGGTCTTTTTCAAGTGGAAGAAATCGCAAGCATGGTCGGCGGGTTTTTATTTTTGGGTACTGCTTTCTTTATGCTGTTTTATCATTCGTTCTGGTACTCAGCAAAACTTCATATAAAAGAATTTCAGGGAAAAACGTTTTTGATTGCAAATCAAATGGAACGGATCAACCGTAAAGCGATTAAATGGATAAGTATGCCATTTTCTCTCCTTTTGCTGATTTCTTATAGTGCAAAGGGTTTGGGTTATCATCTTTTTCCTGAGATATTTAATAATGTATTTGTGCAATTTGGGATGGCATTCTTTATAATATTCTATCTCATTCGTCTTTGGGCATGTCATTTTTATCTGCCTCGTCGTATCAAAGCTGATTTTGTTCGCGATTTTCCGCAATTTGTAAAAATGTAACATTTCTGGTTTGTGTTGAACTAAGCAGATATAAACAACTAAAAATTATGAAGCAAAACTTATTTCTTTTTTCCTGGCGCGAATTCACCCGTTCGTCCAGTTTCGGGAAAAGTATTGGAACCAAAATAGCACTGGGCTTTCTGGCCTTGTACTTTTTTGCTGTCTTTTTCTTTTTGGGAATATCGATTAGCAAAATCTTACCCGAAAAATTTCCCGATCAGGATCCGCTATTTGTTTTCAACGGATTTTTGTTGACGTATTTCGGTATCGATTTACTTATTCGTCAGCTGATGCAGGCTTTACCAACCGTAAAAATCAAACCGTTGTTGATGATAAATATTCGGCGCAGTCGAATTATCCGTTACCTGTTGGGCCGCTCGGTGGTTAACTTTTTCAATTTATTGCCTTGGTTTATGCTCATTCCGGTAAGCATTACACTGGTTGCTCCTTTGCACGGAACTGCCGCTGCATTTAGCTGGATTGCCTCTCTGTTGTTGCTGGTGTTTTCTTCGCATTTCCTCAGTACCTGGTTGAAATGGAAATTTAACGACAGTGGCTATGGCTTTTATGTATTTGTGGGAGTGATTGCAGCTCTTTTTGCTGTCGATTATTATGGTTTGCTCGATTTGCAAAACCTTTTTGCTTCGATGTTGCAACAACTAATCGGAATCCCTGCGTTGATCGCTGTATTGTTTGTGCCGTTACTTGGGTTTTACCTGATGAATGCGGTTTATCTGAAAAGTCGGTTATACCTGAATTTAGTTGAACCGGCCCGCAAAGACGAAAAAATTCGCGACTACTCGTGGTTGAATAATCTGGGCGATTACGGCAAATTTATTGCGCTCGACTTGCGCCTGATATGGCGGAACAAACGTCCGCGTTCGCAAGTGATGATGACAGTGTTGCTATTGTTTTATGGTTTGCTGATTTACCGGACTGATGGACCTGAAACACCTGATTTTATGTTTGTGTTGGGAGGTTTGTTTTTAACATCCATGTTTTCGCTGGCCTACGGGCAGTTTTTCCCGGCCTGGCATAGCCGCTATTTCCCTTTACTGATGACGCAAAACTTCCGGATGAAACAGTTCCTGCATTCATTTTATATTTTGAATATCGTGGTTTGCACCTCGTTCTATTTACTTAGTTTGCCTTACGCTTTTTTGCATACCAAAATAATTTATACCCATTTGGCAATGTTGTTTTACAACCTTGGCGTAAATGTTTACCTGATTTTCCTTTTCGGCCTTTTCAGTAAGAAAGCTGTTGAGTTGGGAGGCTCGTCGGTATTCAATTACCAGGGAGTTGGGGCGAGTCAGTGGTTGATGAGTTTCCCGCTTTTCCTGGGACCTATTTTACTTTTTGCCCTGCTGAAATGGCTCAGTAATGCAACTGTTGCATTTGCTGTGTTGGGTATGGTAGGACTGGTTGGCATTTTGCTTCAGCCGGTGCTGATTAACTATTTTTCGAAAGCCTATCTGGCAAAAAAACATGAATTGATTAAAAACTACAAAAACAGCTAACCATGATACACGTAACCGATTTAGTTAAAGCATATAATAAAGAGGTTGTTCTGAATATTCCGGAACTGACCGTTCACAAAGGCGAATTATTTGGACTGGTAGGAAATAACGGAGCAGGTAAAACTACATTTTTCAATCTTCTGCTCGACCTGATTGTTGCCAGCCGTGGTTCAATCAGCAATACCGGTATTGAGGTAAGTAAGTCGGAAGACTGGAAATCGTTCACCGGTGCGTTTATTGACGAGAGTTTTATTATTGGCTATTTTACGGCCGAAGAATATTTCAACTTCATTGGCGAATTGCGGGGCATGAATAAAGCCGATATTACCGCTTTTCTGGCCAAATACACCGACTTTTTTAATGGTGAAGTGCTGGGTAAGAAAAAATTCATTCGCGACTTCTCGAAAGGGAACCAGAAGAAAGCAGGTATTATTGCAGCACTGATGGGCAATCCGCAAGTGGTGGTGCTCGATGAGCCTTTTGCCAACCTCGATCCGGGTTCCCAATTTCGTTTACGCGAGTTGATTCGCGAATTTGCTGCGGCACATGGAACTACGTTCCTGATTTCGGATCACACACTCGAAAATATTGCGGATGTGTGTAGCCGCATTGTTATTCTTGAAAAAGGAAAAATAGTTCGCGACGTGCAAAAAACAGAAAATACATTGCAGGATATTCAGGCGTTTTTCAAACCCGAAAAAGTTTCGGTACTGGAAGAATAAGCCGGAACCAGATAAAAGCAAAAGCGGGGCAGTCTGTATCGTATCGACTGTCCCGCTTTTTGTATTTGAGGCTTGTATTATTTCGATTTCGAAAAGTTAAAGCCCAGCTTTATCCCGGCTACAAGTAACGATCCCGAATATCCGTAGTCGAACCAGCCATCGTTATACGTTTCGATCAGTTTCATGTCTTTGTCCATGCTGTAGCGGAAACCAACGCCAATATAATAGTCGATAATAAGCGGACGGTGGCGAACAATTTGTTTCCCAACCATGATGTTTAGCAATGCGCGGTTAATTACCGTCTTTACCTCGTCGGTGTGGTACGATACGTAATTATTCCCATTTTCAGTATAAGTGTAAGGAACTAATTGATCGGAGCGAATTCCCAGACGTTGCAGCCCGCCTCCGTAAGAAAAATAGAAGCCTTTTCGCTCGTCAGGTTCTTTCAGAAAATATTTGTGGTGAACTTCCAGTCCGAAGCCACTCATGTTTTTATATTCGTACGACGAAACATCGTTGTCGTCGATGCCCACAAATAAGGTTGGCGAAATTTGCAACCACGATTTCCAGTCTTCGCCGAGGGTAAATTCATAATCGAATTTGAACCCGTTTTGGAAAACATATTGCGGAACAATACTGATTATTTTCTCGTTCTGGGCCTGTAACTGGCCGAGTGAAAAAGACATCAGGAAGAATAATATTAGTTGTACTGAGTGTTTGCGTTTCATAGTTAGTCGATTAGTAGAGAGCTGAGTAACTCAATGTTGTTGTTGTTTATTTGATATTGGTAAAATCCGTCGCTGCCGATTACCAGCAAATGGTTACCCAGGCTGATTACATCGGTGGCCGAAATATTGAATTGATTGATTGGGGTAATTGTTTTTCGGTCGGCCGATAGCTTAAACACTTTCAACCCCTGATCGCATACATACAGGGTATCGTTCTGTATGCTCAGTCCCCGTGGGCTATTCATATTGAAACTGGCAATCTGGGTAGGTTTGCTCAGGTCGCTGATGTCAACAATCTGTAGCTGGTTCGAGCTGCGGCCACAATTGCCCCACACCGAATTGAGAGTGACGTAGGCAAACTGCTGGTCGGCCACCACCGGGTCGCACGAAAAAATGTGCTCGTAGTACGACAGATGTTGCGGATTTTCGGGATCGGCCAGGCTGAAGGTATGCATTCCCATCATTGACCCGATGAACAGGTTGTTGCCATGGGGAAATATTGTTTCGATGCCGAAGCCCAGTTCTACTGTTTTTTTGTATGTGGGCTGTGCCGGAGTGGAAATGTCGGCAACTTTTAATCGGCTGTTATCAACCGTATATAAATAGTCTCCAACAATGGTGAAACTGGCCAGAGAGCCTCCAGTGCCACTATCAACATTCGAGTCGAGATCAGAGCCTGAATCGCCCATTGAGCATGCAACGAAAAGTACACTAAGTGCGGATAGAAGTATAAATGTAATTCGTTTCATAGCCTCAGTGTTTTTTCCATCCAACAATGACTGAATTGTCAGGGCGTTTGGCCCAAACCGAATAGTTCATCCCAAAACCATCAGGAGAAGTCATCTCCGGAAAATAGTTTTCGATGCGTTTGGTTACCGATACTTCGGTGATCGAATTGTTCAGTTGTATAGCAATTAAGTCCACCGCATTATCGGCATACATCACATTGCCTTTTACTGCCACATCGCGAATACCGTCGATATGCAGGAAATTAAGATTTTCAGGACTGGCGGGGTTGCTGTTGTCGATGATGTGTACTCCTTTGTATTTTTCAACAATAAAAAGGTAGGGCGCTTTGTAGTAAATTTTGCCTGGCTCGTACATGGGGCGCGGCGATTCCAATTTTATCGCTTTTTCCATATCCCCGCGCAACATCAATATGGGTACATACTGTGAGGTGGGATAAAAACTGGAACAAAGACAAAATAGGACTGCTGCAACGAATAAGTTTCGAATAGTTTGCATTGTTATTTGTTTTAGTTCGTCATTTTAGTTCTTTACAGATGCGTTTACTTGCTGAAAAGTTGCCTGTGGTGGAACAAAAATCAGGCCTGTGCGCGAGAATGGTGAATAAAAAAAACGGACAAGAAATAAATCCTGTCCGTTTTGTATCGAGATGAATACGTGTTCTTTTATTTCAGTGCTGCAATTTGTTCTTCCAACACTTTGATTTTTGCTTCGGCGTCGGCTTGTTTGGCACGCTCGGTTGCAACTACTTGCTCGGGTGCACTGCTAACAAAGCGCTCGTTGCTTAGTTTTTTCATTACTGAAGCAAGGAATCCTTTGGCATAATCCAATTCCGACTGAAGTTTTTTCAGCTCTTCTTCTACATCGATTGAACCACCCAGCGGAACATAGAAAGTGGTTGACTTCACAAGGAATGAGGCAGCCATTTTTACTTCTTCCGACACTTCATTCAATGCCGACAGGTTCCCCATTTTTACCAATACCGGGTTAAATGACGGAGCATATCCTTTGTCGCCCGGAACAACGGCCATTTCAAGCTGGTCTTTGTTCGGAATATTGTTTTTGGTACGAATGGTACGCAAACCGGCAATGGCTTCTTTCACTTCTTCAAACTGAGCAATCATGCTTTCGTCGTAGCCGGTTGAGGCAGGCCAACTGCTGATCATGATGCTTTCGCCGTCTTTACGTTCGGTGAGTAACTGCCATATTTCTTCGCTTACAAAAGGCATAAACGGATGCATGAAGCGCAATACTTCGTCGAAAATATCGATCAGTTCGCTGTATGTTTTGGCATCGATAGGTTGCTGGTAGGCAGGTTTTACCATTTCGAGTAACCAGCCCGAGAATTCGTCGCGAACGGTTGTGTAAACATTCATCAGCGCGTCAGAGATGCGGAATTTATCGAAGTGGTCGTCGGTTTGTTCAACAATCTGGCTGAATTTTTCGCGGAACCAGGCAATGGCCAGGCGCGAGTGTTCGGGTTGTTCAATACTGTTGTCAACCTCCCAGCCTTTTACCAGGCGGAATGAGTTCCATATTTTGGTAACAAAACCTGCTCCCTGCTGAGGTAAAATTTCGTCGAACAACAGGTCGCCTCCGGCCGGAGAACAAAGCAACATACCCACGCGTACACCGTCGGCTCCGTAGGTCGCAATCAGGTCGAGCGGATCGGGCGAGTTGCCCAGCGATTTCGACATTTTGCGGCGCAGTTTATCGCGCACCATACCGGTGAAATATACGTTTTTGAATGGTAGTTCGCTGCGGTACTCGTATCCGGTAATAATCATTCGGGCTACCCAGAAGAAAATAATGTCGGGGGCAGTTACCAAATCGTTGGTCGGATAGTAGTAATTAATTTCGTTGTTTTCGGGTTCGCGGATGCCGTCGAATACCGAGATTGGCCACAACCAGCTTGAGAACCAAGTATCGAGAACATCGTCGTCCTGACGAAGAGTGAAGCCTCCCCTAACCCCTCCGAGAGAGGGGAATTTCTCGATAGCGAGTTTGCGAGCTTCTTCTTCTGTGGCAGCCACAACAAAACCATAGTTTTGTTCTCCCCCTTGGGGGAAGTTAGAGGGGGCTGCTGTCTCAATATACCACACCGGAATGCGGTGTCCCCACCACAACTGGCGGCTAATACACCAGTCCTTGATGTTTTCCATCCAGTGACGGTAAATATTTTTGAATTTCGACGGGTGGAACTGGATGTTGTCGTTCATCACATTTTCCAGCGCCGGTTTCACCAGTTCTTCCATTTTCAGGAACCATTGAGCCGACAATTTCGGTTCGATGGGCACATGAGTACGTTCCGAGAAGCCCACTTTGTTGGTGTAGTCTTCTACTTTAGCAACATTGCCTGCTTTTTCAAGCTCGGACATAATTTTTTCGCGTACCACCATGCGGTCTTCGCCAATAAATAATTCGGCTTTTTCGCTTAGTGTACCATCGTCGTTAAAAATATCGATACTTGGCAGGTTGTAACGCAAGCCAATTTCGTAGTCGTTTACATCGTGTGCCGGGGTAATTTTCAAACATCCGGTACCGAATTCCATGTCCACATATTCGTCTTCAATAACAGGAATTGAGCGACCAATTAGCGGCACCAGCACGCGTTTGCCTTTCAGGTGCGTGAAGCGAGGATCGTTGGGGTTCACACACACTGCGGTATCTCCCAGGATTGTTTCCGGACGGGTTGTTGCAATGGTGACATATAGCCCCCCATCCCCCGAAGGGGGAGTTGAAGAAGCCCCTTCTGGATTCTTAAGGGCAGACAATATGCTATCGAGTACTCCGTCGGTATTGCCTAAAACTTCTTGGTTCGTAAAACGAATTACCCGGAATCCCAAGCCTTCTAGTATCTCAGTTCTCAGTTTGTCTGCTTCCTGAATTTCAGGCTTGTTATGATATTCGCCATCAATTTCTACAATAAGATTTTCTTTCAGACAAACAAAATCAACAATGAATTCATCGATGATATGTTGCCGTCTGAATTTATATCCCTCTAATTTTTTACCGCTTAAACATTCCCAGAGAATAATTTCAGTATCAGTCGATTGCTTTTTCTTTTCTTCGGCCAATTCTTTCAATAAATGATATGAAGAATCTCTTGCCGTCTGATACCGGGGTTTATTCTCTCCCCCTTGGGGGGAGTTGGAGGGGGCTTCATCTACTTTATATTTCAGATAGTACAGTTTCGACTGTACTTCTTTGTAAATTACTTCTTCATCAGAGAGGGCAGTTTTGGCTGCCGGGTCCCAGTTTACCATGCGCACACCGCGATAAATCAATCCTTTGTTATACAGATCGACAAAAACATTGATTACCGATTCGCTGCGGGGCTCGTCCATGGTGAAGCAGGTGCGCTCCCAGTCGCAGGATGCGCCTAATTTTTTCAGCTGTTCAAGAATGATTCCCCCGTGTTTGTGGGTCCATTCCCATGCATGTTTCAGAAATTCGTCGCGACCAATATCGAATTTCGAGATTCCTTCGTCTTTTAATTTGCCAACCACTTTGGCTTCGGTGGCAATCGATGCGTGGTCGGTTCCGGGCACCCAGCAGGCGTTTTTTCCCAGCATACGTGCGCGGCGCACCAAAATATCCTGAATGGTATTGTTGAGCATGTGCCCCATGTGTAACACGCCGGTTACGTTTGGTGGCGGAATTACGATTGTATAAGGTTCGCGCTCGTCGGGTACAGAATGAAAAAAGCCTTTGTCCATCCAGTAGCGGTACCACTTGTCTTCAACTTCGGCAGGATTGTATTTACTTGGAATCTCCATAATTGTATTATGATTGCTGTATTTGAAAGTCGTTAATTTTTAGCCTGCAAAAATAGGAAAAAGTTTGGGTAAAACGGTGGATGCCGGGGGGAAAGTTCGGTTCACGCCGTCCTCACTGTGAGGAAAGTCAGCCGGAACTTCCGGGGAACCGTCCTCAGGGTGAGAAAGTCAGCCGGAACCTCCGGGGAACTATCTACTATGTGAGAAAATCCCGCCGGAACTTCCGGGGAAAAATCTCTGGGTGAAGAAAGCTTGCCGGAACCTCCGGCTAATCTTCTACGCTTGGTGACAGCTATTGGGCGCGCCTTTTTGATGTTTTGCAACGAGTAGAGAAGTGCCGATTGAAAGCTGGCTTTGTTTCGTTCGCACACGTACGGGCTGATTCTGCTTCCGGCCGTTAGGGCTTCCTTTTTCTATTGGTGTGATGGCAGAACGGCCGAGAGTTTGGTATGTGGTATTTGCTACAAACAGGACACCGCTATGCGGTTACAGCAAGATTATGCTTCCCCGTTTTTTAATTAAGCTGATTCAAATTTTGCAATGTCAGTGCAAAAGTTAGTTGCTGATATTTAGTACCAGTTTTTTTTGAGTACAATAATCTTTTATCTCAGTAACTATATTATCGGCAGGTAACGAAAGATTGCCATAGCTGGTACTCCAGCTCTTTTTTAACCACTCTTCACTAAGCCAAAATATATTTTCACCTTCCGGAAACTTATTGAGTAGCATTTTAAGTGAATCCTTACCGCATACAATTAGATTTGAAGTAACCTCTCCGTATGATTTTACTCTGTTTGTCCCCGGTAATATTGAATATCTCCAATCGTTGCCTTTGGGCCAACTGTATAATTCCCATCCTTTCATCGAGTGACTGAATGTTAATGTGTCGAAGTTTACTTTATTAACCGGATCGATTTCCGGATTTTTCTCTTCTGAACACATTCCAAAAACAAACAAGGTAAGAATCAGTGGAATAATAACCAATCGATGAAGTTTTTTCATACTTGTTAATTCCAGACGTTATTTTTATTGGATACTTCTATACACATTTTAGTTGCACCAATATAGCGTTTTTTTTGCGTTCAGATTAGCAGACACTTGCAAGTTGTTATTGCGTGCTGAAGCTTGTCGAGGGAAGAGCGTCAGCGAGATGATATGTCAGTACGAAAAATTAGCTACAACACATTCCACAGCATCTGTAATGCAAAATATTGTAGTCATAAATTAGCCTCGATTAAGTTGTTCCTCCAAGTCTATTTATATCAAAATACAAGAGTAAATCTCTTTATTTATTCAGGGAAACAGCCAAATTTATTTATTTTTTCCAGCGACTCATCCCAACTTGCTTTATTCGAAATGAAAATGTGTGCATCGGGGCGTTTTTCTAATTTAGTATCTAAACATCCTGCCGGAACTACTAAAAGTTTACCTTGCATTTGTAGATTAGGTAACGCAGAACCACAATTTGTACAAAAGGCTTTCACATGATTACTTTTGTGTGGTTGAAACGTTTTAATTTCAGTTTCCGTTTTTGTCCATTCCAGTTTTGCGGTTGAGGAAAACAAATTTGCAGCATGAGCAGATCCTGTGTCTTTCCTGCAATATCTGCAATGGCATAAGTAAAAACTCTCAAAGTCACCTATAACTTTAAATTTAATTCCTTTACATAAACAAGAGCCCAGGTATTCCATATAATAAGTCACGATTTTTAACAATTATGTATTTAGTAGAAACCCGTTTACAGTATTAAAACTAAATCTCTCATATTTTTTACACTTTCCAGTCATTCTTTGTCGTAGAATTTAAAATGGAAACAGTTCCTCTTCTTTTAAATTAAGCACAACTTCGAAGTGAAAATCAAAACCGCAATACATTTCCGGTGCGGAGTTGCACAAAGTTCCATTCAGCATAAAATGCAGCGAGGGCAGGCAACATGGTGCAGTGTCCCGGAATCACATGCTGTACCTCAAGTTTTTTCAGGTAGTCGATGGTTTTTCGGGTAAGTTGGTCGTTCTTTTTTAAATGAAACCCACCAATTACGGCCAGCACTTTTTGTTGTCCGGTAGTGAGCATGGCGTGTTCAACCGTATTGCAAATACCGGCATGGGCGCAACCCGAAACAACAATTAATCCATGCGGACTGGTTATTGCCAGTGCCGAGTCGTCCATGATCCAGTTGTCGCTGCCACCGGCATGCAAAAAAGCAGTTTCTTTTGCCTCGAAATCGTTCAGGCGTGGCACTTCACCCAGAAACCATATTTGTTCCGAAACCTGAAAAGGACCGCGACTCAGCGTTATGTCGAAGTCGTTTCGGGTTTGTTCCTGGCTTAGCGGAAATCCGAGTGGGCTATGGTCGGTTTTGCGGAAACATTCGACAAACAGGTCGGGGTGGGCAATCAGTTTCTTGTTTTTCAGAAACGGTATTCCGCCGGTATGGTCGTCGTGTCCGTGGCTCAGTACAACGGTATCAACACGGTCGATGTCGATATGCAGTTTCCTGGCATTCTGAATAAATAAGTCGGATGCTCCGGTGTCGAACAAAACTGTTTTGTCGGCCTGAACCAGGTACGAAAGTCCGTGCTCGGCCAGGCAGTTTTTCCCGGCGGTGTTTTCAGCAAGAATGGTTATTGTTATCATTTTTCAGTGTAAACAGGTATTTCAATATAAAAAGTAGTTCCCACACCAAGGGTGGTTTCGTACCAGATGCGTCCCTGCATGTTGTCAACCACGTTTTTAACGATCGACAGCCCCAGCCCCATGCCACTGGTTTTGGTAGTGAAGTTGGGCTCGAACATGCGCTGCTGCAACTCGTCGGAGATGCCAGTTCCGTTGTCGCTAACCGACACAATAGCTTTGTTGCCTGCCTGGCGCAGCGAGATAAGTATTTCGCCCGGACGGTCGTCGGGAATGGCTTGCAGCCCGTTTTTAATCAGGTTTACCAGCGCACTCGACAGCTGTTCGCGATCGGCAAAAATGAGCAGGCGCGGAATGTCGTTCAATTGCAGGTTGATCTGTTTGTTGGGGTTCGCGCTGAATAGTTCGGCGGTGGTTTTCAGTTTTTCAACCAGATTGATTACCTCGCTTTTGGCTCGTGGAATTTTCGCAAAATTCGAGAATTCGGTGGCAATGTCCGAGAGGGTATCAATCTGTTCAATCAGTGTTTTGGTCACTTTCTCAAACTGTTCTTCGCTGATGTTCATGCCTTCCTGTTTGGCCCGTTGCAGGTATTGCACGTGCAACTTCATCGGGGTAAGCGGGTTTTTAATTTCGTGGGCAATTTGCTTGGCCATTTCGCGCCAGGCAAGCTCGCGTTCGGTTTTGGCAAGTAGTTCGGCACTTTCGGCCAGCTCATCCACTTTTTTGTTGTATTCCTTCACCAGAGCACCAATTTCATCTTCAGCCTGATAGTTAATCTGCTCACTTTTTTTGCCCAGCTGAATGCCTTTCAGTTTATTACGGATAAGTGAAAGCGGACGGGTAATCTGGTTGGCGAGCAATACCGCCACAATTACACTGGCAAGGAAAAGCAGCACGTATAAATTGATGAAAGCAACAATGAAGGTCGATATTTCCTGTTTCAAGCTGTCTTCTTTGGTAAAATACGGCAGGTTCAGGAAGCCAATGTAGTCGCCTTTATTATTCAGAATCGGTTCGTAGGCCGAGAGGTATGAAAGCGAGCCAATTTGTTCGGGCTGAAAATAATTGGCCAGGTAATTTTCGAGCAACTGGTAATAGGCCGTTGAGTTCATGCGGGTGGACATAATTCCTTTGTTGAAAATTTCGGGGCGCGAAGTGGCCATCAGTTCTCCGTTGAAATCGTAAATATTGATGTCGGTTTCGAAAATATTGGAGAGCTTGTGCAGTTCGCGCAATAGCCATGCATGCGAGGCCGGTGTAACCACCTCCTGTTCGGCAATTCGGTTCGCAATTTCTTCTGAAATAGAGCGCATCTTCTCTTCCAATCCCTGCTTGTGGCGTTTGTTGTATTCCTGAAGGTTGTAAAACAGGGTTCCGGCTGCAACAAACAATAAGGAGCCCAGCACTACCGAGATAATTGCCGCCTGTATCCGGAATTTCAGGTCGTGATTGATGGTTTGCTGGCGGTACGAGCTGTTGCCTGCGTAAAGAAGCGTGAGGGCAATGAGCGTATAAAAAACAAACAGGTAGGGGAACGAAATCAGCCAGTCGAGCAAATCGGGTGACTGATTACTTACAATAATGTAATTGTTTTTGCCCAGATTATATACCAGATGGTTGTAGCCATCCCAGCTGAATAGCTGAAATTCTTTGTCAGATGGCGGAATATCGTACGACAGGAAATAGGTGTTGTACTGGTATTCGCCGTTTCGGTTTACCAGCTCGTTGTTAAAGTATTTGGCATAGGAGAAGTTCTTGTACTTGTCGGGCTTCATCAGCGATTGGTCCATCAGCAATTCGGGGAAGCCAATTCCTTCGGAAACCAGTTTCGAATTCAATTCAATGAAAATTGAAATGCCCAGGGTGTCGGAGTAAACCGGGTAAAAGATTTTACCGAGGTAGGAGGTAAGCCCGTTCATGTTGTTCATGTGGTAGAAATCGCAGCCACTAAGTTTGGTTCCCGAACGTTTAATCATTTCGTCGAAATACGGGAAACAGGGTTTCAGTTCGTTGTCGGGCTGTACGCGCAGACTGTCGCCACCGAAACATACAATGGTCTGAATATCGTAGCGCGAGAAGTACCCGCTGAAATAATTTCGCAGCAGGTAATCTTCCAGGTAATCATACGGCGGTTCGAACAGCGATGGAATTTGGTAGTCGGTTCCCATGCGATACTGTACATCGGCCAACAGAATTTCGCCAACCGGATCGTGCTCCGAACTGAGAGTAACTGCTTTCAGTTTTTGTATTTGCAGGTCGCGAATTTTTATTTGCTTGTAAATAACGGCAATGGAGTAAACCGAGAACAATGCAACAAACAATACAATAAACGAGAGAGAATAAAATCTTTTTTGTCGCTTCTTCAGAATAAAAAGCAAAATGCTGACTGTGAAAAAGAGACTGAGTGTGTGCCAAATGGGCTGGTTAAACAAGAAAGCACCAGCGATGGAAATAATCCAGAATGGTATTGTAATC
Organism: Prolixibacteraceae bacterium; assembly: GCA_963668595.1. Lineage (GTDB taxonomy): Bacteria > Bacteroidota > Bacteroidia > Bacteroidales > Prolixibacteraceae > GWE2-42-39. The sequence goes on along the minus strand of OY764876.1, from coordinate 2,667,662 downwards.
AGCAAAAAGAATCGTTGCTTCACCCAGTGAATGCTTTGCTGAATAACCTTGTTGTGAACGAGAAATGCTCCAAACAGCAGGAATGCAATTGATACGTAAGCGGCCAGGCTATGCAAGTCGAAATCGCTGATACGGTAGAGTTTTAGCGGAATATTACTGTCGAGCACCAGGTTGCTGATCAGGCCGCTTGCTGCAATGTAAAGCAGGAGCGAGAATCCCAGTGATCCTGCAATTGCCCAGTATTTATTGTGTGCAGGCAACAGGTATTCTTTGGAAAAATTGAGGCACCAAAAGAAAAATAACACCGAAAGCAGTGCAAAATCGCCCAGCGATGGAATCCATGAAGAACTGGCATATTGCTCAGGACCCCAAAAACTGAATACTTTCAGCAGTCCCGGAATTCCGAGAGTGATGTGTAACCAGTAAAAAGAGAATAATCCGCCCCCCAGGGCAAGCATTTTCAGGATAAAAATTTCTTTGTATTCTTTTATCAGTTGCCTGGTGAAAAACAAGAGGAACAGCATCGACAACATGTAGAGCAGTGCGGGTAAATACATTTGATCTTTGTTGCAGAGGACCTTGCCTGCCGGACGAATGTAAAAGGCCTTTTTCCCTTCGCGGTCGAGTATTGGCACTGATATTTTACTTCCTTCGTTGCTTATCTGGTAGTCGCTTGGTAAATGAAATGGTGCCGCAAAACTGTTTGTCAGATATTGGTTTTCAAAAACAAAACGGTTTTTCAGGTGGATGAGTCCAACAATATGTAAATCGCCGGCAGCCAGATGGTGAGCGTAATAAACGCTGTTGGGCAAAGTGAGCAATTTGTCGGTACGGAGAGCCGGATAGGCCGAAGGTGAAAATGCAAAGCGATTGTCGGACCAAAAAATAACACTGTTGCCGCGCAATATGATGTATCCCAGGCCTTCTTTTTTGAAACTTTCCTGCAAATACGAAAATTTTTCCATGTAGTTGGGCGAATCGTTGTGTACCGAATCAATTTGCAGTACCAGTCGCGACAGTTGTTTGTCGAGCTTTTTCTCCTGTTGCAGAAAATCAGTCTGGAATTGCTGAATCAGCTTATCCTCCGGATGATCTTTGATCAGGCCATATTCCTGAACAATGGCAACGGTAAACAGCACAAACGAAATAATCAGCAGGTAATATCTTTTTATGAAAGAATTCATTCGCAGTTGTTTTTTGTTTATTCGTGGTGGTAAGGTTCACCTTTCAGTATGGTAAAAGCCCGGTACAGTTGTTCGAGAAAAATGAGACGCACCATTTGATGCGAAAAGGTCATGGGCGATAAACTAATGCGCTGGTTCGCCCGTTGATACACACTTTCAGAAAAACCATAGGGGCCGCCGATAACAAAAACCAACTGGCGGGTACCTGCCAGCATTTTTTTCTCCAAAAACCGTGCAAAAGCAACCGAGCTGTTTGTTAAACCATTTTCGTCGAGAAGAATCAGTTCGTCGCTGGTGGTCAGTTCGCGTAAAATCATTTCCCCTTCTTTTTCCTTTTGTTGAATTTCTGTCAGGTTCCGGTTGTTTTTCAGGTCAGGAATAATTTTGAACTCGAAAGGCACGTAATGCGGAATACGTTTGGCAAAAATATCCATGCCTGTTTGCAAGTATTTTTCGTCTGTTTTTCCGATTGCCAGCAGCTTGATTTTCATTCGTATATAATTTATTTTGATTTGTCGAATGTAATTCGCATGATTGGGAAATATTCATTTCGATTGGTGTTTCCCGGAATCATGCTCATTTCATGTTACTGATTTTTCTGGTCGTTTGTACATCAAACGGGTAGCTTTACCCGGAGCAGAAAGCCTTTCCGGCGGAGCTTGTCTCCCGTATGATAAATTCGTTATCTTTACAAAGGTATTCGTTCCGAAAAATAATTTGCACGATATTTGCCGATTTATCGGCCGGAAACGAATTTAAACTGAAATACTGAAACCATGAAGAAGTTAATAGAGAAAGGTTTAATTGTTTTTACCTTATTGCTGGTAGCAACAGGTTCAGCTTTGGCTCAAATTCCTGACGAACTGGTAGTAAGTTTGAAAGAAGGAAACGATAAAGTGCTTTCAAGCTATTTCAACGAAAATATTGAGTTGGTGCTTCCCGGACAAGACGATGTGTTCAGTAAAGCACAGGCTCAGCAGTTGGTTGCTCGTTTTTTCAAGGAAAATACCCCCGATGGTTTTTCAATTGCTCACAAAGGAACCAGCGGAAACGATGGCGCTCATTATGCAATCGGGAAGCTCAGTACTTCGAGAGGGAATTTCAGAGTGTATTTTTTGTTGAAGTATAACCAGGGGAAAGCATGTCTGCACCAACTTCGGATTGAAAAACAATCCTGATGACGAATCGTTATTTACATAGCTTTATCAGACTATGGGACCGTTTGCTGTTGAAAGCCAGGAAAGTAACTTTTCCGGGATTCGACGGAGTGCCCTTGTATGATGTTGGCGTGTTTTTCTGGCGCAGTTTGGCCGATGGAGCGATTACTACCCGGGCTTCGGCCATTGCATTCAGCTTCTTTATGGCCTTGTTCCCGGCAATTATTTTCCTTTTTACATTGATTCCGTACATCCCGATTGAAAATTTCCAGAATGAACTTCTTACGTTGATTCATAATCTTGTTCCTGCCAATGTTTTTACTGCCATGGAAGAAACAATTCAGGATATTCTGACCCGACCGAGGGGAGATTTGCTATCGCTGGGGTTTTTTATGGCTTTAATTTTTTCGACCAACGGCTTGGCCTCGATGATGAGTGCTTTTGATGCATCGCTGCATAGTTTCGAACGACGCACCTGGCTGGGACAGCGTTTGATCGCAATTCTTCTGCTGGCAATTCTCTCGCTGATGCTTACCGGCACAATTGCTTTGCTGACGGGAGGTCAATACCTGATTCAATCGGCAGTTGAGCATGGTTTTCTGAAAGATAATCTGACCTACTATTTGCTGCTTACCGGAAAGTGGGCGGTAATTGTGGCTTTGTTCTTTTTCGGAAATTCATTTTTCTATTACCTGGCACCGGCACGCAAAACCAAATGGCGGTTTATTTCGCTCGGAAGTACCGTTTCTACATTGCTTAGTGTTGTTGCAATCATTGGTTTTACGTACTACATCAACAATTTTGGGCAATACAATAAGCTGTACGGATCAATCGGGACCTTGTTGGTGGTTCTTTTCCTGTTATACATTTTATCGGTGATTTTGCTGGTTGGTTTCGAATTGAATGCGAGCATCAACGAGGCACACCGGCAGGCCGAAAACAAATAGCCGGAACAGCAGGCAAAGCTACCATTCCGGCCTATTGAGAATTTTACCTCAAACCTATTTTATTTTTTCCAGATATAATTTTTGCAGTTCGTGTAAGTAGCTCGTATCAATTTTATTGGAGTAAATACGTACAAATTCGTGCATGCGCCCCTGATAATAAAAGGCTCCGTATGCGGCATCGAATTTACTGCCTTCCCAATTGTATTTTACTGAAAGGCTTAGTTCCTTAAATTCGTCCCAGCTGAGTTTGTGTGGGAGTTCGATATAACCATGATACTCTTCACGCAAGTCGAGCCAGAGATCATCGTCAAGTTTTTCGAGGTTCAGAAATTTGACAATCTTGATCAGCGCTTCGGCTTCGAAATACTTTTTCTGTTTTAACTGATAATGAATTCCGTTGGACTGAAATGACTCCTGCAGTTTTTCGATCAGATCGTAGTTATGCAGATGGCGCACACGTAGTACGTTGTACTTTTCGTTTACAATTTTCAGGAAACCTTTGCCTGCATCGAATTTCTCGTCGAAGCCGGTTTCAATTTTCTGACTGATGCGAATAATTTCTTCGAGTGGATAGTTTTCTTCCAGCGCGAGGTACAGATATTTGGGATGGGTGCCGAACGGGGTTTCGTGATAGTAGCCCGGAAATGGTTCGAGGGCCTCGAATACCAGCGATCCGTTGGCTATTTTCTGGTCGATGGTAAATACTTTTTCGGTTTTTGTCAGGGTACCGAAAACTTCAATTTCTTTTCTCTGTTCCATAGCCTGATTTTTGTTTTTAATTAATTTTAGCCAGCATTTTCAAGTATATGTCTTCACAAACTATTTATATCGAGTCGGTGGGCGATGTTTTGTTTACAAAAAGCAATCGTTCGACCCGGATACGCCTGACGGTAAAAGTTCAGGGGGTTTTTGTTTCCCTTCCTGCAAGTGTTCCGTACGCCGAAGCAATTCGTTTTGTCGAGTCGAAAACCGACTGGATAGTAGAACAACAATCGAAACTAACTTCGGGTTTGCCTCTGTGGGGACCCGACACCCAATTTACAACAAAATTTCACCGATTAAAAATAAGCTGCGGACATTTTGCAAAGGTGCAAAGTAGCATTGGCAAGGGAGTTGTTCAGTTTTTTATTCCGGAGAAGTACGATTGGAGAATGCCCGCAATCCAGGAGTTTATAAAAAAAACACTGATAGAGGTGATGCGCATGGAAGCAAAAACATACTTGCCGGGCAGGGTGGACGAATTGGCCCGTCAGCATGGTTTGTCGTATCGGCAGGTGTTTATCAAAAATGCATCAACGCGCTGGGGAAGCTGTTCGTCTGAAAATAATATTAACCTGAATTTGCACCTGATGCGTTTGCCTCAGTACCTGATTGATTACGTTGTTTTGCACGAATTGGCTCATACGGTCGAAAAAAATCATGGTCCCCGTTTCTGGAAGTTGCTTGATAAAATGACTGGTAGCAGCTCAAAAAAACTGCGCAACGAAATGAAGCAATACCGTGTGACTGGTTGGTGAAAAATGGTATTTACATTGAATAAACAAAAGTTGTTGTTTCAGATTCTCTTGTTACTTTTAAAACGCGAAACGAAATATTCGATTCGCCGCGAAAAAGATTGATATTCATGAACTGGAACCAAATACTCTCGACAAAACGATTGGGGCAGGAAGATCGCCCTGACGTAAATCAGGCACACAAACGTACTCAGTTTCAACGCGACTACGACCGCTTGATCTTTTCTTCTCCGTTTCGTCGGATGCAGAATAAAACACAGGTTTTTCCTTTGCCCGGAAGTATCTTCGTACACAACCGGCTCACTCATAGTTTGGAAGTGGCGAGTGTCGGCCGCTCGCTGGGCAGTCGGTTGGCCGAAAAACTTTTTGAGCAGGGAGTACATGAACCACTGGTTGCCGAGATTGGCTCGGTGGTGTCGGCAGCTTGCCTGGCGCACGACATGGGCAATCCGCCTTTCGGCCATTCCGGCGAGGATGCCATTTCTGAATTTTTCAAAAGCGGAAAAGGTTTGTCGTTGAAAGGGCAACTTTCTGATGCTGAATGGAAAGATTTTACATTGTTTGACGGGAATGCCAATGCTTTTCGGATATTGACTCACCAGTTTAATGGCCGCCGGCCTGGAGGTTTTGCGCTTACATATAGTATGCTGGCCTCTATTGTGAAATATCCATTCGAATCGGTGTATGCCGAAAGACCTAAGTTTGGATTTTTCCAGTCGGACAAAGACAATTATTATCGTATTGCCGAAGAGTTGGGGATTTCACGTAATCCTGCTGATCCGAATAAGTTCGTTCGTCATCCGCTGGTTTTTTTGGTTGAGGCTGCCGATGATATTTGTTACCAGATTATGGATTTGGAAGATGCGCACAAACTGAAAATTCTTTCGTTTGACGAAACGCTCGAATTGTTTTTCAATTTTTATGACCCGGATTCAGACAAGGAGCGCATTGCTCAAATTCGTGAAACGCTGAGTTGGGTGGACGATCGGAACGAAAAAATCTCGTATTTGCGTGCCGGGGTAATTGGTCTGTTGGTGGAAAAATGTGTAGCTATTTTCATGCAACAGCAGGAGGCAATCTTTTCGGGGCAGTTTCAAAAGTCGTTGATGAGTCGGTTGGATGGCGCTGCCGGGCAGGCGATGAAAATCATTAAAGATTTGTCGGTACAAAAAATATATAAAGATCCGGGGGTGGTAGCCATCGAAATATCGGGGTATCAAATTATCGGAACATTACTCGAAGAATTTATTGGAGCAGTACTTAGTCCTGATGGCGGTTACTCGAAGCGCTTGCTTAGTTTAATGCCTGAACAATATCGGAATAACGACGAAAGTATGTATGCAAAGGTTCAGTCGGTACTCGACTTTGTTTCAGGAATGACAGATTTATATGCCTTGGATATTTTCAGAAAAATAAAGGGAATTAATTTGCCCGGAATAGGATAGAAGCTATTCATGACATTACTCAACAACCTAACAAATTAATGTGAATATGAATAAGTATTTGTATTTGCTTTCTGCATTGGCATTGTCAGTGCCTGCATTGGCTGCCAATCCGGCGAGTTCCGAAAAAACAAGCAAGAAGCCCAATATCATTTATATTTTAGCCGATGATTTGGGGTACGGCGATTTGAGTTGCTACGGGCAAACTCATTTTCAAACACCCAATATTGATCGTCTTGCCGCTGAAGGGATGCGTTTTACGCAACATTATTCGGGTTCAACGGTTTGTGCCCCTTCGCGTTCGGCATTGATGACAGGCCAGCATACTGGTCACACGGCCATTCGTGGTAACAAAGAGTGGAATCCGGAAGGGCAGTGGCCCATGCCCGATGCAACCTTTACTTTGGCTGAAATGCTGAAAAAAGAAGGCTATACAACGGGCGCATTTGGCAAATGGGGGCTTGGTTATCCGGGCTCCGAAGGCGATCCGAACAGGCAGGGTTTCGATGTGTTTTATGGCTACAATTGTCAGCGTGTCGGGCACAATTATTATCCGTACCACATGTGGAGCAATCAGCAAAAAGTAATGCTCGACGGGAATGCAGGGAAAGCTACCGGAACGTATGGCCCGGATGATATTCACGCGCAGGCTTTGCATTTTATGGAAGCCAATAAAGACAAGCCGTTTTTTATGTACTATCCGTCCATTATTCCTCATGCCGAATTGTTTGCTACTGAGAAATACATGCAGAAGTATCGTGGTAAATTCAATCCCGAGTTGAATTACCAAGGCGTTGATGATGGTCCGTCGTATAAAAACGGCGGTTATGGTTCGCAACCCGAAGCGCATGCAGCTTTTGCGGCCATGGTGAATATTCTGGACGATGAAGTGGGTGAAATTGTTGCCAAACTTGAAGAACTGGGCATTGCTGATAATACGCTGATTATTTTTACTTCGGACAACGGACCGCATAAGGAAGGAGGCGCTGATCCTGATTTCTTCGATAGCAACGGGCCTTTTAAAGGGTACAAACGTGATTTGTATGAAGGAGGAATTCGCACTCCGATGATTGCCTGGTTTCCGCGCAAAATCAAGGGTGGAAGCGAATGCGGACATATTTCGGCATTCTGGGATGTGATGCCTACCATTGCAGAATTGGTGGGTATTGATGCTCCGAAAAATATGGATGGAATTTCGTTTTTACCTGCTTTGCTGGGCAAAAAATCGCAAAAACAGCACGACTATTTGTATTGGGAATTCCACGAAATTGGGGGTCGTCAGGCAGTTCGTCAGGGCGATTGGAAAGCAGTTCGCTACAATGTGCGCAAAGGAGACAAACCAACAGAACTGTATAATCTGGCAAGCGATCCGGGAGAAGAGAATGATTTAGCCAGTCGCTATCCGGAAAAAGTAAATGAGCTGGAACAAATTATGCAGTCGGCCCGCACTGACTCGGAAGTGTTCAAATTTGAATCGAAAACATACAAAGGCGACTAGTCTTATTTTGTAAAATAAGAGAGTGGTACAAAAGACTGGACTCATTTTTGTGGGTGGTAGAAAAAGATCAAATTATGAAAACAATCTTTAAATTTTCAGTAATTATTTTCCTGTTTTCAAGCTTTACTACTCCTTCTTTTTTATTGAATCGGGAATGGGTATTATTTAAAATCAGGAAAGAACGGCCCCATCAGTTGATTTTGGTGGACGAACATCACTATCTGAAGTTTGATAAAGAAAAAGTTTATTTCAATATCGATTGCAATGCTTGTAGCGATTCGTTTAAAATTGTTGCAGAAGATCGTATTTATTTTTCTCGGTCAGCATTGTGTACGAGAAAGGGTTGCCTGGAGAGAGACAAAATAAAAATCTCTTATGATGGAGAGTATAAATTCTGGAAGGAAGGTGCTTACCTGGTCATACAGACCGATGATGGCGATCATGTTTACCGATGAATAAAATTTTAAGTAGAAAACGATTGGAGACTATAGACTTCAGTCGTTTTCTCTATTTATGCTGAAAAATTCCGCAGTACGCTTATTCCGCAGTCATCAATTCGTTCCGATGCGATCATTGTTCCGGCAATAGCGGGGGCTTTTACGCCTGTGCCAAAAAACTGGGTTCCGGAGTAAACATGTGCTTCGTCCCACAAGCCAATTTCAATCAGGCTGCTTAGCAGTTGTGTGCCACCTTCCACAATCACCGATTGAATATCTTTTTTGTACAGGTAATTCATGATTTGTAGCAGCGGATCGCTGTTGAAATCAATTTGTACTGCTTCTACATTTGGAATTGGTTTGATTTCCGAAGCGGTAAAAACCAGGCTTGGGCTTTTCCCATCAAAAATATGTAAGTGTGCAGGAAGTCTCCCTTGTCTGTCGAGCACCATGCGAAGCGGTTGATTACCTGTCCATTCGCGCACGGTAAGCGAAGGGTTGTCAAACAGCGCAGTGTTGGTGCCAATCAGTATGGCCGATTCTTCGCTTCGCTGCTTGTGTACCTGCCGGCGTGCCAGTTCGTTAGTGATCCATGCGGGGCCATCATTCGCTGCATTGCGTTCGCGGTCGATAAAACCATCGGCGGTTTGTGCCCATTTCAGAATAATGTAGGGGCGTTTTTTTTCATGAAAAGTAAAAAAGCGGCGATTGATTTCGCGACAACGGTCTTCCAAAACTCCCACTTCAACGTGAATTCCTGCGCGTTGCATTTTTTCGATGCCTTTGCCTGCCACTTTCGCAAATGGATCGACTGTGCCAACTACCACGCGAGGGATGCGGCATTCGACAATGAGGTCGGAGCAAGGCGGTGTTTTTCCGAAGTGGGCACAAGGTTCGAGGGTAACATACAAGGTCGATTCACTCAACAGTTCCTTGTTTTTCACCGAAGCAATGGCATTCACTTCTGCATGTGCTTGTCCGCATTGCTGGTGATAACCTTCCCCGATAATTTTTCCCTGATGTACCACCACGCTGCCAACCATCGGATTGGGGGCAACACTGCCCAAACCCAATGCTGCCAGTTCGAGGCAACGTTCCATGTATTTTTCGTCGGTTGTCATCATCGGAAAAGTTTAACTTTGCCAAAAATACAAAAATGCAGGAAGCCCTTGTCTATATACGCAAAGAATTGGCCGCGATCTATCCGGCTACCGAGGCCGAAAGTCTTGCCCGGCTGGTACTTCAGCATGTAAAAAAATATACGCACACCCAGTTGTTGCTGGCCCGCAATGAAGCGCTGAACGAAAATGAGCAACAGCAAGTGAACGAAATTGTGAGCCGACTGAAAAAAGATGAGCCTCTTCAGTATATTTTGGGTGAAACAGAATTCTACGGGCTGAAATTTTATTGCAAGGCTGGAGCGCTGATTCCGCGCCCGGAAACGGAAGAACTGGTCGATTTAATTGCGCGGGAATATGCCGGACAATTGCCTGCAATACTTGATTTGGGTACTGGCACTGGTTGTATTCCGATTAGTTTGAAAAAGCAATTGCCGCTGGCCTCGGTGTTTGGGTGTGATATTTCGGAAACCTGCCTGCAACTGGCTCGCGAAAATGCTGCGTTGAATGAGGCGCCCGTTTCATTTTTTAAATTGAACATGTTGGAGCCAGAGTGGCCAACCGAATTGCCGCCATTTGATGTGTTGGTGTCGAATCCTCCATATGTGTGCGAAAGCGAGAAAAAGCTCATGCAGGCCAATGTGCTGAACTACGAGCCGGAACTGGCCTTGTTTGTTTCGGACGACGATCCGCTGCTTTTTTACCGGGCAATTGTATCCCTGGCTGCGAAAAATCTCAAGTCGGGAGGTAAATTATTCTGGGAAATAAACGAAGCGCTGGGGAAAGAATGTTGTCGGTTACTTGAAACAGCAGGCTATCAGAAAGTGAACCTTTTAAAAGATATTAACGGAAAAGATCGCATGATTTCGGCACAAAAACTTTAATTTGCGGGCAGAAAACAAGAACAATGAACACATTTCGACTTATCCTGAAACCATTTTTACTGATTTTGGCTTTGTTTTGCTGGTCGGTTGTACTGGCGGAGACTCCTGAAAAGGTACTTGTATTGCGAGGTGCGGATTATTCTCGTTTACTGGATCGTGGAATCAGCGAATTGGGCGGATGGAAAAGCATTCTGAAAGAAGGTCAGCGATTGGTATTGAAACCAGATATAAGCGTGGATGCCCGTCCGGACGAAGGACGAACCACTTCGCCAGTACTGGTCGAATATTTTACCCGCCAGTGTTATAAAAACAAGGGACGAGCGGTATTTGTGTTCGATTATTGTTTCGATAACTGGACCCGCTGCTACAAAAATACGGGCATTGAGCGGGCGGCCAAAGATGGAGCTGCGAAAGTGATGCCGGGCAATCATGAACTTTTTTTTCAGGAACAAACCATTCCCGAAGCCAGTGTGCTGAGTCGTGTACGGATACACAGTTCGCTTGAACCGGGCTATTTGCTTGTCAGTATGCCGGTGTTAAAAACCGACGCAGAAACAACAATTTGTGGTGCACTGAAAAACCTTTCGGGGTGTGTGCTCGATCGCCAGTTATACGAAGGAGAGCAGAAACACCGGGCGCTGGCTGAGTTTTTATTTTTTCGGCAGCCCGAATTGACGGTGATTGATGCCAGCAATTTATTGGGAAAACAAAGCTCAGGGCAGCGCGAAAAAGTATTAATTATTAGCCGGAATGTGATTTCGGCCGATGCAGTGGCTTGTCGCTTGTTGCAAATTGATCCAAAAACAGTTGAACATCTTCGGATTGCAGAGAGCCTGGGCTTCGGAAATCTTTCCGCAGATAAAATAAATCAGCAGGAAATTTTGGTGCCCTGAGCAAGTTAGTTCACTGCTTCCAAAATCAATTTATCTGCTATCTTTGTGCATATTGATGTCTAACCAAACCAAGCCAGCTTGAAGCATATTTTCCGAAATATTTTCATTTTAGTGAACATTCCGGTAGCAGTGTGCCTGTTATTTTCTTATACAGCGATCTGGTTTAACCCTACAAATTTCTGGATTCCGGCATTTTTTGGCTTGGCTTATCCCTATTTTTTGTTGGTAAACATTCTATTTGTATTGTTGTGGCTGGTCTTCAATACACGCTATATATTTATTTCGCTGATAGCTATCGCTGCAGGTTTTGGCTTTTTAGGCCGTTATGTACAGTTGAAAGGTGAAACTACCGACAGGGAAGATGCAATCCGAATTTGCAGTTACAACGTGAAGTATTTTGTGGGCAATGAAAAACGCCCGAATAAACTTACTGCCGAAAAAATAATTGGCTTCCTGGAAGAAGGGAAATTTAATATTATTTGTTTGCAGGAAGCAAGTTTACATGGTCCAGGAGTATTGAGTTTTAATGAAATGAAGAGTCGGCTGAGTTCTATTCAGCACATGCAGCTGGCACATACCAGTGGTTCGGGTGGAGCAGTTACATTTAGTAGCTACCCAATTATTGATATGGGTGAAATTCGCTACGAAAATACGGGTAATCTGGTTATTTATACCGATTTGCAGATTGATGCAGATACAGTTCGGGTATATAATTGTCACTTGCAATCGTATCGTTTGATGCCTCATGAGCTCAATTCACTTGATTCGTTGCGCTTGGGGAATAAAAATGCTGATTATTCAGAGGTGAGATCGATCGGTTCGAAACTAAAATATGGCTTTGTAAAACGTGCCGAGCAAGCGTTGAAACTGGAAGAGCATATCCGCCAATCGCCTTATCCGGTAATTGTGTGCGGCGATTTTAACGACACTCCGGTTTCGTTTACCTATACACGTGCCCGCGGAAAACTGAAAGATGCTTTTTGCGAATCGGGACAAGGAATTGGGAATACTTACAACGGACGTTTGCCTTCGTTCCGAATCGACTATATTTTGCACGATCCGTTGTTTGACAGTTTTGAGTTCAAGGTTGGCCGGGAGAAATTTTCCGACCATTTTCCGGTATATTGCAAACTTGTGCGGAAAGAAAATTTTTAAGTCCGAAAAAAAATGGAAATGCAACCCATCGTTTTACCCGATTTAAGTCCTGAATTTGAATTTCAGACTTCGCGTAGCAGTGGTCCCGGCGGCCAGAATGTGAATAAGGTGAGTTCGCGTGTTGCTTTGCGTTTCAATATTGCAGCATCCGCTTTGCTAAATGAAGAACAGAAAGCAGTACTGCTTGAAAAGCTGGCCTCCAAAATTATTGCAGACGGAATAATTCAGGTGGTGAGTCAGAAAGAACGTTCGCAATTGATTAATAAAGAAATTTGTGTGGAAAAACTGTACGAGCTGTTTGTAAAAGCACTTACTCCACAAAAAAAACGAAAAGCGACACGACCAGGAAAAGCAGCCATCGAGAAACGAATTCAGGAGAAGAAACATCTGGGCGAAAAGAAATCGCTGCGTGGGAAAGTCGATTTTTAGTTATGGAAAAAATAGCCACAACTCTACTATTTTTATTTTGTCTTGGATTATCTGCCTGCAAACAGCCAAACGGAATTGAATTGCAAACCGGCGATTTACTTTTTAGGGGAACTGGTTCTTCGCAGTTGTCGGAGGCCATTGATAAGGTGACGCAGACGCATGCTGAAACTCATTTTTCGCATGTGGGTTTGGTTGAATGCACCGATGATTCGGTATTTGTGCTGCATGCCAGTCCCGACGGAGGAACTTGTCGGATTGCGCTGTTCGATTTTGTTCACTCTGAAGGCGATTCTGCAACAGTTATTGCTTATCGTTTGAAACCCGAATGGCAATTCTCGATTCGGGGAGCAATAACCAGGGCGGAGAAAATGCTGGGTAAACCATACAATTTTACTTATATGCTGAGCGATACTGCTCATTATTGTTCCGAGTTTGTATTTCGGGCATTCGAACCCGATTCGGTTTTTCAATTGGACGCAATGACTTTTATTGATCCGCAAACCGGAAATTTTGCCTCGGGCTGGGTGGAATATTACCAAAAACTTGGTGTCGAGATTCCAGAAGGTGAACCTGGCTGCAATCCCAACGGGATAGCCGCTTCCGAAAAACTTGATTGTCTGGGAGAAATCAAGTAGCAAACAGCTTTCTTTTTTCTGAAACTCTATTTGCCTATCTTTATGGCTATGAGATACCTGTTTCTTTTTTTTGTCCTTTTATTTGTCTCGGTTCAGTTGCTGGCTTTTTCGCCCGATCCGGTCAAACAATTCGATCGGACGAGTATGCGTGATGCACAATGTTTGTTGCTCGATAACTTTTCATCCAATAAAATGCTTGACGATGATTTTCTTTTGCCCACACTTGTGGCATTGAGTTATTATCCGGAGTTGAAAGATACCCGGATTCGGATTCGTCAGAAGAATATAAAAACAACCATGCAGTGTTTGCCTGCTCCCAATTTTCTATTCCGAAGAAAAGCAAAAAGAGCGTACCGGATAAATATTGACAATAAGGTGAAAAACGGACAGGGTTTATTGCTTTCCGATGTGCCATTCAATGCGCAGGTTGGTGTAATTGGGCACGAGTTGGCTCATGTAGTCGATTATAATTCGAGATCGAAAATTGGAATTGTTACTTTGGGTATTGGCTATTTGTTTCCGGCAAAACGCAGACAGACAGAGCATCGGGTGGATGAAATCACCATTGCACATGGTTTGGGGTACCAGGTAAAAGATTTTTCGGAATACGTAATTAATTGTGAGGAGCTTAGTGAAAAATATCGTCGCTACAAATTGCGCTATTATTATCGCCCCGAAGAATTGATGCAAATTCTGCTACAGCATTCAATCTATTAGCGATGAATTTTTGCTGAAAAATGGAGCAAAAAAAATCCCGCCGAAGCGGGACTTTCTATATAATGATTGGTTTTTTATAAAACTGATTCAACCGAAACAAACGGAAGATTGAATGCTTCAGCAACGCCTTCATAAACTACTTTGCCATCTACTACGTTCAATCCTTTGCGCAGATTTGCATCATCGATACAAGCTTGTTTCCAGCCTTTATTGGCCAGTTGAACAGCGTAAGGCAGTGTTGCATTGGTAAGAGCCAATGTTGAAGTACGCGGAACGGCACCCGGCATGTTGGCAACACAATAGTGAATTACATTGTCGATCACGAAATTCGGGTCGTCGTGAGTAGTTGGTTTGGTTGTTTCGAAGCAACCGCCCTGATCCACTGCAACGTCCACCATAACAGTACCAGCTTTCATGGTAGGAAGCATGTCGCGTGTAACCAGTTTCGGAGCTTTAGCTCCCGGGATCAACACTGCACCAATAATCAAGTCGTGAGTTTTTACCATTTCACGGATATTGTATGCGTTGCTCATCATGGTTTTTACGTTGGCAGGCATAATGTCGTCGAGATAGCGGAGGCGTCTCAGGCTAACGTCCATAATGGTAACATCAGCTCCAAGGCCGGCAGCCATTTTTGCAGCTTCGGTACCAACAATACCACCACCAATAATCAGCACTTTTGCAGGAGGAACACCAGGAACTCCACCGAGCAATACACCGTAGCCACCATACGTTTTTTCCAGATATTTAGCACCTTCCTGAACCGACATGCGACCGGCAACTTCCGACATTGGAACCAATAATGGTAACGAGCGGTCAGGAAGTTCAACCGTTTCGTAAGCCAAACAGATTGAACCGTTTGCAAGCATTGCATCGGTCAGTTCTTCCGACGAGGCGAAGTGAAAATAGGTGTAAAGAATCTGTCCTTTGCGGATTAATTTATATTCCGAAGCAATAGGTTCTTTTACTTTAATAATCATTTCGGCAATGGCATATACTTCTTCGATGGAAGGAAGGATTGTTGCACCTGCGCCAGTATAATCCTCATCGCAAAATCCACTTCCGATTCCGGCTGAAGCTTGTACATAAACATTATGTCCTTGTTTTACCAATTCTGCTGCTCCGGCAGGGGTTAATGCAACGCGGTTTTCGTTGTTTTTAATTTCTTTGGGTACACCGATTATCATTACTCTATTATTTTAGTTATTAAAAGATCAGGCCATAAAATTAGACGATGCTTTCTATCGAAAATATGATAAAATCACAGAATTTTGGAAAGATGTCATACAAATTTAGAGGTTTTTTTTCAGGTTACTTGAAAAAGAATTCTTTTTTGTGCGAATTAAAACTTACGAGTGGGTTAATATTTCAATTTTAAGTAAATGAGTTGAAAGTGATTTAAGATTGATAATTGTATATTTGCCCACTTATTTAAAATTTTTGCAAATGCCCTCAACATCAAAACGTGGAAACATGATGCCTGATTCGCCAATCAGGAAGCTCGTCCCGTTGGCAAACGAAGCAAAAGCCAAAGGACGCAAGGTGTATCATTTGAATATCGGCCAGCCCGATTTGCCTACACCTGAACGAGCGATGGAGGCGATTCGAAACATCCAGCGCACCATCTTGGAGTATTCTCCCAGTGAAGGAATCCTTTCATTGCGGCAGAAGCTGGCGGCGTATTACCACAAATACAAGATTTATCTTGATGTGGAGGATATTATCATTACAACCGGAGGTAGTGAAGCCGTAACTTTTGCATTTATGTCGTGCCTCGATCCGGGCGACGAAATTATTGTTCCTGAACCTGCTTATGCGAACTACGAGGCTTTTGCTATTGTTGCTGGTGCTGAAATTAAGTCAATTCCGGCGAAAATAGAAGAAGGTTTTGCATTACCGCCAATCGAAGAATTTGAGAAACTGATTACTCCCCGCACCAAGGGAATCATGATTTGTAACCCGAACAACCCAACAGGCTATTTATACACCCGCGATGAAATGAATAAAATTCGCGACCTGGTGAAAAAATACGACTTGTTTTTGTTTTCAGACGAGGTTTATCGAGAATTCTGTTACACGGGAGCTCCTTATATTTCTGCATTTCATCTTGAAGGAATTGAGCAAAATGTAATCTTGATTGATTCGGTTTCGAAACGCTACAGCGAATGCGGAATCCGTATTGGTGCTTTGTTGACTAAAAACAAAGAAGTACGCAAAAACGTGATGAAGTTTTGTCAGGCTCGCTTAAGTCCGCCATTGATTGGGCAGATTGCAGCCGAAGCATCGCTGGAAGAAACAGAAGGTTATCTGCTCGATTCGTACAACGAATATGTGGAACGCCGTAAATTCCTGATTGACGGATTGAATCGTATTGAAGGAGTTTATTCGCCAATTCCGATGGGCGCTTTTTATACTGTGGCCAAATTGCCGGTTGACGATTCGGATAAATTTTGTGCATGGTTGCTCAGCGATTTCGAATTGGAAAATCAGACCCTTTTCATGGCCCCTGCATCTGGTTTTTATACCACTCCCGGCTACGGAAAAGATGAAGTGCGCTTGGCGTATGTATTGAAAAAAGCCGATTTAGCTGTTTGCCTGAAAATATTGGAAGCTGGGTTGAAAGCCTATCCCGGCAACACTTACCGAAAATAATAATTGCCTACCTGGAACCTTACAAATAAACAAGCGCCCGAATGTCGGATTTCCGATCGTTCGGGCGCTGATTTTTTTATCGTGTCGCTTATTATTTTTTTCTGAAATAAATCTGGATGGGCACGCCGGTAAAATTGAAGCGTTCGCGAATCCGGTTTTCCAGATAGCGTTTGTACGGATCTTTGATGTATTGAGGTAAGTTGGCAAAAAATGCAAACGAAGGAGTTACACTTGGTAACTGGGTTGCATATTTAATTTTGATGTATTTGCCTTTCACCGATGGAGGCGGATAACTTTCAATCGATTCCTGTAGCAATTCATTCAAGGCCGAAGTTTTTATCTTTTGCTGACGATTCTGATATACTTCTACTGCCGTTTCCAATGCTTTAAAAATACGTTGCTTGGTTAGTGCCGACATAAAAATAATCGGAACATCGGTGAATGGAGCAATCCGTTCATGAATGGTAGCAGTAAATTGTTTGGTTGATGAATTGTCTTTTTCAACCAAATCCCATTTATTAATAAGAATTACAACGCCCTTGTTATTGCGTAATGCAAGATTGTAAATACTCATGTCTTGCGCTTCAATACCGCGGGTTGCATCCAGAATAAGCAAACATACATCCGACTCTTCAATGGTTCGTACTGAACGAAGTACAGAGTAAAATTCAACATCTTCCTTCACTTTCGCTTTTTTGCGCAATCCGGCAGTGTCAACCAGGTAAAAATCGTGTCCGAATTTATTGTAGCGAGTATGAATTGAGTCTCGGGTGGTACCGGCAATGTCGGTTACAATATTGCGCTCTTCACCGGTAAGGGCATTTACAAACGATGATTTACCTACGTTTGGACGGCCAACTACTGCAAATTTCGGGATTTTTTCTTCTTCCTCATCGTTTTCTTTTTTCGGAAGGCTATTTACCACTGCGTCAAGCAGGTCGCCGGTTCCGCTCCCGTTTATCGATGAAATACAGTATAATTCGCCCAAACCTAGCGAATGAAATTCATGCGATTCCATTACCCTGCTTGGATTGTCCACTTTGTTTATCGCTAGAAATACAGCTTTCTTCGATTTGCGGAGTATTTCGGCAACAGCATCATCCATATCGGTAATGCCGGTTTCCACATCTACTACAAAAATAATGGTGTCCGCTTCTTCGATGGCAATTACTACCTGTTTGCGAATTTCCTCTTCAAATACATCGTCCGAGTTAATTACATACCCGCCTGTGTCGATTACCGAAAATTCAATACCATTCCATACCGATTTTCCGTACTGACGGTCGCGGGTTACCCCTGCCATTTCATCTACAATGGCTTTGCGACTTTCGGTTAGTCGGTTGAATAAGGTCGATTTTCCAACGTTAGGTCTTCCTACTATTGCTACTATGTTGCTCATAATAAATTCTAAATCTCAAATTTTAAATTCCAAATTCCATAAAAAATAGCCACGAGAAGTGATTTATTGCAGTAAACAGACAGATTTTGAGAAACACCTGAGTTTTAGTTAAACTAATTACTTGTCTTTTTACTTACGACTTACTACTTTTTACTTTCTACTTTTTAGTGCATATCGTACCCGAAAGAGCCAAGCATTCGGTCTTTGTCACGCCAGTCTTTGCTCACTTTCACATACAAGTGGAGAAAAACTTTTTTCTGGAAAAACTCCTCAAGATCAAGACGGGCTTGTGTGCCTATTTTTTTCAATGCTTTTCCCTGATGTCCGATGATAATTCCTTTTTGAGTGTCTCGGGCCACGTGAATTACGCAGCGTAGCTCAAGCATATTGCTCCCTTCTTTAAATTCTTCTACTTCTACTTCCACCGAGTACGGAATCTCTTTCTGGTAGTTCACCAGAATTTTCTCGCGGACAATTTCAGATACAAAGAAACGCTCGTTGCGGTCGGTCAACTCGTCTTTCGGAAAGTAAGGAGGTCCTTCGGGAAGCAATTCCAAAATACGGTCGAAAATAGGTGCTACATTGAAATTTTCGGTAGCCGAAACCAGGTAAATATCTGCTCGTGGAACACGAACTTTCCATTCGTTGTACAGTTCCATTACTTTTTCCTGATTCGAAAGATCAATTTTATTGATCAGTACAATTACTGGTGCTTCCGACGCATTGATGCGCGTCAGATACTCTTCATTTTTGTCGGGTTTTTCAACCACATCGGTTACATACAGGATTACGTCGGCATCAATGAGTGCCGTGTCCACAAATTTCATCATCGATTCCTGAAGCTTGTAATGAGGCTTCAATATTCCTGGCGTGTCGGAATAAACAATCTGAAAATCATCTCCGTTCACGATCCCTTTGATGCGATGACGGGTTGTTTGCATTTTCGATGTGATGATAGATAAACGCTCGCCCACCAGTACATTCATGATGGTCGATTTCCCGACGTTCGGGTTGCCGATAATGTTTACAAAACCTGACTTGTGTGTCATTCAATTAAAAATGAAGCATTTAAAAACGGTCGCAAAGATAATCAATTAATTGACATTTGCCGAGGCTCTCTCCGAATACAAAAGTTTTTGATTGATTGGCGGAAAAAAAAGATCCGGACTGGATTGCAGACCGGATCTTTTGTATTCTCTAATCAGAGAAGTTTAATTGCCCATCTCCGACATAAACTTGATACGCATCAGGCGAATGTCTTCTTCGGAATAATCTTCTTCTCCTAATTCTTTCAGTGCATCTTCCACCGAGTCGGTTTTGGCCTGGCGGAAATAGTCAAATACCTCTTCCTGATGCTCTTCGTCCAGAATTTCATTGAGGTAGTAGTCAATATTAATTTTTGTGCCCGAGTTAACAATTACTTCAATTTCCGAAATGAGGTCTTTCATCTCAATTGCCTGGGCTTCGGCAATGTCTTCGAGATCCATCATCCGGTCGATACTTTGGATGATGGCAACTTTCGATTTCGATTTGTTGGCAACGGTGCGAACCACCATGTCCATCGGACGCTCAATATCGTTTTCTTCTACGTAATGTTTTATCAGCTCGACAAACTCTTTGCCGTAGCGTTTGGCTTTTCCTTCGCCTACGCCCTGTATAAATTTCAGTTCATCAATACTGATTGGGTATTGCAGTGACATGTCGGACAAAGATGGATCCTGAAAAATAACAAAGGGTGGCAAACTGAGCTTGCGGGCAATTTGTTTGCGCAGGTCTTTCAGCATCGAAAATAGTTCCGGATCGCCCCCAGAACCTCCGGCAGGTGCTCCTGCTGTTATAATGTCGTCGTCTTTAACATCGTAATCGTGATTGCGCACCAACAGAAAATCTTTCGGATTTTGCAAAAATTCATGTCCTGCATCAGTCACTTTTAAAAGGCCGTAGTTTTCAATGTCTTTTAAAATAAGACCTTTCACCATGCTTTGCCGAAATACTGCATTCCAGAATTTTTCTCCGTGGTCGTCGCCCGATCCAAAAGCATCCAGTTCGTAATGACGGAATGATTTGACGGCTGCTGTTTTCTTTCCAACCAGAATGTCGGCAATGTGTTCGGCCTTGTATTTTTCTTTTACCTCCAAAATTGCTTTCAGCGCACGGCATATTTCGTCTTTGGCTTCAACCTGTTCTTTCGGGTTGAGACAGTTGTCGCAGTTTCCGCAGGGTTCGGGAAGTATTTCGCCAAAATAATTCAGCAAAATAATTCGTCGGCAAATAGCTGATTCGGCATACGAAGCTGTGTCGAGCAATAGTTGTCGGCCAATTTCCTGCTCGGCTACGGGCTTGCCCTGCATGAATTTTTCGAGTTTCTGAATGTCTTTGTGCGAATAAAAAGTGATACACTTTCCTTCGCCTCCATCGCGTCCGGCACGACCAGTTTCCTGGTAGTAACCTTCAAGACTTTTTGGAATGTCGTAGTGGATAACAAAACGAACATCAGGCTTGTCGATTCCCATTCCGAAAGCGATGGTCGCTACAATTACATCTACTTCTTCCATCAGGAATTTATCCTGATTTCCCGAACGGGTACTCGAGTCCATTCCTGCATGGTAGGCAAGAGCCTTGATGTCGTTCACCCGGAGTAGTTCAGCCAGTTCTTCCACTTTTTTACGGCTCAAACAGTAAATAATTCCTGACTTACCCTGATTCTCCTTGATAAAGCGGATAATCTGAGTTTCAGGTTTTATTTTTGGTCTGATTTCGTAATACAGGTTTGGCCTGTTGAAGGAAGCCTTGAAAACATTGGCATCCTGCATCCCCAGGTTTTTCTGAATGTCGTGTTGAACTTTGGCGGTTGCTGTTGCTGTAAGGGCGATAACCGGAGCTTTGCCTATTTCGGCAATAATTGGCCGGATACGGCGGTATTCGGGGCGGAAATCGTGCCCCCACTCCGAAATACAGTGAGCTTCGTCAATGGCATAAAACGAAATGGTGATTCCTTTCAGGAAATCCACATTTTCTTGTTTTGTAAGGCTTTCCGGAGCTACATACAAAAGTTTTGTTTTCCCGCTTGAAACATCGTCTTTCACTTGCTGTGTAGCCGACTTGTTCAGCGACGAATTTAAAAAGTGAGCAATTCCATCTTCGGTGCCGAAGCTTCGAATGGAGTCCACCTGGTTTTTCATTAAGGCAATCAGCGGAGAGATTATTATAGCTGTCCCATCCAATAAAAGCGCGGGCAATTGGTAACACAACGATTTTCCTCCGCCAGTTGGCATCAGAACAAAAGTATCATTTCCATCCAGTACGCTTTGTATAACTTCCTCCTGCTGTCCCTTAAACCGATCAAATCCAAAATACTTTTGGAGCTGATCTGTTAATGTTACATCTCTTCCCATCTATAAGTCGAAATAAATGACCAAAAATTTCACGTTTCTTTTTTTCGTAGTATCGAAGGTAAACATTTTATATTTGATATTCCAATCATTTTATTCGAATTTAAGGTTTCTTAGTCCTGATTTAAAAAAAATTAAGAAAATCAAATCGGGGCAAATTGACAAGAAAACTTATATTTGTCGGGATTTTTAAGCAAAAAACTAAGCCTGTTATATTTTTATACGTATGAGTGAAGAAGCCAATAAAGAAGGTCGAAGCTGGGGAAGAAAGAAAAACAAGCAACAAGCCGAGCAGGGCGAAATGTCGTTTTTAGAGCATCTCGAAGTACTGCGATGGCATATTGTTCGTTCTTTTTTAGCTATTCTTGTGTTTGCCATTCTGGCATTTATTTTCAAGGACTTTATTTTTGATACCATTATTCTGAAGCCAAAAACAGATACATTCTGGACCAATCGGATGTTTGCAAAATTAGCTGATTTGGTCGGGGTTGAGTCCTTAAAAATAAATACTAAGCCATTGCAATTGATCAGTATTACCATGGCCGGACAGTTCTCGGCGCACATTACCATCTCTATTATTGCCGGTTTGATAGCTGCTTCGCCATACGTGATTTACGAATTCTGGAGATTCCTGAAGCCTGCTTTGTACGATAATGAGAGAAAGCATGCCCGTGGAGCTGCCTTTTATATGACTATGTTGTTTGTATTGGGAGTACTTTTTGGATATTACCTGATTGTGCCATTGTCAATACACTTTCTTGGATCTTATACGGTTAGTGCCGAAGTGGCAAACCAAATTAACATGCTATCGTATATAAGTACGGTTACTTCTATATGCCTGGCAAGTGGAGTGGTTTTCGAGTTGCCGATTTTTGTCTTCTTTTTGAGTAAGGTTGGCCTTATTTCTCCTTCATTTCTGAAAAAATACCGGAAACATGCCTATGTTTTATTGCTGTTGCTTTCAGCAATTATTACACCTCCGGATATTTTCAGCCAGATTTTAGTTTGTATTCCTTTGGTAATTTTATACGAAGTAGGTATTGTTATTTCGAAACGGGTAGTTAAACAGGCCGAAATGAAAGCGGCGGCTTAAAAGTCGTTTATCCTTTAATCAGCGGAAGAAAATATGAAACTACGTGCCGAAAATATAGTTAAGAAATACCGGAAAAGAACGGTGGTAAAAGGAGTTTCCTTTGAAGTAAATCAAGGCGAAATTGTTGGATTACTTGGCCCTAACGGAGCAGGTAAAACAACATCGTTTTATATGATTGTTGGCTTGATAAAGCCACTTGAGGGAAAAATATTTCTGGACGATGAAGAAATAACCCGTTTGCCGGTGTATCGTCGGGCACAAAAAGGAATTGGCTATTTGGCGCAGGAAGCATCCGTATTTCGGAAAATGAGTATTGAGGATAATTTGCGTGCAGTTCTCGAAATGACGAATTTCTCAAAAGAATACCAGCGTGAAAAAGTTGAAAGTCTTTTAAATGAATTCCGTTTGCAGCATATCCGAAAGAGCAAAGGATACCAATTGTCAGGAGGTGAACGTCGTCGTACCGAGATTGCCCGTGCTCTGGCGATCGATCCGAAGTTTATTCTTTTGGATGAACCATTTGCCGGAGTAGATCCAATTGCGGTAGAAGATATTCAGGAAATTGTGATGACGCTGAAAAAGAAAAATATTGGCGTATTAATTACCGACCATAATGTGCACGAAACCCTGTCTATTACTGATCGTTCGTATTTGTTGTTTGAAGGATCGATACTGAAAGCAGGTACAGCAGAAGACCTTGCCAATGACGAAGATGTGCGTCGTGTGTATTTGGGGCAGAACTTCGAATTACGCTAAGATTGTCTCTTCAAAAATGGAATCAACTGATTTTTATGAATTTCATCATCGAGGAGCTTTCGTTAAATTTTTGTGATAATTCTTATTTTCGATGTTGTCGGTTAAAAAATAATCATTTATATTTGCGCCGCAATTAGCGGGCGTGGCGGAATTGGTAGACGCGCCAGACTTAGGATCTGGTGCCAAACGGCGTGGGGGTTCGAGTCCCTTCGCCCGCACAAAAAAACAATAACCGTGTAGCTGGACCGAACAAGGCACAGCATGCGGTTTTTATTAATTTAGGACAATAGATTTCAGAACTTGGGACGCAGTAGTGAGAATGAATCGCTCTGTTTTCCAGTAACATTAAGTCGGAACGTATGAATATTACAAGAGAAAACATCGACGAATTAAATGCTATCATCAACGTCTCAATTGAGAAGAACGATTATGAAGCAACGGTAAACGAGGTTTTAAGAGATTACCGCAAGAAAGCCAACATGCCTGGCTTCCGTCCGGGTAAAGTGCCCGCCGGCTTGGTGAAAAAAATGTACGGCAAAGCTATTTTAGCTGACGAAGTGAATAAGCTTTTGTCGAAAAATCTTTCAGAATATATTGTGACTGAAAAACTGAATATTCTGGGAGATCCGCTACCGAATGAAGAAAAACAAGAAGAAATTGACTGGGACAATGCCGAAGATTTCAACTTTGTTTTCGAAATTGGTTTAGCTCCTGAGATCGAAGTTAAATTGGATAAACGCAGCAAATATGCCTATTACAGCATTGCTGCCGATGAAGATACTGTTCAGAAACAGATGGACGCTTACCTGATGCGTTTTGGTAGCAACGAAGCAGTTGAAACAATTGAAGAAAAAGATACTGTTCGTGGCGATTTCGCTCAGTTAGACGCAGAAGGCAACGAATTGGCCGAAGGCATTAAAGCTGAAAAAGTGATTATTGCTGTTGACTTGATGAAAGACGAAGCTGTTCAGAAAGAATTTATCGGTAAAAAAGCCGGCGATGTGGTGGCGTTCGACCCGATGAAAACATTCGAAAACAAACACGAGGTAAGTCACATGCTGAATATCAGCCAGGAAGAGGCTGAGAAGATTGAAGGCAATTTCCGCTTCACAATCATCGAAGTTCTTCGCTATAAAAAAGCTGAGATGAACGAAGAATTGTTCAAACAGATTTTGGGCGAAGAAACAGAAGTGAAAACAGAAGAAGAATTCAAAGCCAGCATCAAAAAAGAAATTGAAGAAAGCCTGAAATATTCAAGTGACTATAAATTTGCAATTGATACCCGCGATGCATTGGTTGAAAAAACCAAAATGGAATTGCCTTTGGACTTCCTGAAACGCTGGTTGATTGCTGCAAATAAAGAATTGACACTGGAGCAAATTGAGAAAGATTTTGATCATTTCATTGTTGACCTGAAATGGCAAATGATTAAAGACAAGCTGATTCACGAAAACGAAGTTAAAGTAGAAGAAGCTGATTTGAACTCAATGGCAAAAGAAGTAGCACAAATGCAGTTCCGCCAATATGGAATGAACAATGTGCCGGAAGAATACCTGGAAAACTACGCTTCTCAGATTTTATCGAACGAAGAAGAAAAACGTCGCATTTTCAACAAAGTACAGGAAGACAAAATTCTGGATGTAATTAAGTCGAAAGTGAATCTTGACGTAAAAGAAGTTAGCCAGGAAGAGTTTAATAAACTACTTGAAAAATAGTCTGTAACCCGACGGTTGAAGCATATTTTGTTATAACTTTGTAAACCTTGTTTGTGTGTTATTTGTTTGCACCGGCAAGGTTTACAGAGTTTTTTCATTTTAAAAAGAGCAAACTATGAGCGACGGAAAAGAATTCCATAAATATGCCACCGGGCACATGGGCATCAGCAGTTTAAAGATGCATAACTTTACTTCGGTGTTTACCAATAGTTTAACGCCTTATATTATTGAAGAGCGTCAACTGAACGTAGCATCGATGGACGTGTTTTCGCGTTTGATGATGGATCGCATTATTTTCCTTGGAACACCAATTGACGACTATATTGCCAACATCATTCAGGCCCAGCTTTTGTTCCTCGAATCAACTGATCCAAGCAAGGATATTCAGATTTATTTCAATACACCAGGCGGATCGGTGCATGCAGGTTTGGGGATTTATGATACCATGCAGTATATTTCTCCTGATATTGCAACCATCTGTACAGGAATGGCTGCATCGATGGGGGCTGTATTGCTGACAGCCGGAGCACACGGAAAACGTTCGGCATTAAAACACTCACGGGTGATGATTCATCAGCCAATGGGTGGCGCGCAGGGACAGGCATCAGACATTGAAATTACTGCCCGCGAAATATCAAAACTGAAAAGAGAATTGTACGAAATAATTGCCCGTCATTCGGGTAACCCGTACGAAAAAGTAGAGAAAGATTCGGATCGTGATTACTGGATGACTTCGGAAGAAGCGAAGGAATATGGTATGATTGACGAAATTCTCGTTCGAAACGGAAAATAATTTGAGGAGATAAAACCTATGGATAAATGTTCTTTTTGCGGAAGAGAGAAGAAAGAGGTGAGCCTGCTTATTGCTGGAATGGACGGACATATCTGCGACCGCTGTATAGAACAGGCTTATGCCATTGTTGAGGAAGAATTCAAAAAAGAAGATGAATTCGATATAAGTGGCATTCAGTTACTGAAACCAAAAGAAATTAAAGAATTTCTTGATCAGTATGTGATTGGGCAAGACCAGGCAAAAAAGATTTTGTCAGTAGCTGTTTACAATCACTACAAACGTCTGAAACAACATATTCAGGACGATGAAACTGAAATCGAGAAATCGAATATCATTCTGGTGGGAGAAACCGGAACCGGAAAAACGTTACTTGCTCGTACGATTGCAAAAATGCTGCATGTACCCTTTACAATTGTTGATGCAACAGTACTTACCGAAGCAGGATATGTGGGCGAAGATATTGAAAGCTTACTGACTCGTTTGCTTCAGGCGGCCGATTACAATGTGGAAGCGGCTGAGCGCGGAATTGTATTCATCGACGAGATTGATAAAATTGCACGAAAAGGAGATAATCCTTCGATTACCCGCGATGTCTCGGGCGAAGGAGTACAGCAAGGTTTGTTGAAATTACTGGAAGGCTCAATTGTGAATGTTCCGCCACAGGGTGGACGTAAACACCCGGAGCAGAAAATGATTCCGGTAAATACGAAGAATATTCTGTTCGTTTGTGGCGGTGCTTTCGATGGTATCGAGAAAAAAATAGCCAAACGAATGAATACCAAAGTGGTTGGTTATGGGGCACAACGTAATGCCGATCATTTGGATCGCAATAACATGCTTCAGTATATTTCGCCACAGGATTTAAAATCGTTTGGATTGATTCCTGAAATTATTGGTCGTATGCCAGTACTCACTTATCTTGAACCGCTTGACCGGGATACGCTTCGGAATATTTTGACTGAACCCAAAAATTCATTGATTAAGCAGTATGTCAAATTATTTAAATTGGACGATATAGAATTGTCATTTGAAGAAGAAGCACTTCAATTTATTGTTGATAAGGCTGTTGAATTTAAGTTGGGAGCACGAGGACTTCGATCAATCTGCGAAAGTATAATGGTTGATGCCATGTTTGATAGCCCCAGTGATGGCATAAAGGATTTGAAAATAAGTCTTGATTACGCCAGGGAGAAAATGGACTCAAGCAATATACAGCGGCTGAAAGCCAGTTAAGAAATTAAGAAGCACCTTCGGGTGCTTTTTTTGTTTTACGAAACACCAGGAAGAAAGGGGAAATAAAAAAGCACTCTGTTTATTGAGTGCTTCTGTGGAGAATATCGGAATCGAACCGATGACCTTTTGACTGCCAGTCAAACGCTCTAGCCAACTGAGCTAATCCCCCGTAAAATGTTCGGCAAATATATAAAACATTTTATACTTCACAACCGCGCATAAATATTTTTCGGAACATTTTCGGGTGAACGAAATTTTTGGTAAGGAATTTGTTTTACTCACAATCAAATGCTTTTGTACAGAAGCCGATTATCATTTCAGGATTGAACGCTGGATATGGACAACCAAAGCGAGTTTAACTGAATTAATACTAATCGAAAAAAACAAAAGCCATGAAAACGAAAAAAACTGCCAAAGCAGATCTGGAAAACAAACGCCCGTTGTTCTTCATGATCGGATTGTTGATCAGCCTCTCAGCTGTTCTTGTTGCCTTCGAATGGAAAAGCCCGGTAGAAAAAGCAATCGACTTTGGTCCGCTGCAAATCGATGTGCCGGTAGAAGAAATGATGCCGGTTACCAAAGAAGAGAAAGAAAAAGTACTCCCTCCGGTGAAAGAAGTTACCGTATTTGAAATTGTGGATAACGCAATGGATATTGATGAAACCCTCGATATTTTTGACTCAGAAATAAACGAAGGAGAGGCAATTGATGTGAAAGCAATTGCAGCTACGACTAAAGAAGACGAGGAAGATCTTCCTCCCATTTGGTTTCCGGAGCAAATGCCTGAGTTTCCTGGGGGAATGAGCAATTTGATGAAGCATATCAACTCTTCAATTAAATATCCTGTTGTCGCTCAGGAAAATGGAATTCAGGGAAAGGTAATTGTTACATTTGTTATCGATAAAAATGGAGCAGTGACAGATGTTAAACTTTTACGGGGCATCGATGCTTCGTTAGATGCCGAGGCTCTCAGAGTTGTTCGTTCCTTGCCTAAATGGAAGCCTGGAATGCAAAATAATAAGCCTGTAAAAGTGAACTTTAATGTGCCCATAAGCTTTGTGCTTCAGTAAGTTATTGCAGTGAAGTGCAAAAGCATTCAACGGGCTTAAAAATGAAATACGATTTTCTTGCTTTTGAAGATTATTTTTTATCTTTAAGCCCTCATTAAGAAATAAAATTTCTGATACAGAATAAATTTATAAAACTAAATTATGGAACTAAAGAAATCACCGAAAGCCGACCTTGAGAACAAGAGGAACATTTTCCTTCAGCTCGGGTTAGTGATCGCTCTGGGAATAACTCTTTTTGCTTTCGAATGGACTACGAAAGTAGATCAGGCTAGTTCGCTGGGGTCGATGGCTGAGCAGGAAGTGGAGGATGAGATCATTCCAATTACTCGTCAGGAAGAAGTAAAACCACCGCCACCACCTCCACCACCAAAAGTTGTTGAGGTATTGACTATCGTGGATGACGATACTGAAATTAATGATGAACTTGAAATTGAAGACTCGGAAGCCGACGAACATACTGTTGTTGATGTTGCTCCGGTAATCAAACAAGAAAAAGAAGAAGAAGAAGAAGCTCAGGTATTTTTTATTGTAGAAGAAATGCCAGAATTCCCGGGAGGAGAATTGGCTTTGCGTAAGTTTATTGCAACCTCAATTAAGTATCCTGTAATTGCTCAGGAAAACGGAATTCAGGGGAAAGTATATGTAAACTTCGTTGTGGATAAAGATGGTAGTATCACTAATGCAAAAGTTGCTCGTGGTGTTGACCCGTCGCTTGACAAAGAAGCATTACGTGTGGTAAACAGCCTTCCGAAATGGAAACCCGGAAAACAAAGGGGTAAAGCAGTGAAGGTTTCTTACACAGTTCCAATTAACTTTGTACTTCAGTAGCATATTTACAGAAATACATATAAATTCCTGGTTCTGAATCTTCGGAACCAGGTTTTTTTGTTCTTAATACGATACATTTATATGATTGACACACGTCCGGAAACAGAGTTTGTTGTTTTAGTTGGTTTGATTAATGCTGATCAGGATGAACGGCAGGCCAAAGAATATCTGGATGAATTGGAATTTCTGGCAGATACCGCCGGAGCAGTGGTGAAAAAACAATTCTTTCAGAAACTTGATATTCCCAATGCGGCCACATTTGTGGGAACCGGAAAGCTGGAGGAAATTCAGGAGTATGTGAATGCTCATGATATTGATACGGTGATTTTTGATGATGAGCTTAGCCCGACACAGTTGCGAAACATCGAACGCACTCTGGAATGCAAAGTGTTGGACCGTACCAACCTGATTCTTGATATTTTTGCCAAACGAGCTCAAACAGCGCACGCAAAAACACAGGTTGAGTTGGCTCAGTATCAATACCTGCTTCCCCGGCTGACCCGAATGTGGACTCACTTGGAACGTCAGCGCGGAGGAATTGGGATGCGTGGTCCGGGGGAAACACAGATTGAGACCGACCGCCGGATTATTCTGGATAAAATAGCTCGTTTGAAGGAGCAATTAGTGAAGATTGATAAGCAGAAAGCAACGCAGCGAAAAAATCGCGGAAAATTGGTACGTGTGGCACTGGTGGGTTATACCAATGTCGGAAAATCGACCTTGATGAATATGCTGAGCAAATCGGAGGTTTTTGCTGAAAATAAACTCTTTGCCACACTTGACACTACGGTTCGGAAAGTAGTAATCGGGAATCTTCCGTTTTTACTTGCCGACACGGTTGGTTTTATCCGCAAATTACCCCACGGCTTGGTCGAGTCGTTTAAATCGACATTGGATGAAGTGCGTGAGTCGGATATTTTGGTGCATGTAGTGGATATTTCACACCCTGGTTTCGAAGAACAGATCGATGTAGTGAAGACTACATTGCAGGAAATTGAGGCCGGTGACAAACCAGTTGTATATGTGTTCAATAAAATTGATGCATTTTCGTATGTCGAAAAAGATGCTGATGATTTAAGTGAACGCACCAAAGAAAACTATTCGCTTGAAGATTGGAAAAAGAGCTGGATGGGGCGGAATAATACGCCATCACTATTCATCTCGGCAACTCAGAAAATGAATTTCGATGAGATGAAGGAGTACATTTATCAGGAAGTAAAGAAGATTCATGTGACTCGCTTTCCGTATAATGATTTTCTTTATCTGCTTGACAATGAGTTGTCGGATTAAAGATGGCGAGAGTGGCGTTTCTTTTAATTCATGACAGTAATTGTTTGTTGGATACTTTTATTTTTATATTTGCGGCATTGTTGATTTGATTCTAATGCCCGAAACTTATTCTACAAAACATATCAATCAGTATCCTTTCACGCAAGAACAGAAGGATTTATTTGCGACACTTTATGCCCAATATTCAGGCAGAATATTCCATTTTGCCATGGGTTATTTGAAGTCGGAAGCAGAGGCTGAAGAATTGGTTCAGGATGTTTTTATCCGGCTTTGGGAAAAGAAGGAAAGTCTTCTTCCGGAGAAAAACCTGCGGGCATATCTTTACAAAATAACGGTGAACTGCATTTATGATCTGATTAGAAAGAAAAATGTGCAACAGGCTTTTTTCGATTTTCTTTCAGAAAAGAATTATGCAGGAGAAGATACCTGGAACGAAGTTGTTTTTAACGATATGCTTCGCCAGATTGACGAGTTGATGAAAGAGATGCCATTGCAGCAACGTCGGATTTTTGTATTAAGTAAGCTGGAAGGTTTTTCGAATGATGAAATAGCCGGAAAACTAAATCTGTCGAAGCGTACTGTAGAGAACCAATTGTACCGTGCTGTTGCTTTTTTGAAGGTTCGAATCCATTCTGAGTCAATAACATTAATACTTTTCTACTCCCTTTTTTGTTAATTTATACATTTCGAATGAGTAAATGATGGTGCTTGTTCGTATTAATATTAAAGTTGGTAAAACCGAATGACTTTAGTGTCGGGTATAAATAGAACAAAAAGGATTACAATGCAGTTGCGAGAGAAAATAAAACTATTACGCTCTGGAAAAATTGAAGAAAAAGAGCGACGGCAGATTTTGTCACTTTTTCATCAGCCAGAGAATGAATTTGAGATAAAGACAGAATTGGTAAATCAATTGGCAGAAGAAAAGCAAGATGTCAGCTATTTTGATGAAACCAAATTTGAGAAGCTTTGGATGCAGATACAGGAACGTTCGTCTTCTGCTCGTATGACAAAAAAATACAATCTCCGCTTAGTGTATCACGTGGCAGCAGTATTAATTATTGCTCTTCTTACAGGCAATATTTTGTTGCAATATTTTACATCTACCGACGAGGTATTTCATACTGCGATTGCACCACGTGGAGCTATTGCTCAGATTATTATGCCCGATAACAGTAAAGTAATTTTGAATGCCGGTTCGCGAATTCGTTACTCGATTGGAGGAAAGAAGAAAGGACGAGAAGTTTATTTAAGTGGAGAAGCCTGGTTTGATGTTGAAAAGGCCAAAGATTCTCCGTTTGTTGTGCATACTTCGGCTTACGATGTAAGGGTTACCGGAACGAAATTTAATGTGAAAGCTTACGATGATGATCGGGAAGTTACTACTACTCTGGAAGAAGGAACAATTAGAATACTTCCGACCTCGAATTGTATGCTTAGTAATGATATGGAAATAAAGCCCGGAGAACAGGTTTCTTTCTTGAAGGATGATCGAAATATGATAATTACCAAAGTAGATCCCAGCTTTTTTAGCTCGTGGAAAGAAAATAAGCTGGTTTTCAATAATACAAGTTTGAAAGACATATTCAAGATGCTCGAACGTAAATATGGAGTAGTTTTTATTGTTGAAGACAAAGAAGTGCTTAATTATCATTATGATGGAGTAATTCATAACGAGACGATTGTTCAGGTAATGGAAATATTGGAACGAACTACTGTAATTGAATATTCAATCAATCATAACCAAATAACTATTAGAAAGGAAAGAAGAAAATAAAAAAACCGGTAGATGCTGTCACATCGTACCGGCATTGAGTTTAATAACCAGGTGCTGTCACACCGCAATAATTATTAATTATCAACATTCAAATTTATGAAAAAAAAATCACGTCCTTACACCAGATCGTGTGAGGCCTCTAAATTGTTTTTTAGAAAAATGAGATTAACTATTCTGATTTTACTGATTTGCATGATCCAGGCTTCAGCTTCAGTATTTTCTCAAACAGCCAGGCTTTCTTTTTCTTTACAGGAAAAAACTGTTTTAGATGTTCTTCGAAAAATTGAAGATCAAACTGATTATCGGTTCTTTTATCAACGCGAACAGGTTAATGTGGATCGAATGATAACCATTCAGGCAACAGATAAAAGCGTTGGCGAAATCCTGACAACTGTCTTCAAAGATCAGGGGATTACTTTTAAAATGATGGATGATAATCTGATTGTGTTGACAACAACATCGGATTTACCTCAATCAAAGTTGAAAGTAAAAGGGGTTATTACTAATAGTTCAGGAGACCCCATTCCGGGAGTGGCCATTATGGAGAAGGGAACGAGTAATGGTATTGTTACTGATGCAAATGGAAAATTCACGCTCGATAATGTTTTAGCCGATGCAGTGCTTGTGGTTTCATTTGTTGGTATGAAAACGCAGGAGATAGCGATAAATGGTAGAAGTGAGATTAATATTGAAATGGCAGAGGACTTGGTCGGTGTTGCCGAAGTGGTAGTGATTGGTTACGGAACGTTGGATAAAAAAGAAGTTACCAGTTCTATTACTTCAGTGCGAGACAAAGATTTGATCCCTGGAATTTCAGGAAATCCGCTGATTTCAATGCAAGGTAAAGTGGCAGGGCTTAGCATTGAATCAAGTAATGGTACAAGTCCTAATGCTGGAACTTCTGTTCAGCTCAGGGGTGTTGCTTCGGTACTCGCAGGACAAGGACCTTTGGTGGTGATTGATGGAGTGCCAGGTGGAAGTTTAAGTTCTGTTAGCAGGGAAGATATACAATCGATAGACATTCTTAAAGATGCTTCAGCTGGAGCAATTTATGGAACCAGAGCTGCTGGTGGGGTTATTTTAATCACAACAAAACAAGCAAAAGAAGGGAATATTCGTTTGACTTATACGGGTGAATTTACAACCGAAACAATTCGTAGAAAACCAGAAGTTCTTTCGGCTCAAGAGTTTGTTGAGAATGGATTGGGTAAGGATAATGGCTATGTAACAGATTGGTACAGAGAAGTAACAGAGAAACTCCCTTTCAGGCACCGCCATCACTTTAATTTGAGTGGCGGATCAAAAACATCTAAAATTTACGCTACTTTTTTGACATCGAGCCAGGAAGGAATTGCTATTGGTGATACAAAAAAAGAAACCGGAGGAAGAGTGAATGCAAACTTTACATTGATGGATGGCCGGGCTGAAATAATCGCACATACAGATTATCGTACTTCAAATAGTGATAAGTCGCAGAATGGAATTTTCAATATGGCTCTTAAACTGAATCCAACCTTAAGCCCTTACGACGAAACAAAAGCTAACGGTTTAAATGTTTGGACCGGAGGCTGGGAGTATTATAATCCTGTTGCAGATATTCGTTTGCGCGACGATCAAAGTCAGAACTCTAATTTTCTGGGAGATGTGACATTTAAATTGAAATTATCTCCGGCATTGAGTACTCAAGCCATGTTGGCAGCTCGTTCTAATCAGAATAGAGATATTTACTATGAATCGGCCCAGCACAAAAATTCGTTGGACAACAAGAGAGATGGCTATGCCAGTCAGGGATATTCTACCTATAACGATAAAACATTTGAGTGGTTGGTGAACTATAGGAATCAATTTGATGGACATACTGTTAGTGCTGTTGGTGGCTATAGTTTTCAGGAATTTAACGCTGATGGTTTTTCGATGAATAACTCGAATTTCCCTGTTGATGGAATCAAAGCGTGGGATATGGGAAAGGGAAAATACCTTTCAGAAGGAAAAGCAGGAATGAGTTCATGGAAAGATCCACGAATTCGCTTGATTGCATTTTTTGCTCGTGCTAATTATTCGTATAAAGACAAATACTTGTTTTCAATAAGCAGTAGATATGAAGGCTCTTCAAAATTCTATGTTGATAACAGGTGGGGGCTTTTCCCTGCTGTTTCGGCCGGATGGCGAATCAGCAAAGAACCTTTTATGAAAAGTGTAAGTATGGTTGACGACCTGAAAATTCGCGTTGGGTACGGAGTTACCGGAAACCAGAGTTTTAGTCCAGGTGTTGCAACTCGTATGTATCAATCTGATACATGGTGGATGGTAAATAATGATTGGATTATAACTTATGGATCAAGACACAATCAAAATAAAGATTTGAAATGGGAGGAAAAACAGGAATTAAATATTGGTCTCGATTTCTCGTTATTGAAGAATAAACTTAGCGGAAAGATCGATTTATATGATCGCAAAGTCGATAAAATGATTTACGATATTTCAGTGTCGGTTCCTCCTGCGGTGCACGATAAAACTACCATGAATGTGGGAAGCTTGAGAAACAAAGGATGGGAAGCAGAGATTAACTACAATGCAATTAATACATCGGTATTCGGCTATAATACTACTCTTCGGATGTCTCATAATAAATCGGTTTTGGAATCACTGTGGGGGAGCCAAACATATTGGGATAGAGTTGGATTCCCTGCACCAGGGTCACCGGGGTCAGCCATTCGTTTGTTCCCCGGACAGGAGATCGGGAAATTCTATGTTTGGCGTTTTGCAGGATTTACAGAAGATGGAAATTGGATGTTATACGATAAAGAAGGAAATGCATTTGATGTAACTAAACAAACGAAGAAGAATGAAGACAAGGCATTTGTTGGCAATGCAATTCCTAAAATCATGCTTTCGTGGGATCATAATTTCCGTTGGAGAAACTTTGAAGTTAGTGCATTCTTCACCAGTTGGCTCGGCCACGACATCTTTAACACAATTGATATGTATTATGGATTGCCGAATGTAGAAGAACAGAATGTGCTGAAACATGCTTTTGAGAAGAATAAAAATGTGAAAGGAGAAAAAGAATTATGCGACTACTGGATTGAAGATGGAGACTTTATTAAGCTGAAAGCTTTGACTATCCGTTATAACATAAATACCTCTTCATTGAAATATATCCGGAGTGCGAATGTATATCTTACAGGGCGTGATCTATTTACCATTACCAAGTATTCAGGTATGGATCCTGAGTCAAATATTAATGGACTTGATCCAGGATTTGAATGGCACAATAACATTTATCCACGTACCCGCCTGTTTACTCTGGGTGTTCAATTAACATTTTAATCGTCAATAATATAGATATGAAAACAAAATATATTCTTCTACTGATAGTGTTTCTTATAACAGGAATGGCATGTACCGATTTGGATGAAAAATGGTATAGTGCAGTTGTTCCGGATACATTCTTTAAGACTGAAAAAGATGTAAAAGCTGCATTGTATCGGCCTTTTACACATGCTCGTTGGTTTGTTGAAGAAGATCGCTGGAAATTACAAGAATTTTCAGCCGATCAGTTAGCTATTACCACCAAAGGCCCTCACTGGTATAACGGAGGCGAGAATTATCGTTATCACTATCATCAGTGGACGGTAAATGATGGCTGGGTATGGGGAACATGGCGAGGAACCTTAATGGGGGTTGCTTTGGCTCTGGATACCAAACAGGATTTAGAAAAACTTGATTATACCAGAGTTGGATTAACTGAAAATGATAAAGCCGATCATTTGATGCAGTTGCAAACACTGATTGCATATTTCTATTTGCGTGGACTTGATTTCTTTGGTGGTCTTCCGATTTTCACTTCTAATGAAGGTGAAAATATGCCGAGAAATACAGATAAAGAAACGTTCGACCATATCGAAAAATTACTGACCGAAGCAATTCCGTTGTTACCTAAAAAACAGGCCGGAGAAACAGAAGAAGGAGCAATCAGACAAGCTGCGGCAGCATCGATGTTGGCTCAATTGTATTTCAATGCGAAGGTTTATATCGGAGAAGATAAATATTCGCAATGCGCACAAATCTGTCAGGATATAATCAGTGGAAAATATGGCGAATATTCGCTCGATGATGATTGGTTCGGTCCTCATGACTTCTATAACAACAAATCTCCCGAGATTATCTGGTCAACTCCTTCCGAATTTAATAAGCTTCAATATAACTGGTTTCACAACTATTTTTATCACTACGAAACCAATAAATATTTTGGGCTGGATGGTAGTGCATGGAATGGAGCACACTTGTGCCCTTCCCGAAATGTTAAAGGTCAGATATATGCAGACTATAAATTGGGTAATCCGTATGAAAAATACAACGATCAGGATTTAAGAAAGCAACCGTATTTGTATGAAGGAGCTGGTAAATATGTCGGAATGTTTCTTGTTGGCGATCAGGTAAGTCCGTATGGAACAACAAGGGGAACTCAGGAATACAAAGGGCAAATAATTTCGTTTGTCGATCAGGTTGGTAAATTCTCGAAAGTAGGTACAACGCAATATCCAACAGTCGAATCGCTTAGTTCAACAATGGCTGATGGAGAAGAAAACACAGGAATTCGTTTGGTAAAAGTTCCTCAACCCAATTTGGCTGACGAAAAATTACGTTGGGGTGCTGACAATCCGGTTATTCGTCTTACTGAGATTTATTATATGCTTGCCGAATGCAAGTTGAGAGCAGGCGATAAAGCTGGAGCAGCCCAGTTAATTAATAATGTTCGTGTTCGGAATTTTGAAGGGCGAGTTGACCCAAATCCGGTTACTACCGGAAATCTGGATAAATATCGCATGATTGACGAATGGGGAGTTGAATTCCTTGGAGAAGGCCGTCGCCGTACTGACTTAGTTCGCTGGGATATGTTTGTTACCGAGAAATGGTGGGATCATGAACCATCAAATTCTGCATTTCTGAATAGATTCCCGGTACCCCAGGATGCTATTTCAGGGAATAATGCATTGCAACAAAACCCTGGATATAATTAATCCACATACTACTTAAATGATAAAAGCTCCGGTCGTTATTATTGATCGGAGCTTTTTTTTATCAGATGTATAAGAAGCGTTTTATTTTTTGAGTAGGTGTTTTTTCGAATGGAACAGGTTGCAATACGACTTGTTGTATCTGTGAGAATTTATTTACCTGCTCGTTTACTTGTTTCTGAATTTCGCGAAGTATTTCTTCTGCTTTTTCGTTGAAGCGCAGGCGAGCCTCATCGGTAAGTAGCTTGAATCGTTTTTCAACTTCTTCAATGTTCAGGTGAACCATAGCAACAAGCCGCCCTTTTTGCTGAATAACCAACGATTCAAGTACATATTCCATGCGGTTGATTACCGATTCAATTTCTTCCGGATAGATATTTTCGCCACTGGATCCAACAATCATATTTTTGATTCGGCCTTTGATATACAAATACGCATTTTTATCGAAACAACCGCGATCGCCGGTGCGTAACCAACCATCTGAAGTAAAAGCATCTCTGGTTAGTTCTTGTTCTTTGTAATATCCTAGCATAACATTTAAGCCCCGTGCCTGAATTTCTCCTTCTCCTGATATTGGATCGGCATCTCCAATACGTAACTCAACGCCTGGCATTGACGGACCCGTTGACAGGAAACGAGTTTTTCCGACTACTGCACCAGCAAGCAATGGCGACGATTCGGTCATTCCGTAGCCAATAGCAAAGGGAAAACGAGCATCTGTCAGAAATTGCTCCACCTGATCGTCGAGTTTGGCGCCACCTATTCCGAAAAAGCGGAGATGACCGCCAAAGGTTTTTTCCAGTTTCTTGCCAGCAATACGATGCAGAATTTTTCTGAAAAGTGCAGTTTTGTATAACGACCGGGTTATTGCTTTGCTGTTTATTTCTGGCAAAATCTTGCTTTTGAAAATCTTTTCAATAATTAGCGGAACAACCAACATGGTGGTCGGTTGTACTATTTTTAATGCCGGAAGCAGAACCGAGGCTGTTGGTGGTTTGCGCAAATAATGCACCGAGGCACCAAACATGATTGGCAGAATAAGCACGAGAGTATTTTCAAAAGTATGAGAAAGCGGAAGTACCGAAAGAAACCGGTCGTAAGCTTCAACTGCATGCAATCCTCTTGATTGTTGCGCCGTCCATACAATATTTCGGTGCGACAACATTACTCCTTTCGATTTTCCGGTAGTGCCGGAAGTATAAATAATTGAAAGCAGATCGTTTTCGTCAACATCTGCAAACATGAATTCTTCTGATCGGTTTGAATTATGCTGATTTCCTTCAGGATTAATATTCTGTAATTGAAGATCTTCGATTGCAATTCGCTGTATTCCCGGAAAGTCGTCAGCTGAAACTTTAGCTGCTAGTCCTTCCGAAACATAAATCGCTTTTACTTCAGCATGGAGCAATATATTTTTGATTTCATTTGCATGAAAATCGGGTAGAATCGGTACAACAACAGCTCCACTTACAGCAATTGCAAAGAATGCGATTCCCCAATTGGGCATGTTGGTACTTAAAATCGCAACTTTGTCGCCTTTTTGTATGCCAATTGATTGCAGTTGCAACGCAGCTGTTTTTATTTCTTTTTCGAGTTGTGCGTATGTTCGTTCTTCTTCTCCTACAAAAACCAGTGAATTATTGTTGGCAAATTCCCTGAAACTATTCTGCAGCATTGCAGGAATTGTTAGCTTCCTGTTTCTCTCCATTCCCTATTCGTTTTTTTGAATTCCCTATTCCCTTGGCAAAAATATATAAATAGGTGAAATGAAAATGTTTTTTAACATGAATTAACGAGATAAGTGCTTGTGAAACATTTTATTCCCGATTTTTAAAACTAAATGTTCTGAATGACGGCAAATTTCAGTGTTAGCAATGAGTTTAGAATTCAGCTTGATTGATTAAATTTGAGCATATGGGAAACTATCAGATTATTCAGCGTACCGAAGAGTATATTCGCTCTGTTTTTGAAAAAGAGGGGAGTGGACACGACTGGTGGCACATGCATCGGGTAAGGGAAGCCGCTATGTACATTGGCAAGCGTGAGGGGGCCGATTTGTTTCTGACAGAGATGCTTGCTCTGTTGCACGATTTGGATGACTGGAAATTTGCGGAAGCAAATGACGAAACTTTATCCAGAACAAAGAAGTGGCTGTACGAATTAAGGCTCGACACAAGTCAGGTG
Source organism: Prolixibacteraceae bacterium (assembly GCA_963668595.1). GTDB lineage: Bacteria > Bacteroidota > Bacteroidia > Bacteroidales > Prolixibacteraceae > GWE2-42-39. The sequence continues at coordinate 2,628,449 of OY764876.1, read as the reverse complement.
GACTTGCTGGAAGAAATGATCGGGCAGATTTCGTTTAAAGGAGCAGGAGAACCTGATATGCCTGCGCGCATTGAGGCAAAGGTGGTACAGGATGCTGATCGGCTTGATGCGATTGGTGCAATGGGCATTGCCAGAGCTTTTGCTTATGGTGGAAGTAAAGGGCGTATGATTTACGATCCGGAGGCACAACCTGCATTGCATCAGACTTTTGATGAGTATAAAAGAAGTAACAGTTCTTCGGTAAACCACTTTTACGAGAAACTGCTTTTGTTGAAAGATCGGATGAATACAGAAACAGGAAAACAGCTTGCTGAGAAAAGACATACTATTATGGTGAATTTTTTGTCTGAGTTCTTCGATGAATGGAATTGTATTTATTAACTTTATAAACGTTTAAACCGGCCAGTTATGAGAATTGATCACATTGCAATTTGGTGCTACGATCTACCGGGAATGCAGCATTTTTACATGCATTATTTTGATGCCGGTACGAGCGAAGCGTACTACAATCACACCAAAAATTTTAACTCATTTTTTCTCACATTAGATGGTGATTGTACCATGGAATTGATGCAAATGCCAGGCATTCCAAAAACAAAAAATGATGCGCGAAAGCAGTTTTCAGGCTTAATTCATTTTGCGATTAAAGTGGGTTCGAAGATTAAAGTCGATCAGTTGACAGACCAAATTCGGCGCGATGGATTTCAGGTAGTTGGGGAACCACGTACTACCGGAGATGGAAAATATATTAGTGTAATTCTAGATCCCGAAGGCAACCGGGTTGAATTAGTTGCCTGATACAGATTTGCGATTTATGAAAAAGGGAGCCGGCGAAGTTTTTTCGCCGGTTTTTCATTTTTATACTTTAGCGTTTTACTTGCTCTGCTGTAAAATTCATTATTCCCTGGGACGAATCAACCTTTCCGTTTATTTTACCATTTTCAAGCTTGCCGCTAACTTTTATCGTCTCCGATTCGATCAGAACGGTAAAAGAGAAACTGTTGTCCTCTATTTTTACATCTTGTCCTTTTAATTGGCTTCCATCCGAAAAATTAACGGTGATTGCCATTTTTCCTTCCTGCTCCGCAATGATTATTTGACCAGAGCTGTATTCGTACGGAGCCGATGGAACTTTGTATTGCCACGAGCCTTTTAAATTGTCGTTGATGGCAGAAACGGGGTTTGCAAACCCGATTGAGGAGCAAATGGCGACAAGAACTACTAAAACTAATTTCTTCATTTTTCTGTTTTTTTTTAGTGTTAAACCATAGTTAGAAAATTTACATGGCTAATCGGCTCAAATATTTATTGTTGCAGCGATAGCATGACACAAAAATACATGAACAGAACAACGAATAAAAATTTTTGGGGCGAACGGTAATATGCCGGGGCGAATGGAAAAACTGAATCGGTAATCAGAATAATAGATTACTCAGAGAGGAATTTTTTATTTACAATAGATTTTGTTAATCCGCAATCTTGCGAATAAGCGTCATGCCATCGCGAATAGGAAGAATTACTTTTTCCACCCGCGAATCATTTTTTATCATCGTATTAAACTCAAGAATCCCGATGGTTTGATCGTCGTTTGCATTGGGCGTTTCCAGCACCTTGCCGCTCCATAGAATATTGTCGGCGATCAGGTAGCCGCCAACGGGCACTTTATTGAAAACGATATTGTAATACGAGCAATATTCACGCTTGTCTCCATCAATAAATACTAAATCGAAATTTGTGTCGATATTGGGAATAATTTGCAGCGCATCGCCCACATGGCGAACAATTCGATCTGATAATCCGGCCTTACGAATATATTTTTCTGCAATTTCTTCAAGTTCGTCATTAATTTCAATAGTGTGCAATGTTCCTTCAGTGCGAAGTCCTTGTGCAAGGCAAATAGCCGAGTAGCCGGTGAATGTTCCAATTTCAAGAATATTCTGAGGAGAAATCATCAGGCTAATCATGCGCAGTATTTTTCCTTGCAGATGTCCCGATAGCATTCGGGCACGTAGAATATTCAGATTTGTATCCCGATCCAGTTCTTTTAAATATTCCTCTTCTTCTGAAATATGCTCCAGTATATATTGTTCTAGTTCGTTGGAGAGTTCCATCCTATTTGTAAATAAGCGTGCTGATTTTCGATTCGTCAAATACCTCGTTGGCAAGCGCTATAATTTCAGAACTTGTCAGAGTATTAATTTTTTCATACACTCGTTCCATGCTGTCCACCCGGTCAAAAAGTAAATAGCTTTTTCCGATCGAAAGCATCAGGTCTTCGCGGTTTTCGCTGGAAATAGCTAATTGACCAATCAGCTGCTTTTTTGCTTTGGCCAATTGTTGAAAACCGAGTTCTTTGTTTTTTATCAGAATAAGCTCTTTTTGCACCAGATTAATGGCCCGGTCGAGGTTTTCCTTGTCGGTACCAAAATAAACGCTGAATTGCCCTGTGTCCGAATATGCGGTGTAGTTCGATTCAACATTATAGGCAAGCCCATTGCGTTCGCGCAGACTTAAGTTCAGTCTCGAATTCATCGATTGTCCACCGAGGATATTATTGAGTAGCACCATGCCAATCCTCCGGGGGTCCTGATGGTCGCAGGCAATGTTTCCCAATATACAGTGAGCCTGAAATGTGTTTTTTTTTACCGTTCGCGACGAAGGCTGGTAATTATGAAAGCCAACTCGCTGATCTGTCCGTACTTTCTCTGGAATTGGTTCGAAATATCGCTCGGCTAACTGAACAACCTTCCGAAACGAGATATTTCCTACCGAACTTAATACCATCTGGTCGGTGTGGTAATTGTTATCAATGAATTTAAAAATATCTTCTCGGCGGAATTTCTTTACATTTTTTGGTGTGCCCAGAATATTGCGGGCAATGGGATGGCCGTCAAACAGAACTTCTTCAAATTCGTCGAAAATCAGTTCAGACGGACTGTCTTTATACGAATTAATTTCCTCAATGACGACTTCCTTTTCTTTCTCTATTTCTTTCTGAGGGAAAGTACTGTTTGCTAAAATGTCGCTGATTAGCTCCATCGAGCGGGCATAGTATTCATTCAGAAAGGTTGCATAAACCGCGGTTTCTTCTTTTGTAGTGTAGGCATTGAGTTCGCCGCCCACATCTTCAACACGACTGAGAATATGATATGCTTTTCGCTTTTGTGTCCCTTTAAAAATGACGTGCTCAATGAAATGGGCGATTCCCTGCTCGTTTATTTGCTCGTCGCGTGAGCCTGTATTCAGTAAAACTCCGAAATGACTTACGGGAGAATCGACCTGTTGATGCACCAAACGGATGCCGTTTTTCAATGTATGGAAGAATAATTGCATGCAATTCGCTAAAAAATGGACTGCAAAAGTAGGAAACCTGACCGATAAAACGCACGTTTCAGACAAAAACAAAAAAATATTTCAATTCTAAGTTTCGTGTGCCCAATTGGTTAAATAAAAAAATGCTTTTTGGTCGAAAAAAAAGTTTTGTAGTTCGGATTTTTGATCTATATTTGCCAACGCAAAATCAACCGGTGCCATAGCTCAGTTGGTAGAGCAATGGACTGAAAATCCATGTGTCCTTGGTTCGATCCCGAGTGGCACCACCGGTAAGAGGGGAAGTGAAAACTTTCCCTCTTTTTTTGTTTAAAACTTTGTCAATGTATTACGGATGAATGGATCAATTCGGGGATCAATTTAACATTCAGGTGGATAATAAAAGTTGTTCTATCTTTCAGGGATGAAAATAGAGACCTTACTAAAGCATCTTCTACCGGAAGAATTATTTGAATATTTTGATTTAACGGACATCCAGGAAGCCGAATCTGATAGTTTGTTTCTTTATTTGGAAGAAAAGAACATTTTACCACCGGAGCACAACGACAAGCATCTAGTTGGCAATGGATTTGATCACCCCACAAGGATTCAGGATTTTCCTTTACGAGAAAAGAGTGTTTTTCTGATTGTTCGACGACGTAAATGGAAAGATAAAGATACGGGTAAGATTTACAGTCGGACATGGGATTTAACGGCAAACGGAACCAGCTACTCGAACGAGTTTGCTTCTTTTTTAAAAGAATTACCCAATCAGTAGCAAAAGCCTTGAAAAACATTACAGGTTTTCAATACAATCTCAGCAACCATCTACACTCATTACAAAGAAATATTAAACTTCTTCGACAACCGAAGCACCAATGCTTCCGCTGAATCTTTCAACGCTAAATTGAAAGCTTTTAGGGCTAACCTCAGAGGAGTGAGAGATGTTAATTTTTTCCTTTTTAGGGTAGCGAAAATTTATGCTTAGAAATTATCAATCCACCTGAATGTTGAATTGAGCCCCTTATTTCGTGCGAAATAAAGAATAAGTGCAAATAAAAAAGCCTCTCTGATCTCAGAGAGGCTTCTATTATATTGGATAATCCTTATAAACTATTCAATTGAACAGCAAGTTGTGATTTCAGGTTGGCTGCTTTATTCTTGTGAATAACATTTTTCTTAGCCAACTTGTCAATCATCGAAATCAACTTTGGAAACTGCACTACAGCAACTTCTTTTTCTGTGGTAGCGCGAGCTTTTTTCAATGCATTACGCATAGTTTTTGCGTAATATTTATTCTCTGCATTTTTTGTTGCAGTCTGTCTGATTCGTTTCTCAGATGATTTATGATTTGCCATTTTTAAATCTTCTCTTTAAAATTATGTAGCCCGTAGGGGAATCGAACCCCTGCTACCAGAATGAAAATCTGGCGTCCTAACCGCTAGACGAACGGGCCATCCTGTTGTTCCCTTTATTTTGGGACTGCAAAAATAAATGATTTTTTGTAGTCTCCAAATCTTTTCAGGATATTTTTTAAGTTTTTTTCTTGTCTCAATTACTTAAGGAACGTTGCCGTTTTTTATTTTGGCGCTGCAAAGGAAAGTAAGATTTTTGAATCTGCAAATAGGCGCACTTACTTTTTTTGAAAATATTTTTTGTTTGTTTTTTATGTGTTTGAAATTCAGTAGCCTTTGTTTGTTGTTTTTATCTCCATTCCACAATTGTTCCTCTTTCTTTCTGTAGTAGTTTCTCGGGCATGGCGGCAACAATTTCTTTCCAGAGTAAGTCAATTAGTTTATACTTAGCGAAATGACGGGAGTAAACAAGGCTTACTTCGCGCAGTGGATTCATGTCGGAAAAACGTAATACATGATCAAAACGATTTTCAGACATTCCCAAAGTAGCCAGTTCCGGAATCAGGGTAAGTCCTCCTTCTTTGTCGATAATATTCATAAGTGTTTCGAGCGAACCCGCTTCGAAATGAAAAGGAAGATGTTCGTTGCTGCCTCCCTGGTACGAACATAAATTAATGACCTGATTGCGGAAACAGTGTCCGTCGCTGAGCAACCATATCTCGGGAGTAGCAATATCTTTTACTTCTACTTTTTCTTTGCTGTGTAGCGGATGATCCTGATGAGCATAAATCATCATTCCTTCGTAAAAGATTGGCTTTTCGTTGATGCGTTCTTCTTTTAATGGGGTAACCAATATGCCCACATCGATCAAATCGCGGTGAAGGCGATCGATGATATTCTCGGTGGTCAGCTCTTCAATTTTAATTTGAATGTTGGGATATTTGCGTTTGTAATTACCAATAAACAGTGGTAAAAGATACGGTGCCAGAGTTGGAATAATGCCAATCTTGAGTTCTCCTGAGATGAGATTTTTGTGATCTTTAATAATACTCTTTATTTGTTCAGCCTCTTTCAGCAGAATACGCGACTGTTCAATAATTCGTACTCCAATGTCGGTTGGAATAAGTGGCTGTTGGCTGCGATCGAAAATGACAACTTCGAGATCTTCTTCAAGTTTTTTAATTTGCATGCTCAACGTAGGCTGGGTGATAAAGCAGGCTTCGGCCGCCCGTCCGAAATGACGGTAAGTATCTACCGCAACAATATATTCGAGTTGAGTGAGTGTGATCATGGTTGTTGCTTTTAATTTTCAATAAAGATAGAAAAATACGTCAACAGACAAGGACCGTATCAAAAACAGGCATTTTGTTTTTCTGCGTTTTTTACTGAAAAGACATTTGCTGCCGGAGCCACTCAAATAGAACAACGGCCAGAGCGTGCGAAACATTCATTGATTTGCATGCTCCGGGCATCGGAATATGAACGACTTGCTGGCAGATGGTAAGAATTTCTTCCGGTAGCCCGTAACGTTCGGAGCCTAGCAGAAAAATAACTTTGTCGGGAAGTTGAGTCGTGTACAGGTTGGTCGATTTTTCGCTGGTTTCGATAGCAACTAAACGATAATCGGCAGGAAGTTGTGCGAAAAAGTCTTCGACTGGCAGTACGTTCAACCGGACGGTTTTAAAACTTTGTCCGGCAGTGTATTTAACCGATGCTGGTCGAACAGAGAGTGGGTCACTCAGAATAAAAATCTCGTCGCAACCCAAATTGTCAGCCAGGCGCATCAAACTACCGATATTGGCCGGATTGCTCATCTTCCAGGCTGCAATAATTGGTTTGTGTGTTGGCTGCGGATACGGGTTGGTATTGAAAAAAACTACCGAATTTGTTTCCATCCTTCTAAACTATTGGCTTACTTTGAGGCAAAGTAAATGTTTATTTGACAAGATTCACATCATGAAGCAGATTCGTTTTTTCATTTTTCTGAGCCTGTCCGCACTGTTGTTTGCTTGCGGTAATTCTGATAAAAAGCAGGCGGCGGCCCGCATTTCGCTGGCACAACAACTTTGTCAGCAGGGCGATACAACTACCGCACTGGCGCATCTCGATTCAGTTCGTCGTTTGTATCCCGGAGCAATACAAGCTGTTGTAAATGCCGATCAGCAAAAGAAAAATATTTATGCCGAAATACTTTTTCGCAAACAAGATGAGATGGATTCGACTTTAGCCCGGATTGCCCGCATTGAACCGAATTTTAATGCAGAAAAAACGGAGTTCGACCGCTATACGCAATATGTACACAAGAAACAGAATTTTGATCGCCGCTGGAATAAATCATACATTCAATTTCATGTTGACGAACTTGGAAATTTATATATGTCGAGCAATTATTATGGAAGTCAGTGGCTCGATCATACAGGAATTCGGGTGTACGATGGCGACATTCAGGCTAAAACAGATACGATTGGGATAGGCGATCCGAATAATCATCGCAGCGATTTTATGGATTATGTCTGGGAAAAAGTGAGTTATCGTAATGGGAAAGACCAGGGTGTAATTGAATTTATTGCGAATCATCCCGATCGCAAATTGAAGGCGGTTTTTCTGGGCAACAAGCAGTTTTATATTTTGCTTGAAGAGTATGATATTCAGGCGGCTAAAGATGCACTTGTTTTTGCTGCATTGCTGAAGAAAAAACAAGTGCTTGAAAAAGAGCTAAAATCGTTGCAATCGAAAGTTGGGTAATATACCGCTACACAATTTTATCGATTTCGTTGGAAGGCTGAGCCAACACGGCACGTTTGCCATTTACTACAATTGGGCGTTGTAGTAATTGTGGATTTTCTGAAAGAATAGTCAGCCATTCTTCTTCGGTAAGAATTTGATCTTTGTATTTTTCCTTGTAAAGGGTTTCTTGTTTGCGTATCAAGTCTTCAATACCCAGATGAGTGCGTTTTAATAATGTGCGCAATTCGTCCGCGGTAATTCCGTCTTTCATGTAATTAACGACTTCAATTTCGTAGCCACGTTCTTCGAGGTATTTCAGTCCTTCGCGGCTTTTTGCGCAGCGTGGGTTGTGATATATTTTCATGGTAATGTGATGTTGTTCCCGAATGTAATTGTAATAATCTTCCTGTGACCGGTGGCGTGTTTCAATTTCCTGCCGGTTGTAGTTGTTCGATAATTCGTTATTCAGAATACGTGCTTTGGTATTGTCTTTTAGCTGAATTTTCAGCATTTGGCGTAATTCTTCTTTTATTTCTGAAGAATAAATAGGGCAAGCTACCTCGATACGCCGGTTCAGGTTTCGCTGCATCCAGTCGGCCGAAGCAATAAAAAGCTTTTCGTCGCCACCATTTCCGAAGAGGAAAACCCGCGAATGTTCCAAAAATTTATCAACAATGCTGATTGATTCAATGTTTTTGCTCAATTTCGGATCGTCGGTTTTTAAGCCATAAATGCCACGAACAATCAGTCGGATGCTTACACCGGCTTCGCTGGCTTCATACAGTTTGTTAATCATTCCGGGATCAATCAGACTATTCATTTTTAAAATGGCGTAAGCACGCTTGCCATCTTTTGCCAGTGCAATCTCGCGGTCAATCATCTTCTCGAAAAATTTCCGCATGTTAAACGGACTGACAATCAGGTGCTCGAATGAATAATTCTGGAACGGGTTGCGGAACAGACTAAAAACGCGGGCTACTTCGTTGGCAATGCGCGGGTCGGCAGTCATTAGTCCGTCGTCGGCATACACATTCGCTGTTCCTTCGTGGAAATTGCCCGTGCCAATGTAGGCGTAATTACGATATTCGTTTTTCTCTTCGCGTTTGATCCATGCCAGTTTACTGTGCACCTTCAAACCCGGAATACCATTGATTACCTGAGCTCCTTCTTCCTGTAATTTATTCGACCAATAAATATTGGCTTCTTCGTCGAAACGAGCTTGTAGCTCAATGATTACGGTTACTTTTTTCCCGTTCCGAATTGCATTCAGTAAGGCATTCATTACCCTCGAATTGTCGGCAACGCGGTAAATAGTTATCCCAATTTCGAGCACTTTAGGGTCAATTGCTGCTTCGCGGAGCAAATCGATGAAATGCGAAAAGCTTTGATACGGATAATGCAGCATGATGTCTTTCTTGCGCAATTGCTTCAGAATACTTTCGTGCGGGTGCAAATCCTTGTGAGGAATGGGCGATAATCGATGATAGTAATGTTTTTTCTTCCCGATTTCCGGAAAGTTCATAAAATCTTTATGATTGTGGTAGCGGCTTCCTGGTTGAGTTTTTTCCAGATCATCAATTTTCATCTTTTTAGTAATGAATGAAAACAGATCTTCCGGAATTTCTTCGTCGTAAACCAGTCGCACCGGAATTCCTTTTTTGCGTTGTTTGAGACTGACCTCCATTTTTTCGATGAAACTTTTCGAAATATCATCGTCAATATCAAGTTCCGCATCGCGGGTTACTTTCAGTGTGTATGCCTCGAAACAATCGTAATTGAAAATTGGAAAAATGTCGTTCAAACAATAGCGGATCACATCGTCGAGCATCATCCAGTATTTCTTTTTGCCCGACTCGGGCAAAACGAGAAAGCGGGGAACCGATCGACTTGGAATGCGAACCAACGCATACGAGAATTTTTCGGGCTTTTGCTTTTTCGAAAGTTTTACAGCCAGGTACGCCGAGCGGTCGCGCAGATATGGAAACTTGCGGTCTTTACTCAGCATAATTGGAACCAGGTTGGGCAGTACTTTTTGGTGGAAATATTTGCGTACAAAAATTCCCTGGGCATGGTTCAGCTGTTTTTCATTAATCATGAAAATGCCTTCCTGCTCCATTTCTTTCAGTATTCCACCCAAAATACGCTGGGTTTTTTCCTGTTGCTGAAACACCACGTTCGTAATTTCGTCGTACAATTCCTGCGGAGTAAAATTTCCGAGCAGCGTTTCTTCGTCTTTACCATATTCAACCATTCGGCGAACGGTGGCCACCCGCACCCGGAAAAACTCATCAAGGTTATTCGAGAAAATTCCGATAAAACGAAGTCGTTCGAAAAGCGGAACAGCCGGATCGGCAGCTTCCTGAAGCACGCGGTCGTTGAATGACAGCCAGCTTATTTCTCGGTTAATATATTTTCTGGTTAAAGGCATAGCAGTTACTTAAACAAAATTACCGCGTTTAAGTTAGAAGGATTTTTGAATTTCTCCTATCAGGGATGCGAAAAGAACTGTTTTTTCACCCTTTCTGACGAATGATTTTTAGTTTCCTTTATTCAGCACATATCCTATTCGGATGGCCGGCCCCCAGAAAACATCAAATTCATTAAAATTCTTCCAGGTTGGCTGAACCCGCAGGCTAAAATCGAAAGTACAGCGAGAGCCAATAGTACGGCGAAGCCCCCAGCCCATGTATATTCCGGCATAAAAATTCGATTCGAATAAGTCATTCGCAGGGAAAAGCTGGTTCGATGGTTCATCTTCAATGATTCGGCAAACAGGGTTTGCTAACACTATTCCCGATACGAAATAGTTAGCTGCATTACAGGCTGTTTTTTTGTTTCGCCCCGAGCGTTTCGCCATGTTGTAATACCAGCGTGAGTACATGTTAATCGAAGGTACCAGATCTAGCTTATCGAACTTCCCGCTAAAACGGAATTCGCCCCAGAAATTCATTTCGGCAATAATGCCAATAGAAACAGATTGTCCAATGGGCTTTTCAAATTCATATCCGGGAACAAGCAGGTTTACTTTGCTTATTTTCTGGAGTGATGACTCGTATTGATTCTGGCTAAAAGCTGTAAATGCAATAAGAACCGAAAAAATAAACAACAAAAATGTTTTCATAATCATTCAAAAAAATTTAAAGAAAAATTCCCATAGAAGTATTCGATCATCTACGGGAATATTGTTTCTTATTATTAACTAGTCAATGAGAGCTTTTCTCTTCATTGCTACGTTGTTGTATCATAGCTCTATTCCAATGTTGAATTCTATATTATTGTAAAACAAATCAATATGCTCAAACTGAGGCTTTGAAGCATCACCGCTTTTCCAATAATACGAACCATCAATAATTTTCGATCGATTATAATTAACGGAAACAAATGATTTTAGTGATTTTGATATTTTATGCCGATACCCGATTCCCAACTGGTAGAAATTTCCTTTCTCCCAGGAACTCTTGACTTTTAGAAATGTACCAATACTTGCATTTAGAAATGGAGTATTTTCCTGGTTGAGAAGCAGCCCTTTCATGTTTATAGATAAAGGTAAAGTGGAAGGGAAGTTGTGCCCTTGAATTCCTACTCCCAAGCCAAGAGAGGTGTGTCTAGAAAGATAATAACCAACTTCTGCCCTAACACCGTACCCTTTTGAGTTGTTCTTGATGTTTATTGCAGGTAATATACCTGTAGGCAAATCTCCTTCTTTCACAAGATTATCTCCTGCTCCCAATAGGTAGGAAGCATTGATGGTCTTATAAAAACCTTTATTTGTTTCTTGAGCAAATATGCTATTAAAAAAAAGTGTAAGAAACATAAAGAAAAAGAATACTCTTGCTTTCATTTTTGAATAATTTGTTTGTTTTTTTGACGTTTAGATAATAGAGAAAGGGTCATTTATAATTGATAATTATTCTGATTTAATAAGAGAAATAGCCATTTGCACATCCTTTGTAGATAATGATTAATGGCTATTTCGTATTGTTTTTTATATCTTATTTTACGATTCTGCTTCCTCTCCATTCTCCATTTTCTCTTGCAATTCCAAACATACTACTGCCTTCTTCTACTTGGTATGTCGCTAGAGTTTCCTCTATATGAATTACTGGATCCATTGCTCCTCCGCTGTTAAATGATGCTCCAAAAACAAAGGTGCCATAATTTTGAGCAAATAGAACTTCTTCGTCCACTTGATTAAAGCTATGTATCGCTGGATCTTGAGGCATTATAACAACTGTTATTTTATTGTTTGGTTGGACTAGAGTTAGTTGAAGATGGTCGGAGGATGGTCCATTGAGCTGATTTATTATTGTTTTAACCTGATTTTTGAGATAATTTACTGCTAATCTATATGCTAATCTATTCACATCGTCATCTATGTCGGTAAACCAAATTAAATTCAGCAGAGGTGTATTGTATTCAGGTAAGTTAACATACCTCCATTCTTTATACTGCGTTTGCATAAGTTCTTCATACAAGTCTGTTGAGTTATTAAAGTGCTTATTATTGTAGTTTATGTTTATAGAATTTCCTGATAAATTATATGTCGTTTCATATGTAATTTTATCCCATCCAAGCATAAGTTCGTCAGCTTGTTCTTTCCACCATATTCCTAGTGTTTTTTTCTGCATTTTTACTTTTACACCAACAGACCCGACCCAGAAAAAATTTTGTGCCCAGAATATTGTTTTTACTCTTTTAGAACTTGAAAAATTATTTTCACAGTTTACATGATATCCTGTCAGTCCTGCAAGAAGCTCTCCGCCCCATGTCTTATTACTTTCGTTACATTCATTCATAATTGCACCGACAGATATTGCTGCTGATTTATTGTTGTGGAACGATGAAGATATCTTGTTCTTAGTGTCTATAAATAACTGAATTTTATCACGAACATCTATGCAAACTCCATCATTTGTTTCTATACCTATTTTATTCCCCTCTTTTAATTGTCTTATTAAGTCAGTAATTTGGAATATGAAATCTTGTTTCTCTAGATATGCTCTTAATGGATTAATTTCAGTTTGATCACAAATAAATGTACCAAATTGGGTTATTTTGTAAATTTGATTGCCTATTTGAACTTCTCTATTTTCATTTACCATCTTTAAAATAACAGGATCTGCGATTATGCTATCTTCAACATCGATAATTTCTTCAAAATTAGAGATGGCGGATTTTAAGTTTTGAGAGTCAAATTCTTTTATTTTAGTTTGTTTTATTGCATCAAATCTAGAAGTAAAAGAGTCTGATAGTAATGACTCGTTTTTGTTTTTAATTTGTTTATAAGTCGTAGTTGCTTCTGTTATAGAAGAATAATATGGAATCTCATTTGTACAAATCTCATCTTTTGGTGGTAGATTATTTACTAAATTTTCTTTCTGGCATCCATGAAAAGCCATTAATACAGTAGTGATTACTACGAAATACTTAAAAATTTTCATACTTTTAAACGTTTTTTTTGGAGGGCTGCTACAACAACCTTCCGGGTTAAACAATAATCATTTATTTGGTCCGGCGCTGGTGATTTAGTAAATCAGAAGCCCGGGCTTTTTCATTTTGTTTTTATTCCCTTTTTGCACAAACTCCCACTTTATGCACCTATACAAAAACGTTAGCAATTTGTACAGCTAATAATCTTTACTTTTGTTAGCTGATTAATACGTTTAGAGCATCCTTTCAATAAACAAATATATGGAAAACATAGCTAAGTAATATGATTAATATCATATTGCTTAGGAAGGGGGGGGGTAATTTAGATTGTCTCTAAATAAAGGATTAATTGGAATATGACGACTTATAAAGGTGAAGCATGATGAGTATTGAGGGCTTCACTCAATGTGAAACCCTCAATAAATAGTATAGTTATTCTTGTTCGTCTGCAAATTCCATCAGGAAAGCTTTGATGAAACCGTTAAGTCCACCGTCGAGTACTGCTTGTACATTGCCGGTTTCGTAACCGGTACGTACATCTTTTACCAATTTGTATGGCTGCAACACATACGAGCGAATTTGCGATCCCCACTCAATTTTCTTTTTGGTGGAGTTGATTTGCTGCTCGACTTCGCGGCGTTTGCGCAATTCGAGTTCGTACAACTGCGATTTCAGCAAACGAAGGGCATTTTCCTTGTTGCCCAACTGCGAGCGACTTTCGGTATTTTCGATAATGATTCCCGATGGCGCGTGGCGTAACCGTACACCGGTTTCCACCTTGTTCACGTTCTGACCACCGGCACCTCCTGAACGGAAAGTGTCCCAGGTAATATCTGACGGATTAATATCAATCTCGATGGTGTCGTCAACCAGCGGAGCAACAAACACCGAAGTAAACGAGGTCATTCGTTTGTTTTGCGCATTGAAGGGCGACAAACGGACAAGTCGGTGCACGCCGTTTTCGCTTTTCAGAAAACCATAGGCATATTCGCCTTCAAATTCGATGGTGCAGCTTTTTACGCCTGCTTCGTCTCCCGGGTGAAATTCAACGGTTCGCACCTGGTAGCCTTCTTTTTCGCCCCAGCGCAGGTACATGCGCATCAGCATATCGGCCCAGTCGTTACTTTCTGTACCACCGGCTCCGGCATTGATTCGGAGCACTGCACCCAGCTTGTCTTCTTCTTTGCGAAGCATGTTGCGGGTCTCCAGGTCTTCAATCAGACCGAGGCATTCGGCATATTGTTCATCCACTTCTTCTTCCGAAGCATCGCCCGATTCATAAAAATCGAATACCACCAGGAAATCTTCCAGTGCAGCATCTATTTTTTTGTATCCGTCGGTCCACACTTTGATTGAGCGGATCACTTTCATCTGCGCTTCTGCTTCTTTGGGATTGGTCCAGAAGTCGGGATCTTGAGTTTTAAGTTCTTCTTCTTGTAATTGAATTAGCTTGCTATCGTAGTCAAAGATGCCTCCTTAACGCATCCCGGCGATCAATAAGGTCTTTTACCTGTTCTTTCTGAATCATTGGATATTAATTTTTAGAATGAAGCGCAAAAGTACAAAAGCCCGCGGAATACACAAACCGGCGGGCTTCAATATGAATGATTAACAATTTTACTGTTAGTTGTTGCCCCAAATTAATGTGGCATCGGAACTGGTTGATGCCTGCACGTTAAAATTGTCGCCACCTGCTTCGTATTTAAATGCGCTGATACGAGCCTGGAAGTTTGTTCCTGCTTTAGGCATGAAATCTTTTCCCCAACTGGAACTATTTGCATCGAATGCTACTTTTTTATATTCAGGAGGAATGGCAGCACTGAGAAAAACCAAGGTGTCTTGTTTGTAAAGTTTGACGACATAAACATCTGCACCTGTTACAGTTTTCCATTCAATGAGGGCTTGTTTTTTCGTGGCATCGTAGCTGCATGTTTCTACTTTGGGCGGGAAAATTACTTCGCTGCCCAATATGTCATCGTCGGTGTGGTATTCTCCGGTTTCGAAACGTGCTTCGAAATGGTAGTTGCCGGTTGCCGGTTTTTGTTTCGATAACTGACTGGCGGGAGTGTCGTAATAAAAATCGGTTTTGAACCCGGGATATGATTGCAGTGAATAGCTGTTTTCATTGTCGTTTTCGGGTGTGACGATCACTGATGACATTGGATAAAGTGAATAGGCATGAATGGATATGCCGAAAAGAGTGTCTTGTCCAACCAACTGACTTACCATATATGCGTCGCCAGCCACCGATTTTTTAGCTTCATTATCGTTGCAGGCGATTATTGTGATTGATGCGATTAGTAGTGCCCCAAATATTTTCTTCATGATGTGAAATTTATGATTTGCAAAGTTAACATCCCTTAGATGAAAAAACGACAAAAAGGTTGGGTGTGAGATTTTTTATTTAAAAAAAGAAGAAGCCAGACGATTGCCCGGCTTCATCAGTCTATGTTATTGTATCAATTAGCTTAGTTGTGCAATGGCTTTTATCTCGCCGATAATTTTTTTCGCCAACTGGTCAGCTTGTTCCATTGTAGGAGCTTCGGAATAAATACGAATGATTGGCTCGGTGTTCGATTTGCGCAGGTGTACCCATTCGTCAGCAAAATCGATTTTAACTCCGTCAATATCGTTCACTTGCTCGTGCTGATATTTCTCTTTCATCTGAACAAGAATCTGATCGACATCAATGTCGGGAGTCAGCTCAATTTTATTTTTTGAAATGAAATAGTCGGGATACGTTTTGCGGAGTTCCGAACATTTCATGCCTGTTTTGGCCAGATGAGTGAGGAATAGCGCAATGCCCACCAATGCATCACGCCCATTGTGCGATGCCGGATAAATAACGCCACCATTTCCTTCGCCTCCAATAACGGCATTGGTGGCACGCATCTGGGCCACCACATTTACTTCGCCCACGGCCGCCGCGGCATACGATCCGCCTCTTTTTTCAGTAATAACGCGCAGAGCACGCGATGATGAGAGGTTGGAAACTGTATTGCCCGGGGTATGTTGAAGTACATAATCGGCAATGGCAACAATGGTGTATTCTTCGTTGAACATGCTTCCGTCTTCGTTAATAATTGAGAGGCGATCCACGTCGGGGTCAACTACAAAACCAACATCAACACTGCTTTTCTTAATAATATCACAAGTTTCAACGAGGTTTTCGGGAAGTGGTTCCGGCACGTGAGCAAAATGTCCGGTTGCTTCGCAGTTGATTTCCACTATTTGTTCAACTCCCAGCGCTTTTAGTAGTGCTGGAAGTGCAATTCCTCCTACTGAGTTTACGGAGTCGATCGCTACTTTGAAATTGGCTGCGCGAATAGCTGCTGCATCAACCAATTCCAGATTAAGAACGCTTTGTACGTGAATAGCCGTATAGTCTTTGCATTCTACTTTACCCAGGGAATCAACTTCAGCAAAAATGAACGATTCGTCTTCGGCAATTTTCAGAATTTCGGTACCTGCAGCGGCAGACAGAAATTCACCTTTTGCATCGAGTAATTTTAAAGCATTCCATTGTTTTGGGTTGTGACTTGCTGTAAGAATGATTCCGCCGTCGGCTTGTTCGGCCGGAACTGCGATTTCGGTAGTTGGAGTGGTTGCCAGATCAATATCTACCACATTGCAACCCATTCCGGTAAGTGCTCCGATAACCAGCGATTTTACCATTTCGCCAGAGATGCGGGCATCGCGGCCAACAACGATTTTCGGTTGCGATTTTTGACTGTTGTTTTTAATGTAAACGGCGTATGCCGAAGTGAATTTTACTACATCAAGCGGACTAAGACCTTCGCCGGGTTTTCCGCCAATGGTGCCACGTATTCCGGAAATGGATTTGATTAAAGTCATACTGTGTTCTCCTTCAGATGTTTGGATTTTTTCTCAAAAAAAGTATAAATATGGGACGAATTTAGACTTTTGCTTTTAAAATGAAAATGAATTGCGACAAACAGCTAATGATACTTAACTAAAACTGAATATCTCTTTGTGTCGGAATGGGCTTGAATAAAAAAAGGTCCGGGGGACGGACCTTTTCGCTTTTAACCATTTAAGCGGCCTAATCAAAATTTATGAAAAAAATGTTGGTATCCTTAAAACAAGCGAAAAGTGAAATACCCCTATTGGTTTTTGACGAAAAATCAGAAAAAAAGTAAAAAAATGAAGAGGGGGCTGAAATAGACAAAAAATACCCCGATATAAAACTGAGCTTTATGCTTGGTTGAAGAAGGCGATGACTTGTTGTTTGTCGCGTTCCAGTTGATTTTTTAATTCATCGACAGACGAAAATTTTTGCTCGTTACGGATTTTATCAAAAAAGCAAAGTTCAATTTGTTTTCCGTAAATATTTTCATCGAAATTGAAAATATGCACTTCAATACTTCGGTGGTCGGCATTATTATTCACCGTGGGACGAGTGCCAATGTTCAGCATTCCCTGATGAATAGTTCCCATTATTTCAACTGTGACTGCATATACTCCGTATCCGGGGATGATCTTATGCGGATCAGATGCTTCGATGTTGGCTGTCGGAAATTGGATGCGCCGGCCGAGTTGCTGTCCTTCAACAACCGTTCCGTGTAAAGTAAAACGATAGCCCAGATACTGGTTTGCTCGGGCAATATTTCCTTCTTGTAATGTGGCTCGTATTTTAGTCGAACTAATATTTACATCGTCTTGCAGCAGAGCATCCAGTTTCTCAAGCCTGAAATTCAGTTTGTGGGCACATTCCTGCAGAAAATCGTATCCACCCTGACGATCTTTCCCAAAACGGTGATCGTAACCTACCACCAAGCATGCGGTTTTTAGCTGGCCGATTAAAATATCACGAACAAAATCAGTGTAATTTAATTTGCTGAACTCGAGAGTAAACGGAAATACAATCAGGTGGTCGATTCCGGCTTTGTCAAACAAGCGTATTTTTTCTTCCAGAGTGGTAATTAAACGAAGATTCCCTTCTGTGGGAGAAAGAACTAATCGGGGGTGAGGGTAGAACGTAAAAACAACCGACTCGCCATCAATTTCCTGCGCCAGTTCTTTCAGGCGGGCAATCACTTTTTGGTGTCCGTTGTGCACTCCATCGAAAGTGCCAAGTGTTACAACCGGACGCGTTGCTGAAAATTGTTCTATGTTATAATGTACCTTCACCGGCTTGTTTTTTCGAGGCCAAAAATAGTTAAATCTATCCTTCTGTTTGGCAAAATTGTGAAAAGCTGTTTCAAAACTTCATATTGAGAAGATTTAATGCGGGGTAAATTATTATTTTTACGCCTCGTTAACCGAATTATAACTATAAATTATGGTGAAAAAGTGCTTGCCTCTGTTGGCTCTGGTTGCTGTGCTTATTGCAGCATGCAGCAAAAAAAACGAATTTGTTATTGAAGGTAAAATTACCAATGCCGCCGGTAAATATATTTATCTCGACGAGCTGAAATTGGCGACAAATCAAACGGTCGATTCAGTAAAAGTGGATAAAAACGGCAATTTCGAGTTAAAAGGGAGCGTGAGTTTTCCTACCTTTTTCCTGCTAAAATTATCGGATAACAACTTTGTCACTTTGCTGGTTGATTCGGTGGATCATGTTCAGGTGTATGGCGATGCGGCTAACTTTTCGCGCGGATACGTGGTGGAAGGTTCCGACGGATCGAAACTTGTTCAGGAATTGAATCGTCGTTTGGCAGTTACCAAACATCAGCTGGACTCAATTATGAATATCTCGGTGTTGTATCGCAGTCGCCCTGATTATGCTGAGTTGAGACAAAAATGGGATGCAGAAACCGAGTTGATAAAAAAACAACAGATTGAATATTCGACCAACTTTGTTCAGAAACATCCATTCTCGATGGCCAGTGTTTTGGCACTTTATCAAAAATTTGATGATAGTAATTATGTTGTACAGGATTTGCAGTCGCTGAAGGTTGCCGCATCGGCGCTTAATTCAGTTTTTCCAAAATCGGAACATGTGCAGGCGTTGTATGCCAACACACTGAAACTGATGAAGGATGAGAAAAATGTTCAATTGCGGCGTATTATTGAAGAAGCTGGAGTAAATAGTCCCGATATTGTTTTGCCTAATCCACAGGGAAAAGAGGTTGCTTTGTCGTCGCTGCGCGGCAAATATGTGTTGTTGCAGTTCTGGGCTGCAGTTGACCGTGGTTCGCGAATTCAGAATGAAGCACTGGTTGAACTGTATGCCAAATACAGAAACAGAAAATTCGAAATATATCAGGTGAGCGTTGATCAAAACCGCGTGGAGTGGGTAGATGCGATCGATAAAGATCATCTGACTTGGATTAATGTGGGCGACATGAAAGGAAGTAACACGGCTGTACTTTCATTCAATGTACAGGAAGTTCCGTTCAATTACCTGCTCGATCCGGAAGGTCGTGTTGTGGCTCGCAATGTGCAGGGCCCGGCATTGAATAAACTGTTGGCAGATGTTTTGAAGTAGAAACATGACTCGTTAAAAATAAGAATGTGCTGTTTGGTAGATGGCTTTGATAAGTTTTTTTAACTTTTAAACGTCATTTTTACTCCTATCTTTGCAGCAAAATTTTATTGGTTTTGACACAGGTTCAAGGCAAAATATATTTTATTTCCGATGTGCATCTGGGAGCGCCAGCTTTGCATAATAATCTCGAACGGGAGCGTTTGTTTGTTCAGTGGCTCGACCAAATCAAGGTTGATGCAGCAGCTCTTTTTCTGATGGGCGATATTTTTGACTTCTGGTTTGAATACCGGAAAGTTGTTCCTCGTGGATTTACGCGTGCTTTAGGCAAGATTGCAGAAATTGCTGATTCCGGAATTCCTGTCCATTTTTTTACAGGAAACCATGATATGTGGATTTCGGATTACCTTCCCCAGGAACTTGGAATTACTTTACATCGAAAAGAATTTCGGACTCAACTTTTTGGTAAAACATTTCTTCTGGCGCATGGCGACGGGCTCGATCCGTTCGATAAAGGCTATCATCTGTTGAAAAAACTTTTCTCAAATCGTGTGTTGCAATGGATGTTTGCTCGGCTTCATCCTGATTTTGCATTTCGTCTGGCTCATCGTTGGTCGAAACACAGTCGTATATCGAATGGGATACAAGCTGATGGCTATCAGGGAGATGACAAGGAGGGGCTTTTTATTTTTACTGAATCGGTGTTAAAGCACGAATCCATCGATTATTTTGTTTTTGGGCATCGGCATTTATTAGTAGAAAAACCCATTGGAGAGAAATCGGTCTTTATTAATTTGGGCGACTGGATTAATTACTATTCCTATGGTGTTTTTGATGGGGAGAAATTTGAATTAAAACAATATAAAATTCAGTCGTAACGATTGAAATGATTGGAATTTATGGCGAAAAAAATTTATACACGAATAATTGGTACCGGGAGTTATATTCCTTCCCGTGTGATCAAAAATGATTATTTTCAAGACTATGTTTTCTTCGATCCGGCAGGACGGAAACCGTTTGAGAAGAGCAATGAGGAAATAATCTCGAAATTTGAAGAAATTACGAATATCAAAGAACGTCGGTGGATCGAAGAAGAAAAATCGACTTCAGATATGGCTGCACAAGCTATTCTCAATGCCGTAGAATCGGCAGGTATCGATATTGAAACACTCGATTTCATTATCGTTGGAAATAATTTTGGAAATGTTAGTGCGGGAAGTACCCACATTGATGTGCTGCCAGCAGTTGCCAGCAGGGCAAAAGACAAGTTGCACATGAAAAATGCATCGTGTATTGCTCACGATGTAATTTCTGGTTGCCCGGGCTGGACACAGGGAATGGTTATTGCCGACGCATATATCCGTAGTGGAATATACAAACGAGGAGTTGTGGTGGGTGCCGATGTGCTTTCCCGTATTTCCGATCCGCATGATCGCGATGCAATGATTTTTGCTGATGGGGCAGGAGCTACTGTTGTCGAAGGTGTTGAAAGCGATGAACCAACCGGAATTATTAGTCATGCCAGTCGTTCGGATTGCTCTCCGTATGCGAATTTGCTGACTCTGGGAACTTCGTTCAACGATGAGTGTGACCAAAGCGATCAATTCATTAAAATGGCCGGACATAAATTGTATGTGTATGCAATCAGTCATGTGCCAGGAGTTGTGAAAGAAAGCATTGATAAAGCTGGCTTGCATTTGTCTGACATTAAAAAAGTGCTGATTCACCAGGCAAACGATAAAATGGATGAAGCAATTTTGAAAGGCGTTTTCAAATTGTATGGCGAAAAAGAAATTCCGGCCGGAATTATGCCAATGAGTATCGGTTGGTTAGGCAATTCGTCAACGGCAACTGTTCCTACTTTGCTCGATTTGATTGTAAAAGGTCAAATGGACGGACAGGAAATCAAAAAAGGTGATCACATCATTCTTTGTTCTGTTGGGGCGGGAATGAATATCAATTCGATCATCTATAAATGGTAAAATATTAATTAATTGACAAGATTAATACGAAAGAGGAATGGCGGAAGTTGTTCCTCTTTTTTGTTCATATTAGTGTTCAATTTATTCAATTGGCTTTGCTATATTTATAGCATAAACAAATCATTGCCCGGAAATATGTCTTTTCGTATCCGATTGTTTTTTATTTTGGACACGGTGTTGCGGTTTATTTTTGACTCAACAAAAAAAATTATTCAGGCTGTTGGACTAAAGAACCTTCAGTTGTTGCTTTTTTTGTTGTATTTCTTTTTCATCGGAAACATTGCTGTTTGCGAAACAAAGTCCGATGCTTCTGACTTTTCGGAATTAAACCAGCAGGTTGATTCTCTTGTTGCCGGACAAAATCCGGATTCGGAGAAAATAGCTGTTTTGCTGAAAAAAATATCACGGATCAGTTGGTCTCAATATTATCAGCAATATAAAGATCAGGGGCCGGTTCGCAGGTTGATGAATTATTGTCGTCAACAAAAGTTTTTTTCCGAAGAGATTGCCTGTGTAAATGGTTTTGGGGTGATGTACCGGCAAATGGGCAAGCCTGTTGAAGCTGAACATACTCATCTTCGGGCATTAGAGCTTTCGACAGAGTATCGCGATACGATAAATATGATGATGAGCCTGAATAATCTGGGGGTGAATGCCCGTCGGATTGACGATCTGAAAAAAGCAAGCGATTTTCATATGGAGGTGCTAAAACTGGCAGAGAAATATACCAACCAGTCGAATATAGTAAAGAAGAGCACCTGTATTGCCCTGAATAGTTTGGGGAACATTAATATTTCGCTGAAACAATACGACAAAGCGATTGAAATATTAAAACAGTCGAATGCCATTGAGCGGAGCATGAACAGTGAGATTGGACAGGCGATCAATCATGCCAATATTGGCGAAGCCTTCGAATTGTCGGGACAACTTGATTCAGCCAGAACTCACTATAATCAGTCGCTTCAATTGAATGAAAAAGCAGGATCAAAGCTTGGTATTGCATTGTGTTATAATAATCTGGGCGCCATATTGCAGAAAGAAAAACAGTACGATCAGGCTTTGCCCTATTACGAAAAAGCAATTGGACTGATACGTACCACCGGAGACAAGTATCACCTGATTATTTCACTTCAGGGAGCCGCCCGAATTTGGATTGAGAAAAAACAATACGTACAGGCAGCGATATTTTTGGATGAAGCGATTCAGCTTGCCCGCGATATTGATGCGCGTTTTTTTATGAAAGAAGGTTTTCTGATGTTGGCCACTATTCGCGAAGCAACTGGCAATTTTCGCGAGGCACTGGCTTTCACAAAGCTGTCGCATCAATACAGCGACAGTATTTTTAACGAAGAAAATCAGCGTCACCTGATTGATATTCAAACACGCTATGAAACGAAGCAGAAAGAACAGCAGATTGCATTGCTAAACCGGGCAAATGAGTTGAAAAACGTACGATTGAAATACCAGAAGTTAGTGATTTGGAGTGGAAGTTTTCTGATTGTTGGTTCGGTTCTTTTTCTGTGGTTTTTTCTGCGGCAAAGACGAAAACGGCAACAAACCCGTCAGGCCGAATTGGAACAGAAATTACTTCGTTCGCAAATGAATCCGCATTTCATTTTCAATTCGCTGGGTGCAATTCAAAACTTTATGCTGAAGAATGATGGACGAAAAGCTGCATTTTATCTCAGTAGTTTCTCTGCTTTGATGCGTTCGATCTTGAAAAACTCACGGGAAGAATTGATTTCTGTGCACGAAGAAATGCAAACATTGGAGAATTATTTGCAGCTTCATCAGTTACGTCTGGGTGACAAACTATCGTTTTCAGTTGATAGTTCCGACGAGTTGGAGGTTGACGAAATTACGATCCCTCCGATGTTAGTGCAGCCATTTGTTGAAAATGCGATTATTCATGGAATTGAAAAAAAGGATTCCCCTGGAAATATTGATGTTTATTTTCAGGAAGAAGACAACCATTTGGTGATTACGGTTGAGGATAATGGCCCTGGAATTTCGGATAAATCACAACAGCCCGAAGGTCATATCTCGTACGCATTGCAGATTTTCAGAGAACGGGTTGAAAACCTGAAACGGATGTCGGGTACCGAGGTGTTTTATTCCATCGAGAGTAAAAATAGCGAAAATGTCGGTACATTTGGGACCCGGGTGACCGTAAGGCTTCCGTTAAAATAAAATGAATATGATTCGGGCAATAATAGTTGACGATGAAACTTGCTTTCGGGAAATGATTGAATTTATGCTGAAGGATTACTTCCCGGACATTAAAGTTGTGGCCACAGCAACTGGAGTAAACGATGCCGTTGATGCAATTGAAAACCATCAGCCCGATCTGGTTTTTCTTGATATTGATATTGTGGGAGGAACCGGATTTCATGTGCTTCAAAAAGTAAAGAACCGCGATTTTAAGCTAATTTTTATTACTGCATTCAACGATTTTGCCATTCAGGCAATTAAATTTAGTGCGATCGACTATATTTTGAAACCCATCAACGAATTCGAATTTAAGGCTGGAGTTGAACGTGCCGTTAGCGAGATTCAAAAAGAAGAGAAGAATAGTCCGATCGAATTACTATTCAATAATTATCAGGATAAAACAGCCCGAAAACTGGTTTTGCGCACTACACAAGAGTTGCATGTGATTGAAATTTCAGACATTGTTCGTTGCCAGGCCGATAATGTTTATACCAGCTTTTTCCTTTCTTCCGGAGAAAAAATAATGGTTTCGAAAGGTTTGGGCGAATATGCCGAAATGCTTGAAAAATATGGATTCGTGAGGCCGCATCAATCGCACTTGGTAAACATCGATTTTGTGAAGAAGATGGATAAAAGTGATGGTGGCTTTCTTATTCTGAAAGACCAGACAGAAGTACCGGTGTCGGCGCGCCGCAAACAGCAGATGATTGACATTCTAAATCGTTTGTAACAGATTCCAGACAGCAGGATACGGATTCAAATTGAACTCTATTTAAGAGCTTACATCCCGGTATATTAGTAGTTGAAATTTCAAAAAATCAACTGCTATGAAAGGTATTTATCTATTACTGGTTACCATTTTTATGACTTTTTGTGTGACCAACATTGAAGCGCAGGTCAAAGTCGATCTGAAAAAGAAAGTCAATAAGCAAGCCAACCAACGTGCCAATCAGCGCTCTGATCAGTTAATCGACAAAGGATTCGACAAACTCGAAGAAGGAGTAGGCAATCTTTTCAAAAAGAAAGACAAAAAAGAGTCGGGAAAAGAAGAGGCCGAAGAAGAGGAAACTTCGAAGGCAAAAGCGCCCAAACAAGTGGAGGAGGAAGCTCCTGTTCCGGTTCAGCAAGAAGAAAAACCTCAGCCTCAGTTAAGTTGGGCAAAATACGATTTTGTACCCGGTACTGAAATTATTTTTGAAGATAGCCAGGAAGGCGAGCAAAATGGTGAATTTCCGAGTAAATGGGATTTAAAAACGGGCGTGATTGAAAACGCTGAATTTGATGGAAGTAATGTGATTTATTTCCGCGAAACAGGGAATGCACCGAACGGAATTGTTCCGTTGATCGAAAACAGCAAAGCCGACTATCTTCCCGAAGAATTTACGGTAGAGTTCGATGCCTATTTCGAAGCGAATAAATACAATCAGTCATATACGGTCTATTTTTATGATAATAAAAACCAGAAGAACAACCAGATGAAATGGTTAAAGACTGGAATCAATGAAATGGAATATGGTGAAAATAAGAAATTATACCCGGAAGCTACCCGTTCAAATATCGATAAAGAGGCAAAATGGAGACATATTGCTATTTCGTTCAACAAACGAGCTCTTAAAGCTTATCTGGACGACGTCCGAATGATTAATATTCCGAACATTACCGAAAATCCAACCGGAATTTCTATTGGGGCGTACAATCATAAAGAAGGACAATATTTCATCAAAAATATCCGCATCGCCAAGGGAGCTGTTCCTCTTTACGATAAATTCCTGACTGACGGTAAATTTATTACTACCGGAATTAAGTTCGATGTCAACAAAGCTACCATCAAGCCTGAATCGATGGGGATCATTAACTATGTGGTAAAAATGATGACCGATCACCCGGATTTGAATTTTTCGGTAGAAGGACACACTGATAGCGATGGCGACGATGCAATGAACCAAAAACTATCGGAAGCTCGCTCGAAAGCCGTTATGGCGAAAATGGTTGAACTGGGTATTTCTTCCAATCGTCTTTCGTCGAAAGGCTGGGGCGAAAGCAAGCCAATGACTGCAAACGACACACCGGAAGGAAAAGCACAAAACCGTCGGGTTGAGTTCGTGAAATTTTAAATGCTCACTTCGGTGTATTTTCTGATATCAGCTAAGAATTTAAAAAGTATGAGTAAAATGAAAAATAATAAACTGACGATCGTATTTTTTGTGCTGGCTTTAGTTGTGGTCGCATGTAACAGTAAACAAAACAAACAAGTAGGGGACGAAATTGAAGCACCAACTCAGCAGGAAATGGAGGAATTTTCGGAAGCCGCCGAAAACGTTAGCAATATGCTGCAACCAAAATCAGCCTCTTTAGTTTTCACCCTTGACGGAACGACTTATCAACTTCAAACAAAAAGCGTAAAAACTTCCATTATTCCTTTTGCCATGTATAAGCCTGCAAATGAAGATGAAGGTGAAACGGAAGAGAGTAGTTTAATTTGGATGAAGGGAACAGACGTTGCAACTGGTGTTGATATTAGTTTCTCGGTCAGTTTGAAAGAGAAGCTTGCTAACGGAAATTTTACGGCGGATGGAGGTGAAGTTATTATGTCAAAAGAAGGCAAGGAACAATATTACGGTGTAAGAAAGATGAATCTAAACATTGGTAACTTGTTAGAAAAACGCTTTCACGAAGAACTATCAGGTTACTCACTGGATATGTCATTCAGCGGAACCATTGCCGAATATGGGGCAAGCGGGAAGACACATGAGATTGACGGGGGTAAGTATAACCTAAAATATTGAAGATCGGGTCTTTCTTTTTTATATAGACGTGTTAAATCTCAAAAATCAAAAAATCATGGAAAAAATAATAGAACGGGTCAAAGAAATTATTCTTCAGCCTAATGCGGGCTGGGAAAGAATTAAAAACGAAGAAACAACAATGAAGGATTTGTTGCTGTCGTATATTCTGCCGCTTGCATTAATTCCAGCCATTGCATCGCTGATTGGTTATGGATTTGTAGGCATCAACCTGCCTTTAATTGGCAAGGTGTCGTCTGTTGAGTGGGGACTAAATCAGGCAATTACCAGTTTTGCCGGAACATTTCTCGGTATTTTTATCAGCGGCTGGGTAATTAGTTTATTGGCTCCGAATTACAATACTAAATTAAGTATGGACGATGCCATCAAGCTGGTTGCATATTCGTACACTCCATCACTGATTGCCGGTGTTCTTTATCTTGTTCCTGCCTTGTCGATTGTTGCAGTAATTGCCGGAATTTATGGTTTATATATTCTCTATCTCGGATTTAAGCCAATCACTAAAGTTGCCGACGATAAAGCCGGAACATATTTCGTGGTGAGCTTGCTGCTTATTATTGTCGTGTTTGTGGTATTGAGTATCGTACTGGGATTGATTCTTGCCGGAATCGGACTTCAAACAATTAAATATTAAAAGCTGCTGAAAATGAAAAGAATATTTCGAAATACGGCATTATTAATCGTATTGGTTATTGCATGCTCATGTTCGGGCACAAAATCCAGCGCCGATCATCTTCCCCCACTGAAAATAGAGGTTCCCGCAGAGTTGAAAGACAATGCAGAGGTTGTTCGCTTTATCAAAGATTCAGAAGAAGCAATTAACCTGTACACACAAAGTGCCGAAGATCTTGCTGAGGATTGCAAATCGTTTGCCGGGAAAAAAGAAGAAGACCTTTCGGTGCTCGATAAAGTGAAGATGCTGAATGCTGTGGGTCAGTTTACAGCCAATTTTGCTCAGTTTGGTGCAAAATACGGTGAAATGACCGAGCAGACAAAGCTTTTCGAGGAAGGAATGAACGAAGAACAAGCTGCCGCTTTGGCAACCGTTTTAGATGCATTTAAAAACAGAATGCAACAAATTGAAGAGAAATACAAAGATTTGAATCAGGTACAATAAACAAAAAAATCAATGAGAACAATAGTATTCGGATTGTGTCTTTTGCTTGCAGGGACACTCTCAGCTCAACCAAAAAAAATAAAATGGTATTCATTCAAAACTGCGATTGTTGAATATGTTTTCGAAGGAAATACAACCGGTCGCCAGAATTTATATATCGACGATTATGGTTGGATGCAGTGCGAAATGACTCAGTCAACCACTAAAATGTTCGGGCAAACCACCGAATCGAAAGAGGTAAAATTAACCAAAGGATTGGAGATTTATCAATGGGATCCGATGACTCGCATCGGAACTAAAATGCACAATTCTATTTTGGAGGAATTGGTCAATGACCCAAATTTTGATATGCAGGAATTTGCCAAACGTACAATGGAGGGACTGGGTTTCCAGAAAACAGGCAACGAAACGGTAAAATCGTGGAATTGCGAGGTCTGGAAAGGAATGGGATCGACCATCTGGATTTGGAACAACATTGCTGTAAAAACAGAAGTGAAATTGTTAGGCCAGAAAACGGTGATGGTTGCCAATAAAGTACAGTTTGATGTACCACTTCCTGCCGGGCGTTTCGATATTCCTTCCGACATTAAATTCAACGATGCCGGGAATCTTGATCCCATGGAAATGATGTCGAAAGCAATGGAACAAGCTGAGCAGGAAGAAGGCGTTCAGCAGGAACAATCCGAAGAGGGAGAAGCGAACGAACAGGAAGAAGCTCCAATTAAGAGTTTGAAAGATTTGAAAGGCTTACTGAAAAAGATTAAATAAGAACTTGTTATGCAGCGAATTGCCTGGTTTGTTTTTGCATTGCTGTGCACTTCTTTTGCGGGTTGGTCGCAGGACGAAAGTGGTTTGCCCGATTGCCGTTGCAATTCGGTAAACGAACTAATTGAAACTGTTTTTCAGTCGAACATTCAGGAAGCGCAGTCTTATCTTGGTGCCGATACCGATCCGTTTGGAATGCAGATGGGTGTGAAAGTGCGTGTTCAGGCTGCGGGCGAAGCAATTCCTTCGGCATATACAGCATTCAATACGGCTACCTTAAATTCTAAGGCAAGTCAGTTTGCCAGTGAGCAACGTTTCGATGAGTATAATTTTGATGCACCGGGGGAAGGTGCTATTTACAACGATGTATGGAAGTACAATGTGGGAATTGTTCCGAAGGGAGCTATCAAAGATGATTCTCGTGAATTTCAGACCATTGCAAAAAATTATAGTTGTAATCAGACGGTGGATGGACAAGTTTCGAAAGTACTGATAGAAACCTATGTGATTATTACTGGTAAGAAGCCCGACGATGGAGCTATTCAAACAGACGTTTTTGCCTACGATAAAAGTGGCAGTCCGCAGCAGTGGCGTAATTCCACATGGGGGCCGGGCGGACATATCTGGTATTTGCGGATAGGGCCGGGCAACGACTCAAGCAATTCGAAAAAAGGGAAGGACAATCAAAAACAGGTAAACCCGAATGTAGCGATGGATCCCAAATATAATCCGGGTTACTATTATCCAAAAATCAAACATCGTGGATGTACTCAGGACTTTTCACTCGATCCGGAGAAATTTAAAGAATTGGAAGTTGAAATCAAGCTGGAAGGAACTCCTTCATGGGACGATTTCATTTTAGCTGGAGGAAAAGCAATTGCCAAAACTAGCTTGAATGTTGAATCGAAAAAAGCCCCCAATTTTCAAACTTGGTTTAGTCGTGGCAATACGGTTACCGGAACAGTTTTTGATCCGGAGGGGAAACCGGTAAAAGGAGGTGTAAAAGTACATATTGAGCCGCAGGGCTGGACGCTGGAATTGCCCGTTCAACCGGTAGAAACCAACGATCAGGGGATTTATAAATTCGACAGTAATATTGAAACCGGGGTGTACAAGGTTTTTACTGAAGATAATCCGGAAGGTGGCGAAATAATTGAGGTTTGTAACTGCCCCGAAAAAGGGGAGGAGCCCAATTATGTGTATGAAGATGTGAATATCAACGATCAGACAGATTTAACTTTTCTGATTGAATGCAACGAAACATATACCGAAGATATTGAGCCGCTATTGCTTGAGGGGGCTTCGTCTCCTGCCGGCAACGTAAGTCGCCGAACGCTGGGCTATTCGGTCATTCGCATACAGTCGAAAGTAATTAATGACTTTTTCGAAGAGACAACCATCAATAATGTGATTGGAGCTCCGGCCAGCGATAAAGACAGAGTTGTTTCATTCAGTTCGGTAAAATACAGTTTCGATCCGGCAGACACCGAGGGTGACGGATGGGAAAAAGCAGAAGCAACGACTAAAGATTACGATGGTGGCGCTACTTCAGCGTTCATTTTTCCGACTAAAAAAATTGATGGAAAGATGCAGGATTCGGATCTTTTTACGGTTGACAGTATTGCCCCAAACAGCAAACTAGAGAAAAAACTTCAGAATAAGAAATGGGAAATGTTTTTGGGGCCAGCCTATATCGAAGGTCAGGGATTGGACAAAGAAATAACTCAAAAACGGGAAGCCCGTCCGGTTACTTTGCGAGAATTGAAGCAGAGCAAAGAAAGTAAATCGTCGATTCGTTTGACCCAGGAACTGGAATACAAGCAGGGGTACAATACAAACTTTGTTGGTCTTGGAAAATTTATGGATGGTAAAGATTTAGAAGGCATCGAAGTTTTGAGCAAGTTAATGGAAGATCCTAATTTGCTGAATCAGGCAATTGGAGGGGTGGACAATATGGCGAAAATAAACCCTGAAATGGCAAAAGGGATGCGAGAAAACCCCGGACAAAAAAACATGGCCGTTTTTATGCGTTCGTCTTTTGGCCTGAATAAATATTCAGGGATGCTGGAAAGCTGGGCTTCGAAAGTAAAGATCAAACGGGAAATCACCCTGACTCCGATTTCGGGTACCGAGGCTGATAAATATTTGAGCTCAGGGCAGGCTTTTGAAGTAACCGGAGTAAGTAGCGAACCGGATGTTGACCCGGATGAAATTAAAAATGCATTGAAAAATTTATTTAAAACCGAATAATGCCCCAAAATAGATCAGGTAATTTTAAATGGATGGGAATGGGAATTTAAAATTCAGGAACTTGATTTTTTTAGCACCTGAAATCGCCGCGATGGCCTTTCATAGCAGGGGTGCGTGACGGGAGGCCGATTTTTCGGCCTTCTCTTTTATTGAATCGGGATTGTAGTAAATAATCAGAATAATATATTGTCGATTGGTTGTCGTACAAGACGCTGATCATCTGTTGTTCGTTGAATCGTAAATTGTTAATTATTGAATGGTAAATCGTAAATACTCATAACTCATGCTGGCCTTCAAAATAAGTATTTTGACGATCGTTGTTTTCTGAAAAAAGTTGTTACTTGCTGAAGATGAAATTGATTCAGACAATAAAAACCAAAACCCTCGGGACATGGATCGCTGTGTTCGCATTTTTCTTTTTTTCTTCTTGTGCAACATATCGCGACGGTTTTATTTGTTTACAGAATTCTTCACCGAAACACATTCTTTTTCCCGATTCAGTTCTTTCTGAAAAGAAGAAACTGAACGAACAAACAACTGCGTTGGTAACTTCTTTTTCTGACTTAAAAACACACAAAAAACGCATTTCACCCTATTTGCTGAATAGTTTTTTCGAGAACATGCAGGCTCACTGGCAGATCGATTCATTGCTGCATTGGGAACTGGAGCATGCTGAAAACGATTCGATACGCAATGATTTACGCCGACAGTTGATCGGTGCTTCGGCGGTATATCAGCGTTATTTTTTTAGCGATAAACAAATCCGGCGTATTCTAAATCAGGGCGATCAGGCTTTTCATGTGCCAAAGAAAGCATTGTTGCACAGTCAGCAATTTCTATGGTCTCCTCACAATCGGGATTTGCTGAAAGAAGAGGTGACTGAAGCTAATCTTCGGGGTAGCAAATGCCATTTTCTGATGCAGCGTTTGGGTGATCAAACCTATCATTGTTGGTACGTAACAAGTGGAACGGTCAGCGAATTATTTAGCCGAACAATTGGAGCCTTGCATTCGAGTCCTCATCCCGAAGAAAATATAGGTCGGCTGATGCCTCGGTTGAAGAAGTGGGACATTGTTATTCAAAAGTCGTCGTTCCGTTTGACTGATCATTTTATTCCGGGTCACTTTGGTCATGCTGCCATTTATTTGGGTGATAGTATTTTTATTGAAGGAATACAACGAGGAGTGGTTGCCAGCGATCCGTTTCATTTTGCCGAAGGTGACTCATACATCGTTATCAGGCAGAAGCAAATCACGGAGGAACAGGAAAGGCGCATGCAGCGCTTGCTTAATGGGCAGATCGGGAAGAAATACGACTTCAATTACAATGCAAATGCTCCGGATAAAATGACTTGTACCGAGCTGGTTTTTATTGTTTTTGATCGATTTAACTGGCAGCGCGAACAACGGTTGGGAATGTGTACTCTTTTCCCCGATTTACTTATTAAAACGGCGTTGTCCCAACCCGAATTTTGTTTCCCGTTTTATTTTAACGATGAGTATTTAATCGAAAATCCGCCTTCCGATTTTATTCGCGAGTTACTCAACCAAAAATAAAGGGTGATTCCGCTTTTTTGAGAAATCACCCTTTGTATCAATAGTCTGCACATCGCACGGCAGAATATCATTTTAGCCTGAATGACCACCAATGACAACGATTGACCATGAATAACCCGGCTGTTGCCGTTTAGTCTTGCAGGAATTGGTTCAGCAAACCGCCTGATTCTTTGCGTTGGTTGCCTCCGCGCGGACTCAATTCTGCAATTAGTTTGCGAATTGGCATTGATTGCAGCCATACCCGGCCAGTGCCACGCAAGGTTGCCAGGAAAATCCCTTCGCCACCAAACACCATAGAGCGTAGCCCGCCTGCTTGTTCTACACTGAATTCAACTGAGGGCTCGTACGCAACAATACATCCTGTATCAACGCGCAATGTTTCGTTGTTCAGGTAGCGTTCAATAACAGTTCCTCCTGCATGAATAAATGCTTTACCATCGCCTTGTAATTGTTGCATGATAAAACCTTCGCCACCAAATAATCCTGCGCCCAACCGGCGATTGAACGTGATCGATATTTTGGTTCCCAATGCAGCACAAAGGAAGGCGTCTTTCTGTACAATGATTCGTCCGCCCATTTCATGTAAATTGAGCGGAATGATTGTTCCCGGATACGGAGCCGAGAACGCAACGTGTCGTTTGCCCCAACCGCGGTTAGAGAAATGTGTCAGGAACAGTGATTCGCCGGTAATGATTCGTGAACCGGCACTCAGCAATTTATCGAAGAACCCGGCGTTCGGATTCGATCCATCCCCCATGCGCGATTCAAAACTGATGCCTTCTTCCATATAAAGCATGGCACCTGCTTCGGCAATGACTGTTTCCCCCGGGTCAAGTTCTACTTCTACCAATTGTACATCGTGACCAATAATTTTGTAATCGATTTCGTGTGATTGCATTTTATTTTCGTTTAAAGGTTTTACCTGACGCTAATTTACAAAAACGGCAATACATGTCGGTGTATTTTCGACAAACAATTGAAGAGGCAAGGCGAATGGAGAAATAAGGAGGCAAAGCAGAGAAAAACAAAAGCCCGGCCATGAGTGAAGGCCGGGCTTTATTCCAACGATATATTTGTTGTAAATTATGACAGTTTTTGAACGCGGCTCATGGCTTCCAGCACATTTTCGCGATCGGCAAAAGCAGAAAAACGGAAATAGCCTTCGCCCGAAGGGCCAAAACCAGAGCCGGGTGTTCCTACCACATTGGCTTCCTGCAACAATTTGTCGAAGAAATCCCACGATTTCATGCCATTTTTAGTTTGTACCCAAACGTACGGAGCGTTCACTCCTCCAAAAACGACATATCCTGCCGCTTCGAGGCTTTCGCGCATGATGCGGGCATTTTCCATATAATAATCGATAATTGACTGAGTTTCTTTTTTGCCTTCTTCTGTATAAATTGCAGCAGCGGCTTTTTGTACCGGATACGAAACGCCATTGAATTTTGTGGTATGGCGACGATTCCAGAATTTACGAACCGGATGAGCGGTTCCGGTAGAATCGTAGGCAACAACTCCTTCAGGAATTACTGTAAAAGCACAGCGTGTTCCGGTGAATCCGGCAGTTTTTGAAAAACTACGGAATTCGATCGCACATTTTTCAGCGCCTTCAATCTGATAAATCGTACGCGGAATTGCCGGGTCGGTGATGAATGCCTGGTAGGCCGCATCGTATAAAATAATACAGTTGTTGGCCAGTGCGTAATCTACCCATTTTTTTAATTCTTCACGCGAAGCAACTGCTCCGGTTGGATTATTGGGGTAGCACAGGAAAATTAAATCAGGAGTTTCGGTCGGGAGTTGAGGAATGAATCCGTTTGCAGCGGTACATGGCATGTAAACAATGCCTGAATAGTATCCGTTTGTTCCGCAAGTTCCGGTTTTTCCCGACATAACAGTTGTGTCAACATATACAGGGTAAACCGGATCGCCTACTGCAATTTTGGTATCGCTGCCAAATATTTCCTGAATATTTCCGGTGTCGCACTTCGAACCGTCAGAAACGAAAATATCATCGGCCTGAATATTTACGCCCAGAGCCTGGTAATCGTTTGCAGCAATTGCCTGACGCAGAAAGTCGTATCCTTGTTCCGGGCCGTAGCCTTTAAAACTGCTGGCCTGTGCCATTTTTTCCACTCCATCGTGAAATGCTTTTACAACTGTTGGGCTCAGAGGCTGTGTTACGTCGCCAATACCCATGCGGATAATTTTTTTGTCCGGATTAGCTTCTGCAAATTCACGCACCCGGCGCCCAATCTCCGGAAACAGGTATCCTGCCTGTAATTTCAAGTAGTTTTCGTTTATCCGTGCCATATTATTTTGTTTGTTTTTTGAATGATCTGATAATGATTTTTCGTCAGAAAGAGGACAAAGTTAAGAAAATTGAAGTTTTAGCAGATTGCTGCATAAAAAAACGACCTCAATTTAACAAGAGAGAAAAATTGAGACGATAAAAATACCAACGACTGAAATAAGCTGATAAATGTACCTTGTCAGGCGAAGAAACTGTTTGTACATTTGCTTTGGGAAGATTGAGAATAGTTTGCGATTTTGTGACTGCTATGCAGATATTCCTTAATTATAATACCAACAAAAAGAAAACAATTAAAAGAGATGAGAGACTTCTTTGTAAAAAGCCACGGCTTGGGTAACGATTACCTGGTGTTTAATTCAGACGAAATTAGCTTCGAGTTGAACGAAGCAAACATCCGCAAAATTTGCGATGTACATTTTGGGCTGGGGTCGGATGGAATTTTGCTGAAAGTGCCTTCAGACAAAGCTGATTTTGGCTTGAGAATTTATAATCCGGATGGCTCAGAGGCCGAAAAAAGCGGCAATGGACTGCGTATTTTCTCGAAATACCTTTACGATTATCGTTTTACTGCGGACAAAATTTTTTCTATTGAAACATTGGGTGGTTTAGTTCAGTCGGAAGTTCTGGAAGAAATTGCAGGGAAAGCCAGCATGATAAAAGTGGATATGGGAAAGGCTATTTTTGAGTCGGCACGTATTCCGGTTGCCGCAAATACGGAAAGCTGTTTCGACTATCCGCTTGAAGTTGGAGACAAGGTTTTTCAAATTAATGCTGTTTCGGTGGGAAATCCGCATTGTGTGATTGTTACCGATCAGCTAGACAAAGATGTCCTTATGCAATACGGCCCGCAAATAGAGAAGCATCCATTCTTCCCAAATAAAATTAATGTACAGTTTGCCCAGGTGCTTTCGCCTTCCGAAGTACAAGTGCTGATTTGGGAACGTGGTGCCGGTTATACGCTTGCTTCAGGTAGCTCGTCGTGCGCTGTGGCTACAGCTGTAATCCGAAAAGGATTGACTCAGCGCGATCTGACCATTCGCATGGAAGGTGGTTCGCTAAAAGTGAGTATTGATGAGGATTGGAACATCAAAATGAGCGGAGAGGTGAAAGAAATTGGTTACGGTTATCTGAGTGATGAACTTTTACGTGAGTTAAAGGTTAAATAATTGACACAAATTTTGGCTGGTGCTTACAGTTTTTCTTAAATAATAGTTTTTGATTTATAAATTTGTATTTTTTATTATTGTATTTTGAAAATTGTAAGCAAGTACACAAATCTTCATTTATTCAGAAGAAATGTTTCCAGAATATTTTTGTAGAGGAGTGCGATAGCGGGAGATGAGTGAAATATGTTGGACGAATCACAGATAACAGATCAGAAAAATACGCAGATGAAAGGGAAAACATTGCCGTTTACGAAAGAACAGATTGATAGTATTATTGCTACCTATCCGACGCCGTTTCATATTTACGATGAAAAGGGGATGATTGAATATGCCCGTCGTTTCAATGCAGCTTTTGCCTGGAACGAAGGATTTAAAGAGTATTATGCCATCAAGGCCTGTCCGAATCCTTTTCTGATGAAGTTGTTGAAGGCCGAAGGATTTGGCATTGACGCAAGTTCGATGGCTGAGTTGGAATTGGCTGAACGAGTTGGTTTGAGTGGCGAAGATATCATGTTTACTTCGAACGATACTCCTGCTTCGGAATTTATCAAGGCAAAGGAATTGGGTGCGATCATCAATCTCGACGATATTTCGCATATCGGGTTTCTTGAAAAACATGCCGGTTTGCCCGAACTGATTTCTTGTCGCTATAATCCGGGCGCGTTGAAAGAAGGGAATATTATTATCGGAAATCCGGAGGATTCAAAATACGGTTTTACCCGTGAACAACTTTTCGAAGGTTATCGAATGTTGAAAGAGAAAGGGGTAAAACGTTTCGGTATTCATACAATGGTTGCTTCCAATGAGTTGGATGCTGATTATTTTGTTGAAACTGCCGAAATACTGTTTGACTTGATTGTTGAAATCAGCAAAGAGCTCGGAATTCATTTTGAGTTCGCCAATTTGGGCGGAGGAATTGGTATTCCGTACAAAAACGAACATAAACCGGTTGATCTGGAAAAAGTAAGCGCAGGCATACGCGAAGTTTATGAGCGGGTTATTGTAGGCAACGGACTGGCACCACTGCGTTTGTGTTTCGAATCGGGTCGTGCAATTACTGGACCGTATGGATTTTTGGTTTCGACAGTGCAGCACATCAAAGAAACCTATAAAAAATATGTCGGACTCGATTCCTGTATGGCGAATCTGATGCGTCCGGCCTTGTATGGTTCGTATCATCATATTACCGTGTTGGGCAAAGAGAATGTTCCTTGCTCGAATATATATGATGTAACTGGTTCGCTCTGCGAAAACAACGATAAATTTGCCATTAACCGACTGCTTCCCAAAGTAGAAGCAGGCGACATTGTGGTGATTCACGATACAGGAGCACACGGACATGCAATGGGTTTCAATTATAACGGAAAACTTCGTTCGGCGGAATTGTTGCTTCGTTCCAATGGCGAAGTCGTGCAAATTCGTCGTGCCGAAACGATTGACGACTATTTTGCAACCTTGGATTTTAGTAAGCTCACAGATTTTTAATCGACTATCGATAATTGACTTAGAATGAAAAGCCGCATTGTTGCGGCTTTTTTTATTACTTTTGGGCAAACAACTATTCTAGCTATGAAGATCGGGTTTGATGCCAAACGAGCGTTTAATAATCGTGCCGGACTTGGAAATTTCAGTCGTAATACGATTAATGCATTGTCTCAGTTTTATCCTGAAAATGAATACTTGCTGTTTACCACCGATCCGAAACGTAATTTGTTTGAACCTGCGGGGAATTGTCAAATATTGACTCCGGAGTCGTGGGGCTGGAGGATGGCCAGTTCAGCCTGGCGCCGGTACCACATCAGTAAATTGATTGAGCAGGAGAAAATCGATATTTACCATGGACTTAGCCACGAACTTCCTCTGGGAATCGAAAAAACCGATGTGAAAAGTATTGTTACGATTCACGATCTGATTTTCATTCGATATCCGGAATACTACCGGGCTACCGACCGGAGAATTTATTTGCAGAAGTTCAAACATGCCTGCGAGATGGCCGACCGAATTCATGCAATATCGCAACAAACGAAGGACGATATTGTCCATTTTTTCGATATTTCGGAGCGGAAAATTGAGGTGATCTACCAGTCTTGCAATCCGTTGTTTTATCAATCTTTTTCTTCTTTTGAAAAAGCAGAAGTGGTCGAAAAATTAAAACTTCCGCCACGATTTTTACTCAGCGTCGGAACAGTTGAAAAGCGGAAAAATTTGTTGTATGTACTCAAGGCAATGGTCAAGTCGGGAATAGAAATGCCGTTGGTGGTGGCAGGGCGGAAAACCGCTTACATGGCCGAAATTGATGCATTTATTGCAGAAAACAAAGGACGTTTGCAGGTGATTTTTTTGCCGGGAACCAGTGATCGGGAGCTGGGGGTTTTGTATCAACTGGCAGAAATGTTGGTGTATCCGTCTGTTTTCGAAGGCTTTGGTTTGCCGGTAATTGAAGCGCAGGCCTCGGGTTGTCCGGTTATCACATCGCGGTCGAGTAGTATGCCGGAGGCCGGAGGAAAAGGAGCCATTTATGTTAATCCGGTAAGTATTCCGGAGATAGGTGCTGCAATTCAGCAAATAACAGAAGATGTTGCATTTCGGGAAAACCTGGTGCTCGAAGGTCGTCGGAATGCTGAGCGTTTTGCTCCGGAAGTATTTATTAACCAATTGCATAAATTATATACCCGCGTTTACAATGTATGACGATTTGAAAAAAGCGCTCGAAGTTTTGCGCAATGGAGGAGTTATTCTTTACCCAAGCGATACTGTTTGGGGACTGGGCTGCGATGCAACCAACGAAGAGGCAGTGGCACGCATTTATGCGATCAAAAAGCGAGCGCCGGGGAAAAGTATGCTGGTGCTGATGGAAAATATAAATTTATTGGAACGCTACGTGACTGAAGTTCCCGAAGTGGCTTACGATTTAATTGAATTGAGCGAAAAGCCCGTGACCGTAATTTTTGATGGTGCGCGCAATCTGGCAAAAAATGTAATTGCTTCGGATGGTAGCGTGGGAATTCGGATTACCCACGAATCGTTTACGCAGCAGTTGATCCGTCAGTTTAAAAAGCCGATTGTTTCCAGTTCGGCAAATATTAGCGGTAAATCCACTCCGCGTAATTTCTCAGAAATTAGTAACGAGATACGAAATGCCGTTGATTACGTGGTGCAGTATCGGCAAACAGAAAAGTCGCATTCCGAAATGTCGAGCATTATAAAGCTGGGGAATAGTGGACAAATAAAGATTATTCGT
Organism: Prolixibacteraceae bacterium; assembly: GCA_963668595.1. Taxonomy (GTDB): domain Bacteria; phylum Bacteroidota; class Bacteroidia; order Bacteroidales; family Prolixibacteraceae; genus GWE2-42-39. The sequence goes on along the minus strand of OY764876.1, from coordinate 2,589,771 downwards.
CCGTAAACGGCAAAAAAAAGATGGTACCCACTGGTACCATCCCAATTTCTGTAGCTTTATATATAGACCCTCTAATCTATATTCTTAATTGAACCCGAGCCGACAACTGTTTTTTCGATTTGTGGGCGGCCACGGTAGCTTACTGTTCCTGACCCGGCAATTTTTACGGTGAGTTTGTTTTCCGCATTAACGGCACAGTCGCCCGAACCGGATACTTTCACCATTACATCGCGAACCGGCAGATTGGCAGCTTTAACGCTTCCACTGCCCGAAACGGTGGCAGAAAGATCAGTTGCTGTTTCTTTTCCTTTCAATATTGCGTCGCCTGATCCGGAGATCGTAATGGTTACGCGGTCGGTTTTTAATTCGTCGAGTTGAATGTCGCCGCTTCCACTGATATTCAGATCGAGGATCCGGCTATTGATGGGATCTTCTGCAATAATATCACCCGATCCAGAAACACTTAGAGCATTTATTTCGGGAACAGTAACGTAAATGATGATGCTTCCCGGATCGAAAGATTTCCATAAATAATTTTTACTCGGGAAGCGCAGGATTAATTTTCGGTCTTTTACTTCCGTGACAATCTCGTCGAGAGTGGAAGCTTTCGCAACAATTTCAATGTGCTGTTTATCTCCTTGTTGAAGATGGAGTTTGCCCGGAATACGAAGTGAAATTTCGGAGAAGCTATCAACGACGCGTTCTTGTTCGTCAGCTTTTACTTGAGTTGAAAAAAAACTACATGCCAAAGCAAAGGCCAGTGTGGTCAAAATTGTTTTCATGTTTTAATCGGTTAAATTCAATTACTGAATCGTTTTCAATAAGACATCATTCGTGCCAGAATGTTACAGTCGGGAGTGAAAAAATGGAAGAAAAATTAAGTGTGCATCAATTTTTCGGCTGGAAGAATAAAAGAGAGGTGTTTTTGTTAGTCGAGTGAAAGGATTCCATCCGGAAGATCGAGTGCAATCACTTTATTGTCCGGATCAAGGTGGAGCAAAAAGTCTTCATTAAAAGGAATTAATAATTCTTTTCCCTGCCTGTCAATTTCGAGCAAAATGTTGCCAGAAAAGTCGCTTATACCCGAAATAATTCCGATTTGGGTTTTTCGCTGGTCAATTAGTGTAAATCCGATAAGTGCTCCAATAGTTAGCGAGTCGGAGTCTTCAACGATGTTTGATTGAGGAATAAAAACACTGCATCCGGCTATTTCGGCTGCTTGTCGTTCATTGTCGATCCACAAAAATTTCACCAATGCCGAGTCGGCCGTGCGGAAACGCAAACCATCTTCAGTAATAAAAAATGGAACAAGTAATTGTTCTATCTCGACAAACAGAATAGTGGCGTTTTCCAGTGAATCGTAGTATTCTTCCTGAAATGACAATACTAATTCCCCATTAATTCCGTGAGGTTTTTGGATATATCCGAGCTGTTTGCAGTTATTTCTATCGATGGTTTCCATGGTGTAAAAATAAAAAAAGCAGCAGAAAAAAAATCTGCTGCTTCATTATATCTGTTTTTTTTGATTTTTATCTAAAACAGATGGAGAACTTTCAGCTTATGCTTCAGTTGATTCCTCAGCAGGAGCTTCGGTTTCAGCTTCAGCTTCAACAGCTGGTTCTTCTGCTGCTTCGGCAGCTTTTGCTGCTGCAGCCAATTCTGCATTTTTCTTAGCTATTGCTTCAGCACGTTCTTTGCTAACTTTTGCTTCTGCTGCTAATTGTTCTTTGCGTGCTGTTTCAGCATCGTTGCCCAAGCGGTCTTTTTTAGCTTGAACTTTAGCGTCTTTTTCAGTCATCCAAGCCTGGAAACGACGTTCTGCTTCTTCTGCTGTGAAAGCACCTTTGGCTACACCACCCAACAAGTGTTTTTTGTATAAAACACCTTTGTAAGATAAAATAGCTCTTACAGTGTCAGTTGGTTGAGCACCGTTATTGAGCCAGCCTAAAGCTTTGTCAAAATCGAGATCGATAGTAGCAGGATTAGAATTCGGGTTGTATGATCCGATTCGTTCAATGTTCCTACCATCTCGTGGTGCCCTGCCATCAGCTATCACAATGTGATAGTAAGCAAATCTTTTGCGACCATGTCGCTGCAATCTCATTTTTACTGGCATTTGCTTTAATTTTAATTGATAAACAGTATTTCTAAAAATGTGGCGCAAATATAAATCATTTTTCATGAAATACAGCCTCTTACTTATTTTTTCTGAATGAATTTTTGAGTGATGAATTATATTGGCTGCTTGGCATGATAATTGACAGTTAAGCGCTTGTCGAAACCAGGGTTTTGTTCTGACTCTGGTTAATTGTTGTTAAATAGATGTTAATAGATGTGTTTCAAACTAAATATTTAGTTTATTCGTTGTAATATTGTTGACAAATAATCGTTTTTAAAATTAATATAACTTAAACAAACTACTCACCCTCAACAAAAAACTATGAACCGAAAGCATTGGATTATTTTGTCGGGAATTGCAATTTTGATTGTGATTTTCGCATTTATCTTTAGTTCAGAAGAAAAAAGCGCAACGCAATTAACTACCAAAGTGCAGAAAGGCCCTTTTGATGTGTTGGTTTTTTCGTCAGGAGAGCTGGAATCTGAAAACTCAACAAGTATTAAAGCTCCTGAAAAATTGCAAGACCGAAGTTTACGTATTTATGAATTAACCATTACAAAAATGGTTGACGAAGGAACCCGCGTTGATTCGGGAGATTATGTAGCTACTCTTGACTACAAAGCCGTTGAAGAACAGTTGAAAGCCGCTCAGGATGAGATGGACAAAGCGCAAACTGAATTGCAGGATGCAAAACTTGATTCAAATCTTAACTTGAGTAATCAGCGCGACCAGATTATTAATGCTACACTCGATTTGGAAGAAAAGAAGATTGTGGTAAAAGAATCGGTGTATGAGTCGCCTTCAACTCAGAAAAAAGCCGAAATGGATCTTGATAAGGCAAAACGCCGGTACGAGCAGGAGCAGCAGTCGTACAAATTGAAAAAACAACAGGAAGAAAATAAAGTAAACCGCAAGTTTATCAATTTCAGACAGGTTAAAGATCGGGCTACCGAACTGGAGGTACTGTATAATTCGTTGGAAGTGTATGCTCCGAAAGCAGGGATTGTGACCTATAAAAAATATCCATTCGGAGGAGTGGTAAAAACGGGTTCGAAAGTTTCGGTTTGGGATCCAACTATTGCAACTATTCCGGATATGACCAACCTTGTGTCGCGTACATTTATTAATGAAATTGATATTTCGAAGGTGAAAAAAGGGCAGAAAGTTAAAATCGGAATCGATGCTTTTCCTGAAAAAGAATTGGCGGGCGAGATTATCTCGATTGCTAATATTGGACAGGCAATGCCTAATAGTGATGCAAAAGTTTTTGAAGTAAAGATAAAAGTGTTTGGCGAGGACAAAGATTTGCGTCCGGCTATGACAACCAGTAATATTGTTTCAGCCGCAACGTATGCCGATACGTTATTCATTCCCTCGGATGCAGTATTTGAAAACGATAGTGTGCAGTATGTGTACATGGCAAATAAATCGGTGCGGCAGATTGTTCGTTTGGGCGATTCCAACGAGAATCACATCATTGTGGCTGAAGGTTTGGCCGAGGGAGATGAAATTTGCCTGGCAGAACCGGAAGGTGGACAGGACTTTGAATGGAAAGGCTGGGATATTTTCGATAAAATAAGGGCTGAAAAAGAAGCAAAGAAAAAAGAAGAAGATGAAGCACGAAAGCAATTTCAGTCAGAAAAAGATAAAACGCAAATGCCTCCGGGGATGAATCCGGCGATGGGTGGAGTAGTGAAAATGGTCAAGTAATCAACCTATAAAAGAAATCAACAAATGATAATTAAGAAATATTTTCATGATATCGTTATTGGGGTTGAGGCCATTTTTGCCAATAAACTGAAATCAATGCTTACCGCTCTTGGGATTATTTTTGGGGTAGCGGCAGTAATCAGTATGATGGCAATCGGAAATGGAGCCGAACAGGAAATTCTGGAACAGATAAAGATGGTAGGGGTGAATAATATAATTATTACTCCTACAGAAGTTTCGGTGGACTCAAATCAGGGAAGCTCTGATAGTGACAACGATAAAGGAGGTGGCAAAAAGTTTTCGAAAGGACTTACCTTGCTCGATGCGGAAGCGATTCGTAATGTGCTCCCTTCAATTGATAAATTGAGTGCGGTGGTTTCGTTCAATTATTCAGCAATTATTGATGGAAAAAGCAAACCAGTGGTGCTCGAAGGGGTCGATCCGGAATATTTTAGCTTGTTCAACATTCAGTTGCAATCGGGCGAAATATTTAACCATAGCCAAAATAAAAACGGTTTGCCGGTTTGTGTAATTGGCGACAATGTAAAAACGGTATTTTTCAAATCCGAAGACCCGATCGGGAAATATATCAAATGTGGGCAAATATGGTTGCAGATTATTGGTGTAGCCGAACGTCGTGATTTTACAGCTTCGGCTTCCGACGAAATGGGGATAAGCAGTTCGGATAACAAAATTTTTGTTCCGGTACAAACTGTTTTAATGCGTTTTAAAGACCGCTCGCTGGTGCGTGCCGACGAAGTAGAAAAAGCAAACTCGAAAGGCGGAGGTGGCGGTGTTATGGTAATTATGGGAGGCTCGGGGAGCGACAATGAAAAAGAAACAACAGACACCGATAAAAGCATCAATCAGTTGAGTAAAATTATTGTGCAGGTGAAAGAAACCGAACAGCTAAGTTCTACTGCTACGGTGGTTAAACGTATGTTGTTTCGTCGTCACTCGGGACTGTACGATTTTGAGGTGACGATTCCCGAATTACTGTTGAAGCAGCAGCAGCGAACCAAAAATATTTTCAATATTGTACTCGGAGCCATTGCCGGAATCTCACTGATTGTTGGTGGAATTGGTATTATGAACATCATGTTGGCTTCGGTGCTCGAACGGGTACGCGAAATTGGTACCAGACAGGCAATTGGCGCATCACGGAAGGATATTGTTGCGCAGTTTCTTTCAGAATCAACATTGATTAGTGTTGCCGGAGGATTGATCGGAATTATTCTGGGGGTAGTTTTGTCGAAAGTAATTACTGTCATGTTCGACATAAAAACAGTGATCTCAGTGTTTAGCATATTTATTGCTTTTGGCGTTTCTGCTTTTGTGGGCATCGCGTTTGGATATTTGCCAGCCAAGCAAGCCGCCGAAAAAGATCCGGTTGAATCACTACGTCAATAAACCACCTAACTGAAAATAAATGAAAAAAATATTTTATACCCTGTTTTTATGTGTGCTTATGCTTTCGGTAAAAGCACAGACACCGCAAGCTGCAATGTCGTTAACGCTTGACGATGTAATTGCTATTGCTTCGGAAAAGTCGCTGGATGCGTTCCGAAACGAAAACATGTTTCGAACCAGTTACTGGCAATATCGCTATTTTAAAGCCGATCGTTTACCTTCGTTGAATCTCTATTCCAATCCGCTTGATTTTAACCGCTCCCGCCTCAAAGTATATAATTCAACCACCAACGAAGAAAATTACGTTTTTCGCGAATATTTTAATTCCAATGCAAGTTTATCGCTTAGCCAGAAAATCGGTTTAACCGGAGGTTCTGTTTTTATTCGCTCCGATTTGGGCATGATCCGAAACCTGGGTGGCGATAAAAATACTTCGTACAATTCGCGGCCAATAAGTATTGGTTTCGAACAAAGCCTGAATGGTTATAATGAAATGCGTTGGCGGGCCAAAATTGAACCGGTAAGATACGAGATGGCAAAAAAACGATTGATTCAATCGAAAGAAAACTTGGCGATTGAAGCCGTTGATAAATTCTTTAAGCAAGTTGCAGCGCAAATCGAAATGAAAATTGCCGAAACAAATATGGCAAGTGCCGATACATTGTATAAAATTGGGAAAGGCCGTTTTCAGGTTGGAACTGTGACCCAGAACGATTTATTGAGCCTGGAGCTGGATATGTTGCAGGCACGGCAACGTCTGTCTGAAGCCAAGTTTACGCTTCAGCGGGCACAAACTGATTTGAATTCGTTTTTGTCGCTCGATAAAAATGCAGAAGTAAAATGTGTGGTTCCTAATAAAATTCCGTCGCTTCGGGTAAGCGCCGATGAGGCAATTACGCAGGCCGTGGAAAATAATCCGGAAATATTATCTCATAAACAGCAACTACTTGCGGCCGATGAGAGTGTTGCCGAAGCTAAATCGAAAACCGGGTTCAATACAACAATTTCTGCTCAATACGGATTGGAACAGTCTGCCGATGAATTTTCGAATGTTTATAAAGACCCGCAACGCGGACAGAGCTTTCGGGTGGGAGTAAATATTCCAATTCTCGACTGGGGAAGAAAAAAGGGGAACCTGCTGATGGCAAAATCGAGCCGCGATGAAACAACAATTCGAATCAAACAAGAACGAATCGATTTTGAACAGAAAGTACATCAGGATGTAATTGAGTTCAATTTACAGGCCGAACAGTTGCAGCATGCTTCGTTGGCCGATACTGTTGCTCAGAAACGCTATGATGTTACTTTGCAGCGCTTTCTGATCGGGAAGGAAGATGTGATTAAATTGAGTATGGCTCGTACTGAACTCGAAAGCGCACGAAGCAAATATGTTAATACCCTTCGCGGATACTGGAATTACTATTATCGGATTCGGATGTGGACCTTGTACGATTTCGATAAAAAAGAAACTCTTTCTGTTGAATACGATAAAATCCTGCAACAATGAGAAAAATAAGCCGAAAACGACTTTTACTAATTGTAGCGGGAATTGTAGTTGCGATTGCCGTAGTTTCGATTTTTCTTAGCAAAGTGTCCGTGTCGTCCGATACATATATCACGAAGCGTGGAAATCTGGAGGCGAAAGTGAGCTGTATGGGCGAGATTCAGGGTGAAAAAGCAACTTTAATTGAGTTGCCTCCTGTGCTTTGTGATCGTGAACTTCGAATTTGGGACATGAAAATTGTCGATCTGATTCAAGAAGGAAAATCGGTTAAGAAAGGAGACTACATTGCTCGTTTGGACGAAAGTGTAATTATGAATCCCATGCGGGAGAATATGCAGCAGAAAGAACGGATGGACTCTGACTTGCGTAATATGAAAATCGATAGCGCGGTGGTTTTGACCCAGAAACGGGAAAATATCACCAATGCTCTGCTCGACCTGCAATACAAACGCATTGATGTGGAACAATCGAAATTTGATGCAGGAGCGCAGCAACGCAAGGCGCAAATGGCTTACCAAAAAGCTGAAATTGATTTGGAACGAATGAAACGGGACTATCTGTTGGAGAGAAATAAGCAGAAAACCCAGGTTTCGCGTATGGAAGATCGCGTGGCGTATTACGATAAAATGATTAAGAAATATCAGGAAGCCATGGCTTCAACGCGAATTCTTGCCCCCGAAGAAGGGATTGTAATGTTTGCCAAAGACTGGATGGGAAAACGACTGAATAAAGATAGTTATGTTGGTCCTTGGAATCCGCTGATTGCTACATTGCCCGATATGTCGGTGGTTGTTTCCGAATCGTATGTAAAAGAAATTGATATCGCCAAAGTAAATGTGGGCGATAGCGTGAGTATTACAATTGATGCATTACAGGGGAAACAGTTCCCCGGGAAAATATACCACATTGCTACGATTGGCGAGGATCACAAAAATTTCGACATGAAAGTTTTTAAAGTGATGATTCGGTTCAATCATTCAGATAAAGATCTCAAACCGGGAATGACTTCAACCAATAACATCATTCTCCAAAAATATAACGATGCGCTGATTGTTCCGCTGGAAGCTGTTTTTTCTGAAAATGGAGATTCGTTTGTGTATTTGAAAAATGGAGGAAGTTGGAGCAAACAACTTGTGAAAACCGGAGCGGATGATGAAACCAATGTGGTGATTCTGGAAGGCTTAAATGCAGGAGATAAAATATTAATGCATAAACCGGCAGAAGGATAATTTCTTTTGGCTTGGTTTCGTGTGGAAGATGAGAGAAATCAACCATTTTTGCTCATCCGAACAGAAGCAGATAACGACATGAATACGCTGTCGTTACCTGCTTTTCTTTTTGATTGAAAAATAGTTACAGGATAGTTACCAAATTGTTAAGCCGATGATTAAACTGAATTCGATAATACGTCAACTCACCGAAGATTTTATCTTTGTTGCGGCAAAAAAATACTTAATAAACAAAAATTAACGAGTATGAAAGTAACAGTAGTTGGTGCTGGAAATGTTGGAGCAACCTGTGCGCAGATTGTTGCTGAAAAGAACATTGTTCAGGAAGTTGTTTTGGTTGACATTAAAGAAGGTTTATCGGAAGGTAAATCGCTCGATTTATGGCAAACTGCCCCCATTAATTATTACGATACCCGCTTAGTCGGTTCTACTAACGATTATTCAAAAACTGCCGGTTCTGAAGTGGTGGTTATTACATCTGGCGTTCCCCGCAAACCGGGAATGAGCCGTGATGACCTGATTTCAATCAACGCAGGGATTGTGAAAAATGTAACCGAGAATGTGATTAAATATTCTCCGGAAGCAAAAATTATTGTGGTTTCAAACCCACTTGACGTAATGACTTATGCAGCGTATGTTGTTTCTAAATTCCCAAAAGCCCGCGTAATGGGTATGGCCGGAGTATTGGATACTGCTCGCTACCGTGCATTCCTGGCTGAAGCGTTGGATGTTTCTCCACGCGATATTCAGGCATTACTGATGGGTGGACACGGAGACACAATGGTTCCGCTGCCACGTTACACAACTGTTTCAGGTATTCCTGTAACTGAATTGATCGATGCAGAGAAACTGGAAAAAATCATCACTCGTACGAAAAACGGTGGTGGAGAGTTGGTAAACCTGATGGGAACTTCAGCGTGGTATGCTCCGGGTTCGGCAGCTGCTCAAATGGTTGAAGCAATCGTGATGGACCAAAAACGTATTTTCCCTTGCTGTGTGAAACTGGAAGGCGAATACGGTTTGAATGATATGTTCGTTGGTGTTCCGGTAAAACTGGGCAAAAACGGTGTGGAAGAAGTAATCGAAGTTCAATTGAACGACGCTGAAAAAGCATTGTTGAACGAGTCTGCCGTAGCTGTAAAAGGCATTATGGATGTACTCGACGGAATGAACATTCTGTAATTCGGAATTATTTCTGAAAATATAAGCTATCTTTGATGTCCTGCCATTGGCGGGACATTTTTTTTGTATCAAATAGATTTGTATGCTGGAACTCGATTTGCATTTGGTTGAACTGGAGTGGGATAATTATCACATCATGATTGAAGGCACTTTTGCCGACCAAACCACCGGAATGTGGATCGTCGATACCGGAGCTTCCAAAACTGTACTAGATAAAAGTCTGGAGGATTATTATCATGTTCCGGACAGCGATTCACACGATGAGTTTCAAAGTGCCGGCATCAACGAAGGAATGGTTGATACTCAGGTGGGCTACACCGGGCAACTTCATTTTGGGAAATTGTATGTCGAAGAATTGAAGGTGGCATTGATTGACCTGTCACATGTAAACGAGATTTACTCGAAATATTCCGATCATCGCATTGCCGGCTTGTTGGGAGGCGATATTTTACAGCGCTATGGAGCCGTGATCGATTATAAAAAGAAAAAGATTTTTTTCAACGAAGTTTGAATTGTATTTAAATATGAGTAGAGCTTTTTGCCTGCAATGAATTGATTTGTAGTAATTTTTATCACTCAATAACAAAAATGAAACAGAAAGATATTTGGTTTGCCGCCCTATTGCTGGGGATTTTTGCTCCCTTCTTTTTCTTTTCCGAGGCCTTGTCGTTTTACGAATCGTTTAATCACGATCACGGGTTAATCGCAGCGTTTATCAAGTTTGCAATATTGGCAACAATGGGCGAGTGTATGGGCTTGCGTATTCGCGAAGGAGTTTACAATAAAACGGGTTTCGGACTACTTCCCCGTGCGGTAGTTTGGGGATTTTTGGGCATATCAATCAAAATTGCATTTGTCATTTTCGATTCGGGAACCACTCGGTTTGTCGAATTTATGGGAATGAAAAACGCGCAGGAAGTGATGAATGGAGCGGTGAGTTTTCAGAAAATATTGCTGACCTTTTCGATTAGTTTTTTTATGAATATTTTCTACGCTCCTGTAATGATGACGGTTCATAAAATTACGGATACACACATTGTAATGCATGGCGGAAAACTGAGCGCATTATTGAAACCAATCCGCTGGGCAAACATTTTGCAGGCAATGAACTGGGACGTGCATTGGAATTTTGTTTTGAAGAAAACCATTCCTTTTTTCTGGATTCCGGCACAGGCCATAAATTTTTTATTGCCCGCAGAGAGCCGCATTTTGGTTGCTGCATTGTTGGGATTTGTACTGGGGACTATTCTCGCTTTTGCCAGTTTAAAGAAATAGAACGAAGAACTCTTTTCAGAAAAATGGAATTTAGACAAATTCATGTTTTATAGCCGATTTGTATGTTCGAGTTAAAAAAATAAATATATTTGGCGACCATTGATAAAAAGTTTGAGCAAAAGAATTCACATATCGAAGAAAAATGTTGTAAAACTGGCACTGTTTCTGGTTGTCATGGCTGCTGCTTTTTTATTCGACATGTCGCGCGAAAAGTCAGATGTTGTTTCGTCAGATAAGCACACCGCCAGCGGAACACAATCTCATCAGCTCAGTCAGTTTTGCTTTTACAGTACATTCAGTACATTTAAATTGAAGGGTGCTTCGGACGATCGTTCCGATTTGTCGCTTTTTCAGAAACAACAATCACGATTTTTGCAACAATATCATAACTTGAAAGTATCGCAACTGGCACGTTTCGAGCCTGATTCGCCAGACTTGCCTTCCGAGTTACTGTCTCATTTTATTCAATTGCGAAAATATCTCTATCATTCACCGGATGATAGTACTTTGCCTCTTGCCTAATTTTTTTTCTGTAAATCTGTTTGCAGAGTAGGCGCATGTCTGCGCACAATATCCAGAGGAAATAATTCATTAATTTATAAATATCTAATTCATTTTTACACATGCAAAACAAAGGTGCTATACGCTTGTTTGCCATCTTGCTTGCTTTGGTATGTGCTTATCAGCTGACATTTACGTTTAAGGCGTATCAGGTTGAGACGGCTGCCAAAGAATCTGCAAAAGGCAATAAAACAAAAGAGTTGGCTTATCTGGATTCAATTTCCAGCCAGCCGGTATTCAATTTGGGAATTCGTAAATATACCTACAAAGAAGTTAAAGAGCTGGAAATGAACCTGGGTCTTGACTTGAAAGGTGGTATGAACGTAACTCTTGAAGTTTCTGTAGTTGATTTGATTCGCTCATTGTCGAATTACAGCAAGGATGAAACTTTTAATAAAGCAATTGCTCGTGCGAAAGAAATGCAGCAGGACAGTCAGGATGACTTTGTTACCCTGTTTGGCAAAGCATTTCAGGAAGTAGATCCGAATGCGCAGTTAGCTGCTATTTTCAATACGCTTGAGTTGAAGGACAAAGTGAAATTCAATTCAAGCAACGAAGATGTATTGAAAGTAATTCGCGAAGAAACGGATGCTGCCATTGACAACTCATTCAATATTATTCGTACTCGTATCGACCGTTTTGGTGTGGCTCAGCCAAATGTGCAGCCGCTTCAAACCAAAGGTCGTATCTTGGTTGAATTACCAGGTGTTGACGACCCAAAACGTGTTCGTAAACTGTTGCAGGGAACTGCAAACCTCGAATTCTGGGAAACATTCGATAATTCAGAAGTATATCCATCATTGGTGGCCGTTAATGCCAAAATAAAAGAAATTCAGGCAATGGGCAGTTCGGTTGCTGTTGCCGATTCAACAGTTGCAAAAGCTGATTCTACTTCTACTGCTAAAAAGTCGCTGTTGGATGAACTGGAAAAAAGTGCATCAAAAGATTCAGTGGGTGGAGCAGACCTTGAAAATGTGAAAAAAGAATTCCCATTGTTCGCTGTATTGCAGCCAAGCACAACTCCTCAGGGACAATTGCGTCCGGGGCCGATTGTTGGAACATCTCACGCAAAAGATACTGCAACAGTAAACAGCTATCTGAAAATGGAAGCTGTGAAGTCGATTATGCCACGCAACTTGTCGTTGAAATGGACTTCAAAAGCAATTGATGAAGCTGGAGATTATTTCAGTTTGATCGCTATTAAAGTAAATAGCCGCGATGGCCGCGCTCCGCTGGAAGGTGACGTAATTGTTGATGCCCGTCAGGATTACGAACAATTTGGAAGCCGCCCTGAAGTATCGATGACTATGGATAGCGAAGGCGCAAAAGTTTGGGCTCGTTTAACTAAAGAAAATATTGGCAAATCAATTGCTATCGTATTGGATGGTTATGTACGTTCGTATCCGAATGTAAATACCGAAATTACTGGTGGCCGTTCTAGTATTACTGGTCTCGAATCAGTAGAAGAAGCACAAGACTTGGCAAACATTCTGAAATCAGGAAAAATGCCGGCTCCAGCAACAATCATCCACGAACAGATTGTTGGTCCTTCATTGGGAAAAGAAGCTATTAATAGCGGTATGTGGTCGTTTGTGATTGCATTCATGTTAGTACTTGTTTACATGTTGTTCTTCTATAGCAAACGTGCTGGTTTGGCTGCAAATATTGCTTTGGTGGTGAATATGTTCTTCATCATTGGAGTTCTTGCCTCGATGGGAGCTGTACTTACTTTGCCTGGTATTGCCGGTATTGTTCTTACCTTAGGTATGGCGGTGGATGCCAACGTACTTATTTACGAACGTGTGCAGGAGGAAATTATTGGAGGCAAAGGTCTGAAACTGGCTATTGCTGACGGTTATAAAAATGCCTACTCTGCAATTATCGACGGACAGGTTACTACTTTGTTGACAGGTATCGTTCTTTATTTGTTTGGTTCAGGTCCTATCAAAGGTTTTGCTACCACTCTGATCATTGGTATTCTTACTTCAATGTTTACTGCCATTTTCATTTCCCGTTTAATTTTCGAACGTCGTTTGGGCAAAAACCTGCCAATCACTTTCACTTCGAAAACTACTGCAAACTGGTTGCGCGATACAGCAATTAACTTCCTTGAAAAACGTAAAGTATTTTACATGATTTCAGGTGTGTTGCTGGTTCTTTCAATTCTTTCTATTTCAATCCGCGGATTTAACCTGGGTATCGATTTCAAAGGAGGACGTACCTATGTGGTTAGTTTCGATAATGAAGTAAAAGTGGGAGAAGTAGGTGCAGCATTGGCGAAAGTGTATGGCGAAGCTCCTGAGGTGAAAACATTCGGTACTTCGAATAAAGTAAAAATCACTACTGAATACAAAATCAACGAATCGGGTGAAGATGTTGATAACGAAGTTGAAAGCCTGATGTATAATGGTTTGAAAGAAGCTGGATTTATCGGAAATATTGGGTTCGATGAGTTTATCGCTAAACATCGTTTGAGTTCAGAAAAAGTAGGACCAACCATTTCTGATGATATTAAGAAAGATGCAGCTATTGCAATTTTCTTCTCGTTGGTAATGATTTTCTTATACATTCTGATTCGTTTCCGTAACTGGCAATATGGTTTGGGTGCTGTGGTTTCATTGGCTCACGATACCTTGATCGTGCTGGGTGTATTCTCCATGTTTAAAGGACTTCTGCCTTTCTCATTGGAAATTGACCAGGCGTTTATTGCTGCAATTCTAACGGTAATTGGTTATTCAATCAACGACACCGTGATTGTTTACGACCGTATCCGTGAACACATGCATTTGTATCCAAAACGTACAGTGGAAGAAAACATGAACAATGCAATGAACTCAACACTGCGTCGTACTTTTAGTACTTCGTTGAGTACACTGGTTGTGTTGTTTGCAATTTTCCTCTTTGGCGGAACTTCAATTCAGGGCTTTACTTTTGCCTTGTTGATTGGTATCGGTATCGGTACATATTCGTCAATTTTCGTTGCAACTCCGGTTGTTTTCGATACAAAGAAACGCTTCGAAAAAGCAATCGCTAAGAAGAAATAATCCTGTTTAAACACAGATAAAATGAAGCCCGGATGAGAAAATCATTCCGGGCTTTTTCTTTGATTAATATTCGATGTAAATCCGCGGATGTCGTTGATATGTTTGTATATTTGTGCTCTTACTTCGAAACTGACTGAATCCGGAAAACCACTTTTCTTGTGTTGTTTGTAATGGATTTCTGCTTCGGAAATAGAAGATAATGTTTAACACTAGTGTCTAAATTATGATGCCGAATTTGTTGTTTATCAGTGGAGCTGAGATTTTTGTAGTAATTTTCTTTGTGTTGCTGTTTTTTGGATCGAAAGCAATTCCGGATGTGGCAAGAACACTGGGAAAGGGGATGCGTGAATTTAAAAAGGCAACCGATGAAATAAAGAAGGAAATCGATGCCAGTACGGGTGGAATTAAAAAAGATTTTGAAGACATTAAATCTTCAATAACGAAAGAAACACAGTCGATTACCTCGACAATAAATAAGGAGACTAATTCAATCGCACAAGATTTGAATAAAACGCTTGACGATAAACAGCCTTGATTAGAGTAGAAAATATCCAAAAGTCGTTCGGCGATTTGCAGGTACTGAAAGGTATTGATCTGGAAATCCCATCAGGAAAACTATACTCAATTGTTGGTCCCAGCGGTGCAGGTAAAACTACTTTACTTCAAATTATTGGGACATTGAGCAAGCCAGATGCTGGGGAATTGTATTTCGGAGAACAAAAAATCTCTGCGTTGAGTCAGAAAAGTCTGGCTGCATTCCGTAATCGGCAAATTGGGTTCATTTTTCAGTTTCACTATTTACTTCCTGAATTTACTGCACTCGAGAATGTATGCATTCCAGCATTCATCGCTGGCGTATCGAGAAAAGAGGCAGAAAAAAGAGCAAAGGAGCTACTTGATTATTTAGGGCTTACAGGGCGCTTACTGCATAAGCCGGCAGAGATGTCGGGGGGCGAACGTCAACGTGTGGCCGCAGCCCGGGCATTGATAAATAATCCGGCTGTAATTTTGGCTGATGAACCATCCGGAAACCTGGATTCGAAAAACAGGGACGAATTGCACGATTTGTTTTTCGATTTGCGGGATCGCTTTCAACAGACATTTATCATTGTTACTCACGACGATAATTTCGCTCGCCAGTCTGATCAGATTATTCGGTTAAAAGACGGAATAATCGAGTTGTAATTTTCGATTTTATACACCAATGGATAGATCTTCCGATTCTGAACTTTTCGATTTACTTGAAGAAAAGGCTGCAAAATATAATCACTCCTTTTTCATCGAATCAGATCCAATTCAGGTGCCGCATCGTTTCTCTCAAAAAGAAAATATAGAGATTGCAGGTTTTCTTGCAGCCACTCTGGCATGGGGACAGCGGAAAACAATTATTCGCAATGCCAACCTTTTGTTGGAGGAAATGGATAATTCTCCGTACGCTTTTTTAATGAATACGAGCGAATCAGAGTGGACTCATTTGTCTGACTTTAAACATCGGACATTCAATGCCGGGGATTTATTCTTTTTTCTGAAATCGCTTCAGAATATTTATCGTAATCATGGTGGTTTGGAGCAAGTTTTTACTATGGGTTATAAATTAGATAATTCTGTATTCTCAGCATTGAAATATTTTAGGGAAGTTTTTTTTGAATTAAATCATCAGATTCGTACTCGAAAGCATATTTCTGATGTAAACAAAAAATCATCGGCAAAACGCTTGAATATGTTTTTACGTTGGATGGTTCGATCCGATAATAATGGTGTTGATTTCGGTTTATGGAAGGGGATTCCATCTTCAGCACTAATGCTTCCTCTTGATGTTCACACGGGAACTGTTTCGCGCGAATTAAGGCTTTTGCTCCGAAAACAGAATGACTGGCTTTCAGTAGAAGAAGTTACTGCAAACTTGCGCAAATTCGATCCCATTGATCCGGTAAAATATGATTTTGCTTTATTTGGGATGGGGGTTTTTGATAATTCATATTAACTGTTTGATTACTGCATATTTATTTTGTCAAATTTAAATTCTAGTTTTGTCTCCGTTTAACAATGTTGTTGTGGGGCATAATAATTATTTTAATTTCAAACAGTTTCGGATCATTCAGGAGAAGACTGCGATGAGAGTTGGGGTGGACGGTGTTCTTTTGGGAGCATGGACGAACGCAAACTCACCTTCGCGTATTCTTGATGTTGGTACAGGTACAGGATTGCTGGCATTAATGATGGCACAGCGATTCCCTGACGCTTTCATTGATGCGGTTGAAATTGATGCAGAAGCGGCAGAAGAAGCTCGTTTTAATATTGCCCAATCAAAATGGTCAGATCGGATCCGTGTTTTTCATACATCTTTTCAGCAATTTGCTGAAAATCCTCCTCATCTCTACGATTTAGTTATCAGTAATCCTCCTTATTTTAATCAACCCGTTGGGATCAAGGAAGAGAAGCGGATAAAAGCCAGGGATAATGGGTTTTTACCATTAGAGGAACTTTTTGCCGGAGCCGCTCGGATAATTAATAAAGAGGGAATGATTAGTATTATTTATCCAAATAAAGACTTTAGATATATTCAGAAAGCTGCATTCGATAATAATATATTTATAAGCAGAAAAATGGAAATAAGAACTGATTCGCAACAAGAACCGGTTCGGGCAATGGTTCAACTGGGACTTAACACCGATTTGCAGGTGGATGAGACGTTGTCGTTATACGAAGTTGGAACCAGGGTGAAAACATCAGATTACGTGACATTAATTGAAAATTTTCATTGAATGTAAATTTGATTTTGAAAAATATAAGAGTAAACTGTTTTGAAAAAAAAGAATTATTCTTCTTGAAAAATATGATAAAAATGAAACTTTTTATTGCCTTCCGTCGTTTTCATGGATAAAGTTTTGTTTTTTATTTATTATGTGTTTTGTTTTGAGAGGGATATGCTATTGTATATGAAAAAAAAACATTATACATTTGGAGTGAATGTATTTTGACTTACATCAAGGGATTAATTTTCATACGTGAAAAGATGTAAGGATTGAGCTGCGAGAGGGATTATGTTTGTGAGATTATAAGATACATTATTGCGATTTGTGATGGGATTAAGGAAAAAAGTGCTATGCTTTTTGTGTGGCGTTGTATTTGCAAGTCATTCATTTGCTGATGGAAACGAAATTCGGCAAGTAGGTGTGGTTGTTGGGGATGTTAGCCTGAAAATTTCGGATGGAGTTTCGGTCTGTTTTCCCGGCGACCTTCGAGTGCTTGATGGGGGAGTGATAAATAATAGCGGGAATTTATGGTTCGTTACAGATTCACCGAGTGAGTTGAAGTTTGATAATTACGCCAGCAGTAGCGGGAATTTTATCTTTTCAGGAGCTGCTGATTGTATATTAAACGGAAATGTTGATTGGGGAAATGTTGTTTTAAATAAGCAGGGAGGGCGTTTGTCTGTAGAAAAAACTCTTTCTGTTTACAATTCACTGGAACTAAAAAGCGGAGTACTTGAATCTCTGTATAATCCAATTAACATAAAAAACAATCTACCTGGAGCATTGAAATTTTCCAATGTGCTCGGGAATAATTCTTACATAATAGGAGCTCTTACCCGAAAAGTTTCTCCTGATGGAAATTATTGGTATCCGATTGGGGATGAGGCAGGATTTCATCCATTTTTAGTTCAAAACCCATCCGGAGAAGAAGATATTACCGTTAATTATGACCCAAATCTTTCAAAAGAGTGGATTTTTTCTATTAATGGTGCTCCGTTTACAATTGAAAATATAGGTGGTTGGGAAGTTGATGCAACGAATGATTTTTCGGCTGGAGTTTCTTTAATTGATCGAAATCGGGATAAATTATCCGGAGCAAATTACAGTATTGTACATGCAGCCACAAAAGATGACTTCATGGGAAGCTATAAGTGGATAAACTCAACCATTCCAACAGATCAGTTTTATTTACTGGGGGCTGAAAAATACAAAGGTGGCTATTATGTATTGGCAAGCGAAGGTGATTTGCAAATTATGAACTTTACGTTTGTTGATGGAGTAGAAAATAACACTTTTGAAGTACCAGAGGTTGGTAAGTACAGTCAGGTCGAACTGATTGTTTATACTCGTTGGGGATTGAAAATTTACGAAAACAAAAATTATAATAACGATTTTAACTGTGCCGATTTTCCACAAGGAACTTATTTCTACGACATGAAACTGCATCAGGGAGAATCGGTGAGCCGAGTTCGAAACATTATAGAAATTAAGCGTGAGAAGGATTAAAAACATAGCTCAATTTTTATTGTTTTGCGTAGTTCTGCTGGGAACAGAAACATTAAAAGCGCAAGATGAAGTAATGCACTCGCAGGCGGTTGTGAAGCAGGAGTATTTAAATCCGGCTTACAATTCGTTTAAGGACTATATTTCAGTTAACTTATTGAACCGTACTCAATGGGCAGGTGTTTCTGATAATCCCAAAGTTTATGGAGCAAGTGTTTATGTTCCGATTCAGTTAAGTCGGATGGGAATTGGGATGAACATTCTAAATGAAAATATCGGACTGCGAAATATTACAACACTAAATGTGAGCCTTACACATAATGTCCGGGTTGGATTTAAAAATTATCTTTCTTTTGGTTATGGAATTGGTGGTGAATTAGGCGCATTCGACCGTGAAAAAATTATTTCAAAATATTCGAATTATGAATTGCCTGATATAGACTGGTCGCCAGTTAATCCTGCGATTAAAGTTGGATTATTTTATACTGATCCTCACTTTTTTGTTGGGGTTAGTTCGAATTCTGTTCTGGGACGATCGGATGATAAAAGCTGGTATTTGCCAGGAATTGATTTCGTTTGTGGAGCGATGTATCGCATTAGCCCTTCATTGTTCTTCAGACCAGACATGATTGTGAAATATTATCGCAACGAACAGATAAAAGTTCAAACCAATAGTCAGTATAAAGAATATGTACCACCGGTATTCGACCTTTCGTTAAGTTTTTTGCTTGACGACAAACTCTGGTTGAGTACTAGTCACCGATTAAATCAGGCACAGACTTTTTCTGCTGATATTTTGATTGCCAGAAGTTTTCAGCTTGGATATTCATTTGAACTCGGCTTGGGAAAGGGGGTTAACCAGTTTAACTCGCATTCAATCAGCCTGGCATTCCGCTTAGGGAATGGTTTTGCTTTACAAGGATTTCAACGGGAAGTTCGTTACAATATGACTGCTATTACTAATTATTTATACCGATAAATATGGATATAAAGATTAGATATATTGGAATTATTTTGATGCTGATCGGTTTTTCTGGTTCTGCCTGGGGGCAGTACAAGAGTTACGATAAAGCAATGAAATATTACAAAGAAGGCAATCTGTATGACCTGATGAAATTCTCGAAAGAAATGGATCCGGATGAGATTTCGTTTCAATTTAAAATTTATGGAAAGGCTTCGATGGAATATGGTTTTTATGATAAAGCCTGGAAATTTTATCAAAAAACAGCCTTGCTTGACTCTGAAATTTTCAATGAGAGAGATGTGTTGAACTATTATTACTGTTTACTAAAAAGTAATAATGAAGAAGTTATTTTGCAGGATAGTTTATTTGACGAAATGGCTGCTATTTCCCCGTGGGTGAGTTATGTGCATAAAGTAGCCGGGTCAAGGGATTTTTATCGGGAACTGAAATTTGACGGAATTAAAAATAAAGAGATTGAAACATCGGGACTTTTGCCTCAGTATGGGGTAATGTTTAATGATGATTATATTTATTATGCATTTGATAAAAATAAAGAACATTCAGCCGATGCTGATTCGAAACTGAAAGAGAACCTGATTACGAATCTGCGTTGGCAGGAAAATACGAAAATAGGAAAAGCTCGCTTGAATTACTCAGGAGGGATTGGCAGGGAAGGAACGAGTGTTGAACGGATTCCTACCCGGCGAAGGGTGGTGACGTTTTTTAAAGCACAAAAATCGAAAGACGAATTTTTTACGGTTGTGCCGGGAAATGGCGCACCGGAGGAAATTTACATTAATGGGGATAAGTATCCCTCTTTCCCGTTTAACTCAACGCAGTATGCTTGTGCAATGCCTTATCTGGATGAACAAAAAAGCAGATTGTATTTTAGTTCAACCATGCAGGGTGGTATCGGTGGCTGGGATATTTATTATTCCGATTTTGATGGTTTACGCTGGGGGGAACCAGTTAATGCCGGTGATCGGATAAATACGCCATACGATGAATTGTTCCCGGCATTTAAAGATAGTATGCTGTTTTTCTCTTCGGATGGACGCGAAGGGTTAGGAGGATTTGATAATTATGTATATAATAAAAAAACAGGAAAAACGATCAATCTTTTCCCGGTGAATACGCCCGATGATGATTTGAGTTTTCAAATTGCAGGAGTAGAACCTTTCCGAGGCGTGGGAATACGCAATAAAGAAACGGTTTACTTTTCTTCATCCAATGATTTTACGGATTTATATAGTGCGATGATTGATACCTTGGAAGGAAATCATCGTCCTCCCAAATTGCAGGAAATCCCGGTTGAAAAGCCCAAAAATGTAATTAAAGCGATTGAAACAATCGTAGAAGAGGAATCGGAACCGGTTGAAAATTTCAATTCAGCCCCTGTAAAAACAGCCGAAAAGCCGAAAGAGTCGGATCAGCAAACCAGCATGCAGGTTGCCCGCGAATTATTGCAGGTTGAAGTAGCCAAGAAACCGGAACAGAAAGTAACGAGTCCTCCTCGTACCGAAGTAAAAAAAGAAGAGCCGGTAGTTGCAGAGAATCGCCCCGCAGCAAAACCAGTTCGAAAACCAGCCCAGCCGGTGAATCTGGTTGAAGACATTGTTTTACCTCCCAAAGATACAACTCCATTTTTTATGAGTGTGCCCAAACAGCCTCTTCCCGAGAATAACTCAAAGGCTGAACGCATGGGGGAAATTTACTTCGATATAAATAGTCCGGTAATTAAGAGTACCAACTACGATAACCTGAATCAGATTGTTCAGCAAATAAAAGAGAACGACATTAAAAATATTGTTGTTTGGGGACATGCTGATCGTTCGGGCACCGGAAGAGCCAATGATTATCTCTCGTTTTTGCGTGCGATGGGAGTAGTTGAGTATATGAAAAATAAGCTGGGCGATGATGCAGGAAGACGGATTTTTACCGTTGCTTCAGGCGAAAAATATGCACGTGGCGCGAATGCAAGGGAGACCAGAGATCGCAAAGTGGTGGTGTATAGTGGAGAAGTGAGCTTTCCGTACAGGCTGATTTTTGCCCACAAAGCAGAACCACGTGAAACTTTGGAGTCAATTGCTGAACTGTACAACAACGATCTTCAGAAATTAAAAGAGATGAATGGATTCACCCGTATTCCGGAGGATCGTATTGTGTTGATTGGAATTCGGGGAGTACATGTAGCGAAGGCTGGCGAAACTTTATTTGGTATAGCACAAAGCTACAATTGTGATGTGAACGTACTACGTAAAATAAACTTGAAGGAAAATAATACGATTGCCTTTGGCGAAAAATTATTTATTCCTTTTGCGAAAAATTAAGAAAACTAACTGATCAAAAATATTGGGTACATGAAGAGATTTTACTTTATCTTGGTAGCAGTGATGGTTCTTTCGGCGAGTTCGTTTGCTCAAACCGGAGGTGTAAGCATCGGCAAAGACGGCTTACCTGCGCATGAGAAAGCCATCCTCGAATTGGTCTCAACCAATAAGGGCTTATTAATCCCACGAATGACCAGTGCTGAGCGGAATCAGATTTTTGGTAGCGGAGCTGTCGATTCATCGGCAAAAGGCTTGATGGTGTACGACACCGAGCAGAGCGCCTTCTTCTTTTGGGATGGCGGAGCCTGGAAAACCGTTGCTTCGGCTAATGCCAAAGTGATAAACGGAGCACCTACCGGAGCAGGAGTTCTGGGTGAGCTGGCTTTCGATGCCCAGAATTCTGCGCTATATGTGTATAGCGGAACTGCCTGGGTGAAGGGAGGTAGTGCTGCAACAGGAGCTTCTTACCTTGATCCCAAAATTATTGGTCAGTATTACTTGCAATTTGGTTCGCAGGACGGGAAACCTGTCGGGTTGGATCTTACTGCAAAAAACGTAAAGGTAGAGTCGAACACCACAATAGGAATGACAGAGATGACTCTGCAATCAGCCATCGAAAAAGCCCAAAAGGCAGATGGTATTGCAGTAACTCCGAAAGCTGACATTCAATTTTTTACAACAACTGCACAGGCTGCATTCGAAGATTTATATCAAAAGGTAAAGAATGCAACAGCGAATGGCGGAATTGGATCTGTAAATCATGATATATCTTTAGCCGGAACGGGAGATGATATTCCGTTATCTGTTAATATAGGAGGAATAACTAAAGAGCACTTGTCGAATGGAGCAGTAACCACCACAAAAATATTTTCAGAAGGTTTGACAAACCAGGTGCTTACCATTAATGCTGCATCGGAAGTAAAATGGGAACCTCGTAGTAATTTTACTGGTACATCTGGACTACCTGCCTATGATGCAACAACTGCAAACAAAGTATTGACGGTAAATGGAACTGGAACAGCCTTAACCTGGAGTACTGCTACTTCTGGTTATCAGCCAGCAAGTGCTACAAGTCGTTTGCTGGGGAGTCCGAGTACTTCTACAGCAATTGGGGAGATCATTTTAGGCACAGGACTTTCGATGACTAATAATACATTAAATGCTACGGGAGTGCCAGTAACTGGACAGAATGTTACCTCACCCAATTCAACCATTACGATTACGAATGGAACCGGAGCTGCTTTAACTGCCATGAGTCTTGCATTACCAACGACCGCAGTAACAGCAGGTAATTATACCAATGCAAATATTACGGTTGATGCGTATGGCCGTATTACTGCTGCTGCAAATGGGACTGCAACAGGCGGCGGTTTTACAACTGCAGGTAGCGGTCTTACTGCTACCAATGCAACGACGGTTTCGCTAGGAGGAACTCTAACTGCCGCAACAACAATTAATCAGAGCAACAATAACCTGACTTTTACAACAGGAACAGGACGAACGGTTGTAAATGGGAATCTGGAAACAACTGGAGCCGTGTATGTAAATGTAAGAACTCATGCATTGGCCTCGAATGTTGTTTGGACTGCGAATGATTATGTCGTCATTTTAACCAACATTGGGATTGATGGAAGTTTTGCTTTACCGAATCCCGCTTCGAATGCCGGACGGGTTTTGTGTGTTAGGAATAATACAGGAGCAGCTATTCTTCCAACCGGTTCAGATGGGATTGCATTCCCACTTAATTTTGCAAATATTGCTGCTGGTGCTGCAACAATGTTTGTTTCTGATGGTACTAATTGGCATGTAATGGCCGGACGCTAACTCTTAAAACAGATTATTTTATGGAACAAGTATATGTTACAAAAAGTATAGATGGCCAAGCGATAAATCGCTTGAAGAGTCGTTTCGCCCTGAAAAATAAATTTGCCAATCAGATTTTTTTAAGGGTGGGAATTTTTAGCATTTTGTTTGGATTGCTGTTTTTGCCTTTAATAGGAGAAGCGCAAATACAAACATATGGTACTCCTGTAAATACAATAATGAAAGAAAATCCTTTTTTGGATGCTTCTACTTATTTTAATAATGTAAATGGGAGTGCTGGTAAAGGGCTTGTTTTTCCTCAGACAAACCTGACTCTTTTTACTTTTAAAACGACGAATCTGGATGGTTTATTGTTTCCCACAGCATTTGATGGGATGATTGTTTACAATATAGGAACCGGAAATACACAGGCAGGGCAAGGAGTTGTTACTGCGGTTACTCCCGGCTTCTATTATTTTAGTAACCCAAGTGCTTCAACTACTGTTACAAATGGGAAATGGATTCGGATTGCCAACGCCAATGATTTGGGAACAACTCCTTCGGGCGCAGCGTTCCCTGTAACGGCAAATCCGGGAGACGTTTTTTACAATACAGCAACAAAAAACTATTATTATTATAAAGATACCGAATGGATAGCTGTTTCTTCTGTGCCAAGTGGTGCAGCAGCTCCTGCCGCAGGTTCTTCTAAAGTTGGCGATTTGTATTACGAAACAAATGCCAATCCTGCTCTAAGCATATTGAAAATATTTAATGGAACGGCCTGGGTTTCGATTGGTGGATCAAGTTTAACAGATGGATCTGTCACCGCTTCAAAATTACAGGCATCTGGTGGTGGCGCTTTGCCTGATGGAGGAGGTGCTAACTTCGTGTTACAATCGAATGGCGATGGAACATTTTCGTGGCTTGATATTAGCACCGGAGTTCCGGTTGACCCGAATAGTTTATCCCTGCCTACCGGACAGCTTTATGTTGGAAATGGTTCAGGTAAAGCCGCCGCAACGGCAAAAAATGCTATTCCAATAAGCGGCTTTGGTACCGCAACCGCAGACGTAGCTTTAGGTGGATTTAAAATCACCGGCTTAGCTACACCAACATTAGCGACAGATGCAGCCACGATGGGGTATGTGGATGGGAAAGTTCCATCATTTGTTGCTGGCGATGCCAACAAAGTATTATCGATAAATGGAACCGGAACAGGAACCGTGTGGACCACTCCTGCGACTGGTGGAATAACTTCGGTATCCGTGGCATCTGCGAATGGTTTTTCCGGAACCTCATCAGGAGGGGCAACACCAGCCTTAACACTTGGTACTTCGGTAAACGGTTTGGTAAAAGGAAATGGAACTGCAATTTCAGCAGCAGTTGCTGGTACTGATTACATTGCTCCCGGAGCTAATAGCCTAACGATAGGAACTGGAGCAAATGCGGTGACACTGTCGGCTCCAACGGCAGGTTCTGGAGCCTATAATTTAGTATTACCGACGAATGAAGGTACTGCTGATTATGTATTAAAAACGGATGGCTCAGGTGTTTTGCGTTGGGATGTCGATGCAACAGGTGCAGCAGGAGGTGGAATTACTTCAATCGGATTATCATTACCATTATTATATAATCCTTTTACTACTCTTACTGCAGATGGTTCTTTTACCGGAACTTTAGCTACTCAGGCAGCCAATACTGTTTTTGCCGGACCTTCTTCTGGGGGGAATGCTGCGCCAACGTTTAGAGTCTTGGCGGCTACAGATATTCCGGCACTGGATTGGGCAAAAATTACAACAGGAAAACCAACCACTTTAGCTGGATATGGAATTACAGATGCTGCAACTGCTGCACACACGCATACTTTTGCAAGTTTAACCTCAAAACCGACAACCATTGCCGGATATGGAATTACGGATGCAATGTCTAACCCGATGTCAGCATCTGGTGATATTGTATATGGCGGAGCTAGTGGAGCCCCAACTCGTTTGGCTGCTGGCACAAATGGTCAAGTGCTGACTCTTGCCGGTGGTGTACCAACCTGGGCTGCCGGAGGTGGTTTGTCTGCAATAGCAAACAATACCATGTTGGGTAATGTTTCCGGGGCAGCAGCAGTCCCAACAGCACTTAGTGCTGCACAAATAAAAACATTGTTATCCTTGTCGAACGTTGAAAACACTGCCTTATCAACCTGGACAGGTTCTACGAATATTACCACATTGGGAACAATAGGAACAGGAACATGGAACGGAACAACGATTGCTGTAAACCGTGGAGGTACAGGGGCAACTACTGCTACCGGAGCATTAAATGCTTTATTGCCTGCTCAGACCGGAAATGGAGGTAGAGTTTTACAGACAGATGGAACCAATGCCAGCTGGAGTGCTGCAGGAACAGGAACAGTTACTTCTGTTGCAGCAAGTGGTGGAACTACCGGATTAACCGTTTCCGGGGGACCGATTACCACTACCGGAACACTTACATTGGGAGGAACTCTTGCTATTGGTAGTGGAGGTACCGGGGCAACTACTGCTGCCGGAGCATTGACCGCCTTGGGGGCGGCTCCTTTGGCTTCGCCTGCACTTACCGGAACGCCAACAGCTCCGACCGCTGCACTGGGAACGAATACAACACAGATTGCAACGACCGCTTTTGTTTTAGCCAATGGGGGTTCAACGCCAAATGCAACGACTACCACATTAGGAAAAATACAATTGGCTGGAGATTTGGGCGGCACGGCTACTTCACCAACAGTGCCGGGTTTAGCGACGAAAGCTCCTTTGGCTTCGCCTGCACTTACCGGAACGCCAACAGCTCCGACCGCTGCACTGGGCACGAATACAACACAGATTGCAACAACCGCTTTTGTTTTAGCCAATGGGGGTTCAACGCCAAATGCAACGACTACCACATTAGGAAAAATACAATTGGCCGGAGATTTGGGCGGAACGGCCGCTTCACCAACAGTACCGGGTTTAGCGACGAAAGCTCCTTTGGCTTCGCCTGCACTTACCGGAACACCAACAGCTCCGACCGCTGCACTGGGAAACAATACCACTCAGATTGCAACAACCGCTTTTGTTACTGCCGCAGTGGCCGCAGGTGGCGGTGGTGGCGGAAGTACGCTTTATTCTGCTGATGGTACAATTACTGCCGACCGTACGGTAACACAAGCTGCAAATGTCGATCTTACGTTTGCAAATTCAGGAACGGGTAGAACTGTAATGGATGGAGCTCTTCAGATAAATGGTACAATGTATATTACAAGTTATCGGGTTGCCACTAATTTAGCGGAAGCTGCAGTTAGAGATACAGACTATATTATTGAGATACAAATATCAGGAGCGCAAACTCTGACATCTGTATTGCCAGATCCTACGACAGTACCAGTAGGAAGAGTAATTGTTTTTAGAAATAGTAGTGCCCGGGCAGGTACTGGAGGTAATTATACATTTGGAGCACCTGACTCTGGATATATTGTCGCTGCGACGGTTATTATTAACTCAAATCTTTCCATGACTCTTGTGTGTGATGGATCGAAATGGGTTCGTATTTGGGAATAGGTTTCTGTGTAGTTATAAAAATTAACGATATAAGATATGAAGAACAAATTGTTAAGAAAAATATTAATTACTCTTTGGAGTATATTAATTTCTGTCAGTGCTTTTTCTCAGATACAGGTTGCTGGTGCACCACAGACTGATAATATCAATGGAGAGAATTTATTCATGGATGCTTCTTCTTCGTTCGATGATTTGGTTGATCCTACAAGTGCAAGCAAAGGGCTACTTTTCCCTCGGGTTGATTTAACGACCTGGAGTTTTTCATTAACAAATGTATATTCAGGTAGCCCTATGTTTCCGGGAATTTTTGACGGGATGATTGTTTATAATAAGGGGGAAGGAAATACTCCAACAACTCAAGTTTCTCAATCGACTTATGTGACTCCTGGTTTTTACTTTTTTTATAATCCAGATGGAGCAGATCAGTTGGGTGCGACAGGAGATGCGAATGACGCGATAGGAGGAGGACAATGGATTAGACTCGCCGATAGTAAGACAACGACCACACCTAAAGGAGCAGCTTTCCCAACTACTCCAGCACCTTCTGCTGGTGATGTTTTTTACCGAACAGATATTCTGGATTACTATTATTACAATGGAACAAAATGGATTGGTGTTTCCAATAAATGGATGCCAGCAAAAGACTATGTTGCAGGCAACTTTGTGGAGTATGACGGCAATTTTTATATTGCCAATACTACATTTACCAGCGATGCATCTGATTTTGCGGTGGATGCCGCCAATTGGAATTATGCGGGAGGAAAAGATGCCAAATACAAAATAGCCGAAATGCAGATGGACAATCAGAGTTTGACCAAAGTTGCAGTAAATGGTACGACGGTTGATCCGGCAGATGTAAATACAACCATTGCAACGGTGGGGTATATTCAGGCAAACAGCAATAGTGCTTTTGATGCCAACAAAATAATTACCCGTACAGGTTTGGATGGCATTACCGGCCAGAATTTTAATACGACCACGGTGACTGATTTCCTGAATAAAGTATTTTTCCCGGTACTAAGTCCTGTGATTAGTTCGTTTCGCTACAATACCAATACAACTGCGGGGCAATATTCCTATCAGACTGCTGATCCGGAAACCAAGGTGGTTACTGATCATGTTGGAACAGTGACTATTCCGTATTCTACATGGAATGGTTTGGGAAATGTGGTGTTTAACTACGATATAACGAAAAGAGATGGAACAAGTGCCATCACTAAAGTAGAATTGTTTAAAAATGGTGTTACGCAAGGAACTGTGGTTGATGGTGCTGTATCGGGTACTTTCTCCCTGGCTACTGCCGGGTTTACCAACATTGATGCCACGCAAAATATCCCGATGACACTTACGGTAACCGACGATGCTTCGAATGAGGTGAGTTTGCTTTTTAATACCTCGTTTACTCAAGCTAGCGGGGTGACATTGAGCAGTGCACGTATTTCGGCTACCTCAGGAGGGGTTGCATTAACTACCAGTGAGGGAACCGGATCATTATCTGATCCTTATCTGATTGAACGTACAGGTTCAAGTTTTAATTATTTTTTCAATTGGGCTATAAACCCGAATGATGACAATGGAGCTGTTACAGATATTGATTTCTCAGGAACGCCTTCTCTGGTTGATTTGACCGGAGCGAATATTACGCAAACAAGTATTGCTGCAACATTGCCACATGCTGATGCATCTACCGTATATCGGGCCGGAGCGAGAGCCAGAGGATCGGTAGCAAACGATTGGTCTCCGATTGTATATAGTCAATATTATCAGTTACAAGATAGATTTTATTGTGGTTATTTGCCATCTACTGCCGCACCTACAGAAGCTCAAATTAAGGCTTTACAACAGGGTACATTGAAAACTACTACTTATTATGCTACAAATGGAGTAACATTAACAAATGGATTACCTGGTTCCGGATTCTTTACTTGGGCAGTACCGACTTATGTTGATGGAGGAAGTCCAGCTCCGGCATTTACTCGCACAGCATATTATTATGCTACGGGGCAGTGGTTTGTGAATACAAATGTGACAATACATAATGTGCAGGTTACTGCCGGGGGTACTTCTTCCTGGTATTGGGTGTGTATCTATAGCGATTCAACGAATAGTGGCGCTTCTGTTCAGGCAAAATTAAACTAACGAAATAACATTCGAATTATGATACAAATAGCAGATAAGAAAGAAGCGATAAGAATAAATCGTTATTTCAAAAAAAGTAATGTTATTGGTTGGATTGTAAAGTTGATATTTATTTTTCAACTTATAGTACTTGCCACTCAGGTTGATGCTCAGATTAAAATGCCAGGAATGGTTGAAGCAAATGGTACATGGGGGGTGATTGATGCAAATGACTTATATGGGGGCTGTATGCAGTTTAATACTCGTGCCGAGATGTTAGCTCTTGATGTGCAATATTTGAAAAAAGGTATGTTGTTGGTCGTTTATGATGATAACGATGCCGTTGCAGGAAACCCTACTCAGATGTACATGTTTCTTCCTCCTACTGCTGCAGACTGGAATTATTCAAAACCTTCTGAAATTACTACTGGATTTGATGAAACAATTAATGATAGGGGCATATTCCCGGGGTGGTTTAAAACAGTGATGTCGGGTTCGGATTTGCCT
Organism: Prolixibacteraceae bacterium; assembly: GCA_963668595.1. Lineage (GTDB taxonomy): Bacteria > Bacteroidota > Bacteroidia > Bacteroidales > Prolixibacteraceae > GWE2-42-39. Next base: position 2,560,193 of record OY764876.1, on the reverse strand, counting down.
CCTGCAACCATCGATCTGACAAATAAAACGATTGTTTATTTTGATTCAAGTGATTCAAAGTTATACCGGTATGACAGCGGTACTGGTTTGTGGGTAGAGATTCCAACTGCAGGATCTATGCCTTCATCAGCAACAGAACCGGCATCACCAACAGCAGGAGATGTTTACTACAATACGTCGGATAACAACATGTACTATTACAATGGAACGGAGTGGGTCATGTTGAATGGAGTAGCTACAGGTACCTCAACACCGGCTGACGGTACAGTAGGAGAGACCTTCTACAATACGACAAATAATACCATGTATGTTTATGATGACGGTACGTGGAATGCAGTTGGCACAGGCGATATGCTAAAAAGTGTGTATGACACCAATACGGATAATATTGTTGACATAGCAGCGACAGTATCAGACAACGGCATTAATAGTGTCAAAATAGCTGACGGAACAGTTGCTGATGCAGACTTGGATAAAGCAAATATTCCATTAAGTGGATTTGGTGCCGCCGCCGCAGATGTAGCAATGGGAGGCAATAAAATTACCGGTTTGGCAACACCAACTGCCGGAACCGATGCCGCAACAATGGCTTACGTCGATTCTCAGTCGGGGGTAACACCGAGTGGAACAGATTTGCCTGCAGTAGGAGCAGCCGGGAGTACATTCTTTGAGACTGACACCAATACTTTATGGATATCTGATGGTACAAATTGGGTTGCTGTTTCAACAGGCGGTTCTACACCTTCATCAGCAACAGAACCGGCATCACCAACAGCAGGAGATGTTTACTACAATACGTCGGATAACAACATGTACTATTACAATGGAACGGAGTGGGTCATGTTGAATGGAGTAGCTACAGGCACGTCAACACCGGCTGACGGTACAGTAGGAGAGACCTTCTACAATACGACAAATAATACCATGTATGTTTATGATGACGGTACGTGGAATGCAGTAGGAACCGGCGATATGATGAAAAGCACGTACGATACAAATACGGATAATATTGTTGACATAGCAGCGACAGTATCAGACAACGGCATTAATAGTGTCAAAATAGCTGACGGAACAGTTGCTGATGCAGACTTGGATAAAGCAAATATTCCATTAAGTGGATTTGGTGCCGCCGCCGCAGATGTAGCAATGGGAGGCAATAAAATTACCGGTTTGGCAACACCAACTGCCGGGACCGATGCCGCAACAATGGCTTATGTCGATCTAAAGGCTGGAAATACAACAATTACAGAGGATGTAACCACTAATGCATCTGTTTATCCTACCTGGGTTACGGCAAATACTGGTGATTTACCAATGCAGGTATCTTCAACAAAACTTAGTTTCAATCCAAGTACAGGAGAATTATCTTCAACGGAATTTATAGGAACTGCTCTTTCATCACCAGGAAATGCAGATTTAACGATAAGTGCAGGAACAGGTAATACTGTAGTTAGCAACATTAAAACAGCAGGAACAGTAGTTATTGCAAGTTGGAGAGTTGCTACGAATTTAGTAGATGCATCAATAAAAACAACAGATTATATAGTTGATATTCAAGTGTCAGGTGCACAAACTCTTTCAAATATTTTGCCAGACCCAACAACGGTTCAGGTTGGTCGGGTTATAGTTCTTCGAAATAGTAGTGGTCGGGCAGGGACAGGTGGAAATTATACATTTGGTTCGCCTGATTCTGGGTATATTGTTGCCGCAACTACAATTATTAATGCGAACTTGTCGATGACACTTGTTTGTGATGGGGCCAAATGGGTGCGTATATGGGAATAGTTTTTTATACTATTATTTGAGGTTATTTTTTTATTGCGAATGTTAAAATGGGAAAAAATGAGAAAACTAATATTGATCCTTTTCTTTGGATTGTTGATCTCTGTTAATGCTTTTTCTCAGATACAGGTTCAAGGGGAACCTTTGTTTGATAATATTAATGGGGATAATCCTTTTCTGGATGCTTCAACATCTTTCGACAAATCATTGGATCCTTCTGCTGCAGGTAAAGGCCTTGTTTTTCCCAGAATGGATCTTACCAATTGGACTTTTTTTGTTACTAGATTATTTTCAGGGAGTGCTTTTTATCGCGGTGCACTTGATGGAATGATTGTTTATAACACAGAGACAGGAGAAACTCCAACCACTGGTAATAATCCTAGCGTTTCAACATCTGTAACTCCTGGATTTTATTTTTTTTATAATCCTGACGGGGCAGATGATATGACAATTACCAATGGTAAATGGGTTCGTTTGAATGATAGCAATATTTCGACCATGCCGAGCGGGGCAACAAACCCTGCTCCTGCAAACTCAAATGATGGCGATGTCTTTTTCAATACCACTACCGGTAATTTTTATTTCTATAATGGCACCGAATGGGTTTCAGTATCTGGTACCCCAAGTGGAGCAAGTTTGCCATTAGCTGGAGACTCACGTATTGGTGATACTTTTTATGATACCAGTGTTTCTCCGGCAGAATTAAAAATATTTAATGGTACAAACTGGGTAACAGTAGGAGCCAGTGTTGCCGATGGTTCGATAACAAATGCGAAGTTACAAGGCGATGATGACGGAACCTTGGCACAGGGAACTTCGGGCCAGCTGTTAACTGCCACTGGCGATGGCCAATTTAAATGGACCGATGCAGGAAGTTTGCCTTCCGGTACAGATACTCCCGCTCAGCCTGTTGCGGAGGGAACTATGTTTTACGAGACCGATACCGATATTTTGTGGGTGTCTGATGGCGCAAACTGGGTTGAATTGCAGTCAGCAGGATCGACACTTGTTTCAGGAACAGAACCGCTGAATCCGAGTGCAGGAGATGTGTATTACAATACCTCAGATAATAATTTGTATTACTATAACGGAACCGACTGGGTAATGTTGAATGGAGTTGCTACAGGAACTGTTACTCCTACTGATGGAACTGGAACAGCCGGTGAAACCTATTATGATACAACTACAAATACGTACTATGTATATGGTTCGGATGGAACCTGGCATGCCATGGGCGATATGACCAAATCAGTGTATGATGCAAATAATGATAATATAGTGGACGTTGCAGCAACAGTTTCGGATAATGGAATTACCAATGTAAAGATTGCTGCCGGAGCCATTACTGATACAAAACTACAGGGAACAGGAGGAGGGACTCTTGTTCCCGGACAGGATGGACAAGTATTGACTTCTGATGGAAGTGGTACTTTTAAATGGACAACTGTTTCTTCTGCTGTTACTGGTAATCTTTACCAGGGAACGGTAGCTGATGTAACCGGATTTAATGGTTTAGTGTGGGCTACGATATCGTCTGCGACTGATGTTGGAACGTCGATACCTGCTACCATTTGTAGTTTGGATGCAGCTAACTATACGTGGATCGCTTTCCCGAAAGCCTGGGGTACTCAGAATTTTTTCTACAAATATGGAGGTTCTGTGTATGCTGTTTTTGATGGATTTGAAAAACGAATAATTCCTGCCGCAACAACAGGAACTGTGGATTATCAGGTATGGTTGTTTAAAACAACCCCGGATATTGCCGTTGACTTAATTGTAAGTAATAATTAGTCTTATTTTATTACCCCATAGTTATGAAAAAGATAGCCATAATTATCACCCTATTTTGTGTAATCGGAGTTTTTTCTCCGACTCAGGCACAGGACGAAACCCGTGTAACGGGAACGGTTAAGGTACATCCCTGGATTGATTTGCCGGTAGTTATTTCTACCGATTTGCAGGGAGGCTTACAGTCTTTGGGGGCTCTGGCTTTGACGGCCACTCCTGCAACCGTTTTGAATGCAACTGTTCCGGCTTTCGAGCGGGCAGTAGGGATGGTGGTTACGGCAATTGATTCTGACAACAATAACCAAACCCGCTATTTCGAGTATTTAGGGACAGATGCATGGAGAGAGGTTTTTGTAATGAATGCCTGGGAGCCTTCGCATGGATACTTCCCCGGAGATTATGTGGTGTACGACGGTAACTTTTATGTGGCCAACACTACTTTTACCAGCGACGCAACAACTTTTGCCACCGATGCTTCTAAATGGAACAATGCGGGAGGGAAAGATGGAAAATATACGACTACCGAAATAAAAATGGATAGTCAGACATTGACTAAAGTAGCTGCCAGTGCAACGACCGTGGCAGATATTGATAAAGATATAACTCTGGCAACGGCCGGATATGTTTTGGCCAACGGAGGTGGTGGTGGAATTAGTTTTGATATTGACCGGCCGGTTACTCTTTCTGGAACGAATGTTTCCGGATTGAATTTGGGAGCGGGAGGAAAAACAATGTCAGAATTTTTGGAAGCATTCTTTTTCCCTGCTGTACCTGCAACTCCGCCAAGTACAACATTGAGTACAGCTCAAACTACGTTTCCATACAGTACCTGGAAAAACTGGGGTTCATATACAAATAATCTGACTTTTTCGTGGAGCGTAACAAACAATAGCCAGTCGGATAACACGGATGATAAGGCTATTACTTCTATTAAATTAAAGTCGGGAGCCACAGAACTTGCTTCGGTTGCAAGTCCTTCCGGAGGAACAGAAAGTGGTTCGTTTACGAATATTCCGATCCAAAATACGAATGGGAATGTGACTACTGATTTTACCAAAACTTATACGCTGGAGGTAATTGACGCAGAACCTAATACTGTGAATAAGAATGTAACGGTTACCATGAGCAAGGCAATTCAGCTTACTTACGGAAATCCGACATTAACCCCTGCGACCACGGTTTACGAATACGATGTAAACAATAAGGCGATTACTTTAAACTGGAGCATTACTCCGAATGACGAAGCAATTACCAATATTCAGGTAAATGGTTCGTCAACGGGAAGTACCTCTGCTACAGGTTCAACGCCCGTAACATTTCTTACGATTGCGAATGGGGGTACTCAAACAAAAGCTTTTCCGTTGGTGGTGACCGGCGATTTATACGGAGCAGGAGCAACACGAAATTCGCCTACTGTTAGTTGGGAGAACCGCTTGTACCGGGGAGTAATTACTTCGGCAACACCTCCATGTGATGGAGGGTTCACTTTTACGGATAATCAGGTACGAACGGAACTTATTACGGAATCAAAATTGGGAGGTAACTGGAAATCAACTGCTGGCTATGATTTTACTTGCGGAGCCGGCGGACAATACATTGTGTTCGCTTATCCCGATGACGGATCAACGCCTACTGTTCAATATTATGATTCGAACTTTAATTCGTGGATGACATATTCCACATCAGACATCAAGGTGATAGACCGGGCAAATTTTGTGAATCAGAATGGGTACAATGGGACCAATTATAAATTGGTTTTTGTATGTGTGCAATATTTTAGTGCAACAGTTAAGTTGCGCATACAATAGACAGACGGTGAAAGGAAAAAACAGACAGGTATGAAAACATTAATCCATCACATTTTAAGAAGTTCTCTGGTTATAGTAGCCTTACTATTTATAGGAATAACTTCTGCTTTTGGGCAGTTTCCAATGGGGAATACCTTAGCACCGCTGCCAGGAAATAAATATCCGATTGTTTTCTCAAACGATATAAAGGGAGGACATTATCAGGTTGCCGATATTGATGCACGTGATGCAATTTATACAGAACGTCGCTTAGAAGGAATGCTTTGTACCGTTTTAAATGATGGTTCGGGTAGTATGAAAACATATCAGTTGGTAGGTGGGACAGCCAATACCGATTGGCAGGAATTCTCAGTGAATGCAACGACAACTGATGTAATTAAGGTGGGAAGTTTGGCACCAACGCCAGCAGTTTCGGGGGATGTATATTACAATACAACAGACAATCAATTCCGGGAATACAATGGAAGTGCCTGGGTAGTTGTTTCGTCGGTTCCTACAGGAGGAGCTTTACCCGGAACGGCTGCAGAAGGGGATATTTTTTACAATACTACGGATCACAAACTTTATTTTTATAACGGTACGGCATGGACCGAATTAGGCGGAGCTACAATTGCCGATAATACTATTTCTGCTTCTAAACTTCAGGGATCAGATGGCAATGCTTTGGGGACTGGGACATCAGGGTGGTTATTGCAATCGGATGGTACCGGCAAGTTTTCGTGGTTGGATACTTCTGGCGGTTTACCTGTCGATCCGACCAGTATAACCCTGGCGCAGGGCTCATTCCTTGTGGGCGCTGCCAGTGGAAAAGCTGCAGCTACAGCTAAAACAGCAATTCCGATAAGTGGATTTGGTGCTGCAACTGCAGATGTTGCAATGGGCAACCAAAAAATAACAGGTTTGGCTACTCCCACTGCTGCAACCGATGCAGCAACAATGGGCTATGTGGATGGAAAGACACTGGATGGATTGTCGAATGTAAATATAGGAACCAAAGCAAATAACGATCTACTATTTTGGGATGTTGCTTCAAGTAAATGGATAAATAAAACCATTACGGATGCCGGATTAGATCAGAGTGGTACAAATGAAGGAGCTCTTACTGTGTTGGCAGGAACAGCAACAACATCGCTTATTAGTTCGAATACATCAGGAAGTACTGACGTAACAATAGAAGTAGGAGGAATCAATAGTATTTCTGAAACAGCTAACAAAATTACAATTACAGGAACCGAAGTGGATGGTGATCCGACAAATGAAGTCCAGTATTTAACGGCTGGAGGTACTACATCGCCTACAATCACATTGAATGAAATAAGTGCAGTAGGAGGGGGCGTTATTACTTTTGAAGGAGCTGGTGGTACTACTTTAAGTCAAAACAGTGGTACAATCACAATTACTTCGGGCTCGGGAACAACTGATTTAAGTTACGATGCAGCTACACGTACTGTGGCAAGTAGTACTGGGGATGATGCAGTGCTGCCAACAGTTGATGGTACTAACGCTGGCTTAATGAGTTCGACCGATAAAACAAAATTGGATGAGATAACAGCGACCGGTAGTGGCCAGATCATTACCGATGTAGAACGTACGAAATTATCAGGCTTAACAAATTATACGCTACCAACAGCTAGTACAACTACTCTTGGTGGAGTAAAAATTGATGGTACATCTGTTACCATTGATGGAAATGGTGTTATTAGTGCACAAGGATCAGCAGCTGTTCAATCGGAACTGGATGCTACTCAAACTGGCGCAGGCCTGACAACAACCGGCGCTTATTCTGCGAATGGAAGTACAAACTATCTTCAGGCAGCGAGCAGTTTAAAAGATGCTGATGAAAAACTGGATGCACAGATAAAAACGGTAGCAGATGCTGTTGCCACAAAAGGAAATGGAACTGTAACCGAAGTACAAGGAACAGCTGATCGTATTTCAGTTACTGATGGTACAACTGTTCCTGTTGTTGATATTGCTTCGACCTATGCTGGTCAATCTTCTATCACAACTTTAGGTACCGTTACTACGGGTACCTGGAATGGATCGGTAATCGCTCCGGCATACGGCGGAACAGGTGTAGATAATGGAACGAATACAATTACTCTTGGAGGCAATTTAACGACGACTGTTGGGAATGTCCAGTTAAATAGTGCACCTGGAGGTTCAACGGTTACTTTACCATCCTCCGGGACACTCGTGTCAACAACCGATTTGGCTGCAGGAGTTAGCCCAATAGGTTCAACATTGAATAGTGGAAAAATTATCGTAGGTAGTAGCGAAAACAAAGCTGCGGCAGTAGATATGGGGGGTGATGCAACGATTGATGATGCTGGAGCTTTAACGATTGAAAACGCTCGTGTAACGGCAGCGAAACTTACAGCCGGAGCTGGAGCCGCAGATCGGGTTGCAGTTGCTGATGCCGCAGGAGTAGTAACATATGGTAGCTTGCCCGCAGGGGCATTGCCATCGTCAATTGATGCAACAAAAATCGGGAATGGAACCGTTTCAAGTACAGAGTTCCAGACATTGAGCGACATTAATACAGGGCAAACCGTACAAACGCAACTTAATTCAAAAGCAAGCCAGAGTGAATTGGATGCCACCCAAACAGGAGCTGGTTTAGATACTGATGGCAGTTATTCTGCCAATGCAAGCACCAATTATTTGAAAACGGCGAACAGTTTAAAAGATGCTGATGAAAAACTGGATACCCAATTAAAAGCAATTGCTGATGGTTATGTGCCTTACACGGGAGCAACTGGCAATGTTGATTTAGGAACAAATAATATTATTGCGAATTCAATACGATTGACATCCGGAGCGCAAAATGGTTATATCTTAAAATCAGATGCGAGCGGGAATGCTTCTTGGCAGGCAGCAACATCTGCTTATAAAGGAACATGGAATGCAGATACGAATACCCCGGCAATAGCTGACGGAACTGGTTCAACGGGAGACTACTATCTTGTTTCTGTTTCAGGAACTCAGTTTGGCAGATCATTTGTGCAGGGAGGACAAGCTGTTTATAATGGAACGATATGGGAGTCAATAGCTACTTCTCAGGCTGTGTCTAGTGTCAATGGGTTAACCGGAGCAGTGCAGATTAATCCTGGTTTATCCGGAAATACTTTAAGCTTGACAGGCGGGACATTAACCGTGGATCTTTCAACAGCAACAGCAGTAGCCGCAGCTACGACTAAAGGGAATGATTTGCAATCAGAACTGGATGCAACGCAGGCAGGAGCAGGATTAGCAATAGATGGTGCTTATGCTGCAAATGGAAGTACCAATTATATTCAAACTGCAACAAGTTTGAAAGATGCTGACGAGAAACTGGATACGCAGATTAAAACAGTTACTGATGCAGTTAATTCGCTTTCTTCTGGATCGTTATCCGGCGATGTATCGGGTACTCTTAGTACTACTTCAGTTGATAAAATCAAAGGCGTATCCTTGGGAACGACCACTGCGACAAGTGGGAACGTATTGGTAGGTAGTGGAACGACCTGGGAAACAAGAACTGTTAGTGGAGATGTAACTATATCGGGAACAGGAGTAACTGCTATTGGGACAGGAGCAGTTACTCTAGCGAAGATGGCCAATATGGCAACATCTTCATTAATTTATCGGAAAACTGCAGGAACGGGAGCTCCGGAAGTTCAGACATTGGCAACATTAAAAACAGATTTAGGATTGACCGGAACCAACAGTGGAGATCAGACGATCACTTTAACCGGAAATGTAACGGGAAGTGGAACGGGTTCATTTGCCACAACGATAGCCAATAATGCTGTAACATATGCCAAGATGCAGACAGTAACGGCAAGTCGACTGTTGGGTAACCCAACAGCATCCGCTGCAGTTCCGTCAGAAATAAGTATAGGTAGCGGATTAAGCTTGACAACAGGTGGTGTTTTATCTGCTACCGGAACCGGAGGAACAGTCACTTCAGTAGGTTTATCATTGCCATCAATTTTTACAGTAAGTAATTCACCTGTTACTGATAGTGGAACATTGACCGGGACACTGGCCAGTCAAACTTCGAATTATGTATTTGCAGCGCCGAGCAGTGGTAACGGAACTCCAGTATTCAGGGCTTTGGTGGCAGGCGACCTTCCATCCATTGATTTGACTTCAAAAGTGACAGGTATTTTGCCTATTGCCAATGGAGGTACAGGTTCGTCAACCAAAAATTTTGTTGATCTGACCACAACGCAAACAGTAGTGGGAGCTAAGACCTGGAGTAATTTGGGTACTTTTAGTGCAGGCGTAAACTTATCAGGCTCAACATCGGGTTATGTAGGATTTGCAGCACCAGCCACGGTAACTAGCTATACATTGACTTTACCCTCGGCGACGGGAGGTAATGGTCAGGTTCTGCAAACCAATGGCTCGGGTGTTTTAAGCTGGGTAACTCCATCATCAGGAGTTACTAATTTAGGCCAAGGGACTTTAACAGGGACAACTGTTCCATTAACCAGCTCGAGCGGCACAGGAACCACACTTGCTGCAGCAACTACAACTGTTGCTGGGGTAATGAGTGCTGCGGATAAAACAAAATTGGATGGTATTGCAACAGGAGCGAATAATTACAGTCACCCAAATCATACAGGAGATGTAACTTCTGTTGGTGATGGCGTAACGACAATTGTGGCCGGAGCAGTTACTCTAGCGAAGATGGCCAATATGGCAACATCTTCATTAATTTATCGGAAAACTGCAGGAACGGGATCCCCCGAAGTTCAGACATTAGCAACATTAAAAACAGATTTAGGATTGACCGGAACCAACAGTGGAGATCAGACAATCACTTTAACAGGAAATGTAACGGGAAGTGGAACGGGTTCATTTGCCACAACGATAGCTAATAATGCGGTAACATATGCCAAGATGCAGACAGTAACGGCAAGTCGACTGTTGGGTAACCCAACAGCATCCGCTGCAGTTCCGTCAGAAATAAGTATAGGTAGCGGATTAAGCTTGACAACAGGTGGTGTTTTATCTGCTACCGGAACCGGAGGAACAGTCACTTCAGTAGGTTTATCATTGCCATCAATTTTTACAGTAAGTAATTCACCTGTTACTGATAGTGGAACATTGACCGGGACACTGGCCAGTCAAACTTCGAATTATGTATTTGCAGCGCCGAGCAGTGGTAACGGAACTCCAGTATTCAGGGCTTTGGTGGCAGGTGATCTTCCATCCATTGATTTGACTTCAAAAGTGACAGGTATTTTGCCTATTGCCAATGGGGGTACAGGTTCGTCAACCAAAAATTTTGTTGATTTGACCACAACGCAGACAGTGGTGGGAGCCAAGACCTGGAGTAATTTGGGTACTTTTAGTGCAGGTGTAAACTTATCAGGCTCAACATCGGGTTATGTAGGATTTGCAGCACCAGCCACGGTAACTAGCTATACATTGACTTTGCCCTCGGCGACGGGAGGTAATGGACAGGTTTTGCAAACTAATGGTTCGGGCGTTTTAAGCTGGGTAAATGCTGCAACTGGAACGGTGACTAATGTTGCAACCGGAACAGGGTTGACAGGTGGACCTATTACTGGAACTGGAACTATTAGTATGGCAGATATGGCTGCATTGAGTGTAAAAGGGAATGCAACGAATGCATCAGCAGCACCAACTGATATAGCTGCAGGAACAGATGGTTATGTTCTTCGTCGCAGTGGAACTACTTTAGGTTTTGGTACCGTTGCAACTGCTGGTATAGCCAACAATGCTGTAGATGGAACAAAAATTAATCTTACCAGTAATGCTATCGGCGATTTAATGTATTATAATGGTACCGATTGGGTACGTCTTCCCGCGGGTACTGCCGGACAAACATTGCAGGCAAACGGAGCGAATGCCCCTATCTGGACAAGTGTTTCTACGGATGTATTTGATGCTGCAATAACAGGAAATATTAATGGAACCAATCAAGTTTTCACTCTTCCTAGCACTTTTGTAGCAGGAACTACTCGCGTTTTTTTAAACGGATTAAGACTCAAGCGTGGAGCAACAGTTGGAGTTGGTTATTATCAGGAAACTGGAACTAATCAAATTACATTTGGGGTTGCACCTCAAAGCGGTGATGTAATTATTGTAGATTATAAACATTAATGACCATGAAGAAGCTATTGCCAGTAACGATATTGTTATGGGTAGGCTTGGTTTCAGGTTACGCCCAGAATAAGCCAAGAAGTGAGCAAATACGAAATATTCATATTTCACAGCTTGTTGCTGACGGAACTAAAAATGGTAATCAGATTATTGCGATCAATTCCGATGGTACTGGTTTGATATTGAAATCATTGCCTGCTCTGGAGATTCAAACTGCTGATATTACTGACTGGAATAAGGCAGTGGAAATTGTTAATCTGTTTAGTATTGAGAATCCTCAAAAAGAACAACTTTTGAGGTATAACGACATTTCTAAAACGTGGGAAAACTGGACTCCTGATTTTTTGAAATCGACAGGGACAATTGATGTGGCTAAGAAACTTGAAACAGCCAGAATAATTAGTCTAACAGGGGATGTTACTGCAAGCGGTACATTTGATGGAAGTACAAATTTGTCGTTAAATGCACAAATCGCATCTGGAGCAATTACAAATAGTGAAGTAGCAGTAGATGCAGCAATCGCAGGAACAAAAATTACTCCGAGTTTTGGTAGTCAGAATATTTTTACCGACCGAACTGTTAATGCGGTTGACGGATTAATCCTTGGAAAAGATGGCGGTGGACAAATCGGCTCAATTATGTTTCGCGATGAGGGATCACCTCCTAATACCTTGACATTGCGTCCACCTAAGAAGATTAATAATCCATCCTATACGTTAATTTTTCCGGATTATGCTCCTGGAAATTCAGAATTGCTTCAAATTAAGAGCATTGATAAATCAAATCCAGAGAATACAATTGGAACACTTGAATGGGCTTCTACCTCGCAATATAGTGCACAAACACTAACGGCGGTAAATGACACTCCGGATCCGGGAGCTAAATTGAACCTTTCGCAGTCAGGCGGAACAGTTCGTTTGTATGGAGATGGGGCAACCTCGGTAACCTATGAGGGGAACAATACAATAAAAATATATTCGTCCGATTCATATGGCCCAACGTATCGTTCGGGAATGGGTATTAGTATTAGCGAGAGTAATGAAATCTCAGCAACTACTGAAAGTCTTACGGACGAAGCTCAAACTTTGTCTGCCGCAGGGGACACATCACCAACGATAAATTTAAGTCCGGTTGGTAGTACAGGTGGAGGAACGATTACTCTTGAAGCAACGAGTCCGATTAAATTGGCACAAGACAACAATAAAATAACGATCTCATCTGATGCGCCAACGAATATGTCAATTGCCGATGATGTTACGTTAGCTTCACCTGTTTATCCGATTTGGGCCGCAGGAACAGGCTCTCAACCATTAAAAATATCAACAACCAAATTGGGGTTTATTCCATCAAAAGGAGTAATTATAGCAAACGGTATGATTATCCATGGAGATGAGGATGTCCCAGGAGGGTCTTTCCCTACGGGCGATAATATCCGACTTGGAAAAAGTTCAACAGGAGTGGCACCAATCGGACAACGTAATATTGCTATCGGAACAGAATCAATGATAACATTAATGCTTGCAGGGAATGCGATCGATAATGTTGGTATCGGGTTTAATACACTTAATAAAATGACTAGTGGAAACGCAAATATCGCAATTGGTTCGTATGCATTGGAGGCCAGCCAAACGGCTGATTTTAACATGGCTATTGGCGAAGGTGCTTTTAAGGTGCTTGATGAGCCGGAGAGTGATGGTAATATCGCTATTGGCTTTTATGCAGGCAGTGAAAAAGTAAACCCCAAATATACAACAGTAATTGGAACTCGTGCATTCGAACTTGGTACAGGGGGAGAAGGAAACACTTCATTAGGTTATTTCACTTTACATAAGACAACCGGGAACAATAATACAGCTATTGGTGCAAGTGCTTTAGTTGAAAATACCACAGGGATTGATAATACTGCGCTGGGGGCTTATGCGTTGCAGAATAGTACTACGAGTAATTCGAATACGGGATTAGGATTTAAGGCTTTAAATGCAAATACTTTGGGAAATACCAATACTGCTATTGGAGCTTCTTCTCTTATTCTTAATACAACCGGAAGTGATAATACAGCTGTTGGTTATCATAGCTTATATAAAAATGCAACAGTAAGTGAATTAACGGCGGTTGGTAGTTATGCTTTATCGAATAATTCGACGGGTTTAAGAAATACAGCAGTTGGTTATAATTCCCTTTTTTCTAATACAGCAGGAGATAATAATGTGGGGTTGGGATACCAAGCATTGCAAGCAAATGTAGGGGATAACAATACCGCGCTAGGAATGGAAGCGATGATGCGCTCTATTGGAGGAAGAGAATCAACAGGGGTTGGTGTATGGGCTTTACGTAATCAGACAACAGGGCAGGAAAATACAGGAGTAGGAGCTTTTGCTCTTTTGCATAATGCAGAGGGGATTAATAACGTAGCTATTGGTTCGTATTCCGGGCATATTCTCGGGATTGACGGTCAACTACCGGGACAGGGAGATGTGGTGCATAATGTGAGCAATTCAGTTTATTTGGGACATAACACAAGGAGTCAGAATACGGATGGAATAAACAATGAAATAATTATTGGAGCATTAGCTTATGGGCATGGTTCAAACACAATAAACTTGAATTACCAGAGAGAACCTAAATTGTTTATTGGCAATAGTGAGCCTAATGATCGGATTTATTATGAACCTCTTTACTATGATAAGGTTGGAGCCCCAGGGACAGTACTTGCAGGTATTGGTACCGGAAAAATGCCAAGATGGAAAGGAATAACAATTACTAGTTCTGATGGAACTGTTGGGTTTGGTTCAGATCAAGATACCGATAGTTTAATTTGGGATTTGTCAGTAACATGTTGCAAACCATTAAATTTAATAGGTGGTGGAGATATTAGTGTAACACAGGGAGCAACCAGTCAGGACTGGACTATTTCTTATATCGATAATGATAAAGATCCGACCAATGAACTTCAAAAGCTGAAAATCGATCCGAATACGGGAGAAATATCATTAGTGGGGACTGACGGGAATCCGATTCCTGTAGTTGATCAAGATGGGAAAGAAGTTCCAGGGAGCGATGGCAAACCATTAACTTCCATAGTTTTTAGCGGTTTAACTTTTGACCCGCTTACAAAGACATTCAAACTTCCTTGCCCTTGCGACGAAGTAGTGAAAGGGAAAATAATGATTGAGCAGTCAGATGAATTAACGGCTAAAGCAGAGCAGACTTTATTTGATTTAACAGCTGTTCCGGATGTTGATAGCAAATTGAAAATGTATATCAATGGCTTACGCATAAGTAATACCGCTTATACTGTTGATGGAACTAAATTGACTTATCATCCGGAGTTAAATGTTCTACAGGGAACATTACATGGAGGAGAGCTTATCCAGTTTGATTATTCGTCATCGGAATAAGTTTAGATAAACGATAGATTGAGTATTGTTACATATTTTACTTGATCATTATTATTTTTACACAGACATTAAAAGAAGTTCAGTATAGATTAACATATACGTCATGAAAAAAATTTTACTTGGAATTGCTTTAAGTTTAACGCTATGCGTTTTTAAAGGCCATACACAAAATATACCTCGTACTGGACAGTTACCTCTCATTCCGTTAAGTCAGCTGAAAGTAGAAGAAGGTAACCAAAATAAGGTAATCTGGGTAAATGGAGAAGGTCAGGTAGTGCTGACCAAACTTCCTTTAGGAGCAGTAGATGTTCCTGAGGGAATAAAGGATGGAGAATCTATCCGCTATAACTCAACTTCGGGAGAATGGGAAAGCTATACTCCTTCGGCAACAGATATTGGTGCAACTTCTGTAGGTAATAATTTGATAAAACTAACTGATCCTGGTGCTGTAAGTTTTTTGCGAGTCAATGCAGATAATACAATAAGTGCATTGTCTGCAGCGGATTTTCGTACAGCAATTGGGGTTGGTACCGGAACAGGTACAGTTACTTCGGTGTCTGCAGGCAGTGGAATGAATTTTACAACCATAACAGGAACCGGGGCAGTAACACTAGGTACTCCTGGTTCATTGACAGATGCAACAACGAATGGAGTTACAGCAACAAGTCATACGCATGCTGTAACAACAGTATTACCATCGAATACCTCATCGGGAATAATGAAGGCCAGTGGATCAAAAACTTCTGGTGGTTTTTATGGTGGTACCACAGCACCGACGAATACTACAAGATTAAATTACGATGGGTATTTGTATGCAACCCGATTTTATGGTGATGGTTCAGGTTTGACTAGTCTTAGTGCGAGTGCATTGCCCTCATCAATAGATGCAACGAAAATAGCTGACGGGACGGTTGACAATACTGAGTTTCAATATCTGAATGGAGTGACCTCTTCAATTCAAACCCAACTGAATTCCAAACAAGCATCATTGGGATATACTGCCGAGAATTCAGCCAATAAAGTGACAAGTTTTTCAAGTCCGACAGATACACAGTACCCGAGTGCAAAATTGGTAAGTGATCAGTTGGGAACAAAGATGTCGAGCAGTGGTAGTTTTTATTTGGGAACTACAAGTGTTGCAGTAAACAGAAGCTCAGCCGCACAAACCTTGTCAGGGGTAAGTGTTAGTGGTAATGCAGGTACTGCAACCAAACTCGAAACCGCCCGAACCATCAATGGTGTTTCGTTTGATGGAACAAGCAATATTACCATTGAAGCAGTTCCTTCAGCACACAATCACAGTGCAACAGAAATCACCAGTGGAACATTGGGGGTAGCACGCGGAGGAACAGGAATAGCAAGTTATACTGCTGGTAATTATATTAATGCATCGAATTCAACAACCTTACAACAGCGTACACCAGCACAGGTATTGAGCGATATTGGTGCTGCTTCGTCATCGCACAGTCATGCTTTTTCTGCAATCACTTCCAAACCTACCACTTTGTCAGGGTACGGGATAACGGATGCTGCTTCTTCAACGCATACACACGCTATGGAGAATCTGTCGAATGTGACTGTTACCAGCAATGGTTCTGGCGAGATATTGAAATGGAACGGTACCGCATGGGTAAATAATACATTGGCAGAAGCAGGGATTCAACCCGCGGGAAGCTATCTTGTTTCTGCTGATATTTCGGGCAAAGAAGATACGAGTAACAAAGTGACGAGTTTTTCAAGTCCAACAGATACACAGTACCCAAGTGCAAAATTGGTAAGCGATCAGTTGGGAACAAAAATGTCGAGCAGTGGTAGTTTTTATTTGGGAACTACAAGTGTTGCAGTAAATAGAAGCTCAGCCGCACAAACCTTGTCAGGGGTAAGTGTTAGTGGTAATGCAGGTACCGCAACCAAACTCGAAACCGCCCGAGCCATCAATGGTGTTTCTTTTGATGGGACACAAGATATTACCATTGAGGCAGTTCCTTCAGTACACAATCACAGTGCAACAGAAATAACCAGTGGAACATTGGCCGTAGCACGCGGCGGAACTGGCCTTGCAAGTTATACCGCGGGAAATTATATTAATGCATCGAACTCAACAACCTTACAACAGCGTACACCAGCGCAGGTATTGAGCGATATTGGTGCCGCTTCGTCAACGCATAGTCATGCTTTTTCTGCAATCACTTCCAAACCTACCACCTTATCAGGGTACGGGATAACGGATGCTGCTTCTTCCTCGCATATGCACACTATGGAGAATCTGTCGAATGTGACTGTTACCAGCAATAGTTCTGGTGAAATATTGAAATGGAACGGTACCGCATGGGTAAATAATACATTGGCAGAAGCAGGGATTCAACCCGCGGGAAGCTATCTGATTTCTGCTGATATTTCGGGCAAAGAAGATACGAGTAACAAAGTGACGAGTTTTTCAAGTCCAACAGATACACAGTACCCAAGTGCAAAATTGGTAAGCGATCAGTTGGGAACAAAAATGTCGAGCAGTGGTAGTTTTTATTTGGGAACTACAAGTGTTGCAGTAAATAGAAGCTCAGCCGCACAAACCTTGTCAGGGGTAAGTGTTAGTGGTAATGCAGGTACTGCAACCAAACTCGAAACCGCCCGAACCATCAATGGTGTTTCGTTTGATGGAACAAGCAATATTACCATTGAAGCAGTTCCTTCTACGCACAATCACAGTGCAACCGAAATAACCAGTGGAACATTGGCCGTAGCACGCGGCGGAACTGGCCTTGCAAGTTATACCGCGGGAAATTATATTAATGCATCGAACTCAACAACCTTACAACAGCGTACTCCAGCACAGGTATTGAGCGATATTGGCGCCGCTTCGTCATCGCACAGTCATGCTTTTTCTGCAATCACTTCCAAACCTACCACTTTGTCAGGGTACGGAATTACCGATGCCCAGAGTTTGGATGGAGATTTAACATCGATAGCTGGCCTTGCTGGGACATCAGGAATATTGAAGAAAACGGCAGCCAACACCTGGACGCTGGATACGAATAGTTACCTGAGTTCGGAAGTTGACGGATCGATAACGAATGAGATTCAGAATTTGACTTATACTGTATCAACGCGGGTTTTGGCTATCGATGGAACAGGATCAACGGATGTGACTTTGCCTGTTGCCACAACGACAGATGCAGGTTTAATGTCATCGACAGACAAGAGTAAATTGGATGGAGTTGCTACGGGCGCGAATAACTACAGCCACCCTACAGGTGATGGCAACTTGCATGTGCCAGCAACCGGAACGACTAACAGCGGAAAAGTATTGACTGCTGGAGCAACTGCCGGATCATTAAGCTGGGAGACTATTCCATCGGGAGTGACTGACCTTGGACAGGGTACATTGACCTCAACAACAGTGCCCTTAACCAGTTCCAGTGGAAGTGGAACGACCCTGGCAGCAGCAACAACAAGTGTAGCAGGAGTAATGAGCGCAGCCGACAAAACGAAATTAAATGGCATAGCAACAGGCGCAGAAGTAAATGTGAATGCAGATTGGGATGCTGTAAGTGGAGATGCCCAGATATTAAACAAACCAACAACTTTTACCCCCGCCGCACACAATCATAGTGCAACAAACATAACCAGTGGAACATTGGCCGTAGCACGCGGAGGAACAGGAATAGCAAGCTATACTGCTGGTAATTATATTAATGCGTTGAACTCGACTACACTACAGCAACGAACACCGGCTGAGGTTAGGGCAGATATTGGGGCCGGTACAGGTGATGGTACAGTTACTTCTATAACAGCGGGTAGTGGAATGAATTTTACAACCATAACAGGCAGTGGGACTGTTACACTTGGCACTCCTGGCACGTTGACAGATGTAACAACGAATGGTCTTACAGCAACAAGTCATACGCATGCTGTAACAACAGTATTGCCATCGAGTACTTCATCAGGGATAATGAAGGCTAGTGGCTCAAAAGTTTCTGGTGGTTTTTATGGAGGAACTACTGCTCCGAGTAATACTACAAGGTTAAATTACGATGGGTATTTGTATGCAACGCAGTTGTATGATGGAGTAAATCGTGTTTATTCGGCAGGAAATACAAATATTGGGGCAGGAGCAACAAATTATTCGGCAGGAAATCACACACATACGGGGCTTTTGCCTTCGATAGCAGTTGCTGATGCCAATAAAGTTTTGAAAGTGAATAGTGGGGGAACTGCTGCAGAGTGGGTTGCATCAACTCCGATGACCGGAGACATTAGTATTAGCGAGGCGGGAGCTGTAACTGTAACTGCAATTCAGAATAAAAGTATTAGTACTGCTGTTCCTTCTTCGGGACAGGTTCTTAAATTTAACGGAACAAGTTGGGCTCCGGCCCTGGATAATGGTAGTACTTATACCTTTACGAATGGACTAACGAATTCATCGGGAACGGTGAAGTTGGGGGGTACCTTAACCGGAAGTACAACAATTAATTTAGGGACTCAACAATTAACATTTAATTCGGTGTCTTCTTCTCAGCCTATCGCTTTTGAGATTGGAGCAAGTTCGAACTTTAAGATTTTTTATAATGAAACGAGTAATGCATTTTCACTGGAAGGAAACACAGGGAATGCATTGTTTCATAAAAGCGTAACAATTTCAGAAGGTTTGAGGGTATCAGGCACTGGAATTGATATTTCGGCAGGAGGCCTTGATGTAAACGGTAATTCAGTTTTTACGAATGACCTGACTGTGAACGGGAACTTTTACAACCCTTCGGATAAACGTTTGAAACGGGATGTGGAAACACTTAGCGGAGTAATGGATCGGATTAATCAGATTCGGGGTGTACATTTCGAATTTATTAATCAGGAAAAATATGCTACCGGGCAACAAATTGGGGTAATAGCCCAGGAATTGCAACAGGTATATCCTGAATTAGTAGCAACTGGCGACGATGGCTTCCTGAAGGTAAATTATACTCAGCTCACCGCTGTGCTTTTACAAGGAATGAAAGAGCAACAGCAGCAGATTAATGAGTTGAAAGAACGGGTGAATCAGCAGGAACAGCGACTGGATGCCCAGCAAAAACAGATTGATGAAATATTGAAAACAATCGGTCGATAGTGAATATGATTAAGCAGATAAGTATTTTAATTGTCGTTTTTGTTTTGTATTGCTTTAAAGGGAGTGCACAAGTAGTGCTGTCAACTTCGGGAGGAGCTATTCTCAGTACATCAGGAGGAGTGGTGGTTGACAGTAAACCTTCGTATCCGGGGACTAATCTGGGACCTGTGAAAATAGGACACATCTGGTGGGCTCCGGTAAACTGTGGCTACGAACAGGGGACACGTCCGTATGGATTGTTGTATCAGTGGCACCGTAAGTATGGACAAACCTACGATGAGGTTCCTGCTCTTAAAGAGCAAGAAGGTACGACAACTTTGGCTGAGGGAAGTTTAATTACGAATCATTTGAATTTTTATGATGGGGTAGATGGTAATTGGTGTAGCAATTTACCAACTGTTTGGAGTATGTCGGAAACTTATAATCCCTGTCCGGCAGGTTGGCGACTCCCTGTAAGTTCGGAAATAGTTTTATTTGCTACTAATAGTACTTGGGTGTCGTCAGGAGGTCCGGATGGTTTACCGGGTCGTTGGTGTATGGGGAATCATGCAGGGGATCATGAAGGAAGTGTCTTTCTTCCTGCTTCTGGGAATATTAGTAATGGAAGTCCTCTTCAGAGAGGCAATTATGGATGGTATTGGACTTCTGAATCAGAGATAGTTAGTACTCATATTCGAGGTGCTAGTTTGTACTTCGAATCAGGTGGTAACTATTTTCCTGGGTTGTTTCCTGTAACTCTTGGACTTTCAGTCCGTTGTGTGGCAGATGCCGTTGAGTAATCTTGACGCATATTTGGGGCGAGTAAAAAAATTTAGAATCTTCGTTTCTATATAGGGGAACGAAAGAAAAGCAAAGAAGAATGAAAGGGAATAACTATATATTGCTTCTTTTTTTTATGTTGCTGGTTGTACCGGTGACAGCACAAACAGTCGAGTCATTTCGGATCATTAAAGGGATACCGCATTTACCAGTTCTTGAGAGTACCGCATCGGTAAGTTCTCCTGTTCCGGGTATGATGATTTTTAGTCATGCTGATAAAACAGTCATGGTTTATTCCGGTGGGGCATGGGATAATTTTACAACAACAACTAATGTCGCTTCATCTTCAAACTCGAAAAAATATTTTCAGATTATAAACGGAATTCCGGTTTTGCCGGTAATGTCCACTTTAACCGGAGCTGTCAGGCCCGGAGCCATGTACTACCCCAGTTCCGGAGGGGGCGTGCGTCTGAATAACGGGCAGGAATGGAAGGGACCACGGGATTATGTTCGTGGAGCAGAAGAGTCAGATTTCAATCAGGTAATTGCAGGGCGGGTGAATAATGTGGATGGAATGATTGTTTTTCCGGTTCTTTCTTCAGCCCCCAAAGATGTAGAAGCAGGGGCAGTGTATATTACCAACCGTTTTCCGCGTATGAAAGTGTTTGATGGGACGAACTGGCTGGAACTGGCTGTTGATTCGTATCCGAATACGCCAATACCCCCGGTAAAGATTGGAAATACGACCTGGGCTCCGGTCAATGCAGGCTACGACAATACTCGTCCGCATGGATTTATGTACCAGTGGCACCGCAAATACGGGCAGGAATATGAGTCGGCAAATACGTATAACGGTCCAGTACCTTTGCTCATTGGGAAAACGCTTGCCGTTGCGGTACGCTTTTACTATTCAGCAAGCAGCCCGTACGACTGGTGTAGTACGCAACAGGCATCATGGAATATGGAAGATTATAATCCATGTCCAACAGGTTGGCGAGTTCCTACACAAGAAGAGTTGACCGAACTAAATCAGGCGGGAAGCACCTGGGTTGCAGCCGGAGGGCCGGATGACCTGCCCGGACGCTGGTATGGTGGAAACCACAGCACCGATCGGGTTGGGAGTGTCTTTTTTCCTGCATCGGGACAACGCAGTTATGATGTAGGGGCAGTCAGTGGGAGAAGTTCGAATGGCTATTATTGGTCATCGGTCACATCCGGAACAAATGCTGTTTCGTTAAATCTTCGGGATGCCTATTCTAATATAACAACAGGTAGTTACAGGGCATCGGGTTATTCGGTCCGTTGTGTTAAAGAGTCGTACGCGGCAACGATTACAGGAGCAACTTCTTTTTGTGAAGGCGGCAGTGTGACCCTGACAGCTAGTCCGGGAGTGAGCTATTCATGGGATACAGGGGCAACAACGCAAAGTATCACTGCTTCCGGTCCCGGAACTTATACTGTAACGGT
The DNA here is from genome assembly GCA_963668595.1 of Prolixibacteraceae bacterium. Classification (GTDB taxonomy): domain Bacteria; phylum Bacteroidota; class Bacteroidia; order Bacteroidales; family Prolixibacteraceae; genus GWE2-42-39. The sequence goes on along the minus strand of OY764876.1, from coordinate 2,537,967 downwards.
AACCTTCCCGGATGGGAGTTCTCAAGAGGCTAGCATTCTAGTTAGGACACTTCAGTGGTCGGATGCAGGAACTCTTTCTGGTGATCAAACTATTTGTGTTGGAGAAACGACACAATTCACAGCATCCAAATCAGGGGGAACTTGGTCTTCAATGAATCCGAGTATTGCTTTGGTTGACTCTTATGGCAAAGTAACGGGGGTAAAGGCAGGTACTACATCAATTGAATATGTGTGGGGATCTCCATGTCCTGGTTATGTATATCGGGATGTAACGGTATATGATTTACCTGTATTAGGCGGAGTTGATAATGCCTGTGCCGGAACTACTGCTAATGTTACTCCAGCTACTGGAGGGACATGGACAAGCAGTAATACTTCTGTTGCGACAGTAACCAATGGAGGAGCTGTTACTGCGAAAGTTGCCGGAACTACTACTCTTACATTTACAAACACAACAACTGGGTGTAGTAATACGGTAACTTTTACAGTAAATCCCAAACCCAATCCGGTCGTTACAGCGGACTGTTATTCCGCGCAACCGGGGCATGTTGGCACTCCGTATCTTAATTTGTCTTTTTCAAATCTGCCAGAAGGAGGGAAATTGCAGATATTATCTCCAGCGTCGGTTGCAGATGCTTCTGCTTCCAGTTATTCCGGGACAACAGACTCCCGAACCCTTTGGGGAATAATTGGAGGAACTTACTCATACCGGATAACCACAGCCGAAGGTTGTACATATGATTTTTCTGGTCAAATATGTTGTACGGAAATGCCTACTCCTGTAGTGGAGGTTACATGCCGGGATCCCAAAGATGCTTATCCGTATCACAGCATCGTTATTTCCAATTTACTCGTAACGGGAGGAGTGATTATAGATAAGGACAAAGGCGAAAAATACCCCTTCACCCCTCATTCAACTGTTCGGATTGATATTCCTGTATATGAAAGTACCCGGGAATTTCATTTTGAGATGACCGATGAAAATGGTTGTTCTCTTGATTTTGAATTTAAGCTGTGTTGTCCGGAACCATTTACTCCTGCAGTTAAGATTTTTTGTGTTCCGGTACATGAAGAAGGAGGAATGTTGGTTGCTCCACATGCACAGGTACATATTGATGGATTACCTGACGGGGGAACTATTGCAGAGATTAAACCATCAACAGAACCAGAAAAAGAATTCTCTGGAACGAGTTACTTACTTACTCCTCTGAGTGATGGAACATATACGTATTTGATAAAAGACAAGAATGGCTGTTCGAAATATATAAGCTTTACAGTTGAGTGTGATGATCTTCATTTTGACTGGGAAAAGGAAAGAGATGGCGAATGTGGTAAAGACATTACATCGGATATACGGATTATAAACCTGCCTGCCGATTATTGGCGGATAATGCCCGGTGAAATTGTGGGTGGAAAAGAAAACGGAGGGGTTTATTCGATACAAAAACTAAATCCGGGGGATTATATTTATTCAGTATATAATGATAAAAGTGAATTATTAGGAACGTTGCCTGTAGCTATTCCGTATCCATCTAATGGACAACAAACAACAGTTATATTGAAAAACGAAGATTATAATAATAAAGTTGGCGATCTTTATTTTCCAGAAATTTCAGCAAAGAACTGGAGAATAAAAGTTGGTACTTACAAGGAAGTGGAAGGATCAGGAACAACTTATACTGTTTCAAAAGTTCCGGCAGGTACCTACGACGTAACAGTAATTGATATGGATACACAATGTCAGTCAGAAATTAAGAGTGTGACAATATGTAAATAGTTGGTTTTTGATTGACATTTTACTTGCTTTCAATTTAAAGTGAAAAGGAAAATGAAGGCATTGCAAAAAATAACAGATTTCGTGACCATTTCTATGGGAATGTTGGTTCTGCATTGTCGTTTTGTTTTTTGGTTATTTCCATTCACCCCTAAAAATTCAGTTTATTGCATCACTGCCTCAATGCATAGTTCAATGATTGTGCTTGCAAAAGAAAAAATGGTATCTTTTGCTGGGGAAATAGAATTGAAGAAAGAACGAAGATGAAAAGGAATCGCTATATATTGCTGCTTGTTTTAATGTTGTTCCTTGGCTCGGTGACCGCACAAACAGTTGAGTCATTTCGCATCATCAAAGGGATACCGCATTTGCCGGTTCTTGCAAGTACTGCGTCTGTGAGTTCTCCCGTTCCAGGTATGATGATTTTTAGCCATGCCGATAAAACCGTAATGGTTTATTCCGGTGGAGCATGGGATAATTTTACAACAACAACTAATGTCGCTTCATCTTCAAACTCGAAAAAATATTTTCAGATTATAAACGGAATTCCGGTTCTGCCGGTAATGTCCACTTTAACCGGAGCTGTCAGGCCCGGAGCCATGTACTACCCTAGTTCCGGGGGAGGCGTGCGTATGAATAATGGACGAGGATGGCACGCCCCCAAACAGTTTGTGCTTGAAGGGGAGGATACAGAATATAAACAGGTTATTTCGGGGCGGGTGAATAATGTGGATGGGATGATTGTTTTTCCTGTTCTTGCTTCAGCACCCAAAGATGTAGAAGCAGGGGCAGTGTATATTACCAACCGGTTTCCGCGTATGAAAGTATTTGATGGGACGAACTGGCTGGAATTGGCTGTTGATTCATATCCGAATACGCCAATACCCCCGGTAAAGATTGGAAATACCACCTGGGCTCCCGTTAATGCGGGCTACGACAATATTCGTCTGCATGGGCTAATGTACCAGTGGCAACGAAAATATGGGCAAGAGTATGCATCTGATAATAATTATCCAGGTGTAGTAGCTTTTGCTACAGGAAATAATTTAGGTAATGCTTCCAGGTTTTACTACACAGCAAACAATCCGTACGACTGGAGTAGTACGCAACAGGCATTGTGGAATATGGAAGATTATAATCCCTGTCCAGTAGGTTGGCGTGTTCCTACACAAGAAGAGTTGACCGAACTAAACCAGGCGGGGAGTACCTGGGTGGATGCCGGAGGCCCGGATGACCTACCCGGACGCTGGTATGGTGGGAATCACAGCACCGATCGGGTTGGAAGTGTTTTTTTCCCCGCATCGGGACAACGCAGTTATAATGTAGGGGCAGTCAGTGGGAGAAGTTCGAATGGCTATTACTGGTCATCGGTCTCATCTGGATCAAATGCTGTTTCGTTAAATATTAGGGATGCCTATTCTAATATAACAACAGGTAGTTACAGGGCATCGGGTTATTCGGTTCGTTGTGTTAAAGAAACGTATTCGGCAACGATTACATCTGGAGGAAATCCATGGTTTTGCGCCGGCGGAAGTGTGACCCTGACTGCCAGTCCCGGAGTGAGCTATTTATGGAGTACTGGAGAAACAACACGAGAGATCACGGTTTCTTATTCCGGAGATTATTATGTAACAATAACTTTCCCTGATGGAAGTTCGCAAACAAGTGCCAGTATTACGGTTACGTCAATGCCTTGGTATGATTCGGGAATTCTTTCAGGAAATCAGACAGTGTGTGTAGGACAAACAACACAATTTTCATCGACCAAATCAGGGGGAACATGGTCGTCCGAGAATATGAGTATTGCTTCCGTTGGTCCTTATGGGGAGATTCACGGGTTGACCCCAGGGACAACGACAATTCGATATAGTATAACAGGAACGTGTTGGTATCCTAGTTATCGGGATGTTACAGTTGTAGCTTTACCTGTATTAGGTGGGGCAATTTCTGCTTGTGAAGGAACTACTGCTAATGTAACTCCAGCAACAGGAGGGACATGGACAAGCAGTAACACTGCTGTTGCTACTGTAACCAATGGTGGAGTTGTTACTGCGAAAGTTGCGGGAACTACTACTCTGACATATACAAATACAACAGGATGCACTGCCCAAGTTAGTTTTACGGTAAAAGCGTTACCAATTGCAAATATATCAACACCCCCGGATCTTACTGTTTTAGGTTGTACTTCTGAATCGAGGAGCTTTGTTGCTGCTGATGCAGGAGCAGGTGCTTCTTATTTATGGTCTTTTGGAGCGGATGGTAATCCAACTAGTTCTTCAAATAGAACAACTAGTGCAATGTGGACAACTCCGGGATCTAAATCAGTAACATTAACTGTTACCAAAGATGGGTGTAGTAAGAATACAGGATTGACTGTACTTGTTCAGCAAACGCCTATTGTTGGAAATATGGAAACATCAATATGTAGCGGTGAAACATTTACTGTTACTCCTGCTGACGGAGCAGGAAATACAATTCCGGAAGGTACTCGTTATACATGGCCAGCTCCAAACGTTTCTGGTATTGATGGATTAGCAGCTGGTCTTAATGGTGATATTTTGAGTAGTATTAGTGGTACTCTAACAAATACGACAGATGCGCCAATTACAGTTATTTACAATGTAACTCCTACTTATAATTTCTGTTCCGGAGTACCGTTTACTGTTTCTGTGACTGTGAATCCTAAGCCTGTTATCGCAGATGTTTCTCTCTCTGCCTGTAGTGGAGTGCTAGTGACAGGAGATATTTCTTCGATTAGTGGAAATGTAATTCCTGTAGGAACAACCTATTCTACGTTAACATGTATTTCGCATTTGGTTATTTCAGGATCAGTCTCCGTTTTAGATGAAGGAATTATTAGTGGTCTTTTTGTGAATACAAATTCTTCAACTGCAAGTAGAACATGTACAATTGTTGCCACTTCACCGGAAGGATGTTCCAGTTCGTTTCTTATTTCAACTTCAGTCACGCCAAGTAACACAGTTAGTGTTGGTTCTCTAAGCCCATATACTTGTATTAATACACCCATGGCTACGATTACACATACCACCACCGGGGCAACGGGTATTGGTACACCTACTGGTTTACCATTGGGAGTAAGTGCTTCATGGTCCTCAGGTACTATTACAATAAGCGGAACACCTATGCAAAGTGGCAGTTTTCCGTACAGTATTCCAACATCTGGCGGTTGTGGTATTGCCTATGCAACCGGCACGATTACTGTCAGACCAAATAACACGGCAGGATCCGCTTCTTCCAGTCCTACTGTTTGTGTTAATACAGCAATACCAAATATTACACACAACACCACCGGAGCTACTGGTATAGGCACAGCAACTGGATTACCGTCCGGAGTTAGTGCTTCGTGGTCTTCGAATCAAATTACAATTAGTGGTACACCAACTTCTGTCGGAATATATGATTACAGTATCCCATTAACCGGTGGTTGTGGTACTATAAATGCAACAGGCCGGATTACGGTAATTTTGAGTAATGGAGTAAGTCCTGCTTCTGCTAATGCTACGACTTGTGTCAATACCGCAATGGCAACTATAACACAGACCACCACAGGGGCTACAGGTATCAGTAATATAAGCGGTTTACCACCAGGAGTTAGTGCATCATGGTCTTCGAATAGAATTACAATCAGCGGAACGCCAACATCTATTGGTACGTTCGATTATACCATCCTATTAACCGGAGGTTGCGGAACAGTATATGCAACCGGAAGGATTACAGTTACCTCTTGTGGCTGTGAATTTACCCCGGCTTATACAATTGATTGCAATACAATGACAGTAACTGTAACTGGTTTGCCTACAACAAAAGGATGGATAATGAAAGGAGACGGTATCGATTTAAGCGGAAGCGTTTCATCCATTGATATTTCAGATTTACATCCGGGGACTTATACTGTAACCATTACAGATACAAATGATAATTGCTCAACAGATTTAGTAATTGTTGTGCCAGAATCATCTGATTGTTGTCCTCCTACCTATACAATAGACTGTAAAGATGGGAAGCCAATTGTGAATTTGACTATTTATGGAAAAGGCTCTTCATGCAGTGGCTCATACTTTATAAAAGAAACCGGAGCGAATGCTTCCTTCTCTTCTTGCAATGTTTCTGTGTCTAACCTGTCCGAAGGGACATATACATTTACCATATCCGTTGATGGTTGTGGTAATTTTAACATTACAGTAGTTGTTCCGAAATGTACCTCAACTGGCGGGAAAATAATTCTGGATTACACAACTCAAGCACAGTGTAACGATAGTCATTATTTAACTGAAGTTTATTTTGCTGGGCTACCTTCAGACGGATGGATCGTTCGGAATGATAAAGGAGCTATTATAAAAGAAGGAAGCCAGACGAGCATAACTCTTTCTGAGTTGGTATTCGGGAAATACTTTATTTGGGATAAGAAAGAAACAAAACTTTTTGCTTTCCCTGTTTATGGGCTGGATGAATCTTTGACAGCACGGGTAAAAGTAGTAAGCCCTGCATCAGGAGTGATCTTATTGACAGGGTTATTAGAGTCGGATACTTATGACGTATATCTTTGGGGGGGAGATGCGATTGATCCGTATGTTATTCAAAATAAGCCATCGGGGACAATAACCGGCCTCGCTGCTGGCGCGTATAATGTTTGTGTGGTAAGCTCTAAAACGGGTTGTGGCCCTGCTTTGTACTCTGTTTCAGTAAAATAATATAACTAAAAGAACTGTAGCTGGAGAAAAAGTAGATTGAATTTATTAATTTGCTCTTTGAAAAAAATAATACGTATAAAATAAAGATTCTCAGTTATACTGAATAAGAAGCAATGGGGGCTTCTTAACTTATTTCGATAAATTTTGCAGGGAGTTACGGGGTAATAGTAATTGACCTGAATATGCAATGTCAGTCAGAAATAAACATAGTAACAATATGTAAGAGGGAAACGGTTTTGGTTGACATTTTATTTGCTTTCAATTTTAAAAACGGGGAAAATGAAGGCATTGCAGAAAATAAACGGATTTGTATCCATTTCTTCGGGAATGCAGTCCTTAATTTGTCTTTTTATTTCGGCTTGGTACTTATTAAAACGTCCATCATCACTTGTTTTTAATTTCGGAATATCAGTTGGCGAATTTTTTTCGACAATGTTTTCGGGAAATTATATCCGAAGAGTTTTTTTTCTTATTGTTTTCTTTAGTGTTGTTGCTTTTCATGCGAATGCTCAACGTCAGTATTTCAGGGTTCTAGGAGGAATTCCTCATTTGCCGGTTTTTACCGATGAGGCGCAGGCAAACTCAGTTATTGGAACACCTGAAGCAGGAATGCTGATTTATAGTGAAGCAGATCTTGCTCCTCTTTTAAATGTAGGAGGAGCTTGGGTGAATCTATGTTTGGAGAAGCAGTGGACAGGAGGAGTCGATTATTTTAAGATAGAAAAAGGAATTCCATTTATTCCGTTAAAAGCTTCCACTTCGGGAACAATTCCTTCAGGAGCTGTATTTTTCTCATCTGTAGAAAACTCAGTAATGGTTGCCGATGATGGTAGGTCATTCCGAAAAATTACTTTATTAAATGCGGGAACTTCGTCTTTTTCCAATAATCCTGGGTTTGAAGCGCTGGGTGGTGAGGAAAAATTATTTCGACTACCAATTTTTACGACACTGCCAACAGCTGGTGTCGAGCAGGGTGCAATTTGTATTGACGCAAGTTCAAAGTCAATCCATTTTTACGATAGTGGTTGGAATAGGCTGAACTGTGGTTTTGTCTGTGGTGGATCTATTACAGTTAATCATTTAACAACCAATTTAGTTGCTCCGGAAAATAAAACGCTTTTGTATGGTACGGTGACAGAGATTCCCGGAGAACCAACAAAATGCTGGACAACCAAGAACCTGGGAGCAGACGAACAGGCTATGTCTGTTGATGCATCATCTAATAAACTACTTGCTGCGGGTTGGTATTGGCAATTTAACCGAAAACAGGGATACAAACACGATGGCGCAACAAGAACTCCTTCTACAACCTGGATTGATCCGATAGTAGAAAATACGAATTGGCAAGACATAAACGATCCATGTGTGTTGGAACTGCAAGAAGGATGGCGTTTGCCTACCTATACCGAATGGTATAATGTGATTACTACGAATTCGTGGAACGTGATGGATGATGCATGGAATTCAGATTTGAAATTGCATGCTGCCGGCTTTCTTCATGAAACGTATGGAACCATACAAGAACGAGGTCGCCAGGGATTGTTTGCAAGTAGTTCTATTGATTCCGACGATACAGGATATTTGTTGGATATGAGTTCTACATATATACTGTTGTCTTCAAGGTTTAAGTCCTATGGGAGTTCGGTTCGTTGTATCAGAGATCCAAACTATTCGGCCTTGGCTCCAGCACAACCCGGACCTATCTATAATGGGCCGGATGTAATTTGTACGAATACTTGTTATACCTATAAAATAAATGCAGTTGCAGGTGCCACTAGTTACGAATGGTCGTTTTCAGGTTTGGGAGAGTGGAACGTTAGTACGGATGGATTAAGCTGTACTCTTTGTCCTACATCACTTGGAAATTATGGCGGAGGGGTGTTAAGTGTTGTGGCTAAGAATGCCTATGGATCAAGTAATCCAATTTCTTTCAGTATTGACATATCGGTTTATACAATTACTTATGGTACTTATATTTGCAGAACAGGTATTGACGGGCAAGTCAAAAACGTTAGTTATAACTACAATGGGCAATGGACAGGAGCGGGAGGCGGAACCTTTATCGCTAAAAACACAAATGGAATACCAACAACTGATTTAGTCGTTGACCCGGATACCGGTCAGATAGATGTTTATGCAAGCAAGGCCGGAGGATACTATGTTTGTTTCGATGCCGATAATGGATGTTCTTCATGCTGTAGAGTTACTATTTGCGATACACCTGTTTCTCCATATATTGAATATCCGGAAACACATGTTTGTCAGTATCCAAATACATTGCTTCATCCTTCGGTAGTGACTCCTTCTAATCAGAATCCAGATCCGTTTAGCGGAGGAACTTATTATGGGGGATTTTCTTCGGATGATGGATTAGTAATTGACTACACTACTGGGGCGATTAATGTAGGAGCCAGTGAAGTTGGGACTCACATAATTACATACACACCCAATCCTTTATGTTGTCCGGATGTAAAAGTGACAACGGTAATACGAATTGATGCTTTGCCAACAGGGGACTTTGCTATTCTGAGGGAGCCTACCTGTGATAATCCAACGGCAGATATTAGTTTGTCTTTTGATGTACATCCTCCGTATCCGGCACCAACAGCCCCTTCTCCTCAGCTTTTCTATCCTCCTGACCACAATGGCTATTATGTGAGGATATACGATCTTTCGGTAACTAGTTTGTGCGGATATGTTCAGTGGTGGGATGCTCCTTATGGCGGAAATCAGTTAGACACATATACCGATCTGGTTAATGGGAGAACTTATTATGCCAGTCAGTGCTACAGCGACGAAAGGGTAGCTATTACTGTTTATTTGGTTGATTATTCTGTCCCGGCACCCACTCCTGCTGCCCCACCGGTTTATCCTCCAACAAACCCAATTTCATGGACTATCTATAATGCAACGGGAAGCGTGGTTACTTCCGGAGGTGGTTCTATTACCGGAACCGGTACTTATGCTGTTGAAGGATTAGAACCCGGAACTTATACTTGTATTGCAACCAATGAAGAGACCGGTTGTAACTCGCAGGCAATCACCATTACCATCCTTCCGCCGCCAGACGATTGTTTGTTATATACAATTATTCCGGACTGTGTTTCCGGAAAAACTGATGTTCAAATATGTCTGACTGATCTGGTTACTGATTTGAATAATCTTACAGGCTGGACTTTAGATGTTGATGGTCCGACAAGTAGCACCGGAAATAGTTTTACATCAGCTTGTATAACAATTCAGGATTTAGACCCGGGTAATTATAAATTTATAGCCAAGAATGGGACCATTACCTCACAAATATCTGTTACAATAGATCCAATTTGCTGTCCTCCTGATATTAACGTTACTGCAATTGATTGTACAACGAAAGAGGGAAGTGTTGTAATTTGTGTAAACAATTATGAAACAAATGGATCGTGTGACTGGAATCTTACATGGACTGATCCGGATGGAAATACAGAGAGTGATAAAAACATCACAGACCGATGTGTATCTAAATATAATTTAGGGCCTGGAACATATACTGTTGTAGTTGAGAATAATAAAGCGAGTTGTCCTCCGGTAACGACTACCGTTACGCTTAATTGTCCTGATAATTGCAGGCCTGAGCCGATCGATTATACGCTTGTCAGAGAAACAACTTGTGATCGGAAAACAGCAGATATTACCATAACCGGATTACCATCAACCGGTAATTGGACTCTTACTCCGGGCGATATTGGAGGAACAGGAACTTCAACACAAATAAAGGATTTGCCACCAGGCACATATTCTTATGTGGTTACTGATGAAAGTGGTTGCTTCTCCGATACGCTTACTGTTAATATATTATGTCCGGATGGATGTACTGCAGAAGTTCCTCCGTATCGGGTGATGAGACAACCTGATTGTGATAATAAAACAGCGGATGTTGTATTTGAGTTGCCGGATGGAGTCTGGACAGTTAATCCGGGTAAAAATGTTACTTCAAATGCTCTTTATCCAATTTATGGATTGGCTCCGGGAACTTATTATTACACCTTTACAAATGCCGAAGGATGCGTTTCTGACACAGTTACTGTAACCATTCAATGTCCAACCGGTTGCTTCGATAAAGTAGTTGCGGAAATAATAAGAGAGCCTATATGTGAGAATAAAACAGCAGATGTCCGTATTTCAGGAATGCCAAGTGGAGACTGGATTATTAACCCGGGAGGATATACCGGGAATGGGACAGAAGAAATAATATATAATGTTCCTGTAGGAACTTATACATTTACGGTTACTGACCAGTTTGGATGTATCCAGGATAAGGCTATTGTCATAACAATTGATTGTCCACCTAACTGTCATGCTGGTTGCGAGGTGCCTATATTCAGAACAACAGTTCCTGATTGTAAAACGAAAACATTTGATCTTCACATTGAAAATCTTCCTACTGGGAAATGGGATTTGTATCCTGGTAATTATTCTGGTAATGGGGGGACGTTAGATATTTATGGTTTAACTCCCGGAGTGCAGTATGTTTATACACTTGTAGATGAAGACCAATATACGGCAACCTATGTGGTCTTTGTTGAACCTCCTTGTTGTCCGGTAACAGTAACAGTTTTGTGTGTGCCTGCTGGGCATGATCTGGAGAAAATATGGACGGATCACTCTGAAGTGATAATATCTGGGTTACCTGAAGGAGGATGTACTTTAACTCAACTTTCTCCTACTCAAAAATCGCCGATTTCTGTTTCCGGAACGACTCATACATTCTATTCTCTTCCGAATGGTACTTATAAGTATCGAATGACAAACCAATGGGGATGTGAATTTGATATTACATTCGTGGTTGATTGTCATTTTATTAGTTGGAAAATACTTCGCGAACCGGTATGCGGTGGAAGTACTACAGCGGATATTGAGTTTTCGAATTTACCGGCGGATGGTTGGAAGATTGTTCCAGGACAGGCTGGCGGTGCTCCTACCGGAACTCAACCTATATTTGGAGAAGGGACAACCAAAGTGCTGACTAATATTGCACAGGGAGATTATACGTATGAAATTTATAATCTTCATGAGGAATTATTAACGAATCTCTCTGTTACTGTTCCATATCCAGGAGACGGGACAGTTCCTTCGGTACAACTACTTAACCAGGATTGTGCAGGAAAGAAAACGGCAAGTATTTACGTTGATCACCTTCCTTTTGTCTGGACTATTTATATTGGATCATTAATAGAACAAACAGGAGAAGGAGCATTTAAACAATTTGATAATGTGCCGATGGGAACCTATTCGGTTTCGGTACTAAACCATAGTACCGGATGTATTTCCGATCCTGTATCTGTTCGGATATGTGAGTAATGAAATGTAAAAAAAGCGAAGTGAGACAATCGGGAAAGACTGTTTTGCTTCGCTTTAAGTTTTTCAATTATTATCTAATTCTGAATGCTAATACGATAAGTATCGCGGAGCAATTGTTTTTTTGCGGTGAGTGTTATTCTGAATAAATTTTCGCCCCATACATTCGATAAGCGTTTGTCGGGTTGAGGAATCGTTTTAACAGATGGCTCAAATTGTTTCGGATCGTACGTAAGCATTACTTGTTTGCCATTTTTTTCTATTCTGATTTTGCCTACTCCGGCCTCTTCTGGTTTTGCCCAACAGAGGAAATTTAACTGATTGGCTGATTTAATTTCATTCAGAATAAATGAATCGCTGATGACTAAACCATTTTCGGTGAGTTGATATTTCCGTAAATAACTATGTACCGCAGCTTCTTCGGGATAAGCCTTGGCCAGATCAAGAGAAAATGAAGCGTTTTTTTCGTTGAAAGAAACAGAAGAGGAATGATATTTTCTGCCAAACGACTGCGGAACGCCGTTAATCAAAGGGAGATTGTGATAATTACTTTGCATTGTCCAAATCGAATATCGTTCGCTGCTGAAAGTTTGGCGAGTGTAGGTACCAACGCCGGCATCAATCAGCATGGGGGTTTCGTCGAGATACAAAATGAATGAGCCCATGTCGTTATGATTGTGACTTTCGGCATTGTATCCCCCTTTGGCTGCAAAGAAAAAGCCACTTTTGTTGCGAAGGTAACAGAACTCGGTTTGCGGATACCAACTGGCCGCAAACTGCGGAAACAGAGGCGATGTTCCCTTCAATTCGTTAAAACTTCTGAGATTTTCGAGTGTGCGGAACATATCGCGTCCGGCATTGTATTCCGATTTCTTTTGGTCTCTCTCGTACAGATAGGCGGCAAATTGTTGCATATCGGTACTTTTTACAGCTTGTCCGAAGCGAAATACCAAGCCTTGTTCGCCGCCACCTTTTGCTGAGGCATCAGCAAAATTGACTACCCAGCCATTACCAATGTATGAGCGGGCAATGTATTCCCCCATGTTTTTAATCATTGGCTGATCGAAAATATTCACCTTTTCACCAGTGGCATTGCTCAGTAATTGCAGGTAATCGTACATTTTCCCGGCAGCATGCCCCCAGTAGGATGGACCTTCTTCGCAGGCACCGTCTTCGTGGTTGTAGTTAATAAACTGATCGACTGATATCATTGTGCGATACACGGCAGCAGCCAGTTGGTCTGGATTATTTTCCAGCAACAAGAAGCACGTTAGTACATTGAAATTGCACCACGGGTTCCAGTTGTTTACCATTGTTTCAGCATTGGCATTTGATGCGGTCCACCAGAATGTGCGATTCATGTATGGTTTGAGAATTCGATCCTGCAAATTTTTGAGCAGTCGCTCGCTAATCAGAGGTTGTACTTTGTTTAGTTCATCTTTCAGGAAATAATATGTCCACGAAAGAAAAGAGCCCAGATCGCCGGCCGTGAGATCGATGATGTGTTCCTTGTACGAAGGCAGCGATGTTTTTTCTTTTTGTTCACGACTGATGTGCGCCGACAATGCCCAGCTGGTCATTTCGCAGGCATGCCAGATGCCGTTAGCAATCTGATCCATGAAGCGACCTTTCCCTTCAGCAAGTTCAGCCAGCACCAGACGTGAAAGCGCATTATTATTGTCGCCAAACGGATCTTCCATGATGCGGCGTGAACCACTGCGTTCATATTCCAGATAGTCGGTGGCTTTTACCACTTTCCATTGATAGTCGAGCATCTTCTCTCCTTGTTCGATAATTTCTGCTTTATTTTCTGCGGTGAGAGCATCCCAGCCTTTTCGGTCATAGTAGTTCGGATATTTTATCCATGCAGAATTGAGTAGCAGGCTCGATTTTAAACTCTCAATCGAAGCTTCTTTTTGTAGTAAATCTCGTTTCTCCCATGCTTTTGCAGAAAAGAGGAACAGAAAGAGGAACAGAAAAATAATTACGTGTTTCATCATGTAATGGTTTTGTTGGTTCGTTTTCTGGAAATAAGTAATCAGAATAATATATTGTCGCATTAATTGTAGAACAAGATGCTGATTATCTGTTGTTAGTTGAATCGTAAATTGTCAATTATTTAATGGTAAATATTTCGTTATGGTTTGGGTCTATACACCCGGACGTAGTCAAAAATAACTTCATCGGGAAAAGTTCCTGTGGCGGGATCGCCTCCCCAACCAGTGAGTTCGGTGGATAGAATCAGGTACTCGCTGCGTTGCGAAATGGCAGAGGTGGTGCGCCAGGTTTCTTTTCCATCCACATAAAAGATGTATTCGTTTTTCGTCCATTCTACACCAAACGTGTGAAAACCTTCGCCAATACCTGTAAAAGGAATTGGCTGGCCGGTATGTTTGTGATTTTCTCCGTAGCCATCCCAGTGCAGGTTGTGGTGTACTGTTCCCGGAGTTTTTCGGTGATATTCGAAAATGTCAATCTCAACGCCATCAGTAGCCGGATTGCCTGTTTTTCCAAGAGTTGGCGATTGCAGCCAGAAAGCGACATGCGGACCAAGGCTTCTATTCATTTTTGCCCGGCACTCGAAATAGCCGTAGGTAGTTTCGTAAATTCCCTGTGTGCCAAGTTGTCCAACGTAATATTTTCCGTTAGCATCTTTGGTCGTTTTTATCGACAAATTACCTTTTCCGTCCAGCGAAATCGTATTTTTTGAAACTGTTGCATAGTTGCGTACGGTTCCCTCTGCCCTGTAGTTCCATTTTTTCAGATCAACAGTAGTTCCGTCAAATTCGTCGTTCCAAACCAGTTGATAGTTTTGGGCGATGTGGGCTGGGAGACTGTTGTTTTCTTGTGTGTCCGGAAATTCGTCCTGTGCAGAGCAGGAAACGAAAAACAATGCACCGAGGAAGAAGAGTTTGATATGTTGTTTCGGAGAGTTCATTCGTATAGTTTTTGATTCAGAATACATTAAAAAAATAGAAAAGACCGGATTGAAATAAGTCGCACCGGTCTTTTATGTCTATCTACTATCCAATTTAGTCATTCCATCCTGAATTCTGGAGGATACTATTATTTCTTTCAACTTCGGTTTGCGGAATAGCCCATGTGTAAAGGTAATCGCCTCTCCATGAATATGGACGATCCAATTCACCCCAAATTTGTTTTGGGCCGTTGCCTTCTCCTCCGTAGAATTTTTTGCTTTTCCATGTTCCCCATCTCATTTCATCAAAAAGATTAATTCCTTCTAATGCAAGTTCCCAGCGACGCTCGTTGCGAATACGTTCACGCATCGCAGACTGATTATTTACATAGGTCGGAAGGCTCGGATTGGTGGATTGCAAAGCAGGCATTCCTACACGAGTTCTAATTTGATTCACTAAATCAAGTGCTTCTTGTTTAAAGCCTTGTTCGTTAATTGCTTCTGCACACAAAAGAACAACATCGGCATAACGAATAATCGGTTGGTCTGTCGGGTTATATTCACGATTGGGAGTTTCTGAGGCACCTTCGTAAACCCATTTCCGCCACAAATAATAGAATTTTGTGTTTGTATCGGTACGAATGTCCAGTGTGGCAGTATTATCACTTCGGTAAGGCCAGCGTAATGTATAAGTATTTTCGACGGTTCCGTTAGCTCCAAAATAAGTTGAGTATGGAGTAATGATGTTTGCAGTAAGTCGTGGGTCGCGATTTTCGTACACTTCTTTGATTCGGGCTTGGTTGCCATTGGGCAAATATTTGCTCATGTCAGCACCGAGTTTGGTGAAGTTTGCAATTTCTGTTGAGGTCAATCCATCGCGGAGGAAGAACACAATTCGTTGACGCGGTGTCATTTCGTTATACCCAGGCAAATAATCGTTCCAGTTGAAAGACGAGCCATCTTTGTTTTCAAATGATTCAATGTAATCGGGATGAGGTAGGTAGTTATTCCAGCAAGAACCAAAGGAAACACGTGTTCCCAAATATTTCTGGGTAATTGATCCCAATCCACTCAATCCGATATTTTGTACCGAAAAGATCATTTCCGGATGTTGTTCATTGGCTTCTTTAAAGAGCTTTTTGTATTCACCTTGGTATAGTTGGGGCCCCAGTTCTCCTACTTTTTTCAGATCAGCTTCTGCTTTTGCATATTCTTTGGTCCACATGTAAGCCATTCCACGCAAGGCATAAGCAGCAGCTTTGGTTGCGCGCCCTACATTTACATTTCCTTTTGCATATTGGTTGGGCAAATTGGGTTCATTAACGCAATCGGTCAAATCTGAAATAATAACTTCCCAAACTTTTGCTTCGGTTTCGCGGGAGCGGTTGGCTTCCTCTGCGCTAACAGGTTCGAGGTAAACGGGAACTCCTTTAAAAACTTTATTCAGATTGAAGTAAAAATAAGCGCGCAAAAATTTTGCTTCGGCAATTAAGCGACTTCTTTTTTCAGGAGTGAGCGGAGCTTTTTCTGCCAAATTAAGAATGGCATCGTTGGCCCGATGAATTCCCTCGTAATGTTGTTGCCAGTACGAAGTAAATAATCCGTCGCCTGAAGTGATGTTCCCGGCAGTCAGCGATGTGGCACTTCGGTTCATGCCAACAAAGCCGTCCTGATCAAAATACCAGGTGTTTATTCCCACATAATCGTATCTCAATGTATTGTAGATGCCGTTGACTCCTTGATCGGCAAGGTTTTCGCTAGCCCACATATTTCCCGAACCAATTGAGCCATATGGGCTGGTTTCAAGCAGGTCGCTTTCGCAGGCAGTGAAAAAAGCGATGCTGGTTATTAGCAGTAAAAATTTATATGTGTTTTTCATAGTCGTAATTTTAGAAAGTGATATTGGTTCCCAATGAAATTTGTCTCATGATCGGGTAGTTGGTATTGGCACCCATTTCCGGATCGAGACCAGGGAAAGATGTGATAGTTAACAGGTTTTCAGCCGAAAAATATACCCGAGCTCTATTAATCGACAATTTGTCGGTAACGTTCTTTGGTAATGTATATCCGATCGAAAGATTTTTCAATTTCAAATATGATGCATCGTAAAGCCAGCGCGTTGATGATTGGGTGTTTTGAGGATCACCTTCATTTAGTTTCAAACGAGGATATTTTGCATTGAGATTATTGGTTGGGTCAGAAGGATCACTTTCGTTAAAATAGTAGTGATCATTAGCCAGAATTTCTCCAATCTGGAATCCGGTACGTGTATTGGGGCGGTTGTAGCCGCTTTCGAGCCAATATAATTTATAGGCCGCATTTCCTGACCAGATCATGCTCATATCGAAATTTCTCCAACGGAAATTCATTTGTGCTCCAAAACTGATTTTGGGCATGCTTGATGATTTGCGGAAATCATTGTCGTAACTGTTTCCATAAATTCCGTCGTTGTTATTATCGGCATAAATAATATCTCCGTAGTACAGACGGCTTTTCCCGATAGCGTTGCTGGGCATAAATTTATATCCGGCGACAACCATTGCCTGCAACCAGGCCATATCTTCCTGTGTACGTATCATTCCATCTTTAGGTCCACCAGCAATATTTACTGAACCATCCTGATTGAAATAATTCTGGTTTCCGGAATATACGTCCAATAAGTAGTATTCATTGATGACATGATCTTCAAGAATACGAGAGCTTCCTCCACTTGAAACATCACCCAGGTTGGTATAGTAGGTTTGTGTCCCGTCATCGTTGGTTCTCCATTCGCGTACCAGTTTCCCTTTATATCCGGTTACTTCGTTTTGGTTGTAGGCAAAATTACCGGTTACAGAATAGTGAAAATCGCCAATTTTATCTTTCCATCCAAGGGTTAATTCAATCCCTTTGTTGGTTACTTCAGCCGTGTTACGGGTAGGAGCTCCAATTAATCCAAGTGTCAGGTAAATGGGGGGAGTAGTTAAAATACCGTCAGTCACTTTATTGTAAGCATCAACTTCCAAACTTAACCTGTTGTTCATGAAATTACCATCAATCCCGAAGTTTGTGACAGTGGTTGACTCCCACATTAAAGTTGGATTGGCAATTTTACCAGGACGAAGTCCAGCTGCCTGCACACCTCCAAATGAATAATCAACAAGACCATAAAGTGCTTGATAATCGTAGTTTCCTGAAGCATTGTTTCCCAATTGTCCCCACGAAGCACGAACTTTCAAATTATCGAGCCAGGGAATGCCTTGCATAAAGCTTTCTTCTGAAATACGCCATCCGGCCGAGAAAGAAGGGAAGGTTCCCCAGCGACTGTCTGCATGGAATCGGGAAGATCCGTCATAACGTACGTTTGCTTCGAACAAATAGCGTTGTTTGTAGGCATAGTTGATGCGACCAAAGTACGAGCGCATGGCATAATCAGAAGCGCCCCCTTCAATGGCAATCATTTCAGTAGCCGAACTAAGCGTTGAAACACTTTGATCTATCAATCCTTTTTTTGTTCCACGATGATCGTATTCGAAATAGTAGTTTTCATTGTATCCTGCCAATGCACTAATGTCGTGATGATCGAATAATGTTGTTTCATAACGAAGCAAGTTTTCAAGAGTATAACTATTGTTTGCATACGTTTTATAGTTAGTGCTCATTAAGGAAGGAGATGTTGCCGGAGTAATTATTTCGCCTGTACTGAATTTGATTCTTTCTCCAACAGTGCCGTTTGTATGACTATTCGTTTCATCGAAACGGCGGGCATAATTGAAATTGAAATCCCAGTTAAGCCCTTTCATTAATTTTATTTTGCTGTACACGGTTGTGTTGAAGCGCGAATGTTTATTTCCTCCTTCCGATGCATTTAAAAATGCATACACATTATTTGCCGTAGCGCTTTCTTCGGGAGCTTCCGGGAAACCATATTTCCCATTATAGAGACCAATTAAGCCTGGAGTTGACTGGCGAATGTAATTTAATACATTGTCGTAATTGCCCAAATCTTTATCTTGTGTCAAAACATAGGTTCTTGATCCAACAGTGAGCCATTTGTTGATGTTAACTTCAAGATTTGTTCGCATGGTGTAGCGTTTCATTCCTGTATTGTCAACCAATCCCGGATTGTCGAGGTAGCCGCCTGAAAAAAGGAAGGTCGATTTTTCATTTCCTCCGGTAACTGAAAGTGAATGATCCTGTACCAGATTGTTTTGATACATTTCTTTGTTCCAATTTGTATTCGGAAATGCGACCCAATTCGGAATTCCATTTGCTGTTAACTCATTGGGGTTTTTATTTGCAGTTTCCCATGCTTCAATTGTATTTGTTGAAAAAACTTCGGCTGAACCGATGTTTCTTGCACTCTCATTTAGCAAGCGCATGTAAGTCGGATAGTCCGAAACAAAGTCAAGCATATTGGTTGGTTGTGCAATCGAGAAATTTCCGCTGTAGGTAATGCTCATGCGGTCTTTGTTTCCTCTTTTTGTATTAACAAGAATAACCCCATTGGCTGCTTTCGATCCATAGATAGCCGACGAGGCAGCATCTTTCAAAATTGAAATTGTCTCAATATCATTGGGATTGATAGCATCCAGTACGCCTTCCATACCATCGATAATTACCAGCGGACTGCTATTGTTTAATGTTCCCAATCCTCTGATTCGAATGGTGGCACCGTCTTCACCCGGTTTTCCTTCCGTTTGGCGGATGGTTACACCGGAACTCAATCCTGCCAATGCGGTTGATACATTAGTCATTGGGCGCGAACTTACCTGATCGGCGAAATTTACAGAACTTACAGATCCGGTCATGTTTACTTTTTTCTGAGTTCCGTAGCCTACCGCTACAATTTCTTCAATTCCGATTGTTTCTTCTTCCATTTTTACTGAAATCGTAGTTTTTCCAGCAACCGACACTTCTTGAGTTTTCATTCCAACGAAAGAAAAAACAAGTGTTGCATCGCCCGAAACATTTGCCAGAGTAAAGTTTCCATCAAAGTCGGTAATCGTTCCGGAATTTGTGCCTTTTATGACAGCTGCAACTCCCGGAAGTGGTTGTCCTGACGAATCGGTCACTTTCCCTTTTACTGTTATTTTTTGTTGTCCGATCATTTTTGCAGCCTGATTGTCGTCTTTACTGTGAATGACAATCAGTTTGTTATTGATGGTGTATGATAAGCCTGTTCCATCCAGTACGCTATCCAGAATATCTTCAATCGGTTGATTTTTAAGGTCGATTTTTACTTTTTTATTGGCGTTGAGCTGATTCAGATTATAGAAAAATGAAAAATCAGTCTGATCTTCGATTTTACCGAATACTTCTTCCAGCGTCATGTTGTTGCCTGACAGGCTTAGTTTTGTGTTTTGTGAATAGGTTGCTGCTGAAACCTGGATCAGCATAACCATCATGAATAGACATAGTAATTTCATAGTCCGATAAATTTTCGGGACATCAATCAGAGGCCGATGAGTCCCTCGGTTCAATTTTTTTTTCATAAATTTGAAGTGTTTGTACAATTATTATTTTGATAGTTGTTCGGAAGGCGGGATGTTGGCAGACAAACCGTCTTCTTATTTTTTACATAGGCTTCAGTGTTAGTTCAAATTCTCTGAAATTTTTCTTTTCGTAGGTAATCGGGCTGGTTAGTTGCAGCGCATCTAAAATTTGCCAGATCGTTTCTTGATTCTTAAATTTTCCGTTGTATTTCAGTGAGTCAAGTCGCTTGTCGCTATACTGTAATTTCACATCATACCAGCGTTCTAATTTGCGTATCAAGTCAGGGAATGCAATGTCTTTAAAAATAAATTGATTGTCTTTCCATGCGATTTCTGCTTGCTCGTCGAATTCAACGAAATGAGGACGACCTGACTCCTGGTTCACAAATATTTTCCGGCCTGGTGATAAGTTGAAATTCTCTTTTAAATTGGTTTTTATTGCAATTTTTCCTTCAATTAAGCCTGCAGAGGAAAAATGGTCATCAGCGTAGGCACTAATATTGAATCGGGTACCGGTAACCAGCACCTCAAATTGTTTTGTTCTTACAACAAACGGGTGCTTCTTGTCCGACTGTACTTCGAAGTAAGCTTCTCCTTCCAGCTCAACGGTTCGGTTCGATGGCGAAAAATCTTTGCCTAATTTTAATTCACTACCCGAGTTCAAACAAATACGGGTTCCATCATTTAGTACAATGTTCGATTTTGAACCTAGCGGAACAGAATAACTACTTAATTGTACTGATGATGAATTTTTTTGAATGATGAATGTTCCGATAAATAAACCGATTAGCAGAATTGCGGCAGCTGTAGCAATATTTTTCCACCACGACCAATGCAATCCGACTTGTTTTTCTGCTCGTTCCTGGTAAAAGCGGAGCAACTCTTTTTGTGTTTTATCCTGACTTTTAAGGGACGCTTCCCAGCTGTCTTTCAGCTCGAAAAATAGCTTTTTGTTTTCGCTACTTTCATTTATCCATACAAGCATCTGATTCTCTTCTGATTCCGATAGGTGTCCGTTCAGATAACGGGCAATCAAATGTTCGTGTGTATCGGTTGAATGCATATTTTCAGTTTTGATACTGCTAAGACAATCTGGTCAGAGAAAATACGTCAACCTGATTTAATTTTTTTTGAGAAAATTAGCGGCAGTTATTGTAAACAAAGAAAAAGAGGGTGAGCATTTTTTCTCCAATTGCTTTTCGCAGAGCCAGAAGACCGCGAAACAAACGGGTTTCGACGGTGCGTACAGAAATATTTAGTTTTTCGGCAATCTCTTTATTTTTCAATCCATCAAAGCGACTTAATTCGATGATTTCTTTGTAATGCTCGGGAAGCGAATCGATGGCCTTGTGAATGCTGCTGATTGTTTCATCTTCGATTAGCGACTTCTCTCCACTTTGGTAAAATTCTATTTCCAGTTGAGCAATTGATGCATGTTTTTGTTTTACTTGCTCGTGTTTTAAAAAGTTAAGGCATGCATTGCGTACCGAATTAAACAGATAACTTTTTAAAACAACACTGTCGGATTGCATCTTGGGATTCTCCCACACTTTCAGAAATATATCTTGAACAATGTCTAATGCAGCTTCTTCATTTCCGGTAAATTTTTGAGCATACAACGACAGCGCGCGGTGGTACTTCAGGAATATGGTTTCAAATTCTGTCATTGCATTGATGAAATCGATTGCAAAAATGAGGAAAAAAAAAGTAAAAAAGCAATAAGTCCGTATGTCTTAAAAAATGGGATGCTACAAAAGTTGTGTTTTTGTAGCATCATATTTTATTTATAATGAATGTGTACTTATTTTACCCGCCCTGGTTCGCGACGATTTTTTCCTGGATTGTCGGTAAGCTTATCTCCCAGATCTTCACGAGCTTCGTTGGCAATTTTTTCCAATCGTTTAACGATCTCCGGATAGTATTCAACCAGATTATAGCGTTCGCCCGGATCGCGGCGCAGATCGTACAAACCTTTTTCAAATTTGAAGTTTTCATTTGCTGGTCCGGGAACTCCATTTTTTCCGGGTTGGTATCCTTCGTAACTTCTGCCCGGATGTGCAAATACCAGTTTCCAGTTTCCTTCGCGAACTGCTTCCAAATTATTTTCACGGTAATAATACAAAAATGTATTTCGCGGGTTGGCTGCAAAATCTCCTTCAAGAAGAGACAAAATATTAACTCCATCGATTTTTTTCGAAGGTAATTCAGCTCCGGTAATGGATGCGAAGGTGGGGAGCAAGTCAATCGTTGAGGCGATATTGGAGCAGATTGTTCCTGCCTGAATTGTAGCCGGCCATTTGGCAATACAGGGCACGCGTTGTCCGCCTTCCATCGAACAGCCTTTGCCTTCGCGCAATCCTCCGGTAGTTCCGGCATGGTTGCCAAAGTTGAGCCAGGGACCGTTATCTGAAGTGAAGACGATAAGCGTATTGTCGCTCAACTTACACTCGTTGAGAGTTTTTACAATTTCTCCTACCGACCAGTCTATTTCTGAAATGACGTCTCCGTACATACCTTGCTGGCTTTTTCCTTTAAATTTAGAAGAAACCGCAAGCGGAACATGAGGCATGGAATGTGCGAGATACATGAAGAACGGATGGTTCTTGTTTTCCCGAATATATTTTACTGCACGTTCGGTATAGAGAGTGGTTATTTCTGCTTGTTCGTCCAGATTTTTGAAACCTCGTATTTTTTCATTTCCCTCAATAAGTGGCAACTCGGGGTAACTGGCTTTCTTTGCATGAGTTTCCGGAGAAGCAGGAGTACCGTCGTAATTAATTGGCCACATATCGTTCGAGTAAGGAATGCCATAATATTGGTCAAAGCCTTGTTGAAGAGGCAAAAACTGGCGGAGGTGTCCCAAATGCCATTTACCGATAGCAATGGTTGCATAATTTTTCTTTTTTAATACTTCGGCAATGGTTTCTTCTTCTGGGTTGAGACCAATTTTTGCTACAGGCATTAATGCGCCGGATATGCCAACCCGGTTGGGATAACATCCGGTCATGATAGCTGCACGCGACGCACTACAAACAGCCTGAGCTGCATAGAAATTGGTAAATTTTATTCCCTGATTGGCCAAGCGATCGAGATGAGGTGTTTGGTACTGGGTTGCTCCGTAGCAGGCCAGATCACCGTAGCCCATGTCGTCGCAAAAAATTACAATGATATTGGGCAATGAACTTGCAGTTTGGTTGGCAGCAACTGGTAATAGCGATATCAACCCGAATGAAGCGAGTACCGATTTCTTGATTATATTTTTCATCACCAGTACGTCTATTGAGTAATCCGTCCCGGTTCGCGACGGTTTTTCCCTTGATTTTTGGTCAGGTCGTCACCCAAATCTTCGCGGGCTTCATCAGCTATCTTTTCAAGTTCTTTTACTACTTCGGGGTACGATTCCAGTACATTGTAGCGTTCTCCCGGATCACGACGAAGGTCGTAAAGTGCTTTGCCAAACTCGAAGTTCTCGTTGGCTCCTCCCGGTTGTCCGTCTTTTCCGGGGGCAAAACCTTCGTAAGTTCGTCCCGGATGCGCAAATACCAGTTTGAACTTACCGTTACTAACAGCTTCGAGGCTATTGCGGCGGTAATAGTACAACATGCTGGTTCGCGGATTGGCATTTTTGTCTCCCTGCATCAACGGCAGAATATTCACTCCGTCAATTTTCTTTTCAGGCAGGGGAGCTCCGGTAATATGAGCAAGGGTAGGCAGAATGTCCATGCCAGCAACCATTTTATTACATACCGTTCCATCGGCCAGATGTCCTTTCCATCGCATCACGCAAGGAACACGTTGTCCACCTTCAAAACTGGTTCCTTTGCCTTCACGTAATCCACCAGTGCTGCCTGCATGGTTCCCGTAATTCAGCCAGGGACCATTGTCCGAAGTGAAAATTACCAGAGTATTTTCTGAAAGTTTGAGTCGGTCGAGTGTTGCCAGAATTTGTCCAACGCTCCAGTCTATTTCCATGATTACGTCGCCGTACAATCCTTGTTGTGACTTTCCTTTAAATTTATCGGAAACCGCCAGTGGAACGTGTGGCATTGGGTGAGCCAGGTAAATGAAAAACGGATTTTTGCGGTTCTTTTCTATAAACTGAATAGTGCGTTCGGTGAATTGAGTTGTAAACTGTGACTGATCTGTATTGGTCGCAATTGTTTCGTTTCCTTCAATCAATGGAAGTGGAGGGTAATAATTTTTTCCACTTGGATGGAAGGGCCACATATCGTTGGAATACGGAATGCCAAAATATTCATCAAAACCATTTTGTTTGGGTAAAAATGGCTGCAAATGCCCCAGATGCCATTTCCCAAAAGCAGCTGTTGCATAGCCTTTTTTCTTTAGAACTTCGGCAATGGTTTCTTCTTCTGGATTGATACCGTGTTTGGCCGAGTGATCGATTGCTCCGCTAAACCCAACCCGGTTGGGATAACAGCCGGTGAGTAAGCCGATACGCGACGCACTGCAAACCGCTTGTGGTGAATAATAGTGAGAGAAAAATACGCCTTCCTTAGCCATCCGATCAATGTTGGGAGTCTGGTATCCAATCGCTCCTGTTTGACCAATATCTCCGAATCCCATGTCATCAAGGTAAATAATAATGAAGTTAGGGTGTTCGTTTTTTTCAGCTTCTCCAGCCGTTGCAAGTAATGGCAAACTAAGTGCAAATGCGGAAGTAACGGCGGATGCCATAATCGATTTTATCATATTCTGCTTTTTTAAGTTGTTAGTTTCGTTTATAAAGCTAATCGAAAAAAAAGCTCAGTATCTTAATCTGAAAATGGTCGTTGAGCTTTTGATTCTCTTTTCTCAAAAATATAAATTCTGATTTAAAAACGATTACCGGAGACGATAATCAGCCATATCGTTCTCCGGTAATCCTATAATTTATCTCATCGGAATGTTACCATCCCGGGTTTTGTTTCAGATTTGGGTTAAGAGCTAAATCGTTTAATGGCAATGGAAGAAGGTAATATTTATCCAGCCATCCTTTCCCGAGCGTAGATTGATCGACAAAACGTTTGATGTATCCTTCTCCTTTAGCGGTTTTGGGTACGTCGTTAAAGTTTTTATCAACCAGACTCACATTCTGCCATGCAGCCACAACAGTTCCGTTTTTTGTATAGTCAGAATAGCGCATGTAAAATCCGGTAACATTGCGGTTAACAAACCACGGAGCTTTTTTCCAGCGGCGAACATCGTTAAAGCCAAAGCCTTCACCTAAAAGTTCGATAATTCGTTCGCGACGGATTTCCCACAATACTGGGTCAACTGATTTATCACGAGCAGGGTCAAAGTTTTCGTTGATATTGGCCACAACCATATTTGCAGTACCTACCCGGGCTCGTAATTTATTTATCGAAGCGTCTGCTACCGATTGGTTAAATTGTCCCAATTCCCATTTTGCTTCGGCATAGTTGAGCAGAATTTCGCTCATGTGAAAAATAGGTTTGTCGGCAGTATTGCTGAAACTACTTGCATTGCTGACCTCCCAAAGATTGTATAATCTGAATGTACTGTAGCCGGTATAAGAGCGTAATGGTGCTTGTCCTGGTCCGATTACATTCGGCATTTGGTTGATCACCGTTCCTGCAAAGTTTGAAACCGGCAACCTTTTGCTGGCAGCATCGGGAAGTATTTGCGGAAGTAGGTTTACGTATTCATTAACGTTAACATTGAAACGTGCCGGAGGCGTGTAATTGTATCCTGTATTACCAAAATAAGGAGGAACGATACTGATTAACATACGGTTGTCGCGATTTCGGAATTCGTTATACACAATTGAATCGCCACAATATTGTCCTCCGGCAGTGAGCTGATTGGCTGCATTTTTTATCGGAAGTCCATTTTTTGTAAGATAAAGTTCAACCGTGTGTTTGGGTACTTCAAAACGAATTTCAGAGGTGCGGATATAGCGTCCCATAAAGTGCATAATAACACCATTCAGATATTCTTTGTATAGAATCACGCCCGGAGCATTTGCCAAACTTTCGCTGTTTAATAGTTTGTCATAGTTGTCGAGCAGCGAAGGATAAGAAGCCATTAATGATTCAGAAGCACGAACCGCTTCAGTAAGCAGTTTTGTTTTGTCGTATTTGGCACCAGCATCGCTGATTGAATGATATTTCCGCCAGGTTCCTTCAAAAAGACCAAGGCGTGAAATTAAAACCTGCACACAAGCTTTATTAATTGTATTGGCACCATCTCCATTAACTTTGATATTGTTTTCAGCATAAAGTAATTCTTCCATAATGTTGTCAACAACTTCGGTGCGTGGAGTTCTGCTTCCGTATGCAAGTGGATCGTCGTCGGCAATAACTTGGTCAATCCACGGAACATCGCCAAATCGGGCAACCAATTCCATGTAAAGGAAAGCGTGGAAAAAATAGCCAACCGAGCGCCAGTGTTTTTTGTCGGCATCAGTCATTTCCGAATTGTCGATATTCGAAAGCATAATATTGATGCGACGAACAAATGAAAAATCCCATCCTCCGGTTGCATAGTTGAAATACTGTCCATAATCGCTTCCATCGGCAAAGGTTGTTGCTGTTTGCGATGCGTAATAGTTTGGCGAGTTACTGTTAATATAATGAAGGTAACCGGCAAAAGCATCTCCGCGAGAGCTGAAACTGTATGAATTAATCGTTTGTGTTACGGCCGAAAAGTCGGTGAATATACCATACATGTTCCAGGTGTATGTTTTGAAATTGTCATACGTTTTGAAGGCTGTTGACTCTGTTTGGCTCTCAATAGGTAGTTTCTCAAGGAAACTGTCGTTGCAGGATGAGAGAAACAGTGTGATTATTAGTATGAAGAAATATTTTTTCATTCGTATATAATTTATTTTTATTTGTCGAATGGAATTCGCATGATTGGAAAATATTCATTCCGATTGGCGTTTTCCGGAATCATGCTCATTTCATAATATATTGTCTTTTCTAAGTATTATAAAGTAATGCTGAACCCAAATGAATACGTTGCATAGAATGGATAGCCCCAGTTTACTCGTTCGGGGTCAACACCTTTAGGTAAGTTTGATTTAGTTAGCATGTTTTCGCCACTGAAAAAGAGTTTCCCCGAAGAGATTTTAGCACGTTGCAGGATTCTTGCAGGAATATTGTAACTTAAAGTGATGTTCTTTAAACGCAAATAAGCAGCATTGCTCAGATACTTGGTTTGTACCCGGTAATTCGATGCTGAATTTGTATTCTCTCCGTAGATACGCGGATAGAATGCATTGGGGTTAACCGCAGTATAATCACCATTTTTCCAGTCAGCTGGTTTCCAGTAATCGAGCTGGTTGGTGTAAACATTGCCATAGTGAACAACCGGGCCAAACATTAAGTCGCCTGCCAACCAGTAGTCGCGTTTACCTGTTCCCTGTACTAATACCGAAAGATCGAAATTTCTCCATCCGATATTGGCATTGGCGCCGTATTGGTAACGAGGAGTGCTGTTCCCGATAATTTTGCGGTCGCCCGGACTAAACACCGTATTGTCGCCAATACTGATTGTTTTATCATCATTCAAATCTTTAAATTTTACGTCTCCAGCTTTCGGCGTGTAGCCATTTAAACTCACTATCTCAGGTTTTAAAGTCCAGTTGCTCGTGCTGGTAAAATCATCGGCAGAATAAAATCCATCGGTAACATATCCCCAAATCTCATTTATTTCCATCCCTTTTCGGTAGTTCGAGTTGGTGCTCGAATTATAGAATAAACCAGCTTCGTTGTCGTACTTGGTAATTACTGTTTTCGAGTCATAAATATTGAATCCCGCACCGTAGCTCCATTCTCCAACTTTATCGCGCCATTGAAGCGAAAGCTCCCATCCTTTTGTTTGAAGGTCCGCGGCGTTCTGATCGGGAGCCTGTGCTCCAACAACGCTCGGAAGTTCAAGCCCCGGAGCGAGCATTCCCTTGGTATTTCGCTGGTACCAGTCGAAAGACGTGCTGAGTCTGCTGTTAAACAACGACAAGTCAGCACCGAAATCCAATGTTTCAACAATTTCCCAGGTATAATTTGAGCGAACCAAACCAGGAGGATAAAGAGAAGTAGGACGTGCTCCATCTACAATCCATTCGGCCAGAAATGAGTCCATTGTTGGCATGTATCCGTATTCTTCCACGCCGGCCTGATTTCCTAATTGTCCCCACGAGGCACGTAATTTAAATTCATTTAGCCATTTATCCGACCAGTTCATGAATTTTTCGTGTCCGATTTGCCATCCGGCTGAAACCGAAGGGAAGAAACCGAATCGAGTATTGGTTGGGAATTTGGATGATCCATCATAACGACCGTTTACTTCTAGCAGATATTTTTCTTTGAAATTATAATTGAAGCGGAAGAAACCACTTCGGATTGCATATTGTTTATACGTGTCGTTTGCTTTAATTATTCCGGTAGCACTTGAAAATGACGGAAGATCGGGATTAATCATGTCAGTTCGATTAACCTGTAGTAATTCCAGATTTCTGGTTTCCTGATTGTATCCGGCCATCACTTTGAATGAGTGGTTTTCGCCAATTTCTTTTTGATAGGTCGCATAGGCATTAATTGCATTGGTTACAATGGATTGCTTATTGTTATAATACGTTGGAGTGGTTGACAGGTTTTCAATTCCTTGCTCCATCATAATCATTTTTGCATTATTGGTGTATCGCTTATAGTCCGAGGCATTGCTATCGTATGTGTATTCGAAAATTGCTTCCAGCCCTGTCACCGGATGTATTGATGTCCATGAAAATACACGTGTGTTTTCAGTCAGCCAGTGTGAAGGATTTGAGAGGCGGAGATAGTTCTCCGGGCTATTTGTCGGATAGCTTAATCCGGTCAGGTCTTTACCCAGAGGCATTGATCCTGTAGGGAAAAAGGCAGGAGGAGTTGTTTTGTAAACGTTCCCATTTTCGACGTATTCTCTCTGTGATTTGGCAAATGATACATCAATAGATTGGCTCAACCATTCAGTAATGTCTCCTTTAACGAAAGATGTCAGGTTTGTTCTGGTAAAGTTGTCTTTATTTGTTACCAGTGGCCCGTCCTGATTGGTATAACCCAACGACATTCGGTAAGTTATTTTATCGCTACCTCCCGATGCCGATAAATTATGCGTTTGCTGAAACCCATATTTGTCGAGAATTCCCAGTGCTGGTTGTGAATCTTTCAGATAGTAAAAGGCCGATTCGCCTGCAGGTACAAATTTACCATCATCGAAATATGCTCCCGGATATTTGGCTGTAAAACCATTTGGGTCGGCATTGTATTCTTGTACATAACCCAGCCATTTTTGCAAGTTTTGTTCTTGTGCGTAATATTTCCCGTCGTTATCCCAGTCGATGTATGTTTGCAATACTTGTTCTACTGATGCAGATTTTGGTTCGTTTACCGATTTTTGGTAAGCAAAATTAGTATTGTAGTTAATCGATAGTTTTGAATTTTTCTTTGCGCGCTTGGTGTTGATCAGAATTACCCCGAAAGCACCACGGGCACCATAGATTGCAGCCGAAGCAGCGTCTTTTAGAACCGAAACACTTTCAATATCTTCCGGATTAATCAGATCAATAGATCCGGGAACATTATCAATCAACACCAAAGGGCTTCCTCCGTTAATCGAGTTTATCCCGCGGATGTTAATTGTTCGTGACGATCCTGGTACGACTCCTCCTGTTACTTGTAGGCCTGGAATAGTTCCTTGCAATGCTGACGTAAGGTTGGTAACAGGGCGTTCTCCCAATACTTTGTCCATTTGAACCTGGCCAACAGCTCCGGTAAGATTGGCTTTTTTCTGAACTCCATATCCAACGGCAACAATTTCGTCGATTCCGATAGCATCTATTTGCATTGCTATTTGAAGAAAAGTTTGTGTGCCCACTACTACCTCCTGTGTTTTCATTCCCACAAACGAAACAATAAGAATATCGGTTGGCGAGACAGAAGTAAGTGCAAATTTTCCATCAAAATCGGTTACTGTTCCAGAGTTAGTTCCTTTTACCATGACGGCAACTCCGGGCAATGGCTCTTTATTTTCATCGGTGATAATTCCCGAAATATCTTTTGCTTGTGCTGAATTAGCAGGAAGATCAAAATCTTTCCCTGCTTTGCGCAGTACGATGTAGCGATCAATAATTTCGTAGTTATAGCCTGAATTCTTGAATACCGAATTGAGAATATCTTTGATGTCTGCATTGCTTTCATCAATTGAAATATTCTGCATATCAGAAATATCTTCTTTTTGGTAGAAGAAATAGAAATCAGTTTGTTTCTCAATCTCCTGGATAAAATCGAGCAGCGAACGGTTCTTCATCGAGATGTTGAGTTTGCTTGATTGAGAGTAGGATGCTGATCCGAAGCTGATCAAGCCGATCATAACCAAAAGCATCGTTAGTTTCATTCTCAGTAATAGTTTAAAGAATAGTCCGCCCGGACTACCCTGGTTTAACAGTTTTTTCATAAATTCAACGTGTTTAAATGAATGCTTAGATTTATTTTAACATTGCGGTAGGTATGGAGCCAACATACCTGCCGCTTATTATTTCAAGAACTATTAGTGCTTCATAGGCAATCGTTTTTGGATGAGAAGCTTATCTTTTTCGTCCGTATTGTAAACGTAGTCTATTTTTATAACCGGAAGTAGCCGTTCAAATACCGAATAGGTAAGTGTTAATGGTTTATTTTTGAGTATTGTTGCCGAAACGCGAAGCTGTTTTATGTCTTCTGATGCGAATTCAATATCGATATGATACCAGCGTTCCATTTTTTGTGCAATGTTTTCGAGTGTTTCATTGTCGAACATGATTTTACCATCTCTCCAGTTGATATAAAAATCTGTATTTACTTCGGAAATAGTATTTTTTTGTGAATTGTTGTTTACGATTAGTTGTTGACCGGGACGCAATAACGCAAGCTTTTTCCCGGATAGGCTGCTTACTTGTAATGACCCATCAACCAATGTAATTTCACTGGTTGGTTCTTCATCAAAAGAAGCAACATTGAAAGAAGTCCCAAGAACTTCGATTTGACTGTTTTTTAGTTTTATATGAAATGGGAGTTGTTTGTTATGACTGACATCGAAAAAGGCTTCGCCGTGCAATTCAACATCTCTGTTGGTAATACCAAATTGGCTGGAGTATTTAAATGAAGCATTTGAATTTAGTTGAACCCGCGTGCCGTCGGGAAGTTTTACTTCGCTCATTTGCGCTGCAGGTACTGATATTTCTGTGAATTGATTGTTGCTGACGTTGGTGTGCAAAAGTGGATAGAATAAGACTCCAAGTGCAAGAGCTACAATAATGATTGCTGCATATTTCGAGAATTGGAGAACAACTGAAATTCGGGCAGACTGAAAATGTTTTTGTATCAATCGCCATGATCTGGTTGCTTTGAAAGTTGGTTGTTGGCTCAGATATGTGAGTTGTTGGTTCAGCTTATTACTGTCAGTAAGAACTTTCTCAAATTCAGAAGATTCTTTCAGCAGTTCAAGTTGTTCTTTTTCTTCTTCGCTTAATTCATTATGTATTTTTGACGTTGCGAGAGCCCAGAAATCAATATTGCCTTGTTCCATTTTCTTTCTTTTTCTGAATAAATGACGAAAGGAAAATGAAAAAGGGTGACAGTAGCCGTTTTTTTTATTGATGAGGCAAGTGAAAAAATAGTAAATGGAAGTCTTTTGGATTTAATGTTTCTTTTAAAAATTTATAAGCCCTTCCCATTTGTGTTTTTACGGTATTTACCGAGATACCAAGTTTTTCGGCAGTTTCTTTATACGATAAGTTATCAAATGCAATCATTTCCAGTATTAAACGGCGCTGTTCCGGTAGTTTACTAATGCTCTGGTGAAGTTGAGCAAACGATTGTTGTTCGTCAAAATAGGTTTCATCTGGGAAATCAGGAATATCAAAACTCAATTCTTTTTCATTTTCGAGCTTGCGTAAATAGTCGATGATTGCATTCCGAAGCATCAGAAATAAATAATGTTTTACCGATTTATGGATTTGAAGTTTTTGCCTCTTTTCCCAAATTTTGATGAAACAGTCGGAAACAATTTCTTCAATTGCTCCCTGGTCATGAATTATTTTTGCGGCATACAGACTCATTCCGTGAAAATATTTTTCATGAAGCGCTTGCAGCGATTTTGTATCTCCTTTTGTAATATTTATCCAAAGCTGACTGTCCACCATTCAAATATATAGGAGGAACAAAGATATAGGATTTGAAGAATGACCATTCATGCCTCATGAAGAAAGTGTGGTCGCCTGTAAATAAAACAAGGCCATCGGTTTCCCGACAGCCTTGCAATATGTGTTGATTTGTTATTTTACAACAAGTTCCATCCTTCGCGGTAGTGGTAATGCATTTTTGCTGTTGCTGCACCATCCGCATCATCAATGAATACTTCATTGGCCGGATCCCATTTCAATGTGCGACCCAAATCGCAGGCAATATTTCCAAGGGTACATACAGTACAAGTACTGTGACCAATTTCTACCGGAACAACCGGATCTTTGCGTTCTCGTACTGCTTCAATGAAGTTTACCTGATGAGGAATTTTTGTTTCGTAAGGAACATTTTCGTCTGCTTCTTCATGTTTCGGAGGGAATAATGACGGATCAGAAGCCTGATAATATCCGCGTGATACTTCAATCCAACCTTTGTCTCCGGTGAATTTTACTCCTTTTGTATTATCTGCATTGAATGGTTCCGAAGTCATAACCACTCCATTGGCATATTTGAACATCATGTATTGAGAACCATCGCCGATTGGTGAGATCTCAACTGGTCCGTTGCGATCCATTCCCAGACCCCACTGGCCAATGTCGAACATGTGGGCACCCCAGTCAGTAGTGAAACCACCGCCTGTTTCTTTGTACCAGCGCCATGCTCCCCAGTACTGTTCGTGTTCTTCCGGATCAAGAGAAATAGGTGGATCCAACTCATTATTGAAGTGAATGTCTCCAGGAAGAGGACCTAACCATAAATCCCAGTTAAGATCTTCCGGGATAGATTCTTCTGGTAGATCATAAGGTTTTGGAGGAGCTCCAACATAGGCATTTACCTGAGTGATATTTCCGATCATCCCGGTTTGTACCATTTTTACTGCATGCTGAAAATCCGGATCAGAACGCTGTTGGCTTCCGATTGCCAAAACACGATTGGTTTCGCGAACCACTCGGCGTAATTCTTGTCCTTCTTTAATTGTGAAGGTCATAGGTTTTTCCAGATACACATCTTTTCCTGCTTTACATGCAGCAATTGCGATCATCGCGTGGGTGTGATCCGGAGCTGCAATAACTACAGCATCAATGTCTTCGCGGGCAAGGAGATCCTGGAACTTTTCATAAGTTGTAGCAGCAGTTACTTCTACATTATTTTTTTGGTAGAACTCATTTACTCGTTTCTCAAAGCGTTGACGTTTACGTCCGTAAACATCGCACCCTGCTAATACACGAACACCCGGAATCTGAATGAATCCATTTAAAAGGAACATTGATTGACGGCCTAGTCCAATGAATCCGAGTCGGATAGGACCTTCTTTGGCTGGTTGTGTACTACAAGAAGAAAGAGAAGGGAAAAGAGCTAACCCTGCTAGTCCAGCGGCTGTTGTGCCGATAAAAGTTCTTCTGGATAAAGCGTTTCGTTCATGGTTTTTCATGGTCGAAATAATTTAAATAGGTTTTGTGGCTTAAAATTTATGTTGCACAAATATAGCACTTCAAATTTGTTTTTTCTACATGATTGAACTTTTAAACAGAACGAATAAATGCAGACAATCGATTGTGTTAAGACATTGAACGAATGAGTGATGTGTTTTGATAAAGTGAAAATATTAAGAAAGCAGTGCTTGCAAATCCAAAGATTTTAATGTTAAAAAAATGATAATTGTTAGTTTTTTGTGCTTGTTTCTTATCTGTGGCTCCTTTGTTATTGATAAAATTGCAACTGTTTATTATAATGGGAAGAATTTTTTTTTTGAAAAGGAGATAAAAAATATGAGTGATTTTAGCATTGCATTGGAATTACTGGGGGTAGGGATGATTACCGTTTTCATCATCCTTGCATTGGTGGTAATACTCGGAAATTTGATTATTCGGGTAGCCAATTATATCATGCCGGAAAAACAAGTAGTGGCAACAGTAACAGATACTAGTTCAACCGAAAATCTAAACCCCCAAAAGGTGGCTGCAATTGTTTCTGCTGTAAAAATTATTACCCAGGGAAGAGGAACCGTTACTAAAATCGAAAAAATGTAACTGGTTTCTTTCAGAAAAAACGGAACGAATAACCCAATAAAATAATAAGACCCTATGGAAAAAAAATCAGTTAAATTCTCGTTGGTTTATCGGGATATGTGGCAATCGTCGGGCAAATATTTGCCTCGTGTTGATCAGTTGGTGAAGGTAGCGCCACACATTATCGAGATGGGATGTTTTGCACGTGTAGAAACCAACGGAGGGGGATTTGAACAAATCAATTTACTTTTTGGTGAAAATCCAAATAACGCAGTTCGGAAATGGACTCAACCATTTAACGATGCCGGAATTCAAACTCACATGCTCGACCGTTCGCTGAATGGATTGCGCATGAGCCCTGTTCCGGCCGATGTACGTAAATTGATGTATAAAGTAAAAAAAGCACAGGGAACCGATATTACCCGTCCGTTCTGTGGCTTAAACGATCCCCGCAATATTCTTGATTCAATTAAATATGCCAAAGAAGCAGGTATGATTGCTCAGGCTGCACTTAGTTTAACTTATTCTGAAGTGCACACTGTTGAATCGTACATTGAATTGGCAGACACGCTGATACAAGGTGGTGCCGACGAAATTTGTTTGAAAGATATGGCAGGAATCGCCCGCCCTGCATGGTTGGGAAAGATTGTGGAAGGCATAAAAGCCAAACATCCACACATTCCGCTTCAATACCACTCGCATTCGGGGCCTGGTTTCGCAATGGCATCTATTCTTGAAGTTTGTCGGGCTGGAGTAGAATATATTGATGTGGCAATGGAACCGCTGTCGTGGGGAACCGGACATGTTGACTTGCTTGCCGTACAGGCGATGCTGAAAGATGCTGGCTTCGATGTTCCGGAGATCAATATGGAAGCATACATGAAAGTGCGCAGTCTGACTCAAAGTTTTATTGACGACTTCCTCGGATATTATATCGATCCGAAAAACCGCTATATGAACTCGTTGCTAATTGGTCCTGGTCTGCCAGGAGGAATGATGGGCTCGTTAATGTCTGATCTGGAAAGCAACTTGTCGAGCATTAATAAATGGAAAGAAAAACGTAATCTGCCAGCATTGACGCAAGATGATTTGTTGGTGAAATTATTCAACGAAGTAGAGCACATCTGGCCAATGGTTGGTTATCCTCCCTTGGTTACTCCGTATAGCCAGTATGTAAAAAACCTTGCATTGATGAATGTGATGCAATTGGAGAAAGGTCAGGAGCGCTGGAGCATGATTGCCGATAATATTTGGGATATGTTGATGGGTAAAGGTGGAAAACTGCCCGGAAAGTTACATGCTGATCTGAAAGTGTTAGCCAAAGCAAATGGTAAAGAAGAATTTACGGATGATCCTCAATCATTGTATCCTGATGCATTGGATAAATTCCGTCAGGAGATGAAAGAAAAAGGATGGGACGAAGGACAAGATGAAGAAGAACTTTTCGAATTGGCCATGCACCCGGAACAATATCGTCAATATAAATCGGGCGAAGCGAAAAAAGCATTCGAAGCCGACCTGGTAAAACGTCGCGAAGAAGGTGGTGGTTTGTTGGAAGGAACTAAAAAGTCAGCAGAACCTGTTGCTGTTGCTCCGGCCAACGGAACTTTTGCTCCATCAACCATGTATGTGGATGTGGATGGAGAGAAATTCAAAGTATCTGTATCGTATGGCGAATCAGATGTTGTTGAGGAGTCGGTAGTAAAAACCGTAGAGGCTAAGCCAGTTTCTGTGCCAACAAATGGACCGGCAAAAGAAATACTTGCCCCACTGGAAGGAAAATTCTATTTGACAAAAGAAAGCTCGGAAACTCCGATCAAAGTAGGCGATGTTGTAAAAGAAGGAGCCTTGATTGGGTACATTGAGGCGATGAAAACCTTTAATGCAATAAAAACCGACCGTGGAGGAAAAGTTGTAGCAATCATGTTTACGAGTGGTTCGGATGTGGAAGAGGATGACGTTCTGGTAAAAATTCAGTAATTAAAATTCAGTAATGAGCATTCTTGAAAATTTATATAAAATGACAGCCTTCGGGGCAATTGCAGAAAATCCCGGAGTACTGTTGATGTTGACAATTGGTGCATTTTTGTTGTATTTGGGTATTCGGAAACAATACGAACCGCTGCTTCTTGTCCCGATTGCTTTTGGGGTAATTTTGGCAAATCTGCCGGGCGGTGGCATGGGAGTCGTTTCGGCTGACTTGATCAACATTGATGAGCATCACACGCTGAACCTATTGGAAATAGCCAAGGAATATGGAATTATGAATTATTTGTATTATTCCTTGATTAAAACAGGCTTTTTGCCTCCGATTATCTTCATGGGAATTGGTGCTCTGACCGATTTTGGCCCGATGTTGCGTAACTTACGGTTGGCCTTCTTTGGTGCAGCTGCTCAGTTGGGAATCTTTACCGTATTAATTTCAGCTATTTTGTTGGGATTTACAGCCAAAGAAGCTGCATCGCTGGGAATTATTGGTGGCGCTGATGGACCGACTGCTATTTATACAACCATCAAACTTGCTCCCCATTTGCTTGGCCCAATCGCTATTGCAGCATATTCGTATATGGCTTTGGTGCCGGTTATTATTCCGCTGGTGGTAAAATTAACCTGTTCGAAAAAGGAATTGCTGATTAACATGAAAGAGATGGATCGCCAGTTCCCTTCGAAAGTGAAAATAAAAGATTTGCGTGCTGTGAAAATTGCATTTCCTATTGTGATGGGAATTGTAATTTCAATATTTGTTCCTTCGGCTGTGCCGCTTTTAGGGATGTTGCTTTTCGGAAACCTGATTAAAGAAGTAGGTGTTTCGGTTGCTCGTTTGAGCGAAGCTGCCACTGGAGCTATTTTGAATACGGCAACAATTTTCCTTGGCCTGACCGTTGGTGCAACCATGACTGCGGAAGTTTTTCTCGATCTGAAAACCATTATGATTGTGGTTGGCGGATTCCTTGCTTTTGCAATTTCTATTTTCGGTGGAATCATTTCGGTGAAAGTGACCAATCTTTTTGCCCGCAAAAAAATAAATCCGCTGGTTGGTGCAACGGGTTTGAGCGCAGTGCCTATGGCTTCGCGTGTTGCAAACGAAATTGCATTGAAATACGATAATTCGAATCATATTCTTCAATATTGCATGTCGAGCAATATTTCTGGAGTGATTGGTTCTGCTGTGGCTGCGGGGGTTTTAATTTCCTTCCTGGCGTAATTGCAGTCCGGATTTTTGTGGCGAAACTTGTGTTTCTTTATTCTCTCGGGAGTAAAGGGGCACAAGTTTCTTTTTATAGTCTGTTTAGTTCGCTCTCGTTGGACGACTGATCTTTTATATTTCCTTTTGCTGAACGGTTAAAGTTGTAGCGCAGCGAAACGCGAATCCACGAATAATCGAAATCAGGCGAATATTTGGCCGCAATATTTCCGTATTTACTCAACCATTTATTTTCGTTGCTGTTGAAAATATCATTCGCCATAATCATTAACGTTATTTTTCTTTTGAGCATCGAAATGTTGGTCCCCAAATTCAAATTGCAACGGTGGTAATAGTAGGTCATAAGTACTTCTTTACTACTGAAATAGTGAAATTGAGAAAACAGACTTACATTGGGTAGCACTTTCAAGTCGGTGTTTCCCTGAAATCCCCACGACCATTTTTCAATTTTTCGCATATTGCCTCTGTACGGAATTTCTACAAATGGTTTTTCTAGTTCGAAAGAAATATTACTCCTGAATTTTTTGTGGGTGAAGCTGTAATGGATAGTTCCCGACAGGTAATCGGCGTTTGGAATATTTACGGGTAGGTATTTCACAATTTCCGGGTTTTGCCGGTCGTTAATTGTACTGATAATTCGCGGATTATTCTCGTGCCGGTATTCGGAACTTACTTCCAGATTGGGAAACAAACCAATACTTAGATTGAGATAGTGGGTTAGTGTTGGTTTTAATGTTGGGTTTCCCATAATGTACGACAAGGGATCGATATAATTGAGTTCGCTGCTGAGTTCTCGGTAGCGAGGCCGATTAATTTTTTTTGTATATGAAATCGTAATGGATTGTTTATTACAGAAATCTTTACTCAATTTAATGGCAGGAAAAAGATGTGAGTAAGTGGAGTCGGCGATGGTTGTTGCATTCGAGGTAACTCTTGTGTCTGTAAATTCATACCGGAGTCCTCCTTCGTAATTGAATGTACCTTCTTGTTGGCTGA
Source organism: Prolixibacteraceae bacterium (assembly GCA_963668595.1). Classification (GTDB taxonomy): domain Bacteria; phylum Bacteroidota; class Bacteroidia; order Bacteroidales; family Prolixibacteraceae; genus GWE2-42-39. The sequence goes on along the minus strand of OY764876.1, from coordinate 2,499,328 downwards.
CTGAAAAGTATGCCGCAGCAATGTATTCGTGAACCCGGTCGTTCGTACTGAAAGACTGATCTGTAAGTTGGTCGCGCTTGAAAAGTATTTCTCCTGTATTATTTACTTTCGAATATTTTATTCCTGATTTTAGTTGTATTTTTTGCAGCAGATTCGATGTGTAGTCGAGTTTTCCACTATAAATATTGTATTGATTGCGGTTATTGCTTTGTGTTTCTTTTTCCTCCGGTTTAGCAGATGTTGAGTTGATTGCTGTTTGTTCATCAGCGCGGTCATCAACCCGGGTAAAATCACCGGTAGCCGAAAGTGAGTTCAGACTATCAATTTTGAAACTATAATTTAGATTGAGAGTCTTGAAAATATTCTTTTCATTTTTGTTTTTGTTGAGCATCCTTGAGATTGGCAATTCTCCATTTTGCTGTGTCGTTTGATTGGTTTCAGAGAGTTGATCCTGTCTGCTTGCTTTTTGGTAAAACTGAAAACCTACATTGTGTCGTATGGCAAGTTGCTGATCGAAATAGGCGAAAAAACTCTCTCGTTCAACATGAGGATAGAGAACTGTGGAGCTGTAATTCTCCATACGATAGGACGGAAGTTGATTGTCAATGTGATTCTCATTTTTATTTATTCCGTCTTGTCTGGTAATTGCTCCTCCTGCAAGAATTGAACTATTCTTATATTTCCCTTCGGCATAGCCTCCTGCTATTTTATTGAATTTTTTTGCAAAATACAGGTTGCTGTATAATTCTGTATTGAATTGATCTTTCAGGAGGGCTTTGGTTTTGATGCGTACAATTGCTAGTCCCGATGCATTGTACTCTGCCGAGGGCGAACGGTCAATTTCAATGGTTTGCACATTATTCGATCGAAGAGTTTCTAACTCGCTTTTGTCACGCACTTCCCGATCATTTATATAAACAATAGGAGTTCCTTTTCCCATCACCGTCAGGTTGTTTTCTCCGTCAATAATCAATCCGGGACTCATTCGCAAAACATCGGTTAAACTTCCTGCTTCTTCCAGCGAAGTTCCTGCAACTTGAATGTGTAGTCGTCCTGCTTTTTGCGTAAATGCTGGTCTTCTCGATTGTACAGTTATTTCATCAATTCGGGACGGTAGCATTTGAATTGTGCCAATATCGTAAACACTAGCATCCGTTGGTTCGAGTTTTATAATTACAGGTTTATATCCGGCGCAGGATATTTTCAAAGAACATGGAGCTGAAGTAATACTGGAAAATTCAAAAAAACCGTTCACAAAAGTTCCACCAATTATTGTAGTCGAATCAGCCGGGAAAAACAGCATTGCTGTAAAATATTCAAGAGGCTCTTTATTTGGGTCGGTAACTTTCCCTTTTATCGCATAGGTTTCGTCTGGATGAATGAAAGTACAGATGTTTAACCATAAAAGGGTTAGGGCGATCATAGTAAATAAATATAGTTAGCGTGCAATTCTTTTTATTTTCCGATGTGGATTCTTAATCTCCTGTTAATTACAAAAATCTAGAAAAGGTAACCTTGTCGCGATTAAAACATATCGACAAAACAATGAAAGCAGCAGTTAATATTTTGCTTTATAGCAAATTGTCATTTTAAAAAAAATCTCGCTACGAGTTATTGTCATAGCGAGATTGCATTATCGAACGAAAAAACTTGTTGTTACTTAAATTGAACAAGTACTACTGATTTGGCTGGTAAATCAATGGTCAATTTCCCATTTTTGGGCTTTTTCACCTCAAATGGTTTTATTGATACTTTTTCTGGTTTGCCGAAATCGTTATAATCATTGATGTTTGTGCCGGTGATAATTTGACCACTTGAACTAGTGAATTCTGTTCCGGTGAGTCCGCAATCAATCGATATTGCTTTGTGTGGATTCAAATTACAAAAAGTAACACTCATAACACCTTCTTTTATCGATGCCGAGGCATTTACCGCAGGAGCTGATTGCCCTTCGAATTCATAGTTTTCACAACTCAGATTTACCGGAACCATTGTTGCATCCTGATGTACGGCGTACATTTTAAATACGTAGTAGGTAGGAGTTAGCACCATTTGATCATCTTTGGTGAGAATGACTGATTGCAAAACATTAACTGTTTGAGCAATATTGGCCATTTTAACTCTGTCGGCATGCGTGTTGAAAATGTTGAGATTTATTCCTGCTACCAGTGCATCACGCAAACTGTTTTGCTGGTACAAAAAACCGGGATTTGTACCGGGTTCAACATCAAACCAGTTGCCCCATTCGTCAACAATTAATCCAACTCGCTTTTCCGGATCATATTTATCCATGATGGTCGAATGCTTCCGAAGAAGTTCATCCATTCTTAGCGTTTTGCTGAGAGTTAAGAACCAGTCCTTCTCAGCAAAATCAATCGCTGATCCTTTGTGTTGCCAGTTGTGTGCGATAGTATAATAATGCAGTGATAGTCCTTGAATCAAATGGCGTTTGTTTTGAGTATTCTTCATCAAAACATCGGTCCAGTTGTAGTCGAAGTCGCTGGCACCACAGGCTATTTTGTAATCGGCACCGCGGGCATACGAAGCATATCTGCGATACAGGTCGGAGTAATATTCCGGAGTCATATCGCCACCACATCCCCAGCTTTCATTTCCAATTCCCCAGTATTTGACATTCCATGGCTTTTCTCTTCCGTTTTTCTTGCGCAGGTCTGTCATCGGACTGATATTGTTCGATGTAATATATTCAATCCATTCTGTTGCTTCTTGAACAGTTCCCGATCCAACGTTCACGTTTACGTATGCTTCAGCATTGATTAATTCGCAAAAATCAAGAAATTCGTGAGTTCCAAAACTATTGTCTTCGGTAACGCCTCCCCAGTGTACATTTACCATCGATGGGCGCGATTGTTTGGGGCCAATACCATCTTTCCAGTGGTAGGTGTCGGCAAAGCAACCTCCAGGCCACCGTAAAACCGGGATTTTCATATCTTTTAACGCATAAAGAACGTCTTCGCGATATCCTTTTATGTTCGGGATGTTTGAATTTTCACCCACGTAAATACCACCATAGATACAATGTCCGAGGTGTTCAGCAAAATGGCCGTATATTTCTTTACTGATTTTTGTTTTTGCCTGTTCCGTATGAATTGTCAGGCTATTTTGTCCGAATGAGTAAAACCCCATTAAGATGAGTAGGAAAACAATGGTTCTTTTTTTCATAGTTGATTTATTTTAGTTGCCCTCAAAATTAATAAAAGTATTTAATACTGTTTATTTTTCCATTCGAAAATATTTATTCTTCATTGTGTTTTTTCAAACTGAGTTGTGTGAATTAGCAAGGACAAAACACGAATGAAATGAGCATGATTTACGGGAACACCAATCGAAATGATTATTCTTCCATCATGCGAATTCCATGTGGCAATAAAAAACAAAAAATAAACACATGAAAACCTCTTATGCAGATTAAAATCATTTTAAATTACATGTAGTATTTGGATCGGGTGATTTTTTGAAAAATAAGGTTGATTGTTTTAAAGGCTTTGCCCGTGTGTTTTGCAGCGCGAAAAAGAGGGGGCTATTTCAGGAAATCAAAAGTCAGCTCATTTTTTCTGAGACACAGAACTGTGCTAATCCTGCATAAACCTTGATTTATAGGGGGTGAATATCTATATTTGCCTGCCTTGTTTCATTGGGATTGAAGTATCTGATTGGTTTCATCAAGCTTCTGAATCTAATCGGTGCATTCAATAAATAGAGCGAGTAATAAAAACTAAAATACAACTTTGATCAAAATCGTAAACAAATGAAAGGTTATAAAATTATCGTTTTAGCCAAGCAGGTTCCTGATACCAGGAATGTTGGCAAAGATGCGATGAAAGCCGATGGTACGGTTAACCGTGCTGCCCTGCCTGCAATTTTTAATCCTGAAGATTTAAATGCGTTGGAGCAGGCTTTGCGTATTAAAGACAAATTTCCGGGAACGACTATTTCTATCCTGACCATGGGACCGGGTCGTGCTGCCGAAATTATTCGTGAAGGAATGTTCCGTGGTGCTGATGATGGTATTTTACTTACCGACCGTGCTTTTGCCGGATCAGATACACTGGCAACCTCGTACGCACTTAGTCAGGCACTGAAGAAAGTGAAAGATTTCGATATAATTATTGCCGGTCGTCAGGCTATTGATGGAGATACTGCACAGGTTGGTCCTCAGGTTGCTGAGAAACTTGGTCTTCCTCAGGTTACTTACGTGGAAGAAATAAAAGAAATCGCTGATAAGAAAATTGTGATGAAACGCCGTTTGGAGCGGGGAGTAGAAACAGTTTCGAGCCCAATGCCTTTGGTAATTACCGTAAACGGATCGGCTCCGGATTGTCGTGCCCGCAATGCCAAATTGCTGATGAAATACAAACATGCCAAAACAGTGAGTGAGCTTCAAAACTCGAACGAAGATTATTTGCACTTGTACAACGATCGCCCTTATCTGAATATTCAGGAATGGACAGTGAACGATATCGAATCAAATCCGGACGAATTAGGATTGGCCGGTTCTCCAACGAAGGTAAAAACTGTTGAGAACGTGGTTCTTCAGGCTAAAGAAGCAAAAGTAATTACTTCAGCCGATGAAGATATCGATCAGTTGATGAGAGAGTTGATTGAAAGTCACACTATTGGTTAATTTTAACACAGAGATTTTATGAACAGCGTTTTTGTTTATTGCGAAATAGAAGACGGCCACGTAGTAGAAGTTAGCCAGGAGTTGCTGACCAAAGGAAGATCGCTGGCCACCGAACTGAAATGCAAACTCGAAGCAGTTGCTATCGGTAGCGGACTCGAAGGAATTGAAAAAGAAATTTTCCCATATGGGGTAGATGTATTGCATGTAGCTGATGATGCTCGTTTGTATCCGTACAGCACATTGCCACACACGTCAATTATTGTCAAATTGTTTGACGAACAAAAGCCACAGGTTGCTTTGATGGGCGCTTCGTCGATTGGTCGTGACCTCGGACCTCGTGTTTCTTCAGCATTACATAGCGGATTGACTGCCGACTGTACCAGCTTGGTAATTGGCGGACATGAAGACAAAAAAGCAGGTAAGGTTTACGAGAATCTGCTTTACCAAATTCGTCCCGCTTTTGGCGGAAATATTATTGCGACCATTATTAATCCGGATTGTCGCCCACAGATGGCAACTGTTCGTGAAGGTGTAATGAAAAAAGAAATTCAGGATGCAAACTACAAAGGGAAAGTAGTAAAACTGGATGTGGCAAAATATGTTTCGGATGCTGATTTTGTGGTAGAGATTATCGACCGCCACATGGAGAAAAGTAAAGTAAACATTAAAGGTGCACAAATCGTTGTTGCCGGTGGTTACGGAATGGGTTCGAAAGAAAATTTCCGTTTGTTATATGAATTGGCTGAAGTGTTGGGTGGCGAAGTTGGTGCTTCGCGTGCAGCAGTGGATGCTGGTTATGTAGAACACGAACGTCAGATTGGTCAGACAGGAGTTACTGTTCGCCCAAAATTATACATCGCTTGCGGAATCTCGGGGCAAATTCAGCACCGTGCCGGAATGGAAGAATCAGCACAGATTATTGCAATCAATACGGATGCCGAAGCTCCGATCAATGCGGTGGCTGATTATGTGATCACCGGAGACGTTTCTGAAATTCTTCCGAAGATGATTAAGTATTATAAAAAGAATACCAAGTAATTAGCCTCCCCCAACCCCTCCAGAGGAGGGGAGACTAAACTAAGATAATATAATGGTTTAACCGAAGCTTTGTCTTTAGTCCCTCCCCTTTTGGGAGGTTAGGTGGGGCTTTTAAAACTGAAAAAAATGGCTAATTTTTATAACGATAATAAAGAATTGAAATTCCATCTCCAGCATCCATTGATGGAGAAAATCGTTCGTTTGAAGGAAAGGAATTTCACCGAAAAAGAAAAATTCGATTATGCCCCGATGGACTACGAGGATGCTTTCGATAGCTTCGACAAAGTACTGGAAGTTGTGGGCGAAATTTGTGGCGAAATTGTTGGCCCAAATGCCGAGAGTATTGATGCGGAAGGTCCTCAGGTAGTTGATGGACATGTTGTTTATGCCCGCGGAACAGAGGAAAATATTGAAGCATTAAATAAAGCCGGGTTGATGGGAATGTCGTTGCCTCGTGCTTACGGGGGCTTGAACTTCCCGATTGTACCTTATATTATGGCAGCCGACATTGTGTCGCGTGCCGATGCTGGGTTTGTTAACATTTGGGGTTTGCAGGATTGTGCTGAAACCATCAATGAATTTGCTTCGGAAGAACAAAAAGAAAAATATTTGACTCGCGTTTGTCAGGGCGAAACCATGGCGATGGACTTAACCGAACCGGATGCAGGTTCCGATTTGCAGGCTGTTCAGTTAAAAGCTACATGGGACGAACAAAAACAAATGTGGTTGCTGAATGGAGTAAAACGATTCATCACGAATGGCGATGGTCATATTTCTTTAGTATTGGCTCGTTCTGAACCAGGAACAAAAGATGGTCGTGGTTTGTCGATGTACATCTACGATAAAAATAGCGGAGGTGTAACTGTCCGTCGTATCGAGCACAAAATGGGTATCATTGGTTCGCCAACGTGTGAGTTAGTATTTAAAGATGCTCCTGCTGAATTGGTTGGCGATCGTAAAATGGGACTTATAAAATATGTAATGGCTCTGATGAATGGAGCTCGTTTGGGTATCGCAGCCCAATCGGTAGGTGTTTCTGAGGCCGCATATCGCGAAGCATTGCAATATTCCAAAGAGCGTATGCAGTTTGGCAAAGCAATTGTTCGCTTCCCTGCGGTGTACGAAATGTTATCGACAATGAAAGCAAAACTGGATGCATCGCGCACATTGTTGTACGAAACAGCTCGTTTTGTTGACATGTACAAAACATACATGCACATTTCAGAAGAACGCAAACTTGAAAAAGAAGAGCGTGATGAAATGAAACAGTATCAGAAACTGGCCGACATTTACACTCCGCTGGCTAAAGGAATGGCGAGCGAGTACTGTAACCAACTGGCTTACGATGCAGTGCAAATTCACGGAGGATCGGGATTCATGAAAGATTACCCGGTTGAACGTATTTATCGCGATGCCCGCATTACTTCAATTTACGAAGGAACAACTCAGTTGCAAGTGGTTGCTGCAATTCGTGGCGTAACTACTGGCGGTTATCTGGCTCAGATTCGTGAATACGAAGCAGAGAAAGTAGCTCCTGAACTCGAGTATATGCGTCGTACATTAATTATTCTGACTGATGAATATGAGCAGGCTGTTAAAAAAGTAACTGCCGCAAACGATAATGAATTTATCGATTTTCATGCTCGCCGTTTAGTTGAAATGGCCGGACACATTGTTATGAGTTACCTGCTGTTGTTGGATACGAACCGCGATCGCATGTTCCTGAGGTCTGCGAAAACGTACATTGCTTTTGCCAAAGCACAGGTGAAAGCTAATGCCGAATTCATTCGCTCGTCGGAAGTTAGCGACATGGGAATGTATAAATTTGAAATGGAATAAATCTCCAATTTTGATAATACACAGAAGGCTGTCGGGAGACAGCCTTTTTTTATTTCTCAAACTTTAAAGCCTATATTTTTGATAATCAGAATTCGTGTAATTATACTGAACAAAAATTGTGGGTCAGGCTTTTTTTGATGCTCAATATGTTATTTTTGCTAGCGATGAAAACAGATTTAGAACAGAAAATGCAGAAACTGTATTTTTAGATTTGTTTTTCATTTTATCGGAAGAACAGTCTGCCAGTTTACTGAATAGAAAAATCCATGGCTTTGAATAATGACTATAGCATAATTTGGGAAAAGTTCAGAAATGAAGGAGACGAGAAGGCACTTTCAATTATATATTACGATCATTTCGATCGTTTATATGATTTTGGATTGCGCCATACTTCCGATTATTCGTTGGTTGAAGACTGCATCCAGAATATTTTCAGTTATTTTTTCAAGAAAAGGGCAAGTCTGAAACCGGTAAATAATGTACCTTTCTTTTTATTGCAGTCGTTTCGCCGAGAGTTGTACCGGCAAATGAATCTTCGGAATAAAATACTTCTTTCAGAAAAAAATCAGGAAAATCAGAATTTGTTTTGCTACAATCTGGTCGAGGATCACATGGATAGGGAAGAACTGGATCATGTATCGAAATTAATTAGTGAAAGTATTACCCGACTTGGTCCCCGGCAGCAGGAGATTATTTTCCTGCGGTTTCAGCAAGAACTCGACTATGAAGAGATTGCTGAAATGTTGAATATTTCAATTGATTCATGTTATAAATCCGTACACCGCTCAATAAAGACAATAAAAGAAGAGGTTGTCAAAGTACTACCAACAGGCGGAGGGCTTGTTTTATGGCTATTCTTAAAAAATTTCAAAAAAAATATCAAAACGATGTCCAGAAATTCGGATAATGCTCCTCTTTAGAAGAGAAAAATCGGAATAATGGAGAATGACTACACGCAGTATGATGATTATACCATTGAAGAACTGGTACTTGATCGTCGTTTTTGCGAAATGGTAAAAGGTAAGCAGGATGAGTTCGATCGGTTGTTGGAATCGTTTCCCGATCAGCAGGAAAAATATTTACAGGCATCGCGTATTGTAAAAGGACTTTGTTCATCGCCCAAAAAACAAACACAGGATATAAAAGACCGAATTTGGTCGGAAGTGGTAAAGCCGGAAAAAAAAGTTTCTCACCGTTTCCATTTTATAAGGTATGCTGCAGCAATCGTTTTAACTGTAGGAGTTGCTTCTTTTTATTATTATTTGAAGCACATGGAGTCGGATATTGTTCGTTTTGCCGAATCAAGTCCAACGAAAACTTGCACTGAAACGCAGCTCATTCTTTACAATGGAAAAAATCTTTCTATTCAGTCTGAAAAAGCAAAGATTGAACATGCACCCAATGGCGAAAAAATATCGGTTAACAATACGGTCGTTGTCGATAAAATTAGGGCACAAAAAGGGTACAACCAGTTGATCGTTCCTTTTGGGCGACGTACAAATGTAACATTGCCCGATGGGACGAACGTTGCTCTTAATTCGGGTTCTCGTTTAGTGTATCCGATTTGTTTTGACCGAAAACAGCGGGAGGTTTTTCTGGAAGGAGAGGCCTTTTTTGATGTGGCGAAAGATGTAAACCGACCATTTTGGGTGAAAACCGAAGGGTTTAAACTTCGAGTGCTGGGAACCAAATTTAATATTCAGGCATATCAGGGCGAAAATGAATTTAATGCACTGCTGGTTGAAGGTTCGATTAAAATGGAAACAAATGAAGATTTGTTTGCCGAAGAAGTGATGATAGAACCGAATCAAATTGCAAATATTAGCGCCGACAAGAAGCATATTGGTGTGGCGCAGGTTGAAAATGTGCAGAACTATATTTCGTGGATGAATGGTTACCTGGATTTCAGAAATGAGAAACTTGGAAATTTATTGCGTCGCGTTTCGCGCTATTATAATGTAGAAATCGAATGTCCGAAAGGATTGGAAGAGGTGATCTACATCGGGGGAAAATTAGAATTAAAGGAAGATCCCGACCGGATACTGGACGGGTTATGTGTGATGGCAAAAATCAGGTATAAAAAAGAAGGAGGTAAATACATTATAAGAAAATGAAAAAACCGGCTAATGTTGGCCGCACTAACCGGTTTACACTATATGCCCGAAGGGGCATACAAATGTTTAATTAAAATCGAAACAAAGTTATGAAGAAAAATGTGAATCTTGTCTCTTCCGTTCCCCGGGAGAGGTTAAAAACTTTCTTGTTACGAATGAAACTGATTGCTTTTTTAATTTTTCTGGGAGCATTAACGGTTTCTGCAAGCTCGTATTCGCAGAAAACCAGGCTTGATCTAAAGCTGGAAGAAGCTTCCCTGGAGGAAATTCTCCTCTCAATCGAAAGTAACAGTCGGTTTATATTTATTTACGATGCAGATATTCTGGATTCGGAGTCAAAGCACACGCTTTCAGTGAAATCGGCGCAAATAAATACAATCCTGGACCAACTATTCGACAAAACAGACATCGAGTATTTAATTGACGACCGACAAGTTTTCCTGTATCAGAAAGACGATTTGGATGCAATTGCTCCACTAAAACGAGCTTTGTTGAGCGAACAGGCAACGAAAAAAATAACCGGGGTTGTTCTCGATACAAACGGTCATCCACTTCCCGGAGTTACTGTAGTGGTTAAAGGAACAACAAACGGAACGATAACCGATATCGACGGAGCATTTACGCTTTCCGGAGTTGGAAAAGAGGCTGTGCTCGCAGTTTCTTTCATCGGAATGAAAGCACAGGAGCTTGCAGTTGGTGCTACTTCCGACTTTAAAATTGTGATGGAAGAAGAAACAATTGGCGTAGATGAGGTAATTGTAGTGGGGTATGCAACTCAACGTAAAGCAACAATTACCGGATCAATTGCAACAATTACCACCCGCGACCTGAAACAAAGTCCGACAGCGAACCTAACCAATGCACTTGCTGGTCGTATGCCCGGTTTGATGGTGAACCAGTTTAGTGGAGGTGAGCCGGGGGTTGACCGAAGTGATGTTTACGTTCGCGGATTTGGTACCTATGGCGAAAAATCCCCGATTGTAATTGTTGACGGGGTTGAGCGAAGCATGAGCTATTTGGCTCCGGAAGAAATTGAAACCTTCACTATTCTGAAGGATGCGTCGGCCACCGCTCCTTTCGGTGTTCGTGGAGCAAACGGTGTAATCATTATTACAACCAAGCGCGGAAAATCGCAGGAAAAAGCTACGGTAAATTTTAAAGCCTCGGTGGGTACTAACCAGCCAGTGAAGTTCCCTAAATATTTGGGTTCGGCTGATTATGCAATGCTTTACAATGAAGCAAAAATAAACGACAACCCAGGAATTGATCCTAACACATTAACATTGTTTTCGCAAGATGCGATTGATAAATTCCGTCGTGCAAAAGGAGATAACTCCGATTCATTGGGATATAACTGGGATTATTTTGATTATGCATTTAAACCAGGTGTTCAGGAAGACTACAGTCTTTCTATTCGCGGAGGATCTGATCGCGCTCGTTATTATGTAATGGCCAATTATTTCGAGCAACAAGGAAACTATAGTCACTCCGATCTTGCACAATACAGTACACAGGCTGTGTTTAAACGTTATAACTTCCGTTCAAATATTGATATTGACATTACTAAAGATTTTTATGTGCGCTTAGACTTGGGTGCCCGTATTACCGACCGTAATGCTCCGGGTACAACTGCTTCTCGTATAGTGGAAATATGTAATACGCAGCCACCACATCTTCCGATTGTAATGGAAGACAACGGGAATGTGAAAAATTCAACATACTTCGCCAACTTTCCTAACGGATTACTTTTTGGTGATCAGATTTACCGATTCAATTTATTAGGTGAATTAAGTCGCACTGGGTTCTTGAACGAGAAAAATACTTACCTCGATGGCTCATTCTCGATGGGACATAAACTCGATTTCATTACAAAAGGATTAAAAGTAGAAGGAGTGTTTTCTTATGACGCATCAGAAGGCCGCTGGATTAACCGTAAGGTGAATACATATTCGGAAGGTTATCGGGAATATCCGGGGTATGCGACTTTTATGCCTGAAGTTGGACGTGACTTCTATATGTCTCCGGGAGTTTATACCGGGGTGTATAAAACAGGGAATAAATATAGTCTCGACCAAACAATCGGAAATGATATTAGCCGAAACTCAACGATTGGAAGAACCTATTACCAGGTGAAATTCGAGTACATGCGTAAGTTTGGTAACCATGATGTGTCTGGATTATTGTTGGCAAACCGTTCAATTCGGAATGTCGATAATCAGGTTGCATTCTGCTATCAAGGAGTAACAGGTCGTGCTACATATAATTATAGCGATCGTTATTTATTCGAATTAAATGTTGGATTTAATGGTTCAGAGAACTTTGCTCCCGGAAATCGTTATGGTTTCTTTCCCGCAGGATCGGTGGGCTGGCTTATTTCTAATGAAACATTTATGGCAGGAACAAAATCATGGCTTGACAATCTGAAAATCCGCGGATCATTTGGTATGGTTGGTAGCGATCAGATTCCAAACAGCAAACGATTTATCTATCTCCAGTATTTTAACGGAGGTAGCGACTACAGTTTTGGTACCGATAATTTTGGTGCTGGTGCTGGCGGTGGTTTGAAAGAAGGTGATTTGGCAAACCCCAATCTGAGTTGGGAAAAAGCTCGCAAAACAGATATTGGATTTGATGCTCTCTTGTTCAATAAACGACTGTCTGTTGTAGCCGATTATTTCTTCGAACACCGTTACGATATTATTACTGATCTAGGTGGTGGTAATAAAATGGGTTTCCCTGATGTAGTTGGGAAAGATGCTCCATATATTAATTCTGGAATCGTTGATAATTATGGTATCGATTTCGAAATTGGCTGGAATGGTAAGATTGGACGTGATTTTACGTATTATCTGAAACCCAACCTCTCTTTTGCTCGAAACAAAATCAAGTTCATGAATGAGATACCCAGAGATTATACATGGAGAACTGAAACCGGAAAACGAATCGGTGAACATTTTGTATATGTATTCGATCACTTCGTGAAAAATCAGACAGAGGCTGACGAATTGAATAATATGAATAGTGGTGCCGGTTATCAGACCTGGGGACGTTTAATCCCTGGTGATGTGGTTTATAAAGATTTGAACGGTGACGGGAAAATTAATGACTTAGGGGACCGTACAACAATGGGCAATCCTCGTAGTCCTGAAATCATGTTTGGTATTCCTGTCGGAGCTCAGTACAAAGGATTCGACTTTAGTATGATGTTTCAGGGAGCAACAAGCAGTTCTGTTCAATTAAATGGTGCAGCTGTTTGGGATTTTCCTTTGTTCTCGCAGGATAAATTTGGAAAAGTAAAACCGATGCACCTGGATCGTTGGACCCCGGAAACGGCAGAAACAGCGAAATACCCGGCTCTTCACTTTGGCGATCATAGCAACAATAAAAATGCAAATAGCAGTTTATTCCTTTATAATGCATCGTATTTGCGTTTGAAAACGGTTGAAATTGGGTACAGCCTGCCGAAAAGTGCTATTCGTTTTGCAGGATTGCAACAGGTACGTTTCTATGTTCAGGGCTTGAACTTATTTACATGGGATTCACTGGATGATGTAGATATTGATCCGGAAACAAGAGAAGGATCTGGTGACTGGTATCCTGTGCAGAAAGTGATCAATTTTGGTGTTGATGTAACCTTCTAATTCTAAAAACTGAATCATTATGAAACTTAAAAATATATATTATCTCGGACTTGTTGCTACGGCAATGTTCTTTTTCAATGCGTGTAACGACGATTTCCTGGATCGGAAACCAGATGATCAGGTAGATAAAGAGCAGGTGTTTACTCGTTACAATAAAACAAACCAATTGGTAACCGACCTGTATGCCGATTCAAAAAGTGCTAATCGTCCTTTGGTTTTCTTTAACCACTTTTCTTCAGCTCCTGTTACCGATGAATGTGAGGGCTCAACGGCCGAAGGTAGTTTAACGAATAAATATAATACCGGCGATTGGAGTCCAATGGGAATGCCTGATCGTAGTAGTTGTGGTCAATATTGGTGGGATTTGTATTCGAAAATTCGCAAAACAAATGTGATTCTGGAAGGAATCAAAGAATTCGGAACTCCTGATGATCCACTTCAGCCCGGAAACTTAAGCAAACGTGTTGGCGAAACATTTTTTATGCGCGCTTATTTCCACTATTTATTGATCAGAATGTACGGAGAGGTAGTTGGATTAGACCATACTGTAGATCCTCAAGGATCGATGGACTTCTCTAAAGAATCATTTCATAAAACGGTCGATCGGATTTGTCAGGATTGCGATTCTGCGTATGCTCTGGTTCCGGCAACCTGGGGTGGTTCCGATTTCGGACGTGTTGACAAAGGTGCTTGTTTAGGTTTGAAAGCAGTTGTTCGCTGGATGGCGGCTACACCTATGTGGAATGGTGGTACATTTCCGGAAGATGCTCGTCTTTTCAAAAGCGAATATGCGTATGATCAGAATCGCTGGGTGAAAGCCAGAGATGCAGCAAAAGCCGTAATCGATTTTCAGGCGGACGGAGCTCCTCGTTATTCATTATATACAGGGCACGATGCTGCTGATTTTAAAGATGATGGAGGTACAAATAATAATAACTCGAAAGTGTATGCACGTCTTTGGGATATGTACCACAGCATGGATGCTTTTCAAAAAGAAGCAGTATTTTTTGTAACGAAAGATAAAAACCAGGCATGGCAAGGCGATATGTATCCTCCTAGTTGGGGAGGAAGTTCTCGTCAGATGCCCGTTCAGGAGCAGGTTGACGAATATGAATATATTGCTCCGGATGGATATGGCTATCCGATTTATGCTTCCAGGGCAAAAGCGGATGGTTATGACGACGAAAATCCATATGTGAGTGTTCCTCGCGACCCTCGTTTTTATCGCGACATTATTTATCATGGATCAACTTTCCGCGGTAAAGTAATCAATACCGCCGAAGGATCAGATCGGATCGGTGCATCCAACTCAACAACAACCGGATATTTTTACCGCAAATTGTTACGTGAATCATGGAACCGCGATAAATCATTTAATATAAGCGGTCCTCCTATTTGGCGTTTGCCCGAGTTTATTTACATCTATTGTGAAGCGGTAAATGAAATCTCTGGTCCAAATCAGGACATTTACGATAGAATCAACGAAGTGAGAGCTCGTTCCTTCATGGCACCAATTCCTCCGGCTGCAAAATCTGATAAGCAATTGATGAAAGAATATATTATGCGCGAACGTCGTGTTGAGTTCTTTTATGAAAACAAACGAATTTGGGATTGTCGTTTATATCTCGAACCCAGCAGTGCTTCCGAAAAAGCGAAAGAAGCCGCATGGGAGCAGGCAGGGGCAGATAATGATAGCCGTTCTCAAAGCTATTGGCCATATCCTAAGTGCCAGCGCATGATCAACGGTATGCGCCCCATTGAGGATCCAAATGGAAAAATCACAATCGGCAGTAAGAAATATAAAATGAAGCGTTACTTTATTGAGTCTCGCGTATTTGTTACCCCTCGTCATTATTTGTTCCCAATAATGGATGACGAAGTAAAACGGACTCCATCGTTAGTACAAAATCCGGGGTGGTAATTCTGAATCCACATACTTTAATAAATATTTTAGTTGTTCTTAAGCCTGACAATATTTTTGTCAGGCTTTTTATGCTTTATAACACATTAAAAATCAGAATAGGAGCGTATTTGTGTTATTTTTTTTGGATAAAAATGGGAAAAAGATTTGGAATAACGGAAAAGAATGCTCTATCTTTGCCGCCGCTAAAACAAACCGGGCGACCGGATGAGGAGAGGCGAAAGTTCAGTAAAGTCTGGTAATTTAGAGGTATCACGGAGTATTATTGATTAGATTTAGGCGACTAAAATAAAAGATAAAAAAAAGTGAAAAAAGATTTGGAGTATTAAAAAATTAAGACATATCTTTGCCGCCGCTAAAACGGAAGCGAGTTCTTAGAGGAAATGAAAAGGAAGAGGGAATGAGGAGTTAAGAAATAAAGTACTCCGGCAGTATTTCAGGGATCGCTTAAAGGTGATTCGGGGAATACGGGAAGAAAAAAAAACTTCGAAAAAAAAGGCCAAAAGTTTTGGTAGAATAAAAACTCTTTCTAACTTTGCCGCCCCGTAGTAATAACGGGGAGTTCAGAGTTAAAAGCTAAGACGAACTACGGTACTGGGAAGTACCGAAAACATAAAGAGTTCATTGAAAATATTGAAAAGGTAAAACAAGGAAAATTACGTTAGAATTAGATTCAAATCAACGTCATTAGAGCTAGAAGACATTAGTGCTTTAAAAAGCACAACAAACTTTTAAATTACAACGAAGAGTTTGATCCTGGCTCAGGATGAACGCTAGCGGGAGGCCTAACACATGCAAGTCGAGCGGCAAGGCAGCAATGCCCTAGAGCGGCGCACGGGTGAGTAACGCGTATGCAACCTGCCTTTAACAGGGGAATAGCCCGGGGAAACTCGGATTAATACCCCATAACATTAACGAATCGCATGGTTTGTTAATTAAAGCTCCGGCGGTTAAAGATGGGCATGCGTGACATTAGGTAGTTGGTAGGGTAATGGCCTACCAAGCCTACGATGTCTAGGGGTTCTGAGAGGATGATCCCCCACACTGGTACTGAGACACGGACCAGACTCCTACGGGAGGCAGCAGTGAGGAATATTGGTCAATGGGCGCAAGCCTGAACCAGCCATCCCGCGTGAAGGATGAAGGTCCTATGGATTGTAAACTTCTTTTCTGTGCAAAGAAATTGCTCTACGTGTAGGGTATTGACGGTAGTACAGGAATAAGGATCGGCTAACTCCGTGCCAGCAGCCGCGGTAATACGGAGGATCCAAGCGTTATCCGGATTTATTGGGTTTAAAGGGTGCGTAGGCGGACCTGTAAGTCAGTGGTGAAATCCTGCAGCTTAACTGTAGAACTGCCATTGATACTGCTGGTCTTGAGTATAGTTGAGGTAGGCGGAATGAGTAGTGTAGCGGTGAAATGCTTAGATATTACTCAGAACACCGATTGCGAAGGCAGCTTACTAAGCTATTACTGACGCTGATGCACGAAAGCGTGGGGATCGAACAGGATTAGATACCCTGGTAGTCCACGCTGTAAACGATGCTCACTCGCTGTTTGCGATATATTGTAAGCGGCCAAGCGAAAGTTTTAAGTGAGCCACCTGGGGAGTACGATCGCAAGGTTGAAACTCAAAGGAATTGACGGGGGCCCGCACAAGCGGAGGAACATGTGGTTTAATTCGATGATACGCGAGGAACCTTACCTGGGCTTAAATGTAGAGTGCATGCCGCGGAAACGCGCTTCCCTTCGGGGCTCTTTACAAGGTGCTGCATGGTTGTCGTCAGCTCGTGCCGTGAGGTGTCGGGTTAAGTCCCATAACGAGCGCAACCCTTACCGTTAGTTGCCATCGGGTCATGCCGGGAACTCTAGCGGGACTGCCACCGTAAGGTGAGAGGAAGGTGGGGATGACGTCAAATCAGCACGGCCCTTATGTCCAGGGCTACACACGTGTTACAATGGCCAGTACAAAGGGCTGCTACCTGGTGACAGGATGCAAATCTCTAAAGCTGGTCTCAGTTCGGATCGAAGTCTGCAACCCGACTTCGTGAAGCTGGATTCGCTAGTAATCGCGCATCAGCCATGGCGCGGTGAATACGTTCCCGGGCCTTGTACACACCGCCCGTCAAACCATGGAAGCTGGGGGGACCTGAAGTATGTGACCGCAAGGAGCGTCCTA
Organism: Prolixibacteraceae bacterium; assembly: GCA_963668595.1. Taxonomy (GTDB): domain Bacteria; phylum Bacteroidota; class Bacteroidia; order Bacteroidales; family Prolixibacteraceae; genus GWE2-42-39. Next base: position 2,481,951 of record OY764876.1, on the reverse strand, counting down.
GGGTAAAACCAGTGACTGGGGTTAAGTCGTAACAAGGTAGCCGTACCGGAAGGTGTGGCTGGAACACCTCCTTTCTGGAGCTTGTGACGCAACGATGGGATTTAAGACTGATGTGATAGAACTTGTTTACCTTTTTAAAAGAAATAGAGCAAAAAGCGGGAAGCTGTCAGCCAGGGAGTCTAGAGCGAAAATGGCAAAAGGCGACCGCAGGCATAAAAGACAGTCTCGTAGCTCAGCTGGTTAGAGCGCTACACTGATAATGTAGAGGTCCCCAGTTCAAATCTGGGCGGGACTACTGCCAAGAGTTTTGAATGAATAATTTTAAATTTTGAATTGAAAGACATTCAGCATTAATAATTTAAAATTCAAAATTTTGAATCGGGGGATTAGCTCAGTTGGCTAGAGCGCTAGATTTGCATTCTAGAGGTCAAGGGTTCGACTCCCTTATTCTCCACAAGAAGAAGTACAAAGTACCTAAGTACGAAGTACAAATTGAAAATAGAGAAGAAAGTCGTAAAGACAAAAGAGTTCAAAAAATATTGAGATAAAGAATATAGATACACCTGGTTGGTGTAAGAGTTTGGTTCGATTCCAAAAGTATCTGCGTTTCACGGTTGTGAATAGGTTAAAAGTTGAAGTTTTTACTTACGACTGAAAGCTTACGACTCACGACCAGATGATAAAGTTCTTTGACATGTTGGGAATGTGAAGAAAAAAAGAAGATTGACCTGTAAAGAGAAATCAAGAAGAAAGTTAATAAGAGCGTACGGTGGATGCCTTGGCTCTCAGAGGCGATGAAGGACGTGATAAGCTGCGAAAAGTTGCGGGGAGGTGCAAATAACCTTTGATCCGTAAATATCCGAATGGGACAACCCTTCCGCAAGGAAATCAGGCGATGCCTGAAGCCAACCCGGGGAACTGAAACATCTAATTACCCGGAGGAAAAGAAAACAAAAGTGATTCCCCTAGTAGTGGCGAGCGAAGCGGGAACAGCCTAAACCAAATTTGTTTCGGCAAATTTGGGGTTGTAGGACCACGATATTTGAAACGACATTAAAAAGAATGATTTGGAAAGATCAGCCAAAGAAGGTGATAGCCCTGTATTTGTACATTGTTGCGTAAATAGTGGTATCCTGAGTAGGGCGGGACACGTGAAATCCTGTCTGAATCTGCCGGGACCATCCGGTAAGGCTAAATACTCCTGAGAGACCGATAGAGAACTAGTACCGTAAGGGAAAGGTGAAAAGAACCGCGAACAGCGGAGTGAAATAGTACCTGAAACCGTGCGCTTACAAGCGGTTGGAGTCTGCCGTAAGGTGGATGACAGCGTGCCTTTTGCATAATGAGCCTACGAGTTAGTCGTCACTGGCCAGGTTAAGGGTTTAAGGCCCGGAGCCGAAGCGAAAGCGAGTCTGAATAGGGCGCTTTAGTCAGTGGCGCTAGACGCGAAACCTTGTGATCTACCCATGGTCAGGTTGAAGTTTTGGTAACACAAAATGGAGGACCGAACCAGGGAACGTTGAAAAGTTCTTGGATGAACTGTGGGTAGGGGTGAAAGGCCAATCAAACTGGGAAATAGCTCGTACTCCCCGAAATGCATTTAGGTGCAGCGTCGGTTATGAGTCTTATAGAGGTAGAGCTACTGATTGGATGCGAGGGCTTCACCGCCTATCAAATCCAGACAAACTCCGAATGCTATAAGATGCTCACCGGCAGTGAGGGCATGGGTGCTAAGGTCCGTGTCCGAAAGGGAAAGAACCCAGACCATCAGCTAAGGTCCCCAAGTGTATGCTAAGTTGAAAAAACGAGGTCCGATTGCTTAGACAGCTAGGATGTTGGCTTGGAAGCAGCCATTCATTTAAAGAGTGCGTAACAGCTCACTAGTCGAGCGATTGGGCATGGATAATAATCGGGCATAAAGTGTACCACCGAAGCTATGGATTTATGGTAGGGGAGCATTCCAATACAGCGTAGAAGGTGTATCGTGAGGTATGCTGGAGCGGTTGGAAAAGCAAATGTAGGCATAAGTAACGACAAAAAGAGTGAGAAACTCTTTCGCCGATAGACTAAGGTTTCCTGATCAACGCTAATCGGATCAGGGTTAGTCGGGACCTAAGGCAAAGCCGAAAGGCGTAGTCGATGGACGATCGGTTAATATTCCGATACTGACTGATACTGCGATGGGGCAACGAAGTGATGACAGATCCGCGTACTGACGGAATAGTACGTTAAAGGGCGTAACCGATGACTGGTGTAGGCAAATCCGCACTGGGAGGTGAAACCTGACAGTACCGCGAGCCTTCGGGCAAGCGGATAGTGATCGTAAGGGCTTCCGAGAAAACCCTCTAAGCTTCAGGTATCAGTTACCCGTACCTCAAACCGACACAGGTAGTCAAGGAGAGAATCCTAAGGCGCTCGAGTGATCCATGGCTAAGGAACTAGGCAAAATCGCCCCGTAACTTCGGGAGAAGGGGCGCCTCCAGCAATGGAGGCCGCAGTGAAAAGGCCCATGCGACTGTTTATCAAAAACACAAGGCTATGCCAAATCGAAAGATGATGTATATGGCCTGACACCTGCCCGGTGCCGGAAGGTTAAGTGGGGATGTTATCGCAAGAGAAGCATTGAAATGAAGCCCCGGTAAACGGCGGCCGTAACTATAACGGTCCTAAGGTAGCGAAATTCCTTGTCGGGTAAGTTCCGACCTGCACGAATGGTGTAACGATGTGGGCACTGTCTCAGCCATGAGCTCGGTGAAATTGTAGTATCGGTGAAGATGCCGATTACCCGCAACGGGACGGAAAGACCCCGTGAACCTTTACTGCAACTTCACATTGATTCTGGATAAGTGATGTGTAGGATAGGCCGGAAGCTACGAAGCGGGCTCGCTAGGGTTCGTGGAGCTGTCCTTGAAATACGGCCCTTTGCTTATTCGGGATCTAATCCGGCGTTAGTCGGAGACAGTGTGTGGTGGGTAGTTTGACTGGGGTGGTCGCCTCCAAAAGAGTAACGGAGGCTTCCAAAGGTACCCTCATGACGATTGGTAACCGTCAGAAGAGTGTAATGATATAAGGGTGCTTGACTGTGAGACCGACAAGTCGATCAGGTGGGAAACCAGGGCATAGTGATCCGGTGGTTCCGTATGGAAGGGCCATCGCTCAAAGGATAAAAGGTACTCCGGGGATAACAGGCTGATCGCTCCCAAGAGCTCATATCGACGGAGCGGTTTGGCACCTCGATGTCGGCTCGTCACATCCTGGGGCTGGAGAAGGTCCCAAGGGTTGGGCTGTTCGCCCATTAAAGTGGCACGCGAGCTGGGTTCAGAACGTCGTGAGACAGTTCGGTCCCTATCTGTTGTGGGCGTTGGAAATTTGAGGAGACCTGCCGCTAGTACGAGAGGACCGCGGTGGACATACCTCTGGTGTATCTGTTGTGGCGCCAGCTGCATTGCAGAGTAGCTATGTATGGAACAGATAAGTGCTGAAAGCATCTAAGCACGAAGCTGGCTTCAAGATTAGATTTCCTTTAAGGGTCGTGGAAGACTACCACGTTGATAGGCTGCAGGTGTAAAGTCAGTAATGGCAAAGCCGAGCAGTACTAATTGCCCGAAGACTTTCGCTTGGAATTTACAGTTCAGTTTTCCTCTTCATATTCCCTCATACATGTTGATTAGTTTAATGAGACAGGAGTAGTGAGACAGTAGTAGTGAGTCGAAAGACGAAAAACTACATGAAAAGTACTCATAACTAAATACTCATGACTCAAGACTAATAAAAATATTGGTTGGTACGTAAATATACCAGAACGATTTTAGGTGATTATTGCGGCGGGGTCCCACCTCTTCCCATTCCGAACAGAGAAGTTAAGCCCGCCAGCGCCGATGGTACTGCATTTATTTGTGGGAGAGTAGGTCATCGCCGATCTTTAATAAACCCCGATTCTTAACGAGTCGGGGTTTTTTGTTAAAGTGAGGGCTGTCATGTTCTCAAAGTTCAGTAAAATCTGATAATTTAGAGGTATCACGGAGTATTATTGATTAGATTTAGGCGACTAAAATAAAAGATAAAAAAAAGTGAAAAAAGATTTGGAGTATTGAAAAATTAAGACATATCTTTGCCGCCGCTAAAACGGAAGCGAGTTCTTAGAGGAAATGAAAAGGAAGAGGGAATGAGGAGTTAAAAAATAAAGTACTCCGGCAGTATTTCAGGGATCGCTTAAAGGTGATTCGGGGAATACGGGAAGAAAAAAAAAACTTCGAAAAAAAAGGCCAAAAGTTTTGGTAGAATAAAAACTCTTTCTAACTTTGCCGCCCCGTAGTAATAACGGGGAGTTCAGAGTTAAAAGCTAAGACGAACTACGGTACTGGGAAGTACCGAAAACATAAAGAGTTCATTGAAAATATTGAAAAGGTAAAACAAGGAAAATTACGTTAGAATTAGATTCAAATCAACGTCATTAGAGCTAGAAGACATTAGTGCTTTTAAAAGCACAACAAACTTTTAAATTACAACGAAGAGTTTGATCCTGGCTCAGGATGAACGCTAGCGGGAGGCCTAACACATGCAAGTCGAGCGGCAAGGCAGCAATGCCCTAGAGCGGCGCACGGGTGAGTAACGCGTATGCAACCTGCCTTTAACAGGGGAATAGCCCGGGGAAACTCGGATTAATACCCCATAACATTAACGAATCGCATGGTTTGTTAATTAAAGCTCCGGCGGTTAAAGATGGGCATGCGTGACATTAGGTAGTTGGTAGGGTAATGGCCTACCAAGCCTACGATGTCTAGGGGTTCTGAGAGGATGATCCCCCACACTGGTACTGAGACACGGACCAGACTCCTACGGGAGGCAGCAGTGAGGAATATTGGTCAATGGGCGCAAGCCTGAACCAGCCATCCCGCGTGAAGGATGAAGGTCCTATGGATTGTAAACTTCTTTTCTGTGCAAAGAAATTGCTCTACGTGTAGGGTATTGACGGTAGTACAGGAATAAGGATCGGCTAACTCCGTGCCAGCAGCCGCGGTAATACGGAGGATCCAAGCGTTATCCGGATTTATTGGGTTTAAAGGGTGCGTAGGCGGACCTGTAAGTCAGTGGTGAAATCCTGCAGCTTAACTGTAGAACTGCCATTGATACTGCTGGTCTTGAGTATAGTTGAGGTAGGCGGAATGAGTAGTGTAGCGGTGAAATGCTTAGATATTACTCAGAACACCGATTGCGAAGGCAGCTTACTAAGCTATTACTGACGCTGATGCACGAAAGCGTGGGGATCGAACAGGATTAGATACCCTGGTAGTCCACGCTGTAAACGATGCTCACTCGCTGTTTGCGATATATTGTAAGCGGCCAAGCGAAAGTTTTAAGTGAGCCACCTGGGGAGTACGATCGCAAGGTTGAAACTCAAAGGAATTGACGGGGGCCCGCACAAGCGGAGGAACATGTGGTTTAATTCGATGATACGCGAGGAACCTTACCTGGGCTTAAATGTAGAGTGCATGCCGCGGAAACGCGCTTCCCTTCGGGGCTCTTTACAAGGTGCTGCATGGTTGTCGTCAGCTCGTGCCGTGAGGTGTCGGGTTAAGTCCCATAACGAGCGCAACCCTTACCGTTAGTTGCCATCGGGTCATGCCGGGAACTCTAGCGGGACTGCCACCGTAAGGTGAGAGGAAGGTGGGGATGACGTCAAATCAGCACGGCCCTTATGTCCAGGGCTACACACGTGTTACAATGGCCAGTACAAAGGGCTGCTACCTGGTGACAGGATGCAAATCTCTAAAGCTGGTCTCAGTTCGGATCGAAGTCTGCAACCCGACTTCGTGAAGCTGGATTCGCTAGTAATCGCGCATCAGCCATGGCGCGGTGAATACGTTCCCGGGCCTTGTACACACCGCCCGTCAAACCATGGAAGCTGGGGGGACCTGAAGTATGTGACCGCAAGGAGCGTCCTAGGGTAAAACCAGTGACTGGGGTTAAGTCGTAACAAGGTAGCCGTACCGGAAGGTGTGGCTGGAACACCTCCTTTCTGGAGCTTGTGACGCAACGATGGGATTTAAGACTGATGTGATAGAACTTGTTTACCTTTTTAAAAGAAATAAAGCAGAGATTGACGTTTAAGAGACACGAAAAAAAGACATTAGACTGAAAGATAGAAGACTGAAATCGAAAAAAAGCAATCTAAAGTCTTACATCTAATATCTTAAATCTAAAATCTGACACTGACAGTCTCGTAGCTCAGCTGGTTAGAGCGCTACACTGATAATGTAGAGGTCCCCAGTTCAAATCTGGGCGGGACTACTGCCAAGAGTTTTGAATGAATAATTTTAAATTTTGAATTGAAAGACATTCAGCATTGATAATTTAAAATTCAAAATTTTGAATCGGGGGATTAGCTCAGTTGGCTAGAGCGCTAGATTTGCATTCTAGAGGTCAAGGGTTCGACTCCCTTATTCTCCACAAAGCGAGTAGAAAGTCGTAAGTCTTAAGTCGAAAGATGAGAGACAAAAAGTTCAAAAAAAATGATGGAACAGATGATACCCAGAGGGTGGTAAAAACAAATCCGGTTCGACTCCGGAGTATCAACGTTAAGTAGTCTGCAACAAGACTTAGTACTTTGTACTTAGGACTTGGGACTAACTTTAAAGTTCTTTGACATGTTGGGAATGTGAAGAAAAAAAGAAGATTGACCTGTAAAGAGAAATCAAGAAGAAAGTTAATAAGAGCGTACGGTGGATGCCTTGGCTCTCAGAGGCGATGAAGGACGTGATAAGCTGCGAAAAGTTGCGGGGAGGTGCAAATAACCTTTGATCCGTAAATATCCGAATGGGACAACCCTTCCGCAAGGAAATCAGGCGATGCCTGAAGCCAACCCGGGGAACTGAAACATCTAATTACCCGGAGGAAAAGAAAACAAAAGTGATTCCCCTAGTAGTGGCGAGCGAAGCGGGAACAGCCTAAACCAAATTTGTTTCGGCAAATTTGGGGTTGTAGGACCACGATATTTGAAACGACATTAAAAAGAATGATTTGGAAAGATCAGCCAAAGAAGGTGATAGCCCTGTATTTGTACATTGTTGCGTAGATAGTGGTATCCTGAGTAGGGCGGGACACGTGAAATCCTGTCTGAATCTGCCGGGACCATCCGGTAAGGCTAAATACTCCTGAGAGACCGATAGAGAACTAGTACCGTAAGGGAAAGGTGAAAAGAACCGCGAACAGCGGAGTGAAATAGTACCTGAAACCGTGCGCTTACAAGCGGTTGGAGTCTGCCGTAAGGTGGATGACAGCGTGCCTTTTGCATAATGAGCCTACGAGTTAGTCGTCACTGGCCAGGTTAAGGGTTTAAGGCCCGGAGCCGAAGCGAAAGCGAGTCTGAATAGGGCGCTTTAGTCAGTGGCGCTAGACGCGAAACCTTGTGATCTACCCATGGTCAGGTTGAAGTTTTGGTAACACAAAATGGAGGACCGAACCAGGGAACGTTGAAAAGTTCTTGGATGAACTGTGGGTAGGGGTGAAAGGCCAATCAAACTGGGAAATAGCTCGTACTCCCCGAAATGCATTTAGGTGCAGCGTCGGTTATGAGTCTTATAGAGGTAGAGCTACTGATTGGATGCGAGGGCTTCACCGCCTATCAAATCCAGACAAACTCCGAATGCTATAAGATGCTCACCGGCAGTGAGGGCATGGGTGCTAAGGTCCGTGTCCGAAAGGGAAAGAACCCAGACCATCAGCTAAGGTCCCCAAGTGTATGCTAAGTTGAAAAAACGAGGTCCGATTGCTTAGACAGCTAGGATGTTGGCTTGGAAGCAGCCATTCATTTAAAGAGTGCGTAACAGCTCACTAGTCGAGCGATTGGGCATGGATAATAATCGGGCATAAAGTGTACCACCGAAGCTATGGATTTATGGTAGGGGAGCATTCCAATACAGCGTAGAAGGTGTATCGTGAGGTATGCTGGAGCGGTTGGAAAAGCAAATGTAGGCATAAGTAACGACAAAAAGAGTGAGAAACTCTTTCGCCGATAGACTAAGGTTTCCTGATCAACGCTAATCGGATCAGGGTTAGTCGGGACCTAAGGCAAAGCCGAAAGGCGTAGTCGATGGACGATCGGTTAATATTCCGATACTGACTGATACTGCGATGGGGCAACGAAGTGATGACAGATCCGCGTACTGACGGAATAGTACGTTAAAGGGCGTAACCGATGACTGGTGTAGGCAAATCCGCACTGGGAGGTGAAACCTGACAGTACCGCGAGCCTTCGGGCAAGCGGATAGTGATCGTAAGGGCTTCCGAGAAAACCCTCTAAGCTTCAGGTATCAGTTACCCGTACCTCAAACCGACACAGGTAGTCAAGGAGAGAATCCTAAGGCGCTCGAGTGATCCATGGCTAAGGAACTAGGCAAAATCGCCCCGTAACTTCGGGAGAAGGGGCGCCTCCAGCAATGGAGGCCGCAGTGAAAAGGCCCATGCGACTGTTTATCAAAAACACAAGGCTATGCCAAATCGAAAGATGATGTATATGGCCTGACACCTGCCCGGTGCCGGAAGGTTAAGTGGGGATGTTATCGCAAGAGAAGCATTGAAATGAAGCCCCGGTAAACGGCGGCCGTAACTATAACGGTCCTAAGGTAGCGAAATTCCTTGTCGGGTAAGTTCCGACCTGCACGAATGGTGTAACGATGTGGGCACTGTCTCAGCCATGAGCTCGGTGAAATTGTAGTATCGGTGAAGATGCCGATTACCCGCAACGGGACGGAAAGACCCCGTGAACCTTTACTGCAACTTCACATTGATTCTGGATAAGTGATGTGTAGGATAGGCCGGAAGCTACGAAGCGGGCTCGCTAGGGTTCGTGGAGCTGTCCTTGAAATACGGCCCTTTGCTTATTCGGGATCTAATCCGGCGTTAGTCGGAGACAGTGTGTGGTGGGTAGTTTGACTGGGGTGGTCGCCTCCAAAAGAGTAACGGAGGCTTCCAAAGGTACCCTCATGACGATTGGTAACCGTCAGAAGAGTGTAATGATATAAGGGTGCTTGACTGTGAGACCGACAAGTCGATCAGGTGGGAAACCAGGGCATAGTGATCCGGTGGTTCCGTATGGAAGGGCCATCGCTCAAAGGATAAAAGGTACTCCGGGGATAACAGGCTGATCGCTCCCAAGAGCTCATATCGACGGAGCGGTTTGGCACCTCGATGTCGGCTCGTCACATCCTGGGGCTGGAGAAGGTCCCAAGGGTTGGGCTGTTCGCCCATTAAAGTGGCACGCGAGCTGGGTTCAGAACGTCGTGAGACAGTTCGGTCCCTATCTGTTGTGGGCGTTGGAAATTTGAGGAGACCTGCCGCTAGTACGAGAGGACCGCGGTGGACATACCTCTGGTGTATCTGTTGTGGCGCCAGCTGCATTGCAGAGTAGCTATGTATGGAACAGATAAGTGCTGAAAGCATCTAAGCACGAAGCTGGCTTCAAGATTAGATTTCCTTTAAGGGTCGTGGAAGACTACCACGTTGATAGGCTGCAGGTGTAAAGTCAGTAATGGCAAAGCCGAGCAGTACTAATTGCCCGAAGACTTTCGCTTGGAATTTACAGTTCAGTTTTCCTCTTCATATTCCCTCATACATGTTGATTAGTTTAATGAGACAGGAGTAGTGAGACAGTAGTAGTGAGTCGAAAGACGAAAAACTACATGAAAAGTACTCATAACTAAATACTCATGACTCAAGACTAATAAAAATATTGGTTGGTACGTAAATATACCAGAACGATTTTAGGTGATTATTGCGGCGGGGTCCCACCTCTTCCCATTCCGAACAGAGAAGTTAAGCCCGCCAGCGCCGATGGTACTGCATTTATTTGTGGGAGAGTAGGTCATCGCCGATCTTTAATAAACCCCGATTCTTAACGAGTCGGGGTTTTTTGTTTTATCCCGAGTGTGTTTGATACTCATCCTATAAATATAAAGCCGAATCTTTAAAATCCGGCTTCCTGATTATAAAAATATAAATGCTAAATCATCTATAGTGATTGATTAAAACGCATATTAACGATTTCCCAATTGATTATATTCCAAAAATTATCGATATACTCAGCACGTCGGTTTTGGTACTGCAGATAATAGGCATGTTCCCACACATCCAATGCAAGAAGAGGTGTCCCTCGTTGGGAAACAACATCCATAAGTGGATTATCCTGATTAGGCGTTGAGCTTACCAATAATTTTCCTTCAGTATTGATCGATAGCCATGCCCACCCGCTACCAAATTGTTTTTTTGCTGCATTATTGAATTCTTCTTTTAATTTGTCGATCGATCCAAAATCACGTTCAATCGCTTTGAGTAATGCTGTAGATGGATTACTTCTATTTGGGCTCATATTTTCCCAGAAAAGCATGTGATTGTAAAAGCCACCTCCGTTATTTCTAATTGCACTACTTTGTGAGCTAATCTTGCTGAATAGGCTTGTGAAATTCTCGTTGGCTTCGGACGTATTTTTTATTGCGTCGATAAATTTTGAATAGTAGCCCCGATGGTGTTTGTCGTAATGAAGTTCCATTGTTTTCGCATCAATGTATGGTTCAAGTGCATTATAAGCGTAAGGAAGTTGCGGAAAAGTATATTCACCCACCGATAGTTGAGTTGTTGGAGTATTGATTAATTTAGCCAAAACGGGACTGGCAATTAATGTTGTTCCAACTAATGAGATAAAGTTTCTTCGTTTCATATCTGAATTATTTCAAAAAGAAAATTATTGTTTTATTCTCTATAACAGTGAAAATTCCTTTTTGTTTTAGAGAGGACATTGGAATGAAACGTTGGAGACGATGGAATAATTATAGAATTTAGATAATCTGTTTCTTTAAAAAAAAGAAAAGCTGCCTTGATGACAGCTTTTCGATATTGCGGATTATATATGTTCTGCTATTTATAACTTTCAATCGGAGCACAGGTGCAAACCAAATTACGATCACCGTAGGCATTGTCAACACGTCCTACCGGAGGCCAGTATTTGTTTTCTTTTAGCCACACAAGCGGAAATGCTGCACGTTGACGAGAATAACTGTGTTTCCAGTCGTCAGAAGTAACATCATTGGCTGTATGTGGCGAATTTTTCAGCGGATTGTCTTCTTTATCCAAAGAGCCACTGATAATATCCTGTATTTCCTGATAAATCGTTTGCATTGCCTCAATGAATCGGTCAAGTTCTTGCATCGATTCACTTTCTGTTGGTTCAACCATCAGTGTTCCGGCAACCGGGAACGAAAGTGTTGGTGCATGAAAGCCATAATCCATCAATCGTTTAGCGATGTCTGTTTCTGTAATTCCTGATTGAGCTTTCAAATGGCGGCATTCAAGAATCATTTCGTGAGCAACGCGTCCTTTTTCACCTGAATACAGAATGCCATAGCTGTAGTGCAATGCCGAAGCAATATAATTGGCATTGAGGATGGCCATTTCAGTTGCTCTTTTTAAGCCATCAGCCCCCAGCATTTTTATGTAGCCATAAGTGATAGGCAAAACAGATGCGCTACCCCATGGAGCTGCCGAAACAGCAGTCATTCCAACGTGACCGTTATTCATTACCGGGTGAGATGGAAGGAATTCAACCAAATGACTGGCAACACCAATCGGGCCAACACCCGGGCCACCACCTCCGTGAGGAATTGCAAATGTTTTGTGCAAGTTCAGGTGACAAACATCGGCTCCGATACGTTTGGGATTGGTCAATCCTACCTGTGCATTCATATTGGCCCCGTCCATATAAACCTGACCTCCGTATTGATGGATGATTTCGCACATTTCGATGATCGACGATTCGAAAACACCATGTGTTGACGGATAAGTAACCATGAATGCAGAAAGGCGGTCTTTGTATTCTTTTGCTTTGGCGCGCAGTGCATTTACATCGATATTTCCTTTTTCGTCGCAAGGAGTAACTACTACTTCCATACCGGCAGCTACGGCACTGGCAGGGTTTGTTCCGTGTGCCGAAGAAGGAATTAGTACCACATTGCGCTGTATGTCGCCACGACTTAAGTGATATTGACGAATAACCATCAATCCAGCATATTCTCCAGCTGCCCCTGAGTTCGGTTGCAAGCTAACATCAGCAAAACCGGTAATTTCAGAAAGATCGCGGCGCAGTTCTTCCATCATTTCGTGATAGCCACGAGCCTGATTTTTTGGGACAAACGGATGGATGCCACCAAATTCGATCCAGCTAAGAGGAAGCATTTCAGTTGCAGCATTCAGTTTCATTGTACATGATCCCAGCGGAATCATCGAATGGGTCAGGGAAATGTCTTTGTGTTCGAGGCGTTTGATGTAACGCAACATTTCTGTTTCCGAACGGTATTTATTGAAAACTTCCTGCTGCATATACGCAGATTGGCGCATGAAACTTTCTTCGATTTTTACGAGTGTTGGATATTTTTCAACCGGAGTCCATGTTTTATTTGCTGCTTTGGCAAATACTTCAATAATCCAGTTAATGTCTTCAAGGTTTGTTGTCTCGTCGATGCTCAGACCAACGTCTCCATTTTCAAAATAGCGGAAATTCATTTCCAGTTCGAGCGACAACCATTCAATATCTTCGTGTTTTACATGTTTGGGTAAAGCAAAACGAATGGTATCAAAATAGTTTTTGTTGAGCTGAGTATAGCCCAATGCACTAATTTCATTGTCGAGCAATGCAGCAATACTGTGAATACGCGAAGCAATCTGGCGAATTCCCTGCGGACCGTGATATACGCCGTAGAATCCGGCCATCGTAGCCAGTAAAGCTTGAGCAGTACATATATTTGATGTGGCACGTTCGCGTTTGATATGCTGTTCGCGGGTTTGCAGAGCCATACGAAGTGCGCGGTTGCCGTGTGCATCTACCGATATACCAATAATGCGGCCTGGCATGGTGCGTTTAAATTCGTCTTTTGCAGCAAAGAATGCAGCATGAGGACCTCCGTATCCCATTGGAACACCGAAACGCTGAGAATTACCGAAAACAATATCAGCTCCCCATTCTCCCGGAGGAGTCAGCAAGGCGAGACTCAGTAGATCGGCCGCAACGGCAATCATTGCGCCTTGCTCGTGCACTTTATTACTTAGCTGTACATAGTCAATTATTTCGCCATCAGAGTTTGGATATTGTACAATAACTCCGAAAACCTTGTCGCTGTATTCGAACTTGGCAACAGGACTTACCTGGAGTGAAATACCCCAGGGGTGTGCGCGGGTAAGCAGCACATCCTGTGTTTGTGGCCATATTTTTTCGTCAACCAAAATTACGTTTGCACCTGATTTGGCTTTTTCGCGCGAACGCGAGTTATACATCATCAACATGGCTTCGGCGGCGGCAGTCGCTTCGTCAAGCAGCGATGCATTGGCCAGTTCCATGGCAGTGAGTTCACAAATCATGGTTTGGTAGTTCAACAGAGCTTCCAAACGACCTTGCGAGATTTCAGCCTGATAAGGAGTGTATGACGTGTACCATACTGGGTTTTCAAGTACATTGCGCAGAATTACTGCCGGGGTAATGGTGTCGTAATAACCCATTCCGATGTACGTATTGAAAACTTTATTCTTTGAGGCCAGAGCCCTGATTTTACGGAAATATTGACGTTCGGTGAGTCCGTCGGCAAGCTGAAGAGGCTTTTTTAACCGAATATTTTGTGGAACGGTTTCATCGATGAGTTGTTCCAACGATGACACACCTATTTTTTCAAGCATCAGCTGAATTTCCTGATCTCTTGGCCCAATGTGGCGGGCTACAAATTTATCATTTGCCATGTTGCGAGTTTTTGTAAAAATGAATTTGCCGGCAATATTATCCGGTTTATTTGGTATAAAAAATGATTTTTGCGAGTTCGTGAGTTAATCCATTAAGAATGGGTTATTTTCTTTCTCAAATCCGATGGTTGTTTCCGGGCCATGTCCACAGAAAACTTTTGTATCCTGAGGCAAAATCAGAAGTTTTTTACGAATATTATCGGTTAATTGCTGAAAGCTTCCACCGGGAAGATCAGTTCGTCCAATGCTTCCGTAGAAAAGTACGTCGCCGGCAATCAGCCATTTTTGTTCAGCCTGATAAAAGACAAGGCCACCTGCCGAATGCCCGGGGGCTGCAATTACTTCGAGTGACGAATTGCCGAACTGAATTTGCTGCCCTTCCTGCAACGTTCCATCTGCTGCGTCGAGTGGTTCAGTTGGAATTCCGAACATGTCGCCTTGGCCGACGGCCCATTCCAGTAATGCTTGTTCTCCTTCAGGAATAAAAAACGGAATTTTGTATTGATAACGGCAATAGTTGACACCAAGCATGTGGTCGAAATGGCAATGCGTATTAATTAATAATACAGGCTTTAAGTTTTTTTCAATGATGAAACTGCTCAGTTCCTTTTGCTCATCTTCGAAATAGCATCCTGCGTCGATGATGACACATTCACCGGTGTGGTCAAATACAATATAGGTATTTTCCTGAATTGGATTGAATGTGAATTTTTTTATTTCTATCATGCTGTGAGGGTTGAGTTTACTGTCTCTTTCCGAACTCCAATGTCGTTGCATTTCGCCTGCAAAAGAACGGAAAATATTGAAGTATCTGGTTGTTTCGAAAAAATAATCGATCGGAATTAACCAACAACTCCTTTTAGTAGCGGAACGAACATGAAATTACCGTGTTTTTCTTTTTCAAAATCATTTTCTCCGGTACGAGTGATTACAATCATTTCTTGTTTGTCGTTATTGCCTACCGGAATAACAATTCGTCCTCCGATTTTCAGTTGGGTGAGCAAATCTTCGGGCACAAAAGGAGCTCCGGCGGTAACAATGATCTGGTCGAAAGGGCCATAGGTTGGCAATCCTTTATAACCATCGCCGAGAAAAAATTTGGGATTGTAGCCGATTTGAGGAAGCAATGTCTGAGCTTTCAGATACAGTTCTCGTTGTCGTTCGATGGTGTACACCGATGCTCCCATTTGTACCAAAACGGCAGCCTGGTATCCTGAACCAGTACCAACTTCGAGAATTTTGTCGCGTTCTTTTACCTGCAATAACTGACTTTGAAATGCCACCGTATAAGGTTGACTGATGGTTTGTCCGGCACCAATGGGAAACGCCTGATCGCGGTATGCGAACTGAATGAACCCACTGTCCATAAACAAGTGGCGGGGTACTTTGCCTATGGCATCGAGTACTTTGGTATCGCGAATTCCTTTGATGCGCAGCGCATCAACCAGTTTTTTTCGCAATCCCTGATGTCGTAGAGTATCCTGAAGGTCCATGTTTGATCAATTTTAGTCCAAATTTAGTCCAAAAAACGATTAAAAAAAGAAGACAATATTAACAATGCCCGTTGAAAAAATATTGAGTTGTCTAATCGGAAATACGTTTAAAAGTTTCTACTTTGCAACTATGATTCGAGTAGGCATTATAGGAAATGTGCAGGAAGAGGATAAAATTTATCAAACCCTGCATCACAGTAAAGATACAGAGCCAGTTGGCCTGTATAATCCGGAACGCGACACAAAGTCCAATCGTTTTCGGGTGTTTCACAATCCGGTTGAATTACTGGAAGTGTCGGATGCGGTGGCCATTTACAATGCCGAACGGATTTCTGCTGATTTTATTCGTCTATTGATCAGAAAGTCAAAACATATCTATTTTCACAGTTATCCGTTGCTGTCCAGTAGTGAGGCTTCTGATATATTGAAACTACAGAAAGAAGCCGGGACTTCAATTCATTTATATAATCCCTATCTGCCCGCTCGCCCTGGAATTACAGAGGAAGTATTTCCGGGAGTAAAAATTATTAATTTACAGGGGACGTTGGAAAATCCTGAAATCAGTTTGCCTGTTGGATTGATGCATGCTTTGTCGTTTCTGAATAAGATAGGAAATTCGCCCATCAAACATTCTGAAATTATTGGCCTGCCCGGGAAAAACGGAGCACTTACCGTGAGCATGCATGCCATTTGCTCGAACGGATCGGTTTATAATGTATTGCTTACCGGAGATAAGGTCATCCCAGGAGTATGTATTTATCAGAAAGAAGGATCGTTATTTTATAATATTTCAGAAGAAGGAAATCAGCAAAGTTATGATCTGGCTGCCTTTCATAGTTTTATTGATTCGGTTCGAGGGGAAAAAACAGAAGGAGTCGTTTTTGACGATTATGTCAATAGTTTGAAGTCGTTTTTGGATATAAAAGAAAGATTGAATTACAGCGGAGTGGGGGTTACAAGTTGATTTTATTGTACTTTTGCCGCAATATATTTTCAGGAATGCACGTTTAGAAGATAGTTTTTCGATGAAGACGAGGCATGCCAAACACAATTGATAGTCGGATGAACAAGAGGGTACAAGTAGCCAAATACCTGATATTTGATTTTATAGCCGCAGCATTGAGCTGGGCTCTTTTTTTCGTATATAGGAAGGCATATATTGAACCTCAGAAGTTTGGAATCGATATTCCCATCGAATTCTCGCCCCGTTTTTACCTCGGGCTTGTTTTAATTCCATTGTTTTGGATTACTTTTTACTACATCAGCGGTCAATATTCCAATATTTTCCGAAAATCGAGACTCATCGAGCTGGGTAAAACCATCATGGCGAGTATTACCGGGGTGGTTGCCATATTCTTTCTTTTGCTGCTCGACGACAGTATTGGCTCGTACAAAAATTATTACAATCTCTTTTTTACTTTGTTGGGGCTGCATTTCGGTCTTACATATATTTTTAGGTTGTGGATTACTACCCGGACAGTTCATCGTATTCATAACCGGAAAATCGGGTTCAATACCATTCTTATTGGAGGAAATGAAAAAGCACTCGCAATTTACAATGATCTGAGTACTCAAATTCGACCGGCTGGCTTTAAAATTATTGGATTTCTGAATGTTCAGGAAAAAGAAGATCAATTGCTTGGCGAACAGTTACCTGATCTGGGAAATTATAAAACGCTTTCGCAGGTTATCGATAAATACGAAATAGAAGAAATTATTATAGCCGTTGAAACATCGGAACACAAAGTACTGAGTGAAATTCTTACCATGATGCAGAACCGCAGCGTTACGGTATGGGGAATTCCTGATTTGTTCGATTTGCTGTCGGGGCACACCAAAACAAACGCGATTTACAGTAGTCCGTTGGTGAAAATTTCGAATGGGTTGATGCCTGCCTGGCAAGAAAAAGTAAAACGAATTATCGATGTATTTTTCTCGGTTATTGCCTTGATGTTGTTTATCCCAGTATTTATTGTGCTGGCAATACTTATTAAACGATCGTCGAAAGGGGCGGTGATATATAGTCAGGAACGAATTGGTAAGTTCGGAAAACCGTTTACAATTTATAAACTACGCAGTATGGTTGGCGATGCAGAAGCCAATGGGCCTGCTCTTTCGGGGGAAGGAGACTGGCGCATTACTCGGGTTGGTAATTTCATGCGGCGCACTCATCTCGACGAAATTCCGCAGTTCTATAATGTGATTCGTGGCGATATGTCGCTGGTTGGGCCACGCCCCGAGCGTCAGTATTTTATTGAGCAAATCATAAACAAGGCTCCTCATTATACCCAATTGCATAAAATTCGTCCCGGAATAACTTCATGGGGACAAGTAAAATATGGTTATGCATCCAGTGTGGAGCAAATGCTCGAACGTTTACCCTACGATTTGGTCTATCTGAAAAATATTTCGCTGTATATCGATTTTAAAATACTGATATATACTTTGATAAATTGTTTTAAAGGAAAAGGGAAATAGTGATCGTTCGTTCGTTTCAGTAAACGCTGATACAAAATTTCACAAATTTAAAGGCTACATTTTCTCTAAGTGCTGAAAAATGCTGGGGCGGGTTGATGGTCTTTCTTTTTAATTCTATTTTTGAGGCATCAAATTTTTCGATACAATGAAGTTCCGTTTATTTCTGTATGGTTTTTTTATGATTGTTTGTATGCAGCAACTTGCTGCTCAGGAGCAGTCAGATTTAAATATTATTCCTGCCGATACAACTTTCATCTCGCACGAAGTGAAAGCGGGGGAAACTATTTTCAGTTTGAGCGAAAAATATCAGGTAAGTCAGAAAGATTTGATCGCTGTCAATCCGGAACTTCTGTTTGGTTTGAAGCCAGGAAGTTTTCTGCGCATTCCGGTTATGAATAACGAAGCATTTACCGAATACATTGTAAAGAAAAAGCAAACTGTTTTTTCAATTGCACGTCGGTATCGCATCACCCTTGACGAACTTTATCGATACAACCCTCAGGCCAGAAAGGGAATCCAGGCAGGGCAAAAGCTTCGGATTCCGCTAGAAATGAATGCTTCCGGAAAAGTTGAACCCGTTTCTACGGAGGAAGTTGTAGAAGAACAAATAGTTAAGGAAATAGCTGTTGCTCCAAAAGTTACGAAACGGGCGGGGTATTTCACGCACAAGGTGGCGGCCGGCGAAACAATTTTCGATTTGGAACGACGTTACGGCATGTCTGTCGATTCGTTGATAGCATTGAATCCTGCAATAAGTAAAGGATTGACTCCTGGATTAAAATTGAGAATACCCATTGATCGGGTTCCTGAAATGAAATCGGAACCGGAAAATGAGTCGGAATTTATCCGTTACCGGGTGGCTGAAGGAGAGACAATTTACTCGCTGGCCGACTTGTTTCAGGTTCGTGTTGCCGAGTTGAAAGCTGCAAATCCAGAATTGAAATACCGGACAGTGTTGACTGGCGAGGAATTACTGATTCCGGACAAACGTTTGCGAATGAAACGTTACGATGACATGTTGCAGGATACTGTGTGGGCATCTCCGCAATACCGTTTGTTAGATAATTTAGACCGGGATGAAATTTATTCTCAGGTTTCAGGGGAAAAATATCAGGTTGCATTGTTACTGCCGCTTTATCTGAATTCCAATGATACCGTAAATCGTGTTCGCGTGAGTAAAGAAGAATTGTTGGGCGATTCACTTTCTTTAAATTCGATGCTGAAAAGCCTAAATTTGCCCAAAGATACGTTTCAGATCCGGGCTGATAAAGTGATTGATCCCCGTTCTGAAAATTTCATGCACTTTTATGAAGGAGTTTTGCTTGCAGTGGACAGTTTGAACAAGCGAGGACTTTCTATTGAACTGCATGTTTTTGATACGCGAAGAGATTCTTCAACTGTTTTGCGGATTATCAGACAGGAAAGTTTTTTGAATATGGATCTTATTATTGGTCCGGTTTTTCCAGAACAACAGCGTGCCGTGTCTGCATATAGTGCAAAAAACCGAATACCAATGGTTTCGCCACTTTCAGCCGCAGGGAGTTTCGAAAAATGGAATCCCTACTATTTCAAGGTAAATCCGACAAAAGAAAAATTAATCTCGAAAACGGCTGAATGGTTTGCTGATGAGTTTTTCAATGCACGGGTTTTTGTGTTGAAAATGGGTGATTACAAACATTTGCCGGAAGCTTCACTGGTTGAACAATGCCGGAATCGCTTGAACGAAACGGGGTATTATTTAAATAATAAAGAAGTTTTATTTCGGGAATACGATGCTTCGAAAGAAGGATTCCGGGGATTGACTTATTTGTTGACTTCGCGTCGTCAGAATGTATTTATTGTTCCTGCATCCAGCGAAGGACAAGTGAGTGTTGCCGTTACCAACTTAAATACCATGGCTGAAAAATATCCAATTCGGCTGATCGGCTTACCTAGTTTCAAAAATTACAAAAGTATTCAGCCTGAATATTATCATCAGGTTCAGCTCGAATATCTGGCACATTATTTTACCGATTACGAAAGTCTTCCAGTAAATCAGTTTATCGGGAAGTTTCGAAAACAATTTGGAACAGAACCCAATGAATTCAGCTTTCAGGGATTTGATGTGGCGTATTATTTCATGACCGCATTGCATCAGTTTGGTAAGCAACTAATCACTGAAATTCCTGGATTTCATTTGCCGTTGAATCAATTAAATCTCGATTTTCAGCGGGTGAGTAAAACGGGTGGTTTTATGAATGAAGGCTTGTTCGATGTGTGTTATCAAAAGGATTTCAGTATAAAAAACAACGGATTGGTAAATCCTGAAAACCTGAAATAGAACGAATATTCTGGCGCTGGTTTTATAACTGTTTTTTTATCAATCGTTCTATCTGAAAATGACACATTACAAATTCGTTATTCTTCGAATAGAAAACGGAACAACTTGTAAAAGCATTTGCGATTGGTCGGGCATCGTTTGAATTTGTTTAACAACATCCATTCCTTGGATCACTCTCCCAAATGCGGCAAATCCTTGTCCATCGGGATTACGTTTCCCTCCGAAATCAAGCTCCGGTTGGTCGTTGATACAAATAAAAATTTCGGTGGAAGCAGTTCCCGGCTCAACACGAGCCATCGAAATAACACCGTTTGCGTGTTTGATTCCCGTTTCACTCGTTGATTCGTGGCGAATTGGTGCATGCAATGCGATCAGACTATCTGATCTTAGTCCACCTTGAATAACCTCAATTTTTACTTTGCTGTTGGGTTGATTGTCGGGACGAACGACCCGGTAGAAACAAGCATCGGCATAGCAGCTATCATCAACCAAATGTAGAAAATTAGAACCAGTAACAGGTGCATGAATCGTATCTACTTCAATAATTATTTTCCCGACAGGGGTAAGTATTTCAACTTGAGGGAGCCGGGGAGGCTGGCAAGCAAACATCAGTAGCAGCGTAATAATAGCAAATGTGTTTTTCATCTTCATTTTATATCTGACTTTAAATATACGCAGATCTTGTCGAATATTCTATTGTCATTTTTCCTCTTGATGAAATGTGCGTTAAAAATGAGTGAAGATGAACTTGTAAAGTTTTTAGAAAAAGAACAGCTTTTGAGAGGTGTTTATGCAAAAGCTGCTGATATATCATGCTTTTGTTTTTTTTGTAGATACAATGTAGATATGGGCTCTTTTTGCAGTAGTGAAATATTAGATATTAAGCTGTAAGATGCTATGGTGCGACTGATATAACTTTGAAACAAAGTTTTTGTAGCTAAAAATTAAATCAGAACATGTATCGCATAAAGCCTATTCCTTCATTATTTTCCATCTTGTTAATTTTTGCCGTGTCGTGCACACAACCCCATTTGTTGAATGATAAAAAACAACGGGTAGAGGTGGCAAAACAACTTGAGGCGCAGAAAAAACTTTTGGCCGATAACCCGACCGATTTTTTTTCGGTGTTTAACCAGAAAATGACCACCGAAGAAAAAGACGCACTGGAGTTTTTGTATGCCTACATGCCGCTTAACGATTTGCTTGATTACGATGGCTCTTTTTTCGTAGAACAGGCAAAAATTGCATTGAAATCGAGAGCAGAAATGCCTTGGGGAAGAACAATTCCTGAAGATATTTTTTGTCATTTTGTATTGCCTTATCGTTCTGGAAATGAGAATCTGGATACTTTTAGGACAACTGTTTATGACGAATTGAAACTTCGTGTTCAAGGAATGGATATGAAGCAGGCTGCGCTGGAAATAAATCATTGGTGTCATGAAAAAGTGACTTATCAGTCAACAGATAGCAGAACATCTTCTCCATTGGCGCTGATGCAAACGTCCTGGGGACGCTGTGGCGAAGAAGCCGCATTTACGGTTGCTGCAATGCGTACGGTCGGAATTCCTGCCCGTCAGTGTTTTACTCCTCGCTGGGCTCACACTGATGATAATCATGCATGGGTTGAAGTGTGGGTAGATGGCAGTTGGTATTTTCTTGGAGCATGCGAACCTGAGGCCGATTTAAATATGGGATGGTTTGCAGAACCAGCTCGTCGTGCAATGCTGGTAAACGCTCAGGTGTATGGTAATTATTTGGGTAATGAATATGCCGATCTAAGAACAAGCAAAGGAACAACACTAAATATCACAAGCAATTATGCTCCGGTAAAAGAAGTTTTCTTTCATGTTTCGAATAGTTTGGGAGAACCTGTAAGTGACGCGCGTGTGTCGTTTAAAGTATTTAATTATGGTGAACTCAGCACAATACAGACAAAAAGAAGTGATGAGCAGGGAAATCTGTCAATGATGTCGGGCTTGGGCGACTATTTTGTGTGGGCAACTGATGGACAAAAATTTGGATTTGCCAAAGTGCATGTAGAAACTGCCGATTCAGTACAAATCGTTATTGCTGAATCTCCGGATCTTGAGACAGAAGCATCTTTTGTATTGGTTCCTCCTGTGAGTCTTAAGCCTCTGGAGGTGAATACATTACTGGCCGATGAGAACAAACTTCGCTTGCAAAAGGAAGACGAGATACGGAATGCATACATGGCAAGTTTTCCTAACGAGGAAAAGATTCAGACTGAAGTTGGGGATTGGGGCGACGATCAGAGTCGGATTATTGCACTGGTACAAAAGAGTCAGGGGAATTGGCGGGCGATTATTGATTTCATCAAGCGGGGAGCTGGTATTAATAAACGCGAAACAATTGATTTGCTTGAAGTAGTGTCGGATAAAGATTTACGGGATGCATCAGCCGAAACATTGCTTGATCATTTGCAACATTCAACAGCATTTGAAGAAGACTGGAAAAAAGAGAACTATGACGATTATCAGAAATATGTGCTAAATCCGCGTGTTGCTAACGAAGCATTGGTTACTTACCGTTCATTTTTTCAGCAGTCATTCTCCGAAAATCAAAAGATATTGTTTCATGCCGATCCTACTTCTTTATTCGAGTGGACGAAAGAGAAAATTAAACTTCTGGATGCCGAAGATTTTTCACGAGTAGTAATTAGCCCGATTGGAGTAATGAAAGGACGCATTGCCGATTTGCATTCGTTGAATGTGTTTTTTGTTGCTGCCTGCCGTACTTTTGGGATACCAGCACGCATGAATTACAAAAATTTTGTCCCGGAATATTTTGTGCGTAACGAGTGGCGAACAGTTCGGTTCTCAGCTTCCGAAGAGATTGTTTCTCCGATGGGTTTTGTGCAAATAGATATGTCGGGGCTTAATTTTACTCCGGAATATGGGAAGCATTGGACCCTGGCAAAATACGAAGACGGTAATTACCGTACAATCCATTTATCGGGGAGAGGTAGGCAAGATAACGGAGATGGCAAACAGGAACTTCCTGTGGGAGAGTATATGATCACAACTGGTAATCGTCTTTCAGATGGAACTGTTCCTTGCTTAATTCAGTTCTTTTCGGTGAAAGAAAAAGAAATAAGTGTGATCAAGTTGAAATTTAACCATGTGCCGCAAGCAGAAGAAGTGTTGGGGGTATATAATGGATCATGGTCGGTAAAAACAGAGCAGGGTGAGTTGATGGAAAAGAAAGATCTTTTCAGTCAGAAACAACTTATTTTTATGTGGCTTGATCCCGATAAAGAGCCTTCGAAACATGTGTTGAATGAGATGATTTCGATGCGAAAGGAATTTGAGTCGTGGGGAGGGAAAATTGTATTGTTTCGAGCTGAAAAATCGAATGCAGAAATCGCTGTCGAATTAAAACAAAAATTGCCCGTTAACTGTATTTTTTCTGAAAAAGAATCTTCTGAAATTCTTCGTGATATAGCTGCTGTAAATCCATCGTTTAGTGTTGATTTTATGCCTGTTGTCACTCTTCTTGATTCGAATGGGCAAGTGCATTATTTTTCTTCCGGCTACAAAATTGGCACAGCAGAACAGTTGTTAAAGTCGATTAAATCTTTATTATCAAAGTAAAAAAAAGCATCGATCATGGTGTCTTTATTATATAAAACCAATACATTAGTACTCAATAGAGAAACAATGTACGGTAAACTAAGCGAATTAACTTCATGATTAGATCGCATCTGCTGGTTATTTTATTATTCTTTTGTAGCTTTTTATCTGCATCTCCAGTTGATAGTCTTTTAAATGTATTAGAGACTCAAGTTGGAGATGAACGGATTAACACTCTTTATGAACTTTACAATCAGCACAAAAGCAGTGCCCCATATAAGGCAATTGACTATATAAAAGAAGCAATTCCGTTGGTTGAACGAACGGGAATTCCTGAAAATATTTGTACTGCATACAATAAGTTAGGGAATGTATATACCGATTTGGGGTTGAATTTATTGGCGATGGATGCCTATTATTCTTCGCTCAAATATGCACAGGATTCAAGTGATCCGGGAGCAGTTCCTTTTTGTTTGGTCGATATTGGAAATGTCTATTATTCAATAGGTAATAATCAGCGGGCATTGGAATACTACCAAAATTCACTTGAATTATTTGAACGTAATAAAGATTTAGCGGGACTAGCCGTTGCATACAATAATGTGGGGCTTGTTAATATTAATCTCAAAAATTATAATGAAGCGCTTGATTTCTTTCTGAAAGCGTATAAAATCAGACAAGAATCAAGTAGTTTAGGAGATCTGGCTCATTCAAATATCTATATTTCAGATGCTTATTTTCAGTTAAAGAAATACGAAAAAGCGATAGAACACCTGCAAATTGCTGATGAACTGTATGATCGGTCTGAAAACATTAGAAGTAAGGCGATCACTGCTTCCCGGATGGGAGATGTGTATTTGGCGGATGGAAAATATTCTCTGGCTCTGAAGAAATATAACCAGGCGTTGACGGTTTTTTCAGAAATTAATAATTACATGTGGATTGTTATTGGCAATTATAATTTGGCTCAGGCGTATAAAAAAACGGGGGATATTCCCAATGCTATTTT
The DNA here is from genome assembly GCA_963668595.1 of Prolixibacteraceae bacterium. Lineage (GTDB taxonomy): Bacteria > Bacteroidota > Bacteroidia > Bacteroidales > Prolixibacteraceae > GWE2-42-39. Next base: position 2,457,285 of record OY764876.1, on the reverse strand, counting down.
TTATGCTGAATTAGCATTACAAAAATCCAGAAGCTATAATTTTAGTCAATATCTGTTACAAATAACTGAATTTTTAGCTGAAACGTATTACAATACAGGGCAAGTCGATAAGGCTTACCGATTCAGAGAACGATTGTCTAGCTGGACTGACTCATTGAACCAGGTCAATAACAATTTGCAGTTTGCCAATCTTCAGTTCAGCGTCGAAACATTTAAACATAAATTGGAGACCGAACGATTGAATCATGAAATTCAGAAACGCAATACCTTGCGGAATTATATGATTGTGATTTTCTTACTGTTTATTTCTGTGTTTGTTTTAATCATCGGACGATTTCGGATGAAGCGGAGACAAGAACATGTATGGCATATTCAGCAAGAAGAAATTGCTTCGCTCCAAATTCGTCAAAAAGAAGACGAGAATGCACGATTAACCCGGGAACTTGAGCTTCGGAACCGAGAGCTCACTTCGAAAACAATGGGGATTGTAAAAAATGGTGAGTTCATTGGCGAGGTGGTGAAAGAGCTTCAAAACTTAGATGTAAAGAAAGAAAACAGGGATAAGGTTCAGCGGATCATCGATAAATTACGAAATAACCAGCAGGAAGACAGCTGGGAGGAATTTGAGATTCGCTTTGCTAAAGTACATAAGGATTTCAATACAAAATTGATAGAGAAACATCCTGATTTGACTCCGAATGAACGCCGATTGTGCGCTTTCCTGCGTTTGAATATGACCACCAAAGAAATTTCTTCAATTACTTACCAAAGTAGCAAAAGTATTGATGTTGCCCGTTCTCGCCTGAGAAAGAAGATGAATCTTCCGCGCGAAGAAAATCTGATTTGTTACCTGGCCGAGTTTTAGCCAAATTATATCGTCATCGCAATTTTTTAATTCCGAATTAAAAGAGAAGCTTCATTGTTAATGGTTCTGCTCAAGGGATTTATTGATTGAATCTGTTTTTCTTCTCAAGATAAAAGGCAATTGATGCATTACTGTTGTAATGTATGGCTTGAAAAGCATGATTGAGTACACTTCTTGTCGTTTCGTTTCTACAAAAATCTCTTTTGCCCGAATTATCAGCGACTCAGGCTCTATTCACTAATTATTTTTTGTTTCAGGATACTACTTTTATTAGAACTATGTTATCTGAATGTTTCTCATTTATTAATGATTTTTTAATTTATGTGTTTGTTTTTTAGTGATTTGTGTTGATGTGTAGTGAATTTGTTAAGATAAGTTAAAAGGAGTGTAGCATTATTGTATATATCGTTTTAAATATAAGCAGAAAGAGCCTCTTTATCTTAGCAGAAAAATCACTGCATTTGCAGGGTTGATATTATTATTGAACTAAACACTATTTTTTATGGAACAAAGACGTTATGCAAGAAAGTTCCGGATGATCCGAATGATTCTACTTGTAGGATTGTTTTTATCATTCGGGTTGACATCGTTTTCGCAAAAGCGAATTGTTACAGGTATTGTAACTTCTGCTGAGGATGGCTCGGGAATTCCTGGTGTATCTGTGTCAGTTAAAGGAACAGCTGTTGGGACAATTACAGACATGGATGGAAAATACGAACTTTCTGTACCAGAGAATGGTACCGTAATGGTATTTTCTTTCGTTGGTATGGAAACACAGGAAAAACCGATTTCATCAAGCCAGATCAATGCTGTATTAAAAACAAACTTTGAGCAAGTAGATGAGGTTGTTGTTACTGCATTGGGAATTAAGCGTGAAAGCAAAAAACTCGGTTATGGTGTAACAGAAGTAAAAGGAGAAGAATTGGCTGTAACCAATACAGTAAACCCTGTTGCTGCTCTTCAAGGCAAAGCTGCAGGTTTGAGTATTGGAGCTTCGGACGGTGGATTGTTCGGTAATACAAAAATTCAACTTCGTGGGGTTTCTGTTTTGAACTCAAATAATAACCAGCCTATTTTTGTGGTTGATGGGGTTATTATTGACAATTCGGTCTCAAATGCAAGTGCTGACTGGAGTGCCGATGCAAGTGACTTTGGTAACCAGTTGAAAAACTTGAATTCAGATGACTTTGAATCGGTAACCGTATTGAAAGGTGCTGCATCAACTGCATTGTATGGTTCTCGTGGTATGAATGGTGCTATTGTGATTAAAACGAAAGATGGTGCAGGATCTAAAGGTATTGGAGTAAAAGTAACTCAGACTGTCGGTATTGATTACGTGTATGCACAACCAGATCTTCAGTATGAATACGGACCAGGTGCATTGGCCGGATACGTTGATTATGGAGATACTGATGCGAATGGTAGATATTACCAGTTTGCTCCAATGACTCAGTATTATAAAAATGGAGATGGAGTGATGACAAAAATCGATCATCCGTGGGCAGGTATGGCTTTCGGTCCAAAATACGATGGTCGCGATATCGAAGACTTTGATGGTACAATGACAAAGTATCTTCCTGCAAAAAATAATATGCGCGATGCATATGATTTGGGTTGGAACACAAATACATCAGTGGCTTTAACCGGAGGAAACGATAAAGGCACGTTCTTTTTGTCTGATTCATACAACGTACGTAAAGGTACTTCTCCTTCAAACGAATTTACTCGTAACTCGTTGTTGTTCTCAGGTTCATACAACTTGGCTTCGTGGTTGAAAGCAGATGCATCGATTACTCACACTATTTCTAATCCTAAAAACCCAGGAAATGATTTATCACAGAGCTTCTTTGATGGAACATTTGATAACTGGTATGATACTAAAAAATGGAATAAACGTGAAATATATCAAGCAACACACGGAGGTGTTCCTTCTACAGCTTACGGTGATAAATATGCTCACGTTCCAAATAACAGCTTGTGGTTTAACTACAACATGAATGAAAATACAAAAGAAGAACAAGTAGTTCGTCCAATCGTACGTTTAACCGCTACTTTGGCTCCTTGGATTGCTGTTACAGCAGAAGGTAATATGAATTATTATACTGTTTCTTCCGAAATTAAGAAATTAGGAACCGGTTATGCCAACGAAGGAGGATCATACGAATTGGGTAACTCAAGAGAAGTTAGTAAAACTGCTAAGTTGACTGCTAATTTGAATAAAGAGTTTGGCGATTTTTCAACAAGCATGGTTGTTGGTGGTGAAATCTGGGCGCAAGAACGTCAATTTACTCGCTCATGGACCGATGGTGGTTTGATTGTTCCTGGGAAATTCTTCCTTGCAAACTCGAAGAAAGCTTTACAAACAGAAGGTAAAGTTGAAGCAACCAAACAGATCAACTCTTTGTATGCATTATTTACTATTGGCTGGAAAAATCAATTGTTTTTAGATGCTACCGGACGTAACGACTGGTCTTCATCTCTTGTATATTCTGATGGAACAGGAAATAACTCTTATTTCTATCCTTCAGTAAGTACATCATGGATTGTAAACGAAACACTTTCGTTGCCTTCTTGGATTTCGTTTGCGAAAGTACGCCTTTCTTGGGCTCAGGTAGGTAACGATACAAGCCCTTACTTTATTAATAATGGATATAGTATTGGTAGCTATGAAATGAATGGAGGATCATTCATTTATACAAATACTAAATCAACAACATTGGTTGATCCAAGCATTAAACCAGAACGCAAAAATTCATTAGAAGGAGGTCTTGACCTGCGTTTGTTTAATAATCGTGCAGGAATCGACTTGGCATTGTTTAATGAAACTGTAAACAACCAGATTGGTGATATTCCAGTGCCAGGAGAATCAGGATTTAATAAAATGTTATCAAACATCGGAACAATTACAAATAAAGGTATCGAATTAACTCTTCGGGTTGTTCCTGTTAAATCACGTTCTTTTGAATGGGAATCAGTTTTCAATTATTGGAAAACCAATACAATGATTTCCAATTTGAGAAAAGAAGTAGGAGAATATAAAGTTCTTGGTGGAGACATCGCTTATGGAAACTACCGTGTAGGTTCAGTTGCTTACGAAGATGGAGAATATGGAATCCTGATGTCTGATGCAACTCCTAAAAAATGGAATAATGAAGCAGATCCAACAGATCCACGTAATGGTATGAGCATTTTAGCATGGTCAAATTCTCGCCGTGGTGCTTATTTTGCAAGAAGCAATAAAGCTGAAAAAATTGGTAAAATTCAGCCAGACTTTGAAGGATCATGGAATAACCAGTTTACATACAAAAATGTGTCGTTGTCTGTATTACTTGATGCTCGTTTTGGTGGGCACATTGCATCATACTCAGCTAGATATGGAACCGCTTATGGATATCTTGAGGAATCATTACGCGGACGTGATGCAGAACACGGTGGTATTGCCTGGACAACCGGATATGCTGATTCAAAAGGACAGCAATTTGTTGACGGTATTATTCCTGACGGAGTATTTGCCGACGGCCAAACACTTACAGCACCGGATGGTTCTACTCAGAATGTTGGTGGCTTGACTTATAAAGAAGCAATGGATAAAGGTTTTGTTGAACCAACCCATGCAAGTTTCTATCATTACTTTACAAATAGCTGGGGTCAGGGAGTTGTAAACGACAGCTGGTTCAGCAAAGTAAATTATGTAGCTTTAAGAAACGTAACATTGAGTTACAACTTGCCTGTAAGCATTGCTCGTAAATTTAAAGCAAATTCATTATCTGTAGCGTTAAATGCAAGAAACCTTTGCTATCTGTATAATTCTCTGCCAAACCATATCAATCCTGAAAGCTTCAGGGGAACTAGTAGTACAGAGTCTTTCCGTGAACGTTCTTTCAGCCCTTACACGGCTTCTTATACATTTACATTATCGGTTGGATTCTAATTATTCTAAAAATAATGAATATGAAAAATACATATAAAATAATATTTGCATTATCCCTGTTAGTTTTTTGGGGTTGCGATAAAGATAAGTTTGCTGATTTGAACTCTAATCCATCGACTATTTCAACTCCGGATTTGAGATTCTCAGTAACAAAGGCAATCGAGCAAATGTATTCGGATGATTATACAAACTGGTTTTATAACAATTTCCAATATATTCATCCATGGACACAGGTAGCTGCTAAAGGAAACGGTAATGACGCTGATTTCGTAACAATGGGTGCTTCATCAAGTTTCAATATTTATGCGAGCCTTTTCCCTCAAACAATGGATGTTCGCGATCTTATTGACAAGATGGGTCCGACAGAAAAAGAGTCATACATGGCAATGAAAGCGATGACTTATCCAATTCAGATTTTACCTGCAATCTACAATACCGATAATTATGGTTCATTGGTATATACCGAGGCCGGTTTGGCTCCTTATACTAATCCTCCATTATTAACTCCTGTAATTGATAACCAGAGCACTCTTTTTACAACATGGTTGAAAGAGTTGGATGGTGCAATTGCTGTATTAGCAAGTGCTCAGAATCAGGTAACAATGGGGTCACAGGACATGGTTTATGGCGGTGATTATACAAAATGGGCAAAATTCTGTAATCTGCTGAAATTGAAAATTGCTGCTCGTTTGGTAAATCAGGATCGTGCAAAGGCGTTGAGCATTGCTGCAGAGGTTGCTTCTTCTACGGCTGGTTATATGAATGACCTGAGCGACGACTTTATTTATAACCGAGGAGTTAAATATTATGGTACAGGAAACGGAATGTGGATTGGTTCTGCAAGCAAAAATTTGGTTGATTTCTTTGTCAGCAATCGCGATCCTCGCCTGCGTTTTATCTTCGAGAAAAACCAGTTTAATGCAGAAGTTGTACAGGCTTTTCTTGATGCAGGAAAAGCTCTTCCTCCGTATGTCGCTCAGTATGCAAACGTAGATGCAAGTAATAAATTTACAGGGTGGAAAGCTCCGGGCGAACCTTGGGTGCGTTATTTTGGAGTTCCTCTTTCTCCTGATGCGAAACAAATTGTTGCAAACAACATCTACTTTAACCAGTCTGAATTGAATAAAATAACATTGGGTGGAGTCCAGAAAACTTACTCGTCAACTTCTTCTTATTCAGAAAAACAAGTTCGTACTAGCTATGACTTTACATATCCAACCAAACCAGGCGGTCGTGTTATTCAATTGAAGGACAATGATCCAGGGTTGAATGTTGTATTAGGTACAGCAGCTGAAACTAACTTGTATTTGGCAGAGTTCAAATTATTAGGAGCTAATCTTCCAAAAACTGCTCAAGAGTATTTTAATAAAGGCGTAGAGTTGTCGGTAAAACGTATGGATGCTTTGGCTAAAAATAACCAGATGCCTTACTACGACAACGACCCTGTATATACAAATGTTGATGAAGCTGCTGCTGCTGCTACAAAATTGCGCAGTACTGAAATTTCTGACTTGTTGGCAAAACCAATTTGCAATCTTTCTTCTGATGGATTGGAAAAAGTATATCTTCAACAGTACATCAACTTCATGTTGACTCCTGGTGATGTTTGGGCAACAGTTCGTCGTTCAGGTATTCCTAAGAAAGGAAGTGCATATTTGGCATGGGAAACAATAACTTCTGGTGGAGCAGAGATGACAATTCCTCGTCGTTTTGTAATCAATACTCCGGGAGCAGATGATATTAACTATGCGAATAAAATGGCTGCCGTTCAGGAACAAGGAATTACTACAGCTGTAACAGATGCAGTAATTCTGAATACAGAGCGTTTCTGGTTTGATAAACAGAATCCTCAGTACGGAATGGGTCCTAAATAATGTAGCAAATAATTGATTTTATTTCATACAGAGAGGCTGTTCATTTGAGCAGCCTCTCTTTTTGCATAGATATTGCTGCTGTTTCCTTTTTATTGAAAGAATAAATCCTTCCGTTTGCCGAAAATATTTCCCGTAATAAAATGGATCGATTACCTTTAGTTCAGAATTCGTAATCTGAAAAAATCGAACTATGAAAACACTGGGAAATTTAATTTGGCTAATTTTTGGCGGTATATTTATTTTTATCGAATATTTAATCGGAGGACTGTTATTGTGTCTTACAATTGTCGGAATTCCGTTTGGAATACAGGTGTTTAAGCTCGCGGCCGTTGCTCTGTGGCCTTTCGATAAGAAAATAGAATATATGGGCTATGCTCCGGGGTGTTTGTCAACAATTATGAATATCATCTGGTTTTTTGCCGGAGGTATTTGGATTGCGTTGACTCACTTACTGATGGGGATATTGTTGGGGATTACAATTGTTGGAATTCCCTGGGCTGGTCAGCATTTTAAACTCATGTCGCTGGCACTTGCTCCTTTTGGTAAAACAATAAGTACAAAATAGAAAAACAAAAAGCCTCTTTTCTGATAATTGAAGAAAAGAGGCTTTTGTTATATCTTTTTCAGGAAATCAATCCGGGAAATATCCGCGAATAATTCCTCGTTTTGAGTCTTTTACAAATAACAGAATTTCGTCACGTTCAGGGGATGCAGGCATTTCTGCTTCGATAATTTCAACCGCCTGAGAAGTATTTAATCCTTTTTGATAGATGTAACGATAAATATCTTGAATCTCACGAATTTTATCATTGTTGAATTCACGACGACGTAATCCGATTGAGTTAATTCCAACATATGAAAGAGGTTCACGTCCTGCTTTAATAAATGGGGGAACATCTTTACGAACCAGCGATCCGCCTGAAATCATTACATGCGATCCAATATGGCAGAATTGGTGAATAGCACTCATTCCTCCGATGATGGCCCAATCGTCAATAACAACTTCACCTGCCAGCTGTGTGCTGTTTACCAGGATAACATTGTCGCCAACAATACAGTCGTGAGCAACGTGTACGTAAGCCATGATGAGGCAGTTTTTGCCGATTACTGTTTTACTGCGGGCAGTGGTTCCCCTGTTTACGGTAACACATTCGCGGATTGTTGTATTGTCGCCAATTTCCACAGTAGTGTATTCGCCTTTGAATTTTAAATCCTGAGGCATTGCTCCAATTACTGCTCCCGGAAATATCCGGCAGTTTTTACCAATACGAGTTCCAGGAAGAATGGTCGCGTTTGAACCAATTCGGGTGCCTTCACCAATAATAACATCCTTATCGACGGTAACGAATGGTTCGATTACCACGTTATCAGCCACTCGAGCTTCAGGATGCACATACGCTAATGGTTGTTTCATTTGTCTATTTTTTCAATCTTGTTTTCTATAACTTATAATTTTCGAAAGTTTTTTGTTGGCGATTTTTAGCTCTGTTTTACAATTTGAGCCATCAAATCTCCTTCAGCTACCAGGCTGTCACCTACAAAACAAAGTCCTTTCATGTTGGCAATTCCTCTTCGTATCGGAGCCGTCAAAATTACTTTAATGATTAGTGTGTCACCTGGAACCACTTTCTTTCTGAACTTTACGTTGTCAATTTTAAGAAAATATGTGGAATATTTTTCTGTTTTATCATGTAAAACATATAAACCTCCCGTTTGAGCCATCGCTTCAATAATTAAAACGCCCGGCATTACTGGTTCTTCGGGAAAATGTCCGGGGAAAAAAGGTTCGTTGGTTGTTACATTTTTCACCCCAACAATGTGTTTTTCTTTTATTTCGATGATCTTGTCAACCAGCAAAAACGGGAAACGGTGAGGCAGAAAGTTGCGAATCTGATTGTTATCCATTACAGGAGTGGCAACCGGATTGTATTCCGGAACTGCGCAATCGGCTTCTTTTTTTGCAATCTCATTTTGTAAAAGAGCTGCAAATGAAGTATTGATGCCATGTCCTGGTTTTGTGGCAATGATGCGTCCTTTGATGCGTTTCCCGGCTAAAGTCAAGTCGCCGATGATATCTAATAATTTATGGCGAGCACATTCGTTGTCGAATTGCAGGTCGATATTATTCAGTATGCCTTGTTGCTTTACTTCAACTCGTTTGTGATTGAACAAATCGGCAATGCGATCCAGCTCTTCCTGGCTGATCTGTTTATCCATAATCACAATTGCATTGTCGAGGTCACCGCCTTTTACTAAATTATTCTTCAGTAAAAATTCAAGTTCGTGTAAAAATACGAATGTGCGGCAAGGAGCTATTTCTTGTTTGAAATCTTCAAGTTTTTCGAGGTGGGCAAACTGGTTGTTTAATACTCTCGAGTTGAAAGAGATCATTGCATTCAAGCTGTAGTCGGTGTCGGGCAATGCGATGATCTCAGAACCGGTTTTTTCATCTTTCAATGTCAGGCGTTCTTTTATAATAAAGTATTCCCGCTCTGCTTCTTGTTCTACGATGCCAACTTGTTCGATGGCTTCAACAAACATGCGGGCACTGCCGTCCATGATTGGAACTTCTTCATTATCAATTTCGATGAGCACATTGTCGAGGTCAAGTCCGGTTAAAGCGGCCAAACTATGTTCGATGGTGCTGATCCGGTATTCACTGTTGCCGATCACTGTTCCCCGCGAAGTGTCGATCACCATACTGGCGCTTGCTTCAATAATAGGTTGTTGGGGCAGATCGACGCGCTGAAACTTAAATCCGTGATTTTCCGGTGCTGGTTTAAAGGTCATGGTTACCAAACAACCGGTATGTAGTCCTTTCCCTTGAAGGGTGAATTCGCGGGCAAGAGTTTTCTGTTTAATTGTCATTGTAAAAATAAATCTTCGTGAGCTATTGTATTCCTATTTGTTCTTTTAGGGATTTGAGTTCTTTCTCGAGGCTGGTTATTTGGTCGCGAAGTTGAGGAAGACGACGATAGATGACAACTACTTTGGCCGCTTGAGCAATATCCATTGCAGGAGCTCCGAGCATTATTTTATCGTCTTTAATATTATTTGTAACACCACACATGGCGCCGAGTGTTACGTTATTGCCAATGCTCAGGTGACCGGCAACTCCAACTTGTCCTCCAAATGTACAGTTGGTTCCTACTTTTACAGAGCCGGCAAGTCCGGTTAATGCAGCCATTACTGTATTGTCGCCAATTTCGCAGTTGTGAGCAATCTGAATCAGGTTATCCAGTTTTACTCCACTACGGATAATCGTAGAACCCATTGTGGCACAGTCGATCGTCGTATTGGCTCCAATTTCAACATTGTCTTCCAGAATAACATTTCCTACTTGTGGAATTTTCCGGTAAGTACCATCCCCTTTTGGTGCAAAACCAAAGCCATCAGCTCCGATTACACATCCTGCATGAAGAATACAGGCTTCACCAATTTTGCAGTCGTCGTATATTTTAACTCCTGCATAAATAATTGTGTCGTCACCAATTGTAACATTGTCGCCAATGTAGGCGTGAGGATATATTTTTGCATGATTGCCAATTTGTACATTTTTACCAATGTAGGCAAATGCTCCAACATAAACATCTTGACCGATGGTGGCTGTTTCGTGGATGTACGAAGGATTTTCGATTCCTGTTTTTACTGATTTTGCTTGTTGGTATAGCTCAAGCAACGAAGCAAAAGCTTCGTAGGCATTCGGAACCCGTATCAGTGTTGCTTTTATTTCCTGTTCGGCAACAAAATCATTGTTCACCAACACAATGGTTGCATCTGTTTCGTAGATGTACTTATTGTATTTCGGATTGGCTAAGAATGCGAGTGTTCCAGGTTTACCTTCTTCTATCTTCGAGATATTGTTTACTGTTGCATTGGGATCTCCTTCTATTGTACCATTCAGAAAATCAGCAATGCTTGCGGCTTTAAATTCCATAAATTTTGTTCTTAAGGCGGTACAAAAATAAATTAAATTACTTAATGTCCAATTCTTTCGGATAGCAGATGAAATATTTCCTTACTGTTTCGGATAATCCGGACAGTTTTATGTCCGATGCCGAATGTATGTCATTGATACGACCATTCTTGTATAGAATGTTAATATTTTGGCTATCCTTATCGTAAGCACTGTTTGTAATCGAATCAACCAATAAAAAGTAATCAATTTGTGCCGGATCAGATGTAAAACGCTCAGCAATTTTTTGTTTTATCAATGCAATTTTGTGTTCTTCAATGGGCTTATTGCGAATCTTGATTTTGTACAAATGCCGGTTGGTAATGCATTGCGATAAATACGAAAGAATAAAATCGGGATGTTCGCTCCACGATTTGATGGACGACATAATGTCGCTGTCGTCAAGTTGCGCAAAACGTTCCAGAATAGGCACTCCGTCAACGGGAATGTTCGCTTTAAAATCGTCGATAGAGATTTGCATGGAAAGAAATGGAAGCATCGCCGGAGGGGCGTATAGCTTTTCTCCCTGCATAACTAATTCCTTGGCCCGCCGGAGTAAACTAACCAGCAAGTGTTCCGCTGACAAAACGGTTTTGTGCAAATAAACCTGCCAATACATTAATCTGCGCGCGATCAGGAATTTTTCAATCGAATAAATACCTTTAATTTCAACAACCAGTTGGTCATTGCGTACATCGAGCATTTTTAGTATTCGTTCGGCACTAATTACGCCTTCCGAAACACCGGTGTAAAAACTGTCCCGACTCAGATAGTCAAGGCGGTCAACATCCAATTGGCTGGAAACAAGTTGATGAAGGAATTTTTTGTGATATTCATTTTTGAAAATCTGTATTGCCATACTCAATTTGCCGCCAAACTGGCGGTTTAATTCTTCCATCAGCAAGAGCGAAACGCATTCGTGCGAAACGCCTGGAGCCAAGCTGTGTTCCAATACATGCGAAAACGGCCCGTGACCAATGTCGTGTAGTAAAATAGCAATGGCAGAAGCTTCTGCTTCTTCATCGGTAATGAGCTGACCTTTAGTTTGAAGAACCGCGATTGCTTCGCGCATTAAATAAAGAGCACCCAACGCATGCTCGAATCGGGTGTGATTTGCTCCCGGAAAAACAAGACAAGATAAACCAAGTTGTTTTATTCTTCGCAATCGTTGGAAATAGGGATGTTCTATTAAGTCGTAAATGGTTTCCGACCGAAGGTGAATGAACCCAAAAACCGGGTCGTTGATAATTTTTTTCTTATTCGTTTTCAAAGTGTTGAAAAATATACGCGTAGCCTAAAAAGACAAAAGTAAAAAACTTTTTGAACGGGCTAAATGTTTTTCTTCGCCATTTATAAAATACTCTTTAAACATTTGATTTTGACAATCAAATAAATTTATTACCTTTGCCGGTGAAAAATTAGAAACCGGGAAATAGGGGATCGATAAGTCCCCTATTTTGTTACCTGAATATGATTGAAAGAGAAAAAGTAATACAATTGGCTGAAGAGAAACTGGATGAAGGTCAGTTTCTGGTCGAAGTCACTGTGTCGTCGTCCAATGTGATACACGTGGTGATTGATGGGATGCAGGGCGTAAATATCGCAAAATGCGTGGAAGTAAGTCGTAATGTGGAACACAACCTGGATCGGGAAACAGAAGATTTTGAGTTGGAAGTTGCATCGGCAGGCTTGGGACAACCTTTTAAAGTATTGCGTCAATATGAAAAAAATCTCGGGCGCGACATTGAAATCCTGAAGCAGGATGGTACTAAAGCGGCTGGTAAATTACTTCAGGTTACCGAAGCTGGACTCGAACTCGAAGTCTGCAAAAAAGAAAAAGTAGAAGGGAAAAAGACCAAGCAGCTTGTATGTAGCGCGGTCTTCTTTTTATTTAATGAAATTAAAGAAGCAAAAAATATAATTAAATTCTAATTCCGGGACAAGATGGATAACATGAATCTTATCGACACCTTTGCCGAATTTAAAGAGCTAAAGAACATCGACAGGGCAACCATGATGAGTGTCCTTGAGGACGTTTTCAAAAATGTTCTTCAGAAAACTTACGGGACAGACGAAAATTTCGATGTCATTATTAATATTGACAAAGGTGACTTCGAGATATGGAGAAACCGGGAAGTTGTAGCCGATGACGAAATTGAAGATCCCAACACACAGATAACGCTTACTGAAGCCAAAAAAATCGATACGGATTATGAAATTGGAGAAGAAGTAACCGATGAGGTGAAATTGATCGATTTTGGCCGACGTGCAATTCTGAACCTTCGACAAAACTTGGCAAGCCGTATTTTGGAGTTGGAAAAAGATTATATCTACAATAAGTATAAAGATAAAATCGGTGAAATTGTTACCGGAGAAGTTTATCAGGTATGGAAAAAAGAAATTCTTATCCTGGATGACGAAGGCAACGAATTAATTTTGCCAAAACAAGAGCAAATTCCGAGTGACTATTTCCGAAAAGGAGATAGCTTGCGTGCCGTTGTATATAAGGTAGAACTTCGCAACGGAAGTCCGCTTATTATTTTGTCGCGTACCGCTTCAGTTTTCCTCGAGCGTTTATTCGAGCTTGAGGTGCCTGAGATTTTCGATGGATTGATAACCATTAAGAAAATTGTTCGGGTTCCGGGCGAACGTGCCAAAGTGGCTGTCGAATCGTACGACGAACGTATTGATCCGGTGGGAGCTTGTGTCGGAATGAAAGGATCGCGTATTCACGGAATTGTGCGTGAGTTGCGCAACGAAAACATTGATGTTATCAACTATTCGGCAAACGTACAACTGTTTATTCAGCGGGCACTTAACCCTGCAAAAATATCCAGCATCAAAATCGACGAATCAGGCAAACGTGCCAACGTATATCTGAAACCGGATGAAGTTTCGCTAGCGATAGGTAAGGGTGGTTTGAATATTCGTTTGGCCAGTCAGCTTACAGGATATGAAATTGATGTTTATCGTGAAGTAGCCGACGATGACGAAGATGTAAATCTGGATGAATTCGCTGATGAAATTGAAAGCTGGGTGATTGATGAGTTAAAATCGATAGGTTGCGATACGGCTAAAAACGTATTGGCATTGTCGCGCAATGAACTAATCAAACGTACTGACCTGGAAGAAGAAACAATTGATGACGTATTACGCATCTTCCGGTCTGAATTTGAATAACCGGTTACTTGTTGAAAAGAATCAGACGGGGAAGAAAGTATATTAGAAATTGATTAACATTGCAAAGGCAATAATAACCTTGCTTGCAAGGGATAAATATTTAAGTGGTTTATATGATTACAGGCGGAAAAAATTTACGATTAAGCAAAGTGGCACGAGACTTCAATGTGGGGATTTCTACCATTGTTGAGTTTCTGCATAAAAAAGGGTTCAGTATTGATTCCAATCCGAATTCGAAAATTTCCGACGAAGAATATCATCTTCTTGAAAAAGAATACAAGAGAGATATCGATCTGAAGAAAGAATCGGAAAAAATTAATCTAAAGAGCCACCGGGTGAAAGAATCGATTTCTTTGGATGATGTAAAAGAAGGACAAGAAAAGGACGAGGAAGAAGATTTTGAACCCGAGGAAGTAATGATTAAAAGTCCGCATGTCCGTAAAGAAGAGCCTGTTGCTCCGAAACCCGTTCAGCCAAAACAAGAAGAGCCTGTAATTGAAAGGAAGACGGATACGGTTAAAGTAGTAGGAAAAATTGACTTAGATAAACTTCATCCTGAGAAGAAAAAAGAACAGGAAGCTCCGGCTAAACCAGTAGAAAAAACTGAAGATCCGGTGAAAATTGTAGAACCTGAGAAAAAATCAGAAATAAAAGCTGAAGCAACTCCTGCAAAACCGGTTGTTGAGTCAGTAAAACAAGAACCTGAATCGAAGCCGGAAGTGCACACAGAAATTGAGATGGTGCCCACCAATGTTCCCAAGGTGGAAGAAGTGAAAGTAGTGGGCAAAATTGATCTGGATCTGCTAAATCAGAAAACCAGACCTGCAAAGAAAAGTAAAAAGCAGAAAGAAGATGAACGCCGTGATAGGGAGCGTCAACGAAGAAATGAGAGACAGCCTGTAAGTCAGCCGGGAACGGCAAATGCACCAGGGACTCCTAAAACGGATGAAACAATCCGCGCACGGGTTGAAAAACTGGCCGGACCAACAATCGTCGGAAAAATTGAGTTGAACCGTGAACGTCCGGTTGCTTCGTCAAGCGATGATGCAAACAATCAGCGGAAAAAGAAACGTAAACGCATTGGAAAGGACGTAAATCCACAACAACGTGTTGATGTAATTAAACGTGCCGACCAACAGCCCAAACCAGGAGCTCCAGGGAAAAAACCATTGGAGGTACTGGGTAAAAGGAAGAAGCGTCAGCTTAAAAAAGAAGTAAGCGAAGAGGATGTTCAAAAGCAGATAAAAGATACGCTTGCCCGATTGACGACTAAAACAAAGTCAAAAGGATCAAAACACCGTAGGGATAAACGTCAGATGGTGAGTGACCGTATGGCGGCAGCTGCTGACCTGGAAAACTCACAACGTAATATATTGAAAGTTACTGAGTTCGTTTCGGTAGCCGAGTTGGCTTCGATGATGGACGTACAGGTGACTCAGATTATCTCAACTTGTATGAGTTTGGGCTTGTTTGTGTCAATCAACCAACGTTTGGATGCAGAAACTATGTCGGTTGTTGCTGATGAATTTGGCTACAAAGTTGAATTTGTTGATGTGGACATTGTTGAAACGATTGAAGAACATGAGGATTCGGAACCGAATGAAGTGCATTCGCGTCCGCCAATTGTTACCGTAATGGGACACGTTGACCACGGTAAAACATCTTTGCTCGACTATATTCGTAATGCAAATGTAATTGCCGGTGAGGCCGGAGGTATTACTCAGCACATTGGAGCTTACCATGTGGAGCTAAAAGATGGACGAGTAATCACATTCCTTGATACTCCTGGTCACGAGGCGTTTACTGCGATGCGTGCCCGTGGGGCTCAGGTTACCGACCTTGCAATTATTGTTGTGGCGGCTGACGACTCAATCATGCCTCAAACCGTTGAGGCAATAAACCATGCTACTGCAGCAGGTGTGCCAATTGTGTTTGCCATTAACAAAGTGGACAAACCATCTGCAAATCCCGAAAAAATTAAGGAAGCACTTGCTAATATGAACTTCCTGGTGGAAGAATGGGGTGGGAAATATCAAAGTCAGGATATTTCGGCCAAATTCGGACAGGGAGTGGATGAACTACTCGAAAAAGTATTGCTTGAAGCAGAAATGCTTGAATTGAAAGCAAATAAAGATAAACGTGCGGTCGGTACAGTAATCGAATCGGCACTTGACAAAGGACGAGGCTATGTGGCTACAATTCTGGTACAAAACGGTACACTGCATCATGGAGATATCGTGTTGGCCGGACAGCATTACGGGCACATCAAGGCCATGTTCAACGAACGTAACCAGCGAATTAAAGAAGCTGGACCAGCAGAACCTGCTATCATTCTCGGATTGGATGGAGCACCGCAGGCTGGTGATAAATTTGTAGTGATGGAGAACGAACGTGAGGCGCGTCAAATTGCAAACAAACGTGAGCAGTTGGCTCGCGAACAGGGAATTCGTACTCAAAAACATATTACACTGGATGAAATTGGTCGTCGTATTGCGATCGGAAACTTCCAGGAATTGAACCTGATTGTAAAAGGTGACGTGGATGGATCGGTTGAAGCATTGTCGGATTCATTGATTAAACTGTCAACCGAAGAAATTCAGGTGAATGTAAAACACAAAGCAGTTGGTCAGATTTCAGAATCGGATATTCTGTTGGCAGCAGCATCCAATGCAATTGTGATTGGATTCCAGGTACGCCCTTCTACTCAGGCACGTCGTTTGGCCGAAAAAGAAGAAATCGATATTCGCTTGTACTCGATTATATACGATGCGATTAATGAGATTAAGGCAGCGATGGAAGGTATGCTTTCTCCGGATATTAAAGAAGAAATTACAGGTACTGCAGAAGTGCTTACAGCTTTCAAGATTACGAAAGTTGGAACGGTGGCCGGATGCCTTGTTCGGGATGGGAAAATGTTCCGTTCGGCAAAAATCAGAATTATTCGCGATGGTATTGTAATCTATACCGGAGAACTTGGTTCGCTGAAACGCTTCAAAGATGATGTGAAAGAGGTGATGAAAGGATACGAATGTGGTTTGAATGTGGTAGGTTATAACGACATTAAAGAAGGTGACCATATTGAATGTTTCCGCGAAGTAGAAGTTGCAAAAACTTTGTAAAAGAGAATTACCATAAATAAAATGAGAATCCGGGCAATGTCCCGGATTTTTTATTTTAGTGCGTTTTTAAACCCGCAAGTCAATACTATTTTACTTCAAATGCATCAGGAAATCAGTGAGGTTATCGTCGTTTTCCAATTCTAATTTTTTACGAAGACGGTAGCGGTGATTTTCGACACCACGAACCGAAATGCCCAGCAGTGGGGCAATTTCTTTCGACGAAAGATTCATGCGCAGAAAGGCACACAGTTTTAAATCGCCTGGCGTTAAATCGGTGAATTGTGTTTTCAGTTTGGTCAGAAATTGTTCGTGAGCCCGCTCAAAATTGGTTTCAAAAAGTTTCCAGTCATCATGGCTCGAAATATTCATGTCAATTTTTTCAATCAGCGAGGTGTAATATTTATCAGGGTAGCGAGATCCGAGTTGCTCTTTATGGTGATGGATAATGTCTTTCAGCTCCATGAGAAATTCATTCTTTTTTACCATCGAAATGGTCGAATTGGCCAACTCTTTACTTTTGTGTTCTATTTCTGTTCGCAGGTTTTCGTTGCGAAGGCGAATTAATTCTTTTTCGCGGTTTTCGTGTTTTATACGCTCTTTTTTTCGTGTTTTATTAATTGCCCAGGCCTGAAAAAGGAACAGGAAGATTATAAACGCGGCAATGTAGGCTATTCGTGCATAGCGAGAAGCATACCAGGGGGGTGAAACATGAATAACCAGACGATGTACCGGACTTTCGTTTTCCCATTGATCAACGGCTTTTACTTGTAGTTCGTACTCTCCGGCAGGAAGACGATCGAAACTAAAATCGGGCGTGCTGCTTGGTGCCGACCAATCCTGATCCAATCCTTTCAGAAATGAACGAAAATAAATGGGCGCGTGAGTGTAGTGGGGAAATGAATAACGAAGGTGGATATTGTGGTATTTCGACCGTACATGGAGCACCTGATTTAAACTATTTCCCTGCTCGCTTTTTCCTTGGCGGTCGGTCAGTTTGATTTCTTTCAATACAGGTGTAAAATCTGAAATTTCAGAAGAACCATTCGTTTGCGTCGCATCAATTCGGGCAATTCCGTTTTCGAGGCAAACAATTGCTTTTCGTGCTGAAAGTGGAACAATATTTTCGTAATTGTCAATCAACTCGTGCGATGTAAATAAACTGCGCGGATAGGATTTTATCAGTTGCACATTGTTGTCGCTGATTTGAAATAGCCCGATTTTGGTTTTGGTTACAAACCAGTAATGATTTTGTGGTGCGGAAATAATCCGGTTCGCAGAAGAAAATTCGCCTAATTTCTCATTCAGTAATTTATATGGAATGATCGAATCATTTAAATCGTCGTAAGTGAAAAGTTGTTTTTCTGTAGTGAAAACAATGCGGTTTTCAATTTTGAATACATGGATTGAGTGATCTTTTTCGAAAACCGAATTTGCTCCGTAATAAGTGCTGGAAACAATACTATCTCTGGCTGAGTTCATCCGAAGTTTGTAAACGCCCCGATGCATGTGACTTGCCCAGATATTGCCGAGATGGTCAATTTCAATGTATCGAATGAGTTCCGAAAAACCATGAATAACTTTGTCTTGTACAAACGAATTGCCTTGTTTGCGCAGACTTACCATATTCGAATAAGTCGATTCAATATAATAATCCGTGCGCAGAGGGTCTTTTTTGATGCAAAAACCTCCCGATTGTGATGAAATGGTTCGGGCCGCATTGCCGTCAATAAGCATAATTCCGTTGTTGTGACCGATAAGTAACTGATTATCCATCACCTCACAGTCCCATATGTGTCCTTGAGTTTTTAATACTAGCTGATATTCCGAATCGGCAGAATCGGTTTCCTTATAAAAAAGTCCGCGGTTGGTTGCGACATAGGTTTTTCCGTTCAACTCGGCTGCATCATAAACCGATCCGATTCCCGGAATCGATTCGATAATAAATCCGGGATTTTTGTGCGACGAAAGGAAATCGATTCCGCTATCAAGAGCCAGCCAGATATTGTTGAAATTATCGGAAGCAATTCCTAAAACAGTATTGTTCTGCAATCCATCGGAGGTGTTGTATTGTGCCAGTAGTTTCCCTTGCAAATCGAATACCGAAACACCGTCGAGAATTGTTCCTACCACCAGTTGTCCGTTGTTGGTCAGTATTGCCCGGTTCAGTTCATTTTTTCTGAAATAGTCGGTAAACGCAGGGTTCCATGGCGAAATATTTTGTCCGTCCCAAATAAAAATTCCATCGAAATTGGTTCCAATAAGCAATTGGTTTCGTTGGTAGGGCAGAATAAACCGAATGGTTTTATTTTGGAAGAAATCGCCGGAAATATAAGGTTTCAATTCATTGCCCTCAATGGAGTAAATACCCCAGTTTTGTACGGCCACCAGAATTTTATTTTCTACATGATGTTGTCCACTGACCATTCCCGGAGATTGAATTGGATATATGGAGTCGTTATGTAAACGATATATTTTTGAATAGGAATGGAAATACACCGATTTATCAAGGCTGGTGATGCTCCACGATTCTTCGTTTGGCGAGAAATATTTTTCGGCAAGATGATTGAGCGAATGATAGTCGAAGTTCCCGTTTTTCTGAATAGTCCAATAACCCAATTCACGGTATCCGCTGGTATAAATCAGACTATCGGAAGCGACTAATACTGATCGTAATATGGTTTGATTGGGCAAGCGGTGCAAATTCCAACTAATTCCGTCGAATTCCAGAAGTCCCCAGTGGTTGGCAAAATAAACCGATCTGTTTGGGCTGATTGCCACCGACCAGTTTTGATTGGATGCCTGATAGGTTCTTTTACTGAAGTTTTTAATCTGAAATAATGACTCTTCTGCTCTTAAATGGGACGAAAGCAACAAAAAGAGAAAAAGCGGCAGGGTAATCAGTGATCGGTAGTTAATCATTTCAGCTTAAATTTTTTTACAATGCAAAGATCGGTCTTGGTTATTTTCTTTTTGTCAGGTTTCAATGGTTAAAAATACAACGAATCGCGCAATTTTTTATGACTGAAGGTATGTGAACTCGCTTAAATTGTCCTTCCCATCGTCTGTTTTTACCTGGAATAAAAAACAAAAAACAGTGTTATTTTGATAATTTTCACCAAATATGTTTTATAACCTATTTTATGGAAATGATAAAAATGTATTTGTGTTGTTAAATTATATCATTTTATATCAGTTAAATATGAATTGTTTTTAATTAAAGAGTGAGTTTATAATGAGGTGGACTAAGTACTTCATCAGGTATGGAGAAACAGAAGTGTAGCCTTTTGTTTTTATTGGGGGCTGGAGTGGTGATAATTTCGTAAACACAAAAACTGACTTAAAAGTGAAACTATGAAAAAATTATTCGTCTTTTTTTATTTGATTCTTTCTACAGCAGTTGTTTTTTCACAACAAAAAATAACTGTCTCTGGAAAAGTGACTGAATCAGCTACTGGTGAACCCACTCCCGGGGTGAGCGTGGTTGTAAAAGGAACCACTATCGGTACTGTAACAGGTTTCGACGGTAATTATTCTATTGAAGCAACCGGAGAATCAACTTTGATTTTCAGCTTCGTGGGAATGACGACCCAGGAAATTGCAGTAAACAATCGAACAATTATTAATGTAAGCATGCAGGAATCAACCGAGTTTGTTGATGAAGTGGTAGTGGTTGGGTATGGTACACAAAAAGTAAAAGACCTTACTTCATCTATTTCAACTGTAAAATCGGAAGATTTGGCAAAAACTCCTGCCGGGCAGGTGATGCAGGCACTACAAGGGAAAGTTGCCGGTTTGCAGGTGGTAAGTAAAGGAGCACCGGGCGATTCGCCCACCATTCGCGTTCGTGGTATCGGTTCGTATCCGGGCAGTAACAACGAAGCTCCACTGTTTGTGGTAGATGGAATGTTTTTCAATAACATTGATTTCCTGAACCCGGCAGATATTGCTTCGGTTTCGGTGTTGAAAGATGCTTCGGCCGCAGCCATTTACGGGGTACGTGCAGCGAATGGGGTAGTGTTGATTGAAACTAAATCGGGAGCAATCAATCAGAAGTCAGAAATTACTTACGATGGATATTATGGTGTGCAGGTCGCACAGAATGTGCTAAAAATGGCCAATGCAGAACAATTTACAACTATGGCAATGGAGTCGGGTTCGGCAGCTGATGCCAGTTTTATTTTGAATGCGATGCAACGTTACGGTCGTAGCCGTATCAACCCAAATGTGCCGGATGTAAATACCGACTGGTACAAAGAAATTTTACGTTCGGCTGCTATTCACAATCATAGTATCAATGTTACCGGAGGAAATCAGAAAGCTTCGTATTCAATCGGAGGAAACTACTTTTCTCAGGATGGTATTCTGGATATGAAAAATGAATACGAACGTTTCAACCTGCGCTCAAAAATCGATTATCAGGTGACTGATCGCATTATGATTGGTGGAAATATGATTTTTAGTAATGCATTGAAATACGGACAAGAAGCTGGCGCATGGAATCAGGCTTATTTTGCTGTGCCTATTTTGCCGGTTTACGATGAGCAAAATACCATCGCATGGCCCGAAAAATTTGCCAATGCACAAGACATTGGTTACCGCGGAGGACAAAACCCGTTCCCAACACTGAAATACAATGAAAATCGACTGAAAATCCGGAAAATGATGGTTAGTTTCTATGCGAAACTGGATTTGATCCCGAAAAAACTGACCTTCAAAACGACTTACAATCATGCTTTTTCTTCATTGGATCAGCGCGATGTGAATCTACCATATTTCATTGGTAACGGATTTCAACGTAAAGATGCATTGCTGACTAAAAACATGTCCACTTATTCAGACCAAATTTGGGACAATGTATTGACTTATACAGAATCCTTTGGAAATCACAATATCACAGTAATGGCTGGGCAATCATACCGTGATGAAGCATATAATGGATTGGGAGCACAGGGAATTAATTTCCCGGTTGACCATGAAGAATCGTGGTACATCGGGCAGTCTGAAACTGTTCCCTCTACAGGTGTAAGCGATGGAGGAGTGCATGAATATGGAATTTCTTATTTTGGACGGATTTCATATAATTTCAACGATCGTTATCTGTTTTACGGAACAATGCGTGCTGATGGGTCTTCGCGGTATCAGCAAAAATGGGGTTACTTCCCAACTGTTGGTGCTGGCTGGGTTATTTCAGAAGAAGGTTTCTGGCCAAAAAATAACGTTGTTGATTACTTGAAATTACGTGCAAGCTGGGGAGAGCTGGGTAATAATAAAGTTGCTGCCAGCGATGGTGCTTCAAAAACAGATATTATATACACGGCTTTAGGTGGAGTTCAGGTTGCAGGAACTACTACAACCAGTACCTTTTCTTGGTTGAAATGGGAAGAAGCTGCAGAAACGAATATTGGGATTACTTCCCGACTGTTAAAAAATAGGTTGTCTGTTGATATGGACTACTATATTCGCGATACTAAAAGTGCTGTGATTAATGTAAAAATTCCGTCAACAACAGATCATGTAATGAGGAATGTTGGGGTGATTCGCAACTCAGGATTTGAATTCAGCATGAATTGGGAAGATAAGATTTCTTCGGATTTGAGCTACAATGTAAGTGCGAACTTCTCGACGCTGAAAAATGAAGTGCGCGATTTGTACGGACAACCTTATATTGATGGTGGTTCGGCTGAGTTCCGTCAACGCTCCATGGTTGGCGAACCTTTGATGGCTTTCTTTGGCTACAAAGTTATTGGGGTGTATCAGAATGAAGCAGAAATTGCTGCTGATCCGATTGCCGTAAAAAACAAATTGGTGCCGGGTGACCTGAAATATCAGAACACAAATAAGGATGAAAATCTCAATGACGACGACCGCGTGGTACTGGGATCATATTTCCCTTCGTTCATGTATGGATTGAATTTGGGAATCAGCTATAAAGATTTCGATTTTTCGGCAAGCATGGTCGGACAAACCGGCAACCAAATATTGAATCGCAAACGTGGCGAAATTATCTGGACTGCTGATGGAAACATGGATGCTGATCTGGCAAAAAATCGCTGGCACGGAGAAGGTACTTCAAATAAATATCCTTCATCGGCCGGATTACGCAAAGGTTGGAACCAGAAAATGAGCGACTATTTTGTTGAGGACGGTTCGTTCTTCCGCATTCAGAATATACAATTGGCTTACAGCATTCGGAATAAAAAATTATTCGGAGCACAAATTCCTGAATCAAGAATTATGCTGACAGCTGAACGTCCGCTGACAATGTTCAAATACAATGGATTTAATCCTGAAGTTGAAAATGGTGTTGATACACAAACCTACCCAATACCAGCAGTTTACACGGTGGGCTTGAATGTGAAATTTTAATGACTAAAAATCTGATTATTATGAAACGAATCGAAAATATATTGAAACTTTCATTTTCCCTGGCATTAATCCTGATGGTGACTGCTTGCCACGATCTGCTGGATGAGCCTGCTGAAAACAGAACGTTTACTGAAAAAACGGATTATACTCAATCGGAGAATATGATCTTGCCTTTGATTGGCGCTTATGCCGAATTATATACTCGCGGATGGGAAGACTTTCCGTTGCTTGCAGTGCGTGGAGACGATGTGAATGCAGGAGGTTTGGGCGACCAGCAACCGTATGCTGACACCGATAATTTCAGCTACAACAAAGACTATTGGATGTACAACTCGGTATGGCAGAACATGTATAAAGACATTTTCTTTGCACACTCGGCCATGGAACAAATTGAATTGTACCGTGCTGCAGGTGGCGACAATGCCAAAGCCGATCAGTACATTGCTGAAGCAAAAGTAATTCGTGCATTTTTGTTGCTCCAGCTTTCGCGTACCTGGGGAAGTGTATTTATCACTACCAGCTCCGATCCTTCTGATTTGTTAGTGATGGATCTTGCAAGCAAAGACGAAGTGATGGAACATATTTCAGCACAGATGGATGAAGCGATTCCGAATTTGCCAGCTTTAAATCCGAACAAGCGTACCGATATTAAAGGCGGAGTAACCAAATACACGGCCCTTGCAATAAAAGCTCTTGCTAATTTGGAACTGAAAAATTATCAGGCCGTGGCAGATGTAACTTCCCAAATTATCAGTTCAGAGAAATTTATGTTGGAACCTGATTTCTACGAGCTTTTCAAAATTAGAGGAAAACTGAATTCCGAAAATCTTTTCGAGCTTCAGTATTCAGACCTTGGATTAGGTTCTGGAACAAATTTCAGCTATTTGTATGCTTTCTTCGGACCACAAAACTGGACTCCGAAAGTAACAGGAGCAGGTAGCGGCTGGGGATTTTATGAACCAAGTATGAAATACATCAAATTCATGCTTGATCGTGGCGAAACAGAT
This sequence comes from Prolixibacteraceae bacterium, assembly GCA_963668595.1. Lineage (GTDB taxonomy): Bacteria > Bacteroidota > Bacteroidia > Bacteroidales > Prolixibacteraceae > GWE2-42-39. The sequence goes on along the minus strand of OY764876.1, from coordinate 2,432,988 downwards.
CGTCTGGAAACCAGTGTGCTGTTTACCAATCGTGGTATTACTGAAATTAAGAAAGATGCTAAATATACCACATTGCCTTCGTGGATTAGCAATACCACCCGTTCAGGCGACCGGATTAACGATTATGCCCGTGCATTGTTTGCAAGTGGAAAACATTACCTGCCTTCAGATCAACTTACTACCGGACGTACTGATTATGGAACAAATCAGAATATGATAATTATTCGTTATGCAGAAGTATTGCTGATGCATGCCGAAGCTTTGACAAAAGGAGCAACCAGTACGGTAATGACAGCCGACCAGGCAGTCAATGCAGTGCGTAGCCGTGCAAAACTGAGTCCGCTTGCTGGTGTAACATACGAACAGGTGATTGACGAAAAATTTGCTGAACTGGCTATGGAATGGGGTACTCGTTTCTACGACATGGTACGTTTGGAACGCTACGCTGATTTGAGCTATGATGGAAGAACGTTTACTGCTGATAAAGTATTCTTGCCTTATCCGCAAACACAGGTTGACCTGCTTCCTATTCTGAAAGGAAAAAACTAATCTACGGAACCATTAAAACGAAAAAGAATGAAGACACTAAATAAAATATCGGTTTTTCTGATTGCTTTGTTTGTCGCCACCTCTTGTTACGAAGGCATTGATTCAATTACGCCGCTTGCTCCCGGAGCTGACGAATCTTCTCCGGTGGTAACCATCAAAAGTCCACTCGATGGATCAAAAATACAGGTGCCCGAGTTGGTAACTTCTGTGAATATTCAATTTGAAGCAACAGATGATATCGAACTGAAATCGGTTTCAGTATTGATGGACGGAAAAGAAATTGCTGCATACAACGAGTTTAAAGACTATCGTCGCGCAATAAAAGAATTGCTTTACGAAAATGTGACCAACGGAGAACATACATTAACAGTAAAAGCAATCGACTTGCAGGGGAAAGAAACAAGTTCAGCTGTGAGCTTTGAAAAGAAACCTCCGTACGAAGCAGTTTTCGATGGCGAGGTATTCTACATGCCTTTCGATGGTGATTACATGGAGAAAATCAGTTTCAAAAATGCTACGGTTGTCGGTGCACCGAAATTTGCAGGGGAAGGATTGAAAGGAACCAACGCTTATGCTGGTGCTGCTGATTCGTATCTGAGTTTCCCAATGGAAAATCTGAAAAGCGAAGAATTTACCGCTGCTTTTTGGTATAAAATGAATACAACACCTGATCGTTCAGGAATTATTTCGATTAGTCCGACGGGTGAGAACCGGAAAAACGGATTACGTATGTTCCGCGAAGGAAGTGCAACTTCTCAGCGCATTAAAGCAAATGTAGGAACAGGTGCAGGCGAAACCTGGAATGATGGCGATTTATTGACGCCTACTGGTGAATGGGTGCACTTGGCTGTTACCGTATCGAAAACTACTTGCGTAATTTATTTCAACGGAGCAGTAGCCCGTTCGGTCGCCAATACTGGTCTCGATTGGACTGGGTGCGACCAGATTTCAATTGGCTCAGGCGCTCCTAATTTTGCTTACTGGAATCATAAATCAGACAATAGTGCTTACGACGAACTTCGTTTGTTCAACAAAGCGTTGAGTGCTGCCGAAATTCAGGGTATTATGGATCATGACGCTCCTTATGTGCCCAAATATGCCGGAGAAGTATTTTATATGCCTTTCGATGGAAGTAATAAGGATTTAATAAGCAAAACAGAAGCAACAGCAGTAGGAACTCCCGGATTTGCTGATGGTAAAAAAGGAAAAGCTTATGCTGGTGCTGCCGATTCATATCTTACATTCCCTACAACTGGATTGAAAAGTGCATCGTTCAGTGCAGTGTTCTGGACAAAAATTAATGCAACACCTGATCGTGCTGGTTTACTGACCATGGGACCGGTTGATGAAGCGAATCCTACTGCGATGAACAACCGCAAAAACGGATTCCGTTTCTTCCGTGAAAATGCAGCCGGAAAGCAACGGTTTAAACTGAATACCGGAAATGGAACTGCAGATACATGGGTCGATGGTGGCGCTGCTGCCGATGTTGACCCAACAACAGGAAACTGGGTACACATGGCTTTCACCATTTCGCCTACCGAAGCAACGGTGTATATCAATGGAGAAATTGCCAAACAAAGTACCATTACGGGTATCGACTGGACGGGGTGCGACGTATTGTCAATCATGTCGGGAGCACCACGCTTTACCGGCTGGAATCACCTGTCTGATTTGAGCTTGATGGACGAGTTACGCCTTTTCAATAAAGCATTGTCGCAAGTAGAGGTTAAAACAATTTTGAATGCAGAGAAATAACAAGAGAGGATAGTTTAGCTATATCGGAATATATATGAAAGGTTGCTTGGGAAGTATCCGGGCAGCCTTTCTTTCAAAAAATGAAGCATGGAAAGATACTTTTTAATAGCAATATTGCTCATCGGAACAATGGCTTGCTCTTCAACAAAGAATAGCGAACGAGAAAATACTTCGGGCCGTTATTTATCACTTACCGATGAACAACTTCTGGATACATTGCAATATCAGACGTTCCGTTATTTCTGGGACGGAGCAGAACCTGTATCGGGAATGGCCTGCGAACGAATTCACATGGATGGTGTGTATCCGCAAAACGATCAAACAGTGGTCACACTGGGTGGTTCGGGGTTTGGGGTAATGGCTATTCTTGTGGGAGTGGAGCGAGGTTTTATTACCCGAAAGCAGGCCTTTGATCGTTTGCAGCAGATTGTTACTTATCTGGGAAAGGCTGATCGTTTCCACGGAGCCTGGCCGCATTGGCTTGATGGACCGACAGGGAAAGTAAAACCTTTCAGCAAAAAAGACAATGGCGGCGATTTGGTTGAAACTGCTTTTATGATACAGGGTTTGCTTACCGTTGCTGAATACTTTAGAAATGGAAATTATGAAGAACAGCAACTGGTATCCGATATTCAACAATTGTGGAAAGACGTAGAATGGGATTGGTACACACAAGGAAAAGATGTGTTGTACTGGCACTGGTCGCCCGAATTTGGCTGGGAAATGAATTTTGCAGTGGGTGGCTACAATGAGTGTCTGATTATGTACGTACTGGCAGCATCGTCGCCAACACATCCAATTCAGCCAAGTGCATACGACAAAGGCTGGGCTCTGGATGGCAAAATTGCTGCCGACACGGTTTACTATGGTTTACGGACTATCCTGAATCACTACGAAACCAACAACGATCCGGTTGGACCACTTTTTTGGGCTCATTATTCCTACCTGGGCTTGAATCCCAAAGGTTTGTCGGATAAATATGCCGATTACTGGCAACTGAATCAAAATCATGCGATGATTCATTACAATTATTGTGTGGATAATCCGAAGAAATTTGCAGGCTACGGCGAGAAACAATGGGGTTTGACTTCCAGCTATTCGATGAAAGGTTATGCCGGACATCATCCGGGAGATGAAGATTTAGGGGTGATTTCGCCAACCGCTGCATTGTCGTCATTTCCCTATACGCCAACGCAATCAATGCAATTCCTGAAATATTTGTATCAGGATGCTGATTCGCTGATCGGTAAATATGGTCCGTATGATGCATACAGCAATTCGGATAAATGGTATTTACCTCGCTATCTGGCAATCGATCAGGGACCTATTCCGGTTATGATTGAAAATTACCGCAGTGGTTTGCTTTGGAATCTTTTCATGAAAAATGAAGATGTACAGCGAGGTTTGAAAACACTCGGGTTTGAATCATCATTAGCTGAATAAAATGAAAAAATGGCTATTGGGGGCAGTTTGTGCTGTTGGTATTATTTTCTCTGGATCTGTTGATGCTCAGAATGAGAAAACAGCAACTTACTGCAATCCCATTAATATCGATTATGGATATTCGCCTATCCCTAATTTCTCGGAATGGGGAAGACATAGGGCAACGGCCGATCCTGTGATTGTAAATTACAAGGGCGATTATTATTTATTTAGTACGAATCAGTGGGGGTATTGGTGGAGCAACGATATGTATGATTGGCATTTTGTATCGCGTAAATTTTTGCGTCCTCGAAATAAGGTTTATGACGAACTCTGTGCTCCGGGAGTTGGTATTGTTGGTGATACGCTGATTGTATTCGGGTCAACCTATACCAGTGAATTCACTATGTGGATGAGCACAAATCCCAAAGTAAATGAATGGGAACCGCTGGTCGAAAAGTTTGAAATAGGAGGATGGGATCCTGCATTTTTCACTGATGACGATGGCCGTTTTTTCATGTACAATGGGAGTAGTAATAAATTTCCACTATACGGTATTGAGTTGAATCGGAAAACGTTTGAACCAATAGGTACCCGAAAAGAAATGTATTTATTGGAAGATTGGCGTTATGGCTGGCAGCGTTTTGGCGAGCATATGGATAATACTTTTCTTGATCCGTTTATAGAAGGTGCATATATGACCAAGCACAATGGTAAATATTACCTGCAATATGGAGCTCCGGGAACTGAGTTTAGTGGATATGCGGATGGTGTTGTGGTGGGAAATACTCCGCTGGGACCATTCGAGGCTCAGTCTGATCCCTTAAGTATGAAACTAGGTGGTTTTGCTCGTGGTGCCGGGCATGGCGCGACTTTTCAGGATAATAATAAAAACTGGTGGCATGTGAGTACTATCATGTTGTCGGTGAAAAATAATTTTGAACGGCGGTTGGGAATTTGGCCTGCCGGTTTCGATAAGGATGGAGTGATGTGGTGCAATACTGCTTTTGGCGATTATCCGCATTATTTGCCAGAGGTTGCAACACAATATGCAAAGCCTCGTCCTGATTGGTTTTTGCTGAATTACAAAAAGCCGGTACAAGTATCATCAACCTTGGGTGGGTATCATGCAAATTATATCAACGATGAGTTGATGAAAACCTACTGGAGCGCGAAAACCGGAGACGAAGGAGAGTGGTTGCAGTCCGATTTGGGAGGAGTTTCAACAGTGCATGCCATTCAGATTAATTATGCCGATCAGGATGTTTCGTTTCCTGCGGAAATGGACTCTGTTTTTCTCGGGAAAACCACAGGTCTTTACCATCAGTATGTGATTCGCTATTCATTGGATGGCAAAAAATGGAAGGTGCTGGTTGACAAGAGCAAAAATCAAAAAGATGTACCTCACGATTATATCGAGCTGGAAAATCCGGTTGAGGCACGTTTCCTGAAATTGGAAAATCGGCACATGCCAACAGGAAAATTTGCCATAAGTGGCTTCCGTGTTTTTGGTTGCGGGCACGAGAGTATCCCCGACAGAATTAAAACATTTATGGTTTTGCGCACCGAGAAAGACAAACGCAGTGCATGGATACGATGGAATCCGGTGGATAATGCTTATGCGTACAATATTTATTATGGCACAGCTCCCGATAAATTGTACAACTGCATTATGGTGCACGATTTTAACGAGTACTGGTTTAAAGGAATGGATAGCCAGAAAACCTATTATTTCACTGTTGAAGCTATAAATGAAAATGGTGTGTCGGATCGGTTTGAGGTAATAAAAGTGGAATAGATGGATTGCAGAAAAAGATTACTGAGGGATGAGGGTAGATAGAAATATATTGTTTTTTGTGTTAATTCTTTTTGCAGCGAAAAGTTGGGGGCAAGAAGTTGGTTTTTTTTCAGAAGGAACCGGTGCGACGTATTACGATCAGGGGGTTGTTGATAAGAGTGCGCTGGGACAAAGTTCGTTCGAATATACTTATCCTCCCAATTATCCACAGTACAACGACAAAGTGCCTTGCTCCAATAAGGCTTTTAAAGGAAGTACGTCGCTGAAATTCAATTACCGTTCGTCGGATCAGGGAGCATGGAAAGTAACAATTTATCGTTCATCGTGGGCCAGTGCCGATTTGTCTGCTTTGGATTCCATCGCTTTTTATATGTATTCGGATGTTGAATTTCCGAACACAGCTTTGCCATTAATTGGGCTCCGGGCAACGAAAAAAAGTGGTTCCGGCGAGACTAACTCCAAAATGTATAAATTGGGCGATTACAATACGACTGTTCCTACTGCCAAATGGGTGAAAATAAAATTTCCTCTTTCGGTAATTATTTCTGATTCAGGAAATAGTGAGTTAAATATGAGCTCGGTGAAAGGGATCATTTTGGGTCAGTCGGAAAGCAACAACAGTTCGCGATTAATTTATATTGATGAATTAACGGCATTTAAAAGCATCAGCGAAGTGCCTTCCGTGAGTGGGCTGACTGCAGATGGTTACGACAGTCATGTTGAATTAAATTGGACTTCAACTCTGAGTGGCGCAGCATTTCGCGTGTATGCGTCTTTCGATCAGGGACAAAATTTTCAGTTGAGAGCAGAAACGGCTGAAGACCACTATCTGGATTTTGTTCCTTCTTCAGCAAAAAATACTACAATCACCTACCGTGTAGTGACGGTGGCTCAGAATAAAGAATCGGCTGCGGTTGAAAAATCGGCAACCGTTCGCGATTATTCGGATGATGAACTGATGGATTTGGTACAGCGCTATTCATTCCGCTATTTCTGGGAAGGGGCGCATCAGGCGAGCGGAATGGCTTTGGAACGATCGAATAGTGGTGCAACTACCGCGGCTTCGGGAGCAACCGGAATGGGATTGATGGCAATGATTGTTGCTCATGAACGACAATACAAACCGCGAGAAGAAGTAAAAGACCGTATTCTTAAAATATTGAATTTTCTGGAAACCTGTGATCGTCACCATGGAGCATGGTCGCATTGGTACGATGCAAGTACTAGTCGTACCAAACCGTTTAGTCAGAATGATGATGGTGGTGACTTAGTTGAAACTTCGTTTGTTGCGCAGGCATTGATTGCACTGAAAAACTATTTCTCTGCAACCGATGCAAAATCAACGCAAATACGCGAAACATCCGAACGACTTTGGCGTGGAATTGAATGGGATTGGTACCGAAAAGACGGGCAAAATGCGTTGTATTGGCATTGGTCGCCCAACAATGGATTTCAAATGAATATGAAGGTAACCGGCTGGAACGAGGCATTGGTAACGTATGTGATGGCAGCTGCTTCGCCAACACATTCAATTCCGAAAGAAGTGTATGAACAAGGCTGGACCCGAAATGGGGGAATAGTGAATGCCCGCACTTTTTACGACTTGCCGGTAAAACTTAGTCCTGATTACGGTGGCCCGTTATTCTGGTTGCACTATTCGCATTTGGGAATCAATCCTCATGGATTGAAAGATCAATCTGTTGACTACTGGCAAGAGTATGTGAATACGGCAAAAATTCATTATCAGTACGCAATCAAAAATCCGTTCAACTATAAAAATTACAGCGATAAGTGCTGGGGCTTGACGGCCAGCGACGATCCGCAAGGATACAGCGCGCATCAGCCAATGAGTAATGATAATGGGACAATCAGTCCGACGGCAGCACTGGCAAGTATGCCATACACACCGACAGAGTCGCTGAAAGCGCTGAAATACTTTTACCGGGAACGCGGTGCTGAATTATTCGGGAAATATGGACCTTTTGATGCATTTAACGATCAGCAAAACTGGGTAAAAAAGGCATGGTTGGGAATTGATCAGGGACCTATTGTGGTGATGATTGAGAATCATCGTACGGGCCTGCTTTGGAATCAGGTGATGAAAGATCCCCAACTTCGGGCAGGGCTTGATAAATTCGGATTTCAGTATGAAATAACTTCTGTTTCTTCGGAATACGAGATTGGCACGCTTGACATATTTCCCAATCCGGTAAAGAATATGGTTATGGTAAAACTACCTGCTCCTGAAAATAGGGCAGAGGGAATGTGGAAAATAATTGGCATGAATGGACACTTGATGAAAACGGGAACCATTGATGGCACCGAAAATCATATTCGTATTGACTGTTCCGGAATGAGTAACGGAATTTATCTGTTTCGTTTGGATGGACAAAGAAAGTCATATCAATCAAAAATAATTATTCAGAAATAAACAGGGATGCACCCTGAAAAGTAGAACGCAGGGAAGAACAATTAAAGCGAAATGAACATGAAAAGATATTTTTTTACCGTACTGGCTCTGACCAGCATTGTATTCTGTACCCGGGCTCAAAATGAAAAAATGGATTCATTTATCGGCGAGCTGATGGGGCGAATGACTATTGAGGAAAAAATAGGGCAATTAAATCTGATTACTCCCGGAGGAGGAATTCCCACTGGAGCGGCAGTGAGTTCCGATGTAGAGAATAAAATCAGAAATGGTAAGGTGGGCGGTTTGTTTGGAGTAACCAGTCCCGAAAAAATCAGACAGGCGCAAGACCTGGTAATGAAAGAGAGTCGAATGAAAATTCCACTGATCTTTGGCTCGGATGTGATTCACGGATATAAAACAACTTTTCCGATTCCTTTGGGTATTTCGTGTAGCTGGGACATGGCATTGATCGAAAAAGCAGCTCGTATTGCAGCACAGGAAGCAACAGCCGATGGTATTTGCTGGAATTTTTCGCCTATGGTTGATATTGCCCGCGATCCTCGTTGGGGGCGTATTGCCGAAAGTGCAGGTGAAGATCCATATCTGGGTTCTCAAATTGCCAAAGCCATGGTGAAAGGTTATCAGGGAATTGATTTGACTCTGAATAATACGATGATGGCAACGGTAAAACACTTTGCTTTATACGGAGCATCGGAAGCCGGACGCGATTACAATACGGTTGACATGAGCCGCCAACGAATGTTTAACGATTATTTCCCGCCATACAAAGCTGCGGTAGATGCAGGTGTGGGATGCGTAATGAGCTCGTTTAACGATGTAGAGGGAATTCCGGCTACCGGAAACAAATGGTTACTTACTGATGTCCTCCGTAGTCAATGGGGCTTTGGTGGTTTTGTTGTGTCCGATTATACTTCAGTAACAGAAATGATTGCGCACGGAATGGGCGATTTGCAAGCCGTTTCGGCTCTTGCACTGAAAGCTGGGTTGGACATGGATATGGTTGGCGAAGGTTTTCTGACTACCCTGAAAAAATCGATGGACGAGGGAAAGGTGACCGAAGCCGACATTGATTTGGCTTGCCGTCGGGTACTCGAAGCAAAATACAAATTGGGATTATTTAATGATCCGTACCGCTATATCGACGAAACAAGACCTCAAAAAGATATCCTTACAGCGGCTAATCGGGCGGTGTCGCGTCAGGTTGCAGCCCGTTCGTGTGTGTTGCTGAAAAATGAAAAACAGGTTCTTCCGCTGAAAAAAAGCGGCACGATTGCATTAGTAGGTCCGTTGGCCAATAATAAAAACAATATGCTTGGAACCTGGGCTGTTTCGGGCGATCCGCAAATGTCGGTTCCTGTTCTTGATGGAATGAAAAATGTTGCAGGTGGAAAAGTGAATATTCTGTACGCCAAGGGTGCCAATATTTCTGATGATCCTGCATTTGCTGAAAAAATAAATGTGTTTGGATCCCGTATTGATATTGATGCACAACCCGCAGAGAAGCTTTTAAAAGAAGCCCTTTCCGTAGCGAAAAAAGCAGATGTAATTGTTGCGGTGATAGGCGAAGCTTCTGAAATGAGTGGAGAATCATCGAGCCGGACAGATATTTCATTGCCTGAAAGTCAGAAAAAACTGGTTCGTGCACTGGCCAAAACCGGAAAACCATTGGTGCTTGTCATGATGAGTGGCCGGCCAATGACCATTGCTGAAGAAAATGAACTGGCCTCGGCATTGCTGTTGACCTGGCATCCTGGTATTGAGGCCGGAAACGCTATTGCCGATGTATTGTTTGGCGACTATAATCCTGCAGGGAAACTGACTGCTTCGTTTCCTCGCAATGTTGGGCAAATACCTTTGTATTACAGTATCCGGAATACCGGTCGTCCCGGGACAACTGATAATTTCAAAAAATTTGAATCGTATTATCTCGATGCACCCAATACTCCATTGTTCCCGTTTGGCTATGGATTGAGTTATACGAAATTCGCATATTCGAATCTGAAACTGGATCAAAAATCAATTTCGAAGACAGAAGCGATTGAAGTCTCGGTGGACGTGGAAAATACTGGTGATTTTGATGGCGAGGAAGTTGTTCAATTATATTTGCGCGATATGGTTAGTTCAATCACTCGTCCGTTGAAAGAATTAAAAGCATTCCGGAAAATATCGCTGAAAAAAGGAGAACGTCAAACGGTCCGTTTCTCGATTAGCGATGAAGATTTGAAATTCTACCGGCACGATTTGAGTTTCGATAGCGAACCCGGTGATTTTATGGTGATGGTTGGAGGAAACTCTGTTGAATTGTTGTCTGCTTCATTTAGTTTGAAGTAGAAATAAGTTATACGAAAACAGGGGACAGGTTCTTTTCTAATTTGTCCCCTGTTTTTTTATCGTGGTTTTACCAGTTCTTTGGTTGAAAGCAATCCGCAGGCGGCATAAATATCCTGACCTCGACTGGCCCGAATGGTGGTCAGAATTCCCTTTTCATTCAACATATCTTTAAACTGCTGAAGTGTTTGTTCATCGGTTCCTTCCAGCGGAGTTCCCGGTATCGGGTGAAAACGAATCAGGTTGATGCGGCATTTCAGCTTGTCGAGTAATCGGGCTAATTCTTTTACGTGGCGTGGAGTATCATTCAGCCCTTTAAATACAATATATTCGAACGACACACGACGCTGACCACCAAAATCCCAACTACGTATTTCATTTACTACTTCCTGAATCGAATAAACCATCTGAACAGGCATTAGTTTGCGGCGTTCTTCATCAAACGGAGTATGCAAACTCACGGCCAGGTGGGCTTCGCTGGTTTCCAGAAATTTCAACATGGACGGAACGATTCCGATCGTTGAAACGGTGATGCGTCGCGGACTCATGGCATAGCCCCATTCGGAAGTTAGTATTTCGAGGCTTTTCAGTACCTCATCAAGGTTGTCGAATGGTTCGCCCATTCCCATGTACACGATGTTGCTGATTTCGCTAAATTCGTCAATGCTCCGCAACTGATTCAGAATTTCTCCGGCAGTGAGCTGTCCCTGAAATCCCTGTTTGGCAGTCATGCAAAACAAACAACCCATTTTACAGCCAACTTGCGACGATACACAAACGGTTCTGCGATCACTGTCCGGAATCATAGCGGTTTCGATGAATTTACCATGCCCGGTCGGGAAAAGATATTTTTTTGTACCATCTACACTTTCCTGAACTTTTGAGTAGGGCAGAAGTCCCAATTCATATTTTTCAGATAATAGCTCACGATTCTTTTTTGATAGGTTACTCATTTCATCAATCGACGAAATTTCTTTTTTATACAACCACTCAGCAAGCTGTTTGCCAGCAAATTTAGGCAATCCAAGCTCAAGAGCTAATTCGGTGAGTTCGTTCAGTGTTTTTCCAAAAAGCGGAGTTTTCATTTTCTGTTCAGCATAAATTCTGTGGCAAAAGTACAAAACAATGTCATCTTTCTTCGATTTTTTATTGGGGATTGCAACGTTTTGCATTTTTGGTAGTCAATACATACAAAGAATGTTGCAGCGTTTTTTATGCGTTCTGTTTTTGTCCTGAAAGGGCAGAGTTTTGTTTTCATCCGAAGGCATTTCGAAAGGAGTGCCTTCGTTGTTTTGTTGCATTCTTTTAATGAAAAATTACCCGGAAGAATTTCTTTTACTTTCTGAATTTGTCTAATTTGCAGACAAATTTTAATACCTGACCAACATGAAAGTTTTACGTAGCGGAATTTTCTTCCTGTTTATTATGGCTACCTTATCTGCGTTTAGCCAGAGTCGAAAGGAAATTGAAATACCGAATATTCCCGGTTTTTTAACTTTGAAGTGCGATTTTCATATGCATACGGTTTTTTCTGATGGCAATGTTTGGCCAACTACCCGCGTTGAAGAAGCTTGGACTGAAGGGCTTGATGCCATTGCAATAACCGATCACATTGAATATCGTCCGCATTCGCAGGACATTCCGTCGGACCTTAACCGTTCGTACGAAATTGCTCGTCCGCTTGCCGAGCAGCTCGATATAATACTAATCCGTGGAACAGAAATTACCCGGAAAATGCCTCCCGGACATATCAATGCAATTTTTGTGAAAAATAATAATTTGTTGGAGCGTGAGAGTTGGTTTGAAGCATGTGAAGAAGCCAAGGAACAAGGTGCATTTATTTTTTGGAACCATCCGGGGTGGAAAGCACAGCAACCCGATCGTACTTTATGGTGGCCCGAGCACACCCGCTTAAAAAATGCCGGCTTGCTCGACGGGATTGAGGTAGTCAATTACGACAGTTATTACCCGGAGGCACTGGCCTGGTCAAAAGAAAAAGAATTGACCGTTCTTGGAAATTCGGATGTGCATGATCCAACATCAACCACATTTGATGTTCCGACGGGACATCGTCCGATGACTTTGGTGTTTGCAAAAGAACGAAGCGCTCAGTCAATCAAGGAAGCCTTGGTGAACAGACGAACTGTCGCGTATTTAAATAATAATTTGTATGGCGACCGCGCATATCTGGCTCCTTTATTTAATGAGTCGATTGAAATTCTTTCTGGTTTGCCTCGACTGGAAAACAAACAGGTGAAAAAAATATGGGTACATAACCATTCTGATATCGACTTTGTCCTGAAACAACGTTCGCCTTCTGTCGGATTTACTGCAACATCACAAGTGACATTAAAAGGTCATCGGACTTGTTTAATTGAGATAAGCGGAACTTCGGATGAAGTGGGTGATGAAGCAATGTTGAAATTGTACTACGAAGTTGAAAATTTAATTGTTGCTCCGGGAGAAGGACTTCCTGTGATGCTTGAAATCCGGAACAAGTAAAAATAAAAAAATAGAAAAAGCGGTGAAACGAACCGCTTTTTCTCTAAACAAACAACTAAAATTACCTTCTACTTTGCTTCTTTTTCGTTTCAATTTACCAATCAACCCCCAATTAAGTGCATGTTCACGCGAAGCAAAGTATCTAAGTTTACGCGAAGTATTGTTAATAGTTTCATCCAGTATTCGAATTAATAAAAATTAACGAATCTACTATGCAATATTATTTTTATATGTATTTATCAATTTAATGTATTGCTGTTTGTATATCTCTTTTTATCCCGAATTTATTGACTTATCCTGGCATCGAGATGCATTTTTGAGGAGTTTTTGGATTCGTGTTCTGGCGAGAATAAAAAATGTTCTTGAGCATAAAAAAGCAAAAAGATGGTTGAAACAGTAATAAAAGTTTAAAATACTTTTATAGGTTTGTCATCATGAATTCTGATTATGGTTTTATATAATAAACATCCAAAATATTTTGTTGCGGTTGACTGTGTAATCTTCGGCTATAGCAACGATGAGCTGTGTTTGCTTTTGTATCCGCGTAGCTTCGAACCATCAAAAGGGCGGTGGTCATTGATGGGGGGATTTGTTCAGGAGGACGAGTCAGCAGGAGAGGCTGCGCAACGTGTTCTGCGCCAGACAACTGGATTGAGTGATATTTTTATGGAGCAGGTTGCTACATTTACTGAACCCGATCGTGATCCGGAAGCTCGCGTAGTTAGTATTGCGTATTATGCATTGGTGAGAATCGACGAGCATGACCGCACTTGTGTAAGGGAACGTGGCGCACATTGGTGGCCGATTACCGAACTTCCAGAAATGATTTTTGATCATCGGGAAATGACTGAAAAAGCGATGATTAAATTGCAGCGGGAAGCAGGCTATCGATTAATCGGGAAAGATTTGTTACCTGAAATGTTTACGCTAACTCAGCTTCGGAAATTGTACGAAGCAATTTTTCAGCGCGAGTTTGATCCGGGAAATTTCCGAAAAAAGATTTTGTCGTTAGACTCGTTGGAAAAGCTGAATAAGAAGGATTCATCCGAGTCGAAAAAAGGTGCTTATTACTATAAATGTAAGGACTCAAAATCGGAGCGGAGCTTGGATCGGATTGTGAAAGTTTAATTTTTTTTTGCCAGTTTTTAAAAGAGTAATAAATACATTTAATAAATCTAAATATGAATAGTAGCTTGAAAAATATGGAGGTTTGGTTTGTGACAGGCAGCCAACATCTTTATGGTCCGAAAACCTTACAACAGGTAGATGTGGATTCAAAAACAATCGTAAATGGATTGAATTCAACCGGAAAAATTCCGGTGAAAGTAGTATTCAAATCTGTAGTGAAAACTTCTGACGAGATACTGGATGTATGTATTCAGGCAAACTCGGATAAAAACTGCGTCGGGTTGATTACCTGGATGCACACGTTTTCTCCTGCAAAAATGTGGATTGCCGGATTAAAAGCGTTGAGTAAACCGTATATGCATTTGCATACGCAGTTTAATGAAGAATTGCCTTGGAGCGAAATTGATATGGATTACATGAATTTACATCAGAGTGCTCATGGCGGACGTGAATATGGTTTCATCAATGCCCGTATGCGGAAAAACCGGAAAGTAGTTGTGGGGCATTGGAAAAACGCAGAAGTTCAGGATCAGGTTGCTGGCTGGTGTCGTACAGCTATCGGTTGGGCCGATTCTCAGGGATTGAAAGTGGCTCGTTTTGGAGATAATATGCGAGAAGTAGCCGTAACAGAAGGAGATAAAGTAGAAGCTCAGATAAAATTTGGCTGGAATATTCATGGCTATAGCGTAGGCGATTTGCTTGCATACGTTGAAAAAGTTACTGAAGCAGAAATCGATGCTCTTTATGGTGAGTACGAACGCGAATATGAAGTTGCCGAGAATTGCAAACCAGGAAAAGAATATCACGAGAATGTGAGAGTGCAGGCTCGTTACGAAATTGCATTGAAACGCTTTATGGTGGATGGAAATTTCAAAGCTTTTACAACTAATTTCGAGAATCTGACTGGTTTATCTCAATTACCCGGTTTAGCATCGCAACGTTTGATGGCTGCCGGTTACGGATTTGGCGCTGAAGGTGACTGGAAACAGGCCGCACTGCTCCGTATTATTAAAACAATGTCGGAAGGCATGAAGGGTGGTAGTTCGTTTATGGAAGACTATACTTATCATCTGAAGCCAGGGGCAGAAGCGGTGCTTGGTGCTCATATGCTTGAAATTTGTCCGTCGATTGCAGCACAGAAACCAAGATTGGAAGTACATCCTTTAGGAATTGGAGGAAAAGATGCACCCGCACGACTTGTTTTCGAAAGTGCTACCGGAGATGCAATGAATGTCACCCTTATTGACATGGGAAGCCGTTTCCGCATTATCGTGAACACATTGGATGTAATTGCTCCGCTTGCCAAAATGCCAAAATTGCCAGTTGCTTCAGCCTATTGGAAAACACATCCAAGTTTACAGGAAGGTGCTGCTGCATGGATTTATGCCGGAGGAACACACCACTCTGCTTATACCATGGCGTTGACACCTGATTTTATTGAAACGTTTGCTGAATATGCTGATGTTGAATTTATAATTATTGACAAAGACACAAAGGTTGCAGAGCTGAAGAAAGAATTGCGCTGGAACGATCTATACTATCACCTGGCTAAAGGAATCTAATTTTATTAACTATAACTAAACAACCGTAAAACTAATGGGACTATTAGATTGGATTGTAATTGCATTATTCGCAATTGTTCTTATAGGAATAATTGTTTGGGTATTCCGTCAGAAGCAAAACGACTCCGGAGATTACTTTCTTGCAGGACGTGATGCGACATGGATTGCTATCGGTTCTTCTATTTTTGCTTCCAATATTGGGTCAGAGCACTTGATTGGACTGGCTGGAGCCGGCGCTTCAAGTGGAATGGCAATGGCTCACTGGGAAATTCAGGGCTGGATGATCCTGATTCTGGGGTGGGTTTTTGTTCCGTTCTACTCGCGCAGTATGGTAACTACCATGCCTGAATTCTTGGAACGAAGATATAACAAGGAATCAAGAACTATTTTGTCGATGATTTCTCTAATAAGTTATGTGTTGACAAAAGTTGCCGTAACGGTATATGCAGGTGGTCTTGTTTTTAAAGAAGTATTTGGTATTGAAAGTATCTGGGGAATTGATTTCTTCTGGATTTCAGCAATTGGCTTAGTGCTTTTAACTGCTGTTTATACTGTTGTGGGAGGTATGAAATCAGTACTTTATACTTCCGTATTGCAAACTCCTATTCTGCTTTTGGGCTCTTTGATCATTGTAGTGCTTGGCTTGCGAGCTTTAGGCGGCTGGGACGAAATGATGCGGATTACCAGCGCTGTTGAGGTAAACCAGTACGGAGATACAATGACGAATTTAATTCGCAGCAATAAAGATTCTAATTTCCCATGGTTGGGAGTTTTAATTGGCTCGGCAGTAATTGGTTTCTGGTATTGGTGTACCGACCAGTTTATTGTACAACGTGTACTTTCAGGAAAAAATGAAACAGAATCGCGCAGGGGAACCATTTTCGGTGCTTATCTGAAACTTACTCCCGTATTTCTGTTCATGATTCCGGGTATGATTGCTTTCGCCATGGCTCAAAAGGGAGTGGTAATTGGTGGTGAAACCTTTACCTTAACTAATTCGGATGCTGCATTCCCTACTTTGGTTGCGAAATTATTACCTGCCGGGGTGAAAGGCTTGGTGGTATGTGGAATTTTGGCTGCCCTGATGAGCTCTCTGGCTTCGTTGTTTAATTCTTCATCAATGCTTTTCACAATCGACTTTTATAAGAAATTCAGACCAGAGGCTAGTGAAACCAAACTTTTGCGTGTTGGCCGTATTGCAACAATTGTTGTAGTTGTTCTTGGTATTCTTTGGATTCCGATTATGAGAAGCATCGGAGATGTATTATATACTTACTTGCAGGATGTTCAATCTGTTTTAGCTCCGGGTATTGCTGCTGCTTTCCTTTTAGGGATTGTTTCAACAAGACCAACTCCCAAAGGAGGGATGTGGGGGATGATTGCCGGATTTATTATTGGAGTACTTCGTTTGGGTGCCAAAGTGTTGTATGCCTCAATGGCCAAATCGGATGGATATACCGACGTGAAATTATGGGCTGCCGAAACAGGAGTAAATAATTGGTTTTACCAATTGTTTTACGATGTAAACTGGTTGTTCTTTAGCGGAGGAATGTTGGTATTCAGTATTTTGGTGATTATGATTGTAAGCCGATACACCAAATCGGCACCCGCCGAGCAGGTGCAGGGATTAACTTTCGCATCGGCATCGCCAGAACAACGTGCTGCTACACGGGCAAGCTGGAATCACTGGGATTTAATACATACTGCAATTATTCTTGGTTTAACGGTGGTATTCTATATCTATTTCTGGTAATAAATAATAAAAATAGAACAGATGCTTGACGAATTAAAAGAGCGGGTTTATAAAGCAAATCTTGATCTGGTAAAACTCAATCTGGTAATTTTTACCTGGGGCAATGTAAGTGCCATTGATCGGGAAAAAGGGCTGGTAGTGATTAAACCAAGTGGTGTTTCGTACGACGATATGAAAGCCGAAGATATGGTTGTGCTTGATTTGGATGGAAATATTGTGGAAGGAAAACTGAAACCATCAAGCGATACGCCAACTCATTTGGTTTTGTATAAAGCATTTAAAGAAATCGGAGGTGTTGTTCATACACATTCAGAATGGGCAACAAGTTGGGCTCAGGCAGGGAAAAGTATTCCTGCCCTGGGAACAACTCATGCCGACTATTTCTACGGTGAAGTTCCTTGTACACGAAAACTTACTTCCGACGAAGTAACCCGCGCTTATGAAGTTGAGACCGGGAATGTTATTGTTGAGACATTTTCCACGCTTGATCCGATGGCGGTTCCCGGTGTGATTATAAACAACCATGGACCGTTTGCCTGGGGAAAAGATGCCGAAAATGCGGTGCATAATGCAAAAGTGATGGAAGAAGTTGCAAAAATGGCGTACCATTCGCTGCAATTAAATCCCAATGCTGAAATTGACCGGTTTCTGTTAGATAAACATTACTCCCGGAAACATGGTACGAATGCTTATTACGGACAATGAAAATGAAAATTTAAATGGCTGATAAATATACAATTGGTTTAGATTATGGCTCTGACTCGGTGCGGTCGTTGATTGTAAATGTGTGTACTGGTGAAGAAGTTGCAAGTGTTGTGTTTGAATATCCAAGATGGAAAGATGGAAAATATTGCGATGCTGCAGGAAGTCAGTTCCGACAACATCCGAAAGACTATCTGGATGGATTGGAATACACAATTGTTGAAGCATTGAAACAAGCTCCGGCAGGAGTTGCTGAAAATGTGGTGGGCATTTCGGTGGATACCACCGGTTCTACTCCGATCGCTGTTGACGAAAAAGGAACTCCACTTTCGTTGACTCCTGGTTTTGAGGAAAACCCCAATGCAATGTTTGTACTTTGGAAAGACCACACCGCAGTAAAAGAAGCAGATGAAATCAATAAGCTTTCAAAAAAATGGAAGATTGATTTTACTCAATACGAAGGAGGAATCTATTCTTCAGAATGGTTCTGGGCAAAAATTCTGCACGTGTTGCGTGAAGATGTTGCGGTGTATCGGGCAGCCTATTCGTGGGTAGAACATTGCGACTGGATTCCAGCATTGCTGACCGGAAATACCAATCCGTTGACGATGAAACGGAGTCGTTGTGCTGCCGGACACAAAGCCATGTGGCACGAGGCATTCAACGGACTTCCTTCCGAAGAATTTTTAACACAGCTTGATCCGGTATTAGCTGGTTTGCGCGATCGCTTATTCAAAGAAACTTATACCTGCGACATTGCAGCCGGAAAACTTACAAAAGAGTGGGCTGACAAATTAGGTTTGTCAACCAGTGTGGTTGTCGGTGTGGGAGCATTTGATGCTCACCTCGGTGCAGTTGGTGCTGAAATAGAGCCTTATTATTTGTCGAAAGTAATGGGTACTTCAACTTGCGATATGTTGATTGCTCCGATGGACGAAGTTGGAGATAAACTTGTTGGAGGAATCTGCGGTCAGGTGGATGGATCGATTGTGCCGGGAATGCTTGGCTTGGAAGCTGGTCAATCGGCTTTTGGCGATATTTATGCATGGTTCAAACGTTTGTTGGAATGGCCGTTGAAAAATGTACTTGCTCAGTCGGAAATGCTTGATCAAGAGACCAAATTCCGTCTGATAGAAGAGACTTCAGGAAAAATAATAGCTCAGTTGAGTGCAGAGGCGGCGCAATTGCCTATCGAAGAAAATAGCATTGTGGCGATTGATTGGATGAATGGCCGTCGTACTCCGGATGCCAATCAGGCATTAAAAGGTGCTATTGCCGGGCTGAATCTGGGCTCAGATGCTCCGCGTATTTTCCGTGCACTGGTTGAAGCGACAGCGTTTGGTTCAAGAGCGATCAATGATCGCTTTATTGCAGAAGGAGTACGCATTGACGGAGTAATTGCACTGGGTGGTGTGGCGAAAAAATCGGCATTAGTGATGCAAATTGTTGCTGATGTATTGAATATGCCAATAAAGGTTGCTCGCTCGGAACAGGCTTGTGCCTTGGGTTCGGCGATGGCAGCAGCCGTTGTGGCAGGCGAATATCAGACATTGGGCGAAGCTCAGAAATCAATGGGAGGCGGATTCGAAAAAACCTATTATCCAATCCCGGAGAATGTCGCTAAATACGAAAAGATATATCAGAAATATATCAGGTTAGGTTCATTTATTGAGCAGGAGCTGTCGTAGCTCTTGCTCATTTTTGAGTATTTGTAAGTCATGTTGGAGCTCTCCCCTTTTTCCCTGATATGAAGGGAGGAGGGGAGGCAAACCAATTCAAATTGAATAATAAAAACAACAATGATGCGAATAATGAAATTTTTTGTGGCGATTTTGCTTAGCGGATTTTTTTTCGCTTGTACCACATCGCCTGACACGAAGAAGTCGTGCATTCAGTTGGATGCCAATAACTTTAAAAAAACGATTGACGGGAAGCAAAACGATCTTTATTTTCTGAAAAATGGAAATATTGAAATGGCTGTAACCAACTTCGGCGGTCGTATTGTTAGCCTTTGTGTGCCGGATAAAGACGGAAAGATGGCTGACGTTGTATTGGGCTTCAAATCGATTGATGAATATCTGAATGCCAAAGAAGCTTTTCATGGAGCATTGATCGGTCGTGTTGGTAACCGAATTGCAAAAGGTCAGTTTCAGTTAGATAGTGTTACGTATGTTTTGCCGCAAAATAATGGTGTGAATCATTTACATGGAGGGCCTAAAGGTTTTCATAATCAGGTTTGGGAAACAAAATCGGTAACCGATACTTCGCTGGTATTAACTTATCTTTCTGCAGATGGAGAAATGGGCTACCCCGGAAATCTGGAAGTGGAAGTAACTTATTCGTTAAGCCCGAATAACGAGATGACAATCGATTATCAGGCGGTGACAGATAAATCAACCCCTGTAAACCTGACAAATCATGCATATTTTAATTTGGGAGGCGAAGGCAGTGGAACAATCAACGATCATGTTTTGACCATTTTTGCCGATCAATATACTCCGGTTGATGAAACGCTGATTCCGCTTGGCGAGAATGTGCCGGTTGAGGGAACTGTTTTCGATTTCAGAAATGGTAAAATCATTAGCGAAGGATTAGCTTTTCAGGAAACAGATATTCAGCTAAAGAATGGCTCGGGCTACGATCACAATTTTGTATTGAATAAACCCGAAGCCGGGCAAATGACGCAGGCTGCGACAGTAGTTGAACCGCTTAGCGGAAGACGCATGGATATTTATACTGAAGAACCAGGTATTCAGTTTTATGGAGGAAATTTCTTTGATGGGACAGATACAGGAAAATCGGGCAGTAAACTTAATTACAGAGAGTCGTTAGCTCTGGAGACACAACATTTCCCCGATTCTCCGAATCAGGAATTATTTCCTTCGGTGATTCTGCATCCGGGTGAAACGTACCATACTAAAACGATTTTTCGTTTTTCAGTGGAGAAATAACTGCTTGAAGCAACCTTTCCCATTAAAAATGAGTAAATCTTTTTACCCAAAACTGATGGTACAAAGTTCTCTTTTATGAAGATAAATTTCGCTAACAGATAGAAATTAGATCATTTTAAAAAAGTTGGCTATAAACTGATCGCAAAATAAACGGGGAGTGAGTAAGTTTTCAAACGATATGGCAGCTATGTGCGAGGTTACAAAAGGGAATCTTGCTGCTTTCCGTTATTTGTTTGACAACAATTTTGCTGATTTATGCAATTACTTATTGCTTTATCTGCATAATCAGGCACTTGCCGAAGAAATTGCATTGGACATTTTTACCTACATCTGGGAAAAACGAGAATTTATTCAACTGAAATCATCTTTTCGCGGTTTTTTATTTGCAGCAGCCCGAAATCGGGCAGTAAATGAGTACAGAAAAGAGCAGAAGAAAATTATTTCTTCGTTGAATGTTGAAGATTTCTCGTTTTTCCATTCGGTGTCGTCGCAGGAATTGCTCGAGAAAGAAGAGCTTAATCAACTTATTTGTAATGCAGTAGAACGACTTCCGGAGAAAAGCCGGAATATTTATCGCATGGCATGGGAAGATGGTCTGCCTCAGAAAGAAATCGCAGTCCGCTTGGGCTTGAGTGCTAAAACCGTCGAAAATCACGTGGGGATAGCCCTGCGAAAATTGCGTGAGTCATTGCGCCCGTATTACGAACAAATTTTCCTTCTCGTCTTATTTTTTCTTTTTTTCTGATTCAGGATAAAAAAAGTGCATTTCTGGTTGAGGGATGCAGCTTCAAATTACGACTATCAAATAAAGCGAATTGCTATTTGGGCAGGAGACTTTTGTATCGTAGTGGTCGCTGGCTTGTATTAATTGGTAAATATGGAAGAAAAAACAAATATCCCCTGGAACGAAATTGGTGCTTACCTGCAAGATGGTGAAGCATCGGAATATAGTTCCGTTGTTCGGGAATGGTTGAATGAATCACCTGAAAATCATCGTATTTTTCAAGAAATAATGGATGGCTGGCAGTTAAGTCGGAGGCAAACGCCTTTTTATAAACCTGACATGAATAGCTTGTGGAATCAGTTAATGATTCGGACCGGAAATAAATCGGTAAAACGATTTAGCTTGAATCCGATGCTTCGCTGGGGAATTGCTGCTGCAATTGTGTTGGGTGTTTTTGTTACCGGCATATGGCTAGGAGATTCGTACAACGAAGAAAATATCCCGTCAACGTATGCCAATGTGATTGTTCCGTTGGGAAGCCGTGCCCATATTGTATTGCCCGACAGTAGTAAAGTGTGGCTGAATTCAGGAGCCGAAATTCGTTATCCAGCTGCTTTTGACGAAAAATCGCGCGATGTATTTGTTCGTGGTGAATGTTATTTCGAGGTAACCAAAAATGCTTCCAGACAATTCATTGTTCATG
Source organism: Prolixibacteraceae bacterium (assembly GCA_963668595.1). Classification (GTDB taxonomy): domain Bacteria; phylum Bacteroidota; class Bacteroidia; order Bacteroidales; family Prolixibacteraceae; genus GWE2-42-39. The sequence goes on along the minus strand of OY764876.1, from coordinate 2,410,677 downwards.
GCAAAAACCTGAAAGTGAAAGTATTTGGGACAAGTTTCAACGTACAGGAAAATGCCGACAGCGAAAGTGCTGAAGTAACTTTACTTGAAGGCAAAGTGCAGGTGTTGAACCGAGCCGGATCGCCAATAACAATGCTGGCTCCGGGTGAGCAATTTGTATTACAGGGAGATCGGGGCATGGTAAAACGGCTAAGCAATACCTCAAGTGTTGTTTCGTGGAAAGATAATTTATTGCAATTTGAGGATCAGCCAGTAGATGAGGTACTTGATTGCCTGGGTCGGTGGTATGGAGTCGATTTTCATGTCGATTCAGAAATTTTGAATAATCATCGCTACACATTTAATGTAAAAACAGAAAGTTTACGCGAAGTACTGGAACTTATTTCGGTAATTACTCCAATTGAATATTCGATTGATGGAGAGGAGGTACATATAAAATACAAATAAAAAAACAGGGTTGATTTGTTGGCAACCCTGCTTTGATCGAATTATTGTTTAACCTGAATCTTTTAAGCAACTGGCCGTCTGTCAAACTATCCGGAAGCTTACTTGATTCGTAATTAAAATCAATCAAAACTATGAAAAAAAAATGGTATGAACCAGAACCGGGAGGTACCCGATTCAAAAAAATCTTGCTCGCTATGCGACTAACCTTATTCCTTTTGATTTTTGCAGTTTTTTCAAGTAATGCTGCAAGTTATGGCCAGTCAACTTTGTTGAACATGAGCCTTAAAAACATGGAAATTCGTGAAGTCCTCGGTCAAATTGAGGATCAATCGGAATATTCATTCATGTATGATAATAATCAAATTGATGTTTCCCGCAAAGTTTCTGTAGATGTTAAATCGTCATCGGTACAGGATATTTTGGCCGATATCTTCCGGGGAACAAATGTTTCGTATAAGATTATTAACCGACACATCATGTTGTATCTGAATGATTCAGCAGAGGCTTTGCAGCAAGCTATTTCTATTTCAGGAAAAGTAAAAGACCAGGGAGGACAACCTTTACCCGGAGTTGCGGTAATGGTAAAAGGCCAGAATAGCGGAACAGTTACCAATGCCGACGGAACCTATAATTTGTCGGACGTACCCGGTGATGCTGTATTGGTTTTTTCTTTCGTCGGAATGAAAATGAAAGAAGTTGCTGTGCAGGGAAAATCGAAGATTGATGTGGTAATGGAAGACGAAACATTTGGCATCGAAGAAGTGGTTGCAATTGGTTATGGTGTTCAGCGTAAAGGCGATGTAACCAGTGCTGTAACCAGTGTAAAATCGGAAGATTTCTTAAATGGTAAAATTCAGGATGCAGCTGAATTGATAAAAGGAAAAGTTGCCGGTTTAACTATTGCCAAAGGTAGTGGTGACCCCAATGCCGAATCAACCATTCGCCTGCGTGGCGTTATTTCGCTGGAAGGAAGTTCAACACCACTGGTGTTGATTGATGGAATCCAGGGCAGTCTAGGAACTGTTGCTCCTGAAAATATTGCGTCTATTGATGTGTTGAAAGATGCTTCTGCTGCTGCTATTTATGGTACCAGAGGTGCGAATGGGGTAATTCTGATTACCACTAAAGCAGGAAGTCGCAATGCTAAAACCAATGCGAGCTACTCTGGCTATGTTGCTGTGTCGCAGTTTGGCAAAACGCTCGATTTTATGAGCTCTTCCGAAGTTCGCAAAGGAATGACCAGTTTTAAAGACAAAGGTTATGATACTGATTGGTTGGATGCAGTTTCTCAAAATGCATTTACGCACAATCACAACTTCAATATTTCCGGAGGAACAGACAAATCGACTTATTCGGCCGATTTCACTTACCGAAAAGAAGAAGGGGTAATTATTGATACTTACAACGAAGAGATGAAAATGAGTTTCGATATGTCGCATTGGATGATGAACGATATGTTGAAAATCAATCTGAATATGGTAAAAGGATTGCATGAAAACAGTGCTACCAATGCAAGTGTTGACGGTGCTTCAAATATTTACCGACAGGCCATCATTCGTAACCCAACCGAACCAATTTGGGGTGAAGACGGATCGTATTACGAAAATTTCCAGGTTAACTATTACTACAATCCTATTGGGATGATTAAAGAGCGTGATGGAAATTATGATTCGGAATGGACTCGTATGACCGGAAATATTACGCTGGAGCCAATTAAAGGATGGCAAACCAACCTGATGTTGGCTACTCGTCGCTCGAAAGGACACGATAAAGGATATTATACCTCAGAATATTACAGCCAAAAAATGGAAAATCATACTGGCTATGCTTATCATTCGATGGGAGATAGTCGTACTGACAATATGGAATTTACATCGAAATATGATGCCAGCTGGAAAAATCACCGTTTTAATGCATTGGTTGGATACAGTTATCAGTACAATGTAAATGAGGGATTTAATGCGAATAACTACGACTTCCAGAACGACTTTTTCCTGTATAACAACATCGGAGTTGGTTCGGCGCTGAAAAAAGGAAAAGCAGGGATGGGGAGTTACAAGAACGATAATAAACTGATTGGTTTCTTCGGACGTATCAGCTACGGCTATGCCAACAAATACAATGTATTGCTGAGTATGCGTCGCGAAGGTTCTTCAAAATTTGGTGAAAATCACAAATGGGGTAATTTCCCATCGGCCTCTCTTGGATGGACAATCAGCAACGAGAGTTTTATGGAAAATATGGACTGGCTGGATAACCTGAAGCTGAGAGCAGGAGTGGGGGTTACCGGTGTAATTCCAAGTGGCTCATATATTTCGCTGACTCGCTATAATTTGGGAAGTTCGTATTATTACGAAGATGGAGAATGGAAGCCAGGGTTGGTGGTTGCATCAAATCCGAACCCTGATTTGAAATGGGAAAAATCAACCGAATATAACATTGGGGTTGACCTCAGTGTATTGGATAAACGATTGAATGCGTCCATCGATGTGTATTCGAAAAAAACATCCGACATGTTATGGTGGTTCGATGTGCCAACTCCTCCGAACTTGTATTCGCAAACCTTGGCAAACGTTGGTGAAATGCGTAATCGGGGTATTGAACTTGCCATTGATGCAACGCCTGTAAAAAGTGGTAGTTTCAAATGGCAAACAAGTCTTACTGCATCGCATAACGAAAATAAACTGTTGAGTTTGTCGAATGATCTCTATGAAACTGCGAATGAGCATGATGAAGGTGGTTGTGGCGAACCTATTAGTATTGCGACTCACCGTTTGGAAGTGGGAAAATCAGTAGGTAATTTCTTTGGATTGAAATCGGTTGGTGTTTCTGAAAACGGACTTTGGATGATTGAAAATCCGGAAACAGGCGAAGCCGAAGAATTTACTGACAACATGTTGAATAACGACAAGTATCGTCAATATTTGGGACATGGTCTTCCCAAAATCTATTTGGGCTGGAATAATACTTTCATCTATAAAAATTTTGACCTGAATCTGCAACTTACCAGTCAGCTGGGATTCAAAATTCTGAATGAACCTCGTGCTTTCTACGAAAACAACTCAATTGCCTACAACCGATTGAGATCAGTTCAGGATGCTCCTTACGGAGGACAATACACCTTGTCGTCGGCACAAAAGCAAACCATTGTCAGTTATTACCTCGAAAAAGGAGATTATGTGAAATTGACCAACATTACCTTGGGTTACACTGTTCCGCTGCGCGAAAACAAATACGTGAAAAATGTTCGCGCGTACATTTCAGGAAATAACTTATTAACCATTTCTGGTTATGATGGTTTGGATCCGGAACTCTCGAATGGAGATGCTCGCTCAGCTGGTATCGACCGTCGTGATAAATACCCGGTAATCCGTTCTTATACATTCGGTGTAAATGTTACTTTCTAAAACGATTGAAAAAATGAAAAAGAAAATATATAAATCAATTTTAGCATTAGTTTTAGGCAGCGCCTCGGTGGTTTCGTTTAATAGCTGTACCAATCTGGATGAAACAATTTACGATACCATTGCTGCCGAAAAATATGAGTTCACAGAGAAAGATGCCGCCAGTATGTTTGCTCCTGTTTATAGCAGCTTGCGTAGCGTTTACTGGGGCTGGAATGGATATTGCGATATTCAGGAAGAATCATCGGATTTGTACTGTACTCCTTATCGTATCGGAATTGGCTGGGGTGACTTGTACGTGTCAATGCATAAGCATGAATTCCATTCTCAGATAGGGCACTTCTGGACTGCATGGGATGGTGCTTATTCGGGTATCAATGCCTGTAATAAATTGCTGGCCGATGAGGCTGTGAAATCGTCGGAAGCAGCTGTAGCTCAATTGAGAGGCTATCGCGCACTGTATTATTATATTTTGTTTGATTTGTTCCGCAATATCCCGCTGGACACTACTTACGATCATCCGGCCGGATGGTTGCCTGAACAGGCTACTCCTCAGGAAACATGGGATTTTATTATCAGTGAACTAACTGCAATTAAAGGCAAGTGCGGCGAGGACAATGGTATGGGGCAAATTAATAACTATACCGTGAATATGATTCTGGCAAAAATGTACCTGAATCACAATGCGTGGTTCAATAATTTCGCCGATAATTCGTATTTCGGAAAAGCAATTGACGAAGTAAACGAAGTGATTAATAGCGGAAAATTTACCCTTGCCGCAAATTATTCAGACTGTTTTAAAGAAAATATTTCAGCATGTAAGGAAATTATTTTCGGTATTCCGTACGAAGAAAAATACGCTGGTGGAAACTATTATGCCAATAAATGGATTCATACCGCCGGACGTGCGGTGTGGAATTTCAATGGATGGGCAACCGGTGGTAGCGCTGTTTTGCCTCAGTTCCTGGATACCTACGATGCTGCTGATGGCCGTTATCAGGCATGTTGGACAATCGGACAGCAGTACAACCAGGGAGGAGCTCCCATCATGGTTGATGGAGAACCACTGGTTTACACCAAAGAACTACACAGTATCGATAACCCGGGGTGTTATCCGTTTGAAGGCGCTCGTTTGATTAAATACGAGATTCTTCCAGGCGACTTCGGAACCAGTTACGACGATGTTCCTTTCTTCCGTTTGGCTGATGCATACATGATTAAAGCCGAGTGCTTGCTTCGTTTAGGAGGATACAAAGGCGAATCGGAACAAACGGCTGCTGATCTTGTAACACAAGTTCGTCAAAGAGCATTCAAAAGTAATCCTGAAAAAGCAGTTCGTACCGTTCAGCAATTAAAAGCAGGAAGTGTATATGCTTACGGTTATCGCGAAAACCAAGGGAAAATGGGTGAAGAAGATAATTGGATTACGACAACAGAAGGAGGAGACGATATTGAACTTGGTGGATTGTTGGATGATCTGGCATGGGAATTTGTAGCAGAACATCATCGTCGTCAGGATCTGATTCGTTTCCGTATTACCGGAAAAAATCAGAGCGTGTACAACGGGAAATCATGGTTCTGTAAACGAGCCGAAACGGATGTTGCTGATGTTCATTGCAATATCTATCCGATACCAAAAGCATTTATGGATGGAAACATGAACCTGGTGCAGAATCCGGGCTATGGAAATTAATCGGTTGTTGTATCTGAAAAAAATAAACAAATGAAAAAAAGTATAATTTATATATTAATTCTTGGTCTCACTGGTGCATTCTTCAGCTGCAACGACAGTATTGAAGATGCGGTGGAGAAACACGTCTATGGCGAAGACGAAAACCCATATTTGCGAACCGATGCAGAAGCCGTTATTTCTATGGATATGGACTTTGCAGTAGGCCATTTGGAAGCTCATATTATTCAATTGGCTGATTATGCCGAAGTATTTCAGAAAGAAATGAATATGAGTGTCGATCAGGTAATCAGTGGATTGGAAAATGGTACTGTGGTTTTTTATAATATTAGCACTAGTCGGGGAAGTTGGGACAAATCAGCAATGACAAAAGGAACAACGGGCTGGTACTATAATTCAGCCGGAGGAATTTGCGAAGCTGGCGATGCAACCCAAACAGCGAGTGTTGATATTGATAAAAACGCAAAAACACTTGCCGTAAATGTGAACGAGAAAGTGATGGCCGGAACAGTGGTCGCATTCAATGTGGGTTTTGCAGTGAATGGTCCGGATTACGATAAATATGTTCGCTTTCTGTTTAATATATCGGTTACCGATCCTTCTATTATTCTCGCAACAATTCATATTCCTGATGGCGATTATAATAGCTATGGTATTGATTTCAATCAATATGCTTCAACTATTCAAACCTGTATGCAGATGACGGTAAGTGAGTTTCTTGCTAACATGAATACTGCCGGAGGCAAAATTAAGATGTATATGGTGAATAAAGATTCGGGCGTATGGGATGAAACAAGTTCTTATACAGCCAATGCACCCGGATACTGGATTAATAACTTAGGCGCAGTATGTAATTGGAATGCAGCTGGTTTTTCGTTGTATGCAGAAACAAATGCAGCCGACGAGATTTTGTACATCGGCCGTGCTCCAGCTTTAGCTGCCGGTACCACTTTTACTATCAGTGTTGGTTATAAAGACACCAGCAATGAAAAGAATTTCTTTAGGTTTATACTCACTGTTATTTTAGATTAAGTCGTTCATATATCATGAACGCAAAATTGTCTTGGCTGAAGCATTTCGCTTCAGCTAAGACAAAATTTTATCCGGCGATTTCTTATTCCCGGCAAGCGGGAAAATTATTCAGCATATTTCAAGTCAGTTAAATCAGATGGGGTTGATGAAACTTCTCACTCCAGGTAGCTGAACCAATAAAAAGGCGGTAGCCAAATACATTTTAGCAACATGAAGATTTTAAAAAAGATAAGAAAAAAGGTGAATCAAATCAATCTGATGCAGATCGTTTTGTTCCTGTTATTTGTAGGAGTATATATGTCCAGTTGTAGTAAAGGGAATCTTGATCCGGATGTCGATCCGGAGGTAAAGGATACAATTAAAACGCCCGATCTTTCAAAAATAAATACCGATAAAATTTATATTCCTCAGGATCTGAAAGGAATAGACTTATATAAAAGCACGAGCAAATGGTATTATGGACGGAGCAAACAATCCGATCATTTTATTGTATTTTGGGGAGCCGATTATGGTAATAATAATCCAAATTCAGCCGCAATTCCCGAAACTTATCGGGTTGATATTGATGATTTGCTTCTGAAAGCCGAAGGTTTTTTCGATATGAATGTGAATAAGTTGAAATTCGCGCAGCTTGGTGCTGGAAAATCAAATCTTGATAAATATAAAATGATGATATTCATAAATTATCAGGAAGAATGGCTGGCAACCGGAGCCGGGTACGATGACGTAATTGGTGCTCTCTGGGTTAGCCCGTCCACTTGTCATCCGGTGGGATCGGTGATTGCTCACGAAATAGGACACTGCTTTCAGTATCAGGTGTTTTGCGATTTAAAGAATGGCGCAGGATTTCGCTATGGGTTTGGCGGAAACGGCGGAAACGGGTTCTGGGAACAGTGTGCTCAATGGCAGGCTTATCAGAGCTACCCCGATCAGGTGTTTGATTCGTCCCATTTCCCGGAATATTGCAACAATTATCATCGCCATATTTGTCACGAAGATTATCGCTATGCCAGTTATTTTATTCAGTATTACTGGAGTGCAAAACATGGAATTGACATGATTGGACGCATCTGGCGCGAAGCACGCGAGCCGGAAGATCCCATGCAGGCCTACATGCGTATCACCGGGATCACCGTTGAACAGTTTAACGATGAGATATTTCAGGCTGCGAGTAAAATGGTAACCTGGGATTTTGATGCGATCCGGAATTTAGGAGTGAATTACATCGGGAAGCAAACTTTTAACTCAACCCAGCTTGAAGATGGAAGTTATCAGGTTGCTTACAATCGTTGCCCCGGAACAACCGGATACAATGTAATTCCATTGAATATACCTGTAGCAGGAACAGTTGTTTCAACTGAATTTACAGGAATGACCAATGCTGCCGGATTTAATCAGGTAGCACAGCCCGCCCGCGAAGGCTGGAGATATGGCTATGTTGCTTTGCTCGAAAATGGGACTCGGATGTATGGCCCAACAAATAAGGGGGCGAAAAACACGGTTTCGTTTACCGTACCGGAACATTGTAATAAACTGTGGTTGGTTGTTACCGGAGCGCCAACTTCTTATGCCGCACATGCCTGGGACGATAATGAGAAAAATGACGATCAATGGCCTTATAAAGTAAAGTTCAGCAATACCGGACTTTTGGGCGATGTTGCGTTCTCAGGGAGTGAAACACCTAAAGATTTGACGCTAACATTCAATGTCGAATTTCCGTATAGTGCCACTGTTTATCCGGGGGCAACCGTGGAGTTAAACGATGAAAAAGCAAAAGTGGCTATGGCGTTTGTTCTTCAGCCAGGGAAGATTGCTTCGGAAATGGGAAAAAGTGTAAAATGGTATGCAGTTGAAAAAAATGGTACATTGAATGCTACGACTACTGCAAACGGGTACGGGCACTGGTTCGACTCGAATGGAAATGTATGCAGTTGGGGCGATAATGCCCGTGTTTTTTCTGAATTCAATGCAACTAACTGGTCTTTTTCTATTGGGCAGTATCCCGGGAAATGTGCTTCGGGCGACAAATACACCGTTCGTCAGGCGATGGTTTATGAATATGAATCAGGAAAAACCGTTAAAACTGAATTTGTTTTCAATATTACGATAAAATAGATGTAGTTATCTGTTTGGAATAGGGGGAGATTGAGAATAACTGATTCGAATACAAAACGATGGAATTAATTTAAGAAATTTAATACCAGTGAAAAAGAATTATCAGAAAGGAAGGAGCAAAATGTTTGGGTGGCGAGAATATATTTCCCTGTTATGCCTTTTTGCATTTATATCGACGTATGGAGAAGGAGGGAAAAACGGAGCGGTTAATCGCATCTCAAACCCGATACTGCCGGGGTGGTTTGCCGATCCGACAATTGTGAAAATAGGCGATCTTTTTTATATCTATGCTACCACTGATAACGAAATGCTGGCTTCTGGTGCTCCAACCTTGTGGTATAGCAACGATTTACAAAACTGGTATAATTATACGATGGAAATTCCGTCACTCTCATCGGTGAACCTTCGCAATTTTTGGGCTCCCGATATTGTTGTGGGCGACGACAGTCGGTATTACCTGTATTTTGGCAACTGTCAGGCTGGATGCAATATTTACGGTTATGTTTCCGATACTCCGTATGGTCCATGGACGAAGCTGCACGAAGACGATAAGCCGGTAATTGCTCATGGTTATCCCCGGGATGGATTTCCTTCTTTGGATGCGCAGTTTTTTAGGGACGACGACGGAAAAATATATGCTTATTGGGGAACCTGGGTGCATTACAATGGTGGCTATGCGGTGGGGCAGCTCAATCGCGAAACAATGGACGAGATGTTTGAATCGGAAAATATTCCGCTTTCGCAAACCCCTGCTCCATTCGAGGCTCCGTACATGCTGAAACGAAATGGTAAATATATTTTGATGTATTCGGGTGCATCGTGTCACGACGAAACGTATAATGTGAGATATTCTTATTCTGATAACCTGTACGGACCATTTGTGCCGGGCAAGAATAACCCGATATTGAGTACGAATGCCGACAAAACGGTGCATGGGCCGGGTCACCATTCGGTACTGAAAAATGGCGACGATTACTACATTGTTTATCACCGTCACGACTACCCGTTTACCGCAGGAGGGCTGGCTCGCCAGGTTTGTATTGATAGTCTTATTTTTGAAAATGATTCAACAATAAGGAAGGTAGTTCCTACGTCTGCTGGTATTTCTAGACTTGTATGTTCCGATGTGCCGGAAAATATGGCAGCAGGAGCGCAAACAACGGCTTCGTCGTTTTATCACCTGAAATCATTGAAATACGATTATGAATATCAGTCCTCGTTTGCAATCGACGAAAATAATTCAACGATGTGGAAAGCGACAGACAATAGTTTGCCTCAGCATTTAATTGTGGATTTAGGAAAGGAAAAGCGCGTACGTCGAGTGATGACCTATTTCGAATTTGCAAGCTATTACTATCAGTATAAGATTGAATATTCAGCAGATGGAAAGCATTGGCAAATTTATGCAGACAAATCGGCAAATCTCACCTCGGGAAGCCCGATGATTGACGATCTGGATGTGATGGCTCGATATCTGAAGCTGACAGTGTTGCAAACAGAGAAAACAGGCTTGTATGCAGCTGTGTGGGATATTAAAATATACGACGAATTGTTTGATATACCTTTAAGGCTAAATAACCAACCATCGGTGAAAGAGCCGGAAGAGCGAGCAAAACATGAATTGTTGGTTGATCTGGATGCCCAAAATGTTTTGGGTGAATCAGTTTTGTCAGTGGCTAATCGCGGATCAATTGGTGGCAACTTTATCATGAACGGAAAAATTAGCATTGGGAAGGAAAACGAAACAGGAACGAAATATTTTGATTTTTCAGAGGGAGCCTTGGTGCTTGAAGACAAACCAGTTCCGGAACGCTTATCGTGGAACGGTTCATTTTCAGTGGCTGTTTGGGTGCGTAATCCGGAAGTAAATAAGGTTGATGAATGTTTGGTATCGTGGTGCGATCGCACCGAATGGGGGCTGGCCAATTCCTACAATGCTTTGTATTACAATAGTAGTGGATATGGCGCAGCAGGTCATTTGGATTATCATTTCGATATGCCTTACCAGACCGTTCCATTGGCCAATGTCTGGCATCATATTGTTCTTACATTCGACGGAGTTGTTGAGAAAGTATATGTTGACGGAACATTGGATAATGCGCAGAATATGATATTAACGTCGTCGGTGAAAAAGGCAAAAATTATTATCGGAGCATCTGATGTCGGTGAAAATTTTACCGGGCACATTGCTTCGGTAAAAATGTACGATTATGCGCTAAACGAAAAAGAAATAATGAATCTGAAGAATGATGCAAATTTTCCAAAATGAAACTTAACGAGTTATTGTAGCCCGTAAAGTTTTCGTTTTAAGAATATTCATTTTGATCAAGAAAAAGAACAAACTATATACCAATGAACATGAAAAAACTATTACCCATCGGACTTTTGGCTTTGGCCTTCGCTGTAAATGCGCAGGAGAAACACAGTGCCGGATACCCAATTAGTCCGGTTCCTTTTACTTCGGTAAAGGTTTCCGATTCATTCTGGGGGCAACGATTGAAAGCAAGCCGCAATACAACGATTCCTCTTGCTTTTGGGAAATGCGAAGAGACAGGACGATACGAAAACTTCGTAAAAGCAGCTCATCCAAGCGACACAACGAAAGTAACAGGCTTTTCGTTTGACGATACCGATGTGTATAAAACGATCGAAGGGGCGAGTTATTCAATGCAAACTTTTCCGGATAAAAAGCTGAATCATTATATAGATAGTGTTCTGACTATTGTTGGAGCTGCTCAGGAAAAGGATGGATATTTATATACTGCACGCACCATGAATCCTGCTCATCCGCACGAGTGGGCTGGTAGTAAACGCTGGGAAAAAGAAGAAGATCTGAGTCACGAATTATATAATCTGGGGCACATGATTGAAGGTGCTCTTGCTCATTATCAGGCAACGGGAAAAACAAATTTTCTGGATATTGCTAAAAAATATGCTGATTGTGCTGTGCGAGAGGTTGGTGACAAACCCGGTCAGGCAACAGTTGTTCCCGGACACCAGATTGCCGAGATGGCTCTGTCTAAATTGTATGTGGCCACAGGCGAACAGAAATATCTGGATTTGGCAAAATTTCTGCTCGATAAACGTGGATATACCACGATTAAGCAAGAGTACAGCCAGTCTCATTTGCCTGTTTTAGAACAAAGTGAAGCCGTTGGTCATGCTGTGCGTGCTGCATACATGTACACCGGAATGGCTGATGTTGCTGCACTAACCGGAGATACTGCTTATATTCATGCTATTGACAGGATTTGGGAAAATATTGTAAACAAAAAATTATATATCACTGGTGGAATTGGGGCAACCGGACATGGCGAAGCTTTTGGCCGGGATTACGAATTACCCAACATGTCGGCCTATTGTGAAACATGCGCGGCCATTGGAAATGTATATTTGAATTACCGTTTGTTCTTGTTACATGGAGAGTCGAAGTATTTCGATGTACTGGAACGCACCTTGTATAATGGGCTGATAAGTGGAGTGTCGCTGGATGGTGATGGTTTCTTTTATCCCAATCCGCTTGAGTCAATAGGTCAGCATCAGCGTCAGCCTTGGTTTGGTTGTGCATGTTGCCCGTCAAATATTTGTCGTTTTATTCCTTCGGTACCCGGATATATTTATGCCGTAAATAAAAACGATTTGTATGTGAATTTATTCATGTCGAATAATTCTGAAATTGAAGTTGGAGGGAAAAAACTGAGTCTGGTACAAACGACAAATTATCCATGGACCGGAGATATTAATATTGAAGTTAATCCAAAAAAGAAGCAGCAATTCAATCTGAAGATTCGCATTCCTGGTTGGGTTCGCGGCGAGGTTGTGCCTGGTAGTTTATATTCGTTTGCCGATAAAAAGCAACTTTCATATTCCGTAAAACTGAACGGACAAGTAGTAGAAAGTCAGCTGAAAGATGGCTATTTTACCGTTGACCGTACCTGGGAAAAGGGAGATAAGGTAGAGGTGCATTTCGATATGGAACCACGAACCGTAAAAGCGCATCCGGCAGTAGAAGCTGATCGTGGTAGAATTGCTATTGAACGCGGCCCGGTTGTTTATTGCGCCGAATGGCCGGATAATGATTTCAGTGTGTTAAGTGCAGTGATTCCGCAAAAACCAGTATTTGTGGTTGAGCAGAAGCCTGATTTGCTGTACGGTATCAATATGATTCATACGGATGCGCAATTGCTGAGCTACAATCAGGATGGTAAAATAGAGGTAAAAGATGTGAAATTAAATATGATTCCGTATTATGCATGGGCGCATCGCGGAAGCGGCGAGATGATTGTGTGGCTGTCGAACGAACTGAGTTCTAGTCGGCCTGTAATGCCAGCCACCATTGCTTCGGAAAGTAAAATTGAAGCATCGCACAAGGCCACAGCAATTTCTGCTATTAATGACCGGTTGATTCCGCGTGATGAAACCGACCGATCGGTTCCGTATTATCATTGGTGGCCGAAAAAAGCGACAACCGAGTGGATTACTTATCAGTTTGCAAAAGAAGAAATAATTTCCGGATCAACCGTTTATTGGTACGACGATGCTCCCTGGGGAGGTTGCCGCGTGCCGCAATCGTGGCGAATTTTATATAAAAATGGTGCAGGAGAATGGCTCCCGGTTGAAAATACAATTCCGTATAAAAAAGAAAAAGGAATGCCCAATCAGGTTTTGTTTACTCCGGTGAAAGCAACGGCTGTAAAGCTGGAAGTTGAATTGCCGAAAGAGTATGCGGCTGGAATTTTTGAATGGGAAATAGAATAGAGCAGGTATGTAGATAAGCAATCGCAGGATTGAAACTCTGCCGGCAAATAATGGGTTAAACATTAAGCCGACAGAGCTATCCTGCGATTTTTGCTTTTGATTTGGTGTGTTTTTATGCTTTTTAGAAAGCATTTGAAAAATAATCTTGGGCTTTTCATTTGATTTTAATAGTTTTGAGTACTTTTAATCAGAACGGGGATGATGACAAGTACCAGGGAGCTGTTCGATAGAATGAGAAAAGGAGATGATTCAGCTTTTGAATCTATCTACAAAAGATATGCTCCTCGGTTGTATTACTTTGTTTATGAGTATATTCCTCAGGATGATATTGCTGAAAATATAGTGCAGGAAACATTTCTGACCCTGTGGCGGAAGAGATTGAATTTAGACGAAGATACCAATCTTGGAGCCTATCTTTATACTGTATCGAAGAACAATTGTTTGTATAAAATCCGTGATCAAAAGTACAGAAGACATTTTATAAGTGCTTCCCATATTAGCGAAATAGAGTTAATGGCTAATTATCGGGCTTTGGCTAGTTTCGACACGTCAACTCTTACAATGGATGAAATATCCCGAATAATTCAATCTACTCTGGAGCAGTTGCCCCCGCAGTGTCGTCATGTGTTTTCGCTCAGCAGGTTCAGTGAAAAGAAAAACCGCGAAATAGCCAGCGAACTCAATATTTCTGAAAAAGCAGTAGAAGGGCACATCACAAAAGCACTGAAAATGTTTCGCGAATCGCTGAAAGATTATCTGCCAATCATGTCGTATATCTTCTTCTGAATATCTTTTTCAGAAAAAAATCAAAAAAAATAAAAATTAGAGCTAGGGTAAACAGGCCTTGCTGCTTTTATGTACTATACGAAATTGAGAGATGAATAGTACAGAAAAAATATTGCACCTGATTACCGGACGAAAAAAGGACGAGGAAGACTTTTCTGTTTTGTCAGAGATGGAATCTGACGAGGCATTGCAAGCGGAATACAATACACTGAAAAATGCATGGGCTCTTTTATCATCAGAAAAAGAAATGCCCGAAAAAGAAGTGAATGATTTGTTCGCACGGTTTAAATTACAATTGCCTGAGACGAAAAAGCGTTCGGTGAAAATACTGTTTTATCAATATTCAAAATACGCAGCAATACTGGTGTTGGGAATGATTTTATCGTATGCAGGGCTGAAATTGTTGCCAGTTAGTGGGGTGTTTTCGTCAAACGAAATGGTTACAACTGTCATTGCAGACAACAATCAAATTTCAAAAATAATTCTTCCTGACAGTACTGTGGTTTGGATCAACTCAGGAAGTAAAATTACTTACAACAGTAAGTTTGCCGTAAATAATCGGAATATTGAATTAAACGGGCAGGCATACTTTCATGCGGCAAAGAATAAAAATTTGCCATTGATTGTGAGTGCCGGCAAGCTGAACGTAAAAGTATTGGGGACAAAATTCGATGTCTGCGCTTATCCGGGAGAAGAAAATATTCGGGTAATTCTTGAATCGGGCAAAGTACAATTGAGCTATAAAGATGACCAGTTTCTGCATTACGAGCTTTTGCCGGGCGATATGGTTACCTACTGTCCGGCAGATAATAAATTTCTAAAACGGAAAGTCGAGCCGCAATGGTATTCCTCATGGAAAGAGGGAACACTCATTTTTCGGGAAGAGCCAATGGCATCGGTTATTGCAGAGCTAAAACGAAGGTACAATGTTGATATTGAAGTAAGCGATTCTCGTATTTATCAATCGGTATTTAATGCAAAAATAAAAGATGAGCCGCTGGATAAGGTGCTGAAATCGATGGAGTTTTCGTGTTCGGTGAAGGCAACAATTGTGCGCAATCCGGATACTCCTAATTCAAAATTGAAAGTAATATTATCAAAATCTGAATAAAGATTAAACCACAAAAAAAGGAATGCCTATGAGTAAATAATCGATTTTTCAGAAAAGAAAAAGGAGATGCTGGTAACATCCCCTTTAAGTTCTTTTCTTCTCGCATTAGCACACACAGCTAAACAAATTGAAAAGTGAAAATTTAACACGACAAATTTATGAAAAAAAATCATTTTCCGTGGATTTCCGGATGCTTAAAAATTTGGGAATCAAAATTTTGTATGACGATGAGGATAACAATTTTTATTTTTTTTATAACTGTAAGCCAGTTGTTTGCCGGGAATTTGTATTCGCAAAATACCCGCATGAGTCTGAAACTCGATAAAGTTGGGATTCGGGAAGTACTACGTCAGATTGAAGAGGAAACCGAGTTTTACTTCATGTACGACAATACAAAAGTTGATGTAGATCAGCTTGTGAGTATCTCTGTCGAAGAAGGATCAATAACACAAGTATTGGATGCGCTTCTGAAAAAGACAGGTATTTATTATAAAATAAACGACCGCCTGATTGCATTGTCAGAAAAAGATATGATGCAAAAATCAGGAGCACAGGTAACCGTAAAAGGAAAGGTGATGAGTGAAACCAAAGAACCACTCCCCGGAGTTACGGTGCAGGTAAAAGGAACTACATCGGGAACAATTACCGGCCCGAATGGCGAATTTTCTATTCCGAATGTTCCGTCGGATGCAAGCCTTATTTTTTCATTTATTGGAATGAAAACCATTGAAGTGGCACTTGCCGGGCAAACTGAACTGAACGTGATTATGGAAGAAGAAACAATCGGGATTGATGAGGTGGTCGCCATTGGTTACGGAAGTGTAAAACGTGGCGATGTAACAAGTTCAATTGCTTCAGTAAAATCAGACGATTTTGTAAAAGGAGCGGTAAACGATGCGGCGCAGTTAATTCAGGGAAAAGTAGCTGGTTTAACTATTTCAACTCCATCGGGTGACCCAACTCAGGGGGCTGTAATTATGCTTCGTGGTAATGCTTCGTTGCTCGGAACTTCGGATCCGCTTGTATTGGTTGACGGAGTTCCCGGAAACCTGGAATCGGTAGCACCGGAAGACATCGAATCGATTGATGTATTGAAAGACGGTTCGGCATCGGCAATTTATGGTACACGCGGTACCAACGGGGTAATCATTATTACCACCAAGTCGAGCGGAAACGAAATGGCTCCGACTATTGAGTATTCCGGCTACCTTTCGAGTGCAAAAATTAGTCGTCGTCTCGATTTTCTGGATGCAGATCAACTGCGCGAAAAATGGAATCAGGGCTACAAGTTTACAGGAGCTAATTTGAAAGATTACGGTTCAAGCACCGATTGGCTCGACGAAATTACACGTACAGCATTGAGCCATGTGCACAACGTGATATTCCGTGGCGGAACAAAAAACACCAATCTTACGGCATCGATTAACTATAAAGATAATCAGGGTACATTTATTAAATCGGACAACCGAAAATATACTGGCCGTATCGATGTAAATCACAGCATGTTCAATGGCAAGTTAGTTGCAAATATCGGAACAATTGTTAGCGAACAAAAATACTGGACCGGAGGAGATGGTTACAGTTTCAATAGTTACGTTTATCGCCAGGCAATTATCCGGAACCCAACCGAACCTGTAAAAACAGAAGAAGGTAAATGGTTTGAACGGGATGTATATTTTTATGACAACCCGGTGGCTTATCTGAAAGAATCGATTGGCGAAAATCGCTATCGCAATGTACGATTCAATGCAAGTCTTACATATACTCCAATTGAAAACCTGGTATTTAAAGGTTTGTTGACCCGGAAAGGAAACTCCAATATTCGCGGTTTCTATCAAACTAAAAATCACGTTTCAACAACCAAATATTCGTCTGACGGATATGCTTCAAGAGGGACTGATGATTATATCGGAAATTATACTGAGTTTACTGCCAGCTACAAAAAGGTAATTGAAAATCACAACTTCTCGGTAATGGCCGGTTATAACTACGAGGACAATTTAAACGAAGGATTCTGGGCCAATAATAAATATTTCCCGAACGATGGATATACCTATAACAATCTCGAAATTGGTAGCGGACTACCCAAAGGAGAAGCAGGAATGGGTAGCTATAAAAATTCAGATAAGTTGGTGGCATTCTTCTCTCGTGTAACATATAGCTATAAAGACAGATACCTGTTGATGGCAAGTATTCGTCACGAAGGTTCATCGAAATTCGGAGAAGATCACAAATGGGGTAATTTTCCAGGAGTTTCTGCTGGATGGAGAATCACCGAAGAACCTTTTATGCAAGGTGTTTCGTGGGTGAAAAACCTGAAACTGCGTGCTGGTTTTGGTATTACTGGTATCGATGTGGCTGATTCGTATAACTCATTGAGTAGTTTGGATTACAGCGATTATTTCTATTACGACGGACAATGGGTACGTAAATTAGTGCCTGTAAGAAACGACAATCCGGATTTGAGATGGGAGAAAAAAGAAGAATTCAACCTAGGGTTGGACTTTGATTTATTTAAAGGACGCGTAACCGGATCGTTCGATTTTTATAATCGCAAAACAAAAGATGCTTTGTGGAATTACGATGTACCAACTCCTCCATACTTGTATGGAAGCATCATGGCCAATGTTGCAGAGATTGAAAACAAAGGATTTGAAGCAGTGGTAAACGTTGTTCCTGTTAGTACATCCGAATTTAAATGGGATGCAGGATTTACTTTTTCAACCAATAAAAACAAATTGGTATCACTGTCGAACGATAAGTTCCAGACCACCAACGATTATTTTTATAATGGTTATACCGGAGAACCGATCCAGATTGAAACACACCGAATTAATATTGGTGGACCAATTGGCGATTTTTATGGGCTGAAAAGTGTAGATATTACCGACGATGGAATCTGGATTATTGAAAAACCAGATGGATCACGTATTCCTGCAACCGAATCGTCAACCGACGACCGTCAGGTATTGGGAAATGGTATTCCGAAATATTACCTGAGCTGGAACAATAACTTCAAGTATAAAAACTTCGATTTCACAATCAATATGAGAGGAGCATTTGGTTACCAAATTTTGAATTTCTCCAGAATGTTCTATGAAAATCCGACTATTGGTTACAATACTCTTGCTTCGGCTTACGATAAAGTTTATGGCAAAGCAGTTCTTTCTGATGTTCAGCGTTTTGTAAGCTACTATGTTGAAGACGGGGATTTCTGGAAAATCGACAATGCCACCCTGGGATATACCGTGAAACTAAACAATAAAAACACCATTAAAAACCTTCGCTTTTATGTGTCGGGTCTTAACCTGTTGACCATTACCGGTTACAAAGGAATTGATCCGGAAGTAAAACAAACAGGTCTTTCTCCTGGTAACGATGAGCGCGACAAATATCCGACCATCCGTACATATACATTTGGTGTTAACGTAACTTTCTAATGACCGTATTATGAAAAAGAAATATTTCGAAACAATATCAGTTGTAAAATCAGGGATTGCACTTATTTCATTAAGCCTGGTTTTATCGGTTAGCAGTTGTACCGACCTGAAAGAAGACGTTTTTTCAGAAGTAACTAAAGAATCGTTTGTTCCAACCGAAGACGACATTGTGGCTTTGATGGCATCTGGTTATACACCATTACGTTATATTATGGACTGGCAAGGTCTGTTTGATATACAGGAAGAACCGGGTGATGCAATTATTACTCCCACTCGTCCAAACGGTTGGGATGATGGTGGTACATACAAACGCATGCACTTCCATACCTGGGACAATCAGCAATGGCAGCCGCGCAATACATGGTTAACTTCTTACGAAGCAATCAATAATATAAACCGTGTATTATCGCAGGTCGAAGAAGGATCGCTTCCTCTTACCGAAGAGTTAGCGCTGAGTTTGAAATCAGAATTGAGAGCGCTTCGTGTGTTGTGGTATTCAATTCTTTGCGATTCTCACGGAAATGTTCCTCTGGTGGTTTCGTACAGCGACGAAGTTCCTACACAGAAAACCCGTGTGGAGATATATAATTTTGTCATTTCAGAATTGACTGAAGTACTTCCCAACTTGCCTGCAAATGTTGATAAAAGCACCTATGGTCGTGTAACGCAGTGGACAGCATGGCAATTGCTCGCTCGTATGTATTTGAATGCTGAAGTATATAAAGGTGCTGCCGAATGGGCAAAATGTATCGAAGCTTGCGACAAAGTTATTGCTTCAGGCTTTTTCTCACTCGAATCAGACTATCGCAATCCGTTTAAAGTGAATAACGAAAGTTCCAAAGAGATTGTGTTTGCAGTACCGTACGACAATATTTACGGACAAGGATGGAATGCACACATGAAACAACTGCTTCCCAGTCACCGCTATGTATTCAATATGAGTGCCCAGCCATGGGGTGGTTCCAGTGCAAATCCTCAGTTTATTGATAGCTACGATCCGGCAGACAAACGTTTTGATGCTACCTGGCTGCATGGTCCTCAACTGAATGCAACTACCGGAGAAGTGGTGATGACATTGGTAAATAAAATGCCAAGTATCTATTATTGCGAGTTTGAAGAAGGCTATCGCGTTCAGAAATACGAAATTGCAGTAGGTTGTAAAAGTAGTATGAGTAACGATTTGCCTTATTTCAGATATGCTGATGTGTTGATGATGAAAGCGGAATGTTTACTGCGTACAGGAAAGAGTAATGAGGCGGCAACAATTGTAACAGAAGTGCGTCAGCGTTGTTTCGACGATCCGGCGAAAGCAACAGTTACCGGTGCTCAGCTTGAGGGAAATACCACAATTAAATACGGAACATTGGCCGAAGATGGTTCGATTGACAATCCGGGCGATCAGACACCTGTTAAGTACGGTCGTTTTCTGGATGAACTGGGATGGGAATTTGCCGCTGAGTTCCGTCGTCGTACCGATATGATTCGTTTTGGTGTTTACCAAACCAAAAGTTGGTACAATCACACTCCTCAGGGAAATCATACAATTCTGTTCCCAATAGGTTTAGAAGAATTAAATACCAACCCGAACCTGAAACAAAATCCAGGTTATACGGGGAGTTAGTCTGAAATGAGATTGTTCTGTGAGACCGACAAGTGTCTCGCAGAACTTTCTTTCTGGAAATCATTCTTTATTTACTTTATACAAGAACTGTTTGTTTTGTTGAGCTAACAGTGATTCAGTTTGTTGCATTTTGAATAAATGCAAATCGGGAGAAGTTTAAATTCTTTGAATTCCTTTTTATTAATCCTGATTGAGGGAACAGGGAATGATTATACGACATAGTAAATGTAAAATACAAATAAAAAAGAAATGAGATCAGGCTTTATCGCTCTTTTATCAGTTTTGCTGATATGCTCATGTAAAAAAGCAGAGCATAAAATAGATTCACCATTAAATCCGGTACCGTTTACCTCGGTTCATCTAGCAGATCAGTTTTGGGCTCCAAAGATTGAAACCAATCGGAAGGTTTCTATTCCTTCTGCATTTGGAAAATGCGAAGAAAATGGGCGCATGGATAATTTTGCGTTGGCCGGAGGATTGATTGAAGGGGAACACAAAGGAGACTTTCCGTTCGACGATACCGATGTTTACAAAATATTGGAAGGTGCATCGTATGCGCTGGCTGTGCAGTACGATGCCAAATTGGACAGCTATCTGGATAGTTTAATTGGATTGATTGGTGCCGGACAGGAAAAAGATGGTTATCTGTTTACCTGTTTGACGAATAAATGCGATCGGTTGAAAGGCTGGTATGGAGAAGGTCGGTGGGACAAATTGAATAGTCATGAGTTGTATAATTGCGGCCATTTGTACGAGGCAGCAGTGGCTCATTTTCAGTCAACAGGCAAGCGTACACTTCTTGATATTGCAATTAAAAATGCGGATTTAGTTAATGAAGTATTTGGTCCGGGTGAAGGGCAGAAGAAAGTACCGTCAGGGCATCCGATAATAGAAATGGCGTTGGTAAAACTGTATCGCATAACTCAGGATGAAAAATATTTGAAACTGGCGCGATTTTTTATCGATGAAACAGGAAAGGGTACTGACGGGCATAAACTGAGTGAATACAGTCAGGATCACAAACCAATAGTTGAACAGGACGAGGCAGTTGGTCACGCAGTACGCTTGGGTTATCTATATTCCGGAGTTACTGATGTTGCTTCGTTGATGCACGACCAGGCACTGATGACTGCGGCCAAACGTGTTTGGGAGAATGTGGTGTCGAAAAAATTATACATTACCGGAGGTATGGGATCAAGGGCACAGGGAGAGGGCTTTGGTCCAAATTACGAATTATCAAACATGACTGCATATTGTGAAACTTGCGCGTCAATCTCGAATGTTTACTGGAATTACCGTTTGTTTCTGAACGAAGGAGATGCAAAGTTTTACGATGTACTGGAGCGTGCTCTCTATAATGGAGTTATTTCCGGTGTGTCGTTGAGTGGCGATAAATTTTTCTACGATAATCCATTAGAATCAGTGCATAATCACGATCGTGCGCCTTGGTTCGGATGTGCTTGTTGTCCTGGTAATATTACCCGGTTTATGGCATCAATTCCGGGCTACGTTTATGCTACCGACATGCATTCGGTTTATGTAAATCTGTTTGCCGCAGGGCATGCTGAAATCGCTTTGGGTGAAGATACAGTTAAACTGGTGCAGGAAACCCGCTACCCATGGGACGGAAAAGTGGTAATTCGCATTGCAGAGGCAATTGATAAGCAGGTTAATCTAAAAATACGTATTCCGGGTTGGGCACAAAATCAGGTTGTTCCTTCCGATTTATATCATTTTGTTGATCAAAATGCGGAATCTTTTAGCATCAAATTAAATGGAAAAGAAAAAACAACTGAGTTGGAGGACGGTTATGTGGTACTACGTAGCAATTGGAAGACTAACGATAGTATTGAACTTGATCTGCCTATGCCGATTCGAAAAATAGAAGCAAATCAAAATGTTACAAATGACCAGGGGAAACTGGCTTACCAACGGGGGCCAATCGTTTATTGTTTCGAAGACAAAGACAATAACGATGCTTTTCTTTTCGATCTTTTTTCGACCCCGGAAGTGCCGGTTCAATCCACATTTGAGGAAAACCTGCTGGGAGGAATTGTAACATTGAGTACCAAAGCGTACCGGGTTAGGAAATCCGATCAAACGAAGATAATTGAGCCAACTATATTGAAAGCTATTCCATACTACGCATGGAATAATCGGGGAACAGCCAATATGCTAATTTGGTTAGCGTCCGACGAATCGACGACGGTAAGCCAATCCGATGAGTATGTTTCAAGTGAGGCGAAAGCAAAATCATCGACAGACTGGACTCCGGGATTAAACGACGGATTTGATCCGAAAAATTCGGCAGATACCGATAAGTCGTATTTCTACTGGTGGCAAAAACACGGTTCGGCAGAAACTGTTGAATATGAATTTGAGGAACCGGTAACGGTGAGCCAGTCGTCGGTGTATTGGCTGAATATGGATCATTACGATGGTAATTACCGTGCGCCGGAGAGCTGGTCGTTGCAATACAGAAATGAGGAAAATAAATGGATTCCTGTTCAAACCAGTGATTCGTGTACAGTCAAACTGGATCAGTACAATACGGTTACATTCAAACCCGTAAAAACGAAAGGTCTGAGAATAAGCGCACAGTTACAGAAAGACCAGTCGGGTGGTATTCTGGAGTGGAAAGTGAAGTAGTGATTATTTCAGAAAAATAGATGATCATTTCCCATCAAGGGATGGGTGAAGTACAAGTTCGGATACTGTTTTCTGAGTTTAACAATGTTACAATGAGAAAGAAAAATATCAGTTGGATAATTGTATTGCTTTTTATTGGCATTTCTTTACTCTGCACAAACGGTTGCAAAAAGGAAGAAGGAAAAGCGATTGTTTCACCTGTACTGTTTACTTCGCCGGTAAAATATATCAGCGATACTTCTGCTTGTTGTGGTGGTGTTATCGAATCTGCCGGAGGTTCCTATATTTCAGAACAGGGAATTTGCTGGGGAACAGAACCAGCACCGACTACTGCAACAAATTGTATTTCCGCAGAAATGGATGACAGTACTTTCATAAGTTGTATAAGTGGATTGAAATCGAACACCTTGTATTATGTGAGAGCTTATGCCATAAATGGTGCTGGCATCGGATACGGAGATGAAGTTTCGTTTAAAACTCTCTCCGAGAATAGTGAGTTTAATGAAACGCTCACTTACGGAACGGTTTCTGACGTGGATGGAAATGAATACCGAACAATAACAATTGGTTTGCAAACATGGATGGCCGAAAATCTTCGGGCAACGCACTATCGCAATGGCGATAGAATTGAGAGTTCCTCGGCGGATGACCAGTGCTATGTCGCCAAATATGGCCGACTGTATTGGTGGAACGAAGTAACTGATAGCCGAAATATTTGTCCTGAAGGCTGGCATGTGCCAACTTTTTCCGATTGGACGGTGCTCGAAAATTACCTGATAGCCAACGGTTATAATTACGACAGCTCGACAAGTGACAACAAAATAGCCAAGTCGCTGGCATCGGCATCCGGATGGAATGCTGATGCAACAACCGGTGCTGTTGGTAATACCGATTATTCAGCAAAACAAAATTCGAGTGGTTTCTCTGCGTTGGCCGGAGGATTACTGGATAGCCAAATCTCACGTGTTGGAGAATGGGGCTGTTGGTGGACTTCATCCGAATTATCGGAACCCAATGGTTGGGCGTTATTCATGGATAATAATTTTGTTAATGCCAACTTAAGTGGAATGGGTAAAACTTATGGCTTATCTGTAAGATGCGTAAAAGACAGTACAAATAAGTAAAGTTGAACCGAACTAGCTATAACAACCAATTAAACAAACATCTATGCAAATTAAAAAACTTTGTTCATTCCTTTTTATTGTGGCTTTGCTGTTGGCTCAATATTCCAATGCGCAGCGACGTTTCGATCTTGGTCCATCAACTCTGAATGTTGAAAAAGGAACTACCGCTTATGAAACTTCTGTTCTGAAAATTGAATTACTCAATTCGTCACAAACGGTCGCATCGTTGAAGGCGAATGACGGAAGTTCATTGGATTATACGCCTGGCGATCGTTTGGCTGAACGAGACAAAAATCGCTTCTATCATTTGGGTGACATCAATCTCGGACTAAAATATTCGGGCGATAGCGAATGGAAATATTACTCGTCGGCAAAACAACGTGCCGATGTTGAATTCGTTGCGTGTAACAATTTCAATGTGCTTTCTGCTGCCGATTTATCGAAAACTTTTCCTGAAGATATGCCATTGAAAATTGTGCGTTATTGGGAAAAAGAAGGCGAAAACCTGGTGTTGCGCTTCGAACTAAAAAATACAACGGACAAGCTGGTTGAAATCGGTGCGTTGGGGATACCGATGGTTTTCAATAATAATTTTAATCGAAAATCGCTTGATCAGGCACATGCTGAAAATGTTTTTTTCGATCCGTCGATTGCGAAAGATGCCGGTTATTTACAGATTGTAAAACTGAATGGCGAAGGAAAAGTGATGGTTGTAGTGCCCTATGGAAAAACACCGTTCGAAAATTATCGTCCTTTATCCGACGACCCAACTCCAATTGGATACACATTTGAGGGTTTGCACGAGTGGATGATTCACTCGAAATCGTATGCAGAAAGGGAATGGAAAGGTGTAGAGCAGTGGAACACGCCAACTTCTGTAAGTTTGAACCCGGGAGAAACCAAAAATTATGGGTTGAAATTTTTACTTGCCGACTCGTTACGCGAAGTAGAAAATACCCTTGTACAAAATGCTCGTCCTGTTGCGGTGGGTATTCCCGGATATGTTGTTCCGATGGATGTAAATGCGCGCTTGTTTCTCAATTATGAAAAAGCGGTGAGGAAAATAACTGTTGAGCCAGAAGGAGCAGTCGAACTGAAAAGTATAAAGGCTGAGAAACCAGCATGGAAGGCGTATGAAGTAAAAGGAAAGAAATGGGGTAGAGCCCGGGTAACTATTGATTATGAAGATGGATTAAGTCAAATCATCAGTTATAAAATTATTGATCCGGAGCAAAAAGTAATTGCTTCGTATGGGAAATTTCTGACCACCGAACAATGGTATGACGACACGACTGATGTATTCAATCGTGCTCCGTCAGCAATTACATACGATTACGAAAAGAAAGAAAAAGTTTTGCAAGACTCGCGGGTGTGGATTGCGGGCTTGAGTGATGAAGGTGGAGCCGGTGCATGGCTGGGAGCCATCATGAAACAAGTAGTGGTACCCGAAAAAGAAGAAGTTGCCAAACTCGAAGATTTTGTAAATCAAACTATTTGGGGAGGAATTCAATATGACGAAGGTGAATTGAAATATGGAGTTCGGAAAAGTATGTTTTATTACGAACCCGATTCAATGCCTGCCGGAACTTACAGTAGCGATATTCGTTGGGGAAAATACGATGGATTTCCCTCGTGGAGCAAAAGAGCTGCTGCTTCGGAAGGGCGTTCGTACAACTATCCGCATGTGGCTGCGGCACATTGGGCGATGTATCGTTTGTCCCGTTATCACAACGGACTGGTAAAACAGCAAAACTGGCGCTGGTACCTCGAAAATGCTGCGCAAACAGCAATTGCCATGCTTGATCTGGCTCCTGCTTACGTAATGCACGGACAAATGGAGGGAACTATTTTCATTCTTATTCTGAATGATTTAAAAGCCGAAGGATTGACCGATCTGGCAAATGAATTAAGGCTGGGAATGAAAGTTCGCTTTTACCACTGGAATACGCTGACTTATCCGTTTGGCAGCGAAATGCCATGGGATTCAACGGGGCAGGAAGAAGTATATATGTGGTCGAAATATTTTGGCTTCGACGAAAATGCAACAGTGACCCTCAATGCAATTTTGGCTTACATGCCAACCGTCCCGCATTGGGCCTATAACGGAAATGCCCGTCGTATCTGGGATTTCCTGTACGGCGGAAAACTTTCCCGCTTCGAACGGATGATCCATCATTATGGCTCGGCACTGAATGCCATTCCGGTATTGTACCAGTATCGCGAAAATCCGTCCGATTTCTATTTGTTGCGGGTTGGTTATGGCGGATTGCTTGGAGCTATTTCGAATATCACGCAGGATGGCTTTGCTCCCTGTGCTTTCCATTCATTTCCTCAAACGTTGGCTAACGACGGAATTAGCGGCGATTACGGAACTGGCTTTTTTGGCTATGCAGTAAATACTTCGGCTTACCTGGTTCATTCCGACGATTTTGGCTGGCTCTCTTTTGGGGGTAACACTTTGGTCAATGGCGATGTGGTAAAAACAGAGTTAACCACTGCTGCTCGCAATCGCTTTTATGTTGCTCCGGTTGGCTTGTGGTTGACGCTTGATGCAGGGCAATTCAAAAGCATTGCATACAATACACAAACAGGGGAACTTGCTATTGAGTTTGAAAAAGCAGATGAAACATTAGAAAATGCTGCGTTGAGGATAGAAACCGCATCTCGTGAGGCATCGGCAAAAACTTACGATACCAGTACAATGGAGAAAAACGCAACTGGTGCATTTTCGGTAAAACTTGGCAGGAAGCCGGTTTTTTTACACTTATCTCAAAATTAGAGAGAGAATGAAACGCAATGAGTTTTTAAAATCTTGTGCCGGAGGTTTATGCAGTTGTGCCGCATTATCGGTTTTACCTATTTCTTCGGAAGCAACAACAAATCAGGCTTCTGAAAATGAAGATTGGCGGATTGGTTTTATGCAACAGCGTTTTGCAAAGCTTGTTGAAATTTTGGGCGATCAGTTGGGCGACGAAAAAAGAAATGAAATTCTGGAGATGATGGGACGTGAATGTGCCAAACATTTCTACGATCGGGCACTTAAATTTCAGGGAAATCTGCAAGCTTATCTGGATGATATTCAGAAAGACTGGTTTGAAAAAGTAGAGTACGATCAGCCTATCAAAAATATTCGGATAACCGATAAGTTAACAAGTCGGTGTGCTTGTCCGTTTGTCGATATTTCAAAAATGGATCGAGCATATTGTCAGTGCACAATAGGTTGGCAAAAAGAAATTTATTCGCTGGTTTCGGGTCGCGATGTGGACGTGGTTTTGGAATCATCGGTGCTGAATGGCGATAAAAAATGCATTTATAAGATTATACTAAAAGGCGATAATCTTCAGGATTGATTGCTATGAATGAAATAAAAGAGACAGTGATATGAAAAAAATCGGTTTATTATGGATGGTGCTGGCTATGTGCCTGACCGTGTATGCACAGAAATTTGAAAACTTGGCGCAAACACCCCCGATGGGCTGGAACAGCTGGAACAAATTTGGGTGTAATGTGAGTGAGAAATTAATTATGGAAATGGCTGATGCCATGGTTACATCCGGGATGCGCGATGCCGGTTACGAATACATTGTGATTGATGATTGCTGGCAGGTTGGTCGCGATTCGCTGGGCAATATTATTCCCGATCCGGAACGATTTCCTTCAGGAATGAAGGCATTGGGCGATTACATTCACAAGAAAGGACTAAAATTTGGTATCTATTCCTGTGCTGGTTCAATGACTTGCCAAAGCAGGCCTGGTAGTCGTGGCTATCAGTTTCAGGACGCAAGAACCTACGCCGAATGGGGTGTTGATTACCTGAAATACGATTGGTGTTTCGACGAAGGTCAGAAAGCTCAGGCTGCTTACAAAACCATGAGCGATGCGTTAAAAGACTGCGGTCGTCCGATCGTTTTTTCTATTTGTGAATGGGGCGAAAGCAAACCCTGGGAATGGGGAGAAGGAATCGGACACTTGTGGCGAACAACGGCTGATATTCGCGATTGCTATCAGTGTACCTTCGATTGGGGAGGTCTGGGTGTGTTAGATATTATTGACAAACAGGTTGAATTGTATCAGTATGCCGGTCCGGGACATTGGAACGACCCCGATATGCTTGAAGTTGGAAATGGCGGAATGACCATGGACGAATACAAAACGCATTTCACAATGTGGGCCATGTTGGCAGCTCCGCTCATGTCGGGAAACGATTTGCGGGAAATGGACGAACAAACCAAAGAAATTCTTACCAATCAGGATGTAATTGCCATCAATCAGGATAAAAAAGGAGAACAGGCCCGTAAATTTATGGACATGGGCGAATATGAAATTTGGGCAAAGCCATTGGCCGACGGAGAAGTTGCTGTTTGCTTCATGAATCGCACCGACAAACCCTGGAAGCTGGATTACGACTGGAAAAAGCATTCAATGTATTTTGTGAAAGATGTCAGTATAAGCAAAAAGGAATATCGTGTGTACGATTTGTGGGCACATAAAAACATTGGAGAAACCAGCGAACGCTTGGTGAAAGACATTCCTGCACACGGAGTTCTCGTGGTACGTCTTTCAGAAATTAAATGACAAAATGATTAATTTAAGTCATTGAAAATAGCAAATAAAAACAGTATCATTGAAAAATTAGATTAGAATGATAATTGTGGAATGTGCATGATAGACTTAAACCCCAATCGGAATGAATATTTTTCTATCATGCAATCACGAAAGCTTTCGGAACCATTTGATAAATAAAAAACAAATTATATACGAATGAAACAATATAAACTGATAATCGGACTGTTGGTCACTTTTTTTGCATTGGCTACTAATGTAAATGCACAAAATGGAGATCAGATTTTAGATGGAATTGGCGAAACCGGATTGATTTCGCGCTATACTTTTACCAACGATGTAAAAGATTGGTCGCGTAACAATTTGCATGGTACTATTCAGGGAACTGATTATAAATTTGTAAAGGACGAACTGTTTGGAAAAGTTCTCGCTTTAGGTGGAAATAAGAACACATTTATTTCACTTCCTGCCGGATCGCTCTCCGGAGAAGAAATGCTCAGTATTACCGGATGGATTTATTTGCGTTCGACCCAAAATGGGCAACTTTTTTTCGATTTTGGACCCAATGCCCAATCGCATTTTGTCGCTTCTCCGGTTGGAACAAAGGAGAAGGAAGGTTTTTTTGCTCAAATACAATCGAATGAGCAAAATTATATTTCAGCTTCTCCGGCAGTTGAACTGAATAAATGGAACCATCTGGCTATTGTTATCAATGTTCCGTTTAAAACATTGAGTACGTATGTGAACGGCGCTCTTGTTGATGAAACAAAAAACGTTGAACTTGATTTGCCAGCGCTGTTCGGTGGCGATTCTGACACAACGAATAAACTCTATATCGGAAGATCAATTAATTCGGAATATGCCGGGTTGAATGCTAAATTGCACGACTTCCGTATCTATCGGATTGCGCTGAACAATCGACAAATTTTCAGAATTTTCAGAAGTGCGTTGAGTGAAGGAGAATCGACTGTCAGAACAAATGAAGAAGCAGACGCTGGTCTTCAAAAATTCCCGGAAACAACACCTCAATTGTATAATGCCTTCCTTGCTGATGTGCCGGATATTCAGGTTGAAACAGAAGTGGGCTGTCTGCCCAATTTGCCTCGCTATGTGCAGGGAATTTACAGTAAAGGTATCGAAGGCCCCAAGGTTCGGGTAATTTGGCCTGCACCCAAAGATAATAGTCAGGTTCTATCGCCGAATACTTATACCGTAACCGGGAAAGTTTCCGGCACCAATTTGCAACCTAAAGCGGTTGTTGTAGTGAAAGATGCCAAAGAGATGACTAAGCCGAATCGTACATTGGAATTTTTCAATCTCGATCAGGTGACTTTGGATGCTGATGTACACAACCACAATACAAAATTCATTGAAAATCGCGATAAGTTTATTGCAGCCCTTGTTAAAGCCAATCCCGACAATTTTCTGTATATGTTTCGGAATGCTTTTGGCCAGACGCAACCCAAAGGTGCCAAACCGCTGGGCGTGTGGGATAGTCAGGAAACAAAGCTGCGTGGTCATGCTACGGGGCATTATCTGAGTGCTATTGCTCAGGCGTATGCGAGTACAGGCTATGATGCTGCACTTCAGGCTAAATTTGCTGAAAAGATGGAGTATATGGTGAACACACTGTATGACTTGTCTCAAATGTCGGGGCACCCAAAAACCGCTGGTGGAGAATGCGTTGCTGATCCTACAGCTGTGCCTCCCGGAGCGGGCAAAACCGATTACGATTCAGACTTAAGTGAAGACGGAATTCGGACTGATTACTGGAACTGGGGAAAAGGTTTTATCAGCGCCTATCCACCTGATCAGTTTATCATGCTGGAAAAAGGGGCAAGTTATGGTGGAGATAAAACCCGAATTTGGGCTCCTTATTATACTCTGCATAAAATATTTGCAGGCTTAATGGATATTTACGATGTCAGTGGTAATGAAAAGGCTCTGGAAATTGTAACTGGAATGGGCGATTGGGTACATGCCCGCTTAAGTAAAGTACCAACGACTACACTAATAAGTATGTGGAACAGGTACATTGCCGGAGAGTTCGGTGGAATGAACGAAGCAATGGCCCGACTGTCGCGAATAACAAATGAGCCTCGTTACATGGAAGTTGCGCGTTTGTTCGATAATATCAAAGTATTCTACGGAGATGCCGATCACTCTCACGGTTTGGCTAAAAATGTAGATACCTTTCGCGGATTGCATGCCAACCAGCACATTCCCCAAATTGTGGGAGCGCTTGAAATTTATCGCGACCTGGAGTCTCCGGAGTATTTTCATATTGCCGATAACTTCTGGAATATGACTACCAGTGATTACATGTACAGCATTGGTGGTGTGGCTGGTGCCCGAAATCCAAACAATGCGGAATGTTTCATAGCACAACCTGCAACAATTTACGAAAATGGGTTTTCTCTTGGCGGCCAAAACGAAACCTGTGCTACATACAACATGCTTAAGTTAGCCGGAAATCTTTTCCTTTTCGATCAGCGTGGTGAGTTGATGGATTATTACGAACGAGGACTGTATAATCATATATTGGCTTCTGTTGCTGAAAAAAACGCAGCAAATACGTACCACGTGCCATTGAACGCCGGTGCGGCCAAGCAGTTTAGCAATGGCGATATGAGTGGTTTTACCTGCTGTAACGGAACTGCTCTTGAAAGTAGTACCAAACTTCAAAATTCAATCTATTTTAAAAGTGCCGACAACAAGGCTTTGTATGTGAATCTGTTTGTTCCTTCAACCTTGAACTGGAGCGAAAAGAATATTACGGTCAAGCAAACGACTGCATTCCCGAAAGAAGATCATACATTGTTGACAATCAGCGGAAATGGCGATTTTGACCTGAATGTGCGTGTACCTCATTGGGCAACAAAAGGTTTTTTTGTGAAAATAAATGGTGAAAACGAAGCGGTTAAGGCTGAACCGGGAAGTTATCTGACGATTAGTCGGAAATGGAAAGACGGCGATACCATTGAATTGCGTATGCCATTTCATTTTTATTTAGAGCCTGTGATGGATCAGCAGAATATTGCCAGTTTGTTTT
This sequence comes from Prolixibacteraceae bacterium, assembly GCA_963668595.1. Classification (GTDB taxonomy): domain Bacteria; phylum Bacteroidota; class Bacteroidia; order Bacteroidales; family Prolixibacteraceae; genus GWE2-42-39. Next base: position 2,378,886 of record OY764876.1, on the reverse strand, counting down.
ATGGACCAATATTGCTGGCTGCACAGGAATCCGGGCCACTCAAAGAATGGCGTAAAGTAACTTTCAATGTGAAAGACATCAGTAAATCGATAACCGGAGATCCGGAAAAACTACAGTTCAATATCGATGGAGTTATTTATAAACCTTTCTACGAATCATACGGGCGTTATTCGGCTTATCTCGATGTTACGCTGAAAGAATAGCAACTAAAAACCAAAAAATAAACCATGTTAAAACGAATTTTGCTTTTTCTGATTGTGTCAGTTTTTATTTCTGGCGCATCGTGTTATGTGTCTGCTCAAATTACGAGGGACGATTATCAGCGGGCTGATTCCATCATGAAGTTGGATAATCTGGTTTATAACCAGGTAAATTCAGTTAACTGGATCGACTCAACATCTATTCTGTGGTATTCAACAAAAAACCGTGATGGCATTGCTTATACCATGGTTGATGCATCGAAAGCCAGCCGGAAACCTGCTTTTGATGTAACGAAACTGGTTGATCAGCTAAATAAACAACCGGGGGTTAAAACATCTGCCAAATCGATTCAGTTGCAACGATTGAATTTTGATTTGAAGGCAAACAAGTTTCATTTTGTGTTCGACAAAAAACACTACACATGTAATCTGAAAAATTACAATGTAGTGATGGATTCGCTTGCCAGTCCACGCAAAGGTCCGGAGTATTGGGGCGATGATTTCGATGAATCGGGCGGTAATCCTGTAATTTCTCCTGACGGGAATTGGTCAGCTTTCGTAAAAAATTACAATGTTTTTGTTCGTAACGAAAAAGAAAAAAAAGAACATCAGCTTAGTTACGATGGATGTGCCGGCGATTATTATTCGTCTTATTTCAATTGGTCGCCCGATTCAAAAAAATTGGCAGTCAACCGAATTCGTAAAAACGAAGATCGAATGATTTATTTTGTTGAGTCGTCGCCTAAAAATCAATTGCAGCCCATTCTTCACAAGCGGAATTACCTGAAACCGGGCGATGCTCTTCCTGTAAAACATCCTTCTCTTTTTGATGTGGAGAGTCTGAAACAAATTCCGGTAGATTCCCGTCAGTTCGAAAACCAGTTTTCGCTTTCCGAATTGAGATGGAACGAAACCAGCGAGGCATTTACCTTCGAATTTAATCAGCGCGGGCATCAGGTTTATCAGGTGGCCGAGGTGAACGGAGAAAGCGGAGAGGTGCGTGTGATTATCGACGAGCAAAGCAAAACATTTATCGATTACAGCGGAAAGCATTTTCGTTTCGATCTGGATAAAACAAGTGAAATTATATGGGCTTCGGAGCGCGACGGCTGGAATCATTTGTATTTGTATGATTCGAAAACCGGAAAAGTGAAAAATCAGATTACCAAAGGAGAATGGCTGGTGCGAGAAGTAATTAAAGTAGATGAAAAAAACCGGACCATTTTATTTAAGGCTTCGGGAATGCACAAGGATGAAGATCCGTATTACATTCATTGTTTCAAAATTAATTTTGATGGAAACAATATGGTGGAGCTGACTCCTGAAAAAATGGATCATCAGGTAACTTTTTCGGCTGATTATAACTATTTTGTTGATACCTATTCAACGGTGAATACTGCTCCGGTGACGGTTTTGCGTAGTACCGCCAATGGCTCGGTGATAGTCGAACTTGAAAAAACAGATATTGCTGATTTGCTTGCGAAAGGGTGGATTGCCCCGGAACCATTTGTGGCCAAAGCCCGCGATGGGGAAACCGATATTTGGGGAAATATTTATCGTCCGACGAATTTCGACCCAAATAAAAAATACCCGGTTATCGAATACATTTATGCCGGGCCGCAAAGTTCGTTTGCGCAAAAAAGTTTCCGACCTACCATGTATTCATTTTCAGGTTTAGCCGAACTGGGTTTCATCATCGTGCAACTCGATGGAATGGGAACTTCAAATCGTTCGAAAGCATTCCACGATGTGTGTTTTAAGAATCTGAAAGATGCCGGATTCCCCGATCGAATTCGTTGGATTAAAGCGGCAAGCGAGAAATACAGCTACATGGATACCACCCGAGTAGGTTTATTCGGCGGATCGGCTGGAGGGCAAAATACTTTGTCCGGCTTGCTTTTCCATCCTGAATTTTACAAAGCAGGGGTGTCGTCGTGCGGATGCCACGATAACCGAATGGATAAGATGTGGTGGAATGAACAGTGGATGGGTTTTCCAATTGGTCCTCATTATGCTGAGTGCTCGAATGTGGTAAATGCGAACAAACTTCAGGGTAAACTGATGTTAATCGTTGGCGAAATGGACGACAATGTTGATCCGGCTTCAACCATGCAGGTTGCTGCTGCGCTAATCGATGCAAAAAAAGACTTTGAATTGGTGGTTTTGCCTGGTGTAAATCATACTCTGGGAGGCACATACGGGGAGCAGAAGCGAAGAGATTTTTTTGTCAAAGCATTTTATAATCAATCAACGCCTGATTGGAATGCAGTAACCCAATAAACTATTTTTAAAATGAAAACAAAAGCATTGAAAAAGTTAGCCGTTGGTTTTTTTGCTCTTTTGCTTATGGCAATTTCGACCCAGGCAGCCAATTCTGTTAAAGAAGAAAAGAAAGATGTGCCGGTGATTAGTTCTCCTCCGAAGTCACTTCATTTAGATTCATTTTATAAGAAATACATGAATGCGAACGGTATTGCCATTACCAGTTCGTGGCGTGTACCCGATTCGGCACTGGTGCAGGCGTGGAAAATCATCAAATTTATGACTGATGGTTTACCCGAAAATGTGCTTCAGGCAATGGTGAAACTAAATACGCGGGTGACGGTAATGGCTCGTTACGAAGGAACAACCGATGTTCCCGAACATGCACATCTGGCTAAAGATACTACCTTGAACTGGGATCTCCGGGCTCGTGGTTTGGGCGGCGATTTGGATCTTCCGCTAACCAGTTGTGCCGAGGAAAATCTGCTTTGCTACCAAATTGATAAATACCATGCTGAGGATATTCTTGTCCACGAGTTTGCTCATACGATTCACGGAGTCGGCATTTTGTCGGTTGATCCTTCGTTTAACAATCTGCTTCAGGAAAAACTGGACAAAGCAATTGCTGCCGGCAAGTATAAAAAAACGTATGCAGCAACAAACCTTTGGGAATATTGGGCCGAAGGGGTTCAGAACTGGTTTAATGTAAATGCAGAAGTGCCAGTTCCTGATGGAAAACACAACTGGGTGAATACCCGCGAAGACATGAAGAATTACGACATTGATTTGTATGAGATTGTCAGTCGTTATTTTCCCGATTTTAAGGATAGTCCTTCGTGCCATTGCTCAACAAATCTTTATACCAAGTAGGTGTCGGGACATTAAAATTTATACTACGGACGTTCAGATGCAAATAGTTCGCATCAGAATGATTCAAAAGATAATTTGTTGTTAGATTAATTTAGGGTATAGTTGGTAGAGGTTGTCCGGATTTCCGGGCAGCCTCTCGTTTGTTTTGCTGAAATACATGCATTAAAAAAGCAGCAAACTCCATTGAATTTGCTGCTTTTTGCGTATCAATGCAGAAGACTGTGAATCTTTTGCTTGATAATTTTGATGCTGTGATTAAGTGTCTGTTTATTGGTGAATAACAGAGGATTTTAACGTCTCATAATTTTACAAGTTCCTAGGTGTTTTATGTTGGAGAATAATTGGAACGAGTGTGATTGTTCTCTGATCTGCATGGAGAATCATTTATCTTCAGGATTTAAAGCCAGCAACACGAGGTACCCGTCACATAGATAGCCTTCGTAGCCCCAGCACTCGCCAGTCCAGGTTTTCCAGTCTTTGGTCATGTCTCCTGTTGTGGCTGCTCCTTGAAATTCTCCGTCGTTGATACCCGACAGAATGCCATCTGTTATGGTTTGAACTGGCTCGTTGAGGCCAGCTTTCCGGAATGCTTTCAGCACAAAATACGACCAGTTGAGCGATGCACCTCCATTCTCGTAACGCTGAAAAGCATCGCTGCCATCTTCTTTGGTGCCGCCTCCCCAACGTGGATTTGGGTGGGTGTAGTCCGCTTTTGGTATTGGGACCAGGTTACCTGGAATTCCCAGTCTGAAATTGGTAAAGCCTACCTCCTGCATTTTGTTCCACATTGACGACATGATATTTTTTGCTTGTTCGTCGGATACCAGATTGAAATAGATGGCTAAGCTGTTTGTGGCCACGAAATAGTAATCGTGCAGTTTCCCGTCTTTACTTTTCCATCCGGCCAACACCCCCGTTTTCGCGTTGAAGAACGTTTTAAAATACTGGCTTTTTAGTTTTTCAGCAAGCTGCTTGTAACGCTGTGTATCTTCGTTCATATCCAGTGATTCGGCTACATCACTCATCAGGTTAAGAGCCTCGTAGGTAAGGGCATTACTAAAGGCATCCTCGTGTCCGTAGCCAACGGTATCCCACCAGTTTGCCGGTCGATCTGTGCTATTCCACGATCCCGAGTTGCCGCTTAATTCATATTCCACCAGACCGTTCTGATCCAGATCATGTTTCATTTCTTCTTCCATCCATTCTTTGATCGTTGCAAAGTTCCGGCTGGCCCATTCCTGGTTTTTTGAGCCTTTGATGTAATTACAGGCGGCAATTATCAGCGAAGGATAGGTATCGAGAGTATTGTAGGGCGAACCCCAGGCAATCGCATCGCTACCTTCGTATCCGGTTGTATAGCCAACCATGCCGTATGCTTTCATGCCATTCATGTACCTTTCCACCGACATTCGAATTAGATCGAGAGCCGTAAGCGAATCTGCCAGCGGAGGTGTATGCAAGGCAAGTATTGACGGCATAAACAAGGTCAGTGCACAAGGGTCGCTACTCGAATTATTGGCTATAACCTTGAGCCTTGGGTTAATTTGAAACAGGTTGAGGTAGTTGCGGCGGTATCCGGCATATTTATCATCTTCAACTCCGGGAAAAGCCGGGTATATCGATGTAACATCGAACGAGTATGTTAGCAATGGGTTTTGCATGCTGGCTGCGGGAAGACTTACCGAGATAAAACTGGCTCCTTTTTTACGGCTGGCGTCATAATCGACCTGCGAATTAGGAACGCTGGCGGTAATTCGGAAGGTTCCCATATCGGGGAGGTGGAGTATGGCGGGGAGTTTGGTTTTCTTTTTTCCCGGCATCAAGCCCAGCAAGGTTGTGTGGTTTTTGTGTTTATCAAACCTGAAATCAATAGCATTCATTGAACTTTCAGGATGATAATTGGAGCTTACGGTAAATTTTTTGTCTTCAAATTTAAAGGTCCACTCGGCAATGCCCGACGCATTTTTATTACAAATCCGGACTTCTGTATCCGAGATTTTTTTTAACTCGTATTTCAACGAGTCGGCTGGTTTGTCCCACAGGATCGGGTTGCTGGTTAGCTGGCCCTTGCCAAGTGCATCAACTGAAAGAGCCCTGACAAATGGAACTGTATCGGTAAGTTGGATTTTATAAAATCCGGAAGCATATTCGAACGTTTTTACAGTATGCGAACACGATTCGAAAATAAGTACGATAATTACTAAAATCGCAACAAAAAAGGTTGGCTTAACTAACTTCATGGTTGTGTCTTATTAAGATTTTTATTGTTTTATTGAGTAATTCCAGGCCATGTATCGGTCCTGAACGGATTTGCAGGTAAGCTTTCGCTGTTATACAGGTTTAGGTCGTCAGGATTATCGGCCCAGCCATAACGTACCGCAACCGGATTTTTCACTTCTTCAGAATAAATTGCAACAGAGGTTTTGTCCAGTTGAATAGCTTTTGCCCAATGAAATTTACGATCGTTGCCTGCTACGGCAAAGCCATTGATGTAACCATATTTGTTGTTTACTTTTAGCCCGCTACCGGTATTACTGAAGGTGACAATTACTTTTGAGCCGTCAGTTTTCATATTCTGGAAGGTTGGTCCGGTACAAACAAGCTCTTTTCCATAGGTTAACTTCAGTGCGTTTAAAGCCAGTCGTTTGCCAACATCCTGTTTGTTTTTCGGGTGAATATCTTTTGCGTCACCAATATCGATTGCCGATGCCATTCCTGTGTTCGGCAGTTTCAGGGTCATCGACTGTGCTTCGCGTAATTCAGCCCAGGTACTTTCCGATGGTTGATTGGCCGGGTTCATGTAATTGGCCAATTGCACCCAGTAAAACGGGAAGTCGCCCTGATTCCACCGGGCACGCCAGTCGGTTATCAAATTAGGAAATATCCGCTGGTATTGTTTTGCGCGATAAGCGTTTGCCTCGCCCTGGTACCAGATGGCCCCGCGGATTCCGTAGGGAACAATCGGGTTAATCATTCCGTTAAAGAGCAATGTTGGGAAATCGTTCGGTCCAAGATTCAGGTTGAATGCAAATATTTCGGTGAATTTTATTTTCCAGGAGCCAGTCAGGCTAATCTTTGAGTCTCCGGTAATCACACACACATCTTCCGGGTTGCCGAAGATTCCACCGTCGCCACCGGTGTCGGTCACTTTCAGCGCGATCACGTTGTTGCCTTCTTTAAGTACAGACGCCGGAACTTTGTAAAGGCGTTCGTCGCCTACCGACATCGATTTTCCAACCTCGTTACCATTGACCCAGCATACATCCGTATCGTCGATCTTTGCCAATGACAATAACGCCCCTGATTCGGCTTGCTCCCTGGTCAGTTTGAACGATTTGCGCATCCAGGCGATACCATCGAGCCCAATGTATCCTTGTAGTTCCCAGTATCCGGGCGATTCAATGGTTTTCCATCCGGTATCGTCAAACGTTTCTTTTTCGTATCCCAGCTGAAGTCCGTTGTCTTTCGTTGGGGGAGTTCCCAGCAGGGCATTTACTTTTTCTTTGATTACTGTTTCGCGTTTGTCAAAATCGAACTGCCGGAGTTCTTCCAATTTTGCTTTGAGGTCAGGATCGTTGTTGATGGTTTCGGAGCTGGTCCATGTTTCGGCTACGGTTCCTCCCCATGAGTCGTTGATCAAACCTACTGCAACATTGAGTTTCTGGTGAATTTCCCGCCCAAAGAAGTATGCCACCGCCGAAAAATCTCTGATAGCCGATGGTGTACACTCAGTCCATTCACCTTTATCGAGATCGGCAACCGGTGCCTTCGATATTTTCTTCTGAACAGTAAACAGGCGGATATTGGGGTAGTTGGCTACTGCTATTTCTTCTTCTGCATTTTTTCCACGGCGAACGGCAAACTCCATGTTCGATTGGCCAGAGCAAACCCAGACTTCTCCAATCATTACATTGTCCAGTACAATCGTGTTTTCGCCTTTGATGGTGAGTGTGTATGGCCCGCCATATTCCATTTTCGGAAGCTTGGCGACCCATTTGCCATCCTTGTCCGCTTTGGTTTTTACCGTTTTTCCGTTCAGGGAGATACTTACGGCTTCACTTTTATTGGCCCAACCCCAAATGGTATTTTCAATCCCTTTCTGAAGCACCATGTTCGGGCTAAAAATACGTGCCGGTTTTACAATGGCCTGACTTGCAAAAGTTAATAATGCCAGAAGTAAGGTCAGAATTGCTGTTTTATTAGTCATTGTAGATAATAAGTTTAATGTTACAGATTTTAGGTTGCGGGTTGTGAGATACGGGAATCCCGTACACGAAACCGGCAAGCTGTGTTCTATTTTGCAGCCCATTTTTTATTCGGGCGGTTACTCATTTCAAAAACCAGTTCGCCACCACCGGCAATGTCGCTGTGGTTTAAAAAGCTTTTGTTTAAAGGTTTTCCGTTCAAACGAAGAGATTGGATGTAAATATTTTTATCTGACAGGTTGTTTGCTCTTATTGTCAGTGATTTTCCACCGGAAAGCTTTATTCTGCCTTCGTTTACCGATGGCGTTCCAATGGCATATTCGCCGGAAGCAGGACAAACCGGATAAAATCCCAGTGAGGAGAAAACATACCAGGCCGACATTTGTCCGCAATCGTCGTTACCGCACAAGCCATCGGGTTTGTTTAAATACATGGTTGTTTCAATCTGATGAATGCGTTCCTGTGTCTTCCATGGCTTCCCGGCCCAGTTATACATATAAGCAACATGGTGGCTGGGTTCGTTGCCATGAACGTAACAACCAATCAATCCTTCGCGGGTAATATCTTCGGTTTCGGCAAAGTATTTATCGGGCATGTACATGGTAAACAGCGAATCGACATGCTCACAAAAACGCTCATTGCCACCCATCTTTTGAATTAACGCCGGAATATCCTGCGGAACATACAACGAATAATTCCATGCGTTTCCTTCAATAAAACCTTCGTTGGCCGTGTGCATCGGGTCGAATGGAATTTTCCAGTTACCGTTGCTGTCTTTGGCTCCAACAAATCCGGTACGTTCGTTAAAAAGGTTTTTCCAGTTGCCGGCGCGCTTTTCAAAGGTGGCCGCCACTTCATTTTCTCCCAGCGATCTGGCCAGTTGGGCGATGGTCCAATCGTCGTAAGCATATTCAAGTGTCATGGATGATCCAACAGCGTTTTTTTCGTAAGGGACATAGCCTAAATCCATGTATTCTCCCAGATTTCCGTACCCCCGGTGAGTCGCCGATGCCACACAGGCAGCCAGAGCTCGCTTGCCATCAAAACTGCGGATACCATTTATCCAGGCATCAGCAATAACCGGAACGGCATGAAACCCAATCATACACCAGTTTTCGTTCCCGAAGTGGCTCCAAACCGGAAGCAAATGATGAACGCTCTGGTCGTAATGAGCCAGCATCGAATGAATCATGTCTGAAGTACGTTCGGGTTGGACCAACGTAAACAAAGGATGCAGGGCGCGGTATGTATCCCACAGCGAGAACACCGAATAGTTCACAAATCCTTTTGCCTGGTGGATGTTGTGGTCGAGGCCACGGTATTGTCCGTCCACATCCATGTATTGAATCGGGTTGATGAATGTATGATAAAGAGAAGTGTAAAATGTAGTCTTCTTTTCCGGAGAGGCATTAATCGTAATCCGGCTCAATTCATTCTGCCAGTTTGACTTTGCCTCGGCACGTACTTTTTCGAAATTAAAGTGAGGCAGCTCTGCTTCCAGGTTTTTCAGCGCCCCGTCGGTACTCACTGCCGAAATAGCAAATTTGACTTTAATTTGTTCTCCTTCGGAAGTGGCAAAATCAAAGTGGGCTTTCAATTTTTTTCCTGCCATTTCCGGAAAATTATGTTCCTGGTCGAATTTGCGCCAGAAGCCTTTATATACAAGATTTTCGTCGTTTTTGCCCCCGTAGTTTTTAATTGGTTTGGAGAAAACCATTGCAAAATAAAGATAGCTGGTACGCGCCCAACCGCTTGTGATGCGGTATCCGGTAACCAATGTATCGTTTTCAACACGCAGGTACGACCATAAAACCTTTCCATCGTAGTTGTAGATGCCGTGGTTCAGATCGAGAATAATATGAGCGTCGTCGCTTTCAGGAAAAGTGTACCGGTGAAAGCCTACATGAGTGGTGGTGGTCATTTCTGCTTTCACCTTGTAATCATCGAGCGTCACGCGGTAATAGCCGGGTTCGGCTTTTTCTGTTTCGTGACTGAAACGCGACCGGTAGCCGCTTTCGGGTTTGTCGGCAGTTCCTGGGTTCAGTTGCACCGGACCAACCGTTGGCATAACCAAAAAATCGGAGAGGTCAGAGTGCCCGGTTCCGCTCATGTGCGTATGTGTAAATCCTACAATGGTTTTGTCGTTGTACTGATAACCGGCGCAGTAGCGGTAAACCGTTCCGGTGTATTTTCCGTTTACGGCATACGGAATCGTATCGGTATCCGGGCTAAGCTGAACCATCCCGAAAGGGACACAGGCTCCGGGAAACACATGCCCCATTTCCCTGGTGCCGATCAACGGGTCAGCATAAACTGTCAGATCTTCGGTTTGTTGGGCGCTTACAGAGGATGCTCCCATGCAGGCGGCAATCAATACAATTATTCGCAAGTAGCTTTTTATGATCATTGTTTTTTTCTTTATGCTTTTTGTTATAATTCCCGAACGATGCAACTAAGTTTTCTTTGTGCAAGTCAGTTAAAATTATTCGGTTACGAATCTGTAAATAGTTTTTTGACAGTATTTTTCTCCCGGATTTAGAACCGTTGACGGAAACTCCGGATGATTCACCGAATCGGCATAATGCTGTGTTTCCAGCGCAAATCCTGAATATTTGCCAAACCGCTTTTGTCCGTCAATTTCCAGTTCAGGAATGTAAAAGCCTGAATAAATTTGCAAACCCGGCTGGGTTGTAAACACCTGAACCTGCCGCCCTGACATTTTTTCGCTCAAGCAACCGGCAAAAACCAAATTTTCTTCCTGATTATTCAGTATATAGCACAGGTCGTATCCATCCGGAAGTTCATTGATCTTCGATTCGATCGTCCGCCTGATGCGAAAATCGAATGGTGTATTGGCAACATCCAGTATTTTTCCGGTTGGCATCAGGTTTTTCAGTTCCACATATTTTTCTGCTGGTATTTGAAGTGAATGATTGAGAATATCTTCTTTTCCGCCAGCCAAATTGAAATAGGTATGATTCGTAAGGTTTATAATGGTTGACTGATCGGTCTCAGCATGATATTCGATGCCCAGTTCATCCTCCCGATTAAGCGTATATCGCACCGTGGTATGCAGATTTCCGGGGTAACCTTCCTCCATGTGGCAACTTAAATAGCTCAGTTCAACACCTACCGTTCCTGCTTCATCGATGGGGATTGCCTTCCATAATTTTTTATCGAAGCCTTCAATTCCTCCATGCAGGTGCCGGTCAGCATCGTTAACGGCCAACGGGTAGGTTTTCCCATTCAGCTCAAAACAGCCATTGCTTATCCGGTTGCAAACCCGGCCAACAATGCAGCCAAAATAATGACAATTCCGAAGATATTGTTCGCTCCAGTATTCTTCCAGACGATCGAAACCCAGCACAATTTCTTCAGCAATTCCATTTTTACCGGGCATTTTAATTGAAGTAATGATTCCTCCGTAATTGGTGATTGACACTTCAATCCGGTCATTTTTTAATACAAACAAGTCTGCCTGTTCGCCTTTTCGGGTTAGCCCGAATGGTTTTTGTGAGATATTCATGTTTGTACGCTTATTTATTCATTTTTCGAATTCCAGCCGCCTTATCAACCGGCATCTTCAACCCGTCCAGATTTTCTTCGGAAGTATTATTCAGTAACACGACCGGCATTTCTTTAGCGGTAGGAATGTCAACCGAATGCAGGTTAATCCCTTTTACATCGTCGAAAACCATGGCCGGGCGAAAATCGTCCTCGATGTAACTAATTTTTACATTCTTCATTTGTATTCCTTCTGCATGTCGCACGTAAAATCCCCAGGAGGGAAGCTCCCCAAACATCGAAAATTCGGGATAATCGGGTTCGCATTCAGGAACGGAAGTTACTTTGTCCAACGGAATGCAGGCAATTTCTTTGCTGGCCGCTCCCGCGTAAGTAATTTCAATGTTTTCAAGAGTTACATCCTGAATGTTATGTTCCGGAATTCCGACAATCGACGAAGGAAGTAGATTGAACGGCAACCACGGATGACCAAAAAACGGATATCCTGAACGACGGGCAGGCATTTTTTCTTTGTCAGGACTGTTCACATCAGGAGGGCCTTCGAGAGGATAACCCTGATCGGGTTTGTATAACGGAATTTCGGCTTTGACATTGGCTATCCGAATTCCTTTTACCGAACCAACTTCCGCTTTTTTGTTGCGGTGTCCCAGGCGAATAAAAATGGCGTTTCCGGTATTCGTTGCTGTCACACCCTGAATATCAATATTATCAATATGCCCGCCGTCAACCGATTCGATAGCAATGGCAGACCTGAATGTATCGAAAATAGTAAGATCGCGTACTTTAATATTTTTAAAGCCGCCATACGATGCCGTTCCCATTTTTAATGCGCTGGCGCTCGACCGGATGGTGCAATTGGCAACATAAACATTGTCGCAGTATTTTCCCGGAGTTTCCGATTTCAGACAAATACCATCGTCGGCCGCATTCACAAAACAATTAATCACTTTTACATTCTTGCAGTCCGAAATATCAATTCCATCGTTGTTCCAGTACGAAGTGCTTTGCACCTTAATGCCATCAATCGTTAAGTCTGTGCAATTGATGTAATCCTGCACCCAGCTTGCGGCATTTTTCATGGTAACACCTGAAATATTTACCTGTTCACACCCTTTAAAAATTAGCAGCATCGGGCGGACTCCTTCGGAAGGCCTGCTGGTTTTCCATCTTGGGAGGTCGGTAATTGTACCAGCCCGGAGCTGACGCATCACATCCAGCATTATTTCACCAGCTCTGCCGTCGATAACGCCTTCTCCCGTGATCGAGATGTTTTTCTGATCCTGGGCAACTAAAAATGCCATGGCTATCGGGTTGTTATAATCCATGCGGTTCTCACTTCCCTGTAAACAAGCGCCCTGATCGAGATGTAAGTTGACGCCTGATTTTAAAGTCAAAACTCCGGAAACAAAATTTCCGGGAGGAATTACAACTTTTCCGCCACCGTTGGCCGAAGCCTCGTCAATGGCTTTCTGTATAAAAGCAGCATTGTTTGTTTTTCCATCGGCTTTGGCGCCATACGAAGTAATTAAATACTCTTTTTGCTGACAAGAACTGCCCAACACTAAAGCGAAGCAGGCAGCGATCAATGTTCGTTTCTTCATGAATGATTATTTTATTGTTTATTTTTTAGATGGGTTACTAACTCAATTATTTCTTATAGTTCCAAATTAGCTTTCCGAGTTTAATAATGCTGTCGCTGTCGGCCTTGCGGTAAGTTCCGGTTTTGTCGGGAGCAGTGGATAATAAAATATTACTTCCGCCCCGGTCGAAGTTTTGTTTGATGTACTTGTACAAACTATCTGTAGAATAGAATTGACTATCGGCATACGTGAACCAAACAGAACCGTCCATCAGGCCTTTGCCAAAGGAACGATGCTCGCAGCATTGGGAGGTAATTTCGTATTCGAAAGGAAGATATATGGTTTTGTTATCAACTTTCCGCATAGGGTTATGACCTGAAACCGGAGGAATTCGCTCTTCTCCATTCAGAATGTCGGTTGGGAAATAACGTATTTCACTTCCATCCTGAATATGTTGGTTAAAATGAACAACTGTCTTTGGATTCTTGCTTTTCAGCAGGTCGTATAACTCTTGTGTGTGCAGTGCACTATCAGACCAACATTGCATATCGATCCAAAATTCAAAAATATCGCCGTAGTTTTCTGCCAATTCACTAAGTTGTTCCAATATGATTTCCTTTGAACTTGTTTTTTCCAGTTCGGCTTTGATGGTTGGATTCCAATCTCCAGGATTCCAGTTCTTGCTGCCCCACATACAATAGTAAAGACATGGTTTGATGCCGTGTTTCCGGCACGATTCGACAAACAAGCTAACAACATCCCTTTTAAAAGGACTGCTTGCCACATCGAACCGGGTGGTTTGGCTATCCCACAGACAAAAACCTGATGTGTGGCGTGTTGTCAGTACAGCATATTTAACTCCTGCTTCCTGAAATGTTCTCATCATTGCATCAAAATCAAGCTTGTCAGGATTGAAAATTTCAGGATCAGTATTTTTTGAGAATTCTTTTTCGAGAAAGGTATTGTCGTTAAAATGGACAAACGCCCCGAACCGGAGTTTTTCCCATTCAGCAATAATTTGTTTTTTATTATTAGCTTGACTGAGATTTTCCTTTTTGATCGGAGAAAACGCAAAAGCGAAGCCTGTCAAAAGAACAATTATTAAAAAGGTATAGATTTCTTTCATAAAACTGATTTTATTTCATATTCTCCCGGAGCAGCGTGGAAAATGATTTTCCCGTTTTCACTCCGGAATTTATTGATAGGTTTCCCGTTAACACTAACTTTCTGTGGATTGCCAGCCGGAACGGCAATTTCCGCAGAAGTATTTTCGGGTACCAGCACATACATGCTAAATGAACCTTTTGCATCTGTTTTCCAGTCAATGCTGATTGCACCGTAAGCGGTAGGAATAATCCCCTTTGCCCATTTCAAATCACATGGGTTGGGTTTTACAGAAAAGGTTTTCCATCCGGCAGAAATGGGTTCAGCGCCCAAAACCTTTTGCGAAAGAAGCGCCGTTGGCCCCGAACACCATGCATGCGAAGTTGTTCCAGTATCGGTAGTCCAATGCTCAATGTCCCATGCTTCGTGCCAACCACCGTTAAAATAGGGCGATTCCATTTGTCGGCCCCAGTACGTTCGTATGTAATCGAGCGACCATTGCGGTTTTTCGTCGAACATGGCATAGAGGACATAGTAAGCAAATGATTGCTCACTACTTCGGTTATAGGCAGCTATTTTTTCAACCAAATTTGCTTTTTCATCCGAATCGACCAAGCCATAAAGCATGGCATAAACCTGCGTTTGCTGGCTGCATTTTTCACTCCCGTAACTATCGAGATATAGTTTTTTTTCTGGTGACCAAAGATATTTTTGAATATTGGCTTTTAGTTTTTCTGCTTCATTCGTCCAAATAACTGCTTGCTGCTGATCGTTATTCAATGTCCAGGCAATAAATGCAGCCTGGGTCAATGCTGAATAATACAAACAGTTCAACCCTGTTATTTCTTCGCGCTGATCGATCGGATACGTATCCGGATGATCGAGAACAATCCACCCTGGAACCTTGGCCAGCAAGCCATGTTCTTTCCCGACAAGCGATTCAATATAGCTCATCAGCTTTTTGAGGTTGGGATAAATCCGGCGAAGCAAATCGGCATTCCCGAAATACTGGTAATACTCGCCCAACATGATCACATATTCCAGCTCGTAATCGACCAGGTAAGCAGAAGTGTTGCTGCCAATTAGCCAATCGGTTGGGTAACGCGAGCGGATGGAACCATCGTTTATCCAGCGTTGCGACCAGATACCTGACAAAATATTATAACGCATCAGGAATTCAGAACTTTGTCCGAACGGGTAATACGCATATTTCTGCAAATAACGGCTGTCGCCTGCAATGTACTGGGTTTGTTCGCGCCACGGAGTATCCATGTAAGTATCCTGAGCACAAAGTTTTAGTGTGAAATTCCCGACTTCCCAAATTTTATTGAGTTGCGGGTCGGAACACTCAAAACTTCCTTCGTTTGAAAAATTGTAGTGCCGGTTGACTGCCGATATTTTTTTGAAAATAAGGCTGTCGCTTTTCGAAACTGAAAGATAGCGAAATCCGCGCCAGGTAAGCGGGCTCCAGCTTTGAGTCCCTTTTTTACTAAGGTAATAATCGGTATAATTCACCCTTTTTTTATACTGGGCCGAACTGTCGGGCAAAAGCCGCTCCGAAGTTCCCATTTCAAAACGAGCGCCGTCGTACTTCGAAAACAGATCAATAACCGGGGTTCCACTGATTTCTTTCCCAAAGTCGTAAACAATTTTATCGCCTGCAAACCAATGTTTAACCGGATAAACCACCTCGCGGAAAAGCGGAGGCCGTTTTACTTCAACAATGCTGTTCCATGGCGAAAGCGGAGGAATTCCCAACAAACGTGCAGCGTCCCAATCCGAGTCGTCAAAATCGTTTTCCATCCACCCATGAGGCATTTTCCGGGCATCAAATTTTTCGAGAAAGCCAATCAGATGCGGACTTCTTTCACCACTACCGGTGCGCAATTCCGTATCGTTATCCCAAGCTTCGGCTTTGGTAACTTTCCACGAATCGTCGGTATTTAATTCAAGTTTTTCATTTTTTCCGAAGATTATTTTTCCCTGAAAGAAAAATCCTCCCCGCGCGTTTATTCGATGATGCATACCAATCCCAAAATTGTAAACCAGCGCGGAAATAGTGTTTTTTCCTTCCTTAATATATCCCGACAAATCGTATTGTTCGTACACCTGATATTCCGGATCGCAATTCATCGGACATCGGTCAATCAGCTTTCCATTGATATACACATCGGCAAACGAGTACGCAGAAATAAAAGCTTTTGCCTGAACAGGTATGTTTTTCAGGTCAAATGATTTTCGTATCAGCAAGTAATAATTTTGTGGGTTTTCTGCTCCCGAATTCCAAATCCAATTCGCAGTTGGCTTTTGCCCATCCAATAATACCGATGGTTCTGAAATGGACGCAAAAACACCGGGATTTTGTATCTGTGCAGATGTTTGAAAAATTGAAAAGACAAGCACGGCGAGCAAACTCAGAAAGATTATTATTCTATTTTTTGACGATATTTTATTTTTCATCGATTGATTAGTATTTATATTCAAAATCATTCAACTCAATTGCCAATCATTTTGGTTGTTTTAGTTTAAAAACAAGTTCGCCACCCGAAACAATTTGATGGTGAGTGATTAGGTATTTCGAAAGAGTTTTTCCGTTTAGTTCAATTTTATCGACAAATGGAACCTTCGAAACAGGGCCATTGGCTCGAATAACAAACGGTTTGCAAGTTGAGTCGGGGCAAATTGAAACTTCCTCAAAAAAAGGACTTCCAATTACATACTCCGGCTTTCCGGGGCAAACAGGATAGAATCCAAGCATCGAACTAACCATCCACGCCGACATCTGACCGGCATCTTCGTTTCCACTTAATCCTCCAGGACCTGTACCGTATTCTTCGTCGATTATTTTTCGAACCCATTCCTGAGTTTTTTCAGGCTGGCCCGCCATTGCAAATAAATAAGGAGCCTGCTGGTCGGTTTCGTTTCCATGCCAGTAATAGCCATCATCGAAAAATTTGTTTAGTCGTTTTAAGAAAGGGGCTTTGCCTCCAAACAACCTGATGAGTCCCGGAACATCGTGCGGAACATACCATGTATATTGAAAGGCAGTACCTTCAGTAATAAAGTCACTCTTCACATTCGGGTCGAAAGGTTCAATCCAGCTTCCATTAGCATATCGTCCACGAACGTACCCTGTTTTAACATCAAAAACATTGCGGTAGTTTTGCGAGCGTTTCATTAGCACCTGGTAGTCATCGGTTTTCCCCAGGCTTTTGGCAAACTGGGCCAGCGCATAATCATCAAACGCATATTCAAGAGTACGCGACACTTGTTCTTTTTTGTGAAAAGCCTCCGGAACCTGATCATCCAAAGGAATATACCCGTATTGAAGATAGCTGGTTAATGCCCGTCTCCCTTTTCCATCTTTGTATTCTTCTTCAGAGGGATGATCAAAAGCATTTTTTCGCATGTAATGATAGGCTGTGTCAACATCAAACCCGGTAATTCCCCGCTGATACGCATCGGCAATCATCGTACTAACGTGATCTCCAATCATTGCCGCGGTATAGTTTGCCCATTTTGGGAAGATTGGCATCCATCCACCTTGTTGAGCTTTTGCGACCAACGATTTTACCATATCCAAACTGCGGGCTGGTTCCAGAATGGTTAACAGTGGATTTAGCGTCCGGTAGGTGTCCCACATCGAAAAATCATCGTAATAGATAAATCCTTCGGCCCGGTGAACTGTTGTATCCTGTGCAAATCCAGGATAACTTCCATCAACATCACTGGCAGTGCGAGGCAACAGGTAGCAGTGATAAAGTGCCGTATAAAATTTCACAAGATCTTCGTTCGACCCTCCTTTCACTTTTACTTTACTCAGATCATGGTTCCATTCCTCTTCCGCTTCTTTCCGAAGTTGATCAAAATCCCGGTTTTTTATTTCCGTATCAAGATTGTTTCGGGCAGCTTCCTCGCTTGTAAAGGAAGTTCCGATCTGAACCTGTATTGTTCGTTGATTCTGAAAACCAATAATCATTTCCTGTTCTCCTTGTCTGAAGATAGAAAAAGGCGTATCAAAACGTAAGACAAACCAACCGCTAAACCCGGCAGGCTTTCCCCAGCCCTGATAAATACGGTGAACCGGATTGTATCCTACGATTTCATTCTGTTGAAAATTTACCCACACCTTACCTTCGTTCTCATCGCTATTCATTCTGATTGCTAAATAATTTCCATTTTCTTTGGGATAGGAAAACCGAAAAAAACCGGAACGAACAGCTCCTGTGATCTCTGCTTTAATCTTGTATTCATCGAGCAAAAGACTGTAATAAGCCGGCGAAGCCTTTTCGTGTTCGTGATTTAGCCTTGCAACCGGCGATTTGCTTACAGTGTCAATCCGGTTAGTTGTAAATGGCATAATGGTTGCGCTTCCGTAGTCTTGCGTACAACTGCCATCCATCCAGTGTGATCCGCGAAAACCGGATATATATTTATCGTTATAATAGTAGGGCGATAAACATTTTGCTTCGGAAGTTCGTGTTTCCGGAGTCCAGTGTATCATACCAAATGGCCGACCAACAGCAGGATACGTTTGTCCTTTTAGCTCGGACCCCGCCTCACTGTGCCGCTTTGCGCTTTCGGTTGTTGCCGGAGCTGTTCCGATTAATGGATCAACAAATTGAATCGGCGATTGAGCCAGAACTGCAAATGGGAAGATTAGTAAAAACAAGAAAAGTTTCATACAAGTTATTTTTTTCTTTAAACTTACTTAATCAGCCACTCTTTCTCAATATCTTCCAACGACAGACCTTTGGTTTCTGGAATTAATTTTAGAATAAACGGAACCGGAATACAGCAAACAGCAAAAATGAAGAATGTTGCTCCGGGCGAAAGGGTTTCCAGCATCCACGGAACTACCTGCCCAATGATAGCTGTACCCACCCATAACATCAGCGTGGCGATTGACATGGCACGCCCACGAACTTTGGTCGGATAAATTTCTGAAAGCAGAACCCAGATTACCGGTCCAAAACCGATTTCGAAAAAGATAATAAAACTGGTAATAAAGGCGATCAGCAATATTCCCTGTGTTTGTTTAAAAACAAACAACAGCCCAACAGCCAAGAGCGAAATAAACATTCCGGCAACTCCGGTCGAGAGTAGTTTTTTTCGTCCGAATTGATCGATTTTCCAGATGGCAAAAATGGTTGCCACTGCATTGACAATACCAATAACAACCTGCCCCCCAAGCGCATCGCTTAGTTTCAAACCAGCTTCTTCCATAATGCGCGGTCCGTAGTAAATAATTGCATTAATTCCGGTAAACTGAGAAAGTAGAGCCAATGCAATACCTGCAAACATGGCAATGCGAATCCCCGGGTGAAACAAAACTTTCCACGAACCTTTTTCTTCTTTTTCAAGTGCAATTTTTATGGATTGTAGTTCGTCATTGGCAATTGCGACACCATTAATTTTTGTCAAAACACGATTTGCATTTTCATCTTTTCCTTTGGCCGCAAACCAACGCGGACTTTCAGGAACAAAAAACATGGCAAGAAAAAAGAAAATAGCCGGGATTGCCGAAGCCCCAAACATCGATCGCCACACTTCCGAAACAAAGACTTTGTGCAGCACACCTCCACTGAAATCCAGCCCCGGGTTGACACTCATTTTCAGGAGCCAGGCATTGGCAAAATAGGCGGCTACGATGCCTAAACAAATTGCAAGTTGGTACAAGGCAACCATGCGTCCACGTATTTTTGCAGGCGAAACCTCGGAAATATACAGTGGCGAAAGCATGGATGCAATGCCGATTCCCAAGCCGCCAACCAGTCGGTAGAGAATTAATTCGGTATGAGAACCGCATAACGCGCAGCCAAATGCCGAAACGGAGAACATGAGCCCTGCCGTTATAAGCGAAAATTTTCGTCCGAAACGATCAGCCATTTCTCCAGCCACGATCACTCCGAGAATGCAACCAACCAGGGCGGAGCTGACGAACCAACCTTCCATTGCGGTTGTTAATGCAAACTGTGTTTTTACCAGGCTGATAGTTCCTGAAATAACTGCGGTGTCGTAGCCGAACAGAAATCCTCCGAAAGCAGCCGTTAATGCAATGAAGATTAAATAGAAATTATTTTTTTGTTGTGTTGATTGAGTCATTTTTTTCGAGTCTATATGTTAAAGGTTAAAAGTGTCTAAGTCCCTTAGTTCCTAAGTACATCTCTATGAGTTACATTTTACTTAGGAACTAAGGAACTCTTTTACTAAGGAACTTTTTATCAGCTCTCCAGAAGCCGGTCAACAACCAGTTGACGGAACTCGGGAGTGAGCATCGAGAAATAAGCAGTAAAACCGGTTACACGAACGACCAATTCAGGGTATTTGGCCGGATCTTTATGGGCATCCAGAATTTGGTTTTTGTCCATGATATTTACATTGATCAAGGTTCCGCCCAGCTCAAAATGAGTTTTGATAATTGAACCAATTAGCTTGATATAATCGGTAGTCGCAAGAGTTGGATCAAGCTCCCATTGCATGGGCGCAGTATTTCCGAATCCGGGCTGAATGTCGGCAACAGCGCGTGCCAATGCCAGCGATGCACCGTCTTTCGAAAATCCGGGACAGGGATTGGCTCCGTGTGAAATAGGAGTGTGTTTTTTTCGCCCGTTGGGGGTCGCTCCTACATGTTGACCAAAGCCAATGGTGTTGGCCCAACTGAAAAAACCTGGGATAAACGTATGTTTTAGTTCCGGGTTTGATTCTTCCTGAACCAGTGCCGTAAATGAATCTGCAATTTTTTTAGCCCATTGGTCGCCCAGTGAGTTTCCTTGTCCGTAACGCGGACTATTTTTCAGCAAAAGCCTGATTTTTTCGCCTTCCATTCCTTCGAAATCACTATCTAAATGATAAGTTACTTCTTCCCAGCTTGTTTTCTTTTCTTCTTCAATCCGAAGTTGAAGAGCTGCAAATGAATCAGCAACAATGGCCAGTCCGGCTCCGTCAATTGCCAGATTGTAATACATTGCGCCTCCATCGCTTACATCCAGTCCTTTTTCGAGGGGGCCGTGGCTCAACAGATTCAAAATCAATTCAGGTTCGTTGTACTTTTGGTATTTTAGTTGATGGCGAATTCCTTCCGCAGCAGCATAAACGGCTTCCTTTAAATGAGGAATATAGATTTTCCACAGACGGGAGGTTGAGGGTTGTTCTGATTTATCGGCCATCATTTCGAAATAAGCGACTTCAAATACTTTGGCCATGTTTACCTTAACCAGATCGTTCATGGTATATTCCAGACCGGGCAACGACATCCAGTTGCACCCAACGGCAATACGCTGGCGGGCCAGTTGAGCGTCAAAACCGTTTTTCATGAATCCTTCAACCAGTGCTTTGTCACCCGAATAACGAGGCCAGGCATTTTTATTTTTGATGAGGTAATACAACGATTTGTCGAATAGTTCCTGATTCATTCCGTCGTGTACCCGAATGGTTAAGTTGATGGAACAATTCGCTTTGTCGGCTGCATCCAAAATCAGGAACGAAATTTCTGAAGTTTGATCAACTCCATCTTTGTTGGGGCCCCCAAGTTGCCAGTAAATAGTATCATTCAGCATGAAACAGGCCAGCAGGTAAACTGTTTTCTCGCGGTCGATGCGTCCTTCTGCCAAATCTTTTTCAAAGAATGGCCGCAGCATTTCGTCGATTTGACCGCCTGCACCATCGCGATTGTAAGTGCGGGATGCCAGGTGGTACCAAATGATCCATTGAATGGCTTCGCGCAGGGTTTGCGGCGCTTTGGAAACGATGTTCCGATTGGTCTTGGCCATCTCTTCCAGATTGGCTTTTAATTCGGGATTGGTTTCTTCCTGAATTCGTTGTTCAATCAGGTCAATATGCCGTTCGATCCATCCCTGGATACTTTTCACAACCTGCTCATGCGCATTGTAAAATTTTATTTGTTCGGGTAAAGTATTTACTTTTCGATAATGTTCAATTTTGTCGAGAATCCCTTGCCAACCGATCGACAGCCCTAGATTGTAATCGGGTGCAAAATGGGCATCGTCGCCAATTCCGCTGATGATGTCGTATTTTTCAAAGTCAGGTTTCAGGTGATCGAATGGATAGTCCGGATTCCATTTGTTAGATCTCATGCGCGACATGAAATACACCCAACGACCGGCAAAAGCGTCCTGAGGATCAACATAAACCGGATGTGTTTCCATCATGTTGCAGAAGTTTTCCTTCCAACCATCTAATCCGTAAAAAGACCCATCGGGATGATTGGGAATGCTTTCCCATGCGTTGGCCGGTGGAAGAACGCGTCCGTAATCGTCTTCGTCCAGAAGTCCTTCGACTTCAATTTTCTCGCGGGTTTGGGCAAATTTGCGCGACCGAAGGTGGTCGATCCGTGATTGATAACTAAATGAATTTTCCATGATGTATCGTTTTATTGCTTATATGTTTCAATGATTTTTTGTAGTTCATTCAGCCTTTCTTTTGAAAGAGCCGGAGTTTGTTCCATGGGATTTTCCATGCTTAGGTTCGTGTATTTGCAGCTTGCCATTGAGTGGTAAGGGAGTAGTTCGTATTTTTTCAGATTTCTTAACGAGGATGCGAATTCTGCCATTGCCCGAATTTCTGCATCATAATCGTTTACGCCCGGAACCACCGGAGTCCGGATGAAAAATGGAATTCCTGTTGCATCCAGTTTTTTCAGGTTCTCAAAAATTATCTGGTTCGATTGTCCGGTCCACTTTTTATGAAGTTCCGGATTCATTATTTTCAGATCGGCCAAAACCAGATCGGCATGCGGAAGTACTTTCTCGTATTGGCTCCATGAAATGCTCAGGTTGGTATCGAGCGCGGTATGAATCCCAGCTTTTTTAAACAGTGCCAGTGTTTGTTGGGTAAACTCCGGTTGAAGCATGGGTTCTCCGCCGGAAATGGTGATTCCTCCTCCTGAATTGCTGAAGAACGGGAAATCCTGTTCTACCTCTGAGAAAACCTCTTCGGGGGTTAACTCCCGACCTATTTTGCTGATGGCTTCGGCATAACAAACTGTTAGGCAATCGAAACAGGATGTGCACAAGTCTTTCTGAAAGTCGGGTTTCCCATTTTTTAGCGAAAATGCCCCTGATGAACACACTTCAGTACAGGAATTACATCCAATACATTTTTGCTGAATCCATTCCAGTTCCGGTTTTATACTCAGTGTTTCCGGGTTATGACACCAGCCGCAGTGCATGTTGCAGCCTTTCAGGAATACGGTTGAGCGTATTCCCGGGCCATCGTGCATCGACATTCGTTGTATGGTTGTAATTAGTCCGTTCATAAATAGAAGACACATTTCCACCCCTTTCCCCTGAGGGAATGGAGTTTGGTTTGTGAATATTTTATATAGTTTGTCAATAAAAAGTTTATTGCACTTATATTGCCTCTAGGTCCCCCTTAGGGGGATCTAGGGGGCCTTCATTACATCTCCATATAAAGCGTTACTACTTCGTAAGGCAACATGGTTAATTTACTTCCGGCAATTTTGCCCGGTTCCTCGCGAAAATCGCTGTACCTGATTGTTGCTGGCTCTCCGACTGGCCATCCGAGTGTAACTTTTTCGGCCGATGCAGACAGGGAGCGCAGACGGAGGAGGATGCCTTTTCCATCATCACTTTGTTTCAAGGCTGAAACGAAAACATTCGGGTTATCAATCGAAAGTAGCGATTGGGTTACCGGATTTCTGTCGGTTTCAACCACAACCAGCGGACGATTTTGCTCCATTGCAAAGCGGTTAGCAACAACCGGATCGTAACTTTTATGAGGCAAAATCTGATAATTCAGCCGAATGATTCCACCTTGTTCGAGCGGGAAATTAGTATGCCAATGGTTATTCAGTGCCCAGGAAAAGATAGTTTGTGTTTTTTCCAGCGATGTCAGCCAGTTCTCAGGTTCGCGCGCTCCTCCCAAAATATTGGCAGTCATGCTGCCCAATTCAACCAATGGCGATTCAATAGCGGTCCATGTTACGCCGAAATCGTTGTTCGAAATATCGATCCAACGCTGCGCCGCCAGCCAGTTGCGGTTTCCACCCGGAAGCTGTTCGTATTCGGGAATCATTACGCCCCACGGAATATCCATGCGGGTTGTTCCATCGGGAATATTAAACGCAAATCCGAAGTGAACGCCCTCTTTTTCCTGAGTGCTTATTTTATCGAGAATATTGGTCATTTCAACCCATGCTTGTCCCTGAATCAGGCGGATTTCGCTTTGCAACGAATTGCAGCCTTCAGCTGTTGACGCTACGAGTAAGGAATTTACAAGTGACCCTTTTTCTTTTACCGTGATCTGAACATTAACCGGAGCAACTGCTTTTGAAGCACTGTCGGCTCCATGCAGGTAACGGTAGCTATTCACCAGATAGGGCGATTTTTGATCAACAAATTCATGTCCGCTCAAATCTTTCAGGCTTTTAATTGCTCCTGAAACCGGATCAATGGACACTGATATTAAATTGTTTGAAAGTGTGTTGCCCGATACTTTTCCTTTTCCTGAAGCTGGAGAACTTCCTTTACTGAGGCGATAAAGAGAGGATCCGAAAGCAGGAACATCGCTGGCCATAAAAACCAGTTCGCCGGTGCTGAGACGCTGAGATGGAACCGCTTTTCCTTTTTCGTCGGTTACACGGTTGCCGGCTTTGCTTTGTTCGGCAGAGAGAGTGATCAATGAGGTGCGTTTCCACGACAAAGTATTCAAAACCGCAAAACTATTGGTTCCTTTTTTCTCTAGTGGCTGTAACGTTTTGGTCAGTAAATTGATGCTGGTTTTGGCGGCATTTTCGAAATACGAAGCTTTGGTTGCTTCTACTTCTTTGGCCAGCGGAACTTTGGGGTCTTTGTAGCCCCAGGTATGTTCGGCTCCAAGCAGCACATAGCGCCACGAATCGTAAAACTCGTTCACAGGCGCTTTTTGATTGCGGAAAAGCATGGGCCACAATGTTTCCGTTTGAACCAGCCGCTCTTTGGCATGTCGATTTAATCCAACCCGTTTGGCATCGGAACCCAATCCATCTGTCCAGTATTCGGTATAATCGCCTTTAATTTCAGGAATTATCGATGCATATTTTTCTTCGTAGGCTTTCAAAACTTCATCAGATCCGGATATTATCAGTTTCGGGTATGCATATTTTTCGTTCCACAGGCGGACTGCTTCGGGAAGGTCGGCGTCAATCAGACAATTGTCGGCCATGGCCCAGGTCATGGAAAAAATGTCGTATGGAGAATTGGCCGCTTCCAGTTTCGCCGTTTCATCAAAAATCATTGGATCAATAAATGTTGCAGTCGGATCATTGGTGCTCAGGCGATCGAGTGCCGGATCGTAAGTTTGTATCTTTTTGATTCCGTAGATTTTTTTGCCTTTTAGCTGGTAGGCATATCCGTACGGACATCCCTGAAGAAACAGAATTTTTGATTTTCCGTCGGGAGCAACCCAGTAAAATGGTTTGTGTTCCCATGCTTGCCGTACAGTTCCGATGCGATCGTAGTGATTGGTGTAGCTAAAGAAAGCCTTTATGCCATTTTGAACAGCCGCAGGAACCACTCCCCAGCCGGCACCCGGAATATCGAACTGCACCATCGTTTTTACTGAAACGCCAATCTCTTTGGATATTTGGTTCGAATACTTAAATAATTGCAGCAATTCTTCATCGGAACAGGTGCTGGTATTTGTATTGGCGTAATTGCCATCCAAACGGATCCAGCCTTTTCGAACAGCATCAAAAAGAGCTGCTTTCTTTTCCGGAGTAGCCTGTTTCAGATAGCTTTCAACCACCCATCCGGCTTCTGTGTTCCATACAAAACGCGAACCTTCGGGGTTATTCATGGTTTTTTTAGCCATATCAATCGCCACATCAATGTTGCGGACATGTATTTTTTCAACAATTTCCTGTTTGTCTGTATAACCGATATCGACGTGCGAGTGTGGGTAAATATAGACTGTCCATTTGCGTTTGGACGGAACGATCACCGAAGCATAAAGTTCCAACCCATTTGCCAAAACTTTTATGCGTGCCTGACATTCTTTTTTCTCTCCGCATGCGGCTGGTAATAAAACCGGAATTTGTTCAATTCCGTTTGGGTCTTCCAGCGAGATGGTTTCTATTTGTCCGTCGCATTCCAGCTCAACGATTGCTTTTCCGTAGAGTTTTGAACCTTTCAGTTGAACAGTTATTTCACGTCCGGCGGAATGGTCAGCGCGATACTTGTACCATGGACGAACCGTACATTCTATTCCTGTCGGAAACGGATGATCTTCTGTTGTTTGTGCAGGCTTATTTTTTGCGATTCCGTTTGCAAAGAAGCCTGTTGATAAGCTGATTAAGAGCAGATAACGCAGTGGTTTTGTTATAAATTGACAGAATTTAGCTTTCTTCATAGTTTAAGTTTTATTGACGAAAAACATAGATGGCAATGCCGGTTACGTACGCAATACAAAGGATTGGAATAACCATTCCGATTTGGATGCCGAATCCGACATTGGCAAACCCCATGACAGGCGGAATAATGGCACCTCCAACCACTGACATAATCATCAATCCGGAAAGTTCGTTACTCCGATCGGGGTTTTTATTGATATTGAGTGCAAACAAAATGGGAAAGAGATTGGCGGAACCTAATCCGGCAAAAAACAAGGCAATGCCAGCCATGGGAAGCGATGTGGTACCGATGAAAAGAACCAGGCTTAACAAAGCCAGGCTTGCTGTAAAAAACAAAAATTTCCGGGGATTGATCCAGTTCAGAATAAATGAACCGCCCAGCCGCCCGATCATCAGGGCTGTATAATAGATGCTGATTTTATAAGACGCATCTTCCAGACTGATGGCAAATTTAAATTTCAAGAAGTTGGCAATGTTTGAATTCAAACCGACTTCGGCTCCAACCGACAAAAAGATACCCAGCACCAGCAGTACCACGTAGCGGTTCTTTAATAAACTCAGGCACGACCCGATGCTGGCTTTTGCCCCGGTAGCTTTTGACTCCTCGATAACAGTCAGCTTTAACCACAATACAGCCAGAAACGATGTAATTCCGTAAATGGCGAAAACCAGTTTCCAGTTTCCAAACCACAAGGCCATTCCCGAAGCAATAATTGGCCCCAACATGGAACAAATGGCTTTTACAAACTGACTTAGGCTCATGAAACTGGAAAAGCGTTCATGGGGAACCACATCGTGTAACAACGGATTGGCAGCAACCTGAACAATGGTATTTCCGATTCCGAGCAACAGAAAAGCCGCCAGCATCATCGGAAACGAATAGGCCAGAAAAGGCAAGCCCATTGATATTCCGGTAATGAGCATTCCGAGGTTCATCATGTTACGTTTCCCGTATTTATCCTGAAGAATACCCAGCGGAACAGAAAGCAGAAAAAACCAGAGGAAGGCGCTCAATGGAATAAGTTGAGCGAGGTTGTCGGGCAGCGAAAAATCTTTCTGAATAAAACCGGTTGAGACACCAACGATATCGATAAACCCCATTACCACGAATCCCAATAGTAGCGGTAATAATTTGCTGATTTTTTTCATTCGTATAGATTAAAAATTAATATGATTTTACCAGAGAAAGTTTAACCGGCCCTATTAAGCCTGAATCCTGCAATGGATCATCTTTTTTCCAAAGCCGCCAGGCTGCAAATGTGTGTCGCCCTGTTGGGCTTTGTTCATCTTTCAGAACCCAGTCGGGCCATGTTTTCAAAGTACCGGCTGAATTTCGTTCACTGTCTTCCGGAAGGTTTTCATCTCCAATCTGGCGATTAACCAACAAATTGACCACATCAATTTTCAAATCATTCTTTCCTGAATGTACAAAAGAACTGATGTCAATCCGGTAAGGTGGCTTCCAGCAAATTCCAGCTTTCTTGTTATTTACAAACACTCTGGCCATCACTTTGACATCACCTAAATCGAGATAAATTTTATTCCCCTTTTTATTAAATGCAGAAGGCAGTGTAAACGTATTTGAGTAAGTTCCTGTTCCCGAGAAATAATTGATTTCTTTGTCCGGAAGCTTTGTCCATGATTCCAAATTATTTATTTCAAATTCTGAAGTCATCCCTGCTTCATTCGGAAATTTGAGTTTCCATGATCCCGAAATTTCCATTGTTGTTTCTTCTGTTAAAATATCTGATTGTCTGGTTTTTCCATTGACTAGAGTAAACGTATAGGTGCCTGGCTTGTATATCTCATTATTTACCAAATCGAGAATAGCCATTTGTTGATTTTCATTTTTAAATTCAGGAGAAACAATGCCATTCTTCACCATGATTTTGCCATTGCAGGTAATTTCAGTGATTCGATCAGTTACCGTAGTTTTATCCTGATTAAAAATGACAAAACCGCTCTCGTAGGGGCTCAGCGAAAGAGCAAGCCTGGTTATTTCATCCGAAGTGGAATAAACTTTTAACGGCGATATAGCACCTGTTTCCGGATTCCACCATTGCAGGCTTTTATCATTTACCCGGAAAGTGCAATTCGCAGTCACCGGAGTATCTGTACGATTGGCAACAAAATAAATATCCATTCCTCCAATAGACCGATGGATATAATTCAAATCACTGTCCGAAATAAAATCTGGAACGAGCCCTGTTCGTTGCAATGCTTCT
Organism: Prolixibacteraceae bacterium; assembly: GCA_963668595.1. Classification (GTDB taxonomy): domain Bacteria; phylum Bacteroidota; class Bacteroidia; order Bacteroidales; family Prolixibacteraceae; genus GWE2-42-39. The sequence continues at coordinate 2,350,545 of OY764876.1, read as the reverse complement.
TCAGGTGAAATACCCCTGAAAACCTGCCCGCGCCCAACTTTCCGGAGAGAAATAGTGTCATTATCATCTCCCCAAAGTTCGCTGACCATTCTTTTCAATCGTTGATCTGCAAAAGGGAAATCAGTCAAACCAGGAGTTGCCAAAGGAGGTTCACCCAAAACAGATGCTCCCTGTTCCACCAATTCCTTAATGTGAGACAAAGTCTTTTCTGTCATTGTTCCCAAATGCGACAATACCAGTAAATGATATTTATTTCCGGCGCCATCGGTAAGCATTCCGTTCTCAAATTTCACCTTCAAAAAAGCATCCGGACTACAGGCATTGTAATCGTAACCTTTCATAATCAGATTTTTAAACCGGTAGTTGGGATCTTCTGGCTGAAGGTTTAACACATCGGCAACCAAATTCCCCTGGCGCAACATGTACTGACAACGGGCAAGATAAGTATGCCAGGGCAATGAGTAATCCCACCAGGTTTGCGTTCGTTCGTAGTGAAGTCCCCACGGGCCCATGGTCATGCCCGGTTTTTGATTCAGCCACGGTTGCATGGCGTAACGATGAAAAATAAACCGATTAATACCGTAGCAGAACGCAATATCTCCCAATCCCTTGATAACAGCCGGATGAAACAACCATTTTTCTTTATCGTTGGAGGTAAAGCTTTCTGCCCCCACAATCTTCCGACCATTTAAATTCGCAGCCGAAGCCATTGCTTTCATGGTAGGAAAATAAAACGTCGAGCGTGTCCAGAACTCCGCAATGGGTTCATCAACCCAGTTGGCTGCATCCAGATCGTTGCCCGGAGTTGTATAAGATTCCATTGATAATTTGATGCCGTTCTCATTACAAAGACGTTTCATCTCTGCAATGTAATTTTCAACCATTAATTCCGACACTGTTTTCCGAACGTCCCACAGGAATCGTTCTGTTTCCTGCTGGCTGCCAATTACTCTCCCGCTGAAAACCGGAAAGTACGGGATCATATCGTATCTTCTTCTTTTTTCGAATTCTTCGCGCATGTTCTGTGTCCAGTTTTGAACACCAACTTCCCAACTATCGATATGAAAAGTTGAAAGCGTAGTACCTGCATTGTCTCCCGATAATTCAAGTAATCTTTTCAAAAAAACATCGAAATGCTTTTGAATTCCTGATTTGCTCAACTTATCACAATCGGGGCCCAGTCCACCCAGCGAAGAAGGTCCGTTTACCGATCCGGTCCAGGTATGTCCGTATCGGATAATGGTCCATCGACCTTCCGGAGCCTGCCATTTTAATTGGCCTGATGAATCCATATTCTGGCTAATGTCAATAATATTATCAGCTGAAAGTATTACATCTGCCGGTGCTTTTTTGCCACTAAGCCATGCACTGACACCTTCATTGGATTTGCAATGATCGAACAAGGATTTCATTCCTAAGTTTTCGATATGATAACGAGGATGAATATTTAATTCTGTTATTTTGGTTCCTCCGATCTCTCCCTGTATTTTTATTTTAATCCGAAAGTAAGTTGCTTTGACCAGGTCGAACCCAATATTATTTTTCCCGTTAGGGAATAAGAATTCTTTTATTGTTTTAAAGTTTTTCCCATCATCAGATATTTCCAGATATCCATGCAAACGTGTAAAATAAGGGGATTCAGAAATAGTCATCTCAAGTTTACTTGCCGAATAGGGCGAATCAAAATGGAAATCAAGAAAAGTTTCTCCATCATTTAAATAAGAATGTATAGCTACAGGTTTTTGTGCCGAAGGGAAAGAAAAGGGCACTGCTCCCTGTTTGGTCAGGATACTCATAGAAGGATTTGCATCCTTCATGTAGGTTGCCTGCAAATCGGACTCGCGAACGGCCAAAACGGCTATATCCTGATAGTAATCTCCCTGAGTTGGCGGCTGAGAAAGTCTCCGATCAATTTTATCGCCTCCGCCAATACGTGTTTCACTATACGTGATGGTCTGCATTGCATTTTCAGGAGTAATCCATGGGCCACCGCTACCAGTCCAGCCAGCATCATTATTCATATTGATTTCCAATCCAAGTCGCTGCGCTTCTTCCACTGCAAACCTGAACATATCCTGCCATTGTTCACTCATAAATCCCAAACCAGGAGGCGTGCCCTGATCAACATCCATTATCAGTACACCTCCAATTCCAACTCGTTTCATGGCTTCCAAATCTGCGGTTATTCCTTCGCGCGTAACATTACTGTTCAGCCAAAACCAGTACACCCACGGGCGGGCAGAGTCAGGAGGATTAAGGAATTCGTTTTTTACAGGTTGTGCATTGATGTTCATAATCAGTAATTTAAATATTACAATCAATGCAAGCCTTTTTGCTAGTGTGGTTTTCATACTGAACTATTCTTAAAATTCTTTATAATCTCGTTAAAACCTGAAGTCGTGATTTTCATCTAATATGTTTTTGAATAATTCCTTGCTGTTTCCACAAAAGCCCGGATGTTTGCTTCTGGTGTTGTCGATGGTAATGCACATCCCGAATTCAGGATAAACCGGTTTGTTTTTGAAAAAACATCGAGCAACTCGGTCGTTTTTAGCCGAACCAAATCAGGTGTTCCCAGAGCCAAAACTCCGCTCGGATCGATGTTGCCGGTAAAGGTGACTTTGTCGTGCAGCAGTTCAAATGATTTTCTGGTGTCGGTTTTATAATCTATTTCGAAGGCATCGGCTCCGGTTTTCAGCATGTGTTCCAGAATCAGTTCTGTATTTCCGCAGATGTGCAGCGTATAAAACATACCAGCATGGTGAGCCGTTTCAACCACCTTTTTTTCGTAAGGCATGGCAAACTGCTCATACATTTCCGGAGAAATCATTTCGGGCCCGGCCGGACTGTCGCCATTTGAAACCATGTGGGCGCCGGTTTGCGCCATTAGTTTGATGAATTGGCAGGTAGCCTCGGTGCAATAATCGAGCATTTCGGTAATTTGTGCCGGTTCGGCCATGAACAAGTCAAGCATCCATGGTTCGGTGCCACGAATCATGCTGGCCAGCGAGAATGGAGCCTGATCGCAGTTTCCGCGAACCAGAATCTCATCGCCAAAATGTTCTTTCAGCAGTCTCACAGCTTCGAGCCAAATCTGAATGTATTTGTAATTTTCGACGTTGACAGGCTTCATCGATTTCAGGTTATCCAGTGAGTTGAGGCACCCCAAATGTGAGCGGGCAGGGGAGTCGTCGGGAAAATCAACCGGCACCCCCACGCTTCCTGCAAGGGTAACGGTATCAATATCAACTAAAATTCCGTCGAGCCCATATTTCTCTACTGAATGAATAAAGGTATCGGCAATTAGTCGCGGACTTTCGCGAAACTGACCCATTGAGATTTTCATTTCGGCTGCTGCTACCATAAAATTATGAAGCATTACCGGTATTTTATCTTGTGGCTCACCTTTTAAGGCAGCCACCATTCTTTCGTATCCGTTCATAATGTTAAGTATAAGCCCCTCTAAATCTCCCCCAAGGGGAGACTTTTGGAGTACTGATTATTCTTGTTTCTTATATCAATCATATCGCTTCACCTTTTTAATCCCCCTCTATCGGAGGGGTTTGGGGGAGGCCTGTTATTTCGTCAATACGCCGTATCAATTCCATCATGGCCCGCCCGTTGTGGTAAGGACATTTCCATGGGTCAATTTTCCAGTCGTTGCGATAGTAAGGCGATGGATCATTGGCCGGTTCCTCCAGATAAGGAACGCCCAAGCGGTTTAACTTCGTGAACCATTCGCCATTTTCGTGGTCGATCAGACAGGTGTCGATGAAGTTCCAGCTTAGTTTTACGGTTTCCCAGTATTTGACATTACCGGTTAATTCAAAAGCATTCATAAAACCTACCAGCGTTTCGGCTTGCAACCACCAATGTTTGTTGGTACGGACGTGACTTCCATATCGGTATGATTCCAGAAATAAACCTCCGTCTTTGTCAACGGCAACCCGCTCAATTTTATCGACCATCTCAATCGCTATTATTTTCATTCGGCTTAAAATATCCGGGTCTCCAAGAATTTCAGCTGCTTCGTATAACAACCACGATCCTTCGATGTCGTGACCAAAGGAGCAGATCCCGGCAGAGGATTCAGCTTCCTGAAAAGCATTATCGAAGAAGATTCCGAAGTGACGGTTTTCGCGGATGATTTTATAGAGAAACAGGTTCATCAGTTCAGTCAGACGAAGTTTTACTTTCTCGTCTTTCCAAACCCGATATAAAGCAGCGTATGCCTCCAAAACGTGTAAATGTGTATTCATCGATTTGGGTTCGTTGTTGTCGGCCATCCGGTTTTCTTCGTAAATTTTCCAGTCGCGGGTGAACGATTCCATATAGCCAGGATACTGCGGATCCTTGGTTTTTTCTTCCAACAGGGCAAAAAAATCTTTGATCTTCTGAAGAACTTCAGCTTTTGGATTAAACTCGTAGTATTTGCAAAGCGAATACAGTACGAAAGCCTGTGCATAGGTGTGTTTGATGTCGTTAGCCACTTCGTCGCCCGAGGTGAGTTCCATATAATATCCGCCATATACCTGATCGGCAAAGTCTTCCGTGACTACACGATACGCTTTTTCGGCTATTTCAGCATATTCCGGTTTGCTGAACTGGATGGCTGCGGATGCAAAAGTCCACAGGATGCGGGCATTCAGTACGCTGGTTTTGTTGGCTGAAAGTACCGGCTGGTTACTTAAATCGACCGCTCCGTAAAAGCCGTGACCATTCTTTTCTACGCCGTATGTCATCCAGAATTTCAAGATGTTGCTGTGCAGTTCGTTGTCGAACTTTTCGCGATAGCTCAAAAGTTGTGTTTGTATTGGATTCATAAGTATTTAGTTTTTAAAGCCCCATCCCCAACCCTTCCCCAAAAGGGAAGGGCGTTTTGGCGCAGTAGTTTTGAAATTGTATTTGTTAGTTCGTGCCCAAGTCCCCTTTCGGGGGATTTAGGGGGCTATCTTATTCTACTTTATAGGTTTCGATTGAATATTTGCCAATGTGCAGGTTTCCTGCTTCTTTGCCTGTTTTTAGTTTCTGCGGATCTTCTTCAATAATGTTGGTCTTCGAAATTGTTGAGATGCCTTTGAACCAGTTTATTTTTACGTCGGTATCTTTTCCTTCGATGTCGAATGCACGGAAAATGACCGAATTATTGTCGTCGCATTTTTTGATGGTTGAAATGACGATATTCCGTTGATCGGTGCCTGCAAACGAAAATAATTCAGCCAACGAACCTTTCTTTTCCGGCCTTTTGATGACCTGAACGTACATCGGGTTATTGGGCAGTTCTCCCATTTGGCGACCGTCCTGCCATGTCCCGTTAAATGAGTTCATTGTATAGCTGAAATGATGGTCGCCTCGTTGCAGATACCAGTTTGCATCTGGTTTTTTGTTACAGCTTCTCCGGGTTGACAAAAGCAAGGGTTGTAACACGGGCGAAGAAACCGGGTTGGAGCTTGGATCAATGTAGTCGAACACAGCCACATCAGTAGAAAACATAACAGAAGTCGTCCCTTCGCTTGCACTGAACCAATCCTGCACTTCACGCGGATGAATTTCCGGGCATGGAGTGCTGTAGATTTGTTCTGGCTTGGAAAAACCGGGGGCTCTTTTGAGTTCTGTTTTGCCCACTTCCACCACGCCCATTGGAACCTGATAGGCTATTTGCGCCTGATCCATATTGAGTGGAAAAGCCATTCGGAATTCGCGGGAACGGAAGCCGTCAAAGCCAAGCAAGTCGGCTTCAAAATCGATGCGTTTAATCTGATTGTAAACAATTACACGTTGACGAACGGTGCAATGTAGCCAGGGATGAACAGCTTCCAATACGGTACGTACCGGGCCTTGTTCGATGAGTTGCCATGCCGGGGCATACTGACTCATTTTTTCGAAGCCACCCATCGTTGGTTTCTGAATATCTGTAAATTCTCCCGCACCGTTGCCAACCGATTCCATCGAAAATACTTCTCCGAAAAGAAATTTGTCGGTACGGACCAGCTCTTTCTGCAATGCTTTGTCGATGATTGATTCCAGCCCGCCTTCTCCCAGCCTGATTTTGTAGAAGATATTGTTTAGCGTTTTTCCGTCAAAGTCCATTCTGTTTTTTTCCGAATCGCCCCATTCTCCGGGAATGAAATAGAAAGTTTTATAACCGATGGATGGCACTTTGTCGGCAACAAACAAAATCTTCAGCAGGGAAGCAGAATTGTTATCGTCGGTTTTGATGTATTGAAAATCCACTTTTTTACCCGTTTCATCTACCAGCCGGAACTGATTGGTATAAATTCCTTCGGCATTAATTAGTACCTGCACCGGATCGGTTCGTTCCCATGAAACCGCGTTGAATACCACGATTGGAAAGCCTTTTTCGTTTTTGAAGTCAATCATTTTGGCGATCTCGCGGGTTTTAATCCAGAGAATAGAATCGGAGATTGCGTAGGTTGTTTCGAATTTTGATTTGAAAAGCGTGTCGGTAATAAATCCCCAATTTCCGCCCCAGCCATGGTCTGGATAAATTCCGTCAGCCCAGGCTTTGTCGAGCTGTTTTTGCGGATAAAGGCTCATGTTGTTGTTGAGCAGGGCATGGATGGTCGAGAATTTCTCGGCGGCAGTCAGTGTTCTGGCAGCCTTACGTCCGGCTTTCAAGGCGCGTTCGTGGTTGGGGCCGTGAATGTATAGCCACACATTGGGTCGTTCTCCGATCAGCGTATCGATGTGCCCGCCGCCATCGGTTAACAATTGCAATGCTTTCGATCCGGTTGAATATTGTATTTGCGGGAGTCCGGTTTGAGCTTTGTTTTTGTTCCATTCGCTGAAATAAGCATCGTAAGCCGGAGGTTCCGAGAAATCGCAGGAATGGATATAAATGAAATTCGGAGACAGTTTTTTTGTTTCAAAGTATGGATTGTAAGTTTCCAGCATTTGTTTCAGGGCTTCAGTCCGGTCGGTTTCGGTTTCTGCATCGCGCACGGGGCGTCCCGAATTATCGTACTGCCCCGGGGTCCAGCAGGTGATGGAACTTCCGTCGGGACTAAACCAGCGGTAAATACCCGGAGTAAAGCGACTGAATTGTAAATATTTCACTCCTGCTTTAGCCAGCATTTGCGGGCGTTGGAAAGTTCGGGCCGGAACATCCTCATCCCATGCACAGGTAAATTGTGCGCCGGGAATTAATTTCTGAAGGCGTTTTTTCCCCACATACATCTGGCGGATCAAAGCTTCCCCATCGTACATGCCTTCATAGGGTTGGTTGTAGTTGGCTCCCCACTCCAAACGGCCTTCGCGGGTATATTTGGCGATTTCTTCCAGTCGTTCCGGATGCCGTTCCAGGTATTCATACAGGTTCATGGCATTTTCAACCGAGAAACAGAAATCGGGACTCTTTTTGAGCAGGTCGAGCGCCGGGGTTATCATTTTCTCATCACGAAATTCGATGCATTTGGCCGGTCGGTCCATGTACGCAATGTCCTGATGCGAGGAAGGTACAACCAATAGTTTCCCATTCCTGAAATAGGAAAAGTCAGGCTTTGTATTTTGTCCGAAAGCGGTTCCTATACAAAGGATAAGAAAGGCCGGTAAAATCAGTTTTTTCTTCATATTAGTCTATTGTTTCACATTCAAATTGATAATTCCCTTGTTCTACAGTTAGCAGTATCCATTTTCCTGTTTCATCCTGAATTTGTTTTCCAGATATTGTTTTTCCGTTTAAGCGAATCGTTTCCGCTTTTTCCGAGGGTAAATAAACTTGTGCTGAAGTATTTGCCGGAACATCAAGTTTTAGTCTGAAAGTTGATCCTGCAGATCTTTCCCATGCTGCTGAGATGTTTCCGTTTACAGTAGAAACGGTTCCTTTGGCCCAGAGCAGATCGCCGGTTTGTGGTTTTACCCGGAAAACTTTCCATCCATAATCAAGAGGTTCGATGCCTAATACTTTTTGAGAAAGCAAAGCCGTTGGACCGGAACTCCATGCGTGCGATGTTGATCCCCATTTGGTGTTCCATGCTTCGTGCCATGCGCCGGTGAAAAAGTCGAGTTTGGTTTGTTCGCCCCAGTATTTACGCATATAATCGAGCGCCCACTGTGCATTTCCTTCGGTCATCATCGAATAAAGAACCCAATAGGCGAACGACTGCTCGCTACCTTTGCCGCACTTCAGAATTTGTTGAATAACATCGGCTTTCTGGTTGCTTTCGGGAATGCCGTACAACAAAGCATATACCTGCGATTGTTGCCCGATGTGAGTACTTTCGTAACTGTCGATGTAAGCCCGGTCTTTTTCTGACCAAAGCCATTTGTTGATGTTTCCTTTCAATTGGCTGGCTTGTTCCTTCCATATTTTAGCCTGATTGGGGTCTTTGGCGAAGTCGGTGGCAATACTTGCGGCTGCATTCAATGCGCCATAATACAGACAATTGAGCCCGGTAATGACTTTTTTCTGATCCATGGGATAGGTATCCGGATGATCCAGAACGATCCAACCCGGCATGTTCGCCAGTAATCCAAGCTGAGTATCAACAAACGGACGGAAATATTCCAGTAGCTTTTTCAAATTCGGATATAAGCTTTGAACCAGTTCATCGTTTCCGTAATACATGAAATATTCATACATCATCAGTATCCATTCCAACTGATAATCGGCTACATATCCTGAGCGGCCGGGTTCCATGTAATGGTCAGTTGGGTAACGGGCACGAATGGCTCCGTCGTTGCGCCAGCGCTGCGATTCGGCTCCGCAAAGCAAGTTGTATGCAGTTAAAAAACGAGAGCTCTTTCCAAAGCAGTAGTTTCCGAAAACCATCATATAACGCGAGTCGCCGGCAATGTACTGCGTGTGTTCGCGCCATGGATCAACATAGGTGTCCATCGAGTTGAGCAACATGGTGTGTTTGCCAATCTGCCAGAATTCATTGAGTTGCCTGTCGGAGCATTCAAAGGTGCTTTCTTCTTCGTAGGTGAAATGAGTAAATTCAGCGCAAACATCCTCAATCTGCACTTCAGCGTTGGCTTCAATAGAGAAATACCGGAAGCCCGACCAGGTGTAGGGTCGCCAGGTTTGGATGCCTTTTTTTGTTGTGTATTTTTCAGAGTGGTCGGTGTCGGCGCGGATCAGGGCAACTTTGTTGGTGTCGAGTCGTTCCGAAGTACCTATTTCGAATTGAATACCATCTTTTGCATCGATGGTGAATTGTGGATATCCGGCGATTTCAGTACCAAAATCGTAAACGATCCGGTTATTGACTTTCCATTTTCGGATTGGCGTCACCATTTTTCGGGTTAGCTGCGGGCGTTCCGTCACTACCAAATGCTTGAACGGAGCAACTGGCGGAACGCCGATTGTTTTGGCATTTTCCCATGCCGAATCATCGAAATCGGAAGTTTGCCATCCTTCGGGCATGAGCCGTGCATCGAATTCTTCAATAAAGCCAATCAGATGTGCTTTGGGTTTTCTCAATTTCGATTGTGTATTCCATGCTTTAGCCTGAGTCACTTTCCATGTATTGTCGCTCAGAAGATTGGTTGTCGTTTTATCTGCAAAATCCAGTTTCCCTTGAAAGAAAAAACCTCCGCGGGCATTCATCTGATGGTGCATTCCCAGTCCAAAGTTGCAAACAATGACAGAAATGCAGTTTTCGCCTTTCTGAAGGTATGGGGTAATGTCGAAATAGTCGTAGCATTGAAACTCCGGATCGCAGTTCAAGGGACAGCGTTCAAGCAATTTCCCGTTGATATACACATCCGCAGAAGCAAATGCCGAAATGTAGGCTTTTGCCTGAACGGGCATGCTTTTCAGTGTAAACGATTTTCTGACTAACAGGTAATAGTTCTGTGGGTTTTCTGCACCTGAATTCCAAATCCAGCTGGCCAATGGTTTCACTCCGTTGAGGGTGGATGAAGCTTCAGAAATGAACGAATCCTTTCCCCATTGGTCCGTTGGCTGGGGAGTTTGTGCAGCCAGATTAAGGGTGAGGATCAGGCTGATGAAAACCAGAGCCTTGAACTTCATATTTATATTGTCGTAATAATTCATCTGTGTTTGTTTTGCCTTTTTACTTTTGCCTTATTTTCACCATTACACCCCTTTTTCCTGCCGGAACATTTAGTTCGTAATATCCTTTTCCTGATATGATTTTTACAGGTGTTTCCTTTTCCAAATCAGGACTCAACACGGATGCACTTACCAGTTCACCAATTTCAGTGGAACGGGCAATTTTCACTTTTACAGGATTTTCAGTGTTGGCAAAAACAACCGGCATTACAAAGCCCCCGGGGACCTTGAAAAGGTTCACTTTTGCTGCATTGTTTTCAACCTGAGCGACATGCGGTTCCAGTACCCATTTTTTCCCACGCATCAATTCCAGAAGTGGGCCGTATTGCAGGTAATATTGGTCGGTTATCGAATCGGGGACAATGGTATGGTCGTTTCCGGTAACCGGTGCTGTTGGAAAAACGCCCATGTAAAGCAAAGTCTGGAAATAATTATCGGGATTGGCTCCCAGTGTTTTTGTTGAAGCTGTCCAGGCAACGAATGGTTTCCTAATGGCTAAAAAAGCGGTGTTATTCAGCGATGTTCCCAGATGACCGGCTTCGTCATAAAAACCATCAGCATCTTTCATCATATCAATGCGATGGTTGTGGTCGTTAACATATACCACCTTTCCGGCCTGATGGAATTTTCCCGACACCTTCGCAAGTGTTTCTTTCCAACTGTTGACGAGCGAGCGGGCTGGCTGACCGTGCCAAAAAGTGAAACCATCGTCGCTCCTTATGTTGAATGCACGGGTATGATCGGTTCGGTCGATGCAAATCCCCGATGAATAGGTCATTTTTTCAATCAGCCGGTCGGCCTGTTCCAGCAAAAATTTCTGATAATCATGAATTCCCGGGTCAACAATCACTGCATCGCCCCAGGTGAATAGCGGATTTCCTCCCAGAAAGGAGTAGCCTTTCCAGTTTGTCATCAGCAGTGCATCGCCTAAATTATTTTGAATAAAAGCTTTGGGGTTACGCCAAAGTTCTTCTTTTGGCAAACTTTTCTCATCCGGGGCAGTTGCTCCGCGTAATTCATATCCAATTTCTGTCATGTTGAAATAGTCGAGCACAAAAAATCCCATCGACCGCATCTGAGCGCCATAGTCCCGCAATTGTTTGACCGATGTTTGGTCGGTTTTGCCATTCCAACTGCCATCGGATCCTGCATTAAATTTGGTCCATCTTTCGGTATCACTTTTCACCGGAGGGATAAACATGCCCATGTACGGGAAGTCGAAACTTGCTTTCCAGTTAAGACGATAGGCCATTTTCTGGAAACGAGCGGTATCCAAAGGTCCTTCATAGGAAGAATAGGAGCCACAACCTGCAATCTCATCGGCCAGAGGAAGTGCGGGATTAAAATATTCAGGATAGTTATTGACCATCCATTGCAGGCCACCACGCCAATCGGCAGGATGAGCCACGAAGTCAGCCGAAAATTTTACAATCCGGTTGCTGCTGATCCGGTTGTACTGGCGTGAGAATTTGAAATCACCAAAACTGGTCAAATCAATATTTTCGAAAAGAATCCGATCATCGGGCGAACAAATTACCGACAAGGCAATGTCTTTCTCCTGATCGGAAACCGTAATCATCGGTATTGACATGGTATTGCCGTCGAAAGCGGTATAACCGCGGTTCCCTTCCGGATAATCGGGCATTCCGAAGTTAAATGTCTGGTTGAAAAAAGGAACAGCTACCAGCGGATCCTGCCATGTAAACTCCTGATCCCATTCGGATTTAAGAGCTTTGCCATCCGGATTTCCCCACGGGAGCCATACGTTTGTTGTTTCAGTTTTTGGCCAATAAAACGAGCTGTTGATCGGACTGGTCCAGGGAGCACCAACGCCTTCAATTTCCAGTTCCCAACGAATACTTTTCGCGGTTGGGTAATAGCGTTCGGTCACCTTACATTTTTCATTTGCCAATTCTTTCTCAAGCGAATAGCTGAATTCGACTCCTCCATTATCCAGCTTTTTAGCCGAAACATCAGTTGATCTTTTACAAAGAGCCAATTCTGTCTGTCCTTTCAGAGCATAAAACAACTTGTCTTTTCCGAGTTTTACACCTGTAATTTGACCATCACCGGACAAGCCGATTTCAATAGATTTGGCCTTTACTTCGTATTTGGTTGACTGTGTTGCCGGTTCTTTTTTATCGGTTGCACGAATCAGTATCGGGTTCACCCAATCGGCATGTCCGTGGCGCATTTTTTCGCCTGAATATTGAACTACCAGTTTGAGGATGTCAACTCCCTGAATATCCAGATCGATGTTAACCGCCTGACTTTCGTTGGTCATTTTTTCACTTTCAAACAGTTTTTCCCCATCTCCAAAAACCTGAAAACATAGTCCTGTTTTTTCTTTGTAGATTTTTATTTCGTTATCAAGTCCGATCGTTGCTGTAAACTTCTGAAAGTTTTGGTCCAACTCGTAAGTAATTTCACTGTTTGCCTGAACACCGAACCCGTTGGAATAGTTGGTTTCATTAATTGCAAGAGAATTTCCGCCGTAACTTTTATTGATTTTCAGTTCGCCGGAATGAGGTTTTACTGCCGCCGGATTTATGGTTTCCAGTCGGACCTGTTCCTGACTTTGTGCCTGAACAAGCTGTGAAATAAATAGGAGTATCAGTAGTAGTCGGTTCATTTTCTAATTTTTATTGATTGTATTCATGCAGTGCTTCGATCATCGCGACCAGATTTTCGGCAGGTACGTCGGGCATAATATTGTGAATGGTGTTGAACACAAAGCCGCCGTCTTTGCTGAAAATTTCGAGATTTTGCTTGACATGATCTTTCACCTGCTGCGGAGTTGCCCGGTTTAAGATGCTTTGGGTGTTAACACCTCCTCCCCAGAAAGTCAGGTCTTTGCCGAATTCTCTTTTCAAATCAGTCGGATTCATGTTGATGGCGTTGATTTGTACCGGGTTTAATATTTCAAATCCTGCTTCAATCAAGTGAGGAATCAATTCGTAGATACCACCGCAGGAATGAAGCATCGTATGTGCGGAAGAATGCTTCTTTACAAAATCGCACATCATCTGATGGCGTGGTTTGAAAAATTCGCAATAGGTTTCGGTGCAGAACAACGGTCCGGTGTTTGTTCCAAGGTCGTCGCCGAATTTGATAATATCGACAATATCGCCAACAGCTTCGCAAACATGGGCCAGAAAATCCAGATGCCGCTCCAGAAGGGCATCAAGCAAACGATGGACATTTTCCGGTTCCATGTAAAGATCCATCAGGAAATTATCGATCCGGCGCAGGAAAGTTCCCCATTCGAATAAGTTGCAACCTACTCCGATTAAAAGTGCTCGATCGGTATTGACACGGGCTTCGAGCGCTTTTTCGCGTAACGAAGTCCAGAAGTTGGGTTCGTCAATGTGGTCGAAAGGAGTAAATCCGAAACCGCCCCAAACCGTTCGCGACATATCGAATCCCAGATTTTTAAAATTTTCAGGATAAGCATTTGCATACGGAAAAACTAGCTGGTCGAAAAAAGTAGCACCGACTGGCATTTTCCCAATAAATTCGCCGCATTTCCCGGGAGCCAGCCAAACACCATCTGGTTGTTTTTCAGGAGTAAACCATTTGGGATAAAAAGCCGGATAGCCTTTAATCAGTTCCAGTTCGTGCCAGTAATTTTCGTCGGTGTTAAAAAAACGACCGAGATCGAATACATCGACACCCCATAAGTCAAGCAATTCTATTTCTGGCTGGGTTACTTGCTGAATTACATCATAAGCATGATTCTTTTTATTTGATAAACCCAGATGGTTAACCAGATTTTGGTAGGCAATCACCGAGATGCCGGAACTTGGAGTTGCTCCCAAGTCCAGCGGAATTCGGTCGGGTTGTTTATGGTTGATTGCTGAAAGTATTCGTTCCCGGTGATTCATTGTCCGTTTATTGAGTTTTGTTGTATTAATAATCTGAAGGATTTCTATTCAATATACTCTGTCAATTTTTATGCTTCTTCAACTACTTTCCATCCGATCGCATCTGCCAACTCATAAACGGGTGTCTTCAGATCGCCATAAAAAGTAACCCGGTGCCACCCGCCTTTTTCCCACATGGTAAACAGTTTCTCAATGTCGCCAATAGGTTCAGCACAAAGCTTGGTCCGGCAAGCACGATCATCCGGGTCGTTTGCAACAGCCTTTGCCTGATGAAACAAGATTTCTTTTCGTTCTTCGTTGATTTGTAATGTTGTAGTCAGATAGTCCAATGGAAGGATAGATCTCACCGCCGCTCCTTGTCTGTCTTCGGAATGAGTGGCTATCGAGAAGGGGTTTTCAGTTCCCTCAGGGCCAAACACCTTGTTGGAAGCTACACAATGTGCATAAATTATTTGACGGCTGGAAGTGTCGATAACCGGGTCTGAAATATAACCGGGCCGTCCTTGCGTCATCGTTGTGAATGCAACCATGGTTGCTGTTGAACGAATATCGCATTCGCAGGCACCGATAAGTCCTTCGTTGTTTAATTCGTGAAAACCAAGACATGGATAAGCATGAATATGGTTGCCATAAAATCCGCCAAGACAGTTTACCGTGATGGCATTTGCATTGTGTTTTTTTAATACTGATTTCATTCCCAGATACATGGATGCTGAATTTTGAAGTACATCAAACGGAACATTCTCAATGTTAGTTGCTCTGTCTTTCCATCGTTGGGCAATAGCATTAGCTTCATCTTTGTCAGCAATTTCCCAGGCGTGATTGACTTCAGCAAAAGAGATATATTCGAGCGGAATTCCCATAATCGGATCGGCTGGCTTGGCGGTTTGGTCGCGTACCGCCAATATTTTAGATTCTTTCATCCGGCGCTGGCATTCATCTATTGACAAGGTTTTTAATTCGTCAGCTTTGCATGAAAGGTTTCCCGATGCAGGGGTCAGATTGATCCGGGCCAGAGCAGTTGCAGCTACAAAATCAGATACGGATCCACCATTCTCGGTAATTTCAAAACACTTCACTGCGGCAATTACATCGTCAATGCGCGAAGACGAAACAAAACCAACATTGGGTGTATTTTCACTTAAAAATTGTGAATTATACTTCAGAAAACCACCGCTTCCTCCATATTTAAAATCGACATACAACACTGGTTTTCCTGATTTAGAGATTGTCTGAACAACTTTGTTCCAGCAATTCATCTGGTAAACAATGTATCCGTCTATTTTTTCTTCAATATCGCTATTGATAATTTTTTCAGCGTCATCCTGTCCGGTTGCCAAAACTGGAATAAATTCAAATGTTGGGAATTGTTTTGCCAATACAGCGTTAATATTTTCAATCGCCGGGTTAAAATCATAGCCAATATTTGGCCAATCAGGTTTTGGTTGAACGAGTGCGTGCAAAGAATAAACTACGCGCAATTTCATTTTTTTACTTCCTGAAGAAGTACAGGATGGGCCAAAAATAGACAGTGGCGCCACCGCCATGCAAGCGCCACAGGCAGCACAAGAAGTAAGAAATCTTCTACGGGAAAAATTACTCTGGATTTTTTTAGTTTGATCGTTTTTGATTTTCATTGTGTTAGTTGTTTTATTTTCTGGTTAATTTTGATTGTATCCGAATATTCAGAATTTCCCATGGTTTTGCCGATATTTCTATTTTCCCGTCGGCGCTAACCGGTACACTTTGTGTGTCGTATTCAAGCATGTCGGTTACCATGACTTTGTCGAAGGGTTTAAATCCTCTAATTTTTACTTTGGTAAATTTTCCTTCTGCCTCGAAAAAGCGGATAATGGTTCCTTTCCCGTCTTCAGCCTGTTTCATTGCCGAAACGATGATATTGGACGGTTCAACTTTCAGGAAGCTTTGAGATACTGGTAATGGCGCAGTTTCGCTTCCTTTTCCAGAAAAGGCAATTAATGGTTTGTTGAAAGATTGTCCGTTTTTGTAGGCGACCCGCCAGCCTTCCTGATGAGGATACAGTGCCATGCGATAGCTGTGTGATCCTGCTTGTGTAAATGAATATTCCGGGTTCCATGCCAGGCTTTCCCGTGTGGAAAGCAATACATGCTGAACGACCGGATAATCAACCGGGTTAGCGGTTTCGTCACGGAACAGATGTACGGTCATGTCGGAAGCAAACAGGCAACCATTTCCCTGGTAGTCGCCCGAAGAAACATCGACCCAGTTAACGGCTTCACGATAGGGAAGACCTTTCCTTCCGTATTTTTCGGGAGTAAACAAACTTTCAAAATTTTCAGGAAGGATGGAATAGTCAATTTCATCGCGTCCCATTTCAACAGTTCCAAAAGGAATTTCGTAGCTGGCTTTAAACGATCGGTCGAGATTAACCGGGAAAACGATTCTCAGTTCGCGTGCTTTTTCTCCGGTCCAGTTCAAAACATCCGCTTCGACGATCAATTCTCCGGAAAATTTATTAAGAATAAACCTTTCGAGCAGTGTGAAATAGTTGAATTCTGCCTCTTTTTCAATGAGGTAACGAAGCGGGGTTTCGGTGGCGCTAACAGTTGTAAACTCGTGTCTGCTGGTTTTGTCAAAATCGCCCATGTTTACCGGTTGCACTTTTTCCCAGGCTGTTCCGGGTGCAGT
Organism: Prolixibacteraceae bacterium; assembly: GCA_963668595.1. Classification (GTDB taxonomy): domain Bacteria; phylum Bacteroidota; class Bacteroidia; order Bacteroidales; family Prolixibacteraceae; genus GWE2-42-39. The sequence continues at coordinate 2,333,952 of OY764876.1, read as the reverse complement.
TAACTGAATGACCTCACCACCAAAAAATTTGTCGGTTTGAAGTATTTCCTGGTTCTTCGTTTTATCGAAATAAGAAGCAATGCCTCCGGCTCCAAACCTTATTTTTACCCGATCAGTTTCAATTGAATCGGTCGGAATATTGGTTTTGTTTTCCGGGAAATTGTTCGCCTGCCAAGCGTAAACCGTTTGATAACCAAGCGAAGGAACCTTGTTGGCCAGCAACATAATTTCAGCTTGAGATTGATCCTCCGGTTTAGAAACCAGCTCAAACGGCACCTGATTTCCGTGGCTATCTTTTAGTTGAAATGCTTTCCAGTTTTCAGGATAAGAAACGGTGCAATTCGCTAATTCAGTCCGTTCCCAGCTGCAAGGGTTGTAAACGACAACCGGAATTTGATCGTTGTTGGGTTGCGGAATAAGTTTCAGGAATTGTTCCTGTGCCGATTTTATAAGAGATTTTGCAATCTCTTCCGATTTTTGGTACGAAGCTACATAAAAGCTATCGGTCGCTGTTCCGCGGTTCCCACCCCAGCCATGATCGGGCCAGCAATTGGCCAACCAGCCTTCGTCGAAACGATTTTTCGGATAATTGGCCGAAGGATCAGCCTGCATAACTGCTGCCAATAAACTTTCGGAGGCGGTAAGGTTGTTGCATGCTTTTCGTCCTGCCAGCAGGCCTTCACGATTGCCTGGTTCGTCGTAATAAGCCCATGAAAGCGGCCAGTCGCCTTTTACGGTTTCGATGTTTAATTCACCATTCCCGAAAAATTCTTTCAATGCACTTTCAGGTTCAACAAATTTTATTTTTGGGGGATTGATTTGTTTCTCCGGCTCGTTTTTGTAATGTGTATTCCATTTGTCAGCAAACCGTTTCATGGTTGTATTCTGGGTTTCTACAAACGGAAGCAGATCGTTGCAAGGCGGAAGATAATCAGCATTGAAATCGTATAACATGGTTCTGGGAAGCTGGCGCGGTCGGAAATAATATTCTCGCTGGTTGATAAATTTCATCCATCCGGTGTTGTTTTTTGGGTTCAGCAATCCATGCGGATCGTTGTAACTGAACGCAAACATCGGGATGGAGGTACCATCAAGACCCTGCCAGTAATAAAAACCCCAGGGTAAACGTCCCTGAATGGTATAATTAATTCCCGATTTTTTCAGGATTTGCGGCATTTGATAAGAGAACCCGGGCACATCGGTATTGATGTAATAATGCGTGTCGTAACCCGGAATATTTTCTTTGAGCCATCGCCGTCCGTAATAAAATTGGCGGATCAGTTTTTCCTGTCCCACATGTACCTGCAAATTTTGCACGTAACTGGCGCCAAAAGTAAAACGCCCCTCCAGCATCCGTTGAATCAGTTCTTCTTTTCGTTCGGGATGCCTGACCAGAAACTCCTTCAGGTATTCAACCGATTCCATCATGTATTTGAAATCCGGATTGGTTTTCATCATGTCAAGCGCCGGGGCAATCAACACATCCGAGCGGTAGTCGGCAGTTATCGATTGTGTATTCAGCCAACCCAAATCGTTGTGATTGGCCATCATGATATTCATCGTTCCACCGTCGAAGTAGTTTTTGTTGTAGGCCTTTACTTCAATAAGCTGACTTTCAGGAAACCGGTTGTTTTTTGCTTTTACGCTGAATGTCAGTTTTCTGTCAGTGTAAACGATGGGTAGCCAGATTTGCTGCGTGGTTACTGAATTTTCCGGGATGTCGCTCAGTGCGGTGATGTAAAATTTCTTCCCTTTGTCGGTAACCTGCAATTGGGCACCACTGATTGCGCTTCCCTGATTGATGATTTCCAGTTTGACCGATTGGACGGGCTGATCGTTTTTTACATCGTACAATTCAAAAAAGTGAAGTTGAAATCCGGATTCATGTGCTTGGGAAAATGCTTTCACTTTGCAAAGCCCTGTATTTTTTTTGCCCGAACCTTCCCAAACAGTTTTCACCTGAATTCTTACCGACTTCGTTGTTTTTACTTCCGGAAGGGAGATGATTTGGTAGTCGTCGCTTAGGCGAAGTTCAGCCTCCGTTTTGCTTCCATCCGAAAATGCAAGTGTTATTTTTCGGGGAACCAGATAATTGGATGTCCGCATGTACGGGTCGAGAACAATATCGTAAGGTTTTGCTTTGCCGATGATCCACAATTCTTTTATCTTCTGCTGCTTTGGCCAGCTGATGCTTACCCACGCGCCTTCCTTCTCGTTGTCGGCTTCCCATCTTAATTGAAGAATATCTTTCGCCAAATTGGATGGTCTGCCCAGAAACTGCGGGTTCAAATCGGCAGAAGATGCATCAAACGAAACGTTGTATATTGAAGATACCAAATTGGGGGTTTCGTTTTGAGCCATTATTTTTGGGAATATTCCCCATATAAAAATCAGTGTTCCTATTATTGTTCGTTGGATCATCAATTGCAGTTTGGTTTGTTGTTAAGTCATTTTGCATAAAGTGAAGACGTTGCAAAAACGAACGCCTTCACTAATGAACTGTTGCTTTATACACCTATTGCCTTTTTCTCAATTGGTTCGTATGGTTATTATTTCATAAGGTTTTACAGAAATATCGACGGTCCCATCGGCATTTACCGGCAGCGTCTTTTCGTCGTATTCGAGCATGTTTGTTAAAGTTACTTTGCTGAAAGGCTTGAATCCGGTAATTTTTGTTTTCGCAAATTTGCCTTCGGTTTCGTAAAAACGAACGATAGAACCGTTCCCATCTTCCGCTTTTTTCAGGGTTGAAACCACAATATTTTCAGGAGATATTTTCAGGAAACTTTGCGATGCAGGAAGCACTGTTCCTGACGGATTTGTTGCTTTTCCGGCAATTGCAGTAAGCGGATTATTGAATGCCAATCCTTCTTTCTGGGCGTACCGCCAGTTACCGTCGTGCAGGTAAAGCGCCATGCGGTAGCTGTGCGAACCGGCCTGGGTAAACGAATACCGTGGGTTCCAGCCAAAACTTTCGCGCGTAGAAAGCAATACGTGCTGAACCACCGGATAATTAACCGGGTCAGTTGTTTCATCGCGGAACAGGTGAACGGTCATGTCGGAGGCAAAAAGGCAACCATTCCCTTTGTATGTTCCGGTTGACACATCAACCCAGTTCACTGCTTCGCGGAATGGTAAATCGTTCCTTGCATAATTGGATGGATAGAACTGGCATTCGTAATTATCAGGCAGCCACGAATAGTCAACATTATCTTTGTCCATTTCAACCCTTCCAAATGGAACATCATAAGTAGCACTGAAGGTTTTGTCCATATTGAGTGGGAAAACGATCCGTAGTTCTTTGGCTTTTTCTCCGGTCCAGTTCAATACATCGGCTTCAATAACAAGTTCTCCGGTTTCTTTGGCGATAATAAACCGTTCGTGGAGGGTGAAATAGTTCATTTTTGCTTCCTTTTCAACAATGTAGCGCAGCGGGCTTTCCACAGCACGGATTGTCTTGAATTCGTGCATGCTGGTTTTGTCGAAATCGTCCATCGTTGCTGGTTCCTGATTTTCCCATGCGACTGTTGGCGCTCCCATCTGAATGACTTCTGCACCGAAAAACTTATCGGTTTTCAGCACTTCCTGTTTTTTTACTTTATCGTAGAACGACGAAATACCGCCAGCGCCAAACGTTACTTTGATTTTTTCATTTTCCAGAATTTCATTTTTAAGTTCGGTATATCCCTGAGGAAAAGTTTTTGCTTCGCTGGCATAATAAGTTTTGTAGCCGACAGACGGAATGTCGGTTGCCATCAATCCCAATTCCAGTTCGTGTGATCCGGACGATTGACTGATTAACTCGCAACCCACTTTATTTCCGGCAGCATCTTTCAGTTCAAGACCTTTCCAGCTTGGCGGGTAGCTTATTTTACAGGTGACAAATCCACTTCGATTCCAGCTACTCTGATTGTAAACAACTACCGGGATTTGCTTTGCCGACCCTTGAGGAACACGATTTAACAACGCTGCTACTCCCTCATTGACCAACGATTCGCCAATGTTCAACGATTTTGCATACGAATCAACACAAACCTGATCGCCAATGATACCGCGGTTTCCACCCCAACCATGATCGGGCCAGCAGTTTGCCAGCCAGCCCTCATCAAACTTGTCCTGCGGATAGCTGATTGCCGGGTCAAGTGTGTTTAGCGCTGACAACAATCCTTCCGCTTTGATTAGGGTGTTGTGTCCTTTTCGTCCCATCAGCAAACCTTCACGGTGTCCGGGTTCGTCGTAATATGCCCACGACAACGGATAGTCGCCTTTTACAGTTTCAATATTCAATTCGCCTTTCCCGAAGAAATCTTTCAACGCTTCGTTGGGCTCTGTGAATTTTATTTTAGGCGGATTTATTTGTTTTTCAGGTTCATTTTTGAAGTTTGCGTTCCATTTTTCTGCAAAGGTTGCCATCACTTCGTTTTGTTTTTTCACAAAAGGAATTAGTTCGGGGCAAGGAGGCAGATAGTCGGAATTAAAATCGTACAATACTGATTTTGGCAACTGTCGTGGCTCGTAGAGATATTTTCGTTCGTTCAGAAATTTCAGGTAACCCACTTTATTATTCGGGTTGATCATGCGCGACTCGGCTCCGTAGCGAAAAGCAAACATGTTAATGTAAGTTCCGTCGAGACCCTGCCAGTAATAAAAACCCCAGGGGAAACGCCCTTGAATAATATAGTCGATGCCACATTTTTTCAGAACCTGAGGCAACTGATGTGTTAATCCGGGCACATCGGTATTGATATAAAAATGAGTGTCGCAACCGGGGAAGGTTTCTTTCAGCCAGCGGCGACCGTAATAAAACTGGCGGACCAGTTTTTCCTGCCCCACATGAGCCTGAAGGTTTTGAATATAGCTCGCGCCAAAAGAAAAACGTTTTTCGCGGACACGCTGAATAAGCTCTTCTTTGCGTTCGGGATGACGAACCAGGAATTCTTTCAGATATTCAATTGATTCCATCATGTACTTAAATTCGGGATTGGTTTTCATCAGATCCAAAGCTGGCGCAATCAGTGTATCGGCACGATAGTCAGCAGTGAGCGCCTGCGTGTTAAGCCATCCCAGATCGTTGTGGTTGGTAGCAATGATACTCAGTTCTCCACCATCGAAATAATTTTTATCGTAAGGTTTCAGTACAAAGGTTTTGGCTTCGCGAAAATGGTTTGTGGCATCTTTGATCTGGCAGCTTAGCTCGCTTTCGGTAAACGGGGCCGGAATCCATATTTCCTGGGTTGTAAATGAGTTGGCCGGAATTTCATCGAGTTTTACTTCTCCGAATTTTTTCCCCTGATGTGTCAGAACCAATAATGCGTCTTTTACCGTACTTCCGTTGTTGACAATTTCCAGCTTTGCAGCCTGAACCGGCTGGTCATTCTGAATGTCATACATGTCATACGTTTTAATTTCGAACCCGGTTTTATGTGCTTCAGCAAAAGCTTTCAACTTACAAAGTCCGGTGCGATCGACTCCCGACCCTTCCCAAACCTCCTCAATCGTAAATTTGATGAGATTGGTTTGAATGTCATTGGGGAAGGTGATGATCTGGAAATACTCGCCATTCCGAAGTTCTGCTGATGTGCCTGATCCATCGGCGAATGAAATTTTTACTTTTTTCGGAACCAGGTAATTACCTCTTTCGGCGGCAGGCTCCAAAGTCATGTCGTAGCCCCACGATTTGGTGATTAACCACAATTCCCGAATTGTTTGTGTCTTTTCCCATTTGATACTAACCCAGGCGCCTTCAATTTCTTTGTCGGTTTCCCAGCGTGATTGGAATGCTTCGCGCCCCAAATTAAGCGCCCTTCCGCGAGATGGCGGATTCGGGTTGGCCGACGATGCGTCGTAAATCACCCCTAAATCGGCAGTTACAAGATTCGGGTTTTGTGCCTGTAGCAGACCCAGTAACCCAAATACAAGAAGGAGTGTGGCAATAAATTTCTTTTTACTAGTAATTCCCATTTTTTGATATTTTGTTTAGTTGGTTAAACTGAAATGTTTGATTTCCAATTGGCAATACAATTCAGCCAATAGTTCGATCAAGGACAGATCATCAATTGCGTTGAACCCGAGTTTTTGGTTTAAAGTCGATTTAAAATCGGAGGCAAAAGATTCGACCAGTTCTAAATCAGCCGGAAGTTGTTTCCCTGATTCGTCTTTGGCACAGAAGAAAAATCCGTAGGCCATGGCATTTGTGATTTTATCGTGGGGCAAACCCATTGTTCGGGCCAGTTGAATTGCTCCCATAAAGCGGTCGCCAGCACCAAGCTTCCGGCTTAAATCTTGTCCGACACGGAAAACGGTGTCTTTTAATGCATTATTTCTGAAACGGGAAAGCAAATCGTCGATGTGGTCAATTAAATCTGCTTTATTAAAATCGTTCGGATATGCTGACAGAAGTATTTCTGCCGATTGCAGCATTACATTTCGGGTGAATGCGAAAACCTCCGGATCATCAAGTACTTCGTACATGTAAGTTGCTTCCGGGTGTTTGTAAAAACCATAATAGGCGGCCGTTGCATGTCCCAGATTGTGAATAAATGCTTTGCGATCGACCCATGCTTTTATGTTTTCTTTGGGTGCCAGGCCCGGCACTTCCGGAATGGAAGATTTGAATCCTTTTCGATCAAGAATAAGCGTGTTGTACGGTTCAGCAAAAACCACCAGCGGATCTTTTTCGATTTCGGACTGCGGCATGATTGGCACCATTTTGCCAATGCTGGTTTCAACCAGCCCGACCAATTTATCAATTGGATAACTATCTGGTAAACTTTCCGAAAGTTTTTCCTTCAGAAAAATACCGGCATCAAGCATGTTTTCAGCTAAAATAATATCGAGCGGCGCATCGGGCTGATGACTGTACCTGATTTGCAAACCGGCAGCGATTACCGGGGCTACTTTTGCCAGCGCATTTTTCCCGACCGAAACAGCAAGAATTCCGGCGTTTGAAACCGATTCGGCAACCAAGGAAGTGTCCATGGCAGAAATTGCTTTAGCATTCGGAACTAAAATCTCCGATTCGGTGTCTCCTTTTATTACCACCCGGTATGATTTTCGTTCATTTAGCAGATCGATCGTTTTCTGATCCACATCAACAAAAACTACTTCGTAGCCCGAACATCCGAAAAGCTGCCCGATGAATGAACGGCCTATCTTTCCGGCTCCGAAAATGACTATTTTCCGCTGATCAATCTGCCAATTGTTGCCGATAGTGTTCATAGTAGGATTTCAGTTTTTGGTGTTTTTCTCCAGAAAAATCTTCGAAATAGGTTCCGCCGATGTAAAAGCAGGTATAACCACCGGAAATTACTCCCCAACAGCAGGCTTCTTCCATATCGGGTGATTTCACGCCTTTGTGCAGTTGTGAAACGATTGACGCAATTACCCCTCCAACGAAATTGTCGCCACAACCTGTTGTATCACCGTTCGTTCCCGTCTTCAATTCCTCTCTTACTTTTTTTGAAACTGGAAACTCTGTTTGTTTGAGAGCTTTGCAGAATTTTCCGTTGGAGTAGGCATAAATATTTTTCGAGCCGTTGGTGATGATCAACGATGCCAGTTCTTTTTCCTGAAAGAACCGGATTGCCTTGTGGATATCTTTTTCGCCACTTAACCGAAGGGCTTCTTCGTAATCAGTTATCAATAAATCAATCGAATTGTAACTTTCGTCGCTTTTTCCAAGAGGCCATCGCAAATCGGGGTTTTCTTTTTCATTTCTGAAATCGTACACCGTATTAACAATAGTGATACAGCTTTTATTTTTTGCCTTTTGGAGCAATTCTGTCAGCTTGTCGTGAATGGCCGGAACAAGTGCAGTTCCTCCAAAAACGACCATGTCGGCATCAAAAAATGATTCGTCCAAATCTTCGGGCAAAAGTTCCCACGCTGCTCCGATATTGTTCACAAAAATCCGCTCACCGTTTCCTTGGTCGTAATCAGGGTCCGATAAAACATCGGTGAACGGGGTGTAGCGATTTCCTTGTTTGTATTTCCCAATTTTCAGAGGTGTTTTTGCGATCTTCTCTTCCAGAAACCGGGCTCCTTCATCGTTTCCCCTGCATCCCCAGAAACGGATTTCAGCAGGCAAATTGTGAAGAAGCTGGGCGGCGTGAATAAGCGAAACAATGGATGGCCCGCCAATATTCAGTGCAACCGGTTTTTGTTGATTGACGATTTTTTCACGAATTGAAATATAATTTTCCCGTGCAAACACTTCCAGTTCTTCAGTAAAAACCAGTTTGCCGGGAGCTAGCCCGCCATCGCCTGCATTTACCGAAAGATATGGTTTCATTGCCTGACTTCTAAAATCAACCGGTTTATACAGGTAATCAACCAAGGCACAACCAACTCCTGATATTTTGATGGTTTTGCTCATCGGTTAAATAAATTTGGAATAATCGGACACCAGCAAATGCGTCGGTTCTTCATCCTCTTCGATGACAGGAAAACGGCCGATGGTTTCGTAAAAGCAATTGTCATTAGCGTCGTCGTTTACCATGCTTACCTCGCCAACCAATACAGTTCCTTTTCCCTGCTCTCCGTAGAAACGGTGATATACGCCCTGTTCAAGACAGATGCTTTCGCCGGGACCTAGAATCACTTTTCCACCGGGTTCAACGGTTCGTGAGATTCCATCGGTTTTAAAGCAAACCGGAGTGTCGGCAAATTTTCTGTCGGGTGTAGAATTGTATAGCTCGATAACCAGATTTCCACCGCCGCGATTAATAATGTCTTCCATTTTGCTCCAATGAAAATGCATCGGAGTTTCCTGATTTTCTTCAACAATCATGATTTTTTCGGCATAAGGCTTTTTATCGACATTCAGTTTGCCGTTTCGGATGGTAAAAAGAAATAAACCTCGATTGAGAAAATCGCCCGAGCCAAAGTCGGTAATGTCCCAGCCAAGCATGTTTTCTGTAATTTCCAGCGCATTTTCTTTGTTGGTTTTCCAGTCGGATACGCTCCAGTAAGCCCAGGGTGGAAGAATAAATTGCTTTTCAGCCATGAATGTTTTGGCTTGCTTTAGAATTTGGTTGATTTCACTTCGTTTCATAATTAGGTTTTTAAATGTTAGTTGTTTGGGCGGTAAACTGCTGAAGCCACAAATGAATCGGCGCATCCGTAGTAGAATCGCCATTCATTCTGAAACCAGATCAGTCCTTCAATGAAAGTGACATTGCTGTTTCCTCCGCCTTTTTCTCCCGCATATTGAATCTCGTAATCGCGTTCAGGGCGGAAAAAGTCTTTTGTAGTCCGTTCGAGCACTTTGGTTGGATCGTTCTTATCGAACAAAACTTGTCCCATCGCCCAAACAGAGCCGCTTAATCCAAAGTCGCGGAGTCCATCTCTGGTTCCTCCGTTTAAAAGCATGAGTATTCCCTTTTCGGTGATGCAGGCGAAAGCTCCCGATTCAGTTACATAACTATTCCATTTGTCTGGAATCAGGGGCAAAACGATTAATGGATTTCCGGAAGTGTCTTCCAGAACATCCCAGTTTATCAGATCGGTTGATGTCGCAATGTAAAGGCCATATTCGCCGTAGTACATCCAGTATTTCCCGTTTATTTTGGTTGCTATAAACTGGTCTCCTTCCTGACGGCAAACAATTGCGCCGGCTTTGGTCCATGTGTCGTTGTATTTTCCATCTGCATATTGGTTAAATGCAAGTCCTTTTTTCTCCCAGTGAATTAAGTCGCTGGACATTGCAATGCTTAGCCGGGCATATTTTCCGTCCCAGGATGTATAGGTGAGTAAATATTTACCTTCATCGGTTTTTACAATCCGGGGATCCTGGCAACCGCCAGGCCATTCGTATTTCAGCATAAAATCATTGTCGGGATAAAGCACTGGCGATGGCTGTCGGACAAAATTCTTCCCGTCGTCGCTAACAGCCATACCGATCCGGCTGGTTCCCCAACGAGGTAAGCGTGAATTATCTTCGGCACGATAAAACAGATACACTTTTCCATCTTTTACCGCTGCACAGGCACATAGAACTCCTTTTTCTTCCCACTTAACCGGAGATTGGGTTATTGGGCATTCGAAGGTGCTATTACTTTCGGCACCAAAAAGTGGTGCAGTTGTGTCTCTTACAAAAGGTCCGAGCCCCCATTCTGGAATGGCTTCACGGTCAATCTTATTTTGTGGCACACATCCCTGAAACAGAATTATTGAAATGATAATGGATAGGATTATTCTCATAACTAATTGTCTTTAAATATTTTTTGAAGCTCAACGGCAACTGGTTTTAGGTTTCCGTCGAAGTCGATAAGAGAGGTATTTACCGGACAAGGATAACTGTCGTGTCCCATCCAGATGATAAATCCGCCACATCCGGGAAAGCGGTCTTTGCAACTTTTCAGGGCAATACAAAGTCCATCGGTTTGCCGCTTTTGGCTCCATTCCACATATTCTTCAATCGAATTGAGCGATTTGCCTTTGTGTTCTTTTAGGTATTCTTTCCAGTCGATCCACCAGTTTACGGTTCTCCAAAGCGGGTTGTCGGTATTGGCTGGCATGGCGCTGTACGAACCGCGGTATTTATTGATCATTTCTGCCGACATTGCTCCGGGAACACCAACTTCGGAGTGAAACAATGCATCATCGGTTTCCCAGAAACGGACAACGGCATTCATGGTTGAATCGTCGATTGCAAAAGGCAGGTTCCATGGTCCATGAACGTCCCAGTTAATGCCTTTTCCGAAGTTTTTCCATCCGGCAGTTTTGTTTGGTCCTGAGGGCGAACCGGGAAGAAACCTCCGTGTTGGATCGAGCAGATTTACCCATTCCTTCATGGTGTGTATCATGATGTGCTGATCGGTCACAGGAACGTTATTGTCAGTCAGTTCGTACAGTTCGTTCCCTGCGCACCACAGTAAAACAGAAACGTGGTGTTGAAGCCTGTTGAGGTATTGCTTCACAATGTAGCTCATCTCGGCAATCACCTGCGGGTCTTTCGATGGATAGTTATCCAGACCCGACGACGAGATTGGAAAATCTTGCATGATCATAATTCCCAGTTCGTCGCACAAATCGTAAAGCCAGTCTTTTTCAGCAAAACCACCGCCCCAGATCCGGATGGTGTTGATTCCCAATTTTTGATAGGAAATCAGTATTTTTTGATAGTCAGCTTCGGTTAAATCAGCAAAATTTGGGAGGATTGGGGTCCAGTTGATTCCCTGAAGGAAAACAGGACGGTTGTTCACACTGCAAATCCACGGGTCGGCATTGATTGGTGCTCCTTTGCATGGCTGCCATTCGATGTGTTTAAATCCAATTTTCTTACTGATTTTCTGAACCGGGTTTCCTGTTTTATCAAGCAACTCAATGCTCAAACAATACACGGGTTGTTCGCCCGAACCATTGGGCCACCAGCGTTTAATTTTTATGTCGTTCCATGTTTTGGACTGAACGATATCAGAAACCAAAACGGTTTCATTCAGGATTGATTTTTCGTTTTGATCGCTAAGAACGATCCGGATGTTATTTTGTACGGATTGATTGGATAATTCGGCTTTTATTTTCAGTTCGCCGAGGTCTTTTAATTTGTCGGCGTCTGTGGTTACCTGAATTTCTTTAATGCGTGCTTGCTCTTTTTTAATACTGAGCAAACTCACCTGATCCCAAATTCCAATTTGTACGATGCGCGGCATCCAGTCCCAACCGTAATAGAACCGTGGTTTCCAATCTTTTATTTTTGAAGTCCAGCAACTGTGTCCAAGATAGGAGGGGGAACATTCGAATATAATTACCAGAGTGTTGTTTTTTTCCCGAAGGAAAGGCGTCAGGTCAAAATCGTAAGAAACAAAAGCATTATTAAAGCTTCCGGCTTCCTTGCCATTAACATAGACGAGTCCTTTCTGATCAAGCCCTTTACAATGCAGAATAAATTCGTTTCCGCCAGTAAAACAGGAGTCGGGCAATGGAGTAACAAACAGCCAATGTCGGTTTTCAATCCATTCGCTGGAAACGCTGTTGAGTCCAATGTTCCAGTCGTTTATAATGTCTGCCTCTTTGAGCGCTTTTTGAACTGATCCGGGTACTTTTACCGGAATGTTCATGTATTCGGCCCGGTCGCCGCGTAAGTTGGTATAGTCGAAATTCTTCCTCCAACTGTCGGCGCGATAACCCCAAAGTTTCCAGTTTAAGTTTGAAAGATTAAATTCGATCATTGCTTCCTGACTGCTTATTGACCGGGCGTTTGAGTGATTAGTCAACGCAATGCTTGCAAATAATAACAGGATGGAATAGTATATCGTAGTTTTTAATTTCATGAGTTTAAGTCTGTTTTGCACTGTTGTCTTGTTTCGGTTTTTATCATGCTGCTTTTAGGAGATTCAGGCAATACAGAGGCACATTAATTTTTCCTCACACATGCCCTTTTTGATTTCGAATTCAATAAAATCCTTGAAAAACTGAAGAATTATCGAATTACAGTTTCTACCCGATTCTCTTCACACACAACCCTCATAATCGGCACATTAGATTCGTCTGGTGTTGTTTGTTAAAGCGCATAAAAACCCTCATCCAGCGAATGCCAGACGAATTGTCCTATTTCTGATCATAAAAATTTTATGAGCGAAAACTTATCAAAAACCGACTAAGAGATTTTTTGAACTTTCAGATTCAATTTTGTCAGATTGCAAAAAAATTATTCAGCAATGATGAAGGTATCACAACCTTCATCATTGCGTGAATTATTATGAATATTGAAAATTAATAATTTGGATTTTGCCACATGATTTGTGTATCCTTATTGATATCCAATTCATATTGAGGAATAGCAAAAATCAGTTGGTAGTCACCTTTCATTTTATAAAGAGTTGAACCGTTCTCCGAACGAGAAAGGAATGCATTCATGATGGTCATTGCTTTTCCCGAACGTACAATATCAAACCAGCGCAAAAACTCATCAGCAAATTCCCATCTGCGTTCGTTGAAAATAGCAGTGCGGAAAGATGCCTGATCAGGTAATTGAGTCGATGTTTTTGGAGCTAGTCCGGCTCTGACTCTTACTTCGTTCAGATATTTAAATGCATCGCCACTGGCTGAATACCCCAATTCATTGAGTACTTCGGCATACATCATTTTCACGTCGGTGTAACGTAATACCGGTAGGTTAACTTCGTAATCGTCTTTTGTGGCAGGAATACTACCATGAGCATATTTGATATAGAATTTAGTAACCAGGTCAATCGTTCCTCCTTTGACTGTATATCCTTTTTGAATATCCAGGTCACGACGGGCATCGCCTGCTTCGTATGAATCATAAAGATCAGAAGAAACAAAAAGGAAAGGAGAACCACCTCCCTGAGGGAACATTGGTGAAACAATAGCCTCAGGAGCCTGAACAACCGGTAGAATATTTCCTTCACCTACGTTTCCTGATTTATATTGAACCTGAAAAATATGTTCGTTACTGTTGTCGTATGAATCGAGGAAACAATTGACATATTTGGTTGCCATCGCATATTTTCCTGAAGTAATAATATCGGATAACAAGGTTTTTGCTTCGTTATATTTTTTCTGAAACAAATACATGCGGGCTAAGATACCTTGAGCAGCGTACTTCGTTGCTTTTCCAAGTTCAGATGCTGATGGCCAGGTGCCCGGAAGCAATGTTGCAGCCTGAGTTAAGTCGCTTGCTGCAAAATTGAATGTTTCTTCCTGAGTACTTCTTGCAATTTGAGCTATTTCAGAAACTTTCATTTGCTTGTCAATCAACGGAACTCCGCCGAAAAGAAATCCAAGTTGGAAATAGGCATATCCCCTTAAGAAATAGGCTTCACCTTTGTAATACTTCCGATAGTCTTCACTGGTAAATTCGCCATCATCAATCTGGTCAATAACAGCGTTGCTGCGGTCGATCATCTGATAGAGATATTGCCACATGGCCTTTGTTGCCCCAGTTGTTGCATCGTCAATAAACCGACTTGCTGTACCGGCATCGTAGCCAGTATCGCAAGTTACATTATCACTTCTTCCTTCAAGAAACTGAGGCATGACATTGTAAACATACAAATCCTGAAGTTTATCGTAAATCCCGTTTACCGCGAGTTTAAAATCACCTTGTGTCTTGTAAAAACTACCTGCATTGTAGTTTGAAATAGGGCTCAAATCCAGATCATTACACGATGTTACAATCGTAAATGCAGAAGTTAACAAGATTCCAGCCAAAATATTTAGTTTTTTCATTGTATCTGATTTTTAAAAAGTTAAGTTAATACCAAATGTGTATCTTCTTGACATCGGATAAGTTGCATAATCCATACCCTGATAAGTATTTGCTGCACCAGTTGTATTACCATAGCTGTTTGTTTCAGGTGTAGCACCCGGATAATGGCTCCATGTATAAAGGTTGTCACCCGAAACATAAATCCGTCCTCCGATTAAATGAAGCTTACTACACAATTCTTTTGGTAAGTTATAACCTATTGTTATACTTTTTATACGCAGGAATGAAGCGTCAAATAACCATGTATCGTTGTAACCCGGGTTATTTCCAAAAGGATAAGGTGTTTTTCCGTCCCATGCCAGATTAACTGTTGAACCTGCTGGTAGCGTACTTGGATTGCGATCTGGTTTGTAACATGTCAGCCAGCGGGCGAACTGATTACTACCCAAAGCACCGGTGTCCATATGGCGTGCACCCAGGAAGAATACTTTACCACCCTGAGAACCCTGTAATAAGATGCTCAAATCAAAGTTTCTATAACTAACCTTGTTGCTCATACCCCAAATGAAATCAGGTAAGTTACTACCCAGAATGGTCATGTCGTTTGCATCAATTTTACCGTCAGGTGTTACATCTACAATTTTCAAGTTTCCTTTTTCCTGACCTGCTGCAACCGGAACCAATGCTTTACCATTTGAATCAAAATCTGCATCAGTTAAAACACCGTCGGTTTTGTACATATAATAACTTGAAATTGCTTCTCCTACTTTGGTGATAAATGCCGTTTTACCCCAGCTTGCAGTAATAATAGGAGCATTGTCGTTTCCGAGTTCTTTTACTTTGTTGGTATTTTTTGAGATATTGAATGAAGTTGTCCACTTGAATTCCCGATCGATATTATGCGTCGTTATTTCAAATTCCCAACCTTGATTTCTCACTTTTCCAATATTTTGGGTAATCGTTGAATAACCTGACATATACGAAACAGGTACTGCCTGTAACATATCTTCTGTATCATCAATGTAATAATCAATGTTTGACTGAACTCGTCCTTTAAACAGACCAATATCCAAACCTATATCTTTTGATATCTTTGATTCCCATCCCAGGTCAGGGTTTCCAACGGTACTTGGAGCAAGACCACTGACAATAGCTCCGTTAAAATTGTAATTGGTTACGCCAAGCAATGAGATACTATTGTAATAACCAATGCTGTTGTTTCCCGTTTTACCAACAGACAAACGTAATTTCAGCAAGTCAATCCAGTCTTTTGTATTTGCCATAAAGCTTTCGCGATCAATTTTCCATCCCATTGATGCAGAAGGGAACCATCCCCATTTGGTGTCTTTCCCAAAATTAGACGAGCCATCGCGGCGCATATTCAACGACAGTAAATATTTGTCTTTTGCATTGAAGCTTATACGCGAAAAGTAAGACGACAATGCATTTTCGAACTCGTCAGAACTTGCAGAAACGGCTGTTGATGCAACATTAAGCGTATGTATTAAACTATTCGGATAGCCGTTGGCTTTGCCACTGGATCTGTAATATTTTGATCCTTCGATACTTTCTCCCAACAGTACATTCACATCAAATAAATCTTTGAACTTATGCGAATAATTCAATGTATTTTGCAACGACCAGCTATAGAGGTCATTTGATAAGAATGTTCCATAAGTGGCAATCCCTGTATTTACATTCGAAGGACGGAAATAGGAATTTCGGATTTGCTGATAATTGTAACCATATTGCGATCTGAATTTCAGATTTTTAGCAATTTCAAGTTCTCCCCAAACTGTTGAAAGTATTTTGTTGGTCAGCGTTTCGTCGTAAACTTCTTTCAAACGCTGCAACGGGTTTGCCCATCCTGATGTTGAATAAGGAGTATAACCCCATTCTTCTGTATTCGAATCGAGTGGTACGTTTGGTGAATACTGAAGAGCATGATGCAACGCACTTTCTTTTCCTTCCGAGTCGGGGTTATTTTCGGTAGAAAATGATGGTGCGATATTCATTCCCAATTTAAGGTTTTGACCTACATTGAGTGTTGTATTTACACGGAAGTTAATACGCTTATAGGCTGTTTCCTTCACAATACCTTTCTGTTCCATGTACGAACCCGAAATAAGGTACGAACCAACATCACCACCACCTGAAGCTGTCAACTGGTAGGTTTGCATTGGCGCAATCTGGTAAATTTCCTTTTGCCAGTTTACATCTGGTAAATTTTCAGGCGACAACCAACTTTCAGGAAATTGATAAGAGCTTGGACGAGATGCAATAGGAGTATTGAGGTTTCCTCCGGCGCGTATATAACTTTCATTTCTGTTCCATATCTGGTAAGCAGCCCATTCGCTCATGTTCATCATTTCAATGATTTTGTCAACTTTCTGAAGGCCATAGTTAACAACGAGATCGAATGTCGGTTTACTTTTCCCTCCCTGTTTGGTAGTAATCAGCACAACACCATTTGATCCGCGGGCACCGTAAATAGCTGTCGAAGCCGCATCTTTTAATACTTCAATCGAAGCAATGTCATTGGGGTTAATGTCTTTCATGTTTGCACCACAAGGAACTCCGTCAATAACAAATAAAGGATCATTTGATGCGTTAATAGTACTTAGTCCTCTAATTTTAATAGTTAATTCAGCGCCAGGTTTACCTGTTGTTTGTTGCGCCTGTACACCCGCAAGTTGTCCGGCAAATGCTTCGCTGGCATTAGCAATGGGGCGCTGTGCGATGGCTTCTGATTTTATGGTGGTAATAGAACCTGTTAAGTCTTGTTTCTTTACAGTACCATAACCGATGGCTACTACTTCATTCAAACCAATGGTTTCATCTTCCATGGTTACGTTAATTGTCGTTTTGCCTAGTGTGTTGACCTCCTGTGTTTTTAATCCGATGAATGAAAAAACCAGGGTGGCATCCGAAGGAATATTTGTAAGTACATACTTTCCGTCCGAATCACTAGAGGTTCCATTCTGACTTCCTTTTACATGTACTGTTACTCCAGGTAAGGGTGAGCCAGAGGCGTCTGTAATTTTACCGGTCACTTTCTTTTGTTGGTTCTGACTAACATCAGATTCTTTACCTGATAAAATAATTTGCCGGTTGTTGATCGTGTACTCGATGTTGGTGTTTTTAAACAAAACATCAAGTAGCTCATAAATCGACTTATTCCTAACATCAAGAGTTACCTTTTGATCTAACGATACGGCCTTGCTGTTGTAAAAGAAGAAGAAGTCACTTTGATCTTCAATCTTTTCAAGTACTGAAGAAATACTCTGTTCCGAGATTTTTAAATCGATTTTTTTCGATTGTGCATAATTGTCCAATGCAAGTGATTGAAAACTAGCCAAAGCAATTAGAAAAACACATAACCTCATAACTTTCAAAAATTTTCCGACCCAGGCAAATAAACACCTGAAGTCCGTGAAGAACCACTTTTTTTTCATAAATTTGATTTTTCTTTGAATTGATTATTACTATATGATTAATTCGCTAGGGCAGTGGCGCAAACACTGCCCTTATTTATTTTTTAATCCATATGCTTACCTCTCTTTTTTCGATTTTTGTTTTTACTGATGTTGATATTTCAATCATTTTTAATACTTCGCCAAGCGTTTCATCTTGTATGGTTGCTGTATATAAAAAGTTTGAATTTAGTAGTGCTGGATCGACATTAATGTGACAATTAAACCAGCGTTCCATCTGTTTAGTGATTTCAACCAATGGAGTATCTCTAAATATTAGTTTGCCATGTCTCCATGAAGTAGATAGCTCTGTATCGACATCGGTAATAATTAACTTATTCGTCGATTTACATAAATCGGCCTTTTGCCCGGGAATCAGACGGGCAAGTTCTTTGCCCTGTAAGTCGGTCAGTGCTATCGAGCCTTCCTCCAATGTAGAACTGATCTGCTCGTCATCGGAATAGCTTGATACATCAAATGAAGTTCCAAGTGCCCGGATTTTCACCTTCTCTGTTTCTACAATGAAAGGGCGTTTTTTATCATGTGCGACCTTAAAATAACCTTGTCCGGTAAGTTTTACGTTTCGTTGATTCTGTTGAAGCATGTTAAGAGGGAATTCAAGCTTACTTCCCGAATTCAACCATACTTCCGAATGATCGGGTAATTTAAAATGAACCCTCGATCCCGGACACGCAAAAACTTCCTGCATGATTGCTGAAGATGATGTAATCTTGTCGCATTGTTTATACATTCGATGAAACTGATAAATCGAACCTAATAATAGGGGGATAAACAATATGGCGGCAACCCGCATTAAAAGATTTATGTAGTTGATAGGTTGTTTCTTATGGCTTCTGATTGATTCTTCTTTTGATTTTTGTATCATGGAAAGTATCTTGCCTTTAAGAACGTCTAATTGGAATTCGTCTGAAATTTCCTTTTTCCTCAAACTATGCCAATATTCTTGCATCAACAATTCCAACTCATCATTTTTATAAGTCGATTGTATTTTAATCCAAAGCTCGTCTTTTTCTTTCTGAGTCAACTTATCAGAAAGTAATTGCTGGTGTAGATGCCTGAATTCAATTTCTTGATTTAAATCCATCCTGTTTTTTTGCTATTCAAACAGATATACACACATGGTTGCAGAAACCCCTATTCGTATATATATTTTTTTACTTTATGAATAATTCAAAAAAGATTATCCAAGAAAATCCAAGATTCCGAAGATTCTTCCGTATTTCGGATAATGCAGAGGTCATCTGATTTTCTACAGTTTTGATTGAGATGTTCATTTTATTGGCAATTTCGATATTCGAAAGATGTTGTTCCCTGCTTAATAAATAAATCTCTTTTCTTCTTGGGCTAAGATTTTCAATGATCTTATGGTAGGCGGCTTCAAGCTCAATGAAGTTTAATTCTTCATCAAGTAAAGTGTTTTTCTCCAGATGAATTTTTGCGTATGCCAGGTAGGCTTGTTCCGATTTTGTTTTTCGGATGGTATTTAGTATCCCATTTTTAGCAATAGTAAACAAAAAAGAGTCAAACGATTTTTCGGTTGATAGCTCCTCCCTGTTGTTCCAAATCTTCATGAATACTTCCTGAACAATTTCTTTTGCGTCTTCTTCTGATTTAAGATATCCTTTGGCAAAAAGAAACAATCGTTTTCCGTACAAATTAAAAAGCTCACTAAATGCATTGATATCCCCAGTCTTTAAGGTCTGGATGAACTCGGCTTCAGAAAAACGATTATTTGCATTCATGACCAGGGAACGGTTAGTGAGATCGGCACAAAATAAGCAGAATTATGTATTGTTCAAAGGATTTAGAAAAATTTTAATTTTACGTGCAGCATTCATTTGTCTTTGTTGGTGCCGTATTCGAATATTTTTTAGGTGAAGATTAATTCCTTTCAGTATGTGGGGAATGCTTTGAATATAACCTGAAATTTGGCATTCGGAATACTTGTTCTGTTGTTTGTCTTTCCTGCATATAGAAACAACACAGTCTTGCAAAATTTGCGTACGCCATCAATGAATCGCTATACTTGATGTATGCAACTTTCTAAGGCTATTGTTGAATAATTTGCCACATTGTATTTTGTGCGGAGATTTTTTGCCTGCTCGTTTTGGTTTCACAGTTAAAGCAAGTAGCGTTGATAAAGTAGGTACAACTTTCGCTTCAAAGATTGACTTTTCTATTGTCCATTTATTATCAATTGTTATGATTGGACAAGTATAAAAAAAGGGATTTTATCAAATTTGATAAAATCCTTTTTTAGTGCCCAGAACAAGACTCGAACTTGCACACCGTAACCGGCACCAGCCCCTCAAGCTGGCGTGTCTACCAATTTCACCATCTGGGCAATACATTCAGAACACTTGCCTTTATTGCTAAAAGCGCAGCAAATATAGAAAAATTTTGGAAGCTGATTTTACTTCGACAAAAAAAAGCTGAAAAATTGCGTATTGATAGGTCTTGGTCGAAAAAAGAAGAGCGTTCGCCGGAAAATATAGGCAGGATTGAAAGATTTGAGCAAAATTGCATGCAAATCGAATCGCATGAATTATATGGATCATTTTTCTCATTTTGCCAAATTGTGGGACGTTTGTTCTGCCTCCGCTCCAAGTCCTGAACGACGTTTTTCTTCCGAAGAAAAATTAGAGCGAGAAAAACTGCTCGACGGTTATTTTTCGCTGTGCAAGGAAAAATTGCCGTTTTTATCAGCTGATCTGCTGAAAGCAAAACAGCAGTTGCTTTTAAGTGAAATGCGGAATTTTTCGCGCCGGATGTTCGATTATGCGCCTGAACAGTTGGACATTATTCTTTCTCCGGAGATGGTTCAGTGTACATTCGATTTTTCGGATAAAGCACGTCAGTTTGAACCTGCTTTTTCGGTGGAAGATATTTTTCAGGCATGTCGCAATGTCTGGATTATGAATGGGATTCAGCATTTGCTGGGCGTACCGGTTCGTCTAACTCCATCGTTGTTCGCATATAGCATGTTGTATCCGTATTCCGATAATTTACTTGACGATCCGTCGATTACTGTTGCTGAGAAAATGAATTTCAGCTTCCGGTTTGCCGAACGGCTGAAAGGGAATCGGATTGCTCCACAAAATCATACTGAGCAGCAAATCGATGTTTTAGTGAGAATGATTGAAGAGGAGTGGGATCGCTTGCTTTATCCGGAGGTTTTTGATAGTTTGTTGGCTATTCATCAGGCGCAGACCGAAAGCATGAAGTTACTGGATCGCGGACTTTGCCGATCAGATATTTTTCGTATTTGTGCAGAGAAGGGGGAACCTCTGTAATTGCTGATGGTTTTCTGGTGGCAGGAAAACTGGATGAGAAACAACGACAATTTCTTTATGACTACGGGGCTTGGTTGCAGCTCCTCGACGATTTGCAGGATACTGCTGTCGATTTTTCGGATGGGTTGCGAACCTGCTTTTCTGGTGCAGAAAATAAGCAGGAGTTAGAAATGCTCGCGGGCAAAGTTTTTCACTTGGGATTTCAGATTATGGATGAGGTGGATTGGCTGAATACCTGCGACACCGAGGCATTTAAGATGCTGATGAAAAAAAGTATCGATTTGTTTTTGATTGGTGCGGTGTGGTCGAACCGGAAATATTTTTCGCGCAGTTTTGTGCGTAGTATGGAAGAATTCTCGCCTTTACATTTCTCGTATGTTCGTAACCGGCGTGCTGTTTTGGCATCCCTTCGGCAACTGATTCTTCGCAATATGGGGAGTTTTATGCCCGGAATTCCATCCGAGAAAATAATCGCTTAATCGTAAATATTTCTTTCAGAAAAAGAAACCCGGAAGAAAATACTTCGAATTGATATTTTCTACCGGGTTTTGTATTCCTGTTTGAGAATCAGATTATCTCAGGTTTTTCTCTAAAAAATCGTTAAAGCGTTTATACAGGTGCATGGTGGTTTTTCCCCCATAAATGCCATGATTCCGGTTGGTGTAGATGGCCATGTCGAATTGAACACCAGCCTGAACCAGTGCTTCGGTTAGTTCCATTGTGTTTTGTACATGCACATTGTCGTCAGCCGAACCATGTACAAGCAATAGTCGGCCTTTAATGCCGGCTGCGTGGGCAAACACCGAATTATCTTCGTAACCATCCGGGTTTTCCTGTGGGGTACGCATGTAACGTTCAGTATAAACCGAGTCGTAATAGCGGTAGTGAGTGACCGGAGCCACTGAGATACCAGCACGGAACAAATCGCCGCCTTTACCCAATGTCAAGGCAGTCATAAAACCACCATAACTCCATCCCCACATGCCAATTTTGTTTTTATCGACATAGGGAAGCGATCCCAGGTATTTAGCCGTTTCAATATGATCGTCCGACTCGTATTTCCCTAGTTGCATATAGGTGACCTTTCTGAAATCTTCGCCTCTGGCTCCCGTTCCACGCGGATCGACACAAACAATTAAATAGCCTTCCTGTGCAAGGTATTCGTTCCAGCCGATTCCCCATTTGTCGAGTACCGATTGTGAATTTGGGCCACTGTATTGGGTCAGAATTACCGGGTATTTTTTATTCACATCAAATCCGGCAGGTTTTATCATCCATCCATTCAGTTCAATATTTTCTGAAGTTTTGAATGTGAAAAATTCTTTCGGCTGAATTTGATAATCTTTCAGTTTTTCCTGTAACTCTTTATTGTCTTCCAGTGTGCGAATCAGTGTTCCTTTGCTGTCGTGCAAAGTAACCTTGTTGGGAGTGCCGATACTGGTAAAATAGTTGATGAAATATTTGAATCCATTGCTGAAATCTGCATTGTTGGTTCCGTTTTGCTGCGAAAGTTTGCCAAATTTCTTCCGGTCGAGGCTCACATAATATATTTCGCGGCGCATGGGCGACTCTTTTGCTGCCTGATAGTAAAAGAATTTCTTCTCACTGTCGTAGCCATAAAATTTAGTTACATCAAATTTCCCGTCGGTAAGTTGCCCCAGTTCGTACCCTTGCCGGTTGTACAGGTACAGATGCGAATATCCGTTTCGTTCGCTGGTGATTACAAAATGCTGATTGTCGGGCAAAAAGATAAAATCATCCAGAAAATCTTCCGAAATGTAGCGTTTGTTTTTTTCGGTAAAGAAAAGGCGTGAGTCGCCGGTGTACGGATTGGCCATCAGTACATCCAACCGGTTTTGCAGTCGGTTGAGGCGCATTACTGAAAGCTCGGCTGCATCGGGAGTCCAGCGGATACGCGGAATGTAAATGTCTGTTTCTTCTCCGGCATCAACTAGTATGGTTGTTTTCGATTTTAGTTCGTACACGTGTACTGTAACCAGCGAATTCTTTTCACCTGCTTTGGGATATTTAAACTGATAATTTTCGGGATACAACTTGTTGTCTTCCAGCTCGGGACTTAATCCTTTGAACATAGTCATCCCAAAAACCGGAACTTCAGTTTCGTCAAAACGAATGAAGGCCAGCATTTTGCTGTCGGGCGACCATTCGAAAGCTTTATTCATCGAAAATTCTTCTTCGTAAACCCAATCCGGTACACCATTAATTATTTCATTCTTTTTACCGTTCCAGGTAACCTGACTTTCAGTACCAAATTTCAGATTTTTAATAAAAATATTATTGTCGCGCACAAAGGCAACACGCTCTCCGTCAGGCGAAAATGTGGCGACTTGTTGGCTTCCTTTTTCCGAAACCGGAGTAAGTTCTTCTGTTACCGAGTTCCAAACGTAATAATCGGCCGTATATGTGCGGCGGTAAATCGCTTTGCGGTTGGTGGTCAGCAGCAGTTTGGTTTCGTCGTCGCTAAACTGGTAGTCGCTGAAACTTTTAATTGGAGCATTTTCAATTTTCGATAAATCGAAAAGCACAGCTACTTGTTGGCCGGTTTTGTAGCTGTATTTTACTACGCTGTTCCCTTTTTCGTGTGTGGTATAATGCAGTCCGTCGTTCATCGATCGCAGCCCGCGTACTGTTCGTTCCGAAAAGGTGCCACGAACAAATAAATCTTCCAGTTCAATCTTTTTTTGTGCAGAGGAAATGCTGATTGATAATATTATCAGCAAAACAGGCCAAAGTAGCTTCTTCATATTTTAGTCGGTTTTAATGCTGTGTAAAACTTCAACTTTTTTTTCAGAATAAAAAGATGTTTCAATCATTAATCCAGCTTAATATCGCTTTTTATTCAATTAAAACTAAAACTTAAGTTCGATCTTATTAAATTTGTATGTGCAGTTGTTTAGTCGGCGAAGGAATAAGTTTATTACAGCTTGTGTAAATTTAAATTCGATATAGAAAATGAGTAGTGAAAACAACCGATTGCTTGTTGATCGTAAAATTATTCTTCGCACAACAACGATCGTTTTCCACTCTTTAAAAAACCAATTATTTATAATGAAAAAGATTTTAATTGTATTGACTCTTTTTGTTGCTGGTCAACAGGTTGTTGCACAGGGCGATGTGGTTCAGTTTATTAAGGCAGGCGCTGCCGATGCGAATAAACTTTTTCAACCATATCTCGAACCTTATGCTTTTGCCTTGGGCGAAGGGTTAAACAACGGCTGGTACAACTCGGCTGAAACACACAAATGGCTGGGCTTCGATTTGTCGGTGTCGGCCAGTGCGATTAAAATTCCAAATTCTGCCAAAACATTCGATTTAAGAGAGCTACAGTTTTCCCGGTTATCAGTTGTTGGAACAAATACCATTGCTCCAACCATTGCTGGCGCCGACCAGGAGGGGCCAAGTTTGTTGGTTACCGACGATCAGGGTCACGAGCTGGCTTCGTTTAAATCTCCGGCTGGTATTAATCTTGACATTGTTCCTGTTCCGATGGTGCAACTTACATTTGGAGCACTGCCTCATACCGATCTTTCGCTGCGTTATGTGCCAAAGGTGAAATTTACGATTGACGAGGATAAAGCAAATATCGGGATGATTGGTGCCGGGTTGAAGCACAATTTTTTGAAGTCGATTTCAGCCTTGAAAGATCTTCCGTTGGATGCTGCTGTTTTTGTTGGATATGCGAAAATTGATGCCGAAACCGGAGTTACTTTTACTCCGCAGGATTACGGAAGTGGTATTACTTCGGTAACTTTTACAAATACGGATGATCAGATGTTGAAAATTAGTACTTCATCCGTAAAATACGGATTAGTCCTTTCAAAAAAAATGGGTGTACTCACAGTTTTCGGCAGTGTTATGCAAACAACAAGTAAATCGACGGTTGATTTATTAGGTAAATTTCCGGTAGTAACCGCGCTTACAAACGGCGATTTGGTAATTACCGATGAGGATGCGTTGATTGACCCGATTAATCTTGATTTTGAGAACTCAACCATTGCTTTTGATGCGGGCCTTCGCTTGAAATTGGCATTTTTTAGTATTTATGGCTCTGTAACGAAAGCTGAATATACCTCGTTCAATGCTGGTATTTCTTTGGGATTCAGATAGAAAATACTTGCCTGATTTTTTCAGATAACAACCAAATTTATTGCAATCGGGTCGTTGTGTTATTGGCAACGACCCGATTGTTTTTTGTGCGAAATGAAAGCATCTGACAGTAAATGCTTTAATTTATTGCGAACTGAGTGTAAAAAACAAAATGCTTTTGTTTCGAATCGTCGAAGATTATTATCTTTGCAGCCTGAATTTTGAACTATAAAACGCATTTAATGATAACCATAACATTACCGGACAAAAGTCAACGGCAATTCGAAAGCGGAGTAACAGGAATGGATGTTGCTCAGGCGATTAGCCCGCGATTGGCCAAGGAAGTTCTGGCTGTTTCTGTAAACGGAGCAGTTTGGGATTTGAATCGTCCAATCCTGGAAGATGCCGAAATCAAACTGTTTAAATGGGAAGATCGTGAAGGTCAGGAAACTTTCTGGCATTCGTCGGCTCACTTGATGGCCGAAGCTATTGAAACGTATTTTCCCGGGACGAAATTTGGAATTGGTCCGACGGTTGACACCGGTTTTTACTATGATATTGATCTGCCCGAAGGCAAGCAAATTACAGAAAAAGATCTGGAAAAGATTGAAAAACTGATGCTTGAACTATCAAGACAGAAGAATAACATCGTTCGTAGCGAAATATCGAAGGCGGATGCACTGAAAATGTTTGAGACCAAAGGCGATGCATTGAAATTGGAATTGATTAGCGAGCTGGAAGACGGAACAATCACTCTGTATAATCAGGGAAATTTCACTGATTTGTGCCGTGGTCCGCACCTTCCGAACACTGAATATATTAAAGCCGTAAAACTCACTGCAATTGCAGGAGCATACTGGCGCGGGAACGAAAAAAACAAAATGTTGACCCGTATTTACGGGGTAACTTTCCCAAAACAGAAAATGTTGGAAGAATATCTGATTTTGATGGAAGAAGCGAAGAAACGCGACCACCGTAAAATCGGAAAAGAGATGGAATTGTTTACTTTCTCGCAAAAAGTAGGACAAGGTTTGCCAATGTGGTTACCGAAAGGAACAATGCTGCGCATGCAACTGGAAGATTTCTTGAAGAAAGTTCAGAAAAAATTTGGTTATGAGCAGGTAATGACTCCGCATATTGGTGATGTGAATCTGTATAAAACCTCAGGTCACTATGCCAAGTATGGAGCTGACTCATTCCAGGTGATTAAAACTCCGCAGGAAGGCGAAGAGTACATGCTGAAACCGATGAACTGCCCTCACCACTGCGAATTGTATGCATTTAAACCTCGGTCATACAAAGATTTGCCAATCCGCATGGCCGAATTCGGAACAGTTTATCGTTACGAGCAAAGCGGCGAATTGCACGGACTGACCCGTGTGCGTGGCTTTACTCAGGATGATGCTCACATTTACTGTCGTCCCGATCAGTTGAAAGACGAGTTCAAAAAAGTGATCGATATTATTTTCATCATTTTTAAAGCACTCGATTTTAAAGATTATACAGCACAAATCTCGTTGCGCGACCCAAATAAACCGGAAAAATATATTGGTTCACCTGAAAACTGGGACAAAGCAGAACGTGCAATTATTGAGGCAGCCGAAGAAAAAGGCTTAATTACAGTGACTGAACTGGGTGAAGCTGCATTCTACGGTCCGAAACTCGACTTTATGATTAAAGATGCACTGGGACGTAAATGGCAGTTGGGAACCATTCAGGTGGATTACAACCTGCCCGAACGATTTGAGCTTGAATATATTGGAGCTGACGATAAACGTCACCGCCCCATTATGATTCACCGTGCACCGTTTGGTTCGATGGAGCGTTTTGTTGCTGTATTGATTGAGCACACTGCCGGGAAGTTCCCGTTGTGGTTAACGCCTGAGCAAGTGGTAGTTCTGCCTATCAGCGAAAAGTATAACGAATATGCAAAAGGTGTTTCAGATTTTCTAAATAATTCCGATATTCGCAGCTTGGTTGACGACCGTAACGAAAAAATCGGTCGTAAAATCAGGGACAACGAATTAAAACGTATTCCGTATTTGCTTGTGGTTGGTGAGAAAGAAGCTGAAACACAGACTATTTCAGTTCGTCGTCAGGGACAGGGAGATATCGGGACAATGAGATGGAGCGAGTTTGAACAGCTTGTTCAAACTGAAGTAAGAGAGCAATTGTCATCATTTTATAATTAATAATAGTATTAACTAATAATAGGAGGATTTAGCCATAGCTTTAAAGAGACCATTCAATGCAGGGCCGCGGGTTGAGTCAGCACCGCAACATCGAATAAATGAACGAATCCGTGCCCATCAGGTGCGATTAGTTGGCGACAACATCGACAATCCGGGAGTGTATTCCCTGAATGAAGCACGAAAAATGGCCGAAGAGCAGGAGTTGGATTTGGTGGAGATTTCCCCGAATGCTGACCCGCCGGTATGTAAAATTATCGATTACCAGAAGTTTCTTTATCAACAGAAAAAGAAGCAAAAGGAGATGAAGGCCAATGCGGTGAAGGTAGTGGTTAAAGAAATACGATTTGGACCCAATACCGATGACCACGATTTTCAGTTCAAATTACGGCATGCCGAGAAATTCCTGAAAGAAGGCGCAAAAGTGAAAGCGTATGTGTTTTTCAAAGGACGTTCGATCCTGTTTAAAGAACAGGGCGAAATTTTGTTGCTGAAATTTGCACAAGAGCTGGAAGAATTGGGTAAAGTTGAGCAATTGCCTCAATTAGAAGGAAAAAGAATGACCATGTTTATTTCACCTAAGAAGAAGAAATAAATTTCAAATAAATTTTTAGGAAGATGCCAAAGATGAAAACCATTTCCGGAGCCAAAAAGAGATTTAAATTATCTGGCACCGGTAAAATTAAAAGAAAACACGCTTTTAAAAGTCACATCCTGACGAAAAAATCGACCAAGCGCAAACGCAACCTGACTCACATGGGAATGGTTTCGAAAGCTGACGAAAGCAACGTTAAGTTGATGTTGAACATGAAGTAATGTTTTTCTTTTAGACGAGAGTTTAGTAAAAAATCGAGTGATTAATCGAGTGAATTAGCCGAAAGATCCGGCGGTAGCCGGACGCTAACCATTCAAAAATGTAAGATTATGCCAAGATCAGTAAATGCAGTAGCATCACGGGCTCGCAGAAAGAAAGTCCTCAAAATGACCCGCGGTAATTGGGGCGCCCGCAAAAACGTCTGGACGGTAGCAAAAAACACCTTTGAAAAAGGGATGCAGTATGCTTACCGCGACCGGAAAGCAAAAAAGAGAAACTTCCGCGCATTGTGGATTCAGCGTATCAACGCTGCCGCTCGTATGGAAGGTTTGTCTTATTCTCAGTTAATTGGTTTGTTGAAAAAAGCAAACATTGAAATTAACCGTAAAGTGTTGGCCGATTTAGCAATGAATCATCCGGCTGCTTTCAAAGCAATCGTTGACAAGGTGAAATAACAATTCGTCAACAAGGTGAAAATAAACATATAAAAAAGTCCTGTCGTTGGTTCGGCAGGATTTTTTTTGCTTTACGTTTGAGCCTGATTAATCAATACGGCAGGTAGAACGGTTTTTATAATTCAACCAGTTTATTTTTGATGGCATATACCACCAGTTGAGCTGTGTTTTTGCTTTCACTCTTTTCCAGAATATTGGCCCGGTGCTTGTCAACAGTTCGCTTGCTGATAAAAAGCTGGTCGGCAATTTCCTGGTTCGAATAACCCTGACAAATGAGTACCAAAATTTCTAGTTCCCGATCGGATAAGTCGGTGTGCGATTCCTTGTCTTTTTTTATGGTTTTCAGGTTGTTTACCAGATTTTCAAGTAATTCTGACGAGAAATAACTTCCGCCTTCAAAAACTGTTTCCAGTGCAGCTTTCACTTCCTTGATGTCTGAGTTTTTCAGAACAAAGCCTTTCACTCCTGCATTAACCATTTTGTAGTAATAATCTTCCTCTCCGTACATCGATAAGGTGATGATTTTTAGCAAAGGGTAGCGTTGCATGGCCAGTTCGGCAGCATCAATTCCGTCCATTACAGGCATTTCAATGTCAAGCAAAACCAAATCGGGAGTAACTGTTTCAAGCAATGCGAGAAATTCTTTTCCATTCGACGCTTCGCCTACCACACGGTAGCCTTTCAGGTTGTTGAGCAGTATTTTTAATCCGTTGCGGAACAAAGTGTGGTCGTCAACCAGAATGATTTTTCGATAATTTTTTTCAGTCATTTTCGGTTTTCACTTTTATATTGACAAGGGTTCCCTGTTGTTTGTTGCTGTCTATTGATATTTCACCTTTTAATGAATTGATGCGGGAAAAGACATTTGAAATACCCATTCCCGATGCCGAAGGTTTGTCGGTAAGTCTTCGAGCATCGAATCCTTTTCCGTCATCGGTATAGACAATGGTAATGGTTTTTTCTTCTTTCATCAAATTTATAACAATGTTTTTTGCATGGGCGTGTTTGATTGTATTATTAATTAATTCACAAAGAACCCGGTATAAAATGACTTCCGTATTGTTGTCGAAGCGTTCGTC
This sequence comes from Prolixibacteraceae bacterium, assembly GCA_963668595.1. GTDB lineage: Bacteria > Bacteroidota > Bacteroidia > Bacteroidales > Prolixibacteraceae > GWE2-42-39. The sequence goes on along the minus strand of OY764876.1, from coordinate 2,304,348 downwards.
TTTTAAATTCGATTCGATTCGAATTCGGACCGCCCGGGTTGCATTAATTTTATTACTGAAATTGGTAATTGCCCTGAGCAGACCAAAGTTGTCGAGCACATGCGGACTAAGATTATTTGATATTTCTTTCAGACTTTTTATTGCTTCGTCGATCACTAACTCGGTGTTGCGTACAATTTCATCCGACGAAGGATCGTGCTCAATCTGAGCAAGCGACGAAACCGACATCTTAACCGTTGAAAGCAATGGTCCCAGGCCGTCATGCAAGTCTTTTGCAAATCTTTTGCGCTCTTTTTCTTCGGCCTGAATAATGGCATTGAGAAACATCTTTTCTGTTAAGCGGCGCGAATCTTCTACGCGTTTCATGTATTTGAATATTTTCTGGATAAGAAATACACCAATTGCGAAACTAAGCGAGGTGGTTACGCCAATCCAGATAAAAATCTCGCGAAAATCCTGAGGAACAAAATTACTGATGTAGGGAAGAAATTCAACCAATCGGCTCACGGCCATTAGTACAAATCCGACCGTTAATAAAATCCATGAAAAGTTATATTTGGTAACTTTTGTTAGCTTGATTGCTACACCCACTGCGAAAAACTGCAAAATAATGGAGATGACTAATAGTGCCTGAAGAATCATTTTTTTGTATTTTAGAAGCTGGTAACAAAGGTACAATCTTCGTTTTGTTTGTCCTCTTGCAATAGATGTATATTTTAAGAGAATGTTAAGAGTGACAAATGCAGAAAATTATTTGGTTCGTTTGGTTCGGAATATATAAAACTAACTTATATTTGCACCCATATTTTACTCATTATGACAGATACAGAAAGAATAGCAAAACAAAAAGAGCTAATCGAATTGATTGGCCGAAATAGTGAGCGCGATGGTTATCAGCCTGTTGCTGCTCGTATTATGGCTCTTCTTATGGTGATGGATAAGGAGGAATATACTTTTGATGAGATTGTTGAGGAAATGAAAATAAGTAAAAGCTCAGCCAGTACAGCTCTGCGTAATTTAGAGCTTCGCGGGGTGGTTGAGTATGTAACTTATCCCGGAGACAGAAAACGATATTTTCGTTTTGTTTCGAGAGATATGAAGACAATTTTGGATGAAGTCAGAAAAAAAATTACAGAGCAATTGAGAGTCGTTGATGAAATATTATTGCTTAAAAAGAATGCTGAATCGCGGAATACAATTATGTTGAAAAATGTTTCATCAGGAATGAGATGGTTTCTAGGAAAAATAGATAAGATTGAAATAAAACCTTAATTTTTTTGATTATTTAGTTCGATAGGTTAAGAACAAAGTAGAGAATATTAAATAGATTAATAGCCATGAAACAAACAATGAGTATGTTATTCATTTGTCTTTGTATTGCCTTAAATCCGGCAAAGTCACAGGAAGTTTTTTCGTTGAAAAAGCTTCTTTTAAAGGCAGTCGAGAATAATGCAGAGATTAAAAAATCAGGTCTTTCCTACGAAAGTAGTAAGCAAAAAAAGAAAGAAGTTTTTGTTGCGGGTTTACCCCAGATTGAAGGGAATATTACTTATTCGAGGATGGGAATCCCGGAGATTGAAATCTCTCCTGAAATGGCAGATGCTATTCCTGAATCGTTAGCTCCATTGCTGGAAGGATTGGCTGATATGAAAGCACTTCATACTACAACTGCGGGGGTACAAGTAACTCAATTATTATATAGTCAGTCGTATCTGACAGGATTAAAACAAGCTCGTACTGCAGAAGAAATGCAACAAATCATGCTTCGCAAAACAGAAGAAGATGTGATTAAAGATATTTCTGTATTGTATTACCAGATATTGATGAATTATTCGAATAAGCAAGTGATTAACGAAAATATTCGCAATCTGAGCGAGGTGTATGATATTTTGAAATTGAATTTTGAAAATGATTTTGCCAAACAAACCGATGTAAGTCGGATCAAAGTCAATATAACCAACTTGCAAACGCAGAGCAAAACATTGGAAAATGCAATCGACATTCAGCAACGCTATCTGAAGATTATGTGTGGATTGGAGGTCGATCGGGAAATGATATTGGATACAACCAGTATAAATGTCTCAGAAAACAAACAACCGGGTATCGCCGGGTTTCAGCCCGGCGATCTACCCGAATTTTTGCTCACCTCGAAGCAAACCGAGTTAGCATCGTTAGCCGTTCAATCCGAAAAAGCTGCTTTTGTTCCTAATCTGGCCGCATTCGGACAGTTCAATTATTCGTCGTACAGCGATAAGTTTAATTTGAAGAATATGAATAACATGAATACGGTTGGATTGAAAGCAATCATCCCGATATGTAGTTCAGGAGCAAAACGTTCTCGCGTGCGACAAGCCGAATTAGGCTTGGAGAAAGCGCAGCTTGATTTTGATTATACCCAGAAATATTTGGATACCAACTATAAAAATTCGTTGAATTCGTTGCTGTCGGCATGGTCAAATTTTAAAGCTCAGCAAGGTAACCGCCAGCTTGCCAACGAAGTGTATAAACAGGTAAAACTTCAGTACGATGAAGGAATGGCTTCGTTGACCGACTTGCTTAATGTTGAGCTATCGTTACTGGACGCTGAAAACCTGTATCATCAGCAATTATTAAAATACAAAGTAGCAGAGATCGATTTACTGAAATCGACCGGAAAACTGAAAAGTTTACTGGATTAGTGCCAGAAGGAGGAATTACTGATTAATGGCAATGAAAAGTGATAATAGAAAAAATAATAATTTTTAGCATAGACATGAAAACAGTTAAAAGAATTATTCTGCCCTTGATTATTCTGGCAGTACTTATTGTGTGGGGCGCAATGAAATTAACGTCGAACAAGCAAGCTATCCAAGAGGAAGCTACCTTGGCATCGCAAACAATCGGCGAAATTCCGGTTCAGGTAAAAACTCCGGAAATGGGGAAAATTAACCAGCAGGTAGTAACCACCGGAACAATTAGTGCAAACGAAGAATTAGTGGTTCTTTCAGAGAGTCAGGGCAAGGTGAAAAAAGTAAATTGCAGTGTGGGCGATCGCGTACGTAAAGGCGATGTGTTGATTGAAATTGACGATGAAATTATTGCCGCTAATGTTTTGGTTGCCGAAGCCAATTGGGAACAGCAGAAAAAAGATATTGAGCGCATGGAGCGTCTTGCTGAAGGGAATGCAATTGCCAAGCATGATTTGGAACAGGCTCGCATTGGATTGAAAAAAGCAGAAGCAGATCTGATTCAGACCCGAAAAGCCCTGCGCGATACAAAAATAAAAGCTCCAATTTCCGGAACGATAAATAAGCGAATGGTTGAGTTCGGGCAATTTGTTGCCGGCGGAATGCCTGTTTGCGAAATAGTGAATACTGCAAAACTGAAAATATGGACCAAAGTTCCGGAAAAAGATATTTTCAAATTAAATAAAGGGCAGGAAGTAACAATAACGATTCCTGCAATTCCGGGCAAAACATTTGCCGGAAAAATTAATTCGATTGGCGAAAAGGCTGATAAATCGATGAAATTCGAGGCCGAAGTAATTTTGAATAATCCAGAAGGAACTCAGCATTTGAAAGCCGGGCTTTTTGCTGAAGTAAGTATTCCGGTTGAAGCCGCAGAAACATTTATTATCGAAAAAGCTGCCTTGGTGGGAAGTATGAAAAATCCGTCGGTATATGTGGTTGAAGGCGACAAAGCGATATTACGCGACATCGTTATTGGCGACAATAATGAAAAATACATTGAAGTGATTGGTGGATTGAATAAAACAGAACTGGTAGTGGTTACCGGGCAGCTTAATATTCATGATGGTGATCGCGTAAAAATTATTCAGTAATAGGGTAAACTGTCAGAAACTATTGATTTTGACAAAAATAAGCCAGATTGATTGTGTCTGTTTTTGTCTAAAGAATAAAAAATAATAGAAATGAAAATAACCGATATATCCGTAAAACGAACAACCATACCAGTGGTGGTTTTTACGATTCTGGCTTTGGCTGGTATCTACAGTTACACCCGCCTGAACGTAGAGCTCACGCCGAATATCGAAATTCCAATGAACATGGTTACTACTGTGTATCCCGGGGCATCGCCCAGTGAGATAGAGAGTTCGGTTACCAAGCCAATTGAAGACGCAGTTTCCGGAATGGAAGGAATCAAGAAGATTGTCTCATTTTCGTACGAGAATGTATCGCTCATTCAGATTGAGCTGAAAGATGGAGTTAGCCCTGATTTGGCTCTTCAGGATTGTGAGCGAAAGGTGAACATGATTGAAAATGATTTGCCGGTAGATGCAGATAAGCCTCAGTTTCAGAAAATCGACATTAACATGTTCCCGATAATGAGCGTTGCTGCTTCGTCGAACATGCCTGAGCAGAAATTCTACGACTTAATTAAACTCGATATTGTACCTTATATTTCACAAGTTAAGGGAGTGGCTGGAGTTGAAATTGTTGGAGGGAACCAGCGCGAAATACAAATTGAGGCTGATGCACAGAAACTTCAGGAATATGGAATTTCTTTGTCGCAGATCAGGCAGGTAATTGCTGCCTCAAACCTCGACTTTCCGGTAGGAAAAGTAACGGATGACCAGTCGCGTTCACTGATTCGAATTAGCGGGAAATTTACATCGCTCGACGAAATTGCTGATCTGAATATCAAAACAACCGATGGCTCGTCGATAAAAATCAGAGACGTTGCTGCGGTGCTTGATGGAACAACCGAAACCGTGAAACTGGCGCGCGTAAACGGAATGCCAGCAATTGGGCTTTCTATTAAAAAGCAATCGGGATCGAATGCGGTGGAAATTAGCGACGAGGTGCAAAAACTTTTTAAAAATTTCGAAGAAAAATATAGCAATAGTGAACTCAAATTTGTGATTGCAAGCGACACTTCCGAATTTACCCGAGATGCGGTGAACAGTGTAATGGAAGATTTGATTTTTGCTATTATCCTGGTTTCGATTACCATGCTGGTATTTTTGCACAGCTTCCGAAACCTGCTTTTCGTAATGATTTCTATTCCAACATCAATTATTTCGACATTTGTTGGTTTCCTGCTTTTTGGTTTCTCGTTGAACCTGATGACCTTGTTGGCTTTGTCGATTGTGGTTGGGGTAATTGTTGACGATGCGATTGTGGTGTTGGAAAATATTTACCGCCACATGGAGGAAGGCAAAAACCGCTGGCAGGCATCGTTGGATGCAACACAGGAACTTGGTATCACGGTAATTTCAATTACCATTGTGTTGATCGCTGTATTCCTCCCGATTGGTTTAACTTCAGGAATGACCGGACAAATGCTTATTGCATTCTCTATGGTAATTGTGTTCTCAATCCTGATTAGTTTGCTGGTATCGTTCACCTTGGTTCCTCTGTTGACTTCGCGTTTCGGAAAAATTAAAATCCTGAATAAGAAGAATCCATTCGATCGTTTCCTGATGTTCTTTGAACGTCTGGTAAACAACATAAAAAATGTTGTCTTGGATATGTTGCACTGGGCGCTGAATCATAAAAAAATCACACTTATTTCAGTCATTATTTTATTCTTTGCTTCGTTCACATTGGTTTCAAAAGGATTTATTCAAACTGAATTTGTTTCGAATGGCGACCGTGGTGAATTTATAATGCTGGTAGAATTGGGGAAAGATGCGACACTTGACGAAACAAGTAAAATTTGTGCCCAGGTTGAAGAACAACTTCGCAAACATCCGGAAGTCGCGTTGGTTTACTCAAATATTGGCTCGAAAGGTGGCAGTATGTCAGTGGTTGAAACACCTTATGCAGCCGAGATAACAGTGAAGATGGTCGATAAAAACAAACGGAATGTATCGTCAAAAGTTTTCAGTATTAGTACGAAGAATGAAATGAAACAGAAGTTTGCCGGAGTTAAATTCTCAATCAATGAGCTTAGTATTGTCGGAACAACTACTTCTCCTCTGGAAGTTGTCGTTCGTGGAACAAATTACGAAGAGACTCGCGCATTTGCATCAAAAGTATTCTCATTGGTGAAATCAATTGAGGGAACTACTGACGTGAAAACTTCGGATGAAGAAGGAAACAACGAATTTAATATTGAAATTGACCGTGAAAAATTATCGACAGTAGGTTTAACTCTCGGTGAAGTGGGCGCTGAACTTCGTATTGCTTTCTCAGGAAATAACGATTTGAAATACAAAGAAGCCGGAGAAGAATATGGAATCAATATCACACTTGATAAATTCAACAAGAGAAATAGAGAAGATGTTGAGAACATGGGCATTATCAATCACAAAGGAGAAGTGATAAAATTAAAACAAATAGCCAGTATTACGGAAAAGAAAGGTGCATCCCAGTTGACTCGCTATAAAAGACTTCCATCGATAAGTATTACCGGGCAACTTGCCGGAAAAACGATTGGTACCGTTGGCGAAGAAATTAAAGCAAAACTTACTGAACTGGATAAACCGATTGGTGTGGATGTGGTATTGGCCGGTGACCTCGAGCGTCAGTCTGAATCGTTTGGCAGTTTGTTGATTGCACTGATTGCTTCTATCTTGTTTGTTTATCTGACCATGGTTGCCTTGTACGACAGTTATGCTTATCCGTTTGTGGTAATGTTTTCTATGCCGTTGTCAATTATCGGAGCATTGCTCGGATTGGCATTGGCCGGAAAAAGTTTGAGTTTGTTCTCTATTATGGGTATCATCATGTTGATGGGGCTTGTAGCCAAAAATGCTATTCTGGTGGTTGACTTTGCCAACGATTTGGTAAACAAAGGCCAAAAAGTATATGATGCAATTGTGGAAGCAACCAGTTTGCGTTTCCGTCCGATTTTGATGACTAACCTTGCATTGATTTTCGGATTGTTGCCACTGGCTTTCTCCGGTGGTGCGGGAGCCGAATGGAAAAGTGGTATCGGTTGGGTTCTGATTGGTGGCTTGACTAGTTCAATGTTCTTGTCGCTAATTATTATTCCGGTAATTTATGTGCTGGTATCTCGATTATTGAAACGAGATCAGAAAAATATGGCGATGGTGGCCGAAAAGAAAAAACTGGCAGAGGTATTTCCAATCAATGAAAAAGCCATGAACTAATTTGCTTGCAGTAAATGCAATCAATGTCCTGATATAATTTTGCTCATCCTGGTCAGCCTTCGGTTGGCCAGGATATTGAATTTTATTGAAGCGGAAGAAAGAGAACATTTTACAAAGGGAGACAATGGAACAAAAACGCGAATTGATCATCGACGCAGCAACCCGTTTATTCCGTACATACGGATACAATAGCGTTACTATGGACGATATTGCACAGGAAGTAGGAATGTCGAAGAAAACAATCTATCAGATATTTGAAAATAAAACGGATTTGGTTGATTGTAGTGTGGAAAAAACAATGCTCGAGATTCGTAATACTTTACCCATATTGGTCGGTCAGTCTGAGAATCCGTTGAGTGCTTTTTTCCTTATTTACAATTATATTTTTTCTTTTTCTCCAGATAATTCCCCCATGGTACACCGGAGTTTACGAAAGTATTATCCTGCATGCTATTCCCGAATTGAAAATGACGTATTGGGACTGCTCCGCGAATTGACTACTGTTTTAATACAGGAAGGAATAGAAAAGGGTTTGTTTATAGATGAAAGTAATGCCGACGATTTTTTTCTTTTGCTAAGTAATCAATTATTTAGCTTGATGAATGGTTGGCTCATTTCTTACGAAACCAGCCAGATACAACGATTGCCCCGTAAATCAGTTTATTATGCACTGCGGGCGATAAGTACTAGCGAAGGAATCCACTTTTTGTCTAAGTTGAACGATCAACCCGAAAATCATTCGTAAGGAAGTTCAGCAATTTCTTCTTTTAGTACATCGCGGATTTCCAGAAAATTAGTTTCGAGTCGAAGCATATTTTCAATCAGAAAATTGAATATGTCGGGCCACTGATTTTGTCGATGAATGTCCACATGGATTATTTTTTCAAAAATCCGGCATACTTCCTGTCCGCTTTCCCTTTTGTAATAATATTCCCAAATTAATCCGTCCTCAAAACCTTCTTCAAGCAGTATCCGATATTTTTCCATGAGCTCGAAAATTTGCAACCGGCGTGTTTCGCTGCGACTGTTAATCTCAATCATCACCATGGCATCTTGACGGGTCACCTCAAATTTCAGATCCACACCACTAATCTTGGTATCGTAAAGCATCCATTTCTTTTTACGGCGACGCAACTCAGGAACAATTTCACATCGCCGGGCAAAAGTATCCCAGAAAAGTTGTCGTATTTGCTTTGATTCCTCTTGTGTGTACATGCTCAAAAAAAATGAGCTGCAAAGATATAACAGTCAATCAGCATTCCAAATTAGACCATGCAGGGGAAACAAAAAAGGCAGCCGTTTTTATTCAGCTGCCCAATCTATTGAGATATAGATGTATTAGAAAATCTTATAAGCAAATCCTACCGAGAAAATGGTCGTTTTTTTATCGTAGGTTTCTTTGAATGCTCCAATGTTTTGATAGGTGATTGATTTTTCGCCATCTTGGTACATGGTGTACAGGAATCCGAGGTCGATTGTAAAACGGGGAGTTACGCTAAACTCGCCTCCCAAACCAACAGTGTTCGAACTTAAACTATAGTCGAGATCAGTTTGGTATCCCGAACCAACACCTGTTTGCGAGTGCATAATTCCTGCGCTGAGTGCTACTTTTTCGCTAATATCATATTGTCCGCCAAATGCTATCTCGTAATAGTTTTTATCTATTTCTGATTCTTTTCCTTCACGGTTCGAATTTTTATCGAAGTAGTAATTGAAAGAAGTAGAAAGTTTGAAATCGGGTAAAATTTTATAATCAACTCCGGCAGTTAAAATTGCAGGAATATCATTTCTGAATTTGTATCCATCAGGAAATTTGCCTGTTCCGTCCACCGAAGTTTCGTTTTCCAGTTCAAGTTTGGTATTGAACTCGTATTTTATCGCAATATCCAATTTTTTCGATGGAGCAATGTGTACACCCAGAATTGGGGTAATACCAGTTCCTTTTTGTTTAACGTCAACATTTTTGTCTCCTAGTGAGTTTGCCGTTGCTTGAGCTGCTCCTGCTTTCGAATTCATAATTGTAACGGCTTGTCCAAAGGTTGTTCCTATTGGTAATCCAGCCCCGGTTGCAATATTATCAGGCATTACCATTGTTGCTGGATACTGGCTAAATTGTGATGCTGCACCACTTGCCTGGGTTGCCAGATTAGTAAGCAAATCAGAGGCTTTCTTGCTTTGTCCTCCTGATATAACATTGATATCTTTTATATGTCCGAGATAAGTATTTTTAGCATCAATAATTCTGATTCCAGCAGATGCACTGAAAATTTCACTTACTTTATATGAAGCGTTAAATTGGAACCCCCAGAATACAGATGTCCCTTTAAAGTACAGATCTGCTGAATATCCAGTAACAGGAATTCCTAATTGATTTAAACCTGCGGGGAGCTGAGAGATAGGAACTTCAAACGAAGGAAGTCCTGTTTTATATTCGGCAGAGCCGCCTCCTCCGTTTGGACCAAAACCAAACGAAAGGGCAAATTTGTCTTTTTTATAGTTCGCAAAGAAGCTCGGGAAGACTGGAGCAGCCACGTCGCCAATGTAAGTGGCATCATTCAGCATCGGAAAGAGATTGTTGACAGTTTTGGTTTGAAAAATAGATTGGTTATGGAAGGCCAGATAAAAACCATCTTCCATTTTTACTAAACCAGCCGGGTTAAAATACACGGCATCCAAATCGGTTGATGCATTGCGGGATAACATTCGCACAAATTGTGCACTCTGATTGGAATTAGTAAGAATACCTCCTGCAAGGGCAAGATTCACCAAAAACAACAAAGCTGTTGCTGAAAGAACAAGTTTCTTCATATTTCAATTTTAAAGTTACGGCTCCAAATGTAAAATATTTTTTTGTCAAATAATTCTTTCTTTCTGTAAATCAGTTGATTATAGAAAAATCAAACAATGGGGTCGTTCGTTTGAATTTTCGCTTTGCTCATAAAAAAAGACCTGACGAGTATTTTCGCCAAGTCTTTTTGCCCGATACTTTGGTGTATTTATTACAAATGAATTACCTCGTCGTAGGCTGCGGCAGCTGCTTCCATAATGGCTTCGCTCATGGTTGGGTGCGGATGAATTGATTTGATTAATTCGTGTCCGGTGATTTCCAGTTTTTTGGCGACGACCAACTCTGCAATCATTTCGGTTACATTTCCTCCAATCATATGAGCACCAAGTAATTCTCCGTATTTGGCGTCGAATACCAGTTTTACAAAACCATCTTTTTGTCCCGAGGCACTTGCTTTGCCACTGGCCGAAAATGGGAATTTACCCACTTTGATTTCGTATCCGGCTTCGCGGGCTTTTTCTTCGGTTAAACCGAGCGATGAAATTTCGGGATTGGTATAGGTACAACCCGGAATATTTTTATAATCGACTGGTTCAGGATTCAGACCAGCAATTTTTTCAACGCAGGTAATTCCCTCTGCCGAAGCGACGTGCGCCAGAGCTGGGCCGGTTACAATGTCACCAATTGCATATACCGATGGAACATTGGTCTGGTAGAATTCGTTCACTTTTACCCGACCTTTTTCAATGACAATGCCAAGTTCTTCCAATCCAATATTTTCGATGTTTGGCGTGATTCCAACTGCTGACAATACTACTTCTGCTTCAACAATTTCTTCGCCCTTTTTGGTTTTTATTTTCACCTGACAAAGTTTGCCTGAAGTATCAACCGATTCAACAGCAGCTTCGGTGTAAACTTTCATTTTGTTTTTCTTGAAATTGCGTTCCAACTGTTTGGCAACTTCACTGTCTTCGTTCGGAACCAGGGTGGGCATGTATTCAACCAGTGTAACTTTTGTGCCGATGGTGTGATAGAAATAGGCGAATTCGCTACCGATTGCACCTGAGCCAACTACCACCATCGATTCGGGTTGCTTGGGCAAAGTAAGTGCTTTGCGGTAGCCAATGATCTTTTCTCCGTCTTGTTCCAGATTGGGCAATTCGCGCGAGCGGGCTCCGGTTGCCAGAATAATGTGTTTGGCCGAGTGTGAAGTTCGTTTTCCTGTTTCGTCAACCACCTCAACGGTATTTTTGTCGGCCAGGCGCCCATAGCCATTAATAACTTCAATTTTATTTTTTTTGAACAGGAACTGAATCCCTTTGCTCATACCATCGGCTACTTCGCGACTACGTTTTACCATTGCCTCAAAGTCTGGTTTTACTTCGCCCGAAATGCTGACTCCGTATTCGGCGGCATGGCTGGCATATTCGAAAGCTTGTGCGCTTTTTAATAACGATTTGGTGGGAATACATCCCCAGTTTAAGCAGATTCCGCCAAGATTTTCTTTTTCAACAACGGCTACATTCATGCCTAATTGCGAGGCACGAATGGCTGCAACATAGCCGCCCGGCCCACTTCCTATTACTATTAAATCGTAAGTCATATCGTTTATTTCCTGTAAAAATTATTCAATTTAATATAACACCTCTGTGTCTTTTTTGTTTGCCCCTGAACAAGATTCTGAATAGGAGTATATCAAACAAAAAGATAAAGAAAATGAAAAAGAGAATGTTTTTAACCGGAAAAAGTCATGGATTGATGAAATACAGAAGAAATGCAAGGTATTTTAAATGAAAAAGTCAGGTTGTTGGCCTGACTTCATTGTTTGTGTGTTTTCAAAATTAGAATTTTCCGAATTTGAATACTACTCCCGCAGTGAGCCCTTTCATGGCGTCAGTGCGAACAGTGGGAAGTTCCACATCGGAGGTGAAACGGTATGAGAGAGAAGCCGCCAGTCGCATGTGGCGGGTCATGTTGAATTCAAGTTCTACCGACGGTTCGAATACCAAAAAAAGATCGGTTTCTTCGTCATTGACATACCAGCCATCCCAGTGGTCATCATCTTCAATCAGGGCTATTCCTCCCATTCCTAATAAAACAGGAAATGAAATGTGTACCGGAAAACGGGGAGCCAGGATCGGTTCGAGAATCAACCCGCCGTATCCACCGGCCAGATCGTTTGCACGGGGACCATCGTAATCATCCAGATGGTCGAGCCCGTTAACAAAAGCATGTCCACCCAGGCCAATTGCAAAAGAGTGGTCGATAATCCAGGCTCCGCGGGCTCCGACAGAAAAAGCATCTTTGTTATCAATTTGAGAATAATGCATCGATAATGCACCATATCCTCCGTTGCTTCGGTTGCGGCTCACCAGGGTTCTGATTTCGTTGTCGCTGACTTCCTGCGCATGGCTATTCAGGTTGAAAAAAGTCAGGATAAAAAATAGGAAAGTACAGGTAATCTGTTTCATAGCGAATAATTTGTTTAATTTTTTTTGTTTCTGTTTGGAGTAAATAAATCCCATTCAGGGCAATTTCTTGCTCTGTTTTAGTTGTGTTTCTGATAATTAGAAGTTGTATTTTACCGTAAAGCCAAAGTCGAAAGGTTGTAGCCGAAAGAATTTGCGTCCCAACATGTCGAAGAAAGGTTTTCCTTCAATTCCGATGCTGAGTGGAATTTCTTCGATGTTGTATTCGAGGGCAACCAATGCATCGAGTCCGGCAATTGGAGCAGTGCGCGATTCCCAATGATGAAATCCACTATCATAGACCGACTTATCCCAATGTTCGTACCCTGCATGAATACCAAATCCATACACAAGACTTAGCTGATCGCAGCAATCGAATAAGCCAAATTCGTGGAATTCTTTCAAGGCAACCAGTTGTAAACCTTCGTCGCGAGTTGAAAGTAAGGCTTTGTATGATCCTCGGTCGCTGGTAAATACGCGGTATTCAACTCCTGATGAAATTCCGCCCCGGATACCAACTGCCCGCTGATGGTTTTGTGCCTGAATGGTGCAGGCAAGAATGCTTAAAAACAAGAGAATAATAAGTTTCTTCATACCTAATAAGTTTTATTTCATTACACCGCTTACCTGTCTGTTTTGCAGAAGTGAAACTTCATGTTGCTGAAAATCAAAGTTAATTTTTTGATTGTTGCGATGCAATATGCTTGTTTCATTTCATGCTGGCCGATTAATTACGGTCGATTACTTTTCCTGATCCGCTGGTGCGTGCATGTACCACCGGATGGTTGATGTAGTAAATATTTCCGCTTCCTGAAATGGCAGCTTCAAGCGTTTTGCTTGCATTTACATACATGGAGCCCGAACCGGAAATATGGGCATCGCAATATTCGAGCGGAAAATCGAATGCATGAATTTTTCCCGATCCGCTAATATCGATTTCGGCATTTCGGGAAGTGCCTTCCAGTTCAATTTTTCCTGATCCGGAAATGTTGGCATCCAGTTCTAATGCATCAACTTGCGCGTAAATGGTTCCCGAACCAGAAACTGAAACATCAAACTCGTCGCTAACAAAAAGCTCGGTGTTCACATTTCCTGAACCACTTAAATGAAGCTCGTTGAGGCTGGGACAAACGATTTCGATCAACATCGGTTCGTGATTGTGAATGTTGTATAAATTACGGTTGTAAATACGCAATTTATGATCAATCACTTCGGTCTCAATATAATCGAGCAGATTCGATTCGGCGGTAATGCGAACCGAATATTCGTCGCCGGGAATAATTTGAACATCGAATGATCCACTCACCGAAACTTCGTCGAAATTACGGGCACGACGCATTTCTGTGGCCGGAGAATGATTTCCGCTGATGAAATACTCGTCGAGACAGCTGGTTGAACCAACCAGAAGAGATAATGCCAGAACAAATCCGGCAGTTTTTCTGAAAGTAAAAATTGTTTTCATATGTATAAATTTTCAAAGTTGGTTCGTATAATTTTCGTATCAACTTTTGTTTTTCAATTAAAATCTCAACGTATGGAATAGCCATTTGTTCATTTTCGCTTAGTATGAGCTTTAGCTCTTATGGCTATTTCATGTGAGAATAATTTGTTTTTTAATTGCCACATAGAATACCCATGATTGAAATAATCTTTTCTTTTCCGGTTGGCGTTTGCCAAATCATGGCTATTTCATGGCTGAAAAAATTGTTTTCTGTTTCTATTGTTTTCTGAATTAAAAGACAAGAGTTTCCCTAACAGGTTGCAAGCCTGCATTATTTTTTTTCAATTTTTTTGAAAAGGAAGATCCGGGTAGCGAGATTTCTACCTGCAGCAGATTTTTTTTGCAGGGAATAAATTAATACGATAAAATTTTCAGCTCACCGGAAACGGTATTGAGAATCATTTTATCAGGTCCTGCTGATTTCTCGCCGAACGAGCATTTTCGCCTGTTTTTCTTTTCTTTCGCATCGAGCTCGGTGGTGTCGTTTATTTTTACTTCCCGTCCCAGATCGAGCGTTGTTTTCGATTCGGTTAATTCGAAATTGAATTTTGATTCGGTATCGAAATAGAGCGAGACATCAGTTGAACGGGCTTCGAGATAAAGATTCTCAAATTTTGGATCGATATTTTCGAATTCGATATCTCCAAAAGTAGTTCGTAGTTTCGACGATTTTGTCAGGCTGGTTACCCTAAAACTACTGAAATTGCCATCGCCTTCCAGCTGATCAATCAGTCGGACACGGTATTTGTCGCGTCTAGAGTTGGTGTAAAGCTGATTGGTTTGTAGTATTTCTACTGTTGACGATTTACTATCGATGCGCAATTGCGACGACTCTTTGATGTAGATGTCGCTGTAGTTGCTGTAGATACGCGCATTGGCTGTATTTCCGATAGTTGCTCCTGCAAAACTCAGGTTTAAGCTTAGCTTGCCCCGAAGATTTTTCGAACGTAATTTCCCGTTGTTTAGGTTAATGTCGAGAGTTCCGGAGTAGTCCCCCATCAGAACATCTCCGAATTTATTTTCAATTTTCAGGTCTCGTCCGTCAGGTAACCATACCTGGTAATCGACGCTTACATTACTGTTCGATTGCAACAACGATTCTTTGAAACGAACCAGTTCGCTTTCAAGCTGGTTCCGGTTTTCGCCAACCATGGTGCGTGCGATCAGGTAATATTGGCTATTGGTAAAATCGAATTTTATTCCGTCAAGTGTCCGTTCCAGTTTATCAAGCTTTTTTTCTTCAGCTTTAATAACCACTTTAATAACGACCGAGTCTTTTTTCCATGTGTTCAACTCAATCATTCCGTACTTGTTGGTAATTTCGATACGAGTGCCCGGCTGAATTTTGAAACGTTTTTCAAATTCGCGGGTTTCGCTGAATTGGGCTTTGCCAGCAAACGGCATACACAAAAGCAATCCCAGCAACCAACCGTTTATGTTTATTCTTGTTCCCATTTCCCCGTATATTAACATTTTATTTGAGCTAAAACATCGTCAACCACTTGCAAGCGGTAGCGGTTGTTTTCAATCATTGCTTCAATAACATTTTTGTTTGACATATTGTCTTTCAGGTCTTTTTTCAGTTCGTTGTACATGCTTTCCAACTCCTGCAAATCACCTTCTATTTCTAATTGAAGTTCCGGAACCATTTGGTAGCATTTTCTGATTTCTTCCAGTTTGCCGTTTACTTGTTGGGCATAAAAAGCTTCGGCTTCGAGCAAGGTGCGGATTTCCGGATCCAATACCTCGGCATGAGGGGCATTTCCTCCCATCGGGCCAATGGCTTGATATACCAGCGCCGAGCTGCACAATGCAACAACAACTACTGCCGCAACTTTAATCCAGCGGGCATGGAACCAAACAGTTTTTGCTGGTGCGACCGATTGATTGATGCGGTTCCATACATCGGGCGATGGCGACATAAAATCGAACTCATCCCGATGGTTGCGTACAAACTCTTCTAAACGATCTTGTTTCATGATGCCCAAATTTTTTGGTTCTTCAAATTTTCATATACCCTGCGCTTTGCCCGCATATACTGCGTTTTCGAGGTCGATTCGGTGATATTGAGTATTTCAGCAATTTCACTGTGGTCGTACCCTTCGAGCAGGTAGAGAGAGAAAACCAGCCGACCGCCTTCAGGCAGATCTTCCATGGCTTTGAGGACGTTTTCTGTTGTTAGTTCAACGTGTTGTTCTTCCTCCTGAACCCGGTCGTGCCGATCGATTTCATCGCAATAAATTAATTCTGTTTTCTTCTTATTCAGGAAATTGATACAACTGTGAATGGTGATGGTTTTCAGCCAACTTCCGAAACTTGATTCGTACCGGAAACTATCCAGCTTCTGAAAAACCTGGATAAACACCTCTTGCAGCATATCTTCGGCATCCTCGCGATTGTTCAGCATGCGATAACACACGTTAAACATTGCTTTGGAATACAACTGATAGAGCTGGAAGCGGGCCTTATCGCTGCCTTGTTTACTCGACTCTATCAGATCTTCGTGTATGAATGCCGTCTTTCCCAAATTTTTGTTTTGTTTTCGATTATACTGACAACCAAAATTCAGAAGGGTTGCAACAGTTTTAAAAATAATTCAATTTTTTCTGAAAAAATATCTTGTGCCGATTCGTTTTTCCAGGAATGAGTATTTGCCGACAAAAATGAGAACATCGTTTGAAAAAGGATTTGTTTTCTGTAAATTGAGTCGAATTTTAAATGAAGCCCAGCCTGAAGTAAAGATTTACAATATTATTAGCTTATAGCGATTTAGTGTTTTATATGATAGTTGTGCGACAATATATTATTCTGAATACTTATTCTATTACTAACTAATAAATAACAAAAATGAAACGAGTTAAACGCTTCGGCGTATTTCAAACCTCCAAAGTATCAGCAATTATTTTTTTCCTGACCACTTTAGTAATTATGGTTCCAATAGGCATATTAGCGATGATTGGAGGAACAATAAGCGGGAAGCTTTTCCCATTTGCTGGCGGGATTATTTTTTTCATTCTTCCTTTCTTTTACGGAATTATAGGCTTTATCATGACTGCTATTTCATGCGTTATTTATAATCTCATTGCAGGATGGACTGGAGGAATTGAATTGGAATTTGAGACGGTTGAAGATCCGAATGAATAATTTGGATTAAGAAGATAGATAGCTATTCATAGAAAGAATAAGAATTTTGTAGAAAGTCAAATTTGTTTCACATTTTGTGAATAGCTTTTTATTTATGGGTCTTGTTTCTCTAAAATGTATTTGGGAAATGGCGGTAAAAACACCTTTGCTTTTCACTGCTTGCCAAAAGTGCTTTATCTTTAGCTATTCAAACTGAAAGCATGTCGCAACTGAAAATATACAAAGCATCGGCGGGCTCGGGAAAAACTTTCCGGCTGACGGTAGATTACCTGAAATTAGTACTCACCGGCGAGTGGTCGTACCGGCATATTTTAGCGGTTACGTTTACCAACAAAGCCACTGCAGAGATGAAGTCGCGAGTAATGAGCGAACTTCATGCTTTGTCGCAGGGGACCGACACTGCTGTGTTGCAGGTGCTGAAACGCGAACTTCAGTTGCACGAACTGGAACTGGCTCGGCGCGCCCAACGGGCACTGAAGCGCATTCTGCACGATTATTCGCGTTTTTCAATCAGTACCATTGATAGCTTTTTTCAGCGGGTAATCAAGTCGTTCAATCGCGAGCTGGGTATCAATTCGGCGTACAGTGTCGAACTAGATGAAAATTCGATTTTGGATGAAGCGGTGGATCGCTTGATTCTTTCCGTAGAGGACGACCTGCGTTTACGTGCCTGGCTGAAAGATTTTGCTGAAAATAAAATTACCGAAGGGCGCGGCTGGAATTTGAAAGCCGATATCGTGCAACTTGGTCGCGAAATATACAACGATGCGTTTCGCAGTTTGAATGAAGAACTGTACGAAAAACTGAACGACAAAGAATTTATTTTGTGGTATCGCGGCGAGTTGAGCCGTATTATTCATCAGTTTGAAAAAACATTGCAGGGCTTTGGACGTGGGGGAGAAGCCGTAATGGCCGAACATGGTGTGAGCATTGATGATTTCAAAAGCAAACAGCGGGGGCCGGCAACCAGCTTTGCCAAACTGAGCAACGGTAATTATTCTTTCACGGCAACGGCGCTCAAAGCAGCGGCCGACATTGACCAGTGGACCGTGAAAAATGCCCCAGAGGTAGCACGAACTGCGGCAGTACGGCTAATGGAGATACTGTCGAATGCAGTTTCATTCAACGAAAAAAATGCAGCACATTATTATACTGCCCGACTAATTACCGATCAGTTGTATGTGTTGGGCATATTGGTTGACCTGCGGAAAATGGTGCAGGAAATTTGTCAGGAAAAAGGACTGGTGCTGATTTCCGATTCGGGCTATTTTATCCGTCAGATTATCGATAATTCGGATACGCCTTTTGTGTACGAAAAGACCGGAGTGGTGTATCAAAATTTTATGATTGACGAGTTTCAGGACACTTCGGCTTTGCAGTGGGATAATTTTAAACCGCTGGTGGTGAATTCGCTGGCCGAAGACCATTTCAATCTGGTAGTGGGCGATGTGAAACAGGCCATTTATCGCTGGCGGAAAGGCGACTGGAATTTGCTGGCCGGAAGACTGAACGAGTCGCTGGATCATTTTGGAGCCGACACGCAATTGCTGAATCAAAACTGGCGCAGTTGTGGAAACATTATTCGCCTGAACAATACGATATTTACCGTGGCACCGCAGTTGCTGCAGGAGCATGTGGATGCCGAACACGAATCAGCTGGACTGGATGAGCTGAAACCAATTCCTGAAATTTATGCCGACCGCTTGCAGGAGATTGGTCGTGGCGAATTAAAAGATGAAGGCTATTTCCGGCTTCGTTTCATGGAAGCGGGGCGCGACAGGCAGGACGAAAACCTGGAATTGGTGAAGTCTGAAATGCTTGAATGCATCAAAAATCTTCAGCAAAAAGGAGTGAAGGCACGCCAGATTGCGGTGCTGGTGCGCGAAAAGAAGGAAGCCCGGATAATTGCCGAGTTGTTTTTGCAGGAGAAAAACAAGGAGGAGAACCACGGTTTCAATTTTGATATTTTGTCGAACGAGTCGTTGTACCTGAACAATTCGCGATTGGTGAATTTTGTGGTGGCACTGATGCATTGCTTTATTGAACCGAACGATCCGATTGTGCAGGCAACCATCAATTATTTGTATTACTCGTATTTGCATCCGCTGTTGAAAGAGGCAGGCCGTCTGCCCGATTTTAGCGATCCGGCAAAACGGCAGGGGAGTCTCGATTTTTCGGTGGCTTATCAACCTCCGCTAAACGAACAGTTTGAGGAGCTTGCTTCCGATGAAAACAGCTTGCAGCGTTACTTGCAAAGTGATCTGTTTCAGCAGTTGGTTGCGGGGAAGTCGTTGCAGGAAATGGTGTACAGTCTTTGCGAAAAATTCAGTCTGTTCAGTGTGAGCAACGAGCTGGCTTATTTGCAGGCGTTTGTCGATCAGCTAGCCGTTTTCGAGCGGGGCAATGCTTCGGAGGTGACTACATTTCTGCATTGGTGGACTGAAAACAGCGGAAAAATTACCATTCCGGTGGCTGAGACGATTGATGCCATCAGCATCCTTACCATTCATAAATCGAAGGGACTGGAATTTGATCATGTGCTGATTCCGTTTGCCGACTGGTCGATGCAGCCGAGCGGACACCATGCTCCTTTGTTGTGGTGTGCGCCCGATTGTGCGCCTTTCGATGCGCTGAAGCTGGTTCCGGTGAAATACGGCAAGTTGCTCGAAAATTCCATCTTCAGAAAAGAATATCTGACCGAAAAATTCAATACCTATATTGATAATCTGAACTTGCTATATGTAGCGTTTACCCGGGCCAAAGCAGGTTTGTACGCCTGGGCACAGGCTTCGGGCAAAATGGGCACGGTGGGCGATTTGTTGCAACATACCGTACAGCAAACAGCCATGCGAGGAGGCGACTTGCTCAAACTTTCGGATATGACCGATGAGTCGGGGCAAATCGTTGAATGGGGCAAATTTTTTCTGACAGAAGAGAAAAAAGAAGAGTCGGTGCAAAACCTTTTGCTTAACCGTTTCAGTTTTTCCGATTTTCGTAAACAGTTGGCGGTGCGTAATCCGGTGCAGGATTTTTTCAATGCTGAAGGTCCGTGGCAGGGAGCCGTGAACAAGGGAAAAGTGATTCACGAAATTCTATCGGAAATACGGCATGCCGATGAGCTGGAACGGGCCGTACACAAAGCCGTTTTTGCCGGAAAAGTAAACGAGGACGAACGTGAGGCTCTGACCGCAGAAATTGAGCGCATGCTGAGCGACCCCGAAGTAAAGGAATGGTTCGATGGCAGCTATCGTGTGCTCACCGAACGCAGTATTTTGCATGCCAGCGAACAAGGCATCAAACGTCCCGACCGGATTATGATTGGCCCCGACCAGCAGGTGGTTGTGGTCGATTACAAGTCGGGCGAACACGAGATGGAAAAGTACTACCGTCAGGTGCGTAACTACAAAGCCCTGCTTCACCAGTGCGGCTACCCCAATGTTAAAGCCTATGTGTGGTACACGAGGATAAATAAGCGGGTGGAGGTGTGATGAGTATTCTATATAACTAATTTAACACCAGCTTGCTTTTAAATTGTATGAATTGGTTTTATGCTGATTTAAACTGCGTGGGGTTGGATTGCAAGAAGAACACAATTATGCACTTGAAATTGATTTGTCTATTATAATAGAATGTCTGATAACACTACGAGATTAGGCATACTCCAATTTATAGGCTGTGATATATGAATATAGTATCTGTATTCATTCTAAATATGAAAAATATTGATGAAAAAATTGTTTGAAGATGATTAATGACTTTAATTCTTGCTAAGGAGTAATAATTTTTTTATGTTTATGACGTTTTTTGCTCTGAGAAATATATAAAATATCACATGTAATTTTTTCTATCCATCCATATTCAATTTATGATACGCATAATTACACTTCTTCTTGCATATAGTATAATTGTAAGTATAAGTCAGGCAAACCCCAAACACTTTAATCTGAATGATCATTCGGTGCTAGTTGAGTTAAAAACTGCAACAACTAATGAAAAGTTTGGAGTGGCAATAAAAAAGGCACGACCTTTTGTATTAAATCAGGAAGTGAAAGATTCAAAAAATGTTAGCGTTGGAGATAGCCTACAACTTGATTTATTTATTGGGAAAAGTTATAAGGCTGTCATTGTATCGAAGAGTATTGATGTAAATGGAGTTATAGCCTTAGTTGCTAAACTTGATGGTTATCCGTATTCTTCTTGTATCATCTCAATTGCGGGTAAGTCAGAGTTGGTGACTATTGATATTCCTGAGCAGAAAGAAAAATACACGACTCGCATGCATCCCCAAGAGCAGTTGTCATACTTGGTCCAATTGGACGAAACCAAACTAGACATATTAGAAGGAGAAGAAATGCTTATTCCAAAAGGAAGAGACGAATATGATAACTTTAAGGATAATATAGAAAATGAATATGGCGAATCAAATTACAATTTTCTCAATTATTCAATTAACCATTTAAAATCAGCTCAGCCCGATTTGAGCCCTAATGACCCTGCCCAAATTGATATTTTAGTAGTTTATACTCCTACTGCCAAGCAATGGGCAGATGTTAATGAAGGAGGAATAAATAATACTATTAATCACTCCATTGCGAATAGTAATTTGGTTGCTACAAATAGCAATCTGGGCGTTACATTTAATCTTGCTTATTCTACAGAAATAGATTTCACTGAATCAGATCGATCAAGTGATGATTTGAACTTTTTGACGGAAGGACTTATCCCCAATGTATCAATTATTAGAGATGCAGTTGCAGCAGATTTAGTCGTACTATTTACAAATAAAGGAGATGTCGGAGGAGTTTCGTGGATATTGGATGATAAATATGGTCGTGAAGATTATGCTTATGCATTAGTTCGAGTTCAGCAAGCGAGTGATTTTATAACTATGACGCACGAACTTGGGCATAATATGGGTGCTCATCATCATAAAGATCAAAATTTTCAACCAGGTCCAACTATTTGGACTAATTGGGACGATAATTTTTGGTCAGCAGGATGGAGATGGAAAGGAAATGACAATAATCGATATTGTGATGTAATGACTTATCCTGATGGCTGGTATTTTGGAGATGAAACATCACACACAGCTGTTCCTTATTTTTCTGATCCAGAAATTACCTTTCAAGGTCAACCAACCGGGGATATGACCAATGGCAATAATGCCAGAACCCTTCGTGAAATGAAACATATCGTTGCTGGCTATCGAACATTACAGCAGCAAAAAGCTCCAATAGTTTATATTGAGAATATTACAGATATAACAAGAGAGGGAGCTGTTGTTAGGAGTAAAATAGCTAATGCAGGAGAATTACCCGTCACTTCTTTTGGGATTGTCTGGAGTACAAATAAACTGCCTACGTTAAATGATAATTGTAATATTTCTGAATTAGAATCAAATTCTTATGTCTGCCAGATAAAAGAGTTGATTATAGGTGCTACGTATTACGTTCGTGCTTATGTGACTAATAGTGCAGGAACGGTTTATAGTAATCAAGTCGCATTTGTGTTTACGGGAGGAGAACAACGGGATTTCATTACTTGCTGGGAATTACCAGAAGAACAAGATGAGCTTGAGTTCTTATTAGATCGGACCGGAGAGGTAGAGTTCCGATGGGAAACAATTCCTGGAGGGCAAAGTGGATCTGGTATATTTTCACCAGGGCAAGGGCTTGTTAAAATCACGAAACTTCCTCCTGGTAAAAAAATTAGATTATCTATTGCTCCTAAAAATTTGAAACATTTTTATAATAAATTAATGTCCTGCCCAACAATAATAGATGGTAAAGACAGAGATAATTTAATTGAAGTGCAGCAATGGGGAACAGTGCAGTGGAGTAGTATGAGAAATGCATTTTATGAGTGTACGCGATTGACTATTACAGCATTGGATAATCCGGATTTTACAAAGCTTGTTGATCTTAGTTGGATGTTTTTTGGTTGTAAAGCGCTGTCTTTTGGTGAAAATGTAAATGATTGGAATGTATCGTTAGTAAAAAAGATGAGTTGGATGTTTGCCGAAAGTGGCATCAACCAAAAAATTGGAAAATGGGATGTGTCTATGGTTGAAAATATGGACTATATGTTTTTTCATGCAGATCTATTTAATCAGGAAATAAGTAATTGGGATGTATCACGTGTTAAAGATATGTCTGGGATGTTTAGCTATGCGCTTTCTTTTAATCAGAGCATTGGAGAGTGGGATGTGTCTTCTGTTAAAAATATGACCAATATGTTTTCCTTTGCGAGTGAATTTAATCAAGATATTGGAAAATGGGATGTGTCAGGAGTAATGAATATGGAAGGTATTTTTTTTGAGGCAGAAGTCTTCAATCAAGATATTGGGAAGTGGGATGTTTCCTCGGTTATATATATGGGGTATGCATTCAGTAGCACAAAATCTTTCAATAAGGCAATAGGTAACTGGAATGTTGCGAATGTAAAGTATATGCATTCTATGTTTATGGGAGCTAAAGCTTTTAATCAATATATTGGAGATTGGGATGTCTCAAAAGTTGAAGATATGTCTGAAATGTTTGCCTATGCATCTGCGTTTAATCAAGATATTGGGAGTTGGGAGGTAAAACAAGTTATTAATATGAATAAGTTGTTTTATGAGGCAAAATATTTTAATCAGAATCTTAATAAGTGGAATATTATCAATGTCATTGATATGAAAAATATGCTTGATAATTCAGGAATGGACTGCGTTAATTATTCGAATACATTAATTGGTTGGAGTAAGGTTTTTAATTACAATAATCCTGAGTTTGGAGCATCTAAGCTAACCTATGGAATCAATGCAGAATGTGCAAGAGATGCATTAATTAGTCGAGGATGGAGTATTGTAGGGGATAGCCAATGTGGTTCAGTTTGTGGGGAAACGCTTGATCCTGAATTTTATATTACGAGCATTGATCCAATATTAGCAACTTCAGCAACGATTAAGCTTAGTTCTTGTAATCGTGTGTCACAGGTTCTTTTAAAGGGAATTATATGGGGTACTTCCCCAAATCTGACAATTGAAAATGGAATAATATCAGAAGTTAGCAGTTTGTCTAATTTTGCTAGTCACATAACAGGTTTAAATCCTAATACGCGTTATTATGTAAGGGTTTATGGTGAAGATGAGTCGGGTATAATATATGGAAGCGAGACCAGCTTTGTTACATTAACCGAAGGTGCTCCAGAAGATTTTGTAACGCAATGGAAACTGAACGCCAATCAAACCAGTTTAAGGTTCTTTAGTGAAAGGAGTGCCGATGTGACTTATAACTGGGTTACAGTTCCTGCAAAACAAGAAGGTTCAGGTATATTTAAAGCAGGTATTGGTCTTGTTGAGATTTCTGGGTTGCCAGCAGGAGCATTAATCTCGTTGCGGATGAATCCTGATGGGCTAAGACGAATTTATCATACGATAAACGCTAATTTATCTCCAAGTCGATTAAATCTTATATCTGTCGATCAGTGGGGTACTGCTTTGTGGAGTAGTTTTGAGAATGCCTTTTCTTGGTGTCGGTATTTAAATATAAGAGCCACGGATATACCTAATTTATCAAATGTGAAAAGCATGAAAAACATGTTTTTTAGATGTAGTCAATTGAATAGTCCAAGCAATATTGGTAGCTGGGATGTTTCGAAAATAAAGGAAATGGATAAAATGTTTCTTGAAGCTAGGTGTTTTAATCAGAACATAGAGAAATGGAACATGTCTTCTGTGATAGAAATGACTCAAATGTTTTTTGGAGCAAGCCGATTTAATCAGAATTTAGGACAGTGGAATCTGGCAGGAGTTCCAAATATGGAATATATGCTTGATAATTCAGGGATTGATTGTGCAAATTATTCTGCTACGCTTAAAGGGTGGTCTAATAACATAAATACTCCCAATGACATTAATTTAGGAGCATTCGGACTGAAATATAATAAAGAAGCTATAAGTGGAAGAAATAAACTTATAACAGAGAAGAAATGGATCATTGAGGGAGATACAGAAGTACAAGTGCCAAGTTCAGCAAGTTCAATCATTGGATCAAAAACAGTTAGTCAAGGTCAGAATTTTGTGACTTATGCTGTGTCTGATATCACTAATGCAGATTATTATAGTTGGACTTTACCGCCCGGAGCAACTGGAGAAAGTATAAGTAATGTCATCTCTGTAAATTTCGGAATATCAGCAGTTTCTGGAGATATACGTGTTCGTGGGAAAAATTCGTGTGAAGACGGAGTTGAGTCTGTTCTCGCAATCACAGTCAATCAGATACCTCCCAAAGCTTCAACTATCTTGGGTGAAACAAAAGTATGCCAAGGTCAAAAAGGAGTAATTTATACTGTGCCCGAAATCGTCAATGCATCCTCTTATGTGTGGACATTGCCAGTTGGAGCTTTCGGATCAAGTGCAAGTAATACAATTTCCGTTGATTTTAGTTTGTCTGCAAATTCCGGATCAATCTCAGTAAAAGGGAAAAATCAATTTGGAGAAGGAGCTTCTTCATCGCTGTTAGTTACAGTTAATCCTATTCCTGAAAAGCCTGTGATAACCAAGGTTGGAGATGTGTTGAAATCGTCGGACAATGAAGGTAATCAATGGTATTGTCAGGATGGATTAATAAATGGGGCTATACAGCAGGAGTTTAATCCACCTTCAAAAGGCAATTATTACGTAGTGGTTACTTCTTTGGGATGCAGTTCTGAACCCTCAGATATTTATTTTCTGACAAGTGTAAAGCCGTTGTTACTTGAAAAAGATATAAAAATCTACCCTAATCCAGTTACAAATGAGTTGGTAATTAATGCTGAAAGAGTACAAGAAACAATAGCGTTTGAGATTATTAACCTGTCAGGACAAAAGGTATGTGATGGAGTGGTGTTGGGAAAAACAATTATTGAAACTAGAAACTTTGCCCCTGGGATTTATATTGTTAAGTTTTGTAACGATCGGGCTTTTGATTATATGAAAATTATAAAGGAGTAGTATGTCAACGCCAGAATGAGTAACCAATACCCCAATGTGAGAAAGTAGAAATATTGAAAAAGCTTGTACGGAAGAGGCTCAATGGCAGTGATTCTGTGGAATCATTTAGAAGTACGCATGAGGATGAGCTTTTTTAACGCTATATACACCACAAACCGGCGTTTGTCGCTTAGTGAGGGCTTCACTCAAAGTGAAACCCTCACTAGACAGCCTGAACCTGTTTTTACCGGTCTAGCCAATTGCGGAATTCCTGAACACGTTCGCGGGCCACAATGATTTCCGGGTCATCCAGACCTTCAATTTTCAGGCGGAGGCGGGAATTTGTCCAGGCCAAAATGTTGGTACACGCGTCAATTGAAACGATGTATTTGCGGTTTATCCGGAAGAAATAAGCGGGGTCGAGCATTAATTCCAACTGGTCGAGCGCATAGTCTATTCCATAGGTTCGGCCTTCTGCCGAGTAAATAAAGCTCGACTTTTCCTGACTAAAAAACACCAGCACATCAGCGGTCGGAATGCTTTTTATTTTATCGCCAATTTTCACCATAAACCGCGATTTGTAGGTTTTCTGTTCCGGCGCTTTGCTCATGGCCAGCAGTTTTTCGAGTACCAGTCCGGGCGCAAAGTGTTTTGCTTTTTCGATGGCTTGCACCAGTCGCTCCTCTTCGATTGGTTTCAGCAGGTAATCGATTCCGTTGGTGCGAAAAGCCTCAATGGCATACTGGTCGTAGGCGGTAGTGAAAATAATCGGGCAGCGTACCTGAACCTGATTGTAAATTTCAAAGCTAAGTCCGTCGGCCAGTTGTATATCGGAGAAAATCAGCTCGGGCTCGGCATTCGATTTCAGAAATTGGATGCCATCGCGAACCGATTCAATACGAGCCATCACCTCCATGTTGGGAGCCACTTTGCTTAGTAATCGTTCCAGATGGTTGGCGGCGCGGCTTTCGTCTTCCAGAATCAGTATTTTCATTTTTGTACTGTTTTTAAAATGGGAACGCGGACCAGGTATTTTCGTTCTGACGGGAATATTTCAACCGGAAGATCGGTCAGGAAAGAAAACTGTTGTCGGATATTTTGCAGACCAGTACCTTTTGAGTCGTCGCCCACGTTTTTGCTCTTCAGTGTGTTTTCTATTTCCAGATAATTGCCTTTTCGGCAAATGCTGATCCGGAGCGGAAAGGCTTCTGACAGCTCATTGTGTTTCACTGCATTTTCAATGAGTAGTTGCAATGACATGGGCACAATATAATCGTCGGTTTCTGTAGGAACATCAATGTCTATTTTCAGTTTTTCCTCGAAACGCGTTTTCAGCAGGAAAATATATGACTGAATAAACGCAAGTTCTTCGGCAAGCGGAACCACTTCTTTATCGCGACTGTCGAGTACATAGCGGAACAGGTCGCTCAGTTGGCGAATAAACCGGACTGCCAGAGCCTGATCGTCGTACACCAAATCGCTCAGTACGTTCAAACTATTAAACAGGAAGTGTGGATTCAGTTGGTTCCGGAGTGATTCGTATTTGTAGCTCAGCATTTCGGCTTTCAGTTTTTCACCTTGAATGAACGACTGTTTCCATGCCCTGAAAAAGCCGGTTGCGGTAAACAACAGCGAAAGGAAGACCGACACCAGCATGGAAGCTGGCAGTGACCGGATAATGTAGGGCCACGCCTGATCGAAATTCATCCCCCTCCAAAGGTAAAAGTTGAGCAAATGAATGATCAAAAAAGCCGGAGCAGAGTAAACGAGGAAGGAGAAAACCAGCGAGAAGGTCTTTTTTATCGGCGCATGAATCCACGAAATACGCCGGTTCAGTACTCCGTAAATCAGTTCTATTCCGATCCATTGCGTGATGCTGATGCTGAAAGTCCAGAAAAAGGAGATGAGGAACGAACTCAGGTCGGTAACCTGTCCTCTCATAAAGGTGATAATCAGGAAAAGACTGAGTATTGTATTCCCAATAATAATCCGGGCAATAGGGAATTTTTTAGACGATTCTCCGAGTAGGTGCATGATTCTGTCGTGTCTGATTAATTGTAAAAATAAGATTTATCTCTGTTCCGAATGCTTTTCGGTATTGTTTCTTGTTTTCTGTTCCTGTGGCTTTGTAGGCAATTGTGTTTACTTGCAGTTTTTTACGATGCTTTCAAGCTGATCTTTTCCCCAGTTTGGGTGAAGCGGTGATTGAGGTTTAAACTCATCCCATTTCGCCAGCATTTCTTTGGCTTGCGGGCAAAACGAGTTGGAGTCGGTTCCGTAGAAGCGGGCCGAACCCATGTCCATTTGCAGTTTCATCAACCGGGCGCGCGGGTTGTTTGGATCGAGCGCCAATGCTTTGCCAATAGCCTGACCGGAAAGCCCACTGTACTGACGGCCTCTTTCCACCGGGTTAACTACCAAACGGCCAGTGTAGAAAAAGGCTTGCAAGGCGAATACTTCAGCTTCGGTTGGCACCATTTCGGTCAGTTTATTCACCGATTTTTCTGCTATGTCGAGGTAGCTGTCGCGTTTGGCGGCATCGGTTTCCATAAAACTCATCAGAATGTAGCAATGGGCATGGTAGTACAGTGGCAGCCATTCGTTGGGTTCGGCATTGGCAATCATCTGGAATTTGTTGCCAAGGTCTTGAAAGTCGGCGGGAGCTTTACAACTGGCATACTGGGCAAGTGTTTCGCCCATGGCTTTGTAGTATTCGGCTTTTTGTGCCATCGTTGCGATGCTGATCAATGCAATTGCGAGAGTCAAAATAATCTTTTTCATGATGTTTGTTTTTACTTTGTTATGAATTGTTTTTAGTCTATTCAATTTTATCGAGTTGATTGGCATTTCTGCTTTTGGTAAGGGTTATAAAGCAGCCAAGTACGATGAAGCGGCTGGCAGCCGGACCAACATCGGTCCCGGCAAATTTTCCGCTAGAGTCGGCAGTCTGGCTGAAACGGCGGCCAAATTCCTGTTTAAATCCGGTTACGTTGGTTACCGCTCCGTAGAAAATAATGTTCGAACGGTACAGAAAACTCCAGCTCAGGTCGATACTTCGGTACGGAAGCATTTTCTCTCCATTGAAAACATTGGAGTTCGGATCGTTATACACCCGTGGTGACGAGTATTTGATGTTTAGTCCGGCCAGCGAACGCATTCCTGGAATCCAGTGTTTATAGACCATCGAAAAATTGTGTTTGCTGGTGAATGAGGGCACCGCTGTATGGGGGTAATCCAAATAGTTGCGTTTGGTATCGATGTAAGAATACGAAATCCAGTAATTGCCGTTTTTGATCGATTTGCTGTCGCGCCAGAATACATCCAGACCTTTGGCATAACCGTTGCCGCTGTTCGAGTAGCTTGATGGCAGATAAAATTGCGTATCGTTCAGCTTTGCCAGATTTTTATAG
Organism: Prolixibacteraceae bacterium; assembly: GCA_963668595.1. Lineage (GTDB taxonomy): Bacteria > Bacteroidota > Bacteroidia > Bacteroidales > Prolixibacteraceae > GWE2-42-39. Next base: position 2,275,027 of record OY764876.1, on the reverse strand, counting down.
TCTTTGTAGTACAGTTCGGCCCGGAAGGTTCGTTTGTCGGTTGCCGACTGAAAACTGAACGTATAATGATCGGCACGTTGTGGTTTTAGCTGATCGGTATAAAGCAAATAATCGTCGGTAGGGTTTTGGTAAAACCATCCGTAGGCTGCCGAAAACTGGCTTTGTTTACTTACTTTCCATGCGGTTGAAATACGCGGTGCTACCGACCAGCGGTTGAGGTACTCCGAATATTCCACACGTCCGCCAATACGGGTTACAAATTTTGAAGAGGTGTACAATTGTGCTTCACTGAATGCTGAAAAAGTATGATCGGTGTAGCTGTTGTCGTGGAATTCGTCGGCTATTGCTACTTTCTGAGTATAAGTTTTATCGAATATTTCAGCTCCGAATTTCAGTGAAACCCGATCGTTGATGGTATGCAAAAGGGCATCTTTGATGTAAAAGCCGCGAATTGTTTTATCTACTGAAGTTTCTTCGTAGTGAATATTATCGACGTTGTTGGTGTACGAGGCGGCAATATTCATGCTCCAGTTCTCACCAAGTTTATCGTTCCACGATGCGTTGACAAACTGATTGTTGTTATTCAGTTTATAATTGAAAAATTGGCCGCCGTTCTCAAGACTTTGCTGTTTCAACATGAAATTGCTGGTGCCAATATTCGTGTAGAATTTCAGCATTCCGGTTTTGCTGGTTTTTTGGCGGAAGCTCAGTTCTCCGTTGCCCGATTCGGGTGCATGTTGCCAGTCGTAATTTTGCTTGATGACATTCATGTACGGTTCCAGATTGTGATAAGTAAGCGAGGCGGTAACAGCTCCGCTATTCCAGCGTTTCGTTCCTGATACTTCAGGGCCAACTGTTAGAAAGGACAGATCAAGCTGATCTTCTGCCGGCATGTCGTTGGTATTAAGTTGCAACACCGATGACAGGGCTTGACCGTATTCGGCTGAATAACCTCCTGTGCTGAAAATATTTCCTTTAAACATGAACGGGTTGAAGCGCCCACGGGCAGCAATATTGGGTGCCGATGAATTGTACGGAACCATTACCAGCGAGCCATCGATGTAAGTTTGCGATTCGTCGCTGTCGCCACCTTTTACGAATAACCGGCCCGATTCGCCATTGGTGGTTGTTCCCGGAAGCGCTTGCAATGCGCCGTAAACGTCACCTGCAGCTCCGGCAGTGGTCATCATGTCGAGCGGGGTAATGGTTACTGCCTGCTTTTTATCGCTGGCTTCGAAGGTGCCGGCTGTAATCGTTACTGAGCTGAGTTCGTTAAATGTTTCTTTTGGTTTAAAGTTCAAACGCAGGGTGTCGCCCGAAAGAGTTACTGGACGGGCGATCGGTTCGTAGCCCATAAATTCAACGCGAAGGGTTTGTTGTCCGGTTCGCGATGTTTTGAGGAGGTAGTTTCCGTCGGCATTGGAAGAGCTACCGTCGTAAGTTCCCTGTAAATAAATGTTTACTCCGGGAAGAGGTTCTCCTTGCTCTTGCGTGATGTTTCCGATAATTATCGTTGTTTGCGAAAAGGCGCTGAGCGAAAGAAGAAGGAAGAGTAAATTGGTAAAAATCTGTTTCATTTTTCTGTTTGTCTGTTGTTTTACGACTCAAAGGTGAAGTAAACTGTACACTCAGGAAAAAAACACTTGCTGAACTGTCGGAAATGGAGGATGAATTGTAGGGGAGGTTTTTTATTGAAGAATAGGTATAATATATAGCATTCTTCGATCACTCTTTTCGTCCTTTATTTATTGATTATTGTTTTGTAATATGTTTGTATTTATTATGTAATTATTTCATAACCTTAAGGATAAATATTAGTAAGGTTTGTTTAACATGTTTCATCCTGGAGCCATCTATTTTTGAAAAGGATTTGTAACGACGTAAAATGTTCCCTGAATTTATTTTATCGGTGGCATTTTATGGAAAAATGAAAATGAATATCAGACATGAAACGAATTACTTGTGTATTTATCCTGATTGTTGTGTGTATCGTCAATGTTCCGGCTCAGTTGGCCGCTGAAACATCCGTGATACAGAACCGTCAGATTGATTTTAAGCCAAAGGCAGAAGGTACTGCTAAATCAGTAGATTATCAGTGGGAGTTTAGTATGCCCGGCATTGATAATAAATTGATCGGGGATGTTGTCAGTTCTAATTATCGTTTAGGAGAGAAGAATGCAAGATTGAAAGATTACGTTAATGATACTTATACATCAACGGAACCAATTACTCCGGGAAATCCCATGACCCGAATTATAATTCGGAAACCGGCAATTTTCAATGCGGTAAAAGCCATTGAAAAGTATTATTTATCGGGCATAAGGAAGAACGAAGTGTCACAAAATGATGCAATAAACGATTTTTCCCATGTGCTGCATGTTGCGGTAGCTGCTGCTTCTGAAAACTCAACAAGTTTCGAAGAGGCACTTCAGGTAAAACGAAAAGATGTAAGGCAGCTTATTGGTTTATTTAATCAGGTAAAACTCCGGCAGATGTAGCAAAAAGGAATTGATAGCTACATTTCCTTTTTATTACCACTGATTTAATTTGATACAAATTGGCAAGGCTGGTCTTGCGACGGATGCTCAAAAAGCACCCGAAAGGGATGGTTTATGCCTGTTTTAATTTTTGAAAAACTCCCCAACAGAGATGAATTCTTTGATCGAAAAAGAAATAAAGTAACCTAAAATGAAATTACGAATGAAAAAATTACTTGTGTTAAAAGTGCTTTTTTTGCTCTTGCTGGGACATGCAGCAATGGCACAGATCACGATTACAGGAACAGTGAAAAGTTCAGCAGGGGAAGCTATTCCTGGGGTGAACATTGTTGTTAAATCAACCGAAAAAGGAACCATTACCAATGTGGATGGCGCTTATTCGATCGATGCAGCACCTGAAGGAACGCTGGTGTTCTCTTTTATTGGTTATCAGCGTCAGGAAGTGCTGGTGAATGGCCGTACAAACATTGATGTTGTTTTAAAAGAGGAAACAGAACAATTGAACGAAGTAGTTATTACTGCTTTGGGTATCAAAACCGAGAAAAAACGTTTGGGCTATTCAACTCAGGAAGTGACAGGCAAAGATATTGCTGAAATCAAAGATGTGAATGTGATGAGTACCCTCACCGGAAAAGTATCGGGATTGACAGTACAGAACCGTACTGGGTTGTTCCAGTCGCCAGCTTACACTTTGCGTGGAAAAACACCTTTGATTGTATTGAACGGAATTCCGGTGTCAACCGACTTCTACGATATTCAAAGTGAAGACATTGAAAGTATCAACGTACTGAAAGGAACTGCTGCTTCGGCTTTGTACGGTTCACGCGGAAAAGATGGTGCAATTATGATTACCACTAAAAGTGCAGGAAAAGAAAAACTGGAAATTTCTATTTCAAACAGTGAAATGTTTTCGGCTGGGTTCGTTGCTTTTCCAGATGTACAGAGCGAATATGGAAATGGTGCCGATGGACAGTATAAATTTGTTGACGGAGCTGGTGCCGGTATTCACGACGATGATTTGATCTGGGGACCCAAACTCGATCAGGGACAAAATATTGTGCAATGGAATAGCCCTGTTAAAGATTTGAAAACAGGTGAGATTATTTCGTGGAAAGGGCCTTTGGCCGGCACAATTTATGCCGATGCTTCACGCTATGAGCGCGTTGCTACGCCATGGGTCTCTCATCCAAACAATCTGAAAAATTTCCTTGAAACAGGAATTGTATCGAACACAAATTTCAATATTTCATCTACTTCAGAAAAAGGCTCGTTTCGGGTATCGGGAAGCCACATGTACCAAAAAGGGATGGTTCCTGCATCGAAACTAAACAGCTCTGGTATAAATTTCAGCGCTCAATACAAATTGCTTAAAAATCTGTCGCTTGATTCAAAATTGTCATTCGATAAAGTTTACACCGATAATTATCCGCGCCATGGATACGGTCCGCTTAACCACATGTACACAATTATTGTGTGGATGGGTGATGATGTGGATGTTCGCGATATGAAAGATTACTGGATGAAAGGCCGTGAAAATTATCAGCAGGCGAACTGGAACTACTTGTGGTACAACAACCCGTATTTCATGGCGAATGAATGTAAACAAGGATACGATCGCAATGTGGTAAACGGAAATCTATCGCTTAACTATCAGGTGTTGCCCGAACTTTCGATTCAGGCCAGAGGAAATGCGCGTGCCCGTTTTATCAACGAAGACCGGAAAACACCCAAAAGCTATTTGTACTATGGCAATAGCATATTGGGAAACTACGAAATATGGAAAACATCGGATGCAACTTATGACTATGACGTGCTGGCTACTTATACGAAAAGCATTTCGAATAATTTTAATCTTGATGTATTTGCCGGAGCGGCTATTTCGCGCTGGAACTACGATTATCAATATTCAAGTACCGATGGTTTGATTACCGGCGGATTGTATAATCTGGGAAATAGTATGGGAACTGTTTCAACCAATAATACGGAGAAACATAAGGAAACACGAAGCGTTTACGGAAGCTTGAATATCGAATTGTTTAAATTCTTCTACGGAACAATTTCCGGTCGTAACGACTGGTCATCAACGCTCCCGAAAAGCAATAACTCGTATTTCTATCCATCGGTATCGGGCAGTTTTGTATTCGATGAAATTGTGAAGCTGCCTGAATGGATGAAAAATGCCAAACTGCGTGCAACCTGGGCTCAGGTTTCTACCGATCTTGATCCGTACAGCTTGTATAATACCTACACTAATTCAGGGATGTACAATTCAACTCCGGGGATGACTTTTCCAAGTTCATTGCTGAATTCAAATATTAAACCAGCCCAGTCAACTTCATGGGAATTGGGTGGTGCTGCTTCTTTTCTGAATAACCGCGTCGATTTGGATGTGACCTATTACCATGTGATTGACGAAAACCAAATTATCGATCTTCCAACTTCAATTACTTCGGGGTATAGTAGCCAGAAAGTAAACGGAAACGTCTATAAAACAACTGGTATGGAAATTATGCTGAATGTAAAACCAGTATATACCAGCAAAGTGAAATGGAACATGGCTATCAACTGGTTTACAAACAAAAAAGTTCTGGATGAAATTTATGGCGGAGCTGCCAAATATGGAAACCTGCATGTTGGCGAACGTGTTGACAGCTATTATGGAACTGTTTGGCAGAAATCGCCGGATGGAAAAATCATTATCAATCAGTCGAGTGGCTTGCCTATAAGAGATACTTATTCACGTAAACTCGGACATACCGGACCGAATTGGGAATTTGGTATTAACAACTCGGTGAAAGTTGGAAAATGGAACTTCTCTGCCATGTTTGATGGTCGTGTAGGAGGCTTGATTCGTTCGTTGACGATCGAGAAAATGTGGTGGGGTGGTAAACATCCTGAATCGGTGAAATACCGTGACGAAGAATACGCCGGAAAGATGTACGTGCCGGATGGTGTAGCCATAACCTCAGGATCGGTTACATACGATAGCGATGGAAATATTTTGGAAGATACGCGTGTTTTTGCGCCGAATACCAAAGGATTGAAATACTCATCGTGGGGAATGACTTATGGATATCGAGCCAAAGAAAAGGGTGTAAACGTGTTCGACGCCACATTTGTAAAATTGCGTGAAGCTTCGGTTAAATACGATTGCTCTGAAATATTCCGCGGAACCATGGTTAAAGAGGCTTATGTTCAAGTAATGGGACGTAACCTGCTGATGTGGAAAGATGCCAAATTGATTGACCCTGATTTCGGAAACGACGATAATCTTCAGGATCCGTCAACCCGTTACATTGGTGTTGGATTCGGAGTTAAATTTTAATTTTTCACAGATGAATGAACCTGAATGACTGATGCCCGGATCGTTTTTCCGAAAAAATTATTCATTCAAAAATTAAAAAGTAAAAAAATGAAACAGATAGTAAAATACCTATTTATAGCTCTGTTGGCGGTTTCTTTCTTTTCCTGTGACGAACTGGAATCGATTAACGAGAACCCAAACAGCGCACAAAGTACACACCCAAAATTGTTGCTGAAAACAATTTCGTACAGTACGTTTAATGGGCAGGGAAGTGGCTCGATGTTTGCATCCCGCGTTTTGGTTAGTTCCGATGGTGCCAGTAACGAGCAATATTACACATGGGACCGTGGTGATTACGATCGTTATAAAGTGCTTCGTGATGTTACAAAAATGATTCAAGAAGCTGAAAAACAAGGAACCCCGGAGTACGGTTACCTGGCAAAATTCTTTCGTGCCTATCATTTTTATGAATTGACCCGTGCTTTTGGCGATATTCCTTATTCTGAAGCACTGAAAGGTGAAACCGATTCGAATTTTAAACCGACCTACGATACACAGGAAACCATTATTCCTGCATTGTTGACCGAATTGAAGGAAGCCAGTGAGGGTTTAAAATCAATTTCAACCATTGATGGTGATATTATTTTTGGAGGTAATGCATTGAAGTGGAGAAAGCTGGTTAACTCGCTTCGTTTGCGCATTTTGCTCGATATGTCGTTGAAAACAGGAAATAGTTCCCTGAATATTGCTTCCCAGTTTAACAGTATTTATACATCGGAGGCATTGATGGGTAGTCTTGATGATAATGGGCAACTGGTTTACCTCGATCAGTCGGGGAACCGTTACTTCGAGTATCTGGATAAATATGGTTCGGTGGCGATGAGTGCTACGTTTGTTAATATGCTGAAAGACCGTAAAGACCCGCGTTTATTCGTTTTTTGCCAGCGTCATCCGCAGGGAGTTACTGGTGGTTTGGCGGTGAACGATTTCAATGCCTATGGCGGTGCCGATCCAACATTACCTTATGGTAAGATTTCAGAAGAACGTAATAAAGGATACGTGTCGATGGTTAATGCACGCTATTTCAGCGATCCGGTAAACGAACCACACATGCTGATGGGTTATCCTGAGTTACAGTTTATTCTGGCTGAAGCAACTGTTCGTGGGTGGATTGAAGGCGGAAACCTGACAAAAGCAAAAGCATTCTACGAAAATGGAGTGAAAGCATCGTTTGCCTTCTACGAAAAATATGCTGAAGGATACAGCGCTTACCTGAATAGTTCGGCGGCGGCTGATTATCTGGCGCAATCGCTGGTCGATTTCAGTCTGGCTACCACAACCGAAAAACGGATTGAATACATTATTACGCAGAAGTACATTCAGTTTTACTTCCAGACCGGACTGGAGCAGTTTTATAATAACCGTCGTACCGGTTATCCAGTGTTTACGGTTGGCGGAGCTGTTGGAAACGGCGGAAAAGTACCGACGCGCTGGATGTATCCGCTTGATGAGTATAACCAGAATGCTGCAAATGTTGAGGCCGCAGTGAAACGTCAGTATGGCGACGACACCATCAACGGTAAAATGTGGCTTATTAAATAGTTAAGGTTTTTTTTGCCGATAAAATTTTCCCTTTTCGTTTCGCCGAAAAGGAATTAACGGAGAGGGCATCTACGAAGTTTCAGGCAGTGTTATCCTGAACTTGTTTCAGGAAAGCAAATGCATCGGTAACTGGCTTTGCTCTGAGATGATTTCAGCATAATGTTTGCCAACTTTTCAGATGCCCTTTTCTTTTTTTTGAACTTAAAACCAACGAAGATGAATACAAAAAAAATGCTTTTTATTTTTGCTGTTTGTGCATGCTGTTCAGTAACCCTGATCGCACAAAACAGTGTGAATAATGTACAGATGCCTGAGCTGCAACGTCAGGTACAGCGTACCAATATTCGGGTGCCGAATCTCGATGCGTATGAAACGCTGAAATGCGACTTTCATATTCATACCATTTTCTCGGATGGTGTTGTGTGGCCCGAAATCCGCGTCCGTGAAGCCTGGGAAGAAGGACTGGACGCTATTGCAATTACCGATCATATTGAGCGGAATCCTTCGAAACCCCATGTTGGGGGCGACCATAACAGCAGTTATGAAGTTGCTCTTTCATCTGCCCGTAATTACGATATTTTGCTGATTAAGGCCGGCGAAATTACCCGCTCGATGCCTCCGGGTCACCTGAATGCTTTGTTTGTTGACGATGTGAATAAACTCGATACTGAAAAACCGGAAGATGCCATCATGGAAGCTCATCGTCAGGGCGGGTTCCTAATTTGGAATCACCCCGGATGGAAAGCTCAGCAGCCAGATACATGCAAAATGTTTGATATTCATCGGAAATTGATTTCTTCCGGGGTAATCAACGGAATTGAGGTTTTCAATGAAAAAGAATGGTATCCGATTGTAATGAGTTGGTGTGTGGAGAATAATCTGGCGGTTATTGCTACTTCTGATATTCACGATGTGAATGCACATTTTTATCCGCTGGAAAAATACCATCGGCCGATGACCTTGGTTTTTGCAAAAGATCGTTCGATGGAAAGCCTGAAACAAGCTTTATTTGAGAAACGTACGGCCGCCTGGTTTGGTAAATATGTTGCCGGAAAAGAAAATATTCTGAATGAATTGTTCCGTAAATCGGTATCATTCCGGACTTTTCCTGAACCGGATGCAAAAAAGCAATATTCCATCGAAATAAAAAACGACAGTGACTTTACTTTTGAGTTAACTGCGGTGTCTTCCGAACTGCCTTCTTTTTCTGTTTTGCCCAATTCATCGGTTATTGTAAAGGCTAAGCAGAATGGAAATTTTGCTTACTTAGTAAGCAATTGGTTTATCAATACAGGAAAAAACCTTCCGGTGACCATCACTTTTTAATATTCCATAGAAATGAAAAAATTAGTTCAGAAAATGGCCGGAATCAGCCTGATGTTTCTGGCCAGTCACTCGCTGATGGCCCAGTCGGCCGACTTGCGCTTTCATACCGATGGAAAGTTTAAGATTGTACAATTTACTGATACGCACATTAAAGCTGAGGCGAAAGAGTCTGAGGCAGCGTTTAAAACAATTGCTGAAGTGCTGGCCAATGAAAAACCTGATTTGGTTGTTTTTACCGGTGATGTAGTGACTGGGCGTCCGGTTGATAAAGGTTGGGAGATGGTAACTCAGCCGGTAATTCAGCTAAATATTCCGTTTGCTGTTGTTTTCGGAAACCATGACGACGAAAATGGAATGAGCCGGGACGAAATTTCGCATTTGCTGGTGAGAATGCCCGGCTGCTTGTTAGTCCCGAAAGTTGAAAATGTATATGGTTTTGGTAACTATGTGTTGAGTGTCAAGTCGTCGGATGGAAAAACGAATGAGGCTTTGCTCTATTGCATGGACTCGAACGCTTACAGTACGTTGGAAACGGTAAAAGGCTACGGCTGGTTTCATGCCGATCAGATTGACTGGTATCGCGCCGAAAGTCGAAAACGGGCTGAATTGAACGGTAAAGTATTGCCGGCATTGGCTTTTTTTCATATTCCGCTGCCCGAATACAACGAAGCTTATAAAAATGAAAAGCAGGCACCTGTGGGCTTACGGTTGGAAGATGAATGTTCGCCTAAAATTAATTCGGGCATGTTTACGGCTATGCTGGAGTGCGGCGATGTAATGGGAACGTTTGTAGGGCACGATCATGTGAATGATTATGTGGCTTGTTTGCACGGAGTTGCTTTGGCATATGGCCGTTTCTCCGGAGGAAAAACAACTTATGGCGATTTGCCTAATGGTGCCCGAATTATTGAGTTAACCGAAGGGAAGCGGTTTTTCAAAACATGGATTCGTACCGGGGCTGGAGATGTGCTTGTTCCCGTTTCTTTTCCTGACGATTTTTCTGTAAGCGAAACGAAATAAATGATTGTCCCATGAAATGAGCATCTTGCCTAAAGCAAGACCAATCGAAATGAATATGTTTCATTTACGACGAAAAAGAACTCTTCTTATTTTAAGAAGGGTTTCACTTCAAGTGAAGCCCTGACTATTTTTAGATCCGGAATTTTAATTCTCGTTTCAGTATTACAAGTGCACTCTTGTTTCTTCGCCCTAAAAACCTATTTTTGCAAACACTAAAATTGATTAACAATGATTCAACGTATTCAAACTTTATATGTATTAATATCGACTGTATTAGTTGGTCTTTTGCTGGTTCTGCCGTTTGCCGAAATTGTTAGCGGCGACCAATTGTATGTGTTCGATAAACTGGGAATTAGCAGTGGCGATCAGATGGTTGAACGGGGATGGGCCATTGCCGGATTGATTGTTACGCTTGTACTTTTGCATCTGGCTGTAGCTTTTAATTATAAAAAGCGTATTCTGCAAATGCGGATGCTCACTTTTAGCATTCTGTTGCTTCTCGGATTATTCGGAATGTTTTATTTCTTTACCTATTTTTCGTTTTCGGGTGCGCAAATCAGCTTCAAACTGGTGGTAAGTTTTCCGTTGATCGCCATCGTCCTCGATTATCTGGCCATCCGTGCTATTGGTAAAGATGAAGCATTGATTCGCTCGATTGATCGTATCCGCTAATTGATTTTCCCGAGCAATCGGGACGAATTTCAGGAACTCAGCATGGAAAACCGCGATCTGTATTGGTTTAATCCCACCTGCGAAACGGCCATCGCCAACGGATCGGAAACTTTTGTGCCAGCCCGGATTTTGCTCGATTTTGAAGATGATTTGGCTTTATTGCCAATGTTTTTTGCTCGCGAAACCGACGTGGTACTAAGTTCGCGTAAACCTTCTGCTGCATTTCGATCCATGTGGGAGCAGTCGGGCTTTGTGTTTCCTTCATTTTATTCAGAAGAAGAAATTCTTTCTCGGCAAGATTGTAGATTTTCAGGATTAAAGCCCTGGGGCTGGAGTCCTGCCGCACATTTTCAGTTGAAAAAACTGAAGCAGTGTGCAAATACCGATTTTCTGTATTCAAAAATGGCCAACTGGACACCGGAGCATCGTCGCTTGTTTGAGCGTAAAACAGCAGCAGAAATACTATCACTATTTCTATCACGTTTTGGTGAAAAGCCGTATTGCAGCACCCAAATTATTCCGCAATTAATTTATTCAGAAGACGAAGTAGTTCGTTTTTTGCAGCAAACAGGACCTTCCGTGCTAAAATCGCCATTGAGTTCTTCGGGGCGTGGCATTCAGATGATTCGCAGTGGAAAATTAAATAAAACCACCTTGCAGTGGGTAAAAACGGTATTGAAACAAACTGCTTATTTGACAGCAGAACCATTGCTGAATAAAAAACTGGATATTTCGTTTCAATTTGATATTTCGGAAACGGGCGACGTTAAATATTTGGGCTTTGTCTTCTTTTTTACGTCAACAAACGGGATGTACCAGGGGCACCTGTTGAATGTGCCGCTCAGTGATTTTACCGATCAAATCTCCGAAGAAATACTGAATAATACAGGAAATAAGCTGAAACAGATTCTTGCCGAATCTGATTTTGACCGGATTTATGCGGGAAAATTGGGTATCGACTCAATGTTGGTTGAGCAGGATGGAGAGATACTGATTCATCCTTGCCTCGAAATTAATTGTCGGATGACCATGGGATTGCTGGCAATGCATTTATCCCGGTTTATTCACCCCGAAACCCGTGGAAAATTTGAGATATTTTCGAATCGCGAAACGCTGTTTTCTTCGTTTGCTGAAGAAATGAAAAATCAGTTTCCTCCCACAATCCGTGACGGACGTTTTTATTCCGGTTTTGTTCCTGCAACTGAATCAGGCGCAAACGGACATTTTGGTGCTTATTTGATTCTTCAATAGGCAAATTAGCCCTTCTTTTTTTGCTGCTTTTAAACTTTTTTAAATCTTTTTAATTCAATCCGAATGTAATTTTGTAGAGACTATTTTGAAAAAAAATAGGATTGAGTTTGTTACAAAAAGCCGATAGAATAGTTTTAATAATAATTTTAAAAAGATAAAAAATGGTACGCTATGTTTTTCTGGTGGCTGCCTGGCTGGTAGCTATTTCGGTCGGGGCGCAAACGACCGGTAAAAACAAAAATCAACCTCATGAAGAGGTGAAAGTGAATAAACAGTACGATGAGCAGGGTAATCTGGTTGGTTACGACTCAACGTACGTGTATTCGTGGAGTAGCGATAGTACGTTGCAGGCATTTCCGCCTCAAGGAGGGTGGATGAACTTTCCGGGGGGAGGTAGCTTTTCGTTTGGCAACGATTCGCTGGCATTTAAAAATCCGTTCTTTGGAAATGATTTTTTCGGGAAAGACATGGATGATTTTTTTAGCCAGTTTTTTTCTGTGCCAATAGATTCGTTGCATTCGGGGAGGCAATTTTTTTCTTTCTCTCCCGACTCGTTGATGCAATTTCCTGCTGATTCCTTGCATCGTTTCTCGTTTGGCAATCATTCTTTTTTCGGCGATTTCGAATCAATGATGCCTGATTCGGCTGATTGGTTTGCTTTTCCGCCGCAAAATATGGTAGCTCCCAATGATTCAGTGTGGAAACAACATCAGAAAATGTTTGAGCAGCAACGAAAAGAGATGGAGGAGCTTCGTCGAAAATTCTTTCAATTTTAAAACAATAATGCTATAAAACACGAATGGGAACGAATCTTTACGATAAGTTCCCATTCACATCGGGCAGTCAAGCTGTCCTCAGTGCCAGATTACGGTTATTTTGGCCGGCTTCCATTTTCAGACCGAAGTCTTTTTGGTTGGCCCATGGCTTTCTGACGGGCTTGTTAGGGCACCGTCTTCCGGCTGTCCGTTCGATTTCCCGAAGGATTTCTTGGCGGACGAAGTGTCTTTTTCGGGACAAACACGCCTTTGTACGTCTTGCGATGTACTACGGAGGTCTGGAAAGCTTTTTCACTTTGCAGTGATTTTTTGCTTTCATTCCGACTTTTTTCGAAACCGGAGTTTCTTTTAGTCTGAATTCCTTTTTTCGACTCAACAGGTAAAGAACGCAAGCGAGCTTTTTTGTTGACTGAACCTTTTCTGATTTTGTCTTCGAGGTTCAAACTTCGACTCCTTGGTTGTGCCGACCCGAGGGTCGAACCGAAGCGGATCAAAATCCAATTAAGTTCTTTTTTCCGTTTCCACTTCTTCGGAGCTGCCTTTTATCGCTCATCTGATAAATCAAATTTACTCTAAAAGAGGTACTTAAGTCAAGCTTTTTTTCGTTTTAAAATACACAATGTATTAACCTGCGATATTAACAAAAGTTGATAAGTGTTTGATCTTCTGTGTGATCAGTATTTGCTGGCTGTCCAGGAAAAGGAATCTTCTGTAAATCAGGTTTATGAACAGGTTGTTGATAAATATTATCAACAAAAAACGCTGAAAATGAGCATTGAAAATGATTTCTAGAGGGAAACAAAAACGTCAGAAAAATTATTTAATGGAAATTTTGAAAGAATAAAAAAGGAATACAATGTTTTTTGCAACTGTTGAAGAGGGGCTATTGGGGGAGGGAGGTAAAGAATGTTGAATTGATCCAATTCTTTCAATTTTAAAACAGTAATGCTATAAAACACGAATGGGAACGAATCTTTACGATAAGTTCCCATTCACATCGGGCAGTCAAGCTGTCCTCAGTGCCAGATTACGGTTATTTTGGCCGGCTTCCATTTTCAGACCGAAGTCTTTTTGGTTGGCCCATGGCTTTCTGACGGGCTTGTTAGGGCACCGCCTTCCGGCTGTCCGTTCGATTTCCCGAAGGATTTCTTGGCGGACGAAGTGTCTTTTTCGGGACAAACACGCCTTTGCACGTCTTACGATGTACAACGGAGGTCTGGAACGCTTTTTCACTTTGCAGTGATTTTTTGCTTTCATTCCGACTTTTTTCGAAACCGGAGTTTCTTTTAGTCTGAATTCCTTTTTTCGACTCAACAGGTAAAGAACGCAAGCGAGCTTTTTTTGTTGACTGAACCTTTTCTGATTTTGTCTTCGAGGTTCAAACTTCGACTCCTTGGTTGTGCCGACCCGAGGGTCGAACCGAAGCGGATCAAAATCCAATTAAGTTCTTTTTTCCGTTTCCACTTCTTCGGAGCTGCCTTTTATCGCTCATCTGATAAATCAAATTTACTCTAAAAGAGGTACTTAAGTCAAGCTTTTTTTCGTTTTAAAATACACAATGTATTAACCTGCGATATTAACAAAAGTTGATAAGTGTTTGATCTTCTGTGTGATCAGTATTTGCTGGCTGTCCAGGAAAAGGAATCTTCTGTAAATCAGGTTTATGAACAGGTTGTTGATAAATATTATCAACAAAAAACGCTGAAAATGAGCATTGAAAATGATTTCTAGGGGAAACAAAAACGTCAGAAAAATTATTTTCCCGGATTCTCCGACCATTTTTCATCCAGCGAAATGGCTAAGCCTTCTTCCAGTCTGAACTCTGAAATTTCAATTCCCTGTTCCTTTAATGCAGCTGAAAATCCTTCATTCATCATTTTTCCGGCAATCAACGGAAAGTCGAGCAGTGCTGGGTAATTTTTTTCATTTTCCGGGTGATGGAAAAACTCCAGACAGGTTTCGAGACGGGTAGAAAGATAAATACGGCAAGCCATGGGACGTGCGGCATAACTGGAACATGCCCCGTCGATCAAGAGCGGACATGGCGATTTGTATTGAAGCATTTCTGCTTCGGAAAGCTGAGAAACATGTTCGTTTTTTCGTTTGGCTTTTTGGAGAGCCTCAATTCGTTTTTCTTTCGGAAGGTTTAATTTAATGTATTCCGATAAGTAGTGTATTTCGTACGAATTAGCAAACACTGCCTGGTGGCAACACCACTCACAGCCTTTGTGGCAGGCTATCTGAATTCCTTGTTTTTCGGCATAAGCAAGCAGTGCATCAATCAGTTCGTCGATGGATTGATACATTTTTTTGAGCGCTGAAAAAATTGAGTCTTTATCGGGAGAACCATTTGTGGCTTCAACCAAAAGCTGATAACCATCGTTGTAAAATATTTCTTCGTTGGATGCCTGCGCCACAGTAATCTTGTTTTTTATTGGTTGGCCAAATTACAAAAAATGTGGGTTCTCTGTTTCGTTTTTGTCTTTTGATTTTTCAGTCCTGAAACGATACCTTCTCCAAAACCGAAACCGGGTAAGTGATGTGTATTCGATGAGCTGGCGCAATATTGGGATACGAATTGCATAGTGTAACAAGCGATATGTCAGTGCATAAAAAAGCAAACACATTAATACCCAGATAAAGAAATCGAGCCACCAGCCAGTTGTTGATTCAGCCGATATAGAACTGTATTGCGAAATAATTTGCCAGCAAAGAGGCATGGCAATTAAATTGACCAATGCAAGTGTTCCGATGAAAAAACCATGTGCAGTTTGTATGGATCGTTGCGGACAAACATTCATACAGTGCATGCAGCTTTCGCAATGAAAAGTCCAGAATGGTCGCTTACTAACTGTTTTTATGGCTTGTACCGGGCATTCGCGAATACATTTTCCGCAGAGATTACACGACGAATCGGCATAAAATGATTTGGCGATAATGAAGCGTCCTCCCAGATAATACATGATTGCAACGGGGGAAATGGCCAGGTCGATAGGTAAGGTATATAGTGCAGTATAACTGGTTTTTCCGGCAACGAGTTGTTGTGCAAAATCGGTGGTTTTTCGTTGCCAGCGCTGGTGTAACGATGCGACTACTTTCTCTTTCAGTCCGGGGTGCAGTGATATCCAGTTCGATGGCAAATCGATGGGGCGCATGGCTTGTATGCGGTAACCTTTTAACCAAAGTATGATCGCTGAAAAATATTGAGCCATGCCTGATACACCGGGCAAAAATAGTTTTGATAATTTCATGCCGGCACGGGTATTCAGGATAAATACTTTATTTTTTCCCGGGGGAAAACGCCAAATGAAATGCATCATTGCCGGAGGAAAGTTAAATCCGTGGGTGGGGGAACAAAATCCGATGACTACATTTTCATGGGCAGGTAGTATTTGTTTCCGATTTGTTTCAGCAATGTTTATTAGTTCGGATAGTTGCCCGTTTTGCTTTGCCACATCCGCAATCCATTGGGCCGATTGTTTCGAGTTTCCGGTTCCGGAGAAATAGTAAATACGGTAGAGTGTTTCCATGGCAACAATTGTTCTGTATAAAAATACCCAATCTTATGTTTGAAACTTAGAGAATGTTGTAAAACTTTGTTTTTTGATGATAATTTGTTTTGTTTCTAAATGAGAATCCCTCTAAATTACGGCCTCATTTTTAGAACCTAAATAAAGATACCAATATGCAAAAACAAATGTTGCTGGGGGTGGAGGCCATCGGCCAGGGGGCGATCGACGGAGGTTTGTCGGGCGTGTATGCCTATCCGGGAACTCCTTCTACTGAAATCACTGAATATATACAGGAAAACGAGTTAGCTGAAGAACGAAATATTCACCGCAGATGGGCGGCCAACGAAAAAACAGCTTACGAATCGGCATTAGGAATGTCGTATGCAGGCAAACGTGCCATGACATGTATGAAACATGTCGGTTTGAACGTGGCAGCCGATGCATTTGTCAATTCAGGAGTAACCGGAATTAATGGAGGCTTGATTGTTACAGTTGCCGATGACCCATCGATGCATTCGTCGCAAAACGAACAGGATTCACGGTTTTATGGCAAATTTGCGATGATTCCAATGTTGGAACCGTCCAATCAGCAGGAAGCTTACGATATGGCTTACAATGGTTTTGCATTGTCGGAAGAAACAGGATTGCCTGTGATGTTGCGAATTACCACCCGCTTGGCACATTCGCGTGCGGGAATTGTTCGCAAAGAAGTGCAGGACGAAAATAAACTCACTTTGCCAACCGATCCGCGTCAGTTTGTACTTCTGCCGGCCATTGCACGTCAGCGGTATAAACTATTGTTGAGCAAACAAGAGCTTTTGGAAAAACTGTCAGAAGAATCACCATATAATCAATATATTTCAGGAGCAGATACTTCACTTGGAATTATCGCCTGCGGAATTCCGTTTAACTACCTGATGGAAAGTTTCCCGGGAAATAAATGTCCGTATCCGGTGCTGAAAATTTCTCAATACCCAATTCCTTCTTCACTAATCAGGAAGATGGAGCAGGAATGCGATGAAATTTTGGTATTGGAAGAAGGAGCTCCGATGATTGAAGAAATGCTTACCGACTTTTTTGGGAAAGGAAAGAAAATTCTTGGACGATTGAGTGGGTTACTGCCTCGTGACGGTGAGTTGAATCCTGATTTGGTAGCGCGGGCTTTGGGGCTGGAAACCAAGAAGGGAGCAGATGTTCCTGCGGTGGTGGCAAATCGTCCGCCTGCATTGTGTACCGGTTGCGGACATCAGGATGTTTACGCTGCCATGAATGAAGTGCTTGCTTCTTACGGAAAAGGACGCGTTTTTTCTGATATTGGTTGTTATACCTTGGGCGCATTGCCTCCTTACGAAACAATTAATTCGTGTGTTGACATGGGCGCATCAATCACCATGGCAAAAGGAGCATCTGATGCGGGGCTGATTCCTGCTGTTGCAGTAATTGGCGATTCAACATTTACGCATTCAGGAATTACCGGATTGCTTGATGCGGTGAATGAAGAAACGAATATTACAGTTGTAATTTCTGATAATGAGTCGATTTCGATGACCGGAGGACAAGATTCATCTGCAGTTGGAAAAATCGAAAGCATTTGCGAAGGAGTGGGAGTTGATCCGGCACATATCCGGGTAATTATTCCGTTGAAGAAAAATCACGACGAAATGGTAAAAATGTTCCAGGAAGAATTGGCCTACGAGGGAGTTTCTGTAATTATTCCACGTCGCGAATGTATTCAAAAAGCAGTGCGTCGCAAACGCAATAAAAATTAATCAATCCAATCAGAAAAAAATCGATAATGAAAACAGATTTGATATTAGCCGGGGTTGGAGGACAAGGAATCCTGTCGATTGCGGCCACATTAGGGATGGCAGCCCTGACCGATAATTTAAATATAAAACAAGCAGAAACACATGGAATGAGTCAGCGGGGCGGAGCAGTGGTTTCTCACATGCGTATTTCTGACCAGCCCATTGCTTCTGATTTAATTCCGATGGGAAAAGCAGATATTATTTTGTCGGTTGAGCCGATGGAATCGTTGCGTTACTTGCCATTCCTGTCAGAAACCGGATATGTGGTAACGAATACTACTCCATTTATCAATATTCCGAATTATCCGGAAGTTGAAAAAGTAATGGAAGAGATACACCGGCAACCTCGTTTTGTAGCCATTGATGCCGACCAGATTGCCAAAGAGATTGGAAGTCCCCGTTCGTCGAATATGGTTATTTTGGGAGCTGCATCTCCGTTTATTGACATTAGTTTCGAGAAAATTCAGAATGCAGTAAAAGAAATTTTCCAGCGCAAAGGAGAAGAAGTGGTTGCTTTAAATTTGAAAGCTTTGGAGGCAGGACGTGAATTTGCCCTTCAGAATAAATAGATTTTTATAAAATCATTAATACAAAACAAAGGCCGTGGGAGAATTTTCCTGCGGCCTTTGTCTTGTATATTATTGGGTGACTATTATAAAAATTCGTCGCCAAAAGAAACACCCATTTTTCTTGCTTTGGCAATAAGCGGATTGTCTGGTGTGACCAAACTAACTTTCCCTCCAACCTCGCTTAACGGAATAGTCGTGAGTTGATTGTTTTTAAACGCAACCATTGTTCCGTAGCATTCCTGAGCGATGCATTCGGCAGCAAAAGCTCCGTAGCGGGTAGCCAAAATCCGGTCCATCGGAGTAGGGCTTCCGCCTCGCTGAATGTATCCCAAAACGGTCTCACGAGTTTCAATACCTGTATAAAGCTGAATGGCTTCGGCCAGGTATGACGCAGCTGATTTGCCCTCCGGGTGTTCAATTCCTTCGGCAACAACAACGATTGAATACGGTTTTTTGTCTTCGTAGCGCTGCTCAATTTTTTTACAAACCGAGCGAATATTGTATTCCAATTCAGGCAAAAGGATGATGTCGCCACCACCGGCCATTCCTGCATACAAAGCAATCCATCCTGCGGTGTGCCCCATTACTTCAATAATCATTACGCGTTGGTGCGAGTTAGCCGTAGTGTGCAATCGGTCAATTGCTTCGGTGGCAATGGTGAGAGCCGAATCGAAGCCAAAAGTAAAATCAGTTCCCCACACATCATTGTCGATGGTTTTCGGAATGCCGATGATATTCATTCCTTCTTCACTCAAACGGTGAGCCGTTTTCATGGTCCCGTTGCCGCCAATACAAACCACGCAATCCAATTCCAGTTCTTTGTAATTCTCTTTTATTTGTTCGGGTTTGTCGTTGTCGCCCTCTTTTACAATTTTATATGGTTTTTCACGCGAAGTACCCAACACTGTTCCACCTAAAGTAAGAATTCCCGACAAATCTTTCTCCCGCAAATGGATGTAGTCTTTTTCAATCAGTCCGGTAAATCCGGCATTAAAGCCGATCACTTCCATACCATATTCAACAATGGCAGTTTTACCTACTCCCCGAATGGCTGCATTCAATCCGGGGCAATCGCCTCCGGCAGTTAGTATTCCTATCCGTTTGGTCTTTTTGTGGCTCATAAATACATTTATTAATAATAATTCAGAAAACAATCCGGATACGAAAAGTTTATACGAATTGTTCTATCGAACGAATTTACGAAACAAATTTTTATATCCGGTTTCCAGAATTTAAAAATTGAAGGGGGAAGAAAAAATAGATGAATTGCTTGCAATGCAATATTTTTACGATCTTTTTTTAACTTTGCTAAACAGAGTAAGCACGAAACTTAAGCATTAACTAAAAATTATTTCAACAATGAAAAAGACATTATCTTATTTCTTTCTTGCAAGTTTATTTTTTGCAGCCTCATGTAATTCAAGCCAGAAAAAAACCAGCGAAACAGAAGAAAAAGAATGCTGTGGCGACAAAAAAGAGGCTTGTTGCGAATTAAATACACTGACCGATGACGAAAAAGCTGCTGGTTGGGTGTTGCTGTTCGACGGAAAAACTTCGCAAGGATGGCGTGGTGTAAACAAAGATCATTTCCCAACCGGATGGCAAGTTGTTGACGGAACATTGCAGTGTGTTTCTTCTGGAAAAGGAGAAGCTGGCGCAACTGATGGTGGCGACATTCTGTTCGATAAAAAATTCAAAAACTTCGATTTGAAACTTGAATGGAAAATCTCTGAAGGTGGAAACTCGGGTATTTTCTATTTAGGACAAGAAGTTCCTGAGTGGCCAATTTACAAAACTGCTCCTGAAATGCAGGTGTTGGACAACGAACGTCACGTAGATGCTAACATGGGTAAAGATGGTAACCGCAAAGCTGGTTCACTGTACGATATGATTCCTGCAAAACCACAAAATGCAAAACCTGCAGGCGAATGGAACACTGTAGAAATTATTTGTTACAAAGGCACTGTGGTACACAAACAAAATGGCGAAACTGTTTTGGAATATCACTTGTGGACTGACGATTGGAAAAAAATGGTTGCTGAAAGTAAATTTCCAAGTTTGAACGAAAACTTTGCTAATGTTGCTGAAGAAGGTTACATCGCATTGCAAGATCATGGCGATGACGTTTGGTATCGCAACATCAAAATTAAAGAATTGTAATCAGAGCTATCCTGAAATACAGGCAAGAGCCGGTACATTGCGTATCGGCTTTTTTTTCTGAAATGCTCAACATTTATTACAAATCAAGACGGTTTAACTTTCTTGTTCGAAATCGATATTTCCCTATAAACTCTTATCTTATCTGACGGATTTTACTTTTTGTCTTGAACAAAAAGTGTTTCTCTGAGAAATATCGTCTCTCAAATCTAACGGTAAACAAAAAATTACAGAAAGCACTACGTTCAGCAGAATCCCAAGCGAACTTGGTTCTGCCTTCACTTAAACGTGCTTTTCAAGGCTGATTTTTATCCACAACCTTCATCTTCCTAAAAGCTAAGTTCAATGGGTGATCTCCTCCTCTCGTCGGAGCTTCCCATTTGCACTAAGCTTTCAGTTTGATTCTGGCCTTGATAAAAATAGGCCATTCATCCAAAAACAATCAAGTAAACCTGACATGTATTTCGGTAATTCACTTTCATCCCTATTGGTGATTTCTGAAAATTTTGATTGTTTTATTTCAAAAAGAATGGCAACAAAAAAGACGCATCAGAAATCTGAGCGTCTTGGTTGATTTTTTTGTTTTGACTGTTTTTGAGTATAAAAATCCGGAAATTTACTTTTGCCTGGCTTCAGCAAAAAATTAATTCCAATATGAGTTATCCAACATCCAGGATTCCAGTTCAAGAGGCTGCTCTTGTTCTTCATCCAATGTGTCTGGTTTTTGTACTTTGTCGGTTTCTTCCGACCAATATTTATTGTCGAGCATCCATGATTCGAGTTCCAATCCCGGATCTTTTTCCTGAATCAGAAACGATTCGTTCGAAATAACTTTGTCGGTTGCTAATGATTGTGTATGAACACCTGAAAGAATCAGTGCTACAAACACGGCTGAAATGATAATTGTTTTCTTCATGATTTTGAGTATAACTTAATTGTTTTCTGTTTTCTGCTATTAAGACCATTGAGAAGCAAAAAAGTTACATGTTGGCATGTTAATAATTGTGAATGTTTTTCTTAAAATAATCTTAAGAACAACGGTGGTGGAGTTACGCTTTTGTTAATTAAAGCAAATGAATAAGTGAATTTTGTAGGCTTCCCTCGTTTCTGGACCATTCAAAAATAGAGTTTCGAAGATAGCTTTTTTCATCATGTTGTTATGGGTGATTGATATTTCAGTGCTTTATGAGGCCTGTTTTGATTATAATCAGTCATCCATTCAAACGTTTTTTGTTGAACCTCACTGATCGTTTTGAAAACATATGCATTTAAGAGTTCTCGTCTCAGGCTGCCATTAAAGCGTTCAATAAATGCATTTTGAGTTGGCTCCCCGGGCTGAATAAATGCTAATCTGACCTTATTTTCTTTACACCAGTCATTCAGGTTTTTACTAATAAATTCAGGACCATTATCGACACGGATCATTTCCGGTAAGCCTCTGACTTCTTTGAGTCGGTTTAATACCCGGATAACTCTTTGTGAAGGAATTGAAGAATCGGCTTCAATGGCCAGTACTTGTCGTTTATAATCGTCAATAACATTCAGTAATCGGTAAGTTTTCCCACACCACAGGCTGTCGTGCATAAAATCCATCGACCAAACCTGATTCGCTGCTGATGGCTGGAATAATTGTTGTTTGACTCTTGCCGGAAGCCTTTTCTTTGCTTTTCTTCGAATATTTAGTTTCATGGCTGAATAAATCCGATATACACGTTTATGATTCCATCTGTAACCTTGCTTTCGAATACGGTAGTAACACATCCAAAAACCAATTGATGGATGTTTATCGGTAAGCATGTTCAACTGATCTATTACTGGCTGATCATCCTTCTGACGGGCTTGATATAAAAATGTTGCCCGAGGCAGCTGGATTTGACAACAGGCCTGACGCACACTGATTGAATGCTCTTCAATCATATGAGTAGCCAGTTCTTTCTTTTGCGCAGACCCTAAAGCTTTTTTTCAACAGCATCTTTAAATGCATGATGAATCAGGCTTAGCTCTGCATACATCTTCTTTAATCGGGAATTTTCTTCTTCCAGCTCTTTCAACCTTTTCAGCTGCGATGCATCCATACCACTATACTTGGCTTTCCAATTAAAAAAAGTAGCATCGCTGATACCGTGTTCCCGACAAATGTCGGATACTTTCATCCCCGTTTCTTGTTGTTTTAGAATAGAAATGATTTGATGTTCTGTAAATTTTGTCTTTTTCATAACTGTTTTTAACCATTTAAAATTATAAAGTTTTTTACTGACGCGCCCTAGGGGGCTTGTCCAACTCTATTTTCAAATGGTCAGACTTCGGGGAAGCCTACAATTTTATCAATCTGAGAGGAAATGAAATTGTTGTTATGTGTTTGATTATTAGTGATTAATTTGTTTGTCTTATCTTTTTATTTTGATGCCTGTTTTTATTTTTTAGCAGATGTTGGTAGTTTAAGTAATTATTACCTGATAAAAATCGAAACGGACTAAAAAGCAGATGAAAACGCAAAATATTCAGAATTGAAATGCGATTGCAGATGCTTTGTTGGAGAATTGAATAGCCCATAAACTGCCGATCCGCTTCCAGTCATCGAAGCATAAACCGCACCAAGTTGGTACATCATTGCTTTAATTTCAGCTAATTCCGGATGATTGGAGAAAAGTGTTTCTTCGAACTGATTGCTGATTTTACCTCTCCAATTTTCTACTGGCGATTCTATAATTTCTTTCAACGACAGAATGCTTCGGGCGGGAATAACATTACTGTATGCCTCTTTTGTCGGAATTCCGAAAGTTGGTTTGATCAGCAATAAGTGGTAACCGCTGAGATTAATGGAAACAGCTTCGGTAATTTCGCCACGGCCGGTAGCCAAAACCGCAGTATTTTGGATGAAAAACGGACAATCGCTGCCTAGTGATGCCGAAATGTTTTCGAGTTCATCGGTTGCAAGTCCCAGTGAAAAGTGATCGTTAAGCATTTTTAGCATGAATGCACCATCCGAAGAACCACCTCCAAGTCCGGCTCCCATAGGAATGTGCTTGTGCAGGTGGATGTGTACCGGCGGAATATCGAAGCGAGCTTTGAGCTGATTATATGCTTTGATTACCAAATTATTTTGCGAATCACCATCAACAAAAATTCCTGAAAAATCAATTTTTAGTGAAGTCGATTCAATAAACTCGAGCGAATCGCATAAAGGTACCGGTACCATAACGGTTTCCAGATTGTGGAATCCATCATTCCGCTTTTCTGTGATATTCAGTCCGATATTTATTTTTGCATTGGGAAACGCCAGCATATTTCGAAAGTTGTATTGTCTGTTTCTAATTCAATTGAATACAAATTTATTGTGCACAAATAAGTAACTCGTCCAGCACAATTGGGAAAGTACCTAAATCCTGATTGCGCACCGAGATAGAAAGGATTTCTTTGTCCGACTGAACTTTTATCGGAATTTGTATTTGCATCCAATCTCCGCGGAATGAGTGAAAGAAATGCTGGAACTGGTCTTGCTGGTAGTTGGTGATTTGATCCCCTGTTTTTTGCACCAGCTCAAAAACCGTTCGTCCCATCATGTCTTTATTGAAGCTTTTCACCCAGAAAGTAATATTGTAGTTTTGTCCGGCCTGAGCATTTTTTAGTTCCTGGTTGAAAAGTTTTCGCCAAAATTTAGCTGCTCCCCATACTGCGCCTTTGCCGTACAATGCATCTTTACAGATGATTTTCTCGAAGCTGTCATACACAATGCAATTTACCGAGTCGAGTTGAGCAGCATGAACAAACTCCATTTTTTTCTCGAAAGCCAATTCTTGTTGCTGAGCATATTGTTTCATCGGAGCAAGCGGTAATTTATAAAGACTAAATGCCGGGCCTTCCCATATTTTTTCAGAATATCCAACGATGCGTTGTTCGTTCGCATTGAGTTCGTTGCAGCGATCGACCAGCAAAAGCAATGGTTTTTCGTTGGGCAGTTCATTCAGAATACGATACGGGGCAAGTGGTTCGCTTATCAGTTCCAAACTTTTATAGGTTTGCGAAATCGATGTTCGGCTCAGCATGACGGCCATCGACGGCAGGCCGGTTTTTAGCGAGGCAACGTAGGCCTGGCGGGCAATATCGCATTTATCGACAAGCCATACATTTTCAGATCCAACATGAAAATAGGGCAGAGGCAGAATCGCCTGAAATTCATTCGGATCAATTTGTTTTACCCAGCTATTTGCATCGCTTTCGTTTTTCTGATCTTCCAGTTCGGCAACCCGGTTCACCAGGCGTGGCGCATATCCCTGAACATTCAGGAATGCATCGTACATCAGGAATAAAAAGGACGCAATTACGAGCGCTTTAAATTTGTTACTTTTTCCCCATAATTGGTACAGACCAACGAAAACCAAAATATTAATAAGGTAGAAGAAAATCCACGAAAAGCGCGACAGTGCGCGGAGTTGTTGCACCGGTCCCATGTAGTCAAGTAAGAATTTCAATCCCAGATTGAATGGTAAACTGAACGAAACCAGTAATGATGCAACCGATGCCCAGAATAAAACATTCAGCAACGGATTGCTGCTTACCATATACCATTTTTGTTTGTTCCGGATTCGTTTGATGATGCTGAAAATGCCGAACAATGTGCCCACAAAAGCAATCAGACCGATAAATGCATAGGCTTCCCAGTCGAACGATTGAAATAACTTCACAGAACTGAGGAATGAAGCGTAGGGTTTGTGAAGCGGTAAAAATACGGTCGCCGGATTGGCCCGATAGGTGAAAAATCCCCATGGACGGGAAGTTCGGTCACTAATCGGATCGGTAAGATTAATTAATAACTGGATGGCGAGTAGTGGCAAAATAACTTGAATGAAAATGTGTGCCAGCCATGACCATTGACGAATTGGATATTGTTTGCTGAGGAATTGATAGCCCCAATAAAATAAGAACAGGAAGCCAAATAGCGCAAAAAAGTACATGTGCATGCCGGTTGCCAAAAGGGTGACCAGGCCAATTAAGATGGATAGTACGAACGATTTATTTCTGTCGAAACGAATCAGCAGCCAGATGAGCAAAGGAAGCCATACAATATAACTGAGGGTGAAATGGCCGCCCAACCGCCCGATTTGAGGCGATAAAAATGCAATTCCTACTGCAGCGAGGGCAGCAAACCACCAGGGCGTTTTCAGTTCAACAAAAATGAGACTGAGAAAAACAGCACCAAGCACAATTGAAAGCAGCATCAGTAAATTAATAATTGCCACGGTTTGCCCGCTGATGTCTGTAATATTCTGACTAATAAAACGAATGCTGTTTACAACAAAAGGCTGACTGTCAGTGAAAAATATATTTTCGCCATACGGGTAATTCATTGCTTTGGTTTGCAGTGCCGTTTGGTCGTATTTTACATGGTACAGTGCACCGTAATAGGCTTTTAGTCCGTCACCTCCCGGCGAAAAATAAATCTGGTTCGGGTCTTTCAGTATTGAACTGAAAAAGGAAAAGAGCACAATTATTGTTAGTGCTAGTGTTGCCGAAAGGGCTTTTAAATGTTGCATGGGTCAGTGAATATTTTTTACAATATAGAGTGGTCGTCGTTTATTTTCGTCAAAGATGTAGCCTACATACATGCCGATGATTCCGATTAGCAGAAACAAAATGGAAAAGCTGAGGCTCAGAAATAGTACAATGGTGGTGTAGCCCGACGGAGGTGTGTTGCCAAACAAATATTGCCACAGCGTATAACCGCCCAGCAGCAAAGAGAAAAAGGCAAACAGCACGCCAATATATACACCCAGGTAAAGTGGCAGTTTCGAAAACGAAACAATGGCGTTGGCCGATAATTTCAACAAGCGGAAAAATGAATATTTGCTTGCGCCGGCAGGCCGTTTGGGTGCTACGTAAGTCAAACTACATTTGGTGAAACCTATAATTTGGATGAAGCCGCGTAAAAAACGGTTTCGTTCGCGGAAATCGTTGCGAAGCACTTCTGCCACAGGCCGTGCAATCAGAAAAAAGTCCGAAGCGCTTTCGTCCAACTGATATTCCGACAGCCGATTGATCATCCCGTAAAACCGGCGCGACAGCCAGTTCTTCATCCAGCTGTTGTCTTCGCGTTTTTCGCGTACCATGGTCACTATTTCGTTGCCTTGCCGGAAACTTTCCAGCATTGGTTTCAGTTGCTGCGGTGGATGTTGCAAATCCGAATCCATGCAAACAATTGCATCGCCGGTAGCGTGGTCAATTCCGCAGATCATGGCTGCCTCGTGTCCAAAATTTCGACTAAAACTGATGATTTGTATCGGAATATTGGTTTGTTTCTTCCAGTCGCATAGTATGTTGAGGCTTTGGTCGGTACTGCCGTCGTTGACAAAAATCAGCTCCGCATTCAGCGCATCGCGCCGAATTACTTGTTCTGTTTCAGCAAGAAAAGCGGGTAAAACCTCTTCTTCGTTATAAATGGAAACAACTATCGATATTTTTTCGGAATTGATCATTGAATGAATTCTAAATTTAATAGTGTTTTTAGATTGTTTTCAATCAATGTCTGATTTTCCCTTTCGTATTTGAACGGAGACTCTTTTATATAACTTAATCCTTTAGCAATATTGTAAATAGCCATTGATGTTATTTATTTTCTATACCGGATGAGTATCTAAAATGTCTTGCATTTCAAAACAAATTCGTATTAAAACGCTAGAACGGTTATTGTTTGTGTTGACCTTAAAATTAGTACTTTCCGCCAAATGTTTTATGTGCCTTGTTGTATTTTTATGCTTTATTTCCTCGGTCTGTCCATGTGTTTGGTTAACTATGTCTTTTGATGTACTTAGATTTGTGAATCAGGTTTTTGAGTGGCTTGATTCATAAGTCTTCGGGATATATAAATGCGAAGAATTGTCCCTGTCATCTCGGCCCGAAAAATTTATCCCCATTAAAATGAATCATGTGTTCGGGAAATTCCATTATCCAAACCTCTGTATCCCATGCAATCTCAGTCGTATGTTTTTTAAATTCTGAAAAATCAGGAAATGCAGAAACATAAATTTTTCCTGCTGTACAATCCTTCAGAAATTCGTCCAATTCAACAATTCTTTTCGGTGTCATTGGGCCATGTGAAGTTACAGCCTCAATTAGATACAACCAGTTCTTTGATTCGTCATAAATTACAATGTCTGGCAATTTGCTATGTTCTGTAATCGGAATTCCAATCCTTTCAAGAGTTTCTCTGTCTAAGTGTAAATCCTTTTTCTCTGTGTCTCCTACATAAAGCAATTTTGAACCTTGTGCAAAACGTGAAGCAAACTCTTCCACAACCGCAGCCTGAACCTCATTGTGCTTTCCTGGTGATAACATTAAAACGCTACCATCTGTAAGTTTTAAAGGAACTCTGGACATCTTACGGTCTTTACTGTACTTCTCCTTTAATCCTCCAATCTTAGAAGCAAAATTTTCTGATGCTTTTTCCCAATTTCTAGTTCTGTAAGTTTTTATCGTCTCAAGTGCTATCTCAGAAATTGCATAATGTGCACGTGGACTATTTACTGGTAAATCAGGAATGTCAGGATTATAATCAGCAATACCCGCTTGTACAAATTGGTGCAGTACTTGTCTTCTAAAAGTTTCTCTGGTATTTGGAGCATATTCTTTTTGGTAGTTCTCAGAAATAAAATTCATTATTCCTTTGGAAACGCCATGACTTTGCCTGAAAGCGTTTGCCCACTTATCATTTTCTTTGATGTTGCATAAAGCAAGCAATGTGTAACCAGAAATTTCATTTTGTTGAGCATCAGGCAACCCCAATTCTCGCAAAATTACCTGTGCTTCTTGTATTTTTGACATACGGTTTATCTAAAAGGACTTCATTAACAATAGCATCAATGTCCTGCTTTTCGGGATTACTAAATTCTTTTATTTTACTGCCAATTAAAATTATATCATCCAATGGAGGCATTTTAATTTGTTTCAATTCAGTTGCTCCAACCTGCGTATTGCCATTAAAAGTTCTGAAATATGTATCAAATAAACTACTATTATATAGTGCCGAAATGCCCCATATTTCATTTTCTGATAAATCTCCGTTTGGACGATGTATATAATTTAAATGGTTTTCAAATCCAACCATTTCAGTTTCAAAATTTGATGAGAAAAATGGACAACAAACCAATCTACTTTTATCATCTTTCGAACTAAATCGGCGAAGTAAAATATAGTTTTTATTTTTGAGCAGAACTTTTCTTGATTCCTCTGAATTAACAATTAGACTTGGTTTTTTCCCTTTTTGAAGTGGATAAATAAATTCCATTTCTTTAATGTTGTGCAACCAAATTAAGGGAGAAAGTAAACCATTTATTGTGCCTTCCGATTTAAGAAATTCTGTACACCGAAAAGCAACAACGGGGCCTGTAGATATTTGAATATTGAAATCATTAAGTGTGTTTTGCCACTTCTTAAAGATTTCAATTGTGCTTGTTTCCTTATCGTTTGAAGGAATAAACAGAACCTTATCTTTTGATTTTAAGTCTATTAAAGAGTTGGTTTTGAAAACTTTTTCTGTTGGGTTGTTCAAACCTTTATCACATTCAGAAACAGTGATTTTTATTTCTACGTTTGTCTGTTTTGTTGCCCGAAGAATAATATTTTCCTGAAGAACGTTATCGTTCTTGAACATTTTATTTCGGGATTCAAAGATGTGTATATTCGAGATACTTACATCGTTGAAGAAAGATTGTCTAAAAGCTTTGAAATAATTTCCTGCTGCAAAACTTCTGGGAGTTATAAAAATTAGTTCTCCATCTTGTTTCAGTAATTTGGCTGCAACACCCATAAACAGAGAATAGATATTTGGTTGTCCATATACTAATTCTTTTGCAGCAATTGCTCTTTTGTCGGTTTTTGAGATTTTAAAATATGGTGGATTCGAAATTATATAATCGAACTGGTTCACTTTTTCAAATCCAAACAAAGTTGAAATATTAAACACTTTTGAATTTTCAATTACAAAATCAGTTCGATTGATTTGGTATTTTAATTGAATATTCCTCTCTGCCAGCCATGAAGCCAAAAAATCAATTACTTTTTGAGTAGCAGATAAAACATTTTCATCGGTCTCGAATAACGATAATTCTATCTCTGTTATATCCGATTTTTGAATCAGTTTTTCGATTAATGAACAAGTCAAAATTCCTGTGCCACAACCTGGGTCAAGAATTGAAATTTTATTTGATTTAGGACTTGCTAAATTTCCCATGAAGTCAGCAATCTGTTTGGGAGTAAAGAATTGTCCGTTATCTTTTTTATGTTTGTCTGATGTAGAGTATGCGTATTCAAGTCCGATAAACTCAGCAAATTCAGAGGGTGTTTTATATTTTTCTTTTAACTCTATCATTATACAAAAGTAATCAATCTTGGGTGCGTTGGCAAAAATTTGATTCTTTCATAAACTAAAAGATCAGGATGTAGAGCGGAGCTAGTAAATGTGTTTTATGCATATTGTTTTATTATGAAGCCCAACTCTTCAGTAAATGTAAGACGAATATTTTAGAATTTAAGTACGTTCACTAATTTCTGCCAGCTCATGGGGGAGTCCCACCACTGCACCGGATCGTAACGGAAAGCAAACTGGATATTGAAAAAGAGAATAATCAGCATGATTGTCCAGAATAGCCATTGTATTTTGCGCGATTTTCCATCGATAAAATTCACAACCCAGGCAAAAGGCATAAACAGGAACGGCAGGAAATCAATCATGGCACGTTGTCCGCAGGCTGCGCTAAATGTTGGTGCCCACCAACTGGCATTGATATAAATAGCAAGAACCAGAATGAGCGATACTGCCAAGTTGTTGAACCGATTTTTTCGGAAGCTGGCAAAAAATCCCCACAAAGCAAGTAATACCAGGGGCGTGAATAGAAACCAGCCATTGTACTTGCCGAATAAAACCACGCTTATTTGGGGTGCCGACCAGTAGGGAAATCCGTAATTCTGGTACGAATACACAATGGGTTGTCCGCTTAGTTTGTACCAGTAGGCCATTTGAGGCAGCGCAACAACAATTCCCGTCAGCGCAACAATTAAAATTGTTTTGGCATTTTGGGTCCAGAAAATCATTCGTTCCTTCAGGCTGGCCCAGTTTTTTATTCCGAAGAAGAAAAAATAAAAACCAGAGATGATATTGGTAGGCCGGATGAGTACTGCAAGAGCAAACGGAATAGCCATCAGCAGGGCACGGCGGGCAGAGGGCGCTTGAAAATACCGGTGAGTGAGTAAAATATAGGTGGCGACAAGAGCGAACGAATAAGCGTGCGACATGCCTGCCCCTAAAATTGTTGTGTAATAAAAAATGTTGGTTCCCAGAAAAAACAAGGCAACAGCACGGAGACTAATTTTCTTTCCAAATTCTTTTTTTGCCAGTTTATACAGAAAAACAAGGCCGATATAAACATATACGAGGGCGGCAATTAGCACAAAGCCGTAATACATGTTGCCGTATCCGTCGGCATCGAGATTGAAAAACAGACTGATGAGGTGAGCCAGCAGGAAAAAGGGAGTCCACAAAATTGCCACCCCACAGGTGAATACACTGATGGTTTTCCCCTCACCAAATGGAATGGCCCAGGGGAGATGATTGAAATTTTCCCAATCGCGCAGGAAAAAGTGCGGCAGATACTGGTAGTAGCCTTCCATGTCGGAGCCCAGAATAATTTTGTCGATCGGGATCGAATGAAAGCCCATGCGAAAAATGTAATTCACAATCAGTCCGGCCAGTATGAAAAGCATTCCGCCAACCACCACCCGGGGTAGCGTTACGGATTTAATTTTTTGTAGCATGTTTTTCGTTTTTTTGTCCGACAACAATTACACTCAAACCACACCAGCGGCGAAAAAACCAATCAACCAGTTTGAAAACCGGAACCAGTTTATTGTATAAACTCATTTGTCCTTCGGGAACTACTTTTTTTCGTAGCAGATTACCGCTAAACCACCAACCCAATGTTCCGGAAAAATTGAAATATTGTTGGTGTACGATGCTCAGCTCGGCTTCGTAAAACAAATTGCGGAGGCTTTTTTTTGTGTAGCGGCGCTGATGGTCGAGTGCGCGATCGAACGAATTAAAAAGAAACTGAAATGCAGGTACAAGAATAATGAGTTGTCCGCCGGGACGAAGTAGCTTTTTGCAGTTTGCAATGGCAAGCTGGTGGTCGGCAATGTGTTCCACTACATTTAGTGCAAACACGGTGTCGAATTGCCCGACCAGCGAAGCATATTTTTCGTCAAATTCTTGGTCAACAATATCAAGGCAAATAATTTGCTCAGGCTGAAATGCTGAATCGCTGAGTTTATCGTGCAAAAGCCGACAATATTCGCTGCGCAGCTCGGTGATGGTCAGTTTTTTTGCGTCGGCAAGAACCTGTCGGGAAATATTACCAATTCCGCCGCCAATTTCGAGGATGTGTCCGGTGCAAAATGGTGCAATAGTTTGATACATCCAGCGATTGAAACGGTCGGCCGAAGCAATCGTGTCGAGGGTTGAAAATCCATCCGGATCGGAAAATGAAATGTTATTTTCTTTTATTTCGACCATACATTGTATTTCACAATTACCCAGAAAGCACGCAGACCATCTTTCCAGTTTATTTTTTTGCCCTCTGCATAAGTGCGTCCGTAATACGAAATACCTACTTCGTAAATGCGCGTTCCTTTTATTCGTGCGATTTTTGCGGTTACTTCCGGCTCAAAGCCAAATCGTTTTTCTTTCAGTTTGAGACCTTTGATCAGATCCGAACGAAACAGTTTGTAGCAGGTTTCCATATCGGTCAGGTTCAGGTTGGTGAATATGTTCGACGAAAAAGTGAGCAGCTTATTTCCGATTGAATGCCAGAAAAACAAGATGCGGTGCGGATTTCCTCCCAGAAAACGGGAACCGTACACCACGTCGGCAAAGCCTTCGGCAACGGGTTTCAGCAGATCGTTGTATTCGCGCGGATCGTATTCCAGATCGGCATCCTGAACAATCAGATAGTCGCCGGTTGCTTCGGCAATACCGCGATGCAGCGCTGCTCCTTTTCCCATATTTTTTTCCTGCCGGAATAATTTCATCGTAGTATTGGGGTGTGCAGCAATATATTCTGAAATAATTTGAAAACTATTGTCTTTCGAACAGTCGTCAACCAAAATAATTTCTTTTGAAAAATTGTAGCGCAGATCCACGTCAATAACCCGGTCGAGGATGGCATGAATAGTTCGCTCTTCGTTATAAACGGGAATGATGACGGATAATATTTTGCTCATGAGGGTCGTTGTTTATCAAACTAAACAAAAATAAGTAAAATGGTGGATGCGTTGTTTTTATTCAGAATTAAAAAACGACGAAGTGCTTTTTTTATTTCAGTAACGGGGCATTTGCATAAAAAAGCAGAGGAAGGAAGGAGCTTTTAAACGAACTTTTTACCTTTGACAAACAAAATAGACGATAATGGAACGAGTAGCTATATTCCCCGGATCGTTTGATCCATTTACAATCGGGCATGAAAGTATTGTGCGCAGGGCGCTCCCTTTGTTCGATAAAATTGTGATAATGATCGGGTTCAATACCAATAAAAAACAGGCATTTCCGGTAGAAATGCGCAAACGATGGATTGAACAGGTATTTGTGAACGAACCGAAAATTCAGGTTGAAAGTCACGAAGGATTGACGGTTGACTTCTGTAAAAAAGTAAATGCCCGCTACATTTTGCGTGGCTTGCGTACCTCGGCCGATTTTGAGTACGAACGTGCTATTGCGCAGGTGAATAAAAAAATGCACCCGCAAATTGAGTCGGTATTTTTGCTGACCATGCCCGAGCACACCCCGGTAACTTCGACCATTGTTCGCGACATTATTTTGCATGGTGGCGATGCCAGTATGTTTTTGCCCAAGGGATTAGATATGAAAGATTTCAAGCTAGATGAGTAAAACAGTTTATCTTCTTTGTATCCTTATTTCACTTTTTGCCGGGAAAGTTCTGGCTCAGTC
Source organism: Prolixibacteraceae bacterium (assembly GCA_963668595.1). Taxonomy (GTDB): domain Bacteria; phylum Bacteroidota; class Bacteroidia; order Bacteroidales; family Prolixibacteraceae; genus GWE2-42-39. The sequence goes on along the minus strand of OY764876.1, from coordinate 2,241,541 downwards.
GGCTACCCTGAAGGGACGTGCCCCGGAATATGCCGGCATGGAATTGCCCGTGTTTCGGTATGTCGATTTTATTTCAGAAGAAAAAGCCGAGCTTGGCCGAATCAGGTTTCAGCAAAACGGATCGTTTTCGGCAGTGATAAAATTGCCGTCAACCATGGTTTGTTTTGCTGAGTTTGACGTGTATCAGGCCAGTTTGTATATGGAGGCTGGAAAAACTTACGAGTTGCAATTTCCTCCACGACAGCAAAAATCGGAAGCACAGAAACGAAATCCGTTTTTCAATCCGATGCCAGTTTGGTTTTTGATTGTAAATCAGCAACCGGACGATTTGAATTTACTGATTAAAAATTTTGAGACTGAATTTCGTCGTCTCGAAGACAAATACTTTTACGATATTTACGAGAAACGGCTGAAGAGTAGTTTGCAATTGGTGCAAAACGAGTTGCTGCAAAAATTTCCGAAAACCGAAAATCGTTATTTCGAAGAATATAAAAAATACCGTTTGGCGAATCTCGAATTTGCCTTGCATCAGGGGCGGTCAGCCGAATATGTAAGCAAGTATTTTGGCAATGTGAAGCCGATGATGGAACTTCCGGCATACACGAACTTATTCAACCAAATTTTTACAAATTATTTCAGTTTCTTGGGCAATTCGTTGCACGACCAGAAAATAACTACGCTGGTAAACAGTGGTGATGTGAATACTTTGGAGAATTATTTGGCTGAAAAAAATGGATGGACACCAGAGGCTTGTCGTGTAATTATTTTGCGTTCGTTGAAAGATGCGTATTACAGCGGGCAATTTTCGAAACAGGCAATTATTGGCTCGTTGAAACAAGCCTGCGAGGGAAATTGGCCGGATATGTACAAGCAGATTGCCCGAAATATTTTGCAAAAAATCAGTTATCTGATTCCGGGAAGTGAGTTGCCTCGTGTAAGTTTTGTACGCGCCGATGGCCAGTCTTTTTCGCTGGAGCAATTTAAAGGGAAATTCGTATATCTGCATTTTACCGATCTCCAGAATCCGGTTTGCCGACAGCATTTGGAAGCATTAAATCCGATTGCCGAGCAGTTAAAAAACAACTTGGTAGTGGTGCTGGTAAACGAAGGAAAAGTTGCCGCAACAGAAGCAACAAAATACAACGGGACTTTTGTTACTACCGACGAAAAAGGAAAGGCTGCATGGAAAGTAAAAACTTTTCCAACGTCGTACCTGATTGGTCGCGACGGTAAAATTTTGCAATCGCCGGCATTGAATCCGATGAATGGGATTGATAGTCAATTGCGGTCGTTGTTGGAAAAAGAACGCATTGAAAAATTACGCAGCGGAAAATAAATTTGAGAGATGGTTATTTGATGAAAAGGTGGCATCTCACTGGATTTGTATCGCAATACGTCGTCGTAGTTTTAACCGCGTAGCGGTGTTCTGTTTGTAGAAAATAAGTCATCATATTTTTAGAAGCTCCGTAGCAGCGATCTGTAAAAAACGAGAATAGATCGCTCTAACGGAGTTTTTAATATTTATTGATTTTAACCTACATACAGGTTGCCCCTCTGGGGCAAAGATGGTAATAACCAATGTTTTTTTTATTGAAGTTGCAGGGGTGATAGAAATCAGAAGAGAATTTTTAGTGGAACTTTGCTTTTAAAAATTTAATTATTCCTGAATATAAACCCGTTTTACTCGTGGCGAAATATTGGTAAGTACTTCGTACGGAATAGTTCCCATCCATCGTGCTACTTCGGAAAGCGGTACGCGGTCGCCAATAATTTCAGCCTGATCGCCCGGTTTTACATCCAGTCCGGTCACATCCACCATGCACATGTCCATGCAAATATTGCCTACCACCGGAACCAGTTGTCCTCCGACAAAAACTTTTCCGTTTCCGTTGCTCATTCTTCGGTCGTATCCGTCGGCATAACCAATAGGGAGTACTGCAATTTCCATTTCTTCGGAAACTTTGCCCTTGCGGCTGTAACCCACAGTTTGTCCGGCTGGCACTGTTTTTACCTGCGAAACGGTTGTTTTCAAACTACTTATCGGGCTGATGCGTTTATCGCCCTGCGTGCTGATACCGTATAAACCAATACCCAAACGAACCATTTCGAACTGATACTGTGGAAATCGTTCAATGCCTGCCGAATTGAGTAAATGGCGGAGAAAACGGTACGGAAGTTTATCGGCAAGAATTGCTGCTCTGCGAATAAACGATTCGGCTTGCTGGTCGGTGAATTCGTCGAACAGAGCTTCATCGGCACCGGCCAAATGCGAAAATACAGATGCAACTTTTACCAGCTGATTGGACGCCAATTCATCGGCCAGTTTTTTTAATTCCTGATCGTTGGCAAATCCCAGGCGGTTCATACCGGTTTCAATTTTTATATGAATGGGATACTGGCTGGCAGCACTGCGAGCCACTGCATGAACAAAACGACGGTACAAATCCGTTGAATAAATATTGGGTTCGAGTCGAAACTCGATCATGCTTTCAAAGCTGTGTTCCTCCGGGTTCATTACAATGATGGGCAAATCAATGCCAGCTCGACGCAGGTCAATACCTTCGTCGGCCACTGCTACAGCCAGGTAATCGACTTGCTGAAATTGAAGAATCCGGGCAATTTCGGCAGAACCACTTCCGTAGGAAAAAGCTTTCACCATGACTACTATTTTGGTCTCAGGGCGAAGTTGCGATTTGAAAACGTTCAGATTGTCAACCAACCGATTCAAATTGATTTCCAGAACTGTTTGGTGATATTTCTTCTGAAGGGCCGACGAAATGCGTTCGAATTGAAATTCGCGGGCACCTTTCAGCAAAATTATTTCTTCGGAAAATGAAGCCGGGTTGAGCTGTTGCAAAAAATCGTCGGTGCGCTGGAAAAACGATACAGGAAGCGAGAAACAGCGGCGATGAGCTGCCATGTCGGGACCAATGGCAATCAACCGGTCAATCTGGTTTGCTGTCAGCAGTTGATTTACTTCGCGGTACAACAAATCGGGCTGTTGTCCCGATTGCTGAATGTCGGACAGAATTACTGTTTTGCGTTTTAGCCCCTGAAAGTCTTGCTGTTTTTGAAAATTCAGCGCAATGGCCAGCGAATTTATATCCGAGTTATAATAGTCGTTAATTAGTTTGCAGCGATTGATGCCTTCTTTCATTTCAAGTCGCATAGCGACGGGTTGCAGTCCCGAGGCGGCATCTAAAATTTGAGGCGTAAGCAAGTGTTGCGACAATGCAAAAGCCAGACAGTGCGCCATATTTTCGAGACTTGCCTGATCGTTAAATGGCAACTGGCAACGGTATTCTTTTCCTGAAGAATACAACACGAAAAGTGTTCCTCCTGTATGTGGGCGCGACTGAATATATAACTCACTCAGCGGATTAGTGAATGACCAGCCGAATAAATTCTTTTCAGCAAATGTTTGCTCAATCAGCGTCGATGGAAGTTCGTGGTCGCGGCAATAAATAATGGTTTCAGCAGTTTGGAAGAGTTTTATTTTTTCTTCTGTTTTCTGTTTCAGGTCGCTGAAATTTTCCTGATGAGCTTCTCCAATGTTTGTAAATATGCCCACTGTTGGCTGAATAATATCAGCCAGTTGCTGCATTTCGCCGGGTTGCGAAATTCCTGCTTCCAGAATGGCCATGTTGTACTGTTTGTCGAGCAACCAGGCCGACAGCGGAACTCCTACCTGTGAGTTGTAACTTTTTGGATTGCGTACAATGTTTCGTTCGCGGTGCAGCAATTCGTACAACCATTCTTTTACGATTGTTTTTCCGTTACTACCCGTGATTCCTATCACCGGGTAATCAAACTGTTCGCGATTCCATCTGGCCAGTTTTTGCAAGGCAATCAGCGTGTCCGAAACTTCAATAAAACAAGCTTCTGTATTTAAATTTTGAATTGCCGGAATTTGTTGAACAACAAATGTTTTTACCCCTCTGCGGAGCAAGTCGGCAATATATTTGTGCCCGTCGTTACGTTCGCCGACGATAGCAAAAAAACAGCTGTTGTCGGGTTCAGTAACCGAGCGGCTATCAATCGATATAATTGAAAAAAAATGTTCGCTGTTTCCGGAAATCTGTCCGTCAACGATCGAACACAGTTGTTGGGAGCTCAATTGATGCATCATGCATTCACTTTGGTGTAACAATCGCGGCAAAGCGGTTCATATTCGTTTTTTTCGCCCAGCATAACCAGTTTTTCACTGCTGCTTAAGCGATGCGAAAATTGGGCAACATTTCCGCAGCGCATGCAAATCGCATGAACTTTGGTCACATAATCGGCCACGGCCATTAGTCCCGGAATCGGCCCAAAAGGTTTGCCTTTAAAGTCCATATCCAGTCCGGCAACAATTACACGAATACCCATTGCCGCCAACTGGTTACACACCTCAATCAAGCCGTTGTCGAAAAACTGAGCTTCATCAATGCCCACCACATCCACATCGCCGGTGAGCAGCAGGATATTGGCCGAGTTTTCAACCGGAGTACTTTGTATCGATGTTTCGTCGTGCGAAACGACTGCCGTTTCCGAGTAGCGCACATCCACGCTGGGCTTAAAAATTTCCACTTTCATTTTCGCAATTTTAGCCCTTCTCAACCGGCGTATTAGTTCTTCGGTCTTTCCTGAAAACATTGAACCGGCAATTACTTCGATATGCCCTGTTTTTTTTTGCTGATGTGTGTGTCTTTCGATAAACATTCTCTGTCAGATACTAAAGATTTTCGTACTTTTACAGTTGTGAAAAAATATTCCGTTCGCGGACTATTTCGAAAAGTAAAAGTAAAAGATAAAGCTGAAATACGAACAATAAACCTCACAGTTATTTATTTTGAAAAGATGGAAAAAGAAGTACTGATCAATATTATTCTGAACGATATTAGCGAGTTAAAAGCGATTTCAGAAGAGTTAAAAAAAGAAAATCCGACCGCAGCAATTGAAATAGACATTGCCTTGTCGAAGTCGGTTTTACTTGCCCAACAATTTCAGTTGTTAAAAGAGAAAATGGGAGTGAAAGCTTTCCGTAGTGAAGTAAGTGTTGCTGCTGCGCCAGTTGTTGCTGCAGTTACTTTGCCCGATGTTGCGGCATTAACCCCTGAACCAGAAGCTGAAGAGGAGCAGTTGGAGGAAGAAACGGAGGAAGAGGAAATTGCAGAGGAAGAAGATCAGGATGATTTTTCAGAAGAAGATACTGATGAGCAAGAAGAAGCGTTTATCGAAAATCCGGCTCCTACTGTAGAATTTGAAATTGAAAGTCCTGTTGTTTCGGATGAAGAAGATGAGGAGATAGAAGATGATGAAGAAGAGGAAACTGAAGTTGAGTCAGAAGAAGAAATAGAAGACGAAGACGCTGATGTAACTGCAGAAGAAGAGACGGACGAAGAGGAGGAGGCCGAAGAGGAATTTGAGTCAGAGGTAGAAGAAAGTATTGAAGATGAGGAGATAGAAGAAGAGGAAGAGGAGTTTGTTGACGAAGAATCCGAAGAGGATGAAGAAGAAATGGAGTCTGAAGAAGAGGACGAAATGGAAGAAACTGAGGAGGAAAATATTGAAGGAGATGAGGAGGTAGAAGAAAGTATTGAAGATGAGGAGGTAGAAGAAGAGGAAACTGAGGAGGAAGAGACCATTGAAGAGGAAGAAGAAACAGAACCGGAAGCTGCGGAAGAAGAGACCGTAGAAGAAGAGGAAGACGAATCAGAATCCGAAGAAGAACCTCATCAGAAAACAGTTGGAGAAGCATTTCATCAGGAAAAATCGGTGAATGATACAGCTTCCAAACAATCAACGTTAGATCAGAAGATCGCCAATGGCCCAATAAACAGTTTGCAGGCTTCTATCGGTGTAAACGACCGGTTCCTGTTCATTCGCGAAGTATTTAATAACGATGCCGATTTGTACAACACTGCTGTTGAAACAATTGACCGCTGCAACGATATTCGCGAGGCAGCTGATTACCTGAGTGCCAATTTCCGTATTAAAAGAACTGATGCCAGCTTGAAATTTGTTGATCTGATCAAGCGGAGATTTACGAAATAAGAAACAGAATGGGGAAACTGTATCTGGTGCCAACGCCCATCGGGAATCTGGAAGATATGACTTTCAGAGCAGTCCGCATTCTGAATGAAGTGTCGCTCATTTTGGCCGAAGACACACGTACTTCGGCCAAATTGATGCAGCATTTCGAAATAAAAACCCGTTTGCAGTCGCACCATAAATTTAACGAACACAAGACGGTGGAAGGAATTGCCGACCGCATTGCGGCAGGCGAAAACATCGCATTAATTTCTGACGCGGGAACTCCTGCTATTTCCGATCCGGGTTTTTTGCTGGTTCGCACCTGTGTTGAGAAAGGTGTTGAGGTGGAATGTTTGCCCGGAGCCACAGCATTAATTCCGGCACTGGTGAATTCCGGTTTTCCGACCGACAAATTTATATTTGAAGGTTTTCTTCCGCAGAAAAAAGGAAGACAAAAACGAATGGGCGAATTGGCTGGTGAAACACGAACCATGATTTTTTACGAGTCGCCATACCGTTTGGTGAAATGCCTGCAACAGTTTGCCGAGAACTGGGGAGCCGATCGCATGGCCTCGGTGTCGCGCGAGCTGAGTAAGCTGCACGAAGAAAACAAACGCGGAACGCTGGCCGAGCTAGTTGAATATTTCAGCAGCAAAACGGTAAAAGGCGAAATTGTAATTGTGGTGGAAGGCAAGAATGCCAAAAAGAATGAGGAGCCGGAAGAGGAGGAAGATTAAGGCTAAGGTTATCATTGATCTAATTTGTTATTATTGTTATCATCGTTCAACCCACTTCGACTGCCAACTTAAAAGGGCTGTTCCTACTTGGTTCTTGGGATTTAGGACTTAGAATTGGCTGCATCAAACTCGCAACCTGTACCCCGCAACCTGAAACTTGCAACCCGTAACCCATAACTCGACATGATCCGTAAATACGACCATATTTTTTTCGATCTTGATCACACTTTGTGGGATTTTCCGCAAAACTCGCGCAATGCGCTGGAAGAAACGGTGCAGCAATTTGGTTTTTTGCCCCGACTGCCTTCTTTTGCTGAATTTCTGGAAGTGTACGAATCGGTAAACGAAGAATTGTGGGAACAGTACCGCCAGAAAAAAATTGGTAAGCAGAAATTAACTGCGGTACGATTTGCCTTGAGTCTGGAACCTTTTGGAATTACCGATTTGGATAGCCAGCAATTGAACGATTTTTACCTGGAACGAATGGGGGAGCAAACGTCTTTGTATCCGGGAACTATTGAAACGCTGGAATATCTGAAAAAGCGCGGCTACTGCATGCACATTATTACCAACGGTTTTCGCGAGGTGCAGCATCGCAAACTCGAAACCAGCGGCCTCAATCGGTTTATCGATCGCGTATTTATTTCAGAAGTAGTGCAATCGCCCAAACCTGAACGGGCAATTTTCGAATATGCGCTGAAATCGTGCAATGCCCGCAAAACGCGCAGTATCATGATTGGCGATAACTGGGGCGCAGACATCATTGGAGCACTCAATTTTGGAATCGATCAGGTGATGGTGCTCAATGGTGGTAAAGATACTCTGCCAGAAGAAATTGCCCGGCAAATTGATCGCGAAAAATCTGTATTTAGTTTGCTTCAGAAACGCAATACCACCTGGTTTGTACAGGAAATCGGAAATCTCACGCAATTATTATAAAAGACTTATTAGGGTGCTTACTTATTTCAACTAAAAAAACGGTTGAAAACAATCGTTGCAAATTGTCTTCAACCGTTCTGAAAAGTATTCTCAGCAGAGAGAATTATTTCAATTCGATGGTTGCAAATACAGGCAGGTGGTCTGAAAAATAGTGCCTGTCTTTCGAGTCTGATAAAACGGCGTATTTTTTCACTTTTACCTGTTTGTTGACAAAAATATAATCGATGCGTTCAGTTAACGGATGATCGAACTGGAATGCATTAAAAGTTCCATCAGGTCCGTATGCCGGAGCTTCTGATACTTCTTTTGAATCAGACAGAACAGCTTTGATCCGGGTAATGGGTTCTGTTTCTGGTGTCAGGTTGAAATCGCCGGTCAGAATTACAGGAAGGTTTTGGGGATTGAGTTCGCCAATTTTCTTCAAAATCAAATCCGACGAATTATTGCGCGCTGCATTACCCACATGGTCGAAATGAGTATTCAGGAACAATAGACTTTTGCCTGATTTTTTCTCTTTCAGTATAACCCATGTACAGATTCGTTTACAGGCGGCATCCCATCCTTTTACTGGTTGGGTGCAGTCTTCTGCCAGCCAAAACCATCCTTTTTCTTTTAAACTGAATTTTTTTGAATTAAAGAAGATAGGAGAAAACTCTCCTTCTTGTTTACCATCTTCGCGACCCACTCCAATCCATTTAAAATCGGGGAGTGCATGCTGCAAATCTTCAATTTGTCCGATCAGCGCTTCCTGCATGCCAAAAATATCTGCGTCGTGAAAACGTAATAGCTGGGCAACCTGATCTTTTCGGTTGGGCCAGGCATTCTCACCGTCGTCCGGATTGTTAAAACGGATATTGTAGGTAACTACATTGATTGTTTGCGCAAAGCTGATGGCATTGATGCAAGCCATAATTGTCAGTAAAAATGCAAATCGTTTCATTGTACACAAAAGTTAAAAGATTCATATGGGCACGAATGTTCTCCTGGAATAATGGTGTGCCGCTGTTCTTTTTTGCCTTCAATAACGTATTGATTGCAGAATTGAATTATTTCGTCGAAATGAGTTTTCATGGGTTTTCCTGCCCATTCGTGTTTTCCGCCGCAGATGCTGATAAGCCAGTAAGGTTTTCCTAATTGGCGTAATTTCTCGGCAATGGAATAACCTCCGTGCAGCATGATGTAGCCCGGCTGATCGTTTTTACAATAGTGGTGCGAGGCTGATGCGTATGGAACCAGGTTGTCGCAGGTTCCGTGGAAAAAAAGCGACGGAACAGCAGATTCTTCGTAAACTTTACTTAGGTCGGGAATTGCTCCCGCCATACTGATTACTCCTGCATAAGATACAGGGCCCGAGTCTAATCCGTAGCACAAGGGTGGTTGGTAAGCTGCATTCAGTACGGTTTCTGCACCGGCGCTGCTTCCGCAGAGAATAATACGGTGCGGGTCAATTCCGAGTTGTTCTCGATTTTGTATCAGAAAAGTGGTGGCATCTTGTACATCGTCCACCGCAGCATTGAAGGTAGCCATTTTTTCGCTGGCCGGGCAGTTGCATCCAAAACCAGTAGCTGTTCCTTTACGGGTAAGTCGGTAGCTCATTGATACAGCAGCAAAACCATAACGAGCCAGATGTTTGCAAAAATAAGCCTCTCCGAAACGATCTCCAGCCGAAAATCCACCGCCGTGAACATATAAAACAACCGCTTTGTTTTCGGTAAATTCGTTGTACGGACTATATACATCAAGCATCAGCTCTTGGCCGTCTTTGGTAGCATACGTGAATGATTCAATACTTACTGAGTCGCTTATTTCGGTTTGGTAGCGTTGTCCAAACGACGAAAAACCGGCGCAAACGATAATCAGTATCGCAAGGATTAGTTGGTGTGTTCTCATGCTTCGTTTTTTTATATTGAAAAAGCTTCCTTGGAAAAATATTCTGTAGGTTGACAGGTAAATATCTTTTCGAGGAAGCCTGATTCGACTAATTTTCGAAATGGTAAAGGAATGTCAGCAACCCGGTAAGTACAGGTTTTGGGCTGTCTTTCATTTCCATTTTAATTTCAAGCTGTGCTTTGGCTATTCCACGCAGGTTCGATATTGCATGTAATTTTACGCGTACACGAATTTCACTGTCAACGATTACTGGTTGCCCGAAACGAACGTTTTCGATGCCGTAGTTGATCATCATTTTTACATTTCGTACTTCCATCAGCTGCATCCAGAAATAGGCGAGCATCGAAACCGAATAATAGCCATGCGCAATGGTCGATTTGTAAGGCGATTCTATTTTTGCCCGTTCCGGATCAGTATGAATCCACTGCCAGTCGAGCGTGGCATCTGCAAATTTGTTAATGTGATCCTGAGTTACTTTCAGGTAGTCGGAAACGCCGATTTCATTGCCCAGGTAACTGGCCAGTTCATCGTAGCTGTTTACTGTTATTTTAGCCATTTATTTTGAATGTTTTGAGGTTACGTTCTTGTTTGGTGTTCAAAAATAGGTCATTTTTTTAGAAAAAGGCGATTGATTTTGTAAAAAGAATGAATCTCCGCAATTTGAAAAAACAGGTCGAAAATCCGAGAGTAATTTCTAAAAATAAAAATCCCCGACAATTTTTTTTGCCGGGGAAAAGTATTGTATTGAAGTACAAGCTTAAATTGTTTGAATTGCTCGTTGAATTCGCGCAATCGTTTCTTCTTTGCCAATTACTTCGATGATGTCGAATAAATCGGCTCCGGCGCTGGTTCCAACCAGAGTCAGGCGCATAGGAGCCATAATTGCTCCAAAATTCCATTCGCGTTCGTTCATGAAATTTGAAAAAGCTTCTTTGATCGATGCAGCTTGCCAGTCGGTGTGCGATTGCAGCAATCCTGTAATGGTAGCCAGTTTTTCAGAAGTATCTTCTTTCCACTTTTTCTGAATGGTTTTTTCATCGTAATTTTCCGGAGCAACAAAGAAATAGCTGCCTTGTTCCCATAAATCGTTTACAAATTCGCAGCGTTCTTTTACCAGTTCAACAACGCGTTCTACTTTTTCGGGTGAAGCCTGAATTCCTTTTGAATTCAGCACCGGCATGAAAAGTTGAGCCAGTTCGTTGTTGCTTTTTTGTTGCAGGTAATGGCGGTTGAACCATTTTGCTTTCTCCGGATCGAAGCGGGCTCCTGATTTTACTACGCGGTCGAGGCTGAACAACTCAACAAGTTCGTCCATGCTGAATAATTCCTGATCGTTTCCGGCACTCCATCCCAACAGGGCCAACAGATTTACAAATGCTTCGGGGAAATAGCCATCTTCGCGGTATCCTCGTGAAACATCTCCGGTCTCCGGGTCTTTCCATAATAATGGAAATACCGGGAATCCCATTTTGTCGCCATCGCGTTTGCTCAGTTTTCCTTTGCCGGTAGGTTTCAGAATTAGCGGCAGGTGCGAAAAACGAGGGCGGGTTTCGGCCCAACCCAGCGCTTCGTATAATAAAATATGCAGAGGCATGGAAGGCAACCATTCTTCGCCGCGAATAACATGAGTGATAGACATTAAATGGTCGTCCACCACATTGGCCAAATGATAGGTTGGCATGCCGTCTGATTTGAATAATACCTTGTCGTCAAGCGTATTGGTGTTGAATGTAACTTCGCCACGAATGAGATCGGTTTCGGTTACATTCCGATTTTCGGGCATTTTAAACCGAATCACAAATGCATCGCCGCGTTCAATGCGCTGGGCAACTTCTTCAGCCGACAGGCTGATCGAATTGTTTAGTTTGCCCCGGGTATGCAGGTCGTACGAGAAAGTGCTTTTTTCTTCCTCTGCTTTGGCGCGCAAGGCATCAAGCTCTTCTGCGGTGTCAAAAGCATAGTAGGCATTTCCTTTGGCAATCAGTTCATCGGCGTACTGGCGATACATTGCTTTCCGTTCGCTTTGACGGTATGGGCCGCAGTCGCCACCAAAACCTACTCCTTCATCAGGAACCAGTCCGCACCATTTCAACGATTCAATAATGTATTCTTCTGCTCCGGGCACAAAACGATTTTGGTCGGTATCTTCAATACGAAGTAAAAAATCGCCGCCATGTTTGCGGGCAAATAAATAATTGAATAATGCTGTACGCACGCCACCCATGTGTAATGGGCCGGTTGGACTGGGGGCAAATCTTACCCTTACTTTCTTTTCCATTTTGAATACGATCGGTTAAAAATTCGCTGCAAAGATAATAATTCATGGTGGCGATGAACCTTAAAAAAGAAGTGTTTTTTGCTGTCGTATGGAATAATAATGAGCGTTCAGATAAAAAGAAAGATAATTGTAATTTGTAGTAATACAGCTGTTTGTGTAGCTTTTGAAAAGAAAATTGAAAAAAAACAGAAAAAAAAATTCAACGAGTGACCACAAAAAAGGGCAATTGGCCTCCTACTGCTGTATGATTTTTTATTGACAATGCAGCGTACCGATTTTTCAACGATGACTCTGAGTGATTTTCTGGATGATCCGGATTTCATCTCTCAAAATAAACAAAAAGGAATTGTTACTTCCGACGAAGAACGATTGCTTTTCCCGGATGCTGCAATGGCCAGGCAAATAATTGAGGCGGCTCACGAAAATGAAAAAAGCTTGTCACTCTCCGAGATTCAGCAAATGTGGCAACGCTTGGACGCTGAATTTGAGCAGGGGCGAACGAACCCGAAATTACCTTATACACTATTGAAATATGCTGCAATAATTGTTGTTGCCGCAATTACAGGTGTTTTTACTTATTCTCAGTTTCTGAAATCTGATCCGTATCTGCAAGAATTAGCAATTGTATCGCAGGATTTTTCGGAAGAAGATGGAGCCCGTCTTGTTTTGGGGACAGGCGAAGAATTATTACTGTCTAAACGCTCAGAGATTGAATGTTTACCCGTGAAATCGGCATTGAAGGTGAACGATCAGATTGTAACTGTAAAAACGGAAAAAAATTCAGATCATGAAATGCCGGCGATGAATAGTCTGCTGGTTCCGTTTGGAAGTACTTCCAGAATTCAACTTACTGACGGGTCGGTGGTTTGGTTAAACTCGGGAAGTAAATTGATTTATCCTTCTCATTTTTCAGATGATAAACGTATTGTCTATCTTTTTGGCGAAGGCTTTTTCGAGGTCAGTAAAGATGCCTTGCACCCTTTTGTTGTGCGTACCGCCGGAATGGATATTGAAGTACTGGGAACCCGGTTTAATGTATCGGCCTGGGGAGAATCGAAACGAATTGAAACCGTTTTGGTTGAAGGCAAAGTAAAGTTGAGCGGGCAAAACAAATCTCTGTTTTCGTCAGGGGCAGTGGTTCTTGAACCCGGACAAAAGGGGAGCTACAATGCGACCGAAAAGAAAATTGAATGTTCGGAAGTTGACGTGGAATTATATGCTTCATGGATTGGCGGCTGGTTAAAATTTGAAGGCGAGTCGCTGGTTGAAGTAATCCGAAAAATCAGTCGTTTTTACGGGGTACAGTATTCGGTAGATAATGACCAGTTGGAGAAACAAACCATTACCGGGAAACTTGATTTGCATTGTCCGCTGGATGATGTGATGAAAGTACTTGCCGATTTGGCACCAACAGTTGATTATACTCTGACTAATGAAACAATTCGACTGAGCGAAAAATGAAATTAATTCAGAATAAAAAATACGAGCCTATGCAAAAAAAGCAAAATGCAAAAAAAGAGTTCACTTCTGTGAAAATGTTAAAACGTTCTATCGGAATTAATCATGTGTAACCAAACAAATCAGTTTATGAAAAACAAAGCAATCCGCGTTATTCAGTTAACGCTTATTATCTTGTTTGTTGGCTTACTCTCAGTTTCAGCCAATAGTTATTCTGCATCCGGTGAAGGCACCACGCAAGCCGGGCAACAAAAATCCGTGAGCGGTAAAGTTACCGACAGCAACGGAGAAGCTATTCCAGGTGCATCAGTAGTTGTAAAAGGTACTACTGTAGGAACAAGCACCAATGTTGATGGAGTTTACAATCTTGTATTACCAGCCAATGCAACAACTTTGGTGGTATCATTCGTTGGGATGAAAAATACAGAAGTAGCCATCAACGGACAATCAACCATTAATGTAACGCTGGAATCAGATTTTCTGGCAGTTGACGAAGTGGTAGTTACCGCTTTGGGTATTACAAAAGAAAAGAAAGCACTGGGATACGCTGTTACCGAAGTTGGAAGCGACGACATCTCGTTGGTGAAAGACCATAACCCGGTGAACTCGCTGGCAGGTAAAGTTGCCGGGGTTGTTATTACCCAGGGAACCGGAGGTCCGGGGGGAGGCTCTCGTATCGTAATCCGTGGTAACAACTCAATCAATGGAAACAACCAGCCTTTAATTGTTGTGGACGGTATTCCTATTGATGCAAGTGGTTCGAACAGTGGGGGTAGCGTGTATAACAGTACTGTAACTGGTGGTGGTATTACCGACATTAACCCGGATGATATTGAAAGTATTTCAGTATTGAAAGGGCCGAATGCTGCTGCTCTTTATGGATCAAGAGCTGCAAACGGAGTTTTGCTGGTTACAACAAAAAGTGGTAAAAAAGGAAAAGGAATCGGAGTTTCTATTAACTCAAACATCACTTTTGACGCACCAATGGTTCTTCCTGAATATCAAAATGAGTATGGACAAGGAAGCCAGGGGAACGTGCCCGGAAATGTTACCGACTTAAAAAATGCCGCCGGTTCATGGGGACCAAAATTGGATGGCAGCAGCAAGTTGTATTATACTGGCGAAAATCGTCCGTATGTTGCACAAGCTGATAATGTGAAAGATTTCTTCCGCACAGCTGGAAAATATATTAACTCTGTTTCGTTGGACGGCGGAGGCGACGACTATGCAGTTCGTTTTTCTTATACCAACAACTACACCGAGTCGATGTTACCAAACTCAGACCTGACCAGCCATAACTTTAACTTGCGCGGACAAGCTGATTTGGCAAAGAATTTATCGGTAGATGCAAAAGCTACTTATTTCTATCAGGATTTGAAAAACCGTGCATCACAAGGATCAGAAGGTATTATGGCTTATGTGCTGGGTATGCCTCGTAACGTTGATGTAACAGACCTTGAAACGTATCAGAAACCAGAAGAATCGTTAAACTCAATTTCGTACAGTGCATTGGGTGCTAACCCTTACTGGATTTTGAGACACGATGTAAACAAAAACAGACGTGAACGTTTGTTGGGTTTTGCAAAAGTTACTTACAAATTCACTGATTATTTGTCTGCATTTGTGCGTATCGGAACCGACGTGGCAACGACCAAGTCAGAAAGTGTAAATCAACCAGGTCACCATTTCTATAACAAAGGACGTTTGAATTATGGAAATGATCGCGCATCAGAAACCAATGCCGACTTCTTGTTGATGTTCAATAAAAAATTGACAGACGATATTAATCTTTCTATCAATGCCGGTGCAAACCACTCTTTCCGTACATGGGAAGCAATGAGTATTTTTGGTGAAAACTTCAAAATTCCAACTCGTGCAACCGTAGCAAACTGCGTGACCATCAGACCATCTTATAGCCCAATGGAGAAGAGAAAAGTAAATTCGGTATATGGCGCAGCTTCGCTTTCATATAAAGACTACCTTTATTTGGATATTACCGGAAGAAATGACTGGTCTTCAACTTTATCAGAAGACAACCGCTCGTATTTCTATCCTTCAGTTGGTCTTTCGTTCCTTGCCGATCGTTTACTTGATCCGGAACAAACTATGTTCAATTTGTTGAAAGTAAGAGCCAACTACGCAATGGTAGGTGGTGATACCACTCCATATCAGTTAAATCCATATTTTGATGTGTCTCAGGATGGGTATCTTGGACTGACTACTTTGTCTCGTCCTGCAGTGAAATTTAAGCCAGACCTGAAACCAGAAAGCACCAATTCATTGGAATTCGGTTTGGAAACTCGTATGTTGAACAATCGCATTTTCCTCGACCTGTCGTTGTATAGCATCAAAACAATCGATATGATTTTTGATGTTCCGGTACCAGCAGCAACTGGTTATAGCTCTTTCCGTGAAAATATCGGGGAAATGTCAAACAAAGGGATTGAGTTTTTATTGGGAGGAACTCCGGTTCGAGGAAGAGATTTCTCATGGGAAGTATCTGTAAACTTCTCGAAAAACAAAAACAAATTGGTTGAGTTGACAGAAGAACTGGATAGCCACGTATTGAATACAACCAACTCAGGTAACGTTGCAATTCAGGCAACTGTTGGTGGTGGCTATGGCGACATTTGGGGAACTGTATGGCGGAAATCGCCTGATGGTAAACTAATGGTAAATGCAGAAGGTGCCCCAATGGCTTCATCAGAAAGAGTATTTTTAGGAAACTCTCAGCCTGACTGGGTTGGTGGTTTAACCAATACATTTACATACAAAGATTTCAGTTTCCGCTTCCTGGTTGATGCTCGTATTGGTGGTGAGTTATATTCACAAACTAATGCTGCATTAATTTCGAATGGTACAGCTGTTGAATCTCTCGAATTCCGTGAAAATGGAATTACTGTTGATGGCGTGGTAGAAAATAATGGAACATATTCGGCTAATACCAAAAATATTAGTGCCCAAGACTATTGGGGTGCAGTTTCAGGTATCGGTGAATCAAATATTTATAAGCAAACCAACATTCGTTTGCGCGAGTTTGTTTTTTCGTACAATTTGCCAAAATCATTGTTGAGTTCTACTCCAATTAAAGGAGCTTCTATTGGATTGGTTGGTCGTAACCTTTTCTTCTTGTACAAAGATGTAAAACATGTTGATCCGGAAGCTAGTCTGGGAACCAGCAATAACGGACAGGGAATTATTTCTTACAACTTACCAACTGCGCGCAGTATCGGTTTCAACCTGAATATCAAGTTTTAATTTTAAAAGTCCAGAAATATGAAAAATATATTTAAAGTAATATTCGTACTTCTCGCTTTCTCTTCAATCAATAACTGTACGTCTGATTTTAGCGATATTAACGTGAAACCGGACTCGTTTACCAGCGAAGAAGTTAGTGCCAAGTTTTTCTTGACAACTCCTCAATATAAACTTTTTGCACCGGACCGATATCCTTACTGGAGAGCACATTTGATTCATACAGACCGTTTTGCTGGCCATTTCTGTTTTGGAATGACTGGAAGCTGGTGGGCTGATGATTTAGGTTATACCTATAATGGTGCCTATACCGATGCTGCATGGGATTGGTTGGCTGGTTATATTGGCGGACTGGATAGTTTCATGAAAATGACTAAACCGGGTGGCGAATTGGAAAATGAGTACATGTATGCCATTGGTTTAATCATGCGTGGTTTGTATTTCCAGATGTTTACCGATGTGTTTGGTATGATTCCTTACACTGAAGCAACAAACCCCGACATTGTTCTTCCAAAATTTGACGAGCAAAAAACAATTTATGCCGGATTGATTGCTGAATTGGATCAGGCAATGCAGATTATTGGTTCCGCAATACGTACCGGAGCAAACGTAAACGACGTTGGTGCCAATGATATTTATTTCAATGGTGATCTTCAGAAATGGAAAAAACTGGCCAATACACTGAAATTAAGAATGGCAATGCGCGCTTATGGTGCCGCCGATGCATCGTTTGCCAACACAGCTATTTCTCAGGCTTTGGCAGCTCCGCTTCTTGAAGCAGGCGAGAACTGCTTGATGCAAAAAGATAATACCATTGACCAGTGGGCAAGTGCTTGTTACGGAGATGTATGGTATAATTTCGGAACAGGTTCTGACTGGACTGTTGGTAAAACATTGATTGATTACCTGCGCAACAACAATGACCCTCGTTTGGCTGTATATGCAAAACCAGCAAAGGGTGGAACTGTAACGATTGAAAAACCAACCGGATCAGAAGCTGCTAACCACGATAAACGAGTTAACTTCTTGTTAAGCACATTGGATGCAGCTGGTGTACAATACACCAAAACTATTACTGCTGATAAAGCTGTAATTACCGTTCCTGAAAATGTGTATTATGTTGGTCAGCCAACTCGCATAAATGGAAAAACAAACGCATATACTCCTTACGAGTTCTTCTCAACTCCAGCAGAATGGGTAATTCAGAAGAAAAATTCAGGCGAAATTTTCCCTGAAATCGTAATGTTGTCAGCTGAAGCTTATTTCCTTCGTGCCGATGCTGCTGTGCGTGGTTTGGGTAGCGACAATGCTCAGGAAATGTTTAGCAAAGGAATTGAAGAAGCAATGAAAGTTTGGAAAGTTTCTTCGGGAGATATTGCTACTTATTTAGCAAATGCTCCGCTTGCTCAATTGACTGGAACAACTGATCAGAAATTGGAAAAAATAGCTATCCAACGCTGGATTTCATGTTATACCGATGGCTTTGAAGCTTGGGCAATTGTACGTGATACTGGTTATCCAAAAGAATTAGCTCAGGGAGTTTCTGATTTCGACCTCTTTGGTGCTGGTGATATGAATGGTAAATATCCGCAACGTTTGCGTTATGGAAACGGAGCTGTAAATACCAACGGTGCAAATGTTGATAAAGCAAATGCAACACAGGGAGCCAACCTGATGGATACAAAACTTTGGTGGGCAAAATAGATTTAGAGTATTTAATTTGAAAGAAAAAAAGAGGCTTTCGGGCCTCTTTTTCTATTGAATAAAAGGCGATCGTAATTAAAAACGTCTGAACTTGATTATCTTTGATTGCTATAGTTTTCAAATGAGGAGAATTGTCAATTGTTTGGTGCTTTTTATTGCCTTATTTGCATGTACGGGCAATTTCGATGAGAAAAACACCCGTCCGGATGTATTTTATCCGGATGAGGTAAGCGCCCGTTACTTTTTAAGCAATCCTCAGTATAAATTATTTGCTCCCGATCGTTATCCGTATTGGCGGGCTCATCTGATACACGGTGATCGCTATGCCGGGCAGGCTTGTTTTGGCCACACTGGTTCGTGGTGGAGCGACGAGCTTGGCTACACATACAATAGCGGTTACACCGATGCTAGCTGGGACTGGATTTCTGGCTATTACGGGGGATTGGATAATTTTCTTAAAATGACCGAACCCCGGGGCGAATTCGAAAATCAGTACATGTATGCAATTGGTTTAACCATGAAAGGACTCTATTTTCAGTTGTTTACGGATATTTTTGGTATGGTACCATATTCCGAAGCAGGCAACGCAAATATTACTCTTCCGCGATACGACACACAAAAAGAAATTTACCAGGGGATTATTCGCGATTTAAATGAAGCAATGAGTTTGATTGGCGATGCATCGCGTACCGGAACCGGTGTGAATGATGCCGGAACCAACGATTTGTACTTCAATGGCGATTTACAGAAGTGGAAAAAACTGGCCAACGCGCTCAAACTTCGTGTTGCGATGCGTGCTTTGGGGTCACCCAACGAAAGCTTTGCGGCGCAGGCAATTGGCGAAGCTTTGCAAATGCCCTTTCCTGAGACCGAAGCCGAAAATTGTCTGCTAACAAAAGATGCAAGTATTTCGCAATGGAACAGCGCTTGTTATGGCGATATTTGGTATAATTTCGATTCGGGTTCGGATTGGACTTTAAGTAAACCCTTGATTGATCTGTTGCGGAATAATCAGGATCCCCGTTTAGCGAAATATGCCCGGCCTGCGCTGGGCGGGACTGTAAAATTGATCCGTCCCAAAGGCCCCGAGTCTGAAAAATTTGATAAGCGTGTGAACTTCCTTTTGACTGAGCTTGATCAGGCAGGAGCAAAATACGAGCGAAAAATTACCATCGATACAGTAACAATTGTTCTGCCCGAAAAGAAATATTACATCGGGCAGCCTTGCCGCTTGAATGATAAAATAAAACCGCTTATTGCTTTTAATTTATTTAGCTATCCGTCCGAATGGGTGATTGCTCCAAAGAATTCGGGTGAAGATATTTTTCCCGAACTTATTTTTACCACTGCGGAAGCTTATTTTCTTCGTGCCGAAGCGGCAGTTCGCGGGTTTGGCAACGACGACGCTGCCAGCTTGTTTCAGCAAGGAGTATTTTATGCCATGAAATTGTGGAAAGTTCAGGAAGACGATATTCAGAAATATATTGAAAGCTCACCTTTGGCTCAGTTAAGCGGCAGCAGCGAAGAGAAAATTGAGAAAATAGCATTGCAACGCTGGTTGGCAGCTTATACCGATGGATTTGAAGCATGGTCGGTGGTGCGGAAATACGGCTATCCGAAGGAATTGGCGGCAGGCGTGAGCGATGGCGATATTTTCGGGTTGGGCGACATCAATGGTCGTTATCCGCAACGTCTTCGCTACGGAAACGATGCAATGAATAAAAATGGCGAAAAAACCCGTGAGGCAATTACCATTCAGGGGCCCGATCATCAGGATACAAAAATATGGTGGGCAAAACCGTAGTTTGTTAATGATACTAAATGCCGTCAGAAATGATAAATATTCCTCGTAATTTTGTGGCAGTAATTTCATTGTGAAAAAGAAAATTAAACATACGGTAAATCTTATTCTGATTGTTGTTCTGCTATTGGCTACAGGCGGAATGTCGGTTTATCGTTCGTATTGTCCGTGTTCCGGAAATACTTTTGTTGGTATTTTTAAAGCTCCTGAAACCTGTGGTGGCAGCGAATCATCAGCTTGTCATTGTGGCGATAAATGTTGCAGTCAGGAAGATGGAATTGCGAAAAAATGTTCTTCCTGCGGGCATACCGAGGTCTTTTTTGCTAAAATGAACAGTGATTTTTTTGCTTCAGCATCGGTGAATATTCCGTTGTTGCAACTCAAATTTATCGAACTTTCAGCAGTAGAGCAACCCATTGCAATGCTTCATGAAAAAGAAGATTTTCGTATTGTTGTTGACGAAAGTCCTCCTCCTTCAAAATCTTCAGGAAAAAAAATAATCACCCTTCTTCATCGGTTTAAATTCGATCAGCACGATTCTTTTCTATTTGTGTAGGGAAGGAATTGAAGTTGAATTTATATCGATAAAAAAATGAAAAAATATAGTTTGTTTTTGCTGCTGCTAATTGGGGCGGCAGGTAGTTTTGCTCAACGAGTGAGCGGAACGGTTTACGAATTAAGTAACGGAGAAAAACGTGTTCTGCCGGGAGTAAATATTTATTGGATGGGAACGCAGCAGGGAACTGCTTCGGATGAAAACGGCAAGTTTGAAATTGCCAATAAAGACAGTCGGCACATGTTGGTATTTTCGTTTGTGGGGTACAAAACCGATACGCTTCATATTCACGAAGGGAAAAATATCGACGTAATACTAAGCGAAAACCGCGAGTTGGGCGAGGTAAAAGTGGTGCAAAAAGATCATGGTACTTACATTTCTCAGATCGATCCGATTTATACCGAAAAAATTGGCGGGGCCGAATTGCACAAAGCGGCCTGCTGTAACCTTTCGGAAAGTTTCGAAACAAATCCGTCGGTGGATGTTTCGTACAACGATGCCATTACCGGAACCAAACAAATAAAAATGCTCGGATTGACGGGGCTGTACACGAGTTTGCAAACCGAAAATTATCCGAATCTGCGTGGTCTGGCAACCAATTATGGTTTGACCTACATTCCCGGACCGTGGATGGAATCGATTCAGGTGTCGAAAGGCGCTTCGTCGGTGGTAAACGGCTACGAATCGATAACCGGGCAGATTAATGTGGAGTATAAAAAGCCCGACAATGGCGAGTTGTTGCACCTGAATTTGTTTGGAGCCGACGATGGAAAGATGGAATTTAATGCCAACAGCGGAATAAAATTATCGAAGAGGGTGAGCACCGGAATTTTTCTGCATGCCGAAAATATTTCGAAGAAAACAGATCACAATCACGATGGATTTCTCGATCATCCGCTGACCGAACAATATCATTTAATTAACCGCTGGAAATATACCTCGGGCAATGGCTACATCGCCCAGGCGGGTGTCGATTTGCTTGATGAGGAACGTATCGGTGGTCAGTTGGATTATAGCAAAGGGGCATCGCAGGGAGCCGGAAAACCATACGGTAGTTTTATCGACAATCAGCGGGCAAGCGTATTTTTCAAAACCGGTTATGCGTGGCCCAGCGCTCACAGTAAAAGCGTCGGATTTGTTTCGAATGCAGCCTGGCACAAAACCGATGCTGTTTTCGGACAAAAAAACTATTCGGCTGACGAAACAAATTTGTATGCGAACCTGATTTATACTTCTGCTTTTTCGGAACATCCGGAGCACCTGTTTACCACCGGTTTTAGTTATTATTTCGACCGGATTGACCAGACCTTTCTGACGAATAAATACTCGCATGAGGAATCGGTTCCCGGACTGTATTTTGAGTGGACACATAAACGAGGCGGACTTTACACACTGATGGCCGGAATCCGTGCCGATTTTCATAATTTATTCGGAACATTTTACACGCCGCGCTTCCATTTCCGGTATGCTCCAACCGAACGCCTGACTATTCGAGCTTCGGCCGGAAAAGGCTACCGGACTGCTAATTTGCTGGCTGAAAATAATTACCTGTTGTTCTCGTCGCGCGATTTCAGTTTTACCGATGTGCGGATGTTGGAGAATGCATGGAATTTCGGGGCAAGTGTTGTGCAGAAATACCAATTATGGGGACGCGATTTATCGCTGGGTGCCGAATTTTACCGTACCAGTTTCATCGATCAGTTGGTGGTCGATACGGAAAGTTCTGGCAGCGAAATTCGTTTTTATCCGCTCAACGGGAAATCGTATGCCAACAGCTATCAGCTCGATCTGAAATACCAGCCGATTGATGGTTTGGACCTTACTTTGGCTTATCGCGGAAACGATGTGAAGCAAACCATCGGCGGGCAATTGCTCGAAAAACCGCTCACCAGCCGTTACAAAGGTTTATTTACGGTAAATTATACAACTCCTCGAAAAAGCTGGATGTTCGATTATACCTGGCAACTAAACGGGGGAGGACGCATTCCGCAAACTCCGGGCATGCCGGCCATGTATCAGCCCGAAAAAGAATTTGCTGCGTTTACGGTGATGAATGCCCAGGTGACCAAATATTTCAAAAACTGGAGCGTGTATCTGGGAGCCGAAAACCTGACCAATTTTAGCATGAATCATCCGGTAATTGGTGCCGAAGATCCGAATGGTCCCTGGTTTGATGCCACCAAAATATGGGGGCCGGTTCTGGGCCGGAAAATATACACCGGACTGCGTTACACCATAAATAAAAATGCGCATTAAACACGAAATAGAATTTCGGATTATTGGTTTGTGAATACAGAGAGGCTGTCTGAAAAGACCTTTTTCATTGTCATTCTGAGTGAAGCGAAGAATCTTTGATTATAATAATGAGAGGAGGCTGTCCAAAAAGTCTTCTGCTTTGTCATCCTTCTCCGGCACTTGCCTGATCAACATGACAGATAAAATGATTTAATTACTTTTTGGACAGCCTCATGACAAAAAGAATGATTTGTTTACTTTTCAGACAGCCCTGACTAAAAAATACAGCTCCATGACCAGCTTTTTGTCCGCCCTGACAAACTTCTGTTCGACCTGGTAGAATTTAAACTATATCTAGCCGAATATTTATCCGTATTTGCAAACATTTTATCCGTCCTGACAACTTTTTATTGCATTCATACGCGACAAGAGTTGGTAAATGCGGGACAGGAACCCGTCATTACGCGGCAGGAGACTTTAAAAACGTACAAAGGAACGATAAATACGGGACAAGAGACGATCATTGCGGGACAGGATGCACCGAAAGAGAACCAAGAGCTGGATTTTTTGCCGGATTAGAAAGAAAAAGCAACGGTACATACCTTACGACATAGCTTTGCCACCTGATATTCGCTATATTCAACAGCTGCCGGGACACAGCAGTATAAAAACCACGATGATTTACACCCATATTTTGCCACGGGCAGAACGAAAATTACCAGTCCGTTGGATGGTTTGGTGCAAAGTGTTTTACCGCTAAAGAGGAAGGATAAATAAATGGTCATTTGTTTGGTTGTATAAACATAACTATTTACTTTTAAAGCATAAAAAATGAAATGAAGCGAACACGAGAGTTACGTGGTAAAAATCGATCAAGCTTTCGAAAAGCACTATAAACGTTCCGCTATTTACTAGTTAGCACTTATTTAAAAAACAGACAATGGCACAACAAATAACAGCATTTGCAGATGAGTTTGGCAACAATTCATTTGACTTCCAGTCACAAGGAAGCCATTTCATCGTTGCGACTGTTATTACAAAGACAGACAATCTCGATACATTAAAAGAAGGTATTAATGAAATTAGGAAAAGACACAACTTTCAAAAAGGAGAAATTAAGTCAAGCGGAGTTGGTCCAAATCATTCACGGAGAAAAAAAATACTAGAAGACATTGCCAAATTAGACATTTCAATTTATGCCGTAATTGTCGACAAAAGAAAATTATCTGGAGAGGGTTTTAACTACAAAAAATCATTCTATAAATTTTTAAATAATTTACTCTACAAGGAACTTTATAGAACTTTCCCAAGTTTGGACTTGAACGTTGATGAGCATGGTGGTAATGACTTTATGAGAGAGTTTAAAAAGTATGTGGAGAAGCACCATTTAAGGACACTTTTTTCAGGTTCAGACTTTAATATTAAAAACAGTAAACTAAGTGATTTTATTCAACTTGCAGACTTCGTTGCAGGCACATTGGGTTACATCTTTGATGACTCAAAAAAAACAGAACATAGTGATGATTATCAAAGAATCTTATCTCCAATTATTGCAAGTTTAAACTTTTTCCCAAGAGAACTTTCATTTAAAGAGTTTCAAGAAACAAACATCGATGAGACTTTTGACACAAGAATTGCAGAAGTATGTTTTTTAAGAGTTCAAGACTTCTTAGACCGAGAATCTGGTAATGACCAACAGAAAATTGACCAAATTAGCTTTCTAAAACTTCTGTTGTGGCTTCAAAGAGCAAATCCAAGAAACAGATTTATAACTACAGCTGAAATTCTTAGCCATCTAAATCAGAATAGACAAGAGAAAATCCAAGAAGAATATTTTAGAACAAAAGTCATTGGTAATCTAAGAGATAAAGGGGTTTTGATTGCTTCTGGCAGACAAGGGTATAAAATACCAACATCAGCAAAAGACTTAGACTCTTTCATAAATCACGGGAAGAGAATCATTTTGCCGATGTTAAATCGCATTAATGAGGCAAGACATGTAATTAAAATGGCTACAGGTAATGAGCTTGATCTTTTAAGCAAAAAAGAATATACTGAATTAAGAAAACTACTTGACGAATGATAAAAACAAGTGCTAATAAATAGGACTCTGAGTGGTCTGCAAGACCGAGCGATGAGTCTGTGTTGAACTACACGCGCCGGATTCAGGGCTATGCGCTTATCGACCGTTTTTGTTTTTTTGAAGTAAATTAAATGATATAACGTTCTTTGACGTACTGCAGGTTTTTGTGCTTTTTCACTTCATTTGAAAGGACAAACTGTGTTTTTTCTCTGCTTTTTTGCTGTTTTTGCTTGCCAATGTGCGTACTTTTCCCATTGACGCAGGATATAATTATCCAGAGTACTTTTGCTCTGCCCGCGCAAGGAAACCTGTTGTTCCAGCTTCCCAAAAACTTTTTCAAACTCAGGAACAAGCACAACTGCCTGCTCAATGATAGTAAGTCCCGATTTCTTTCTCATATTCAGAAATTTTTGTGGTTAATAATCTCCGAATTACGAAAGAATCGGGTACTTTTAAAAAGCTATCCGCCCGTAGGCGGATTTAGTTCAACATCAGCTACCCGTCAAGCGCGGCAGCAGTGGTTTTCGGCGTGTATCTTTCCGCTCAGGCTGCTTTTCGGCTTGATCTCGCCTAAGGCGAGACAGTCCGCCCCTGCGTGTAGCCTCCTACGTTATAGGGCATTTGATTTGCATCGCAATTTTGAGAGAGTTGAGATAAATTGAAAGAAAATTTAGAATGAATTTTGAGACAATTTTAATATCACTATTGGTTATATATCTTACCGTGACAATTATCGAATTGACTGGTCTTCATCGATTTAATCTGCGGTACTTTGACTATGGTTTTAAAATTTATAAAAGAGAGATTTCTCATCATTTCAGTAACTGGACAAATTTGGATGGAATATATTCGGAAAAAGAAGGAAATTATGTGTTCTTGCCCGATTTGAGAATGGGATATTTTGTGTCGAGATTTATAGTTTTTAGGAACCCAAATTTCTTTGTTTTTTATCGTGGCGTTCCATTGACAATTTTTGGAAAGTTTTTAGAGAGCGAAAATAGGCTTGAGATAACTTACTTTATTTCATATCGGTTAGTTTTCTTAATTTCCATTTGGCTTATCGTTTGGACAGTATTTCCCATTTTGACAGGTAGTTTACTTTCAATTGGAATCGGCATTGCAGGAATCTTGTTTACGTCGCTAATTCTTTATTTAGTTTATACATTTCAACAAGGGAAAATGCTTATTATATCTGACGAAATAGAGAAAATTTTAAAGGTAAGAAAATGAAAACGCCCTATAACATCAGCTACCCGTCAAGCGCGGCAGCAGTGGTTTTCGGAGGGCGGCTCTCCGCTCGATTTCCTTGTCCTGCCGGACAGGAAATCGCCCGCAATCCCCAACTGCATATAGTTCCGTCCGTTATGGGCAAGGTTGAGTCGTCCTAAAAAATGTCTACACAATATTTGTAGATATGTATCAAAATGATCAGGTAACACGACGTTACAGTGAGGGTTTCAAACTCAAAATTTTAGCCGAACTTAGTACGGGAAAATATACCAAACGGGAGTTGTCCCGGATTTATGGTATCCAAAGCAGTACCGTAAACGAATGGATCAAGAAGTACGACCGTAAAGACTTAATGAACACACGGATCATGATCGAAAACAAAGACGAAATCACCCGATTGAAGGAGCTCCAAAAGGAGATCGAACAACTCAAGAAGCTGTTGCTAAAGAAGGATTTAGACCAGTTGGTGAGCGATTCGTACCTTGAGGTGGCTGCCGAGATGCTGGGCTATAAAACGGTGGCAGAGCTAAAAAAAAAGCTAAACACCAAGCCATGATGAAAGCATTGCCCAAGTCGCAAAAGGCGGGTGTTGCAGGCGTAAGGGAAACCTGCGCCTGCTTCGGGCTTCATCGCGATGCCTGGTACAAATACCAGAAGCGTTTCCAAAGACGCAAAAAGGTTAAAAACGAAGTGATTGAGCTTGTAAAAGAAGAGCGCAAAGACCAGCCAAGAGTCGGCACACGCAAGCTTTGGGAAGCCTTGCACCCATCGTTTGAGGCTGCCCATATGAAGGTTGGCAGGGACAAGCTGTTCGACATTCTCAGGGAGGAGAATATGCTCGTGCACCGCAAGAAAGCCTCGTGCAAAACGACCAACTCGTACCACCATTTCCATAAGTACGGCAATTTGGTGAAAGATATGGAGATAACAGCGCCCAACCAGGTTTGGGTGGCCGATATCACTTATATACGCACCGTAAAGGGGTTTTGCTATTTGGCATTGCTTACTGACCTATTTTCGCGCAAAATTGTAGGGTACAACATCAGCGATACACTGGAGCTGACGGGCTGTCTTGGAGCCTTCAAACGAGCTCAGAAGACAGCCCGTCCAGCGGCCGGATTGGTACACCACTCCGACCGTGGCATTCAGTATTGCAGCAACCAGTATGTTAATGAGTTGAAAAAGCACAAGGTGAGAATCAGCATGACCGAGGAAAACCACTGCTATGAGAATGCTGTTGCCGAACGTGTTAATGGTATTTTGAAGGACGAATTTTACCTCGACCAGTGTTTCTTCGATACCGAAAAAGCCAAGCTGGCCACAAAAAGTGCCATAAGGCTATATAACAGTAAGAGACTTCACCTATCTTTAGGGTATAAAACCCCAAATATGGTTTTTGAAGCGAACTTAAATTAATGTTTAACCTGTAGCCATATTTTAGGACTAGACAGGTTAAGGGCTTCACATTGGACAGACACCAAAACCAGCAACAACTCGGTTTGACACTTTTTGACAGTTATACTTGACAGACAAAAGACCAAAATATAAAGTGGAGCCAGAAACCACTCAAAAAACGGGGCGATACCGAAAAGCCATAAGAGTAGGAAAAAAAAAACTAATTATGAAAACTGAAAATGTAGTTTTAATGAGAATGTCTAGAGAATCTCTAAAAGGGAAATGGGGATTAGCAATAGGAACATTTGTAGTGTATATTTTAGTAATTGGTTCGATTCAGGCAATTACCCAATTTTTTCCAATTGCAGGATTACTTTCTCTTATTATTGCAGGTCCATTTGCACTTGGTATGGCAATCTTTGCCTTAACATTGTCAAGAAATCAAGATGCTAGACTTGAACAAATATTCCATGGATTTAACAATTTCGGCACTTCATTAGGAGCGTATCTACTGATGGTATTGTTCGTAATTCTATGGACACTATTATTAATAATACCTGGAATTATTGCCGCTCTGTCTTATTCAATGACTTTCTATATTCTTGCAGATGATAATTCAATTGGAGCAATGGACGCAATTGATAAAAGTAAAATAATGATGAATGGATACAAATGGAAATATTTTTGTTTAGGATTAAGATTTTTTGGATTAGCATTACTCTGTATCCTCACATTAGGCATAGGTCTCCTATGGTTGTTCCCATATATGCAAGTGAGTATGGCGAAATTTTATGATGATGTAAAAGGAAATCAATTAACTGTTGAAAATGCCTAAAACCAGCCCATAACTTCAGCTACCCGGCAAGCACGGCAGCAGTGGTTTTCGGTGGGCAACTTTCCGCTCAGGCTGCTTTTGTGCTTGATCTCGCCTAAGGCATATTCGATTGGATACGCAGTTATAAAAATGAAGATTGACAAAATTGTGGAAACATCCGTATGACTTTGATATGAGATTATAGGCACATTTCAATATCGTTTTTACAGCTAAAAAAACAGACTTATTGAACCATTTAAAAAATCAATAAGCATTCTTATTATGAAAATAAAAATTTATCACTATTTTCAAGTCGCTGTTTAACAGACCCCAAAATCATATTCAATAGCATAGAAATTGGAGGTTTTTTTAGACGGACTGCCGTTGGCAGCTCATATTAAAAAAACTCTATCGATAAAGGTCTCTGTCAATTTATAAACTAAAAAAAGATTTATGAAACTTCTTCGATACTCAAATACAATAGAAAAAGTGGTTCAAGGAAATACTGACCCATATATTGAATCATTTAAGAAAAAAATTCAGGAGAAACTAAAAGAACTCGAAGCAAAATCTCAAGTAAGAATTGATACAATTGAATTTGAAAGAATTGTGAGAAATACGACACATTCAGGAAAGAATAAAATTGAAGCATTAAAAATTTTAAGAGAAGGATTTATTCGTATTGAAAAGAAAGGTGTGCATAAGATTCAAATTTCTTGGGAAGTTAAGTTGGACACCTTGCTGTTTGTATCAATGATGGCAGGATTAGTAATTGGACTGGTAGTTGGATTTTCAGGTTCGAAAATAGGATTATCAACCATATCGGGACTGCTGTTTTCAATATTAGCATATTCGATTGGATACGCAGTTATAAAAATGAAGATTGACAAAATTGTGGAAACATCCGTATGACTTTGATATGAATAAAATAGGGCCACACAATAATTTGTAAATTGTATTGCGGGTGCAATGGTGTGTGTTATCGCTGCTCCTCGCAAATTGAAGAACAAATTTTATGGAAAAGTCACATTATAATATAGTTTTCTATTGATTGCACTAGCATGTTTTTTTACACTTAAAAATGAATTTTTATGAGGTGGAGAATTTTTACAAAAGCAGTTTTTTTTGTTGTCGCATTGTTTGCAATAAGCTGTCAAAAACAGTCGGATTCCGATACGATTCCGCATTACCAGGAGTTTGGTGATCTTACTGTTTCAGATACCTATCAGGTTGAAGATGGGGCCGCTTATTTGGTTATTGACAATATCAATACACTCAACTCAATTTTAAAGCAGAAGGAGTATGTTCAGAATCCCAAGCTAATAGCAGACGCTGATTTTAATGATAACATTGCCATTGCAGTGGTGAAACAATACAATAACGTGTGCAGTGCCCGGATGAGTATGGATACATTGCTTTTTTCGGGTGATAGGATACAGGTATTTTATACGCTGGATGTGAATTTCGGAGATATAGCAAATAAAATTGTATGCAACACATTTGAACAACCGACTTTCGTTGTTCTTACAAATAAAAAGGATTATTTGACCATTGATTTTTTTGAAAATAATAAGCTGATAAAGACAATCAGTAAATGATAGTGAGACAGTGTCAAACGTTTGGTTGAACCTAATATTCCTGATGCTTAGCCATTGCAAATCGCACTGTAATTTTGCTGTTTTCCCTTTTTTATTCGGTCAGGTCGTACATATTTGCCTGAATGTAATTAACCAGTTCGAGCGGATTGAGTTTTATTTGCATGCCGCGTTTCCCGGCGCTGATCATGATGTGATCGTACAGAATACAGCTTTCGTCAATGTAAACCGGAAAGTTTGTTTTCATTCCCAGAGGCGAGCAGCCTCCACGGATGTAGCCTGTCAGAGGGAGCAACTCTTTCATGGCAACCATTTCTGCGCTTTTGTTTCCCGAAACTTTGGCGGCTTTTTTCAAACTAACCTCCTCGTTGCCCGGAATTACGGCAACAAAAATGCCGGTTGAGTTGCCTCGCATTACCAGTGTTTTGAATACCTGCGCAGGGTCTTGTCCCAGTTTTTCGGCAAGTGTTGCAGCGCTTAAATCGTTTTCATCTACTTCGTATTCGATTAGCTCGTACGAAATATTCTGGCTATCCAATATTCTGACAGCATTCGTCTTTTTCGACATGAATAATAATTTTCTGCAAAAATAAAGTTTGTGTTCTTGCAAAAAAAAGAATGCAAGGATGCATTTTCGATCAGAGAAAATATTTTCCCGGAATGGATGGTTATTGGGTACTATTCACCATCCAGTTTGAAAAAACGTTGAGGTAATTCCAGAACGATTGTTTCAGTTCGTTGGGGAGAGGTAGTTGCGGAATAAGCTGCCGGTAGCAGTCGAGCCAAACCTCGCGGGCTTGAGCGGTAATTGTGAAACGGGCATGTCGTTGTACTAGGCGCGGTTGTCCGCGATGGCGATTGAAATAATCGGGGCCTCCCATTACCTGAATAAAAAAGTCGGCCGAATTTTCTTTGGCCTTTTCCAGTGCAATTGGGTTTGCCGGGAACAAATCGCGAATTTCACTTTTTGCCAGCAAATCGTAATGATCGCTGATCAACTGGCGAATGCCTTCTTCTTTTAAAATTTGAAGAATTGCCGGATCGGGAAGCTGTACCCGTTCGCGTACTCCATAACGGGTCGGACTAATTTCGAAATTCATAGTAGTCGGAATTTTAACAAAAAAACGAACAGAAACTGTTTTTGTTGAGACAGTCTGTTCGTTTTTCTGAAAAAACCGAAAAATTTTCGGATTAGTAGTTTATTTTTTCTCCGCGTTTACGTTCCGCTTCGCGTAGTAAAATTTTTCTCATTCGCAGCGATTCCGGAGTTACTTCCAGATATTCGTCGGAACCAATGTATTCGAGCGACTCTTCCAAACTGAAAACAATAGGAGGAGCAAGTCTTACTTTGTCGTCAGAACCCGATGCGCGCATGTTGGTCAATTTCTTCGACTGGGTAATGTTTACAGTCAAATCATCGGCACGGGTGTTTTCGCCAATTACCATTCCTTCATATACTTCGGTTCCCGGTTCAATAAAAAAGCGACCACGGTCCTGAAGTTTGTTCAGTGCGTATGCAAAGGAAGTTCCGGTTTCTTTGGCAATGAGTGAACCGTTTTGACGGCCTTCAATTTTGCCTTTTACCGGTTGGTATTCGATGAAACGGTGTGTCATTACAGCTTCGCCTGCAGTAGCGGTAAGCATGTTGGTACGCAAACCAATAATTCCGCGCGAAGGAATCAAAAATTCAAGATGAATGCGGTCGCCTTTGCGTTCCATATTTTGCATTTCACCTTTGCGGATGGTCACCATTTCAACCACCTTGCCTGAGTATTCGTCAGGAACATCGACGTGCATTTCCTCGATTGGCTCGCATTTTTCGCCGCCAATATTTTTGTAAAGCACTTGTGGCTGGCCTACTTGCATCTCGTATCCTTCGCGACGCATTGTTTCAATCAGTACTGAAAGGTGAAGCACTCCACGTCCGTAAACGTTCCATGCGTCGGCCGATTCGGTCGGGATTACACGTAAAGCCAGGTTTTTCTCTAATTCTTTCTGAAGACGGTCGTAAATGTGGCGCGAGGTCACAAATTTACCTTCTTTACCGAAGAATGGCGAGTTATTGATGGTGAACAACATACTCATGGTTGGCTCATCAACAGCAATCGGATCAAGAGGTTCCGGATTGTCGTAATCGCAAATCGAATCACCGATGTCGAAATCTTCGATGCCTACCAGTGCACAGATGTCGCCAGACTGCATTCTTTCAACTTTTTGGCGACCCAAACCTGTAAATGTATGTAGTTCTTTTATGCGCGAACGTTTAACCGATCCATCGCGTTTAGCCAACGACACATTCATGCCTTCTTTTAGTTCGCCGCGATGAATACGACCGATTGCAATTCGTCCTACGTACGACGAGTAGTCGAGCGATGTAATCAGCATTTGCGGAGTTCCCGGATTTGGTTTTGGTTCAGGAATATATTCCAGAATTGCATCCAAAAGAGGAGTAATTGAGTCCGATGGAGTACTCAGGTTTTTGGTCATCCAGCCTTCTTTTGCCGAACCGTAAATGGTAGGAAAATCAAGCTGTTCTTCAGTTGCATCCAAACTAAACATGAGGTCGAAAACCTGTTCGTGCACCTCTTCAGGGCGGCAGTTCGGTTTGTCAACTTTGTTAATTACAACAATAGGTTTTAGTCCCAATGCAAGGGCTTTCGACAATACAAAACGGGTTTGAGGCATAGTTCCCTCAAAAGCATCGGCCAGCAGCAATACGCCGTCGGCCATGTTCAGTACACGTTCTACTTCGCCACCAAAGTCGGCGTGTCCAGGAGTGTCGATGATATTTATCTTGACATCTTTATACGTTACCGAAACGTTTTTTGCCAGAATCGTGATTCCACGCTCACGTTCCAGGTCGTTGCTGTCGAGAATTAATTCTTGTCTTTTTTCGTGCTCTTTAATGATATTACAGTAATATATCATTTTGTCCACCAGCGTAGTTTTGCCGTGGTCAACGTGGGCGATAATAGCAATGTTTCTAATCTTTTGCATACGTCATTTTAAGGAGGCGCAAAGATAATCTAAAATACATAGCCCCACCCATCAAACAATTATTTCAGCTTGAAGTTCTTGAAAACTTAAGAGATGCACAGAAAATTAACATACTAGAGATGCAAAAGAGATAAATAACTGTTGTGCGGGCATTAAAAATCAGTCTTTTTCGGCAGCAAAAAGTTCCAGTGCAGCATTAATTTGCTCCGGATTTCCCAAAACGTATGCAATATCTTTGGTACAAAATACCAGATCGGGCGATGGGTGTTCGATAACCTCGCTTCCTCGTTTAATGGCGAGCAGAGTAACACCGGTGGTTCTGCGCAGGTCTGTTTCGGCAATCGATTTGCCTTCTGCTACCGACAGTGCATCAATTTTCAATGCGGTAATTTGCATGTTCGGAAATTCGTCCCAGGGCGAAGGCCGGTTGATAATGTCTTTCTGCACGAAATCGCCCAGACTCATGCTTCGTATGTGTGTAACTAACCGGTTGACCTCACGTTGAGGATAGAGTTTTCGGGTTAGTATGCGGCTGAACAGGTCAATAGCTATTTCCAGTTTCTCCGGCAAAACCTGATCGGCTCCGATGTGGTAAAATTCTTCTACATTCTGAATATGCTTTACCCTGACAATAATGTACGCCTGTTTGTTCATCTGCCGAACTTTTTCGACAATTGAAAGGGACGGGATGATGCTTCCGACCGAAACCACAACAATATCAGCGGTATCTACGTGGGCTTTGTGCAATATCGGACTGTTTACGGCATCTCCATACACAACAGTGTCGCCTTCCTGCATTTTATCTTTGGCAAGCAACGGATCGAAAATAATGGAAATGTGCTGAATATCGTTGAGTTGTGCCATCTTCGATAATTTGACGGCACTGGCATCTTTGCCTATAATTACCAAGTGGTTGGTGTATTCCGGGATTTCCATTTCTGCCAGAGGGAAAAGCCCTTTAACCAGAAAATCGGGCAGAGGAAGTTTTAGCAATAAATTGGCAAGCGGAATGGAAACCTGCATCAAGAATGGCGTGATAGCCATACTGATAACGGCGACTGCCAGAAATAGCTGGTAGAAATAATTAGAGAGAATAGCGCGATCGAGTCCTATTTTTGCAAGGATGAACGAAAATTCGCCCACCTGGCTCAGTGCCAGTCCTACAATTACCGTTCCCCGGAAAGTGTGTCCGAGCAAAAATCCGGTTCCCCCTGCAATAATTGATTTCAGGAAAAGAACAAGCAGCACACTCAGCAGAACCACCTGATGATGTTCGATCACAAACGATACGTCGAGCAACATACCGATTGAAACGAAGAAAAAGCTGGTAAAAACATCTTTAAACGGAACAAGGTTGGCAAACGCGTTGTGGCTGTATTCCGATTCGGAAATCATCAGGCCGGCAAGGAAAGCGCCAAAAGCAAGAGACATTCCCAATTCAGCGGTGAGCATCGCAACGGCAATACAAATTAAAAAGATGCTCATCATAAATAGTTCTTCGTTCTTTTTTGCTGCAATTTGGTGTAGCAATCGGGGAAGCAACCATTTATTCCCGGCATAAACCAGTCCGATGATAAAAATGGTCTTTACACCCAGAAGCAGAATTTCGCTGGTAATATCAATTGATTCTTTTCCGAGCAGGTTGGCGAAAAGCAATAATGGTACCAATAGTAAATCCTGAAAGATGAGAATGCCCAAAACTGTCCGTCCGTAATTGGAGGTTAGTTCGGAGCGCTCTTGTAACAACTTTAGCACAAGTGCCGAACTGCTTAATGCTGCCAGAAAACCAATGAACAAGCCGCTTTGCCAGTTCAGATCGTAAAATTTGGAGACAAGCAAAAAGGTAATTGCGGTGAGAAAAACCTGGAGGAAACCTCCGAAAAACACAATTCGTCGGATGCGCAAAAGATGTTTCAACGAAAATTCCATTCCAATGGTGAAAAGAAGCAGGATGACGCCAATTTCAGCAAGCAATTCGATATTGTGCTGGTTGTTGATTAGCCCAAGCAGGTGTGGTCCTGCAATGATTCCGGTAACCAGATAACCAACCGCAGTGGGTATTTTTAAACGGGTGAATATTAGGTTCACCAGTGTTGATAAGGCAAATAAAATAACCAGATCATGGAGGATGTTTACTTCCATCGTTCAAATGTTTGGTTTCGTTAAAGTACAAATATTTTCAGAAACCGGGGAAGAAAGGCAAATAAAATAGACGTTTGTGTGGCTATTTGTCGCGGAATAGATGGACAAATCCATGGGACCATCGCTTCTTGTCGTCGCGCCCCCGGGCTTCTACTACGTAATAATAAACACCCGGATTGGCCATTTGGTTGCCGATACGTCCGTCCCAAACCGATTCGGTAATTGTATTTACGGTATTCTCGAAGCCTTCTACATTCGAACTTTCCCATTGGTGTATTCGTTTTCCCCAGCGATTGAAAATGGTAATTTTAATGCTTTTTACCGACCAAAACTTGACAATAAACTGGTCATTGGATCCATCGCCATTAGGCGTGAAAAAGTTAGGCGCTTTCACAAACGACGTATCAACTTCGATTGGGTCAGGAAGATAAACGGTATCGGTACAAGTATGAAGTTCCGAAATATGCTTGGCAACCAGTTTTACCATGTAGGTTCCCGATTTTTCGTAAGTATAAGTGAGCTCGTCGTTGTAGGCAATAAAGTCGATACTGTCCACTTTGCCCTGGTTTTTGAGAGCTTCTTCTTTTATAATGTTGGCTTCTTTAAAAAAGAACCATTCGTATTTTCCGGGTGTGCCATTTTCCGATTCGTTGGTGAACGAAACATCCAGAGGGGCTTCTCCCGATTCTTTTGAGATCGAAAAATCTGCTTTGGTAACGATAGATGTGTAGTCCACATCCACTTTTTCGCCACAATTTAGCTTATCAAAAACATTGAGTGTGTAGCGGGTATCTTTTGTTGGAGGATCGTACATACGTGGCGAAAGAATTTTGCTGACCGATGAATTTCCTTGCTTCCATTCTATTTCAATCTCTTTGTTTACTGAAAGCGCCTGACCTGTATTCAGGTCAAAATAATTAAAAACAGGCGACTCAAAAGTTCCTTCCAACTGAAAATATTCGCAGTTCGATTCGGTAATTGTTGCTGTTACTTCATAATAATTATTGAATACCCAGGCGGTATAAGTTTCAGTTTCGGTACCATTACTGATTTTTACACGGTAGGCACCATCTTCGAGTGAACTGATTGAATGACTGCTTCCTCCGTCGTTTTGACTCAGATAGAATTCGAACGAGCCGCTTGTGGTATTGTATTTTTGCCATTCGTAATTGATGGTTCCGGTGAGAGCGGTACTAGCCTGAAGTTTGGCTTTTGTCTCGCCTTTATTTCCGCAGAAAATAAAAATCTGGTCTTGTACTGAACCGGAATATTGGGTTGCAGTTACAGCATCAGCATTGGCTGAAATTTGTGCCTGTACCGACAAGCCGGAAACACTAAATACAATTAGTAATGCAACGATTTTACAGGTAAAAAAATACTTGCTTTTGAATATTCTGTCCATTCTCATGGTCTGTTTTTTATTGCTGAAATTTTTTTGGTTCACAATATTAACGCTAAAAATCGATTTATCTTTTGTGCCTCCTCTATTTTTTCTTTTATTCAATGTTGAATGTGTTGTAATCCAGTTTATTGAATCACTGTTGGCAGATCACAATGCGTGCATGTTGATAAATCCATCGAGGCGAATTCGGAGATACTCGAAAACATGTTTTACTTTTGAAGCGATTTCAGAAAATTTTATCACACGTGCACGATTATTTAAATCAATTAAATGGAGTACAACGAGCTGCCGTTGAAAATTACGATGGCCCTTCGTTGGTGATTGCCGGAGCTGGTTCCGGAAAAACAAGGGTATTGACTTTTCGAATTGCCCACTTGCTGAAAATGGGAGCCAAGCCCTGGTCGGTGCTGGCGCTTACGTTTACCAATAAGGCTGCCCGCGAAATGAAAGAACGTATTGCAGCGATTGTTGGCCCCAATGTGGCCCGCTACCTCTGGATGGGAACTTTTCACTCCATTTTTGCACGTATTTTGCGCGCCGAAGCCGAAACAATCGGTTACCCGTCGGATTTTACCATTTACGATTCAGCCGATTCGAAGAACCTGATAAAAACGATTATCAAGGACATGAAGCTGGACGATAAAACCTACAAACCCAATGTGGTTGCTTCGCGTATTTCGTCAGCAAAAAATAACCTGATTACTCCGGCGGTATATGGAAACATGCCGGAGTTGTACGAGTACGATCAAAGCATTCGGATGCCTTATATTTCGGCTATTTATAAAGAATATGCCAAACGTTGTTTCCTTGCCGGTGCAATGGATTTTGACGATTTATTGCTGAAAACCAATGTGCTTTTTCGTGATAATCCGAAAGTGCTGGAAAAATATCAGCAACAGTTCGATTATTTGTTGGTTGACGAGTATCAGGACACCAATCATGCTCAGTATTTAATTATTAAACGACTGGCTGAAAAGCATGGTAATATTTGCGTGGTGGGCGACGATGCGCAAAGTATTTATTCGTTCCGTGGTGCGCGTATCGAAAATATATTGAATTTTCAGAAAGATTATCCCAATCACCAGATATTTAAGCTTGAACAGAATTATCGTTCAACGCAAACAATTGTGAATGCAGCAAACAGTATTATTGCGCGTAACAAACGGCAAATTCCGAAGAATGTGTTTTCTGAAAAAGAAAAAGGAGAACTGATAAAAGTAACCAGTGCCCTGACTGATAACGAAGAAGGTTTTCTGGTTGCCGGGCAAATTGGCGACCTGCGCATGCGAACTCATTGCAAATTCGAAGACTTTGCCATTTTGTACCGAACGAACGCACAGTCGCGTATTTTCGAGGAGGCTTTGCGTAAACGCAATATTCCGTATAAAATTTTTGGTGGTTTGTCGTTTTATCAGCGCAAGGAAATCAAGGATTTGCTGGCTTATTTCCGTTTTGTCATCAATCCGAAAGATAACGAAGCATTCAAACGTATTGTCAATTATCCGGCACGAGGAATTGGCGATACAACCATCAATAAGCTGGAGCAGGCTGCCTCGCAATACGAAATTTGTATTGCCGATGTACTGACAGCTAAAAAAGACGAAAATCCGGCACAACTCAATCGCGGAACGCTTGCCAAGCTCGAAGAATTTACGGCAATGATTGATACATTCCGGGAAAAACTGACGACTGCCGATGCGTTTGAAATGGCCTCTCATATTGCCACACAAACCGGATTTCTGAAAGATTTGTACAAAGACCAGACTCCCGAAGGATTGAGTCGTTTTGAAAATATTCAGGAATTATTGAACGGTATTCAGGAGTTTACTATTTCGGCCCGCGAGGAAGGACGGCCTTTGCACTTGCAGAATTATATGGAAGATGTGGCTCTGTTGACCGATCAGGATTCAGAGAAACCGGAAGACCGCGACAAAGTGTCGATGATGACTGTGCACATGGCTAAGGGACTGGAATTTAAAAATGTGTTTATTGTTGGGTTGGAAGAAAATCTGTTCCCGAGCAACCAGAATGGTAACCGCACGGCTGAAGAGTTTGAGGAAGAACGTCGGTTGTTTTATGTTGCTGTTACCCGGGCCGAGAACAATGCATTTCTGAGTTATGCCCGTCAGCGTTACAAATGGGGAAAACTTGAATTTTGTAATCCCAGCCGGTTTATTGCAGAAATCGATTCAACTTATCTCGATCAGCCGGTAGAACGCGAATTGTCGCTTTTCGATTCGGAGCCTTCCCGACCAGCGAGTAGTATGGCCCGACCATCGTCGTCGCCTGCACAGGGAATAAGCCGAAATCCACTGCGAAGCACGGCCGACATGTCGAATAAGTTGCAGCGTTTGCGCGAGGTGAAAAAAGAGCAAAGCGAGTTTGATGGAAGTCCTTCTTCCGAAATTCAGGCCGGTATGACGGTGGAACACCAGCGTTTCGGAAAAGGAAAAGTATTGCAGGTTGAAGGTCAGGTACCCAATGTTAAAGCGACGGTTTTCTTTCCTAATATTGGGCAAAAACAGTTGTTACTTCGTTTTGCTAAATTGAAAATTGTTCGTTAAGAGTTCATTCCTGACAATTTTTCAGAAGAGTTTTGCAGTCCTTCGGCAGAGATTTGAGTTTGTTTTTTGTGAAGTGAACATTTTTCGTTTATTTTGCAGAAGCAAACCGAATTATCTTCATGTTTGCAAAACACTCCAAACTTCATCGTTGACTGAAACGGAAATGATTCAAGACAATTTCCACGGGAAACAGGGATTTGGAGTCGAGTAGAATATCTTCCGGCACATTATCGTTATTATACTGATTACCTGAGTTGATAATTGCTTTATACTGAAACTTATTACACATTAAAATACATGGATTACAATTCGAACCGTGAAAAATTGCCGTTACCTGAGTACGGCCGAAATATTCAAAACATGGTCAATCATATACTGACCATCGAAGACCGCAAAGAACGGACTCGTGCCGCTTATTCGCTGATTGATATTATGGGAAACCTGTATCCTTATCTGCGAGATATTCAGGATTTTAAGCATAAATTATGGGATCACCTGGCCATCATGGCTGATTTCAAACTGGATATTGATTATCCCTACAACCCGCCGAGCCCGGATATGTTGCTTTCGTCGCCGGCAAAAATTCCGTATGGCGATAATCGGATCAGAGTTCGTCATTATGGAAAAATTCTGGAACAGATGGTTGAGAAAGCTTCCAACTATGAACAAGGGGAGGAGCGTGATGCACTGGTACGAATGATTGCCAACCAGATGAAACGTAGTTACCTCGCCTGGAATAAGGAAACGGTGGATGACGAAAAGATTTTTATGGATCTGGACGATCTTTCAAAAGGAAAAATAAAACTTTCGGGCTGGCATCTGGAAGAAATTAAGGAAGTTGCGCAGAAACCCAAAAAGAAAAATAATAATAACAAAAATAAAAACAAAAAGAACAATAACTATTAAGAAGATTTGAAGAATCTTTAGTATTGTGATGAATTGTAAATAGTCAATTGTTTAATTGTAAATACATAATAACGAGCCGGTTGTAATATGGCAACATTTGAAATTGAAGGGGCACGTCGTCTGAAAGGAGAGCTGATTCCGCAGGGAGCAAAAAACGAAGCATTGCAAGTGATTTGTGCAGTGTTGCTTACCGAAGACGAGGTGGTAATTCATAATATTCCTGAAATCAGCGATGTGCTGAAGTTGATAGAAATCATTTCAAAATTGGGCGTTGAAACAGAGCGACTGGAGAAAGGCAGTTTCCGTTTTTGCGCGCGCAAGCTTGATATTAGTTACCTGCAAAGTGCCGAATTTAGTAAGCAAGCAGCCAGTCTGCGTGGTTCTATTATGATTATTGGTCCGCTACTTGCCCGCTTTGGTGTGGGATACATACCTCAGCCGGGAGGCGATAAAATCGGACGTCGCCGTTTGGATACCCATTTTACCGGTTTGCAAAAATTGGGTGCGCAGTTCGAATATCAGGCGGATAAACATTTTTACAGTGTGCAGGCTTCAAAGCTGAAAGGGGCTTACATGTTGCTCGATGAAGCTTCGGTTACCGGCACGGCCAATATTTTAATGGCTGCTGTTTTGGCTGAAGGAACAACCACTATTTATAATGCAGCTTGCGAGCCTTATTTGCAGCAATTGAGTAAAATGCTCATTCGGATGGGAGCCCGGATCGAAGGAGTTGGTTCCAATTTGCTTAGCATTTACGGTGTTTCGTCGCTCAAAGGCTGCCAGCACACCATTTTGCCTGATATGATTGAGGTGGGAAGTTTTATTGGTTTGGCTGCAATGACCGCCTCTGAAATCACCATCAAAAATGCAGGGATTGAGCATCTGGGCATTATCCCCGATCAGTTTAAACGATTAGGGATTGAAATGGAACAAAAAGGAGATGATATTTTTATTCCAGCGCAGGAACATTACGAGATAGAATCGTTTATTGATGGGTCAATCATGACCATTGCCGATGCTCCCTGGCC
Organism: Prolixibacteraceae bacterium; assembly: GCA_963668595.1. GTDB lineage: Bacteria > Bacteroidota > Bacteroidia > Bacteroidales > Prolixibacteraceae > GWE2-42-39. The sequence goes on along the minus strand of OY764876.1, from coordinate 2,200,517 downwards.
GGGTCTGACTCCCGACTTGCTGAGTATTTTTCTGGTGGTAGCAACGCAGGCCAAAGGAAGTGTGTTGATTCATCAGAAAATGTTCGAGAGCCGTTTGTTTTTTGTTGATAAGCTGATTGATATGGGCGCGCAGATTATTCTTTGCGACCCACACCGGGCAACGGTAATTGGTCTCAATCGGGCTTTTAATCTTCGTGGAACAAATATGAGTTCACCGGATATTCGCGCAGGAGTAGCTTTGCTAATTGCTGCTTTGTCGGCAAAAGGGAAAAGCAAAATTTCGAATATTGAACAAATAGATCGTGGTTACGAGCAGATTGACGAACGTTTAAATTCGATTGGAGCCAGCATTCAGCGCATCTGATTTCTCAACCAAAACTGAATTTCTTTGTTAATGTTTTTAAATGTTTCAGAAAACCGAATCATTGACGAAATTAATTTGCTTATTTTGGTGACATCTGCAATGTTTTGAGGATAATTTAAAAATAAATAGATATGAAAAAGGCTGTTCTTTTATTTGTATTGTTTGCCGGTTTGTTTGTGTCCGGAGTTGTTTTGGCTGAAAAGCCGGGAAACGATGTGAAAACCGGAACGAACATTGGCAACAAAGCACCCGAAATTATTGAAAAGGGAGTAGATGGAAATAATCTGAAGTTATCATCTTTGGAGGGTAAGCTTGTTCTGATCGATTTTTGGGCTTCATGGTGTGGTCCTTGTCGTCGTGAGAATCCGTATGTGGTAGCTACTTACAATGCATATAAAGACAAAGAATTTAAAAATGCAAAAGGCTTTACTGTTTTCAGTGTGTCGCTTGATAAGTCGAAAGATGCATGGATGAAAGCAATTATGGATGACAATCTGACGTGGGAAAACCATGTGAGTGATTTGGGTGGATGGACCGCGAAATACGCAGGTATCTATGGTGTTACAAGTATTCCATCAAATTTTTTAATTGATGGAGATGGTATCATTGTCGGACGAAATCTGAGAGGTCCTGCTTTGGAAAGTGCAATTAAGCAGCTTTTGAAATAATTTTACCCGCTATAAAACAGAAAAGGCAGCATTTCGAGATGCTGCCTTTTCTGTTTTATTTGTGTCGCTTTTTTAGTTCTCTGGCTAAATCTTCAATCCGGTAACCTTTGTGAGTCAGCAAAACGATCAGGTGATAGAGTAAATCGGCTCCTTCATAAAGGAAATTTTCATCGTCGTTGGCCATTGCTCCAATAATAGTTTCCACCGCTTCTTCGCCTACTTTCTGAGTGATTTTTCGAGTCCCTTTCTGGAATAAACTTGTAGTGTACGAACCTTCCGGCATTTCCACTTTTCGCTGGTCAATAAAATCCTGTAAATATTCCAGAAACTGAATATCGCTTTCTTCGTTTTCTTCTCCCCAGCAAGTATCTGCACCAGTGTGACAAGTTGGGCCCACCGGATTTACCTTAATCAGCAAGGTATCGTTATCGCAATCTGAGGCGATCGACACAACATTCAGAAAATTGCCCGATTCTTCACCTTTTGTCCACAAACGATTTTTTGTTCGACTGAAAAAAGTCACCTTCCCTGTTTCTTCTGTTTTTGCCAGGGCCTCTTCATTCATAAAGCCCAGCATCAGCACCACATTGGTGGTATTATCCTGAATAATCGCAGGGATAAGTCCATTCAACTTACTGAAATCCAATTGAGTATTTTCCATTTTATTTTTTACTTGTATGATATTTTACAAATTGTTCCTGAAGTTGGTTTTCGATATGAATCCGATCCTTCTCCAGCTCTTTTTTAAGTTCTTCTTCTGTAGGAAGATATAATTTATATTTCGATGAAAACAACTGTTTGCTTTCGGCTAATACTGAATATTTAATAACTGATTCATTTTGCTGCGAACACAAGATGATTCCAATCGTTGGATTATCATCGGGTTGGCGCATTCGTTCTTCAAACAAACGAACATACATATCCATCTGGCCAACATCCTGATGCGTTAACTTTCCGACTTTTAAATCGATTAGTACGAAACATTTCAGAATATAATTGTAGAAAACCAGATCAACATAGAAATGGTCTGAATCGACATTTAAATGAAATTGACGGGAAACAAACGCAAATCCCCGCCCTAACTCCAATATAAAAGAATGTAGATTTTCGATCAAAGCTGTTTCTAAGGTCCGCTCCAAATAAGAGTTCTCTGGTTTTAATTTCAGAAACTCCAGAATGTAGGGATCTTTTATAAAATCGCGCGGCGATTCAGCCAATGCACGGATGCTTTGCTCTGCTTCTTCTTTAACCGGAGTTTTGTCCCGGCTTGAAATAATTCGTTCGTAATACAAAGTACTAATTTGCCGATCCAATGCCCGAACGCTCCAGTTTTCTCGTGCTGCTTCTTTCATGTAAAACTCACGGGCAGACTGATTTTCAACCCGCATCAACAGACAATAATGAGACCAACTCAATTCGCTAGACAGTGTGTAGCGAATTTGCATGTCATTATTTATCAGTGAATTCAATCTGAATAGATCAGGGAAAACAAGATAAAATTGCCTAAAATTTCGAAGATTTGGCAATGAATAACCTCGTCCATATTCTACGGAAAGTTTATTCGATAAATCTTTCAATACTTGTTTGCCGTAATCGGCCCGGGCAGCTCCGTTTTGCTCATCTTCAACAATTAAACGACCGATTTCCCAATAAGCAGCAACCATGCTGGTATTCGCAGCCCGGTAGATATTCCGGTAAGCCGAATCCAGCACGAACTTTACTGAATCATATAATTTGGGATCTTTTGCGATCATTGTTGTTCTGTGAAATGACTTCCAAAATTACGCAGACTTTTAGCGAACTGCAATGCCTTTGGTTCTCAGATAGGATTTTAAATCGGGAATCGCTATTTCTTTGTAGTGAAATATGCTGGCCGCCAATCCGGCATCAGCTTTTCCTTCCGTAAATACATCTACAAAGTGATCCATGTTTCCCGCTCCACCCGAAGCAATAATCGGAATCTTCAGCATATCGGCCATTTTTGCCAGTTCTTTATTGGCAAAGCCTGCCTTTGTTCCATCATGGTCCATCGAAGTAAACAGAATTTCACCGGCACCGCGGTTTTCAGCTTCCTTGGCCCACGAAAAAAGCTCTTTTTCGGTAGGAATACGGCCACCATTTACGGTAACCGTCCAGCGGCTGTCGTAGTTTTTTGCATCAATAGCCACCACCACAAACTGAGTTCCGAAATTCAAGGCCAAATCGTCAATCAGTTTTGGGTTACGTACTGCCGACGAGTTGATACTGATTTTATCTGCACCTGCGCTCAGCAATGCTTCGGCATCTTTCAACTCGCTAATACCACCGCCAACAGTAAACGGGATATTGAGTTCGCGGGCAATTCGCTTTACCAGCTCTACAAAGGTTTTGCGACCTTCGTGTGTTGCTGTAATATCAAGGAATACCAGTTCGTCAGCGCCTTGTTCTGCATACATCGCGCCCAGTTCGACCGGATCGCCAACACTTTTAATATTCACAAAGTTGATGCCCTTCACGGTCTGACCGTCTTTAATATCCAGGCATGGTATAATTCGTTTTGCTAACATGTTTTAGTTCCTGAGTTCCTGAGTTCCTGAGTTCCTGAGTAAAGATCTTACTTAGGTACTAAGGCACTCAGGAACTATTATACTTATTTCAAAAATTTACTAATCTCTTCCAACTTAATTTTCCCCTCATAAATAGCTTTTCCGGTAATTACTCCGGGAATGCCCATTTCGTTGAGTTCATGAATATCTTTCATTGAAGCAATTCCACCGCTGGCAATGAGTTCCAGACTCGGAAAGCGCTGCATAATTTCCTTGTACAAATCGATGCTGGGGCCGGTTAACATGCCATCGCGGGCAATGTCGGTGGAGATCACTTTCTGAATACCTTTTTCAGTATAACTTTCAATGAAATCGAGAATTGGAAGTTCTGAGACTTCCTGCCAACCACTCACCGCAATTTTTTTGTCTTTGGCATCGGCACCCAAAATAATTTTCTCCGAGCCATATTTTTCTATCCAGTGAAGGAATGTTTCGCGGTCTTTCACAGCAATACTGCCGCCGGTAACCATTTGTGCCCCACTTTCGAAAGCAATACGAAGATCTTCGTCCGATTTCAGTCCGCCTCCAAAATCAATTACCAAACTGGTTTTTGACGCAATTGTTTCAAGCACCTTATAATTGACAATGTGTTTGGCTTTGGCTCCATCCAAATCAACCAGATGTAAGCGGGTAATTCCGGCATCTTCAAACATTTTTGCTACTTCCAGCGGGTTTTCGTTGTAAACCGTTTTCTGGTTATAATCGCCTTGCGAAAGTCGGACGCACTTTGCGTCGATAAGGTCTATAGCTGGGATAATTGTTATTTTAGTGCCTGAGTGCCTGAGTGTCTGAGTATCTGAGTGCAATTTCATTATTTAATTGAATTTATGAAAGACGTTAACATTATTTCTATTTCACGCAGATCGTTATAGAGTTCATCAAATTTTTCGGAGCTTAGATAGCCTAGATTTTTTGAAATTTCAAGTTGTGTCTGAAGTTCAAATAATGACCCCATTGAAATTTGGAGAAAACGCTTAAGTTCATTCGTGGATTTTCGGCCAAATCCTTCCGCAATATTGGAAGGAATCGATACCGCACTTCTCCTCATTTGACTGGTTAATCCATACAACTCTTCTTGCGGAAAATGCTGAGTACTTCTGTAAAGTTTTGTTACAAAGTTCACCGACTTTTGCCAAACTTTTATATCTCTTATTGTGTTCATTGATATTTAAAATTAGGTACTTAGGAACTAAGCTACTCAGGAACTTTATATTTTCAAAAAATTCTCCAATATCTTCGCGCCCACAGTTCCGCTTTTTTCGGGGTGAAACTGTGTGGCGTAGAAATTGTCGCGATGCAAGGCTGCACTAAACGGGTTGATGTAGTTGCAAACAGCCGCCGTGTGTTCGCCAACTGCCGCATAGTACGAATGCACAAAATACACGTACTGCTGATCAATTGACAAATCGAAAATATTGCTTTTTAATTGACTGATGCTATTCCATCCCATGTGCGGAACTTTGGTGATAAATTCCATTCCTGGTTCGGGAATAAAACGCTGTACTTTCTCGTCAAAAATGCCCAAACAAGGCGTGTCTCCTTCTTCTGAATAACTGCACATGAGCTGTAATCCCAGGCAAATCCCCAACACCGGTTGCGTCAGTGAAGGAATTAACTTATCCAGTCCTTCTTTCCGAAGATAGGCCATTGTTGTGCTAGCTTCACCCACACCGGGGAAGATTACTTTATCAGCGGCTTTTATTTTTTCATGATCGCCGGTAATTTGGGCAGAAACGCCAAGCCGAAGCAAAGCATTATTTACCGATTCAATGTTACCAGCGTTGTATTTGATTATTACTAAGTTCATATTAGAATTATAAGTTTCAAGTCCTAAATCCCAAGTCCTAGGTCTTAGGCAAATTTTGTTTGATTTTGGAAATTAAGGCATTAAGTATTTTATCAACTTCGACTGTAAGCTGCATTAGATTTTCATATTCTTCTGGTTTCACAAAATCAAGACGAAGCGATATTTCAAGTTGGGTCTGAAGTTCGAAAAGTGAGCCTCTTGAAATATTCATGAATCGTATGAAATCGTTGTCTGAGTGTCTCCCAAATCCTTCTGCAATATTAGATGGAACAGAGACGGCTGATCTTTTCATTTGGTCAACAAGACCATACAACTCTTCTTTAGGAAATTCTCGGGTTATTTTATAAATATGAATAACTAGATCTATACCCTTTTGCCAAGCTATTAATTCTCTATACGTTTTCATACTAGCGATGTATTTTCATCTAATTTATACGAACACATGGTTTCGATTGTAGATTCTTGAACATGCTCATTTTATTTTGCATTCTTCTTCACTCATCTTACCTTAAAACTTAGGATTTTGGACTTAGGACTTAGTACTATTTTAACATACTTTCAATCACCGTTTTCATCTCAGCAAATTCTTCTTCTTTGTAAAGACGGGTCATGTAAACAATTTTTCCGGTTGGATCAATAATTACATTACGGGTTACTCCTGCACCTTGTGCCGCAAATAAATAGAAGATACCTCCTTTCGGATCGAGTGCCAACGGATAGCTAACCGGAATATCTTTCCCGAATTTGACAACTTTCTCTTTCGGCTCATCCAAATCAATTCCGAAAAGGGCAAATTTGGGATTGTCTTTGTGTTTTAGCCAAATATCTTTTTCAATGTGAGGCATTTCTTTCCGGCACACTCCACACCAGCTTGCGGTAAATTGAAGCATTACTACTTTCCCTTTTAAATCGCTTGTCGAAATAGTTTTACCGTCGATGGTTGTCATGCTAAAATTGGGAACCTGTTGCCCAATGCTAACAATGTATCCGTAGTCAGCTGGTATTTCTTTTTTTATTTCCTGAGCTTGAGTTGTAATGGTAACGGCAAGCAAAACAAGTGCAACTATTTTCTTCATTCGTATATAATTTATTTTTATTCATCGAATGGTTCCGAAAGCTTTCGGAATCATGCTCATTTCATGATTGTTCCTTTAAAATTTGACAAACAAATTAGTGATTGATCTTATTCAAATACAACTGTTCGATTTTTATATACCAGTATTTTTCGTTGAAGATGTTTAAAGACTGCCTGCGACAGTACGATTTTTTCGAGGTCGCGGCCTTTGCGCATTAAACTTTCAACTGTATCAACATGACTGCAACGGGTAACGCCCTGATCGATAATTGGACCTGCATCCAGATCGCCGGTTACATAATGACTGGTTGCCCCAATCAGTTTTACTCCGCGCTCGTGAGCCGCATGGTAGGGTTTGGCTCCGGCAAATGCAGGTAAAAACGAATGATGAATATTGATAATTTTATTTGGATAAGCGGCAACAAAGTCTCGCGACAAAATCTGCATATATCGGGCAAGAACAACAAAATCGATGCGATGTTGTTTTAACAATTCTAGTTCTGCAGCTTCTTGTTCTGCTTTGTTCGTTTTATTTATTTCGAAATGATGAAAATCAATTCCAAAGCGATCGGCTACCGGTTTTAGCGTTGAGTGATTGCTGACAATCAGCGGAATTTCTACATCCCACTCTCCGGCGGTATAGCGCGAAAGCATATCGAACAAACAATGAGACATGCCTGATACGAATATGGCCATTCGAGGGACATCCTCAGAAAAATACAAACGATAATTCATGCTAAATTTTGAGGCAATCAGTGTGTTGAAATACTCACTGATTTTTTCAGAAGGAATAGCAAAACCGTTCAGTTCCCATTCTGCTCGCATGAAAAAAACCTGCTCAAGCCGGTCAACATATTGGTCGAGATGAATAATGTTCCCGTTATTTTTGTTTAAAAATTCGGTAACTGTGGCTAAAATGCCTTGCCTGTCGGGGCAGTGAAGCAGCAGTATGGCTGTATTCTTTTTGTCAATAAGTGGTTTTATACTCTTCATAATTATAAAGTTCCTTTTGTTGAAGGTAGCTCGAAGTTGAATACATCTTTTCTGATCGCCATTTTAATTGCGCGGGCCAATGCTTTAAAAATGCCTTCAATTTTATGGTGTTCATTGGTTCCTTCAGCCTGAATATTCAGGTTTGAAAGTGACGTGTCGGAAAACGATTTGAAGAAATGAAAAAACATTTCGGTGGGCATGTCTCCCACTTTTTCGCGCTTGAAATCGGCATTCCATACAATCCATGGGCGACCGCCAAAATCAATCGCTACCTGCGCCAGACAATCATCCATCGGCAGGCAATAGCCATATCGTTCAACACCGCGCTTATCGCCCAGTGCCAGTTTGAAAGCTTCACCCAAAGCCAAGCCGGTATCTTCAATTGTATGGTGCTCGTCAACATTCAAATCACCGTCCACCTGAACAGTCAGATTTACGCCTGAGTGACGGGCAATCTGGTCTAGCATGTGATCAAAAAATCCCAGTCCGGTTGAAATATTGCCTTTTCCGGTTCCGTCCAGATTCAGTTCCACCCTGATTTTTGTTTCCTTGGTGTTTCGCACCACTGTTGCCGTTCGCTCCGGAGCTGCCACACAGGCATAAATATCATCCCAGCTTGTAGTAATTAATGCACAATATTCGGCCAAACCTTTTTCATGAAGCTGATCGGCCAGCGATCCGTCATTAATCAGAATACCTTTGGTTCCAAGGTTTTTTGCCAGTTGAATATCGGTCAAACGATCGCCAATTACATAACAATTGGCCAAATCGTAACTTCCATCCGTATATTTGGTAAGCATTCCGGTCCCGGGTTTACGCGTTGGAGCATTATCCGCCGGGAAATGGCGATCAATCAGAATGTCATCGAAAATCACACCTTCATTCTCAAAAGCCTTGAGCATTTTATTATGAGCAGGCCAAAATGTATCTTCCGGAAAACTTGCTGTTCCAAGTCCATCCTGATTGGTTACCATCACCAATTCGTACGATAGATTTTTAGCAATAAAGTGCATATTCCGAAACACTCCGGGCAAAAATTCCAACTTTTCCAGTGAATCAATTTGTTCGTCGGCAGGTTCAGTAATCAGTGTTCCATCCCGATCGATAAATAATGCTTTTTTCATAGTATTTTAATTTCCAATAATGAATAAACAATATCGAATACTCAAGTTTATTTGGCCAGTTTTGACTGCGCTGTTTTTACACTTTTTGCAAAAATTGCAATGAGTTCCTCATTTTCTTGAAGAGCTGGCAAAAGAATTTGTTCTTTCAATAGCTTCTTCTTTAAAAATATTTTCAAACAAACTTTGGTTTCTCTAAGTTCTTTTAAAAGAATCAGTATTTTATGAATAAAGTCTTTTTGAGATTCTCCTGACTGAGCTTCACCATAAAGCAACGCAGGAGCAGTACAACTTCTAACTCCCTGGCTTCCCAAATGATTTGCTAATTTCGTATTTGGTAGTTGTTCTATTAAATCACTTACTAAAATCGCAAACTCAATTAATCTATCCTCCAAATCATATCTTTTTTGTTCCATTGCTTATTTTTTGAATATTTGGATATTGGTTATTCATTATTCGATATTGTTTATTCGATATTTTAAATAAGCTCGTTCAACGCCTCAATTAGCTTTTTGTTTTCTTCAGGCGAACCAATCGTAATACGCAAACAATCTTCACAAAGTGTCACTTTCGACCGATCGCGGACAATAATCTTCTGCTCGGTCAGATATTCATAAATTCCCCGGGCATCATCCATTTTTACCAAAATAAAATTGGCGTCTGATGGATAAACAACCTGCACAAACGGGAATTTAAACAACTTACGCATCATTTTATCACGCTCAGCCAGAATTTCATTCACCCATTTCTGTTTATCATCAATATTTTCCAATAACTCCAAGGCCTTTTGTTGTGTCAGAATATTAATATTATACGGATATTTCACTTTGTTGAAAACCTTGATTATTTCCGGTTGAGCAAAGGCCATTCCCAAGCGGATTCCTGCCATTCCCCAGGCTTTCGAGAACGTTTGCAAAATGATCAGGTTCGGATATTTATTCAGTTCCGACACGAAACTGCTTTCCGGTGCAAAATCGATGTATGCTTCATCCACCACAACAATTCCCTCAAAACCAGCAATCAATTTTTTCATTTCATCCCGGTTCTGTAAATTACCAGTCGGATTATTTGGAGAACAAATAAAAATGGCTTTTGTATTCGAATTGGCTGCATTTAGTAAATCCTGCGCTTTAAAATCGTAGTTTTCGTCAAGTTTTACCTTGCGAACTTCCACGTTATTAATGTCTGCCGCAACCTGATACATTCCGTATGTCGGGTCGATGGATACCATATTGTCCACACCAGGTTCGCAAAAAGCACGGAACACAATATCAATCGGTTCATCGCTGCCATTTCCCAGGAAAATCTGTTCAGGAGTAACACTTTTTATTCTCGCAATTTTCTCTTTCAATTTCCATTGCAACGGATCGGGATACCGGTTGTAGGGCGCGTTGTAAGGGTTTTCGTTGGCATCCAGATATACTTCCGCTTCTCCTGAAAACTCGTCGCGCGCTGAGGAATACGGTTTCAGCGCTTTTATATTGTTTCTGAGTAATTTATCTAAGTCCATATTATTTTTGTTGAACCACATCGGTCATGTAGCTTGTCATTATTTCAAATCGTTCAATCGTAGTGTTACCGCATTTTTATGAGCATCCAGCTGTTCGGCAGCGGCCATGGTTTCAATTACTGATCCGAGATTTTTTATTCCCTCTGGACTGATTTCCTGGAAGGTAATTTTTTTCATAAAACTGTCGATGTTGACTCCACTGTACGAACGAGCCCAGCCATTGGTGGGCAGGGTATGATTGGTTCCCGATGCATAGTCGCCAGCACTTTCTGGCGTGTAATTGCCTAAAAATACCGAACCTGCATTGACAATTTTTCCTGCAACTTCCAGATAACTTTTCATTGCAATAATTAAGTGTTCGGGAGCATATTGATTTGACAGGGCAAGCATTTTTTCTACTGAATCAAAAACAATGGCAACACTGTTGTCGAGTGCTTTTGTCGCAATATTCTTGCGGGGAAGTGCTTCCAACTGTTTGTCGAGCTCAGTTTGAACCTCGCTCAGTAATTTTTGTGAGTTGGTAATCAAAATAACCTGGCTATCGGGACCGTGTTCGGCTTGAGATAGCAAGTCCGAAGCAATAAATGCAGGTTTAGCCGATTCATCAGCCAAGATGGCCACTTCAGATGGACCAGCAGGCATGTCGATGGCTACCTCGCTGATACTGACCAGTTGTTTTGCTGCCATTACATACTGATTTCCTGGACCAAATATTTTATCCACTTTCGGAACACAGTCTGCACCGTAAGCCATTGCACCAATCGCCTGAACTCCTCCGAGCTTGAATATTTTTGATACTCCTGCGTGACGGGCAGCATATAAAATAGCTGGGTTAATTTTTCCTTCTTTGTTGGGAGGAGTACAAAGTACAATTTCTTTGCACCCGGCAATAGCAGCAGGAATGGCAAGCATGAGCACACTCGAAAACAGAGGAGCCGATCCTCCCGGAATATATAATCCTACTTTTTCGATGGCTACCGGTTTTTGCCAGCAAATTACGCCCGGCATGGTCTCTACTTTTTTTGTCTCCGGAAGTTGTTCCTGATGGAATCGCTGAATATTGAATGCGGCAGTCTCGATAGCCGATTTCAACTCAATATCGAGTAGATTGGCTGCTTCTTCAATCTCTTCGGCCTGCACGGCAAAGTTGCGAATGAATACTCCGTCAAATTTCTCCGTGTATTTACGTATCGCATGTACTCCGCTGGATTTAATGTCTTTCAGAATTGCCTGTACCTGGCTTTCTAATTCTGAAACATCAAACAAGGGGCGCTGGGTGATTTCTTCCCATTCTTCTTCTTTCGGATTCAAGTAGATTTTCATCTGTATTCTTTTTTATTCTGTTGCTGACAATCGTTGCTACATGATCATTTTTTCGATCGGAACAACCAAAATTCCTTCTGCTCCGGCGGCTTTTAGTTTGCCTATATTTTCCCAGAAATCACTTTCTGAAATTACAGAGTGTACCGAGCTCCAGCCTGTTTCGGCAAGAGGCATTACCGTTGGACTTTTTATTCCCGGCAGAATCGATTTAATTGCCTCCAGTTTTTCGTTGGGTGCATTCAGCAAAATATATTTTTTACCTCTCGATCGTTCAACCGATTCAAAGCGGAAAATCATTTCATCAAGAATAGCTTTTTTTGCTTCGCTCAAGTTTGGGTTGGCAACAATTACTGCTTCAGAATAAATAACTACTTCTACCTCTTTTAGTCGGTTGCTAATTAGCGTTGAACCAGAACTAACAATGTCGAAGATTGCATCAGCCAGTCCAATTCCTGGTGCAATTTCTACTGAACCTGTGATTACATGAATATCTGCCTGAATATTATTTTTATTCAGAAAATCAGTAAGAATAACCGGGTATGAAGTGGCTATTTTTTTGCCGTTAAAATATTCCAGTCCGGTATATTCTTCCGACTTTGGAATAGCAATTGACAAACGGCATTTGCTGAATCCCAGTCGTTTGGCGATTACTACATTCTCTTTTTTCTCGAGCATTTCATTTTCGCCAACAATACCGATATCGGCGACTCCGTCGGCTACAGTTTGCGGAATATCGTCATCGCGCAAAAACAGTGCTTCCAACGGGAAATTTTTCGATTGGGCAATTAGCAGGCGTTTTCCCAAATCAAGATCGATTCCAGCTTCGTTAATCAGGGCAATCGAATCTTCGTTTAAGCGCCCTTTGGTTTGAATTGCAATTTTTAAAATACCTTCCATGGTGTTTGTTTTAAACTAAAAAAGGCCTACCATTTTGGTAAGCCTTTTCTTCTTGTTAATATTTTTTACTGAAAAACACAGCAATTACGGCCTACCTGTTGATAGATCAAGATGATGATGGCCGCCGTGTACAAATGTGTTCTTCATTTCTTTTTCGATATTGAGAGCACAAGTATAGTTATAAATTGAATCTGAAGCAACACGTAAAATAGAAAAGTGTAATAATTTGATCGTTTTTTAATGATTTTTTATGAATTGTTGCAAATATAAAATGATTTTGTATGTTTGTACAATCGATTGCATAATTAAAACCAAATAAACTATTTTATATCATGAGACAATCAATTTCACTGGTCGTTGCAGCCTTGTTTTTTGCCTCATCGGCTTTTGCCGGAGGTGTTTCCGACAAGCTTTTCAAAAAGTCGCAAATAAAAAAAACAATGAATAGAGTTGCTGCCTGGCAACTTGAAAACCCGAAACACGAATTATGGGACTGGACAAACGGTGCTTTTTATGCCGGAGTATCGGAAGCGTACAAAACTACCGGATCAAAACAATTACTTGAAGCGATGATTGCCATGGGTGAGGCGAATAAATGGAAAGCTGGTCCTCGCTTGCATCATGCTGATGACTATGCAATTTGCCAAACGTATGTGGATGTGTTTCGCATTAAGAAAGATCAGAAGATGATTGAACCTTTTAAAGAAACAATGGACAAATTCATGGCAACTCCATATCCGGTAAAACTTCCGTTGATGCCAATTACCTGGTGGTGGTGCGATGCGTTGTTTATGGCTCCTCCCGCCTATGTAAAGTTGGGCATAACTTTAAAAGATAATAAGTATCTGGAAGCAAGTGATAAGCTTTTTAAAGAATGCTACGATTTATTGTATGACAAAGACGAGCATTTGTTTGCCCGTGATGTCCGCTATAAAGTTGATCAAACAGAAGTACTGAAAGAGGCTAACGGACAGAAAATTTTCTGGTCACGTGGAAACGGATGGGTAATGGGCGGATTGGTTCGCGTAATGTCTGAACTACCGAAAGATTACAAAGAACTGCCGTTTTATCAGCAAGTATTTAAAGAAATGGCAGCAAAAATTGCTTCAATTCAGCAGGAAGATGGCTTGTGGCGTGCAAGTTTGCTCGATCCGGCCAGCTATCCGGGAGGAGAAGCCAGTGGATCCGGTTTTTATTGCTATGCCCTTGCATGGGGAATTAATAATGGTTTGCTTGACGAAGCAGAATATTTGCCGGTGGTGAAAAAAGCCTGGATTGCATTGAATGGTTTAATTCAATCCGATGGTCGGGTAGGATGGTGTCAGCCAATTGGTCAGGATCCAAAGAAAAATTTCAATGCCGAAGCATGGGAAGTATATGGTGCAGGAGCGTATTTGCTCGCAGGCAGTGAGGTAATTAAATTGAAATAACTCACATCATATCTAAATAAAAATCCCGGATAGAGAATTTGAACTATCCGGGATTTTTATTTACCATGCGCTTCTGTCACGGCTGAATGTTGCATTTGATCTACCTAAAACAAAATTGATCGGGACAGTATAGGATACGCAAACTTTTTCTCCTTTTTGCATTCCTGGAATCCACTGTTTTAGTGATTTTACCACTCTAGTAGCTTCCATATTTAATGCAGGATGAACCCCTCTTACTACTTTTACATCTTTGATAAATCCAGTTGTATCGACAATAAAACCTACAAACACTTTTCCTTCAATTCCTTTCTTTTGTGCTTCAATCGGATATCTTATATTGCTTGTAATATCTTTTCTAAGTGCCTCTTCTCCTCCTGGATAGCTTGGCATTTGCTCAACCGATATAAATACCCTTCCTGCATCGTTATTCTTTTTTGTTCTTTTTGAAAGAGAGAAAGGAAGGACATATTCAAAAGGGGCAAACTGTTGATTACTTATTGCAGCAATCCATGGTGATTTTAGTTTTAAGATAGCTTCTATAAAGCAGGAATCAACTGAAGGATGAAGGCTTTTTATTGTTTTTGCATCAGAGATTTTTCCTTTTTCATTTATTATTATTGAAATAAGAGCAGTATCTGATAGCTCATCTAAATTAAGATTATTGGGATAATGAGTAAGGCTACTTATATCGTCAAATAAAATATTAGCTCCTCCTGGGTATTGAGGAAATACTTCGGGAATTTTTGTTGAATCACTTGTTGATAGCTGATAGTAGATTTCTTGGTATTTAAGATTATTCCAGTACAAGCAATGTTCCTCTTTTTCGTTTTTTAGTTTTGGGAAATAGGTACACTTCCCTTTTAAAACAAGAGGGAAAAGAGTTAGCGCTTCGGCCTCTCTAAAACAAAAATTTCCGTAATATTCTTTGAAGTGAAATCCGAGGGAAAGTGTGTCTGAAATTTCAATGGTGGTGTTAAAACCTGTTCCATAAATGTCCCGGGTTATTTCAAATTTGTTTCCCTTTTTTGCATTAACCACTTCTTTTTTCCCATTTTCTTTCCATCCTGTATGAGATCGTAGTGCATATGCAACTTCCCATTTTTTCTCTGATAATTCTTTTAGTTCTTTCCTGATTACAGCCTTTGTTGTATCGGTAACAAGTCTGTTATGTTTGTCAAAATAATAAAACTTATTGGTCTGGCTTATGCATAAAAAGGGAACCAATAGTAAGAGAAAAATAATCTGTAACTTTCTCATTTCAGGGATTTTTATATTCTCAGAAAGTTACAATATAGTCAAGAACAAAAGAAACTCCGTTGTTATGTTATAAGACATATGATTTTAATAGAGCTATGTCTCATCAGGTCTTTTGTTTCTTTTTCTTGGCTGCCGGGAAAAGTACATTATTCAGGATAAGCCGGTAACCGGGAGAATTGGGATATAAATTTAAATCGGTAGGCGGATCTCCAACCAAATGCCGGTAGTCTTCGGGGTCGTGTCCTCCGTAATAAGTCCAGAAGCCTTTTCCTAATTCGCCATGAATATAACGAGCTTCACCTGCTGCCTTATTTTCTCCCATTACCAGTGCATTGGGTTTTACCAATGTTTTTCTGAAGGCTGTCGTTTGCCCCATGAATCCATGAATCAGGTTGGTGTGATTTTGACAAAGCATGGTAGGAACCGGATCCCATTTGGCTGAAAATTCGAATAAAGTGAAATAATCTTGTTCGCGCGATACCTTGCGGTCATCGGTTACATCAATGTTTGAAAATTCGTAGGCAAAGGGGTTTTGCTCAATAGTAAAATTCTGGAACGCGAGCGTGTGGTCGAAGTCCAGTTTTTCGTTTATCTGCGGGTCTGCCGGGTCTCCGTCATACATGCTTTCACACATATCGTGACCGGCAGCGGCCATGGCAATGTCATATGTGTCGGTGGCTGCACACATGGCAAACAGGAATCCGCCATTGACGATATATCGTTGTATTTCGGCAGCTACGACCTGTTTCATCTCTGATACTTTCATAAAGCCCATTCGTTGTGCCATTTCCTGATTGGTTTTTACTTCCTCCTGATACCAGGGCATGTGCTGATAGGTGCGGTAAAATTTACCAAATTGTCCGGTAAAATCTTCGTGGTGCAGGTGTAACCAATCGTATTCTTTTAGTTTGCCATTGAGCACTTCTTCGTCGTAAATGATATCGTATTTTATTTCGGCATACGTAAGCACCAATGTTACAGCATCGTCCCAAGGTTGTTTATTGGGGGGTGAATACACAGCAATTTTGGGTGCCTTTTGCATGCTCACTGCATCCTGATTAACCTCCGGACGTGCAATTTCAGCCAGAAGATTGCTTGCTTGTCCATCAGCCAGTGTTTCGGTACTTACTCCCCGAACCAGACACTCGTTTTGTAACGACTGGCTATACTGAATGAGAAAACTTCCACCGCGATAATTCAATAACCACTTTACTTCCTGTGCCTGTTCCAGAGTCGAATAAGCAATGCCATACGCTTTCAGGTGATTTTTTTGTGTATCATCCATCGGAATAAGCAGATACATGGCATGCAATGGCAGATAAGCTCCGACCAATAGCAAAAAGATGGTGGTAAGAATTATCTTTTTAAAACGGCACATCATCGGCTCCCTTGAATTTTGAAAAATGATCGATGGCATTTTCAAAGCCAGTATTGACAGGCATGTTGCCACCAAAGCCTCCATCATCTTCATTCATTTTCGATCCAAATTTTTGTGTTTGCATTGAGCCACCCAAGTCATCAGGAACGATACTGTCCAGATCAGAAAAACGGGCAAGATGTTTTTTGAATGAAAGAGGAACATCACCCACAGCACCATTACGGTGTTTGGCAATAATTACTTCCGCAACACCAATGAGCGAGTTGCCCGATTCATCTTCGGTAATCCCATAATATTCGGGGCGGTGAATGAAACAAACAATGTCGGCATCCTGCTCAATCGCACCCGATTCGCGAAGATCGGAAAGCTGAGGCCGTTTCCCTTCTCGTGCTTCAACGTTACGACTTAACTGCGAAAGTGCCAGAATTGGAACATCCAGCTCTTTGGCAATGGCCTTGAGCGAACGAGAAATCATACTTACCTCCTGTTCACGACTTCCGCGGCTATCGGTGCCGGCAGTCATCAACTGAAGGTAGTCAACAATAACTACAGCAATATTGTGTTGCATTTTCAAACGGCGACATTTGGCCCTGAATTCGAAAATAGAGAGGGCAGGGGTGTCGTCAATAAAAATAGGAGCTTCTTCTAGTACATTCAATTTACGATTGAAATGTTCCCATTCCCAGGGTTGCAGTCGTCCGTTTTTAATTTTTTCTGAACCGAGTTCGGTTTCCGAAGCAATTAAACGGTTTACCAGCTGAATTGAGGACATCTCAAGCGAGAAAACGCCAACTGGTTTCCGGTGTTCAACGGCCATGTTTCGGGCCATGGAAAGTACGAATGCGGTTTTTCCCATTGCAGGACGGGCGGCAATAATCACAAGGTCGGTTTTTTGCCATCCCGAAGTAATGCGGTCGAGAGCTGTAAATCCGCTCGGAACACCGCTGAGTCCGTCGTCTCTTTTCGAGGCTTCTTCAATTTGTTTGGTTGCCTCAATTAATAATGGACGAATTGCTGTGGTTTCTTTTTTAATGTTTCCTTCAGCAACCCGAAAAAGAGCTGTTTCTGAGAAATCGATCAGGTCGTCCACATCAAGTGTGTCATCATATGCACAAGTCTGAATTTCAGATGAAACACGAATCAGTTCGCGTTGGATGAATTTCTGAGCAATGATGCGGGCATGAAATTCGATGTGAGCAGCAGAGGCCACCTGTGAGGTCAACCGGGTAATATAAAGAGGTCCGCCCACTTCGTCGAGCAGGTTTCGGTTTTTGAGTTCCTGAGTAACCATCAGCAAGTCCACCGGTTTCTCGTGCGTGGACAAGTATTTGATCACCTCAAATATTTTTTGATGTTCGTCTTTATAAAAACTAGGGGTATCGATGATATCAGCAACCGAAATATAGGCATCGCGTTCGAGCATGAGTGCTCCCAACACGGCTTCTTCCACATCTACTGCCTGGGGCGGAAGTTTTCCGTACTGAGCATTTAGTTGCTCCATATTCAGTTTGACCGGGTTGTTTTTCTTTTGTACAGCCATTTTTTATTCTTACTTCACAGGTTGATTGTTGTTTCGCAGCGAAACAGGATTTCAAAGGTATAAAAAAAGGAAACCTTCCGGCTTCCTTTTTCAGCTTTATCGTCAGAATAATTTTCGATTTTATTTCAGTTTTTGCTGAATGATACGCGTGAGCATGGTCGATAATTTTTCGCCCATGGCAGCAATTTGCTGAGGCACAAAGCTCGTGCCGGTCATTCCCGGAGTAGTGTTCACTTCGAGGAAATAAAATTCTCCGTCTTTCAAAATATAGTCGATGCGTACAATTCCTTCGCAGCGGCATAAATCGTAAATAGCAGAGCTAAGAGCCTGGCATTTGTGTGTAAGTTCGTCGGAGATGCGGGCAGGAGTAATTTCATCGGTCATCCCCTTGGTGTATTTGGCTTCGAAATCGAAAAATTCTTTCTTTGGAAGCACTTCTGTAACCGGGAAAACCAGGTTGTGTCCGTCTAATTTTACCAGTCCACAGGTAAATTCAGCGCCTTGAATAAACTGTTCGATCAACACTTCGGTATCTTCTTTCAGTGCTGTTGCAATGGCTTGTTCCAGTTCGCCAACCGATTTCACTTTGGTTACTCCAAAACTTGAACCTCCGGCATTGGGTTTTACAAAAAGAGGCAGACCAAGTTCGTTGACGATGGTTTCGGCATCGGCTTTTTCAGCAGAAGAAAGCAAAATGGATTGAGCCATTGGCACACCAAAGCTGCGCAGAAAATTGCTGCAGAAAAATTTATTGAAGGTGAGTGCTGAAGTTTCGGTGCTGCAACTTGAGTAGGGAATGCCGATTAAATCGAAATAGCCTTGCAGAATTCCGTTTTCGCCCGGAGTACCGTGAATGGTGATGTACGCATAGTCGAATTTTATTTTTTTATCCTGATAGTTGAACGAAAAATCGCCTTTATCAATATCGGCAACTTTCTGATCGTCTAACATTACCTGCCATTCGGTTCCACGAACCAGAACTTTCCATGCATCAAAAATATCGCGGTCGATTGAGGCAAAAACATTTTTACTGCTTTCAACTGATACCACAAACTCGGCGGAATCGCCGCCATAAACTACAGCAATAACGGGCTTCATAAAAATTAGTATTCGTTTAACGGTCGGTTTGAAATATAATTTCGCCATTTTTCAATTACTTCAGCCAAATCAGGGGCAATTTCCGAATCGAACAGCATTTCCTGTCCGGTTGCTGGATGAATAAAACCCAGTGTTTTGGCGTGCAGTGCCTGGCGGGGTAAAATCTGGAAACAATTGTGTACGAATTGTTTGTACTTGGTAAAAGTAGTTCCTCTTAAAATTGAATCACCACCATAGGTGTCGTCGTTGAAAAGCGGATGTCCCAAATGCTGCATGTGTACACGAATTTGGTGTGTTCGACCGGTTTCAAGGCGACATTCGATGAGCGTAACATAGTCGAAACGCTCAAGTACTTTATAATGAGTAACAGCAGGTTTTCCGTAATCTTCGTCAGGAAAAACGGTAAATACCTGTCGGTTTTTTAAACTCCGGCCAATATTTCCGTAAATGGTGCCTTCATCGTCGGCCACATTTCCCCAAACCAGCGCAATATATTTTCGTTTGGTTGTTTTCTCGAAAAACTGCATTGCCAGCTTGTTTTTTGCCATTTCTGTTTTGGCAATAACCAACAAGCCGGAAGTGTTTTTGTCGATACGGTGCACCAGTCCGGGACGCGGATCGTCGGAATTAAATAAAGGCAAATCGCGAAAATGCCAGGCCAGTGCATTGACCAGTGTGCCTGAATAATTGCCATGTCCGGGGTGAACAACCAGTCCGGCCGGTTTATTAATCACTATCAGTTCGTCGTCTTCGTAATGAATATTGAGCGGAATGTTTTCGGCAATAATTTTCAGTTCGCGTCGCGGGTAATCCATGACGATGGTTATCACATCGCCAGGTTTTACTTTATAGTTCGATTTTACTGGCTTGTCGTTTACGCGAATGTTTCCGGCATCCGCAGCATTTTGGATGCGGTTGCGCGAAGCATTTTCGAGTCGGTTAGCCAAAAATTTGTCGATACGTAAAAACGACTGGCCCGAATCGACCACTAAGCGAAAGTGTTCAAATAAATCACTTTCTTCGTTTTCATTGTTCTCGTCAAACTCGTCAATGTATGGTGTTTCTTCAATCATTCAATAGAATCGTTAAGATTTTCCAGAAGCTCATCCGATTTCGACTGGTCAACGGTTAGCCAAATGTCGATGGACTGACCTTGTTGGATACTTGCTCCAGCGCCTGCTTCCGGACGCTGTTTCCAGATAACTGCATTCAATGTGTCGTCTTGCGAGACAAAAGAATCGTCGTAAATAATGGCACCTGTATTCAAAATTGCAGCTTCGAGTATGAGTTTTGCCTGCAGGTAGCTTTCTCCTACCAGATTTGGAACGTCCATCAGTTCGCCCGAGAAAGTTTGCCCTACCACGAGGTCAATTCTTGTTCCCTTGGCAATTAAAGTACCTGGTGTAATTGGCGAACCAAAAGCCATTTGTTCGAGAACCAGACTGGTGTATTCCGATGGGCGATAAATAATATTGCCCAATTCGAGGCCGGAGCTTTCAATCATATTTAAGGCTTGCCTGTAAGCAACGTCGGTAAGTTTTGGCATGGCAATTTGTTCGGGAGCCATGGTACAAAGCGTGGCAAACAAAGTGCGATTTTTCTTCACCATCGTCCCTGCAACGGGAACCTGTCCTACAATTGTTCCGGGAGTTGCCCCTTTTACGAAAAGCGAATCAACAATTTGAAGTTTAAAGTCGCTTTGATCGCAAGCCATTTCGGCTTCGTGCGGGCTCATTCCTTTCAGGTCGGGAGTTGGATAGCTATTCCCGTGGTCGGTGTAAATACGAAGGATGAACACTATCAGGTACAAGAGAACCAGGGTAACTCCTACCGCGATAGCCAAATGCTTCAGAAATAATTTACTTTTTAGAAAAGATCGAATGCTCATGCCGGAATTTCTTGTTTTTACGGGAACAAAAATAATCGAAAAAATCAGTATTACCAGTTGAGGGAAGAATGATGTGTGTATTTTGCAGAGGAATGTTTTGGGCGCAGTAAAATGTACGGGGCGAAACAGCTCAAAACACAAAAAGGTAAAGAAACACTGTTCTTTACCTCTTCATGTATATTGAAGTCAATATCTTCTTTGCTTAGCGCTTGTGTCTTGGCTCGTCAGAAACAGTAAGTTTCTTTCTGCCTTTTGCTCTGCGGGCCTTCAAAACTTTACGGCCATTTGCAGTCGACATTCTTTCTCTGAAACCATGTTTGTTTCTGCGCTTTCTGTTAGATGGCTGAAATGTCCTTTTCATCGGTCTTTATTTTTTAATTGATATATTCGTTTCTAAAATCGGACTGCAAAAATAAGTGTTTTTTATTTTTATCCAAACAGTACGACTATTTTCTTTTTATTTTTTAATTGTCAGATGAATGAGTTTCTTTGTTTCGAAAAATTCTTCTTCAAAAATGCTACTTAATTCATAGGTAGTTATCTTATTTCCAAAAGGTTTGGTTTCTTCTTCGAAATCTCCGCCTTTTAAGTAAAGTATGCCGTTGTGTAAACTATTTCTGTTTTCTGCTTTTATTTTTTTATCCACCAATTCAACAAAACGGGGAAAAGCTGTTACGGCACGGCTAACTACAAAGTCGAATTGTTGCTTCACTTCTTCGGCTCGTTGCTGGCGGGCGGTTACGTTGGTTAATTTTAGAGCAGATGCAACTTCGTTGACAACTTTAATTTTTTTTGCAATGGAATCGACCAGTAAGAATCGGCATTCAGGAAATAAAATAGCGAGCGGAATTCCCGGGAAACCACCGCCAGTTCCTACATCCATAATCTGAGTTCCGGGTACAAACTGAATGAATTTGGCAATTGCCAGAGAATGTAAAATATGCCGTTCGTAAAGTTGCTCAATATCTTTGCGCGAAATTACGTTGATCTGGGTATTCCATTCTTCGTAAAGTTTTCCGAGCATCGACAATTGTTGCATGGCCCGGGCATCCAGCTCCGGAAAATATTTGTGTATGATTTCCATAAAAATTCAGATTAAAAAAAGAATTAAATAATTCGGATTCGTACTTGCGAATTAATGATTTGTAAATAAATTACTTAATTGTAAATATTTAATCGTCTTCCCCCATGTCTGAGTCTTCGATCATTCGGAAAAGCATTTCGCGGGCTCTGAATAATTGAGCTTTCACGGTTCCGAGCGGGAGACTTAGCTCCGAGGCAATTTCTTCGTACGAGTATTCGCGGAAATAGCGCAGATCAACCAAAATTTGGTAGCGGGGTTTTAACCGACGAACCACTTTTCGGAGCAGAATAGCCTTTTGGATGCGTATCAGTTTTTGCTCCGGATTGGGGTCATCCGATCGTAGGCGGACAGGCTGATCGGTATCGCTGTTTTCCTGGTTTGTATCGATCGGAATGTGTACTCCGCGTCGTTTGCGCAAGAAATCGATGCAGTTGTTCGAGGCAATTTTGAATAACCAGGTGCTGAATGCGTAGCTCGGAGAATATTGGTGCAGATTTTTAAAGGCTTTCCCGAAGGCTTCAATGGTCAAATCTTCGGCATCGCTCTTATTGTTGACCATTTTCAATAGCATGAAGTAGATGGCATCTTTGTATTTGCTCATCAATTTGGTAAACGCTTTTTCGTCGCCTGCCAATGCAGACTCCACGAGTACGAAGTCTTGCTGTGCCTTCTCTGATAACTGCGGATTTAAATCCATCTGTTTCGTCGCCTTTTGAAAATAAGGGGCAGCTTAATGAAAAAGGTCATTAGCGGCCTGATCAAAATGTATGCTAACGAAGATAAAAATAATTTTTGTTCCTTCAAGCGCTTCAGGTTTTTTATCCAGATAATTGACAGCAATAGCAGATAAATAAACAGAAGGATGTATGAGAAAGGCCAGTAAAGTGGTCTGAAAATGCCCATTAAAACGAATGCAATGATTAGCAATAAGCGAGACGCTTCGTCCCAGGCAAGGCTGAATTGAGTCATTGCAGAAAGACTTTTTCGTATTTGAATCGATTTTTTCAGCAGGCTGCGGTACGAAATATCGTCGAATTCATTGATTTCGGTCCACACTGCCACATCGCCTGAAGCTACCCGAATGCGTTTGCTGTTCAGCTTTTCATTCATTATAAGTTCCAGATTGGCAAACGTTTTATTGATATGCTGCCTGAAACCTCCTTTTTCGAAATAAATATTTTTGCGAACCAGTACATTTTCTTGTTCGGGAATCAACGTTTTACCTCCCAATGTGAACGAAACACCCTGCATGTATTGCCACAATTTCTCGGTTCGGTAAACAAAGCGCGACCAGCCTTTCCCTGCTTTGATGTTTGAATAGGCCATGATTGCATCAACATTATCGATATTTTCGTCGAGGTACTGATTGAAATTCTTCAGCCACTCCGGATTGCGGTCAACAATTTCAGGATTGGTAAAAATAACCCACTCCGATTGTGCTGCTTTTAGTCCCAGGTTGATGTTCATTTTTTCAGAAAAACGAACATCCTGAGCAACACCGGTATATTTTACGTTTTCGTACTTGCGCGAAATGCTTACCACCAGTTCGTGAGTACGATCCATCGAATGGTCGTCAACAATAACCAGTTCGGCATTGGAAAAATTCTGAGATTGAAGTTCTTCAATTATCGAAGTGATGGTTTCTTCTTCATTTCGAACCGGAATGATTACCGAAATCTGGCTTTCGAGCATTACCGACTGAGCCGGTTTTACCGAAAGTGTTTTTACAAAATAGCGCAAAATAAAGTATAGCTGAATCAGAAACAGAAACAGCAGCGCTCCAATTAAAATCCATTCACCGATGGAATATATTTCAAGGCTAAAATTATTCACAGGACGAAATTTTCCGGCAAAATTAGTATTCGTACTGAAATTGCAATTCATTTTTTAATGATAATTAACGCATGTGCTGATTTGGTCGTTTTATGCGGATAAACTTTTATGGTTATCTTTGAGCACTTAAAAAAATAGCATGCAGTTTGAACTTCAATATACCTGCGAAGAATCGAAAGCCCGCGCCGGGAAAATACAAACCGACCATGGGGTGATTGAGACTCCGATATTTATGCCTGTAGGTACTGCCGGATCAGTAAAAGGAATTCATAAACGCGATTTAAAGGATGATATACAAGCTCAGATTATTTTGGGTAATACGTATCATTTATACCTGCGTCCGGGAACCGACATTATCGAACGAGCCGGCGGACTTCATCGCTTTAACGGATGGGATGGCCCTATTTTAACTGATAGTGGTGGCTTTCAGGTGTTTTCGCTGGGAGATATTCGTAAGTTGACGGAAGAAGGAGCAAAGTTTCAATCGCATATCGACGGGTCGTACCATTTGTTTACTCCCGAAAATGTGATGGATATTCAGCGAAAAATTGGAGCCGACATCATGATGGCTTTTGATGAGTGTACCCCGGGCGATGCTGAATTTGCGTATGCAAAAAAATCGCTCGAACTTACACAACGCTGGTTGGAGCGCTGCTGGAACAGGTTTGAGCAAACCAGTCCGTTGTACGGACACTCGCAGTCGCTTTTCCCAATTGTACAGGGAGCTGTGTATCCCGAATTGCGGCGCAAAGCGGCCGAGCATGTATTGGGGTTTAATAGCGATGGTTATGCAATTGGCGGTTTGTCGGTGGGAGAATCAGAAAAAGACATGTATGCCATGATTGAAGTGGTAAACGAGATTCTTCCTCAAGATAAACCTCGCTACCTGATGGGAGTTGGTACGCCTGTAAATATTTTGCAGGCAATCGATCGGGGAGTGGATATGTTCGACTGTGTAATGCCTACCCGTAATGGGCGCAATGGCATGCTTTTTACCAGCGAGGGAATAATCAATATCCGAAATCGAAAATGGGCTGACGATTTTTCGCCCGTTGATCCGAACGGAACATCGTTTGTTGACCACAGTTATTCCCGTGCTTTTTTGCGTCACTTGATTATTGCCGGTGAAATGTTGGGGGCACAAATTGCCAGTCAGCACAATCTTGCGTTTTATCTCTGGTTAGTAAAAGAAGCTCGCCGCCATATTCTGGATGGAACATTTAAGGCGTGGAAAGAAGAAATGGTGGTTCGTTTGGCTGTCAGACTATAAAAAATAAATTATGCTGAAAAGAATAGACATCTACATTATTAAGAAGTTTTTGGGTACTTTCTTTTTCGTGATTGCATTAATTATCAGTATCTCGATAGTTTTTGATATGTCAGAGAATCTGGATGATTTTATTTCGAAGGAGGTACCTGTAAAAGCGATTATTTTTGACTATTACCTGAACTTTATTCCTTATTTCGCTAATCTTTTCAGTGCTCTTTTTACGTTCATTGCCGTAATTTATTTTACCTCGAAGTTAGCTTACAATACTGAAATTATAGCCATTTTGAGCAGTGGCGTTTCGTATCGCCGGTTGATGCTTCCATATATGATTTCTGCTTTTATTATTGCTCTTTTTTCCTATATGCTTGGTAATTACGTGATTCCTCCTGCAAATAAAAAACGGGTAGAATTCAGAAATGCATACATTAACACAAAAGGATATGTTTCGTTAAACAATATACACCAGCAGTTAGAGCCGGGTCTGTATATTTATATGAATAGTTTTACCTCGAATGATGTAGGTCATAAATTTACGATGGAACGTTTTGATGGGCTGAAAATGGTTTCGAAACTTTCGGCTGACTACATCAAATGGGATCGTGAGAAGAAGAAATGGACCATCAATAATTATGTGATCCGTGAAATTGATGGTTACAAAGAAACGATCACCAAGGGCGAATCGATAGACACAACATTGAATATGGTTCCTGAAGATTACCGGGTTGTACGCGACGTGGTGGAAACACTTTCGTTACCGGAATTGAACAGAGAATTGAAAGTGCTGAAATTGAGGGGCGTAAATACGATCAATTATGAATTGGAGAAACACAAACGGCGTTCCGGTCCTTTTTCTGCATTTATTCTGTCATTGATAGGCGTTGCACTGGCATCGCGAAAAATAAAAGGAGGAATTGGATTGCATTTGGGTTTGGGAGTGCTGAGTGCCTTTTCATATATTATGTTCATGCAGGTGAGTACCGTTTTTGCCTTGTCGGGAGCAGTGCCGGCCTGGTTGGCAACCTGGATTCCCAACCTCATTTTTGGTTTGTTGGCGGTGTATATTTACCGCTGGGCAGCCCGGTAGAGAAACATTCAAATATTTTGTAGAATAATTCAAAAACAAGCAATTGCACGGGGAAGAAGCAAAAAAACAAATGTTGTACAAAACACTTGTATGATCGAAAAAATTTTAATTTTGACCCGGAAAAAATAAACATTCCATAGTTCTGTGAGAATGAAAATCCTGTTTTAGACAGGCTTTTATAAATTAAAATCTATTTCTATGTCATTGAAAAGAAATATCCTTGACCTTCGGAAAAGAAAGCAAGAAGTGCAGAAAGGTGGCGGAGATGAAGCCATCGGTAAGCAGATTGCAATGGGAAAAATGACGGCTCGCGACCGTATTCTTTCCATCGTTGACGAAGGATCCTTTCACGAATATGACCTGTTCGTGGAACACTCAGCGAGTGATTTCGATATGGAGGGGAAAGTTCTCCATGGTGATGGTGTAATTATTGGTACCGGAACTATTTATGGCTCGCCCATTTGTATTTTCGCCCAGGATTTCACTGTGGCCGGAGGTTCATTAGGTTTGATGCATGCCCGTAAAATCACTAAGATTATGGACCATGCCCTCAAAATGAGAGTTCCGTTGATCGGTATCAATGATTCCGGAGGTGCTCGTATTCAGGAAGGTGTAAATTCGTTGGCCGGTTACGGTGAAATTTTCTTCCGCAATACGCTTGCTTCAGGTGTTATTCCCCAGATTTCGGTAATTCTTGGTCCTTGTGCCGGGGGTGCCGTATATTCGCCAGCATTGACTGACTTTGTATTTATGGTTGAAAATATTTCGAAGATGTTCATCACCGGACCAAGCGTAATTAAAACCGTATTGGGTGAAGAAATCTCGATGGAAGATTTAGGTGGAGCAAAAGTGCATGCCGAATTAACTGGTAATGCTCATTTTTATGCCACCAGCGAAAAAGAATGCTTCGAACAAATCAAAAAATTGATTACGTATATTCCTTGGAACAACAGTCAGAAAGCCAAAGCTTTCCCGGTTGCTGAACCAAAAGATACGTATAAAATTGAAGATATTGTTCCGGCTGATGCACGAATGCCTTACGATATTCGCGATATTATCCGGTCTATCACTGATGGTTCGGAATTCTTCGAAATAATGGAGCTTTTTGCCCCAAATGTGGTAATTGGGTTTGGTCGGATGAATGGTGAAACAATCGGATTTGTTGCCAACCAGCCTAAAGTACTGGCAGGAGTACTCGATTGCGATAGCTCTGATAAAGCAGCTCGTTTTATCCGTTATTGTAATGCTTTCAGTATTCCGATTGTAACCTTGGAAGACTTACCCGGATATTTGCCAGGAGTTGATCAGGAACATGCGGGAGTGATTCGTCACGGTGCAAAAATCCTGTATGCATACAGCGAAGCTACTGTGCCAAAAATTACAGTAATCATCCGTAAAGCCTATGGTGGTGGATACATTGCGATGAACTCTCGCCACTTGCGCGCCGACTTTGTGTTTGCATGGCCAACAGCCGAAATTGCTGTAATGGGGCCAGAAGGTGCTGCAAATATTGTATTCCGTAAGGAAATTGCAGAAGCCGAAGATCCGGAAGCAATGCGCAAACAAAAGATCGAAGAATACAAGGAGAAATTTGCGAATCCGTATGTTGCAGCAGCCAAAGGGTATATTGATGAGGTGATTGAACCTCAGGAAACCCGTAAAATGTTGCTTCATGCCTTACAGGTGTCAGCCAATAAAGTAGATACCCGTCCGACTAAAAAGCACGGAATTCCTCCGTTTTAATCAAAAACTGAAAAAGAAATGGCTGAAAATGGAAATTATAAACCATTAGTAGTTCACAGTGCTGTATATAAAACCGAGTACACTAAAAAGTATGAAAATCGGGTAAAATGGGAAAAACCGGACGAAAACAAAGTATATTCGTTTATTCCGGGAACCATTATTGAAATACTGGCACATGAAGGACAAGAGCTGAAAGAAGGAGAAACAATTCTGATTCTGGAAGCGATGAAAATGCATAATAAAGTTCAAATGCCATTTGATGGTAAGTTGGTAAAAATCCATGTTGTTGCTGGAAATAAAATACCAAAGAGCCATTTGATGGTTGAACTGGAGAGAATATAATGAAAGGGGTCTTTTCGACCCCTTTTTATTTTTGTTTGCGAAATTGTTATTCCTTTTTTTTCGAATTCTTTTTAATCACTAGTATCGCCCCGCCTAAAACAATCAACGCTCCCAGTACTGATGAAAACGAAAAATGTTCGCCTGCAATCCAGCTAACTTCCAGATACGTGAGTATGGCCATAGAAACAAACGTGATGACAGGATTCAGAATAATGATAATACTCACTTTGTTTGCCTCAATATATTTTAGTGCCATTGCTAACGATCCGTAAGCAACAAGCGTATTTAATCCCAGGAAAATCATCAGTATCCACCATCCCCAATGCAAATCGAGCAGTGTCGATAAGTTGGTGAAAGGAAAGAAAATAATGACCGGTATGCCGAATAAAACCAGATTTAAACTGTTTGTTGAATAGCTGCGAACCAGTTGTTTTTGTAGCGAAGCATACACTACCCAGGCCAGAGCTGCAGAAATGGTAAACAGGAAACCTGTATTGTATTCTTGTTCAGCCCCCAGCATTAATTTTATCTGTTGCTGATAAAAAGTGATCATTCCTGCAACAACCAGGGCAAATCCAATAATTTGTTGTTTACTCACTTTTTCTTTGAAAAACAAAATACCGACTAATGCCAGCATGATAGGACCAGTTTGAATAATAACCTGAGTATTGGCCGGACTGGTATAATGAATTCCCTGCATGAATCCCATATAATTCCACGATAGTCCCAGTGCTGCAATGATCAGTAACCACGGAGGTCGAGTTAAAATGCGTGTTTCAGACGGCGCTTTTATTAACTGATATATGAAAAGAATTGTAAATGCAACAAAAAATCGAAACCATACAATTGTCGATGAATCTACTTTCGATGAAGCAACTTTTAGGGCAATTGCCAGAAAGCCCCAAAGCGATGAAGTGATGATGGCATACAATATGCCTTTTTTGTAATTCTCCATGCAATAATTTAAAATTTGAATAATAACAAATCGGGGGGCCGATCGTTCGCTGCGAATAAAGAATTTTTATTCTTCATCGAAAAATTCTTTGTTGAAATTTACCAGATAAAGTTTTTCCACCGGACGAGTGAATGCCGTATAAAGCCAGCGCAGCCATTCAATATTCAGCATTTCCTCGGTTAAGTAGCCCTGATCAACAAATACCGCTTTCCATTGTCCGCCCTGTGCTTTGTGGCAGGTGACGGCATAAGCAAATTTTACCTGTAATGCGTTGAAATATTCATTTTCTCTGATTTTTTCCCAGCGCTTGCGTTTGCTTCGAATATCCGGGTAGTCTTCAGTAACCGCATCAAATAATCGCCGGTTATCCTCCTGACTTAACGACGCTGCTTCAATCTGAAGTGTGTCGAGAATGATTTTGCAATCAATTTCCAGATCTTTGTAATCGATAAATCGCAAACTGACGTTGGCAAATCGGAAGCCGTACAGATTTTCATATTTGCCAATACGTGTTACTTCTGCTGTATCGCCATTGGCAATGAAATCAGCATTTTCGTTTTCTCCCAGCCAGAAGTAATTATTTTTGACAACCATCAATAAATCGCCGACAGATATTTCACTTTCTTTATACAATATTGATCGGCGAATTCCTTCGTTAAACTTGTTGGCTCGTTTGTTCGATCGGGTAACAATCATGGTTTCCTGTTCTCCATAGCGGTCGTAGCAGCTGGCAATTTCTTCAATCAGATCAGCTCCGCCAATACGTTTTACATCATGGAAATCTTTTGTCTCGATAGGGAAATATGCCCCCCGGAAATCATGACCGGCAATAAGTTCACGAATGGCAGTTGCATTGTGTAAAATACCAGACCCTTCTGATTGACGAACAACTTCGGTTAGCTCAATTTCCGTTGGGCTCAGGTCTAACATTTCCAATTCAGAAGAAGAAAGAGCCGGACTCAGTTCTAATCCTACCGGTGGAAGCTGTGCTGTATCGCCAACTAACATCAGTTTACAGTGAGAACCAGTATAAACAAATTCAATTAAATCATCGAGTAATCGTCCGGTACCAAATAGCGACGATTCTCCATTGGCATTCGAAATCATCGAGGCCTCGTCAACAATAAAAAAAGTGTCTTTATACAGGTTTTTATTGAGCATAAAGCGAGCAGCCGGATCGGAACTGCTTTGCTGTCTGTAAATCGATTTGTGAATGGTGAATGCCGCCTGTCCGGCATACTGACTAAGCACTTTCGCAGCTCTACCGGTAGGGGCAAGCAAAATGGTCCGGATTTTTAATTTTCGCAATGTTTTTACAAATGCACTAACTATGCTTGTTTTTCCGGTTCCGGCATACCCTTTCAGTACGAAAACAGAATCTTCTTTTGAATCCGTTACAAACTCGGCAAGATTTTTGATTAACAGTTGCTGACCAGAGGTGAGGGAGTAACCGAATTCTGTAGTAATTTCTGTTTCCAGATGATTTTTTATCATGACAGGCTAAATAAACTGAGACCAAAGATGGGAATTTAATTTTTTTTATAAATTTGCAAGCAAACAAAAATTAATCTTAAAACTGATAAGATGAAGACACTAATCCAGATCGTCCTGATAGCTGCTGCCCTTTTTCTCACTTTCATGGTTGTGAAAAGTGTTCAGAAACCGATTGAGTTTAAGCAAGCCCAGCAAGAAAGATATGAGGCAACGATTGCTAAATTGAAAGATATCCGTAAGGCAGAATTGGCTTACAAAGATGTTTACGGAAAATTTACCGGAAGTTGGGATACTTTAATTCACTTCGTAAAAACAGACTCACTCAAATTGGTTAAAAAATTCGGTATGCTTACCGATAGTATGATTGATGCTGGTTTGACCGAAGCAAAAGCCTTGAAACAAGGATTGATCATCAGGGATACAATTAAAGTAAGTGTGTTGGATACCTTATTCGGAAAAGCATATGCGATTGATCAGCTAATGATGGTTCCTGTTACTGATACTGTAGCTAAATTCCAATTGGGAGCCACTGTAATTACTACTGGTTCAGGAATTAAAGTTCCGGTTTTTGAAGCAAAAGTACATAACAATACTGTTCTCAAGAATCTTGACCGTCAATTGGTCATTAATATGAACGACCAGAAAAGAACTAACGGAAAATATCCGGGATTGAAAGTGGGTTCGCTGGTTGAAACAAATAATAATGCAGGAAACTGGGAGTAAATCTTTGCTATGCATGACATTCTG
This sequence comes from Prolixibacteraceae bacterium, assembly GCA_963668595.1. Lineage (GTDB taxonomy): Bacteria > Bacteroidota > Bacteroidia > Bacteroidales > Prolixibacteraceae > GWE2-42-39. The sequence continues at coordinate 2,169,031 of OY764876.1, read as the reverse complement.
CACGCAGACGAAACATTCGATTTAAATTATAGTTTAGAATATCATCTATCCATCCAGCTTGGGCTGGATGGATTTTCTTTTTCCGTACTGGATACGGTACAACGCAAATATGTGTTGCTGCGTCATATCCCGTTGGTAACTAAACGAACTGCTTTTTTGACTGGCAGGGTACGGGAAATTTTTGATGCAGAAGAGATATTGAATAAACCGTTTAAGTCGATATCGGTTGTATATCATGATCAACGGGCTACACTGGTGCCTTCTGTTTTTACCGACGATTCGCTATTGCGTTCGGTTGTCGATTTAAATCAGGAATTGGATCGGCATGAAGCTGTTGCCGCTTGTTCGCTAACAACTTTTGCGCAGGACGTTGTTTTTGCTTACCCCGAAGAGTTACGTACTTTGCTGGATGAGAAATTTTCAAATTACCGTTTCTTCCACAGCACTTATTCGTTGTTAAATGCTGCGGTTCAGCAGAAAGGGAAAAGTACAAATACTGTTGTAATTAATTTCAGCAAATACTTTTTCCATCTTATTGTATTGAAAAGCAATATTCGTTTTTTCAATAGCTTTTATTATAAAAATGAAGGTGATTTTCTTTTCCATACGCTCAATGTTTGCAAACAACTGGGGATTGATGCCGAAAAAGACGAATTACTTTTATCTGGCTGGGTGCCGATTGAGTCGGATTATATCCGTCAGTTGAAAAAATATATGATGCACGTAAATTTTATGAAACCTGATTACGAGTTGCATTACAGTTATACTTTCGATAAAACCCCGTCACATTACTTTGCCGGGTTGCTAAATGCTTATCGATGCGAATTGTAGGAGGTAAATACAAAGGCCGGCATTTTACTCCGGGAAAGAAATTTAGTGCTCGTCCGACAACCGATATGGCAAAGGAAAGCCTTTTCAATATTCTTCAGAATTCTATTGATTTTGAAAGTATAAAAGTGCTCGATTTGTTTGCCGGAACAGGAAGTATCAGTTTCGAATTTGCATCGCGCGGATGTACTGATATTACTGCGGTTGAAATCAATTTCGGACACGTCGCATTTATAAAAGAAACAATCAATAAGTTGCAGGAACAACATGTTCGGGTGATAAAAACCAATGCATTTGTTTTTGCTGAACATTATCACGAGCAATACGACCTTATTTTTGCTGATCCGCCGTACGATATGCCTAAATTCGGCGATGTGCCGGATTTGGTTCTGAAAAATAATTTATTGAAAGAAGATGGATTATTCATTCTTGAGCATTCGGGTGCGTATGATTTTTCGAAACATCCCCGATTTAAAGATATGCGTCGCTACGGAAGTGTGCATTTTACTTTTTTTCGCTGATAATTAAGCTCTCCATTTACCCCATTATTCGTCTGTTTGAAAGTAGAAATACCTCATTTGGCCGGAAAATTTTTCCCTTCTTTAAAAAAACAGATAGCTTTGATACGCTTTAAAATTTCATAAACCATAACTATGGAACTATTTCGTGCAGAAAATGTAGTAAAAGATTATGCCGCGCACCGGGCACTCGATCGGGTGAGTTTGTCGGTGGAAGAGGGACAGGTTTTTGGCTTGCTGGGACCGAATGGTGCCGGAAAAACAACCCTGATCCGAATTATAAATCAGATTACAGCTCCCGACCAGGGAACGGTGTGGTTTAACGGACAACCAATGCGTTCGGAAGATGTTCGGAACATCGGTTATTTACCCGAAGAACGAGGTCTGTATAAAAAGATGAAAGTGGGTGAACAAGCTCTTTATTTGGCTCAGTTGAAAGGACTTTCGCGCCACGATGCTCTGAAGAACCTGAAAATATGGTTCGAGAAATTTGAAATCCAGGCATGGTGGAATAAAAAAGTGGAAGAGCTATCGAAAGGAATGCAGCAGAAAGTTCAATTTATTACCACTGTCATTCATGAACCTAAATTGTTGATTTTCGATGAGCCTTTTAGTGGTTTCGACCCAATTAATGCCAATTTGCTGAAACAGGAAATTCTGACATTGAGGAAACAGGGCGCAACAATTATTTTCTCGACTCATAATATGGCTTCAGTTGAAGAAGTTTGCGATCACATTGCTTTGATCAATAAATCGAAAAAAGTACTCGACGGGCCAATTCACCAACTGAAAGAACAATATAAAAGTCATGTGTTCGAACTGAAATACAAAGGTCAGCCTGATGTATTGAATCGCTTGCTTGATCGGGATTTCAATGTGTTGGAACATCATCAGGATGCCGTCGCAAATACATTGAAAGTGCAGTACCAGAATGGAAAAACAAATAATGAACTTTTACAGTTGCTCATACCTCATATCGAAATTGTTTCGTTTAGCGAAATTATTCCGAGTATGAATGAAGTGTTTATTAAAGTTGTGAATGAAGCAAACAAGCAATAATCCTAGCTATGAATAAAGCATTATTAATACTGAAGCGCGAATATCTGACCCGCGTAAAAAAGAAATCGTTTATCCTTACTACTTTGCTCATGCCTGTTTTTATGGCGGCAATGTTTATTATTCCGGTCTATTTTGCAACCAAAGAAGACAATCAGCAGCGAAAAATTGCGGTGTATGACGAATCAAGTCTTTTTCTGGATCAACTAAAAGGGCGACAGAATACTGAATTGGTTTTTGTTCCGGAGGAAGATTATCAGACACTGAAAAAGCAGATGGATGGAACCGGTTACTATGCATTGCTGTATATTCCGAAAAATATTCTGGTTAGTAACCGGGTGCAGATGTTTTCAGAGAAGCAGATTCCTTTCGATATTTCCAATATGCTCGAAAATCGCATTGAAAACATCATTGAACGGGACAAACGCAACAAAGTCATTGCCGAGACTGGAATTCCGGATTTGGAACAGCAACTCGAAGCCACACGTACCGATATAAATCTGACTACTTTAACTATTCAGCAAGAAGGTGCAGCAAAAGAAACTTCTTCGTTGTTGGTTGGTGGCATGGGCTATGGCATGGGCTTCCTGATCTATATGTTCATGTTTATGTATGGCATGATGGTGATGCGCGGTGTAATGGAGGAAAAATCGAATAGGGTGGTGGAAGTAATTATCTCTTCGGTAAAACCGGTACAGTTGCTTTTTGGTAAAATCATAGGTATTGCCCTGGTTGGTTTAACACAGATTGTGATATGGATTGGTCTGGGATTTATAATCACCACAGTAATGGGAATGTTTTTTGGCTCGGGAATCGAATCGGTACAGCAGGCACAAAACCTGATGTCGCCCGAAATGATGGGACAAGCCGGAGCTATTGCAAATCCTACATCGGCTGACAAGTACAATAAAATCATGGAGATGATGGGCAATTTGCCTATTGCAACAATCCTGTTTTCGTTCGTATTTTATTTTGTGGGAGGATACTTGTTGTACAGTTCTCTATTGGCGGCTGTAGGTTCGGCTATTGATAGCGAAGAAGATGCCCAGCAATTGATTTTCCCGGTAATTTTACCGTTGATTCTTTCTATCGCATTACTGTTCCCGATAGCGAAAAATCCGGAAGGATCGCTTGCTTTCTGGGGGTCAATGATTCCGTTTACCTCGCCTGTAATAATGATGGCCCGAATTCCTTATGGAATTCCCTGGTGGGAACTTGCCTTGTCGATGGGCATATTAATTCTGACTATTCTGGGAACAATTTGGATGGCTGCAAAAATTTATCGTACAGGAATTCTCATGTACGGAAAAAAAGTCAGTTTTGGAGAGTTGTTCAAATGGCTTCGTTATAAAAATTAAGAATTATCAGATAGTTAAACAGGAAAGACTTCGGGAGGTAATCCCGAAGTCTTTTTTCTGATCTGATTTTGTTTTTCTGAATTTGGGAAACTTATTTCATGAGCCTTTATTGAATCATTTTTTATTTTCTACCTTCGTAAAAATTTTCCGACATGATAGTTGATAAACACCATGAACATATTGAAAACGATCCCAATTACGAAGGATTGAAGGTGAATGCCGGGATCGAAATGCCACCTGCAGTAAATGAAGATTCGGTGAGTCGTTTTCTTCAGAAAAAGAAAAAAAAGCAATTTACAGCTCAGCAATATGTTGATGGTATTTTGGCTGGCGACATAACTTTGCTGAGTCAGGCTGTAACTCTGGTTGAAAGTTCAAAACCCGATCATCAGCGCATTGCGCAGGAGATTATCCTGAAGTGCCTTCCGTATAGTGGCGACTCGGTGCGCATTGGTATTACCGGTGTTCCCGGAGTTGGGAAAAGTACTTTTATTGAAGCGATGGGAACTTACATTACCGAAAAGGGCAGTAAGTTGGCCGTGTTGGCAATCGACCCAAGTAGCGAACGAACCAAAGGAAGTATTCTGGGTGACAAAACCCGAATGGAAGAACTTTCGAGCAATCCCAAAGCGTACATCCGCCCTTCTCCATCGGCAGGATCACTTGGAGGAGTAGCACGAAAAACTCGCGAAACAATTATTCTTTGCGAGGCGGCAGGCTACGATACCATCTTTATTGAAACAGTCGGCGTGGGTCAAAGCGAAACGGCTGTGCACTCGATGGTCGATTTTTTTCTGTTGCTGATGTTGGCCGGAGCAGGCGACGAGTTGCAGGGAATTAAACGCGGTATCATGGAAATGGCTGATGCCATTGCAATAAATAAAGCCGATGGAAATAATATTGAAAAAGCGGGCTTGGCACGTATTCAGTACGAAAATGCTTTGCACCTTTTTCCGCCTACTCCCTCCGGATGGAAGCCGAAGGTACTTACATGTTCGGCCTTCCATAAAAAAGGTATTGATCAGGTTTGGGATACTGTTGCAGAGTATCTTGCAATGGCCAAACAAAATAACTATTTTCAACACCGAAGAAATGAGCAGTCGAAATACTGGATGTATGAGACGATTAATGAGCAATTGAAGAGTGGCTTTTACAACAATGCGGAGATAAAAGGTAAGTTGGGAGCTTTTGAGGACAAAGTATTGAAAGATGAACTTTCGTCGTTTGTGGCAGCACGCGAACTGCTCGATTTATACCAGCAACAGAAACAAAATTTATAATTCAAAACAAAACAAGAATGAAGAAAATCATTTATTTTTTAGTGGCTGGCTCACTGTTTGCCGCTTGTCAATCGGGGACGAAATATACCATTGACGGTACTATTTCAGGACTTGATTCGGCCAAAGTGTATTTGGTAAAAGCAGAGGAAGGTCGTCCGGTTGTGATTGACACTGCTGATGTTGTAAAAGGCACTTTCGAGTTTAAAGGCGAAGCCGGATTGCCCGAAGTTCACTATTTACGTATGAACGATCGTGACTATTTTGCGCAGTTTTTCCTCGAAAATGGTAAAATTACCATCCTTGCAAACAAAGACAGCCTGCAACAAACCAAAGTAAGCGGAACCAAATCGAACGATTTGTTCAATGTTTATCTGGAAGAAATCAAAAAACTGAATAAAGATTATAGCAAATTGCAAGAGCAATACAGCCAGGCGATGATGAAAGGAGATATGGATGCAGCTGAAAAAGTAAAAATTGAAGTGCAGGCCATGATGGATAATATGAAAATATATTCGAAGAATTTCATTTCAGAGAATCGTAGTTCGATTGTTGCTCCTTACTTGTATCTAGGCAACTTTATAAGTGAAGCTACTGCTGAAGAACTGGATACTATTGTTGGTATTTTTCCTGCTGAATATGCCGAGACGGTATATGTAAAAGAAATAAATCGTATTGCCGGACTGAAAAAGAAAACTGCAATTGGTTCACCTGCTCCTGAGTTTACAATGAACGACCAGAATGGAAATCCGGTTAGCCTTTCATCTTTTAAAGGAAAATATTTGCTGGTCGATTTCTGGGCTTCATGGTGTGCTCCATGCCGTCAGGAAAACCCGAATGTGGTCCGTGTTTACCAGAAATTTAAAGATAAAGGTTTTGATATTTTGGGTGTGTCGCTTGATCGTGAGAAAGATGCCTGGCTAAAAGCAATTGAAGAAGATCAGTTAACTTGGACACATGTGTCTGATTTAAAATTCTGGCAAAACGAAGCGGCTCAACTTTATGGAGTTCAGTCAATTCCTTTTTCTGTTCTTTTAGATAAAGAAGGGAAAATTATAGCCAAAGATTTGCGTGGCGAATCGCTCGAATCCAAATTGGTTGAGTTATTAGGCGAATAATTCTCTTTCAAAAATATTTTAATGAAGCAGGGTTTCAGTTTGGAACCTTGCTTTTTTATTGAGGTAAATTCTTGTATTTGAGGAATAAAGAAGGAACTATTTTGAGAAATGGGCAAAAAAATAAGGATAGGTTCAACAACCTATCCTTTTCTCTCATAAAACTAACTAATCTAACTAAACCTAAACTTATGAAAAAAAATGTACCACAAAGATACAGGGCAGAACCCTGAATTTTGTCAAAAAAATGTTAATCATTGTTAAAGATTACCGATTCTTAACACAGTGTTCTTATTGCGCAACAAATGTGTAAGTAATTGTGCCTTTTTGGATTTTTGGTGCTTTCGAGTCCCGATTAAAGAGGGTTCGTGCTGCCGCACTCTGTGCATACTCGGCAAGCATGGGGTCCGAAGAAGAAGAGGAACGAGGTTCTGCTTTTATTACGTTTCCGTCGCGGTCAACCGCAATATCAACAATTACTTTTCCTCCCGATTTGGCCATATATACGGGGTTGAACAATTTTTTGTGGTAGCGGTTTTCGAGGAAATAATGAATATTGCTTTTCCCTGAATAAATAACATTTTTCACCGAATCCGGATCAACTCCTTCTGTACTAAATGCAGGCATGTCAAAATCACCAACATCAGCTACTTTTTTCAATAGCTGTTGTTTTACCTTTTGCGATAATTGTTGCGCATTTTGTATATCTCTCCTGAGGTCTTCATTGTCTAAAAATTTATCTTGTTTGCTGGCATCGTTAACGGCGCGATTACTTATTGAAGCACTCCGTTCATTTTGTGTAGCAGGCGCATTTTGCTGCTTTTCCTTTTCAACCGGAGGCATTTCTTTCTCCAGTTCTTCCAGCGTGGAAAAGTCAATCAGAATAGCTTCCTCTTTTGCTTCGTGTTTAAAATCAATTTCAGCAAGCAGAAAAAAACCAAAAAGAAGGATGTGAAAGATGAGGGTTCCCATCACTCCGTAAATATTTCGGCGGTATAAATCTCTTAATTTCGACATACCCTGCAAATTTATAAAAAACGTGTGCCGTTCAGATTGAAATGCTCTTTTTATTCAAAAAAGAAGAACTATTTTGATTGAGAAAAGTCCATTTTGTAATGAATTACAACACAGCTGATTCAGCTGTTTTTGTAGTTTTTTTTGGTATTGGATATACTAAAAAGCCCTCTTTAAAGGTTTATATAGCAAATGAAACTTAGTTTCATGGATGGCAAAAAGTCCGCCGGGCCTCGTCTTCATTAATCAATCAATTCCCGGCAGCACCTTTGGAGGGCCGGTTTCCGGCCCTTTTGGTTTTTCTGGTTTTTGTTACTTTTGCATTAGCCAAAAACGATAGAACATGTTACGAAATTTTTTTACCATTTGTCTTTTCCTTTTTGCAACCGCAGTTGTTGCTCAAAAGCCGCAGTTAACAATAAGCCCCGATCAGATTGAGTTGATTATCACAGAGCGAACTACCGATTCGCAGCTGAAAAAGATTCAGAAACAATTGAAAGATGAGGCGCAGGTTGATTTTCAATATCGCGACATCATTGTTAATTCGAAAAAGCTGCTTAGTAAAATTACCATCGAAGTGAGGGCCGGAGATTCGGTAAGTGGATCGGGAACGCTAATGTTAAGTAATTTATACGAGGTGGGTTTTATTCTGAACCGAAATGCTGATTCAACAAAAATTGCCGATAATCGGTTAATTATCGGCAATCTTCGTGAGAAAGAAATCAAGCTTGATTAAACAACTGCGTTAAGCCAGGCCTGAGCCATTAATTCAGAGCCGGCAACAGATGGATGTACTCCATCATGTGTCCAGTAAGCCGCCGGGGCAAATTCAAGTGCTTTATCAAAAACCTCCTGGTACGGAATCCATATCGCTCCCATTTCGTCAGCTACTTGCTTGGCAGCCTGACGGTATTTGTCAAATTCAGGAAACCAACTATCATCGACCGCAGAGCAGCCTTTTACAGCAAAAGGTTCACCCATTACGAGGCGAACTCCAGGCATTAGTTTTTTTGTATTACGAAGCAAGCCGAGTAGATCGTTTTTGTAAATCTCAGGCGTTCCGGTGTAATTGTGAGTTAATGTGTGCCAGAAATCGTTTACCCCAACCAGCAAACTAAGTATTTTAGGACGGATGGAAAGGCAATCGTTTTCCCAGCGATCGGACAACTGAAAAACTTTATTTCCGCTAATTCCTTTATTTAAAATATTTAAGTTATAGGCCGGAAATTCGTGAAGTAACTTGGCGGCAAGCAGAAACACATAGCCACTACCAAGTCCTTGGGCTACATTGAATGCACTAACGCTGCGATCGCGTCCGGCATCGGTAATCGAATCACCCTGAAACAAAATCAGATCATTAGCCTGAATGAGTGATACTGCTTTTTTCTTTTTGTCTTTGTCGGCAGGAATTACTGCATCAACAATAGTCGGAATACTTATTGCTGCAAGCGTGCCTACGGCTGCTTTGCTAAAAAATGTCCGGCGATTTACATTCATTTCTTTTCAGATATTAGGTTTGATAAAAATTCAGCTCGTTGTTTTACATCCAGTTTCGGAATTTCAATTAATTGGTAGTTATAGCGGCGATAGACTTCAATAATTGCCTGATGAATAGCTACTGCTTCGTTGTAACTTTCCTTTCGTATATCGTCGTTCTCGTATATTTCGGGCCAGGGAGGAGTGATGAAAACCTGCGTGTTATATCGGTGTTGTTCTACTATTTTTTCTATTTCCGGAGAAAATGGTATTCCGAGGTAGAGGGCAAATGCAAGTTGATCGGGAATAGCCCGGTCGCAAAAAGCAATTGTTCCGGAAGGCACCGATTGATAAAATTCCCAGCGACGCTTAAAGACTTCTTGTCTGAAAGACCGCATGTCAAGTTGGGGCAGTATATTACCTCCTGTTTTTTGTTGTTCTGCGATTATTTCGCGGGCAGCCTCTTTGCCAACAGTATATCCAAGAACGCTCAGATAATCAATTAAAACGGTTTTTCCGAAGCCGGGGCCACCACTAATAACGTATATCTGTTCTTTTATTTCCAAAATCAAATGTAAAAACTTGCCTAAAAATAGCGAATCTATCAGTGAAAACTTATAAAAATGAAAATAAAAAGCCACCAATCACAAAGGATTGATGGCTTTTGTATATTGTTTAACGATGCTTAGGCAAGAAGCTTGTCGGCCATGGCATTGGCCAGCTCGATGCATTGCTCGAATTTGTCTTTTTTCAGTGCTCCTTTTTCTTCAATTGGATCGTACACCAAATCCCAGTTGATGGTTTCAGCAAATTTCATCAGGTTTTTTACACCTCCGCCATTCCACGAGAAATTGCCGAATACGCCCAGGTAGTGATCTTTCACGCCCATGTGCTCGATGGTTGACAATAGTGTTTCAACGTTCGGGAACAGTGAGTTGTTGTAAGCACAGCTACCAACAATAAATCCTTTGTATTTGAAAATATCGTTGATAATGTATGACGAGTGGGTTTTGGATGCGTCGTACACACGAATGTCGCGAATGCCACGAACAGCAAGTTGGCGGGCAATCACTTCTGCCATTTTTTGTGTGTTTCCGTACATCGATCCGTAAACAATAATTACTCCGTTGTCGAATGTATAAGAGCTCCATTTGTCGTAACGGCTCAAAACCCAGTTCAGGTCGCTGCGCCAGATTGGGCCGTGGGTAGCGGCAATCATGCGAATGTCGAGGCCCGCCAGTTTTTTAATTGCACGTTGGGTATGCGGACAATATTTTCCAACAATATTGGTGAAATAGCGCATAATTTCCACTTCATAGAAGTCGAGATTGATTTCGTCATCGAAAATACCACCGTCCAGAGTTCCATAGCTTCCGAAGGCATCGCCCGAGAACAAGATATGATTGGTTTCGTCAAATGTAACCATGGTTTCGGGCCAGTGTACCATGGGTACTGTCTGGAACTGCAATGTAACTTGTCCCAATTCAAGTTTGTGGTCATCGTGTACCTCCAGTGTGTTAACGGGCTTCATGTAAAAACTTTCAACAAAGCCGAAGGTTTTTTTATTGCCAACCAAAATAATGTCCGGGTATTTGGCAACAATTGCTTTCAATGCTCCCGAATGGTCGGGTTCCATGTGGTTGATGATCAGATAATCGACTTTGCGGTCGCCGATGATTCCTTCAATATCATCCAGATAATCATCGATAAACTGACGTTCAACGGTATCAACCAAAGCCACTTTTTCGTCCACAATCAGGTACGAGTTGTACGACACTCCGTGAGGAATAGGCCAAATGTTTTCAAACAGGTGAGTACGACGGTCGTTGTACCCCAAATAGTAAATGTTGTCGGCTAATTTAACCTGATGCATATATTCAAATCTTTAGTTTACAATATTTTTTCACGCACGAAAATAGTTATTTCGAGTTAAACAATCTCTGATAATTGATCAATTTAAACAAGAATTAAGGTTTTTCAGAAGAAGTTCTATCAATTGCGGAAAAACGTATTTTTGCAATAAAATAAATTCTTGATGGAACTGAATAACAAAAATCGGATCATGTTGTTTCCGCAAATCAATAAAATTATCATTATTGTTTTTGCTATTGCTTTCGTATTGGCTGGTGTTCGGGCCTATCGTCTGTTTAATTATATTTTCAAAGAAAATGTAAAAACAGAAGGGGCGATAATTATTCCCCGAGGTGCTTCGTTTGAGCAGGTAACCGATTCAATTGAGGTTCACGATCTGATTCTGGATTACAAAGCATTTAAATGGGTAGCAAAACGGAAAAAATATCCGGAAAATATCAAAGCTGGAAATTATTTTTTCAAGAAAGGAATGACCACCAATCAGATTCTGAATATGCTTATTTCCGGCAACCAGCAATCGGTGCGGGTAACATTCAACAATATTCGGAATTTTAACCAGTTGGCAGCGGCAGTGGCTCGCTATATTGAACCTGACTCGCTTGGAATGCTGAATGTGCTGACTTCAGCCGGAATTGAAACCAAATATGGTTTTACTGTTGAAACATTCCCGTGTATGTTTATCCCGAATACTTACGAAATGTACTGGACCACTAATCCGCAGGAATTTGCCAATCGGATGCAGAAAGAATACCACCGCTTTTGGAATGCCGACCGACAGGCCAAAGCTTCGGCAAAAAAACTGAATCCGCAACAGGTTTGTACCCTGGCTTCAATAGTGCAGGAAGAAACGGTAAAACCGGATGAAAAAGCTCGCGTGGCAGGTCTTTATCTGAATCGTTTAGAAAAGGGAATTCCGTTGCAGGCCGATCCGACAGTGAAATATGCGCTGGGCGATTTTAGTATTCGCCGGGTATTGAGAGAGCATTTAAAAATTGATTCACCATACAATACTTATTTGAATGCAGGATTGCCTCCCGGGCCAATCAATTTTCCGGAAATCTCCAGTATCAATGCGGTGTTGAATGCCGAGGATCATGAATATTTGTATATGTGTGCGAAGGAAGATTTTTCGGGATACCACAATTTTTCAAAAACATTGGCGGGACACAATCAAAATGCCCGCAAGTATCAACAGGCGTTAAATCGCAATAATATCTGGCGCTAATGGCTGATGGTCGATACAGAAAAAATATCCACTCCGGACAATTGGTTGAGATTGTTCAAAAACATCATCAACCAACCGGTGAACTTACCGAAGGCTTTGTAAAACAGATTCTGACGAATAGCATGTTTCACCCTCACGGCATTAAAGTGAAACTGGCAACCGGCGAAGTCGGACGCGTACAAAATATCGTTGACGAAGATTAGTTTCTCCATTTTACTTTTCCTGAAATAATTATCTCAAAACTTTCATTTTTAAAGTCAGATGATGGTTTGATCTGCTTTTTTTATTAAAAAAAGCATGTCTTTCAATAATTTTTAAGAATAAAAGGCAAAAGTCTGCTAATTTGATTTTAGTTTTAAGCTCTGAAAAAAATCAAAAATTATTGCCGACCTAAATTGTTCTGAAAATGATATGGAATGAGAAAATTGAGTGTGCGGATCGGGAGCAAATGAAAGCTATTCAATCGGAACGACTGATTGAAACCGTACAACGTATTTACCACAATGTGCCCAGCTATCGGGCTAAAATGCAGGAAGCCGGACTGGTACCCGCCGACATAAAAAGTGTTGATGATTTGCATCGCCTGCCATTTACCACAAAAATAGATTTACGCGATAATTACCCGTTTGGAATGTTTACCGTCCCGATGAGCGAAATTGTGCGTGTACATGCTTCATCGGGGACAACCGGGAAACCAACCGTTGTTGGCTACACCCGCAAAGATTTAAACATGTGGGCCGAAGTGGTAACCCGAAGTTTATGCATGGCTGGCGTACATCAAAACGACATGGTGCAAATAGCCTACGGATATGGTCTGTTTACCGGAGGACTAGGAATACATTACGGGTGCGAAAACCTGGGAGCAACAGTTATTCCTATTTCGGGTGGAAATACAGCAAAACAACTTCAACTAATGGAGGATTTTCGCACATCGGTAATTGCCTGCACGCCTTCGTATGCACTTTATCTTTCCGAAGCACTGGAAGAGGCGGGAATAAATATTAAAGACTTGAATTTGCGCGTGGGAATTTTTGGTGCAGAACCCTGGACCGAAAATATGCGCCGCGAAATAGAAAGCAAACTGGGACTAAAAGCCATTGATATTTACGGACTCAGTGAAATTATTGGCCCGGGAGTTTCATGCGAATGCGAGCATCAGTGTGGAATGCACATCAACGAAGATCATTTTATTCCTGAAATTATCGATCCGGAAACATTGCAACCACTACCTCCGGGCGAAAAAGGAGAGTTGGTGTTCTCGACGGTTACCAAGGAAGGAATTCCAATTTTGCGCTACCGAACCCGGGATTTGACCCGTTTGATTTACGATAAATGTGCGTGTGGTCGTACGTTGGTTCGCATGGAAAAATGCACTGGTCGTTCTGACGATATGTTGATTATTCGCGGGGTAAATGTTTTTCCGTCGCAAATTGAAAGTGTATTGCTCGATATGAGTGAAACAGCTCCACACTATCTGATTACCGTAGAGCGCGAAGGAACTCTTGATGTGCTGAACCTGATGGTTGAGGTACAAGAGCAGTTTTTCTCCGATGAAATTCGTAAATTGGAGGCTTTACGTAAAAAGATCACACAAAAAATACAAAACACGCTTGGCATTTCGGTGAACGTAAAACTGGTTGAACCAAAAACAATTGAGCGCACTGCCGGTAAAGCCAAACGAGTAATCGACAACCGAAAATTATAGGAGAAATCATCATGATAATTAAGCAACTTTCTGTTTTTCTTGAAAATAAGTCGGGCCGACTAAATGAGGTAACCAGCTTATTGGGCGAAGCTCAGGTAAATATTTCAGCATTTCATATTGCCGATACTTCTGAGTTTGGCATTTTGCGCATGATTGTTTCCGATCCCGAAAAAGCACTTTCAAGCCTGAAAAAAGCCAATTTTTCGGTTAGCCTTACCGATGTGGTTTGTTTGAATACTCCAAATCAACCCGGAGCATTGGCAAAAGCATTGAACATATTGGCAGATGAAGGCGTTTTTATTGAATATTTGTATGCCTATTCAAACGAAGGCGTTTCGGCTAACATTATGCTGAAACCAACCGATATTCAGAAATGTATTCAGGTACTTGGCGACCATCACATGGAATTGGTAAAAGCCAGCGATTTATATAAAATTTAGTTTGTTCCGTCGAACTACTTCTGAATGTTAATTTTTCGTTGAATCATTGAATTCGCGGGCAAAGAACATTTTTGAGACGGATTGTTTTTATTTTTGTAGAAGAGCCGGAAAGGTACATTTGTATTGTTCTCGGATTGTTTTTGATAATGAAGAAAAAGAAAATTATTACCGATATGAAGAAAATAGCCATCCAGGGAATTGCCGGATCGTTTCACGAGGATGCTGCACTGAAATATTTCGATGAAAAAATTGAAATTATTGAGTGCAAGACATTTACCGGAGTGTGCGATTTGATTGATCAGGATAAGGTGGATGTGGCTGTGATGGCTATTGAAAATTCAATAGCAGGCAGTTTGCTGAATAATTATGCGCTAATCCGAGAGTATCACCTCAAAATTTTTGGCGAAACATACATTCATATTCAGATGAATTTACTCGTCAACGAAGGGGTGGAGGCCAAAGATATTCGTACTATTTACTCGCATCCGATAGCAATTAAGCAATGTGCCGAATACATCGAGCAATATTTCCCGAATGCCGAGATTGTAGAGAAAATGGATACTGCTGCTTCGGCCAAATATGTTTTCGATAATCAGTTGAAGGATGCTGCGGCAATTGGCAATTTGCGTTCGGCCGAGTTATACAATCTGAAAGTGCTGGATACAGGCATCGAAACCAACAAAAAAAATTATACGCGTTTTCTGATGCTTGATAAACACGGCGATACCAGTCCTGCCAATAATAAGGCTTCTATTTGCTTCGAAGTGGGTCACTATTACGGAGCATTGGCCAAAGTGCTGAATATTTTTGCTGAGAATAAAATTAACCTTACAAAAATTCAGTCGGTACCAGTAATTGGTCGCCCCAACGAATATACATTTCACGTAGATGTTGAGTGGGACGAAATAAGCAATTACGAGCGGGCCATTCATTTAATTCTGAAAAATGTGTCTAGTTTGTCCATTCTGGGTGAATACCTGCGTGGAGAAATAGCAATTCACAACCAATAAAAATTAATGTTATGAGTAAAACAGGAATCTTCTTCGGACCGCAAAAAGGTTCGGTACACCGGGTTGCCGACAAAATAAAAAATGCAATTGGCGATGATAAAGTAGAAATGATTTCGGTAAACGAAGCAAATGTTGCCGATTTGGAGCGTTTTGACAAAATTATTTTCGGAATCTCTACCGTTGGTAAAGAAACCTGGGATTCGGAATATTCAAATACCGATTGGAGCAAATTTTTCCCGCAGGCAGCTTCTGCTGATTACAGTGGAAAAACCGTGGCAATCTTTGGTTTAGGCGATCACATCACTTATCCATCACATTTTGTAAATGCAATGGGTATGTTGGCAAAAGAACTGATCAAGCAAAATGCAACAGTGGTTGGACAAGTTTCTACCGAAGGTTACGAGTTTGAAGAATCGGAAGCTGTTATCGATGGTAAATTTATTGGTTTGCCAGTTGATGAAGATTTTGAGTCAGAATTGACCGACGAGCGCATCGCTGCCTGGGTGAATCAGATTAAACCTCATTTTGGGTGGTAAGCCTGAAATGATGACAAAATTCATAAGTCAGTAAAAACGATTTTTTGGCATTGATTTTTTAGTCAGAAAAGACAAAATCTTACAGTTTGTCAAGCTTTATTTTTGTCTTCCTGTTAAAATGAAATTCTACCCCGAATCCCTCCCGGAAGTGCCTGAAAAATTGTTAGCTTTTTTCTGTTTTTCCGTATTTTTTTAGGTTTCTTTGATACGGAAAAACAGAAAAGGCCGAATAAAAAAGAGTATTTCAGAAAGCAAACAAAATTTAGTAATTATCAGATTTTAAGTTGTTTAAAATGAAAAACGCGCCGATAGATAAAACCGTAATTGATCGAATTGTTGAACGCTTACAGATTGTAAATCTGGGTAAAGCAACTATTCGCGAAGTGGTTGCTTTGGTCAATATAGCAGAAGAAGAGACAGGTATGCGGTTTTGTCGCATGGAAATGGGAGTTCCCGGTCTGCCTCCCGCACAAGTAGGAACTCAGGCTGAGCTTGAAGCTTTGCAGGCAGGTGTTGCCTCGAAGTACCCGATGATGGAGGGAATCAAGCCTCTGAAAACTGAGACTGCCCGTTTTGTGAAAATGTTTACCGACATCGATGTTTCTCCCGAAGGATGTATTCCAACAGTTGGCTCTATGCAGGGAACTTATGCCGCATTTATGGCTGCCAGTAATGTCGATCCGAAAAAAGACACCATCCTGTTTATCGATCCCGGATTCCCGGTACAGAAACAGCAAATGGTGGTAATGGGGCACAAGTACGAAACGTTTGACGTTTTCAATTTCCGTGGGCAGAAATTACGCGAAAAACTCGAATCGTATCTCGAAAAAGGAAATATCAACTCAATTGTATATTCAAATCCGAACAATCCAAGCTGGATTTGTTTGACTGATGAGGAATTACAAATTATAGGTGAATTAGCTACTCGTTACGATGTTATTGTAATGGAAGACCTGGCTTACTTTGGAATGGACTTCCGCAAAGATCTTTACACGCCGGGGAAAGCGCCATTTCAGCCAACCGTTGCTCGCTATACCGATAAATATGTAATGTTTATCTCCAGTTCCAAAATATTCTCGTATGCCGGTCAGCGCATTGGTATGATGATTATATCAGATGCCTTGTTCCATCGAAAATACGAAAACCTGAATGCGCGTTTTCAATGCAGTGAGTTCGGAACAACCATTGTTATGCGGTTGTTGTACGCTTTTTCATCCGGAACCTGCCATTCGGCTCAGTTCGCTTTGGCTGCAATGTTTAAAGCTGCGAGCGATGGCAAATTCAATTTTGTTGAAGAAATAAAAGAGTATGGCGAAAAAGCCCGGATCATGAAAAAACTGTTTCTTGACAACGGTTTTCGTATTGTGTATGAAAAGGACGGAGATGTTCCGGTGGCAGATGGTTTTTATTTCACCGTTGAATATCCGGGCATGACAGGAGAAGAATTACTTGAAAATATTCTTCACTACGGAATTAGCGCTATTACATTAAAAAATACAGGCAGCGAACGCGAAGGATTACGTGCCTGCGTTTCGCATGTACACCGCGATCAGTTCGGAGATCTTGAACAGCGACTCAAACTTTTTCACGAGAATTTTGGTTAATTAATAACTGAAAAACAGAGCATGAGTAACCTGATAAACACATATAACTTTACTTTATCGCAGCTTACGGAATTCTTTTCGAAAAAAGATCCTTGCATATTGAAAAAGGGAGAAACGTTCATCGGTTACGGCGAAACTTCAGGTAAGCTGGGCATCGTACTGGATGGATTGCTTTATTCTTCCTACATTTCAGAAGGAGGGAAAGAGTGGATTTCTAATTTTTTCTATCCGCCCAATCATGCTATTGTTACCAGTCACGAGAGTTTTCTGCGGGGCAAACAATCCATCGAAGAAATTCGTGCCTACGAGGATTCTCAAATCATCTATATACAGAAAAGTGAATTCGACAAGCTCGTGGAACTAAATCCACAACTTGAACACATGGTCCGGGTGATGGCCGAAGAAAGTTATGTACAAACGCTGAAAAGGGTTTATTCTTTCCAGTCGCAGACGGCTATTCAGCGAGTGCGGCGTTTTGTGACAGAACATAGCGATTTGATTACCAAGGTACAGCGGCAGCATATTGCTTCATATCTGGGTATTCACCGGAACATTTTTACGCGAATACTTAGCAAAATTTAATTTGCAACTTTTGTTGCACGGAAAAAAAATCGAATAAAATAGATTTGTAAAGGCCTGATAAAAAAGGCAAAACAAGAAGCTAAATAAATACTTAAAAAAAACAGTCATGGCAAAAGTAAAAGGCGCAGTGGTAGTTGACAAAGAAGAATGCAAAGGCTGTGGACTTTGTGTTGTCGCCTGCCCGCATGATGTGTTGGGACAAAACAAACAGGTGAATAGCCGGGGTTATCATTATTCGTTTATGGCGAATCCTGATAATTGTATCGGTTGTTCGAACTGTGCAATTGTCTGTCCGGATACCTGTATTACTGTTTATCGTGTAAAAATTTAATTGTGTTGAACCTTAAAACTTTCAATAGATGGGAGAATTAAAATTAATGAAGGGAAACGAAGTGATCGCAGAAGCAGCTATTCGTTGTGGTTGCGATGGATATTTCGGATACCCCATTACTCCTCAAAGTGAAGTGATGGAAACCCTGATGGCCCTTGAACCCTGGAACGAAACAGGAATGGTTGTTTTGCAGGCAGAAAGTGAAGTGGCCTCTATCAATATGTTGTACGGTGCGGCCGCAACAGGGAAAAAAGTAATGACATCTTCATCCAGTCCCGGTATTAGTCTGATGGCTGAAGGAATTTCATACATTGCAGGAGCCGAACTTCCATGTGTGATTGTGAATGTTCAACGTGGAGGACCAGGTTTGGGAACAATTCAACCTTCACAAGCCGATTATTTTCAGACTGTAAAAGGCGGAGGTCATGGCGACTACCGCTTAATTGTTCTGGCACCTTCTTCGGTTCAGGAAATGAATGATTTTGTTGACCTGGGATTCGAACTCGCCTTTAAATACCGAAATCCGGCCATGATTTTGACAGATGGTGTAATTGGGCAAATGATGGAGAAAGTAGAGCTTTCGGATTATAAACCACGCATGACAGCTGAAGAAATTGATGCCCGTTATGGTTCGTGGGTAACCAATGGCAAAAAAGCTAATCGTTCGCGCAATGTGATTACATCGCTAGAGATGGATTCAGTGAAGATGGAAAATAATAACAAACGCTTTCAGGAAAAATATGCCAAACTGGAAGACGAAGAAGTAAGATACGAAACAATTCAGTGCGAGGATGCAGATTATATTTTGGTTGCATTTGGCTCGTCGGCCCGTATTTGCCAGAAAGCTGTTGATTTGGCTCGCGAAAAAGGACTGAAAGTTGGATTGCTTCGCCCAATAACTTTGTATCCTTTCCCGAGAAAAGCCATTAATGAATTAGGCAAACGGGTGAAAGGATTTCTGACCGTTGAGATGAATGCCGGACAAATGGTTGAAGACGTACAGTTAGCCGTAGGATGTGCTGTACCTGTGAAACATTTTGGCCGCATGGGTGGAATTATTCCTACTCCTTCGGAAGTTGTTGAAGCGCTGGAACAAAAAATCATAGGAGGCTAAATCATGGAACTGAAAGATATTATTAGCACAGAAAATCTGGTTTACGAAAAACCAAAACTTCTGACAAGCAATACTATGCACTATTGTCCGGGTTGTAGTCACGGAGTAGTTCACAAATTAATCGCTGAAGTAATTGCTGATTTAAATATTCAGGAAAAAACAATTGGTGTTTCGCCTGTTGGATGCTCGGTATTTGCATACAATTACATCGATATTGATTGGCAGGAAGCAGCCCACGGGAGAGCTCCTGCGGTAGCAACCGGTATTGCCCGAACCAATCCGGATAAGGTGGTTTTCACATATCAGGGCGATGGTGACCTTGCTTCAATTGGAACGGCTGAAATTATGCATGCCTGTAACCGCGGCGAAGATATGGTTGTTGTTTTTGTAAACAATGGCATTTATGGTATGACTGGTGGGCAAATGGCTCCAACTACCTTGATTGGTCAGGTAACTGCCACTACTCCTTTCGGTCGCGATGCCGCTCGCAACGGTTATCCGTTGAAAATTACTGAACTGATCGCTCAGTTGCCCGGTACATCTTACGTGACCCGCCAGTCGGTACATACTCCGGGAGCAATTCGCAAATGTCAGAAAGCCATAAAAAAAGCATTTGAAGCAGCTCTGGCTAAAAAAGGAACTTCGTTTGTAGAAGTAGTCGGAACTTGTAATATGAACTGGAAACTAACTCCGGTAGAAGCCAATGAATGGATGGAAACCAATATGTTTCCATTTTATCCTCCGGGTGATATGAAAGACGCAGAGAAAGCAGATCCTGCCGCATTTAAACAAAAATAAAATTGGTAATCATGACAGAAGAAATCATTATAGCCGGATTCGGAGGACAAGGTGTTCTTTCGATGGGAAAAATTCTCGCTTATTCAGGTGTTATGGCCAATCAGGAAGTTTCGTGGTTCCCTTCATACGGGCCCGAAATGAGGGGAGGAACAGCTAATGTGACAGTTATTATCAGCGAAAAACGAATTAGTTCACCCGTAGTAAATGAATACGATACGGCCATTATTTTGAACCAGCAATCGATGGATAAGTTCGAGAAAATGGTAAAACCCGGAGGTACTTTGCTTTACGATCCGAATGGAATCATTCGTGAACCACAGCGTACCGACATCAATATCTATAAGATTGATGGGACAAGAATTGCTGCGGATATGGGCAATGTAAAGACCTTTAATATGGTTGTTTTGGGGGCATACCTGAAAGCCAAACCCATTGTTAATATTTCGAGTGTGGAAAAAGGTCTTGAGAAATCGCTTCCTCCTCGCCACCACAAACTTATTCCGCTGAACCTTGATGCTGTGCAGAAAGGATACGAATTGCTGGAAACAGTTTCGAAAGTGTAAAATGAGATTTTATCGCATAAAAAAAGGAGCTTTTATAGCTCCTTTTTTCGTATCTGATTTTACAATTCGCGAATCCAGATGTTACGGAATTTTACCGGATTTCCGTGATCCTGAAGAATCAGTGCGCCAGCTCCATGTTTTTCAATGGTGTATTCTGGAATACCGATATACTGAGTTGGGCCGCGCAATTCAACATTGTTTTGAACCAGAACCCCATTGTGCAATAAAGTTACCCGTGGTTTGGTAAAATATGAACCATCTTCATTGAACCGGGGAGCAGTATAAATAATATCGTAGGTTTGCCAGTGTCCGGGGCCGGTACATACGTTTACCAGTGGTGCATGTTGTTTGTACAGACTTCCGGCCTGACCGTTGCGATAAGTACGGTTGTTGAAATTATCGAGAATCTGTACTTCATATCGTTCCTGAAGGAAAACACCGCTGTTGCCGCGTCCCTGGCTTTCGCCCACTACTTCATCGGGTGACGCCCATTCCAGATGCAACTGGAAATCATTGAATACACGTTTGGTTTTAATAACACCTTTCCCTTTGGTAACTGTTGCCACACCATTTTCCCATTTCCATTCAGGGCTATTTCCTTCCGAATTAGTCCACTCATCACCTAAATTGATGTTTTCACCCATTAGTACAATTGCATCTGAAGGTGCATCCATCGGGCTTTGTCCCGGATCAACGACCCGAACTTCCGGATCCCAGATTTCCGTCATGGCAGGAACCATTTTGGGCATTTCCTGCGCTTGTGCAATCACTGCCGAAACAGAGAATGCCGCTGCAAAGAATAAAACTTTGATTTTCATTTTGATTAATTTTAGTTGTGTTTGTTGAAATTAATTTTCAGCCCAAAAATATTCAAAATATATCGAAATTGTTCTCCGAATTTCAAACAGTTCACTAGCCTTTAATGAATTTATGCTTCACCAATTCCTGATACAGTTTCACTGAATCGGGGTGTCCTGCCTCAATGCCTGTTCCCGGTTTGCTGATCATTCCGGTATATTGGTAAATCAGTATTTTCTCAACAAAAGGTGAAACGGCTTCCAATTGCCCGATTACTCGTTCTGCAGGAGCTGGAAGCAGGGCACTTTTATATACTTTATCTTCAAAAGTAAACACTTCTACATCGGCCCAGAGTTTGGATCGTCCTGCTTTTTTATGCAGATGATACAGGTTCTCAAATATTTTAGCGCTCTCATCTACCTGGGTCTTTTTTACTCCAATTTCATCCTGGTAGGCGATAATATCCACATTTAGTTGTTCTAGTTGTTTCACGTAACGATCATCGTTAGCTACATGGCGGGTTCCGTAGGGGGCGATAAGAGTTTTTGCTTTCGGAGTTAATTTCGCAGCTTCGGCTGATGAGGTATTTACATAGTTGATGAAAAAGTCTTCGTAATGTCCCTGAATACCTGTTTCGTTGGGATAATACCACCCGTAAAAACTTTTGTGATGGGCATATCTCTCAGCTACTTCGTTCATCGCCTTTAAGCGGAGTTTGTTAATTTCAGGATCCTTCATTAATAGAGCAGAATCGATCCAGTTGCCAAAAAATCCATTGCTTACAAAAAATCGAATTCCATATTTGTCGGCGGCGGATAATACAGCTTCAAGCGGATCGTCGCAACCCATTTCATGCTGAGGTAGCAAAGCGGAAGGATAAAAACTTTTTTCGTAGATGGCTACATCCAGCAGAACAAGATATTTCAGGCCTGCATCAGCCAATTCTTTTACTTTCAAATCCCATTGTTGAGCCGTGAATTTCTCAAGTGTTGAATTCCAGTACTTGCCTTCAGCAGCACTGTGGTGCTGAAATTCGAACCACGAACCTTCAATCGGTTTTATTTTTTTGTTGTTTAATTCGCCAGCCCAGCTGAATGTTTGAGGCATGCTGACGCCTACTGCTGTAATTCCCATGGAATACAGGAAATTTCTTCGTTTCATATTTGGAAAATTAGAAATGGGCAAATTGATTTCTTTTGCCTATAATTGAAATTTTAAGAAAGGAGATTTTAGATGGTCTCCTTTCTTGAAAATAATGGAATTAAAAAATCTTGTCAGTTTCCTGGTTATAGAATTCGATACATTTTTTGATGTCGGGCACTGAATTGTCCCAGTTGAATTCGTATTCGATGGAAAGTTGTCCTTTGAAGTTCTGTCGTTTTAGCTCTTTGAGTATTTCCGGAACATTGCAAACGCCTTGTCCCCAGATGACATCGTGTTGTTCGGCTTCGCCTTCTTCTTTGGCTTTCACATCTTTGAAGTGGAGCATTTTCACCCGGCCTTCATATTTTTTCAGTGCTTCTACCGGGTTGATGCCCATGCGTTTCCAGTGGCCCACATCGGCACATGCGCCAATGCGCGGACTGAGGTCTTTCACTGCGTCGAGGAACAAATCGGGTTCCCAGTAGTTCGATGGTTTCGGGTGGTTGTGAATGGCCACGTCAATTTTGTATTTGTTGGCCAGCTGATCGACATATTTCAGGTGCTTGTATTCGGGTTCGCAGGTGATGGTTCCGATGCCCATGTCTTTGGCAAAGGCAAAGAGTGCGTCCCATTCGGCTTCGTCTTTACAAATTACTACACCACTGGCAGCAATTTTTACTCCTTTCGATTTGGCATAAGCCAATACTTGTTTGCGTGTTTCGGGAGCCATTTTGAAATCCATGGTTCCTTCCATTCCTTCGCCAAGTGTTTGTCCATAATACACTTCCATGTATTTTAGCCCAAGTTCATTGGCTTTGTCAATGGCCTGTTTCAGTGTGAACTTGTGAAACGTGTAAGCCTGAACGCCTAATTTAAAACCGGCTTTTTCAGCTTTGCCTGTTTTTGCTGTGCCCGTAAAAGCAGCAAGCAGCAAAGTACAAATCAATGTAATTTTTAGTGTTTTCATAGTTTAAACAGATAAGAAACACCAAAGAGTTGCGTCGAATATTCACTTCGGTGTTTCGGTAATTATTATAATTCCTGAACGATCAGGTTTTTCCATTCAACTTTGATGCCGCCACCGTCGTGGATTTGCAGGGCAATGCGGCCGTTGGTAGCACCGATGAGCGAGTCGTTCAAATGAGTCATTTCTTCTCCATTGAGCCATGTAGTAACTTCGTCGCCAACTACTTTGATTCGCATGGTGTTCCATTCTCCCGGTTTCAGAATATTTTCTTTTTCGTCGGGAATCTGGTTCAACCAGCCACGTCCGTACGATTCGTAAATACCGCCTGAGTCATTTCCTTGAGGGGCAACTTCTACCTGCCATCCGGCTACGGTAGTTCCGTCAACGGTTGAGCGGAAGAAAATGCCGCTGTTGCCATTTGAAATCTGGCGGAAATCAACAGAGAGGTCGAAATCTTTGTAATATTTTTCGGTAGCCAGGTATCCGTACCCTTTGTCAGGGCCACTTTCGCAAACCAGTAAGCTGTCTTTTACATACCACAGTTCGGTTCCGTAGTTGATCCAGTTTGAGAGGTCAACTCCATTGAAAAGTTTCTCTGCTTGTTTTTGTTTTTTCGGCAGTTGTTTGATTTTCATGTTGCGGAACCATGCGCGGCTTCCGTGGTCTTGCAAACAAATGTGTCCTGTTTGCGACAATCCGTATTCAGGAGCCATGTGCCATTTTCCGCTGTTTTTAAGAGCAAACCATTCAGGAGTCCAGGCTTCGAATTCAACAATTTTGGCACCGTTGAGCCAGTGTTCTACGTGTCCGTTGTCGAAAATGATTTTTGTGTTGTTCCATTCTCCAACCGGCATCAGTTTTTTCTGAGTTGTGTCGGCTACATGCATGGCATAGTCGGCACCTGTTTTTTGCCAGTCTTCTACTTTTTGCGGGAAACCTACATCGTCGAGCAGCTGGTATTCAGGACCAGTGAGATACGGCGTTGGATACTTAGGGCTTTCGGTAACGTGATAGATCAGTCCGCTGTTTCCTTCAGCAGCAATTTTCCAGTCGAAAACCAGTTCGAAGTTATCGTACAGTTGTTCGGTAATGATGTATCCGTTTTCGTCGGCGCCGGTACCACTTGCTGTGAGGCATCCGTCTTCAACAGCCCATCCGGTAACGCCTTCAGCATTGTAATTTTTCCAGCCGTTGGTGGTTTGTCCGTCGAAAAGCAATTGCCATCCGTCTTGTTTTTCCTGCTCGGTGAGCACATTTTGCTTGCCGGTGCAAGCGATCATAGTTCCGGCCAAAAAGATAGCGGCCAGAATGGTAGTTTGTTTTCTCATTTGTTGTTCCTTTATTTAAGTATAGATGTAATGTGTATTGTTTTTAAATAACATATGGGCAATATTTTCGATTATCACCTTTTCTGAAAATATATTCTGTGTGAGAAAAAACAGAATGGTTTTCATGTAAAGTTGGTCGGTTATTATTGCACTGTGGTAAAAATACAAAACCTGTTGGCGAAAAAGAAGAGGAGTCGCTTGTTTTATTTTCAGTAAGATGAAAATGCAAGCAAATGTCTGTTTTTTGCTGATAAGCCATAAACATTGTTAAAACTTTATTTCCGTTTGAGTGTGAGCAGATTTAGTTCAAACTGACTCTCTTTCTCGTGTTTGTTTTGTATATGAAATGTAATTGAATTTGTTTGTTGTGTTAATTCAATATCTCCTACATAAATATTTTCTTTTAAACGTTCCATTGCACCTTCTGACGACATCCAGTCTGATAATTTCTTTTGGCGTTGCCAAACCTGAAAATCGGCGCCTTCGGGTTTTTCGTGGTAATTGATAAACACTTTATATTGCCCATTTGGAAGGTCGTCAAGCATAATGCGAACCATTCCGTTTGTGTTGGTATTCATTTTTATTCCTCGCTGGAACTGAATTTTTAAATCACCGTCGGGGGTGAGTTTCATTAATTGAGGAAAATAAACATGTTCGGTTGGATAATATACTTCGCGAAGTTCTTCTGTTGGTTCCATTTTTACTGATAGTGGCTGGTCGGAATAAAAGAATGCAACTGATGTGTAATCGACCGGAAATTCATTTTTCGTTGGGCCATGTTCTATTGCATGACAAATTTCTTTTTCGAAAGATAGTTTATCGGACAAAAAGAAGCGATAGGCACCAGTTCTGTTCATTTGCAGAGAATAATCGAGACAGCCATGAACAGGAAGACTGTTGCCTCTGTCCCAGCGATCGGTTAGTGCATACCACCCTCCATTGAAATAATCTTCAGAGCCTGTTCCATGCATTCGCATTTTCCCGTCCACGTATGTCGAATCGTCTCCTTCAAAAAATACTGTCATGCCCGGACGCAATCCCTGCGCCTGGAGGATTTCACCAATATAATGACCTTTGCCTTGTGTTTTCAGAAACTCATAGTATTTTCCTTTTTCCGGATTCTCTCGTTTCCAGATAGTGTATAATTTGCCTTCTTTGGCTATTTCTCGTTGAATGTTGTTATAAAAAACTTTGCAACGAATTGTAATTGGTGTTTGCAGTACATCCGGTCTTTTCTTATAAATTATTTTCATTGAAGCCGATTTGTCGAATGGCATGGGCAAATAGCAGTAATTGTTGGTGTTTTGTCTTCCCATTATCATACTTCTCATTGCTGGTTTTCCGTAAGCATATCCAAAGAAATCGGCAAGCGGAGAGTAAATGGCCTCCACGTTTTCGTTATCCCATTTTGCTGAAATAATTATGTCTTTGTATTGTCCTTCAAACGATGTTCCTCCGTCAATCTCCATTCCTATAATTCTCCCCGGTTTATTTGTTTGGAAGAATGGAATCTCTTCTCCCGGATGGATCGTCAGTATTTTCTCCACTGTTTTAAATTCTGCTGATTTGCCGTTAGCGAACGAAGCAACCTTCGGATGTATATCTGCCCAGATATTACTTACTTCTGCAAGTAGTAGTTTATCTTTTTCCGAGAATGTTCCCGTGTAAGTTTCTGTTTCTTTGTTGTTTAATTTGCGATACTGAATTTGGTGGAACATGATTTTTTCGCCATGAAAAACTATTTTGCATGATTTGTTAAAAAGAATAGGAATGTAGCAGTAGTAGCCTCCAAGTTCATTTCCGCAGACAGGCTTTGTAAACGGATATACTTTTCCTGAGAAAAGGTCTGAAAATTTTATTTCGAGCCGGGGTTTTTCTTCTCCATCGAAATAGAATGACAACAGATCGTCGGTGGGAGTGGGAGTCCAAATGCGGTTGATTACTCCGGGTCCCTCCATTTCTGCGATGACTAAATTTCCATTTTCTTTTCGGAGATAGGAATATTTGCCAGAAAAACCATCGTCATTCCCTCCGGTTCTGTCGTAGCTGGAAAACTGCTCTACTAGCTGTCCGTCTCTGTATTCCGGGAGCTTTTCTATTTGTTTCAATAGACTGATTTCATCGCTCCATGTGTATTTTGTTTGACTATACGATTGAGAATACACAAACAGAATGAGAACGAGATATAAAAGATTGCATAAACTTCTTTTTTTCATTTCAGCCACGTTTTAATTGTTGCTTGCAGTTTGCTTCCGTACTTAGTCGAGCTATTTATGTTTGTTTTTCTGCTAACTTATAAATTAATAGATGCTTAGGTTGTGTTTAATATAGTGAAAAAAGAGTTTTTATGAAAACTATATTGTTCAGGAAAAGAGAAAAGAAAAAGTACCGAAAGAACGGGAATGAACCCGATCCTTCGGTTTTTTATTTGTTTATGGAACAAAATTACATAGGCATGTCGGGCAGTTTCCATCCGTCGCGGTAAGTATGTTTCACCCATTCTTCAGCCACCTGTTTGGCGTTGAAATCGGCAAACTGGCGGTCGAAACGCGGATCACCGTCCACCACGTTGAACTTGTCAACGGTTACCACTTTGATCATGTCGGTATCAGAGATGTTGGTGAAACGCATGTTCTGGCCGTCCCAGAGCAATGGACGTTTGAGGTCTTGCAGGCGAACAGCCAATACCCCCATGGCCACCATTTCGTTGAACGGACCAGAATAGGCAAAGTTGGCCGATCCTTCAACACGGTTTTCAGCCGATTCTTTACAAGCACGGATCCAGTCGCGTTCGTGAGCTCCTTTCCATGGTCCTTCTTCTGAACCCGGGATACGAGGAATGATTGGATCAGGCTCTTTGAAGTCTTCCATTTTTGAGTACGGAAGCAGAGTTGGCTGCATACCGTAGTAGCTGGTCATGATGGTTCCTTTGGTTCCAACGAAAAGCAAACCACCGCCTGAGTCTTTTCCGAGCACATCGCCGTCGGGCAATCCTTCGGGGCGACGAGGCAGGAATCCGCCGTCGTACCAGGTCACCTTCACTTCGGGCATTCCTACATGAGGCAGGTTTTCGCGGGCAGGGAAAGTATATTCCACGATTTCGGCATGCGGAGCGCTTTCAGTATTCAGTAAAGTAGAAGAAGCTTCGACTTTGCTTGGATATTTAAGTTTGAGAGCCCAGAAAACAGGATCGAGTACGTGGCAGGCCATGTCGCCCAGTGCACCGGTACCGAAATCCCACCAACCGCGCCAGTTCCACGGAGTGTAAACCGAGTGGTACGGACGGAAAGGAGCAGGGCCGAGGAACAAATCCCAGTCGAGGTTTGAAGGCACTTTCATGGCTTCGGTAGGTTTTTGCAAACCTTGTGGCCAGATCGGACGGTCGGTCCATGCATGTACTTCGGTCACTTCGCCGATGGCACCCGACCAAATCCATTCACACACGCGACGGATGTCGATGCCCGAATTTCCCTGGTTCCCCATTTGGGTAGCCACTTTGTATTTTTCGGCCAGTTTGGTCAGCAGGCGCGATTCATAAACGGAGTGAGTCAGCGGTTTCTGGGTGTAAACGTGTTTGCCCAGCGTCATGGCATGAGCTGTAACCCCGGCGTGCGTGTGGTCGGGCGTGGCCACCATCACTGCATCGATTGACTTGCCGAATTGGTCGAACATGTCGCGCCAGTCTTTGAAACGTTTAGCTTTGGGGTAATCGTTGAACGTTTTTCCGGCATAGGTCCAGTCCACGTCGCAGAGAGCCACGATGTTTTCGCCGGCCATGTTTCGCAGGTTGTTACGACCCATTCCGCCGACACCCACACCGGCAATGTTGAGTTTATCGCTGGGGGCAACGTGTCCAAAAGCTTTGCCCATTACGTTTCCGGGAACAATTGAGATACCCAGGGCAGCAGTACCTACTGTACCCAGAAATTTGCGTCTTGAAAATTCACTTCCTTTTTTTTCCATGATAAAGTTCTATACGTTAAAGTTGGTTTATAACCAGGTTTTTCCATTCAACTTTGATGCTCCCACCGTCGTGGATTTGCAATAATTATTGTGCTATCTTTCTGATTTTTATGTTTCTGAACCAAACCGTACTGTTGGGGTAGTTTTGTAACATGAACGCACCGGAACGGTTGGTTCCATAGCAGGGACTATCTTTCCATATACTTTCGCTCACTGCTTTTTGCCATGCTTCGTCCCAGGCATTGTATTCAAGTAATTTTTCGCTATTGAGCCAGTGTTCTACGTTTCCGTTTGAAAAAATAATTCGGGTATGATTAAATTCCCCGATTGGTTTCAGATTTTTTTTACCGGTTACTAAATGCATTCCATAATCGACACCGGTAAGCTGTGAAGGTTTTAGTTCCTGTGGGTAATTGTAATCATCAATTAGTTGATATTCCTGTCCTGTACAGGGAGGGGCTTGGGTGTATTTATCTCCATAATGGTACATAATTCCTGAATTACATTGGGCCCCTAATTTCCATTCAATGCTGAGTTCGAAATCTGCAAATTCTTCCGTACTAATGATATTTTTGTTGTGTTGTCCCCATTGAGCTTTTAAACAATCACCTTCAACCGACCAACCTGCATCGGTCATTGATGGATCGTCGTAAGTACGCCAGCCCTCAAGCGTTTTGCCATCAAAAAGAAGTTGCCACCCTTGTTTAATTTCTCGTTTCGAAAGTTGATTGTTCTTCTCTTTTGCTTGAACTGAAATGATTGAGATAAAAAATATGATTAGATATATTGATTTGATTTTCATTGTTTGTTTCTTGAATTACGAAATAATTTTTAGTTGAATTGGATCCCAGTAAACAGGAGCATTTTCCGTAAAGCTAAGATTACTGAGAACTGCTGGAGCTGCTGATTGGAGTCCAAATAATAAATCGGCTTTGTTGGCTTGTCCGGTACGGATTGCTTCGAAAAAGTTAGCGAAGTGATCGTAATGTCCTCCCTTGTAATTCGGTTCTGCTTTGAATATCCATTCCAACTCATTCACTTTATTTGGAATATCGATGGACGAGTTGAGCAGGGGTATATCATCGAAAAAGAAGTTCTGCAAGGGACTTGAAGTTTTTAATGTCAATTGATCCCATCCTACTTCAAGAGTTCCCTTGTTGCCGATTAATTTGAAATTCATACTGCCCCATTGTTTTGATACTCCATCAGCCATATTTGCTGAAAGGGAAACTTTGAATTTATCTCCACCAGTTCCCAGAGCATAGTCGTACAGTCCGAGCATTAGGTCTGGAGTATCGCGAAATCCGTCGTTATAGTGGACGGTATCGCCGGAAGCGTAAATACGTGAAGGACCGGGCGAACCAGTAATTGAGTGCAAACTCGAAAATACATGCACAAACAGATCGCCGGCGATGCCTGTTCCATAGTCGAACCAGTTTCGCCAGTAAAAGAATCGTTGTGGATCAAATTCCTTTTTAGGGGCATTGCCTAAGAATCTTTTCCAATCGATTGTGGATGGAGATGCATCCGGAGGGAAACTATATATTCCGGTTGGATTAGGTGGGGCTGTAAAGGAGGCTTCAATCAGGTTTAAACGACCAATTGCTCCGGCTTGCAACAGTTGTGCTGCTTTGCGGTTTCCCAGCGATGCCATTCCCTGGCTTCCTACCTGAAAAATAGATTTTGTTTTTTTTCGGGTATCGAGGTAGCCGTTAATTTCGTTGATTGAATGAATGACTGGTTTCTCGCAGTAAACATGTTTGCCTGCTTTCATCGCATCGGTAGCAATGGCCTGATGCCAATGATCGGGAGTTGCAACAATAACGGCATCCACATCTTTACGATCGAGTATTTCGCGGTAATCTTTGGTAAGAAATAGTTCATCTCCCCAGCTTTTTGAGGCATCTTTGAGACGCTGATCATACAGGTCGCAAACTGCTACAATTTTGGTTCCTGATACGGACAATGCAGTATTCATGTCGGCAGTTCCCATCGAACCTTTGCCAATCAGAGCGATACGGATCTGGTCGTTTGCATTTACTTTTTTTCCGGGAGATGATGTAATTGCCTGGGCAAATTGAGTTGGAAGCCCAACTGCAAATGCTCCTCCCAGAGACAGATTTCTGATAAATTGTCTTCGTTGGTTCATTTGGTGGTTTTTGGTTGGTTTAAAAGTCGGTTTGGTTTCTGATTGCTCAGAAAAGAGAAAAAGGCTCATCAAAACCGGGACTGTTCGTGTTGAAACAAGTCCCGGTTGATAATTAAATGAGAATAGTACTAATTGTTTGTGGGGTTATTCTTCGTTTAGTCCCCAAACATTGATTTCTGAAATATCCATTCGTGCGCCACTTGCAGCTCCAACGGCGTTGTTTGCATGATCAAAAGCTTCCGTGATAACCATTCGGAGATAGCGTCCTTTGCTTGCAGTTACGTCGAAAATATGAGTACGGGGTGCATTTGATGCTAAATCCCAGTCAACCAGTTTGGTCCATTGTTGCTGATCGCTACTGATTTCGAAATATCCTTTTTTCATGTTTCCACGCCATGAATCATTCGGTTTGGTAAAGCCTACACGGAAAACATTTTTGATCGATTTCATATCGATTATAAAATAGTAAGGCAGAGGCTTGGGTTCATCCCATTTCGAACCCCAGAACGTTGAAACGTCGTCATCTAGCATTTTGTCAGGCGTACGGTTTAACCATCCGTAGTGAGACTCTTCGCTGATACAGGAATTCCAGTCGATTACTTCCCAGCCCTGACGGCTTAATAAATCGGGCAGATAACTGAACCGAAGTAGCTGGAGCGATTTTTCAGGGTCAACTTCGTATTTCGATGCCGATTTAATGCGCAATGGAAGAATGTAATCGCCAAACATATGCATCCCTTCGGACGATACAAGATTCTTTTTAATGATTGTAACCGGAATTTCGCGGGTACTTTCATTGGCACTCAATGCAAACGTTTTTGAATCGAGACTGAATACATTTTCGGGTAGCATTTTATACGAAGTATTTTTCTCTGCGTTGTAATCTGTAAGGGCTTGTGCATCGGGTTCAATCACGTAACTCAAATCCCAACTGTTTTTATAATTGGTTTGTACCTGTGAGTTTATATTGAATTGATCCGGGTCACTAACCGAGATTGATGTGGTTTGGCTCAGCCCGGGAGTTGTAAAGTAGAGATACGGTTCCGATACTTCAGGAATGAGCAGTACATCTGTTTTTGCTTCTTTTAATGAAATGTCGTTAACGGCTTTCATTTTCAGAGGCAAAACATACTGTCCGCCGGCTTGCTGCAATTTCAGCACTTCTTCGGTATTGAAAGTAACAATGTACTTGTCAGACAAGGTAGAAGAAGACATATTCAGCATATTGCTTTTGAACGAGTAGCAATTGGACGGAAGAATCTGGTAGCTGGTTCCGTTTGATTCATTATAGCTGTTCAGCATCGTTTGATCGGTGCTGAATTCGAGTGTCGCTTCTTTACTTCCGTAGCCCGATTTATAAACAGTAAGTTCAAAATCGTATGATCCAAAGTTGTAAACCTGAGCTTGTTGCAGACCCGATTTGACGAGGTAAATCTGATCTTCAGCCATGTCGTCAAGGCGATTGTCTTCGCACGATGTCGCAAAAATAAACGCTCCAAGTATGAATAAGTAATATTTCAGTATTGCTTTCATTTTCATTCGTTTTAAATTTTTGAAGTGTTTACCATCCATAGTTCTGAGTGATGTTTCTCATTTCGTTTAATTGATTCTGATGAATCGGGAAGAGGTAGTGTTTGGGTTCAAACACGATGGGCAAACAAATCTGGTCGGTTCTGGTCCACGAATCTTCGTAAGTGGTGGCTAACAGATTTCTTCCGTAACGGGGCCCATTGCTTTCTTTGTCAGCGATCATCCATGTTCGAATATCGTAGTAGCGAAGGTTTTCGAAAGCCATTTCTACCATGCGTTCCTTGCGAATCAGATCGCGTAGCAGGTTTTGATTGCCTTTTACTTCAGGATAAGCTTCTTCAATATTGTTCAATCCACTTCTGTTTCGCACTTTGTTGAGGTATGTCAGGGCGCTTGCTTCGTCGCGGGTAGGCATTTCGTTACAAGCTTCGGCATAATTTAAATATACCTCAGCCAAACGAATGTACGGCCAGCTAAAACTGCCCCATTTGCCGTTCTCGGTGTCGTTACGTGGGTCGCTCATTCGGCGGAACAGATAACCTACTTTTACAAAGTCGCCAGTTGAGTTATTGAACGGAGAGGTTCCTCCCTGGTGGAAAGTCACCAGTTTGGTTCCTTTGAATGTGTTGATCCAGTTCATTCCGCTGAAAAGGATAGACGCATAAAAACGAGCATCACGCCCAACGCAACTATTGTGTGCTTTTATTACCGATTTATCAACCGGGTGGACAAAACTATTTACGAATCCTTCTTCGGAATAACCCGAATTACTATCGATAACAGGAGTTCCATCGGTCTGATATGCAGTAATCGGAAAGCGACCGGAAGCAGCCATCGGGTAGGTGTCAACCAATTTTAAAGAAGGAGCAAAACCTCCGTAGCCTTCTTTTAAAACCATTGGTGGCGCACAGCGTACATTCCAATAATAGCCATCACCTTCCCATCGGGCAAAAATCAGCTCGTCGTTCCACTTTTCGAAAAAGATGCCCATGTACGATTTTAAGCCTCGCTGCATTGGGTCTGATTCGGTTGTGTTTTCGTACAATTTGTAAAGTCCCAGATCGATAACATCTTTTGCTGCTTTTGCTGCTTTTTCCCATTTAGCCGGATCAGGTGTTTGTGGAAACAGAAAATCACCATAATAGTTTTTTATTCCCTTATACAAATTGCACCCATTAAATAGCGGACGTGCAGCATATAACAACAAGCGAGCACGAGTTGCAAGTGCTGCTCCTTTTGTAACGCGTCCGTACCAGGCCGGATCCTGGATGCGAAGCGGAAGATCAGCAGCGGCTTTTTCTAATTCGGTGCAGACAAAATCAACACATTGATCCATTGGGTGACGATCAATTTCTTCATTTTTAACCTGAAGATTGGATGCCTGATCTCCCCAGATATATACCGGGCCGTATTGCTCTATCAGCATGAAATAGAAATATGCCCTCAGAAAGCGGGCTTCAGCTTTCATTTGATTTCTGGTTTCCTGTGGAAGCTCCAGACATTTATCAACATTATCCATGAAAATAGTTGCCTGATTGATTCCCTGGTAATAATTAGTCCAGGTTTGATAGTTTGTCGTGGTGGGATTCCACGAACCATCGTTATGTCCCAGGTAACCAACCCATGCAGTCCACGAGAAATAAGCCTCGTCGGAGCGTGGAGTAGTACTGTTTAGCGCATCATAATCGCGGGGAAGAAATGAATATACTTGTGCCAGATAGCGTTCAGTAGTAATTCGTTTATCAAATACTTCTTCCATGGTCATCTGATCCCCGAGATACGGAGTCAGGTAATCTTCGCACGAAGTAAAGAATAACAGTGTTATTAAGCTGACCAGTTGAATATATAATCGTTTATTCATTTTTCAGAAAGTTTAAAAGTTTACATTCACACCAAAATTGATGGTTCTCATATTCGGGTAAACAGCTCCTTGTGAGTTATTTAACTCTGGATCCCATAATTTGAATTTACTGAAAGTTAGAAGATTAACTCCTTGAGCATAAAATCTGACGGTTGAGAATCCGATTTTTGATGTAATAGCTTTAGGAATGGTATAACCAAATTCAGCATTTTTCAGACGAACAAATTGTTTATTTACCTGCTTGGCCGTTGACAATTGTTTGTTGTTTTGGTTTGTGTAGATTGACATACGCGGATATTTGGCTTTTGGATCCGGATTTTCAGGACGCCAGCGATTCAATACAACATCTTCATATACTCCCGATAGGAAAAGGTTGGCATTCTCGAATCCGTTGATTGGAGAACCGTCAATAAATGAGGTTACATTGCCAACTCCCTGAAGGAATAATGAAAGATCGAAGCCATGCATTTGCAGGCTCAGTCCAATACCATAGTTTATTTCTGGCACATGAGTGTAGCCAATTGCAACTTTGTCGTAATCATTAATTACCATGTCGCCGTTAATGTCGCGGTACTTGATGTCGCCCGGACGAACGGGGCCATATTGTTGTACCGGACTGTTTGCAATATCTTCTTCCGACTCGAAATATCCTTCAGCCACTAGTCCAAATTGCTGATAAAGAGGTTTGCCTATTTCGCTCTGGTATTTCATGATTGGGGCCGGACGATCGTCGTACAGCTTTTTATTGCGGTTGTAGGTAAAGTTGGCGCGCATAGCCAGATACAATTCACCAATCTGTTCTTTGTATTCCATCGATGCGTCAATCCCCCGGTTTTTCATTCGACCCAGGTTTACATACGGATTTACGTTGATCCCCACAATGGATGGAACGCTTAATCGCTCAATGAAGATTCCTTCGCGTAGCTCGTGGAAATAGTCGGCTTGGAGATTGAGTTTATTGAATAATCCAATTTCAAATCCGGCGTTGAATTTTTTTGCTTTTTCCCATGATACATTGGGGTTGCCGGGGTATCCGGTTGCAATACCGCCCATGTAAGTTTGGCCAATTTCGCCAAAGGTGTAGCTGCCGTAGTTTTGCATTTCAGCATTAAACGCAAACCTGCGGTCTCCACCAATTTTATCATTCCCGATAATACCGTATGACCCTTTAAATTTCAGATTATTGATTACATGAGTTAGTGGTTGAAAAAAATTCTCGTTGCTAATCATGTAACCTACGGCAACAGATGGGAAGAAACCATATTGTTTGCCGGGAGAGAAGTTTTCAGAACCGTTGTATCCGAAGTTCCCTTCAGCAAAATAAGTATCGCGGTACGCGTAGGTAGCGCGGGCTGCAATACCCATGTTCCGGTATGGAAGCGACAAAATATAGCTGTCCGGGAAGTTGTTGATTCGTTCGCGTTGATTAAACAGGAACAAAGCACCTACCCGGTGGTCATTTCTGAAAACATTGTCGTAACTGATTGATGCTTCAAGATAAGTAGTACGTTCTCCTGAATTACCTTTCCAAAGAGTCATGTAGTCATTTCCGTCGTTATTCTTTTTGTAAATGAGCTTTCCTTCGGCGTCGCGTCCGGTTGCATAATAGGTTGAAGGTGATTTATAACGGGAAATGGTTGATGAGTTAATTGCGTCCCACGAGAATTTTACGTTTGCTTTTAATCCGGGAGTAATTAAATCAGAAAGATCCTGAGTTAATCCGATCAGCGATTGTGCATTGTTGTTGAATATTTGTACGTAACCGCTTTTATTCAGTAAGTTATAGGGGTTTTGTCCGATGGGAGGACGAGCTGTGGTACCATCCGAATACTCTTTTGGAATAGCAATGGGTACAGTGAGGAAAGTGTAAATCCATAGTTCGTCTGTATCGGGTTTATTTTTCACATCGTACTGGTTCGACAAATTAAGGTTCAGGATGGTGTTTTTGTGTAATTTGATGTCGATGTTTGAGCGGAAACTGTATTTGGTCCAGTTTAGGGCAGGGTTGAATTGATCGCTTTGGATTGCATTGAAAATACCATTTTCGCGATATACTGAACCTGAAACGTAGAAGTTGGCTATATTTCCTCCTCCGGAAACACTGGCGTTAACGCGTTGGCTGGTTGCCATATCTTTATAAATTTCGTCAAGCCAGTTAACATTTGGGTACAAGTCCGGATCCGAACCATCCAAATATTTCTGACGAACGTCGTCGGTGTAAAACAAGCGGCCTTTATTGGCCTCCTTGTAAACATCGTTATACAAATCCATGAATTGTTCTGCATTGGCCATTTTAGGCATGCGGGTTGGCGATAACAATCCGGCTTCTGCTTTTATACTGATCAGCGGTTTTCCTGTTTTCCCTTTTCGGGTGGTTACCAGTACAACCCCGTTTGCTCCGCGAACTCCATATACAGCAGTAGCAGTAGCATCTTTCAATATTGAAAAAGTCTCGATGTCTTCCACATCAACAAGGTCGAGCGCGCGTTCAATCCCATCGACCAACACCAGTGGGCGGTTGTTGGCTCCGAAGGTGCTTACCCCCCGAATCCAGAAATCAGCACCGGAACCAGGTTCTCCGGAGCGTTGTACGGCAATGATCCCGGCTAATTGTCCAGCCAAACTTGTACTAAGTTTTCCTACCGGCATGCGCAAATCGGGAACAGCAACTGAGGTGATTGCTCCAATAACGCTTTCTTTTCGTTGTTTTCCATAAGCAACTACTACAACGTCTTTCAATTCCTGCGATTCTTCAACCAGACTTACATTAATTTCATTTTGCCCGGTGTATTCAATGGTTTGGTTAGTCATACCAATAAACGAGAAAAGCAATTTATTTCCCGGAACTACTTCTATTTGAAATGAACCATCCACATCGGTCATCACTCCACGGGTAGTTCCAACCACAGTGACCGCAGCTCCGGGGAGGGGTAACCCCTTTTCATCGGTTATTTTTCCTTTGACGGTTTTATTTTGTGGTGCTTCTTTGGGAACGATTGACGGAATCGTTTCTGGCAATGTGGCTGCCTTTCCGATGGTAACTTGCCGGTCGCGGATGATGTACGCATTATTTGTTCCTTTTAACAGCAGATCGAGTATTTCTTCGATATTCTTGTCCGCAACATTAATATTTACTTTTCTGCGGGTATCTACTTGTTGATCCTGGTAAAAGAAAATGAATTCGGATTGTGCTTCTATATTTTCGAGCACTTCTTTTACTGTGGCATGTTTCAGCTTTAATGAAAGTCTTGCATTTTGCGAATAGCTGGATACGCTATATGCAAGAGCCGAATTTAAGATTATCAGAAGCAAGGTTAGCCTCATAACAAAAAATGTTTTTCGAAGGCCTCGCAGGAGGTCCCCGTCAATTTGATTTTTTTTCATAAATTTGACTGTTTTTGTTTACACAATGACCCTTCGGGTCAGTTAACTTAAATGGAACCGGGAACTGTTTGGTCGCACTCCCGGTTTTTTAATTTTTTCATAGAAAGTTTAGTTGGTTTTTATCTCATAGGCATTATAGTTTTATGATGAAAGCATCCTCGGTCTCGACATACGAAATGGAGGAGGCAAAAGAAATATTTTCGAGCACTTCGGTCAGATCGGTTTTTAAGTCTAGTTTTCCTGAAAATGTAATCTGTTCGAGTCCGGCCTCCGGCGTAATTTTACGATTGTAAAAGCGTTCCAACTTTTTAAAAACTTCGGTGGTTGGTTCATTTTCGAATATCAGATAACCATTTATCCACGATGAAAATAAGTCGGTGTCAACCTGATCTTTTTCCATACTTTCGGTTTGTTTCAGGTAACTAACTCGTTCGCCTGCTTGCATTTCTACATCCGAAGCAAATGCTTTGTTTTTTGCAATGCTTACTTTCCCTTGTATCAAAACAGTTTGAACAGTGGCATCTTCGTGGTAAGCTGATACATTGAACCGGGTTCCCAATACGCGAACTTTTACGTCGCGTGTAATGACATAGAACGGCTTTTCTTTGTTTTCGGCAACCTGAAACAAAGCTTCGCCACTTAAATATACTTCTCTTGTATTTGATTTAAATTCAGAAGGGTAAGAGAGTTGACTGCCTGAGTTGAGCCAAATATGAGTTCCATCCGATAAGGTTATTTCCGAGCGTTTTCCGTAAGGAATAATTACCTGATTCAGGGGTAATTCCTTTGTCTTTTTTTCTTCCTTATTACTGATAATTGTGTCGTTGTTGATTGTTAGTTTGTCGGGCGAAGCTTGGGTAATACAAGTATTTTCGGTGGTGAATTCGTGCTTGTTCCCGTTTGCAGTAATTAATATTCCCTTGTCGGATACTGTTGGAATGACCGCCTCTTCAGGAAAGAAATTATCTTGCTTATGTATAAAAATATAGGTCGCCGAAATGGCAGCGATAAGCAACACTGCTGCTGCATAGCGGGCAAACTGAATAAACCGGGTTGCCTGGGAGGACTTTTTTTCATTCACCAGCCGATTGTAAATGTGATTGAGTTTTTGATCTGGAATGGGTTCTTGGTGTGCGCGAATTGCGCGAACAATCAACGTCGCTTCACGGATACTTTCTGCCTGTTCCGGGTGATCTTTCAGAAAATTACTCCAAAATTGTTCGGTTTCATTATCCGGAGAGATTACCCATTTTGAGAAAAACGGGTCGAGTATAAAATCGTCAGTAGTGTATGTATTATATAGTGTTTTCATTTGCTGTTTGTGCTTCTATTAGTACAAAGACAAGCAGAAGAAAAACATCATCGCTTTTTCTGAAAAAAAATCAAAAAAAGTTCTATTTAAATATAAAGCTCAGTAGATGAATTAGTTGTGTTGGATGTTCGATGGCCTGTCGAAGCGACTTGATTGCTTTGGATATTAGATTTCGGCATGATTCAACATTCAGTTCCATCATTTCAGCAACTTCTTTGTAGTTCATTTCTTCCTGGTATTTCAGGTAGATTGCTTCTTTTTGCCGGGCAGGTAATTTTTTTAGTGCATGCAAGATGAGTTGAGTCTGCTTACGAGTTTCTTCTTCTTCAATGATTTCGTTTTCAACCGAATAGTTTACTTCAAAAATATAATCGTCAGAAATACTCTCTGTTGGACGAATTTCTTTTTTCAGTGTGCGGAAAAGCTTTCGTTTGAACGATCTCATCAGGTAAAACAGAATATTGTTGGTAGCTCCCAGCGAGTTTCTGTTTCGAATTAAATCAGAAAATAAATCCTGAATCACATCCTCAATAATGCTTTGATTTGGGGTAAATTTTAATCCATACCGATACAAGCGGGGAGTAATCTCCGAATATATATCAGCAAAAGCCGAATCATCTCCCTTTCTGAAACGATTCCATCTACTACCGTCGTCTAACTTCACTTGCATCGAATATTCACTAAATGACTTATCCAGGATTCTGTGTCGAAAAGAATTAAATATAAGTCAATGCTCAAAGTTATAAGAATTCGATTTAAAAGATGCGGAATGGTTGTAAAACATACAACTATTTGTTGGTGCTCAGGTGCAGTTTCAAATTGACTAAAAAAAAATCATCAGGCGATGTAATGAAAATTTTGGCTTCCCGTCTTACCTTTGAAAACAGACCGGAAAAACAAACCAATGACGGCAAAAGATTTTAAGAATAACATTCTATCAATCAGCAACAAACTATTGCGTTTTGCAATACAATATCTGAGGGATGAAGAACAGGCCCGGGATGTGGTTCAGGATATATTCCTGCGTTTGTGGCAAAAACGCGATGAGCTTGCAAAGGTAGAAAACATTGAAGCATTTGCGATGCGTATGGTACGCAACCGTTGTTTGGATGTTATCCGGATGAATCGTTCTGTACCTGTTGAAGAAAGTAAATTGAGAGTACTCCGTGAAGGGAAAACAGATCCCGACAGGGAAATGGAATTATCGGAGACCGCTCAGATGGTTCGAAAAGCAATTGCGAATCTGCCCGAAATTCAACAGCTGGTAATGTGGTTGCGCGATATTGAACAACTCGAATTTGAAGAAATTGCGGCACTTACTGATATTGATGTAAATGCCTTGCGGGTAAACTTATCGCGAGCACGAAAAAAAGTGAGGGATGAACTGTTAAAACACGAGAATTATGGAATTGACGGAAGTAAAAATACTGTTGCAGAAATTTTTTGATGCGCAAACCTCTGAAGAAGAGGAAAAACAGCTGGCCGATTTTTTTCGCGCAGGTCAGGTACCTGAAGAATTAAAAGTATATCAGCAGTTTTTTGATGCAACAGAAGAGCTCTCGACGACGAAGTTTTATGGATTTGAAGAGGAAGTGATGTCGCACATTCTGGAGTCAGAGCATCGCGAAAAAAGCAAA
This sequence comes from Prolixibacteraceae bacterium, assembly GCA_963668595.1. Classification (GTDB taxonomy): domain Bacteria; phylum Bacteroidota; class Bacteroidia; order Bacteroidales; family Prolixibacteraceae; genus GWE2-42-39. The sequence continues at coordinate 2,128,537 of OY764876.1, read as the reverse complement.
TATCGTTGGATGTGGCAAACCGTTACTTCTGCAGCCGCCATCCTGATTATTGCGCTATTGGTAGTAAATTATAATCAGGAAAAGAGATGGCAGGATACCTACGATGATCCGGAAATAGCCTATCAGGAAGCAACCAAAGCCTTACAGTACATGGCCGGCAAGTATCAAAAAGGCATGGTAAAACTTCAGCCAATGGCAAAACTGGAAAAAGCTTCGGCTCCCTTACAAACTGGACTTGGTCTGGTAAATAAAGGGTTCGAAGAAATGAATGAGTTGAAAAAATTAAATCAAAAATCAAAAAAAGAATAGTTATGAAACGGTTATTAATTATGTTGGTTTTGTTGGTGCCAATAATGGCATCGGCACAGTCGCCGATCGACAAGCTTTTCGACAAGTATGCGAATAAAGACGGTTTTACAACGGTACGTATCAGCGGAGCACTGCTGGGGTTTGCAAGTAAGTTGGATAATTCGAATAGTCCCGAGTCGAAAATGTTGTCGGATTTGAAAGGCATTCGAATTCTTACAGTGGAGAATGATGAATTGAATCAGAAGCTTGATTTTTTCACTGAATTGGGTAAAGATGAATTCTTTAAAAAGAATGGCTACGAAGTATTGATGGAAGTAACGGATAAAAATGAAGTAGTTCGTTTCTTTGGGAAAATGACATCGGGAGGAAAACTGTCGGAAATGGTTCTGGTAGTGGGAGGAGACGATAATGCACTGATCAGCATCGAAGGACTTATTGACCCGGACAACATCGGAAAAATTACCGGGGCTTTAAATATCAATGGAATTCCTGCGGTGGGTAAAAAGTAAGCGACAGCAGCAAAATGAAAAAGGGAATCACGAACAATGATTCCCTTTTTTTATACTTCAGAACGAATTATTTCAGTCCGCGTTTTTCGAGCAATGCATCAATCGTTGCATCTTTGCCTCTGAATTTGCGATAAATATTCATTCCTTCATCATCGCCTGATTTGGCTAATAACTCACGGAAGCGGGCAGCCAGTTCCGGGTTGAAAATATCACCCGATTCTTTGAATGCTTTGAATGCGTCGGTATCAAGCTGTGCAGCCCAAATATACACATAGTATCCGGCAGCATAGCCCGGAGTAAAAATGTGTGAGAAATAGGTGCTACGATAGCGTGGAAGAATTTCAGGAATTAAACCAATTTTCTCCATCGATGTTTTTTCGAATTCATTTACATCACTGTTCCCGTCGTATTTGGTGTGCCAATCAAGGTCGAGTAACGATGCAGCAAGGTATTCGCCTGTTGTAAATCCCTGATTGAAATGACCTGAATTTTCAATTTTTGCGATTAGTTCGTCGGGAATTACTTCTCCGGTTTGATAATGTTTGGCATACATTTTCATCATTTGAGGGTCAGCAGCCCAGTTTTCCATTACTTGCGATGGAAGTTCAACAAAATCGCGCGGAACGCTACCCGAAGTGCGGGCGTACAAACCGTCGGTAAATAAACCGTGCAGTGCATGGCCAAATTCGTGCCACATCGTGGTCACTTCGTCGAACGATAACAATGCAGGAGAATCTCCACTTGGGCGGGTGAAGTTCATCACAATTGATGCAATCGGAGCTACTTTTTTGCCATCGCGATACGATTGCGGACGGAATGAAGTACACCATGCACCAACTCGTTTGCTTTCTCTTGGGTGAAAGTCAACATACAGAACGCCAAGATGTGAACCGTCTGCTTCTTTTACTTCATACGCACTAGCTTCGGGATGATAAACCGGAAGCTCAGGGCGTGCAGTAAAGGTGATGCCATAAAGTTTATTGGCAGCTAAAAACATTCCGTCACGGGTATTTTCAAGGCTGAAATAAGGTTTGATCTCATTTTCATCCAGATTGAAACGCTCTTTGCGCAGTTTTTCAGCATAGTACCACCAGTCCCATGCGGCCAGTTTGAATTTGCCCCCTTCGCGATCGATGATTGCCTGCATGGCTTTGGCATCCTGTTTGGCTATTTTCATGGTTGGTTCCCATAGCTTCATCAGAAATTCGTAAACGTTTTCAGGCGTTTTTGCCATGTTCACATCAATCACATATTCTGCGAAATTGTTGAATCCGATCAACTCAGCTTTCTGTTTGCGGAGGGCAAGAGTTTTTTTAATAACTTCTTTATTGTCGAATTCGTTGTCGTTGTTGGCACGCATCAGGTAACCTTTGTAAAGCTTTTCGCGCAGTTCGCGGTTTTGTGCGTATTGCAGAAATGGGGTCATACTTGGGCGAGTGAGCATAAAAACCCATTTGCCTTCCATGCTGTCTTGTTTGGCTTGATCAGCCGCTTGAGCAATTGCATCGGCTGGTAAGCCAGCCAAATCTTCTTCTTTGTCAACAACTAAACGGAAATTTTTATTGGTTTCGAGCAAAACGTTTTCACTAAACTGAAGACTTAATTTCGATAATTCTTCATTGATACCGCGAAGCACCTCTTGTTTATCAGCCGGCAGATTTGCTCCGTTGCGTTCGAAATCGCGGTAGAATTTTTCAACCAGACGAATTTGCTGAGCATCCAGATTTAAATCGTTACGACGATCGTACACCGATTTGATCCGTTCGAATAGCTTGGCATTCATCATGATATTGTCGCCATGCTTGGTCGTCATTGGCGAAATTTGTTTGGCCAACTCTCTCAATTGATCGTTGGTATTGGCCGAGTTCATGGGCCAGAAAACATTTCCTACTTTGTCCAGTAGTTCGCCCGATTGATCGAATGCTAATACCGTATTTTCAAATGTAGGTTCTTCTGTGTTGTTTGTAATTGCATCAATTTCAGCTTGTTGTTGTTTGATGCCTTCTTCAAAAGCGGGAAGGTAATGTTCCGATTTGATCTGATCAAACGGAGGAACCTGGAACGGAGTTGTGTACTCGGTAAAAAACGGATTTACCATGTTTTCATTCGATTGTTTGGGGTTACATGAGGCTGCAAAAATTGCCACAGCAGCCATCATTACCTGGTGTTTCTTCATTGTATTACTGTAATTTGTGTTTAAATGTCGAAAATATAAAAAAAACCGTTGCCGAATAATAATAAATAATCATGGTTTCCCTTTTTTGTACTCATTCGAAATCTCAGATTTGTTATTTCTGGTAAACGACTTGTAGTATTTTTTTATTCCGAATTTTTACCTGCTTTGAATGTTATTTTATTCCGGCCAAAATAAGATTGTTTGTTTGCCTCAGCCGCAAAAATGCTTACTTTTGTCGGATTCTGAAATTCAGCAGATAAAGCAATAATTATGAAGATCTCGTACAAGTGGTTGAAGGACTACCTCGAATTTGATTATAGTCCGCAGGAACTGGAAGATATATTGACACAAATTGGCCTCGAAGTTGGCAGTGTTGAAGAAGTGGAAACCGTTAAGGGAGGTTTACGCGGTTTGGTGATTGGCGAAGTGCTTACTTGCGAAAAGCACCCAAATTCAGATCATCTCAGTAAAACAACAGTGAATGTTGGTGCAGAGGTTTTGCCAATCGTTTGCGGAGCACCCAATGTGGCTGCGGGGCAAAAAGTGGTTGTGGCAACAATTGGAACCAAATTGTACGATGGCGACAACGAATTTGAAATCAAAAAATCAAAAATACGTGGCGAAGTTTCCGAAGGAATGATTTGTGCAGAAGACGAAATTGGCCTCGGCGACAATCACGATGGAATCATGATTCTTCCGGCTGAGGCGGTGGTTGGAACGGCGGCCTCGGATTATTTTAACGTTGAATCTGATTTCATGATTGAAGTGGATTTGACACCCAACCGGGTGGATGCCTCTTCGCACATTGGTATTGCCCGTGATTTGGCTGCTTTCATCAGCAAAAATAAGCCGGTGAGCTACCAAAAACCTTCGGTTGATGCATTCAGAATTGACGATGCTACGGCCTATCCGGTAACAGTTGAAGTAAAGAATCCGGAAGCTTGTCCGCGCTTTGCCGGAGTAAGCCTTACCGGACTGACCATTGCTGAGTCGCCCGAATGGTTGAAAAACCGTTTGAAAGTGATTGGACAGAAACCAATTAATAATGTGGTGGATGTAACCAATTATGTATTGATGGAAACAGGTCAGCCTCTCCATGCATACGATTTGGCGCAGATAAAAGGAAATAAAGTGATTGCTCAAACACTGCCTGCCGGAACAAAATTTGTGACGCTCGACGAGGTGGAACGTGAACTTCATGCCGACGATCTGATGATTTGTAATGCTGAAGAAGGTATGTGTGTGGCAGGAGTTTTCGGCGGGTTGCATTCAGGCGTAAAAGAAGATACCAAAGGCATTTTTCTCGAAGCTGCTTATTTTGATCCGGTGTTTGTTCGCAAAACGGCTCGTCGTCACGGACTCAGTACCGATGCTTCGTTTCGTTTCGAGCGCGGGGTAGATCCGAACATGACTTTGTACGCACTGAAACGTGCTGCATTGCTGATTCAGGAGGTGGCCGGCGGAAAAATCTCTTCTGAAATCACAGATATTTATCCTGAACCAGTTGAAGATTTCAATGTTGAGGTATCGTATCGGAATATTCATCGCCTGATTGGTAAAAATATCGGGAAAGATGAAATTAAATCGATACTGAAATCGCTCGAAATGCAAATTGTTGCAGAAACAGAAGAAGGTCTTTCGTTATTGGTTCCGCCTTATCGCGTAGATGTAAAACGAGAGGCAGATGTGATTGAAGATTTGCTGCGTATTTACGGATACAATAATGTAGAAATTCCGGCGAATGTGAATGCGTCGCTGCAATATTCGGCCAAGCCCGATCCTCATAAAATCCGCAATCTGATTTCGGATATGCTGGCTGCACAGGGTTTCAACGAAATTTGGTCTAATTCGCTGACTAAATTGGCGTATTACGAAAACAATGAGAGCTTCCCGGAGGCTCAAACCGTAAAAATATTTAACCCGCTAAGTAATGATCTGGGCGGAATGCGTCAGACGCTTCTTTATGGAGGTCTGGAAGCAATTGCTTTCAATGCCAACCGTCGGAATGCTGATTTGCGTTTGTTCGAATTTGGCAATTGTTATTTTCATAAAGGAACCGAATTGCGCGAAAATCCGATTAACAATTATCGCGAAGAAGAGCATCTTTGTTTGTTCGTAACCGGATTTAAGCAAGATGAGCGCTGGACTGCTCCGCAAGCAAAAACAAGCTTTTTCGAGCTAAAAACTTATACCGAAAATATTCTGACCCGGTTGGGTTTCGATCTTGCAAAAGTGAAAACAGAATCGGCTGAATCGAAGTATTTATCAGAAGGACTTATTTATAAAGTAAATGGCAAAGTTCTGGTTGAATTTGGCATTGTTGCAGCCAAAGAACTGAAAGCTTTCGATATTGAAAATCCGGTGTATGTGGCCGATATTTTGTTTGATAATTTGTTGGTTGAATCGAAAAACAACAAAGTAGTATTTGCAGGTATCCCGAAATATCCGGAAGTGCGTCGCGATTTGGCTTTGCTGATCGACAAAGCGGTGTCGTTCAGTACACTGAAAGAGCTTGCATTCCGGGCCGAAAAAGCCTTGTTGCGTTCGGTCGATTTATTCGACGTTTACGAAGGCAAAGGTGTTCCGGAAGGTAAAAAGTCGTACGCAATGAGCTTCATTCTGCGTGATGATGAGAAAACACTTCAGGATAAGCAAATTGACAAAATCATGCAGAAAATAGTGATGACTTTCGAACGTGAAGTAGATGCTAAATTGCGCTAATAAAGAAATTATCTGAAATACAGAAAGCCAGCTTCGTTAATGAGGTTGGCTTTTTTATTTCAAATTTCAAATTTCAAATTTCAAAGTCCAAAGAATCAAATTCCAAATTCCAAAGGGGAAAATCCCAAATTTCAAAAATCAGGAAGTGCAGGCTGATTGAGACTGTATTTGTAAATAGTAAATCAATAAATAGTAAATACTTATTTCCGATCTACTTCTCAACTTTATACACTTCGTTGTCTTTCACTGCTTCGGTGTTTGGGAAGATGCTTCTTGCTTCGTTGAGTAGGGGAGAAATGCTTTTGTATCGGGAAGAAAAATGACCGATGAGTAATTGTTGGGCATTTGCCAGTCGTGCTATTTCGGCAGCCTGTTTGCTTGTTGAATGATAGGTTTCGCATGCCAGCGAGGCATGTTCTTCGGCAAAGGTTGCTTCGTGGTAAAGAAGGTTGACTCCCTGAATTGTTTCCACAATATCGGGATGAAAAGCGGTGTCGCTGCAAAATGCATACGAACGCGCTTTGGGGGCGGCAATGGTTAATTCGTGATGAGGAATGATTTGCCCGTCGGGCAGTACAAAATCGGCTCCTTCTTTTATTGCCTGCCTGTTTCGGATCGGAATCTGGTATTGTTCAATTTTTTCTTTTTTCAGACCTGGCAATGCTGGTATTTCCCTGAATAAAAAACCACAGGTTGCAATGCGGTGTTTCAAAGGGAAAGAGCTTATTTCGACCTTTTTGTCGCTGTAAATAATTTGAGGTGATTTGAATCTGAGCGGATGAAAAACAAGACGAAAACTGCGTTCCTGCGGATACAGAAATTCCATCTGGAACTGCGTGTAGCGTTGCAATTCGGAATGTGCGTAAATGTGGAGATCTTTCTTCCGTCCGAGGAGTATCATGGTCGAGATTAGACCAATTAGCCCAAAAATATGATCGCCATGGATGTGGGAGATGAAGATGTGATCGATGGACGCAAAACTGATTTTGTTTCTGCGTAATTGCATCTGAGTACCTTCTCCGCAGTCGATCAAAAAAAACCGCCCAAGTACGTTCAGTACCTGAGCGGTCGGATATCTGTTTGATATAGGTAAAGCTGAATTACTTCCTAATATGGTAAGCTCAAACTGCATCAACAATCAATCGTTCGCCGATGTTGTTTGGCTTTCGTTCATCTGTGCTTCTGCTTCTTCCTGTGTTTTTGTAATATTCAACACGGTATGAAGCATCGATATGCGGATGATCTGTTCCACATCAGGTTGCAGGCCTGTCAGGATAAATGTTCCGTCAGCATCTTCGCACAGGCGGTTGGCTACCAAAATAGCACTTAAGCCCGACGAATCGCAATAGCGACATTTACTTACATCCAAAAGGATGTTTTTCTCACCATTTCCGGTGATTACTACCAGCTCCGATTTCAAATCAGGAGCAATATTTGTATCCAGCTTTTCGCTGAGTACTTTTACGGTAGTGTGACTTACCTGTTTTATAATTTCAAAATCCATAATGCAATTTAAGACTTTCTCATGGATTTATTCATACCTGTTTCAAAATTACTTTTTCTCGTCAGCTTCCATCTGCGATTTCAGCGCTGCCAATTCAGAAATATCACCAAGAGTTGTTTTCTCCATTGTGTCTTTCACTTGTTTAACAGCTTTCTTCGTAGTTTTAGCCTGAACTTTTTTCGCAGCTGCTTCTTCTGATTTTTTCTCATCTTCGAATACACGTGAGTGAGAAAGAATGATACGTTTTGCAGCTTTCGAGAATTCGATTACTTTGAAGTCCAGTTTTTCTTCCAACTGAGCCTGTGAACCGTCTTCTTTCACAAGGTGACGAGGAGTTGCAAATCCTTCAACACCGTAAGGCAGAGCGATTGTTGCACCTTTGTCGAATAATTCGATTACAGTTCCTTCGTGGATTGAATCAACAGAGAAAATTGTTTCGAATACATCCCATGGGTTTTCTTCCAATTGTTTGTGGCCAAGGCTCAAACGACGGTTTTCTTTGTCAATATCCAAAACTACTACATCGATTTCGGCACCGATTGCAGTGAATTCTGATGGATGTTTGATTTTTTTCGTCCAGCTCAAGTCTGAGATGTGGATCAAGCCGTCAACGCCTTCCTGAATTTCAACAAATACACCAAAGTTGGTGAAGTTGCGAACAGTTGCTTTGTGTTTGCTTCCAACTCCGAATTGGTTGTCGATGTCTCCCCATGGATCGTTACGAAGTTGTTTGATACCCAATGACATTTTGCGCTCATCGCGGTCAAGTGTCAAAATCTGAGCTTCAACTTCTTCTCCTACTTTCAGGAAGTCTTGTGCGCTGCGCAGGTGTTGTGACCAGCTCATTTCTGAAACGTGGATCAAACCTTCTACTCCCGGAGCAATTTCAACAAATGCACCGTAGTCAGCCATAACAACTACTTTACCTTTCACGCTGTCGCCTACTTTCAGCTCAGCATTCAGGTTATCCCATGGGTGAGGAGTCAGTTGTTTCAAACCAAGAGCGATACGTTTTTTGTCATCATCGAAATCAAGGATAACAACGTTCAATTTTTGGTCTAATTCAACGATTTCGTTCGGGTGAGAAATACGTCCCCAGCTCAGGTCGGTGATGTGGATCAAACCATCTACGCCGCCCAGGTCGATGAATACCCCGTACGAAGTGATATTTTTAACAGTACCTTCCAGTACTTGTCCTTTTTCAAGTTTAGAGATGATGTCTTTTTTCTGTTGTTCCAGTTCTGCTTCAATAAGAGCTTTGTGTGAAACAACAACGTTGCGGAATTCGTGGTTGATTTTTACCACTTTGAATTCCATTGTTTTTCCTACAAATACATCGTAGTCGCGAATTGGTTTTACATCAATCTGAGAACCTGGTAAGAAGGCTTCGATACCAAATACATCTACGATCATACCACCTTTTGTGCGGCATTTGATGTATCCTTTGATGATTTCGTCGTTGTCAAGTGCCATGTTAACACGATCCCATGATTGCATTGCACGGGCTTTTTTGTGCGACAGGATCATTTGACCTTTAATGTCTTCGAGGCTTTCAATGTAGATTTCTACTTTGTCGCCAACTTTCATTTCCGGATTGTAGCGGAATTCATTCAAGCTAACAATACCGTCTGATTTGTAACCGATGTCGATAACAACTTCGCGTTTGTTCATCGAGATTACAGTTCCGTTAACTACTTCTTTTTCCTGAACAGTAGTTAAAGTTTTGTTGTACATGTTTTCGAGTTCAACGTGAGCAGCAGAGGTGGTATCACCTTTTTCGAATGCGCTCCAGTCAAATTCTTCTGTTTGTGCAGCTTGTGCAGCTTTTTTTGCTACAGGTGCAGCTTCCTGTTGTTCGAGTTCTGCCTTGGGTTCAAGGTTCTCGTTTTTAATTTCTGTCATGTAATTAATACGTAATTAATAAGTTAGACTTTATAATTTCTAAATGCGCCGCAAAAGTAAAACTAATTTGCTTATAAATCAAAGATTTTCAGTTGATTTTTGTCTTTTCGTCGTGCTTCTTTACATTTTTTGCGAATTGGTTCTTTTTTTCTTCTTTTCAATAGAAAATGAAGTCCGTTTTGTAAGAAAAGTTGGGGTTGGAAAGAAATGTTAAAAACAAACGTTTTTTTATTCTTGATAAGAGTCTTTTTTTAGAAAGATTAATATTGGTCGCTTTGTCGTAATGAAAATTAAAATAAGCAAGCCATTCATTTGTAGGATTATTCTCATGTAAATATATTTAAGAGCATAAAGTCTTTTAATCTTTGTCTTATCTCTATATATTTATCAAGTTAAATTGTAAAATATATTGTATGGCTGGTTTTGTGTGGGATGATAAGTGTACTAAATGCAATGGAGTTTGTTGTCATAAATGTATGACTGAGAATAGTAATGTGTTTGTGAATTTATCGGAAGAAGAATTGGAGTATTTGATGAGTTTTAAACGAGAGATTGTTTTTAACCCGGGCGAGACAATTATTAAACAAAATACCTCAACAACACATTTTGTTTGTGTTCGGAATGGTTTGGCCAAGGTAGTTGCCGAGGGACCCAAAGGCAAAAATCTGATTCTGAAACTGATCAACAAGCATAGTTTGCTAACTGCCGGTGGAGTTATTAGCGACGATATTCGTCATTTTACGGTAACTGCTGTGTCGAAAGTTGAATGTTGTTTTGTTGATTCAGAGCGTTTGCATAAAATATTGATCGAGAACTGTAAATTTTCTTACGACCTGCTTCGTTATAATAATCGTTGGAACATCACTATGCTCAATAAATTGGTGAGTCTGACCCAGAAATACATGCCCGGGCGTATTGCCGATACCATTCTTTATCTGAAGAATGAAATTTATCAGTCAAATCCATTCACTACATCATTTAGCCGGCAAGATTTGGCAGATATGTCAGCCATGACCAAAGAAAGCTTTATCAGAGGATTTAAGGAGCTTGAGAATTCAGGAATTGTGAAACATGAAAACCGTACGATTGAAATTCTGAATGAAGAAGATTTGGTACGAATAAGCAGGAATGGCTGATTGACAAATATCAATTTATAAGTCGGGATATATCACTTGAGCATTGAGTGTCAAGTAGTTTTTCAGTTTTATTTTTAGATGATGCTTTACTAAACTTAAAGATTATCTGTGAAATAACTAAAAAACAAAGACTTATGAAAATTAAGGAATTTATCCGACTATTTGTTCTGTCGATATTTGTGCTGGCAGTAGCTGCCTCATGCGTGAAAGAAGGACCGATGGGACCCGCTGGAGCTGATGGAAAAGATGGGACTGATGGGGTTGATGGAACAAACGGAAAAGATGGTAACGTAACTTGTCTTGCTTGCCATTCATCATCAAACATGACCAAAATAGGAGAGGAATATGAAAAATCGACACATGGTTTAAGTCCTCATGCCGGAAGCCCTACTTATATTTATGCCGGAGCGGGTGATTCGCGTAAGTCGTGTGCGGTATGTCATACGCACGAAGGCTTTGTGGAAGTGATGTTTACCAAACGCGATTCAATTACCGAAGCATTGGCTGCACCAACCCGCATTGGTTGCGAAACCTGTCACAACAAACATGTTAGTTTCGATTTTGAAGAAGATGGACAAGATTATGCATTGCGCAGTACTACTCCGGTGAAATTGGTTGTGGCACAGGATGGAGATCAGGCGGTTGACATTAGTCCTACTTCGAACCTTTGTATTAACTGCCATCAATCGCGCGAAGCAGCTCCGGTTGCTTTGGCTGACGGAACTTTTAAAATTACCAGTTCGCGTTACGGGCCACATCATGGTCCGCAGGGTAATTTATTGGAAGGAATTGACGGATATGAGATTGCCGGTTCGATAAGTTATCCGGGAACAAAATCGCACAAACACCGTAATTCTGGTGGTTGTACAACTTGTCATATGCATGAGGGGGATCATACTTTCGATCCAAGTTTGGCATCTTGTACAAAATGTCACGGAACTCTTCCGAATTTCGATTACAAAGGAGTTCAGAAAGAAGTGGAAGACCTGATGGCCGAATTGCATGATTTGTTGGTTGCAAAAGGAACTATTACTTCAACTGGAAGCACCAAGGTAGGAACTTTCCCGATTGATTTGGCCGGAGTAACGTATAATTACAAATTAATCGAAGAAGACCGAAGCAAAGGAGTTCACAATCCGGCTTATATTCTGGCATTGTTGAAGAATTCAATTGAATCTTTGAAATAGAAAGTATCTCAATAAAAGAGAGATACACTTCTGAAGCTGAAAAAATAGACAAATTATTACAGATGAAAAAGATTAAATTATTCTTCGCGATAATTGCGTGCATATTGGCTTTGGTTGCGTGCAAGTACGATTTTATTATTCCTGCGGAAATTCCGTCGGTGGATGATCCGGATGCTCCTGCAGTAAGTTTTTCGCAGCAGGTACTGCCAATTTTTACTTCGAATAATAATTGTATTGCCTGCCATAAATCAGGAGGAACGTCTCCGGATTTAACGGCCGCTAATGCATACAATTCAATAAATAACAGCAAGTATATCAATACGACAAATCCGGCAGAGAGTAAAATTTATTCCGTAGTGGCTCCATCAACGAGTGGGCATACACATAAAAAATATACTGCATCCGAAGCAGCTATTGTGCTTGCCTGGATTACGCAAGGGGCCAGGAATAATTGAGTGAAAATCAGAAAAAATGCTAATCATGGGAAAAAATATATGGATTGTTTTGTTATTGGTTTTCGCATATTCCGGAACGTTTGCGCAGGAGGTTGAGGAGCAGGATGCTGTGGTGAAAGAAAAAGACAAACCGGTTCGCTCTCCCTTTGAAAGTGGTTATTTGATTGATGACCAGACTTCGGTTATTCCTGTGCCCAAAACGCTGGAATATGTAATTCAGCATAAATTTGGACCAATTGAAAATGGACGGAGCGATTTGTGGGGGATTTATGCTCCCGGAGCAAATGTTCGCATTGGCTTGAATTATGTTCCGGTGAAGAATTTTCAGATCGGTTGGGGAATTACAAAAAAGAATAAATACACCGATTTTAGTGCAAAATGGACCATTCTGGAGCAAACTCGAAATAATACGATTCCGGTAGCGGTTTGTGTGTATGCCAATGTGGCTATCGATGGACGGAATAAAAGTGTTTTCGAGACTGGAAAAGTGCAGCGGGCATTTCAAACCAACACTGTTTACAGTTATAAATTCCCGGATCGTCTCTCGTATTTTTCCGAATTAATTGTTGGACGAAAATTCTGCGATGCATTTACCACGCAGGCCGGAGTTAGTTTTACGCACTACAATGCTATTGCAATGGGGTTGGATCACGATAAAATCGGACTCCACGTAAACGGGCGGGTAAAAGTGTCGCCGCAGGGCTCGATTATTTTTAATTACGATGTTCCGCTAAAGATTAAATCTATATCTGAACAATTGGAGTGGTACAAACATCCGAAGCCGAATCTTTCCTTTGGATATGAAATCTCAACCAGTACGCATGCCTTCCAGATATATATGGGCAACTCGGATGGGATTATTCCTCAGGATATAATGTTGTATAATTTGAATAAAATTACAAAAGACAATTTCGCAATTGGCTTTACAATAACCCGATTGTGGAATTTTTAACCCGAACTTTAAACAAACAGATTATGAAAGCCTACAAAAATTTGATTTTGGTGTTGATGGTGATTTTTGCCGGTTGCGTGATGGTTTCATTCATTGGGCAACAAGATAAAAAATTGGGGGGGCCGTGGAATGTTCCAGCCAAGTACAAGGATATGAAGAATGCCCACAAAGGGGATGCTTCGTTGGAAAAAGTGGGCAAGATGCTTTATGCCAAGCACTGCAAATCGTGCCACGGTAATGTTGGAGAAGGGGATGGTCCGAAGGCGGCAAGCATGGGTGTGTTAATCAAATCATTTAAGGCTGCCGATTTTCAGTCGCAGAGTGATGGTGTAATTTATTACCAGTCTTTTATTGGGCGTGACGAAATGCCCAACTTCGAAAGTAAAATTCCTGACGATGAAGATCGTTGGGCGATTGTGAATTACATCAGAACTTTAAAATAGCAGTTTAGATTCATCGGAATATCCTGAAACGATTGTCTTCAGGATATTTCTTTAATAAAGGATATATGAGGAAATTACTGAGGAGTGGAGTCTTTCTGTTGTTCCTGATACCGAATTTGTCTTCGCTGGGAGCAACGAAGGAACAGTGTTTGAAATGCCATGCAAATCAAACTTATTCAGTGTATAACGAATGGACAGAACGAAATGAGAAGCGGTTGATGAATCCGTATTTTGTAATAGACTCTGTTCGTATGCAGCATGGGGTACACAAAAAATTTTCGTGTACCGATTGTCATTCTGCTGATTATGAAAATTATCCGCATGATGGGGCATTGAAGATGGAACCTATGTCAACCTGTATTGATTGTCATGGAGGAGATGATAATTATGCTGCATATCAGTTTGAAAAAATAGAAGAAGAATTTGGTAAAAGTGTGCATGCACAGGTGCATGGCGAAGTTTTTACCTGTTCGAAATGCCACAGTCAGCATTATTACCAACCTGTGGCCAGAAATAGTTCGAGTATAAAAGAGATTGTTGACCACAGCAATGCAATGTGTTTGGTTTGTCACGACAATATGCAGCGCTATCAGTTGGTTTCAGACAAAAATAAACCTGAATTGATTGAAGTGCATCGTTGGTTGCCGAATCAGAAATTACATTTCCAAAATGTTCGGTGTATTGAATGTCATACAGAAGTAGTTGATTCGTTGATGGTTTCGCATAATGTCCGCCCAAAAGGAGAAGCAGTAAAAAATTGTATTGAGTGCCACACGGCAGATTCGCGACTGAAAGCTTCGTTGTACAAATATCAGAATCTGCAAGCCCGCGAAGATGGCATTGGAAATATTTTAGCCAACGAATCGTATGTGATTGGTGCATATCAAAATCCGCTGTTAAACGGATTAAGTGTCCTTATTTTCTTGATGGTGTTGGCCGGAATTGGCGTCCATATTGTTTTCAGAATTCTAAAAAAGTAAACAGATGAGTACAGAAGGGAAAATCTATTTATATCCGAAATGGCTTCGAGCCTGGCATGGATTAAATGCACTGGGAATTATTGTATTGATAGTGACCGGGATAAATATGCAGTATGCAAGTCCTGATTTCCATTTGATGCCTTTTGAATTAGGCATGACGCTGCATAACATTGCAGGCGTTGTTGTGTCGTTGAGCTATTTGTTGTTCTTCTTTGGAAATCTGTTTACAAAAAATGGCAAGCATTACCGGATTGATAAAAAGGGAATTTTCAAAAGTTTATACAAACAGATGCGCTATTATGCATTCGGGATGTTTAAAAAAGAAACCTCTCCGTTTCCTGTTACTGAAAAGCGAAAATTTAATCCGTTACAAAAATATTCATACATCGCAGTGATGTATTTGCTTGTTCCATTGGTGATTGTGTCGGGTGTTGCTTTGCTTTTTCCTGAAATGATTATTGCTGATGTGTATGGGGTGAGCGGAATGTTTCTGACTGCGATTTTACACGCCTCGGTGGGTTTTCTTATTTCAATATTTTTGATTGTTCATTTGTACGTTGCTTCGGTCGGGAAATCTCCGTTTAAAAATTATCGGAGTATAATAACCGGCTGGCACGAATAATTTCCCTGCAATTCAATTCATTTCCATTTTGTTTGTTTTGATGTAAAGACGTGGGGGAAAATCATTAAGATGAATGTTATTCCAAGGCTATTGACTTCAAAAAAAATAAATGTAATTTGCTCTCGCTTGAGCGAATGAGTTTCTGTATGCTGAATTTATTCGCAAGCGTAAAAGGTTTCGAAATCTTTTCGGCCTTTTAATTTGTTACATACCAATAAAATCTGGTTATGAAAAGTTTTTTTGCTTCCTTTTTTTCAATGCTGACAAGTGTTTTGTTGGTCGTTATTTTGGGTGTTGCAATTGCCTATGCCACCTTTCTTGAGAATGATTATGGTACGATAACGGCCCGTGTTTTGGTTTACGATGCATGGTGGTTCGAGCTAATTATGGCTCTTTTGTGCGTAAACATGATTGGAAGCGCTTTTCAATACAAATTGGTAAGCCGGAAAAAATGGGCGGTTTTGCTTTTTCATCTGGCATTTATTGTAATGATTGCCGGAGCAGGAATTACCCGCTATTTCAGTTTCGAAGGTTCGATGCACATTCGCGAGGGCAACTCGTCGGATGTAATTATTACTGATGCCATGTATGTAACGGTGAAGGCTGAATCGGCCAGTGAGCAGGTGAAAATTGACGAAAAAGTGGTGTTTTCTCCGTATGCATCGAATCGTTTTTCGAAAACAATAAATATTGCAGGAAAAACTCTGGAGGTGAAGAATGTTGACTTTGTTCCTCAGGCAACCGAAACAATGGTTCAGGATGAGTTTGGATCGCCTGCCGTTTCGTTTATGGTGGTTGGTCCCGATTTTTCGCGTAAAGATTTTATTTTGTCGTCGGGGCAGCAGAAAAACATTGGAGGGGCTTTGGTTTCATTCAACGACGGGCAGGTTTCGTCGGGACTCCGCTTGAAATATTCAGGTGAAGAATTACTTTTCCAATCGGAAGATACGGTGTGGGTGTTGAATATGATGGGAGGAGCAGAAGAAATTCTTTTGCCCGGGCAGGAACATCGTTTGGCGGATAAAACAATTTATCGCTCATCGAATATTCGTTTTGTATTGAAAGCATTTTATCCGAAAGCAAAATTGAGTCTGATTCATGTCCCTCAACATGAAAATAATGAACTTCAGGATGCCCTGACAGTGGAAGTGAAACAGGGTGATGAAGTGCGCGAACTTCATGTCTTTGGGCAAAAAGGCGAAATTGGAGAACCGTCAGAATGCGTGGTTGATGGAATAAAAGTAAACGTGTCGTACGGTTCGTTGGAACATAAACTTCCGTTTGCTATTCGTTTGGACGATTTTCAATTGGAACGCTATCCCGGTTCGCATAGTCCGTCGTCGTTTGCCAGCGAAGTGAAAATTCTGGAAAATGAGGTGAACGAAGGGACTCCTTTCCGTATTTTCATGAATAATATTTTGAATTACAAAGGATATCGGTTTTTTCAGTCGTCGTATGACGAAGATGAAAAGGGAACAATTTTATCGGTAAGTTACGACTGGTGGGGAACAGCGGTGTCGTACCTGGGTTACTTTTTGTTAACTGTAGGCATGCTGTTTACTTTGTTTTCGCGCAATAGCCGGTTTATGTTTCTGGTGAGAGCCAGCTCTAAACTGAAGCAACTGCGTTTGAAATCAGGAATGGTCTTGTTGTTGGGAGTTTTGTTGGCCGGGAATGCAGTGGCAGCAACAAGTACTTCGCGGATTGGTAATACGCAGGTGACTGCTTTTGGTGAATTTCTTGTTCAGGACAAACAGGGGCGAATTGAGCCGGTAAGTACACTGGCTTCCGAAGTATTGCGTAAACTTTCGAAACGAAATACCTATCAGGGAATGTCGGCGACGGAAGTTTTTCTGTTGATGAATGCTTTTCCTGAACATTGGCGTAATCAGCCGGTTATAAAGGTATCGAACGACGAATTGAAAAAATTACTGGGAATTACTTCCGATATTTTTTCATTTAACGAGTTGGTGGGGCAGGAAGGCGAACGTGCCCGTATTCTGAATGAAATGGTTAATGAAGCGTATCAGAAAAAACCTACACAACGCAATAAACTCGACAAAGAAGTAATAAATGTTGATGAGCGGATGAATATTTGTTTTTCCGTTTTTCAGGGTGATTTTCTGAAATCGTATCCCGTTCCAAATGACGCCAACAATACCTGGGTTACTCCCAAACAGTTTTTAGCTAGTTACGATAGTATTGGGAGCGAGATTGAACAGATTTCGTTGCAGAAATATTTTGCTGAAGTTGCTCTTGCTACTGAGTCGGGTGATTGGAGTGCCTCTGATAAATTGCTCGAAAACATAAAGAATTATCAGCGCGAGTTCGGCGCAGCAATCGTTCCTCCTGTGTCGAAAGTTCGTATGGAGATTTTCTATAATGAACAGAATATTTTTGGAAAGCTTTCGTATGCATGTCTGATTTTGGGTTTGGTGTTATTGCTGTTGCATTTTTATCATATTTTCAATCCAAGTGCACGCCTGGGAAAAATTCTTTTTTCAGCAACTTACCTGGTATTTGTAGTTTTTCTGGTTTATTCAATCGGATTGGCAATTCGCTGGTATATTTCAGGGCATGCTCCCTGGAGTAACGGCTACGAAACGATGCTTTATATTGGCTGGGCTTCGCTGTTGTCTGGATTTATTTTTGTGAAACGATCGCCTGTCACGCTTTCGGTAACTACCGTATTGGCCGGACTTTCGCTGATGGTTGCCGGAATGAGTTGGCTCAACCCTGAAATAACCAATTTGGTTCCGGTATTGAAATCGTATTGGTTAATTGTCCATGTGGCAATAATTACTGCCAGTTATGGATTCTTGGCAATCAGTGCATTGCTCGGATTGATGAATCTGATTTTGATGATTATGCGTACCGAAAAAAATATCCGCACACTTACCTATTCTATTACCGAGTTGGCATATATCATTGAGATGTCACTAATTATTGGTTTGATGCTGCTGACGGTTGGTTCGTTTATCGGTGCGGTGTGGGCCAATGAGTCGTGGGGGCGCTATTGGGGCTGGGATCCTAAAGAAAGCTGGGCTTTGGTGACAATTCTGGTTTATACCTTCATTCTTCATCTGAAAAAAATTCCAGGATTGAAAAGTCATTTGGTGTTAAGTGCATGTACTTTAGTTGGGTACAGTTCGGTGCTGATGACATTCTTTGGCGTGAATTATTACTTGTCGGGGATGCACTCGTATGCACAGGGAGATCCTCCTCCGGTGCCGGTTGCGGTTTACTGGTCAATTCTTTTGATTGTTGTGGTAATTGTGTTTGCCATAATTTCAGAAAAGAAATTTGGAGGAAAAGTGCAGCTCGAAGAATTGGATGCAGAATAATCTCAGATAAAAACATTTTCTTTTCAATCTGATGCATCTTTGGGGATGCAAGCCATATTGAGGAAGGGTAATCGTCGTTTGATTAGGATTCTGAATTCAGAATTTGAGATATGGTTCGGCCTGATTAAATGGATAATTGCCCGTTGCAGCTTGTATTTCGCCTATCTTTTTGCATTCGGAATGTTTGTATTTGAAATATTTTACTGATTTTTGTCATGAACATCATTCCTTTATTTTTATGAATGAATATATTTTGCTTCTTCAAAAATTAATTGCCACCCCGTCGTTTAGCAGGGAAGAAGAAAATGCAGCACAGGTTATTCGGGATTTTTTATCCGGGAAAGAAGTTTCTTTTGAATGCAAAGGGAATAATACATGGGTACGTAATACTCATTGGCAGGAAGGGCTTCCCATTGTTTTGCTTAATTCGCATATTGATACTGTAAAACCGGCCAAGGGATATACGCGCGATCCGTTTTCTCCGGATATTGAAGATGGGAAATTGTATGGTTTGGGAAGTAATGATGCTGGTGGACCATTGGTTTCGTTGCTGGCGACATTTCTGCATTTTTATCAGAAACACGATTTGCCTTTTAACCTCATTTATGCGGCTACGGCAGAAGAAGAAATTTCCGGCGTGAACGGATTGGAAAGTATTTTGTCGGAGCTCGGAGCTTTTGATTTTGCTATTGTTGGTGAACCAACATTGATGCAAATGGCCATTGCTGAAAAAGGATTGATGGTGCTCGATTGTACTGCTTTTGGAAAATCGGGACACGCAGCCAGAAACGAGGGAATTAATGCAATATATAAGGCAATTGCCGATATTGAATTGATTCGGAATTACAAATTTGAAAAAACTTCTGAATTGCTGGGAGATGTAAAAATGACGGTGAGTGTAATCAATGCCGGCACCCAGCATAACGTAGTTCCCGATCAGTGCTCGTTTGTAATAGATGTGCGTACCAATGAGCATTATCCGAATGAACAAGCTTTTCAGATTATCAACGATTTGATTGAGTCAGAAGTGAAGTCTCGTTCATTCCGTTTAAATTCATCCGGCGTTCCGGTTACTCACCCGATAGTGAAACGAGGTGTCGAATTAGGAATTCCGTATTATGGTTCGCCTACAACTTCTGACCAGGCAGTTATTCCTTATCCTTCTATAAAAATGGGGCCTGGTGACAGTGCCCGGTCGCATACTGCTGATGAATTTATTTATGTTGACGAATTGGAAGCAGCGCCGCAGTTATATATTCGATTATTGGAAAATCTTCAGTTAAAATAAAAAAAAGATCCGCCGAATGACGGATCTTTTCGTTGGCGGATGCCCGGTTAGTTGTAGGCACTTTCGCCATGCTCATAAATATCCAAACCTTCCTCTTCTATCCTCTGTGGAACGCGTAGTCCAACAGTATGTTTTAATATCCAGAACAGGATGAAGCCAAGGGCAAAAGCCCATGCAGCGATGGTTAATACCCCAATGATTTGGGAGATAAGTAAGCTGAAACCTCCGCCGAAAAGTACTCCTCCTTCGCTGGCGAATACTCCAACCAAAATGGTTCCGAGAGCTCCGCAAACTCCGTGTACAGAAACGGCTCCTACTGGATCGTCAACGTGTAATTTGTTATCGATAAATGTTACTGCATAAACCAAAACTGTTCCGGCAATCAAACCAATAATTATTGCGCTAGAGCCGCTGACAGCGTCGCAACCAGCAGTAATGGCAACCAGTCCGGCCAGTGCGCCGTTCAGTGCAAAACTTAAACTTGGTTTTCCGTAGCGCAACCAGCTGATTATAAGTGCAGCGACGGTTCCTGCGGCAGCTGCAAGGTTGGTTGTAACAAATATGTGTGAAATAGCATTCGCATTGTTGGCGCCTGACGCTGCAAGTTGCGATCCCGGGTTGAATCCGAACCAGCCGAGCCACAGAATGAAAACACCCAAAGTTCCGTAAGTTATATTTTGCCCGGGGATTGCATTGGCTTTTTTGCCAGAATATTTACCAATACGAGGTCCTAGTGCGATGGCTCCGACAAGAGCAACCGTTCCTCCTACCATATGAACTACGCTGGATCCTGCAAAATCGTGGAAAGGAGTGCTCATTTGAGATAGCCATCCGCCTCCCCATACCCAGTGACCCGAAACAGGGTAGATAATTGCCGTAATGGCAATAGAATAAAAGAAATATGCTTTAAATTCGGTGCGTTCAGCCATTGCTCCTGAAACGATTGTTGCAGTGGTTGCTGCGAAAACTGTTTGGAAAATCAGGAATGCTTCCGCAGGGATTGAACCTTCCCATCCTTTGCTGAAGAAGAAAGAAGGCATGCCAATAAAGCCGCCAAGGTCGGAGCCGAACATCAGGCTAAAACCAATCAACCAGAAAAGAATTGATCCGACGGCAAAGTCGATGAGGTTTTTGGTCATGATGTTGACTGTGTTTTTCTGACGTGTGAATCCTGCTTCAACCAGGGCAAAACCTGCCTGCATGAAAAATACCAGTGCAGCTGCAATTAATACCCAGATTGTGTCGATGGAGGTGGCAATGTCTGTCGCTGTTTTTGCGAGTGTTTCAATAGTATATGTTGTTTCTTCCATGATCGTAATATTAAGGGGTTACTCTTCTTTTCCTTTAATGTAAAGCGACTCGTCTCCGTATTCTCCGGTGCGTATCCGGTACGATTCTTCGATGTTGGAAACGAATACTTTTCCGTCGCCAATCTCTCCGGTGCGTGCAGCTTTCATAATTGCCAATACTGTTTTTTCTACATTTTTGTCGCGAACAATAATCGACAGAATCGTGCGCTCAATAGAGCTGGTGTCGTAAGCAACACCCCGGTAAACACGTCCCTCGCGTGTTTGTCCCACGCCACGAACATCCCAAAAGGAGAAGAATTCGATACCAGCCTCGTTCAGTGCTTCTTTCACTTCTTCGAATTTGGTTTTTCTTATAACTGCTTCAATCTTTTTCATATTCAGTAATTTTGATAATGATACTTAGAATGAGATTCCAACAGCAATGTGAAATTGCTCAGTTGAAGGATTTAGGACAACGGAACCTGAAACTGGAAGTGAAAATGAGTCGGTTATTTTAATTTCTTTGGATGTGCTTACTCCCAGGTTACAAACACTGAATTTGCCATCCGAAGTGTATTGTCCGTCTCCTGCTCCGGCAAAAATATTTACTGAACCAAGTTCCAGTCCTGCTTCAAAATATACATCTTCGGCATGGGTCATGTAGGCTCCTAAAAGAGATACTTTGCCAATCCCCATGCTTACCATCGGTTCAAACGAGTGTGAATCTCCGTCCAGCCATTTTGTATCAGCAGTAGGGAAGTAGTAGTCTGTTAAAGTGAAATTCAATGAAAATTTTTCGCTTAACTCAAGGCTATAGCTTGCGTATAAGTCGGCTTCGGCTGCTTCATTATCCGAAATGCAATATGAGCCCCATGCACCGAGAGCAAAACTTCCTGCACTAAATTCAACGGATGGTTGCAGTGCTGGTCCGCTACCATATTTTGATCCCCTCCAGATGTAGCTGCTATAGAGATCTACTCCGGTATTCCAGTTTCCGGCAAATGCTGATTGGCTTGCAATAAATAGGCATCCGAGAATGAATACTGATAATGTCTTTTTCATAGAAATTAGTTTTTAGGGTTAACAATCATTTTTATATACTTTTTCTTTAAATATGTCATTTTAAAAGGGGGTCTATTTTTATTTAAGTAGTTTTTTATTTGTTGTTGTGTTGTTTTTTGATAGGTACACTGCAAAAATAGATATAAAACTTGTTTGTGTGGTCGATTTTTTAGGGGTGTGTTTGAGGGAAAGCTATAAAAGTAGATTTTTGGGGTGCTTTTTTAGGGGGTGTTAAATCTTTTTAATCCACATTGTTTGTTTTTAACCCAGTATTTTAAGGGGTTTCATTAATGAGATGTATGGTTGAATAGGTTTGTTAAGAAAATGTAAATAAAATATCTAAATGATATATTATACATTCTTTTTCTAGAATAAATATTGATTTATTCTTTGTTGTTGTAGCAAAAAGATCGTTTGTGGTGATTTATTTTTGAATAATGTAAAAGTTTTTATGCTTTTCGCTTGACAAATTGATTTTGGAGATGGGTGACGTGAGAATTTCAATAAAAGGAAAGCTTTGCCATTCGGAGGCGATAGTGTCAGATAGGGAAGGAAGTTGTGTTGCTGGCAAATTGTTTGATGTGAAAATGGCTGGTTTATTGTCAAATCCGTAGATCGAAGTGGTATCTGTTTGTTCGTATATCGGATAGTTTCCGGCAGAATAAACTCTTATTTTGGCCGCAACTTTTTTATGTCCGAAGAAATAAACGGGGGTGTGCGGCGGATAATTTGTGTTTAAATATTGGGCTATCTGGCTGCTTTGATTCGGGAGAGAGAAAATGGCGATGGAGCAGGATAAACATCCAAAGAGTAGAAAAACAATTGATGTGTGCCGTTTTGTGATCGAATCGAATTCATTTTTTGTTTTTTGTCGGAATAGCATTGCTGCAAATAGTAGGATTGCAATGACGATTGCAAAAAACAATATCAAATAAATATTCAGCTTGAATGAAATAAATGCGTTGCCGGTTGAGGCTACTATTCCTATTATAATTAATATAGTAGTGCTACGTTTTATTTTACGAGCCGAATTGGTTGATTGGGATAGCAAAAGCGAAAAAGCAACGGCAATTAACGGAAATACAGGTAGAAAGTACCGGTCGTAAAATTTAACAGTAAAGGTTGCAAGGAGAAACATGGCTGCAAGCCAAATGCCGGTAAGTATTAAAAATGCTTTTTGTCCGTTGTTCTGTTTTGAAAAGTTGGATAGGTTTTGCTTGCATGGGAAAAGAGCAGGTAGCCAGAAAATGAAATAGCCAATAATTGAAAGAATGGCAAATGCTGCATTCTTTACGATGCGGAAATGATCTTCTGAAATACGGCCTCCAACCTGATCAGCAAAAAACGAATTGATAAATTCTTGTCCATGAATCAGGTACATAATAATATACCAGAAAAGTGCGATAACGAGCGCACTGATTATTGCCGGAATATTTATTAGTTCGCGAAACTGGACCTTTTTCCATGGATTCAGCAAGAGGAAAAGGCCGGACAATCCTCCGAAAGCCAGAGCAGGCAATCCTTTGGTGGCAAAGGCAAAGGCAAATCCCAAATAAAAAAGCCACAAATCGCGCTTTCGTATAGCAGGAGAAGTAAGAAATCCGGCAATTCCCAGTGCCCCGACAGCAAAAAACAGAGCTTGAGGAATATCTGGTATCGAGCGGGATGAGCTTAGTAATAGCAATGGATTGCTTGCCATTATTAGCAGTGCGAGCAGTGCGTTATTTTTATTTCCGCTTAAACGCTGTGCTATTTTATATGTAACCCAAAGAAGGGCAAGCCCGCATAATAAAAAAGGCAGGCGTGACGAAAACGGACTGATCCCGAATAAATGATAGCTTGTAGTGAGCATCCAGTAGCTCAGTATCGGTTTCAGAAAACGTGGCTGTCCGTTGGGTTGCAGGGGAGTGAGGTAGTCACCACTATTAATCATTTGAATGGCTGCATTCGTATAATGTCTTTCGTCGATATAGTGTAGCAGATAGCTAAGTGCCATGGGCGAAGCGATCACCGCAAACGCAACGATCCAAAAAATCGGAGAGCGAAAAGTTGTCTTTAATTGTTTAATCATTGATGTATCGCGAATCATTTTCCTGCAACAACAAGGTTTCCGAAACATATTAAAACAAAGTAAAGTATTTCTTTTCATTTCGGAATTAATTCAATATGAATAAATGAATGGGGGTTTTTGCTTTATATTTGTCGGTGTATTCGTGTTTTTACAGCGAATTTTTCAATTTGATAACTGTCGAATCAGCAAAATTATAACCGATGAAGCTTTGGGATAAAGGAACTTCCGTAAATAAATTGATTGAAGATTTTACCGTAGGAAAAGATCGTGAGATGGATGCCTATCTGGCGAAATATGATGTGTTGGGCTCGATGGCGCACGCAATCATGCTGGAATCAATTGGATTGTTGACCGAGTCTGATAAGTTAAGTTTGCTGGCTGAATTGAAAAATATTTATGCCGAAGTAGAAGCCAATCGCTTTGAAATTGAGGCAGGTATTGAAGATGTTCATTCGCAGGTAGAGCTGATGCTGACCCGTAAACTGGGTGACGTGGGCAAGAAAATTCATAGCGGACGTTCGCGAAACGATCAGGTTTTGCTTGACCTGAAATTGTTTGCCCGGGCTGAAATTCAGCGAATAGTTGCATCAGTGGACGAATTATTTGTTTTGTTAATTGCTCAGGCCGAAAAATATAAAAACCACCTGATGCCGGGATATACGCATTTGCAAATCGCGATGCCTTCGTCGTTTGGTTTGTGGTTTAGTGCCTATGCCGAAAGTTTGGTTGATGATTTGGAATTATTGAAAGCGGCTTATCGCATCACCAATCAGAATCCGCTTGGCTCGGCTGCCGGCTACGGTTCGTCGTTTCCGTTAAATCGTACTATGACTACCGAATTACTGGGTTTCGACTCGATGAATTACAATGTGGTGTATGCACAGATGGGGCGTGGGAAAATGGAGAAATCGGTAGCAATGGCCTTGTCGTCGGTCTCAGCAACTTTGTCGCGCATGGCTTTTGACGTGTGTTTATTTATGAGCCAGAATTTTGGTTTTGTGGCTCTTCCCGACGAGTTGACCACTGGTTCGAGCATTATGCCGCACAAAAAGAATCCGGATGTATTTGAATTGCTGCGCTCGCATTGCAATAAAATTCAGGCTGCTCCCATGCAGATTACGATGATGTTGAATAATTTGCCTAGTGGATATTTCCGCGATATGCAGATTATTAAGGAAGTGTTTTTGCCTCTGTTCGACGAAATGGACGATTGCTTGCGAATTGCCTCGTTTGCCGTTTCGAATATGAAAATTAAAGAAGACATTCTGGCTGATGACCGGTATAAATATGTATTTAGTGTTGAAGATGTAAATCGGCTGGTTCAGCAGGGAGTACCATTCCGCGATGCCTATAAACAGGTTGGTTTAGAGATTAATGCAGGTAAATATGAGCCTGGCCGGGAACTGAATCATACACACGAAGGAAGTATTGGAAATCTTTGTTTAGCCGAAATAAGCCGGAAGATGGAACGGGTGCTTTGCGATTTCAATTTTGAAAGTGTAAATCGAGCCATCGAAATGCTTCTGAAATAGGCAATTGTCTGTTAAAAAAATGTTATCATTTATTTGTCACTTTTTTTCTCGTGCAACAAAGGTTGCATTCTAAAACCCTTTCATTCAATCATTTTTCCTGAGAAAAAAAAGAAAAATATGCATGTTTTGCAACATGCTTTCTATAAGGCGAAATTTGTTCTTGTAATTGTATTTGTTATTTTTGCTTTCATTTCGTAATAAAAATATAGGATTTACTTACAATCTTATATGACCTACACGAAAGGATGCAGAAAGGTGAGTAAAATTACCCTGAAGAAACAACAAATAAAGAAATACACATGATGCACACAAGAATTCCCAAAGCGCAGGGTTTGTATGATCCGGCCAACGAACATGATAACTGCGGAATTGGCTTTGTGGCCCACATTAAAGGGCAAAAGTCGCACGATATCATTGAGCGTGGTTTGGAAGTACTGCGGAACATGGATCACCGCGGAGCTACCAGTGCTGACAATAAAACCGGTGACGGGGCCGGTATTTTGATGCAAATTCCGGATGAATATATCCGGGAAGTATTAAAAGTGGACGTTCCGCAGGAAGGAAAATACGGAACGGGCTTAATCTTTTTGCCAAAACAGGCGAAAGACTCGGCACTTTGTCTGGAAATTCTTTCAAAATATATAAAACAGGAAGGTCTGAATTTGATTGAATACCGCGATGTGGCGGTAGATAGTTCAGCTCCGGGGGAGATTGCCAAAACGACTGAACCTGCAATTAAACAGGTGTTTGTGGGGGGCAATCTGGAACAGGAAAAACTGGAGCAGACCTTGTATTTGGTTCGTAAACAAGCTGAACGTGAAATCAGAGAATCGGCGATTGAAAGCAAAGAGGCATTTTATGTTTCCAGTCTTTCATCGAAGGTGATCATTTATAAAGGAATGCTTACCCCAGACCAGGTGCGCGAATATTACAAAGATTTGCAGCACCCGAAAATGAAAAGTGCAATTGCGCTGGTTCACTCTCGTTTCAGTACCAATACATTCCCTACCTGGGATTTGGCGCACCCATTCCGTATGATTGCCCACAATGGTGAAATAAACACTGTTAAAGGTAATCGTTTGTGGATGCAGGCCCGCGAAGCATTGCTGAAATCAGAAGTGTATGGCCCCGATTTGCAAAAATTATTTCCGGTTGTCGAACCAAATAAGTCCGATTCAGCTTCGTTCGACAATGTGCTGGAATTCCTGCATCTGACAGGCCGTAGTCTGCCTCATGCTCTGTGTATGATGATTCCCGAATCGTTCAACTCGAAAAACCCGATTCCGCAGAGTTTGAAAGATTTTTACGAATATCATTCTACCATCATGGAACCATGGGATGGTCCTGCTTCGATGGTATTTTCCGATGGCCGTTACATCGGGGGAACTCTTGACCGCAATGGTTTGCGCCCTTCGCGCTACATCATTACCAAAAACGATATGATTGTAATGGGCTCGGAAGTAGGTGTGCAAACTTTCGCTGCTGATGAAATCAAGGAAAAAGGTCGTTTGCGTCCTGGAAAAATCATGCTTATCGATACCAAATTAGGTATAATTATTCCTGATTATGAGGTGAAAGCTCAACTAAGTCAGCGTAATCCGTATGGCAACTGGCTGAAAGAAAATCGCTTAATGATGGAGGATATCGAAGTGAAAGCACGGGTTTCTTCATCAATGGGCGACGAGTTTAAAACTTATGCAGACGTGTTCGGCTATTCGAAAGAAGACATGGAAATGGTTATCAAACCCATGTGTGACACCGCTGCTGAGCCAACCAGTTCGATGGGGAATGATACTCCTCTGGCTATTTTCTCTGATCAGCCACAGCGTTTCTTTAATTATTTCCGTCAGGTTTTTGCTCAGGTAACCAACCCTGCTATTGATGCTATTCGCGAAGGCCTTGTTATGTCGCTGACAAATTATATTGGTTCGCTGCATTCAAATATTTTGGATGAAACGCCGGAACACTGTAAGTTGATTAAATTCGATAGTCCGATTATTACCAATACAGACCTTGGCAAAATCAAAGATATGAAGCACGAACAATTCTCTCACAAAACCATTCCGATGGTTTTCCCGGTGAAAGAAGGATTCGACGGTTTCATGAAGTCATTCAATGCAATGCTTGAAGCTGCGGAGAAAGCGGTGGATGAACAGAAAAATTTCATCATTCTTTCAGACCGGAAAGTGTCGGATGAAATGGCTCCGATTCCAGCTTTGCTGTCAGTGGCTGCGGTGCACCATCATTTGATCCAGACTCAAAAACGTATGCAGATTGGTATTTTGGTTGAAACCGGCGAAGCGCGCGAGGTAACTCATTTTGCATTGCTGCTCGGTTATGGTGCCAGTGCTATCAATCCATACCTTGCTTTTGCTGCAATCGATGATTTGGTAAATGCCGGTCAGATTAAAATGGAATACAAAGAAGCCCGCAAAAACTTCATTACTTCGATTGATAAAGGTTTGTTGAAGATTTTCTCTAAAATGGGAATTTCGACCCTGAGAAGTTACCAGGGAGCACAAATTTTCGAAGCAGTAGGTTTGAGCGATGAGCTTACTAAAAAATATTTCACCGGAACAGCGTCAAAAATTGGCGGAATCGGATTTGAAGAAATCTGCCGCGAATCGACCATGTTCCACGAAAAAGTGTTTGGAAAACGAAAAAATTTCGGTAAAAAAGATGGTTTCGAATCGTTCGGAACCTATCACTACCGCAAATACGGCGAGCACCATGCCTGGAACCCTGAAACAATCGGTTTGTTACAGTGGGCAACCCGAACCAACGATTATTCAAAATACAAAGAATACAGCCGTAAAGTGGACGAAGAGAATGCAAAACCTGCATTTATCCGTGGCTGTTTGAAATACAAAACCAACCCGATTGATATTTCACTGGTTGAACCAGCGGAAGCAATCATGAAACGTTTCGTAACCGGTGCAATGTCTTACGGATCAATTAGTAAAGAAGCGCATGAAGCTCTGGCTGTTGCAATGAATACTATTGGTGGACGAAGCAATACCGGTGAAGGAGGTGAAGATCCGGAACGCTTTGGAACGAACAAGCGAAGTGCAATTAAGCAAATTGCATCAGGACGTTTCGGGGTGACCAATAATTACCTGATAAATGCCGACGAGCTGCAAATTAAAGTGGCTCAGGGGGCAAAACCCGGAGAAGGTGGTCAGTTACCGGGCTTCAAAGTGAATAAAATTATTGCTAAAACCCGTAATTCAACGCCGGGTATTACTTTGATTTCGCCACCGCCTCACCACGATATTTATTCAATTGAGGACTTGGCTCAGTTGATTTACGACCTGAAAGTAACCAATCCGAATGCAAAAGTATCGGTGAAACTGGTTTCAGAAAATGGTGTAGGAACTGTTGCTGCCGGGGTAGCCAAAGCGTTCTCCGACCTGATTATCATTGCAGGTAGCGAAGGAGGAACTGGTGCATCTCCTGCGAGTTCGATCAAACATGCCGGTTTGCCGGTTGAATTGGGTATTGCCGAAACACAGCAGACGTTAGTGATGAACAACCTTCGCGGACGTGTTAAAGTTCAGGTGGATGGTCAGTTGAAAAACGGAACCGATGTAGTTAAGCTTGGCTTGCTGGGAGGTGAAGAATTTGGTTTCTCAACGTCAGCATTGATTACTCTCGGATGTATCATGATGCGTAAATGTCACTTGAATACTTGTCCGGCTGGTATTGCTACGCAGGATGAAACCCTGCGCAAACGTTTCATCGGACGTTCGGAATATGTGATCAATTTCTTCCGTTTTATTGCAGAAGAAGTACGTGAGCATTTGGCTCAGCTCGGATTCACTCGTTTCGACGACATTGTTGGACGCATGGATTTGCTTGAAGCAAACCCGGAAGTGGGTAACTGGAAAATGAAGAATGTTGATTTTTCGCGCTTGCTCTACTTACCGAAAGAAGCTGCTGCGTACGATATTCGTAATACATTCCCCAACATTAAATATGTGGACGACCACATGGATCACACCTTGATTCGCGAAGCTAATAAGGCAATCAAATCAAAAGAAAAAGTGTGGATGTCGCACACAATTACCAATGTCGATCGTACTGTTGGAGCGATGTTGTCGGGCGAAATATCGAAAAGATATGGTGAAGTTGCCCTGCCTGAAGACACGATTAATGCTACTTTTTACGGAACTGCCGGACAAAGTTTTGGAGCATTCCTGGTAAAAGGAGCTACTTTCCGTCTCGAAGGCGATAGCAACGACTATATTGGAAAAGGACTTTCCGGAGGTAAAATAATTGTTGTACCGCCATTTGGTTCAACATTTAAACCCGAAGAAAATATTATCGTTGGAAATACTTCATTTTATGGAGCCACCGGAGGAGAAGCATTTATCCGCGGTGTGGCCGGTGAGCGCTTTTGCGTGCGTAACTCGGGAGCTGCTGCGGTAGTGGAAGGAACTGGCGACCACTGTTGCGAGTACATGACAGGCGGACGCGTTGTGGTGCTCGGAAAAACAGGTCGTAACTTTGCTGCGGGGATGAGCGGTGGTATTGCTTACGTACTCGACGAGGAAGGTAATTTCGACTATTTCTGCAACAAAGGTCTGGTTGATCTTGATCCGGTGGAAGACAAAGCTGATATTGTTGAGTTGCAAGCTTTAATCAACAAACATTTGCTTTACACACAAAGTACACTGGCTGCAAAAATTCTGACGAATTGGGACGAATATCTGCCCAAGTTTGTAAAGGTTATTCCGTTGGAATACAAAAAAGTAATGGAGGAACTGAAACTGAAGGAACTGGAACAGAAACTTCAGCAAACAGAAGATACTCCAAGTCATCATTACTAACGGAAACAGTTTTTCAGTAACCTTTAAAAAGAAAATTTATCATGGGAAATCCAAAAGCTTTTATGACGATTGGCCGCAAAGAAGCAGGCTATCGTCCGGTAAAAGAAAGAATATATGATTACGGCGAGGTAGAACAAACCCTCGACGAAAAAGACCGCATAGAACAAGCTTCGCGTTGTATGGATTGCGGAGTTCCTTTCTGTCACTGGGGATGTCCGGTGGGAAGTAAAATTCCGGAATGGCAGCACCTGGTATTTTTAGGTCGCTGGACCGATGCCTACGATGTGTTGCATTCAACCAACAGTTTTCCGGAGATTACAGGACGTATTTGTCCTGCTCCCTGCGAAAAATCGTGTGTGTTGGCAATTCACAAAGAAGGTGTAACCATTCGCGAAAACGAGTGTTCTACCGTAGAACATGCTTTCGATTTGGGACATGTTCAACCACGGATTCCACAGGAACGTACCGGAAAGAAAATTGCCGTAGTTGGTTCGGGACCTGCCGGATTGTCGGCAGCCGATTTATTGAACCAGGCTGGGCACTCGGTTACTGTTTTCGAAAAAAATAATACCGTGGGAGGTTTGCTGCGCTACGGTATTCCCGACTTCAAACTGAGTAAAAATGTAATCGATCGTCGTGCTGAATTATTTGCAGCCGAAGGCATTGTATTCCGTACCAATGTGACCGTTGGAGTGGATGTAACCAAAGATGAACTGCTCAATGAATTCGATGCAATCCTGTTAGCAAACGGAGCAGAACAGCCACGCGATTTGCCGGTGGAAGGTCGTGATTTGAAAGGAGTTCACTTCGCAATGGATTTCTTGTCTCAGCAAAACAAAACCATTGCTGGCGAAAAAATTGCTGGCGAACGTATTCTTGCTGAAGGAAAAAATGTGCTGGTGATTGGTGGTGGAGATACTGGTTCTGACTGCGTTGGAACATCGATCCGTCAGAAAGCCAAAGGGGTGATGCAGATTGAAATTATGCCGAAACCTTCGGTTGATCGCGAAGAAAATAATCCATGGCCATACTGGCCCAATACATTGCGCACATCAAGTTCTCACCTCGAAGGTTGTGAGCGTCGCTGGAGTTTGTCAACCAAACGGTTGATTGGCGAAAACGGAGCGGTAAAACAAGCCGAACTGGTGGAAGTTGAATGGAGCAAAGATGCACAGGGACGTTGGGTAATGGCAGAAGTTGAAGGTTCGAACCAACTGGTTGATGTTGATTTGGTGTTACTTTCAATGGGATTTACTCAGCCAGTACACAACGGATTGCTGGATGCTCTGGAACTGGAATATGATGCGCGTGGCAACGTGAAAGTGAATGCCCAAAAACAAACATCCAATGCGAAAATATTTGCAGCAGGCGATGTGGAAAGTGGCGCAAGCCTGGTTGTTCGTGCTATTCAGGCCGGAAAAGTGGCCGCATTTAATATCGATGAGTTTTTATCCGAGAATTAAGATATAGCCAAAATTCCAAGAAGAAAGCCCGTTCAATTGAGAATGGGCTTTTTTGTTGTTCAGCGATCTGAATCTTTTTTTCGGGTAAGTTGGAGCAATTTGTCGAATTGAGTTAGAAGCAGTATGGCAAATATAATTTGGGCAAGCAGCACAAATCGCTGAATGGGAATTCCATAAATGAGTACATTCGATTGAGAGGCGATCATGCTGAGCAATAATCCAAAACCAGTGCCGATGATGAAAAAGAACCAGGACAATTTTACCTGTTTCAGAAACGAACCGGAGCGACTGGTTTCTTCATGAATACGATTCATCATCCGATCTTCGAAATCGGCAAAAGGCATTTCTTCTGCCGAATGTTTCATCAGTTCGCTGATGATTTTTTCTTCTTGTTCGTGGTTCAACATTGATTCAGTTTTAATTCCGTTTTCATTTTGCGGGTTACCACCTCCAGTAAATGTTTGCGTGCCCGATGCAATATTACTTTACTATTGGATTCCGACCAGCCTGTCATGTTGCTTATTTCGCTGATACTGTTTTCTTCCAGGTAAAAAAGCTTTAGCAAAAGGCTCTCTTTGGGAGGGATTTGCAGCAGCGATTCGGTGACGATTGTTTTCTGTTCTTCTGCACTCATTCCCCGGAACGTATCGGGAAGATCTTCTATATCAGGCAAAGCTTGATCGGTATGGATCAGCCATTCTTTTTTACTCTTCTGTATAAATTTGAATGCTTCGTTGATGACAATTCGGTAGAACCAGGTTTTAAATTCAGATTGGCCGCGAAATGTTTTCAAATTACGGAATGTTTTAATAAATGCTTCCTGCACCACTTCTTCCGCATCGAATTCATTTTTTACCACGGAAATGGCAACAGAAAATGCCAGGTCCTTGTACTTGCGTATCAAAAACCTGAAATCTTCTGTATTACCGTTCAGTATATTCTGAATATAAACCGAATCCATTCGAGCTGTTAACGGTTTTTAGGTCTTTCAATAAAGTAGGAAATAATCAGGCTTCCTCCTCCAAACAAGAGCATTAATGCTGAAATTATAATTTCTTCTGGCGTGTTGTATTGAGAACGCATGAAAGGAATTAAGAAAATAGCGACAAGAAGTCCGAAACCTATTCCTGTGACAATCATCCCCAATTTTAGCCAGGGAAAATAAAAGCGGTATTCTCTCTTTTTATAAATTTCGGTGATGTCAGCATCTTTTTCTATCAATGCCATTCGCTCTTTGTTGCGTGCCTGCAAATAATAATACCAACCAAAAAATATTGCGGCAAAAAAACCTAGCCATACAAGCATCATTGCTAATTCTTCCATAATGTATGTGTTTTAAATTTTGCTCTTTTGATCTGTTTTGAAAAAAAAGGTTACAACTAAAATTAAAGAAAAAAGAAATTGTTTCAATAAGATTGCTTGGGTTTAGTCTGATTGCCGATGAAAAAGTATGAACATATTCCGATTTGTGTGAAATATGTGTATTTTCATCACATTGTAAAAGGAAGGGAAATTCTAACTTTGTCCTCCATTGGAAGACAAAGGATTGGAACGAAAAGATTCCTTTTTTCGATTTTTTTGTGGTGTCTGAACTGACAATGAACCTGTAAATTAGCTAAATCTTCTGCATGAAAAAGAAATCTGATTCGGTGCAAAATATCGATGATCGATCCCTGTGGATGGATTTTAGAAAAGGAGAGCCGGAAGCTTTTTTACGCTTATATGACGATTATGTGGATGTACTATTTCTGTTTGGGAAAAATTATTCGAAAGACAGCGAATTTGTGAAGGACTGTATTCACGATTTATTCCTTGATTTATATAAGTACAGAGAGCACCTTTCTGATATTCATAGTATTCGTTTTTATTTGTACAGCTCGCTAAAACGAAAGATTATTAAAGAACAAAAAAAACGAGACGTTTCTGTGTTGAGCGATTCTCCTATGTCTTTGCTGGAAGATCAGGAAGAAAGTCCGGCTTTCGAGTTTACCTTAATTCAGCAAGAAGAATCGGACGAAAATAACCGATTGCTCATGAAAGCCTGGGAGGAGTTGAGCGAGCATCAGCAAAAAATTCTTTTTCTCCGCTTCAATCAGGAACTTTCGTATCCCGAGATTGCCAATTTGTTTCAAATATCTGTTGAATCGGTACGGACAATGGTTTACCGATCGATAAAAATTCTTCGCAATTCATTGCAGAATTCATCACATTCGATTCACCTTCTTTCGTTTTTGTTCCGAAAGATCAGGTAATATTTCTCCACCTCGATTGTTTTTTTGTTGTTGTAAGTGATTGATGTATATAGGAATGCATGATTTATGCTGAAAAAGTATTTTTTTTTAGTCTATGCCCGATATTTTTCAGTCTCTAAATGGTAAAGGGCTTCTTTTCGAATAGACAGAGAAGCATAAAATGAATTGTTTGTAACAAGCAAAATATGGATCAACAAGAGACAGGTGATTTTTTTGAAGATGAATTTTTAAATAAAAACAATACTTCTTCGGACAATACAGACAACCCGGGCTTACAAGAAGAAGAGCCAGATGCCCGTATTCTGAACTTTATCGGAGCCTTACAACCTGCTCCGATGAATGAAAAGGATAAACTGCAACTACGGAATCGTTTGGAAAGATCGCTTCCTGGAAAAAACAGGAAGATGCACTGGTCAAGATGGGCGGCTGCAGCTGTTTTACTTATAGGAATTTTAACAACAATTTGGGTTGCAAGAGAGAAAGCCGATTCGGAAATGATGGCTTATGTAAATTCGCTCGAAATATCGGAGGGAGAGAATAATACATTGTTGATTCTGGGTGATAAAAAGAAAATTTCTATCGCTGAAGAAAACTCGAATATCGATTGCCAACCCGATGAACGCAACATTCGAATCAACCAGAATCGGGAAGTTGAGGCGGTGAGTGATTCACTAAAGCCAGTTTTTAATACCATCGTTGTTCCGTACGGAAAGCGTTCGCAAATTGTATTAAGCGATGGAACTAAGGTATGGTTGAATTCGGGAACAAAATTTGTCTTTCCGGCTTCATTTAAAACAGCCAA
The DNA here is from genome assembly GCA_963668595.1 of Prolixibacteraceae bacterium. Lineage (GTDB taxonomy): Bacteria > Bacteroidota > Bacteroidia > Bacteroidales > Prolixibacteraceae > GWE2-42-39. Next base: position 2,093,709 of record OY764876.1, on the reverse strand, counting down.
GCGAGAAGTTTTTCTGCAAGGAGAAGCAGTTTTTGACGTAACTCATCTCGAAAAATCGAGTTTTTATGTGAAAACAAACGATTTTTCAATCCGGGTTTTGGGAACTGTTTTTAATGTTACTGCTTATGCCGACGACGATCGATCGAGTGCAGTTCTCGAACGGGGACACATTGAGATAGTTGAAGAGAAGGCTCTTCTATCAGGAAAAACATTGGATATGTCGCCGGGAACTTTAGCCGTTTACAATCCTGAAAAAGGAACATTTACTTCGACCCAAGTAAATCCGGAGGATTATTTATCGTGGCGAAATGGATTTCTTTCACTTCATAGCGAGAAAATGATTGACATTTTGCGGAAACTGTCGCGCTATTACAACATTGATATAAAACTGGCAGATAAAACTCTGGAACTTGAAACTTTTACCGGAAATCTTGACTTAAAGGGATCTCCGGAAGAAGTGCTGGCTGTTATTTCGAGGATGGTGCCATTATCGGTGCAGCAAGAATCAGGGAAAATAATTGTCGATTCGAAATGAGCAAACAGCAATAACCTAAATAAATGCAAACCATATACGAACTAACATTGAAAAATAATAATGAATGAAAGACTAACTAGCAGAAAGTAAAAAGCTTACCAACGTTGCCGCGTTAGTAAGCCTGATGAAAATTAACATTACGAGATCAGTAACATTAATTAAACGACCAAATTTATGAAAAAATGTAAAATTTGTGCGCATTCCTCATCGAGGAGTGAGTTTGCACATGTATTTAAAGTTATGAGACTAACTGTATTCTTGTTGTTGCTGGGAATAACCAACGTGCTCGCCGGGGCATCTTATTCCCAAAATGCGAGATTATCGATCCGGCTGGAGAATAGTTCTCTGAAACAAGTGTTTGATGAAATTCAGCGGAAAAGCGAATTCATCATCGTTTACAAAGACAATCAGGTAAATCTTAATCAAAAGAAAACAGTTCGGTTTAGCAACTCTACTGTTGACCAGATTTTGGATGAAGTGCTGGCTGGAACTGATTTGACGTACGATATTTTTGATCGTCAGATTGTCATTTTTCCAGCTCAGGTCGATAACAAAGATGCGTCCGAAAATGTGAGCATGGCCGACCAGGTGAAGAAAATAAAAGTGTCGGGAAAAATTACGGATAACAAAGGGGCTCCACTACCCGGTGTATCGGTGGTGGTAAAAGGAACTACTACCGGATCTATCTCTGACATGAACGGTATTTATAGTTTCGAAGCTCCTGAAAAATCGGTTCTGGTATTTTCATTTATTGGAATGACTCCACAGGAAATTCCTGCAGAAAAAGCAACAAATGTTGTTATGCAAGAAGAAACCACTGACCTGGACGAAGTGATGGTGGTGGGTTTCGGAACCCAGAAAAAAGCATCGGTAGTAGGTGCAATTCAGAATATCAATCCCGGAGAGTTACAAGTAAGTTCACGAAAAAATATATCGAACACACTGGCAGGAAAACTGGCCGGGGTGATTGCAGTAACTCGTTCGGGAGAACCCGGATACGACCAATCAGACTTTTGGATTCGTGGTATTTCTTCTTTCTCCGGAAATACCAAGCCGCTTGTATTGGTTGACGGGGTTCAGCGAACTTTGGATGATCTTGACATCTCCGAAATAGAATCGTTTTCAATATTGAAAGATGCTGCAGCCAGTGCCATGTACGGGGTACGCGGAGCAAACGGAGTTATCCTGGTAAACACCAAACGTGGTAAAATTCAGAAGCCGGAAATAAATTTCCGTGTTGAGCATTCAATAACAGCGCCAACACAATTGCCTGATTTTATTAATGCAGCCGACCACATGCAATTGTTGAATGATTTGGCTGCCGAAGAAAATAAAGTTCCGTATTACGAACAAAGTTCAATTGACAAAACTCGCTCTGGTTACGATCCTGAATTGTATGCTGATGTGGACTGGGTAAAAGCAATTTCGAAGGACGCGGCATACAATACTCGTGCAAATATGAATGTGAATGGTGGAACGGATATGCTTCGTTATAACCTGACCGGAGCTGTTTACTACGAAGATGGTATCATGAAACGGGACGAATCGCTGACATACGATACAAGCACTGGTCTTACCCGATTCAACTTGCGTGCAAATGTTGACCTCAATGTGACTTCAACCACAACCATGCGTTTCAGTGCCGGGGGATATTTACAGAAACTGCACAAACAAGCAAATTCTACTTCAACTACCTGGGATTATGCATTCCAGACACCTCCTATGGTACATCCCGCAATTTATGCCGATGGAAAAATACCAGTTCGAAGCGAACGTGTAAATCCGTGGGCATACCTTACGCAGTATGGCTATCATGTAAATACGAGCAGTAAAATTGAATCGCTCTTTGCGGTGGATCAGAAGCTTGATTTTATTACCCCGGGCTTGAGTTCGAAAGTAACTTTCTCGTTTGACAACTACAGTTTGAGTATATTGAAACGATCTAAATCGCCATCGTATTATTCGCCGGCAACCACGCGTGACGACGAAGGCAATTTACGTCTTACATTAACCAGCTCAGGTTCTGAATTTCTTAATTATGAAGAAGATAGTGATTACGGCAATAATCAGACTTATCTGGAATGGGTGATGAATTACGATCGTACTTTTAATAAAGATCACAATGTGAATGCCTTGTTATTGTACAATCAGCGTAGTTTTGACGATGGAGGTATTCAATCTTACCGTAATCAGGGACTTGCCGGTCGTGCCGCTTATTCGTACCGGAATAAATATGTAGGCGAATTCAATTTCGGATACAACGGTTCCGAAAACTTTGCTAAGGGAAAACGTTTTGGCTTTTTCCCCTCAGTAGCTTTGGGGTGGTTGGTTTCCGAAGAGAATTTCTGGGCCGGAATGAAACAAGATATCGATTTCCTGAAACTTCGTGTTTCGTGGGGACAAGCAGGGAATGACCAGATTGGTTCGGATCGTCGTTTTGCCTACCTGACAACTATGAATGCGAAGAATGGGGAATATTTCTGGGGTAATACTGCAAATTATAGATTGGACGGAGTTACTGAAGGCGAAATTGGAGTGAATAACCTGACATGGGAAACTGTAACGAAGAAAAACCTGGGGATGGAAATTGGTCTTTACGAATGTTTGAAGGTGCAGCTTGATCTATTTAGCGAATACCGGAAGAATATTTTCATGCAACGTCAAACAATCCCAACTCAGTCCGGATTATTGTCAACACCGTATGCCAACTTCGGAAAAGTGAAAAATAGGGGAGGAGAGATCGCTGTTTCATTCAATAAAAAAGTAAATCAGGTTGATCTTACTTTCTTTGCCAACATGACTTATGCGAAGAATGAAATTATTGAATATGACGTACCTATTGGAAAAAAAGGAACTCATCAGGATATAACAGGTCATTCGATTAATGAATTGTATGGATACAAAGCACTTGGTTTGTACACTGCTGAAGATTTTGATATCGATGGAAATCTGTTGCCCGAATTACCGCAGAATGAATTGACAACAGTGCGTCCGGGTGATGTTAAATTGCTCGACTGGAATGACGACGGAGCCATTAACACCAAAGATAAAGGTTATGTGGGGGGGACAAACGATCCACGTTGGGTATATGGTTTTGGTGGCAACATTGCTTTTCATGGATTTGATTTCAGCGTCTTCTTTCAGGGCTTGGGAGATACTTATCGCTTTATTGGCGACGAGAGTACCTATTTTATTCCAGGTTCAGGACAAGGAATTCAGGGAAATATTTTCACCAATTATACCGATCGCTGGACTGAAGAAAATCCTTCGGAAGATGTATTCTGGCCTCGCTTGTCGTATGCAACCAACTACAATAACAATGCGAATTCAACATGGTGGAAAAAAGACATGAGCTTTTTACGATTGAAACAGATTGAGATTGGGTACAGTTTGCCTAAATCAGTTCGCAAAAACCTGATTAAAGCTTGTCGTTTTTATTTGAATGGAAACAACTTGCTGACTTTCTCGAAATTCGAATTGTGGGATCCGGAGTTATCGACTTCCAACGGATGTAAATATCCTCCTATTAAGTCAGTGATGCTCGGCATGGATATAACTTTCTAGTTTTAACATATAAAAATGAAACAGATGAAACTAAAATATATAATTCCGTTGATTGTAATTTTCTTCTCTTCTTGTTCTGATTTTTTGGACAAAGAAGCAGATACAGAATTGACAATGGACATGGTTTTTACCGACAAAACCCGCATGGAAGGAATGTTGGCTTACGTTTATTCCGGAATTCCTGATCCAAGCTGGGGTTATCTGAGAACAACCGGATGGAGTGTATTTGGCGATGACTGGACTCCTTCTGAACGTTGGCAGCAATGGGGATGGGATGCCGTCCCGAAGATTACCGGAAACTGGAACACTGGATCAACCTGGGAAGGTGGTTATTGGGGAAATTTGCCCAAACGTATTCGTACTGCAAATATTTTGCGTCAGAACGTAGTGCCAATTGCGAATACGACCGTCGATGATCAGGAAGTAAAATATATAAAGGCTGAATGTCGCTTTTTACAGGCATATTATTACAGCTTATTTGTTAATTGCTACGGAGTATGTCCTTTTAAACCTGACTATATTGCGCCTACCGATGGTTCAACAGAAGAACTGCTGACTGGCCCTGTTCCGTACGACGAAATTATTGATTGGTGTGAAAAAGAAATGCTGGCTGCTTCGGAAGACTTACCTGCCGTTTATTCACAATCGATTAAATATGGTCGTGTCACTTCAATTATGTGTCTTGCTGCACGTGCACGCATGCTTCTTTTTGCTGCATCACCACTGGTAAACGGAAATCCGGATTATGCCAATTTTACGGATACAAAAGGCGTTGCTCTTTTTAATAGTACCTACGATGCAGGTAAATGGACTAAGGCGCTTGACGCTCATAAATTGTTACTTAACAAAGCGCACGAAGTGGGGCACGAATTGTATAAGATGTACAACGACGATGGTTCTATTGATGCTTTTGCTTCTACCCAGTGGGTGCATGCCCGTACGTATGCCGATGGAAATAAGGAAATTTTGTTTGCACGTCCGCAAAACGAAACAGGAGCAGACAAACACATGTCACCTTATGGCGCTGGCGGTAATGGCGGATTGGGTATGACACAGTCGCTGGTTGATGCTTTCTTTATGAAAAATGGTTTGCCAGCAATAACTGGTTACACTGGAGGCGATAAAACAAAACCAATTATTAATCCTGCATCGGGATATACTGAAACAGGATTTTCGACCACCGATGATACTCGTAATACTGATAACTGGAACTGGTACGATGGATCGAAAAAAGTTGCGGCAAAAGCCGGAACGTTCAATATGTATGTAAATCGCGAACCACGTTTTTACAATGCAATTTTGTGGAACGAGCGATACTACATTTGGGACAAACGAAATGTCAGTTTTTATAAATACGGAAAAGACAACAACTACACGCACGATGCTCCGCAGAATGGCTATCTTGGGTTGAAGAGGAAGCATCCGAATTCTGACTCAAAAAACGGATCGTATCAGTATCGTCCGGGAATTGTTTACCGATTGGCAGAAGCTTATTTGAGTTATTGTGAGATTTTGAACGAAACACATCCGGGAGATCCAGAGATTCTGACCTATTTGAATATGATTCGCGAACGTGCCGGAATTCCGCAGTACTCAACATCTCAAGCGGATGGGTATATCAAAGTAAATTTGGGTAATCAGGATGAAATGCGTAAACTGATTCGCATGGAACGTCGTGTGGAACTTTGTGGCGAGGGCATTCGTTACGATGACTTACGTCGCTGGAAAGAAGCAGAAACAACATTGAATGGTGATTTCTACGGAATGAATTTCTCCGGAACCGTAAAATCAGACGACGCATCAAATCCGAATTCCTTTTTTGTACGCACTCAGTACCAAAAACGGGTTTACATGAAGAAATACTATTGGTTCCCGATTTATCAGACTGAAATTGATAAAAACCCGAACTTGGTACAGTCGCCTTATTGGACTGATGAAGAGTAAAACATGTTTTTTTGTACGTAAAAAATTGATCAGCAATGAAGAAAATAAAATATATAGCATTGATTCTTCTCGGTAGTTGCCTGTTCTTTCTGAATAGTTGCGATGAGGGAGAAGATGTGAAAATTGTACTGGATACAGTTGAAGATGGCATGCAGCTTACTGCCAGTGCCGAAGAACTTGTTTTGTTGCAGGAAAAAATGGATGAGCCAGCCATTACTTTTAAATGGAATGCAGCTCAGCCTCGAAATAATAATGGAACAATCAAATATTATTTCAAACTGGGAGTGTCTGGATTCAGCAAGGCAATTGATAAAATTGAGATTGCCTCAGGCGTAACTGAATATTCTATCTCGAATTACGATTTGAATATCATGGCCTATAGTAAGCTGGGAGTTGCTTACGGAGGTACCGCCCAGTTAGAGGCTGAAATTATTGCCTGGTCGGAAGGTGATTTCTTTGTTAAACCGGAAATTTCGACAACAAAATTTGTGGTAACAACCTTTGCCATTGCTCCGGTAAATCTTTACCTGGTTGGTTCGGCAAATCCGAAGGGAGCAGAAAACAGCAAAGGAATTAAGCTGACCGAAATTGTTGATGGTCGCGATATTGGTAATAAATATCAGTGGGAAGGAGAATTGCAGGCCGGAACTTTCAAATTTGTTAATTCGCTAGTCGAAAATAAAGGCTCGTGGAGTATGGGAACCAGTTCAACTCAATTGGTGCAAAATACAACAACTGGCAGTTCAGATCTCGAATTTACAGTTACCAAGGCTGGTTTGTATTCCATTATACTGAATAAAAATGAGCGGGAGATTATATACGGATACAAAGGGTTCAGTCATATCTGGGGTGTAGGACTTGGTCTGGGTATTGCCTGGTCGATGCCGTCTTCGTCGGAATTTAGCTGGGATGCCCGCAATCCGAGCATTTTTAGACTGGAATGCACCACACAGGCGAAACAGGATTTCAAACTTCCGTACAACAGTCAGAGCGGTGGTTGGAGTTCGCCATTTCTGAGACCATATACCGCTAGCGCCAACATTTGGCAGGACGATCGAATGCAGGCTACTCCTTCGGGATACAATCCTGACTTGAAATGGTTGATTACAGATGAGCAAGCCGGAAAATGCCGAATTACCATTGACGCATTCAAAGAAACCATCAAACTTGAAAAATTACAATAAGGTTTAATTTATTTATAACGGGGCCTCTGGCTGACTTCAAAATCTTTTCGTTATCCGGATTATTTCAAAATCATTCGGTAAAACACATTACTAAAACCGGTATCGAAAAGAATCAGATAGAAGTTCGCCAAGCCCCGTTTCTTTATTTTAAAAGTTTGCACATTGGGATGTGTGCTAATTTTAATGGTATTGACTCACCAAAGAATAATCTGTTTTTTATGTCGGGTTGCAGCAAATGAAACTGATTTCTAAATTATCCGCTTTTTTTCGAAGAATCGTTTACATTTGTAGAAAACCTACATGGCATGATTCGAAGTGATGCATTGATTTGGGAAAAATTCAGGCAGGGCGATAAGGCTGCTTTTTCGCATATCTATCATCAGCATGTCAACGATCTGTACAACTTCGGGATGAAATATTCAAACAATCACGAGTTGGTAAAAGATAACATTCAGGAGCTATTTCTTGATTTAATTCGCACTAAAGAATCATTAGGCAAAGTTCAGCATATCAGGCATTATCTGATGGTGTCGCTAAAACGCCGGATTATCAAAGAATTGGTAAAACAAAAAAAAATGACCGATTTTGATCCGGAAGATAACCGACTCCCTTTTGATATTGAATACTCGCTGGAAGAGTCATTGCTGAATAATGAGCTGGCTGATGAACGCAGTCGAGAACTGGTGAATGCATTGAAGAAACTTTCTCCCAGGCAAAAAGAGATTATTTATTTGAGAATAAACTGCGAGATGGACTATCCGCAGATAGGTGAAATTATGAACCTGACTTATGATGCTGCGCGGAAATTGATGTATCGGGCAATCAAAGCATTAAAAAAAGCAGTGCAGGTTGGAGTGAAATATTAAATTAACATTTTTTAAAGGAAACGTATTACAAATTATTCAAGTTAAAGCGAAAAATAGGCTATTTTTGCAAGCTTTAAACCTGATCAGCTATCAGAATTTGCAGTATAAAATGAACCAGTACGACCAAATAGAAGACTTTTTAAACGACCCGGGCTTCATGGCTTGGGCGAAAAGTGGCGAAAATGCTTCTTTTTGGTCTGAATATGCCCGAAACAATTCATCGAAAGCCGAAGTTTTTAATGATGCAGTGGCACTGGTTCGTTCAACGGAGGAGAAAAAATCAAGCTTGAGTGCAGATGAGGTAAAACAGATGTGGTCGAATCTTGAGCAAGAGTTAGACAGCCGAAAAAAACCTGTCGGAATCAATCGAATATTACGTTACTCGTCGGTGGCAGTACTGATTTTAGGAATCACTATTACTTCGTTGATTTATTTCCGACATAATCAGTTCCAAAATTATTTTAGTGAGTTCGATCTTTCGGCAGAAACCGATGTGGCCTGTTTGGTTTTGGGTGATGGGTCAACCATCGATTTAACCGACCATTCGGTTGTTTCGTACGCCATGGCCGGAAAAGAATTGCTGATTGACTCGGTGCCTTATAAACAAATTGAATTAGCCGAAAATACGTCCAAAAATAAGCACGAAAAATTAAATCAGTTGATTGTTCCGAATGGCAAACGATCGTTTATCAACTTGCCTGATGGAAGTAAAGTTTGGCTCAATTCAGGAAGCCGCCTCGTATATCCCGATTCATTTGACGGGAAGAAAAACCGTGAGCTGGCATTGCAGGGCGAAGCTTTTTTTGAAGTGCATGCCAACAAACAGCAACCATTTATTGTACATACCGATGCGTTGGATGTGGTGGCTACCGGAACTCGTTTCAATGTAAAAGCATACGAAAACGAATCGGAAATAGAAACAGTATTGGCAGAAGGGAAAGTAGATGTATTGACTACCGGATTTAATTTGTTTGGCGCAAATAAAGAGTCGTTGAATCCTAACCAAAAGCTTGTTTTTACACGTGGTTCCAGCGAAATGAAATTAGCCGTTGCCAATGTGGAGCATGCCACCTCGTGGATTGATGGTTTTCTTGTATTCGAAAGAGAACCACTTGAATCGGTTCTGCAGCGTGTGGCTCGTTATTACAATGTCCATTTTCACTTGGATGATGAGAAAGTATCTACCTATACGATTTCAGGAAAGCTGTATTTGAAAGATTCGATCAATACTATTCTGCGAATTATTGCTGATATTGTCCCGGTAAATTATACCCTGAACGAATCTGAAATTCACCTTACCGGAAAGAATTCATAGTGAACTGGAAACAGGGCTTCTATCCGCTTTTTATAATCGAAAAAATATTCCCAATTTTACAGGCACTGAATAAATAAAAAAGCCAGATATGCGTTGGTGCCGGATTGTGCTTGTTTTTTTCTTTGTCCTGCTTGCAGGATGGGCATTTCCGCAAGAAAATACCATTTCAGTCCACCTTAATCAGGTGCGCATAAAAAAGGTTTTCGAAATCATCGAAAAGCAAACGCCGTATATTATTATTTATAACGATCAGATTATTGACCCGCAGCAGAAAGTTAATCTTTCGGTAACCGATCAACCGGTTGAGAATGTTTTACGAACGATTCTGGAAGGAACAGGAAATACCTGGAAAATGTATGATCGTCAGATTGTTATTGTAGCCGAGCCTCCTGCTATTCCTGCCAGAAATGAAATTTTAGCTCAAAAAAGAAAAATACAGGGACTCGTGTATGCTGACGATGGAGAACCTATTCCCGGAGCATCGGTGGTAGTAAAAGCAACTACTTTGGGAATTTGTACCGATGCGCAAGGACATTTCCAGCTAGAAATTCCGGGAGATGCAGAGAAAATTGTGGTTTCGTTTGTCGGAATGCAAAGTCGTGAAGTATTGTTGCTTGGACGTTCTGAATTTCGGGTAATGCTCGAAAAAGAAGTGCTTGATGTAGATGAAGTGATTGTTACTGCCTTAGGAATTACGCGAGATAAGAAGGCATTGGGATATTCAGCAACCGAAATTGATGGAAATTTTGTTGCCGCGGCCAAAGAAAGTAATGTGGTGAATTCGTTGTCGGGACGAGTTGCTGGTTTGCTGATAACTCAGTCAGCATCGGGCCCTGCCGGAGGTTCTCGGGTTATTATCCGTGGAAATAATTCCATTACAGGCGATAACCAGCCTCTTTTTGTTGTGGATGGAATTCCGATTGACAATACTGGTATTGGAAGTGCTGCGGGTGACGATACCAGTCCGTTTGCGCGGGCTGACTATGGTTCCGGGATTTCAGACATTAACCCCGATGATATTGAATCAATTTCGGTACTGAAAGGGCCGAATGCAGCTGCATTGTATGGTTCACGTGCCGGAAACGGAGTCATACTGATAACTACTCGCAAAGCCTCAGGCGTACGTGGCTTAGGTGTCAGTTTTTCGTCATTTGTTGCGTTTGAAACGCCGCTCGTATTGCCTCATTTTCAGAATGAATACGGGCAGGGAACACAGGGATATATTCCGGCTACGGTAGATGACTTGAAAAAATGTGGTTCGTGGGGCCCCCATTTTGATGGTAGCAGTCAGTTGTATTGGAATGGAACAATGCATCCGTATCTTGCTCAACCTGATAATGTGAGAGATTTTTTCCGGCTTGGCTCGAAGCTGGTAAATACCATTACGCTGGAGGGCAACAGAGAGAATGCCAATATTCGGTTTTCTTATACACATAATAATACGGGTTCTGTTTTGCCTGAAGCGTATTTGCACCGACACAACTTTAATTTGCGTAGCCAGGTTCAATTAAGTCCGGGTTTTACGCTTGATGCAAAACTTACGTATTTCCATCAGGAAGCTAAAAACAGGCCAATTCAGGGCACCGAAGGCATTATGGCTTACGTGTACCCGGTGCCGCGAAACCTGGTAATGGACGATTTGAAGGTGTATCAGAATCCAAATGCAGGGCAACAAAATAGTTCGGAGGATAGTTACCGGGTACTTAGTTATGCCAGCTCGTCAGGTAATCCATATTGGATTTTAAATCATGATGTAAACGATGATGCGCGTCAACGTTTTTCTGGTTTTGTAAAAGTCGATTATCATTTTACCAATTGGTTATCGGCATTTGCCAGGATTGGAACCGATGTAATTCACCATAAATACGAAATTATTAATCAGTACGGACATCATTTTTACAGTAAAGGGAGGTATTCGTTTAATCAGTTGAGCTTATCCGAAACCAATGCCGATTTGTTGGTTACATTCGATAAAAGTTTGAAAAGTAAATTGCATTTGACGGCTTCATTGGGCGCAAATCATTCGTTTCGAACCAATGAATCGATGGGAATTGACGGCGAAAACTTCAAAATTCCAACCCGGGCAACGGTAAATAATGCAGTTAAAATTTCACCGTATTACGTACCGCTGATCGAAAAAATTGTCAACTCGGTGTATGGCGAACTTTCATTTTCTGTGGACGATTATTTGTTCCTCGATTTCTCGGCACGAAACGATTGGTCTTCAACTTTGTCGGCCAAAAGGAGGTCGTATTTTTATCCTTCACTGAATGGTTCTTTCTTGTTGAATAAAATCATTGATCCGGAATCGCGTATCGTCAATCTTGCAAAAATACGAGCAAGTTGGGCGCAGGTAGGAAACGATACACAACCTTATCAGTTGAAACCTTTCTTCGAGCTAGATCAGGATGGTTATTTGGGGCAGATTGTTTTAACTCGCCCGGATGTGAAATTTAATCCTGACCTGCGAACCGAAAGCATTATTTCTACGGAAACCGGAATCGAATGGAAAATGCTGTCGAATCGGCTATTTGGCGAATTAACCTTGTATCGGATTGTATCGAAAGATTTGATTTTTGATGTGCCGGTTCCTGCTTCTACCAGTTACAAAGCATTTCGCCAGAATGTAGGGAAAATAACAAATGTGGGAATGGAAATGATGCTGGGTGGCGATTTGCTGGTCAGAAATAACTGGAAATGGAGCATGTCGCTAAACTTTGCAACCAATACAAACCGGTTGGAGGAGTTGATTCCTGATCTGGAGAATTTTGTATTTAGCAAAACCAATGATGGATCGGTGGTGGTGCAGGCCACTGTAGGCGGCGAATTTGGTGATATTTATGGAACAACCTGGACAAAAACTGCCGAAGGAAAATTGGTTGACTCGGCAAACGGAAAACCTAAAGCAACAGCGTATAAAGTACATTTGGGGAATTATCAGCCACGGTGGACAGGCGGTTTAGTATCGGAACTTTCGTATAAAAATATGTCATTTCGGGCTTTACTGGATGGTCGGATAGGAGGCCAGTTGTATTCGGGAACCGACGCAGATATGGATCGGTTGGGAGTTAGCCCTCAATCACTGAATTATCGCGAAACCGGAATTATTGTAAATGGGGTAGTGGAAAAAAATGGTGTATATGAACCAAATAATCTTCGGATTAGTTCGCAGGATTATTACGATGCGTTTAGTAAAATCGCGTCCAATTATATTTATGATCAGACAAATATTCGTTTGCGTGAACTTACGCTGGCATACACAATTCCTTCTTCGTGGTTAAAAAAATCATTTTTGCGCGAAGCCTCTATTGGTTTTACAGGGCGGAATATTTGTTTCTTGTATAAAAAGATTAAGAATTTTGATCCGGAAAGTAGTTTCTCTACCAGCAATTTCTCGCAGGGATTTTTGTACTATAATTTGCCTAGTACCAGAAGTCTTGGTGTGAATCTTCGGGTTAGCTTTTAAAAAAAAAAACAGGGCACTAGTCTATTTTAACTAATGCCCTGTTTTGATATAAATCCGAGGAATTAGAATTCTTTTCCTCCGAAATATTTAATAAACTGAACGCGTTCAAATGCAGGGGCATGCTTGGAGTCGGCGACGCTCAACGATCCTTTGAAGTCGCTGATTGAGCGATAGCCTTTCTCATCCATCCATTTTGAAATTCCTTCGTTGATGCGGGTGATTGATTCCACTCCATCGGTATAAATTATCGATGCAACCTGTACTGCTGATGCACCGGCAAGCAGGAATTTAATTGCCGTTTCAGCATCATGAATACCAGTTGTGGCAGCTAAATCACATTTTACCTGATTGGAAAGCAAGCCAGTCCAACGTAATGGCAGCAAATATTCTCCAGCCTGACTTAATACCGGAGCAATCACCGTTTGCTGTTTCTCAATATCGATATCGGGCATCACAAAACGGTTGAAAAAGGTGATTCCAGCAATACCTGTTGCTGACAAATCGCTTACAATGCGAGCCAGATTTGAAAAGTAATGACTGATTTTTACCGAAACCGGAATTTTTACTTTTTCTTTTACCTGACGAATTGTGTTGAAATAGAATTGTTCGTTGCACTCGTTGCTTTTTGATGAGTCCGAAGGCAAAATAAACAAGTTCAGTTCGAGCGCATCAGCACCGGCTTCTTCAATTTTCTGAGCATAAAGCATCCAGTCGCCCGAGCTAATACAGCTAATGCTGGCTACAACCGGAATATTGACGGCTTTTTTTGCTGAATTTACCAGTTGCAGGTATTTCTTCAGTGTTTCGTCTTTGATGACGTAATCGAAATAATCCAGTTGCTCGGGATCGGGGATAAACTCAGGGCGTTTGCTCAACTCTTCCTGTAACTGTTGAAATATTTCTTCTTCAAAAATGGATTTTAGCACGATTGCTCCGGCTCCTGCAGCGGCAATCTTTTTGATTTGCTCCAGATTTCCGGTCATACTACTGCTTGCCGCAATAACCGGGCTTTTCAGTTCTAATCCAAAGAAACGGGTAGTTAAGTTTGCCATGTTTTTGTATTTTTTTCGTGACAAGTTTTCTTTTCAATACTGAAACGATAAAATGTCCGGATGATTAGCTAAATATAAAACTCGTTAGTATGCCTGTTTGTTCTGAAAATATTCGTGCATCGACTGAGCTGCATTGCGGCCATCGCCCATTGCCAGAATAACCGTTGCTCCGCCGCGAACAATATCGCCTCCGGCAAACAATTCAGGAATAGAACTTTGCATTTTGCCTGCTTCCACTTCAATAGTACCCCAGCGACTAACTTTAAGGTCGGGCAGTGCACTCGGAATAAGAGGATTCGGCGAAACACCGATGGCAACAATTACCAAATCAACCGGAATGTCGTATTCCGAACCTTCCATTGCGATAGGTCTGCGGCGACCCGATGCGTCTGGTTCTCCCAGTCCCATGCGTTGCAGGCGAACACGGTTCACATGTCCTTTTGCATCGGCAAAATATTCGAGCGGATTGTTGAGGTTTAAAAATTCGATGCCTTCTTCTTCTGCATGTTTTACTTCTTCAATACGGGCAGGCATTTCTTCGCGACTTCGGCGATAAATAATCATGGCACGTTCGGCACCCAACCGTTTGGCTGTACGTACCGAATCCATTGCTGTATTTCCTCCTCCGATTACTGCAACATTTTTTCCTTTGAAAACAGGAGTATCAAATTCGCTGTTGGCAGCATTCATCAGGTTTACACGTGTGAGGTATTCGTTTGACGAAAGAATCCCATTGTAGTTTTCGCCCGGTATATTCATGAAATTTGGAAGTCCGGCACCACTGGCAACAAAAAATGCCTGGTATCCTTCAGCTTTCAAATCGTCGAAACTGGCTGTTTTCCCAACAATAAAATTGGTTTCGAAACGAACGCCCATTTTTTTCAGGTTTTCGAGTTCTACATCTACAATTTTATTGGGTAACCGGAATTCGGGAATGCCGTATTTCAATACGCCGCCAATTTCGTGCAACGCTTCGAAAACAGTAACCTCGTAGCCCTGTTTTATCATGTCGCCGGCAAACGAAAGAGAAGCAGGACCCGAGCCGATCGCAGCTACTTTAATTCCATTTTTAGGTGCCGTTTCAGGAATGGAAATCTGACCACTTTCCCGTTCATAATCGGCAGCAAATCGTTCGAGATACCCAATTGCGACGGCTTCTTTTTTCAATTTTTGTGTATAAAAACAACTTTGTTCGCACTGTTTTTCTTGCGGACAAACACGGCCGCATACGGCTGGTAATGCCGAAGTTTCTTTCAGTGTTTTAGCCGCATTCAGAAATTCTCCTTTTTCAATGTATTTGACAAATTTCGGAATGTTGATACTTACCGGGCAGCCTTCCATGCAGGTAGGGTTTACGCAGTCCATGCAGCGAGCTGCTTCTTGCTGAGCCTGAGTAACCGATAGTCCCTGGTTAACTTCGCGATCCTGATACTTGATACGCACCATTGGATCGAGTTCTGGCATTTTTACACGGGGCAGATCGGTACGTTCCTTATTTTTTATTTTATTACGCAATTCAACACGCCACTGTTGTTCGCGTTCGGCTTTCAAATATTCTTGTGATGCCATGTTTTGCTATTTTGAAGATTCGAAATACTGTTGATACGCTTCTTTTTCGAGTTCGGTGTAACCACCCAGACGAAGCATCAACTCATCAAAATCAATTTGGTGCGCATCAAATTCAGGTCCATCAATGCAAGTGAATTTGGTTTGACCACCAACACTTACCCGGCAAGCGCCGCACATTCCTGTGCCGTCAACCATCATGGCGTTCAAACTGGCTTGTGTCGGGATGTCGTATTTCTTTGTCAGCAACGACGTAAATTTCATCATTATAGCCGGGCCAATGGCAACGCATTCATCCACTTTTTCGCGTAGAATTATTTCTTCGGCTCCGGCAGTAACCAGGCCTTTTTGTCCGTACGATCCGTCATCGGTCATAATAATTACTTCGTCAGACCATTTACGTATTTCGTTTTCAAGAATAATCAAATCTTTACTACGGGCAGCCAAAATGCTGATAACACGATTTCCCGCTTTTTTGAATCCTTCGACAATCGGTAGCAGGGGAGCAACGCCAACGCCGCCGCCACATGCGAGAATAGTTCCTACTTTATGAATTTCGGTAGCCCGTCCAAGAGGACCAACTACATCCAGAATCGAGTCGCCAGGTTCGAGGGCGCACAATTTTTCGGAACTAACTCCTACTTTTTGGGCTACTAAAGTAATGGTTCCCGCTTGCTCGTCGGCATCCGTAATGGTGAGCGGGATACGTTCGCCTTTTTCATCGACCCGAAGAATAATGAAGTGGCCGGGTTTGCGCGAGCGGGCAATACGAGGTGCTTCAATTACGAAACGGGCAACCTTCGGTGAAAAAAATTCTTTTGCTATGATTTTGTTCATCGCGAAAATGTCAGTATTGTTTTTTTTTAGAAAGGCCAAAATTAACAATGTGATGCTCATGCGCAAGAACATCTGTCGTTTTATTGCAGATTTACAGGCAACTCATAATTTTTTGTTTGTATTGCCGTCCGATTTTATTTGCGAAGGTGCTTCAGCGAGTCCATCAGGTTTGATAATTCGGCAAATGGTTTGCCGGAATGTACACGATAAATTTCCTGATGAAATGTGTCTATTTCTTCCAGTGCAGGAAGAATTTTTTTCCATTTATTATCGTTGATGGCAGCCAGAAATAGCGAATTTTCTTCTTTCATTCGTTTGGCGGCGATTTGTAAAAATGTCTTTCCTTCTTCGGTTAGTGTAAGTAACTTCGCTCGTTTGTCGGTTTCGTTCTGGACTTCTGATAAAAGTCCATTATTAATTAGCCGTCGGATGGTATCCATGCCAGTAGTATATTCCAGATTGAACAGATTAATAAGATCCGTTTTTTTCGTGTCGCCATTCTGTTTGATCGTCTGTAAAAAAAGGAATTCGAGTCGATTGTTGATGGTCAGGTCTTTGAATGCCTTTCTGGTATAAAAATCATGAAGCCGGGCCAATCGTGAAATAGTTTCCAGAAAACGGGCTCTGTCATCGGTCTGTTTTTGCGAGGCGATGGTTTTTATTCTGTCAATACCCGCTTTTTCATTCGTCATTGATTCGCTAATAGCTTCTTCGTCCTGTTTTTCTTTTAGCCAATGAGCAAAGCCTGCAAGCGATGGTTCTGCGTGTTGGTCTTCGTATGACTCGTAATGATCGATAAGCTGCTTCAGTACAGAATAGTTTTTCTTCACAGATTCAGAATTTTATTACAAATATATTGTGAAAATAGATAAGTATTGCGTATAATTGCATCGTATCCGATGTAAAACTAAAACGCATCCGATTAAAACATTGATTTTCGAAAAAGAAAAGAGTGGACGAAACAGGATTATAAAAACTGTTTCGTTTCACTCTGTTATATTTTAATAAAGGGACGAATGATGATTAACAAACATACAGGAATGAGCAATCCGAAGCTGATCAAAGATGAAGACAGATCTCCGGATGGCTTTTCTGTATGTGTTATTTATCCGGAGATCAGGGTACTTTTTGTATGCTGTTAGGCCGGATTCTACCCGTTTCAGGGCAATTTCTTCAATAACTACATAATTGAATTAGCACCTGCTGATTATTTAGCAGGTGAATATTTCAATATAAAACCAAACGACAGAATTTCTTTCTGTTGGGAAAAACAGCATCATAAATTATTTAAAAGCATTAAGAATGAAAGAGAACATTGTAATTACTGAATCGAACTACACTCATTTGTGTGGACTGGTTAATAACGAGAAAATTTCGAAAACCACAGAATTAAAAAATCTGGATTTTCTGGGTAGTGAAATAAAACGAGCACATCGGGTTGTGCCGGAAAAAATAGCACCTGACTGTATAACCATGAATTCGCGCATTGAAATTGCGGACATGGACACCGGACAGTTAATGACTGTGACACTTGTTTATCCGCGTGATGCCGATTTCAGAAAAGGGAATATTTCGGTTCTATCACCTTTGGGAGCTGCTTTGCTTGGCTACCACGAGGGAAGCATTATTTCTTTTGAAGTTCCCAAAGGAACAAAGCGGATGCAGGTGCGCAATATTTTATATCAGCCGGAAGCAAATGGAGAATTTACGTCGTAATTGATTGAAATATAGATTTATTAAATGTATTAAATGAATTAGGGACATGGCAAAGAAAAATGCGGGCTTAAAAACAGCCACAAAAAGTTTGAAAGAAAAGCGCAACGAGAAACGTTTGAAAAAAGAAGAAGAAAAAATAATCAAGAGAAAAAATCAACGTTAAATTTTCTCTTAAATCAATACTAGTTTTTCACATTTAGATGTGTAGAAATTTTTCTGCAAAGAAAAAATCGGGGAACTCGAAAAAACGTATTTTTAGGGTTTTGTTTGACTGTAGGGTACAGAAAAGCAAAACCCTTTTTTTTGAATTGATTTCTTTTAAGTTAGACAATTTTGGCTTACGAATTTATCATAGGTATTACGGAGCACCGAGTGCTTGGCAACATACTTTCGGCTTATTTGATCGAAAAAGAACGTGTTTTTTATAGCATCAAAAAAACAGTGAAAAAATTTGATCTCGACCGGAAAGACTATGTGTTTGCCGAACACGAAAAAGAATTGGTGAAGTTGGTGGAGAGTTACAGCGATGAAGAACTTGTCCGGAAATTTGCACGCAAAGGAAAAACCGATCAGTTTTTTCAGAATCTTGATCCGAAGATGTTTCAGGATCATATTAGTCCGTATATCGACAAACAGATTGCCAAATGCATTGCTATCCTGAAAAAGAACACGACCCGTGTTTTTGTGAAACAAGCCAAATATGCAAACCTGTACGACGAAGATGAAGTGAAAGTAAACCGGAGTTTTGCGGAGTGTATTTTTCAGTTTGAGCGGAACGACGAAGGAACCCGGTATAATTTGCTGATTGAGCAGGATGGCGATCGAATTAATTTTCAGCATAAAAATGTGACCATTGTGTCGCATCAGCCGTGCAGCCTGGTTTTTCGAAACCGATTATTTACCTTCGAGAATCTTTCTTCAAAAAAAATAGAACCGTTTTTGGGCAAAGAATATATTTCAATTCCGCGTACGGTGGAGGACAAATATTACCGTACGTTTGTGTTGAATACCATTCGCGAGAACCGGGTAATTGCCAAAGGTTTTACTATTGATGAGCAAATGGCTCAACGTACCGTAATTCTTGCTCTCGAACCTGATTTGCAGTACCGCCCTTCGTTTTTTGTGCGTTTTCGTCACGATAGTAAACAGTACGATTTTAACACTCAATCGGAAATATTTGTGAGCATTGAGCAAACAGCTAGTTCGTATTCGTTTGTAAAAGTGATGCGCGATTTGGATTGGGAAAAACAGATTGCCGCAAAACTCAAAAAGCTTGGATTGGTTGAACAGCGTGGCGCTTTTACCCTGCCAATCACCGAATTCCTGGATGAAAAAGATTGTTTGTACGAGTTGGTTAATTGGCTCAATTTGCACAGGCAGGAACTTGAGGACGAAGGTTTCATTCTTCAGCAAAACAAGCTGGGGAAAGTATATTCGACTGACAAGCAGGAACTGGAAATAGAGATGAAGCAGGATTCGGACTGGTTCGATGTTTATACCAAGGTGCGCATTGGTCCGTACGATATCCCGTTTATTCAGCTGAAAAAATATATTTTGAATGGAATTCGCGAGTTTGAATTGCCCAATGGCGAGATTGCTATTTTGCCCAAAGAGTGGTTCACGCGTTACCAGGAAATATTGCCTTTTGCTAAGATTTCGGGCGACAGTTTGCGTTTGCAGAAATATCATTATCAGTTGCTCCGTAAAAGCTTGAAAGGAATTGACCGGGATTATTTTCGCCGTTTGGAGAAGATGGAACAGCCGCAGCATGTGCAGTTGCCTGCTTTACTGAAAGCAAATTTGCGTTCGTATCAGGAAGAGGGTTTTGGCTGGATGTTTCATTTGTATTCGAATGGTTTCGGTGGTTGTTTGGCCGACGATATGGGCTTGGGTAAAACGCTGCAAACACTCACCTTGCTCTTGAAACTGAAAAGGGCCAAACAGGAAATTGTCATTCCACAAATAGAAGAGGGCAACGGACAGCTTTCGTTATTTGGTGCTGAAAAAGCAACAGAGTCCGTTGAGAAAACGCAGGCCGCCTCGTTAATTGTATTGCCGGTGTCGCTGGTTCATAACTGGGAAAATGAACTGCGAAAATTCACTCCATCGCTGAAAGTGCACCGACATACCGGGATGAAACGCAATCAGGTTAATTTTGAAAAACTTTTGGGCTATTACGATGTAATTCTGACTACTTACGGAACCATTCGTAATGACATTGAGTTGTTGTCAGCTCATTCGTTTTTTTACCTGATTCTGGATGAAAGTCAGTATATTAAAAATCCGGCTTCGAAAACTTATAAGGCGATGGTTCGTTTGCAGGCACAGCATCGTTTGGTGCTAACCGGTACGCCAATCGAAAACTCGTTGTCCGATTTATGGGCACAATTTAATTTTCTGAATCCTGGATTGCTGGGCAATCAGGCGTTTTTTAAACGTGAGTTTTTAACGCCAATCGAGAAAAAAAATGATCCGGAAAAACGGGAAAAACTGCAAACTTTGATTCGTCCGTTTGTGTTGAGGCGAACCAAAAGCGAGGTGGCAAAAGATTTGCCTGCGCTTACCGAACAAGTTCGTTATTGTACGATGGCGCGCAATCAGCGTGAATTCTATGAGAAAGAAAAATCATTTATTCGCAATACTATTTTGCAGAATATCGAAAATCAGGGTGTTGAAAAATCTGCTTTCGTGGTGCTGCAGGGCTTGACTCGTTTGCGGCAACTGGCCAATCATCCGGCCATGGTTGGTACCGAAATCGATCCGGACTCGGGCAAATTCAATGAGATATTCCGCTGTCTTTCAAATTTGATGGCTGAAAATCATAAGGTGTTAATTTTCTCTTCGTTTGTGAAGCATCTTGATTTGTTGAAAGAGCGCATCGAGGCTGAAAACTGGAAATATTCGTTGTTAACCGGACAAACCCGCGATCGGGCAGAGGTGATTAATGCTTTTCAGAATGACCCGGAGAACCGCATTTTTCTTATTTCGCTGAAAGCTGGAGGAGTTGGCTTAAACCTGACATCGGCGGATTATGTTTTCATCATTGATCCGTGGTGGAATCCGGCAGCCGAAAATCAGGCAATCAACCGGGCGCATCGCATCGGGCAGGATAAAAAAGTATTTGTTTACCGTTTTATTACCGAGCATTCTATTGAAGAAAAAATTCAGTTGCTGAAAGAACGGAAATCGAGTTTGGCTGAAAAATTCATTAATACGAATAACCCGTTTAAATCAGTAACTCCGGAAGAAATAATGGGATTGTTTAGTTAGAGAAACTTATCGGTCGCCCAATCGGTAAAGGTCTTGCAACACTTTTTTCTCGTTTTCCCAGCAAAGTTCTTCAGCTGCTACTTTCAGATTGGTTTTCCATTCCGAAATCTTTTTAGTATTACGCAATAATTCTGTGATTTGCCGGGCCATTTGTTGTGGCTCATGACTGTCGAGAATAGCTCCAATCCGGTAGTCGCTCACAATTTTTTTCATTTCCGGAAGGTTCGATACCAGTACCGGAACTTCAGCCTGAATGTAATCGAAAAGCTTGTTGGGTAAGGCATAGCGATAGTTCAAACCTAGATCTTCTTCAATTGAAATTCCCAGATCGGCTTGTACGGTAATAAATTGTACTTCGTCAAACGGGATGCGCCCCAGAAAATGCACTTTTTGCCGGAGTCCCAGGTTCGACGTCATTGCCAGCAACGAATTGGCAACATCTCCCGTTCCTACAATTACCAGCACAGCATCGTCAATAAACTGCATGGCTCGAATCATTGGTTCCAGTCCCCTTCCTATGTTGAGAGCTCCCTGGTACAAAATAATTTTGCGGCCACCGAAATCCAGCTTCTTGTCAGGGGGAATCTCTTTCTTTATTTGCCGTTCGGGAACATTGCGCACTACATGGAAAAAGGTTCCGTAGCGGTAACGATACGTTTCGGCAATCGAGTTACACACGGTGTACGCATTGCGGATATTGGGTAGCAGTCCTTGTTCCAGTTTTTCCCACGAATGCTTTACTTTCGGGCGATCGATAAGTTCCGGAACCTCTGTGAAATATTCGTGGCTATCGTAAAAAAGTTGTCCTCCTGTAATTCGGGCTACAACATAATTGGGGAGAAGCGTGTCGAGGTCGTTGGCCACAAAGGTGTTGAATTTCGAAAAGAGCAAAATGAAAAACAGGCGCAGGTTGTATTCGGCATAAAAAAGAGGCCCTTTGTTGAAAAACAGGCTCATGCGCCGGGTATTGTAGGTGCGGTTCAGCGGCAAACTATTTGGTAGCAAACGTCCGATTAGCGTAACATCATAACCCATCTCCTGCAAGGTAGTGGCTACTTTGTGCACCCGGTTGTCGGTCACCAGATCGTTAATCACGCTAATTGCAATTCGTTTCATTGCCAACTTAAATTTGTTCTTGTAAATGTATCGTTTTTGTTGGTTTTAAATTATTGAACCGGCACAAATATAGAGGTAATGAGCTGATTTTTGTTTCCTGAAATCGGTAGAACGGCGGATTTTGTCAGTAAAGAATAAACTTCGGGTTGATAATTGGCAGGGGCTGGTTATCTTTGGGCAAATTTCGGATATGATTAATTTTCAGCATAACTTTTCACTTAAAGGAGAACATACTTTTGGCACAGAAGCACGGGTTGCTTCTTTTTTTGAATTCACTGATCCAGAGGAACTAACAAATTTTTTACGATCGGATTTGTACTCTGCCAACGAGTCTTTGTTGATTTTAGGCGGAGGAAGCAATATGCTTTTTGTGAACGATTTCAATGGATTGGTAATTCGTGCTTCGGTGGGCGGTATTCGCAAAATAAGCGAAAACGAAACTCATGTTTGGGTTGAAGCTGGCGCTGGCGTTGAATGGAATGATTTAGTTGCTTTTTCGGTTGAAAATAATTGGGGCGGACTGGAAAATCTGTCGCTGATTCCGGGAAAAGTAGGGGCATCGCCTGTTCAGAATATCGGGGCTTATGGCGTTGAAGCTTGTGATTGTATCGATTCGGTACAAGGAATTGAATTACCTTCGGGAAATGAATTTGTTTTACAAGCCAGAGAATGTCAGTTTGCATATCGCGACAGCATTTTTAAGCATGAACTGAAAAATCGTTTTGTAGTTACCCGTGTTATTTTTCGCCTGAATAAAATTTCAGAATTTAAATTGGGCTACGGCGATTTAAATCATGAAGTGGATAAATTGGGTGGTCCTTCACTTAAAAATATCAGGGATGCAGTGTCGGCGATTCGCCGTTTGAAATTGCCTGATCCGGCGTTGCTTGGCAATGCGGGTAGTTTTTTTACTAATCCGGTAGTGGATGAAGAATTTGCAACCAGACTGAAAATTAGCCATCCAGCGTTGCCAATTTATCAAGCAGGAGAGGGACGAGTAAAATTGGCGGCAGGTTGGCTGATCGATCAGTGTGGATGGAAGGGCTATCGGAAAGGAGATGCAGGAGTACACGAGAAACAGGCACTGGTGTTGGTAAATTATGGCGGAGCAACAGGGCGCGAAGTGTACGATTTGTCTGTCAGTATTCAGCAATCGGTATTCCATCGGTTTGGCGTACATTTGCAGTGCGAAGTGAATATAATTGATTGATAATGATGGATTGTAAAATGTAGTTGCAACCGATCTGTCATACTTATTTTTATCAAATTGTCATTTCCATCTTTTCCGAAGGTGTCAATCTGTCTAGTTTCGGCAGATGGCAGTATTTTTGTAACCGATCAGAACCGAAAAAAATTAATTCAATATAGATATGTCAGAAGAAAAAGTAACCAACGAAGCAAGCAATACGCCGGAAACAGAACAATCTACGGCGGAAAAACACGATAAAAAAGACAGCAAGAAAAAAGCGTCGAAAAAAAATCATGCAGAAGAAGAACTTGAGAAACTTCAGGATGAATTGGCAGGACTGAAAGATAAACACATTCGTTTGCAAGCCGAGTTCGATAATTTCAGAAAGAGAACACTGAAAGAACGAATGGAGTTGATGAAATCGGCAGGAGAAAGTGTTTTGGTAAGTATTTTACCTGTGATTGACGATTTTGAACGTGCAATGCAGAATATGAACCAGACATCTGAAAATGATCCGGTAGTGGATGGCGTGAAGCTGATTTATAATAAGTTTCAGGAATTTTTGAAGCAAAATGGGGTGAAAGAAATTGAGGCCATGGGAACCGATTTTGATACTGATTTGCATGAGGCAATTACAAAAATTCCGGCTCCAACCGAAGATTTGAAAGGGAAAAATGTGGATGTGGTTCAAAAAGGGTATTTGTTGAACGAAAAAGTGATCCGGTTCGCAAAAGTGGTAATTGGCGAATAATTACAAAACAGGACAAATGACAAAAAAAGATTTTTACGAAATATTAGAAGTCAGTAAAACGGCTACGGCGGAGGAAATAAAAAAAGCCTACCGGAAAAAAGCACTTCAGTATCACCCGGATAAGAACCCGGATAATAAAGAAGCTGAGGAGAAATTCAAGGAGGCAGCCGAGGCATACGAAGTGCTTAGCAGTCCGGAAAAACGTCAGCGTTACGACCAGTTTGGGCATGCAGGCATGGGCAATGGTGCCAGTGGGTTTAGTGGGCACGATATGTCGATGGACGATATTTTCTCGATGTTCGGCGATATTTTTGGCGGAGCAGGCTTTGGCGGTTTTGGTGGCTTTGGCAATTCGCGTAGTCGTGGTCGCCGGGTACATCGCGGATCCGATTTGCGTGTAAAAGTGACCCTTACTTTGAGTGATGTTGCCAATGGCGTTGAGAAAAAGCTGAAGGTAAAAAAATATGTAGCCTGTACGCATTGTAATGGAACCGGAGCTCAGAACGGCACTGACTACGAAACCTGCTCAACCTGCAGGGGAAGTGGTCATGTTACGCGTGTTACTCAGACTTTACTCGGACAAATGCAGCAAACAACAGCTTGCCCGACCTGTAATGGCGAAGGCCAAATGATTCGTAATAAATGTTCTCATTGCCAGGGCGAAGGAGTGGTTCGCGAAGACGAAGTAATTTCAGTTCGAATTCCGGCAGGAGTTGGCGAAGGCATGCAACTGAATGTTTCGGGCAAAGGAAATGCCGGGCGCCGTGGAGGCGTGAATGGCGATTTACTTGTCGTTATTGGAGAAGAAGAACATCAGGAATTAGTGCGTGATGGAAATAATCTGATCTATAATTTATTTGTTACTTTCCCTGAGATTGTAATGGGAACTACTGCCGAAATTCCGACCATCGACAGCAAGGTAAAAGTGAAAATTGATGCCGGAACTCAGCCTGAAAAAGTATTGCGCCTGCGTGGCAAAGGTTTGCCCGATGTAAATGGCTACGGGCGTGGTGATTTGTTGGTGCGTGTGCACGTATGGATTCCAAAGAAAATTAATTCGGAAGAGAAAAAGCTGCTTGAAAAATTACAGCAGTCCGAAAATTTTGCTGATTCGCCGAAACCCGGAGAAAAGAATTTCTTCGAGCGGATGAAAGATATTTTTGAATAAACGGCACGAATGCCTAAAGGAAAGCCCTGATCATTTAATTTGATCGGGGCTTTTCAGTTTATCGGTACCGAAATTGTGTTATTTTTGTGCTGACACATTACTATTCATTTCAAAATTTAATATTATGAACCTAAAAACTAAACTGGTAAAATCATTGATCTTGGTTTCACTTTCTTTATTATCGGTTGGCGCTGGTGTTACCGAAAAATCAACAAAAAAAGATGTAGGTATTCAGTTGTGGTCGGTACGCGATGACATGAAAAAAGATGTTGCCGGAACGATCCAGCAATTGGGCGAAATGGGCTATACAGCAGTAGAAACTGCTGGTTATGGCGATGGTAAATTATATGGCATGGAACCGGAAGATTTTCGTGCTTTGGCCGAAAAAAACGGAATGAAAGTAATCTCGGCTCACTGTGGAGGAATGGTTCCTGACAGAAGTAAATGGGATGAAATTATGGCTTGGTGGGATCAATGTATTGATGCAAACAAACGAGCTGGTGTGAAATACATTGTTCAGCCATCGATGAGCAAACTGGCATACGAAAGTCTGGAAGGATTGAAATTGTATTGCGATTATTTTAATGCTGTGGGCGAGAAATGTGCTGCTCAGGGAATTAAATTTGGGTATCACAATCATGCCGGAGAATTTAAAGAATTGGAAGGCCAGATTATTTACGATTTCATGCTGAAAAATACAGACCCTGCGAAAGTATTCTTCCAACTCGATTTATATTGGATTGCTGAAGGTGGAAAAAATGCGGTTGATTATTTCAACCAATATCCAAAGCGTTTCCTTTCATTTCATGTAAAAGATGAAAAAGAATTGGGCGAAAGCGGAAAAATGGACTTCGAAACTCCATTTAAAATGGCTAAAAAAGCTGGAATGAAATATTACATTGTTGAAGTGGAACGTTATAATTATGCTCCTCTTGAAAGTGTAAAGAAAAGTCTTGAATTCATTAACGAGGCAAAATACATCAAGTAAATACAAATTTATTTTGCTGATGAAAAGAAAGATGAGCTGTTTGAATGCAACTCATCTTTCTTTTTTTATGCTATGCTTGTATTTTCCCTTTGATTATTCTGGCATTGAATCGAAATCCAATTCCATGTAAGTTTAGAATTTTAATTTCCGGATCGTCTTTCAGGTAACGACGAAGGCGGGAAATAAAAACATCCAGACTACGCCCGAGATAATAATCGTCGGAGCCCCAAACATTCATCAAAATTTCGGACCGGCTTAATACTTTATTCGGGTTGTCGCAGAAATAGCGCAACAGTTCGGCTTCTTTATAGGTGAGGGTTTTTCGTTCGTTATCGAGCTCCAGAATTAAATTATCGAAATAGAAGTTGTAATTACCAACCCGACAGCAACCCGTTTCTTCAGTTGTTTCTCCTTGTTTGATACTTCGTTTCAGAAATACCCGGATGCGGAGCAACAGCTCTTCCATGCTGAAAGGTTTGGTGATGTAATCGTCGCCACCAAGCGATAAGCCTTTTATACGATCTTCGGTCATCGATTTGGCCGTCAGAAAAATAATTGGTACGTGATCGTCTTTTTTCCTGATTTCCTGTGCAACCGCAAAACCATCTTTATGTGGCAACATTACATCAAGAATACAGATGCTGAATTTGCCGGGCTCAAATGTATTCAACGCTTTTTGCCCATCATCCAAAGCAGTAACCTGGTAGCCATGCTGCATCAGATTATCTTTTACAATGAAATTTAAGGTCGGATCGTCTTCGACGAAAAAAATGTGTTCTCCAGGAAAGTCCATAGGCTATTTTTTCGGGATTTTCAGAATAAATATAGTGCCTTTTGGCGAATTGTCTTCTATCCTGATTTTCCATCGGTGCCGATCGGTGATTTTTTTCACGTAATCGAGCCCCAGACCAAAACCTTTTACATTATGAATGTCGCCAGTTGGGATTCGGTAAAATCGGCCAAAAACTTTTTTGCGGTACTCTTTCGGAATACCAATTCCATTGTCGGCAAACGACAACAATAAATGGCCAGCCTCTCGTTGCAGCGACACATCAATTTCAGGAATCTGGTCACAGTATTTTACAGCATTGTCGAGGATATTGAATATCAGATTTGAGAAATGAAGAATATCAGTTTGTATTGAAATCGTTTCCTGGGGTAGATGAGCGCGAATCTGAATTGCATTTCCGTTCTGACTGTTCTTAAAATCTTCGATTGTTTTTGTGATAAATGCATTTAAATCGATGGTTTCGGTAGTTAATTGCAGTCGCTTCTTTTCAATCGATGCCATTTGCAATACTTTTTCTACCTGAGAGAGAAGTCGCTTGTTTTGTTCCGTAATAATGCGTGCATATTCACTTAGTCGGCCTGGCTGATTTACAATTGATGGTTCGCTGATGACTTTGGCAGCCAACCCAATTGATGCGATTGGCGTTTTAAACTCGTGAGTCAGATTATTGATGAAATTTTTCTGCACTTCGCTTAGCCGTCGTTGTTTTATAATGGTATAAAGAGCGTAACCGAAAAACAAAAGTACGATGAGTAAAATACCGGTTCCCATGTACCATAATTTTAGCCGCGAATGGAAAAATTTGGATCGGTCGGGAAAATGCACCCCAAAATAATACACGTATTTTTCACATTTCGGTAAATTGCATTTTTGAGCGCAGCCTTTTTTCTTCCCTCCGTTATTTAAGGTGTCAAAAGCAATTTCTTCCTGGCTGCATCCTTTCAATGTATCTTCTTCCTGGTACGAAAAGAACGGATTGTAAATATCGTCGGCTTTAATTAGTCTGCCATGTTCCATTTTATCCGATTCACAATCGTAAATGGCATATTCAAAATCAATTTTAATGTGTTTTCTTCTGAAATGAGTAATCAGGTAATGTTCGAGCAAATGAGGGTCAATCTGATGATTTACATTTACAACGTAGTATTTGCACGAAATCTGTTCGACCGGCGACATGTCGGCAATTTTAGTTTCGCTGCCGTGAACCCGGTTGTTGTATTCAATTAAATCGCTGGCAACATCGTACAACGCCGAATTGATGTCTTCCTGAAAACGATTGTCGCTAATGTCGATTGCTTTTTTCAGGAACAAAAATTGAATTAACAGTATGCCGAATACCGAAAAAGTAGCCAATATTACGATGTAGCGGATTGAATTTCGAATCATAAAAGCCTGTTTATTCTCTGTTATTCACTGCGAAACTACATATTTTCAAAAATAAAACGACCGATTAACATTTCATTAACAAAACTTTATGGGCATTAACAGCAGGTCCGGAATTCTATTTTTAGCTTTGTGTAAAATAACGAGCGTAAATCCACAATGCTTTATATATTTGAAACTTATTTTTCAAAAAGAATAAAATAGAAACATTATGAGAATTGCATTGAATTTATTCGTGCTTGTATTACTACTGGGAACGCAGCAATTGTTTGCCCAGCAAGGAAAAGCAAAAATTGAATTTGAAAAAATCACGCACGATTACGGAACTTTCAAGGAAGAAGCAGGAGTACAAACCTATTCGTTTGCGTTTGTGAACAAAGGAGATGTTCCTTTGATTCTGAACAATGTTCAGCCTTCGTGCGGATGTACTACTCCTGAATGGATTCGCAAGCCTCTGGCTCCGGGAGAAAAAGGGTATATTAAAGTGAGTTATGATCCCAAAGATCGCCCGGGAACATTCAACAAGACAATTCGGGTTGTTTCGAATGCCGAAAATTCAAACGTGACATTGATTATAAAAGGAGAAGTTCTTCCACGCGAAAAAACATTGGCTGAAGTTTATCCGCGTACCATTGGTCCATTGAGAGCAAAAACGAATCACATCGCGTTCACAAAACAAACAGAAAGCGAAACAAAAACAGAGACGCTGGAGCTGGTGAATGACACTGATAAAGAAGTAAAAGTAGGCGTAAAAGAAACACCTCCTTACATGACAGCAACGGTTTCTTCTCCAACAATAAAACCAAACGGAAAAGCGATTCTTACACTTAGTTTCGATGCTTCGAAAAAAAATGTATATGGTTTTGTAATGGACAATATCTATCTGGATATCGACGGGGTTTCAGATTATCGTAACCGTGTTGGCGTGAGCACTACCATTGAGGAAGATTTCTCGAAACTTTCGCCACAAGATTTGCAAAATGCTCCGGTGGTTGAGTTCGACGGCAAAGACCATGAGTTTGGAGACATTAAGCAAGGTGAAAAGGTGGAACACACATTCATGCTAAAAAATACAGGCAAGCGTGATTTGATTATTCGCAATGTAACTTCATCGTGCGGATGTACTGCTGTTACTCCACAGAAAACAGTAATTGCCCAAAACGAGAGTGTTCCGTTGAAAGTAGTTTTTGATTCTACCGGTAAAATGGGGGCCCAAACTAAATCGATTACAGTGATTACAAATGACCCGAAGAATCCAACTACTTATCTTCGGATTACATCCAATATTTTAGCTGCGCAATAATTATCTGCTTTGCGTAAACAAATAAGGCTGGGGCAAGTAATTTGTTTCGGCCTTATTTTTTTATGAACGAGAAATTCATTCGAAAATATAGCAAAGCCATAAAACAAAAAAGCCCGGCATAAGCCAGGCTTGAATTCGGTATAATGCTGAACTGCTTATTCTGCAACAGAAATTGCAGCAACAGGACAAACTTCGGCACAAGAACCACAGTCAGTACAAAGATCTGCATCAATTTTATAGATATCGCCTTCGCTGATTGCTTCTACTGGACACTCATCAATGCAAGTACCGCAAGCGATACATTCGTCTGAAATTGTATAAGCCATAATTTTTTATTTTTTGGGTTAAAATATTTCTTGCAAAAGTAAAAAGTTTAAAAATAAAACAAACAGAAAAATTGAATAATAGCAATTACAATATTCACAGATACATTAATTGTTGTTTTTCTTTCTGATATTGATTTATAAATTATTCCTGGTTGTTTTGAAAATAAACACAGATTTCTCTCAATCCACATTTACTGCATTGTGGTTTTCTTGCCAAACAGACGTATCGCCCGTGCAAAATCAGCCAGTGATGTGCCAATGGAATTAGCTCTGCCGGAAAATATTTGACAAGTTGTTTTTCTGTTTCAAGAGGTGTTTTCGCATTTTTTGTAAGGCCAATACGGGCCGCAACACGAAATACGTGTGTGTCAACAGCCATTGCGGGTTGATTGTAAACTACCGAAGCAATAACATTGGCTGTTTTACGCCCGACTCCCGGAAGTTGCTGTAATTGATTAATGTCGTCGGGAACTTGTCCTTTAAATTTTTCAATCAGCATTTTGGCCATACCGACCAGGTGCTTCGATTTATTATTGGGGTACGAACAAGTTCGTATGTAATCAAAAATTTCAGCTGCATCAGCCTCTGCCATTTTCTCCGGACTTGGAAAACGTTTCAATAACTCAGGTGTGATCTGATTTACTCTTTTATCGGTGCATTGAGCCGACAATATTACAGCAACCAGTAATTCGAATGGATTATTGTAGTGTAGTTCTGTTTCGGCTATCGGCATTTCCTGTTGAAAAAAAGCAATTAGCTTTTCGAAACGTTCTTTTTGTCTCATATAAATGTTCTTTTTTGAAAATAAAAATACAATATTATCAACAGAGTCTGAAATGGATTGTTTTTTCTGAAACAATGTTTTTAAAAATACAGAGATAAGTAATCGTTTGTATTCTTTTTCTATTTTTACAATCCGTAGCTGTCTAATTTTATTCTACAATGACTAAGAAGAAAAGGGTTTTGTTGTTTTTTGTGTTTGCTTTAACCTGTATTGTTGGATTAACAGGTTTGTGCAATGCATCTTCGGTAGAACAAAACACTTTATTTAATGGAACTTCTTCTCAGGATACTACTGGTTTGAAATATAGAATAGTTCAGTTAGATACGATTGCCCGGCAGAATTTTGATAGTTTGTATGTAAAGAGTCATATAGCATTAAAAGAGTCCCGACAATGCAACTATAAGTATGGAGAATGGGCTTGTGCGTTGCAACTTTCACTTGCGCATTTAAACAAGGGGGATAACGACTCTGCTATTTATTATGCCAATAATGCATTGCAGACAGGAAATTTATTGAATGAAAAGAATACGATTGCTTATGCTCATAAGCGCCTGGGTGCATGTTATCGAACTACCTGTGATTTCGAAAAAAGTGTTTATCATTTTATTGAATGTGAGAAATATGCACGTGAAACAAGTAATGATTTGTTGCTGATTGATGCGCTGGCAAATAAAGGTATTACCTACCGAATGATGAAGGATTTTCCGGCAGCATTAAGAATCTTTAATGCGATTCCGAAGGAGTGCCCGAAATTGATGGACAATTTTAACCGTTTCTTGATTGACAGCAATGTTGGTCATGTTTATTTCGATCAGGGACAGTATCAGCGTGCGTTGACAAATTTTACAGAAGCCAAAAGATTTGCCTTGCAAATTGGTGATTCGTTGAATATAGCATTGTCAGATAGGAATTTGGGTAACGCTTACTTTCGATTAGGTAATTATGAATTGGCGGAAAAGTATATCAACGATGCCTTAATTTATTATCGGAGAATGTTTGATTGGCCGACAATTGAAACATTACTTCGAACAAAGGGGTGTATTCTTTTACGAAATGGAAAATACAGGGAGGCCGCCTCTGTCTTTTCTAATTCAATGTTGATCTCCATAAGATTAGGTGGTGGTAGGACTCTTTTGTCTAACTATCGAAACCTTGCTTCTACATATAAAGACTGGAGGAGGAGCGAGCCATCAAATTTACGGCTATTGCAGCAGGAAAACGAATTCTTGCTCAAGAGTGTGCAGTTGCAGGATAGCTTGTTTATGCGTGAAAATACAGAAAAGGCTCTCGAACTGGAGCGTAAATACGACAGCGAACGGAAGAACGCACAAATAGCAGTGCTGGAAAAAGAAACAGAAATACAAAAGAGCCGGCAGTTAATTTTATTCACCGGAATGGGAGTGCTTGTTTTAGTAATGGGGGTTTTGGTGGTTGCATTTCAATATGTGAGAAAAACGAACCGAACATTATTATCCAAAAATTATCAGATCGAACAGCAAAAAAGCCAGATTGAGGTGCAAAATAAACAGTTGGAACGATCCATAAGTACTCAAAATAAATTATTTAGCATCATTGCACACGATTTAAGAAGCCCTTTGGCTTCTATTTCCAATATTTCGGTTTTGCTGAAAATGAATTTTGAAAGGGGTGATTTTGAGAAGTCGGAAAATCTGGTTGGAAAGTTAGAACAACGAAATACTCAGGTACTTCAGCTTACTGATAATTTATTGAATTGGGCCAGTTCGCAAACGGGAAGAATAAAATTTATGTCAGAGAAGCTCAGTGTCAAAGAAATGCTTGAAGAAATTGTGGCTCTTTTTGACGAGAATGCCCGACAAAAAAATATTCAGATTACATGCGACTTTCCCGAAGATTTATATGTGTTTGCAGACATTCTTTCAATGAAAACTGTTTTTCGGAATTTGATCAATAATGCGATCAAATTTTCGTTTCCTGAAACAGAAGTAAAAGTGTCGTATTTTCAGCAAAAAGACGAAGTAATTGTAAAAATTTCCGATCAGGGAATAGGTATTCCGCAGGAAAGCCAGCATATTTTATTTGAAATCACGAACAAAAAGCAGCAGTTGGGAACAAATGGCGAAAAAAGTTCCGGATTGGGACTGGTTATTTGCAAAGAGTTTGTCGAGCAGAATAAAGGCCGGATATGGATGAATAGTGTGCCGCAAAAAGGAACTGATTTTTTTGTCTCGCTTCCGCTTTTCCCCGGGGAACAGAATCATAGCCACTTGTCGTAACTTTGTTCTGCTTATTCTTCCGAATAATGTTACTTTTGCCCAAAATTTAAGCAATGATCCCTTATTTACAGGCTGAAGACTTATCCAAACGATACGGTGATACCTTGTTGTTTGAGAACATCTCATTTACCATTTTTCAGAAACAAAAAGTTGCACTGATTGCAAAAAATGGAGTGGGGAAGACCTCGCTGATGGAATTGCTTGCAGGAAACGACACGCCTGATGGTGGAAAAATAACGCAGACGAAAGATGTACGTATCGGGTATCTGCGACAAACTCCACTGTGGACTCCGGGAGCAACGGTTTTTGATGAAGTATTTCGCTCAGGGAACGAGGCCTTGCAGGTTGTCAGTAAATTTGAAGAAGCCCTGTTGCACGATGATAAAGAGGCCATTGCAAAATATACCGATTTGATGGACAAGCATTCGGCCTGGGATGCTGAAGTGCGTGTGAAACAAATTCTTACTCAACTTAAAATTACTGATTACGATCAGTTGATCAGTGAATTATCCGGAGGGCAGCAAAAGCGTGTTGCTCTGGCGAATGTATTGATTAATGAACCTGATCTTTTATTATTGGATGAGCCAACAAACCACCTCGACTTGGAGATGATTGAGTGGCTTGAAAATTATCTGGAAAAGACGAACAGCACTTTATTCATGGTTACGCACGATCGATATTTTTTGGATCGTGTTTGCGACGAAATTCTGGAAATGGATGCCAATTCGATCTTCCGTTATAAGGGAAATTATTCGTATTTCCTTGAAAAAAGGGCAGAACGAATGGAGATGATGCAGGCAGGCGTGGAGAAAGCCCGAAACTTGTTGCGAACCGAGTTGGAGTGGGCCCGGCGGATGCCAAAAGCACGGGGACACAAATCGAAATACCGCATGGAGCAGGTTGAGGAACTAAAAACAAAAGCTTCGGCAAGCTTGCAAGACCGCGATTTGAGTTTGGGGTTTCAGTCGGCTCGTACCGGAAAGAAAATTATCGACCTCGAAGGAATCAGCAAAAGTTACGATGCCCTGAAGCTGATTGATAATTTCACATACAAATTCTCCCGTTTTGAAAAAGTAGGAATTATCGGTGATAATGGAACGGGAAAATCAACTTTTTTGAACATTTTAACTGGGTTACTTCAACCGGATAGCGGAACAATTGATGTTGGACAAACCATTCGTGTTGGCTATTATCGTCAGGATGGAATGGAGTTCAATCCAAGTGAAAAAGTGATTGATGCGGTGAAAAAAATTGCCGAAGTGGTTCAATTCGAAAATGGGAAAAGTTTTACTGCTTCGCAGTTGCTTACGCATTTTTTATTTCCTCCCGACACGCAATATAACTTAATCGAAAAACTCAGTGGTGGCGAAAAACGACGTTTGTATCTGTGCACCGTATTGATGCAAAATCCGAATTTCCTGATTCTCGATGAACCAACCAATGATCTGGATATTATGACATTGAATGTGTTGGAAGAATATCTGGTCAGTTTTGGCGGCTCGGTAATTGTTGTTTCGCACGACCGCTATTTCATGGATAAAATTGTCGATCACTTGTTTGTTTTCGAAGGAAATGGACAGATTCGCGATTTTCCGGGGAACTATACGATTTTCAGAAATAAACAACAGGAAGAAGACGAGAAAAAGCGAGAAGCCGCAGCACCGGTGATGACAGCAAACAAAGAGCGGGTAAAAGTGCGCGACCGGAAACTTTCGTTCAACGAAAAGAAAGAGATGGAAGCCCTTGAAAAGGAAATTCCGGCTCTGGAAGAAGAAAAAGCCCGGATTGAAGAAGCTTTAAACTCGGGCGAATTGTCGAACGAAGAATTGTTAGCGAGGTCAACTCGTTTTGCTGAAGTGTCGGAATTGTTGGACGAGAAAGAGTTACGCTGGCTCGAATTGAGTGAGATCTGATAAAAATATGGTATCTGCTTATTTTTCTGTGTCGTATTGTAACCCAAATAACTTCTTGCCGTCTAAGCATCGTAAATGGTGCACAAAGACGATTTATATTACGTAGAAGAAGTCCGAAATGGGAAAGTGAGTTCTTTTTCATACCTGGTTGAAAAATATCAGGGTTTTGTGTATTCGCTGGCTCTGAAATTATTGCGAAACGCAGAAGATGCCGAAGAAATTGCACAAGATTGTTTTGTTAAAGCCTACACGCATCTGGATTCGTTTGAAGGAAAATCAAAGTTTTCGACCTGGCTCTACAGCATTGTTTATCGTACTTGCATCAGCGAACTGAGAAAACGGAAAAATGCAGTTATTTCGTTGGAAGAGAGCCGAATTTCGGATAGTGAAGAGTTTCGTTTGTTCGAAACCATTACCGAAAACAAAAAAGCGGATCAGGAAAAATATTTGGGACTGGCGCTTGAACGTTTGCCCGAAGAAGACAATGCACTGATAAATTTGTTTTACTTTGAAAACTTGTCGGTTTCAGAAATACAAGACATAACTGGCTTGTCGGAAAGCAATGTGAAAGTGCGTATTTTTAGGGCTCGCAAAAAAGTATATGAATATTTGCAGGAAATGTTGAAAGAAGAAATGTATTCACTGCTATGAAAAATTTAGATGATAATTTTGCCGAATTGATGAAAAACCAGAAGCAGGCAAAGCCTTCTCCACGGTTTTCAATCAATGTGATGGAAAAGATTTATGCGTTGAATCAAAAAGTGGTTTACACGCCTGTAATCGGGAAATGGGGCTGGCGGATTATTCTCAGCTTGTCCGCGGTTTTCTTTGCGTATTTATTTTTTGCAACAGGTTCTGGCACCGAAGGTCAATCAGCGAATTGGTTGGCTAAAATAGCTGCATATTTGCCTTCATCGATGCAGTCGCAGGTATTATCACCGCTTCCGGTTGACCGGGTTGCTGGCGATGTGACAGGCTTTTTTGATAAATTTCCGACCGTATTGCTAATCGCACTAATTGCTTTGGCAGCATTGCTTTTGATTGATCGTTGGGTAATGAAAAAGAAAGAACAAGTATAAGTTTCACTTGTTGAGAATGAAAAAGCAGCGAGGCGGCTATCCAAAAAGAGAGCCGCCTCGCTGTGTTTAAAACGGAAGGTCGTTGTAATCGCCTGCCGGTTCTGGTGGAATATCGTCAGCACTAAATTCAGGAGGGAAATTACCCGCCGGAGCTGCGCTGTCAATACGATCAACTTTCCATGCATTGATATTGTGGTACCATTTCCCGTTGAAATCTCTCGATTCGAGGTTGAATGACACTTCTACTTCAGTATTTTCATTTAACCCGTTTAGTACAGATACTTTGTCGCCGAACAGTGTAAAACAAACTTTCTTGGGGTATTGCTCATCTGTTTCAATTACAAATTCTTGTTTGGTCCAGGTATTTCCTGCTTTACTTACTCCTGATTCTGCTTTCAGGATTTGGATTAATCTTCCTTTTAGTGTACAACTCATGATTATTGTTTTTCCCTTTAATGGCAAAAATAAAAATAAATAAGGAAAAACCTCCGGTGAATAATGGCCGGAGGTTTTTCCTTATTTATAAACAGTGTGTGCTTATTTTATTTCGAGTAACTCAACTTCGAAAATAAGTGCTGAGTTAGGACCAATATCTTGTCCTGCGCCACGTTCGCCATAAGCCAACTCAGCAGGAATGAAAAGTTTCCATTTCGATCCAACCGGCATCAGCTGAAGTGCTTCTGTCCATCCTTTGATTACACCATTAACTGGGAATTCAGCAGGTTCGCCACGGTCAACCGAGCTATCGAACACTTTTCCGTCAATCAATGTGCCGTGGTAGTGGCATTTTACTGTTGATTCGAGCGTTGGTTTTGCTCCGGTTCCTTCAGTCAGAATTTGGTATTGTAATCCGCTAGGCAGAGTAACCACACCTTCTTTTGCTTTATTTGCTTCCAGGAAAGCCTGTCCTTCTTCCAGATTTTTCTGAGCTTGTTTTTTTGAAATGCTTTCGAAATAAGTGCGCACAATTGCATTGGCTGAATCAGGGCTTAAAGTAGTTTCGCCGCCTTTCAATGCCGCGCCAAGACCATTCAACAACAGGTCAATATTCAGTTCTTTTGCTCCCGGAGTATATTCCATTTGACGTTTGTTGCTTTCGCCAATCAGTACACCTAATGCATAACTTGCCGAATCGTTTTCATTCTGAAGTTTTACTTTTCCTCCGATTTTACCGGTTTGGCAGCTAGTGCTTGCAACCGTTGCAGCAAGTGCTGCAAAAACAATAAATGATTTGATTTTCATTGAATACATGTATTAATTAAATAATTTCTAAAAGTTCAACATCAAAGATAAGGGCGGTGTTTGGGCCAATTGCCGCTCCGGCACCGTGTTCTCCGTATGCCAGATGAGATGGAATAAATAATCTCCATTTTGAACCTACCGGCATCATTTGAAGTGCTTCAACCCAGCCTTGTATCACTCCGTTTACCGGAAATACGGCTGGTTGACCGCGTTCTACCGAACTGTCGAAAACTGTACCGTCGATCAGAGTACCGTGATAGTGACATTTTACCTGATCGGTTGGTGCAGGAAGTTCACCGTCTCCGTTATTCAGAATGGTAAACTGTAATCCGCTTGCAGTTTCCTGTACATCTTTATTTGTACGATTTTCTGCCAGGAATTTTTGTCCGGCTTCGAGATTACGTTTTCCTTCTCCTGCTTGTAATTCGGCCATAAAGCTTTGTAAGATATCATTGGCTTCGTCGGCTGAAAGTTGGGGTGCTTTGCCTGTGAAAACATCCTGTATTCCAGCAACAAAATTTTGCGGATCAAAAGTTTTTACTCCTGAATGAATCAGGTTTCCAGCAATACTCAACCCTAAAGCGTATGAAAATTTTTCAAGTTGACTATTAAAATCAGACATTTGTATGTGTTTAAATTTGAGCCACGAATATAGGTTTATTTTCGGTATAAATCGTGTATTACAGCGCTTTAATTCCGCGTAGAATTTCCTTTTTCCCAATGGGGCCGGGAAGTCTTTCCATCTGGAAACCGAAAGATTGGAGCATTCGCCGTACTGATCCTTTGGCACAATAGGTTACGAAAATTCCTCCGGGGGCTGTTTGTCGGGCAATTTTGGCAAAAATAGCTTCGCTCCACATTTCGGGCTGTTTGCTGGGGGCAAAAGCATCGAAATAGACGAGATCGAACATCGGAAGATGATCGTAGTCAAATGATTTTAAGTCGGTTTCTATTTTTGTCAGCGAAAATTGAGGACATATCTGAACTTTCTTATTCCATTCAGCCCCGTGAATTGGTTTAAAATAGTTGCTGAAATCGGTAAATATTTGTTGCGGATAGTTGAGCGTTTGTACTGCTTCGTCAGAAATGGGATATTTTTCAATGCTGAAATAATTCAGTTGCAACGAGTTTTCAACCGCTACGGCAAGACTTAAAAACGCATTTAATCCGGTTCCAAAGCCAATCTCAAGAACGTTGATCTGCTCTTTTTTGCAATTTTTCAGTCCGGCATCAATATACACATGCATCGATTCGTTGATGGCGCCGTGCGTAGAGTGATAATGCTCATCCAGAGCTGGTACGTAAATGGTCGAAGAACCGTCTTCGGTAAGAATGATTTTGTTCTGCATGAATATTTTATGTTCTAAGCTTGGCGAAAATAACTAATTTTAAAAGCTCTAAAAAATGAAAGGCTTCGAAAATGATTATTAAAATCTATGATGAAAATCCCGATGAAAAACAGATTCGGAAGGCCGCGGAAGTTTTACGAAACGGTGGAATTATTATTTATCCAACCGATACGGTTTATGGTTTGGGCTGCGATATAACGAATGCGCGCGCTGTTGAAAAAGTTGCACGGATAAAAGGGATTAATATTGAAAAATCGAATTTCTCGTTTATTTGCAGCGATTTGAGTCACTTGTCTGATTTTACCAAACCAATTTCCAGTTCGGTTTTTAAACTGATAAAAAAATATCTTCCAGGTCCGTTTACATTTATATTGAATGCGAATAACAATGTGCCGAAATATTTTAAAGGGAAGAAAAAAACAGTAGGGATTCGTATCCCGGATAACTCAATAATTCGCGAAATAGTGAAAGAGTTGGGCAATCCAATTCTTTCAACATCGGTGCACGATGAGGATGAAATTATCGAATATACGACTGATCCAGAATTGATTCACGAAAAATTTGATTCGCAGGTCGATCTGGTTATCGATGGCGGATACGGTGGAAACATTCCTTCAACAATTGTTGATTGTACTGACGATTTTCCAATTGTTGTCAGACAGGGGAAAGGGGAGTTCGACGAATAAAAACAGAATTTTTTCTTATTTTTTCCAGAAAGCTGGAGCGAAAAGTACCAGAACGGTAAACAATTCGAGTCGTCCCAGCAGCATCAGAAACGATAAAAACCATTTTCCGATAGGTTCTACATTTGCAAAATTAACCATCGGTCCAACATTGCCCAGTCCGGGGCCAATATTACCCAAACAAGTGGCAACTGCTCCCATCGATGATTCAATATCCGGGTCCATCAACGTAAATACGATGGTGCTGAGGAAGAAAACCATGAAATAGAACATGAAAAAAGCCAGCACGTTGGTAATAATTGATTCGGATACCGAGTGTTTGTTAAAGCGAATTGGAATCACTGCATTGGGGTGAATCATTCGTCGGAGTTCGTAATAGCTATTCTTTATTAACAGAACAACGCGCATAATTTTTATTCCACCTCCTGTTGAACCCGCACTTCCTCCGAAAAAGAAAAGTGCAAATATCAATATGGTAAGTATCGGAGGCCAAAGCAAATAATCGGAGGTTACAAAACCGGTGGTGGTAATAATCGATACAACCTGAAACAGTGAATCACGAAAGGTTTTTTCAACTCCCATTTGCGTACTAAAAAATAGCCCGGTGAAAATAAGAACTGTAAACCCGGCAATAAAAAGCAGATAGTATTTGAATTCTTCATTTTCAAATACTTTTCTGAATTTTCCGGTGATGGCGCAGTACGACAGCGAAAAATTAGTACCGGCCAGAATCATAAAAAATATGATTACGTATTGAATGTAGGCAGAATCCCAATGTGCAATGCTGGCTTGTTTGGTCGAATATCCACCGGTTGCCATGGTGGTAAACGAATGGTTAATCGAATCAAATAAACTCATTCCTCCAGCCCATAGGAGCAAGGTTTCCGACAAGGTAAACACAACATAAAGTCCCCATAAACTTTTGGCAGTCTGACTAATCTTGGGATTTAATTTGTCGGGAGTTGGTCCCGGAACTTCAGCACTGAAAAGCTGCATTCCGCCAATTCCAAACATAGGCAAAATAGCCAGACTTAGAACAATAATTCCCATTCCACCCAGCCATTGGGTCAGGCTTCTCCAGAAAAGAATTCCATGAGGAAGTGATTCAATATCATTTAAAACAGACGAGCCGGTAGTGGTGAAACCTGACATGGTTTCGAAAAAAGCATTCGTCAAATCAGGAATTGAACCAGACAGCATGAAGGGGAGACTTCCGAAGAAAGAGAAAATAACCCAAACAAGACTTACAATGATGAACCCTTCGCGTTTGCCAATTTCCCGTTTCACATTTCGATTGGTAAGTACGGCAATGCTTCCGGTGGCAATACTGGCCAGCGCTGAATATAAAAAAGACAGAATGTCGGGACCTTGATACAGCAATGCTACTCCCATTGATAAAAGCATGAAAAAACCTTCTACCAAAAGCAGTACACCAAGAGTTCGGAAGATCATTCTGAAATTCAGCATAGCTTAAAGGAAAGACTATTTAAAGAATTTGTCAAGTTTACTGATTGCTGATGGCATCGCAAAAACGACCACTTTGTCGCCCTCCTGAATTTGTGTGTCGCCTGTTGCTACAAATGCCAGATTTCCGCGAACAACGCCACCGATGATTGCATCAGCAGGGAACGATAAATCGCGGATAGGTTTGCGGGTAATTTTTGAATCTTCGTTGGCGATAAACTCAAAAACTTCGGCCTCGCTGGCTGTTAAACATTTTACGTGTGTAACTGAAGGACTGACAGTGTATTTGTAAATGTAGCTGGCGGCCAATAATTTTTTATTGATAATGCTACCAATGTCAAGACTTTCTGCAATACCCATGAAGTCGATGTTTTCAACTTCGGCAACTGTGCGTTTCACCCCCATACTTTTGGCCAGGTGGCACGACAGAATGTTGGTTTCCGAGTTTCCGGTTACGGCAACAAAAGCGTCCATCCGCTCAATTCGTTCTTCTTTCAGTAAATCCAGATTACGTCCATCGCCCTGTATTACCAAAACATTGCCCAATCGGTTGGCTACTTTCTGGCTGCGTTCCTTGTTTATCTCAATAATTTTGATGTTGTACTGATCTCCAAGACGTTCAGCAGTTTTTTGCGCAATTCGGCTACCTCCGAGAATCATGATATTTTTTACCGCAAAAATTTCTTTGCCCGACATTTGGTAAATTTCAGTCTGATGTCCTTTGTCTGAAATGAAAAATACGATGTCGCCGTTCAAAATAGAATCATTCCCCGATGGAATAATTGTTCTTCTGTCGCGGTTGATTGCTACGGCACGAATATTTTGGTATTTGTGAGAAATATCTT
Organism: Prolixibacteraceae bacterium; assembly: GCA_963668595.1. Lineage (GTDB taxonomy): Bacteria > Bacteroidota > Bacteroidia > Bacteroidales > Prolixibacteraceae > GWE2-42-39. The sequence goes on along the minus strand of OY764876.1, from coordinate 2,051,766 downwards.
CCAGCGTATGATTAACAATTGGTGCATTGTCGCGAATTTTCACGGCCATCAAAACCAATTTCCCTCCCGAGAATTCGATTCGTTGTCGTGTACCAACCTGTTTAACTGACGTGAGGATTTCTTTTGCTGCGAGGTTTTCCGGATAAATCATTTCATCAACTCCCATTTGGGTAAGTTTTTCCATGTTTTTTTCCTGAAGGTATTCGCCATTATTTATTCGTGCGAGGGTTTTTTTTGCCCCCATGTCTTTTGCCAGGATACAGGCAAAAATGTTACGCTCTTCGTAGGGAGTAACCGCAATAAATAAATCGGCTTTTGAACTACCTGCTTCCCGCAGATCTCTAAATGAGTTGGCGTATCCGGTAACTGTTAAAAGATCAACTTGATTGGCGATCTTTTGGAGTTTCTCCGGGTCATCGTCCAGTAACACAATATCGTGATTTTCTTTACTGAGCATTTTTGCGAGGTGAGTTCCTACTTCCCCTGCGCCAACAATAACAATTTTCATTGCAATTTTGTCCTTTCAATAATATTTGCTGAGCAAAGTAACAACTAAAAGTTTAAATGACGTACATTTTCCTGCAAATTCTATCTTCTTTTGGGCATTGTTAAAAATGTGTGAATGATTACTTATTGATATTCAGAATGAATGCGCCTTTTGTTTCTGTTGGATGTATATTCTCTTGCTTTTTCTCTATGTTTTTTTTTCCGGTATATACGATTGTTTGTGCATCAGAATTGTTGTTATCCAAAAAACCTTGCTGATCGTAGATTGCCAGATCTGCCGGAATTGACATTGGCTTTATGGCATTCCATAAAATTATCTTTTTTGCAAAATAAATGTCTGAGTTTCTTATCTTCAGGTCTTTATGGTCGATTGTCGTATTGGGACTCATGGCAATAATTCGTGGAGTATTTAATTTTAAATGATTGCGTGTGGGGACAATCAGCCGTTCAATTTTTTCAGAATTCAGAAAAGAATTGGGAGCGAGTACATAATTTTTCCTCCCATTAATAAGATGAACTACTGGTTGTTCGGCTCGATAAACGATTATCTTTTGTTGGTTGAATAAACTGAGATTCCGAATAAAGGAACTGATACAAAATGCGAGAACAAGAACGAATGAAATGCGAAGAACAGCAAGTTCTTTTGTGCTGATAAACCAATAAATTGCTGCGATAATTAGGAGTATTAGAATTGTTTGCACGGCTGAAAAGCTAATATTTTCAATTAGTGCAAACGGAAAACGATCGATCGTTTTTAAACTCCAGAGCATTAATTCAGTCGATTTCTGAACAACAAAACCAACCAGATCGGCAATGGGGGAGATGAAACTGACAGCCAATAACAAAAAAGTGCCGGGCAAAATGATGCTGGCCAATGGAATGACAATGAAATTGCTGAGCCAGAAGTAATTTGGGAATTGATTGAAATAAAATACACCAAGAGGGAAAGTGATAATTTGAGCCGACAGCGAAACGCAGAACAGGCTCCATGCTTTATCGGCAATTGTATTTTTGAATTCGAAAATATGATAGAACAATGGATGAAACAGAACAATTCCGCTTACAGCCAAATACGAAAGCTGAAAACCAACTTCGCAGATGATTTGCGGGTTGAAAAGCATTAGTAAGAATGCCGACGCTGCCAGCGAATTAAAAATATTGGCCGGGCGTTTCAAGTTTTGCCCAATCAGGATAAATGTGAACATTACCGATGCGCGTTGCACTGATGGCGACAAGCCGGAAAGCAAAGCATAAAACCAGATCGTTCCGCCTACTGCCAGCAAGTAAAAATAGCGTCCGGCTTTGCGTTTGCGAAGTGGCATCAGTAGCCACGATGCAATCATGAATACAATCCCAACATGTAGTCCCGATACCGCTAAAACATGCATGGCTCCGGAAGTAGAGAAATAGTCGCGGGTTTCCGGATCAAGTTCTTTGCGGTAACCAAACGTTAATGCTGCAACAACGGTGTATGCTTCGCCACCCACTCCATGTTGACGAATGAGATGAAGTAACTTGCTGCGCAGATTATCAGCCCAAATGAAAATGTTTATTCGTTTTTCTGGCAAGGTCTGGAATTCATTTATAAAAGTAGAGTAATCAATTCCTTGCCGGTGCATATACGATTGGTAATCGAACTCGTAAGGATTCCCTTGATTACGAATAGGATTAAGTTTGGCTTGCATGATTATTTTCTGTCCGGACTGAAGCTGTGTAATATCCGTTTTTTTACTGAACCATGCGATTACTCTGGTTGATGGAGTTTCTCTGTTTGCGACTTGCAGAATTGTTTGGTACGAATTCTTTTTTTCAGTGGGTTGTTCAAGTATTATTGCCTGATAACTTGCTTTTTGAAGCGAAATATCTGGATTTGTCTGGCTGAATTGCTGTCGGTGCCAGACTCCCAAAATAATCAATGTAATAGCGAGAAGTGCATTACTAATCTGTACTGAACGAAAATTCTTACTGGGCAGAAATAAAAATAATGAGAGAAGCAGTGGTAAAAGAATACTTAGCCAAATCGTTTCGGAAAAATAAAACAAGCTTCCCAACACGATTCCTGTGGCAAAAAAGATGCTGATTCGAATGAAAGGAGCAGCCTGAAATACATTGCGATTTGGGTATAACATATTTGCGTAGCTGTTTTTTCACAACAAGTTACGCATATTTCAGAAAATAGTGAAAGTTACTTTCGGAACTTTTGCTTTCTATTTTTTGCCCGGAAGTTTTTGCCTGTACTTTGTTGCAACTTTTCCCTTGGTAATAGCGGTTAGTCTCGCTTTCAATAAACGGCGCTTTAGAGGGTTAAGCAAATCGATGAACAAAGTTCCTTCAAGGTGATCGTATTCATGCTGAATAACCCGGGCAGCAAAGCCACTATATGTTTCATCGTGCTCGTTAAACTGCTCGTCCATGTATTTTATCCGAACTGTTTCCGGACGAACTATGTCTTCGCGAATTTCCGGTAAACTGAGGCAACCCTCGTTCATGCTCCATTCGTCGCCGGTACGCTCCAGAATTACAGGGTTGATAAATGCCTTTTTGAAATTTTCCAGTTCGGGTTCTTCGTCGGCATACGAAGTCGCATCAATTACAAAAATACGGATCGACATCCCGATTTGAGGAGCCGCCAATCCAACACCATCTGAAAAATACATGGTTTCAAACATGTTCTCAATCAATTCAGGCAGACCTTCGTAATTTTTGTCAATGTCAACAGCTTGTTGCCGTAATAAAGGGTCGCCATAAACAGTAATCGGGTAAATCATCGCATGTATTTTTTTTGTTCCAAATATGCTTGTAATAAAATGGTGGCGCTTACTGCGTCCACGGTAGCTTTGTTTTGCCGGTCTTTCTTTTTTAGTCCGGCGTCAATCATGGTTTGAAAGGCCATTTTCGAGGTAAAGCGTTCGTCAACCTGTTCAACCGGAATATCCGGAAATTCTTTGACTAGTTTTCTCAAAAACGGATTGATGTACAAAACGGCTTCGGATGCCTGATTGTTCATTTGAAGTGGATAACCTACCAAAATTCGTTCTACTTTTTCTTTCTGAATGTAATTCTTCAGGAAAGTAAAAATTTCAGCAGAAGGCACCGTGTCAAGCTTGGTTGCAATAATCTGAAGAGTATCGGTTACTGCAAGCCCGGTACGTTTACGTCCGTAATCAATCGCTAAAATTCGTCCCATGCATTAAATTTAGGCTGCAAAAGTAGTATTATTTATCGAAAATTACTTTGCTGCAAAACTTTCGGCTCTGTAAAATAATTAAATTTCATAAGCTAATTGCTTGGTTTTTTGATGAATGAAAAAATGACGGTCTGAATATCCGTTTTTTTGGCACACGCTTTGCCAATCCATGTGAAAATGCCGGTAGAGACAAAGAGGCGCGCAAAACCAGAATGTTTAATTTTTAAAACCGGAAGCCATGAAAACGAACATGAAATTAAAAACAATTACAGCAGTACTATTTACCCTGGCAATTTTAGGAGGAAGCATTCAAACCCAGGCACAACGGCGAAGCAGCAACGGTACTACTGTTGATAGGGAGAAACGAGAAACCCGCACTACGAGGGAAAGCAACGAACATCGTAAAGTAGATGAACATAGTCAGGAAAAACCTGAATATCAGGTGAAACATACTGATAATAATGACCGGATTGCCCGTTCGCGTGAGAACGAAGAAATTCGTGAAAGAAAAAGCAAGTCTAACTTTAGTGAAAGTTACGATTTTAGAAGAGATGATCGTGATCGCAGGAAATACAACAAACCAGACTATCATAGCAGCAAACCAGATTATCGTCACAACAACAACCCAGATTATCATCATCCTTCTCATGATTGGGATCGTGATCGCGGAAATCATCATTCTTATTACGTTCATCCTCAATATGGCCGGGTTTACCGGAAGTTCGATCGCAATCCGTATATTTTCAGGTATCCACAAGGTCGGTACTACTATTACGATGGTCATTTCTGCGAATATCGTACCGGATTGGGCTACGTCATCATTGATGCTCCGTTGTTTACCGTATTCAGCGAATTACCTTTTGCATGTAAACGAATCCGAATTGATGGTCGGGTATATTACCGCTACAATGGTTTGTACTTCGAAGCTCATCCTCACGGATACCGATTGGTTCCATCTCCTCAAAGAGGAGTGCATTTGTCGATAAACTTCTGAAAAGTCAGAATACAATATCCGAAGAGGCTGTCTGTTTTTTTGCAGACAGCCTCTTTTGTTTATACGCAAATCAATGATTTATGAATGTCCTTTGACGACAATCATCATAATTTTCAGGTTGAGCTTGAAAAAATTGTAAAGCTGAACCAGAAAGCACGTACGAATAAATTTAGTCCATCGTGTTGGTATAGGTGGATAAAATTCGTCTTTGTAAGCTGTATGCACTCTATTTTGTTTGTCCATGGTGTTTTTTATTATTTCGTTAATATGTACATGTGCTGTTACTCAGGTAATAGCCACCAAAATGGGTAGCCTTTGGCTTTGTGTAAAAACATGTAATGCAAAAAGAGTTTTATCCAGTGTCCTGCCAGACCAATTTTCCCAACAGTTGAGTTGACGTTTCGTCCCCACTGCGGGTATCTTTCCCAATCGGGAACTACTGGGGAGACAGTCATGGTTGCACCCAGACCTTTGGTCATACTGTATCCGGCCGAAACGATGCAGGCTGCCCCCATTTTACCCATGTTCGCGGTATGCTTGTGTTCGAATTTCCCGTTTTTGATTCCTTCGGCAATGTTCAGGGCGACAACTTTCCCGATTACACTCGATGGCATTCCTGTTCGGGGTGGAGCCGGAAAGATGGCTCTTCCTGCAGGACTTTTCATCGGTTTTGAGATTGAATGAGGAGGGGCAAATGCAATTCCGGTGGCATAAAGATTTTTATACGCCGGGTTCTGATAAATCAGAGGCCAGTCATTGATGCTCCATTCTTCGAAAGGTTTGGCATTGTAATCGGCATCTACTTTCATAAAACTATTTGGAGCAAAAACTACATTGGTAATTTCATTCCCGTTTTTATCGAAAGCTTTTATAGGCTGTCCTGAAAAGCCGGGAATTAGCATGGCAAAATCAAACTCAATTGTTTTTTCTTCTCCATCAAGTGTTTCGTAATAGGCTTTCCCCGGATCAACTTTATAGACGCCGGCACGTTTTATCCATTTGATGTTATTTTCGGCAAATACCGATTCAGTGAAAATCTTCGTTGAAGTAATATATCCACCTCGTTTCACGAAAGCTCCTCCCATGCCAAAGTCTCCAACTTCATATTCGTTGGAAATCCAGGTAATTTCTGCAAGAGAAGAGAGTTTTCTTCTTTTTAGTTCGAAAGCAATGTTCAATGCATATTCGAAAGCTGCTCCCTGGCAAGTAGCTGTTGGGTGTCCGGTTCCGATAAGAAAACGTTGCTTTTGACCTTGCTTCATTTTTTCAATGCTTTTATTCAGTTCGTCCCATGCATGCGCGGCATGGTCAAATGAACAAACTGAAACGGTATTTTTGCCGGGACCAAGTCCTTCTGTTGCCTCAAAATTTAGTTTTGGGCCGGTTGCATTTACCAGATAATCGTAGCTGAGCATTCCTGATTGACCTTTCTTTTCTTCGGAGGTGTACTCAATTTCTACAAAAGGAATGTCTGAATCACTATTTCCTTCAGGGAAAATGGCTGTCGCTTTGGCCTGGTGAAATTCAATTCCCCAGCGGCGATATATTTTTTCAAGTTTAAAACGAACCTGATCCACTGTCATTCTTCCTACTCCAACCCAAATGTTGGACGGAACCCATTGGTAGTATTGACTGGGGGAAACCACAATCACATTATGTTTCTTCCCTAATTTCTTTTTTAAAAATGCAGCGGCAGTGTGTCCTGAAATGCCGGCACCAAGAACGACGACTTTCATGAGTTTAGTTTTTATTTTTATAATTGAACTCTTCAATATACGAATAAATATTCTGATTTTGTTTGAGTTAATTGTATGTTTTTGAATATTTTCGAGTGATGGGAATCCTTATTTTGTATCGTCAGTAACGACTTTTTTTTTGTTTATCCGGTGCATCTTGTAATAAAAAAATATCTTTGACGTTTGTTGTGTAACGACGACGAGTTTAGACGATGAAACTGAGATATCTGCTATTATTTTTTCTTTTCTTTCCTTTAATTCTCCGCGCTCAATTGGGGGGAGAAAATACTTACGAATTTCTGAATCTGGTAAATTCGGCACGCATGGCTGGTTTGGGAGGCAATCAGGTTGCATTGATTGATGAAACGGACTTGAATGTGGCCTATAATAACCCGGCGCTGTTGCGCGAAGAAATGCAAAATTACCTTGCTCTGAATTACGTAAACTATATCAGTGATGTGAATTATGGTTATGTTTCGTATGCCTTGCCTTTTCGCTTGCCTGTGAATCTGGCTGTGGGAATGCACTACATCAATTACGGTACTTTTGTTGAAGCCATGCCTGATGGATTAAAAACGGGGAATAATTTTTCGGCGGCCGAATATGCTTTGAATATTATTTGTTCGTACCAATTGGATCGTTTTTCGGTGGGGGCAACACTGAAACCTATTTGGTCCTCATTCGAATCGTATCAGTCGGCCGGATTGGCTGCCGATGTTGGTGTGAGCTACCAAAGTAAAGATGAACTGACTGCTGTGGCACTGGTTGCCAAAAACATGGGGATGCAACTTACTTCTTATTACGATGGAGCAGAACGGGAGCCGCTACCATTTGACATGCAACTGGGTTTTTCTCAGCGACTGGGGCACGCACCAATTCGAATTGCCGCAACCATGCAGCATTTGCAGAAGTGGAAGTTGTCACAACCGACTACCGAATCGAATGGTTACACAACTGAAATAAAAGAAGATGGATTTGGGAAACAATTTTTGCGTCACTTATTAATTGGAGTCGAATTACTTCCTTCTGAAAATTTTATTTTGAGAGCAGGCTATAATTATCAGCGCAGACAAGAGTTGAAATTTGACGAAAAAATGTCAACGGTAGGATTTACTTTTGGTCTGGGAGTAAAAATTTCACGTTTTCAGTTGAATTATGGATTAGCTCGTTACCACTTGGCCGGAGCATCCAACCATCTTTCTGTATTGGTGAACTTGAGCGATGGTTACCGCAAACGGAGAAGGTAATTGTTCGTAGTTTTCCACTCTTGCCTGATTTCCCCTATATTTGCTAGCTGTAACAAATCACAAAAAATCGATCTGTGAATACTTCCTTACGCATAATTATTGCCATCGACGGGCATTCGGGTTGTGGTAAAAGTACAATCGCCAAAGAATTGGCCCGCGAGTTATCGTACACTTATATTGATACCGGAGCAATGTACCGGGCAGTTACTTTATTCGCATTACGAAATGGGTTGGCTGCCGATAAAAAAGTGGACGAATCAGCTTTGATTGCCAGATTGGGCGAAATTGAGATTGATTTTCGGAAAAATGAGCAAACAGGGCAGAATGAAACTTACCTGAATGGCGAAAATGTGGAAGAAGAAATTAGACAGTTGCCGGTAGCGAATCATGTTAGTCCGGTGGCTACCATTCGCGAAGTACGGGTGGCGATGGTGCGCCTTCAGCAAAAAATGGGCGAAAAAGGAGGAATTGTAATGGATGGCCGCGACATTGGCACAGTGGTTTTTCCGAATGCCGAATTGAAAATTTTTGTTACAGCTTCGGCTGAGGTGCGGGCACAGCGCCGATATGATGAGCTTACGGCCAAAGGACAGCAAGTCGATTTTAATGAGATTTTGCAAAATGTTGTTGAACGAGATCGTATCGACTCAAGCCGGGCTGCCAGTCCATTAAGGCAAGCCGATGATGCACTTTTTTTGGATAATAGCTCAATGAGTCGGCAGGAACAATTTGATTGGGTGCTAAAACAGGCGCAGCAGCGGATAGAGCAGAAAAATAGATGAGCGTTTACTTTTTGTTGGGATGATTGTTGAAATAGATCAGAAATCGGGATTTTGTTTTGGAGTGGTCAATGCTATTGGAAAGGCAGAACAGGCGCTCTCGGCAGGCAAAACAATTTATTGTCTGGGCGATATTGTTCATAATAGTATGGAAGTTGAGCGTCTCGAAAAACTTGGTATGCAGACTATTGACCACGATCGTTTTCATGAATTGTCCGATTGTATTGTTTTGTTGCGTGCTCATGGCGAACCTCCTTCCACGTATAAATATGCCCGGGAAAATAATATTGAACTGATTGACGCAACTTGTCCGGTAGTTCTGAAACTTCAGGAACGAATAAAAAAAGCTTCGGAAGAAATGGAAAAAGCCGGAGGACAGGTAGTGATTTTCGGAAAGCCTGGTCATGCCGAAGTTGTTGGATTAAACGGACAGACAGGAAATAAAGCCATCATTGCTGAAAATGCGAATGATTTGGCGGGAGTAGATTCGCATAAACCGGCTGTACTGTTTTCGCAAACCACCAAGCCTGTAGAAACATTCCGGCAACTGAGCGATAATCTGAAAAAACACATTGCCGGGAGCAACGTTGAGATTCACGATACGATTTGTCGTCAGGTAGCCAATCGGGTACCACGGATGCGTGAATTTGCAGCGTGTTATGAATTAATAATCTTTGTTGGTGGCGCCAAAAGCTCGAATGCACGCGTGTTGTTTGAGGTCTGCAAACAAACTAATCCTCGTAGTTTTTTTATCTCTGAGCTTTCAGAAATAAAGACCGAATGGTTTCAGGGTATCGGGCGCGTTGGCATTTGTGGAGCCACTTCAACCCCGCAATGGCTGATGGAGCAGGCCCGCGAAATGCTGTTAAACCTTTAATTCTTCATTAATACTGACCGGAAAGGCCATTTGGTTGAATTGCGATGTGAAAAAACAGTTGTTCCTTTGTAATGTTTTTAGACCCAAACTTAAAAACAGGAACAAATGAGCGCAAAAGCAAATACCGAAGGGGCAAGCCCCAAAAGAAAGAAACTTCAGAAAATAGGAGTTTTTACATCGGGAGGAGATGCTCCCGGAATGAACGCCGCCATTCGTGCGGTTACTCGTGCTGCATTGTCGCACGGACTTGAAGTTGTTGGTATTCGCCACGGCTATCAGGGGTTGATTGAAGGAGACATTATTCCCTTGCATTCATCCGATGTGAGCGGAATTATCAATCAGGGCGGAACGATTCTGAAAACGGCTCGAAGCATGGAATTCCGAACTCCGGAAGGACGTGAAAAAGCATATAAAAATCTGAAAAAACATGATGTTGATGCAGTGGTCGTTATCGGTGGTGATGGTTCTTTTACTGGAGCGATGATTTTTTCTCAGGAATACGATATTCCATTTGTTGGAATTCCGGGAACCATCGACAACGATATGTATGGAACAGAATATACAATTGGCTACGATACTGCATTGAATACCGTGGTGGAAGCGGTGGACAAAATAAAAGACACAGCCAGTTCACATGGTCGCATCTTCTTTATTGAAGTAATGGGACGCGAAGCCGGATTGCTTGCACTGAACAGCGGAATTGCTGTGGGTGCAGAAGTAATTTTAATTCCGGAATCGAAAGAACAACACGAAACATTGAAAAAATTCCTGAGTAAAGGATATAAAACAAAGGAAACCAGTGGTATTGTGATTGTTGCCGAAGGGGATGAGGCCGGAGGTGCAATTCAGATTGCGAAAAAAGTAACCGAAGAACATCCGGATTTGGATGTGCGGGTATCGATTTTGGGACACATTCAGCGCGGAGGAAGCCCGACTGCAAAAGACCGTGTGGCTGCTACCAAAATGGGTGTTGCTGCGGTAGATGCTTTGCTCGACGATCAGAAAAGCATCATGATTGGTTTGGTGAACGACAAAACCGTGCACGTGCCAATTAGCAAAGCGGTAAAATTACATCATAGTATCGATCAGGATTTGATTGATATTCAGCGGGTATTGAATATCTGATTCCTTTTAAAAAGAAAACATAGTTTAGCAGGAAGGCCTCACTTTTTCCGGTGAGGCTTTTCTTTTGTCCGTTGCAGAACAGAATTTTTTGTTGTGCTACGGATTTATTTTGATTTTTTATTCTGAAAAAAATATACACATGAAATGAGCATGATTACGGAAAACACGAATCGGAATGAATATTTTCCAATCATGCGAATTCCATTCGACAAATAAAAATAAATTATATACGAATGAACATCGAGAAAGAAATTTTTGCCCGAAGCGGTTCCAAATGCGAACTGTGTGGAAATAGTGATGAATTATCTGCATTTCAGGTAGCTGGTTCAACCTTGTCAGGGGCCGATGAATATATTCTGGCTTGTAATACATGCCGTACACAAATTGAATTGCCGGAACAACCCGATCCAAATCACTGGCGATGTTTGAACGATAGCATGTGGAGCTCGGTGCCGGCAGTGCAGGTAACAGCATGGCGAATGCTCAATCGCCTGAAACAGGAAGGTTGGCCTCAGGATTTGCTTGATATGCTTTATCTGGATGAAGAAACTTTAGCCTGGGCTCAGGCCGGACAAGAGTCAGAAGATGAAGATTCGCCTAAACACCGCGATAGCAACGGAGCATTACTGGAAGCCGGAGATACCGTTGTATTGATTAAAGATTTGGATGTAAAAGGTGCAAACTTCACTGCAAAACGGGGAACGGCTGTACGAGGAATTTCGCTCGTTGCCGATAATCCGGAGCATATTGAAGGAAAAGTGAATGGTCAACAGATTGTTATCCTGACCAAATTCGTGAAAAAATCGAATTAGGTTTGTATTGTGCTCGTTGGGGTGCTAAAACTGAAGGCAAAAACGAATAGCAAGTTGATTTTTTTGGGGGAAACAATCGGCTTATTTGCAAACATTAACAACTAATGGCGTTTTTTTATTAACCGAAAAAATGCCCGGTATAAACTTTTGATTTGTTTTAACTGTTTAGATACTAAAATGTTTGTTGTTTTTTGCTGAATTTCTCTGTTTATAATTTGTTGTGCAACATGTGAAACGTGTCATTTTTTTACAAACTGAAAATGTTACTTTTGGAAAAATTTCAAAATCAGACTTTTCTTATGAATCGGTACAAGAGTATTTTATTTGCAGCCATTGTTTTTGCTGCCTCATTCAATGCCAATGCGCAAAAGGAAGAAGAAGCTCCCAAAGGCTTTCAATTCACCACAGTTAAAGAACTTCCGGTAACACCAGTAAAAGATCAGTATCAATCGGGTACTTGTTGGTCATTTTCAGGGTTGGGATTTCTTGAGTGCGAAATGTTGCGTTTGGGTAAACCAGAAGTCGATTTATCTGAAATGTTTGTGGTTTGGCACACTTATTCCGACAAGGCAACCAAGCATGTTCGTTTGCATGGAAGTTTGAATTTTGCTGCCGGAGGTGCTTTTCACGATGTAACCAATGTAATTCGCCAATATGGTATTGTGCCTGAAAGTGCGTATGCCGGATTGAATTACGGAGAAGAAAAACATGTGCATGGCGAATTGGATCGCGTATTACTGGAACAAGTGAATGCGGTTATCGAGAGCAAAGGAAAAAAACTGACTACTGCCTGGCACGAAGCTTTTGATGGAACACTGAATGCTTATCTGGGCGAAATTCCTGCAAAATTTACTTACGAAGGCAAAGAATATACTCCGCAAAGTTTTGCAAAAGAATATGTGGGGCTGAATATGGATGATTATGTGGAAATCAGCTCTTATACGCATCATCCTTTCTATTCAAAATTTATTATTGAAGTGCCTGACAACTGGTCGTGGGACGAAGTATATAATGTTCCGATGGAAGAATTGGAGCAGATTATTGACAACTCGGTGAATAATGGCTATGCTGTAGCCTGGGCTGCCGATGTGAGTGAAAAAGGGTTTTCAACTTCAAAAAAAGGAATTGCTGTAATTCCTGACGTGAAGGTTGAAAACATGGACGGTGCTGAAATTGCCAAATGGGAAAAATTGAGTGCGAAAGAAAAAGAAGAAAAAATGTACGCGCTGGAAGCACCCGGAATTGAGAAAAAAATTACTCAGGAAATGCGTCAGGCTGATTTCGATAATTACCAAACCACCGACGATCACGGAATGATCATTGTTGGTACTGCTAAAGATCAGAATGGAACCATGTATTATAAAGTGAAAAATTCGTGGGGAAAATACAACAACTATGACGGATTTTTCTACGCATCGAAGCCTTATGTGCAATATAAAACCATGAGTATTATGGTGCACAAAGATGCTATTCCGAAAAACATTCGAAAAAAATTGAATCTTTAATATGAATGAATCCCGGTGTAAACCGGGATTTTTTGTTTTCAGCCTTTTGCTTACTTTAGTCCGGGTAAAAAAACAAATCGATGAAGCGCGTTATTTTTATTTTTCTATGTCTGATCCCTTTGTTTTCTTTTTCAGAAGAAGACTGGACATGGTGGAACGAAAAACATGGATGGGAAGCAGGAATGCCAAGCTGGCGAATGTTTATTAAAATGAGTCCCGGGTTTTTGGGTCCCAATGCATTGCCTGTTCCTGAAATGAAGAAGGGACTACTCTCCGGAAAGAAAGAAATTGAGTTTGGCCCCGATTTTCACTTTAAAAATGGCGATCATACACAAAACTTATCAGGTCGTTTTTATTACCCGTTTGCACAGAATAAAATTGCAGTTGAATTTTATGGGGTTATGTTAGAGCATTATGCCATGTCCGATTCTATTCGGGATCAACGTTTTGCACGGGATAAAGATGGAAGAGGTTTGGCTGTTGGCGATCTTTATTTTTCGACTTTGCTACAGTTGGTAAAGGACCGGCGTTTTCCCGATCTGATGCTTCGAATGACTTGCAAAACCGCTTCGGGCGGACGGCTCGATGCAGCACGTTATGCTGATACTCCGGGCTATTTTTTCGATCTTAGTTTTTCGAAAAACTTAAGTGCCGAAGCCCGGAACGTGAAGTTTGTCCCGTATGGTTCGCTGGGCTTTTATTCGTGGCAAACCAACGATGATATGAACCTGCAAAACGATGCATTGATGTACGGTGCTGGTTTCGATTTGCGTGGGAAAAAATGGACAATTTCGAATTCACTGAGTGGCTATCACGGATACAAAGACGACGGAGACCGGCCAATGGTTTATTCGTTCGACTTTCAGAAACAATTACAACATTACACGTTTCGGTTACAGTACTTGCATGGTTTGCACGACTGGACCTACCAAACCATTAAATTGTCGTTAATTTGGAAGTGGGACTAATCCGTTGCACGACGGCTAGTTGTATCTTGACCGATATTTTTAGAAAATGGAACTGAAACAACTCATACAAAACAAAGGATTGAGGCTATTTCTGGCTTTATATTCCTGCTTTTTTCTGATTGGGGCGGGTATAATTTTATTTACAGAACGAGGCGATGTAGTTTTATTTATAAACCGCTATTCGCGTATTGAGTGGGATGGAATAGTTAATTTTATTACCAATATCGGTTTGGGGGGCTACATGGCTATTCTGGCTATTTTGCTGGCTGTTTGGCGTGTACGCTATGCGGCAAGTGCATTGCTGAGTTTACTTTTTGTGTCTGTTTTTACCAATGTTTTGAAAGAACTTTTCAAAAGTAGTGGTTGGACCCGTCCATTGCACCATTTTTTGTATGACGATTTTTCCCGTTTTATTTATACCGCTGAGATCAATTATTATTCAACTTTTCCATCAGGACACAGTATGGCCATCTTTTCAATGATGGCAATGCTTGCATTTATAATTGGTAATCGTACTGCTTCCGTTTTTTTATTTATACTGGCAGTATTGGTGGGATTTTCGCGCATGTATTTGCTTCAGCATTTTTTTATCGATGTATATGCCGGAGCGTTTCTTGGTGTGGTTTCATCGATGCTGGCATGGTGGCTTACCGAAACCAAAATGCCTTTTTTGCATCGGGGCTATTTAAACCGTTCTGTATTCCGGTTTAAAAGCTCTGTTATTGCTCGGGAATAGAGCGGAAAAGATTGAAATCCAACTCTTAGTTTCTTTATTTAAAGGATGATTCTAACTCCTTAAACGCATTCGTGCATTCCTGAATTTTAGGATGATCATTCCGGATAATTAACGAGCAGAGATAATTATTGAAAGAGTCTGGATCGTTAATAACAGTGTCGATCTTTATTGTACCTATACTTTCAGAATATGTATGATGCCATTTTGTAAATAGCCTTTGCCTTTGTACAGCTTTCCCGTCTAAAGAATCACATGTAAATAATAAAACATTCTCTCTCTCTTGAAAGAAGAATTTTATTACCGCTATTAAAGTTAGTTTCACTGCTTCATCTGGATAATGAGACTCTGATTTAAGGCCAAATGAGAAAGAAAATAAATTATCTTCCGATATAACTTCCGGAAAAAAATTACAAGTATCAAAATGAATGTAATAAGTTACATCATTAATAGTAGTGAATTCGTAATGAGCAAGTGAATTAGTTTCTTGAATACGGAATACTCTATAAGGGCAGGGAAGATTTAATTCCGAGTGCATTTAATTCTGTAATAGATAATTTACCACGA
This sequence comes from Prolixibacteraceae bacterium, assembly GCA_963668595.1. Taxonomy (GTDB): domain Bacteria; phylum Bacteroidota; class Bacteroidia; order Bacteroidales; family Prolixibacteraceae; genus GWE2-42-39. Next base: position 2,036,729 of record OY764876.1, on the reverse strand, counting down.
AAGTATAAATCAACAGCCCTTTTGTTTTCAATCGCTTTCTTTATTAAAGCAATTCTTTCTTGAGGTGTTATTTTTTTAGTAGTTTTCATGATATGCTCAATTGATAGAATGCATTTGTATTTAATACAATGCAAATTTATATCTAATTATCCAATTATCACACAATTGTGTTGTAAATAATCTCAGTCTTGAGAAATTCATTGTTTCTTTCTCACTAACTGAGTAGTGGGCGATTCAAAAAGATCGTGTTCTGAAAAGAATATTTCCAGATTTTCGGGTAATTCAATGGTATTCAATTTCTTTTTTGCTGAAATGATTATCCCGTCCGGATATTCTTCGAAAAACGGCGCAATTTCGTTTTCCTGAATTTCTTTAATCGGCTTTTTCAGGTAAAACGAATACGAAGGATTGAATTTCTGGAAATACCGAACTTCTTTATTTTCAATCAACGAAAGACTTTTTTGTACCGGGTTTTGTACATCGATTGCCGGAAAAACGAACAGAAAGAACAGTGCAGAGGCCAGCATGGTTGAAATGCCGGTCGCTATTAATGCTTCGTTGGTTTTTTTTCGTGTAAAAAGATAAAAACTGAATAACAAGCCCAGTGAGGCTGGTATGAAATAAAAAGCGACTTCAGGAATATTTTTTACCGTTGGATCGAATTGAAACCCGAAATACAAAGCCGGAACCAGTATAATTCCTAAAACAAGAATGGACGAAAAGCTCGCTTTTACACCACGTTTTAGATCTCCCTGTGTGAAATAAATGGCCAGCATAACAGCTAAAAACGGATATGAAGGAACGGTGTAATTAGGAAGTTTTGTGCTCGACAGAGAGAAAAATGCAATAACTACCGATGCGGCAATTGCCACAAACAGAAGGTACTGGTCGCGTCGGTTTTTCCATGCATATCGGTACGCCTGAATCAGGAATGCTGAAAAAGGAAACATCCCCACCAGAATAAATGCAAAAGTAACCAGAAAAATTCCACCGTGACCTTCCATTTCACCGGCAAAGCGTCCGATATTGTGTTTCAGGAAAAAGCCTTCTGTCCATTCCCAGTTGGTGGCAAAACCAACAGCCAGATACCAGGGGAGGGCAATGGCAAGAACAATTGCTGCCCCCAGAAATGGTTTGAGGGAACGAATCACCGGCCACTTTAATTGACGGGTGAAAATCATGAACAGCAGAAAGATAAGTCCGGGTAATGCAATGGCTACAGGTCCTTTGGCTAAAGTGCCAAGTCCCATTGCCAAATAAAGAAGCAATATTTCATGCGTTCGCTTATCGGTAATTACAGCGTAAAAAAGGAAAAGGCTCCAGGTAAAGAAAAATATCAGATACGGATCGGGAACGGCCAGGTGAAACTGAATGCTCAGATGTACCGAGGCCAGTAGTGCAAATGCTGCCCACAAAGCTGTATGTTGATTTGTAAAACGCCGGGTATAAAGAAAGGTAATCAGAACTGTGAGTGCCCCGAATAAACCGGAGAAAAAGCGCGCAGCCCATTCATTTACTCCGAAAAGATGATAACTGGTCATCATGAAAAAATAATGGAGCGGTGGTTTATCCGTGCGTAAATTGTAGTTAAAGGTTGGTACCACCCAATCGCCTCGCTCGAACATTTCGCGGGCACATTCAGTATTTTTGGCTTCATCCAGAATATAAATACTGAAAGCTCCGTTGTTCATCGTGTAAAGCGAAAACGATAAAATAAAAAGCAATATCGGTATATAACGATGGATGGCAGACGTTCTCAGATTCATATTTCAAATTATTTAATTGATTCAGAATAGAAAATACTAATGGCTTTTTAGTAATTTCGCACCGCTAAATAACAAAAAAAACAGAAAACGGATATGCTATCCGGTATTCATATACGAAAAACGATGAAACAGTTAAGCTTAGTTATTTGCGTTTTCAACGAAGAGTTGAATATCCGGCCGCTCAGCGAGCAAATCATGAAAGCATTGGATGGGTACGATTACGAAGCCATTTTTGTTGACGATGGATCGACCGACCGAACTCGCGAGGAAGTGCTGGCTCTGAATCACGAACGTTTTGTTTTGCTCGAACTGAAGAAAAACTACGGGCAAAGTTCGGCATTGCAGGCCGGAATTGATTTGGCACAAGGCGAACACATTGTGCTGCTTGACGGTGATTTGCAGAATGATCCGGCGGATATTCCGATGATGCTGAAAATGGCTGTAGATGGAAATTGGGACATGGTTGCCGGAGTACGGGCCAATCGTCAAGACGGGGCTTTCCTGCGCAAAATACCCAGTAAAATTGCCAATTATATTATCCGCGAATCAACGGGAATAAAAATGAGGGACCTGGGCTGTACCTTGAAAGTTTTTACCAACGAGGCGGCCAAAAGCATTACTATTTATGGCGAGTTGCACCGCTTTATTCCTGTATTGCTTGCTCTGGAAGGAAATGTGCGGATTACTCAGGTGGATGTAAATCATCGAGCCCGTGAATTCGGAAAATCAAAATATAATTTGAGTCGTACTACTCGCGTAATGAGCGATTTATTGCTGATGTTATTTTTCAAAAAATACCTGCAACGCCCGATGCATTTGTTTGGTGGTTTGGGAATCATCACTTTTGGACTGGGAATACTTATCAATTTGTATTTGCTGATACTCAAATTTCTGGGCCACGACATTTGGGGCAAACCAGTGTTGATGCTTGGAATGATGCTGGTATTGGGGGGAATTCAGTTTGTAACAGTCGGAATTATTGCTGAGTTGCAAATGCGTACTTATTTCGAGTCGCAGAAAAAGAAAACTTATACCATTCGGAAAGTGCATCATCAGGATGGGAAATAATTTTCAGGCTGGAAACTTCTACCGATTCTGATTGTATCTGACAATCAAATGCAAAATATATAGTGGGGTGGCGTATTGCTGCCCCTTTTTTTGAAGGAAAAATTCCAAATTTCCAAAGAAGGAAGCAGATAAGTAGATTGTCGGGTTATTAGCTGCAAGCTGCAAGACGCAAGTATCAAGACTAACAGCCCAACTAATGACTCTATTAATTCTCTTCTTCTTGATTTGTTTTATCGTCGGTTGTTTTCTTGTCTTTTAACCCAAAGGTATTTTTCACTCCGCTGAAAATACTTTTCCACCAGTAGTTCAGGATTGATCGTTTGGGGTCTCTGCGAAGCTCAATTTCATCCGGAAGAAGAATTTTACCTCTCGGATTTTTCGAACGGAGCATGAGGTTGTTGGCCATAAAACTTGAAAACTTCGATTTGCGCGATTCCCCGTCTTTGATTTCCAAAATTGAAATATTCAGATCGTCGTAAGCAAATCTGAGTTTTCCTTTGGCTTGTTGCTTGTTGCCGTTGAATTCAAACTCGAATTTATTCAAATGCCCTGAATTTACTTCAACTTGTGCTGCCGGGACGGTCATCGGATTAAAAACAGCCAATTGGCAAGGACTAATATTTCCCTCTACCGTAAATTCATTGTTTGCCGAATGCATGTCGAATTGCACCAGAGCCGATAATTCCGGTTCGTCCATCAGTTTAGTATTTACTTTTAACCTGATCATTGCCGGAAGTTCTTGCTCGAACATATTTGCAAACGGATAAATCTGAACATTGGCGTTCGAAAAACGGATAATTCCGGCATTGGGACTGTTGACCGCTTGTTCGGCATACGAAACCGATGCATTGGTAATCGAAAGCGAATCGAATAAAAATTTAGTCCCAATCTCTCGTAATAAATCCTGAGGCATGGGCGGACGTTGCTTCTCGTTGAACGGAAGTCGTTTGTCGCGGTAAACATCCAGATTCAATTTATTACAGCGAATGTTGCTGCCAATCAATTCTTTTTTGTCAAACCAACGGGGCAGATCGATATGCTCCATTTGTGCCGATTGCAAATCTCCCCGGTAATAGTCGGTCTGATGCCCAACAAGCGCTGCAAATTGTTCTTTGTTTTGCAAGGGAATTAAACGAATTCCGCTGAATGTGAGCTGATTATTTTGCGATGAAAATTGAAGCTTATCGATTGATAACTCATATCGTTTATTTTTATCCTGACGTACAATTTTATCAATGCTGAAATCAAACTGTCCGGCATGTAAAAATCCTTGCTGTGTTCCTCGATCGACCCGAAAATTATTCAAATGAAGATTGACATTGTTTACTTGACGTTCTTCTCCTTTTTTCAAAATTCGGAAATTGGCATCATTCAAACTAACACGTTGTGACGAAAATTCTTCTGCGAAATCTTTGAAATAGCGGAATAAATGCTGTTTGTATGGATTAAACCGCGTAGAATCGGAGGTATTTCGGTAGAAGGTGAAAACAGGCTTTTCGAGACTGATTTGCCCAAACTGGTATTGATCCAACCGGTATGCTTTATCCAGTTTGAACGAACTCAGTTTTACTTCCGGAACTTTCAACTCGTACTGGTTTACTGAACTGTCGAGTCGCCGCGGAGAAATTTGCAGTTGCGACAACCGAATGTCTTCCGAGCGGGTTGAGTAGTTAATGGCTCCGATTGAAACACGCTGATTTTTACTGATAGGTTCAATCCATAAATTAGTAAGCAAGGCCGTGAGCTCTCCCGAAGTAACCTGATCTGTTTCCGACTTACCGCTGCTTTTTATCTCAATATCTTTGGCATTCGACGAAAGCTGCATGCCCAGATAGGGCACAAATTGTTTCCCGTTTTCTTTCAGTAGCTGCAATTGCCCGTCGGTGAGTTGAAAATCGGAGATCGCCAGACGATTCAGCTTTTCAGGCAAAAGCAACGAAAAAGCTTTTATGTCGGGTTGCGCGGTGCTTACTTCATTTCGATACAATTTTATGGCCGGTTTTTGTAGTTGAAGTTTTCCTCCCGATAAATCTCCTTCAAAATAAACTTTGGTCAAATCGACGCCCGACAACTCAATAAGAGGAATTTCAACATAAATATTCCAGGGCAATTTTTTGCTTTCCGGATTGGTAATGTCTGGATAAAGAATGGCATTGCGGATGAAAACTTTGGAGTTGAACGTTGATAATCCGATTTCGCCGGCTTGCAGCATGTGAACCCGGTCGGATAAGCGGAAAAGGTGTTTGCTGATACGCAAATCGATATGGTTGGAAAACAGAAGTTTGCGTTTGCCAATTTCTTCCCGGTTTAGTCTGAAATGTTCAATTTCAAGCTGAAATGTATTATCGAATCCAATTGTTTTGCCTTTTCGGCTGTGGTTAATCAGTTTCAAATAACCATCAATCGCCTGGGCATTTCTGATTTCTACATCGCTGATGTAGTTCGAAAGCAATTCATAAAATTCTTCAACGCCCGGATCGGTATTTTCCTGCTCTTTCAATTGTGCAAATCTTTCGAAATCAATGGTTGGCCGATTGACACGGAGTTTGTCAATGGTTAGTTTTTTCTTGAAAAATGCCTGGTGAATATCGGTATTCAGAAACCAGAGCTCGGGAACACGTACCTCGTAAAGTTCTGAATGTCCGTTCTTTTTTAATAGCTCTTCCGGTTTGTTATGCGATATGGGGCGCAGGTACAAATCTTTTACCGATAAGGTTTTCTGCAAACTTGAAACATGTATTTGCGCAATGTCCAGCAGGTGTATCTGATCTACCAGTTGCATTTGGTAATTTGATAAATCCATTTCCAGGTTTGTGGCAAAAAATAATTTATCGGTTTTTCGGGCACTGATCGAATCAAGAGCAAAATCGGTTAGATTGAAACGAAAATCGGAACGGATACTTCCTGTTTGCACTCCATTGGGACGATTATTTATCTCAATCCGGCCATTTTCGACGGTAATTACCGACGCATACACCGAACGCAGGTATTCGGACAAAAGTTGGTAGGCAAATTGGGTCGAATATTTCTCTTTTTGCTGATTGTTGTCGTACAGGTTGAGGCTTGCTTCTGGTTTGAAAATATCAACTTGCCGAATCGGTAATTCGCGGGTATGAAACGCTTTTTTCAAATCTGCCTGCTTAAATAATAGGCTGTCGCACTGGACATGCACTCCGATTTTTTGACTCTGTTTTAACCGGTTTTCATCAGAAGGTTGCAGCCTTGCATCAATTATTCGGATCAAACTATCGCTGGATGAGCCGGAAATATATTGTGCTGCAAACTGGTGGTTGCGGTCGCCCAGTGTCAATTGATAGTTTTGTGCTGAAATTTCAAGTTGTTTCGAGTAGAAAATCCGGTCGTCATCGGAAATCGACATCGAATCAAGGCAAAACTCATGCAGTTTGAGATGGAGATGAGGCGTGGATTGTTGTATCAACGAATCGCTTTCTGGCGAATACAATTTCACTTTTGCATCATTGAGCACAAACTGATGAATTGAAATTCGTTTTAAATCCTTCGAAATAAGTTGTTGAATAGATAAATCGGTGGTGTCGGTTTGTTTCGCCGGGAAATAACAAATATCAGCCTGATCTAGCAACAACGAATCGATATGAATCGAGTCGGTAGTGAAAATTTCAGGGATCGACTGACTTTTTATTTTTAGCAGCGGGACATGAATGCGATATCGGTTTCTGAAGGTTGAATCATCCGAAAATGGAGACAGTTCGACCTTTTGGGCAATAAGCGATTCTTTCCGGAGCGAATAATTAATTTGTTCAGCTTTAATGAGATGCAGGCTGTCGCTGAGTTGTTTCTCAAACCGATCGATGCGGAGATATATGTCTTCGGCATCGAACAAACGCTCTGGATCGCTCAGTAGAATTGAATCGGTAAAAAACTGGCTAACACCCAGGCTGATACTCGCCGTGTTGGCGGCAATTTTACTTAGTTTGTCGGAATAAAAGCTGTATTGAGCCCCGCTGATATTTATTGAATGAATTTTTACTGAACGAACTACTCCCTGAAACAGCGATTGCATTTGTTGCATCGATTGTTGCATTTCTTCTGCCGACAGCATATCCTCGGTCTGCTTTCCGGGAAAACGAAGTTGGGGGTTGCTAATCTCCAATTCATCCATTTCAATATTCTTTTTTATAAAAAGTTGAAATAGATGAATGCCTTTTAAGCTGATTTGCGACGAAGAAAACGCATATATTTTTGCATCAAGCGTGTCATTTGCATTTTGCTTCAATTCTACTGGGCTAATTTCCAGATTGTGAAAAACTAATTGACGGTGAAAAGGTTTTATTTCTACCGAAGACAATTTAAGCTGGTAAGTGCCGCCGGATGTTTCGCTGACAAAACTACCCAGGTATTGCTGCAAATAGTCAGGCGATTTAATAGAAAAGAATACGATAAACGTAATGATAGATACGAAAATACATCCCATTAGCCATCGGATAATAATTCTGCTTTTATGGATTTTCTTTTCAGCCATCAATCGACTTCTATTTCAGTTTTAACTATTTTACACCGGGGTGCTTTTGTCCGAATTGTCATTCTTTATTAATAGTGATAAATTTTATGAAAAAAAGTTGCTTTCCAAAGGATAAGGACGAAAAGATTTTTCTGATATTTTTCAATGTTTCCAAAAAATAGGCTGCTTGCATTGATTTTGTTATTTTTGACTATCAATCGAATCAATTAATCTTCATGAAATGAAAAAAATAGGACTGTTAACCGTTGTTTTTTGTATTTCAGTATTGAGTTACGGGAAGATTCTTTTGCCCGGAATTTTTACTGACAACATGGTATTGCAGCAAAACTCAGATGTTGCAATATGGGGCTGGGGAAATTCTTCCGAAGTAGTAAAAATTGTAGGTAGCTGGAATACTGCGGATACTGTTCAGGCCAAAGCAGACAATGCAGCACGTTGGCGTGCAAGTATAAAAACAACGAAGGCCGGAGGTCCTTATACCTTAACAATTTTAGGGACTAGTAAAGTGGTTTTGCAGAATGTGATGCTTGGTGAAGTGTGGCTTTGCAGTGGGCAGTCGAATATGGAGTGGAGTGTAAATCACCAAAATGTTATGAATGGAGAACAGGAAGCTGCGGCTGCTAATCATCCGAATATCCGCTTTTTTCATGTTCCGAAAATTGGGTCAGATACACCACAAGACGATTGCAAAGCTGCATGGGCTGTGTGTTCGCCCGAAACGATGCGAGCAACCAGTGCGGTGGGGTATTTCTTTGGCCGGGCATTGCAGCAGAATTTAGATGTGCCGGTAGGTTTAATTGTTTCGGCATGGGGAGGAACGCCCGCTGAAGTTTGGGTTGAAAAAGAATGGATTGAGCAAAATGCTTTGCTGAACAGTAAGAAATACGACGATGTTTACGATTGGTGGCCCAACAAACCCGGGACATTGTATAATTCGATGATTGCTCCGCTAATTCCGTATAAGATTGCCGGAGCCATTTGGTATCAGGGCGAATCGAATCGAAAATACCCGGATCATTATGCGCAACTGATGAAGACAATGGTTGAAAACTGGCGAGCCGATTTTGGACGCGAATTTCCATTTTATTTTGTACAGATTGCCCCATTTCAGTATGGCCCCGATGGAAAATCATGGATTATCCGTGAGCAGCAGGAGCTGGCATCGAAAATAATCCCGAAAAGTGGAATGGTTGTAGTTGCCGATTTGGTGGATGATATTAAAAATATTCATCCGGCGAATAAACTAGATGTTGGAAAACGTTTGGCTGGATTTGCTCTAGCCGAGGTGTATGGGAAAAATATGGGCGAATACAAAAGTCCGTTTTATAAGTCGATGAACATTGAAAAAGATAAAGTTCGTATTTCATTGAATAATACCGGAACCGGATTGAAAAGCAATTCGAAAAAACCGATCAATTTCTTCATTGCAGGCGAGGACCGTCAATTTATTTCGGCTGATGTGAAAATAGAAGGACATTCCATTTTCGTTTCATCAAAAAGTGTGAAAAAACCAGTGGCAGTGCGCTATTGCTTCAACGATACAAGTATGCCCGATGTGTTTAATAGTGCTGGTTTACCGCTTGCCCCTTTTCGTACCGATGATTGGAGTGAGTAAAATAAAGATATTTTCCCCTAATTGATTAATTTTCCACAATAGGTTTGAATATTTATAGCAAGAATAAAAAAAACAATTGATGACAAAATGGATTCCTATTTTAGAAGTAAATTCGAGATTACTCAACACTATAGATCAAATAGCTTTTCGTCTGAATTCTTATGAATCAGACTTTGGAGCGGGGCTAATTGCTGGAGATTCTGCCGCTGCATTGTTTTTTTCCTATTATAAACGATTTTCGAATAGGGAGGAATTCAGTCAGTCAGCACAACAAAAAATTGATGAAATACTTGACCGATTGGTTAACTATGAGGGGGATTATGATACTTCTTTTGGTTATGGTTTAGCCGGAATTGGCTGGCTGTTTCAACATTTGTTAAAGGTGAATCCCGAGTTAGATGAAGTTGAAATTCCGGATGATTTCAGAAAATTAATTGCTTGGTCAACAATTGAAAGTATAAATCAGAAAAATTACGACTTTTTTGTTGGTGCTGTTGGTCGAGCACTGTTCTTTTATTCTGATTCAAATGCGGAAATAAAAAATAAATTATTGTTTGATTTTTTGTCTCGTTTTCCTGAACTATCCGTGAAACAGGAAAGTAATGGTCTATCTTGGTTTTCTTCCGGAGATGAAGATTGTAATCTAGGATTGTCTCATGGTATAGCAAGTATTATCGTGCTTTTGTCAAAATTACTTCATTCCGGAATTAACACCGCGAATACAACGAGATTACTTGATGGAACAATTACGTATTTGTTATCATTGCAATCGAACCGTTCTGATAGCCTGTCTGTATTTCCTAATACTTCAGAATCGATTGGGTACAATAGTCGTTTGGCTTGGTGTTATGGCGATTTAGGAATATCAATGGCATTGCTGCAAGCAGGTATTTCAAGCCAGAATGAGAACTGGATTAGGCAAGCAATGACTATTCTCCGAAGAACAACTTTACGTACAAATTTGGAGGCGAATTTTGTTTCTGATCCTTTCTTTTGTCACGGAGCTATTGGAATCGCTCATATTTTTAATCGGGTTTATCAATATTCAAAGGAGGAATCTTTTCTTGTTTCCAGTCGTTATTGGGCAAATATTGCTCTTGAAATGATAGAAACACAAAATATCTTATCTGATCAATCGATTGTTGCTCCGGATTTACTCGATGGTTTTGCAGGTTTGGGTTTATCTTTAATTGCTTTAGTTTCTGATATTGAGCCTCAGTGGGATGCATGTTTGTTATTGAGTTGATAATATCGTCTGTATTATATTTCTGAATAGACTGTTGTTGGCTGTTTATGGTTTTCGAAAGAAGCCAGAATAAGAATGAATTAATATTGAATTTGATGAGAATAAAACAGAAAAAGAAATATTTACCTTTTGATCAGTTTGTAGTGAGAACTCCCTTGTTGTCGCTATCTCAGTTCTTCGATAAATTAAAACGCCTTGATGAGGGGGAAATGCATTTTACTTCTTTATTATCAGATAAATCGATGCTTGAAGCAATTTATCTCGGTTCTCCTGTTCTTTACTCCGAAATTGAAAAATACATTAATGGCGGAGTTTTTTCAGAAAAGGAAGAAGATCGCTTAAAGCAATCAGTAGTTCGTTATTTCTCCAGGATGTCAACCCGTTGTACTCCTTTTGGATTATTCTCTGCATGTAGTTTGGGGAGTATTGGTGATCAAACGTCAGTAGTCTTTCCTGAAGTTGAAAGTTATCAGCGACATACTCGTTTGGATATGAATTATCTGTGTGCTTTAGCACAGGATATTGCCCAAAAAGAGGAGATGAGAAGTCACTTGCGTTATTTTCCCAATACTAGTATTTATGAATATGGCCCGCAACTTCGTTATGTGGAGTATAAGTATAAAAATACAAGACGGGTGCATTCTATTGTCTCTGTTGATAAATCTTCATATATCCTCGCCGTGTTGGATAAAGCAAAATCTGGAGCTTTTATTAACGAAATGGCAGACGTATTAATTGATGAAGAAATTGATAAAGAAACTGCGACTGATTTTATTTATGATCTAATAGCAAATCAGGTGCTTGTTGACGAATTAGAGCCCGCAATTACTGGAGAAGAATTTTTTCATCAGCTGGAAAAGGTAATGTTGCGGATTCCAGGAGTTGAATCATTGAAGGAAATCTTGAAAAATGTAAATCAGCTATTAGAACAGATTGACTCTTGTGCTTTGGGGAATAGTTTATCTGTTTATGCGAAGATAATAGAGCTCCTCGAGAGATTAAAAACGACATTTGATAGCAAATATCTTTTTCAATCAGACATGATAAAACCAGTGCTAAAATCCGGTTTTTCTATGTCCGATTTAAACGAAATAATGCAAGGAGTTGAATTGTTGAACAAGATGACGCTCAAAGGAAGTGGTGAAAGTAGGCTAACTCGTTTTAGAGATGCATTTTATGAGAGATATGAAGATCGTTCGGTTCCTTTGTTAAAAGTATTGGATACAGAATCAGGAATTGGTTATGATATGGGGAATTATGGAGATGTAAATCCATTGATTGACGATATATATACTCCATTGAAAATTGATGATACTGCCAAAATTCGTTGGAATACAATATACTCTATTTTAAACAATAAACTTGTTAATGCATTGTCGTCAGGGGAATCAAAGATTGAAATTACGGATGATGATTTTAAAGACAGGGAGGCCGAATGGGATGATTTGCCATTAACAATGTCTGTGATGTGTGAAGTTTTTTCCTATTCTCAGGACAAAAAGAGGTTTTATTTGAAAATGGTTGGAGACACCAGTGCTGTTAATCTGTTGGGGAGATTTTGTCACGCTGATGAGCAAATATATAAATACACAAAAAATATTGCAGAAAAAGAAGCGAATATCGATCCCGATGTCATTTTTGCAGAAATTGTTCATCTGCCAGAGGCAAGAACCGGAAATATTTTACTTCGACCAGTGCTTCGCTCGTACGAAATTCCGTATTTGGCAAAATCAGGAGTAGATCCAGATTTTCAGTTGGCGTTGAGTGATTTAAATGTCATGGTTCAAGACGGAAAAATCGTATTGTATTCTGAACGTTTAGGAAAACGAGTTATTCCTAAAATGGGTACAGCCCATAATTATTCATATGGAGCGATGCCTGTATATCAGTTTTTATGCGATTTGCAGTCACAAGAAATTCGTTCAAATCTCTCTTTCAATTGGGGGGAATTATCTGGAGAATACGATTTTTTACCAGAAGTTCGGTATAAAAATCTTATTCTTTCCGAAGCACAATGGAAAGTACGCAAGACAGAGGTTGCCCCTTTTCTTTCCGTTGAAAAAAAAGATGAGCTATTAAAAAAAGTAGCAGAGTGGCAGATTGTTCGAAAACTACCCCGAAGAGTAAAATATTTGGATGGAGACAATGAATTGTTTGTCGATTTAAATAATGAATTAAGTATTCGTGCATTTTTCGGGGTGGTGAAAAAGCATGATACCTTTTATTTGTCAGCTTTTTCATATAGTTCAGAAATAAATGCAGTAAGTAATGTGCAGGGCGACAATTTTTCAAATGAATTTGTTTTTGCAATATATAAATCTCTTGGCGAATGACAACAAAACAGAAATCTATATTTATTCCTGGAGATGAATGGGTTTATTTTAAGATTTATACCGGATTTAAATTATCTGATTTATACTTAGCCGAAATAATTTATCCTCTCGCGAAAAGATTTACCGAGGAAGGAGTTGTAGATAAATGGTTTTTCATACGTTATACTGATCCAAATTATCATTTGCGAGTTCGTTTCCATTTAACCGATACTCAATACTTATCGTATCTTATAGATGCAGTTAATCTGTTAGTTACCCCAGAAATTGAAACTGATAGAATCTGGAAACTTCAGCTTGAGACTTACCAGCGAGAAATGAAACGTTATGGATCTCAGACAATGGAATTATCCGAGACTATTTTTTATGTTGATAGTATAGCCATTGCTGAAATTGTTGGATTATTGTATGGTGCCGATGATGAAATGACTCGTTGGCTACTCTCAATGAAAATGATTGATAATCTTTTAGTTGATTTTGAACTAAATGTGGACGATCGCTTGCTCCTGCTGGAAGGCATGAAGAACGGCTTTGCGAAAGAATTCAATATGGATAATACTGCCCAACGGCAATTGTCAGCAAAGTACAGAACCTTTCGAGCAGAAATAAACTCTGCAATGAAAGGTGAATTTGAAACGCAATTTTGTAATTTATTGATTGATAAATCGAAAAAAATCTGTTCTGTTGCGTCGGAAATTTCTTCTTTATGTAAGCAGTCTGACAGTGATGTTTTGTTGGAGGATCTGTTGATTAGTTACATCCATATGATGTTAAACAGGTTATTTCGAACCAATCAGAGAAAATATGAGATGGTAATTTACGATTTGCTACAGCGATATTATTTATCTGTTGTAAAACACAAGTAGTTGTATTGTATATAGATAGGTGTGTGTGGCGTTTGTATTTGTTTGGTTAAAAGATATTTATATTCTTATTGATTGTTTTGTTTGGAGGCGAGTGTTTGAATGTCAATAGATTAGTAGTATTTTTTTTAAGTAATTTTTTTGATAAAACAAAGAAAAATTCTTTCTTTGAAATACTTACTCACATGAAAGGGATGTGATAGTATTTATTAGAGTGTGAATTTTTTAAATGGGAATTTTATTATGGAGAAAAAGAAGTTACAATTAAACAAGCAAACTATTGCAAAATTGAGTGGAGAAGAGTTGATGAATGTTCGTGGGGGGTTAATCAATTTTGTTGATTATAATAACTCTGTAATTGTTGAAAGTAGTCGGGCTCATTGTGTTTCTACTCAATGTAAAGGAAAAAGTAATCCTTGTAAGGATTTTAAACCAATGAAGAAAAACTCAATTAGTTTTTGTAATCACACCAAGCAGTGCTGATTTTTGTGGATTACAAAGAGAAAAGAGGTGGTGAATATAATTCGTTACCTCTTTTTCTTGTAATAAATTCTTAGAGTTTATTCATTCACCAAAGGAAGAAATCCAAATTTTTCAGAATAAGAAAGCATTTGACTGGTGAAATCAGCAGCTTGCTCAATTGTTACGTCGGTGATTTCTCCTTCCTGATTTTTTATCAGTTTGTATTCCGGATTTAGAAAACCTGTGTAAGGTGCTATATTCAGTTTTTTGAAACGCTCAAGTACTTCCTGATGAAGTTTTGGGTCGATTTTTACTCCGTAAGTTTCAACAATATTTCGGGCAGCGTCAAAATCACCTTCCGATTTTATGCGTTGTATTTCGGCCAGTAATTTGCCAACCAACTCACGCATGCGCTGGTAATTTCGAATGATAACGAACGATTTGTTGTCGTTTGAAACCCATTCTACTGTTTTCGAATCTGCTCCATGTTGCATAATCCAATTTGCAATAAGTTGCCGATTACGCATGTGAGACTCTTCTATGTTTTTACCAGCTTCAATGCGTGTAAGCTGAGTAATGAGCGCATTCCGCAGGTAGGCATCGTATTCTGCTTTGGCCGCATCAAGAGAAGGCAAGAGGCCTAATTCAACCATTTTCTCATCCATAATATAATAGAGCGCGAACAAATCGGCGCGTGTTTCTTCGATGGTTGAATAATAATTTTTGAGGTCTTCGGTTTTTACGCCTTTATTTATTTTTCCTGAACCATGACCGAGGCATTCGTGTAAATCGGTATGCAGGTTTCCGGCCAGGTAGCCGAATTGTTGTGCGCGTTGTTTTTCTTCTTCTGTGGCGGCAAATTCCTCAAGCATGCCATTTTTCATTGAATCGAGGAAGTACGAGTACGTGATGTTTTCAATCGTTACCGATTTTGATCCGTATTGCTCACGAATCCACTCAGAATTAGGTAAATTAATTCCAATCGGAGTTGCCGGGTAGCAATCGCCTCCGAGCATCGCTGCATGAATTACTTTGGCTGAAACTCCCTTCACTTCCGTTTTTTTGAAACGAGGTGCTACCGGCGAGTGATCTTCGAACCAGTGTGCATGCCGACTAAGTACTTCGGCCCGGATGCTGGCTTCGTGATCTTTTATATTGACGAGCGCTTCCCAGCTTCCTTTTATTCCCAACGAATCGCCATACACTTCAATAAAACCGTTTACAAAGTCAATTTGCCCGGCTTGTTCTTGCAACCATAAAATATTGTATTCATCAAATTTTTGAAGATCTCCGCTTCGGTAATAATCGCACAAAACTTCGATATAGCGCTTCTGCTGCTCATTTTCAGCATATAGTTTCGCTTTTTCAAGATAGAAAACGGTTGGACAAATCGCTTCGGAATACAAGCTCTGCGAACGCCAAACTTTTTCTTCCAATTGCTCATCAGTTTTCACCAGGGTTGAATTCAGTCCATGCGAAACCGGATTGTCACCACTGGCTTCTTTTTTTCTGGCGTAAAATTCTTCGGCCTCGGCCTGGCTGACATTTTGGTAGTAATTGTTGGACGATGCATGCAATAAATCTTTTCCCTGATCAAGACAAACTCGTTTCGTCTCTCTTGTGTCATCAAAAAGTATGTCCTTTACCTGTTGGATTGTTGTCTGTAAATCCTGATCTTTTTCTATTTCAAAAGTTTTCCAATTTGTATAGCCAACTAATTGATCGAAATAGGCGGAGGAAAATCCTGCCGGAATTTTTTCGGTTGAATAATGGTGATGAATACCGTTCGAGAACCATATCCGTTTTAAGTAAACCACAAAAGCCGTGAACTCTTCACTGGTTCGGATACCTTTGTAGTTGACGAAAATATGTTCCAGAATTGCCCTGATGCGGAGATTGTATCGATTGTTTTGATCCCAAAGAATATCTCGTCCGCAACATGCTGCAATACTCAGATAATAAATATAAATTTTTTGTTGAAGTGAAAGTTGTTCAAATCCGGGTACTTCGTAGCGGAGAATTTTTATATCAGCAAATTTTTCGACCAACACATTTTTTTCTTCTTTCATATTTCTGATATGTTATAGGATTTTTCTTTTTTTTTGTGGATTAATTTTCTTAGTTGGAGAATTTATTGAGTTGAAAAAATTGCTTTTCTAATAAATCTGAACTTTTTATTGTGCTGCGTAACCATTGTAGCAGAATGTCTTCGCGGTCATTGTTCCTTAATTGCCAGTTAATTCCTGGAGTCGATTTCATTTTTAGGGTCAGGTAATGCATGATAATCGCTGCGGACACTGAAATGTTTAAACTTTCAGTAAAACCGTACATGGGGATTTTTACAAATTCATCAGCCATTTCGCTGGCAGTTGTACTGATCCCTGTTAACTCTGTTCCAAAAACTAATGCGATTTTTCCTTTCAGCAGATCCAGTTCTTCGAGTTTTGTGTCGTATTTATGCGGGCTGGTTGCAACAATCCGGTATCCTTCTGTTTTTAATATTGAGAGCGTTTCTGCGGTGTTGTTTTCGCGTTGATTGTGCGTTTGCAGGTTGATCCATTTTGAAGCCCCCATGGCTACTTCTGTGTCAACATTAAATTTATTCCGATTTTCAATCACGTGAACATCGTGTATGCCGAAACAATCAGCCGAACGAACCACTGCACTGGCATTTTGCGGCTGAAAAATGTCTTCCAGAACAATGGTCATATATTTGGTGCGATTTTCAAGTATTGAATGAAATAGCTGAAGCCTTTGTTTGGTGATAAATCCGGAAAGATATTGTATTAAAAGAGTATTCATTAGGCAAAAGTAAAAAATAAAAAAGGGAGAACCGTACTGATACTCCCTCAAAAATTTCTTTTTTGCTGATTAAACAGCGTCAGTCAATTCTGCTCCAGGTTTGAATTTTACCACTTTTTTGGCAGCAATTTCAATTGGTTTTCCAGATTGTGGGTTTCTTCCTGTGCGGGCACTGCGAGTAGCAACAGAGAATGATCCGAATCCGATCAATGCAACACGGTCGCCATTTTTCAATGCGTCAGTAGTAGCTTCTACAAAAGCATCAAGAGCTTTTTTGGCATCAGCTTTAGTCAAACCGGCTTTTTCAGCCATGGCGTCAATTAATTGAGCTTTGTTCATAAGTAAACATGTTTAGGGTTAAAAAAAATAAACTGAAATATTTCACATAAAAATATCATTTCCAATTTGTTATGATGTTTGTTGGTAACAGGTATATCTAATTTTTTTTCTTCTTATTACCGATTCTACTTTTTTTACTTGTATTTATTACAAAGAAACCATACAACGATTTGCTGATTTCGTTCTGATTTTTTTCATTTCGGTGTATCGAAAGAATTCAAAATAGTAGTAAAATCAACTGTTTCAGTAAGTACGATTTTAAGCCTTACTAAATTCATAAATAAGTATTAAAAAAGCAACCTTTGTCAGAAAAAAAATAAAACAAAATTTTTTCGATTTTTTTTGGAAATATTTTTGGAATCTAAAAAATAATCCTACTTTTGCCACCGCTTTAGGAGAGATGGCAGAGTGGTCGATCGCGGCGGTCTTGAAAACCGTTGACCGTGAGAGCGGTCCGGGGGTTCGAATCCCTCTCTCTCCGCGGAATTTAAAGGTCTGAAGTTGAATAACTTCAGACCTTTTTTCTTGTCTGAAAATCTGACTTTCTGATTGGGGGCGTTTTGAAAATTATGGATCAATCCACCTGAATGTTGAATTGATCCAGTTTTGCTTTTTTTTATTTCAATTTTTGGTATGATAAAATCATATAATAATTGACTTTGTTTATCGGTGGACTGTATTGTTGCTGAAGTGCCGTTTTATAAAAGGAGGTGAATCGCTCGTTGTATATGTCTTATTGCATTTGCTGTTGTAGTAGATTCGGATGACTTGAGGCTGTGAATCGGATAAGTTCAGTTTCGGTAGAGACAGAAACAAAAAAAACCTCGCTGTTTGCGAGGTTTTGCACGGGAGGAGCGACTCGAACGCCCGACACCTGGTTTTGGAGACCAGTGCTCTACCGACTGAGCTACACCCGTATCCGTTTTGCGAGTGCAAATATAATCATTACTTCGAAACCTCCTACTCTTTTTGGTTCTCTCTTGTGAATTTTTTCTTTCTGAAAAGAACTTAGTTCAGAAAATCAGCGGGTTTCATTTAAATATTTTTGATCGATTTCTGTAAAAAAAATCTACTTATGCCGAAAATGTTTTCAGCTTGCTGATTCCTTAATTAATTCATCGATTTCGTTTAGATGCAAATAAAGATGCAGGGGGTAATCAGTAACCATTTCATCAAGACTGACTAAAACATTGGGAGCTGCGATCCATTTCTGTTGCAAGAATTCAGCGCGAATTTGCCGAACGACGTGAGCGTAGTGCAGATTGCTATATTTCCATAGCTGAATCAGGTGTTGCCAGTCTTCTTGCTCATAATTTTGAATGGCAATCCAGCGATCGTTGTTTCCGTTCGTTGCATAATTTGGAAACTCAACCGGATTTTCGCGATATTGTAAATGAACTGCGCGGTGTGTGTTGTTGCTTGCCGAATCAACCATGTGACCGAGTATTTGCCGGATATTCCGATGCTGTGAATTGCGTGGAATTGTAATTTGCTCTTCGTTTAACAATTGAAGCCTGTTTTCCCATTTATGGATTGCATTAGTAATTTCCAGAGCCAGTGTTTCGTATTTTTCGATCATTGTAGAAGTGTTTTTTGTATAAATAAAAAAGCCGCACCACAGTCGGGTACGGCTCAATGTATAGTTGGTTTCTTGACTAAAACTTATGAATTACCAGTCCCGAACGCAATTTGGGTTCAAACCATGTTGTTTTTGGTGGCATGATGTTTCCCGAATCGGCAATGTCAATCAGTTGTTTCATCGATACAGGGAAAAGAGCAAAGGCAAGCTTCATTTCTCCGCTGTCAACGCGTTTTTGCAGTTCGCCTAATCCTCTGATACCTCCCACAAAGTCGATGCGTTTAGAGGTGCGCAAATCGTCGATGCCTAAAATTTGATCTAGTACAAGGTTCGATAAAATAGTAACATCGAGTACTTCAATCGGGTCGTTATCGTTGTAGTTGCCAGGTTTGGTGCTCAGTTTATACCAGTTTTTGTCGAGATACATGCTGAATTCGTGCAGACATGCTGGTTTGTAAATTTCAGTGCCCATTTTTTCTACATCGAATGAAACAGACAGTTTTGCCAGCAACTCGTCAGCACTCAATCCGTTCAGGTCTTTTACAACCCGGTTGTAGTCGATAATCTGGAGCTGGTTGTCGGGGAAATGTACAGCCATGAAGAAATTGTAGGATTCATTTCCGCTGTGGTTCGGGTTTTGTGCTTTCTTTTCCAGTCCAATTCGGGCGGCAGCTGCAGTGCGGTGGTGTCCGTCAGCGACGTAGGTTGCCGGAACCTGGGTGGCAAACAATTCTTCCAGTCGCTGGTTTATTACCGGATTATTTACTGGCCAGAAGTGATGTCCGAAACCATCTTCAGCAACAAAATCGTATTCTGCTGCTTCGTTGTTAACGATGTCTGCAACAATCTGGTCAATTTCGGGAACTGCTTTGTATGAGAAGAATACCGGCTCGATATTGGCATTCAGGTAGCGAGTCAGTATCATTCGGTCTTCTTCTTTATCCGGACGAGTTAACTCGTGTTTTTTTATGATTCCCTGATGATAATCTTCGCATGCTGCTGCACCAACAATTCCGTATTGGGTGCGGCCATTCATGGTTTGTGCGTAAATGTAAAATTTAGCATCACCATCTTGAACCAGCCAGCCTTTTTGCTGAAAAGCATTAAAATTTTCTACCGCTTTGTTATACACTTCTTCGGAATGAATATCTGTTCCGGCCGGACAATCAATTTCAGCACGGGTAATATGAAGAAGAGAACAGTCTTTGCCTTGTGCCATTTGTGCTGCTTCGTCGCTGTTCATTACATCATACGGAAGGCAGGCCAGTGTGGCAGCGGTATCTTTAGGAGGACGTAATCCCCGGAATGGTTTTACTATTGCCATGATTTTTTGATTTTTTCAGAATATGAAAACAAATAAAGCAAGAATCTTATAATTTGCTAACGATTAGTTATAATAATCTTGTTTTTTGATGATAAAAGATAATAGTGTGGCGTTTTAATTTTTTATTGACTAAAACCGACACCCACTATTATCTTTTGCTGAATAATTTGTCTGTTTTAATTTACGCGAAACGAATCATCGCCTTTTTCGAAGAAAGCAACAATTTGCTCTGCAGCTGCAATGCCTGCGTTGACGTTTGCTTCGTCGGTTTGGGCTCCGAGTTTTTTCGGAGTTGAGTAGTATCGGCCTGCAAATTTTTCTTCAAAAACGGGTGCTGCATCGGGAGCAATGTCTGAAAGATATTTTACATCGGTACGTTGTTCCATAAATTGGATCAAGTCATCTTCATTAACAACCTCTTTGCGGGCAGTATTGACAATTATTGCACCTTTTTTCAGATGTTGCAGAATGCTGCTGTTTACTGATTTTATATGCTCGCCGCGGGCTGGAACATGGATTGAAATGACATCCGATTGGGCATAAAGTTCTTCGAGTGAATTGGTTACTTCAATGCCTTCGGATGCTGCTTGTGCCTTGCTGTAGCGGGTGTAAACAAGTGGATTCATGCCAAATGCGCGAGCAATACGTTTTACATTGCGGGCAACATAGCCGTAACCGTGTAATCCGATGGTGCGTCCACGTAATTCGCCTCCTGTTTTGCCCGAGAAAAATTCACGTAATCCGTAAATAGCGAGGCCAATTGCCAATTCGGCAACGGCGTTGGAATTCTGTCCGGGAGTGTTCATAACGCAAACTCCTTTTTCGGCAGCAACTTTGGTGTCAACATTGTCGTAACCGGCACCGGCACGAACAACAATTTTTAGATTTTTTGCTGCTTCCAACACTGCCTGATCAACGATGTCGCTGCGAACAATCAGCGCATCGGCATCAACTACCGCTTCAATTAATTCTTTCTGTGAGGGATACTTTTCTAGTCGGGCGACTTCATATCCGGCTGCTATCAATACTCCTTCAATTTTAGCAACCGCTACTGGCGCAAACGGCTTGTCGGTTGCAATCAATACTTTCGTCATTTTATTCAAATTAAGTTTAACAAAAATAAAATGTCATTGCAAGCCAAATCGAAGCAAGCCCCTGCTTGCTTTAGCCGTTCCTCATGCTTTAATGACTTGTATATTGAAGGAAGGACAACTGAAGCTGTCCTTCCGCAATATGCTATTTCAAATGCATTTCTTTGAATTCGCGCATGCAGTCAACCAATGCCTGAACACTTTCTTTTGGCATTGCATTGTAAACCGATGCACGGAAACCACCAACCGAACGGTGACCTTTAATTCCTGACATGCCACGTGATTTGGCAAATGCCATGAATTCAGATTCCAATTCTTTGTAGCCGTCTTCCATAATGAAGCAGATATTCATAATTGAGCGGTCGGCTTTATCAAGTACAGTTCCTTTAAATAATGGGTTTGAATCAATTTCATTATAAAGGATAGCTGCTTTTTCTTCGTTAATTTTTTGCATAGCTGCAACACCACCTTGTGCTTTCAGCCATTTCAGTGTTTGAAGAGCTGCGAAAATAGGCAGTACCGGAGGAGTGTTGAACATTGATCCTTCGTCGATGTGTGTTTTGTAGTTCAACATGGTTGGAATCGGACGATCTACCTTGCCCAAAATATCATTTTTGATGATTACAAAAGTCACCCCCGCAGGAGCAAGGTTTTTCTGTGCTCCACCATAAATCAATGCGTATTTCGAAATGTCAATCGGACGAGAGAAAATGTCTGATGACATGTCGGCAACCAATGGAATATTAACGTCCAGGTCTTCTTTTATTTCCGTTCCGTAAATCGTATTGTTGGTTGTAATGTGAAAATAGTCAGCATCTTCAGGAATGGTATAACCTTTTGGTATATAGTTGAAAATAGTGTCTTTTGAAGATGCAACTTCTACTACTTCACCAAACATTTTAGCTTCTTTGAGTGCTTTCGAAGCCCATGTTCCGGTGTTTAGGTATGCTGCTTTTTTGTTCAACAGGTTGTACGGAACCATACAAAATTGCATGGATGCTCCACCTCCCAAAAACAATACTGAATAATCGTCAGGGATGTTTAGCAGTTCGCGAAATAAAGCCTGAGCTTCATCCATTACTGAAACGAATTCCTTGTCACGGTGCGATACTTCCATTACAGAAAGACCAGTTCCGTAGAAATCTTTGATTGCTTCCGCGGTTTTCTCAATGGTGAATTGCGGAAGAATTGATGGGCCTGCAGAGAAATTATGTATCTTCATTAGACTAAAAATTTGGTTTGTGAATATTTGAATGTAAAATTGCAAATATTAGCTCAAATTAAATCAATAATTCCGGGCATAACCGTGAGAAAAATCATTCAACTGCTTTCTTTTTTGATTGCAAAATGCTGATATATAACACATATCAGTATTGATAAAAATCATAAAACGGTTAATAATTTTTTTATATCAAAAGACGGATTTTCCTGTTTTTGCGAGTACTATGTTTTTCAGATAGATATAATGAATAGAACTCGGGGTGAAAAAGGAACTCAAATTTTTTAGCAGATATGCAGGAAACCGATTTTCAGAATACAAAATATCGGAAGGCAAAGCTTAAATTTGCCCGATAAACCAAAATTTCCGCAGAATGATTGTTGATTTGTTTGTTCCCTGTTTTATCGATCAGCTTTATCCCGATACAGCTTTTAACGTAATTAAATTATTGAAGAAAGCCGAAGTAGAAGTGTGCTACAATCCGGAACAAACTTGTTGTGGTCAGCCGTCGTTTAATAGCGGGTACTGGAAAGAGACCCGATCGCTGGCCGAAAAGTTTATTGGCGATTTTCCGAACAACCGTCCTGTTGTTAGTCCCTCGGCATCGTGTACGGGGTTTATTAAAAATTATTATCCTGAATTAATAAAGCAGGGCGATTCGTTTTTTGATGCCAGTGAGCGTTTGCGCCGCAATCTGTTTGAGTTAACTGATTTCTTGGTGAATCACATCGAATTTACTGATTTTGGTGCAGTGTTTCCGCATAAAGTGTGCTATCACGATGCCTGCTCGGCTTTGCGCGAATACGGAATTCGCCGGGAGCCGCGTTTGTTGTTGTCGAAAGTACAGGGGCTGGAGTTGGTTGAAATGGAGGAAACCGATACTTGCTGTGGTTTTGGCGGTACTTTTTCGGCTAAATTTTCAGCAATTTCAACTGCGATGACGGAGCAGAAAGTAGCCAATGCGCTGAAAACCGGAGCTGAATACATTGTGTCCACCGAGTCGTCGTGTCTGATGAATATCGAATCGTATATCCGAAAGAATCAATTGCCTATCAAACCCATACATATTGCTGATATTCTGGCTTCGGGCTGGGATCGCTGAAAATGTAAAAATAATCAGAATTTCCGAAGTGCCGATAAATGCTAGAGTTGTAATGATGTTTGGGATTGGTTAATAAAATTTATTTTCAGTGCAAATTACAAAAAAAACAATACAATTTTATTGTTCCGTACAATAATGCAAGTTGTGATTTTAAATTGTTCGGGCGGTATTTTTTCCTTAATTTGTCGATTCAAAAATTAATGGAAAAAAGCCCATTTTACGATGACGAATCCGCCAAATACTCCGACTGTACTAAAAAGTAATCCTGAATTGCAATTGGCTTTCGATTACGTACAATACACCGATCAGCATGTGTTTCTAACAGGAAAAGCCGGAACCGGAAAAACTACATTTTTACATCAGTTGCGCAAACATTCGCCCAAGCGAATGATTGTAGTGGCTCCCACCGGAGTTGCGGCAATCAATGCCGGAGGCGTGACGATTCACTCGTTTTTTCAGATTTCATTTGGCCCGCAAATTCCTCAGGATCCCGATCAGCCCCGAACCGTGGCGATTCCTGATGACGGAATGCCCGCTGCAGGTATCAAACGATTCAGTCGTGAAAAAATCAATATCATGCGGAGTCTCGACTTGTTGGTGATTGACGAAATCAGTATGGTGCGTGCCGATGTGCTGGACGGTATTGATGAGGTGTTACGCCGGTTTCGCAAACGAAATAAACCGTTTGGAGGTGTGCAATTGCTCATGATTGGCGATTTGCAACAGTTGGCACCAATTGTCAGGGACGAGGATTGGGACATTCTCAAAAATTATTACGACAGCTGTTTCTTTTTTAGCAGCCATGCATTGCGGCGTTCGCAGTGGGTGGGAATTGAATTGAAACAGATTTTCCGCCAGAGCGATTTGCATTTTATTGAACTGCTAAATAAAGTGCGCGAAAATAAGGTGGACGAAGAAACTTTGGCTGCATTAAATCAGCGATACCGACTCAATTTCAAACCCGACGACAGCGAAGGATATATTACGCTGACCACTCATAATCGGCAGGCGCAGGATATAAACGAAACAAAGCTCAATGCGTTAACAACAAAAGCATATACTTTCAATGCCGAAATAAAGGGCGAATTTCCTGATTTCATGTATCCAACCGACGATCAGTTGAAACTGAAAAAGGGAGCTCAGGTAATGTTTGTAAAAAACGATCCCTCCGTAGATAAACGTTATTATAATGGGAAAATCGGAACAATTACTGCAATAACCGATTTGGGAGTTGAAGTTACTTGCCCGGGAGATACCTTCCCTGTTGATGTGGAAGCCGAAGAATGGCAAAATGTGCGTTATGTGCTGAACGAAGAAACGCAGGAAATTGACGAAGAAATTATCGGAACATTTAAACAAATTCCACTGAAACTGGCTTGGGCTATTACTATTCATAAAAGTCAGGGACTTACATTTGAAAAGGCGATAATTAATGCCCGGCTTTCGTTTGCGCATGGGCAGGTTTACGTGGCACTGAGCCGTTGCCGCAGTTTGGATGGACTGGTACTGAGTTCGCGTATCATGCCCGAAAGTGTAAAGCACGATTCCACAGTACTGCGTTTTACCAGTCAGGTAGAAAAGCAGCAACCCGGTGCACAACAATTAATGCAGGCCCGGACAAAGTTTCAGCAACAATTACTGAATGACTTGTTCGATTTTCAGCCCTTTTTAAGGCAGATTTATTATTTACTGAAATTGTGCGAAGAACACAATAACCAGTTGATTGGTAACTTGCCTCTTAAAATGAAAGAACTTGTTGTTCCGGTAAAGCAGGAATTAATTGAGGTGTCGGATAAGTTTGTGGCGCAGTTGAGTCGGCTTTTTGCTGAAAATCCGGATGGGGTAGAGGAGAGTGAAGCTTTGCAGGAACGAATCAGAAAGGCAGCGGTTTATTTTAATGAAAAACTGAATGGTATTCTGATTGAACCGCTGGGAACAATGGCCTGGGAAAGCGATAACCGCGAAACGCGAAAGTTATTTACCTCGGTAATTGCGAACCTGAATCGCGATTGTCAGATAAAAAAAGCATGTCTGGCTTCGTGTACTGAAGGTTTTGTTCTGAAAGATTATTTGACGGTGAAGGCCATGGCGGCTATTGAGACGGAGGGGCAGACTGTAATGCGAAAAAAAGAAAACCCGATGGCCTGGTCACCGAATCCCGAATTGTTTGTCCGCCTGAAAGAATGGCGCGAGAAAAAAGCACGATCACTTGAGGTTGAGTTGGCCAGAATCCTTCCGCAGAAAACATTGCTCGAAATTGCCGAAAAAATTCCGGCATCTACCGAAGCATTGAAACTGATAAAGGGAATGGGGGGCAAAAAAATGCAGCAATTTGGACGCGAGTTGCTCGAATTGTGTATTGTGTATCGGCGGAGCAAAGGGATGGAAGTTCCTTTTGGTGCCGAAAAAAACGCGGCGAAAGCATCGCTGCATACCCGTGAAATTAGTCTGGATGAATTTAAACAGGGAAAAACGGTGGCG
Organism: Prolixibacteraceae bacterium; assembly: GCA_963668595.1. Taxonomy (GTDB): domain Bacteria; phylum Bacteroidota; class Bacteroidia; order Bacteroidales; family Prolixibacteraceae; genus GWE2-42-39. Next base: position 2,010,941 of record OY764876.1, on the reverse strand, counting down.
GAGATTGCGGCAATACGTGATCTTACCGTAGCAACCATTGAAAATCATTTGTCGTATTTCGTCCGTTTGGGGCAGTTGTCGCTTGACGGTTTGGTAGGGGAAAAACAAGAACAGCTGTTGCGCGACTTTTTCCGAAAAAATGGTGTGTTGCCAATTTCGCAAGCAAAAGCCATGTTGGGCGATGCTGTCAGTTTTTCTGATATTCGTTTTGTGCAAAGTTGTATGGAAGCAGAACGGAATAGCAAAGAATGAGTTTTTTCGAAATTTATAAGAGTTACCATTTGAATGAACGAACCGAAATAATAAAAACCAACATTTATGAATCGAAAGCAAACAGATAAGCTGATGAACACTCTTTTGAGTGTTGCTGCTGGATTGGTATTGGTAGGAGCATTCTTTAAGTTACAACATTATCCATACGGTAATTCAATCCTGGTTGTTGGACTGATCGCCTTCTTTGCATTACAATCCTATGAAATAAATCGATTGAAAAAAATCATCAAGCAGCAGGACGATAAAAATCAGGAATAGATAACTCTTGCTATTTTTTATATAGACTTTTTTTCGGGAATAAATATTTTGTTGTCGGAAAGAAAAGAGTAGAAGCTACTTTTTTTAATCGGTATTGGTTAAATTTGTGACTCTTTTGTAAACTAAAAACCAATTCGAATAATGAATAAGCTTGTTATTTCTTTTTGCCTGATAGTATCCTTTTCAGGAATAAAGAGCGTATTTGCGCAGACAGGTAGCACCAGTGAACCAATTCGCTATGTAGGAGGTGTCTCCATTAATCCGGCAAGCCACGAAGCGGGTTTGCGTTATGCAATTGGTGTCGAAAATATTCAAACTATGCGGGCAAATCGCACTCAGCCTGAACTTTCTGATGGGTTTGGCTGGACTTACAACCATGCTTCGAATTTGGTGTACTGGAACAATACTTTTTTTCAGCAATACATTAGTGGCGAGGCCGACGAGCATGTGCCTCCGGTGCAAACCATGTTGGTAAGCTCGAAAGACGGGCGAAGCTGGGGATTTCCGCAAGTGCTGTTTCCTCCGTATAAAGCTCCCGCAGGAGTGAGCATTCCCGAGGGATGTACCGGATACATGATGCATCAGCGAATGGGATTTTATGTGGCTCCCAACAACCGTTTGCTGACACTTGCATTTTATGCGCACAGCGAAAATCCTTTCCGGGAAGGTGGAATTGGCCGGGTTGTTCGCGAAATTTATCGCGACGGATCGTTTGGACCAATTTATTTTATTCGTTACGATAGCCATACTTCATGGAATGAAACCAATACCAGCTATCCGTTTTATAAAAGTTCAACCGATCAGGGCTTTGTTCAGGCTTGCGATGCTTTGCTTGCCGATAAATTATACACGTTGCAGTGGTGGGAAGAAGACAATGGAATAGATGGTTTTTATACGTTCCGGAAATCGGAACAGGCACTGTCGTGGTATCACCGGAGAGATGGCAAATTAGTAGGACTGTGGAAAAAATCGTGGTGTGCTTTGTCTGACGACGAAGGAAAAACATTTTCTGATCCGGTGAAGGCCGAAACGCTGGTGATGTCGGGTGGAAAAATGTGGGGACAGCGCACTGATGATGGTAATTATGCAATTTCCTACAACCCGATTGACCAAACTCAATATCGGTTTCCTCTGGCTTTGGTTACCGGAAGCGATGGTATCATTTTCGATAATTTGTTGCTGGTGCAGGCAGAAGTCCCTCCGCGTCGATTTTTTGGTCGCTGGAAAGATTTTGGCCCGTGTTACATGCGCGGAATTACCGAAGGAAATGGCAATCCTCCGGGGACTGACATGTGGATGACTTACAGCATGAATAAAGAAGATATGTGGGTTTGCCGCATTCCTGTTCCTGTAAAATATACGGTTGACAAGGATGTAAACGATCGTTTCGACAATATGGAAGCCGGAGGCATAATTACCGACTGGAATATTTATTCGCCTCAATGGGCAAAAGTATCGCTGGTTGCCGATGGAAAAACAAATAAATGTCTTCAGTTGAGTGATAGCGATGCCTGCGATTATGCACGCGCCATTCGTGTGTTTAAAGAAGGTTCAGAACTGAAGGCAAGTTTGCGGGTAAAAGTACTCGAACGCGATACAGCTGATTTTCAGATTGAAGTGGCCGATCAGTTTGGCAATCGGCCGGTACAATTGAATTTTGCTAAAGATGGAATGCTAAAAGTGACTGATGGATCGGCAATGCGTTCGGTGATGCCTTACGAAAACGGGAAATGGTATGCACTTCGTATTGAAATGAGTACAAAAGGCACAGGCCATTATTCGGTGTATGTAGATGATAAAAAAGTAGGCGAGAATCTGCCTGCTGCCGTGGCTGTGAAATCGGTAGAAAGACTTTCGTTCCGGACGGGGGCGTATCGGAATTGGCCCAACCGGCATACTCCCAACGAGGAAAAATATCCGCCTTTAGCCGGAGCCGATGAGGTTCAAAAAGCATCGGTTTACTGGATCGACGACGTGATGGTGTCAACAATTTGGAAGTAGCGAAATCCAATTCAAGAAATATCCGACTCTATTTAATCGGGCTATTTGATATATTAGTAAAGGTAAGTGGTGATTTGTAACCGCCACTCTATTTATCGGGGATTTATATCTATAACAAATAAGAAAATGGAGAAGGTTAATTGAATATTTTCATTTATAGATGAAGATTTTGTATATTTATGGGGAATATTCATCTATGGACGAAAAAATTACAGCAATAAGGAAATACAATTTATGGAAATCGAACACCTTCGACTGGGGGTACCTGCGCAACGAATATACAGGTAAAATAATCGAAGTGTTGGGTAACAGGTTGGTCAAGGTGCTGATAGGGCAGCGGCGTTCGGGGAAAAGCTACATTTTAAGGCAGGTTGCCAAACAGCTCATAGAGAATGGTGTCAGACCCGAAAATACTCTGTTTATTAACCGCGAATTTATCGATTTCGATTTTCTGAAAACACATAAAGAACTTGACGAGCTGATCAAGTCGTATAAAAATGAACTTAACCCTTCGGGGACCGTTTATATTTTTATTGATGAGGTACAACTCATTGAAGGATGGGAGAAAGTCGTCAATTCCTATTCGCAGGATTTTTCGGAAAACTATGAACTGTTTATTAGTGGTTCAAACTCAAAAATGCTGTCGGGCGAACTGGCTACCATGTTATCTGGTCGTTATGTCTGTTTCGAGGTTTTTCCGTTTTGCTATTCCGAATATTTGGGTATTACATCTCAGGAAAAAGATAGGAAAAGCTACGTGGAGTATATGAATAGTGGAGGCCTTCCTGAATTGTTTATGCTGCAAAAGCCGGAATTTAAGCGTAATTATGTGTCGGCCATAAAAGATACGGTCCTGTTACGTGATATAATCCAACGGAACAACATCCGTGATCCCAAATTATTGGAAGATATTTTCGTTTTTTTAGTCAATAACGCGTCTAACCTCATTTCTGTTCCCAATATCGTAAACTACTTCAAAGGGCAGCACCGGAAAACAAGTTACGATGTTGTTTCAAACTATATCGGGTATATCGAAGATGCGTTCCTTATTCATCGGTGCGATAGGTATGACATTAAGGGAAAAGGCACATTGACGGGCATTGCAAAATTCTACATCAATGATTTGGCATACAAAAATTACTTGTATCCCGGCTATGGCTACGGATTTGGATATCTGGTTGAAAACTTGATTTTTTTGGAGCTTTGTCGTAGTGGATTTGATGTTTATGTTGGAGCTTTGCGGAATAGAGAAATTGATTTTGTGGCGAAAAAAGCAGACCGTATTATTTATTTGCAAAGTTCCTATATGCTCAGTGACGAATCAACTATTGAACGGGAATATTCAGCGCTGGAAGCAATTGATGATAATTTTGAAAAAGTTGTTGTTTCGCTTGACGATATTGCTTTGCCTTTACGAAAAGGGATCAAACACATTCAAGCCTGGAATTTGCACGAAATTCTTTAGTTGGATTGAAAAAGTCAGACTATATCGCATGAGCAGAAATTGATGAAGAAGTGTGCATTGTGAATAATTTCAATTCAAAAAATATTCGACCTTTTCGGCCATAAAAAATCCCGACCTGATGCAAGGCCGGGATTTTTTTTTTTTGTTGTATGCTTTATCTTTTTTAAGCTTTGTACTCGTCCCAACTTTTAATGACAATATCGTCCATTTTATACTTACAAATTGCATAAATAAAGGCGCTTGCCACTCGTGCGTTGGTGATCAGCGGGATGTTGAAGTCGATAGCACTGCGACGGATATAATATCCATTGCTCAACTCCCGTTTGGTATGGTCTTTTGGTATATTGATTACCAAATCAATTTTCTTTTCTTTCAGATAATCAACCGTATTGGGCTTGCGGTCTTCCTCATCAGGCCAGTGCAGTAAAGTCGTATTTACCCCATTTTCGCGGAAGAAACGATGTGTTCCTTCAGTGGCATATAGGTTGTAACCACGAGCTTCAAGCATGCGGGCACTTTGCAGCATTTCAAGTTTCGAGCGGGCAGGTCCCGACGAAATCAGGATATTTTTCTTCGGAATGCGGTATCCCACCGAGAGCATCGATTTCAGAATTGCTTCGTAGTAATTTTCGCCAATACAGCCTACTTCGCCGGTTGACGACATGTCAACACCCAGTACCGGGTCAGCATTCAGCAAACGGGCAAACGAAAACTGTGGAGCTTTCACGCCTACGTAATCCAGTTCGAACAGCGATTTGTCGGGTTTCACATATGGAACGCCCAGCATAACCTGTGTGGCAATTTCAATCAGGTTGATCTTCATTACCTTCGATACGAATGGAAAACTACGCGATGCACGCAAGTTACATTCAATTACTTTGATGTCGTTATCTTTTGCGAGGAACTGCATATTGAAAGGTCCTGAAATCTGGAGCGCCTTCGCAATTTCGCGCGATATTCTTTTAATGCGACGGATTGTCTCGACGTACAGTTTTTGTGGTGGAAAAACGATGGTTGCATCGCCCGAGTGTACACCGGCAAACTCAACGTGTTCTGAAATGGCGTAAGCAACCATTTCGCCTTTGTCTGCTACGGCATCAATTTCAATTTCTTTTGCTTGTTCAATGAATTCGGAAACCACTACCGGGTGTTCTTTCGAAACATTGGCAGCCAATGTGAGGAAGTGTTCCAATTGGTCTTTGTTTGATACCACATTCATGGCCGCTCCGGAGAGCACGTATGACGGGCGAATCAGTACAGGGAACCCAACTTCGTCAACAAACCTGAAAATATCATCAACGCTTGTCAGCTCTGACCAGCGTGGTTGATCCACTTTTAGTTCATCAAGCAATGACGAGAATTTCTTGCGGTCCTCGGCATTGTCTATTTTTGTTGCTGAAGTACCCAGAATCGGCACATTTTGTTTGTGCAGCTTCATTGCCAGGTTGTTCGGGATTTGTCCTCCCATCGAAAGTACTACTCCTTTCGGAATTTCCAGATCGATGATGTCCATCACACGTTCGAAAGTCAATTCATCGAAATACAGGCGATCGCAGCTATCGTAGTCGGTACTTACGGTTTCAGGGTTGTAATTGATCATGATGGAACGATACCCTTCTTTGTGAATGGTATTGATCGCATTTACGCTACACCAGTCGAATTCAACAGAACTACCGATGCGATAGGCTCCCGAGCCCAGTACAATTACCGATTTATTGTCGCGCAGGAAAGTAATATCGTTTTCTGTTCCGTTGTAAGTCAGGTACAGATAGTTGGTCTGTGCAGGATATTCTCCAGCCAGGGTGTCAATCTGTTTCACGGCCGGAACAATGCCTTTCATTTTACGATGTTCGCGCACTTTTATCAGGTCGCCATTAATCATCGCATTGGCCGATTTCAGAACTAAACGAGCCAATTGGAAATCGGAGAAACCTGATTTTTTAGCTTGAAGAAGCAAATCGTCGTTCATTTCTTCTAGTGTATTCAGGCTTTCCAGTTCATTCTTCAGCTGATGTATATTCTGAAGTTTTTGCAGAAACCAGCGGTCGATGCGTGTTTTCTGATGAATGTCTTCTACCGAATATCCTTTATTGAATGCTTCGGCAATGGCAAAAATACGACGGTCGGTTGGGTTAACCAGTTCCTCGTCAATTTGTTCTATTGTAACTTCGCCTTTGTTTCCAACAAAACCGTGCATGCCCAATCCAACCATGCGAATACCTTTCTGAATGGCTTCTTCGAAGGTTCGGCCAATCGACATGATTTCGCCCACACTTTTCATTGAGCTTCCAAGGTTTTTCGAAACACCAACGAATTTGTTCAGGTCCCAGCGTGGAATTTTACAAACGATGTAGTCGAGTGCTGGTTCGAATGCTGCGGTAGTTACTTTGGTTACCGAATTTTTGAGTTCGTGCAAGCCGTAGCCCAAACCCAATTTGGCAGCTACAAAAGCGAGCGGATAACCGGTTGCTTTCGATGCCAGTGCAGACGAACGCGACAAACGGGCATTTACTTCAATTACACGGTAATCTTCCGAATACGGATCGAGTGCAAACTGAACGTTACATTCGCCAATCACACCAATGTGGCGGATGATGCGGATTGAAATTTCGCGCAGTTTGTGGTATTCTGAATTGGTTAATGTTTGCGACGGAGCAACAACGATACTTTCGCCGGTGTGAATTCCCAGCGGGTCGAAGTTTTCCATGTTACAAACCGTGATACAGTTGTTGTACTGGTCGCGCACCACTTCGTACTCCACTTCTTTCCATCCTTTGATTGATTCTTCAACCAAAATCTGAGGTGAATACGAAAAAGCTTTGGCTCCCAGTGTTTCCAATTCCTGGTCATTGTTGCAAAAACCACTACCGAGTCCACCCAGAGTGTAGGCAGCACGCACAATAATCGGATAACCGATTTTGGCTACGGCAATACGGGCTTCTTCCATGTTTTCGCAAGCAATGCTTTTGGGTGTTTTTACACTGATTTCACCCAGTTTTTTGGCAAAAATGTCGCGGTCTTCGGTGTCGATGATCGACTGAACCGGTGTTCCAACCACTTTCACATTGTACTTTTCAAGAACACCTGTGCGGAACAATTCCACTCCGCAGTTGAGGGCTGTTTGGCCACCAAAAGCAAGTAAGATTCCGTCCGGTTGTTCTTTTTTGATTACTTCTTCAACAAAATAAGCAGTAACCGGAAGGAAATAAATCCGGTCGGCAATGTTTTCTGAAGTCTGGATCGTTGCAATGTTCGGGTTGATCAGTACCGTTTCAACACCTTCTTCTTTGAGGGCTTTCAGGGCTTGTGAGCCAGAGTAGTCGAATTCGCCGGCTTCTCCGATTTTTAGTGCACCTGATCCCAGAACGATGACTTTTTTAATTTCTTTGTTTACTGACATGATATGTTGTGTTAATATTTCCTCTTCATCGATTTACGATATACATTTTGCGAGTTACCATTGTCATTTCAGTATGAGTTGCTTTGTTCGGGCAATAAAAATTGAACTCAGTTTTTTGCTTTTTTATACAACTTCAATAGATCGGGTAATTCATGTTTGCTCATTTGCATTTCGTAATTCGTATCTCGAAATTCGCCACTCTACTTTTTCTTGCTATCAACAATGTTCTGAATGAAATCATCAAACAGGAACTCGGTATCCACCGGGCCGCTTGATGCTTCGGGGTGAAACTGTGTTGAGAAGAATGGTTTGGTTTTGTGACGGATTCCTTCGTTGGTGTTGTCATTCACGTTCACAAACAAGGCTTCCCAATCAGCAGGCAAACTGTCGGGAGCTACGGCATAACCGTGGTTTTGCGAAGTGATAAAGCAACGGTTCGTTCCGGTTAATAATACCGGCTGGTTGTGGCTGCGGTGACCGTATTTCAGCTTGTAGGTCTCAGCTCCGGCTGCACGGGCAAGCAATTGGTTGCCCAGACAGATTCCCATAATTGGAATGTTGCGGTCGATGGTTTTGCGGATATTTTCCACCGTTGCATCGCACAAGGCCGGGTCGCCTGGTCCGTTCGAGATAAACACACCGTCGAATTCTTCGCTGGTGAAATCGTAATCCCACGGAACCCGAATCACTGTTGCTCCACGTTTCAGTAGGCAGCGGATGATGTTGTATTTTACTCCACAATCAACCAAAACTACTTTGTGTTCGCCATTTCCATATACCGTTTTTTCTTTTGTACTGGCAACGGCAACCAGGTTTTCTTTATTTGGATCGTATAAATCAATCGGTTGATCGTCAAATTCAATCTTTCCGAGCATTGAACCTTTCTCACGTAAAATTTTCGTTAAGGCTCGTGTGTCAATACCAAAAATTCCCGGAACCTGGTATTCTTTCAACCATTCGGCAAGGCTTTTTACTGCATTCCAGTGACTGTATTCAAATGAATAATCTGAAATAATCAATCCGGTTGCATGAATCTTAAACGATTCGTAAAATTTCTCCACTCCCTCCTCTGCTTCGTTCGATGGAATGCCGTAATTCCCGATCAACGGGTAGGTTGATACCAGAATCTGTCCCGTATATGAAGGATCTGTTAAACTTTCAGGATAACCGGTCATTGCAGTGTAAAAAACCACTTCTCCGGCCACTGATTTTTCGTATCCGAACGATTTTCCTTCAAAAACTGTCCCGTCTTCCAGAACCAATCTGACTTTTTTTGCCTGTGTCATTTTATGATCGATTTATTAAAAAAAATGCGTTTGGCTACGGTTGTAGAGCAAACGCATGATGTTATTCTAAAATAAACTTTCTTCGGTATTGGACTAAATAATCTCAATTCGTAAATGCTTTCAAAAATTAAACAATTTCTAATTGTTGAACTCGGTGCAAAAGTAATAATTATTCCGAATAAAATTTACCTGAAATAAAATATATGCATATTTTTTCACAAATAATGCATATTTATTCATATTTTATACAGGATGTCATTCTTCGCGAAAATTCCTTTCTTTTGTTACGCAAAAGTAGTCAATTGAAATTGCTTCAAAATCGTAAACCAGAATAAACCATTATCAGATTATGACAAAACTATTTATGCTTGTATTGCTGGCGGGTATTTTTTTCGGGTGCCAAAATAAGCGTAGTTTGATTCCTGTTCAAGTTATTCCCGAGCCCTTGCAGATAAGAGAAAATCAGGGGACAGGATTTATTGTCGGTTCAGAAACTTGTATTGTAATCAGCGACTCAATCATGTTGCCTGCTGTTTCTCTTTTGCAGAAAATTTGTCCGCTGCAGCTTCCTGTTCGTTGGGAGAACGAAGGCGAATATGAATCGGCCTTTGTTTTTAAGTTGGATCAAACACTTGACTCTTTGAGCAGCGAAGGATATTCGCTTTGTGTTTCGCCTCAAAATGTTATGATTCGTTCAGCAGGACCAGAGGGATTATTTTATGCAGTAGAAACTCTCCGCCAAATATTTCCGGTAAATGCTGAAAAGATGGTGGATGAAATCAGTTTGCCTGCGGTAGAAATAACCGACAGTCCGCGTTTTTTATGGAGAGGTGTTCATTTGGATGTGTCACGCCATTTTATGCCGGTTGATTTCATCAAAAAGTACATCGATTATTTGGCTATGCATAAACTCAATGTTTTTCACTGGCATTTGGTGGATGGCATTGGCTGGCGTATCGAAATAAAATCGCATCCGGAATTGACTGATGTGGGAGCCTGGCGTGTTGTGAAAGAAGATAAAATGCCATGGCAGGATTTTGAGGTTTGGAAAGCTGGCGACGAACGTCCGAAATATGGCGGTTTTTATACACAGGAAGAAATTAAAGAAATAGTAGCGTATGCCAGGGAGCGTTTTATTACGGTGCTTCCAGAGATTGAATTGCCCGGACATTCGGAAACTGTGATGCAATGTTACCCGGAGTTGATTTGTAGAGATGCACGCGGGAAAAGTTTGAATAATACAGGGGTTTATTGTGCCAGCAATCCGGCAAGCTATCGGTTGCTCGAAGATGTGCTGGATGAGATAATCGACTTGTTCCCTTCTGAATATATTCATATTGGCGGAGATGAAGTTGGAAAAGACAATTGGGTGAAATGTGCCGCTTGCCGGGCAATGATGAAAAAGAATCATTACACACCGCACGAATTACAAAGCCATTTTGTGAATCATTTTGACGAATATCTAAAGTCGAAAGGGCGCAAATTGATTGGTTGGCACGAAATACTGGAAGGCAAACTGTCGCCTTCGGCAACCATCATGTATTGGGGGGGCGAATCGGGTGTGGCAGAGCATCTTCAAAAAGGACATCCGATGGTTTTAACTACGGGATCGCATCTGTATTTCGATCATTACCAGAGTTTGAGCAAGCACGAACCCAAAGCTTTTGGTGGATTCTCGCCTTTGCAAAAAGTATATAATTACGAACCGGTTCCGGAAGGTTTGGACGAGCAGCACAGTGCTCTAATTATGGGGGTGCAGGCAAATTTATGGACCGAATACATGCCCGATCCGAAGCAGGTTGAATACATGCTTTTTCCGCGGATCGCTGCTCTTTCTGAAATAGCATGGCAGGCAAAAGGCCGTAAAAACTGGGCGCATTTTCGTGAAAAGATGGAGCCTATGATGCAGAGGTATCAGTCGCTGAGTGTAAATGTTGCTCCGAGTGCTTTTCGTCCCGATATTCAGTTTGAGCTGGATACCACAACGAAGCAGTTGACAGTAAATTTACAAACCGAACTGATTGCTGACATTTATTATACGCTGGATGGCAGCGAACCCGATTCGGCAAAATCTACATTGTTTACGAAGCCATTTACGCTTGATCAGTCGGCTCTTATTAAAGCTATTTCAGTGAAAAATGGCCGGACAATGGGGCCTTCGGAAGAAAAACAGGCGACTTTACACAAAGCTTGCGGTGCAAAAGTTGAAATTCAGTCGATGCCGATTCAAAAATACAGTGCAAAAGGTGCTTTTACCCTGGTTGATGCCGATTTTGGTGGCGACAAATGGGGCAACGGAAAATGGCTGGGAATACTGGATACCGATTTTTCGGCAACCATTATTTTCGATCAGCCAATTTCTGTATCGAAAATAGGAATGAGTTGCATTGAAGAAACCGGAGCCGGCATTTATTTTCCGGCAGGACTTGAGCTTGCTGTTTCCGAAGATGGCAAATCATTTCAGTCAATAAAAAGCTGGAAAAACGAACGCGAACGACCAATCGCAAAAACTTCAGATATTCAAACGCGAACATTTTCGCTTGATTTTGATCCGGTAGTTTGCAAAAGCATACAGATAAAAGCTCCGGTTGAACGAATTCGGGGGGAAGGCGTGTTTATTTTTGTTGATGAAATTATAGCTGAATAAATCATACCGACAGCAGGTATTTGGGCTTATTTTTAAAAGAGGCAGCGAATGTGCAAATTGCAGATTCACTGCCTCTTTTGTCGTTTGCATAGAAGAATCTACTCTTGTGTTTTTTCGGAAATTATACAGAAACGGCATTTCATGTTAATCCGCGAAAAGCATTTTTTCGGTGTGCCGCTGGTTCTCAATAAGTTTCCAGTGTTAATTTTTATACAAAAAAGAGGAAATATTCAAGCTGAAAAAATTTGAAATGAATAAATAATGAATATTTTTGCATCAAAAATGTATAATTATTCATGGAGAAGAAAAATCGTATCGAGCGTCAAATGGCAATAAAGGCCATCATCTTGTCTGAAAAAATTGGAAATCAGGATGATTTGATACGTTTATTGAAGAAGGAAGGATTTGAATTGACACAGGCAACTCTTTCGAGAGATTTGAAGACTCTGAAAGTTGCAAAAGCGTATGACCCCGAAGCGGGGTACATTTACGTTGTTCCGGAAGCAGGAAAAAACGTGGGAACCGAATCGGAAGCAGGAGTAAATTACCTGGCTGACGGATTCCGCGATATTCAGTTTTCCGGAAATTTGGCTGTAGTAAAAACCCGGCCGGGCTATGCCAGCAGCATTGCAGTGCTGATTGACTCAGCTTCGCCGTATGAAATTATTGGATCGGTTGCAGGCGATGATACCATTTTGCTGATCATGCGTGAAGGCATCAAACGGACAGACCTGATAAACAGCCTTATTTTGATTATGCCCAAACTGGCAGGTAAAATTAAGTAGTAGTTATTGATTGTATGACAACAAAAAACATGAAAGATATTCAGGTAGTAGTAGCTACCGTCATGCACCTGAAATATGTAGATCAGGTGAACGATGAAATTGACAGCGCATCGAAGGCAAGAGGTACCGGTATCGCTCGTCGTACCTACGATTATATTGCCAACAAAATGCTTGAAGGCAAAGCAGTGATTGCACTCGAAGGAGAAAAATTTGCCGGTTTTTGTTACCTCGAAAGCTGGGGACATAACCGTTTTGTAGCAAATTCAGGCTTAATTGTTGCGCCCGACTATCGTGGATGCGGGCTTGCTACCGAAATCAAACGCAAAATTTTTGAATTGTCGAGGGTGAAATTTCCCGAAGCGAAAATCTTTGGTTTGACAACCGGTTTGGCGGTAATGAAAATTAACCACGAATTGGGCTACCGTCCGGTAACTTTTTCGGAGTTGACTGATGATCAGGAATTCTGGAAAGGTTGTCAGAGTTGTGTGAATTACGATATTTTGCAGCGTACCAATCAGTCGAAATGTTTGTGTACCGGTATGTTGTACGATCCGAAATGGGAGACAAAAAAAGCAGAAAAAGAAGTTGCCGTGAACGAAGGCGAACAAACGATAAAAGCAAAACGTAGTTTGCTGGATATTATTCAGAAATTGAAACCAAAAAGCGGGAGCAATTCCGGAAAAGAATCACGGTTTAACGGGTTAAAAGCAAAATTCAGTAAAATATAAAAAACGATGGCACCGGTCGGCAATCTCTCAAAACGTTCGGCTTGATTGATTGATGACAATTGAGATCCGACGAGATAGGATAAATTTTATAAGGTTAGTAAAGTTGTAAGTTTTCTACGCCTGATTTGGTGTCATCGTCTTCAATAAAATATAGAAAAAATGAAGGAAAAGGTTGTTTTAGCATTTAGCGGAGGATTAGATACCTCGTATTGCGCCAAATATCTTTCAGTTGAAAAAAATCTGGAAGTTTACACCGCTGTGGCCAATACCGGAGGTTTCAGCAAAGAAGAGCTGGCAGTAATTGAAGAAAAAGCGTACAAACTTGGAGCAGTGAAACACGTGGCACTGCATGTAACGGATAACTATTACAATAAGTGCATCCGATACATGGTTTATGGAAACGTACTGCGAAACAATACTTATCCGATTTCAGTAAGTTCAGAGCGCGTTTTTCAGGCAATTGCCATCATTGAATATGCAAAAAAAATCGGTGCCAAATATGTGGCACACGGTAGTACCGGAGCCGGAAACGACCAGGTTCGTTTCGACCTTACTTTTAATGTATTGGCTCCTGAAATTCAAATTCTGACTCCTACCCGCGATTTGCGTCTGAGCCGTCAGGAAGAAATTGATTACCTGAAACAGCATGGTGTTGAAGCCGACTGGAAGAAAATGGAATATTCCATTAACAAAGGTTTGTGGGGAACCAGTGTGGGCGGAAAAGAAACGCTGCATTCGGAGCAAACTCTTCCTGAAGAAGCTTATCCGTCGCAATTGACAGCCACCGAAGAAAAAGAAATTACACTCGATTTTGTAAAAGGCGAGCTGAAAGGCGTGGATGGTAAAAAATACCTGAATCCGGTGGAAGCTATTCTTGAACTCGAAAAACTGGCTTCGCCGTATGCAATTGGTCGCGATATGCACATTGGCGATACAATTATCGGGATTAAAGGACGCGTTGGTTTCGAGGCCGCAGCTCCGATGCTGATTATTAAAGCACACCAAATGCTCGAAAAACACACGCTTACCAAATGGCAGCAATATTGGAAAGAGCAGTTGGGTAACTGGTATGGCATGTTTCTGCACGAAGCACTTTATTTCGATCCGGTGATGCGCGACATGGAGAAATTCCTTGAAAATACACAGGAAACTGTAACTGGTCAGGTAATTGTAAAACTTCGTCCGTATCATTTTATTTTGGTTGGTATAAAATCGGATTACGACCTGATGAAAGCAGAATTCGGTCGCTACGGAGAAGAAAACAATGCATGGACTGCCGATGATGCAAAAGGCTTTACAAAAATATTGGGCAACTCACTGAAAATCTACAATTCAGTAAATAAAAAATACTAAACAGCGGCATGATTAAAGTTGGAATTATAGGAGGAGCCGGTTATACAGCTGGTGAACTGATTCGCATTTTGCTGACTCACCCGCAAGCAGAAATTGCTTTCGTGCAAAGTAGCAGCAATAGCGGTAATCCGGTGCACGCTGTTCACTCCGATTTGCTTGGCGACACGGATCTTGTTTTTGCTGATGAGGTTGATTTCAATGCAGTTGATGTGTTATTCCTCTGCATGGGGCACGGCAAATCGCGCGAATTCATGGCTGCAAATGCTATTCCCGCTTCGGTGAAAGTAATTGATCTCAGTCATGATTTCAGATTAAAACGGGAAGGAAACGACTTCGTTTATGGATTGCCCGAACTGAATCGGGATGCCATTTGCCTGGCTGGTCGTATTGCCAATCCGGGGTGTTTTGCTACCGGAATTCAATTGTCATTGTTGCCTCTTGCTGCGGCCGGTTTGCTGAAAAATGAAGTGCATGTGCATGCTATCACCGGTTCAACCGGAGCGGGACAAGCACCTTCAACAACTTCGCATTTTAGCTGGCGAAGCGGAAACTTGTCGGTGTATAAAGCATTTGAACACCAGCATTTGGGCGAAATCAATCAGAGTTTGAAACAATTGCAGAATGACTTTGATTTTGCTTTGAATTTTATCCCGGTGCGAGGCAATCATACCCGTGGAATTTTCGTTTCGGCTTATACTGAATATGCCGGAACCATTGAGGAAGCAGTGGTATTGTACCGCAATTATTACAGTGGGCATCCATTCGTTTTTGTTACCGACGAAAATCCGGATGTGAAACAGGTGGTGAATACCAATAAAGCTGTTCTTCATCTTGAAAAACACGGCAATAAACTGATGATTTTGAGCGTAACCGATAATTTGCTGAAAGGCGCGTCGGGACAAGCCGTACAAAATATGAACCTGATGTTTGGTCTCGACGAAACGGAAGGTTTGAAACTTAAACCTGTTGCTTTTTAACAAATGAATTTATTTGACGTCTATCCATTATTCAATATAACTCCGGTAAAAGCTGAAGGCTGCTACGTATGGGACGACAAGGGTACCAAATACCTCGACTTGTACGGAGGTCATGCCGTGATTTCAATCGGACATTCACATCCGCACTATCTGAAAACAATAAAAGATCAGATTGATGCAATTGGTTTTTACTCGAATTCGGTTCAAATTCCTCAACAACAGGAACTAGCCGATAAACTGGGTGCGCTTTCTGGCTGCAACGATTACCAGCTTTTTCTTTGCAATTCGGGGGCCGAGGCCAACGAAAATGCAATCAAACTGGCTTCGTTTGTTACCGGTCGCAAAAAAATTATCAGTTTCAGTAAATCGTTTCACGGACGTACTTCGGCAGCCGTAGCGGTTACCGACAACCCGAAAATTGTTGCCCCGGTAAACGAAACAAGCAATGCTGTAATTCTTCCGTTCGAAGAACTGAAACAAGTACAAACAGCTCTCGAAAGTCGCGAAATTGCTGCGGTAATTATCGAGGGAATTCAGGGGATTGGCGGAATTCGCATTCCGTCGCCGATATTTTTGAAACAATTGGCCGCTTTGTGTAAAAACTACGGTGCATTGTTGATTCTGGACGAAATTCAGTCGGGCTACGGCCGGAGCGGAAAATTCTTCGCATTTCAACATGCCGGCATCACTCCTGATATTATTACAATGGCCAAAGGAATGGGCAATGGTTTTCCGGTTGGAGGTATTCTGATTTCACCGGAAATTAAGCCCTGGCACGGAATGCTCGGTACTACTTTCGGCGGAAATTACCTGGCATGTGCTGCTTCAATTGCGGTGTTGGATGTAATGCAGAATGAAAAACTGACGCAAAATGCTGCGGAAGTTGGCGAATATCTGATGGAAGAATTACAAAAAATTGATGCCGTAAAAGAAGTTCGCGGGCAAGGCTTGATGATTGGTGTTGAATTCGACATGCCAATAAAAGAAATTCGTCAGCAGCTATTGTTTGGGCATCATATTTTTACGGGTGTTTCGGGCACAAACATTATTCGTTTGCTTCCCCCGTTATGCCTTGCAAAAGATCAGGCTGATGCATTTTTGTCAGCTTTTTCGCAAACAATCGATACAGTTATCTTTGCTGAAAATAAGGCTGAATAAACAAACGAATCAGCCGACATAAACACAAAGTATGGAAAAGAAAATTGCAATCATCGGAGGAGGAAATCTTGGCGGCGCCATTGCCCAGGGCTTGATTGCCTCTCAAATGGTGGCTCCTGAAGACATTTTTGTTACCCGGCGACGAATCAGCTTGCTCGACAAGCTGAAAGAGCAAGGTGTTCGGGTTGGAACAGACAATAATGAGGCGGTAAAAACCGCTGAAATCATTTTCATTGTTGTAAAACCCTATCAGGTTATTTCGGTTCTGGAAGAAATTAGAGGGGAACTGAATGAGAATAAATTAATTATTTCGTTGGTGGCCGGAGTTGATCTTCCTGCACTGGAAGAAGCTGTTGGTCCAGAAGTACCTGTTTTTCGGGCAATGCCGAATACGGCTATTTCAATTCGCGAATCAATGACTTGCGTTTCAACAAACTGCAAATCAGATGACTTGCGCAACGAAGTAATGAACTTGTTTGACCAGATGGGAAAAACGGTTTTGATTTCAGACGAATTGATGGCTGCCGCTACGGTGTTGGCTTCCTGTGGAATTGCTTTTGCGCTTCGTTACATTCGGGCTGCCATGCAAGGTGGTATCGAAATAGGTTTCGGAGCCGAAATGGCCCAATTTATTACTGCGCAAACGGTGAAAGGTGCAACCGGCCTGATTCTCGATTCAGGACATCATCCCGAAAGGGAAATCGATAAAGTTACCACACCGCGAGGCGTGACGATTACCGGATTGAACGAAATGGAACACAAAGGATTCAGTTCGTCCCTGATTCAGGGGTTGGTGTCGTCGTATAATAAAATTGGCAACCGTTAATCGAATAATTCGTGAATCAATACCGATATAAAAAGATTACCGTAAAAGTAGGTAGTAACGTTCTAACCAAGTCTGACGGAACATTGAACGAAGAGCACATGGCGCATCTGGTTGAGCAGATTGCCCGGCTACATCGTGCAGGTGTTGAAGTGGTACTGGTTTCATCTGGAGCTGTTGCTGCTGGCCGGAGCATTGTTGAACCTCAGAAGAAACTCGACACGGTATCGTCGCGTCAGTTGTGGTCGGCTGTAGGGCAAATGAAGCTGATAAACCGGTATTCGGGAATGTTTGAACCGTATGGCATTACCTGTGCTCAGGTACTTACCACCAAGGAAAACTTCAGTAGCCGCACGCATTATCTGAATATGAAGAACTGCATGTGCACGCTGAATGAACATCGGGTGATACCGATTGTGAACGAGAATGACACCATTTCGGTAACCGAGCTGATGTTTACCGACAACGATGAGCTTTCCGGCTTGATTGCCTCGCTGGTTAATTCCGAGGCGCTGATCATCCTGAGCAATATCGACGGTATTTTTGACGGTTCACCCGATTTGCCCGAGTCGAAAGTTATTCCTGAAATCTCTGCTGAAACACGATTGGAGTCGAATATTATTTCGACAAAGAAATCGAATTTCGGTAGGGGAGGAATGCTTACCAAGTACAACATTGCCCGAAAGGTAGCCCAGGAAGGAATTACGGTTTTCATCGCGAATGGCTCGAAACCCAATATGTTGCTTGATTTGCTCGATCGCTCGAAGTCGGTGACTCATACTCGCTTTATTGCCGAACCGAGAAAATCTTCCGACATAAAAAAATGGATTGCTTATTCGGAAAGTTTTGCAAAAGGTGAGGTGCATATTAATCAGGGCGCAGCCGAAGCATTGTTTTCGAATCGGGCAAGCAGTTTGCTGCCTATCGGAGTAACAACAATTAGCGGAACATTTAAAAAAGGCGATCTCATTCGGATAAAAGACCAAAACGGCCAACTAATTGGAATCGGGAAGTCGCAATATAGTTCTGAAAAGGCACTGACCAAGCTGGGAAATAAAAACCAGCAGGCACTCGTTCATTACGATTATCTATATTTAATTGATTAGGATACAACTCAGTAATTCATCATTCAAACCCTTTTCGTAAACCCTTTTGAAGCCTTTCGGCGATAATTGCTGAGTAATCCCTCTCCCGGCCCCCTTGGGAGAGGGATTTTTTGAAAAACTAAAGGAGATGGAGATAAACAAACAATTGGAACTGGTAGTAAAAGCCAGTCGGAAACTAAATCTAATCGAGGTTGATACCATCAACCAAATTTTAACGGCTATTGCTGAGGCAGCCGTCGGACAAACCGATTTTATCCTTGCTGAAAATGCGAAGGATTTGTCTCGCATGAATCCGACTGATCCCAAGTACGACCGGTTGAAGCTTACCCGCGAACGCATTGCCGGAATTGCTGCCGACATTTGTAATGTGGCTACGCTTCCTTCTCCTTTAGGGCAGACGCTGAGTGAAACAGTTCGTCCGAACGGATTAAAAATTAAAAAGGTTTCGGTACCATTCGGTGTGATTGGTATTATTTACGAAGCTCGCCCAAATGTGACGTTTGATGTGTTTTCGCTTTGTTTGAAAGCCGGAAATGCCTGCGTTTTAAAAGGAGGTAGCGATGCAATTGATTCGAACACTGCCATCGTTAAGATAATTCACGAAGTGCTTCATCAATTTGGTGTGGACGAAAACGTTCTTACTTTATTGCCTGCCGATCGTGAAGCAACAGCTCAAATACTCAATGCCCGGGGGTATATTGATTTACTTATTCCGCGCGGATCGCAAAGTCTGATTAATTATGTACGCGAAAATGCAAGTATTCCGGTTATTGAAACTGGTGCAGGCATTTGCCATACTTATTTTGATGAATCGGGCGATCTGAGCAAAGGACAGGCGGTAATTTACAATGCAAAAACACGTCGGGTGAGTGTTTGTAATGCGCTCGATTGCTTAATTGTTCATCGAAATCGTTTGAGCGATTTACCTGTTTTGTGCGAGCGCCTTCAAAACGATCAGGTAATTATTTATGCCGATAAAGAAGCATATTCAGTATTGGCGAACAGTTATCCGGCAGAATTGCTTCAGGTTGCCACTGACGAGTCGTTTGGTACCGAGTTCCTTGATTATAAGATGGCTGTTAAAACCGTTGATTCGTTTGATGAAGCATTGGAGCATATTGCGCAGTTCAGCTCGAAACATAGCGAAGCAATTATTACTGAAAACGAACAAAATAAAGAGCTTTTCCGTAAGCTGGTCGATGCCTCGTCGGTGTATTGCAATGCATCTACTGCGTTTACTGATGGTGCACAGTTTGGTTTGGGAGCAGAAATCGGTATTTCAACCCAAAAACTACATGCCCGGGGGCCAATGGCATTGGAAGAATTAACCAGTTATAAATGGCTGGTTGACGGGGACGGTACGATTAGAGATAAATAAGAAGACAAAAACCTATTACATATACTTTTACAAAAATCAGCTAATTTTTCAATATGAGACATTTTACTTCCGTAAACGATATTGCCAATCTGGACGAAGCGCTGAAACTGGCATTCGAACTAAAAAAAGATCCGTACAAATACCAGGATCTGGGCAAAAATAAAACCTTATTACTCGTGTTTTTTAATTCAAGTTTGCGTACGCGGCTCAGTACCCAAAAAGCAGGACTGAATTTGGGGATGAACGTGATTGTTTTCGACATCAATGAAGGCGGATGGAAACTGGAAACCGAAATGGGAGTGATTATGGACGGAGATAAACCGGAACATATTCGCGAAGCAGTGCCTGTAATTGGTCGTTATTGCGACATTATCGGAGTTCGTTCGTTTGCCCGGTTCGAGAATAAAGCCGACGACTACGAGGAAAAAATTCTGCAACAATTTATCGATTATGCAGGCGTTCCGGTAGTAAGTATGGAAGCGGCGACGCGTCACCCGCTTCAGTCGTTTGCCGACCACATGACTATTGAAGAATTTAAAACAAAAAAACGTCCGAAAGTAGTGTTGTCTTGGGCTCCGCATCCGCGTGCTTTGCCTCAGGCTGTCCCTAACTCATTTGTTGAATGGATGCGTGCAACGGATTACGAATTGGTTGTTACTCATCCGGAAGGATATGAGTTAGCTCCTGAATTTATGGGCGATTTGAAACCCGAATACGATCAGATGAAAGCTTTTGAAGGAGCTGATTTTGTCTATGCAAAAAACTGGGCTTCGGTTAGCGAATATGGTCAAATTCTGTCGAAAGATCGCAATTGGACGGTTTCTGAACGCCAGATGTCAGTTACCAATAATGCTAAATTTATGCACTGTCTGCCCGTTCGCCGAAACATGATTGTGACTGATGACGTAATTGACAGTCCGAATTCAATTGTAATTCAGGAGGCTGAGAATCGTTTGTATTCGGCACAAACAGTGCTGAAAATGATCCTGGATGGATTAAAATAGAAAGATTTAAATTTGATTAGTCGTGAATTACATTTAAAAATGTGATGAAAGTTGTAATTTGATCAAAGCAAATCATAAATAATCGTTTTTATGGAAAGATTGACCATTATAAAAGTTGGTGGAAAGGTTGTTGAAGAGAAAGACACGCTGGAACAGCTGTTAAATAATATTTCAAAAATTGGTGGACATAAATTACTGGTTCACGGAGGAGGCCGCTCGGCCACAGCCATTGCTGCCCGGCTTGGCATTGAAACACAGATGGTTGATGGCCGCCGGATTACTGATCAGGCAATGCTTGAAGTGGTGACAATGGTTTACGGTGGTTTGGTCAATAAAAATATTGTTGCCGGACTTCAAGCCCGGAATATCAATGCAATTGGACTTACCGGTGCCGATTTAAATATTATTGAAGCGGTGAAACGCCCGGTGCGCGATATCGATTACGGTTTTGTTGGCGATATTGTACGGGTAAATACCAATGAATTGCGCACACTTATTTCAGCGGGAGCGGTTCCGGTTGTTGCACCGCTGACGCACAATAACCAAGGGCAGATGCTGAATACCAATGCCGATACCATTGCTTCGGAATTGGCAGTCGGACTTTCCCGTTTTTTTGATGTGAATCTGTATTATTGTTTCGAGAAGAAAGGGGTGCTGGAAAATCCGGAGGATGATAATTCAGTAATTCCCGTACTTCATTACAAACAGTTTAAAGAATTGCAGGAAACCGGGCAAATTAATTCAGGAATGATTCCGAAGCTGGATAATGGTTATCAAGCCATTGTAAAAGGTGTAAAACAAGTACTAATAACCAATCCGGATCAGATCTTAAGTTCGCGCGGAACCCGGCTAATATTCGAAAATTAAATATTCGTTATTCTATATCAGTCCTTGTTTTAGTGGTTATAAAGCAAGGACTGATTTCTTTATCAATTTTCTTCTGCAACAGAAACATCTTCAATAAAATCGATGTTTTTTTACCAATCCTTTATATATTTACAGAAATCTAACTAAGCGCCTGAACAACGATTCTGTGTAAAACTCGTGGTAAAAACGAAACATAGATTTATTTGGTGTTAATATTTCATCCTTAATGCCAGAAATGTGATCAATAATCACTAAAAAAATACGGTGCGTTTTGTTTGAAAATGTTTTTAGCAAGAACAACGAATTTTGATTGATTATGTCAGCAAAAATTGAGGATCAAATAATCATTTCAGAGATTTCCAATCAAAACCGTAAGGTATATGAAGCTTTGTTTTATGAGTATTATCCTCATTTAGTCAGATTTGCCGACAACTTTCTTTTTGATATAGCCGCCAGTGAAGACATTGTACAATCTTTTTTTGTGTATTTCTGGGAAAACGTTTCGTCTATTCGCATTGAAAATTCAATTAAATCTTATTTCTTCCAGTCAATAAAAAATCGTTGCTACAATCGTCTTCGAGATCTGCATATTCAAGACCGGCATAACTTATTATATATGAATGCCCTGTTGAAACAGGAAGACTATGATTTTGCAGGGGAACCGGAAATTGTGAAATTGGTTGAATCGGCAATAGAAAGTCTTCCTCCCCAGATGTCTGAAATATTTAGAATGAAATATATTGAGGAGCAAAAAATTAAGGAAATTGCTCGAACAATGAGCATTTCAGAAAATACAGTAAAAACTCAATTACAACGAGCAAAAGAAAAATTGAGAGAAACGATGTTAAGAAAATCAGGCATTTATTTTTTTCTGTGAGCTCGCAAAAAAAAAACGGGATACCAAATATTTAAACCTGGTACCCCGAAAGTCTTTTTTGTATTTTGAATTTATTTTTATCGTTTGCCCAATACCAGAACTTTAGTCCCATCCCAGGCTACAGCCTCAATTCTTGTTGAATTCGCCGGATACGGAACATTTGTATAAGCATTTCCGGCGCTTCCCGTTCCAACCATCGTAATATGAGTTAAGGTATTGCCTTGATATGTTTCAAACACAGTAACATTTTTCCATACCCCATGATCAATTTGTTTTTGTGTATCTCCAGAAATTCCAACGCCGTAGCTTCCTGATATTTTTCTTTTATTTTTATACGAATCAACGCTATTCCCGCTAATATAAAAAATGTAATCAGTTGCAGGTCGCTCATATTTCTTTGCATATGCGACCGTTTCATCAATCATTTGTTGAGTGATTGTTTTTCGTGCTGTAGAATAATCGTCAAACACCTTATCTACTTTTTTTAACATTCCGACGCGAATGAAAAAGTCACTCAAATCGCATTGTGTTGCATCGCATGCATTTTTTACAAAATTAATTTGCAATTCACCATCGCTCAGCATTAGTTCGTCGGTAATTCGTACCTTTTCAAAAATATCAGCCCAGAAATACGGTTTGTGCCAACTATTTCCTTCTCCTGCAAGATGAAAAAACAATTGCAATTGCCAAAGAGGACACAATTTTACAAAGTGATCTCCACCCCAAACAGACTCGCTATTTGCTCCGTATGCTTTATCCGGGCCTCCCTGAATACCCCATTCCTGATTTTCAATTAATGCATTATTTAAGTAAGCATTAAAGCGGCCACCAATACTGCCACCAATATTTTCATGTTCCAAACGAAGCTTGTTGGGCGTAAAAACATATTGAACCCAAGCCGAATATATATTGTTGGTACATTCGGTCGTTCCAACCCATTTCATTCCCGGACGAACCTGATTAACATGACCAAATTCGTGAGCAATGCCCCAATTATTTCGAGCGATTTCATCCGGGTTCGCAATTGACGACATGGTATTCTCATTGAATCCGGCGCCAATCCCATCAGCAAACATATAACCATCCCAAACAACCCGACCAAACATGTGGTTGGGTGGCAGACGGTTATATTTTTTCAAGCCCAACATGGTTTGTTCAATCGAAATAATACTATCGTATAACTGAATTAAATCTTTCATTCGGCTATAGCTGTATTTGCGTAAAGCACTAACAGAATAAGCTAATTGTACCCGATTTCCAACAATGTCCATTATTTCGCTACTTGCCTGATCAAGCAAACGACTTCCTTCTTCATTCGAATGTCTGGAAATATTAAAATAACCATTTACTTTTCCTGATGCAATATGAATTTTTACATTCGGGGCCGATTTATAATTGGCAGAATAATAACTAACATATCCATTGCCTTGTCCTTTCATCTTCAGTATATTAACTCCTTCTCGTAGCGGATAGAAATAATCTTCGCCCGAGCTTCCAAAGTCACATACTCGCAAGCTTATTTCTTCCCCTTTATTTTCTCCCACAAACACAACAACTTCTTCGTCTTTTTGGAAACATATTCCGGTTGGATTTTCATACTGACTATAAGCCGACATCTTTAATTCTTTTGCCAAATCAGACACATCCCGATAAGCCTTATATTGCTGTACCCGGTATTCTTTGGGGTACTTATTGATCAACAAATAAGTTGCAATATTTTGGATAAACGGATTTTTTATTTCAGCAATATCGTTCAAGCCAACTCCAGGAACCAGTTCTGAAAATGTTTTATCGATAAACCATTTCATGTCTTCAGTTACAGAATTTAGCGTTCGGCTTTCGTAACATTCTACCTCGGCCAGAGAAACATAGTATTTTGAATCTTGCGAATAAGTATCTGTTACTTCTATCTTTAGCTTACGCGGATTAATAACTGGATGTGAAAAATATACAACTACCGGATTATTTGAAAGAGGAGCACTGATTGTTCCAATTTTTGAATACGCGGAATTTTCAGCCGTACTTATCCACACAGTAGCTGATTTTATTATCCCATTAATTCCGCTTGTTCGAGGATGAAGTACAATATAATTGGCAATAGCTGCGTCAGACGGGTCAACAATAAACTCCATTGTTAATGAAGAATTGGCTTGCATTCCGGACCAGCGAGAATGATAAATTGTACTGTACAGACCATCGATTGATTTCAGAATGTCTTCGCCGGATTGATATTCTTCGGCCGGGGTAATTGAAGCTTGCTGTATTTTTATTTTCTTATCCTTTTCGAAACACGAAGTTAATGCCGGATTGTAATCATTTGCAGCTGTAATCGTTTGTGTTACAATTACACTATCCTTCAATATCCCTCCCTTTTGCTTAAAATATATTATCCCGGAACGAGTATTCGATTTGTCGGGTAATTGCTCCGACTGGAACGAATAAGTTAATTCAACACGAGCACTTTTCTTTGTAGGTTGAAGTTTCAACCATGGCGTATTGTTACTAAGTTCCAGTTCAACGTTTGTGGTAACTTCAATATCGAATAGCTGAGAGCGAAAGTCAAGAGAAAAGTTTTTCTTTTTTATCAGAATTTCAGGCTTTCGCCCCATCTGTGTAATTTTAATACTTTTTGACAGTGAGCCTGCTTTAATTTCGACAATCGCATTACGTATATCTAATTCGCTATTCTCCTGCACTAATATCTGAATTTTTTTATTTGGAATATTTACTTCGGTAAGGCACCAGGGAACATTACTTTGAGCCGAAAAATTCTCTGTTGTGGTTGAAATACTAATTGTGCGGGATGATTGCTCTGCAAGAAAGCTGATATTTTGGTCTTGCTCTGCTACTTCTAAAATGGGGGTTATTTCTTCTATTCCGCCTTTGCAAGAACATCCGAAGTACAAAATAAGGCAAAGGGTAGGTATAAGTTTACTGAATGACATAAGTTGTGGATTAAAAGGTTGTATCCAGATATTACACAGAGATTTCTATCCGAAAATGTTTGTTGAACTCACATGCTGCGAAATAAGAAATTCTCGTTGAATGCCGGATACAACCTTTTTTGTTAATTATTATTTGGAAGAACCATACACATTAATTTCACCCATGTGGGCATACGTATTTGGGCCAGCAGTCGCTTCAAATTTAAAGAAGCGTACTTCAGGATTAGAAGGAATACGATAATTTTGAGCTGCATTGATGGTTCGGTTGAAGGCAAACTCACCAAAATCAGTCCAAGTGTTTCCATCCATGCTTCCGTAAAATTTAATTTTATCTGGGCCGGATGAAGAACCTTGTCTGCGATAACATTCAAAACGACTGATCGTAACTGTTGCATTCATGTCAATCACAAACCAGTGAGGATATACCGGAGAAGCTTCGGCCCATTGCGAATGCCAAAACGAGTTGATATTATCGTCAATTGCATGAATGACCCTTCCATTGGATTCTCCTTCGCCATAAGCTTCTTCTGAAGAAAAACTGACAACACTCCAATTGGCTTTCGATATTTTACTTTCAGCCAGCGGAGTTAATTCAAATTGGCTAGCTTCACCCTTATTACCCAGTGAATCGGCTACAATAATCGAAAACACCTGGCTTTTGCTTTGTAATCCGGACAAAAACAGTATGTCAGAAGATTGACTTGAAACAGCGGTTTGTGTTTGTTTCGCTCCACTGTTATCTTTATAAGCAACCTGAACTGAAACTGATTTTCCACTGATATTATTCCATTTTACATTGATTCCGCCAAAATCGGGTTTAACCACCAGTGTTTTTGCGACTAATGCAAATGGAGGTGTTTTGCATATGCTCTTTACTGTTTGTTTATTCGATGCATTTCCTGATTTATCAAAACAAACAAAATCTAACTGATATTCCTTTTCTTCCGTTAATCCGGCTATTTTAGCCGTATTTGCATAACTACTTATTTTCTTACTCCATTGCTCTCCTTTTGCATCGGTAAAAGTCAGATCGACATAATAAAAGTCAGCATCTGTCGGATTTTGCCACGAAACAATAAAGCCACCAAAATCCGGAGTCACAACAATATTTTCAATTGTTCCAGGAGGTGTTACATCTCCTTCTTCTTTCTCACATCCGGTGAAAAATATTGCACTAAAAATCACCAGAGATGCAAAATATAATATTTTATTTGACTTCATAATTAACTATTTTATAAATGATTACCATCCGGGGTTTTGGGATAGAGCAGTGTTTTTATTGATTTCCACTTGAGGAATTGCATTAAAATACATTTTGTTATCCCAATATCTGGTTTCAAATACATAGGTCGGATCCCAGAAATCATTTCCATCTTTCTGGATGTTGAATCCGTGTTTTGCTCCACCTTCACGTTCTGCAATTAGCCAACGGCGGTTATCAAAGTAACGATGCCCTTCGAATGCCAGTTCAATTTCTCTTTCTCGCTGAACCAAAGTCCTGATCTTTTCACCAGTAAGAGCAATTCCTGCATCTTGATAGGCAGAAAAGACAGAAGGTATTCCGACTCTGCTACGAATTTGATCCCAATAAATTTTAATTTTCGGATAAGTCGTAACCGGATCTTGTCCTTTCGATAATGCGTACTCGGTTGCTGCTTCAATATAATTAAGTAACAGTTCGGTATAACGAAATATATTCACAGCGTTATCGCCCTGGTTTGATTTACTTCCGGTAACTGGCATGTATTTGATACACAAAAAACCGGTTGTGCAATAGTCGCGTCCAGGTTTAGTTTTAAATCCATCCTGATCGGAGAAATATGGGCGGAAATACATGATTTTATTATCTGTGTCGCCAGCCCATTTGGCATCATACTTTTCGGTTGTTCCGTCAAGCATCGCATACGAATATTGCTCTGGGAAAAGTATATTGGAATAAAAGCGGGGATCCCGTTTCTTAAATTTTTTATATAAATTGATGTTAAATCCATCTTTTTTATAAACCTCAAAACCGGTTGCTTCAAGATAAGCTTTATCATCTTCCGGGAGCAATCCATTGGCCATAAAGTACTCATTAACATGCTCTATGGTAGGACAGATACCGGTATATCTTGACCAGCTAATAGGCAAAGCATGTGTATTAAAGTTTTCGGTACTAAAATTTTGCTTATAAAAGATATTCTCTTTGCTAGGCTCGCCTCCTCGCGGATAAGTGAAGATTCGTTTGTACTGGTACAGCCCCTGATCTTTCCCGGTGGCGATGCCTTCCGTCATTAATGCATAATTTTGGTCAGCAAAATTTATTGCCTCTTCTGTAAGAGTCATTGCAATGTTCCATTTTTCTGCATCAAACGACTCGTTTAGTAAATTCTTTCCGCTATTATCTTTAATCATTAATTCAGAAGAAAGTTTTTTCCCTCCCGGGATTTGTATCCCATTGTACAGCGGACTGGCAGCATAAAGAGCCAAACGAGAGCGCAGAAATTTTGCAGCGGTAGCATTTGCCCGACCAGCCCTATCCGGAATCGAATAAATTGGATCCAGTTTTTCACTTGCCTTCTCCAACATATCTTCAATATATTTTACTACTTCATCGAAGGTATTTCTTGGGATTCCGTCTTTTAACATTGATAACATTTCAGTTTCGGAGTAAACTTTATCAATAATTGGAACCGGACCATAATTGGTTAAAAGCTGGAAATAATAGTAGGCAACTAAAAATTCGGCTTCACCTTTCCACCAGGTTTTCTCCTGTTCGCTTAGTTTTTCATCTTTACACTCGTCTATACGCGAGAGAAAATAAAGTGCAGTACGGATACTCTGATAAGTGCCGCCCCAACGATTGTAAATCGGACTGGAAGCAGAATATGCTCCATTGTCCTTATAGTTCGGAGCAAAATTACTCCAGTTGTAATCTGCTTCATCAGCGGCTAAGCCAATATTATCCGTAAAATCAAGAGGGTTTGCATGATAGGAGTACGCCTGTGTTAATACTTTTACGGCATCATCTTTTGATTCGAACAGATTTTTCTCTTTTAATGTTTCATCAGGAATCTGATCCAGATATTCTGAACAGGAATAAAACCCGGATACGATGATGATAAATAGAATTATAATCGTTTTATTCATTTTGTAAGATTTAAAAATTAATGTCTAAACCAATATTCATCACTTGCTGTGCCGGATAAAACATTCCTGTGCTGTTACGGGCTTCCGGATCCCACCATTTGAATTTAGAGAAAGTCAATAAGTTCATCCCGTTAGCATATATGCGGAAGCCTTTTATTCCGATACGCTGTATTTTTGATTTAGGGATAGAATATCCGATTTCCATTTGTTTTAATCGCAAATAGCTTCCATCCCGAAGCCAATGACTTGAGTTTTGATAATTTCCACCATTGCCAGACCCAATTGAAACACGGGGAAACATGGCGTTAATATCCTGATTTTGTGGTGTCCATCTGCTCTCAAGGATGTGAGTTCTTACATTACGACGATATGCTTCAGGAAATGGAGTTGGTGAAATGAAGAAAGAAACTCGTTCTGCACCCTGTAGTAAAATTGAAAAATCGAATTGTTTATATGTCACTGCAAATCCTAAACCATACGTAAATTCAGGAATATTGCTGTAACCCATATATACTCGGTCATTTGGATCAACTTTCCCATCTCCATTCACATCTTTAAATTTCATATCACCCGGTTTGGCAATCCCCAGAGAGGATTGATCTGCCCGATTAGCAATCTCGGCCTCATCAATAAATAAGCCTTCAGAAATATAGCCAAACATACGATTAAGTGGCTGTCCGATCTTTGACTGGTAAGCCTCTTTAGGTGTTTCTTCTCCTGTGGCTAATACTTTATTTTTTGCAAACGTATAGGTGCCTTTTATATTAATTGACAAATCATTACCTATTTTTTTGAAGTATTCCAAAAATCCATCAATTCCTTTATTTTCCATCTCGCCTACGTTTCCGTACGGATTCTGAGAATAACCGAACATTGACGGAACAAAAGAAAGTTCAGTCCATATATCTGTTCGTTTCTCGTAAAATAAATCTGTTTGCAATTTGAAATCATTCAGGAAATTAATTTCTAAGCCTAAATCCGATTTGTTTGCAACTTCCCAGGAGGCATCCATATTTCCGAAGTAGGTGATATTAATACCAGCTCCTGACCCATAGCCATATCCATTATTGGTTCCAAATCCGACATTGGTTGAGGTCGATGCAACTCTGGTAATGTACGCAAAGCGGTTTCCTGCAATTTGGTCATTTCCTACTTTTCCATAGGAAAGTTTTAGTTTCATGTATTGAATATATTTTGACAATGGCAGCATAAACGATTCTTTTGTTGGTTCCCATCCAATGGCAAAAGACGGGAAGAAGCCCATTCGCTTGCCCTTGGCAAAATTCTCTGAACCGTTATAGCCAAAATTGAACTCAGCAAAATATTTTCCGGCGTACGCATAAGTACCTCTTCCTGTAAGTCCCTGATTGCGTTTTGATACCGACTCGTATATGTCGCCAATAGTTGGGTACGACTTATCGCTCTGGTTATACAGAAGCATCGCTCCAATATCATGCATACCGAAAGTACGATTGTAATTAAGAGAAGTCTCAATGTAAATGGAACGATCTGTATAAGGAGCATTATCTTCCGTACCAATAGCTCTGTTCAAATTAAAAGAATAACTTGCATTGGAGGGTTCCTGATCAACATACTTGTAATTCCCGTTTTCATCTTTCAATATCGGATTACCTTCCGAATCGTATCCCAGAGGAACAATTAAATAAGGACGAGGACTCATTGTGCGATTAATAATAGCGCGAGTATAGGAATCGAACGCGAAAGTTCCGCGCAACCGAAGTCCCTTAGTAACGAACCCTAAATCCTGATTAATATTTATGTTTGATTGTAATGTGCTGTGGTGTTCGGTTGTAAAGCCAGAATAAGCCAGCAACTGAAATGGATTACGTCCTTGTCCGTATGGAATTCCCGGGACTTTTTTCTTGTCCGGATAGCGAAGAGGGAATTTTGTTGGTGGTGTTTCCAGCATCCATGCAAAAATAGTGGAGGAAGATGCTCCGGGATAATTCCGATCTTCCATAATCCCGGCTATTTGCACTGATAATGCGGTGGTTTTGGTAATATCCATATCAATATTGGTACGGAAATTATAGCGTTTCAGATTGGTATTGTTGTTATAACTGTTTTCCTTGAATTTTTCCCACATACCATTCTGATTCAGGAATGCTCCTGAAACGAAATAACGCACCGATTCTGTTCCTCCTGATACATTAAGCGTTGCCCGCTGTCCTGTTGCAACAGGGCTAATCAGTTCTTCCATCCAATTTACATTGGGATAATAATACGGGTCAGTACCTTTTTCTGTATTAACAATCTGTTCTTCGGAGAATAAAGGAATTTGTCCCATATTTCGGTTGGCTTCGTTGTGCAAACGCATAAAGTCGGGCCCATCAACAAATTCGGGAAGTTCAAGCGGACGGGTGAAACTATTCTCTATTTTTAGGTTTACCGAAGGGCGTTTTGATGTCCCTTTTTTTGTGGTAATCAGTACAACTCCATTTGCTCCACGTACTCCATATATTGCGGTTGCGGTTGCATCTTTCAGGATTGCAAAATCTGCAATTTCTTCCGGATCAATATTGTCAATTGATCGTTGAACTCCGTCAACCAAAACTAAAGGAGTAGAGTTCCCTGCAAAGGTATTTACACCTCTAATCCAGAATGAAGCTCCATCATACCCTGGTTCTCCGGAACTTTGCACTGCAATGATTCCTGCGAGGCGACCGGCAAGCGAAGTACTGATTGTTCGGGTTGGCTGTTTTAATTGTTTGGCTTCAACGCGATCAACGGATCCGATAACACTGGCTTTTTTCTGAGTCCCGTAACCAACAATTACAACTTCGTCAACATTTACATTATCTTCTTCCATCACAATGTCGTACTGTTGTTGTGTTCCAATAGCTATTTCTTTGGTTTTCATTCCTACAAAAGAAAAAACCAGCGTTTTTGCATCCGCAGGAACTATTAGCATGAAATTGCCATCGGTGTCGCTGGAAATACCAATATTTGTACCTTTAACAGATACAGCGACCCCAGGCATTGTCATTCCTTCCTTATCTTTCACGGTACCTTTTATTTCTTTTTTCTTCTGCTGCGCGAAGTTGGTGCCGGCATCATCAATCTTACGAATTATTACCACCCGGTCATCGATTTCATACGAAAAGCCATATGGAACAATTAGCTGGTTTAAAATGTCTTCGAGTTTAGCATTACTAAAATTGACATCTGATGCAGGTACTTCATTCAGTAAATCAGATCGATAAAGAAAATAGAATTGACTTTGTTCTTCAATTTTTTGAAGAACGCTTACCACATTGGTCTTTTCAGCCTTAACGGACAGTTGAGTTTGCTGAGAATAAACGCTGGCCGATACATGGATAATTCCAAGAACCATCAGAAATACTGTAATTCTCATAACAAGAAAGATTTTACGTAATCCGATCACTAGGATTGGATCCGGTCGTTTTTTTTTCATAAATTTGTTCAGTTTTTGATTTAATCTATCAGTTAATTATCAATTACATGGCGGAAAGTGCTGGGAACACTTTCCGCTTTTTTATTTTCTCATTTTATTATTATCTGCTTTTCTTTTATTTCAAATTTGACTTCGTTTGTTTTTTGTATTTTATTTAAAATATCAGTTACCTGATCGTATCGTTTAAGATTTCCGGTAAATGTCATTGATCGTAAGGTTTCGTTCGCAAATACAGGTTCAAAATCATACCAATAGCTTAATGTTTCCATTATTTCTCCCAATGTTTGTCCCCTGAATACAAACCGTCCGTCTTTCCACGCCACAAAAGGATAAACATCTACCGATGCTACTTCCATTTTTTGTAAATCCTGATAATAAATACATTGTTCATCGGGATGAAGTTTGATTTTTTCAGCATGGTTTACTTGTGACCATAATTCAACCTGCCCTTTAACCAATGTTGTCACAATGGCTCCATTGCCCGGTCGGGAATGAATATTGAAGCTCGTACCCAATACCTGAAGATGTTGATGTTGTGTGGAAACAAAAAATGGTGCGAATCGGTTGTGTGCCACTTCAAAATAAGCTTCTCCTAATAACTCAACCTCTCTTTTATCCGATTCAAAATGAACCGGATAGCGAAGCTCTGATTCTGAGTTTAACCACACTTTGGTTCCATCAGAGAGCTCCAGAAAATACTCTCCTCCTCGTGGAGTGCGTAATGTATGATATTCTGTAATCTGATTTTTTTCTTCATCGCTATCGGAATATACCAACGATTTTCCAGTGTTTTGTACTTGAGTATTACCTGTTTTTAATACCAAATGGTCTTCTTTACTCAAATCAATTACTTTCTGTTCTCCTGTAATCAGTATGGCTTTTGTACTACCAGGAAGAATGGGAGTATTGACTGTTTCAACAAGAGTTTCTGCCCGATGGTCAAACACTCCAAAAATTATTACTCCAACAATGCAGCAAGCCACAGCTAAAGCAATACCAATACTCCACTTCCTCGGAGTAGATGATTTCTTTTTTAGATATGTTTTTTCAGAGATTTGCTGTAATGCTCTATTTAGTGATTCTTCGTTGAAAGTCGTTTTCTCGGTTTGCCAATATTGCGTCTGTACTTTCATAAAGAAATCAAGATGAGAAGGATCTTCCGCAATCCATTGCTCTAACAGCTGCTTTTCCTGAGGAGTAGCTAACCCATGCAGCTCTTTCAGAATAATCGAAAAATCAATGATGGTTCGAATTTTACCCATTAATCAAATCATTTTTTCAGAAGACACTTTCGATTCTCAAATGGGTGACATTTTTTCTGAAAAAAATTGTTCAACCAAAAAAAAAAGTTTTGCAACTCGTTTAATTCGGGCTACAAAACTTCCTTTTTTCCTAATTGATTAATTTCACACTACGGGTAAAAGGAATATTGCATTAATCAATTTCGATTTTTACAAGATTTCCGTTTCGTCCCACCGCAAAACCGGTTCGCTCGTTGATAAATTTCATTCGAAACAGGGCATTGTCATCGGAGGTACTGTAATCTTTTTCCCAGTTAATGCCGCCATCTAACGAATGATAAATACCTTGTTGAGTGCAGAGAATCATCTTATTTTCATCAATAATATGGCAATCCGGGTAGCTGTCCGGAACTTTATCCGAAACCAAAGTCCAATTTTTACCACCATCGGTTGTTTTGTATAACTGCTTCATAAAATTGAAAAAGAACCCGGTGGTTTCGTTCACAAACTGCAATGCTGTGACCTGGCTGGTATTCAGGTTTAAACTTTTCCAGGTTTCCCCACCATCTTCTGTTTTTATCATGTTTCCGGACGATGCTCCATCATGAGTTTTCCCTCCGGCCAGATAGCCAACCTTATCCGAAGCAAATTGAAGCAAATTGTAAACAAGAGCATAATACTGCATCTCACCTTCTTTATCCAGATTTATTCCTGAGTCGAATTTTGTTTGCCAGGTTTTCCCTCCATCCGAAGATTTCATCACTCCATTTTTGAGTATAAATCCGGTTGATGTGTTTGGAAAATAAATATCGAAAATACTCGATCCAATATTTTCGAGGCCCGATGTCTCCCATGTGCTTCCTCCGTTAAAAGTGCGGTATAACTCGTTTCGCGCAGTCAAAACATGTTTCTCATCAAGCATTTGAATACAGTTTAAACTTGGTTTAATTTCTGTTTTTACGGTTACCCAGTTTTCTCCTCCGTCTTTTGTTTTCAGTAAAGTGCCCATTGCTCCGCAGATGTACCCGTTTTTCGAATCGCAAAACGAAATGTCGGTCAGCTCCTGTTCGCTGCCTGTTTTAATCGATTTTACCTGTATGGATTCCAGCTTTAATTCATGGTCTTCTTTTTGGCAAGCAATTATTCCCAGCAATGCCACTGCAAAAATGATTCGTTTCATGTGTTCGTTTCTAGTCTTTAAAAATAAATAATACGGATTGATAGATTGTGCAACACGGCAAACGGTTGCGTCGGTATTTGTTCGAATTAAATTTAGAGAATAGAGAATCAATCAAATAAGAAATGCGCTATTTCAGCACTGTTTTGCAAACAAAAACGTACATTCGCATGACGATTGTTTAGCCTGAAAAGACTAAATTCAAACTTTATTAATTTATCTGATTAAAACAGAAAAAGCATTTCTTATGAAGATATCAGTGGTAGGTACCGGCTATGTGGGATTGGTTTCAGGAACTTGTTTTGCCGAAACCGGAATCGACGTAGTATGTGTGGACATCGATCAACGAAAAATAGAACAGCTCAATAACGGTCAGATTCCGATTTATGAGCCAGGATTGGAAGATATTTATAAGAAGAACGTAGAAAAAGGACGTTTAAGTTTTACCACCAATTTGGCTGAAAGTTTGAAAGATGCTGATGCCATTTTTATTGCCGTGGGTACTCCGCCGGATGAGGATGGTAGTGCTGACCTGAAATACGTTTTGAGTGTGGCTCGTGAAGTTGGTAAAAATCTCGATCATTATATGGTTGTTGTTACCAAAAGCACTGTGCCGGTTGGAACTTCGCATAAAGTAAAAGCTGCTCTTTTAGATGAACTTAAAAAGAGAAATTGCGACATCCCGTTTGATGTGGCATCGAACCCCGAGTTTTTAAAAGAAGGTAGTGCCGTAGCCGATTTCCTGAAACCTGACCGTATTGTGGTGGGAACCGATTCGGAACGTGCAATAAAAGTAATGCAGCGCCTCTATAAACCATTTCTGCTAAACGGGCATCCGATTTTGTTTATGGATATTGCCTCGTCGGAAATGACCAAATATGCAGCCAACTCAATGCTGGCAACCAAAATCAGTTTTATGAACGACATTGCCAATTTGTGCGAATTGGTCGGAGCTGATGTAAGCATGGTGCGCAAAGGAATTGGCTCGGATACCCGTATCGGAAACCAGTTTATTTATGCCGGAACAGGTTATGGCGGCTCATGTTTCCCCAAAGACGTACAGGCACTTATTCGTACCGGCGACGAAATGGGGCATTCACTCGAAATTCTGAAAGCCGTTGAAAATGTCAATAACCGTCAAAAATCAGTTTTGATAGGGAAAATACTGAAGCATTTTGGCAACGATTTGCGTGGAAAGAAATTTGCTATATGGGGATTGGCTTTCAAACCAAAAACCGACGACATGCGCGAAGCTCCCTCACTGGTAATTATCGATTATTTATTGAATGCCGGGGCACAGGTCGTTGCGTATGATCCGGTGGCCATGCACGAAACCCAGCGCATTTTGGGCGATCGTATTTCTTATTCAACTGAAGAATACGATGCATGCGTGGATGCCGATGCGTTGATTTTGGTGACCGAGTGGCCCGAATTCCGTGTGCTGAATTATCGTGTTTTAAGCAAATTACTGAAAAATAAAGTAGTGTTTGATGGACGGAATATTTACGAACCAGAAGAAATGCGCGAAGAAGGTTTTGCTTATTACGGAATTGGACGGAAACCAGTAAATGGATAATATAACGCAAACTCTTGACTTTTGATTTTTAACTTTTGACTTGAATTTATGAAACGGATTTTGGTTACAGGAGGAGCTGGTTTTGTTGGCTCTCATTTGTGCGAACGACTGCTTGCCGAAGGAAATGAAGTGGTTTGTCTCGACAACTATTTCACCGGTAGAAAAGAAAAAATTGTTCACCTGCTCGACCATCCGTATTTCGAATTGGTACGCCACGATGTGACCATGCCTTATTATATTGAGGTGGACGAGATTTATAATCTGGCTTGTCCTGCATCTCCCGTACATTATCAGCAAAATCCGATAAAAACGATTAAAACTTCGGTGATGGGTGCCATCAATATGTTAGGATTGGCCAAACGCACCAAAGCCAAAATATTGCAAGCTTCAACCAGCGAAGTATATGGCGATCCGGAACTGCATCCGCAGCCCGAAAGCTATTGGGGAAATGTAAACCCGATTGGTGTTCGTTCTTGTTACGACGAAGGCAAACGTTGCGCCGAATCGTTGTTTGTTAATTATCATCTTTCAAACAATGTAAAGATTAAAATTGTACGCATTTTCAATACGTATGGTCCCCGCATGGAACCCGATGACGGACGAGTAGTTTCTAATTTTATTGTGCAGGCTTTGCAAGGAAAAGACATCAGTATTTTTGGCGATGGCATGCAAACCCGCAGTTTTCAGTATGTAAGCGATTTGATTGAAGGAATGCTGCGAATGATGAATACTTCGGATGAATTCACTGGTCCTGTAAATATTGGCAATCCAAACGAATTTACCATGCTCGAACTGGCACAAATGATTTTGGATATTACCGGTTCGAAATCGAAAATTTCCTATTTCCCATTGCCAGAAGACGATCCTGTTCAACGGCAACCCGATATTTCGCAGGCACGCGAAAAATTGAACGGTTGGGAGCCTGTTATTCAATTACGCGATGGCTTGAAGAAGACCATCGAATACTTTGATCGATATTTAATTGAAACCCACTAATACGAGAGATATGAAAGGTATTATTTTAGCAGGTGGCTCCGGAACCCGATTGTATCCGATCACCAAAGCCATCTCCAAGCAGATCATCCCGGTTTACGATAAGCCCATGATTTATTATCCGTTGTCGGTGCTTATGCTCGCCGGAATTCGTGATATATTAATTATTTCTACTCCGGAAGATATCGGAATGTATCAAAAACTCCTGGAAGACGGCAGTCAGCTTGGAATCCGGCTCGAATATGCCATTCAGCCTTCGCCCGATGGATTGGCGCAGGCATTTATCATCGGCGAAAAGTTTATTGGCGACGATAATGTTTGCATGATTCTGGGCGATAATATTTTCTACGGATACAATTTTCGCTCAATTCTGGAGGAAGCGGCATCGCTTGACGATGGAGCTGTTGTTTTCGGCTACTATGTAAACGATCCGGAACGCTACGGTGTTGCCGAGTTTGACCAATCGGGCAGAGTGCTTTCGCTGGAAGAAAAACCGGCACAACCCAAATCGAATTATGCTGTAACCGGACTCTATTTTTATAGCAACGATGTGATTGAGAAAGCCAAAAATCTCAAACCATCGGCACGAGGAGAACTCGAAATTACCGATTTGAACCGCTTGTATCTGGAAGAAAATCGTTTGAATGTGAAACTTCTTGGACGCGGCTTTGCCTGGCTTGATACCGGTACGCACGACAGTTTGTTACAGGCATCCAATTTTATTGCAACCATCGAGCAACGTCAGGGACTGAAGGTTTCCTGTATTGAAGAAATTGCCTATAAAAAAGGATACATTAACCGCGAACAGTTGCTGAAGTTGGCCGAGCCATTGAAGAAAAATCAATACGGAGACTACCTGATAAAATTGGCAAATAATCAGATTTTATCTTTCTGATCGAAAAAATGTAGTGGAGGAATGCCTGGTCTGTGTAGGGTGATTTTTTACCAAGCGATGCATTCCTTCGGAATGCGCTTTTAATGAAGTGCACAGTATCAAAGGGTATTTTGAAATAATATCAGTAAGTGAAAGGGCGAAAATCAAAAGGAAGAAAAGCTGTATGCTAAAAGACTGCCGATAAATTATTCCCGTAAGGGAATATCGCTTGGTAGTAGTAGAAAATTATAGTGAAAACATGTTTGACATGCCGTCAGGTATGTCACAAAATAAATAAAACACGCCGTATCTTTGGCGGTGGAATAATTATATACGAATGGACATTATTGAAACACCTATACCGGGGCTGCTGATTATTGAACCCCGTGTTTTTGCTGATGAAAGAGGTTATTTTTTTGAGAGTTTTAACGAAGCAGCATTCGTAAAAAACGGGCTCGTTTCGCGTTATGTGCAGGACAACGAATCAAAATCGCAACGTGGCGTAATTCGAGGCCTCCATTATCAATTGGATCCTCATGCCCAAACCAAACTGGTACGCGTAATTCAGGGAGCTGTTTACGATGTTGCGGTTGATTTACGGAAAGGTTCGCCTACTTTCGGGCAATGGTATGGATTGGAAATCAGTGCCGGAAACAAAAAGCAATTGTATATTCCGAAAGGTTTTGCCCACGGATTTTCGGTGTTAAGCGAACATGCCATTTTCTCGTACAAGTGCGACAATCTTTATTGCCCTGAGGCCGAACGTGGTATTCTTTTCAACGATCCGCAACTGGGTATCGATTGGCAAATTGGTGAACAAGAATCAATTGTTTCAGAAAAGGATCTCAAAAATCCACTATTCTCCGAAGCCGAAATGAATTTTAAGTTTTAACAATGACCAAAATACTTATCACCGGGGCAAACGGGCAACTCGGTTCTGAAATAAAACGAATTGCCGGACTTTTTCCTGGTTTCGATTTTCGCTTTACCGATGTAGCCGAACTCGACATTACAAACCGGGAACAGTTGGCTGCTTTTTTCGAATCGTTTCGTCCGCAATACCTGGTAAATTGTGCCGCCTATACGGCTGTTGACAAAGCCGAAAGCGACGAGCAAACCGCAGCGCTGATTAACGCCACAGCCGCAGCTTTACTTGCCGGGGAATCTGCAAATGTTGGCTGCCGGATGATTCACATTTCGACCGACTATGTGTTTGACGGAACTGCCAGCACTCCCTATTCCGAAGAAGCACCCGTTAATCCGCAATCGGCATACGGGCGTACAAAACTGAAAGGTGAACAACTATGTATGCAACACAATCCGCAAAGCATAATTATTCGGACCTCGTGGTTGTATTCGGTTTATGGTAACAACTTTGTAAAAACTATGCTTCGGCTTGGGCGCGAGCGCGATGAGCTGCGTATTGTGGCCGATCAGATCGGTTCGCCAACTCACGCGGCCGATTTGGCTCAGACAATTTTAACGATAATTTCATCTGTTGAGAACGGACAGAAAGCTTATCAAGCCGGAATCTATCATTATTCCAACGAAGGCACAGCCAGCTGGTACGATTTTACGCTTGCCATTGTCGAATTAGCTAATCTTTCGTGCATGGTTACGCCTATTACCACGGCTGACTATCCGGTTCCGACAGCCCGCCCGGCCTATAGTGTATTCGACAAATCGAAAATTAAACGTACTTTTGAAATTGAAATTCCTCATTGGAAAGACAGTTTAAAACATTTTTTTCAGCTTTTAAAAGAAGATTGAATTATGACTAACAACAACGTACTGGAACAAGTAAAAGCGCGTGCTGCCGAATGGCTTACCGACGTATATGATGAAGCCACTCAGGCAGAAGTAAAACGCATGCTCGCAAACGATGATACTACCGAATTAATTGATTCTTTTTATCGGGATTTGGAGTTCGGAACTGGTGGTTTGCGCGGTATCATGGGTGCTGGAACCAACCGCATGAATATTTACACTGTAGGAGCTGCCACGCAAGGCTTAAGTAATTACCTGAAAAAAGAATTTGCCTCACTTAGCGAGATAAAAGTGGCTATTGGTTACGATTGCCGCAACAATAGCCGTTTGTTTGCTGAAACCAGCGCTCAGATTTTTTCGGCCAACGGAATCCGCGTTTTTCTTTTTGAAGATTTGCGTCCAACGCCGGAACTCTCGTTTGCGATTCGCGAATTAGGTTGCCAAAGCGGAATTATTCTCACCGCTTCGCACAATCCCAAAGAATACAATGGTTACAAAGCCTATTGGGTCGATGGTTCGCAGGTGGTTTCTCCGCATGATGTAAATATTATTGCTGAAGTGCAACAGGTGAAAGCAGCTGACATTCGTTTCCATGGCGATGATAAGCTGATTACCATCATGGGCGAAGAAATGGACCAGAAATTCCTTGAAAAAGTGAAAACGGTATCTATTTCGCCAGAAGTAGTTGAGAAGCAAAAAGACCTGAAAATAGTATATACTCCGATTCACGGAACAGGTGTTAAAATGATTCCTGCGGCGTTGCGTGCTTTTGGTTTTACCAATATTATCAATGTTCCTGAGCAGGATGTGGTGAGTGGTGATTTTCCAACGGTGGTTTCGCCAAACCCCGAAGAACCGGCTGCAATGAAAATGGCAATGGAAAAAGGGAAGGCCGTGAATGCCGATGTGGTAATGGCTTCCGATCCGGATTCCGACCGTATTGGCGTAGCAGTGAAAGATGACAAAGGTGAATTTATTATTCTGAATGGAAATCAAACCGCGCTGGTATTCATCTACTACATCATCAGCAAACGTAAAGCAAGCGGAAAACTGAAGCCTAACGATTTCATTGTAAAAACAATTGTTACCACTGAGTTGGTTGCTGAAATTGCCCGCCGTAACGATGTGGAATACTTCGATGTTTACACTGGATTTAAATACATTGCCGAAGTAATCCGCGATTTCGAAGGACAGAAAAGTTATATTGGTGGTGGCGAAGAAAGCTTTGGTTTTATGCCTGCCGATTTTGTACGCGACAAAGATGCTGTTTCTGCCTGTTCGCTGATGGCTGAAATTGCCGCCTGGGCCAAAGATCAGGGCAAATCGCTGTACGAAATGCTGATGGATATTTATCTTGAATACGGATTTTCGCGCGAGAAAATGAAATACGTAGTGCGTACCGGAAAATCAGGAGCCGAAGAAATTCAGCAAATGATGGTGAATTTTCGTAATAATCCGCCGAAAGAATTGGGCGGCTCGAAACTGAAAATAGTAAAAGACTATCTTTCACGTATCGAAAAAAATGTGCTTACAGGAGAAGAGAAGAAAATCGACCAGAAAACTACTTCAAATGTGTTGCAGTTTTTCACCGAAGACGGAACAAAAATTTCGGTTCGTCCTTCGGGGACTGAGCCAAAAATTAAATTCTATTTCGAGATTGCCGGTCAACTTGCCAGTCGTGCCGATTACGATGCTACCGAGCAGGCCGCCGATGTAAAAATCGATGCAATCATGAAACAGCTTGATCTGTAATAGTTAAGATAAAATAGAAAAGCAAAGGCTGTCCGGATTTGGATGGCCTTTGTTGTTCTTAATTGCAGGGTTTTGTCGTGAATCAGATACTTTGATTAATCATTCTTATGTTGTAAATTGCATCGGTTTGGATGATTTTCCATCACTATTATAACTCAAACAAAACCCTTATGAACACAAAAAAATTACTTGCTTATCCGAGTATAGCACAAAGTTTCGGCATTTTCGGCATTATCGTAGGAATGTCAATAGTTTCTACTCCTCTGGTATTCTTAAAATCATTGATAGGTAAGGAGCTTGCGATGTTGCTGTATTATTTGTTGGCAATCGGAGGATCTGCATTAATTGTATTATCAAAACGAAAGCAAAAATCAGCTCCTGTGAAATTAAATTGGGGCATTCAGAATTGGGTGATTATACCATTGCTTGTTGTTGCTACGCTAAGTTTGGTTACAGGTGTAATTTCGCCGGTCAGCGATTTAATACCGATGTCGGAAAGTGCGAAAGAGATGTTTCGGAGTATGGGAGAGATGAAAGGTGTGTTTGGCTTCATCCTAATGGTTATTGCAGCTCCTGTACTTGAGGAGTTGATCTGTCGGGGCGTTCTTTTAGACGGTTTGTTGCGAAATTATTCACCTAAAAAAGCTATTTTTTATTCTGCATTAATTTTCGGATTAATACATCTGAATCCCTGGCAATTTATAACTGCTTTTTTAATAGGCTTGTTTATGGGCTGGGTATATTACCGAACACGGAGCCTGTTAGCAACAATCATCATTCATTTTACTGTTAATTTTACTGGATTTGTGTTGAACCACTTTGTCGATTTCGAAACATCTTTCGATACGTCTTATGTGGAGCTGGCCGGTAGTGTATTGAATGCAATTTTATTGATTTCCGGAGCAATTCTAATTGCCGCGGTTTCTATTTTTCTACTCAATCGGGAATTTGCCAAACAAACAGCACCTGTTTTTGAGGCTCAGTTCGACGAGTCGGTGGACGATGCAATTGTACAAGCAGAGCTTGTTGAATGATTCTCCTGTTTTATGCCTTGTTCGTTTGTTTATTCAATGCCTCCAAGCGTTGCAGCAAAGTAGGGTGCGAGTAGTGGAAAAACACATAAGCCGGATGAGGACGCAGATTACTCAGGTTTTTTACGGATAGTTTTTTCAATGCCGAAGCCAGTGCGTTTGCATTGTAATATTGAGCGGCAAAGGCATCAGCTTGATATTCGTTGCGGCGCGAAAGTACATTCATGCCCATGCCCAGTACAAACGACAGCGGCGAATAAAGTACTCCGAAAGCTACCAGTCCGATATGAAAACTGGGTTCGCTCACTCCCAGTGCAGCTGAAAGAGCGGGATGTCCCACAAAAATGGAAAAAATATATAGCATTAGTCCGGTTTGAAGAATGCCCAATGCCAAACTGCTCAATACATGCTTTTTCTTGTAATGCCCGATTTCGTGAG
This sequence comes from Prolixibacteraceae bacterium, assembly GCA_963668595.1. Classification (GTDB taxonomy): domain Bacteria; phylum Bacteroidota; class Bacteroidia; order Bacteroidales; family Prolixibacteraceae; genus GWE2-42-39. Next base: position 1,968,196 of record OY764876.1, on the reverse strand, counting down.
CCAATACGGCCACCAGTTCTTCTGTGTTCAGATCAGCAATCAGCGTGTCGTAAAGTGCGATACGCTTTTTGGGTCCCAGACCAGAAAAATAAGCATTGGCCTTGGTCGATCGTTTGGAACCGTCAATCACATAAATATTATCAAGCTTGAAACCGGCCTGCGTGGCAAATTTCTGAATTTCCTGTTTCAGCTCACCTTCTTCCAGTGGTGTTTGCTTGTTGAATAGCGGAACAATCAGGTTCGAATAAAACATGGCCATGAACAACGAAAAAGCACTGATTAATAACCACACGTACCACCAGAAATTGTTGGTCGTTTTCATGTAAATAAAGATGACCAGAGCCAAAATTCCGCCTCCCAGCAATGCGCCGATTAGCCAGCCTTTCAGCGTGTCGAGCACAAATGTTTTGGGAGTGGTTTTGTTGAACCCGAAACGTTCTTCGATGGAAAAAGTACTGTAAATGGAGAAAGGCATATTGAGCAGATCAGAAGCCAGCAATAACATGCCGAAAAAGACAAGTGCCACGATAATTGGCTGAGCGGAAATGCTGCGCGCCAGTTGATCGGCCCAAGCAAAACCATACAATACGAACATCAGTATAATCAGTATAAACCCAAAACTGTCGGTAAGCATCGAAAACCGATGACGTGTTTTTTCGTAGGCTTGTTGGCTACTGTATTTCTCTTCGTCGTAAATACCTTTTAATTCGCAGGGGAGTTGGGTGCTCCAGCGTGTGGTGTTCAGGTAGTCGAGAAAACGTTCAAACACAAAATCGAAAATCAGCAGACCGATAATTAGCCCGAAAATCAATTGCTCCATCTGGTACAGTTTTTTATAAAATCCAAAGATAGAAAAAATCATCAGGCAGGTTTTTTATATGCTGGCTTTCATCGGAGCTTTGTCAAATCGGCAGTATTCTACGTTTAAAAAGCAGAAGGAGAGACTGAAATATATTTTAGACGATTGATCTTTTGGTTGCATTTTGTATCTTGTATCTTGTATGTGATTTTAATTTGATTTTAATCCTGAAAAAATACAACTATGAGTTCAGCCGGACATGTTTTTGATATGATAAACCGAATGAGGCAGGTAAAAGAACAAAAACAGGCGAGGCATGCCCGCCTGCAAAAAATAAAGGATGCAATGTACGAGGCTGCTGAAAAAAGTCAGCTACATGAATTTAAACACGAAGATATTCCGCCTGCAGAATTAGCCCGGATAAAAGAAACTATTCGTCGGGAAGCTGAGGCTGACCGTAAAAAAGAAGCGTTGAAAAGCCTGCTCGTATTGGTTCCGCTTTTGTTGGCCATTGTTGTTTTGGTGGTATTTTTCCTGGTGTAAGGAATTCATTCTTTATTGCGAAAAAGAAAGCAGTTAATTCAAGTTCATAGGCTAATTTATGGAAGACAAGCAAGCAAATACCCATATATACAAAGCTATTTCGTTTAGCATTTTATTATTTGGTGGACTTATTATTGTTCAGAATCTTGTTGTCTTTTTGATCTCGTTAGCCTTAGGCGGAATAAATCCGGAGGAAGGAATTGGCATTGAGATGCTGACTGTTGTTGCCTGGGCTGGGATGGCTTTTACTGCCTTGTTTTCGTTTCTGTTTGCTTCGAACAATATGAAAAACATTTGGCAAAATCTGGGTTTACATACATCTGTAAGAACATTTTTACAAAGTGTATTGGGCGGAATTGTCATCGCAAGTGGTTTATATTTCGTATTTTTTGCGGTGCTACTTTCGTTGAAATATGTTGATGTTGAAATAAATAGCCAGCTTCAGAAAGTCTCCATTTTGTTTGTGTTTGCATTGTTTACGAGTATCGCCGAAGAATTGCCATTGCGCGGTTATTTGTTGCATTTATTTGTTCAGAAAAAACAAAAAACAGCAGGAATTCTTTTTACCTCATTACTTTTCGCATTCCTTCATGTTCTGAATCCCGGAATAAGTTTTCTTGCATTGGTTAATTTGTTTCTGGTTGGCATTTTTCTGAGCCTGATGACAATTTATTCAGGCAATATCTACTTTGCTGTTTCGCTACATCTTTTCGTTAACTTTTTGGAAGGTTTCTCCGGCATGGATCATTTTGTAGCAGATAAATCGTTTGCCCTTTTCTCAGTTGAAAAACACCTCTCGAATGTTCTGATTGACGGTGGAAATAATGGACTTACCGGCAGTATTGTTTTGACTATCTTGCTGGCAATTATTATTGGCTTAGCATTAATGCTCTTTTCGCGAAAGCATATTGTTCATTAAAATGGGATTTGTTTTATAAAAATTCTCAGAAAAGAATTATCTTGGCGCAAACAAAGCGCTTTTATGTCGAAATTCCCACATTACCTGCAAGCCGATGCGATGGACTGTGGCCCGAGCTGTTTGAGAATTGTAGCCAAACATTACGGGCGGCATTACAATTTGGACACGCTTCGCGAGCTGATGTACAAAACCCGCGAAGGGGTTTCGCTGCTCACTATCAGCGATGCGGCCGAAAAACTCGGTTTTCGAACGCAGGGCGCGCGGGTTACCGAATCGATGTTGCCCGAATTACCTTTCCCTGCTATTGTACACTGGAACCAGAATCATTTTGTGGTACTGTACAAGGTGAAGCAAAAGAAACGCGCAGGGAAAAAAGCACCGGAACTGACTGAATATTACGTTTCCGATCCGGCTCACGGGTTGATAAAATATGTAGGCAAAGAATTTTTGAAACATTGGGCATCTACCCGTCAGCAGGGCGAACCTGCCGGTATTGTGCTGATGATGGAGCCCACGGCCGATTTTTACAAAGAAGCAGGAGAGTCGGTAAACAAAGCCGGATTTGGCTATTTGTTTTCGTACCTGAGGCCTTACCGCAAGCTGATTATTCAGTTGATGCTCGGTTTTCTCACGGGCAGTTTACTTAGTTTGATGCTACCGTTTCTTTCTCAGGCCATTGTCGATGTGGGGATCAATACCAATAACCTGAATTTTATTGTGCTGGTGCTGGTGGCGCAATTGGTGCTTACGCTCAGTCAAACGGCGGTGGGCTTTTTGCGTAGCTGGATCATGTTGCACACCAGTGTGCGTATCAGCATTGCGTTGGTATCCGATTTTCTGATTAAACTGATGAAATTGCCTGTTAGCTTTTTCGATACCAAAATGATTGGCGACCTGCGTCAGCGAATCGATGATAATCAGCGCATCCAGTCGTTTCTTACCGGTAGTCTGATCAGCATGTCGTTTGGTATTTTTACGTTCATCATTTATAGTTTGGTGATGGCCTGGTACAACTGGGGCATTTTGCTGGTGTTTTACCTGGGCAGTTTGCTGTATGTAGGTTGGATTCTGATTTTCCTGAAAAAACGTAAAGAGCTCGATTACAAACGATTCAATGTTGCAGCAGCAAACCAAAGTAATCTTTACCAGCTGATTACCGGTATGCAGGAAATAAAACTGAATAACTGCGAAAAACAGAAGCGCTGGGAGTGGGAACATATTCAGGCTCGTTTATTCAAAGTAAGTATTAAAGGTTTAATGCTGAATCAAAATCAGCAGGCCGGTTCGGTATTGATCGATCAGGTTAAAAATATTGTTATTTCGTTTTTGGCAGCCAAAGCAGTAATCGATGGAAACATGACCCTTGGTATGATGGTGGCCGTACAATATATTATTGGTCAGTTGAATAGTCCGATCAATGAGTTTATAAGTTTTATTCAGTCTGCACAGGATGCCCGCATCAGTCTGGAGCGTTTGGGTGAAATTCATCATAAAAAAGATGAAGAGGATGCAACCGAATCAAAAAATCATGAACTTCCGGCAGATCGTAGTTTGCTGATTGAGGGATTGACTTTTCATTACGAAGGGCCACGCTCGCCCAAGGTGCTCGACAATGTTACACTTGCTATTCCGCAGAACCAGGTAACCGCTATTGTTGGGGCAAGTGGTAGCGGAAAAACTACTTTGCTGAAAATGTTGCTTGGCTTTTATCCTCCTACGGAAGGAAAAATTAAGCTGGGCAATGTTGAACTTGATCGTTTTAGTATGGAGATGTGGCGAAAAAGCTGCGGAACGGTCATGCAGGATGGGTTTATTTTTTCGGATACCATCGCCAATAATATCGCTTTGAGTGACGAAACTCCTGACAAAGACCGACTGTATCATGCAGTGAAAACGGCCAATATTCACGAGTTTATTGAACAACTTCCATTGCGATACAATACAAAAATAGGACAAGAAGGAGTGGGCTTGAGCCAGGGACAGCGGCAGCGCATTCTGATTGCCCGCTCGGTATATAAAAATCCGGAGTTCCTGTTTTTCGACGAGGCGACCAATGCTTTGGACGCGAACAACGAAAAGGTGATTATGCAAAACCTCAATGAGTTTTTCATGGGGAAAACAGTAATTGTTGTGGCACACCGGTTAAGTACAGTGAAAAATGCCGGACAAATTGTGGTACTCGACCGGGGAGCAATTGTAGAGCAGGGAACACACGAAGAATTAGCTGCCAAAAAAGGAGCATATTACGAATTGGTCAAAAATCAATTGGAATTAGGCGGATAAAATGGAAAATCAACCCAATATAGAATTACGCAGCGACGAAATACGCGAGATTTTGGGCACTCCTCCCGGATGGATTATCCGGCGCGGAATTACCATTATTCTGTCGGTAATTGTGGTATTACTGATCGGAAGTTATTTCTATAAATATCCCGATATTATTCAGGCGAGGGTGGTGGTATTGTCCGAAAATCCGCCGGTGCATATTGTGGCTAATACCAGTGGCCGTATCGAGCAATTGATGGTGGCTGATAAAACATGGGTGCAGGCCGATTCAGTTTTAGGAATGATTGAAAATGCGGCCGATTATCACGAAGCTTATCGTTTGATTGCATTTCTCGATTCGGTGCAGCCACTATTCGATCAGCCGGATGCATTTAGTCTGGTAAATTTCGATCGCGCGTATAATCTTGGAGCTTATCAAACTTATTATACCTCGTTGGTAGCGCAATGGCGTGAGTACTGCACTTTTTTGGGTTTCAACATATACGATCAGCGCAAACAATCGCTGGTGAAACAGCGAAACGACTACTGGCGCTATCTCGATCGTTTACAAAAGCGGCGTGATGTGCTGATTGAAGAAATGGAATTGAGCAATGCTCAGTTGATGCGTGATTCGACTCTGCATCGGAAAAAAGTAGTGGCTGATGTTGATTTGGAGCGTTCGAAATCCGACTTTTTGAAGCAACGTTACAATTACGAAAGTGCATTGGTTGAATTATCGAACACGCAGATTGAGTTAAACCGAATTAATCAGCAAATTGATGAATTGGATATTGAAAAAGCCGAAAGCGGAAAACGCTTGCTGATAACACTGAAAGAACGTTACGAGAACCTGGTAAACCAATTGCGTAGCTGGGAAACCAGTTATGTGCTGAAAACACCGATTGCCGGGCAGGTAACTTTTACCAATGTTTGGAGCGAAAATCAGTATGTAACGGCGGGGAATGTGGTTTTTTCTGTTGTTCCTGAAAATGCCGACAGTATTATTGGCCGGTTAACAATGCCGGTTGTTGGTGCCGGAAAAGTAAAAGTAGGGCAGCAGGTAAATATCAAGTTCGACAATTATCCGTATATGGAATACGGAATGTTAGTCGGAAAAGTGAAAAGCATTTCTTTGGTTCCTTCCTCGCAATCATATCTGGCTGAAATTAGCCTTCCACAGGATTTGCAAACCAATTACGGAACGAAGCTAACTTTTAACCAGGAGTTACAAGGCAATGCCGAAATTATTACCGATCAGCTTCGATTGATTGAGCGACTATTTAATCCCATCAAAGCTCTTTTTAAAGAAAAAGTACATTAATTGTAGTTCTTTTATTGTGTATTCAAATCCGAACCTGCGAGATTCAAAATAATATTAAGAATAATAATTATCCATTAGAGGACTATATAGTCCAGAAACGGGATGGTAGTAAATTGTTAGACAATGAGAAATTTATATTATCTGCTTTGGGTTGATGCAATTGTTAATTCAAAAGGATTTAAGAATAAAGAACCTAATTGGAAATCAAATGTGTTCTTTCTGCTTACAGTTGCCTGGGCATTGAATTTTTTTGTGATTTTATTATGGTTAGAATATTTTAATATTGACACTCATAAGTATTTCCTTACTTTTAAATACAATAGTATTCTCTCTAGTGCAATAGGTGGTTTTTTGAATTTCGGATTACCTTTTGCTATTATTAATTATTACCTGATTTTTAATAATAGTAGGTATTTGAGGTTAATAGAAAAATATCCGTCTTCTTACAAAGGAAAGTTGACATTAATTTATGGTCTTGGGAGTATATTATTAGTTGTAATAACAGTTTTAATTATACCATGAATATCTGTCTGGCTCAGCCTAACGAGAGTCTTGTTAAAACCTGTCTGGCGCGAGTAGGAGAGAGTGGTGATAATGAATAATGGATATTAAAGATAGATTATGAGGGAGTTGTATGGTTTTATTTTTTATTCTATGAGATCAATTATCTCAAAAAACGGTATTAAAACGAAGCCGGAAACCAATGCTTATTATCTAATTTCTCTATTTGAAGGAATCAATATGGTTTCTGTTTATAACCTTCTTAAATCAATCAATAAATCTATAAATGATTATGAACTCACATTATTCGTTTTCGTAATTATTTTCTTTTCCCCCTTTTTTGTGTTTAATTACTTCTTTTTTATTAAAGATAGTCGCTTTAAAGTACTAATTAGAGAGGGTGACTATAAATCAAAATCATCTTTGAATCAATTGATTATTGTAGGTGCTTATGTGATTTTCACGATCTTATTTTTTGGTTTTTCAATTTGGGTAAATGTATAGATTCCCTTTTCTGGCGCGAGTAGTCAGTTTATTTGAATGTCCAGTAATTTACTTCTGCTTCGGTTTCCCGATTGGAGATTTGCAGCCAGTAGGCGGGAGTTACTTTTTTACCTGAAGAGCTTTTTAAACGGCGTTTATATACATCAATAACCGGATTGAAGAGAAGATCTGTTACTCCTACAGTAAATTGGCCGCTGTCTCCTTCCTGCACCATTTTCACAGAATAATTATTCAGTTCCAATAATTTCTTCAAAAACTCGGCTCTTTCCGGCGATACAGCTTTTTCAACTACCGAGCAACGTTGCCCGTCAATTTCTTCTACAATATGTTTTCCTTTATTGAGTGCCATAACTGAGTGCGTTTTAATTTAAGAATTGCTGACTGATGCTACGGATATATTCGAAAATTCCGCTGGCAAAACCAATTGTGAAAATACCAATCAGGCAAATAATTAATGCGATGCGCATCGAGTTCGAACTTCGGAATGTAGGTATGGGCGAGTCGTTCGGGTCGATGAACATGGCTTTTATTACGCGTAAATAGTAGTACAGCGAAATGGTAGCGTTTAGTACCGCAATCAACACCAAAATATAATATCCGCTTCCTGCGGCAGAAGTGAACAGGAAAAATTTACCGAAGAAACCTGCTACAGGAGGAATTCCGGCCAGCGAAAACAATGACAGAGTCATCAGTAAACTCAATTTGGGATTGGTTTTATATAAGCCATTGTATCCCTGAATGGTTTCAATTCCTGAGTTTTCGTATATCGATGAAACTACCCCGAATGCGCCAAGATTGGTAAATACATAAACGAGAACAAAGTAAACGATGGATGTCATTCCTAATTCTCCTGCACCCAAAACGCCGAGCAGAATAAATCCAGCCTGAGCAATGGATGAAAAGGCCAGAAATCGTTTCATATTATTTTGACGAAGAGCAAACAGGTTGGCCAATGTCATAGTAAGAATGGCAATTGTGTATATAAGTGGCTGCCATATATCGATTATCGATTTAAATACCGTAAACAAAATGATGGTAAAAATAAAGGCTGCAGCACCTTTTGAAACTACTGATAAATAGGATGTAACATTTATCGGGGCTCCTTCATATACATCGGCAGTCCAGAAATGGAACGGTACCAATGAGATTTTAAAGCCCATTCCACTAACAAAAAAGATGAATCCCAATATTATCAGTGGGCTTGCAGAGACTTTACTTACAATGTCGGCAAAATAAATTGATCCGGTTGCTCCGTAAAGTAACGATAGGCCGAATAAAAGAACTCCGGAAGAGAGGGCAGAGGAAAGAATAAGTTTAATCCCTGCTTCGGCCGATTGGTTTTTGTATTTATCGAAAGCGGCCAAGCCGGCAAGAGGTATGGTTGCTGTTTCGAGTCCGATGTAAAAAATAAGGAAATCGCCTGCCGAAATCATGAAATTCATACCTATCAGGGTCGATAAAGTCAGCAGGAAGTATTCACTTAGTTTATCCTGATTTTCTTCTTTCTTTAACCACGATTCAGCCTGAAGAAAAATAATCAGCACGGCTAAATTAAGTGTGTTTTTCATGAAAAGAATCAGTGATCCGGTTTGATATGAGCCGCCAAACAGAGAGCCTGTTTCTCCCGGCAAAAAACCTGCTCCGGTAATTAGTGCAAACAGTCCGATAAAGAAAGGGATCAGTTTACTTTTATTTTTATCGCTGACTGCAATTTCTGCGATCAAAACAACTATCACCGCAAGTGTGAGTAGCAATTCATGTCGCATCAGTATAATTTGTCCGAGATTCATACCTAAATTTTTTAGCCTCCCCCAACCCCTCCAGCAGAGGGGGAGTTGAAGAAAGCTTCGTTTATATTTTTTCCTTTTTTATCATTGTTCTACTTCTTATTTAAGTCCCTTCCTTTGGGATTTAGGGGACTATATTAAAAAGCCAGTGCAAGCTTTTCAACAATTGGTTTTAAGCTTTCCATGATTGTGTCCGATAACCAAAGGGGAAACAAACCAATAGCAGCAATGGCTACAACCAGCGTAATGGTGCTAAGTCGCTCGTGCCATTTGGCATCTTCCAGGTGTTCGTGATGCGGATCTTTAATCGGTCCTAACAGCATCATTCCTACAACACGAAGAATATATACCGCAGTAATTACAATTGAGCTGGTGGCAATGATGGTTACCACACGATGGAAAGTATCCTGATGTTGGAACGAACCTACAAAAACAGTCATTTCAGCAACAAATCCACTTAATCCGGGAAGTCCGAGCGAAGCAAATCCGGCAATCATATAAACTACAGCCAGAAATGGAATTACTTTCATTAGTCCTCCCATCTGGGTAACATCACGGGTGTGGGTACGTCCATAAATCATTCCGATAAGTGCAAAGAACAGAGCAGTCATCAATCCGTGAGAAATCATTTGCAGAATAGCACCATCCATGGCTGTTTGGTTCATCATAAGCAATGCAAATATTACTAATCCGCAGTGGCTTACCGACGAATAGGCATTGATGAATTTCAGGTCTTTCTGCCAGATTGCACCAAAAGCTCCATACACTACACTAATGGTTGTCAGGATGATGAATATCCATGCCATTTCGTTGGCTGCTTCCGGCATCAGGAACATGGCAACGCGAAAGCATCCGTATCCTCCCAGTTTCATGAGTACTCCTGCATGGAGCATTGAAACGGCGGTGGGAGCGGAGGCGTGACCATCCGGAGACCAGGTATGGAACGGAAATAATGCACCAAGAATTCCGAATCCCACAAACGTGAAGGGGAAAAAGAATCGCTGGGCTTCAACGGGTATATTATTTTTTGCAATTTCCAGTATGTTGAAGGTGAGTTGGCCCCCAGCAGGTGCTGAGTTGTAATAAATGCCAAAAATTCCTACCATCAGAAGCGCAGAACCTCCCATTAACATCAGGGTGAGTTTCATTGCCGAACTTTCTTTCGGACCACTTCCCCATATACCAATCAGCAGGTACATCGGAATTACGGCTATTTCGTAAAACAAGAACATGGTAAACAAGTCGAGTGAGATGAAAAAGCCAAAAACACCCGTAGCCAGCAATATCAGCGATATGAAGAACTCACGCGACAGATATTCCATTTCCCATGATGCAAATATTCCTGCAAATACAACTACCGAGGTTAGTGCAAGCATGGCAACAGCAATGCCATCTACTCCAATATTGTAATGAATGTTTAAACTTTTGAACCATGTGTAATCAGCAGTGAAAAGCATTTCGTCGGTTACTCCCGCTTTTCGGGCACCGAGGTACATAAATACCAATACTGCCGTTCCAATTAACTGAATTCCCATTCCTATGGCAGAAACCATTCGCGTCCCTTTCAACCCTTTGGTAAAAAAGATACTGATAATGGTCAGCACAGGGATTACTACAAGTAATGTAAGAATATTCATAATGTATAAATTTTCAATTTCGTATGTGAAATATTCATTCGTTGTCTGTTTTTACATTAGTAAGTACAACATGGCTAAGGCCAGTGCCAGTGCTCCTGCTACAAACATGAATGCATAATGCTGTACTTGTCCCGATTGCAGTCCTTTTATGCGATAAGAAAATTTCTCCGTAGTTGTACCAATTCCAACCATAAATGCGTCAATAACGTGACGATCGAACCATGCAATAGGTCGCGAAATGTAGTTGAATATGATACGTTTGGTTACAAAGAAATAAATCTCATCGAAATAGAATTTGTTGTAAGCTGATGTGTATAGAACACCAAATTTTTTCGAGAGTTTTTCCGGTATATCGCTTTCCTTTTTATAAAGAATCCATGCTAATGCAATGCCAGCCAAACCAATCAGAACCGAAGGAATGGCAACTGCCAGGTGCATTTCTGTATTGAATCCTGTTTTATCCGAAGTTACCAGATGATGAAATGGAATAAAACCAGCAAAAACAGAGGCAAAAGCCAGAAATAGCAGAGGAATAGTCATCGTTTTAGGCGATTCGTGCGGGGTGTGATGATAATGTTGATCTTTTCCCCAGAAAACATTAAAATAGAGACGGAACATATAAAATGAGGTCATTCCGGCAACAATGAATTCTACCGCAAACAATAGTTTGTTGTGATTCAGCGCGGCGACCAAAATTTCATCTTTACTAAAAAAACCTGAAAAGGGAGGGATTCCGGCAATAGTTAAACAGGCAATCAGAAAGGTGATATGCGTAATAGGCAAATATTTCCGCAAACCGCCCATGTCGTACATGTAATTCGAATGCACGGCATGAATAATTGATCCGGCTCCAAGGAAAAGCAATGCTTTAAACATGGCATGAGTGAAAAGGTGAAACATTGAGGCCATGTATCCCAATCCTTCTTCTGCACCATAGCCAGAAACACCAAGTGCCAGCATCATGTATCCCAATTGAGACAGGGTAGAGAATGCAAGTACTCGTTTAATGTCGTATTGTGTAATTGCGATGATGGCTGCAAACAACGAAGTAAATCCGCCTACATAGGCAACAATTTCCTGTGCATTGGGCGCTTGAAAATGAAATACCACAAACATGCGGGCAACAAGATACACCCCGGCAACAACCATGGTCGCAGCATGTATTAATGCTGAAACAGGAGTTGGACCTTCCATGGCATCGGGCAGCCAAATATGAAGCGGAAACATGGCCGATTTACCGGCTCCGCCAATGAAAATCAGGGTCATGGCCCAGGTCAGGACTGAAATACCCAAAAAACTTGCCGATGTTGCACTGGCAAATATACTTGTTCCGGGTTCGGTCAGCTTACCGAAATCGAATGTTCCGGTAAAAAATGAGATAATTAATATCCCTATCAGAAAGCCTAAATCGGCAAAGCGTGTCACAATGAAAGCCTTTTTCGATGCGGCAACCGCAGAAGGTTTCTGGTAATAGAATCCGATTAGCAGGAACGAACTTACGCCTACCAATTCCCAGAAGATGTACATCTGAAAAATATTGGTTGAAATAACCAGACCAAGCATCGAGAACGTAAATAGCGAGAGAAAAGCATAAAAACGCTGAAATCCTTTTTCTCCGTGCATATATCCCAAACTATACAGATGTACCATGAATGAAATAGTAGTGATTACTACCAGCATCATTACCGAAATGGGGTCGAGCAATACGCCCATATTGATATGCAGGCTTTCGGTAAGTCGAAGCCAGGTTACTTCAAACGGAATGTGAGTTTGGAAAGCTTCTGTTCCGTGCCCGTTTCCAAAGAAATATTTGCCTGCTGTAATCAGCGACAGAATAAATGAGATTCCCATCCCGATAGTACCCAGCAAACCCGAAATGATGGGTTTCCATTTCATTCCCAATAATCCGGTAACTAAAAACATTGTTAGCGGAATCAAAGGAATCAATATCGTATAACTAAATCCGGTCATTGTATTTTCTTCTTTTTTTATGCTTACTATTTTGCCGTCAAATAAGAACTATTCCCTTTTTTCAGAATTTCAATTCGTTTATATTTTCAACATCAATGTTTTTCAGTTTTCTGTAAATATTGATGATCAGAGCAATTGCAACCGATGCTTCGGCTGCAGCAATTCCCACAATAAAAAGCGAAAAGAAATGTCCCTGAAGTTGGTCTGGATACAGGTAACGGTTGAATACAACAAAGTTTATATTTACGGCGTTAAGAATCAATTCGGTAGCCATTAGCATGGTAATTAGGTTGCGGCGGATAATAAAGCCGCAGATACCGATGAAAAACATGAGCGAGCTCACGATCAGAAAATGCTCAATTGGAATTCCTTGTATCATAACTCCGTATTTTTATTTTGTTCTTTTTTTGCAATGATAATTGCTGCCACCATCGATGCTAAAAGCAAAATACTGATTAGCTCAAATGGGAGTACATAACCGTTTTTCTCCGTACTGAGTAATTGATTCCCTATTGCCGTCATATCAACGGGTAACTCTGTTTGAGTTCCTGGCTGAAAAGAGTGGTTGAGCAGAGTGGTAATTACCAAGGCAGATCCAATTAGCGCAACGCTTGCTCCCATAATCAGCTTAAGTAAATTTGGACGACTAAACCGGTGCGAAATATGACTGGTAAGCAGAATACTGAAAATAATCAGCACAACAATTCCTCCTGCATACAGGGTTAGTTGTACTGCCGCCAGAAATTGATAATTCAGCATGAAATACAAACCCGCAGTTGAGAGTAGTACTCCCAACAGATACACTGCTGCACGAAGAATTTTACGGCTGGTTATAGTTAATACTGAAAAAATGAGAATGATTGCAGCGAACAGATAGAACATGATTACATTCATTGTTTTGCCTCCTTTCTGAGTGACGATCCTGGTTGGTTCAATACTTTTGTGAGTATTTGACGGTCGAAAACTGCATGTTCAAACTTCTGGCCGAATGCCAGTGCATCCGATGGGCAGGTTTTTACACACAGCCCACAAAATGTGCACATCGATAAATGATAGATATGTTTGTCAATTACTCGCTCCATTTTGCCTTCAGCATTTGGAATGCGGTTGGTAATAATCTCAATTGAGCCGTTCGGACAGTTCATTTCGCAAATGCCACAACCCGTGCAGGCATGCTGATTGTTTTGGTCGTGTGGCATCATTACTTCTCCTTTAAACCGCTCCGGCATTTGAAGCTTATCACGGTTTTCAGGATATTGCTGAGTGACAATTTCTCCCGGACTGAAAAAATATTTCCCGGTTATACGCATTCCGGCCCAAAGGGATGAAATTCCCGAAAAAAGACCAACAAAATATTCTTTTATACTATTCATAGCTGTTTCGTTTAAAAGTGCCAGCTCATCATCGCGATGAATGCAATGACCAGTATATTCACCAGGCTGATCGGCAGTAAATATTTCCATTCCAGAGTAAGTAACTGGTCGATTCGCAAACGGGGAAAAGTCCATTTAAACCACATGATGATTAAAATGATGAATAGCGTTTTTGAAAAGAACCAAACAATTGGCGGAATATAGTCCATAATCTGATTGAATCCTTCCCAGTTGCCGATATGCAAAGGCATCCATCCGCCTAAAAATAAGGTGGCGGCAATGGCCGAAACGATAAACATGTTCATGTATTCAGCCAGATAGAAAAAAGCAAATTTAATTCCCGAATATTCGGTGTGAAAACCTGCTGTAAGTTCCGATTCTGCTTCTGCCAGGTCGAAAGGCCCACGATTTATTTCTGCTGTGCTGGCAATCAGGAAAATAATGAAGGAAATAATGGCAGGGATATGACCTTTAAATATCCACCACCCATCAGCTTGACTTTCAATAATGCCCGATAGCTGCATTGTTCCCGATAAAACGACAATTGCCAGCAACGATAGGCCGACAGAAAGTTCATAACTGACAATCTGCGCTCCACTTCTCATTGCTCCGATTAGCGAATATTTATTATTACTCGACCATCCAGCCAATAAAATACCAATTACGCCAAGCGATGAAACCGCCATGATGTAAAATACACCGATATTAAAATCAACTGCCTGTAAACCCTTTGCTAGCGGAAGTGCAGCCATTGCCAGAATTGTTGAAATAATGACGATGAAAGGAGCCAGATTGAATAAAAATGAGTCTGCTTTACGAATTGGGATGATCTCTTTCATGATCAACTTAATGAAGTCGGCAAAGGTTTGCAGAAGTCCCCATTTTCCTACTCGGTTTGGCCCAACCCGGTTTTGAATGAATGCACAGACTTTTCGCTCCAGATAAACTAAATAAAGTCCAACCAGTGCAAAATAAAGTAAGAATGCAAGCCCAACCAGTACCATCTCGGTCAGAGTGACCAGTCCGGGCGACATCATATTCGACAAGCTCTGGTGTATTGAACCTGTGAGTGTCGAAAAATCATATAGTTTTGATGACATAGTCGTATTCATTTATCGGTCAATATCCGGAATAACCAGGTCGAGCGAACCACTGATCGCAATCAGATCGGCAATTTTACTGCCCGAAGCAAGAGTATTCAAAACAAAAAGATTACTGAAATTCGGAGTCCTGAATCGGACACGGTAAGGTGTTTTGTTTCCATCGCTAACCACATACACCCCTAATTCTCCGCGTGCAGTTTCAACCCGTTTATAATATTCTCCAACAGGCAGCTTGATGATCGGTTTCATTTTTGCCGTATAATCTCCGGCGGGAATGTTGTCAACCAGTTGCTCAATAATGCTGAGTGATTCCCACATCTCTTTCATGCGTACAAGGTAACGGGCATAAGTGTCACCTTCAGTCATCAGTACCTCATTAAACTGAACTTTGTCGTAAGCACCGTAAGGCGCAATTTTCCGTATGTCGCACGAGAAGTTTGAACCTCGTCCGGATGGTCCGGTAACTCCATATGCAATGGCTGTTTCACGACTCATCTGGCCGACTCCGATAGCTCGCTCACGAAAAATCACATTTCCGGATAATAACTGATCATATTCGGGTAATTTTTTTCTGAAATAGCTGATAAATTCTTTGGTCTTTTTCTGAAAGTCGGGATGAACATCGTGCATTAATCCTCCGGGAGTATTGAAACTATGCAATAACCTCGATCCAAATGATTCTTCAAAAATATCGAGAATCTTTTCCCTGTCGCGTAAGCCATAAAAGAAGGTGGTTAATGCGCCAAGGTCCATACCAAAAGCAGCCCACCATAGTTGATGCGAAGCCAGTCGGTTTAATTCATCAAGAATAGTTCGGATGTATTTCACACGTTCAGGAACTTCTACCTGTAATGCCTCTTCTACCAGCATACATACTGCTTCGTTATTCATGTGTGCTGACAGGTAATCCATTCGGTCGGTCAGATGAATAATTTGCTGGTAGGTATTGGCCTCGCACATCTTTTCAATGCCGCGGTGGATATAGCCAATATGAGGAGTAAGATATTTTACAGTTTCTCCTTTTAAACATACCTCCAGGCGTAAAACCCCGTGAGTAGAAGGGTGTTGTGGCCCCATGTTGACGATATATTCTTCGTTTTCTCCCAGAATAACGTCTTTTATTATTTCTTCACTCATAGGTCGAGTTTTATCGTTCAATTATATTGATTTCATCACGGAAATCTTTTCTGAGCGGGTATCCGTAATCATCTTCCAGAAAAAAGCGCTTCAGGTTTGGGTGGTTGTTGTAACGAACACCAAATAGATCGAAAACTTCTCGTTCAAAAAATTCAGCAGTAGGGTATAGTTCCGACAAACTGTCTGCAACGAGTTGTTCCCTGTCTGTAAGTTTTATTTTAATTACCACCAGATGTCGATATTGGGTCGATTCAAAATGATAAACCAGACTCATGTGTGTCAGAAAATCAACGGCTGTATGGTTGATCAGATAGTCGAAGCTTAAATTGTCTTGTTCTTTCATTTGTTTCGCCAACTCGAACAGGCTATGTGGAGGCACAATCACTTCAGGGTATTGGCTACCTTCTGAAATTTCAATTTCCGGAATAATCTTTTTTAGTTGCTCAATTAAATCTTCTCGGTTAAGCATAAGGTCAGGTTAAAGAATTTGATTTGATGATGTTTCGTCGCTCGATATCGATTCTCCTTTAATTTTACGCTGAAGTTGCATCACTCCATACAAAAGAGCTTCGGGACGCGGCGGACAGCCAGGAATATAAACATCAACCGGAATAATATGATCAACTCCCCGAACAACAGAGTAACTGTTGTAATAAAAAGGACCTCCCGAAATAGCACAGGCTCCCATTGCAATTACATATTTGGGTTCAGGCATCTGGTCATACAATCGTTTTAATACAGGAGCCATTTTGTGAACGATTGTTCCGGCAACAACAATTACGTCAGCCTGCCGTGGTGAAGCCCGATACACTTCAATGCCAAACCGGGCGAAATCGTGGCGAGGAGCTCCGGTTGCCATCATTTCAATTCCACAACAACTGGTTGCAAATGTGAGTGGCCAAACCGAATTCGATCGTCCCCAGTTTAGTAAATTATCAATACTGGTCAGAAATACATTGCCTCCCGACTTTTTCAGAAGTTCCAACGATTCGTTGTCGTTGAAATCTTCATATTTCATCGATTTTATTTTTATACCCATTTCAATGCTCTTTTTTTCCATGCATATAAAAGACCAAGCCCGAGAATGAGAAAGAAAATAACGATTTCAATAAATGCTCTCATCCCGATCGACTTCATTACAACCCCCCACGGAAACAGAAATACTGTTTCTACATCGAAAATCAGATAAATGATGGCAAATAAATAGTAGCCAACATTAAACTGAATCCATGCAGGTCCTTCGGTCGGAATACCACATTCGTATGGTTCCGACTTTATCGGATTAAATGATTTGGGTGCAACAAGCGTGGCAAAAACAATAGCACCGCCAACAAGAACAACAGCGATGATAAAAAATAAGATTAGAAATTCACTTTCCATACCAATATATATATCTAGATTGTTCGGTAAGAAAAAACGGTGCAAATGTAGTGGTTTTCGCATCCGTGGTACCAGAAAGTGGAAAAAAATTTATATAGGTGCTAATTCTGCAAAAAATAGTGTACAAATATACATTGCTTTTTCATATTTGGCTATTGCCGATTCAATGAAAAAAACAACAATGATTTAACATGAATAATCGTTGCCATAAATCCACTTATCTTCGATAAAAAACGATGACAGTTTTCATTATCAATAAGAAATAGTTTATTTTTTTAGGGAAAAGAGGTTCTGATTTCTGAAAAATATTACTTTTGCAGGCCGTTTCAGGTGAAATGGGCAAAAAAGAGCTTGAAAGATGTTGTATTTCTGGAAAATAACAATACCTTTGCAGGCCGATTTTTAAATAATTTATAAATTAAAAGAAGCTATATGCCAACAATTCAGCAGCTAGTGAGAAAAGGCAGACAAAGCAAGGTTGACAAGAGCAAATCTCCTGCTTTGGATTCGTGCCCGCAGCGCAGGGGGGTATGTGTGCGCGTTTACACAACTACTCCTAAGAAGCCGAACTCAGCCATGCGTAAAGTAGCAAGGGTGAGATTAACCAACGGTAAAGAAGTAAACGCTTACATTCCGGGAGAAGGACACAATCTTCAGGAACACTCTATTGTATTGGTTCGTGGTGGTAGGGTTAAAGACTTACCAGGGGTACGTTACCACTTGATTCGCGGTGCATTGGATACTGCAGGTGTGAATGGTCGCACACAACGCCGTTCTAAATACGGTACAAAAAGACCTAAAAAATAATTAACACGTTCAGCAGCTTAGTGGTTTGGTTGAGTAAATGAATTCGTCAATAGACGGATGATTTGAAGCTTACAGAACTGCAGCTAATTTAAAGAACACTAAAGCGTTACATAATGAGAAAAGCAAAACCAAAGAAGAGGATCATTTTACCTGATCCAAAGTTTAACGACGTTCTTGTTACAAGATTTGTTAACGACTTAATGAGAGACGGAAAAAAATCTGTCGCTTACGGTATCTTCTACGATGCTTTGGATATCGTTGAGAAAAGACTGAAAGACTCAGAAGTGAGTCCTCTTGACGTTTGGAAAAAAGCATTGGAAAATATTACTCCAAACGTAGAAGTAAAAAGCCGCCGTGTGGGTGGTGCCACTTTCCAGGTTCCTATGGAAATCCGCCCCGATCGCAAAATCGCAATCTCTATTAAAAACCTTATTCTTTTTGCCAACAAACGCTCAGGTAAATCAATGGCTGAGAAGTTAGCAGGTGAAATTCAATCAGCATACAACGAAGAAGGTGGTGCTTATAAGAAGAAAGAAGATACTCACCGTATGGCTGAAGCAAACCGTGCGTTTGCACACTTTAGGTTTTAATTAAATATATGAATATTGGTAATTGTTAGTTTAGGTATTGGTAAAAAATGGCAAGCAGAGATTTAAAATACACCAGAAATATCGGTATCATGGCACACATTGATGCTGGTAAAACAACGACATCGGAGCGTATTCTCTATTATACCGGTGTAACTCACCGTATTGGAGAAGTTCACGATGGAGCAGCAACTATGGACTGGATGGAGCAAGAACAGGAGCGTGGTATCACTATCACTTCTGCTGCGACAACTACTTACTGGAAATACGACAATGAAGAGCACAAAATCAACATTATTGATACCCCAGGACACGTTGACTTTACTGTTGAAGTAGAGCGTTCATTGCGTGTTTTGGACGGTGCTGTGGCATTGTTCTGTGCAGTAGGTGGGGTAGAAGCCCAGTCGGAGACAGTATGGCGTCAGGCCGAAAAATACGGAGTTCCCCGTATTGGTTTCGTAAATAAAATGGACCGTTCAGGTGCTGATTTCTACAATGTAGTAGCTGAAGTTCGTAGTAAACTGGGTGCTAATCCAATGCCGATTACCATTCCTATTGGCGCCGAAGAAAAATTTGAGGGAGTTGTTGACCTGATCGAGATGAAAGCCATCCGTTGGTACGACGATGCTACCTTAGGTACAAACTATCGTTTGGAAGATATTCCTGCTGATATGGTTGAACAAGCCAATGAATATCGCGGAAAATTGATTGAAGCGGTTGCCGAATACGATGATGAATTGCTGGAAAAATTCTTTGAAGATCCAGATTCAATTACGAAAGAACAGATGCTTAACGTAATTCGTAAAGCAACTATCGATATGGCCATCATCCCAATGATGTGTGGTTCTGCATTCAAAAATAAAGGTGTTCAACGTTTGTTGGACGCAATTTGCTCATTCTTGCCAAGCCCGCTTGATAAAGAAGAAGTAAAAGGAACAGAGCCAGGTGTTGATCGCGAATTAGTTCGTAAACCATCAACAGATGAGCCAACTGCAGCATTGGCATTCAAAATTGCTACCGACCCGTATGTAGGCCGTTTGTGCTTCATTCGTTGCTATTCGGGGCGTATCAATGCCGGCGACTCTGTATATAACTCACGTACAGGCAAAAAAGAGCGTATCTCTCGTCTGTACCAGATGCACTCAAACAAACAGAATCCGATCGAGTTTCTTGAAGCCGGAGATATTGCAGCAGCAGTAGGTTTTAAAGATATTCGCACAGGTGATACATTGAGTGATTTGGATGATCCGATCGTATTGGAAAGCATCGACTTCCCAGAACCAGTAATCGGTATTGCAGTTGAGCCAAAAACTCAGAAAGACTTGGACAAACTCAGCAATGGTTTGGCCAAATTGGCTGAAGAAGACCCAACGTTCAAGGTAAATACAGATGAAGAATCAGGTCAGACTATCATTCGTGGTATGGGTGAGCTTCACCTCGAAATCATTATCGACCGTCTGAAACGTGAATTCAAAGTAGAATGTAACCAGGGTAAACCACAGGTAGCATACAAAGAAGCAATCAGCCAGTCGGTTGAATTGCGTGAAGTGTACAAAAAACAAACCGGTGGTCGTGGTAAATTCGCCGATATTATTGTTCGTGTTGAACCACGCACAGATGGTAAAGAAGGATTGGAATTTGTTGATGCAGTAAAAGGAGGTAACATTCCTCGCGAATATATTCCTTCAGTACAAAAAGGATTCGAAACAGCAATGCAGAATGGTCCGTTGGCCGGATTCAGCATTGATAGCTTGAAAGTAACTTTGATTGACGGTTCGTACCACGCAGTTGACTCGGATCAGTTATCATTCGAAATTTGCGCCCGCCAGGCTTTCAGAAGCGCAGCAGGAAAAGCAAAACCAAAATTACTTGAACCGGTGATGAAAGTTGAAGTAGTAACTCCAGAAGAATACATGGGAGATATTATTGGTGACTTGAACCGTCGTCGTGGGCAGGTTGAAGGTATGGATGAAAAATCGGGTGCCCGTGTAATCAAAGCATTTGTTCCTCTTGCTGAATTGTTCGGATACGTAACCGTATTGCGTACACTTTCTTCAGGCCGTGCAACTTCATCAATGGAGTTTGCTAAGTACATGGAAGTACCAATGCAAATGGCAGTAAAAGCCCTTGAGGAATTAAAAGGAAATGTAAGTTTATTATAATATTTAACTTATAATTAAATCTCATCATGAGTCAAAAGATCAGAATTAAGCTGAAATCGTACGACCACAATTTGGTTGACAAATCTGCTGAAAAGATCGTTAAAACGGTAAAAACTACCGGAGCAGTAGTAAGTGGACCTATTCCGCTTCCTACTCACAAAAGAGTATTTACTGTTTTGCGTTCAACTTTCGTGAATAAAAAATCACGTGAGCAATTTCAGTTGTCGTCATACAAACGTCTGATCGACATTTACAGCTCAACAGCTAAAACCATTGACGCCTTAATGAAGCTTGAATTACCAAGTGGCGTTGAAGTAGAAATTAAAGTTTGATAACCTGTAAAGAAAAACAAAAATGGCAGGATTAATCGGTAAAAAAATCGGAATGACATCCGTATTCAGTGTTGAGGGAAAAAACATTCCATGCACTGTGCTAGAGGCCGGACCATGCGTAATTACGCAGGTCAAAACGGTCGAGACCGACGGTTACGAAGCTATTCAGGTTGGTTACGATGACAAAAAAGTGAAAAATGCTGTGAAAGCAGAAATTGGTCACTGTCAGAAAGCCAGTACTGAACCAAAACGTAAAATTGTCGAGTTCAAAGACATGAACGGAGAGTACAAATTAGGTGATACTCTCACAGTAGAATCCATCGACGCAGAAGGATGGGTTGACATCTCCGGATTGAGCAAAGGAAAAGGATTCCAAGGGGTTGTGAAACGTCACGGCTTCCGTGGTGTTGGCGACGCTACTCACGGTCAGCACAACCGTTTACGTGCTCCCGGTTCGGTAGGTGCTTCTTCATTTCCGTCACGCGTATTCAAAGGAATGCGTATGGCCGGACAAGATGGAAACAGAAAAGTTACTATTCAGAACCTGAAAGTTTTGAAAGTAATTCCTGAATCGAATTTGATTGTTGTAAAAGGATCAGTTCCCGGTGCTAAAGGGTCTTACGTAATTATTTATCAGTAATGGAAGTAAAAGTATTAAATAAAGCAGGACAAGAAACCGGAAGAACTGTTACTTTAAACGAACAGATTTTCGGTGTTGAGCCCAACGATCACGCCATTTACCTGGACGTGAAACAATACATGGCAAACAAACGCCAGGGGACTCACAAAGCTAAAGAAAGAGGCGAAGTTGCTTACAGTACACGGAAAATTAAAAAACAAAAAGGTACAGGTGGTGCTCGCGCCGGAAGTATCAAATCTCCGGTTTTCCGTGGAGGAGGTCGCGTATTCGGACCACGCCCAAGAAATTACTGGTTCAAATTGAACAAAAAAGTAAAAGTATTGGCTCGTGTTTCTGCCTTGAGCTATAAAGCGAAAGAAGATGCAATTGTAGTGTTGGAAGACTTCACAATGGAAAGCCCAAAAACACGCGAAATGGTTGCAATTAGCAATAACCTGAAAATTGCTGATAAAAAGTCACTTTTCGTTTTACCGGAAGAAAATAAAAATATATATTTGTCCTCCAGAAATTTACAGGGACTTTCTGTTGTAACAGCTTCTGATTTAAATACTTATCAGATTCTGAATGCAAAAAAACTAATTGTTTTTGAAGGTTCAGTAAGCAAACTGGAAGAATTGTTAACGATTTAATGGAGAAAGAAATGGAAGTTTTGATTAAACCGTTAGTGACCGAAAAAATGACAAGATTGGGCGAAAAACTCAATCGTTTTGGTTTTGTCGTTAACAAGGACGCTACAAAATTACAGATTAAACAAGCTGTTGAGAGCTTGTACAATGTAAAGGTAGTTGCCGTGAATACCATTCTGTACAGCGGAAAACGCAAATCGCGTTATACCAAAGCCGGAATTATTCAAGGGCAAACCAACGCTTATAAAAAAGCGATCATTACATTGGGTGAAGGTGATACTATTGATTTTTACAGTAATATTTAATAATTCAAAATGGCAGTAAGAAAGTTAAAACCAGTTACTCCGGGACAAAGGCACAAAATTATTGGTGCTTTTGATACCATTACTGCATCAACACCTGAAAAATCATTGTTGAAGCCAATGCGTAGAACCGGTGGTCGTAATGACAACGGTCGCATGACAATGAGGTATATAGGTGGTGGCCATAAGAAGAGATACCGCGTAATCGATTTCGTTCGCGAAAAAGAAGGTATCCCTGCCAGAGTTGAATCGATTCAGTACGACCCAAACCGTACTGCTCGTATCGCATTGTTGGTGTATGCCGACGGTGAGAAACGTTACATTGTTGCCCCCAACGGTTTAAAAGTTGGACAAACAGTGTTGAGCGGTAAAGGGGTTGCACCTGAAATCGGAAATACTCTGCCACTAGCCGAAATACCTCTAGGTACAGTAATACACAACATTGAGCTTCAACCCTATCAGGGTGGTGTTATGGCACGTAGTGCAGGAACTTCTGCACAATTGACCTCGCGCGAAGGTAAGTATGCAATCGTGAAATTGCCTTCAGGAGAATCTCGTATGGTACTCGTTGCTTGCAGAGCTACAATTGGTACTGTTGGAAACACAGAGCACAACCTCGAACGTTCTGGTAAAGCCGGTCGTTCACGCTGGTTGGGACGTCGTCCGCGCGTACGCGGTGTTGCAATGAACCCGGTTGATCACCCAATGGGTGGTGGAGAAGGCCGTGCTTCTGGAGGACACCCACGCTCACGCAAAGGATTGTTGGCTAAAGGGTACAAAACCCGTGCTCCTAAAAAAGCTTCCAGCAAATATATTGTAGAAAGAAGGAAGAAATAATTAAACTGAGAAAAGTATGAGTCGTTCATTAAAGAAAGGGCCTTTTATCGATTTCAAGCTGGAACGCAGAGTTTTGGCCATGAATGAAACCAACAAAAAGTCAGTAATTAAGACTTGGGCCCGGGCATCAGTAATTTCTCCTGACTTTGTAGGTCACACCATCGCAGTTCACAACGGAAATAAATTTATTCCCGTTTATGTTACTGAGAACATGGTAGGACATAAGCTCGGTGAATTTGCACCTACAAGAACATTCAGGGGACATGCCGGCAACAAACGATAAGGCATGAGATTCTCATTAACATTTAAAAGAATTCACGATGGGTGCAAGAAAAAGAAATAAAGCAATTGAACTGAAAGAAGCAAAAAAGACACAGTATTTTGCTGTCTTGAGGAATTGCCCTACATCTCCGCGTAAAATGAGGCTAGTATGCGACATGGTGCGTGGTATGGAGGTAAACAGAGCACTTGATGTTCTGAAATTTTCCTCAAAAGAAGCTTCAAGAAGGGTGGAAAAACTTTTGATGTCGGCTATCGCTAACTGGCAAGCCAAAAACGAAGGTGCCCGCCTGGAAGAAAGCAATTTGTATGTAAAAACTGTTGCTGTTGATTCAGCCCGTATCCTGAAACGTCTGCGTCCGGCTCCACAAGGCCGCGCACACCGCATCCGGAAACGCTCGAACCACGTAACACTTTGCATTGATAGTAAACCTGTTAAAGTAACTGATAAATAATAATACATGGGACAAAAAGTTAATCCAATCGCCAATCGCTTAGGAATCATCAACGGATGGGATTCCAATTGGTTCGGTGGAAACGATTATGGTGATAAGCTCGTGGAGGATACTAAAATCAGGGAATACCTGAATGCCCGTTTGGCCAAAGCAAGTATTTCCAAAATTATCATTGAACGTACCCTGAAGCTGATTACCATTACTGTTCACACCTCGCGACCAGGTATTATTATTGGTAAAGGTGGCCAGGAAGTGGATAAGCTGAAAGAAGAGCTTAAGAAGGTCACCAACAAAGAGGTTCAGATCAATATTTTCGAAATTAAACGTCCAGAATTGGATGCCCGCATCGTTGCAAGCAACGTTGCCCGCCAAATTGAAGGAAAAGTGGCTTATCGCCGCGCCGTAAAAATGGCAATCGCATCAACAATGCGAATGGGAGCACAAGGAATCAAAATCATGGTTTCTGGTCGTTTGAATGGAGCTGAAATGGCTCGTTCGGAAATGTACAAAGATGGCCGGACTCCGCTGCATACTTTGCGTGCAGATATCGATTACGCTCTCGCAGAAGCATTAACCAAAACCGGTTTGCTTGGCGTGAAAGTATGGATCTGTAAAGGTGAAGTTTACGGCAAACGCGACCTTTCTCCAAACGTAGGACAGAAGCAGCAAGCATCAGGCAACCCTGCTCCAGATCGTCGTAACGGAGGTAAAGGCGGATTTAAGAAAAGAAGAAAATAATTTGTAAACCTTTCAAGTAAAGAAGGATGTTACAACCTAAGAAGACAAAATTTAGAAGAGTACAAAAGGGCCGAATGAAAGGCAATGCCCAGCGTGGCAACCAAATTGCGTTCGGTTCTTTCGGTATAAAAGCGTTGGAAGAGTGCTGGATTACCGGTCGCCAGATAGAAGCGGCGAGGGTTGCGGTAACCCGCTACATGCAACGTCAGGGTCAGATTTGGATACGGATTTTCCCCGATAAACCAATTACAAAAAAGCCCGCAGAAGTACGTATGGGTAAAGGTAAGGGTGCTCCGGAAGCATTTGTTGCTCCGGTTTCTCCTGGTAGAATTATTATTGAAGCCGACGGCGTTCCTTTTGAAGTAGCAAAAGAAGCATTGCGTTTGGCAGCTCAGAAATTACCGATTACTACAAAATTTGTAGTGCGTCGCGATTATGTTGAATCTTCAAATGAGGAGTAATGAAAACATCAGAGATTAAAGAACTGACAAGCAAAGAAATCCTTGAAAAGTTGCAAACTGAAAAGGACAGCTTACTTCGTATGAAGATGAACCATGCTATTTCTCCACTCGAAAATCCTTTACAGATTAAGGTGGCAAGAAAGAATATCGCCCGCTTGAAAACCATACTACGTCAAAGGGAAATTAACGAAAAACAGAGTTAGTGATGGAACCAAGAAATCTCAGAAAAGAGCGTATCGGGGTTGTTGTCAGCAATAAAATGCAAAATACCATTGTTGTTGCTGAAAAACGTAAAGAGAAGCATCCCATTTATGGGAAATTCGTGAACAAAACAACCAAGTTTTACGCGCACGACGAAAATAATACCTGCAATATTGGCGATACTGTGCTGATTATGGAAACACGTCCGCTCAGCAAGCAAAAACGTTGGAGGTTAGTTGAAATCATTGAAAGAGCGAAGTAATCATGATACAACAGGAATCAAGATGTACAGTAGCCGATAACAGTGGCGCAAAAGAAGTGCTTTGCATCCGCGTATTAGGCGGAACCCGCAAACGCTATGCAACACTGGGCGATACCATTGTGGTAGCCGTGAAAAGCGCTATCGCTGGTAGTGATGTTAAAAAAGGAGCAGTGTCGAAAGCAATCGTTGTTCGTACAACAAAAGAAGTACGTCGTGCAGATGGATCATACATCCGCTTTGACGACAACGCTGTTGTTTTGCTGAACAATGCCGGTGAAATGCGTGGAACACGTATTTTC
The DNA here is from genome assembly GCA_963668595.1 of Prolixibacteraceae bacterium. GTDB lineage: Bacteria > Bacteroidota > Bacteroidia > Bacteroidales > Prolixibacteraceae > GWE2-42-39. The sequence continues at coordinate 1,941,968 of OY764876.1, read as the reverse complement.
GGTCCCGTAGCAAGAGAATTGCGCGACAAGAACATGAAGATTATTTCACTTGCACCTGAGGTACTTTAATTTGTAATACGAAAAGAAATGCAAAAGAAATTACATATCAAAAAAGGTGACACCGTAATTGTAAATGCAGGCAACTATAAAGGCCAGGCAGGCAAGGTGCTCGAAGTAATCAGAAAAACCGACCGGGCAATTGTGGAGGGTGTGAATATGATGAAAAAACATACCAAACCAAATGCGGAACATCCGCAAGGAGGTATTGTTGAAAAGGAAGCACCCATTCATATTTCCAACCTGATGCTGAAAGACCCTAAAACAGGGAAAGCTACTCGCATCGGACGGAAGCTCGACGAAAAGGGTAAATTAGTTCGTTATTCTAAAAAATCAGGAGAGGAGATTAAGTAATGGCATACGTACCAACACTTAAGAAAAAATATTTGGACGAAGTTGTCCCTGCATTAGTTAAAGAATTCAGCTATGGTTCGGTAATGCAGACTCCGAAGTTAGAAAAGATTGTACTTAACCAAGGTGTTGGAGCTGCTATTAGCGATAAGAAAATTATCGAAGTAGCGACCGAAGAAATGACTATCATTTCAGGTCAGAAAGCAGTCCAAACCAAGTCAAAAAAGGACATCTCTAACTTCAAATTAAGGAGAAAAATGCCAATTGGTGTACGTGTTACACTTCGCAGAGAGAGAATGTATGAATTCCTCGAGAGATTAATTAGTGTAGCACTGCCACGTATCCGCGATTTCCGTGGAATCGAAGGTAAAATGGACGGAAGAGGTAACTATACCTTGGGTATCCCTGAACAAATCATCTTCCCGGAAATCGTTCTGGACAAGGTGAACCGTATCAACGGGATGAACATCACATTTGTGACTACCGCCAATACCGATGAAGAAGGATACGCTTTGCTTAAAGAGTTAGGATTACCTTTTAAAAACGCTAAAAAGAACTAAGAAATGGCTAAAGAATCAATGAAAGCCCGCGAAGTTAAAAGGGCAAAATTAGTTGAAAAATACGCCGAAAAGAGAGCTAGGCTTAAAGCGGAAGGTGATCATATCGGCCTGCAATTGTTGCCCAAAAACTCTTCACGTATTCGCCTGCACAACAGGTGTAAGTTAACAGGACGCCCAAAAGGATACATGCGTCAGTTCGGAATCAGCAGGATTAATTTCCGCGAGATGGCTTCGGCTGGTTTGATCCCAGGTGTTAAAAAAGCAAGTTGGTAATTTTTAATAGTAGAAGTAATGAGTAAAATTACAGATCCAATAGCAGATTATCTGACACGAATCAGAAATGCTCAAAAAGCAAAACATCGTGTGGTAGATATTCCTGCATCAAATATCAAAAAGGAGATTACCAAAATTCTTAAGGATAAAGGTTATATTTTGAATTATAAATTTGAAGATGGCGTAAACCACCAGGGAAACATCAAAGTTGCTTTGAAATATCACCCTGAATCTCAAATTCCTGCAATTAAATCGATCAAACGTATTAGTAAGCCAGGATTGAGAACTTATTGCCATACTGAAAATTTACCTCGTGTCCTTAACGGATTAGGTATCGCTATCATTTCTACCTCAAGAGGTGTGATGACTGACAAAGAAGCACGCGAAATGGGTGTTGGTGGCGAAGTATTGTGTTACGTTTATTAATCGAAGGAGGAAAAGTAATGTCAAGGATAGGTAAATTACCGATTGAAATACCCGCAGGTGTTACCGTAACAATTAGCGACAGTAACTTGGTAACAGTAAAAGGTCCTCTTGGTGAACTGACTCAGCAGGTAAATCCTGTTATCACTGTAGCCGTTGACGGAGGCGTTTTAACTGTTAGCCGTCCAACAGACCAAAAAGATCACCGTTCAATGCATGGTTTGTACCGCGCATTGATCAACAACATGGTTGCCGGTGTATCAAAAGGCTTTGAAGTTAAGCTTGAGCTGGTTGGGGTTGGATACCGTGCAGAAGTACAAGGACAAGTACTTGACCTCGTGTTGGGTTATTCTCACCATACTTATATTGGCCTACCGGCTGAAATAAAAGTAGAAGCAGTGAGTGATAAACGTAGCAACCCGATGATCACTCTGAAAAGTTGTGATAAACAACTCTTAGGCCAGGTCGTAGCAAAAATACGTTCATTCCGTATGCCAGAACCTTACAAAGGAAAAGGTATCAAATTCCAGGGTGAAGTATTAAGACGTAAGGCCGGTAAATCAGCTGGTGTCAAATAGTAAATTTTAGAAACCATGGCTTTAACAAAGCAAGCAAGAAGATATAGAATTAAAATGAGAATCCGGAAAGTAGTTTCCGGAACTGCCGAAAAGCCTCGTTTGAGCGTTTTCCGTAGCAACAAGCAAATTTATGCACAGTTGATCGACGACGCCACAGGAAAGACTTTATTGGCCGTTTCTTCTCTTTCTAAAGAAGTAGAAGTAGCTGGCAACAAAACTGAAGTTGCTGCTATCGTAGGTAAAGCAATCGCCGCAAAAGCAATTGCCGCCGGTATCTCTGACGTAGTGTTTGACCGGAATGGTTATTTGTATCACGGTAGAGTTAAACAATTAGCTGACGCTGCCCGCGAAGGTGGCCTTAAATTTTAAGAAGTATGGTAGCAAATATCAAAAAAGTCAGAACCAGCGATATCGAACTGAAAGACCGCTTGGTAGCTATTAACCGCGTTACCAAAGTAACCAAAGGGGGACGTACCTTCAGCTTTTCAGCAATTGTTGTAGTCGGTAACGAAGACGGCATTGTAGGTTGGGGATTAGGAAAAGCCAGTGAAGTTGCAACAGCTATCGCCAAAGGCGTTGATGCTGCAAAGAAAAATCTGGTTAAAGTACCTGTAATCAACGGTACTATTCCTCACGAACAAGAAGCTAAATTTGGCGGAGCCCGTGTATTGTTGCAACCTGCTTCTTCCGGTACCGGAATTAAAGCAGGGGGTGCGATGCGTGCTGTATTGGAAAGCGTTGGGGTACACAATATCCTGGCAAAATCAAAAGGCTCGTCAAACCCACACAACCTGGTAAAAGCAACCATGAACGCATTGGTTGAGTTGAGAGATGCTTATACCGTGGCTGACCACCGTGGTGTTACATTAGATAAAGTATTTAATGGATAATACGATTATGGCGAAAATTAAAATTACACAAGTAAAAAGCAAAATTGGTTCCACAAAAACACAGAAAGCCACTATTGAGGCACTGGGAATCAAGAAGCTGAACCAGACTGTGGAAAAAGAAGCAACTCCACAGATTTTGGGTATGGTGAGAAGCGTAAGCCATTTGGTAAAAGTTGAAGAAATTTAAAATATTTAAGATCAATTACTATGGATTTAAGTAATCTTAAACCTGCACAAGGTTCCACACATAGCGAAAAGCGTATTGGTCGCGGACAAGGATCTGGTCATGGCGGTACCTCTACAAGAGGTCACAAAGGAGCCAAATCAAGATCAGGTTACTCGCGCAAACGTGGTTTCGAAGGTGGTCAGATGCCTTTGCAGCGCGTGGTACCAAAATTTGGTTTTAAAAATGTTAACAGAGTAGAATATAAAGCCATTAACCTTGCAGTATTGCAAGGTTTGGCTGAAAGTAAAAATCTTACTACTGTTGATATTCAGGTTTTGGTAGATGCAGGGCTTGCATCAAAAGGAGATCGCATCAAAATTTTGGGTAATGGCGAACTCAAATTGAAACTGAATGTAAAAGCCCATGCATTTTCAAACACAGCTAAAGAAGCGATAGAAAAGTTAGAAGGAACCACTGAAATAATGTAAGCCTGATGAAAAAATTTATCGAAACCCTAAAGAACATTTACAAGATTGAAGATCTTAGAGCACGGTTGGGTGTCACTTTATTCTTATTGCTGATATACCGACTAGGCTCATATGTATCGTTACCAGGAATTGACCCTGCACAGCTTGGGGTACTGAAAGAGCAGACATCCGACGGGTTGCTGGGTTTGCTTAATATGTTTTCCGGAGGTGCGTTTGCAAATGCCTCAATCTTCGCTTTAGGGATCATGCCTTACATTTCAGCTTCTATTGTAATCCAGCTGTTGGGAATAGCCGTCCCATACTTCCAGCGATTACAAAAAGAAGGCGAATCAGGACGTAGAAAAATCAATCAGATTACCCGTTATCTGACGGTTATTATCCTGATTTTCCAGGCTCCTGCTTTCCTTACCAACATTAAAATGAATATGCCTAATGCTATTGTAATGGACCCGACGATGTTTACAATATCGTCGACCATTATTATGTGTGCCGGTTCAATGTTCGTAATGTGGTTAGGTGAGCGTATCACTGATAAAGGTATTGGTAATGGTATTTCATTGATCATCATGATCGGTATCATTGCCCGTTTGCCACAATCATTAGCTCAGGAATTCGTTTCTCGCCTTGAACAACAAGGTGGTGGAATGGTATTATTCTTGGTTGAATTTGTGATTTTGTTTGTTGTATTCATGGGGACAATTATGCTGGTTCAGGGAACCCGCCGTATTCCGGTACAATACGCAAAACGCATCGTGGGGAATAAACAATACGGTGGAGTACGCCAATACATACCTTTAAAAGTTAATGCTGCCGGGGTGATGCCAATCATTTTTGCCCAGGCCATTATGTTTGTTCCTATGACAATTGCTGGATTTGCCAAATCGGAAAGTATGAGTGGATTTGCGGCTGCTTTCATGAATTACACTGGTTTCTGGTATAACTTCACCCAATTTGTCCTGGTAATTTTGTTTACGTATTTCTACACAGCTATTACTATCAACCCAATGCAGATGGCTGAAGACATGAAGAAAAACGGCGGATTTATTCCTGGAGTAAAACCTGGTAAAAAAACAGTGGAATTCCTGGATTCAATCATGTCGCGCATTACTTTACCCGGATCAATCTTCCTGGGTATTGTAACTATTCTTCCTGCTTTTGCTATGATGACAGGGGTTAGCAGTGGTTTTGCCCATTTCTTTGGAGGAACCTCTCTGTTAATTTTAGTTGGTGTTGTGTTGGATACATTACAGCAAATTGAGAGCCACCTGTTGATGCGCCACTACGACGGTTTGATGAAATCAGGCCGTATTAAAGGACGTACAGGTAGCGCTGGTGCTATGATGTAGTAAGTCATCGTTCTCAATTCTAAAAAAAATAGAAATTTATGGCCAAACAGGCTTCAATAGAACAAGACGGAACAATCATCGAAGCATTGTCAAATGCTATGTTTCGGGTTGAATTGGAAAACGGGCACGTATTAACTGCTCATATTTCCGGAAAGATGCGTATGCATTACATCAAAATTCTTCCCGGTGACAAAGTAAAAGTTGAAATGTCGCCTTATGATTTAACCAAAGGGCGGATTACTTTTAGGTACAAAAATTAAAGAATACAAAAATGAAAGTAAGAGCATCCATAAAAAAACGTAGCGCTGACTGCAAAATTGTACGCAGAAAAGGCCGTTTGTACGTGATCAACAAGAAAAATCCGAAGTACAAACAACGTCAGGGATAATTAATTAACTTTGTAAAAAATTTATTTATGGCTCGTATAGTTGGTGTCGATATCCCTAATAATAAAAGAGGAGAAATTGCTTTAACCTACATCTATGGTATTGGACGTAGCGCAGCACAAACTATCCTTGATAAGGCTGGTGTTGACAAAAATATAAAAGTACAAGAATGGAACGATGATCAGTTAGCGGCTATCCGTACTGTAATCGGTGAAAACTTCAAAGTAGAAGGAGAGCTTCGCTCAGAAACTCAACTGAATATTAAACGATTGATGGACATCGGTTGCTACCGTGGAATCCGTCACCGTATCGGTTTACCTTTGCGCGGACAAAGTACTAAAAACAATGCCCGTACACGTAAAGGAAAGAAGAAAACTGTTGCTAATAAGAAGAAAGCCACTAAATAATTGAGATTTGAATTATGGCAAAAAAAACAGGTACAACAAGAAAAAGAGTTGTTAACGTTGAAGCAACTGGCCAAGCACACGTGCATTCTTCGTTCAATAACATCATTGTTTCAATTACTAACGACAACGGTGAAGTTATTTCATGGTCTTCTGCTGGTAAAAAAGGATTCCGTGGATCAAAGAAGAATACTCCGTATGCAGCCCAGGTGGCATCTGAAGAGTGCGCCAAGACCGCTTATGATCTTGGTCTGAGAAAAGTAAAAGTATACGTAAAAGGACCAGGTAACGGCCGCGAATCAGCAATTCGCGCTATGGCTACTGTTGGTATTCAGGTTACAGAGATCGTCGATGTAACTCCGCTGCCACACAACGGTTGCCGTCCTGCAAAAAGAAGACGTGTATAATGTTTTTACTAAATAAGAAAAAGTAATGGCAAGATATAGAGGACCAAAATCAAAAATCGCCCGGAAATTCGGAGAACCAATCTTCGGGCCTGATAAAGTACTGGAAAAAAAGAATTACCCACCGGGTTTTCATGGATTGGCAGCTCGCCGTCGTAAAAAATCGGAATATGGTATTCAGCTGAAAGAAAAGCAAAAAGCCAAATCGATTTACGGAGTATTGGAGCGTCAGTTCTCAAACCTCTTCAAAAAAGCACATGCAGCTACTGGTATTACTGGTGAGTTGTTGTTACAAATGCTTGAGTCTCGTTTGGACAATGTAGTGTATCGTTTGGGCTTAGCCCGTACACGCGCAGCTGCTCGTCAGTTGGTATCGCACAAACACATTACAGTAAACGGAGAAGTGGTAAATATTCCGTCTTATCAGTTACGTCCTGGAGATGTTGTTGGTGTACGCGAAAAATCAAAGTCATTGGAAATTATTACCGACTCTTTGACATCGCACAGATACAACAAATACGCTTGGTTAGAATGGGATTCAAATGCAATGACTGGTAAATTCCTTGCCCGTCCTGAGCGCGAAGAGATTCCTGAAAACATCAAAGAACAACTTATCGTAGAGTTGTATTCTAAATAATAAATTACTCAGTATTATTATGGCAATATTAGCGTTTCAAAAGCCCGACAAAGTTATAATGGTCGAATCGGATGACAAATTCGGGAAATTCGAATTTCGCCCATTGGAACCAGGATATGGAATTACCATTGGTAATGCCTTACGTAGAATTCTCTTATCCTCTTTGGAAGGTTATGCAATAACCACTGTTAAAATTGAAGGTGTTGACCACGAGTTTGCTACAATTAAAGGGGTGATGGAAGATGTTACTGAGATCATTCTCAACTTGAAGCAGATCCGTTTAAAACGCGAAATTGAAGATTTTGACAGTGAAAAAGTGTCAATTTCTGTTTCCGGACAGGAAGTGTTCACCGCCGGTGACATTAATAAATTCATGACTGGATTCCGTGTGCTGAACCCAGAGTTGGTGATCTGTCGTATGGAAGCCGATGTAAAGCTCCATATGGAAATTACCATCAATAAAGGTCGTGGTTATGTGCCCAGCGCTGAAAACAAGCCGGTTGATGCTGAGTTCGGAATCATTCCGATCGACTCGATTTATACGCCTATTAAGAACGTTAAGTATTCTGTGGAAAACTACCGTGTTGAGCAGAAAACTGACTATGAAAAGTTAGTTTTTGAAATCAAAACCGATGGTTCAATCCACCCGAAAGATGCCTTAAAAGAAGCTGCAAAAATCCTGATTTATCACTTCATGTTATTCTCTGACGAAAAGATTACTCTCGATTCTGATGAGAAATTTGCAAACGAAGAATTTGATGAAGAAGTATTGCATATGCGTCAGCTTTTGAAAACCAAATTGGTTGACATGGATCTGTCGGTACGTGCCCTTAACTGTCTTAAAGCTGCTGATGTGGAAACATTGGGAGAACTGGTTACTTACAATCGTAATGACCTGCTCAAATTCCGCAACTTCGGTAAAAAGTCGTTAACCGAGCTCGATGATTTATTGAATAACATGAATCTGACCTTCGGAATGGACATTAGTAAGTATAAACTTGACAAGGAGTAAGGACAAATGAGACATAATAATAAATTAAACCATTTAGGAAGAAAAAGCGCTCACCGGAAGGCTTTGATGTCGAATATGGCGAATTCTTTGATTTTACACAAAAGAATTGCAACTACTTTGGCAAAAGCAAAAGCACTGAGAGGATATATTGAGCCGCTGGTTACTAAAGCTAAAGACGATTCGACTAATTCACGTCGTGTTGTATTCAGCTACCTGAAAAGCAAAACTGCTGTTTCGGTTTTATTTCGTGAAATCGCTGAAAAAGTGGGAGATCGTCCGGGAGGATACACTCGCATTCTGAAAACTGGAAACCGTTTGGGCGACAATGCTGAAATGTGTATCATCGAGTTCGTTGATTACAACGAAAATATGCTCGGAGGAAAAGCAGACAAAGCAAAAGCAAAACGTTCACGTCGTGCCGGAAAGAAAACTGAAGGGGCTGCTGAACCTAAAGCTGCAAAAGCTGCTCCGGTAGCTGAAGCTCCGGTTGTTGAAGAAGCACCAGTTGAATCAGCTGAAGAGAAAAAAGAAGAATAGTAGCAATACATTCAATAAATGAAAAGGGGTTGGCCAGATGGTCAACCCCTTTCGTTTTTCCCTTTTTCGATCGCTATGTAGTAAGATTTTCTTGCAAGTGAAATCTTATTCTCTCAAGTAATAAATCTGTATCAACAGGTTTTACTAAATAATCGTCGGCCCCCAATTCCATACATGCCCGCCGATCCTTTTCAATGTCATTGGTAGTCACAAAGATAATAGGAATTCGCTTCTCTCTGCTACCTTCCATTTTCCGGATATACTCAGTCGCTTGTGCTCCATCCATCACGGGCATCGAAAAATCCATCAGTATTAAATCAATACTTTTATCTTGGATCAATGTTAATACCTCCTTGCCGTTATTCGCTGTTTCAATGTCGTAATAACGTTTTAGTGAATAATACACCAGCTTTTGGTTTATCGGATTATCATCTGCTACCAAAATCCTCATAACATATCTTTTATGTGGAAACTAAATTACGGAATTCAATTGGTAAAAAGCATTAAATTTGCTCATTCAGAAACTGGCTTTGCTGGTTGATTAGATATTTTTGGTACGAATTAAATTTTTTTTGAAAATATGAGCGACGATAAAAAGATTATTTTTTCAATGTATAAGGTAAGCAAAACTTACCCGCCACAGAAACAAGTGATTAAAGATATTTCACTTTCGTTCTTTTTAGGGGCGAAGATTGGTATTATTGGTTTAAATGGTTCCGGTAAATCAACTTTACTGAAAATCATTGCTGGCCTGGATAAATCTTATCAGGGAGAAGTTGTTTTTTCTCCCGGATATACGGTTGGATATTTGGAACAAGAGCCTCTGCTGAATGAAACCAAAACTGTACGCGAGATTGTTGAAGAAGGTGTACAGGAAGTAGCTGATGTTTTAAAAGCCTACGAAGAAGTTAACCTGAAATTTGGCGATCCGGAAGTGCTGGAAAACCCAGATCTGATGGATAAACTGATTGCAGAGCAAGCTCGTTTGCAGGAAAAAATTGATCAGTATGACGCATGGAATCTCGATACCAAACTGGAAATTGCGATGGATGCATTGCGTTGCCCTCCTGGAGAACAGTCGGTTGCCGAATTGTCAGGAGGAGAGAAGCGTCGTGTTGCATTGTGCCGCTTATTGCTGAAAGAACCCGATGTATTGCTTCTGGATGAACCAACCAACCACTTGGATGCCGAATCGGTACAATGGTTGGAATTGCACTTGCAGCAGTACAAAGGCACCGTTATTTGTATTACGCACGACCGTTATTTCCTCGATAATGTTGCCGGATGGATTTTAGAGCTTGATAGGGGTGAAGGTATTCCATGGAAAGGCAATTATTCATCGTGGTTGGATCAGAAATCAAAACGTCTGGCAATTGAACAAAAACAAGGTTCGAAACGTCAGAAAACGCTGGAACGGGAGCTCGAATGGATTCGTATGTCGCCTAAAGCAAGGCAGGCAAAGTCGAAAGCTCGTTTAAGTGCTTACGACAAATTGCTGAACGAAGATGTAAAGCAGAAAGAAGAAAAACTGGAATTATACATCCCGAACGGACCTCGCTTGGGCGAAAAAGTAATTATTGCAAACAGCGTGGCAAAAGGATATGGCGACCGTTTATTGTTTGATGAGCTGAGCTTTACTTTACCTCCGAATGGAATTGTTGGTGTAATTGGTCCGAACGGAGCTGGGAAAACAACTTTGTTTCGGATGATTATGCAAATGGAACAAGCCGATAAGGGGACTTTTGAGGTGGGTGAAACTGTGAAAATTTCATACGTCGATCAGAGCCACAAAGATATTGATCCGGAAAAGTCGGTGTACGATGTAATTTCAGGAGGAAACGAATTGATTTCGATGGGCGGGAAGCAGATGAATGCCCGTGCATACATTTCACGTTTTAACTTCTCTGGTTCTGATCAGGGAAAAAAATGTAGCGTACTTTCAGGTGGTGAGCGCAACCGCTTACATTTGGCAATGGCTCTGAAAGAGGAAGGAAACGTACTGTTGCTTGACGAACCAACCAACGATATTGACGTAAATACTTTGCGGGCGCTGGAAGAAGGTTTGGAGAATTTTGCCGGATGTGCGGTGGTAATCTCGCACGACCGTTGGTTCCTTGATCGCATTGCTACACATATTTTAGCTTTTGAAGGCGATTCGCAAGCGTATTTCTTTGAGGGAACCTATTCTGAATACGAAGAAAATAAGAAAAAGCGTCTGGGTGATGTAGGGCCACACCGTATTAAATATCGTAAACTAGTACGCTAATAAACTTATTATTTGTATAGAGGGTTTTACTTTAAGCTAAAATCCACATATTTATTAATAAGCTGTAAAACTTTATTATGTCGAGTTTTACAGCTTATCTCTTTTTGCCTTACTTAATTGGTGTTGCTAACAATACGAGCATTAAAGTGCTAAATACTAATTTTGGGTCGGAGTGAAAATCCTGACAAATTCATTTATTGGGTTGCAGGTATATCAATGAAAATTGCGATGCCTGCAACCCAACTTTAAATTTTAAATCTCCCGTGTTTTTTCAGCCAGAAATGCTTTCAAATGCTCGTTAATACGCGGACTTAATTCATCATACACCATGCGGTGATAGCGGTTGATCCAGTCGATTTCGGATTGAGAGAGCAACGAAGTTTCAATCATTTTCGGGTCGATAGGAAAGACGGTGAGTGTTTCGAAACCCAGGAATCGTCCCCATTGCGTTTGCATTTTTTCCACACAAACCATCATGTTTTCGGTGCGGATACCGTATTCGCCCTCGCGGTAAAAAGCTGGTTCGTTGGATAGTACCATGCCTGCTTTAATGGTCTGGTCGTTAAATTCCATACGAATACTCATCGGCCCTTCGTGTACATTCAGGAAAAAACCAACGCCATGTCCCGTTCCGTGCCCGTAATTTTGTCCATGTTCCCAGAGAGCTTTGCGAGCCAGAATATCGAGATGATAGCCGCGTGTATGCTCCGGAAATACAGCTTCGGTGAGGGCAATCACGCCTTTCAGTGCCAGAGTGAAATCGCTTTTCTGCTGTGGTGAGGGTTTGCCAAGAGCAATGGTGCGGGTGGTATCAGTGGTTCCGTCGAGATAATGACCTCCCGAGTCGATCAGTAAAATGCCTTCAGGCGCAAGAGGCAGCGCATTTTCTTTGCTTACCTGAATGTGTACCACTGCGCCATGTTCGCGGTAACCCACAATGGGGTAAAAACTATCGCCCCGGAAATCGGCTTGTTTCTTGCGGAAATGGTTCAGCTGTGTTACCACGTCGTATTCGGTTAGAGGCTCGTGTCCGAGAGCATTGCTGATCCAGTGCCAGAATTCGAGCAAAGCCACTCCGTCTTTTTTCATTGCCTGTTGCAGACAGGCCACTTCGGTCGCATTTTTAAGCGCTTTCAGTTGGCATGGAATTGAAATTCCTTCGGTAATCGTGCATGAATCGGGTACTGCGTTGCGAATAGTCTGATTGGTGCGGTCGGGATCGAGCCAAATGCGCGAACCCTCGGTAATGGAGCTCACTGCGCTGAAAATATCGTTGTACTCTTTCAGTGTGATGCCGTCCTGTTGCAATTGCTGTTTCAAACCGGCCGGAACTTTACCGGTTTGGATAAACAGGATGGACTCGCTTTGATTGATGAGCGCATAACTGACAAAAACAGGGTTAAACGGCACATCGCTGCCGCGCAGATTGAAGGTCCAGGCAATGTCGTCGAGTGCAGTGAGAATTTGCAAATCGCATTGATTTTTTTGTAGCTCGAGACGAATCTTGCTGATTTTTTCGCTGCGACTTTCTCCTGCATACTTCACTGCATGGTCGAATACTTCTGTGCTGGGGAGCTGTGGCCGCTGGTTCCAGAATGGAAGAAGCAGATCGCCTGTATCGCAAAGCATGATATTCGATTTCTCCAGCCGGTTTTGCATTTGGCGGAATAGCGAAACGGGGATGCACTGAGCATCGGTTCCAACGGAGTGTCCTGCCTGTAGTTGTGTGGCCAGCCAGTCGGAAACATCCAGCGTTTCGGGCAAGCGAGCTTTCATCAGTTGAATACCGGTATCTTGCAGTTGTTCTTCAGCCTGAAGAAAATAGCGCGAGTCGGTCCACAGTGCAGCTTTTTCCATGGTAATAGCCATCCATCCGGCAGAACCGGTGAATCCGGCTAAAAAAGCCCGTGTTTGCCAGTGCTCGGGCATGTATTCACTCAAGTGCGGATCGGAACCATGCAGATACCAGGCTTGCACGCCTTTCTCTATCATTTGTTCCCGTAGTGCTTCAATTCTTTCCCTGATCATTTTTTTCTATATTGAATAATTTGATTAACAATGTTTTTCATCGATGGCGCAGGCAGCTCATTCATGTCAACTTCTTCGGGATAGTAATATTCTACCGACGAAATATCGTCCATGGGAGTGAGTTCTGCTTCGGGATCGATTTCAGCAAAAAATGCCAGATCGGTGGTAAAAACTGATAATCCCGAATATTTGTATTCGTTTGGGAACGAGCAAAAATAGCGCATCGACGATACTTCAACACCCAGTTCTTCTTTTATTTCGCGGCGAACAGCATCTTCTGCCGATTCCATCGGATCGACAAAGCCTCCGGGCAAATCGAGTTTCCCTCGATGTGGTTCAATGGCGCGGCGCGAAAAAAGCATTTTCCCTTCATCGTTAAAAAGAATTACAGCAACGGCTGCTGCCGAATTAATATACAATTCGAAATTGCATTGTTTGCAGCGAAACGAACGAGTGCTGGTGGCCGGAAAATTGGCTGAGCCACAACGCGGGCAAAAATGAAAAACCTTGGTTGGATGTGTTTCTGAAAACATATCTTTATTTCGATTCGATGATTTTCTGGGCTTTCATCCATGTAATGAACATTTCGGGCCAGGTGTTGAGAGGAGCCGCTTTGCCCAGACCAAAACCGTGGCCTCCCTGACTGAAGATATGCATTTCTGCCGGAATATTATGGCGTTTCATTGCCATATAAATTTCAATTGAGTTTTGTGGAGGAACAGCTTTGTCGTCGTCGGCAAGAATGAAAAATGCAGGCGGCGTTTGATCGCTTACCTGTAATTCATTCGAGTAAAAATCAATCAATGCTGCATCGGGAGTTTTGCCCAGCAGATTATTACGCGAACCCATGTGAGTCCAGCCTTCCTGCATGGTTACTACCGGGTAAAGCAACAGCATGAAATCGGGGCGGCAGCTCAATCGGTCAATCGGGTCGGTAGAATCAGCCTTTCCCAAATCGAAATGCGTTCCGGCAGTAGAAGCCAGGTGCCCGCCAGCCGATGAGCCAACGATACCAATTTTTTGCGGATTAATTTGCCACTCGGAAGCCTTGCTTCTCACCAGGCGAATTGCGCGCTGGGTGTCCATCAGCGGGATGCGGTGATTGCCATACGGGAGACGGTATTTCAGTACAATTCCGGTAATGCCGTTTTGTTGCAAAAACCGGGCAATCTGGTATCCTTCGTGATCGATTGCCTCAATGGCATAACCACCGCCGGGACAAATAACCATCGCTGCGCCGGTATTTTTTTCTTTTTCAGGAAGAAAAACATACATTTCTGCTTCCGAAATATTCTCAACACGCATTACTCCATTCACGGTGGTTTTCTCAGCACCGGGAGCCTGATTGGCTTCGGGAGCACCTTGCGGCCATACTTTTATTGTTCGGTCTTGTGCCTGTATGGCTCCAAATATCGACAAGAGTAACAGGCTCATCAGAATGTGTTTAGTTCGTTTTTGCATCTTCGTTTCTCCTTATTTTTTTCATCGTGGACAAAACATATTATCATTTGTTTTTTTCTGTTGGGCGATTTTTCCTGTCTGAAAATTTTAAATAACGACAGATCATCTGTTGTTGAATAGTAAATTATTTAATCGTAAGTGGTAAATCGCTAAATAGTAAATGCTTACTTCGTTTTTTGTCCAACAAAATAATGGTCTTTTTCGCTGAATAATATATTGAAAGTGGTAAGCGAACCATACGCTCGTGTAATGTATTGTTGCAAATCAACTTTTTCCTCGTCGCTGAGTTTGTCGTGACTGTTGATGTTTTGTTCGAGAACACGCAGGCGGTCGCGCAACATTACAATTTTATGAAAAAATGTTTCAATCGGTATTTCTTTGGGTTGAAGATTGGAGTTGGCTGGTTGCAGAATCATTGTTCCTCCGGTCCATTTTTCGCCCATCGGCACAACTTCTTGTAGCGAGGCATGTTTGTCGAGCACAAATTCCATCACTTTCTGAATTTCTTTCAGACTGAGCGAATTTTTTGGGGCATCAACCGGAGTTTCCAGTACTTCCAAATCCTCGTTACTTTTAGTCATTTCTATTTTTCCGCCACGTTCGAAGAAAATTTCGTAGCTGGTAATTTTATCTTTACTGATGATGCCTTCTCCGTACCGGGGGTGTTCAACGCGGGTTCCTACGCTTAATTCCTGCATGGTTTTATCGTTTTTTTGTTTGATAAGTTTTAATCCGTATCCGTCTGTTTGTAATTACCGGACGGAAGCCTAAAAATATAAAATTAAAGGCTGAAGCAAGGATTTTTGTTGGAGAATAACGAAAAATGCAACGAATTTCCTGTGATTAGATTGACGTTGGTACAATGGCGTACTTTGAGCTTTGGCTTGGGGTTTTAAAATAAAAACACGAAAACACAACGGTCAATTGTTGATACCGTTGTGAGTTCGTGCAGTGCTTTTTAAAATATCTGAATGGTTTTTATTCAAACAGTTTGAATGTTTCTTTAATGCGGCTGATTGCATCCATCATCTGTTCTTCGTTGATGATGAGAGGCGGAGTGAAACGGATGATGTGTTCGTGGGTTGGTTTGGCCAAAATGCCATTTTCTTTCATTGCCAAACACACATCCCAGGCAGTTTTGCCATCTTTTGGTTTTACTGCAATCGCGTTTAACAAGCCTTTTCCGCGAACAATTTCAATCATTTCTGATTTTACCTTATTCATTTCGCTGCGGAAAAGTTCACCCATTTTCATTGAGTTTTCGGTCAGATTTTCGTCAAGCAAAACCTGTATAGCTGCCATTGATACCTTTGCAGCCATTGGGTTTCCACCGTATGTTGAACCGTGTTCGCCGGGTTTAATGGTCAGCATAATTTCGTCGTCGGCCAGTACACACGATACCGGATACAAGCCACCCGAAGCAGCTTTACCAAGCACGAGCAGGTCTGGACGTACATTTTCGTATTCGCAGGCCAGAAATTTTCCGGTACGGCCAAAACCTGTTTGCACCTCGTCGGCAGCAAACAGCACATTGTATTTTTTACACAGATCAAAAGCTTTTTTCAGGAAGCCGTCTTCTGGCAGATAAACGCCCGCTTCGGCCTGGATTGGTTCAACCAAAAATCCGGCAACAGTCGGGTCTTGAAAAACTTTTTCCAATGCTTCCACATCGTTGTACGGGATTTTAATGAACCCCGGTGTAAACGGACCGTAATGGTTGTAAGCATCCGGATCCGACGACATGGAAATAATGGTAATGGTACGACCGTGGAAATTGCCTTCGCAAACCACAATCTTCGCTTCATTCATCGGAATACCTTTTACTTTGTAAGCCCATTTGCGAATCAGTTTCAGCGCTGTTTCGTCGGCTTCGGCACCCGAATTCATCGGAAGCATTTTGTCGTACCCAAACAGTTTAGTCATATATTCTTCCCACTCGCCCAGTACATTATTGTAGTACGCACGGGAGGTGAGGGCCAGTTTTTGAGCCTGTTCGGTGAGGGCGGAAACAATTTTTGGGTGGCAATGTCCCTGGTTTACCGCTGAATAAGCAGCCAGAAAATCGTAATATTGCTTGCCTTCAACGTCCCAAACGAAAACACCTTCGCCCCGTTCGAGCACCACAGGCAGTGGATGATAATTATGAGCCCCGAAACGATCTTCGCGAGCCATGTAATCCTGAGCAGTTAATTTACCCATAACAACAGTTTTTAGTTAATTGTATTCGCATGCAGATTTACGCATAAATTGGGGCATTTCAAAAAATAAAAATCTGTTTAATAAAAGCATTTGACCAGAGTTAATCCATTGTTGCTTTCATATTTTTTTATAATAACTGGCTTTCAGATAGAAAACGATTTTTGTAGTGGGTTTTCTCGTATCTTTGAGGCACTTATTTGGGATTGAATATAGGATGAAGAATTTGTGTGTATTTCCCTTCTTTTTCTTATTACTGATTTCTGTTTGGGGGCATGGCGGAAATCTGGATTCACTAAAGAAAGAGTTACCGGGGAAAAATAAGGAAGAAAAGCTTGTACTTTTATTAAAGATTGCCGACCAGTTGGTTGATTCTGCAATTTTTTACGATCAGGCGAAAGAGCTGCTGGCGGAGGCATGGCAGTTGGCGCAAAATAAAGGAAACGAGAAAAGCCGGGTAAAGATTTTGAATTATCAGGGGCTGACTGAGTTTTCGTCGAGCAATTATGAAAAAGCCGCAGATTATTTTTACGAATCGCTGAAACTGGCCAATACTATTGCCGATTCGAGCATGATTGCCCGGGTAACTCATAACCTGGGGATGGTTTATGACGAACTGGAAGAATACGACGATGCGATTGACTATTACCTGCAATCGGCCAAATACGAAGAACTGATTCAGGATACATTGGGAATGGCTCGCAGTTACATCAATCTGTCAATCAGTTATCAGAATAAAAAAATGTTGCAGCAAGCCCAGGAATATTGCGATAAGGCGCATTCGCTGGTTTTGCTGAAAAAAGATACAGTTTTACTGGTAACAGTTTTGAATAATCAGGGGACGCTGGCTTACGACAGAAAAGAATACGATAAAAGTCTCGGCTATTATCAGGAAACTCTTCGTTGGCTTTTGTTACTGAACGATAAAGAAGGAGTTGCTTTTGCTTACAATAACATCGGTTTAGCCTATCTCGATAAAAAAGAATACAAGTTGGCCGGCGAATATTTCTTTAAAGCGCTGAAACTGGCTCAGGAACTGAAATTGTATGATTTCTCTGGCGATATTTACAGCAACCTGAAATTTTATTATGAAGCGCTGGGCGATTATAAAAATGCACTATCCTATTACGATCAGTACAATACGGTTTACGATAGTCTGATTGGTGAAAAGAAAAACAAACAGATCAGGCAGTTGCAGGCAAAATATGGGATGGAGAAAAAACAAACCCAGATATTGTTGCTTGAACAGGAAGCTAACCGGCAACAAATGGCTATCCGTAGTGCCCGAATTATTCAGATTTTGCTGGGAATTGTTGCACTTACAGTGGTGGGCTTTTTGTTTTACATGATTCGCATGTGGCGAAAAGAAAAGAAACTGAGACAGGAACTTCATGAAAAAAGTGAGATGCTGAAAACACTGAATGCATCGAAAGACAAATTCTTTTCAATTATTGCTCATGATTTGCGGAATCCATTTCATGCATTGTTCAACTACACCAGTTTGTTGCGCCGGGGAATTGACGACTTTTCGCGCGAGGAAGTGAACGATATTTTAAACGATCTGTATTTGGCCACCGAGCAAGGATATAATTTGCTTCAAAATTTACTCTTTTGGACTCGTTCTCAGAGCGATCGACTGTATATTTACCGAACCGATTTTGACATGGCTAAACTGGTGCAGGAAGTTTTGGAACTGGCTCGCCCGAATGCAGTAAAAAAAGAACAGCAACTGACGTTTACATACTCGGCGGATTGTGTGGTGAATGCCGATCGGGATATGGTTTCAACCATTGTCAGGAATTTGGTTTTCAATGCCATAAAATTCTCGCAGCATGGTAAGATTATTCGGGTTGATTTTACATGCGAGAACGATCAAACGGTGTTGCGCGTAATCGATCAGGGGGTGGGGATGGATGCCGAACAACTTCGTAAATTATTCGTTATCGACGAACATATTTCGAATGTAGGAACAGACGGCGAATTAGGAAGCGGACTTGGCCTGATTCTTTGTCAGGAGTTTGCTTCGAAAAACAATGCGCGCATTGAGGTTGAAAGCGAGCTGGGGAAAGGGTCTGTTTTCTCTTTTATTTTGCCCTGCAAACCTTTTACTTGTAAAAGCGAATAATCAGCATTTCAGCAACAATTCCGAATACAGCCAGCAGTAAAAATAATTTCCAAAGACTTTTCCCTTCGTTTATCTCGCGAAGCATTGTAACACTGTCTCCGTCGGCTTCATCCAATACCGAACAATGATTGATGTGCTGTTTTTTCAGCAAATCGTTCAACTCTTGTGCGGTATAAAAGTTGGGTTCCGATTCGTCGCGTTTGTAGTTGAATGCCAATGCATCAATTGTTTTTCCCTGCGATTCGAGTGAATAATGTCCGGCAGTAAGTGCAAAACCATCCAGTTCAAGTTGTATTTGGTCGGCGCCGGCAGGTTTCCCGTTTAGTAAATATGTTTCTTCTGAATTTCTCTTTTTCAGTTTAATCGGCTCACTGCCGTTTATTTCAAATTGATTTCGGTTAAATAATAGCCGGTTTTGCTGACCAATACTTTGACAAAGTTCGGTGCCCGAAATGCTGTTCAGTACCGGATTGTACAGTGCCGGTACAAATAGCTGATGTTGGGTAAATGCACGGTTCGAGTTATCCGCAGGGAAAGTAAACAGGTAGATTTTGCCTTTTCCTATCTCAAAAACCGATAGCGCCGACTGTCCGTTGCGGAGTTCAAGCAGGCGTGTTTCTGCCCGCTGATTGATTTTATTGAGCGAATAGGTATTTCGCACTTTGGGCAAATCAGCTTCTTTTTCAGGCTTTTTAAATACATGCTGAAAAACCGGATGATCGTAACGAATGGAAGAGATGCCAACAAGGCTTGTGTCAACAGCATTCATTGCCAATACATTCATCGACGACAGCAATTCGTTGTAGCTATTCCGGTCGGCTTGTGCCGAAGGGAAAATCACCACTGAGCCACCTTGTTCGATAAAACGACTTAGCTCGTCGCTCAACCCGGAACTGATTTGCCGGAGGTTGACGAGCAACACACAATGTTTGTTTTTAATGCGACTAAGTTGCAGGTTGTTCACATTTGAATACTCGTACCCAATTAAATCATCGTCGCTGAATAGCGCCTGAAATGCGGATGTTGCCGGATCATTATCGTCCGAAATACAAAGTAATTCTACCCGGTCTTTCACTTCCCATGCCATGAAATAGCTATTGTCGTAAGTCAGCGGATAATCGTCGAGTTGCAGTTCTGCAAACTGAAATCCCTGCTGGTTGGCCGTAAAGATAAGCTCGGTAGTTTGTTGTTCGCCGGGTGCAATGGTGATGGTCGAAATCGCTTTAAGCGAATCGTTGAGAAGTAGGCGAACCGGAATATTGCGGTACGTTTCGTCTGACGAATTAATGATGCGGGCAAACAATTTCTCAGCTTGTCCTTTTCGCCGTCCCGGAAGTTCGAACCAGCATGAGTCGATGTACAGGTTGTTTACTTTTCCGGGAGTAAATGGCACCAGATAAGTTTGTGCGCTGCTGTCGGCCTGAAACGATGACGCAGGAAATGCTTTTTTCTGAAAGTCGGAAAGCAGGAACAGACTTTTGTCGTATTTGTTGCCCGTTTTGGCAAATTGCTGGTTGGCTTGTGCAATCAGTTGGCCTGCATTCACGGGTTTGGCACTTATTTGTAATTCGTTTACCTGATTGATAAATTGTGCCCGGTCGAGCGAATTGCTGTGCTGAGGCAAAAAATCGTTGGTCAGCAAATAAAAATCGGTGCCCGGCCGATATGCTTTTGCAATATTGCGTGCAAAATTTCGTGCCTGTTCCAGCGAGACTCCTTTTTCTCCTTCCAATTGCATGCTGAACGAATTGTCGATATACACTGCAACCATTTGGCGGGGAATATTTTTTTCTTTTTCCGAAACAGGAAAATAGGGCTGACTGAATGCAATGACTAAAAAAATAATCGTCAGGATGCGTGAGAAAAGAATCAGCAAGTGTTTGAGTTGCGACTTTTTTCGGTTTTCCTTTTGTACCGATTTCAGAAATGCGAGTTGACTAAAATAAACGGTTTTGTATCGTTTAAAATTGAAAAAGTGAATAACCAGCGGAATACTGACAGCCAGCAACGCAAATAAGAAATATGGGTACAGAAACTTCATGAATGTTTTTTTCTTTCAGAAACAAAAATAATAAAACCCTTCATGTAGCCGTATTTTTTCTGCGGCGATTGATAGATGAAACTTCTTTCTGAAAATTTCTGTTAACGCTAACGGAAGAAAAAAGAAAATGCTTTTTATATTTGATGTCGAATTCTGAAAATAACCTAAAACACCAGACCATGAACAATAATCGACGCGATTTTATCCGACAATCGGCTGTGTTGGCAGCAGGTGTGGCAGTGATGCCTACAATTTTAAATGCTGGCTGCTCGCCAAATGAGAAAATTACAGTGGGGCTGATTGGTGCCCGGGGACAAGGCTGGAGCAATATGGAATCATTCTTGAAACTGAAAAACGTAGAGTGTGCCGCCATTTGTGATGTCGATCAGCGGGTAATTGACAAACGCGTTGCCGATGCCGAAAAAATACAAGGTAAGAAACCGGATCAGTACAAAGATTTTCGCAAACTGCTGGAACGTAAAGATATTGATGTGATCATTAATGGAACTCCTGATCACTGGCATTGTATCCCGACTATTTATGCTTGCGAAGCCGGAAAAGACGTTTACACCGAAAAACCGCTGGCCAACTCAATTGAAGAAACCAACCTGATGGTGAAAGCGGTGAAACGCTACAATTCGGTGGTACAGGTAGGACAATGGCAGCGCAGCGATCCGCATTGGAAAAATGCAGTTGATTACCTGCATGCCGGGCATATTGGTCGCATTCGTTCGGTGCGCGCCTGGTCGTATGTGGGTTGGAAAACTTCTATTCCGGTAGCTCCCGATGAAGCTGCACCCGAAGGGGTTGATTACGATATGTGGTTGGGGCCGGCACCTGCTCGTCCATTCAACAAAAACCGTTTTCATGCTTCGTTCCGCTGGTACTGGGATTATGCGGGCGGATTAATGTGCGACTGGGGTGTTCACATGCTCGACTATGCGCTGTACGGCATGAATGAATATGTTCCGAAATCGATTATGGCTTCGGGCGGAAAATATGCTTTCCCTACCGATGATATGGAAACTCCCGATACGATGATGGCCGTTTATGATTTTGGCAACTTTGGTTTGCTTTGGGATCACACCATTGGAATTTACGGAGCTCAATACAAAAATCGTCCGCACGGGGTCGCTTTTGTTGGCGAACATGGCACTCTGGTGGTTGACCGCGGTGGCTGGGAAGTAATTCCTGAAACAAAAAGTACAGGTAAAAAAGACGGTTACGAAGGAATGCCGCTTCAGAAATCAACCGGACAAGGACTCGATTTGCACGTGGCGAATTTTATCGATTGTGTGAAAACGCGTAACAAACCGAATTGCGATATTGAAATTGGCGCACACATTGCCCGTTTTGCTCACCTCGGAAATATTGCTTATCGTTTAGGTCGAAAACTCGACTGGGATGGCGACAAACAGGAGTTTAAAAACGACGCCGAGGCCAATGCATTTCTGAAAGCACACTACCGTGCTCCATGGGAATTGCCGAAAGTGTAAAAATGAGAATGTGAGAATAGAAGAATTTGAGAATTTGAGGAAAGTGGCTGTTTAAAAAGTTTTCTGTTTTGTCATCCTTCTCAGGCGCTTGCCGGATCAACATGACAGCCAGAATGATTTAATTACTTTTTGACAGCCTCCTCGAATAGGGTATTCAATATCAAATAAAAAGACAAACCATGAGACCTTATGTTTTAGCTGAAACCAATTGGAAAACCGTAAAAGATACTGCTTACGAGATTGCCATTTTGCCCTGGGGAGCAACCGAGGCGCATAACTATCATTTGCCGTATTCAACCGATACGGTAGAGGCTGAAAGCATTGCAGCGAAAGCAGCAGGTCATGCCTGGGAGAAGGGAGCTAAAGTGGTGGTTCTGCCGGGAATTCCGTTTGGCGTAAACACAGGTCAGAGCGACATAAAGCTGGATATTAATCTGAATCCCAGCACGCAAATGCTGATACTGAACGATGTGATTGACACTTTGAATCGGCAGGGGATTTATACGCTGGTGATTGTGAATAGTCATGGTGGAAACGATTTCCGGCAAATGCTGCGAGAGCTGGGATTGAAATATCCTTCAATGTTTTTGGTTGAAGTGAAATGGTATAAAATCAAGGAATTGGAGGCTCTGATTGAAAATCAGGGTGAACATGGCGGCGAAGAGGAAACCAGTTTAATGTTGCATTTGCGTCCAGAATGGATTTTGCCACTGGACGAAGCCGGCTCGGGGGCTGCCAAAAAATTCGTTTTTGGCGGAATGCGCGAAGGATGGGCCTGGTCGGAACGCCGGTGGAGCGAAGTGACCGCTGACACTGGTGTCGGAAATCCAGCCAAAGCTACAGCAGAAAAAGGGAAACAGTTGTTTGATCTTTGTGCTGAAAAAATTGGCAAATTTTTGTGCGAATTATCGGTTACTCCGAAAGAGGAGCGATATAAATAACTGTTGGGTTTTTTATTTCGCTTTTTTGCCAAAGCCAATACTTACCGCCAATTCCAACGGATTCAGTACATTTTGGCTGTATTGGCCATACCCGGGCATAAATCTCAGTTCCAGCGCTGGCTCAATCGATGAGTTATTCCGAAATGTCATGCCAGCCAAAAATCCATAGTACATTTTTCGAAACAGTTGCGACGGATTTTCTTTGTAATCCAGATCGCTCCAGTTTGCCTCGTGGTCGAACATGCTGTAATTACTAGCCTTTCCTCTGGCCCAACTGGTAATGGTTGCACCGCCCAATGCGCCCACATGAAATAAGATAGGTTTTATTTTTGTAATTTCAATTGTGCGGATGATTTTGCAGTAAGCACTTACGGAGTAATGATTCAGATCTCTCGAAAAACCTGCGGCATTTCCTCCGCTAAAGAAATCTTCATGAATTGTTTTAAACGAAATTCCCGGACGGATGATAATCTGCTTTAACGATTTCAGTTGAAATCCCTTTTCCACAAACAGGCCGCCTTTCGACTTATAAATGGCGTCTCCATCGTCATACGCATCCCGAAGAAACAAATAATCAGCTCCTACATTAATCCGCTGTGCATTCGCAAAAAGCGAGATAAAACAGAATAAAAGAAATACGATTGGTTTCATTTTAAAGTATTTTTTAGTGGTTGTTTCTTGTTTCGTTGGAATGATGTTAAAAATCCGCACCAGCATGGTGTCTTTTATTCATTTAAAATAGTTTCAGATATTGGTGGAGGGGGTGAAGGAATCCGTTCTCTGTCCCAACCATATATTTCTAATCGAAATTTCATTAATGAATCAATTTTGGCTTTCTGAGGAAATGTTAATTCCGACAGTTTTTTTGAATACCAATTATTTGATAGAAAATCTTTATATGATTCTAAAGATTTTTTTATTTCTTCCACAACAGTCGGTAAAACTTGGCACGAATCAAACACGTACTCTAGTTCAATACGACCTTTTGAGATTAGCATTAGTTTTCCATTTAAATCGTCAAATACCACTTTCTCAGGTCGATCATCTGCATCGTTTTTATTTATTAAAAAGGCTAACAAAGAGTCATGTAATGATTCAAGTTTAATTAATTCGTATTCATACTTGATTTCTTGATTTGATCGGATCTGTATATTTGCGCAATTTCTGAAACAATCAAAGACAGGCACCCCGATGCTCTCCATATATGTTTCTCTTTTTTCATTATATATATTCAACGCGTTGTTCACAAATCTTGATTTCGGATATTCTAAAATGAATTCTGAATATTCTCTATAGTCTTTTGAATTTTCAATTTTTTCAAAATCTATCGAATCACAATTGTCCTTTTCTTGCTTATTGGTTTTAATTGAATTAGTACAAGAGATCAACAATAAAATTAATATGGTAAAGCCTAGTTTCATATGTTTTTCAAAATGCCCATGTTGGTGCGGATTTTCATTATTTATTTTTTGTCATTGAGTTATAGTGATTAAGAAAACCATCCACTCCAAATTCCATAAGTAATTTTTGGTTCTCAATAAAATTTTGTCCGTATTTAAGCCATCGTTTTGAAAAGTCCTTGAGCTTTTTACATGGATAGTCTTGACATTGATAGCAATGATTTACACCCTTTTCTACACAACATAAATGAAAAGTCTTACAACCTTCACACCTTTGAATGTTAATATCTGCTCCAGGACATGGTTTTTTATCCCTTGTGTAATTAGGACAACCACCACAAAAAACTCCGCATGCAGGAATTCTACCATAGTAATACTTTAAGCCAGCCATCTTTATGTCAATCAAATGTATTAATCATGTTCTTTTATGTCCATAAGTGTCTTTCCTAAAATACCTGTGCTGGTGCGGATTTGCAATTCGCACTGAAATCGATCACTTCTTATTCGGCCCAAATTCGGCTGAATCTTCAATCTCGAATAACATATTACAGGCATCTGCCTTACCGGATTACAAATCCGGTGTTAAACAGGCGCGGATTAAAAATCCGCACCAGCATGGTGCTTTTTTTATTTATTCTTTAAGTCTGATATTTTCCAAAGTTTGTAATTCATTCGATACATAATTCGAAATGCTAAACATGTTTCTTCTAACATTTTGAAAAAGTCTGTGTTCGTTTTCCATAATACCTTGAAGTTGCCAAGGTCAATGTTTTCGTAATTTTCCGCATGAGACAAGAAAAATTTCCTAAACATGAGAAATAGAGTATTCTTATAAGAATGAAATAATTCAGGATATTTCCTTTGAACATCATTAGGGAAGTATGAGTTTTCAACATATTCAAATCCACTAAATTTTTTTAGCTCAAAAAGTTCTAACCAAAAATCATCTCCCATATTCTTTATATTTTCAGCGTGAAGAAATGATGTTTCTAAATATATTCCTTCTAAATCAGTTGCTAAGTATAATGTCTGATTGGTTTTATTTGATTTTATAATTAAACACGGTCCGTATAAGTTCAGATACATTTTACTCGTATCAAAATCATCTTTGCAGTTGCTAAATCTTATTGCAAGGTCTGCAATTTTAGCAAGAACGCCTACCGTCTCGTAAAGCAAATCAGTGCTTTCTTCGGTATTCTGTTTACGTTCTGTAAACAATGATGCTCTATACTTATTCAGAATTTTAATCCAATCATCAAATTCATTTGAGCTATCATTTATAAATTTATCCAAGCGATTATACATCGGTAAGGCTGTTTTGTCTTTATAAAGTTGTTGCTAACGTTTTACAATATGAAACGGTTGGGTTTTCGGGCTGCGTTCCTATCCACCGTTGGAAAAAGTTGATGCGAGAACCAAATGCTCGCAAACCACTGAACCCCACCTGTTTTATATTGTGTGTTGTGTGGCGTAAATTATTCAATTCCATTGGTAATATCTTATCTTAAATTCTTTGGTCAAGTATTTATAATCTGTCATTTCTTGGAACAATTCGCTCTCTGTTAAAAGTGATTTATCAAAATAGTCAAGAAAGGAACTATCACAATCAACAATTATATGATATCCTAATTTTCTAGGAGTTCCAACTTCAGATGAATACCAATCTGCCTTAATTTGGTATCTGCCATTTTTAAAAATCCGTTTAAATTCTTCTTCAATCGGTTTTTCTTGTTTAAATATATCTTGGTCTTTATCTACCAGTTTTATGTCAAACTTCAATTGGTCAGGAAATTTAATAGTCGTGTCTGTAGGGTATAGAAGGTAGATGTTATCGATTTGCTTTAAGCTATCAAGTAAGAAATCATGTCTCTTGATAGAATTTGCAATTACTAGTTTCAGTTCGGCAGGGATAAATTCTTTTTTTAATCGTCCAAGTTTATATGACAAAGCTATCCAACTGCAATAACAAGTAGAGCGAACTCTCTTTCCATTTTTATATAATGTTAAACAATTATCAGGTGTTGTCCCACCACATTCTTTTGTTGATTTTAACTTTAAATCATCATGCAGATTATGTAATATTTCGTTATTAAAGATTACTCCACAAGAGTCTAAATCCGTATTTGTTTTAACGAATAACCAATCAGCATCCTCTGTAAAGTCAATCTTTTTAAACAAGTCAACTTTATCTCCGAAGTATCCACATGAGACAAATAGAAAACCAATCAATATGTATGTTATAATTTTACGCATCGTTCTTTTTTATGCCACACAACGGTTGGTACATGTTGTCGGGGCGGATTTCGGGGAGCGTTCCTGTCCGAAGGACACGGAACTGCGAAACGAGAATCCGCAGTTGGCGTACCACTAACCCCGCCCTGCAATATGTACTTTGTTGTACACCGTATTTTATTTATCCAAAAATTTCATAAAGTATTTGTCCTAAGATTAAAGCATATACAACTGAAATAATTGTCATAATTATCACAACAATATTCTTTTTTGATTGTCGAGTAAACAGTCTTATGAGAGCGTATGACAAAATTACAAGTCCAAATCCAAGGATAAAAAATATATGTCCAGAATGAATCATTTGAAGTCCCCAAATAATCCCGCCAATTGTTCCGCCTAAGAAGCCACCAATAATTCCTCCAATTATAGTTTTGGGTTTAATCTTTTTATCTTCCTTATCTTTCTCCAGTTTATTAATTGTTTCTTCAATTATCTCATAAAACTGATTCTCCGAGATTAAGTCATATGATATTTCGCTTAGAATATTTTCTTTGCTTTTATTTTGGTAATAAAGACTTGTCGTTTGTTCTTCAATTTTTTGAATTTCTGTCTGAATTTCATTTTGTTTGTTAATACGCTCTTTCAATTTGTCAATTCCACCAATGGAAACAATAACATTTTCTATCGCAATTTTTGCTTCATTTGAATATTCATCAACTTTCTCATGAATCTCAATTAATTCTTCATCCGAATATTCTTTATACTTTTTTGTTAGTTCTTCAATAGTTGGCATAATCTTTTCTTAATATGTCTAGTCCTAAAATATGGCTACAGGTTAAACATTAATTTAAGTTCGCTTCAAAAACCATATTTGGGGTTTTATACCCTAAAGATAGGTGAAGTCTCTTACTGTTATATAGCCTTATGGCACTTTTTGTGGCCAGCTTGGCTTTTTCGGTATCGAAGAAACACTGGTCGAGGTAAAATTCGTCCTTCAAAATACCATTAACACGTTCGGCAACAGCATTCTCATAGCAGTGGTTTTCCTCGGTCATGCTGATTCTCACCTTGTGCTTTTTCAACTCATTAACATACTGGTTGCTGCAATACTGAATGCCACGGTCGGAGTGGTGTACCAATCCGGCCGCTGGACGGGCTGTCTTCTGAGCTCGTTTGAAGGCTCCAAGACAGCCCGTCAGCTCCAGTGTATCGCTGATGTTGTACCCTACAATTTTGCGCGAAAATAGGTCAGTAAGCAATGCCAAATAGCAAAACCCCTTTACGGTGCGTATATAAGTGATATCGGCCACCCAAACCTGGTTGGGCGCTGTTATCTCCATATCTTTCACCAAATTGCCGTACTTATGGAAATGGTGGTACGAGTTGGTCGTTTTGCACGAGGCTTTCTTGCGGTGCACGAGCATATTCTCCTCCCTGAGAATGTCGAACAGCTTGTCCCTGCCAACCTTCATATGGGCAGCCTCAAACGATGGGTGCAAGGCTTCCCAAAGCTTGCGTGTGCCGACTCTTGGCTGGTCTTTGCGCTCTTCTTTTACAAGCTCAATCACTTCGTTTTTAACCTTTTTGCGTCTTTGGAAACGCTTCTGGTATTTGTACCAGGCATCGCGATGAAGCCCGAAGCAGGCGCAGGTTTCCCTTACGCCTGCAACACCCGCCTTTTGCGACTTGGGCAATGCTTTCATCATGGCTTGGTGTTTAGCTTTTTTTTTAGCTCTGCCACCGTTTTATAGCCCAGCATCTCGGCAGCCACCTCAAGGTACGAATCGCTCACCAACTGGTCTAAATCCTTCTTTAGCAACAGCTTCTTGAGTTGTTCGATCTCCTTTTGGAGCTCCTTCAATCGGGTGATTTCGTCTTTGTTTTCGATCATGATCCGTGTGTTCATTAAGTCTTTACGGTCGTACTTCTTGATCCATTCGTTTACGGTACTGCTTTGGATACCATAAATCCGGGACAACTCCCGTTTGGTATATTTTCCCGTACTAAGTTCGGCTAAAATTTTGAGTTTGAAACCCTCACTGTAACGTCGTGTTACCTGATCATTTTGATACATATCTACAAATATTGTGTAGACATTTTTTAGGACGACTCACCCTTGGGCATAACGGCAGTCTGTCTAAAAACCTCCAAATTCAATGCTATTCAATTTGATATTGGGGCTATAAAGCAGCGATTTGAAAGTAGTGATAAATTTTTATTTTCAGAATAAAAATGCTTGTTGATTTTTGAAATGGTTCAATAAAGCGGTTTTTGAGGCTCAAAAACGACGAAAAAACAGATTTGTATGCTCCAAATACTTTTGTCCCCAGCAAATTGATAATCCGTCGGAGATTGTATGCAGTGAGAACCAGACCGCAATCGGCTTCCGCTCGTTGTTTGTACCTTTTTGTTATGATATAATTGAATCCCCACTGTCGTTTTATTGTCCCGAAAGGATGTTCAACAATGGCCTGCCTGCGTTTGTATAATTTTTCGCTGTTCTGAACTCTCTTTTTGTTGTTCTCAATGCTTCCGGCAAACTCGCTACGCCTGACCTGCTTGCCATTGACGGCCGACTTGGTACAACGGGGACGAACCGGACATGTTTTGCACAGAGGAGTTGTATAGTTTCTGAATCGGTACGACACCTCTCCTGCGTCGTTTTTTGCCTGGTGCCAGTACCCGGTAGTGGTCAGTGTATGGCCTTGCAAACAGGTGTAAGTATCTGCTTGGGGATTATAGAGAAAATGCTCTACGTCGTAGTCCAGATCGGGTGCATGTGAGGCTCCTGAGAATGGAGGGATGGCCACGATTGCCTGAATGCCCAGAGTATCAGCAATAGCCAGTTCGCTACCGGTATGATAGCCTTTGTCGTAGAGTGCAGTAAACTGATTGTTTCTTAAAATGGTTTTTGCCCTTCGGAGCATCGGCCCCATGGCCTTTTTATCATTGTTGTTGGTTACCCGATAGTCAATAGGAATATTGTTTTGTGCATCCACCGTGGTTTGAAGACTGTAAGCTACTTCAGTAATATTGTTGCGGGTAATCATGTGGCGGCTGTCGGGATCAGAGGTAGAGATTTGTGCCTGCCCGGATTGCTTTAACTGCTGCTCTATTTGCTGATAACCCACCCTTCGTTGCTCGTGTTTGAATATCTCTTTTTTGATCTCTTCCGCGTCTTTGTCGTTTTCGGCTAATGCTTTCTGATACTCGGTAAGTTTGTTTTCAATGTATTCCAGATGACGGTCAATCTTCTTCTGGTTGTAATTATTTTTCTTACTGTTTTGTGCTCTGAGTTTAGTACTGTCACCGGCCAGTAATTTTCCGCCAATCAGGTTAAAATACTGAGCGATTCTGACCGTTTCGCGGAATACTTTCTTTATTGCCTGCGGATTATCTCTTCGGAAATTGGAAATCGTATTGTGATCGGGGGTCAAGTTCTTCAAAAGCCATATCACTTCAATATTACGACGGCATTCTTTCTCTAGCTGTCTTGACGAGCGGATACGGTTCATATACCCGTAAATGAAAAGTTTCAGCAGGTCTCCCGGGTGATAAGCAGGTCTGCCGTTCTCGCTGAAATCAATTCGGAATCCCATTTCTGAAAGATTTAATTTCTCAACAAACACATCAATCAGGCGAACCTCGTTGTCTTTATCGATTGCCAGATCCAGTGAAATGGGAAATAAATGGGTTTGATTGCGATCTTGTCCTTGAATATATTTCATGTTTCAAGATAACAATCCCTTCTCGTATTATACTTGCTTTCCCTGATTTGTTTTCAACAATCGAATGTGGGTTTTTAGACAGTCTGACGGTTACCTGTATGTGGCGTAGCCGATTGCGGACTACATTCCTGTCAAACTGAGATGAAGTTGATTCGGGCGATGAACCTACAATTACTCACAAACCCGGCTATGACATATACAGATTGTTACCGCCTGGTGTTTATTTTTTTGTCATTTTATCTTTCAATTTGCTACATATTTTCTGTCAGTCCGTGCGTTGGGGTAGGCAAGCTCTTTGGCTGGTTTTGGTCGTGCTTTGGATTTTTTGAGCGACCAGCCAATGTGCTTGAATACGAAGCGCTAGCTATTTCCTTTTCATAAATAACCAACCATTTCTTTGATTTTCATTTAGTCCCTTATCAATCTCTTTAATAATAAATGAACGTACAGCCCGAAAAAATATAATTGTTAGGCTTATTATTAAAACAAACCAAAATGAAAATATAACCCAGGTTTTTTCAAATGTGAACCATTCTCTCACAATCTCTAGTTTGTCGTAACTGAACAATAAAGAATATAGAAATAAGAAAAACCAAAATATTACCATTACGAAGCTTAAAAACTGATTCACTTTAGAAACTGACATTGGAAACCCTTTTAAAACTTGATAAAATTTCGTTTTTTCAGGAACTTTACACCATGCAAACAGTGGTCCAATTACTTTTTGTTCAAGGTTTCCAACATGTCTTTCCCAGTTTTCTTGCCAATATTTTGAACCGCGATTAACAAAGTACCAACCTAAAGAAAAAAGGTAGCCAATTAATGAAATAATGATGGTTAGATGCTTAAAGTCTTTTACATTGTCAGAGGTTAATACAACAAAGTAAGCAGCGACTGAAGCCGCAATAAAAGCCCAAAAATATGTAGCTCTTTTCCAATATAATTCTATTTCAAATTTTCTAGTATCTATAGCTACTTGAAATGCTTGAAAAATCTTTTTGTCTTCATCTTTTGAATTTCCCTTGAATTCATTTAAGTATTCAGCATTATTCTCAAGATAGTTGTAATTACTAAATGTTGAGTTCATAGCCTTTTTCTGTTAAAATAACTTTGAGGTTGTTTGTTATTTTTGTTGTTAAATCAGCGAAAGAATCATAAACATGTCTTGAAGTTTGAGTATAATCGAATGGCACTTTGCTTTTATCATCTCTGTCTTGAACAAAAATCAAGGACTTTTTCTGACCTTTTGCAAAACCTAGTTCATATGCAACATTTGCGTTTGCTTCGCTTATATCGGCAATAAATATTTCGCATTCTTCAATCTCATTAATCATTTTGGGTACAATATCAACGGCTTCACCTTCATGTGACATTATTTTATATAAACGAAGTCCAATATTTGGATTGAGAACATTAATGTTTGACACTGCTTTGTCATAAGCATTTTGAAAATCAGGAAGTTTTCTTTCGTTGAAAGGCATAGCAACGAATATTTTTGGAGTGCTTTTATAGAGTTTTAAATATATGTCATATAAAGATTGAGAATTTATTTCTGAAAGCTCTCCTAGCTCGTTATGAGCCAGCCAATTTGAAAATGTTTTAATGCAATATGTCTTTGAAATAGACAAACCTACTGAACTAATAAAAAATGCACTATTAATTGTGTCAATTAATTTTGGTTTAGTATCAAATGAAATGTTTACTTGCTCAAACGCGTTTATTACTGGCTCAAAATCGGTGGTTTCATCAGAAATTAATGAATTGTTTTTAAGAAAAATAATGAGTTTAAACATAACAGTATTTAAACACAATTGCCCTTTACGATTATTAAAACACTTTCTAATATTAGATAATGCAAGTAAAGTTTCTGGATTAAATTGTTGAGTAAGGAATCTTGTTTGCAAATATTCTATTCCAAATCTTTCCCTTAATTCATCATCTGTGAAATTTTCATTACCAACTATTCCTCTTAATTCTTCTTCTGTAGTTAAACGACGAGCTTTGGAGTTGATGTTATGAAAAATAACCTTTTTGCTGTTTACACTTGAAGGGGTATCTGAAAATAGAATTAAACAAAATGGTGCCGAAAACTCTTCTAACGGTGAATGTTCATTCTCTTCAAGATAAGCACTAATACGATGATTACCATCTATTCTTGAAAAAGGTTTATTTGCGGCTAGCCATTCATCATTTAAAGTTATTTCAACCACTCTTTGTTTGCCAACTTCTGTTTGAAGTGGTTTAAATTTTATTTCATCAATGTTTGACTTAAACTCAATACGGTCGTTAACAATGTTTTGTATTGGATTAAGTCCAGAAATAGCATTTTCTAATGTGAAATCATATTTAAGCGTATAGGACAATACAACTTCAGGAAAAAATAAATCACGGCGACGACGGTAGAATTCCCGAATCTCTTCTTTGTGCTCAGGTATTAATTCTCTTTGAAAATCTTCAGGTTCTGATATTTTTGCAATATCTGATAATGAAGCAAACCCCCGAACAGTATGAAAACCACCTAAAGTATGTATTACACCTGTTAATTTCATTTATTTATTAAAATTAGTTGTTCAATTTTTTGTTTTGCTTTTTCGAGTTCTTCAACTGCTTCTTTCACTAGCTGTTTCGATTGCTCTCTTATTTTCCAGATATTTTGTGCAATCTCATTTTGTTTTTCGATTGAGGGAATAGGAATTTTTATATGCTTAATATCTTTACCATAAACATGAGAAGTCTGCCCCGTTTTTTCTCTATTGATAAGTGTTTTGAAAATATCTAATGACAATAAACTAAATAAATACATTGAATTACAAACTGTTTTGTCAGCTCTTACACATATCAACTCACCTACATAAGCCGTCGGTATTTTAGGCTCTTCATTTAAATATTTTATAAACCTACCGACGTATTCTGCTTGGTGGGCAGCAGATAAAATAAAAATATCTCCTTTATGTGCTTCAATATTATTTTCTGATTTTGTGTAATCAGTTTTCCCCAAATCAATAAACTCAGAAGAATAACTTCCGACTTTTATTATTGGATAATCTGACTTTTCATCGCTATACTCACTAGAAGTGGCAGTTTTTCCACTGGCAATATTAGTAACGACAGTACTTAATTTATCTATTTTGTATGTCGATTTCCCAATTGCATCTTCCAATGTTGAATAATGAATAGAATAGTAATCGCAATCTAATCTTTTACCGCTAACCTTAATTAATGAAGTATAAAATATTCTATTCTGTAATGAATTGTCAATAACTGGCAAGGTAATTCCTAATTCCTTTAAAAGGTATTCATCAATATTCTCAATTAGTTGTTTTGCTTGAGTTTCTTTTTTTTGTTTTACAAATAGCGCCTCTTGGTAAATTTCAATAATTCTTTTTTGAATCTCAATTGGAGGAATTATAACTGGAACTTGGGCGAGTTGTTGATTATTTAAATTCTTTTGTGCAGAATATGGAGCCAAATCAACGACATAAGGTTTAATAAATTTTAAATAAATATCAAAATATTCTAAAAGTAATTTATTCTTGTCGTTTGGCACAATTGCCACGATACTATCGGGAAAACAACTTGGAAAATCTAAAATTGCAGTATCTCCAATATTTGCAGCAATAGTAAATAAAAGCTGGGGAGGTTGAAACATTTTACTTGTTTTCAGCCCCAATTCATTTAAAGTTTGAGTAAATTCTATTTTTCCATAATTCTCAGAAGCTTTTACAATATCACCAGTTTGAATAAATGGATATTCTCCGCCATAAAAACGAGGGTCATTGCGTGGTCTGTGACCAAATCTCCCTCTTTTTATTGAGCAAGATTTAACTAATTTATTGCATTCGTATTTAGCTCGTTTCTCAATATTATTTCTAATATTTTCAACTGCTTTATAAAATGGGGGGTCTAATCTTTCTTCGATGTTTGAAAGTTTCGTTAGAAACACTTTATTCTTATCGACAGTTTTACTTAGCAAAAATTCACTCATACCTTTTCCTCCTTAATGATATGAGCAATAAAGCGTTTTAACTCTTTTTCAATTACATCCAATTCATTATTGCCTGTAGGTTTTCCAACGGCATCATACCCAATATCTTCAGCAATTGCCATTAAGATATCGTAATCTTTTAATTTAGATTGCTTATCTTCAATGTATTTATCCAGTAGTTCTTCTTTAAGGTCAGTTATTTGCTGATTATATTGGTCAGTTATTTCTTTTTTCCACTCAATAAAGTCCTCAGTTTTTTCAATTTCTTTTTTGTCAACTTTACCTGTGTTATTCACAAAGCCAATATGTTCTTTTAATACCTTTTTTTTCTCTTTATCAATTTTCGAAAAATTTCTCAGGAAATTAGCCTCTTTTTTTATTTGGTCTTGCAGTTCATTTTTAGTTGCAATTATATTATTCGTAGTTTCTTTTGTCCATTTACGAAGAAACATTACGGAACTCTTAACTCCAGCACCTGTATGTGCAAAAGCTGTCTGAGGCATGGAAACAACAGCTACTATTCTGAACCAATCTTCAATATTATCACGAACATATTGAAGGCTACTATTAGTAATTACTCCATCTGGAATTACAATTGCAAGGAAACCGCCCGGTTTTAAGAAATTCCAACACTGTTCAATAAAAAGAACCTCGGTATTTTGGTTAGCTCTACCATATTTTTTGATGTTATTTTCGCTAAACTTATCGTTGTCACTTCTGTAATTAATATCAAGCCATGATAAATCTTTAATGCCAATATTATACTGATGTAAATATGCCTTTTCGGTCTGTTTAATAATACTGCCAAATGGTGGATTTGTAATAATGTAATCGAAACTGTTGTATTTAAATTCTTTATTACCACTTTTTGTTTGCATTACTTCTGCACGCAATAAACCATCGGATGAAATTACATTGGTGTGTCCATCATCGTGAATTATCATATTCATTTTGGCAGTCCGAGCTATTTGCTCGTTTATCTCTATTCCAAAAAGATTTTTTTCGGCAAAATCATGCCAATGTCTCCAATGGTCAAGCCCTTCTTTTTTATTCTTAGCCAAATCAGGTTTTTGGTCGGGATAATATTCTCCTGCTTGAACCCTAACTTTATCTAATGCATACAAAAGGAAACCACCACTTCCGCAAGAAGTGTCAAGAACACGGGATTCATTGTTTATTGGTAATGAGTTTACAATGAATTTTACAATTGCACGTGGCGTAAAATACTGTCCGAAGTCACCTCTAAAATATGCACCCATAAAAGTTTCAAATGCTTTTCCTTTACTATCAAGGTCTGTTAGGCTTAAACTGATACTTTCAAGATAGCCAACAACTGTTTTTACTTTTTGGTGATTTAGTCTGACGGAATCTTTGAAAACTTCAGGGTCTTTCTTTTGACCCTCTGCATATAAAGCTAAAATACGATTATATAAATCCTGAGATATTTTAAGTTCAATTTTTGCAATTTGTTCTTTCGTTGCATTTTTTGGGATAGGTTCATTAAAAATTTGGAAATCATAAGGTTCTCCTTTTTTGCGTGGTTTACGTTCGTCCCATATCTTGCAAAAAATCAGTTTATCTAGTTCGTCAAATGCTTCTGAAGGATTCAGTTCTCCACCAGCCCAAAGTGCTTGGTGAGCTTGTTTAAAACGTCTTGTTAATTCGTCTTCGTCAATTACTTCAAGTTCAAAGAATTTTTGTTTTGTATCATCTGTCCCAGCTTCCTCATTTGAATAACGTCCTCCTTTTGCATATTTAAATTTTTGTACTTCGGTTACACCGTAACGTGGAATATCTGGAATAGTCTGCTTTACGTTACTTTCCTTATCAATTAAGAAATATTCATTTTTAATTCCAGATGTAACCCAAAGATATTTTATTGTTCCCGAAAGGGCATAAGCATAAGCGGCAGCCTGTTCAATTGCTTGTATAAATTCAAGTTCCGAAACCTCTGTTTTCTTACATTCAACTACAATGTGTGGTTTAGTGCATTCATCATCGTTGAATACGACAATGTCAGCTTCTTTAACTGACGAACCCATTGTAACTGAAATGAATTGCTGAATTCGCTCAACTGGGTAGTTATATGAAAGAACTAATTTTAAAAAAGCTTCTGCTTGAACTTGTTCTTCAGGATTGCTGTAATTTCTTGTTTTACCTTGATGAAGGTATGTGATTTTCTTACGTTCTTCATCAAATGAAATCAGTCCTTTTTGTATTCCTTTATCAATAATATCCATTTATAGAATTCTAAAATTTTCAAAACCAAAGATACAATTATCAACGGGTGCGTCGGCAAGAAAACAGCTCTTTTGCAAACTTTGGTTTTGCGTCGGCTTGTGCGGTTTGCAAATGTGCTGTATTGTGCGTTGGCTGTTCATTATTTGTTTTTTAATGGCAAATTGTCTGTTCGTTTTCTGTCTTTTCACACTTGGCGGTAACGGTCACTTGCAAGTTGTCGTTGCGGATTTCGAAGAGCGTCAGTGTCCGACAGGACATGACGGTCAAGAAAGGAGCAGAGACAACGCACACCACTGCACCCGCAATGCAATTTGCAATTTGTTATAAGCTGTTTTTATATTTACTCATATATTCTTTTATCTCCTCTAAATCGGAAAAAGTCAATTTAAACCACTCTCCTCTAGTCCTTTTTTGTCGAAACTTATCATGTAGCTCTTTCTCTACAGAAGCTGGAGCTATCCATGTAGTTATTATGTCCCATTGAGGTGATACACCTTGCAATGTTTTTTCTCTTGTTTTTGGATTAAAACTTTGTCCAATTTTTATCAAGTTGTTTTTTGAATCAAGAATCAAATATATTTTTTTCGTTTTTGACTCATCGATTTCCACATATTCTTCATCTTCCCCAAAGAACCATCGATAAACTTCCAATTTATTGATAGTTGTGAAAAGTAAATGACCTTTATAACTAGGAGGAATAATACCAATTGCATTTTGCCCTTCAAACATAGATATCTCATTCCCAAATGTAAAGAAGCCAAATTTCTCAAAAGCCGACCTTGATTGTGTCTGAAAAGTATTGAAAGCATCAATTACGTCTACACGTGGAAATTCATTATGTAATAGCTTACAGAATTCTGTGATATATCTTATTCTAATAGTATGTTCAATATTCAGCGAAAGCATGAGACTAAAACCCCTCAAATCATGTTTATAATCAACGTAAAATATCTCGTACTCAATTGTCTCTTTGTCGTCGAAGATTTGAATCCCATAGCAAAACTCTTGTAAATGAGAAAGCACATTGTTTAATGGACCATTATCTCGCTCATTCAATTTGTAAATTGTTTCTCTGTCAAGTTCGTAGCAATTTTCACTAAAATAGGATTCAATTTCGTTCACGTCTTTTTCTTTTAAAATAGCTTATAACGGATGGCGGTATGAAACGTTGGGGATTGCGGGCTACTTTCCTATCCAGTTACACAAAACTTGATGCGTGGCAGAATATTTAAATAACCACTTAAACCTCAATGTTTTATACCGCGTGTTGCCAGTAGTTTTTTATTTACATTATTAATTCATCAATCTTTGTTTCTAAAAAATTATCTATCGCCTTTTCATCACCTTGGTCTCTACTTTCCAATAGTGTCAATATATCATGGTCATCTAAAGCAATTATATAATTTCCATTATCATTCATCAAGTCTTTACAACGAGCAATTAGTCTAGGTTTGTTTTCTATATCTCTACAAATTATAATACCAAACCTTCCTCTTTTTGAATTTAGTCTTCCATTAATTTGGTCAACTTCAGGGTTGCCAATCTCTTTCCCATAATTTTTACATTCAACAATAATCTTAGGACATTGTACTTTATGGACTGAATTTAAAGAATGAAAGAATCCCTTTTTATCAGAATTATTAAATACAATGTCTATTCTTTTTCGTCCTTCATTTATTTCTTGTTCCATTATAGGATTAGATGTTCTCTCTCCAAATATGTGTATTAAGTTGTCATATGCAATTTTATGAAATCTATTTGCATCACTAGCTCCAACTGGAATTGAATTCATTATTTCTTTGCGTTCAATTGAGTTTAGAATTTTCCTTTTTGTCTCCAATTGTGCTTTACCTTTACTAATTGCAGTTCTCCTCAATTCTGTTTTATATTTATCAAGAATTTTTGGGTTATCTTTTGAAAATTTGTATAGAAACTCAACGCTTAGAGGATATTTTTCTTTTAAATCGCTAATTCTAACAACTACTTTTCCATTTCTAAGTACGGTTGAAAGAGCGTCCCCTGCATGTTGATGTTCTGCTCTTAAAAATTCGAGGACAAAATTCCTATAGTATTTGCTTTTACTTAGTTCAGGGTCTTGGCGTACAGAACTTATTGGCAGTAAAATTTTTGCTTGGTCTCCAACAACTGGTAATTGAGCAAAATAACTTGTAAATTGAAATGTTTCGTAATCAAACGCATTATTTATTGCTACTCGTTTGGTTGGAATATTGTGTTTCTCACACTGAATTTGAGTAAATTCAACAAGTTTTCTTTTTAAAATGTTTGCAGTTATATCTGAAATCTTGTCTCTGCTTATACCTGGTATCATTAACGCACAGTCTGCAATATCCTTAATATCTCCCGATTTTGCAGCCTCGCTAGATTCAAACGCTGCTTGAATTTCTTTTGCTTGCTCTTTCCCTATTCCTCGTCCACTAGGAATGCCAGAGGAAAATCCTAATGCAATTTCATTTACTTCATGAAGTGCATTTAATAATCTACTCGTTGTCTTTTTATCACCAGTTTTTAAACTGTCTACTAAATATTGAAAGTACGTGGCTATTTGGTTTTCACATTCTTTAGCCCATCGTGTTCCCATAGCCGATATTCCAAAAGGGTCTAAAAAAAGAGGAATATCCTGATATGCATAAATATCAACAAAGTCTAATTCAATATCATTTTTGAGTTTATAATATTCACTAATTCTTTGTGGTTCTAGTCGATTTAGTTTCATGGTGTCGGTTTTTTAAAATTACTGGCAACGGTTGTGTATCCGAAAGAGTTTGTTTATTTCTTTATTGAAAAGTTTGTTTTTGCATCCAATATCCGGGAATAAACAAACTTTTTTATCAAATAAGATCATTCGTGGACGTTTTGGTTCCAAACTATATTTATTTGTCCAGGGCAGCAAAAACACCGGTTCTTCGGTATGTATGCTATTTTTAAATTGAACAGAAAGTGGAGCCATCATTCTTGCTTGTTTTTCGTCTTTTCCAAAGATATAGAAATCAAAGCAAAAAGGGTGAAGTAAAAAGGCAAAAGTTTGAATGGGAGAAGAGGATTTGGGAGGTTAATTTAAAAAAATACCCCGATACCAGCCTGCTTGCAGGAGCAGGATTGCATCGGGGCAAATGATTTTTATGGGAGGTAAGAAAATTTACAACTCCACTTCGTTACTATCTCTCAACAGATGTTTCCCTCCGTGGTACTGGTACAATGCCACCTGTAATTTTTTCTTGTTCGCTTTGTTTGGCGCAATGATCAGGAAGTCCATTTTGAGTGCATCCTGGTCTATTGCCGCATTTTTGTCGCGGGTCTTTTTATCTTCCCATGTGCCTGAGTTGGCATAGAGGCATGGTTCACCTTTGTGGTTGGTGCACGATTTTATCATTGGCTCGTGGGTGTGTCCAAAAATTACAATACGAGTAATCGAATCTTTATTCTGAAAGTATTGCACATCTGCCTGCTTGTCGATAAACTCAGTTTCCAAACTGCCTAGTATCGCCTCATCGATTTTGGTCATAATGGGAACATTGTTGTATTTTTCACGTGCGTCCCAGTTGGCTTGAGTAAACAGGCCATTGTACAGGTTCATCTGTATGCTGCCGTCAGCACTGTTTTTAGGCAGAATGTCGTTAATGGCGTACGTTTTTGTGTAGTGGCCCACATTTGTTTTAATGATCGGGTCGCTGAAATTATCTTTCACGTAAATAACTCCCTCCAACACTGTTTTCCACAGCGTATAATAGAGATTTTTGCTGTATTGTTCCGGATTGCCCGGGTTGTTCAGTTTTACAGCCGGCACTTTGGTTGCCGCTTCGGGTGTGGTAGGATCAGTGAATGAGTTGGCGGCAATGCGGGCGAAGAAATAACCGGGAGCAAGAGTGGCTCCGGGTGCATCGGCTTCGTTGGCATTGGGAGTAATTGCACTAAAAAAATCGTACCGGTGACCATGCTCGATAGCAATCTGCGGATAATTGTCGGGATGATAAGTGCCGACCGCAAATTGATCTCCACCGTCGCGTGCCTGATTTACTCCCGGCAAGGCGATATTGATATTCTCCGGTAAAAATCCCATGTCGTGATTCCCTGGCACATACGTAAGTTTTATTTTGCCATCTTTGATGATACCGTTCAGTATATCGAAAACACCCTGATTGGCCGCAACGGTTTTCTTAATGAAATCGGCTTGCGAACCACCGCCATACGTATCTACCCGGGTTGGAATATACCATTCGTCGAGAATGTCGCCGCCAAGAACCAGTTCTTTGATGGTTGTTGACGAACGCACTTCGTTGAGAAACTGCTCCAACCGGTTCAGGTGCTTTACGTTTTCGGAATACGATAAGTCGTTACCCAGATGCAAATCGCTAATCACAACAATTTTATTTCTTTCGTTGCTGCTATTTTCGTCCGTCGAGTCAAATGGGTTTGCAACAATGTCGTCGTCATTCGAGTTACAGGATACAATCATGAATGCCGAGGCAATCAATAAAAATAAATAAGCTGTTTTTTTCATTATTAAATAAGTATTAGAGGTAAATCGTTCCTAAATCAGCACTCCGTTACTTCATCTCTGATTCATCTTTCTTCGGAATATTTACGGTCATTTTCTTCGCAATATTCGGGATGGTATTAAGAAATAAACCAGAAGGAGTGGCTCCAGTTGATTCGGACAAAAATAGTTTAGGTTCCAGAAATGGGTGTTTCATAATCACAAAAAAGGTGTATCATAAATACAATATATGATAATTAATTTGGGGTGCTAATACTCAGACGACGTATTGTTTGCTAGATTTGTATCCCGTTATGCATAGTGTATATTTGGCCACAACATTTGCTGCAGCAGTTACTTGTTTGCTCACTTCTTTGCTGATTTTCGCCCGCAGGAAGAGTGGAGAACGTTCGCGTGTGATCCTTGCCTGGATCGTCTTTTTTTCAGTAATAAATTATATTCCTCGATTTATTGCTCTAAGCCAGGGAGAGGAACCCCAGCAGGTTATTTCTGTTCCCTTGTTGTTAATTGCGCTCTTCATGGTAATATCATACATCATGTATCCGATTGAAGTAATTTCTCCCGGCTATCTTAATTTTCGTCGTATTCTAAAACTATATAGCCCCTGGTTTTTGCTGGTGGGTGTTTACGGTCTTTGTCGTCAGTTGGGCGTGAGTTTTCCCCCGTATCATTCATTGCTCGACATGTTGCCTCAGATTTCCCTGTTTCATGTGTGGTTTCGTCTCCTGCTTTCTTTGCTTATTTTTGCTCCGGTGCTGTTTATATTCACTATTCCGTACACCCGACGTTATAATAATACCAACCGAGCATGGATATTGAAATATACGACTTGCTTGACTGTCAATACTCTGGCTTATTTGGTTTTGCTCTTTTCTGATTTACTTGTGATTAAAATTCTGTATTATTATGTGAGTGTAGGTTGCAGTATTTATGTTGCTTATATGGAGCTTTTTGAGAGGTTGATTGAACGACGTGCTGTTACCGATAGTACTCCTGATTTTGCTGCGATTGACGAGATTAATTGTGCTGAAGCATCGCCAGCAAAACCGAATCCGTTGTGTGAAAAGATTATTCTTCATATGAATCGTACCAGTGACTACCGTGATCCTGATATTTCGCTGAACAAGTTGGCCGACTTGCTTTGTACCAATCGGACTACACTGTCGAATGCGTTACACGAATTGGGCTATTCCAGTTTCAATAATTATATTAATACGCTGCGTATTGAGGACTTTATCCGGCGTGTTCGTAATAAAGAATCGGTCAATTATCAGGATGCCTTTTTTGATTCAGGTTTTCGATCGCGGGCAACAGCTCTTCGAAATTTTAAGCAGTACACCGGAAAAACACCCTCGGAATATTTTTCGAACTGATTTTTTTTGGTAGTATATTTCAATATGCCCGATGCTGTTATTCGCAAAAGGCATGATCTTAATTTTTCATTCTGAATGAAATTTTATCTTTACTGAAAAATAAGCCCTTTCATTTTAAGCGAATATGGATAATTCTGCCATCACCATCGAAACGTACAATAAGTCGGCAAAACAGTTTCAGGATAAATTTATGAACATGGATTTGTACAACGATTCGTACGATCGGTTTTGTGAACTGACTACCGCGAAGCCTGCCGATTTGCTCGAAATTGCATGTGGCCCCGGAAATGTTACCCGTTATTTGCTGAATAAACGTCCTGATTTCAACATATTGGGCATCGACCTGTCGGAAGCAATGATTGAACTGGCCAGAGTAAATATTCCTTCGGCTGAGTTTTTGTTGATGGATTGCCGCCAGATTGCAACAATTGACCGGGAATACGATGGTATTTTATGCGGTTTTGGTTTGCCATATTTGTCGAAAGAAGAAGCGGTAAAACTAATTGGCGATGCTGCCAAATTATTGCGGGAAGGTGGAATTTTGTACTTCAGTACCATGGAGGGGGAGTACAGCAAATCGGGCTTCGAGACAACCAGTTTTAGTGGTACTGATGAGGTGTTTATTTATTATCATCAGGCCGATTTTTTGACGCAGGCTCTCTGTGAAAATGGTTTTGAATTAATTGATTTGCTTCGCCAGCAATATCCGGAATCCGACGGAACATTTTCGACTGACATGATATTCTTTGCCCGAAAAAAGCAGGTGCACAATTAAAAATTTACGATTAAACAATTTATTATTTACAATTTGTTGAATAGGAGATAATTGGTGCTTTAT
Source organism: Prolixibacteraceae bacterium (assembly GCA_963668595.1). Lineage (GTDB taxonomy): Bacteria > Bacteroidota > Bacteroidia > Bacteroidales > Prolixibacteraceae > GWE2-42-39. Next base: position 1,898,589 of record OY764876.1, on the reverse strand, counting down.
AAAGATACTCAATATGGGAATTTCATGATTGCAACGGAATGCCGCTCATTCCATTTTCTTCGCTGCATCTTCGTCGAGATACCAGAGTAATTGCCCATGTTCTGGTGCAACATGGTAAGCCGGGAAACGAGGAGCTTTTTTTCGTTTATTCATGATTTGAGCTACTCGTTTGGCTTTGTTTTCGCCAGTAACCAGAAAATAAACACGGTTGGCATTATTCAGCACTTTGCCAGTGAGGGTAATTCGTATTTGCCCGCTATCGGGGTGGGGGGCTGTTGCACAAATCAGGTTCGAATCGAGCAGTTGCATCTGGTCGGGGAAGATGGAGGCGGTATGTCCGTCGCTGCCCATTCCCAAAATGATGAGATCAAATACAGGCCAGCCATGTCTGTCGTTTAAATGCTCGTGTAATTGGTGGCTGTAAGAGATTGCTTCTTCCTGCGGATCATTTTCGCCTATAACAGGGTGTATATTTTCCTGCGGAATTTCAACTTTCGAAAATAGTATTTCGCGGGCTACTCCGTAATTGCTATCGGCATGTGATGCTGGTACGCAGCGTTCGTCGCCCCACCAGAAATGTACGCGTTGCCAGGGAAACTTTTCAGCGTATTTGGTCTGCAAAATTTCGAACAGTATTTTGGGTGTTTGTCCGCCCGATAAAGCAATGTCGAAACGCTTTTGTGCCGATTCGTTTACCATAGCCAATAACTCTTTGGCAAAGGCTTTCGCCACTTTTTCAGGGCTCTTAAAAATTTTCACTTCTGTTGTCATGGTTGTAAAGTAAAAAAAAGTACAAAATCCAAAGTACAAAGTGCACTACATGTCTTTATGTTATTTGCAAACATGCTTTCCATTCTCCGTTTTTCCCTCTTCATCTCCTCGTAGTCTCATCCCTTCTTATAATTCGCAATACTCGCCGTCGTTGCTGAGGTTTTTACACGGATATCTCCATTGTCCGTCTTCAATCAGTTGATCGGCAATGTCGGGTCCCCAGGTTCCGGCCGGGTAGCCATATACCGGAATGTCCGGATTGTTTTTCCATGCATTGAGTATCGGTTGCACAAATTCCCAGGCTTTTTCCACTGCATCGCCGCGTGCGTAAAGCGTTGCATCGCCCTGCATGCTGTCGAGCAATAGCCTTTCGTAGGCCGAAGGCAGATGCGTGTCGGCCAGTTGGTCGTAATGGAAATCCATGTTTACAGTTTGTACGCGGAAGCCTGCACCCGGCACTTTCATGCCAACCTTCAGCAAAATACCTTCGTCGGGTTGTATGCGTATAACCAGTTGATTATTGGCTACTACGCTGTTGGATTGTCCCCCGAACAGATGATGCGGTGTATTTTTAAAATGAATAACCACTTCGGTTACGCGAGCCGGAAGTTTTTTCCCGGTGCGGATGTAAAACGGAACGCCGCCCCAGCGCCAGTTGTCGATAAAAAATTTCATGCCCAGGTAGGTTTCTGTCCGCGATTCGGGGTTGACTCCCGTTTCTTCGCGGTAGCCGTTCACTGCTTCGCCTTTGATGTGCGAACGGGTATATTGTCCGCGAATGACATATTTCGGAACTTCCTCTTCTCGAATTGGTCGCAGTGACTGAAAAACTTTCAGTACCTCGTTGCGGATGGCATCGGCATCAATTACCACCGGTGGTTCCATTGCCACCAGTCCAACCAATTGGAGGAGGTGATTTTGCACCATGTCGCGCATTGCTCCCGAATGGTCGTAATAGCCGCCACGGCTTTCTACTCCCAGGCTTTCGGCCGAAGTAATTTCAATATGATGAATGAAATTGTGGTTCCAGATGGGTTCGAAAATGCCGTTGGCAAAGCGGGTAACCAGCATATTTTGTACGGTTTCCTTGCCCAGATAATGATCGATGCGGTAAATCTGTTCTTCTGAAAAATAATTCAGTAAATTTTTATTCAGCAGTTTTGCCGTTTTCAGATCGGTTCCAAAAGGTTTTTCTACAATCAAGCGCTTGAATCCGGTACCCGAATCGTTTAGTCCAACCGATGCGAGTCCCTGCGGAATAAGTTCATACAATTGCGGCGGGGTTGACAGGTAAAAAATGAAATTTTCGCCAATTTCCGATTCTTTGGCAAGAGTCATTAAGCGGTCGCGCAGAATGGGGTATTCGTAATTGTCGGCAGTTGAAAGCGACTGGTACCACAATTTTTGTATGAATTCGGAAAGTGCTTTTTCGTGTTTTTTATCCTTCGGCAGAAATTCGAGCATACGTTGCCTGAATTGTTCGTCGCTCATTTCGGTGCGGCTAACTCCCAGAATGGCAAAGCGGTCGGGGAGTAGTCCCTGTAAATGCAGATCGAAAACTGCGGGAATAAGTTTGCGTTTGGTCAGGTCGCCCGAAGCACCAAAAATGACCAATATTTGATTGGCAGGTTTGTTCATCATTGTTGTTTTTTCAGAAGTAAAACAAATTTACAGGTACATGGTTTAATCTGCATGCCTCGCTTCTTCAAATATGAAAAAATAAAGCGAAGTCGCGAAATTTCAGCGAAACAAAAATGAGAATTGAGAAGTTCGGTTTTCTCAAAAGAATTGGGAAGGGATAAATCTTAAAAATACTCGAAGAAGAGTTTTACTTTTTATTATTCTTGATTTTTTTAATTGAGAAATCAGAATAATATATTGTCGCATTGGTTGTCGTACAGGATGCTGATTATCTGTTGTTAGTTGAATCGTAAATTGTCGATTATTGAATGGTAAATACTTAGAATAGTGTATCGTGCTGGCTGGGTTTAAATTCTTTCATCAGTAAAGTTGAATCGGCCACCATGCTTCGGTTGAAAAAAATTGAATCGCTTTGTCCGCTTGTAATGGTTGATTGGTGCAGATTGGTTTTCAGCATTGAAACAACCAGCAAGCAAGAAATGGCCGTCATTTTAATTCCCATTCCGTGAAACGAGAAAAGCCACGAAACGAATCCCGCCATGGAATTCTGGCGAACAGGCTGTGCACTGTTTTTCAGCATCATTGCATAACGCAAGCGGTCTTCAATCCGATCATCAGGTTTACCGGTTTTATCTTGTTGCATGATGGCAAATAATTTTTTGTCGTTCAGCTTCATCGTTTTTCGTTTTAAATAATCAGGTCAATTTCTTCTTTTAACGGAGCCAGAGCATCGCCCAGTTGTTTGCGGGCCGAGTGCAGTCGCGATTTAACAGTTCCTTCGGGCAATTCGAGCATTTCGGCAATTTCTTTTACTGAAAAACCTTCGCGGTAGCGCAGCAAGAATACTGATTGAAAGTCGGGTCCCAGCGTATGCAGTATGTCAAATATTTTTTCGAGCAGGTGATCAGCCTCGTAGCGTTGAAGGTCGATTTGCTCGGTTTCGTGTACAATACAATCGTTTAGTGAGGTTTCGTTGTGGTTGCAGCGACGGCGGTATTCGTTTTTGCACATGTTGGCTGCCACCGAAAATATCCATGCTGAAAATTTATATGCAGCGTTATACGCTTCCGGTTTTTCAATTATTTTCAGAAAAAGCTCCTGTAAAAAATCGTTTGCCTGCTCTTCGGAGTTATTCAGCATGCGGAAAAAATAATAAAACAAGCGATCCTTGTACCGGTGATACAACACCGTAAAAGCCTGCTGGTCGCCTTGTGCAACGCAGGTCATCAGACTTTCGTCGGTTTTTGTATGGTATTTTTTTCGCCCGAACATTAACTCCTTTTTTTCAGGATAAAAATAAAGAAACCTGCGTACGATGCCAAAATTAATATCGGAGCCAGTGTTATGGTACGGAAACTAAAAATATCAGCACTCGCTTCTTGTCCTGTCTGGTTGTCTGAAATCATCAGTATAAATCCGGTAATCAGACAAAGCAGCAGTGCAATGAATATACGGGTATTTGGTTTGGTAAAAAACATGAGCGTATTTTATTGCTAATACACCCGAAACGAAAAAGGTTCGACAGAAAATAAACTTTTTCAGAAATTATTTCTTTTTGGGTGGCAAATAGTCGTCGGGCAGCGTGTTGATAAAATAATAATCGCCCATTGGCCCTTTTACATCATATAAACTTCCCTGTACAGCTCCGTTGGGACGAATGCGAAGCGGAACCGGAGCCGGGTAGATTACCGATGTTTGTTTGCTGTACGATTCAGTTGTTTTTCCTAAGTTGACCGGGAGCCCATTCATGTCGCTGTAAAAATCAACTTTGAGCGAATCAGCATTCATTTCGCATTCTTTGATTCCGGTGGGTGAGTGGTTTACTGTGCCCAGATTGGTAAAAACAATGCCGTTAAGGATTGCTTTGGCGGGGTAAAAAGTGAGTTGGTAGCCCTGATCCATTACTTCACCATCATACAACGACTTCAGAAAATGCCGGTATGAGCCGTAGTAGCGGCTTTGCCGGTTGCGTTCGTAACGTTTTTGCTGACTTTCAGAATTGGTTGTAATGGGTTCGTAGTAATAATGCCCCATCACACGTCGTTCAAAAACACCAGAATAGGCATCCAGTGCAACTTCTTCGTGGGTGAGTTCGTCGCGTTTGGTAATGTAAAATTCGCGAAGCAGAATCCTGATTTTATACCCAAGCGAATTATTAATGATTACCAGAGGCATTTCCGATATGGCCTGGAAACTTTTTGCATCTCCGGAGAAGTGCAGAACCGCTTCATTCAATACTTTATAGTTCACACGCAAATCGTCGCCAATAAATTGCTGACAAAAGAAACGCACCTGTTTTTTTCGTTCGCTTTTGCTCACCTTCGATAAGTCGGCGGGATTGAGTTGGCTGGGTTTCATGGCAATATTTAGCGAGTCGGTGAAATTATCGATGTAGGCGGCAAATGGTTCGTATCCGTTTGCTGTGGCAACGAGATATGCAGGGAGAAAAGGAATTTCAATCTGAAATTTTCCTTTTTCGTCGGAAGAAGTGCCAACCGAAGATCCGGAGACGAATAGTTCCGCAAGATGAATCGGTTTCCCTTCGGTATCGGTGATTTTTCCACCAACGAAGAATTTTATTCCGCGAGCCTGCACCAACGAAGCAGGAATAAATGAACAAAGCAAAATAACGAATAGAAATACAGATGCCTTTTTCATGATTCGTTTTATTCAGTTTTTGTTATATGCTACTAAAAACCACAAGAACTTAAAATTTTTCCGAGAAGAAGCAGCGACTAATTGTCGGGATTCATTGTCGGGTTTAGCCTTGTTCCTGGAATTTAAAAAACGATGCATTGATTTAAATTCAGGTATTTGGGCATTTTGTTGCATGCTCATTTTTTCGGGCCGTGCAATTTTTGCGTTAAGGTATCAGATTTACTTAAAATGAAAAAATTTATGCTGTTTTTTTTTTATGCTTTATCAATAAAATCGGGGGAAGGAACTAGTGTTGTTATCGTTTATCGTTGAATTTTAGAAAGAAAACAGCATAAAAGCTTTTGCATGGAATTAATTTCGCATGCAAAAGCTTCGGTATGACAGAGAAGCACGAATTATTTTCAACTTCAACTCAAAAAATCACTGGATTATTTCGTCGGGCCAGGGAATTTCTTTTTCATCTGTTTTGAATGATGGTCGCTGGGCTTTCACTTCGCGTAAATAACAACTAAGTTTTTGTGCCAGTTCTTTTCGTTTTTCCTGATTTGATTCTGCTAAGTTGTTTTTTTCTCCAATGTCTTCGGAAATATTGTATAATTCGAAATGTTGATCTTTATAAAAGTAAATCAGTTTCCAGTCGTCCGATCGGATTGTACTGCTGGCTCCGATTCCCGGTCCTTCAGCACCCCATTTATTTGGGTAGTGCCAGAATAAATCGCGATTATTTGCCGTGCTGCCTTTTTCGAGTAACATTGGTACAAAGCTTTTGCCATCGATGTGTTGAATAGTTTGAGCATTGTTTATTTCTGCCATTTCTAAAATAGTCGGGTAAAAATCTTCAATGATTAAATAGTCGTTGCATCGGGAAGCAGCTTTTACTTTTGCAGGCCATTTCACAATCATCGGTTCACGAATACCTCCTTCGTATGCCGAGCCTTTACCACTATTGAGCGGAGCATTGTGGAGGTGTTTTTCACCACCGCGGGCATGGGCGCTCAAACCTCCGTTGTCCGACATAAACAGGATGATGGTATTTTCACTCAATCCTTTTTCTTCCAGATAATCCATCACGTCTCCGAGGCTTTGATCCATTCCCTCAACCATGGAGGCATAGCGTGCTTCAGGCTCTTCCAATCCTGCATCTTTATATTTCTGATAAAAGCGATTGTCGGGCTCAAGCGGCACATGTACTGCATAATGTGCCAGATATAAAAAGAAAGGCTTTTTCACTTGTTGAGCACTATCCATTGCCAGAATGGCTTCTTTGGTGAGTGCATCGCTCAGATTAATATCCTGTCCGAAATATTTTTCCAAGCCCGGAATTGCCCAAACACTAAGCGGTTGGCCGCTTTCATCGTTCCCGTAATTTTTTAGCCCCTGGTAGGTTGCAGGTCCTCCGGCTGCATGCCCGGCTATATTTATATCGAAGCCCAACGATAGCGGATTGGCAGCCGGTGTACTAATTGCCCCGAAATGTGCTTTCCCGCTATGAATGGTGAAATAGCCATGTTCTTTCAGTATTTGCGGAAGAGGAGTGATCGGAACCGACCGTTCAATCGAATCGACAGGTTGTAGTCCGTTTACATTCCACAGAGGAAAGTTCATCACATCGTCGGGTGCATCTACACTGGCATTGCGTCGTAAAGTCCAGTTGGTAACCTGATGGCGGGCTGCATTCATGCCACTCATCAGACTGACTCTTGTCGGAGAACAAACAGAACTCGCATAAGCCTGAGTAAAAATCATTCCTTGTGACGCCAGACGTTCCATATTAGGAGTATGGAATTTATCATTCAGCGGCGTTCGCTTTGTCCAGAATGGAACCGAGGTGTCTTGCCATCCCATATCGTCAACTAAAAAAACAATGATATTGGGCTGTTGAGGTTCTGAGCTTTTTTGCTGAGTGCAAGCTGTTGTCAGCAAAGCAGCAGTCAGTAAAACTCCTTTTCCTGCTTGGTTGAATATATTTTTTGCCATATTCTTATTTATTGGGTAATTACAGATGTATAGCTATTGTGCAAATAGGAAGTTGATGTTTTGTCATTGGCTTGCTTTTTATTAGTCTGATACTCGGATTGAACAGAGCAGATTGATGCAATGAAGAGTTATTGCCGGATTTAATAAATCGATCATGAAGTATATTGGTTTAGTTACAATTGACACAAAAGTAATGCTAAAAAAGAAAAGGGACTATTCTTTTTTCGAATAGTCCCTGGGAACAAATCATTATCTGACTAAATTGGGTGCAGCTGATTATCTCTGATAGCCCATTTTGTCAATACAAGAAAACTAATAAGAGGTAATAAAATCGTTATTTCGACTGTGTATTTCCCTGGTTCGGATGCAGCAATGGATTGGCATTTAATGCACGCGAAGGAATTGGGAAAACAGTTTTGTCTGTGTTGTCAGTTGATTTATCCCACCATTCGTTGCCAAAGCGTTTCCATCTAACCAAATCAGTACGACGATGTCTTTCGCCGAGGAACTCACGTCCCAGTTCGTCAACAAATTCGTCTTCGGTCAGTTTGGTAATATTTTTTACGTAGCTGTTTGCGTCCCAGCTTGCATCAGTGAAATTTCTTTTCCGCACAGCGTCGAGCAAGGTAGCAGCTCCTGCTTTGTCGTTGGCTCTGAATTTACATTCTGCCAGAGCATAGTAGCTTTCAGCTAAACGAATTTCTGTTGCCGAGTTCATCTGGAATAAGTTCTGAGACATAGGCAGCCATGGAAATTTCAGGAAGCGAACGCCGCTGTTTTCTTCTCCTGTACTAACATGAGAACCTTCTGTCCATCGTCCGTTAGGCTTTTCAGTAAACCGGGCACATTGGTCCACGTAGTTAAGTGGTTTGCCATTCCATTCTTCGGTTCCCAATACCATCTGCGTACTGTCGAATCCAAATCCTTTTGCGCTGTTGAATTTATACTGCTGGCCAATGAGGAAGAACCCTTCGCGATCGCCTTTGGTGTTAATTACGCGGAACGGTTGTTTGCGTTTGTCTCCATTGGCATATTTTTCGTAAGGTTTTCCCAGTTTATACGGATAAATATTTCCATCCACATCGCGGGAAGGGGTTAATGTTATACCATTCCATCCGCCCCAGTCATTATCCAGGCTATATCTGGCCTGATAATGCATGAATGCGTTGTAAAAGTATCCGAACTCATATATATTTTTAGCATGTGGAAATTCCATGATGTTTTCGGATGACCTGTACCCATTTATGCCAGAGCGGAATGGTCCGGTATAATCATTATCTATAGTGTATGTGCCGTATTTGCCGTCAATAATTTCCTGCGCTATTTGTGCACACTCTGTGTATTTTGGCGTTCCAATCCAAGCTTCGGCATTCAGGTACAAACGAACGAGCAAGGATGCAGCACCTGCCTGATCCCAGCGCCCGGCCCGGCCATTTTTAGGCAAACCTGGCAAAGATTCTTTCAACTCTTTTTCAATGAATGCAAAAACTTCAGCAGGGCTCGATTGGCCAACCACATCATTTACTCCTTCAACAATCGGAACTTCTCTGAAGAAATCGATCAGGAACAAATAGAACCATGCGCGTAGTGTTCGGAGTTCTCCTACATGCTGAGCTTTGTCTGCTTCGGTTAACCCGAATGATGGATAGTCGAGATTTGTAAAGTCCTGGATAAACAAGTTACATTGGGCAATTCCCTGATATGGGCCGACCCATGCGCCGTAGATTACTCCTTCATTATCGGTCCATTCGTGTCCGTGAAGACGTATCCATTGTCCGCCATCCCAACCGTGTTTGCCTTTTTGTGGCCAGGCAAACTGGTCGGCAGTAAGTTCCTGGGCCAGCCATCGGTCGCCGTCCCATCCGCACCAGTGGCCATGTTCATACGGACGTACCAATGCAGCAATAATTGAATTTTTATCCTGATAATATTTATCAGTAGTGAGCGTATCGAAAACTTCTTCGTCCAGATTTGTACATGCCGGAGCTGCCAGGATAAAGAAAGTAAGCAGGTATAATAGTTTTTTCTTATTCATCTTCTCAAATTTTAAATTGATCAATACGTTTTGTTAAAATGTGATCTGAACACCCAAAGTATAGTTTCGGGTTATCGGATAAACATCCAAACTAAGAATTCCAGGTTCCAGACCTGTTGTTGAAACAGTTGTTGGATCAAGCCCGGTGAATTTGGTAATAGTGAATACATTTTTGGCTGTAGCATATACACGCATGTTGCGGATGATTTTACTGTAAATTTTTGGAGTCCAGCCCAATGTTATGTTGTCGAGTTTCAGGTAGTCGCCATTTTCGAGGAAATAATCACAAATTATTTTTCCTGAAGTGATTTGGCCATTGCGGGAATATGCATCCTGGAGCAAGTTCACACCTGGTTCAGCAACCAACCCGTAGTACATTTGGTAGGTATTCAGGATTTGGTAATCGAAGCGGCCTCTGAAATAAAGCATCAGGTCGAAATTTTTGTAAGTGAAAGTATTTCCCCATGATAATTCAACGTGAGGTGATCCATGTCCGATATAACCTTTGTCGGTTTCTTTAGCTTCGGAAGAGGCAATTACTTTTTCCGAACCAACTACGCCATCTCGCCAGATCATAATTTTACCATCTTCGTTTACTCCTGCGTATTTATATCCGTAGAAACTACCAATTTCAGTATTATCTTCCAGACGCTGAGCCTCGCCCGGGTTGCCAGGAGACGGCAATGAAACGCGGTTCATGTATCCTTTGGTAAATGTTCCGTTCGAAAATTTATCGAGTTTTGATTTGATATACGAAGCTGTAATATTGGTTGTGTAAGTGAATTGATCTTTTGTTACAGCATTCCAATTCAGCAACAATTCAACTCCTTTTGAGCTGGAAGAGGCAACATTGGTGAAAATCTGGTCATGGAGGAACGGAGGAACCGGAGCATCGTAGTTCGAAATAACATCTTTTCCTTTGCGGATGAATGCGTCGATACTACCTGAAACGCGCTTCTTAAATAAAGAGAAGTCGGCTCCCAGGTTGTACGAAATTTGTTTTTCCCAGCGCAAGTTTGGGTTAGGGTTGTTAGCCGGGCCATATACCTGAATCCATTGACCTTCGTCGTTTTGCCATTTTCCGTAGCCCTGATAGCGAGCCAGCGAAGCATAGCGGCCAAAGCCCGAACGACCTGTTTCACCATACGATAAACGTACTTTCAGGTCGTCAACAAAGGTTGCATTTTCCATCCAGTCCATTTGTGAAATACGCCATGCGGCTGATGCAGCAGGGAATGTTCCCCATTTGTTGTCGGCGCCGAATTTGGTGTTTCCTTCGTAACGGATTGATCCTGAGAATAAAAATTTGTCATCGAAATTATAGTTGGCACGACCAAAGAATGCAATGGTTTTTTCTTTGCTTCTCCACGAATCCATTCCCAAACGTCCTTTCTCCAATTGCCATCTACCTGCATCCAGATTGTTGTAAGCGAAAGCATCTGATGGGAAGTCCATATTTTCAGCCCAGAATCCGTAGTTGTTAAATTCCTGGTACGAGTAACCTCCCATTAATTTAATATTATGTTTGTCGATGGTGGTATAATAGTTACCAATCCATTCCAGTGTGTAGTCCACCCATTTTTCATTTTCGAGACGGGCACGTCCGGTGCGGTTGTTGTCAACCGATTCTTTCGATTTCGAAGTATAATATTCTCTGCGGAATTCGTCGTGACGCTGGCGAGCCAGTTTTACTTCTGTGTTCAGATTTCTCAGCAGATTAAATTTTACGTTGAAGTCGATGATTGAATATTCCTGATCGGCTCCGTTTTCGCGTTCTTTTAATTCCTGAATTGGGTTGTAGGTTGCATAACCATACATGCGGTAATAGCCTGACGATTCATTTTCGTCGTAAACCGGAATGGTTGGATTCAATTTTACAGCCTGTTGGAAAACTCCGTAGTTGGTATATTCTTCTTTGGCATCCTTGTACGAAAGATTTCCGCTCAATTCAATAAATCCGTCCAGTGCTTTTTGTTGGAAACTGGCGCGAATACCTGTTTCTTTTCTTTCCGAAGCGATGTCGATCGCTGTTTTTTCGCGGTAGTTAGCCGAAATACGGAAAATAGTGTTTTCATTACCTCCGGAAACCGACATAAAGTGGTTTTGTCCGAAGTTGTTGGTGCGAATTAATTCGTCGTACCAATTGGTTCTGGCACCGCGATCCACATCAATTTTATGTTCGAGAAACTGTTCAGCGGATAAAATATCAGGTTTGGCTGCAACTACGTCGTGGTCGATGTAGCTATCGTAGGTCACAGTCACTTTTCCTGATTTGCCTCGTTTTGTCTGAATCAGAATAACCCCGTTTGCAGCACGCGAACCATAGATTGCTGCGGCAGAACCGTCTTTCAGTACAGTCATCGATTCAATATCTTGTTGTGCAATATTGCGCAAATCACCGCCAGGCATACCGTCGATGATAATCAGCGGGCCATTCCCTGCATCAATGGATGAGGCTCCACGTACTTGTACATCCGTAGAACGGTTGGGGTCGGCGGCAGCAGGGTTCGAAATAGAAACTCCGGCAACTTTACCGTCGAGCATTTGTATCGGACTGTTTACTGATCCTTGCAAAAGTTCTTTACTTCCAATGCTCGAAACGGCACTGGTAAGTTCTTTTTTCTGGAACGATCCATAGCCGACAGCAACAACCTCGTCGATACCAATTGATTCTTCAATCAGTTTTACATTGATTTGCGAACGACCTTCTATGGCCAGTTCCTGGGCTTTCATTCCAACAAAAGAGAAAAGCAATGTGGCATTTTCCGGAACCTCACTCAAATGGTAAACTCCTTCAGCATTGGTAGTTGTTCCGATATTTGATCCTTTCACCATTACAGCAACTCCGGGCAACGGTTCTCCTGATTCATCGGTTACTTTTCCTGAAATAGCTATATTTCCTTGTGCCAGACCACTGAATTGCAATTTTTTTGCTTCGGTGGAAATGATGATATGACGGTCGATGATTGAATACGAAAGACTGGTGCCTTCCAGCAGGTCTTTCAGAATTTCTTCCACATTGGCGTTATCGGCCGATACATTCACTTTTCTGTTTACATCGAAATCGGAATTGTTGTACGCAACACGAAATTCACTTTGAGCTTCAATCGCTTTCAGTACATCAATTACTGCTACCTGTTTCAGATTCATAGAGAATTTTGCTGTTTGGGAATACACACTAGCCGATACATGCATGATTCCAACCAGCATCAGAAATACCATTACTTTCATAATTTTTAAAAGTTTACCGGGATGTGTTTTTCGGAAGAGAACACAGCCACTCCATTTTTTTTTCATAATTTTACCATGTTAGTTAATTACTTGACTAATAAATTGTTTTTTACAGATTTAGCACCGGTGTATGTGCCAGCATCTCCGGTGTTTTTTGTTTTTCAATCGTTTAACACATAGGCTGTTATTTTACTTTATGATTATGTTTCTATTGTCAATCTCGTACTTAAATGAAGCGGTACGAGCAATTACCTGAAGAACTTTCTCCAATGGTTCTCCCGGTTCAAAAACACAAGTCAGCACTTTTTTCGATAAAAAATCGCCATTGTATTGCACGTGCACATCGTAAATTCGTTCAATGTCTTTTATAATTTGCACTACTGGAACCTTTTCGTAAATCATACCCTGACCGTGCCAGCGGTCGAAAAACTGTGTGTTTACTTTTTGTTTCCGGGCAATCAGGCTGTCTTTCATGAAAACCAATTGATCTCCTGGGGTCAATATTGAATGGTGATGACTTATTGCTTCGTTTACTTCAATTTTTCCGTGTACCAGTGTGGTGTAAATGCTTGGATCTTCAGAATAAGCTTTCATGTTAAAACGTGTGCCCAACACCCGAACCAGAAATGAAGCTGCTTTTACCTGGAAAGGAAGTTCTTCGTTGCGTTGGACAGAGAAGAATGCTTCTCCGTCGATTTCAATATTCCGGTTGTGTTTGCCGTATCCTTCGGATACCTCAATGCGAGTCGATCCTTTTAGCATCACTTCAGATCCATCGGGCAACGTGATTGATGAATTTTGTCCGGCAGGAGTGGTAAATACAATATTTTTGAACTCGCTTTGTTGGCGGGGTGCAAAGAAATAGTAAGTTGTTGCAGCCACAAATATAGGTAAGAGCACTGCTGCTACTTTCAACCACGAAAAATCGAAGGTTGCTTTTTTGCTGCGAACTTTTATTTGTGTTATTTCTTTTTGAAGTCGGCTTAGCGAGTTCGAATATTCATTTTTCGGGAGTTTGGGCTCTTCCCACGAAAGAAGTTTCACAATTCGGGAAGCCTCGTGTATGATTGGCCGCATTGGCTCTTGTTCGCGTTGTAGTTTTGTCCAGTACTGATTTCCTCGTTGAGGATCAAGCGTCCATTCTCTGAAATCAGGCCGATCGATAAGTTCTTCTACGCTATAGTGAGGGTTGTCCATATAATTTTCAGCTCATTTTTATAACTAAATGGATCGAATGGGGAAGATATACTAGGTGAAAAATATGTTTTATAGCACAAAATCGATTTTTTGTGTCAATACTCACCTTCGTATGCATAGAAAAAAGAAGGGTGATGGGAGATATTTAATTGATAACCGTTTGATAATGATTTTTGTTGAGGAAGAATAGAAGCGTAAATAAATCGGTTCCATTTTTTTTTAGGTCTTCTTGCAGCGAACGAAGTGCGCGGTGCATAAGGTTACGCACGGTTTGGATGCCTGTTTGAAATATTTCGGCAATTTGCTCGTAGTTCATGTCGTTATAAAAGCGCAGGTAAATAATTTCCTGTTGTTTTGACGACAGTCGGCAAACCGCTTCTTTAATTTGTTCCCGTCGGGTTTCGTCAATCTCATCGAGAATCATCTGTTTTTCAATCGAATCTACAATTCCAAACTCGGGATGATCGCTTTTTATATTTGTACGGTTTTCAACTTTCGAATCAGATTTTTTAAGCAGTTTATACCGAAGGCTTTTTAGTAGGTAATAGCGAATATTGTCGGTATCCGAAAGGCGTGCCCCGGCTCTGATTAGTTCTTCGAAAAGCTCGTGAATTAAATCTTTTATTAGTTCTTCGTCCTGCATGATTTTTCGTCCGTAATAAAATAATGCAGAATAATGTTCTTTGTAAATCAAGGAAAGCGCGTGTTCGCTTCCATTTTTAAAACTATCCCACAATATGTAATCTCTCGTCTCAATCATGCAATTTTCATCTCAATATTGCTACAAATATGAATGAAAAAAACAAAAGACAAATAACCCGAATGAAGATTTATGTACTGAAAGAAAACAGAACCGGTAAAATTTTAAATCGTTTACAGGGTAAAAACAATGACTTGTTGGCGGAAAATAATGAACCTGAGTTGGACTACGTAATTGGCTCGGATATCGTAAAAATCAGCCTGAATAATTTGTTCTGAATCAGGTAGAAATGGCTTGATGTTTATCTGCTTCCGGAAGTCAACTCCCTCGCGTCCGGCCCATTTAAAAATCGCTTCTTTGCAACACCAGTAAATCGCTCTGAAATGCGGATGATTTTGCACTTGTACCAATTCATCTTCAGAAAGATATTTTTTTTCGACATAAGCAAAACGACGATCGAGGCTTTCAATGTCAATTCCTACTGATTTGGTTTGATGAATATACACGGCTACATATTCGGACGAGTGACTGATGCTGAGGTAATGATATTTCTCGTGCCGAATATTTGGGCGACCATTTTTATCGTATTCAATAGCGAAATCAGTTTCGAGTAGTTGGGCAATTAAAATTCGCACGGCCAACCATTCGCGTTTTCTTTTTTCGTGTTGAAATGACCGAATTTGTTCGTCGCTGTTTCTTATATCTGAATATAACTTTTCAAGTTCATCAATAGTCTCCTGAAGTTGGAATACCCCAATAATACTTTCTGATGATTGTATTTTTTCGATAACAGGCATGCTAACTTTTCCAGCGGGTAGTTTCGATTAACCGAATTACGTCAGGTTTCAAGAAATTGATTACCGGTCGGATGGAATCGATATTTGGCAATTCGCGAATGTACAAAGCACCGCGCAAGAAATTATGCGTACTGTCGGTCAGGTAAAACTGAACCGGCGATGCGGCATTCCCATCAATGTAAAAAATCGTACCATACACCTTATTCTCTTTGTCAATGTACGATTCTTCTTCAATTGCATCGGCCTTGATTGTGTGTTTGTAAACGAATTTTCGCGAATTTTCGATGTGATCAGGCAAATTGTTTGCAAGCCGGGCATAGCTGATATGTAACTCAGCTTTATTTGCCGGAGTTTCAATGTTAATCCAGTACGGCTCGGCAAAACGATCCGAATCCGGCTCCGCTTTCGAATAGTCGGCAATATCAAACGAATAGGGCAAATCGATGGAAATCGGATGATAAGCTTTTTCAGGAAATGCAATTCGGAAATAGGCCCGGGGTTTGGGCGTATATTCGTGTTTGCAGGCCCCAAAAACGGTCAAACACAGTATTAAAATAAAACTCCGTTTAAATCTCATAGCTGAATTTTATTGATTGAAAATTTCGACTTTGATTTGCCGGATACGCCGGTTATCAACAGCCTCAATAGAGAAAACGAAATTTTTACAATTTATTTTGTCGAAACGCTTCGGAAATTCACCTTTTAGTTCCAGAATTAATCCGGCCAGAGTGTCGGCTTCTCCTTTTACATCTTCAAAAATATCGTCGGAACAGTCCACTATCTTATAAAAATCATTCAGTAAAACTTTTCCGTCAAAAAGATATTTGTTTTCATCAATACGCGTGAATATATTTTCATCTTCATCAAACTCATCGCTGATGTCGCCGATAATTTCTTCCAAAATATCTTCGAGTGTAACAATTCCTGATGTACCTCCATATTCGTCCACAACAATGGCCATGTGTACTTTGTTTTTCTGAAAATCTTCGAGCAAATCGTCAATTTTCTTGGTTTCCGGTACATAAAATGGCGGGCGAATGATTGTTTGCCACTTGAAATTGGTATTCTTGTGAATGTGAGGCAGTAGGTCTTTGATGTACAGAATTCCCCGGATATTGTCGAAAGTACCCGAATATACCGGAATGCGCGAATAACCCGAATCGTTGATTACAGCAATTACTTTCTCGAAATTTTCGCGAATGTCGAGCGCAACAACATCAACACGGGGATGCATTATTTCAACCACACTTTTGTTTCCGAATTTGACAATTCCTTCCAGAATTTCCTTGTCTTCCGATATTTCATGATCGGCGGTCATTTCCAGTGCTTGCGACAATTCATCTACCGAAATATTCTGTTTGTGTTTCTGCATTCGTTTATTTACAAACGAAGTCGAATAAATCAATATCGAATTGATAGGGCGAAGAATTTTTTCCAGTACCAACAGAGGAAGGGACATGAAAATAGCCACTTTAAGCGCAAAACGAGCCGCATACACTTTGGGTATAATTTCGCCAAAAAGAAGCAGAAAAAATGTGATTACAACCACCTGAATGATGAACCCCAGCGTGGGCGCTTCCGAAAAATCAACCAGATTGGAGGTAATGTAAGAAGAAAGAATAACGATTCCGACATTAACAAAATTATTGGCCACAAGTATCGTGGCCAATAATTTCTCCGGAGATTCCAGATTCCGCAGTGCAAAACTGTTTCGTCTGTTTTTATTCGATTTTAGTTGTTCCCGTTCTGTAGGTCCCAACGAAAAATAAGCTACTTCTGATCCCGAAATCAGTGCTGAAAAAATCAGCAATAACACAACTACCAACAAACTAAGAATAACACCAGTGCTTATCGGGAAAAATTGTATCTCACCGGTGAAAAGTAAATGCGTGGGCAAAGGGTCTGTTTCCAAGGATCAAATCGTTTTAGTTATTAAAATGGTAAATCGTCTTCTTCCGGCTGCGAGAAATCTGGTTCCTGAACAGAAGATTCCATTGCCGGAGCAGGGGCTGATTGTGGCGCTCCCGGGCCATTGTCTTCGCGACGGCCAAGTAATTGCATCACATCGCCATAAATTTCAGTAGTATAGCGTTTTTGTCCATCTTTGTCGTCCCACGAACGAGTGCGGATACGACCTTCGATATACAATTGACGGCCTTTTGTTACGTATTTTTCTGCTACTTCGGCCAGCCCTCGCCAAACAACAATATTGTGCCATTCGGTGGTGCTTACTTTTTCGCCGTTTTTATCCAAATACGTTTCGGTGGTTGCAAGAGAGAAATTTGCTACAGCGACACCTTTGTCAAGATGACGAACTTCGGGATCTTTCCCGACGTTTCCGACTAAAATTACTTTATTCACAGACATACATTCATGTTTTAAAATTAACAATAATAATTTACGCAAATTCCCTCAAACAAATCAAGCGTGAAAATCCACTTTTCCGCGAACATATATGTTTTTTGTACGAGTGGCTGCACTTGCAGCATGGACAAGCTATAAATGCATTATTTTGTTTACAAATTTCTCGATTAATTTCGGTACAGCAAAGGTAAAAATATCTTTTTTATCTACCCGAAGCAAGCTATCTCTTATTTTCTTTGATTCTTCTGTTTGTAACTGAATAAAACGGTAATGTATTTTCTGATGGCTTAATAAATGTGTTTGCCAATTACTGGCTGCGACGAACGTGAGGTTTTTGAACTCATTGAAAATGGTCGTGTTCTTATCATCCAACAGACTTTCTACCGAAACTTTTTCGCCGGTTTCAATTAGCGGGAACTCGTACAGGTTCATCCATATATCTTTTTTCGTTCGCTTTTGCAGGAACAGAAAGTTATTTTCTTCAATTACCAGGTAGTTAAAATAGCGATCACGGACTTTGGTTTTGTTCTTTTTTACCGGAAGTTGGTCGATTTGCCCTTTTTGTAGAGCAAAACATCTGTCGGCAAGTGGGCATGTATTGCAGTCGGGTTTTGCCGGAACACATTGCAGGGCTCCAAATTCCATCATTGCCTGGTTGTGCATTCCCGGGGCATTTTCTTTTCGAATTAATTCGTTGGCCAATTCTCTGAATGCTTTTTCGCCTTCCCGGCTATCGATAGGGAGTGCAATTCCGAAGAAGCGCGACAAAACACGGAAAACATTTCCGTCCACCGCTGCATAGGGCAGGTTGAAAGCAATGGATGCAATTGCCGATGCGGTGTAGTCGCCAATTCCTTTTAGCTTTTTCAATGCTGCATAATCGGCCGGAAATATACCATTATAATAAAGAAGTATATCTTTTGCTGTTTGATGCAGGTTGCGTGCCCGACTGTAGTAGCCCAAACCCTGCCACAATTTTAAAACTTCTTCTTCGTCCGCATTTGCCAAATCCGAAAGGGCAGGGAATTGTTCGGTAAAACGATAATAATAGTCAATTCCCTGAACTACTCGGGTTTGTTGCAAAATAATTTCTGACAGCCAGATGTAATAAGGGCTGGTGGTCTCTCTCCATGGCAAATCCCGCTTATGACGGGCATACCAGGCATGGATATGTTGTTTGAAATGCTGCATGTTCTTTCTCAGTATTTTAAAAACTTTTCGATTTGTAAAAATAATTCAACCAGAGTATTCGTATTTATTGAATAATTTTTATTTTTGCACACCAATTGATTTTTAAATATAATTTGTTGAAAACTAAATATTTTAAGAAATGACTAAAGCAGATATTGTTAACGAAGTAAGCAAGAACACAGGAATCGAAAAAGTGACTGTACAGAAAGCAGTTGAAGCTTTTATGGAAACTGTAAAAGACTCATTAACTGATGGTAAGAACGTTTACCTGCGCGGTTTCGGTAGCTTCATCGTGAAAAAAAGAGCTGAGAAAACAGCACGTAATATTTCGAAAAATACTACAATTATTATTCCTGAGCACAATATTCCTTCGTTCAAACCAGCGAAAACATTTGTAGCTCAAGTTAAGGACAAAGTAAAATAAATAAGTTATGCCAAGCGGAAAGAAAAGAAAAAGACACAAGATGGCTACGCATAAGCGTAAGAAGAGATTAAGAAAAAACAGACATAAAAAGAAAAAATAGTCTTTTCTTTTTACGCGTAAGCCTTTAAAAAGACATTTTACGATTAAACCTAAAGTACACCTGTACTTTAGGTTTAATCTGTTTATATGTCTATGCATTTTTTTAACTCTCTAAATTTTATTTAACATTGTGAGTAGTGATTTAATTATCAATGTCTCTCCCTCTGAAGTTGTGATCGCCTTGCTTGAAAACAAGCGGCTGGCAGAGCTAAACAGAGAAAAGAGCGGGGCAAAATTTGCGGTCGGGGATATTTATTTAGGCCGTGTGAAGAAAATAATGCCCAGTTTAAATGCTGCCTTCATCGATGTTGGATACGAAAAAGATGCTTTTCTGCATTATCTGGACATGGGGCCTCAGTACTCAACTTTGAGTAAGTTTTTGAAAGCCGCCTCGTCAAAAAAGAACAAGATTTCTTCCCTCTCAAAAATCCAGTCTGAGCCAGATATTAATAAAGATGGCAAGATTACGGACATTTTGAAAATTGGCCAGAGCATTTTAGTGCAAATCGCCAAAGAACCTATTTCGACGAAAGGACCGCGTTTAACTTCGGAACTTTCGATTGCCGGACGTAACATGGTTTTGATGCCATTCAGCGAAAAAGTCAGTATTTCGCAGAAAATAGAATCTGCCGAAGAAAAAAGCCGACTCAAAAAGCTGATACAGAGTATTCGCCCTCGTAAATACGGGGTCATTGTACGTACTGCAGCCGAAGGTAAACGTGTGGCTGAGCTCGATCAGGAACTAAAAAGATTAGTGGCAAAGTTCGAATCGATGTTTAATACATTGAAGACAGCTCAGTCTCCCTCATTAATTGTTGGAGAACTTGGCCGGACTACTGCCTTGCTCCGGGATATTTATCATCCCGACTTTAACAGTATCATTGTTAACGATGCGACTGTTTTTGATGAAATTACAGAATACATTGAATCGATTGCTCCCGAAAAAAAGAAAATTGTAAAACTCTATAAAGGAGGACAGCCAATTTTCGATTATTACGGGGTTGAAAAGCAAATCAAAGCATCTTTCGGTAAGACCGTATCCTTCAAGAATGGAGCTTACCTGATTATTGAACACACCGAAGCATTTCATGTGATTGATGTAAACAGCGGAAATCGCTCGAAAGTTGGCATCGATCAGGAAACGAATGCATTGGAAGTGAACCTGTCTGCTGCCGAAGAAATAGCGCGGCAACTGAGGTTGAGAGACATGGGCGGTATTATTGTAATCGATTTTATCGATATGCATGTGCCCGAGAATCGTACCAAAGTGTACGACAAAATGAGAGAGGCCATGGATGCCGACCGCACCAAACACAACATTTTACCTTTGAGTAAATTCTGTTTGATGCAAATTACCCGGCAACGTGTAAGGCCTGAAGAACACATTGATACCACCGAAGTTTGTCCGGTTTGTAAAGGGTCCGGAAAAGTGACGCCTACCGTACTTTTTACTGACGAACTGGAGAATAGAGTCAATTACATATTCAGTGAACTGAATAAAAAGAGACTGACAATTCGGGTTCATCCTTATGTGGCCGCATACCTTACAAAAGGTATTTGGTCGATCAAACAAAAATGGGCGTTCAAATTTTTTAAACGCATTAATGTAGAAAGTATTGGCTCCCAAGACATGACGGAGTATCACTTTCTCGACGAAAATCTGGAAGAAATCATTCTGTAATTTCATTTTAAAATCCCGGTTATTCACCGGGATTTTTTATTTTTAAGCCTCAAAACAATAATCGTGAGTCGGGTCGTTTTATTTTTACTCTGTTTTTTTAGCCTGAAATTATCCCTTGGTTACGAAATAAAAGGGAAGTTAAATATTTCAGAACAGTGGCAACCAGTGCTTTATCTGGCATCAATTGATACGCCGGATAAATTTTTTGTTGCCTCGCCCGAATTTAAAATTAACTCAGCCCAGCTTGCTGCGGATGGCACATTTACTCTCTCTGGTGATGATTTGCCGGATGATCCTCATTTCTATCGACTTTATTTGGTTCAGAATAGTTTTTCGGCAGTTGAATTTTATCATAGCCCTGTTCGGAATTTTATGCACCTGATTCTCGGGAATAATGATAAAATTACTCTTTCAAACAGCGATCCGAATAATATTTTCACCACCATTTCTTTTGTTGGTTCAGAAAAGAATGAAAGATTATGCGGTTTTGAAACAGAATTTTATCAGAAAAAGGAACTGCTTGATAATGGTGGAACCAAAGCAAAACGGAATTTTATCAGCCAGAGTCTGAATAAATATATTCATGATTTTATTGGCACGTGCAACGATCCGCTGATTGCCCTTTTTGCCTTGTACCACATCGACGATAAGGAAACTGATTTTTTGAGAAACAGCAATCTTTATTTTAATCTTCAGGAGCAAATAGGCAAAGCGTATCCCAAATCATCATATTCTACTTTTTATAACGAGCAGTTGAACAGCCTGACCGAATATCGGAAGGTTGTTTGCGAAATTCCGGAGTTGTCGTCTCCCTGGAAAGATTGGGTTATTGCGCTGCAAACATTAATTATTTTGGTGCTGGCATTTTTTATTTTTCGTGAACACCGAAAAAAAACGATGGTGAAAAATCAAACGCAACTGCTTTCTTTTTTGTCGGAAAAAGAACTGTCGATTCTGGAAAAGTTATCGCAAGGAAAGGCCAATAAAGAGATAGCATCCGAATTATTTGTTGAGCTGAGTACGATAAAAACGCATCTGAACAATATTTACAAAAAACTAGGTGTGAATAATCGTCAGGATGCGGTTGATATTTATAATCAGCAAATTATTGCCCAACGAATGAAGGACTAAACCTTTATTCAACCTCTTAATTCGGAATAATCCACCCTTGTTGTTGCCGTTAGGATTTATTGTTTGTTTACTTTCGTTTCGGAAAAAAGAAAATACAACAATAAAAATTTACCACGTATGATGAAAAAGCTATTTGTTCTGTTCGGAATAATTTTGCTCAATTTTTATGGCTTCTCGCAAGTGCTTGAACCGGTAAAGTGGAGCTTCAGTTCGAAAGCAAACGGAGAGGAAATTGAATTGGTTTTTACTGCAGAAATCGAGCCGGGCTGGCATCTGTACGACACATCCCTTCCGGAGGGAGGTCCAATTTCAACTTCGTTCGTTTATGAAAATGATTCAAAAATCCGTTTGCTTGGAAATCTTGCAAAAAGTCCTTCTCCGACCGAAATATTCGACGAAAACTTTGGGTTGAAATTGAGGTACTATGAAAACCGAGTTGTTTTCAAACAAAAGGTAAAACTTCTGGATAAAAACCTCACCGAAATAAAAGGTTATGTCGAGTTTATGAGTTGCAACGATGAAACGTGCACACCTCCGATTGAAGCTGATTTTGCGATTAAAATTCCGGTATCTGCGGCTCAGGCGGTAAAAACAACTATGAGTGAGACAGTGGATGCAAGTCCTGTTGCAACTGAAAAACAGTCAAACGATACGCTGACGACAACAACTGAACCTGAGCCTGTAAATCAGATTGCAAACGCCGAAGAAGCATCTGCTCCTGCGACAACTGACAATTCATCGCGTTCGCTGTGGATGTTCTTTTTCTTCTCTTTTCTTGCCGGTTTAGCAGCAATACTTACTCCATGTGTATTCCCGATGATTCCGATGACGGTTTCCTTCTTTATGCGTAGTGGTGAGTCGAAACTCAAATCGAAGTTGCATGCTTCATTTTATGGGGTATCAATCATAGCCATTTACACAATTATTGGAACAGTTGTATCAGTTATTTTCGGCCCTGATATTGCAAACTGGCTGAGCACACATTGGATCCCGAATCTCATATTCTTTGTCATTTTTATGGTGTTTGCATTCTCTTTCTTCGGAATGTTTGAGATTGTTTTACCGAGTTGGCTGGTTAATAAGTCAGACAGTCAGGTTGACAAAGGAGGCTTTTTAGGGGCGTTTTTCATGGCATTGACCTTGGTTTTGGTTTCTTTTTCATGTACCGGGCCAATTGTTGGGGCAATTCTTGTTGAATCGGCCGGAGGACAGGTTTTGAAACCTATTATCGGAATGTTTGGTTTCTCGCTAGCCTTTGCTCTTCCATTTACATTATTTGCATTATTCCCCGCTTGGTTAAATAATTTACCCAAATCGGGAGGATGGCTCAATTCGGTAAAAGTAGTATTGGGATTTCTGGAGCTGGCTCTTGGATTGAAATTCCTGAGTGTTGCCGATCAAACGTATCACTGGGGAATTCTGGATCGTGAAGTGTATTTGGCTCTCTGGATTGTGATATTTACCTTGTTAGGGCTTTATTTACTGGGAAAACTGAAATTTTCGCATGATAGCGATACCAAATTTATTTCGGTGCCAAAATTGATGTTGTCGATTGCATCGTTTGCTTTTGTAGTATATCTGATTCCCGGAATGTTTGGCGCTCCGCTAAAAGCTATATCTGGTTATTTGCCTCCGCAAACAACTCACGATTTCGACTTGCACAAAATAATTCGTGATGAAATAAAAGTAGCGAGTGCTGGTTCGTTTGGCGAAACGGATAGTAGTATTTGCGAAAAACCTCTTTATGGCGAATTTCTTCATCTTCCGCATGGACTGGAAGGCTATTTCGACTACGAACAAGGTTTGGCCTGCGCAAAAAAATTAGATAAGCCCGTATTCATCGATTTTACAGGGCACGGGTGTGTTAATTGTCGCGAAATGGAAGCTGCGGTATGGTCCGATCCGCGTGTGCTTCAGCGTCTGAGAAACGACTATGTGGTGGTTGCACTTTATGTGGATGACAAAACGGAATTATCAGAAGACCAGTGGATTGTTTCGAAATATGATGGTAAAACAAAAAAGACTATTGGTAAAAAATATGCTGACTTCCAGATCGTGAAATACGGTGTAAATGCTCAGCCTTATTACGTATTGCTTGATCATGAAGGGAATAACCTTGTGTCGCCGAAAGCATACGATTTGAATCCTGACAATTTTGTGGCATTTCTGGATGAAGGCGTGAAAAACTTCAAAGCAAAGAAAGCTGTTACTTCGGGTAATGCTTCGAATGAATAAAAGTATAGCCAGCTTGGGCTGCGTAATTTAGTTTAGCTTGAAAAGCCTTCTGTTGAATAAGCGGGAGGCTTTTCTGGTTAAAAACGAAAATAAATAAAAGGTTGCATCGCATGCTGCGAAACCTGGCTGATAAGTAATAAAATGAAAATAGCGATAGTCATTTGGATGATGACAGGCGAGGCAATAAAACTTCCGCGTATCTTTTCCTTGATCCGGAATGGAGTCCATATTAAAACCAATCCGGTAGCAAATAATACTAGAACATGTGAATAAACACTCCAGTCGGTAAGCGAATTGTGAGGCCAGAAATGGGTTTTTATCTGATAAAAGAATGCATTTATTTTTTCGAACGATTCAAGTCTGAAGAATATCCAGGCAAAACAAACAAACTGGAACGTGATGAAAATTGCCACCCCTTGCACAAAGCCGGTTAAATGCTTTCCTGCAGAAATAAATTGACGGAATAGTTTTTCAACGGATAGCGCAACTCCGTGAATTGCTCCCCAGATAACAAATCGCCAGTTGGCTCCATGCCACAGTCCACCAAGTAACATGGTAACAATTAAACTCAGATGCATTCTGAATTTTCCTTTTCGGTTTCCTCCCAGCGGAATATACAGGTAGTCGCGCAACCACAGCGATAAAGAAATGTGCCAGCGATGCCAGAAATCGGTTAAACTGGTTGCCTGATAGGGCGAGTTAAAGTTGACCGGAATTTTAAATCCCAGAAGTAGTGCCAATCCAATAGCAATATCAGTATATCCGGAGAAATCGCAATAAATTTGAATTGCATAACCGTACAATGCCAGTAGGTTTTCGGCTCCCGAATACGACATGGGTGCATCGAAAATACGATCAATCAGATGCAGCGCCAGAAAATCGGCAAGGAGCATTTTTTTCAAAAGCCCTTTTAATATTAAATAAAGTGAGTGGCTGAATTCCTGTCGGGTTAGTTTATATTCCTGATACAATTGAGGAATAAAATTCGATGCGCGAACAATTGGTCCTGATACCAATTGCGGGAAAAAGCTGAGATAAAAGCTGAAATCGTAAAAGTTTCGTACTGGGCTTACCCGTTGTTTATATACATCAACCAAATAGCTGATTGCCTGAAATGTGTAAAACGAAATGCCAATGGGAAGGGCAATCATGAAAATATCATCGTGTGTGCCAATGGTTTCATTCTGAATGTAAGTAAGCCAGTTTATTGCCCTGAAATTTGTTGATAACCATTGGTTGAGCGATTCGGTAATGAAAACGGCGTATTTGTAAAAGCCCAGAAAAAGAAGGTTGAATGAGACTGCGCCTAGCAATATTGCTTTTCGTTTTTGGCTTCGCTCCATCATTAGTCCAACCTGATAGTTGAACAGGCAGGAGAAAAGTAATAACAGAAAGTATAGTCCGTTGATTTTGAAATAGAAAAAGAGACTGATGAGTAATAAATAGACATTGCGCGCACGCATTTTTGAGAATACCAGCGAATATCCGCCTAAAAAGAACACGAAAAACACCCAGAACATTATGCTGGTGAAAAACATCGGTTCTTTTTCTGAATATAAGAACCAGTCAGCCCATGTAGTATTCAACAGGTTCATTCTGTGTCTTTTGTTTTTTGATAATACTGATACTCATTCAGCAGTAAATCAGCCAAATGCTCTCCGACGTATTGTGCACCTTTTTCTGTAAAGTGAATGTAGTCTTTTTGTCCCAGGCGAGGATCGGATTCTACCCATTTTATCATTGATCCTGGGCCTCCCATAAATGCTTCCAGATCCCAATAAACACAATGACACAATTGTGCTGCCTCCAACTGGGCTTTCTTAATTGCCTGAATATTGGGGTACGAAATCATTTTTCCATTTTCTTTTTTTGCCATATCCGAAAGTCCCACCAGTAACACCGGAACATCAGGCATAAGTTGTTTTAGTAGCCAAATCTCATTGATAAGCAGTTCGCGATAATAATCGTAGTTGTCGCGTGGATACGGAACCAGATTTACGCCAAATTGCCAAATACACAACGATGGATTGATTAAGCGAATCGTTTCTCTCAGTGATTGCATATTGGAGCGACTGAGTGGTGGAGCAACCTGACCACGAAGGGCAATATTGTCAACCTGAATACCATTCTGGTTTTCGAGCGAGAAAGCAGTTAATTGCAGCGTTTCTTTCGACTGAAAAATAAATTCAACACTCGTAGGATTGTCGGTGAATTTGAAATTCAGAGCCCGTATTGATGGATGTCCCGGAAGTTTTCCTGAATACACTGTTTTCTGATCTTGTTTTACTTCAAGCGACAGCGAATCGGTTGCCTGATAAAATACTTTCATAACAGAAAAACGCTGAGCAGCCGATTTACCGCCCAAATGTTTGAGTTTAAACCAACCTTTTTCTCCTGCTTCCAGTGATGCCGAATGGAATAATATGGAATTGTTTTCCTGAGCTCCGTTAAAATCTTTCAGCGTGAGGTAACTCCAGTTGTCGGAACGTTCAATATTGACCGACCGACTAGTGGAATACAGTAAATCGGGAGTCAGGAACCCAGATCCTCCTCCTCCGAAAACTTCTTGAAAACGGCTCCGAATAGCTCCTGTAACCCGGTCGCCTTCTAATTGAGAGTCGCCAAAATACAAGATGCGAGCAGGCTCAGTGGATGATTGAGCAGCTACCATTTTATCGAAAAAAGAATTCAATGCAGTTGAATCTCCTGATGGATAACAAATCGGAGCTTCGTCGGTCGTTTTTATGGGTTTGCTTGCTTGTACCGAAGAAAAAACAGAAATACTGTCGGCAAAAATATCGGGAGCAATGATAAGTGCTGAATCGGAAACAAAACCGGGGATGCTATCTTGCTTACTAAATTGCTCATTTTTAATCGGATCAATAAGAAAACGAGAAACCAACAGAAAGCCGGCAAGAATAATGAATAAATAAAAGAAACTACGGATTGGCTTCATGCAGTTTATTGTTTTGCTTAAAAAGTAAAACTATAAAAATGAATCGGTAAATTCAACTAGCTTCATTAAAATAAGTGCTCTTTTTATTCAAGTAATTATTATCTGGTTGAATTAAGCTCTGCGAGGAATTTTCAGCTTTTGTCCGGGAAAGATACTCCCTGAACTTGATAAGCCATTCACTCTGATAATATCTTTATTTGAGATTCCCGGATAGCGTCGTGCAATGGTGTATAAATTATCGCCCCGGCGTACAGTGTAGTAGTCAAAATCCCCGTCGGCAGTATTTGTTTGCGAAGTACTGACAGATGTGGTTGAAGCGTAAGAATTATTACCCTTTTTTGCTTTGTAGATAACCAGTTTTTGCCCTATACGAATCATGTTTCTTCGGATATTATTCCAGTTACGCAAGTCGGTCAGATGAACGTTGTAGGATGCAGCAATAGCACCAGGGGTATCTCCTGATTTGACTGTATGGTAAATCTTGTCCATGCCTTTGGTATTTGTCGAGGCAATATGAGATTCGTGTGTTGACTTTGGAACAAGAATGCTGTTGTTGGGGAAAAATTCTTCCCGTTTGTAAGCATAAATAGAGTCTTCTTTATCGATGAATGCTGTTACTTGCTCTACCGGTATTTTCAGTATATACGCTTTGTCTTCTTTCCCTGGAATAATATCGCGTCGGTATTGTGGGTTTAGCGAACGTAACTGCTCTATTGGAATTTGTAGCATGTCAGATACTTGTTTGAAATGCAGATAGCTTCGAACTGTTAGCGTGTCGGTTACTATTGGAAAATCAGGATAATGAGGCTGTAGATTGTGTTTTTGATAATGTTCCATAACGTATGCCGCAGCAATAAAAGCAGGAACATACCCCCTGGTTTCGCGTGGTAATTTGTAGTAGATTGACCAATAGTCGTGTGCTCCACCGCTTCGTTGAATAGCTTTTTTTACATTTCCGGGACCGCAGTTGTAGGCTGCAATTACCAAATGCCAGTTTTGATATATTTTGTATAAATCGCTCAGGTATTTGGCAGCAGCTTCGGTTGATTTTACAGGGTCGCAACGCTCGTCAACAAAGGTGTTTATTTCGAGTTTTAGCATTTTCCCTGTTCCGTACATAAATTGCCACAATCCGACTGCATTTGCACGTGAGCGAATCGTGGGATTGAGAGCTGATTCGATAATTGACAAATATTTCAATTCCATTGGAAGGTTGTACTTGTCAAGTGCTTCTTCAAAAATAGGGAAGTAATAACTTGCCAAACCCAGCATCACTTCTGTAAGATTTCGTTTACGCAGCGTATATAGGCCGATAAAATTCTTTACTGTTTCGTTGTACGACAGATCGACAAATGAATCAATTGATTGCAGACGCTGAATATATACCGAGTCTGGCAAAAGTGCCAACGTATCCATGTCGGCAATGTCCACGCTGTCCATAACAAAGGCATTTTGTACGTACCACGAATTAACGAGGCTGTCAATCTGTGCAACAAATAAATCGTTTAGATCTTCGTCCGGAAGCTGGTAATATTTGTTGTAGCCGTTCAAACTGTCAATGGCTGATACTTGAATGGTTCGTACCCGGCGGAGTTCATCTTTTGTTTTTCCGTTTGCAAAAATCGGATTGACAGCAAATACGATCAGTACGAGGGGAATCAGTCTCTTCATGTGTTCTTCTTCAAATTTGAAATGATTCAGTAATCATTTCTGGTTTGCAAATTTTTTTGACCAAAGAGCAGAGCTTTTGTGAAAATACCTGTCCGTCATATAAACGGAACACAGCTCATGCTTTCTTTTTATGACCTGCCGGTTAAAATGTAACCCGGCATCGCACACCAACTGTTCGTTGGTCGAGGCACATCAGTGTTTCGGGACTCCAAACAAACGACAAATCGTCGCCGATGTCGAAGTTGAAAAAGTGAGCATCCACACTGGCATCAATAATATTCAGCGCATAAAACGCTGTTGTATAAATAATACTCATATCCCGGTTGCGTTGGGCTTGATCTCTGGCTGATTTTAATTTATCAGCATATTGAGCAACTATCTGAGGCTTATTAAAATCGACATATTTTGAATACTCGATGTCTAAAAACGAATTAGTATTCGGATCCTTATCCGTAATATCGCTATAGGCCTGTTGATATGTCAAATAATGGTCGTTATTCCATTTTATTATAGAGGCAAACCCAAAAAAACCACCGTAGATAAGCGGAACTTTCCAGTACTTCTTATTGTAAATTTGTCCTAACCCGGGAAATACAGCCGAATAAAGCGTTGCTTTACGCGGCGAATGTACTTTTTCATCAGGCTTTTTCACCGCTTTTTGTTGTACGGTCGCCGAGTCAGCCTTCATCATGTGTTCTTGTGCCGTAGCATCATATGAAGAAAGCAAGCCTGCGAAAACGATGAAAAAACAAAAGTACTTTAACACAATATCCTTGTTTTTGCTATGCAAATTATGCTTCTATTTTATCTAATATGGCCAAAATTCGTTCAAGCTCGATCGGCGATTTAAAAGGAATCACAATTTTGCCTTTGCCTTTATCATTCATGCTGAAATCGATACTCGTTTTGAAGTATTTGGATAAGTGTTTTTTCAAATCTTCGTATTCGTTCGGAAATCTTGTGCGTGCATCATCCGCTTCATTCTGCGCTTTTTTATCGGCGGCCTCCTGACTCAGATTACGCACAAATTCTTCCACTTTACGTACTGAAAAATCATACTTCAGTATTTGCTCGTAAATCATGATTTGTGCTTCCGGATCGTTTACGCTGATTAATGCGCGGGCATGACCCATTGAAATACTTTTTTCTACGATTCCTTTCTGAATGATTGCAGGCAATTTCAATAAACGCAAATAATTGGTTACCGTTGAACGTTTTTTGCCAACGCGGTCACCTAGTGTTTCCTGCGTCATGCTGCATTCGTCAATCAGGCGCTGGTAGCTGAGTGCCACTTCGATAGCATCAAGATCTTCGCGCTGAATATTTTCAACCAATGCCATTTCGAGCATGGCTTCGTCGTTTGCCACACGTACGAAAGCCGGGATCGTTTTTAGTCCGGCCATTTTCGAAGCGCGGAACCTGCGTTCTCCGGCAATAATCTGGTATTTGTCGTCGTCAACCTTACGCAGGGTAATAGGCTGAATAATTCCTATTTCCTTGATAGAAGTTGCCAACTCTTTTAAAGCTTCTTCATCGAATTTAGTCCGTGGCTGGTATGGGTTTGCCACAATTTTCGACATTTCAATTTCGCTGATCGACGAACTACCTTGTTCTTTTACAATTTCAGCATCGTCAATCAATGCGCCTAATCCCCGGCCTAATCCACTTCTTTTATTCATCATAGAATGGGCTTTTATTCAATAACTTTTTCTGAATTCTTAATCTTTGTCATTTCGTTGTTCTGCAAAATTTCACGGGCTAAATCCATGTAACATTGCGAACCACGCGAATTAGCGTCGTATAAAATCACCGGTTTTCCGTAACTGGGCGCTTCGCTCAATTTTATATTCCGTTGTATCAGTGTTTCAAAAACCATTTCCTGGAAATGTTTTTTCACCTCGTCGTACACCTGATTGGCCAGGTTTAAGCGCGAGTCGAACATGGTCAGCAGGAATCCTTCGATTTCGAGTTCCGGA
This sequence comes from Prolixibacteraceae bacterium, assembly GCA_963668595.1. GTDB lineage: Bacteria > Bacteroidota > Bacteroidia > Bacteroidales > Prolixibacteraceae > GWE2-42-39. The sequence goes on along the minus strand of OY764876.1, from coordinate 1,867,854 downwards.
TTTAAACGGGTTTGAATGATTTTAATTGTGTTCAGCAGTTTGCCTAATCCTTCAAGTGCGAAATATTCGCATTGTACCGGAATAATAATTGAGTCAGCTGCTGTAAGTGCATTTACCGTAATCAATCCCAGAGAAGGAGAGCAGTCGATGAGGACAAAATCGTAATCGTCGCGAATTTTTTCGATCACATATTTCAATACTTTTTCGCGGTTCGGAAGGTTGAGCATTTCAATTTCAGCACCAACCAGGTCGATATGTGAAGGAATTAAATCCAGTCCGGCAATGTCAGTATTCAGTATAATTTTTCGGGGATCGAGATCGTCCACCACGCATTCATAGATGCTTGTTTTTACGTTCCGCACATCGAAGCCTACTCCCGAAGTGGCATTGGCCTGCGGGTCGGCATCAATGATCAGAACCTTGTATTCAAGCACAGCCAGACTGGCTGCCAGGTTGATTGCAGTGGTCGTTTTTCCGACTCCTCCCTTTTGATTTGCAAGTGCAATAACTTTTCCCATGCGAAACGGTTATTTTGGTAAGTTTCAAAGTTAATATTTTATGCAGAAAATGCTTTACAATGTTGATATTTTAAGGCAGACTATTTCACACCAAAATCAAATAAAACTGTAAAAATCAGTTGATTTCCATTCGAATGGCTTCATTTCTAAGTCTTTCTTTTTCGATTGGCACTACTCCCGATTTTTCGCAAACCAAGCCTCCTGCCAAATTCGAGATCATCGCCATAAAACGAGGAGAAAGACCTGCTGCCAGGCACAAACTGGCTACTGCAAAAACGGTGTCGCCTGCTCCCGACACATCGGCAATGTCGCGCACTTCAGCCGGAAAATGGTTTTGCGTAATACCATTACTGATGAATACGCCATTTTCTGACAGGGTGATAAACATCAATCCGATCTGTTGTTGTTTCTTGAAACGTTCTGCCGCTTCTTTTATTTTTTGCAGTTCTGTTTTTTCTACCGGCAGGTGTAATCCATCCACAAATTCCTTGAAATTTGGTTTGAACAGATCGATGCCAATATAGTGATTGAAATTTCTGACTTTCGGGTCGGCGGCAATCGGAATATTTTTCTGTTTGGCCAGTGCAATCACTTTTTCGATCAAGCCCTGAGTGATTACTCCCTTATCGTAATCGACAAATAAAATGATGTCGATGGTATTGTTTTCTGTCAGTTTTTTTACGTGCTCAAAAATTTGGCTTTCCGTCAGCTCGTCAACCGGGGTCGAAATTTCTTCATCAATACGCGAAATTTGTTTTCCGCCAGAAATAATTCGTGTCTTCACGGTAGTCATACGTTCCGGTTTCAGCAAAATACTCTCTGCCGATAAACCGTTTTTGTCCATTAGGTGAAGGAATTTTTTTCCTTTGCTGTCGTCGCCAATAATTGAAACCAAAAACGGAGTAGCGCCTAACGATTGAAGGTTCATCGATACATTGGCTGCACCACCCAGCCGATTTTCCTGCTTGGTAACCGTTACGATCGGAATAGGTGCTTCGGGCGAAATACGATCAACACGTCCCCATAAGTAACTGTCAACCATGGCATCGCCGATGACAATCACCTTCAGCTCCGAGAATCTATCAAACGCTTGTTCTACTATATTTTTCACAGCTCAATTTTTGAGTACACAAAAGTAGTAAAATTTAGATGTAGCAAAAGCAAATCGATGTATTGTTATGCCGAAAAACAAGAACTGTTTTTTATGCATTCATTATCTGCTGGTTAAATGTATTTGTTTTTTTGCTGATGGATTAAAATGAATTGTCTGGGTAAATTACATCGGATCGACATCGGCGTAAATCATTGCTCCTGAGTTATTAGGCTGGCTTTTTACCTGCCGGATGATTGCGCTGATTTTCTCTTTTGACTCGGTAATTTTTTCGTCGCGGGACAATTTCAGTAATATTTCTTTCTGATACCAGAGTTGAATGCGCGAAATTACCGGATATTCAGGACCGAGTACATTGAACCCAAATAACTTGCGAAATTCGGTGCCAAGGGTTGTTGCAATCACATCGAGCCTCTGCTGGTTTTTATGCTTGATGACAATTTTTATCAACCGGAAATAAGGCGGATATCGAAATATCTTCCGTTCGTTAATTTGACGGAAAAACAACTGTTCAAAATTATTTTCTTTTGCATCCTGAATAACCGGATGCTCGGGTTGGCTGGTTTGAATAACTACTTTTCCGCGTTTGTTTTTTCGGCCTGCCCGGCCACTTACCTGGGCAATGAGCTGAAAACTACGTTCGTAGGAACGGAAGTCGGGATAATTGAGCAAATTGTCGGCATTCAGAATTCCCACAACGCGAACATTTTCAAAATCGAGTCCCTTGGTAACCATTTGTGTGCCAATCAGAATGTCAACTGCACCTGCTTCGAATCGCTGAATGATTTGTTGGTAGGCGTGTTTCGATCGAGTGGTGTCGAGATCCATGCGGGCAACGCGGGCTTCAGGAAAAAGCGATGGAATTTCATCCTCTATTTTTTCGGTGCCGAAACCTTTGGTGCGTATGTCTTCCGCTCCGCAGTCGGGGCATTTGTTTGGCAATGTTTGAGTAAAACCACAGTAATGGCAAAGCAAAACCATGCGCGATTTGTGCATGGTGAGACTTACATCGCAGTGGCGGCATTTGGGAATCCATCCGCAATTGGAACACTGGATGAAGGGGGCAAAACCACGACGGTTCTGAAACAGAATTACCTGTTCGCGATTGGTCAGTGCTTGTTCTATTTCAGCAAATAGTTCGGGGGTGAAAAACGAACGCATTAGCTTTTTGCGGTAGGCTTCTTTGGTGTCGGCAACAATAATTTCGGGCATTTCAATACCCCTGTAGCGCTCAAAAAGTTGAACCAGCCCATATTTGCCACTTCGTGCATTGAAATAACTTTCGATTGATGGCGTGGCGGTTCCCAACAGTACTTTGGCATTGTGCAGATTGCCCATCACTACGGCCAGATCGCGCGCATTGTAGCGCGGTGCAGGATCGTATTGTTTGTAGGTGTTTTCGTGTTCTTCGTCAACAATAATCAGCCCGAGTTTCCGAAAAGGGAGCAATGCTGCGGAGCGTGCTCCGAGAACCAACTGAAACTGCTCTCCATTTTTTCCGGTTTTCTCGTTTAAAACACTGAACCAGATTTCGACGCGTTCGGCATCGTTAAATTTGGAATGGTAAATGCCTGTTTTTGCTCCAAATGCTTTTTTCAGGCGACGAATCATTTGTGCCGTCAGGCCAATTTCAGGAACTAAAAACAGGACCTGATTTCCTTGCTGAAGCTGTTCTTCAATTAGTTTGATGTAGATTTCGGTCTTTCCGCTGGAAGTAACTCCATGCAATAAAACGGTTTGTCGTTCGGCAAATTGAGCAGTGATTTCGTCGTATGCTTTTTGTTGGGCTTCCGAAAGCGGATGGATGTGTTCATCCGAATTTTCATCCTGATTGAGTCGCCCTGTTTCCTGCTGAAAAACTTCCAAAATATTTTTTTCTTGGAGTGCTTTCAGTACTGCATCGCTGGCTCCTGAAACTTCGAGCAATTCTTTTTTGCTGATTTCGCTGCATGGATTGCTGGCATAAATAGTTTCAGCAAGAAAAAGCTGAAAAAGCTGTTGTTGTTTTTTTGCCCGCGACAGCAATTCGAGGCTGGCTTGCATTTTTTCTTCGTCCGAAATTGTTTCGTGGAGTCGTACCATTGTTTGCATCAGCGGTTTGTAGCTTTCTCGCATTTGCTCTTCTACAATAATCGCATTTTTCTCCAGAAGAAGTTTCAATATTGAAAACGAACTTTTTCGCCCTAAAAATTGATTTACTTCCTGAACACTTAAATCGCCCCGGCTTTCAAGTAATGTAAGCAATGCACTTTCGGTGTCCGAAAAATCGCCGTTTTCAAGCGCATCTTCATTCAAACAAATTTTTGTCTGGCTTTCCAGTTTTAAACCCGATGGAAGAGCCGCTTTAAACACTTCGCCCAGCGAACAACAGTAGTACGAAGCCATCCATTTCCATAGTTCAATTTGCCGGAAATCAACGACAGGCTCTTCATCCAGAATGGCTTCAATTTCTTTTATTTCGTATTCGCCCGAAGGACGTTCTTCGTGAATGCGGTGGATCAATGCCGACATGAATTTTCGTTGTCCGAATTGTACAATTACCCGCACCCCAACTTTTAGTCGTGGCAAAAACGCAGGAGAAACCGAGTAGGTAAATGTTTGATCCAGCGGCAATGGCAAAATTACATCAACAAAAATTTCCGTATTCATGGTTGCAGAATCTGCCGAAAGGTAACGGTTTTTTGAAAAGGCTTAAAATCCTGTTGAAAAGTTTTGCCCTATTTTTCTTTTTTATGTTGATGTGATGTCTGCTAATTTATTGTTTGTAAGTATTCTGCGGAAAAGCAATTTGCATGTTGTGTTTTTATTGCAGATTTTCGGCATATTTCATAAAGTCGGAATTTGCTTTTTCGGTCCATGCTTTGGGGCATTTTCCTTCGGTTTGCTCAATTAGTTCGCGGAACAGGTATAATTTATAGCGGAAATCGTAGGCCGTGCGTTTGGCAAACCGCTTGTCGAGCGAACAGTAATAATTAAGCCATTGCCGTAGTTGTGCGGCAACCTGTTCACAATAGGCCTGGGCTGCATCGGGGCGATTAAGCTGAAAGTACAATTTTGCGATACGGACAGACGAAAAATCAACGCTCCAATGTGAAAATGGAATGGTTTTTTCTCCCGTTTCAATAGCCTGTGCGGCTTTGTCTAATTGTCCTTCCTGTGCCAGTTGCTCGGCCAGACGGGCAAATGCACCGCGTATTTGCATACTGGCAAACAAGCGACGGTGGTGCCAGTCGAAATACACCGACGGATTTTGCAGATTGTCCCACTTGCATTGTTCCATTAGGTTTTTCCATGTTACATTACTGTCAATTCGTCCCATGTCGGCAACGTCCTGCGCTTCGTATAAGGTGGTGTCCAGTTTGTAAACCAGGCCGTCGCAGCGCAAATATTTTTCCAGTCCGTATTGTTTGGGGTCGGTCCACGAACTGAAATACACCGGGCGCTGGCCGGCATTGTTGGCAAGTATATCCCAGAAAGCCAGTTCTCCTTTCATTATGGCTTGCTCTTTCAATTCTACTGGAATATATTGTCCCGGCCTGACGGGAAAACGGAATTTGTTAACGGGTATAAAATCAATTGATTCCGTTTCGCTAAGATTTAGTTTTGTTCCGGCCGAGTCGCTTGCAACAAACGTGAGCACATCCGAAAGATTTTCTTCGCTTTGAATTTTTGGGACTACATATAAATAATCGGTATTGTTCGATTTATATTTCTCTGTCGGAATGGTGAAATGAATTTTTTCGCTTTGATTCACTTTCCGTCCGAGTTGCTCAATATACCAACCGGCACTCAAATAAGGCATCACCACCACGCGCACGTCGGTGCGGATGCCTTCTATTTCCTGACAATACCAGAGCGGATAGGTGTCGTTGTCGGCATGCGTGAATAAAATGGCATTGGGCTCGCACGATTCCAGATAATTTCGGGCCAAATCGCGGGCCGAAGTTCGTCCCGAACGGTCGTGGTCGTTGTAATTTTGCGTGATCAGAATAAATGGACCTGCCAGAACTCCAAAGGTGATAGTCAGTACAAGAGCCATTTTATTTTTGAAAAACTTGCTGATCCACTCATGGATTGCGGGAATTGCGAGTCCTATCCAAATGCAGAAAACATAAAAGGAGCTAACAAAAACATAGTCGCGTTCGCGTGGTGTTTGTGGAATTTCATTCAGGTAAACAACCAGTCCGATGCTCATAATCAGAAAAAGCAGTGCGAGCATTCCGAAGTTTTTTAAGTCGTTTTTGTAGTGAAAATACAAACCAATTAGCCCAAGCAGTAGCGGTAGAAAATAATAGGTATTCCGACCTGGATTATTTTTCATCTCATCCGGAAGATTTTGTTGCGATCCCAGTCGCAGCGAATCAATCCAACTGATGCCCGATAGCCAGTTGCCTTGTGTGAGTTCACCTTGTCCCTGCACATCGTTTTGTTTTCCGACGAAATTCCACATAAAATAGCGCAAGTACATGTGTCCGAGCTGGTAATAAACGAAGAACTCAATTTGTTCGCTCAAGGTGGGAATGGTTGTTGTGGTTTTTTCGTGCTGAAAATTTTCGGCAACTACTTTTTTCCCTTTCAATGAAGTCCATTGCCGGTAAGCTTCGATGTGTTCTGGTTCTCTGCTGTGCATTCGTGGAAATAGTCCAACTGTATTTTTATCGTAATGCAATTCCGGGTTTAATTCTGTTTGGATGTATTTGCCATCCTCGTAATAATACGAGTAGCGGTTAGTTGTTTTATTCGGTACCGAGCCGAAATTAGCTCCGTACAAAATAGGACGCGATCCGTATTGTTCGCGGTTCAGATAATTAAGCAGTTCGAAGGTGGTTTCCGGGTTTCCCTGATCAACCGGAGGGTTGGCTGCCGACCGGATCAATGTGGTCATGTACGATGAGTAGCCAATAAGTAAAAAAATAATACAGGTGAGCAGGGTTTGCAGGTGTTCGCGTTTCTTTTTTATGCTGAAAATAATTCCGTAGAAAAGAAGAGCCGCAATCAGAAATAAATAAATGAACAAGCCTGAATTGACGGGCCAATGCATTTGGTTTACGCAGAAAAGTTCCAGTCCTTTCGATAAATTCAGTATTCCGGGAATGAAAATCATCATTAATGCGAGAATCCCTGCTCCGGAAATAAGTACTGTAATGATGAAGCCTTTGAGCGAAAAAGGGTATTTCCGGAAGTAATAAATTAATGCGGCAGAGGGAATTACCAGCAGGTTGAGCAAGTGTACGCCTATTGAAAGACCAATCAGGAAAAAGATGAGAACAATCCATCGGCTGGCTTGTGGTTGATCGGCTTCGCGTTCCCATTTTGTGGCAGCCCATAATACTGCTGCCGAAAAAAGCGATGAAAGAGCATACACTTCAGCTTCGACTGCCGAAAACCAGAACGAATCGGTAAAAGCAAATGCCAGTGCACCAATTGCCGAAGCTGTCAGCTTTACGGAAGAAGAAATGCCTTCTGAGCGGATTTTTCCAATTAGCCAGCTAATGGTCCAGAACAGAAACATGACGGTTGCCGCCGAAGCAATTGCCGAAATGGTATTGATGCAGAACGCAATAAGCGATTTATTTCCAAAGCTAAGCAAGGAGAATGCACGTCCGAGAAGCATAAATAAAGGGCTGCCGGGCGAATGATTTATTTCCAGTTTGCCTGCCGAGACCAGAAATTCGCCACAATCCCACAAACTAACAGTTGGTTCAAGGGTGAGCAAATAAACAATTAGCGCGATGGTAAATACAATCCAGCCTCCAAGGGTATTTTGTTTTGAAAAATTCATGGTGAAGTTTTCTTCTTAATACACACAGAAAAGAAAAGGTTCAGAAAGAAATGTGAGAATGTTTGATAAGGTTAACTACCGAAATAACAGATTGATCTGATATTTTGGCTAAATACTGCTGCTGATCAGTGTAAAAAAAATACAACTAGTTTAACATTTTTTAGCGTTGCACGATGAACGAAATCATCCGCCAGATGTTTCATCGAATAACTTACGCTCATAATTCGAAGACTTTGGATTGATCTTCAATTTTTGCGGGAGGAATTTAATTATTTACCATTAAAAAATTTACTAATTACAATTTGCCAAACATAGATTGTTCGTGTTTTATGTGGTAATAATATTATTCAGATTACTTCTCGAATGAAAAAAACTAAAAATAGCAAACATGATGAAACAAATGACCATGCTGCTTTTATCTGTGTTGATGATGGCAGCAACCGCAAAGTCTCAAAACTGGTTAACTGATGTCGATCAGGCAAAAAAACAGGCAAGTGAAACAAATCGCCCAATTCTGCTTGTCTTTTCCGGAGTTGACTGGTGTGCCCCTTGTATGAAATTAGACAAAACTATTTGGCAGTCAGAAGAATTTAAGTCGTTTGCCAACGATCATTATGTGCTTCTGAAAGCTGATTTTCCGAAGCAAAAGAAAAATAAGTTATCCGATGCGCAACAGGCTCACAATGATCGCCTGGCCGAAAAATATAATCCGAATGGTTATTTTCCTCTGGTTGTTTTGCTCGACAAGAATGGCACAGCAAAAGGAAGTACCGGGTATAAAAATCTGACGCCGACAGAATACATTGAACATTTGAAGTCGCTTGAAAAATAGATGATATGAAACGCTTGATGTTCATTATTTTGATTTTTCTTACTTGCTCGTTGCAGGCGCAGCAAAGTTACATGCGAACTTTAAAGCTCATGGGGTGCAGGTTTGAGATAACTGTTGTTGCCGAAAATCAGCAAGATGGATATCATTTTATTGATTTAGCTGTAAACGAAATTAGTCGGATTGAGAAACTGATTTCGTCGTGGGATGCCCAGTCACAAACTTCTGAAATAAACAGAAAGGCTGGAATTGCTCCGGTAAAAGTTGATGCTGAATTATTTCATCTGATTGAGCGTTCATTGCAACTATCCAAACTTACAGATGGTGCGTTTGATATTTCATTTGCTGCGGTAGATAAAATCTGGAAATTCGATGGAACAATGCAGGAAATGCCGTCCGAAGAAATAATCCGGCAGTCGGTGTCTAAAATTGGTTACAAGCACATTTTGATGGATCAGGCCGGCAGTACTGTTTTTCTCGAATTGCCGGGGATGAAAATCGGGTTTGGTGCAATTGGAAAAGGATATGCCGCCGATAAAGCGAAAGAGCTATTGATAAAAGAAGGAGTGCAGTCGGGGATGATCAATGCCTCGGGCGACCTGGATTGTTGGGGAACTAAACCTGATGGAAAGCCATGGTTGGTTGGAATTACTAATCCGCTGAATAAAGAAAAGGTTTTTTCGTGGTTTCCGATTGAAAACAGTTCAGTGGTAACGTCGGGTGATTATGAAAAATTTGTCATGCTGAATGGAAAACGTTATTCGCATATCATTGATCCGCGTACAGGCTATCCGGCACACGGATTAGTGAGTGCTACCATTTTTGCTCCGAAAGCAGAGCTGGCTGATGCCTTGGCTACTTCCATTTTTGTGATGGGAATTGATGTCGGAATTGACTTTGTTGATCAGTTAAAAGGCATTGAATGTATTTTGGTGGATGATGAGGGTAAAATTTATTATTCGAAAAATATCCAGAGAAATGAGTTGAATGAAACAAAAACAAATTAAGCATATGAGACTAAAAATGATTGGGAAAAGTATCCTTGTTGGATGCGTGATGGCTTTGTTGCTCAGTTCGTGTGTCGCAGTGAAAGAATACCAGAAAGTGTATATCAACGATCCGGATATGAAGCTGGCTGCGGGAATGAATGAACGATTTGAAGTGAATTTTCAGGTATATCGCGAAGCTGCGGCAGGAGCCAATGGAGGCAAAACCGGCGGCGGTTGTGGTTGTAACTAATTTGAGAGAACATGAGACGATTACTAATCTTTATATGGATTGCTGTTTCGTTGTCGGCACAGGCGCAAACAGACAGTACGTTGGTGTACAAAAAACGAGTGTTAGAAGCTCCGGAGGTTGATTTGCTGATGAGTTACTACAAGCAAGATGGAGACCATTCGGCAGTGGGCGGAGGTATTGGAACCGAATCGTTGGACGATATTACTCCAACCATTGTTGTAACCATTCCACTAAATGATGATGATGTGTTGACCATCGATGCAGGATTGTCTGCTTATACATCGGCTTCGTCGAGTAACATTAATCCGTTTAATAAAACTGGCGCTTCCAGTCGTGGTGGCGATGACGATGACGATCATCATTCGGTCATTTCGTCTGGTAGTCCGAAGGGAACGCCTTGGGTCGCTTCATCCGGAGCCTCGCGTAGCGATGTGTTGGCAAGTTTTAGTGCTGATTACAGTCATAGCTCTGATGATCGTAATTTTATTTGGGGAGCTCATGGTGCGGTTACTCAGGAATTCGATTATCATTCCATCGGTTTGGGTGCAAGTGCAGCCCGGCTTTTTAATGAAAAAAATACGGAAGTGAGTATAAAGGCTCAGGTTTATTTGGATGCATGGAAGCCAATTTATCCTACAGAACTGAGTGAATATAGCAAGAGTGGCAATAATTTTCTGAATACCGGCTACTTTTCAGGAGTCACAGTACTGGATCAGTCGGGCTTGCCATCGGATAAGTATCATCCTAATTTATTCAGTCCGTTCAGTAATAAAAACCGGAATTCATATTCTGTGTCACTGGCATTTTCTCAAATTCTGAGTAAACGGTTGCAGGCCTCCATTTTTGCTGATGTTGTATATCAGCAGGGATTGTTGTCAACACCTTATCATCGTATTTATTTTGCTGATAAGCCGAACTATTACATTGGCGATGCCGCTGATATTCCAAATTACACGAATCCGCAGAATAAAGGAGTTTTTCAGTTAGCCGACCACAGCGAACGCTTACCTGATACCCGATGGAAGATACCGGTGGGACTTCGACTAAATTATTATTTGAGCGAAACATTTAAGTTGCGAACTTATTATCGTTTTTATAGCGACGATTGGGGAATTACTGCGCATACGGCGAGTTTAGAAGTACCGATAAAACTTTCGCAATATTTTACGCTTACACCCACATGGCGCTATTACCAGCAAACTGCGGCAACCTATTTTGCCCCGTACGAAACGCACCTGTCAACCGAAAAATATTTTACATCCGATTACGATCTGTCGAAGTTTCACAGTAATCAGTATGGATTAGGAATAACGTACACCGATGTGTTTACTCAACGAAAAATATATCGCTTCGGGTTTAAAAGTTTGAACCTTCGCTTTAACCACTATTCGCGGAGCGACGGACTGAAAGCCAATATTGTTTCGCTGGGTTTGAAATTTGTTTTTGATTGATTTTACAGATGTAATTTATTTTGAATGAACGGGAATGTAAAGTTGAACTATAAACAAAAATTTGATGATTCTGAAAAACCGATTCTCGGTTTGGGAGAGTCACAGTATGTAGGTTCAGCAGGAAAAAATTAAAAATATATTTTCAATGTAAAGAATCCCGGATGAAGAACTCATTCGGGATTCTTTTTAGGCGGTTTTCTGTTAAAAGTAATTATTTTTGCATGGTACCGGAGCTATAAAATATGTTTGAAAAACAATTCTATTTAGAGGGGGTCGATCCGCTCGAATTCTACGGAATAAGTAACAACAAGATTAAGCTGGTTCAATCGTTTTTTCCAAAACTGAAGATTGTTGCCCGGGGTAGTAATCTCATTGTACAGGGAGATGAAATGGAGCTGATCAGCTTCGAGAAGAAACTTAATACCTTGCTGGATCATTATCATGAATTCAATGTGCTGACTGACGAAATTATTCTTGAAATACTGAATAATGAACTGAGTAGTATTGCTAATGCCGAAGATTCGAAAGATGTTTTGGTGTATGGCAATAACGGAAAAGCAGTTCGGGCACGTACCCCAAATCAGCGAGTGCTGGTTGAAGAATGTGCGAAGTCGGACTTGATTTTTGCCATCGGACCTGCCGGTACCGGTAAAACCTACACAGCCATTGCTTTGGCCGTTCGTGCATTGAAAAATCGTGAGATCAAACGGATTATTCTCAGTCGTCCTGCGGTTGAAGCAGGCGAGCGACTGGGTTTTTTGCCCGGCGATTTGAAAGAAAAGATTGACCCGTATTTGCAACCTTTGTACGATGCCTTGCAGGATATGATTCCGGCAAAAAAGCTCGAAGAATTTATGAAAGACGGAACAATTCAGATTGCTCCCCTGGCTTTTATGCGTGGACGTACTCTGAGCAATGCTTTTGTTATTCTCGACGAAGCGCAAAACACAACCATTCCGCAGTTAAAAATGTTTTTAACACGAATGGGTATGAATACCAAGTTTATTGTTACCGGCGACGAAACGCAGATTGACTTGCCGACCCGTAGTCAGTCAGGATTAATTCAGGCAAAAAAAATATTGCAGGGAATTCGGGATATTTCGTTTGTTCAGTTCGATGTGAAAGATATTGTGCGCCACCGATTGGTGCGCGACATTGTAAATGCCTACGAAAAGTATTACCTGCAACAGGCTGCGAAAAAAGAAGAAGTAGAAAAAAATAATAAATCAGAGAATCATGAGTAATGCATTAACCCGTACCGATTTTAACTTTCCGAAGCAAAAAAGTGTTTATCACGGTAAAGTTCGCGATGTGTATAACATTGACGACCAGTATCTGGTGATGATTGTTTCCGACCGTATTTCGGCTTTTGATGTGGTGCTACCCAAAGGAATTCCATACAAAGGACAAGTGTTGAACCAGATTGCAGCAAAATTTTTGGATGCAACCAGCGACATTGTGCCAAACTGGAAGGTTGCTACTCCCGATCCGAGTGTAACAGTTGGTCATGCCTGCGATCCATTCAAAGTTGAAATGGTCATTCGTGGCTACCTGACTGGCCATGCATGGCGCGAATACCGCGAAGGAAAACGCACCTTGTGTGGTGTTTCGATGCCTGACGGAATGATTGAGAATCAGAAATTTGATCAGCCGATGATTACACCAACCACCAAAGCATCGGAAGGCCACGACGAAGATATTTCGAGAGAAGAAATTATTGCGCAAGGTATTGTGAGCAAAGAAGATTATGAAATGCTGGAAGATTATACCCGCAAATTGTTTGCTCGCGGAACCGAAATGGCTGCCGAAAAAGGATTGATTTTGGTGGATACCAAATACGAATTTGGTAAAAAAGACGGCAAAATTTACCTGATCGACGAAATTCATACTCCCGACTCATCGCGTTATTTTTATGCTGAAGGGTATGAAGAACGCCAGGCAAAAGGAGAAGCACAAAAACAACTTTCGAAAGAATTTGTTCGTCAGTGGTTGATTCAGAATGGATTTCAGGGAAAAGAAGGACAGCAGATACCTGAAATGAGCGATGAATTTGTCACTTCCGTGTCTGATCGGTATATCGAATTGTTCGAAAATATTACCGGCGATGCATTTGAAAAATCGGATATTTCAAAAGTGAAGGCCCGTATTGAAGAAAATGTAACCCGTTTTCTGAATTCATTATAAGATATTTATACAGTCAGGAGGGAGCCAGTGTGCTCCCTTTTTTTATTTTTACGACCTCATAAAAATCAAATTATATTTAAATGAAGAAAATATTTGCAATCCTAATGATGGCGCTGGCATGCAGTGTTTCGGCACAAACACCGGATGAAATTGCTACCACTCTGGTGAAATTAAACGAAACAGTACCCGATTTTAAATTTACCGACGAGGGTGGAAAAACAGTTTCTATTACCGAGTTGAGAGGAAAAACGGTGATGATTACTTTTTTTGCAACATGGTGTGGCCCGTGTCGTAGCGAGTTGCCTCATATTCAATCTGAAATTTATAATCAGTATAAAGATAATTCGAAGTTTCGCCTGTTGATTTTTGGTCGCGAACATACGGCAAAAGAAGTTGCTGAATTTAAGGCTGGGCAAAGTTTTACAATGCCATTTTATGCCGATAAAGACCGATCTGTTTACGGTCTTTTTGCCAAACAATTTATTCCCCGCAATTTTCTGATTGACACCAATGGAAAAATAATTTTTAGTTCGGTTGGTTTTGCTGAAAAAGATTTCTCGGCATTAAAAGAACTGATCGCTAAAAAACTGAACGAATAGTTTTTGCCTGGAATTTATCGGTGCCGGAATTTTTTTGGTGATTTTTATGATTTGCGAACGATGATGATCTCAGTATTTTTTCATAAATTGTTTCAGGTGTTTCTGCCATGAGTTTATTTGAGAGGCAAGCACCGGCGAACCATCTGTTCTGAATGACATCGGAGAGGGTGGTGTTTCAAACGAAAGGGAACGAAAAAGGGAAAAAATGATTAGTAAAAACTGGGAAGAAAAGAGAGTGCTGCTCGCCGAAGATGAAGAAACCAACATCATTTTGATGCGGGAATTTTTGAGCAGTACCCGGTTGCGTATGGATATTGTCCGAAATGGGCAGGCTGCTGTTGATAAAATAGAGTCGGGAGAAAAATACGATCTTATTTTGATGGATATAAAAATGCCTCACATGAATGGTTTGGAAGCAATGTCAATCATAAAGAAACAATTCCCCAACATGCGAATTATTGCTCAAACAGCCTATGCACTGGCCGAAGAGCGAGAACAGGCAATGGCAACAGGTTGCGATGATTACATTACCAAACCAATTCGTCGCGACGATCTGGTTCTGCTAATGTCGAAATACCTGGGATAAACGCGCGGAAATCATTCCCGCGGACCACGTCTCCGGTATTCCTGAAGCATGTGCGAACGAAACTTCCGCTCCGAGAAATAAAGTTTTAATACTTTGTCGGCAGGTAATATTTTCAGCAGTTGTTTGTTGTATGCTTCAAGCATGGCTGTTTCCTGCTCGGCCAGCGAAACATATTTCATACATAATTCCTGAAATTCTTTTAACGGAATAGAATCTTGCGGACTTTTCGATTTAATTTCCAGAATGTGTTTTTCTTTCTCAATCTTGAACTTTTTCTGTTCGTACTCATTATAAACCGGCCAGAAATTCTGCGCTTCCTGTGGTGTAAGTTCTAGTTGATTGGCAATGAATGTGATTTTCTCAACCTTCATTCGTTGTTGTACTTCCGGTGCAGGAAATTTTCCGGGCTGGCAATTCGCATTGATTGCAAAGGCTATAAGTGTGATTATTAATGAGAAGTGACGTTTCATCGGTTGTTGTTTTTAATTGTTCATGGCGAGGTTTAATTCGTAGTCGCTCATTTCGAGCGCAAGATAATCAACAATTTCTTCTTGTTTTAAACTGTCGGTATGGAGATCTTCGGATAGCATATCGTAAAAGTCATCTTCGTTGAGCGATTCGAGAGATACCGGTGCTTCAGTTGTCGTGTTTTCTGCTGAAAGCGATGGAAAAACATATTTCATCGGATAGTAAACAAGCACGAAAACCAATAAAAAACTGGCAGCAAGCCCAATCATCGGCTTAAACAGTTGGATGAACTTTGGCTTTGACGTAGCAGGCTTGGTCTGCATTCGGTATTGCAGTCTGCTTTCGAAATCCTCGAAATAATGCTCCGGTACATTAAACGGAGCTTCCTTGGGTATTTCGGACCAGAATTTATTTTGACTTTCTTTTTCCATGATGTTTTCAATTGTTTCTTTGATTGTAGAAATACTGAAAAGTTTAACCGAATCCGGATTTATTATTCGTTGTTAGTCATGTAGTCTTCTATTTTTCGAACTGCATGATGGTAAGAAGCTTTCAGTGCTCCTTCTGATGTTTCCAGAATTTGTGCCATGTCCTGATATTTGATGTTGTCGAAATATTTCATATTAAATACCAGTCGTTGCTTCTCCGGAAGTTGTGCGATGGCTTTTTGCAATTTTAACTGAATTTCATCGCCATTGAAATATGGATCTGTTTCAAGGTTACGAATCAGGTATTCACTTGCTTCTTCCATCGAAAAAATAGCTCTTTTTTTCTGCTGGTTCAAAAATGTTACCGATTCGTTGGTGGCGATTCGGTACAACCACGTATATAGGCTCGAATCTTCGCGAAACGAATCGATATGATTCCAAACTTTAATAAATGTATTTTGCAGAATATCGTCTGTGTCGTCGTGATTGATTACAATTTTACGTATATGCCAGTACAAACGACGACTATATGCAGCAACCAATTGACTGAATGCCTGGTTGCGCATTTCGGGCGATTTTAGTCCTGCAATTATATCGTGATCGTCGGTCATGCAAAATAGTTGATTGATTCTGAGACTGGCATTAAGCAAAAAAGTTTAACCAAGTGTAATTTTAAATTGCAAAAATATAAAACCCATGGCGAATTGTCTTTTTTGTTTTGTGAATAAATCCCGATATTTAAAGAACAATGAGTTAAAGTATGTGAAATTAAAAATAAATGGGACCTGTATGGAGACTTATTATTGGTTGATTAATTTCTGAAATAATATTTTAGCTCGAAGAAATTATAGAATTGTAAAAAAGAAAGAGAGAAAGATGATTGAAAAACTGATTATTACCCCTTTTCAGAAATTTGTAAAAATTGAAAGTCTGGGGGGCATTTTATTATTTGGAGCCACTTTACTCGCTATTATTTGGGCAAACTCGCCGTTCGGCTATTTGTACGAATCGTTGTGGCAGTATAAAGTCGGATTTACTTCTCCTCATTTTGAATTGGCCAAGCCTCTTATATTGTGGATCAACGATGGATTAATGGCCGTCTTTTTTTTCCTGATTGGATTGGAAATAAAGCGGGAATTGCTGATTGGGGAGTTGAACTCGGTGCGCAAGGCTACGTTTCCGTTCTTGGCTGCATTGGGTGGAATGATTATTCCGATGGCCTTGTTTTTTGTATTCAATGGTAATCCTGACACTGTTGATGGTTGGGGAATTCCGATGGCTACGGATATTGCGTTTTCGTTGGCAATTTTACAATTGCTGAGCAAACGGGTGCCGGTTAGTTTAAAGGTGTTCTTAATTGCTTTTGCCATTGTTGACGATTTGGGGGCAGTATTGGTAATTGCTATTTTTTATAGCGCGCAAATAAAATGGATGCTTCTTTTGTATGCATTGTTATTGTTGGCGGTGTTGTTTTATCTTTCGTATAAACAGATTTATTCGAAATATTTTGTATTGATTTTAGGGATTGTAATCTGGTTGTTGTTCCTGAAATCGGGAGTGCATCCAACAATTGCCGGAGTGCTTATTGCTTTCACTATACCAATTCGTCAGAAAATAGATATTCAAACATACACGAGCGAGTTGTGTGTGATGGTTGATAATATTAAAGATGTTTCGGCGCAGAAAAAGCCAATACTCACAACAGAGCAGATTGAAGAGATTGATAATCTGGAAGACTGGACAAGTAAAGTACAGTCGCCGTTACAGCACCTCGAACACCAGTTGCACAATTGGGTTGCTTATCTGATTATGCCATTGTTTGCTCTTTCTAATGCAGGGGTGGTATTCAGTAGCGAAATGTCGCTTGATATGGCGTTGGTTGGAAGCATTGCCGGTAGTTTGGTGCTTGGTAAATTTATTGGAATATCGCTGGCCTCGTGGTTAGGCATAAAACTGAAGTTGGCAGAATTACCCGAAGGGGTTGATTTTACCGGAATTATAGGCGTTGCTTTACTAGCTGGGGTCGGGTTCACGATGTCAATCTTTATTGCTAACCTGGCTTATGTTGCTCATCCGGTTTATGTCGATTCAGCCAAAATAGGTATTCTTATTGGTTCTGTTTTTGCCGGTTTTGCTGGTTATTTTGTGTTGAGAATGAAACGCAAATAGCGTTTTTGCTGAGTGTTTTGTAAACTGAATAAAAAGAGATTGAAGCCGAAGGCGGATAATCGGGCGATTGATTGTAAAAAAATTAACTTTGCAGCGCAAAATTAAGAATAAAATATGGCATTGAAATGTGGAATAGTTGGATTGCCGAATGTTGGTAAATCAACACTTTTTAATTGTTTGTCGAGTGCAAAGGCGCAGTCGGCAAATTTTCCGTTTTGTACAATTGAACCGAATGTCGGAATTATTACCGTTCCCGATCCACGTTTGATTGAACTGGAAAAGATTGATAAACCGAAGCGGGTAGTTCCTACAACGGTTGAAATTGTTGATATTGCCGGTTTGGTAAAAGGAGCCAGCAAAGGCGAAGGTTTGGGAAATAAGTTTTTGGCCAATATTCGCGAAACAGATGCTATTATTCATGTGTTGCGTTGTTTCGAAAACGAAAATATTACCCATGTTGATGGATCGGTAAATCCAGTACGCGATAAAGAGGTTATCGATATTGAACTTCAACTGAAGGATCTTGAAACAATTGAAGCACGAATTGCCAAATGGGAAAAAGTTGCCCGGGTCGGAAATGATAGCTCAGCCAAAAAGATTGTAGAAGTTGCTACCCGTTACCGCGATGCCTTGATGCAAGGCAAATCGGCACGTACTGTCGAATTGAACGATGAGGAGAAAAAGCTAACCCGCGATTTCTATTTACTGACGAATAAACCAGTATTGTATGCCTGCAATGTGGATGAGGCTTCAGCAAAAAACGGTAATGCTTTTGTTGATCAGGTTCGCGAGGCTGTAAAAGATGAAAATGCCGAGATTTTGATTATTGCAGCAGCAACAGAAGCTGATATTGCCGAGTTGGAATCGTATGATGAGAAACAAATGTTCCTGGAAGAACTGGGACTGACAGAACCGGGGGTAAATAAACTGATTCATGCAGCATATCGCCTGTTGAATTTACAAACCTATTTTACTACCGGCGCTGACGAAAGTCGTGCGTGGACTTTTGTTAAAGGAATGAAAGCTCCACAGACGGCAGGAATTATCCATACTGATTTTGAAAAAGGTTTTATTCGTGCCGAAGTAATTAAATACGACGATTACGTGACGCTTCGCTCGGAGTCAGCTTGTCGTGAAGCCGGAAAAATAGGTATTGAAGGGAAAGAATATGTCGTTCAGGATGGCGACATTATGCATTTCCGCTTCAATGTATAGCGAAAATTAGCAATATATTATAGTTGAGGAAAGCGGTCTTTTTGTAAGGCCGCTTTTTTATTTTTCCTGACATTTGTTGTGTTTTTGAGTTTGAATATGGTCGTTTTGTAAAATTATTCTTCTTATGGTGATAAAAAGATAGTAAAAATTTGTATTTGATGTCATAGTGATTATTTTTGTTGCCAGATGATAGAAATTACAAAAAAATAGAATACTATGTGTGGATTTGTAGCTGTATTTGATTTGAAGGTAGATGCTCAGGCAATGAGACCTCAAATTTTGGAAATGTCGAAGCGGATTCGTCACCGCGGGCCGGATTGGTCCGGAATTTTTTCTTCGGAAAAGGCGATCCTTGCTCATGAGCGTTTGTCTATTGTTGACCCTGAGTCGGGTGGTCAACCTTTGTTTAGTCAGGATGGAACGGTAGTTTTGGCTGTAAATGGTGAGATTTATAACCATCAGGAGATTCGCAAAAGATACGAGGGTAAATATCAGTTTCGTACCAAATCCGATTGTGAAGTAATTCTTGCTTTGTATGAAGATAAAGGAGTTGACTTTCTGGAAGAACTGAGCGGTATCTTTGCTTTTGCATTGTACGATCAGAAAACCAATACCTACATGGTGGCCCGCGATCATATCGGAATTATTCCGTTGTACACGGGCTGGGATAAATTCGGCAACTTTTTCGTTGCTTCAGAATTGAAATCATTGGAAGGATATTGCAATAAAATACAGGAGTTTCCTCCTGCAAGTTACCTGGATAGTCGTACCGGAGAAACTAAAACATGGTGGGTGCGTGACTGGATGGATTATGAAAATGTAAAAAATAATCCCACCAGTATTGATGAATTGCGCACTGCACTGGAACAGGCTGTGCATCGTCAGTTGATGTCAGACGTGCCTTATGGCGTGTTGCTTTCCGGAGGACTTGATTCATCTATCACTTCAGCAGTTGCTAAACAATATGCTGCCCGCCGTATAGAAACCGGTGATACAGAAGGTGCATGGTGGCCTCAATTGCACTCGTTTGTAATAGGGCTGGAAGGTTCGCCCGATTTGGCTGCTGCCCGTAAAGTAGCAGATCATATTGGAACAATACACCACGAAATTCATTATACCATACAAGAAGGTTTGGATGCAATCCGTGACGTGATTTATCATCTGGAAACTTACGATGTTACCACTGTTCGCGCAGCTACTCCTATGTATTTGCTGGCGCGTGTAATTAAGTCGATGGGTATAAAAATGGTGTTGACAGGTGAAGGTGCCGACGAAATTTTTGGCGGTTATCTCTATTTTCATAAAGCACCGAATGCGCAGGCATTTCACGAAGAAAACCTTCGCAAACTGAGCAAGTTGCATTTGTACGATTGTTTGCGTGCGAACAAGGCTTTGTCGGCATGGGGAGTAGAGGGGCGTGTGCCTTTCCTTGATAAAGAATTTATGGATGTGGCAATGCGTTTGAATCCGCAGGATAAAATGATTGTAGCCGGTCGCATGGAAAAATGGGTGGTTCGCAAAGCATTCGAAGATTATTTGCCTGCCAGCGTAGCCTGGAGACAAAAAGAGCAATTCTCGGATGGTGTAGGTTACGGTTGGATTGACACGCTGAAGAAAATCGCCTCAGAAAAAGTAAGCGACGAAATGCTTGCCAATGCACATTTTCGTTTCCCGATTAATATACCAATGTCGAAAGAAGAATATGTGTATCGCGAAATATTCTCCGAACATTTTCCTTCCGACGAAGCCGCTGCATGTGTACCTTCGGTGCCATCTATTGCATGTAGTACTGCCGAAGCGCTTGCCTGGGATGAATCATTCCGGAAAAATGCGGATCCTTCAGGTCGTTCAATAATTACTGTTCACGAACAGGGAACACAATTTGCCGACAAAGAAGAGGAAGCTTTACGTAGAGAAAAGTCAGTTTAAATAGTTTACGATTATGAAAAAGTGAAGGCCGCAATTTAGTGGCCTTTACTTTTTTTATTTAAGCGTGAATTGTTTGAGTAATTCGGTGTGTTGCGGAAAATTATTGCTGAGTTGCTGAAATGTTCCCATCTCAAAGTCTTCAAAATTGAATCCGGGAGCTACTGTGCAACCAACCAGCGCATAGTCGTTTTGATTGGTCAGTTCGGCTGCAAACCAGTGGTTGCGTGGGATATGTACCTGAAACGATTCATTGTTTTCCGGATCATTTCCCAATAGCTTCGTTTCAAGTTTTCCTTCGGCTGAAATAATAAACAACCGAATGGACGAACCGCCAGCATAATAGTGCCAGCTTTCGTCGGATTGCAACCGGTGAAAACAGGAATGATCGGTTTGATTCAGCAAATAATAAATACATGTACTGGCATTACGCGGCGATGAATATCTTTCCGGGAGCTGTTGTGTTGCAAATTCATCTTCCGATCGGAATGTTTCTTTAAACCATCCACCTTCAGGATGTGCCGTTAGTGCAAGCTTCTCGATCCAGTAGCGGGCTGGTTTCATTCTTCAAAAAGCTGATTGAGTGCGTCAAAATAATCTTCTTGCCAGCCTTCAACGATATTTTCGTAGGCATCGTCGGGAATATTTGTGTGCACCACTTCCATTGATGTGCCTTGTTTGTCCGGATGAAGTTTGATGGTTACAATGGAGGGTTCTTCCTGTTCGCCAAAATACCATTCCTGAACAATTTTTTTATTTTTTTCGAATTCAATATTTTGTCCGGTAATACTTTCGTCCCAGAGCGAAAATTCGGAGCCAGGTGTTTCTTCCATTACTGCTTTTTCTCCAGTCCAGATTTCAATCATCAACGGATTGGTTAGCGCATTGTACACATCTTCAGGTGCAGCTGTTATTTTAAAATATTTTTTGAATGTCTTCATCGTATTCTTTTGTAATGGTTTATTTTTTTATTTCCTGACGTTTGTAAATCCGGCGGTTGAGATTGTAGGCAAATCCAACCGTAATAAGTTCTTTTACCTGCCATTTGGCTTCGTAGATAGTTTGCCCTGCAGCATCTTTTCTATCCGTAGGGAAAGTTACGTTGTCGTCGTAAATCAAATGAAGCATGAAGTTCATATTGATGTGATCGTTCACTTTCATGGTAATCAAATTCTCCCAGTTTATGTCGAATTTTTCGAATGGACTGCGATAGTTGATGAACATTTTGTATTTGGTTTCCCAGTTTATATCCTCGTAGATTTTTGTTTTGAAACTTAGGTCGGTGTTGAGACCCGGCTCCCAAAATCGTTTTTTATCGTTATCAATCCCGAATTTGGTTTGGTCGATCATTGCTGTGTCTTTTACAAATACCGTTTTCGATGTAAGTGGAGAGATAAATAACGACAGATTTTTGTTGGGTTTGTAATCAAGACCGATCTTGATAAGCGTTTTTGCCGGAGCCATAAATGCCGAGATAGGATGATCGGTGTCGGGATATTTATAACCACGGAAGAATTGAGTTTCAAAATCGACCTCAGCACTGTAATACCATTTTTTGAATGCACTGATACCAAAACGTGAAATTACCTCGAATTTGTCGTCGTTTTTCTGGATGTCGTTGGAATCTTCATTTTTTACGCGCATCCATCCGTTGCGAAGTTCAACGCTGTTTTCCCATTTCAGTTTCTTATCCGAATAGTTGGCGTAGCCTTTCAGTACGGCTAAAATTGAAAGCGAACTTTGTCCCCCTTTTTTCCAGTTGCTTAGTGCTGTTTGTGTGAAGCCAATATTACTGTTGCTTCCAATTTGCCAGGGGGTAATTACCTGATAGCGGTTTTGTACTTTAACCAAACGTTGGTTCGGCGAAAACGAGTCAAACTTAATATCCTTTTTTTGTTGTTCTCGGAAGCGGGTAAAAGTAACCCCGTCGTCAATGAGTATTTTCATTGAATTTCGTCCCAGATTTTCAATTTTTACACCCAGCGAATCGTTTTGTTCGTTTTTGATAAACATGCGGGTGAAATAATAATCGTTGTTGCGGAGTCGTATCCGGATTGAATCGTCAGTAAGATTGTGTAGCCATATGTCTTGCGGAATTTTTTGAGCGTATTGATTCAGTGTCGGCAAAATCTTTTTAATCGAGTCATTTACCCGGGTTATAGCATTGTTGTTCCATTTTTGAATTAAAATAATGTTGGAGTTTTTTAGTGAATCGGACAGATGACGTTGTAGTGAATCGGAAAAATGAGTCAGTGCAGCTTGTTTAAATGCTGTCGAAACCGAATCAATGTAATTTTTCAGAAGCTGATCATTGTATCTCACTCGGGCCTGTTCCAGTATTTTTTTCTTTGCGGCATTTAGTCGCTGGTAACGAGCAAGTTCTTTATTGCTGAGTTTTGCCGTGTCTTTTATTGCTGTCAGTGCTTTCAAGCTATCGGGCAGTGTAATCAGCCGTTTTTCGAGCAAAGTTGTTGCTTTTCCTTTAGGAATAAATGAGACTTTTGATTCGATATTGGTTAGCAATGATTCGGGTACAGGAATCGACTCCAGCGGGTTCTGGTCGCGGATTGCCCGATCAAGTTGAGCCTTTTTTTCATTGATTTGGCGTGTCGGTAAGAATCCTGGAATTTGTAATGTGTCCGGAACATCTTGCCAGTTACGAAAAACAATAATCGAGTCTTTCTGAAGTAAAAGCAGTCGCGAGAAAATTGTATCAACCGGAACATCTTCAATATAATTCACCAGACCGCGCAAGGTTTGGTGTGTATTTTTTTGAGTGAAATACCAGGGCGACGGTTTTTCTGTAAATTGTTTCAGGTAGTTAATGCCGTACTGAATACTGTCGTTATTGGCAGAAACAATAGTAGTCAGGTTCGGGTTTTTTGCAAAAATGCTTGATGTACAAAGAATAAAGAGAATTGTAAGTAAATTTCTTGTGCTCATATCAGGTTTTGTTTGGTTCTCAAAGTAAACGTTATTTCTTCAATCTTGTTTTGTTGTTCGTGTTTTAAAACGAAAAATTTACGAATCAATTATTATATCGTTGACCTGTTTTACCGTTGCCGGAATGCTGTTGGGTTACTTTTATTTTTTGTTCTCGGGCCACTGCGAAAACGGGTGTTGTGCCAGGTAGGAATTGAAGAAACGTGAGTCGCCACTTACTTCTGTTCTTATCCATTCCGGAATTTCAAATGTTTCATTTTCGCTGTTTAATTCTATTTCGGCCAATATTAATCCCTCGTTTTCGCCATGAAAAATATCAATCTCCCAGTATAAATGCCCGTTTTGTATTTGGTGTCGGGTTTTTATAATTGGAGGAAAAACAGCTAATTGCATTAATTCTTCTGCGTCGGTAAGGGGGATGGAATATTCGAATTCAGCCCGGGAAATACCATTACTGGGGCCTTTTATTGTCAAAAATGCTTCATTTCCGGCAATGCGTACGCGAACTGTACGCGATGGATCGCGCGACAAGTATGCCTGACATAACAATTTTCCCTCGCTGGGAAGTTTTAAATTATCGGAGTCAACCAGGAATTTTCGTTCTATTTCTACAGACATTGCCAAGGTATTTTGCTATTTTGCTGCAAATTTAAGATTATTCCGGGCAACCTGAAAATGATTCGTTTTGCAGTAGAAATACCTTTTTTTATTTCAGAACGTAAAAAAAACATTTTTTGCGCTGGAAAATTGAAAGTAATGCGTCATTTAAATAAAGAAAAAATAATAATCATGAAGAAATTAGTTGCAATTTTTTATTTGTTAGTAGTAGTTGTGGCCTTTTTTGCCTGTAATTCGTCAAATCGTTCGAAAGAAATTGCTGGGTATGAACAGTCGGGGGCAGTTGAATTGGCTGAACCATTGAAGTCAAAGGTAGGAAGCTGGATCAAAGAAGGAGACGAATGTTATGGTATTGTAATGGTTGCAAATCCGGGATATGATATTTGTAATGTTCGCGAAGTGAAAGCAAAAGTGCTGGTTATTCAGGCCGATAAAATTAAAATGAAATCTCTGGAAGACGTAAATCTGGCTCCGAAAGCCGGATGTAATAAAATGGGTATTGCAAAAGGCGAAACATGGTGGGAAGAAGCTGGTGATTTATTCCAGACCAAGGAAGAAGCGGCCGCATATGCTCAAATTCTTCGCGAAGCACAAACTGAAAAAGTGGGTAAAAAATTTACTGTTGATTGATTTCCTGATTAGGAATTGATGGATGACAAACAGCTGATAAAGCAAATTCTTAATCAAAACGACCATGCCTTTGGATTGCTTGTCGATCGGTACAAACAATTGGTATATACAGCAATAAGTCGTTTGGTGCGCGATAAGAATGATGCCGAAGATATTTTTCAGGATGTTTTTCTGGAAGTTTTTCGGTCGATTCATTATTTGCGTAATGAGAATGATTTGGCTGGTTGGTTATTCAAAATAAGTAGTAATAAATCCATTAGTTTCTTGCGGAAAAAGAATCCGGCAAAAGCAAGTTATCTGACTGTTACTGAACCGGAATGTTGCATGGGACTTCTTGTTGAAGGGAGGTTGATTGATACAGATACACCTGTTTTTCGCATGGAAGAGCAAGAAGCCAATTTTATTTTGTATAAGGCCATTGACGATTTGCCAGAGATGCAGAAAAAAGTATTGTTGATGCATAAGTTTGAGAACTATTCTCAGAAAGAAATTTGTGAGATGACTGGTCTGTCGGTTGCATCGGTCGAGTCGCTGATCTATCGGGCAAAGAAGAGTTTGCGTAAATCGCTGTACGTGTATTTCAGAAAAAATTTAAAATAAAAAAGCTATGTCGAAAAAACAACGAATTCTTGTTTGGCTCAACGTGTTTCTGTTGGTGATCAATATTTCGGCTTTTGTAACTTTTCTGTTTATGAACAGCTCGTCGCCGGAATCGACGCATGACGAACGTTTTAGCTCGGACGAATTTTTGAAAGAGGAGTTGGAACTCGATGAAGATCAATACCGGCAGATTACAGCGCAAAATATGAAAGTATTTCGGGCTTATCAGGCACTGCTTGATCGTAAGTGTGAAATCAATTTTGAATTGATTGATGAACTTTCGGCAATTAGTCCATCAAAAGAGAAAATGGATTCGTTGCTGGCTATGCTTGGCCGTTTGGAAACTTCGTTGAAAACTCAGACAGTAAAGCACTTTACCAATGTGAAAGAAATTTGTACAGAGGAACAGCAATTAAAGCTGGATCAGTTATTGCGCGAAATGATGGAGGCCGGTAGTCAGTGCCGGTATTGTAATAAAATAAATTGTTCGCGTAGAGATCAGCTTCAGAAAAAAAAGTAAAAAAGATGCGCTGGATTTTTTCTGAGGGCGCGTCATTATACTGTATTCGAATTCCTTGGAGCGGTGAAAGTTCTTAGCGAAAACGAAAAACAGAATATTGAGAAACGAAAATAGAAGATAGACGTGAAATGTAATGAAGCAATACAGGAAATTGTAAGTGATAGCCGAACTAGAGAGTTGACGGTACATTTGCATGAATGCAATTCCTGTTCCACAATGGAGAAGATGATAGAGCAGCAAATGAATTTGCTGGATAGGGCGGTAGAGGTTCCTGACGATTTACTTGCCAAAACTGTTGAATTAAAAAGTCGGGTGTCAATTCCACGGTTTCCGGATGTTGATTACAATAAATATTTGCAATTGGCAGCCGTTGTTGCTGTCGGAATTTTTTTGGGTATTGTTCTGGGACGGAACGCAAATACCGAGTTGCTGGCTTCAAAGAAAAGTAAAAAAGATCGTGCTTTGATGGAATATCGTCAAAGCCATCAATTAAATAACGAAACATCGATTTATAAATTTTAAGAACCGACTTCGCTATTCCTAAACGATTCAGAAGTTGAGTTTTACGACTTTTATTATGAGTAAAAAAACAAAAAATCAGAACTGGCCTCGCCCGGTGATGCAGTGGGGTGTCATTGCTTTTGTCGCCATCCTTGCATTAATCCCTCGTTTTAACGACAATTTTGTTCCCGATTTTGAAGCATACTGCCCGTTTGGCGGGATTCAGGCTTTGGGAAGTTACCTGTTAAATGAAGCATTGTCGTGTTCGATGACAAGTGTCCAAATAGTTATGGGAATTCTCCTAATGCTGGCAGTTTTCGTATTGAGCAAATTATTTTGCTCGTATATCTGTCCGGTAGGAACGGTGAGTGAATGGCTCGGTAAGTTGGGCGAAAAACTGAAAGTACGGATTACCATTCGGGGAATGATGGATAAAATATTGCGTGCGTTGAAATACATTTTGTTGTTTATTACGCTTTATTTTACTTTTCAGTCGAACGAATTATTCTGTAAAAAATTCGATCCGTATTTTGCCGTGTCATCCGGTTTTAGCTCTGATGTAGTTGTTCTGTACGCTGTGATCGCTATCCTGGTCGTTATTCTTGGTTCAGTATTTATTCGTCTTTTCTGGTGTAAATATATTTGTCCGCTGGGGGCAATTTCCAATATTTTCAAATTCACCGGCTTTTTTGTTGCCTTAATGGTGGTATATATTGTATTGCTGAAATTTGGTTTGCAGATCAGCTATGTGTGGCCTCTTGCTATTGCATGTATCGGTGGATATATTATTGAGATCAGTGGCCGTTTGGGTAAATATTTCCCATTGGTGAAAATTACACGAAACGAATCGACCTGTACAAATTGTAATCTGTGTTCGCGCAAATGTCCGCAAGGAATTGATGTGGCTAATATGACCGTTGTTCGGGATGCCGATTGTAATTTGTGTAGCGAATGTATTAGTGTTTGTCCGGTGAAAAATACGGTAACGATTAACCGCAATAAAAAATTCAGATGGTTGCCTCCGGTGGCTGTAATTGTATTGGTGATTTCAGGAATGTTCCTGGGTAATTTATGGGAAATACCAACCATCGATCAACGCTGGGGTGACGATCAACAGATGGCTCAGGCTCAGATTTACTCACGCGCCGGGCTGAAAAATATTAAATGCTACGGAAGTTCGATGGCCTTTGCTTCGAAGATGCGTCAGGTAAAAGGTGTGCTGGGAGTGGCTACTTATGTGAAACATAAACGAGTGAAAGTTTATTACGATCCGGCAGTTCTGAATGAAACGAAACTGCAGGAAGTATTGTTTACTCCATCGAAGGCTCCACTTCGTGCCATCTCGAAGGACGTTTTTGAAATGACCGAGGTAACAGTTCATTTAAATAATTTCTTTGATACCTACGATTTTAATTATTTGGGACGACTATTGTCTGATAATAGCAATGCAACGTATCTGATTTCTGAATTCGATTGTCCGGTAAAAGTGAAAATTTATTTCCCGGCCGATAAGTTGCCTCAAGTTGATGAGTTAAAGAGTTTGATTGAATCAGAAACTCTTTCGTTTGACTCGAACGGGAAAAATTATACTGTTGAATTAGGATTTGAATTGGTTGGAGAGCCTGAATTTAGAACTATTTCAACCGAAATGTATGTGAAGAATTTATTTGAGCCATATGAGGCTGAATTCAATGAATACAACCCGGCTGATTCTACTGCGTTGAAAACATTGACCTTGCCTTTGGGAATGAACGCTCAGATGCGAAGCAAATTAAGCTATTTGGTGAGTCACTTGTCAAATGATCAAGGGATTGTTAAATTTTCAACATTCCTGAATGATTCGTTGAAAGAAACAATCGCTATTTCGTATATTGACAGCTTAACAACGGAACAGGCAGTTTTTGAGAAACTGAACAGCGATACCCTGCAATTTACTTATAGTTCAGGGAAAGTGGGAAAAGTTGCTAACATGTTCCGGTTTTCGAAATAGATAATTTTAAAAAAGCGGGAAATGAAAATTAAACTGGTATTTTTCTTTGTCTTGTTTGGTCTTGGATCGGTGTATGCTCAGGAAAAATTTACTTTCTCGGGAAAAGTAACGGAAGCAAAATCGAAAATTTATGTTGAATTGGTGGCAGTTCAAATTAAAGAACTAAACCGATGGACAATTTCGGATGCGAATGGAGATTTTATACTGAAAGATCTTCCTGCCGGAAATTATACCTTGCAAGCCAGTTGTTTGGGCTTTGAACCTTATGAAATGCCAATCGCCATACAACGTAACATTTCTGATTTTAAGCTGATGATTAAGCAATCGTCGCTGGGACTCGAAGAAGTTACTATTGTTGCAAAGGAAAATACCAGTCTGAGTTCTTCTTCAAAAATAGAAAGTACTGCGTTGGAACACGTGCAGCCAACAGGATTGGCTGATGTAATGCAATTGGTTCCCGGGCAGATTACGTTAAACCCGGATATGTCAAAATCTAATCAGATTACCATTCGGGATATAAATTCAAAGAATGTTAATACGGATGCTAATAGTGCAATGGGGACAGCCATTGTGGTGGATGGTACTCCGGTGAATAACGATGCAAATATGCAATTATTCAACTCTGCTTCGGGTGGAACAAGTCAGGATAATTCCACTGCAGGACAGGGAGTTGATTTAAGGCAAATATCAACCGATAATATCGAATCGGTTGAGGTAATTCGCGGTATTCCATCGGTTGAATACGGTAACCTTACTACCGGAGCAGTGGTGGTTAAAACCAAAGCAGGGAAAACAAAATTATTTGTCAAAGCAAAGGCTGACCCCAATATTAAGCAAACGGCATTGTCGAAAGGATTTTTATTGCCTGGCGAAAATAGCGGAGCAATGAATATTGATGCAGATTATACCTATGCCTATAATGATATGCGCGAACCGACCAAAAGCTATCGACGTGTAACCGGACAACTGGGATATTCAAATACATTTCTTCGTGAATCAACTCCGATTAGTCTGAATGCGAAAGTTTCGCTTTATAGTACTTTCGATAATGAGAAAAATGATCCGGATATGTTGAAAGAAGAGATTATTCAGTCGAAAGAGCAGAGCATTGGATTCAAACTTTATGGTACATGGTCGGCACGTAAATGGTGGTTGACGAGTCTTTCCTATAATTTTTCCGGAGACTTTGAAAAACAGAAAAATTATAAATATGAATTAGCTACAGGAGGATTGACTCCTGTTCCCACAGCAATGGAATCAGGTGAATCCATTGGCTCAATTTTACCGTCAAGCTATTTTAGCGAATTAACAATTGATGGTCGCCCTTATAACTATTTTGGTATGTTGAAGGGAAATATTACCAAACGCTATAACAATATGGATAATAACCTGATGTTTGGTGCTGAATGGCGGACTTCCGGAAATAAAGGTAAGGGCAGAATTTACGATATAACTCGTCCTCCGACAGTTGGAGCTGTATCTACTCGTCCACGTCCGTTTAATGATATTCCTGCCAGTAAAGAGTTGTCGTTATTCATTGAAGATAAAATCGCTATTCCTATCGGGAAGACTAAGTTGACAACGCAGGCCGGACTTCGCTATACAAATTTATTACCCAAAGGACTTTTTTCGACGGATGGATACACAACGCTTGAGCCTCGTGTAAACATGAGTTACGACATCTTAACAAAAAGAAAAGGAAAAGCACTGAGTGATTTAGGATTGCGTTTTGGTTATGGAAAAACCTCGAAAACTCCGGGAATGATTTTTCTTTATCCGGACAAAGCATATCTGGATGAAATCAGCTTTAATTATTATCCTGACTTAATTGTTGTGACGACTCAGGTTTTTGAAGATACCGCAAACCCTGATTTGAAACCAATTCGGAATACCAAGTTTGAAGCGGGAGTTGATTTTAAACTATTTGGAGTAGATGTAATGCTTACGGGCTTCATGGAAGAAATTGAGAATGGGTTCTCTTGGGAGCGAGAATATTCGGTGATGAATTTCCGAAAATGGGATGCTCTGGCTGGTGCAGGAAAAAATCCGGTATTTGAAAATGGAAATATTACCTACACCGAAAATGGAACAGTACAGACTTTGAGCTATACAACAGATCAGAAGTTTATCAATTATTTAAGTCCTCACAATAACTATGAAATCAGTAAAAAGGGGATTGAATACGTAATCAATTTCGGTCGCTTAAAGGCACTTCGTACTGATTTAATTGTTGATGGTGCTTATTACAATATTAAAAAAATTGATGAAGTGTCTCCATTCCCGGAAGAGAAACTTATTACCTATCAAGGGAAAAGGTTTCCATATTTGCCAATTTTTGCCGGGAATAAAGGGAAAGTTAGCGAACGTTTAAATTCGAACATAAAAATTAATACACATATCCCGAAATTGCGCATGGTTACCTCTATTACAGGTATGTTGGTTTGGTTTGATCAAACCCGATATACATGGGAGGGAGCTAATGGTGAAGCGATTGCATATAAACTTGGTCCAAATGGCGAGAAATTGTACGGACAGTATGATGGTGTGGACAAAATAAATATTGATCCGGTAGGTTATTACGACATGAATATGCAGTATCATGCATGGCAGGATAATCAGTCTTCAGAGTCTCCTTATACCTTTATGGTGAAGCAGGAACGTTATGATTATTTTGCCAGAGAGCGATTCCCTTTTACATGGCAGATTAACTTGAAATTAACAAAAGAAATAGGTGACTTTGCAAAGCTATCTTTCTTTGCGAATAATATTTTCAACCACCGGCCTTTGTATAAATATGTGCGGGGCAGTTCATACACCCGATTGAATCAATCGGCCTATTTTGGAGCAGAATTGAAGTTTACCTTATGATAGTCATACCTTAATTGTTTTTAAAATGAGAAAGTTTTTAATGTTATCCCTGGTTGCAATGTTCAGCGTAGCGCTGTTCAGTTGTAAAGATGATGTAACTCCTAGTTACACATTAAATATTACCCTTGAACTTCCTGAAGGTTTTACCCTTGCTACAATTCCTGCAGGAACGGAAGTGAAGGTGAAAAATACACAAACCGGACGCGAATCGGTAATTACTACTGATGCTTCGGGTATTGCTTCTGCAATATTGGTCGAAGGAAATTACTCGGTTACCTGTAGTTTCTCGATTAAGGTTGGAGATGATGAATACACTTTTAATGGAATGCTTGCCGATTTCATGTTAGGCAATGAATCAAGCATGAAAGTTGATTTAGTAATGGCTGATAATACGGGTGGTTTTGTATTTAAGGAAATATATTATGCTGGATCAAAGACCTCAGCTGCAAAAACGTACTTTGACGATCAGTTCCACGAAATTTATAACAATTCAAACGATACGCTTTATGCCGATGGATTATGCATTGGTGTTTTGCAACAGTCTTCGTCGAATGAAAATGTTTGGGTGAATTCGGATGGTTCATTCATCGACCAACTTCCTATTACATTTCAGGCTTGGATTATTCCTGGAAGTGGAAAAGAACATCCAGTATATCCAGGGAAAAGTATTGTAATTGCACAAGACGGTATTAATCATAAAACTGATCCCAATGGAAATAGTTTATCTCCGGTTAATTTGGGGAATGCCGATTGGGAGTCCTATTTTGAAATATCAGGAAAAGATCTGGATGCTCCGGCTGTTCCGAATATGACACTGATGCATACTACGTCAACCACCATGAATGACTGGTTGCATTCTGTTTTTGGCTCTGCTGTGGTTATTTTCCGTTTGCCTGAAAATGTATCATGGGAAACGTATGTGGCAAATCCGGATAATTTTAAAACATTACCGGGAAGTACAAGCAGTACAAAGTATTTCATGATTGATAAAAAATATGTAATTGATGCTGTTGAAATCGTTCGTCCGGAGGAAGATAAACGCAAAAAACGTTTGCATACTCAATTAGATGCAGGATATACTTATTTGGATGGAGGAACATACTGTTCGAAATCTATTCGCAGAAAAGTGAAAATGATTGTTGACGGACGGGTTATCTATAAGGATACCAATAACTCTACCGAAGACTTCCTTCACGATTTGGATCCGACTCCGGGAATAAATCCAACAAGTGTAGAAAATTAATTTGAGGATTAAAAATAGCAGTCTGTATTGGAGACAATGCAGACTGCATTAAAACAAACACCAATGATTAGGCGAAATTGTTTCTTTCTTTCAATTATCCTGGGAACTACAATGTTCTCTACAAGTTATGCTCAGGATAAGCAAAGTGTAAATTCGTTTAATACGTTTCGAAGTTATTCGAATGCGAATCCATGGTTGCAAACAGGCAACGCATCGGGTATGGTTTTCAACAAACTGTCGGATGTAGTGGTGTTTGATGCCGGAATTGAAAAAAAACAGGATGACTTTCACCTGTTAATGAACCCGGAAGAAACGGATCGTTATTTTCTGGATACGAAAAGTTATCAGTCTATGGACGGAAAATTCTTTCTGTTCGGAAATTTTGCCTATAACTATATAGATGAAAAAGGAGCCCGCTGGAATGGGACATACGATCCATATCGCGGAAACCCGTATATATTAGGAGATTCGGTGTCTGGCGCAACTTACCACAAAGAAAATTATTGTTTGAGTGGAAAGCTTGCATATAAATTATCTGATCGCTTGTCTATCGGTACCGGAGTTGAATATTTTGTGGCTGTTGCAGCCAAACAAAAAGATCCGCGTCCTTCTAATACGGTTTCTCTTTTTCGGGTTAATCCATCGTTAATACTGCATGGCGATAATTCTACATGGGGCTTTGACTTAGGATTTAATCACCGGAAAGAAGAAATAGATTATGAAGTAAAAAGAGAAAGCTTTGATGTGAGTTTCTTTATGTTTAAAGGTTTCGGGTTTTACTCGCGTAAATTAGGCTCTATGGCTTATCGTTTTCAGTCCGCAAACGAATTTTTTGGCGGACTACAATACGAGAAAAAGTGGAATGATATTACTTCACTAACTGAAATTCGGGGAAATTATTCGTTGGAGGGAATTGAAGATGGTTCAAGTTCCATTAAAAAAGGAGATGCTGGAGAGTGGCAGACCATTGAATTTAAGTTGAACCAGCAATTGCAAAAAACGAATACAAATAGTTTACATCGTTTATCGGTAACTGCTTCGTATTTTGAAGGGGCTGGTCGAGAATTTCTTGAAGATGAAGATAATTCTGGAAATGTTGTCAATTATATTGTTATTGCTAAAAACTTGAAGATGAAAAGGCAGTTGTTCGTTGGACAATTTGCTTATGATTTTATAACATTTGACGAAGAGGAAAAATCAATCTGGGATGTTCATGCCGACTTGGGACTGGTAAATCAGTCTGAAAAGTATTATTATGTGCCTGAGACATTTACTTCTTCATTTATGAATTTAAATGCTTCGGCCAAAGTGCAACGAAATTGGTATTGGAAGAAGCATCATTTTGCACCGGAGATAGGAATTGCCTATTTGCAAAATTTATCGAACAGCATTTTCCTTTCAGATCTTAACGAGATAACAAAAAATCAGAGGAAGGATGTTTATACAAATGACATTAATTATCTGACAACAAATATTATGACTATTAGTCCGGCAATAAAGTGGGGATACACTCCATCTGATTGGGGGCGGATTAATCAGTTAAATTTGAGCATGAAATATTGCATGGTTAATCCTGATGGAGATAATGGGAGTAACTCTATTTTTCAGCTCTCAATGGGCGTAGTATTTTAAGAAATAACCGAAAATTGGATTGCAGGCGAGTAATATTGGGGCAATTCGAATAATACAAAAATACCATGATACGAAATTGGTTGATATTATCAATATTGGTAATAACGGGGATGGCTTTTGCCCCTGCGAAACAAAATAGTGTTGCTATTATTGTTGATGAAAAAAGCTATGAGGAAGCTCGTAATGAGATAGATGCTTATGTTGGGGCAATCGAAAAACAAGGTTTAAAGCCTGTTTTAATTGTCGATCACTGGCAACATCCTGATTCTATCCGGGTGAGGCTGAAAAAATTATATCAATCTACTCAAACGCCACTAGAGGGAGCTGTGCTTATTGGCGATATTCCAGTTCCAATGTTGCGTGATGCTCAGCATTTCTCAACTGCTTTTAAAATGGATCAGGATCGATATGCCTGGACTCGTTCGTCTATTCCTTCCGATCGTTTTTATGATGATCTGGATTTGGAATTTGAATATTTGAAGCAGGATTCGGTTCAGCCATTGTATCATTATTACAGTCTGAAAGCAGAATCTCCACAGCATCTGTCTGTCGATATTTATTCTGCACGTATAAAACCTCCCCATGGATCAAATCAATATAAACTACTTCGGAATTATTTGAAGAAGGTTGTCGCATTTAAAAATAATCCACCAGTTGCCGATCAGGTAATGTTTTTTACCGGACATGGATATAATTCGGAATGTACAAGAACATGGATGGATGAAAAAATAGCTCTTTCACAGCAGTTTGCGTACATGAGTGGACAGAAGAATTATATGGAGTATTTTAATTTTCAGTTTGATGAGCACGTTAAATTCCGTCTTCTTGCCGAACTGAAAAGGGATGATTTGGATATTGCTTTGCTGCATCACCACGGTGGGCCTAATTCGCAATATTTGGATGGAATGCCTGAAAGTGCTTCGGTGCAGGATCAGATTCGCGATGTGAAATATTATCTGCGTTCAAAATTACGTTCAGCCAATAAATCGCCGGAGAAAGTAGAAGAAACGAAAGAGTACTTTAAAAAATCGCTGGGAGTTGCGGAGGCATGGTTCGAAGGTTCTTTCGATAAAACGCAGGAAGCAGAAGATTCTCTTTTCAATGCAAAGCTGGACATCAATATTGAAGACATGGATGGATATTCGTCTAATGTTCCGTTTATCATGATTGATGCGTGTTTTACCGGATCGTTTCATCGCGATAAATATATTGCCGGTGAATATTTATTTGACGAAGGAAAGACGATTGCAGTTCAGGCTAACTCTGTAAATGTATTTCAGGACAAATGGGGGGACGAAATGGTTGGCTTACTTGGTTTGGGTTTGAGAGTTGGATTCTGGCATAAAATGAATTGCTCGCTTGAAACACATTTGTTGGGTGATCCAACAATGACTTTTGCTCAGCGCGATAAAAATATTGATCTGAATAGTTGGATGGAAAATAAATCTACCGACCGCTCATTCTGGAAAAAACAATTAACTGCTCCTTATGCCGATGTACAGGCTTTGGCTTTACGTATGCTATATAAGATTGACGGGGCAGCGGTATCCGATATGTTGTTGTATCAATTTAAAAATAATACTTACTACCCGGTTCGAGCAGAAGCTTTAAAATTATTACGCATGTGCAAAGACGATAATTTTATTCAGGCATTGAATTTGGGAATCAACGATTCATACGAACTGATTCAGCGCTTATCTGCCTTGTACATGAGTGAAACCGGACATCCGTCTCACATTCCGTATTTGATTGATGCAATGTTGCGCAATAACGTGTCGAAACGGGTAGCATATAACTTGAAAGATGCTGCTGGGTTATACGATAAAGATGCCTTACTGGCTGAATTGGATCGCCAGATTGGGCAGAAAGAATTTTTGCTTGATAAAGATGAAACGTATAACGATACTAAACGCGGGATTGAATACGGATGCGATCGCATGAAAAAATATATGGATGAGCTTGTTGCTGCAGATACAAAAGAAAAGGACAAGTTGTTTAACTTAAGAGCCTTCCGTAATCAAACTGTTCATCAGCATCTTGAAGAGTTGATCAACTTTGTTGATACCACTACGAATGAGAAACTGAAATTGGTCGGAATTGAGCTACTTGGCTGGTTTGACCATTCCTATAAACGAAATTTAATAAATGATTTTTGCACGAAGGCAATTAAAGATGCATCGTTGTCGGAGCAATGCAAAAATGAACTAATAAAAACTAAAAACAGGATAAATTAAAGTCTATTTCAATGAGTAATGTAATTGAGTGTAAGAATCTGACACATTACTACGGCAAGAAACTGGTGTATGAGAATCTGAACATTCATGTTCGGGAAGGGAGCATATTGGGTTTGCTGGGTAAAAACGGTGCAGGAAAAACAACCACCATCAATATATTGAATGGTTTTTTACAGCCTCGCAGTGGCGAGTGCTTGATTTTCGGCGAGAATTCGCAACATTTAACTCCAGCAACCAAGGCACGGGTCGGATTCCTGATTGAGGGGCATGTGCAATATTCGTTTATGAATATTCATCAGATAGAAAAATTCTTTCGTGGATTTTATCCTCGTTGGAAACCGGAACCATATTGGGAACTAATGTCGAAGTTGAAAGTTACTCCGACTCAAAAATTATCGACCATGTCGTGCGGTCAGCGTTCGCAGGTGGCTTTGGGGCTTATTCTGGCTCAGGATCCGGAATTATTGATTCTCGATGACTTTTCAATGGGACTAGACCCTGGCTATCGCCGCTTGTTTATCGATTATCTGCGCGAATATGCCAAGGCTGAAAACAAAACTATTTTCACCACTTCGCATATCATTCAGGATATGGAACGCCTGATTGACGACGTATTGATTATGGACTACAACCGGGTATTGGCACAATGTCCGATCGATTATTTCATGACTAATTTTAAACGTTTCGATTTTGAACTGGAAAATGATAAAGTCGATTTGAAAAAGGAATCGTTTGTCGTGAATTTTGAGAAAGTGAAGAACAAGGTCGAGCTTTACACTTACGAGTCGGAAGAATTGGTGAAAAATTTCCTGGATAATAACGGAATTGCCGTCAAAAATTTTGGCCGGGTAAAAATGGAGCTCGAAGATGCGTTTATTGGTTTAACCGGAAAATATTAATGCTATGTGGAAATCGGTAATTTATAAAGAATGGTTGAAAACCCGCTGGTTCCTCATAGGCTTTGCGGTATTGGGATTGGTTGCTGTGGGATATATTTTCCTGAAAGTGCAACATGATTTTACTTTTTATGAAGGAAAGAATTATTGGTATAGTGTTCTTTTTCAGGGATTCCAATATTTTGGACATTTGAAATATGTTCCGCTGGTAATCGGACTGGTTGTTGGTGTGGCTCAGTATTTCCCTGAAACGGTTAACAAACGCATTAAACTAACTTTTCATCTTCCTCTAAAAGAAAATAATATTTTGCTGATGATGATGGCTTTTGGTGCAGGAAGCTTGTTGGTGTGCTTCCTTCTATTGTTTGCTGCATTCTTTACACTGAGTTACATGTTTTTCCCTACTGAAATTGTGATGGGAGCTGTGACTTCAATATTTCCTTGGTTTTTGGCTGGCTTAACTGGTTATTTTCTGGTTGCACTGGTTGTTCTTGAACCCGTTTGGAAATATCGGATTTTGTATGCGCTGACCGGAGGTTTTTTTACAATGATTTATCTTCAATCAGCTGTTGTTGCAGGATATGGACCTGTTAATCCTATTCTTGCATTGCTTACAGCGGCATTGAGTATTGCTTTAATTTTTTCGGCGTATCGCTTCAGAAAGGGGGAAATGTAATGGAACGTATCAGTAGATATATTTTAGTATTGGTAGCAATAATCACTTGCTCAATTGTTTTACCTAAAGTGTTCTGGATGGCTTTTGAAAAGCCAGTTCGTGCACCGTTTGTGATGTATAGCTGTGTTTTGAACGATTTTACCGTGTTCGATCCAATTGAAAAGAAATGGATTGATACCAAGGGCAATAATTATACGCGTGAAGAGTACGAGGCTACTTTGCCTTTGTTTTATGCTCGCCAGTTGATGGTTTCAGGAACAATGCCCGATACTATTAACGGCATTGCTATCGATGTTCACGAGATGAATCGTGCTCGTTCTACTTTTCGTTTTAAGCCCGAAGAATTAGATGGACCTCAGCCCAGGCTTTTTCCATTGTTTGAGGCTGAATCAGGACGAGCTAATCTGGAGATGCCTGAAGATTATTTTCGTATTACCTGGCGGATGGAATTTATTGATGCCAAAACCAATCAGGTAAGTGAAGAAAAAAGTCGCAAATTTTCAGCTGCACTTTTTCAGAAAGGGTTTGCATTTCCGGCAACTCGCATTGCAGGTATTCCAACAACACGCAAATCATGCGACGAAGGATATTTAATCATCGATTCGGCCAATCAGCTATATCACCTGAAAATGATGGAGGGAATTCCCTACGTTCAACAGGTGGTATTGCCGGATGGACTTAAATTTAAATATATCAGTTGTGTCGATTTCAGAGATCGTAAATTTTATGCGTATCTTTTTTCGGATAATAACGAAATTTATATTCTCACCGAAGACGATTATAAATTGGTAAAATTACCAATCGATGGATTCGATGCTTCGAACTGCGAACTGGTGATTTTGGGTGATATGTTCCACTATAATGTTACCATTGAGGCAGAAAACAGTGTGAAAGTTCTGGCATTGAATTATTCTGATTACCAGAAAGTAGATGAGTACAATCAGAGCTGGCCGAAACTGGCAGAACGTAGCGAAGGAAAGATTTTTGCCGCATTGTTCCCGTTCCAGTTGTCATTAACCAACCCAAATAGCAGTTTCAATCGCTTTTATTTCGATTTTTCTGCCGGATTTGCTTGTTTGGTGGTAAACCTGCTTTTTGTAGGCTTGCATGCCGGATTGCTGATTCGCCGAAAAGCAAAAATGCACAAACACATTGTCGATTTTGTTTTGTTGGCAGCGACGGGCGTATTTGGTTTTATTGCCGTGAATTTTTTCCCAAATAAATTTTTTGATTAATACGGGGTGAATAAGCGACAGAAATAGAAACATTTTCGGGATGCTATTCAGTCAATCGGATTATTGAGAAAACTTGACTGAGGGTAAATGGAGAAAATGGAATTTTATTCCGTAAATTGAAGCTGCACTTTTGGGGAGTGCAGCTTTTTTATCTTTTCTGAAAACATGAATTGTAAAATGGAAAAACGGGTAGTAATAATAACCGGAGGAGCACAGGGAATTGGGAAGGTAACTGCCGCGCAGTTGCATCGCAATGGCTGGTTTGTGGTGGTTGCTGATTGCGATTTGGAAGCTTTGGCCGAAATGGAAGCAGAATGCAAACCGGAGAACTGGCTTTTTTTCGGTACCGATGTGGCCGACGAAGAGCAAGTGAAGACGATGATGCAGCAGGTGATTGCAAAAAACGGTAGGATTGATGCGTTGGTGAATAATGCAATGATTTCGGCAAATAAAACAATTTCTGCCTTGTCGCTCAGCAAATGGAATCGAGTGTTGGCAGTGAACCTGACGGGCCCGTTTTTATGTGTCAAATATGCAGAGGAAGCTTTGCGCGAGAGCCGTGGCGCAGTGGTAAATATTTGCTCGACGCGTGCTTTGCAATCGGAACCCAATACCGAAGCTTATTCGGCGAGCAAAGGTGGTTTGCTGGCATTGACCCATGCACTGGCTATGAGTTTAGGCCCGGAAGTACGGGTGAATGCAGTTAGTCCCGGCTGGATTGATGTTTCATCAGTAAAGAAAAAAACAGTGGCGCAGCAAATACCGTTGAGCGAACAAGATCATGCCCAGCATCCGGTAGGTCGGGTGGGTGAGGCTCGTGATATTGCAAACATGATTGAATTTTTGCTTGCTACGGAAAATAGCTTTATTACCGCACAAAATTTTATTGTTGACGGGGGAATGACCCGCAAAATGATTTATGCGGAATGATGCTGCAAGAGTATTGGTTCGTTGAATTTATTCCTGCGGCTTTTCAATTTCTTGCAAATCCAGATTTTCGTCGTTGGCCATCGAGTACAGTCCAAGATAAAGCCATTTGGCAACATCTTCCATTATTTCAGGAACAAGCATTTCCGGCGTATCTTGTGGGTGATGGTAATACACCTTTTTTACCATGTCGGTACAACTAATGCTTAATGCTCTGAGTCCATGCTGAGCCAGAGCCATTCCGTCGGTACGGGCACGGCCTTTAAAATTTTTACTCACAAAATTGGTTTTCAATGTGCGGTGTAAATAGGCATCGTTGGTTTGCTTAAAATGTTTGTAGATTCCCGGAAATGATTCTCCTCCACCGAACTGAAGTCCGGTTCCATTTCCTACCATATCCAAATTGATGAAACATACTGTTTTTTCGGGAGCATATCGGGGAGCTTTGGCGTATTCCAGCGCTCCGAGCAATCCTTTTTCTTCGGCTCCAATAAAGAAGAAGGCAATTGTGCGTTTGGGAGCCGGAAGTTGAGCCAGCGCTTTCGCTGCTCCCAGAATATCCGCTACGCCAGAGGCATTGTCGAGTGCTCCGGGGAGCAAACAGCCAATGTTGCCTTGTCCATCGA
The DNA here is from genome assembly GCA_963668595.1 of Prolixibacteraceae bacterium. Classification (GTDB taxonomy): domain Bacteria; phylum Bacteroidota; class Bacteroidia; order Bacteroidales; family Prolixibacteraceae; genus GWE2-42-39. The sequence goes on along the minus strand of OY764876.1, from coordinate 1,827,210 downwards.
GATGAGCGCCAACCATGATTATTTCATCTTTTAAACGCGGATCTGTTCCGGGAATAATGCCGATTACATTGGCGTATTCACCTCTCGGATAATATTCTGTCTCAGCACTCAGACTTACCTGGTGGTTGAATGCAACACTTTGGGGTTTCTTTTCCGATTTTAATTTTTTTAGCGTTGACTGGTAATCGAGTCCGGCAGCGAAGAAAAATTCCTCAGCAACAGAAATATCGATGTGGTTGTACACCATCTTTTCGAGGTAACGTATGCCCGGATTGGCAATTTTCGAAACAATCAGTACTCCTATTGCTCCGTGTTTTTGTGCATTCACCATTTTTTCGGAAGAACCGGCGTACGGAGCCCATTGTTTCCATTCTGTGATTTCCGAAAACTCAGGATTTCCGGGTTCAATCAGAACAATTTTCCCATTCACATCCACGTCTTTGTAGTCGTCGTATCCGAATTCCGCAGCAGTAATTCCATAACCGACATACACTATTTCTCCTTCAATTTTTCCATTGGCTGAATTGGATCCCGGGAAATAATGTTCGGGGAATTGATAGTTTCTGGAGATGCTCAAACCATCTTTATTTTTCAGAATAGCCGAAAAAGTACCTGTTGATTTGACTACGGAATAGTCAAGCGGATACGACTTGAAGAAGGATTTATTTTCGTATCCGGGCTGAATTCCCCATTGTTGCAACTGATTCGCCACCCATTTGGCCGCTTTGCTGTAGCCGGGACTTCCGGCCAAACGTCCGTCAAATTCTTCTCCTGCCAGTGTTTGTGCATAACCGGCAACTTCTTCGGAGCTAATATTATGGAACTGTTTCAGTAGCATTGCTTCGTCCTGTGCGAAAACAGGCGCTGCAAACAAAAAGCAAATCAGAATGTGTAGTGGTTTCATACTTGGTAAGTTGTGTTTCGGTGTCTAAATATAGGTACTATTTTAAAAACTGAGGTGTAAGCGGTATTTACAATTCAATAATTTACTATTTGCGATTTGATGAAAGGGGAAATTTTTGGGTCGCATTTTCAGTAAAATAAATATTTATTTGGGCGAAAGGAATGATGGTCGATTTCAATATTGAGCCTTAAAAAAGAGCTACTTTTGCAGTAGTTTAATTGTGTTGGGGATATGAATGCACATTGTTTATCGAAGCAAATCGGGTGGGGGCTTATTTTCGTGTTTCTGATGGTCGCTTGTGGTAACCGTCAGGCGGCAGAAAATTTATCGGCCATCCAAAGTTTGATAGAACCAGACGAGCCGGATGAATTTTCGGTAGAAAATACCTTGTTGCTGGTGCCGCAATCGCCGGCTCCCGGAGAATCGTTTCGTTTGGTTGCAACCGGAGGACGTGCAATCGGAAAGGCTTCGCTTGAGGTAACAGGCCCGGCTGGTAAAATAAAAAGCATTTCGCAAAAGGTGGGAGCCGATTTGCCTTGTTGGCTGGTGCAGGAGTTTTCGGGCGCAGAAGCCGGAAAATATTCAGCTCGATTGTTGCAGAAAGGGAAAGAAGTCGCCCAACTCGATTTTGGGATTTCAGTAAAACAAGAAACTCCGGTTTCGGGGAAAATATGGAAAACAGAACAAAGCTGGGACAGTCGGTTCGAAACCTTGTATTCGGCCTGGGTAAATGCTTTGTTTGCAGGGTGCAAGGAAAACGACTCGTGGGCAGCCTTGCACGAGGTAACGCAAAACCGGGACAATAATTTTCTGTACAATTATTTATCGCTGGACGAGGACAATGCGGCGGGAAAAGTTCGTGTACTCATGGAGCCCGATTGTGCCGACAGTCCGTTTTTCCTTCGGGCATATTTTGCCTGGAAAATGGGACTTCCGTTCGGCTACCATGTTTGCGACCGTGGTTATCTGGAGAAAAGCCCTCAAACAGGCCAATGGGTGACCAACGAATCGGCAAGTTCGAAGAAAAATCCGGTGCTGGCGTTTAATTCATTTATACGAACGATCATGAATGGAGTGCATTCGGGCACTGCGCGAACGGCTTTCAGCAATAGTAATTCCGATTATTATCCGGTTGAACTGAGCCGGAAAGCATTGCGTCCCGGGGTGGTTTTTGCCGATCCGTACGGACACACGCTTACCATTGTGAGCTGGCAGAGGCAAACCCGCGATACGCCGGGAGTACTGTTGTCGGTTGATGCACAGCCCGATAAAACCATTGCCGTAAAGCGTTTTTGGAAGGGGAATTTTCTATTTAATACTTTGGAAGTGGTGGGCGAGCCAGGCTTTAAAACTTTCAGACCAATAACTTTTACTGAGGGGAAAATGAAACTTCTCACCAATGATGAGCTGAACTCGTCGTCTGATTTTGAACCTTTTTCGCTTCAGCAACATAAAATGGAAAGCGATTTGTTTTACCTGGCCATGGAACGAGTTATCAATCCGAAGCCGCTCGATCCGGAGCAGGCTTTGCTCGACTTACTAAAAGCCTTGCACGAGCAATTACAGGTGCGGGTACAGTCGGTTGGAAATGGTAAAAAATACATGCAGGAGCATCCCGGAACGGTAATTCAAATGCCTTCGGGAGCAAAAGGTGTTTTTCTGGCAGGTGGACAGTGGGAAAATTTTTCGACACCGAACCGCGATTTGCGTTTACTGATTGCTATGGATGCCGTCCGAAATTTTCCGGAGCGGGTGGCTTTACATCCCGACGATTTCCGGATGCCTGCTCTTAGTTCGCCCGAGCGTGAAAAAGAAAAACTTCTGCATTTATTGGAAAAGAAAACGCAGGAACTTTTCATTGTATATACTCGAACCGATGGTTCGTCGCAAAAACTAACTGTGCGCGAATTGCTCGACAGGCAGCAGGCTTTCGAAATGGCGTATAATCCGAACGATGGCGTTGAAATTCGCTGGGGAGCTCCTGAAAACAGCGCTGAGCGAAGCACTTGCAAACGGCAGGCTCCTGCCTGGCAGCGCGAAAATATGGGCAAAGTGCGAAAATGGTTCAGCAGTCGATTACATCCGCCTACTTGATTTCATGGTTTCCGTCGGGAAGAAACTGCACCGTTGGCGGGTTCTTTTTCAATTCGAAATAGTCGTAACTTTTTTTCAGATCGCCCCATAAGCTCACTGCATCGGTGTCGCTGCGATAGCTGTCGCACAACTGTTTGTATTTGGCATCGCTTAGTTTAGCCGGGTAAATAGTAATGTCGATCTGTTCCTGCCCCGCATTGTAGGCTTCAATGCAATACACAAAAAGTTCCTTAATTCGCTCGTCGTTAATCGCAATGCAGCCCGACGAAAGACAATTGCCATGAATGAAAATGTAATTGCCCAGACTTTTTCGGTATCCGCGAATGCTGTCGGAGGCATTCGGGTAATTAATTTGCATCGATAAATAATACTTGCTGTACGGGTTCAGGTCGGAAATATGATAAAATCCTTCGGGAACCTGAAGATCGCGAAAACGTCGTTTGGGACCCAAATCGCCCGATATTTCGCAAATCGGAATTTCTTTTACCATGATAAAAGCGGTGTCGCAAACATTTTTTGCCCACACTTCCAGCTTTTTTTCATTTTTAAAAGCCTGAATATAAATTCTCAGACTGTCGCGCGAAATCCGGTATTCATCAAGATTTTTGTAAACCGGCTTTTCTTTGCTTGCGTAAGCTTCGCGCACGCGGGTAAAATTCAACTGTTTTTTTCTGAATGAATCAGCTTCTTTTTCCGGATTCAGAAACAGAAGAAATGAAAATAATATAGCGAGTTTGGTCATCGATCTTCGTCAAAAAATGCAGTGCCAAAAATAGGTGAATACTTGTTCCGTTGGCGATTGGCTGGCAATCATTTTTCTCCTTTTTTCTGAAGAAAGAAATATACGGGTATGCCAATCAATATCAGCACTAATCCGATGATGGCTTCGCGTGGACGGGCAATGATTGTATTAAAAAACAGGCAGATGCAAAACAAAATATAGATGGCAGGAACAAGTGGGTAGCCCCATACTTTGTACGGACGATGGGCATCAGGCATTTTGCGGCGAAGAATAAATACGCCAAGGGTAGTTGCTCCGTAGTAAATGAAAACGGCAAAAACAATCATGTCGGTCAGCTGGTCGAAAGTGCCGCTCAGAACCAGTACCGAAGCCCAAATTCCCTGCCAAAGCAACGAGTTTGCCGGAACATTTGAACGGTTTAGCCGGGCCACCGGTTTGAAAAACAGGCGGTCGTTTGCCATTGCATAGTAGGGGCGTGCTCCGGTGAGAATACTTGCGTTGGTACATCCCAGCGTGGTAAGTAAAATAAGTAGCGATATGAAAACGACACCCGCCTGTCCCCAGAAACTTCGTACTGCTTCAACGGCTGCAATTTGCTTGTCGGCCGCATAAATCTGCTCCAGTTGAGGGATTGACAGCAGGGACAAATACGTGATGTTGACCAATAAATAAATGGCAATCACAATAAGCACACCCGAAATAATTCCTTTGGGCAGATCGCTGTGCGGGTTTTTCAATTCGCCACCGATATAACCCACCGAAACCCAGCCCTGATAGGCCCAGAATGCTGCCAGCATGGCTGTGAAAAACGATGAGAAACTAACGGCATGAGTTCCCAGATCTGAAAAATTCATAAAGTTTGCAGGCTTTTCTACCTGGCTGCTCAAGCCAAAAATGACGATTAAAGACAATCCTGCAGCAACCAGAAAGATCAGCACTTTGCTGGTCCATGCACCGCTTTTTAGTCCGGAAATATTCAGCCAGGTAAGTAGCATGATTAGCAGTATGGCGGTAATTTTTATGCCAAAATCCTGAAAAGGAAAGAAAATTCCTCCGATGGAGAAATCGTGTAGTGCGGGCAAAACATCGGGAATGGGTAAAATGGTGTTGAGCGATTGAGCAAAAATGTAGGCCAGCGACGAAATGGTTGCTGTTTGAATAACTGTAAAAAGCGACCAGCCGTAAATGAAGCCGAAAAAGCGATTGTATATTTTTTTCAGATAAACGTATTCTCCGCCAGTATCGGCCAGTAAACCTGCTACCTCGGCATTACTCAGTGCTCCAAGCATGGTAATAAGTCCGGCAGCAATCCAGGCCATAATAATCCATGCTGACGAGTGTAGTTCGACGGCCATGGGAGCCACTTTTTTAAATACACCAGAACCAATGATATTGGCTACCACAAATATAATTACATAGCCCAGGCCCAGACTGCGTATCATGCGTTGCTGTTTCTCCATGCGTTTTGCTCGATTGTTATTTTTCCGGATTTCCGACTGCGCCAAATTACGCAAAAGGCAAATAGATTCAGTGCATTGGCCCTTGCTTTTTTTTGAGTTTGACCGATTCCGGTAACGAAATAAAAATAGCCCGATTTACTTGTTTCTGCGGAGGCGGAGATTACCACATAGGCACAATAGAAACAATAGGGAACAGCCAAGGAATATTTACTATTTGATAATTTACTATTTACAATTTAAGAGGTCGTGTGATGTGAATAGTGAGACATGAGATACGAGTAAGCAAACGGGGTGTTTCTTGGGACTTAGGATTTGAAGCATAAAGCTGAGATTGAGAAACAGCCAAGGTTTATTTTTCTTTGCATTCATTGTCTGACAAATAGCTGGGCATGCTAAAATAACCAATTTGTTCACATTGCCCTTCGCTTCATTCCCGCGAAGGCGGGAATCCCAGCAATTGGAAGAAGTACTTTTTGAATAATTAGGCGCTCCCAAAAGATTGTAAGACCTGCAATGGCAATTACGATTAAATAAATTGCTATTGCAAACTTTTAAGTAGCTCTTACAAATGAGTGAAATTCTGTTGCAAAACAATAAATTACTCTTGCAAGCAAGTTGAAGCCTCTTGCAAACAGATATATTACTCTTGCTAATCATTAAGTAGCTCTTACAAATAAGTAAAAATCTTTTGCAACCCATTAAATAGCTTCTGCAAGCAAGTTGAACCCTCTTGCAAGTAACCTTATTACTTTTACAAACTTTTGCTATTTTACTCTATTCTTTTTTCTTTGATTTCCATATCTTTGGAAAAGACCAAAAAACAAAATAATGATTGCCCCGAAAACGAATGATAAATACGGGAGTTACGTGGTAAAAATCGATCAAACTTTCGAAAAATGCTATAAAATTTTGCTATTGTACTAGTTATAAGCTGTTTTGAAAAAAAAGACCCCTATGATGACAACCTAAAATCACTGATATATGAAAACAATATTCCTTAGTTTAGTTTCAATCTGCTTGCTTCTAGTAAGCTGTCAGAATGAAAATTTAAGCGAAAATCAAGAAGACCATGTTATTGTTGGCGGAGTGTATCAATGTTACACACAACAGATTATTAATCCATGTGATATAAAAGTCAATATCAGTGGTGAGACTTACAATTTCAATAAACTAGAAGCATCTTACAATTCCCACCGACCAACAACTAACCAAAATGTAATCTTAATTTATCTTAAAGATACGATAAGTAACAAATACGTTAACTTCTCGATATTTACATCATATATGCAACCAGAAGTGTTTTTTACAAAATCTGATTTTAAAACTGATACAATTAAAATAGATTGGGCAGGAGTGAGGGAAGATTTTTATGATTCAGAAGCTATTTTTAAATGGGAAACTGTTTCATTTTATAAACAAAAATTCACAGGGAAGGCAAAACTTAACATTCCTAAAAAAATTTCGGGTAGAATTAACAAGAATACATATTACCCAGAACAATCAATCGAATTTGAATTTGATTAATAAAATTGCCCTCTAGCATCAGCTCCCCGTCAAGGTCGGCAGCAGTGGTTTTCTGGTGCATCTTTCCGCTAAAGCAGCTTTTCGGCTCGATTTCGCTTAAGGCGAGACAGTCCGCCCCTGCGTGTAGCTGCAACCGTTACAAATAATAATACAAACAGATACGATGCAGACATTCAAGCTAAAAAAAGGAGAGATAATATTTGATAGTGATAAAATTATCATTGTGGACGATGCCCAAAAACAAAAACGCCTGAGACTGTTTACTTCAAGTATGTGGACATTTTTTGGGATGATTTCTGTTTTGAGGTATTTGAAAACAGGAGACCAATTTTTACTCTGGACAGGATTGACAATTGGTATTGGACACTTTATTATTGTTGTTTTTACTCTCTTCCTGACAGTAAAAAGTGAAATATCATTGACCGATATAAAATCAATAAAAGTCAGACAGCACTCTTGTAACAGATTTCTGAATATAAAACTTAAAAACAACAAATTAAGACGAGTAATAAGTGTTGATAATACAGACCTTGTAGATTATATTGAGACAAATTTCGACACAAAATAGAAACCCAGCTCTTTGAAATATAATCACTCGCAGCCGCTAGTGCTGATTTGCAATCAGCACTTTTTTAACACCGGATTTTTAATTCTGCAATGATAGATGCCTGACAAGTAATGTTTGAGAAGAAGTTGGGCAGAATAGAAAGTGATAGATTTAATGCGGATTACAAATCCGCATCAGCACAGGTCAAGTAATTTTGCATCGACTCCATAAGATAAATTCCATCTTATCACTTTGATTTTTTGGATGTTATTCGTTTAATTTGACTGTAATTAGCTTTTTTAGTATGAGAATATTTCTAATCATATTGCTTTCAGTTATTGGATTTTCCTGCAAAACGAACCACTATTTGAGTAAACCAATTAAGGGCATTCCCAATATTTGTTTGCAAACTAATTTAAAATCAAATGGAATTTTAGTTGCAACAGACTCTAATCTCAAGATTGATACCTTATATATTGAGAATTGTTTCAAAGGATTAAGATTGAATCTTAAAAAGGAATCAGGAATCAGAATTACGGATAGAATTTACTTTGTTAAATGTCTAAATGCCGCTGTTTTCAAAGAATTGAAAGCAAAATATAATGTTGGTGGATTGCTTCTTTTGAAAAAATTAAGTGTAGAAAAAGAAAGCTTTGATGTTGCAAGTGGAAAATTTAAATACGTGGATAACAGAATGCCAGAACCTTATTTTCAAGTTTCTAAAATCAGCATACCACGGACGAATCTTAGTGTACAGATAATTAGTCAATGGGAATATCATGATTTTGACACGGACAGCTCATATAAGTTTGAAGTATCAAATGACAGGGTTTGGAAATTGGAACAGCAGGTGACAGATATAGATTCTTTTATCGACGCAAATTACGAGTTACTGGATCCACTGTTTTATCAAAATGGTTCAATTACTGCGTATAATCTTGTTGGCAGAGAAAATGATTGAATTTAAAAAAGAATATAAATGCCGGACTCCTAAGCCCTGCTCTTTGAAATATAACCACTCGCAGCCGCTATTGCTGATTGGTAATCAGCACTCTTTGAACACAGAATTTTTAATCCTGCAATGATCGATACCTGATAAATGATGTTTAAGAAGAAGTTCGGTAGAATAGAAAGTGATAGATTTAATGCGGATTACAAATCCGCATCAGCACAGTAATTAGCACAGGAATGGCGTTTGAGCTGAAATTACTATTGTGAGGCCACGCCTCCGGTGCTGCAAAATATTGTGCTATGCTACTTTCTACATACAGTTCGCCCCTCCGGGGCTTTTCTATCTACTTCTCTTACCTTTAACCGCGTAGCGGTGACCTGTCTGTAGCAAATAAATATTCCGGAAAGCCAAAAGCTCCGTAGGAGCGACCTACATGAAATAGAGCAAAAAAAACACCTGACCAGTTTTCGAAACCAGTCAGGTGTTTTTGTATTGATTTGCCGATTCGGCTTAAAACATTTGCATATCGTGCAGACGTTTGTAGCGGCCATCACGGGCAATCAGTTCTTCGTGAGTACCGCGTTCAACAATTTCGCCTTCGTGGAAAACGCAAATCAGGTCGGCATTGCGCACTGTACTCAGTCGGTGAGCAATAACCAGCGAGGTGCGGTTTTTCATCAGTTTTTCCAGCGCATCCTGTACCAGTCGTTCCGATTCGGTATCCAGCGCCGAAGTTGCTTCGTCGAGAATCAGAATCGGTGGATTTTTCAGAATGGCGCGTGCAATGCTGAGACGTTGACGCTGTCCGCCCGAAAGTTTGCTGCCCCGGTCGCCGATCATGGTGTCGTAGCCATTTTCGGTTTCCATAATAAAGTCGTGCGCATTGGCCACTTTTGCTGCGGTAATCACTTCTTCGCGGGTTGTTTTTTCAACACCAAAAGCGATATTGTTGTAAATGCTGTCGTTAAATAAAATGGCTTCCTGATTCACATTGCCCATCAAATCGCGCAGATCGTGCAATTTCAATTGGCGAATGTCGGTTCCGTCGATAAAAATACCGCCGCCGGCAACATCGTAAAAGCGAGGAAGCAGATCGACAAATGTGGTTTTTCCGCTGCCAGACTGTCCCACCAGCGCAATGGTTTTCCCCTTCGGAATGCTGAGCGAAACATTTTTCAGTACCGGTTTTTCGTCGTAAGCAAAAAGTATGTCGCGGTATTCAATTTCTTTTTCCAGTGTTTGTACCTGTTTTGCATCGGGCAGTTCGGCAATCGTAATGTCGGCTTTCAAAATCATGTCGATGCGATCCATGGCCGCCAATCCTTTCTGAATGCTGTACAGCGCCTGCGAGAACGCTTTGGCCGGGTTGATAATCTGGTAGAAAATACCCAGATAAGCAATAAATTCGGGACCCGAAAGTTCGCTGTTGTTGCCCAGAATGAGCGTTCCGCCAAACCAAACCACCAGCACCATTACTACTGTGCCGAGCAATTCGCTCATCGGGTGGGCGAGTTCGCGGCGGCGCATCAGCCGGTTCATAATGCTGCGGTATTCATTCAGCTCGCCATTGAAGCGCTCGTCCATTTTCTTCTCGGCATTGAATGCTTTGATAATGCGCAATCCGCCCAGTGTTTCTTCAATTACGGTGAGAATATTTCCCATTTTGTCCTGTCCTTCGCGCGATACTTTTTTCAGCGACTTTCCCACGCGGCCAATAATGGTTCCGGCAATGGGAAGCATCACGAAAATAAACAGCGTCATGGTCGGACTCATAACCAGCAATGAGGTCAGGAAGACGATAATCAGCACAGGGTTTTTCAGAAACATATCGAGCGACGACATGATGGAATTTTCCACTTCGGCCACATCGCCGGTAACACGCGAAATGATGTCGCCTTTGCGCTCGTCAGAAAAAAACGGGAGAGCCAGACGAAGTATTTTGCTGTAAATCTGATTTCGGATGTCGCGCACCACACCGTTGCGGATGTCCACGGCTTCGTAAGCCGCCAGGTAGGCAAAACCAACTTTGATAAAGGTGGCAACAATAACGAAAATACCGACAAATAGCAGGGTTGCTCCCGGGCCGTATTCCAGTTTTATTTGCGTAATGTAATAATACATGTTGTGTTTGATTGCTTCGATGCTGAAGCTCCATTCAACCATTGTATTAATTTCTTCTTTTGTCAGGTTGAAGATAATTTCCAGTATGGGAATCATCAGCGCAACGGAAAATACAGCAAAAAGAGCCGACAGTATATTAAACAGGAAGTTTAAAATTAACTGTCGTTTGTACGGAGGAATGAACCGCCGCAATATTTGCATAAAATCTTTCATTCGTGTCTGTTTGTTTGGTGTCCGTTCTGCGGACAATCAATCAACTAAGTATTTACGATTAAATAATTTACTATTTATAATTTGCCTGTCAACAAATCATCAATCGCCAATCGTTAATCAATAATCATCAATCTATAATCTAATAAATTCCGGTATAATTATGCGGACTAATCAATTTCAGACGTTCTTTCAGTTCATCGCTCACATTCAGTGTGTCAATGAAATTATGAATGGCCTGCTGATCAATCTTTGTATTTACGCGAGTCAGGTTCAGCAATGCTTCGTACGGATTAGGATAGCCTTCGCGGCGCAAAATAGTTTGAATTGCTTCGGCAACTACCGGCCAGTTTTTTTCCAAATCAGCATCAATAGCATTTTTATTTAAAAGAAGTTTATTCAAACCGCGCAACGTTGCATGAATCGAAATGATGGTGTGTCCCAGTGGAACGCCGAAATTACGAATTACAGTCGAGTCGGTGAGGTCGCGTTGCAGGCGCGAAACCGGCAATTTGGCCGCCAGATGTTCAAAAATGGCATTGGCAATTCCGAGGTTGCCTTCCGAATTTTCAAAATCAATCGGGTTCACTTTGTGCGGCATGGCCGACGAACCAATTTCGCCTTTTTTAATTTTCTGCTTGAAATATTCCATCGAAATGTATGTCCACATGTCGCGGTCGAGATCAAGAATAATGGTATTGATGCGTTTCAGTGCATCGAAAATGGCGGCATGATTGTCGTAATGCGTAATTTGTGTGGTGTAGCGCGAACGGCGCAAACCCAGGTACTTGCTCAGAAAACGGGTGCCGAATGCATCCCAGTCAATTTCGGGATAAGCAATATGGTGCGCATTGAAATTACCGGTTGCCCCACCAAATTTTGCATCAATGTCAATAGCCATCAGCTGGGCAATTTGTTCCTGAAGACGTTCTACAAAAACGCGGATTTCTTTGCCCAAACGGGTTGGCGATGCCGGTTGCCCGTGTGTTTTGGCGAGCATCGGAATGTCGTTCCATTCGTCGGCCAGTTCTTCCAGTTTGGCAACCAGTTCGTTTACCATGGGCAGGTATTCGTTGCTGATGGCATCCTGAATCGATTTGGGCACTGCCGTATTGTTGATGTCTTGCGAGGTCAGTCCAAAGTGTATAAATTCTTTATATGCTGAAACGCCCAGTTTATCAAACTCTTCTTTAATGAAATATTCCACCGCTTTTACGTCGTGGTTGGTTACTTTTTCCACGTCTTTAACGCGTTGTGCATCTTCCACCGAAAAATTGGCATAGATAGCGCGCAAAGCTTCAAATTTCGAATGGTCGAAACTGCTCAGCTGAGGCAATGGCAACTCGCACAAAGCAATGAAATACTCAATTTCGGTGATTACCCGGTATTTAATCAGGGCATATTCGGAGAAATAATTCTGAAGGTTTTCTACTTTCGAACGGTAACGTCCGTCGATGGGCGAAATAGCGGTCAGTAAATTCAATTCCATGGTTTCAATTTTTCAAAGCTCCAAAGGTAACAAATATTTTTAGCAGGCGAAGAGACAGACAAAGAGTGAAAATTACTTTGTATATGGGGTTTATTTATAGTTGTTTAGCTGGTTTTTGGGGGCTTGTTTTTTCTCCTTTGGTTTGTATTTGATTGCATAGAATATAAATTGGTTAAAATATTCGTTTTATGCGATTCATAATATTCGTGGTTTTTTGAATTATCTTATCTTTTATATTCATCTTGTTTTGAGCGATGAATGTGTCTAATATCTCTGAAAACTCAGCAGTACGTAAATACCCGTATGATTTGTGAGGATTGGCTTTCCCGTTTGATTCATAGTCATTCTCAACCAAAAAGTCGATAGGTTTTACTCCGTATGCATTTTCAGCAAAATCATCATTTAGTTTGTAATTGAACGCAACTTTGTCTTGAATGTCTGAAAAATTATACCAATTCGTAGTTATACCAGGAGGTGTTTGCATGTGATGCGAATTGTCATTCATTGTTGTGCGTTGCTCTAATGCAATTTTTGTAACAACTACAGGTAATCCTAAGGGAGACCCTATTGTGATAAACGTATGTATTTTGATATGAGGAGCCAAAAAGGTTAATACATCAAAGGCAATAATACTTCCCATAGAATGACTGACGAGCATAATTGTGTCGTGCTTGTGTTTTTCCAAAACAACAAGTAAGCGTTGTCGAATTAAATCTCTTTTGTTATCGTTATCCGCATTTTCATCTTCAGAATGTCCATTGTAATATATTTCAAGATCTTTGAAATATTTACGAATAATTGAATCTGTAATAAATGAATAATTTAAACTGAGGTCTTCATTCAGAAAAATACGATTCATTTGTCTATTCAGAAAATCAATAATTTTTTCTCTTATGTTGTGATTTTCATGCTTCTCGTTAAATGAAGACATTTCATATTTTTCATTTAAAAAATATGGGCTATCCATATCGGGTTCCGATTCACTTTGAGGTTTGTCGTATAGCAAGTCTGCCCAGTAAACCATTTCAAATTTTGGAAGTATGGTCTTCTTTCCTTTGGCTCTCAGCCCCTCAGTCATGGCTAGTTTCCACCAATGTTCCAGTAACTGTTTTGACGGCTTATTCCCTAATCCATGAATAGCAATGATAACATTTGCCATCTTTATATCTATTGTTTTAGCTGTGATTTAATCTTACTTGCGCAATCTGATGTAATCCCATCTATTTTGTTTTCAGAAAGTAATCTTGCTTGTAGTGGATCGTTCACGGTCCATGCGTAAACAAGTAAATCGGCATTTTTGAATTCAGAAATGAAACTGGATGTAAGCAATTTGCCTGCCCATACATTTACTCCATCTAAATGTCGGCTTTTTACTTTTTGTATTATGCGCTGTTTGTTAATCCGAAGTAACCACCATAGCCAAAAAAAATCGAGATCAAGAAGCCATAACATTTTGTAGTTGGGCATCAGCTGTTTGGCTTCTGATAATGTGTGAATATTAAATGCGATGATTTCAATTTGTGATGGCTTAAGTTTTGATTCTTCCAGTTCCTTTTTTAATTTATTGAGTATTCGTCCGTCACTTTTTATTTCGATGATGAGTTTTCCATGTTCCGGAACTGTTTGCAATACATCACGGAGTGTTGGTATTTTTTCATTACTCCATCTTTTACTTTTGAATGATCCGACATCTAAAAGTTGTAACTCAGCAAGAGTTGAATTTTTAATTTGCTTTTTAATACCTGAAATACGATAGGTATCTTTGTCATGTATCACAACAATTTCGTTGTCAGCAGTTAAATGAATATCTATTTCAACTGCGTTTATTCCTCTTTCCCATGCTAGATTTATCGATGCAATAGTATTTTCTGGTGCATCCATCGATTCTCCTCTGTGGGCAATTAGTATATTTTCGGTGCAATACAGCATTGCGTGTAATATTCTACAGATATTATTTCTGATAAATATAATTTGTTTTTGCGATTGTTGAAATCGGATAATTTCTGAATTATAAAAAAAATAGATGTTGCCACAAAGAGGGTTTGTATATAAGCATATTGCTTCCGGCTTATATAATGTTTGTTATCTTGATTGATTTATTTTCTCAAGAGATGAAGATGTTGGATTCGCTGGAAAATAAAATTGCTATTTTCGTTGACCTTAAATCTGTTTTTATGTCCCGAAATTTTCTACACCGTTTGTCCGATCTGATTTTGTCTGTCAAGAAGAACCTTCAGCCAGAACCGGTTTTGTTTTACTCATTGTTGCTGATATTTCTTTTGCCGGTGTGGCTGAACAAATATTTTGTTACCGGCGATGGCCCGTGCCATTTGTATAATGCACAGGTTTTGCTTGACTTCTTCCGCGGACACAATCTCAATTTTTACGAAAACTATTATTTGCTGAATTCAAATCCGGAGCCCAACTGGTTTAGTCATATTGTGCTTGCTGGCTTGTTGTATTTTTTTCCGGCATTTCTGGCCGAGAAGATTTTCATAACTGCGTATGTGGTTCTTTTTGCTCTGGGGCTGCGTTTGTTGTTGGGGGTAATCGGCAAAGGGAAAATCGCGGTTTCTCTGCTCGGCTTGCTGTTTGTTTTTCATCATACGATGCAAATGGGGTTTTACAACTACTCGTTTAGCTTTGTGTTCTATTTTTTCGTTGTATGGTATTGGCTGAAAAACGAGACGAAGTTTACAACTAAGCGCATTCTCGTTTTTTCGTTGCTGAATGTGCTGACTTTCTTTACACATCCGGTCGGCTTTTTACTCGCAGGTTTGACGGTTGGGATGCTCATTGTCTTCAACTTTATGGTTGAATATTTTTCTGGTACAGAATATCGGAAAAAATCAATGTCGAATTTTCTAAAGTTTTCGGGAACGGCTTTTGTCTCATTTTTTCCATCCATTGCGCTGATGGCATATTATCTTTTCCGAAAAGGGATGGACTCGTTTCCCAATCCCGATTCGTTTGAGCGTTTGCGTCAAACTTTATTACGACTTAGCTCATTGGTTACACTTCAGGATTCGGAAACAAATTGGGCAATTGCGGTAGCTGTTTTGTTCGGTTTGTTTTTGCTCATTGGTTTAGCATTAAAAATACGAAGGAAAAAAATTGAGAAACAGGATGCCTTTTTCGTGGTTTTTGTAATTGTACTGCTGATTTATTTTTTTCAGCCGGGGGGCATGTCTGGTGCCGGAATTTTGAGTATTCGCCTGCAATTTGTTCCTTATTTGATGCTGGTTCTTTGGTTCGGAACACTTGCTTTCCATAAATTAATTCGAAATTTCTTACTTGTTGCTTGTTTCGTTATTGGTGCAGCTTTCACAATTATTCGTTTTCCGCATATCAGGGCTGCTTCCGAAGCAGTTAATGAGTATGTTTCAGTGGTGCAGCATATCGATGATTGTTCAACAGTGGCACCATTGAGTTTTGCACACAACGGGAAAACCCCGGATGGAAAGCTGATCGCCAACCAGATTTGGTTGTTTAAACACGCTTCCGATTACATGGGAGCGATGAAAAGCCTCGTGCTTTTTGGTAATTACGAAGGCTCAACCGGTTATTTCCCGATTTTATGGAAGGCGGACAAAAATCCGTTCATGCATTTGAGTTCGAATGAGGGGCTTGAATTTCAACCTCCCAGTGTTGATGTACTTTCGTACGATGATAAAACAGGCGGATCGGTCGATTATGTGATTACCTGGTGCCTCGATCAGGAATGGACGGATCATCCATACACTAAAAATCTGATGGCTCAGTTGGATCAGGAATACCAGCAAATATTTGTGTCGGAAAACGGACGGGCAATTCTCTATCGGCATAAAAAATAATTGCCCGCCAGTTTATCCGAAATCAGTTTCATTTACAAAGCGTATCCGTTTATCTGGTCAACACTATTCCAGTTAATTCGCTTGTACACCCAACGACGGCTGATATACCAAATGAGTCCGAAGTAAACCGGGATTAATAAAAACTGCGCATAAGGGAAAGTGTATTTGTAAAGCAACCAGTGCGAAACGCCGATCAATGGCCCGACGGTGAACATGACAAGAACCAGTATCAGCGTTTTTCCTTGTTGTGCAGCTGCTTTTTCTTTGCTGAAAGGATAATTGGGAGCCTGTAAAAAATACATCCACAAAGTGAAAAAGTAAATGGCCATTCCTGCGATAATTATTTCAGGAATAATCCGAATCCCCCATATTGCTAGTACCACCGCTGTTGCAAGTACATATATAATAATAAAGAAGCGGCTAAACGCAGCTTTGATTGCCGCTTTAAAAAACGGAGCTGGCGAATGTAGTGGGAGAAGTTTAAATATCCAGCTTTCTTTCATGTTGTTCCCAACCGTTAAACTACCAGGGAGAGTAATTGAAATAAATAACATGGAGTATAAGCCCATGAAAAAGCCATCACCCTGAGAAAGTGTTTCCAGATTAAAGCCTTTTTTGAAAAAAGGGAACAGAATCATGAAAAAGAGGTATCCCAGCGAAGGGTAAAAACTTAGTTTGAATTGGCGTTCGCGTCCGCTCATTTTCCAGATGAGTTTGAATGCAGCTTTTTCTTCTTCGCGATGAATAAAAATGCGGCGCATCATGCGAAACCAAAGACTCTCGTGGCGGTATTCCTTTTTTACTTTTGTAGTGCGGTCGCCCTGATCTAATTCGAGCAATTTTTTGTTGAAGATTGGAGTAAGGAACCGGGTGGTAACAAATATTGCCAGAATAGGGATCAGCAGAGCTTCTGCCGAAAACAAAAGATGTTTCAGATCGAACATTCCGCGGCTCAGCATTTCAATCAAACCGGCAAAGCAAGCCGGTGGAATTAAAAAGGTAAACCATTCGGTGGGTAAGATCATATTTGCGATGTTGCTTTTGTCAACCATATTTAGTCCAATCTGGTAACCTGCCATAAACACAATTGCCAAAACAATCTGGAAGTACATCATTACATTTTTCAGTTGCTCGCCCGAGGCAATACGCACAATTCCCAGATATAAAAAGTTGGCAAAAAACAATGTAAACAGTGCATTGAGTGGAATAGTGAATAGGAATAGTGCCGCGCCCCAAACTCCAAATTTGATTCCGGCAAATATGATTGCCCCCACCGATAGGTTAAAAGCCATCAGGCTGAGATAAATAAATATGTGGGCATTCCGGGCCAGGCTGAGTGTATTGCCTTTGATAGGAAGTGGTTGCAAAATTGAATTTTCGGAGGTATCGAACAATAAAGTGGTAAATTCCGAAATAATCATCATTGCCATCATTACCATAATTAGTAAATGGGCAAAATAATAGTAGGTAAACGGATCGCGAATGAGAGCTAGTAAAGACAGAAATATTGTCCCCAAAAATATTTGGGTTAGGGATTGTTTTAGCAACATTTTTTCTAGCTTTTTGCCGCCACTTTTATTCGTGATACCTCTTGCTTCGCGGTCGTCTTTGGTTAATTTCAGTTTCAGAATAGTAATAAACTGATTGTAATCGCTTCCGGTACGCTCAATGAATCCGCGAAAAGGGGAGAAGAGTAGCAAAATGAAACGGATCATAGCTTAGTTTTCAAATAGATGAACAAATTTGCCTGCTTTTTCTTCGTGGTCGGTGCTGTCGGTCAGGCGCGAAAACAATCGTTCCAGACTTTCTGCTCCTGAAAGTTGTCGCAGTTCTTCGAATGATCCATCGGCGATAACTTTTCCTTTGTCAATTAGAACAATTCGGTGCGAAACTTTTTCTACCACGTCCATCAGGTGCGAACTGTAGAAAATGGTTTTTCCGTCGCGGGCAAGTTGCGAAAGCATTTCTTTTACCACAATTACCGAGTTGGCATCCAAACCAGAGAGCGGTTCATCCATGAAAATTATTTCAGGATTATGCAGTAAAGCCGAGCAAATCAGTACTTTTTGCCTCATTCCTTTCGAAAAAGTAGCGATTCGTTGGTCAATATTCGCCTGCATTTCAAAAAGTTGCATTAGTTTTTGAGCTTTGTCGCGTACCCGTTCTGCGTCCATTCCTCGTATTTCGCCTATGAATTCCATGAATTCGATAGGCGTGAGTGTTTCATACAAAGCCGCATTTTCGGGGATGTAGCCGATTTGTTTTTTTATTTCGAAGCTATTGGTTCGTAAATTTTTATCCAGAATGGTCACTTCGCCCTGAAAATCACTGATCAGGCCGCACAGTATTTTTACTGTAGTCGATTTTCCTGCGCCATTGGGGCCAATGTAGCCAATAATCTGTCCGCGTGGAATACTCAGGTCGATACCTAAAAGAACTTCTTTCTGATCGAAACTTTTCCGAAGTTGGTGGATTTCAATAATAGATTGATTATTCATGGTTAATTAGGGATGATATGATAATGCAACAAATGTAATAAATATATAGTGTCGATTTGCGATGTGTTGGAACTTCATCGCTCTCTACTACCTGCTTTCTGTCTGCAATTTTCCTCTTGCAAACTTTTCTCGCTTGTCTGTTTTGCTGCTATCATATATATAGACGCATTAAGAATAATGTCCGAGCATTATTTATAATCTTATTGGGGCAACAGAGCCGCGTTGTAATGCATCCAATTTGTAATGTCTCTGTTTTTTAGATGATTATATCTCCATATTTGGCCAAAGCAGAGGGGTAATATAAATCGGCTTCCGGTCAGATGACAGGTATTATGCTTTTGTTTTTATGATTTAATGACTGATATTCATTGTTTTAATCGCATGTGGTAGGGTGCTCATTGTATTGTTTCCCATAATTCATCTTGATATTACGTCGTTTTAACAGGGAGGAGGTGAACAAAAACCTTCTTTTCCCATTTATAAAGACTGATTTCTTCCTTTTTCTTGGGCAGGTGCGAAAAAATCATGCTTTATAACACATTTAAAATCAGAATAGGAGCGTATTTGTGTTATTTTTTTTGGATAAAAATGGGAAAAAGATTTGGAATAACGGAAAAGAATGCTCTATCTTTGCCGCCGCTAAAACAAACCGGGCGACCGGATGAGGAGAGGCGAAAGTTCAGTAAAGTCTGGTAATTTAGAGGTATCACGGAGTATTATTGATTAGATTTAGGCGACTAAAATAAAAGATAAAAAAAAGTGAAAAAAGATTTGGAGTATTAAAAAATTAAGACATATCTTTGCCGCCGCTAAAACGGAAGCGAGTTCTTAGAGGAAATGAAAAGGAAGAGGGAATGAGGAGTTAAGAAATAAAGTACTCCGGCAGTATTTCAGGGATCGCTTAAAGGTGATTCGGGGAATACGGGAAGAAAAAAAAACTTCGAAAAAAAAGGCCAAAAGTTTTGGTAGAATAAAAACTCTTTCTAACTTTGCCGCCCCGTAGTAATAACGGGGAGTTCAGAGTTAAAAGCTAAGACGAACTACGGTACTGGGAAGTACCGAAAACATAAAGAGTTCATTGAAAATATTGAAAAGGTAAAACAAGGAAAATTACGTTAGAATTAGATTCAAATCAACGTCATTAGAGCTAGAAGACATTAGTGCTTTAAAAAGCACAACAAACTTTTAAATTACAACGAAGAGTTTGATCCTGGCTCAGGATGAACGCTAGCGGGAGGCCTAACACATGCAAGTCGAGCGGCAAGGCAGCAATGCCCTAGAGCGGCGCACGGGTGAGTAACGCGTATGCAACCTGCCTTTAACAGGGGAATAGCCCGGGGAAACTCGGATTAATACCCCATAACATTAACGAATCGCATGGTTTGTTAATTAAAGCTCCGGCGGTTAAAGATGGGCATGCGTGACATTAGGTAGTTGGTAGGGTAATGGCCTACCAAGCCTACGATGTCTAGGGGTTCTGAGAGGATGATCCCCCACACTGGTACTGAGACACGGACCAGACTCCTACGGGAGGCAGCAGTGAGGAATATTGGTCAATGGGCGCAAGCCTGAACCAGCCATCCCGCGTGAAGGATGAAGGTCCTATGGATTGTAAACTTCTTTTCTGTGCAAAGAAATTGCTCTACGTGTAGGGTATTGACGGTAGTACAGGAATAAGGATCGGCTAACTCCGTGCCAGCAGCCGCGGTAATACGGAGGATCCAAGCGTTATCCGGATTTATTGGGTTTAAAGGGTGCGTAGGCGGACCTGTAAGTCAGTGGTGAAATCCTGCAGCTTAACTGTAGAACTGCCATTGATACTGCTGGTCTTGAGTATAGTTGAGGTAGGCGGAATGAGTAGTGTAGCGGTGAAATGCTTAGATATTACTCAGAACACCGATTGCGAAGGCAGCTTACTAAGCTATTACTGACGCTGATGCACGAAAGCGTGGGGATCGAACAGGATTAGATACCCTGGTAGTCCACGCTGTAAACGATGCTCACTCGCTGTTTGCGATATATTGTAAGCGGCCAAGCGAAAGTTTTAAGTGAGCCACCTGGGGAGTACGATCGCAAGGTTGAAACTCAAAGGAATTGACGGGGGCCCGCACAAGCGGAGGAACATGTGGTTTAATTCGATGATACGCGAGGAACCTTACCTGGGCTTAAATGTAGAGTGCATGCCGCGGAAACGCGCTTCCCTTCGGGGCTCTTTACAAGGTGCTGCATGGTTGTCGTCAGCTCGTGCCGTGAGGTGTCGGGTTAAGTCCCATAACGAGCGCAACCCTTACCGTTAGTTGCCATCGGGTCATGCCGGGAACTCTAGCGGGACTGCCACCGTAAGGTGAGAGGAAGGTGGGGATGACGTCAAATCAGCACGGCCCTTATGTCCAGGGCTACACACGTGTTACAATGGCCAGTACAAAGGGCTGCTACCTGGTGACAGGATGCAAATCTCTAAAGCTGGTCTCAGTTCGGATCGAAGTCTGCAACCCGACTTCGTGAAGCTGGATTCGCTAGTAATCGCGCATCAGCCATGGCGCGGTGAATACGTTCCCGGGCCTTGTACACACCGCCCGTCAAACCATGGAAGCTGGGGGGACCTGAAGTATGTGACCGCAAGGAGCGTCCTAGGGTAAAACCAGTGACTGGGGTTAAGTCGTAACAAGGTAGCCGTACCGGAAGGTGTGGCTGGAACACCTCCTTTCTGGAGCTTGTGACGCAACGATGGGATTTAAGACTGATGTGATAGAACTTGTTTACCTTTTTAAAAGAAATAGAGCAAAAAGCGGGAAGCTGTCAGCCAGGGAGTCTAGAGCGAAAATGGCAAAAGGCGACCGCAGGCATAAAAGACAGTCTCGTAGCTCAGCTGGTTAGAGCGCTACACTGATAATGTAGAGGTCCCCAGTTCAAATCTGGGCGGGACTACTGCCAAGAGTTTTGAATGAATAATTTTAAATTTTGAATTGAAAGACATTCAGCATTAATAATTTAAAATTCAAAATTTTGAATCGGGGGATTAGCTCAGTTGGCTAGAGCGCTAGATTTGCATTCTAGAGGTCAAGGGTTCGACTCCCTTATTCTCCACAAGAAGAAGTACAAAGTACCTAAGTACGAAGTACAAATTGAAAATAGAGAAGAAAGTCGTAAAGACAAAAGAGTTCAAAAAATATTGAGATAAAGAATATAGATACACCTGGTTGGTGTAAGAGTTTGGTTCGATTCCAAAAGTATCTGCGTTTCACGGTTGTGAATAGGTTAAAAGTTGAAGTTTTTACTTACGACTGAAAGCTTACGACTCACGACCAGATGATAAAGTTCTTTGACATGTTGGGAATGTGAAGAAAAAAAGAAGATTGACCTGTAAAGAGAAATCAAGAAGAAAGTTAATAAGAGCGTACGGTGGATGCCTTGGCTCTCAGAGGCGATGAAGGACGTGATAAGCTGCGAAAAGTTGCGGGGAGGTGCAAATAACCTTTGATCCGTAAATATCCGAATGGGACAACCCTTCCGCAAGGAAATCAGGCGATGCCTGAAGCCAACCCGGGGAACTGAAACATCTAATTACCCGGAGGAAAAGAAAACAAAAGTGATTCCCCTAGTAGTGGCGAGCGAAGCGGGAACAGCCTAAACCAAATTTGTTTCGGCAAATTTGGGGTTGTAGGACCACGATATTTGAAACGACATTAAAAAGAATGATTTGGAAAGATCAGCCAAAGAAGGTGATAGCCCTGTATTTGTACATTGTTGCGTAAATAGTGGTATCCTGAGTAGGGCGGGACACGTGAAATCCTGTCTGAATCTGCCGGGACCATCCGGTAAGGCTAAATACTCCTGAGAGACCGATAGAGAACTAGTACCGTAAGGGAAAGGTGAAAAGAACCGCGAACAGCGGAGTGAAATAGTACCTGAAACCGTGCGCTTACAAGCGGTTGGAGTCTGCCGTAAGGTGGATGACAGCGTGCCTTTTGCATAATGAGCCTACGAGTTAGTCGTCACTGGCCAGGTTAAGGGTTTAAGGCCCGGAGCCGAAGCGAAAGCGAGTCTGAATAGGGCGCTTTAGTCAGTGGCGCTAGACGCGAAACCTTGTGATCTACCCATGGTCAGGTTGAAGTTTTGGTAACACAAAATGGAGGACCGAACCAGGGAACGTTGAAAAGTTCTTGGATGAACTGTGGGTAGGGGTGAAAGGCCAATCAAACTGGGAAATAGCTCGTACTCCCCGAAATGCATTTAGGTGCAGCGTCGGTTATGAGTCTTATAGAGGTAGAGCTACTGATTGGATGCGAGGGCTTCACCGCCTATCAAATCCAGACAAACTCCGAATGCTATAAGATGCTCACCGGCAGTGAGGGCATGGGTGCTAAGGTCCGTGTCCGAAAGGGAAAGAACCCAGACCATCAGCTAAGGTCCCCAAGTGTATGCTAAGTTGAAAAAACGAGGTCCGATTGCTTAGACAGCTAGGATGTTGGCTTGGAAGCAGCCATTCATTTAAAGAGTGCGTAACAGCTCACTAGTCGAGCGATTGGGCATGGATAATAATCGGGCATAAAGTGTACCACCGAAGCTATGGATTTATGGTAGGGGAGCATTCCAATACAGCGTAGAAGGTGTATCGTGAGGTATGCTGGAGCGGTTGGAAAAGCAAATGTAGGCATAAGTAACGACAAAAAGAGTGAGAAACTCTTTCGCCGATAGACTAAGGTTTCCTGATCAACGCTAATCGGATCAGGGTTAGTCGGGACCTAAGGCAAAGCCGAAAGGCGTAGTCGATGGACGATCGGTTAATATTCCGATACTGACTGATACTGCGATGGGGCAACGAAGTGATGACAGATCCGCGTACTGACGGAATAGTACGTTAAAGGGCGTAACCGATGACTGGTGTAGGCAAATCCGCACTGGGAGGTGAAACCTGACAGTACCGCGAGCCTTCGGGCAAGCGGATAGTGATCGTAAGGGCTTCCGAGAAAACCCTCTAAGCTTCAGGTATCAGTTACCCGTACCTCAAACCGACACAGGTAGTCAAGGAGAGAATCCTAAGGCGCTCGAGTGATCCATGGCTAAGGAACTAGGCAAAATCGCCCCGTAACTTCGGGAGAAGGGGCGCCTCCAGCAATGGAGGCCGCAGTGAAAAGGCCCATGCGACTGTTTATCAAAAACACAAGGCTATGCCAAATCGAAAGATGATGTATATGGCCTGACACCTGCCCGGTGCCGGAAGGTTAAGTGGGGATGTTATCGCAAGAGAAGCATTGAAATGAAGCCCCGGTAAACGGCGGCCGTAACTATAACGGTCCTAAGGTAGCGAAATTCCTTGTCGGGTAAGTTCCGACCTGCACGAATGGTGTAACGATGTGGGCACTGTCTCAGCCATGAGCTCGGTGAAATTGTAGTATCGGTGAAGATGCCGATTACCCGCAACGGGACGGAAAGACCCCGTGAACCTTTACTGCAACTTCACATTGATTCTGGATAAGTGATGTGTAGGATAGGCCGGAAGCTACGAAGCGGGCTCGCTAGGGTTCGTGGAGCTGTCCTTGAAATACGGCCCTTTGCTTATTCGGGATCTAATCCGGCGTTAGTCGGAGACAGTGTGTGGTGGGTAGTTTGACTGGGGTGGTCGCCTCCAAAAGAGTAACGGAGGCTTCCAAAGGTACCCTCATGACGATTGGTAACCGTCAGAAGAGTGTAATGATATAAGGGTGCTTGACTGTGAGACCGACAAGTCGATCAGGTGGGAAACCAGGGCATAGTGATCCGGTGGTTCCGTATGGAAGGGCCATCGCTCAAAGGATAAAAGGTACTCCGGGGATAACAGGCTGATCGCTCCCAAGAGCTCATATCGACGGAGCGGTTTGGCACCTCGATGTCGGCTCGTCACATCCTGGGGCTGGAGAAGGTCCCAAGGGTTGGGCTGTTCGCCCATTAAAGTGGCACGCGAGCTGGGTTCAGAACGTCGTGAGACAGTTCGGTCCCTATCTGTTGTGGGCGTTGGAAATTTGAGGAGACCTGCCGCTAGTACGAGAGGACCGCGGTGGACATACCTCTGGTGTATCTGTTGTGGCGCCAGCTGCATTGCAGAGTAGCTATGTATGGAACAGATAAGTGCTGAAAGCATCTAAGCACGAAGCTGGCTTCAAGATTAGATTTCCTTTAAGGGTCGTGGAAGACTACCACGTTGATAGGCTGCAGGTGTAAAGTCAGTAATGGCAAAGCCGAGCAGTACTAATTGCCCGAAGACTTTCGCTTGGAATTTACAGTTCAGTTTTCCTCTTCATATTCCCTCATACATGTTGATTAGTTTAATGAGACAGGAGTAGTGAGACAGTAGTAGTGAGTCGAAAGACGAAAAACTACATGAAAAGTACTCATAACTAAATACTCATGACTCAAGACTAATAAAAATATTGGTTGGTACGTAAATATACCAGAACGATTTTAGGTGATTATTGCGGCGGGGTCCCACCTCTTCCCATTCCGAACAGAGAAGTTAAGCCCGCCAGCGCCGATGGTACTGCATTTATTTGTGGGAGAGTAGGTCATCGCCGATCTTTAATAAACCCCGATTCTTAACGAGTCGGGGTTTTTTGTTTTATCCCGAGTGTGTTTGATACTCATCCTATAAATATAAAGCCGAATCTTTAAAATCCGGCTTCGTTAATGATTATGCGTTGTTGACGTTTATCTTACAGAAGTAATCCACTGAATAATTTTTTCTGAATCAGGTTTCTCCCGGGGACTAATCATATCTACCAGATGACCATTTTCATCGATCAAATATTTTTGGAAGTTCCAACTCACTTCTGAATCCATTACACTATTTTGTGATTTCTGTGTAAGCCATTGATATACGGGATGCATGTCGTCTCCTTTTACCGATATTTTTGACATCATCGGAAAACTTACTCCATAATTTTTTTCACAGAACTCTGCAATTTCTGAATCGCTACCAGGTTCTTGTTTCATAAAATTATTGGCAGGAAATCCAATAATTGTGAATTTATCACCACCGTATTGCTCAAAAAGGGCTTGTAATATTTTGTATTGAGGAGTTAATCCACATTTTGATGCGGTGTTAACGACCAAAACTTTTTTTCCTTTTAGACTAGCCAAATTGAAATCATTTCCTTCAATATCTTTTACAATAAAATCATGGAATGTTTTTGATTGAGCAAAAACTCCTGTTTGTAAAAATATTAAACTCAATAGGATGAGTGTTGTTCGAATATTTTTTACTGTCTTGTTCTTCATAAGTACTTTTTTACTTTTTAAAATTTATTTTTTTGTTTTTCTGTAATTACAAACAATGGAATGATTAGATTGTTTGTTAATGACTTTTATTTCAATATTTTCAGAAAACCGATAAATAAAAAGGGGATCAGAGTGGATAACTCTTAACAAGGTACACTTTATTATTCCTGTATCTTTCTTATATTTGATTCCTCATTGAATAATTGTATGGAGAATTTTATTGTTTCTGCACGAAAATACAGACCAGATACATTCAGAACAGTCGTTGGTCAGGCTTCTATTACAGGTACGCTGAAGAATGCAATCAAAAACAGTCAGTTGGCTCATGCTTATTTATTTTGCGGACCGCGAGGTGTCGGAAAAACAACCTGTGCCCGTATTTTTGCCAAAACAATTAATTGTCAGAATCTTACGGCTGATATTGAACCATGCAATGAGTGCGAATCATGCAAAGCTTTCAATACAAATCGCTCGTACAATATTCACGAACTAGATGCCGCTTCGAATAACTCGGTGGATGATATTCGGAATCTGACCGATCAGGTTCGGATTCCTCCTCAGATCGGACATTACAGCATCTATATCATCGACGAGGTTCACATGTTGTCGCAGGCTGCATTCAATGCTTTCCTGAAAACACTGGAGGAGCCACCCAAACATGCTATTTTTATATTAGCGACTACTGAGAAACACAAAATTATTCCGACGATTTTGTCTCGATGTCAGATATTTGATTTCAACCGAATAAAGATTTTGGATATTGCAGGCCATTTGGGGCATGTAGCACAAAGCGAAGGGGTATCGATTGATAATGATGCACTGAATGTGATTGCTCATAAAGCCGATGGTGCGATGCGTGATGCATTGTCTATTTTTGACCAAATTGTAAGTTTCTCTGGACGTTCAATCACGTATCAGGATGTAATTTCGAACCTGAATGTACTTGATTATGACTATTATTTCCGTTTGGTCGATCATTTCCTGAAGAACGATGTTCCCGGAGTTTTGATGATTTTCAATGATATTCTGGATTCAGGGTTCGATGGTCATCATTTTATAACCGGAATGAGTTCGCATTTCCGCGATTTGCTTGTATGCAAAGATTCGGTTACAGTTCAATTGCTTGAAGTGGGTGGCGAAATAAAAGAAAAATACAAACAACAGGCATCAAGTTGTGAAGGCGATTTCCTGATTGAGGCTCTTCGAGTTGCCAATGAATGTGATCTTCAGTATAAAGCAAGTCAAAATAAACGTTTGTTGGTTGAGTTAGCTTTAATTCGTATTTCGCAGCTAACCTTAAAAAAAAAATAGCTGACACTTCGGATGAAAGCGAGTTGCTTCCTGTTTTTAATGCTATAACGGCTGTTACAGAGCCTCCGAAGACAAGCACACCGGTTGTTACTCCGCCTGTTGTTGAAAAAGTACAGGCAGTATCTGTGTCAGAGAAAAATGCAGTAAAACGGGTTTTGAGAAAAGCTGGAGGTGGTTATACGCCGTCGATTACAGATGCATTGAATGGAAAAATAGGGCAGGAGGAAAAGAAGGAAGATGCACGTGAAATATTGAAATATTACACAGAAGCAGATCAGGAAGAACCATTTTCGCAGGATCAACTGCATGCCAAATGGATGACTTTTATCAAACGCTACGACGATCGCCCCAATTTATTTACAGCGTTATCCAATGTTCCTGAATTGCAGGAGAATTATCAACTTTATATGCCTGTAGGAAGTTCAACTATGGACGAAGAAATTCGCTTGATAAAACCCGATTTAGTTTCGTGGTTGCGACGCGAATTGCGCAACAGTAAAATTGAGTTGATTACAAAGGTTGAAGCACATAAAATAAAAAAGACAATCTATTCTGATTCGGAGAAATTGCAGGAAATGATTAATAAAAATCCACAGTTGGGGGTTCTTCGTCAGAAGTTTGGTCTGGATTTCAGTTAGTAATGAAAAATGCCAAGACAGACGAAAAATAAATCCTGTTTCGATGGTTCCGAATATTTCTGATTGTAGATGAAAATGCTTATTTTTATCAGAAATTAAAAGCCAAAAGTTATGTTGAAAGAAAAAGTTTTACTCGCTATTAACGAACAGATTAATGCGGAATTCCACTCAGCCTATTTGTATCTTTCAATGGCTGCATGGTTTGAAGATAAAGGTCTATCTGGTTTTGCTAACTGGATGAAAGTTCAATATCAGGAAGAAACATCACATGCAATGAAGTTTTTCAACTATGTAGTTGAACGTGGTGGTCGTGCGATTCTTGCTCCTATTGCCGCCGTAGAAACTGAATTTGAAGATATTATTGCCGTATTTGAAAAAACACTGGCTCACGAGGAACTGGTAACAGATCGTATTAATAAATTAATGGATATTGCGATTGCAGAAAGCGATCATGCGACGCGCAGTTTCCTGACTTGGTTTGTTGATGAGCAGGTGGAAGAAGAAGCCAATGTGAATGAAATTCTTGCGACGCTACGCATGATTAATGGACAAGGAAATGGCTTGTTCATGCTCGATCGTGAAATGAAACAGCGAGTATTTGTGGATGCCACACAGACGGAATAGTTTTTAAATAATGATATGTTATTATTAGGCTGTCCGTCAATCAGGGGCAGCCTTTTTTGTTTGCGTACGGAGCGTTATAAAAAGAAAGAGAGGAGAAATGGATATAACTGCGCGTTTGGATGAATTAATCGGCTATTGTTCGAGAACATTTTCTGCAGAAGATATTGAAAAAGTACGTGAGGCTTTTTCGTTTGCTTCGGAAATTTTGGGGGACCGGCAGTGGGAAACCGGGGAAGTTATTCTTGAGCATTCGCTTGAGGTAGCAATGATTGTCGTAAAAGAAATTGGCTTAGGCGTTGATTCCGTTCGGGCTAGTTTATTACATAATGTGGCCTACGAGGGGCACGACTATAAAGCAGAACGATCGGTGTTGGTGCAGAAATTCGGAGTTACGGTTGCCGATATTCTGGAAGGAATGTCAAAAATCAATGCACTGGGAACTGATACTGTTGATTTGCATCCGGAAAACTTTCGAAAGCTGATGCTGGCTCTGGCCGGCGATGTGCGTGTAATTTTAACTAAAATTGCCGATCGCCTGCAGGTTATGCGCCGTTTGGAGCATCAGAATCCAGATGTTCAGTATAAAATTTCGGTTGAAACTTCTCATTTGTATGCGCCGCTGGCTCATCGTTTGGGATTGTATAATATCAATTCAGAGCTCTCCGACTTATGCCTGAAATTTATGCACCCAGAAAATTATACTTACGTCCTTACCCGTTTGAAAGAGACGGATTTAGAACGTGCCAGTTTTGTTGCTGAATTTGTAAAGCCAATCGAAGAAAAGCTGACAAAAAAAGGCTTTAAATTCGATATGAAAGCCAGAACAAAGGCAATTAATTCGATTTGGCGTAAAATGAAAAATCAGCAGGTCGATTTTGATGAAGTATATGACCTGTTTGCAATTCGTGTCATTTTGGATACCGACTTGGAAAACGAAAAATCAGACTGTTGGCAGGTTTATTCGATTGTAACCGAAGAGTATCAAGCGAATCCCAAACGTATGCGCGATTGGATTACCATTCCCAAGTCGAATGGTTATGAGTCGCTGCATACAACAGTACTTGGGCCTCATGGCAAATGGGTGGAAATTCAGATTCGAACCCGCCGGATGGATGAGATTGCTGAAAAAGGTTTGGCTGCTCATTGGAAATACAAAGGAGGCCAATCGAATGCAGAAATGGAAAAGTGGCTGGCATCGGTGCGCGAAATTCTCGAAAATCCGGATGTGACCGTTGCTGATTTCATCGACGATTTCAAGATGAATGTTTATGAAGATGAGATTTTTGTGTTTACTCCCAAAGGTGATCTGCGGAAATTATCGGCCGGAGCTACTTTGCTCGATTTTGCTTACGAAATACACTCGCATGTAGGTGATAAGTGTGTTGGCGGAAAAGTAAACGGGAAAAATGTCACCTTAAAACATAAACTGAAAAATGGTGATTTAATTTCGATTGATACCTCGAACAGTCAGCGTCCCAAAATGGACTGGCTCGACTTTGTGGTGACCAGCAAGGCAAAAAGCCGGATTAAAGCCAGCTTGAATGAAGAGGTGAAACGCGAGGCAGAAAACGGTAAGGAAATGCTGCTGCGGAAAATGAAAAACTGGAAATTGACTTATAACGATGAGACCATTCGCAAATTGCTGAAACATTACAAATTTAAATTAGCTCAGGATTTGTATTATCACATTGCAATAGGGAAAATTGACACGCTGGCAATAAAAGAATTACTGGTCGAGAAAGACGAAAATACCGCCAAACAAACCGTTTCGGAAGTGTTGTCGAAAGACCAGATAAAGGAACTGGAATTTTCAGGGGATGACGATTTTTTGGTGATTGATAACAACATAAAGAGTGTCATTTACAAACTGGCTCCTTGTTGTAATCCAATTTTTGGCGACGATATTTTCGGTTTTGTGACCATTCAGGAAGGAATAAAAATACATCGAAAAACATGTCCGAATGCACCACAAATGATACAGCGATATCCGTACCGGGTTATTCATGCCAAATGGCGCGAAACAGGAAAACGCTCTTCTTTTCAGGCTGTTATTCGTATATCGGGGCATAACGATACAGATATTGTGTCGCAAATTTCGCTGGTTATAGCCAAAGATGTTGGCATTCAAATGCGATCAATCAACATCGAATCAGATGGTGGCGAATTTGAAGGAATATTGCGTGTCTTTGTGAATAATGTCGATCATCTCGATTTCTTATTACATAAATTGAAAAATATTCGGGGCGTGATACATGTTTCCCGTGCCGATTAAATTGATGTACCAATGAAAATATTATTGGCTCCAAACAGCATGAAAGGCAGTCTCGATGCCCTGTCATTTTCCGAAATAATGAAACATGCTTTTCATGAAACGGATCCGTCGTTTGAGTGTCGTTTGTTGCCTGTTGCCGATGGTGGCGATGGAACGGGGGAGATATTGATTCGGGCCTTAAATTTAGATCGAATTGTTTGTGTCGTAAATGATCCGCTGGGACGCTCTTTGAATGCCGAATATGGCTTGAAAAACGATCTGGCAGTTATTGAAATGGCAAGCGCTTCGGGAATGAAAAATTTGCGGAAGGATGAACTCAATCCGATGTTGGCAAGTAGCTTTGGTACAGGCGAGCTGATACGTGATGCAATTCGCCGGGGGGCAACTGAAATCTGGCTGGGTTTGGGAGGAAGTGCAACGGTGGATGGTGGAAGTGGCTTGCTCGAAGCTCTTGGTTTTCGTTTTTTTGCAGAATCAGGCCAATTAATCCATGGACGAGGAGAGTCTTTGCTTGCAATTAGACGTATTGATTCTTCAGAAAATGAAGTCTCTTCGGAAATAAAAATAAAATTGATTTGCGATGTGGACAATCCTTTGTTAGGCGAAAAGGGAGCTGCACGGGTTTTTGCGCCGCAAAAAGGTGCCTCCGGCGAAATGCTTGAATGCCTGGAGAGTGGCTTGGTGAATTGGTGTCAGATTTTGCAGAAAGAGACAGCCCGAATTCTTGGAGATGATGCAGGAGATGGAGCTGCTGGCGGGATTCCTGTTGCAATGAAAGCCTTGTTCTGTGCCGAAACGGTTGCCGGCGCCGATTTTATTCTGAATAAAATCGATTTTGATAAACATTTGGAATGGGCCGATGTCGTGATTACCGGGGAAGGGAAACTGGATGCGCAGAGTTTGAGTCAAAAAGCCCCTTTTGTGGTTGCATGCCGTGCACGCGAGCGGCAAAAAAAGGTATTTGCGCTAACCGGTATCTGTGAATCGCTGAATGAAAATCCTTTCGATGAAATTTTTCCCTTGGTTGATGCTCCTGATAAAATAAATTATTCGATGATGCATTCTCAGGAATTGATTTATGAGAAAACTATTGAGATTGCCAGATTGTTAAAAAACAGAAAATAGAGTACCGGTGAACGAAATTCAGACATTAATAGAAGCAAATCAACTTGACGAAGCTCTTCGGTTGATTAATGATAATCGAAATCAAGTGGCTGATATGGAGGCTAAAATTCAATTACATCGGCAGGCCGCGATGGTTTATTCGAAAAAACAAAATTGGGGCGGATTGATAAACGAATGCAATGAAATTTTGGAAGTTATTCCGCACGACAAGCAAGCTTTGGTGGATATGGAAATGGCAAAAAGCATTTTAGGATTTTTTCATCCCGATCAATTCAATCCCTGATAATCAGAAAACAAAAGAATGTAATTTCTGATATTTTGAATAATTATTGGTCAGATTAGTAATTGATTAGCTTGTTTCTTTTCATTTCTGATCATTATTGTTATTTTTGAGAACGAGAAAAAAAACACTTAATTTAAACGATAACTTACTAAAAGGAATTACTATGAAGCGTATTTTTTTGTTGGTAGCATTTTGTATTGGGACAATGGTTGGTATTGCGCAGGATAAGAGCGCACTAGACTTGAAGAATGACGGGAATGATGCTCTGAGAGCGAAAGATTACAAAAAGGCATTGGAACTTTTTGAACAATCATTGGCAAAATGGGATCAGGAAGAGGCAGATTTAGCAATGATGTACAATGCTGGATATTGCGCGTATAAAATTGAAGATTTCAAAAAAGCCGTAGATTTCTTCTCAAAATCAGTAGAGAGTAATTATAAAGTTTCAACAGCTTTGTTGTATAAAGCAAACTCACAGAAGAAATTAGGCGACGAAGAAGGTTATGTGGCTACTTTGCAAGCTGCTTTAGCTTCAAATCCAGCTGATGAAAAAGTAAAAGACATGCTTTCTACCTATTATTTGAAAGAAGGAAATGCTTTCTATAAGGCAGGTGCCGCAATTTTGAAATCGGCAGCAGATGATGTAGCTGCCGGAAAATATACCACGAACGATGATGCATATAAAAGTGCAACAGAGAAGGCAAAAGACGAGTTTAAAAAAGCATTGCCTTTATTCGAAAAAGCATTGGAAATTACTCCGGCTGATGAAACTGCAAAACAGTTGAAAGCAGCTTGCGAACAGAATATCAACGGATAATTTATTCCGTTTTATCTTTCAGAAAAGAGGTTGTCAGTAGTGGCAACCTCTTTTTTTTGCTATGCGAGAAAGCATTCTTATTTTCCCCTTCCAATTGTTTTTTCTCTAATTTATGGATGAAAAGTAAAAGAAATTGAGCTAGTCTTTTTTTTATTCCTGCTTGTATGAGTTTCGTAAAAGCGCGCATTTATTTAGCGTTTCGGGTAAAATGGATCGATAAAAAGTGAATAAATGTGAAATAATATTTAAAAACATGTTTTTAGTTAGTAAAAAAAATTATAAACTTGCAGTAGTAAAATAAAAATAATAATGAGTTCGGCCGTATGGATTTATTCTTGAAAGATATTAAGGATGTAAACAACGAAAACAGGCAGTATGCTCAAAAGCGTAAAATTGTTGCCTTGTTGAACAAGTCGGTTGAACCGTTAACAATTCCTGATATTTGCAAGAAGGTAAAGCTAAGTGTTCCGACAGGTACTCGTTTGATTAATGAATTAATTGAAAAAAATATCATTATCGAATCGGGAAAAAAGGAAACCGACAACGGCCGTCGTCCTTCATCCTATAAAACTGACTCGAATTATGCCTTTTGTGTTGGCGTTGTAGTACAGTTAAAAAGCGTTTATGTCAGTATTTTTAATCTGGCGATGGACGAAATATTCCGAAACGAAGATCAATCGTTTATACTTGAAAATTCGCCTGAATCACTGGAACGGGTAATTCAGTTTATTACCGATACTATTTCGCAGTCGGGGGTTGATACCAGTCACATCCTTGGAGTAGGAGTGGGTATAACTGGTCGCGTAAATACCCGAACCGGAAATTCATATAACTATTTCAACTTTCTTGACAATTCGCTTACCTCGTATTTGTCAGACCGTTTATCTCTGTCGGTGTATATTGATAATGATACCCATGTGCTGGGACTGGCAGAACAGGTGTTTGGTTATGCCCGAGATGTGAAAAATGCACTGGTTGTGAATTTGAGCCGCGGGTTGGGGATGGCACTTATTACAAACGGCGAACTGGTAATTGGCGAACAGGGATTTGCCGGCGAGTTTGGTCACATGCAGTTGGGCGAATCGGATAAACTTTGTTTGTGTGGAAAACGCGGATGTTTGGGGACTGAAGTTTCTGGATACGCTTTGGAGCAAAATTTCCAGGAACAGGTGCACGCCGGAGAAAGTTCATTGTTACTGAATGTAAAAGAACTGGACTCAGTTCATTACGAAGATATTATAAGAGCTGCATGGAATGGCGATGCTCTTTCAATTTCATTGGTTCATGGAATGGGCTTTAAAATAGGAAAAGCTCTGGGGAACATGATTAATTTATTGAATCCGGGCGTAATTATCATCGGGGGTAATTTTGCCTCGGCACGTGAAGTGCTAATTGATTCTATTAAATCAGGAATGACGCATACTGCACTATCGTTGCCATTGCGTAATTGCGAGCTGATTTTTTCATCGATAGGTGATGCCGCTGTGCGGGGGGCCGGCGCGATTGTTTTGAGGCGAATGCAATTGATATAATGAGGAAAATTATAACCAAAAAACTGATATACTATGAAAAAATGAAAAAGAAAGATTTATTAAACGAAAAAGCCTGCCACAAGGCATAAAGCACAAGGACAGGCGGAAGTGAATATTCGACAACACAAATTTACTTCTATTTTATTAAAAACCTATATGTTGGATTCATCTCAGTGCTGAGATGAAGTGACTTGTACTTTCAAAAAATGACGGTTTACCAATGAATATTCAAACACTTTTATGGGTAAAAGTTTGAAATTCAGTGGGTGTTTTTTTGCAGGATGTATTTCATTCATACAAACTGCTTTTCAGGAATATTTCATTATTCATTAAAAAAAAATTAATCCATATGATTAAAAAGCGAATTAGCTCAATGGGCTATGCTTTGACTGTTGCTTTGCTCCTGCTTGCACAAATTGGTTGGGCTCAGGGAACAGTGAAAGGAAACGTTTCAGATGAAAAGGGCGAGGCATTGATCGGTGCGTCCGTTTCAGTTAAAGGGACTACGATGGGAACCATCACCGATTTTGATGGTAAATTTACGATTGCAGTTTCGTCTGCTTCCGATGTGTTAGTATTTTCGTTCATCGGTTACGAAACAGTAGAGTTGAAAGTAGGTGATCGGAAAGACTTCAAAGTTGCGCTTCCTGAAAAAAGGGAAGGACTTAATGAAGTAGTAGTAGTTGGATATGGTACACAAAAGAGACAAAATGTAACAGGTGCCGTATCTCAGATCTCAGGAAAAGATCTTCTGAAAGCTCCGGTTGGAAATATTACTAATATGTTAGGCGGATTGGTTTCGGGGGTTGTTGCATTGCAACAATCAGGTCAACCAGGAGCTGATGGTGCGAGTATTATTGTCCGTGGAACAGGAGCTAAATATATTGTCGATGGAGTAGAACGTTCTATTTCAGAAATTGACCCGAATGAAATTGCTTCAGTTTCGGTATTGAAAGATGCGTCTTCAGCATCGGTGTACGGATTGGATGCTAACTCTGTTGTAATTGTTACTACAAAACGAGGAACAACAGCTCCTTCGAAAATTTCATTTACAGGTTCATATGGCGTTAGCACTAATGCGACAATGCTTGAATTGCTTGATGGTCCAGGATATGCATATTGGTATAACAAAGCTCGTGAAATGGACGGCGATCCGATCGTTTTTTCAGCAGAGCAGGTAGCAAAAATGACCAATAATGACCCGACAGATGGATGGGGAAATACCAATTGGTATAAAAAAACCTTTGATGTTGGTTCAACTACAAACTTTAACGTGAATGCTTCAGGTGGAACAGATAAAATAAAGTATTTTGTTTCATTGGGAAATTATAATCAGGACGGCAACGTGAAAGGATTTGATTACAATCGAATCAATTTGCGTTCAAATATCGATGCCGTTGTTGCTAACAACCTGAACCTGACTTTTGACATAGCAGGCCGTATCGAAGAACGTAATCGTCCGGGATATTCAGCTTCGCCAAACGATTGGAATAATATTCCACAGCAGGCAATGCGAGCACATCCATATGTTCCGGAAGAAATTGATGGAATTCCTGTTTCAACACGTACTGCAAGTTCATATGTCAACCCTTTGGCTGCATCTGATTTAACTGGTTACAGTAAAGTGAAGACGAGTGTTTTACAGACAAATTTTGCATTAAATTATAAAGCTCCTTTTTTAAAAGGTTTGAGTATGAAGTTTTTGGCTTCGTATGATATGTCTTATCAAACATCTAAATCTTTCTCTACACCATATTATACGAAAGTTGCTAATACTCCTTCTTCTCCGGCAGGGGATATTTCATATTCCTATACTTACGATGCCAGAGGTACTTCAACAAGTTTAGTTGAAGGCTTGTCTCACTACGAGCACTTGACAACGAATACCAGTATTCGCTATGAGAATACATTTGGTTTGCATAATATCTCGGCTTTGGCATTGATGGAAACAATTCAGAAAGAAGGAAACAGCTTTGGTGCATACGGATATGGATTTGATATTATTGAGCTGGATGAACTGGATTATGCCACTCTTGCAAATAAAACAAAGGTTTCAGGAAGTAGCTACGAACAGCGTCAGGCTGGTTTCTTGGGGCGTTTTACTTATGATTATAACAAAAAATACCTGGCTGAAATGTCGTTACGTTACGATGGTAGTTATGTATTTGGAGGAATGGTTAAAGGAAAACGCTGGAGTCCGTTCCCTGCAGCTTCATTAGGATGGCGTATTTCTGAAGAAAACTGGTTTAAAAATAAATTTGCCTATGTTGATAATTTGAAATTGAGAGCAAGTGTTGGGTTGACAGGAACAACTGAAATTAGTCCATATTACTTTCTTAATACCTTGTCATTCCTTGATAATCCAGCGGTTGTATTAGGTGGTGTTGCACAAAGTGGTTTATTTACTTCAAAACCAGCAAATATTAACCTTACCTGGGCAAAGGCGCTTCAATATAATGCAGGTTTCGATGCTATGTTATGGCAAGGTTTGTTAGGGGTAGAATTTGATGTTTTCTATAAATACATCTATGATATGCTTAGCTCGGTTAGTGCAACGTATCCTGATTCATATGGTGGTTATGTGTATGGATATGAAAATAATAATAAACAGGATCACAAAGGGTTTGAGATTGCATTAACACACAGTAATAAAATTGGTGAGTTCAAATATAAGATCGGGATCAATGGTACTTATACCAAACGTCGTTGGTTGCGTTACAGTGACTCGCCCAACACCCCTGATTGGTTGAAGCTGACAGGGAAAGAGGTTGGTGCGCAAGTTGGCTTTATCTCTGAAGGATTGTTCCAAAGCCAGGATGAAATTGATAATTCTCCTTTGATTGTTGGTAAAGATGTACGGGTGGGTGACATTAAATATCGCGACCGCAACGGAGATGGAGTTATTTCGTACGAGCAAGACCGTGGATATATAGGAAAATCGGCTTATCCAAAGTTTGTAGGCGGTTTTACGTTTAATGGCGAATGGAGAGGTTTTGATATTGCTCTATTAATGCAAGGAGCTGTTGGTCGTGATGTTGCTCTTACTGGCGTTTATAGCAGTGGTGTAATGGATAACACTTCAATGACTCGTCCTTTCTATCATGGAGGAAACTCTCCTAAATATCTGGTGGAAAATTCATGGAGAGAGGATAATACCGGAGGCGAATTCCCTCGTCTTTCATTGGTTCCTGCTAGTTCAAACAACGCTTTCTCTTCTTCTTTCTGGTATCGTAAAGGAGATTATCTGAGATTGAAAAGCTTGCAGCTAGGATATACTGTTCCTCAGAGTTGGATAAAACCTATAGGAATGGAATCACTGAGATTATATGTTGAAGGTCAAAACTTGTTGACATTCAGTTCGCTGTCACAATACAATATCGACCCCGAACAACCCGGAGTATCGAATGGTTACTATCCGCAGCAACGAATTATGTCGGTAGGTCTGAAACTGGTATTTT
This sequence comes from Prolixibacteraceae bacterium, assembly GCA_963668595.1. GTDB lineage: Bacteria > Bacteroidota > Bacteroidia > Bacteroidales > Prolixibacteraceae > GWE2-42-39. Next base: position 1,789,522 of record OY764876.1, on the reverse strand, counting down.
AACCATTAAACGATTGTTATTATGAAGAATAAAATATTTAGAATCGCCATATTCTTTGGTCTCATTAGTTTGGTGGCCTGCGATGAAATGCTAGATACAACTCCAACCGATCGTATTTCAGATAAATTGGTTTGGAAAAATGAAGCTAACGTTACCTTGTATATTAATGGGTTTTACCCGTATATCGACCGTTATGGGAACTTTGGTAATTCTCAGTTTAGCGGAAGTATGACTGAAGGTTTGACCGAGACATTAAAATATGGTTCGTATGTACCCGGAAGCAAGGCCGGAGATGCAAATAATTACGTATTTACTCCTGAAACAATGTCTCCAACAGGTAACCTGTTGAGTACATGGAAAGATACATATGAACGTATCCGTAGGGTAAATGAATTTCTGGTTGGTTTGAAAAATTATTCAAATCTGGGAGAAGAGAAAAATACTTTGTTTGAAGGACAAGCCCGTTTTTTTAGAGCTTTTCTGTATTTCCAACTGGCCAAACGTCATGGAGGTGTAATTCTCTATACAGATATGAACCTCGAAAAAGACAAAGACCGTTCTTCTGCGGAAGAAACCTGGAATTTAATTGCCGAAGATCTTGATTTTGCAGCAACTGCATTACCCGATGAGTGGACTGGTGCAGATAGAGGACGTGTAACAAAAGGAGCTGCTTTGGCTCTTAAGTCTCGTGCAATGCTTTATGCCGAACGTTGGCAAGCAGCAAAAGATGCTGCAGATGCAGTGTTTGCATTAAACAAATATGCATTAACAAACAAATATGCAGATGCATGGAAGGGTGGGAATACAGAGTCTATTCTCGAATACAATTATTTGGTTACAGGTCCAAATCACTCGTTCGATAAAGATTATGCCACTTTTGGTGAAATTGAAAATCAGGGTGCCAGTGGAACTCCAACACAGGAAATGGTTGAGCTATACACAAAGAAAGATGGTTCGAAAGTTGACTGGACTCCGTGGCATGTTGCAGGGGGAACAACAACTCCTCCTCCATACGATGAGTTGGAACCTCGCTTTAAAGCAACTGTAATTTATAATGGTTCAACATGGATGGGTAAAACCATGGAGAACTGTGTGGATGGAGTAAATGGAAAATTTATGGGATACCGCGAAGATACTTATGCAAAAGGACGAACTACTACTGGTTATTACTTGCGTAAATTCCGTGATGAGAAACATACTGATTTGATTACTTATTTGAGTACTCAAACCTGGGTTGAGATTCGTCTGGCTGAAGTATATTTGAATAGGGCAGAAGCTAATTTTCATTTAGGAAACAGTGGTGCAGCTCTTGCCGATTTGAATGCTGTTCGTGCTCGTACAGAAGTTGCATTGCCTGCATTGAGCGGTATTTCAGGAACTGACTTGTTTAACGCAATCCGCACAGAACGTAAAATTGAGTTGGCATACGAAGGTCATCTCTATTGGGATATGCGTCGTTGGAAATTGTCACATGTTGAATACAATGGCTACCGTGTACATGGAATGAAAATTTCGAAAAATGCCAGCGGATTCAATTACGAGTATGTTGATTGCGATTTACAAAATCGTAAGTTCTTGGAGAAAACTTATGTGTTCCCGGTTCCATATAGCGAATTGGCGAATAACTCTGCTATCGAGCAATATGATGAATGGAAATAAAACATTGAAGTATGAAGAATAAAATAATTATAGCCATAGCATTAGTTCTTCTTGGTTTTGTAAACGGCTGCCACCAACCAGATGACTTGTTGCCTGCTGTTTCTCGGGAAGGAATTAACAGTATTTCAGCAACATTTATTGATGGAACTGGAAAATTTACCGGTTATATTACCGAAGGAAGCAATAAAATTGTAGTTCCTATTCCATATTATTATCCGGAAAGTAGCGATAATCAGGTAACAGACGCGCAATTAGCTAAGATGCGTATTACCGCAAACCTGGATGATAATGTAGTGGTTGAACCTGCATTGCTTTATCTTGATTTAACCAAGGAAAATAAAATCACGGTTACCAATCAGCTTAAAGAAAAGAAAGAGTACATCATCGTTGGCGAAGTTCGCAAAAGCGATAAATGTTTGATTGAGGAATTTAAAATCCCATCATTAGGCCTGACTGGAGTAATTAACGAAAATGAAAAAACAATATCGTTGGTTGCATTGGGTACTTTGGAACCTGCATTGGGAGAGGTTACAATTTCATATCATGCAACAATTTCTCCGGACCCAAGAACCGAAGCACTCAATTATAACAATGATGTGAAATTGACTGTAACAGCTCACGATGGTATTGCAAAAAGTGAATATACTGTGAAAAAAGCCGTTCCTGAAAAACTTCCTTATGGTATCAGAACCGGTAGTGCTAAATTGATGTTTGCTAAAAAACTGAAAGCGGATCTTGGTATTTCTGTAGATAATCTTACTGGAGGTATTGCTGTAACCCAAGACTATGTGGTATTAAATACTCGTGGAGAAAACAGTATTTATTTGAATGCTAAAACAGGTGAGAAAGTTGGTGAAATTGATTTGGGCGGATTGAAAGGCTCGTTGACTAACTTCTACAACACGGCTGATGACAATGGCAATATTCTGATGTGTAACCTCGCTCCAAATGCAGGCTCATTCAAAGTGTATAAAATTACTTCTGTTTCGGCTACTCCTGAATTGTATATCGAATGGGACGGAAAAGTTGCTATTGGCCGCAAATTGTCAATTATTGGTAGTATTGATAGCAATGCAATAATTACAGCTCCGATTTTGGCTGCCGGACAAAAATTTGCCCGTTGGACAGTTGTAAATGGTGTATTGACTTCTCAAACTCCGGATATTATTACAATGAGTGGACTAGCCAAAGGCTGGACTACGAATTGTGATATTATCTATACTTCGGCTACCGACGTGAACAGTGACTACTATGTGGCTTCATACTCGGATAACACATTCGCCTGGGTGGATGGAACAACGAATGCTGTTCGGAAAAAACTGGATGTAATTAGTACTAACTATATTCCGAATGCAGTTGATTATGTGACGTTCAATAATGCAAAATATGCGACATTGAACTGGGTGAATAGTTTTACCTGGGGGGCTGCAGATGCTGTTTGGTTACTGGATGTAAGTAACGATACAAATTTCTCAGGCAATTTGGAAACCAAAACATGTAAATCTGTAGTATGGGAATGCGATCGCGATAAATATGGCCCTAAAGGTATTTCGCCTGTTGTTGCGAATGGTAACGGTACTGGAGACGTGGCACTGAGAGTATCTGAAGATGGATACTTCATGTATCTCTATTTCATGTTTACCAACGGATATGTAGTTGGATATCAATTCGACTGTATTGATATGTAATAGATGACCAACAGAAATAATTGGTGCCTCCATGCAGAGGCACCAATATTTTTTGTTTCGGAAACGATACTGCCATGAAAAAGTAAATAATGTTGAAAAAAGAAGAATGATGAAGAATAGATTTGTGCATTTGATTGCTTTATTATTTGTTTGCCTGCCTATTATTCCAGTGTTTTCATCTTGTGGAGGAGATGAAAAAAGTGATCCTGAGTGGGAATGGGAAGATGAGAAAGATAATGCAGATAAACCTCGTTTCATTTGGATTGATGCAGCTGCAAACTTCCCCGATTTTGCCAATAGCAAGGAAAATATACTTCGGGACCTTACTTTGGCCAAGAATGCAGGATTTACAGATGTTGTGGTGGATATTCGTCCAACTACAGGAGACGTTTTGTTTAAAACCAATGTGGTTGATCAGGTAAAATGGCTGGGTGCATGGTTACCTGGTGGCTACACCAAAGTTGAACGTACAGCTACCTGGGATTATTTACAGGCTTTCATCGATGCGGGACATAGTTTGGGGCTGAAAGTACATGCGGGCTTTAACACCATGGTAGGTGGAAATACGACCAGTATTGGTTCGGAAGGTGTTTTGTTTCGCGATGCATCGAAACGGGAGTGGGCAACACAACTTTTGACTACTTCTGGTATTGTAAATACGCTGGATCAGGGAGGAACCGGAGCTAAGTTCTTTAATCCTGCACATGATGAAGTACAACATTATCTGTGCGATTTACTTGCCGATTTGGCTGCATACAAAGATCTTGATGGAATATTCCTCGACCGTGGCCGTTTCGATGATTTAGACAGTGACTTTTCGGCCTATTCAAAAAAGAAATTTGAAAACTATCTGGGCTATTCGGTGAAAAATTTCCCGACAGATGTGATGACCGCTGGAACCAAAGCAGGTAGTTTGCCAACTACTTTGCCGACTTATTTCAAACAATGGCTGGAGTTTCGTGTGAAAGTTATTCACGACTTTATGCAGAAAGCTCACGATCGGGTAAAAGCAGTAAATAAAGATATTTCATTTGGCGTGTATGTAGGCGGATGGTATTCGTCTTATTACGGAGTAGGTGTAAATTGGGCTAGCCCATCGTATAACACAGCAGGAACATACTCCGCTTGGGCTACTTCAAAATATAAAGATTATGGCTATGCCGACATGATGGATATTATCCTTATCGGTGCTTATGCCGGCCCAACCCGTGTTTACGGAACCAATGAGTGGACCATTCAGGGCTTTTGCCTCAAAGCCAAAGAAAAAATTAAAGGTGATGCATTAGTAATCGGAGGTCCGGATGTGGGCAACGGAGACTGGGCAACGGCCAGTGCTACGGTGGTAAATCAGGCAATCACTGAATCTGTTGACGCGGCAATAAATGCCAGCGATGGCTATTTCCTTTTCGATATGATTCACCTGAAACAGAAAAATCAGTGGATTTATGTGAAAAACGGAATTGATGCCGCAATATCAAAAAAGTAAGCTAATTGAAAAATAATATTGGAAATGAGAAAAACGCTATTTATGTATGCCTTGCTGGCTGTTGCTGCTTTGTTTTCAGCATGCAACCAGAAACCAAAAGAAACAGCAAAAATTGATAAACCATCATTGATGTGGTTCGATGCTGAAGCAAACTTTGCCCGTTTCAGTTATCCCGATTCAATCGATTTTTATCTCGAAAAGATTAAAAATATTGGTTTTACCGATGCCGTGGTTGACATTCGCCCTATTACCGGTGAAGTTTTGTATAAAAGTGAATATGCTCCGCAAATGACTGAATGGGATGGTTTTGAACGTCCTGATTTTGATTACCTGGGACATTTCATTACCAAAGCTCATGCACTGGGATTAAAAGTGCATGCTTCGCTCAATACATTTGTGGGTGGTCATAATTTTTTCGATCGTGGTCAAACTTATACTACTAATCCAGAATGGGCCAGTATGGTTTACACTCCGAAAGATGGCATTGTGTCAATCATGACTCAAAAACACAAATATTCAGCAATGATCAATCCGATCAATCCTGATTTTCAGGCACACATGCTGAAAGTTTTAACTGAAGTAGTTACCAAATATCCTGAATTGGATGGAATCATGCTTGATCGCGTTCGCTACGATGGTATTATGGCTGATTTCTCCGATTTGTCGAGAGCTAAATTTGAAGAATATATTGGTGAAAAGATTGAAAACTTCCCAACCGATATTTATGAATGGAAAACAGATGCCAATGGGAAAAGCGACTACGTTCGCGGCAAACATTTCCTGAAATGGATTGAGTGGAGAACCAAAAACATTCACGATTTCATGGCATTGGCCCGTGAAACAGTAAAAACTGCTAATCCGAATGTTTCATTTGGCACATACACCGGTGCATGGTATCCTTCGTATTTCGAGGTAGGAGTAAACTGGGCCAGTAACCAGTACGATCCTTCTGCTGAGTTTGACTGGGCAACTCCTGAATACAAAAACTTTGGTTATGCCGAGTTGATTGACTTGTACACAACCGGTAACTATTATACCAATGTTACGATGGCTGAATATCTGAAAAACAATAATATTGTTAGAAACGAAACCGATAGTAAAGGTGCTAAAGGAACCTGGTATTGTGTGGAAGGTTCGTGCGAAAAAATTCGTGGAATTATGAATGGTCGTAAATTTTTAGGTGGTATCTTGGTTGATCAGTTCTACGAAAATCGTCCGCAGCTTTCACGTTCAATTGCCATGAACTTCCAGAAATCGGATGGTTTGATGATGTTCGATATTGTACACATCATTCGTAAAAATATGTGGAAAGAAGTGGAAGACGGCTTTAAAATGGCTGCTGACCCCAATACGTTTGCAAGTGAAGAAGTTCAATAATTGAGTTTAACCAGGGAAACTCATTGTTTTAAATGGGTTTCCCTATTTTAAAAATCATAAAAATGAAGCGGAATATCTATCTCCTGTTTTTCTTGTTGATGATTGTTTTGCCTGGCTTTTCGGCAGAACAACAGTCGGTAATTACCGGAAAAGTTGCTTGTATGGGACAAGGGGTGGAAGGCGTAATGGTAACCGACGGTCATTCGGTATGTGTTACCGATAGCAAGGGCAAGTATCGTTTGCCCGTAAATGAGGATGCCCGCTTCATCTATATTTCTTCGCCTTCTGGATATAAAGTTCCTGTGGCGAATTCAGTTCCGCAATTTTTTCATTCAATAACAGAAGGCGAGATGCCTCGAAGTCTTGATTTTTCATTGGAAAAGACAAACGACAAGCATCACGGTTTTGTGGTGTGGGCCGATCCGCAGGTGAAAAGTGAAAAAGAACTGGAACAAATGAAAGAGGTTGTTAGTGATCTCAGTAAAACATTAGAAAGCTATCCGTCAATCCCTTTTCATGCATTGGGAGGAGGCGATATTTCGGGCGATAATCCCGGAATTTACGAAAATCTGAAAACAGCTTTGTCTGTAAGCGGAATTCCTTTTTATCAGTCGATGGGAAACCACGATATGAGTTACAACGGACGCTCCAACGAATTGGCTTCGGTGGTGTTCGAAAAACATTTTGGCCCGGCTTATTATTCCTTTAACCGGGGCGAAATTCATTATGTAGTGCTCAATGATGTCTTTTATATTGGGCGCGATTATTTCTATATCGGGTATTTGCCCGAAGAGCAGCTTGCCTGGCTCGAAAAAGATTTATCGTTAGTGAAAGAGGGAAGCACAGTAGTGGTAGCGCTGCACATTCCAACAACACTCGACGACGCAGATTTGAAAACATTCAATATCAAAAATATATCGCTTTCTGTTAGCAATAAAAAAGCATTGTATAATATGCTGAAGCCTTATCAGGCGCATATTGTTTCGGGACACATGCACGAAAACAGCAATGTAATTATTGCTTCAAATATTATGGAACACAATGTGTCGTCGGTGTGTGGTGCCTGGTGGCAGGGACCTTATGCTGAAGACGGAACTCCCAGGGGGTATGCCGTGTTTGAAGCAAATGGAAGTAAATTGAAATGGTATTTTAAAAGTGCCGGAAAACCAGCCAGTGTGCAATTTAGAGCCTATGCTCCGGGAGCTAATCCGGAACAACCGGAATACCTGACCGCTAACGTGTGGAATTGGGATCCGGAATGGAAAGTGTACTGGTACGAGAACGGACAACGAATGGGAGAAATGGAAGCTTATCGGGGTGGCGATCCAGAAACGAACCGGGCTTATGCCGACAAAGAAAAACTGGCCTACAAATGGATTTCATCGCGTCCTACCAATCACATGTTCCGTGCAAAATTGAATACCTCCGGAGCGAGCGTTCGCGTTGAAGTAGTGGATCGTTTCGGACAAGTTTACCAACAGGAAATAACCAATAACTAATAAACCCAATAACAACTATGCATCTGAAAAAAATGTACCTGCTACTGGCTTGTCTGGTGGCTTCGCTGGGAGGTTTCCTGTTTGGTTTTGATACCGCAGTTATTTCAGGAACCATCGGATTTGTTGAAAAATATTATGCCCTGACTAAACTGCAATTGGGCTGGTTTACCGGTTCGGCACTGGTGGGCTGTGTTGTCGGTGCAATTATGGCCGGAAAGCTTAGCGATACTTTTGGTCGCAAACCTGTATTGATTGTTTCCGGATTATTATTCCTGATTTCAGCAATTGGCTCGGCTTGTCCTCCTGATTTTACATTGTTGGTGGTAGCCCGCGTGATTGGTGGTTTTGGGGTTGGAATGGCCTCGGTGGCTGCGCCGCTGTATATTTCTGAATTTGCCCCGGCTCAATTCCGTGGTCGCATGGTTGCATTGTATCAGTTATCGATTGTGACCGGAATTATTCTGGCTTACCTGTCTAACTGGTTAATTCTGGGCAAATCGGAAGCTGGAGTGAGTGAAAATAGTACATGGTTCAACGATTTGTTTGTTGCCAATCCGTGGAAAGGAATGTTTGGCATGGAAACTTTGCCTGCCGCACTGTTTTCAATGCTGATGCTGGTGGTTCCCGAAACGCCGCGTTGGTTGATTATCAATAATAAAACAGAACAGGGACGTCGGGTGCTGGCAGCGATCATGCCAGCGTCGGAAGTGGCTCATACGGTTTCCGAAATACAGGGCGGAAAAACGGAAGAAAAAGTTTCTGTTCGCGAATTATGGAAAAAAGGTATCCGGAAAGCTTTGCTTATTGGTATTGCTTTGTCGGTTTTTGGTCAGCTGACCGGGGTGAATATCGTGGTGTATTATGGCCCGACTATTCTTGAAAACGCAGGTCTGAATATTGGTGGAGCATTGCAGTATCAGGTGAGTCTCGGAATTATCAATTTCGTGTTTACCGTTATTTCAATGTTTATTATCGACCGGTTTGGCCGTCGTCCGTTGCTGGTTGGCGGGATGGCAGCAGTGGCTGCGGCCTTGCTTCTGACTGGAATTCTGTTCCTGGTAAAAGCATCTCCGCTGATGGTGGCCATTATGCTCGGAGTTTATATGGCTGCAATTGCTATTTCAATTTGTGCAGTAATCTGGGTAATTACTCCTGAAATATTCCCGAATCGTTTACGAGGGAGAGCTATGTCGATCGCAACCTTTTTTAACTGGACAACCAATGCCATTGCTGCTACGGTTTTCCCGTGGTTGGTCGCATTGATCGGAATGGATAAAGTGTTTTTTGTGTTCGCTGCAATTTGTGCGGTGGCCGTTGTGATTTTCTATCGCGAAGTGCCCGAAACAAAAGGCAAGACATTGGAAGAAATTGAAGGTTTGTGGAGTAAATAATTCCAGAAAAAAAGAAAAATAACGAGAGATGAATAGAGCTTTGGCTTTGGATATTTTACGTGGGTTATCCATTTTCGGGATGGTTCTGTCCGGAACGATTCCGTTTGGTGGCGCTTTGCCTGCCTGGATGTATCATGCGCAATGTCCGCCTCCCTCGCATGCATTTAATCCGGCGGTTCCCGGAATTACCTGGGTCGATTTGGTTTTGCCGGTATTCATCTTTTGTATGGGGGCAGCAATTCCTCTTGCATTGAGTCGCAAAATTGAACAAGGTGCTGGCTGGAAAAAAATAAGCCGAAACATTGCCATGCGTTTTATAACGCTGGTATTCTTTGCCATTTACATTGCTCACATCATGCCTCGTGCAATTGGTGAGGGAAAATGGAATGTGCAACTTTTGGGATATGAAGTTGCTGGTTACGATCTGCAACTTCTCACTTTATTGGGCTTTGCTTTGTTGTTCCCGATGTTTCAGGTAATTCGCGATCAGAAAAAGAAAATGATTTGGCGGGCAATAGGCTGGGGCGGTGCGATTGCTTTGTTGCTTGTTTTTAGCGCGGCATACGGACAGGTTTTTTCGTTGCATCGTAGTAATATCATCATTTTGTTGCTGGCCAATGTTTACCTGATTGGTGCATTGAGCTGGTATTTTACCCGCAATAATCGCGAAGCTCGCTTGGTATTGTTTGTGTTGTGGGGGGCAATTCAGTTGTGCTGCAAATACACTGGGTTCGATACCGTTTTTAACGAGTGTCATCCCATATCGTGGTTTTTCATCTTTCGGATGACTCATTATATGTTGCTGATTATTCCGGCAACCATGGTCGGCGATCTGTTGCTTGAGCGCTTGCAGGGACGTAGTTTGTACCCCAATCCGGTTGAGAATAAAATCTGGAATAAAGTTTTTCATTTCGGATCGGGACTATTGGTTGTTTGGCTCACTGTAGCTCTGTTTCAGCGCTGGCTGACGGCTTTGTACATTGTTACTCCTTTGGCTTTGCTGGGCTTGTGGTGGATTGTGAAAAATCACATTCCGGCATACTTGCAGTTGTTCTCAATGGTTGTAGTACTAATCGTGTTGGGTTTAATTTTGGAACCGGTTGAAGGGGGAATAAAAAAAGATCACGCCACTGCATCGTACATGGTTATGACTTCAGGAATGGCTTTGCTACTCTTGATTTTTCTTGAATATGTCAGTAATTTTTTCAGTGAATCAGTTTTTGTAAAACTTTTCTCTGGTGCGGGAAGTAATCCGTTGCTGGCTTATGTAATTACTACCTGGTTTATGTTCCCGTTTTTAAAAGTGAGTTTTTTGATTGCCGTTTACGAGTGGTTGTATCCCGAAGGATGGCCGTGGGTGGGAGCATTACGGGCCTTGATTTTGGTATTGTTAATGATGTTTGTGGTTGCCTGGCTTGCGCGCAAGAAGGTAGTGTGGCGAGCATGATTGATATAGATTTTAGATTGGATAGAGAGACGGAAATAGTAGGAACTAAATTTGAAAATTGATAGAAATGAAATTTGAACTTATTGATATTTCGATTATTATCGGATACATTGTGCTGAGTATTTTTATCGGATTCTGGATTTCGAGGCAAGCCAGTAAAAATATTCAGAATTATTTTTTAGGTGGAAATCAGTTAAAATGGTATTATCTGGGGCTTTCTAACGGCTCGGGAATGTTCGATATTTCGGGAACTGCCTGGACAGTAACTATTTTATTTGTTTATGGGTTGAAAAGTGTTTGGATTCCCTGGTTATGGCCGGTGTGGAACCAGATTTTCGTAATGGTATTCATGGCTATCTGGTTGCGCCGTTCGGGAGTGATGACTGGTGCTGAGTGGATTACCACCCGCTTTGGAAACGACCGTGGTGGAAAACTTTCGCACATCATTGTGGTGGTTTTTGCTATTATTAGTGCGGTCGGGTTCATCGCTTATTTCTTCGTCGGAATTGGCAAATTTGCGGTCACCATCTTTCCCTGGGACTTGTCATTTCAGCTTGGATCAATTCGTGTTATTTCAGAATACACGTATGCAACCATTCTTTTGTCGCTAACTACTTTGTATGTGATCAAAGGTGGTATGTACAGTGTGGTGGCTACCGAAGTAATGCAGTTTTTGGTGATGACAGTTGCTTGTGTGGCTGTGGCCTGGTTTGCTATGGACAAAGTGTCGCCCGAACAGATTGAGGCAGCCGTACCGAATGGTTGGTTCGATATAATGCCTTCGTGGAATACAACGCTCGATTGGACTGGTATTTTCGATCAGGTGAACGACAAAATTTCACAGGACGGTTTCGGAATGCTGGGAGCACTGGTGATGATGATGTTTTTTAAAGGTATCTTCTCCAGTTTGGCAGGCCCGGTTCCCGGGTACGACATGCAGCGTGTTTTGTCAACCAAAACTCCACGCGATGCTGCTAAAATGAGTGGACTAACGTCGTTGGTACTTTATCCTCCCCGTTACCTTATGGTAGCAGGTTTGGGAGTGCTCGGACTGGTTTTCGTTGCGCCAATGATGAAAGCTTCAGGAGGAGAAATGGACTTCGAGAAAATTCTTCCGTATGTAATCAACAACATGCTTCCGGTTGGATTGAAAGGAATTATTCTGGCTGGTTTGCTGGCGGCTTTCATGTCCACTTTTTCCGCTTTTGTGAATGCAGCTCCGGCATACATTGTGAACGATTTATACAAACGCTACATCAATCCGAATGCGCCGGATAAAAAATACATCCGAATTAGTTATATCGCTTCTATCGGTATTGTGATTGTGGGAATTATTTTCGGATTTTTCTCTGCATCGATTAATTCACTCACTTTATGGATCACTTCTTCGTTGTACGGGGGGTATGTTGCTGCAAACGTATTGAAATGGATTTGGTGGCGTTTTAACGGCTATGGATATTTCTGGGGAATGTTGGCTGGTTTGGCTGGTTCAACGCTAAAATTCCTCTTCTTCCCGAATACACCGGATATTTATATTTTCCCGATCATCTTGGTAATGGCTGCCGCAGGTAGTTTCCTGGGCTGTTTATTTACTTCTCCGGTAGAAGATGCAACACTGATTGAGTTTTATAAAAATGTTCGTCCCTGGGGATGGTGGGGACCGGTGTATGAAAAAGCACGGAAGGTTTATCCCGAAATCACCAAAAACAAAGATTTGGCCCGCGATAGCTTCAATATTCTGGTTGGTATTGTTTGGCAGATGACTTTGGTGGTTGCTCCTATTTATTTGGTAGTGCGCCATTATCAGGGATTAATTATTTCGCTGGTGATTTTTGTAATCACTTCGGTGATACTGAAATTTAACTGGCTCGATAAGATTAAAGATTACGAAAAAATATAAGACAGGAGAATACCTCTTGTTTTCAATATAAAAGAGAAGACGAAATTATTTAGGTTTTATATGGGAAATAGAATGAAGATCAAAGCTACTTTTTTAGATGAAATCAGTCACGATATACCACACCAGAACTGGGGAAGAGAAGAGTGGGACCGCGACTTTGCCTACATGAAGCAGGCGGGTATCGATACCGTGATTTTAATACGCAGCGGTTATCGCAAATGGCTCACTTATCCATCGCAAGTGCTGGTAGCCCGAGAAGGGGCCTACCTGCCTCCGATTGATTTGGTGCAGATGTTTCTGGAACTAAGCGAAAAACACGATATGGCTTTTTATTTCGGTTTGTACGATTCGGGCAAATACTGGGTGAATGGCCTTTTTCAGGAAGAATACGACTTGAACCGATTTTTAATTGAAGAGGTGTGGCAAAAATACGGTCACATGAACGCATTCAAAGGTTGGTATATTTCGCAGGAATGTAGTCGTCGTACTGGAACCGTGATCGATATGTATGCGGGATTGGGACATCACTGCAAAGAGGTGTCGGGCAACCTGACGACTTTGATTTCGCCGTATATTGATGGAATCAAAAACATTAGTCAATACACTTCTGAAACAGCGAAAGCAGCAGGCGTTAGCTTGAAAAAGCACGAAGAGGAATGGAGCGAAATATTCGATGGAATTAAAAATGACGTGGATATTGTTGCGTTTCAGGATGGCCATGTAAGTTTCGATGAGCTGGATGACTTTTTGAGTGTGAACAAGCAAATGGCCGATCGGTACGGCATTCGTAGTTGGACCAATTCGGAAACCTTCGATCGCGATATGCCGATCAAATTTTTGCCAATTAAGTGGGAAAAATTACTGATGAAATTGCGTGCTGCCGAGCGGGTAGGCATGGAGCAGGCGGTAACTTTCGAGTTTTCGCACTTCATGAGTCCTCAGTCGGCTTATTTACAGGCTGGTCATTTGTATAACCGGTACAAGGAGTATTTGGATAGTTTGATGTAGCGGAGTAAGCTACAAGTCGCAAGTAGTAAGTCGTAAGACAACAGCCGGAGGAAAGATTGAGTACTAACAGCTGGGCTGTTTTCTTACTACTTAGGATTTAGGACTTGAGCTCAGTGCAACTCAGTGGAGAACTCAGCGATACTCTGTGGTTAAATCAGCTGCAAACCAGAGGAAAAGAAAAGTTGAGATTAACTTTGAGGAATAAGAATCAACCTTCAAAGATGGCTGTTAAAGTCCCCCTGGGGGATTTAGGGGTGAAAGAACCTGAAGCCTTAAAGTTAAGGCTAAGATTGACTACTAAAAGCAGGGCTGTTGTCTTACTACTTGAGACTTACGACTTACTACTTGAATTTTATAATTAAAAATTTATAATTAAAAATATCATGGCTGATTTTAAACAACTGGCCGAACAATACAAGAGCGAATTGTTGGACAATGTGGTTCCCTTTTGGTTGAACCAATCGCAGGATTTAGAGTGCGGAGGTTATTATACTTGCCTCGATCGTGAAGGAAAAGTTTTCGATACCGATAAATTCATCTGGCTGCAAGGCCGCGAAGTATGGCTTTTTTCAATGCTGTACAACCAGGTGGAACAGAAAAAAGAATGGCTTGATGCCGCAATTCAGGGAGCTGAATTCCTGAAAAAGTACGGACACGATGGAAATCTGAACTGGTATTTTTCGCTTACCCGCGAAGGCAAACCGCTGATTGAGCCGTACAATATTTTCTCTTACACATTTGCAACCATGGCTTTTGGTCAGCTTAGTAAAGCAACCGGCAATCAGGAATATGCAGATATTGCAAAGAAAACTTTCGATATTATTTTGTCGAAAACTGAAAACCCGAAAGGCCACTGGAACAAAGCTTTTCCAGGAACGCGCAACCTGAAAAATTTTGCCTTGCCGATGATTCTGTGCAACCTGGCTCTCGAAATCGAGCATCTTTTGGATGAGGAGTTTTTGAAGCAGACCATGGAAACCTGTATTCACGAAGTAATGGATGTGTTCTATCGTCCGGAATTAGGTTTGGTGGTAGAAAATTTGCATACCGATGGTAGTTTGTCGGATACTTTCGATGGTCGTTTGCTCAACCCGGGTCATGCTATCGAAGCCATGTGGTTCATTATGGATTTGGGTGTTCGCCTGAAACGTCCGGAGCTGGTTACCCAAGCCAACTATATCGCCATTAAAATGGTGGAATACGGATGGGACGAGCAGTATGGCGGTATTTTCTATTTCATGGACCGCCTGGGACATCCGACCCAACAACTCGAATGGGATCAGAAACTGTGGTGGGTTCACATCGAAACCCTCATTACTATGCTGAAAGGATACCAACTTACCGGTTCGCAAAAAAGTTTGGAGTGGTTTCAGCGCATTCACGATTATGCATGGTCGCATTTTAAGGATCAGGAACATCCCGAATGGTTTGGTTACCTGAATCGACAGGGAGATGTTCTTTTGCCATTGAAAGGCGGAAAATGGAAAGGTTGTTTCCACGTGCCACGCGGTATGTATCAGTGCTGGAAAACGCTGGAAGCAATTGCTGAAAATCAGAAATAGAGATCAAAAAATGTTCAGAATAAAAACAGGAGCTGTTTTGCTTTTGCTGGCCGGAATTTTTTTCAGTCAGCAGGGGCAAGCCAGTTTTAAAAAGATAAAAACCGATGTGCTGATTATTGGTGGTGGAGCAAGTGGCACGATGGCAGGTATTCAGGCTGCTCGTCAGGGGGCATCGGTACTTATTGCCGAAGAAACTCCCTGGTTGGGAGGAATGCTCACTTCGGCCGGAGTGAGTGCTATTGATGGAAATTACCGTTTGCCTTCGGGCTTGTGGGAAGAGTTTCGTCAGGCATTGTATCGCTATTACGGCGGTTCCGAAGGAGTGAAAACCGGATGGGTGAGCAATGTTTTGTTTGAACCACAGGTGGCCGAAAAATTGCTGACAGAACTTACCGGAAATGAAAAGAACCTGTTGGTTTGTCGGCAGACTTTCCTTGCCGGTATTCAGGAGAAAGGAAAAGGATGGGAAGCAATGCTTGTTCAGCAAGGCGACTCGACCCAGGTATTGGCAAAAGTTGTTATTGATGCAACCGAGTTGGGCGATGTGGCCAAGCAAGTTGGCATTCCGTATGACATTGGAATGGATTCGCGTTTCGATACCGGTGAAGATATTGCTCCGGAGAAAGCAAACGACATTATTCAGGATTTGACCTATGTGGCAGTTCTGAAAGAATACGATCAGCCGGAGGAAGCAATGTTGCCGCGTCCGGAAGGGTACAATCCTGAACCATTTTTCTGTACTTGTGCCGGAAAATGTGAACAGGATGAATTTGGCAGAAAGCTTTGGGGGTGCGATTTCATGATGAAATATGGCAAACTTCCCAATGGGTATTACATGATTAACTGGCCTATTTCGGGAAACGATTACTATGTAAACAGTATTGAGATGAGTCGCGAGGAGCGGGCCAAAGCGTATGAAAAGGCGAAAAATTACACCTTGCAGTACGTGTATTATCTTCAGAATGAATTAGGATTTAAAAAATTGGGAATTGCTCGTGATGTGTACCCCACAGCCGATCATTTGCCGTTTATTCCCTATCATCGCGAATCGCGCAGAATAAAAGGATTGGTTCGGTTTAATGTGAATGATATGGCACGGCCATTCGATCAGAAAACGGCCTTGTACCGAACCGGTATTGCGGTGGGCGATTATCCGGTAGATCATCACCATCAAGCCTATCACGATGCGCATTCGTTGCCCGAGTTGCATTTTTATCCGGTACCTTCCTATTCGTTGCCTTTGGGATCGCTTATTCCGAAGGGAACGAGCAATTTTATTGTTTCCGAAAAATCTTTGTCGGTAACCAATATTGTAAATGGAAGCACTCGTTTGCAGCCGGTTTGTATTCTGAATGGTCAGGCAGCCGGGGCATTGGCTGCTTTGTCGGTAAAAAACAAGTTGAGTCCTGAAAAGGTGGCGGTGCGTGAAGTTCAGCAATGTTTATTGCAGGCCGGAGCAATGCTGATGCCTTATTCGGATGTGCCGAAAATTCACCCCGCTTACGAAGCATTGCAGCGTATTGGTGCTACCGGTTTGCTGCGTGGCGAGGGGAAAAATATAGGCTGGGAAAATCATACACACATGAGTCCGGACAGTTTGTTGACCCGTGAAGCGCTGATGCAGGGATTGACTGACTGGATGCCTGTTGCTGACTTGCACGAAACGGGAGATATTGTATGTTTGCAGGACGCATTGACGCTGATTCGTCAGCTGGGTCAGAAGTATAAACAGGTTTGCGGAAAGCAAAGTTTGAATGAGTTGGAACAGAAATCACGCGATTTGATGACCCGCAAGTCCATGAAAATGCCGAAAATGACAGATCCGATAAGTCGTGCAGAATATGCTGTATTGCTTGACGAATTGCTCAATCCGTTTGAGTTCCGCCAGGTAAATCACGATGGGCTGTTTGTCGGAAAAAAATAGAATGATGGGGAATGGAGGGAAAAATTAAAATCAAAAATTTTAAATCCCAAATTCCAAAAAATGAATTCAAAATTCTCAAATAGCGTTTGAAAAAAAAAGAATTGAATTATTAGCATTACAAATCAAGCATAACCAACAAAACCTAATAAAAATGAAACAACTATTCATGCTGATTGCAATGTTTCTTTTCTGCGGAAGCATTTCAGCACAAAAAGATTGGCAACACATTTCGGCCAGTAATGCTGCGTTTAGCTATTCCGGTCGTTTCGATTTTTCGAATCCCGAAGCGGTACGTTACGATTGGTCGGGTTCTGCAATTCGTTTTCAGTTTACAGGAAAAAACTTACAATTGTTATTGCAAGGCGGCGATCGCAACTATTTCAATGTATTTATTGACGGGCAGCTGCACGAGGTGCTTCATGCACCGGCCGATAGCGTTTATACGCTGAAAGACCTGAAAGGCAAAGGTCCGCATCAGCTAATACTGCAAAAACGTACCGAAGGAGGGATGGGAACTGCTTTTTTCAAAGGAATCAATATCGAAGAAAAAGCATCGATAATGCCTTACCCTGTGGAAGAAACACGTAAAATTGAGTTCTTCGGAAATTCAATAACCTGTGGTTACGGAACCGAAGGAGCTTCGCGAACCGAGCGTTTTGCCCCCAACACTGAAAATGTAAATAAATCGTACGCATTTATTTCGGCACGGGCCATGAATGCTGAATGCCGTGTGGTGGCGCATTCCGGTTTAGGAGTAGTTCGCAATTACGGCGATAAAGAGAAAATATCCCGTAAAATACCCGTTTTGCCTGCTCGTTTCGACCAGGTGCTTGATGAGGATTCGACTGCTCACTGGGATTTCTCGAAATGGAAACCCGATGCAGTGGTAATCAATCTGGGAACCAACGACTATTCGACGCAGCCTCAGCCTGATAAAGTGGTGTTTCAGCGCCGCTACGAACAGTTTATCCGCGAAATTCGTGGCGTGTACGGAAATGTGCCGATTTTTTGCGTGAGTGGTCCGATGGTGAATGAACCTGCTTATTCAATTGTGAAAGAAATGGTGGAAACAACACGAACCTTGTACAACGATGCAAACCTCTATTTTGTGGGCATTCCGCTTTATTTGCTGAATCAAACCAGCGATTTAGGTTCGGATTGGCATCCTTCGTACAAAGGACAATGCAAAATGGCCGGCCATTTGGTTCCGGTTATTGGCAGTGTGCTCGACTGGAACTATTCGCTGAAAGAAATTGAAGAGGTGAGTAATCAGTAATAGTAGGAGATTGGCTGTTAGCTAGAAGCCAGAGTAAAAGCTAATGGCGAATAATCACTTGATCAAAAAACGTAATCAAATTATTAAAAATGAAACGACGCAATTTTATAGAGATGATCGGGGCAGCAGGTGGAGTGTTGGCTTCGACCCCCCTGATTTTGTCGCCGGATAATGCTTCGGCTTCACAGTCGGGCAATTCAAAACGAAATGGGAAAAATGAACTTGTTGCGGATGTGGTGATTGCTGGTGCCGGAATTGGCGGATGTGCCGCAGCTTTGGCAGCTTTGCGCAATGGCTTGTCGGTGGTAATGACTGAAGAGACCGACTGGATTGGTGGTCAGCTTACCCAACAAGGTGTTCCGCTTGATGAACATCGCTGGATTGAAACGCATGGAGCTCCCAGCTCGTACCGCGCTTTTCGTCAGGCAATGCGAAATTATTACAAACGTAATTATCCGCTTAGTGAGGCTGCTGCTGCACGCGAAAATCTGAATCCGGGCGATGGTTTCGTGTCGCGTTTATGCCTTGAGCCTCGTGTTGGCGTGGCTGTGCTGACTGAAATGTTAGCTCCGTATATCAGCAATGGAAAACTGAAATTGCTGACCGAAACAAAAGTGAAAAGGGCTGAAGTGAGTGGAACCAAAGTACAATCCATTGAAGTGACTTGTCGCCCCCTGAATACTTCGTATTGGCTGGTTGCTCCCTATTTTGTGGATGCAACTGAAACGGGAGAGTTGTTGCCTTTAACCGGAACCGAATATGTAATCGGAACTGAATCGCGTAAAGATACCGGCGAATTGCATGCTCCTGAAGTGGGCGATCCGCAAAACCAGCAAGCTTTTACTCTTTGTTTTGCTCTCGATCATATTGAAGGAGCCAACCTGACAATCGATAAACCGAAGACCTACGATTTTTGGCACTCTTTTGTGCCCAACATCACTCCTGCCTGGGCCGGGCCATTACTGAGCTTTTCGTATTCAAACCCATCCAACCATCAGCCTAAAACACTTGGCTTTGATCCTAACGGTGGTGCAACTGGAGAGGTGTTAAACTGGTGGAATTACCGGAAAATCATTAATCGCCATAATTTTAAACCGGGCTTTTTTGCAGGCGATATTTCGATTATCAACTGGCCGCAGAACGATTATATGCTGGGCAACCTGATTGATGTGAGCGAAAAGGAATTCGAGAAACATGTGGAAGGGGCACGTCAGCTAAACCTGTCGTTGCTGTACTGGCTGCAAACCGAAGCTCCACGTGCTGATGGTGGCACTGGCTGGCCGGGCTTGCGTCTGCGTGGCGATATTATGGGAACCAGCGATGGAATGGCTAAATATCCGTACATCCGCGAAGGGCGGCGAATTCGCTCGCTGTTTACGGTGTTGGAAGAACATGTGGGTGTCGAAAACCGCGAATTAGTGGTGGGTAAGGAAGCTGCAAAAAAAGCGGCTTCGTTTTTCGACAGTGTGGGAGTAGGCTCGTATTACCTCGATTTGCACCCTTCTACCCGTGGTAATAATTACATCGATCTGCCTTCGTTGCCGTTCGAATTACCTTTGGGAACGCTTATCCCCGAACGAATGGACAACCTGCTTCCGGCAAGTAAAAACATTGGAACCACACATATTACCAACGGTTGCTACCGTCTGCATCCGGTAGAGTGGAACATTGGCGAAACAGTGGGAATGCTCGTACATTTTGCCCTGAACAAAAAGGTGAGTCCGCGTGCCGTGCGTGGGCAACAAGCATTGCTGACCGACTTTCAGTCGTTTATCCAGTCGCAGGGTGTCGAAATTAAATGGCCTGAATAAATAATCAATCAACTCGGTATATATAAAGGGCTTGGCCAGGTGGTCAGGCCCTTTGTCGTTTTGTACTTGCAGAAAGTAAGGTTATTGCTTTAAACTGAATAATATCCAGTCGGGATGTGCATGTTTTCGATCTATTGAGTGAGTGATAGAAATACACTGTTTTGTGGGCGTTTATGCTTTTTTTGTGATAATTTTATTTCCTCAAAACTATACCGTATTATTATGAATAACCGAATACCAATTTTATTTTTCATCCTGTTTTTTTCGACTTTGTTTTGTTGTGCACAGAATAACTCCGGCGAGCATCTTTCAGCTCAAATGGTGGTCGATTTAATGAAAAAGCATGTAACATGTCCCTGGACAGAGAAAACAGTGGATACCTTTAAAGCCGGAAACCCGCAGGATCGTGTGACAGGTATTGCAGTGTGTATGTTTGCTGATATGAAAGTTCTCCGGCAGGCTGTCGCTCAGCATTGTAATTTTGTTTTAACTCACGAACCTATTTTCTATAATCATTCGGATGAAACGAACTTTCTGGAAAATGATCCGGTTTTTCAGGAGAAAATGAAATTTATTCGCGACAATAATTTGATTGTATTTCGCTTTCACGACCATATTCACATGACTCAACCCGATGGTATTTACGAAGGAATGGTTGAAAAACTGGGATGGCGCAAAAATATGACTGATCAATCGCGGATATTTTATGAGTTTGAAAAGCAGAATTTGAAAGAATTTGTTGAAAAGCTATCGGTAATTTTTGGTACCAAGGATTTTCGTGTGATTGGTAATCCCGATATGACTTTTACTAAAGTTGCCTTGGCTGTTGGTGCTCCCGGTTCACAAAGGCATATTCGGGCTCTTCAAAACGAAAACGTGGAAGTTTTGATTGCAGGAGAATCGCCTGAATGGGAAACCTACGAATATATTAACGATGCAGTGGCGCAGGGCCGAAATAAAGCGGTGGTTTTTATCGGGCACATTCATTCGGAAGAAGCAGGAATGCTGCATTGTGCCAACTGGCTGAAAAGCTTCGTTTCATCGGTTCCTATTGTTTATTTTGAAAATGGACAAGCTTGGTGGTCGTTAAAGTAATTTGATGGTACCTTTTTATTGATGAAATTCAAACTTGATTGTCTTCAATTTTATTGTTCCGCCGAAGGTGGAATATATTCGTCACCCTCAATACAATTGAGGGCTTACGAATCAATAAGTCCATTAACCCCATAGGGGTTGAATATTAAGTTTCTGAAATACGAAAAAAGGAAATTATTTCGTATTTTTTAAATACTAAAATTTAATTCTATGGCTAGCTATCATCAGATACTTTATCACCTTACTTTCCATACTAAGAAAAATGAGAAAGTCTTATCTAATTATGGAAACGATGAGCTATTTCGATACATATGGGGAATACTAAAGAATAAAAAATGCAAACTCTACCGCATTAACGGAGTCGAAAACCACCTGCACATCGTTTTTGATTTACATCCGTCCGTTGCATTGGCAACTCTGGTCAAGGATGTAAAAGTTTCCTCCTCTATCTGGATAAAAGAAAATGGTTTATATCCTCAGTTCATTGGCTGGGCTGAAGGATACGGAGCATTTACTCTTTCGTTGAAAGAAAAAGACCGAGTGATAAAATACGTAATGAATCAGCAGGAGCATCATCGAAAAGTTTCTTTTAGGGATGAATATGTTCAATTATTGAAAGAGAATGGAATTGAATATGACGAGCGGTACCTAATCTGAATTCAACCCCATTCGGGGTTGTTAGAGAAATAGGTTTTTCGAGTTCCTCCGGTTCTTCCGGAGGTGAAGAATAGTTTGACTCCTTCGGAGTTTGTTTAAAACACACATAAGACCAATCGGTAAAAACAGAATTTTTCTTTAAGTTGGGATTCCCGCCTTCGCGGGAATGAGTCAGGGGGCAATGTGTGAGAAAAATGGTTGTTTTAGCAACCTCTGTTTTCCGGTTGACTGCGGAACAGTAACGACAAATAAATAATAATGGCTGTTTTCTATGTCTCTATTGTACCTATTGTGGTAAACTTATCCCCTTACCACATTTTGCGGAGCCCCGTTGAGGAAAGCCTGTACATTTTCGGTAGCAATTTGCATCAGACGGCTGCGCGCTTCGAAGCTGGCCCAGGCAATATGTGGCGTAATAAAACAGTTTTTTGCCGATAAAAGTGGATTGTCGGCTTGCGGTGGTTCGCTGGAAAGCACATCCAGTCCGGCAGCGGCAAGCTGGCCTTTGTTTAGCGCTTCGGCCAAATCGACTTCATTAATCAGTGGCCCGCGTCCGGTATTAATCAGCATGGCAGTTGGTTTCATGGTAGCCAACAAACGGGCATTTACAAATTGGTGGTTGTCGGCAGTAAGCGGGCAGTTAAGGCTTACAAAGTCGCTTTCTGCAAAAACTGTTTCAAGCGACACCTGACGGATTGCAGGATCGGAAACTTCTTTCGCCGAACGGTTGTGGAACAAAACCTGCATGCCAAATGCACGGGCAATTTGTGCTACTTTTTGCCCGATTCGTCCAAAGCCTACAATGCCAATGGTTTTTCCGCTAATCTCGGTTTGCGCACTGAGCGAGTACGAAAAATCGGCGCAGCTGCTCCAGTCTCCCTTTTGTACCGATTGGGCATGCAGCTCAACCCTGTTGCAAAAAGCCAGTATTTGTGCAAAAACCATTTGTGCCACCGAGTCGGTGCTGTAGGCCGGAATATTGGTTACTACGATGCCCTGTTCGTTTGCAGCCTGCACATCCACTACGTTGTAGCCGGTAGCCAGCACGCCAATGTAGCGCAACTGCGGCACTTGTTCCAACACTTTGCGGTCAAGAATTACTTTATTGGTCAGTACTATTTCAGCCTGCCCGATTCGTTCAATGGTGAGTGGGGCAGGAGTGCGGTCGTAAATGCGGCAGTTGCCCAACTTTTCCAATCCACTCCACGATAAATCGTCCGGATTCAGGGTAAAACCATCTAGTACTGCTATTTCCATAGTGATCGGTTTAAAGTTCCAAATTATAAGTTTCAAGTAGTAAGTCCTAAGTCCTAAGAAAACAGCCCGGCTGTTAGTACTCAATCTCAGCCTTAACCTCAATCTCAGCTTTCCCTCGGCTGTTGTCTTACGACTTACTACTTGCGACTTGTAGCTTACTCTCGACTACTTCGTGCGCTGTCTCACTGCTTCATAGACCAGCAACCCCGCGGCTACCGACACGTTTAGCGATTCAATTTTCCCCAGAATCGGAATTTTTACGCGCTGGTCGGCCATAGCCAGAATACGGCGATCAATTCCTTTGTCTTCGGCACCCATTACAATGGCAAGTGGGCCGGTCAGGTCTGATTCGGTAAATAAATCGTTGCCTTTTTCGGTGGCAGCCACAATGCGGAAGCCCGATTGTTGCAAGTACATGCAGGTATCCACCATGTTTTTCTGACGACAGATAGGCATCAGGTGAAGCGCTCCGGCCGAGGTTTTTACTGCATCGGCATTGATTTTAGCCGCACCCTGTTGTGGAATCACTACTGCGTCCACACCAGCACATTCTGCTGTACGTACAATGGCCCCGAAGTTACGCACATCCGACACCTGATCAAGCAATAATACCATCGGTGTTTTGCCATTATCGAACCACTCCGGAATCAGGTCTTCTACTTTATGAAACGACACCGGCGACACAAAGGCAATCACTCCCTGGTGGTTATTGCGGGTCATCCGGTTAATTTTTTCAATCGGTACAAACTGAAAAGGCACCTGACGGGCACGTACCAGATCGAAAAACTCTTTGTACAGTTCGCCGCCCAGTCCGCTTTTTATCAGTACCCGGTCTATTTCTTTACCTGCCTCAATGGCTTCCATCACGGCACGAATGCCAAATATCAGATCGTCTTTTTCTTTGCGTTCCCAATTCATTTTACCATGTCTTTTTTTGTGTCAATGTTTCGTATTCGGCATGCAATGCTTCCCACTGCTCCATCTTACGTTCAAGGTCCGATTTCAGTTGCTCATATTTTTCGTACACCGACGAATCGTTGATTCCTTCGGGCGACGAGAGCAATTTGTCCATTTTGGCAATCTGTTCTTCCAAACCGGCAATCTCGACCTCGTTTTTCTCTATATCTTTTTCCGTACGCGTGATGGCACGGTTAATTTCTTTTCGTTCTTCAAAGCTCAGCCCGCTCTGTTCTGTGGCTTTTTCTTCTTTCGGTTTGGCTTCCTGCACCTTCTCTTTGCGTTCCAGTTCCTTCATCGACTCGATGCGTTTTTTCTGCAAAAAGTCGTAAATGCCGCCTAAGTGCTGCTTTATTTTTTTGTTCTTGAATTCATACACGCAGGTAACCAGTCCGTCCAGAAATTCGCGGTCGTGCGATACCACCAATACCGTTCCGTCGTAGGTGGCCAGTGCATTTTTAAGCATCTCCTTCGAGCGCATGTCCAAGTGGTTGGTAGGTTCGTCGAGTACCAGGAAATTCACTTCTTCCAGCATCAGCCGGATCATTGCCAGACGGGTGCGTTCGCCACCGCTCAACACTTTCACTTTTTTATCCACATCCTCGCCTGAGAACATAAAAGCACCCAGAATATCGCGGATTTTTGTGCGAACATCGCCTACAGCAATTTGGTCAATGGTTTCCAGAACGCTCAGGTTTTCATCCAGCAACTGAGCCTGATTCTGTGCAAAGTAGCCGATTTTTACATTGTGCCCCAGCTTCATTTCTCCCTGATGCTCCAGTTCATCCAAAATAATTCGTGCCAGGGTGGTTTTCCCTTCGCCATTTTTTCCCACAAAGGCAATTTTATCTCCCCGTTCAATGGTCATGTCCACCTTGTCGAGAACCAGCAAATCGCCATAGCGTTTGGTAATTTCCTTGGCATCAACCACTACCGTTCCCGAGCGCAATGCCGGCGGAAATTTAATGTTTAAACGCGAATTATCTTCTTCATCCACTTCCAGACGATCCAGTTTGTCGAGCATTTTTACCCGCGATTGTACCTGTACCGACTTGGTCGCTTTGTAGCGGAAACGTTCGATGAATTTTTCCGCATCTTCAATCATTTTTTGCTGATTCTGAAATGCAGCCAGTTGAGTTTGCTTGTTTTCGGCACGCAGTTCCAGGTAGCGCGAGTAATTGGCTTTGTAATCGTATATTCTGCCCAGCGATATTTCGATGGTGCGGTTGGTCACATTATCCAGAAAAGCTTTGTCGTGCGACACCAGCACCACCGCGCCATTGTAGGTTTTCAGAAAATCTTCCAGCCACTGTATCGATTCAATGTCGAGGTGGTTGGTTGGCTCGTCGAGTAAAAAAACATCCGGTTTGCGGAGCAGAATTTTTGCCAGTTCAATACGCATGCGCCAGCCCCCGCTGAATTCCGAAGTCCGCCGGGTAAAGTCGCTGCGCTCAAAACCAAGCCCCATCAGGGTTTGCTCAATCTCAGCCTCGGCATTGCCTCCGCCCAGCACCTGAAAACGGTCGTTCAGTTCGGTTACGCGGTTGATCAGTTTCAGGTAGCTTTCCGATTCGTAATCTTCGCGGTGCGACAGTTCGCGGTTGGCAGCTTCCAGTTGATTTTGCAAGTCATTTAGCTCTTCAAAAGCAGTTTGCGTTTCATCAAAAACAGTTTTGGTATTCGACACCACCATGTGCTGCGGAAGGTATCCCAGCCGCAATTCGCGCGGAAGCGAAATAACTCCCTCTGTCGGTTGTTGTTGTCCCGACAAAATCTTTAGCAAGGTCGATTTCCCTGCTCCGTTTTTTCCCACCAGACCAATTCGATCTTTCGGGGTAATCAAAAACGAAATCCCTTTAAATAGCTCAAAACCTCCAAAAACAACCTGTATCTGGTCAACTGAAATCATGCTCCTAATTTTTGTGGCAGCAAAGATAGAAAAGAATAGGGAATGCGGGCAAAATACTGATTTATTGCAGCCTGTTTTTTGGGCGGGCCCCTCCTTGCGTCGGGTCGGGCTTTCCGCTCATAGTCCTCGCTTCGCTGCGGGCTATCCGCTGCAATCCCTTCCGCAGGGGGCGGTGATTATTGGTTGACCTGGTGAAATTTATCCGCATCCCATCATTTCGTTCACCAATAATTACAATCCCATGCACATGGTTGGGCATCACCACAAATTACCCTAATTCAATATGATTGGTGTGATTTGCCATTTCGTGCCACAAAATATCGGCGATAAATTGGTCCGACGGGCTGAATCGATGCAGTATTTGTTTCGAAATTTGTTCATTTTCTATTGCGATCGGTTTATACTAATTTAAATGTATCATGTAGCCATACGCAATAGGTCATACACTTCTTTGTAGGGATTAAATCATAGAAATGATTTGCTTCTAAAATCAACCCACTCATCCTTTTGATCCTGATTTTTCTTTTCCCTTTTTTCCTTCTCTTTTTCGTATCTTCGCCCGATTATCAGACTGAAAGATGGAAAAACTGAGCGACATTTTACAGCGGGGAAACTGGGGGCGTGATGAATTGGTGCAAATGCTGGCCAGCGAAGGCGACGACCGTCGTCTGCTTTTCGAAACGGCTGCACGGGTAAAAAACGAAACCATTGGCAACAAGGTGTATTTTCGTGGTTTGGTCGAATTTTCCAATATTTGTGCAAAAGACTGTCTGTATTGTGGCATCCGCAAAAGCAACGACAAAGTGGTTCGCTACGAAGTGGGCGATGCCGAGATTATAGAGGCATGCCGCTTCGCTTGGGAAAACCGTTTTGGCTCGGTGGTGTTGCAGTCGGGCGAGTTATCGTCGCCGGCTTTTATTCGCCGTGTCGATCAATTGCTGAAATCAATTAAACAGATGTCGAATGGGGAACTCGGAATAACGTTATCGTGTGGCGAACAAACCCGCGAAACCTATCAGCGCTGGTTCGAGAGCGGGGCTCATCGTTACTTGTTGCGCATCGAAAGTTCGAACCGCGAATTGTATCGTCGCATTCATCCCGATAATGAATTGCATCTGTTTGAAAAACGTCTCGAATGCCTGCATTTGCTGAAAGAAACAGGTTACCAAACCGGTACCGGTGTAATGATCGGCTTTCCGTTTCAAACACTCGACGATTTGGCCAACGACCTGCTTTTTTTCAAGGAAATAGACATCGATATGATTGGCATGGGGCCGTACATCGAACATGAAGATACCCCTTTGTATGAACATCGCCATCTGCTGAAAACCAAGCAGGAGCGCTTCGATCTGGCATTGAAAATGATTGCTACCCTGCGTTTGCTGATGCCCGATGTAAATATGGCTGCAGCAACTGCTTTGCAGGCCATTGATCCGGCTGGACGCGAAAAAGCCATCAAGGTGGGAGCCAATATCATTATGCCCAATATTACGCCTTGCGATTTCCGGAAAGAATACCAATTGTACGAGGGCAAACCTTGTTTGGATGAGGATGCATCGCTTTGCAAAAACTGTCTGGAAGCGCGTATCGAAATTGCCGGTGCCGAAGTGGGCTACGGCGAATGGGGCGACTCGAAGCATTTTCATCGCCGAAAAAAGTAAGAATTCAAGATCAAAAATAAATAATGCAGTCTCAACCCGCCCGTAAATATTGTTCAATTTTATTGATACTACTGGCATGGAGTCTGTCGCTTCATGCGCAAAATGTTGGTGAGAATCCCGGTGAACGATGGAAGCTGCTTCACATGCTTTCGCCCGACGAAATGAACCAGAAAGTGCAGTTGCCGACCAATCAGTTTTTGGTGGGCAGTCCGTCTCAACCGCTTGAGAGTATTGCCGAGTATGAACCCATGGCCGGAGCATTGGTGGTGCATGCAGGTGAATTACGATTCAACTTATTGGCTGAAATCACGAAAAAAGACACGCTTTATGTATTGATGCGGTCTTCTGAAGATTCTTTTTGGCAGGCATTGAGTTTGTATGAGTACGATCGTAGCCGAATAAAGATCATTCCAGCGAAGAGTGATTCTCACTGGACGCGGGATTTTGGCCCCATGTTCGTTGCAGGAAAGGACTCTATTGGTATTACCGATTTTGTGTATAACCGGGTACGACCTCTTGATAATAAAATTCCAGCTTTGCTTGCTGAGCAGATGAATGTCTCTTATTATTGGATGTCGGTGGTACATTCTGGCGGAAATTATATGACGGATGGGTGGGGAGTTGCAGCTTCTACTCCGCTGTTTTATTCTGAAAGTGCAAAGGCCGGAATTGCCAGGGAAGAAGTTGATCGGCAAGTCAAAGAGTTTTTGGGAATAAAAAATTATCTCACCATCGAAAATCCGAATAACGATTACATTCATCATATTGATTGTTTTGCCAAATTTTTGGATGTTGACAAGGTGATGGTCCGATCGGTTCCACCAACACATCCGCAGTTCAGCGAGATTGAAAAAGTGGCCGATTATTTCCGGAATCAGTTGTCTTCGTGGGGAAATAACTATCAGGTTTTTCGTGTTTATACGCCCAATAACGAGCCCTATACCAATTCATTTATTCTGAATAAACGTGTTTTTGTGCCAACAATGGGAACAGAGTTCGATAATGCCGCATTACAGGCATACCGTGAAGCAATGCCGGGATACGAAGTTCTTGGTTTTATGGGAAGCTGGTACTCAACCGATGCGTTGCATTGTCGGGTACACGAAATGGCCGATAAGCAAATGATTCGCATCAAACACAAACCCATGGATAGCACCGGAGATGTTTCTTCGGTAAAAATCTCTGCCGAAATAAAGGCTTATAGCGGAAAACCGTTGTATGCCGATTCGGTGCAGGTGTTTTTTCAGCAGGGCAGTGAAGTGTGGCAGTCGAAAATAATGACAGGAGTAGGAGATAATCGTTACGAGGCAACAATAGGTGGGCTGGAGCCCGGGAGCGAATTACATTATTATATTCGCGCGGTAGATGAAGTCGGGAAAAAGGTGGTTAACCCCGTTGTTGGCGCAAGTGCTCCGTATAGCTATCCGCGCAAAGATGTGGTTGTTCATACCGCAAAAATGAATTATTCACCTCAAATAAACTTGTTCCCGAACCCCGTTCGTGATTTCTTGAATATTTCTTTCGCATCGGTTCCTTATGGTTCAGCTTGTGAGCTTGCGGTGTATTCGGTTGACGGAACTTGCTTTTGGCAGGATTTCGTTCGTGTGGAAGAAATCTATCGGATTGATATGAGCAAATATTTATCTGGAATCTATATTGTTCGGATTAAAATCGATAATTCGATCTCGACATATAAAGTGATCAAGGCAGATTAAACTGCTTAAAAAAATAGGGGAGTAAATAATTCTTTATTTTTTGCAAACAATTGCAGAATTTGCTTGTTTGAAATAACGAGAATGTTTTTGATTCTCATAGCTTTCAAATAAAATCAGGGCTTTTCAGGCGTCAGCCCTGGTTTTATTATTTTATGCTGAAAGTAGCTCTGTGATTTTACAAACTATATTCCGTCAAATTGTAAATAGTAAATTTCTGAATAGTAAATTGCTTTAAGAGTTCTCTCTTATTTCTTTAACGCATTGTACAAAATCTCAATCGGGTGCAAAACTTTTTTGCCGGTGGCTTCTTCAATATGGTGGCGGCAGGAAGTGCCCGGTGCAGCAATGAGCATTTCAGCCGGCGTTTGGCGTACTTCGGGAAACAAACTCAATTCTCCAATTTTCATGCTCAATTCGTAATGTTCTTTTTCGTACCCGAATGAACCAGCCATTCCGCAACAACCCGATGCAATTTCATTTACCGTAAAATTGCTTGGTATTTCAAGCATCTTTTTTGTTGGAAGTGTTGATGCAACGGCTTTTTGCTGACAATGTCCGTGTAGTTTTATGATTCTCGTTTCTTCTGAAAATTGCTCTGCCTTAATTTTTCCCCGTTCAATTTCACGGCAGATAAACTCTTCGAAAAGAAGCGCATTCCCTGCAATTCTTTTGGCCGGAGCTGACAGTTCGCGTGAAACCAAATCGGGATATTCGTCGCGAAAACTAAGTATTGCCGAAGGTTCAATCCCGATGAGAGCGTGTTCTTCAGTAATAATTTTGTTGAGGATGAGAATATTGTTGTTGGCGATTTTGCGGGCTTTTCGCAATAATCCTTTTGAAATACAGGTGCGTCCGCTTTCTTTCACCGGAGGTATTTGCACAGCATAACCCAATTTATTGAGCAGAAGAATCGCCTTGATACCAATTTCACTTTCCGTATAATTGGTAAATTCGTCGGCAAACAGGTAAACTTTTCCATTCGGAAAATCGATATTTGAATTTCTTTTCCCATACCATTTGCGTAAACTTAATTTTGAAAGTGGAGGAATTGTCCTGCGCGGATCAAACCCGATCGCTTTTTTGATGATGGCGCTTTTGCTTAGAATGTTTACCAGCGGACGAAAGGGCATGCCTACGCGGTACAAAAGCGGAAGCCTGGCAATCAGCCATGTTCGTAGCGGAATGCCATTGGCATCGTGGTAATGTTGCAGAAATTCGGCTTTGTACCGGGCCATATCAACATTCGATGGACATTCCGATTTGCATGCTTTACACGACAGGCAAAGATCCATTACCTGTGCAATTTCTTCGTGATTGTACCGATTGCTTTGAGTGCTTCGGGTAAGGTATTCCCGTAGAATGTTGGCTCGTCCGCGCGTACTGTTTTCTTCGTCGCGCGTAGCCATAAAACTGGGGCACATGCTGCCCCCAATAATTGACGATTTACGGCAATCAGCCGATCCGTTGCATTTTTCTACCGCCCGAAGTATTCCCTGATCGTATGAGAAATCAGAAATAGTCGGGATTACAGAATCTGTTTTTCGTACCAAAAATCGCAGATTTTCAGTAATGGGTGGAGTATCAATAATTTTTCCCGGGTTGAAAATATTTTTTGGATCCCAGGTTTGTTTAAGTTCTTTGATTAATTGGTAATTGTGTTCGCCGAGCATGAACGGGATAAATTCACCGCGTAATCTCCCGTCTCCATGTTCTCCGCTTAACGATCCGCGGTATTTTTTCACCAGTGCAGCAACTTCACTGGCCAGTTGATGATACAGATTCACATCCGCTTCATCTTTCAGGTTTAATAAAGGGCGGAGGTGAATTTCTCCGGTAGCAATATGAGCGTAAAATACGCATTGCAGGCCGAGTCGATCGAGCAATTGCTGAAATTCTGCCATGTACGCGGCAAGTAGTTCCGGAGCAACAGCAGTGTCTTCAATAACCGTAGTGCTGCGTTTGTCTCCCGGGATGTTTGAAAGCAATCCGAGTCCGGCCGTACGCAAAGCCCATACTTTTTTTATGTTGGCGGCTCCGGTAACCAGAGGAAACGAATAGCCCAGTTTGGAGGCACGCAGGTCTTGTTCGAGTGCCTGGGTTTTTTGTCGTATTTCATCTTCGCTATTGGCCGAGAACTCAATCATCAGCATAGCTTTTGGATCTCCTTCGATGAAAAAACGATTTTTGTGCTGCTCTATGTTTTCTTTGGTGCAGTTCATAATGATGTCATCCATCAGCTCAATGGTATTGGGTTGATGGCGAAGGGCAATCAGGTTTCCGGCAAACGCCTCGTTGAGACTGTTGAAATGAGCGCAAACCAAACCTGTATGGGGTGGGGGTAGCGGAACGAGTTGGAGTCGGATTCGGGTGACAAAAGCCAGTGTCCCTTCCGAACCTGCAAGAAGTTTGCAAAAATTAAATTTTTCGCCTTCCGGTGAAAATGGAGCACTATCGAGCAAGGCATCCAGCGCATAACCGTTGTTGCGGCGTTTCACCCGTGGATCAGGAAATTCATATCGAATCGATTGCTGATTTTGCTGATCTGAGAGAATTGTGTGGATATGCGAATAAAGGGCGGCCTCCAGTGGATTTTTATTCTGTTGGCATTTTTCAGTGAATTCGTCGTTATTAAGCGAACGGAAAGTTACTTCAGAGCCGTCAGCCAGGAAAGCATCTGCTTCAATGACGTGTTCACGCACACTTCCGTAAATCAGCGAGCGCAACCCACATGAATTATTACCAAGCATTCCTCCCATCGTACAACGGTTTGCAGTGGAAGTTTCGGGGCCGAATTGGAGTTGGTGTTTAGCCAAAAAGCGGTTTAGCTCAGCCAGCACCACTCCGGGTTCTACATCCACCCATTTTTCGTTGGCATCAAATGCTAAAATCCGGTTCATGTATTTGGATAGATCAGTCACAATGCCACTTCCAACAACTTGTCCGGCCAGCGAAGTTCCGGCTCCGCGGGGAATAATTGATTTGTTGTGCTGATTGGCAAACAGAATGATTTTTCGGATGTCTTCTTTGTTTCTTGGTTTGCAAACCGCTTCCGGAATTTCCCGGTATGAGGAAGCATCGGTCGCATACAATATTTTCTGTACCTGATCGGTGTAAGTGTCGCCTTCGAGTTGCGATTTCAATATTGTAAATGGATTTTGCACTTTCATTTTTTGCATTTCAACAAAAATAAAAAAATATACGAATGGGAATAAATCCGAAGAAAATAATTAACATAAAAATATCGATAGCAAAAAAGTGGCTGTTGGGCTGTATTCAGGGATAAAAAATGCAATAATTCTACCTGTTGCATATGTATTCATATAGAAACAGAAAAGTGGTGTGTATGGGTTTGATATTTAGTTTGTAATGGTTTGTAGTATGTGTTTTTTTGTTGTTTTGTGCAATCGATTGAATTTTTAATGACTCTTTATATCCTGAGTTTTATCAGTTTTCAGCAATTAATGAGATTTTTTCTACCTACAGACCGGAGATTTTGAGTACTTTTGCATTTGAAAATTTTACCCGATAGTTTTAAATTTTAGACTTGGAAATGGAATTACTAAAGCGAGTTATTGAGAACGCGAAAATCTATCAAAAACGCATCGTATTACCCGAGGGAGCTGAGCCTCGTACTTTAAGAGCAACTGATATTATTATCAAACAGAACATTGCCCAAATTATTTTACTGGGAAATCCTGAAGAAATTAACAAAGTAGCTGCAGAATGTGGCGTGGAAATTGGCGGAGCAACAATTGTTGATCCTCAAACGGACAATCGTCGCGACCAGTATGCCGACTGTATGGTTGAAATTCGTAAAGACAAAGGACTTACCAGGGAGCAAGCTTTGAAATTACTGAACGATCCCTTGTATTTTGCACCGATGATGATTAAATGCGGGGATGCAGATGGTGAGTTGGCAGGAGCCATTAATTCGACAGGCGACGTGTTGCGTCCGGCTTTTCAGTTTGTAAAAACGATGCATGGTGTTAGCGTAGTTTCCGGAGCATTCATGATGTTTGTGGACGATCCGCATTTTGGACATGATGGTGTTTTGGTTTTTGCCGATTGTGCCGTGATGCCCGACCCAACAGAACGGCAGTTGGCTGAAATTGCTGTAACAACGGCAAAAACAGCCCGCGCTATTGTTGGTATGGAACCTCGTGTGGCGATGTTGAGTTTTTCGACCAAAGGAAGCGCACAACATCCGTTGGTGGACAAAGTGCAGAATGCAACCCGCATTGCCCGGGAAATTGATCCGGAGTTGATGGTTGACGGAGAAATGCAGTTGGATGCAGCATTGATTCCGGAAGTTGGAAAATTGAAAGCACCGGAAAGCGAAGTTGCCGGACGTGCCAATGTATTGGTTTTCCCCGGACTTGAATCAGCAAATATTGGTTATAAATTGGTTCAGCGTTTGGCAAAAGCCGAAGCAATTGGACCTGTTTTGCAGGGAATGGCTGCACCGATTAACGATTTGTCGAGAGGTTGCTCGGTGAGCGACATTGTGAATATGGTAGCTGTAACAGCAAATCAGGCAGCAGCAATCTTCAAATAGTGTGTATCCAAATATCAAATAAAATATATGTCGAGTGAGGTAATTTACGAACCAATTGAAGATTTTGGTTTAAGTAAAAAAAATAGAAGCAAAACGCTTTTTTCGAAGATTGGTATTGTTGGTTGTGGTTTGGTTGGACAAAACATGGCCAGAGTAGCCAGTCATTACGGAATTGAAGTCGTTTTTATTGAAGTAAACGAAGAGAAAATTAAGGAAGCTTACCAGAATATTGGAAAAGTGCTTGATCAGCGTATTGAGCATTGGGGGCTTACCGAAGGCGAGAAACGAGCTATTTTGTCGCGCATAAAAGGTACTCTGGATTACAACGAGCTGGCTGGTTGCGATTTCGTTGTTGAAGCAATCCGGGCAATCGATCGCGGCGGAAAGATCAAGGAACGCAAAGAAATTTTTAGAAAAATTGAAGAAGTGGTGGACGAAGATTGCATCATCGCAACCAATTCGACAACTATTGTTATCACCGAACTGGCTTCGGAATTGGCACACAAAGAACGTTGCATCAGCCTTCATTTCTTTGTTTCATCGCCCGAAGCACGTATTGTTGAGGTAGTGAAAGGACTTTACACGTCGGAAGATACCTACGATAAAGTATGCATGTTTGTGAAACTGATCAACCGGAAAGTGGTTCCTGTGGTCGAATCTGCCGGATTGGTGAGTGTTCGCATCTTTACTGTTTTGTTGAACGAAGCCTGCGAAATTCTGATGGAAGGTATTTCTTCGATTGAAGATGTGGATGAAACCATGAAAATTGGTTACGGCATGCGCATGGGGCCTTTCGAAATTGCAGATAAAATAGGTCTGGATAAAATTGTTCGCTGGATGGATAACATTTTCAATGAGTTTGGCGATGTAAAATACAAACCCAATCCGATTGTGAAACGTTTGGTGCGTGCAAAACACCTCGGACTTGATTGTGGTGAAGGATTCTATAAATATGATCATCTGGGAAACCGGATTGTTGGAAATGAGGCAAAGTGTTAAGCTGCCGCTAACTTGTTGAAAAATCAGAAAAAAATAAAAGAATGATCATTCTTGTTTTAAACTGCGGAAGCAGCTCAATAAAATACCAGCTTTTCGACATGGGCAACCGCGAGGTGATTGCCAAAGGAGGAATTGAAAAACTGGGCATGAAAGGATCGGTGTTGAAACACTCCAAAAACGACGGACAAAAAGTAGTTTTTGAAGGTGAAATTCTCGACCACAAAAGCGGAATTGAATATATTTTAGGCGTATTAACCAGCGTAAAACATGGTTGTTTGAAAAGTCTGGAACAGATTGATGCTGTTGGCCATCGTATGGTTCACGGAGGAGAACGCTTCAATAAGAGCGCATTTCTTACTGATGAAATTCTTGCAGAAGTAACCAAATGCATCGACCTTGCTCCGCTGCACAATCCACCGAACCTGAAAGGGGTTCAGGCGATGGAAGAATTAATTCCGGGCATTGCGCAGGTTGGCGTTTTCGATACGGCTTTTCACCAAACGATGGAAGAAAAGGCCTATATGTACGGTATTCCGTATGTTTTGTATAAAAAATATGGTATTCGCCGTTACGGATTTCACGGAACCAGTCACCGTTATGTAACCAAACGTGCCTGCGATATGTTGGGTCTCGATTATTCTCAGCAACGCATTATTAGTTGTCACCTGGGAAATGGAGCATCGATTGCTGCCGTAAAAAACGGACGTTCGGTGGACACATCCATGGGATTCACTCCGCTTGAAGGTTTGATTATGGGAACCCGCTGCGGTGATTTGGATGTGGGCGTTGTGTCGTACATCATGGAAAAAGAAGATCTGGGTATTCGTTCGTTAAATACGCTGGTAAATAAGCATTCCGGGGTATTGGGATTGACCGGTATTTCTTCGGATATGCGCGAAATTGAGCAAGCTAAGGAAGAAGGAAACGAACGTGCCTCAATGGCTTTGGATATCTACAATTATAAAGTAAAAAAATATATTGGTTCGTACATGGCAGCCATGAATGGGGTGGACATTTTGATTATGACCGGAGGTATTGGCGAAAATGCCTGGACTACCCGCGAAGGTGTTTGCTGCGAGCTGGAATGGTTGGGCATTGAAATCGATTATGAAAAGAACAAGAAAATTCGCGGAGTAGAAGGGGAAATTTCAACCCCGAATTCAAAAGTAAAAGTATTGGTTGTGCCAACTGACGAAGAATTAATGATTGCTCTCGATACGGAAGCGATTGTTCGCGAGCGGGTAAAATCGTAATTATTTATTTCTTCTGAATTAGAAAATGTAAGCGGTTTTATTTTTCAGAAACCGCATTGAAACATCCGGTGTTAAACAACATCGGATGTTTTGTTTTTACCATGTTTTAGAAATACCTTTAAGGTTGATTTTTGTTCTGTTGCACAATTTATTGATGCTTTATTTTCGCGCTTATTTATTTAAAATATATGGAGATTCGTCAATTATCCGATTTGTTTGTCGCCCTTCGGGGAAAAGAAAAACGACGACTGATTGTTGTAAATGCCGTGGATGAACATAGTTTTCTGGCTGTTTACGAAGCCGTGAAAATGCAGATTGTTCAGGCTATTCTGACTGGTGATCGGGAAGAAATTCTTGCTTTATGCAAAAAAAACAGTATTGATGCAGCTCAATTCGAGATTATTCATGCTGATAGTGACCAACAGGCAGCCATGGTTGCTGTAAAGGCAATTCACGAAGGAAGAGCCGACATCATTATGAAAGGTCTGATTAATACGGACAAATATATGAGGGCTTTGCTAAATAAGGAATTTGGCCTGCTTCCACCGAAAGGGGTGTTGAGTCATGTTACGGTTATTGAAAATCCGAATTATCACAAACTTATGATAGTGAGCGATGTGGCAGTAATTCCTTATCCCGATTTAAATCAGAAGGCAGTTTTGATTCAATATTTGGCTGATACGGCTCGTGCCATGGGAATTGCTCAGCCCAAAGTGGCTGTTATTGCAGCAACCGAACAGGTTTTGCCCGGCATGACTGCTTGTACCGATGCGGCAATTCTTACAAAAATGGGAGAGCGAGGGGCTTTCGGAAATGCGATTGTCGATGGTCCGATGGCTCTCGATGTTGCTGTTGACCATGAATCAGCAGAAATTAAGAAAATACATTCGCCGGTGGCTGGTGATGCCGATTGCTTACTTTTCCCGAACATCGATGCCGGAAATGTGTTCTATAAGACGAATACAAAATTGTGCGAGTCGGGACAGGCAGCAATGGTGGTTGGGACGAAGGTTCCTGCAGTATTGTCTTCACGCGGCGATAGTATTCAAACAAAACTTAATTCGATTGCGCTGGCTGCAATCATGTGTAAATAATACAAAATGAATATATATCAGATACTGGCAATTAATCCGGGTTCTACCTCGACTAAATTTGCCGTGTATTTCAATGACGAATGCAAGTTGCAAAAAACATTACGTCATTCCATTGATGAACTTTCTGCTTATAGCAAGGTAATCGATCAGTTTGACTTTCGCCGGGGGCTGATTATTGATGCGCTGGTGGAAGAAGGTTTCGATGTAGATAAAATAAAATGGATTATTGGTCGCGGAGGCTTGACTTATCCGCTTGAATCGGGTATTTATGGTGTGAACGGACTGATGATTGATCACATCCGGCAGGGAGTGATGGGCGAACATGCCAGTAATCTTGGACCTTTGCTGGCCGATTATATTGCGAATCAGATTCCCGGAGCAAAGGCTTTTATTGCCGATCCGGTTGTGACAGACGAATTGGATGAAGTGGCTCGTATTACGGGGCATCCTCTGTGCAAAAAGAAATCGATTTTCCATGCATTAAACCAAAAAGCAACGGCTCGTATTTACGCTTCGGAAGTAGGAGTGTCGTACGAGAAATTGCGATTGATTGTTGCTCACCTGGGAGGTGGAATCTCGGTTGGAGCGCATTTAGGCGGGAAAGTGATAGATGTGAACAATGCGCTGGATGGAGATGGCCCGTTGAGTCCCGAGCGAAGTGGTTCGTTGCCTGTTGGTGAAGTGATTGATTTGTGTTTTAGCGGAAAATACCGTCGCGACGATATGCGCAGAATGGTGGTAGGCGAAGGTGGTTTTGTGGCACATTTAGGAACAAACAGTGCCATGGAAGTAGAGCAGCGGGCGACTGCTGGCGACGAACATGCAAAGTTAATTCAGGATGCACTGGGCTATCAGGTTGCGAAGTACATCGGAGAAATGGCAGTTGTTCTGGATGGCAAAGTGGATGCAATTTTAATAACAGGTGGCTTGGCCTACAATTCGTATTTGTGTAAATATATTGCTGCGAAAACAGGATTTATTGCTCCGGTAAAAATTTATCCGGGCGAGGACGAATTGAAAGCTTTGGCTATGAATGCGCTTCGTGTTGCAAAAGGAGAAGAGCAGGCTCGCCTGTATGAACCGAAAATAAGATGAGAATTCAATAGAAACAAAGAAGCCGCCACATCATTATGCAGCGGCTTTTTTGTTTTTATAAAACCTGGATTATTTCGTTAATACAGAAATTTCGGCAGCACTTAGCATTGGTTGGTTATTTACGGTTGCTGTTGCGACCAAACGAACGTAGCGGGCGGCTGTTTCGGTAAATTGAACCGTTTGTTTTACCGGATTATTCTGAATGTTCGCAAATTCGCCTTCCGAAATTGCTTGTCCCCACTTTTTGCCATCCTGACTTACAAAAATCTGGTATGAGGTAGCAATTCCCTGAATGTAACGATCCTGGTTTGGGGTATAACAAAGTCCGCACAGGTTCACTGTTTCTCCCAAATCAATAGAAATAGCGGCTGGAAGTTTTTCATTTTTTACGGTCCAGGCAGTATTGGTTTTTCCGTCAAATAATTGGTTGGATTTTTCGTCCTCTGAAGCACCTAAAACAGTCCATTTTGTAGCCGGAATATCAAACGCTTCCGAAGTAACCGGGCTTGTTTTTCCGGTTGATAAGTCGGCAGTAATTGCTTTTATCGTTCCTTTCTCCGCCAAAAGAAACGCTTCGGTATAAACCGGCGAGTTGACTGTCGGTTCTGTTCCGTCGGTAGTGTAATGTACTGTTACTTCGTTATCGGCATTTTGTATGCTGATCAATCCTTCCTGTGTGCGGGTAATTCGTGGCTCGGTCAGTATTTTGGGAGCCAGATAAATTTCAATATTGGAGATGAGCGGACATGCTTTGGAATCGGTAATGTTTAACCGGATTTTATTGGTTTTTACCGTTGGCAGACGCAAAATACGTTTGTACCCGATGGTGGTTTCCGAAGCAATTTCTTTCCACTCGCCATTGAGCATTGCATCCAGTGTGAATTTGCGGACCCGTTGCCCCAAAGCAATATATTCTTGTACAAGAAAACGGTTTACTTCGGTTTCGCTACCTAAATCAATTTCAATCGAAGCGGTGGTTACGCTGTCGGGAGTGCTCCAGTACGATTGCGGATTTCCGTCGATTGCATTGCTGGCTTTGTATTGGCGGCCACGAACAATTGAAACAGTGGCTTTTTTGCCTTTTGCCAAATCGTTGGCAAAGTCAGCTTTTAGTTGGTTTGCTAGTGCCATCACTTGTTCAACATCTTTTTCGTGAATTAATCCACGTTGATCAACCGGAAAGTTGAGCAAAAGATTTGCTCCACGTCCCACCGAATTGTAATAAATATCGAGCAGATGAGGCAGCGATTTTACTTTGTGGTCTTCGTACGGATGATAATACCATCCTGGTCGGATTGAAACATCAACTTCAGCAGGAATCCAGTGCGTGCCATCTTCTTGTCCGTGGTGCAGGTCATCACTATTTGCTACACCCGGTGCAAATTCTGCTTTGTTCAGGGTGTTCCAGTTGGTCTGATAAGCATATCCTTCTTCGTTGCCAACCCAGCGGCAACCGGGTCCTCCATCGCTGAAAATAATGGTTTTGGGTTGCAATTCATAAGCTATTTTTAGAGTGTTATCCCAGTCGTAATAAGTAGTTCGATCTACATTGCGGCGTTCGTTTGCTCCGCCGTAATAACCGTCGCCTCCATTTGCTCCGTCGAGCCAAAATTCGAAAACTTCGCCATAATTGGTAAGCAGTTCACGCATTTGATTTCGATAGTATTCGAGGTAGGCCGGTGTTCCGTAGTCGGCATGATTGCGATCCCATGGCGAAAGATAAACGCCGAATTTCAAGCCAAATTCTTTACACGCTTCCGATAATTCACGTACCACATCTCCTTTGCCGTCTTTCCATAGCGAATTTTTTACTGAATATTCGGTGTATGCCGAAGGCCACAAACAAAATCCATCATGGTGTTTGGCTGTCAGAATAATTCCTTTCAGACCGGCTTCTTTGCAAACTCGGGCCCATTGGCGGCAATCCAGTTCACTCGGATTAAATGTTGAGGCAGGCGTTTCGCCAAATCCCCATTCGTTACCCGTGAAGGTATTCATGTTGAAATGCACGAAAGCATAGAAATTCATCTCGTGCCATTGCAGTTGTTGCTCAGAAGGGAGTGCGCCTACCGGAGCTGGCGGCGGTGTTTGTTTGCAGCTAGTAAAAATCAGCAAAAAACTGATAATAGCCAGAAAAAGATTTTTCATGATCAATTAGGTTTACAATGAATAGAATAATTAATAACAGATCGCATCAATGTTACATGATCTGTTACTTTTTAATGATTCCAAAAATAATGGAAAAAATTCAATAATGAAGTGGCTTTTTAATCAAGAGAAAACTTATAAGTGATAGTTCCCTGTTGTTCTTCTGGTGCATTTTTATCAACATTAAATTCGGCCAGAAGTGCTGCTTTTTGTGCTGCAGCCAGTAATTCGGGTACCATAGTTGTTGAGCCTTTTGCTCCTGCAGTTGCTTTGGTTACTTTGCCGTTTTTGTCAACGGTAACCTGAACGACTACTTTTCCCTGTTCATTGCCAGGATAATTGGGGCGGGACAGTTTCATTGCCGAGCGGCCTCCCAAACTATACGAAACGCCGTTGCCTTCGCCTCCTCCTTTGTTGTAGTTGTCGGAATTTGCCGATCCTTTAGGGCTACCCTGGTTGCCTCCCGGGAAAGTAACTCCTTGTCCGGTGCTTTTCGAATCGGGACTGCCTGCTCCGGATGTGCCGAAAGCATTTTTTGCACGGTCGTTAATTGCTGTTGCCTTGCGCTGCTCTTCTTCTTTCTTTTTGCGTTCGGCTTCTTCGCGTTGGCGCTGTGCCTGCTTTTCTCGTTCTATTTTCGCTATTTCTTCTCGTTTTTTTCGCTCAGCATCTTCTTTTTGCTGACGCTCAATTCGTTCTTGCTCTTGCTGTTCTTTTATTTTTTTCTGACGTTCAGCATCTTCTTTTTTCTTCGCTTCTTCTTTCTTTTTTGCCGATTCCAGCGCCGCTGTTTTTTCCAAGTCCTGAGTCATAATTTCTTCCTGGGCTTTTTGTGGCTGAGTTACTTTTGGTGCAGGAGGTGGCGGCGGTGTGACAACTTGTTCCTGCTGTTCTTCCTGTTGAACTGGTTCTGGCAATTGCTGCGTCGGTGCAGGCTCTTCCATGCCTGCTCCATTGTCTTCGTTCCCGAAATTCACAAATATTCCTTCTTCTCCGGGTAGGGGAAGCGGAGTGAAAAAACCGAACATCATCAGAATTATCAGAATGATAATGTGAAAGACGATGGTGCCGATTAATCCGTATTTATGTTTCGTGATAAAATCCATTAGTTTTCAGGTGCAGTGGCTAAAATCATTTTCAGGTTATAGCGTTTGGCTACGTTCATTACTTTCACTACCTGTTCGATGGGAACCGTGCGGTCCGCATGCAACGATATATACGTATCTTCTGAACCACCGGAAAGACCTTGCAACGCTGATTCCAGTTCGTGGAACGCAATGCGCCTTTGTGTGCCGTTTTCGTTGATGTAATATTTCAGGTCTTCGGTGATTGAAATGGCAGTAACCGGTTTTGCTGCTGTTTGATTATTGCTTTGAGGTAACAACAGCTTCAGTGCGTTGGGCGCAATCAGTGTTGAGGTCACCATAAAGAATATCAGCAACAGAAACACAATGTCGGTCATCGACGACATGCTGAACGATGCATCTACTTTACTTCTTCGTTTCAGTGCCATAATCGTTATTTTGCAGGTTCGTGCAGTAAGTCCATGAATTCGCTGGTTGCAGCTTCCATTTTAAATACTACTTTTTCGACATTGGATACCAGAATGTTGTAGGCAAAATAGGCAGTAATACCAACAATCAACCCAGCAACGGTAGTTACCATTGCCTGGTAAATGCCTGATGAAAGCAAAGTTACATCGATGTTATTTCCGGCGTTGGCCATGTCGTAAAATGCCTGAATCATACCCATTACAGTTCCAAGGAACCCAATCATTGGCGCACCTCCGGCAACACTTGCCAGTACCGGTAACCCTTTTTCGAGTTTCGAAATTTCGAGGTTACCTACATTTTCGATGGCAGCATTTACATCGGCCATCGGGCGGCCGATACGCGAAATACCTTTTTCGATCATGCGCGCGGTGGGAGTGCTGTGCGAGCGACATAGAGCCTGTGCGGCTTCAATACGTCCCATCAGAATAAAATCTTTAACACGTTCCATCAGCGAAGCATCTACTTGTCCGGCTTTGCGGATAGCTAAAAAACGGTCAACAAAAATAAAAACGGCAACCAGTGATAAAACGAAAATAGGGATCATAATCCAGCCCCCTTTCATCGCCATGTCGATAAAACTGAGTTCTATTCCCTTGGCCCCGGCAGCAGCTTGTCCTGCTTCATTGGCCACATTTTGAGCAGCTTGTAAAAAAATAAAGTTCAGCATATTTCTTTTCGATTAATTAATCACATAAAAAACGAATGATAAGTTGTTTTATTATCCCCGCAAAATTAACGAATATTTCAGTATGCGGGTGGTGAATGCATATAAAACACTGAATTAGCTTGCTGTTTTGCTTCATTCTAAGTTGTGTTTTAACTTTTTCAAAAGAAAAGATCGGCCGTTTTTTTTCCTGCCGGATTGTACTATTTTTGCGGCGTCATATAAAATGAGTAAAATGGATTTTCAAAAAGAACTAGCACGCCGGCGTACCTTTGCTATTGTGAGTCACCCTGATGCGGGAAAAACAACCCTGACCGAGAAGTTGCTTCTTTTCGGGGGAGCTATTCGTGTGGCAGGAGCAGTAAAAAGCAATAAGATTAAAAAAGGGGCTACTTCCGACTTTATGGAAATTGAGCGCCAGCGCGGTATTTCGGTTGCTACTTCGGTAATGGGTTTTGAGTATGACGGGTACAAGGTAAATATTTTGGATACTCCTGGTCACCAGGATTTTCAGGAAGATACTTTCCGTACGCTGACCGCAGTGGATAGCGTTATTATTGTGATTGACGCAGCCAAAGGGGTGGAGCCGCAAACTGAAAAGCTGATGAATGTTTGCCGCATGCGCAAAACGCCGGTAATTGTATTCATTAATAAACTCGACCGCCCGATTCAGGGAGCTTTTGAGTTGCTCGACGAAATTGAAAATCAACTGAAGATAAAAGTACGTCCGTTGAGTTGGCCGATTAATAGTGGGCCAGATTTCAAGGGAGTTTACAATATTTTTAACCGGAACCTGAATTTGTTTAATCCGAATGTGCAGGAAATTGAGCACCTGATTGCTTTTAA
Organism: Prolixibacteraceae bacterium; assembly: GCA_963668595.1. Lineage (GTDB taxonomy): Bacteria > Bacteroidota > Bacteroidia > Bacteroidales > Prolixibacteraceae > GWE2-42-39. Next base: position 1,746,036 of record OY764876.1, on the reverse strand, counting down.
TGATATTCAAAGTCCTGAACTGGAAAAATATATCGGGAACGATGCTGCTGTGTTGCGCGAAGAACTGGAACTGGTAGAAGGAGTGTATCCGGAGTTTGATATTCAGCAATATCTGGATGGAAACCTTGCTCCTGTTTTCTTTGGAAGCGCGTTGTATAATTTTGGTGTGCAGGAATTGCTGGATGCCTTTGTGAAAATTGCGCCGTCGCCTCGTCCAAGTTATACCGAAGAGCGGGAAGTGCGTCCGGAAGAAGAAAAATTTTCAGGATTTGTATTCAAAATTCACGCAAATATTGACCCGAATCACCGCAGTCGTATTGCGTTTGTAAAGGTTTGCTCCGGTCATTTTCAACGGAACAATATGTATAAAAACGTTCGCCTAGACAAAACGTTCCGTATTTCAAGTCCGACTGCCTTTATGGCTTCGCAAAAAGAAGTGGTGGATGATGCTTTTCCCGGCGACATAATTGGTGTGCCCGATACCGGTAATTTTATTATTGGCGACACGCTGACCGAAGGGGAAGACATTCGTTTTAAAGGACTTCCGAGCTTCTCTCCGGAATTGTTCCGTTATGTGGAGAATGCAGATCCGATGAAGACCAAACAGCTGAATAAAGGGGTTGATCAGTTAATGGATGAAGGGGTCGCCCAGTTGTTTATCAGTCAGTTCAATGGTCGGAAAATTATCGGAACAGTTGGACAACTTCAGTTTGAAGTAATTCAGTATCGTTTGGAACACGAATATTCAGCTAAGTGCCGTTTTGAGCCTCTTTCAATGTATAAGGCTTGCTGGGTCGAGTGCGATGATCAGAAGAAACTGGAAGAATTCAAGAAGCGGAAGTATCAGAAAATGGCCAAAGATAAACGCGGCCGCGATGTATTTATGGCTGATTCGGCATTCATTTTACAAATGGCTCAGGACGAATTCAAAGACATTAAATTTCATTTTACTTCGGAGTTTTAAAGGCAGAAGGCAGAAGGGAGAAGGGCAAAGGCAAAAGTAAAAAGGCAGAAGTGCCTGAGTTCCTAAGTTGCTGAGTGCATAAGCTAACAGCCAAATGCATAATTCGGAAATTTCAAATTGGCTGATTTTCGGAATAACTTAATGAATAGCTGGCTGTTGTCTAATGTCTAAAATCTAATGTCCAAAATCTGATAATCCGGCTGTTATCTTGATACTTGAATCTATCCTTTTGATTTAGGCCTTCGTACGTCGTACTTTTTCATTATTTTTATAGAAACTTAATCGATCCGGTATGGAATTTTATAACAGCGATTTGTTCTCGTTCTTATTACTCCCTTTGATGATCTTTTTTGCCCGTATTGCCGATGTAACAATAGGCACGATTCGTATTGTTATGGTTTCGAAAGGGCAAAAATTTCTGGCTCCCATACTAGGTTTTTTTGAAGTAATTATCTGGCTGATTGCCATGAGTAAGATTTTTCAGAATATTGATAACTGGGTTGCGTACGTAGCTTATGGCGCTGGTTTTGGTACTGGTAACCTGATCGGGTTGATTATTGAAGAGAAGCTGGCCATGGGGATTGTGCAAATTCAGATTATTACCCGTCGCAATGCCGAAGATTTAATTCAGAAATTGAAAGACGCTGGCTACGGAATTACCTATCTGGAGGCACAGGGAGCTGTTGAGGAGGTTGGTATTATTTATTCTGTAATTAAACGTGCAGACGTGCCAACGGTGGTTACTATCATCCGCACATATAATCCCAAAGCCTTTTATACCATTGGTGATGTAAAATTTGTTAATAAAGATATTTACTCGCCTCTGCCACAACATAGCTTATTTCGGTCGAGGAAGGGGAAATAAAAACGAAAATCAGTCCTATTAAAACTCAATTCGGGTTTGCGGATCGTTGTTGGGGTGCGATTGCTGGAAATCATCGACAAGCTGGTCTATTTGCGGAAGGCAGCGACCACACGAAGTTCCGGCGCGGGTAAATTCCTGAATGTCTTCGGTTGTGCGGGCTCCTTTTTTTAGTGTGGCAATAATTTCATCTTCGGTAACGAAATTACACATGCAAACCAGTCGGTTGTTTCCCATTATTTCTCAACGAATTTATTCTCGATAAACAGTTTGATTGCCCGGTATGCATTGATGATTCCATCTTGCTTCGGAAGAGCATCGTAGAGCTTTTCCATGTAGCGTTGTTGTGCAAGCATTTGGTACGAAGCTTTAAAATGCAGATCAAATACCCACGACATCAGCATTAAACGGAAGTCGTTCATCGATTTCATGTCTTCTTTAACAACCAATTTACCTTGAAGTAGGCTTTTTATTACCTTTTCCGATGCAGTAAGCTGATTGGGTAAATTCAGCATGATGATGCTAAGTTCGTCGTTGTTTCGGCTATTGTTGTAATGAATGGTGGCCATTGCCCATACGTCAAGCTTGTCGGCATCGCGAATGAGTTGACAAAAAGGCAGAGCCTGCTCGTTTTCTATTTTGGGCAGCTGGATTTTTGAGTGATGAAGAATTGCCGTTTTTATGATTGCCTGCCAGCTTGGATCGATGGTGGCGAAAAAAGGAGCTTCTTCAATCAATTGTGCTGATAAAACAGCATGATCAGTTGATTGGGCATCATTGAACGTCCCATATTGGACCACCTGTAAAAAGCGTCCTGCATCGTGTCCCCAGGCAATAATACCGGCAACCACCTTTTGTTCGGGCCCGAATTGAAGCACCTGGGCCAGTTTGGCTGTGTTTTCAGCCACCCGAATGGTGTGACTTCGCTTCATGTCGATGCTTTTTTGAATCGTATTGTCCACCGATTTAAAACCCTGACTATACGATTCAAACCATGCTTTTGCTTCGTTCAATGTGTTTTCTGTCATCATAAAGACTCAAAATTTGAGCTTCAAAAATATGGTTTTTTCCTCCGGCGGTGGCATTTTCGAACAGATAATTATTAACAATCGATATTTGAGTAAATCGCAGAACAACGATGTCTCGTGGATTTGTTGATATTTTTGGATTGACTTGCTCAGGTTTTTATGCAAACAGGAGCATGGGTTCGGAAGTTTTATTATTTTTGTCCCGCTTTGCTCAGCAAAGTGATTTCGGTCCCCTAGTTCAATGGATAGAATTTCAGATTCCGGTTCTGACGATATGGGTTCGAGTCCCGTGGGGATCACTTGGTCAATTTGTCTTCACAGAGGTATGATTTGTCTTCATACCTCTGTTGTTTTTTATTCAATTCTTAAGTATGGACTGTTAACAATCATATTATTTCAAAAAGGAATGTATTAAAAATCAATTTCGACAATTAGGTACCTGATTGGTTCGTTCTTATACCATCTTGGAAAACTTTTAATGAGAGCAGAATTTGCCAAGATTGCACCACCCACGTTCAAGAAACAGGCTACTGGGTTGCAATTTTCAACTATGGTTGTTCTTTCACTTTCACTATGCAGTTTTTTATGCGACCCCGGAATAATCTGCAATAAAAACTCCTTTGTTTTCGGTTGAGAAAGAAGAACTATAAGTTCGAGCCTAGAATTTCCGGATTGGTTAAACTCGCAGAAATGCTCAGGTATTTTCTCGTAATAATTCACTGTATTTATCGTAAACGAGCCAACCAATTGGTTGACAACTTTCTCCACAGAAGGAGTAAAAAGTATAGATCTTATGCTTTTATCGGTATCTATATCAATGGCTTTTGGTTCATCCGAAGAATTGACAGGAAAATCAGTTTTGGATAATGCCAGGGCCAATTGATTTATACTTCTCCTAGAATAGAGTTGATTCACCGTGCAAAATCCGTTTTGAGCATATTTTCTGCCGAGCGACACAATTCCTTTCTCTGTAATTGATGTATTGTACAAATCGATAGCATTGATCAACCTTTCATTTATATTCGCCCGTAGGCGGTCAGGTGAAAGAACAACAACTCCATCGCCCAACCCCAGAATTTCCTTCTCCAGTTCAAAATTGTGTTGAACTTCCAGCGAAACAGTGATTCCATACTCGTTGTCATCAATCAGCTTCTGCGATGGATGCAAAGGTTTAGTCAGCACATAGGGAGCATGTTTTCGGGTAACAAACAGCACAATATTTTCAGCTTTAGCACCATGATTCACCGTCACCCCAATCACATTTTTATAATATGCCTCAGCATCGAAACCTATTTCATCACTAAACACTTTCTCTGTATTTCGGGCTTCAATAATCCGGTCGATGGCAAGATTGAACAGTGGAAGAGCATTGTTCTTTGAGCCAATCATGAACCATCGGTTGCGGAACTCCTTTAACAGATATGGATAAAACACAAAAGTACCAGCTTGCCGGGCTGTAAATGACTGATAGGTGATTTCGAGTATATTTTTTCGGATAATAGCCTGGTAAAGTCTTTCAAGGAATTCAATTCCCTTTAAATCTTCGTTTTTTTCGAAATCAATAACCGGCTTTCGGTTTACTTTCTGCGAGTAAATATGGTCTTCAAGCTTTTGTACCATCGATTCCAGTTCCCTGAAATGGGAGAAGCCCTTGAACTGTTTCAGAAAATCGACTGTCTCCGTTAATTTGTCCAGATCGCCTTCCGAAAGCGGGATGTTCATGATACTATAATCCGGGTCTTCGTAGGTGTAGTACTTTTTCTCCGAAACTACTATCGGGGCATTGTAACCCAACTTATCGCTCCGCATTAACTGAATGTCCATCTGAATAGTTCGCCTGCTTACCCCTTTATCTATTCCTTCATATTCGTACAAAGCTTCAGAACAGGCATCTATTAAATCGTCCAACGTCCATTTCCGGTACCGGTTCTGAAGGCATAAATCAATGGTTTTGTAGCGTATAAGCGCATTTCGATTGACGGGCATAAAATTTTTTCATAAAAATATGCACTTTTTCTCTACTGCGCAAAAAGACTGCGCAGTAGAGTTCAACCTTTGTTCCATCAATTTAAAACAACACGTTCTTTGAACAATTAAGATACAGTGCTACCGGCACTAAAAATCTTCCTGAAAAGGGAGCGCGGTGAAAAGCCAAAGGTAAAAGACCGGACGTGGGTTTCCATACAGCCCCGTAGTGCGGTATTCAATCGAATAACCGTATGCTGCTTTGCCCCAGGTTGTTTTACACCACTTGTCTGTTGGAGGTTCGAATCCTCCTCCCCTGTAACGGGATAACTCAACGGTAGAGTAACAAGCACCACCCAAGAACTGCGTCTGGTAAACGCAATGGATTTAGGTTCCAAAAAAAGAAGAAGGTCACTTCTGAAAAAAGACTGCTGAGAGTTGTGCCGGGAAGCCCGCTGTTTAGCCCTTTCCAAATGGCTAAACGGCAATTTTGAAATGCCTGAAAACAGGGCTCAACCTATAACATCTTTTGCTTTTGGGTGAAGCATCTGCTTCGGGGAGTTTTAACAGAAACGCCTGATGCTGCCCCTAAACCTAAACCGATTGATTGTGAACGCAAATAACCCTGTCTTTCCGCAGTGGAGAAATGGTTTTCCCGGCATGCTTTCTTTAGAAGAAATATGATTTAATAACAATAAAAACAAAAACAATGAAAAGACAAAGAGTCAACAAAGGAACAATCGGATTGGTATTCCGAAAAGGCGACTACAAACGCATTATAACCGAAGGATTACATTGGTTAGGATTCAATGAAGAAGTGAAAGTCTACAACTTAGCCAAACCTTTTACTCCTGAAGTTGAATTAAACATGTTGCTGAAAGATGCAGATTTGGCTGAACGTTTAAATGTAGTTGAAGTAAAAGACCATGAAATAGCTCTTCAGTTTATCGAAGGAAACTTCAAAAATGTGCTTACTCCAGGTCGATATGCCTTCTGGAAAGGAATGACCAACTACTCATTTACAAAGATTGATCTAAGCAAGATTGATATTTCTGAAGATATACCCATGCAACTGTTGCATAAACCTGAAGTTCTGCAATATGTAAGGGTTTATGTGGTTGAATCATACGAAAAAGGCGTTTTGATGATTAACGGGAAAGCCGAGAAGGTTTTGGAAAAAGGAGTTTACTACTTCTGGAAAAATCCAATCTCAATTTCTGTAATCAAAACCGATTTGCGACAATTGCAGTTGGAAATATCAGGACAGGAAATCCTGACCAAAGATAAAGCAGCGTTGCGGGTGAATTTCTTTGTCCGTTACAAAACGATTGATATTGACAAGGCTTTGTTTGAGAACAAAGAATTCGATAAGCAACTTTACGTGATGGTTCAATTAGCCATCCGTGAATTTATCGGGACAAACACATTGGACGAACTGCTTGAGCGGAAAACATCGGTTTCAGAATCTATCCTGATAGCGATTACTCCGAAAGCAGCCGAAATTGGCGTGGAAATTTTGGATTGCGGGATTCGTGATATTATTTTGCCCGGCGAGGTGAAAGATATCATGAACCAGGTGCTTGTTGCCGAGAAAAAGGCACAGGCCAACATCATTACCCGAAGGGAGGAAACAGCCTCAACACGGAGTTTGCTGAATACGGCCAAGCTCATGGAAGAAAACACTATGCTTTTCAAGCTGAAAGAAATGGAGTATCTGGAACGGATTACTGAAAAGGTAAACAACATTTCGCTTTCTGGCGGAGGGCTTGTGCTGGACCAGTTGAAAGGGCTGTTTGTTTCTCAAAAATAAACCTATTATTTTCTTAATTTGACGATTATGAAACAAGTTATATCAGAGGGATGCCGGGTCCCGATAAAAATGTGGTTAAGCGATGTTGAAGAGAATGCGTTGGCTCAGGCCCGGAACCTGGCCAACCTTCCTTTCATTTTTAAGCATGTAGCTTTAATGCCCGACTGCCACTCCGGGTACGGAATGCCCATTGGCGGGGTTATTGCCACGAAAGGAGTGATAATTCCCAATGCGGTTGGTGTTGATATTGGTTGCGGCATGTGTGCTTTGAAAACATCACTCAATGAAATACAAACTGATGCTATCAAAAAAATCATGTCGGGTATCCGGGAGTTAATACCGCTTGGATTTGACCATCACAAGGAAGCCCAGGATGAACATTTGATGCCCTTGCTGGATAAAGTTCCTGAAAATGGAATTATTCATCGCCAATATAACTCAGCTAAAAAGCAGATTGGGACATTGGGCGGTGGTAACCACTTTATTGAAGTACAGAAAGGCTCCGATAACCATATTTGGATAATGATCCATTCGGGCAGCCGGAATATCGGGCTGAAAGTAGCGGAACACTACAATAAACAGGCGGTTCAGCTTAATGAGCGCTGGCATTCGTCGGTCGATAAAAAGCAGGATTTGGCTTTCCTGCCTATCGAGACTCAGGAAGCGAAAGACTATTTTGCAGAAATGCAGTATTGTGTCGATTTTGCTTTTGCCAATCGGTTACTGATGATGGAGCGAATCAAATCAGTGTTTGCCGAAGTAATAGGAGAAAACTTCTCTGCCGCTGAGTTTATCAACATTGCCCACAACTACGCCAGATGGGAATCTCATTTTGGAACAAACGTCATTGTTCACCGGAAAGGGGCAACCAGCGCCCGCAAAGGCGAGATTGGCATTATTCCGGGCTCTCAGGGAACAAAAAGCTACATTGTGAGGGGAAAAGGAAATACTGAAAGTTTCGAGAGCTGCTCGCACGGGGCCGGGCGTTTATTAGGAAGAAAACAAGCACAGCGAGAACTGGTGCTGGAAGACGAAATCGAAAAGCTCAACAGTCAGGGCATTGTTCATTCCATCCGCAATACCAGCGACTTGGACGAGGCTCCCGGTGCATATAAAAACATTGATGTGGTCATGGAAAATCAATCCGACCTTGTTGACATTTTAGTGGAACTAAGTCCGTTGGCGGTGATAAAAGGATAATGTATGATGGTTTCTTTTGGAATAACAACCCCAATATTGTACTTTTGCTGATACAAAAAGATTGCTATCTATCTTTGTTCTTTTAGTGAGTTTGAATTTGCTTCCACCTTGGGCGGATTTAGCAGGATTGTTAATTTCGATTAATGACGTTATTTATAACGTAGGTAAATTTTTTATCAACCTTAAAAATGGACAGTATATGAAAACAAATTTGATGAAATCAATTTATAAAGCTAAACTGGTGTGGAACATGGTGGACTAAAACAGACACACTTGTAGGACAAAGAGAACCATAATAGGAGCATATGTTCCACCACCAAATAAGATTTCATTATCATATAAAGCCGAGTTTTATCGGCTTTTCTTTTTTACAATTTTAGTTTTCTTTTTTGCAAATCAGTATCCATAAATTTCATCACAGCCTCATAATCTTCAAGCAAAAAGTTCGACACCTCTCCGCTTTGGTTCACAAAAAAGCCGCATAGAAGCGGCTTTTTTTCTTATGTTCAGCTTTAATTTTAGAGGTTTTTGGTTTTGAATGTCTCGCAGAAGAAATCGTAAACTGTTGCAAACGATCATGTCGTCGATTTGTTTAGTTTATTAAATGCTCTTATTTTAAACTTACGTTATACATACCTAAATAAACCAAACGTTTTATTATCTTAACAAACTGTTTTGTGAAAAGAATATTTTAAGTAATTTTTTTGTGTGGAACAAACAGTGAATCATGTAGTAGTACTTGTGTGTTTTATTTTTAATAGTTCCAAAAATTTATGAGTACAATGAAGACTCCCGGTGTTTATATCGTTGAGAAAAACAATTTTCCCAATTCAGTGATAGAAGTTGCTACTGCAGTTCCTGCTTTTATTGGTTACACTGAAAAAGCGATCAGCGGAAACAAATCGTTATTGAACAAGCCATGGCGAATTACCTCAATGGCTGAATTTCATGCTTGTTTTGGTGGAGCTCCCAAATCAACATTCTCAATTAACGAAGTGACTGAATCTCCGGATTTTGCTTTCAATAAAAAAGGCTATGAATTGAAGCAAGAAACAGGGAAATACCTGCTTTATTATAGCATGTTAATGTTTTATATCAATGGCGGAGGTCCATGTTATATCGTTTCTATCGGAGACTATAAAACCGGTATTAACGCAGATTTAATGATTGCCGGAATGGATGAACTAATTCGGGAACAGGAACCGACTCTGATAGTGATCCCGGAAACAACGCTTCTTGCCAACGCCGATGCAAGTGCGCGGGTTCAGCAGGCTATGCTTGGTCACTGTGGCGATAAAATGAAAAATAGGTTTGCCATTCTTGATATTTATGAAGGAAACAAAGATTGGAAAGATCCGTCAGACAACAAGATTCTGGATTTCAGAAATAAAATTGGTGCTAATTTCCTTGACTATGGAGCAGCCTATTATCCGTGGATCAATACTTCAATTGTTCAGGATAATGAAATCAGTTATTTCAATATTGCGAATAAAGAGGTTCTCCAAGCCATTATTACTGCGGAATTAATTCCGGATGAAAAGGAAATAGATAAAACAAAAAAGGCCGAAATTCAGACCAAGATCGCTGAGATTGTTAAAGATGATCTTCTCCCTGTGGATCGGGCCATATTAAACCAAACTCTGGCAGCCATTAGTCCGATATTTAGTTCCATAATCCACGCCATAAAAGAAAAATTAAATCTGTTGCCTCCCGGAGCTGCTATGGCTGGCGTTTATGCCATGGTTGACAATACCCGCGGAGTTTGGAAAGCTCCGGCAAACATTGGCTTAAATGCCGTTGTTTCTCCTGCGGTCAATATTACTCACGATGATCAGGAAGATTTAAATGTTTCGTTGGATGGAAAATCAATCAATGCCATTCGGGCTTTCGTTGGCGAAGGAACTTTGGTTTGGGGAGCCCGAACCTTGGATGGCAATTCGCTTGATTGGCGCTATATCAACGTTCGCCGAACTTTAATTATGCTTGAAGAATCAATCAAAATTGCCTGCAGAGCTTACATTTTTGAGCCGAATGTTGCCAATACGTGGGTAGCAGTAAAAAATATGATTTCGAATTTCTTGATGGGAATCTGGAAACGCGGTGGTTTGGCGGGTGCTTCACCCGATGATGCGTTTTGTGTCCATGTTGGACTAGGTGAAACGATGACTTCAGAGGATATTCTGGAAGGAATTTTACGTGTTACCGTTTTGGTGGCAGTTGTCCGTCCGGCTGAATTTATTGAAATTACTCTTCAGCAACAAATGCAGAAATCGTAGTACTCAGAATACTAATCTTTTTTATAAGTTATGGCAGATGATAGATTAGCACAGTCAGCAAATGTTTGGCCTTTATCTAAATTTTATTTTCAGGTCGAATGGGACTCTGTGCAAGTTTCATTTCAGGAAGTTTCGGGTCTCGATACAGAGGCACAAACCATTGAATATCGTCACGGCAATAGTCCTCAGTTTTCAAGCATTAAAATGCCTGGAATTAGAAAGTATGGTAATGTAACCATGAAGAAAGGGGTGTTTAATGCTGATAATAAATTCTGGGATTGGTTTAATGAGATTAAAATGAATACCATCAAACGAAAAACGATTACCATTAAATTGCTGGATGAAGCAGGAGTGCCCGCAATGACCTGGGTTCTGGCCAATGCATGGCCTACTAAAATTACCGGTTCAGATATGAAATCGGAAGGGAATGAAATTGCTGTTGAGACGATTGAAATCGCTCACGAAGGAATTACCATTATTAACTCGTAGCTTTCGATAGTTGATAGTCTTAAAATGGAGAAAAGTTCATTTTTGAGATTTTTATTTTCTGGTTGAGAATATTTTATACCGATGTTTTTTCGATAAAATATAAATAGAAAAGAGACTGTACTTAAGAAAAGTGACAGTCTCTTTTTCTTTATAATAAAGGAATGCTCTAATTGCTGCTTGTTGTTGTTTCAAAAGTAATTCTTCCCGCTTCAACTAAATTGCCGTTTTTTACATAGCAGAATGGCTTGTGTTTGCCAACGCTTGTCGGGGTATATACATTTTTCACTTTTCCTGTGATACCAGTAATGGTAATTGGGTATTTCCAGTCTCCACCAGCAACACCGTCCCAAATAACAAACATTAATGGAGCCGGAAGACCAAATGAATCGGTAACTTTTACTTCAACTTCTTTTGACTGGCCCAGGATGGTTTTGTCGAAATTGTTTTTTTCAATTAAATCCAGTGATTCAGGAGTATGCCAGATGGGAATTTCCGGAGTTATAGGAATTTCAGGGATGTCCAGATGCTTGTTGGCTGCACCAAAAAAGTCGAGCCAAACACCTCCGGTCATACCAGCTTGTGTAACCAGATCAGAGCCCCATCCAACATATACTCGTGGCGCTTCGGTAGTGTCTTGCATGCTAACACTTTCCCCTGCACCGATACTCATTGTATTTCGGGCATGAATAGGTAAGCCAATTTCAGGTCCGGCTATTTGGTAAAGACTGAATCCTAGACTTGGGCGGATTGAAATATCATGCGTGAATTTTGCGATAGCCTCCATTCTTAGCGGACGCTGTACTATTTTAACAGTTGGTGTTTCAAACTTAGCAATAGGATCATAATCGTTATTGAATTTAATGTGTACGTATGGTTTTTTTGTGTTGACACTCATGCTTTTGAAAGAGGCATTGTATATACCTCCCACTTCAATATTCGGGTAGGTTGATTTTAATTCCAAGCCTGTTACCATTTTTAATTCTCCGCTTATGTTAAAATCAAGGCCTAAGTTGAGCTGGCATTCTACATGAATTTGTACAGGAACACAGCCAATGGGGAAGGTGAAAAGTAGAACTTTTGGATCAAAAAGAGGAACATCTTCATCAACGAGTGGCACAGAACCTGTTTCTTCAATGCCTAAATCGGCCCATAAATTTATATCTGTTTCTTCAGCAGAAACGCTAAACTCATCGTGCATTCCGTCAACAGCTGTTACTGTTCCGATAAATGGCACATGAACGTCTCGGGTGTGTTTGGAAATCGAATAATCGGCTTTCAGTTTGGTATATAATGAAAATCCAAAATCTTCCAGTCCAACAGTGATTGGGAGTTTAGGAATGTAAAACTGACTATTAATTTGGTGCGTGAAACCAACCTTTCCATCTTCATCGTCATCATCGCTGTTTGCCGATTTTGTTCTGGTAAGAGGCATATTGTCCTTGATGGAGAATAGAACGACTTTTTTACCATCCTCCAACATGGCAACTTCCGAAGGGTGTATTCGGTTATTTTCGTCAGTTAGCGCCTGGCTGAGTTCTTCGGCACCTAAAGTCGATGCGCTTTTCGTTTTCAGTTGCTGGTTGCTGTATGTGGGACTAAAGTCTAGTCTGATTTTTGCATTATCGAAGATGTCGTGCAAATGTCCTTGCTGCGTTTGAAGAATATATTCTCCTGCTTTTGTTTCGACGCTGGTAACTTTACGAATAATCGCGGTTGGATCCATATTGATGTGAAGGACTGCTCCCGTGTCGAGATCGAACGTTACTCCCATTTCGCAGGCCTCGTCAAATTTTACAACACCTGATGTTTCATCAAAAAGAATACCTTTTTGGCCTCCTCCGTGAGTCATTGTGCTGTTTTCCAAAATAATTACTTTGTCATTTAGAATTAATCTATCGCCCTGGTCGTAAACAACTTCCGGTTCTTGTACGATTGTTTCATCTTTACATGAATTAAGTATGTTCGCACCTCCAATAGCCAATAAAATGAGCAATGATGCATGGTATATTTTTCTCATAGCAATAAGATTATTTTAATTAGTAGTTGAGAGGTTTATCTATTTTTACCACAACTTCGAATCGTTGTCCTGTTTTTATGGTATCTTTTGTAGCAGCTACATCGCTGGTGTTATCCAATCCATCTTTTTCAATGTGAAAGAAATAGCGCTGTTCTTTCAGGTTTTCGAAAAGCACCTGACCTGCGGGGTCGGTTTGTTGTGTGACGATTGGAGCTTGTTTTAAGCGTAAATCATTCTCATTGTTATAAAGAGTAACGTTTGCTTCGGAAACAGGCGTCAGATACTTGCCAATGACATTAATTTGTAATTGAGGTGCCGGAAGTACGTATTCCTCATTGGTGCAACTCCAAATGGATAGGAGTATGGCGATAAAACTAATAATAGTAAATCTTTTCATTTTTTTCGAATTGGTTTTTATTTTTGAAATAAATTTTCTCCGCAGGGTGATGCTGATTTAATTTTATGCTGTTTCTTTATTTCTATTTAATTTTTGGGAATAGAATCATTTTATGTCAATTTTATTAAGTAAATTGACACTTTGCTTGTATTTGCAAAATGAAACACTACTCCCGTATGATTTTTCTTTCTGCAAATATAGACAGGTTGTAAAACCGGCAATTATCCTATGGTAAAAATTGAATTTGCTGGCGTTAATTTTTATTTAAATATTATTTATACTGTTTATGGCGACGATAGGTGGAGAAGAATATCAGGAATACAAAAATCAGTTGTATAATTTTATTAACGCTACCAGTCAGATTTCAGACTCTTCATGGGAAAAAACCTGTGAAATTATGCGATTCTGCGAAGTGAAGAAAGGAGCCGTATTGTTGGATTACATGAGAGTGGAACATGCTGTTCGTTTCTTGTATAAAGGAGTTGTCAGGTGTGTTGATAATTTTTATGATGAGTCATTCGTGTATGATTTTAGGGTGGCTCCAATTATTTTATGCGAAACAGTTTCTTTTTTCAATAACCGACCTTCCCGTATTACACTGGAAGCAGCTACTGATTGTGAATTTATTGAGCTTCCTAGAGAACCGTTTCTTGAATTAGTATTCTCTAATTTCGATTTGGCAAAGTTTGCAGCAACTGGTGTGGCGAATTATTTGGGAATGACTCATTATAAGATGGCCTTGCTTCGTACGTTGAGTGCTGATAAGCGATACAAGCTGTTTTTGCGCGAATTTCCTGCGGTTGCGAAATATTGTGAGCTAAGCGATATTTCTTCGTATTTGAATGTTACTCCGCAAAGTCTTAGCCGAATTCGGAAAACAATTAAGTGGGCTGACGATGAGAAAGAGTTGGAGGCTTTGAGTAACGAATTGGAGGTCGTACATGGAAAACTAAAAAGAAATAAGCTGCCATAGAAATAATATTTCTAGAGGTAGTTCTTTTTCTGTATGGAGGAAGTGCGTCACTTTTTTGCATAAAAAAAGCCTTCATGTATAAATGAAGGCTTCAGTATCTTCTGTAAAATTGAATTTACTTTTTGTAGTATGCAGCTACATCATCGTTTGGTACAATTTCCTCAACGAATGTGTATGCGCCGGTTTTTTCTGATTTTACCATTTTGATCACTTTTGCGTGACCTTTACCGGCTCCTTTTTGCAGTGTTGCAACAGCTTTCTTTGCCATAACTCAATTATTTTATTTCTCTGTGAACAGTTACTTTCTTCAGAATTGGGTTATACTTTTTCAATTCCAGGCGCTCAGTAGTATTTTTTCTGTTTTTGGTAGTAATGTAACGAGACATTCCAGCCTGTCCGCTTTCTTTTTGCTCAGTACATTCCATGATAACCTGTACTCTATTACCTTTCTTGGCCATTTCTCAATCGATTTAAATAGTTTTGATAAACCCTTTTTCTTTGGCTTCGCTCAACGCGAATTTCAATCCTTTTTTATTGATCGTGCGGATTCCGGCTGCAGAAACGGTCAGGGTAATCCAACGATCTTCATCAGGGAAGTAGAACTTTTTGCGAAACAAGTTCGGCATGAAAGTCCTTTTGGTCCTTCTTTTCGAGTGGGATACGTTGTTACCCACCATAGCTTTTTTTCCTGTAACTTGACAAATTCTTGACATTGTCGTTATTTTTTAATTCAGAATCTCACTTTTTTCAAACAGGTTGCAAAGAAAGTACTTTTTCTTTAAAATATCAAATAGTTAGAAAAGATTTTATTTTTCTTTTTAACAGTCCTTTGTTGATTTCCCGATTGTTGGGCAGAATCACTCTTTTTGCGGGACTTTTTTGATATTTTGTCGCAAAAATAATTGTTTTTTTTGATGAATATCTTCTGAAATGATTAATTCAAACGATGCTTATTTGAGAAAAATATCCGTATGCTATTTGTGGCTCAATTTAAACTCAAAAGCTTCTTTTATCTGGATAATATTGTTGCGACTTTTTATGCGTTTTATTTTATAATGCTGTAATGAAGTTATGAACAATTCGCTATCGACATGGGTTTATCTCATATTTTGAAGTATATTTGTTTAACTCAAATCAGTAATCATGACATTGTTGAAAAAAGGAGATAAAGCGCCCGCATTTAAAGGATTAAATCAAAATGGAGAATTGGTTTCGTCGGATAATTTCATCGGGAAAAAGCTGATTTTGTATTTCTATCCCAAAGACAATACTCCCGGCTGTACAGCCGAATCGTGTAATTTGAGCGATAATTATCAGTATTGGTTGAATACAGGTTACGAGGTAGTCGGAGTGAGTCCCGACAGTGTTGCTTCGCATAAGAAATTTGCCGATAAATTTGGCTTCGGATTTAACCTGATTGCCGATACGGAAAAGGAAATATTGCAGGCATACGGAGCATGGGGTGAAAAAAGTATGTACGGGAAAAAGTACATGGGAGTGTTACGTACCACCTATATTATTAATGAAGAAGGGGTGATTGACGAAGTGTTTGAAAAAGTAAAAACCAGTGACCATACCCGGCAAATTGCCAAAGAATTGAAATTGTAAAAGTTCAGAAAAACCAAATAATCATCAAGAAGATATGGCTAGTGACGAAAAGAACAATATGAATAAGGAAAAGCTGAAAGCTCTTCAGCTGACCATGGATAAAATTGAAAAAAGCTTCGGAAAAGGTTCGATCATGAAAATGAGCGATCGCCCGGTGGAAGATGTACCTGTAATTTCATCCGGCTCAATCGGACTCGATTTGGCGCTGGGTGTAGGCGGTTATCCCAAAGGACGTATCATCGAAATATTTGGACCTGAATCATCGGGTAAAACAACGTTGGCTATTCATGCCATTGCTGAAGCACAAAAAGCTGGAGGTATTGCAGCTATTATTGATGCGGAGCATGCTTTTGATCCGTATTATGCGAAGAAGCTGGGGGTTGATACCGACGAATTGCTGATTTCGCAACCCGATAATGGTGAGCAGGCTCTGGAAATTGCCGATAGCCTGATTCGCTCGGGAGCGATTGACCTGATTGTTATTGACTCGGTGGCAGCACTCACACCAAAAGCTGAAATTGAAGGCGATATGGGTGATTCGAAAATGGGTTTGCAGGCACGTTTGATGTCGCAGGCTCTTCGTAAGCTTACTGCCAACATTAATAAAACCAAAACCTGCTGTATTTTCATCAACCAATTGCGCGAGAAAATCGGTGTAATGTTTGGTAATCCAGAAACAACCACCGGTGGTAATGCGCTGAAATTTTATGCATCAGTGCGTTTGGATATTCGTCGGATCGGACAGATAAAAGATGGTGAAGATATTCAGGGAAGTCATACCCGCGTAAAAGTGGTGAAAAACAAAGTGGCTCCACCTTTCAGAAAAGCTGAATTCGATATCATGTATAGCGAAGGAATTTCAAAAACAGGCGAAATTGTGGACATGGGTGTTGAACTTAACGTGATTAAAAAGTCGGGTTCATGGTTCAGCTATGGTGAAACGAAATTGGGACAAGGACGCGAAGCTGTGAAAAATATTATTGGCGACAACGACGAGTTAGCTCACGAGCTTGAAACGAAAATCATGGAAGCTGTCACGACGACGATGGCTCAAGATTAAATAATACTTAAAAACAGTAAAGTCGGGGTGAAATGGCGATGCTGTTTCACCCTTTTTAATTTTTAAATGGTAAATTTTGGGCTTCAAAATATTTCATATTGAAGTTTGAATTTGGAATATCGATTCAATTTGTAATTAATTTGAGAAAATGAACAACTTTTTAGAAGAATGGCACAATGCGAAGTTGAAAAATGATTTTGCCAGTTCTTGAAATAAGGTTTTTCAGGAGAGTTAAAAAAGCAGACACAATGAAATGAGCATGATAAATTTAATACCAATAGGAATGGATATTTTCTTATCATGCGAATTCCATACGGCAATTAAAGAACAGATTATATACGTATGAAAGTATTGAAATTTGGCGGCACCTCGGTTGGGAGTGCCCAAAACATCCGGAAGGTAAAAGAAATATGCCTGTCTCAACAAGGCGATCTGGTGGTGGTAGTTTCTGCCCTCGGAGGTATTACGGATAAAATTTTAAGTGCATCGCGCATGGCTGCGATCGGAACAGGATACTTTCAGTCTGAAATAACGGAAATCAGACGTCGGCACAAAGAGGTGATTGATGAGCTTTTTGAGGGTGATTTGCATGCGCAGGTTGCCGAAGGGGTAGAGGCTTTATTGGATGAATTGGAAAAAATCATTCGCGGAGTTTCGATGATTGGCGAACTGACTCCGAAAACACTGGATAAAATAGGTGGCTTTGGTGAGCGCATGTCGTCACTGATTATTGCCGCTTTTATTGACGGGGCGCAGTGGATTGATTCGAGTGTAATTATTCGTACCGACAGCCACTTTAGTAAAGCTCTGGTCGATTTTGCCACGACAAATAGCCTCATAAAACAAAAATTTCAGCACTTCAACGGGATTGCTTTATTGCCCGGATTTATTGCTTCCAACGAAGCCGGTGAACTGACCACTCTTGGTCGCGGAGGTTCCGACTATACCGGAGCTATTCTGGCAGCGGCACTGGATGCTGATTCGCTTGAAATATGGACTGATGTGGATGGTTTTATGACTGCCGATCCGCGTGTAATCAGCAAGGCATATGTAATTAATACCTTGAGTTATGCTGAAGCAATGGAACTTTCGCATTTTGGTGCCAAGGTAATCTATCCGCCTACTATTTTGCCGGTGTATCAGAAAGGGATTCCGGTACATATTAAGAACACAATGAATCCGCAGGCCGAGGGAACGCTGATAACTAAAAGTCACCTGAATGGAAAAGACCGACCAATTAAAGGTATTTCGTCCATCTCGGGAATAACGCTGGTTACTGTGCAAGGGCTAGGAATGGTTGGCGTTACCGGTATTTCAATGCGTTTGTTTGGCGCATTGGCCCGCGAAGAAATCAATGTTATTTTAATTTCACAGGCTTCATCCGAAAACTCAATCAGTTTTGCAATCAATAGCACCAGTGCAATCAGGGCAGAAGAAGCAATTCGCGAGGAGTTTGAACGCGAGATTGCCACACAGCAAATCAGTAAAATTACGGTTGAAAGCAGTTTGTCGATTGTTGCCATTGTTGGCGAAAATATGAAACAGGCTACCGGAATCGCCGGAAAACTGTTCAATACAATTGGCAAAAACGGGATCAATATTATTGCCATTGCGCAGGGTGCCTCGGAGTTGAATATTTCCTGGGTGGTAAAAGATTCTGATTTGCGCAAAACACTGAATGTGGTGCACGAGTCGTTTTTCCTTTCAGAAAATGTGGAATTGAATGTTTTCTTGTTGGGAATTGGCTTGGTTGGAGGCAATTTGCTGGAGCAAATTCGTCATCAGCAAGCAAAGCTCTTGAAAGAAAAGCATCTGAAAATAAAATTGGCAGGAGTGGCTAACTCGAAGCACATGTTGCTTTCGCGTGAAGGCATTGATATTGCTAATTTCCGTGAGAAAATGATTGCAGAAGGAAAACCGTCAGGAATTGAGGCATTCAAAAATGAAATAAAAGCACTGAACATGTACAACTCAATCTTTGTGGATTGTACGGCCAGTGCCGAAGCTGCTTCGATTTATGAAGAATTGCTGAATTCGAACGTTTCAATTGTGACGGCGAATAAAATTGCGGCTTCGTCGGAATATTCGAACTATTCGAAATTGAAATATACAGCCAAAAACAAAGGGGTTAAGTTTTTATTTGAGACCAATGTAGGTGCCGGTTTGCCAATTATTAATACGCTGAACGATCTGGTGAATTCAGGCGATCAGATTGTTCGTATTGAGGCGGTTTTGTCGGGGACGCTAAATTTCATTTTCAATACCATTAGTGCTGAAATTCCGTTTAGCGAAACCATTCGTATGGCCAAGGAGCAAGGGTATGCTGAACCTGATCCGCGCGTTGATTTAAGTGGTGTGGATGTGGTGCGTAAGCTGCTGATTTTGGTTCGCGAATCGGGTTACATAATCGATAAAGAAGATGTGACCATTAATACCTTCATGCCTGCCCATTATTTCGAGGGAAGTGTGGACGATTTCTGGACGTTGGTGCCTGAAATGAATCCTGATTTTGAAGAACGGCGTAAAAAATTGGTTGCCGAAAATAAATGTTGGCGTTTTGTGGCTCGTTTCGAAGAGGGAAAAGCAGAAGTTGGACTACAGGAGATCAGTCAGGGACATCCGTTTTTCGATTTGCAGGGAAGCAATAATCTGGTGATGTTCACGACAGAGCGATACAACGAGTTCCCGATGATGATAAAAGGCTATGGAGCCGGAGCGGAAGTAACTGCGGCCGGAGTATTTGCCGACATTATTCGGGTGTCGAATATATAAGTACTCAGAATAATATATTGTCGCATTGAATATAGTATAAGATGTTGATTGTCTGTTTGTCGTCAGATTGTAAATAGTAAATTATTTAATGGTAAATACTTAATATCAGTTCCATTCGACAAATAAAAATAAATTACATACGAATGAAATGAGCATGATTTACGGGAACACCAATCGAAATGATTATTCTTCCATCATGCGAATTCCATGTGGCAATAAAAAACAAAAAATAAACACATGAAGTATATCATCATATTGGGAGATGGCATGGCCGATGAACCCATTGAACAATTTGGAGGAAAAACTCCTTTGCAGATGGCCGAAAAGCCACACATTGATCGGCTTGCACGGGAAGGTCGCTCCGGACGTTTGGTTACAGTTCCTGAGTCGATGCATCCGGGCAGCGAAATTGCGAATCTTGCAGTGTTGGGCTACGATGTGGAGTCGATCTTCGAAGGGCGCGGAGTGCTTGAGGCTGCAAGCATGGGGGTGAAACTGGAAGAGGGTGATTTGGCGATGCGTTGCAATCTGATTTGCATTGAAAACGAAAATATCAAAAATCATTCGGCCGGACATATTTCGAATGCTGAGGCGCACGAGTTGATTGCTTTTCTGAATGCCGAATTGGGAAATGACCGGGTGATTTTCTATCCGGGTGTGTCGTATCGTCATTTGTTGGTCATTAAAGGTGGAAAAAAACAATTGAATTGTACGCCTCCTCATGATGTGCCAGGCAAGCCGTATTGCAATTATTTCATTGAAGCAGAAGCCGAAAGTGCTGTCGAAACAGCGACTTTGCTGAATAATATGATTCGTTGCTCAATGGAACTTTTATCGGCTCATCCGGTGAATCAAAAACGAATAGCTGCGGGGAAAGATCCAGCCAATAGCATTTGGCCCTGGTCGCCGGGATACAAACCACAAATGCCTACATTGAAAGAATTGTACGGCATTCCATCGGCTGCGGTAATTTCTGCGGTTGACCTTATTCAGGGGATTGGTGTTTATGCCGGCATGGATGTTATTCAGGTTGAAGGAGCTACTGGTTTGTATGATACAAATTATGAAGGAAAAGCAAAAGCAACGATTGAAGCGTTGAAAGATCATGATTTGGTGTATCTGCATATTGAAGCCAGTGATGAGGCGGGGCACGAGGGTGATGCAATATTGAAAACACGAACCATTGAATATCTCGATCGCCGGGTTGTGAAATATATTTTGGAAGAAACCGCTCTGATGGATGAGCCGGTTACTATTGCTGTTTTACCCGATCATCCAACACCTTGTGCAACGAAAATTCATACTAAAGATGCTGTGCCTTTTATTATATATCGGCCCGATGCGAAAGCGGATGCCGTGCAGGTTTACGACGAATTTGCTGTTGCAGGCGGATCGTTTGGTTTGCTGAAAGGAGATGAATTTATGAAAGCTCTGTTGGCTCGGTAAATTACGTGTATCACAATTTTAACCTTAGTCTTAATCTAGTTTGAATTTTATGAAATATTATAGTACGAATAAATCTGTTCCTGAAGTTTCGCTTGAAGAAGCAGTGGTGAAAGGTCTGGCTGATGATAAAGGGTTGTTTATGCCCGAACGGATTGATGCATTCGACCCTTCGTTTTTTGATAGTATTCATCAGCTTAGTTTTCAGGAAATATCGTTTGAAGTAGCGAAGAAGTTTTTCGGAGAAGATATTCCGGAGGAAAAACTGAAAGAAATAGTTTTTGACACACTGAATTTTGATTGTCCGATTGCGAGAGTGAACGACAATGTGTATGCATTGGAATTATTTCATGGGCCAACACTTGCATTCAAAGACGTGGGAGGGCGATTCATGGCCCGGTTATTAAATTATTTTCTGCATGATAATGCCGAACAGGTAAATGTGTTGGTTGCTACTTCCGGAGATACAGGTAGTGCTGTGGCGAATGGTTTTCTTGGAGTTCCGGGAATTCATGTGCACGTGTTGTATCCGAAAGGGCTGGTGAGTGAAATACAGGAGAAACAATTCACAACACTTGGTCAGAATATTACAGCACTGGAGGTTGATGGTACTTTTGATGATTGTCAGCGATTGGTGAAAACTGCATTTCTGGATGCCGAATTGAAGAATTCCAAAACCCTGACTTCGGCCAATTCAATTAATGTTGCTCGTTTTCTTCCTCAGGCTTTCTATTATTTTAATGCCTATGCTCGTTTGCGCGAGAAAGGTATTGGCGAAGAATTGGTGGTTTCGGTACCCAGTGGTAATTTTGGCAATCTCACTGCCGGTTTGTTTGCCAAACGGATGGGTTTGCCGGTGAAACGCTTCGTTGCTGCCAATAACGAGAATGACATTGTTTTTCAGTATCTGAAAAATGGAAAATATGAACCGCGCGCTTCAGTGTCCACAATTGCCAATGCAATGGATGTGGGTGATCCAAGCAATTTTGCGCGTATTCTCGATTTATATGCTCATTCGCATGCCGACATTGCAGCCGAGATGAAAGGGTATCGTTATAGTAATTCGCAAATTCGGCAAACGATGAGGGATGTTTATCATACCTATGGCTATATTCTTGATCCGCATGGAGCGGTGGGATACCAAGCACTGAGTGAAAATTTGCTTAGTGGCGAAGTCGGGATATTTTTGGAAACAGCTCATCCAGCTAAATTTACAGAGACCGTAGAGGCTACTTTGGGAACGAAAATCCGAATTCCGGATAAGTTGGCCGCATTTATGAAAGGAGAAAAAATGTCAATTCCGATGTCGGCTGATTTTGCCGGATTTAAAAGCTATTTGCTTTCAGTTTAGTCGTCGGTATAGAATAAGATAAATGATCGCAAAAAGGGCTGTAAATATCATGTTTAGCGACGAAAGTGCATTTGGCCCCATCGTAAGCGATGGTAATAAAAGAATGCCTGTTTGTGCCGCAAGATAAACGAAATAGCCTTTTTTGCGATTTTTCCATAACATGATAATTCCCCAAAGAGAAACCGCAGCAAACATTGACAGAGTCAGAAAATATGCTGGCGATGTTCCGTTCATGCTGAATAGGTTGACAGATTCAATCATTTTCTCGGAAAAATACGAATAGAACAGACCCAGAGCGAGGCATATTGTCAGATAGATGCCGCTGCCAGTCAGACTTAAAAGAAGGGCTGCGGTGAAAAATGTTGGGTGTGAGTGGTGTGTTGTGTGCGAATTTCTCCGGTTCATGGGCTTAAATTTTTGATCCTTTCTTGTTTTAGATTGAATTCTGTGGACCGGCCTAAAAACAATAAAACCTGATTAAATATATTAACCAGGTTTGTTTTGTGCTTTTGTGATCCCGGAGAGACTCGAACCCCCAACCTTCTGATCCGTAGTCAGATGCTCTATCCATTAAGCTACGGGACCATTTGCATTTCTTGCTAAAAGCGCTGCAAATATAATGCTTTTCAGTTTTAAAACGCAAACGTTTTTCAAACTTTTTTTTACTATTCGTATTTGTGCATCTTGTCTTCAATTCGAACATCTTGATCCTGATTGCTTTGAATCTTCAGGTAACACATCATTTTTTTTGTGCCGTTTTGATATAGTATATCGTGTATCCGCTTCACCAGAGCCATTACTTCATCCCATTCGCCTTCAACTGCTGTTTCGAATGGGCAGACTTTGTATTTTAAACCTGATTTTTCAATTTCAGCAATTGCTATGTCAACCAAATCGTAGCTGTCGTGTTCATCCGATACGGGAAGCACTTGTATTGCAGCATTAATCAAATTCTTCTTCATCATCTTCATCGTATTGTTCATCTTCTTCTTGTTGGTTAAGAAAATCCTTTATTTCGTTAATCGATAATTTCCGGACATTGGTCAGAATAACATCTTCACTTAAAAAATCACCGTATTGATTGCATTCGTCAATAACAGAACGAAAAAGTTCCTGTATGTCTTTTTTTAGCGGCATCAAAAATAGTCCGGATGCAAAACCTTCTTCGAACTGAATTTCTTCCATAACTCCGTCATATTTTTTCAACCCGAATTCCAGTTCGCTGCGAATCAACTTTTGTTGTGTTTCCGAAAGACTGTTTATGTGATCTTTTCCGCGCAGAACAAAAAAGTAGCGTAATTTTTGTCCGTGTCCGCCCAGTCCTGTTGAAATGAATACTTGTTGTTCGTCGAGCAACGAACTTTGCAATATCATTCTACTTTCTTGCAGCGCTAAAATTGCCCAGTCTTTCAGTTCCGGATCCGGCGATTTAATATACGACTCAATGGCCCGGTAGGCATCTACTTCGTCAACCGATGCGAGTAACACCAGTAGGTTTTTTTTCTCTTCAGTTGAAATTGTTTCGTTGTACAGGTCATCTTTTCGGCTGAGTATGTATTCTTTCGAAAATTCATTTTTTAGCTCTTTCGAAAAATTGAAATATTGCATTTGAAGCTCCAGATCAATTTGTTCTTCTAATATACTGAAATGCTCGGGCAGGCTGTTTATGGCTTCCTGTATTTCGCGGTATATTTTGTCCTGTTTGTGTTTCATGCTTATTGTTTTCAATACTACGGAACGGCTATGTAGTTGTTTTGTTGTTTGCAAATTTAAACCAATGTGCCACGCAGATAATAATAAAAAGGCTTATTTTTCGACAAAATAACAAAACTTAAATATATTTGCACTGTTATTTTTATTTGATTTAAATTAGCATAAACTCCGAAGAGGTGAGGCTTTCCGACATAAAAAGTAACGAGACCGTAATAATAACGAAGGTATTGGGGCATGGTTCTTTCCGCAAGCGTATTACAGAGATGGGCTTTGTGAGAGGGAAGGAGATTACTGTGCTGAAAAATGCTCCGTTTAATGGACCGATTGAGTTTAAAATACTGGATTACAATATCACTTTGCGTCGCTCGGAAGCGAAACTGATTGAAGTTGCTTCGCTGGAAGATGCAGCGGAACTGGTGACGGATAGCTACGAAGGAGTTATTGATTATGAAGAGCTGAAGCGTTCAGCAAAAATCAAGGAAAAAACGATTAATATAGCTCTGGTGGGCAATCCGAATTGCGGAAAAACTACCTTGTTTAATTTTTTATCCGGATCGAAAGAGCATGTCGGAAATTACAGCGGCGTAACGGTTGATTCAAAAAAAGCAGAATTCAATCAGTTTGGTTATCATTTCAATATTTTCGATTTGCCGGGAACGTATTCCCTGACTGCCTATTCTCCTGAAGAGCTTTTTGTACGTCGCTTTATCACTCACGACCATCCGGACATTGTTATTAATGTGGTTGATGCGTCCAATCTTGAACGTAATCTTTTTCTTACAACTCAGTTGATCGACATGGACATCAAGGTAATTGTTGCTTTGAATATGTATGATGAACTGGTGAAGAATGAGGTTCGTTTTGATTACCAGAGTTTGGCCAAACTGACAGGTATTCCGATTATTCCAACAGTGAGTTCGAAAGGGCAGGGGATTGACGAATTGATAAAAAAGACCATTGATGTGTATGAAGATCGTGATCCGATTGTTCGGCACATTCATATCAATTATGGCATGGAGTTGGAACGCTCAATTCGTGCAATTCGTGCAAAAATCAAAGAAAATAAGCCGATTACAGATAAAATGTCGTCGCGGTTTTTGGCGATAAAAATGCTTGAGCGCGATAAACAATCCATGATAGCTTTATCTAAATACCGCAATTTTGAGGATATTAGGCAAATTACCGAAACCGAAATATCGCGTATTGAGAAACTTTACAACGAAGACAGCGAAACGGTTATTACGAATGCAAAATATGGTTTTATTGCCGGTGCGCTAAAAGAGACGCTCTCTCATAAACCTCAAAATCAGCAAACAAAATCGGATCGGATTGATCGCTACCTGACTCATCCGTTTATCGGGTTTCCGTTGTTTATTTTTTTCATGTTTATTACATTTTTCGGAACCTTCCAGTTGGGAGCTTACCCAATGGGCTGGATTGAATCGATGGTGGCTTTTATTGCCTCTGCGATCAATCAATATATGGCTCCCGGAATGCTGAAAGATTTGCTGATAGACGGAATTATTGATGGAACAGGAAGTGTGTTGGTGTTTTTGCCGAATATACTGATTCTTTTCTTCTTTATTTCGTTGATGGAAGATAGCGGATATATGGCTCGTGCGGCATTTTTAATGGACAAGGTGATGCACCGTTTTGGCTTGCACGGACGCTCATTTATTCCTTTGGTGATGGGGTTTGGTTGTAACGTTCCGGCAATTATGTCAACGCGTACCTTACGTAGTCCGGGCGATCGTTTGCTCACGATGCTGATTATTCCATTTATGTCGTGCAGTGCTCGTCTCCCGGTGTATGTGTTGCTTATTTCGGCCTTCTTTCCCAATAATCCGGGATTGATTCTTGCGGTGGTTTATTTTACCGGAATTCTGCTTGCATTTCTTTCTGCTCAGATTTTTAACCGAACACTTTTCAGAAATAAGGAAACGCCTTTTGTGTTGGAGTTGCCTCCTTATAGGATGCCAACCATGAAAAATATTTTAATACACATGTGGGATAAAACCCAGCAATACCTCAAAAAGATTGGTGGAATTATTCTTATCGGTGTGATTATTGTTTGGGCATTGGGCTATTTTCCTCGCTATAAGTCAGTGGATAAGAATGAAATTTCGACGGAAGAACTAACAGTACAGCAGAAAGCTAATCAGTTAGAAAATAGTTATTTGGGTCGAATTGGGCATTTTATTGAGCCAGCGATGCAACCACTTGGTTTTGATTGGAAAATGAGTGTTAGCTTGCTTGCCGGTTTGCCAGCCAAAGAAATTGTTGTTAGCACAATGGGTGTTTTGTACCAGGAAGGAGAAAATGAAGATGCATCAGCTTCGCTTGCTCTAAAACTGAAGAATGAAAAATATACCAGCGGAGAAAAAAACGGACAGATTGTTTATACGATTCCCGCAGCTTTGGCATTTTTATTTTTTGTACTGATTTATTTTCCGTGTATAGGGGTTATTGCGACGATAAAAAACGAATCAGGAAAGTTGAGGTGGGCATTGTTTGCAATGACTTATACAACCTTGCTTGCATGGGTTGTTGCAATGCTTATATATCAGATTGGTAGTTTGTTACTGTAAGAAGTCATTTGTTTTTACAGATTAATTTAATTAGTTTGTTCAGAGAAAAAAGATAGTTGTGATTCAGGAAATAATTTCATATGCAATAATTGGTGGAGCTTTTAGCGTTGTTGCGCTAAAGTCTCTTCGTGTATTTGTTCCTGGTGCAAAAAAGAAAAAAAATAGCAAATGTGGTTCCTGTTCAGCCGAGTGTTCGCTTCGCGATGCCGTGGCGAATAATAAGAAGGATGTTTGCGTTGATAAGGCAAAACTGAATATCTACCTATAAGTTTTTCAATTGGGCAATTGTATCTGTCGGGCTTGTTGCATTGAAAACAAAACTGCCGGCAACCAGAACATTTGCACCGCAATCGAATAAATTTTTCCCTGTTTCCATATTTACTCCTCCATCAACTTCAATCAGACAGGAAGGATTTTTTTTGTTGATGAGCGTTCTCAGTTCCTCTACTTTGCGATAAGTGTGCTCAATAAATTTCTGTCCACCATATCCCGGATTTACCGACATGAGTAAAACCATATCGAGTTCGTGAATTATATCTTGAAGTAAACTAACCGGACTATGCGGATTCAGGCAAACACATGCCTTCATTTTTTGCTCTTTAATGCGCTGCACGGTGCGGTGAAGATTTTTACAAACTTCGTAATGTACCGTCAATATTGAAGCTCCTGCTTTTGCAAATGGTATGACAAACGGATCCGGATCAATAATCATGAGGTGTACATCAAGCGGTTTTTGTGCAATTTTGCTAACATGTTCTATTACCGGTAACCCAAATGAAATATTGGGAACAAAAACTCCGTCCATGACATCAAAGTGAATATAATCGGCCAAACTTTGGTTGATCATTTCAATATCTTTTCCCAGATTGTTAAAATCAGCTGAAAGAATTGATGGTGCAATGAGCTTTTGAGTATTCATGATCTGTTAAATTTTGGATCAAAAATACGTTTTTCAGCATCGAAATGAAATAATTGATTTAAAAACACAACCACCTCGCGGATTTATTCACCAAGGTAGGTTTTTAGTAAACGGTTACGATAGTGATTTTTTAGTTTTTTGATCGATTTTTCTTTAATCTGACGAACTCTTTCCCTGGTAAGTCCAAATGCATCGCCAATTTCTTCAAGGGTGTGTTGGCGGTAGCCATTTAAACCAAAATAGTAACGAATAATTTCAGCTTCGCGTTCACCAAGCGTTGATAAAGTTCTTTCAATTTCTTTACGCAGTGAGTAATTAATCAGTCCTTTGTCTGGACTGGGGGATTCATCGTTGCATAAAATATCGTACATGCTGTTTTCTTCATCATCGCGGAAAGGAGCATCCATCGATAAGTGATGAGTGGATACTTTCAGCGCATCTTCAACAATGTCGGTTTCAATTTGGAGCAACTTCGCAACTTCGTCTGGAGTTGGTTCTCGCTGAAATTCTTGCTCCAGTTGGGCAAATGTCTTGTTTATTTTATTGATTGATCCAATTTTATTTAGCGGGAGTCTTACAATTCGTGCTTGCTCGGCCAGCGCCTGAAGAATGGATTGTCTGATCCACCAAACGGCATACGAAATAAACTTAAATCCACGGGTTTCATCAAATCGCTGTGCTGCTTTAATGAGACCAAGATTTCCTTCGTTAATTAAGTCTGGAAGACTAAGTCCTTGATTTTGATATTGCTTTGATACGGATACAACAAAGCGGAGGTTGGCTTTTATGAGTTCTTCCAATGCTTGCGGATCACCTTTGCGTATTCGTTTCGCTAATTCAACTTCCCGTTCCGCACTTAATAATTCTACTTTACCTATTTCGTGCAAATATTTGTCCAACGATAAGGTTTCGCGGTTGGTAACCTGTTTTGAAATTTTGAGTTGTCTCATTGCTATGAATTTAGGCTTGGTTTCTAAAAAAACAAATAATCAATCGCGGAAGTTTCATGATCACAACGTGAAAATAAAGATTCTACTTGGTAATAATTGATACTGGTCTGTTTTTTTTTATGAAGCCCCTCATTTTTGTTGTGAATGGAGCTTGAACATGAATGAATCTGATATTTTTAATATATATTGTTTAGTTGCATCTTTCAAAAAGATGTTGTAACTTAGATGCTGTTTCTTTGAAAGAAAAAAAGTATTTTTTTTGGTAATACTGACTTATTCATTTATAATTGCAAAAAATTTCGAACACGAATAGTCCAAATTCTCAATCCTCACTTTTTTTTATTACTTGATTTTTGGATACTTAAACAATTCAATCACATTAGTATGTATGACATTATTGAATTAAGCCGAAAGTTGCTTCCTGACTTACGGGAAATAGCGAAGGAGCTTAACATTAAAAAAATTGAATCTTACAAAAAGCAAGATTTGATTTATAAAATATTAGACACTCAGGCAATTATAGCTTCTGAGAAAATTTCGAGCGATCGTAAATTGAAATCCCCCAGAGATATAAAAAAGGAAGAAAAACCCCGATTATTAAGTTTTCTGAAAAAAGACGAACCAGAAGCCGCAGCTACTCCTGCTCCAGCAGCAGAGCCTGCATCTGCACCCGCAAATCAACCAGTGAAAGACAATGACGATGATGCACGTCGTCGTCGTCGTCGCACAAGTCCGGAAGCTCCGGTAATGGCTGGTTCTTCAACACACAAACCTGAAAATACACGGGGAAATAAAGAGGCAGAGGCGAAAGAAGAAAACAGCGCGCCTGTAAATAATCCGCCCAAACAAGAATTAGTAGTGAAAGCTGTTCGTCCTGAGCAGAATAATAAACAGGGAGGAGCTCAAAACGGAGGGACGCGTGAAAATAACACGAATAACGATCGCCCTCGTCAGTTTGAGAAACAATCTCGTTGGGATAATCAGCAACAACGTCCGCACAATCAACAGCAAGGACAACAAAAACAGTTTCAGCAGAAGCCTCAACATAATCAGCAACATAACCAACAGCAAGGACAGCAGCAAAATCAACAACAAAATCAGCCGCAGCAGTCCAATCACCAGAATAATAATCAGGCACAACCGACTGCCAATACGCAGGAAAAAGTGTATGAATTTGAAGGAATTATAACCAATTCGGGTGTGCTCGAAATTATGCCTGATGGATATGGTTTTTTGCGTTCTTCAGATTTTAACTACCTGAACTCGCCCGACGATATTTACGTTTCTCAGTCGCAAATCAAACTTTTTGGGCTGAAAACAGGAGATACCGTAAAAGGAACGATTCGTCCTCCCAAAGAAGGAGAAAAATATTTTCCGCTGATTAAAGTGATTGAAATCAATGGACGTACACCTGATTTCATTCGCGACCGTGTTCCTTTTGATCACCTCACTCCATTATTTCCGAATGAGAAATTCAACCTTACCGGAAACGGACACGATAATATTTCAACCCGAATTGTTGATTTATTTGCTCCGATAGGAAAAGGACAGCGCGGTTTGATTGTTGCTCAACCTAAAACAGGTAAAACAATTCTGTTGAAAGATATTGCCAATGCTATTGCAGCCAACCATCCGGAAGTATATATGATTGTTCTGCTTATTGATGAGCGTCCGGAAGAGGTTACTGATATGGCCCGAAGCGTGAATGCAGAGGTTATTTCATCTACCTTTGACGAACCGGCAGAACGCCACGTACGAGTAGCTGGCATGGTGCTTGAAAAAGCGAAACGTTTGGTTGAATGTGGACACGATGTGGTGATTCTGCTTGACTCGATTACTCGTTTGGCTCGTGCTTACAATACTGTTGCTCCGGCATCAGGAAAAGTACTTTCCGGAGGGGTTGATGCCAATGCATTACATAAACCCAAACGCTTCTTTGGTGCAGCCCGAAACATAGAAGAAGGTGGATCACTGACAATCATTTCGACCGCGTTGACAGAAACCGGATCGAAAATGGATGAAGTGATTTTTGAAGAATTCAAAGGAACCGGTAATATGGAACTTCAGCTTGACCGGAAATTGTCGAATAAACGAGTTTTCCCGGCAGTGGATATTGTTTCTTCGAGCACCCGTCGCGAAGATTTGTTGCACCATAAACACATTCTGGATAAGATTTGGATTTTGCGTAATTACTTAAGCGATATGAATTCGGTGGAAGCCATGGAATTTATGAAAACGCGCATTATGAAAGCGAAATCAGTTGAAGAATTCCTTATCTCGATGAATGAATAATAGTTAGATTGAATTGTTACTTGATATAGAAAGAAGGCTGTCCGTAAGGATGGCCTTCTTCTTTTATTGATTAATTGTGAGTAGTAAATGATTTAATTTTAAATGTTTATGGGAATGAAATGGTTCTTTTTTCGGCATGACTTTGTTTGCACAGTTCTATAATTTTCAATGAAAGCAGTGCATCTGCCGGATTAACGGGAACCGATTTGTTGTTTCGTATTGACTCGTAAACTTGTTGGTAGAATGCCGGATAGTTGCCAGCAATGGTTGCTATCTTTTTACGGATTACTGCTCCATCTTTTTCGGTATGAAGCAATCCCCAGTCTTGCTCCGGTTCTTTTCCCCAATTTTCGCCTGTAGGAAGTACTCCTGTTTTTAAAATTTCTTCCTGAGGGTCGATGCCGTATTTCAGAAAACTGCCCTGTGTGCCATGCACCATGTAGCGGGGACCCGATTCGCGAACCAGGTACGAACATTTTAAAATGGCCGCCTGGTTTGGGTATTGGAGCCGAATGTCGTAATAATCGTTAACCAGTCCTCCTTTTCGCAAGGTATGCAAATGAGCAGTTACCGAAATTGGTTGACCGAACAGAAAAAGAGCCTGGTCGATCATGTGTACGCCAAGATTATAAAGTACACCGTTGTTTTCTCCGGCTTCTTCTTTCCATGTGTTGGTTTGTATGTAATTTCGGTATCGGTCGTAATGCGATTCAAATTCTGTGATTTGACCAAGTAATCCGTCTTCAATAATTTTTTTTACCGTCAAAAAATCTCCGTCCCATCGCCGGTTTTGAAAAACTGTAAGTATGCGTTCTTTTTGGGCTGCAATCTCAATCAGTTCCTGTGCTTGTTCACTGGTTTGTGTTATTGGTTTTTCTATCACTACATGTTTGCCTGCAAGCAAGGCTGCTTTGCCCATTTCGTAGTGAAACTGGTCTGGTGTATTGACAATTACCAGTTCAATTTCCGGATCGTTCAGAATATGATCGAATGAACGAACAATATTTGCATCAGGGAAAAGACTTGCTGAGAGGTTTTTGCTTCGCTCCAATATCTTTTTCACTTTAAAACGAGGGTTTATTTTCAGGCATGGACCATGGAAAACCTGTCCTGACATGCCAAACGAAGTTAGTGCGGTAAATATTTCTTTACTCATAATGTTGGTGTTTCTGCGAAGATAGAAAAGATTTAAGTTGAAAAAAGAAATGTTTAATAGCAGAAAAAGAAAGAAATGGTGTTTCGTTGAATTGTTTTAAAACATCTGCATGGGCGAATATTTTTACGGATTTTGGCGGTTGGTTTAGCAAATTGCTTTGTAGATTTGATAGAAAATAACAAAAAGTATAAATGACCAGATTAAGACCAGAGATATGAAGAATTTTTTAAGTAATTATTTTGGGAATCAAAACGAAGGGCAAGGAAAGAAAACGAAAATTCCCGGACCAGTTATTACCATTTCGCGTGAATGTGGATGTTCTGCAAAACGTATTGCCACTAAATTGTCGAAAATTCTAACCGGTTACAGTTATATGTCGGATACGAAAACTAATGTAGAGTGGAAGTGGGTAAGTAAAGAAATTATTGAGCAGGCAGCATTAGAGTTGGAACTTGATCCGGAAGAAGTGAAAAACGTATTTCTGGGAGAGGCGAAAACCAGTTTGCATGAAGTGAGTACGGCTTTTTCGGTAGAAAAGATGTACGATGCGGATGATCAGAAAGTGATTGATGCTGTAAAAAGTGTTATTACCCGAATCGCAGAAGAAGGACATTACATTATTGTTGGGCGGGCCGCCGGAGTTATTTCGCGCGATATTCCCGGAAATATTAATATCAAATTGCAGGCTCCACTTGAGTGGCGGGTAAATCGCATTATGCAGGTAAGTAATATGTCGTATGCTGATGCTCAGGATTATGTATTGGAAATTGATCGGCAACGCGAACTATTTGTTGAGCATATTGCCGGGCGGAAATTGAACAATTGCGATTTCGATATGGTTTTTAATTATGCAACAATGCTTGACGATCACATCGTTGATGCAATCATCTCAGTATTGAAAAATAAGAAGATGATCATTCATTCGGTGGAAGATTTGTAGCTTTTTGTGTCAAGGATTTAAAAACTGAAAAATAGAGCAATGTTTCGGAAAATAGCGATTGTTATTGGCTTAAGTGTTTTATTGCTGACAGGCGTACTGCTGACAAAAACATTTTTGCTTAAAAGTAAACAGTTTGAAATTGGTTCACAGCCGTTCTGTGCTGTCTCCGATGAGGCATTGCAACGATTGTCTGGCGCGATACAGATCGAAACCGTATCGTACGACGAGGAAGGAAAAACAGAGACCTCTTCATTTTCTCGTTTGCATAAATATTTGGATGAAAGTTTTCCGCTAATCAGACAAAATTTATTGAAGGAAAAGTTCAACGGTCATGCATTGCTATATCGCTGGCAGGGCAAAAATGAGTCGTTGTCGCCGGTAATTCTAATGGCTCATCAGGATGTAGTGCCTGCTAATGCAGCTGATTGGGAAAAATCTCCGTTTTCGGGCGAAAATGATGGGGCGTTTATCTGGGGGAGAGGAACTCTGGATGATAAAGGTTCGCTGATGTCAATTTTGGAAGCTGTAGAATTGTTGTTACAAGACGGATTTCAACCGGAGCAAACCATTTATTTGGCTTTTGGTAACGACGAGGAAGTTGGAGGAAAAGGAGCTCAGTTGATTGCACAGGCATTGAAACAACGAGCAATTACTGCCGATTTTATTTTGGATGAAGGAATGGTTATTACAAGCGAGATGGTTCCGATGATGAATGAGCC
The DNA here is from genome assembly GCA_963668595.1 of Prolixibacteraceae bacterium. Classification (GTDB taxonomy): domain Bacteria; phylum Bacteroidota; class Bacteroidia; order Bacteroidales; family Prolixibacteraceae; genus GWE2-42-39. The sequence goes on along the minus strand of OY764876.1, from coordinate 1,712,544 downwards.
TGTTGCATTGATCGGTACTTCAGAAAAGGGCTATTTGACTATGGAATTGAGTTGTCAGGTTGAAGGCGGACATTCAGCATCGCCGCAACCGGAAACTGCAATTTCAATTCTTTCGAAAGCCATTACCCGATTGACAGAGAATCGTCTTCCGGCTCAGTTAACCAGGCCAGTGGTTGATTTTATCGATTATCTCGGTCCTGAAATTTCGTGGCCTGCTAAAATCGTGTTTGCGAATCATTGGTTATTTGGTGGGCTGATTAAAAAAATATACACCGGCACTGCTCCTGGAAATTCGTTGGTTCGGACCACAACTGCTCCCACCGTATTGCAGGCCGGAATGAAAGAAAATGTATTACCGATGCATGCCCGGGCGGTGGTGAATTTTCGCCTTTTACCTGGCGAAACGGTAGAAGGCCTGTTGGCTTATGTTGAGAGAGTGGTTGATGATTCGCGGGTGAGTTTGCAGGTAAAGCCTGGTGCGTATGAAGCAGCTCCTGTATCGTCGATTAATTCGCGTGGATTTGAATTGATTCACAAAACCATAAAAATGCAATTTCCAAACACGGTGGTAACCCCAACTTTAATGACAGCAACTTCTGATAGCCGTCACTACAGGGAGTTGTCCCCAAATATTTTCCGCTTTGCGCCGTATCATATCTATCCTGAAGATATGTCGCGCATTCATGGTATAAACGAGCGAATAGCAATCAGTAATTATAAAAATATGGTCGGATTTTATTATTTGCTGATAAGGAATACGGGGAAATAGATTTTGGAGTTTTATTTTGCGCATTCGAGGTGAGCTTTCTGTTTGACTGGTTGTTGTGTTTACCTGTTTATGTGTTAACGAGATGTTATGTTTTTTTTTCGATTAGTGCAGTTCTTGCTACATTAGTGAACAACCTGAATGATAAATAGCTATTTATGTGGCATATTATTAAATTTGCAAAAACTTCGATACTAAAATGTAGAAGTTTGTAGAACAGGGTAGCTATTTGTATTTATTGTAGGCTTAAAGATTTGTCCAAATCATTAAATATCTGTGAGAGATAAGTTACGCGATCGCATATATTGGCTGGAGGTCTGGCTTGATTTTAAGGCAGGAGATACTCGGGCTTTTGAGTTGATTTATAATGAATTTATCGACTCATTGTATGCGTATGGAACTAAAATAATTCAGGATAATGAACATGTGAAAGATGCAATTCAGGATTTGTTCATCGATATCTATCACTACAACATTGATTTACGACACCCCGAATATCTGGAATATTATCTTTTTAAGTCACTGAAGCGGATTCTTATTCAGAAACAAAAACATAGTAACCGATACGACCGTATTTCAAAAGAACATAAATACTCGTTTCACTTGAAATTTGATTTTGAAGAAAAATATATCGAAGCGGAATCGGAGTCTGAACGTAGTAGGTCGATTCGAGAATTAATGAATTCGCTGGATGAAGAAAAACGCGAATTATTGTTTCTGAAATTCAATACCGGATTGAGTTATATTCAGATTGGAGAAATGCTGAATATGAAACCAGATACGGTAAAAAAACAAATTTACCGACTGCTTGAGCAGTTGCGTAAAAAGCATGGTGCCAGATTAATAGACCTGCTTGTGATTTGTCCTCTGAAAAAAAAATAAAAAAACTTGTCCCTTTTTCTTTTTCTGTCCCTCTTGTTTTTGTTGAAAGATGATAAAAATGGAACTACAGGAAAAGATTATTAATAATCCATTGTTCTATCAATGGGTATTTTCTCCCACTTCTGAGCTTGAGCAGTGGTGGAAGAATTATTTTATTGAAAACCCGGAGGAACAGGAGGAAATTCTTTTTCTGAAACAGCGCTTGCTTCAGTTGAAAATACACAATGAGAAGTTGAAAGAAAAGGAGAAGATGAAGCTTGCTCGCAAAATTTTGCAACAAACTATTTATAAAGATAAAGTTGTTGTTTTGTCTCCGCTTCGGCGAGTTTTCCGCTATGCAGCAGTTGCGTTCGTTTTCTTTGTGTTGGGCGGAGGTCTTGTTTTTACACTTTTACACAATCAATCGGACGAGTTGCATATTTCGGAGCTGAGCCAATTAGCCCGGATTGATGAACCGACTCTGATTCTTCCGGAAGGGAATAATATCGAGTTAAAAGAAGAACAATCGAAATTAGATTATACGCAGAAAGGAAAGATTATCCTTAATGAGCAAACCGTAATTGATAATCAGGATGAGAATGCTGAGTCGAAAAAGATAAACCAGCTGATAATTCCTTACGGAAACCGCTCAGTGGTAACGTTAAGCGATCATTCAATTGTTTGGCTTAATGCAGGGAGTCGTCTGGTATATCCTTCTGTCTTTTCAGAAAAAAAGAGAGAGGTTCTCCTTTTTGGTGAAGCTTTTTTCATTGTGTCAAAAGAAGAAGATCGTCCGTTTATCGTGAAAACGAGCGATGTGTCGATCCGTGTTTTAGGAACCCAGTTTAATGTTAGCGCATATCCGGACGATAATTTCATTCAGACAGTGTTGACCGAAGGTAAAATTTCATTACGGCGCAACGATGCCAATTTTTTTGAAGATGAGATTGTTATACATCCGGATCAGATGGTTTCTTACAACAAAACAACGCAAACTACCAGAGTTAGAACCGTTGAGACGAGTTATTATACTGTATGGAAAGATGGATTGGTCAAATTCTCAGATGAAGATTTGAGTCGGGTGATTAAACAACTGGAGCGTTTCTATAATATCACTTTTTCATTTCAAAATCCGCTTACCGGAGATATAAAAATAACAGGAAAACTTGATTTGAGAGAAAATAAAGACGAAGTATTAAAATATGTCTCGAAAGTGGCAAGTGTCGAGATAAAAAAAGAAAGGGAGAACCGATATAAAATTTACTAGAAAAAAACCGGAGAATGGTGGCACATTCCCCGGATAAAAATAATTTGTACTGAGTGGCAATCAGTACATTAAGTTTAATTTAATACGGAACAAATCTATGAAAAAAATTCCTAACCATGGCCTTTCCGTGAGGAAAAGTCATTCAAAAACGTGGCTGGTTATGAGATTGACATTCTTACTTATTGTCGGGCTTGTTTTCACCGTTTCCGGGAATAGTTATTCCCAGACAACACGATTAAGCCTTAGTTTCGAAAAGCAAAAGATTGCAGACATTATTGATGCAATTGAAAATCAAAGCGAGTATGTGTTTTTATACAAAAAAACCGACTTTGATGTAAACAAGGAAATTTCCTTTATGGTAAAAGACGGTACTATTGATGAGGTACTGAATCAGGTAACCAAGGGGCAAAATGTTGCTTACGAAGTACATAATCGGCAGATTCTGATTTCGAAGCAAACAGTTCCGATGGAATTACCTCAGCCATCAAAAATTACAGGTGTAGTTCTCGATAATTATGGACAACCGGTTGTCGGAGCTTCTGTATCGGTAAAAGGAACTACTTTGGGAACAGTAACTAACATTGATGGGGAATTTAATTTGACAGTTCCTGCCAATTCAAAAACCTTGGTTGTTTCATTTATTGGGATGAAAAGTGAAGAGGTTGAAATTGCAGGTAAAGACAAATTCAGTATTGTATTGAAGGACGATGTTATTGGAGTTGACGAAGTAATGGTTGTTGCTTACGGAACAGCAAAAAAGGAAGCAATTACCGGGGCAGTGTCGAATGTGACAGCCAAGTCAATTGAAAGTCGCCCAGTATCAAGTGTATCAAGTGTAATTGAAGGAAAGGCTGCTGGGGTTCAGGTAAATAACACATATGGGGAACCAGGTTCCGACGCAACGATTCGTATTCGTGGTTTTAGTTCTGTAAATGGATCGAATAGTCCGTTGTACGTGCTGGATGGAGTACCTTTTGGCGGAAATGTTTCCGATTTAAATCCTCAGGATATTGAATCGATAACTGTATTGAAAGACGCTGCGTCTTCAGCATTGTTTGGAAACCGTGCATCCAATGGTGTTATTCTTATTACAACGAAAAAAGGGAAAAGCGGAACAACCGGAATTCGTGTCAATATTAACCAAGGGTTCTATAATAGGGGAATTCATGAGTATGATCGCGTTGGCCCGAAAGATTTTATGGAAATTATGTGGAAGGGGATGCGCAATAATTTGATGTCAGATCAACCAACTAAATATCCAACAGCGGATGTTGCAGGAGCAGAAGCTTCCAAATCACTTATTGCGACATATTTGAAATACAACATATTTAACAAAGCAGACGATGCATTATTCGATTCGAATGGGGAATTAGTTTCCGGAGCAGAAGTGCGTTCAGGATATGACGATTTAGATTGGTTCAAGTATGTTGAACGATTGGGACATCGTCAAGACTATACTGTTAGTGGAGAAGGTGCTTCAAGCAAAGGAAACTATTTTTTCTCTGCCGGGTATTTGGATGAAAATGGATATGTGAAATCTTCCGATTTTCAGCGTTTCACTGGTCGTGTGGCTGTTAATGTGAGTCCTAAAGAATGGATTAAAACAGGATTGTCGTTAGCTGGATCTCACCAGTTGTCGAACAATACAAGTGGTAGTGCAAGCAGTGCAAGTTCATACGTTAATCCATTTTATTATGCGAGAAATATTGCTCCCATTTATCCGGTTTATCTGCATGATATGAATACGGGTGAATATATGCTGGATGATGACGGAAATAAACAATTTGACAGAGGTAGTATATATTCTCGTCCTCAGAACTTAGACCGTCACATTGTTTGGGAAACTCAGCTGGATATGGATAAAACTTATCGAAATACTTTGCAAAGTATGGGTTTTGTTGATATTCGTTTCTTAAAAGATTTTAAATTCTCTTTAATCGGAGACTTAAATCTTCGGGATACAGAGAATCAAACATACAATAATGCAACAATTGGTGATGGTTCAGGAAATAAAGGACGAGCCAAAAGAGTTTTTTATAGATATAAAAACTATACATTTCAACAGCAATTAACCTGGGAAAAAGAGTTTGGCAAGCACAATGTAGATGTGTTACTCGGACATGAGAATTATCATTACAACTATGCTTATACTTATGGGTACAAAACTACAGAAACCTTTAAAGGAGGAATTGAATTAGTTAATTTTACTGATATCACTTCCCTTACCGGTTATCAGGATAACTACAAAACCGAAAGTTATTTGTCTAGAGGTCGTTACAATTACGATAATAAATATTTCGTAGATGCATCTTTCCGTCGCGATGGTTCTTCTCGTTTCTATGTTGATAATCGTTGGGGAAATTTCTGGTCATTGGGTGGAAGCTGGATCATTTCTAAAGAAGAATTTTTCAGAGCTTATCAAGATAAAATCAATCAGTTGAAATTGCGTGCATCATACGGTGAAGTAGGTAATGATGCGAGTGTTGATTATTACGGATACATGGCCCTATACAGTTTAGCTCAGAATGCGAATTTGGGAGGAGCATATCTAACACAGAATGAAGCACTGGATATTAAATGGGAAACAAGTAGCTCATTTGGTGTAGCTTTGGAAGGAACAATTTTCAATAGAGCAAATTTCTCGTTGGAGTACTTTGATAAACGCTCGAAAGACCTTCTTTTTGATGTTTACTTGCCCTTATCAGCCGGAGCAACCTCAACATCTGCTGCCGAAGCAACAGTGGCTCAGAATTTAGGTTCAGTGTCAAATAGCGGTCTTGAATTTATATTTGACGTTGATGTAATCAAGAATCGTGACTTTAAGTGGAATGTTGGTTTTAATGCAACAATGCTTAAAAATAAAATTGTAACACTCCCTGAGCAAAACAGAGAAAATGGTATTGTTAGTGGAACGAAGAAATACATGGAAGGACACGGTGTATACGATTTCTGGATGCACCAGTTTGTTGGCGTTGACCAAATGACTGGTAATTCATTGTATTTGCCAGATGTTGATCGTTTCTATATTGGAAGTACTGAAGTAGAAGGAAAAACGAAATTACCAGATGAATATGTAGTTCAAATAGGAAGTGATTATTACACCACTTATACTACTTATGCGAAAAAAGACTGGAGTGGTAGTGCAATTCCTGATGTGTATGGAAGTGTTTCAACCTCATTGAGCTATAAGAATTTTGATTTGTCTGTTCTGTGTACTTATTCTCTGGGCGGAAAAACACTGGATTATTCATACCAAAGTTTGATGTCGGTTACAGCAACACCTACGGCAATTCACTCGGATGTACTGAAATCATGGGATGGAGTACCTGCTGGAGTAACAGAAACATCTGCAAATCGAATTGATCCGGATGGTATTCCTGCAATTAATTACAAACTGAGTACTTATAATAATGCTGTTTCTTCGCGTTTCTTGCAGGATGCATCATACTTCGTTGTTAAGAATATTGCACTGACCTATAACTTCCCTAAAAAGCTTATTGATCGTTATGGACTTGGCGGATTGTCGGCAGTTGCTTCAATTGAAAACCTCGCAACTTTCACAACACTGAAAGGAATGAACCCGCAACAATCTTACGCCGGAACAAACGATAATGCTTTTGTTACAGCCCGTGTTTTCTCTTTGGGTATTAATATCAAGTTATAAAAACGAGAAAAAACAGAAAGATGAAAAAAATTAATATACTTACTTGGTTATTGGTTGGAGCTTTCCTTTGGAATGCTTGTTCAGACGATTATCTGGATACAGTGCCAACAGCAGAAACTGCTACTTCTACTATTTTTGAGAGTACTCAAAATGCAGCGTTAGCAATTAATGGTATCAATAAATTGATGACCATGCAATATTTAAGTTCTCAGGGATTCAATGGAGAAGGAACCATTAAAATGTACTATGGAAACTACCCTGGTAACCACTTTTACGTTAATTTACCAGGATGGGCAAGTATTATTAATAGTGATTATCATGAAAATATTTCAAGCACCTATTTATACTACCCGTGGTATTATTATTACCGGATAATTGGTAATGCTAATTCTGTTCTTGCCTATATTGATAATGCAACAGGCCCAAAAGAAGAGAAAGAATTTATTAAAGCGCAAGCGCTTACTTTCAGGTCGTATGGATTTTTAATGCTATCTCAGTTGTATTGTGCCAGATGGAAAGATTCAAATAATGGGGCGAGTAACGGCCTTGTATTAAGAATAGATACTTCGACAGGAGACCAACCTCTCTCTACGTTGAAAGAGGTTTATGAGCAAATATATACTGATTTGGATCAGGCAATCGAGCTTTTCAAATCCTCTGGATTGAAAAGAGATAATAACTACGATCCAGACATCAATGTTGCATATGCTACTTATGCAAGAGCCGCAATTACCCGGCAAGATTATGCTACAGCTTCAACGATGGCAGCAAAAGCACGTGATGGTTATCCATTAATGAGCAATGCTGAATACAAAGCCGGATTCTATACTCCGAATAAAGAGTGGATATGGAGTAGTTACGGAGCTTCAGATGAAACATTGTATTACTATTCTTATTTTGCATACATCGCATATAATTCAAATGCGAGTGCAGTGCGTACTTATCCTAAGTGTATTAGCAAAGAACTTTTTACCAAAATTCCTAGTACAGATATTCGTAAGGGTTTATTCCTCGATCCAACAGGTTATACTTATACAACTACTACTGGACTTGCCAGTAGCGCCCTAAAAGCTCAGGCTTTTAAATTATTCCCTGATTTGTATTCAACAGCCAGTGCTTATGCGTATATGCAGTTTAAAGTGAAGGCGGCAGACATGCCTGGAGTCGGAAACCTTAATCATTTCCGTTCAGCTGAAATGTATTTAATCGAAGCTGAAGCGAAATTTTATCAGGGAGATGAAGCTGGTGCACGGCAATCATTAATAACATTGAATAAAGACAGCGGAAGAGATGCTTCTTATTCATGTACTAAAGCCGGAAATGAGTTGTTGGATGAAATTAAAATGTATCGGGCTATTGAGCTGTGGGGAGAAGGCTTTGATTGGTTCGATCTTAAACGATGGGGTGATAGTGTAAGTAGAAAGAGTCCAACTGATGGTGGAAATTTTGTTTCTGCTTTGGCTGTTACGTATGGCCCTGCAGACAAATATAATTGGGTTTGGAAGATTCCTGAAAAAGAAACTGATTATAACAAAGCTGTTTTACCATAGTAATAAATGATGAGGTATTTCCAACTGCTTTTTTAAGCAGTCCCCTTTATAATTATATCTTATCCTAATTCTGTTAGAACCGTTTCAATATACGTATTGAGGCGGTTCTTTTTTATTTGCAGATCAATACTTTGTTTCTTTTGACTGAAACTATTAGGACGAAAGCGGGCAACTTAAGATAGAATTCAATATTTCGGAAAGGAGGATACTTTTCTCGATGGGATTATTTGCTTCGTGTTTAATTTTGGGTATGCTTGACTAATATTGGTTGCGAGGCAATGCAAATGGCCATTAATTATATAAGCAAAAAGAGACTGCATCTGCGTTATGATGCAATCTCTTACTTATAAACTTTATTGAAGACTTTTTTCCTGATTTATTTTGAAGGCTCTTCGGTAAATGGAGTTGGCGAATTGTTTTCTGTTACTGCTGCTTGAGTTTTCCCTTTCAGGTAGTCAGGCAACTCAAGGCCAGCTGATTTGAAAACATCATCCAGCGGAGGAATTGATCCAAGCATTCCCTGCAGGAAGTTGGCCGTAGAAGTTTTTCCATCTTTTCCTGAGCCAGTTTCCCAAACAGTAACTTTATCAATTTTGATGTTTTTTATGGCCTCAACCTGAGTTTTAACCAACTCTGGAAGTTTGTCGGCAATCATCAGCATTACTGCATCTTTCGAGTTGTTTCCGGCCGCTTTTACCAAATGATCAAACCCTTCAGCCTGTTTGCTCAGTATTTCGTAAATACCTTTTGCCTGAGCTTCCATTTTCATGTAAATTGCGTCGGCTTCCCCTTTGGCATGACGACGTGTTTGTTCTGCAATCGCTTCTGCATCAATTTCAACTTTTTGTTTGTCAATTTCAGCAGGAACAACCACGTTGGCTGTTTGGGTTGCTTTATCACGTAATGCACGAGCCGTTTCAGCTTCTTTTTCTGCTGCGTAAGCTTCTTCCAGTGCCCGGGCCTCGGTTACTTTTTCTGCGGCAACCGCTTTACGGCGAGCTTCAGCTTCTTTTTCACGTCTTTCTGCATCCGAGTTGGCAATGGTAACACGGGCAATGTTTTCTCCTTCAACGGCAACAGCATCGGCCTGAGCAACTTTTACACGCTGTTCCTGATGTGCTTCAGCCTGACCAATTTCTCCGTCACGGTTTTTCTCTGCTACACTTTTCTTCGCATCGTTAATCGCTTTGGCGGCAGCTTCTTTTCCCAGAGCCTCAATATAGCCCGATTCATCGTTAATGTCAGTCACGTTTACGTTAATCAGCTTTAAACCGATTTTTTTCAGTTCTGCTTCAACGTTTGACGATACTGCAGCGAGGAATTTGTCGCGGTTGCTGTTAATTTCTTCAATTTCCATCGTTGCAACCACCAAACGCAACTGTCCGAAAATAATATCTTTGGCCAGGTTGCTAATTGAATCCTGAGATAGCCCCAGCAAGCGTTCAGCAGCATTGGTCATAATTGTTGGTTCTGTCGAAATTCCAACTGTAAACCGGGAAGGCACATCAACACGAATATTTTGCTTACTCAATGCACTTTTAAGGTTGATTTCGATTGAAATAGGAGTCAGGTCGAGAAATTCGTAAGCGTGAATGATAGGCCAGATAAATGCAGCCCCACCATGAATACACTTTGCTGAACGGGACTCACTATCAATTCCTTTTCCCACTTTTCCGTACACAACCAGAATACGGTCGGACGGACATCGCTTGTAGCGTTTCAGCATTGCTACAATGATGATGAATAAAAACAGGGCAGCAATGCTGACCAGAATCACAAAATAATCACTCATAACTTTATTGGTTTTTGTTTATTAATGTTGTTCGAAAAATATGCTTTTATGATATGGGGCTTCTAGGTTTTCTTACATTATTGAAATGTTTCAATATCCAATACAGTTTATTTCAACGATTGTTTTTTTACCAATAATATCTGGTCGTCAATTACATCAATTACCTCGATGATTGCAGTGGTAGAAATTGCTTCCTGTTCATCGGTTATTGCATCGAGCGTGCGAAGCGCACCTTGTACGGTAAGTTGAACTTTTCCCATTCCTCCACGAATTGGTGGAATAGTTAAATAAACTTCACCTAAATGGCCGATGGCATTTTTCATATTCAGCGTACCATTGTCGGTAAGTTTTGACATAAAATAAAAAAGAGAAGCCATTGCCAGCATCATCAGTAATCCGCAGAAAACAGAAATTAATACGACAAGCCAGTTGGCCACATCAGCATTAAGCAAGCCAAGCCCCGACCAGCCAAACATAGTGAAAAAGGCAACGATATTTTTCAACGACAGAAACTGAAATGGGATACTATCTCCATCAGCCAGATCGTGATCGATATCGGTTTCAACATCGGCATCAACATCTGATCCGGTAACAGTTGTGATCAGTAAAATGATGAAGATGAGAGTCGCCGGGATAGTGATAATCCAGTAAATCTGAGCGATCAGACTTAATTCTTGCCAAACAGGTAAAATTGAAACGATCATAATTGAATTAATTTAGGGTGATACCTCGTATAAAATTAAGGATATATTATGACAGATCAAACAAAAAGTGGATAAAATATTTGACACGAAGAGCTAGAAACGTATGATTTCTTGAAAAATTTGCCAAGTAGAAAAAGGACAGAGGCTGGTTATTTCTGATTTTTTCTGTTTGCGTAGTTCATAATGATCAGTGCCACAGCAATAATAGTCATTCCTGCGAGCGAAAATGCATCTGGCGATTCATTGGGAAGGATGAGCCAGCTGAGTATTGCTCCGGAAACAGGAATGAGGAATTTCCAAATGTTCAGGTTGGATACTTTTACTCCGGGGCGGCGAAGTAAGGTATTCCATATGGTTATTGCGGCAGCCGATAAAAAGCTAAGCCATGCAAGTGCTGCATAATAAGTGGGGGGAAAATCGAACGAGCTCAGTCCTTCAACAGGTATTGATATAAATGTTAGCAGCAATCCTCCAATAATTAACGAAGAAGAGGTGAGTGCTAAAGGAGAGATGGTGTGTTGTTTTTGTGCGATAACGACATTTGATATGCCCGATACAATATTATTCAGAATTAATATGAAAATTCCGGAAAGTGCTATTTCTGCCCCCGAAGGAAGTTGTTTGCGAAGGCTAATCATCGCAACTCCGGCAATTCCAAGCAGAATACTTGTCAATTTAATGCGGTCTATTCGATCGTTGGGAACTGAAAAATGAGCAGCAACAGAGATGAATAGCGGCGATGATCCGACAACCATTGCTGCGACCGATCCGGGAACAAGATCGATACCGATGTAAAAAAGCGAATACTGAATTACAATTTGCAGAAGGGCAATTAGCAGAACAAATGGGAAATTCGTTTTTATTTCGTTCAGAAAATTGCGGATGTTTTTTGCCAGAAATATCAACATGATTCCGGAGATGAAAAACCGAATTCCTGCAAACTGTAATGGAGTGTGATATTGCAAGCCAATTTTTACGCCCACAAAAGCTGAAGACCAGAGCAAGCACGCAATAATGGCTAGCAAAATGGTATTTGAATGAATTTTGTTCATATATAAAATGCGAGCTTAAAGATTCATTTTTTTAATGAAACAGAACCATTGATAAAGAAAATAGTTTTAATAAAATGATTGTACTGAAAGAAACAATGAAAAGATTTGTTCTGATTTTTCGTTGTGCAATTTTATCGAACATTGTGTTAAGATATTTGAAAGAATAAAACAATAGTTTTTGTATGGAAGTATCTATCGAGGCAAAAACAAATACATTTGTAGGTTCGGAACAAAAAGAACCAAAAACAGAAACAGAAAACGAATAGAACGCAGAATGAAAAAATCAATTTTGATTTTTACTTGCCTGGTATTTTTTGCCGTGGAAATGTTTGCCCAGTCAACTGAAATATCAGGAAAAATTACAGAGAAAGATTCCGGTCAGCCTATTCCGTATGCAAATATTGTTTTTCCCGGAACGTATGTTGGAACAACTTCTGATATTAATGGAAATTTTAATTTGCAGGTGCGTGAAATAAAGGGGACTGTGATTGAAATATCGGCGATTGGCTACCTGAAGCAGCAATTTCCGATTAAGCCCCGACAGAAAAATACGATTAATGCCGTACTTGCTGAGGAATTGGTTGCTCTTGGTGAAATTAAAGTTCTTCCGGGCGAAAATCCAGCCAATATTCTGTTTCGGAAAATTATTGCTGGTAAAGAGAAAAATGATCCGGGGCGTTTCCCTTCCTGGCAAAGCAGGGTGTATGCAAAAACAGAGATCGATTTAAAAAATGTGAAATCCACTTTGCGGAACAAAAAATTGCTGTCGCAGTTCGATTTTGTTTTCGATTATATTGATTCATTGGAAATTGAAGGGAAGACATTTTTGCCTGTTTTTTTTAACGAAACGGTGTCGAATTATTTCCACGATCACCATTCGGGAAAGGATCGCGAAGAAATTGTTGCGAACAAAGCCTCTGGTATGACGGTGGATATGTTTAGTCAGTTTACCGGTAAAATGTATGAAGGCGTGAATATTTACGACAATTACATCATGATCTCTGATATGGGCTTGATTTCGCCGCTAAATAACCTTGGATTACAATACTATCGCTATTATTTGCTTGATAGTACAGTGGTGGATGGCCGGAAAATATATGAGATGTCGTTTCGCCCGCGTCTTTCGCAGGAACCTGTCTTTAAAGGCAAATTTTGGGTCGAAGATGAAAGTTATGCCATCACTCGGATGGAGATGCAATTGTCGGAGAAGGCCAATGTGAATTTTGTGAACAGTCTGCAATATTCCATTACATTCAGCAAGAAAGAGGATCGTTGGGTGTGGGAAAGCGAACAAATGATGGTCGATGTGGACATCCGAAAAGATAAAGATTCGGACAAAATTGGGATAATGGCCCGAAAAACGAATATTTATGAAGATTTTCATTTCGCGCCGGTAACCGAAGCTTTTTCGCGACTGAAAGAACCAATAACGGTGGTTGAAAATGCGATGGATAAAGATGCCGGATATTGGGAAGAAATCAGACCAATAGAGCTTCAGCAGCGGGAAGCGAATGTTTATGCGATGGTTGATTCGATAAAAAATGTGAAATTATACCGTACCGCAGCCGAATATATTTACATGTTTTATTACGGATACCGCGATCTTGGAAAGGTAGAACTGGGACCATATTATTATCTGTTTAGCCGTAACCAGGTAGAAGGAACCCGCTTGCGTTTGGGAGCCAGAACCACCTACAAGTTTAATCAGAAGTTGCGTCTGAATGGTTTTGTTGCTTATGGAACCAAAGATGAGCAATGGAAATACGGTGGTGGGTTTGAGTATTTTATGCGGATGAAACCATTTTCTTCTCTCTCGTTTCAATATCAGGATGATATGGAGATGTTGGGTAAAAGTGATAATGCTTTTTTGGAGCAAAATTTCATGACAACGTTGCTCAGTAAAGAACTGAATACAAAGTTGAATCCGGTAGCTCGAATCAATTTCTCGGTTAGTCACGAATGGCCGCGAGGAGTAATTAACCAGTTAAGTATTTCTTCAGCTAAAATAAAAACAGCGCCATTTGTTTCGTTTCATAAACCTGATGGAACGATTGTTCCGGAGGTGGGCATCGGCGAATTAAAATGGTCGTGCCGGATTGCTCCGGGTGAAGATATTGTAGTTGATAATTTTGAGCGGAATGCTTACGCCAACTACGATCCGGTGATAACCTTGGATGTGACCAAAGGATTTAAGAATTTTCTGGGTGGCGATTATAATTACTGGAAGTTGCATGCCGGTTTGTCTGATCGGATTATGATGAACCCAATTGGTTACACCAGTTATTATTTACAGGCAGGGAAAATTTTTGGCGATGTTCCTTTCCCTCTGTTGAAAATACACGAAGGGAACGAAACTTATGCGTTTGATATGTACGCTTTTAACCTGATGAATTATCAGGAATTTGTGAGCGATGCGTATGTTAGTTTGTTCTTGGAGCATCATTTTCAGGGCTTTTTTCTGAATAAAATGCCTCTTTTCAGACGATTGAAATGGCGCGAAGTAGTTGGCGTGCGGATGCTGAAAGGCGAGTTCGACGGACGAAAACATCAGCAATTGGTTTTCCCGGAAGGAATGCGCGGCCTTGGGCGAACTCCATATACCGAATTCTCTGCCGGGATTGAAAATATTTTAAAAGTTATTCGGGTTGATGGGGTGTGGCGGTTTAATTACACCGAAGATGTTAAGAATAAACTTGGAATTATGGTATCGCTGCAACTGACCTTGTAGTACGGTGAATTCCTGATTTTTTATCTTTGCACAAAAGGAAAAACTATGGCCAAACAAAACGATTGGAAAGAGCGATTGGGAATGGTTTACTCAACGAACCCCGATTTTCAATATAATATGGAGGAAGAAACTCAGTCGGAGACAATGCCTCCTCAAAAGCAAAATTTACGTGTGCAACTCGACCGGAAGCAGCGAAATGGTAAATCAGTTACCTTGGTTACTGGTTTTGTTGGGCACGACGATGATTTGAAAGAACTTGCCAAAACACTGAAAAGTAAATGTGGTGTTGGCGGAACGGCCAAAGATGGTGAGATTTTGATACAAGGTGACTTCTGTGCAAAAGTTATGGAATTGCTTGCCGGAATGGGATACAAAGTAAAACGAATCGGGGGCTAGTCGTTGTTTTTTATAACTCTATATAAAATTTCGGTTTAAAAACTCCTGAAACTTTTCTTTGTACTGATCGCTTACCGGAATGTATGTTTTCCCAAATATGATGCGACTTCGCTCAATTGTTTCAATTCGGTTCAGATTGACAATAAACGACCGGTGTACACGCATGAATTGCGATTCGGGGAGCTTTTGTTCCAGCGATTTAATGGTGGTAAGCGACAAAATTGGTTTGTCTTCTCCGTGCAAAAAAACTTTTGCGTAATCTTTCAATCCTTCAATGTAATCGATGTTATTGAATTCAATTCGCCGTATTTTGTATTCCGATTTCAGAAACATAAACTGATTGTTTGTTTCAATTGTTGGAAGTGCCCGGCTATCTTCGGTTTCGAACTCTATTTGCCGTTTTGCTTTTTGCACCGCATTCAAAAACTCGGCATAACTGAATGGTTTAAGCAGATAATCCACCGCATTAAGTCTGAATCCGTCAATGGCATAGCGTTCGTAAGCGGTAGTGAAAATTATTTTTGGTGAATTTTGCAATGTTTTGGAAAATTCGATTCCGGTTAAATCGGGCATCTGAATGTCCAGCAAAATCAAATCGATTTCGTGATCCGACAGAAAATCAACCGCATCCAGCGGATTGTCAAAAGTTCCTGAGAGTTCTAAAAAAGGAGTTTTTGCAATATATTCCTCAACCAGTTTCAGGGCAAGAGGCTCGTCGTCGATGGCAATCGTTTTGATTTTCATTGTTTTGTTGTTTTTAAGTCCAAACGCAACTGAACCGAGAATACATTCGGCATTTGCTGTATTTGTAAATCATGTGCGTTCGGGAACAGCAGGTTGAGGCGTTTTTTTACATTTTCGAGCCCAATTCCGGAATGTTGCCCGTCTCCCGACTGGCTGCTGGTTCCGATGCTGTTTCGTGTTTGAAATGAAATTTGGTTATCACTCACGGTCATTTGTATGTCGATAAACGAATGCTCGCGGTAGCTGATTCCGTGTTTGAATGCGTTTTCGATGAACGGAATAAAAAGCAGAGGAGGAACACTGGTGCTGATTGCCGTTTCAGGAAACGAAACCGATAGCTTCACCTTATCAGAAAGACGAAGTTTCATCAAATCGATATAGTGTGTCATAAAGTTGATTTCGTCGTTGAGTTTCGATTCTCCTTGCTCTGATTCGTACAACAAATAGCGCATTAATTTCGATAATTTTAGCACGGCATTTTGTGCTTCTTCGGTGTTTATACCAATTAGCGAATAAATATTATTCAGTGTATTGAAAAAGAAATGCGGACTGACTTGATTTTTCAGGAATGCCAACTCTGAGTTCAGCTTTTCTTTCTCCAGTTCTTTCTGTTTTTCTTCGTTCTCTTTTAACTTTTCCATTACTCCAAGTCCGAGTGCAAACCCCGAAATCAGAACCGAAACTAATAAGTGATTAAAAAACTTAAATGCACTAATTGGAGGCATCGGAGGTATTGATTCTTTGTTTTGCTCAATAATTTTGAGCATTGCTTCTCTTATTCGTTGTTCTTCTGCCGAAATGTGAATGAAATTATCAATGAAATAAGTGGATAGAAAATAATTGATGATGATGATTCCGGTAATGATAATGGCATATTTTGCTTTTTTATTCTGAAGGAAATAACCGGGAACCAACCACAGATAATTCAGGTAAAAAATGATTGCCGCTGAAAAGCCGCGAATGTAAAATTCATAAAGTCTATGTTGATCGCCTCCTCCGTTAAAAACGTTACTCAGATACAGGGGGATGATAATAATTATCGTCCAGGCAGTGATGTGGAGGATGGTATTAATTCGTTTTCCCTGGTTGGCTAAAATGGTCATAAGTGAATGCTTTTTTATCAAAGATACACATAATAAAGTACGAATAACAGAATTGTAGCCCTGCGCATTATTCGTAGCGCAAGGCATCAATTGGGTTCAAACTTGCCGCTTTTCGTGCCGGATACCAGCCAAAAAAGATTCCGATTGCTGAGCATATTACAAATGCGAAAATAACGGAGGAGGTCATAATTACTACCGGCCAGTTCATCAGCGATGAAACCAGGTAGGTAACTGCTGTGCCAAAGAGAATTCCGATAATTCCTCCGGAAATACTGAGGATGGTTGACTCAGCCAGAAACTGTAACATCACATCATTTTCGCGTCCGCCTACTGATAAGCGCAGCCCAATTTCCTTGGTGCGCTCGGTTACCGAAACGTACATGATATTCATAATTCCGATTCCACCAACCAAAAGTGAAATTCCGGCGATTGCTCCCAGCAGAGCCGTCATCATGTCGCTGATTGAAGTGAATGTTTGTACAAGTTCTGATTGCGAACGAATATGAAAATCATCAGCATCTTCATCTTTAATTTTGTGTGTTCTTCTCAATGTTTGAGTTAATTGCTCGATTGCCTGATCATTTTGTTCTTCGGACACCGCCGATGCGAAAATACCTTGGATGTGAGTGATCGACAGGATTCGTTTTTGGACCATTGTGTAGGGCGAAATAATCATGTCATCCTGATCTTGTCCCATGCCGTTTTCGCCTTTTTCTTCGAGAATACCAATTACTTTTATCGGTAGATTATTGTAGCGAATGGTCTTTCCAATCGGGTCTTCTCCCGGAAACAGGTTTTCGATCACTGTTTGTCCGATAAGGCAAACTTTGGCGTAAGTTTTTATTTCCTTTTCTGAAAAAATACGCCCTTCGGATACCTTGTATTTTCGTATGTCGAGAAATTTTTCGTTTACCCCGTAAATAGTGCTGGGCCAGTTTTTATTTCCGTACACTACTTGTCCGCGCGAACTTACCTGAGGCGAAACAGCGCTGATCGCCGAACATTGTTTCTCTATCGCGTCAATGTCGCTAAGTTTCATGGTTTGTGCGTCGCTGTTGCCCATTTGTACACCACCGCGTCGTTCTGATCCGGGCATGGCAAAAATCAGGTTCGTTCCCATTCCCGACATTTCATCCTGAATGCTTTTTTTCGATCCCTGACCGATTGCAAGCATGGCAATTACTGATGCCACGCCAATAATGATTCCAAGCATAGTTAAAAATGCTCTGAATTTATTTCTGCGTAGTGCAAACAGCGATATTTTTAATGTATTCTTGTAGTTCATGGTTGCATTTTTTTAAAGTTGATCTTCTTCTGATGGAAGATTGCGGAGCATTTCACTTGCATTGAACCGATTTTTTACAATTTCCTCACGAATAATATGTCCATCGCGAAAAACAACGTTACGAGTCATAAATTGGGCGATGTCTGGTTCGTGAGTTACAAAGACGATGGTTTTGCCTTCCTGATTCAGTTTCTGTAAAAGAGACATAATTTCGTAGGAAGTTCGGGTGTCGAGGTTCCCGGTTGCCTCGTCAGCCAGAATAACCACCGGATCGTTTACCAATGAACGGGCAATTGCTACACGTTGTTGTTGTCCGCCCGACAACTGGTTGGGTGTGTGGTGCATGCGATCGACTAATCCAACAGCTTCGAGTGCTGCCAGTGCTCGTTCTTTGCGCTCTTTCGACCGTATTTTTGAATTGTAATAAAGTGGAAGTTCCACATTTTCGAGAGCGCTGGTACGCGGGAGCAAATTGTACGATTGAAATACAAAACCCAGTTTATTGTTGCGTAGAGAGGCCAGTTCATTTTTATTCAACTTGCTCATATCTATTCCGTCGAGCATGTAGTTTCCGGCAGTGGGTTGATCGAGGCAGCCAAGTATATTCAGCATGGTCGATTTTCCGGAGCCACTGGTTCCCATGATTGCTACAAATTCGCCTTCCTTAATTTGCAGATCAACTCCTTTTAATGCGTGGACAGTGATTTCTCCAACATGGAAATCTTTTTTCAGTCCACTTACATCAATAATGGTTTTCCGATTATCCATGGCTAGTTGCTTTTTTTATTACTTCCCGGACGTTGAGGCATGAATGGACTTCTTGCTTGTGCTTTTTGTCCGGCACCTGCTGTTGCTGCATTAATTGCGACAATTACTTCGTCATTTTCGGTTATTCCGCTGAGAACTTCGTAGTGTGATTCGTCGGTTTCGCCCAGTTGTACTGGTCGTTTTTCAATCTGATTGCCTTGTTTAATCCAAACTGATTTTTCTTTGCCTTGGTCGGGACGGTCTTTGAACAAGTATTCCGGATGAGCTTCGTTAAGCCGGGCAATTTCTTCGGGTGAGATAGTTACACTTAGTGCTTTGGCCGGAAGCAGAACAATGTTTTTCTTTTCGGTAACGAAAAACGAAACATTGGCAGTCATGCCTGGCATCAGTTTTTTCTCCGGGTTTGGCGCTTCAACCACAACGGTGTAAGTAATTACATTCGAGCTTTCGATTGGTTGCAGTCTGATTTGTGTTACCTGTCCGTCGAATTTCATATCCGGAAAAGCATCCACCGAAAACTCAACGCGTTGTCCGATTGATAAGCGGCCTATGTCGGCTTCGTCCACATTGGCTTCTACCTGCATTTGTGTCAAATCGTTAGCAATGGTAAAAAGAGTCGGGGTGTTGAAGCTGGCTGCAACAGTTTGGCCTTCGTCAACTGCGCGATCCAGAATTATTCCGTCGATGGGGGAATAGATGCTGGCATACGAGAGATTGATTTTGTTTTTGTCGTACACCGATTTAGCTTGTTTTAGGCTTGCAACAGCTTTTTCGTAGTTATAAACCACCAGATCGTAGTCTGATTTGGCAATTAGTTTTTTGTTGATAAGAGTCTGGTAGCGCTCGTAATTTGCTTTTTGGTAATTTACTTCGGCTTCGGCCTGGTCAACGGTTGCTTTACTTTGTTCCAGCTGAGCAACCAGCGGTGTTTCGTCGAGGCGGGCAAGAAGTTGTCCTTTTTTTACCTGCGAATTATAATCGACGTATATTTTCTGAATAACGCCGGAAACCTGTGTGCCTACTTCAACCGTTTCAATTGCTTCGAGTTTGCCGGTTGCGGTAACAATATCGCTTATTTCGCCGCGAATAACTTTGGCTGTTTCCAGTTCGATACCGGTTTGTGTTTTGCCGAACGATTTGTAAATGGCTATTCCTCCGGCCAAAATGCCAACGCCAATGATTGAATATAAAACTTTTTTGTTCATCGTGTCTTGTATTTTATAAGGTTAGTGGGGTTCCTGTGTAGAAATCGAGAATTTTATAATAGAAAACGAGTTTGTATTTCGATTGAAGTAATTTGCTTTCAGCTGTGATCAGATTTGTTTTTTCAAACAGATAGTCAACCGAGTTAATGAGCCCAACTTCGTATTTTTCGATGGCAACTTTGTTCGATTCGGTGAGCGATTGATACCCTTCAAGCGAAGCTTCGTATTCGCGTTGTGCTGCAACAACGTTGTTGGTAGCCTGTTCAATTTCTTTTCGGAGCTGATTTTTGGTGTTTTTCTCTTCTATTTCTGCATTCTTCGTACTTATCTGAGCTAAACTGATGGATGTTTTTACTTGCTTTTTCTGAAAAATCGGAATATTCAGCGATAAACCAATGTTTGGTGAAATCTGATTGCCCAACTGCTCTCCGTAATTGAATGACTTGGTCGAACTCAGGTAATTGGTTCCAAGTCCTGCATCCAGCGAAAGATTTGGAAGAAGACTGGCTTTGGCAATTTTCTCATTCAACTGTGCACTTTCGCTATCAAGTTCAGCCTTTTTTATTTGAGGTTTTATACCTATTGCCTGCTGAAATATTTCGCCTGATTTGGGTAAAATATTTTTGTTTAAAAACTGATTGAGATCAACGGCTGCAATTTCGAAAGTACTGTCGGCCGGAAGTTCGATTAGTTGCATGAGTGTGATGCGGGCAAGCGACTGCTGGTTTTTTGCATTGGCCAGAGTCAATTTTTCCGATGCAAGTTCTGATTTAATCTGAAGGAAATCAGATTGCGAAATGACACTCAGATTGAAGCGTTCCTGGGCAAGGGCAAGCTGTTCGGTGGTAACTTCAAGTTGTTTTTCGGCATTGCTGACATTTTCGGCTGCAAACAATAATTGCAGGTAGGCATCCAGAATATTCAGCTCAAGCGACTCTTTTACCATGTTGGTATAAAAAGTGCTGCTTTCTAATTCCAATGCGGCTTGTTTGGCCTGGTTGGTTAGTTTCATGCCATTGAAAAGAGTTACGCTCGACGAAAGAGAATAGCTTGTGCTGTTTGAACCATTTAGAGAACCATAGCTGTCGGTCTGACTGTCAAATGTTTTGTTCCAGTTGAAATTTTTTCGAACTGAACCGCTTAGTGAGGGAAGTTTTGCTGCCTGTGCCTGTTCGTTGTAAAGTTGTTGTTTCGAACTCTCCAGATTGGCTTGTTGTACCTGCAAATTGTTATTCAGTGCATAACTGATGCAGTCGTTCAGCGTCCAGGGCAACTGTTGCGCCTGTACCGATTGAATGACGGTCAACAGGAGAAGGCTGATCCAAATAAGTTTTCTGTTTTCTGCTTTCATTTCATGGTTTTTGATGATTTGCTGGCGAAGGTATTTCTGCTTCAGAAACCATGAAAAAGCAATCGAAGATAGGGCTGATTTTATCGACGTTTAAGATGAAAACGACGACTGACGAACGAGGGCGAGAAACGAAAAAGCTCCGAATTCGGAGCTTTTTCTATTTTATTTCTTTGATTTGTTGCATCAATCCGTCACAGGAATCTTCCAGAATATCGAGAACCAACTCGAAGCCGGTAGCCCCTCCGTAGTAGGGATCAGGAACCGAATCATAATCCATTGCAATGGCAAAATCGGTGATTTTGTATATTTTCTTCCGGTCTTTTTCGCTTCGGGCTTTTGCTTTCAAGTCCCACATATTCTGGTCGTCCATGCCAATAATAAAATCGAACTGATCGAAATCGGTTTTTGCATTGAATGCACGAGAAATACTGTCGAGTTCGTAGCCTCGTTTTTCAGCATGCATTTGCATACGATGGTCTGCTGGTTCGCCAATGTGATATGGCGAAGTACCTGCTGAATCGCATTCAATATCATCCGTTAAACCTTCACGTTCGATATACGAATTGAAAATTCCTTCGGCGGCTGGAGAGCGACAAATATTACCCAAACAAACGAATAATACCCTTTTCTTCATTGTTGAAATTTTTTGGTAAAAATAAGCGCATCATTGAAAAAACAAAACCTTCGACCTTTTTTTTCAGAAAAAAAAATAAATGAGTCTGGAAGTAGCCGTTTTTCTGGTTTTTTGTTTGCTCAAAATGAAATAGAAATGAATGCGAAAACCGGTTCAATCGAATGGTTTTTGTTTTGTGATACGAAAATAAATGATGAGCTTTACGGTCTCTTTTTATTATTTACATGAAGGATTTCACTGAAGGTCGGGTTGGGCGTCTGCTTATTAATTTCTCAATACCCCTGGTGGTTGGCAATATTTTTCTGAATTTGTACAATGTTGTCGATAGTATTATCGTGGGAAATTACCTGGGAAAAGAGGCTTTGGGGGCAGTAGGTGCGTCATTCCCTGTAATCTGGACACTAAATTCGCTGGTTATTGGAATTGGCTCCGGAGCTTCTACTGTGGTTTCGCAATATTTTGGTGGAAAACAGGAAGAAAATGTAAAACGGACCATCGATACACTATTTGTGTTTTTTCTGTATGCTTCGCTGGTAATTACAGTGTTGGGAATTGCGTTGAGCCGACCGATTTTTCAGTTGCTTGATCTGCCCGACGAAATGATGGCAGAAGCGGTTGGTTATCTTCGTATATATTTGCTCGGATCGTTCTTTTTCTTCGGTTTTAACGGAATTAGCTCGATACTTCGCGGATTAGGTGATGCAAAAACGCCATTGTATTTTACTGTTTATGCCACGGTTGTAAATATTATTCTCGATTTATTGTTTGTGCTTGTATTTAAGTGGGGCATTCACGGCGTGGCATTTGCCACCGTTTTGTCGCAACTGATTGTTTTTATTGGAGCCATTGCCTGGCTAAACCACAAGCATCATTTGCTGAATCTGTCGTTTCGGAAATATATTTTCGATCGGGGAATTTTTAGAAGTTGCCTGCGTATTGGCATGCCAACAGGTATTCAGCAATCATTTGTGTCGGTAGGTATGATGGCGATTATGGGAATTGTGTCCAGTTTTGGAACCAACGCCGTAGCTGCTTATACGGCAGCCACCCGAATCGACTCATTTGCCAAAATGCCAGCGATTGCTTTCTCTCAGGCTCTTTCTACTTTTACAGGGCAAAATCTTGGCGCATCGCAGGAAAAACGGGCACGCGAAGGCATGTGGGCCAGTTTGCGATTTTCAGTAATATACTGTGCATTTATTTCCGCATTAATTATTCTCTTCGGAAGCAGCATTATGAAGCTTTTTTCTCCTGATAATGCTGTCGTTGAGATCGGACAGGATTATTTATTGATCGTTTCATCATTTTACATGCTTTTTGCCGTGATGTTTACCATTATGGGCTTTTTGAGAGGTGCCGGAGCAACTCTGATTCCGATGATAAATACTTTTGCCGCGCTATATTTGATTCGTATTCCTGTGGCCTATTTCTTTTCCGATTATTTTGGAGTGAATGGTATTTGGTGGTCAGAACCAACAGGGTGGCTGATTGGAATGTGTGTGCTGATTATTTATTACCGAAGTGGCAAATGGAAAGGAAAATTAGTAGTTGGTATAGGCAAAAGAGGAGGAAAGCGTCTGTAATTATTTGTTAAATAATTGTTAAGTGCCAGTTTTTGTCTTCGTTTTTTTTGAAGTGCTATTTTGTGTGATTAAAATTTAAAAGAGAAAGTTTCTTATAGTTTGAAATAATTTATCTGTCTTTGTTTTCAGATTGATATAAAAGGTGAATGTGTTCTTTGAATGTCTTAATTGATTGTGGATTTGTTCAGAAAGAAGAAGCAAGAGATTTTCTGGCTGTCCTAAAACATTTGTAATCTGATTTAGGGTCATTGCATATTTGTTATATTCAGCCGCTTCTTTTAATCTTGAAGACGAATCTGAAACAGATTATCTTGTGAGTCGATTAGTTTGAAACAGAATGTATAGTTTTAATATTATAGAAGCAGAATACTAAACATGACGAACTTAATTATCTAACAGCAACCTTGTTGCATAAATTTTTTACTTATGAATAGTTTATTTTGGATTGTTCCATTTAGTTCTGTTCTGGCTCTTTCGTTCGCTTATTTCTTTTTTAAGCAGATGATGAAAGAGGACGAAGGAACAGATACGATGAAAAAAATTGCCAAACACGTTCGTGTTGGGGCGATGGCCTACCTGAGACAACAATATAAAGTGGTGGGTCTTGTATTTGTTATTTTAACTGTTTTGTTCGCCTTTATGGCGTACGTATTAAAAATTCAGAATGGCTGGGTGCCGTTTGCCTTCCTTACCGGTGGATTCTTCTCTGGTTTGGCTGGATTCTTCGGAATGAAGACAGCAACCTATGCTTCTGCACGTACTGCTTTTGCTGCAAAACAATCGTTGAACCACGGGCTGAGAGTTGCCTTCCGTTCTGGTGCCGTGATGGGATTGGTTGTTGTAGGTTTAGGCTTGCTTGACATTTCTATCTGGTACTTAATTCTGAACCATTTTGTTGATGAAGCAGATGTATTCCATAAAACGGTTGTTATTACTACTACCATGCTTACATTCGGAATGGGGGCTTCAACTCAGGCTTTGTTTGCCCGTGTTGGCGGAGGTATTTATACTAAAGCGGCTGATGTTGGTGCCGACCTGGTTGGAAAAGTTGAAGCCGGTATCCCTGAAGATGACCCGCGTAACCCTGCAACAATTGCTGATAACGTAGGTGATAACGTAGGTGACGTTGCCGGAATGGGCGCTGACCTTTACGAATCATATTGTGGTTCAATTTTGGCTACTGCGGCTCTGGGAGCTGCTGCATTTATGACTTCTCCTGAAGCTCAGTTTAATGCAGTTCTTGCTCCGATGTTGATTGCGGCAGTGGGGGTTATCCTTTCAATTGTGGGTATTTTCCTGGTGCGAACCAAAGAAGGTGCTTCAATGCGCGACCTGCTTAAATCGTTAGGCCTGGGTGTAAACGTATCGTCCGTATTGATTGGAATTGCTTCGTTTGCTATTCTTTATACTCTGAATATTGAAAACTGGTTAGGTATTGCTTTCTCAGTAGTTGTTGGTTTGCTTGCCGGTGTTGTTATCGGGCAAGCAACAGAGTATTATACTTCCCACTCTTACCGACCAACTCAACGTGTTGCTGAGTCCGCAACGACTGGTCCTGCTACTGTAATTATTTCGGGTATCGGACTTGGAATGTTGTCAACGGCTATTCCTGTTATTACTATCGGGATTGCTATTGCTCTGTCTTTCCTTTCGGCTATTCATTTCGATATTGCTCACATGCTAACCGGTGAGAGTTTGAGCAAAGGTCTTTATGGAATTGGAATTGCTGCTGTTGGAATGCTTTCAACACTAGGAATCACTTTGGCTACTGATGCTTACGGCCCGATTGCTGACAATGCCGGAGGAAACGCTGAAATGAGTCACCTTGGACCGGAAGTTCGTAAACGTACTGATGCTCTGGACGCTCTTGGTAATACAACTGCTGCAACCGGAAAAGGATTTGCGATCGGATCGGCAGCGCTTACAGCACTGGCTTTACTTGCTTCGTATATCGAAGAAATAAAAATAGCCTTACTTCGTATTGGCGAAAATGTTTTAACCATGGCTGATGGAACAACCGTTGAAACAGCTAAAGCAACCATTGTTGACTTTATGAATTTTTATCAGATTAACCTGATGAACCCGATCGTTTTGGTGGGGATGTTTATTGGTGCAATGATGTCGTTCCTGTTCTGCGGGTTGACCATGAATGCCGTAGGCCGTGCAGCTCAAAGCATGGTTGAAGAAGTTCGCCGTCAGTTCCGCGAAATTGCCGGAATCCTTGAAGGAAAAGCTGAACCTGACTATGCCCGTTGTGTTGAAATATCAACCAAAGGAGCTCAGCGTGAAATGCTGTTGCCTTCAATGTTGGCTATTGCTGTGCCAATTATTGTTGGTTTGATTTTCGGTGTAGCCGGAGTTATGGGCTTGCTGGCCGGAGGATTAAGTTCTGGATTTGTTTTGGCTGTGTTCATGGCAAATGCCGGAGGCGCCTGGGACAATGCAAAGAAATACATTGAAGAAGGAAACGTTGGCGGAAAAGGAAGCAGCAATCACAAAGCAGCTGTTGTCGGTGATACCGTTGGCGACCCGTTCAAAGACACATCTGGTCCTTCATTGAACATTCTGATCAAACTGATGAGTATGGTTTCTATTGTAATGGTAGGTTTAACTGTCGCTTACAGTTTGTTCTAAACAACGATATTTTCTATTTGCAGAAGAGGTTGTCCGGCTGGGCAGCCTCTTTCTTTTTGAATGCCACACGCCAAATGGTAAGCTATTTATGTGTGCATATATTGGGGCTTTTCTATGTCGTAGGAAGTGTAATCGGAGTAGAGACTGGCCGAAGTGTTTCGACTACTTTGGTGGTAAATAAAGCCTGAATAAATCCAGAATTTGTATGTATTGTTCGACTTTAACTATAAATATTAGGTGCTAAAGAAAGGAAAAAGATTATATAACATTCACTTTTGTAGGCTAGTTTTAAGAATATACCTGAGATCGATATATTTTTTAAAATCAGAAGGAAATGAATGTGGTGATAAAACGGGTCTTTTATCTGTTTTTTTTAGGAATAGGCTACTGGATTTTTTGTTTTACCTGTTTCGTGTGAGTTTTATTCCCATTTTTTGGAGGAATCGAGCCTGAATCAACTTTGGCTGTATAAATCTGTGGACGAATACGTGTGCTTTTATTTTCTATCTGATTCTGTTGTATGTTAAAAACAGAAAAGGAAGTAAGTTCATTCTTTTTGTATTTGACAGTAAAAGCCGGAAGGTAACCAATCCCCAGTCCAAGTAGGAAAATTGTTAGCAGGAGTAAGTTTACATTTACGTGAGAACTTAGCGTTAATGCTGTTACTATAAATAAAATATTAACCCCGGTAATGATTAATGTTGATTGCAAGTGTGTGTAATCCAGCTTTAGTAATTTATGATGAATATGATTCATGTCGGGTGAGAATGGAGATCTGCCTTCTGATATGCGAATAAAAAAGACACGCAATGTATCAATAATTGGTACAATTAAAATCCCGACAGATACTGCTGGTGCGGCCAATATTGCATACGCTTCATTCGGATTGATATTGAATTCGTTGAACTTGATAACAATAACAGACATGGTTATTCCTAAAATCAGGGAGCCTGTATCTCCCATGAAAATCTTATTTGTTTTACCAAATACATTATAAAGGAAGAATGCGATTAGGCTTCCTACTAATCCGTAACACATGATACCATATTCTGTATGTCCTGAAATAAGAAACCATGTGCCGAATGTAAATGCAAGAATCATTGAAACACCAGATGCCAGTCCGTCAATGCCATCGATTAAGTTGAATGCATTAATCAACACAATCATTGTAAAGCTGGAGATGATAAAACTGGTAATGTAATCTATTTCATATATACCTAATATTCCATGTAAGTTGGTAAAACGGAAATTGCCCAATGTAACCAGAATTATAGCCGTAAATATTTGTATGAGTAATTTCTTTTTTGCGGCAATGGTCAGAATGTCGTCTTTGAGACCAACAAAAAACATAACCGTGATTGCAGCAATCAAATATTTCAATTCATTAAATGTATATCCATTTGTTGCTACGATTGTGCTTAGAGTAAGTCCTATGAAAATGGCAACACCGCCCAGAGTAGGAACAATCTGCTTGGTTGCTTTTCGTTCATTGGGCTCGTCATATAAATGTTTTACTTTAGCTACATTAATGATGGTTGGAACACTTAAAAATACAAGTGTAAAACCTATCGTGAATGCAAGCATTGGAAACAATATACTATCCATATAGGGGCGATTAAGTTTCTACAAAAATAACGAAATACTTTTTATTGCGATACAAAAGATGAGAACAAGGAATCATTTCTGTATTTTCTCGTTAAAACCTATGAAAAGATACACTCTTTTATTAATAAAAACAATACGCCAGAAGAACTTCTTAGCATGGAGAAAATGAATTTCATTTGTTAAAACGTAGTGTTGGCGAAAAATGTTTTTATAATGAAGATGATTTTAAGGGAGAAAAGATAAATTGCATTCTTTCATTTTTTTGCAATTTGAATAAATAAAACCGGATGGTCAGTGAAAAATATGTCAGAGCCGCGAAAAATAATACATGTTGATATGGATGCTTTTTATGCTTCCGTAGAACAACGTGATCATCCGGAATGGAAAGGTTTACCTGTGGTTGTCGGAGGAGAGCGGGATCGGGGAGTAGTGGCTGCGGCTAGTTACGAGGCCCGGAAATTTGGAGTCCATTCAGCGATGTCTTCAAAATTAGCGAGAAAAAAATGTCCGGATTTGATTTTTT
Organism: Prolixibacteraceae bacterium; assembly: GCA_963668595.1. GTDB lineage: Bacteria > Bacteroidota > Bacteroidia > Bacteroidales > Prolixibacteraceae > GWE2-42-39. Next base: position 1,684,329 of record OY764876.1, on the reverse strand, counting down.
GCTCGGCCGATTTCAGAAAATACAAACAAATAAGTCGCGAAATCAGGGCAATATTTCTGGAATATACCGATTTGGTGGAGCCTTTGTCGTTGGATGAAGCGTTTTTAGATGTGACGATGCCCAAAAAAGGGCCCAATTCGGCAACATTAATTGCCAAAGAAATCAAGCAGCGAATCAAAGACCAATTATCGCTGACTGCTTCTGCGGGAGTGTCGTACAATAAATTTTTGGCAAAAATTGCTTCGGATGTAAAAAAACCAGACGGACTTTTTGTTATTCGGCCTGATCAGGCACAGAACTTCATCGATACGCTGGAAATTGATCGTTTTTATGGTGTAGGCAAAGTCACGGCAAAGAAGATGAATGAGATGGGAATATACCGTGGTGCTGATTTGCGTTTGCGTAGTTTGAATGATTTGGTGCGTGAGTTTGGAAAAGCGGGCCGTTTTTATTACGATGTGGTGAGGGGAATTGATAATCGGCCGGTAACTCCTGATCGTGAACGAAAATCAGTGGGGGTTGAAAATACTTTTGCCCGTGATTTGTATGCAGAAAATGATTTGGTAGAACAGATTCATATATTGGCAAAAGAGCTTTGGAAACGAACGGAACGTGCTGGTAAAATAGGAAAAACGCTGACTTTGAAAGTAAAATTTTCGGATTTTGAGCAGATAACCCGAAGTGTAACCCGCCAAAACTATTTTCTTCAGCCTGAAGATGTGTTGGCCAACGCCTTGCCTTTGTTGAAAACCGAGTGGCCTTTTCCGCTACCTGTTCGTTTGTTGGGTTTGAGCTTGTCAAATTTTTATATCGAAAACAGTGGTCCGGTGCAATTGCGGCTTGACTTCGTTTGAAAATAAATATACTTTCGTGCGACATAAAACGTATCTCCAATGAATGATCATATTTTTCAGTTGATTGCTCAGCGAAACGGGCTTCAGTTGTTTCAGGTAAAAAATACATTTCAGTTGCTTTCCGAGGGAGCGACTGTTCCGTTTATTTCGCGGTATCGGAAAGAACGTACCGGAAGCATGGATGAGGTGATGGTTGCTAATGTGAAAGATGATGTTGCCCGTTTTGAGGACCTTTTGAAGCGCAAGGAAACCATTCTGAAAACAATCGATGAGCAAGGGGCATTGTCAGGTGAGTTGAAAAAACGGATTGACGAATGTTTTGATTTGACCGAATTGGAGGATATTTATCTTCCGTATAAACCGAAGCGGAAAACACGGGCATCAGTGGCTCGCGAGAAAGGTTTGGAGCCACTGGCCAAAATTTTGATGAAACAATTGGAACGTGATCCGGAGTACAGAGCTGCATCGTTTTTCGGTGAAGGTGTTGCTACAACGGATGACGCTCTTGCTGGTGCCCGCGATATTATTGCTGAATGGGTTAGTGAAAATGAACGGGCCAGAAGTATCGTTCGCCAGTCTTTTTCTTTTGGGGCGGTTATTTCGTCGAAGGTGGTAAAAGGAAAAGAAGAGGAAGGTAACAAGTACAAAGATTATTTCGATTGGGAGGAGCCATTGAAAAAATGTCCTTCGCATCGTTTGTTGGCGATTCGCCGGGGTGAAAACGAGGGCGTGTTAAAAGTTTCTGTTTCTCCGGATAGCGAAGATTTGATTGAGCGATTGAATCGTTTTTTTGTGAAATCGGATAATGAGAGTGGCAATCAGGTTGCTTTGGCTGTGAAAGATTCTGCAAAGCGCTTGCTGATGCCTTCGATTGAAACAGAATTTGCACAATCGTCGAAAGAAAAAGCGGATGAGGAAGCAATTCGCGTGTTTGCCGAAAATCTTCGCCAGTTGCTTTTGGCTGCGCCTCTTGGACAAAAACGAGTATTGGCAATAGATCCGGGCTATCGAACCGGATGTAAACTTGTTTGCCTCGATGCACAGGGAAATCTTTTGCATAACGAAACGATTTATCCGCATAAACCGCAGGAAGAAACCAAGATGGCCGCAAAAAAAATATCGTCGCTGGTTGATGCGTACCAAATTGATGCGATTGCAATTGGCAACGGAACGGCAAGTCGCGAAACGGAATCGTTCATCAAGCGCCTGCGTTTCGATCGTGATTTGAAAGTTTTTGTTGTTTCAGAAGATGGTGCGTCCATTTATTCAGCATCAAAGACTGCCCGGGAAGAATTTCCTCAATATGATGTTACCGTACGCGGGGCTGTGTCAATCGGACGTCGGTTGATGGATCCACTGGCCGAGCTGGTGAAGATTGATCCCAAATCAATAGGAGTGGGGCAATATCAGCATGATGTGGATCAGAAAAAATTGAAAAATAGTTTGGACACAGTTGTGGAATCCTGTGTGAACCGGGTGGGAGTAGATGTGAATACTGCATCCAAACATTTATTGACTTACATTTCGGGGCTGGGGCCGCAGTTAGCGCAAAATATTGTCGATTTTCGGAAAGAAAACGGAGCATTTGCGTCGCGTCGCGATTTGCTGAAAGTTCCGCGAATGGGTGCCAAAGCATTCGAACAGTCAGCTGGCTTTTTACGGATTTCCGATGCGGCCAATCCGTTGGATAATTCAGCGGTACATCCCGAGTCGTATTCGGTAGTAGAAAAAATGGCGGCCGATTTGAAATGTTCTGTGGCTGAATTGATCAGTAATAAAGAATTACAGGGAAGTATTATTCCTGAAAAATATTTGACAGCGCAAGTAGGTTTACCAACCTTACTTGATATAAAACAAGAATTAGCGAAACCCGGGCGCGATCCGCGAAAAGCAATTCAAGTATTTGAATTTGCCGACGGTATTTTTAAACTTGAAGATTTACACGTTGGAATGGTATTGCCAGGAATTGTTACCAATATTACCAAGTTCGGAGCTTTTGTCGATGTGGGGGTGAAACAGGACGGTTTGGTGCATTTATCTCAAATGGCCGATCGATTTATCAGCGATCCCAATGAAATTGTACGATTACATCAGCACGTAAAAGTAAAAGTCATCGAGTTGGATATTCCCCGAAAACGTATTCAGCTAAGCTTGAAACAAGTGCCACAGTAGCGAGGAGAGGAGGCTAGTCCTCGTCTCCGTCTTCGAAAAAGCTTTCCTGATTGTCTAGTTCTGAGATCAGAAAATCTTCAGCCTCACCTAAAAGCTGATCGATTAGCTCTTTGTTTTCCGGAGCTTCATCAATCCAGTGAATTTCCTGATTTGTCCAGAAATCTTCGATGTCACTTTCAACAATGAATCGGGGATTTTCGTTGTGTACCACGAAAATTGTATCGGGCATTTCCAACGAGTTGTCGGCTAATAAAAATTTTGGTAACATAGCATTTTGTTTATAGGTACACACAAATGTACGTAAAAAACAACATCCTGTTTCTTTTACTCAAATAGCGTAAGAAGCTTAACAATTAATTCACGGCAGCTATTCGTGTTTTTTCTTCGGAAATAGAGTTGTTAATCGGTTACGAAAAAATCAGAGGAGAGATAATTCATAAACAACTTGTATTGTTTCGGAATGAATTGTTGTCAAGGTGTAACTCCTTGAGGTTTTTTTGTCGATTTTTCTGACTTTTTGCTAGATCGGTGTTTCGTATTCAGTTTAGATTATTATTTTTATGGAATTGCTAACAAATAGAACTTACTTGTAATGAATAAACTGAATGATGTATTATCGCTGATTGATAGCTATGTGGGTGGTTCGCAGTGGTTTGTGTTTTTATTGCTGGGGACGGGCTTGTTTTTTACCATTTATCTGAAATTCCCGCAATTTCGTTATTTGAAACATTCTTTTCGTATTGTTCGTGGAAAATTCGATAAAGAAGGAGATCAGGGTGATACTTCACATTTTCAGGCTTTGGCAACTGCCTTGTCGGGGACCGTTGGAACCGGAAACATTGCAGGAGTTGCTTTGGCAATCCATTTAGGTGGACCCGGTGCGTTATTTTGGATGTTAATGACCGCTCTGCTGGGGATGACAACTAAATTTGTTGAGGTTACACTTTCTCATAAATATCGCGAAAAAGCCCAGGATGGAAGCATTGCAGGTGGTCCAATGTATTACATGAAAAACCGACTGAATATGAAATGGCTGGCAGTTATTTTTGCCATTGCTACGGTGCTTTCTTCATTCGGTACCGGTAATTTGCCCCAGATAAACAGTATTTCAAATTCGGTGTTTGCAACATTCGGTTTTAACCGTGTGCTGACGGGGGGAGTGCTGGCTCTCTTGCTGGGTTTTGTTATCATCGGCGGAATAAAACGTATTGCCAAAGTTACTTCTCGTTTGGTGCCCATTATGGCAATCATCTATTTTGTTGGTGCATTGTCGGTAATAACTTACAACTATGAGAATATTATTCCATCAATTATTTCCATTTTTTCAGATGTATTTACAGGTACGTCTGCAGTTGGTGGATTTCTGGGAGCTGGTTTTGCTTTTGCTTTCAACAGGGGAGTAAATCGCGGTTTGTTTTCAAATGAGGCAGGACAGGGATCGGCTCCAATTGCTCACGCAGCGGCACGTGCTCACGAGCCTGTTTCGGAAGGCTTGGTGGCTTTACTCGAACCTTTTATTGATACGGTTATTATTTGTATGCTTACCGGTTTGGTGATTCTTTCTTCGGGAGTGTGGAAGAATAAAATTGATAACCAATTTCAACAATCAGACGTGATTGTACTGAATCAGCAGTTTTCAGAAAATAATGATACTGATGTGAAAACATTGCATGATTTCATTCTGGAAGGGGATAATAGTTTGCTGTATTCCGGAACCTTAACGGTTGCAGCGGGAGAAATAAATGCTCCGGTGACGGTTTTGCATGCTCGTTCTCTTGCCGAAAATGTACTTGTAAAACAAAAAGGAATTCCATTCACCGGTGAATTAATGGTTAAAAACGGTAATGTCAATCTCTCTGAAGAGTTTACGATGGAGGGAAAATCGCTTGTGCACAGTGCGCCGCTAACCACCGAAGCTTTTACTAAAAGTTGGTTTGGTTCATTCGGAAAATATATTGTTGCAATCGGATTGCTTTTGTTCGCCTTTTCAACAGCAATTAGTTGGTCGTATTATGGCGACCGGGCTATTACCTTTTTATTCGGATCGAAAGCTGTAATTTACTATCACATGTTGTATGTGGTGGGTTTCTTTTTTGCTGCATTTACCGATACAACCATTATCTGGACACTATCTGGAATAACCATTGCATTGATGACCATTCCGAACCTGATTGGAATTTTGTTCCTTTCGCGCGAAATGAAAACAGAAGTGAATAAATTTTGGGTTGAATACAACGAGTTCTTCTCCGGTAAAAAATAGTTGTTTTTGTCTTACAAGCTAAAAGAAGTCGTACTATTGCGGTACACAATTCTTTCTTTGTATTTTTGTCGTTCGAAAAACAGAAACGAATGACCTTTATTTTTCCTGAAAACTTTGAATCGAAGATTGGTTTCGATAAAATACGCGAAATGCTGAATGCCCGTTGCCTGAGTGATTTAGGCCGCGAATGGGTAGCTTCTATGGCTTTTCAGAATAATTATTCTTCAATTCATCGCGATTTATCATTGACGCGTGAATTAGGTGATCTTTTGCAATTGACTGAGAATTTTCCGACAAGCTATTATTTCGATTTAAGGCAGGCTTTGCATAAAATCCGTATCGAAGGCCGATTTTTGGAGGTCGTTGAGTTGTTCGATCTGAAACGTTCGTTGGAAACAGTTTCGTCAATTGTTCGGGTATTGAAGAATATTTCAGAAGAACAATATCCGTTTCTGAAAGAATTATTGAGCGAAGTACAGGTTTTTCCTTATGTGCTTACTCGTATTGATGCAATTCTTACCCGCCACGGAAGTATAAAAGACAATGCTTCGCCTGAGTTGGCGCGTATTCGCAAGGATTTGCTGGTAAAACAATCGTCGGTGTCGAAACGCTTGCATGCTATTCTGAAAAAAGCACAAGCTGATGGACTGGTGGATGAGGATGCCAGTGTTTCGGTGCGCGATGGTCGTGCAGTGATTCCGGTTGCTGCGGCTTTGAAACGGAAGCTGAACGGAATTGTACACGATGAGTCGGCAACCGGCAAAACGGCCTACATTGAGCCGACCGAGGTGGTAGAGATGAATAACCAGATCCGCGAGCTTGAATATGCCGAACGGAGGGAAATCGTTTCTATATTGATTACTTTTTCGAATGATATTCGCCCGTATGTGGATGAGCTTTCTGGAGCCTATTTTTTTCTTGGAAAAATAGATTTCATTCGGGCAAAAGCTGTGTTCGGAACAGAAATTAACGGGATTTTTCCTCAATTTGAAGATAACTGTCGGCTTGAATGGTATGGAGCCATTCACCCGCTACTTCAGAAAAAACTGGCTCGCGAGCAACGCCCGATTGTTCCGCTTAATATTCGTATTGACGAGGTAAAACATATTTTGCTGATTTCGGGTCCCAATGCCGGTGGAAAGTCAGTATGTCTGAAAACCGTTGGTTTGTTGCAGTACATGTTGCAGTGTGGCCTGCTTATTCCTGTTGAAGAGGCCAGCAAAACCGGTGTTTTCGATAAAATATTTATCGATATTGGCGACGAACAGTCGATTGATAATGACTTAAGTACCTATAGTTCCCATTTGCTGAATATGAAATTTTTTGTGAAAAATGCGAACAACCGGACTCTTATATTGATGGATGAATTTGGTACCGGAACCGAACCTGCTTTGGGCGGAGCCATTGCCGAAGCTATTCTGGATAAGCTTGAAAAAATGAGAACGTATGGGGTTATCACTACGCATTATACGAATCTGAAACACTTTGCTTCTTCTTCGGATGGAATAGAAAATGGAGCAATGTTGTATGACTCGCATCGCATGCAGCCTTTGTTTATTCTTCAGGCCGGAAAACCGGGAAGTTCGTTTGCTTTCGAAATAGCCCGAAAAATAGGACTTCCGGAAGAAATTATTGAAGAAGCCGGGAAGAAAGTAGGGCAGGAGCATGTCGATTTTGATAAGCATCTTCGGAATATTACCCGCGATAAACGCTATTGGGAAGAAAAGCGGCAACGTATTCGCAAGGTTGAAAAAATTCTGGACGAGCAATCTGAAAAGTATGAGACTGAGCTTTCTGAAATTAAAAAGCTGAAAAAAGAAATCATTCAGAAAGCAAAAGAAGAAGCCGCTGCATTGCTGGCTGAGGCCAACCGACGGGTAGAAAATACAATTCGCGAAATACGCGAGGCGCAGGCCGAAAAAGAAAAAACAAAGCAACTGCGTTCGAAATTGGAAGAATTGAAAGAAGAAATTGTAGAACAGGACGAAGCGGGCGATGAATTGATTGATCGGAAAATACAACAACTTCAGGATCGGGAAAAACGCCGGAACCAGAAGCGGCAGGATGCTCCGAAAGAGAAGAAGACCGCACAAACAAAATCTGAAACCGAATGGCAGGCTGGCGATCATGTGCGAATTGTTGGGCAACTTAATGTAGGCGAAATTCTGGAGCTGAGCGATAAAAAGGCGGTGGTGGCTTTCGGTCAGTTGCGAACCACCGTTGAACGCTCGAAGCTGGAACGGATCAGTAAAAACGAAGCCAAGCGGGAGTTGAAACGATATAATCAGACAGTCGGGAATATCAATCGAAACCTGATGGAAAAGCGACTGAGTTTTAAAACTGAAATTGATATTAGGGGGCAACGAACCGAAGATGCAATTCCTGCAATTCAGTCGTTTATCGATACGGCTGTGATGCTAAACTACCACGAATTACGCATTTTGCATGGCAAGGGGAATGGTATTCTGAAAGAGATGATTCGTGCATACCTGAAAACTGATCCGGTAGTAAAAACTTACCGTGACGAACATGTCGATTTTGGCGGTTCAGGAATAACCATCGTTGAGTTGGATAATTAATAAGCTGAAAATCCGGTCATTTTATATCTGTTCCCAGCCCATTCGGTAGTTGTGGCGAATCCAGTTTTCAGTAGTTGTAAGTGCTGGTAGTGTCGCGTAATCTTTATTGAATCGCGGATCACCGTTTACCACCTCAAAACTATCTTTGCTCAGCACGTTTAGTTGGTCGCTGGCATATACATTTTTGAAACGCATTGCCGGTCCATCCCAAATTAGTTTTCGGTTCAGGCTTTGCAGTCGTACCGCCAAAACGCCCAATAGCACCATTTCGGTGAGTGGTCCGGAATAACCGAAATGAGAAGATGCTTCCAGTCGGTTGTTGCGGTCTTCCTTGCAGGCACGAATCCAGTCTTGTTCATGTCCTCCCTCCATGGCATTGTCGATACGTAATAAAGTTTTTTCCGGTTGAACGAAATGATCCATCTCGTTGGTGGGCAATAGTCGTGGTTCACGTGCATACGTACCACACATTATTTTCCCCTGTGTTCCGTAGAAAATACACCCTCCATCGCGATCGCCCATTGTTTCTCCATCGAGTAATTCGTCGGGACGGGGAGGCATGAGCCCTCCATCGTACCAGCTCACAGTTACCGGAGGCATGGCTACTTTGGCAAGATTGTCGCGTCGCGGAAATTCGTAGGTAACAATTTCTGAATTTGGTGCCGAATCGAGATTGAATGGAGACGATGAAGCACTGACTACAGATGGATATTCGAGAAGCAACGCTTTAAATACCGGGTCCAGAATATGACAAGCCATGTCGCCCAGTGCGCCAGTGCCAAAATCCCACCAGCCACGCCAGTTCCATGGATGATAAATTTCGTTGTACGGGCGATAGTTGGCCGGTCCGATAAATAAATCCCAATCCAGATTTTTGGGTACGCGCATTTCTTTTGAAGGGCGTTGCAATCCCTGTGGCCAGATGGGGCGGTTGGTCCATGCATCAACATGGGTTACGTCGCCGATTACTCCGGCCCAAATCCATTCGCAAATTTGACGGATTCCTTCTCCCGAATTTCCCTGATTCCCCATTTGCGATGCTATTCCGTAGGTTTTTGCTGTTTCAGCAAGAACTCGAGCTTCGAAAATTGAATGAGTAAGCGGTTTTTGCAGATAGACATGCTGGCCATTTTTCATGGCCATTAAAGCAGGCAATGCGTGCGAATGATCAGGTGTGGCAATCATGACGGCATCAATATCTTTTTGCTGCTCGAACATTACCCGGTAATCTTTGTATTGACGGGCGTGAGGCCAGGTTTTAAAGGCATTCCGGTTGGCATATTCCCAGTCAACATCGCACAAGGCAACAATATTTTCCGTCTCCATATTTTTTAAGTTACGGTAGCCCATGCCGCCAACACCTATTCCTGCAATGTTCAGTCGGTCGCTCGGAGCTTTGTGTCCCAGTCCGGCAATGGTTTTGCTGGGTAGAATGGTAATCGCCCCGATAGTAGCGGCGGATGTAGTGATGAATTTTCGTCGGTTTATATTTGCCATGTTATACCTGGTTTCCGGTTTGGTTCGATAAAAATAGCGAATCCTTTTAAAATGCAAGATGATTCAGCTTAAAGAGAGCCGCAAAAGTTTACGGGAAGGCTGGTTTTTGATAAAATTGATTGGCAATTGGCAATATCAATCAGGAAAATTCAAACTATTCCAGAATTAAGATGTTTACATCTTCTAAAAGAAAAATATTTTTTATGCGTGATAGGTTCAGTCATATTATCCAGTCCGAAAAACCTGTTTTAGTTGATTTTTATACCGATTGGTGTGCTCCTTGTCGCATGATGCCTCCTATTTTAAAAGAACTGAAAGAAAAATGTGGCGACCAGATTCGGATTATAAAAGTGAATCTTGACGATCATCCTGTACTTGCCCGGGAATACCGGATTCAGAGTATTCCAGCCTTACTTTTATTTCGGAAAGGTGAATTAAAATGGCAATCACTCGGTGTTAAAACAGCCGATGTATTGCATAGCCAGTTGAAAGAATTTATCCGCTAGTTTTTTGGATTTCTCTGTATTATACGTGTTTCTGTTTTTCATTTAGAAAAAATGTTATTTTTGAAAATAACAGATTAATCTGGCTAAAAAGGAGAAAGGAAGAGTATGAGAATACAAGAAAATGCCAATAAAATCCCTATGGGAGAGCTTATTGAAAATCAGGTTAGTCTGAAGACTATTTCATACATGAAAGATATTCTCAGCTCTTTGTCGCTGGTTGTGTTTGTTATTAATGAAAAGAGGCAGGTTGTTTTCGCAAATGGCCAGATGTTGAGCAAAATTGGAGTATCGGAAGCCGAATTACTAAACGGAAAGCGCCCGGGAGAATTGTTGCGTTGCATCAACTCTGAAAAAGATCCGGGTGGATGCGGAGCTTCTGAATCATGCAAATATTGTGGAATTCTTGACACGATTGTCCTATCTCAGAAATACAATAGAAAAGAGACTTCCGAAGCGGTTTTGGTTCTTCATAATGGCTATTTTCAGGAACAGGTTGACCTGGAAGTAACAGCAACACCGTTGGAACAGCCTGATGGTACCTATACCATTGTTTCTTTTGTTGACATCTCCGAAAAGCGCCGCCGGCAATATATGGAACGTATTTTTTTTCACGATATAATTAACATTGCCGGAAGTTTACGCGGCGTGTTAGATTTGATTGAAGGACAGGAGTTGAACGAGCAAAAAGAATTTTTAAAAATTGCCTCGGGGTTAAGTGAGCAAATAGTGGATGAGATAAAAAATCAACGCGACATGCAAATGGCAGAAGAAGGTGATTTGGTTGTTCAAGAAAAGACATTTTTACTTCGTGAATACCTTCTTTCATTATCAGTCCATATCCAATATCATGCCGTTGCTGTGGGGAAAAATATTTGTCTTGCTCCCCGCCAGATGAATGTTGAATTAAATACCGATAAAGCTCTGCTTGGCCGAGTTCTGGTTAATATGCTAAAAAATGCACTGGAAGAAACTCAAAAAGGAGGATTGGTGAAATATGGTTGGGATTTTGCCGGAAAGAACAAGATTCGCATTTGGGTCAGAAATGACGGAATGATGTCAGACTCGGTGAAAGCTCAGGTTTTCCATCGTTCATTTTCAACGAAAGGAAAAGGTCGCGGATTGGGGACTTATAGCATGAAGTTGCTTGGTGAACGCTATTTAAGAGGAAAAGTTGATTTTACCAGCGACGAATCAGGTACGCTGTTTTTTATTGAGCTTCCTTACGAAAGAGAACTGTCTGAATAAATTATTTCTGAAATTTTTTTGTTGAAACTAGCTTGTAGAGAATCACTTTGTTCGAATTTTTATTTTTATCCAGAATATTAACCAATAGAGTGCCTGTAATAAATATGCCCATACAGATTAATCCGGCTAAAAAGAAAATCATTATCAGCGTACTCGACCAACCAAGAATAGCATCTCCGGTTAGTTTCTTGTAAAGTACAATCCCAATTCCGATAATAAAAAAGCTGACAAATAGAGCAAATAGCTTTAAAATGCTGAACAGTAACTCTCTCGAAAGTTCAATCATCGATTTAATTCCGTGTTCAACCAGCGCAGCCAGATTCATCTTGGTTTTGCCTCCCAGTCGTTTTTTTCGATCCCATCGAAATCCGGTTTGTTTGCCTTTTTGTTTCACCAGATAAGCCGCCAGATGAATAAATGAATTGTGTATGGCTCCAATCAGAATTTTTCGACTGATCAGAACAAAATTCCCATAATTCATGTATTTCCCGGTAAACAGACGGAATACAAAACGATAGAGCGCATAGCCAATTTTGAAGCGAAGATTTTCACTTCGTTTTCCGCGATATACTTTTACAATATCAAAGTCCAGAAATTCAACCAGTCTTTTTATCGCTTTCGGATCGTCTTCTCCATCTGAATCCATAATGATGCAGTGCGAAACAGGAAGTGTTTCAGCATAAACCATTCCCTGGTAAATAGCGCCCTGGTGTCCCTGATTAAATGCCAAATCGAGTACCGAGATGCTGATGTTGGCTGACGAAACATTGTGCTCGGTTAAAAGTCGAAGTGTATTGTCTGTAGAACTGTCGTTTACCGCAACAATATGAAACTGATGAGGAAGAGCAGCGAGTTGTTTTTCTAGTTTGCCTAAAAAATCAATAATGATCGCTTCTTCGTTGTAGCAAGGTAAAACAATGGCTATGGTTGTTTGCATGGATCAGTTCAATTGGACGAAGACAAATGTAGCAACGATTCTTTAAAAAGCCAATCGGCTTTCAGTGTTAGCTTATTGGATATTGACTTTTAAACTCACTTTCCAGAATGCTGTAGCGAAGTTCATTGTGCCAGTTGCCGTTTTTTAGCCGGTGTTGTCGTAATTCTGCTTCTTTTTGCATGCCCGCCTTAATCATTACTTTTTCTGACGCTTTGTTTTCAGCATTGCACGCTGCATATACTTTATGTGCGTGGTATTGTTTAAAGCAAATACCGAAAAGCATTTGACAGATTTCCGAAGCATATCCTTTACCCCAATGTTCGGGGGAGATGAAATAACCAATTTCAGCCAATCCGCCCACTTCTCCGTATGGGGATAACTCAAAGTCGGCAAGGCCAACAAATAATTGTTCTGCTGTATTTTCAAATACTGAAAAAGCAATCCATTGCAGACCCGTTGCTGTTTTTTGTTGCATCATTTGGGTAAAAAAAACTAGTCTCTCTGCGTCTGTTTGTAAACAATCTATCAGCGCATAACGCATTACTTGTTCGTTCGAAAATAGTTCACTTACCTGTAGGTAATCATCTTGAGTAACGGGTTTGATGCGGAGTCGCTGATTGGAATATTGAATCATTTTTGAATGAACTTTGATATGAAAATCAGAATGCTGAATAATAAAAAAACCGTGCAACAATGTTTTTAAAACACAATTGCACGGTTCAATGTTTTTATTTCGACTTTAGTCGATTGCGATCAGCAGGTATTTGGAGGCTTTCCAGAATTCTGCCGGATTATCAATGATTAATGCCTGAACCGTTTTTTCTCCGGTGAAGTGGTACGAACCATCCGGATGAGTGGTAATCAGGCGGGCTTTTTTTACATTGAGATCAAGCTGAGTGAAATCACGCATGTCGGCAACTGAAAAATAATCCTGGTTGAAATCTTTTTTCATTTTCAGACTACGGCCAACACCTAAAACGCCACCTTCTTTTTCAAGCACACCTGCTTCGGCAAGTTCTTTTACTGTTCCAAATGCGAAATGAACAGTGTTCAGACTTTGAGTTTGTTGATCAATCGTTTGTGTTTTTTCTTTTATCGTTTGTTCTTTTTGCTGATTTTCGGCTGACAGGTTCGAAACTTTTACATTCAATCCCTCAATGTCGATGTGTAGTTTATGAAGTTGCTCATTTAAATCGGCAATTTCAATGTCTTTGTCGGCCAATTGTTTGGTCATCAGGCTAATCATTTTCTCAAGTTCGCCAATTTTCACGTTTGAGTTTTTGAGTTTTCGCTGCAGGGTAGCAACCAACTCTTTGTTCTTTTTCAATAAATCGTGAATCATATTTACATCTTCAATGATTCGTCGTTTTGCTTCACTTTTCATCTCAACATCCGAAGCAGCCTGTACCGATACAATTTTTTCGATCGTTTTAATCGAGTCCAGATTTTCCTGGATTTCGTTCATTGCTGCAATAAAACCAATAATGCTTGAGTCTTTTTGGGAGCTCATCATTGCCGTGCTGTCCTGCATGGCTTGTAGTCGGTCAATTTTTTTCTGATTACATGCAACCAGAGCGACTACAACGATTAAAATAATAATGTTTTTCATGCGGTTACTATTTAAATTTTAAAATATTCATGTGTTTGGTGTACGTTGATAAAACGGTTAGTCAAACTAAAATTATATATGCCGAATGTTAATTTACGATCTCAGCATAAAATCTTTTATTTTATCGATGCAAAGGTAGTGTATTTCTAATGATTATGCCGGTTTGATGAGTATTTTATGTTGTTTTTGCCGTAGAATTTAGAATCTTCATTTATGTTCGTATCGATGTAATTTATTTATTTGCTTTTTAGTGCGTAAGTGTTTGAATTTGATTGTTTTGTTGTTGGTTGTTTAATTGTTTTCTTCGGTGAAGAAGAGCTTGTTTAATGGTTTTTTTTATGTTTGTAGCGCAAAACAAAAGAGAATGGTCAGACGAAAACCAGAATTATTGCTTCCGGCAGGAAATGCCGAGTCGTTTTTTGCTGCTTTACGCGGTGGTGCTGATGCTGTTTTTATGGGACTTCGTCAGTTTAATGCGCGTGGACGAGCAATGAATTTTTCGAATGCTCAGCTGATGGCTGCACTTCAGGAAGCAAAAGCACGGAAAGTAAAAGTGTACGTCACACTGAATACTGTAGTGAAGAATGCAGAAATAAAAGACTTGATTGATGTGCTGGCTTTTCTGGAAAAAGTAAAAGTTGATGCGGTAATCATTCAGGATTGGGGTGTTTTTCGTATTGCTCATCAGTTTTTCCCGTCTTTGGTTTTGCATGCCAGTACCCAAATGGGAAATCATAATTCTGCGGGGGTGAATTTCAATGCCAAACGGGGAATTGTTCGAACAATTTTGGCTCGTGAATTAACCATGAGCGAGTTGCAAATAATCTCAAGTCGCATTCATTCTGAAATAGAATTGTTTGTGCATGGCGCATTGTGTTATTCGTTCTCCGGAATGTGTTTGTTTAGCAGTTACCAGGGAGGGCAGGGGGCTAATCGGGGAATGTGTGCCCAGCCTTGCCGGATGAAATACCAGCAAAGTGAAGAGTTGCGTTTTGTATTCAGTTTGAAAGATAATCAGCAGATTGAAAATCTGGATAAATTGGTGGAATATGGTGTTGCATCGCTGAAAATAGAGGGACGCATGAAATCGGCTGATTATGTATTTCGTGTCGCACGTGCATATCGGCAAGCCATCGATCAGTCTTTGGGGGCAAACGCCGCTGTTGCTTTGCTTGATGATGAGTTGGGTCGGGAAAAAACTTCCTACTTTCTTGGACATAATGTTCGCGATGCTTTTACGCACGATTCGAATACTGGTCGGGAAATCGGAGTGGTTGAGCAGGTTTCGAATGGCAAGATTATTTTGCAAAGCTCAAGTATTTTGAATGTTGGATCCCGTTTGCGTTTTCTGAAAGAAGCTGGAAATAGTTCAGTAACATTAAAAGTGGCAGGATTGAATCAGCATGGAGATCGCGTGGAACTGCTTCAGGTCGAAAAACAGGGAGTGACTGTTGGCGATCGTGTGTTTTTAGTCGGGGTAGGTGACGAAAAGTTTCCGACGAAATTCAGGCAATTGCCTGCAGAACCAGCTACTCAGTGGTCGCGCAACCGTAAACAAACGATTTACGATACATTTCAGGTGAAAAAATATACCGGGGCATCGCAGCTGTTTGTTCGGGTCGATCATCCGGATTGGCTGCGAAAAATGCGCTTTACAGATATTGAATTGTTGATTCTGAAATTAAAAAGAAACGACTGGGAAAAAGTGGAATGGAACTCGCCTTTTATGCAGGAAAATCGGAATAAAATAGCCATTGAGCTTCCGAAATTCATCAGCGAAGTGCAACTCGATTTTTACCGAAAATGGAGCAATGACTTGTTTGCAAAAGGATTCCGGCATTTTTTTGTGAGTCATCTTTCTCAAAAGCAGCTTTTGCCAGTCGGAGCACAAATATCGGCAACCGAAAATGTATATGTTTTTAACGACTCGGCAGCCCGTTTGATGTTTGATGAGAAACTCCAGAATTTCTGCTATCCGTATGAAAACGATATGGATAATCTGTTTCAGATGAAAAATAAAAATGGAATAGTTCCGCTGTATTTTTATCCTGAATTATTTTATTCGCGGATGCCTGTTGATCTCAATCGGGAGCAAGCCCGGTTTAAAGACGAAAATAATAAAGCATTTCGTCGGTTTATTCGTGACGGAATGACTGTGGTGGTTCCTGATATGCCCGTGGCTCTCACTCAATATAAAAAACAGTTGATGGAGGCAGGTTTCCGCAAATTCCTTGTCGATTTTAGTTACGATATTCCTACCGGAAATGTGATTAAAAAAGTGATGACCCGGGTACAGACAGCTGAACCAATTCATCCGTCAACGATTTTCAATTTTAAAAAAGGATTGAAGTAGTATTGACTTTCGTAATAACAAAAAAAAACCGGCTGTTACACCGGTTTTGTAAGAATATCAATATTATTTACTGATTGTTTTTCTGCATAATCTGAAATTCTACCCTTCGGTTCATCTGGCGACCTTTGTTGGTTGCATTGCTTTCTACCGGTTTACTTTCGCCATAAGCTTCAGTTTTGCGAATACGCGACGGCTCGATGCCTTTTAATGTCAGATATTCAATAACCGAGTCGATGCGTTTTTGCGAAAGAGTCATGTTGTATGCATCGTCGGCCATGTCGTCGGTATGTCCTGAAATATCAATAAGATATGCGCTTTTGCTATTTAGTAAGCTAACTACTTTGTCGAGTTTCTTTTTCGAAAAATCAGTCAAATAACTTTTATCGAAGGCAAAATAAACAGGTTCGATTTTTTCAGCTGTTTCAACAGGAATACGGTCTGGTTTTGCTTCTTTTTTCGGACAACCTTTTTCTTCTGGAACACCAGCAACTGTTGGGCATGCATCTTCTGCATCAACAATGCCGTCTCCGTCCGAATCAAGCGGACAGCCGGTTTGATCTACTTTCCATCCTTTGGGCGTATCCGGACATTTGTCGTTTTTGTCTGCAATTCCATCTCCGTCGCTGTCGGGGCAGCCATTCAGTGCTTTTGTACCGGCAATATCGGGGCAGTCGTCGTTTTTGTCTGCAATGCCGTCTTTATCCTGATCCGGACATCCTTTCAATGCAGGTAATCCTGCAACAGTTGGACAATCGTCCATGTAGTCAGCAACTCCGTCGTTGTCTGAATCAAGTGGACAACCTTTGTCGTCAACCGATACTCCGATAGGCGTATTGGGGCATTGGTCTTTGCGATCGCTTACTCCGTCACCGTCCGAGTCTTTCGATTTTCCGAGTGTAAATACAAGCCCGGTTTTAATTCTGCGGAAACGATCATTCCCTTTTAATCCGGAGGTTGCTTCGTCAAAGTTATCTTTGGTTGTGTTTAGTTGGCCATATTCAATCGTCCAGCTAAGCTTATCGGTGATTTTTACTTTTGTACCGACACCGACGTAGAAATTAAGTCCGCCAACATTTTTGTCATACGAAGCGCCGTTGTTGTTTAGGCTTATTCCATACGCATTTCCTCCGGAATACCCGAAACCTACTGCTCCGAATGGTTGGATGCGCGAATTTTCTTTAAAAACATAACCGTTGTTTAGCTTATAGCGAAGATCCATTCCTGCTGTGAATAAACGTGCCTGAAAACGGTGGTCTTCGGTGAGGAGTGGACCTGCTTCGTCAACAAGGTTATAGTCAACATGAAAAACTCCGTCGAAAGATGGGTTTAAGTAGCGAATCAAACTTAAATCAACGCCATTTTTCCAATCATTGAATTTGTTGAACTGGTCTCCCAAATCGCCTTTGTATTGCAATGTGCCAAATTCGGCTCCGATTGCCCACTTGCGATCGGAATTCTGAGCAAACAGCGTAACTGTCATGATCAGAAGTATAAAAAGTAATTTTACTCGTTTCATAATTATTTGATTTAAAAAATAATTTGCACAAAATGTAAATTTGTGTATTAAGTTAACAAGAATAACTCGAAAATGATTAATACTGAAGAGTTTTTTTAGAATTATCCATTTGTTAAGAAAACTGTTTTTAGCTTCGTGTAGATAATTTGTATCTTGGAGCGCTATCAATAAAAACGAATATTTTGTACGCAATTATCGATATTGAGACGACGGGAACAGCGAAAGCAGGGAAGATTACTGAAATAGCTATTATTCTGCATAATGGAACCAAAGTGGTTGATTCATTCACTTCGCTGATTAATCCGGAATGTCATATTCCTTATTTTATAACGAAATTAACGGGCATTGATGACCAAATGGTAGCCGGTGCTCCCCGCTTTTTTGAGGTGGCTCGTAAAATTGTTGAAATGACTGCCGGAGCAGTGTTTGTTGCACACAATTCAAGCTTCGATTATCATTTTATTCGGGAAGAATTTAGTCGCTTGGGCTACGATTACCGGCGGCAAACATTGTGCACGGTGAAGCTGAGTCGTAAATATTTGCCAGGTCACCGGTCGTATTCGTTAGGAAATTTATGTGCCGAGTTAAATATCGAAATTGATGGACGTCACCGGGCTGCTGGCGACGCATGGGCTACTGTGCAACTGTTTGAAATGTTAATGCAAAAGCATAGCAATACTTTCGGCGCGGATGCCGGAAAACAACTTAGCTTATTAATGAAATGAATACGATCTCGTGTGTTCTATTCGAGACAAGATAAATATTCCTGTACTGCATTTTTAATCCCATGTACAATGCATCGGCAATTAGCGCATGCCCAATTGAAACTTCATCAATATAAGGAATGTGGTCGGTAAAAAAACGCAGGTTTTTCAGATTTAAATCGTGTCCTGCATTGATGCCCAATCCCAGTTCTTTTGCGCGTTGTGCTGCTTCTTTGAATGGAGCCAGCGCTTTGATCGGATCAGTCGGATACATTTTGGCGTAGGGTTCGGTGTATAGTTCAATACGATTGGTGCCCGATTGTTTGGCTCCTTCTACCATTTTTACATCCGGATCAACAAAAATAGATGTACGAATACCTGCTTGCTGGAATCGTTTAATAACGTTTTGCAGAAAATCGATATGTGTAATCGTATTCCATCCATGATCGGAAGTAAGTTGTCCCGGAGCATCGGGAACCAAAGTTACCTGATCAGGTTTCACGTCTAAAACCAATTGAATGAAATCCTCCGAAGGATATCCTTCAATATTAAATTCGGTGATAATGTGAGGTTTAATGTCATATACATCCTGTCTGGTAATGTGTCTTTCGTCAGGACGTGGATGAACGGTAATTCCTTGTGCCCCAAATTTTTGACAGTTTTTTGCTGCTTCGAGTACATTCGGAATATTTCCTCCCCGCGAATTTCGTAGTGTTGCTATTTTATTTATATTTACACTAAGTCTGGTCATAGATGAAAATTTAGGCCTGCAAGTTACAACAATGATTGAAAATAAGTACCAATAATTGTAAGTTTTGATTGCGGAGAATTTAATATCAGAAGTTGTCCCTTCGCTGAGATGGAGCGATACAGGACAAAAGGCACTGAATTGGATGGATGTGTTTCGAATCTCACACCTGCCGGTGGTTGAGGATCGGCATTTTTACGGGCTGGTTTCTGATAAGATGATATATGATTTGAATATGACAGGCAAAGAATTGTCAGAATTACGAGATAAATTAATTGTTGCACAGGTCTTTGTTAATCAGCATATTTATCAGCTTGTTTCGGTGATTTCATTGCATAAATTGAGTATCGTTCCGGTATTGGACTTAGATAAAAATTACAGAGGAGTTGTAACCGCTCTTGATTTGGCAAAAGAATTTGCCGTGTTGGTGGGTGTGAATCAACCAGGTGGTGTTATTGAGTTGGAACTGAATCCGGTAGATTATTCACTGGCCCAAATTACTCAGATTGTTGAAGGGAATGACGCGAAAATTCTGAGCCTTTATATACACGAACGAGACGAATCGACACGAATGACTGTGACATTAAAAATAAATGTCATTGATTTGTCGCGGATTATTCAAACCTTTGTGAGGTACGATTATACTATCAAAGCTGTCTATATGGACGAGTCGATGTGGGGTGATTTGTACGATGACCGGTTTGAGCAATTCATGAAATATCTTGATATTTGAGATGTAAACATCGATTGTGCCGGGGAGGAAAAAAACAGGTGTTGTATAAAAATGTATGCCAGTGAAGATCGCAGTATTCGGATTAACCATCCACAGTGAATATTCCAGTGAGCTTTCTCATTTGTTCTCATTGTTTCGTGAACGCAATATCGACGTGTATGTATATCGGCCTTTTCTCAATTACATGCAGCGCGAATGTAAGTTTTGTCCAGCTTTATGCAATGCTTTTGAAAGTGGCGACGATTTGCCGGAAGATGTGAAATTTTTGTTTAGTATTGGAGGTGATGGAACCTTTCTGAAGTCATTTCTTTCAGTAAAAAATAAATCGATTCCAGTAGTGGGGATCAATACCGGGCGAATGGGTTTTTTGTCGGACATTTCGATTGATGAGATTGATGAGGCATTCGATCAAATAATGAAAGACGAATTTGTTGTGGATGAGCGCACTGTATTGGAAATTCATACAAAAAATAATGCTTTTGGCGATTTCAATTATGTATTAAATGAAGTAGTAGTAGCCAAACAGGATTCTGGGTCGATGATCAGTGTGCATGTGTCGGTAAACGGAGAATATCTGAATACCTACTGGGCTGATGGATTGATTATTTCAACGCCTACAGGCTCCACCGCTTATTCGCTGAGTGTTGGCGGCCCAATTCTTACTCCCGATTCAGCCAATGTGGTGATTGCACCAATTGCTCCGCATAAT
Organism: Prolixibacteraceae bacterium; assembly: GCA_963668595.1. Taxonomy (GTDB): domain Bacteria; phylum Bacteroidota; class Bacteroidia; order Bacteroidales; family Prolixibacteraceae; genus GWE2-42-39. The sequence continues at coordinate 1,663,907 of OY764876.1, read as the reverse complement.
TTAACGGTTCGTCCGATAATCATTCCCGACCATAATTGGTTTACCCTGAAAATAGAGGGAAGAGGCCAACAATTTCTGACAACGGTTGATTCCCGTTCCGAGTCGATTGATTTTCCCGGAGAGATACATGTTCGCAAAGCCAATTTTAAGATTAAAACCCTGAGACTGAAAGGGCATAGTTTCTATTCCACATTGAGGAATAAGCTTATGTGGGGACTGGATAAAAGAAACTAAAAAATACTTTCCGAAGGCTTAACAATTTTTAATGTTTATTTGGGTTTTATAAGACGCATCGGGTATGTATATTTGAGATTTATATTACTTTTGTAACCCTTGATTGGGTTATGTTCAGAAGTAAAAAACAGATGTACCCGGTGGTTTTGTCAAGCAAAAATTGATAAACCTTTGAAAGCAGATTCGATGAAGAAATTACTGGTTGTAGTATTAATCATCTTTTGTGTCGGAATAGTTCGGGCCCAAAAAACAGCAGACCTTGGAATTTGGGGGGGAACTGGTACATCGTTTGGAGACATGACTCAAATCACGTTAAAGAGTTCTTTGGGGGTTAACTACGGTGCATACCTGAGGTATAACATTAACACGCGGGTGGCGGCACGTTTGCAGGTGATGAATGGCTCAATGAAATCGGAAGGTTTTTTCGATGGCAATGCGTGGTCGTTCGGTCCGAAAAATGTGACAAGCTTGTCGTTAATGGGTGAAGTGAATTTTTTGCGCTATCTGATTGGAAACGCGCCAACTCCGTTTACCACCTACCTGATGGGAGGAGTGGGAGTGAGCATGTTCCCGTATGATTTTGATGCGGTAAAACTTACTCCGGTAGTTCAGTACATCGATCCGACGGCAAAAGCAGGGAATGTTTTTGCGCTGCAAATACCGCTTGGCTTTGGTGTAAAATATAACCTCGGAAAGAAATTTGCAGTTGGAATGGAAGTGATGATGAATAAATACCTCGACGATCGACTGGATGATCTGGATGATCCAAGAAGTTACGAGTATATTGATGCAAATGGAAATAAAACTTTGCAGACCTATAATACGAACGGACACAACAATGATTATGCTGTTTATTGCGGATTGCACTTGTGTTACAAGATTAACCTTAGCCGCAAAGCGTGCCCGGTTTACGAATATGAATAAATGATGTCAATAGAAAAAAAACTTATAAAAGATAGAATACCCCGCCACATCGCCATTATCATGGATGGGAACGGGCGCTGGGCCGAAAAAAACGGACAGGAGCGCACTTTCGGTCATGAGCATGGTGTTGAGTCCGTTCGTTCGGTGCTCGAAGGTGCTGGCGAAATAGGGGTCGAATATCTGACTCTTTATGCTTTTTCTACTGAAAATTGGGGGCGTCCGAAAGAAGAGGTTGATGCTTTGATGGGACTGCTTGTTCATTCAATAACCAATGAAACAGACGAACTGATGCAAAAAAATGTTCGTTTACGTGTCATTGGCGATGTAGAAAGTTTACCTGCAGAAGTGCAGGAAAAATTGCAGTGGTGTATTAATACTCTCGCTCAAAATACCGGATTAACCCTAGTACTGGCGCTCAGCTACAGTTCGAAGTGGGAAATTGTCAGAGCAGTGAGCCGCATTGCTGCCAATGTCAAGGCAGATGTTTTATCTGTTGATGATATTAATAATGAACTTATCGATCAGTATCTGAATACGGCAGGAATGCCAGATCCGGAATTACTGATCAGAACTAGTGGCGAGTCACGAATCAGCAACTTTTTGCTCTGGCAAATTGCATATTCCGAATTATATTTCACCCCAACACTTTGGCCCGACTTTCGCAAAGAAGATTTATTTCAGGCGATTTACGATTTTCAGCAAAGAGAGCGGCGGTTTGGAAAAACCAGTAAACAATTATTGAGCTAATCAACAAAAATGAGAATGCGACGATTTAAACTACTTTTTCTTCTATTATTTATTGCCCTTCGCGGGTTTTCGCAGGTAGCCGACAGCACCAATTTTTCCATTTACTATTCAAGTCCGAAAGAATACATCATTCAGCAAATTGAGGTAAAAGGAATTCGTTATCTGGATAAAGATGTTTTGGTACAGCTTTCTGGGCTGGGAGTTGGTGATGAAATAGAAGTACCTGGTGATGCAATTACCAATGCAATTAAAAAATTGTGGGGGCAGGCTTTATTCTCTGACGTGAAAATTGAAGCAGATAAAGTTGTTAATAATCAGATATGGCTTTCGATATATTTACAGGAAATGCCGCGTTTGGCAGATGTAAATTTTCATGGAGTATCGAAAAGTGAGCAGGATGATATTACCGAGAAGGTTTTATTGCTGAAAGGAAGTCAGGTTACGGCCAATCAGTTAAATAATGCAGAACGAATTATCAAGGGAATTTTCCACGAGAAAGGTTTCTTGAATACTGAAGTAAATATTGTACAGCGAGATGATTCCGTTGCCAATAATGTTATTCTCGACATTATGGTTGACAAAAAGGAGAAAGTAAAGATCAGCGACATCGTTTTTCACGGAGTTGAAAATGTGAGTACCTGGACGCTGGAAAAATCAATGAAAAAAACAAAGGCGAAAAAGATTCGCAACTTCTTTAGCTCGAAAAAGTACCTTGAAGAGAAATATGCTGAAGACAAAATCAATCTGGTAAAAAAATACAACGAAAAAGGATACCGCGATGCAACCATCGTGAAAGACTCTATTTCTCCGGCCGAAGACAACCGGGTTCGGTTGGATATCTGGGTTGATGAAGGTGATAAATATTACTTCCGCGATATAAAATGGGTTGGAAATACTGTTTATCCATCCGAATACCTGGGAGCTGTACTCGGAATCAAACGAGGAGATGTTTTTGACCAGAAATTGCTGGACAAGCGATTAAGTGAAGATGAGGATGCCGTTGGCAATGAATACCAGAACAACGGATATTTGTTCTACAACCTTGATCCGGTTGAAACAAAAATTGAAAATGATTCGATTGACCTCGAAATGCGCATTTACGAAGGCAAACAAGCAACAATCAACCGAATTCTTATCTCGGGAAACACCAAAACTCACGAACACGTTGCCCGTCGTGAATTGCGTACTTTGCCGGGCGATTTGTTCAGTAAAGATTTGTTGATGCGTTCTTACCGTGAATTATCCCAATTGGGACACTTCGACCCGGAAGCAATTAATCCGAATGTGGTTCCTCACCCTGAAGATGGTACAGTAGATATCGATTATCAACTGGTAGAAAAAGCAAACGACCAGATTGAACTTTCGGGAGGATGGGGAGCCCGGATGTTTGTAGGAAGCGTGGGACTTCGTTTCTCGAATTTCTCGGTACGTAATATAATGAATAAAGAAGCATGGAAACCGCTTCCTACGGGGGATGGACAAACATTGAGTTTGCGCGCACAAACCAGCGGACGTTTCTATCAACAATATAGTTTCTCGTTTACCGAACCTTGGTTGGGCGGTAAAAAACCGAATTCTTTTTCACTTTCGTTTTCGCACTCGCGTGTAAACTATTCGGCCAATAATTATTACAATAGTTTTAATAGTCCCTACGGAAGTTATGGCGGATACGGTGGTTACTCTTCCTATGGTTACGGAGGCTATTCTCCTTATGGCTATGGCTATTCTCCTTACGGTTATGGATATGGTTATGGACAAGAATATGTAGATCCTCGCGATCGCGATGAATCGGAAGACCAGATACAGGTGACTACAGAAGTTGCTATCGGTTACGGATATCGTCTTTCATGGCCTGATGACTATTTTACTATTTACCACGAATTGTCATGGCAGCACTATAACCTGCAAAACATGACTAGCTGGTACGACTTTTTAAGCGATGGAACAGGAAATGGTAGCGGGCAGTTTAATAACTTCAGTATAAAAACAGTATTTGGCCGTAACTCGGTTGACAACCCATTGTATTCGCGAAGTGGATCAAATTTATCATTGGCGATGCAATTTACTCCTCCGTATTCACTGATCAATGGTGTTGACTACAGCAATCCTACATTGAGCAACAAAGAACGTTACCGTTGGTTGGAATATCACAAATGGGTACTGAAAGGTGCCTGGTTTACTCCAGTGTCGAAAGACAATAAAATGGTATTACACGGTAAATTTGAATACGGATTTTTGGGCTATTACGATAAAAACCGTCGTTCTCCGTTTGAACGTTTCCGCGTAGGAGGTTCCGGAATGTCGGGATATAATTTGTACGGAAGTGACATTGTTGCTTTGCGTGGTTATAAAGATTATAGTTTGAGTCCGAATACCGGATCGAACATATACAATAAACTGACCCTTGAATTACGTTATCCGGTATCATTGAAACCGTCAGCAACAATTTATTTGCTTTCATTCCTCGAAGCCGGTAATGCTTGGATGGAATTTAAAGATTACAGTCCATTTAATTTGAAACGTTCGGCTGGTTTAGGGGTACGTATTTTCCTTCCGATGTTTGGTTTGATGGGTATCGACTGGGGATATGGATTTGATAAAATTAACGGACGTAGTGATTACAGCGGAAGCCAATTCCACTTCGTGATTGGACAGCAATTCTAATTTTGGTCTGAATTTTGAATAACGACGATAGCATAACACTAAAAATACAGCTATGAAAAAGATTTTTTTAACGCTTGCAGCAATTATTACTTTGACTGGCATTTCGATGGCTCAGAAGTATGCATTTGTTGATACCGATTACATCATGGATAACATTCCGGCATTCAAGGCGGCACAGGAGCAGCTTGATCAGGTATCGGCCCAATATCAGAAAGAACTGGAATCAATACATGCCGAGATTGATCAAATGTACAAGGATTACCAGGCCGAAAGTGTGCTTTTGTCTGACGAAATGAAGCGTAAACGTGAAGATGTAATTATTACGAAAGAGAAAGAGTACAAAAAGCTTCAGCAAAAATACTTCGGACGCGAGGGCGATTTGTTTAAAAAACGTCAGGGACTGATTAAGCCTATTCAGGATGATGTTTTCAATGCGATTCAGGAAATTGCCAACGAAGGAAGCTATGCTGTTATTTTTGATAAAGCTAGCAGTACGACAATGCTGTACACCAATCCGAAATTTGATTTGAGCGATCAGGTGTTGCAGAAGATGGGCTATAAGAATTAATTTTTATATTTGTTTCAAACTTTAATCCAATAGAAGATGAGAACTATTTCTAAAATCTGTTTAATTGCTGCCATTGTTCTGTCGGCAGGATTCGTGAGCGCTCAAACGCTTAAATTTGGTCACATCGATACACAAGCTTTGTTGCAGGTAATGCCTGAACGTGCAACTGCTGAAACTACTCTTCAAAAAGTAGGAAAAGATCTGGAAGACCAACAAGGTACTATCGAGAAAGAATACGGCGAAAAATTACAGAACTACCTGGCAAAAAAAGACAGTCTTTCTGATGTTGCATTGGCTAACCTGGAACAGGAACTTCGCGATATTCAGCAACGTGCTGAAAACTTCCGTCAAGTGGCAGTGCAGCAATATCAAGCTAAACAAGCTGAATTGATGAAGCCAATTGTTGAAAAAATCAATAAAACAATCGAAACTGTTGCTAAAGAACAGGGTTTGATTTATGTATTGGATACACAGCAAGGAAGTCCGGTACTTTACAAATCAAACCAGAGCGTTGATTTGTTGCCACTTTGCAAAGCAAAAATGGGAATTCAGTAAGTTTCAACTCACAGAATAAATAAAAGCTGCCTTTTTAAGGTGGCTTTTTTTATTTTTGTAAAAAACGAAAATTATGACCAATCAACCGGGGCCAATTGGTGTGTTTGATTCGGGGTACGGTGGCTTAACTGTATTGAATGAGTTCCTGAAAGACTTTCCGGAGTACGATTTTATTTATTTGGGTGATAATGCACGAACTCCATACGGAACGCGCTCGTTCGAAGTGGTGTATGCTTATACCTTACAGGCTGTGACAAAACTCTTCGATTTAGGTTGTCACTTAGTGATACTGGCTTGCAATACGGCTTCGGCGAAAGCATTGAGAAGCATTCAGCAGGTTGATTTGCCTCATTTAGCTCCAGACCGACGGGTGCTGGGGGTTATTCGCCCGAGTGTTGAGAAGGTGGCTGAAATAACCCGCACCGGCCATGTTGGAGTACTTGGCACGAATGGTACAGTGGCTTCCATGTCGTACCCAATTGAGTTGGAAAAATGGTCGGAAGGACGAGTAACGCAAACGGTTCAGGAAGCTTGTCCGATGTGGGTGCCAATTGTTGAAAACAATGAAATAGGAACACCTGGTGCTGATTATTTTATTCAAAAAAATATTGCTCGTCTGCTTGCTCAGGACGTAGAATTAGATACAATTATCCTTGGATGTACGCATTATCCGTTATTGATTGAGCAAATCCGGAAATATGTGCCAGAACAGATTAATTTGCTTGAGCAAGGGAAGATTGTAAGCGAGAGTTTACGTCAGTATTTGCAACGACATCCGGAAATGGATACAAAATGTACAAAGAACGGAAACGTGACATTTTATACCACCGAAAATGTCTCCAATTTCGAAGAAAAAGCAGGCTTCTTTCTCGGACAGCAAGTGGTTGCACTGCATTTAAGCTTGTAGTTTTATGGATGTTCTTATTTGATTTGTTCTCGATAACGATTAACTAACTAAAACGATTTTAGATGATTACTTTCTTTGTTGCACTGACTGTGCTTATTCTGGGCTATTGGCTGTATTCAAAATTTATTGAACGGGTATTTGGTGCCGACTTCAATCGGGCAACTCCAGTAAAAAATATGGAAGATGGGGTTGATTACATTCCTCTTCCCTGGTGGCGTATTTTCTTAATTCAGTTTCTGAATATTGCAGGACTCGGTCCCATTTTTGGTGCGGTTGCCGGGGCAATGTGGGGGCCTGTCGCTTTTTTGTGGATTGTGTTGGGCTCTGTGTTTGCTGGGGCTGTGCATGATTACTTTTCAGGGATGATGTCGGTGCGTCACAATGGCTTAAGTATTACTGAAATTGTTGGTATTTATCTCGGAAACGGAACCAAACAGTTTATGCGTGGTTTTACCGTTATTTTGATGGTGATTGTTGGCGCTGTATTTATTATGGGACCTGCCAAAATTCTGGCCGGACTGACTCCCGATTTTCTTTCGATGACTTTCTGGGTGTGGGTAGTTTTTGCTTATTATATTTTGGCAACCATGTTGCCGATTGATAAAGTAATTGGTCGGATTTATCCTGTTTTTGGCTTTGCATTGTTATTTATGGCAGTTGGTTTAATCATTGCATTGTTTGTGAAGGGGTATCAAATTCCGGAGCTGAACTTTGCTGCTTTTTCTAATTTGCATGCCGATGCTGAAAAATTTCCTGTCTTTCCGATGATGTTCATTACCATTGCATGTGGTGCTATTTCTGGCTTTCACGCAACACAATCGCCTCTGATGGCTCGCTGTTTAACCAACGAGAAACATGGTCGTAAGGTTTTTTATGGTGCAATGATTTCAGAAGGCATTGTCGCGCTAATTTGGGCGGCTATTAGTATGAGTTTCTTTGGAGGCGTTCGCGAATTAAATGGAATTATGACCGAGCATAGTGGAAATGCTGCTTGGGTGGTAAACGAAGTGTCGAATTCGCTGCTCGGAACATTTGGTGGTGTGCTTGCTCTCTTGGGTGTGGTTGCAGCCCCGATAACTTCCGGTGATACAGCTTTTCGCAGTGCCCGGTTAATTGTTGCCGATTTCCTGAATTTCAAGCAAGGACCCATTCGGAATCGATTGTTTGTGAGTATTCCATTGTTTTTAGTTGGCTTTCTGTTAACCCAGGTCGATTTTGGAATAATCTGGCGATATTTTGCGTGGTCGAACCAAACACTTGCAACCATCGTTTTGTGGACAATTACTGCGTATTTGCTCAAGGAGAATAAAAATTACTGGATAACTTTGATTCCTGCCTTATTTATGACCGCAGTGATCACCAGTTATATTCTGATTGCTCCGGAAGGATTTTCTCTGTCGGCGTCCATTGCTTACTCGGGAGGCATTGTTGCGGTAATAATTCTGTTGGGGATATTTTTCGTGGTTAAACGTCCGAAGAAATAGGTGAAATTTGAGAAAATATTTAGCAGGGAACTGTATTATTCAAACAGAAAAATAATATAAATTTGCCTGCACAGGCGGGAGTAGCTCAGTGGTAGAGCATCAGCTTCCCAAGCTGAGGGCCGCGGGTTCGATCCCCGTTTCCCGCTCGCTGAAAATCAGTTAACTATATGTAATGTAGTGGCTGATTTTTTTTGTGACTTCCTGAAAATTGTGATGTAGCCTATTTTATTTATAACACTACGATTTTGGGACAAAAGAAAAGCCGTTTCTCTTTTTCGAAAGAAACGGCTTTTGTATAAATGTAGGTTGGATACTAAAAATTGAATTTTTCTCCAAAGAATTTCAAGGGGTCGGTTGCTTTTTCTTCGGCTATTTCCCAGGTATTGCCTGAATGGAGTAGTTCATCCATGCAACTGATTTTACGTTTTGATTGAACATCTTCCACCTGTCTTTTCATTTCCTGATCGTAAACCAACGAATCAACAGCACGAATAACGCCCATTGCTACCGGAAAATCAGGATAAGCCATGTTAATCAGAGCCATATGAATTGTTGGATCCGGATTTTTTGCATCGTGAACCAAAATGTCGTCGCGGGTAATACCATTTTCTCCGATTTTAGCCACTTTCAATCCTTTCGGAGTCCAAATGATACCTTTGTCATTTTCTTGTCCAAAAATCATGGGTTCTCCATCTTGCAGAAATAATTGGCGCTCGGCTCTGAATTTCGGATCAGTAATTGCATCGTGTATTCCATCATTGAAAATTACACAGTTTTGCAATACCTCAACAACAGATGTCCCTTCATGCTTAGCTGCTTCTTTCAAAACTTCCGAAGTGTGTTTTACATTGCTGTCAACAGCGCGGGCGAAGAATGTTCCGCGTGCACCCAGTACGAGTTGTCCGGGCATAAACGGATCTTCAATTGTTCCAAAAGGGGAGGTTTTGGTGATAAAACCACGGTCGGTAGTCGGGGAGTACTGTCCTTTTGTGAGTCCGTATATTTTATTATTGAACAGAACCACATTCAGATTGATGTTTCGACGTACCAAGTGAATGAAATGATTTCCACCGATAGCCATTGAATCACCGTCGCCGGTAATTACCCAAACATTCAGTTTGGGGTTGGCCGATTTAACTCCGGAAGCAATTGCTGTAGCGCGTCCGTGGATCGAGTGAAAACCGAAAGTACTCATGTAGTAAGGGAAACGGGATGAACAACCGATTCCTGAAATTACTGCAAATTCTTCGTGAGGAACTCCCATTTCTGCCATGGTTTTCTGAACTGCATTAATAATGGCATAATCGCCACAACCAGGGCACCAGCGAACTTCATTGCTGCTTTTAAAATCTTTGGCTGTATATGTAGGTGCTGTCATGATTTAGTCCTCCAATAATTGATCAAATTTTTCTTTCAATTCGGCTACCGTAAATGGTAAGCCTTTCACTTTATTCATTTGGTAGTAGTTGCATCCGGGTACTTTGTCGCGCAGGTAAGCTGCAAATTGTCCCAGGTTAAGTTCGCATACCACAACTTTTTTGAATTTAGCGAATACTTCCGCAGTATTTTTAGGAAGCGGTTTGATGAAGTTGAAATGAGCAAGGCTGACACTTTTGCCTTCTTCACGAGCTTCGCGTACTGCACTAACAGTGTGTCCGTATGTTCCTCCCCAGCTAACTACGAGCAAGTCTCCTCCATTGCTGTCTCCTTCAACTTCGAGTAGAGGAAGCATGTCTGCAACGCGTTCTACTTTTTCAGCACGAATTTCGCAGTTCTTCTGGTGGTTTTGAGGATCGTGACTCACTGATCCTTCTGCATTTTTCTCCAATCCGCCAATCCTATGCTGGAATCCGTCCATACCAGGGAAAGCCCATTCGCGTGCCAATGTTTTTTCGTCGCGACGGTAAGCTTTAAACAGTTCTGGATTTTTAGCAATACGTGGTGTAATGGATGGCAATTCACTCATTGCCGGAATACGCCATGGCTCACTTCCGTTTCCGAGGAAGCCGTCAGTAAGTAATACTACCGGAACCATGCGTTCGAGAGCAACTTTGGCAGAGAGGAATGCATAATAGAAACAATCAGAAGGAGTGCTGGCCGCAATCACAACAACCGGACTTTCTCCGTTGCGCCCATAAAGGGTTTGCATTAAGTCTGATTGCTCTGTTTTGGTAGGTAATCCGGTTGATGGGCCGCCTCGCTGAACATTTACCACAACGAGAGGTAATTCAGCCATAACACTTAAACCGAGAGCTTCCGATTTTAGTGCAAACCCCGGACCAGATGTGGTTGTAACAGCTAAGTCTCCTGCAAAAGCAGCACCCATAGCGGTACAAATGCCAGCAATTTCATCTTCAGCCTGAAATGTTTTTACGCCAAGATCTTTACGTTCGGCTAAGTTTTGAAGGATGTCAGTTGCCGGTGTAATAGGATAAGATCCGCAAAATAATTCCAATCCTGCTTTTTCTGCAGCGGCAATAAATCCCCATGCAGTAGCTTGATTACCATTTATATTCCGGTAAGTTCCTTTTTCGCTTGTTGCAGGATGCACAATGAACTGTGGAGTCATGTGCTGCATATTATGTCCATAGTTGTAGCCGTCATGCAATACTTTCATATTGGCTTCAGCAATGGTTGGTTTTTTTGCAAATTTTTTCTGAATGAACTTTTCAATGTAGTCAAGAGGTCGGTTAAACATCCAGCAAACCAAACCTAATGCAAACATGTTTTTACTGCGGAGAACACTTTTATTATCAAGTTCAAATTGACTCAGACTTTCTTTTGTCAAACTGGTAATTGGAACAGGAATTTTTTCAATGCTGTCTAATTTACATTCAGAAAAAGGGTCGTTGGTTTTAAAACCTGCTTTCTCGAAGTTCTTCTCCGTGAATGCATCCACATCAAAAATAATAACTCCACCTTGATCGATGAATGCAGCATTTGCCTTTATTGCTGCCGGATTCATAGCAATTAGTACATGCGCGTTGTCGCCAGGGGTAGTGATTTTTTTGTCTCCTAATTGTACCTGAAATCCGGAAACTCCGCCGACAGTTCCTTGTGGAGCCCTGATTTCTGATGGATAATCAGGGAAGGTTGAAATGTCATTCCCAAATAATGCAGTTGCATCCGAAAACAAAGTTCCAGTCAACTGCATGCCGTCTCCCGAGTCCCCGGAAAAACGTATGGTAACCTCTTCAAGTTCGATAACCTTTGTGTCTTTCATTTTTTGATAAAAATTAAATTTTCCTAAGCAAAAACTGTAGGATCATAAAAAAAATGAACCCAAATGTAAAAAATTACAATCTGGAGTCATCCTTGATCACTTTTCTATCTGTATGTGTGCAGCAAAAATAACCATTAATTAACAGCTCAAATATGACTTAATTTATTTTTTGCAGGCTTTTCCTATATTTGTAATCTATTTAAAATGAATTTAGATAATGGCAATTGTAAGACCGCTTTTAGGAAAGACTCCGCAGGTTGGTGACAACTGTTTTCTGGCAGAAAATGCTGTGATAGTTGGAGATGTTGTGATGGGAAATGATTGCAGTGTGTGGTATAGCGCTGTAATTCGTGGTGATGTTCATTCGATTCGTATTGGAAATAATACCAATATTCAGGATTGTGCAGTAATTCATGCAACATACAAGAAATCGCCAACCAATATTGGAAGTAATGTAACAATTGCTCATGGTGCCGTTGTGCATGGATGCACAATTAACGACAATGTGATGATTGGTATGAATGCTGTTGTGTTGGATGATGCTGTAATTGAGAGTAATAGTATCGTTGCTGCCGGCTCTGTTGTTAGTAAAGGAACTATTGTTGAAGCCGGTACGGTGTATGCAGGTATTCCGGCTAAAAAAATAAAAGATATTAGTCCTGAATTGCTGGAAGGTGAAATAAAACGCATTGCAAACTCGTATGGGATGTATGCGGGGTGGTACAAAGAAGGAGTATAGTTTTTTGTATCATCTGTTGAAAAAATAAAGGTGAGAAGTGATAAAATAACAACTCGCCTTTATTTTTATAAGGAGTATCCTAATCTGTTATTATCTATAAACTAACTGTGCTGCAAAGATTCAGCGCATTCAGAACCGAGTTTTTAAAACTTCTCCCAATTGGAAGTTCTTTGCCTGTAATTTCCACTGTACTGGCAGTAAACGACTCAATACGAGGAATAGAAACAATGTACGATTTATGTATTCGAAGAAATAATTCGTCAGGCAATTTTTCATCCAGGGTAACCAGGCTGGTTTTTGTTACTACTTTTTTCTTGTCGGTATAAATTTGTACGTATTCACTCAGTCCTTCAATGTAACGGATGTCTTTCAGGTAAACTTTAATCGCACGCTTGTTTTCTTTCACATAAAAGAATGTGTCCTGAGCATTAAACTCTGGCAGCGAATTAATCATTTTCAGCTCTTCGTTGCCCGCCCTGTAAAATTTGTTGATCGATTTGAGAAGACGATCAAACGTTAAGGGTTTTAAGATATAATCCAGAACATCTAATTCAAATGCTTCCAGCGCAAATTCACGATAAGCAGTTGTGATGATGATTTTTGGTGGATTTTTCAACGATTTTAGGAAATCAATTCCTGAAATGTCGGGCATCTGAATGTCGATGATGATTAAATCAACTTGTCTTTCTCGAAGGATATCCAATGCTTTTAATGCATTGCCACAAGTTGCTACAATTTCAAAATTTTCTAATTTCTCAATGTAGCTTTGTACTAAATCTCTAGACAAAGGTTCATTGTCTATAATTAAACATTTTGTTTTCATGGCGTCATGTAAATTCTACAGAAATTACGATACTAAAATAAATAAAGAGGTCTTTTTTGTTTCTTGTTTTCTAGTATTATATAAGACGATGTTTCTATTGAAAAATTACAGAATTTCTAATCTTTTTTTCTAACTGGTTCTTTTTGTTTGATTTAATCCTGTATTTAATCTTTCAGTTTTAAATTGAAAGAGAAATAACTAGAAGAAGTAATAAATAGAAACATTCGTGAATGGATACGTTGGCGGAGTGTTAATTGTTGATTTTTTAATACACTAAGTACTGTATTATTCTGGAATTTTAATATTACTCAACGGAGGCTTATTTCCCATTTTAGCTACAAAAAAGGGCATCCCAACCCGGAATGCCCTTCAGTTATAGGATTTCTAAAATTATTTTAATTCCTGAAAGAAATCGTTTCCTTTATCGTCAACAATGATGAAGGCAGGGAAATTCTCTATTCTGATTTTGCGAACAGCTTCCATACCGAGTTCTTCGAAGTCAACAATTTCTACCGACTTGATGCTTTCTTTGGCAAGAATAGCTGCCGGGCCGCCAATTGATCCCAAATAGAAACCACCGTGTTTTTTACACGCATCGGTTACTTGTTTGGTGCGGTTTCCTTTGGCTACCATAATCATTGAACCACCTAAGCTCATAAACTCATCAACGTAAGGATCCATGCGTCCTGCGGTTGTAGGACCGAAACTTCCCGAAGCCATTCCTTTTGGTGTCTTGGCTGGTCCGGCATAATAAACCGGGTGCTTTTTGAAATATTCAGGCATTGGTTCTCCTGCGTCAATCATTTGTTTGATGCGGGCGTGAGCCATGTCGCGGGCCACAATCATTGTTCCCGATAAGTTCAAGCGAGTTTTGGGCGGATATTGAGATAAAATTTTGAGTACTTCTTCCATTGGTTGATCCAGATCGATATCAACTGCAGGTTGCATGTGCGGAGCTTGTTGTGGCAGATATTGTGCCGGATTTTTTTCCAACTCTTCAAGGAAAATACCGTCAGCTGTAATTTTTGCTTTGATGTTACGGTCGGCACTACAACTTACTCCAATGCCCACAGGGCAAGAGGCTGCATGGCGAGGCAAACGAACAACGCGAACGTCGTGTACAAAATATTTACCTCCAAATTGTGCTCCGATTGCACTTTCCTGACAAATTTTCTCAATGCGGGCTTCCCATTCCAGATCGCGGAATGCCTGGCCTCCTTCGTTGCCTTCTGTTGGCAGGTGATCGAAATAACCAGCCGATGCTTTTTTTACAGTAGCCAATGTTGCTTCGGCCGAAGTACCACCAATAACAACAGCTAAGTGGTAGGGAGGACATGCCGAAGTACCGAGGTCTTTAATTTTTTCTTTGATGAATTTGGTGAGGTTTTCTTCTGTTAGCAACGATTTTGTTTGTTGGTACAGATAGGTTTTATTTCCCGAACCTCCTCCTTTAGTAATAAATAGAAATTCGTAGGCATTGCCTTCGTTTGCATAAATGTCAATTTGTGCTGGCAAATTTGTTCCCGTATTTTTTTCGTCAAACATGTTGAACGGAACAACTTGTGAGTAGCGTAAATTTTTGTCTCGGTAAGTTTCAAAAATTCCTTTCGACAAATGTTTGGCATCGCAGGCTCCGGTGAAGACATTTTCACCTTTTTTCCCAATAACGATTGCTGTTCCGGTATCCTGGCAAGTTGGTAGTTCTCCTTCGGCTGAAACAACCTGATTTAATAACATGGTGTGAGCAACAAAGCGGTCGTTATCAGTGGATTCTTCGTCTTTTAAAATATTTGCCAGTTTTTGGAGGTGTGCTCCGCGGAGGTAAAATGAGACATCATTAAATGCTTCGCGCGCAAGTAATTCCAGACCTTCTGGCTGAACTTTAAGGATGGTCCGTCCATCAACTTCGATGGTCGAAACATATTCTTTAGTTAATAAGCGGTAATTGGTGGTATCCTTTAATATAGGAAAAGGTTTTTGATAGCTAAACTCTGCCATAATTGAATATGCTAGTAGATTAATAAATTTGATTTTTGAACGCAAGCAAAGATACGTAAAACAGCCGATTGATGTACTGTTTTAAAATCAGACTTGAAAAGATTAAGAGTATTTTAATCCTTACATATTGTGAAATTTAGGAAAAGCTATTGCTTAATTTTCATTAATGTGTGCGATGATTTTAAGTAAATCCTCTTCCTTATTTATTTTGAGTTTTTCGTTCTTAATAAAATTTGTAAGGTCTTTTTCTTTGTCAGGGAAAAGGTTGATCAGATCTTTGGCGTTTGTAATTTTATGGGCTTCCTGCTCCTCAATTGCAATGTAATAAATTGGATTTTTCTGTGAAAACTTTGCTGGAACCGGATCGACGTATGGTTTTGCTGGTTGGGCTTTTTCGAATCTTATCTGGTGGCGTTTTAGCAATTGAACAGTTCCGTCGTGTAGTAATTCGAAGTATGCCCGGCCGAGTTTTCCGCTTGATGCATAGGCTCGATAAATGAATGTCGAATTATTGATCGAAACACTTTTTATTGTCGATTTTTCGAGACAGAAAACACCTTTTTCTTTGGTCTGAAATTCAATTTCATCGTTATATATATTATATCGTAACGGAACGCCTGCATATTGTGTATTGCTGGTGTTCAATACTTCTCCTGGAACAAAATCTTGCTGTAAATACGGAGATCCTTGTATGTCGGACAGCGGGATTGTGTTCTGAGACAGCCCTCTTTCTATAACTTGTTTGGAGTAAAAATCGTCGAGTGTTTTTATGATTATTTGTTGCGAAAAACCGTTGTTGGTAAATAATACGAACAGAACGATTGCTGGAAAAAGGTATTTCATGAAGGATGAATATTTAATTGTTTTTGAGACATTAAATCTACTTTTTTATGTTTTTCTAAACAAATTAAGTGATGAGTTTGTCCAAATAAATATAAACGTCACTTTTTTCTCGTTGCTGTTTTTAAAAATAGAAATGAGGATTGAGGTGAGAAAAAGTATTGAGATGCGATACCTGTTGATACTAATAATGTTATTTCTAGTAAATTTTACGATGGCACAAGAAGTAAAAAAGAAAGGTGAATACAATCAGCTTAATTCGTTTGAGCGATTTGTAATAATAGAGAAAGGAACGGAACGTCCGTTTACCGGAATATTTTATAAGCATGACAAGGAGGGGACTTATGTTTGTAAACAATGCAACGCCCCCTTGTATCGCTCGTCCGATAAGTTTGATGCGCATTGTGGCTGGCCCAGTTTCGACGATGAAATAAAAGGAGCAGTGAAAAAGCAGTTGGATGCCGACGGAAGACGAACCGAAATTACTTGTGCTAATTGTGGAGCACATTTGGGGCATGTTTTCTTTGGCGAAGGTTTTACCAGTAAAAATACCCGGCATTGTGTTAATTCGGTTTCTCTGAATTTTATTCCTCAGAAGAGTTCGCCAGAAATTCCGAAACCGTAGTGTAAACCTCCTGGAAAGTATGGGCTTCCATCAGGCGTGCACGCAACTGGCTGGCCAAAGGAAGCTGGTTTGTATAAATTTTGTAAAAGCGTTTCAGAATATTGAAATTCTTTGATGTTCCCCATATTTGCTCATACAAGCGGGTATGGAGAACTAGCTGTTCCAGTTTTTCTTCACGTGTCTTTTTTTTCTGAACACGGTTAAAAAACCATGGGTTCTGAAATATTCCCCGTCCAATCATCACGCCATCTACGCCGTAACGGGCCGAATAATCCAACCCTTGCTGATACGAATCCACATCGCCATTCCCCAGCAAGGGAATCTCAGGAGCCAACTGGTTGCGCAACTGGACAGCTTTCGCAATTTCATCCCAGTTAGCTAATCCATCCGACTGTTGTTTTTGAGTGCGGCCATGTAAAATAAGCGCCGCCGGACGAGTTTCCAACAGATGTGGAATCCAACGCTCTGTATCGTGTTGTTTAATACCAGTTCGTGTTTTTACTGAAACTGGCAAATGCGTTGCTTCTTGGGTGGCATGAATAATTTCAGTTGCAAGCGCCGGCTGGTCAATCAATGCCGAACAGCAACCATTTTTTATCACATTTTTCACCGGGCATCCCATGTTAATATCCAATCCGTCGAAATCGTAATTTTCAGTGATATAACGGGCAATTGAATGAAAAATCTCCGGGTCTTTACCCCAAATTTGTGCCACCAGGCGAATACCCTTTTCTCGTAATAGTTTTCGCTCCGATTCACTGACAATAAGTCGCTCGCCTACTCGTTCGCGACCAACATGATGATTCATTCCATCAACGGAAGTAAATTCAGTATAAACGACATGCAGATTGTCTGGACAGGACAGGCGGGCTACAATCTCCCGAAAAACAGTATCCGTAACATCTTCCATTGGCGCCAGCGCGAACAATGGACCATTTATCTCTTTCCAAAAATTATGCATCCCGTTTTATTCGATATTTTCGCCGGCGAAAGTAGGCTTTTTTAGTAAAAGAAAACTCTTTCGGTAAGCTTTCCGGTTTCCAAAGCGGCGGGTGAAAGTCCCCGGATATTCGGTATCTCCTGTTCGTTTTTGCTGATGAACAGTCTTGCATTCGGCAGAACAACAGCCCTGATACTCAGCTTTACAATTTGGGCACTGAATAAACAGTAAATGACATAAATCATTCGCGCAATTGGTGTGCACATCGCAGGATGCACCACACTGATGACAATGTGAAATCACTTCATCGCTGATTCGTTCACCCAGACGCTCGTCAAACACAAAGTTTTTGCCGATAAAGTTCGATTCAAGCTTTAATTGCTTTATCTGTCGGGCATATTCAATAATTCCACCATGCAACTGGTTGACGTCGGAAAAACCATGATGTTTCAGATATGCACTGGCCTTCTCACACCGAATACCTCCGGTGCAATACAACAATACTTTACTATCATTTTTATCTTGAAGTAGTGTCAGTACTTGTTTCACTTCTTCTCTGAATGTATCAGCCTCGGGGCAGATAGCCCCCTTGAAATGTCCGATTTCGCTTTCGTAATGGTTGCGCATATCGACCACAATTGTTTCCGGATTTTCCGATAGCTGATGAAATTCCAGAGCCGATAAATGTGTCCCGACATTGCTTACATCGAAAGATCCATCAGGTAAACCATCGGCTACCAATTTGGGCCGGACTTTTATCGTCAGCTTGTAAAACGATTTCCCATCATCTTCCACTGCATATTTGATCGGAACATTTTCAAGCGAAGGATAACTGTACAACAAAGCAAGAAAACGCTCCAATTCATGTTCAGGGACGCTCATTTGCGCATTGATCCCTTCTGTGGCAATATATATGCGCCCCAGACAATTCATTTCCGACCAGTCGCGATACAATTGATCACGAAACTGCCGAGGATCGGTTAAATGAAAATACCGGTAAAAAGAAATGGTTTTACGCAAAAAAGGTTCTTCCTGTAATTGTTGAAGCAATATCCGCCGATCTGTTTGGTTGTGCAAAAGCATAATTTTTTCGTTTTTTATATGCGATGCAAAAATAGCAATAAAAGATTTATTTGTCTTTATTTATTTCGGGAAGCACTTTGTCTTTTCTGTTTTTATTTTGAAAACACAACGATGTATGAACCATCTTTGGATAAAAAATATCAGTTATTGTTAAGTATATCGCTCTGGATAAAAAAAACAGAAACATGTTTAATAACACACGAAAAAAAATGACCTATTGAATTTCTGAATGTTACAATCGTGAGAAATGGCAAAAAATTCCAGCGTTATTAAATTCTTAATAAATCTTAAAATTGTATAAAAAGAAATGCTACATTAGCATCGCAATTTTGATAAGAGCTTTTATATTAAAATCTTATAACTACCTTTTCTCTTTTAACCAATATCTATTTTCCGATCTAGCTAAACTAAATTATGGACAACGGGTTATCGACAGGTAACCCTTTTTTTATATCTGTCAATCAGAATTTTGACTCCAATGTTATTGCCAATTTATTCTTGAAAATGCTTCACTATTCTCATCGATGAAGCAAGTAGGTAAAAAAAACTATTCATTTTATTAACTCATCATCTGATTCGTATAAATACATTGCGGGAAGGGATTTTCTTGTTGTAATGTAGAATGGTGTTTGGGGGATGTTATGAATGTTGAGTTTTTGGAAATAAAAAAAGGCTGTCCCCTGACAGCCTTTTCGTCCCGTGTGACGGGAAACTAACCTAAACCAACTAAACCTAATAAACCATGAGCCAGCCAAAGTAGATTGCCTTCAATTTTCATCTCCGGCGTTTGGCTTGCCAAGTAAATTATATTGTAAATATTGTTATGAACGTGTTTGATTTCTAACGGACAAATATATCAAAAAAAACAAATGAAACACACTGAATATTTTTATCTGCTTCAATTTATTTTATTCTTCTTTCTTGTACCAAAATATAGATGATGTAATACAAATGTATTTTCTTTTAATGGAGAAGATGTAATTATGCATTTGCTATTTATAATGATGTCTGTTAGGAAATATTATTGATGTAAGTAAGCTTTTATTAATAGTTCTTTTCTTTATATTTGTCATACAAATTTTAAGGCTTTTTTATGCTTAAAAATGAGCTTTTTTTGCAGCATGTAACTTTATTTATTCTCGCGATACTATTTTTGAACCAAATATTAATAAAAATCATGAAGCACTTTTATTATAGAATGGTGGGGATTTTTGCCTCGTTTTTTTTTGTGTTTAGCTGCATTTTTGCTCAGGCACAACATCCGAAAAAAGAATTTCGTGGAGTTTGGGTGGCAACGGTAAATAATATCGACTGGCCTTCAAAACCCGGATTGTCATCGGATGAACAGAAGCAGGAAGTTATTCGTATTTTAGATAAACACCGGCAAAATGGGATGAATGCGATTGTTTTTCAGGTACGTCCTTGTGCTGATGCATTTTATCCGTCGAAACTGGAGCCATGGTCGCGCTATTTAAGCGGAGAACCAGGAAAAGCTCCTGTTCCGTATTACGATCCGCTTGAATTCTGGATTGAAGAAACGCATAAACGGGGCATGGAGTTTCATGCCTGGTGTAACCCATACCGGGTTTCGCAAAATGCATCGGAACCACTTGCCGGGAATCACATCGCATTTGAGCACCCTGACTGGATAATCAATTATGGGAATAAACTTTACTACGATCCGGGACATCCGGAAGTGCGTAAATTTGTTACCGCTGTAATCAGCGATTTGGTTACCCGTTACGATGTTGATGCGATTCATTTTGATGACTATTTCTATCCATACCGCATTGCAGGAAAAGAATTTCCGGATGATGATTCTTTCAGTAAATACAATGCTGAAAACTTTGCCGACCGGGCCGACTGGAGGAGACATAACGTGGATGCAATTATTCAAATGCTCTCGCAATCAATAAAATCGGCTAAGCCATGGGTGAAATTCGGAATTAGTCCATTTGGCGTTTGGCGAAATAAAAAATCGGATCCCCGGGGCTCGGATACCAATGCCGGACAAACCAACTACGACGATTTGTATGCCGATATTTTGAAATGGCAGGAGCAAAACTGGATTGATTATGTGACTCCTCAGTTGTATTGGCACATGGGACATCCGGCTGCCGATTTTAAAACACTCTGCGACTGGTGGGACGAACATGCTTACGGCAAAGAAGTATATATTGGACAGGGTGCTTATCGTATTGATGCAAAATCGAAAGATGAAGCCTGGACCAAAGGAGGAGAGATTGAAAAACAGATAGAATATCTTCGTCAGAAAAAGAATATTTCGGGAAGTACTTATTTCAGTAGTAAAAGCTTTGATCAGCAGTTGTTTGGTTTGACTGAAAATTTGCAAGGAAATTATTATAAGTACAGGGCAATTGTTCCGCCGATGAGCTGGATTGACAACGAAGCTCCTGCAAAACCACGATTGAAACAGAAAAGCGGAAAGCGCATCGAATGGAAAAATGCAAAATCTTCGGATGAAATGAATCGAGCGGAGCGGACGGTGGTTTATCTGAACAAAAAAGGGGAGAAGCTGAACTCCGAAGATGGTCGTTTCGTTTTTGAAATTGTGAGCGGAAATGAGCTCCGTTTTGTGAATCAGAAAGGGAAAAAACAAGTTTACGAAATACGTATTTCATCGTTAGACCGAAACAACAACGAAAGTGAGTTGTCGAATAAAAAGCGAATTCGTTTGTAAATGACAGACTTGGAAAACGGGAAAAATCGATTTCATATCACCGAGGGAACAGTATTGCAGGCAATTGATGTATTGTCTGCAATACCTGAATTTTTGGGCGAATTTACCGAAGAATATTTGCAGGAACGGATGCGGCAATCTGGTCTGATACTGATCGCGTGGGATAATAAAAAACCTGTTGCATGCAAGTTGGGGTACGATCGTTACGGCGATGGCTCCTGGTATTCGTGGTTGGGCGGCGTGTTGCCGGAATACCGAAAATTGGGCCTTGCCACGCTTTTGCTCGAATCATTGGAATGTTGGATGCCCTTGCACGGATATTCAAGCTTAATTTTTAAAACCCGCCTGAAACATTCGTCGATGATTGCCTGGGCTGAGACAAATAAGTTTGTTTTAATTGATAAACAAATACGAACTCCGGAAATTGAAACACGTTTGGTTTACAAGAAGATTTTGTAGTTTCGGGATCGAATAAAACAAGTATCCGAACCATGATCAGAGATTTGATTCTTCGAAACAGAAGTTACCGACGCTTTCAGCAGTCAGAAAAGATAAGCATTGAACAACTTCGCAATTGGCTGGAACTAGCCCGTTTTTCAGCTTCGGGACGCAATGCGCAACCACTAAAATATATTTTGGTAAATAACAACACTACTTGTGCTGCAATTTTTGAATGTCTTGCCTGGGCGGGTTATCTTACCGACTGGAAAGGTCCTGAAGAAGGCGAGCGCCCAGCAGCTTACATGATAATGTTGCACGATAAAACTATTTCAGATAAATATTATTGCGACGATGGAATTGCAGCACAAAGTATTCTGCTTGGAGCAGTTGAAGCTGGGTTTGGTGGCTGTATTGTTGCGGCAGTAAACCGTCGGAAGCTGACCGAAATATTGAATATTCCCGAAACATTTGATGTCATTCAGGTTTTGGCTCTGGGGAAACCTGCCGAAATGGTGGTTGTTGAAGAGGCCAAAGAGGGCGAAATCAAATATTGGCGCGATGAACAGCAAATACATCATGTTCCGAAACGTCCCCTGAATGAATTGATTATCGGTATTGAGGACTAGCTTCAATCAAAAATCGTTTAATTGTTTAAAATTTTTGTTTCATTTTTTAAACAAAAGACAAATCGGTATTGTTTTATTTTCAGACCTTGAATAATTAGGAGGAAGTATTATGAAAGTAAACGGATTTGTCAGACCAGCAAATAA
Organism: Prolixibacteraceae bacterium; assembly: GCA_963668595.1. Taxonomy (GTDB): domain Bacteria; phylum Bacteroidota; class Bacteroidia; order Bacteroidales; family Prolixibacteraceae; genus GWE2-42-39. The sequence goes on along the minus strand of OY764876.1, from coordinate 1,641,641 downwards.
CCCTGTTCGGGTGAATGGTTTTTCGCAGGAAAATTTGTCCTCAGGGATGAACGGACACGATATAATTGGTGATAATCATATTGCTACATCAATTGAAACGCCTATGCGCAGCGATGCGTTTGATATAAACGATGAGCAAAAAATGGAAATTATTGAGGCTAAATTTCGGGAAATAATGGAAACACTTGGCCTCGATTTAACCGACGATAGTTTAAATGGAACACCGCATCGGGTGGCTAAAATGTTTGTGAAAGAAATATTTTACGGACTCAATCCGGAGAATAAACCGAAAATATCGGTGTTTGAGAATAAATTCAAATACGGCGAAATGCTGGTTGAAAAAAATATCAGTTTGAATTCGACCTGCGAGCATCATTTCCTTCCGATTATAGGCAAAGCACATGTGGCCTATGTGTCAAACGGCGAAGTTATTGGCTTGTCGAAAATTAATCGGATTGTTGATTATTTTGCCCGTCGTCCGCAGGTTCAGGAACGATTGACAGTACAGATTGCCAACGAATTGAAAAAAATATTGAAAACAGAAGATGTTGCGGTACTGATTGATGCCAAACACTTGTGTGTATCGTCGCGTGGAATTCAGGACGAAGGAAGTGCAACGGTTACTGCCGAATATGGTGGAATCTTTAAAAACCAGGCACGACGGGAAGAATTTCTGAAATATATTTCGCTGGATTGAAAAGTATAAACAAACCGAAGAGATTATTTTTGCTGTGTAACTTAAAAAAAACATAGCAATTATCGGTACAAAATAGAATGACAGGATGTGGGTGAAACTTGTTTTAATTAGTGTGTTGATATTTGTAATGAATATTCCTTTCGGTTATTGGCGGGCCAATGTGCGCAAATTCTCATTGCAATGGGCGTTGGCAATTCACTTGCCTGTTCCGTTTATTATTTTGCTTCGTATTTATTCTGAAGTTGGTTTTCAGTGGTTTACTTACGTATTTTTCGTTTCTGCATTTTTTCTGGGGCAACGAATTGGTGCAATAGTTCATCGTCGGATGAAATCAGCCGGAATGCTTGTCAGTTCGAATTTATTACGCGATTTATTCACTTGCCGAAGTCTTTCCCGATCAGAAAATTGATAATCCCGATTTGGAAGTCAGCAACTCAAGTGCTTTCAATCCAATAACTGAATTTCCTTTTTTATTCAGACGAGGACTCCAAACGGCAACACTGTATTTCATCGGATGGATGGCCGCAATTCCGCCACCAACACCGCTTTTGCCAGGCAAACCTACTTTAAACGAGAACTCTCCGGCTTCATCATAAAAACCACATGTTTGCATCAATGCATTCAGTCTTTTGCCCTGGCTCTCGGTTAGCGGATAGGGCGATGGTGCTTGTCCGTGCCGGGCATAATACTGAAATGCTTTGGCCAGTTGACGACAACTCATTTCAATGGAACACATGAAAAAATAAGTTTCCAGTACTTTCGATGGTTTATTTCGCAGATTGCCATAAGCTTTCAGAAAATTAGCCATGGCAACATTTTTATACCCGGCATCGCGTTCCGATAAAGCCATTTCAATATTGAAATCGATGCTCGAATCATCGGTTAAATGGCGAACAAATCTTAATAAAGCATCTTTGGGTTGCTCAAAATGATCGCATAAAATATCGCAAATTACCAGTGCTCCCGCATTCATGAACGGGTTGCGCGGAATTCCTTTTTCGTATTCGAGCTGAACCAGCGAATTAAACGCTGTGCCGGATGGTTCAACGCCAACCCGTTGCCAAATGGCCTCTCCAAGTATCGAATACGCCATCGATACAGCAAAAACCTTTGTAATACTTTGAATTGAAAAAGACCGATCGCTATCGCCCAGCGAATATGTTTCGCCATTCAGAAAATGCAGACAAATGCCAAAATGCCCGGGATTTACTTTCTGCAATTGCGGAATGTAGTCAGCTACTTCACCGATTCCCTTTAATGGTTGAATTTCCGTAGCAATTTCATGCAGCAGTTTCTGGTAGTCCATTCGTTTTTGTATTGATGTGGTTCGATTTCAAACTTACGGAAAAAGCCGGACGCAAATTCGCAATATTTGTCATTTCCCAGACGATTTTCCATCCTGAAAAAGCTTTTAACATGTATCTCAGATTTGGTTAATTGTTCTTAAAATGGCATTTGGGAATGGAAAAAGCCTTATTTTCGCAGAAAAATGACGATCACCGTGGACAGAAAACTGGTAATTATTCCGACCTATAATGAGATTGAGAACATTGAAAAAATGGTTCGCAAGGTTTTTTCGCTCGAAAGTTTGTTTGATCTGCTTATTGTGGATGATGGTTCTCCGGATGGAACTGCTTTGCGGGTAAAAGCGTTGCAGTCTGAGTTTCCGGAAAGGCTCCATATGCTCGAACGTAGCGGAAAGCAAGGTTTGGGTACTGCTTATCTGACTGGTTTTCGCTGGGCTCTGGAACACGCTTACGACTTCATTTTTGAAATGGATTGCGATTTCTCGCACAACCCTGACGACTTGGAGCATTTGTATGCAGCTTGTACTGACGGGGCTGATGTGGCAATTGGTTCGCGGTATATTTCAGGAATAAACGTAGTAAATTGGCCTTTGGGGCGGGTGCTGATGTCGTATGGCGCTTCGATGTATGTGCGTTTTGTTACCGGAATGCCTGTTCGTGACACCACCGCTGGTTTTAAATGTTATCGCCGTCGTGTACTCGAAACAATCGATTTGGATGGAATACACCTGAAAGGGTATGGGTTTCAGATTGAAATGAAATTCAAAAGCTGGAAGCATGGATTCAAAATTCGCGAAGTGTCGATCGTGTTTACCGATCGTACGGAAGGAACCTCGAAAATGAGCGGGGGAATCTTTAACGAAGCGCTGTGGGGAGTACTTAAAATGAAAATTCGCAGTTGGGGCGAAACGTATAAAAAAGTATCTGCCTGATGTCGTTGAAAGTCCGGCTACCGGCAAGCATTGTTGTTTATTGCCAGTAGCTGGAATTTATACTGCCTGTTTATACCCGTACTTTTACTACTACTTTTTTAACTTTGGCAGGAGTCGAAACCGAAATTCCTGGTTGGTGCAGGTCGTGCGGAAAGAAAACTGCAAACATTCCCGATGCGATTTTAACTTTCGAAACGGGTTCGTTGTAAAACACACAATCTTTTTCGTCGTTGTATTCTTCAGTCGGAACTTGCCCGTTTAAGAGTGTAATGCCAATTAACTCTTCTCCTTCAATTATAAACTGAATATCGGCATATTTGTGGTGAGCTTCAATTTTGCAATCCGCCTCAGCTTTGGTTTCGTACTCGTTCACCATGGCAAAAATATCTTCTTCTTCAACGATATATTTTCCTTTTTCCATTGATGAAAAATCGGTATTCGAAATATATTGAAATGCTTTTTGCATGCGTTCACCCAAGCTGTGGTAGAGCTTGCTGTTGTTGATGTGATCGATAATCATAGTTGCTATGTTTTTTTACGATGCGAACTTAGTCAATGAACAGCTGATTTGGAACTCATCATGGTATTTTATTTCCCGATCGTCTTCCGATCCCTCTGCCATATTGTGGATTTCCTGATCCGGGAGCGTAAGCATTTTGACATTTCGGGGCGATATTTCGCCGATAATCGACAGGAGTTCCGAAACTTTTCATCTGGAAAAAAATCTGTTTCATGTTTTTTTCGAAATTAGCCAAATCCCGTTTGTAATCGCAGATAACTACCGGGCTTATTTCGTAAGCTTTAAACTGAAGTTGATAGTGGCAATTGTTTGCCCGCTCTTTGGGGGGGCGGACAAAAATACGTTCGTACGAAATATGAATAATCGCCAGTGAATCGCCCGGAAGAGCACGGCAGCGAAAATAACCCGTACTGTCGGTGGCAGCCATCTTCAAACTCCGGCAATTGATGATACAGGCACCTTCTATCGGTAGCGAATCGTTGCTGAAAACATGGCCTGCAAAAACAAAATCATCGATGTCAGTTTGTTGCGAAAAACTTGTCAGAGAAATAAAAAACATGCACGAGAATAGAAGTATATCGGTGTAGCGACCCGGAGAAAGATGTTGCATTGCCATTAGCTATTTTGTGACCGCAAGTTCGGCTGAAATTGCGTTAACAAATTTGAAACTCACTTAAAAAGCATTAATCTCTATTAAAAGATGTTACAAGCCTGAGCGATAATGTATTGTTCGATTTATTGACAGAGTTTATCTATTTGACAGGTTTTTGTTTCGAAATGAGTGAGTCTGGCAATTTTTAAAGCTCTCTTTGACGGATTCTTATTTTTGCTGGCGACTTTATTAAGAAACAGTACATATTGGTGGGTATTTCTGTCATTTTTCGAGTAATATCATTTTTATTTGTGATATTTGTCATGCTTTTTAGTTCAAGACCGATCATTACGTTTACATATTTAAACCAGACCTTATGTTTAGGATACAGACCTTAAATAAGATTGACCAGGAAGGGCTTAGCCATTTTCCTGCCGGTAATTATTCTATTGCCGGAGACGAGAAAAACCCGGATGCAATTGTTGTGCGAAGTGCTGCGATGCACGGAATGGAATTTCCTGCAAGCTTAAAAGCAATTGCCCGTGCCGGAGCTGGAGTGAATAATATTCCGATTGACGTATGTACCAATAACGGAATTGTAGTATTCAATACTCCGGGAGCCAATGCCAATGCAGTAAAAGAACTTGTTCTTGCCGGAATGTTTCTTTCGGCTCGCGACATCGCTGGGGGTATTGCCTGGTCGCAAACGCTGAAAGGAAAAGGCGACGAAGTGCCTGCTTTGGTTGAAGATGGCAAGAAAAATTTTGGTGGTACTGAAATTAAAGGTAAAACCTTGGCCGTAATTGGGCTCGGAGCAATTGGTGTACTGATTGCCAATGCCGCACAGGCTCTCGGTATGGTTGTGTTGGGCTACGACCCGTACATTTCGGTAAAACAAGCATGGAGACTAAGCCGTAATGTAAAATCGGCTGATAGTATTGAGTCGTTGTTGGCTTGTGCCGATTACGTAACAATCAATATTCCTCAGACTTCTGATACCAAAGGCTACATCAATGTCGAAAAAATTGGAATGATGAAAGACGGAGTGAAAATATTGAACTTCGCTCGCGGCGGATTGATTAATAATGCAGACATGAAAGCTGCATTGGAATCAGGAAAAGTAGCTTGCTATGTTACCGATTTTCCGGATGACGAAGTGTTGAACATGAAAAATGTAATTGCTATTCCTCACCTGGGAGCATCAACCGAAGAATCTGAAATTAACTGTGCTGTGATGGCTGTTGAGCAACTTCGCGATTTTCTGGAAAACGGAAATATTGTGAATTCGGTAAACTTCCCAACTGCAGAAATGGAGCGCCACAGCGGAGCACGTATTCTCATTGCAAACAAGAACGTACCGAACATGGTTGGTCAGATTGCCGCTTTGCTGGCAGCAGAAGGAAGCAATATTGCCAACATGCTAAATCGGAATAAAGCTGACATTGCTTACAATATTATAGATATTGACTGTGAAGAACCAAGTGCCGGCCTGGCTGAAAAACTTGCCGCCATTGACGGGGTATTCATGGTGCGGGTGCTTCCTGCAAAATAAGCCAAAACGAATACTGAAACCCGGGGATATTCATCGAAATATTTCCGGGTTTCTTGTTTTTAAACGGTGAGAAACCGAATTAAATTCTATTTTTGCAACGACGATGAACCTTACCTGCATAACGATTTATAATCAGGCTAAAACAAAAAAAAAATGAACAACAACGTAGTAACTAAAGCCGCCGACAATATTCGTATTTTATCGGCAGCAATGGTTGAAAAAGCCAAATCCGGACATCCGGGGGGGGCAATGGGCGGCGCTGATTTTGTCAGTGTTTTGTATGCTGAATTTTTGAAATACGATCCTTCTGACAGAGAGTGGATCAATCGTGACCGTTTCTTCCTCGATCCGGGTCACATGTCGCCTATGCTTTATGCTACATTGGCTCTTACAGGTAGTTATACCATGGAGGATTGTGCCAATTTTCGTCAGTGGGGAAGTGTAACTCCGGGGCATCCCGAAGTTGATTTTAAACGTGGAGTGGAAAATACATCCGGTCCGCTTGGTCAGGGACACGTAATGGCTGTTGGAGCTGCAATTGCCGAGCGTTTTCTGGTTCAGCGTTTTGGCGAGTGGATGACCCACAAAACCTATGCATTTATTTCTGACGGAGGAATTCAGGAAGAAATTTCGCAGGGTGCTGGTCGTGTTGCAGGACACTTGGGCTTGAGTAATCTGATCATGTTTTATGATTCAAATGATATTCAGCTTTCAACTGAAACTCATGAGGTTACCAACGAAGATACTGCGAAGAAATACGACGCATGGGGCTGGAAAGTTATAACAATTGATGGAAACGACGTTGCCCAAATTCGTGCTGCATTGAAAGAAGCCAATGCCGAAACAGAAAAACCAACCCTGATTATTGGTAAAACAATTATGGGCAAAGGAGCTGTTACTGCCGATGGAAGCAGCTACGAACGCAAATGTGCAACTCACGGAATGCCTCTGGGTGAAGCAGGCGCTTCATTCGAAAAATCAATTCTGAATCTGGGCGGGAATCCGGAAAATCCGTTTGTGATTTTTGACGAAGTACAACAACTTTTTGATACTCGTAAAGAAGAATTGGTAAAAATGGCTGCAGCGAAAAAAGCAGAACAAGCCGCTTGGGCAAATGCAAATCCTGCATTGGCCGCCAAACTTGACAAATTCTTCTCGAAAGAAGTTCCTGAATTCGATTTCAGTAAAATAGAACAAAAAGCAGGTGTTGCAACGCGTGCAGCATCTTCATCTATATTGGCAGCATTTGCCGGCGAGGTCGAAAACATGATTGTTTCGTCTGCCGACTTGTCAAATTCAGATAAAACAGATGGTTTCCTGAAAAAAACCAAAGCGTTTGCTAAAGGCGATTTCAGCGGATCATTCCTGCAAGCAGGTGTAGCCGAGCTGACAATGGCTTGTATTATGAACGGGATGGCGCTGCACGGCGGTATTATTCCTGTTTGCGGTACTTTCTTCGTATTCTCTGATTACATGAAGCCTGCAATTCGTATGGCTGCATTGATGGGGCTTCCGGTGAAGTATGTCTGGACACACGATGCTTTCCGCGTAGGAGAAGATGGTCCGACTCACCAGCCGGTAGAGCAGGAAGCACAAATCCGTTTGATGGAAAAACTGAAAAACCATCACGGACAGAATTCAATGTTGGTTTTGCGCCCTGCTGATGCTGAAGAAACAACTGTTGCATGGAAAATGGCATTGGAAAACACACAAACTCCTACCGGATTGATTTTGTCGAGACAAAATATCAAGAATTTGCCGGAAGGAACAGTTTATGCCGGAGCAGAAAAAGGTGCGTACATTGTTGCTGACAGCGAAGGAACTCCTGACGTGATTTTGTTGGCAAGTGGTTCGGAAGTGAGCACATTGGTGGCTGGTGCCGAATTGCTGGAAAAAGAAGGCGTGAAATGCCGCATTGTTTCAGTTCCATCCGAAGGATTGTTCCGTTCGCAGCCAATCGCTTATCAGCAGTCGGTATTGATCCCTGGCGTGAGAAAGTTCGGTTTAACTGCCGGATTGCCAGTGAATCTGGAAGGTTTAGTTGGTGCCGATGGTGTCGTATTTGGTTTGAGCTCTTTTGGATTCTCAGCACCTTATACCGTACTCGATCAGAAATTAGGTTTCAATGCTGAAAATGTATATCAGCAGGTGAAACAAATTTTGGCTTAGTAGCTGATTTATACAAAATAATGCGACAGGCGATTCTTTGGAGTCGCCTGTTTTATTTATAATCAGTACTGAAATATTCGTTGCTCAGCATCTTTATTTTATCTTTATGGCTCGCAAAGTAAAATAACGTGATCAGAGCGCTTGGCATAATTACCGTTTGTGTTTTATTTTTGGGGCTTCAGCTTTCGGCACAGAAGAATTGGCCGGTAGATGAGCTGGTGTTTCCCTGTGTGCAACATCCCGAAAATATTAGCCTGAGTATCGAAGATGGTGCGCGTGCATTCATTTTCGATCTTGATTCGGCATCGATTCAGCAAGACTTTAATTCAGAATCAAAAAAAATGTTTGCCGGATTGAAGGCAGAACAGTTGTGTCTGCTTGCTTTTCGAGGAAAGTTTGATCGCGAAGCACTGACAGAATTATTGCGTGAAGATTTGGGCTCCCGCTTGTTCTTTACCGACCAATTATCGGAATGGCCGCGTGTTGGTGAACTTGAATCAAACGGAACGAATGTGGTGGTGGTTTTTGACGAATGTCTGACATTTTCTTCACCTCAAATAGTGAAAGATACACTTCGTGTATTCAATCGGTTTTCCGAAAATCCCCTGCATCGCATGGTCGTTTTTCCTTGCAGTGAAGCTGATAGTTTGTACAATAATGCGATTTCATTGTGGACTCAAACCGGCCGATTGCCTAATCTTTTACTGGTTGACGAAAAGCAAGTTCGCGATGCAGTAGTGGTTGCTCAAAAACTGAATGCTACCCGTCGTTTTATCGGGCGAGTGGTTTTTAACGATGAATATCTTGGTGAAGTAATGTGGCGGCAGAAACCCGGATTGGTTACTCCGGGGTGCTTTTCTTACCCGATTTTGGAGTATCGCGAAATACTTTCGCCATACAAGAGTGGGTATAAAATTACTCCCGGCGAGGTCATTCATCACACTGCAATGAAAGATGATCCGCGTTATTTTAATGCGTATGAAACCAATTTAGAGGATAATCTGGTAATGGATTTCTCGTTTGACGGAGATTGTAGGAATAGTGTTGACCCCCAGTGGAATGGAATCATTGCCAAAGATGTTTCTTTTGACGAGGATGCTGAACGGGGAACTGTGTTGCATTTTTCCAGGAACAATTCATTTGTCGATTATTCGAAAGAAAATTCCTTGAATGTGGCGGCTCCGTTTACTGTTTCAATGTGGGTACAGCCCGATAGTTTGCCCAATTTTATGGGAATGATAGGTGTTGGTACTTCTTTTTCATTCAAGTTGAATCGGGGCAGACCTGATTTTACTACTGCTGATATTAAAGATCACATGGTTTCGCAAGTGTTGAAATTGCATCAGTGGCAGCATCTTGCCGTTGTGTTTGATCCCAATTCGGAGGTCGAATTTTTTCTCGATGGCAATAAACTTGGAGCAATGCGACCTTCCGAAATAAAACCTTCGAGGCAATCACTCATTATTGGAAACAACATCTGGAGCGAGCAGTTTTTTGGAAAAATTGACGAGTTGAAAATCTGGAACAGGGGACTTTCAGAGAAAGAAATCAAGCAGGTGTATCAAGAGAGCTTGTATCCTGAATCGGCTATTTCTGGACGTTCTGTTTTGTTTGGCGGATTATTTGCCCTGGTAATTTTCTTTGCCGGAGTCGGAATAATCTTGTTTTTCCGCAGAAAAAAACAAGAAAATACCAACCATGTGGAAGTTCAGGCCGAATATGTTTCAAATGAATTTGTTCAACCAGTGAGCGGCATTCGTTTATTTGGCACGTTTAGCATTATTTCAGCAAAAGAAGGCGAGCTGAGTACTCGTTTTTCACCCTTGCTGAAACAGATGCTGGCATTTTTTATCCTTCATGCCGAAGATAATTCTTCGGGGATAGATATTCAGTTACTTAGTGATACTTTTTGGCCCGGTGCTCCGAAAGAAAAAGCGAAAGAAAACCGCAGTGCAAATCTGAAAAAGTTACGCAAAGCTTTGGAAATGCTTCCTGAACTGGAATTGGTTTATGAAGATAAAAAGTGGGCATTGCAGTGCAATACCGAATTTAAAATCGATTGGTGGGAATTTCGGCGACTGGAAAAGGAAATTGAAAAGCAAATAAAAACTCAGTCGTTAAATTTCAATTTGGTTAGCGATCTGCTTTCAATATTGAAAAAAGGTTCGCTGCTGAATAATCTCGATGCCGAATGGCTGGATGATTTCAAAAACAGAACTTCGGAACAGGTGATTGGTTTGTTGATGAAAATTCATTCGTCATCGCATGATTTGTCTCCGGTGTTGCGGCTCGATTTATTGCGCACAGTTCTCCGTTTCGATGACATGAATGAGTTTGCTATGAAAGCGATGATCTGCATTCTTGTGAGCGAAGGCAAACATGGGCAGGCGCGTCATTTGTTCGATGAGTTTGCCCGAAAATATGTTGGCTTGTACCAAAGCGATTTTCCAGTCGATTTTCAGGAAATCATTAAAAATAGTTAGCAAAACGCAATTTTTTCGGGGCGTTCCCCCTTTTGTTCCCCCCTTTGTTCCTCTTGTGGATGTTATACTTGCATCACGAAACAACTAAAAACGGTAAAATATGACATTATCAAACCGCAGGGGATTTTTGCGTACGGTAACTGCTGCCGGCGCAGGGATGATTGTTGCTCCTCACATCGCAAAGGCAGGGGGCATTACTAAAAAGAATCCGGGAGAAGTGAATATCGCTTTTATTGGCGTGGGGGGGCGTGGCCGTGGTCACGTTTATCGTGCGGCAATAACCGAGGGGGTGAAAATTACCGCTATTTGCGACATCGATCCCGAGGCCATTGAATTAACACAGAAAATACTTCGTGATGCAGGGAAGCCCGAAGCTACAGCCTATACCGACGGAGAACATGCTTTCGAAAAAATGCTGGAACGCGATGATATTGACGGAGTAATTATTTCGACTCCATGGTTGTGGCATACCCGCATGTCGGTAGCTACAATGAAAGCCGGAAAATATGCCGGGGTGGAAGTTTCTGCTGCCAATACCATGGAAGAATGCTGGGATTTGGTAAATACTTCGGAAGCAACCGGAATGCCTTGCATGATTCTTGAAAATGTGAATTATCGTCGCGATGTGATGGCGGTAATGAATATGGTAAAACAAGGCGTTTTTGGCGAAGTGGTACATGCCCGTTGCGGTTACCGTCACAGTTTACTCGAAGTGAAATTTGACGAAAACCTGAAATTTGGTGAAGGTGCACATAGTGAAGCTCGTTGGCGGACACAACATTCGCTGATGCAAAATGCAGATGTGTATCCAACTCACGGATTGGGACCAATTGCTGCGATGTTGGACATCAATCGTGGAAACCGATTCCTGTATCTGACTTCTACAGCAACCAAAGCGGTTGGTTTGAAGGATTATATTGAAGAAAAAGGCGGAAAAGATCATCCGTATGCCAAATTACCTTGGAAACAGGGAGATATTATTACTTCAGTAATAAAAACAACCAATGGCGAAAGTATTATTGTAACGCACGATTGTAACTTGCCTCGCCCGTATTCGTTGAACTTCCATGTGGCCGGAACGGATGGTGTTACCGATTTTGACTACGGAACCCGCCGGATTCATATCGAAGGACAAACAAAGAATCATGCATGGGATGAATTTCAGGCATGGCAGGACAAATACGATCATCCGCTGTGGAAACAGTACGGCGAAATTGCCAATGGATCAGGACACGGTGGTATCGATTATTTCATTACCCGTGAATTTATCAATGCAGTGAAAGAGCAACGCCAGCCAGTGTTGGATGTGTACGATGCGGCAGCCTGGAGTGCGGTAACTCCGCTTTCCGAAGCTTCTATTGCTCAGGGCAGTGCTCCGCAATTCTTTCCCGATTTTACCCGTGGACGGTGGATTAACCGTTCTCCGATGGAATTCAAATAAGGCTTAAACCCAACAAGCTTGTTGAAATAAAAAAGGCCTGAGAACTGTAGTTCCCGGGCCTTTTACTTTTCTGACTATTTTGGTTTTATTCTACCTTGGTTTTTAGAACCATTTTTTCAATTAAAACATAAACAAGGATGGAAGTGATCACACTGTTTCCCGGGGCAATACCCGGAATAAATGTTGCGGCCAGAACTCCTGCACCCCAGGCTGCAACGGCCGACCAGCGGATAATTCTGAATTTTTTATCAGCTAATGCCGTGTATTTCATTTTATGAACAATGAAGAAGTCAGCAATCAATACTCCGCCAATTGAAGGGAGCATGGTGTTTAGCACATTCAGGAAACCAACGAAATTATTGTAAAGGTACAGTGCCAGCAATGTGCCAATTACTCCGTTTACAATAACCATTACTTTTTTGGGTAGCCGGGTAATGTTTGAGAAACCCAGGCCTGAAGCATACAAGGCATTGTCGTTGGTGGTCCAGATATTTAAGCCTAAAATAATCATCGCCCAAACAATCATTCCCTGCTGAAGCATTACATCACTAATGTCGGCCTGTTTGTAGAAGGCTGCACCAATTGCTCCAAAAAAGAACATTAGCGAGTTCCCAAGGAAAAAGGCAATTAATGTAGTTGAAACGGCAACTTTGCTATTTCCGGAGAAGCGTGTAAAATCGGGGGTCAATGTTCCTCCGCTGATAAACGAAGCAACACAAATACCTATTGCAGTGTACAAACTAATCGGGTTGGTAGGGATAATATTAAACCAGGCCTCTGCACCGCCAAATTCGCCAAATGCTTTGCCTACCGAAGTAAACCCAAGAATAGTAATAGTTGGAACGGCTATAAAACTTAAAACAGTGAGCGCTTTAATTCCAAACCATGCGGTGGCAGTCATAATTAAGCCAGATGCAGCAACCAGCCAGTAAATATTCCAGCCTGTTACTTTTTGTACCGGCAGGGCAAACATGGCTACACCTACACCAAACCAGCCAACCTGGGTAATTCCTAACAAGAATGAAGGAAGCACTGATCCTCTTTCACCAAAAGAATAGCGGGCAAGTAAGTGTGTCGATAAATTGGTTTTTGATGCGATAAAGGCGAGTAATCCGGTGTAAATACCCAGTACCAGGTTTCCGGCCAGCACTGCGGTAATGAAATGCCCGGCAGTCAATCCGGCTCCGAGCGTTCCTCCAGCCCACATACTTGCCGAGAAAAAAGTAAAACCGAGCATGACCACCAGCATGGGCCAAAAGCCTTTTTTACTTTCCGAAGCAACCGGTGAGAGCGAAAAATCAATGTCGTGATTGGTTGTTGATTTCATGAATAGTTGTTTTATCGTTTAGTTATGAAAATCGTCTCTTTTTCGTCAAAATTGCATTCATACCAGTTTTCGGATGGCAGCTGCTTGTTTTTCTGCAATTTCAGCCAGACATTGTTCTCCGAATTTTGCTGGCTCCAATTCAGGGAAGCGCTCGTTTAGCAATTGGTTGAATGTCATTCCTTTTTCAGCTAATTCGCATACCTGTTCCCAGTATTCCAACACATCTTCAAGATAATCGGGAAGCCAGAATGCACGCGAACCTGCGTCGTAGATAATGCATCGTTCCAGCGGATAGGCCGGATTTTCGTATTGGCTGGCAATCAATTCCGGAGCCATCAACGATTGGTATTTTACCAGATCGGTGCCGGTAATTTTTATTGTTAGCGGAGTTTCGGGTGACGGGACAATAAAGCGACCTTCAATATAACAAAGTGTGGTTCCTTTGTAGCCGGGGAATTTCTGACGACATTGTGCATCAATTTCTTCCAGAATTTCTTCAGTGCGAATACCTCCAAATGTGAAAAATAGTATTGATTCAAGCTTCGACCGATTTATCTCGGCTTGTTGTACCAGGGCTTTCAATCCGTGTAACAAGCTGGTGCCGGTAGCTACCACATCGCCAATTACAATTTGAGCAACGGGTGGCATATATACTTTTTTGTAGTCGCTTTCAATAATATGCCATTCCTCCGAATTTGGATTGATGCGGGCTCGCTGTGCGCTGATGAATGAAGAACCATGCAGATTCCAGTTAAAAGCATCGGCAATGGCTTCGCGAAGTCCGAAGTTTAATCCTCCTCGCAGGATATTGAAAACAATTGTTTTCTTTTCTTCCAGAGAAATTAAGCCATCGTTTTGCAAATACTGCATGCTGGCCGAGCAAGCGGCTCTTAATTTGCGTGTATAATCAACTCCCATAACCAGCGAGTTGTTGCAAATAGCGCGTGTTTGCGGACTACTAATAATTAATCGGTTTACTTTTTTTCCTTCTTCTTTTATTTGGTAGAGAACGCAATCATTCCTTCCTGAAATTTTTTCAAGCATTATTGATGTCATTTTTTTATTCTGAAAAACTGAAAACTTGCAGGAAATCTGCATTGTTGCGGTGTACTCCGGAACAACAGAAACTGCTTCGCTCCGGGAGAACAAAAATGCCTTTAATAATCGAGAATTAAAAACATTTTGATTGAAAAACATGGTGTTGTTGGGCAGTTTTGCTGAGTAAATTATCGTTGTATCCGTATTTTATAGGAGTCAATTCTTCTATTGTATTTAATTGGCGGATGTTGTAATTTTAAGGAAAACCAAAATTTAATACACGATGAAAAAGAATTTATTACTGATTGCCGGATTGATTGTTTGTACGATTGTATCTGCGCAGAATATATCAAAGTATGCCCCGCAAGTTATTTTGCTGGGGATTGGCGCTAAAAATCCAAGTTTTGCAGAAACAGATTTTCCTAACTTGAAATTTTATTATACTCCGGAAATAAAACTGGAAAGCAAAGCCGGAGCAACTGGCCAGGCCATTGTAAATATGACCGGAGCTGCAAAGTTTGTAGTGAATGGTTCACCCGAATTTCTGGTTAATTTGTGGAATGAAAGGGGAATGGATAAAGCATTCTTCTTGTTTGATAAAAATGGAGTTTGCGCAACGCAAGGGTACGAACTGACCCGGCAGGGGGATGATATTGCCAGCAGAAATTGCATCGACAAAAAGACCTTGAATGACCACTTGGTTGACATTGTAAAAAAAGGAAATGAGGCAAAGCCTGCAAAAAAAGAAATGAATCTGAAAAAGTCTGACTTTATGCTTGGTCAAACCATGCCCGAGTTTGATGTGGTTGATGTAAGCGGAAACACAGTATCTATTCAGTCGGTGCTAGAGAATCAACCAACATTGGTGGTACTGTTTCATCTTCCGGCCGACATCGACATCAATGCAGGGAAAAAGAGCTTCAAAGGCGACAGCGGTAAAAATTTCATGAAAGCAATGGTAGCTTCGGCTTCGGGTTCCGGCGATTTGGATTTCTTCAAAAATATACAATCGCAGTTTTTTAAATAATCACTATTTTTAAAAGGTTTGACAGGCAACAACAGTTTAATTTCTGTTTTGCCTGTTTTTTTGTTTTTTGAGGGCAAGGTTTCAATGTCTTTTCCTGAAAAAACCAGCCGTTTTCTTCGTTCCTTGTTACTGCTTTTGTAGTTTTGTAATCATTGATTATATGACCATGGGAATAAAAGAAAATATTCAACATATCCGTACTGGTTTACCTTCGGGAGTAAGCTTGGTTGCTGTTTCGAAAACTAAACCGAATGAGGATATTCTGGAAGCTTACCAAACCGGACAACGAATTTTTGGTGAGAACAAGGTGCAGGAGATGGCCCGTAAGTACGAGGAGTTGCCGAAAGACATTGCATGGCACCTGATTGGTCATCTGCAAACGAATAAGGTGAAATATATTGCTCCGTTTGTGCAAATGATTCATGCCGTTGATTCGCTTAAATTATTGCTGGCCATTGATAAAGAAGCCCGAAAGTGCAATCGAGTGATTCCGTGTTTGCTTCAATTTCATATTGCCGAAGAAGAAACCAAATTCGGACTTGATTTGCAGGAAGCTATCGATCTTTTAAACTCGGAAGAGTACCGCCAGGCTGGCAATGTACAGCTTTGCGGGGTAATGGGAATGGCCACGTTTACCGATGATGCCGAACAGGTGCGACGGGAATTTGCTGCACTGAAATCGATATTCGATCAGTTGAAACAGAATTATTTTGCTGACGACAAGGCTTTTTGTGAATTGTCGATGGGAATGTCTGACGATTACCTGATTGCCATCGAAGAGGGTAGTACCATGGTTCGTGTGGGCAGCACAATATTTGGATCAAGAAACTATTAATTTTTTACCCGTTTAATTTTACAAGATGATGAAAGCTGAAATTATAACTATTGGCGATGAAATTCTCATTGGGCAGATTGTTGATACAAACTCAGCGTGGCTGAGCGAACAGTTGAATTTGTACGGCATTGAAGTTTATCAGATTACCTCGGTACACGACTCGCGCGAACATATTTTGCAGGCAATCGACGATGCTGCCATGCATGCCGATTTGGTGCTGATTACCGGAGGACTTGGACCCACCAAAGACGATATTACCAAGCATACTTTATGTGAATATTTTCAGACGAAACTGATTCGTAACGAGCAGGTATTGGCCTGGGTTGAAGAAATGCTTTCGAGTCGGGGCGTGCAGGTAAATCAATTGAATCGTGATCAGGCGCTGGTTCCCGAAAATTGTACAGTATTGCATAATGCAATGGGTACTGCTCCGGGAATGTGGTTCGAAAAAGATGATACCATTTTTGTATCAATGCCCGGTGTTCCTTTCGAGATGATGTACCTCACCGAGCACGAAGTGTTGCCTCGTTTGCAGCAAACCGGAAAAACCCGCTCCATTGTTCACCTTACTGTGCTTACTCACGGATTACCCGAATCGATGTTGGCAGAGCGTATTGCCGACTGGGAAAATAATTTGCCCGAATTTATTAAACTTGCCTATTTGCCCAGTCCCTTGATGGTAAAATTGCGATTGAGTGCTTACGGCAAAGATCGTAATCAGCTTCAGCGTGAAATTGACCGGCAGGTGGAAGCTCTCAAAAAGCTTATTGCTGAACATATTTGGGGTTACAACAACGATACGATGGCCGAAGTGGTTGGCCGTTTACTGGTTGGTTCAGGCAAAATGCTGGCAGTGGCCGAAAGTTGTACCGGTGGAAATCTGGCTCATTTTATTACTGCAAATGCTGGTGCATCGGCTTGGTTCAAAGGCGGAATAGTGGCCTATTCAAACGAAGTGAAAATGCAGTTGCTGGGAGTGCAGCAGTCAAGTCTGGAACAGTTTGGAGCAGTGAGTGAACAAGTTGCCCGCGAAATGGCCGAAGGTGTTCGGAGAGTTACCGGAGCCGATTATGCGGTGTCAACAACCGGTATTGCTGGCCCCGATGGTGGCTCGGACGAAAAACCGGTAGGAACCGTTTGGATTGCAGTGGCCGGAGAAAAACAGGTGATCAGCCAGAAGTTTGTTTTTCGTAACAATCGCGAACGCAACATTCTGCGCTCAACACAATCGGCACTCAACTTGTTGCGTTGTATGATTATTGAAGAGTAAACTCGTGTTGAATTAGAAATGAGAATAGTAAGGAGCAGCAAAAGACTATATGTATATGTCGAATTTGTAATATAATAATCTTGTAATTTGGAATCATTTGTGATTTCTTTCAATATTGTTATAAATTTACAAGTACGAATAAAATTTTCCAACATTGGTCAGAAATAGAATAGATTAGGTGTTGATATAATATAAAGAGCAATGATAATATCAAGGATAATACTAAAGAACTGGAAAAATTTCAAAGAAATAGATGTTCCTCTATCTACTCGTACATTTATGGTTGGTCCGAATGCTTCTGGAAAATCAAATTTATTGGATGCTTTTCGTTTTTTAAGAGATATTGCAAAACCTGGAGGAGGGCTTCAAAATGCTGTTCTTGACAGAGGTGGTATTTCGAAAATTCGTTGCTTGGCTGCAAGAACTCACCCCGATGTGGAAGTTGAGATACATTTGTCTGAATTTGATTCCGAAGAAATACAATGGAGATATTCCATTGGGATCAAGCAGGAGCCTCGGGGATCCCGACTGCCATTTCTTACATACGAGAAAGTATGGAAGGATGAAAAATTGATCCTTAACCGACCAGATAAGGATGATACGAAAGATAAGGAACGACTGACTCAAACTCATCTTGAACAAATCAATGCTAATAAACCATTTCGAGAAATCACTCGTTTCCTTGAAAGTACAGTTTATCTGCATTTACTACCTCAGTTATTGAAACATCCTCAATCATTTACCGGTCCTGATTTACCAGGAGATCCTTTTGGAAAAGGTTTTCTTGAACGTATTTCAAAAGTTAACCAAATAACACGGAATGCATGGTTGAGAAAAATTGAAACAGCGCTAAAAATTGCCGTTCCACAATTCAAAAAATTTGAGTTTAAAGAGGAGAATGGTCATCCTCATCTTGAAGCAGTCTATGAACACTGGAGACCGAATGGTGGGAGACAAAAAGAAGATCAGTTTTCTGATGGGACACTGAGATTAATAGGTTTGCTTTGGTCTTTACAGGAAGGAGATAGCCTATTGTTATTAGAAGAGCCTGAGTTATCATTGAATAGTGCTATTGTATCTAAAATTCCGGCATTGATTTACAAACTGCAAAAACCTAAAAAAAGACAGGTGCTGATTACTACACATAGTTTGGACTTGTTAAGTGATAAAGGAATTTCTTTGGATGAAATATTAGTTCTTTCTCCTTCCACCGAAGGAACAGTTGTACATACAGCTTCTTCTGTCCCCGCAATAAAAGAAATGCTTGATGGCGGAATGTCACCCGCACAAGCTATTCTTCCGCGGACAAAGCCTAAGAATATTAATCAACTGATTCTTTTTTAGTGAAATATGATATTTGTAACATTAGTTTTTGAAGATGATTTGAGTGAAGCGGTAATGAGTCGGATTTTGTATCATTTTGATGATAAATATGAAATATACCAAAGTTATTCGGGGAATGGTTTTGGGTATTTAAAATCCAACATTAAGGGTTTTAGTCAAGCTTCAGTTGTAAATCCTCATTTTATGCTTACGGACTTAGATAATTATGAATGCCCCGTTGCTTTAAAAAATGATTGGATAAATTTCGATACTCACAAAAATTTTATATTTAGAATTGCTGTACGTGAAGTAGAATCATGGGTTTTAGCAGATAGAGAAGGCTTGTCTCAATATTTTAATGTTTCAATAGTGAACTTTCCACTAAACACAGATGAAGAATCTGATCCTAAAAATAAATTGATACAATTAGCGAAACGCTCAAATAAAAGAACAATTCGGGAAGATATTGTTCCGATAAATAGGAATGCTTCTATTGGTCCAAATTATAATGGTTGTTTATCTGAATTTGTTTTCAATCATTGGAATATTGAAAATGCAATATTACATAGTCAAAGTTTGAAACGGACACTTGAAGTATTAAAAGATTTTACACTATAAGTGATATAAAGAATTTTGTTTACGCAAATGAAAATGAAACGAGCCCTGATAATTGCACTGTACGTTTTTCTGGGATTTATTGGTGTAATGGCAGTATTGCCTTTGTTTTTTAAGAATACTATTTCCGAAGAAATAAAAGTAGCAATCAATAAACAAATCAACGGGAAAGTTGATTTTAAGGAGTTTCATATTTCATTATTTAACCGTTTTCCGAAGGTGGAGCTTTCGGTAAATGGACTCAGCATTACCGGAGTCGGAACTTTTGAGTCCGATACCTTGTTTGCTGCCGGAAAGGTGAGTGGATCGATTACGCTGGCCGAATTATTTCGGAACAAAAATCTGTCGGTAACCAGCTTATTGGTTGAGCAGGCGGGTGTTTTACTGAAAGTAAATCAGCAAGGACAGGCAAACTGGGATATTGTTCCTGTTTCAGCAGAGCCGGAGAAAAAAGAGAAACCGGCAGATACAGAAAAACGAGGTGTTGGCATTACGCTTGAAGATTTTCGTTTGGACGGATTTAACCTGAAATACCAGGACGAAGAGATGCCGATGTTATTTCTACTTCGGAACGGGAAAGCCAGTTCGGCAGGTGAAATTCAGGGGAGTAAAATGAATTTCAATCTGGAGGCACAGGTTGACGAGATGCTTGTTGACTACGATTCGGTTCGTTATGTGTCGAATACCAGTTTGAAGGCAACGACTCAATTGCTTTTCGATGCTGAAAAAATGAGTTTCACATTTAACGAAGGAAAAGTGTGGCTGAATGAACTATTATTGCTCGTAAATGGTTCGTTTGCCATGCCGTCGGATAGCATGTATTTTGATTTGCAGATTGAAAACGAAAGTAAAGACTTTAAAAGTCTGCTTGCCATGATTCCGGCCAAATATAAATCGTATATCGACAAAGCAGAAACCAACGGAAGTGCTGAGATCAAAGGTACCGTTTCTGGGTGGTATTACGGAGACAATTATCCTGCGTTTTCGATCAATATGAAGGTGGCTGATGGGAGTTTTCATTACGAAGGAATGCCTGAAAAATTGGAACAAATCAGCCTCGAAGCACAAATTGCAAAGCCTCAGGGAGATCTTGATCAACTGGTTGTTGAGGTGTCGAAAGCAACTGCATCGTTGAAGGGCATACCGGTATCAGCGCAGCTTCGGGTGAGTCATCCGATGACTGACCCGCTGTATGAAGCAAGCATGCAGGGAGCGATCGATTTTAGTGTGTTAAGTCGTGCTATTCCGATGGAAGGAACCGATTTGAAAGGAAAAATATCTGCGGAATTTAGTTTGGCTGGGCATCAGTCGGATGTGGACAAAGAAGCTTACGATCGTTTCAAATCACAGGGGAAAGTGGAACTTGATCAATTTGTTTTTCGCTCCGATGCGTTCAAACAACCACTTCAGATTACCTCTGGAACGATGCTGGTTACTACTCCACGCATTGATGTGAAGAACCTGAATGGCAACATCGGACAAACTCATTTTGCAGTCAGCGGTTTTTTGAGTAGCTATTTGCCTTATTTTCTGCGAAACGAAGTGCTGAAAGGTGAATTTATACTGAACTCAGATCGCGCAAATCTGACGGAGCTGGCAACATTACAGAATCCGGTTGCGCCTGTTGCGGCCGATTCGCTGTCTGCCCAGACACAGGTGATTGCCAACGATAGTATTCTTGCTTTCGAATTGCCTGATAAAGTGGATTTGACATTCCGTTCAGCAATAAAAAAAGCCGTTTTCGATCGCATGGAAATTGAGCAAATAAACGGCCTGATTGCCTTGCATAACCGAAAACTGGAACTGAGTAAGCTGGACATGCAGATGCTCGAAGGAAAACTGACCGTAAATGGTTCGTATGTGGGCAATGCGCAAAATCGTCCCGATTTCGATTTTAAAATGGATGTACAGGATTTTGATGTACAGGCCGCTTATCGTTCGCTTTCGGTGATGCGCCGGTATTTGCCTATTGCCGCATTTAGTCAGGGAAAAATATCGACCAGTTTTGCTCTGAAAGGTAAAATGAATGAGAAACTGGAATTTATTCCATCTACGCTCGATGGCACAGGTACGTTTGGTTCCCGCCAGTTGATGGTGGTGGATAATCCGACTTTTGCGCAGTTGAAGGGCATTATCAAATCGGAAAAGCTGAAAAATGTGAAAGTGGATGATTTTACGGCTTATTTCAGTCTCGATAAAGGAAATTTAATTGTTCAACCATTTAAAACCGTGATTGCCGATCAGCAGGCTACTATTGGCGGAAAACTGTCGGTACAGGGAGAACTTGATTTTGCGCTCGATTTCAAATTAAATCGTGCTGATTTGGGCGGCGACATTAATAAAGGGCTCGATATGGTTCCCGGCTCTCAGAATATTCAGCAGGTTGACGTTGGGGTGAAAATTGGCGGACCAGTGAAGAAACCCAACGTTTCGGTTGATTTGGATGCAGCCCGCAAACAGATTATGAATGAAGTGAAAAAAGCCGGAGCCAAAGAGATTCAGGATAAAGTGAAAAAGATTGGCAACGAGCTGAAAAAACTATTCAAGTAATTGGAATACTGTATTTTTACCTTGCTTGTTGTGTAAGATGCTGATTGTCTTCAGTTCGACAAGTTGTAAATAGTAAATTTTTTAATGGTAAATCTTTAAAACGTTTACGCTTTGTACTTCAAACTTCCATTGGGGCAGGCAGCAACGCATTGCAGGCATTTCGAGCAGGTAAAACTGTCGCCGGGCTGTTTCATCTTCGGTTTGTACAAGCTGAAACGATGAGGTTCCATGGCAACAATGTAGCATTGTTTATCGCAAATGCCACACGATTTGCAGGTGTCGGCATTTAGCCTGATACGGAAAAACGAAATTTTATTCAGCCAACCCGAAATCCATGCGATCGGACAGCCAATTTTATGATACTGATACATTTGCCTGATTTTTCCATCAGAGCTCATTCCCATCATAATTTCCATGATCAGCCCCATGGGACAGACCCATCGGCAAAATACTTTGCCGAAAATTACGCCAAGAATTGCTCCGGCAGCCAGCACGTACCACAACGATAAATTATAGTGCCTGATCGCAATATACAAACCAGCTCCCATTCCCGACAAAATAATCATTCGGCGGGAAACAAGTTGTTTCGAAAATTTATTCATTCCGTAACCTGAGTTTCATTAGGCATTTAAAAGCAAATTATAAACAGACGAAGAAAAACTTATCACATCATGGCTGATATGGCTGTGTTGTGATCATCTCTGATGTGTTGATATTGATTTATTCCGAGAATATAAATCCGGAAAAATGGCGGAGAATACCTGTTTTTGTAATTTTTGCATATGTTCCCCATCCTCTTTTCATCCAGTGACCAACAACAGGTAATGGGATAATAAATGATTTGTTTGTATTTCTGAAAATGAATGCAGCGCCATTCCCAGTATCCATTACACACAGAATATTATGAGATTCGTGGTAATGTTTTAATGTTGTTTGTCCATTTTCTGTCGCAATAATATTATGAGCAGCATTTCGTCCCATTAATTCGGCCATGTGACCTTGTTTTGCAATCCATTCTGGTCCTTCCATTGCAGAGATGTCGCCAATGGCATAAACATTCTCAAAGCCGTGTACTTGACAATAGTTGTTAATACGAATAAAACCAGCATCCGTTAAAGGTAGATCACTGGATTGAAGTACATGGTGTCCGGTGGATGCAGGAATAAATAAGGTAAGATCACTTTCAAGTTTTGCTCCATCTTCAAAAAGAATTGCATTCGCTTCAAATTCAGTAATTTTTTTTCCAAATCGTTTATTGATTTGGTATTTGTTGAACATCTTGTTGAGCATGGTTAATGATCCTTTTCCCATTTTTGCTCCGGGATCCTCCATGGGGGCAAAGAAAGTCAGATCGAAATTCTTTCGGATACCTTTTTTCTTTAATAGGTTGTGCAGGTTAAACATCATTTCGAAAGCTGGTCCACCTCTTACGGCCGATTTGTCTTTGGGATTTCCAGCAAAACCAATCGCAATTTTGCCTTTGCCGTTTTTAATTAACTGATCAATACGATCTCTGATTGCTACTGAAACTTCCGGTTTACCACAAATCGACAAGGTGTTTTCAATTCCTTTATGTTTCATTTTGTCGGCACCCATGGCAATAACCAGATAGTCAAAATAAATTTGTTGTTTTTCGCAAATAACTTGCTGATCGGTTGCACGAATTTCTTTTACCGAATCAATTATTACCTTGAACGGGAATTTTTTTTGTATTTTTTGAAGTGGTACTTTCGTGTCGTTGAATTCTTTAATTCGAACCGGAACCCATATTGAGATCGGGTATAGATACAGAAAATCGCGATCAGAAATCATTGTTACTTCAAACTTGCCGCTTTTCTGTAGCTTGATGGCTGTTTGCACTCCGGCAAATCCGCCACCCAATACGATTACTTTCTTCATGGAATTTATTTGAATTGAAAAAATCTGTTTTGTTCGAGTCAGGGATAATCATCTTCATTTTAATTTTTTTATCCGAAGATGACTATCCGTGACTGAGTATGACTGGTGATGACTAATCGTGACTATCGATCGTGAGAAAAGTGACGATAAATTATCAACAGTGACTTCAAATGACCGATTATGACTGAAAATGGTTTTTTAGGTGCGTTGTTTGCGCATCATCATGTGCATCAGTCCGCCACCGTTTTTAACGTTGGAAAAGCCGAGCTGTTCGAGATAGCGTTGCGCATATGCTGAGCGTGCTCCCGAAGCGCAATACAAAGTAATATCGCGATCTTTGCTGCCCAGTTCCTCAATTCGTTCCGCAAATTCATCCAGCGGAATATTGACTGCATCCGGGTAGGCACCGCCATAGAATTCTTCTTCGGTACGAACATCTACTACAATTGGTCCATTCGATGGTTTTTTTCCGGCAGCCGGGGCATTGCGTCGTGCCATCATGGTATTCAATCCACCGCCGTTTTTCACATTGGTATATCCAACCTGCATCAACATGCGTTGTGCGTAAGCCGAACGTGCTCCGGAAGCGCAATACACCACAATTTCGCGTGCCGCATTGTCGCCCAGTTCTTCAAAACGGTACATTAATTCATCCAGCGGAATATTGATTGCATCGGGATACGCGCCATCTTCAAATTCTTCAACGGTACGCACGTCAACCACAACAGGCGAATTAAAGTCCTGCTTGGTTTCCTGTGGCTTTTCTTCGGCGGTGCTTTCTTTTTTGTCGATGCTTTTCTGCTCAATAGGAAGAAGTTCAAGCTCAATATTTTTAAATCCGCTTGTTCTGGCTTGACGTTGCAGCGAAGTGTGTCCTCCTGAAATGTTGGTTACATCGCTGAAGCCGGCACCCAACAAAGTACGCAATGCCTGATGTCCTTTCTTTCCGGTTTCATCGTAAACCAGAATTGGTCGGTTGGCCGAAATTTCATTTAATTGTTGCGATAATAATTCGAGCGGAATATGAAGTGCTCCGGCCACATGCGATTTTTCGAATGCAAAAACATCACGAACATCAATCCATACTGGGTTTTTACCAGTCAGGTAATTATCGAGTTCCGAAGCAGTAACCGATGGGCTATAACCCGAAATACGGTTCTCGGCAGTGTATGCGGCCATGTTCATTGCGTCGTTGGCTGTTCCGATAGGAGGCGAATAGGCAAAGTCGATGTCGGCCAGATCGCTTATCGTTAATTTTGAGGCAGCAGCGGTGGCAATTACATCCAGTCGTTTATCGGCTCCTTTGTATCCGGCGGTTTGTCCTCCTAAAACTACACCTGTGTGGCGATCGTACACCAGCATGGCAGTAACCGTTTCGGCACCCGGATAGTAGGAGGTATGGTGTTCTTTGTGAACGACCACTGCGTCGGCATCAATTCCGGCAGCGCGGGCTTGTTTTAGCGAGAGACCGGTAATTCCGGCTACTGCTTCAAATACGCGAACTACCGATGTTCCGATTGATCCTTTGTAAGCATGTTTGCCATCGAGGGCATTTTCGGCAGCAATACGTCCCTGACGGTTGGCTGGTCCGGCCAGCGGGATACGTACTTTTTTACCACTTACACGATTTTCAATTTCAACCATGTCGCCAGCTCCGTAAATATTCGGATCAGATGTCTGTAAGTATTCGTTAACCAGCAATCCTCCAGCTTCACCCAATTCTAAACCGGCATCTTTGGCCAGTTGCAGGGTGGGACGAACGCCGATAGAAAGTAATACCATGTCGGCATCCAATACTTTGCCATCGTCAAGTTTAACGGTGTTTTTTCCTATTTCGGTAACGCTTTTTCCGGTATAAACGCCAACTCCGTATGAGAGCAATTCGTTTTCAATGAACCCGGCGGTTTCGGCTTCCATCAGAGCCATTACGTGTGGCATCATTTCAACAACGGAAACGTTTAATCCGCGTTTTACCAGTGCTTCAACCATTTCGAGACCAATGAACCCGCCTCCTACAACAACCGCATTTTTCGGATTCTTCTTGTCGAGATGAGCCGATATTTTGTCCATATCTTCCAGTGTCCACAACGAAAATACATGGTCGTTGCTGGCTCCGGGGAGATTCGGATGAATGGGTTTTCCTCCTTGTGCAAGAATCAGTCTGGTATATTCGAATGTTTCCTGTTTCCCGTTTTGAGTGTTAAGGGCAGTTATCGTGCGGGTTGAGCGGTCAATGGACGTTACACTTGTGTTGGTATGTACTTCAACATTGTATTGTTCGTTGAAACTTTCAGGGCTTTGCAAAATCAGTTTCGAACGGCTTTTGATGTCGCCACCAATGTAATACGGTAGTCCGCAGTTGGCAAACGAAATATCGGGGCCGGCTTCGATCATTACTATTTTTGCGGTAGGAGAGAGTCGGCGGGCTTTGGCCGCAGCAGTGGCTCCGGCGGCTACTCCGCCTATAATTACTATCTTTTCCATATTCTGTTGTAATGTATTTGTTGTCATTATTGTGCTTTTGCAATCTCTTTCAGTAAAAAATCTTTGGTTTTAATTCCGACGAAGCGATTGATTTCTTTTCCGTCTTTAAATAAAACCAGGGTCGGAATATTTCTGATCTTAAATTTTTGAGCCATTCCCTGAAACTGTTCAATATCAACTTTTCCTATGCGGTTGCTGCCTTCCAGTTCTTCGGCTACTTCATTCAGTATCGGAGCCATCATGCGGCATGGCGCACACCAGCTTGCCCAGAAATCAACCAATACCAGTTTGTTTTTCGTTTGCTGACTAAAGTTTTTGTCTGTCAGTGTCATAATTTTCTGATGGTCGGCAATCATCGGTGTGTTTTTCAGTTTTGCTTTGGCAACTTTCATCATAATGAAAAATGCAACGATCAGGAGGGCTACTACCAATAAAATAATTTGAGTCATACGTGTTATGTTTTTAGCTGTTTTGTTTTTGTAATGAAATCTTGTCGAGCAAGTTTCTCAGTTGCTCTTTGGTTTGCATGCCGCTTGTTACGGTGGCCGGTTTTCCGTTTTCGAAAAAAACAATTACCGGAATATTTAGCTGCTGATGCTCTGCTGCCAACTGGCAAATTATTTCCGATTCGGGGTTGTCGTATTCCATGTCGTAGAAATTTACTTGTGGATATTCGGCTTCCAGTTCGGAAGCAATCCTGAACACAGGAATGCTCAATGCCCCCATTCGCCCACAAATCACCATTACGTTTTGGTTTCGAAAAATGGTTTCCTGTAATTGATTGGCCGATTCAATATGTCGCAAATTGGTGTATAACATGTTGTGTGTTTTTACAGAGGCAAAGATATTCGGCAGATTTGCAGTAATCAACGAATTCGCCTGCTGCGATTTCAACTTTGGAATTGATTCTGCACAACTTTTTTATTGATTTATTTCTAACTTCGCAAGCACATCAATGCATACAGACGCATGAAGACGATTATTGATACCGACGAAGATTTTGTTTGCAATATCGAATCTCCTTGTTTTCAGTTGCTTTCGCCCGACGAAGTGGAACTGGTTCGCGGAAGCAGAACACAGGTGCTGTTTCGCAAAGGCGATAACCTGACCAAGCAGGGGGCGTTTGCTTCGTACGTGTTATTTATCGTTAGTGGACATGCCCGTCAGTATGTTGAAGGCGAACAAGGAAAAACCTATAATTTGCGCATCGTTCGTCCTGGCGATTTTGTTGGCCTTTCGGCTGTGTTTTCGCGCAATACGTTCAATTATTCGGTGGCTGCCTTAACTGATTGTCTGGCTTTTTTGGTCGAAAAAGAGGCGATTGCCCGCTTGGTGAAACAGAACGGAATGTTCGGCTTTGGCATCATTAAACGCTATTGCGATCAGAATGCCAACCTGTTTGATACTTTGCGCAATGTGCTCTATCGGCAGATGAATGGCCGTTTGGCCGAAACACTTTTGTATCTGGATAGTTTAAAACCGGAATTGCCCGATGTTTTTCAGTTGCTTATGAGAAAAGAAATTGCTGATTTTGCCGGTATTTCAACCGAGAGTGCGGTGAAATTGCTAAAAGCTTTTGAAAAAGACGGTTTAATCGAATTGAAAGACAAAGACATTATTGTTCTCAATCCACAAAGTCTTCAGGAAATTAGTCTGCATGGCTAAACTGTTTCTCTTTTTTCGGAAGAAACAGAATTAATGCATTGAGTGCAAATCCGGCAATAATCACCCAGTTTCCGTATTCAAACTGAAAAAAACTCATACTTATTTTTCCTCCCAATGCTGCCAAACCGCCCAATATCATTGCCCATAAACTGTATTTTTTGCTGAATGGAATATTAAACAGCGCAGCAATCATGGGAACAATAAACGCTCCGGAATAGAATGAGAGAGCCAGTAGCAAGGAGGCAATAATGGAGCCAACCTGCATGGCAATAAACATGCTGATGAGGCCAATAACAATAATAAAAAGTTTTGTTTGTCTGAACGAACGCGGATTGTCAATGTCTGGCTGAAATAATTCACTCAGTATGATAGATGCAGTGAGCAGAGTGGTGTCGGCCGACGAAAGTACTGCCGAAAGTAAGGCTGCAACCATTAGCCCAGCCGCCCATTCGGGCAAGTGCAGCAAAATGATGTTTACCAATGCCGATGAACCATTCTGATCGGGATTGAGCTGATACGAGCAAATTCCGATATAAGCGATCAGGAAGGCAAATGGGATTAAAATCAGGGCAGTAATCAGTACGCTTGTTTGTGCGGTTCGCTCGTTGCGGGCGCAAAAAACCCGCGAGTATATATCGGGGCCAACGACAAAGGTGCTCGAAAAAGTCAGTATCAAAATCAGTAAGTCGATGGCTGAAAACTGTTCGTTAAACGGAAATGTTGCCGTTACGTTTGTTGGTGCAATGGCCGGATCGGCACGAAGAATGAAGAATGTACAGCAAACTCCTGCCAGAATAATAATCGACTGGATAAAATCGGTTTTCAGTATAGAAATTTGGCCGCCAATAAGCGTATAAGCGATGAAAACAAGTCCGGAAATAAGCACCCCATCGAGATACGGAAGTTTGAAAAAACTGGAAAGTATTTGTGCTGCAGCAATAATTTGTGCAGCAACAATTCCCAACCAGGCCAACGGAATAATCACCGATGCTGTTTTGCGTGCCTGCTCGCCATAATATTGCCCGATTAGTTGAGGGAGGGTGAACTTTCCTTTGCGACTCACTTTGCGTACAATGGGCAGCAATAATAATAAACCCAACGAAGCAGCCAGAATGTACCAGGCGGCAGCCCAGCTTTGTTTTGCTGTCAGATTAATTGTTCCCAAAATTGCGGAACCTCCTAAAATAGTAGCCAGCAAGCTGCCTGTTACCTGCAAGGTTCCGGTTTGTTTACCTGCAACAAAATAGTCGGCGGGCTTTTTTATACGGCTAGCCGAATAAATACCAATTGCCAACAACAGAACTCCGTACAGAATAAGAATCGCAAGCTGCATTGCTTTATTGTTTCATTTAGAACTGTAAAGAAACAGATTTTAATGAAAACCTTCAAACCTCGAAAATCAACCTTTAGGTAAATCAGAATAATTCGTTTACCTAAAGGAAGATTTGTTTATAACAACAATGAAAGCAAACTCCTCTTATCACGATTTTACATCAAACCACAACCGCCGGTTCGGGCTATCGGGTTTGGGGTAAGTTGTTTCTTATCACGATTTTACATCAAACCACAACTGTTTTTCGTATTCATACCGCAGAGGTTTGGTTGTTTCTTATCACTATTTTACATCAAACCACAACCGTCCGGCTTCGCGGTTGCTAACAATAGTAGTTGTTTCTTATCACGATTTTACATCAAACCACAACCGCGATAACTGCGGGTAATACTTCCGTAACGTTGTTTCTTATCACGATTTTACATCAAACCACAACCTATTTTTGTCAACATCTTGTCTGGTTTTTGTTGTTTCTTATCACGATTTTACATCAAACCACAACTTTAATTCCCGAAGAGTTTCTGGCGGCAACGTTGTTTCTTATCACGATTTTACATCAAACCACAACTGCCTTATTACTGTACTACAAAATCAACGTGTTGTTTCTTATCACGATTTTATATCAAACCACAACTTCGAAGGAGCTGTGCGCGAAAAATGTATGGTTGTTTCTTATCACGATTTTATATCAAACCACAACTATTGATGTGCCCGGATTCTTCAATAAAGGGTTGTTTCTTATCACGATTTTATATCAAACCACAACTCTTTATCTTCAATATCTCTTGCCTGACGTGTTGTTTCTTATCACGATTTTATATCAAACCACAACTATGTGCTTGCAAGAAAAGATACAAAAAAGGTTGTTTCTTATCACGATTTTATATCAAACCACAACTTTTTATCTAATTCTACATACTCTAATTATGTTGTTTCTTATCACGATTTTACATCAAACCACAACTGCCTTATTACTGTACTACAAAATCAACGTGTTGTTTCTTATCACGATTTTATATCAAACCACAACTTCGAAGGAGCTGTGCGCGAAAAATGTATGGTTGTTTCTTATCACGATTTTATATCAAACCACAACTATTGATGTGCCCGGATTCTTCAATAAAGGGTTGTTTCTTATCACGATTTTATATCAAACCACAACTCTTTATCTTCAATATCTCTTGCCTGACGTGTTGTTTCTTATCACGATTTTATATCAAACCACAACTATGTGCTTGCAAGAAAAGATACAAAAAAGGTTGTTTCTTATCACGATTTTATATCAAACCACAACTTTTTATCTAATTCTACATACTCTAATTATGTTGTTTCTTATCACGATTTTATATCAAACCACAACCTGCAGGACACTTATATGGCATAAGCTGCAGTTGTTTCTTATCACGATTTTATATCAAACCACAACCCAATTACCCAGCGGTCTCGCGATTCGTCGGTTGTTTCTTATCACGATTTTATATCAAACCACAACCACGCATCGCGTTCGTACTCGAAGTTTTTAGTTGTTTCTTATCACGATTTTATATCAAACCACAACTATTCAGTAGGTAAAGCCATCCGCGAATTGTTGTTTCTTATCACGATTTTATATCAAACCACAACTAACGAATGGTGCTATGTTTTCGGTTTGCGTTGTTTCTTATCACGATTTTATATCAAACCACAACAGCTTTTTCATCCGGAAATCGTTTCAGAATGTTGTTTCTTATCACGATTTTATATCAAACCACAACGCCGGGTATATCCTGGCGTTTGTCAAACTGTTGTTTCTTATCACGATTTTATATCAAACCACAACGGGGATATTTCGCGCGACGCTACGGTAGTTGTTGTTTCTTATCACGATTTTATATCAAACCACAACTTACCTTAAATACGGTATCGGCTATGTCCAGTTGTTTCTTATCACGATTTTATATCAAACCACAACTGTTTTCGCGGGTGAATTTTACTTCATCCTGTTGTTTCTTATCACGATTTTATATCAAACCACAACTGAGTATTGCTTCAATAATTGCTTTGTCAGTTGTTTCTTATCACGATTTTATATCAAACCACAACAAAACCTTTCAAAGCTATCGGGGGAAGATCGTTGTTTCTTATCACGATTTTATATCAAACCACAACGTGAGCATCCCGTTTGAAACAACAAACGGAGTTGTTTCTTATCACGATTTTATATCAAACCACAACTAGTATTTATCTCATATTCTTCCATATATTGTTGTTTCTTATCACGATTTTATATCAAACCACAACAGGGGTCGGGAAATCAACAACGCTGCGTTGGTTGTTTCTTATCACGATTTTATATCAAACCACAACTGGCTTCATTGTAGCTGATCCCCATCGTTGGTTGTTTCTTATCACGATTTTATATCAAACCACAACCGCTTGTCGGCTGCATGAATTGGTTCGAAAGTTGTTTCTTATCACGATTTTATATCAAACCACAACCTTTTGCACCAACGCCAAATTCAGGGGTATGTTGTTTCTTATCACGATTTTATATCAAACCACAACTTCATCGGTCATCATGTGAAAAGATGCAAGGTTGTTTCTTATCACGATTTTATATCAAACCACAACCCTGATTTATCATTAGTTGTCTTTAAAAAGTTGTTTCTTATCACGATTTTATATCAAACCACAACCTTTATATGCTTCATCGATGAACTTATTATGTTGTTTCTTATCACGATTTTATATCAAACCACAACCCCAGAACACGCAAGCATAACTGAGGTGAAGTTGTTTCTTATCACGATTTTATATCAAACCACAACTCTGGATCATTGCCGTATTTTCTGAAAGCGTTGTTTCTTATCACGATTTTATATCAAACCACAACAATATTCAGGTGTTGGCACTTTATCCCAGTGTTGTTTCTTATCACGATTTTATATCAAACCACAACTGCTTCAAGTTCGTCGTTAATGGCTTTGAGGTTGTTTCTTATCACGATTTTATATCAAACCACAACAGGCGGTACTACTACCGCGCCACGGGTTACGTTGTTTCTTATCACGATTTTATATCAAACCACAACTTTTGGCTGGCAGTATCAGGGATTAATTTGTTGTTTCTTATCACGATTTTATATCAAACCACAACCAAGTACGCTGTAAGGCTTATTATACGCGGCTTTTAGCCTGTTGTATGTCGAAAAAAATGCCTGTTTTATGCCAAAGAAGCGGTTTGATGCCTCGTTTTTTTTATTCTATTGATGCGAATGTAATCAGAAATATTCAATAAGTCAAAGAACGATAGACGCTTCGGTTCTTGTTGCAAGCAAGTTACTAAAACATCTCCAATTGTTTGGGGCCTTCGGGCAAGGGAGTCGATTTTCGTCCCCAAAAGCTGACAATGTCGCCGTATTGTTTATCGGTAACCGTGAGGATACTCACTTGTCCTTTTTCCGGAATCATTGCTTTTATTCGCTGTCGGTGAACCTCGGCACTTTCTTTACTGGCACAATGGCGGTTGTAAACCGAAAATTGCATCATTGAAAACCCGTCTTTAACTAATTCTTTTCGAAAACGCGAAGCATCGCGCCGTTCTTTTTTGGTGCCTACCGGCAAGTCGAAAAATACAAACAGCCACATGATGTGATATGCGTTTAGCCTGACTTGTTCCATTGCACGGATGCGTAAAAACTTTGTTTAACGGCAGTTTATTCAAAAACGGGATAAACAATTTTACGTGTTTCTCCGGTAAAGCAACGCGCTAGCGAGGCGGTTGTAATCGAGAGAGCGACCATCAGAGGGCGTTTAAGCTTTCCGATATTGACGTCGAAGGCCATTAGTTTAAGAAGTTCGGCTTTGTGTTCTTTTTCCAGTATCGGGCAATCGGGCCAGCGTTGGTGCATGGAGTAGGCTAATTGATCGACCCAGGGACGATAAGGTTCCATAATGTCGTCGGCCAAACAAAATGCGTTGTACCGATTACTATGATGGATTCCTAAAGTAGAGAGCAAACCTGAACCAGCCAGGGCCCGGGCAACAGCCGAACGCAGTAATATGTATCCGTAATTCAGAAATGGGTTGGGCGGATCGCCATACCGGTCGCGTATGAATTCGTTGCCGAAAAGCCTTTGCCAGTATATACGGGCAGCTAAGCCTTCGCGGTTGCCCGAGTCGCCACTTTGCACACTGCGAGCCATTGCCTGTAGTTCCTGAGACGGAAAGCCCAGTTTAGTTAATAAGCGTGCCTGGTTCAAGATTTTGTATTCAATCGTTTGTTTCCATAGCCCCTTTTTTAGTGGTTCGCTCACACTTATTTGTGCCCGGAACAGTTCATTTTGAATATGGTTTGAATCTAGTGGCAGCAGCATGGATGAAGGCATGTGCTGACTGTCGCATAAAACCAGTGCAACATTGTTTGCGATTAGCTCTTCGGTTAACTTCATGGTAAAACTAATTTGAGGATGGTCGAGTACCATAAAGCCAATGTCTTCGATAGGGACAGTTTGCATGGACGGAAGATCGGATAGCTGTATCTGCAACTGACGGTCTTTGACCGATAGTCGGCAGGGGTTTGAGAAGAATAGAGTACGTTTTATCATAGCTGTTTGTTTTTCGTTTGAAATATTCATCTATTCTGACAGAGTCTTTAGACCTGTCAGAATAACTACTAAAAAAGAACCCGTCAGATTCCGAATATTGGTAAATCAATTTGTAGTTCCATAAAGCGATTTATTGCCTGTTGCTCGTGGTATTGGGTAAATAAATTCGGTTGCCCGTACCAATTAATTACTTCTTCACGTTTCAGTTGTGTTTGTTTGGGGGATAAAATGCTCAGGTACGAACTCCATGGATATTCAATCATTTCATCGCAAAAACCATGATGTACCGGATTGTGATGAATATAATAAATCAGGTATTTCAGATGATCTGCTGATTTGATTTCGATACGTCTGAAAGGAGTTTCAAATAAGCCTCCTGTACGTTTGTATTTTAGATTGAAATACCTGGTGTAAGCATTGAAAAGATGCGAAAAATGGCGCGATAAATTAGGTTTTTTGACGCTGTCAGGTGCTTCGCACTCTGACAGGTCTTTGCACTCTGACAGGTTGGTGGTGGTTTGAAATTTCTCGGTAATCCCTGACTGAAAAGACTTGTAAAATCCGATTTCCTGTTCTGTTTTTGTTTTTACAAGCAAGTGAAAGTGGTTGCCCATTAATACCCATGCGTATGTATTGGCAATGCTGTAAAGGTATTTCCCGTATAACCGAAGAAAATGCTCGTAGTCGGCAGTGCGATGAAACAAGGCACAACTGTTTATCCCCCTATTGTATAAGTGATAGAACGTATTGTATTGAAGCGGTAGAGTATTCATTTCGTTTGATTTTTTCCCTTCATTCTGACAGAGTCTTTAGACCTGTCAGAATTTATTAAATCAGAAATACCTGTCAGAACTTACCGGATATACACGAAGAAACTCCCGAAGGCTTTTATTCCTTCGGGAATTTGAGAGGTTTATCTTTTTACAACGATCCCCGTTTTTTCTATTAACTGAGGCTGTTCGGCCAAAGCAATTTTTAAAATCGTGTCGTAGTCAGAGAGCCATTCAATAAGCTCTTCAAATTTTTCATCGCGCAAAAGTGTGGCATTTTGGGCATCGCCTTGTTCCTTTTTAACTTGTTCGTTTGCGGTATTTACCGCTTCAAGCTCTTGTAATCCGGCATTGATTTTTTCTTCTGTTTGCCCGTATTGGCTCATACTGTTTTTCCAAGCCTCATTGGCAAGGATGGCGTGATAAAAGTTGCGGGTTTGTTTAATCCAGCCGCTAATGGTATTTGCCCGTTCGCCAGTTAACTCTAAGGTGGTAATGGCTTTTATGTCCTTTTTAAAAGCAACTCGGGCAATGCTCAGTAGGGTCATGTAGTTGGTCTGTGCTTTTGCTTTTAGGGTTGCGAAGCTGTTTTGTGCTTCGTCAACATCACCATACTCTTTTAGCTGTATTTCATACAACTCTTCGGCCTGCATAAGTATTTGAAGACCTTCCTGTAATTTTTCGGCTGAATAGCCCATTAAGGCTACCGCATTTTTCACTGCATCGTCATTCAGACTGTTATTAATTCGTACTCCAGCCTGTAAAAGAATCTCCTTCTTGTTAAGTTTTGAATAATTCATTGATGAAAAAATAAAACGTAAAAAAATAGCTGAAATAATATCCTGCAAGGCAGGCGGGTAGAAGATAAGGGGAAGCAAGTTCCCGCTTGTTTCGGGGCGATATGTGTTTAAATAATACGTATCGTTTTATGGTTTAAAAAATATCTGATGAGCGGAGAGGATATTCCTGAAGAACAGAGCGAACTAATCTGTTTGCTATGAAAACAAGAAAAAAAGAGAGCGGAACAATCAATGGACTGGTAGAAATGGGGTAGGAACAAGACAATGTCGCCTGGGTTTAACCCTGTCCTGTTTTTCCTTGCCTGTTTCGCGTTTTTCCGTGAACAAATGGCATTCCGCCATGTTTTTTTCCGTGATGTACTGGCCCGATTGTATTTTTCCTTGTGTTGTTGCATATTTTACGTATTCGTTTTACGAAAGGAGGAGGCTGACCAAAAAGTAATTAAATCATTCTATCTGTCATGTTGATCCGGCACTTGCCGGATCAACATGACAAAGCAGCAGACTTTTTAGACAGCCCCTTTCTATATTATTTTAATCTGGTGATCTTTCCTGTTGGGCTAATCGTAAAATCGTACCCTTCAACCAAAGCCGTAAATTTGCTCGAACTAAAACATAGTTGTTCAACGAACCTGTCAAGAGAAAATGTGTATTCTTCTTTTAGTTCATTTGCTGGTCTGGCTTCGGTGTGAGGCCTGAAATAAAGCCGTCCTGATTTGTCGAATTTGACAAGCTTATATAACCTGATTGTTAATGGGTTTTTGTTTGATTTCCAGACTTCTTCGGGCGAATCTTTCCATACTAATATCATTGTTCCTGTTTTTAACGTGTATTGTAATGGAAGTCCTGATTTTGGGTGTATTTCAGGTATGGTGTTTTCGTTGTCGTTATTATTAAAATATTTTGCAGCAGTCATGTTGTTAATGACAATGAAGTCTCTCCTTATCTTTCCCTTATTATCGATTCCTTGGTATAAAGCAATTAAATAATTGCCATCGTTTGCATAGTAGCGGAATCGTTTGTATTCTTTTTGTGATTGTTGTAGTGACTTTTTCTTTCTTTCGTCACGGTGTTTTTTATTCGGAAATACCGGATCGGTTACTGTACGGGCAATGCAACGTACTTTTTTAATGGGAGTAAAACTACCGTCGTGGTTCGGAATGGCATACAATCGCCTGATTTCTTCGTGCAGACTCTGTACTTCATGCTGCCATTGCTCTTGTATCTCTGGTAATTCAGCATCGCGTAGCCGTTTTTCTGCTTTCTCCAATTCTTTGCGCAGTACTGCTTCCCTTTTTTTGCCTTCTTCAACCAGCGTTCGGATGCGGCAATCTACGATGTTTTGTATGTCGGAGTCGGTAAGGCTGTCCACCGCTTTGCGTACCACATAAACGGTTTGTTCTTCTGTAATTCCTTTTTTGTTTGGAGCGGTTTGCTTAATGGCACCGTAACAGGTGTCTTTATGTAACGAAGCCCGCACCGAATGGCCTTGCTGGTAAATAGGTTCTCCTTGTTCGTTGTATTGTTTCTTTCCCCTGATGCGTAGTATTTTTTTTGTTTTTTTCGGAAGATTGTCGGGGGTATAATGCGAAACCAGTACTTCCTCTTCCAGTTTTTTTATTTCTTCGGTAAAAGTTGGCCATGGTTTTTCAACCTGGGGCATGTCGCTTCGTTGTATCGGCCTGTTTTCCTCCCAGTCGTGATAGGCTTTTGCCAGTCGCTGATAGGCATCCTGACTGATGCATGCCATGGTTACTGCATCCATGCAATGGTGAATATGGTTGCTGCGTTCCTTGCTTTCAAATTCATCCTGTATGCCCCATAATTTGCGAAAATCGGCAACTGTTTTGCCTTTCACTGTATTCACCTGGCGGAATACCGTTTTCAGGTATAGTCGGGCATATTTGGTAATAATACCTGTATCCACCAACTGACTGTTTTTAAACCCTTCGGGTACATCTTTCATTACAAATCGTTTGTATTTGCCCTGCCAGTAATTGTGTTCGAACTGAAAAAAGTGACGATCTTCAATTGCCTTGTCTTTCCTGTTTTTTTCAATACTAACTTTACTTCTAAACTTGGCCTTGTCTATGTTCCTTTGTGTTTCTTCAATACGATTTTCCCAGTCTTTTAGTCGTTCCAGTATTTGCGAATGTTCGGGAAGTTCCGACGGTATTCGGTTTCGTTTTACCTCACGATTGTACCGACTGTCGCAAAGAGTCAGGTTTTCCTGCGAATTATCGAACGACAGGCTGCGAGGAATGGTATGTTCAATATCGTATTTGGGCGAATCGCCAATAAATTCGGCAAGGCCAATGTATGCTCCGGTGTACAGGCACATGTGGTTTTGTTCTTCCCATAGCTGATACTTCAATAAATCTCGGTCCGAAGGTTCAATTTCTTTTCCGGTTGCTGCCAGTATATCTTTTTTCAATTGTTCGCGGTAAGCATTGCGCTCATTTTCCCGCGCTTTTTGCCAGCGTTGTAACGCTTTTCGTTCGTTGGCATTTTTCAGATCGCGTGCCATTTCAATATTTATTTTGGTGTCGCGGTCGATGGTGCCTTCTTTTAAAAGTTCGTTAATTACCCTGCGTAACTGATGAAGCGAACGCATGGCCATGGGGTTTCGAACGGCCGAAATCATTGGGCTGTCCAAATAGTAGTTTCCATCATTGGAACGTCGTGCTTCACGATAAACTTCAATGGCCGAAGGATGGTACATTCCTTCCAGTTGCGACTCATCTATTTCGAACTGGTCGCTGATAAAATTTTTGATGCGTTCTTCTATGGTCTGGGTTTTTGCAAAGCTTCCGCGTCCCAGATTAGCCTGCATTTGTTTTTTTACGCGGATAAATAACTCGTTGCGTAACGAATCTTTATCGTCGGTGTTCATTTCGTCCCAACGTCGCTGACCGTAGTAACTAGCCAGTTTTTTATTCAGATCGTTTTGTAAAGCTTCCTGCCAATATGGGTTTTCGCTCCAGCTCGCCTGATCGTCCCGATTTATTTTTACGATTCCGTTCACCAAATCGGTCATTTGTTTTTCGTAGTTCTGACTTTCAATAATCAGGCGTATTTCATCTTTTATTAATGCTTTGTTTTCATCATCGCTCCAAACCGATCGGGGAATTAAGTCTTCCAGTTTGGCTAAAAATACCGCATGGTTATAGAGTAAGCCCTCTTGCAGGTAAGGGTTAATTTTACGGATGGCTTTCAGACTTAAAGATGCATAATCGCGTTTGAGTTTAATTTCTGCAAATTTTTCGGCCATTGACTGCTCCAGTCCGAGACGAAGGCTGGCAAATTCTTTTAATTTTTCAGTTTTGTCAAAAGAGAACAGTACATGCCAAATATCGTTAATAACCTCGTCGCTGCTTTTTTTGCCATTTTTTTGCTTGGTTAGGGTGTATCGCTCATTGATTGATTTTTCCCAATCTTCTCCAAAAATTTCGCGGAGTTGTGCAATTGTTCGGCACCCA
Organism: Prolixibacteraceae bacterium; assembly: GCA_963668595.1. GTDB lineage: Bacteria > Bacteroidota > Bacteroidia > Bacteroidales > Prolixibacteraceae > GWE2-42-39. Next base: position 1,602,948 of record OY764876.1, on the reverse strand, counting down.
CTCACCGAGCTGTTCATCGAGTAATTAAATTGATAGCAAACTTCTGGTTTTTCTTTCTCCTTGAAATAGAGGTACAGAGTATTCTTCGGACAAAGTTTTTTGGCAATCTCTTCGAAATTAAAATGTTCTTTGCTTTTTCGGTAAAAAAGCGGGGCTATTTGTGTTTTTTCTTCCTGACTGAGCGCTCGCAATAATTCATCTCCGGGAGTTTGAATTTTTATGCTGTTAATGAATGCAAGCATACGAAATTGCTCAAAAGCAGGATGAGAAATAGGGCAGCGGGCTTTATTTTTCTCGAAAGGGCAGTGACCCACTAATGCTTTCTGGGAACGCAAGGGACGTTGGAAAAAAATGGCCTTGCGTAATTCAGATGTAAAATCGCCGGGGAGTTGTTGTACCCGGCAAATTGTTTCAAATTCTTCCAGGTAATGCTTTTCACGATGGGTGTAGTGTTTGCGTATTTTCCCTTTCTGTGTGTAAAGTTGATAAAAATATTGCCCTAAAGTAAGCTGCGCTTTGGCTTCACTAAGTTCATCGATGGCTTGTATTACAGCTCCATTATTTTCTTTGGTTGTTTCAAGTCGGTTGCTTAAAAAGCCACGCCGTTGTGCTAAATGATAAAATGCCCGGCCAAGTTTTTGTCTGTTATGCTCATCGGTTAAATCCAATTGCGTCTGTGCAGCAATGGCGCGAAAATGATACGGGTTTTTTTGTGTCGCCTCATCGGTTTTTTGCCAATTACGGAAAAGTTCCGAGCTGGGATATATTTTTTTATAGCGCCAGTTTCGTAACGCAGCTGTGTCGATACCCGGGCAATACCCGTATTTAGCCAGTACTGCGAGTGTGTTAATTTTTCGCAGTTTGCGGCGGTATTTTATTCGTCGTGCACTACGAAATCCTGTTCGTTCTGCCGCTTTCGAGCTTTCAACTCCTTTTTCAATTTTTACTCCTTCCTGAAAAATCCGTACTCCTTTGTCGAGCAGGCTAAAGTTTTGGTAATCGTCGGTTTCAGTAACAGCCCAGCCAATGCTGTTGGTTCCGAGGTCTAATCCTAAAATTTTTGCCATGGCGATTTATTTTTTGTTTATGTATTGACTTCTGTTTCTTTTCTCTTTATCTTCGTTCACGTAAAACGATTTTACATCTTATCACAATAAGGCTCCGGACTCCGGAATGCCGAAGGTGCAAGACCTATACTCCCGCTTCGGTGGGAGTTTTTATTATAGCCTGATCAATAGTAAGGCAAATCTTTTTATAGCCCTCAATAACTTCTTTAAAGTTTGCATAATTAGTAGGAAGGTATCGAAGTCCTTTTTTTGTTTTAAATCTGATTTGATTACGATAGATTGTTTTGCTATGTGTTTTTATAATTTCGTTAAAAGCTTGCCCTTCCTCATGAACGAACACATGCCTCATTGCAATATATAACTGAATATCTTCTTTGAGAGTTTTTTCAATTTGAATAGTGAAAATCTTTTCAATAAAAGAGATATAATCTTCATCTTTCTTATGAGAAACTAATTCTTTAAGAATTTTATCAATAATTATCTTTTGTGGATTATTGAGTAGTTCTCGTATTTCTTTTTTAGAAAATTCAATTTTGTCGATACTTAAGGTCTCTTTTATTAATGAAGACTGAGAAGCTTGCAGTTCATTATATTTTCTTTTTAAATAAAAATTTGTTGTTTCTTTTATATATTTCTCAAAAAGAGCAAAAGTTGATATATGCATGTTTCTTATAAGAATGCTTCTTGCAAGATTGATTTCTTTAATACTATATTGTTTTGTGTCACCTTTATAATGGGATAATGCATCATCTATCAATTTTAAAGAATCTTTTAAGTTGTTCAATTTACTTTGAAAACGTTCGTATTGAGGTGTGTTCATTGTATTAACTTTTTTTATAAAAAAAACCAGTTCACAATATTGTGAACTGGTTTTAGATGCATCCAAAAAAGAATGCTTGTTAACTTTTTGCGCCGCTTATGAATTAGACGCATCGTTGAGTAGCTAATCTTTGGACAATTGCTATTACTCTCGTTCACAAATTTAATAATTTATTTTAAAAGAACTACTTTTGTCGAAAATCTTGTGTACATCAATGCATGCTTGTTGTTGTGGTTTGATGATTGGACACATCTTATCACAATAAGGCTAAATGCCGAAGGTACAAGACCTATACTCCCGCTTCGGTGGGAGTTTTTATTTTAACACATGTCAGATTCGTTTATTTTTCTCAGATCCCGATGCACGCCGAAATGGAAATGCACTTAAAATTACAACAAGAATAGGAGAATGTCAATAGGTTTCGTGATGTCTGAAAGTCATCTATCTGCCAGAAAATAGTTACATGAAAAAGGCCAACCGAACGAACGGCTGGCCCAAGAGCTAACTAAACTAAAACTAACTATAAAACTATTTGGATGATACAAAACCTAATCCGCCGATTGTTTTATTGACTGTAGGATTTCCTTTGTAATGAATTTTTCCTACCCCGTCAATTTCAGCGTTGAGCAAGCTGGTTGCATAAACCGTTCCACCACCTACTCCTTCAATTTTAATATTTATGCTGTCGCATTTAAATTCTTCGGCATCAATATACGAAGCACCTGTAAGGTGAGTGTTCATTTTTCGGCTTTCACCTTCAAGAATAAAACCGGTACCTCCTTCGCCAATAACATCAAACGATTGAGCTGTGGCTTTTATATTAATTTTGGCACCTCCCTGAACATGAACCAGAAAATCGTTGAACGAAACCGTATCTGCCGTTTCCAGCCTTACACCACCTTCTATATGCAGCTTTTCCAACTGTTTAAAATCGATATACAGAACAATTTCGTCAAAGTTAAAATGCTTTTCATTTGTTTCAATATCCAGCACACTGTCACGCACTTCTACGTCAATGAACTTGAAATCGTCTTCGTCGGCTTTTATTTTCAGTCCGGCTTTTTCGGCCTGAGCCAACACTACTTTAAATCCGCCCTCCAAATGAATGTAACGAAAATCGGAAACATCGAAATTGCGAAGCTCTATATCGTTCCATTTTTCAGCTTTTTCAGGGCCGTGACAAGCAAACAAAATAGACAGGGTTGAAACAAAAATCAGTATATTTTTCAGTTTATCCATTGTATATTTTTTGTTCTTTATCGGCAGCAAAAATAAAATGCAATTTCCAACGCTTGTGTATTCTTTCGATGAACTCACGTTTTTTTTAGGTGAATGACGTTTTTCGGGGTAAACAAGATTTCTATTTGTTCAGATTGCGGATGAAGAAAAGAACATACAAGGGAATGATGCAGGATACCGAAGTAATCAGTATGTCAATCCAGTAAATTGAAATTGACTCTGAGAAACGATAAATTGTGAATCCGGTAGCCACTGTCAGCATGAGTCCCAGTGCGCTTTGATAGATGTTTTTATTATTTTTTGAGTGCAGAAAAACAAGCAGAAGCCAAATCGCGGAAAAAACGGCAAACAGAATGCTTAAGCCTTGTTCGTGTTGACGAAAGCTTTGCCATGCCTGCGACAGGGGCAGTAGTCCGATGATATAAAGAATGCGGTGAAGGCTTGCTTTCAACTTAAGCTTTTGTTCTTCTTTATAAATATTGGGGAAAAATAATGAGGATTTTCGGTGCTCAGGCTGATAGTCGGGTGAAAACAAATCTTGTTCGCTGTGAATTAGCTTACGGCGAATCGCTTCATGTATGGCCGCTTGTGCCGCTTGTGGCTGGTATTGCTCGCGGTTGATCAGAATATCTTTCAATTTCTCATCGCTGAGTTGCTGGTATTTTTCAGAATAATCGCTACCAGAAGGGATGTCGAATGTTTGTTTCACTTTATATCAGTTTGAAGCAAAATTATATTTTTAAATTTGATGAACGAAATTTGCGCTGGAATGTTGCTGTTTCAGATTTTTATGATTTTTCAATTTTCAAATACATAGCAAATGAACAATTTTGAATTTTATAATCCGGTGAAAGTGATTTTTGGGAAGGGAACGCTTCCTAAAGTTGGAGGACAGATTCCTGCCGGAGCAAAGATTATGCTTACCTACGGAGGAGGTAGTATTTTTAAAAACGGGGTGTACAATCAGGTAAAAGAATCGGTAAAAGATTTCGATTTGATTGAGTTTGGCGGAATTGAGGCCAATCCGCATTACGAAACACTGATGCGTGCAGTGGAGTTGGTAAAACAGGAAAAAGTGACTTTTCTGTTGGCAGTAGGAGGCGGTTCGGTACTTGACGGAACCAAATTTATTGCAGCAGCAGCTTGTTATGATGGCACTGATCCCTGGGATATTCTTTCGAAGAGGGCTGTTGTGAAAAAAGCATTGCCTTTGGGCGCAGTGCTTACTTTACCCGCAACGGGCTCCGAAATGAATGGAAACTCAGTGATCACCAAAGCAGCAACTCAGGAGAAACTGGCATTCGGATCAAACTTAGTGATGCCGGTATTCTCGGTACTCGATCCGGAAGTAATCTATTCGTTGCCCGACCGGCAGATTGCCAATGGGGTAGTGGATGCATTTGTTCACGTCATCGAGCAATATCTAACTTATCCGGTAAATGCACCCATTCAGGATCGTTTTGCTGAAAGTATTTTGCTGACTCTGATTGAGGAAGGTCCAAAAGTTTTGGCCAATAAAACGGATTACGATGCAGCTGCCAATTTTATGTGGAGCGCCACAATGGCTCTGAATGGTTTGATCGGAGTGGGAGTGCCACAAGATTGGTCAACACATCAGGTAGGTCATGAGCTGACTGCTTTTCACGGAATCGATCACGGACGTACATTGGCAATTGTATTGCCCGGAATGATGAAGATTTTTGCCGAAGAGAAAAAAGAAAAAATACTTCAACTTGGTGTCCGGGTATTTGGAATTACTTCTGGCTCGGAAGCCGATAAAATTGAAGCAAGTATTCAGGCTGTGGTTGATTTCTTCGAATCGGTGGGAGTACCAACCCATTTGTCTGATTATGGCGTTTCGGAAGCAACGATTGATCGCATTTGCGAGCGTTTTGCCATGCGTCCGTATAAAATTGGCGAACGGGCACTGATCGGCGCCGACGAAATTCGGCGAGTGCTGGAAGATCGTTTGTAATAAATTCTACATCAAAAAATACCGAAGGGATTGAAGAGACATCTTTGATCCCTTTCTTTTTTGTGCACAAAAAAAGGCCATCTTATCAGATGACCTTTTTTGCAAACCATATTGGGTTTAGAATCTTTTTTCTTTGATACGAGCTTTTTTACCGGTTAAGCCGCGCAGATAATACAATTTAGCTCTGCGTACGCTACCTCTTTTGTTCAACTCGATTTCTTCGATAAATGGAGAGTTGATCGGGAAAATACGCTCAACACCTACGTTTCCTGACATTTTGCGAACGGTAAATGTTTTGGTAATTCCGTTTCCTTTTACCTGAATAACTACACCACGGTAGTTCTGGATACGCTCTTTGTTACCTTCTTTAATTTTGTAGTGAACGGTAATTGTATCCCCTGGGCCAAAGTTAACTTCATTTACTTTTGGCTCAAATGCGTTTTCAGCTACTTTTATTAAGTCCATTATTTCTAAGTTTTTAGTGGCAATATTACAGCATTAAAGCGTAAGAGATTGCGAAATTGTGGCGCAAAAATAGCATTTTTTATTAATAATCAAATGGCGGTGGTTCATTATTTTGAATAAAAAAGAAAAAGGTTGTCAGGAATTGCTCCCGACAACCAGTTTGTGTTTACCCTAAAAACTATCAACCTCTGAAAAACAGAGCTTTGATAATATGTGATGCCATTTTGGGGTTTTCCTTTAATCTTCGGGTTGAATAGCCAAACCATTCTTTTCCGAAGGGAACATATACCCTCATTTTGTGACCTTTTTCTACAATCGATCTACGTAATTCTGGTGTAACACCATACAACATCTGGAATTCGTACATATTGGGCGAAATGTTTTTTTTCTGAAGCATTTCCAATGCATGATCTACCAGGTATTTATCGTGAGTAGCGATTCCCACATACATTTCATTATCCAGCATATGTCCCAGGTCTTCCAGATAGTGCTGGCGAATTTCTTCGTATTTTTTGAATGCAACTTTTTCCGGTTCAACATAAATACCTTTGCAAAGGCGGAAGTTAAGCGGAGTTCCATTCAAGCGGAAATCTTTTGCTTTAATCAGGTCGTCAAGTGTTCTTCTCAAATAAGCCTGAATAACCAAACCTACGTGTTTCGGAAACTTTTGCACCATGTATTTATATAATTCAAGCTCTTGATCAACACATTGCGAATCTTCCATGTCGATACGTATAAACGTATTTCGCTCGGCTGCGCGTTGGATAATTTCCTCGATATGCTGTTTGCATATTGCGGGGTCGATCAGCAAACCAAACATGGTTGGTTTTAACGAAAAATTACCGATTATTTTTTCAGAAGAAAACCGATCTATTATTTCAAGATATTTCTGTTTGTTTTCTTCTGCCTGCTCTAATTTAGTAATGAATTCACCAAGCAGGTCGATGGTTACTTCAATTCCTTGTTCATTTAATTCTCTTGCTGCACGTAACCCGTCTTCGATGGTTTCTCCGGCAATATATCTTTTCGAAAATATCCAGATTAACTTTTTTGGCAGGTAAGGCAACACGTTTGCAATCGCCTTATTAATCATGTTGGTTTTGTTTTTTAAAGATTTATCCTAAAATAACGGATGCTAAAATAGTATTCAACAACGACTGCATTTTATGACCTTTATCAAGGTTGTTCTATGATTTTGCGCATCCTTTTTGTTTTAAACTTTCAATTTTTTATAGGAATAGTGCAAACAATGACAATTTGAAACAGATGGAAGGCTTAATGCTGCAAAGCAATCATTGTAACGCTTGGTTGATTAAATGCAGAACAAGTATGGATGCAAAAAAACAATGAGAGAATTTGTAAATGTTCTTGGACTGTTAAAATATATTCTTTATCTATGCAATCCTGATTTTAATGTTTATTTTTAGCAAAAATTAATTGTTGAATTACTTATGAAGAAATCATCCTTGATTATTAATGCAGTGCTGGTTATTGCTTCGGGAATTTTTTGTGTTTTGCCGCTTTCTTCGTGTAAAACAGAAACTTCTGGTTCTAACACAGGGACAGAGGGAAAAGCAGAAAAAACCGGTTTGAAGATTGCTTATATTAAAGTCGATTCATTGGTGGTGAATTACGATTTGGCACAAACACTGCATGATAGCTTTACTCAGAAGCAGGAAGCCTATACGAAAGAATATGGCGAAAAACGCTCGAAATTTGAACAGCAGGCTGCTGCCTTCCAGGAAAAAGTTCAGCGAGGTGGTTTTTTAACTCAGGAACGTGCCATTCAGGAACGTGACCGTTTGGTTGGAGAAGAGCAACAAATTGCAAAATTAGATCAGGAATTGTCAACTAAACTTGCACAGTTGCAAAGTGAAAACAACAAACAATTGCTCGATAGCCTGATGAATTACCTGAAAGTTTATAATGCAGACAAAAAATTTGATTACATCTTTAATTCAGGAGAAATTCTGATTGGCGATGAATCGTGCAATATTACAAAAGTGGTACTTGAAGGCATGAATGCACGCTATGCTCTGTCGAAAAAGTAAGCACTTGTTTCTCAAATAGAAAAATCCTGTTTCGTTCGGCGAGACAGGATTTTTTGTTTTACAAAGAATACTGTTCCCGGATATATTTTAATTTAGCAGAAAACGAGACCCAATGTTTGCTGAGCGCTATCTTCAACGAAATATCATTTATCCTGCTTTCATTCGCAGCCAGCCTTCTGCGGATTTGAAAATAGTGGTAGTTATTCCATGTTTTCGTGAACCGGATATTATTGATACGCTTGATTCTCTGTTGGCATGCACACAGAGTAATTTTTCAGTAGAAACAATTGTGGTGATTAATCAATCGGAGGAAGCCGGAGAACAGGTTAAGCTATTTAATGAATTTACCCGGCAGCAGATTGATGATTGGAAACAGAAAAATGAGCGAAAAAATTTCTCGGTTTATCCAATTGGTCCACTTTCATTTCCCCGGAAACATGCGGGTGCCGGTCTGGCCCGGAAAGTAGGCATGGATGAAGCAGTACAAAGGTTTCACCAGCTTGGCAATGCTCAGGGAATTATTGCCTCGCTGGATGCAGACACCTTGGTGGATTCGAACTATTTTTTGTCGATTGAGAAACAATTAGAGAGTAATCCGCAATGGGTTGGGGCTACAATTGGATTTAAGCATCGGATAGATTCGACACAGATGTCGCCCAAGCAAATAGAAGGAATATATCTGTACGAACGCTATTTGCATTATTACCGGAATGCCGTATTGTACACCGGGCATCCAGCGGCATTGTTTACCATTGGTTCGGCATTTTGTTGCCGGGTAGGTGCATACGTAAAACAAGGAGGAATGAACCGGCGACAGGCTGGCGAAGACTTTTATTTTTTGCATAAGTTGCTGCAAATTGGCACTATTGGCGAGATTCAGTCAACCTGTGTTTATCCATTGGCGCGTTTATCCGACCGGGTTCCATTTGGAACGGGGCCTATTTTGCAACGTTGGGTTGATGGTTTGGAGGATTTATCTGAAACATGGAATTTTCAAGTGTTTTCTGATCTGAAAGAATTGTTTGATCTGGTTGATCAGTTGTATCGTATTCCGAAGGATGAGCTTGTTGTGCTGCTTTCGAATCTGTCATCGCCCTTGCAACAGTTTCTTGCGGATTTGGATTTCTCTACCTTATTGGAGGAAGTAAATGCCAATGCTGGTTCAATAGATAGCTTCAGAAAGCGTTTTTTTAACACTTTTGATGCATTTCGTATTCTGAAATATGTACACTTTGCTCATTGGTCTCACTATTCAAAACAATCGTTGGATGAGGCCGAGAGAATGCATGACGAAGCTGTTGAGTAAGTATAAAAAAACGGTTTGAAAATCGTAACTTGGGTTGAATTTTTTCGTTTTTGCTGTTTGTATAATCAATGCTATTCGATTAAACCAAATTCAACTACAATGGACGAGAATCAAAAAAATGTTTCCTCAGGGAAAAAGAAAGCTCCAGCAAAGAGCTCGCGAAAAAAATACCCGGTAAAGTTTGATAAAAGCGGATTCAACCTGATGTTTTGGGTTGGTATTTTAACTATTTCAGTTGGAACACTATTGGCGTGGGCATCACTAACTGCACCGGAAGGTGGGGGTAGCAATTCGGCATCAAGAACAACTTCGCAACGAATTGTTTCGATGTTACCCGATTCGTTGGTTCAATGGCTGGCAACTATTATGGGATTCTTATTTATTGCCTTCGGTATATTTTGTATTATCAAGGCCATAAGCCTGATTTTCGTTTATCTGTCAGAAAAAAAGAAAGAACAGACTTCGGCATAATCGAAAATTCAGGATAATTCCCGGGCTGTTTCTGTGATTTCTTTCCATGCTGCTTCGATGTGTCGAAGTTCGGTGTTCGTTTGTCCAATACTCATTCTGAGAATAAATTGATTATTCAGAACGGTGTGTGAAAAATACATTTTGCCGCGCTGGTTAATCGTTTCCATGAGACGCTGATTGAATTCGTTGTCTTTTTTGTGGTAAAAACAAACCAGATTTAGTGGTGGCTGGTTTAACAGAACAAAGTCGTCAGATTGCTTGATCCATTCAGTGAAAATACGAGTCAGCTCAATGTGTTTTTGTATGTGATGCCTCAGTCCGGTTACTCCGTAGTGGCGAATGACAAACCACAATTTCAGCGCCCTGAATTTTCTACCTAATTGTACATGCCAATCACGGTAATCAATTACTGCTCCCGATTCTGTCGCTTTGTTTTTCAGGTATTCCGGCAGAATACTCAGCGTTTTGATAAGTGTTGATCGGTCGGCTACCCAAAAACAATCGCAGTCGAAGTTGGTGAACATCCATTTGTGTGGATTGAAAAGAAAACTGTCAGCCAGCTCAATGCCATTGAACAGATGCCTGAACTCGGGACAAATGGCTGCGCTTCCACCCATTGCTCCATCAATATGTAGCCAAATATGATGTTTCTGGCATATCTTTCCGATTGCTTCTACCGGATCAATGGCATTGGACGAAGTTGTTCCAACGGTGGCACAGGCAAAAAAAGGAATCAGTCCATTTGCCAAATCGTCGGTAATTTGTTGCTCAAGCGCTTCCGGGTTCATGGCAAAATGCTCATCTACTTCAATTTTACGAAGATTGTCAGTCCCGATGCCCGCAATTTTTATTGCTTTTTCTGCTGAAGAATGGGTTTGAGTTGAAATATAGGCGACCAGTCCCGGTGTTAGTCCTTTCTGGTTACTCATGAAGTTGTTTTTCTTTTCCCTTGCCGCCAGAATTGCTGTGAGAATACCGGTTGAGGCTGTGTCTTGTATTACCCCGCCACCTGTTCCGCTTGATTTGAATGATTCGGGAAGTTGCATGATGTCGGCCAGCCAATCCATTACGTGTGTTTCCAGCTCGGTAGCAGCCGGACTGGTTGCCCAGATCATTCCCTGCACGCCAAGTCCGGAGGCAAGCATTTCGCCTAACAGAGATGGTGTTGAATGGTTTGAGGGAAAAAAGGCAAAGAAGTTGGGCGATTGCCAATGCGTAAGGCCTGGCAAAATTATTTTTTGTACATCCTCCATCATTGTATCAAACGATTCGCCCTGCTCTGGTGCTGATGCCGGAAGTAAAGCCCGGATACTGCCTGGTTCACTCTGCGATAAAACGGAGTATTGCTCAATATTTTCAAGGTAGTCGGCAATCCAATCTACCATTTTTTTGCCTTGTTCCCTGAATTCGGAAACAGGCATGTGATACGATTTATTTAAATCCATTTTGTTACCTTACTGAAAACGATTCGGGGACAGTATTTGCTTCAAAATCGCTGCAATCAATCGCTGTTACCCGGGCGCGTGGCGGACCAATTTTTACCCAGTCGATAAATGTTTCAATGTCTGATTTTGATCCGTGAGCCGTCAATTCGACGCTGTCGTTGGAAAGATTGCGTATCCATCCGGTGATATTCAGCTCAATCGCTTTTTGCACGATAAACCACCGGTAACCAACTCCCTGTACCTTCCCCGAAACAATAATATGCACCGATCGTTTCGACAATGTTCTATTGTTTTGTACTTGTTGAGTCTTCTGTTTGGTTGAACAGATCAATGCTTTCGCGTTGCACCAGTACCCAGATCGAATAGGCTCCAACAGCAGTTCCAACAGGGAAACTAAGTAATTTTAGCGCTGAAATAATCAGAATTACAATTCGTGCCCATTCTTTGTATTTATATAAAGCTAATCCGGCAATGAATCCCGGAATAGAAAGAATAAACAGGAATAATGAGAGGGAAGTGGCAATAATGTGAAATACAAATTCAGCTTCGGAACAACCGACAAAATTGCCGATAATGCTGAAGAAAAATGATAGAATAATTGCTCCGAAAAATCCTAAGATACTTAGTGCAATATGGAGCGTGGCAACTGTGCGGATATGTCCTTCCATAGTAATTAAGTTTTGATTATTGAACGATATAAAGTTACTCAATTGATTGGGAACAATGTTATGAGTAGAAAGTATTTTTATGAGGATGAACCACTCGACCGTTATTTTGTTGTTAATTCATGAAAAACACAGGAGCATTTAGATAGTTAGATAATTGGATTGAATGAAGATTCAGCTACTTTTGTATCGACATTATTGAAAGAAGAGGATCGTTATGGAAATAATTAAAATAATTTTACTTGCCGTTGCACTGGTTGCTATTGCTATGTTGGGAATGGCTGTTCGTATTCTGCTTAAAAAGAATGGCGAATTTCCGGATACTCATATTGGCAGTAATAAACACATGAAGAAAGAAGGTATTTGCTGTGCTCAAACTTTTGATAAGATAGAGCAGGCTAAAGCTAAAAAGGAATTACGATTTAAGAATATAAAACTGGCATCGGGAGAGTAAGCCGGGAATTGATTAAGGGTTTGGGTGAATATAGAAAGACGGATGAAAGTTGCTTCTTGCTCTTTTCATCCGTCTTAATTTTTATGTAGCGTTTATTATAATTCTTTCAGCATATCTCTGAATCCTTCTGAAAAGTAACTTTTGTACGATCCATCTTCGTCAGCATAAATGAAATAAACTTCTAATCCTTGAATTGTTGCTGCCAGTTTTATCGATTCGTCAAGCCCTAAAACCATGAATGCTGTAGCAAAAGCATCTGCAGTCATGCAATCGTCAGCAAGAACTGTTGTGCTTAGCAACGAATGTTGCACCGGGTAGCCGGTATGCGGATCAATGGTGTGTGCATATTTTTTTCCGTTTTCAATATAAAAGTTTCGGTAATTGCCCGAAGTCGCCAGAGCTTTATTATTTAATGCAACAGTGGCTTGTATTTCCTGATTGGTTGCCGCAGGATCATCAATGGGCTTGCTAATTCCGATTGACCAGGCATTGCCTTTTTGATTGACTCCAAATGCAACAACTTCTCCGCCAATTTCGACCATGTAATTTGGGCAGCCCATTTTAGCCAGGTATTTTCCGACCACATCGCAGGCAAAACCTTTGGCAATGGCACTGCAATCGAGCATGGTGTTTGGATGTTGTTTTACCACGCGTCCGTTTTCGATCTTAATTTTACCGAATCCGGTTATTTTCATTAGCGAATCAATCAATTCAGTAGTTACTTTTTCTTTGTGCTTAAATCCAAATCCCCAGGTATTTACCATGGGCGCAACGGTTATGTCGAAAGCCCCGTTGGTGAGTGTTGAAACTTCCTGCGCTTTATTGAAAACAGTCAGGAAATATTCATCAAGTTCTACTTCTTTGTTCTGATTTACCATGGAAATAACAGAAAGACTGTCGAAGGTGGACAGTGATTTGTTCAGTTTTTGCATTTCCTGTTCAATTCCTGCCTGTAAATCTTTTCCATCAGGACTTTGGTATTTGATATGGTAAATTGTTCCGTATATAAATCCTTGGTTGCTGATGTAAACAGCTTGTTTTTTGCACGATATGCCAACAAAAAGTAAAATTGCCAGCCAGATGTAAACACGCATGGTTTTGATTTTTGAAGTGTGACGATGAAATTAGGTGTAAGGTAGAATCTTTTGTTATTTCTATTTCAATGATTTGAGCAGGTGTGACCGTGTTCGTGCGCATCACAGGTTTGCCCGTTGTCTGATAATTGACCTTCCAGATAAGCAGTTATCAATTCATCGGTGTTGCCACTGCATCCGCGTATCACTTGAATGCCTGCCTGGCTTAATTTATTTATGGCTCCCTCTCCGATATTGCCTGCAAGCATGGTTACTACTCCAATATTTCGCAGTTCGGCAGCAATGTTCGATTTGCAGCCACATCCTTGCGGCGACTCAACGGTCTCTTTGGCTACAACAGATTTACCGTCCACGGTATAAACCGAATATTCGGCACAATGACCAAAATGATTATCAACGGCGTTGTCTTTGGTTGGAATGGCTATCTTTTGAGGAGTTGCTCCGGGATATGAAAAGTTCATACTGAATGATGTTTAATTAATGAAAGAGTTTTCTGCTTGTAAATGAGTTTGTTTGTATGAATGATTTACGCTAATCTTTCAGCAAGCAAACTTACTATAATTGTTTTTTCTGAATTCATTTTTTTCTGAAAAGTTGTTTGTGACGAATAAAATAGAATACTGACTGTTTTACTTTTAGCACAAAACGGGCAAGGTAAAAGACTGATAGTGTTTATGGAAAGGTTAAATCAATATCCTTCGCATGATTAGTTCCGGTAAAAATTGTTAACTTGCCGCCCTCAAAAAAGAATATTATGGGCATTTTCGGGATTTTTACCAAGTCGAAAAAAGAAAGTCTGGATCAAGGCTTGCAAAAGACCAAAGAGAGCGTATTTAAGAAATTAGGGCGCGTCATCGTTGGCAAAACAAAAGTTGACGATGAGGTTCTGGATAATCTGGAAGAAGTGCTGATTAGTTCGGACGTTGGTGTAGAAACGACCCTGAAAATTATTGAACGTATTGAAGCCCGCGCTTCGCGTGAAAAATACCTGAATACATCGGAACTAAATAATATTCTGAAAGAAGAAATAGCTGCATTGCTGGAAGAAAATAATTCGCAGGATGTTGCTGATTTCGATTTGCCAAATAGCGGAGAACCATACGTAATTATGGTTGTCGGTGTAAATGGAGTAGGAAAGACGACTACGATTGGAAAGTTGGCCTATAATTTTAAACAAGCTGGTAAAAAAGTAATGATCGGTGCTGCGGATACGTTTCGTGCGGCAGCAATTGACCAGTTGGAAATTTGGGCGCAACGTGTTGATGTGCCAATTATTAAGCAAAAAATGGGATCAGATCCTGCATCGGTGGCTTACGATACGGTTGCTTCAGCCAAATCACAGGGAGCTGATGTGGTTATTATTGACACCGCTGGTCGTTTGCATAATAAAATTAATCTGATGAATGAGCTGACCAAAATTAAGACGGTGATGCAGAAAGTGATTCCTGCTGCACCCAACGAGGTTTTGCTGATTCTTGATGGTTCGACCGGGCAAAATGCCTTTGAACAGGCCAAACAATTTACCAAAGCAACTGAAGTAACGGCACTGGCATTGACCAAACTTGATGGCACAGCCAAAGGTGGCGTGGTAATTGGTATTTCCGATCAGTTTAAAATTCCGGTGAAATACATTGGAATTGGCGAAAAGATGGAAGACTTGCAGATTTTCCGCAGAAAAGAATTTGTTGAGTCGCTTTTTTCCTGATCCGATCAAGCCTGAGTGCATTGTGCGCTAATTCTGAAAAATCAAAAAAAAGTAAAAATACAATTGATAAGCCATGCAACATTTGCGTGGCTTGTGTGTTTTGTTTTCGTTTAATGTTGAAGAGAAAATGGTCAAGCAAAAGAAAGTAAATATTGTCACCCTGGGATGTTCGAAGAATTTAGTTGATTCGGAAATGCTTTTGAATCAGTTGGATTTGAACGGTTTTAAAGTGGTGCACGACAGCGAACAGGACGATGCCAATATCGTGATTCTGAATACCTGCGGTTTCATCGCTGATGCCAAAGAAGAATCGATTGATACAATCCTGAATTTTGTAGATTCCCGAAAAGCAGGAAAACTTGATAAGTTACTGGTGATGGGATGTTTGTCGGCTAGATACAAAGAAGAGTTGAAACAGGAAATTCCGGAGGTGGACAAATTTTATGGAAAGTTCGACTTCAAAGAAATTGTGAAAGACCTGAATGCCACTTTTTATGAGCAGAAAATGTATCACCGGGTACAAACAACTCCTTCGCATTTTGCTTACCTGAAAATCAGTGAAGGATGTAACCGGCATTGTTCGTTTTGTGCCATTCCGCAGTTTACCGGTTCGCATAAGTCGCGAAGCATGGAGAGTTTGATTGAAGAAGCTCAGTCGCTGGTGGACAGTGGCGTAAAGGAATTACTCATTATTGCGCAGGATTTGTCGTACTACGGCATCGATATGTACGGGGAAAGCAAATTGGCTGAACTGATTGACCGATTGGCGGATATTGACGGATTGGAGTGGATTCGTTTGCATTACACTTATCCGGCAAAGTTTCCGCATAATGTGTTGAAAGTGATGCGTGAACGGAGCAATGTGTGCAAGTATCTGGATATTCCGCTTCAACATATTACCGACCGAATGCTGGGAATGATGCGCCGCCGGATTGACCGCAAGGAAACCATTGCTCTGGTTGAAAAAATCAGGCAGGAAGTTCCTGAAATTGCTCTTCGAACTACTTATTTGGTTGGTCATCCAGGTGAAACAGAAGCTGATTTCGAAGAATTGAAAGCATTTATACGCGAATATCCATTTGAGCGGATGGGCGTTTTTGCCTATTCAAGCGAAGACGATACCTATGCGTTTAAAATGTATCAGGACGATATTCCGCAGGAAGTGAAAGAAGCGCGTGCCGCTGAGTTGATGGAAATTCAGCAGCAAATCTCGGCAGAACTGAATCAGAAACACATTGGCAAAACATTGCGTGTTTTAATCGATCGTGAGGAAGACGATTATTATGTGGGCCGTACAGAGTACGATTCGCCTGAAGTAGATGGTGAAGTACTGATTGAGAAAACGGAAACGCTCCAAATCGGCAATTTTTATCCGGTACATATTACTGGTTCGGATGATTTCGATTTGTATGGCGAATTGTAGTCGCTACGCCGAGTTTCTTCTAAAATCCGTTCAATTGCATGGTTACTGTCGGAATGAGCAGTAAAAAGCCCAGAATGATTAAGATTACCATCAATGGCGCAATCCAGCGAAACCATTTTTCGTAGGGGATTTTTGCTACGCCAAGAACACCGATCAATACTCCGGAAGTAGGGGTGATCATGTTGGTAAAACCATCGCCTAACTGAAATGCCAGCACTGTTGCTTGTCTCGAAATACCAATCAGATCGGAAAATTGCGACATCATGGGCATCGTTAATGCAGCTTTGCCTGATCCGGAAGGAATAAAAATATTCAGAATGTTTTGAATCAGATACATGGTACTTACTGACGCAATTTTGTCGAAGTTGCTCATCGATTGCGACAGGTAATACAAAATAGTGTCGATAATGTGTCCGTTTTTCAGAATAACAATGATTCCTCCTGCCAGTCCGACCACCATTGCTGCCGAGAGAATATCTTTTGCCCCGGCGATAAATAATTGGGTTAGTTCGTTCGCTTTTTTCCCCATTGCTAAGCCCGAGGCTAGTCCCATTGCCAGGAATAGTGTGGCAATTTCCATCACGTACCAGCCGTAGCCCATTACTCCGGCAATCAGAAAAACAATGGTGAAAGCAAGCAATGTGAGAATAAAAAAGTGAACCCCTTTGCGTAAGCTAAGTAATCCACTGATAATAAATGCTGCGGAACAAATAGGAATAATTGGTGCAGTGAAACTTGAATTTCCGATTTTTAGTTGTGTTTCAGGATAAAAAACAGCAAAAGCAACCAGCGCAACACTAATCAATGCAAAAGTAAACCAGGCTGCACGTGGCGTGTTGTCTTTGAGCTCATCCAGATTGAGTTGGCTTTTGTTACGCCAAACTTGATCGTCTTCGTAAACGGGCGATTTGCGCGGATCTTTTCTGATTTTGCGGGCATACCACAAAATATAACCAAAGCCAACAGCATTGATGGCAAGCCAGCAAACTAATCGGTATTCAATACCTGAAAACAGAGGTAGGTTTGAAAGTCCCTGGGCAATGCCGATCGTAAACGGATTGAGCACTGCTCCGGCAAAACCCAGTGCCGCAGCAATGAAACACAGACTTACGCCAATAATTGAATCATAGCCCATTGAAATGGCCAGTGGAACAAAAATAATGGTGAAGGCAATGGTCTCTTCGCTCATGCCAAAAACGGCTCCAAATATGCTGAATAGAAGCATAATTAGTGTCATAATAATCATATCGACCCCCAGCCATTTAATTAGCCGGAAACGTTCCAGTCGTTGTGCCGATTTCAGAAACGAGTAGATGCCTACGTCGATGGCTTTGCTGTCGTTCATGATCCAGAAAGCTCCGCCAATCATCAAAATAAAAACGATGATGTCGGCCGTGTTAACAAAACCTTCAAAAAAAGCGGAAAATACTTGCCATGTTTGTGGCGTGGAATCGGTAAATTGAAACGAGTTACTGTTTACTACTTCGCGTTCGATGCCGTTGACTACTACTTTCTCGCGGGCAAATTCGCCGCCCGGAAGAATCCAGGTCAATGCAGCGCAAAATATCAGGATATAAAAAATAATGACGTATGTATGCGGAACTCGTTTTAACATTTTATCTTGCTTTATAATTCTGCTCTAAAATATAAACTATTCGTCGGGCAGATGATAAAATACATGAAAAACTTCGGTGTGGTTTCCGTACTTGCACCGCCTAAAGGATTTAAAAACCTACTATGAGATTGATTTTACTTCACATTAAAGAACTGGTTCAGGTAGAAGATTCGCCCCGAAAATGGGTGGCTGGAGCAGAAATGGCTCAAGTGAAAACTATTCGCGATGCCTTTTTGGTTATTCGTAACGGACTGATTGAAGATTTTGGAGCCATGAGTGATTATCTGGCTGAAAAATACGAAGAAGATGACTTGCTGACAGAATTGGATTGCAGCGGAAAAATGGTTTTTCCAGCTTATTGTGATTCACACACGCATTTGGTTTTCCCTGCCAGTAGGGAGGGCGAGTTTGTCAATAAAATAAAAGGATTGTCGTACGAAGAAATTGCCCGTAGGGGAGGAGGAATTCTGAACTCGGCGCAACGCATGGCCGAAATTAGCGAGGACGAACTATACGAACAGGCATTGGATCGTGTGTCCGAGATTATTTCGATGGGAACAGGAGCCGTTGAAATTAAAAGTGGTTACGGGCTTACTACCGAATCGGAACTGAAAATGTTGCGGGTAATCGACCGTTTGAAAAAAAATACGCCGCTAAGTATTGTT
This sequence comes from Prolixibacteraceae bacterium, assembly GCA_963668595.1. GTDB lineage: Bacteria > Bacteroidota > Bacteroidia > Bacteroidales > Prolixibacteraceae > GWE2-42-39. Next base: position 1,584,488 of record OY764876.1, on the reverse strand, counting down.
TCAACATTTTTGGGAGCTCATGCTTTTCCTCTCGAATATCGTACGAATCGCGAAGCTTATATCGATTTGCTGGTGAATGAAATGATTCCGGTAATTGCCTCAGAGCAGTTGGCCGATTATATTGATGTGTTTTGCGACGAAGGTTTCTTTACCGTTCAGGAAACAGAACAAATATTGATGGCCGGGATGAAATACGGCCTGCGCCCGAAGATTCATGCGAACGAGTTGGCTTTGTCGGGAGGCGTGCAGGTGGGCGTGAAATACAATGCGCTGTCGGTAGATCATCTCGAATTTATTGAAGCGGCAGAAATTGAAGCCTTGAAAGGTTCGGAAACCATGCCTACAGTACTGCCCGGAGCTGCATTTTTTCTGAATATGAAGTTGTCGCCGGTACGTCGAATGATTGATGCCGGCTTGCCTGTTGCGTTGGCATCGGATTATAATCCAGGATCTTCTCCTTCAGGAAATATGAATTTTATTCAATCGCTGGGCTGCATTCGCTATAAAATGCTACCCGAGGAGGTAATCAATGCAACTACCATCAATACAGCTTATGCGATGGGCTTGAGTGAAACACACGGAAGCATTGTCCGGGGCAAAGTGGCTAATGTATTTGTGACCAAAGAAATTTCTTCGTATGCGTTTATTCCATATTCCTTTGGCGCAAATCCGGTGGAGACGGTTATCCTGAACGGAGAAATAGTGTGATGGCAACTAACCCAAAAGCGGGTTTGTCATCCTGAATGAAGTGAAGGATCTTATGAGTAAAGTTTTTTTCAGCATAAAAAACAATATTGACAAATTAAAAAGAATAACTACAACTTATACGATACAGAATGAAACAGATCATCGAATGTGTTCCGAATTTTTCAGAAGGGCGGGACATGAATATCATCAAACAGATAACCGATGCAATCGAAAGTGTTGAGGGAATTAAATTGCTGAATGTCGATCCGGGGCATGCAACCAACCGGACAGTGGTCACTTTTGTTGGGGAGCCTGAGCCTGTTGTTGAAGCCGCTTTTCGTGGAGCACAAAAGGCAGCCGAGCTGATCGATATGTCGAAACATCATGGTGAACATCCTCGCTTTGGAGCTACTGATGTGTGTCCGCTGGTTCCGATCGCAAATATTACCATGGATGAGACGGTGGGATATGCCCGCAAGCTCGCGCAACGACTGGGCGACGAGTTGAAAATCCCCGTGTATTGCTATGAATTCGCAGCTACTACTCTGGAACGGAAAAGTTTGGCAAATTGCCGTTCTGGTGAGTATGAAGGTTTAAAAGAGAAGTTGCAGAAGGCCGAATGGAAACCTGATTTTGGCCCCTCTGCGCTGAACGTAAAAGCAGGCGCAACAGCGGTAGGTGCTCGTAATTTTTTGGTGGCTTACAACGTAAATTTGAATACCACATCAACTCGCCGGGCTAATGCGATTGCCTTCGATGTTCGTGAAGCAGGCCGGGTGTTGCGAGAGGGAGATCCGGTTACCGGAAAAATTATTAATGATGAAAATGGAGAGCCGGTTCGTATTCCAGGAACGTTGAAAAGCGTGCGGGCCATTGGTTGGTTCATTAAAGAATATGGCATTGCACAAATATCGATGAATCTAACCGATATTACCATAACATCGGTACACGAGGCATTCGAAGAAGTGTGCGCCAAAGCACAGGAACGTGGCATTCGGGTTACTGGTTCCGAGTTGGTGGGATTGGTTCCTTTGCAATCGATGCTTGATTCAGGAAAGTATTTCCTACGTAAACAACAACGTTCAACTGGTATTTCCGACGAGGAGATTATCAAAATTGCAATCAAATCTCTTGGGTTGGATGAGTTGGGACCATTCGATCCGAAAAAGCGCATCATTGAATATATGATGGAAGAAGGGCAGGAGCAACAGTTAATTGATATGAATCTGAAAGCTTTTATGAACGAAACCGCTTCTGAATCGCCAGCACCCGGTGGTGGGTCTATTTCGGCCTATGTGGGTTCGCTGGGTGCAGCTCTGGCAACAATGGTTGCTAACCTATCGTCGCACAAACGTGGTTGGGACGAACGCTGGGACGAATTTTCAGATTGGGCAGAGAAAGGCAAAGCTTGTCATGATAAATTGCTTCGTTTGGTGGATGAAGATACCCGTGCTTTCAATCGTATTATGGATGCTTTTGGCTTGCCGAAGGAGACCGATGCTGAGAAAAAAGCACGTACTGAAGCCATTCAGTCAGCTACAAAAAATGCCATTGAAGTGCCTTTTGAAGTGATGAAGTCGGCTTTTGCTTCGATGACAGTTATCAAGGCGATGGCTGAGATTGGTAATCCCAATTCGGTATCGGATGCAGGCGTTGGTGCATTGTGTGCACGCACTGCGGTGTATGGTGCTTTCCTGAATGTGAAAATCAATGCTTCAGGGTTAAAAGACAACGGTTTTGTTGAGCGGGTGATGGTTGAGGCCAAGGACTTGCTGGTTCGTACTATTCAGCTTGAAAAAGAAATTCTTGAACAAGTAGAAAAAGTGATCGGATAAGATATAGCGTTTGTGTATGTTTTTGATCAAAGAGCTGTCAATCGGAAAGAGGGGCGGCTCTTTTTTTTGTCAGTTTATGATGGAAAGAATAAAAAAAACAGGATGCAAACGCATTGGTTCGCATCCTGTTTTGTGTTTTTGTTTGATCAAAATATTATTGATGGAAAACGACTTTGAAACTATTCTGCTTATTTCCATCCTTAACATTTAGTAAGTAAACGGATGGTTTCAACGAAATAGGGATGATGTTTAGTTCTCCTTCGCCTAATTTTTTAGTTACGATCAACCGGCCTTGCAAATCGTATAATTGAGCTACAGATTCTCTGCTAACCCGTCCTTCTATTCTGATTTCTTTGTTTTGGTAGCTGTATGCTTTTAGTGAACCTACTACTACATCGTCAATTCCTGTTGTCCATACATTAATTTTAACAGGAAGAGTCTCTGTGCTAACAACAACGCCATTGAATGTGGAACTGGCGATTCGACGGAACCAGGTAGTTTTAGTTAAGATGTCAGGAGAATATCCCGATTTATTTGCTCCGCTAATTACTACCCATGTATTTCCGGTATCGAGAGATTGTTCCCAGCCGTATGTGATGGCAAAATCAGAAGATGCTTCTGATACAGAAGTTATCGCAGCAGGTTTTGTTCCGGAAGCAATTGATTGATCGTCTGCAATGGAACCGGCTGATATGGTAATAACTGTAATTACAGCCTTACCTGTTCCTGCATTCGTATATCCCCGGGCATCTTTCACCTGAGTTACAGTATATGTAGCTGTAGAAACCGGATTAATAGCATACTTAAATACCTGTTCAGAAATATTATGAATTGTTTTTTGTAAAGTTCCATCGCTGAATGTTACCGACCATGGAGCTTTACCTGTTAATGCTACTGAAATCTCCGTATTTGCTCCGGGTTTAATTGTTGCATCACCACTAATGATAGCAGTCGGAAGTGCTTCAACGCTTACTTCAAGGCTGTTACTTCCGCTACATCCAGCTGTATTGGTGCAAGATAAAGACACTGTTTGGTCTCCGAAGGTATTCCACAATACTTCAATTTGATTTGTACCATTTCCGGAAACGATAGTTCCTCCATTAGAAACAGACCAGTTGTATTGTGCCATTGTTGCATCGGCGGTATAAATTTCCCTACTTTTTTCACTTATTGTTGTTTTTCCTGAAATAGATAGAGTTATAGGGCTCTCAATGATGCATGTTGCTAAATAGTAGTGTATGGTATAATTTGTTGAAGTTTGTCCAGATGGAATAATAATATATTCTCCTGGTTCGCTGTTTGTTAATGCCGGTCCGGAGAACACTAATTTGCCTTTAAGGTCATCTTTGTCTTGTCCGTTAACAAAACCTGAATATGTTACCTCAAAAGGAGGCTGGAATGTACTTCCATCATAACATTTTACCTTTGCTTTTGCATAAACAGACAGTATTGCATTGGTTACGCTAAAGTCACCAGATACATATTGAAAGTCATACATATCATCGTTGCCACCTTCAACATAAATTGCTCCGGAATAAACTCCTGTCGGAGTTTTTTCGTTGATATTTGTTTTTGCAACAGGTTTTATATCCAGACTATTCACATTATCGCCACCAATAAAACCACTATACGTAAAGGTTAATTCAGGATTTTGACTTCCGTAGCTTTTTGTTTTTGAATCAGCGGTTATCGTTAATATTTTTTTCCCAACAGTCCCGTTGTATGCAACATAGGTAATGTTGTAGTTACTTTCAAAAAAACCACCCGTTCCAGTTGCCGATGATGGAGTAACAGCGTAAGCCGTTCCTGTCGCAGTCGTTGCCGTAGATCCAGCAGCATTCGGAGTAAGAGTAACACTGGTTACAGTCTCTGTCCCAACCCCTGTTGCATCTGCCGTGAAATTGGTAGTGCTAGTAGTTGCAGATAATGCTGTTCCGTAAGTTTTTGCCGGTCCTGTTGCGGTGATGGTTAAGGGTTTCTTGTTAATAGATAGTATTATTTCGCGTCGCTCGCTTACACATCCGGTTGTCGCGTTTTTTGCCTCCGCATATGCTGAATAAGTGCCGGCATTGATCGCCGTTGGAGTTGAAATTGAATTTGTTCCATTAATTGACGCATACCAAACAACAGTTTCTGTATTCCCAATAATTGCGGTAGCTGTTTTTGTTGTTCCATCGTAAGTATATGTATTATTACTACTAACTGGAGACGCAGGAATTGCATGAACTGTTATTGTTATCGTGTTTGATTCTGCTGCATCAGTCCAATCACTTTTGCAATTGATTCGGGCAAGACGCTTAAACCAGGTTGTTTGTGTGAGTAATCCTGGGTCATAAGAGCTTGCATTACTGTTTGTAATATCAGTGAACCCTGCTGAGCTACTGGTTGTTGAGCTTTGCCATTTATATTCGAGGGTTCCTGTATAACCTGAAGGCAAGGCAGTATTTGTCAATTCTGTTGGATCAAAAGGATTACATCCCGCTTGAGAAGCTGCAATCGTTCCTCCGTCGGTCGGATTATTACTGCATGCGTTGCTTACGGTTATCCCATTTCCCGTAAGATCGGCTACAACAACAGCAACATCTGCTCCGGATGCCCAGTCTTCAGCAGCAGCCAGATTATAGGTTGTTCCTCCAGTTGAACTTGTTCCACTTTTGTTTATAATCAGTCTCAAATTAGCGATATCTGCTGAGTTCAGTGAAACTGTAAATGCAGAATTCGAAGTAATTTCTACGCTTGGTGAGGTTAAGGTATAGGTTGCACCACCCTCTCCGGTGATGGAAAGCTTAGAAACATCGATGTCGTTTGCTGCCCCTGCTAGCTTTATGAATCCGCTTCCTGATACAACCAAAATACCATTGTTAACATCATAGGTTGCACTGTTAATCAGTGGAATAGCGATATTACTTACTGTAATTCCATTTCCGGTAAGATCGGCGACAACAACAGCAGCATCTGCTCCGGATGCCCAGTCTTCAGCAGCGGCCAGATTATAGGTGGTTCCTCCTGTAGCGCTTGTTCCGTTTTTGTTTACAATCGGATTTATATTGGCTATATCTGTTGAATTCAGGGAAACAGTGAATTCTGTTCCAGAGGTAATTTCTACGCTTGAAGAAGTTAAGGTATAAGTTGTTCCACCTTCACCAGTGATGGTAAGTTTCGAAACATCGATGTCATTCGCTGCCCCTCCCAGTTTTAGAAATCCGCTTCCAGATACAACCAAAGCCCCCGATGCGGCATCGTATGTGGCACTGCTGATGATTGGTACTGCCACGTTACTTACAGTAACGCCGTTTCCGGTAAGATCGGCAACGACAACAGCAGCATCTGCTCCGGATGCCCAGTTTTCAGCAGCAGCCAGATTATAGGTGGTTCCTTCTGTTGAACTTGTCCCATTTTTGTTTATAATTAGTTTTAGGTTAGTGACATCTGCTGGGTTAAGCGAAACAGTAAAAGCAGAACCCGAAGTAATTTCTACGCTTGAAGAGGTTAAGGTATAGGTTACTCCACCTTCACCGGTGATCGTAAGTTTCGAAATATCGATGTCGTTTGAAGCTCCTGCTAGTTTTAGAAATCCGCTTCCTGATACAACTAAAGAACCGCTAGCAGCATCATAAATGGCACTGCTAATTGCAGGCACAGCCACATTACTTACGGTAATGCCATTTCCGGTAAGATCTGCTATATCTGCTGCAGCTAGAGTAGCATTCCAATCGTCAGCAGCAGCCAGATTATAGGTGGTTGCATTTGTAGAAGCTGTTCCGTTTTTGTTAAGTATCATATTTACCATACTCCGATCTGTTGCATTCAGCGTAATACTGGCCGAAGTAGAGCTACTGGCTGTTACATTACCTGTGGTCAGGGTGTAAGTTTCGCTTCCTTCACCGGTTAATGTAATTTTTGTCGGATTAATGATGTCACCACTATTGATGTCTTGGCAGGAAAGTATAAGTATTCCTGAACCTGCATCATACGTAGCAGAAGTAATTGTTGGTGAGGTGGTGGTAAAAGTTACTTCGTTGCCATAAGCAGTGCCTTCGGTATTTGTTGCATACGCTCTTACATGATAGGTTGTACCTGCCGTTAATCCAGTTATTGAGGTAGTGAATGCTCCGGTTGCCGTTGCTGCTCCTTTATCGATATTACTATTCGACGTAGTTGGAGATCCGCTCGTACTCCAGCAAATTCCATATGCCGTTGCGTTGGGTACACCTAGATTGGAGATCGTACCATTTCCTATAGCAGTAGTTGAATTTATGTTGCTTACAGCCTGTGTCGTTACGGTTGGCTTAAAGGCTAACACATAAATTTTTTGATCGTATTCCAACACTGAATAGCTGGTCCCGTCATACCATTTAAATTTGAATGCAGTATAAGAAGAACCGATCTCGTCTGTTACCGGATTGAATTTTAGTTTGCCGCCATCAATATCTGTTCTTGAAATCTCCTGGTTTAATGTAACAGATTCTCCTGCATCGACGATATTATCGTTATTTGCATCCAGATACATGGTTCCTTTGCTAACAGTAGCCGTTATCTGGATTTTTGTTAGTAGGTCTTTGTCTATAGAGGAAAATAAAAAGTCGCCAATTTTAAATGTATAAGTCTCATTGGCATTAATGGTAGGTGCCGGAGGAACAGTAGGGATAGACAAAGCCATTGGTGATCCGGTAACTGTAATAATATCTTGAGGAGATGTTCCGTCCAAATTACATTTTCGGATTTTCCGTGTAGCCAATTCTGCAAAATAGAGCTTATTATCTATATTGTTTACAGCCATTTGAAACGTTCCATTGGAGGATCCAAAAACAAGGGTTGGTTCTGTTGAACAGGTCATATCAGTAGTCCTGACTTCATTGTTGTTATAGTATGCTAAATATAGTTTTTGATTTTTTTCATCAATGGTCAACCCGGGAATAAACTTAGTTGTGGTCATAAGAGTTTCTACATTTGTACCGTCCAGATTACAACGCCTCACATAGTTGTTAGTGATGGAGTTGCGTTCTGTCCAATATAGTTTTTGCAGCGTTGTTGAAATAGACAAGGTATAAGTCTCACCGGAATTAGCAGATGTGTAAATAGTTTCCAGACCAGTCCCGTCTGTATTGCATCTCGTTATTCTAATGTTAGTCCCCCCCCCATACTCTGTAAAGTACAATTTGTTGTTTGTTAAGTCAAGGGCTAATCCTCCAACTGTGCTACTACCTGTGTAAAGTGTTTGTATGCTTGTTCCATCGGTATTGGCTTTTTTTACTGAACGACTATCTCCCCAGTATAATACTCCTTTGTAAAAATCGGTCTCCATGTCGTATGTTTGACCGGATATTGCTACAGCTTGCTGTATGTCTGTTCCATCAAATTTTGCAGAACTAATATTTGAAGATGAAACACCCCAGTAAATTCGATCCTGTGCATTGACCACTAATTGCAGAGTCAATAAACACAGTATCATCAATAAATTTCTTTTTTTCATGTATTTGAATTTTAAAGTTTGTATCTTTTATTTAAGCCCATTTTCAGACTTAATGCTTAATGTTCTTATGTTTATATTTTAAATGGTAGTTGTTCGTTTTACTTTTCTCTTTGTGCATAATCCAAGACTATTACACCTCGTTTTCTGAGATGTTCAATATTTTTCTCTGAGATATCATTTTTTGATTTTGCCTAGGGATATACTCACTCTTACTAAGAAAGAAATTCTTTCTTAGAGGGCAAAACTAATCGGCAAAATGCGAATAGAGAAAAAAAGTATGGAGACAAAAAGTGGACAAACTATAATTTAATAACTGTTTTATCTGATCGTTTTTATTTTACCTTTTTCGATACTTACCAATATAATTTCAGTAATAAGTCCAACAACAAATAGGCTTATAAGAAAGTTTAAGCTCAATAATGAATTGATCTTAATTTCGAAATCGAAAAAAGGACTATTGATAAACGTAAAACTTTCGGTTCGGATATTGAATGATCCCAATAAAAAGAAAAAGGCCAGTAATATCATGATCCAGCGTTTCCCTTTCATTGATTTGTAAGCAAGCCAGCAAAGCAACAGCTTGAAGAAAATAAATATTGCCAGAATGTAACTGGTTTTGTCAGCAGAAACGAAATCGTAAATGCTTTCTATTAATAGCAATATTGTACCAATAAGAATAACTGACTTTGCAATTTTACGGTACATCATGTCTTTATTTCTTTTAGATTGATGGAATAATTACTGAAAATACATACTTCTGCCGGATCGAAAACGTTAATGTATGGTCGATCTGGCAGAAATTTATATTGATCTGATTAAATATACAAGCAGTGGTAGGCAACTTGTTCGTTTGCTTTTACCTTGAAACGAACGCCCTTTTCAACACGAAATGTCTCTCCCTTGTTGTAGCTTGACCACTCGGTTGCTTCGGGGAGTAATACATTTAGCGTGCCGCTGGTAATTGTCATTAACTCAATGGTAGAAGTGCCAAATTCGTAATCTCCGGCTTCCATAACACCAATAGTGGCTGTTCCTTCTGCATTATCAACTGCGATTGATTTAACTGCTCCGTCGAAATATTCGTTTACTTTTAGCATAAAAAATTAGTTAAATATTTGTTTTTCCTCTTCAAAAATAACAGTTTTCGCGTATCAATAATTGGTTGAAAGTAAATATGAACAAAAAGTAACATTTTGGTAAGTATCCGAAAAGGCAGGATTACCGGAGAAAGTAGTAATATGCAAGAAAAAAAGCAGGCTGTCCAACTTTATAGGACAGCCTGCTTCTGAAAAATATTATCTCAATATTGCTATTCGAGGTAAGTATATCCGTACAAGCCAGAGCGGTAGTTCGAGAGAAATTCTTTTCCTTCCGTAGCCGAGATAATACCCGATTTTACAGCAGAAGTAACCCATGTTTCTACGGTTCGTACCAGTTTTTTTGCATTGTATCCGGCGTAATCAAGTACTTCAGCAACGGTTTCACCATCAATTACCTGATCGATGCTGTAGCCATTTTTATCCACCGAAACGTGAACTGCATTGGTGTCGCCAAACAAATTGTGCAAATCGCCCAGAATTTCCTGGTATGCACCCACCAGAAATACGCCAATGTAATATGGTTCGTTCGATTTCAGCGAATGTACAGGAAGATAATACGAGGTACTTTTGGGCGAAATGAAATTGTCGATTTTTCCGTCCGAGTCGCAGGTAATATCTTGCAAGGTTGCATAACGTTCCGGTTTCTGATCAAGCCGTTGGATCGGGATGATTGGGAAGATCTGGTCAATAGCCCACGAGTCGGGCAACGACTGGAACAAAGAAAAGTTGCAAAAGTATTTGTCAGACAGTAGCTTTGGTATCTGAAGTAATTCTTCTGGAATATGCTTTAGTTTGTTCGACATCTGGAAGATCTCGCGCGTGATTGACCAAAAAAGTCGTTCGATTTTTGCGCGGGTTTTTATATCAATCAATCCCAGACTGAAGCGGTCGAGCGCTTCTTCTCTGATTTGTTGGGCATCGTGCCAGGTTTCGAGCATGTACGGCTGATTCAGCGAATTCCATGCCTGGTAAAGTTCTTGTACTAGTTCATGGTCTTCTTCTGTAACATCTTCTTCTTCGTCCCATTCGGGTACCGATGTCGATTCGAGTGCCTCAAAAATTAACACCGAATGATGTGCAGTTAGTGAGCGTCCTGATTCGGTAATAACGTTCGGGTGGGGAAGGTTATTTTTTTCACTCACGTCAACCATCGTCGAAACAGCATCGTTCACATATTCCTGAATGCTGTAATTGACGCTACTTTCGCTGTATGCCGAACGTGTTCCGTCGTAGTCAACACCCAATCCTCCACCAATGTCAACAAATTCGATATTGAATCCTTCGAGGCATAATTGCGCATAAAAGTGAGATGCTTCGCGCAGTGCTAGTTTGATACGGCGAATTTTTGTAACCTGGCTTCCGATATGGAAATGCACCAGTCGCAAAGAATCTTTCAATCCATTGTTTTCGAGGAATTCCATCATTTCGATAAGTTCGCTCGAATTAAGTCCGAATTTGCTCACATCGCCGCCCGAGCTTTCCCATTTTCCGCTACCTGAGCTTGCTAATTTTATGCGTACACCCAGGTTGGGCTTAATTTTTAGCCGTTTTGCAATGCGGGAAATAAGTTTAAGTTCGTTTAGTTTCTCGACAACAATAAAAATTCTGCGTCCCATTTTCTGGGCGAGCAGGGCCAGTTCGATGTAATCTTCATCTTTGTAGCCATTGCAAATAATCAGCGAATCGTTGTCGGTGTTGGTAGCAATAACTGCATGTAATTCCGGTTTTGAGCCGGCTTCAAGTCCGATGTTAAATTTTTTGCCGTGTCCGACAATTTCTTCTACTACCGGCCTCATTTGATTTACCTTGATCGGGTAAATAATGAAGTTTTGTCCTTTGTAGCCGTATTCTTCGGCTGCAATTTTAAAACAGTTGGTCATTTTTTCAATCCGGCTGTCCAAAATATCGGGAAACCTGATTAGCATCGGGGCAGAAACGTCCCGCAATGAAAGCTCATCGACCAACTCTTTTAAATCGATTTGTGGGCCTCCTTTTATCGGAGTAACATCCACATTGCCCTTTTCATTGATTGAAAAGTAACTTCTGCCCCAGCCGTTGATATTATACAGCTCAGCAGAATCTTCAATACGCCATTTTCTCATTTACAATCAGCAGTATTTTTTAAATTATCATGGTTATTGTCAAGGGCAAAGATAAAAGAAAGATGCAGGAATTGAATACCCTGGCGAGAAGGATTGCCGTAACGGGGTATTTTCACTCGTAATTGTTTGTTTGAAATGTGTTTAATGGGGATGTTATTCTGTGTATAATACTGCATAATAACGGGTTGTATTTGTTTCGGTTCAGATGTTATTTTTTTTTGATTCCTGTGTATAAACAGAAATAGCCCGATTAACTCGGACTATTTCATTTTCAGAATTTTATATCATAAAAAAACTACAGAAATTCAATGCTGTTAAATTGTGTCGGTTTCAACAATTTTCGATAAAATGTCGCTGTACGGAATGAGCAGGTACTTTTTCCCTTCAAACTCAATCAGTGTTCCGGCAAATTCTTTGTACAATACCAGGTCGCCGGTATTAATTTCAGCATTATCGATTTTACTTAATGCGACAACCCGCGCAACTTTTTGTTTTTCGCTTACCGTTCCGGGTAAAATAATTCCCGAAGCTGTTTTTTGTTCCGATTTATCTCCCTCCGGTTCAAGTAAAACCTGTTGGTTTATAGGTTGTAATTCTCTCATTTTATTCAGTTTTATTGAGAAGGTATTTGTTAATGTTATCGATAAACATGGCTTTTGTTTCTTCTTTCGATCGTCCTATTCCTGCCATCATTACAGGTTTGCCGTTTACCGGTATATATAAAAATGCAGGGATGCTCTGAATGCCGAAAACCGATGCCAGTTCGCGTTCTTTTTGGGTGTCTATTTTATATACAGTTACTTTGCCTGCATACTCGTTGGCAACTTCTTCGAGAATTGGACCAGCTGTACGACAGGGACCACACCAGTCGGCATAAAAATCGATAATTGCCGGTTTATCACCTTTGTATTTCCATTCTTGTGGTGAACTATTATAATCCCATACTTTAGTAAGAAAAACGTCTTTGGTAAGAAGCGTTGTTGCTTTTTGAGCAGTGGCGCTTTTCTCCGTTTTGTTTTCATTTGCCTGGTTTTTGTTTCCGCAGGCGGTAATAACGATGGCAAGCATAGCCACCATAAATGTTAGTTTACGCATAATTTATTGAGTATTAATTTTGAATATTTAAAAGTTGATTAATTCGCTGACGGTCGAAGCCGACAATAATTTGTCCGTTAATATCGGTTTGTGGTACACCTTGCTGTCCGCTTTTTCGCACCATTTGCCGAGCCATTTCTTCATCGCTTGATACGTCAATGTCACGAAAATTGATGCGATGATCTCGCAGGTAATTTTTCAGTGTGGTGCACCAGCTGCAACTGGGTGTACTGTAAACAGTGACCCGTGGTGACAGACTTGCCGATGATGTGTTGTGTCGCGGACTGTGATCCGAAAGTATTGCTTTCAGTTGATCTGTTTGCATGCATCCTTTGTAGGTATTATGCAGTAGTCCGTTTTTGAATTCGAGCAAAGAAGGAACCGTCTTTATATTGAATTTTTCATGAATATCTTTTACTGAAACTACGTCGGCTGCTAAAATCGAATCCGATTGATGCAGTTCTTCAAGTTTTTTTATTTCAGAAATAGCACAGTTGCCTGATACTGTGCTGCTTTTATAAAGAAGCATAAACAGTCGTGCCTGCTTTTTTAGACTTTCTTCTAATTCATTATAAGATCGGATATTCTTCATGATATTGCAAATATATAAAAATGTCGATATTTGAATATCAATGATTGTGCCAGATTTAACAGATATAGAAAACGGAAGTTTTGTCAGTGAAAAAATATTAATTCAGCGACGCAACCTTTCTATTTAAGTTTAAATCTTGAGGGTGGATAGAGAAAGATTATTCTGGCGGAAGCTCTTTTTTATTGTTTGCCAGAGAGTCGATTCTACAGAAATTGTTTAAAGTTAAAAAGGAAGTAGAGATGAAGAAGATTAAATTTTTATTGCTTGCAGTATTTGTGTCAACCATGTTTGTTTCGTGTGACATGGATGAGGATGATGGATACTCTTTGTCGAATATGTGGGTAGGATTTGGATTGACGGACAAAGTTGATGAAAGCAGTAATTCCTATGTCTTTCGCATGGATGATGGAAGCGTGTTGTTTCCGGTAGCAACCCAGGTTCCCTGGTTTGACATGGAAGATGATCAACGTTTGCTGATTAATTATACCATTCTGGGTGACAAAAATACAAGCGGGACGAACAAAGAGTATTTTATTCGAATCAATTCGATGAAAGAAATTCTGTATAAAGGAATTTTTGAAATTACTCCTGAAAAAGAGGATAGTATTGGAAATGATCCCATTCATGTAAAAGATGCCTGGCTGGCCGGAAATTTACTGACTTTCGAGTTGCAGTATTACGGAAACAGCAAGGTGCATTACATTAACCTGGTGAAAGAACCTGGAGTAGTTACTGCTCAAGATGAACCCATTGTTTTGGAATTACGGCATAATAACCGTACTGATGAACCAGTAGTTCCGATGACCGCATTGGTGACCTTCAAGCTTGATGCAATTAAAATAGAGGGAAAAAACTCGGTAAACTTTAAAGTGGTGGGTAAAGATTTTAATGGAGCGAAGTACGAAGATTCGGGCGTTTTTAAATATTAAAACAATTAAACAGTGGCAATAAACAGACGCTTAGTTCGTTTTTAGTACGAGAAACAATGAGGATTAGGAGATAGTTTTGTAGTAAAAATAGATTAAGCATTAGGCTTTCGACACCTGTTTCATAAAACGAAACAGGTGTTTTTTTTCGTTTTTTTATTGATGAACATTGTGTATTTTTCCTCCTTCGTTTTAATGCTGAAATACCGAAAAATACAATATTTATGAAGAGAACAGTATTAGTGCTGCTGGTAAGTGCAGCGATTCTGTCATGTACAAAAAAGGAAACACCAAAAGTTATGGAGAAAAACTACATTCCGGAAACTCCTAAATTGTCCTCCGATATTATGACCCCGGAGGTTTTGTGGTCGATGGGACGGTTGGGAGACATGTCTGTTTCGCCTGACGGAAATACGGTAGCTTATACCGTAACCTGGTTTAAAATTGATGAGAACAAATCGTACCGCGATATTTATCTGACTCCAGTACAGGGAGGCAAAGTTCGCAGGCTTACCAATACCGAAGCGCGTGAGTCATCGGTATGCTGGCGCCCCGATGGCAAGAAAATTGCCTATTTGTCAGCTGCTTCCGGCGAGATGCAGTTGTGGGAAATTGATCCGGAAGGAAATGAAGCCAAGCAGGTAACTGAAGTGGCAGGAGGAATAACTGGTTTTAAATATTCGCCGGATCAAAAAAAGTTACTTTATACCAAAGAAGTAAAGCTGGATAGTACGGTGCAGGATTTGTTCCCTGATCTTCCTTTGGCCAGTGCCCGTATCGAAAATGACCTGATGTATCGCCATTGGGACAGTTGGCACAACTATACCTACAGCCATATTTTTGTTGCCAAATATTCGGATGGAAAAGCCGGCGACGGAAAAGACATTATGCCCGGCGAGCGTTTCGATAGTCCGGACAAACCATTCGATGGCATGGAGCAAATTAGCTGGAGTGCCGATGGCCGGAAAATTGCTTATGCGAGCAAAAAGCTGACCGGAAAAGCTTATGCTGTTTCAACCAATACGGATATTTATATTTACGATGCTGATAGCGAAGAAACTTCGAACTTTACTGCCGGAATGCCTGGCTACGACAAAGCTCCGGTATTTTCTCCCAACGGAAAATACCTGGCATGGGAAAGCATGGCCCGCGATGGTTACGAGGCGGATAAGGCTCGTTTGTTTGTGGCCGATCTGGAAACAGGTCGGAAACAGGATTATTCAGCAAGTTTCGACCAGAGTTCGCATGGACTGAGCTGGTCTGCCGATAGCCGCTCGATTTATTTTATCAGCGATATTCATGCAACCGACGAAATATATCGTCTTGATTTGCTTGGTGGAACAATAAGCCGACTGACGGATGGTATTCATGATTATCTGTCGGTAGTTGAAACCCCTCACGGATTGCTTGCTCCCAAAACAAGTATGTCGCAACCTGCCGAGTTGTATCTGGTGGATGCCGCAAGTGGAAACGATAAAGCAGTTACTTCAATCAACGATGGAATTTTGGATCAGCTGACTCGCGGAAAAGTTGAAAAACGCTGGATGACTACTACCGATGGAAAAGAAATGCTGACTTGGGTGATCTATCCTCCTCATTTTGATCCAACAAAAAAATATCCGACTATTCTATATTGTCAGGGTGGCCCGCAAAGCACGGTGAGCCAGTTTTGGTCGTATCGCTGGAATTTCCAGATGATGGCTGCTAACGGATACATTGTTGTGGCACCCAATCGTCGTGGTTTGCCTGGTTTTGGTCAGGAATGGCTGGAACAAATCAGTACCGATTACGGGGGGCAGAATATTCAGGATTACCTGACAGCTATTGACGAAATGGCCAAAGAACCTTTTGTTGATAAAGATCGATTGGGAGCAGTGGGTGCCAGTTATGGCGGTTTCTCGGTGAATTACCTGGCTGGTCATCACGAAAAACGCTTTAAAGCATTTATCTCGCATTGCGGCATTTTCAATTTTGAACAACAATATTTGACTACCGAAGAAATGTGGTTCGAAAACTGGGACATTGGTGGCCCGTACTGGGACAAAGCCAATGAGGTGGCTCAACGCTCATACAGTTTCTCTCCGCACTTGTTTGTCGATAAATGGGATACTCCGATACTGATTGTTCACGGACAAAACGATTATCGTATTCCGTTTACGCAGGGAATGGCGGCATTCAATGCAGCCGTTTTACGCGGTGTTCCGGCGCAGTTCCTGTATTTTCCTGAGGAAAGTCACTGGGTGCTGCAACCACAAAACGGCATTTTATGGCAACGTGTATTTCAGCAATGGCTGGATAAATGGTTGAAAGAATAACTAAAATAAAGGCAGGCCTTTCCGGTAAATCAGGAAGGGCCTGTTTTTTTACCCGTTAATTGAAAATTAATTTTCGGTTTTTTTCTGTGTATTGCATACTTATTCATTTTTGTAGTAAATTGTGAGTGCTACTTTTGCAGCGCAAATATTAAAGCTTATATGGCATATCTTGACAACACCATGATTATCCGCCGACGCTTGGTGCGTAAGGTGGTTCAACGATTCTCCCAAGGTACATTAGTTGAAACAATTGACCGCATTCCGCTTGAAATGTCGCCACGCGAAAAAGGACCGGAACGCCGCTGTTGCATTTACAAAGAACGGGCAGTTACCCGTTATAAACTGATGCCTATTCTGGGAATGAGCGTCGATGAAGAGGAAGATGAATTAACTCCGCTCTCATCGTTTGCTCAAAAAGCAATTGATCGGGAAAAACCTTCGGGAAAAATACTTACCGTGGTGGACGAAGCTTGTACTTCGTGTGTGAAGGCCAATTACGTGGTAACCAACCTGTGTCGTGGTTGCGTTGCCAGCCCCTGTATTATGAATTGTCCTGTAAATGCAATTCGCTTCAATAAAAAGGGAGCTGCCGAGATCAAATCGGATGCTTGTATCAACTGTGGAAAATGCAAGGAAGCGTGTCCATACCATTCCATTGTTTATGTTCCAATTCCATGCGAGGAAGCTTGTCCGGTGGGAGCTATTTCGAAAGATGCCCGTGGTATCGAACACATTGATGAAGATAAATGTATTTTCTGCGGACGTTGTTTGAATGCCTGTCCGTTTGGATCTATTTATGAAATATCGCATTTGGTGGATGTGCTGAAATCGATTTCAAAAAAAGAGAAAACCATTGCCATGGTTGCTCCGGCTTTGTATGCGCAGTACGACTGTCATCCGTCGCAGGTATTTGCAGCGATTAAAAAGGTTGGTTTCGACGAGGTGTACGAAGTTGCTCTTGGAGCCGAAATTACTACAGTAAATGAAGCAGAAGAGTTGAAAGAACGTTTGGCACATGGAGCTCCGTTTATGACTACTTCGTGTTGTCCTGCTTATGTTCAGGCAACGCGCAAAAACCTGAAAGAGGTTGCTCCTTTTGTGTCAGAAACCCGCTCGCCAATGCACTATACGGCAGAAATAGCCCGTCGCGATTATCCGGATGCCAAATTAGTGTTTATTGGTCCTTGTGTGGCCAAACGCAAAGAAGGTTTGGATGACGAATACGTGGATTTTGTGTTGAGCTTTGAGGAAATGGATACCATTTTCGATGGTTTGGGAATTCAGGTAAAAGAAATGGAAGTGAGCGATGTTCAGACTATTAATCGTTATGCGCGCGGATTTGCCCGCTCTGGAGGTGTGATTGAAGCCGTGAAAAACCATGATTTACAGTTGGATGTAAAAACAATGGCCATCAATGGTTTGAATAAAAAATCGATGGGCTTACTGAAAGCTTTTGCTAAAGGAAAGGCTTCGGTTCAGTTTGTAGAAGTAATGGCCTGCGAAGGAGGTTGTATTGCTGGTCCGGTTGGGCACGTGAATCCGATGAAAGGAGCTGCTAATTTTGTGAGAGCAATGGAGCAGTTGAACCCCGAAGGTGAAGCTTAGAAAAGAATTATTCGCTGAATACAATACAAAGCGGCTGAAAGTAGTCTTACAGGATTGCTTTCAGTCGCTTTTTTTCTGAAAGTCTCACTATTTCTTACAAATCAAAGCGATTTAGCTTTCCTGTTAGAAATCGATATTTCCCTATAAACTTTTGTCTTATCAGACGGATTTTACTTTTTGTTTCAAGACAGGTAATGTGCTGGAAAATAGTTGGTGATTTCTGAAAATTGAGTATGTTTTATTTCATAAAAGTGCAATTATTTCAAATAGAGATTGCTGTCGCCGTAACTCAGAAAACGGTAATTGTTTTGCAGGGCATGTTTGTAAATGGTTTTCCAGTTGTCGCCCAGAAAAGCAGCGATTAGCAACAGCAGCGTGCTTTGTGGCTGATGAAAATTGGTCAGCATTCCGTCAATTACGGCAAACTTGTAACCGGGCATAATGATAATTTGGGTTGAAACGGCGAGTTGATCCAGTTGTTTGCTTTTCATCCACGAAAGCAATGCCTGCAACGATTCGTGAAGTGAAACCCTGTTTGTTGCCTGATAAGGTTCCCATTGCGAGACTTTCAAGCCATTTCGGCCAAAGTTTTCCGGATCGTTTACCAATTGTTGTCCGAGCCAGAAAATACTTTCCAGAGTGCGGATGGTGGTAGTTCCTACGGCTATTCGCGGTCCCTGGTGCGTCAGCAAACGTTCGAGAATTTGTCGGGTGAGGATCAGTTGCTCGGCGTGCATTTCGTGCCCGTCGATAGTTTCCGATTTTACCGGTTGAAAAGTTCCGGCACCCACATGCAATGTAAGTTCTTCGGTCTGAAAATTCCTGGCACGAAGGCGCTCAAAAACTTCTTCAGTAAAATGCAATCCGGCAGTAGGTGCGGCTACCGAACCTTTTATTTTCGAATAAACCGTTTGGTAGCTTTGCAAATCGCTCTGCTCGGTTTCACGATTCAGATAGGGTGGGATAGGCAGTTGCCCCGCCTGTTCAATTAGTCTGGCAAATTCAATTTCGGGTGTCCACGAAAAGCGGATTTGGTTATTTTTCCCATTTGAACTGATTTTTTCCGCTGAAAGAACAACTGTTTGTCCGTTTATATCCAGTGTTCGGGTAAGTTTGCCTTCTTTCCATTTTTTCAGGTTGCCCACCATGCAGTTCCAGCTGCATTCTCCGGTTTGCTGAAACGACAGCTGGTAATCGGCGGGGTGGTGCGGGTCGAGACAAAAAATTTCAATACGGGCTCCGGTTTCTTTTTCAAACATGAGTCGGGCACGAATCACCCGCGTGTTATTAAACAGAAGCAGGCTCCCGGCAGGAAGCAAGTCGGGCAAATCGTAAAAATGCTGATCGCTGATTTGTTGCCCTTTCCAGACAAGTAATTTCGACTGGTCTCGTTGAGGCAAGGGATATTTGGCAATTTTTTCATCCGTTAGCGGATAATTAAAATCGCTGATAGCCAGTTGTGCTGCCTGTATATGGTTGAAATTTTCGCTCATAGCGGGGCAAAAGTAAATATTCTGTATGGTAGCGCAAAATACTTTGTACTTTTGAGCTGATTAATTCCCCTCGATTGAAGATGGGGTTTTCAATGTTGAAATAAAATATAGCGAACATGATAAAAATAGGTGATAAAGTAAAATTTCTGAATGCTGTTGGCGGCGGAGTGGTTACTGGCTTTTCAGGAAAAAATATTGTGAATGTAGAGAATGAAGACGGATTTGAGATTCCTACGCCCATTTCGCAATTGGTTTTGGTTGATCAGAAAGAACCGGAAGAAACCGCTCCTCAGGCGGGAAGTACTGCTGCTCAAGTTTCTGTTGGTTCGGCCAGAACGCTCGGAAAAACAAGTAACCAGTTGGTGATTGAGCCATCAGAAACTCCTTCTTTTTTTATGGCTTTTGTGCCCGATAATGTGCAGAACCCGATTGGTGGCGATATAAAAGTGTATTTGGTAAATGCCAGCGTTTTTACTTTGTTGTATCACTACAGTCACTCGAAAAACGGCGAGTTTACAAGTGTTTCGGCCGGAATGCAGCAAGCCGGAACCGTTCAGTTGCTGGAAGCATTCAATCAGCAGGATTTAAATGATTTGCCCGATTTCTATTTTCAGCTGATGTTTTTCCGCGAACGTGCGTCGCAATGCGAAGTGCCGGTTTACAAGCGTATTCGCATGAATCCGGTGAAGTTCTACAAAAACAATAGTTTTCAGGCGAATCCGTACTTCTCGCAGGGCGCAATTCTTGTTCCGGTAGATGCTTCGGATTTGGAAGATGAGCTACGCGATTTGACCGACCGGGAAATTAAAAAGGTGATTCGTGACAAACAGGAACCGAAAAAGCCCAAGCGAAAAACCGACACGTCCGATTTGGTTGAGGTGGATCTGCATATCGACGAATTGCTGGACGATACGCGGGGCTTGTCGAATCATGAAATGCTTGAAATACAGATGAAAACTTTTCGCGAAGAACTTCAGCGAGCCATTGATACCGGGGTGAAACGCATTGTGTTTATTCATGGCGTGGGCAACGGAACGTTGAAACAGGAATTGCGTAAAGAACTGAATCATAAATATAAAAAATACGCCTCGCAGGATGCCAGTTTTCAGGAATATGGCTTTGGGGCAACCATGGTGATATTGAAGAAGTAAAGGGGGGCGAAAAGTACAAAGTCCCAAGTACAAAGTACAAAGACAAAAAGCCGAATTACAAAGGCGATTAGATTGGTGCGGAAGTTTGTAACTTCCGTTTTAATGAGGGTTTCACTGCAAAGTTAAACCCTCATTAATTTATATACCCTGTACTTTTTTCTGAATTTTATTTAATTCACTGATGTTGAAAACTTTTAATGAAAAGCTGTTTTAGCATCTATGCACTTATTTTCGTTTTGTGTAAATTAGTCTTTTTGGAAAGAGTATTGCATTTGCCATACCAAATTAGCGAGGGAAGTGTAGCTCCTGACCAAACTAATAGAAAAATAGAGGTAATTTGTTTAGAAAGAAGTTATGTGAAATTGAAAACAAAACACTGAAACTAAATGAAAATAGCATATTTTGATGAAAGCGGAACCGGTGGAGAACCATTTGCTGTTATGACAGCAATTGTTGTAGATAGCCAAAGAATGCATAAAACAAAAGAACATTGGAATGAGTTATTAGAGAACCTTTCTAGAATCGTCGAGAAACCAGTTTCAGAATTACATACTAAAGATTTCTATCCAGGTAATGGAATTTGGAGAGGTGTTTCTGGAGTAACAAGAGCAGAAATAATAACAACAATTATAGAATGGTTAAACGCACGAAAACACGAGCTATTAATATGTGCTATTGATAAAGAGAAGTTTGATACTGAGAAGAATATAGGTAAAATACCCAATGAAATAGTTACCATATGGAAAGCAATGGCATTTCATTTAGTTCTCGGCATTCAGAAAAGGAATCAGCGATTAGAAAAAACAAAAGGTAATACAATTCTTATTTTTGACAATGAAGAACTTGAAAAAACGGCTTTTACAAAATTAATTAACAACCCACCAGCATGGAGTGATAGTTTTTATTGTAAACCTAGAAATAAGAATAGATTGAACCAAATTGTAGATGTTCCATATTGGGCAGATTCCGAACAAGTTTCACTTGTGCAAATCGCTGATTTTGTTTGCTATTTTATGCGAAGATACATTGAAATAAAAGAAGGAAAGATTCCTGCAAAATATGATGGAGAAGATATAAAATTAGACGAATGGTTTGGACTAATACAAAAAAGTTCTGTTCCTAATTCTGTAATGTATCCAAGTAGAGGAAGGTGTGAAACAGCAGAATTATTCTATAATCTAGCACCTAATTGTATAAAATAAATAAATGTACACAATAGAGGCTCATAAGCAATGGCGGGTGGAGCTAGTGTTCGAGAGTCGGATTCCTGCACTGACTTTCGCGTTCTGCCGAACGGAAAGTTGCATGCAATTCGCCACTGCCCATAGCCGAGACTGTTAGGGGGTATTTAAAAGAATGAACGGAGACTTTAAAAATTATACAACCAAAGAAAAGTTAGCACAAGTACTTCTTGCTTGCTTGAGTTGGGGATGCTCACCAAACTGGTCTCAGGATATTGAATTAAAAATTCAAAAAAGACTAAAAGTTCAGTATACATTCGATTCTTGGCGAATTAGAAGTTGTATTGATTTGATAGAAGATACAGAAAATGCAATTTTATCATTTTCAAGATATGGTCTCCAAAAGTTTACAGAAACTTCATTTAAAGATTTTGAAGAAATTTATATTAGACTTTATGGGGTTCTAAATGCCGTTCAACAACAAAAATTAGCTTTTTTCGAACTTTTTGACACGTTAAAATATCGAGAATTTGGAGAGGCAAAGGGCATTTTAGAAAATCTAAAAATAATGGAGATTAGAAATGTTGTCGGTGCACATACCATTAATCTTTTGGATTCTGGAAATCACAAACCCGAAAATTTTAAGACAAACTTTTTTAGAATTACGCAATGTCAACTAACGGCTTTAGCTGACAATATTGATGCTGTAGATGGCTTTGGAAACATTCGAAATTATAATATGTATGAAAGTATAATGGAATACAATAGGGTTTCCGAAAAAATTCTATACGATGCTGTAATTGACTACATGAATCGAATATTTAAAAACTGTTTAAACAAAAAAACAGAGTTTTTAGAGCATTACGAAATTGAAACATTCATTCCGTTTGACTATTCAAGACTTTATCAAAATGACATTGCTGCCAAAAAATATTACAAGAAAATTAACAAAGAATTAGAAAAAGATTTGAAAAAAGAATACGGTGAAAATTGGAAGGATATAATCCAAGAAGAAATCAATAAAATGACAATTGAAGATATAATTGAAACTCAAATGATTTATTTAAAACAAAAAAACGCCCCCTAATAATTATAACCGTTGCACAACGTCTTAAAATTAGTGCAAAGGGACGAAAGCAAATATTTTCAATTTGATAAAAGGAATGTATAACGAATTAAATAATAGTATCACTTCCGGTATTGTCTGTAAAGAAAATCTATTTTTCTTTACAGAATAAGCTATATTTGTAAAGAAATTGCAAAAATCTTTACACAATGAGCCGGGATGAAAATTGGAAATTAAAAGAACTGCCACTGACTGTTGACGTTGAGACGAAAGCTGTTCTTAAAAGTTTGCCTTCGGCACATGCAGCTTTGGCTGAATTAAAAGGAATTGCATCGACAATTCCCAATCAAATTATTTTGGTTAACATGCTTGGGCTGCAAGAAGCGAAAGACAGTTCTGCAATTGAAAATATAATTACGACACACGATGATTTGTACAAATCAGAATTAAATCTTGACTCATTTAAATCACTTGAAGCAAAAGAAGTTCAAAACTATATTTCAGCATTAAAAAAAGGATTTGAACTGATTAAAGCAAAAGGATTAATTACAAACAACATAATCGTCGAAATCCAAAAAGAATTGGAAGGAAATAGCGCCGGGTTTCGAAAACTTCCCGGAACTGCATTGAAAAATTCTTCGACTGGCGAAACAATTTATACTCCTCCGCAAGACATCAATGAAATAAACAAGTTGATGACAAATCTCGAAAAGTTCATCAACGACTCGTCAATGTGCGACTATGACCCGATTATAAAAATGGCGATAATTCATTATCAATTCGAAAGTATTCACCCATTTTACGACGGAAATGGTCGGACTGGAAGAATAATTAATATCCTTTATTTGATAATGGAAAAGCTACAGAGTCTCCCAATTCTGTATTTGAGCAATTACATTATTCAAAATAAATCAGATTATTACCGGCTTTTACAAGAACTCCGAGACAATGAAAACTGGGAGGAATGGTTGTTGTTCATGATTCGAGGAATTGAAAAAACTTCTCGTGAAACCATTGAATTAATCATCCAAATCAGGGAGCTAATGATGGAGTACAAACATAAACTTCGTGACAATTATAAATTTTACAGTCAAGACCTGTTAAACAATCTTTTTAAACACCCATATACGAAAATTGAATTCATTGTAAATGACCTGAATGTTTCAAGAATTACTGCTGCTAATTATTTGAATAAATTGGCAGAGGATGGAATTTTAAAGAAAGAAAGGATTGGAACAGGAAACTACTATATAAACGAAAAATTATTTAACCTATTGACGAAAAGATAAAGCCAAACATGCCAACACGTTAATGAGGGTTTCACCGCAAAGTGAAGCCCTCATTAACGTATATACCCTGTACCTTTTCCTGATTTTCTATTCAATTCATTGATATTAAAAACGTCTTAAAATTTAAGGCAAAGGGATAAAAAGCAAATATTTCAAATCGATATAAGCCGTTTTAACGAATCGTTATTGCGGCTTTTGTTTTCATTTCATAGGATTCCCGCCTTCGTGGGAATTGTATAGTCCAGGGTACGATGAATATTATTCTTTTTTTTAAAAAAAAGATGATTTTGTATTTTATTTTAATTGTAATCAAACTAAACCTGTGTAATGTTGTTAAATGTTAAAAAAGATTAAAGAAATAAGCCGGATTATGATTCTAAAATTTATAAAATGAAAAAAGCAACCGTTAAAATTTCTGCATTAACTATGCTGATTATTCTCTTCTTGTCTTCAGCAAATGCACAAGACAAGGGTATTGGTCTTGCCCTGAAAGGATCTACTATGGGGTATGGTGGCGATTTGGTATTCAAATTCCACAATAAAATGTCAGTTCGTATTGGTTACGACCAACTGAAACTGGGGCCGTATGACTATGACTTTGAAGAAGCTGATATTTCGTTTACCGCGAATATTAACGGCGAAACAGGTTCTATTACTGCTTTGTACGATTATTACATAGCCAAGTCTCTTTTCATTTCTGCTGGTGCCGGAATTAATAATTTTAAAGTTGATGCTGTTGGACAGGCAAGTGAAGATTTTCCTTGGGGCGATATTACTATCCCGAAAGAAAAAATAGGGGATTTTAATGTCTCGATTGAACCAGGTTTAAAAGTATCTCCTTATCTCGGTATCGGGTTTGGAAAAACTTTAAGTTCAAGAACCGTTGGACTTGCATTTGAAATTGGATGCTATTATATGGGAGGGCCACAATTTAATCTTGAATCAACTGGTATGATTGCTCCAACATCTGATCCGCAGAATGGACAGAAAGAATTATACGAAAGGCAGACCAGTCAATATTACCTTTATCCGGTAGTGAAACTAAGCCTGAGCTTTAAGACTTTCAGTTTTTAATAAGAAATAATACATCTATAATATGAAAAGGAAAATAGTAAATCTGTTTCAGATATTGGCGATTACTGCAATCGCATTTGCCAGCAATAGCTGTAGTGATCTGTTTAACGATCCGTTAAAGGATAAAGAAACTAACGAAGATATTAACCTTTTGCTAATTGACTTAAACTTCTTCGACACAAAAGTAACTCTCAAATTTGAAGATTTTGATACAGGTGAACTGCTAACTGGGCAAAATATTACTGCATCAATAGTGGGTAATAATGCCGACAAATTTGTCAATCTATTTGGCGAAAAGAAAGAAGAATGGCAAACCAGCTCGGGCATTATGGAACTCTATCTCGACCCGTCTTATACATTCACCGCAGAACCTTTGCAATTAGAAGTTTATGCATACAGCAATCCATATTATCTCTCGGCACCTACTAGCATTGAAATGAGTGAAGCCGCTGAACGAATCATTATTGTGCCAATGATTAACTGGGATACGACAAAATCAGCTACTTTAAAGTCAGCGTCGACGGAAGAGAAGGTAGTTATCACCGTTGATTATGAAGATAACAACGGGCGAATGCTTAAAACAAATCTTGATTCAAATCCGCGTTATGGGAATATTTATCGCAATTTTTTTAGTGTAGACACCTACTCATACCAAATTATTAATAACACTAATAATACGAACAATAATGCTCAAATAACTTACTTAAGTAATTTATGTAAGATGGGACATCAGTCTGCATGTCAAAATCTCAGGTACCTTTTCCCTGAAACCTACCCTCCTATAACGCTTACTGCAACAGCAATGACAGGAATTGATTCAAAGCTTGTCGGTGGTTTTGGATTTTATGATTATAATAGTATGTACGAAAGTATCACCTTAGGATTAGGAGGCATGATGCAAGCTACGACAGGGTATTATAGAAATGGATTGGAAAAATGCCCCGATGGGTTAACCGTAAAAATTACATGCCCTGATATTCCCGACGATGATTTAACATCAAGCGGATCTTTTCGTTATTGGTTGGATCTAGACGGAGCAACTCTCACCGGAGAGATTTCCGGAACATTTTACGATTTAAAAACCAAAGGCTACAAAATAGAACCGATGTACTACTATAATAGTCAAATGCAAGGCGTCTTTCGGAATTCGTCTATAACACTGGAGGAAAACTCACAGTATAAATTTGAAACAAAAACATTAAATGACATCCCTTGCGGCGAAATAGCTTTTGTGGCAAAAAAGAAATCGGATCTGACTCCATACTCATTTCACGTAACCTATTCCTGTCCTAGTGGGAGTGTTGGTTTCATCCCTTCAGGCACGGTGCTTTTAAAAAACATTACAAAAGGTACCGCACCGGAAACCTTTAATATAAATTCTGGCAATTTTACACTAAACCTGATTAAAGGCGACAAATACGAGATATCTCCTCTTGTTAACAATGTGCCTCGTACTTTCATCCTCGATACGAACAACGTGAATGGTCTTAGAGGGCAATCAGTTGAGGGGAATACAATAACTAGTGTATTTTATTATTTTTTTCCCAGTCCTTCAGATCCCTCAGATGGTTTACACGATATTCAAATTCATGCAACTCTTACGGATGATGTATGTTCCCACTTAAAATAAATAACTATTGTTTGTTACAGAATTCTTGAAATAAATAAGGCGGGCTCAAAATCTTACACGTTTTGAGTCCGCCTTATATTTTATTGCACTTGGATGATCGGGTTTAGTTCAGAGGGACGTGAATCGCCCGGATAGCAAACCTTTTCGAGATAAAGTCCGGATGGGGGAGCTGTGAGTTTGGCTACCAGCTCGGATGGCTTGCGGAAAAAAGAATCCACTTCATTGACCGATAATTTACCCCGACCTGCTTCAACCATTACGCCAACCATGCGGCGCACCTGTTTCCATAAAAAATGACTGCCCGAAACGCGCACCAGAATCAGTTCGCCTGTTTCGACAATCTCAATGTTGCTGATTTCAACTTTGGTTGATTTGTCTTCGTCTGATTTCTCCGAGAAGTTTCGAAAATCTTTCATGCCGATAAACAAGCCAGCCACTTGCTTCATTTTGTTTACATCAAGCGGATCTTTTACCCACCAAACCATTTTCTTTCCGAATGCTGAAGGGCGTTTCGAAATCTGGTAAATATAACTGCGGTGTACGGCATCGTAGCGCGCATGGAAATTGGGCGCAGCTTGTTCTGCATGGGTAATTACCACATCGTAAGGGAGGCGATCGTTCAGTTGATTCTTCAGTTGCTGCGGCTTTATGTGCCGGTTTACATCGAGGTGAGCCACCTGAGCCAGTGCATGCACACCCTGATCGGTGCGACCGGCTCCGTATAATTCAATTTTTTCTCCGGGAAATAATTCTTTGCAGGCATCAATTAATGTTCCTTGTACCGATTTGGCTCCTTTTTGCAGTTGCCATCCGGCGTAACGTGTGCCGTCGTATTCAATGGTGAGTTTATATCGTGCCATGTGCTGAATTTTTGTGTCAAAGCTAAAATTTGTTTGGAAATGAGTCATTCTTTTTTTGTAAAGAAAATATTCTGAAACGAACATCTTGCCTAAGGCGAGACAAACACGCATTAGGCCAGTTAGCGGATCATGTGATCCCGAAAGCTTTCGGGACCATCCGACAATTAAAAGATAATTTTGTACGGATGAAATAGCCATGTGCACTATAATCCGCACAAACCGAAAATGTATAAATGGCTATTCCATGCTTTGATATTTAGATTGAAATGTGAAAGCTGATAAGAGAATTGTACGAACCAACATTGAAAATTTACACACATGAAAACATTTCAGTCTTTTTGCTTATAAAAGTATTCTTTATGCAGTTCGGATGGCTGTTTTTACTTATTTTTGCCGTCTGTTTAAACGAATTTGAAAATGGCACAAAAACCTTCAATACCTAAAGGAACACGCGACTTTTCTCCTGCAGAAATGACTCGCCGTAACTATATTTTCGATACCATTAAAAGTGTTTTTCGCTTGTATGGATTTCAACCCATTGAAACGCCTGCAATGGAAAACTTATCGACATTGATGGGAAAATACGGGGAAGAAGGCGATAAATTGTTGTTTAAAGTGCTGAACTCAGGTGATTTTGCTGCGGGACTCAGCGATGAAGAATTATTGGAACGAAACAGCATCCGTTTGACCAATAAAATTTCAGAAAAAGGTTTGCGTTACGACCTCACCGTGCCATTTGCCCGTTTTGTGGTGCAGTACCGCAACGATATTTCGTTTCCGTTTAAGCGCTATCAGATTCAGCCGGTGTGGCGTGCCGACCGTCCGCAAAAAGGGCGTTACCGCGAGTTTTATCAGTGCGATGTGGATATTGTGGGCAGCGATTCGCTGTTGAACGAGGCTGAGTTGGTACAAATTGTCGATCAGGTGTTTGGGCGTTTGAATATTGGTGCGCTCGTAAAAATTAATAACCGTAAAATTTTGGCCGGTATTGCTGAAACAATTGGCGAAAAAGATCGCATTGTGGATATTACCGTGGCGATTGATAAGCTGGATAAAATAGGTCTGGAAAAAGTAAATGAAGAGTTGCTTGAAAAAGGAATTCCTCAGCCAGCCGTGGATAAATTACAGCCAATTTTGCACTTGTCGGGAAGTACTGACGAAAAACTGGAGCAATTAACTGCTGCTATTTTCGATTCTGAAATTGGTTTGAAAGGAATTGCCGAAGTGCGCAAGTTGTTTGCCTATTTGTCAACTTTCAACTTAAATACAGAAGTAGAGCTTGATCTTACTTTGGCTCGCGGACTGAACTACTATACCGGTGCTATTTTCGAAGTGAAAGCGAAAGATGTGTCGATTGGCAGCATCTGTGGTGGTGGTCGTTACGATGACCTGACTGGTATTTTCGGAATGCCGGGAGTATCGGGAGTTGGCATTTCGTTTGGTGCCGATCGTATTTACGATGTGATGCTGCAACTTGGTTTGTTCCCGCAGGAAACCATTGATTCAACCAAAATATTGTTCGTTAATTTTGGTGAGGCCGAAGAAGCGTATTGCTTGCCGGTACTTGCCCAATTGCGCAAGGCAGGCATCAATGCTGAAATTTTCCCCGATCAGGCGAAAATGAAAAAGCAAATGACCTGGGCAAACCAGAAAAATATTCCATTTGTAGCCTTGGTGGGCGAACAGGAAATGGAGCAGGGGAAAATCAATTTGAAGAATATGCTTACCGGTGAACAACAACTGGTAAGTGCCGAAGAAATGATAAAAATCCTTTCTGTGTAATTGCCGATTTCCGAAATTGCCGGAAATTGTACGGCAATGAGAGTGAAACCATGTAAAGATTACCGCTTGTCAAAAATTGCCGGGGGCGACATTCGTTGTCCCTGATATTCTCTTTTCATACTGACAATATTGTGACCCATTGATGCTATTGAATATATACTGTCGTATCAATTTGCCTGAGATAAATTGTAAATAGTAATTCATTTAATTGTAAATATTTATTGCTGTTTCTTCGGGCGGGTCAGCAAAAAAATGTACACTGTTTACCGATCATTGTAATTAAAGAAGTATGAAGAGAGAAATATTTTATATCAGTCCCGAAAATTTGACTTTTTCTGATATTGAACTGATTTTGGAAAAGCGCATGCAGCTTGAGCTTTCCGAAGAATCGAAAGAACTGATTCGCAAAAGTAAAGCATTCCTCGATCGGAAAATTGAGGAAACAGAAGGTCCTATTTATGGCATAAATACTGGCTTTGGTTCGTTGTGCAATATTGAAATTTCGAAGTCCGATTTGAGTAAATTGCAGGAAAATCTGGTCGTTTCGCATGCCTGTAATGTGGGACCTGAAATACCAGCCGATGTGGTTCGACTTATGCTTTTGCTGAAGGCTCATGCCCTGGCAAAAGGAAATTCGGCAGTGCAGTTGCTTACCGTGCAACGTATTATCGACTTGTTCAATAACGATATTCTACCTGTGGTATGCGAACAAGGATCGCTGGGAGCAAGTGGCGATTTAGCTCCTTTGGCGATGTTATTTTTGCCTTTGCTCGGAATGGGGGAGGTGAATTATAAAGGGAAACGGGTTGCAGCCAGTGAGGTGCTGGCCGAGAAAGAATGGCAAGCTGTAAAACTTGGTGCAAAAGAAGGACTTGCCCTGTTGAATGGGACACAATTCATGAGTTCGCATGCCGTTTATACTTTGCTGAAAGCATTCGATATTCTGGCTTATTCCGATATTATTGGCGCTTTGTCGCTCGATAGTTTTGACGGTCGTCTGGAGCCTTTTTCTGAATTGATTCAGAAAATACGTCCACATCGGGGACAGGAAGAAACGGCGCACAATTTTAGAATGATTCTTGCTGGTAGTGAGTTGATTTCCCGTGCGAAAAAGCATGTGCAGGATCCGTATTCGTTTCGCTGTATTCCTCAGGTTCATGGGGCGGTAAAAGACGCAGTAAAATATGTATCGGGTGTAATTGAAACAGAAATTAATTCGGTAACCGATAATCCGACGGTTTTTCCTGACGAAGATTTAATTATTTCAGGAGGAAATTTTCATGGCGAACCCTTGGCTTTGTCGCTCGATTTTTTGGCAATTGCCTTGTCCGAATTAGGAAGTATTTCCGAACGGCGCACCTACCGATTAATTTCGGGAGATCGTGGTTTACCCGAATTTTTGGTGGCCAATCCCGGCCTGAATTCCGGTTTTATGATCCCTCAATATGCTGCGGCATCGATTGTTAGCCAGAATAAACAGCTTTGTACGCCAGCTTCGGTTGATTCCATTCCTTCGTCGAACGAGCAGGAAGACCATGTGAGCATGGGAGGCAATGCAGCGACCAAGGCGCTGAAAGTAGCTGATAATACCTTGAAAATTCTGGCCATCGAATTGTACAATGCATCGCAGGCAATGGAATTTCGTCGTCCGCTAAAAACATCTCCTTTTTTAGAAGAATTTTTAGCCAAATACCGGGAGCAGGTTCCGTTTGTCGATCAGGATACTTTAATGTATGTGGGAATCAATCAAAGCATTCATTTCTTGTCAACTGAAAAATTTGGGAAGAATTATTAATTAAATTTTTTTTGGTTGTCTGTATCTTTTTGTCACTTTGAACATAGTGAAGGGTCTCATATTTAGCATGACGATATTGTATATTTTTTCTCTTTTAGTAGAAGGAGAAGAATGATTAAGCCTCATTTCTTTGTAAATATGACACATGCAGAGAGCTTCGGGCGGGAATACTATTCTGAAAATCGACAGTAAATCCGCATTCTATTTTGAGTTCTTCTTTTTTGAAAAAAACTTATCTTGTCATCAAAAAAGCATTTACACGATGTACGATATAATCGGAGATGTTCATGGAGAAGCAGACAAACTGAGGTTGTTGCTCGAGAAAATGGATTACGAATTGGAGGATGGCGTGTATGAGCATCCCGATCGAAAGGCTGTTTTTGTAGGCGATTTTATTAATCGTGGGCCGAAGATCAGGGAAACAATTTTACTCATCAGATCGATGGTTGAGCGGGGTAGTGCCCTGGCCGTATTGGGCAACCACGAGCTGAATGCCATTTTTTATTACCTGAAAGATGAATTGGGCAATTATTTTTCGCGCAGAAAAAAATACCGATTGTCGCTCGATCAGACCCTGGTTGAGTTTGAAAACCGCAAACCTGAATTGAAAGATCATTTAAAATGGATGCGTCATTTGCCTCTTTTTCTTGATTTGGGCGATATTCGGGTAGTCCATGCTTGTTGGATTGATGAAAATATTCAGGTATTAAAAGAGCATTTTAGTGAAGGAAGAATAACAAAAACCAAGTTACGGATGGTTTTTGATGAAGAACACCTTGCGGTAACTAAAAGTATTTGGGAAACCTGTAAAGGAATTGACTTTAAATTGCCCTCCGATCTGTTGGTTTTCGATTCGAAAGGGCAACCGCACCGGAGTTTTCGAATGAAATGGTGGATGAACCCCGCAGGAAAAACCTTCCGTAAAATATCGCTTGAGAGTCGTTTCAAATTACCGAAGTATTCCATTCCTCAGGAAATAATTCCGCAGGTTGTTGCCTACCCCAAAGATGCACCAATTGTTTTTTTCGGTCATTATTGTTTGAATAGTCGTAGTGGAATTCTGGCTGAAAACCTGTGTTGCGTGGATTCTTGTGTGAGCCGAAGTCGCAAATTAATGGCCTATCGGTGGTCGGGCGAAAAAAAAATAGATGAAAATCATATTGTAAAAATATAGTGCAAAAAGAAAAAGTTCCAGACAGTCAAAATGTTAATTTTAGAGGCTATTTGGGGCGAAAGAAAAATATTTGTTTTTTTGTTGAAACGTATTGCAGAAAAAAAAAGAAACTCTATATTTGCAGAGCCTTTTGAAAAACGGATTACAAGAGGCAAGTTCTTATAAAAAGTGCTTTAATATTGACCTTTGAGTTGGGTTTGCCAACAACAAAATTTGGTGCGGTAGTTCAGTCGGTTAGAATATCGGCCTGTCACGCCGGGGGTCGCGGGTTCGAGTCCCGTCCGCACCGCAAAACAATATTAAAAGCACAACTTGGTGCGGTAGTTCAGTCGGTTAGAATATCGGCCTGTCACGCCGGGGGTCGCGGGTTCGAGTCCCGTCCGCACCGCAAAGCTCTTCAGATTTTCTGAGGAGCTTTTTTTGTTATGATTTTTACGTTTATGTGTTGTTTTCCGATCGTCATATTCCGATAAAAAGAACTTCGTTCCGATAATCCATCGCTTTTGTATGTTTGTCCGATTTGTTTTTTAATTAATGCCTTTCTTCGTATTCGGATCAATTTTAAGATCCTCTGCTCCTTGGAATATAACCATTCGATACCGCTAGTGCTGATTTGCAATCAGCACTTTTTAGCACAGGATTTTTAATCCTGCAATGATAGATGCCTTTAGAATAATTAGATGTTTGATAAGAAGTTGGGCATAATTATAAGTACTTGTTATTGTGTTGATTATAAATTCGAGTAAGCAATATTTTGAGTCGTGCTAAAAATGCCACACAATACGAGTAGCAAAGTCAATTATTCTTTCGTTTTTTCAAAATTGAAGACCAACTTCTACGAAAAAAAAAGAGACTGTCCAAACAGACAGCCTCCTGAGACCTAATCTAATTTACCGATCAATAGCACTAGCGGTTTCCTCCACGCTGGCCGCCATTATTCATTCTTTCCTTCATGCGGGCTTCGCGTTCCTGCATATATTTTTCATATTTAGGAAGCTGTTCCTTGGTAAGCACTGCTTTAATTTGTTCGTCTTGTTTTTTGCGGAATTCATCCATTTTTGCACGCATTTTTTCGCGGTCAGCTTGTTGTCCGCTTCCATTGCGCATGCTTGAAAATAGTTCGCGTTGTTTTTCTCCGTTTTGTTTGAAGATTTCTTTCACTTTTGTTTTCTGTGCATCGGTTAGCGAAACGGCTTCGTTCAAGCGTTGAATCTGACGTTCAATCATTTGTTCCGGATTCATTTGCGGACGTTGGTTCTGGCTTCCCGGAGCCTGTGATGGACGTTGACCGCCTCCTCGTTGTGCCTGAGCTAAGCTGGCAACTGCCAGAATCATCAGGGCAATCATTACGATTTTTTTCATTTCTTTTGAATTTTTAATTGTATGAATTGTTTCAATTTTCGTCTGATTTGATTTCTAAATTACAGAATGGTTTAATTGGTTGAACCCTGAAATTTGCACTTTTTGCCCGATTGGCATTTTTATTATACAGAATCGGATTTTTTAGAGATTAAATGATCGCATGCGAGTCCGATCATTTTTTGCATCTTTACGAAAAAAAGCGATGCATACAAAAGCGATGATTTTTGCAGCAGGATTGGGAACCCGCCTGAAAGGTTTTACGGCCGATAAGCCCAAAGCCCTGGTCGAAATTGCCGGTAAAACACTGCTGGAACATGCTATTTCTTATTTGAAAAAATTTGGCATAACAGAAATTGTGGTGAATGTGCATCATTTCCCGGATCAGATTATTGATTTTTTGAGCGAGAACAAAAATTTTGGACTCGATATTTCGATTTCGGACGAGCGGGATGCCTTGCTCGAAACCGGGGGAGGAATGAAAAAAGCAGCTCCGTTATTGCAGCATGCCGATGCAATTGTGTTGTATAATGTTGATATATTTTCTTCGCTTGATTTGACATCTTTGCTCAATTCTCACACAAAAAATAAGAGTTTGGCAACCCTGGCCGTTCGTCGTCGGAATACAAGCCGTTACTTGTTGTTTGATGCGCAAATGCAGCTTACTGGCTGGAAAAATATCGTATCGGGCGAATGCAAAATAAGCCGTCCCGAATTGTTCGAAACATCGCAAATGTTCGCTTTTAGCGGAATCCATGTGGTGAGTCCGGCTATTTTCGAAAAGATTCAGGAAACCGGAAAATTTTCGGTAATGGATTTGTATTTACGTCTGGCACAAACCAATGAAATCAGAGGGTTTGAAGATAAATCCTCGTTCTGGCTCGATTTAGGAAAAGCCGAACAGTTTGACGAAGCCGAAGCAATGATTCGTCGTATTCAGCAAGAAATGTAATTGGCTTATTTTTTCCCCTGCAAACGTTCGCGTTTTTGTTGAATCTTGAAGATCAGATATTCAACCGAAGAAATAAAAATGAGTATGTCGCCCATTACTTCGGTACCTTCTTCGGCAGCATTTTTTACTGAACGGAAATATTGGTCTTCCATCAGTGCTTTCCAGAAATCGCCTTTCCCAAACAAACGAGAGAAAAGGAATGTGACCAGCACACCGCTGATCATGTATGCAAATGCTTTGCTATTGTAATATTCGTAATACGACTGAGTCAGATTTTTTCGGTGTTTCCACGAAATAGAGAGGACTGTTAAAATAACAATTCCGGCAGTAACACCCCAGAAACTACTCCCAATAAAATCGGTGAGATAATCGAATTCGCGACAGAAGGCAACCATTGTAAAACCACCAAAAAGAGTGGCAATAGGACGACTGTCTGCAAATTTGTATGCGGTAACAAAAAAGGCAATGGATGCCAGAAAGAAAAGCACTTCCTGATAGAATTCGGTACCTGAATATTCGCTGAATTTTTGTCCGTCGTGTACTACTCCTGCATCGAAAATATAGATGCGATAAGCAATTAACACTAAAACAGCATATGCGCCCATGCGCACGAAGATGTCAATGTATTTGTTCTTCATACCCCTAAAAAATGCCGGTGACGGCGGTTGATTTTCTCTGTTCTTTTTCCCTTAACGGCTGTAAAGATAATATTTTCAATTATTGTGATTTATGGTCGTCGTTTTTTTTCGCATCAGAATAAACTATTCTGAATTTTAAAGGCATTAAATCCTTCTTACAGTGATTTATATATTTAGCATTGTGCAAAAAAACAGAGGAACTTTTGCCGAAATATTTATTGTTCCGGTTTCAGACTAACACTGAAGTAATTGTTGAAATCGAAGAAGCGGGAGCAAGCATCGCGGATGGTTTGTTCTGTAAGAGAATCAACGAGCTGATTGTATGAGTTGAAATCGCTGAAATTGCCATCGTAATTACGGTAATACGAAGGAAGCAATGAAATCCAGAATTTGTTCTCGCGCAGCGCAACTTCCCGTTCACGTAAAAGCTTTTCTTTAGCTGTTTTCAGCTCTTCTTGTGATGGACCTTTTTTTGCTAATTTTTTTATTTCATCAAACACACTGTTTTGTATTTCGCCTAATTTGTCGGGGGCGCAACCATAGCTGATTTTTATGCTGTATTCTGATTCGGGAAATCGTGCAGCCATGGGACTGGCATAAATGGAATAAACACTACTGTTGTCTTCGCGAATTACTTCAAGCAATCGGGATGAAAGTATTTTTCCAAGGGCCGTAATTGCCATGATATTTTCGCGGTTGAACTCGAATTTGCCATGAAAAATAGTTGTGTGGAGGCTTTTGGCTTCTTGTCCCCGGTAAACTGTTTTTTCTATTTTCCCCGATGGATATTCAATATGCAAATTGTTCCATTTTTCGGTATCTCCTGTCGATGGAATTGATCCGATGTATTGCTCAACCATCGGTAGGAAAGTATTCAGCTTAATATTCCCGACAAAAAAGAATATGAAATCGCCGGCATTGGAGAACCGCTCACGGTTGATAGCTGTAATCCGGTCGAAGCGGGCTTCGTTGATGATTGTTGCATTCATCGGGCGTTTTCGGGGATGATAGTTGGCCTGAACCGCTTCAAGGGTATCCTGAAATGCTTCTTCGGGCGAAGATTGTTTGTTCTCTAGTATTCCTTTCATCCGGTTGAGGTAGGAGGCAAACGAAGTACTGTCGGAACGCTGTTGTGTAAAATACAAATGAATCATTTGCAGAAGTGTCTCTGCATCATCAACGGATGAATTGCCATTGAACCCTTCGTAAATGTCGGTGAGGTATGGTTTTATTGCAAGCACTTTGTCAGCAAGTATTTTATTCAGACTAATTGGATCGAAGTCGGCCAATCCACTCAAGTCGAGAATATCCGGAGCAATGTCGGCTGAAACGTCATCATCTTGTCTATAAACAGAAAAACCTCCGGGACTATATGCTGAAAAGAGAATCTCGTCATCTTTAAAGTTGGTAGGTTTTATTACCACACGAGCGCCATTCGACAGGGTGTATTCGTATGCATCAACTTCGCTGATTGTTTTCTCCGAAACAGCTTCTCCGGGCTGAGGAATTTCACTCATCAGTGCGCTTCCGCTAACAGTATCAAAATAGGCTTCCGGGTTTGAGTTCTCAACTTCGTCGAGCCATTGAAGAACTGTGGCTTTATTCGGTAAATTACTTCCCCGCTTTTGAGGCGCAGTAATAATTACTACTCTGTTTTCGGGGGTGAGCCATTCGTTTGCCAATGCATTTACTTCCTGAAGCCGGATGTCGGGAAGCATCTGTTTGTAATAATTGTATTCGTTGATAATACCGGGAATCGGTTCTTTGGTATGCAGAAAATTTCGTTTGTATTCCTGCGCATAGCTAATCGATTGCTGTTTGTTGCGTTCGTTATACAATTTCTCAATCGATTTTAGCATGACTGATTTTTCGCGCTCCAGTTCCGTTTCGGTAAAACCGTGTTTCTTTACCCGCTGATTTTCTGTAAGTACAGCTTTCATCCCTGTTTCAATTTGCTCCGTCTGGCATACGGCAACCGATCCGTAAACATTTAGTGGACCAACCAATTCTCCAATATTCGATTCGGCATAAATGAATGGAGGTGTGACTGTTTGAGTTAGCTCCGACAATCGCTGATTAATCATCGAATTATAAAGCTCACGAATGAGCAGATCGCGGTAGTCGCTCAGCGTCCGGGCCTGTTGCATCGGTTGTTTGTAATATACCTGAGCTACCGAATGCTGCGCTTCCGGGTCGGAAACGATGGATACAAGGGTTTCTTTGTGCGCAGGAATATCAGCTAATTTTTTCTCGCGGGGCTTGATTGCTGCCGGAATTTTCGAAAACATCTTTTTTACCCGATCAACCATTTCCTGCTGATCGAAATCGCCAACTACAATTACCGCTTGCAGATCGGGGCGATACCAGTCGTGGTAGAATCGGCGTAACCGATCGGCAGGTGCGTGGTCAATGGTTTCAATTTGTCCGATGGGTAGCCGCTGTGCATATTTCGATTCGTGAAAAAATACGGGAAGCCATTCCTGCATCATTCGTTCTTCTGCGCCGCGATCGCCTCGCCACTCTTCATGAATTACACCGCGTTCGCTATCAATATCTTCTTCTTTATATGAAACCTGGCATGCCCAGTCGTACAAAACCTGCAATCCTTTCTGTATGTATTGGGTGCTGTCGAGTGGAACCTTGATCATGTAAACGGTTTCGTCAAAATAAGTATAGGCATTTATCTCCGGGCCAAATTCCATTCCCAGTGATTCGAGATAGCTGGTAAGCTTGTTTTTCGGAAAGTTTTTAGTTCCGTTGAATGCCATGTGTTCGCAAAAATGGGCTAATCCTTGTTGGTCGTCGTCTTCGTCAACCGATCCGGCACGCACCACTAAAAACATATCTGCACGGTTTTGCGGAGTGCTGTTCGAGCGAACGTAATAAGTCATTCCATTCTCAAGTATTCCTGTCGAAAGTATTGGGTCAACAGGCAATGGGTCTTGTAGTTGAAGTGTATTTTGGGCTGAAACGCGGAGGACCACAAGTAGAATAAAAGAGAGGATAAATATCTTCATGTTTTATAATTTTCAGAGTAAAACAGTTGGGTATTCGGGAACAGATTTTTCTAAATAATTTCTGCGTTTTAATGTTCAAAATATGTTAGTATCCGGATTTGGATATTCATTACAAATGAGCTGTAACTGAGGCCGCAAAGGCATCGTTTTCGTTTGATTGAGTTACCGGAAAAAGCATTTTTAATTCATCCGGGGCGTTGTTTACCATATACGAAACGCCTGTAAATTGAAGTAAGTCCAGATCATTGTAGTCGTTTCCGATGCCCAATGTATCTTGTTGGCTAATTTGTTTCTGTTCACATAAAAAACGCACTCCGTTTCCCTTTGACACATCCTCATGAAAAATCTCCATCCAGATACTGCCGGTAAGAAATGGAGAGCTGGTACGTACAATTTTTAACTCCGGAAAGCTTGCCGCAATGTTATCTTTTAATGCTTCAAATTCGTCGGGTTGATCTTGTAGTATAACCAGAAATTGAGCGACGTCTTCCTGGGATGGAGTTTCCGGATTCCAGGTTACGGCTTCGGCATTCAGAAAACTAAAATAGCGCTCGAACTCGGGACTGGGATTGCTATTTCGGTGAAACCAGCAGCAATGATTATCGGGAACCGGGAAAAACATGTGAAATCCCCAGTCATTTTCTGCCAGAAAAGAAGCCAGTTTTTTTGCCGTCTTATTCGGGATGTTTTTTGAAAAAAGCAGTTGGTTGGCTTGCCAGTCCCATACTCCTGCGCCCGACGAAAAAACAATGTAATCGAAAGGAATATGTTCCGGAATAACCTCGCGTGTTTTGTGCAAGTTTCGCCCTGTTGCGGCAACCCGAACAATTCCCTGTTCTCCAATTGTATGCAGCAAACGGAGATTTTCCTTGCTGATCGATTTATCGTCTTTTAAAAATGTGCCATCCAAATCGGTGGCTACCAGTTTTACCTTCTCGTAGTTTTGCATGCCACGAAAATAATGGAAATACCTGAATGTTAATAATCCTGAAATGACTGTTTTTACCGAAGAAGCATGGGTATTGATCGAAAAAAAACCAATGCGTTGGGCAATGTCCGTACTTTTAAAGTGTAATTTTTATCTTTGTACTCCGATAAAAAGTAACATGCCGTAATTTTATGCGAAAATAGATTCAGAATTGACAGTGCGGCAACTAAAAAAGGAAGAAATATACATGAAGATAGCTCTGATAGGATATGGTAAAATGGGCAAGGAGATTGAACGAATTGCTCTGGAACGAGGACACGAGGTTATTTTAAAAATTGACATTGACAATCAGAATGATTTAACGGTTGAAAACCTGAAAAAGGCAGATGTTGCCATTGAGTTTACAATTCCTTCGTCGGCTTTGTCGAATTACAGTATTTGTTTTGATGCTGGTGTTCCGGTAGTGAGCGGAACTACCGGTTGGCTCGAACAAAAAGACAAGGTGTATGCCGAGTGTGATGCGAAAGACGCAACATTCTTTTATGGATCAAATTTCAGCGTGGGGGTCAATATCTTTTTTGCGGTAAATAAACATTTGGCTCGCTTAATGGGAACCCGAAGTGAGTATGCTGTTGAAATGAAAGAGATTCACCATACACAAAAACTGGATGCACCCAGTGGTACTGCAATTACTCTTGCTGAAGGAATTATTGAAAATTTGCCCGGAAAAACGAAATGGGTAAACCAAGCCAGCGAACAGGCTGACGAATTGGTGATTATTTCGGAGCGGGAAGGACAGGTGCCCGGCTACCACGCAGTGAAATACGAATCGGAGGTGGACACAATTGAAATAATTCACAACGCTAAAAGTCGTGTTGGTTTTGCTTTTGGAGCAGTACTGGCCGCCGAATTCAGTATCGGTAAAAAAGGAATACTGGGAATGAATGATTTGCTAAATCTTTAATCTTACATACAGATGAGAAATATTCTGACCAACAAATGGTTCAAATTCGCCGTAGTGGGGCTCATTTACTTTTTATGGGTAATTTGGCTCGAAAACTACTGGTGGCTTATCGGTCTGGGACCGATCTTCGACATGTACATCACCAAGAAAGTACATTGGGCTTTCTGGAAGAAAAAGAATCCTCCGGGGGGCAAGCAAACCAAAGTGGTTGAATGGGTTGATGCCATTATTTTTGCCGTAATTGCCGCAACTTTTATTCGTATGTTTTTTATTGAAGCATACACTATCCCTACTTCTTCGATGGAAAAATCAATGTTGATTGGCGACTATCTGTTTGTAAGCAAAACAGCTTATGGGCCTAAATTGCCGAATACTCCATTGTCGTTTCCGTTTGTGCATCACACCATGCCATTTTCGACAACAAAAAAATCGTATTTAGAATGGATTAAACAACCGTATCGTCGTATTGGTGGCTTTGGTAAAGTGAAAAATAACGATGTGGTGGTGTTCAACTTTCCGGAAGGAGACACGGTGGCACTGAATATGCAGAATCAGAGCTATTATCAATTGGTTCGCAGTTATGGTCGCGAACGGGTGTGGAGTGATAAACGTACTTTTGGCGAAATAATCGCTCGTCCGGTTGATAAACGCGAAAATTATATCAAACGTTGTGTGGGTATTCCTGGCGATGTGCTCGAGTTGAAAGACGGACAGCTTTTTGTAAATGGAAAAGAGCAGCAAAAATTTCCGGGCGTGCAGTATGATTACAAGGTGAATACAAATGGTTCGCCAATTAATCCCAAAGCGCTTGATAAAATGAATATCAGTTTGGATGATCGTCATTCGTTCCCTGAGTCGCAGTATCTGTTCCCATTGACCGACGAAAACCGGAAGAAAATGGCAGACATGACCAATGTTACGGCGGTAGAGAAAATGTCAACTCCGAAAGAAGTAACCGATCCGAATATTTTCCCATTCAGTCCTGATTACCCCTGGAATGTGGATAACTTTGGTCCGCTCACTGTGCCGAAAAAAGGAACTACTGTGAAATTGGATATGGTTAATTTACCCTTGTATGAGCGAATTATTGATTTGTATGAAGGAAATGATCTGGAAGTAAAAGACAGTACTATTTTTATTAATGGAAAACAAGCTGATAGTTATACTTTTACAATGGATTATTACTGGATGATGGGAGATAATCGCCATAATTCAGCCGATTCGCGTTACTGGGGATTTGTTCCTGAAGATCACGTGGTAGGTAAGGCGGTATTCATCTGGCTTTCGCTCGACAAAGATCAGCCATTGCTGAAGAAAGTACGCTGGAGCCGTTTGTTTTCAGCGGTTCATTAGTAATTCAAGCTAAAGAACAAAAACAGCCGTATTGCTTTAAAACGATACGGCTGTTTTTTTTGTCGGAGATTCAAAATTAGTTCATCGACAGATATTGCTCCAGAATTTCTTTTACTGTTTTGGGGTCAATCTTTTTGGCAATAATTTTCTTGTTCTTGTCCAAAATATAAATCATCGGAGTAGATTGCACATCGTACTCAATTCTGAAGTTCGATTGAATATCCGGATCCCAGCAATGAATGGCTTCATACATTTTTTTCTCGTTGATAAATTTTTCCCATTCGTCTCTTTTGGTTTGAGTATTGACAGCGAAGAGTATTACTCCGCGGTCTTTCAGTGGAAGAAAAACATTGTTGTATAATTCCGGAATCTGGGTTTGGCAGTGTCCGCAATTAGGTTCCCAAAAAACAAGAATAATGTATGGCGACTTGGTTTCGTGGAGACTAATCCAGGAGCCTTCCAATCTTTCCAGTTTTAATTCGGGGGCAATCATGTCCAATTGATTCAACCGCTTAAACATAACTTGTCGGCCAATACTTGCCAAAGAAGCCGAATCGGCCCAGCTTGCGATGCCGGTGAGGTAATATTTCTGTGCAATTTGTACAAAGCCAGCTTCCATTCCCATCACTTTCGATTCAAGAAAATGATTCAGTAAAAAACTGGTCACGTACCTGAACGATTTGGGGTTAGCGTGCGATTTGTCGATAAGTTGAAGTGCGTACGGAACAACCGAATCGGGCCGTTGCAGTAAAACCTGATCGAAGAAGTTTTCGAGTCGGGGTTTGAAAAACGGAGTGCGCAACAAGCGCGGGTCCGATACATCAAAATAGTCCCAGTAATGGTTTTTTCTGAAATTATATTCGAACACCCATCGCAATGAGTCGTTGTGCTGGGCGGCCTCCGGAATATCTTTTGGTTGAGGTGCTGGTATGTAATTGGCAAGCAGCATCCGGCTATAAAACAAATCGGGATACTTTTTTTCTTCTGAAAACCAATAATCGGTAATTTTTGTATTTAACTGCTCAAGCAGGGTATTGTATTTACTTGTTGAGTCGGGATTTGATTCGTATTGCTTGCGTTGCTGAACATACAACTGCTGTTGTTCTTTCATCCGGTTTAACATCGACTTATACTGGTTGAATAAATCGGTTTCCCGGGCTCCTTCAATCTGCATTTGCGTGGGTTGAGCAAAGCGGTGCTTAATTTTAAACTGCTGATCGTTGGCCAGCAAAAAATCGGTAAAATTATTTTGGTTCAGGTAAAGTACGTAGAGTCCCTGGTCGAGCAGGCTGTCGCCCTGAAAAACCCCCGTGCCGGAATGACTAAGCGTAATGGTGTCGCTCACCAGAATCTGTCCGTTGAAATGATGAGCCAGAAAAATTGTTGAATCCGGAGCATCGGGAATTTCTACAGAAATTGAATATCCCTGAGCTTTAACTGATGCGTTTATCGATAAAAAAAGAAGTGTCAGCTTAAATAAGTTCAATAATTTTTTGTGCATTTCGTTCATTTGAGAAAACAGTTTCAAGAATTTCTTTTCGTTGTTGAATCATCAATTGCGGAATTTCTTTTTCATAAAGTTGCTCAATACTCTGAATAATTTCTTCCGGTGTTTCGGCGATGGTGCAAAGCGCTTCCAGCCCGGTTTGTTTTACCATTGCAGCGTTGCATATGCAATGTCGCCCCGAAAACAGCGACTGGAGCAATTTCAGCTTCAGGCCAGTTGGCTGAAATGTTGGAAGCAGACAAATTTGAGCATTGCTTACCAGATAACGCATG
Organism: Prolixibacteraceae bacterium; assembly: GCA_963668595.1. Classification (GTDB taxonomy): domain Bacteria; phylum Bacteroidota; class Bacteroidia; order Bacteroidales; family Prolixibacteraceae; genus GWE2-42-39. The sequence continues at coordinate 1,541,273 of OY764876.1, read as the reverse complement.
CTGGCATCGGTAATGTTGGCATGCAACGTTACATGAGGAATACTTTTTGCCTGTTTTACTAGTTTTTCCGATGGGTTTTTCCCCGCAATAACAAAAGGATAGGTGACCTGCGAAAAAACATTATTTAACAGGAAATTAACTGCATCTATGTTTTCAGCAACTTCCAGATTGCCGTGGTAAAGAATAAACTCTCCAATTCCGGGTTCTGTAGTAACCTGACTGAATGGGTGAAAGGCTGGAATGAAAATTCCTTTGCCGTATGTTTGCCGGAAATACTGATGATCGGCCGGTGAAATACATAAAAGCTCATCGGCATGATGCAGCATTTTTTCGAAAATTTTCAGTCGGAAGGATTCAGTCTTAAAAAAGAATTTTTCCTTTTGTGTGGAAGCTGATTGGCTCAGAAACCGATAATATTCGTGTTCAATATTATGAGTGCGGACAATTTTTTTGTGTTGCTTCAATGCAGGGTGTTTCAAAAAGAAACACGAATGAAGTCCTTCAAAAATAATCGGACGCAGATCGCCTGCCAGGTTTTCAAGCAGATCGGGATGATTGCGCCCGGCAACAATAAATGGTTGCAGCGATAAATTTTTAAGCGGGTTTTTATCCCGTGGATAATAATAAATTTTTTCGCAGTATTGTTCGAGTTCGGTAGCTCGTTTTCGGCCATATTCGAAACAATGAAGTTTAATTTTTACTCCAGCCTGGTGAAGCGCTTTTAGTTTGTAAAACACGTCAATTACTCCACCGTAATCGGCAGGAAAAGGGATGTTGAACGATACAAGATGTAATTGCTTTTCCACAGCTTCAAATTTGTTATAAATATACAGTGTTGTCAGATAAACCGAAATATTTTAATTTTTTCTTTTCTGATAAATCAGAGGATGCGAAACATTTCATACATAAAAAATAAACATTTTATACCCCATGGGTTAACATTTTAGCACCCGAATGCGAACAATTCAGGCACAGGGTAAATTTTGTTATCAAGTACTTTTGATGGTGACGATATAATTGGGCAAAGTCTATGTTCTTATTAAATTTAGGGAATCAACTGTTTGCTCTCTTATAAGGTCAGTTAACTAAAATCTAAACTAAGTATTATGAAAGAAAAATCTAATGATGGGAATCTTCCGGGAAAAGTCGGGAATAGTTCTCTTCGTGCTGTACAATTTTTTGTATGGTTATTTCTGTCTGTCTTGTTAACAGTACCTGGTTTTGCGCAAATGGTGCAGAATATAAAGGGAACTGTTATTGAAGCGACCAGCCGGACTCCAATTCCGGGGGTTGCTGTAGTTGTAAAAGGAACCACTTATGGAACGACGACCGACGTAAATGGTGTTTTTAATCTTAATTCGAAACCTGCTAGTGTTTTGACTATTTCTTCTATCGGATTTAAAACACAGGATATTGAATTGAATGGCCGTACCGAGATAATTGTCGTAATGGAAGCTGATGTGACTGACATTGATGAAGTTGTAGTGGTTGGTTACGGTGTTCAGAAAAAGAAACTGGTTACCGGAGCAACTCTTCAGGTTGATGGTGAAAGTCTTCAGAAACTTAGTACTACCAGTGCCTTGCAGGCATTGCAGGGACAAACCCCCGGTGTGCAAATTTCGTCAACATCTGGTCAGCCGGGAGAAGGTCTTAAAGTAGTTGTTCGCGGGATGGGTACAATCGGAAATTCTGGTCCTCTTTATCTGGTCGATGGTGTTCAAACAGGCGATATTTCGTATTTAAATAATGCCGATATCGAACGGATTGATGTGCTGAAAGATGCTGCGTCGGCTGCAATTTATGGTTCGCAGGCTGCCAATGGTGTGGTACTTATTACGACCAAATCAGGAAGCAAAGGAAAAGCTCAGATTTCGTTCGATTCATATTATGGTGTACAAAATGTTGCCCGAAAAGTAGATATGCTGAATAGCCGTGAGTATGCAGTGCTGATGAATGAATCAGCAATTAACTCAGGAAAAGCTCCCTATTTTAGTGCTGATGAAATTACAGCAATGGGCAACGGAACGAACTGGATGGATGAGATGTTTTATGACAATGCCGTTACTCAGAACTACACGTTAGGCGTTACTGGTGGCGGAAATTCTTCTGTTTATTCTATTTCTCTTTCATATACAGGACAGGAAGGAATTGTTGGTGGGCCTAGTGTTTCAAACTACGATCGCTACAATTTCCGCGTAAATACAGAACACAGTTTATACAATGATATTATTAAAATAGGGCAGCACCTTTCGTTTGGTTACATGGAAAAGAACGGAATTGGCGTTGGCAACCAGTATAACAACACTCTTCGTAGTGCATTTAACACAAGTCCGTTTTTGCCCATGTACGATGATTCAGGAAACTACTTGAACAATACAAAAAATGCGGGTGTAATGTATAATGGTGCAGCATGGGATCCGTGGAATGATGGAGAGAGCAATCCATACGCATTGATGATGTTGACCAATCAGAATAAAAACAACAACCAAAAACTTTTTGGAGATGTATATGTCGAAGCGAATCCGATCAAAGGGCTTAAACTGAAGACTACTTTTGGTATTGATTTCTATACCAGCGAAGGTCGTTCATTCACTCCGAAATATCAGTTGTCGATGTATGCTGAAAAGATTAATGATAGCGCCAGCCAGAACCTTAGTAAAGGTTTCGCCTGGACCTGGGACAATATTGCATCGTACGATTTTAAAATTAAAGAGCATAGTTTTTCAGCGATGCTTGGTATGTCAGCCTATCAAAATAAAGGTTCATGGCTTAATGTTTCGAATGCAGATTTGGTTATTTCTGATTTGGAACATGCTTATATTGATAACACAACAAATACAGATCTTACAAAACTTTCGTATGGCGGAGCTCCCAACGACGAATCGATGCTTGTGTCGTACTTCGGTCGGTTGAGCTACAACTATAAGGAAACGTACATGTTGAATGCAACTTTCCGCAGAGATGGTTCTTCTCGTTTCGATTCGAATCACCGCTGGGGTAACTTTCCTTCGGTTTCGGCCGGTTGGGTTGCCAGCAACGAATCGTTTATGGAATCGACTAGCAAATGGTTGAGCTTCCTAAAGATTCGTGCCAGTTGGGGACAGGTCGGAAATCAGAATATTGCTGCATGGCAATATCTAGCACCAGTTCTGGTCGGAGAAGGCTATCGTGATGGAGATAATAATGTGATCCAGGGAAGTAATTACTATTTTGGTTCAGAAGATTTTAATGCATCGGGGAATGCAACCGGAGCATATCCTCAGCGTTTGGCAAATCTTAATTTGCGATGGGAAACCTCAGAACAAACAAACTTAGGATTTGATGCCCGTTTGATTGATTCAAAACTTGGTGTAAACCTGGATTGGTACCGCAAAACAACTAAAGACTGGCTGATTAAAGCTCCGATTCTTGCTACTGCAGGAGCCGATGCTCCATATATCAATGGTGGTAACGTAAAAAATACCGGTATTGAGTTGGCTGTAAGCTGGAATGATAAAATTGGTGATTTCAAGTATTTTGTTAATGCCAATATATCAAAGAATAAAAATGAGGTGACCGATGTTCCAACCAGCGATGGTATTGTTCACGGTTTGACAAACATGCTTTACGATAATGCGGCAGAATTTTATCACCGGGCAGAAACAGGCTATCCAATTGGTTATTTCTGGGGATGGAAAACTGACGGAGTATTCCAAAATGTAGAAGAAGTTGCTTCATATAAAAATGCGGCAGGAAAAGTTATCCAACCGAAAGCCCAACCTGGCGATTTGCGTTATATCGATATGGATGGAAATGGTTCGATCGATGAAGGCGATAAAACAATGGTGGGTGATCCAAACCCTGATTATACTTTCGGATTTACATTCGGCTGCGATTATAAACATTTCGATTTCTCTGTATCAGCGAATGGTGTTGCCGGAAATCAGATTGTTCAGACTTATCGTAACCATGCCAATGGTTTTGCGAATTACACTTCTGAATTTTTAGGAAGGTGGCATGGCGAAGGAACATCAAACCGAATTCCGCGGGTTACAGAAACCAACATCAACTATTTGTTCTCCGATCTTTTTGTGAAAGACGGTGATTTTCTCCGAATCAGCAATATTACACTGGGATACGATTTTTCGAAACTGGCAAAATGTAAATATTTGAGTCAGGCTCGTCTGTACACTTCAGTACTGAATGCATTCACATTTACCAAATACAACGGAATGGACCCGGAAGTTGGTTATGGTCTTGAAAATGGTTCGTCAGGCGTTGATGTTGGTTATTATCCTCGTCCTAGAACGATCCTTGTTGGTGTCAGTGTTAAATTCTAAAACCTACGAACAATGAAAAAAATTAATATATATATCCTGGCACTTGGTGCTTTATTCATGAGTGCTTGTTCTGAAAGCTTCCTCGACAGCGAACCGCTAACATCACTCACAGATGGAAACTTTTACAAAACGACCAGTGATGCAGAATTGGCTATTGTTGGGTGTTACGATGGAATTCAGGTGCTTTATTCCAGTGGTGTTGCTTTTCCTATAGCATCGGAGGTGCTTTCCGATAACTGCTTTGGGGCCACAGGAAATACTGACGGATACGGCTATCAGCAGATTGATGAATTTGACCTGTCACGTTCTCCTGCTGATGTAAATCAGTTTGAAAATAATTGGGCTTCATACTATAAAGCGATTTACCGTTGCAATGTATTATTGCAAAAAATGGATCAGATTGACTGGAAGGAAAACACGACCTTACGAAACTCGATTGAGGCACAGGCTCGTTTCTTGCGTGCTTACTGCTACTTCGAAATGGTTCGTTTGTGGGAAAAAGTTCCTTTACTGACAGAACCTTCAAGTGAAAATATACCTCAGGCTTCAGCCGATGATACTTATAGCCTGATTGCTGAGGATTTACTTTTTGCCGCAGAAAATGCTTCCGAAACAGTAGAAGGTGGCCGGGTAAATAAATGGACGGCCAAAGCAATGCTTGCCCGTGTGTATTTGTTTTATACCGGATATTACGGAAAAACAGATCTCGCCGGAAAACTGACAAAGGCTCAGGCTTTACAAAGTCTGGAAGATGTTATTGCTAGTGGAAAATACGAACTGATAGCTGATTTTAAAAACCTTTGGCCTGCGGCTTCATCGAAAGCAAATGCAAAAGGCGATGGCCTGGAAACAACGTATGCAGGGAAAGATAATAAAGAAACAGTATTCGCTGTAAAGTACAACATTACGTCTGATTATAATGGAAATACCGATTCAAATCATTGGTTGGTAATGTTAGGCCTTCGTTCGCAGTCATTTTGCCCTTACGGAAAAGGTTGGGGCGCCTGTACTGTTTCTTCAAAACTTTTCAGTGCATTCGAAAGTGGAGATAAACGCAAGGAAGCTTCTATTATTGACATTGTTGGTGAAAATCTGGATTTTGACAATGCCGATCAGCGTGAATATACCGGCTATACCAATAAAAAATATACTCCGCTGTGTAATCCAAACGGAAAAGATTTGGCTGAATTCAATGGAGGAGTTAGCTTCCAGATTAGCCAATATCAGGATTATGTGGTGATGCGTTATGCTGACGTTTTGTTGATGGCTGCTGAACTGGGAAGTGCCAATGCTCAGGACTATTTCGATCAGGTTCGTTCGCGTGCCGGATTAACAAGTAAAAGTGTTTCTGTTGCCAATATTCTGGATGAACGTCGTTTCGAATTTGCTTTTGAAGGAATTCGTTACTGGGATTTACTTCGTCAGGGACTTCAGACTGCTGCCGATGTTATTGCTGAATCAACAACCGTGAAAAATGGAGGAGTTGAGAGTACAAAGCAAATTAAAAAAGAAAATATTCTGGCAACACGCGGATTTCAGATGATTCCACAAACTCAGATTAGTTTGTCTGACGGCGTATTACAACAAAACGATGGTTGGAAATAATCTAAAAAATACAAACACAATGAATACACGAAAGTTCAAAATATTTACTGCTCTTTTGGGTTTATTTCTGGCATTTTATGCTTGTAAACCAGAAGAATTCTCAATCGGGGAGATGATCAGCAAAGATCAGTTAAAATACTCGATCTCTCAGGATAAAAACGATCCGAATATGATCATTCTTGAAAGTTTAACGCCGGGAGTTACTCCTTTATGGGTAACCCCGATGGGGCGATCAACGCAGTTGAAAGATACAGTGAAAATACCGTTTGCAGGAGAATATACTTTTACGTATGGTGTTGAAAGCGCTGGCGGATATGTTCAGGCTGACAATTATGTGTTAAACCTTACCACAAACAACCTGAATTATGTGGACGATCCGCTTTGGACCTTACTGACCGGTGGAGTTGGAAAAGAAAAAACCTGGGTACTTGATCTGAATGCTGATGCTGTAAGTAAATACTTTATTGGACCTCTTTTCTTTTACGGAACCGATGATAGTTGGGTAACTGTAACTGATAAACAAACGGTTACGGGAGATTCCTGGAACTGGAGTCCGGATTATCCGGGTAATTCATGGTTAATGGCCGCTGGCGATTACGGTACGATGACTTTCAGTTTGAAAGGTGGCGCAAAAATTACGGTTGACCATAAAATGTTGGGAAAAACTCAGACCGGAACTTATTTTCTGGATGCGAGTGCCAAAACGCTTAAAATGACTGATGCCGGAATATTGCACGATTCTGGCCGTGACAAAGTGGTAATCGACTGGGGCAACCTGAAAGTGTTGTCGCTGACAGAGAATACCATGCAGCTGGCAGCTTTGCGTGATCCTGCTTTATCGGGCGAAGGCGCATGTTTGCTGGTTTATAACTTCATCAGTAAAGATTATTCTGATAACTGGGTTAAACCTGAACCGGAAGGTGATCCTAATTTCGATTTTGGATTGGATCAGGGAGAGATGTTAGCAGTAAATAAAACAAAAACATGGTCATTGAGCTCAGATACTCCATTTAATTGGTATGGAATTGATGGGACAGAGTTAAACGCATGGTCGAAAAATACAGATTATCCTGATTGGGCCGGATACAATGCGTCTTATGCTTCGTATGTGTCAGCTTGCCAAATTCAGTTCTCTTCGGATGGTGCTGTGAAAACGGTTGATGGTGATGGCGTGGAAGCAGAAGGAACTTATGCAATTGATGAAACGACCAATACGCTTACATTTACAGGAATTACTCCGGCCTTTAAAATGGGAAGCTGGGCTGTGGCTACAACAACTGCCGCTAATCAGTGGAAGATTTTGAAAATCAAGAAAACCGGGTCAGCTGTGACTGATATTTGGTTCGGAAAACGTGATCCGTCGAAATCAGAATATATGGGATTTCATTTCGTATTGGGCGCATCAGCCGGAAGCGATCCGGTGGCTGAAGCGAAAAAAGCAATCATCAAAGCGCTGTGCGGAACAAGTTCCAAATCATTCAAGGTGTCCGACTCATGGCATGTGGATTGGTGTGACGGTAACTACTCCGGTGGTTGGACTACTGCAACCACCTTTGCTGACGACTTTACTTCAAACAGTTGGGTTTGGACGGCAGAAGTGAAACAGTCGATTCAGGATCCGAGGCTGACTTTTTCTGTTAACAATGGAGAAGTGACCTGCACCAAAACACAAGATGGTGTGACAACTTCGGCTGGCGTTACTATTGACGGAGCCAATAATACAATTAAGATTGATATGGATCTGATCAAGTTTGGCGGTGCTGCTAACTGGTTGCCAAGTTATGGTCCAAACTGGAAAATATGTCGCAACGATCTTGCTGATATTGATAGCAAAGGAATGTGGCTGGGAGTTCCTTCCGGCAAGGACAATGAAACACTTATAATTCATTACGTTGTAGCTCAATAACATTGTTGGCTATTTCGGAAATTGGTTAATAGCTACCCCCTGATTGTAGATGAAGGGGGTAGTCTGTCTCTTCACAGTACGTTTTTATCTGTTTTTTACAAATAGACTAAAAAAAGTATGTGCAGAAGACAATCAGGCAAAAAAACGAGAAATGAAAGGGGAAAAGATGAAAAGACTGCTGTTTGCAATGTTGATTATGATAGGACTGGTGGGGTGCTTGCCTAAAAAGCAAATAGATAAGCAGGATGCCAACGAACAGGCTCAAATTGAAAGTCTGTTGAAACAAATGACATTGGATGAAAAAATCGGTATGCTTCACGGTAATTCGAAGTTTACCAGTACTGGTGTCGCCCGTTTGGGCATTCCTGAGTTACATTTATCTGATGGGCCACATGGTGTCCGTGAAGAAATTTCGCGCGATTCGTGGGCTGCTGCCGGATGGACCAATGACTCGTGTACTTATTTTCCAACCGGAACAGCGCTGGCTGCTACCTGGAATCCGGCACTGGCAATGCAGGGAGGAGAGGCTTTGGGTGAAGAAGCCCGCTGGAGAGGTAAAGATATATTGTTGGGACCGGGAATTAACATCATGCGCACTCCGCTGAATGGCCGCAACTTTGAATATATGGGTGAAGATCCTTATTTGGCTTCAAAAATGTGTGTGCCTCTGATTCAGGGTATTCAATCGAAAGATGTGGCCGCTTGTATCAAACATTATCTAGGAAATAATCAGGAAACCGACCGTGGAACAGTAAACGTAGAGATGAGCGATCGCGCTTTGCACGAAATTTATTTGCCCGGCTTTAAAGCTGCTGTTCAGCAAGCAGACGTGTATTCTCTGATGGGAGCTTATAACAAGTTTAGAGGAACGTGGTGTTGCGAAAATAAATTTCTGATGACCGATTTGTTGCGTGATGAACTTGGTTTTCGTGGTATCGCTATGTCCGATTGGGCTGCTGTTCATACAACCGTAGAATCGGCCAATGCCGGCTTGGACCTTGAAATGGGAACCGACAGCGCTTACAACCGGTATTATTTTGCCGATAAGTTGTTGGACGCTGTTAAAAAAGGAGAAGTAAAAGAATCGGTAATCGATGAGAAGGTCAGCAATATTCTTCGGGTGATGATTAAAACGAAGATTATTGGAGAAGGTCGGCAAACGGGGTCGTTTACTACACCTGAACATTCGCAGGCTGCTTACAATGTTGCCAAAGAATCGATTGTTCTGCTGAAAAACGACAAGCAGGTTTTGCCTATTCAATCTGAAAAAATTAAAACAATCGCCGTAATTGGCGACAATGCTACGCGTAAACATGCTGCCGGTGGAAACAGTTCAGGCTTAAAAGCTAAATACGAAGTGACACCGCTTGCCGGTTTGCAGAATCGCTTGGGAAACAGTGTGAAAATTGCAGTAGCTCAGGGATACGAAAAACAATCGTCTATCTCATGGGATAAAGGTTTAACATTAAAAGAAGATAAGACTGTTCAGAAAGCACTTCTGGCAGAAGCAGTTGAATTGGCCCGTAAATCGGATGTTGCGATTGTTTTTGCAGGGATTAACCACGATTATGATACCGAAAGTTACGACCGCCCGGATATGGAATTGCCTTACGGACAGGAACAGCTTATACAGGAAGTAGCCAAAGTGAACCCGAATACGATTGTTGTTTTTACGGCTGGTTCTCCGTTAAATTTAAGCCGTATTAACGATCAGGTTCCGGCGATGGTTTGGGCCTGGTACAATGGCTCGGAGGGAGGAAACGCACTGGCCGATGTTTTGCTGGGCAAAGTTAATCCTTCGGGAAAAATGCCGTTTACAATTCCTGTTTCGCTCAATGATAGTCCGGCTCATGCTATGGGAAATTATCCGGGTAAAAATCTGGAAGTAAATTATGCTGAAGATATTTTGGTGGGTTACCGCTGGTATTCAACTAAAAATATCGATCCGATGTATGCTTTCGGTCACGGATTGTCTTACACCACGTTCGAATATTCCGACTTGCAAACAACAGTTGTTCCTTCAGCAGAAGGTCAGGTAGTTCAGGTCTCATTTAAGCTGAAAAATACAGGAACGATGGATGGAGCAGAAGTGGCACAGGTTTATGTTGCCGATCTCGAATCGTCTGTTTTACGTCCGGAAGAGGAATTACGTGCTTTTCAAAAAGTATTCCTGAAAGCGGGCGAAACGACTGATGTTTCTCTTCAGATAAAAGCTGCTGATTTGGCTTTTTATAGCGAGTCGGCTAAAAAATGGGTACTCGAACCCGGCGATTTTGAAATACGCATTAACAGTTCATCTCGCGACAACCGCTTGAAGAACACCATCACTCTAAAAAGTGAATAATAAATAAAAAAGAACCATCAATCAACAAAACATGATAAATCGAATAGTAAAACCGTTATTTCCCCGAACAATTCAGGCCTTGCTGCTTGGATGGGTAATTTCGGGTGCGGCTTTGTCTGCTTCGGCGCAGTTGCCGATCGAATCGGGCAATCCGTATCAGGCTTTACTGAATGAACCGGTGGATATTAGTTCTGATTTTCGGAATTTTACCAATACCTATTTTATGGCTGATAAGCTTGTTTCATTTGATCCGCAAACCGGGCAGGGAATTGTTAGCTGGCAGCGAGGTGTGTATAAAACCCGACAGGCATTTAATAATATGTTGGCTAAGTTGTTGCCAGCTTCAGGTAACGAATTTCCTGAACGCGAGTATGCTGCCAATCCTGAACTTCCGTTTTCCGTAGAGTTTGTTTCTTCGCGTACGGTGCGTATCCGGATGAAAACCGGATTGGAAACGCAGCCTGATCAGCCTTCGCTGATGTTGGTAAACGGAACAGCGCCACAGGATCATTCCTGGAAATATACGAAAATCGAAGACGGCTATCAGTACGAAAATACAGGTGGAAAAGTAATTGTTCGTGAAAATCCGTGGCGTGTGGAGTTTTATAATGCCGCCGGGAAATTGCTCACACAGACAAATCATTATTCTGATAATAGCGAAAGCACTTACACTCCGGTTGTGCCATTTTCATTTGTTCGTCGTTCATCCGATTATTCGCGCAGCGTAGATGCCGTTTTTACGCTCTCTCCGGATGAGAAAATTTTTGGTTGCGGCGAGTCGTTTACCAATTTCAATAAACGCGGACAAAAAGTGGTGCTTTGGACCGACGATGCCAATGGCGTACAGAATGAAACCATGTATAAACCAATTCCTTTTTTTATGAGTAGCCGTGGCTACGGAATGTTTATGCACACTTCGTCGCCTGTTACCTGCGATTTTGGTAAATACATGAGTCCGATTAATTCGCTGATGATTGGCGATGAAGCGCTTGATCTGTTTGTCTTTTTGGGCGAACCAAAAGATATTTTGGATGAATATACCAATCTGACAGGCAAAGCATCGATGCCGCCACTGTGGTCATTCGGATTATGGATGAGCCGGATTACTTATTTCTCGGAAGAAGATGGTCGTCGTGTAGCACGCGAATTGCGTGAAAACCGCATTCCGAGCGATGTTATTCATTTCGATACAGGCTGGTTTGAAACCGATTGGCGTTGCGATTATCAGTTCTCGGCTTCCCGTTTTACGGATGCACCAAAAATGATTGCCGACCTGAAAGAACAAGGTTTTCATACCTGTTTGTGGCAGTTGCCTTATTTTGTTCCGAAGAATAAGCTTTTCCCTGAAATTATTCAGAAGGGATTGTACGTTAAAAACGACAAAGGAAACCTTCCGTACGAAGATGCTGTACTCGATTTTTCAAATCCGGAAACAGTAAAATGGTATCAGGATAAAATTGCGGGTTTGCTGAAACAAGGGGTAAGTGTTATTAAAGTTGATTTTGGCGAAGCTGCTCCGGCAAAAGGAATTTTTGCCTCGGGAAAAACTGGCTTTTACGAGCATAACTTGTTCCCATTGCGTTACAATAAGGCTGTTTCCGATATAGCCAAAGAAGTTACCGGCGATGCAATTATCTGGGGGCGTTCAGCCTGGGCTGGAAGTCAGCGCTATCCGTTGCATTGGGGTGGCGATGCTGCCAACACCAACACTGCGATGGCTGCTACTTTACGTGCCGGACTTTCGCTCGGACTTTGTGGATTCTCATTCTGGAGTCACGATATTGGTGGTTTTGTGCTGAAATCGCCGGAAGATATTTATCGTCGCTGGTTGCCATTCGGCATGTTAACTTCTCATTCGCGTACTCACGGAGCTCCGCCTAAAGAACCCTGGATGTACAATGCTGATTTTAATGATGCTTTCCGTAAAGCGACCGAAATGAAATACAAGCTGATGCCATATATCTATGCCCAGGCCAAACAGTCAACAGAAAAAGGCTTGCCAATGGTTCGTGCCTTGTTTGTTGAGTTTCCGAACGATCCGGGTGCATGGCTGATCGACAATGAGTATTTGTTTGGCTCCGATATGCTGGTTGCTCCGCTGTTTGAGGAAACAACTTCCCGCGATGTTTATCTTCCTGAAGGAAAATGGATCGATTACCAAACCGGGAAAGTATATGCTTCGGGTTGGCATCATATCGAAGCGGGCGAAATTCCTGTGGTTGCACTGGTCCGCGATGGCGCAGTGATTCCTCATATTAAACTGGCGCAATGTACTTCTGAAATGAACTGGTCGAAACTGGAACTTCAGGTATTTGCTGCCGACAAGACATCCGCCAACGGCTTAGTTTATACTCCATTAATGGGAAAACTGAATGAACTTGTTGTACAGCGAAAAGGCTCATCTTTTGAGTTAGTGAAAAATGCTGTTCAGAAAGAGATAGACTTTAAAATAGTTGTTCGTTAATGAATTAATATAAAAAGAAACGGCGCATTCGACTGTCTTGTTACATGACGCTTCAAGAGAAATGATAAAATGGAAAAGATAAAAATTCAATTATTGCTGATTAGTCTTGGTGTAATATTATTGTGTAGCTGTACTCAGCAAGATTATTCTGTAAGTTCTCCGGGACACATAAATTCCATTCAGTTTAAACTGGTTGAAGGAAAACCTGTGTATTCTGTTAATCACGAAAATACTACTGTGATTCTACCTTCAGCAATGGGCTTTATTTTTGGTAATGGCGATTCTTTTGATTCTAATTTCGAAGTAGAGAAGGTGAGTACTTCAAATTTCGACGAAACCTGGGAACAGGTATGGGGCGAAAAGCATTTCATCCGGAATAATTATAATCAACTGGCAGTTACTTTAGCTGAAAAATCAGATAAAAAACGGAAAATGACTGTTGAATTCCGGGCTTTTGACGATGGAGTAGCTTTCCGTTATATTTATCCGGAACAGGGGAACAGCGATTCCATATTCATTATGGATGAACGTACTGAGTTTAATCTTGCCGATGCTGCCGATGCGTGGTGGATACCGGCTTATCGTGAAAATCGTTACGAATATTTGTTTACCAAATCTCCGGTTGTCGAGTTAACCGATTCGGTACATACTCCATTAACAATGGAAAGCAAAAGCGGTTTGTTCCTGAGTATTCACGAAGCACGACTGGTCGATTTTGCTTCGATGGTGCTGGCTCATCCTGAAGGGAATAAATTGAAGTGTGACTTGGTTCCCTGGTCCGACGGAGTAAAGGTAAAAGCCAAAGGTAGTTTTACTACTCCCTGGCGTACCATTCAAATTGCTAAAACGCCGGGCGATTTAATTACTTCTTATTTAATTCTGAATTTGAATGATCCGAATGTACTAGAAGATACTTCGTGGATAAAACCGACAACTTATTTGGGAATATGGTGGGCAATGCACATTGGTAAATACACATTTTGGGAAAGTCCCAAGCAAGGGGCAACAACCGAACATGCCCGACAATACATCGATTTTGCAGCCAAAGAAGGGATCGACCACCTGTTGATTGAAGGCTGGAACAAAGGCTGGACTCCGCAGTGGTATCAGAATGCAATGCACATGTTCAGTTTTACAGAATGTGCTGATGGGTTTAATCTGGAAGAAGTTGCAAAATATGCTGAATCGAAAGGGGTGCATATCATTGGTTACCACGAAACCGGTTCGAACCTGATCAATTACCTGAAACAGATTGATGATGGAATGGCTCTTTATCACCGGTTGGGTATTCACGATGTAAAAATCGGGCAAGTAGGTTCCAAATTAAATATGAAAGAGTGGCATCATGGTCAGTTTGGTGTGAACTATTATCGCTATGTGCTGAAAAAAGCGGCAGATTACCAGTTGACGGTTAACTTCCATGAACCAATTAAGGACACGGGTGAACGTCGCACTTATCCGAATATGATGTCGCGCGAAGGGGGACGAGGGCAGGAGTACGATGCGTGGAGTGATGGTAATCCTCCCGGATTTATGTGTGTGTTGCCTTTTACTCGGTTTCTGGCTGGTCCAATGGACTTTACTCCGGGTATTTTTGATTTGGAAACGACACACGGATACGGGCGGAAGGTACATACTACGCTGGCCAAGCAATTATCGTATTATGTAACCCTTTATTCGCCTATCCAGATGTTAGCCGATCTTCCTGAAAATTACGAAGCAAAACCTGCCTTCAAATTTCTGAAAGAAGTGCCGACTGATTGGGAAGATACCCGGGTTTTGAATGGCGAAATAGGTGAATACATTACCGTTGCACGAAAAGATCGTCATAGCGAAAACTGGTATTTGGGCAGTATGACCAATGAAAAAAGCCGTTCGTTCACGCTTGATTTATCTTTTCTGGATAACGGAGCTCAATATGAGGCAGAAATATATGCCGATGCGCCGGGTACAAGCTGGACAAATCATCCGATGTCTTTGCAAATCAGTATTCATAAGGTTGATGCTGAAACAAAACTTCCGGTTGAATTAGGTGAAGGCGGTGGTTTGGCTATTCGTTTCAGAAAACTTTAGAGATGAATGATATTTGTGTTGATTTTTAGGATATTCTGAGGCTGATTTTTTATTCAGTCCTGGTTGTCTCCACATGGAATAGGTTTTGCAAAAAGAAATGCCGATTTTGCAAAAAGAGAAAATAAATTTTCGGCTAACATTGTATTGTTTTAACCTTGTCTGAATGGAGAATTAAACAGTTGGACAATTGCAATTAAACTTAACGACCAATGAAAAGAAACTACCGGCAAATATTTGCCTTGATAGGGTTATTATTTTTTATGATCTCTTGTCAGAAAGAAGATTCGAACTTATTAACCGTAACTCCATCAACCGTTGAATTTGCCAAAGATGGAGGCAGCGAAGAGGTGAAAATTGAGACAGATGCTGATTCATGGCATATTGAAAATACAGCTTCTGATTGGATCAGTCTTTCGAATACAGGAGGTACAAACCGTATTTCAACATTAACACTGACGATCAAAACAAAAACGATCACTGCCCGGGAAGCAACTCTGGTGATTACGGCAGGAAATGCAAAACCAGTGAACTTATTGGTCAAGCAGCCTTCTTCGGAGTATCTGTACAGCCTTACCTCCGATATTACAAGTTTAAGCTATGCCAAAGCCGGAAGTTCATCCACCATCAATATTTCGACTGATGCGGCACAATGGAAAATAAGTGCCGATGCCAACTGGGTACAATTCAGCAAAACAAGCGGAACCAGTGGAAAAACTGCTATTTCAGTCACAACTCAGGCCAACTCCGGATCCGATGCGCGAACGGCAAAAATTACTTTAAGCGCTGATTACTCCCCAACTGTCGAAATTTCAGTATGGCAAAAAGGCGATGCCTATCCGAGCTACAACACGTCTCCGAAAGCCGCAGATGCCAGCGGGATGTCAAGTACTGCGAAAGAGCTTGCTGCAAAGATTAAATTAGGCTGGAATATTGGAAATACTCTGGAAGCAACCGGAAGCGAAACGGCCTGGGGAAATCCGCGGGTCAGCAAAGAATTGATTGATTTGGTTAAAGCGAGTGGATTCAATGCCATTCGTATTCCTTGTGCATGGAATCAGTATATGAGCAATAGTCTGACGGCTGAAATTAAGGCCGATTGGCTGGCTCGCGTCAAAGAAGTAGTTCAGTATTGTGTGGAAGACAACATGTATGTGATCCTGAATATTCACTGGGACGGAGGCTGGCTCGAAAATAACTGTACCGAGGCAACCAAAGATGAAAATAACGCCAAACAAAAAGCTTTCTGGGAACAAATTGCAACAACCATGCGCGATTTCGACGAGCACCTGTTGTTTGCCAGCGCCAACGAACCCAATGTTACCAATGCAACAGAAATGGCTGTACTGAACTCATACCACCAAACATTTATCGATGCAGTTCGCTCAACCGGAGGCCGAAATGCTTACCGGGTACTTGTTGTTCAGGGACCGTCAACTGATATCGAAAAAACAAACAAGTTGATGACCAGCTTGCCTACTGACAAGGTAAATAACCGAATGATGGTTGAAATTCATTACTACACTCCGTGGAATTTCACCGGAATGACCAAAGATGAAAGCTGGGGAAAAATGGCATATTACTGGGGAAACGGATTTCACTCTACCACCGATGCAGCACACAATTCAACATGGGGAGAAGAAGCAACCGTGGATTCATTTTTTGCAATGATGAAACAACAATTCGTTGATAAAAATATTCCAGTAGTTATTGGCGAATTTGGTTCAGTCCGCCGCGATAATCTGACTGGTGACGCACTGCAACTGCATCTTGCATCAAGAGCATACTTTCTGAAATACGTCACCAAACAAGCTATTGCCAATGGAATGTTGCCGTTTTACTGGGATAGTGGCGGTTTGAATAATCTTGCTTCCGGAATTTTTGATCGACTAAACAACAAAGTGTACGATCAGCAGGCATTGACAGCTTTAATTGAGGGTGCAACAAAATAACTTTGCTAACAATGAGCATTTCTGTAATCATTCATCATTGATCTCAGATTTGCTCATTTAATTTTATTTCAGTTTACAATGAAACGAACATGGTTGGCAAAAAACACAAACACGCATGAACATTGTCATGTGAGTTCTATCCGACCATTAAAAAATAATTTTGTACGAATGAAATAGCCATGTGCACTATAATCCGCACAAACCGAAAATGTATAAATGGCTATTCCATGCTTTGATATTTAGATTGAAATGTGAAAGCTGATAAGAGAATTGTACGAACCAACATTGAAAATTTATACACATGAAATGAGCATGATTCCGAGAAACGCCAATCGAAATGAATATTTCCCAATCATGCGAATTACATTCGACAAATCAAAATAAATTATATACGAATGAAAAATACATACCTTTTGAGCCTGATGCTGTGTGGGTTTCTGGCGTTCAATACATCAGCACAAGACAAGAATACTCCAACGAGAACAATTGAGCTTAGCTACAACGCTGAAAAAGGACCGTTCAGCACGATGTTTAAAGAATGTATCGGCGCCGGGCGTGCCAATGAAGGTTTGCGCGCCGATTGGCAACAACAACTAACACTCGCAAAAAAGGAATGCGATTTCAGGTACATCCGAATGCACGGCCTTCTTTCCGACGATATGGGCGTTTACCGTGAAGATCGGAACGGACAGCCGGAATACAATTTTCAGTATATTGATGTTTTGTTTGATTTTATTCAGAGCATCAATATGAAACCCTTTGTAGAGTTAGGTTTTATGCCCGGGGCTCTAGCCAGCGGAAGCCAAACTATTTTTTGGTGGAAGGGAAATGTTACTCCGCCCAAAGATTACGAAAAATGGAAAGAGTTGATCCGCCAATTGGTTATTCATTTTACCGAACGATATGGCGAGAAAGAAGTAAAAACCTGGTATTTTGAAGTATGGAATGAACCCAACCTGAAAGACGGATTCTGGACCGGCACGCAGGATGATTATTTCAAATTGTACCGATACAGCGCTGAAGCAATAAAAAGCGTCAACAAAGATTACCGTGTAGGTGGACCGGCCACTGCAGGTGCAGCCTGGGTTCCCGAAACTATCGACATTTGTGTTAAAAACGATGTTCCAATCGATTTTATCAGCACTCACACGTATGGAGTGAAACAAGGATTTCTCGACGAGTTCGGAACCTCAGGAACAGTCCTCGAAAAAAATTACCGGAGCGTTAGTAGCGACATCATTAATTCGCGCAGGCAAATTACTAACTCGGCCAAACCCAATCTGGAACTGCACTACACCGAATGGAGTTCGTCATATACTCCGGCCGACCCGATTCACGACAGTTACCACGAAGCAGCATACATCCTGCAAAAAATCAAACAATCGGGCGATGCGCCAACGTCGATGTCATACTGGGTATTTACGGACATATTCGAAGAACCGGGGCCGCGTTTTACTCCTTTTCATGGAGGATTTGGGTTAATGAATTACCAGGGCATTAAAAAGCCAGCCTATTATGCTTATTCTTTTCTGAATAAACTGAGCGGAACCGAACTCTCCAATTCCGACAGCCTTTCATGGGCCTGCAAAAATGCTGATGGCGACATGCAGGTTTTATTTTGGGATTTTACTTATACATTACCTGATTCGGTTAATAATCAAGACTATTATACCCGCGATTTGCCTTCTCTTCCGAAAGGAAATGTAAAAATTGAGATGAACAATGTTCCGGCAGGCAAGTACCAGTTGGAAGTGTACCAAACAGGCTACAAAGTAAACGATGCTTTTACTTCTTATTTTGAAATGGGAAAACCATCTCAGTTAAGCAAACAACAGGTTGAAACGATCAAGAGAAAAAACGATGGTTCTTCGGTTGTTTCAGAAACAATAGTTATAAATAAATCAGGAACTTTTACCCGAACATTTTATCTTCGTGAAAATGATGTTTTTCTCGTTTGTCTGAAAAAATTGAATGAAGGAAAAAAATAGACTATGAGACATATACTAAAGCCTTTCGTATTCCGGAAACCTTTATGGATAATATTGTTTGCAATGATGACCGTTTCTACGTTGTCGGCAAAGAATGCAGAACGTTTTTTTACGAAAGAGAAACTTACAGAAGTTGGTGTTTATTACTACCCGGAGCATTGGGACTCAGCTCAGTGGGAACGCGATTTCCGGAATATGGCTGAAATGGGTTTTGAGTTTACCCATTTTGCCGAATTTGCCTGGGCTCAGCTTGAACCGGAAGAAGGAAAATATGATTTTCGCTGGCTTGATCGTGCTTTGCAGTTGGCCGATAAATATCATCTGAAAGTAATTATGTGTACATCAACCGCAACGCCTCCTGTTTGGCTGGTTCGAAAACATCCGGAAGTATTGGAAACATCCGAAAATGGCAGGCAGATGGATCATGGTGGTCGGCAACATGCTTCTTTTTCAAGTAACTATTATCGTCAATATTCATTAAAAATGATTGAGCAACTTGCTCGTCATTATGGAAAAGATTCGCGGATAATAGGTTGGCAACTGGATAATGAACCTCGTCGTTTTCTCGACTATGGAAAAGATGCTTCGCTGCGCTTTCGTGAGTGGCTGCAAAACAAGTATAAAACAATCGAGGTAGTAAATAAAGTTTGGGGAACGAATTTCTGGAGCGGAACATATACCAATTTCAATCAAATTAATTTGCCTCTTCATTCGCAATGGGGAATGAACCTGCATCAGCGACTCGATCATTATCGTTTTGCAGATAATGAGACCGCTTCGTTCCTCGACGATCAGGCGCGGGTGATTCGCCAGTTTTCCAATTCTTCTCAATGGATTACTACGAATTATATTCCATCGTACGATGTTAGCTATATTGGTGCAAGTAAGGAGTTAGATTTCAATACATATACCCGTTATATGGTTTATGGCAGTGATCGGGGGATTGGCACAGAGGGCTATCGTGTAGGCGAATATTCGCGTATTGCCATGGCCAATGATTATTTTCGTCCATTGTCAGGAACTTATGGGGTAATGGAACTCCAGCCCGGGCAAGTTAACTGGGGAAGCATAAATCCGCAGCCACTTCCGGGAGCTGTTCGTTTGTGGTTGTGGCATGTTTTTGCCGGAGGAAGTAAACTGACTTGTACTTATCGTTATCGGGCTCCGTTGTATGGTTATGAAGCTTTTCATTACGGAATAGAGGGAACGGATGGAGTGAGTCTAACTCCCGGAGGAAAAGAATTTTGTCAATTTATTCAGGAAATAAAAAAATTAAGAGAAGCGAATTGTTCTGGTTCTGCATTGCCGAATGTGTATGAAAAACGTAAAACCGGAATTCTGTACAATGTTGACAATGTGATGGCTATTAATATGAATCGCCAGACAGCAGAGTGGCATACTGAAAGTCATTTTCTGAAATATTACAAAGCTCTTAAATCATTCGGTTGCCCGGTTGATTTTATTCGTAATCAGGCCGATTTCAGTCAATATCCGGTTTTAATTGTACCGGCCTATCAAATGATTGATCAAGCATTAATCGATAGGTTATTGAAATATGCTGAAAATGGTGGAAATCTGGTGATGAGTTGCCGCTCTGGACTACAAAATGAAAATGGCCATTTATGGGAGGCAAAATTCTATCAGCCAATTTACAATTTGATTGGTTCATCCATTGATTCGTATGATTTACCAATGTCGAACGTGCCGGGAACAATTCAGTTTGAGCAACAAAATTTTGCATGGAATAGTTGGGGCGACTTGTTGAATCCGTATCCGGGAACAGAAGTATGGGGCGAATATGGAAATAGTTTTTATGCCGGAACTCCTGCTGTTGTTTCCCGAAAAGCGGGGAAAGGAACAGTAACATACATTGGCGTTGATTCCAGAACCGGGGAATTGGAAAAGAATATTTTAGCAAAATTATACCATCAACAGAAAATAGAAATTGAAAATTATCCTCCGGGAGTAATTGTTGAGTATCGCGATGGATTTGGTATTGCATTGAATTATTCGGATAAAGACTATGAAATGAATTTGCCTGTTGAGGCAGAAATTATTATTGGTGAGATAAATATTCCAACGGCAGGGGTGTTGGTGTGGAAATATTGAAGTTCTGTGAAACAATAACAACAGGCAATATTTGTGCTGTAAAGTCTCTAAGATTTTGGGATGTTGGATTGCATAAGTATGATTGAGCTAAATAGGGCTGCCATTTTTTAGAACAAAAACAAATCGGATCGTATTATTTGTCGTATTTTTAAAGAGAATAAAATTTGGAGTAGCGAATGAGATACATTAAACAATACCTATTTGTTGTTTTTCTTTTATTGTCAATTCTGGTCACTGCAAACACCGATCGGTATAAGTTTATTCGTATTGATACAAATAATGGTTTGTCTGACAATCAGATAAATTCCTTTCTGAAAGATAGTAAAGGTTTTTTGTGGATTGGTACAAACGGAGGCTTAAACCGGTTTAATGGGCAAACATTTAAAGTATTTAAGCATGATCCTTCCGACAGTTCTTCTATTCAGGGGAATTTTATAAATCAGCTTTTTGAGGATCACAATGGGTATATATGGGTTGGTTCCCGTGGTTTTTTCCGGATTTTTGATCCTCGTACCGAGACTTTTGCCAGTGATAATGAATTGCTTCGAAAAAATATCCCCATTCCTCTTAACAATGTTTCTGAAATATACCGCGACCATAGTGGTAATATATGGTTTGTCAATGCTCAGTCGGGTTTGTACCGATACTGCCCTGATTCGGACGATGTAACTTTAGTGAGACATCAGTCTGATAATCCGAATTCAATAACCAGTAATCAGTTGGCTGCATTGCGTCAGGATTCACAAGGCAATTACTGGGTGATTTCTACGGATGGTATTCTCGAAAAACTAAGCCCTCAAAACTGGAACGTTGTGCAGCGCTATAAACTTGACGGAACCAACTCGTTTCATATTTTTATCGACTCGGAGGATGATGTTTGGATATACAACCAAACGGAGCCCAATGGCTTATTTTATATTGATCACGAAACGGGTAAAACGGAAATATACAATACCCAGTCAGAAAAGATCAGATTGACGAATGATCTTGTTAGTGAGCTTGTTGAAGACGAGAATGGTTTGCTGTGGGTGGCTACAGATCATGGAGGAATAAACCTGATCAATAAACAGGCTTGCTCTGTGGAATATATTCAGAATAATCCGGACGATGAGCATAGTTTGAGCCAGAATAGTGTAATCAGCATGTATAAGGATAATGAGGGGATAATTTGGGCTGGTACGTTTAAACGAGGAGTCAATTATTATCATCCCGATTTGTTAAAATTTAAACACATAAAACATCAGCCATCTAACTCGGCGAATAGTCTTCCTTTTAACGATGTGAACTGTTTTGCTGAAGATCATAAAGGGAATCTTTGGATTGGAACCAATGGTGGAGGATTGATTTATTACGACCGGAAAAATGAACGCTATACAACGTACAGGCATCAAGCCGGAAACCCAAATAGTTTGAGTAATGATATAATTGTTGGTTTAACCATTGATCATGAAAATAAGCTTTGGATTGGAACCTATTTCGGTGGATTAAATTGTTTTGATGGCAACCGGTTTGAAGTTTTTCGAAACAATCCGACTGATCCCCGTTCTATTTCTGATGATCGGGTTTGGGAAATTTTTGAAGACTCTCAGTTCGGTTTATGGATTGGTACTTTAGGCGGAGGTTTGAACTATTTTGATCGTAACAAAAAAGAGTTTATACATTACCGTTCCGGAGATGCAAATTCGGTAAGTTCCGAGTATATTCTCAATATTATAGAAGATTGTGACGGGAATTTATGGTTTGGTACAGCCCAGGGTTTAAATAAATTAGATAAGAAAACCGGACGCTTTGAATATTTTGTGAGTAACCAGACGCAAGTAGGAGGGCTTAGCAGTAGTAATGTTATTGCTTTGCTGCAGGATAGCCGTGGTTTATTGTGGGTTGGAACCCTTGAAGGCTTAAACTTATACAATGCAGAAGATCGAACTTTTCGGATTTTTAGCGAAACGGATGGCATACCAGTTCCCAATATTCGGACTATACTCGAAGATCGTTCCGGAAATTTATGGATTAGTACCAGCAATGGCCTTTGTAAATTGATTGTTTCCGAAGGAATGGATAATGAAAGATATTCATTCCGGTTTAAAAATTACGATGTTGCCGATGGGTTGCAGGGGAAAGAGTTTAACGAAAATGCGGCATTACGTACTCGGGCCGGAGAGCTGATTTTCGGAGGAGCCAATGGTTTCAATATTTTTATTCCGGAGCAAATCAACGAGAATAAAAAACTTCCGGAGATAGTTTTGGATGGGCTTTATGTATTTAACCGGGAAGTGAAAATTGGGCAGCCTTTTAATAATCACTTGATACTTAAAGGAACTCTGGAACATCAGCACGAAATAGAATTGAGGTATAGTGAAAATGTTTTTTCACTTAGTTTTTCCGCTCTTAGTTTTTTTCATCCCGAAAAAAATGAATACGAATACAGACTGGAAGGGTTCAATGATCAATGGTTGAAAGCTGATCCGCAAAGCAGAACTGCTACCTTTACGAATCTCGATCCGGGCGAATATTTGTTTTGGGTAAGGGCTTCCAATAACGATGGTTACTGGAATGAAATGACCGAACCATTAAAAATAACAATTCTGCCTCCTTTCTGGAGAACTCAATTAGCCATATTCGTTTACATTGTGCTCGTTGTATTTATCTTATTCTGGCTTAGACGCAACGTACTGATTCGTGCCCAGTTAAAATTCCAGGCAGAGCAGGAACACAAAGAGGCTGAACGTATTCAGCAATTGGATGCAATTAAAACACGGTTTTTTACCAATGTGAGTCATGAATTTCGTACTCCATTGTCATTGATTATTACACCTCTGGAGAAGATGATAAAGACCGCACCCGAAGGGAAAGACAAAACACAACTGGTTTTTATTTTACGTAATGCCCGCCGTTTGCTTAGTATGGTCAATCAGTTACTCGATTTCCGTAAAACAGAGGTACAGCCAATTAACCTGAGCCCATCCTGGGGAAATTTGGTTGCTTTTATTCAGGATTTGAGCTTGTCGTTTTTTGATATGGCTGAAAATAAAAACCTGAAATTTGATGTGCAATCCAATTACTCCGATTTTTATAGTTATTTCGACCATGATAAAATAGAACGAGTTGTTTCAAACCTGTTATCAAATGCATTTAAATTTACGAATGAAGGTGGTGCTGTTTCTGTTGATATTCAGATAAATAATTTGGATGATAAAGCGGAATCTGTCATCTCTATAAAGGTTTCCGATACCGGAATTGGTATTCATCCGGATAAGATAAATCGCATTTTTGATCGTTTCTTTCAGGACGAATTGCCCGGATCAATGATCAATCAGGGAAGTGGTATTGGTTTATCATTGGTAACTGAATATTTGAAGGTTCTGAATGGCGGGATTCATGTGGAAAGCGAACCCGGAAAAGGAAGTTGTTTTACTGTAACGTTTACGCTTGAACGTTTTTCTGATGAGGTAATTGAATCGAATCAGAAACTGCTCGAGAATAATCAGACTGTTCGTGTAAGTTCAATCAGATCAGAAACTTCTGCTAATGAGGCAGTCGTATTTGATCAGCAAAAAAATACAATTCTTTTGGTTGAAGATAATGAGGATTTTCGTTTCTATCTAAAAGATAACCTGCGCGAAATATTCAATGTTTTGGAAGCTTCGAACGGGAAGCTGGGCTGGCAAGAGGCTCATAACCATCAGCCAGACTTGGTTGTAAGTGATATTATGATGCCTGAAATGGACGGAATTGAATTGTGCAAGAAACTCAAATCTGATCCGCGAACTTCGCATATTCCGGTTATTTTGCTTACTGCAAAAGCAAATGCCGACCAGCAAGTTGAAGGAATTGATTCGGGCGCTGATGATTACATTACCAAACCCTTCGATTTCCAAATTCTTGAATCGCGTATCCGGAATTTGATTCATCAGCGTGAAAAGTTGAGAAAGTCATATCAATCAATGATTGGCATTGATCCGGAGAAAATTAAAGTGGAATCGTTGGATGAGAAGTTTATTCACGATGCAGTGAAAGCTGTTCAGGACAATATTTCGAATGCTGATTTTACAGTTGTCGAAATGGGGCAAATTCTGGGAATGAGCCGGGTTAGTTTGTACAAAAAGATATTGGCCCTAACTGCAAAAACGCCTATTGAGTTTATTCGGACAATACGGTTAAAACGAGCAGCTCAATTGTTGGCCGAAAGTCAGTTAAGCGTTTCCGAAGTTGCATACGAAGTTGGTTTTAATAGTCCGCGTGTATTTTCCGGCTATTTTAAAGATGAATTCAAGATGCTCCCTTCTGAATATATAGCATTCAATAGAAAACCACCGACAATAAAGAAATATCCATAAAAAGAACCACCTATAATCAATTGCTTGGTATAGGTGGTTCTTTTTATAATTGAGCTCAATAAGGATTATTCTCCCAATTTTATTCCGCCGTATCGGCTGACAATTTTTACGGTTCCGGTTCCGGTTCCTACTTTTCCATCAATTGTCAGATTCTGGTTGTCTTTTTCACGATTCCCCTGAAAGCGTTCCTGCGGGTATTCAATTCCGCAATAGCTGCATGCTGCATTCAATTTATAGTTTAAGCCGTCGAGCCCGATTTGAATACCGCCGTAGCTGTTGTCAATTGTAATCGTTTCAAAATCTTTGCTTACTTCATCAATTTCAATATTTCCATAGGCCGAGTTCAACACAAAACTGTTGTCGAGCTGATCGATGCTGTAGTGTGTGTATTTCGATTCGGCTTTGATACTGCCTGCATGGTCAATTGAAAAACCATCGTATTTCGAGACAGCCTGCATGGTTTTCAGATAATCGATACTAATGGTTGAGTATTTCGAGTCCAGTTTCAGAGTTTCTGTTTTATCGAGATATAGTTTCGAATACATGATCGATGTTTGCAGGTTGTTTACTTCCTGGAAATCGGCTTTCGAATAAGCCAGATTGAGCGCAATTGCTTCTCCTGCGGGAGCTTTCAGACTTTCAGCTGTAATATTTCCGTAGGCAATATCGAATTTACCTTTGGCCGAAAGGCGATCAATGGTCACATTCCCGTATTTATTGCTGATGTCGAGATCGCAACGCTCCGGAATATTTACTTTGTAATGGACGTTGAATTTGAGTCGGGTATTGAAATTCGAACCAAAATTGGTTTTTGCCAATACTGTTTTCCCATTTTTACTGATGTCGATTGTAATTTGGTCGAGCAACTGCCTGGCTTTGCTTTCCGAGCTGCTTTCAACAACAATCGAAACTTCAATGCTTACCGATTCGCCGCCTGTGTCGCTGATTGTGACAGTGCCGTATTTATTCGACAAATTGAGGGCATCTACTTCGGTACGGCTAAACGAGCGGTTTACATTCTTCGTGTATTCCGATGCACTGACAGCACTCGCAAGCAATGTCGTCAGCACAAAAATGAGACTTAAGGTTTTAAATTTGGCTTTCATGTTCTTTATTTTTTATTTGTTTTACTTCTCTGATGTTTTGCAATATAAGTGTGATCACATTTAACTTCGACTGATAAAATTCGACCATTGCGTTGATAACCCGTTCGTCGTCGGGATTGGCTTTTAGCTCGGCTTGCAGGTTTTTGAAAGTTACTTCAAACTCATGAAGTTCTTCATTGAGCAGTTTTTGCTCTTCGTCGCTCAATACGCCATCTTTTTGAAGCGATTCCCAATTGCTCAGTCCGGTATTGATGGCAGTGAGGTAATAATTTTCCATTTCGCCATACTCGGGAGCCACCGAAGCCAGACTGATTGATGCTTGGCTGGTTTCATTTTTGGGTCCGAAGAGCAGAATGGCCTGGTTGATTGCCAGAAATATAAATGCAACGGCGGCAGCTGATTGCCATATCAGGTTGAATTTTATTTTTTTCTTTTTGGTGAATTCCTTATCCAGTCGGGCTTCGAAACGTTCAAAATGTCCGTTGGCTGGTTCCGAATCGTCAAACAACATTCGGTTTTCGGCTATTATTTTTTCAATATCTTTCATTTCTGACTTTGTTTTTAGTTCATCGAGAAAATTTCGCTTTGCTGCAATAATTCTTTCAGTTTTTGTTTTGCCCTGAAAAACTGAATCCGGGAGGAAGCACTACTGATTTGCAGCATTTCAGCAATTTCGTCGTGCCCGTATCCTTCCACCATAAACAGATTGATAATTATTCTGAATCTTTCCGGTAATTGACTGATTGCAGCCCTTATTTTTTCAACCTTTTCTTCTTCAAATTGCATCAATCCAGATTCTTCAGGAATATTCATCCGATCGTTGATTTCTTCAAATTGTATCTTCTTTTTCTTCAAATAGTCGAGCGATCGGTTTACAACAATCTTTTTTAACCAGGCACCAAAACTGACTTTGCCTTCGTAGCTGCCGATTTTTCTGAATGCACTCAGAAATGCTTCCTGCATGATGTCTTCAGCTTCTGTTTCATCGCCAATCATTCGCAGACTTACATTGTACATGGGCTTGTAATAAATCTTGTACAGCTGTGTCTGTGCCTGCCTGTCGCCTTGTTTACAGCGGTCAATAATGTCCTGGTAAATGTTTTGGTACAGTGTCTCCACGTTTTTTTTATTTCTGACTGAAAGACGACAGCCGTTTAGCGAATGTTACAAAAAATGGCTGGAAAGTATTTTTTTTTTGTTTTTGTGCGACGCTTAAATTGCTTATTTACAATTAAAAGATTTACTATTTGCAATTTTATGCGATCTGACAGATGACAGGCCTTGCCTGATCGCAATGCGGTTACTACCTAAACGACCTTGCTCTTTCGCTGTCTGGAAAACTCGAAAATCAATAGGTGTGAAATTTAAACAGTCGTTTACTTTTCTTCCGATTTCTGGATGGCCACGGTAGCAAATGTTGCCAGCCAGTGTGCGCCTGCATATTCGCCGGTATCCAGTTTGTCGTAACTGAAATCGAAATGCTGTTTGGCCAGTTCAAGCATGGCCGGGTTGTTCAGTGCATGTCCGATTTCGTACAAACACCATGCACGGCTGAAATTTAATCCATCGAGATGAGCCATTTTGCCGTCGCTGCGATCGGAAACAATTGCGGGTTGTAAAAAGCTGGCAGGAGATTGCTCAAAGCCGGGCAAAAAGCACTGAAGCCATTTCTGAAACTCGTCTTTTGGCAAAACTTTTTGCATTAGCGAAGCTTCCTGTAAACAAGGCGAAAGAAAATCGAATCCTCCCGGTTCCCATTTTATCGGAGCATCCGTGTCGTTTTTGTAATATTCGCGGGCTTTTTCTTCAATTTTGGCGGCTAGTTTCGGATGATGTTTTTTGGCAAAGTCGTACGCGAACGACATACCAAATGCCGTGTTCGGATGTTCGCCCACGCGGATCGGATAATTCAGCTTATCCAGAAATTCGATGAAGCGGGAAGCCAGCAAATCAACCAGCGGTTGAATATTATTGTGTAGTTCCTGTGCCAGCGGATCGTTCCATTCCAGCAGGGCTTCGTCGAGTTTTAGAAGCCAGGCCCAGCCATAAGTGCGTTCAAAAGTTTTGTTGTGTTCGTCGTAGAAATAGGCAACTTCTTTTTCAATATTGGTTTTGCTCAGGTTCTTACTGAGCTTGGCACAAATCTCGTTGCGATACTTGAAGTTGGGAAAATGGCTCAGTATGTTCACCAGTGTCCAGTGTCCGTGTACCGATGAGTGCCAGTCGAAACAACCATAAAATGCCGGATGCAGCTCTGCCGGAGTGGCCAGGTAGCTGGAGTCGCCCATTACATGACCGGTTTTGTTCGGGTATTCCTGATCGATGCAGGTGTAGGCAAAGTGATAGAGGTAATTGGCTTTTTCTTCTGAAAAAGGAATGGAATACTTTGCCGTGGCTTCGGTGTCTGTTTGTGTGGACGGCTTCGGCTGGCAGGCATTCAGAATAATGAGGCAGACAAAAGCCCGGAATAAAATTTTTTGCATGATCGTAAACTTGCTTTATTTCGGATATTCAATGCGCAAATGGTAAATGTTTTTCAGTTTTTCCAATACGGTTTCTTTGAAAATAGTGATTTCTCGGAAAGTGAGTTCGGCATTTTCGAGCTGTCCTTCCTGGATTTTTTTATTCACCATATTATCGATCAATTCGCGTAAACTCTGGTAGGTTTTGTCTTTCAGCGATCGCGAAGCTGCTTCAATCCCGTCGGCGAGCATCACCACAGCACATTCCTTGCTGGTTGGCACTGGCCCCGGGTAGCTGAATTCATCCGGATTTACTTCCTGATTGGGGTTTTCATTCTGCCAGGTTTTATAAAAATAAGTGGCCTTGGTGGTTCCATGATGAGTCAGAATAAAATCAATCAGAATTTGCGGAAGTCCGTGCTTGCGGGCCAGTCGCACGCCGTTTGTTACGTGGTCGATGATTACTTCGGCGCTTCGTTTGGGATCAATGCGGTCGTGTGGGTTCATGCCTGCCGCCTGATTTTCGATAAAGAAACCGGGGCGACGCATTTTACCAATATCGTGGTACATCGCTCCGGCACGCACCAGAAACGGGTTGCCGCCAATGCGGTGAATAACTTCCTCGGCCAGATTGGCTACTTGCAGCGAATGCTGGAATGTCCCGGGTGCTTCTTCGGCTAGTTTGCGAAGCAGTGGTTGTTGGTTGGTGTCCGAAAGTTCCATCAGGGTAACGTCTGAAACAAAACCAAATATTTTCTCGAAAACCCAGATAAGCGGATAAGCAAGGAAAATAAGCAACGCATTGAGTCCAAACCATTGCAATTCAATCCATTTTATCGACTGGAAGTTGCCTTCTTCGATGAGCGACATGGCAATGTACAATACCGAATAAGTAACTGCTACCCAGAAGGCTGTAATAACCAAATGCGACCGGCGGTGCAGTTTATTTAAACTGAAAACGGCAACAATTCCGGTAATTAGTTGAAGTAAAATGTATTCGTAATTGTTGGGCGCAAAAAATCCGATAAGCAAAGTGGTGACCACCAGTGCAAAAGTGGCGGTACGTGAGTCGAAAAATATTCGAACCAAAATAGGCAGAATTACCAGTGGAATGGTGTAGATATTGATAAAACCTGTTTTTACTGCCACGCTCGAAATAAAAACCATCAGCACAATTAGCAGAAAGATAAACGAGAATTGGCGGCGATGCTTGAAAATTTCGTTTCGGTAATACAACAGATACAGGAACAAAATAAGTAAACAACCGATGATGAGGATAATTTTTCCTCCCATTACCAGAAAGTAATCCAAATCCTGTCCGCGCTTGGTTTCGTATGCTTTTTTCAGCGACTCAAGAATAATCAGCTCTTTTTGTCCAACCAGGTCGCCTTCAAAAATAATGCGCTCGCCTGCCTGTATTGCACCCATTGATAGCGAAACCGATTGAAGCCGCTCTTTGATTTCTGCTTCGTTGAGGGCTTCATCGTAGGTCAGGTTGTCTTCCAGAAAATCGTTTACATTGATTTTGTCGTTAAAATCGACATACAGGTTTCCGGCCCACAGATGAATGCTGTCGTTCAGTTCCTGATAGGCGCTTTTTAGTGAGTGTATTTGCGCAGTGGGGACACGTTCGGCACGATTGCCGCGTACCACCATCAGTTCCGTTTTATTATTCAGTTCTTTGTAGGCATCCAGCGATTTCGATAGAATTCCCTGATCGTACAGCCGTTTCAGCAGTTGCGGTATCCGGTTGAAGTTTTTGGGAATGCGACGGGTTTTTACTGAACTGAAAAAGTTGGTAAACGCTTCGTCGAATTGGTGAATGCGCTGCGATTGCAGGTTGGTGTCAATCTTGAAATAGGGGAGATAGTCGCGCAAAACCGAGTCGCGCTCGGTTGCAATCAGGTTGTCGGCTTTTTGTATGGCAAAGTTGAACGGAGCAATCAGGGTTGGATGGCGCCAGGGCGAACCTTTCTGAAACTCGTATTTAAAGCGGCTTTCGCGCGGAAAAACAAGGAATAACAATACGATAGTCAGCAAAAAAACCAGACCGAGAAAAAGGTAATGGTAATATTGGGCAATCCGGGTTAATAACTTTTTCATAAATACCTATTAAATGGATATTCTTAGACGATTGACAATGCTTTAAAGTTTTATCTTTGATAGCCAAATTTAAAGAATTTATCCATGCAGTACGGCATTTCAGGCTTAAGTATTATTCCTGTTCGCAGAGAACCGTCGGAAAAAAGTGAAATGGTGACTCAGATTTTATATGGCGAGCATTTCGAAGTTTTTGAGCAGATGATGGGCTGGGCCCGGGTAAAACTGGCTTACGATGATTACGAAGGCTGGGTGGATGCCAAAATGATTACTCCGCTGCCTGAAAAGAGTTTACAGAAGATTGAACGCATGCCGATGGCTGTGAATACCGACATTTTTACTATTTTGCCGGTACATCCGGAGCAAAATATTATGCTGGTTGCCGGAAGCAGTTTACCTTGCTGGCGCCCCTATAAAAAGGAATTTTTGTTACTGCGCGACCGCTATAAATTTGAAGGAAATTGCACCTATAATACGCCTAAAAATCCGCGAAAAATAATTATTGATCAGGCGCTGAAATATTTCAATGCTCCGTATTTGTGGGGAGGACGTTCGCCTTTTGGTATCGACTGCTCGGGCTTTTCGCAAATTATTTACAAAATGGTGGGCATAAAATTGCCTCGCGATGCAAGTCAGCAAGTGCACGTCGGTACGGCAATTAGCTTTGTGGAGGAAGCACAGCCCGGCGATCTGGCTTTTTTCGACGACGACGAAGGCAATATTGTTCATGTGGGCATTATTTGGGCTCGCAATAAAATTATTCATGCTTCCGGAAAAGTACGCATCGATAATGTCGATCAGTTTGGTATTTTCAATGTTGATACGCGCCGCTATTCGCACAAAATGCGGGTGATGAAACGATTGCTGGATAAGTAGATGCGAGTTGTGAGTAGTAAGTAGTAAGTCAAAAGTAGTAAGTTTTCTTGGGACTTGGGACTTAGGACTTGGGACTTGAAGATTAAGGCTGAGATAACAGCCGGATGGTTAGATTATAGATTTTAGATAAACAGCCAGGGATTATTTACTATTTAGCGATTTACTATTTCTCGTCTGTATTCTGAGGTTGAGAAGAAGTAGTGAGTAGTAAGTCGTAAGTCCTAAGTCGTAAGAAAACAGCCAGCGTACATTTACAATTCAAAATTCAAAATTTATAATTTATAATTCCTCTTCTGTGCGACTCAGTGAAAAACTCAGTGAGGCTCCGTGGTTAAGTTAGTCGCAGGCTTCAAGTCGTAAGAAAACAGCCAGCGTACATTTACAATTCAAAATTTATAATTTATAATTCCTCTGCTGTGCAACTCAGTGAAAAACTCCGTGATACTCTGTGGTTAAGCTAGTCGCAAGCTTCAAGTCGTAAGAAAAAAACTCAGTCAGAGTTCCATCATTCCCGCAAAGGCGGAGATTACCACAATAGGTACAATAGAAACAATAGAAAACAGCCATGGATTTTATTTTTTTTTGCATTCATCGTCTGACAAATAGCTGGGCATGCTAAACAACCAATTTGTTCACACTGCCCCTCGCTTCATTCCCGCGAAGGCGGGAATCCCAGCAATTGGAAGGAGTACTTTCTGAATAGCGATGCCTTTGCAACGGATTGCAAGACCTGCAATAGCAATTGCAAATCATTTAAATACTCTTGCAAACAAGTAAATATCGGATAATAAGTCGTAGTAAGTAAATAATAAGTTGTAGTAATCGGTTATTAAGCGCTATAAATATCATATTAATGTGTATTTATCTATTATTAAGTGATTTATATCGTATATTTATATGCATTAATCGATTCGTACAAGCAAAATAACACATAAAGAGTCTGAATTAACGTATTATACGAAGTAAATAGCTTTTGCAAGACCTGTTACTGGCATCCGGTAGAAGCAACACCGAATTCGCTCGGATTGATCTACTATACCAAAGCAAGGGATTACAATTTTTGAGAACGATGTTGCTTGTATAAAACGCAAAATAGTAGTCGAACAATAAAAAAGAATAAACCATGAAGAACACAACAGTCCTTGAAATGATTCAGCGCGAAATGCAAAAGAAACATATTCGTATTGCTGATATAGCACGGGAATTAAAAATGAGCCAATCGTCGATAAGTGGGATGATGAAGCGCCCAACCATCCAGGTAGGCCGATTGATTGGTCTTTGCCGGGTGCTGCAATATAATTTCTTTCGCGAAATAGCCATGCAGCTCCCATTTACCGAACCTGACTACTCCGACCAAACAACCGAAGCCAGCTTACAAAACCGTATTCAAGAGTTAGAAATTGAAAACCGTATCCTGCGCCAGATGCTAAACGAGTTCAAAAAATAAAGTTGCCCGGCTGGTTACATGTAAAAAAAACACCGTGTCCCTATTCAAACTTTTGCCTTTTTACTTCCTCCTTTTTACTTTGATTTCTATATCTTTGGGAAAGACGAAAAAAACAGAATAAAATGATTACCCCGAAAACGATTGCTTTAAAACCTGTTCTTATCCCACCAAATAAGAGGAATAACAACACATTTTTAATAATGATAAAGAAAAAATAAAAACAGGTGGTTATACACCACCGTTACCGCCAAGCTTAAAACATTGAATACACCTAAAAAAGAACAAAATCTAGACAAATGAAATAGCCATGTGCACTATAATCCGCACAAACCGAAAATGTATAAATGGCTATTCCATGCTTTGATATTTAGATTGAAATGTGAAAGCTGATAAGAGAATTATACGAACCAACATTGAAAATTTATACACATGAAATCTCCATGAGCTAGAAAATAGCACACCAATCGAAATGAATAACGACCTTTGCAGAAACGACATAGCTATGGAAAAGGTAATATTCGATCAGGTTGTAAAAGTTGGCTGCGGGATTGATGTCCATAAAGACAATATCGTAGCCACTGTTCGCAAAAGCGAAAAAGGATACGAAACCAGGGAGTTTAGCTCCTTTACAAGTTCTTTGACAGAGCTGAGAGAGTGGTGCAAAATGGAAGGAGTCACCCACATTGCAATGGAAAGCACCGGGGTTTACTGGAAACCCGTGTTCAACATATTGGAAGAAGGCGATTTTGAGATAATCTTGGTCAACGCAAG
Organism: Prolixibacteraceae bacterium; assembly: GCA_963668595.1. Classification (GTDB taxonomy): domain Bacteria; phylum Bacteroidota; class Bacteroidia; order Bacteroidales; family Prolixibacteraceae; genus GWE2-42-39. The sequence continues at coordinate 1,507,417 of OY764876.1, read as the reverse complement.
GCATGTTCGCAATGTACCGGGTCACAAGACAGACAAGAAGGACAGCCAATGGCTGAGCAAACTTCTGCTAAGCGGTTTGTTAAAAGCCAGTTTTATTCCTCCGGTTGAAATTCGGAATTTACGTGATTTGGTTCGTTATAAGAAAAAAGTTGTAGCACAGGGTTCAAGCGAGAAAAACCGGATCATCCGGATACTTGAAGATGCGAACATTAAACTGAGCAGTGTTTTGACCAATGTTGACGGGGCTGTTGGCAGCCGGATCATTGACGACCTGATTGCCGGAAAAACCAACATTGACGGGTTGATGCAACATTACCACGGACAGATAAAAGCCAGTAAGGAGGAGTTTCGGAAAGCCCTGCATGGGAGATTGACCAAACATCACCAGTTTATGCTTCGGGTATTGAAAGAAAGCATAACAGACAAGGAAAAGCTGATTGAGAAGCTTGATAAGCAAATCGATGAACTGGCCAAACAATATGCCGTTGAAATCCAATTATTGCAGACCATTCCAGGAGTAGCTTATGACAGTGCCGTTGGGATCATCAGCGAGATTGGGGCGGACATGAAACAGTTTTCCAGCGAACAACATCTGAGTAGTTGGGCAGGGATGAGTCCGGGAAACAACGAGAGTGGGGGCAAAAAAAAAGTGCAAAAACCATCCACGGGAACAAACATCTGCAAGCTATCTTAGCCGAAAGTGCCTGGGGCGCTACTCGCAAAAAAGACAGTTACCTGAAACGGAAATACCAAAGCCTGATTGCCCGACGTGGTAAGAAAAAAGCGATTGTTGCCGTAGGACACAAAATCATTATTGCTGCATACCACATCATTAAAGACAAAGAGGCTTACAAAGAACCCGTTTTGTATAACAACCCTAAACGAAAAACCAAACAAGTCAATAACCTTTTGGCTAGGTTAAATGAATTAGGTGTTATTGTCAAACAATTGGAAATGGTTTAAATGCCATTATAAGTAAAAAGACCGATTTTTTACTGTGTACCCGTAAAACCGGGATCACGTGAATGAAATTGGCCTCAACAGGATAAGCACCAACCGTTGTCACAAGTCTTGGCATAGAATCCAAGAGGAAGTACGTGCATGAAAATTTACTCTCTTAACCTGTTTGTATTTTATCGAAAATTAATTAGAAAGAAAAATTTATACACATGAAAAAACACATAACATCAAGAGAAATAGATATAATTGTAGCAAATGCTAATAAACCTACTTCCTACTCAAACTATGAATACCCAATAAATAGTTTGAATGACAGGGTTTTTGAAATACTTCTTTATTCAATATTCACAAAAAGAAATGAAAATGAGAATTCAAAATTTCATAATTTCTGTGATGAAGTAATACTAATGCCGGGTGTTGGTGAAAAAGGCATGGACTCGATTTTGAAGAAAGAAAGTAAAATTTCAGGTGTAATTCAATGCAAAAAATATTCAAGAAATCTTTCTCCTGATTTAATTCTCACAGAACTTACCAAGTTCGCAATTCACTATCATGTTGATTCTGATTCATTCGTGAAAGCAGAAGAAATAAATTATTTTATCGCAACATCGACAGGCTATTCATTAAACTCAATTCAATTGAAAGATAAGTTAAAGGATAAGACCTTTATAAGTGAATATGATTTTGATACAATTTTAGCCAAAACATTAAAAAAATACAAAGAGTTTAATTCACTTGAAATTAAAAATGTAAAACCATCTGTTATTAATTATATATCAAAGTTTAAATATGAGTTCATAACACCTCAAAAAATAAATGTTTGGATTAACGATTATCCTGTACTGATTGATTCATTTTTTGAAATTAGAAAGGTCACTGACAATAAATTAATAAAAAAGGAAAGTAAGAAGATTTTAAAGAAAATTGAGAATATAACAACTAAAAAAGATGAAGAGAATATAACAGTTTTTACTAAAAAATATTACATAGTTGCCAAAGACAAACTAGATGCAATAAATTTTATCGGATTTGATTTACATAAACATAGACAAAAACCAACAGATATTACTCTTTCCGAATTATATATACAACCAAACTTTAAACAAAGAGTGTTTGATAAGAATGATAGAGTAATTAGTGTCGTCGATAATGATTTGAACATCTCAAATATTTTCAAATCCGAAAAAAATATTATTGTTTTAGGTGACCCTGGAGCTGGAAAATCTTTGTTAGTTAAATTTGTTATGCTACAAATCTTTACTGGGAAAGCAGCTAAAATAGGATTATTAAAATATGAAAACTATATTCCTTTCAGAGTAACACTGCGTAAATATTACGAGGTAAGAGAAAAAAACTCAATTATAGAATATTTATCAAATGTCTTGTCAAATCAATACCAAGCTCAAATTTCAATATCATTACTTACGAAAATCATTACAGAACGTAAATGTTTAATCTTCTTTGATGGCTTAGACGAAATCTTTAACGTTACCCATAAAAATGAGTTAAAGGAACTTATAGAATCGTTTAGTATTGCTCATCCTAATGCTAAGTGTGTTGTAACATCAAGATTCATTGGTTATCATGATGTAAAATTCAAGCCTGAGCAATTTGATGAATTTGCCATCAAGCATTTGAATGAAAATCAAATTTCAGAACTGGTAGATAAGTTTTTTAGCACTCAAATTAAAAATCTGAATAGAAAAAGAACAGCTATTCAAAATTGTATGTCTCAACTTGAAAAAGATGTAGATGAGGAGTTAAAAAGTAATCCTTTAATATTATCCTTGATACTAATTTTAACAAGTAATAATATTATTATTCCCGATTCAAAACTTGAAATTTATGAGTCATGCACAAAAACTTTAGTAGAAAGTATAGACTCAAATGAGAAGGAATTAAAATTCACTATACCTGTTAAAAATCGGAGGATAACATTCGCTTCTCTTGCTTATTGGCAATATGAAGCACTCAGTAATGGAGATAAAGTTTCGTATGAAAAAACAAAAAGAAAATTAGCAGAGTTCTTTCTAGCAAGAAAGGAGGCACAAGAGTACGTTGAAGCTGAGGATATTGCAATTAAATTTTTGGAATATGCCGAACGTCGTTCTATATATTTTGAAGATAATTTTACTCATAAAACTTTCTTAGAGTATTATACAGCAGATTATTTATATATCAACTTTTTTACAAAAGCAAGTGATAACGCTCGTAAAGAACTATTATCAATAATAAGTATATATCTTAAAAATCCATTTTGGTATATTGTTTTTGAATTGTTGTTTTCTCGTATAGATGGCGACCAAGCAGATAATGAAGTAATGGATGATTTTCTTTTGAAACAAGTTGCAACAAACTCAATTGATGTTTTCTATTTTTTAATCAGTAATATTTCATCTTATACGAATATTAGCGATGAGATTAAAGAATTAATAATAAAGAAAACTATTTGGGCTTGTATTAAAGGAGAGAAACTTGCAAAGCAAAATAAAAAAGTAAGATTCGAAGAAAATAGCATTGTTTCCAAGATTCATCTTCTCTCAAAAAAAGATGACTACTTCAATTTAGTTCAAAAAGTAATAACTGAAATGGAATCAGAAGTATCGGTTGAGAAGAAACAGATTGAATTCTATAATTTCTATTTTGAATTAACTTCATTTGAATATATGCCTGAAAAGAAGATTGAAGTTCAGAATACACAACTTATTGAAGAATTATCATTAAAGGACAGCTATCTTTTTTCAAATTATAATTTACGTAATGGCATTAAAAATCTCAGTTCCGATTTACTTATCAAGCAAATTGAATACTTCGGAATTAAGAGTTTATTTAAAGATATTGATTTTAAATTCAGAGAAAATATTAAAAGAGTTAACCTATTCGATATTTTCTTAATCTCTGTCATTGAGAATCAAGATGTGAATAAATTCAGTGAAACGTATCAAGTTTTGTTTAACTATGGAATTAAAGAAGATACAATTATTAATCACATGAAAGAAACTAGAGTTTATTACTTTCATCGCGATACTGGATTTAAAAATCTATTGGACATTTACGTAAAGTCTCAAGACAATATACTTGATAAAATCATAATCAGTCTAATTGAAACTATGCCAGACAAACAATCAGATTATGAGAAGTATCGAAATGACAATAAAAGTAGGAAACTTAAAACAATAGATGAAATTTTTAAAGCCAGCCGCTAATTGTATATGGCAGGCGGGAGTGTTTAGCGGTCTGAGAAGTCAGACTCCGTACCCACTTTCCTGCGGGTCTGACAGGATTTCTCTTCGAAATCCGCAACGACAACTTGCAAGTGACCGTTATGCAAAATTTTAAAACCGAAAGAAAATAGAGATTCAGCAATTTGACCTGACAAATTCATCTGAAAAAATGGAGATAAAAGAGCTAAAAAATATAGTTGACAGCAATGCGACAAAAAATGGTTTTGAGAAGTTATTTGGTGCTTGGTTTAAAGAATCGAGTGAAACAATAATTGCGTTAATTCTTGTTAAGTCAAATTATAGTCAAACATATTATTTGAGAATAAAAGTCAACCTTAAAAAAGCATTTGGACAGACTTACACAAAAGATAAAGATTGGGTAAAACATGACATTGCACACGTGTTATTACAGCCTGATAAAAAATACAATAACTATTTTGACTTAACAAATACTATCAAGGACTTAGACAGAAAAGAAAAAATTGAAGAATTGTTTTTTGAAAGCATTGTTCCAATGACAAACTTGGCTTTAACAAGACAAGGACTGATTGAGTTAAATAAACAAGGAAAATTAATCCTCTTTAATACAGTAAAAAATGAGTTAGGAATTAAATAAATCCCAATTATGAATTTAGACCTAAGATTTGGACAACCTACTAATTATGATTTTGATACAATTCTAGACCAATTTTCCGGGACAAAAATCAATTCATTTAGAACCTCAAGTATTCCACTTGTCCAATTTTGGAAGGAAACAAATAGTAAATTAATCGAGTTGCTTGGCCAATTAAATTTGCTTGCTGAAAATGCAACATTGTGTTTTGAATATCCTACAAAACCACAAATTGGTGTTGGAAAATCTTCAATGACCGATTTAATGATTTTAAGCCAAGACTTTAAAATTGCAATCGAAGCAAAGTTTACAGAATATAAAAAAATTAAACCCGACGCCATTAAGAAATGGAAAACAAAAGGTGATAAAGAAAACAGATTAAAGGTTCTTGAATATTGGACAAGTCTAATAAAACCTTTCTCTAATGGATTTGATGATAACTCTTTAAACAATTTAAGTTATCAATTTTATCATCGGACAGCTTCTGCTTGCAAAATCGAAGGAAAGGCATTTGTCGTGTATCAAGTATTTTTCGACAATGACACTTATGACTTTTTAGAAGACTATAAGAAAAAACTAGCAGAATATGTAACGCTTATAAATCCCAATGAAAATTTGAAATTCTATATCTGGGAAATTGAAGTTGTTCAAAGAATTTTTGACGATAAAAAAATTGACCCATTTATCGAGATGAAATTTCGAAATATTTATGACTTTACTAAATCCAAAATAATTGAATTAAAAAACTTTGCATAATAAATTGTATATGGCAGGCGGGGGTTTTAGCGGTCTGACTGGATTTCTCTTCGAAATCCCGCCCGACCACATACAAGTGATCGTCAGACTGTCTAAAAACCCACCCCCGATTGTTAAAAACAAATCAGGGAAAGAAAGTATAATACGAGAAGGGATTGTTATCTTGAAACATGAAATATATTCAAGGACAAGATCGCAAGCAAACCCATTTATTTCCCATTTCACTGGATCTGGCAATCGATAAAGACAACGAGGTTCGCCTGATTGATTGTAGGCTTCCCTCGTTTCAGGACCATTCAAAAATAAAGTTTAGAAAATAAAAAACTTGCGGAAATACGTGTCTCTGTTGCACAGCGTGAAACAACACTACTTAAAATTTGTTACTTATGAGTGGAAAGATAAAACAGCATATTTGCGAATTGCTCAAACTGTTTTTTTTGACGTACTATAAAAATTAAATTAGCCAATAGATTATTGAGAACGAATTTAACCGAATGAACGCTATCGAAAATATAAGCAAACAAACAAAGCACAAATCAATAGCTGTTCTTCCGTTTGTAAACATGAGTGCTGATCCTGAAAACGAATATTTCAGCGACGGCATAACAGAAGAAATCATCAATGCGTTGACCACAGTACAAGGTTTGAAAGTCATTGCCCGCACTTCATCTTTTACCTTTAAAAATAAAAATATTGATGTTAGGACGATAGGCCATCAATTAGGTGTAAGTACTGTTTTGGAAGGGAGCGTACGAAAGGTGAAAAACAGGGTTCGGATTACTGCCCAGTTAATTAGCACCGCCGACGGAACTCACTTTTGGTCAAAAAACTTTGATCGGGAACTGGAAGACATTTTTGCATTGCAAGATGAAGTTAGTTTGCTTATTGCCGACCAAATCAGGGAAAATTTCGGACATTTTGAAATTCCATCCTTTTCACACCTCAGTCCGACCCAAAATATAGAGGCTTACGACTTATGGCTGAAAGGGAGTTATCACCTGAAAAGAAAAGACTTTGATGATATTAAAAAATCAATCAGTTTCTTCAATGATGCGATTCGAGTTGACCCGAACTATGCCGAAGCCTTTTCGATGTTAGGCGAAGCGTATATTCATGCGGCAGGTTTTGGAATGATGTCAACAAAGGAAGCGCACGAATTGGCAAGAGAATCGGCAGAAAAAGCGATTGCATTAGATGAACAGAACGCACATGCATACAAAGTGCTTGCCTTTATAAAGTTGTTTTACGATTGGGATTGGGAATCAGCTATTACAGCCTATAATAAAGCAATTGCTTATGGCTTGCCTGAACAAAATGAATTTATCTCCTATTACTATATTTTTATTAAAGAAGATTTTGAAAAAGCCATTCAAGTGGCAAAAAAAGGAATTGAAATCGACCCACTTCATGTTATTTCACATTGGCAGCTCGGCCTGACTTACTATTTTGCCCGCAGGTTCAAGGATTCTGTTGCAGCTTTTAGTGCAGCTTTGGAAGTTGACCCGAATTTTGGTGAAGCACTCCGATACAGAGGGCTGGTGAAAGGCTATTTAGGCAAATACCAGGAAGCTTTGACAGATATTCATCGCGCACTCGAACTCGCAAGTGGACAAGGACTGGCCAACCTGGACTTGCTCGTGGTAAAAATTTTGATGGGCAAAAAGAAGGAAGTATTAGCTGTTGTACAACGATCGGAATATGTAGACTCCTCAGATCCTGCTATTTTATATTCACTTTTAGATATGCCGGATGAAGCTATTTTTTGGTTGAAGAAAGCCAACCAGGAGCGCTCGGTGATGATGGTATCGTTGAAAAATTTTTGGGTATGGGACAATCTTCGGGGCGATTCCCGTTTTCAGGAAATGTACGACCAGATGAATTTTCCACTTTCGATTGAAAACAGGAGCACTCCCGAACCTATAAACATTAGTCAGGCAGCTGCAACCAATACTTCTTTACTAAATGAAAGTGAAATCGACTATTATTTGGAACAGTTGGAGCAGTTGGTACGTGGTAAAGAAATCTATACCGACTCTTTGCTTTCCTTACGTCAAGTGGCTGGAATAATAGGATTACATCCAAATAAATTATCATGGTTGCTCAATGAACACCTTCAAAAAAATTTTAACGAATACATCAATGCTTTCAGGCTTGACACATTTAAAAGAAAGGCTTTAGACCCTAAAAATAAACACCTTACTATTCTAGGACTGGCTTATGAAAGTGGTTTTAATTCAAAAACAAGGTTCAACGGTTATTTCAAAAAAATGGAAGGAATTACTCCAACAGAGTGGATGAAAAAGCAAGTAAAATAATGGCAAAAAATATCCTAAAAACAAACCCGTTTACATCCTATCAAATTTTGCTGATTGTACTGTTTGTGTTCATACTATTCACCATCGTAGTCGATTATATGACTCTCCCTGCACTTTCGGCTATTTTACTAACAAAACTTCAAATCACTACCAAAGAATTCGGATTTGTTGTGTCTGCTTATGCTTTCAGTGCTGGTACATCCGCATTTTTAGCGACGGGTTTTTCAGACAGATTTGATCGAAAGAAGCTATTGTTAGTGTATTATGGCGGGTTTTTATTGGGAATATTGCTTTGTGTTACCGCAAATTCTTTAATGGTTTTAATTGTTGCAAGAATTGTTGCAGGTGCTTTCGGAGGAGTAGTGGCCGCTATAATATTTGCCATAATTGCCGATTTATTTCAAAACGATCAACGCGGCCGGGTAATGGGTTATGTGCAAATGGCTTTTGCTGCAAGCCTTGTTGTGGGATTACCACTCGCCTTATATCTGGCAACCCACTTTAATTGGCGCCTTACCTATTGGTTATTTTTCTTTGTTGGAATTCTCGTTTTTTCTGTGGTAATTTTCAAAGTAAAACCCATCAATACGCATTTAAACAATGCACAGAAGGACCGGCCGCTAAGTCATTCAGTGCATATTGTAAAAAGTCGCAATTATTGGATTGTATTTTTAAACAATATTTTTCTCGTTCTGGGAGATACAATGTATATGACTTTTGGTTCTGCTTACAGCACGAATAATTTAGGTGTCAGTCTCGACAACCTTCCTATTCTTTATGGTGCCGGAGGACTGGCTACTATTGCGCTAAGCCCTGTTGTTGGGCGATTGTCGGACAGGCATGGGAAACTAAGGATTTTTACAATTGGTACCGTTTTGGCAATTACATTAGTGGCTGTTTACAGCAATTTGGACAGTGTTCCCTTTTGGTTGGTTGTGTTGTTGCATACGCTTCTTTTTATAGGTATAAACGCCCGGATGATTGCTTCAACAGCTTTAGCTACGGTAGTCCCCGACCAGCAAGACAGAGGTGCATTTATGGCACTAGACTCATCATTTCAGCAAGTAGCCGGAGGTATAGCAGCAACTGCTGCTGGTTGGATTGTTTACCAGGCAGCCGATGGAATGATACATGGATTTCCGACTTTGGGTTGGACAGTCATCGCTGTAATGTTCGTTACCATAGGGCTAATGTATTCCATCCACAGAATAGTGCAAAGAAAGAAATGATATCCGCCCAGATTATCTTTTCCGGAATAGTCCCATTTCTCACCATTAGGTCCTCAATTTCATTTCAGGACGACTGACTTCTTTTTTAGCTCCATCTTCGCATTGTCATTCTGTTAAAACAACGAATAACAATTTTTCCCTGGCAGCTAATGAACTGGCTGCAATTGGGATAGCTATGTCCAAATTCAAAACATTTAAAATGAAATTATTATGAAAAACTTACTATTCTTTCCTTTTTGTATAATCATGTGCTCATTTATACTTCTTTCGTGCGACAAAAATGATGATGAGCTAACAATAGATCCAAACGATATAACCACAGCTGAGGATCTTACTGCAGCTTTAAATAACATTTATGACCATTCAGATGCACCCGGGTTTGCCATATCAGTAGTGATAAACGATACAATTTTGTACCAAAAAGCCTTCGGAAAAGCAGACATTGAGGGTAATCAACCTTACACCAATCAAACTACACAACCCATTGGTTCTATCAGCAAAACGTTTGTGGCAGCAGCCATAGTAAAAGCCATCGAACAGGGGTATTTTACCCTGGAAACTGATATCAACGACATTCTGCCCGTTGAGTTGAAAAACCCGAAAGTGCCAAATGCTGTAATTAAAGTTAAACACTTGGTAACACACACATCCGGCCTGTTGGATGAAGCTGAAAGTTATTTCCATGCTTATCACATATTACCTGGAGAAGATTTATCTAAAGAAGGGGCAAAATTGCTAATGAATGCTTTTGGTTTTCAGCAAAGAGAAACCGTGCCTTTGGAAGAATTTCTGGCCGAGTACTACCTCATCGATGGCGATTTGTATAGTTTGGATAATTTTGCCTCATCAGACCCCGGTTCATCATGGAATTATTCAAATATCGCCACTTCTCTGGCTGCCTATTTGGTAGAATCGGCAACGGGTGTACCCTTTAAAGAATATGTTGCCACAAACATCTTATTGCCTTTGGGAATGAACAAAACGGCTTATGATATAGCTGATCTGAATTCTACAGACATTGCCAAACTGTATTGGGACAAGAGCACCGCTCTTCCTAATTATACCAACGATTCTTACCCTGATGGAAGTATCCACACCTGTAATGAAGATTTAGCTAAATACCTGTTAGATATGATGAAAGGAGCCAAGGGGCAATCTTCCACTTTGTTTCAGGCAGCGGGTTACGAAATGCTTTTTAAAGCCTTGCTTCCTGATGGTATTTTACCCGCAGGATTAGCAGAAAATCAGGGGGTATTCTGGTTTTTGAATGGTAATGATATTAAACATGATGGCAGCGACCCGGGAACAACCTGCAACCTGCAATTCAACAAAGATGGTAATTCAGGATATCTCTTACTGACCAATATGGATGCTTCTACGGATGTTCACGAAAATGCATATTTTGAATTGGCCGGAAAGATTGATATTGCGATTTCTGCATTTATACAGAACTATTGATCTGCTTTAGACCTTTTGTTTCTACTCAAATAAAAAAATGAGCGTTTAACAGGTCTTTGTGACTTTAAACAAATAGGTTACACATATTGCAGCAACTCAAAAACTACATGCTCATGATTCTCTTTTTCAACATGCCAAAAGCCAAAAGTGAGGTTCAGGAATTTTATCAATACAAATTGGACGATTTACCCTTGCTTTACGAATATTTAAACGTGGAAACAAGCTTTGGCAATACCCGTATTATTCTCACCGGCAAGGCAAACAAGCCTCCTTTAGTGTTGATTAATGGTTTAAATGGCTGTGAACCCTTTTTCCTGGAATCAATAATTGAGCTTATGGATGATTTTAGGGTCTATGCCATTGATGTAATAGATCAACCAGAACTGAGTAAAGAAACTGTTCTGTCAGTGCAGGATGCTTCCTATGGACAATGGATGTTTGAATTATTGGCCTGGCTGAACATTCGGGATGCGGTTCTGGTAGGTATTTCCTTTGGAGGGTTTGTCGGCTGGAAATCTTTGGTGCTCGACGAAAGATACATCTCACGGGTATTCCTAATTGTTCCCGCCGGCATCGTGAAGGGCTGTGCTTTAAAGACTTTATGGAAAGTTTGGCTCCCCTTGATGTTATACAAATGGCTAAAACAGCCCAAACATGTCCAACGATTCCTGAAGGAACTATTTACTGAAAACAATGAGTCGAACCTTGCCTCATTAGCGAAGGTGCTTCTTAATTATGAAATCAATTTTACACCCATTCCTTTGATAAAAAGAGAAGAAGCACAAAAGATAAAAAAGCCTGTTCACATTATCGCTGCCGAAAAAGACATACTCTTTCCCGGAGTAAAATTGCTGAAACGTGCAAAAACAATATTTCCATCTCTGGGTGAGGTATTATTGCTGAGGGATTCGAAGCACATACCTGACCTGGCCGGAAATAAACGAATCGTGGAATTCATTAAGAATCATGTAAAATGACTTTCGCAGGCGTGTTTCAAAGTGCGAAATCTCACAGATAGGTACCTAATTACATTTCGGGACGATCCGCCTGCATTGCTTCCTCATATTTGCACTATCAAATAAATATCAAAAATTTTAAAACGCTAAAAAATGAAAAATACTATGAAATCAGGAATATTAGGAAGGTTTCTACTCAGTTTTGTTTTAGCATCTTGCGCATTTGGTGCTTATGCTCAAACTAACAAGGAACTAAGTAATGAGAATAAAGTAGCTCATAAGTACAGTGTTAGTTTGCCCGTAATAATTTTACCTCAGTTGGTAGAAAAATCATGGGACGACAGATTAAATACGCAGCACATAGAATTTCATGTTAAACGCAACTTAGATGATAAGAACATTGTTGGGATAAAGTTTGCCACTTGGCGATTGTTTCAACCTATGGGAATTGTTTGGTGGGATGGACTTAAGGATAAGCTTGAATCTGAAAGCGAATTCTACCCCGGACATTTGTATGAAACAGGAATCGGAATAAGCTATCAACGCATGTTATGGAAAGGGTTGTTTGCCACAGTTGAGGTATTACCACAATATAAAACCTACCGGGATTTAGATGATAACAAAACAGGAAATGGTTTCAAACTGTATAATTCATTACATCTTGGCTATCATTTTTCCATAGGTAAGAAAAAGCGGTTTTTCTTTGAACCTCAGGTGCATTCTCAATTTTGGGTGTTCGATACAAAAGCACCAGATGGATTTAAACAATTGGATGACAAATGGAGAAACTATTTTCTTTTTGAACCAAATTTATATTTCGGAGTTAATTTCTAAAATAGTCGTTTCATACAAGACCAATTTTTTAATGGCAACAAAACAGTCTTATGGCGGAAGCGAAAAGGTTAATAAAAAAGTAAACAAAATGAAATTAAGAATCAAAAGAAACAGCATGTTCAGAAGAGTAAAAAAGCTGACTTTTTTAGCAGTAGTTGTAGTGACGGTATTATTTGCGGGAAACTTGAGCGCCCAAAGCCATGAAAAAAAGGATTCAGAAAAATGGATAAGTCCGGCACGCACTGCCGTTAATATGTGTCCGGGTGGAATTGCCTTCGGAATTTTTTCTGCCAACGTGGAGCACTTGTTCAGCGAACACCACGGGCTGGTTTTGCGGGGCGATTATGAAGCGATTCCAAAAACGTATTCCGATGCTGAAATTGATGCCAGCGGAAAAGCAGTTATTTTAAATTACCGCTACCACATTGGCGGAGGTTTAAATTCGTTTTACACCGGTGCCTTTGCCCGTTACCGCAACTACAAAGGCGAAGGAATCCTGGAAACCGGGAAATTTGATTTTTCCATTCCTGAATGTACGGTTGGATTAAATGTTGGAAAACGCTGGATTTGGAAAAGCGGCTTCACCCTTAATTTTGCCCTTGGCTATGGTTGTGCTTACGACGAGCTAAAAGTAAATAACTCCAGTCAGGCTGCCATCGATGCTATTGATGTATTCCGAAATGATTACGCCTTTATGAACGGCTTTCTTGGAGAATTCTCTGTAGGTTATGCTTTCTGAAACTGCAGTATATCTGCCATCCGAAAGGGATAAAAAGTAAAAATAATAACGACTCTAAAGCAAAAGCGATGAAAACAATAAGTCCAAAACATAAAATAATGTCTAACGCAGGTTCGCTGTATCTGTCGATGATTTTAACCGGAATTTTCGCCCATCTTTTTGTTCGGGCAGGTATAATTGAACCTGGGAATGCCACACTTACAGCACAAAATATTCTGGACAAGGAATTTCTATTCAGGCTCGGGCTCGCATCCGACCTGATGTATATCGTAAGTTTTATTTTTCTGGGTTTGGTTTTTTACCGAATGTTTCAAATTACAAGTAAACATTATGCACGTACCCTGCTGGCAGTAGTTCTGGTTATAAGTGCCCTAATGGGAATTAATATGCTGAATCAGTTTGCCGCTCAATTTATTTTGAGTGGGAGCGAATATTTAAACGTATTTTCAGAACAGCAATTACAGGCACTGTCGCTATTTTTCCTTGATTTGCATAACCAGGGAGAGCACATTCGACAGGTGTTTTTTGGACTTTGGTTGTTTCCGTTGGGATACCTGGTGATGAAATCTGATTTGTTTCCGGGCAATTGGGCCAAATTTTTCGGTGGCTTGCTAATTGTCGGGGCTTTGGGTTACGAAGTCGATTTCCTGAGCTATTTCTTTTTTCCCGGTTACTACAAACCAATATCAGAATTTGCTACCATTCCCGCTAACCTGGGTGAACTTTCACTTTGTTTCTGGTTGATTTTTAAAGGCACTATCCGGAAAGACAAATATCCAGTAGTGTATGCAGCAATCAACAAAACAAAGTAATTTGAAAATAAGTAGAAGAAAATGAACATTCCCGATACAAACAAAGCATTCCCACTGGAGCACCACAACAAATTGTGTTTCCTTAAAAACATCGTTACCAATCCCAATATTATTGTGGGCGATTATACGTATTACGACGATTTTGAAGATGTTCGAAATTTTGAGAAGAATGTAAAATACCACTTCGATTTTGTTGGTGACAAGCTGATTATCGGCAAGTTTTGCACGATAGCTTCGGGCGCTCAGTTTATCATGAATGGCGGAAATCACCTCACGCATGCAATCTCGTCATATCCTTTTTCGATTTTTGGGGGCGATTGGGCAAATGCCATGCAAGGCAAATCTTATCCGAATAAGGGCAATGTGATAGTTGGCAACGATGTTTGGATAGGTTACAATGCCACTATTTTGGCTGGTGTGAGAATTGGCGATGGGGCAATTATTGCAGCCAACGCCACAGTTGTTAAAGATGTGGAACCATACAGTATTGTTGGCGGAAATCCGGCAAGACTTATAAAAAAACGTTTTTCTGACGAAACGATTTCAAAGCTTTTGGAAATCAAATGGTGGGATTGGGATATTAAGCGTATAACAGTTAATGTTCAAAATCTTACGGGAAATAATCCCGATAAATTAATTTAAAGTTATGAGAAAATATTTGTCTCTTTTTACGATAGTGCTTTTTGCTTTTTTTGCACAGGCACAAGATTTTTCAAAAGCCCGCAAGCGTACAGAAGAATTATTTCGTAAGCAACTCGAAAACAACAATGTTCACAATGCATTCTTGTCGATATATTCTCCATCAAAAAACATTGACTGGAGCTTTGCGGAAGGTACATTTGCAGATGGTGAAGAAGTAACGCTACAGCATACTTTTTATTCAGCAAGCATCGGTAAAACCATCACCGCAACCGCCATAGCTATTTTGTATGAACAAAATAAACTCGATTTTTCTGATAGAATCTGCGAGCATTTGCCCGACAGTATCATCAATGGCTTGCATGTTTTTAATGGAAAAGATTATTCCAAAGAAATAACCATTGCACAATTACTTCAACATACATCAGGTATTCCGGATTATATTGATGGTATAACCATTGATGGTACTCCAAATGGAATGGTATTATTGCTTTCAGACACCGCAAAATTCTGGAATCCAATGGAAATGATCAATCTGGCGAAAACAAAAATGAAAGCAGATTTTGCACCGGGCTCAGCTTATAAATACTGTAATACTGACTATGTGTTATTAGGGTTGATTGTGGAAAATGTCAGCGGAATGCCGGTACACGATTTTTACAGGAAATACATATTTGAACCATTTAACATGAATTATACAAGCATGTATTTGCGCTCAAAACCCACCAAACCAACAGACAGGATTGCTGAAATTTATGCCGGAAATACTGAAGTTTCCAAATACACAAGTCTGAGCATCGGTTGGACCGGCGGTGGATTACTTACTACTGCTTCTGATTTAAACAAATTCCAGCGGGCATTGCAAACGCACAAAATACTTCGGGCAGAAACCGTTCAGCAAATGTCAGATTGGGTGAACGAAAGCACCGGGCTTTATTATGGTTACGGTTTACGAAAGGTGATTTATAAGGAGCGCGTGCCTGACTTTTCGGATATTCAGTTTGTGGGTCATACAGGTAGCACATCTTCTTTTATGTTTTACTGTCCTGAACTGGATGTTTATTTGTCTGGTACCTTGAATCAGGTAACTGAAACGAAAAAAACTTTCGAAATTCCGGCAAAAGTATTGTTGTATATAAAAAAAGAATTTGAAAATTAATCAACAGTAAATTACGAAGTTATGAAAGTGCTACATTTTTTAATGCTTGTTTTTCTTGTTAATGCTACGTTCTGTCAGGAAAACAGAACTGCACATTGGCAGGATGATTTGGAGTTTTATCACAAGGAGTTGCAAAACCGACACATTGATGTTTACAATAAGATAGATAAACAAAGTTTTGATAAAGAGTTGAACCAAATTTCTTCAATCATAGAAAAAAGTACCGATTGGGAAATTGCCGTTGAACTGATGCGCTTAACGCGTAAAATTGGCGACGGTCACACCTCTGTTTCGCTCGCAAACTGGGAAATGCATTATTTCCCGCTTGAAGTGAAAAAGATAAGCGGCAAATGGCGTGTTGTTAAAGTTTCTGAAGCGTACTCCTCAGTTCTGGGTGCTACACTCACCAAAATTGAAGGAAAGCCCATTCAGGAAATTGAAAACGAGCTTTCAGAAGTTGCTCAATTTGTTGAAAATAAACATTCAAAAGTGGTAAGGATAGGTGAATATCTGCCTTTATGCGAATTGCTTTATACCTTGAAAATCACCAAATCGACAGAAGAAGCGCGATTTCAGTTTACTACTGACGCAGAAAAAAAAATGGACGTTGTGATTCAGGCTGTTCCGCATAACGAACTGAATAGTAAAAAATACAAAGAACTGAAAATTGGTGTTCCGGGAATCGAAAAACCTGAAAATCCTGACTTTGATTTTCTTTGGTTTACACAAGTAGAGGGTACGACTATCACTTACATAAGATTCGACAGCTATCCCTCATTTGAAGAAATGATACCTTTTACAGAAAAACTGGTGGGTTTTATCATGCAAAACCAAAGCCGGCAGGCAATTATTGACTTGCGCAACAACAGCGGCGGCGATTTGTATATAGGCCTTATTTTAGCCAATGCCCTCAATATGGTGGACGGAATTGACTGGAAAAACGGTGTTTATGTACTTTCGGGCGGAATTACCTTTTCGGCCGGTGCCAGCAATGTGGCACTCTTCCGCGAATTGCTAAATGCTAAAATAGTTGGCACACCAACCGGTTCAAATCCAACAGGCTACCAGGATATGGACGCGTTTAATTTACCGAATTCAAACCTGCGAATCACTTACTCAAAAAGGTTGTTTCGAATACAGGAAACAACAACCGAAGGCGTTCAACCTGATATTCTTATCGACTACAACTGGGAAAGTTTTGCCATGGGTGTTGATAATATTTTAAGTGAATTACTTTCAATAATGAAACAATAGGCCATTGAATTACTTTCATTTACGACTTGCAGACCAAATGCAGCATATAATTTTACAAAAACAATAAAAACAACTAACAATGAAACAATTATCAGTCATTACCGCTTTGGTTTCTGTGCTATTTTTGCAGCAAACTACGAAAGCTCAAACGAACTCCGATAGCATCTATATCGTTGAACAAGCATTGAAAATGGTAGCGTTCCCTGAACCGGAATTCAAAGAGCCTTATGCCAATTTGAATTTAACTCCAAAAGCAATTGCCGACATGGGTTTTGATCAGCCTAACAAATCGGTTGCTGTTAAATTTAAAATGCGTGATGGTGCAACCATTCATGCAGAAAAATATGAGTTGGAGTCCGATAAAACAATTATTCTTGTACACGGAACCTTAGCAAGTAGTTATACATACAACAAAATGTCAGGTTTACTAAGAGAATCTGTCGGAGCAGAAGTGATTGCAATAGATTTGCGCGGGCACGGTCAATCGGAAGGAACGCCGGGCGACGTTACTACGCTCAATCAGTATGCCGAGGATTTAGAGGATATAATTCACACAATCAAAAATAACCGACCCGCTCAGAAAATCATTTTGGCAGGACATTCTATGGGAGGAGGCATTGTGCTGAGGCATAAAGAAACATTTATGGAAACAGACATTTCAGCATATGTTTTATTTGCCCCTAATTTGGGCAACAACGCTCCAACAATACGAACCGATTTAGATTTGGAAAATAATTTTATTAAATCACACTTGTCAAGAGGGTTGGGAGTTCGTATGTTAAACGAGTTTGGAATACACAAATACGATTCATTAAAAGTTGTTTTTTATAACTTACCACCCCAAATGCCTTTACAATCATACTCCTATCGAAGTATGCAGGCTGCCATTCCCATTGATTACAAGCAGGCATTACGATGCATTGATAAGCCATTAATTGTACTTGTTGGAGGCGCCGATGAAGCTTTTATTGCCTCAGAATATGTTCCCTTATTTAATGCGTATTCAAAAGGCGAATGTTATGTAATACAGGACGAAACCCATAACGGCATTCGTCACAACAACAAAGCCTTCGAGTTGATTGGATTGTGGGCTGAAAAAGCATTTTAAAGTTAGTTTAATCTCTGTGCTCAATACAAGTGGCTTGGTCATAAGGTATCGTATGTATTTCATTTACTATAAAAATCTCATATAGCCTACCAATGTAAGTGCATTTTTATGGCAGGTAAAAATATTAGGCGAGATGCACTTAGCGACCGTTTTATGGTTTTTGAAGTAAATTAAATGATATAAAAACCCACATTCGATTGTTAAAAACAAATCAGGGAAAGTAAGTATAATACGAGAAGGGATTGTTATCATTGAAACATGAAATACATTGGAGGACAAGATCGCAATCAAACCCATTTATTGTTCGTCTGGAGCATTGAGATTTTAATTGAAAAAGTCAATACAAAAATTATTCGAATCAACTTTTAAAATTTGTACGTGTGAAAAAAATAATTCTCCTCTTTGTTGCAATCAGTGTGAGTAATATTCTATTAGCACAAACTGAAAATTATACAATTGCCGTTGCTCATTTTCAGAACAATTATAATACAGAAGATTTCGAGAGTATTTTTAATGGTTTTTCAAATCAGATGCAGCAACTATTACCGCTGGAAAAGACGAAACAATTTTTCAAAAGCTTGTTGAATGGTGCGGGCAAAATAGAAGCAAGCGAGTTTGTTGGTAATGGCGATGGGAGTACTGCAATTTATAAGGCAAAATTCGAAAGGGCTACGTTTAAAATTTACATTTCGCTCGATGAGCAAAACAAAATTGGCGGGCTTTTAATTAAACCGTATGTGGACGAAAGTAGTACCGGGAAGCACATCGTTAATGCACTGCATAGTTATCCCAAAGAAATAGCCGAAACTATTTTTTCGAAAACAACTGATTTTCCGGATAATACCCAGCTTTCGATCGCTATTATTGAAAACGGAGAAGCAAAATATTATGGCATAATAAAACAGAACGACAGTATAAAAACCATTCAGAATCAAAATAAGATATTTGAAATTGGCTCTATTACAAAGGTTTTTACCTCCACGGTACTGGCTTCGCTGGTTTTGGAGAACAAAATAAAGCTAACCGATGCAATTAATTCATACTACCCGTTTAAGTTCAGAAATGATATTGCGTTGAGTTTCGAAAGTTTAGCCAATCATGCCTCCGGATTACCACGTCTTCCCGATAATTTGGGCTCTGACAACACCGATAATCCGTATAAAAAATTTGGAAAACATGAAATTGAAGAATATCTGCAAAAACATTTGAAACTGGAAAGCAATTCAGTAAAAACGTATTCATATTCCAATCTGGGCGCCGGATTATTGGGCTACACATTGGGATTAACGCAAAAAACAAGTTTTCAGGATTTATTGCAAAAAGAGGTATTTGATAAGTACTCAATGACAAATTCTTATGCCAGCATAAAAAACCGGAATGAAGCACTTGTAAAAGGACTGGACGAGAACGGAAATGAGGTTTCAAACTGGGATTTTGACGTATTGTTTGGGGGCGGTGGAATTTTATCGACAACCGAAAATCTGGTAAAATTTGCAACTGCGCAATTCGACCCTCAAAATAAAGCGCTTACACTAACCCGAACCTCTACCTTTTCGATCAGCGATCAAATGGAAATTGGGTTGGCCTGGCACATTTTAAAATCGGCAAACAAAAATAATTTGTTTTGGCACAATGGAGGAACAGGTGGATATTCTTCTTCGATGATAGTAGATCCACAAAACAAGTTTGCGGTAATTATCTTATCGAATGTTTCTGCATTCAATCAAAAAATGACAAACATTGATGAATTAGGTTTTGAGCTGACCAGGAAACTGAACAAGCACTAATCGGCAATTTTTATTCATCCGGGCTTCACTGGGAGTGAAAATCCGCATATTACGTACAAAGCTTGAGTATTTTGGGCAAAGGATTTATGAAGAATGCCTCGGAATAAAAAATGAAGATAAGTTCCGATACTGTTTTTTCATTTCATGGGATTCCCGCCTTCGCGGGAATGAGGCTTTTTGGGGAGATGTATGAGTAAAATGTTTGTTTTGCCAAGTTCATTTGTAGGATAGCAGCCGGATTAGACATTCGACAACAGCCGGGTTTCGCTCATTTAATCATCCGGCACATATTCCTTTTCCCTTCTCCCTTCTCCGTTTTCCCTTCTCCGTTTAAACGTGTCAGGATAGCAGCCGGATAATAGATTTTAGACATTCGACAACAGCCGGATTTCGCTCATTTAATGATCCGGCACATATTCCTTCTCCCTTCTGCCTTCTCCGTTTTTCCTTCTGCCTTCTCCCTTTTCCCCTTTGACTTTACACTTTCTTCTTTCTCTTTCAAAAAGTTTGTTACTTTTGCGGCGCAGACCGCTCTATCGCTCTTTCCGGGCAACCGGGAGGGGAGGAAAGTCCGGGCAACGCAGGGCACCATGTTTCTTAACGGGAAGGCAGGCGAAAGTTTGCAGTATGGTAACAGAAAACGACCACCTTGCAGCGATGTATCGCGGCAGGGAACGGGTGAAAAGGCGAGGTAAAAGCTCACCGGTCCCGGTGGCAACATCGGGAGCCGTACCACTCATGGGTTGCAAGGCCATGTATATTACGATTTGCTGGTTTCGGCCGGCAAGCAGGGCGGCCCGTCCTGTTTTTGGTTTCCAAAAGTCGTAAGGGGTAGGCTGCTTACGATCATATCAGCAATGGTATGGCCAGATAAATGATAGAGGTTCTCCGGCTTTGCTGGTGGATACAGAACCCGGCTTACAGGTCTGCTTTTTTTTTCTTTTTTTAGCTCGGGCAATGAGGTTTTTTCCATCCGGAGAAAAATACTTTCCCAAAAATTTCGTTATCTACTGACTGCGTCTATTTTTGTTGCATCAATTAAACAAACAACATGAACCGATCGATTAAAGACTATCTGATTATTGGACTGAAAGGACTTGGAATGGGAGCTGCCGATGTGGTTCCGGGAGTTTCGGGAGGCACAATTGCTTTCATTACCGGAATTTACGAAGAGCTGATTAACTCAATCAAGTCGTTCAATCTGTCATCGTTAAAAATTTTGCTGAAAGGGCAGTTTGCCGAATTCTGGAAAGCGGTGAACGGAACATTTTTACTCAGTTTGCTCAGCGGAATTTCGATTAGCGTGTTGTCGCTGGCAAAATTGATCGGTTATCTTCTCGAACATTACCCGGTGTTGGTTTGGTCGTTTTTCTTTGGTTTGGTAGTGGCAAGTGCGCTTTTTGTTGCCAAAACCATTTCGAAATGGGAGGCCGGAACCATTATTGCTGCCATTGCAGGCACCGTAATTGCCTATTGGATTACCATTATATCTCCGGCTGAAGCCAATACCTCGTATTATTTCATTTTTATTTCGGGTGCAATTGCCATTTGTGCGATGATTTTACCCGGAATTTCGGGTAGTTTCATTCTTGTACTACTGGGTATGTATCGTTTTGTGCTCGAAGCGGTGAGCAATTTCAATATTCCGGTAATTGCTTTGTTTATGGCCGGTGCAGCCATCGGAATTATTGCTTTCTCGAATGTTCTTTCGTGGTTGCTGCGCAAATATCATAACCTGACTATCGCTCTGCTGGCCGGTTTTATGGTTGGTTCGCTCAATAAAGTATGGCCCTGGAAAAAAGTCGTTGAAACGTTTACCGATCGTCATGGCGAAGTTCGTCCACTGATTAAGGAAAATGTACTGCCTGCAACGTATGCCGAATTAACCGGACAAAACTCAATGGTATGGGCAGCTATCGGTTTGGCCGTATTGGGTTTTGTGCTGATTTTGGCAATCGAAAAAATGACGGCAAAAAAATAATTCTCAGAGAACGAATGCTGGATATTTAACTTTTATTCGGTTAAATTAACAAGGTAAAAGATTATTATTGCAAAAATTATTTTTTTTACGATGAAACATCTGATTGCCACCTTGTTGTTCGTTTCTTTTTTTGCATTTGTAGCCTCAGCTCAAGTTCTGAGCGGGCACATTACCGATGAAAAAAATGAGACAATTCCGTTTGCGAATGTTTTTGTTCCTGCTTTAAGTACCGGAACTAGTTCGAATGTTGAAGGAAATTATCGGCTTGAATTGCCTGTGGGTACCTGGAAACTGGAGTTTCGTTACGTGGGATACCAGGTTTTTTCAACCGAAGTTACCATTGTTGCGGGTTCAGAAAAAGTGCTGAATGTGCAGCTGAAAAATCAGAATTATCTCATTCCCGAAATAAAAGTGATGGCAAGCGGCGAAGATCCGGCCTATTACATTATGCGCAAAGCTATTTCGCTGGCTCCTTACTATCGGGCACAGGTGTCGGCCTATACCTGCAAAGTATATTTAAAAGGGAACGGTGAAGTTGAAGAAATTCCGTTTTTTATGCGCAAAGCACTTCGCAAGGAGGGTTTCAAAGAGGGGGAGCCGATTGTGTATGAAACTTTGAGCAAAATAAGTTTCGAACTTCCCGATGTGCTGAAGCAGGAAGTGATTGCGATGCGTTCGTCGGGCAAGCAAAGCTCTACCAATCCGATGGGTTATGTAATTAATAATTTGTATGAAACCGATAAGTACGGCATTGTTTCTCCTGTAAATCGAAACGCGCTGAAAACATATAATTTCAAGTTGGTTGGCGTTTTCGAAGAAAATGGGCGAACGATTAATAAAATAAAAGTGACCCCGAAGCAAGATGGCAAAGATGTTTTTTCGGGCTATCTTTTTATTACCGATCATCTTTGGAATATCCATTCGGCACAATTGAGCATGAGCCCGATTGGGGCAACAGTGCAGTTTAATCAGGTTTGTTCGGAAGTGGCTCCCAATGCATGGATGCCGGTAAATATGGACTTTCTGATTAGTGCATCCATTCTTGGGCTGAAAGGAAAATTTAAATATGTTGCTTCGCTTAGCGAGTACAAAGTGACACTGAACCCGGCAATTGACCATTCATTTTTGAAAAAAGAAATGGACAAGCTGAAGAGTGAACAGCAGATCGCTGATTCAATCAGACAAAGCAATCAGCAGGCGGTGGTAAAAACACAAAATAAAAAGCTCGAAAAGCTGATGGCGGCTGAGAATCTGAATAACCGGCAATCGAAAAAACTAAACCGGATGCTTGAGCGCGAAGTGGAGAAAAAAATGCCCGAAGAGTCGCTGGAAATTAAATCGGAAGTGAAATACGACCAGCGTAAAACGAAGAACGATTCGGTTTATTGGGCGCAAATAAGGCCGGTTCCTCTGCTTGAAGCTGAAATAAAAAGCTTTGCCAAGAAAGATTCATTTCTGGTTGTTTCCTCGCGTCCGGAGTACAAAGATTCGGTTCGGAACTCGAAGCGGCAGTTTAAACTGAATCATCTTTGGGGAGGGCATTTGTATGACTATTCCGTTGATTCGATCAAAAAACGCGAATCGCTCAATTATGACGGACTTTTCAATCCTTCCGGAATTTCGTACAACACGGTGGATGGTTTTACATTGCCTGTGTCGTTGCGCTATTACAAGTCCGACAGTACCGGCAAGGCAATGATGATTGAACCATCGCTGACCTATGCTTTTGCTCGCAAGGATGTGAATACCAATTTGATTTTCAGAAGACGTTTTGACGGAATCAACCGCTCAACTCTCGGTCTTGCTGTGGGTGCCGGAACAGTCGATTTTCAGGAACATTCTGCGTACTCAGGTTTATCGAACATGACCTATTCGCTATATTTTGAACGAAACGATAAAAAATATTACCACCGCAGGTATGCCACTGTTGATTTCAGTCGCGATCTGGCAAACGGATTGAATGTAGGGCTGGCCTTCACTTTTCGCGATAGTCGCCCCGAAGAAAACCACACCGGCTTCCGTTTTGTCGATATAAAAGATCGGGCATTTACACCCAATATCGTTTATAATCCGGAGCTCGTGAACAGTTATGCGGGCAGACATCAGGAGGGAATATTCAAGTTGAATTTGAATTATACTCCTCGGCAACGGTACCTGATTCGTAATGGTGTGAAATATTATGCCGATAGTAAATTTCCAAGCTTTTCGCTGAGATATGCCAAATCGTTCCGCAATCTTTTCGGTTCCGATGGTGATTACGATTACCTGGAGGGGGCCGTCAGTCAGCAAATCAACTTTGCAATTAGCGACCGGTTTTCGTACCAGCTTTTGGGTGGTGGCTTTCTGAATCGGAAGAAGGTTTTTTTCGAAGATTTTCGCCATTTTAATACACATCTTCCTGTTTTTGTGGCTGGTAGTTCGGCAAATACGTTCCGTTTATTGCCATTTTATAACTATTCTACATCGAAACGTTTTATTGAGGCGCATGCGAACCTGAATTCCCGGAAATTGGTACTGAAACAACTTCCTTTGCTCGAAAATACAGGGCTCGAAGAGTCGCTATTTGTCAATTATTTATCGACTCCGGTTTTGCATAATTATACCGAGTTGGGCTACGGAATCAATCACATTTTTGCTTTGATGAATGTTGAATTCATAAGTAGTTTTTCGGGAACCAAATACCGCTCGTCGGGAATTAAGCTTGTTTTAAATTTTTAAACTGATTGCGGGCAGAAATACCGATTTGTTTCAATAATCTGAAATCGCACTTATCTTTATCGTTCATTTCAGCAATAATTGAAAAACAGTATAATGAAGACATTTGGTTTAATCGGGCATCGTTTGGGATATTCTTTCTCTAAAAGGTTTTTTTCTGAAAAGTTTGAAAAAGAAGGATTGACAGAACACGAATACTTGAATTTTGAGCTGGATTCGATTGATGAATTTCCAGGTGTTTTCGAAAAATATCCGGGCATTTCAGGCTTGAATTGTACGATTCCGTATAAACAGCAAATTATGGCTTATCTCGACGAAATTGATGCCGAGGCGGCTGAAATTGGCGCCGTGAATACCGTGAAAATTCTTCGTCATGGCGATTCGAAAAAACTGGTTGGCTACAATACCGACGTATATGGTTTCGAGAATTCGCTGAAACCGATGCTTTCAGAAAAGCACAAAAAGGCGCTGATTTTAGGAACAGGTGGCGCATCAAAAGCTGTCCGGTATGTTTTTCAGAAATTGGGAATTGAAGTGGTTTTTGCATCCACAAAGGCACAGCGCGGTACAAGCGAAATTGCTTATACTGATATTGACGAATCGCTGATGAAGGAATGTCTGGTGATTGTAAATTGTACTCCGCTTGGCACTTTCCCGAACACCGATGCTTGTGCGGACATTCCTTACCAGTTTGTTGCAGCCGATCATGTTTTGTACGATTTGGTCTATAATCCGGAGGAAACGCTTTTTATGAAAAAAGGAAAAGCGCAGGGTGCCTCGGTGAAAAACGGATTGGAAATGCTCCATTTGCAGGCTATTCGTGCCTGGGAAATCTGGCATCAGTAACGGTTGATATTGGGACAATCCGAATTTTTTGGTTGATTATTCTGTACTGAGAATAAAAATAGATGAGCAGAGATGGCATTCGGGGATCGATTTTTATTGTCCGAATAAAAAAATAATAACTTTGCTTCCGGTAAAAAAAAACGAAAATGCTGTCACCGAATTGACTTGTTCGGATGAATTAGTACAATTTGAAATGGTGCAGCGAATTAAATCAAATTTAAAAATACATGAAGGCATTTGTTTTTCCAGGACAAGGGGCTCAGTACCCGGGAATGGGCAAGGATTTGTACGAAAATTCGCCCGTTGCAAAAGAAATGTTCGATAAAGCCAATGAAATTCTTGGCTTCAATATTACACAAATTATGTTCGAAGGTACTGCCGACGAACTAAAACAAACCAAAGTAACACAACCTGCAATTTTTTTGCATTCAGTTATTTTGTCGAAAGTTTTGGGCGAAAAATTTCAACCTGAAATGGTTGCTGGTCACTCACTGGGCGAATTTTCAGCATTGGTGGCTGCCGGAGCTCTTTCGTTTGAAGATGGCCTGAAATTAGTTTCAGCCCGTGCTCAGGCAATGCAAAAAGCTTGCGAAGCTGAACCATCAACCATGGCAGCTATCGTTGGAATCGATGACGAGATTGTTGAGCAGGTTTGTGCCGAAGTGGATGGGGTAGTAGTTCCGGCCAATTATAACTGTCCCGGACAGTTGGTGATTTCGGGAGCAGTGGAAGCTGTAAATAAAGCCTGCGAATCGCTGAAAGAAAAAGGAGCCAAACGTGCATTGGTACTTCCTGTTGGTGGTGCATTTCACTCTCCGCTGATGGAACCGGCTCGCGAAGAATTGGCCGCAGCCATTGAAGCAACTGCATTCAATACTCCGGTTTGCCCGGTTTATCAGAATGTTGATGCCAAACCTTATACAGACGCTGCTGCAATTAAAGCCAATTTGATTGCTCAGTTGACAGGTGCTGTTCGCTGGACTCAAACGGCTAAAAATATGGTTGCCGACGGAGCTGTTTCGTTTACCGAACTTGGTCCGGGAAAAGTGCTTCAGGGTTTGATAGCCAAAGTTAGCCGCGATGTTGAATTGAGTGGCTACGATAAACTTCCTGAATAGATTGAATTTCGAATAAATAGAAAAAGCTGCATGATGATGTATCGTGCAGCTTTTTTATTCCGCGTTTCGCAATTATTGTTTGATCGTTGGGAATGAGCTGATTCGTAGTCGGGCAGCACCCATCGGAATCAATTCTACTTCTACTTCCGGCTCATTCGAAATAACAGGACTTTGCGGAAGTTTGCCGCACAGAAAATGTTTGTCCATGATCCATGCCGGAATTTGTCTGGCTTTTGCTTTCAAAACGAGCGGAACTTCTTCCTGTGTGAATGGGAAGTTGCTTTTGGGCCAGTCTTTGCGAACAATTTCAAATGATTTCCCGGGGTTTTGTGTGTTAAGCATCAGCCCGAAATTCCAGTCCGATTCAGGAAATATTTCCCATGAAGGCCATTGTGAAGTATCAGCTCCTTTTTGCCATTTCGAGTCTGAAATAGCTGTTTGGTCGCTTTTTTTCTGAATGTAATTTTCCTTAATCTTAAGCGAAAAAGAAAGAGGTCCGTAGTTGATGCTCACCGAATTTTTGTTTTCAGCCCATTTGTCAACAGTGATTTCCATAGGTAGCTGAATACTTATTTGATCGTTATTTTTCCATTCTCGTTCAATTTTTAGCGCCTTGCCTGCTTCCGGTTTGCTTGCCTGCACCTCTCCGTTTATCAGTACGGATGCATTTTTGCACCATCCCGGGATACGCAGGTAGAGCGGAAATTGTACTTTTTCGTTGGTGTGCAGCGTAATCGAAATGTGTTCGTCGAAAGGATAATTGGTTTTTTCTACCAGCTTAACTTCTTTTCCGTTGGCTACTTTTATGTTTGTGTTGCACGCTGCATACAAGGCTGCAAAAGCTCCCTGATCGGGCGTGGCCATCCACAGATTTTCAATGTAGTAGGGCCATCCCTGTGCATGGTTGTGCTGACAGCAGCGACTGCTAAATGGATTGTACATGAAAAAAGGTCCTTCATTCATTACTCCGGGTGAGTGATTTTTGTCGTCGCATTGAACCATATTGGGTGCTGTGAGATAATGAAGGGTTTTAAAATCAGGAGTAACAGCTGCCGGATACATATTGAATGCTACATTTTCTGCATGATCGGCCCACATCAGGTCGCCGGTAATGCGGAGTAAATGCTCGTCTGAATTCATTTGTTCAACCAAACCGCAGGTTTCAATTCCCTGATGTGGATCGTCGTATCCGGGACGGGCAACTTCGTCGCTGCCAAACATTCCTCCGGGTACCTGACCGAAATAGTTGCGAATAATATTGAACACCTCGTAGGTGGCCTCTTTGTCGTGTTTGTTTTTTGATAATTGATAGTAAGTTGCAGGTTCGCGGAAGCCTTGGGCAACATTTACATTGTGCCAGTCGGGGAGTAGTTTGTACCACTCGGGATTACCCGATTGTGGATGGTTTCCGGCATGTTTTACGTAATTGCGGGCAATCCAGCTTTTGGTACACCGATGTAATTTTTCGGCCAGCTCAAGTAAAAACTGATCGCCCGTGTGATTATACAACCAGAGTACACTGTGAAGATTGTCGCCACCACGCAGAGCCTGCCAATATCCATTGATAAAGTTTTCGTCGGGTACGCTTAACTGATATTTGAAATAGTTGGTCATCAGGTTGATTACCCGTTGGTCGTTCGAATATTCGTAGTACGACTGGAGGCAATAAAGCATGATCATGTTGGCCCAGAAATCCTGATTTTTCCCGTCGAAACTTTTGGGGCCGAAATTGCCATCCGCCCGCTGGCTACTGAGCGCTCCTTCGATCCATATTTTTGTTTCGGCCAGCATTTGCGGGTCATCCAATATGTAAGCAATATTTCCGTAGCCTTTCAGCCAGTATGGAACTTCCTCCCAGCCCCATTTCCCTTCTCCGTTTTTCGATAGCCATGCATTGTCTTCTTTTTGTAACCATGCACTTATTTTACCCAGGTTGCCTGTTAGTCCATCTCGCTGTCGTACCAGGTATTCTTTTAACCAGCCTTCGGGTTTTATTGCTCCGACGGGTAATTTTATATAAGCTTCGGGCTGAAGAGGAGTTCTGTTTGATACATAATTTTCCTGTGTTGCTTTTTTCTCCGGATTTGTTTGTTGTGTGCCTTTTGTACTGTGTGCCCAAACAGGTAAAAGACATAAAATAGAGAATGATAGCAGTGATTGGGTGATTGCTTTTCTCATAAAAATAGGTTTGTGTTTTTGAGTTTTCAGACTTGTTGTTGAGCATAAAGATAATCATGATTTCGAAAACGGCAATTCGCGGGTTTCTGGGGAATATTGGCTTCAGAAAGAAAAATAGATTGAAAAATGAAAGAACGCTCCGTAATGTTGATTTTTCGCTTTCTATTATTTAAAATTGAGCTTTCAATATGGGCCCGTTTGATTCGTAGAGTGTCATGCGATGAGGCTCTCATTCATTGGATTTATCGATTATTGAAAACAAATTATTTGCAGATGAACGAAATTGTTGGAGCATATTTTTTGCTGAATGGGAAAGAAGTTCCGCTTAGTCATTTTTCAGAATTGGTCAAACCGGCAGAATATGGCATTTACGAAGTCATTCGTATTATCGATGGAATTCCTTTGTTCTGTGAGGATCATTTTCAGCGTATGCAAAATTCGCTGGGAGAAATGTCGTCGTCTGTTTTTAAAAATTACGATGTGTTTGCCGGGCAAATTCGCCGTTTGTGCGAAGTGAATTGTTTGCTTATTGGCAATGTGAGAATTAATGTCAGCCTCGATTTTAATACCATTGAGATGCATTTTATTCCTCATCACTATCCAACCGACGAAGAATACAGGCAGGGAGTGAAAACCGGTTTGTTTCAGGCTGAGCGTCCCAATCCGCATATCAAAGCAAATTTGGCAAATTTAAAATCAGCAGTCAGCAAATATTTGACTGACAACAACCTTTATGAGGTATTTTATAAGAATGAGAATTCTCTTATAACGGAAGGGAGTCGGTCAAATGTGTTTTTTGTTCGTGGAAATCAAATTTTTACTTGCGATCCCGAAAAAGTCTTGCTCGGTATTACCCGCGAAAAAGTGTTGGGCTGTATTCGTAATTTAGGAATTGAACTGATAGAAAAAGCGGTACATGCAGACAATTTGGGCGATTTCGACTCAGTATTTCTTACGGGTACATCTCCCCGGATTTTGCCCGTTTCGGCCATCGATGCGTATTTGTTTTCGACAGCAAATACACTAGTACAATCGTTAATGGCTGAGTACGATACGTTTATTGCCGACTATATTGCCAGGCACAAATAGCTATTGTTTTCGCGACGATTCGCGAATAATCAGTTCGGTTGGCATCACTACTTTTTCGTAATTGCAGCATTTGTCCTTATTTTCAATATGCTGAATAATCATTTGTGCTGCTTTTTGTCCCATTTCAAATCCAGGCTGGCGAATAGTTGAAATGGAAGGTGTTACCACTTCAGAAAAAGGCTCGTTGCTGAACCCTACAATTGCAATGTCGTTTGGAACGGAAATGCCTTGTTCTTTCAGATAAAGAATTGCACTCAATGCGGTGGTATCGTTGCCACAAAAAATGGCATCAGGCCGATCTTTCAATGACAGGAGTTGTTTGATGGCATTGGTTCCGTCGGCTTGGGTGAGATTGTTTTCAATAATCAACGCCTCGTCAACGGGCAACTCGTTTACTTTCAATGCTTCGGTGTAGCCTCGTTTCCGATCGTTGTAAGTGAGCAGGTTGAGTGGCCCGGTCAGGTGAGCAATACGCCGGCAACCTTGTTCAATCAGATGTGAAGTTACCCGGTATCCTCCGTCAAAATCGTCCACCACTACTTTGTCTGATTCAATCTCATTTACCACCCTGTCGAAAAAAACAAGTGGAATTTTCTTTTTTGAAAATAACTGAAAGTGATCAAATTTGAGTGTTTTCATTGCAATCGAAATGATTAGCCCATCAACACGGTTCGAAAACATCGACTGCACAATGCGTTGCTCTTTCACAAATTCGTCATTCGATTGAGAAATTACCACGTTGTATCCGGCAGCAAATGCAACATCTTCAGCCCCGCTGATTACCGAAGAGAAGAAGTGACGGTTGATCAGAGGTACAACTATTCCGATTGTGTTGCTTCTTCGGGTGCGCAGGTTCGATGCGAGAATATTGGGTTGATATCCTAATTCGAGAGCCGCAGCCTTAATCTTTTCCCGGGTTTTTTCACTGATGCGCGGATTATCATTCAGTGCACGCGATACCGTTGAGGCAGAAATATTTAGTTTTTTAGCCAGATCGTGAATAGTTGGTTCTGTTTTGGTATTCATCAGTAACTGAAAATTTAAAAGTAGATGTGCAAAGATGAGAAAATATTGGCATACATCCATAAAAGAGAAAGAATAAAATGCAATCGATTGCATTTTTCGTTTCGAATCAATACATTTGCTGAAAATATTCTAACGCCTAATAAAATACCAAGTATGAAGAAAGTTGTTTTATTCTTTTTCGTTGCAATCGCACTGGTTGACTGCAAACCATCCAAAATTGAAATAAATAGCGAATTTTATTCAAAACTTTCCGATCAGTTAAATTATCTGGTGCAACAGACTGTTGACAGCTTGAAAGTTCCCCGAACTTATTCCGAAGAAAAAGGATATGGTTTGGTTGGCTATCGCGACTGGACTTGCGGATTTCCGGCTGGCTCGTATTGGTACATGTACGAACTTACTGGCGATGAAAACTGGAAAAATGTGGCTTTGGAAAACACACTTAAACTTGATGGAGTACAATTTCTGACCAATACTCATGATCTGGGGTTCATGGTATTTTGCAGTTACGGAAATGCTTACCGGATTACGGGCGATGCATTATTCCGGAATGTTATTATTCAGGCATCCGAATCGCTTATTACACGTTTTAATCCAACGGTAGGTTGTATCCGTTCGTGGGATCATGGCAAATGGCAGTTTCCGGTAATTATTGATAATATGATGAATCTGGAAATGCTGTTCTGGACCTCAAAAGAAACTGGTGATCCGAAATACCGGGATATTGCTATTACGCATGCAAATACTACTTTGGCAAATCATTTTCGCGAAGACATGAGTTCGTATCATGTGGTGAGTTACGATACAATTACCGGTCAACCAATTGAAAAACAAACACACCAGGGGCTGAGTGATGATTCGTCGTGGGGACGTGGACAGGCATGGGGCTTGTACGGCTATGTACTTTGCTACCGCGAAACGGGCGATGCGAAGTATCTGGAAACAGCCGAAAAAATTGCAGCGCATATTCTTGCTAATTTACCCGAAGACATGGTTTCGTACTGGGATTATAACGACCCTAAAATTCCGGAAACCTATCGTGATGCATCAGCCGCTGCAATTACTGCATCCGCCTTGTACGAACTGAGTAAATACACCAACAATAAATATCTTGATTCTGCGGAAAAAATAGTTTCCAGCCTTTCGTCGGAAAAATATCTTGCAGGGCCCAAAACAAACGGCGGATTTTTATTGAAACATTGTGTTGGCCATTTACCGGGCAATTCAGAAATTGATGTCCCGCTGAATTACGCTGATTACTATTATCTGGAAGCATTGAAACGCAAAAGAGATTACGCAAAACAACAATAACAAATTATCAATATTACAGCGATATGACTACTATTTTTGAAGAACGTTATGCCTATCATCCGGAGGATTTTAAAACGTATGATACAGCCAGAATTCGTAAAGAATTTTTAGTTGAAAAACTGATGGTTCCGGGGCATATCAGACTGGTATATTCACACATCGAACGCTATATTGTGGGAGGAATTGTTCCAACAAATCAGCCGCTAATTCTGGAGCCTATTGATCCGTTGAAAGCTGAATATTTCTGCCAGCGTCGCGAAATCGGAATAATCAATGTCGGAGGTACTGGTGTTGTTTCGGTGGATGGAATAGAATATATATTGGAGCGTAAAGACGCATTGTATATCGGCCGTGGAAATAAAGAGATTATTTTCAAATCGGAAGATGCGTCGGCTCCTGCTCATTTTTATATTAATTCTGCTCCGGCTCACAAAGAGTTGCCAACCAAACATGTGACATTAAAACAAGCAAATGTGTTGCATCTGGGGAGTCTTGAAACATCGAACGAACGCAATATTAATCAGCTTCTTATTAATACAGTGGTTGAAACCTGCCAATTGCAGATGGGAATGACCGAGCTGAAAACCGGAAGTGTATGGAACACCATGCCTGCTCATACTCACGCACGCCGTAATGAAGTGTATTTTTATTTTGATGTGCCGGAAGGACAGGCAATTTGCCATTTCATGGGACAACCGCAGGAAACCCGCCATATCTGGATGGGCAACGAGCAAGCGGTTATTTCTCCTGAATGGTCGATCCATTCGGCTGCCGGAACCAGTAATTATACATTCATTTGGGGAATGGCTGGCGAAAACCTCGATTACACCGATATGGATGTGGTAAAACCTACTGAGTTAAGGTAGTTAAAATTGAAAATCTGTTTGCTGAAACCTTCTAAATAGCACTAATGAAAGAAGAAATCTGTTCAAAGTACTACCATTACTTGGTATAATGCCGGTGAGTAATCAGCTTTTGGGTGCAGTTTCTATGGAAAAAAAGCAACCGATATCGGATCGCGAATATTGGATTAAAACGCTGTGCCGTATTGCCGATCCATTGCTGGAATCGCTCAGTAAAGGAGAATTGAAGAAGCAAATGCCGATCGAATGTAAACCGGGAGCGGAAGGTTCTCGTTCTAAAGTGAGTCATCTGGAAGCGTTTGGCCGTTTGATGGCTGGCATGTCGCCCTGGCTGGAGTTGGGCGTCGATGATACACAGGAAGGCAAATTGCGTGGTCGCTATATTGAATTGTCTCAGCGGTGTATGAAAATGGCGGTTGATCCGACATCACCTGATTTTATGAATTTCACAAAAGAAAGTCAGCCTTTGGTGGATGCAGCATTTTTGGCTCATGCAATTTTGCGTGCCCCCAATGTGTTGTGGAAACAGTTGGACAGTACAACGCAAAAGCAATTGATTGAGGCGATGAAAAGTACGCGGGTAATTACACCTCCGTACAATAATTGGTTGTTGTTTGCTGCAATGGTTGAAGCATTTCTGGCTTTTGCCGGCGAACAGTGGGACGGAATGCGTGTTGATCTGGCAATAAAAAAACATACGGAATGGTATGTGGGAGATGGCATGTATGGCGATGGTCCGACATTTCACTGGGATTATTACAACAGCTTCGTTATTCAACCAATGTTCCTTGATATTTTGCAGGAAATTCAGCGTCACACTAAACGCCACGAGAAGTTGCTTGAGGTAGTTGTGCCACGGGCTCAGCGTTATGCTGTAATTCAGGAACGCCTGATTTCTCCGGAAGGAACTTTTCCTGCAATCGGACGTTCGCTTCCATATCGTTTTGGTGCGTTTCAGTTACTGGGGCAAGTAGCGTTACAACATCGCTTACCCGAAGAGTTAAAACCAGCTCAGGTGCGCGGGGCTTTTACCGCTGTTATCCGCCGCATGATTGAAGCTCCGGGAACTTTTGACGAGAAAGGATGGCTAACCATTGGTTTTTGTGGACATCAGCCGGATATTGCTGAATATTATATCTCTACCGGAAGTCTTTATTTGTGTTCGGTAGGTTTGCTGCCACTGGGGCTTCCTGCCAGTGACCCATTTTGGGCTGATGAAGCAGAGCCCTGGACTTCGCAGCGTGTTTGGAGTGGTGACGATGTAAAAGCGGATCACGCTCTGTATGATTAATGAAATCAGAATAAAAAAAATAAGAATGAACGAACTTTTTGATTTAAATGGGAAAGTAGCCCTGATTACCGGAGGAACTCACGGAATTGGAATGGCTATTGGTAAAACTTTGGGCAAAGCCGGTGCAAAAATCTGCGTAAACGATTTGTCGGAAGAAAAACTGGAAGCCTGTAAAACAGAATATGCACAGGATGGTATTGATGTTTTTACAGTTGTTTTTAATGTTACCGATGAAGCAGATGTGGATCGCGGTATTTCTGTAATTGAACAAGAAGTGGGTGCGATTGATATTTTGGTAAATAATGCCGGAATTATTAAACGAATTCCAATTCTGGATATGCCTGTAAATGATTTCAAACAGGTAATTGATGTGGATTTGGTTGCTCCGCTGATTGTTTCGAAGCGGGTTGCTCCGAAAATGATTGAAAGGCGGGCTGGTAAAATCATCAACATGTGTTCGATGATGAGTGTGTATGGCCGTAATTCTGTTTCGGCTTATGCTGCGGCCAAAGGTGGCTTGAAATTACTGACAGCCAATATGTGCTGCGAGTGGGCAAAGTACAATCTGCAAATCAACGGAATTGGTCCGGGGTATATTGCAACTTCGCAAACAGCTCCGATTCGCGAGAATGGCCATCCATTCAACGATTTGGTAATGATGCGTACACCTGCGGGCCGCTGGGGTGAGCCCGAAGATGTCGGTAATGCTGCACTTTTTCTTGCTTCCAAAGCAAGTGACTTTGTAAACGGACACGTCCTGTATGTGGATGGTGGTATTTTGGCCAACTTTGGTTATGTGAAAGGTGAAAACGATATTACTGAATAGACATGAAACGTACAGTATTTAGCTGGTCGGCATTCTTGCTTTTTGCAGCAATAGCTTGTCAGACTTCGAAACAATTAGTGCTCGAAAATACGCTTGACACACAACGGGCAGATGAAACGCTGATACTTTCGCGTGCCGACGTGGAAGCAATTACCGGTATTATTGACGGGCAAAATGCTCCGGTTTTGAAAAAAAACGGAACATTGATTCCTTCTCAGGCTGACGATTTAAATGGCGATGGCCAATGGGATGAACTTGTTTTTACGCTTGATTTTCAGGCTTCAGAAAAAATAAATCTGAATATTGAATTGGTTCCTATTGCAGATTATCCGTCGTTTGAAAAACGCACCAACCTCCGTTTAGGATTGAAAGGCGATAGCACCGAATGGCAAGAAGTGGATCAGGCAATTGCTCCGGTAGGGGAAGCTGGTTTTCCAACCATTTCGCAAGGCGAAGGAGTGAGCTGGGAGAACGATAAATTTGGGTTCAGGTGTTATTTCGACTGTCGGAATATCAAAGATTTATTTGGCAAATTACAAGCCGGATTAATTATCGACAAAGTACATACACCTGAAATGGGAAGTTATCACAATTTAGCCGACTGGGGAATGGATGTGTTGCATTGCGGAAGTTCACTGGGGTCGGGTGGTCTGGCCATACTTGAAAACGATTCGCTGATCCGTTTGGGTTCGACCGATGAATATGCCTACCAGAAAATTGCTGAAGGGCCGGTTCGTTCGGTATTCGAATTGCGTTACAAAGGCTGGTTGGTGGGCAACCAAACACTGAGTGCCGTGGAGCGGATAAGTATTTATCCCGGTAAATATTGGTTTCAGAGTGATGTAACTGTTTCCGGTTTTCAGGGTGAAAAACAGTTGGCAACAGGTATTGTAACCAGCATGTTGAAAGATGGCGAGCCGGTTGATTTTGACGCCAATCAGGATTATGCTGCTTTGGCTACATTGGGTGTTCAATCGTTGAATAACGATGAGCTCGGTATGGCAGTAATGCTGAAAAAAGAGGAAGAAACAAAAGTCGGACGCAGTACGGATATTAATTTTTATAATCTGGGTTACGAGACGGTAATAGAGAAGAAATTTAGTCATATTATTTCTGAAACAACTTATATTGCTCAACGAATTACCAATGACATTGCAGCCCGGCATTACTTTTTTGCTGTGTGGGGATTAGAAAATCCAAAGTGGAAAGAAATGGATAATTTTAAAGCATACATAAGCGAGGAAGCTGAAAAAATCAGTAATCCGATTATTGTGCTGAAATAATTTAAGGGTTGCACGAATCTGAAAATCGTTGCGTAACATGAAATAAAAAAGGGATTTGAGTTGCGAATGCTCAAATCCCTTTTTTCCGTTCGTCCGGTTTATTTTTTCTTACGGAAAATATTTTTGATTTTATCCCATACTTTTTCTTTCTCCTTAGGTTGATCTTCCTGTTGTTCTTGTTGAGGCTTGTCCTGAACAACCGGGCGTTCTTTTTCTTTGTCTTTCTTAAAGATTCCACCAATATCAAACAGTTTCCGGTCTATTTCCAATACTTCTTTGTAAGGAGGTTCGAGTAACATTGCCATGTGCTCGTCGTCTGGTTGTGCAAAATATTCATTCTGAAGCGATGCAAAGCGCGGATTACTCCATGTGCGCTGGAAGAATCCGCCAACAATGGGAAGGGCCATGTAAGCACCTTGTCCGTAGGTGAGTGACCGGAAATGTACCGATGGGTCTTCGCCACCCACCCAGGCTCCGGCGACCAATTCAGGTGTCATGCCCATAAACCAACCATCAGCCTGATTTTGGGTAGTTCCTGTTTTGCCTGCAAAATCAGATTGTATTCCGTAAACCGAACGAATTGCTCGTCCTGTCCCGTCGTTAACAACCGATTTTAGCATTTGGGTGATGATGCGGCAATTTTCCGGATTAACAACTGGTTCCGATTCCTGCACATTTTCAAATGTGTCGAGAACTTTCCCTTGTGCATCTTCAATTCTTACAAGAAAATATGGTTTTACCGGTTTCCCTCCGTTCGCCAGCGTGGCATAGGCGCAAACCATTTCTTCCAGCGGAATAGAGGCAGCACCCAGCGCAAGGGTAGGGTATTCGGGTAGCTCAGAGTCAATGCCTAATGATTTAGCCAGTTCTATAGTTCTGCTGATTCCGGTTTGCATCAGCACATCTACTGCAATGGTGTTAATCGATTGCGATAAAGCTCCTCGCATGGAATAATAACCTCCGTATTTGCCGTCGGCATTTTCGGGCGACCAGTTATTATAGTCTTCGTATATTTTTTGTTCGTTAGTGAAATACTGATCAGGAGAGATGCCATTTTCGAGTGCCGTGAGGTAAACAAACGGCTTAAATGTTGAGCCTACCTGGCGTTGTGCGCGTACATGATCGTATTTAAAGAAGCGGAAATTGATTCCTCCGACGTATGCTTTCAGCGAACCATTTGTCGGATTGATGGCCATAAAACCCGCATTTAATAGGCGTAGTGAATTTTTAACTGAGTCGATAGCTGAAACTTCCTTTTGTTCTCCGCCATCCCAGTTGAAAAGTAATCGATGGGCTGTTTTTTCCATCTCGGCTTCAATTGCTTCGTCACCTAAACCTGCTTCTTTTAATCGCTTGTATTGATCGGAGCGAGCCATGCCTCGTTTTACAACTGATTTGTCATTTCCCCAAGGGGGGCGATTGCCCCAGTGTTCGTCGAAAACCTGTTGCAGCTTTTTCATGTGTTCGGCCACTGATGTTTCGGCGTAACGCTGCATGTCTGCATTTAAGGTAGTAACGATTTTCAGTCCGTCAGTATAAAGATTATAGGGAGTTCCATCTTCTTTAAAGTGATTTTCGCACCAGTCGAGTAATTGTGGTTTCAGGCGCTCTGTAAAATAGGGGGCAGGCCCTTGTTCGTAACTCACCACCCGGTAATTTAAACGAATTGGGTCTTTGCAGGCTGCATCTCCTTCGGCCTGGCTGAGATACCCGTATTTTACCATTTGCCCGATAACTATATTGCGTCGTTCTTTTGCCTTTTCGGGGTGTTTGCGCGGATTGTAACTATTGTTGGCTTTCAGCATGCCTACAATGATTGCGGCCTCGCTGATGGTTACTTCTGAAGGTTTTTTACTGAAAAAGCGTTCGCAGGCGACTTCAACCCCAAAAATATTTTCGCCAAAGGGCACGGTGTTGAAGTACATTGCCAAAATATCTTCTTTGGTATAAACGCGTTCAAGTCGGTAAGCAATAATTGCTTCGCGAAGTTTGTTTACCGGCATCGTAAATGGGCCGAATCGTTTACGGGGAAAGAGGTTTTTGGCAATCTGCTGGCTGAGTGTACTACCACCGCCAGCTCCTTCCTGTTGAAGTAATATCGATTTAAACAACACACGCATCAATGCAATTTCGTCGATGCCCCGATGCTCGTAAAAACGCACATCTTCGGTGGCAATCAGAGCATTGATCAGGTAGGGACTGATTTCTTTAAACCCGGCGTAACTTCGGTTTTCGATGTAATAACGCCCGAGCACTTTTCCATCTTCAGAAATTAATTCCGAAGCAAGTGGATTTTTTATTTCCTGAAGTTGCTCGCGATTGGGTACTGGTCCGGTAAAACCAAAATAGACCATAAGAAAAAATAGCGTGATCAGGATTACACCGATTGCAAAAGCCTGAGCTGCCCATATAATAAGTCTCTTTCCGAGAGAACGTTTTTTTGATTT
Organism: Prolixibacteraceae bacterium; assembly: GCA_963668595.1. Taxonomy (GTDB): domain Bacteria; phylum Bacteroidota; class Bacteroidia; order Bacteroidales; family Prolixibacteraceae; genus GWE2-42-39. The sequence goes on along the minus strand of OY764876.1, from coordinate 1,468,600 downwards.
ACTGCTTTTCTTGCGGGGTTTTGAACTACTTTGTTTTTTTTCGCCCGAAGTTTTTTTCTTCTCAACCATTGATAAAATACTGTGTTTTCAATCAAAAATAGAACTTATTTGTTTAGCAAGAACGATAAATATGCGAACTTTATTTTTTTCAGTTTGTATAATTGGAAAAATGCGGGGATATTCGGGGTGATTATGGGGTGCTGCAAAATTGAAAAAAAGAAGATAAGCAGGAATCATTCAGTTATTCGATGTTTTTGGTGTGAGGAATAGTTTTAAAATGAAGGGAAATGCGCATAGTAGTAACAGGAGGTGGAGGATATGTAGGGAAGAAGCTGATTCAAGGTCTGACCGAAGAAAATCATACAGTTATTCGTGTGGAGCGTTGGCATTGGGATGCGAATGAAATGGTGCTGGCTGAATTGCTTGCGCGGGCTGATGCAGTGATTCATTTGGCAGGGGCAAATATATTGCAGCGCTGGACTTCGCGTGCCCGGCAAATAATATACGAAAGTCGGGTCAATACTACTCAAAAATTGGTTCGTGCAATTGCACTGCTTCCCGAGGCGAAGCAGCCTCGTATCTTTATCGGGGCTTCGGCTATTGGAATTTATCAATCGGACTATTCGCATGATGAAAGTAGCTTGTTGTTTGATCCGGGATTTCTCGGCCATTTGGTGGCCGATTGGGAGCAAGCATCCGGTGATTTGCCAGTCCGGATTCGTCGTGTGATTTTCAGAATTGCACCGGTGGTTGGGAAAGATTCAAAAATGATTGTCAGTATGTTGCCCGCTTTTCGGATGATGCTTGGCGGACCTGTTGGAAACGGAAATCAACCTTTTCCGTTTGTGCACATCGATGATTTGTTGAATGCCTTTTATTGGGCATTAAAAACGCGATCGGCATCTGGTATTTACAATTTGGCTGCTCCAATTCCGGTGAGCAATAAACAGTTTGTACGTGTGCTTGCCCGTCAAATAAAACGTCGGGCATGGCTGCCTGTTCCGGTATGGGCATTGAAAATTGTCTATGGCAGTGCGGCTGAGATGCTTATTCGATCAGCACGAGTTATTCCTTCCCGATTACTATCTCAGGGTTTTGTTTTTTCCCGTCCTGATGCAGAGACTGCTTTATCGGATATTTAAATCTTTTCACCAAAGAGTCACCGACGGCAAAATTCAATAGAAATTGAATTTTTTTACAGATTTACTGAAAATGAGAGTTCCAGTGAAAAAATGCCGTTTGCTGATTTTAAAAAGAGACCTTGTTGGGAGCGTATCCATTCATGCTCAGTGTCTTTTTGTCAAATAGTATGATTGTTTGGTGAAAAAGAGACTTTTGTCTGCTATTGATCGCGGAGGATAAAATTGAAGAAGAAGACTCTCTTTTCTGTCACAATGCTTGTTTTAACTAGTGGAAAATTACTATCTTGCTTAGCGAAAACCAAAATCTTTATACATGAAAAGGAATTTCTTCATTATTGTTGCGATTTTTCTATTCGCATCGGCTTCGGCCCAAGACATCATCCAATCGGCAAAAAAAGTAAAATCACAGGTAGTTTCTTCTGAATACGACCGTAATTCGTTTACCTATCTGGGGATCGATTTTGCTGAGCAATTCAGTGCAAAGGCTTGTGAGAAACTTGCAGAAGTTGCTGTGCCCGACAAATTTTACGACAACAAGCTTACTCCGGGAACATTGGTGGTAGCCAATAAACGTAGTGCTTTTACTGAAGGAACAGGCCCGATGAAACGTTTAGCAAACGAATCTGTCATTAATTTGCTGAACGAGGAAAAAGTAGGGCAAAAAATTCTTTCGAAATGGTTTAATCGCCAGTCGGACGGAACTTTTAATGTTGATGTATTGAAAGAACGCGGCATGTTTAATGCCAGCGACGCTGATTTTCTTGTTGCTTCGGCTTCAAAAAGAGGTGAATCGGCACTGATGGACATGGGAATGGGTCTGATCGACAAATCGTATGTATTGGTGTTCGATTTTGATCAGCTAATGACAATGAATCAGGTTTATGAGCGCGATTCGGTTCCGGTTGAACGTCGTAACATGAATGGTTACAAAGCAAGCGTAAATGCTTATTTGTATAAACTTAATTTTAATGATTCGGTTGCTGCTTATTTCTTTCAGGATTATTGGACAAGTACTCCTGATAAGGTAAAAGCAGATGCTTTTGAAGCGGCAAAATTTCCTTTTGTTCCGGTTCAGTACATTCGGAAAGATATTCTGGGAACGCAATATAATCCAGGACATGCTTTGGCACCGAAAGAACAAAAATCGGGTGATGAATTGCTTAAAATGTTGGTTGAAACAGCGCAACAGGCAATTATCAAGGACATCGAAAATAAAAATGATGGATTCCGCGTAAAAGCGTTTGTGTCAGGGGTGAAACCAATTGCTGCAAAAATTGGAAAAAAAGAAGGACTTGCTTTTGATCAGCGCTATTTCGTATATGAAAACAAAAGCAGGGGAGATGGCACTATTGTTTCAAAACGCCGCGGAGTGGTGAAAGCCATGAAGGTAGTTGATAACCGAACGGTAACCACAGGCGACAGCGATCCATCATTATTCTACCAGATAGCCGGAGGAAAAATTGATAACTACGGAATGTTCATGGAACAGAAAAATGATGTTGGAATGAACCTGATTTTAGGAATGACTGAAGGTGGCTTAGGTGGGTTCAACGGTCGTTTGGAATATTACATTGGCCGTCCGTTCTACAAAACGGGTACATTGTCGAAAGGACTTACTTCATTGAAAATTTATGTTGAAGGTGGCTTTGATAGCGGTACTTACGACTACGGAACACTAACGGATGCCGATTTCACTTTTGCCCGTTTTAGCGCAGGGTTAAGCAAAGATTTTTATCTGACTAATTTCTTGCACTGGGGACCTTTTCTTGGTTATGGAATGGAAGGCGCTACATGGAAAGATTCTGATAACAAAATCGTCAGCGATTATATTGAGGCCGGAGCGCGAATTGGCATCAACCTTTCATACAATATTCAGTTGATAGGTTCAGCAAATTACTCAATGATGCTTTCTTCTCAGGAAAAAGATTCAGCAGGTGAAGTAGTGAATGACGATGTGGACTACTCCGGACTTTTTGAGCGTGGAGATGGTCTTGGTATCAATGTTGGATTACGAATAATGTTTTAATAAATACAGCAATGGTTAAAAAAATTGGATTTTTACTGACACTGACAATGTTTGTTTTTGCTTTTGCAACACAAGCTCAGTCAAAAAAAGAAAAGAAAATGGCTGGTTATTTGATCAGCAATTACGAAGTAGAATGTATGGGAACCGGAGTTGACGGAACTCAGCTAATTAAAGTTTGGGGATTTGGTAAAAAACCTGACGATGCCGTGTATCAGGCAAAGAAAAATGCCGTACATGCTGTGATTTTTAAAGGTATTCGTGGCGGAAAACCAGGATGTATGACTCGTCCGTTGGTAACTTCGCCAGCAGCAGAACAGATGCACAGCGATTATTTCAATACTTTTTTTGCTGATGGAGGTCGCTATCTGAATTTTGTTTCACAGAGCGGAAGCCAGCTCGACCGTATTAAGGTTGATAAAAAACAGTACAAAGTAGGAGTGGTAATTTCTGTTTCTCATGCCGAGTTGCGTCGCGAATTGGAAGCTGCCGGAGTGATTAAGAAAATGGGTGCAGGATTTTAATAAAACGAAAACAAAATGAAGAAAATATTTCTCTCAATAATGATCGCAGGAGCATCGCTGCTTGGGTTTTCGCAAGCCAAAAAGCCAACGATTATGGTGGTTCCAAGCGATAACTGGTGTATTAAAAATGGTTACGTCGTGAACTATGACGACATGGGTACTACCAAAGTGCTTCCTGATTATAAAAGTGCTTTGCAGATGGAAACCGATTTATTGGTGACCATCAGTAAAATTAATACTTTGATGGCTGATCGTGGTTTCCCTCTGAAAAACCTGGAAAGTGTATTGAAATCGTTGGAACAGGAGAGTGCTGAAGTTTCAATGTTAGGAAGCAAAGGAGGTGGCGCTATTGCTGAAAGTCCGATTGATGCGTTGAAGCGTGTTGCGAATGCCGATATTATTGTTCAGCTTACTTATCAAATCAACCAGGCGGGACCGAAACGTTCAATAACATTTGTTTTGCAGGGATTGGATGCATACACCAATAAACAAATTGCCGGAGCACAGGGAACAGGAAATCCTTCGTTTGCTGCCGAAACACCGGTTCTTTTAGAAGAAGCAGTTCTTTCTCATATCGATGATTTCAATTCTCGTTTGCAGGAACATTTCGATGATTTGTTTGAAAACGGTCGTGAAATTGTTTTTCAGACAAGGGTCTGGGACAATGCTCCGGTTGATCTGGAAGAAGAATTTGATTTCAAAGGCGAAACACTCGAATTGGGTGAAATTATTGAAGACTGGGTGAACGACAATACGGTACAGGGACGTTACAATACTTCGGGTTATACCGAAAATGTGATTCGTTTCGAACAGGTTCGTATTCCTCTGTATGACGATCGCGGAAGAGCAAACGACACGCGTCGTTGGATACGCGATTTGCGTAGTATGCTGGGTGGAGCTCCATTTAATCAGGAATGCAAAATTTACACCCGGGGATTGGGTGAAATTTGGCTGATTATTGGCGAAAAATAATCAAGATCAATATAATGATGAAACAAATATTTATAGCAATATTATTTATTTTACCTCTCTTCAGCAAGGCTCAGAATAATTTGGGAAAGGCTGACGATTATGAACGAATTCCTCTTAATGTTGTGATTCCTGAGCAAGTTGAAGACATTCCCGATCATGCGCAAAGTTTGCTAAAGAATAAACTTTTGCAGGCAGTAACTGAAAGTGGAATGGGTGGGGCAGGAGTGAATCCTCGTTTTTTACTGACGGCAAAAATGGAGTTACTAACCAAAGATGTAACCCCGACAGTGCCTCCTATGGAAGCTTATACTTTTGAGGTATATCTGTATATTGTTGATTACGTTGATCAGAATATTCTGTCTTCTACTTCTTTTACAACCAAAGGAGCAGGCTCCAATAAAAATAAAGCTTATACAAACGGCTTGCGTACAGTAAATCTGAAAAATCAGGAAGTACGTAACTTTTTGGATGAAGGAAAAAGAAAGATCATTGAATATTATAATTCGCGTTGCGACTTTGTGATTGCGAATGCAAAATCGCTGGCATCGCAAAATCAGTTTGGTCCAGCAATCAATGTATTGTCAACGGTACCTCAGGTTTGTAAAGACTGTTACATGAAATGTCTGGATGCAATTGCTCCGATTTATCAGGATTTTATCGATCACGATTGCCAGATGATGATTACAGTTGCTTCGGCAGTATGGTCAGCCGAACCGAATGCAAACGGAGCAATGAAGGCCGGAGCCGTATTGTCGCAAATTGATCCGGACTCGAGATGTTACAAGGATGCACAGGCAAAAATTGCTGAAATTGGAAAGAAAGTACGTCAGGATGAGCAACGTGACTGGAACTTTATGGAGAAAGTTTATGAAGATCAGGTAATGTTGCAAACGTTGCGAATTCAGGCTTTCCGCGACGTAGGTGTTGCCTATGGTCAAAATCAGCAACCTACTTATAATAATATAATGTGGGTATTCCGTTAAACGCAGTTTTGGTTTTCAAATAACTTATCAGAACTTGATGATGAAGCGAATGGTTTCGGCCGTTCGCTTTATTTTTTTTCTATTTCCTTCATCGTTTGATTGTTGAGAACGAAAAGCAATTGTGTTAAAAATGAATTGATATGAATTTTCTTATTACTTTTGCAGGCTGATTTTAAATGAAGAGCATGACAGACGGAGAATTTAATAGTCGGGTTTATAGTCGGAATGTAATTGAATTTGTGACAGTTGCTGGCGAATATTGTAGTTTTATGGAAAAAGCGGGAAAGATGGAATCCCGTAATTTTCTGGATACTGTTCGTAAATTACTTCCCCTGTTATACCTGAAAACAAGCATGCTTCCTGATTTTACTGAAGAAATGGAAGAAAGTCCGGAAAAATTTGTGAGCGAAATAGAATATAATTTATTACGTCAGCAAATATTGAAGGTACTGGGTTCTCATGACGATTATCAGGAAGTTTTTACTCCGGGAATGCAATATAGCGAGTCAGCTTTAACAGCAAGTATTTCGGAAGATCTGGCCGATATTTATCAGGATTTAAAAGATTTTGTAGCCCTTTATCGTATCGGAAATGAAGATGGTATTGAAGCCGGGTTATGGGAATGCCAGAATAATTTTCGAGAATTTTGGGGGCAAAAGCTGGTTAATTGTTTACGGGCAATTCACCAACTGATATTTAGCGATATTGACTGGGAAGAGGAAGATCGCTCCCGCACTCCGGGAGATATTTCCGACGACAATACTTCACCCCAATGGCTTAATCATAAATTTTGGACTCAAGAAGATTAAGAATGTATAAAGAGAGTATTACTAAGGATGAGTTGGCCGAATTACCATTGCAACAATTCGAAGGAGAGATAACTTTAGTTAATAATTCAGAAACTTATCGGGAAGCGGTTGAATACTTAAGCAGGCAAACTATTTTGGGATTCGACACGGAAACAAAGCCATCATTTAAAAAAGGAACAATCAACCAGGTTGCTTTATTGCAGCTGGCAACTGATACCCGTGCATTTTTATTTCGTCTCAACCAATTTGGTTTGGGAGATGGGGTTAAAATGATACTTCAGAATCCGAACATCAAGAAAGTGGGAGTAGCTTTGCGCGACGATATAAAAGGATTGCAGCGAATTTCTCAGTTTAAGCCAGCTGGCTTTTTCGAGCTGCAAGAGCATGTAAAGGATTTTGGAATCCAGAATTTCGGATTGAAAAAGATGACCGGGATTATTCTTGGGTTTCGTATTTCCAAATCGCAACGGCTAACCAATTGGGAGGCCGAAGAACTCACCTATGCGCAGCAAAATTATGCAGCAACCGATGCGTGGGTTTCATATTTAATTTATCAATCGTTAAACAATTAGTATGTTACAAGGATATACGCCTGTAATTTTGAAATCGGGCAAAGATCAATCGGTGAAACGTTTTCATCCCTGGGTTTTTTCCGGAGCAATTAAGAAAATAAAAGGCCCGGTTACCGAAGGCGATGTGGTGGCGGTTTATTCGAATCACGACGAGTTTTTGGGATTGGGACATTATCAGATTGGATCAATTGCTGTTCGTTTATTTACGTTTACGGAGCAAGAACCAACTGCCGGGTTCTGGAAAGAAAAACTGGAGCAGGCTTACCGCTTGCGACAAAAGTTGGGATTGGTTGACAGTGACCAAACAAATGTGTACCGTTTGGTTCATGCTGAAGGAGACGGGATGCCGGGTTTGATTATCGATTTCTATAATGGAACAGCGGTAATGCAGTTTCATTCGATTGGTATGTACCGGATGCGTCAGAAATTAGCAGTAGCGCTGAAAGAAATTTATGGAGACAAACTTCAGGCGGTGTATGACAAAAGTGAAAAGACCATTCCTTTTAAAGCCGACATTGAAGCTAAAAATGAATACTTGCTGGGCAAATCGGATGTAACCGAAGTGCTGGAACATGGGAATCGCTTTAAAGTGGATTGGGAACATGGGCAAAAAACTGGTTTTTTTGTTGACCAACGTGAGAATCGTCGCTTAGTTGAAACTTATTCGAAAGGCAAAAATGTACTGAATATGTTCTGCTACACGGGAGGTTTCTCATTCTATGCTATGCGTGGCGGTGCCAATTTGGTACATTCGGTTGATTCATCGGCCAAAGCAATTGATTTGACGAATGAAAATGTGCAGTTAAATTTTCCGGGCGATCCCCGACATGAAGCTTTTGCAACCGATGCATTCGAATTTTTGTCCGACATCAAAGATCGTTACGATTTGATTATTCTTGATCCTCCTGCTTTTGCAAAACACCGCGATGCTTTGCGCCATGCACTTCAAGGATATAAAAAGTTGAATGCAAGAGCATTTGAACAGATTAAGCCCGGCGGAATTGTGTTTACATTTAGCTGCTCGCAAGTGGTAAGCAAAGAGAAATTCAGAGAAGCTGTATTTTCTGCTGCGGCGATTTCAGGAAGGCAAGTCAGAGTGGTTGAGCAATTGTGCCAGCCCGCCGACCATCCGGTGAACATTTATCATCCGGAAGGAGAATATTTGAAAGGGTTAATTTTATACGTTGAATAGTAGTAACTTATAAGTAAATACGTGCCGAAAAAGATTTCTTTTATATGGACGAAAAAAAATTATGCATTGGTAAATCCAAACTATTGTTTTTTTGAAATCAAAAAGGTTTCTTTGTTAGGTAATTATTTAGACGAGTGTTGTTTTGTTCTTTTAAATTGCTGTCATTAAATTCTTTGCGGTAGCTTCTTATTTAGACATTATTTTCACTGTCGATTTTATTCACTTTTTATTTTTTTATTATGAACATTTATGTAGGCAATTTGGATTTTAATTTGACAGAAGACGAATTGCAACAAGTTTTTGCCGAGTACGGCGAAGTGGTATCTGTAAAGATCGTAAAAGACCGGGAAACTGGTAGAGCAAAAGGATTTGGTTTTGTTGAAATGGCAAACGCTAGCGATGGCAAAACAGCAATTGAAGAATTAGAAGGTGCACAGGTAAAAGGCCGCAACATTCGTGTAAATGAAGCTCGTCCGAGACCAGAAAAACCAGATCGTCCTTCTCGCGGAGGTTTCGAAAGAAGACCTCAAAGAGACAGAAGATATTAATTTAAGTCCTTGATGTGATAAGAAGATGGTTCATTGTTAAACAGTGAACCATTTCTTTTATATTTGAATCTGAAACCAATAAACTAAATATCGATGAAACAATTTGTTCTTGTGTCCTTTTTATTATTTCTGGGAGGACATGTTTTTTCACAACACGGAAAAGTAATTGAGAGTCTTGATTTCCAAAGTAAAAAATTGAACTCGAAAGTGGAATATTCGGTGTATTTGCCCGAAGGTTACGAAACATCTCAGCGGAATTATCCGGTATTGTATCTTTTGCATGGTTATAGCGACGATGAAACAGGGTGGATACAATTTGGCGAAGCTCCGATTATTGCCGAGCGCGGAGTGGCTAATGGTGATTTTCCTCCCGCAATTATTATTATGCCCGATGGAGGTGTAAGTTGGTATTGCAACGATTATAAGGCCGAAAATGCATGGCAGGATATGTTTATCGACGAATTTATTCCCATGATCGAATCAACATACCGAATACGTGCAAAGAAAGAATTCAGAGCTATTGCCGGACTTTCAATGGGCGGATTTGGAGCATTGCAAATTTCGATGAACCATCCGGATTTATTTTCGACATGCGTGGCAATGAGCTCGGGCACTTTTACTGATGAAGAGATTACAAATATGCCAGATGATCGTTACAACATGTATTTTAAATCGATATTTGGGAAAAATCTGAAAGGAGAGGAGCGTATTTCAGAAACATGGAAAGCTCATAGCCCTTTGCATCTGATTCATTCTGTACCACTTGAGAAACTGAAAACAGTTCGGTTTTATATCGACTGTGGAGACGATGATTTTCTGTATAAAGGAAATTCGGCACTTCATGTTGAGATGCGTAATCTGGGAATTCCCCACGAATATCGCGTACGTCAGGGAGCTCATGTGTGGGAATATTGGCGTACAGGTCTTTATGACGGATTAAAATATATGGGAGAAAAATTTCGTCGCTAGAATTGCATTTTTTTATACTGAATGTCCTATTTTATTCAGAAAGTCTTAAATTTGCACGACTTTAAAAAAATGATCGGGATGTAGCGCAGTCCGGTAGCGTACGTCGTTCGGGACGACGGGGTCGCAGGTTCAAATCCTGTCATCCCGACCAAATAAAAAATCAAAGAAACAAAAAAGTCTGTAAATTAGTTGATTTACAGGCTTTTTTGTTTCTACTAATATCAGTTTATGTGAGAGATATTGCATACTTAGCCTGACTTTTATCTCATAACTCGCGAGTTCGAAGACTCCCCTCGTTACCGCTAGCGCTCAAACGAGAGGCAGTGCGGTTTGTTGTTTTATATGATTACAAATCCTTTGTTAAAAAGACCGGGATTGGAAATCCCGATCAGCAGGAGATATAATTAAAGAAGCCCGGCAACTTGCCGGGCTTCTTTAATCTATTTCTAAACTAATTCAAGCTCATAATAAAAAAGCTATTGCACACAAAATTAATGAAACTAAAATCAGAGCAACTGAAAGCAATATCCTTTTGTTTTGCTTGTGCTCTTCGTAATAAGAATGCTGCTGGATATGTTTATCATTTATAATGAAAAGAAAGTAATTGAACAAATAAGTCCCTACATAAATACCGGGAAGAATCAATCCATTTCTAAACAAAATATTTAAATGTAATAAAACAGAATCCAATATGCCAATAATTCCTATTATTCCACAAGTTACTATTGCACTGTATATTCCAACAGCAAAATAGTAAAAATACTCATCATCACTTAAACGCTTGTAAATTGAGTATATCCAATAAAATGAGTATTGATATATATCCATTTCCCTACTTGTTGTGTACTAATATTCTTTGATTGCCTACAAAGTAATTGTGATTACCTTCAACTGTTATATTGTAAACAGTCATTTTCTCATTCAATTTTTCTATCATTTCTATTTCAGGTTCCTTTCCTTCATCGGAAGTCACCAATAACTGCCCAACTCTAAGATTACACACTTTTACCCATCCTTGGTTTTTTACATAAAATGGATGTTCTGCCGTTACGTATAAAGTGTCAGAACCAAAAGTAAGTTTATATATTTCAGATGTTGACTTAATGATTGTATTGGAAACAACACTATTTTCTATTGCAGAAGTTTCCAAATTGAATGTTCTTACGGTATCTCCTATACATACTTTTTCGATATCCCGGAGGCTGCCGTCATTATATAATATCTTTGTACCCGCTTTGAAGCATACAGGAGACATGTTCATATAATATTGAGTACCACTTCGGGTTCCTTGTATTAAGGACTTTTGGTATTGCTTATTTTGTTGTTCAACTGCCTTTAGAAAAACAGGGTCAAATTGTCCCATTGCTTTCATCCCAAAATAAACACCTGAAAAACTCATTCCCATAATTCCGAAAAATCCTGTCACACCAGCACCAATATCTGTCCAACCTTCTTTTGCAGATATTTGCTTCGTTTTCATCTGGTATGCTGTGGAAAATAAGCCAACACCTCCTAAAATGTTACCTCCCATTCTAAAAGCTCCTCCAAGTTTAAGTGCTTTTGCCCCATCTAGTCCAAGGTATCTCCATCCTGAGTTCGTTGAAAAATTTGTGATAGAAACGCCTCCACTTGTTAGTGGTTTAAATCTGGATAAATTAGAACCAGCACCCAACGCTTGACCAATATTATAACCTGCTGCACCAAGTGTAAAAGAAAGAGAAGTATTAACATTATCAAAAAGCCCAAAGTTCAAATCAAGAGAACTATAATCAGCCTCTTTTGTTAGCCCTTCAGAGCCGACAGAGAATTGTCCATATTCCCCATTTGTAGAATTCCAGGCATCACTAATCATTTGTTGTAATGCTTGCTGGTTTTCTGCTTTTTTCTTTTCGTCATCCTCTTCTGGGTCATCTGGGTTCATCCCCATATAATCAATAAGTTTTATTGGATTATTAGCCGCATAAACATATGGGCTTTGGAGGTAATAATCTTCTGCTAGCGGGTCAACCGTGTGAAACCTCCCTAAACTTGGGTCATAAAACCTTGCGCCGTAATCATAATTCTCAAAGAACTCGTTGTTTAACTCTTTACCGTTGTAAAGATATGTATTTTTATCTAAATTATCGTTAGCAAATAAACTTCCGAAAGGGTAATATTCAATGGTTTGCACATAATCAACAGTAGTCCCGTCGTAATTGATAGTCATACGGATGTTTCCTAAGTGATCTTTCAGATAATAATGGTAAAGGTTGTTTGTCTGCACATCTACATAACCTTCCGATGTTAAAACCTTATCGAGAGTATTGTCCTGGTAAATAAAATTGCCATAATAGCGTATGGTGCTTTCAACACCAGCTTGGGTTGCTGTTTTTCTCCATTTCATGCCTGTTGCGTCGTAGGTGTAATCAACTTTGTTGCTGGCATCTTTGTAGTATTGTTGGGGCAGGTTTAATTCATTGAAATAGCTGATTGTTAAACCCCGTGGTCCATCATTCGTTAGGTTGCCGTTATTATCATATGTGTATGCCCCGACCATTGTACCTGAAATGGAACTTAACTGATTCCCTTCATCACCGCCGGAGTATGTATAGCTAAGGTTTTCGAGATCGGTTCCTGTACTGCCTTTACGTATCAGGGTTCTTATATTGCCGTTTAGATCATAAAGAGGAACACTCATATCATAGGCAGCCACATTTGCCCAGTTACCTGTATAGGTTCCGTAATCGGCGGCAGTGAGTCGATTCAGTCCATCGTAGCTATAATTATAGCCTTTCCGTGAAAGGGTGCCATTATTCCAGTTACGCCATTTTATGCCATTGATATTGCCGTTATATTGAGGCCCACCGGTCAGAGCCCCTGTCATATCGGTATCGTAGAACAACTGCATGGCAAACATTCTGTCGTTGCTTATTATATCAGGATTATTTATCTGCGTGAGCCATCCCCGAACATTATAGGAATAGTCAATATCCTGTAGTCCGTTATGTAGTTCTTTTTTTGCCAACCGCCCGATAGCATCGTAGGTATTCGCTGACAAAGTAACAGCAGCTGCCCCGTTGTAGCTATGTGTGGTGGTCAGTAAGCGCCCCATATGGTCGTAGGAGTATTGTTCTTCGCAGGTAATGGCGGTCTGTACAGATGTTTTCTTGTGATAAGTCTGCTGCTTTATGGGTTGCCCTGTAAAATTATAAGCGGTCGAAACCCGGTTATACCCTCCTTCGAGGTTGGACTGGAACGACTGGATCAGCTGACCATATTTGTCGTAATAGTTTACGGTGTATAGCCATGTTGAGGTCCCCAGTACTTTGGTCTTTATACCAGTTACCCGACCTTTTACAGCAGTAGTTTGTGGGTTATCGGTATATACGGTACTGTAGTTATAGGCAGAACCCCATCCCGATGTAACCGAATAGTTGTCGTAATAAGTTGCCGAAAGATAGTAACTCTCATCAGATATTATGGGAAAGGCGTCATTCGTATAGTTCAGGACGGTGTTTCCGGCTGATTCATACATAACAGTTTCATTATTAAGCGTACTTTGAAGGGATGACCTGATGGAGGAAGAATAATACTTGCCGGATAAAACAGGAAGATTAAGCGCATTGTACTTTATAAACATCCAGTATCCGTCAGATTGTTGTTCTGCTGTCTGAGACAAAACAAGACGATCTCTTTTATCGTAAACCATGTATTCCCATCCGGCGCCGGGCAGTTTCTTTTCAATTAAACGCCTGCGTTCATCATATTTGTACTGGTAGCACAACTGGTCAAGTTTGGTTGGAGAAACAGTACCATCATCGGCTGTTACTTTGGGAGGCAGTACATAACACAGTTGATTCAGGTCGTTGTATACGTAATAGGTAGAATGAGCAGTAGTGCCATTGTAAGTTCGCTTTAGAACGACACGCCCCAGCTTGTCCTTAAACTCTTCGGTCCGACTGGTTGATGTTGATTGGCTGTTATTTTCATCCCAGGTAGTGGTTTTGTAAAGTGAGTTGGCCGGGTAATAGACTGCCTCTGTTGCTCCACTTACATTGGCAGTAGTGAAGTTACGTACCTGGCTGGCTGTGTTGGTGCCGTACGAAGTTTTTACTTCTTTATTGGTTCCATCACGCCAGCTATATCCCGGAGGTCTTTGTTTAAGTACTCGGTTTAATGGCGAAGCTTCGTAAACAGCCTGGGTGAAAGTATAACCTCTGTCATTAGTATCATAATTGGTAAAATTGGAAGACAAAGTTGGAAATGTATTGTAAGCGCCATTTCCCATTGACGCAAATGGAAGGTATTGTTTTTCTTCCCGATTATAATCGTCATACGAAGTAGAAGTAATGATATCTTGTAAATTCGGACTACCATTTGCAGCGATCGTTTGTGTTAATCGCCCCAATCCATCGTAATACTGTACTGTTCTGATTCCGGGCGCCACATCTGCTCCTTCTTCTGTATCTATTCCTTCTTCTGTTATTTTCAACGAAGAAATATAGTTTTCGGAAGAGGTGTAATTGATATTTAATGACGAAAGGTTGATAACAGAAGATTCATCAAATCCTGTGTAAGGAATACCACTGCCACCAATAAAAAGCCATCCGGACTGGATATAGGCACCATAGGAGGTCCCTATGTTTCCTATTGTCATATCAGGAAGAGCAGGTGTAGTAGCCAACTGTTTAATATATCCGGTTTTTAGGGGAGACGAAGCAAAACCGGCATTAAAACGAACTCTTAATACATTGTTAGTAATGGAAACAGTTACAGAACCACCTCCGCCTACCGAATTGACAAGAAAATCAACATAATTCCAGGACTGATAATAATCCTGATATATAGTTTGAGCCTTTAATGATAGTGGGATTATTCCTGTTATCACTAGTAATATGATAATTATTATTTTTTTGTTCATGATATCCCGATTATTGTTTGTAATTGTATTGGTATTTATTTTGAATATGGCTGTCATCGTTTTTTATCAGTTTCAGCCGACCAAAATCATCATAACTGTAATAAGTGGTTACTCCGTTTGGATCGGTTTGCGAAGCCATACCCACAAGTGGCTTGTACGAATAGGTGGTTATATATCCTCCTGTTACCAGACTGCTTAGACTGTTGTATAATGTCTCGCTGTTATATGTGCAAACCTTACCGTCTTGTGAGCTTATTTGCGAATAATATGCATTAACCACTTTAGCCATCAGGTAGCTGCGCGAGTAATCCCATAAATATGCAGTATTTGAATCGTTTACAGGCTTTTCATCCCTAATTCTTTTAGATGTTGAGTCATAGGTATATGATACTTTGTGAGTAAAAGTATATGGATCACTAAGGGAAAACAGAATATCAGAAACATTCGATTCAAAATTATATAACTTAATAGGTTGCCCATAATTGTTATATTCTGTTTGTTGCCCGGAAATTAGCTTAGTACCATTATACGTTCTAACATCAACAGGTTTTCCAATAATATTTTTTTCAGTTAAAATGCTAAAGTTTGAAACAGAGTTATAGTCTGGCGGGTAATAATATTTTGTCTCTATTGTTTCATCGTTACTATTAAGAGAGATTGATTTATTCATTAAGAGGTAGTCATTATATTCAAATTTTTTTAATAATTCAACATGTGTCTGATCTGTAGATGAGTATGTATATTCTTTAATACTGTCGAGTTTTTGTTTTAATTGATTAATCGTGTACGTTGCAAAAAGGAAATGACAGGTTTTATTTGGTCTTCCTGCATAATTCATTACTTGTTGTTTTATTGACAATCCGTCATAAGAGTTTACAGTATTGTGGGAATAATATTTTTTTAAAATCTTTTTTATATTATTAAATGAATCATAAAACGTGGTTTCTTTTTCGAACAATTCTCCATAATTTAAATAGCGTTGATAATAATTTTTTGGGGCATTGTTCCAACCTTCTACCAAGGTTAATGGATAACACTCCATATTAAATTGAATATTGTCAGAAGAAAGGTAGTTTGATAAAATTGAAGAATCATATTCATGAACTATTTTTCCACTATTTGTTGTTTGATCCCCAAGATATTCTGTAACTGATGTGTAAATTATAGGACGGTTGTTTAAGTTAATATTAGTTACTATATCTGATGAAGTACTGTAGTTCGCATACACATTAAAGTTACTACCCCAAGTCATTGATTGAGAATAATAATAAATGTCTTCAATATGATTGACCCCTACAGGGTTACTATATGAAAAGGTCTTTTTTATTTGCTCATTTCCTGATTGAGACAGGATGTAATCAAGACAAAGTCCTCCGATATTTTCATATCCATTTTTATTTCCTTTATAGACAAACGAAACAGAACCACCAGTTGGATAAGTTATTTGGGTTAGAATTCCTGCTTTCATAAAATTGGCATTAGGATTCCTGTTTGCAGTTCCAGTTAAATATTGCAGTGCATCTGCATTCGCTGGCAGATCACTCAATGGAGGCAAAAGAGTATTGTTGGAAGCTCCATTGTAATACCCCCAATGATCAACGGAATATGATTCATTTGTATCAGTATCGTTAATTACCGGAAATGAAACCGAAGTATTGTAGCTAAAGTTATATTCTTTAATATGAAGAAGGTTCTTATCGTAGAAATTGATAGCATCAAGCTTGTCCCAATTTAGTAATGAATTGTTTGTGTGGTACTTGGATTGATCAAAAGTAATGGTTTTTATTACAGAGTTGCTTGCCTTATCAAATAGTTCAATCTCTTCAAGTAGCGAGTTTGGGTAATAATCACTTTTATAGCTAAACCTTATTTCCCCTTCATTAAACTTGATAAGTTTTATTCGTTTTGTTGAATAAACGTAACTGCTAATAGATGTTGAACGGTTCCCTGAATCGATATAAGGAAATGAACCTCCACCTAAACAATCAGAATAACTGCCATGAAACACTTTGTGCCTTTTTTCAATCCAATTCGATTGTAATGCACTTTCTTTTACAAAATCATATTCAAAAGAGATTGTATCTGATTTATCGGCTGAAATGATTTCGGTTAATAGCCAACCTGTGACTCCATGTTGCCATCCAGTTGGAGAACTTTGTAATTCATAACTTTCAAATTCCTCTTTTGATTCCGACAATGATTTCCCAAATCTGTATTGGATTCCTTCTTCATCCAATACATCAAAATAATCAATATAAGAAGACACACCGCTACTGATCATATGAGGAAGTATTTTTACTGGATGGTAAGGTAATAGTACAGGTCGAGAAGATATATTCAGACTACTACCTCGCTGGAAAATAAAACGACCACTTTGGTTTGGTAAAGTATAATTAAAGATGTCCAGTTCAACATCTTTACTAGCAATTGCTATATTGTATAGATAACTATAATCTGTGTCTTCAACTAAATAGTTTGATGATCCGATAAAATTATTTTCATTTTTTATCGTTTGGTCTAAATATTTCTCATCAGGGTATCCCTTCATGGTTCTGGAAATAATACCGCCATAATTAAGATTCCATCCTAATCCTATAAATCCAGTATCTTCAGATGGTTTTAGTCCGGAAGTATGATAACTAATCGATATTGGTAAAGTAAGACTTCCTGACTGAATAGTGTAAATTGGAATTTCGACTTTTGGTAGCCCGGAAGAATAATCAACAGGGTAATCAATGTATTTCATAAACTGTTGAGCCTGAGGAGAAGGCGGTATAATCCTTTGTTGGTCATCACCCCAAACATTAATTGTGTTGATTAGTAGAATAATAAAAGGTAGAATAATTATCTTTTTCATTTTAATTTCTATTTTTTAATTTGTTGTTTATTATTAAGGAATAAATCCCATATGGAGATGAGTTTAATACCTCGCTATCTTTTAGATACAGGTTTTTGATAGTTACTTGCTCTTCCTTCCCCGGCAGCAACCTTCTCTCGTTCCGGGAGCAACCTGCTCCGGCATCCGGACTAAGCTGCTCCCAGTGTATGAGCTGTGTTCTCCCGGTGCTGGAATTTGTGCTGTCAAATTTTAGTGTCCGACTATGGTGATTACGACACCCAGTCCTCCAGAGGAGATTTCCTTGTGTCCTTTAATAATCGTCCTTACCTCAACCCGGTATTCTCCGGCGGCAAGGG
Source organism: Prolixibacteraceae bacterium (assembly GCA_963668595.1). GTDB lineage: Bacteria > Bacteroidota > Bacteroidia > Bacteroidales > Prolixibacteraceae > GWE2-42-39. The sequence continues at coordinate 1,450,771 of OY764876.1, read as the reverse complement.
GAGGAACCAGAAAGTGGAGTTCTCCGGGTTTGTTTTGAGAGATTACTTCAACCCTGACTGCTATATTATCCGCAGAGATAAAAAAGATACCCTGAAGCGGATCGGATGGCTCATATTTGAGGTAGCTTCCCCGAATGGTGGCTAAGCCTCCTGCGCTGAGCTGATCGTTATTACTATTTAGAGCAACATCTGTAATCCGGTCAATGATTGGACTTACTTTTCCGGCTCTTACTTTTTGTGTTTTAATTGATGAAATAGTTTTACGCAATTCTACTCCCGGCGTCAAATTGAGCTTTATCGAGTGTCTGGATGGATCGAAAGAATCTTCGAGCCCGTTAAATACACCTTTGATACTCATGCTTAAGTTGAAAAGCGGGGTAGTAATATTGTTTCCCAGGGTAGCCTGTTCACATATTACTTCGCGTTCCATTCGTAATACTGCAAGGATGTCGGTTTCGGTTAACGTAGAACCTTTAGAAAGCATTTGTTTTACAATTGCTTCCTGATCGAGACTGATGGCATTTGTTGTAACAGCCATGTAATCGTTGGGATCGCTGGTGAGATGATTCTCGAACAATGCATAGGTTAAAACATTGTGTTCCATAATTGTGCGTTTTCTATTAAAAACATAGATGTTGTGGTAGATAACTGCCGAAAGAATTAGGATGTGGCAGTAGGGAGAGTGTGTATGAATTGATCACAGATGATCTGTATAAATTCAAGGGATCAGAAAATCTTTTGAAACAAATTGTATTAATATGGATAATACATATAGAGGTTAAATGGTGGTGTCATGGAGTTTATCTAGTGGATTATTAATCGATTTTTATTTATCTATACATATCGTTTTTGTATTGTTGTGTATTATATTTTAAGTTGTGGTGAATTATTTATGCAATTTATCCTCAAAAGTTCAAAAAGGTAACCAGCATTTCAATATGTTATAAAATATGTTTTGTATTATTGTTCTGTTTAAACACTGTATTGTCTGTTATTTTTAATTGAAATTGTACTTGTGTTTAACATGTTTATGTGTAGGGGAGTAGGTGCAACCGATTTGCTGCTGGATAAAAACGTGATTAAAAAAATACAGGAGATACAACAACTTGATACCGAAAACAAAAAACACCTGTTTGCCCTGATGGATGCTTTCCTGAGGGATTACAAAGCCAAGCAGGCATATAGCTCGTAACTTTTACAAACTACATATAACAAACGAACCCGACCATCCCGGCCGGGTTCGTTGTTTCATAATCTCAGACTAAGTCTGATTTCTTATCTCTTAGCGCACGAGTCTAAGACTCGCGCCAGACGGGGCTATTTTATACTTCTTTTAGAAACTTTCCTATTTGTATCCAATCTTCTTGCTCCAATGCTGTCTTTCTTATTTTTGCGATAAATTGATGTTGTCGATATATATCAATAGATTCCTCACAATATTTTTGTTGAAGCTCATCTCTTTGATAATTGCATGTTTTCTTTTTAAAAAACACTTTGTTTATAAAAATAAAGCTTATTCTTATCCCTTCAATTTTAATCATTTCAAGTTCATTTTGATTTAAATAGAATGAAATCAACAATCCCCCCAAAACAAGAACCATGGCAATCAAGTATCGATAGCTTAAATTAATGTTTAAAAAAAGAAAAATAGCCATACTGAGAATGACTCCAATAACAACAAGCAGTTTAAAGTATCTTGCTAACATAACCGCTCTGCACTTAATTATTATATTCATTTTGTCATTATCTTTTTAAGTCTGTCAGATATTTCATCTAATTCATCATTTGTCCATCCAAAATTATATTTCTGCTTTATTTCCACAATTAGGTTATTATTGTTTCTTATTTCAAGTGTTTTAGGAATTTTACCTCTACCATATCGCTTATATCTATAATTAACATGAAGGGTTTTGAAATATATTCTTTGTTCAAATCTTAAGACAATAAATTGATAATAATATACAGACAGAAATTCTTCTTCATAATTTAATTGAATTTTATAAGTATGTCTATTTCTTTTACTAAATAAACTATAAATCAATAATGCTAACACACAGAGCTCTATTATTAGATAATTTGAAGTAAAAAAAGAAACACTACCTAATGCCAATCCAATATTGAAAAATAGCAGCAAGTATAATTCATTCCAAACTTTATGAAATATATTCGTTTCACTTTTTACTTCAAATATCTCCATTACAAAACTAAATAGTTAGTGATTGATTTATTCTCGCAAATACTCATCATAAATTTTTTGATCTACATGAGTATTATTGGTATCTATATTTTTGACAGGCGCTGTCACAACAGTCGTATTATCTCTTGCTGCTGTAGTACTTCCATTATTTACCCCTTGGCTTTCAGTGGTAACAGTGGTATTTCCGCCCGTCTGTTCTGTCATTGTATTACCGGTGTTAATAATACTATTTGCAGTTGTTACAACTTGTACTCCTAAAGCAGCTTGTTCTATCATAGTTTTCGGAACCCCTCCTGCGATGACATTAGTTGCAATATCTGCAGCTGCTCCTACATTTCGTAACTCTCCATTTTCATTTCCTAGAACTGCATCTCCAGCCATACCAACTGTTTCAATTAAACCTCCAGGTATCTTATCTGCGGTTCCATTATCCTTAATACCAGCGGCAATCATACCTATACCTAACCCCATTGCAGGAATCCCTGATGTAATTAAAACAGCACCTCCAATCTGGCCAACTCCAGTGGGTGTTGAAGCTGCCGCAACACCTCCAACTGTTGAACCTAAGCCCCCAATAAACGTAGCGGAACCTTTAATTATAGCATCCCAATCAGTAAAACCATATAAGTCAAGTCGTCTTATTGGATTATTTAAAACATATGCATAGGGAGACCATTCATAATACTTTTTGGCCAGCGGATCGATCACATGCCACCTCCCCAATTCCGGGTCATAGAATCGAGCTCCGTAATCGTACCAATCCAAACCAGCTTCGTCCTGCAGCTCTTTGCCGTTGTAGCGGAATTTGGTAGCATCAGGACTGTTGGTATAGTTTTGCGCCATTTCCAAACCAAAGGGGTAATAGTCTTTGTATTGTAGCGGTACAGCTCTTATGGTATCAATACCAAACGATATACGCGTATTGCCCAAATGGTCTTTCAGGTCGTACTCGTATGCCCAGCCACTTTCGTTTACAACCCGGCCTTCGCCTGTTTGTACAATGTCTTTTCCATCAATTTTTAGAACGCTGCCCTGGTAATAACTGGTTGCACTTCCAAAGGTTTTCTGTAGTTTATTTCCAGCGGCGTCGTAAAGATAGGAAATTGTGCCTTGCGATGCAATAATTTGCTGTGGCAGGTTCAGGTAATTGTAGGTTACTGTTCCTTTGCCCGGTACGGTGGTTGCATTGCCATTGGCATCGTAGCTATAATAAGAGCCTGGACTGTTAAGGTAATGCTTATCGTGCCCTAATGTTGCAGTAATGGCATCGGTTACATAGTCAAGCTGATTGCTGTTGGTTTTATAAGTATAGCTTAGGTCGTCAATGGTGCCTTTGGTAAAATTGACATTGCCCATATTTCCTTCCCTTTTTAAACTAAGTATGTTTCCATTCAGGTCGTAACCGGGATCGGAATTGAAGAACCCGTCTTTTTCAGCTACTGCCTGACCCAATGGATTGGTTTCGGAATAGCTTGCCTCATTGAGGCGGTTCAGTGCATCGTAGGTAAAGCCATAACGCTGCATGTTTGAAGGCTCAACCCAACACTTATCTTTTAATATGGTATTTTTCCATGTCATGGATTCAATGTTTCCATTGAGCTTATAGGCCAATTCTTGTGCATACAGTTTACTGTAAGTAGTATCTTCGAAATTATTAATCGACTTTAACCATCCGCGTACATCGTACAGGTAATCGATATCCTGCACATAGCTGGTGTCGTTGGCCATGTGTAGCTTTTTCAGCATTAGTTGACCCAGCTCGTTGTAGTCCATTGCAGCCAATACAACGCGTCCGTTTTTGTCATCGCCGCTAATTTCCTGTTCTACTTTTTCGAGGCGTCCGGCATGGTCGTAGCTGTAATACTTGGTTATGGCCGGAAATCCGCTGTATTGTTCTGTACTTTGAGTAATATTTCCAACAAAGTCGTACTGGTTGGTTGTTGTCTGGGAGATAAGGTTCGTTCCACCCGATATATTGGATTGAATAAGCCTGTACTTGTTATCGTAAAATGAATACGATTCCCGGTATTCACTTCTTCCCAGTATTTTCGATTTTTGATAGGTTACAAGTCCTTTTACCTGTTCATTTTTAGTTTGGAGATTACACAAATTACTGTTTGGATACTCATCGTAAGTTGTTTGTGTAAGAAATTCAGAAGAAGTATATCCATCAGGGAAACCAATAGTATTTCCGAAGTTGATACTCAGAGTTTCCAATTCATCAGAGGTTTCCATCCATCCGGTTTCTGTCGGGCGGTTTAGTGCATCGTACTTGGTATAAAGCCATCTCTTTGCCGAGCTACCGGTATTAAACCCTCGGGTTGTGCCGTCTTGGGTGAGCACCAGCCGGTCGCCCCCCGCTACCGCGCGAATCCTTTCGCGTGGTTTATAGATTTAAATTCAATCCTTCCAGCCATAAACAACAAAGCCGAACCACACATATGGCCGGACTTGTTGTTTTATACAGTTCTGCTCTTTTGGTTGGCGTGCTTGCTTTATTGCTTGTCCTTAATATGCCAATGATAAAATCACGAACCAGAAATGGTTACTTACCACACGATACAATCGTGCGGTAGCGGGGGAAGTAACACTTTTAAATCGTACGTTTGATCTGGTTGTCATACAGACCTTTAAAATACTAATTTTAAAGGGACAACAAAAATAAAGGCTGTCCAATTTTACTTTTTGGACAGCCTCCGTTGTTTTATATCTCAGACTAAGTCTGACTTCTATCTTTTAGCGCACGAGACTAAGTCTCGCGCCAGAGAGGTTATTTACTACCATAATCCACGTTAGCAGGTATCTCTAATTCAATCCATGAATCCTGTAGTGTCAACAAGAAGGTGCAACTAACTTGAAGGGTGTCGTTGATTGTTTTTTTAGAAATATACCATTCCCATAGTATGGCTTCATTCTTTTTACTATTGGTATTTTGAGATAAAAACATTTTAGTAGGTATATCAACATCTATTCTATAATTAGAATACTCCAATGATGCTTTATATGAACCATTGATGTATGGAATATTCGCTATATCAACAAATTCCTTATTCGCGGGTAGAGTATATTCCTTGCCTGTAGAATCAGTTAGCGTTACGGATAGATTTTGTGTTATTAAATCTTCTTGTCTGTTTATGAATATTTTATTTTCAATTAGATACTTAGATTTGTTTTTTTTATACTTAATCTGAGTAAGACAGCTAGAATGTATTAATATGATAGCAGCTAGAATGTATTTCATTGTTGTTCTATTTTGTCAATCCGAAAAACTTATCTCTTGGGATATTTGTAACTCGACCTGAAGCGTTATAGATATAAACTCTTCCTGCTCCTCGCCCTATATTTCTTGCTCCAATCACATAATGATTTCCTGTTACAGGTCTTCCGTTTGTGAATGAACGTCCCTGCAACGAACGATCTCTCGCGTTGGCTAAATCAGCAGAAGATGGTTCTTGCACAAAAGATTGTCCCAGAGAACCTATACCACTTGGGTGTACATGATATGTGCCTTGTATATTATAATCTGCAGTTACTTCTGATCGGTTAGCAGGGGTGTAAGGCTTGATTGTTGCGTTTGAATTAGGCGTCATTTCTAAATTTGCTATTCCTGGTTTAGATGCTACCGCTTTGGGGTTTCCTTTCCCATCTGTACCATATGTCCCTCCCTCTTCATGGAAGCCTCCTTTCGGATCTGTTGAATTAGGTGCTTCCGAAGCTTTATATGCATCTTCCATTGCATTAATAGCAACATCACTGGCAAGTTCTACGGGGCTTTTATCTAATTCACTTAAGCTTGTTTTATCACCAACATTATTATTTGCTAAGATAACCATTGCGTCTGTGTTATTAGTCACCACATATTTTTTTCCATCATCTTTTCCGTCAGTCCCTAACTTATTAAGTTCAGTATCATAATAATCCCCAGGCACACCCATTCCCATAAAGTCAATAAATCGAATAGGATTATTGACAGCATAAGCATAAGGAGATTGAAAGGAGTATTTTTCCGCCAACGGATCAACCGAGTGGAATCTACCTAAAGTTGGATCATAGAACCTTGCTCCGTAATCGTACCAATCCAAACCACCTTCGTCCTGTAGCTCTTTGCCGTTGTAGAGGAATTTGGTTGGAGTACCTTCAATAGTATACCAGTTAGCCATTTCCAATCCAAACGGGTAGTAGTCTTTTCGTTGCAACACCGATGGCCGGTAACGGAATTTGTCGGCTTTGTCGGTCTTTACATCGAACGAAACCCGTGTATTGCCCAAATGGTCTTTCAGGTCGTACTCATACGTCCATTCATTCCCGCTTAGTACAGCTCGTCCTTCGCTGGTTTGTACAATGTCTTTTCCATCAATTTTAAGAACGCTGCCCTGGTAATAACTGGTTGCATTTCCAAAGGTTTTCTGTAGTTTATTTCCAGCGGCGTCGTAAAGATAGGAAATTGTGCCTTGCGATGCAATAATTTGCTGTGGCAGGTTCAGGTAATTGTAGGTTATTGTTCCTTTGCCCGGTACGGTAGTTGCATTGCCGTTGTCATCGTAGCTGTATGTGCCGGAAGCCGGGATAAACTGTAAATCGTGATTTACGTCGGTAGCGTTATCACTAACTGATGTCAGCTTATTGCTATAATCCGGATAAGTGTAGGTAAGGTCGTCGATGGGGCCTGGATCAAAGGAAGCGCCACTGGCCGATCTGTTACCATTGCGTATCAGTTTTTCGATGTTTCCATTCAGGTCGTATTGCGGAATACTGACACTGAACAGCCCGCTATTGGTCGTGCCGGTTTCATCTTCCACATGACTGTATGTGGCCGAGGTCAGACGGTTCAGCCCATCGTAGTCAAAAGAGTAGGTTCGCAGAATACCCGGTTCAATTTTGTATTCTTCGCCAAGCATCGTATTTTTCCAGTTCATCGCATTGATGTTTCCGTTGTTATCGTAACTCAAGTCTTGTGCATATAATTTGCGGTAGGTCGCATCTGTAAAATTATTAATCGATTTTAACCATCTGCGTATATCGTACAGGTAATCGATATCCTGCACATAACTGGTATCGTTGGCCATGTGCAATTTTTTCAGCATTAGTTGACCCAGTTCGTTGTAGTCCATAGCAGCCAATACGACGCGTTCGTTTTTGTCATCGCCGCTAATTTCCTGTTCTACTTTTTCGAGGCGTCCGGCATGGTCGTACGTGAAATATTTAGTCATAGACTGGCTTACTTCGCCACTATAAGTTTCGGTAGTAGCCGTTACTTTCCCGGTGAAGTCGTAGGTATTGGTAGTTGTCTGACTGATTGGGCCGCCGCTAATTTGGGTTTGTACTACCCGGTACTTGTCATCGTAAAACAAGTCAGTGGTTACATTGCCGCTGTTGTCGAGTTTTTTTGCCACCGTGCGGGTAACCATTCCTTTTACATCTGGGTTTGGTGTAATTCCTGCCGGAGTGCCGATGTATTGGTCATAGTAGGTTTGGGTAAGAATTTCAGATGAATTATATCCGCTTGGAAAATCAATAGTATTTCCGAAGTTGATACTCAGAGTTTCCAATTCATCAGCGGTTTCCATCCAACCGGTTTCTGTCGGGCGGTTTAGTGCATCGTATTTGGTATAAAGCCATCTCTTTGCCGAGCTACCGGTATTAAACCCTCGGGTATTTCCGTCCTGGGTAAGCACCAAGCGGTCGCGTGTATCATAAACCATCAGCACTTCGTTGGCTCCGGGCAGTTGTTTTTTTACCATCCGTTTACGCCCATCGTATTGATAATAGTAACACAAGCCTTTTATTATTTCATTGGTTGGCAATAAGGACGTTAATGCCTGATTAGCAGCAATTGCCTCTGTTGCTTTAGGCGAAAGTACGTAACGCAACAAACCAAAATCGTCGTACACGTAGTAGGTTTGAGCACCGCCAGCCACTTTCAGCACTACTTGTCCGAGTTTGTCTTTATACTCTTTGGTAACGTTGTTAGTCGGATCGGTGGTTTGGGTCATGTATAACTCGCCGGCAGCGTAATTGCTATTTTTAATAAGGTTGTTACTGTTGTCAACCGACCAGTTAATAACTTCGGCTCCATTGGTTCCATATACATACGAAGTAGTTCCTCCTGCCGGATCTGTTACGGCAGTCACCCTATTTAATGGTGATGGTTCGTAAGTAGTCACAGTGGCTATTGCCCCCTGGAGAATCGGTAGTCCGTTGATTTCATCAGAAGCGGAAGGATAAAAACCGGAAATTAATGCTGCCTGATCAGTAACGAAGGCTCCCTGTCCCTGGTGAGTTGCCGGGATATATACTTTATCCTGTCGGCCGAAATTGTCGTAGCCCACGCCGGTAACCAAGTCATTAAAGTAGTAGCTTTGATTGGCCGCTACGGTTTGGGTTGCTCGTCCCAGCCCATCAAAGTATTGTACTACGGCTCCTTGTTCTTCGAGCGGGAGGCCTGATAAAGCATCTTCTGTCAATGTCTCTTTTATAGGGGCGTAGCTGAGGATGTAGTTCTGGTTTGCAGGTAGCGAAAGATTTTCGCTTGCTTGCACCTTGGTTGACACAAAGTAGGTTTTCATCTGAATACTGTCTCCTCCTGCAGGGTTTTTTACTTTATACTCTCCCCGAACCCGGTAGCGGGTAGAACGGGAAGGACTTATATTGAAGGTAGAATCAATCGTTGAATCGAAAGGATCTCCTTTAAACGTGTTATACCATTTCCATTTGCCGTTTTTACCATGTCCTCCTTTGTGTACCACCAACTTACCATTATCTATACGCAGATCGGAAGGAGGAACAATCAGTGTGTCGATAATTTGAATGAAAACAGAGTCGGTATAAACCAGATGGTCCATATTATCGGTAGCTCCACGTCTGAAATAAGTACTTTTTTTCAATGTGTCGAGCACAAAAAAGGCATCAGAAGCATCAGCTATCAATTTCCACTCAAGCGATTCGTCGTCCGACGTGGGAACACCTGCTTTTTCCCAAGAATAAACAAATCCACAATGACCGGATGTTGCGTCAACTTTACTAACAATTGTATCGTTAATAATTGGTTTAAATGATATCGTGTCATCGAAGAATATCTCTCCGGCCAGCAACGGAACCACTTCGATGGTTAACTGAGCGGTGGTTGTCGTATTGCAATCGCCTTCGGCCCGCACATAAAAGGTTGTGGTTTCTTCGCAAGGTATTACTTTTTGATTGGCATAACCAATATTGGATGCTAATGCTGCATTATCATACCAATACCATTTTGCCCCAGTTCCAAGAGAACCACCGGAAACGGTTAAGGTAAACAATTCGGAAGGGCATACCTGATTAATATCGGAAACAATTGATTGCGGGGCTAAGCTTAGGGTGTTAATTGTCACAATTGTAGGAACCCGACTACTGTAGCATCCGGTTGTGCTATTATAAGCTTGAGCATAATAAGTAGTTCCATCGTTTAAACTTGTACTGGAAGATAAAGCACTACCACCACTTTCGGAAGTAAACCATTCGACTATAGAATTTGAAGAAGAAGTAGATGTTAATGTGTTTATAGTTGCTTTTCCACAAAATACATGAGTTGCAGAGGTATTACACCATATAGGTTCCGGTAATACATTAAATGTTACCGTTTTAGTGTCGGTATTTCCGCATTCATCGGTAGCAGTCCAACGATGTGTTACCTGATACACAGAACAATTACTTGCAGTGTATGGATCAATCGATGCAACAACATTAACATTCCCACAATTATCGCTGGCAGTGAGTACTTGTTGAGATGGCAAAGACTGCGTATAAGAGATATCTGCTATTGGAGAGGGGGTGGCAAGCACTGGTGCGCTATTATCCTGTACGGTAATTACCTGTGAATTAGAACTAATATTCCCATAATTATCAGTAGCTGTCCATGTACGGGTTAGTATAAATGAATTTACACAAGTGCCACCTGTTCGTGTTTCGGTGAATACAATTTCAACAGAATCATCACAGTCATCTGAGGCTGTAATACCTGTGGGCACAGAGGGTATGTTATCGCATGATACTAATACATTGTTCGGAATACCAATCAATACAGGAGCCTCAGTATTCAGAATGTTGATATATTGATTGATAAGGGTTTCGTTGCCTGCATTATCTTTTACTGAATACACCCGAATAATCTGTCCGGGATAGGAATTTCCTTCACCTGCATCTGATATATCTTCTTTCCAGCTTACTGTTGGCGAAGAAGTGCAATTGTCCTGCACATTTGTTATCACTGCAATATCAGGCGAAGGTACAGCGGATGGGCATGACACATTTATGGGAGAAGGAGTATTGGCGGTCGGAGCTTCCTGGTCGTACAGGGATACCGTGAATCCTTCACTTCTCACGCTGGTGCATCCAGCACCCAAAAGGCTTACTGCTTCGGCATAATAAGTGAGACTTTCAGATAATGGTTCTGCATCGGATAATGCAGTTCCTCCTATGGGATTTAGATAAATTCTTACTCCGCAGTTGTCTGGGATATCTGCACGCAGAATAAGGCTAGAAACAGATGCCTCTCCACAAAACTCAATTGGAAAACTAAATCCAGGTGTCAAAGGGATTGGGTCTGCCTGCATTGTTATTGTATTCGAAGAAGCGCTGGATTGATTTGTACAGAGAACCATTTGATCATCAAGAATGTTTACCGAACACGAAATTTGATCGTTGTTATGGACAGAGGAAGGAGTATATGTTGGGCTATTTGAGCCAACAGCTACTCCGTTTTGATACCATTGGTAGTTAACCGAGTTAGCTAAGCCGGAAGATACAGATGCGGTGAATGAATTAAGTTCACCTTCACAAATTGGGTTCTTTGATGCTGTAATGTTTACATTTAATGTTTTAACTGTGGTATAGGCCACTGTTTCGCTATTCGATGTTTTAACCCCACAAGTAGTATTAATATTACACTGATAAACTCCTCCTTCTGTTGGATAAAAGCTTTGACTTCTGGCATCGGGGATTGGAAAACCATCTTTTATCCATTGATAACTGGTACCATTACTGGCTTCCAAGTGAAAATCAGTATCAAGCGGGCATACATTCATCTGATAATAGGGATATTGCTGAACTACCTCAATTCCAACTGTTGGTGCTGAATTTACTGTTGCTGTTACCGGTGTACGGGGACTTGTACCACATTGATTTGTTACCGACACATAATAAGTTGTAGTTGCTGAAAACGACCGAGTAAGTACGCTAGAATAAGGAAGATCATTATTATAAATTGCATTATCAGGTACGGAAGAGCCAGTTGACGACGTAAACCAATTAAACGCTATTGCGTCTTCTTCATTACTATTTGCAATCATTGGTAAAGTTTTGGTTCCACAATCCGATTGACTGCTAAGTACAGTTGGAGCCGTTGGATTTGGAATTATATTTACACGAACCGCAACACGAGACGTACTGGAGCAATTGCTTGAACTTATTGACTGGGCATAATAATCAGTTCCGTCAACTAATGCTGTTGTGCCCGAAAGTGCAGTTCCGCCGTGTGACGATGAATACCATTCGACCGAACAGCCAGATGGAGGTGTTGCCGAAAGCTGGCTAATAGTTGCATTGCTACAAAACGACTGTGGACTTGACGCCGATGGCGTTGCAGGCAACGGATTCACAGTTGCAGTTACTGATGAGGATGAAGGACTTAAACATCCGATCGAATTACTTACTCGTACTGTATAATTACCCGTTGAGGCAACAACTATATTTTGAGAAGTTTCTCCGGTTGACCATAAATTACCAGTGACGATACTCGATGTTAAAGTTACACTACCCCCAGCACAGAATGCTGTTGGTCCTGATGCGGTAATAGTAGGAGATGAAGGTAAAGTATTTAATATCACATTCACATCGTCGTAAGATGCACTACATGGAGGATTTGAAATTGTCCATCGTAAAATATAAGATACACCGGGTAGTCCGGTAAATGCTGCGGTCGGATTCGATGCGTTCGAAAAACTACCTCCGGTTCCATTAACAACGCTCCACTGTCCAGTTCCCACAGAAGGTGTATTTGCAGCCATGTTCACAGAAGTTAAACCACAGGTTAATGCTCCCGTTTGATCAGGTCCTGCATTGGCTGTTGTTGGTAAATCTATCACCGTAAATGGTCCGGATATAATGGTATTTATAGGAGAGCCACAAGTTCCACTGATCATGCAATAATAGAAGGCGGTTCCTTCTTCTGTTGCTAGTGGAGTATAGGTTGTTGTAGTTTCTCCGGGGATTATTGAACCACCTGTTTCATTTAAGGAACTGTTTTTATACCATTGGTAGGTTAAGCCTGCTCCTTCAGCAGTAAAAGATATAGGTGAAAAACTATCGCCTTTACAAACCGTTTGCCCGTTTGTTGATTGAGAGATGATACGAGGTTCTTTATTGATCTCAATTATTTTTCTTGGAGTAACAGTACCACAAGTACTACTGGTGACAACGCAGTCAAAAGTTGCATTAGTAGTTAAAGGACCTGGATCATAGGTGCGAGAGCTTATTCCTGTTGATACTTCATTTTTATACCATAAATAAGTGTAACTTCCGGTTCCTCCTGAGGCATTGGCAGTTAGTGTTCCCGGTGACGTGTTGTAGCAAGTAGGAGAAATTCCGCCAGTAATTGTAGCAACGACATTTTCAAAAGTGAAGATTTGAATCTGATTCGAAGTCGATTCACCTGGAGATGCACAAGTAAGTTCAGGATATATAAGTGATACTACACACTTTACAATACTTCCATTCGTTAAGGAACTGCTACTAAACGAAGACGAATTTCCTGCGGGGGTATTGTTTACAAACCATTGATAGTGAACTTTGTTTTCCAGTCCAGTAGGAATGTTGGAAGAAAATACGACAGACTCTCCTGGGCATATATTTGTTTTTGATGCAGAGATAGAAACTTGGAGGTCAATGACCGGTTGAAATGAAAGAGGAATAACTTGTGATGTCTTTATCCCGCATGTGGTGCCTATTTGGCAGGAGTAATCTCCATCAGAGACAGGATAATAGGTTTCGTATGTAGCTCCGTTAATAACAATTCCATTTTTTAACCATTGATAGCTACTCCCCGAACTTGCTGTAAAATAAAAACGGTTGTCGAGGGGGCATGCCTCAGAAAGAATCATCGAAGGTAATATCGAAACCGTTGGCGCTTGATTTACTGTTGCTGTTACAGGAACTCTTGTACTTGTTCCGCATTCATTGCTTACAGATACATAATATGTTGTAGTGGTAGCAAAATGTTGTTGTAACAGACTACTGAAAGGCATGTCATTTTCAATTGTAGCACCAACAGGTCTATGTACCCCAGATGAGGATATAAACCAATCGTATGAATCAATGGTTTCATCCATACTTTCAGCATGCATTATTAATGATTTTGGTCCGCAGTTTGAAATTGGCGAATTAACAACAGGTGGTTGAGGCGGATTGATAATTATTGCTTTAACCGCAGTTCTGGATAGACTTTTACATCCATTGGAGTTCTGCGCCTCTGCATAATAGTAGGCATTGTTTACAAGCGTCGAATTTCCATTTAATTGTGATCCGCCGGAAGCAGAGCTGTACCAATAGATTGTTGAATTAGACGAATATGCATACAGACTATTGATTGTTGCACCGGCGCAAAATTGTTGTTCTCCTTGTGCAGACGGAGTATTCGGGATGGGAGATACGACAATTGTTGAGGAGTATGAACTTGTGCAGTTACTACTGTATGAACCATAGACCGTATAAGTAGTATTGCTTGTGGGGCTTACCGTTATTGTTCGGGTAGATTGCCCACCAGGATACCAATAGTAAGACGAAAAACCATCGGAGGCCGTTAACGTTACTGTTTCTCCCTGGCATATTTGACTTTTACTGGCAGAGACACTAATTGTTTGCTCTGGATAAACCGTGACTCTGGCTGGTGATGAGACACTACTGCCACATGAATTTGTTCCGGTTACCGTATAGTCTCTAGATGATGATGGATATACTGTAATACTTTGTGTTGTTTGTCCTGTTGACCACAGGTAAGTGTTTGCTCCATATGCGGTAAGTGTGATTCCTTCGCCAGGACAAATACTGCCGGATCCACTGATGCCCACTGATGGTAGCGTACATCCCGCTTGGGTGATATCTATATATGCTTCAGCTGTTCCCGCAGTTAATGTAATTCGTCCAGATCTACTGACTGGATAATTATTGGCCGTATAGGTAAACGCAATAAACTGAGAATTTCGTTGAGTTTCTGGGATCCAATCTGGTTTGCTGGAAATATACCAATCATTGTAATTCGTTGAGAGATGACATTCATACCCTCCTCCTGAAGTTGGAAGACTTAGTGATGGACAATCAGTTTGAATATATGGAGCAGCTCCTGCCTGGCTTACCGAAATACTTGCAGGAGTAGCACCAGAACCACTCCCTGTTCCGGAAATAGTAATAGTTCCACTTAGTGTGTTGATACTAGAGTTGGTTGAACATGTGATATTGATTGTAGCACTGCCGCTACCCGAAGAAGGAGATGCAGTTAGCCATCCGCTGGTTGAAATTTGCCAAGTGGTATTTGATGTGATTGTAAAACTGTTGGATGAAGAATTTGCAGGAAATGAGATGTTTGACTTGTTTACTGTTATATACGGATTGGCATCCTGTATCAGAGAAATTGAGGTACTGGCAGTGCCTGCTTTAAGTGTGATATCCGAAGAACGAGATTCTCCTGTTGTATTTGCAGAACAAGAGAAATACAGAGTATTCCCGCTTTTTGATATACTGTTTATCCACGAGGGGTATAGTTCGTAATTCCAACTTGCCTGATTTGTCGAAATAGTACAAGTGTAGCTTCCACTAGTATGTGGAAGATGAGTAGTTGAACAACTTGCGTAAACGTAAGGCGTTGCTGCTGCTTGTGTTAAATAAATTGTAGTTGTGGCAGATCCGGCAGTTAATACGATGCTGCCTGATAATTGTGACGCATTTGAATTTGTTCCGACTCCGAAAGATAGATATGTGCCATCTGCAGATTTACTAATACCACTTAGCCACGAAGGATAGGAATATATTGACCACGAAGAGATATTGGATGTAATCAGACAGTTGCCCGATCCTCCGCTATTCGGGAAATCGACAGTGGTGCAATCAGCATTTATGTATGCACTTGCTCCGGCCTGGGAAATGCTGACTGTTCTGGTTATACCCCCGCCGCTCAAGGTAACCGTACCGGAACGAGAAGAGGTAGAAGTATTTGTTTCGCAAGAGATACTAATTGTGCCATTACCGCTACTGCTGGACGGAGAAACAGTTATCCAGCTCTGGTTATCACTGGTGCTCCATGAAGTATTTGATGTAACAGAACAATTTTGAGTGCCCGATGAAGATGAAAAACTTAATGAACTACATGACGTGGTTAGTGTGTTGGTTGCTCCGGCCGGTTGGTATATGTATGGAAATCCTTCATCAAATGGAAGTGTAGCCATTATTGTAATGAATTCATCTCTCGCTGATGCAGTTTGATTTGCCTCGAAATAAGCAGTGCAAGGATAGATATACTCACTGTTTATATAGCTTCTTGTTCCTACGGTAATTGTAACCCATGGAGGACAATCAAATCCAAGAGTCCCTCTACTAGATGTCTTTACTTGAAATGTAACCGAACATGCATTTCCTGATGGAGCGTAAATTTGATGTGGGGTAATAGTCATCATTGCAAAAGAACTTTTTGCACCAAGAGTCAGACAAATCACCAAAATCACTAAAATACGTGTATATAATTTTTGTTTCATACCCTGATTTTTTTTGTATTATTTTCTATTGTTGGCGGTAGTGGTAATCATATTTATTTAAAATATTGCTTTGGTGATCGCGTATGGTTTTCAGCCTTCCGAAAGCATCGTATTCGTAGTACGTTGTTTTTCCGTTAGTGTCGGTTTGAGAAGTCATACCAACCAAGGGGGCATAGGTATATATGGTGACCATGGCATCTGCTGCGCCGTAGCTGTTGATGGCACTACGGATATTGGCAATATCCGCATCGATAGCTGTTTTGTCCTGACTACCCGAAAGATTGCTGATCGCAGCCTGCATTTGATCGATCGACAGAGTACTACTTGCACTTTCGATTTTTGCTACCGGGTATTGAGAGTTGTAGCCCCAGAGGTAGTATGTTGATGCATCATTTTTCTTGTGGTATTGAAGCAAATTGCCATTTTCGTTGTAGTTATCGAAAATTATTTTTGTCTCCCAGCCTTTTGGTGTGTATTCGTTAATGCTTTGGGGTAAGTAAATATTACGATTTAATTCATTTGAATAGTTATTTTCGGCATAATTTGTTTGAAGTCCCGATATAATAGTATTATTATTTTTTGTGTAATACTTAATGACAGGCAAGAAGTTGTTGCTAGTCATATTTTTAAATTTGTCTTCTATGTAGTCAAAAGGATATTCATAATGTGTAATTAGTGTATCTCTTTTACTGGTTATAGTTACTTCACTTGTTTTTTTTAAATAAGCTTCATTGTATTTGTAGAACGTAGTCTTTTTTATTGAGTCGTTATTATAAAACATATATTCTGTAGTGTTATTTAACCTCACTCTATCTGTAGAGATAAAATATCTTCGATATGATGCATTGTCTGATATGTGACCGTAGCTGTTATATTTGTTAGAGTATGCCAAACTATATGGTAAAGTTTCGACCTTTAGGCCTTCACTGATTTGAGTATGGTTTACGCCTAAAGAATAGTTGTTTATTAACGAGTAAACTTTTTCTCCAGAATGGTTATATTGAATCTTACTAGTTAATAAACCCTCTTCCCAACTTTTTCTTCGCTCTTCAATAAACGGAAAAATTTCAGCAGGAATCCATGCGCTCTTGGCTTTTAGTACCGACCATAAATGTTCAGGAAGCCCATCAGCCGGATTAGCTGGATTTGGGGGTAATATTTTAAACGAGAAATAGCCACTCATGAAATCAGGATAAATATACTTGGTGCTGTTTTCTCTGGTAGTATAATACCAAACTGTTTTTCCATTTTCATAGTAAGTTTTTCCATCGATTTCATACCCAGATGTTTCTTCAACTCTTGAGTATCCGACACTTGCTCCTTTCGTAGTACCAAGGCCATTCAAACTATAGGAGGAGATTATTTCAGCTGCAGGTTGAAGAATTTCTCCAACTCCATGGTAAGATAAATAGGGAGTAGTTTGTGTTGGTATAGTATTAACTGATCCATAATACTTAAGAAAATATTTAAAATTATGATCTAGTTTTGCGCTTGAGGGCACTGTGTCATTTAGTTTGTATGAATAGTCTTTTATTTCTGCATAGTTACCATCTCTACGATAGTTTTTTATTCTTTTTATCCGTAATCCACCTGCAATCTTTTCTGTTCCGCTATGGTTTAATTGAATATTGACTTTGTATTTTATGTTTAAGTCAATTTTGTCGGGCATTCCAAGATTACTTTCCATTACAAGCTCATAAGTAGTTCCTGAAACTAAATCTACATTTAGATTACTTATAACTACAGAATCGCCTTCATGGTTGTAAAAAAAGACATTGTTTAAATTGCCTTTTTCCCGAACATATACTTTATGACTTTTTTTCCCTCCTGTCGGATTGGCAAAGTATATCGTTAATGTGCCTTGTGCTGCTCTATTCTCTATTCCTGGGGCAACAAATTCATGAATACATGACGTATTCTCTAAAATCAGATTGGTCTTTGTAACAGATTCATTTGAATAACTTTTTAATTCGTTTCGAAATTCTTCATTCCATATAGATTCAGGATTTTCATAGTATTTATGTGGCTCAAATTCAAAAGTAGTTTTTCCTCCTGATGGGTAATCTATTTGTGTGAGAATCCAAGCCTTCATTTCCGCTTCTTGGGGAGTTCTATTTGCTCCTTGATACTGATGATCTATATCATTATACAGCTCAATATAACTATCATCGGGTATGAATTTGTACATGACATGATCATTCCCCGTGAAACCATTATAATATCCCCAATGATCTTGAGCGTGGGATATTAAACTTGGTAACTTTTCGTCTTGATAATATGAGAAAATATAAGGAGGAATTGATTCTGTTCCTATTAATTCTTGTATTTTAATCAATTGCAATCTTTTAAAGAGGTACGATTCGGTTGAACCATATATATTATCGGACTGAAAATAACTGTAAGATAGTTTAAATTTTTTTATCGTATCTTTATTATTCTTTATCTCAATATATTCTAAAAAATTTGCTTGACCTTCAATGTCTTGTCTGCTTTCGTTTGCTGAAGTGAAAGTAACTTCTCCTCCTGGAAAGACTATTTTGGAAAGTTTAGGCACTTGGTGTGTTGTTCTTATTTGAGAATATGAATGATATTCCTCTTGTGGATAATTGTTGATTAATGCATTTGATATCTTTCCCAAGGTTTCGCTTGTAGAGATACTCATTGTAGAATTAATTCCACTATAAATAAAATCAATCTTTTGTCCGTTTGGAGTAATGATCTTTGTAATATACCATCCAGTAATTCGACCAATCATTGCTTCTTGTTCACTTGGGGAGATTCCTGTTTCACGATCTATCCTCATCTGTTTTATCGTCTCTGTTTGCTCGAAGTGATAAACTATTCCCCTTGTATCTTTTACAATAAACGAAGCATCATGATTTTGAATAATTTTTAAATCAGAGAGAGGGAAACATCTTGGGTTACCAATTGTGTCAAATACAAAACTTATATTTAAGTCTGAAAAATTAATGGAATATTCATCGCTTTCAGCATCTCGAGATCCTTGCGCTACATCAATAATGTATGATAACTCATAATTATTAAGGGTATTAGGTGCTTGATAGTATGTTGGATCTGAAAATGTTGAAGGATATATATTGTAGCCTTTATTTTTACTTAAGTATCCCATGTATTCTTCATCAGGGATGCCTTTAATTACTCTTGAAAGAACTCCTCCTGCGTTTAGTGTCCAACCTAAACCAACCCATGATGCAGACTCATTAACTTTGTTTCCTCCAGCATGATAATTCAAACTAATAGGTATGGTAACTCCATCTATATTAATATCATAAATTGGTATCTGAATTGTGGGTAAGCCTGTATAATGGGAAACCGGATAGTCTCCAAATTTTTTAAAGGCCATTGCCTCTGGGGATGGAGGTATAATATTGGGGAGAGCAGATTGTCCAAATCCACTCATTCCTGATATAATAATAGATGTTAGTATTATGCTTCTTTTAATTATTGCATTCATAGATTGTTTTTTTAATTAGAGAGGATAGATTTGTTTATTCATCATCAATTGGCATTAAACCAAAGTATAATAATTTACAATAATTAGCATACAAAGATGTTTGCAGCTAATTTGAAATATATAGGGGGGTTTGTCATCCTTATTGTCTGGATTCAATTGTTTAAAGAAGGAAATGGATAATTTTTTTATATAATTACATATTGTATTGATCGTCTTTGTGTTTAGTTATGTGTATCTATGTGCATTAAAAGCATTTAGAAATGTTTGTTGTTGTATCATCACTAGTGTCTATTAATTTTTGTTAAAATACCTCATATCTATTTTCTGCACAGCATGCTAATGGCTAAAACCTTGTAGTCCTTTTGAAGTTTGTTCCTTTGCACTCAAATGCAAATTTGAACAGGTCTGGCCATCGACAAATATGTCTTCGCATAGATTGTGTTGTTTCTCCCGAAACGTAACTTCGAACGACTGGTAATCAAAGACAAAGGCAGGATATCCAAACAGCACTAACTTACTGGAGTCATATGCTGGTTATTATGTGTGGCCAGCACATAGGCTGTCATAGTCTAGAGAATTCACTAATGCCAATGTTGCTCATGCTAAAAGACCGTTTTACCTTGGATTTGGAAAGGTTCCCATCAAAAGAAGCGAACTTTCCAATGCTAACAGCTTCCAAAACTCTGGAATCTTTGAAAAGTTTGCCTTTTACATGGTGTCTATTGCCTAAGCTAAAAGCATCACCAAAGACCTTGAACTCCACAGAAGGTTCTATACCATTGATTCCACTAACATCGACCTGTGGATGTCGGTCTTTAGATGGGCAAAGTTCAGAGGCACAAAGTTCGGCATTAAGATTCACTCTCATATTGATATTGCCACTGAAATACCGGTTTTCTACACAATCAGCCATGCTAATGCCTGTGATACCAAGTCCATGGGGCGGTTTATATACGAATGGCACGCTTGCTATGTGTTTGATAGAAGATATTTTGACCTCTCTTGGCTCTACGCAATTGAGGAAGATGAACCTGTCTTTATCATACGGTAGACGTTTCATTATGATTAGGAAATCACTGAAGGTGAAGGCATGCTTGAAGGAGAAAACAATGAACTGCGGAATCAAACGATTAGATTCACAGGGAACCGAAACTGTGGAACCTATTCGATTTCGCTCAGGCGTATCGAATTCTATACCCCTGATCTTGGTCTGACCTTTATCTTCTATACTGACAACTTCTACCTCAAAGCAAAAGAAATTGCCCTTTTTTACTGCTACAGATGGCAGGTTGAGCTGTTTTTTTAATGAATCGAGTAGCATCTTCGTGTAAAGTCCTTTTGAGGTGAATCTGAAAATGCAGTCCGGATCCATATACATGACATCATCAAGTACTGTCTGGTCGCTATTATTGAACACGACCTCAACATGGATCGGCCTGCTGTTGAGATCATGTGTATCTTTGGCAATTTCCTTCTGGTCAAAGATACAATCCAGAAATTCTTGGTTCTTGGGGCAAATAAATACTGTGATTGTAACGACAGTCAGCTTCATTTTGACTTTAAATTGAATTAACATTTTATAATAAACGCCTTTTGTAAATTATTATGAAAGTATATGCTATATTTTGCGAGTTTAAATTACTTTTTGTAAATGAAATTATGAATACTTATAAGTGGCGAATTTGTGAATAATACTCTTTTTTGTGTGAAAGGTACTTGAAAGTATCATGAAAACCCATCTCAAAATGATGAGTAAAAATCCAAATATGCAGATATGTTGTATGGCATAAACATAAAAAAATAGTAATTAATCAGAAATGTAGTGACTTTGTATTTTTGTTTTTATATTAATGATTATATTTACCCATTCACTCTGTATTTGCTATGAAAAATATCATTATATTATTCTGTTTGTTTAGTAGCTTGATGTGTAATGTAAAAGCTCAGTCAACAATGAGTTTTTCCAGTATTCTGGATTCTTTGTCCCGATCGGATATTCCACATTTAAACAATGAAGTTGATATTTCGTTTAGCAATATTGCTATCAAAGAATTAATACGAACTTTGGGTAATACGACGGGTCTAAATGTAACAATTGACCCGGCCATCAATTATACGGTGAATGCAAATTTTAATGGGACAAAGGCGAAAGATGTTCTTGATTTTTTATGTTCGAAGTATAAGTTAGAATTAAGTTTTCACGGTAATATTATTCATATTCAGAATCATATTGAAAAAGATAGCCGTTTGAAAATAGAGTTTTCGCCGGACAGTCTGATTAGTTATGAATCGGAAAAAGCAAATGCGATTCTTTTTTTTAAAGAATTAACCGAGAAAACGAATTATAATTTTATTCTTCCTACAGAATTGAATAGCTTAATGATTAATGGGTATGGGAAATCGATCTTGCTAAAAGATGCCTTATTCCAGATTGCTAAAGGGAATCGACTGGATATCCGTGAGATGATGCCTCGTTTGTATGCCGTTTCATTACTCCCTGCAAATACTTCAGGAGAAGTGCTTATGGCAGAGGTAAATAATCGAAATAAAAAGAATATTCTTGATTATAACGAGGGTTTGATTAGTACTGATGCAAAAGATATTCCTCTTGTTGATATTCTTCGTGAATTGTCGGTAAAGTCAGGATACTCTGTTTGCCTTCTTAGTCCATTGACCGAGAAAATAAGTGTGAAGGCAATTAATTCGGATATTCAGGGCTTTTTAAACTCCTTGTTTTATGGAACTCAGAATACATATCGTATTGATGAAAATATTCTATTTGCAGGAGAGCGTAAATTACCGGAAATAAAAAGCTTTGACTTAATAAAGATGAATAACAGGAGTGTTGATTCATTGGTAAATATAATACCACAGCCATTGAAGCAACAGCTTACTATTCGGGAGTTTTCAGAACAGAATAGCTTTATGGTATGGGGAGATGCTGATTATATTGCTCAATTCAGAAGACAAATAGAAAAAATAGATGTAGTTGTTCCTGTTATTTTGATAGATGTAATTATTGTTGATGCAGGAAAGAACTTTGAGATAGAAACTGGATTAGAACTCGGAATTGGAGATGCTCCTAAAGTAACGAAAGGGACGATAAATGAAGGGCTGGATTTTACAATGGGGTCTGAATCTGTGAATAAGTTTCTTGGAAAGGTAGGATTAACCAATTTAGGAAAAGTTTCACCTAATTTTTACGCGAAACTAAAGGCAATGGAAACCGATGGGGTATTGGAAATAAGAAGTACTCCTCAACTTTCAACGATGAACGGACACGTTGCAACAATGTCGATAGGGCAAACGGAATATTATAAAGAAGAGTTGTCGAACATTTGGGGAACTCAGAATCCGCAGTTGCAAACACAAAAACAGTATAAACCTGTTGAAGCAAAATTAGCCGTACGAATTAAGCCATTTGTAACAGGTAATGGGCAGGTCTCTCTGAATATTGATGTAGAGCAATCAGAGTTTACTGCGCGTATTGATCAGTATGCTCCTCCAGGAATCGAATCCCGTAAGTTTAGTTCAATGATTAGGGTTAAGAATCAGGAAATGATATTGTTAGGTGGATTGGAGGAGAATATTAATTCATCATCAAGAAGTGGTTGGCCCTTTTTGTCAAAGATTCCGGTATTAAACTGGATATTTTCGCATAAAAAGGAAAAAAAGAATAAATCTCATCTGAATATTTTCATTAAACCGACTGTAATCTACTAATTTGACGGGAAAGGCTATGAGTTTATTAATCAATATTGCACAAAGGATAAAATATCGCCAGCTTGGGGTAGTATTGGTTCATCGTTATACTTCATCGATAGAAACTTCATATTATGTTTTAAACAGGACGAAGGGAAAAATAGATATTACATTCAAGCAGGAGTGTATCTCCTCGCCGGAAAATCTTCCTGCTTTTTCAAAGTCTATTCCTCACATTTTATGCATGCAGGGTATAGGCGTTGTTCATCGAATTATTGATGGACAAATATCAGATTTGAAGCAAAATATTCCCAATATTAATATTGATGAGTATTATACAGAGCGTCAATATCTATCAGAACAATACAATTTAGCAGTATTGTTTAGAAAAGAACAGCTTATTGAATTAATACATTCTGACAGTTATTCGATGTTCTCTTTTATTGATGTAAAACTTGGCTTTTCCGCAATAAAAAATTATATCCATCTATTTGAAGAAAATACAACTCATTTTGTTTCAGGCTTGACTAGCTTATCCTTTTCCAACGGGATAATAACAGGGATAGAAAAAGTATCTTCTTTCTCAATGCAGGAGCAATATAGATTTGGTGGAGAAACATATACGGCGAATGAAATTCTAGCATTGTGTTGTGGATTAAACTATTTTACTAGTCAATCCATCGTTTTATCTCCAGAACTGGATTTATTGACAAATGAGATAGAATCGTTTACTGCACAACGAATTGTTTCATGGATTTTCAAATACGGAGGGATTGGATTGTTTTTCTTACTGGTAATTAATTTTTTATGGTTTAGTAATTTAAATGCACAACTTGATAAATTAGGATACGAGGCTCAGTCGAGAGCACAATTGATGCAAACTCTTACTGACTTAGATACAGATTTGAAAGTAAAAAAGGATTTTGTTGCATCGAATAATATTTTGCAAGACTATGCTTTCGCTTTTTTTGCAGACCGAATTTCGTCCCTCGCTAGTGGGGAAATACAATTTTCTGAGTTATCTGTATCTCCGGTAATTGGTAAAATAAAAAACGATAAGCCAATTGAATTTGCAGGAGGAACCTTACACTTATTGGGTGTATCAAAAAATTCATCAGCATTCAGTTCTTTTCTTGATAAAATAAAACAAGCAAGCTGGGTTGATGAAATAAAGAAGCAAGTTTACCAGTATAATAACGAACGAAACAATGCTGAGTTTGAAATGGAAATTGTATTAAGTAATGTTGTCGATTAACTCATATTCGTATAAAAAAAAATTGCTACTGACAATATGTTTGGCATTGGTAATGATAATTGTTGCATGGGAAGCGGCTTTCAGAAAAACCATTTTAGCATACCAGGAAGTAAAGCAGCATAAAAACATACTAAAAACAGAAGAGCAGCTTATTGTGGAAAAGCGAAGAATTGAATCAGACATTGAAATGATAAATACCGTTCTTGGTATCAGTGAGAATAGTCTTCCCTCGGAACAATTATTTGAAGAAATAGAACGACTCTCTGACAAATATGACCACATAAGAATTGTAAGCTTTCCAGATATTCATCAGATAGAAACAAATTGTTACAGCGTAAAAACTATATCAGTCAGTTTTGATGGGGATTTTTATGATATTCTTCGTTTAATTTATGATATGGAACAAAATGAAAAAATAGGAAAACTAGTGTCCATTAATATAAAAAGAGAAAAAGACTTTAAACGCAATAACGACTTTTTACGATTAACCATCTTCTTGCAAAATTATGAACTTACAGGAAAAGATTAAGATTACATTCTTGACGGTGTTATTTATATCCACCCTCACGTTTGTGCCTAGCTGCGATGATATATTTGTTGAAGATATTAGCGATCATGTTTTGTTGCTACAATCTCCTGCAGATAAAGTTTCATTATCTGATTCTAAGATTAAATTCAGGTGGGAAGCTGTTCCGGGAGCGAGCAGTTATCAGATGGAACTAAGTCTTCCTACGAATGAGCTGGTGTTTGACACGGTTGTAACAACAAACCAATGTGATACAATTTTAGTTCCGGGAGAATACGTTTGGAAAGTTCGGGCATTGAATAGTAGCTATAATACTGGTTTTTTCAGTGCTTCATTTTCTATTCAATCTCCATTTAATATTTCGCATGAAAAGTTAGTATTAATTGCTCCATCGGATCAAATGATTACATCGGAAAATGAAATCGAATTTATCTGGGACGCGGTTAAAGGAGCTAAGCTTTATAGATTTAAAATAAAAGAAAATAGCTGGGGGGGAGACTCTATTTATGGCTCGGATATATATTCAACGAGCTGCAAGTTTAAACTAAAAGATGGAACTTATTCGTGGGGCGTAGCTGCAATAGACGAAGCGACGCAGAAACGAACCGACTACTCTGTCCGGAGTATATCCATTGATAAAAATCCACCAGCTTCTCCAAAATTGATTTTCCCTGCCAATAAAGATACATTGTATGATGAGTTGATTAATCTGAAATGGAACAGTGTAGAACCCAATGCAAGCTATTCCATTGAGATATATTCAGATGCACAAATGCAGTCTTCCGTAGTGAAAGAAGAAAAGTCTGATACATCAGTTTTTGTTAATATAAACAAACAAGGTCAGTATTTTTGGCGTGTCAGAGCTATGGATAGCCAGAAAAATATCGGAAATTTTTCGCCTTTGTCGTCTTTCGAATTACAACTTCCTGTGATTTTATCTGATAAACAAGTAAAACTGTCATCTCCATCTAAGGAAACAATCTCGACAGATAAGGAAACCGTTTTTGTTTGGGAACCAGTTTCCGGAGCAAATAAATATCATTTGCAAGTAGTAAGTCCGTCTTTCAAAGATCAGCAGCGAGTAGCATATGACAACTTGTTGGACGCTAATACTGCAACAATGGAATTAAAAGGTGGATCTTATGAATGGAGAGTGAAAGCACTAAATAAAAAATCGGAAACAGGCTATACCACTTCGTCATTTACTGTTTATGATGCCGATTTGTCGCTACAGAAAGTCGATTTGCTTACTCCTTTGCATGATGCTGCAGTGAAACATCAGGAAGTGTCGTTTTCATGGCAGTCCGTAAACCGTAACACAACTTACATAATCATAATAAAAAAAGATAATTGGGAAAATGGAGCAATTGTCTATCAGAAAAATTTATCAACAACAGATATAAAGTTGGTGTTGAGCCATGGAAACTATATTTGGGGGGTAAAAGCGATAGATGGTTTAAATAAAACAGAAACTGAATTTTCAACGCGTCCCTTAATCGTTGATTTGCAAAAACCAGAAGCTCCTGTATTGAAAGCTCCGAATAACAATATTATAACAGAAGAATATTTAGTCGAATTTAGATGGGAGCCAGCAGAGGTTGCTGATGCAAGCCTTTCATATACTTTAGAGATGTATAAAGTTGAGAATAATTCAGACGTACAGATGACTTCAAAAACAACCAGACAAAAGAATCTGAATTACAATTTTACCCAATCAGGAAAATACAAATGGAGAGTATTTGCTACGGATATAGCAGGCAATGTAAGTGCCGAAAGTGAATATCGCTTCTTTGAAATAAAGAATATTACAAATCTATCAGGTGTACATATCTCCTTAATGTCTCCTGCCGATAATCTATCGACGCAACAAACTGACATCACATTTTGGTGGGAGGAAGTTTCAATGGCGGAGAAGTATATTTTTCAATTGGTTAGTCCTTCATTTAGCAGTGTCGAACGTTTAGTAAAGAGTGTAGAACAAACTGGGAATCAGATACAGATTTCCCTTACGCCGGGAATATACCAATGGCGGGTGAAAGCCAAAAATAGCAGTTCTGAAACCATTTATATACAACGTAGTTTTGTTATTACTAATTGATTTAAAAATAATTTCAGGGATTGATGGATTCAGTTGAAAATGAAGAACAAAAAACTCACATATTATTTTTTACTTCCTGCAGTTTTTATTATTTGGGGTATTATCATTTATAAGATTATTAACTCTGAACCGTCCAAAAACCGGAGACTGGATAGTTTTTTGGGGGATCGGAAAACGGAAAAGACTTTCATTAAAAAAACGTATCAACTTCTTGAAAATTATCCTGATCCGTTTCAATTCCAACAAGAATTAAAGATAGAAGATAAAAAGAAGTCAATGACTGACAATTCAGTTAAACAAATCAAAGAAGATAAATGGCAAGATATTCGATACAATGGTCTAATTTCAGGGAAAAGCGAAAAAAGAGTACATGTAACGATTAGCGGACAAGAGTGCATTTGTTCCGAGAGTGACAGCATCAAGGGGGGCTATTTTCTTGTTGCTATCAGAAAGGACTCTATTGCAATAAGGCATAAAAATAAAATAAGATGGTTTTTAAAATAGTAATACGACAGATATGATTCTAAAAATAATTACACATAGTTTTCTATTATTACTATGCTTCGTATGTTTCCAATCAGTTTATGCAGAAACAGAAAAACCATTCGTGCAGGTTGTAATTCAAGAAGAACCGGGACAAGTTCACCAGTACTATGTAATCTATCAGGAAATTGATCGCAAAACAAATCAGTTTGTTCATTATTTCTGGCATAGAAATGGAAAATTTTTCTCGACTCAGGGTGGATATTCCGGAAATTTACTCCACGGTGCTTACGAGGAATTTGACAAATCAGGAAGACTTAAAGTAATAGGGCATTTTAATTGGGGAGCGAAAGATGGTATTTGGAAATTCTGGAACCGATCGGGAGCTATTGCCTGTCTAGAGTATTGGAAAAAAGGATTTCTTCAAAAAAAGGAAACCAGAGACAGTGATTCAATTATTATTTCTCATTACCGAAAAAACCAGCAACACGGACGACAAATCGTTATTAAAGAAGGGAAAATAATTTCAAAGCAAAATTATAGAAAAGGCAAGATATGTATTCGAGAAAAAAAACGCTTCTTTAAATGGCCTAAAATGAAGAAACAAGAAAAGAATATTGAACAGAGTTAACTCTTCTAATTTATTTATGAAGATAAAGGGAGTAAAAATAAAAGGAGGGGCACTCCAGTTTACTGTAGTATTTGCATTGCTCACTATAATGATGCTGATGCTTTTTCTTTTATTTACCAGATTGGGGAACTTAGAAATATTTCAGGCACAGAGACAATCTCAGTTGATCAGCAATATTCAATCGGCAATATGTGTGCTCGAAAACGCTCCGGAACTTTTTACTAAAAACAGTTTTAACCTTCAGATATTAGAAGAAGAGGGGTACTCCACGAAAATAAATATTTCTCCCTGGGGCTTATATGATATTGTTTCGGTGTCCTCACAGCATGGAAGAGCAACCCTCAACAAAGTATTTCTATTTACAGACAATATTCAGAGAAACGAGTCTGTACCTTCGTTATACCTGTCAAGTCCCAATAAGTACCTTTCCGTTGGAGGTAAAACATATCTGGGTAAAAATTGCTATTTGCCGGTTCATGGCATCCGAAAAGCGTATGTCGGAGGGATTGGCTATTACCGGGATTCATTAACCTTTGGACGGGTATTTGTGGCCGATAATAAACTCCCGGAAATAAACCACGAATTAAATAAACGTTACAACCAGATAGAAAGTCTTACAAAGAATTCTGCAAATCGGATGGATATTGCCAAATTGGGTAACGATACAATCAGAAATTCATTTACAGAAGAACCATTGGTGGTTGTTTGTCCGGATAATTTTTTTATTTCTCATCGCCATTTTTCCGGGAATATTGTCATCACTGGGACATCTTTTACAATTGATAATACTGTGTCTATTGATAATTGTATCATTTGCGCCGATGTAATTAATATTGGGACTCATTTTAAAGGTAATGCTCAAATTTTTGCAGGCAAGTCTTTAACAATCGAATCGATGGTCGAGCTTACTTATCCATCCATAATATACTTAGATAATAAAAATTCAGAACAGATTAATGTCGGAGACTCTTTGTTCCTTCGTGGAGATATAATTATTCCGAATAAGACAGACAATGTAAATGAATTACTAAAAACAGGAGTGGGTACTCAAGTAGTGGGGCAAATATATTGTAACGGAGACTGCCTTTTCCAAGGCGCTTTATTTGGGAGTCTCTATACTCGTGGTTTTATCTTTAGAGATAGACGAGGAACCTATCAGAATTATCTGATTGATGTATGCATCGATATAGCGAGAATGCCACGTGAGTATAGTAGTATATCGTTAACAAAGTTACCTTCTCAAAAATCCTGCATTGATGAATTATATTAAAAGCATCATATATAAAAAAGAAAGGGGAGCTTCGTTAATTGAAGTTATTGTCGCTTTAGTTATTTGCATGATAGTTTTCGTATTATCAACAAATATCCTGTTGAAAAATGAGCAAACCAATAATGTCCGATTAAAACAAAAAGCGTTGCTCATTCTCTCTCCTCAGTTGTACAAGGAAGGCTCTTCTGAAATTGACGAATATATGGGGTTTAAGATATATGTTGAAACGAATATAAACGACTCGATATCAATCTTGAAGGATTTATACGTGATAGCAAAAGATAATAACGGTAAAATCTTAGCAAAACGATTTGTTATTGTTGAGGATACAGTCGGTCGTGAAAATAATTTTAAAAAATAGGTTTTATTGATTATGCAGATGAAATTTCATCTTAAGTGTGAAAAAAAATATCGGGAAGAATCAACGTTTTTTCATCGAAAATTAGATGCATTTTCATTACCTGAGTTAATGATGGCAATGATGTTATCTCTATTTCTAATGGGAATATTATTCCTTTCATACCAAATTATGTCTCACCAAATGTATTATGACGAGAGCAATAATTATTCAAGTTTTCTGAGGAGTAAATCAATTATCGAAATGGAACTCTTTAAAGCTGATTATGCTATAAGTTCGGATAATAATCTCCAACTTTTTTCTGATACCAGTCAGGTGTTTTTGATTTTCTCCGATAATGCGATCCTTCGGAAAAGATACTTTCAAACAGATACTATTTTTGCTGGTCAATATTATCAAGCCTCCACTTCGGATGAAAGACTTCTGACTTTACGTCTCGTTTTTATTGCTGAAGCAGATTCAATTCCGGTACATTTTGAAAAAAAATATTATCCGGCACAAATATTAAAAAGAAAGGAGATTCGATTTGAGTATTGATATTCGAAATATTGGAAATAAAAAGCTTCCTTCAAGTAAAGGAGGACTACAGAAAGTTCTGTCTTCAAAAATCGAAATAAAAAAGAAAGAACTTTCATTGAAAAAGAAAGAAGAACTGTATTCCGAATTGAGTATTTTGATTGGCTCCGGGCTTGATATTAAAAGTAGCTTTGTTGTATTAATTCAGGAAAGCAAGAAAGAAACAACGTTGCTATATGAGGGCATTTACAATCGGTTACTATTGGGCGAAAGTTTATCCAACGCTTTTCGTATTACCAATCGATTTTCAGTGTATGAGTACTCAACAATCCAAATCGGCGAAGAAACCGGATGTTTGTATTTGGTGCTAAAACAGCTTGCCAATCATTTTTCACAGCGTATCAAACAAAAAAGGCAGCTAATAAATACCTTCTCTTATCCGGCCCTTATAATAGTAACTGCAATATTTGTAGTTCTTTTTATGATGAACTTTATTGTTCCGATGTTTGAAGAGTTATTTAAACGTTTTAATGGCGATCTTCCGTTCCTGACTCGTGTAGTCATTCGGATGTCAGAACTTATTTCCTCGTATTTCCTGTTTTTTACAGGGCTGGTGCTTTTGACCGGATTTTTTTTATTCAGAATCCGAAAAACGGATGCGTTCAGAAAAACAACATCTTCTTTTTTGCTAAAAATACCTGGGATACGAAGTGTTCTTCTGAAAATATATTTAGCCAAATTTTGCCAGATATTTGCTTTGCTTAGTGCTGCAAAACTCCCCATCGTAACGTCAATTCAGTTAATTCAGAAGGTTATCGGTTTTTACCCCTTAGAAAAAGCATTACTGATTATTGAGGATGATATAACAAAAGGAAAACTACTTCATGAGTCATTCTCCAGTTTTCCGTTTTTTGATGCGAAGCTGATAACCTTAACAAAGGTAGGAGAAGAAGTAAACAGGTTGACCCCAATCTATGAAAATCTTAGTACCCAGTATGCCGAAGATGTTCAGCATAAAATATCTGTACTAAATTCATTAATGGAGCCAATGCTTATTATTTTTATTGGAATATTTGTGGCGCTAATACTTATTTCTATGTATCTGCCAATGTTCCAGATGAGTAATAGTATGTTCTGACTTTTAATAGAGAGAACAAATAGAAATGTACACCAATTTTGCATTGAAAATACATATCAGTAGATATACTTTTTTATAGAATTATCTATTTTTTGACCTTGGATATGTAGGCTTCCCTCGTTTCTGGACCATTCAAAAATAGAGTTTCGAAGATAGCTTTTTTCATCATGTTGTTATGGGTGATTGATATTTCAGTGCTTTATGAGGCCTGTTTTGATTATAATCAGTCATCCATTCAAACGTTTTTTGTTGAACCTCACTGATCGTTTTGAAAACATATGCATTTAAGAGTTCTCGTCTCAGGCTGCCATTAAAGCGTTCAATAAATGCATTTTGAGTTGGCTCCCCGGGCTGAATAAATGCTAATCTGACCTTATTTTCTTTACACCAGTCATTCAGGTTTTTACTAATAAATTCAGGACCATTATCGACACGGATCATTTCCGGTAAGCCTCTGACTTCTTTGAGTCGGTTTAATACCCGGATAACTCTTTGTGAAGGAATTGAAGAATCGGCTTCAATGGCCAGTACTTGTCGTTTATAATCGTCAATAACATTCAGTAATCGGTAAGTTTTCCCACACCACAGGCTGTCGTGCATAAAATCCATCGACCAAACCTGATTCGCTGCTGATGGCTGGAATAATTGTTGTTTGACTCTTGCCGGAAGCCTTTTCTTTGCTTTTCTTCGAATATTTAGTTTCATGGCTGAATAAATCCGATATACACGTTTATGATTCCATCTGTAACCTTGCTTTCGAATACGGTAGTAACACATCCAAAAACCAATTGATGGATGTTTATCGGTAAGCATGTTCAACTGATCTATTACTGGCTGATCATCCTTCTGACGGGCTTGATATAAAAATGTTGCCCGAGGCAGCTGGATTTGACAACAGGCCTGACGCACACTGATTGAATGCTCTTCAATCATATGAGTAGCCAGTTCTTTCTTTTGCGCAGACCCTAAAGCTTTTTTTCAACAGCATCTTTAAATGCATGATGAATCAGGCTTAGCTCTGCATACATCTTCTTTAATCGGGAATTTTCTTCTTCCAGTTCTTTCAACCTTTTCAGTTGCGATGCATCCATGCCACTATACTTGGCTTTCCAATTAAAGAAAGTAGCATCACTAATACCGTGTTCCCGACAAATGTCGGATACTTTCATCCCCGTTTCTTGTTGTTTTAGAATAGAAATGATTTGATGTTCTGTAAATTTTGTCTTTTTCATAACTGTTTTTAACCATTTAAAATTATAAAGTTTTTTACTGACGCGCCCTAGGGGGCTTGTCCAACTCCATTTTCAAATGGTCAGACTTCGGGGAAGCCTACAGATAGGGAAAATATCTAAATGAATTTTTTTGTTTAAACAAAAGAAGTTGTATGTTATTTCTTTCAAGAAGTATTTGCTATTTTTTTAAGAAAATAATTATGCATACAAGCTTGCGGTATTGGTTTTATTAATTATATTTAACTGTTCGCTCTGATATGAAAACATAATAAATAACTCAAATTAGATAGGATTAAATCGATGTCTAAATGTGTGATCTCTGTTGTGTATCGCGTTTTGATCTTTAAGGTTATTCATTTAAAATCATTTTTATATGAAACAAATATATTGTTGTGAAAATACAAGCAATTATAGAAATAATGACATGCAAGGTTTATTGTACAACTTAAGAAAAAAAAGATTACAGACAAAAAGTAGGAAGATTAAAGCTTTTACATTGCAGGAGCTATTAGTTGTATTAGTTATTATAGGAATCTTAGTTTTAATAGCATTGCCAAATTTATTGCCTCTTATTTCAAGAGCAAAGAGTACTGAGGCAAAAATGCAACTGACTCACCTACATAATTTGGAGAAAAACCATTTTTACATGTATTCGAAGTATTCTGACGATTTTGAAGTAGTTGGTTTTGAACAAGAAAAGTTGGTTACGGAAGATGGTAATGCCAATTACCGGATCGAGATAATAGAGGCAACAGCGAATAGTTTTAAAGCCAGAGCAACAGCAGTTGCTGACTTTGATGGAGATGGAACATTCAATGTTTGGGAGATCAACCAGGACAAGCAACTGGTTGAAGTAACAAAAGACTAATGGAATCAATTTTGTTGCTTTTTATCGTAATTAGTTTAGGGGGCATTGTGTGGCAAGATTTCAAGTATCGTGAGGTGTACCTGATTAATTATTTCATTCTTTATATTTTATATACAATTTATTTTTTAGTTGGGAATTCAGAAATCAACCTACGGGCTGTTATAATAAACAGTTGCGTATCAACAACTGTTGCTTCGATGTTAGTCATGTATTACTTGCTAAAATACAACAGG
Source organism: Prolixibacteraceae bacterium (assembly GCA_963668595.1). Taxonomy (GTDB): domain Bacteria; phylum Bacteroidota; class Bacteroidia; order Bacteroidales; family Prolixibacteraceae; genus GWE2-42-39. The sequence goes on along the minus strand of OY764876.1, from coordinate 1,417,017 downwards.
CAGGCATTCAAAAAAATAAAATCATCAATTGGATGGGGTGACATTCTGATTATCCCCTTGTTTGTATTCAATTTTTCCCCATCTAATTTTATATTAATTTATCTTACATCATTAATTGTTTCATTATTTTATGCATTGCTGGCTAATTGTAATAAAAAGTCTTTTCCGGTTCCGTTGGCAGGTATTCAGTCCGTAATAATTATGTGTTGTATTATATTAGATTATACAGGACTATTTCATATGCAAACCGATTTTTATTCATATCCATAAACCATGCAAACTGATTTGATAATTGACAAAAGCATTGCAGACCTGATCACAGCAGAGCAGGCATGGCATTATAACATTATTCCGGCAAAAGTACGTGATACTAAAATCCATTTTTATTGTCTCAAAAATGATTTAATGATACAAGAAGAATTGGAGTTGCTGATGGGTAAACAGGTATTGCTAGAGGAAGTAAACAGTGATCTATTCCGAAAACAAATTATAAAATATTATCCAGTCAAGGCAAAGTCTCGTTCTGAAATTAGTAGTTTTAGTAATGATTTTAATGATTTTCTTCCAAAGATTATCAGTGAAGCAAAAGTTTTGTGTTCAAGCGATATACATATTGAAGCCTATGATCTTGAATGTCGAATTCGATTCAGAATTGATGGTAAGCTTGTTGAACGTTATCGTTTTTCCAAAGAAAGATTTCCTGCTTTAGTAAATCGAATTAAAATCCAGGCTTATCTTGATATTGCAGAAAAACGTCTTCCCCAGGATGGGCGTATCATTTTTAAATATGATGGTAGTAAAACGGATATTCGGGTGTCAATTTTACCTACTCTTTATGGCGAAAAAGTAGTATTGCGTCTTTTGAACAGCAATGCTGCAGATATAAATATTGATGAATTGGGTTTTAGTGAAGAGCAAATTAAACTATATAAAACGGCTATTCAAAAACCTCACGGAATAATTCTTATTAGCGGACCAACTGGTTCTGGGAAGACAACGACATTGTATGCCAGTCTGAAATTTCTGAATAAAGAGAACGTCAACATAATGACGGTTGAAGACCCAATTGAATATACCCTTGATGGCATAAACCAAGTGCAGGTAAAAGATGACATCGGCTTGGGTTTTGCTGCCGCATTACGTACATTTTTGAGACAAGATCCAGACATTATTATGCTGGGAGAAATACGAGACAAAGAGTCGGCTCAGATGGCTATCCGTGCAGCCCTGACCGGGCATCTTGTTTTTTCAACTCTTCACACCAACTCTGCTTTCGGAACAATTTCACGATTATTGGATATGGATATTCCCCCATATCTGGTTGCAAGTACGCTAAATTTATCTATGGCACAACGGCTGGTACGTCTATTATGTCCTCATTGCAAACAGGAAGATGTATTTATGAATACACTGTTGCCCGGTGATAATAAATTGAATATTACGACTCATTACAAAGCTGTAGGTTGTGAACATTGTTATTACACTGGTTATGCAGGGCGGAAAGCAATTTATGAGCTGATTCCTATGAGTTATGAGATTACAGAAAAAATCAAGCAAAACAAACTAGCATTGGACGACATAAAGTTTCAAAGTTTGAAAGATAGTGCGTTAGAGCTTTTTGTTACCGGACAAACTTCTATTGATGAGATATTGAGCTTTTTATTATAACTATTCCATTGTATGTTAATTAATCCAATACGGATGTTTAATCAGTTCTCGTTTGTAGTATAAGAATAAAAACAAGAAAACAGGTAATATAATTTACGTAAAAAGGCTTCTTTTTTTTAGTTTTTCTGAAAACAAAAACCTCCAGAGAAATATCAATTTTTCTTTGGAGGTTTTTTATTGAATTGTATTGTCGGTTTATTTTAGTCCGAACTTATAAATACAAACGTGGTGGTATTCTTCTCCCGGATTCAGTACTGTTGTTGGGAAGTTTGGTTGATTTGGGCTGTCGGGGAAGTGTTGTGTTTCCAAAGCGATTGAAGCTCTGTAATCGTATGTTTTTCCACTTTTGCCGGTTACTTTACCATCAAAGAAATTCCCTCCGTAGAATTGAATTCCTGGTTCAGTAGTAAGTACTTCCATATAACGACCCGAAGTCGGATCGTACACCGAAGCTGCCAGTTCTACATCTTTTTCAGTATTTCGGTTGAGTACCCAGTTGTGGTCGTAGCCTCCACCAAATTTTAGTTGTTCAAATTCTTCGCCTACCCGACTTCCAATTTCTGTTGGAGTTCTGAAATCCATTGGAGTTCCTTCAACGTCAGCAAGTTCTCCGTTCGGAATAAGAACCGAATCAACCGGAGTGTATAGGTTTGCGTTGATCATCAACACATGATCGTTTATGGTGCCATTTCCTTCACCATGCAGGTTGAAGAAAGAGTGGTGAGTAAGGTTTAAAACAGTTTTCTTATCGGTGGTTGCATTGTGTGTAATAATGAATTCATTATCGTCGGTTAACTGATAAGTCATTGCAACCTGCAGATTACCGGGATAGCCTTCTTCGCCATCTTTTGATAGGTATGAAAATTCAATTTTACCAGGATCAATTTGACGGGCATCCCAAACAACCATGTCAAAGCCTTTTGGACCGCCGTGTAAGGTATTTGGCCCGTTGTTGAGCGGAATTTGATATACCACGCTATCGAGTTCAAAGGTTCCGTGAGCAATCCGGTTTCCGTAACGGCCAATTGTTGCTCCAAGGAATCGTTCCCCTGAATAATTTACGTATTGGTCAATATTGTTGTGTCCGAGTACGATGTCGGCAAAGTTGCCATCTCTGTCAGGAACCCATAATTCAACAACTCTTGCTCCAAAATTGGTAACGGCAATTTCAATTCCATTGCTGTTTTTCAGAATAAATAAATCAGTTTGTTTTCCGTCAACAGTACTTTGGAAATCTGATTTTTTAGAAGTCACATGTTGGAATTCCTGTGACTGACACGCTACAAATGCAATCAGTAGCAGTGCATAAAAGGCATTTTTCATTGCTTAAAATTTAAATAATCATTGTTAGGTACAAGTTACCATCTTTCTGGTAACCGAATGTGCAGGAAAGTTAAAAATAATTTTAGCACTTTTATAGCACAATGATTCTCATTTTGTGCTTGTGCTTCTTTTCTGCGGAATTTTACAGATTATAGTAAATAATTTAGACAGAAAAGCGGATGTTTGTTTTATTACAGAAATACGGATACTATGAAATTTTAGTTGGCTGAGGAATAGATACGGTGAAACAAGTTCCTTGCTCTCCGTTATTTGTTGCAAATATCTGGCCGTCGTGTCTGTTTACTAGTTCTTTACACAGAATAAGTCCTATGCCGGAGCCTTCCTCGTTTTGAGTCCCTTTTTGTTTCACTTTCGAATCAATCCTGAAAAGGTTTTCCATCATCGAGACAGACATACCTGTTCCATTATCTTTTACTTTTAACACGAAAGAATCGTCGCTTGCTTGAGCCTGTATTTGAATTTTACCCCCTGCGTAGGAATATTTTATTGCATTCGATGTCAGGTTGCGAAGAATTGTTTCGAGCATTACCGGATCGGCATACACAAGAAGTTCTTTATCAAACTGAGTCTCAATTTGTACTTGTTTTTTCGTAGCAATTTCGCCAAGCAACGAAATTACATTGTCGCAAATCAAACTGAATTCAATGTCCATCGGATTGAAGGTAACTTTGTTTGTTTGCGATCGCGACCAATCGAGCAGATTAGATAATAATCCGAAAATGGTTTGTGTTGATTTATAAATTGTTGAAACGTATTTTTTTCGATCGGAATCTGTTAGCGAATCGTACCCGTTATTCAATAGTTGCGAATATCCCATTGTAATATGAAAAGGACTTTTCAGGTCGTGTGCAATAATAGAAAAGAACTTGTTCTTGGCGGCATTCAAATTGCGCAATTCTTCTTCGCTTTGACTTATCTGCTCATTTTTTAGTCGGAGTATTTCGCTTGCTTTTTTCTTATCCAAAAACCTCAGCCAAACATAAAAGAGAGCAACTATTAGCAAAAAAAGCATGATAGTTCCTGATATTCGGATGTAACGATCGTTGGCCCTTTGCGCTAAATTAAGTTTTTGTTCTATTTTTAGTTGATTAATCTCTGCTTCTTTCTTTTCTGTGTCGAATTGTTTTTCGAGTGTGGCTATTTGATTGATTTTATTTTCATTGAATAAACTATCTCCATAAAGACTTTCGATGCGTGCATATTTCAACGCTTGTTGGTAATCGCCAGTTTCCTCGTATAACGACGAAAGACTATAATAATAGCTTTGCAAAATACTGTAGTCGGGCTCCGTTCTTTCCATCATCCGAAGTCCCTTCATGTATGTTTCCTTCGCTTTTGCATAGTTTTTCATTTTCAGATATACGCCACCCATTCCTTCGTACGAGTAGGCCATGTTCAGCTTGTTGTCTAGCTTTTCAAAAACTTCAATAGCTTTTGTGTAATAGGAGATAGCTTTGACTAAACTATCGTTGCCGTTGGCATGAATGTTTGCAATGTTATTCAATACAATTGCTTCGTGCTCCAAATCGTTTGTTTGTCTGAAATATTTTAGTGCTTTTTGAAAATATATCTGAGCTGAATCGTATTTCTCAAGCAGGTAAAAGGTACTTCCTAATCCGTTTGAACTTGAAGCAATATGCAGCGAGTTATTTAATTTTATATTAATAGCCAGAGCTTTATGGTACTGTTCAATTGCCTGTTTGTAATTTTTTATGCGCGAAAAAATGACGGCAAGATTGGAATAAATATAGGCCGTTTGTTCTTCGTCATTAATCTGCTGAGCCAATCGTAATCCGGTGTAGTAAAATCGGGTAGCCTCGTCGAATTGTTGCTGATATAGCTGACACAATCCCAGTGAATTATAGATTTCGATTAATTTGATCGTATCTCCGGCCTGAGCAATAAATGGTTGGGACGATAAATAATATTTGGTAGCTTCCCGGTAATTTTCAGTATAATAATAGGCTTCGCCCATCAGAAAAAAAGCATTGCCTATGTCAATACTGTCGTTATTTTGTTGGGCAATTTCCAGCATTTCATGCGAATAGCGCAAAACGGCAGCTGAATCAGTTTGTAAAACTTCCAGTGCTGCTTGTTGTAATTGTTGTATTTTTTCGCGGTACGACTTGTCTTTGGAGGAGTTGCTTTCTGCGTTGCCGTTTATAGAATAGAAAATAAACAATAACAGGCTGAAAAGTGTTGGTATGCAGTTGTTTCTGTTCATTTACTTGAAAACGTTTTTGTAAAGATGGTAAATAAAATGAATAATGTATAAACAGAACGTAAAAACATATTTCTTAGTGGGCGCAGAAGTTAAAAACTTAACTTTTGTGTATAACTACCGAATGATATAATTGAGTGTGTGGACTTATCGATTCAGAAATTTGCTGATCTTTTCGGTGAGTAGTTTTTTGTCGATTGGTTTGTTTATCAAATCGTTGAATCCTGCATCGATGAATGAATCGTAATCCGTATCAACCGAATGAGCGGTTTGCGCAATAATTGGTAATTCGTGCCGTATTTTACGTATCTGCCGGGTTGCTTCAAATCCCGACATTTCGGGCATCTGAATGTCCATCAGCACCAATTCAATTTCCGGATGTTGTTCGCATAACGAAATAGCCTGAAAGCCATTTTCTGCGTAATAGAATTTAATGCCGGTATCCGACAGAACTTCAGCAAAATAGTAATAGATGTCTTTGTAATCGTCAACAACTAAAATAGTTCGGTCGGTCCAGCATCCCGTACTGATAGTGGCTGGCGAAAGTGATTCTTGTTTCTGGTTGGGTAAACAAGGTTCGCAGGGGAGCGAGAAATAGAATGTTGAACCTGAATTTTTAACCGACTCAATCCAGATTTTACCTTCCATTTTCTCAACAATCATCTTCGATAGTAAAATATTCAAGCCGAATCCAAATGATTTGGCAGACTTTGCATCTACTGCATTAAGAAATTCATCGAAAATGCCTGCTTGTTCTTCTTTCGAAAATCCTGTTCCCGAATCGCTTACGAAGAATAATAATTGGTTGTTGTCGAGTGCTTTGTAGCCAAATTCAATAAACCCGGTTTTGGTCATTCGGAGTGCATTCGAGATCAGGTTGGTCAGAACCTGAGAGAGCCTGTTGCCATCGGTGAAAAAGCAAGAAGTTCCACTGTCGAAGTATTTCACTGTGTTGATGCTCAAATGTTGCAGATTATTTTTTCGGGCTTCTCGTTTGGCATATTTCTCAGTTTCATCAATTATTTCATTGATGCTTTTTCTTTCTATTGAGATCGCTAGCTGGTCTTTTTCAATACGGGTAAAGTCGCTTGCATCATTGAGAGTATTCAATAAATTTTGTGCATTTCCGCCAATCATTTGGATGTATTTCTTTTGATCTTTTACCGACGACGGATCTTCAGTAAGTAGTTCGGCAAAACCATAAATTGCATTTAGCGGTGTTCGCATTTCTGCTAATATGTTGGTGGTGAAAATATGTTTTCGTGCCGATTCATCAAGCAGTTCCTGTATTTTTCGGTTCTGTTCAGTTAATTCCGATTCGAGTTGGATGATAAGCGTTTGTGCCTCTTTTGTTTTTTTTCGAAGCCAGAAAAAGCGCAGATAAATAAAAAGATATAAAGCGCAAAGTATTAATAATGCTAACGATATAAAGAATATATATGTATAATCGGTGGTCGTGCTTATTGGCCACGAAAAGAGAAATATGAGGAATATTTTACTTGTCATACTTATCTGAAGAAGTCTGATTCCTAAATTAGTTCAATTTTTTTTTATAGACAAATGTTTTTATATGTTCTCCTTTTCCTGGTTTGGTAAAGTTTTTCAGGAGGCGCTTAGTTTAATTAGAACAATATAAATATCTTTGGTTCTGTGAAAAAGATACACTTTGATAAGTATTTAAACTATTTGACGTTTAAGTTTTTACGTCAGGATAGACATGTGTTTATCTATTTGGTTTGTGTAGGCATTGCAACTTTATTTTGGTTCCTGAATGCATTAAGTAAAAATTATACCGTGGATATGGACTTTCCGGTTCGGTACACGAATATGCCTAAGAACAGAGTGTTATCGAATGTCCCTCCCTCGAAATTTACCTTGCAGGTACAGGCGTATGGATTTACTTTGCTACGGCAAAAAATGAATGTGTCGTTTTCTCCGATTTATTTCGATGTAAATAATTTTACCAACGGGATGATGGAAAACAGCAAGCAACCCCGTTATAATATCCAAACCAATCAGTACCTCGGAAAAATTGCAGAGCAGTTTAGCAGCGACATACGAATTCTGGCTATAAAACCCGATACACTGAATTTTAATTTTGACCAAATCATTCGCCGAAATGTAAAAGTATTTCCCAATGTGGAGCTGGACTTGGAGAGACAATATCAACAAAGTGGGCTGATTCGTACGATTCCCGATTCGGTTGAAGTTTCGGGACCGCGTGCATTACTCGATACGCTTCGCTTTGTGCCTACGCGCAAGCAATCGTTTCGTACGGTTTCTGAAACCATTCGCCGAAATGTTTCGCTGGAAGAGATTGAAGGCGTGAAAATTGCAACCCGACGGGTTGTGTTGAATATTCCGATTGAAGAATACACGGAGTCACAATTGCTGATTCCTGTTGAGGTATCTGATAAACCGGATTCGGTCAATATAAAATTGTTCCCGAACAAGGTTAAGGTTTCATTTCTGATTGGCTTAAGCCGGTATGCTGAAATTAAACCTTCCGACTTCGATCTGGCAGTTGCCTGGGAAGATATTCAGGCAGGGAAAAACAGACTGAAAATTGATTCGCGCAGATTGCCTCCTTTTGTAAAATCAATCCGGCTTATTCCCGAAGAACTTGAGTTTATAATTGAAGACGACAGGAATGATTAAGCTCGGGCTGACAGGAGGAATTGGTAGCGGTAAAACCATGATCGGAAAACTTTTCGAATTAAATGGCTATCCTGTTTTTCATTCGGATGAGGTAGCAAAGGGGATATACGGTGTTGCCGACGTAAAACAGCAGATTATTCAGTTATTGGGTGAAGACATTTACCTGCCGGATCAGTCTATTGACCGAAAAAAACTCGCCGCTCTGATTTTTAATGATGAATATTTGCTGAAATCGGTGGAGGAGATAGTTCACCCGGCTGTGCGAAATAATTTTGAGCAGTGGAGCAATCAACAGGATGCATCGCTTGTTTTATTTGAAGCAGCAATTCTTTTTGAAGGCGGACAATATAAAAATATGCATCGTAATATTTTGGTTACTGCCGAAGAAGAAATTCGGATAAAGCGAGTAATGCAGCGTGATAATTGTACCGAAAAACAGGTTCGCGAGCGTATTGCCCGGCAGTGGCCCGATGAACGCAAACGCGAATTGGCTGATTTTCGGATTTGGAATAATGGAAATGAACTGTTGATGCCGCAAGTATTGACAATAATAGAACAGATAAGAACACATGGCTAAGTTTGGAAAATGGATTACGGGAGGCCTTGGATGGGCTTTCTTTGGCCCAATTGGTGGCATTGTTGGTTTTTTAGTTGGTTCAGCTTTCGATAGCGAGCCCCAGGTGAAATCGGGCGCCGGATACACCGGAACTCCCCGTTCAACAACTACGGGTGGATATGTAATGAGCTTGCTGGTTTTGGTTGCCGCTGTGATGAAAGCGGATGGCAAAGTAATGCGCTCGGAACTTGATTACGTGAAACAGTTCTTCGTGAAAAGTTTTGGACCGGCATCGGCAGCAGAGGCACTTCGTATGTTAAAAGATTTGCTGAATCAATCCATCCCCGTAGGAGATGTGTGCAAGCAGATTGGTAAGAACATGGATTACTCATCGCGCTTGCAATTGCTGCATTTCTTGTATGGTATTTCGCTTGCCGATGGTTATGCTCATCCTTCGGAACAAGAGTTGATTCGATTTATCGCTCAGCAAATGGGAATCAGCCAGGCTGACATGGAATCAATTCATTCAATGTTTATTAAAGACACTGAAGCTGCCTATAAAATTCTGGAAATTGATAAATCGGCGAGTGACGAGGAAGTGAAAAAAGCATACCGGAAAATGGCGATGAAATATCACCCTGATAAAGTAGGTTACTTGGGTGAAGATTTTCAACGTGCAGCGAATGAAAAGTTTCAGAAGGTAAATGAAGCCTACGAATCCATTAAAAAAGAAAGGCAGATTGCTTAATTCTACTTTAACAGATTCAACTAAAATCGAAAAAATCAGAAAAATGATATCGCCTCCCAAAATCTGTTAAAGTAGAATTAAGAATAGACATGCAAAATAGCAGATAGGTATAATTAGTAATTGCTAATTTTAACAGCCCCGCCAAAATAACTCTCACCTTACAGGCGGGGTTTTTTGTTCTTCCACTGCAATTCGCGGAAATAATTTTATTCCGTATTGAATGTTTTGTGGTAAGGTGGAATATTTTACTTCAATTTATATTAATATTGCGCTGATTTTTAATCGTAGGGCATGAGAAGTAAGCAGTTAAATTTTTCCTTTTCGCAGGGTGTTTCCAGATTACGGAAATATCTCTTCAGCCTGATTATTTTTTCTGAATTTTAATACCAAAATCTCTTCGTTTGAGTGAATTTTCTTTTTTGAAAATGGTATTAATTACTGAAAAACAATGAATACATATCATTCATTTCTGAATGAACTAATTAATGAAAACCATACGGTTTTCAGAAAATACGAAGAATTAAAGTGGCTGAATCCTTACGAGGCAATTGATCAGGAAGAAAAGCGTGATGAGCTTCTGGCTTCGTATTCTGAAAAGGTAAATTATTTATTTAACGAAACCAAACCGTATATCAACCGGATTTCGCCAGGCTGCAAGCTTTGTGGCGAAGGCGAATGGTCGTGTTTGTTTATTACGGGGCGTTGCAATGCTAAATGCTTTTATTGCCCGGCTCCACAGGATAGCGATGATTTGCCCACTGCGCAGAAACTGGAATTTTCTGATCCGATGAAATATGTCGAATTCATCAATCATTTTGGGTTTAAAGGTTGCAGTTTTAGTGGGGGAGAGCCTTTGTTGGTATTCGACCGGACTTTGCATTTTTTGCAGACAATTCGCAAACATTGTTCGCCTGATTTGTATATCTGGATGTACACCAACGGTATTTTGGCCGACGAAGCAAAGTTTAAGGCATTGGCTGAGGCCGGAATCAATGAGGTTCGTTTTGATATTGGTGCAACCGATTATCATTTGAAGGGACTTCGCAAAGCCAGCGGACTGATTCCAAACCTGACGGTTGAAATTCCGGCTGTACCGGAAGAGGTTGATCGCATGAAAGAGATTATTCCTCAGCTGATTGATGCGGGTGTGACGAACCTCAATTTGCATCAGTTGAGGTTGACCAGTCACAATGTGACCAAGTTGTCGCAACATGCTTATACTTACTTGCATGGCGAGCATCCAACTGTACTCGAATCGGAATTAGCTGCGTTGGAAATTATTCGTTTTGTTGATGAAAACAAGCTGGATATAGGTGTGAATTATTGCAATTTTCAATATAAAAACCGTTTTCAGAAAGCCGGATACCGCTCGAAAGTTGCATCGCGGGTAACTACCGGATCAGAAACAGTAACCGAGAATGGGTTTGTTCGAAGGTTATTTGTGCCCGTCAATTCTGAAGTTCCGGCTTTGGCAAATAGCTTTGTTCAAACACCGGAGCAATTTAAACAGGTAAGTTTTGATGAATTTAAGCAGGCAAGCGGACAAATTCCGTTTGTGGTGGTTGATTATACCGGTATTATTCTGCATCATCAGCAGAATCATCAGCCTTTGTTCGAGTATTTGAATATTGGAACCGACCGCTATCCATTTGAACGCGGAAAACCTTGTAATCCGGTTGTAATAAAGAATGATAGGTTTGACGAATTAATCCAGTTGATGGAAGAGGAAACCAATGTTCCGCCCGAAGCTTTCGATTTGTTTACCGTATGGAAACATGAGAAAATTGAATACGGGCGTAGAAATTATTTTTAAGAGTGATACGCAATATTATAAAGTGATTGATTGAATTTTGTCATGAGCTATTTGTATCGAACCGCAAAAAAAGTAGAAAAGGTATTTGCTGATTTAGATAAGCAAATTTCCGCATTTCAGGCACAATCGGGCTTGCATTGTGCTGCAACCTGCAACCATTGTTGCATGAAGAAAGATCTGGAAACATCAGTACTTGAGTTTCTTCCTCTGGCCGTTTATTTATATGAAAATAACCTGCATGAGCAGTTTTTAGATGAACTGGCAAAAGGACACGAATTTTGTGTTTGTCTTACTCAATTAAAAGTAGATGGACAAATGACGGGCTGTACGCAGTATCCGCATCGCGGATTGATTTGCCGCTTGTTTGGCTTTTCGGGTTTGATTGGAAAAACCGGGGAGAAGAAAATCTATACCTGCAAAATAATTAAGGAAGAACAGTCTGAACGATTTATTCAGGCAAGTAAGCGAATAAACGAAAAGCTGAAAATTCCGATGGCTTCTGATTTTCAAATTCGGATGGATCAAATTGATCCGGCAATGGCCAACGATGTGAATCACATCAATGTAAGTATTGAAAAAGCATTGAATAAGGTGGCGTATTCGTTCAGTAATCGCCCGCGCCGCCCATCGAAGGTAAATAAAGCTGGTTAATGGAGTTAATGTGCTGAAAATAAATTGGCTGTGTCAAATTTGATACAGCCAATTTATTTTTTTATTGACACAATTTCAATAATGCAGCAACTGCATTTTCTGCTCCATCTGCAATCTGATCGATACTTGCATCAAGCATATAGCAAGGTGTGGTAACTAGTTTGTATTGCTCATCAATAATCACTTGTCCATGTGTTGTCTCAATGTGCGATCCACCCATTTTTTCGATAGCCTGAATCGTTGACAACTCATTGCCAATCGTAACTTCAGCTCCAGCCAGAATTTTTGTCATCATTGCCGGAGCAATACACAGTGCTCCGATTGGTTTTCCAGCTTTAACAGCATCCAGTACTACTTGTTCTACTTCCGGAAGAACAGTACAGCTCGGGCCATCAAATGCCAGAGTACACAAGTTTTTTGCAACACCAAAACCTCCGGGAAAAAGTATTGCATCGAATTTTTCAATCTGAATCTGATCCAATGGTAGGATTTTTCCGCGGGCAATGCGAGCTGATTCAACCAAAATATTGCGGCTTTCATTACTTAATTCACCAGTCAAATGGTTGATGACGTGTGCTTGTTCCCGATTTGGTGCGAATACTTGATATTGAGCTCCCTGGCGGGCGATGGCCAGCAAACTAAGCACAGCTTCGTGAATTTCTGCTCCGTCAAAAACACCACAACCGGCTAAAATAACAGCAATGTTACGTTTCATAAATATTGGTTTTAATGGTTACTTGTAAGTTTTTGTAGCGGATTCACGGAGTGATTGTCCATCCAAAGGAATGGACAAACGATGCGAGAAACTGCTCCCAGCATACTACCGTACCTGCTATAAAATTATACATTGTTGTGCACTGGCTTTTATTCATATATCATTTTAAATTTATCAATGTCTCCAATTTGGGTGTCAATTAAAGTTCCATCTGACTCATATTTTTTTAGTTCCCAAAATAGGTCTTTAGTCTTTGAAAATTTTAGCATTAAAGTTTTATCATCTCTATATACTTCAAAATCATTGTCTGGAAGTCCATTCAAATAGTAAATGGATTTTTTAATATTTCCCGACTTGTAAAAGTATTTCCATAATCCTTCTTTCTTATCTCTCTTGTAATCTCCAATACTTGTAATAAAATATAAGTCATTAGGAATCTTATCTCTAATCTCTAGATATTCACTGTCATAATGTATATCACTGTCAATTGTATCTGCTTTTTCACTTATTAATGTTTTTATGCCAAAATACTCGTCTTTTTCAAGTGATCTGTATGCAATAATTGATTTGTCACAAAAATGAATATCTTCTCCACTCCCCATAGTCAATTCAATTATGGAGCTGTCTATTGTGAAGTTTATCCATTTACCTGTCTTTCTTCCAGAAGGATCAATTTTGTTAAAAATCTCACCATTTAAGATTAAATGATTCTTCTTCAGATAGATTGTGTCGTTTTGAGCTATGACTTTCATACTCATCGTTAATGTGATCAATATCGTCAGAAATTTTATCATTAGTCTATATTTTTAAAACCGGGATGCAGTTTTAAAGCTTGTGCACAACTCGTTGGTGTCTTTTTATTTTTTTGCTGAACGATTAATCTTCGGAAAGGTCGGCTACTTTTTCGCGGTACGACGAGAATACTCGGGCACGCGAGATGAAGCCCAGATATTTACCCTGATCGATCACTGCCAGGTTAAAACGGCCGGAGCTTTCAAACTTTTTGACCACTTCTTCCATCGAATCTTTAGGCGAAATAAAGAATTCGGGCATGTACATCAGGTCGCTTACCCGAATCTGATCGTACAGGCTTTGCTCAAAAATCAGATGTCGAATATCGTTCATTTTAATCATTCCTTTCATCATTCCTGTTTCATCAACAACCGGAAAGAGGTCGCGTTTTGAGCGGGCGATGGAATAGGTGAGTTCGCCAAGTGTTAAATCCGGAGAAACAATTTCGAAATCATTTTCAATCAGGTCGGTTACCAGCATAAAGTGCAGTACCATTTTGTCTTTATGGTGGGTCAGCAAATCTCCTTCGGCATACAGCCGTTTGGTGTAAATCGAATGTGGCTCAAAAGGAACGATGGTCAGGTAGGCCACTGTTGCCGAAATAATGAGCGGCATAAACATTTGATAACCTCCTGTAACTTCGGCAATAAGAAAAATTCCGAGCAGTGGAGCATGCATTACTCCTGCCATCATTGCGGCCATTCCGGCCAGGGCAAAATTTTCTTCGGCTAATTGCAGATTGAAAAATGTATTGAGAGCGTGAGCTACAAAATAGCCACCCACGGCACCCATAAATAAGCTTGGAGCAAAAATACCACCAACACCTCCGGCGCCATTGGTTGACGACATGGCCAGTACTTTAAAAATCATAATCAGAATAAGTACGGTCAGCAGTCCGATGTGATTGCTTTTGAGTGAATAAAATATCGAGTTATTAAGCAGATCGGCTCCTTTTCCATTAAAAATACTTGAAATAGAAGTGTATCCTTCACCCCAAAGCGGAGGAAAAAGGAAAACCATTACTCCCAATATCAATCCACCAACAATCAGTTTGGAATAGAAACGATCAATTTTCTTGTACAGCGTTTCGATATACATGGACATTCGGGTAAAGTACAGTGATAAAAATCCGAGGAAAATGCCAAGTAAAATGTAATAAGGAATGTTGGCCGGATCGAATGCGTGAGTTAGCGTAAATTTGAGCAATACCGATTCGCCCATAAAGAAATAGGCGAGTACTGCTGCGCTGATTCCGGAAATAAGTAATGGAATAAGAGAGGCCATGGTCAGATCGAGCATCAGCACTTCGAGTGTAAATACAATTCCCGCAATTGGAGCGTTGAAGATGCCTGCAACAGCTCCGGTGGCTCCGCAGCCTATCATCAGGCGGACTGCATTATAATCGAGTTTGAAAAAACGGGCCAGGTTCGATCCAATGGAAGCTCCGGTAAGAACAATCGGGGCTTCAGCTCCAACTGACCCTCCAAATCCAATAGTAAAACTACTGGTAAGTACAGAGGAAAAAGTATGGTGGGGAGCCAGTTCGCCGCGTTTGCGCGACAGTGAATACAGAATTTTGGCAACTCCGTGTCCCAGGTTGTCTTTAATCAGGTAACGAACAATCAGAACAGTAATCAGAATACCAATCATTGGGTAAGCCAGATACAGGTAGTTTTCCCGCGATTCAGGGAAATTGCTCGTCAGAAAATGGGCGACAAAGTGAATTAAGTTTTTGAGTACTAAAGCGGCGGTTCCGCTCAATAAACCGATGATAAGACTTAAAATGTACAGAAAATTCCGTTCCGGAATGGTGTTGATTTTTACAGCAATAAACTTGTTTAACTTCATCTCAATAGTTCTTGTTTTATTCTTTTATTCACTATTTGTCGTTTAATCGTGCGAAAAATGACGGACCGTTTTGCGATACATTGAGAAAACTCTGGCTCGCGAAATAAATCCGAGATATTTGCCTTCGTCGAGTACGGCAATGTTGTATCTTCCGCTAGATTCAAATTTTTCAGCCACCGTTTCCATTGAATCGTTGGGCGAAATAAAATGTTCGGGCATGTACATCAGGTGCGAAATTTGCACTTTATCATATAATTCCTGCTTAAAAATCAGATGACGAACATCGTCCATTTTTAGCATTCCTTTCATATTTCCTTCATCATCAACGATTGGAAATAAATCACGGTGTGCCCGCGAAATTGCGTCGGTGAGGTCGCGTAATGTTGAGTCGGGATGCAGTATTTCAAAGTCTTTCTCAATGAGCTTGTTTACTTCCATCATTTGCAGCACGTTTTTGTCCTTGTCGTGAGTCATCAGCTCTTTACGTTGTGCCAACTGATAATGATATACCGAATTTCGTGTGAAAATTAGCGTCGTTACGTAGGCAAAAGTTGCTGTAATCATTAGCGGAACAAATAGCGAATAGCCTCCCGAAATATCGGCAATCAGGAAGATGCCGGTTAACGGGGCATGAAGTACGCCGGCAATCAAACCAGCCATTCCTATCAGTGCAAAGTTACTGCTGTTTAATTCGCGTAGTCCGGTAAGATTGACTAACCGGGCAAAAAGCATTCCGGTATTTACACCCATAAACAGGGTAGGAGCGAATATCCCTCCCACGCCGCCGCTGCCAAAAGTAAGCGAAGTAGCTACTATTTTCAGCAAAATAATTAGTGTTAGTAAAATGAAAAGGGCAGTGATGCTGTGACGAAAATCGTAGAAAATACTATTGTTGAATACATATTCGAGATCACCCGCAAGGCAAGCGTTGATTGCTTCGTAACCTTCGCCAAACAATGCAGGAAACAGAAAAATAAGCAATCCCAGGGATAAACTGCCAATCAAAAAACGTTTTTTCCAGCTGGAAATGCTTTCAAAAAAATCGCCAAAAAACATGTATGTTTTGGTGAAATATGCCGAAACAAGTCCTGCAAGTATGCCAAGCAAAATGTAGTAGGGTAGTTCGCCAAGTTCGAAAGAGCTTTTTACCTCGAATGGGTAAAGCACGTCTTGTCCCATAAAAAAATAAGAAGTCATTACTGCTGTCATCGATGCAAGTAGCAGTGGTACAAGTGAAAAGGTAGTCAGGTCAATCATGATTACTTCCACTGCGAAAACAATGGCTGCTACCGGAGCTTTAAAAATAGCCGCCATGGCCGCAGAACAGGCACAGGCCAGTAATAATATGGTGTGTTTGTAATCGAGCCTGAACAAGCGTGAAATCATTGATCCGTAAGCGGCACCTGTGGCAACAGTTGGTCCTTCCAATCCGACTGAACCACCAAAACCAACGGTAAGCGAACTGGTTACAATTGACGAAAACATGTTGTGCCGACTCAGTAATCCGTCACGTTTCGATATGCTATATAATACATTCGGAACTCCGTGTCGTACCGGGCTTTTTATCAGGTATTTTACCACTAATATAGTTAGCAGAATACCAATAGCCGGAAGAATAAAATAGATGAGGTTGTGCATTTCGTTGCTCACAACACGGTTTACCAGTCGCTGAGTAAGCCACACCGTATTTTTTAGTACCGTGGCAGCCATGCCGACGATTAATCCAATGACAACACTTAGCAGAAGAACAAAATTTCTTTCCTTCAGGTGCCGTAAACGCCACCGGTGGAATCGAACCAATATGGAGGAGTGTATTTTCATTTTGCGCTAACAAAAGTAATAAAACCAGTAAACGGCATGTGTTTTTAATTTTAAATTTTGGCCATACTACCTTTTAAAAATACGGGTTTTTTACGGCTTAGCACTATTGAAGCGTAATGAAATAATTCTGAAATGCTTTCAGCTATGCAGGAAATCATATTTTACTATATTTTTTAGGCAGCGAAAAACAATATTTTTTGATTAACTTCTGGGTAAATGATTTGATTTTGAATTGTCAGCATTTGTTTTGTTTGCATCTGCTGGTTGGGGAACTGCTTTGGCACCAGTATGCAGATATCGATGGAGGTTTGTGGCGTTTGATTCTCTTAACTTTTTATTTTTTTAGATAAAAAATCGTTCAGGGAGAACATTCCTGCCACTTTTTTGTAATAATTTAGAAAAATTAATGACTTACTTTTTTTTGAAATTTTCTGACTATCTGCTGCTTCGACAGATTGCGTCGTTTTTTTATTCATTGAAGACACTTAAATAACTCAAAAAAATAAAAGCTATGATTAAAATTTATTGGTCGTTCTTACTGGTTTTTCTGCTAGGAACAATGGCTGTTTCTGCTGAAACAGGAGAGGCAAGGCTTCTTCGGTTTCCGGCCATTTCGGGAAACCAGATTGTATTTACTTATGCCGGCGATTTATATTCAGTTCCGGTTGACGGTGGGACTGCCCGCCGATTGACCAGCGATGTGGGATATGAAATGTTTGCCCGCTTTTCACCGGATGGTGGCAAAATTGCATTTACCGGTCAGTACGACGGAAATACAGAAGTTTTTGTAATACCGGCAGAAGGTGGAAGCCCGAGACGCTTGACCGTTACGGCTACTTTAGGCCGCGATATTGTTTCCGACCGTATGGGACCCAACAACATTGTGATGTGCTGGACTCCTGATGGGAAAAACATTGTTTACCGTTCGCGCAAACAAACTTTCAACGATTTCAAAGGTCAGTTATTCAGTGTTTCAGCTGACGGAGGCATGTCAACCGAGCTGCCTTTGGCCGACGGAGGTTTTTGTAGTTATTCGCCCGACGGAAAACAACTGGCATTTAACCGTGTATTCCGCGAATTCCGTACCTGGAAATACTACAAAGGCGGGATGGCCGACGATATCCGCATTTTCAACTTCAAAACAAAAGAAACAAAAGTCATTACCGACAATATTGCCCAGGATGTTTTCCCGATGTGGGCCGGCGATGAAATTTTCTTCCTTTCGGACCGCGACCGCACCATGAACATTTTCGTATATAATACGAAAACCGGTGCTACCGAAAAAGTAACCAATTTTACCGAATATGATGTGAAATTCCCCTCAATTGGCGGCGATCAGATTGTGTTTGAAAATGGCGGTTACATCTATAAAATGAATGTGAAAGACCGCAAACCGGTGAAAGTTCCGGTATATATCAACAACGATTTTGTATATGCCCGTAACGAGTGGAAAGACGCTTCGAAACGGATTACCAACGGCGATTTGTCACCCAATGGCGAGCGTGTGGTATTTTCAGCCCGCGGCGAAATTTTCAGTGTTCCTTCTGAAAAAGGGATTACCTACAACCTGTCTCAAACCTCAGGTGTACACGAACGCGATGCAACATGGTCGCCCGACGGAAAGTACATTGCATACCTGTCTGATCAGTCCGGCGAGTTTGAAGTGTATATGAAAGAAGCCAATGTAAATAGTCCGGCAATCCAGTTAACCGATGGAGCCGACACCTATAAATTTGGAATCGACTGGTCGCCCGACAGCAAAAAACTTATGTGGTCTGACCGCAAATTGCGCCTTCAATATGTGGATATTGATACAAAAAAAGTAACCACCGTATTTCAGGCTGAATACGGAAATGTTAATTCATACAATTGGTCGCCCGACAGCAAATGGATTACTTTTTCGAATCCTACCGACAACCAATTCTCAAAAATTTCGGTTTACAATCTCGAAAATAAAGAAATACATGACGTAACCGACAACTGGTACGATTCCGGTTCTCCGTCATTTTCGGATGATGGCAAATACATTGTTTTTGTTTCCGACCGCGACTTCAATCCAACATACAGCGAAACTGAATGGAACCATGCTTACAACAAAATGAGCCGTGTTTACCTGGCAGTGCTTGACAAAGCAACACCTTCTCCTTTTGGTTTTGAAAACGATTCAGTAAAAATTACGATTGAAAAGAAAGAACAGCCTGAAGCAAAAAAAGGAGCAGACAAAGCCAAAGAGGAAAAAAAATCATGGACCATCGATTTTGATGGAATTCAGAACCGTATTATTTCGTTGCCAATTCAGGCTTCGAATTACTATGGATTGGCCTGTATTGGTACGAAAGTATATTATTCTGATTTTGGCGGCGGACGTAAAGTGAAAATGTACGACCTGAAACAGAAGAAAGAAACAGAACTAGGTAATTTTAGTTATTCGTTCTCGTCGAACCGTAAAAAAATGCTGGTGCGCGAAGATCGCCGCTGGGGAGTTATCGATCTGCCATCGGGCCCGGTTAAACTCGACAAAACGATTGATGTTTCGAACATGAAAGCCTGGGTCGATTATGAGCAGGAATGGAAACAAATTTATGATGAAAGCTGGCGTCAGATGCGCGATTTCTTCTATGTTGAAAACATGCATGGAGTGAACTGGAAAGCCATGCACGATAAATATTCAAGTTTGGTTCCGTATGTGCGTCATCGCGACGATTTGACTTATATTATTGGTGAGTTGATAGGTGAGTTAAGTGTGGGACATGCTTACGTGTTGAGTGGCGAACGTCCGGAGCCAAGTCGCATTGAAACGGGACTTTTGGGCGCAAAAATCAATGCCGATGTTTCTGGTTACTTCAAAATTGACCGAATTTTGCAAGGAGCAAACTGGAGCAGTCGTTTGCGTTCTCCGCTGACAGAGATAGGAGTTGATGTAAACGAGGGCGATTTCATCGTTGGTGTAAATGGCATAAGCGCAAAAACAACAAACGATATTTATTCGTTGCTGGTTGGCAAAGCCGGCGAGGAAGTTGAACTGGCCGTAAACAGCAAAGCGTCGGAAGAAGGTGCACGCAAGGTAATTGTAAAACCAATTGCCACCGAGGCTGATTTGTATTATTACAACTGGGTTCAGAAGAATATTGAAAAAGTAAGCAAAGCAACCAATGGGGAAGTGGGCTACATCCACATTCCGGATATGGGTCCCGAAGGATTGAATGAGTTTGCACGCTTATTTTATCCTCAGTTAAATAAAAAAGGTTTGATTATCGACGATCGTGGAAACGGTGGGGGGAATGTTTCGCCAATGATTCTGGAACGTTTGCTACGCGAAGCACAGCGCTCCAACATTCGCCGCAATGGCATGCATCCGACTCCGGTGCCAACCAAAATGATGTTAGGCCCCAAAGTATTGCTGATCGACCGCTTCTCTGCTTCCGACGGCGATTTGTTTCCATACGGATTTAAACATTACGAACTTGGAACAGTTATCGGAACCCGCAGTTGGGGTGGCGTAGTTGGTATCAGCGGTTCACTGCCGTTCATCGACGGAGCCGACCTGCGTAAACCTGAATTTGCTTCTTTCTCATCCGAAGAAAGCGAATGGATTATTGAAGGACATGGAGTTGATCCCGACATTGTACTCGATAACGATCCGTACGAAGAATATATGGGCAAAGATGCCCAGCTTGAAAAAGCAATTTCGGTAATTAAAGAACAGGTTAAAACGGAATACAAACCACTTCCTGATATTCCGAAATCGCCGGATAAATCGAAATAACGAAAGTCTGCGATAAATAAAAGCTGCTTTAAAAGGGAAGTCCTGCTACTGGGCCGAACTTTTAAAGCAGCTTTTTTGTTTTTTAAGGGTTAATGAAAAAAGGGTGAATGTGTGTTATAATAATTTAATCAAAAATTAGTGGTTTTTTATTCGGAAAAGCAGGCAGAAAAATAAACTTGCAAAGGCAATATTTTTACTTTTGTATGCTTTTCAAAAAAATAGATTTCGAAGCGAATTATTACACTAATTCGTTGTAATTCGTTCGGAAATAATCAATTGTCTAGTCATACATACTAAAACAAACCGCTTGATTCACCGCCGGGCTTTCGGTTGTGATCGGCATAATAAGTTATTCAAAATGAAGAGAAGGAATTTCTTGAATATGGGAGTTTTGGCCACTCTTGGTGGTGTTGTTGCTACTCCCTCTCTGGCCTGTGAGTTGTCTGGTGTCAATGCAATTAGTCCAAAAGGAAAAGCAAAGAATATTATTTTCATGGTTAGCGACGGGATGAGTCACGGAACGCTGAATATGGCCGATTTACTGCTTCAACGCAAGGAAGGTCGTTCTAGTAACTGGATTAAATTGTATCGTGAGCAAAAAGCGGTTCGCGCATACATGGATACTGCGTCGGCGAATTCGATGATTACCGATTCGGCTGCCGGAAGTTCAGCCTGGGGCGGTGGTGTACGGGTAAATAATGGGGCGCTGAATATTGGTCCGGACGGAACGGCTTACAAACCAATTCTTCAGAAATTTAAAGAAGGAGGAAAAGCGGTAGGTTGTGTAACAACGGTACCAATTACTCATGCTACGCCGGCTGGATTTTCAGTAAGTATAAAAAGTCGCGGTACTCAGGAAGATATTGCGGCCATTTATCTCGATTTGAAATTTGATGTGATGATGGGCGGTGGTCTGGAATATTTCAGTGCAGATAAACGCAAAGACAAACGCGATATGTTTTCTGAATTTGCACAGAAAGGTTATCAGGTAGTGAAGAATAAGGACGATATGAATAGTTCGAACCCCGGCAAACCCTTGCTGGGAGTTTTTGGTGAAGATGGATTGCCTTATGCGCTTGATCGTTCTTCGGATGCAAGTTTGGAAAAAGAAACGCCTTCGCTGGCCGATATGACCCGCAAAGCCATTGATTTGATGAGCAAAAATCCAAACGGTTTTGTTCTTCAGGTTGAAGGAGGAAAAGTGGACTGGGGGGCACATGGTAACGATATTGGTGCATTGTTGTACGACCAGATTGCCTTTGACGATGCCATTGGCGTAGCAATTGAGTTTGCTGAACGAAACCATGATACCTTGGTAGTTATTACTACCGATCACGGAAATGCAAGCCCCGCGCTGATTAAAGGTAAAAATGTGGATGCCAATTTCGATACGCTTCAGAAATTTAAATATACCAACGAATGGGTGTTGAATGGTATTCGTAAAACCGACTCAGTGCAAACAGTTATCGATCGTATATACGAAGCACATGGTTTTGCCATCAAACAGGAAGAAGCAACAGACTTACTAAGTCATTATTCAGACTTGAGCAACGACGGATTGTATAATGCGTATAAATTGCCTTTCCGCCGCATGGCTCAAATTCAGCAAACATATACTTCTATCGGATGGTGCGGTATGGATCATACATCGGAATTTGTAGAACTGGGTATGTTTGGCCCGGGAAGCGAAGCCTTGCCTCCGTTTGTGAAAAATACAGACTTACACAATTTCATGCTGAAAGTAGCCGGATTTAAAAGCTAATTTTCAGCTGTAAATTCTTTGATACAGAACAGAGAAGATTTTTGTCCCTTGTATGGAATCGCTTGATTTTGTACAAGGGATTTTTGTTTCGCTTACTTACAATTTTTTATAATGAAATCTTTTGCACTGTTTACCCCCAGTTCGTAGGCTTTTCTCCAGCTAATGCATGCTTCTTCTTTGCTGTTTAGTTTGAAAAGTGCTGTTGCTTTATTCATATAAACACTTCCTTTGGTGCTGTTTAGTTTAAGTGAATAATTCAAATCGTCCAATGCTTCCTGGTATTTTTCCTGAATTAGATAACAAGCTCCTCTGCTTGCGTAGTAGTCGTACACAATGGGGTAATCTTCACCATTTATTTTCCCATATTTTATTGCTTCATCAAATTCGATTAACGCATTATCGTAGTCTTTTTCAATCTGGTAGATTTTTCCTAAATAATAAGCCAATTCATCATCTTCCTGAGAAATGGTTTTTGCTTTTTTGAGATACGATTTTGCTATTTCTAAATTTCCGCCATAAAAACCAGCCTGGTATATCAACAGGTAGGTATCTTTAATTGTAGAATCCAGTTTTACTGCTTTCTCTAGTTTCGAAATAGCTTCATCGTATTGCTTTTTTTGTATTAGTGCTTGCGAATCGTTAATGAGATCAACGGCATCATTGTGATCATAGTTGGATATTTGTCCGAAAGAGAAGCAATGGGCTGTTAGTAGCAAGAGAAGTAAAAATAGTTTATTCATGCTTTTGTATTTTAATGAATGGGTATGGTTAATAAAATAATAATCAAAAAAATGTTCTGTTAAATTTAATCGATTTGGTGGTATGTGCTTCGTCTTGAATCAATCTTTTTTCTGCAAATCGCTGTTTGTTGTTGCTATGCAATCAGGAAGTGCAGAAAAACACCCGATTATAGTTCAAATCGGGGAGTTCGTGAAGTACAAGTCCATCAATTTTTTAATAAATTAGCAGACCTAAACTAAATGCTATTAACCATGATTTCAAGAAACCTGGCAACTTCTGCTAAATTTTTTGCTGTATTTATTTTGCTGACTGTTATTTCAACGGTAATTCAGGCTGCTCAGCGCGATTATTATGCATTGAAAGTGTATCATCTGAAAGATGAACAGCAACTGGAATGCGTCGAAAATTATCTGAAACAAGCTTATTTGCCTGCAATGCACCGGGCTGGGATCAGTAAGGTAGGTGTGTTTAAACCTATTGAAGAAACTTCGGAAACCGGTTTGCAACTTTTTGTTTGGTTTCCGGTGAAATCGATTGATCAGTTTGTGGGGTTACCGGAACAACTCGGTAAAGATGGCGCGTTTCAGCAGGCCGGAGCTAATTACATTGATGCCTCATTTGATAATGTACCTTATGTGCGCATTGAAACTATTTTATTAAAAGCATTTGAGAAAATGCCCCAATTTGCCGCTCCCAATTACCCAACGTCTGCATCGGAAAGAGTGTACGAATTGCGTAGCTACGAAGGGCCTACCGAAAAACTGTATGAGCGCAAGGTGGAGATGTTTAACGATGGTGGCGAGATTGCCTTGTTCAAAAAACTAGATTTTAACGCGGTGTTTTATGCCGAAGTAATTTCCGGAAGTTCCATGCCCAACCTGATGTACATGACTACTTTTCAGAATATGAAAGCGCATGACGAACATTGGGATGCCTTCCGCAATCATCCCGACTGGAAAACACTATCGGGAATGGACAAGTATAAAAACACAGTTTCAAAAGCCACCAAATATCTTTTAAAACCAACTGATTACTCAGATATTTAATCAAACTCAAAAAAAACTGCTAATATGAAATTTGCAAAAACAGGATTGTTTATCGTCCTTCTGCTGGTTTCAACCATACTTCAGGCTGAAATCAAACTGCCATCTATTTTTGGCAACCACATGGTGCTGCAACAGCAAACCGAAGCAGCCATCTTTGGAAAAGCCACTCCCGGCAAAACTGTAAGTGTAAACACCAGTTGGGATCACAAATCATATTCAACCAAGGCTGATTTGCAGGGTAACTGGAAACTGAAAGTAAAAACGCCCAAGGCAGGTGGTCCGTACGAAGTAAGCATCTCTGACGGAAAAGCTATTAAACTGACCGACGTACTGATCGGCGAAGTTTGGGTTTGCTCGGGCCAATCGAACATGGAAATGCCAATGAAAGGGTTCCGCAATCAACCAATTACAGGTTCTAACGAAACCATTGCTACTTCATCGAATTCTACAATTCGTTTAATCACCATCAAAAAAGATAAAAAGCTGGAACCACAGAGCGAATTCTCCGGCGAATGGAAAGAATGCATTCCTGAGAATGTAGCTAATTTCAGTGCCACAGCTTATTATTTTGGTAAAATGTTGCAACAGGTATTGAATGTTCCTGTTGGTCTGATCAGCTCGAACTGGGGCGGAACCCGCATTGAACCATGGATGAGCGAAGCTGGCCTGAAGAATTTCGACTGGGTGAAAATGCCGGATAAAAATCTGCAAGGAGATTTCTCTCCTCAGGAACCAACTGTATTATTCAATGCAATGATTAATCCGATGGTTGGTTACGGAATCCGTGGAGCCATTTGGTATCAGGGCGAATCGAACCGTAACGAACCTGAGGAGTACGAAAAACTAATGCCCGGACTGGCTACCAACTGGCGCGCCGAATGGGGCATTGGCGATTTTCCGTTTTACTATGTGCAAATTGCACCTTACGATTATGGAGTAGGAGGACTTAATTCGGCTTATCTGCGCGATGCCCAGCGTAAAGCCGCAAATGCTGTCCCAAATTTCGGAATGGCTTGTGTGATGGAAACCGGTGAAAAGACCTGCATCCATCCGGCAAATAAAAAAGCGGCAGGCGATCGTTTGGCTTATCTGGCGCTGGCAAAAACTTACGGCAAAAGCGGCTTTGCATACTCTGGCCCTGTACTGAAAGACATGTCCATTGACGGAAGTCAGGTTAAATTAATCTTCGATTTTGCGGATAACGGCCTGACCAGCTATGGCAAAGAACTTGAAAACTTTGAAGTAGCAGGCGAAAACAAGCGATTCGTTCCGGCAAAAGCGTTTATTACAGGAAAAGGTATCACCTTGTTTTCTCCGGCAGTTGAAAAACCAGTTGCTGTACGTTATGCGTTCAAAGATTTTGTTGTTGGCGACCTGTTTAATACCGAAGGATTGCCTGCTTCATCGTTCAGAACCGACGACTGGGAAAAGAAATAGTTGACTCCTGAATGAGTTTCTATACACGGAAACGGCATCGGAAATGTAGAATCTTCGATGCCGTTTTTGTTTTTGTACGATTGCTTTGTTTGCTGAATAGGGTAGAATCTGTATCTTTTAAAATAGGAACAGGTTGATTTGATTTTGTTGGTTCGGTAGGTAATTTATTAATGTAAGGTTAAGAATTGTATTCATCTTTCTAATTTTATGAAATTAAATTTTGCACAATATAATTATGCGCTATTTTTGTGCCTGTTAACTATTACGCTATGGAAGATGCTTTAAATTTGAAAAGTCAGGTTTGTTTCCCTGTTTATGCATTGTCAAGGGAAATAATTAACCGCTATCGGCCTTTTTTGGATGAACTGGATATTACCTACCCGCAGTATTTGGTTCTTATGGTTTTGTGGGCAGAAGAGTTGCAAACCGTTAATCAGATAGGAGATAAACTAAGTCTCGATAGCGGAACGCTTACTCCTTTGCTGAAACGACTGGAACAGAAGGGATTTATATTCCGAAAACGGAAATGTACCGATGAGCGGGTGGTGGAAATAACTTTGACTGATTCGGGCAAAGCATTGAAAAAAGAAGCTGGTGAGGTACCTCAAAAAGTAATGGAGGCCATGAATGTAACTGTAGAAGAGTTACTGGAATTAAAAGAAATAGTATTACGAATTCTCAATAAAACAAATCATGATGGAACGAATGCAGATAGATAGAGCTATTTGCCTATTACTTATGAACTAAAGTTGTTGCAGCTCATGCTGTATTACATTTATCAGTACAATTTTTGTTTTATTAACCATAAAAAATTAAACAATGTCGTTATTAGAAAATTTAAATTGGCGATATGCCACAAAAAAGTATGACCCTTCCAAAAAAGTAGCACAGGAAGATCTAGATAAAATTATTGAAGCTGCCCGTATGGCACCAACTTCATCTGGCTTGCAGCAATTTAGGGTTATTGTTATTTCTGATCAGGAATTAAAGAAAAAAATTGTTCCGATTGCATGGGGACAGGAAATTGTTGCCGATTGTTCTCATTTGCTGGTTTTTGCAGCATGGGATCGTTATACCGAAGAGCGCATTGATCGTATTTACGATTATACCACCGATCAGCGCGGCTTACCTCGTGGCAGATTTGGCTCATACACCGATCGGTTGAAAGCTTCTTATTTACCTCAGACTACCGAAGAAAATTTTGTGCATACAGCACGTCAGGCGTATATCGGGTTTGGAATGGCTATTGCTCAGGCTGCTGAATTAAAAGTGGATAGTACCCCCATGGAAGGTTTCTCTCCGGATGAGTTGGATGAATTACTTGGATTGAAAGAGAAAGGTTTACGAAGTGTAACCATGCTGACTTTGGGCTATCGCGATGCAGAAGGAGATTGGCTGGCCGGAATGAAAAAAGTTCGGAACCCCAAAGAAGAATTTGTGCTGAACTACTGATCTCAGAATGGAATGAAAAAAATAGCTACTCCGTTTTTCCGGGTAGCTATTTTTTTTGTTGGTTTTTATAACTAAAACTTATCAGAATTTTACTACAGTAGGAGCAATCGGTACAATAGGAAAAGACTTGTTCTGCGATTATTCTCTTCGAGTAAAGTATTTGCGAGTGATTAATCGAATTTATCCACTACGCATTCACATCATTCCCGCGAAGGCGGGAATCCGATAAAATAAAAATGCCGGAATTGAAGCAATTCAGGCATTTACTTAGAAAATTTAGGGCTTCACGTTTAAGTGAAGCCCTAAATTTGACTGACTATTTTTAGTGGCTTACCACATTTTGATCGAGTGTTTGAGCTGTCCCGCCCGGTACGGTGTAGCTGGCTGACAGTTCGCCACCTCCACCTCCCTGATGGAAGATAATCGCAATAGGATGATAGCCGGGCATCAGTGCCACCATTCCGGCACGTTGCTGTGCCGAGTGATTGCCACCGTTGTCAACTACTAATTTGTCGCCAATATAAAGCAAGCTGCCATCGTCGGATTTGGTGGTAAACTCGTAAATTCCCTGTGTTTCAGCTTTGAAATAGCCTTTAAACACAAACGCAATGTGTTCGGTATTGGCATACTCGCCCATGTCTGCGGTGTTTACAGCAGTGAACGCAGCTCCGGCAGGCAAGGAAACCGCCTCAACCGATTGGTACGAAGCTTTGTTTACCCAGCGAAGGAAGCCTGACTCTGTGGTGTTGATTTGTTCTGGCTGGCAGTATTCCTGTTTGTCGGCTTTGGCTTCGAATACTTCGCCCGAAATAGTACCTTTGAATGCGCGGGTTAGTATTTGTCCCGATTCTTTTACATAGAAAGGGCCTTTGTATTGGTTTGATTCGCGGGTAGGAGCACTGCCGTCGAGTGTGTAGAAGATTTCGGCGCCGTCCATATCAACGGACAGTTCTACTTTGGCACTGTCAACAAAAGCATAAGTTTTGTTGGTTCCCTGAACCGCTGGTAAATAGTAGGTAATTCCCATTGTTTCCAAACGTTGGTAGTGGTTTCGTACGCGAACTTTAAATGCATCAAAATCTTTGTCGCCTTTTTTGTTCCAGGCAGTTTCGGCCAGAGCAAGCAGGCGAGGGAATGTCTGAATTTGCAGGCGGGTGAAATTCGGAATCCATTCAGACCACAGGTTGGCCTGTACCCCAATGATGTGTTTTTCCTGCTCCGGAGTGAAATCTTCGGGAACAGGCTCGTAATTATACACTTTGTCAAGCGGCGTTGCCTCGTTGGTAAAGTCGAAATAGTATTCAAAGTCGGGAGAAATAACCATGTCGTTGCCGTTGTTGGCAGCAATGTAGCGCATTTTTGGGGCCCAGTTTCGCCACCACATCATGCTGGCATCGGCAGTGAGTCCTCCTTCTACAATTTCGTCCCAGCCCATTAGTCGTTTGCCTTTACTATGCAGGAATTGTTCAATTTCGCGGTTGAAAAACGACTGCAGTTCGTGTTCGTTTTTCAGTTTGTTTTTGCGAATTTCAGCCTGACATTTCGGGCATTTCTTCCAGTCTTCAATATTTACCTCGTCGCCGCCAATATGAATGTACGGAGCCGGAAATAGTTCAGCAACCTCGGAAAGAATATCTTTCATAAATTCGGTGGTGCTGGCTTGTCCGAGACAGGCGGGAGCCGAAAATAATTTACCCCAGGTGGCTTCGCCGCTACAGCTAAGGTACGGATAGTTGTCGATAGCTGCTTTAAAGTGTCCGGGCATATCAATTTCGGGAATTACGCTAATGTAACGATCGGCTGCATAGTGGATAATTTCGCGAATCTGTTCCTGAGTAAAAAAGCCGCCATACATTTTTTGTCCGTCAATTTCTTTGTAGTTGGCTGGATTAATCACGAATGTTTCGTTGGTTTTTGCTTTTTCGTTGCAAATAGCATCCTGATTATTTTCGTTGCGCCATGCTCCTTTTTCGGTAAGTAAGGGATATTTTTTTATTTCGATGCGCCATCCCTGATCATCGGTAAGGTGCATGTGGTAAGTATTCAGTTTGTATAAAGCCATGTAGTCGAGGAAGGTTTTTACTTCGTCAACAGTGAAGAAGTGACGGCTGAAATCCATGTGCATGCCTCGCCATCCAAAGCGGGGCTGATCTTCAATCAGTACACAGGGAACGAGCCATTTTGTGTTGCTTGCCGATTGGCTCTCGATGGCCGCAGGCAATAGCTGCCGGATGGTTTGTACACCGTAAAACCAACCTGCGCCAGACGAGGCTGCAATGGTGATTTGCTTTGGGCTAACTTCGAGTCGGTAAGCCTCGGAAGGAAGATTTGAATCGTCGGAAAAAACAATACTATTATTTGCTGCTTGTTCTGCTTTACTGAGGCTGAATCCGGCAGCTTTTTGCAATAAACCGTTCAGGTACGAAGCGGCTTTTTCCTGCTCAGGATTAGAAAGAACCAAACTGGTTGATGCTTTAATTTGGAAAGATTGCTCTTTTAGTTCCATTTTCCCGGGTTTGGGAATCAGGTTGATTTCTTCAGGCGAGAAACTTCGTGAAGTACACGAAACAATCAGGCTTACAAGAAATAAAAGGGGAATTAGTTGTTTGAAACTCATAGCTGAAAATATTTTGGTTTAAAATGTTTACCCTGCAAAGATAAATGATGCGAAGCAGTTGAACATACTTTTTACTTGCCGGTAATCGCTTCGATTTGGCGCGGCTATTTGTAATTCGTAGAACTGTAATTATTTGTGCTTTTTATTCTGAAATGAGGTATAGATGAAGTAGATATTTTTCTTAAAATTGTAGGGTAATCCTACTAAATCTAAACCAATGAATTCTACTTCTGTTTTCAAGAAAATTTGTATTGTGTGTCTGGTGGGTTTGTCTGCCATTTCAGCTTTTTCGCAAAAAGAGGTGAACGAGCGTGCCCGCTGGTTTGTCGATTCGCGTTTCGGTATGTTTATTCACTGGGGCGTGTATAGTGGTGCCGAAGGCATCTGGAAAGGTGAAAAACTTCGTTATGATAACGATTATGCCGAGTGGATTTATTATCGCAACCGCATCAATAAAGACGAATATCTAACTCTGCTCGATCGTTTCGATTGGGAAAATATCAA
Source organism: Prolixibacteraceae bacterium (assembly GCA_963668595.1). GTDB lineage: Bacteria > Bacteroidota > Bacteroidia > Bacteroidales > Prolixibacteraceae > GWE2-42-39. The sequence goes on along the minus strand of OY764876.1, from coordinate 1,386,857 downwards.
TCCTGAAGAATGGGTACTTTTGGCCAAACAGGCCGGAATGAAATATGTAACCCTCACGGCCAAACATCACGATGGATTTGCTTTGTGGGATAGCAAAGTGAGCAATTATAACATTGCCAATTATACCAGTCCGAAGCGGGATATTGTGAAAGAACTGGCGGCCGCTTGTAAAAAGCACGGATTGAAGCTCTGCCTGTACTATTCGCATTGGGTGGATTGGGAGCACCCCGATGGCTGGGATCATTCCAAAGAAATTACCGGACTGAGTTCGGAACAGTACGATCGCTACTGGCAGCAAAAGGTGATTCCGCAAATGCGCGAGTTGCTTACCAATTATGGCGAAATAAGTATGATTTGGTTCGATATGTGGGTGCATCATTCTTCAACCGTGGTGACTAAAAAACAGTTGTTGCAGTTGAAGTCATTGATTCGCGAGTTGCAGCCCAATTGCCTGATAAATTCACGCTTGGGACTTTCTATCGAAGAGGATTCTGATATTGATTTCAAAACGCTTGGCGATAATCAGTTGGGAAGCAAAAAAGAAGAATTCCCCTGGCAGTCGCCCGGAACAGTTGCTCACTCATGGGGATTTAGCTCGTATGAAGAACAATGGAGGTCAACAACAACTTTGTTGCATTCGCTGATAGGCAACGTTAGTTTAAACGGAAATTTTATGCTGAATATTGGTCCACGTGCCAATGGCGATGTGCCGTACGAAATTGCCCAGCGACTGCAACAAATGGGAGAGTGGCTGGCCGTGAACGGCGAGTCGGTGTATGGCAGCGGCGCCTTCGATTTGAATAAAGATCAGCACGATTGGGGAAAAATAACCTGCAAAACAGAAACGGACGGAAAAACCAAACTCTATTTGCATGTGTATAATTGGCCGCTGAACAAAACGTTGTGTGTAACCGGAATCGCTGAAAAAGCAGATAGGATTTATGTGCTGGCAGACAAACAAAAGTATTCATTATATTTTTCGTTCAATCAGGTAATTACATCAATTACTTTACCTAACCAACAACCTGATCCGTTTGTGTCGGTAATTGTGATGGAATTTGATCATTATCCTGCTATTCTTGATGGTTTGGTTGCTCAAACACTGGACGGAGGTTTTTCATTAACCCCTCAAAATATGGTCAAATCGGAAGGAAATTCCATTATTCAATCGGCTGACCGTTATGGTTCGGTACCGGCTCATGTGACTGTTTCAAAGGAAAGCAGTTACCAATGGCGCATTTTTGTTGATCAGCCCTGTACGATGAATGCCGATGTTTCCTGCAATTTTCAGGGAAAATCGGAGAGCGGAACCATTGCAGTTCGAAGTGCGGGGAAATCGGTTCAGTCGGTAATAAAGCCAACCGGGAAAACTGTTGGCGAGCCTCAGTCTGACTGGCAAATTGATAGCTTTAATTCGCAACGGGTAGGGCAAATTTCATTTCCGTCGTCCGGTTTTTATGATATTGAACTGGAAATTGTTCCCGGGAAAAATGAAGAACTTGGTTTTCAGTGGTTGTGGCTGGGTAAAAAGCGTGGCTAGCCGATTCAATACAAATAATACAATGAGATGAAACAAATAATAAGTCTGTTAATTATCTTTTTTGCTTTGCAGTTATTGGTTGTCGGGCAAGCAAAATATCCTGCTTTTGATAAAGAAAAGCAGATGATTCAGCAAGATTGGCTGGTGAACGACTTAACGGCTCCAGCCAGTTTGTATGAGGGCGAAAACGGACAAATCGTGTTTTCAAACGGCCTTGTTTCGCGAACTTTTTCAACTAAGCCCAACGGGGCAACAGTTGGCATGGATTTGCTGACCAAAGATGAAGCGTTTTTGCGTTCGGTTCGTCCGGAGGCCGAAATAGAAATTGATGGAATGAAATTCGCTGTTGGCGGTCTGCTTGGACAGCCCATTCACAACTATTTGTTGCCCGAATGGTTGGGACAGATGACAGCCGATCCGGCTTCGTTTAAGTTGGTCGATTATTTGCTGGAAGAAACTAAAGAGCGTTTTGCATGGAAAAAACGTAAGGAATGGATGCCTAAAGATATGCCCTGGCCGGTTCCGGGTAAAGAATTGATTTTTCGCTATCGCTTGGATGATCAGGCGCTGGAAGTTTTGGCTGCCCGGATGCAGGCAGACGACAGCCGTCCTGTCTTATTTTCAGATGGATTTGAGAAACTGGATAAAGCCTGGCTGCGTTTTGAGTCGAAAGCTGATGAGCGAAATTCTTTCATCAACGAGGGAAAATCAGGCGAAATTATGGCGCTGGCGAATACCGCTGTGTACGCAGATCGTGTTGTTCCTGCCGGATCAAAAGTGTTTCTGGCTAAAATAAATCCGGGAACTGATCGGAGCGTAAGCTGGGGGCCGGGAATGGGACTGGTGTTTGGTGAAAAAGTGATCAAACTAAATCTTCGGACTCAAAATAATGAATTTGGATTTTTTGATGGCGAACAGGAAAAAATATTGAAAGGATTGGAAGCTGGCAAAGCTGTTTGGCTACGTATGGAACTGAAAGACGGAAAGGTGTTGGCATCGTATTCGTACGATCAAAAAAGCTGGACAGAAGCCGGACAAGCTGCTATTTCAGCTTCAGACAAGCTTGAAAAGGTTCGTTTGGGTAAAATGGACTGGGCAGGAAAAAATTCCGATCACGCGGAAAAAGGGGAGCGCGGACGTTGTCATTTCGAGGCGTTTCAAATATTGGGAAATATGAGTGATAATGCGCGTCTGGCTGGAAAAGAAAAATTCAGCTATCTGAAAAATATTGAAGTAAAAGTACACTACGAATTGTATGATGGTATGCCTGTCTTCTCAAAATGGATTACTGTGGATAATAAGTCTGATCGCGCTGTGCAGATTAATACGTTCAAATCAGAAATTCTTGCGGTAACTGAAGCCGAAAGTGTGGTGGATTCGAAGACAAAGTGGGAGTTGCCCAATATTACTGTAGAAAGCGATTACAATTTCGGTGGAATGTCGAACGAAAGTATTTTCCAAACCAGTTTGGCCTGGAATGTCGATCCGCTGTATAAAACACAGGTTAATTACGAGCGGGTTACTCCATGTCTGCTCGAAGCTTATCCGAAATACGGGCCGGATCAGCGGCTGGAAGCAGGAGTAAGCTTCAGTTCGTACAGGATTTGGGAATTATTGCACGATAGCCGCATTCAGGAGCGAAAAGGTTTGGAGCATCGCCGCATGATGCGGGCTTTGGCTCCGTGGGCTACCGAAAATCCGATTTTAATGCACGTCCGAAGCGCCTCGGATGAAGCCGTGAGAACAGCGGTTGATCAGTGCGCTGAGGTCGGTTTTGAAATGGTAATTATGACCTTCGGAAGTGGTTTTAATGCCGAAGACAACAGTTCGGAAAATCTGCAACGAATGAAAAAACTGGCTGATTATGCTCATTCAGAAGGTATTGCATTGGGGGGTTACTCGCTGCTGGCAAGCCGGCGAATCAATCCCGAAAATGATGTGGTGATGCCCGAAGGAATGACTCCACGTTTTGGCAACTCTCCGTGTTTGGAAAGCGAATGGGGACAAAACTATTTTGAGAAAATGTATCAACTTTTCGAGCAATCGGGCTTGGATATTTTTGAGCATGATGGCTCGTATCCGGGTGATGTTTGTGCTTCGGAAAAACATCCCGGACACAGAGGATTGGCCGATTCGCAGTGGAATCAGTACAAACGGATTACCGATTTCTACAAATGGTGCCGGGGCAAAGGCATTTACCTGAATGTGCCCGACTATTATTTCATGAGCGGAAGCAATAAAACGGGCATGGGTTACCGCGAAACCAACTGGTCGTTGCCGCGCGAACAGCAGGAAATCGTGGAGCGGCAGAATATTTTCGACGGAACATGGACCAAAACCCCATCGATGGGCTGGATGTTTGTGCCGCTGGTGGAGTATCACGGAGGAGGAGCAGCAGCTACCATCGAACCATTGAAAGATCATTTACCTCATTATGGTCAGCGTTTGGCTAATCTGTTTGGAGCCGGCGTGCAGGCCTGTTACCGTGGCCCCAAATTGTATGATGCCCCGGAAACCAAAGTGCTGGTGAAAAAATGGGTGGACTTCTACAAGCAACATCGTCGTATTCTGGATAGCGATATTATTCATGTTCGTCGTGCCGATGGCCGCAATTACGATGCCATTCTGCATGTTGATCCGCAAGGCGAAGAAAAAGGTCTGCTGATGGTTTATAATCCGTTGAATGAGCCGATCAAACGCAAACTGAAGGTTAATTTGTATTATACCGGGCTGAAAAGTGAAGCACGGATTAGCGGAGAAAACGGAAAGGTTCGTAATCTTCCGATTGATCGTGATTACAATGCTTTTATTGACGTGGAAATCCCCGCAAGAAGCCAGCAATGGTTGATAATAAAGTAATCAGAATAATATATTGTTGTATTGAATGTGATATAAGGTGTTGATTCGCTGCGAATCGGTGAATCTGATTGGGTAAAAGTGTATCAATAGTTGAAGAATAGTTTTGTTTCGGTTTATTTGCAACCTGTCTGTAAAATCTGTTTTTCGGAAGGTAATTGGTTCAAAATAAATACGAAATTTACCAGACAGAATAATAAACACAATCGTATGAAGAAATTCCTGATAATTACCGGCGTTGCTTTGCTATTGATTTTAATGGTAACCATTTGGTGGCGTTATTATTTCGTGTTTGGTGAAGGGGTAAAAGCCGGAGACCTGAATTTCTTTGTGAAGAAAGGATATGTTTTTAAAACCTACGAGGGGAGACTGATTCAGAAAGGTTTCTGGTCGTCAACACCCGGTGCGCTGCAAAGCAACGAATTCGAATTTAGCGTTGTGGACGATAGTATTGCTTCAGTGTTGGATCGTTGCAGCGGTAAAAAAGTGGAACTTCGGTACAAAGAATATTTGCACCCCTTACCATGGAGAGGAAAAAGTAACTTTGTTGTAACCGAAATTCTGCAAATTGAAAATAATTCAACAGAAAATCAGCCTCCGTATCAGTAATATTTGGGAAACACTGATTGGTAAACCTTCATTAATGTTTACCAATCAGTGTGTTCATATTGAGTCCCAGCTTGAGTTGCATTGAATGGTTTTTTATTTTCCAACTGGCATCATTATATGCGTTGGTAAGTGTTGGCAGGTAGTTGAATTCAATAAAGGCCAGTTCCGAAATTTCCACACCAATACCGGTCAATGCGTCTAGTTCTATCTTGTTAAACTTTTCAATATCATCGCTGTAAAATTTATACGTGATACCAGAACTCTTTTCAAAAATAGTAGCGTCTTTATAATCAAAAAGATAATTACACTGAAATCCGCCGATAATGTATGGATTTAGTAAACAATGGAATGGTTTAAATTTAACTCCCATATTCAAGGCTACTTCATGAAGCTTTACCGTTTTTTCAATAATGAAATCATTGTATGGTGCTGAAAAAGAAGGATCAGTATTTGCAAATCCTTTTTGTATATATCCTATTTCAGAACGAATACTAATCTTTTTACATAGTTCTTTTTCAGCAAAGAAATAACCTGAAAAACCAAGTGTATATTCCTTTTCAAGGTTCGCCCACGATACTCGTTTTAAATCCCAGGTTTGAGTTGAATAGCTTGATCCAAGGCTGAATCCATATCGATCAATAAACTGTGCCGAAACGGTTTTCAAAAAGGCCATTGTGCAGATTAGAAGAATAGTTGCTGTTTTCATTTTGGGGTTGTTTTAGTATTTAATATTGTAATTCGTAGTTGATTTATAGTCTGATAGTTGTTCCAAGTCGTAATCCAAAGTGTTCCTTGAAATATAATTCTTCAGGAAGAAATCCTTCTGTTTTATAAATCATGCCTAGATCAATTGAAAATCCGTTTAGCCATGTTTCTCTATTATTGAAAAAGAAATACCGTAAATCCACATCAACAGCTCCACCCAAAAAAGATTTAGCGGTGTTAAAGTCATAATTTTTAGGTTGATTCCAGAAGTGGCTAGAAACATTTGTAAGTATTCTTTTGTGTAACTGAAAGTCTATGAGACTAAGCCCAAATCCATGAAACCAATTGTTTCGATTCTGAAATTGTCTTGCATAACCGGAAAGATTGAAATCCTTGTATTTTATCCAGATATTTTCATCAATGAAGTCTCCAAATGGAGCCATGGTGTATCCCATCCCAATATTGAAATTTAAGTTTTCACCAGCTTTGAAATTTCCTTTTCCAATCATTATGGGATTTAATAAGTTTAGCAAAGAACGATATCCCATTCGGTGAACATATTTCTTTTCTTCGCTTGTTAAATCTTTATATTTTGTATATCTGTAAAAATTCATATCCGGGCGAAATAAATGTCTTGCAGCTCCATACGTATCATATCCGACAATATCTCGTTCCAATTCATTTTCTTCTTCATCAAGGTCAATCTCAAATCCGAAAAGTCCTGTAACGTAATACTGTATAATTCCGAGTTTGCGAAACCAATATTCCCATCTGTAATATTTGAAATCATCTTTCTCGAAACTGCCTATAGTTTCCATCCGTTTGGTTAGCATATAATCAGACTCTAATCCTCCCGAATGTAATCTTATATATGTTGGTAAGTTATTATCTCTGAGATATTGAAGAGTTTTATCAGTTACTCCTTTTACATATGCGGCACCATATTTATTGAAGTATGGTTGTGAGATTGAACCAATATTGTTAGCTGTTAGAATTGAACGATGTCCCTCTTCGTGAGTAAAAGGAAGAAAGAATATTGATTGAATGCCAAATTGAAGTAAATCAGCGATATAATCATTTTTTGAAACAGTATAAAGTTCTTTTGCAAACAACCTGTAACCGGATAAATAATTTTGATTTACCTGTCTCATTGTAAATAATTGAGAGGGCGAATCTTGTATTATAAAGCTGTAATCTGTACATCTTTTTGAACTATATTTTTGTCCAAATGCTTGTATTATTGAGAGTAAGAAAATAATTAATATCAGTTTCTTCATACTTTTAGGGGCTGTTTTTTTTTATGAAATTGAATTATTAATCTAGGGTTTGTATTTGAAAACGCTTCATTGGTTTATTTATTGTTATGTAGGAAATGAAAAAATGATGATTAGTTCAATTAGATGCAAAAAAAAGCCCCGACAGATTTTGCATTCTATCGGGGATTCTTACTTAAATGGACTGAATTAATATCTGTTCATATCAGTTAGGGTACTGTGCAATTCGTGTTCTGTATCAAGCAATCGATCCACATGTTCGTAATAAACAGTGAGTTCAAGTAAGTAGTTGACCAGATTTATTTCTCCTGCGTTGAGTGCTTTTTGCAGCGAACCGGTATGATCGAGTGCCTGCAATTGCTGCCGGTAGCCGGATACTTGCTGTTGCAATGCTACGGCTTTGCTGTGAAGTATTTTTAGATGATTGTTCCATTGCAATTTCTGATCGGCTTCCATGCTTTGCATTGCAGCAGTTTGCTGGCGCGCCTGTTTTACCGTGTTTTTGTTTTCCCACAAAGGTATTGACAAACCAAGTGTGATTCCCTGAAACTGTTCGCCAACCACCTTTTCGCTCATGTAGCCGGTTTGGATTTTGGGCAGACTCATGGCGCGATTCAGCTTTTCCTGTTTTCGACTTATTTCGGTTTGTGTAGCCAGCCAGGCCAGTACCGGATTGGCTTGAGCTGCCTGAGCATACCAACTTTCGAAATCGGAGGGCAGGAGCGGGGCTGAGAATGTTGAGTCTGCAAAGGCAATTGACTCTCCGCCATTCATCCGTTTTAATTCGCAAAGCAACTCTTCTTGTCGTAGTGCCAGTTGTTCGGCCTCTTTTTGTACTCCCAGCAGGTTAAGTTGAGCTTTGTTGTCGTCTAAAATATTTGCATCGCCAGCATTCAGTTTGGCGCGGTACGAACGAGCCAGTTCACGGGCATGTTGCAGTCGTTTCCGGTTTTCAGCCTGCATGGCTTGTGTAAATGTAAGTTCCACACACAGTTGCCGTGCTTCAAACAAAATATCTTTTTGCTGACGGCGATATTCCAATTCAGCCTGTTGGTTGCGGTCGGTGGCAATACGATTTCTGTAGGCATAAGCGGTTGGAAAGTCGAATGACTGACTCACGCTGATGTCTTTCCGATTTCCGATTGCAGAAGGGCTTCCCCACAAGTAATTGAATTCCACTTCCGGGTTGGTCAGGTAGATTCCCGTCCGGTTTCCAATTTTATCAGCTTCCATTTGTTGCTGAAATGCCCGGAGCGAGCTGTTGTTTTTTTCGATCTCAGAGAGTACTTTTTCAATGCTGTTTTGTGCGTGTACTCCCAAACACATGGCCAGCAAAATTCCTGTATTGATAAATATTTTATATCTCATTTTCAGTTATCTATTGAAGGTGTTTTAAATGGTTTATTCACATCCGTCGCGGTAATCACAATCGGGCATTTCGGCCTCGCTTTCTGTCTCAATGGTAGTGTGTGCCACATTGAATGAGCTAGCAATGACGCGGATTTGGGCTTTTACTTCGTGTGTAAAAGCTGCCTTTGTTTCGTTCCGAAGTACCACATGCAGACTCATGATGTTGCGTTCACCGTCGAGCGACCACAGATGAAAATCATGAAATGATTCAACCTGAGGAATTTGCAGAATTGCCTGTTTTAACCCATCCACATTTACTTCTTGCGGAACTCCTTGCAGTAGCACTTTGAACACATCGCGCAAATTGCGGTACACGTTAGTCAGTACCCAAATGGTGATACCAATGGACAGTAGCGGATCGAGAATAGGCAGTTCAACAAAAAGCATGACGATACTCACGATCAGCACGGCAATCCATCCCAGCACGTCTTCCATCAGATGCAGGAAAACGGCACGTTCATTCAGCGAGGTGCCTTTTTTGAGCCGCAATACAGCAGCTCCGTTCACCAAAATACCGAGGATAGCCAGCAATAGCATGCCAGATGCATCGGTTGCTTCAGGATATAATAAACGAGCTACACTTTCTCGGATGATGAACACTGCACTAACCAGAAGTACAACCGAAATAACGATGGCGCCAAGCAGCGAATAGCGACGGTAGCCATACGAATACTTTTCGTCGCTCTTTTTTTCTGACTTTTTCTGCAAAAACCACGAAATAGCCAGCGAAAGACTGTCGCCGAAATCGTGTACCGCATCGGTAATAATTGCAATACTGTTGGTATATAGTCCGCCAACCAATTCAATCAATGCAAAAATCAAGTTTAAAAAGAAAGCCACCCGAAGGTTTTTTCCTGCATGGTCATGCGAATGATTGTGTGCGTGCGAATGTGAATGTCCCATTTCAGTGTTTTTGTTTGTGGTTGAATAAACTATAAACAATCGGCACGATATAAATATTGAGCAGAGTGGAAGTTAATAAGCCTCCAAGGATCACTTTTGCCATCGGGCTCTGAATTTCATTTCCTGATAAATTGCCTCGCATTGCCAGAGGGATGAGGGCTAGTGCAGCAGTGAGTGCAGTCATCAGGATGGCATTCAGTCGGTCTGACGAACCTTTGGTGATGGTTTCATACAACGAACTTCCCTGTCTTTCCAGTCTCTGGTAATTTGAAATCAATAAAATACCGTTTCTGGTGGCAATTCCGAAGAGCGTAATAAATCCAATAATAGCAGGAATACTGAGCACGCCTGAGGTAAAATAAATGGAAAATACACCGCCAATTAGAGCCAAAGGCAGGTTAATCAGTACAATTCCTGCGAGTTTGAAGTTTTTAAATTCCTGAAAAAGCAGCAGGAAGATGATCAAAATTGCCAGCAATGAGGTAATCATGAGGGTGCGTGAAGCACGAGCTTCGCTTTCAAACTGACCGCCGTATTCGATGCGGTAGCCTTCCGGTAATTCAATTTGTGTGTTTATTCTTTCCTGAATTTCCTGTACCACGCTTCGTAAATCGCGACCAGCAACATTGGCCGAAACAACTACTTTGCGCTGCACATTTTCGCGACTGATTGAACTTGGTCCGCTGACGGAAACAATGTCTGCTACTTCTTCCAGCGGAATCTTTTTCCCGTCTCCGGTTGTAATCAGCGCCGAACGCATTCCTTCCATTGTCTCGGTATAATCTTTATTCAGGCGGACAACCAGGTCGAAACTGCGCTGACCTTCGTAAATATCGGCCACTTTTTCGCCTGCAAAAGCTGTTTCAATAAACCGGTTGAATTGTCTCAGTGAGATACCGTACATGGCCAGCAGATCGCGTTTTGCTCTAATCTGCAATTGCGGAATTTCTACCTGCTGCTCCACATTTACATCCACCAGACCTTCGATGCCGGTGGTCGCAGCTTTTATCTGGTTTCCAATGGAGAACATGCGATTCAGTTCATTTCCAAAGACTTTGATGGCAATGTTGGCGCGCGTTCCGGAAAGCATGTGGTCGATGCGGTGTCCAAGTGGTTGTCCAACGGTTGCTGCAATGCCCGGAATACCCGCCAGTGTTTGACGCACATCGGCCAGAAATTCGTCCTGACTACGTTCTTTTAAATCGAAATTGACATCGATTTCGGCACTATTGATACTTTGCGAATGTTCGTCGAGTTCTCCTCGTCCGGTGCGACGTGCTGTGCTGCTTATTTCCGGAATGGCCAGCAACTGTGTTTCTACCAGATTGCCAAGCCGGTTGCTTTCTTCGAGCGATGTTCCGGGCTGGGTGATGACTGAAAGCGTGAGCGAACCTTCGTTGAACTCAGGCAAGAAGCTGCGCCCCATTGATGAAAAAGTAATGATGGAGACAACGAGCAAAACACCCATACTGATTAGTGTAGCTGCCTTGTGTTTCAGTATAAAATGAAGCGATTTTTCGTAATGGTGTGTGAGTTTGCGAACCAGCCATTTTTCTTTTTCGTTGCGGGCCAGGTATTTCTCATTGCTCAGTAGCATTTTTGCCAGTAGCGGAGTGAGTGTCATGGCAACAATTAGTGAAACGAACAGCGACACGATGAATGAAATTCCCAGTGGTTTCAGCATGCGTCCTTCCATTCCTGAAAGGAAAAACAGCGGCAGGAAAGCTACCATGATAATGAGGGTTGCATTCAGAATAGATGAACGTATTTCTTTTGAAGCTTCAAAAACCACATCAAAGGTTGATTCCTGTTCTTGTTTAGGTTTTATCCTGTTTTGTCGGAGTCGCTTGTACACATTTTCTACATCGATAATTGCATCGTCAACCAGTGATCCGATGGCAATTGCCATTCCACCTAAACTCATGGTGTTAATGTTCTGTCCAAGTACTTTCATTACCAGAATTGCTCCAAGCAGCGAAAGCGGAATCGCCAGCAACGAAATGATGGTTGTGCGGAAGCTTCCCAGGAAAAGGAACAGAATGACAATAACGAAAATTCCACCTTCAATTAACGCACTTCGTACATTGTTTACCGAAGTTTCAATGAAGTCGGCCTGACGGAATATTTTGGTATCAACTTTCACATCCGGGGGGAGTGTTTTTTGCAATACAGCGAGGTTGGTTTCAATTCGCTGGGTTACTTCCAGCGTATTAATATTGGGTTGTTTCGAAATGGAAATAATGATTGCAGGTTTGGCATTTTCGGATGCGTAGCCCATTTTTACAGCACTTCCGATGCGCACTTCGGCAACATCTTCCACGCGAACAGGGTGTCCGTTTTTCTGTTTGATAAATGTTTTTCCAAGCTCTTCCAGATCGGAAGTGCGGGCAATACTACGAACAACATATTCATTTCCGTATTGGCGAAGTACGCCTCCGGTTGAATTTTGACTTATTTCTTCGCAATTCATAACGATTTCATCCAGAGAAACTTGATATTGTTTCATTTTTTGAGGATCAGCAAGCACCTGGTACTGTTTGTAATCACCGCCAATAATGGTTACTTGCGATACTCCACCGGTAGCGAGTACCAGCGGTTTTACGTTCCATTCGGCAATGGTTCGTAAATCCATCATGCTGGTGCTGTCGGCCTGCAAACCGATGAAAAATATTTCGCCCATCACGCTTGATTGAGGTGCAAGAGTGGGCTGTCCGACTCCCAGCGGCATTTGCGAATTTATGCTGATGAGTTTTTCGCTCACTACCTGACGGGCTTTGTAAATATCGGTTCCCCAGTCGAACTCTACCCACACAAACGAATATCCTTGTGCCGAAGAAGAGCGTACGCGGCGTACATTGGTTGCTCCGTTTACAGCTGTTTCAATCGGGAAAGTAACCAGCCGTTCTACTTCTTCCGATGCCATTCCGTGTGCATCGGTCATTACCACCACGGTGGGAGCAGTGAGGTCGGGAAACACGTCCACATCCATATTTTGAGCGGTGCGTGTTCCGGCAATAATCAGTACCAGCGAACAAAGCAAAATGAGGTATTTGTTGTTCAGCGAGAATTTTATAATCTGATTTAACATGATACCTCCTTTTTAATGAACGTGACCGGCATGCGGATCCATTGCTCCTGCAACCTGCGACAGTTTTACCAATTTGGCTCCTTGTGTAATCACCCGTTCTTCGGGCAAAATGCCACTCAGAATTGCGGTGCTGATTCCGTCGGTAGCTCCGGTTTTCACTTCGCGTTTTTCAAACAATTCGGGATGCACTTGTACCAGTACAAAGTAGGCACCTTGTTCTTCCAACAAGGCAGAATTAGGTACTGTGAGTATTTCTTTTTCTGAAGTGGTTTTCAGAAATAATTCGACAAAGCCGCCTGGCAGAAAAGTTCCCGGATTATCGAGTTGAAGAACGACCGGAATCAGGTAATTGGCTCCTTCTGCCGATTGTCCGACAGATACTAATTTTCCGTTGAATTGTTCGAGCGGATAGCTTTGCTGATCGCTACTGGTGCGGATTACAGCAGTACTGAAATGTTGCAGTGCCTGTGCATATTTTTGCTGAACCTCGGTGCGAAGCAATAATTTCTGATTTTGGGCAACACGCACGAGAGGTTGACCTGCTTCAACATATTGGCCATTCTCAACCAAAATTTCTTTCACATAACCATTCATCGGACTGCTGACGGTTTGTCCCGATGCATTGAAATGAGTTTTCAGGTTATTGAAAACAGTTTTAGCGTTTTCAAAACTGGCTTTGGCATCGGCCAATTCTTTTTCTGAAACTATTTTGTCTTTTGCCAGATTTTGTTTGCGTTCGTAATCGGCTTTTTCTTTTTCGAAATTGGTTTCCGATTCGGCATAGCGCACAGCAAGATTGTTGTCAGCCAGTCCGTTTGCTGAAATAGTGAAAAGTGATTGTCCGCTTTTCAGGTTTTTGCCTTCCGAAATTATTTCAGGCGAAAACAGCACTGTGCCGTTGGTGCGTGCTGTAATAATGCGTTCCGAAGCAGGAAGCGACTGAATTTGTGCTGTTGTTTTGATTACCTGTCCGAAAGTTTGCTTGTTGGCTTGTGCTGTGGCAAAATCAATTTTCCACGATTGTTCTTTGGTGAAGGCGATGGTGTTGGTTGACGGAATCATAGCTTCGATTTCTTCCGCTTCGTGAATGGCTTCGTGTTCGTCGCTGTAAACCTGCAATCCCGTCGCTTCTAGTTGATAGTTTTCTTTTGCAGTTTGAATGTCGAAGCGCAAAACAGCTTCGCCCGGAACAGTTGGTTCAATATCGAATTCGAAAATACCTTTTCGCACAGGCTGTAGTTGCTGACTGATTTTTTTTCCGTTGACAATCAGATGAGCAGTGATTGTTGCATCTGTCAATGGTTTAAAATCCGGAATACTTGAAAAATGGATCAGTACTTCTGCTTTTTCACCTACAGAAAGGGGAGTAGCTTCGGCAAACAGCTCAAAATCGTTGCTGTAGGCAGTGATTTGTAATTTAATTTCGCCGTGATTGTGTCCTGCGTGCGAATCTTCTCCTTCGTGCTCATGTTCAGTAGTAGCTTCCGCTTCGTGGCTGCATGATTCGGAGTGTTCGTGAGATTCTGTTTCGTTGTGTTTGGTATGGCAGGCACTCAATGACACGGCCAATGCAAACAAAATGTATGTAATTCGTTTCATTTGTCTGATCGTTAATGAATTGTGGATTACTGAAAATATTTCAGCTTAAAATAAAGAAATGGCTGAACGACAGATTTTTCGTCTGTATTCTGAAAGAAATGAGTCAGCCTTGAAAACGATCAGGCGCGGGGAGGAGCCCGCAATCCAATACTGTGGAAAATGTATTGCGAATAGAGCGGAAAATCAAAGTCAGCATACGAAATTTCTGATTCGGAAAGATGTTGCTGCGGAGAATAATTGAACCGGGTTAAAATAGCACACAAACCACCCAGTTGAGGCAGCAATTCGTAGCTGATTTTGGGGCTTGCTTTCACCTGGTCGGCGGGCATAGCAGCAGCATCCTGCAATGCACAGCAACGGTCAGTCGGGACATCTTGCTTGCTGTCATTAGTGCAGCAATTGTCGTGCTCGTGATTACTGTCGGCTATACAGTGGCTGGTAGCAAAACAAAGTTCGGAATGGTGATGATGATGCGGAATAATAGCATGGGCCAGAAAAAATAAATTGGCCAACATGAGTAGAAATATGTTTATTCTTCGCTTCATCTTTCGATTTTCAGACGGTAAAAATAGAAATAAAAAAAGAAAGAATAAAAGAAAAGTCTTGTTTATGAGGGGTAAAAGAAGGGTGATTTAGGAAAAAAGAACAGCTGCCTGCTATGTTTTATGCAGACAGCCGTTTCTATCGAATATAGTGTTAAGGTAAGGTTGCTACGATTACAGCTTTGATGGTGTGCATGCGATTCTCTGCCTCATCAAAAACAATCGAGTGTTCCGATTCAAAAACATCCTCAGTAACCTCCAGTCCATCCATTCCGAACTTTTGGAAGATTTGCTCGCCAACTTTTGTTTCACGGTTGTGGAAAGCAGGTAAGCAATGCATGAATTTTACTTTCGGGTTGCCTGTTTTTTTCACCACTTCCATGTTTATTTGGTAGGGTTTCATTACAGCAATGCGCTCTTCCCAGGCCGAATCGGCTTCGCCCATTGATACCCAAACGTCGGTATAAAGAAAGTCAACGCCAACAACAGCGGTATCTACATTTTCGGTGATTGTAATTTTTGCTCCGGTTTCAGCGGCGATTTGTTTGCAGGTTTCCACCAGTTGAGGATCGGGATGAAATGCTTTGGGTGCTGCAATGCGAACATCCATGCCCATTTTTACCCCGCCTACCAGTAGCGAATTTCCCATATTGAAACGGGCATCTCCCAGGTAACAGAAACTGATTTGATTGATCGATTTTTCGCAATGCTCAATCATGGTCAGAAAGTCGGCTAAAATTTGAGTCGGATGGAATTCGTCGGTTAGTCCGTTCCACACCGGAACTCCTGCGTATTGGGCCAGTTCTTCCACAATTTCCTGCCCGAATCCGCGGTATTCAATGCCGTCGTACATGCGTCCCAGTACGCGGGCAGTGTCTTTCATCGATTCTTTTTGCCCGATTTGTGATCCGGATGGGCCCAAATAGGTTACGTTTGCGCCCTGATCGAAAGCAGCCACTTCGAATGCACAGCGGGTGCGGGTGGATGATTTTTCAAAAATGAGGGCAATGTTGCGTCCTTTCAGTGTTTGTTGCTCGGTGCCATTGTATTTAGCTTTTTTCAATTCAGCCGATAGGTCGAGCAGATACTTAATTTCTTGCGGAGTAAAATCCAGTAATTTCAGAAAATTTCGGTTTTTCAGGTTGATCATATCTTTTCTGTATTAGTCGTAATGCATTGTAATTTTTGATCCGTACGAGCGGTCTTCCAGTTTTTTTGCTTCAGTGATCACACTTTTTTCGCCGCCTTGCTCAATAAAAAGCAGGCAAGCTCTGATTTTGGGAGCCATCGATCCTTCTTCGAATGTTCCGTTTTCGAGATATTTCACGGTGTCGGCGTAATCAAGAAACTCCAGCTTTTCTTGTGTGGGCAGACCAAAATCTTTGTAAATGAACGAAACATCAGTGAGAATATAAAATTCGTTGGCCTGTATTTGTGCAGCCAACAGCGCCGAAGCAAGGTCCTTATCGATTACTGCATCAATGGTGCGCAAATCGTTGTTTTCGTCGTAATAAACTGGAACACCACCGCCACCAACAGCAATTACAATATTACCGGCACGGGCCAGTTCCTCGATGTATTCTTTGTTTACAATTCCTATTGGTTTGGGAGACGGAACAACTCGTCGCCAGCCTCCTTTTTCTTTCGAGGTTGGTTTGAAAATCCAATTCTTTTCGGCAGCTAGCTTTTCGGCTTCTTCCTGATGGTAAATTTTGCCAATTCCTTTGGTCGGATTACTCATTGCCGGATCGTTTGGATCGACCAGCGACATGGTAACCAGTGTTATTACATTCTTCTTGATGCCATGTTTGTTCATTACATTGCGTATCATTCGCTCAATCATATAGCCAATTCCGCCTTGCGAATCGGCCACACAAACATCCAGTGGCATGGATGCAATGCCATACAGTTGTTCTCCGGCGTCGTTGCGCATTAAAATATTTCCAACCTGAGGGCCATTTCCATGTGTGATTACCAAGTCGTATCCGTCGCGAACCAAATAAATCAGGTTTTCGAGCGTGTCGTAGGTATTGGCTTCCTGTTGTTCGATGGTGCCAACTTCATTCCCTCTTAATAATGCGTTTCCGCCCAGAGCTACTACTGCAAGTTTATTCATGTTGAATGAAAAATGTATGGTTGAATGCTAACAAACTTAAAAAAATAGCTGAAAGAAAATCCTGATAAACGATTTATTTGTTGCAGGTGTAAGATGCTTTAAAACAGAGCTTTGTTTGTGTGTATTATGATTTGAAAAAGACGTTGTATGCGAAGGTTTTAAAAAGAAAATGAAACGGATTTTATTTTGACAGATTGCATATAAATAAGTATGTTTGACTTTCATTCATGAAAATTGCCCGACATTGAAATAGTCCGTTTATCGCGCGAAAGGAGATGAAAAACGGAAAGTGAAATTTATTCAGATTTAGGGCAGAAGTTTCGAAATAACTATAAAAACGGAAAATAGCAGAACGCTAAAAACGTTAACTTTGCAATTCAATTTAAACGATATTATGGCGAAAAAGGCGACAAAAGCAGCAAAAGCAAGTAAATCAAGCGAACCCAAGAGACCTTCAGTGTTTCGTAGAATAATCAACTTTTTTAGTGGCGAAAAATTCAGATACACCTTTGGCGTATTTTTTATTGTGCTGGCTGTGTATTTACTGGTAGCTTTTGCATCATTCCTCATTCATGGAAGTGTTGACCAAAGCAAGCTTGATCTTTCGTGGAGACAGCTGATTTTGGATTCGGATGTAAAAGTTGAAAATGTTGCCGGAAAAACAGGCGCTTTTTTGAGCGAAGTAATCATTAATCGCGGATTCGGAGTTGCTTCGTTTCTGTTTGTTTATTTGCTGGTGGTGGTTGCTTTTCGTTTGTTCGGAAAACGGATTGCTGGTTTGCGCAAGTCTTTCGCTTATTCGTTTATTTTAATTGCATTGCTATCTACCGCTTTTGCTCTTGTTTTTTCGTCGTTCAATGCCGATCCGTTTTTGTATTTCGGCGGATTGTACGGATTGGTGCTTGCGGGCTGGCTGAATGCCATGATGGGAACTGTTGGAACGGCTTTTTTGCTGGGTTTTTTATTCTTTGTGGTGATCGTTATTGCTTTCGACGGATTTTTTCCCGGACTTAAAAAGTTTTTTGCCGCCAAGCCGAAACCAGAAATTGCCGCCGAAGCTGAGTCCGAAGCAGAGGTAGTAAGTCCGGAGGAAGCTCAAAGCATGCAGGAACCAGTAATTACCGAAGATCCTTCTATTTCGAAAGTGATTCATGAAGACGATATTATCGAAGCAATTTTTGATCCGGATAGCGAAGAGCCTGAATTTGAAAGTAATATGAAGGCGAAAGATATTCTGCGAAGTATTCAGAGTCAGCAGGAAGAAATAATTGAGGATGAAGAAGGCGGACCTGAAATGTCGGTAGAAAAAGCTTCGGTTGAAGAGGAAGAAGAATACGAAATAGGAGCACTGGGCGAGTACGATCCAACGCTGGATTTGTCGGGGTATAAATATCCGAGCTTCGAATTGCTTGATGATCATTCGACTGACAATGCCGAAGTAAGTAACGAAGAGCTGATTTCGAACAAAAATAAAATTGTAGAAACACTTCGCAATTATAAAATTGAAATTACCAAAATACGTGCAACCATTGGGCCAACAATTACTTTGTACGAAATTGTGCCGGCTCCTGGAATTCGTATTGCCAAAATTAAAAACCTGGAAGACGATATTGCGCTGAGCTTGTCTGCTCTTGGTATTCGTATTATTGCTCCGATTCCGGGACGCGGAACGATTGGTATTGAAGTACCCAACCAGAATCCGGAAGTGGTTTCCATGCGCTCAATTATTGCCTCAAAGAAATTCCAGGAGTCAACCGCTGATCTGCCGATTGCTTTAGGAAAAACGATTTCAAACGAAACATTCATGGTCGATTTGACCAAAATGCCACATATTTTGGTTGCCGGTGCTACCGGACAAGGAAAATCAGTTGGGTTGAATGCAATTATCAGTTCGCTGCTTTATAAAAAACATCCGTCACAACTGAAATTTGTTTTGGTTGACCCGAAGAAAGTAGAGTTGAACCTGTATTCGTCGCTTGAAAAGCATTTCCTTGCTAAAATGCCCGACGAAGAGGAACCAATTATTACTGATATTCAGAAAGTGAAAAACACATTGAATTCGCTTAATATTGAGATGGATACGCGTTATGATTTGTTGAAGAAAGCGCATACCCGGAATATTAAGGAATACAATAAAAAATTTGTTGAACGTCGGTTGAATCCTGAAAAAGGACATCGTTATCTGCCATACATTGTGGTGATCGTGGACGAGTTTGCCGACTTGATTATGACTGCCGGAAAAGAAATTGAATTGCCAATTGCACGTATTGCCCAGTTGGCACGTGCGGTGGGTATTCACATGATTATTGCTACGCAGCGTCCTTCAACCAATATTATTACTGGTGTAATCAAAGCCAACTTCCCGGCACGTATTGCCTTTAAAGTTGCGTCGATGATTGACTCTCGTACGATTCTGGATACTCCGGGAGCCAATCAGCTAATCGGAAAAGGAGACATGCTGATTACTCAGGGCAGTGCAATGACCCGCGTGCAATGTGCTTTTGTTGATACGCCGGAAGTAGAACGTGTTTGTGAATTTATCGCTGGTCAGCAGGGATACCCGACAGCCTTTATGTTGCCCGAATATGTTGGTGATGATGAAGGTGGAGCACTGGATGTTGATTTGAGTAGTAAAGACGATATGTTTGAAGATGCTGCCCGCATGGTGGTGATGAACCAAATGGGTTCAACTTCGATGATTCAGCGCAAATTTTCGATTGGCTATAATCGCGCAGGTCGAATTATGGATCAGTTGGAAGCCGCCGGGATTGTTGGTCCGAGCGAAGGAAGCAAAGCCCGACAGGTGCTAATTCAGGATGAATATACTTTGGAACAATTATTGAGTAGCCTCTAATTAAAAAATAAATATGAGAAGAATATTTTTAATCATCCCCTTGTTTTTATTTGCTGTTGCTGTTTTTGCACAGCAAGATCAGAAAGCTCGCGAAATTTTGGATAAAGTAACTGCATCGACCAAGTCATATAAGTCGATTGAAGCTACTTTTTCATTTGAAATGGAAAACAAAAGCCAGAGCATCAAAGAATCGAATAATGGCTCAATTGTGCTGAAAGGCAATAAATACAAAGTGCTTTTGAACGAGCTTGGTTTGGAAGTTTATTCCGATGGAAAAACAGTTTGGACTTACATGAAAGAGGCCAACGAAGTAAATGTTTCAGATTTGAATAGTGGTAGCGACGAAATGATGGATCCGTCGAAAGTTTTCACCATGTATCAGAAAGGATTCAATTTCAAATATGTGGGCGAAGAGCTGAAAAACGGAAAATCGGTATATGTAATTGAATTACTTCCTACCGATTCGAAAGGTTCGTATTCGCAAATTACAGCTCATGTTGACAAGGCTAAAATGCTGATTTGCTATGCCCGCATGAAAGGAAAAGATGGCAATATGTACACAGTTGCTGTAAATCAGTTTAAAACTGATAAAGTTTACGACGACAAATATTTTGCTTTTGAAGCTGCTAAACATCCGGGAGTGGATGTGATAGATATGCGATAATTTATGTTGGAATGAAGAATTGGCCGGGTGACGAATAATCATCCGGCCATTTTTTTGCGGCATGGCTAATAATTTTGTACCAGCATGGCTTCGGCCAGTTGGCGGGCTTTTTCAGCAGAAACCAATTTCTCAACAATTGTCAGGGCAAAGGGGAGGGCTGTACCTACTCCTCTGCTGGTTATCAAATGTTCCGATACGGCAACTTGTGCCTGGCTTACTTTTGCTCCTTCCAGAAACTTTTCATAACCCGGATAGCAAACTGCTTCATGATCACGCAAAATATCCAGTTTTCCCAAAACAAAAGGTGCTGCGCAGATTGCTCCAATCCATTTTTTTTGCAGATTAAACTTTGCTATCTGTTCTTTCAATCCTGCATGTTGATCGAGGTTTGACGAACCAGGCATTCCTCCCGGAAGAATAATCATTTCGGCCTTGGAATAATCTGTTTCACTAAAAACTTGGTCGGCCAATACAGTAATTTGGTGTGCTCCGGTTACCTGAATATTGTCTGAAATTGATACTGTCAGCACATTTAAGCCTGCTCTGCGAAGCACGTCAATAATGGTGATTGCTTCGATTTCTTCAAAACCTTCGGCCAGATGAATAAATACTTGTTTCATGTGTTTATTTTTTGTTTTTTATTGCCACATGGAATTCGCATGATGGAAGAATAATCATTTCGATTGGTGTTCCCGTAAATCATGCTCATTTCATTTTTTATATTTTCAAAAAACTCACCGAAAATTAAATAAAAAAACGGTTTGCCATTGTTTTTGACAAACCGTTGTGAAAAGTGATATGAATAAAAGATCTCTGTGAAAACTTAATTAGCAAATTCTTTCAATGCTTTTTCCAATTTTTTACGAGTAAAGAAAATGCGACTTTTTACTGTTCCTAAAGGAAGTTCCAAATGATCGGCGATTTCTTTATACTTATAACCATCTAAAAACATGGTAAATGGAACGCGGTACTCATCTTCGAGACTTGCAATGCTTTTGCTGATCTCTTCAGAGTTATAGAACGATTCAGGCGACGGATAAATTTTGTCTTTCGAAAATTTCAGATGAAATTCATTGTTTGCTCCGTCGAAAGTGTTTTTAGCTTTAATGTTTCTGCGATAATTGTTAATGAATGTGTTTTTCATGATCGTGTAAATCCATGCTTTGAAATTGGTGTTTTGCGCGAATTTATCACGATAGGTTAAAGCTTTGAGGAAAGTTTCCTGAAGAAGATCCTGCGCTTTTTCCTGATCTGAGGTAAGGCTGAGGGCATAAAATAACAACTTGTCCTGTAGCCCTAATAATGCGTTGTTGAACTGAAGTTGTGTCATGGCGTCATGTTTTATATTGATTAATGTTCAACAAAAATATGTATAAGATTAGTCAAAAAAAAGATTTACAACTCTTTTATTGTTCGATTTTATTGATGCGTGATAAAGAAAATTGATTGCATACATATTTTTCCCTTATATTTCGTTATTACGAGTTGTTTGCTTGTGAATGTTTTAAAAATTAGCATGTTATGAAACAATGCCGATCGTTTTCTTTTTCTCCGTAGTTTTACTATTTTATAAAGAAGACTTACTTCGGATAAGCTCATTCTGTTGAATGTAATCGCAAATACCTACATTTGCCGCGATTATTAATTTTAAATGATTTAAATGAATTACAAAACCAATCAGGCGAAAGTATCTACGTTCAGACGCTGGGGTGGGCACAGGTATTCATTGTTTCAGGCAATCGGAAAGCAAGTGCGCATTGGCGTTTTACTTGCTGCTTACACAACGGTTGCGCTTCCTGAAACAAGCCAGGCTCAGTCGGACAGCACGAAAGTAGATATGAAACTTGACCTTGAGGAAATTGAGGTTAGCGCCCAAAGAGCACCTGTTGCGTTCTCGCAGGTGGCACGGATTGTTTCCGTGATTAGCAGAGACGAGATTGAGGCTGCCCCGGTGCAGAGTATTCAGGAACTTCTGGAATACGCTCTGAGTGTTGATGTCAGACAAAGAGGTGTTCACGGAGTTCAGGCCGATATATCAGTTCGCGGCGGGTCGTTTGACCAAACACTGGTACTGCTGAATGGCATCAATCTTTCCGATCCCCAAACCGGTCACCACAATTTAAATCTTCCAGTTAGTTTAAAAAGCATCTCCCGCATCGAGATTCTCGAAGGCCCCGGAGCACGTATTTATGGTCCCAATGCATTTGCAGGGGCGGTGAATATTATTACAGGAGAGGAGGATGGAACTGGTATTGCTGCAGATGTTATGGGCGGTCAGGATAATTATCTTGACTGGAATGTGAGTGGTCATTTGCAAACTGGTAAGTTGCGCCAAACGCTTGCTGTTACGGCAAGCAAATCGGATGGTTATCGAGAAAATACCGATTTTGAACACCGCAATGTGTTTTACCAGGGACAGTTACAAACCTTGCCGGGAAAACTGGATGTTCAGCTTGGCTATACCGAAAAGGGTTTTGGTGCAAACAGTTTTTACACACCTAAGTATCCCGATCAGTATGAAGAAACTAAAACAACTTTTGCTTCGGTGAAAATGGAAACCGGCAAGCAGTTGCATTTCACTCCTTCGGTTTACTGGCGTCGCCATCAGGATCGGTTTGAGTTATTTCGCGGAAATAAAACCGATTATTGTAATTATCATCTTACCGATGTTTTGGGTAGTAATCTGAATGCATGGTTTAGTTCCGATTGGGGAAAAACTGCTTTTGGTGCCGAATTTCGTTCCGAAAATATATGGAGCAATAATTTGGGCGAATTGATGCCTGAGCCCATTGAAGTACCGGGCGAAACAGGGCATTTCTTTACCAAATCGCATTCGCGTACCCATATTTCGTGGTTTGCCGAGCATTCGGTTTATTTAAATAAATTCAGTTTTTCGGCCGGTGCAATGGCCAACTGGATTTCTGATTTGAATTTCGATTGGAATGTTTTTCCGGGTGCAGATGTTTCGTACCAGGTAAGCAAACATTTAAAAATATATTCGTCGTACAATACTTCGTTACGCATGCCAACTTTTACTGATCTGTATTACAACGGGCCGACCAATGTGGGCAATCCCGATTTAAAACCGGAGCGTTCGCAGACCATTGAAGCAGGTATCAAATTTCATTCTTCAGCATTGAAAGGAAATTTGAATGGCTTTTACCGCAAAGGGAAAGATATGATCGATTGGGTTCGGGTAAGTGATGATTTGAAATGGGAAACGCGTAACCTGACCGAACTGAACACTTACGGAATGGAAATGCAGTGGGAGTTGAAACCAGAGCAGATTTGTTCTGATTTGGCTTTTATTCGCCGCATGACCCTGAATTATTCTTATATCCGTCAGGAAAAAGATGGCAATGGATACCTTTCCAGTTATGTGCTCGACAACTTGAAACATAAGTTGGATCTCGGTATTAATCATGCAATATGGAAAGAGTTGTCGGCCAACTGGCAGTTGAGTTGGCAGGATCGGAATGGGACTTATACCCGTTTCGAAGGTGAAAATTATACCGGAGAAGAAGAGTACAAACCATTTTGGCTGGTAAACCTGAAGGTGGCCTGGAAGAAACGAAATCTGGAGTTGTATTCAAGCGTTTCGAATTTGCTGGATACAAAATATCACGATTTTGGAAATATTCCGCAACCCGGTCGATGGATTGGTTTAGGAGCAAGTTATCAGTTAAACTTCAAATAGTTTCAGGCCTTCGGAGATATTTCCGGAGGCTTTTTCTTTTTTGCTGGCAGGAAAAGCTGGTTTCAATGAAATGAAACGGTGTTTTTTTTTATTTCAGGAAAAAACTATATTCGCGAACGTTTAAAAAAATGTGAAGATGTTAAAAGGAATATTAGCAATTAGCGGACAACCCGGATTATTCAAAGTGATTTCGGAAGCAAAAAACAGCATCATCGTTGAGTCGCTTTTGACCGGCAAGCGCATGCCTGCCTATTCAAGTTCGAAAATTAGTTCCCTCGAAGATATAGCTGTTTACACGCAAACAGAAGAGATTAGCTTGAAAAAAGTTTTTAAAAGTATTCAGGAATTAACTGAAGCAGGAAAAACTTTTGATCTAAAAGCTTCGGGCGAAGTTATGAAATCGTATTTCGAAGAAATTTTACCGGAATATGATCGCGACCGTGTTTATACTTCGGATATGAAGAAAATTATCAGCTGGTTTTTGCTTTTACAGGAAAAACAGATGCTCGATTTTTCCGAAGAGGAAGAAAATCCGGAAGAAAAAGAAGATAAGTAATAGAACAGGCCGTGCTTCAAACACGGCCTGTTTTATTTTTATCAGAATTGCTTTGTATTATTTTTTAGTTTGTTCTTTTCTTGCAAACAACTGATCGAGCAAATCCCTGCGGTTCAGTTTCATCAATTCATTTCGTATTTCCTGCTGATATTCGCGTTTGTACCAGAAGAAAAATTTGCGCTGAGCCAGTTTTTCTTTTTGGTTGCGGGCCGTATAAACTTTTTCCATGGTGTATGGGTGAAAGCCCGAATAATAGATCACTGTTGCCAGAGTCATCGGTGTTGGCGTAAAATCCTGCACCTGTTCCAGTTGAAAATCCAAATTTTTGGTTTCGACGGCCAATTGTGCCATGTCGGTATTCTGGCATCCCGGATGACTTGAAATGAAGTATGGAATCAGTTGCTGATTCAAATTTTCAGAGCGGTTAATCTGATCGAAAGCCTTTTTCAATTGATAAAAAAAGGCGAACGAAGGTTTGCGCATAATTTTCAGCACTTGATCCGATGTATGTTCGGGGGCAACTTTTAATCGGCCCGATACATGATGTTTCACTACCTGACGCAAATACTCGCGATTATTTTGGTCGGTTTGCTTGTTTCCGGTTTCTTTCAGAATCATGTCGTAACGAATTCCGCTGCCGATAAATGCTTTTTTTACTCCCGGTATCTGGCGCACCTTGCGGTAAATATCGAGCATCGGTCCGTGATCGGTATTCAGGTTTTTACACACATCAGGGAAAATGCACGACGGGCGTTTGCATTTGCGACAAATCTCTTCGTGGATGCCTTTCATTTTATACATATTAGCCGATGGTCCACCTAAATCGGAAATATATCCTTTAAAATCGGGCATGGCAACTACCTGTTCAACCTCTTTTAGTACCGATTTTTCGGAGCGACTGGCAATAAATTTACCCTGGTGAGCTGAAATGGTACAAAAAGTACATCCACCGAAACATCCGCGATGAAGATTGATCGAGTGACGGATCATCTCGTAGGCCGGGATAGGCTTTTTGCTTGCATAGCGCGGATGTGGAAGCCGGGTAAAAGGCAGATCGTAAAAGCGGTCGATCTCACTTTCGGTAAGTGGCGGCCAGGGCGGATTAACAACAATCTGATGATTGCCCACCTGTTGCGTTAGTTTACTTGCTTCTACTTTGTTCGATTCCTCTTCGATATGCATAAAGTTTTGTGCATACTTTTTTTTATCCTGAAGACACTCTTCGTGCGAGTGCAACTGAATTTCGTTCCATTTTTTCTGGGTCGCATAATTACTGTCGAGTGCAACTTTGAAAACTGTCTGTGGAAGGTTGGTCAGCTTGCGTCCGTCCACTCCGCGTTGTACCAGTCGGGCATACTCAATAATCGATTTTTCGCCCATTCCGTAGAACAATAAATCAGCTTGAGCATCTTCAAGAATAGATGGTCGCAGGCGATCCTGCCAATAATCGTAATGGGTAACACGACGTAGTGAGGCTTCGATTCCTCCAACAATCAGAGGAGTTTCGGGATATAGTTTTTTCAGAATATTGCAATAAACAATGCTGGCATAGTCGGGACGTTTGCCCGATTCGCCGCCGGGAGTGTATGCATCATCGGAGCGCTTGCGCTTGTTTGCCGTGTAGTGATTCACCATCGAGTCCATGTTTCCGGCGGTAACAGCGAAAAACAAACGAGGAGTGCCCAGTTTTTTAAAATCGCGCAAATCGTCCTGCCAGTTGGGTTGTGAAACAATACCTACTTTCAGGCCTTCTGCTTCGAGCACTCGCCCGATTACTGCTGCTCCAAACGATGGATGATCGACATACGCATCGCCTGAAAAAAGAATTACATCAAGTTGATCCCATCCGCGGGCTTCTACTTCTTTGCGACTGGTTGGCAGCCACTGTTCTGTTTTATATTTCTGATAAAGAATATTCAAGGTTCAATTTTTAAATTTCAGTTACTGATACAACAAGAAGGGCAAATTGTTCAAATACCAGACGCTGTTGTGCTGCAAAAATAAGCAGTTCATCCGGTAATCATTCTGAATCGTGGTAAAAAAGAATTATTTGGTTTGTAGCTTGTTATCCGAAAGGTGTTTCCCTATTTTCATGATTAATCGAAAATTCATCGAATAAAACCGTCAAAATTCAAAACGGATTTATATTTTTATCTTTTGTGTGCAAAAGAGTGAACGAGCTTAACTGATGCAAACAGAAAGAAACATTCACGCTTATTCATACTAAAAAATAACAAAATATTCCTTTTGCAATGGATGTTGTAAAGCCTAAAGATGTATTTAAAGGCAATCCTTATTTGAATTATTTCGGGGGAGAGTACTTTGCCAAATTTCTGATGTACGTCTTGAAATTCAATCGAATAAATAAAGTTTATGAGAAAATTGGGAACAAACAAGGTCTCGAATTTATCGATGAGTTGATTCGTGTCTTGGAGTTTAAATTTGAATACGATAAGGAGGAACTTCAGCGTCGGATTCCCAAAGAAGGGCCGTTTGTGGTGGTGTCAAACCATCCGTTTGGCGGGCTGGATGGGATTTTGCTGATCAAGATTCTGAGTGAAGTTCGTCCCGATGTGCAGGTGTTGGCCAATTTCCTTTTGCAAAAGATTGATCCGATCAGTAATTATTTTCTGGATGATAACCCGTTTGACCGGGGAAGAACAAACGGATCCGGGTATCGTGGAATAAAAGCTGCCAAAACACATCTTGCACAGGGAGGTGGTTTGTGTATTTTCCCGTCGGGAGAGGTTTCCGGTTACGATCATTATCGTACTATTTCAGACAGACTTTGGCAATATTCGGCCATCAAATTCATAAAAACAGCGCGCGTTCCGGTTGTTCCTGTTTATTTTCAGGGACATAATAGCCGACTGTTTTACCTGATGGAGCGCATTCATCCGAATTTGAAGGTGATTAAGTTGCCTTCGGAAATGCTGAACAAACGGAATAAATTGGTTAAAGTGCGTATTGGCGCCCCTGTGTCGGTGGCTGATCAGGATTCGTTTACAGATATTTATCAGTTTGGTCGTTACCTGAGAGCCAAAACATATAGTTTGAGTTCGAAAATAGAGGTGAAGCGCTTTTTCAATTATTCGCTTAAGCGTCAGCAAAAAGTAGAAGATGTTGTTGCTGCCGCCGATCCGCTTTTGGTACAGAAAGAAGTGAAAAGTCTGGAAAAAGACCACTTGCTTTTTAAACTAAAAAATTATGCGATCTATTGTGCTCCGTCGAAAGACATGCCTACAATATTGAATGAAATCGGACGTTTGCGTGAGATTACTTTCCGTGAGGTGGGAGAGGGAACCAACAGTAGCATCGATTTGGATGAATTTGACTTGTACTATCATCAGATGTTTATCTGGGATGAAGACACCAATCAGATTGTGGGCGCTTACCGCATCGGGAAAGGGGCAGATATTTTGCATCGCTATGGAATTCGCGGCTTTTACACTCATACTTTGTTTCGGATGACCACCAACATGGAGCCAACATTGGCTCAGTCGATGGAGCTGGGACGCTCGTTTGTGGTGAAAGAATATCAGCGCAAACCGATGTCGCTGTTTTTGCTCTGGAAAGGAATTTTGTACTTTATTCTAAAAAATCCGGAATACCGTTATTTATTTGGACCGGTGAGCATCAGTAATAATTATGGCGAAGTGTCGAAAGACATGATTATTAAATTTATTATGGCTCACCATTTCGACTGGCAACGAGCCAAAGACATTGCTCCGCGTAATTCGTACAAATTTACCAGCAACGATTCGGATATTAATGTGCTGATGGAAAACATGGGAGAGGACATTAATAAGCTGGATAAGGCGATTGATGATGTGGATGAATTAAATTCAGGTTTGCCTGTTTTATTGAAAAAATACATCAAACTGAATGCTCGTATTTGTGGTTTTAATGTCGATCCGAAATTCAATAATTGCCTCGATGGATTGATTATTCTTGATTTGTATGATGTGCCGAGAAATACCATTGAGTCGCTTTCGAAAGAAGCCAACGATGGATCGATTCTGGAGCGTTTTTATTCGAATCGCGAATAGTTTGGCCATAAAAAAATCCTCATGAAATTTTCATGAGGATCGGATTATAAAAAACGTCGGGAAGACGCGCGCAAAAACAATTTAGTTGATTTTCAGTCCCGCAGTAAAACCAATCCAGCCTTGTGCTGAGTGGTGCTTTCCTGAAAATGAGAAAAGTTTATAAGGAGGAATATTGCTTTTGAAATTTCCCTCCGCGTTGTTTCTTTTGTCCGAAATCATCAGATTGACAGATGGTCCGGCAAAGAGACTGAAATGACTGTTTAATCGTTTCGAAAAATTCAGTTTTATTTGTTGAAGATCGTTTTCGCGATTAGTCCACATTTCTCCTTCATTCATGTGAAAACTCATTGCTTCGAGTTGCAAGGCAAAATCTTCTTTTTTTACCAGATGTGTTCCAATTCCATATCCAAATCCCCAGCTGTAATCGTTGCTGAGAAGCTGAGTTCCGATCGCAAAGATGTTGTAAAATTTATCCACTCCTATTTTGAAAGCCAGTTGAGCATTTGGCGCATCGCCAACAGAGAATTCAAGTTCGCGGAAACCGTTTTTTACAATACTGAGTATCCCGATTGGTATGCCGCTTTTTATCGTATCGGCAATATTGATGAATCCCAATTGTAATCCATTAACATTTTTGGCCACGTTTAGAACTCCTGCAATTTGTGCGCCGGTAAGGTTGCCGTTGGTGAAGTTGGCAAATCCAGCGATTTGCACACCGTTCGCATTGTCGCCGGCAATATTAATGACCCCTGCTGCTTGCAGATTTTCCATTTTTTTCTTCGAAATATTCATGAATCCTGCTCCTTGAATGCCATTTACATTGCCCATTATAATGTTGGAGAAACCGCTCAGCTGAATTGCTTTTCCGTCTCCTTTTGCCATGTTCATAAAACCGGCAGCCTGAAATCCTTCAATATCTTCGCAGTAGTTACCAAATCCGGCTAGTTGGAGGGCGAGTGATTTTCCGCGGGTGATGTTGGCAAATCCGGCAGCTAAAACACCGTCGGCCTGGGCATAGTTGAAGTTACCAAAACCAGCGAACTGAAATCCGTTGGAAAGGTTGCGGTTGAAGTTTCCGAACCCTGCAAACTGAAATCCTGCAAATTCGCCATTTACAAAGTTGCCAATCCCGGCAATTTGTGCTCCGCGCACAAAATCACGTTCTGTGTTTATAGCTGAGGAGAATTCTAATCCACTTAATCCGGCAGAATATCCGGCAATCAAATTGAGTGAAAACTGATTGACACAGTTGCCTGCATTGCTTCCATTGGTGCCTAAAGGTGGAAACAAACTCAGTGCAACCGGCACTTTTTTGTAGTTTCCGTAACTTTGAGCATATGAGTGCTGCATGCATAGCATACAGAAAATAGCGATCAGGATAGTTTTGAAGTTTTGCATGAAATATTGTTTTTATTGCTGTTTTCATTTCTATTGACAAGAAAAGCAGGGTCAGGTTGCAACAACGAATAAAAAAAAAATAAAAATATTTAGCACATCCGAATTTTATTCGGAATGAAACATGTCTAAGTTGTTGCAATAAAAATATTTACTGATTGCCGCTTTTTTTGATTCAGAGATTTAATGTTTTACAAGATGTTTAATCCGGTAGTATCTTCTTTCAATTATTTATCTTTATTGGCGAACAAATTAACTTTAACCAACGATGAACAATACACCTTCCGTAATTCGCGTCCGGTCAATTGATATTTTGCGGGCGATAACCATGTTTTTGATGATCTTTGTTAATGACCTCTGGACCTCGTCAGGGGTTCCGAAATGGATGCTTCATGCCAAAGCAGGTGAAGATTATCTTGGATTGTCGGATATTGTGTTTCCCTTGTTTCTTTTTATTGTCGGTTTAAGTATTCCGTTTGCTGTGGCCAACCGGCGTAGTAAAGGCGATAGCGACGGGCGTATTCTGTTACATGTATTTATTCGCTCATTTTCACTTATAATTATGGGAGTTTATATGGTTAACCGGGAATATATGTATGCCGAAGGAATTCCGTTTAGCCGTCATATTTGGAGTTTACTGATGGCAACAGGTATGGTACTCATCTGGATGGATTGGAAAAGAACGGGATTATCGCCAAAATTATACCGAACTTTTCAGGCAATTGGATTGCTGCTAATGATTTATATTGCTGCAATTTACCAGGGAGGAAGCGATGGTTCTGTTTGGATGAAACCCTATTGGTGGGGTATTTTAGGCCTGATTGGATGGGCCTACCTGGCAAATTCGCTAGTGTATGTATTGTCGAAAGGTCGTATTGTTGGATTAGTTATTTCGCTGTTGTTTTTTACTGCATTAAATATTGCCGATGCAGCATCGCTCATTCCAAGTCTGGGGGCATTTCGTTTTCTGGGAGTATTGGTGTCCGGATCAACGCCTGTACTAACAGCTGCAGGCTTGCTGGCTTCCGTTATTTTGATTCGGTCACTGGAGAAACAGTCAGCAACCCGTTTTTTTATGTGGATGGCAATTTTATCGGTGGTATTTCTTGTTTATGGTTTTGCTCTGCGCCCTCTGTGGGGAATTTCAAAATTGAGCGGTTCTCCATCGTGGGTAGGAATTTGCAGTGCAATGGGGTTTGCATTCATCGGGTTTTTCTATTGGATGGCTGATGTGAAAGGTGTCAGTAGCTGGGCTAAAATTATTGCTCCGGCTGGAACTGCAACGCTAACATGTTATATGTTGCCTTATTTTATTTATCCGGTGCGAAGTCTCGGAAATTTAGTATTACCCGAATTATGGCGGGTTGGTTTGCTGGGGATTGTATTGTCGTTGATTTTTGCCTGGTTGGTAATTTGGGTAACCGGCTGGTTCGAAAAAAAGAAATTTAAACTGAAATTGTAGCTAGCGCAATTGTATATAAACACAAAAAGCTGTTGAATGAAATTTCAACAGCTTTTTGTGTTTATATGATAAATCATCACATTCGTAATATAATCTGGCCTCTGGCAGGCAAGCCCCGATAAATGGAAATTGCGTCTTTATTATCAATGCAAATATGAATTGCTGGTTCATATTCTGGCTCTTTGAACACGATAAAGCGTTTCATATTTTTCCATATTTCACCCGGAGTACTGAGGCTTTTGTTTGCTTTTTCGCACCCTACTGATGCATCGTGGATGAAAAAGTTGCATCCGATAGCCAGTTTAAAATGAATATCAGTAACCTGAATCGTTTTTGTTGTGTCTGGATGCTCTGCGTTTGCAAGGGCTTCTTCTTCATTTTTAGGCGCTTTCTTTATTTGAATGGGTTCTTTCTCGATGGTTGCATTTTGACTGAGAATTGCTATTGGTCGCGAAAATAAGTTCTGGTACGAACAAATATTCATCGATTTAAGAAATCCATCGTTGGAGATAGCGTGAATTTTTGCAGAGTGAATAACTACTCCTTTTATTGCCAGCATTGCTGTACTGTCTGCAAGATTAATGACTAATCCAATTGAGTCTGATTTTGCCATTTCATCGAATGCGGTCAGGTACGTTAGTTCACGAATTTCGTTACTCAATGCTGGTTGATCGTAACATGGATTCTGGTTTTCAGTACTCGAATATTCTTCGTTAAATGATTTTATCTTTTTTAACGGAACAATTGCCGACCAGGTAACAAATAATATTGCAATGGTCAGAACGATGACTGACGGGAGAATGATGTATAATTTTACACCAGCCTTGTCACGCTTTTTTCCTGAATTATTGACACTCTGTCTCATCTTCTAATAAATATAAACTTTAGAACCAATATTCAATGTTTTGAAAGTTTTTTCAAGGTCTTCATCGCCCAAACGGATACAGCCGTGAGTAACTGCAATACCTAAAAAACGTTTGTACAGCGTACCATGAATCAGGTAGCCATCGCCCAAACTAAGCGAATAATCGCCCAATACACCATATTCGAACCGCGAAGGGTGATTGGCTGACGGAATGGGTAGTCCTTCTTCAACAAAAGCCCAGTCTGGTTTTTTCCAGGGTGGGTCAACGGTTTTTCCCAAAATCTTGAATTCGCCGCGAGGGGTTTTGAATACCCATTTTTTATTGTTGCCTTCCAACTGAATGTAACTTCCTGTCGAGCACATTCCGTGTTTTACTAATTGACGGTTCTGGTACATCCAGAATTCGTTGATCGCTGTGTTTACAACAAAATACGGAGTTGTTGGTGTATAGCCATCAATTTTTTTCCGGAGCTTGGCCGCTTTTGTTTCTATTTCTGAACTAATTGTCAAGGTCGAATCACCCTTTGCTGCAAGCATTTTCATTTCACTAACACGTGCTCCGATAACCATTTTACGGATTTCCGGAATATGGTAAACCAGAAAATAGGATAGGAGCAAGCTTCCTATCGGAATCAAAATGGATAAAACAAGTTTCTTCATCTTTGCTTTTCCATTGGAAGGAGGGAAAAACAAAGCATCCAAATCCTCAGTTTGATTGTTGTTGTGCAGATTTTCCATTGATCAATTAATTAAAAATTTCATTGAGAGAACGAAGCGATCCAACAATGGTGATGGGCATGCCCACTGAAGCATAACGGAATAAAACATCCATATCCGAGTTGGTTAGTGCAACACATCCATCGGTCCAGTCGCCTTGTTTTCCTCCGCCTCCGTGTATCTCTATCAGGTTCCCAATGCTTGATTTTTTGCCTTTTGTTTTTCTAAAACGCTGCTGATCTTCCGCATTCGGGTAATTGATAAGTAGCGCTTTGTAATATTTTGTCCGACTACCGCTTTTTACAGCTGTAACTTTGTAGAATCCTTCGGGCGTACGTTTATCTCCATTAAATGTTTTATCTCCAATCCAGTTGGGACCCAGTTCAATTTTAAATTGATGTTTGAGTTTTCCGCTTTGATAGAGGTAACATTGCCGTGCAAACTTATCCACAACAATTGCTGTTGATTTGCGTTGTCTCGATTGTGCAATGGTCGATTCAGCCTGGCGTTTCCATTCGGATAATTGGCTGAAATATTCCTCAAGGTGATCGTTGCAGTATTGATACGATTTTTCAAGAAGAATAACTGCTTTGGCAGCCTTCTCGTTGCAAATCACAAATTTTTCATTTTCATAGGCTAGTTCAGCTTCTTTCAAAAGAAGTTGTCCGCGGTTATTTTCATCGCGTATGCCACCTGGCATAGGAACTTTTCTGAAAGTACTGTCATATCTTTCAATCAATGCTTTTCCTGTTTCTATTTTCTTTTTCAGATCAACCTGGAAATTGTTGACCTTATGAATTGCTTTCGCTGAGGCTTTTTCTGATTCAGCTGCTGATTTTCCTGAGAAATCGATTACCCGATCGTAATTTCTTCGTTTGTAAAATGGTTTCTTGTTTTCACGCTTCCAGCAGTTCATGGCCGAATCGTACATGCTTTCAGCAAGTTTGAAGTGTTCTTCGGCGTAAACATCAGCCTTGTCGGTCTTGGCCTGCGTAAGCGCTTCGCGGGCCTGGGTGGTTTCGGCTAGAGGTGGTGGTTGTTTGGTTAAATACAAATATAGTGCTATGGCACTTAAAATAGTAAAGATCGAGATGATCCACCAGGCAAGTTTTCTTTTTCTTGTCATTTCAGTTCGTTCATAAATTAGTGTAAAAAAGACCCCGGACTTTTTGATGGGCCCGGGGACTTCAATTTACAAATAATTTTGTCTTACTTTCTTTTGTTAGCTTTCGAATATTTGTCGATAGCTTCGTTCAATTCAGCTTGGATAGACAGAGCTTTTTCTTTTGCAGCTTTCATTTTGTCAACAACAACCAGGTATTCGGTGTCTTTGATGTCAGTGTTAGCAGCTTCCAACCACTCAGTAGTTGTAGCAATGTCATTTTTAATTTCTTCGATAACAGCTGCACCACCTTTGCCTTTAGGAGCTTTAGCCACCAATTGGGTGTCTTCGTCCAACAATGCTTTGGTTTCAGTGTAAAGTTGTTCGATTTCTGCTTTCAATTCAGCTTTACGGATAGCTGTTTTTTCTTTGATTTCAGCAGCCAAAGTAGTAGCAACAGCCAATTTAGCTTTAGCTACACCATACTTTTTGAACCATTTTGAATTTTGTTCTTCGATTTTTTCCATAGCTACTTTCATAGTATCCTGAACACCTGCAAATTCTTCTGCAAGATAAATGTCAGCACCTACAACTTTAGCTGAATCGATAGCACTCTGAGCCTGTGCAATTTCTGCTTCAGGCATTTTTTCGCAACTTGTAAAAACCAATAAAGCAATACCTAGTACTGCAATACTTCCCAGAAAACGTTTTTTCATTTTTATAACACTTAATTTGGTAATGATAAAATTCATCAACTTTTGAAACATGTATTTTTTTAATGTTCTACGTTTATGACGCGCCGTAAAATGAAAGTAACAGTACTATACGAAAAAAAATTGAAAAAAATATGAGAAAAATCCCCAAAAAGTAGTTTGTAAAGCACAAAGTACCGAAAATACAGGTGGTTCAGCGCATCAAACTTTTTTTTATTTTTGCAGCAGAAAAATGAACATGCGGCATGGGTGTCGGGCTTACTGAAATTAGAAAAGACGAAGAGTTGATTGCTCTGATCCTTCAAGGAGAGTCGAAATATTTTGACGTACTGTATAAACGGTACTATCATAAAGTTTTTGATAAATGTACCAATTTACTGAAAAGTAGAGAGTTGGCCGAAGAGTTTACTAAGGATATTTTTTCGAAGGTATATGAGAAACTAACTTCCTTTAAAAATAAATCGACATTTTCAACCTGGCTGTATTCCATTACATACAATTATTGTATCGATTATCTGAGGAATAAAAAGAAGCTTCACTATCCGGAATGGAACCGTGATAATGAAATTCCTGAGATTATTGATGAGTCGGATGACGATACAGGAGCAATTGAATACGACAATTTTTTGAATGTACTGGAAATGGTTCACCCCGAGGAAAAAGCGTTGCTTATAATGAAATATCAGGATAATATTTCGCTCCGGCAAATTTCCGATTCGTTGAGAATAAGCGAAGATGCAGCCAAAATGAGGTTGAAGCGAGCCCGGACTCGTGTGTTCTATTTGTATAAAAAAATTTACGGAGACTCAAACTGATTGTTACTTAATCAACTGTTTCCGTCTATAAGAGAAACAATTAACCTATGGAGAAACTATTTATAAACCTGACTGACCGAAATTCGATTGTTCCACCTGAATCTGTTGAAGATGCCATGATCAGGCACTTCTCAGACGCAGTTAACCTGGAATGGTTTTTTGAAAACGGATTATACGAAGCGATTTTCTATCTTGATAACCGGGAATATATTGCCAAATTTGATTCAAATGCAAAATTGACTGATTACCGCATTAATTTGTCTCTGGATGAAATTCCGGAAAATATTGCTCAGGCAATTGATCCGCAAAAAGAATTAATGAACCTGGTTGAAATTCACAAGAATAATACTTTGCAGTACGAATTGATTCTTCGAAATAAAGATTTGGTTCGCTTTGTGGCGCTGTTTAACCAGTTTGGCGAGCGATTGAGCGAGAAACAATTGTAAAAAAATCGGAATATCTGTTTTTAACCGCAAGTTTTTTAAATCATTGGTGTCCTATTGCTGAAAATCTTCTTAATTTCAGAATGAATTTTGGCGTATGGACGACCGGCATTTTATCGAACAAATTCAAACAGGTAACGAAATTGCTTTTCGGCAATTAGTTGATACGCATCAACGGATGGTGGTAAATACCTGTTATGGGCTGGTGCACGACCGTGCTGATGCCGAAGATTTGGCTCAGGAAGTTTTTATCGAAGTTTTTCGTTCTGCCTCACGTTTTCGTTCCGATTCCCGGATTTCGACCTGGCTTTACCGCATTGCTGTAAACAAATCACTGAATTTTATCCGCGACCACCAAAAACGGAAATTCTTTCAGAAAATAGAAGATGTTTTTTTTAGTCGCAACTCATCGGCTTCTGTTAGTCAGCCTTTTTCGACCGATGAAGCTGATACTGCTATTCAGGAAAAACAAAAAACGGCAATGGTGCATCGGGCTATTGCTTCGCTTCCCGAAAATCAACGGGTTGCTTTTACATTAAATAAGTACGAAGATTTATCTTATCAGGAAATAGCTGAAATAATGGAGCTTTCTCTTTCGTCTGTCGAGTCGCTCATTCATCGGGCAAAAAGGAATCTTCAGCAAAAATTATATCGTTGCTATAAAAAAGATTGTTAGCAGCGCAAGTTTTAAAACGAAATGGTGTCAAACAAATAAATTCACAAACAATGAAACACAGGGGCATACAAAACGATTTGATTTTTTATCTCGACGGGGAGCTTGCTTCCGACCGGGAACAGGAAATCAGGAAGCATTTACAGCAATGCGCCTCGTGTCGTGAATTGCTGAACGTACTTCAATCGGCTTCGGCGGTAATTGCACAAGACAAGCAGCAATCGGAAAATCCGTTTTTCTATGCAGCACTGAAAGCAAAAATGGAACACCGGCAACAACTGGCTGAGAATCGATTCGTGAGGCGAATTTTACAACCAGCATTTTTCTCTGTTTTACTTCTGGCTGGACTCAGCATGGGAATATATATGGGAGCAAAAGTGCAAGATACCCAGCATGCCGAACTCGATAGTGATGAAATTTTACTCTTTAACGAGATGAATACCGAACCGATAGAGTCGTACTTTTTAAAATGAAAATCATGGAAAATCGTGCAAAAATATATCTCTGGCTGGTGGTTATTTTAGTTGTAACCAATTTAGCAACAATTGGCTCGGTTCTTTATCATGTATATGCTGAGCACAATGCTCCGGCGGTTTCATCGACCGATATTCCGGGGGAACAGCGAACTCGTTTTCTGAGTGGAGAATTGGCTTTGGATGAAACTCAAACAGAACAATTTCGAGAACTGAATCGCAATTTCAATCGTACGGCAAATCCGATTACCCGCGAGCTTGAAGAGCTCAGACTTGAAATGCTCGAAGAAATGAGTCAAGCGCAGCCTGATACCTTGCAATTGAATGATATTGCCTTTAAAATAGGTAGTTTGCATACAGCTTTGAAAAAAACGACCATCGATTTTTATATGCAAATGAAAGCGATGTGTAACGAAGATCAACAAATAAAATTATACCAGCTCTTTCAATCAATGCTGAATCCGGGAAATGACGTCAATTTACCACGAGGTGGCCGGCATCAATATGGAAAGGGAGGGCGGTATGGAAACAGAAACAATAAGTAGTAATTAAAAACGAAATTAAAAATGAAAAAGGCAGGAATTATATTGGCAGGCATTTTCCTGATTGGAACAGCCACCATCGCAATGGGGCAGCAGGGCTCCTGTGTGTCGAAACTAACAGGCTTGTCGGCACAACAAACTGAAAAAGTGAATGAGCTTAACAAGAAGCACTTGCAAACCATGACCGAGCTTCGTAACGAACGACGTTCGACCACCGATTTAACAGCGAAGAATAACGTTCGTGCTGAAATGCTGAAAGAGCGAGACAATCATCTTGCTGAAATGAAAAAAGTACTGACAGCCGATCAGTGGACCGAATTTCAGTCGGTATATCAAACCGGAGTTGGGGGAGGACAAGGTCGCTTAACGGCTAACCGGGGAGCTGGTAATGGTAAGGGACAAGGAAAGTTTACCAAAGGACGCGGACAAGGAAAAACCGGACAGGCGGCAGGTCGCGGACGCGGACAAGGTAATTTTAGAAATAATCCCAATTGCTTACGAAACAGCAATATATAATGCGCCGGAGCGGTTCTGTAACCGGTGAGTAAAATCAGATTTTAACCAATTTATTTAGGAGGAATAGTGATGAAACGGACTGTTTTATTTGCTGCTGCATTGGCGGTGGCCTTGGCCTCATGCACCCAAAAAGAAGGAGAATGGGCAATGGTTGAAAAATCGGCTTCGGTTGATTTAGTAGAAACGATGGGAAATAATACCGGTGTTGTCGGTACTGTATTTACAACAACTTTATCCGATTTGTCGGAAGCTGAAATTACAGGACTTCTGCAAATGAGAGAAGAAGAAAAAATGGCTCGTGAGGTATATCTGAAAATGTATGAACTGTGGGAAAATACCGTATTTCAGAATATTGCAAAAAGCGAATTGTCTCATGCCAGCGCTGTACTGACCTTGCTCAACCATTTTGGTATTGCCGATCCGGCAGCCGCAGAAGTTGGCGTATTTAATGATGCTGCAATTCAGAAATTATACAATGATTTGGTGAGTGCTGGTTCCGAATCGTTACTCAAGGCACTTGAAACAGGTGCATTTATTGAGGAATACGATATTCTTGATTTGGAAAAATTATTGGACTCAACCAGCAATGCAGACATCAAACTGGTTTACGGTAATTTGCTGAAAGGATCACGAAATCACCTGCGTGCTTTTGTAAAACAAATTGTTGTGGCAGGCGATACATATAACCCATTTTTACTGACAGAAGAATATTTCAACGAAATTATTAATTCTGAAATGGAAACAGGGAAAGGGAATGGTCAATACGGTTACCGAAACGCAGGAAAGGGACAATCGGGGAATTCGTATCAGGATTGTGTAAATGCCGGAACCGGAGGATTAGGTAGTGGAACTTGCGATGGAACAGGAGTAGCCACGGGAGGCAACGGAAAGATGAATGGGAAAGGAAATGGTAGAAAAGGATAGATTGACGGCTTTTCTGCATCGCATTACATGCCCGGGGAATCATTCTCCGGGCATTGTTTTTTATCGTGTTTTTAATTTATTCTTTATAGTTTTGCGCTCAAAGGACAGAACAGAACATACTGCCAGGTTTGCTTTGTCTGAAATTGATTTTGTTTAACCGAAAACCATAGAAATGAAGTTACTTATTCGTATCTCTTTGTTGTTGTTTATCAGCATCAATCTGTATGCTCAACCATACAAAAATCCAAATTTGCCGGTTGAAGAACGGGTTCAGGATTTATTGAAGCGCATGACTCCGGAAGAAAAGTTCTGGCAATTATTTATGATTCCCGGTGATTTGTCGAACGGAAAAGAAAAATACAAAACCGGAATATTTGGGTTTCAGGTAAGCACAGTGGGACAAAATGCTGATGCAGCCGGCCAGATGCTCAGTTATGCTGCCGGTGCTTCGGCAACCGAAACCGCAGAAATGGTAAACGAGATGCAGCGTTATTTTATCAACGAGAGTCGTTTGGGTATTCCGATTATTCCGTTTGATGAGGCATTGCATGGTTTGGTTCGGCGAGGGGCAACTGCTTTCCCTCAGTCTATCGGAATGGCCGCCAGCTGGAATCCCGATTTAATTCATCGTGTGGGGAATGCAATTGCTACGGAATGTAAAACACGCGGTATCCGCCAGATTCTTTCTCCGGTTATAAATATTGCCAGCGATGTTCGCTGGGGACGCACCGAAGAAACCTACGGTGAAGATCCGTTTCTGACTTCAGAGATGGGAGTTGCTTTTGTTTCAGCGTTCGAGAAAATGGGGGTTATTACTACTCCGAAACATTATCTTGCCAATGTTGGTGATGGCGGACGCGATAGTTATCCGATTCATTTTAACGAGCGTTTGCTTCGCGAAATTTATTTGCCTCCTTTTGAGGCTTGTTTCAAAAGAGGAGGGGCTCGTTCGGTAATGACTTCTTATAACTCGCTGAATGGTAGTCCGTGTACTGCTAACGACTGGATTTTAAACCGATTATTGAAGCAGGAATGGAATTTCAATGGCTTTGTAATTTCCGATGCCGGGGCAACTGGTGGCGCAAATGTATTGCACTTTACTGCAAAAGATTATCCTGATGCTACAGCTCAGGCGATCACCAATGGATTGGATGTGATTTTTCAAACCAGCTATGACCATTATACGTTATTTCAGCCTCCTTTTTTGGACGGACGTATTGACGCAAAAATAATTGACGAGGCTGTTGCCCGTGTGCTTCGTCTGAAATTTGAACTGGGATTATTTGAGAATCCGTATGTTGAACCCAAAGATGCTGCTTTGTGGAACGGACACGCTTCGCACAGGCAATTGGCAAAAGAGGTGGCTCTTGAATCAATCGTTTTGCTGAAAAATGAAAACAAC
This sequence comes from Prolixibacteraceae bacterium, assembly GCA_963668595.1. GTDB lineage: Bacteria > Bacteroidota > Bacteroidia > Bacteroidales > Prolixibacteraceae > GWE2-42-39. The sequence continues at coordinate 1,346,353 of OY764876.1, read as the reverse complement.
ACATTGCCTCTTTCTAAAAAAATAAAGTCGCTAGCTGTAGTTGGCCCCGATGCCGATGATGCTCGTTTGGGAGGATACTGCGGTCCGGGAATCAATAAAATAAGCATATTACAAGGTATTCAGCATAAATTGGGCAAGCAGGTAAATGTACATTATGCAAAAGCTTGCGATCGGGAAGATGTGCAATACATGACTATTCCGGCAAGCTCGCTTTCTTGTTCTGAAAATGGAAAAACAGTACCTGGATTGTGGGGCGAATATTTCAATAATGTGACGCTGGCAGGGCAGCCTGTATTTCGTCGGATTGATAAGCAGGTGCAGTTTCAGTGGACATTGTTTTCGCCTGATCCGGAAAAACTGAGTTACGATTTTTACTCAGTGCGTTGGGCCGGAAAAATTAAATCACCAGAGAGTGGCGTATTTCAGATCGGAATTGATGGAAACGATGGATACCGTTTGTTCCTCGATGGCAAATTATTGATTGACAACTGGAAAAAGTTGGGCAAACAAACGTTGTTGGCCGACTTCAAATTTGAAAAGGACAAAGAATACGATCTTCGTATTGAGTTTTTTGAACCTGTTGGAAACGCATTTTTCCGTTTGGTTTGGAATGTTGGCGTGAAAAATAATCAGTCGGAAGAAATTGAAAAGGCTGCGCAATTGGCTGCAAAATGCGATGCTGCTGTAGTAGTTGTCGGGATTGAAGAAGGCGAATTTCGCGATCGTGCTTATCTGAATTTGCCGGGTCGTCAGGAAGAACTGATTCAGCGTGTGGCTGCTGCCGGAAAGCCGGTGGTGGTTGTGTTGGTGGGTGGTAGCGCAATTACCATGAATAATTGGCTGAAACAGGTTCCGGCTGTACTGGATGTGTGGTATCCGGGCGAAGAAGGAGGCGATGCTGTGGCAGATGTTCTGTTTGGCGATTATAACCCGGCCGGCCGTTTGCCAATTACTTTCCCTGTTTTTGAAGGGCAGTTGCCTTTGGTTTATAACCACAAACCAACCGGAAGGGGAGATGATTATAATAATCTGACCGGTCAGCCACTTTTCCCGTTTGGATACGGAATGAGTTATACCAATTTTGAATACAGCAATTTTAAACTTGAAAAAGACAAAATCCGTACTGATGAATCAGTTGTTGTTAGTTGCTTGATTACCAATACTGGAAAGCTTTCGGGCGATGAAGTGGTGCAGTTGTATTTGCGTGACGAATTGGCTTCGGTAGCTCGTCCGGTAAGCGAATTGAAAGGTTTTAAACGTATTCATCTGAATTCGGGGGAGTCGCAAAAAATAGAATTTGTAATTACACCTGAAACCTTATCGATGCTGGATAAAGATTTGAATAAAGTGGTTGAACCCGGCGATTTTAGAATTATGATCGGAGCTTCGTCGAAAGATATTCGACTGCGGGGAATTTTAAATGTTGAAGCGACAAAATAGTCATTAGGTAGAAAATACATGCAAAAAAGCTGTCGGTACAAGAAGTATTTCTGGAGCCGACAGCTTTTTTGCTTTAGTATAAATGATTACGTATCATGCGAATCAGAATAATATATTGTCGAATTGATTATTCGTAAATTGTTCAATAGTAAATACTTAAAGTACTCTTTTTTCAATGAAATCAAGAATGGTATAGCTCTTGTTTTCAAGAGGATTAGCTAAGATCATAGCAATAATTTTTTTTATTCCTGCCACATACGATTGGTGTCCCAAAACTTTTGTCTCAATAGCTATTTCATCATTTCCATCGCGTAATACAATGCGGTGATAAGCATGCCGATCCAGATACTGATCCGGAATTTTTATCTGCTCTTTTTGTATCTCAGCATCACGAATTGATTCAATTTCATTTACCGGAAAATGAAGCGCTTTGGCAAAGGCGAAAGCTGTTCCGGCTTCTGTTTTTTTACTTGCCTGGTGCGATTCGGTAATCGAAATATTATAATTGCTGAAAATCGCATCGTTTTGTTGGAGCAAATGCAGCATTTTCAGTACCAGAACAGAGGTGTTCGGACAAATAATCAGTGGAAAATCGATGGTTTGTTTTTCTGTTCCCAGCCCGGTTGAAAGTTCAACTAAAACCGATTTGGTTTGCGAACAAAATTTGAAACACTCTTCGGCTTGTCTGCCTGATCCGGCGTGTATTACAATGGCCTTTTCGTTGAAATCAGGACGTTTGTTGTCCCATTTTTCTATATTACATGCATCAAACGATAAATCAGCATTTAAAATGGCATTGGCCAATTTTCCAGCACCTACTACAAAAATCTTCATCGGCGTAAAATTTTTTGCAAAATAAAGGATATTTTATTCATATCTAATCTTCAAAAGAGTTGATTAAACTGCAGAAACTCGTGATGCTCTTATTTCTTCCATATGTAATTTTGCCCAGTTTACCAGTCCGTGCAAATGTGGTAAGAGCGATTTCCCTCTGGGAGTGAGTTTGTATTCCACTTTCGGTGGAATTTGTGCATAAACCGTACGTTCGACCAATCCATCAGCTTCAAGGGTTTTCAGGGTAACAGCTAACATTTTTTGTGAAATGGATTGAATGTATGAGTGTAGTTCATTAAAACGCAGCACACTGCCTTCTTCGAGTATCAATAATATTAAAATTGACCATTTGTCGCCAATTCGATCAAGTACATTACGAACAGGGCAATGTTCCGCATCTCCATATTTTTTTAAATTTTTTTCATCCATAACTATTTCATTTTTAGTATTAGTTACTTCAAGGTAACTTAGTTTCTGCTTTGTAAGTTCTTGTTTGTTATATACTTACTATTTATCTTTGACTAACCAAAAGTAAGTTAAAAACTTTTATATAGCAAATTGAAAATGATTTTAATACAAAAAGAAAGGAGACTTCTATGAAAATTGGAATTACTGGAGCAACCGGACAATTAGGACGACTGGTTGTTGAGAATCTGAAAAAAAGAATTGATGCAAATGAATTGGTTGCTTTGGTTCGATCGGTTGAAAAAGCAGCTGATTTGGGTGTTGAAGCACGCAACTTTGACTACGTGAATGCCGAACAACAGAGCAGTGCTCTTGACGGAATTGATATACTACTGTTGATTTCCGGAAACGAAATTGGTCAGCGCACTTTGCAACATACCAATGTTATTGAGGCAGCTAAAAAAGCGAAAGTAAAGCATATTGTTTACACAAGTATTTTGCGTGCTGACACATCTACTATTTCTTTAGCTGGCGAACATTGGGCGACCGAGAAAGCTTTATCTGCTTCGGGAATTGCATATACTATTCTTAGAAATGGTTGGTACACTGAAAATTATACCGGATCAATCGCCGGAGCATTACAGGGAGGAGCTTTTATCGGAAGTGCAGCCGATGGGAAAATTTCTTCTGCAGCCCGTGCTGATTTTGCTGAAGCTGCGGCAATTGTTTTAACTACTCCTGCTTTGCAAGGAAAGGTGTATGAGTTAGCCGGAGATGAAGCTTACACTTTGTCGGATCTCGCAGCAGAAATTTCGAAACAAACAGGAAAAGATATTTCTTATACCAATCTTCCTGAGGCGGAATATGTCCATATTCTCTCTGGTTTTGGAATTCCGGAAGGATTTGCGAAGGCAATTGCCGGATGGGATGTGTCTGCTTCAGAAAATCAGTTGTATGATTCGTCGCAGCAGTTGTCGAAGCTTTTAGGAAGGCCAACAACACCTCTGGCTGCGGTTGTTGCAGTAGAGTTGATCAAGCTTAAATAAGTCGTTTTTAGTACTTGTCAGAATTTTTACTGAAAGAAGGAGTGTCAGAATATGATGCTCCTTTTTTCGTTGTACTTAATAATTCCTTATTTTTAAAAGTTCGCTTCGGTGTTGAGGCGGCTTGTTAGAGCTGAGCTGAAATAGAGTATCAGGATAAATAATCAGAACAAAATATTGTGCATTGATTATTTTCTAAGATATTGGTTGTGGGCAAATAGGCGAATAGTAAATTATTAAATGGTAAATATTTAGTTATGTTGTTGCAAATAAATAATTTGAGTAAATCGTATGCTGACCGGGTAATTTTAGATGAAGTTATTCTTGAGGTAAAATCGGGTGAAAGTATTGCTATTGTAGGGCCTTCTGGTTCAGGAAAAACAACATTGCTGAATATGATTGCCGGCCTTGATCGCGCGGATAGCGGAGAAATCAGAATAAATGGAGCGAATTTATCGGGAATGAATGCAAGTGAAATAGCTGAGTTTCGGAATCGTCATTTGGGACTCATTTTTCAAATGCACCATTTGTTACCACAGTTGAATTTGTACGAAAATATTCTGTTGCCTACTCTTACTGATAAAAAATTACAAAATAGCGAGACGGCGCAAAGGGCGAAGCAGCTGATTGAACGTACCGGATTGAAAATGTTAATAAAGCAACGTCCGGGAGAATTGTCGGGAGGTGAATGCCAGCGCACAGCAGTGGTGAGAGCATTGATTAATCGTCCGCAGTTGTTGTTAGCTGATGAACCTACCGGAGCACTCGATCAACATACCGCAGCTCAATTGGCCGATTTATTGGTCGAACTGAACAGGGAAGAAGAAACTGCGCTGATTTGCGTGACCCACTCAATGGCTTTGGCTGAAAAAATGGACAAACTGTATCGGCTGGAAAATGGGAAACTGATGCTTGTTCGTTCTTAATTCAATAAAAAAAATCTGATGAACCGGTTTCAATATTTTACCCGATCGCTTTTATTTTTTCGCAGGCAGCACAGTGCTACTTTGCTCGGAATTGCCCTAAGTACGGCAATTTTAACCGGAGCGCTTATTGTTGGCGATTCGGTTCGTTTTAGTTTACAACAAATAACACTGGAGCGCTTAGGGAAAACGCAAACAGTTATCACTGCCGGAGAACGGATTTTTACCCGCCAGTTAGCAGCCCGTATTGATAGTGTAACCGGAGTACCAACCAGTGCTCTTTTGCGTGCCAACGGAATGGCTATTATTGATGGTGGTCAGGTGCGCGTAAATCAGCTACAAGTGTGGGGAATCGATTCTAATTTTGCTGATTTTACCAACTCTCCGCAACGTTTTTCTATTTCCGGTAACGAGGTGTTGATCAACGAACAGTTGGCTCATCTGGGCGGAATTCAGGAAGGAAGCGAGTTTTTAATCCGGGTGAATAAAATCAGTGCTTTTCCGTCCAATACACCTTTTGTTTCGGTAGAAGAAAATACGGTTTCGCTGCGTGTAAAAGTTAAAGCTGTGTTGTCGGCCACGGAAACCGGAAACCTGAATTTGCAGAATATTCAGTCGGCTCCCCGTAATGTATTGCTTGACATTGCCTGGCTCAATCAGCAAATGGGTTTAACCGAAAAAGCCAATGTGATTTTACTTGCAGGAAATTTGCCTGATGGGGAGAACGAAATTATACATTCCTGCCTGTCGCTTGCCGATTTGAACCTGAAAATACGCTCCAATACAGCTTTAAACTATTCTGAAATTGTTTCAGAAAGAGTGTTTCTGAGTGCGGCAACAGAGCAATCCTGCATGAGTGGAATTGCCAATGCAAGTCCTGTTTTTAGTTATTTTGTGAATGATTTTCAATGCCGAAGCAATAGCACTCCGTATTCATTTATTTCGTCGGTTTCTGATGGAATTGCTGATAATGAAATAATTGTAAACGAATGGCTTGCGGAGAATCTGAATGCGAAAGTAGGGGATACCATCCGTATAAAATATTTTAAAACCGGGGCACTTCGCATACTAACTGAGCGGGATACAAGTTTGGTCGTCCGGCAAATTGTTCCGATCGAAGGAGTCTGGGCGGATGTAAACCTGATGCCTGATATTCCGGGTTTGTCGGATGCAGGCCACTGTCGCGACTGGGAAGCCGGAGTTCCGGTTGATTTGGACCAGATACGCCCGAAAGACGAAGCATACTGGAATCAGTACAAGGGAACGCCCAAAGCATTTGTTTTGCTCGAAACGGCGCAGCGTTTATGGGGAAATCGTTTTGGGCAAACAACTGCTATTCGTTTTCCTATTCAGGATAAATTGATGTTGGAAACTGCGATTTTGGACAAGCTTTCGCCCGAAAAAGCGGGTTTTCAGGTGCAGGAAGTGAAGCAGGATGGATTGACCGCAGCCAGTCAGGGAGTCGATTTTGGGCAACTGTTTATCGGACTTAGTTTTTTTGTATTGCTGGCAGCTGTGTTGCTCACCATTTTACTTTTCCGTTTATCGCTTAATTTTCGAAAAACAGAAATTGCAACACTGGCATCATTGGGTTTTTCCCGCTTGCAGCTGCAGCGAATATTTTTAACTGAAAGTGCTGTACTTGTGCTTGTTGGGATTGTGTTGGGGATACCCTTCAGCATTGTGTATAATAAGCTGATTTTAGTTGCAGTTAATTCTATTTGGGTTGATATTGTGCGCACCTCAATTGTGTATGTGCATATTCGCTGGCAGTCAATTTTTATTGGGGCTTTGTCGGTTTTTTTGCTGTCGGTTTCCGCTGTGTTTTTTATTCTGAAAAGCTTTCTGAGGAAGGAAATCCTTCAACTTCAGCAAGAGGAAAATATCAGTAAAACAAAGAATCTGAATAAACAAAAGATAGTCGGATTGAGCTTGGTTGCTGGCTCATTTGCGTTGATTTTATGGAATGCTGGTGGTTCGTCGGCTGCAAGCCCTGAAATGTTTTATGTGGCGGGTTTCGGTTTGCTTCCCGGTATCATATTGTTGTTGAATGATCGGTTTGGTCGATTGCTTGAAACTGAAAATACAGACGTGTTTTCTGTTCGTCAACTTTTGACAAAGAAGTTTGGAAGTAATCGGAAACACCATATTTTGATTGTCTCTTTTTTGTCAATAGGCATTTTCCTGGTTGTTTCAACAGGAATGAACCGGAAAGATCTGGCGCGGGGAGCTGATTTGCCTTCTTCCGGAACGGGTGGCTATTCGTTGTTTGTTGAAACAAGTATTCCTGTTCCTGAAGATTTAAATAATGCGGAAGTAGCCGACCGGCTGGGCTTTTCGTTGCCCGACAGTATTTCGTTTGTGCAATTTCAGCTAAAACAGGGCGATGATGCCAGTTGTTTGAATTTGAACCGAATTTCTCGTCCACGCCTGATTGGCTTTGAACCGGAAGTTTTTCAGCATCGCAAAGCATTTAGTTTTGTGGCCCAGACCGACGATTTTCCTGCTGATTCGCTATGGATGGCTTTAAATGCAGTAACTACGGAAGGATTTGTTCCCGCAATTGCTGACCAAACGGTAATCAAATGGGGGCTGGGCAAAAATGTAGGCGACACTCTGGTTTACAGTAACGAAAAAGGTGAACGGCTTGTTCTGAAACTAATCGGAGGATTGGCAAATTCTATATTTCAAGGAAATGTGCTGATTGGTGCGAGTCATTTTGCATCAAATTTTCCGTCGGTAAGTGGTTCTTCGCTTTTTCTGGTGGAGTCGAATTTGCAGCAAGAGCAGTTGCAGGATGAATTGCAGACCAATCTTCGCTCGTTTGGCCCCGAAATTACGCCAACGGTTGATCGTTTGCTGAGTTTTTACAGGATCGAAAATACCTATCTGAATATTTTTCTGATGTTGGGTGCGTTGGGTTTGTTGGTTGGTACGCTTGGTCTGGCTATACTAATTTATCGTTTGTTGATGGAGAAAATGCGCGAAATGGCAGTGCTTCTGGCTTTAGGATTTAGAAAGAAGCAAATCTTTTCACTGTTTTTTGCTGAATACAGCATTGTTGTGGGCATTTCAATTTGTGCTGGAATAATTCCTGCAATAGTGAGTGGTCTGTCATCGATCGCTCAGGCGCAGTATATCAATTTGTTTTGGTGGGCGCTGGGAATATCGTTGCTGGTGTTTTTCACGGCCCTGATCTGGATTGCAATAATCATCCGAAAAATATTGAGCAAGCAGCCTGTGGGCTTGTTACGTAATGACTAAAATAAAAGAAGGGAGCACTTTGTTGGTTGCTCCCTTCTTCTTATATATAAGGCTGCGATTATAATCCTTCAATATCTTTAAAATATTTATAGGTAGCTACTTTAAGTTCCATGGTAGCAACTTCGTCGCACACAATAATTGCTTTGGGGTGTAATTGAAGAGCTGAAGCTGTCCACATGTGGTTTACGCCTTCTTCAATCATTTTCTGCACTGCGCGGGCTTTGTTGTATCCGTTGGCAATAATTACCACTTGTTCGGCATCCATAATTGTTTTTACGCCTACAGTGAGTGCATTTGCCGGAACTTTTGCAATGTCGTTTCCGAAGAAGCGAGAATTGGCTACGCGCGTATCGTGAGTAAGTGTTTTAATACGTGTAACAGAACTCAATGATGATCCGGGTTCGTTGAATGCAATGTGTCCGTCAGGACCAATTCCGCCTAAAAACAATTTAATTCCGCCGTATTCTTTAATCTTTGCTTCGTAGCGAACACATTCTGCAGCAAGGTCATCAGTCATTCCGTTCAGAAAGTTGATATTTTTTTCCTGAATATTGACATGGTTGAACAAATTGGTATCCATGAAATAACGGTACGATGCTTCGTGGTTTTTAGGTAAACCAATGTACTCGTCCATATTGAAAGTAACTACGTGTTCAAACGATACTTTGCCTGCTTTGTTGAGGGCAATTAGTTCGTTGTAAATACCAATAGGCGACGATCCGGTTGGTAAGCCCAGAACAAACGGTTTTTCTTCGCTTGCATTAAACTGGTTAATTTCGTTGGCAATGTAGCTGGCAATCCATTTGCTTAAATCTGCATAATCTTTATGGATCAGAACTCTCATGATTATTTAGTTTTTCGTTTATAATTTGTTGTCAATTATTGAATGAAAGCAATTTAATGAATGGCTCTCATTGGTTCAGGTTTTGTCTGCCGTTCCTTTTCCGGACACAAATATACGATCTTATTTTAAGCTATTCCGTTAGAATGTTTTGGTTTATTTAATCATGTCGAAAGATTTAAACTTGCCGATAATTGAAGCTTCTTTTTGCTTATATGTTGTTTCAACAATCTATTCGGGAGGCATGGCAGGTAAGCTAAAGTTTTCAAACTTTCATAAAAAAAGCCTACCGTTTTGTTCGGCAGGCTTTCGGAAAAGTCTATTATAAAAATGATTCCTGGTAAGTCTTATTTTTTGTCTTTTTTCTCTTTTTTATTCTTGGGGCGTTCGTATAAGCAACAGGAATGTAACGAATTATAAACTTCATCTTTGGCTGTTACTAAATCGGTATCGTGTCCAACGTTGGCTATTGCCTGATGAATTGCTTCCAGATTTGTTTTACCACTGTCAAAAGTCACTTTCATCATCTTCGTTTCTTTATACCAGTCGGCCTTGCTAACTCCATCAACGCCCATTGCTGCTTTTTCAATTCGTTCTTCGCACATTCCACAGTTGCCATAGACTTTAAATTTTGCCGATGTTTTTTGTGCTGAAGCTGAAAAACTCAGCATAATCAGAGTTACTAAACAGAGTAGAATCGATTTCATTGTAATTGTTATCTGAATTATACCTTAAAGAAAAGTAAAATCAGCGATAAAGAAGAAAGACATTTGTGAATGTTTGTTAAGAGGAGGGATGGAAATGCAAAAAGCCACTCCCGGAAAGGAATGGCTTTCAAAATATATTGCTTTGCTAAAATTAGAAGCCTTTGATGATCTGGATGAAATCTTCAGCTTTCAGTGAAGCTCCACCGATCAGACCTCCATCGATATCTGCTTGTGAAAATAATTCAGCTGCATTTTTTGCATTACAGCTTCCGCCATACAAAATTGAAGTTTCTTCGGCAACAGCAGCGCCAAATTTGTCAACAATCAGGCTGCGGATGTATGCCAGCATATCCTGAGCTTGTTGTGTGCTTGCGGTTACACCTGTTCCGATGGCCCAGATTGGTTCGTAAGCAATTACCAGTTTCGAGAAATCTTCAACTGAAAGATTGAAAATTGTTTCGTCTAACTGTGTTTTTACAAAGTCGTTTTGTGTTCCGGCTTCACGGATAGCGAGAGATTCTCCGCAGCAATAAATTGGAGTCAGTCCGTTTTCGAGAGCCAAAGCCACTTTTTTATTCAAAATAGCACTGGTTTCGTTATAGTATTCGCGACGTTCAGAGTGTCCAAGTATAACGTAGCTTGCGCCGGTTGATTTTACCATGGCGGCTGAAACTTCGCCAGTGAAAGCACCTTTTGCTTCGGCTGCACAGTTTTGAGCTGCAACATCAATGCGGTTTGTATTTACAGCAGCAACAACGCTGGTGATGTGTGTAAATGGAGTTCCCAATACTACTACTGCGTCATTACCATTTTCCTGAGCTACTAATTCGTTTACAGCTTTGGCTAATTCAATACCTTCCTGGATGGTTGTGTTACATTTCCAGTTTCCGGCAACTATTTTTTTTCTCATTATGTGTTGTTTTTTAAGTGTTTTTTTTGAAGGTTGCTAAGTTAAAAAATCACGCGCATATCAGCACATTTCTTTTTTACAGAAAAGCATGCTTTTAACTTAAGTTTAAGACAGAACGCTGAGTCAGACTATTTTTTCAATTGTTTTTTTACCTCTTCAGGCTCCGGAATATCGTTAAAATGCCATTTATTCAGAATTGTTCCTGCTTTTAATAATAATAATCCCGGATTTGAGCGTACAATTGTTTTTAGTGTAATTTCATCGCAGTTGAAAAACTCGAAGTTCGTTCCGTATTGTTCAGCAAACGCATTTATTTCGTCGCGACCAGTGGCAGTCAGTCCTATAAATTGAACCTTGTTTTCACGTGCAAATTCGGCTAGCTTATTGATTTTCTGAAAAGCTTCGCGATTGGTTTTTGACAGGTTTTGTGACACAACAATAAATGTGTATCCTTTGTCGTACAAAAAGAAATCTTTCACATCATCGCCGTTTTCGGCTATTATCATGAAATCGTGAATGGGCGGTTGGTAGCCTTTTTGTACCAGACGAGGTTTTTCCATCGAAACAAATTCCCAGTTTAAAGTATCTTGCCATGGATAATTGTCTTCTGTAAAGTCTTTATTTTCTTTTGTTTGCTTGTTTTTATATACAAAGATTGTTTCGTAAATATCCTTGGGGGCTCCTTCCGGAATTTGCATTGCTTCGGGGATATTGGTTCCGATTTTATACGGGCGGAAATCAATAATTGGAAGGTGATTGTATGAGTAGAAAACAAGATACAAATAGACAAGAACAAAAACACCCGTTAAGCCCGGAGCAATACATTTATATGAACAAGCTGATTTTTGTTTTCGGTTTATAAAAATGTAAATGGCGAGGGCAATGAAAAACAAGTTCTTATAAAATGTTTGCCAGTTGGTGAGTTTTAGTGCGTCGCCAAAACAGCCACAGTCGGAAACCGGGTTTGCCAGAGCGATATAGAAAGTTAAAACACTAAAAAAAGCCATAAATAATAGCGCAAGCCAGCTGGTAAGGCGCATCATGAAATTGAAAATGAGCGCAACGCCAATGGTAAATTCACCCAGCGCAAGCAGTATGCCCAGCGGAAGCGCAAGCGGACTTAAAACTTCCCAGCCAAATGAATGAAAATAGTCGGTGAATTTATAGGCAGATCCCCATGGATCAATTCCTTTGACAAAACCGGAAAAAACAAAAGTGAGGCCCAGTAAAACGCGGGCGATCGTTTGTAAATGCTTCATCATCGTTACTTTTTTTCGATTTGGAACATGCAGAGAGCCCGAATGTTTTCCTGCTTATGAAAAAATCAGGCAAATTCAATTTTTATCATGGCAAAAACCGAATAGTTGATCATATCCTGATAATTGGCATCGATTCCTTCTGAAATAAGTGTTTTACCCATGTTGTCCTCAATCTGTTTGGTACGTTTAATCTTCATGAGGATCAGATCGGTGTAGGAACTCATGCGCATGTTACGCCAGGCTTCGTCGTAATCGTGATTTTTTGCCAGCATCAGCTCTTTGGTTGCCTGAAAATATTGATCGTACAGTTCCAGAATTGTTTCGTTACTCAAATCTTCTTTATCCGAAATGCCTTTTTCAAGCTGAATCAGAGCCATGATGCAATAATTGATAATCCCAATGTATTCGGGACGAATGCCTTCGCCCACTTTGCTAATGCCTTTTTCTTCGAGACTACGGATACGTTGCGCTTTTATGTAAATTTGGTCGGTCAGCGAACTCGGGCGTAAAATTCGCCATGCAGTTCCGTAGTCAGTCATCTTTTTTACGAATATATCGCGACATATCGCAATCACATGCTCATATTGTTGAACGGTTTGTTCCATGCTTCAGCTCATTTTTGTGGCATAAAAGTATTAAATTAATGTGTATCTTAGTTCCGTTTTATTTTACTTTTGTAAAGTACGACTGTTAATAATTCCAAATTTCAGAAAACATGCTGATTACTTCCACTGCGTCTCGTTTCTTTAAGCGTAAGCATACCATTGAGTTAAATGGCGAAATAATCGATTTGAAAGATCCGGTTGTGATGGGAATTTTGAACCTTTCGCCGGATTCATTTTACGATGGAGGAAAATATAAAAACGAAAAAAAGATAGTTGCTCGTGCTGCCGAAATACTGGAACAGGGGGCTACTTTTATCGATATTGGTGCGGTTTCAACTCGTCCGGGAGCTCCGGATGTTTCGACTAAAACTGAGCTCGATCGTCTTTTGCCTGCTGTTTGTGCCATTCGGAAACATTTTCCGCAGGCTCGCTTATCGGTGGATACCTATCGTTCGTGGGTGGCTGTTCGGGTAATCGAAGAATGTGGGCCATGCATGGTAAATGATATTTCAGGTGGAAATTTCGATGTACACATGTTTGAAACAGTTGCTAAACTAGGTATTCCGTATATTTTGATGCATATTCAGGGAACTCCGGCAACCATGCAGGAAGCTCCGGTTTACGAAGATGTAATCAAAGATATTTCTGCTTTTTTTACTGAAAAAGTAAAACGTTTAACTAAACTTGGTGCAAAAGATGTGATTCTTGATCCGGGTTTTGGCTTTGGAAAAACCCTGGAAAATAATTACGAATTGCTCAATCGCCTTGATTCGTTCAAGGTATTTCAGTTGCCATTGTTGGTTGGTGTTTCGCGTAAATCAATGATTCAGAAATTGCTCAATCAGGGAGCTGAAGATTGTTTGAACGGAACATCGGTGATCAATACTTTGTCGTTGATTGGCGGAGCCGATATTCTTCGTGTTCATGATGTGAAAGAAGCTGTTGAAGCAGTTAAAATATTCAAAAAACTTAAAGAAACGGTACTTGAATGAGCCTGTTTATCACAATACGTTTTCTTGATATTCTTGATATTCTGCTGGTAGCGTTTATCCTTTATCAGCTTTTTATGCTGATAAAAGGCACCGTTGCCTTCAATATTTTTTTAGGATTTTTCTTCATCTATCTGTTCTGGTTGCTGGTAAAAGCTCTCAATATGGAACTGATGGGAACCATCATGGGACAGTTTATTGGAGTTGGGGTGCTGGCCTTAATAATTGTTTTTCAGCCTGAAATACGCAAGTTTTTACTGATGTTGGGAACCAATTATCAGATTAGCCGGACTTTTGGACTCGAAAAGATTTTTAGTTCCGATCGGGCAAATGTTGATTCGGCTAAAGTGATCAAGGAAATTGTAAAAGCTTGTGAAAATATGTCACGCACCAAAACGGGAGTGTTGATTGTTATTCCTCATAAATCGGAACTAATTGATATTATTCGTAGTGGCGAGAGAATTAATTCACGTATTTCGGAAGCTTTGCTCGAAACCATTTTTTTCAAAAATACACCTTTACATGACGGTGCGGTTGTAATTATTGGCGATAAACTAATGGCTGCCCGTTGTATTTTGCCTGTTACTGACCGGCGTGATTTGCCAGGCAAACTGGGGTTGCGGCATCGTGCAGCAATTGGAGTTACCGAGAGTACCGATGCAATGGCTGTTATTGTTTCCGAAGAAACGGGGAAAATATCAGTGGCCCACAATGGCATTATTCAGCGCGATCTTTCGCCTATTGCGCTGGCTAAAGAGCTGGAGAAAATATATACATTTTCAATATAGCGAATGAGCGAATTTTTAAAACTGGTACTGTTTTCTTTTTACGAGCACAATTTTACGGTTGCTAATCTGCTGGTGGCTGTGTTGTTATTGCTAATAATTATTGCATTTCGTTTGCTAATTATTGCCCATTTTTCCAGAAAAACGATAAGCCGGCGCATTTTAAGGTTCATTCGGAGTATTACCGGATGGCTGAGTTTTGTCGCATTTTTTTCGATTGTGATTGGCTTAATGGGTTTGCCTGTCCGTCGGGTGTTGGATTATGTGATTTTTAAAAGTGGAGACAAACTTTCCATCACTGTACAGAATTTGTTTGTGGCGATATTCATTTTTCTTTTTCTCCGAATTCTTGTATTCGTGATTGAATATTGGATGGATGAACGAATTTTGGCTCAAAAACTCGATAAAGGGCGAGGAAAATCATTGATGCAAATTGTGAAGTATCTAATCTGGATGATTGGTATTTTATTAATTTTTAGTTCTCTTGGTTTTCATGTTACAATTGTTATTGCAAGTATCTCAGCTTTGCTGGTAGGGATCGGCTTTGGGTTGCAGCATATTTTTAATGATATTTTTTCTGGAGTAATTATTCTTTTTGATGGCTCAATTGAAGTGGATGATGTAGTTGAGCTGGATGGAATTGTTGGGAGAGTGAAAGAAATAGGTATTCGGGCTTCCAAAATTCTGACCCGCGATAATGTGGTGATGATTATTCCGAATTCGAAATTTACTTCCGACAAAGTTATAAACTGGACCAATAATGATGAATCAACACGTTTTAATGTTGAAGTAGGCGTCGCCTATGGTTCCGATGTTCGATTGGTGGAGCAGATTTTGCTTGAATGTGCTGCAGGGCATCAACAGATAGAAACAGAGCCTGCTCCGTTTGTGCGATTTCAGAATTTCGGTGACTCTTCGCTCGATTTTCAGTTATTTTTCTGGACTAAAAGTGATTTTCGTGTGGAAAATATTAAAAGTGATTTGCGTTTTGATATTGATGCCCGTTTTCGTTCAAATAAAATTGAAATTCCATTTCCTCAGCGGGATGTTCATATTAAACAGAAATAGATTGTTGTTGAAGTTTAATTGTTCGGACAAATAGCCCCAAAATAAAATCTTCCCAAATTGCTTTTGAGAAGATTTTATCAGGCAGAAGGTTGGAGTTTTTTATTTCTTTTCTTCTTTTTTCCCCATCAGATAGGCTGTAAATAATCCTAAACCGCCGAACAGGAAGATGCATGAAAAATAGGCAGCTTCTTCCGGAAAATCAGCATATTCATCCAATATTGCACCAAGGAAGATACCGATTGCAACGCCGATCATCAGTAAACTCCATTTGAGTGTATTCATTCCGGCATTTTCTGGTTTTGCCTTAAATTTAATTGGATCAAAGCCTTTTTCAATCATGGCTAAACGTTCTTTGTTGCGTGTCGAGAAATAGACGTATAGGATGCCAAACATGGAGAGAAAAAAAGCGACCGGGATAATAATTCCTTCTTGCATAACTAAAAATTTTAAGTGAATTTTTTCTGTTTTCAGTGCTATGACGCAACAAGTTTTAGCCGGTTACAAAACATCAGCAAAAAACATCATTTTTTTTGAATGAAGAGAAAGGGGGAGTGTTAAAACAGTGAAATTCTGAAAACCCGTTCTGTTTCTGCTGTTACTTTAAACCGATTGTCGATACGTTTGCCAACAATCCAAACAATTTTGTTTCCGCTGGCAAGTATCCATGTGTTTTCTTTTTCTGGAATCGAATATTTCTGATCGATAAAAAAGTCGCTGAGCTTCTTAAATCCACTCATTCCAAGAGGTTGGAAGTATTCGCCTTCGTTCCAGCGTCGAAGGATTAGCGGAAATTCGAGCTTTTCGAAATCGAAATCAGCCACCAACTGTTTCTTCGAGAGTGAAAAATCGGAATCATTTTGGATGATTTCAAAATGAAGCGAAATCGGATGTTTGATCGTTTTGCAATCCGATTCGATATAAAAAAGTTCTTGTTCCGAATCTTTAATTTCGGTAACAATGAGTTCTTCGCGATCTTTTATCAGTCGGTGAGTGGGGGAGTAAAATTTTTTACCTGAATCGGCGGTTAAAGACGCAAGAATGCCATCAATTTGTTCTGACGAGAAGTTTTTGTCGCGAAGCAACTCAAAAAGTACGGTTCGAAGGGCCGGATAATGACGAAGTCTTTCAATATCGATGATTTCCTGTGTGCCACTTTGCGAAATAACAGCATGTCTGATCTCATTTATTTTCAGATCGAAAAGCTGCTCGCTTTCTTCAAGATGAGCTACTGTTTTCGATAAATTGGCCCGAAACGAAGCATTGAATTCGTCAAGCATTGGGATAATCCGGTGACGGATAAAATTCCGGCGAATACTGGTGTCGCTATTCGTCGAGTCTTCACGGCAATCTATTTGGTACAGTGCTGCGTAGTTGCGCAGACTTAATCGGTCGGCAAAAAGAATGGGACGAATAATATTTCCGTTGATGGCTTTGATGCCCGATAAACCGCGAATGCCAGTGCCACGCGCAAGGTTGATGAAAAATGTTTCAAGCACATCGTCCTGGTGATGGGCTGTTGCCAACCGGTCGAAATGATGTTGTTGCATCAGTTCGCGAAACCATTCGTAGCGAAGGTCGCGTGCTGCCATTTCTATGGAAATACCTTCCTGTTGCGCATATTCGGTTGTGTCGAATTGTTTTACAAAAAGCTGAATGTTGTGTTGGTCGCAATAGTTTCTGACAAATTGTTCATCTCCATCGGATTCGTCTCCGCGAAGCTGAAAATTGCAATGAGCGACAGAAAAATGGAATCCGGTTTTACGAAACAGATGCAGCATAACCATCGAATCGAGGCCTCCGCTAACGGCGAGCAAAATTTTCTGCCCCGAGTCGAATAGTCTTTCTTCCTGTATATATTTCAGAAATGATTCCAGCATAATTTATAAAATTATAAAGATTCAAATTCCAAACTTTATAATTCAGAATTTACAATTCAAAATTTAGATTTGGCTGTTAGTTCACAAATTTTGATAATTACTTCCATGGCTTTTTGCATGGATGGAATTGGCAAATATTCGTATGGACCATGGAAATTGTGACCACCAGCGAAAATATTCGGACACGGAAGCCCCATGTACGAAAGTCGTGCTCCATCGGTGCCTCCCCGTATCGCTTTTATTTTGGGTTGAACCCCGACTTCTTTCATGGCCAGTTCAGCCAGATCAACCACATATTTCACTGGTTTAATCTTTTCCTTCATGTTGTAGTACTGATCTTCCATCTGAAGTTTTACAACTTCTTCTCCATATTTCAGATTAATCAGAGAACAGCATTCTTTTAGAAATTTTTTGCGGTTTTCGAATTTCTTACGATCGTGATCGCGAATAATTATTTCTACTCTGGCTTCACTTACCGAGCCGGTAAATGATGTAATATGGTAAAATCCTTCGTATTGTTCGGTATGTTCCGGGCGTTGTCCTGCAGGTAAATAGTTGACAATATGATTGGCTGCTACGATGGCGTTAATCATTTTGTTTTTGGCATATCCCGGATGTACACTGCGTCCTTTTACTGTAACCACAGCTGCGGCCGCATTGAAATTTTCGTATTCCAGTTCTCCTATTTCACCACCGTCAAGCGTGTAGGCAAAATCGGCTCCGAAGTTTGCTACATCAAAGTGATCTGCACCTTTGCCTACCTCTTCGTCAGGAGTGAAACAAATACGAACTTTGCCGTGTTTAATTTCCGGATGAGTCAGCAGAAATTCCATGGCCGAAACAATTTCAGCAATTCCTGCTTTGTCGTCGGCTCCCAACAGTGTTTTTCCATTGGTTACAATAATATCTTGCCCGATGTATTGCTGAATTTCCGGGAATTTTTGAATGCTGAGAAAAATATCTTCTTGCTTATTCAGTATAATGTCGCCGCCCGTATAGTTTTTAATAATTTGAGGACACACATTTTCTCCCGAGAAATCGGGACTTGTATCCATGTGGGCAATGAAGCCAATTACTGGAGTAACTTGATTGGTATTGGCTGGTAATGTTGCTGTCAGGTACCCGTTTTTGTCCAGCTTTACATCTGAAAGTCCTATTTGCTTAAGTTCTATCTCCAGCTCACGGGCAAATGCGAGTTGCCGGTCGGTGCTGGGAAACGATTCACTATACGGGTCGGAAGTGCTGTAAATACGCGCATAGCGTATAAAACGTTCGGTAATGGTATGCATAAGTTTAAACGTCGTCAGAATTAAATTTGAAACCCAATCGTTTGCCTGTTTGTATTTTTGAATGGCTGATTTCGACCATCATTTGTTCAACCGAAGCAATTTTTATATTGTCGTATGGTGGAACAAGTAGGTCAAAATCAATGGCATATCGGATGGCTGTTTCAACGATGTTGCGCAAAATCTCCTTGTGTACAGTATCGCGGTCAAAATCTTTAACGATTTCGCTGGTCTGTCGTTTTCCTTCAACAAAAAAATGATTTTCGTGATTGATGAAAATGCGGGCAATCAGGTAACCCAGGTCGGCAAAGCGGTTGTACTTAAACGAATCGGCCAGAAAATTGTAAATATTGATAACTCCACAGTACGAGTTAAGCTGATTGGCTTTTACGTATGCGGTTTTCCAGATCGGATGTTCGCGATCGAAAACGAAAATATTGGAATGCATGCTGAAAATCAGCAGATCGCCGCCAATCTTGAATTCTGCTTCAAACAAACCTTTTTCCTGAAAAATGGGAAGTACGTCGTCGTCAACTTTTCCTTTCAATACTTGATGATAGTCTTCAACGATTTCTTTCAATACGGTTTTCAGCAAGTTAAACGAATCCAGTACATTTTTGTACGCTTGTTGTTTGATCGCCGATTTTTCAATCAGGTGTTGCAAACTTGTATCGGTCGCTTCAGTCATATTTTGCAATTAAAATTTGTATAAAAATAGGAAAAGCAAGTAAGACGTATCGCTTTCATTTCTGAAAATATTCGTATTTAATTGTTTTTTGTTTTGTATCTATTTGGTTTTTAATGGTTTGATTTTTTGTTTTTTGCTTGGGGCGCTGATTGAATAGGGTAAATTTGGTTCGATTTTCAAAAAAAAAAGCAGAAGATGAGAAAGTATTGTTTTAGTTTGTTTTATTTGCAGTTGGATACCTGCGTCTGTTCGGACGGAAGTATTTCAGTAACAATATTGTAAAACAAAAAAAGTAATTCAATCAGAGAATGAACAAAGTTTTAATCATTGGTGCCGGCGGGGTAAGTAACGTAGTAGTGCAGAAGTGTGCTTCCGTTCCCGAGGTATTTGGTGAGATCGTTCTGGCCTCACGCACAGTAAGCAGATGTGACGAAATTGCTGAACGGGTCAAAAATCGTTTCAACCGTACAATCATAACGGAGAAACTGAATGCTGACAACGTAAGTGAAACCGTTGCGCTGATACGCAAACACCAGCCCAATTTGGTTATTAACGTGGCTTTGCCTTATCAGGATTTAGCCATCATGGATGCTTGTCTGGAGACAGGTGTCGATTATCTGGATACTGCCAATTATGAACCGTTGGATACCGCCAAGTTCGAGTACAAATGGCAGTGGGATTATCAGGATCGCTATCAGAACGCCGAAATTATGGCTTTGCTGGGTAGTGGTTTCGATCCGGGTACAACCAATGTTTTCTGTGCGTATGCGCAAAAACATTTGTTCGACGAGATCCACAATGTTGATATTGTTGACTGTAACGGTGGTGATCACGGAAAAGCTTTTGCAACCAATTTCAATCCTGAAATTAATATTCGCGAAGTGACCGCCCGTGGCCGTTATTTCGAGAATGGTGAATGGAAAAGCACCGATCCGTTGTCGGTACACCAATCGTTCGATTTTCCGGGAGTTGGCGAACGCGAAATGTACCTGATGTACCACGAAGAAATGGAATCGCTGGCGAAAAACATCAAAGGGTTGAAACGCATGCGTTTCTGGATGACTTTTGGTCAGGAATATCTGACTCACCTGCGCGTTTTGCAGAATGTGGGAATGACTCGCATTGACGAGGTGGAGTATAACGGACAAAAAATTGTACCACTGCAATTCCTGAAAGCTGTATTGCCTGATCCTGGTTCTCTGGCTGAAAACTATACCGGTAAAACCAGCATTGGTTGTGTAATTGAAGGATTGAAAGACGGACAATTCAAACGTGTATTCATTTACAATATTTGCGATCACGCTGAAACCTATAAAGAAGTGGAAGCGCAGGCGGTATCGTACACCACTGGTGTTCCTGCTATGATTGGGGCAAAAATGATTTTGAGTGGCAACTGGAAGAAATCTGGTGTTTACAACATGGAAGAATTTGACCCGGATCCATTCATGGACGATTTGAATAAATACGGATTACCCTGGAATGTTGTTGAATGGAACAGTTCGGTAGAATAAAGCTTTCGCCCGACCAACTGGCAGGACTGGAAACTCCCTGCTTTGTGGTAAACGAAACGAAACTCGAAGAAAATCTAAGGATACTTCAAAAAGTACAAGAGCAGGCAGGATGTAAAATCCTGCTTGCTTTTAAAGGCTTTGCCATGTGGAGCGTGGCTCCACTGGTGCGTAAATATTTGCCTGGAGTGGCAACCAGTTCTGTTTTCGAAGCAGAATTGGGGCGCAAGGAATTTGGCGGCGAAGTGCATGCCTATGCGCCTGCTTATTCGCAGGCCGACATTGATGCACATGTGCAGTTGGTTGACCATATCGTTTTTAATTCGGTAGGGCAGTGGGCAAAATACAAGGCGCAACTGAAGCAATATCCGCATATTGAGTGTGCTGTGCGCCTAAATCCGGAACATCGCGAAGCCGAAAAAGCGATTTACGATCCGAGTTCGCCCAATTCGCGTTTGGGAATTACCGAAAAGAATTTCAAGGAAAATTTGGATATGATGGAAGGTCTCGATGGCCTGCATTTCCATAATTTATGCGAATTGAATTGCGATGCACTGGAACGTACCTTGCAAGTGGTGGAAGAGAAGTTTGGTTTCTTTTTCGATCGCATTAAGTGGATCAATTTTGGCGGAGGTCATCATATTACTCGTCCGGATTACGATGTGGATGGGCTGATTGCCTTGATTAAAAAATTCAAAGCCAAGTATGGTCTGGAAGTTTATCTGGAACCGGGAGAAGCCATTGCGCTGAATACCGGAGTATTGGTTAGCCGGGTGCTGGATACGTTTACCAATGGTTGTGATATTGCCATTTTAGACACTTCGGCCACGGCGCACATGCCCGACACATTGGAAATGCCATATCGTCCGTACATTGAGAATGCCGGTGATCCGGGAGAAAAACCATTTACCTTCCGATTGGGCGGAGTGACTTGTCTGGCTGGCGATGTGATTGGCGATTACAGTTTTGATCAACCGTTGAAAGAAGGCGATTTTCTTGTTTTTGGCGACATGGCTCATTACACCATGGTTAAAACAACTATGTTTAACGGGGTTCGTCATCCTGCCATTTATATTTTTAATTCCGATCAGGGCAACTTGCGAAAAATTCGCAGTTTTGGCTACGAAGATTATAAAAACCGGTTAAGCTGAGAGGGAATTCTAAATTTTGAATTTTGAATTTTGAATTTTTTGGGGATTTTGAATTTTCTTTTTTGGAACTTTTTTTCTGTTTCCTCAATTCAAAATTCATCATTCAAATAAAATTGAATATCATGACAAATAAATATTCCAATTATTTCTGTGGCGAAGATGGTTATTGCAATAACTACGATGAAGCGCAGATTGTAGTTGTTCCGGTGCCTTACGATGGAACCAGTACCTGGCAAAAAGGAGCCGACAGAGGTCCTGCCAGTTTGATTGAAGCATCGGGAACCCTGGAAATGTACGACATTGAAACCGGGGCAGAGGTGTATAAACGGGGAATTTTTACTGCCCCGGCAGTCACCGAAGATTCTTCTCCCGAAGCCATGGCTCTGGCAGTAGAAAAAGAAATTGGTCGTTATTTGGATGAAGGTCGTTTCCCTGTTCTTTTGGGAGGTGAGCATTCAGTAAGTATTGGTGCTATTCATGCATTTGCAAAACGCTACGATGACTTGACCATTTTACAGTTTGATGCTCATGCCGACATGCGTCCCGAATACGAAGGATCAGCTTACAATCATGCATGTGTGATGGCGAGGGCGCAGGAAGTGGCTCAGGTATTGCAGGTAGGCATTCGCAGTATGTGTATTGAAGACAAGGAAAACAGCGATTTGAGTCGCGTGTTTTTCCGCTATCAGATGCACGGCAATTCTGGGTGGCTGAAAGAAATGCTTTCGAAGTTGACGGGTAAAGTTTATGTCACCATCGATTTGGATTGTTTCGATCCGTCGGTTATTCCCGGAACCGGAACTCCTGAGCCAGATGGAATGACTTACCGTGAGGTATTGGACGTAATTAAAGCAGTGAATCAACAATGCGAGATTGTAGGTCTCGATGTAGTTGAATTATTGCCATTGGCGAACAATAAAGTATCGGAATTTGCTGCGGCAAAACTGGTGTATCAGATTTTAAGTCAGCGTTTTCAATAATAATTTCTATGCTCGATCTAAGAACCCTCAAAGTTTTCAGAATTTTGAGGGTTTTTAAGTATAAATTCGGATAGAGGGGCAATTTGCTTTCTCTATTTTTGGGTGGGAAAATTTAAATTTATGAATCAAAATTTTAAACCGACACAATACACCCTTCAATCAGTTTTTACTGGTAATGCAGTGGAAGAGAAGGGCTGGACACTGGATGCAAATGGAGAAGCAAAACCTTCGCTGATTCGTGCTATATATGCGAAAAAGCAACTGGACGTAAAAAATGAAAGTTGGGGACTTTACCGTTTTGCCGATTGGTTGCCTATTCATCGTGTATTGCAGGGGTCTTCGGCTCCTGTTACGTATAAAAGCGAGGGGCTGGCTAAACAACTGGGACTTTCAAATCTCTGGATCACTTTTAATGGTTATTGGCCGGAGAAAGGTGCAAACATGAAAACCTGCTCGTTCAAAGAAACGGAAGCGTATTCGGTTTGCGGACGTTTGAGTGCAGATGCCGATCGTATTTTGGTGGTGGCTTCGGCCGGAAATACGGCCCGCGCTTTTGCCCGCGTTTGTTCCGACAACCGAATTCCTTTGTTGCTTTGTGTGCCGAAGGATAATCTGGATGCACTTTGGTTTGACGAGCCTTTGCACGATTGCGTAAAATTGATTTGTTGTGAAGCGGGTGGCGACTATTTTGATGCAATTCATCTGTCGAATCTGGTAGTGAAAAATTCGGCTTTTATTGCTGAAGGAGGTGCGAAAAATGTTGCACGTCGCGATGGAATGGGAACAACCGTTCTTTCGGCAGTTACCACAATCGGACAAATTCCTCAGTATTATTTTCAGGCAGTAGGAAGCGGAACCGGGGCAATTGCTGCCTGGGAAGCCAATTTGCGTTTTCTGGAAGATGGTCGTTTCGGAACCAATAAAATGAAGTTGATGGTGGCTCAGAATGAGCCTTTTGTGCCAATGAAAGACGCATGGAATGCCGCTTCGCGTGATATGTTGCCGCTGGATGATGAGGAAGCCCGCAAGCAGGTGGAGATTATTGATGCAAAAGTATTGTCGAACCGGAAACCGCCTTACGGAATTGCAGGTGGATTGTTTGATGCACTGAAAGATAGTGAAGGAGATGTTTTGTCGGCCAGCAATGAAGAGGCTCGCGCCGCTGCAATTTTATTCGAACAGCTTGAAGGAATTGATATTCACCCCGCTGCAGCAACTGCTGTGGCTTCGCTGATTGATGCAGTACAGGAAGGTCGTGTTGCTGCAGACGATCTGATTATGCTGAACATTACCGGAGGGGGAGAAGCTCGATTCAAACACGATAAAAAATTATACTATTTGGAACCACAATTAACTTTCGGGTTGAATCCTGACGAAGAAAAAGTGGTTGAGGAAGTGCACAGTTTATTTCAATAATCGTATATCAGAAACAAGAACGGGCAAGTAGAATTTCTGCTTGCCCGTCTTTTATTTCATATTGAAATATCGGAACCCGATTTATTTTCCACTGTTCCTGATTTCTACCCGTCTGATTTTTCCGCTGATTGTTTTGGGTAATTCGCTTACAAATTCAATAATTCGGGGATATTTATACGGAGCAGTAACTCGTTTTACATGTTCCTGAATTTCGAGGATGAGTTGTTCGTTGCCCGTGTAGCCGGGAGCCAGAATGATTGTTGCTTTGACCACTTGTCCCCGCATTTCGTCGGGAGCACCGGTTACTGCGCATTCAACTACGGCCGGATGAGTCATCAGCGCACTTTCTACTTCAAATGGACCGATTCGGTATCCAGAACTCTTGATTACATCATCCGCTCTTCCTACAAACCAGAAATAGCCATCTTCGTCGCGCCAGGCAATATCTCCCGTGTAATATATGTTTTGCTGAATTACCTCGTTTGTTCGTTCTTCGTCTTTGTAATATCCTTTAAACATTCCAAGTGGAATTTTTTCATTCAGATGAATAACAATTTGTCCCTGTTCTCCGTCTTCGGCAGGTGTGCCGTCGGGTTTAAGCAAATCAATTTCGTATTGCGGAGAAGGAATTCCCATTGAACCAGGTTTGGGGGTCATCCATGGAAAAGTTCCCAGTTGCACCGCTGTTTCGGTTTGTCCGAATGCTTCCATCAGTTGAAGCCCGGTTTGTTCCTTAAAGGTTTCAAATACTTTGGGATTGAGTGCTTCGCCTGCCGTTGTGCAATATTTGAGTGCCGATAAATCGTATTTGGAAAAATCTTCGCGGATAAGAAACCGGAAGATAGTAGGTGGGGCACAGAATGAAGTGACTTTGTAACGGGAAATTACCTGTAAAATGTTGGCCGGAGTAAATACCTGATGGTCGTAAACAAAAACGCTGCAACCAGCAAGCATTTGTCCGTACATTTTTCCCCAAACGGCTTTGGCCCAACCTGTATCAGCAATGGTAAGATGCCTTCCGTTTTCTTCTACATTGTGCCAGAACGATGCTGTAATGATGTGTGATAGAGGGTAAGTATAATCATGTGCTACCATTTTGGGATTTCCGGTGGTTCCCGAGGTGAAATAAATAAACAACAAATCGTCGTTGGTTGAAGGAACTTCAGGTTTGATAAATGGCGGAGCCTGATCTGCTTTTTGTTGAAAATTGTCCCAGTTTGCGGGATATTCAGGCCCTACAGAAATAAGATGGTTGACGGTTGGACAGTTGGGAAGTGCCTGGGTGATTTGTGTAATAATGCTGCTTTCGCCAACCGAAATTATTGCCTTAATTCCGGCAGCATTGCATCGGTAAATAATATCTTTTTCGGTTAACAAATGAGTGGCCGGAATAGCTGTTGCTCCTACTTTGTGCAAGGCCAGACAGGCAAACCAAAATTCGTATCTACGCTTTAATATCAGCATCACTTTGTCTCCTCTGCCAATACCGATAGATTGGAAGTACGATGCTGTTTCATCCGTCTTGTCTTTTAGTTCCCGATAGGTGAAATCGAGATGTTCGCCCTGATCGTTGGTCCATACAATGGCGATTTTCTCCGGTTCAATCCGGGCGTATTCATCTACTACATCATACGAGAAGTTAAAGTTGTCGGGAACTTCAATTTTAAAATTTGTCAGGAAATCGTTTAATGAGCAGAACTCTTTCTGCGTCATGTATTTTTTATGTAGCTGCATAATTCTGAATTAAAAAATAATGGCTAAAAACTCACACTCTTCATTTTCAATCGCTTTCATGCCATGAGGAAGACCCGAATCAAAATAAATACTGTCTCCTTCAGCCAAAATCATTTCTTTGTTTTTTATTTTGAATTGCATTTTCCCTTTAAGTACAAGGTTGAATTCTTGTCCGGGGTGTGAATTTAGTTCAATTGCTACATCATCGGGTTTGGGTGCTACTTTCACGATGTATGGTTCGGCTTTACGGTTGATGAAATTTGTGGCCAAAGCCTGGTAACTGTATGCTTTTCTCCTTTCAATGGCTATTCCTTGTCCTTTGCGTGTTAAAGTGTAGGCATGCATTCGCGGTTCTTCTCCACTGATGAAGTTGGTAATTTCAACGCCGAAGAGCGTTGCCAGCTGGTGCATGATACTCACCGATATGTCGGTTTGTCCGCTTTCGAGGCGCAAATACTCATCGGTACTCAATCCGCAATTATTTGCTGCATCTTCGGGACTGATCGTTAATATTTCGCGCAAATCCTTTATTCGCGCAGCAATTTGTTTGATTTGATCTTCCATTTTTTGAGAAAAGCATTATTGATGTATATCGGTAAAAAGCATCTCCCTAAAAATAATAGTATATAATAAATATCAGGTGTCTGTTTTGAATTTAATTTGTTTTAGGACTAAAAAATGATGAAGTTTTTAGTTATGAACGATTTTTCTGGCATTTAAAAAATCGTATTTCTGCTGGAATTCAATAGATCACAAATGGTTTTGTATTTTTGTGTCGAATTAATATTGTGTCGAAAATGTTCACGTATAAATATCCTCGTCCTGCGCTAACCGTTGATGCGCTGGTATTTCGAAAACCGGATGAAACCTGGGAAATATTGCTGATTCGTCGTGGTGCAGAGCCATTTATTGGGAAATGGGCTTTGCCCGGAGGTTTTGTAGATATGGACGAACTGCTGGAAACTGCCTGTTGTCGCGAATTAGAAGAGGAAACCGGATTGAAAATAGAACGAATGGAGCAGTTTAAAACTTTCGATGGCATTGATCGTGATCCGCGTCATCGTACTATTTCAGTTGTTTTTTCTGCTATTTTAGAAGACGGTCAGGTAACAAATGCGGGGGACGATGCACGTGAAGTTCGCTGGTTTTCGCTGTCAGAATTGCCTGAATTGGCTTTCGATCATGCGTTGATTGTTGCTGAATTTCTGGCAAAAGCTTCGCTTGCGTAATTTACTTTTTCCGTCCGTCGTCGAGCAACGACCAGCTTTGTGGCCCTGTGTTAAAAAGTAAATCAAGAATGCTTAAATTGGGCGAGAAACCAAGCTTATCGGAAAAAACCTGAGTGTATTCAATATTCATGAAGTTGCTGTTGCCTGCATTTTTCGGAGATATATTTTCTCTGTAATTGACACAGCTTTCCGGAATTTGTTCAAACTCTTCAGTGAAACTGAATTTTGGGCTGATTTCCAGTAATTCGCAAATCTTGTCGAGTATTTCCATGTTCAGATCGAGTAGGAAATCGTATTTTTTACTGAAAAATTGCTGTAAATCGTCGGCATAAAACTCAAGAAAAGGCGACGAATTGTAGGCCGAAAAGATGGTTCGCCAATGATTTCGTTGCCAGTCTTCGTCGTACGAAATGCGCAAATCTTTCATTGCTGTTTTGGGGCCTCGCCCTTTTACCACCGGCACAATTAGCGGGACAGATCCGTTGGCAGCCAATATTACCGCCCGGTTGCGATAAGTTTGTTTAATGAAATGCTCGTGTTGCTCAATAATTACTTCGTTGTGTTCAAGTAATTGGGCGCAATATTCGAGATTTGGAAAATAGGCAGAGCTCAGTAAAATCATGGCAAAACAGGCTTTTAGCTGAAATGTATTTTGTCAATTACTTCGCGGCCAGCTTCTTCGTTTAACCGCTTGCGTATTTCTTCGCGGAGCATCATTAGTTCATTTCGAACCAGTGGTGAAGAGGTTTCAACAAATAAAACACGGTTCCGGATGTAAATATTTCGGGTGTATCGAGCTACTGTTTTTCCCAGCAACTTTTCCCACGAGTTAACCAGATCAATTTCCGCCAGTTTATTTTCGAGCTGGTTTTCCTGCACGAAATCTTTCAATGCATCGCGTATGCTTTGTGTATTATTTTTTCTCATCCGGTTTAACTGATTGTTCCGTTTTGCACGGTAAAGATACGGGTTTCGGCATTTACGCGACCAATAATCTGGTCGAGATGCTCGCGATTGGTATCAGTAATAAAAATTTGTCCGAAGTGATCGTTGGCTACCAGTTTTACTATCTCTTCTACCCTGAATTTGTCTAGTTTATCGAAGATGTCGTCGAGCAGCAGAATAGGAGTGATGCCCGAAATGTCTTTTACAAAGTTATACTGAGCTAGTTTCAGGGCAACAAGAAATGTTTTCTTCTGTCCCTGCGACCCCAGTTTTTTGATTGGATAATCGCCCAGCCTGAATTCAATATCGTCTTTGTGCGGGCCTACGGTTGTAAATTGCATAATCCGATCTTTGGGTCGCGAGTCTTTCAGTAACTCATCAAAATTATGCTCATACAATTGCGACTGGTGCTCCAATCCAATTGGTTCATTCTCTCCAGCAATCATTTCGTAATAATTCTGAAAAACAGGAATAAATTTTTTGATGTACTGTTTGCGTCCTTCGTGAATGAATTGCCCGTAGTGAACCAACTGGTCGTCCCATATTTCAATGGTTTCAGCATTAAAGGTATGGTTGGCTGCAAATTGTTTCAACAGATTGTTCCGTTGCAATAAAGCCCGGTTGTATCGAATCAGGCTGTCGAGATAGTGCTGGTCGTACATCGAAATAACGGTATCCACAAAACGGCGGCGTTCTTCGCTTCCTCCCATAATCAGGTCGATGTCGGAAGGGGTAATTACGATGAGCGGTAACAGCCCGATGTGCTCCGAAAGCTTCTTGTATTCTTTTTTATTTCGCTTGAACTGCTTTTTTTGTCCTTTTTTAAGTGCACAGTAAATGTTTTCTTCGCTTCCCGATCGTTGGTATTTTCCCTGGATAACAAAAAATTCTTCGTTGTGCCTGATATTTTGCAAATCAGCTGCATTCAGAAAGCTTTTACAAAATGAGAGGTAATAAATAGCATCCATCAGATTGGTTTTACCAGCGCCGTTGTTGCCGATAAAACAGTTTAAATCAGGCGAAAACCTGAGTTCGGCCTGAGCTATGTTTTTAAAATTGATGAGTGATAAGTCTTCGATAAACATGCGATAAAAGCTTCGATTGTGGAACAAAACTAACAAAAATTAGGCATGCAGGCGAGAATGTAGTCTGAGAGAACAGAGAAATTGACACAAAACTGTTGAATAATCTTCAAATTTTGTGCTTTCATTTTGGCATATGTTATTGAAAAAAGTATATTTTTGCCTCACGTTTTTTTTAAGAAAATTAAAACATGGTAAAAAATAAGAAAATCAAACAGGAAGATAATCTTCAAGAGGTTGAAAATGTATTGACCAGAACCGAGCAAGTAATTGAAGAAAATCAAAAGTTATTGTCGATTGTGGTTGGGGCAATAGTTGCTGTAGTGGTAATTTATCTGAGTCTAAACAAGTTCTATTTCCAACCTCGCGAAAAAGAGGCCAAAGAACAAATGTTTATGGCAGAGCAATATTTCCAGACAGATTCATTCAATCTGGCAATCAATGGTGATGGAAACTACCTGGGTTTTCTTGATATTATCGATAGCTATGGTTCTACCAAGTCTGGTAAATTGGCTGGTTATTATGCCGGAGTATCCTACTTGC
Organism: Prolixibacteraceae bacterium; assembly: GCA_963668595.1. Classification (GTDB taxonomy): domain Bacteria; phylum Bacteroidota; class Bacteroidia; order Bacteroidales; family Prolixibacteraceae; genus GWE2-42-39. Next base: position 1,316,841 of record OY764876.1, on the reverse strand, counting down.
ATCTGGGCGAATACGAAAAAGCACTGGATTATTTGAATGATTTTTCAACCGACGATTTATTGTTGGCTCCGGTTGCAGAAGGTGCAAAAGGCGATGCATACCTTGAATTAGGTAAAGCAGATAAAGCATTGAGTCAGTACGAAAAAGCATACAAACTGAGTGATAACGAATTGACTGCTCCGGTTTATATGATGAAAGCAGGTGCTTTACTCGAAAGTGCAAGTAAATTTGCTGCCGCACTGGAAGTATATAACGAGCTGAAAGAAAAATATCCGAACTCGAACGAAGGACGCAATATTGATAAGTATATTGCTCGCGTAAAAAACGAAACTGAGAAATAATTCGCTTCTGCATACAAGGAAATCCCCTCCATCGAGGGGATTTTTTATTTTTACAAATTCAATACAAAAAAGAAATACAATATGGCAACGAAAAATTTATCAGAATACGATTTGGAGAAAGTACCATCGGCTGCAGGAATGAAGTTTGCAGTAGTGGTCGCCGAATGGAATTACGAAGTAACCGGTGCTTTGGCTCAGGGAGCAATTGATACACTTAAAAAGCATGGCGCTGACGAAAACGATATTTATTTAAGACATGTACCCGGAACTTTTGAGTTGACATTGGGAGCGCAGTATATGGCCGAATATACTGCTGCGGACGCAATTATTGCATTGGGATGTGTAATTCAGGGCGAAACCCGTCATTTCGATTTCATTTGCCAGGGAGCAACGCAGGGAATTACTGATTTAAATATCAAGTATAACAAACCCTTTATTTTTGGTGTATTGACGACCGACAATCAACAACAGGCACTCGATCGTGCTGGCGGTCGTTTGGGAAATAAAGGCGACGAAGCCGCTGTAACAGCAATTAAAATGCTGGGACTAAGAAAAAGCTTTGAATAAATAAACAAGGAATTTCTGCGGAAGCTAAATTTCTGGTTTGAGCATAAATACAAACGGGAATTGAAGCTTTTCAAATAAGATTGGAACTGAAAATACAATACGAGAAAGCGGGTTAATTTCCCGCTTTTTTATTGCTATTCTTTTTGTGATAATATTTGCGTTTGCCGTTTTTATTTCCTCCACTTCCACCTGCACTGCGTGTTTTTACTTTCCACTCAGGGCCGGTTCCGAATTGTTCAGGCAAAGGAATTTTATATATTTCCATCTCAATCAGTTCTTCGATTCGACGGAATTTTTGCATGTCTTTTTCGTTCACTAAACTAATGGCAACCCCTGTTTTATCGGCACGAGCAGTACGGCCAACACGGTGTACATAATCCTCTGCCGAAGACGGAACATCGTAGTTAATAATCAGGTTGATGTCTTTGATGTCGATACCACGGCTAAGTACATCGGTGGCAACCAGAATACGAGTTCGTTTCGATTTGAAGCTCATCAATACTTCTTCGCGCTCTTTTTGTTCCAGATCTGAAGAAATGCCACGTACCTTGTTTCCGTGGCGACGCAATGCCCTGACAATTTCAAATACATTCTTCTTGGTTGAGCTGAATATCAGAATGCTGTCGTAGTCGGGTTTGTTTCCAATAAGATGATCGATTAATGCCGCTTTTTGTTCGTTGTAAGTAAGGTAAGCAGCCTGCAAAACACCTTCCGCCGGTTTCGAAATTGCTGTGCTTACTTCTTCCGGATTATTCAGAATTTTCGATGCCAGATCTTTTATTTTCTTCGGCATGGTCGCCGAAAACATAATGGTTTGCCGATCCTCAGGAACATAACTGAGAATGCGCAAAATATCGTCGTAAAAGCCGATGTCAAGCATGCGATCAGCTTCATCGAGAATAACGTAACGAATTGTATCGAATTTTACGTAGCCGAGATTCAGGTGCGAAAGCAGTTTGCCTGGTGTAGCTACAATTATATTGGTTCCGGCAGTGAGGGCACGGCTTTCCTGTTCCCAGTCAGAACCTTCGCGGCCACCATAAATAGCCACCGAATTGATATTCATGAAATACGAAAAACCTTGTACTTGCTGGTTAATCTGAATAGCCAGTTCCCGGGTAGGAACCAGAATAAGGGTACTTAATGTATCTTCGTTGTCTTCTGCAATTTTATCCAGAATAGGTAGGGTAAAAGCTGCTGTTTTGCCGGTTCCTGTTTGTGCGCAGGCCAGTAAATCTTTTCCTTCTAAAATAGTTGGGATACTTAATTCCTGAATCGGGGAGGCTTTTTCATAGCCCATGTAATCAATAGCATCTAAGATATTGTCGTGTAGATCGAATTCGTCAAACCTCATTGTAAATTTTTAAAATCCCTTCAAAGGTAATACATTGAATCGTGCTAAACATCAATCTGTAGGGATGATTTTGCGTTTTTTGAGGAAGATTTGATACTGAGTTCTTTTATATTAATACTTTTGATTACGCAGGTTGCGATAAATGCATGTGCTACTGTTGCAATGATTGCAGCGATGTTCATGAAATGTGACATTAGGGCCTGCTGCCATAATGCCACTTGTTGACTTGATGGGATGCATAAGTGCGGATTGATTCAATGTAATATTGCATTGGTTTTCAGGAAAAAGAGAAAATAGTTTGTGTTGATCCTGTACATGCCAGTCGCAATAGCCGGGACTGTATCGATTGCTTAGTTGCATATTTTCGTTCCGGAACTGAATTTCGAGTTGTTTTTGAATGCGGTCCATTGCCGTTTCAACGGTGAGCGAGCCCAGAACATCAAACACATATCCTTTTGCGGGATCGTCGCCATGAAGCAGTTGCTGCGAACGCTGGCTGATTCCGTCTCCGGCCGTGCATAGGAAAAATCCTAATTGTGATGCTGATTTTAGTTCGTGACCAATAAGTTTCCCGCATTCAAAATTTTTCCCAGCAAGCGCAAATGACGAATAGTCGGGCGAAAAATGAAATTGATTGAAAAACAGGACGGCTCCGCGGATCGAACAAAGTTGTTGTGCTTCGGCAAAAGCTTCGTCGATATACGATTGAAAAGGTTCCGGAATGTCTTGTTTATCAAAGCCCAACAATTCGCCGATTGATTCTTTTTGTATGGCGAGTTCTTGAAAATAAAACTGAAAATTATGCATCATAATGTTGGCTGATTTTCAAAAATACGAAAAATACGCTCGTGATTCTTCGTGCAATTATTTAGTTTTCAGAATTATATTCGTTCAGTGCTTCGAAAAAAGCTTCGATATTTTGGTGCGGAACTGCAGGAGGCATGTCGCAACCCGAAGAAATGATAAAATTCGGATACGGTTTTGCCATATTCAATAGCTCTTTCGATTTTTGTTTTACAAAGCCCGAATTTCCTGTTTTCAGAATATTTACCGGATCAATATTTCCCATCACCAGAATATTTGAAGGAATATTTTCGAGAACGAATTTCATGTCGGCAGCATTGCCAAAATGTAGCGCTTTGGCTCCGGTTGAAAGCATTGAACCGGCAAGATAGCCGCTGTGTCCACAGTTATGGAGAATGATTAAAAAATCGTCGTCTTGCAGCTCTGCTACAATTTCCTTTATGTAGTTTGACGAAAACTGGTTGCATTCATCTTCGCCCAGCAATCCGGCAGCAGGTTCGGCCATGATAATGCCGTTGGCCCCGATTTGTTTATACGCTTGTATGTATTGCTTAATAAAATCGGTGCATTTTCTCAATAACTGGTGAATTGCGTCGGGATAGAGATAAATGTCCACCATTATTTCCGACATGTCGATTAGTCTTCCCGCAAGAGAAAATGGGCCAATACATCCCGGAAAAACGGGAAGATGAGTGATGTTTTGTACTGATAATTCGGCAGCTTTCAGGTATTCATTTACTCTTTTACATTCTGAAATGGCAGGTATTTGTAATCGGTCAATTTCTTCAATTGAATGAATTAGCCGTTCGTTTACGGTCGGGATTTCATCTTCCGGAAAATTGACCCGGCAGCCTAAAGCTTCGGCTTCAACGGTTAAGTCCATGATCATTGTGGCGGCAATCAATGGATATTGCTTGCAAAGAGCATTGATCGCCTGAAAGTGAATCTTTCCGTTTGTAACCGCATCAACTACTGAATGATTGATTAGCTCAATTCCGGGGTGTGTCATAATTGGCAAAGCCACACGGTTTTTTGCGCTTAATATATTTTCGATCCACTGGCTAATTTGTATTGACATAGTTAGTTTGTGCTGATTTTGAGATTCAAAAATTCGACAACACCCTGAGGATCGGCCGAATAATTATCGGCTCCGATTTTGCTGCAAAAATCCTGGCTTACGGGTGCTCCTCCAATTGAAACCAAAGCTCCGGCGACTGCAGATTTGATTTCCTTTGTAATTGCTTCCATATTAGCCATTGTTGTGGTTAGCAGAGCTGATAGGCCAACTACGGCACCCGGATTCTCGCGCAATGCATCAATGAATTTTTCTGACTTTACGTCGGTTCCCAAATCAATTACTTTGTAACCGTTTCCTTCTACCATCATCGCAACCAGATTTTTGCCAATGTCGTGCAGGTCGCCCATTACAGTGCCAATAATGAATGTCCCTTTTTGTTTGGCTTCGCCCGATTGGAAAAATGGTTTCAGGTGCAACATGGCAGTGCTCATTGCTTTGGCCGACATCAGCACTTGGGGAACAAAAACTTTATTTTCGCGAAATTTTACGCCAATACGTTCCATTCCGGGCATCAATCCGTGAGTGAGAATATCTTGCGCCGGAATGCCTTGATCAATGGCTTGTCTGGTAATTTCATCTGCTCCATCCTGATCTTTCATTTGAGGTGGATAGGGGGCAGCCCGGTTGATTTTGCCAAATTCAACACAGTCGGAGAGTTTGTTTAGTAGTTCGTTCATTGGTTTTATTTTCAGTTAATGCAAATGTATCAGGCATCGGTTTTGAAATAAATAGTATTTTCTTTGAAAAAGATGTAAAATATTACTTTTTTTGAAATCAAAGGAAAACAATGATTACGCAAAAACGCTTCTTTCAAATTCCGTCTTATATTCTTGCCGAACAGCAGAAAAATCCGCTTACCCGAGATTTGTATGTCAGCGAGTTAGCCGAACTGTCAATCAGTCCGGGTACGTTATGGGTGGAGAATGCCCGGCTGGAAGATCATTTGCTTGTTTATTGCACCAAAGGAGGCGGAATACTGAACATTGCCGGCGACTCGGTTCCTGTTAATGCAAATCAGTACTGCATCATTCCTGAAAATTTTGAGTTTAGAATGCAATCAATTGCAACAGATTCGTCTGCATTTTTTGCCTGTAAATTCAATGGCACAAAAAGTAAAATCATGGAGAAGGATTTTACCGTTGTTCGCGATTTGATGCCATCGGTAAATAATTTGGTTGCTAACCGGCAAATGCTGTTCGATGAGTTATTCAATAATCTGAATAAAGGTTTTTATAATGCGAACTATCAGTATATCAATTTAACTTTCGGGCATTTGCTTGCAACATTTCTATATGCAAGTAAAACGAGTGACGATTTGATGGAAGAGCAGAATCCAGCCATTACCAGAGCAATTCATTTTATGGAGCAGAATATTTCCAGAAAACTAAGCTTGAAGCAAATTGCAGACGAGTCTGGCTATTCGCAAACGTATTTGACGACCCTTTTTCATCGGAAAACAGGTTATAGCCCTTTAAGTTATTTTTCGCATCTGAAAATAAGCCGGGCTTGCGAATATCTGGATCACAGCCGTTTGAAAATAAAAGAAATAAGTTTTCAGTTGGGGTATTCCGATGCTTATTATTTCTCAAAAGATTTTTTAAAACGGATGGGAATGTCGCCTAAAAAATATCGCAACAGGTTATTGGTCAGTATCAATTTTGATTCTGCTAATCAGTAGTTCTCAATTTCCTGTTTTTTCTGATGAAATCAATATTTTTCGATCATGCGATTGCGAAAGTTCTCGGGACGATGTGGCAATAAAAAATAAAAAATGTCTTTCTTAACAAATCTTATGTTTTTATAAGATTTGTTGGGTAGCCATCTGAATCGGGGAAACTATCTTGCCGTTCAAAATACAGGAGCGAAAAATGAACGTTTTGGAAAAAAAAGGATTACTTTGCAATGCTGAACAATTGGCGGCTGAGCGCTTTAATGAAAAGTGGAGAGCAAACGATGAATTGCATACCATTGATCGTAAACCGTACTTGCGTTCGTTGAATACACAGAAGCGACGCGAACTGCTGATGGCAAAAAATCAACAGGTAAATAAAAAACTGTATTGTACGATGAATTGTATTATTCTTGATGATGATTTGACGGCTCAAAGTACCGTGGCCGATTTTATTGAGCATGTTCCTTACCTGAACCTGATTAGTAAATGTTCAACGGCTTTCGAAGCGTACGACGAATTGCACAAACATAAAATAGATTTGATTTTTCTTGATGCTCAACTTCCGGGAATCTCCGGCATTGATTTTATAAGAAGCCTGGATGAAAAACCCATGATTATTTTTACTACACAGTTTCGCGAATATGCTTTGGAGGCTTTTAATCTCAACGCAATGGATTATTTGCTGAAACCTATTTCGTTTGATCGTTTTTTGAAGGCTAGTAATAAAGCCTACGAATATTATTCGTTGAAAAGCCTGAAGCTGAAAACTGCCGGTAAAGTGAAGGAAGTGAATTCTGCTTCCGATTTTATTCTTGTTAAAGCTGATTATAAGACAATCAAGGTGAATCTTGACGATATTTTATATGTGGAGGGATTAAAAGATTATATCAAGATTTTTACTGTTGGTTCGGAAAAACCAATTGTGACTCTCAACTCGTTGAAGCGCATGCAGGAAAATTTGCCTTCCGAGCGATTTGCCCGGGTGCACAAGTCTTTCATTATTTCGCTGAATCACATTAAGGTGATTAATAAAACACAGGTTGTGATCGGAAAAACATACATTCCGATAGGAGAGAGCTACAAGGATGTTTTTATCAGTGAAATAGAAAATAAGCGTTTGATGCTTTAATTCTGAGCTTTTTGTTTGGCAATAATTGTCCGCTTGTTCGACGACCATGCCGAAAAATAACCCAATGCACCATTATCGAAATTTCCGGGCGGATTGGCTGGTGCAGCAGAGCCAATTGATTCTTCGCGAACTAAATCAGCCAGTACCGAAAAATAATAGTAGCTTGTTTTATCAATCGACATCAATTCGATTGTAACCGTGTCCTGTTCTTCAAATCGCTCTCCGAAAAGTTCCATTTGAACTGAATTACCATTGAAAAGCTCATCTTTAATCAGGTAGTAATCGCCCGGGGCACTTTGTAACTTCCCGTTCAGTAAATATTTTACCCGGTAATAATTGGTGTCATCTTCCGGATCGTGAAATCCGAAACTGATTTGGTATCCCGTTTTTTCAATTGTTCCGCCTGATTGATATTCTGAAACAAGATAATTAATGGGAATTGCAGCAGGCATCTGCGACTTGGCCTCGTAAATTTCGCCATCAATGTTTACCTTTATTTTGTATAAAGTAGGGATGAGCCGCCCAATTTTATTGAGTTTGTAAACTCCTTCTTCTATTTCTGTATAACTGTATTCTGTAATTCCATCGCTCAGTGTAATTTTTGCCTTGCTAACCATTTGCAGTGGTTCGTTGGAAAAGTAACTGCCGGTTTTTGATATTCGAACCAAACAATCGTCATCGCCATTAAAAACATTGGCTTCGATTACAATTTTCGGGGCACTATCGTTGATGTCAATATCAACGACTTTCTCGCAGGATGAAAAGGCAAACCCGATTGCGGCAAGAAGAGATAGATATTTCTGCTTCATGGTTTAAAATTTGAATTTGTAAGAAACAGAAGGTATGATTTTGAAAAGCGACATTTGTACTGCTTCCTGTTTGCCCGGTTCTGTTTCCGATTCGCGGAAATAAATGTAGTAGGCGTTGTCGTGAGCGTAGGCATTGTACACCGAAAAGTTCCAGCTCGATTCAAAATGGCGGCTTTTTTTGCGGTGCCAGCTCAATCCGAGGTCAAGACGATGATAATCGGGCATGCGGTAGCCATTTCGTTCGGTGTACAATCCTACCGTTTGTCCGTCAATGATGTATCGCCCTGCCGGGAAAGTAACTGCCTCACCGGTGCTGTAAACCCATGTGGCCGATACGGTCCATTTGTCAGAAAGCTGATACGTTCCAACAATGGATAAATCGTGCGTGCGGTCGTGTCGGGCAGGGAAGGACTTTCCATTGTTGATGGCATCAAACTGGTGCATGGTTTTTGACCATGTGTAGGCGATCCATCCGTTTAGTTTGCCGTAGTTCTTTTTCAGCATCCATTCGGCACCGTACGAATATCCTTTCCCGAATACCAATTCGGCTTCAACTGTTGAATTGAATATTAAATCTGCTCCGTTTTTATAGTCAATCAGGTTACGGAGGTCTTTGTAATATACTTCCAGCGAACTTTCGTACCTGTTTTTATTGTAGTTTTTAAATAAACCGAGCGAGAACTGATCGGCCATTTGCGGCTTCACGTTGTTGCTGCTTGGCAGCCAAACATCAGTAGGTGTTGAAACCGTTGAATTGGATAGCAGATGAACAAATTGGTAAATGCGGCTGGCCGCTCCTTTGATAGATGTAGAACGGTTCAGTTGATAGTTGAAGCCCAAACGCGGTTCGGGGCCTCCCTGTGTTTTTACCAGTTTAAACGAATCGTGGTGAACCGTGTCGCGCACTTCTCCCTGGTCGTTTAGCACATAGAAATCGCCCGGTCCAATATTGCTGAAAAGCGCTATTCGTAAACCATAATAATACTTGAAATTAGGGCTAACCGTTTTGTTTTTCGAAAAATAAACCGCCGCTTCAATTGCTTTGCGGTCGGGAATGTCGAGGGCATTGTAGGCACTATTTTCGCCGGGAATAATTTCGCCGGGTACAAAATTGTGGTAAATAGCATTCATGCCGAATTTTACAGTAGTTCGTGCATTTTTATAAAAGGTGAAATCTTCTTTTATATTGAAGTCACGAATTTCGGAACGCATGATAACCCGGCTGTCTCCTTTTATATTAATATCGTACGAATAATCGCTGAATATCAGTGATGAATTGAGAAATAACCGTTGCGAAAAGATATGATTCCAGCGCAGTGTTGCCGTTTTGCTTCCCCAATCGAATCCAAACTGATCGCTGAATCCAAATTTATCGCGACCCCAGTAGCCTGATAAAAATAACCGGTTGCGCTCGTTTAACTTGAAATTGGTTTTCATATTCAAGTCGTAAAAGTAGAGGCTGGTATTTTGCAAATCTTTGTCACCTGAAAGTTTTAAAAACATATCGGCATAGGTACGTCGTCCGCTAATCATAAACGAACTTTTATCCTGACTAATTGGTCCTTCAACCATCAGGTTCGACGAAATAAACCCGATGCTTCCGGTCAGGTGATAATCATTCATATTTCCTTCCTTCATTTTAATATCAAGCACTGATGAAGCTTTTCCTCCGTATTCTGCAGGAATAAATCCTTTCATCAGCGAAACATCGCGAATTGCTTCCGAATTGAAAACTGAAAAAAAGCCCAACAGGTGAGAGGGATTGTAAACAGGTGCTTCGTCGAGAAGAATCAGGTTTTGATCGATGCCTCCACCACGAACATAAAAGCCGGAACTTCCTTCTCCTGCAGGTTTAACTCCGGGCATTAACTGGATGGTTTTCAGTATGTCGGCTTCGCCAAAAAACACAGGTATATTTTCAATTTGGCGGGGTGAAAGATTTAGTGTGCCGCTTTCGATTGCCGAAACATTACGATCAGGCTTTTCACTGCGCACGGTAATGTTGTCGAGTTGAACAGCTTTTTCAGCGAGTTTTATATTTACCAGTTTGTTCTCGTCAACTTGCACGTAAAATTCCTTGGTATCGTATCCCATGTATTGTACGCGCAGTTTGTATTGTCCCTGTGGAACCAGTATTGAAAAGTAGCCGTACGAGTTGGTTGCAGCTCCGGCTTTGCTTTTACTTTCAACAAGTACAGTTGCTCCGGTTAATGTTTCGCCAGTATCCTGATCGGATATTGTTCCGTAGATGGAATACCACTGCTCCTGCGCGTGCGACAGCGAGCTGATGAGCAACGCACATATTAATAGTATCTTTTTCAATCTGAATGCAGTTTAATTTTCTTAAACGCTATTTCGGTTTATTTATTTTTTTTCGACGAGCTTAAATATAAAACACAAAAGGTGGCTTGTTTCTTCAACAAACCACCTTTTGCTTAAAAATTTTATCCTCATGATTAGAAGAAAATACGTTTGCGGAACCATATCTCGTTGATCGAGAAGTTCATGTGCAACAGCACATAGTTTTCGCGAATCAATCGGTTGCTAACAGTTCCTTTTTTTCCTACTTCTACATTAAAATTAACAAGTGTTCCCAAATTTTTAATCGGAAGACCCAAACCAGCAGTTATTCCAATTTCTTCAATTTGTTTTCCATTAATATTTAAGTACGAAGTTTTATAATTGGCACCAACACGATAAACAATCTTTTTATACCAATCGAGGGTTACAATGTCTCCCCATGGTTTCGTTTCGGCACCGATTGCAAAACGATGGCTATCCAGAAATTCACTACGTTGGATAGGGTAGTCAATTCCTGACCATTTTTGTAATTCGTAGTCTGCTGCAACATTGATAAAAGGTCCTTTGCGAATGTTGATACCGATCCCCATTGTCTCAGGAACTTTTAAATGTTTCGATTTATATTCGGTACTCGATAAAGTCATATAATCGGTTGTTTTTACATCTACCTGATGGCGGGATACTAAATTTTGCTGGTTGCTGTAAATAGCTCCTAATGTAAAATCCAGTTTTTTTAGTTTGAATGAGTACTGCAACCCATAATCGAAATAAAAACTATGCAGGTAATCCGTACGCTGCATAATAAATGGGTCAAACAAATCTTCTGGTTGAAAAACAAGTTCTTCCTGAATAATTGAACCAAACATGTAAGAGGTATTTACCCCCAATGATAACTTGCCCAGTTTAATCGCATTGCCGATATAAACATTGTTAATACCTCCGGTTCCTTCATAATTCGACTGATATTTACTATTGCTTCCTTCAACGTAAGATTCAGTTTTAATTGTGTATCCGACATTACTAAACGGAGTTACTCCGATACTTGTAGCCCACCAGTCGTTTACACGGAATCCGAAACTGATGTATTTAAAGTTGAAAGTGTTGTCTTCTTTTTTATCTCCCTGAGAGTGAAAGGTTGATTGTTTTCCTTCGAAACCAGCTTCATAAATAAAATGTAAACTATCCAGCCCTGAATAAGATGCAGGGTTGAGGTTGTTCAGAAAATTTCCGGAAGGCATCCCGATTCCAGCTCCGCCCATTCCGAGGTTCTTTCCAAAGCCTTTGGGTTGAATTTCTCCCGGGCCGAATATTGAATAAGGAGAACGGCTGTTTTGTGCCTGAACGTAAAACGAGGTAATCAGGATAAATAGTACAGGCAAAATGATTCGGCGATACATGGGCGAATTAGTTATAGAATGCATAATAAAGTTTCAAGGTAGGTTTATATTTTGTTTGCGGACTGCTGGTAAAAACTACTCGTTGAAGAGTGGTTGATAAATCTGAATTTGCAATATTTACCAGCAGGGCATGGTTTACATCAAATATACCATCGGATAGTTCTGTTGCGATAAACGAGGTGATATCGAAAGTATAAGATGTATTTTCAAAGTACACATTGTCGATGTAAGGTTTGTAAGCGATTGCCTTACTTTCACCAGAAGATGTTTGTTCTGTTAATACACTCTTTACGGTGTTTATTTTGTCTGATTCGTATAAATATACACTTTCAGGAAGTGGCATTTCTACGTAGCTTTTAAATGCTGGACGCAAGATCAGTTCCGCCTTTCGCAGGAATCGTTTTTGGTTCATTTCCAGAACCCGACCCAGGCTGGGGAATTCAACACGGGTAAACATTCCCAACCCAGCTTGTGAAAAAGCCTTTTCTCCAGTAAGTGATGATGGAATTGCTGTTCTGCTGTCGTCACTGATAAGTGCAGATGGTGTTCCTGTCCGGTCACTTTCAAAATGATTAAATTGAAGACTGCTATCTGTATAAGGGAAAACGTGTTTGGTTTCAATTTTTTGGTTATCGAACCGACTTGTATATACCGTAATATAAAACAAGCTATCAGCAAGCGATACCGGAAGTACGGCTCCATCTTCTGTATCCGAATCAATGACAAATCCTTTGTATTTTTTGACAAACTCTTCATTCGATTCAAGTGTTTTTGATTTGTCTTTGATCAGCTGGAACAACTCTTTTCCTACCTCATCGTTTAATCTTATTTCAAGGTTTTTGTCATTAATCGGTTCTGGTTTTATTGTGGCAGAACCAATTGGTGTTGATTCATGTGCAAAAGTAGTTGTGTTGTAAAAACTTTTGCTTTTCCCTAATTCGAGGTCTTGTGTGAGCTTGTAAATGTTTATTTTTTGAAATTTGGTTGTGTCACCATAAGCTTCTCCTGTATATCTCATTGTTACAGTAATCGAGTCAAACACGTCGCGTGTGTCTGCTACATACTCTCCACTGATCCCTAAACGATAAAAACTTTTCGCTTTCACGATTCCTAAATCATCGTCTTTATAATTACCAAAAAGCCCAATACCACTACCCGAAGTTGGGAAAGAATCAAGCTTGAAGGTGGATAATCGGACTGTGAAAGTATCCAGAATGGCTACTGTTGTTTCAGTTTTGATAAAATCATCGCCAATAGAAAATGCATCATCGTCGTTGCTTTTACATGAGAATAAAAATGCAAGGATGCAAGAAACTGCAAATAGTTTATACATTAAATTATACATATTAAGATTCTAAACTTCAAAAAAATATAAGAAAAACATGAGTAAAAAGAAATATATACTAAAACAACAATAGTATAGATATAAAGTCTGATTCTTTGGTTTTTAAAACTTTTTAACGAAAAAAAACACTGTTTTGTCTTTGTGTTTCATGTCATGTAGATAAAAAACCTTCTTTTATATGTATAAAATGCCATTTTGTCTAAAATCCTTTTTTCTGCCTTTCCGTGTGATTAGGTTTGTAAAATAAACAGCGCGAAAAATACAAATAAACATTAAAATAAAGTAGCTCTATGAGTCTGAAAAGAATTAATTATTATCTGGCGCTTCTCTTGTTGGGATCGTCTGTTGTTTTTGTTTCATGTGGTAATGATGATGACGAAGAAGAACTCCTGGGTGACTGGAGTAAAGTTTCTGATTTTGATGGAGTTAAAAGATCTGAGGCCGCTAGTTTTGTTGTCGGTAAAATGGGATATCTTGCAACGGGTTACAACGATGATGAGCGTGAACGTTTGAGAGATTTGTGGGCATATAATTCAGATGAAAATTATTGGACACAGAAAGCTGACCTTCCAGATGGAGCAAAAGCTCGTAGTGCAGCAGTTGCTTTTGCTGCTGCGGGTAAAGGATATGTTGGAACAGGAGTTGACGATAATGGTGATCGTTTGAAAGATTTCTGGGCTTACAATCCAACTACTGACACTTGGAGTGCAGTTACTGCTGAGTTTCCAGGAGTTGCTCGATACAGTGCCGTTGCTTTTGGTATTGGCGACAATGGATACGTTGGAACAGGGTCTGCATTAAGTGGAGAAACAAAAGATTTCTATAAATATTCTCCAGCATCAAATAGCTGGGAACAAATAGCTTTTCCTGGTTCTAAAAAATTAAACGCTGCTGCCTTTGTAATCGGAACAAAAGCATATCTGCTTTCAGGAACAGATAACTTGGTTTATTTGAGCGAATTCTATGAGTTTGATTCTGCTACTCAGAAATGGACTCGTTTGCGTGATATTGCAAACACTAATTCAGATGAAAAATACGATGATGATTATACATCAATTGTTCGTACGGGTGCTGTTGCATTTGCAATTAATGGTAAAGGTTATTTGGCAACAGGAAGTAGCGTTTCAGCTGTAAATAATGTTTGGGAATATAATCCTTCTACAGACCTTTGGGAAGAAAAAACAGGATTTGAAAGAAGTCCTCGTTCTGAAGCTGTTGGTTTTGCTATTGGAGATTATGGTTATGTAGCTACAGGACGCAGTAGTGGTGCTGGCTTGGATGACTTAGTTCGTTTCGACCCGAAAGCAGAACAAAATGATTATAACAACCAATAGATTTTTCCGGCATTTATTTGCCGTTGTTGTTCTTTGTTTTATTGTAATTGTTTCTTTTTCCTGTCATAACAGAAAAGTTAATACTGCTGATGAAAAGGCATTTACTTCAAGATACAGTCTTGCAACCTTTCAAACTGAAAACGGTTGGGGATATGAAATCAAAATTGATGGGAAAACAAAGATAAAGCAACCTACTATTCCGGCTGTTTCAGGCGGGTTGGCATTCGATTCAGAAATGGATGCCCGCAGAGTTGGTGAGTTGGTTATGCAGAAATTGCAAAAAAGCAAACAATTACCTACAGTTACCAAAAAAGAGCTGGACAGTCTTCATATAAGATATTAAGTCAGCTTATTATAAGATAGTTTAATGCCAGAGTGGATTTCCCGCTCTGGCATTTTTATTTTATTCAATCGCGTATATTGTTTTTTAGCTGAATTAAGCGGAAGGAGAGTCTTCGTTTTTGAGTCGATGGACTTACTTGGAAACAATGCCGATTGGGCAAAAAAAAGCTGTACCTTTTCAGGACAGCTTTTCGATCTAGGTTTACAAAAATATATACGGGCTATTGCCTTCGTTTTTTATGCAACAAGCAGTCAAATTTTGCATAAGGTCTGCTGTGCTGTATTGTGCTGGTAAAGATAAATATTTATTTCTTCTTTCAAAAATGTTTTAGGGCATGAATGAATAATCAGCATAGGTACTGATCAAACAACACTTTTTTAAAAGCAATATTTGATTGTTGCTGTTAGTGTAAATGTTTGGTTATACATTGATTGTGCCTCTATGCCACCACTGGTTGAAGGTTGTCGAGTTTTTTCCATTCGCGAGAAAGGAAAATAAATACGATAATGGCAGATAGACTGTCTGAAATAGGCATGGCAATCCAAATTCCATTTAATCCAAAGATATTCGGGATAATAAGTAGGAGAGGGATTAAAAAAACAACCTGTCGTAAAAGCGTCAGGAGGGCAGCTATTTTGGCTTTCCCTACTGATTGGAAGAAATTTCCGGCTATTACCTGAAATCCAACTACTGGCAGTGCCAGAATAGCAATACGTAATCCATTTCGGCCAAGAGCTAATAATTGTTCGTTTTTCGATTCAAATAGCTGAATGATTGATCCGGGTATAGTTTGTATTAAAATGAATGCAGCAATGGAGATTACAGTAGCTGAAATCATGCCGATGCGAAGTGTCTCTTTTACCCGGTGCCCGGACTGTGCACCATAATTGAAGCCGATGATTGGTTGCGAAGCCATATTAATTGCAACAATTGCCATCACGACCAGTGTTGCCACACTGTTGATAATTCCCATTGCACCAACAGCTAAATCGCCACCAAAGGAAATGAGTGTTTTATTCATTAAACCCTGGACAAAACTATTGGCAATTTGCATTACAAAAGGTGCCATCCCAATGGCAAGTATTTCCATTACAATTGTATAGTCGAGACGAAAATTCTCCCGTTTCAGGCGCAATACCGATCGCTTGCTATTGAAGTGGATGAATACCCAGATTGATAAAATCATCATTGAAATGACCGTCGCATAAGCAGCTCCTTTTACACCCCAATCAAATACGAAGATGAATAATGGGTCGAGTACCAGATTTGTTCCGGCGCTTAGCAGCATTGAATACATGGCAATTCTTGCATTTCCTTCAGAGCGGATAACTGAGTTGAGCGAAAAACCAACTACCTGAAAAACCACCCCGATTAAAATGATGTCGAGGTATTCGTTGGCGTATTGAATCGTTTCGGGGGTAGCGCCAAACGAGCGAAGCATTGGCCCTTTCAGTACAAAACCAATTAAACTGATCAATACAGAAGCAACAATCATTAATATGAAGCTGTTACCCAGAACTTTTTCAGCCTTGTGCATGTCGCGTTTGCCCATATTGATGGAGACCAGTACTCCGGCTCCAATTCCTATCAGCATACCAAAAGCCATCATGATCAGCATTACCGGGAAAATAACAGAAATTCCGCTTAGTGCATGTGCTCCAACTCCCTGTCCGATAAAAATGCGGTCAACAATATTATATAACGCATTCACAAACACACCGACAAATGCCGGAATAAAGTATTTTAGCATTAAACGGGGAATGTTCATGCTTTCCAGTTCTGTTGTTCTTTTCATTGTTTTTTGTTTCACCGACAAAACTATCGATTCTTTTTAACAAACGGGGAGGACATTGGTTCTGCAATGCGAATGAAAACATTAAATTTGCGATTTCATAACAAATAGTAAATCATGACAAATAAACGGGAACTTGCGGGCGATCCGCAAATTATTCAGCAGTTAGCTTCTACCGATTTTGAAATTGTATTGCAGGCGCTTGATAAACTTCGCAATGCGGGAAATACTTCTTATCTGCCTAATTTGTTTGCATTGTTTCGTTCCGATGTTCCTGCGGAAGTGAAGTCGAAAGTGCGGGAATTGTTGGCCGATGTGAAAAAGAAGGAGATGGTTGAACTGCTGGTTGATGCCATAAAAAATCCGGTATATGCAGAAGGACGTGCTGAAATTGTTTCGCTTTGCTGGCAAAATGGACTTGATTTTACTGCATATTTATCATCGTTTGTCGATTTATTATTGGGAGATAACCTGCTTGTTGCTTTCGAAGCATATACGGTAATATTGAATATTGAAGGCAAACTGGACGCAGCACTTGTTTCGGCAACAATTGACCGGATAGAATCAGAAATTCCGAAGAAAGAATCGGGGCAGGCTGAATTATTGCGCGATATTGTTGATTTCCTTTCAGAACAAGGTATCGTTCAATAAAATAGTTTGTCGTTCTCTGTATGCGAAACAAAACATTCTATATATTTAGAAAATCAATTATTGTAACCGATTTGTGAAGAGGAAAACTAGCTATTATTTTTCTTTGGCTGTTTTTTGTGTCCTATCTTTTTCAGCCAGGGGGCAGGATGGGGAATATTCTCAATTCTATGCCAATCCTCTTTATTTGAATCCGGGATTTGCAGGAACCTCTTCGCATGCACGTGTCATTGTGAATTACCGCAATCAATGGCCTTCTTTGGGAAATACATACGTAAATTATAGTGTTTCGTACGATCGTTTTGTGCAACCGGTAAATGGAGGAATTGGTTTACAGTTGGCCGACAATATTGAAGCCGGAGGATCGTTGCGTAGTAGTTCAGCCTATTTGTTTTGTTCGTATCACATTCAGGCTACCGATCGATTATTTCTGAATGCTGCATTACAGGCGGGAATGATTTACAAAGGCTTTTCACCGAATGATCTTATTTTCCCATCCGAAATTAATCAGCAAAATGGACAAATTACGCCGGGTGGAGGAGTTATTGCTGAAAATGCAACCAAGATGCTTCCTGACTTTGGAGTGGGAGTATTGGGACAGTTGGATTCGTATTATTTTGGATTGAGCATTCAGCATTTAAGTCAACCGGATGAATCGCTTATCGAGGGAGATCAAAAAGGTCGTTTGCCCCGGAAATATACGATTCATGCCGGAATGCAGACGCATAAATTCAGAAATGGACTATTGTCGAAACCATACACTTTATCGCCGAACATTATTTTTCAGCAACAGGGAAGCTTTAGGCAACTGAACCTGGGGATGTATGTCAATATGGGGCCATTATCGGGAGGTGTTTGGTATCGGCAAAATCTGTCGGCACGTCCCGACGCAATTATTGCAATGCTGGGTTTAAAGCGCGATCGGTTTAAAATTTCGTATAGTTACGATTTCACTTTATCTCAACTTTCGAATTATTCTTTTGGTTCGCACGAATTATCGCTGGTTTTGTATCCTGGTGCGATTTTGCAGCGAGACAGCCGCCGCTTTGCTGTTATTCCTGAATTATAGGCTAATAAAGCAAGCTTACCTGGCCGGTTTGCTGATGCCTTTTTCCATCAATATCCGAATAATTTACGATCCAAATGTATGTTCCGGCCGGAGCAGGATTGCCGTTGTTCATTTTACCATCCCAGGGATTTAATTCATCAATTGTTTCGTAAATCATTTGTCCCCAGCGATTAAAAATTTGTAGGTGATAGCCTTTTGTTTCAACTCCTTTGGCGTATGGTAGGAATTGCTGATCTTCAACGTTTGGTGAATTTGGGCTGAACGCATTGGGGGCAAAAATCTTTTCGAATTTAACTACAATTTGTTGGGCGGTTGTATCTTTACAGGCCCATTCATTTTCAACAGCCAGCTGAACTTCAAAATTGCCTAAATCGGAATAAGAATACACCGGACTTTCTTCGGTTGATGTGCCTTTTTCATCACCAAAATCCCAATTGTAAATTTGAGCTCCTGTCGATTGATTCTGAAAATTGAATTCAGGATTCAGAATGCTGGTCTCATAAATATCGGGTTGAAATACCGCAGTGGGAACCGGATAAACAAAAATGGGCTTTTCAAACAATACAGTATCGGAACAGCCCGTAATGGTTGAATTGATTGCTGTGCGTATCTGTGGGTGAGTATCCGGTTCGATGTAGGTATAAGAACTGGTGCTGCCACTGTATGCCCAATTTTGTTCGTAAAAGTTCCATTTGTATTCCTGTCGGTCAACAGTATCGCGGGACTGGGTCTTGAAATTGATTTCCAGTGGAGGGCAAGATTCCAGCAGATCTGCTTCAATTACTGCCCGCGGTTTGCGTTTGAATGATACTTCTGATTTTGAGTTCAGGCAATTGTATTGAGACATTACCTGAATACCGACTTTTCGGGATGGACTGTTCTTTAAAAATACGACTACCGAACCAACATCTGTTTGGGCATCCTGAATGATTTCTTCGGGCGCAAACTTTGATAAATCCCAAAAATAAGTTGCCGAATTGCCTGCATCGCCGGTGTAATTTATTGTAATTGTATCGCCGTAGCAGTAGGAGGGATCAATATTCAGCTCATTGTTTGGAATCGGATGCGTAGTAATCATGCCTTTTTTTACTGCGATGTTTTCACATCCTTCATCAGAAATAACTTTTAGTTGCACATCGTAAGTTCCCGCATTGGTGTAGATATTTACCGGATTCTTTGCGTTTGTTCTGAATCCATTCCCAAAATCCCATTCGTAGAAATGTATTGGCTCGGTTTCTTCACTGTGAAATTGTACTAAAAAAGGTTGGCACGAAGCAGTGGTGTCGGCCCAGATACGAATATTGGGCTTCACTTTAATGTGTTTTTCTCCGTATGCAGAACACCCATTTTCTTCTACTTCCAACTTTAGAAATCGGTTGGGACGATCGTCGAAACCCAGCGAAATATCGATTTGCTGCAAGCCAATAGCTGAAAGGGTGTCAATATACATCCATGTGTATAGCGCATTGGCAGTGGCATTGCCGGAGTAATTTACTTTCAGATTGTATCCGTGGCACAATGTTGAGTCGATGTCGAAATTAGAAGTAGGTTGCTGAAAGAAACCAATTTTTAACGTATCGTGAATAAAGCAGTTATTCGAGTTTTTTACTTCAAGAGCAACATTGTAACTTCCATATACAGGAACGCTCATCGAAGTAATTTTTGCGTTAACATCGTTGATGGTCATGCGGGGATCAAGCGCTTTCCATTTTACAAAAATATCGTCGCCTTCAATGCGCAGTACGCCGGTAGTTGTACCACAAACCAATGTATCAGCATTTTTTGTTGAATATGCCGGGAAACTGTGCACATTTAGCTGAATGCTGTCGCGGTAACTGCAAAACTCATTTTTAGCGGTGACAACATATTTCCCCTGCTGTTTTATCTGTATTTGCTGCGTCTTTTCGTCATTGCTCCAGGCATAATCATAGTTTGCAGTGCTTTTGTCAGGAATTGCTTTCAAATTAGCTGTTTCTCCTTCGCAAATATTGGCAGGCCCTGATATACTGACAATTGGAGCCGGATTTACATTGATGGTGAAATTATCGGTTTGGATACAGTTGCCCAATGTTGCAGTAACTTTGTAAACAGTCGTTTGCATGGGCGATGCCTTGGGAGCAGAATTGGTCGGACTGTTCAGTCCGCTTGCTGGTTCCCACAAATATGTCGCCTCTTTTTCTGACTGATTTATTGAGATGCTGTCGAATTGACAAATAGTATGTTCTTTTGTTTCAGCAAACTTGAAATTAATCACTTTAATCTCTACATAATCCGACAATTTTAAGTTCGCGCCGGATTCCATTCCACCAAATTCAATTAAGTAGCCCTGAGGATAGTAAGTGTTTTGCGGATCAGTATTGCCTGTATTACTAAGGTCGTTCCATGAACTTGCAATACCAACATTAAATGTAATGTGTGCATAATGTTCGCCTCCTGAATTGTTTGGCTCTCCGGTATTCCAGTTCGAATAAGCTGCATTTACCGGTGATCCGGATCCATTTCCGTTCCAGAAATAAGTTCCTTTTTCCGGGCCGGTTACCCATTTCCACTTTCCTTCTTCTTCGGCATCCGAAGCTCCAATCCATCCAACCCCTTTGGTTTTTGTCCAGATGAAATCATTTTCCTCTTTCGATGTGATTGTTGCCAAATATCCTTGCAACCCGTATAATTTCTGGCTGGCCGCAGCATCACGAGCATCAGACCAGGTTATTCCGGGTTTCGAGATATATTTGTAAAAGTGTTCGGTTTTTTTGAGATAATCAGCATCGTTGAGTGTAATGGTAATAACTTTTGTTTCGCTGGTTGGATTCGCCGAGACATTTTTGTACCAAACATCCCGAATTGCCTGTTCGTATTCATCAATGGTTGTTGCTCCGCTTAAAACAAGCGAGCCAGTAGTATTCCAGCTTGTTTTTATGGCTGTATTAGTTCCCTGGTAATAGAGTGTATCCTGAGATTTTTTATAGCTAGTAAATGACACCTTTAATTCAGATGGAACTTTATTCCCTTTTAGTTCAAATCCCGGAACCACCTTCATGGGTTGAAAACAGTACGTAGCAGGAGTTCCTGTATAATTCGAAAAAATTTGCAGGTTCATGGCCTCCTGGGCTTGCACCGATAAGGCAAGCAGAGACAAACAAAAAAGCAATATTCGCGCAGGCATTACTCCGGAATTATCCTCGCCCTGAGAAGTACTTCATGAACTGAGCACGTTCGTATAATTGCGGATCCGGAATGTTTTTATACGACAATCTTCCTCTGAAATCTTCAATGGTTTTGAAATTCCATTTCTGCATAAAGGTTTGCAAATCGCTGAGCATTCCGGCAATTTGTTGAGCTCCATTGATGTAAAGAGTTGAACAAAGCTGGGTGACATGTGCTCCGGCCAGAAGTTGTTTGATTATGCCTTCGCTGTCGTGTATGCCTGTTGATGCAGCAACCGGAAGCTTGGGAACCATTGTCGAAACAATGCCGGTCCAGCGCAAGCTGCGGCGCATATCAGCCGGTGAACTAAATACTTCCGAAGCAACTATTTCGAGTTTGTTGATGTCGATATCTGGTTCGTAAAAACGATTAAAAAGTACTATTCCTGAAGCACCTGCTCCCTGAAGTTTATCGGCCAGAGCGACGAGATTAGTAAAGTAAAAACCTATTTTTACTGAAACCGGAATTTTAACTTGCTTTTTTACTTTGGTAACAATGTCGATATAAAGTTGCTCAACCTCTTCGGAGGTTTGCTGGCGTTGTGTCGGGAGTGCAAATAAATTTAATTCCAATGCATCGGCTCCGGCTTGTTCGAATTCGTGAGCAAACGAAGTCCATTCTTTGCCGGAAATACAGTTGATACTGGCAATAATCGGAATAGAGACAGCTTGCCTGGCTTCGCGAATCAGTTCCAGATGTTTGGTGATTGAATTATTGCGGGTGTAATTCCATATATAATCTTCTGCTTCCGGATACTGATTCTGGGCATCTTTGTTTATCAGATGACTAACTTCATTGTTGATTTGTTCTTCGAAAATTGATTTCAGAACCACTGCTGCAGCTCCGGCTGCTTCCAGTTCCTTAATTTTCTCAACTGAATTTGTTAATCCTGAGCTGGCCACCACAATTGGGTTTTTCAGCGTCAATCCCATGTATTTTGTCTCCAGATTAGTCATAATGATTTAGCTTTTTTACAAACCTACTCTATTTTTTATTGAATGCCTTCAAAATTTATCTGTTATATAAAACCTGTCGGGCATTTTAAAGTTGTGATTTCAATACTTATTTTTTCAGAAATTCTTTACTGCCTGATTGATAATTGTAAGCTTTCGCAATAAATCTTCCAGTAAATCAAGACGTAACATGTTGGCTCCGTCCGATTTTGCAATTCCCGGATTCGGATGCGTTTCAATGAAGATTCCATCGGCTCCTACAGCAATTCCTGCTTTGGCAACGGTTTCAATTAGTTCTGGTTTTCCACCGGTTACACCACTGCTTTGGTTGGGCTGTTGCAGCGAGTGGGTAATGTCGAGAATTACCGGGCAATTATTTTTCTGCATTTCCGGAATACCACGGTAGTCAACTACTAAATCCTGATAGCCGAAAGTTGTTCCCCGTTCGGTAAGCATAACCTTGTTGTTACCACTGTCGCGTACCTTGTTTACGGCAAATTGCATCGATTCGGCAGCAAGAAATTGCCCTTTTTTGATGTTGACCACTTTTCCGGTTTCGGCAGCAGCTACCAGTAAATCAGTCTGGCGACACAGAAACGCAGGAATTTGTAGTACGTCAACATATTCGGCAGCCATTGCTGCTTCGTTGTCCGAGTGTATGTCGGTTACTACCGGAATGCCGAATGTTTCGCTTACTTTCCGAAGAATTTGCAATGCTTTTTCGTCGCCAATTCCTGAAAAAGAATCGATGCGCGAACGATTGGCTTTGCGGTACGAGCCTTTGAATACAAATGGAATATGCAGTTTGTTGGTGATTGTTATAATCTTTTCGGCAATATTCATTGCCATTTCTTCTCCTTCGATAACACATGGCCCTGCCAATAGAAGGAAGTTTTCGCTTTCGTATTTTAGTTTTGGAATCATGATTCGCTTGTTTTGCACGAAGATAATTATTCGCTGTGACTATGGGTGCACCTTGCTCAAATTCTTTAATGAGAATGAGCCATTGAACGTTTTTTTTTGTTTTTAATATGACGATGACCGATTGGGTGGAACCAAACATTGTAATCCGTGCGGAATTATTTCGATATCAACCTTTACTGTTCTACTGTTAACTAATTCACCATCAATCTGAAAATATTGAATTGCCGGATTAAATTCTACCGTTATTTTTGGTGTTGCATGATAAATATACTGACTGTGATTGGAAGGCCTTATCAACAAAAGCCAGATGACTTTGAAAATGTTGCGGCTATCAACAATGAGCAGATTCAATTGTTTGTCGGTGGCTTTGATTCCGCTGGCAATTTTTACATTGTAGCCGTACTGACTTGTATTAAAAACTGAAAACAGAAATGGCCGAACAATTCTTTTCTGTTCGTTGAAATAAACAGTACAGGTAGGCGATTTTATATTGAATACACTTTTTACACCGGCTAATAAGTACGGAATAAAGCCCCGCTTTTCGGCTCCATGTGATAGCGCAATAACTTCCGAATCAATAGCAAATCCTGTATTACTCAGGAATATTTGATTATTTATTGTTCCAACATCAATACGGGCAGTATGCCCTGAAACAATAATATCCAAAGCTTTTTTTAGTGAAAAAGGAATTTTCAGATGACGCGAAAAACCATTCCCTGAGCCAATCGGAATCATTCCGAAAATTGTGTTTGTACCAACTAATATTCCAGCTACTTCATTCAGCGTTCCGTCTCCTCCGGCAGCAATTACTACATTGCTTTTTTGTGCCATTGCCTGTTGGGCGAGTTGTTGCGCGTGGCCTGGGTATTCGGTAAAATGAATTTCAATTTCAAAATCAGGTTTATCCAGAAAGTACCTTTTGATAGAGTCTTTAATCCTGAAATTCTTACCACGTCCGGCAATGCGATTTATAATGAAGAACAATTTGGTCATAGTAGATAATTAAAAAGAAGCGCCAGTATGAGTTTGCCTTTGGTATGAACTATTTGTTACGATAAAGCATTTGATGATATTGATGATCGGCAACGGTTTGACAAGCGCGGGCATCGTTTAAAAAGTCTTCTTCAATAGGATGCTCGATGGTTTGCCCCAGAGAATCAATCGCAAATTGTTTGAAAAGACTTCCAGGTTGCAATACGACCATTCTGTTTTCGACCTGATAGGCAAAAATGTTGTAAAACTGCATGAAACAACGTCCGGGAACTGAATCGGGGAGTTGTAGTAAATCGCGGCCAAATGTTGGAATTTCGCAATCTACTCCTGCCAAATCGAGGATAGTAGGAAGTAAATCGATTTGACTGCAAAGTCGGGTGTATTTTCCCGCTTGAAGACCCGGTGCAATGATTAATGCAGGAATATGAAATTTATGGATTGGAACCAGCATGTCTCCATAAACCCGGGTGTTGTGGTCGGCTACAACAATGAAAATGGTATTGTTGTAATAATCGGCACTTCGGGCCAGTCTGAAAAACTTACCAATTGCATAATCAGCATATTTGATGGCATTATTTACGGTGTTTTTGGGTTCTTCAAAAAGTTGAATGCGGTCATCCGGAAATTCGAATGGCGTATGATTGGACGATGAAAACATTAGCGAAAAGAATGGTTTGTCGCCATAAGAGAGAAATGTCTGGTGTGCTTTTTCTACCAAATCTTCATCCGATACTCCCCATGTGCTTTTAAATGCTGGCGAAGAGAAATCTTTTTCTTCAACAATTTGCTGAACTCCATTTCCGGAAAAGAAACTGCCCATGTTGTCGAAACTACTCATTCCTCCATAAATGAAACTGGTTTGGTAGCCGATTCCTTTTAACAGAGAGGCAATGCTGAAAAAGTCGCGTTGCGATTTGCCTAGTTTCACTACCGCTGCTGATGGGGTAGGCATGAATCCGGTAAATACAGCTTCTATTCCTCGTACGCTTCTGGTACCCGTTGCATATAAATTGGTAAACAGTAATCCGGTGTTCGATAAACTGTCGAGCATGGGGGTTAACTTGCTGTTACCGATGCATCCGGTGTATTCGGCTCCCATACTTTCTTGCAGAAAAATGACAACATTATAGGGACGAGTACGTGGTGTTTGAGGTTTTTGCTGGTGCAGTAACGAATATTGTTGATTTGTAAAACAGGAATCAGGCAATGCGATTAATTTTTTTACACGGTTGTATGATTCATCCAGCGGAAATTCTCCATACAGTTTCGATGTGTTTTCCTCTTCCGACATGCCTATTGCAGCGTACAATACGGTATAAAATGAATTCAATCCCAAAACATTCACCAGTTGATCGTCAGAAAAAGCAGCCACACTTGGATTGTCGGGGCGTGGTTTGCTAAGATTTCCACGAATTGCCCAGAAAAGTAAGAACAGAACGACGGGATAAATAATCAATTTTTTCACCCATTCGACTGATACAAACTCTGGTAATCGCTTGAAGTTTCGAATAATCAGATATATGCAAAGAAACAAAACAAACAATACCGCAATGGCTTCCATCCAGAAGCCTTTCATTAGCATCGAAAGCAGTTCTTTGGGATAGATCAGATATTCGATAGCTATTCGGTTTGGGCGCGTGTCGTATTCGTTAATAAATGGTATTGTGCAAAGTTCGATAAATACCACAGTCAGCAAGGTAAACGCATAATAGACTGAAAGTATCTTCTTGGTGACTTTTTGAGTCTTTGATATGGATAGAAAAGATAAAACAATTGGAATTAAAAGCAAGTAAGCCAGAGCTTTCAGATCAAACTTTAATCCGTATCCTAATATTTTGCTTGCAGTACCAAATGAAGAGATTCGCTCGTGATAGACCAATAGATACAAAATTCGAGACAGCGATAAAAAAGAAAGTATGATGCCTGCAAAAATTAGATGTAGCTTGAGATGCGCGTAGATTTTTTTCATATTTCTGGATTATTGAAAAAAGGGAATTTTATTTTTCAAATCGTTTTCCCCACCAGCTTTTCAGTTTATCCAGAATTTTTATTTCCGAAGCATTGTTTTGCGGATAGTAAAAGCGTTCGTTTTTTATTTCTTTAGGAAGAAAGTCTTGTTCTACAAAATTTTTGTCGTACGAGTGTGCATATTTGTAATCCTGCCCGTAGCCCAAATCTTTCATTAGCTTGGTGGGAGCGTTCCGAATGTGAAGAGGAACCGACAGATCGCCGGTTTTTCTTACCATCGAAATGGCTTCGTTGATGGCTGCATAGGCTGAGTTACTTTTTGGCGAAGTTGCCAGATAAATAGCACATTCGGAAAGAATAATACGTGCTTCGGGCATACCAATTTTATGCACTGCATCAAAAGAACTTTGAGCAAGAAGCAGGGCGTTGGGATTGGCCAACCCAACATCTTCGGCTGCCAGTATTAGCATGCGTCGGGCAATAAATTTAATGTCTTCGCCACCTTCGAGCATGCGTGCCAGCCAATATACGGCAGCATCGGGATCACTTCCACGAATGCTTTTTATAAATGCGGAAATGATGTCGTAATGCATTTCGCCTTTTTTGTCGTAAGTGGCCAGGTTCTTTTGCAGACGATTGGTAACTATTTCATTATTGATGACAACTTCGTCGCTGTCACCTGCATAAATAACCAGTTCGAGTACATTTAGCAACTTGCGGGCATCTCCTCCCGAAAAGCGGAGAAGTGCATCCGTTTCTTCCAGCGTAATCGATTTTTCTTTCAGAAACTGGTCTTTTTTCAGCGCCAGATCGACAATCTGAAGCAAATCTTCTTTTTCCAGATGCTCCAGCACATATACCTGACAGCGAGAAAGCAGAGGTGAAATAACTTCAAACGAAGGATTTTCAGTGGTTGCTCCAATCAGCGTAACAATTCCTTGTTCAACCGAGGCAAGCAGCGAATCTTGCTGTGATTTGCTGAAACGGTGAATCTCATCGATAAATAAAATGGGATTCGGTCGGTTGAAGAATCGCTGATTTTTTGCTTTGTCAATGGCTTCGCGCACATCTTTAACTCCTGAACTTACCGCGCTTAGCGTATAAAATGGCCGATCGAGCGTATTGGCAATAATTTGCGCAAGAGTAGTTTTGCCAACTCCCGGAGGTCCCCACAAAATTAACGACGACAAATTGCCTGATTCGATCATTTTACGCAACACTGCACCGGGACCAACCAAATGTTGTTGTCCGATATAATCGTCGAGTTTCCGGGGTCTGAGTCGTTCTGCAAGAGGTTGCGTATTCATGAGCAATGGCGTACGTGTATTGGTTTGCAAAAATATTTGTTTTTCGTGCAATTCTCAAACAAAGCACAATCGTATTAGTTGCAATATCTTTTAATGACATTATAGGCATCCTGAATACCCAATTCTCCTGCTTTGCTAAGGTCTGCAGCTCCTCCTTCCACGTCATCAAGATAAATTTTTATTAGCCCGCGGTTAAACCATGCTTCGGCAAAATCGGAATCTATTGCAATCGATTCGTTCAGGTCGGTAATTGCTTCGTTGTACTTTTTTAACTTACACTGTACATAGGCCCGGTTGAAAAGTGCAAACTGGAAATGCGAATTCATTTGCAAGCATTGGTTATAGTCTTCCAAAATACGACGGTAGTCATCGAGTAATACAGCGTTGTTTCCGGATTGAGCAGCTCCTTGCATCGGAACGGTCATTTCAGCTTCTTTGTCCTGAAGTATTTCCAGAAGTTCGACCATTTTTATGCGATACGTTGCCCGAGAGAAATAGGCTAGAAGATTATCGTTTTTTAGTTTTACTGCCTGATCAAAATCGTTTACTGCTGCCTGGTATTCGTGAGTGAGCCCGCGGAAAATACCACGATTCAGGAAATTATCGCTCAGATTTGCATTGATTTTTATTTTTTCGTCGAAGAAGCGGACGTAGTTGCGGAAGGTTTCTTCGAAATAGTCCGTTTCCTTGTTGGTAATCATTATACTTGGATTGTAGTTATTAAAATTATTCAACTCTTCCAACGCAAAGCTGTAATAACGAGACTGGTTAAACTCGACGGAACTATTATCGTATGCACTGAGAATAAATGGTGATTGCAATTCAATAATTATATTTTTATTCTGAATTCGGCCGTCATCAACTTCTTCGTCTGATAAATC
Source organism: Prolixibacteraceae bacterium (assembly GCA_963668595.1). Lineage (GTDB taxonomy): Bacteria > Bacteroidota > Bacteroidia > Bacteroidales > Prolixibacteraceae > GWE2-42-39. Next base: position 1,288,628 of record OY764876.1, on the reverse strand, counting down.
GGGCAAATTGCGGGTATCGGCCAGGGCAAGTTTAAAACGCCTTCTGTCTCTTTCTTCTTTGGTTTCAGCTTGTGCCGTTTGTTTTTGCTGGGCTTGTTGTTGATTGTTTTGCTGATTATTGGCTGCGGCTTGCTGTTGTGCCGGGGCTTGTTGCGATGCAGTTTGCTGCTGGCTTCCCTGTTGTTGTTGTTGTTGTTGTTGTTGCGCATACCTTTCAGCCACAGAGCCTTGTTGTATAAATGCAAACTTCGGGTCGAGTTTTGCTGCAATCTGGTAGTCTTGCTGATAACCTTCCATTTTCAGCATTTCTTTGGCAATTCCCCGGTTTAAATAGGCATTAGCCATGGTTGGATCAAGATAAATTGCAAAATCATAGTCCATAATGGCCCCTTGATAATCTTCAAGTTTTTGCTTTACGATTCCCCGGTTATTGAATGCAAAGGCATTTTTCGAGTCGAGCTTGATGCATTGATCGAAATCACGCAAAGCTGATGCATAGTCGTTTAGTTCAAAACGGGCCAATCCGCGTAAAAGGTAGGCATTGGAGAAATGAGGTCGAATTACAATTGCCCGGTTTAAATCGCGAATGGCTTCGCGAATATCGTTTTTCAGAATGCGGGCATTGCTTCGGTTGATGTAGGCATTGGTGAATTTTGGATTTAACTCAATGGCTTTATCGTAGTCTGCAATTGCTCCGTCAATGTCTTTCATCGACATTTTTGCAATGCCCCGGTTGTTATATATGCCTTCGTTGCGTGGGTCAAGTTCAATGGCCTTGTTATAATCGGCAATACATTTCTCGTATTCGTGCAGCGATAAGTAGGCTAGACCCCGATTCATATATGCTTCGGGATAAAAAGGTTTAATTTCAATGGCCTTGTTGTAATCTTCTACCGAACCACGAAAATCTTCGAGATTGTGTTTGGCTATTCCCCTATAAAAATAGGCTTCATACAAATACGGTTTAAATTTGATAACAATATTGAAACTTTCAATTGCACCGACATAGTTTCCTACCTGCACGCGGGTGCGTCCAACACGCATGAAATGATCGATATTGAGCTGAGCTTCGGCAATGAATGAAGTCAGTATAAGAATAATAAAGAATAATTTTTTCATGAATTTCTGCTGAATACTTACTGCAATCTGGTTTTGTACCAGAGCAACATTATACCCGATAAAAATAGTAAGCCGGAGCGTATAAAAAAAACAATATTTATTAATAGAACTTTCGATGTGTTAAATGATTCTGTTTTCCTGGAGTGGAATGGGGGACAATAGAGAATTGGGGTAATGAAAAAATAGCAAAAGGGGAGTGAGTGATATAAAAAAAGAAGAATTGTCAGGATTACGGACAATTCTTCTTTTTTCAGATAATCAAAGAGTTGTTTGCTAAATTAATCACATGAGCTCTATTTATTGCTGATAAACCCGAACGTAGTCAACAATCATTTCCTGAGGGAAAATGGTTTCGTCAACTCCATTCTTACCGCCCCAGTTGCCACCCACGGCAAAATTCATTATCAGGTAAAATGGCTGATCGAATGGCCAGTTGTCTGCTGTTTTTACTTCCGGAGAGTAGGTGTTTGTTATATTTTCGGGGGTATCGATATAAAATTGGATGACATCTTTTGTCCAGCTAATCCCATAATTGTGGAATTCTTCTTCTGCAGTTGCCAGAGGAATGGTCGCATGATAGTCGGTTGAGCCATGCTGAAATTGAGTGTGTACATTGTTGTGTGTGGTGTCGGGCATATAACCCACATATTCCATAATATCTATTTCACCGCATTTCGGCCAGCCGATTTCATCATGGTTCGAGCCCAGCATCCATAAGGCAGGCCATGTTCCTTTTCCATGCGAAGCTGGCATTTTTGCCCGGAATTCAATGCGCCCATATTTAAATTCTTGTTTGCTTTTGCTGTTTAACCGGATCGAGGTGTATCCGCCTTTTTGGTTTTCGCCTGTTTGGATAGCTTTTATGTGAAGCTTGCCATCTGCAATCGTATAATACGCAGTGTCATTCACATATTGTTGCCATTCGTTATTTACACGACCTGCTTCCCATAAAACGAAATTCCAATTGTTCAGGTTAATACTATCACCGTCAAATTCGTCACTCCATATCAGTTTCCATTCTCCGGCATCCGTTGTTTTATTGCTGGTTTTGTCTTTATTACTGTAGTGGCAACTCGTAAATAATAACAGAGCCGTTACGCATATAATCAGGTACTTCATTATTGTATGTTTTTATTGATTAAAGAAAGGAATGAGAAAAAATCTCTCATTCCTTTCAGACAAGGCCTAATTGCCGTTTTTATAAGATGTTATTTCAGATACCAGGGAACCTGGTTGGTCGCATCGTTTCCTCCATACTGACTGTTGATTGCAGCGTTGTAGTTGTCAGGGTTGGTTGCTTGTTCGTTGGTTGGGTAATACCAGCGCTTTGGATATTCGGTTTTGCTATCCGGATTCTGATTGGTTGCAGGATCCATTGGATAAACCGGATAGCCTGTGCGCAAGAACTGAGCGTAGTTTCCTCCATTGCCCTGGAAATAGTCGATGAACCATCGTTGTAACCAGATTTGTTGCAGTCGTTCGGTTTTGCTTCCTCCTGTTTTATAGGCAGCTTCACCTGTGAAATAACCGTTAATGTAATCGGTGGTAATAGCCATTCCATGTACATACTCGGCAGTGTGGGGGAGTGCTTTGTAGTATTCGAGTTGTGCTTTCACTCCATTTTCGTAGTAGGTTTTTGCATTTCCCGAAAGCCAGCCTTCTTCAATCGCTTCAGCAATAATAAAGCATTGTTCTGAATAGGTTACCAGTAACATTGGGTCGTTGTCCTGAAACTTTGTGTAGCGAGTATTCACGAATGAATATTCGCCGTTTAGTGCATTGGGTTGCAATACCGAGTTAGGTAAAGAGCTTAAACCTCCTACATAAGCGTCGTAATTTGATTCTGTTAATCCTGCTGCGATTTTTTTCGGTGCCGGATCGGCAAAATAGAACAAGCGACGGTCTTTGAGATTTTTCAAATTATCAATCAACAGTTTGGACGGTGTTGAATATTCTCTGTACTGAACTCCGTTTTGATAGAACGGGAAAACAGCATTTGCATTGGTCGAATAATTTAGCTTGAAATTATCTGCATTTCCGCTCATCAGAACTCCTGCACTTACGATTTCTGCAAAGCGTGATTTCTGTTCGGCAGTTGCTTTCTTGCTGATTGTTTGGATTACTTTAAGTTGCATTACGTTGCATAGTTTGCGCCATTTCGATGCATCGCCACTAAACATGATGTCGCCATCAAAGGTTTTTCCTTCAGCAAAGTAGGCTTCTGCTTGTTTTAAATCTGCCAGAATGTATTTGAAAACATCTTCCTGCTTGTCATATACTGGTCGGAAATTACCATCCGAGATACCCAATCCTGCCTCAGAATAAGGGATGTCTCCCATGTCCAGAGTTGTTTTAAAACCATACCATGCTTTCAGAAAGAGCTGCAATCCTTTGTAGGAGGGTTCATAATTGCTTCCTTCAGCAAATTGCGCCATGTATTGCAGGTCTGTTAATCTCAGATAACTCTCAAAACTTCCCCATGGCCAGTACGACCAGTAGTATTGCCCCGGATTCTCTGAATTAGTTTGAATCAGGTGGTGATTAAATAAATTGCCTGATAAAAAGTCCGCTGCGTTCACGTTCCAGAATCGGTAAGTGTCTTTCAGAACTTGTGTGGCAAGCATACCCGGCGAAACCTGGTTGGTGGCATTGGGGTCAGTGTTGATTTCTTCAAAGTTATCGCATGAGTGTGCAAAACCCAGCAAAATGGTAAATAATAGGATATATTGTATTTTTTTCATAATGGTATTGTATTAAAATGATAGTTTAATATTACCTCCCAGATAGCGTACAGATGGGTCAGAGAAGTCTTCGCTTCCTCCATCCGGGTCTGAATATTTAAAATCTTTTGACCAGAACAGCACGTTTTGTCCAACAAAACTTATTGAGGCACTTTTGATAGGTCCCATTTTGTTTACCATGTATTTAGGTAAAGTATAGGTCAGAGATATTTCACGTAGTTTGAAGAATGTTCGTTTGTAAATATCGTAAGGAGTAGGAGTACCGCCCCAAACGCTACTTGCATGGAGTGCTTTGGTTACATTCTGATATGATTCTGCAACATCATTTGGTGCAAATACACGGTTGTCAGTAAGAATATTTCCACTAACATCGTATGTGGCAACACCTGAAACAACTTTTACTCCTTCGCCAATGTAGTTTTTCGATCCGGGAGTTGCTACGTCAAGTGCGCGGGTTTCTGTTACCGATTCAGGATGTACACCAGCCTGCCACATGTAACTTTCAGTAACGGTATTCATCAAGCCGCCAACAACACCGTCAAACGACATGAACAAACTAAAATCTTTGTAGCGGAAGGTTGAATTGATCCCCCAGTTCCAGTCGGGAAGCTTGTAGCCATAAAATGTGTAAATTTTACTTCGAAGCGGTTTGCCATTCGACCAGATAATTGCTCCGGTGCCGGGTTGGTATTCGAAATCCTGGATGGTTTGGAAATCGGTACGTTTCCCTTCTTTAACCCAGTCTTTGTCAACATTCGACGTATTGATTGGGTCAATTTTAGTGTACAGTTCCTTGTATGTTCCCCAGTTAAACGTTAAATCCCACTGAACAGTCCTGCTTTTTACAGGTGTCATGTTTAAAATAGCATCCCAGCCTCTGCGTGCTCTTTCTTCATCTGAATTAAGATAGATACTGCTGATTCCTGAAGCAGGGGTTCTGGCTGCTGAAACCAGTTGATTGTAGATGCGTTTGTTGTAGTATGAAACATCTAAGGATAAACGATTTTTAAACAATATGGTTTGAAATCCTATTTCAGTCGTTGCATAATCATTCGGACTGTATGAGTCGAGGAACATAGTATGAGGTGCTGATGCTCCATTATTTGCCAGCCAGGTACCAGCATTTACCGTGAAAACACTATTGATTGCATAGGGCGATGGCGCTGTTTTTGCCTGAGTCCACGAACTTCTTACTTTCAATAAGTTCATCCATTTTTTTGTCGATTCAGGTAATAATTCGGAAATAATGAAACTGCCTGAAACAGCTGGATATAAATACGATCTGTCGGATTTCGGTACTATTGGGTTTGCTAATCTGGAAACCCAGTCGTTACGCAAAGTGGCATCAGCAAAAATAAAATTGCCCCAAGAAAGACCGATGCGGCCAAATATTGAGTTTGCTTGTTCTGCATTGGTCGATTCGTTTACGCGGGCCGGATCAACAGATGCTTTTAACGAGTAATAGCCGGGAATTGAAATACCATTTGTGGTTTGTCCGTTTATATTATCGTCGCGGCGGTAATAAATGGTACCACCGGCAAGGTATTCGAAATGTAACTGATCATTGACGAATTTCCTGCTACCTTGAAATAAAAGATCATTGTTTATACTGAATCCCTGAGTTCTACCAGTCAGGTAAGCACCAGTTAACGTTCCGTTCCAGGGATAGAGGTTGCCCGGAACAGCTGTATTTCCATTTGACGTCCACGAGCCTTTTGCGATTCGTTGCTGTCCGCGGTCAACATAAAAATCGATACCCGAACGAGCAGTTACTTTTAGCCAGTTTGTTATGTCGTAGCTAGCAGTGAGGTCGGCATTGAAAATGTCGCGTGAAACTTCATTGATCTTTTCATATCGATCGAAATACGGGTTGTTAATGTTTCCGGTTGGATAGGTCCAGTTTTGTTTTTCATCTTTAATCAACCAGTAATTGTTTTTGTAGTCAAGAATGTTGTAATCGGCCGGAGAGTAGATCAGCAAGGCATACATCACATCGTAGCTGGTATAACCGTTTGATCCCATGTTGGGCGATTCTCTTTTTGTGTACGACATGTTTGTGGTTAACTGAAATTTATCCAGATTCACATCAGCGCCAATTGTATAGGAATATTTGTCAAGTTTCGAGTTCGGGTAAACACCTTTCTGTTGTGTCCAGTTTAATGAGCTTCGAACGGCAATATTGTCTGATTTGAAACCAATATTTACGTTGTTATTCGAAACGTATCCTGTTTCAAGGAAATTGTCAAAATTGTCTTTTCCAACAGCATTGTACGCATAATCTCTGTAATCTTTCAGGAAAGGATCCCATTGAGTGCGAACGGTTCCATCCATAACCGGCCCCCACGATGATGTTTGTTTGATGTCGTAGTTGCCGTTGTTGCCACGTCCGTAAACAGTTTGTTTTTCAGGGATTGCCAAAAAGCCGGCAGTAAACATGGTGTTCGATGTTAAATCAACCGATATTCCTTTGTTTCCGGTACTTCCGTTTTTAGTAACAATGAGGATTGCCCCTTTTTCTCCTCGGAAACCATAAAGCGCTGATGCTGTTGCCCCTTTCAATACCGATATTGTTTCGATATCTTCTGCGGCAATATCGCTCAGTTTTTTGTTGGCGTAAGCAATACCATCAATTACGATCAACGGATTTTCCTCGCCGCGAATGGTAATTCTTGGGTCAACATTAAAGTCGGACGAGTTTTGCACCAATACTCCGGCTACTTTACCGGTAAGAGACGTGCTGACATCAACTCCGGTAACTTTTTGCAAATCTTGTCCGCTTACAGCCTGAACCGAATAGCCGAGTGCTTTTTGTTCACGCTTGATACCAAGCGCAGTTACAACAACTTCATCAATGCCAATATCGTCGGAAAGCAAAACAATGTTAATGGTTGTCTGGGCACCAACTTGTATTTCCTGGGTTTTCATGCCCACAAACGAGAAAACCAGCACAGCATTAGCGCTTATTTCCGCAATTTGATAGTTGCCCTGAGCATCGGTGATGGTTCCGTTGGTTGTACCTTTTTCGAAAACCGTTACTCCAGGTAGTGCCTGCCCGTTTGAGTCGCTTACTTTTCCCCGAATCGTTTTTGATTGATTCAGAGCTGTTTTTTCACTGGTCAGCACAATCTTATTGTCCATAAATTTGTAACTGACATCGGTGTCTTTGAATATCATCGTCAGCACATCTTCAATTCCTGTGTTTTCGGCCTTGAGACTGATCTCACGATTAATATCAATCATTTTCGAACTGAATAAAAAGCGGAAATCGCTATTTTCTTCTATTGTTCGCAGAGCATCCATCACGGTAACATTTTTCATGTTGAGGTTGATGCGACGCCCCTGTGAAAATGAATTGGTTGCTTGTAGCTGGAAGATTCCTAGCAAGAAAAGGATAATTGTTAAACGCATGGTTCGAACGATTTTTTGAAGGGCATACTTTTCCTCTGCCCCGTACTCATTGTTTTTTTTCATAAATTTGAACTGTTTGTAGGGATTTTTACTCTGTTATAAACTCTACACGGAAATCAATCAGGGGAGTGGTCCAGACTTCCCTGATTTTTCACTGGGTTATTGCTTCAAGTGGAGCACCACCTTTCTTTTTTCAAATTTCCCATCTTCGGTTGGTTTTCGTTTTTCAATTTTGTATTCCATTGGTATCGTTAATTTCATCAAATCAAGCAGGCTTTCCAGTGGTTCGTTGGTGAACTCTCCATAAAACGGATAGTCGAGCAATTCGGGTTGATTTACGTCCAAGTCGATGTGGTAAAAGCGCTCGATGCGGGGAATTATCTCCCGCAGAGGTTCATTTTTGAAACGGATGCTGCCATTAATCCAGGCTAAAGCACCGGCTACGTCAGTTGTGCTTAGTTTCGCTTTGTTTTTATCAACCAGGTAAGTATAGCTTTGCCCCGGTTTAATAATCTGCTCTTTTAATCCGGTTTTACTTGTAATATTTACTGACCCTGATTCAAGAACAACTTCCGATATTTTTTCACCTTCGTAGCTATATACATTGAATCGGGTTCCGAGAACGCGAACGTTGTAGTGAGGCGTGTGTACTTCAAAAGGTAACTGGTTTTGTTTTTTTACTTCGAAGAAAGCTTCGCCTGACAATTCAGCCTGCCGCATTGTTTTATTCATTTTAAAAGAAAGCTTTGAACTGCTGTTGAGCCAGCCATTCGATCCGTCAGGAAGAAAAAAACGGGTATGAACTCCTTCCGGAGACTCAATCAGAATTGCTTGTTCATTTGTGAAATTGAGTTTTTGTATGAACAGTTGTGAACCTGCAAAAACGGCAATAATCAATATTGCCGCAACTGCTGCGTAGCGAAGAATTGATTTGCTCAGCTGTTTTTGTCTGATTTCTTTTTGCTGATGTATTTGGTGATAAACGCGGTAATAACTGTTCATGTGTTGGTCAGAGGGAGTATTGTCGTGTTGCAATTCTTCCCATAAGCGGAATGCTTCTTTTTGGCTATCGGTAGAATTTTCGGCAGATTCAAATTTTTGTGCATTTTCAAGATGTCTTGAAAAAGAAATTGGTGATTTTTTATCGGATAACTTCATTTTTTGTGCTGATCATTTCAATTTTCTTCCTGTAAGATGGTCGAAAACAAAATAGTCCCAATCAGAAATGAATTATTTTGAAAAAAAATCAGAGTTTGATGAAAAGGTGAAGAAATAGTAATTGTGCAAGTCCTTTTTGTTTGGCTTCGTCGCGAATTTGGTGAATAGCCAGGGTCAGGTGGTTTTTAACCGTTTTTTCGGCAATATCCAGTTGTTTGGCTATTTCACTGATGCTCAAGCCTTCTTTTTTGTTCATAATAAAAATTCGGCGGCGTTGTTCCGGTAAGCTATCAATCAATTGGTCAACCCGATGCATCACCTGACAATAATCAATCTGGTCGATATTGGGATATTCTTCTTTTAAATAACTGAGGGCAATTTCCTGTTTGTATTTGTCTTCCCGGTTCTTTTTTATAAAGGTTTCTTTTATGGCATGGTAGGCAATCTGAAACAGATAGCTTTTCAGCGAATCGCGGGAGCGAATATTTTCTTTGTGCTTCCAAAGTTTAAAAAAAACATCCTGAATGATTTCTTCAGCATCTTCGTCGGTGTGAAAGTACATGCGGGCAAAACGAAATAACCGGTTGCTGTATAAACGAAATATTTTTTCAAAGGCCATGCTGCTCCCTTGTTTCAACTCCGCAATCAATATTTCTTCCGTATGCATTTCGTTGTTTTGCAAACCTGCCTCTGTTTTTCTTATCAAAATAAACAGTTTCTTTTTAAAATAGTACTACAAGAGAATTAAAAAACGTAGCATATTTTATTTGCTGATTGATATTTTTTGCTCGCATGCTGAAACGGATAGGTTTGTTTGTTATTTTAGATGTCGCATAAAATGAAAAAACGATGGAAGAAAAACAACGATGTCCGTGGTGTTTGAAAGATGATTTGTACATGAAATATCACGATGAAGAGTGGGGAGTTCCGGTGTACGATGATCAGCTTTTATTCGAGTTTCTTATTCTGGAAGGGGTGCAAGCTGGACTAAGTTGGCATACCGTGCTCAAAAAACGTGAAAATTATCGCCATGCGTATGATAATTTTGAAGTAGAAAAAGTGGCAGCATACGGCTCCGATAAAATAGAAGAGCTGCTCGCTAATCCGGGGTTAATCAGAAATCGCTTGAAAATATTGGCTAGTGTGCAGAATGCTCGTTGCTTTATTGAAGTGCAAAAGGAATTTGGAAGTTTTAGTAATTATATCTGGCGTTTTACCGGAGGAAAGCCCATTGTGAATCGCTGGACCGAATTGAAACAGATTCCGGCTAGTACTGCCGAATCGGATGCACTCAGTAAGGACATGAAAAAACGGGGATTTAAATTTGTTGGAACAACAATCATGTATGCGCACATGCAGGCTACCGGAATGGTGAACGACCACCTGGTGAGTTGTCATCGGTATAAATAGTTAAGTAATCAGAAGAACAATTAACGTATAATAGCACCATTGAATTGTACTGTTGCATAATACCATACCGCAATTTTTTCACCATCGCATTCAGCCGGAATCCATGTGTCTTTAATGGACGAAATTGCCCGAATAAGCTCTTTGGATAAAGGAGATGCTAGCACGGAGGCTTCTTTAATCTGTTCTATTTTACCTTGTTCGTTGATTAGGAATTTGGCGTAAACCTTACCTCCCTGATTATTCTTCATTGCTGAAATAGGGTATTTTATCGAAGTCGCTATTTTTCGCTTAAACTCTTTAATTCCGCCTGCAAACTCTGGTTCCTTAGAGATTGTTTTTAATGTGTCAAAAGGTTGAAATAACAGGGTTTCGTTTAATTTTCTGCCATTTATATAAAGTTCTTCCGACATCATTAGATCCTCCTGATCATATCTGGTGCATTTACCATGCATACGTAGAGGGAAAATTTCTAAGGCTCCGCAAATAAATTGTAGCTTTCCTTCTGGTGTATTTTGTTTGATTGTATAGTTTTCTCCATTTTTCTCAAGAATTTCCCGAGTAAAGTAGTCACCCTTCATCTTCTCGTTTTCATAAAAATGATATAAACTGTCGGAAACTTTTTTTGCTTTTTGGGCAAATTCAGGCTTTGTCCATTTATTGTCTGATAATTCGGAGAGATATAGTGAAAATACATTATCTCCCTCGGGAATAACTTCAATTTTCGTTGAAGCATTTTCGGTTGAATTCAGGAATGTTCCCGATTTGTTGAGGTAATAAATACTTTGAGAGTTGGCCAGAAAGCCCGAAAAAATAAAAAAGGAAAGTACAATCGATCTGAACATGGGGGCAGTGAGCTTCATAAATCAAAAAGTTTTATTTGATCAAAGTTAATAAAAAACTATTCAGTATTGATATAGTGTTCAAAAAACTGAAGTTGCCGATGCAGCTGAATGGAAGTGGTGTTTAAGTGTTTAAATAGGTATAAAAAATAAAAAGGATGGTTCCTCTGAACTCATCCTTTTCTCTTAACCTAACTAAACTAACTAAACCAATAAAACTAATCAAACCTAAACTTATGAAAAAAAATCTACGACAAAGATATGCCGAAAAACATATCGAAGTGTTAAGCGAATATTAATTTTTGTGTTCTATAACATTTTTCTTTCGGGCCAAAATGGCTATATAAACCATCGAAAAAAGCCCTGATTTTTAGTCAAGGCTTTGTTTTTTAGTGAGATATGCTTTTTTTAATCTTGTTTTTTGTTGTCTTCTCCGGCAATAGATTCTCTCATTGAGGTATCAGCCATGATGTTTTTGTATTTCATGTAATCCATTATTCCAAGATTTCCTGCATGAAATGCTTCTGAAATGGCCAGTGGGATCTGGGCTTCGGCTTCAATTACTTTTGCCCGGGCTTCCTGAGCTTTTGCCAACATTTCCTGTTCCAAAGCAACAGCCATGGCGCGGCGTTCTTCTGCTTTTGCCTGTGCAATATTTTTATCAGCTTCTGCCTGATCCATTTGCAGTACAGCCCCAATGTTTTTGCCAATGTCAATGTCGGCAATGTCAATCGACAGTATTTCGAAGGCAGTACCGGCGTCCAAACCTTTTTCAAGTACCAGTTTCGAAATTGAGTCAGGATTTTCAAGTACGGCTTTGTGGCTCTGTGATGATCCGATCGATGAAACGATTCCTTCGCCAACACGGGCCAATACCGTTTCTTCGCCGGCTCCACCCACCAATTGTTTGATGTTGGCACGAACGGTTACGCGAGCTTTACATATTAGCTGAATTCCGTCTTTGGCCACAGCACTTACCGGTGGGGTGTCAATTACTTTCGGATTTACCGACATTTGAACAGCTTCAAAGACATCGCGTCCGGCAAGGTCGATTGCAGTAGCCATGTTAAACGATAATTCGATATTGGCTTTTGCTGCCGATACCAGAGCATGCACAACATTGGCAACTTTTCCTCCCGCCAGATAGTGTGCTTCAAGACTGTTTCTGTTTAGTGGTACATCTGCTTTTGTGCCTTCAATCATTGCTCGTACAATAATTGATGGTGGCACCTTGCGGAAGCGCATCAGAAACAATTGCATCAGGGAAATATTTACGCCTGAAACCAGCGCTGAAAACCACAGCCCGATCGGAATGTAGTAAAGAATGATAAATAGCAGAACAATCGCTCCGGCTATTAATCCAAATGTTCCGTAAAATTCCATTAGTTTGAGTTTATAGGTTCTACAATAAGTTGATTTCGTAATACTTCAACAACACGGATATGTGTTTTCTGATCGATGAAAATACCATTTGATTTGGCTTCGTAGTCGTGATGGGCGATGCGAACTTTTCCCATCGGAGCCAGTCTGCTAATGCATACCCCTTCGTCTCCAACATGTACCTGATTAATATCGACCTCTCCTGAGTTCCCTGTAATTTTCGATTCGAGCATCATTTTTTTTCCCATTCGGGTTTTAAACATGCGGTAAATGAGCCAGGGAGAAACAATCAGTACAAAAAAGAGGGAAATAAAACCCGCGACAGAGCCATAACTGACGAATGCCAGATAAACTGAAGCTCCGAGCATAATTATTCCACCTATTCCGGCAATTGTTACTCCCGGTAAGATGGTAAATTCGATCAATAACAGTACAATTCCCAGAAAAACCAGAAAAAGAATGATCAGAATATTCATACGTCAAATTTAAAGTTTGTTCTCTCAGAGAGCAGCTTGTAGTGGAGGGTGGAGCAGGTTTATTTCGTTTTTAATCGATAGTTGCCAGCAGTCCCCGGTCACTTAGTGCCTTTCTCATAGGCCTAAGGTACGTAAAACTTCCCTTTTTTACATCGCACTTTCCTTTGTAATGTGTTAAAATTGTGCATTGTGCTGCCTGATCATAGTCGTGTTCGCAAATATCTATCAATGCCTCAATTACATAGTTGAATGTGTGATCCTCATCGTTATGCAGAATCAGAAAGCGATCTTGTTGTTGTTTGCTTTCCGAATCATGTTCTTTCTTTATCTTTTCTTTGGCAGTCATCTCATTCTTTGTTTAGTTTTTTTGCCTCGTTTACCGTGATACGTTTTCCGTTGCGGTAAGCTGCAATAATCGGATTTTTTATGCCTTCCAGTTTTACTTGTTTTTGTGTCTGGAGGGCATCAGCATACGTTTTCATCGAACCTACGGTATATACGTTAACTCCCTTTTCATCTTTGTACGTATCAATTTTTCGGATCAAAGCCAGTTTCTTGAATGTACGGTTGATGTATTCCGGAAGTTCCTTGCTAAAAGCTCCAATCTGTATTTTATAAACAATTCCGGTTTCAACTGGTTCAGTTTCGGGGGCAGGTGTTTTTTGCGACGAAGGCAACATTACTACTTCGGGTGGACGTTGAGTAATATCTTGTATTTTTTGTTTTTGTGCTTGTTCTATACTGGTGATAATTGCATCGTTTTCTTTAATTATTTGATCTTTTTCAGAAGGAAATGCTTTTTCCCAGTAGGCTTCTTCCTGTTGATGTGCAAGCAAATCGAATTGCGGCATTTCGCGATTTAGCGCAATTACTCGTTGTTCGTTGCTTAAAATTTGTCGGGCAATTGCTTCTTTTTGTTCAGCTTCGCTATTGCTGTATTGCGAACGTAAAAGTTCGGTCGATTGTACCAGCGAGTCGATGGATTGCTTGGCTTGCCAGCCTTTTATAAAATTAAGCCGGGCTTCATTGCTGCGAAACTGTTGTATTTTCATGTAACGAATTTCCGGGGTAGCCTGAAAACTGATCAGGGAATCGGAAAGAGCCGGAGGTATTTGTGTGGTAAGTTCGGGCCTTGTAACGGATTTACTTATACTGCTTGTTTCCGGTTCTGCATTGGCAATCGTTTCGGTTTTTTCTTGCTGAACGATTGATTTTTCTTCTTTTCTGAATGGGTTTTTGCCTTGTTCGGCTAAACCAATTAATTGCTGATAATTAGTTGATTTTAATGTTTTAGATTTTGCTTTACTTTCAAATTGTCGGTAATATTCCACGGCTTTGGTAAATTCATTTTCAGCATGAAAGGCAATGCCCAGATAGTAATTAATTTTTTCAGGCGAATTATCTTCTATTGCCAGAACCAAAGCCTGCCGGGCAGTTGAGTCAGGCATTCCACATTCAATCATGCAGGCTCCCAAATAATAATTCAGCATTTTATCTTCCGGAAATAGTTTCAATTGTTCCTGAAAAAGGGGGAGTGCCTGTTGAAAATTTCCTTCAGAAAATAATTCCATGGCTGTTTTTTCAGGATCGGAGCAGCGATTCATGCTGTTTTTTGCCCCTTGTATTTGTATTGAAACGAACAAAAGACTTGTAATGATCAATATATGTGTTAGTTGGCGAAGCATGTCTTGTAGATTTATAGTCAGTCCAAAAGTACAAAAATTGTGCAAAGCCAAAAATGAGATTTCGATCTCTTTGCTCGTATTGTGAGTAATTTGCGATTATTCTTTCAATAGTTTGGTCTGTAAAAAATTGTAATGCATGAGTAATTTCATCGACCAATCATTGCAGAATAATTATTTTCGGAGTTTATTTTAAAATCAATATTTATATGAAGCATATTGTTTTAACAAGTTTGGCCGGAATGCTGGCTATTTGTGCAGGGGCACAGAATCTGGACAAAGGAAAAATGGAAGTAAGCGAGAAAGGAAAAGGTTTTTATTATGAATCGATTCTGAAAGATATTCGCGATGTAGATCAGAAAATGGAAGAAGACCAGTCGTTCGCTCGTTTTGTGATGGATCAGTCGGGGCTTGATTTGCCCAACGATCGGTCGTTGTATCAAACGGTTTGGTGCCAGCCTACTGAATCGCAGGGTAATGGTGGTACTTGCTGGAGTTTTTCTACTACTTCGTTTTACGAATCGGAAATATATCGTCAGCACGGATTGAAAGTTGAAATTTCGGAAATTTACAATGCCTACTGGGAATATGTGGAAAAAGCTCGCCGCTTTATTGAAAAACGCGGTAATTCGAATTTCGACGAGGGTTCGGAAGGAAATGCAGTTGCCCGTATCATGAATCAATATGGCGCTGTCCCCGAATCGGTTTATACCGGAAAATTGAATGGTCGTAAATTTCACACCCACGCGAAGATGGTTGATGAAATGAAAGCATTTCTTAATTCGCTGAAACAGTCGAATGCATGGAACGAGGAAACCGGGTTGGAAACTATTAAAGCGATTATGAATTACTATATTGGAGTTCCACCAACTGAATTTGAAGTAGAAGGAAAAAAATATACGCCGCAGAGCTATCTGAAAGACTATCTGAAAATCAATCCGGATGATTTTGTTGAGATTCTGTCGTACAAACAAGAACCATACTGGCAACAGGTTGAATATAAAGTTCCGGATAACTGGTGGCACAGTGCCGATTATTATAATGTTCCGTTGGATGTGTTTATGGCATCTCTGAAAAAAGCAATCAAAAACGGTTATTCGGTGAGTATTGGTGGCGATGTGTCGGAATCCGGATTCAGTCGTGAAACCAATTGCGCAATGATTCCTGATTACGATATTCCATCGGCATACATTAATGAAGATGCGCGCCAGTTTCGTTTTTCAAACGAAACAACCACCGACGATCATGGCATGCATTTGATTGGAATTCTGGAGAATTATAAAGGCAAGGGAAAAGACTGGTACCTGATTAAAGATTCAAGTTCGGGTTCGAGAAATGTAGGAGAGGGGCATCCTAATTTTGGATATTATTTTTTCCACGAAGACTATATTAAATTGAAAATGATGGGATTTACTGTACATAAAGATGCCGTAAAAGATATTCTGAAAAAGTTTGGAACAAAATAGTACATCGTCAGATTCTATTTTAATTGTTTTTCGTTTTCAAAAATTGTCAAAATAGAATCAAAAAGCGATGCAAAAAGCTTGGGCGAAGAAAGCAGCAATGCAAAATATTGTGAATGATTGTTATTCGAGTGTTGCTTGTGCTGTTTTCTTCGCTATTTTTATGCCCATTCATAATTTATTTTGAAACTATTACGAGAGATATGAGCAGACGGATTTTAGTTATTTCAGCATTACTTTTTTTATTTGTTGCCAATGTTACAGCCCGCGAGGGAATGTGGATTCCGGCATTGCTGAACCGGAATATCGATGAGATGCAGCAGATGGGATTTCAGTTGACGGCCGATGACATTTATAGTGTGAACCATGCCAGCATGAAAGATGCAGTGGTGATCTTTGGTCGGGGCTGTACCGGCGAAATGATTTCGGGCGAAGGACTGGTGCTTACCAATCACCATTGTGGCTACGATGCAATACAAGATCATAGTTCGCTGGAACATGATTATCTGACTGATGGATTTTGGGCTCGTTCGCGTGACGAAGAATTGCCAAATCCCGGATTGACGGTGAAATTTCTGGATCGTATGGAAGATGTAACCGACCGTGTAATGAAAGGAATTTCGGCTTTGGGCGAATCGAAACGCGATTCGATAATGAAGGCTAATATTAAAGAAATTGAGACCTCTGCTTCAGACAGTGGTCGTTTCAATACCGTTGTAAAACCATTGTTTTACGGCAACCAGTATTTTCTGTACGTGTATTTGGAATATACCGATGTGCGTTTAGTGGGAGCACCTCCGTCTTCAATCGGAAAGTTTGGCGGAGATACCGATAACTGGATGTGGCCGCGTCATACCGGCGATTTCTCTGTGTTTCGGGTATATGCGGATAAAGATAACCAGCCTGCTAAATATTCGAAAGACAATATTCCTTTCAAACCAAAAAAGTTTTTCCCTGTTTCGCTGAAAGGTGTCAAGGCCAATGATTTTACAATGGTTTTTGGTTATCCGGGAACAACTACGCAATATTTACCTTCGCAAGCGGTTGATTTGGTGATGACACAGAGTGATCCGGATCGTATTGCTATTCGCGATCGCAAGCTGCAAATTCTTGCTAATCAGATGGAAGCTGACCGGAAAGTGCGTATTCAGTATGCAGCCAAATATGCCAATATCAGTAACTCGTGGAAAAAATGGCAAGGCGAAGTACTGGGATTGAAGCGTTTGAATGCAGTAGAAGCAAAAAAATCATTCGAAGCTGATTTCACGAATTGGATAAATGCTGCACCTGATCGTCAGGAAAAATACGGGAAGGTTTTGCCGGAGTTTGAAAAACTGTACGAGGCAATTCGTTCGTGGACCCGTGCACGCGATTATTATTCGGAAACAGTACGAAATGGATGTGATGCTTTTAAAATGGCTGATATGGTCAATCATCTTCAATTAATTAGTCCGAAGTCGGATGCTAAAATGGTGGAAAAACTCAAGTCAAAATTGATTGAGGAGACTGAAAACTATTTTAAGGATTACGATCGTGCAACGGATGAAAAAATGTTTGTGGCATTGATGCGTATCTATCGCAAACTCGATCGTTCGGTATTGCCTGCTGACTTTATAAAATTAATGGATAGCAATGATGATGCAAAGTTACTTGATCGTGTTTATGGAAAATCGATGCTGTGCAACAAAGAAAAAATTTTGGCTTTCATAAATAATTTTTCGCAGAAAGGAACGACTCAATTACAAAAAGATCCGCTTATTAAATTGTATTCAGTTATGAAAAAACATTATGCTGAAACAGTTGAGCCGATTTATAACGAGCTGGATGCAAAAATACTAAGCAATCAGAAGCTTTACATGGAAGGTATTCTGGCTATGAAATCGGATAAGAATTTATATCCGGATGCAAACTTTACTTTGCGGGTAAGCTATGGAAAAGTAGAAGGTTATCAGCCTCGCGATGGGGTTCGCTACGATTATTTTACCACGCTTGATGGAATTATGGAGAAAGATAATCCGGAAATTTACGATTACAATATTCCTCAAAAATTGCGCGATTTGTATGCGGCCAAAGATTTCGGTTCGTATGCCGAAAATGGGACGATGCCAGTGTGTTTTGCTGCTTCGAATCATACCACTGGCGGAAATTCAGGAAGTCCGGTGGTAAATGCGCGTGGCGAACTGATCGGAATTAATTTCGATCGTTGCTGGGAAGGAACCATGAGTGATTTGATGTTCGATCCGTCTCAATGCCGGAACATTGCATTGGATATGCGCTATGTGATGTTTGTAATCGATAAGGTTGCAGGTGCTGGTTATCTGCTCGATGAAATGCAATTAATTCGCAATTAGCAGTTGCTATTCGTAAAATAACAACCGGATAGTCGTCTAGTGCGATTATCCGGTTGTTCGTTTTTATGGAAACAATGTCTGGTTTTACGATTGTGGGGCAAACAGCAGTTCGCGAATATTTTCAATTTTTGCCAGACATGGCATTTTCAGAGCCAGTTCTTCCTGCTTTTTCTTATTCAATTCCTGCATTTCTATGAAAATCGGATCTTGTTCGGTCAGATAGGGACATTCGCCTGCTAGTTGCTGATTGCTTTGGTAATGATGATTGGTTACTCCTCGCATTGGAGCATAGGCATCCACCGTTTTACCATTCATGTTTATTTTGAATACTTCTTCTTTCAATGTTATGCTGTAAATGTCAATATTTTTCAGCGCGGCAAAAATACCCGGATTACTTTCTCTTGTGTAGTTGAATTTTTTGATTTTATTGCTGACAAAGCGATCGTCCATTCGAATTGGCAGGCGGGCAATTACATTTCCTCCTTTTTGAATATGCAAGTTGAAATCAATTGATTCAATAGGTTCACTGCCAGTGTTGGTAATCTGAGCCAAAACTTCCACCGATTCGTGTTGGAAATACCGGTTTGTACGGATGCTGATAATGTTCACATTAATTGTTTTGCTGAGTTCTGCAATGGTGCGTTGTACCTGATTCTCTTTTTCATTGATCTCGTTTTGTCTGGCCGAACAGAAATCATCAATTTGACGATGCATGGCCGTAATTTTTTCGCCAAACTGCTGGTTGAATTCTTTTTGAGCTTCTACTTCGTCAAAAAGTTGCCGGTAAGTGGTTTGGTGCGATTGGAAAAAATTAAATAGCTGCTCTTTGTACATATCGAATTTGGCGGGTTCAATAGCAGTTTGTGAATTTCCTGTTTGGAATGCTTCCCTCCCTTGTTGGATCAATTCAAGCTGTGTTAGCAGGTCTTTTTTAGCACTTTCCAACTCTGGCATTTCTTTTCGGATACGGGCTGCTGTTTCCTGTAGAGTCGTTGGGTCAATCAGTGTGTCAAGCACCGATGGACTACATGCTGACAATGCAATTAACAATAAAAAAAGGAGAAGAAATCTCGATTTGTTTCGTTTCTGATTGTTGTGTGGTTTCAAAAAATTTCGGGACTGCATGCAGTGATTCAATTCATGCGTGCTTGTGTTTTTGCAAAGACATGCTCGTTTCATGAGATTTTGGTTTTTTGATTTCAACCTAAAATATCACTTTTCAGCCAAATATGAAAGAAATGTCGGTTATGAAATAGCAAAAAAAAAAGAGACCGTCTAGCTGACGATCTCTTATGGAGGTTTGTTTAGGTCGGGATGACTAGATTCGAACTAGCGACCCCGCGCCCCCCAGACGCGTACTCTAACCTGGCTGAGCTACATCCCGAAGTTTGTGCCTGCAAAAGTATATATCTTATGCAATCTTGCAAAAAAAACCTCGAATTTTTATTGAAAGAATCAATGACAGAATGGCTGGTGTTGTTAATTGTTTTATATACAGTTTCTTATTGCGTTTTTTCAAGGGAGTATTACCTGATCTTTATTCTGTTCGTTTGCGTTTTTGATCATCATGAAGTGCAAGATGGCAGGGGAATGATTTGCTTCTTCTTTTTGAAATTTGTATCTTGAAAACAAACATAAAAGTATGGAAGATAAAACTTTAGCTCCGATACGATATGTTCGGCGAATTCATCAAAAAGCAGATCGGGAGATGGCTTCCCTGCAAAATTGTTGTTCGAGAGGTTGTGCGCATTGCTGCTATCAGCTTGTTGAGGTGTTGCATCTGGAAGAATTGCCAATAATCGACTTTATCAGTCATCAGATGGGGGGAGAGGAAAAGCAGCAAGTGATGAAAAACTTACATGCCTGGCTTCGTTTCTTTGAAGAAAAAACGCCAGTAAATGACTTGCTTTCTTATAACGAAGTATTTGCACAATTTAAAAATTTGCAGGCAGAAGAGTGTTTTCCATGTCCTTTCCTTGTTAACAACGAATGTATTATTTACGAAGTGCGTCCGCTCGCTTGTCGTTTGCATATTGCTGCCGATTATCCGGAGCTTTGTATTCATCGTCGTTTGCGAAATACAACGCCGGAAGCAGAACAAATATGGTCGCACATCTTAGCAATTCTTGCACAGCATTTCCCATTGTATGTGTTGCCTTTGCCATATATTGCAGCTCAGGTTCTTTTTCCTGAGCGCGAATTAAAAGGAATTCGTTTCGAAGTTATGCTCGATCTGACGCAATGATTCAATTCTCTCTATGTATGCATAGCTATTATTGATAATTCGATGGTTGCAGATATTTGCATGTTTTGTATTTTTGACTCAGAAAAACATAAAAATTATATAGCCATGTTTAAATCATTGGATCTTAACGAAAACACAAGCAATACTTCAGGACAGCAGGCTGATGCTGAAAGAGTTAAATGTCTGATTGTTGGTTCCGGACCTGCCGGTTATACTGCTGCAATTTATGCTGCCCGTGCAAATCTTAGTCCGGTAATGTACGAAGGATTGCAGCCCGGAGGACAATTGACAACGACTACCGAAGTGGAAAATTTTCCCGGCTACCCGGAAGGAGTGACTGGACCCGTATTGATGGAAGACCTGAAAAAACAAGCTGAGCGTTTTGGAACCGACATTCGTTGGGGAATTGCGACGAAAGTTGATTTTTCGGGCAGTGTACATAAAGTATGGGTGGACGGAAATAAATTAATCGAGGCTGAAACGGTAATTATTGCAACCGGTGCTACTGCGAAATATCTCGGACTTGAAGACGAGAAAAAATATGCAGGAGGTGGTGTATCGGCCTGTGCTACTTGCGACGGATTTTTCTATCGTGGAAAAGATGTTGCAGTAGTTGGTGGTGGCGATACTGCTGCCGAAGAAGCTATTTATTTGGCTGGTTTGGCTCGCAAAGTATATTTGATTGTTCGTCGCGATGAACTTCGTGCTTCAAAAGTGATGGCCGAAAGAGTTGCCCGCACCCCGAATATTGAAGTACTTTGGAAACATCAAACTCAATCGTTGTTTGGCGATGGGGTAGTGGAAGGTGCTATTTTATTGAAAAACAAAGGTGAGGCAACAGAAGAAGAGGTGTCAATTAAAATTGATGGATTCTTCCTTGCAATCGGACACACGCCAAATTCTGATTTTGTGAAAGATTTCATTCATACCGACGAAGTTGGGTACATCAAAACAACTCCGGGTACATCAAAAACCAATGTGCCGGGTGTTTTTGCCTGTGGCGATGTGCAGGATCCGGTTTATCGTCAGGCAATTACTGCTGCCGGTTCAGGATGTATGGCTGCAATTGATGCCGAACGTTATTTGTCTGAAAAAGAGTGATTTCAGTATGAGAATATAGAGAGCCCTGGTTGTAAAAAGACCGGGGCTTTTTATTTATACCGGCTGGTAATGCCTTTTCAGCCAGCGGGCAAGCCCATCAAGTCCCGGAAATAAAACTCGTTCGGTAATGTTTGCCTGGTCAAGCTTATCGCGAACTTCCCATTTTAGCTGATGAGGAATAATGATCCGGCGAAACATGTCGGGATGTTTTATTAGCCAGTTGTCGAGAATTGCGGTGGGATTACTCATTACTGAAAAAAGAGCAAATTGGTTGACAATGCGTTCGTCTAATGAGGGGGGTTCGAAAAAACAAACCTGATCGGGACCCAGTTTTTTGTCGAACTCGGCAAGCGATTCTATTTTTTCAAGCATCTCAACGGTAAATGCGTTGCATTT
Organism: Prolixibacteraceae bacterium; assembly: GCA_963668595.1. Taxonomy (GTDB): domain Bacteria; phylum Bacteroidota; class Bacteroidia; order Bacteroidales; family Prolixibacteraceae; genus GWE2-42-39. The sequence goes on along the minus strand of OY764876.1, from coordinate 1,266,859 downwards.
TTCGTCAGTTAGCAACATACAAAGCGGATCGGCAACCAGTTGGTTTACTTTTACAAAATCAACTTTCCATATCACTCCGTCAATGTCGAATTTTTCAGTGTTGGCTGTCGCAAAATGCATGGCAATGAACGGTGAATAGGTCCAGTCGAGCAGTCGGGTAGGAAGCCCGTGGTGTTGGGCTAATACCAGAAGTCGCCAAAAAGTACCGATTAGTTCCGGATCCTGAGTGATTGCATATTTGCGGAAATTTCGCAACAGGTGATATTCCAGTTCAGGGCGGTCGCCACTATTTCGCAGAAAGCTGTTTTTTAACTCGTATTCGGCATCCGATAAGCCGCGAAACGCATAGTCGGAACGGTAACGTCTGAATTGCGGTTTCCATGAGTCGAAATAAACTTCTTCGCACAGCTGTTCCCAGCTTTCTACGATTACATCGTTTTGTTTGATTGAACCATGCATAGTTGAAATTTCATTGTCAATCAAAGATAGCTTTTTCGTCCGGGATTGTTGTGGCGTATTTTCTTTTTGATAAAGATTAATTTTGGTGCGAACGATTATTTATAAAACGACGATTCGTAGGTTTTTGTATTGCCTTTCATGTCGGTAACTTCGAGTTTCATGTGGTGTTTTTTCCCAAACACAAATCGCTTTTTGTCGAATTTATATGTAAGTAAATTACTTTTTCCGTCGAATTCAAACAGCACCCATTTTTCATCTATAGTGCCCCGAAAAGAATCAATTCCCGAGAAGTTGTCGGAGATACGAAAGCGTATCTGGTTGGCTTCAGTCAATGCACCGTTTTTCAAACTAAGCGGAACAATTGTTGGTGTAATGGTGTCCACTGCCACGGTTATATTGCCAAATGTGCGTGTTTTTGCACTTACCCAGCCATCCGAATAATTGCCACCCAAAGCAGATAGTGCGTTTGTTTTTAAATCGACGTAAGCAAGTAATGCTTTGCTTTGTAGTGCTTCGGGTAAATTTTCGGCTTTAATTTTTACTGAAAAATTATCGTGAAGAGCAGTGTATTTGTTGTGAACCTGGTGTACCGGCGAATATGTTCCGGGTACAGCGGCGCTGGTTTTATAAATAAAGTTGAAATTGTTGTAAAACAAACCTTTGGGAAAGTCGAGCTCAATGTCATTTGTTTCAAGTTTGTTATTCTCATCAAATTTGAAAAAAGTACCAGTGAGTGCTTCGCGCTGCGCCGTTTGTTGTTTGGCAATCACATCAAAATTCAGTTTCGACAGGTTTCCATATACATCGGTAATTTCATAGCTTATCTGGTGCTTTTTATCATCGGTAAATGTATAAAGCCCATCGCCAGCAGCCCGGTTAATCATGCTTAGTTTATTCCCCGGTTCAATCCATGTTTTGTATAAACTTCTTCCGTAGCGTATTTTTTCATCGTAATCGGTTAAACTATTTATGTAGCGCCCTTCTTCGAAGCCAAATTCATCAACAGTGAGCGAATAAATGGTTTGTCCATCTACCTTTAGCGTCAATTGATAAATGCCGCATTTGCTCCAGTTTCCGTCAAGATAGTCGATCGCCTGAACGCCAAAGCCAATTGTGCTAAAAACCGGAATAACCGGGCTTTTTTGTATCGAATAGCTATTGTTAAAGAAAACAGTCTCGTAGCGTTGTTTCGATGCTTTCCCGGCTACCACTGCGTCGTCGGAAACCGGGTAAACTACCACAGACAAAATTTTTGGACTGCTTGTATCTTTCACCGGGAAATTGTATTTCAACGGGTTTCTGGGGCGCTGGGTGCGGGTGTCACGAATTTCAAAATGTACATGTGGCCCACCAGAACTACCGGTGTTTCCGCTGTAGGCGACCAATTCTCCTTTTTTTACCGGAAATTGTCCGGGGAGCAGACTAATGTCGATGCTGAACGATTCTTTTTCGTATTGGCGATCGCGCAAATATTGCTGGATGTTTTCGGCAAATGCTTCCAGGTGACCACAAACAGTAGTGGTTCCGTTGGGATGATCGATGTATAATGCATTCCCGAATCCGTACGGCGAAACACTTATGCGCGAAACAAAACCGTCAGCCGTGGCATAAACCGGAAGTCCGGTTCTTCCTTCAGTTTTTATATCAATACCTCCGTGAAAATGATTACTGCGTAATTCGCCAAAATTTCCGGTTAAAAACATCGGAATATCAACAGGTGAACGGTAAAATGAAGGGTTTGCAATTTGCCCCGTTGCACATAAGCTTATTCCAGTCAGAATCAGGAGTAATAATCGTTTCATAATGCATAAATTGTCCGGCGAAATTATAAAACTTATTCACAACGCAGAGTGTTTCTCAGGTTGACTAATTTTAAATAATTATTAAACACGAGGATTTTTATTGATCAAAAATGTTAATTTTGTGCTGAAAGAAAGCAAAAATGACCGAGCAAGACCGAATTTTACTTGACGGATTTAGAATGAAAATCAGGCAACTGATAGCCCTCTGTGAGAAAGAAAAAGCAGAGATCAGGCAGTTGCGTAATCAGGTTGAAAGACTTGAAATCGAGCTAAATTCAGCAAGAAAAGAAACGGAAATGATCGAACATAGATACAACAATTTGAAGTTAGCCAAATCGCTGGTTGTTTCCGATGTGGAAAGTGACGAGGCCAAACGTAAGATTGGAAAAATAGTGCGGGAAATTGATAAATGTATTGCTATGTTGAATCAGTAATACATGTGTGAAAATGACAAACAAGCTTTCAATAAATATTAAAATCGACGGACGAAATTATCCGCTGAAGATCGATCGGGACGATGAAGAAAAGTACCGAAAGGCCGCAAGAATGATTAACGAGATTGTGCTTCAATACCGGCAGAAGTATGCCAATCACGATGCTCAGGATTTTCTGGCCATGACAGCTTTTCAATTCGTATTAAAAAACCTTGAACTCGAGAACAGAGCTGATACATCTCCATTTGTCGATGAAGTGAAAGAGTTGAATGAAATTTTGGATGAATACCTGACTTTGAAAAGTTAAGTATTTGTTTTTTGAGATAAATATAGGAAAACCCGCATTTCATTTCAAGTTCCGGTTTGCTCGTCGGAATTTGACTGGATTGCGGGTTTTTAGTAAAAAACAAGTTTAATTTTTTTATATGGAGATAATCATATACGCAGCAATTGCTTTTTTCGGGGGCTCTGCGCTTTCCTACTTTATGTGGGACAAAGCCATAAAAAGCAAGAAGCAAAAAATTTTACGCGAGGCGGAAGCTGAGGGTGAAGTGATAAAAAAGGATAAAATCCTACAGGCCAAAGAGAAATTTCTTCAACTGAAATCGGATCACGAGAAATATGTGAACGAGAAGAGTTCGAAGATCAATAGTCTGGAAAATAAACTGAATCAACGTGAATCTGCTTTTGTTCAACGTACGAACGAATTTCAGCGTAAAGTAAAAGAATTTGAAACTTCGAAAAGAGAAGTGGAAGTAATTCGTGAGAATTTGACTAACCAATTGCAGGTTATTGAGCAGAAAGAAGAGGAATTATCAAAAATGCACCGAAAACAGGTGGAACAGTTGGAATTGATTTCAGGCCTTTCAGCCGAAGAAGCCAAAGCTCAGCTGGTAGAATCACTGAAAGCAGAAGCAAAAACCGAAGCCATGTCGTATGTTAACGAGATTATGGAAGAGGCCAAGTTAACTGCGAATAAAGAAGCTAAAAAAGTGGTGGTAAAAACTATTCAGCGTGTTGCCACCGAAACTGCAATCGAAAATGCAGTGACCATTTTCCATATTGAAAGCGACGAAATTAAAGGACGCATTATTGGACGTGAAGGTCGTAATATTCGTGCATTGGAAGCTGCTACGGGAGTTGAAATTATTGTTGATGATACTCCGGAAGCGATTGTGCTTTCAGGATTCGATCCGGTACGCCGCGAAGTAGCCCGTTTGGCTCTTCATCAATTGGTAACCGATGGCCGTATTCACCCTGCACGTATTGAGGAAGTAGTTGAAAAAGTACGCAAACAGGTTGAGGAAGAAATTATAGAGACGGGTAAACGTACCACCATCGACTTGGGAATTCATGGATTACATCCTGAATTGATTCGCTTGATTGGTAAAATGAAATACCGTTCGTCTTACGGACAAAACTTGTTGCAGCACTCGCGCGAGGTGGCTAACCTTTGTGCGATTATGGCGAGCGAGTTAGGTTTGAACCCAAAACGTGCAAAACGTGCCGGTTTGCTTCACGATATTGGTAAAGTGCCCGACGATGAGCCGGAATTGCCACACGCAGTGCTGGGTATGAAATTGGCCGAACGCTTTAAAGAAAAACCTGATATTTGCAATGCAATTGGTGCTCACCACGACGAAGTGGAAATGCAAAGCTTGCTTGCTCCAATCGTTCAGGTTTGTGATGCTATTTCAGGAGCCCGTCCGGGAGCCCGTCGCGAAGTAGTTGAATCGTATATTAAACGATTGAAAACGCTCGAAAATCTGGCTCTTTCGTATCCGGGAGTATTGAAAACTTATGCGATTCAGGCTGGTCGTGAGTTGCGTGTAATTGTTGGTAGCGATAAAATTACTGACAGCGAATCAGAGCAACTGTCGTACGATATTGCTAAACGCATTCAGGATGAAATGACATATCCGGGACAAATTAAAATCACTGTTATCCGCGAATTGCGGGCAGTTAATTACGCCAAGTAAATTTTTACTTTATATTTTTTCAAGGAGGCTTTCAGTTTTGATTGCCTCCTTTTTTTGTCTTTGTTTTTTTTGTATGTAGTTTATTTGTAGTGTTATAGATTGAGTTGTTTGAGCTGTTTCCCAATTGCAGTGAGACGAAATAAATTTGAATTATTAAGTTTTTTGAAAGAAAGACTAAACTTTTTCTATCCTCCTTTTGTTTTTTCAGAAAACATGATAAGTTTGCAAAACGAAACAAGACAAAGCAAATGAATATTTCTTCTAAAAATATCGAAATCGTAACTGCCAACCTGATGGGCGGTAACGTTTTTGCTATGTCTTTCATGTCTATGATAATGCGATAGCCTTCATCGGTATGTAGTTCATATTGCTTGAAGGCGCCAATCTCAGAGTTTACTTTTTCAAAAATCAATTTTAATTTTATTTGTTATGCCAATCGGAGTTGTCCGGGTAGGCGGTAACAGTTTGTTCAACAAAGAATTTTTATCTTTTTTGTCGGCAGAACTGAAAAAAACAACAAAGCCAGTAGTGCTTGTTGTATCAGCCATACCTGAAATACAAAAATTAATACTCGAAGGTTTGAAAGGCCTGCTGGCTCGTACCATCGATCATGCTACTATTATTTCTGAAATTGAAAAATCATTGTCGGATGCAGGAGCTGATTTCGTCGAAAATAAAGTAGCCCGGCAGGAAATAGCTAGCCTGAGTTCGCTTTTGAACGGGATTCAGCTAACAGGCGATTATTCTGAAGCATTGAGAGATTCTGTTCTTAGTTTTTCTGAAAAAATAACGGTAAATGCCTTGTCAGGTTGGATTGAAGCACAGGGTTTGAATAATCAGGTACTTTATCCGGATGCGTTTAATTTTCAGGTGACCGAAGAATTCGGAAATGCCAGTGTACTGAAACAGAATGATCTGTTGACAGAAAAAGCATTGCTGCACGCAATTACGTTGATTCCTGGTTCGTATGGTTTTACTGAAACAGGAAAACTTGCTCGTTTGGGCGTTCAGGCTGCTGATTATTCGGCAGCAGCAATTACCCGAATTGTGAAGGCCGATTACCTTGAAATATGGAAACCGGGACATTTGTTTCGTTCGGGCGATCCCGAAATTGTTCAGAATTCGCAAGTACTTGCTCGCTTAACTTACGAAGAAGCTTCTGAATTATCGTATTTCTCGCAGTCATCACTTCATCCTCGTTTGGTTGAACCGCTGATTGAAAAACACATTCAAGTACATATTTATCGTTTGAGCAGTAGCGGAAAAAATCTGGAAACAGTAATCAATACCGAATCGGTAATTGCGAGTCGAGTAGTGAAAAGCGTGGTGTACGACGATCAGGTGGCTATTCTGAAACTGAATGGGGCAGGAGTTGGTTTCAAACCCGGGATTCTGGCAAAAGTTACCAGTGCATTTCATCTTGCAGGAATCAATATTCGTTCGGTGATAACTTCTCAAGTTAGTATCAATATCATTTTAGATAAGCAGGATTCGGCTCGTGTACGGAAGATATGCAGCGATATTCAACTTAGTTCGGTAAATGAAATTCATATACACGATCAGGTAAGTTTGATTGCAGTGGTCGGACACGGAATGTTATCGCAACATGGCGTTTCGTCGCGTCTGTTTCAGGCAGTAGCCAGCGAAAAAATCAATGTGTTGCTGAGTGGCTCCGGAGCTTCTGATCTGGTTAGTTATCTGGTAATTGATCGGCAGGAAAAAGAAAAAGCAGTTCGTAAAATTCATCAGGTATTTCTGGAAGAGTAAAAAAAGTTAAAAGTTGAAAGTAAAAAGTCAAAAGTAAGGAGAAATGTTCAAGGCTTAGGCACTCATGTACTTATAACTCAAAAAAGAAATGTATAACCCTAAAAATAAAAAAGTATGACTACACGTAAATTAAACTTCGAAACCCTGCAATTGCATGCAGGTCAGCAGGTCGATCAAACCACTTTATCGCGTGCTGTGCCTATTTATCAAACAAGTTCGTATGTGTTTAAAGATGCTAATCATGCCGCCAATTTGTTTGCATTGAAAGAATTCGGTAATATTTATACCCGGTTGATGAATCCAACCAGTGATGTGTTTGAACAACGTATTGCTGCGCTGGAAGGAGGAGTAGCTGCTTTATCTGTGGCTTCGGGACATGCTGCCCAGTTTTTAACTTTTACTACCATTCTGGGGATTGGCGATAACTTTGTAAGTTCTCCGTATTTGTATGGAGGTTCGTATAATCAGTTTACTGTTTCATTCAAACAATTAGGAATTGAAGCTCGTTTGGCTGAAGATTTGACCATCGAAGCATTTGAGAAACTGATTGACGAGAAAACCAAAGCGATTTATTTGGAAACTATTGGTAATCCGGGGTTTGTAATTCCTGATTTTGATGCTTTTGCCGCTTTGGCCAAAAAATACGACATTCCGTTTATTGTTGACAACACTTTTGCCGGCGGTGGTTATTTATTCCGTCCGATTGAGCATGGTGCCGACATTGTGGTTGAATCGGCAACCAAATGGATTGGTGGTCACGGAACGAGTATTGGAGGAGTAATTGTTGACGCAGGCAGTTACAATTGGGGCAACGGAAAATTCCCTGGTTTCACTGAGCCTTCGCCGGGTTACCACGGATTGAAATATTGGGATGTTTTCAATTTCGATGGCCCATTTGGCAATATTGCCTTCATTATCAAAGCAAGGGTGGAAGGTTTGCGCGATTTTGGTCCTGCAATCAGTCCATTTAATTCATTTTTGTTGATTAATGGATTGGAAACCTTGTCATTACGCCTCGATCGGCACGTGGAAAATACGCTTGCTCTGGCAAAATGGCTCGAAAAACATCCGAAGGTGGAAAGTGTCAATTATCCAGGATTGGAAAGTAGTCCATCTTACGAATTGGCACAGAAATATTTACCGAAAGGAGCAGGAGGCGTACTTTCATTTATCGTAAAAGGAGATAAATCCCGTGCTGAAAAAGTGGTGAATGAGCTCAAACTGGTAAGCCATTTGGCGAATGTGGGCGATGCCAAAACATTGATAATTCAGCCGGCAGCAACTACCCACCAGCAGTTGTCGGAGGAAGCGCAGCTTGCTGCTGGCGTGACTCCCGGATTACTTCGTGTTTCGGTTGGACTAGAGCATATCGACGATATTATTGCAGACTTTGAACAAGCACTGGCTGCTATTGGTTAAATGAGAAATGTTGCTGTGCGACTCGGATGCGGGTTGCACAGCACATTACAAAATGAAAATTTTCGAAAAAAAACAAAAAAAACATGCCACTTAATTTACCCGATCAACTACCCGCAATCGATCTTCTTCGGAAGGAGAATATTTTCGTTTTTGATGAAACACGAGCTAGTCATCAGGATATTCGCCCGTTAAAAATTGTCATTTTGAACCTGATGCCTTTGAAAATTACGACAGAAACAGATTTGCTTCGTTTGTTGTCGAATACTCCTTTGCAGGTTGAAATTGATTTTATGAAGATCAAAGGGCATAGCTCGAAAAATACTCCGGTTTCGCACATGAAACAGTTTTATAAAGACTATGACGAAATTTTCAAAAATAATTATGATGGCATGATAATTACTGGTGCACCGGTGGAGCAATTATCGTTTGAAGAGGTGGATTACTGGAATGAAATGAAATTGATTTTTGATTGGGCTGAGAACCACGTAACGTCCACATTATTTATTTGTTGGGCAGCACAGGCCGGTTTGTATCATTATTACAAAATTCCCAAGTATCCGCTGTCAAAAAAAATGTTTGGTGTTTTTCCACATCAGCTCAGTGATGAGCAATTGCCTATTTTCCGTGGATTCGATGATTTGTACTATTTTCCGCATTCGCGGCATACCGAAGTCAGGGAAGAAGATATTCGAAAGGTTCCTGAATTGCAGATTATTTCGCACTCGTACATTTCGGGCGTGAATATGGTGATGGCAAGGGGAGGCCGCCAATTTTTTGTTACCGGCCATGCTGAGTATTCGCGTTATACGCTTGACAAAGAATACAAACGCGATAAGCTGAAGAATTTACCGATTGATATTCCGCAAAATTATTATCCCGAAAATAATCCGAAGCAAAGCCCGGTTATGCGTTGGAAATCGACAGCCAATTTGTTGATTTCGAATTGGCTAAATTATTACGTCTATCAGGAAACACCGTATAATTTGAGTGATATAGGTTGAAATCTGTTTTTTGTAAATCAGTGATTTATTGGTCTGTTTGTTAAATGCATCCGCAAACAAAACCATCAGCCATTCCCTCCAATAACTCCTGTATTTTCTTTTTCTCGTCCTCGGTATCTTTGCATGTATTGCAAACTGGCAAATTTATTGATGGCTCAATGGTATATTCACCTTCCAGCAAAGGAGACTCGCATACAAAACATTGGCGGTTAAAATTCTGTGACATATTATCTTTTGAAAATCTAAATTCTAAACTCTGAATTCCCAATATTGGTGTGAATCCTTGTGCAAAAATAGCTTTTTACCTGTTTAGTCAGCTTGCACTCTCTCATATTTGTGCCCCTTTGTCAGTATTTAGACATGTATTGTCATAGAAACTTTAAAAATCAGGTTTAACAAACTCTGGCATAATTCTTATTGAAAAAATCTCGCAAGGTTTTAAATAAGTCTTACATTATAGTACATTTGTGTGCGTTAAAATCTGAAATTAAAAAGAATAACATAATGGCATTTGTAACCAAAATACTCAGTAAATTTCTGGGTAACAAATCAGATCGCGATATTCGCGAAATCACTCCTATCCTTCAGGAAATTAAGACAGAATACGAACGAATTAAGAATTTGAGCAACGATGGTTTGCGCGAAGAATCGCAGCGTTTAAAAAATATCATTGCTGAACGTATTAAACCGGAAGAAGATGAAATTATTCGTTTGAAGGCACAGGTTGAAGAGGTTGAAATTCAGGAAGGCGAAAAGATTTATCAGGAAATCGATAAATTAGAAGAACGCATCAATGTAAAAATAGAAGAAGTACTGAATGAAGTACTTCCTGCTGCTTTTGCAGTGGTGAAGGAAACAGCTCGTCGTTTTACTGAAAATGAAACCGTAACTGTAATGGCCAGTGATTTCGACCGGAATATTGCTGCTACGCGCAGTAGTGTGCTTATTGAAGGAGGCAATGCTTTATGGAAAAATCGATGGATTGCCGGAGGAACCGAGATTGTTTGGGACATGGTTCATTACGATGTTCAGCTGATTGGAGGTATTGTACTTCACCAGGGAAAAATTTCGGAGATGGCAACAGGTGAAGGAAAAACATTGGTTGCAACCTTGCCTGTTTTCCTGAATGCACTGGCTGCCCGCGGAGTTCATGTGGTTACCGTAAACGATTATTTGTCGAAACGTGACTCGGAGTGGATGGGACCTATTTTTGAATTCCATGGAATGAGTGTTGATTGTATCGATAAACATCAACCGAACTCGGATGCACGTCGCAAAGCATATAATGCAGATATTACTTACGGAACCAACAACGAATTTGGTTTCGACTATTTGCGCGACAATATGGCGATTAATCCAAACGATTTGGTACAGCGCAAGCATCATTATGCAATTGTTGACGAGGTTGACTCGGTATTGGTGGATGATGCCCGTACACCGTTGATCATATCAGGTCCGGTTCCGCGTGGCGACAATCAGAAGTTTGAAGAGTTGAAGCCGAAAGTGGAGAAATTGTTTAATGCACAGCGCAACATGGTTACTCAATTGCTGGCCGATGCAAAACGTTTACTTACCAAAGAAGGGGCAACTAAGGAAGAGCTGGAAGAAGGAGCATTTTTATTGTTGCGTGCACACAAAGGTTTACCTAAAACAAAAGCTTTGATTAAATTTCTGAGTGAAGAAGGAATCAAAGCTCAGATGACCAAAACGGAGAATTACTACATGCAGGATAATAACAAGAACATGCACAAGGTAACCGATGAGCTGTTCTTCGTTATTGAAGAAAAACAAAATGCAGTAGAACTTACCGATAAAGGGATCGATTTGATTTCGGATGATGTGGAAGATCCAACATTCTTCGTGCTGCCCGATGTTGGTTCTGAAATTGCCGAAATTGAAAATAATAAAGCACTGAACGAACACGAAATACTGGAGAAAAAAGATGAATTACTTCAGAATTATGCTGTAAAATCAGAACGCGTTCACACTATCAACCAGTTGCTGAAAGCCTATGCCATGTTTGAGATCGATGTGGAGTATGTGGTAATTGAAAATAAGGTGAAAATTGTGGATGAGCAGACCGGTCGTATTATGGAAGGTCGCCGTTATTCTGATGGTTTACACCAGGCAATTGAAGCAAAGGAACGCGTGAAAGTGGAAGCTGCAACGCAAACTTTTGCAACCATTACTTTGCAGAACTATTTCCGTATGTACCACAAACTGGCCGGTATGACTGGTACTGCTGAAACGGAAGCAGGAGAATTCTGGGACATCTATAAATTAGAGGTAGTTGTAATTCCAACTAACCGTCCGATTTCTCGTGAAGACCGTGAGGACATGGTTTATAAAACCAAACGCGAAAAATACAATGCCGTAATCAACGAAATTGTTGAATTGAATAATGCTGGTCGCCCAGTGTTGGTGGGTACAACTTCCGTAGAAATTTCGGAATTATTGAGCCGAATGCTGAAAATACGTGGTATTAAGCACAATGTACTGAATGCTAAATTACATGCCCGTGAAGCCGAAATTGTTGCCGAAGCCGGACAAAAAGGAATGGTGACTATTGCGACCAACATGGCTGGTCGTGGTACCGACATTAAACTTTCGAAAGAAGTGAAAGCAGCTGGAGGTTTGGCAATCATTGGTACCGAGCGCCACGACTCTCGCCGCGTTGACCGTCAGTTGCGCGGACGTGCCGGTCGCCAGGGGGATCCGGGAACATCGCAGTTCTTTGTATCACTTGAAGACGATTTGATGCGTTTGTTTGGCTCGGAAAGAATTACCGGAATCATGGACCGTCTGGGATTGAAAGAAGGAGAAATGATTCAACACTCGATGATCACCAAGTCGATTGAGCGGGCACAGAGAAAAGTAGAAGAAAATAACTTCGGAATTCGTAAACGCTTGCTGGAATACGACGATGTGATGAATTCGCAGCGCGAAGTGATCTATAAAAAACGTCGTCATGCATTATTCGGTGAACGATTGGAGGTTGATATTTTAAATATGATGTTCGATGCCGTTGAAAATTTAGTGAATGAATTTCATGGTTCGGACATGTTTCAGGAATTCAATCTTGAGCTGATTCGCCTCATGTCGATTGAATCGCCGGTTTCGGAACAAGAATTCAATCAGATGAAACCGGATGAAGTTACTCGTACGATTTATGAAAAGATGATTTCGGCATACAGTCGGAAAATGGAAACAATTTCGCGTCAGGCATATCCGGTAATAAAAGATGTGTACGAGAATAAATCGCATATGTACCAGAATATTGTTGTTCCTATTTCGGATGGGAAACGAATTTTCCAGATTATTACAAATCTTGAATCAGCCTATAAAAATCAAGGAAAAGAGCTGGTCAAATCGTTCCATAAACAAGTTGTGCTTGGTACCATCGACGAATCGTGGAAAGAGCAACTTCGCGAGATGGACGATTTGAAACAATCGGTACAGAATGCTACTTACGAGCAAAAAGATCCACTGTTGATTTACAAGTTCGAATCGTTTAACTTGTTCAAACAGATGGTTGGTAAAGTAAACAAAGACATCGTTTCTACTCTTGTAAAAGGGCACATTCCTATCAGCGATCCGAGCGAAGTAAAAGAGGCAGCGTCACGTACTCATACTGATATGAGTCGTATGTCAACTTCGAAAGCCGAAGTTCCAGGTGAGCAGGGAAATAAAGAACCACAGAAAGTACAACCAGTGCGGGTGGAGAAAAAAGTAGGTCGCAATGATTTGTGTCCATGTGGAAGCGGAAAAAAATATAAGTCGTGTCACGGGGCAGGGCAGTTTTAATTGATAAAAAGAAGAGAATATGCTTGGTTTCATACACTGGGATGTCAGTCCTGAAATTTTTCAGCTCGGTCCGTTTTCTGTTCGTTGGTACGGATTAATGTTTGCAATAGGATTTCTTGGTGGTTACTACATGGTTGAACGCATGTTTAAACACGAGAAAGCAGAATTGAAATGGCTGGAAAGTCTGTTCATGTACATGATTATTGCTACGATTGTAGGTGCCAGGCTTGGACATGTTCTGTTTTATGGTTGGGACTATTATTCGCAGCATCCGATCGAAATTTTCAAAGTTTGGAATGGCGGTTTGGCCAGTCATGGCGGAACGATTGGTATTTTGCTGGCATTAATTATATGGAGTAAAAAAGTATCGCACCGATCGGTATTTTGGGTACTCGACAGAGTTGTAGTACCTACTGCATTGGTTGCTGCAATGATTCGTTTCGGAAACCTCATGAATTCAGAAATTTATGGCGTACAAACCAATTTACCATGGGGATTTATTTTCGAACGGAATCATGAACCTGTAGCCAAACATCCAACTCAGATTTATGAATCGCTGAGTTATTTACTTACATTCGGTGTAATGCTTTGGATGTACTGGAAAACCAAAGCGAAGGATCACCAGGGGCTTATTCTCGGAGTATTCTTTGTCATGGTGTTTGCATCTCGTTTCCTGATTGAGTTTGTGAAAGAAGATCAGGAGGCATTTGAAGCTGCAATGACTCTTAATATGGGGCAATGGCTAAGTATCCCGTTTGTATTGGGCGGATTGTTTCTCGCTATTCGTGCATTGACAAAACCTCCGGTAATTTATTCAAATTAGGAACTCATTATATTGATGGGAAAGGGATATTTTCAATGAAGATATCCCTTTTCTTTTTCATTGCCTGGAGGCGTAGTAATGTTTTTTATTTGAAGTGCTAATTCTTTTTGACGAGCAACAAGCTGTTTTATATATACGTCAGATTGAACACTGTATTTGGTGCGGATTGATTGTTCGAGCCAGGAAATAGCTTCGTCAATTTGCCCTTCTAACTCACAGGCTAATGCCATGTTGTGTTCGGCTTTGCTTTTTATGTTTTTGTTTTTGCTTTGTGTTAATTGTTGCCATATTTCCGCCAGAGAATTCCATTCATTTGCCGAAATAAGTTCTTGTTCTTTCTTATCTTTTTTATTCAGAACAAAAAATCCCCGGTTTTGCTTTACCCATTTAGGTGATATTTTATCATCCAAATCCAGTGCTATTTTTATTCCTGTTTCGATTAATGCTTGCTTTATTGGCGTCAAATTGCTGAATAGTCCCTCAAAATTAATGTCTGTTGTATCCCAAAAAATCGAGTCGGAAACAACGTACTGAGCAACTAATTCTTTCTGTTGGGGATCATACAAACGAAAATAGGTATTGTAAAATATATCGATTGTCGCAGTGTAATTGTCATAGTTGATGTCTCCATTTTTTAGTACTTCCCGCACGTTTCCGCTTACCCCTGTATTTACTTGTGTTATCATGCGCTCAAGAACCAATAATGCGTCGGTATTATACGTTTTACAGATGCTTGCAACACTATCCTGACTTAGAAGCGGCTCAATTCTGAAAAATTTTGACTCATGGTCAAGATTTCTGTCCACTGGTATTACTATATCAAATCGGCCTGACTCGTAAAGTAAATCGCCTAAAACCTGAATGCAGGTGTCAGATGCCAGGCTATCCAGCACATTCGACGAAATCTGAAATCCTCTTTTGTAAAAATAATTTTGCAACGAGTCTTTCTGGAAATTCCGATATTCCGGACTCATACTCCGGTTCATCAGTGTCAGACTTTGGATTGATTCCGGAATTGAAACTTTTGCCGGATGTTGATTTTCAATCGTAATTATTTTATACGAAGAGCAGGATGTTAATGCAATAAAAATGAAAACTATCCATGAAAAGATGAAAGTTTGTCTCATTGGGTGCGCTGTTTAGTAAATTCCCCAGTATTTCCTCAAAAACCATTCCAATCCAAACATAAGTAAAAGTAAGATGAAAAACCATTTGAGATGAATTAATTCATGCTGTTTGGTTTGAATTGTTTTTCTACTTTGTATATGCTTGTTTTTGCGAATAGAATCGGCCAATGCTGTTACTTGTGATGATTCGAAAAACTGTCCTCCGCTTTCCGAGGATAGTTGATAAAGCAATTGATGATCAGCAGTAATCTGCTGCTCTTCCAGATTTTGACGAATGACTCTAAAATTGCCATTTTTCTTATATTGTTGTTCACCAAGTGTCACGGTTGCTTCAATCTGGTAAACTCCTGTTTCCGGTTTTCCCAGATTAATGCGGTAATGTCCTTCTGTGCGGTCAAAAACTAGTTTATATTCCGAAAGACTATCTTTTTTTACCAGTAAACTCATTTCTGGTTCGGTTACAAGCTCGTAACTGTCATTATAAAGTTCTGCATCAATGTTAATTGCTTCATTTTCTGCATATATTGGAGAATAGAATAGTCGCAGTTTTTCTTCGTTTTCTTTCAACGTAAGGAAGTTTACTATTTTATTGAGCAATTCGTCAATAATCTGAGTATTTCCGTTTGTCCGATAGTCATATAAACGCCAGCGCCAAATTCCTTCTCCCAAGATGAAGCCTACTTTTTGTTGTTTTACAGTACCCAAAGCGCAGAGCGGTTGATTGCTGTCAACTCCTTTTAACTTTTGAAATGCAAGTGTTTCAATTCCTTCTGAAAATTGAAATGATGTTGCAGGAACATACAGCGGTGGAAACATTTGAAGAAGTTCCATTGCTTCGTTTTCATTTTTGAAAAGGGTGAAAGACTTATTTATGCTGAATTGCGCTTCATTAATTCCATTCGGAGTTGATGTTGAAATACCTGTTTGCAAATTATTCAGATATGGAAATGCCGTATTATTTCCTGTAATAATGAGCATAGGCAGTTTGCTTTTTGCTATTTCTGTCAGCAATTGATTGTTCCCGGAAAGGCTTGATGGCAACTGGTGCCAGATAAAAAGATTGTAAGTTTTCCAGTCGTTGGGTAAAGCCGAAGGGGAGGCCATTTGCACTTCATAATTGCCATAATCTTCAAGTGACGATTTGATCGCACCACAATCAGGGTGAGGACCATCACTAAGAATCAGTATTTTATGCCGATTGTCGGTAACCTGAATAACCAGGTCGCGAATGTTGTTGGCTGTGTTTTTTTCTTTGGGATCAGAAGAAATACGTAAGCTGAATTTCTGTAAGCCAACGGGACTTGCTTGAACCCGAAATATTTCGGTGGCGAAGAAAGTATTCGATGAGATAATTACTGTTCTGGATTCAATCAGCTGATTGTCGTGCAACAGGTCGATTCGTGCCGATTTTCCATTCATCTTTTCAACCTGAATATCGGCTTCAATGGTCTCCATCCGATCGAGAAATGCGGTGCGGGGATGTTTAACTGCCCGGATTTGTAAATCGGTAAAACGGGTTGTGTCGCCTAATCCAACAGAATATATCGGAAACTGAATGTTTTGGATTGCGTTTAGCGGATTAGCGCCTGCATTGAATAATCCGTCGCCCAACAAAATTACAGCGTCGGGCGGATGGTTGAAATACTCGGCTGAAATTGTACTGAAAAGTTTGCCGTAATCCGACTGGTTTGCCTGGAAACTTGGCGTGTCGCCCGGAAATACTTTGTCGCCAAACATACGATATTCCAATTGATATTTCCTTTCAAGCTCATCTTTTAAGGCATCAATAGTATGTTGCACTTCGCTTTTGTATGGCAAAATCGATTGAGACTGGTCGATGGCAACAACAAGCAATGGTTTTTCTTTCCGGTTTGTTTTGCTAATGAAAACCGGATTAAGAAAAAGAAGAAGAAGTAAAAATATACCACATGCACGAAGTGCCGATAAAGCGAGCACTTGCTGTTTCGAGAGCTCTTTGTTTGTCCGGTTACGGAAATAAACAAGGAGGCTGCTTACTATTGCAATACTTATAAAAATAAGCAACCAGATTATCGTATAATTGGAGTCAAATGTTAGTTTCAAAACGTTTATTTTTTCGCAAAATCAAAAATAATATTTAAACACAGCATCTTGAATGCATTTCTTTATAATAAATAAAAAAGATTGTTTTTTTATCAAAATTGTACATTTGCCACCCAATATTAATAAGTAATCCGGATCATATTCTGCCACACACAAATTGTATGATAGCGGATGAGTTGTAACTGTAATAGTAAATATCTGGAAAAAGGAATGAACTTGAATATAAGAATTGTTTCTTCGGGCAAAAATGGGCAGCTATTTGGCGAAAAAGGAGAGTTGTTGAATCCTCCCGATGGCTGGATTTTTTTACCAGCCGGAGATGCTGGAGTAACCCGAAAAGTTACCGCGCAGGGTGAGTATTGGCGGGTTCAGTTTAAAAAAGGACGGAAAACAATTTCAACCGGAGTATGGGCTCCTGCTCTGATTGTTGCAAAAGCAAAATCGGAGGTTGCAGACCTTCGGCAAACTGAATCATATCAGAAAAAATTACTGTCGGACAGGAATCGGCGGGAGAGAAAACAAAGTGAATACGAACTTGAATTTTGTAGTGAAGTTGAGCGTTTTTTGAACTTCCATCCGAAATATAAAGTAATAGAAAAACAGCTTGCCGTGTTGGTTACTCAGCATGCAATTCCGGTAGGAAGCGGGACCGTTGCCCGCACGCAAATGATTCCGATAGAAGAACGTGCAGTCAAGGCTGTAATTGCCTGGTTGAGACATCAAACCACTTCGTATGATCGCATGCACATAGCACGCATAAAAGGAGAAAGACGCTCTGTTCGCCGCAACTTGGCAGAACAATCACTGGCTTTATTGTCTCAATACCGAGAAGGTAAGACTCTTCGTGTTGATTGTCCGCTGATGTTCGTTCTTTCAGCAAAAAAAGAATCCTAAAAAACTGTAAATAATGGATGAAAAACTCTGTGAATGTGGTTCCGGTAGGTCGGTGGAAAACTGTTGCCGGTCTATTATTTCAGGAAAACGTCAGGCTGAGAGTTGCCTGGAGTTGATGCGTTCGCGCTATTCTGCATTTGTGCAATTAAACGTTGAATATCTGATTAAAAGTCACCATTCATCAACACGAAATATTCGTGAATACAAAAGCAGCAAAACCTGGATGCAGTCGGTAAAATGGATCGGACTTACAATTATTCGAACTAAGGATGGAGAGAAAAATGATGAGACCGGATATGTAGAATTTCGTGCCTTGTATTTTGAAGCCGGGAAAATGCAGCAAATTCACGAACTATCGTTTTTTCGACGCGAAAACGGTAATTGGAAATATGTTTCAGGAGAACATTTCCCGAATTGAAGCCGGAGTTTAGTTATTTCCCCCGTTCGTATTGACGGATAAGCGATTTAATTAGCTCCAGTTTTTGGGCTTCGGGGTAATAATTGAATAAGTTTCCATGTCCGCTGAAATCAATATTCAGGGCTTTCTCGAAACGTATTGCTGCTTCAGCATCATTATGCCGTTCGAGTAAATATGCGGTGAGCCGATAATTGATCGGAGCACTTGATTCGCTCACTGTACCTGCTTTTTTGAGTACATTAATTGCCTGATCGGTTTCTCCTTTCTGGTGCAGCATTTCGGAATAAGCAATCCAGTATTCGGGGTTTTCGGGTGCAAGCGAAGTTGCTTTGCGGTAGGCATCAATTGCCTCGATATGAAAATCAAGATTGGAACAAACCTGTGCAAAAATGGCCCAGTATTCGTCATTTTCATTATCGAAACGAATTGCTTTTTCGAGGTATTGGTACGATTCTGCAAATTTACGTTCGCGCCACATAACTAGTCCAATTCCGTGCCAGGCAGAAGCGTTCTCTTCATTCAAACTAATTGATTTCTGATAGTTTGTTAAAGCCAGTTCCAATTGGTCGGTATTCAAATAACAATCAGCTAAATAACAATATGCATCATCATTTTCCGGATCACGTCGGATGTATTCGTCGTAGCTGCGGATAGCCTCGTCATACATATCGTTGTTCGAATAGGTATTGGCTTTGTTGAAATGCGCCTGTAAAAAATTTTCATTCAGTGCAATGGCGAAATCGTATGCATCAATTGCGTCCAGATAGCGGTTGCTTCGGTTGTATGTAATGCCCAGATTGTACCAAACTGAACTGTTAAACGGATCAATATCCAAATATTTGTTGTAGTAGCTGATGCTTTTTTCGAGTTGATTAATGCGATCGTTAAAATATCCCAGCTCGTAAAGAACCATTTCGTTTTTCGGATTTGCCTTGTGTGCACGCTCCAAATAACGAAGTCCCAGCTCAACTTCGCCGGTTTGGCCAAAAGTTATACCGATGCTGTAAAGAATATCGTCAGGCTCTTCAGTGTCGTATTGTACTGCTTTTTCGTAGGCAATCACTGCCTTGTCGATTTTCCCCATTTGATTGAAAGCCGAGCCAATTACCAAATAAATATCCGGGTTGGTTGATTCTATTCTGCGCAGATAAAGTGCCAGTTGCAGGCATTTTTGTGGTTTCCCTTCGTATGCAAGTATTTGTGCTTTTTTCAATAGGAGGGGAGTAGCTCCCGGATGAATATGAAGTCCGAATGCAACAGCTTTGCGGGCAAGTTTCAGCAAGCCCATATCAAGCAAGAAGTCAGCAACTCCTTCTAATTCGTACACATCGAAATAAGCGGTTGTTTTTTGACGAACCATGTTCTTGAAACGTCTGACAGCTCCCTGAATGTCGTCATCTTCGTATATTTCTTTGCTTTCTTCGTTCATCCCCATTTCCTCCGGCAGTTGGCAAAAGTACAAAAATAGTTTTCAATTATAACTTTTCGGCTGATGCTCTTTTCTTAGTAAATCATTTACCGTTTTTACAGGATTAAAAGTGCTCACAGGAACTTCGGCAAACAGGGTAATCCAATTGGCCATTGCCCCGTTCCACAGACCGGGCAGTTCTTGTGCTTTCAGTTCTTTACCATCTTTCGATTTTATTGAAATAAATCCGGTATCCGGATCGCGGAATTGCAGCAAATTAAATTTTTCACCCTTGTAATTTTTTGGAGCGCATACTAAATCTACGGGATTAAAATGTGTTGCTTCCTGTGCAATTTCTTTTTGTATTGGATCCTGCATGTCAAGCTGTGAGCTTTCTGCTATTTGCAGCGAAACAGAACCGTCGCTGTTTTTTGCAAAAAATGGCCCACCTCCAGGTTCTCCTTCATTTTTTACCATACCACAAATTCGGATTGGACGATTATACTTCGCTTTCAGATAGTGGTATAGTTCTTCTTTTTCAGCATAATACTGATTGGCGGGTGGTTGTATCCGCAGAATATTTTCCAGGAAATTGGCTGCCTCGGCATAAAAAGCACTGTTTAATGCATAATAATGATGCGTGTCAAGCATCTCCTGAAAATAGAAAACCTGCTGGCGCACATGAAGCAGCATTCCGGCCAATGCCTTTTTGTAACGAATTGTATCGCCTTTCAGATGATCGGGCACTACATTGTCGATGTTTTTTATGAAAATCAAATCGGCTTCCAGATCATTCAGGTTTTCAAGCAGAGCTCCGTGTCCGGCAGGCCTGAATAAAAGACTTCCGTTCGCTTCACGGAAAGGTTCATTGTTGATGTCAACAGCAACTGTGTCGGTGGAAGGTTTTTGCTGCGAAAACTGAATTGAAAACCGCACATTGAGCTGGTTTTCGTAGAAAGCCTGTTTTTCCTGAGTTAGTTTCTCAAATCCAGCCTGATGTTCGGGCGAAACAGTAAAATGCAACAAAACGTTTCCTTGGCTGTCTCGGGCATAGTCAGCACCTTCCAGCAAATGTTCTTCAAACGGAGTACGTGTTTCTTGTTGGTAGCGATGAAAAGCGAGTAGTCCTTTGGGCAATTTCCCGTAATCAAGCCCGTTTTCGGTTAAAATCAGTTGAATTGCTTCTTTCAGACCAAGCTGAGAGACTTGTTTTCCTGATTTTTTTTCCATTTCGAGCTGAAAAGCAAATTGATTCAAATGCTTGTAGAAGTGAGCAATTTCACCGTTTTTCAGAACTTCTTCCTCCGATTTTCCGGCATCCAACTGCTCCAATGCATTGAACATAGCTTTGAACATGCGACTGGCTGCTCCTGAAGCCGGTACAAATTTGAGCGGCTTCAGTCCTTCAGTCAGCTTGGTTTCGTATTCTTTTTCGAATTGATTGATTTCTTCGTCATGCAATTGGATAATTCCGTTTCCAATTGTTGCTGCATCGGTGATGTGCAAGGGGGGAAATCCTTGAGTAAAGCGCAGCAATTGTTCCTCTACGGTTGCTATATTGCTTCCGTGTGCGGTAATTTGCTCAATATCTTTGGGCGTAAACATATTTCTCTCTATTTCCGATTGTTTAAAATTAAAGAAACAACAGGCATTATTGATTGTTTTTGGCAAGAGGTTATCAACTAGTTTTTAACAATAGGAAAGTGCTGATTTTTTGTTCTTTTTTGATTTTCATTTTTCACACACCTTTGTTTCGTCTATATTTGTTTGCTTATAAATTCAGAAATGATGCAATTTCCCTGGGGACACGATAAACGCTACAATGATTTTCCTACTTATTTCCGCCAGAAATTTAACGGACGAGTGCAAAAAGTTTCGGTGGATGCTGGTTTTACCTGTCCAAACAGAGATGGGATGAAAGGGGTTGGTGGTTGTAGCTATTGCAATAATAAAACATTTAAACCTTCATATTGTAATCTTGAAGTCTCGGTAGGCGAACAGGTACAGCAGGGAATTCGCTTTTTTGCAAAGAAATACGATACAATGCGTTTTTTGGCTTATTTTCAGGCTTATTCGAATACCTATGCGCCGCTTGAAAACCTGAAAGCCTTGTACGAAGAAGCTTTGCTGGACGAACGTGTGCTTGGTCTGGTGATTGCGACCCGGCCCGACTGTCTGGAGGAAGATGTGCTGGATTACCTTTCTGAATTATCTGAAAAATATTACGTGATGATTGAGTTGGGCATCGAGTCGCATAAAAATACGACGCTGCAACGGATTAATCGGGGTCATAGTTTTGAAGAAGCGGCAGAATCGTTACGGAAACTTGGTCGTCGCGGAATTCATAATTGTGCGCACATGATTCTTGGGTTACCCGGCGAAACTTATTCTGATTTTATGGATCAGGCCAGAACTATTTCACAGTTGCCTGTTGAAAACCTGAAGCTGCATCAATTGCAGATTCA
Organism: Prolixibacteraceae bacterium; assembly: GCA_963668595.1. GTDB lineage: Bacteria > Bacteroidota > Bacteroidia > Bacteroidales > Prolixibacteraceae > GWE2-42-39. Next base: position 1,244,977 of record OY764876.1, on the reverse strand, counting down.
TCGTGGAACTCGTTTGTTTGTTGATTATCAACAAAAACCTGAAGAGTTTCATTTGTTTGAATTGGATGATTATGTGGAACTGGTGGTTGATTATCTGGAACATCTTTCTCCGCGTATTATTGTCGAGCGTTTTGTTAGTCAGGCTCCATCGGAAATGCTTGTGGCTCCGCGCTGGGGCTTAAAAAATTTCGAATTTGTGGCAAAAGTTGAACGACGGTTGAAAGAGCGGAATACCTGGCAGGGAAGGCTTTTGTAATAGGAAAGAATGATGCCGGTTTTATTGTTTGCTTCCTTGTGATTGAAAACTTTCCGGCGAGTTTGTCAAAATAAAATCAACTTTCGATGAAATCAGTACATCGCGAGCCGATTGGTGGTTGGGGCAGTTACTGATACAAACCTTCCGTTCGTGCTGATGCGCCTGGCTTACCAGTTGTTTAATTTTCATATAATCGGGAAACGGAATATTACCAGCTCCGTGCCAGGATGTCAATTCTGTAAAATCGACTTCAAGTAATGGCATCTCCGATGAATCTAATGTTGAACCTAGGTCATTTTTTGTGCCAATCAGTCCGATATACGATTTACTTTGGTCGTTTTTTGTTGCCAGAACAAAATCTTTATCACGCGAAAGGAGCCGAATGTTTGCTTTTTCTGAATTAGGTCCGGCCAGAATAATTTGGTCAAGAAAAGGCACAATTATTTTTTTGAATTGTGAATAAGCTTTTTCTTTTTCTGTTTCAAAATTTACAATCAGAAGTATTTCATTCTTAGTTGCAGTCTGACTGATTTTTTTAGAATGGCTATATAATGGGTAAAGGCATGAGTCGATAAACGATATTCCTTGTGGAATAACTTTCTCTGTGGAAGACAGTGAAAGTACCAGTTCGTCATAACGGAATGTTACATCAACGTCAAAACCCGAAACTCCTTTCCCCAACAACTCCCACACTTTTCCTTGATTATCCAGCGGCCCTGAATAGATCACACGAGTAATATGATCTTGAGACATAGCAGCATAGATATGTATCGATAAAAAAATGAGAATCCCCAATAACCGTTTAATCATTTCCGTTTTTTTGTCTTGCTAAATATAGAAAAATGTATAAAAACAAAAAGCCTTTTTTTTATGTAATTTTTGTTTGAAATCCGCATGGTATTTGACTTGTGTAACCAATTATCATTTGTATTTTTAGCTTTCCAAAAATTAATAATATAACCCGATGATTGCCCGAAAAGTTCAGGAGATTTCACCATTTATTGTAATGGAGGTGCTTGAGAAGGCTGCTGAGTTAGAAAAACAGGGGGTGTCAGTAGTACATCTGGAAGTTGGAGAGCCTGATTTTAACGTTCCCCGGGCGGTAAAAGAAGAATCTTTTAATGCCTTTAATGAAAATCGAACCCATTATACGCATAGTTTGGGTGATCCGGAGTTACGGGAAGAAATTTGCAATTACTACAAACGGACTTATAATGTAACTGTTTCTCCCGAGCAGATATTGGTAACATCAGGATCGTCGCCTTCAATACTACTTATACTTGCGGCATTGTGCGATCCGGGAGATCAAATAATCTTGAGTGACCCGGGTTATGCCTGTTATCCGAATTTTATTCGCTTTGTTGGAGCCGATATGATAAAAGTTCCGGTATTTGAGGAAGATGGATTTCAATATCGTGCAGAGAATATCTGCTCACGAATAACTGATCGGACCAAAGCAATTATTATTAATAGTCCGATGAATCCAACCGGAAACGTATTGTCTGCCGAAAGTTTATCGTCTATTGCAAAGTTTTCGCCATACATTATTTCTGATGAAATTTATCACGGTCTGGTTTACGAGGGACGTGCTCCATCGATACTGGAATTTACCGACCGGGCTTTTGTATTGAATGGTTTTTCGAAACTATTTGCCATGACAGGTTTGCGGCTTGGCTATGTAATTGCTCCAAAGGAGTTTGTTCGTCCGATGCAAAAATTACAACAGAATTTATTCATTTGTGCCAGTTCGGTTGGTCAGCGGGCAGCTTTGGCTGCGCTTCGCGACAGCGATGAAGAAGTGGCTGCAATGCGTAAAACGTACAACGAAAGACGTCTGTATATGCTCGATCGTCTTCGGCAAATGGGGCTGAGTCCGGCAGTAATTCCAACGGGTGCTTTTTATGTTTTCATCAATGTTAAGCACTTGTCGAACGATTCGTACCAATTGGCATTTGATATTTTAGAAAAGGCGCATGTGGGGGTGACTCCGGGTATCGATTTTGGCGAGAACGGAGAAGGCTATTTGCGTTTGTCGTATGCCAACTCAATTGAGCAGATAAAAGAAGGAATGGATCGATTGGAACATTATTTTAGTAATTATCCATTGAAGAAATAATTGAATATCAATAAATGGGAAATCTTTCGGAGCAAAAAATAACAGTTTTGTGCGACTTTTCAGAAAACATGAACGGGGTGATTCTGCATGGAATTCAATTGGCCGGCTTTCTGGAAAAAGAATTGTGCCTGTTTGCTCTGTCTGGAAATGAACCGGAGAAAAAAGACTGGTTGCACAATCGCTTGTCTGAATTGGCCCGGGTAATAAAATCGAAGGGTGTCGATTTGCCAATATCAACACTTGTTTTAAAAGGGAATCTGTCAGAACAGGTTGAGCGGTTGGTCGATCGTTACGACTCGGTGGTGCTTATTGTGAGTAAAAATCAGCTTTCGGTGAAACTGAAAGCATTGCACGAAAGCACTATTCCTTTTTTGTTTGTCGAAGGAAAACCGTCAGATCGGATAAACTATCGAAAAGTATTGTTGCCCGTCGATTTCAGAAAGGAAATGAAAGAAACTTCGCTGTGGGCGTCGTATTTTGCCCGTTTCAATAAGGCTGAAATAGAAGTGCTGGCGGCTCGCGAAAAACAACACGAATATCAGCAATCGCTTAAGAAGAATCTGGTATTCATCGGTCGTTTTTTGAAAAACCTGAAACTTACTTATACGCTGACCGAAGGAAAAAGCAATAGTTGGAAAATTCCGTTTGAAGCATTGAAGTGTGCTGCAAATGGCGACTACGATGTTCTGATAACTTTGGGAAGCAAGAATATAACTCCTCTGGATTTGTTTATCGGACTTCCCGAAAAAAAACTAATTCGCAAAGCTCAATCTATTTCCATTTTGTGTATCAATCCGGCCAAGGATATGAATATTCTGTGCGATTAGCCGAATTTCTGTTTCTGTTGCAAAAATGATAACACTCTTTGTTTCAATGAATCAATAAGATAACACGCAGTTAATCTGTACTTAACAAGCAAAGCCAAATTTTGCATTGTGTTATTTATTTTTATGGAACAAAAACAATTGCAAATTTCGGTTATTTCCGATGTCCATTTAGCCACCCATGCCAGCAAGGCCAAGCAATTGGTTCATTATCTGAAATCAATTCGTACCGAAAAGCTCATCTTAAATGGCGATATTGTTGACGCCTGGCGTTTTTCACGAAATTATTTTCCGAAACCACATTTGAAAGTAATCAGGCAGATTATAAAAATGATGGAGCAGGGGACGGAAGTGGTTTATATCACCGGAAATCACGATGATGTGATGCGTCGGTTTAACCAGATTAAACTTGGTAAATTTAGTATTGTTAATCAGTTGATGCTGGATTTGAACGGTGAAAAAGTGTGGATCTTTCATGGTGATATTTTTGATTTTGTGATTCACCGATTTCGCTGGCTGGCTAAAATGGGGGCAGCTGCTTACGGATTGCTCACCTTGCTGAATAAATGCGTTAATTTTCTTCGACGCAAGGAAATTATTCTGTATAAATCGCTGAAAGATATTGTATTGCGAGATAATAAGAGCCTGAGCAAGTTCGAAGAAAGTGTTTTAGCTGCTGCTGAGTCAAAAAATTGCCAGACTGTAATATGCGGACATACACATATTCCTGCAGATAAGACTGTTGAGATAAATGGGAAACAAATTCGCTACATCAATTGTGGCGATTGGGTGGAACATTTTTCGGCAGCCGAATATGCAGACGGAAATTGGCAGTTGGTGTATTTCAGAAATGAAAAAAGCGATATTTCGCCTACCGAAGATTTATCAACTGCGGATAAAAAGCAGATTTTCGAGTCAATTCTGGAAGAGTTTGCTGTTCGGACACTGTTTCAGAAGCAGTCAACCGGACGAAGTTTGCACGCAAATTAATCAGAGTAATTAATTCTGGAATATATGTCGATTAAACTATTATATGCGATACAGGGAACCGGCAATGGGCATGTGGCGCGTGCTCGCGAGATTGTGCCTTTATTGAGTGAAATGGCGGAAGTGGATGTGTTGCTAAGTGGGGTGCAGGCCAATCTTGATTTACCTTTCCCTGTGAAATACCGCATGACTGGACTAAGTTTTATTTTCGGCAAAAAAGGAGGTGTAGCAATAGGGCAGACCTTGTGGCGTATGCGTCCGTTTCGTTTGTTAATCGACATCCTTCGCTTGCCGGTAAGTAGCTATGATTTAGTGATTAACGATTTCGAACCAGTTTCGGCATGGGCTTGCCTGATACGACGCCAAAAATGTATTGCATTAAGCCATCAGTATGCGGTATTGCACCCGGATGCTCCTCGGCCTGAACACAAAGATCGTCTGGGTAGCTTTATTTTAAGAAACTATGCTCCGGTATCTCGTGGCCATGGTTTTCATTTTCGCTCGTTGGGCAAGCACTGCTATTCTCCGGTTATCCGAAATGAAATACGGGTAGCAAAAAAGAGCAATTTAGGGCACTATACGGTGTATTTGCCAGCGTACAGCGATGATGCAATTATTCGTGAACTGTCGGTTTTTAAACAGATAAATTGGCACGTGTTCTCGAAGCATGGCAGCGAAGCTTATACGATCGGCAATATCTCAGTTTTTCCGGTAGGTAACGAATCGTTTATCGAAAGTTTTATTTCGTGCGAAGGAATTTTGTGTAATGCCGGCTTCGAAACTCCGGCTGAAGCATTGTATATGGGAAAGAAACTATGTGTTATACCGATGACCAATCAGTATGAACAACAATGCAATGCTGCATTTCTGGCTTCGATGGGTGTTCCGGTTTCATCTAATCTGAATGCAGAAGATGAGACATTACAACATTGGGTGGCCGATTCAAAAATAACTACAGTTAACTATCCTGATCAGACTCGTGAATTATTGCAGCAAATACTGGATTTGGAGATCAATTGTACTCCAGTTGAAAAATAGCGAAACATTTATATGCTATTTATACAGAATTAATTAATGTCTATGTTTAGGGTGAAATAGGGTGATTTTTCTGTGTTGCTGATCCAGTTTTTTGAAAGAAGGGAATTGATGTGTTTGTATCCTTTGGAATAGCTTAGTTTTAGTTGCATCAAAATGTTTCCCATCATGCATTGCTCTTCTTGTTTCAGAAGCATGATAATATTTCGTTCTGTTTGGTTGTCTATTTTTTCTAAATTAATTGTTCTTCTCATTGTTTTATTTGTAAGGAGTAGTGGTTTGTGGAATAGTTAATCCCTGTTCTGCTAAATTAAATCGCATGCAGTTTTTCCATCCTTTGTATCCACGGTTACAAAACACATTTTTTATTAGGAATGGCGAAATTTCGTCAACGATAAGTTTCTCATTGTAAACAGGACATATTTTTGACTGGGGGCATAATTTGCCAAGATACTGTTGTTCCATGATTTCTATAGAGTTTTATAATATACACACATGTTTTCTATTTTTCCTGAAATGTTTGTGTTGTTTTTTAGTAAGCCTGCATACTGGTACCCTTGCTTCAGGAAGGTTTTATTCATTCCTAAACTGTTCAGCCGGGCAATGGTGTATAACGTTTTGAACTGTAGCTTTTTCATTTCTGTTTCCATTGCATTTAATAATATTCCGGCAAGTTTTTTCCCCCGATAAGCAGGTAGTACTGCAAAATCAGTCATTTCGGCATTTTTATTATTGATATCTATTTCGGCCGACGATAAGCCAATTAATTTCTTCTGATCGCGAACAGTAAAATATCTGACCATTCCTTCACTCATCGTCTTTTGAATGTATTCAGCATTCATTATTGGAAAAGGATAGCTTTTAAATACCTGACCGTATAATTGTGCCATTTCTTCACAATCTTTCAGCTCTGCCTCTTTTAGCTCAAATCCGGGAAACAGATTTGCTTGCTCTGTTTCCATTGATTCGCTCAGTAGTTTTTCAAATGTTTGAGTTGCTGCTTCAAGTGTAATTTTTCTTGTTGGGTCGAAAAATTTGGACATAAAGAATACTGCTTCTTTGTTCTGAAAAAAAGTCGGAATAAAGGCTTCCTGTTCGAAGTTATTTTGAACAAAAAAGGGCTGAGCAGATGCCGGAATTTTGGCAAATATTTTTGTATATCCGTTTTCGCGGGCAAGCAGGTTCAATTTTCCCATGATGTTGTTTCGATCAATCGGGTCGTATTTCATCAGGTAAATACGATTATTTAATTTTCCGTGCTGAATGACTGATTGTCCTATTTTTTCAATGTGATCCGTTTTCATATTCCCTCCGGTTATGTCGTTCGTTGTCTGCTGGAATTAGTGATATTGAGTCGTTTGCATCAGAAAGAAGCTTTTCTATTCCCAGTGCTTGTATTTCATCACACTCTGAAAGATTTAATTCCAGATTGCAATTTGCACAATCGCGATCGCAAAATTTATTTTCATAGTGATCCGGTTCTTTGTAGGTTGTTATCACTCCTTCGTAATTGCGCAATACCACTTTGTGGGTTGACCAGGAGATAATGTAATTCGGCATAACTGGTATTTTACCTCCTCCTCCCGGGGCATCAATTACATAGGTTGGTACGGCAAAACCGGTGGTGTGTCCAATCAAACTTTCCATAATCTCAATTCCTTTTCCAACGGGTGTTCTGAAATGAGATAAACCTTCCGAAAGATCACACTGGTACAAGTAATAGGGTCTTACTCTGTTTTGTATTAGTTTGTGAACCAGGTTTTTCATGATGCGTGGGCAATCGTTTACGTCAGCTAATAAAACAGTTTGATTTCCTAAAGGAAACCCTGCATCAGCCAATTTTCTCAAAGCTTCTTTTGATGAAGATGTTATTTCTCTGGGGTGATTAAAATGAGTATTAATCCAAAGGGGCTGATATTTTTTTAATATGCTTATCAGGTCATCGGTTATCCTATACGGTAAAACAACAGGTATTCTTGTTCCTATACGAACTATTTCTACGTGTGGTATTTTTGAAAGCTCGCTAAGAAGCCAATCAAGTTGTTGGTCTGAAAGCATAAGTGGATCTCCTCCCGAAAGCAGGACATCTCTGATGACAGGCGTGTTTTTGATGTATTCGATGCCTTGTTGTAATTGTTGTTTGGACGGAATATAGTCGGTGTCACCAACTTTTCGTTTACGGGTACAGTGCCTGCAATACATGGCGCAAATGTTACTCACGTGGAAAAGTACCCGATCAGGATAGCGGTGAGTGATTCCTTCAACTGGACTGTCTTTTTCTTCTGATAAAGGGTCTTTTAGTTCGTTGTTCAATACGACCAGTTCGCGGGGGTTGACAAACGATTGTTTGAATACCGGATCGTTGCGGAAGTTTTCTTTTGAAATAAGAGATGCGTAATAAGGAGTTATTGATAAAGGAAATTCACTCAAGGTTTTGTTTAACTCTTTTTTCTCTTCTTCAGGGAAATTTATTCCTGTTAATTTCTCAAATTGTTCAATACTTCGAATGCTGTTTTTGGCCTGCCATTTCCAGTCTTTCCATTTAGAAATAGATGAGTCTGCTTCAATTTTATTTGCGATCTCTTGTTGTGTTTTGTTGAAAATCTTCATTGTTTTTGAAATAGTTTCTATAGGAACAAAAGTATCGTTTTAAAATGCTATTTCAAAAGGAAATAATGTTATTGTCCGATTTTAAAGTGTTGATGTGTGATTGTTTTATGTTTTAATTTCCTTAAAAACAGGTATTTGGTTGATTGGTGGTGGAGGTGTGTATTTGTTGTGTCGATTTAGATCTGTTGTGTGCAAATTTCTATTCTTCGTTTTGTAAAATAGGTTCATCAATAGTTAGCATCGGAGCAGCGTCAATTTCTTGAATGTCAAGCAACATTGTAAGTAAATTCAAGCTTTCTTGTATTTGCTGCAACTTGCTTTCTGGTAGTGATTGTAGTTTTTCTGAAAGTTGTTCGTGTAGAAGTGATGGAACGTTTTTTAGAAGTAAAGCTCCTTTTGATGTCAAAATAATACTGACAACCCGTTTGTCGCCTTGTTTGGGAAGACGAGCAAGCATTCCTTTTTGTTCCAGTCTATCAATAATTCCACTGGTTGTGCTGGAATTTAGGTTCAGAAATTGTCTAATCTCTCCCTGTGTGGATTGGAAATTAGGCGACGCATGCAAATAACTCAAGCATAAAACCTGAGGAATACTAACTCCATGTTCTTTTTGAATTTTTTTTGATTCAAGATTAATTGAACGTACAATTTTACGGATGGTAATTAATATTTCAGTTGTGTCCATTTTCTGTTTTCTTTCTTATAAGACAAAAATAGATGAGATTTTCTGAAAATAAAATCTGATAAGTGATGAATACATTCGATTTTTTAGATGAATGCTTTGTTGTTACGAATAAAAAAGAAAACACGAAGCCTGTATAAATAGACTTCGTGTTTTTGTATCGTAAAAAACGGAATTATTATACCAAAATTTTGGTTGTCAGATTGCTGATGCTTGTTTCGAGAGCTTCGAATGGTTTGCCATTGCCCTGATTGTCATCTTCAACAAACAAATATTTCATTCCTGCAGTTTCTTTCGCTGCCAAAATGCTTTTAAAGTCGATTACTCCTGCACCTACCGGGGCAATGTCGTCTTTAATTACATCGAAATATGGTTCTTGTTTGGTAAACATGTCTTTCATGTGGAACAACTGGAAGCGTCCCGGATATTTGTTGAACATCTCAATTGGATCCTGTCCTGCTTTATTTACCCAGTAAAGGTCAATCTCCATGGTAATCAGGGCCGGATCCATTTCAGGCATAAACAAATCGTAATAAGGAACAATGCCGTCGATGTTCGCAAATTCGAAGTTGTGGTTGTGATAACCAAACTGAATGCCTACTTCTTTCATTACCAAACCAACCTGATTCCAGTCGGCAATCATTTTTTTATAGGTTTCGATGTTGCGGTCTTCTTCCTGAACCCAAGGCTGTATGCAGTATTTAACGCCTAGTTCGGCATGATCGTCAGCCATCTTTTTTGCGTTCTCAATGGTGATTCCGGCAGCTTCTACCTGGGTGTGACTGCTGATAATGTCCATGCCCAAATCGTTTACCATTTTTTTGAATTCCTGTGGCACATAGCCGTAAAATTTGCCGTCGGAGTAGTTGGCTAATTCTAAATTTTTATACCCCATGTCCGAAAGTTTTTTCAATGTTCCGGGAACATCGGCGGCCATGGCATCGCGAATTGTATAAAGTTGAAGACCAACGCCAAAGCTTTTGCGATCAACAGCGGCGGGAGCACAAGCTGCCGGGCCTAAAAGCAGTAAGCCAAGTGAACCGGCGGCTGACACTTTGAAAAAATCTCTTCGATTTTGTTTCATCGTCATGATAAATTAGTTTTTGTGGATGATTATTTTATTCTGATATTTTCAATTTCGGCTGAAAATACGACAAAACTACGGATTTTTCAATATTGCATCTTCTTTTTGCACATAGACATATAAGAAAGCATTCGTATTTCAGCGAAAGAGGTGTTTCAAGCGATTGCTGTCAAGCATTTTCGTTCGAATTAAATGTTACTTTTGCAGGAAAAGCAGATTTTTTGCCAATTGAATTCTGTACAGAATTAAAACTCAATTTGGATCGATTGAATTTAAACGCTTCACATACTGATTCAGACTTAATTAGTTTGTTGCACGAGGGCAATAAGCATGCTTTTAAGATGCTGTTTGACCGGTATGGGAACCGCTTGTATCAGTTTTCGGTTAAATATTTGAAAGACAAACAGGATGCAGAGGATTTGCTGAGCGAAGTTTTTCTGAAAATATGGGAAAACCGTGCAAATCTTCGTACCAATTCGTCGTTTCAGGCGTACTTGTTTACCATTGCCTACAACAATATTCGTCAGCGTTTTTTGAAACGCTACCGGGAAGAAAAGTATGTGCGATTGTTTGCTGAAGAGTATTTACTTGATGCAGGAAAACAGGATGATGAGTTGGATTTTCAGCTGTTTTCGAAAACGGTGAACGAACTGATCGATTTATTGCCTCCCCGGCGCAAAGAGATATTTCTGCTGAGTTACAAAGAGGAGAAAAAAATAGGCGAAATTGCATTGCAACTCGAATTGAGTGAGCAGTTTATTAAAAAGCAACTTTCGCTGGCTCGTCGTTTTATTATTTCCAAAGTGAAGGAAGACAATACTTTATCTGGTTTATTGCTTCTTTATTTGTTTTCGCGAATTCAATCGATCTAATTTTTTTTGAAAAAAAATAGAACAGGAGGGCTACTTTTTTTTGTTCTGATGATATAACTGGTATTAGAACTTGAAAAATGGCAACGAATAAGAAACATCTTGATAACTTTTACAAGGAAAAATATAGTCTTCGCGACTATAAAATGCTTGAAAAGTATTTTCGGGATAAAAACTCGAACGAGGAAACCATGCAGCAAATGCATGAGCAGTGGAACGATTTCAGAGCGAACAAAGAACTCAATACCAATCTGGATCATGTGTTTTCGGGTTTGCTTGCAAGCATCAACGCGAGCGGTACTGTTACACCGAAAATAATACAGTTATTTTATCGATTGAAATACGTGGCTGCCATTCTGGTAGCGGCTATAATCATTTCATCTGCAATTTATTTTGTACAGAGGAATGCTCCGGTAGCTCAGAGCACATTCATTGAATTTGCATCGAACACAGGAGATCGTAGCTATTTCAAGTTGCCTGATGGAACTTCGGGCTGGCTCGGAGCGGAGTCTTCATTAAAATATCGCATGAGTGATGACAATCAGCGGGAAGTGTATCTGGATGGGCGTGCTTTTTTCGATGTTTTTCACAACAGTAAACAACCATTTGTGGTGAAAACACCCGCCAATCTGGATGTTCAGGTGCTGGGGACGCGTTTTGGGGTAACGGCTTATCAGCAGGAGAACAGTTGTGAAGTGGTTCTCGAAAAAGGAAAAGTGTTGTTGTCGAATCAGAATGGTTTGCACAAAGAAATGATTCCAAGTGAGCGAGTGGTCTATCATCCGGCGAACAATAAACTAGAAAGTGTGATGATCGATCCGTCGGATTATCTTTCGTGGATTGATGGCCTATTGGTTATGAAAGATATTTCGCTGAAAGAAGCAACCGAAAAATTGAGTCGCTTTTACAATGTGACATTCGATTTTAAAACTAAGAATATTGAAAATGAGAGAATACGTCTGGTGATTGAAAACGAAAGTCTGGAAGAATGTTTGAATTTGCTTTCGAAAATTGCTTCGGTGAAGTTTGTGGTGGAAGAGCGTACTGCATTGACCGATCATCGTTTCTCGAAGAAAAATATAATCGTACTAAATAATTAGCCTATGTAAAAAATTATTGATTCTGAAAAAAGCGGGAAAGCAACGCGAATGCAATCCCGCAAAATCAGTAAAGTCTGTTGTATTTATTTAACATTACTAACATTTCAAATTTATGAAAAAAAAGAACAGAAATGGAGTGTGGGATAGCCATGCCGTTAAAAAAACATTTTTAATTATGAGATTCTTTTTGATTTTATCGCTGGTATGCATCATGCAGTCGTTTGCACTGGAGTCGTACACCCAGAATTCAAGGATTTCGCTTTCGGTTAACGAAATGAAGTTGGGCGACATTATCATGAAAATTGAGAATGAGACCAAATATCGTTTTGCCTATAACCGGAACGAGATTGATGTGGAGAAGGATTATTCAATCAGTATAGAAAATGCAGAACTGGAAGATGTATTGCAGCAGCTATTTGCCGGAAAGGGAGTGAATTACCAGTTGGTAGGGCGGCAAATTGTATTGTCGTCATCGGTACAGTCGAAAGATGGGAAACAGGTAAGAGCGCTAAAAGGAAAGATCACTGATTCGTCCGGACAGGCGCTTCCCGGGGCAACGGTGATTGTGAAAGGAACATCGAATGGTACGGTTTCCGATTTTGAAGGAAATTATACCTTAACCAACGTACCGGCAGATGGAAACCTGATTTTTTCTTTTGTGGGGATGAAAACGATTGAACTTCCGGTAGCAGGGAAAGAAACGATTTTGGTAAGTATGGACGAAGATGCTTTGGGGATTGAAGAAGTTGTTGCAATTGGTTACGGTGCGGTAAAGAAGAAAGACATTACCGGGGCCGTGTCAACCCTGAGCGCAAAAGATTTTAATGTGGGTCTTACTACTTCTCCAACCGACATGATTCAGGGACGGGTTGCAGGGGTGAATATTGTTGCCAACGGCGGTGAACCCGGAGCTGGTGTTTCTGTGCGTGTGCGGGGTGCCAACTCAATTCGTTCCGGTCAGGAGCCTTTGTATGTGATTGATGGTATTCCATTGGATATTACCGATGTTCAGCCGGGCGGTGCTTCAACTGCCGGAGTTGGTTCATCGGCTGCGAAAAACCCTCTGAATTTTATTAATTCAGATGATATTGAATCGATTGATATTTTGAAAGATGCTTCGGCTACTGCAATTTATGGTTCACGTGGCGCAAACGGAGTTGTTATTGTAACCACCAAAAAGGGAAAAGAAGGGAAAACAGCTGTGTCGTACTCGGGTTATACCGGATTCTCCCAACTGCCTCAGAAATATACGGTGCTCAATGCAAATGAATACAACGAAGCTCGTTCGTCGTTGGGACTGCCAGCGGCTGATAAAGGCTACAATACCGATTGGCAGGATGAGATTTTCCACTCGGCATCAACCACCAGTCACAGTCTTTCGATGAGCGGTGGAACAAAAAATTCGTCCTATCGCGCCTCGTTGGGGTATCTCGATCAGAACGGTATCGTTAAGAAGACCGGCCTGGAGAAGTATTCAGGTCGTTTGAATGTTTCAACCAAAGCATTGAATGACCGCTTAACATTGGAAGCAGGTCTTACTGCTGCCCGCACCAACGACCAGCGTGCTCCGTTGGGCGAATCAGGTGGGGTAGAAGGCGACCTTTTGCTTTCAGCTTTGAAATTGAATCCGACTTATCCGGTTTTTAACGAAGACGGAACTTACTATCAGTTATCGGATCAGGTGCGCAACCCGCTGGCAATGATTGAACTGACAAATGATAATACGCAAACGGATCGTATTTTGGCAAGTGTTTCTGCATCGCTTCATTTGATGAACGGATTGAACTATAAAATGAACGTTTCAACCGACCAGACCAAAGCAACCCGTAAAGTAACGCAGGATGCACAGCTTTCCTACATGTCGGATAAAGGAACTGCTACCATCAATAATGTTGAACTGGGCAGCCACATGATTGAAAATTACCTTACTTATGATTTGGATATAAACGGCGGGCATAAGTTTAACTTCCTAGCCGGACATTCCTATCAGAAATTCAGAATTTATACATACAGTATGTCGGTTAGTGGTTTTGCTTCGGGCGAAATTGATAACCTGAACGATTTGACTCTTGGTAAATATACACAGGCAGTAGTTGGCTCCGACATTACAGTGAATGAGCTGCAATCGTTTTTTGGTCGTGTAAACTATAACCTGAAGGAAAAATATTTGTTGACCCTGAATTTCCGTGCCGATGGTTCAACCAAGTTCGGCGAGAACAATAAATACGGCTACTTCCCATCAACCGCTTTGGGATGGCGGATGTCGGAAGAGGAATTCATCAAAAAACTGAACGTATTCACTAACCTGAAAATGCGTTTAGGCTGGGGGATCACCGGAAATCAGGAAATTACTTCAAAAATTTCGCAGGCCACATTAGGATCGGTTTCCGGAGCTGTGCTGGATGGCGGTTCAACAGTAATTCCGGGCTATACCTTAACCCGTACTCCTGACCCGGATTTGAAATGGGAAAAAACAACTCAGTACAACTGGGGTTTGGATTTTGGTTTTATGAAAGGCCGTTTGAGCGGAACACTTGATTTGTTCTACAAAAATACGACCGACGTGCAGATGCTGGTTGCAACCAAAATGCCTTCGCCAACGGCAACGTTCTGGACAAACAAAGACCTGAACATCATCAATAAAGGGCTGGAAGTTTCGTTGAACGGGATTATTATCAGCAAAAAAGATTTTAACTGGTCGGCCAACGTGAATTTCTCGACCATCAGCAATAAGGTGAAAAATATGGATGTGTCGAAAATTGCGACCGGTTATCCAAGTGGACCGGGTATTACCGGAACTCCTTCGCAGTATATCATCAACAATGAACCACTCGGAACATTCTGGGGAAAAACATTTGTTGGTTTCGATGAAAACGGAAAAAGTATTTTCGCCAAGGATGCTGATGGAAAAGAAATTGAAGGTGTGATTGGTAATGCATTGCCTGACTTCACGTATAATTTCAGTACAACAGTGGCATGGAAAGGATTTGACCTGACGTTGAACTTTAACGGTGTAAGCGGAAATGATGTGTATAACAACCTGGCTAATATCATCGACCAGATGAGTTTGTTTGGCAGTGGCTGGAATACAACTCCGGGTGCTTTGAAAACCGGTGAATCGACCAGCAATGTGTTGAATTACTCCAGTCGTTTTATCGAAGACGGTTCGTACCTGCGTTTGTCGAATGCAACACTGGGTTATACGTTTAAGCTGCCACGTCAGAAATACATCAGCAATTTGCGTGCGTATGTTTCAGGAAATAATCTGTTTGTACTGACTGATTACTCCGGTTACGATCCGGAAGTAAATACAACCCGTGTATCGAATGGCGTTCCGGCAATGGGTATTGGCTGGACTACTTATCCGAAAGCACGCACAATCACCTTTGGTGTTAATGTCGAGTTTTAATCCTGTAAAGAATCAATCATTATGAAGAAAATACTATATATATCGCTGTCGGTTCTGCTTGCCGGGTTTATGGCTTGTACCGATCTGAAGGAAGAAGTTTTGGACGAACAGAATGGCTCTGCTATTGTTGAAGACCCGGAGAATGTGGAAATGCTGGTTGCCCCTGCCTATGCTTTTTTACGCGACCTCCAAAGTCGTGGTGCCGGTTGGCTGGCGCAGCAAACCTGTACCGACGAAGTGGCTTTTCCGACTCGTGGAGCTAATTGGAACAGTTCGAGTTACCGCGATTTGTTTACCCACGATTATACTGCTGCAAACAGCTATGTGAAAAATACCTGGAACAGTTATCTGATTGGCTTTGCGCGTTGCAATGTGGCACTTTACTACATGGATAAATTGCCTCAGTCGGACGAAATAGATGGATATATTGCAGAAGTGCGTTTTATTCGTGCTTTGGCTATGTTTCAGATGAACGACTGTTTTGGGCAGATGCCTTACCGTGAATCGTCGGAATATGATTATGCTGCTGATCCGCATTACTATACCCGTGCACAGATTGTGGAAAAGATGATTTCGGAACTGAACGAGATTGTGGCGGTATTGAAAGAGAAAGGTGCTGTTCCTTATGGCCGGATTACCAAAGCTGCCGCTCAGATGTTGCTGGCAAAAATTTACCTGAATTATCAGGTGTACACCGGAACAGCTCCGGCTTTTACTGACGGAACAGCCAAATGGCAGGAAACCATCGACCAGTGCGATGCAATTATCAATTCAGGAAAATATTCGCTGGCTGATGATTTCTGGAAACTGTATCTGGCCGACAATGCTGCCTACATGAACCAGACTGAAACAGTTCTGCCGGTTATTTTTGATCCGGCTATTGGTATTGGCGGTATTCCCTGGATTAATATGACGCTGGATTACAATCAGGCTTTTGGTACGTATTCAAGCTCGAACCTTTGGAATGGTTGCTGTACCACACCTACTTTCTACAATACATGGGATCAGACTGATCCGCGTTTCAGCGATAATCGTTTGAAAAGCAGTACCGGTTTTAATCTCGGATTATTGGTCGGTCAGCAATACAATAAATCGGGTGTGGCGCTGGTTACCAAAGATGGTGGCCGTCCGCTGATTTTTACCCCTGAGTTTAGTGTTGCCAATTCGCTGGAAGAACAAGGAGTGCGCGTAGTGAAATATGCACCGAATCCGGCAACAACTTATCCGGGAGCAAGCGAAAACGACTACAACTACTATCGTTTGTCGGATGCTTACCTGATGCGTGCCGAAGCAAAATTACGCAAAGGAGATGCTGCTGGTGCGTTAACTGATATTAATACGGTTCGTGCCAAACGAGGGGCTAAAACCTACACCTCAGGAGAACTAACACTGGATAAAATATTGAATGAGCGTGGCTTTGAATTTTACTGGGAAAACTCACGCCGTAACGACCTGATTCGTTTTAACAAATATTGTGCGGCTCGTTACGAAAAAACAACGGAGACTCCGGCTTACAAAATTCTGTTTCCGGTACCACTCACGGCTTACGATGCCGATAAAAACATCGTACAGAACCCAGGTTACCCGGCATTCCAGTAATCTGCCGGATTGCTATTCAGTTCATATTTAGATTAAAAGTGACTGTCTGATAAATGTCATCACAATAATAGAGAGGCATTTGTCAGGCAGTACTTTTCACTATCATTCGCAAATTATCATGAAGCATTTATTTTTAACCGTGCTGGTATGTTTGTGCATACCGGGACTAAAAGCACAGGAATCGTTTCAGAAACCGGTTCCCGAGTGGATGAAAACGGCTTATTTCTATCAGATTTATCCGCAGAGTTTTAAAGATACCAACGACGATGGCATTGGCGATATCAATGGGATTATTGAAAAACTGGATTACATTAAGTGGTTGGGGTGTAATGCACTCTGGTTGAATCCCTGTTTCGAATCGGCTTTTCGTGATGCCGGTTACGATGTGATTGACTATTATAAAGTGGCGCCGCGCTACGGAACCAACGACGATCTGAAACGGCTTTTCAAAGAAGCACACAAACGGCACATGTATGTTTGCCTTGATCTGGTTGCCGGACATACTTCCGATCAGCATCAGTGGTTTAAAGCATCGCAGCAGAAAGAACGCAACGAGTTTACCGACCGTTATATCTGGACCAACGATTCGACCATCAAACCTGAAAAATATGTACGAGGTAACTTTGAGCGCAACGGCACATACCGGAAAAACTTTTTTGATTGTCAGCCTGCCCTGAATTATGGTTTTGCACAGCCCGATCCTACGCATCCGTGGGAACAGCCTGTTACGGCCGATGGACCTCGTAAAACCCGTGAGGAGTTGATGAAAATAATGGATTTCTGGCTGGCGATGGGTGCCGATGGCTTTCGGGTTGACATGGCGCCTTCGCTTATTAAAAACGATCCGGATAAAGTAGAAACCAATAAACTCTGGACTGAAATCCGTAATCATGTTCAGAAAAAATATCCGCAGAGTGTGCTGATTGCCGAATGGGGACATCCGGGAAAAGCCATGCAGGCCGGTTTTATGATGGACTTTATGATCCATCTGGGGCCGGATGCTTTCAGTGCTATGTTTTTTAATGAAGAAGGGACTTATCCGCGCGATAGCTGCTATTTCCGGCTCGACGGAAAAGGGACTCCCACTGATTTTGTTCGGGTATATACTAAAAACCTGAACGATGTAGCAGGGAAGGGGTATATCTGTGTTCCTACGGCCAATCACGATTTTCAGCGTCCGGCCTGTGGTTCGCGCAATACGCCCGATCAGTTGAAGGTGGCAATGACTTTCTTTATGACTTTGCAGAGCGTCCCGCTGATTTATTATGGCGATGAAATTGGTTTGCGGTTTATTTCCGGTTTGACTGATAAAGAGGGAAGCCTGATTAAAGGAAAATACAACCGGGCCGGAACCCGTACTCCCATGCAGTGGGATACCCGTGTCGGTGCAGGCTTTTCAACGGCTGATGAGTCGAAATTCTATTTGCCGATCGATAGTTCGGCATTTCGTCCGAATGTGGAAGCCGAGCAAAATAATCCATCGTCATTGTTAAGTTTCACACGAAAACTGATTGAATTGCGCAAAGCGACCGATGCACTGGGAATGAATGGGCAAATTGAGTTTTTGTATGCCCGCAAATGTGCTTATCCGCTGGTGTATAAACGGACAAACGGAAAAGAAACCTACCTGATAGTGTTAAACCCCTCGGGTAGCCGGAAAAGCATTCAGCTTGATTACGGGAACACTGTAAAAAAAGTAAGTCCGGTATTGGTTCAGCAAGTGGCTGTTGCGACCCGTGCCAACTCGCTGGTGATTGATGCCGACGCTGTTTCGTATGGAATTTTCAAACTGGATTGATTGCATTTTAGCACACAATAGCCCGGTCTGGAAGTAAAAAGACTATTTAGCTGGGCGCACAGCCCCGGAAATTGGTAGGGGAGGAGAAAAGGAGGAAGGGACACTTTCGCAAGAGAGTTTGTCCCTTCTGGTTTTGTGAAGGGAGAGAGTTTACCACAATAGGTACAATAGAAACAATAGGAAACAGCCATGTATTTTATTTTTTTTGCATTCATTGTCTGACAAATAGCTGGGCATGCTAAAACAACCAATTTGTTCACACTGCCCCTCGCTTCATTCCCGCGAAGGCGGGAATCCCAGCAATTGGAAGGAGTATTTTCTGAATAGCGATGCCTTTGCAACGGATTACAAGACCTGCAATAGCAATTGCAAATCATTTAAATACTCTTGCAAACAAGTAAATATCGGATAATAAGTTGTAGTAAGTGAATAATAAGTTATAGTAATCGATTATTAAGCGCTATAAATGTCATATTAATGTGTATTTATCTATTATTAAGCGATTTATATCGTATATTTATATGTATTAATCGATTCGTACAAGTAAAATAACACATAAAGAGTCTGAGTTAACGTATTATACGAAGTAAATAGCTTTTGCAAGACCTGTTACTGGCATCCGGTAGAAGCAACACCGAATTCGCTCGGATTGATCTACTATACCAAAGCAAGGGATTACAATTCTCGTGAACGATGTTGCTTGTATAAAACGCAAAATAGTAGTCGAACAATAAAAAAGAATAAACCATGAAGAACACAACAGTCCTTGAAATGATTCAGCGCGAGATGCAAAAGAAACATATTCGTATTGCAGACATTGCACGGGAATTAAAAATGAGCCAATCGTCGATAAGTGGGATGATGAAGCGCCCAACCATCCAGGTAGGCCGATTGATTGGTCTTTGCTGTGTGCTGCAATATAATTTCTTTCGCGAAATAGCCATGCAGCTCCCAATTACCGAACCCGACTACTCCGACCAAACAACCGAAGCCAGCTTGCAAAGCCGGAACAAGAGTTAGAAATAGAAAACCGTATCCTGCGCCAGATGCTAAACGAGTTCAAAAAATAAAGTTACCCGGCTGGTTACATATAAAAAAGCACGGTGTTCCTATTCAAACTTTTGCCTTTTTACGCTATTCTTTTTCTATTGATTTTCATATTTTTGGAAAAGACGAAAACAAAAAAATGATTACCTCGAAAACGATTGCTTTAAAACCTGTTGTTATCCCACCAAATAAGAGGAATAACAATACATTTTTAATAATGATAAAGAAGAAATAAAAACAGGTGGTTATACACCACCGTTAGCGGTTATAGTAAAAACCAGAATGAGCAGAATAATTACAATATTATTAGTCCTATTAAATCTGACTTGCTTCTCACAAGAAAGCAAGTACGCAATAAATGAAAACGTTGATTTGATTTTTAAAGAGGAATCTGTAAAAATTGACAGTTCAAACATTCATGTATATAAATTACAAATTGAAAATAATTCAGATTTAAAGCAAATATTCTGGATTAGTGAAATAAACAAAACTGGGTTAAATAATGAGCAACTAATTCGCAATCATTTCTTTAAAATAAAGGGAGATTTTAATTTATTCCAACTGGCTACAGACAACATTTCAAAAGACTCAAAACTGCCTTTAAATTCGATTTCGTTTTTGACTAAAGTTATTAATCCGAAAAACATTTTTCAGTATAATATAATTTCTAAAAATCAAGAATCAAATGAAATTAAGAATTCATTAGAAAGACTAATTACAAATCAAATTGTGATTATTCCAGAAACAGAAACGAAGAAATATTTTGAAATTGAAACCATTGATAAAATTCTTTTTAAAGGAAACTCATCAATAATAGATTGGGAGTTATTAAAATCAAAAATCATTGACTAACAAACCAAATCCTCAATAATTACAACTAAACATGGACAGAATAATAAAACTAAAGCATTGGCAAGTATTTACTGTTTTTATGATATTGTATATTTCAATTTTTCTTTTTCAACAAAATGACTTAACCATTTGGAATATTTCTTCAATCAAATTGGAGGTTTTCTTCTCAATACTTCTTTTAATATTATGGTTCTCATGGATTTTAATAGTAGGAATTTTTCTCAATAGCATCCCCGATAATCCCTATCATTTTAAAAAATGGGTAATAATATTCGCTACTATTTCATTAATAGTAGGTTATACAGATTTGATTTTACACAAATTAGGTAGTGAAAGCGGGTTTATTCCATTATGGTTTACTTTCTTGACAACTCCGTTAACTTTTTGGGGAATAGTATATGTATTTTATAAAGTACCGAAATCGTTAAAATCAATTGAATTAGGACGAAAAGTGAAATTTTCAGAATGTATCGTCGAATTAATTCTAATTGCTTTTTTTCCAATTGGAATTTGGATAATTCAACCAAGACTGAATAGAATTTATGCAGTAAACGAAGAAATAAAAAATGAAAAAACTACAACCCGCTAACACAGTACATATTGCAGGGCGGGGTTTGGTGGTGCGCCAACTGCGGATTCTCGCATCGCAGTTCCGTGTCCTTTGGACAGGAACGCTCTCCGAAATCCGCCCCGACAACATGTACCAACCGTTAAGCAAAATTTAACAAACCAAAATCATGAATATTCAAACTTTAAAAGGTACAAAATCAGATAAACAATATCAAGATATAAACTTCTTCAGAAGAGGTGGAATGGGAGAAATTTATTCATCCTTGGATAATGAGAGTGGTCTCAAAAAGGCAATAAAAATTGTTCCTGTTGGAAATGATGAAGAGTATGCATTGCTAAAATCTGAATTTGAAATTGCTGAATCATTAAAACATCAAAACATTGCTGATACCGAGTATTTTGGTGAGTTTGAGCAATCTGGTGTAAAATATATATACAGCGTCATGCCTTTTTTCGAGAAGGGGAGTTTAAGGGACTTGCTAGCAAGTCAAACAAGCAATTTGGAAATTAAAACAGCTATTAAATATTTCATTGAACTTGCGGAAGGCTTAGATGCTGCTCATAAAAAAGTAATACACCGAGACTTAAAACCGGAGAATATCTTAATTGGGAACAATTCTGAGTTGAAGCTATGTGATTTTGGATTAGCAAAACTCATTGATGTCAAAACTCGAACTCGAACATTCAAAGGCTCTGGAACGCTTCCTTACATGGCTCCTGAATGCTGGGTGTTTGATTCAAATACAACTTCTATGGATATCTATTCATTGGGAATAATATTCTATGAAATGCTAACACTGAAATTGCCATTTGATGGTCGTAACGAAAATGAATTTAGGGATAAACATTTATATGAATCTCTTCCAAATCTTTCAAATAGTAGAGTTGATATACCGATAAGGCTAATAGAAGTCATAAATAAAATGACAAACAAAAGACAAAATGAGAGATACTCTTCTGTCAGTGAAATAGTAAGAATATTGAATGAAATTTCATATTCTACTGCACAAAGTAACGATGCAAATATTGACTCATTATTAAAAAAGGCAAATCAAAAAATAAGTGTTACGGAGCAAGCAGAATTAAAAAGAAAGCAAGAGCAAGAGTTAATTGATAATGAACTTAAATTTATCGATTTCTCAAAAAAAACAATATTTGAGAAATTCAATCAAAGAATTCATGTATTAAATCAGAGCTTAGAACGTGAGAAAATTAGAATTAACGGTAATCAAAATAATTTCACGGTGAGTTTCATGAATAAATCATTCTCTACTTCATATTTCTCAAACGCAGATATTCCCAATATGATAAAGAAACGAAAAGAGGCAATTCTACAGCACCAGCAAAGACAATATGGTATGGTTATGCAATCGCCTCCGCCAACTTTCATAGAAAAGGACAATGTTTTATTAATTGGGAAAGTTGTATTGTACAATGGAAGATATGGACAAGAACCTTGGGGCTACAACCTTGTATTAAGACGAGCAAATCAACAAGATTTATATGGGGAATGGTGGGTTGTATACTTTAATGATTCAGCTTTTAGTAATAAATCAAATGAGCATTATGCTATTGATATACCTGATTTTTACCAAGAATACGAATTTGGCAGAGGAAATGTAATGCACACAAGAACAATGGAGTTAAGCACATTCGAATCCAAAGTAGTAGATAGTTTAATTGGAAAAATCTTAGAATAAAAACTAGGCGTTAACACAGTACATATTGCAGGCCGGGGTTTGGTGGTACGCCAACTGCGGATTCTGCGCATCGCAGTTCCATGTCCTTCGGACAGGAACGAGCTCCGAAATCCGCAACGACAACTTACAAGTGACCGTCAGACTGTCTAAAAACCCACATTCGATTGTTGAAAACAAATCAGGGAAAGCAAGTATAATACGAGAAGGGATTGTTATCATGAAACATGAAATATATTCAAGGACAAGATCGCAATCAAACCCATTTATTTCCCATTTCATTGTAGTGTAGGCTTTTTCAAAAATTAACAAGCATTTTTATTATGAAAATAAAAATTTATCACTACTTTCAAATCGCTGCTTTATAGCCCCAATATCAAATTGAATAGCATTGAATTTGGTGGTTTTTAGACAGACTGCCGTTAGGGGCATTAAAGCAATCTTGTTATAAGTAAAAACATCTGGATGAATAGGAGGCCAGTTAAAATTATATTGTCATGAAAAAATACCTAATTATTTTATTCGTAGTTTCTGCCTTAAGTAATTGCACAGAAGACACCATTGTTGATCTGAAATCCGACTTTAATTTTCGTGGAGAAGATGTATCTACTTTCGTAATGGCAACATTAGATACCTGTTCACTTATTAATACTTCAGTGGATGGCATTTCCTATTTATGGGATTTTGGTGATGGAAGACAGTCTGAAGAAAAGCAACCACTAATTTCATATGAAACTTCTGGCAATTATCTTGTAACATTGACTATTGAAGGCGAAAATGGCGCAACCTCACAAAGTTCAAAACAAATTCAAATAAAAGATAGGGTACTAAAGAAAATCCTCATTAAAAAGGTGCATTGGGATACAATTAATGCAAACGGATGGCCTAAAGATACCGTGGTCGATTTGTTTTTTCAGATTCAGAATTATACTGATTTATACCAACCAAGTTTAAAAATATATCCAAATTGTGAAGTGCTTTATAATTCAGATACATTACAAAATATTCCAATGAATTATAATATCCCTATTGAGATTTCTTTAAATGAAAAGTTTGTTCTGGAGAAAAATAAGCTGGACTTCTTATCTGGAGAGTATAATTTGGGACATGCATATATTTTTAGCTTAATGGGGATTGATTCAAAAAACAATACATTTTGTATTCATAATAATCACGGAGGCGGTGGAAACTCCTTTAACGTTGGTAAAGACGATTTAGAGACAAATGAATTCGTTGTACAATTTGGACACTATTTTAGTGAAGTACATTTAATCTGTGACTATGAATAACAGCACATAATAAATAGTACATATTGCAGGGCGGTTTTGGTGGTACGCCAACTACGCTCCGAAACTTCGGGGCTCGTTTCGCAGTTCCATGTCCGGCAGCTGCCGGACAGAAACGCTCTCCGAAAACTGTAGCGATAACAAGTATCACCCTTTATGAATAATTTTAATGAACACATTTATGGAATTAATGAATGCTTTGCATCTTCTAAGAAAACTATATTATGAGAACAATAACTATTTTACTATTGAGTCTATTTTTCAGTAACTTATTTGCACAAGAAGTTGTGGAAAAAGAAATCAAAACGGAAGTCAGTAAGGTAACAGTCTTTATTGACAAAGCGCAAATTACAAGACAAAAAACGGTTGAACTTAACTCTGGAATCACAATTTTAAAATTCACAAATCTTTCCCCTTTCATTGACGCAAAAAGTGTTCAGGTAAAAGCGAGTGGAGATGTGACTGTTTTGGCCGTAAATCATCAGCAAAATTTTATTGATAAACTTGATAAATCTGAAGAGGTAAAAAAAGTCGAAGCAAAGCTTGATGATCTAAACGGTCAACTAAAATTAGAAGAAACCTACCTATCGATTTTAAAAGATGAACTGACTTTTATAAATGACAATCGGGTTATTGGCGGGAAAAACAACGAATTAAATATTTCGACACTCAAAGAAGCATCCGAATTTTACAGTTCTAAACTAACTTCATTAAAACTCAAAGAAATAGAACGAAATAAAACGTTAGAGAATTTGAGAAAGCAAAAGAACGAACTTCAGAACCAATTAAATCCACTAACAAGCAAGAAAGAATTTGCTTCGGGTGAGATTTTAGTAAAAGTTCAAAGTAAAATTAAAACTAATCCGTCTTTCGAATTATCATACATCGTTGATAATGCCGGATGGTATCCAACATACGATATTCGTGCAAAAACAATAAATGACCCAGTAGAAATCATTTATAAAGCAAATCTACGGCAAGACACGAAAGTTGATTGGAAAAATGTGAAACTTAGTTTTTCTTCCTCAAATCCCAATTCATCGGGAGTTGCTCCGGAACTTAAAGCATATTATCTCGACTATCATAGTTTGCCACCAGTTTACAATAAATCAATAAATTCCGTGAGTGGTCAGGTTTTAGACCAGGAGAATAATCCATTACCAGGTACAACAGTAATGGTTCCAGAAACGACAATTGGAGCAGTTACCGATATGAACGGAAATTATTCAATTACCCTTCCAAACAATACTGCTTATTTAAATTTCTCATTTATTGGTTTCAAGACTCAAACTTTGCCAATTACAAGTTCAGTAATTAATGTAAAAATGGTTGAGGATGTATCAGAATTGCAAGAAGTTGTTATGGTTGGTTATGGGGTTAAGGAAGATGCCGAAATATCAACACAACTTCAAGGAAGAGTTGCTGGTGTTTCTGTAAATAAAACTAAAAGCAGAGATGCAGAAAGTATTGCAATTCCTTTTGAAAAAACGGAAAATCAAACATCTATAAACTTTGAAATTTCCACGCCATATTCAGTCTATTCAGACAATAAAAACTATTCGGTTGATATGGTAGTGTATCAAGTACCTGCATTCTTTCAATATTATTCAGTACCCAAAATTGAAAAAGAAGCATACTTAATTGCCAATATCACTGATTGGGAAAAATATAATTTATTGGAAGGTGAAGCCAATATCTTTTTCGAGGAAACATTTGTTGGAAAATCACTTTTAGATGTTCGGTTCGCGTCAGACACCTTGCAACTGTCATTGGGTAAAGACAAAAATGTAATTGTTAACCGGGAAAAAGAAAAAGATTTTGAAACCAGACAATTTATTGGTTCAAAGAAAGAAGAATCAAAATCTTGGAAAACAACTGTTAAAAACAATAAAAATCAAGAGATTAATATGGTTGTGTTTGACCAAGCTCCCGTATCAAAACTCGAAGAAATTGAGGTTAATATTCAAAGTGTATCAGGCGGCAAACTAAACAAAGATAGCGGAGAGGTTAAATGGGAGTTTACATTAAAACCAATGGAGAAAAAGGAACTTGATTTAAAATATTCAGTCAAATATCCAAAATCGAGGACCTTAGTAATTGAATAAAAACCAGAGTATCCAAACGTGGTATAAGGCATACCACCACCATTAATGGTTATTAAACGCAAGTTCAACAATGATACAGAGAAATAATATTTTGACTATTTGTGCTTTTTGCATATTGATTTCTTCTTGCATAAATATTCCACCTTTTATAAATGGATCCATTGGCAATAACCTTTACAAAAATGACTACTTGACTATGAGAATTCCGAAAGGCTGGACTAGCATAAAGCCTGGTGGACATATTGTTATGGTATTACAAAAACAATTAAAAACAAGTTCTGGGTTGGAGTTTCCAACAGTTATTATGGAGGCTGGTACAATTAAAGAAAATTCTTTTCCAACCTATTTCGATAACTCATTGGAGTTAGCAAATGGGTGTCTTCAAAGTTTTAACAAAAATGAGTTGTATAGCATAAATGACATTTTAGATTCAGTGAAAGTAAACGGATTGCAATTATATTTTTTCGAATCTCGATTGGACAACGAGAAATTTAATAGACCTGACTTAGTTCAGACACATTATTATTTCAATGTTGATTCAATGTTTTTTCATTAGAGTGTATCTGACATAGCTAGATTTGAAGAACTCAAGAATGATTACGACACTTTAGTTATGACAATAAAACCAAAATAACTTTTACAAGTGACCGTTGAAAAAAATAAAACCAATGAAATCAACATTGATTCTTATTATTTCGTTTTGGGCTCTATCCGCAGCCGGACAAATTGAGCCATTAAATAAAAAGGATGTCTCATGCGGCTTGATACAATTCAGAAATTTGTAGTGTATTTTTGCATCTCGAAATACTACAGAAGGTTTCCCGCATAAGTAATAAATATTGGAAGCAAATCCTTTTGTTTTATTTTAGCAATTGAAACGATCATGGTTCGAATTATCGCAAAAGGGCATGTATAAACTCTGCGAGTTCCACACGGGATTCAAAAGATGTTCAAGGCACGGTTCTTTGATCCGACAGATATTCAATAACTTAATTTAAATATATACGTGTGAAATAAACGCTAATGAAACAAATAACGACACTAGCATCAAACGATCTTTTGCCTCTTACATGTTCTCGAACCGGGAGTTGTTGTTTTGGCAAGCAGGTTTTATTAAATCCTTGGGAATTAACGCTCATAGCCCATGCAAAAAAAATAGCAGCTCGTGAATTCAGTAAATTGTATTGTGATTTTGGTGGTATCCGCTTACGGTTTGACGGAGAATTAATTTCGAACGGAAAAAGAGTTTGCAGGCAATACATCGAGAATTTTGGTTGCAGTGTGTATCAGGGGCGACCGCTTGTTTGCCGCTTATTTCCACTTGGGAGGTATATTAAAAACAATGAGACACATTATATGTTTGAAGGGATTAAATTTCCATGTCTTGAGGAATGCCCTGAAGTAACCAAGCTGCAAATGATGACTGTATCCGATTATTTAACGGGACAGGAAACTGTGCTATTTGAGAAAGCAGTGGATGCTTATTTGGAGATGGTTCAAAATATCGCCGACATAGCTTTTGCCTTATTGTTAGATACCGGCTTGTCGGCATCAGGCGAAACACAGACTTTACAGTTGTGGCGACAATTGGCTGATAAATCTCCAGACCTTTTGAGTGATGAAATCCCGCAAGAGTGGTTTGATTTTCTTTTGTTTCCTGAAATTGAAATGAATATAACAGACCCTTTATCGTTTATAAATGAGCATAATGAATTTCTTCAGCAAAAAGTACAGGATGCTTTTGGAGGTCTGGAAACCATGCAGGAATTGCACAATGCATCTGTTTTGATGATGCGACTGGCCTTGTATTTGGCCTGTAGTATCGGAGCTGATTCGAAAGGGCTTGCCGAGCTTTGGATTGAGATCGCAAAAAGTAACGGGGCACAGGAGTAGATTCGGAAAATTAATTTGTTATAGATTTGCTTTTACCCGAAGCTGGTCGGGATTAGCAATCCCGACCCCTTGCTGATGCGGATTGCAAAATCGCACCAGCAAATTTACACGAACGTCAATGCTTAATCCGAAATAAACTCTTTGACAATTTTGAAGAAAAATTGCAGACCTTCCAATGGGCTAAGATTGTTAAAACTTCTACATGTGAACGATGAATTACTAGTCTTTAAATTAGAATAGCCACTGGCACGAATAAATAGAACTCCTAACTGTCTGAAATTCCCAAAGCTTTCATTATTTTTTTAGACTCTCTCTCTCTTTGTTTTAAGCGCGCAATTCGTTTCCGTTTAGCAGGCGAATGATGTTTTTCCGGTGCAGAACGATAATCAGCAACGAACAGGCAAGCAGGTAATAAAATGATAGCGACAAACCATGCATTAACATTTCGGTTAGCGGCAGGGAAATTGCCAGTACAATTGATCCCAGCGAAACGTATTGATACTTCCATTTAACGAGAAAATAAAGGGCAACGGCAATTAAAACAGCTACCGGAGCCAGCAACAGCGATGCGCCCAGCGTGGTGTTCACGCCTTTGCCTCCCCTGAACTTCAGGAAAAGACTAAAGTCGTGGCCGAGGATTGCTGCCAAAGCGAGCAGATAAACAAACTGAGCATCTTCCGGCTGGTTATTGAGAAGAAGAAACAAAGCCACCGGCAGAAGTCCTTTCAGCATATCGAAAAGCTGGGTGATAAGCGACCACTTTTTACCGGCAACCCGCCTCACATTGGTTGAACCGACATTGCCACTCCCCAGTTCCAGAATGTTTTTCCCGGTTGCCAGTTTCGTCAGCAGGTAGCCAGCCGGTACCGAACCCCAAAGGTAGGTGACGACAAGAAGTCCTGTTTCGTGCAATGTACTCATTTCAGTTCCTGCAAAATACGCAGGGCTTCATCGACATGTTTCTCTGCCTGAATCTGCGAGTTAAACAAATAAACCACTTCCGCTTTTTTATTGACCACATAAGTAACCCGTTCCGGCAGCAGGCCGAACAAGTTGGTTGGTACCCCAAACTGTTTGCGAAGTTTGTTGCCCGGGTCGCTCAGCAAGGTATAGTTTAAATTGTGCTTCTGCGCAAAATCAAAATGGCTTTTCACCGACTGGCCGCTGATGCCGATAATTAGCGCATCGGCTTCGTTAAACACGTCGAACTGATCGCGAAAGGCGCAGGCCTCTTTGGTGCATCCCGGACTATCGTCTTTGGGATAGAAATAAATGACCAGGTTTTTTTTGCCCAAAACCGAATCGATTTGAAACAGCTGATCGTGTTGGTCTTTCAGTTCGAAGGAAGGGATTTTACTTCCGATAGTTATTTTTTCCATGGTGTCAGTTTGTTTATTGAAATTCAGATAGGCGATAAAAAGCAGCAAATAAATAATGAGATAAAACAGGTAAAACTTCCGGAACCGTTTGTATTCCGGATTGTCGGGGTACAGGTTGACAAACAAAGCTTTGGTTTCTTTCCAAAAAACAGGTTTGATGTTGATGGTCCAGCTGTTCGTTTGGTAAACAATCTTGCGAAACCGACTTCGGTACACGCCCAGGGGCAAACCCCAAATCACGAAAAGAATCAACCAGATATTTTCTTTTAAAAATTCCATTGTCTTTATTTTTTAGGAAACCACGGGAAAAAAGCGTTTGTTTTCCGGATGTAATCGTGGTACTGCGGCTTGCTCGTGCTCAGGCTTTTTTCAAGCAAGGCAACTCCTGAAACTTTAATAATCAGGAAAGTCATGGCAATGGAGCCAACAATGGTCCAGTAGCTTCCGGCTGCCAGACTGAAAATTCCGAAAGACCACCAAACGGCCGAATCGCCAAAATAGTTCGGATGCCTGGTGTATTTCCAGAAACCGGTATTTAGAACTTTGCCCTTGTTTGCCGGATTTTGTTTGAACCGTGCCAGCTGGTAATCGCCGCCTGCCTCGAAAAGGAATCCCACCACGAAGACGAGAAGACCCAGGTAATCGAGCAGGTTTAAATCGTCGGAAACCGTTTTCGACTGAGCGCCTAATAAGGGAAGCGAAACAAACAGGATGAGGGCGCCCTGAAGCAGGAAAACCTGAAAGTAGCTAAACCACCAGTAACGTTTGGCACCGTAATTTCTTCGGAATTCCTGATACCGGAAATCTTCCCCTTTGCCGAGGTTTCGCCAGACAAGATACGCGGAAAGACGAACTCCCCAGAGGCTCACCAAAACAAGAAGTACGATTTTACGAAGATGGAAATCGTCCGAAAAATAAAAATAAATGGCATTAGCGACAACAAAGCCCATTCCCCAAAACAAATCGACAATACTGACATTCGTAATCAGCACACTGATTCCCCACAGGATTGTCACGAGAATAAAAATAACAAGCAAGGCATTTAAAAATAAGGGTAACATCGGCTTTGTTTTTTAAGTTGTTAAATAACCTGAGGTTGAGAACTATCGACACTTCCTGTTTTTCATTAAA
Source organism: Prolixibacteraceae bacterium (assembly GCA_963668595.1). GTDB lineage: Bacteria > Bacteroidota > Bacteroidia > Bacteroidales > Prolixibacteraceae > GWE2-42-39. Next base: position 1,214,648 of record OY764876.1, on the reverse strand, counting down.
ATTGTAAATAGTAAATTGTATAATAGTCAATACTTAGCTGTTGAATAGCAAGGAGACGGCAACAGCACCGTTGCCTGCATGCATGCCAATAACCGGCGAAATATCAACCACCGAAACAGGCTTTTTCCCTGTAATCTCCGTCATTTTTTGTTCCACGTTTCCGGCACCTTCGGGGTTGTGGGCATGCAACACCATGTAATTCCATACCGATTTTCCCCGCGAAATCGTTTCGATGTGTTTGTAAATCTTGTTTAAGCTTGCTTTCTGGCTAAACGTTTTTCCAAACAGGTGCGATTTGCCTGCCTCGTTCATCGATATAACCGGATTAATCCCCAACAGATTGGCTGCAAATCCGGCGGGCTTCGAAACCCTGCCTCCTTTTATCATGTATTTTAAATCTTTCACGCTGACAAATATTTTTGCCCGGGCCACATCCGCTTTCAGCGATTCAACAATCGATTCAGCTGTAAGTCCTGCCTCAATGTTTTGAGCCGCTTTTAATACCAGCAAGCCCAGCGCCCCCGACAGGTTTTTCGAGTCGATGGAATAAACAGGTTTGCCAAATTCCTTTTCTATACGCTGCGCCGCTTTTGTGCTGCTTGCAAAAGTGCCGCTAAACTGTGAGGTGAGGTGCACCGAAATAATCGCATCGTAATGCGAAGCCAGTTGCGAATATAAATTGGTGAATGCCCGCTCGTTTACCTGCGATGTTTTTGGAAATTGAGGACTGCTTGCGAGCAGCTCGTAAAATTGCTCGGGCTGAATGGTCAGTTTGTCGAGGTAATGATTTTCGCCGAAATTTAAATTCAGCGGAACAATGTTTATCTGGTAAAAATCGATTAGTTCCTGAGAGAGGTCACAGGTTGAATCGGTAACCAGCGCAATGTTCCATTTCCGGTTGTTTATAAATTCCTGCTGCCGTTGCATGTCGTCAACTTTCTGAAAGGTGATGGTGCTAATCTCTCTCAAGCGGTGAAACAGTTGAGCCGGTTGATTGGTATGCACATGAATCCGGCTTGTGTTTTCCGATCCCGCCACGACGATCGAGTCGCCGTACTCACCTAAAAATTGTTTTAACGATTTTGTATCCGATTGCAGGTTTTTCAGCATGGCCTCGGTGCAATAGCGGTATGCAAGCAGCTCGTTGAGGTTGTCTTCGGAATGAATCAGTGAAACCGCCTCATTCCGTTCAATCGACAGACTTCGGATGTTGCGGTTATTAACGAAATCGATGACGCCTTTTATAAACACCACAAATCCTTTGGCACCTGCATCAACAAGTCCGTATTTGGTTAAGACTTTTAACTTTGATGTAGTTTCGGACAGCGATTTATCCAGCACTTCCATCGAATCGGAAATCACTTTCCTGAAATCGTGAAACGAGCCCTTTTGGCTGTCTATAAATTCCGACCAATCGCGAATAACCGTCAGCATGGTTCCTTCCAGCGGATTGGCAATTGCTTCGTACATGTAGGGGATCGAATTTTTAATGCTTTCCGCAAATTCATGAAGCGTGATCACGTGTTTGTCTTTCGTTTCAGCGTTTAAGCCGTGTAAAAACTGGGCGAAGATCACCCCTGAATTGCCCCTGGCACCAATCAATGCCGCTTCGGCAATGTTGCCGATTGTTTTTTTGTACGATTTATCCGGTTGGATGGTGTCGATCACCGCCCGGATGGTTGAAGCCAGGTTCGAACCGGTATCCTTATCGCGCACCGGAAATACATTGATACGGTTCAGTTCTTCCTGGTTTTGCAACACCTGTTTGCTTCCGGCAATAAAACTGTAATAAAGAAACTTCCCATTGATAAGATGACCCGCTTCTGCATTCATAATTAATTCCCCTTCCTTTGAGCTGATACAAGCTTGAGAAACATCAAAGACCAGATTTTAAAAATCGTTATAAGTTACTCAAGATAAACAAATTTTCCCAGCTTTGGTTTTATTGTACTGGTAACTATTCGTGTAGCGCTTTTGTCTGATATTGTGTCACTTTTTTGTGGTTGTGCAGCACTCGGGAACCATTTTGCAGTGCTTTTGTCTGACTTTGTTTCGCTTTTTTGTGATCGTGCAGCGCCAGCAGACATTTTGTGGTGGTAGGGAACGAATTTGCAGTGCTTTTTCTCCTTTTTGCAAGCCAATTGAAGCAATTAAACACAGTTATATGCATTCTTCCTGTGCTCAGGTTTTTTCATTTTTGGCGATGGTTACCCGGTTCGCCTACAAATTAATTTTCATCTGTTCGGAAGCAAAATCAATGCAGGCCTTTTCTACTTCGGGTTGTGCACCGGAAAATAACTCACATCCGATTACATGCACACCTGCGGTAGGGAAGGCTTGTTGGTGCTTTTGTGTTTCGGGAGTACTTAGCTGGGCAAACATTTGCTGCATGGCATCTACGCGCACAACAGGGTCCTGATGTGTTTCATCCTTGTAATAATAAGCCAGAAAAACCGGCGCTTTCACACGACTAAAAGTCTTTTTATGCATCGTTTCTTCCACCAGTTGTTGCAAATAAACGGTGGCTTCGAGGCGGTACTTGCAATTCCAGTACTGGCATTCTTTGCACGAGAAATCGTCGTTGGTAACACGATAATCGCTTTTATACACGGCGCGTGCAATTTGCAATCCCCAGGGGCCGCTAAGCAAAAAAGCTTTCGGATTATTAATACGAATATTGGGCGAAAGCAAAAACAAACCATTAATCAAGTCAGGAAAATCGGCAGCCAGTTTCAAGGCCAGGGTTCCTCCGGTAGAAGTTCCCATTACAATCACTTTTTGTCCGAGTTTTCGGGCAATTACCAGGGCTTCTTTGGCCGACTCGTATAAGGCTGCGGGAGTCATGTGCAGCAAGGGATCGTCGGTAAGCAGTCCGTGATCGGCCAAACGGGGCAGGTAAAGGTTCATCCCAAAATGTTTGGCAAAATGCTCATGAGTAGGACATCCTTCATACCACGAAGCAGAAAAACCATGCAGGTAAAGCAGGCAATATTCGGTTTGTACATGCAGGCTGTCGTTGTTCCAGATAATGCGCGATGCATTGTCGGGCTTAATTGAAAACTCACTTTCGCGGGCAGCTACCAGCGAGTCGAGTTGGGCTACTTCAGTGGTAATTGTTGGCAGTTCGGTGGTTAGTTTTACTTTTTCGGGGCGTGGACCCAGACGAAAAATAACGATTGGAAGCAAAACTAAAATGAGGATGATCCGAACTGATTTTTTCATTTGGAATCGGGAACCTGAAGTTGCATCTCGTTTCATAATAAGTCAGACATTTAGTTAGCCGAAAATACAAAATAATCCGATATCGTTCCTGTTTTCATGTTGATGAATGAATTGGAAAGCAGATCATGTCGCTGTTTGCGCTGCAAACAATAAACAAGAAGGTTTTTGGATCCTTAAGCCAGTTGGTGTTGGTTGTGAGCATAGAAACACAATTTTCTTGCTGAATAACCCGCTTTTTTCAAACAATAAAACACAAAGTTTGTTACCTAGGGAAAGATTGAATAAGGAACAATAAAAAACCAAATAAACTGCTATGGAAAAATTTTCGCAGGTGGGTAATCAGGAGATTGCAGCGGTGGAGGAGTTGTACCGCGAATATCTGAGTAATCCTGAATCGTTGGACGAGAGCTGGAGACTTTTTTTTCAGGGCTTCGAACTGGCCCGCACCAATTTTTCATCTGTCCGTAAAACAGGTGCTTCTCCTTTGATGGACAAGGAATTTGCGATTCTGAACCTGATTCATGGCTATCGGCAACGTGGTCATCTGTTTACCCAAACCAATCCGGTGCGAGCTCGCCGGAAATATTCGCCCACACTGGCTATTGAGAATTTCGGACTGGAGCAGGCCGACCTGGAACAGGTTTTTCAGGCAGGAAACAGCATTGGTATTGGCCCTGCTAAATTGAAAGATATTATTGCTCATCTTGAAGCAACGTATTGTAATTCCGTTGGTGTTGAATATGTTTTTATTCGTCATCCGGAGGTGGTACAGTGGTTGCAGCAGCGAATGGAAAGCAGTCGCAATTCGCAGGATTTTTCAGATGAAAAACGCCGTCATATTTTTTACCACCTGAAGTTAGCTGTTGGCTTCGAAAATTTCATTCACAAAAAATTTGTAGGGCAGAAGCGGTTTTCGCTTGAAGGGGCAGAAACGCTTATTCCGGCTATGGACGCAGTGATTGAGCGCGGCTCGGAACTAGGAATTGAAGAATTCATTGTGGGGATGGCTCACCGCGGGCGTTTAAATGTGCTGTCGAATATTCTGCAAAAGCCGTATAAAAACATTTTTAAAGAATTCTACGGAACGGAATATGAGGAAGAAATATCGCTTGGTGACGTAAAATATCATTTGGGATACGAGAATGAGGTGAAAGCCGACAACGGAAAAACGGTGAAACTGAAGTTGATGCCCAATCCTTCGCATCTCGAAACGGTTTCGCCAATTGTGCAGGGAATGGTGCGTTCGCGCATTGATTCGGCATACGGGGGCGACTTCAATAAAGTGGCACCCATTGTTATTCACGGCGATGCAGCCATTGCTACGCAAGGGGTTGTGTACGAAGTGATTCAGATGTCGCAATTGGAAGGATATAAAACCGGTGGAACAATTCATTTAGTGATAAATAATCAGGTTGGGTTTACAACCAATTACCTGGATGCCCGTTCGAGTACCTATTGTACTGATGTGGCCAAGGTAACCCGTTCGCCGGTATTTCATGTGAATGGCGACGATGTGGAGGCGCTGATTTATACCATTAAGCTGGCGATGGATTTCCGTCAACAGTTTCATTCCGATGTGTTTGTCGATATTTTATGCTACCGCAAATACGGTCATAACGAAGGAGACGAACCCCGTTTCACTCAGCCTTTGCTATACGAAGCCATCGAAAAACATAAAAATCCACGCGATATTTATGCTGAAAAACTGGCCGAGCTGTCGGTGATGACCCGGGACGAAACACGCAACGAAATACGGGCATTCGAGTCATTTCTGGAAGAGCAGTACAACGAATCAGAAAAAATTGAAAAGCTGAATATCCGTAACTTTTTGGTGGACGATTACCAGTTTTATTCGCATGCGTCGAAAAATGAACTGCCGGTTTTTGCTGATACTTCAGTTGCGATGGATCAGCTGAAAATGCTGGCTGAAAAAATTTATACCTTGCCCACTCATCAGTCGTTTTACAAGAAACTGAATCGTATTCTTGAAGACAGGCGAATGATGGTGCACGATAATCGTTTGGATTGGGCAATGGGCGAGTTGCTGGCTTATGGCAGTTTGCTGCTCGAAGGACATCCGATACGCGTGAGTGGTCAGGATAGTGAGCGCGGAACCTTTGCTCACCGGCATGCCACCTATGTTTATGAAGATGGCTCCGGAAAATATTATCCGCTCAAGCATGTGCAGGAAGGGCAGGCTTCGTTCAATATTTTCAACTCACCATTATCCGAATACGGGGTGTTGGGTTTTGAATATGGCTATTCGCTGGCTCAGCCCAATGCACTAACTGTTTGGGAAGCTCAGTTTGGCGATTTTCACAACGTAGCACAGGTTATTATCGATCAGTACATTTCGTCGGCTTCTGAAAAATGGGGACTCATGAACGGGCTGGTGCTTTATTTACCACATGGCTATGAAGGGCAGGGCCCCGAGCATTCGAGTGCACGTATCGAACGTTTTTTAGCTCTGGCAGCAGGGAATAATATGCAGGTTGTGGTACCAACAACTCCGGCTAATATGTTTCATCTGATACGTCGTCAGGTGAAATGGAATTATCGTTTGCCGCTGGTTGTTTTTACACCCAAGAGCTTGTTGAGGCATCCGCAGGTAGTTAGTTTGATGGAAGATTTATCGCAAGGTAGTTTTCTCGAAGTGATCGACGATTCGTTGGCTCATGCTGACGAAATACGGCAGCTTGTTTTCACTTCGGGTCGGATTTATTACGACCTGGTGAAGCAACGGGCCGAAACGGGCGATTTTAGTACTGCTATTGTACGGGTAGAGCAGTTGTACCCACTTCCGGAGAAACAAATTATGGATGTGGTGGCCAAGTACAACAAAGCAGTGCGAATTATATGGGCGCAGGACGAACCGGAAAACATGGGTGCGTGGCCGTTTATCTCTGCAAAATTGAAATCCCTGAATATGGAAGCCGTTACGCGCCCGGAGAGTGCGAGTCCGGCAGGAGGGCTGATGAGTCAGCATAACAAACGATTGAAATCAATTTTAGACCGAATATTTACCCATCAGGCAGTACCTGAAAACAAATAAAAAAACCATGATTATTGAACTGAAAATACCAAGTCCCGGTGAATCGATTACGGAGGTTGAACTGGGAAAATGGCTGGTTGAAGAAGGTGCGACCGTGCAAAAAGATGACGAAGTAGCGGAGGTTGAATCAGACAAAGCCACCTTAACTATTGTGGCCGAAGCGTCTGGTAAAATCAGTTTCCGGGTAAGCGAAGGCGAAAGAGTGCAGGTAGGATTTGTTGTCGCTGTTATTGATACCGATGCCGCAGAAATTTCAGCTCCGGAAAAAGCTTCTGCTTCGGAAGAAAAGCAAGTTGTTGTAACGGAAAAGGCCGAAACTTCAACACCGAAAGTTAAAGTAACAGCTGTTGCCCAGCAAATCATGGAAGAACACGATTTGTCGGTGGATGATGTGTTGAATGGTTTGCGCCGCATTTCGAAAAAAGACGTGGAATTGGTGCTGAGTCAGACAGCACCAGTGCAAGCCGAAAATAGCTTGCCAAAGCAGAGCAGGGGAGAGAAAAGAGAAGCCATGTCGCCTCTTCGCCGGAAATTGAGCGAGCGTTTGGTCGCAGTAAAGAATGAAACAGCCATGCTTACTACTTTCAACGAGATTGATATGAGCAAAGTGATGGAAATTCGCAATAGCTATCAGCAGCGTTTTGTCGAGAAACATGGCTTTAAGCTGGGTTTTATGTCATTTTTTACCAAAGCAGTTGCTCAGGCGTTGCAGTTTCATCCGATGGTAAACTCACGCATTGACGGAGATGAAATTGTAAGTCCAGACTTTGCCGATATTGGCATTGCTGTACAAACTCCCAAAGGATTGATGGTGCCGGTAATTCGTAATGCCGAAAGCAAAACGGTTCCGCAAATTGAGTTGGAGATAAAAGAATTGGCTGAAAAAGCACGGAACAAGAAGATTTCGGTAGCAGAACTGACTGGCGGAACTTTTTCAATAACCAATGGAGGTACATTTGGCTCGTTGCTGTCAACGCCAATTATTAATCCGCCGCAATCAGCTATTCTGGGAATGCACAATATTGTCGATCGTCCGGTGGCTGTAAATGGTCAGGTGGTAATTCGTCCGATGATGTATGTGGCGCTTTCTTACGATCATCGTCTGATTGATGGCAAAGATTCGGTTGGATTCCTGGTAAAAGTAAAAGAGCTGATTGAAAATCCGGTTCGCTTGCTTACGGATGGCCGTAATCCGGAAGAATTATTACTAAAACTTTGATAGGTATTTGAAAAAAATAAATAGTAGCGGTCGGAGAAACTCTTCGGCCGTTTTTCTTTTCAGGCTCAAAGTTCTTTCAGCCACTGATATTCCATTTCCAGGTTAGGCGTAAAAACTTCTTGTCCGAGTTTTTTTTCAATCTGTTTGCGGGTCCAGAACCGGCCTTCTTCTACTTCATCCGAATGCAAATGAATATTTTTGTAGTCGTACGAAACAAACAGGTAAACAAGTTCTGCTTCAATATCTGTTTCCCAACGGTAGGTTTTTACCAGTCGTGCTGAAAAATCTTTCAGTCCGATTTCTTCCCAGGCTTCCCGGCGTAGCGCATCTTCCAGTTTTTCGCCAAAGGCAATATGTCCGCCAACCGCAGTATCCCATTTTCCAGGTTGCACCAGTTTGTTCATGGGTCGTTTTTGAAGGAAGATTGATTTTCCCGGATTCAATACATGCAAATGCACTACCGGATGCAGTAGTTTCTCACCGCGGTGGCAGGCCGAACGGGGTGCTTTTCCGGTAACTTGTCCTTGTTCGGTTACAAGGGGTAACCATTCTTCTTCGTCAGCAATATAGTGCGAATCAGTTTGTTTTCGTTTGTTTTTAATCCATTCGTATAGAAAAACAAGGCCAAACAGCAAATAGAATAAACCTCCGCTGATAAATGCCCAGGCTTCTTTCGACATAAAAAAAGCAGAATAAAAAACCAGTGCAGTGTGGGCTGCAAACACCCAAAACATGGTTTTCATGCTTTGCCGGAGCACTTGCAGTTGTTTTTCCTCCATGGGAGGCATGTCTTTCATGTAACGTTGCGTCATCAGTCCTACCAGGTTGACTGATGAAAAAGCAGAAACAGCCAGCACAGCACAAAGGATTAGCTCAATAAGTGCCGGTTTCAGCTTGAAAAAAATATCGTTATCGAGCCAGATGGAAACTGCTCCCAATACAAGCAATAGCAAGGTATCGAAAAGAACAAATTTATCGAAGCGTTTTTCGCGGATACCAATCCACACCAGTTCGGCCGAACCGATCACCAGCGCTGCAATCAAACCAGCTCGGGTTCCCCATATTTCATCCACCGCTATAAAAACAAAAAGCGGAATAAAACCGGGCAACAGTTTTTTCAGAAGTTCCGTTCTGCTCATTTTAAAACGATCAGTTTTCAGGGCTTGCCACGTCGTGCAGATAAATCTCGAAAAGCAACGTGGTGTAAGGAGGAATACCATAATTGCCAGTGGCACCGTAAGCCATTGTTGAAGGTACGATCAACAGAGCTTTGCCTCCTTCTTTTATACTTTCCATGCCTTCTTCCCATCCTGGAATCATTCGATCTACCTTGTGAGTGAATGTAAAATAGCCGTTAGTTGCAGGGTCGCCTGAAGTATCGAACGCAACGCCACCAATAAATTTCCCGGTGTAAGCAACTTCTAATTTATCACCTTGCTTTGGGTAGGCACCTGTTCCTTGTTCCAGTGTAATGTAAAACACTCCGTTTGCCGTGGTGTCCACATCATATCCTTTTTCCTGAACATAGGCAATGTACTCGTTGAGTAATTTTTTTTCGCCTTCTTGTGTGTAAGTTGTATCTTCATCGTCTTTGCTGCACGAGGTGAATAGTAAACCACTCATCAACGCGATTCCTGCTAAAAGTTGAATTATTTTCTTCATATTTTATTGTTTTCTCTGATTTTTAAAAACGAAAAATTTTTGATTTTATTCTGTCACCCTGTTTTTACTGAGCTGTTTGCTCCAGAAGATCTTTATACAGTTCAAGCAATTTCTCAAATTTGTCCATGGCTTCGTCCAGAGAAACGTAAATTTCTCCTCCGGCAGCATTCAGGTGACCTCCGCCATTAAAATTTTCTTCGGAAAAGCGGTTTACCGGAAACGTGCCTTTTGATCGAAACGACACTTTTACATGGTCGTCGTTTTCGCTAAAAAATGCACTGAAATGAATGCCTTTCATCGAAAGAGGCATATTTACAAAACCTTCGCTATCGCCTTTGCGAAAATTAAATTGTTTCTGATCGTCTTTATTCAGATACAACATTGCGGCGTGATATTCAGGATATACTTTCATGCGGTTGAGCAGACAGTGTCCCATCAGTCGGGTACGTTCTTCCGAGAAATTATCGTAAATGGCCGAATGTATTTCATCCTGATTGATTTCGTATGCAAGTAATTCACTGATTATCCGGAATGTTTCCGGATCAGAAACATTGTAGTTAAATGAACCGGTGTCGGTCATAATTCCGGCGAAGAGACACGATGCAGCCTCCCGATCTATCCCTGAGTTGAGTTTTGCCTCGCACAAGAGAGCAAAAACCAGTTCTGCCGTTGAGCTGCGACGGGTATCCGAAATTAAAATGTCAGCAAAATCGGATGGATCAGGGTGGTGATCAATTAATATCCGTGTTCCGTTAAAATTTTCAATTACCGATTGCATTTCTCCGGCTCTCGATGGCGTATTAAAATCAAGACAGATCATGATTTCAGCCCGGTCAATAATTCGTTGGGCTGTATCTTTGTGCCAGGTATAAACCAGCGCTTCCTGATGTCCGCACATCCAGTTGTAGTACGAAGCATAGTGGTTTGGACTGATTACTTTCGCATGAATGCCCAAATTGGTAAGTACTTTCCACAAACCAAAAACGGAACCGGTGGCATCTCCATCGGCATTAATATGAGGAATCAGCACAACTGTTCCTCTGCAAGAACGGATTGCTGATTTAAACTGATTAACTGTTTCTGTGTTAAAACGTTCCAAGATTGTTGCTTTTAAATGGATTACAAATATAAAAAAACTGGGGCAGGGTGGTGGGTTTCAGTATTTAATTTTCTACTTTTAAAAAGGAAGAATTACTCGCATTATGCGAACACTGAGGGCTTTGTGAGTGTTTCTTGAATACATAAAAAAGAATGAGCATGGCTGGCACAATTACTTTTACAATTATTAAACCGGTGGCCGTAAAGAAAAATTATACCGGTAGTATTTTACAGAAAATAGGAGAGGCTGGTTTTCGGATTATTGCGATGAAAATGGAGCACATGACGAAAAAACAGGCGGAAGGTTTTTATGCGGTACACCAGGGAAAAGAGTTTTTCGACGATTTGACTGATTTTATGAGTTCGGGGCCGGTGGTGGTTGCAATTCTGGAAAAAGAGAATGCGGTAGCTGATTATCGAAAACTGATTGGTGCTACCGATCCGAAAGACGCAGAAGAAGGCACAATCCGTAAGTTATATGCCGAATCGAAATCGCACAATGCGGTACATGGTTCGGACAGTGATGAAAATGCGCAAATTGAAAGTGATTTCTTTTTTAGTAAGACGGAACGTTTCTGCTAGTTTGCTGTTTATTTTTTATTCCGCAGCCAAATTTCAAATTTGCGTAGCCAAACAAAAAACGCAGCCAAAACCATGCGTGGAAAAATTAGTATGGGATAGCTGTAGCCAAGAGTGAGGAATAGTAACGGATCTTCGAGCTGCGAATGCGAAACGGCAACATGGTGGTTCAGTAAATCACTTTCCTCGCGACTAAGTTTTCCTTCTTCCGATTGGGCAATCATAATTGCTCCTCCGTAAGCCAGCCCAAGGGTGTTGGCAACAATCCACAAAAAGCTGGTGTTTGCAGGTAGTCCAAATAATTTCATCAATGGCGCAAATGGTTTTACCAGATAGGGAATCAGTTGAAATTCTTCAAGTAACTTTTGCAAAATCATCAGTAAATTAACCAGAATAACGATTTTCAGTATTGTGAAGAAAATATCACTTCCCCAGGCTGAAAGCACCGGCATAAAAGATGTTTGTGTGTGTTGCTGTACAAGTGCCACATCCTGAAAATCACCGGGGAGAATCAGATTTAGTACCCATGCAATCAGAAATGCACCGCTTAACCTGACAAGCACCATGCGGGTAGCCGACGAACCTGTTTTTTTCTGAATCGCTGTTTCTACAATCAGGTTGTGAGCAACCAGACACATTACAGCCAAAATAGTTCCTTCGCGCTCGGGCATTGCAAGTGTGGTAAGTACTGCAATAACAGAATAAATGTTGGTAAAAATACTTGTTATCAGTACCACTGCGGCCACACCTGGTAAGCCCACCAGCTTAAATAACGGAGCAGCCATTTCTGCTGCCATATCAAGCAATCCAAAATATTTCAGCAATAGTACAGCAAACGATACCGGTATAGTTAGTTTTAGTAACCACAATGTGGTTTTCATTCCCTGTTTAAGTGCTTCACGAATGCTTTTTTGTAGCCGGCACGACCATGAAGGAGCCGAATGTGTGACTGATTGCTTCGACATGAAAAGATTTACAATTAAAAGATTTGCTAATTACAATTTTTAGTTGTCAGTAATTAGTGGTATCCCTTGATTTGTGTTGTTTGCTATTCTTTAAAAAAGGGTTTCATCCGATCGGTAAAATAGGATGGTGCAGGGCAGGGTTTGTTTGTTCTGCGATCGAAAAAGGCCAGCACAGTCTCTCCTTCGTTAATCAATTCTCCTTCTTCATTGTAAATCTGGGTTTTAATCGGAAATTTAACTTTGGGTATTTTCTCGATGATTGTCCGGATAGTGAGAAGTTGGTCGTACAGTGCCGATTTAATGTAATTGACGTGAAGCGATTTTGCCGGAAGCAGGATTTGGTGTTCTTCCAGTTCGCGGTATGTATAGCCTAAATCACGGATCATTTCGGTCCTTCCAATTTCGTAAAAGCGGGCATAGCGGCCGTAGTAAACTACTCCCATTTGATCGGTGTCTTCGTAGCACACCCGTATTTTTGTTTCAGAAACAAGCATGATAATCTATTTAAAAGGTGAATCTGGTTCTTTGGCCATGTGCGAATAAGCAAGTTTTTCAACCAGTTTAGGCAGAAATTTACTCAGGAATACCGTTAGCTTTCCTTCGGTGAACGTGAGTATTAATTCGCGTTTGCGTTTCAGTATAGCATGTACAATATGTCGGGCACATTCTTCGGAACTCATCATTTTGCTTTCGTCTCGGGGCGTTTCTCCTTGTTGAGAACCATTCGACGTGAGGGCTACTTGTCTTACTTCGGATGATGTGAATCCCGGGGCAGCCACCAATACGTGCAAGCCTGTTTTCAGGTTCTCGGTGCGCAAAGCATCCAAAAAGCCGCGGATGGCATATTTAGAGGCCGAATAACCTGTACGCCCCGGTAAACCAATATATCCGGCAATAGAAATAACACCGGTGACCGATCCTTTGGTTTTCAGTAAATGAGGCATGGCATATTTGGTGCAGTAAACAGTACCCCAAAAGTTAACATCCATCAGTCGTTTAATTACATCCAATTCGAGCTCGGCAAACAAAGCACGCATTGAAATGCCTGCATTATTTATCAGTACATCAATTTGACCGAAGCGGGCAATGGCCTGATCGATAATTTTTTTGCAGTCTTCTTCGTTACTAACATCGGCTTGTACCGATTCTATTTCCGTATTTTTTAGTTGTTGTTCCAGTTCGTGCAACCGGTCGATACGGCGTGCAGCCAAGACCAGTTTTGCTCCTTTCGACGCACATTCCAGTGCGAGAGCTTTTCCAATTCCCGATGATGCGCCAGTGATTATTACAACTTTATTTTTCATCCTTAAATACTTTATTTTTAAATTTTCGGATTGAACTCACATACCAATATTTTCGTTGGTGTTTGTCTCGCTTAAGCGAGATGTTCGTTTCTTTTCAATTTTTTTTAGTGGAAGTATAAAACTCCATGCTCTCTGGTACAGCTTTCAAAAATAACTGATTCTGGTAAGCGAAAATCCTGAAGGCAAAATATTTTAAATAAAAAAGCCGCCTGTAAATACAGACGGCCTTGTATAGTCGAATTGATTTTATACAATATCCGGAATCTGAGAAAGGTTGTATTTGCCTTCTTCCAGTTTTTTCTTGATTTGAGAGAATGCTTCGATGGTATATTTTACATCTTCCAGCGTGTGCATTGCTGTTGGAATCAAACGGAGCATAATCAATCCTTTTGGAATTACCGGGTAAGTAACAACCGAACAGAAAACATTGAAGTTTTCGCGAAGATCCATTACTACATTGGTTGCTTCGGGTACGCCACCGGCAAAGTAAACAGGCGTAACACATGAATTGGTTGCACCCAAATCGAATCCCTGAGCTTTCAATCCTGATTGTAATGCATCAACGATAGCCCACAGTCTTTCGCGCAGTTCTGGTCTTGTACGTAATAATTCAAGACGTTTCAACGCACCAACAACCATAGGCATTGGAAGCGATTTCGCAAATGTTTGTGAACGCATGTTATAACGCAGGTAGTTGCAAATATCTTCGTCGCAAGCAACAAAGGCACCAATTCCGGCCATCGATTTGGCAAATGTTCCGAAAAGTACGTCAACACCATCCATTACCTTGAAGTGTTCGTGTGTACCGGCACCTGTAGCACCCATTGTTCCGAAACCGTGAGCATCGTCAACCAACAAACGGAATGTAAATTCGTTTTTGAGGGCAACAATTTCGTCAAGTTTACCAAGGTCTCCCGACATTCCGAAAACACCTTCAGTGATTACGAGTACACCACCACCAGTTTCTGCTGCTCTTTTGGTTGCAAAAGAGAGCATTTTATGACATTTTTCAATGTTATTGTGTTGGAAAACAAAGCTCTTACCACCTTTTGCTTTATGCAGGAAAATTCCATCCATAATACATGCATGGCATTCCGAATCGTAAACAATAACATCGTTACGGGTACAAATTGAATCGATGATTGACACCATTCCCTGGTATCCGTAATTCAATAAAAATGCATCCTGCTTGCCTACAAAACTAGCCAATGCTTGTTCTAATTCTTCGTGCTTGTTTGTTTGTCCCGACATCATACGGGCTCCCATTGGGTACGCTAATCCCCAATCAGCGGCAGCCTGGGCGTCGGCCGCTCGAACTTCAGGATGGTTCGCAAGGCCAATGTAATTGTTAAGACTCCATACCAAAACTTCTTTTCCCCTGAATTTCATTTTGGTACCAATTTCACCCTCCAATTTAGGAAATGCAAAATAACCATGAGCCTGCTTCATGTACTGACCCAGGCTTCCAAGATTAGTCCTTAGTTTTTCAAATATATCCACTTGATCAGGTTTTAAATTTTACTGTGTGCAAATGTAATTCTTTTTATAAAGTCTGCAAATTTGTTAAATATTACTAAACGGTAAGGTTTTCTTGATAAAACATTCTATTTTTCGGCAATTTATTTTCCTTGAAAAAAATGTATATTTGCGCCATGTTTATAAAAAATAGAACATCTTGGTTTTTCGGACTGCTTGTAGCATTGTTGTTCAGTGCTTGCGGAGATTTTAATAAAATCGTAAAAAGTACTGATTACGAGTTTAAGTATAAAAAAGCAATCGAGTTTTACGAAGGCGGTGAGTACGCGAAGGCCTCACAACTGTTGCAGGAACTGGTTAGTATTTATCGGGGGACCAGCAGAGCCGACAAAGTATATTATTATTATGCAAAAAGTAATTTCGGGCAGAAAGACTACTTGATGGCTGGTCATTACTTTAATACATTAAAAGAAGAGTTTCCGAAAAGTGAATATTCCGAAGAGGCTCAGTTTATGGTTGGGTATTGTTTTTATCTCGATTCACCTAAACCGCGTCTCGACCAGCAGGTAACTCAAAAAGCAATTGATGCTCTTCAATTATTCATCAACCTGAACCCGCGTTCGGAACGAGTAGAAGAGGCGAACCGCTTAATTATTGAGTTACGCGATAAGCTGGTTTATAAATCGTACTTGAGCGGAAAACTGTATTACGATTTGGGTAATTACAAAGCAGCTGTAGTTGCTTTGACCAATTCACTGAAAGATTTTCCGGATACACGCTATCGCGAAGAACTGATGTTTATGCTATTGAAAGCTAAATATCTTTTAGGAACGCTTAGTGTTGAGGACAAAAAAGAAGAACGCTTAAATGCTGCTTTAGACGAATATTATGCATTCAAGGATGAATATCCGGAAAGCAAGAATTTGAAAGAAGCAGAACGCTA
This sequence comes from Prolixibacteraceae bacterium, assembly GCA_963668595.1. Lineage (GTDB taxonomy): Bacteria > Bacteroidota > Bacteroidia > Bacteroidales > Prolixibacteraceae > GWE2-42-39. The sequence goes on along the minus strand of OY764876.1, from coordinate 1,199,128 downwards.
CTATAAAACATTGACGAAATTATTGAATTACGAAGATTAAATTTAACAGATACATGGATTTTAAAAAGATCAAAGCAGAACAATCCACCATTTCACGTAACTTGGACGATTTACAGAGACCAACCGGAAATGTGTATGAATCAGTAATGATTCTGGCAAAACGATCCAACCAGATTTCTTCGGAAATGAAAGAAGAACTGAACCAGAAATTACAAGAATTCGCTTCTTATACTGATAATCTGGAAGAAGTTTTCGAAAACCGCGAGCAGATCGAGATTTCTAAATACTACGAGCGACTGCCGAAACCAACCTTGATTGCCTACGAAGAATTTCTTCAGGGACAGATTTATTTCCGTAACCCGGCTCGCGAAAACCGCAATAGGGAATAGCAATCAGCCGAGAGGATGAAAAGACTTCAGGGGAAAAATATTATACTCGGTTTAACGGGAAGTATAGCTGCCTACAAGGCAGCTTATCTTTTAAGAGCCCTTATCAAAGAAGGTGCAGAAGTACAGGTGGTGATGACTCCGGCAGCAAAGGAGTTTATTACCCCCGTAACGATGTGCGCTTTGTCGGGCCGACCGGTTGCCTCGGAGTTTTTTACGGCTAATGACGGAACCTGGCATTCGCATGTTGATATGGGTCAATGGGCAGATTTGATGCTTATTGCCCCAGCCACTGCGGCCACCATGGGGAAAATGGCCAATGCTGTTTGCGACAACTTGTTGATTACGACTTATTTGTCGGCAAAATGCCCGGTAATGGTTGCTCCAGCCATGGATTTAGACATGTTCCGGCATCCGGCAAACCTTAAAAACATGGACGTTTTACGTTCGTACGGCAATCGTATTATTGAGCCCGACGAAGGTGAATTGGCCAGTGGTCTTTCAGGTAAAGGGCGAATGAAAGAGCCCGACGCAATCGTTGAAGAAGTGGTTTGCTTCTTTGACGAAAAAAAAAACTGCTGAATAAACATTTTCTGGTTTCAGCAGGACCTACTCATGAAAAAATAGATCCGGTTCGTTTCATCGGCAATTATTCGTCGGGGAAAATGGGCTATGCCATTGCCGAAGAGTTAGCCCGACTGGGAGCTCGTGTAACCTTGGTTTCAGGGCCGGTGCGCATTACTGCTTCTCATCCGAATATCGAAGTGATTAAAGTTGTTTCGGCCTTGGAAATGTACGAGAAATGTACCACTGTTTTTCCAGCTACTGATGGAGCTGTAATGGCGGCCGCAGTAGCCGATTTTATGCCCGATTTTTCTGCCGATAAAAAAATAAAACGGGGGAGCGACGATTTGCAAATTCGCCTTGTTCCGACCAAAGATATTGCTGCGGCTTTGGGTAGTATGAAAACCGAAAGTCAGCTACTGGTAGGGTTTGCACTGGAAACCAACGATGAATTGATGAATGCACAGCGAAAAATGGAAAAGAAGAAGCTCGATTTCATTGTTCTCAATTCGTTGAATGATGCCGGAGCCGGCTTTGATGTGGACACCAATAAAATCACTATTCTGGATAGTGCGGGAATGAGAACCGATTTTCAGTTAAAAACGAAAATTGAAGTAGCCCGGGATATTGTTTCGTTTATGACGGAACGAATCGAAAAGAAAGCTTGATTCAGCAATAAAATGTTTACTTTTACGGATACCGAAACGTGTTTTTTTTCGTTCTTAAAATGATTAAGAATTTTTTCGGAATGAATGTAAAAATGAAAAGAATGAAACGATATTTTCTGTTGGCAATAGTTTGTGTGTTTGGATTTTCAGCTGCTGCGCAGGAGTTGCGTTGCAGTGTGAGTGTCTCCGCATCCAAAATTCAGGGAACCAACCGCAATATTTTCACCACCATGCAGTCGGATTTGAGCGAGTTCATGAATAACCGGAAATGGACCGATCACATTTATGAAATGGATGAGCGCATTGAATGTAATTTCCAAATTCAGCTTGATAACCAGATTTCATCTGATGAGTTTACCGGAGCAATTCAGGTACAGTTGCGTCGTCCGGTGTTCAATTCGTCGTACGAAACGACGGTGCTGAATATCAAGGATAACGATTTTCGTGCAAAATATGTGGAGTATCAGCCAATCGATTTTAATGAAACCTCGAACCGGGATAACCTTACCAACATAATGGCCTATTATGCCTATATTATTATTGGCATGGATTACGATTCGTTTTATCCGGATGGAGGTCGCGAATTTTACGAAAAAGCGCAAGCAATTGTAAACCGTTCGCAAAATGCACCTGAAAAAGGATGGAAAGCTTATGAAAGTGAACGTAATCGCTATTGGTTGGTTGAAAATTTGCTGAATAAATCGTACGCTCCATTCCGAAACTGTATTTATAATTACCATCGTCAGGGGCTGGATTTAATGGCTGAAAAACCGCAGGAAGGACGTGCAAATATTGCCAATTCGTTGAAAGACATTCAGAAAGTATTTCGTACAAGGCCTTCGTTATATATTTTGCAGGTGTTTTTCGATGCCAAATCAGACGAGATGGTGAATATTTTTACCGAGTCGTATCCTGATGAGAAAAGCAGGGTGATGACTATTCTGAATGAATGCGATCCATCGAACGGAAGCAAATACAAGAAAATAGAAGAAAAAAGTACTTTTTAAATTTTCTGTCCTGTGATTCAGTCCATTTCAGTCAGTAACTACGCATTAATTGATTCGTTGGAAATCGATTTTGAAAGAGGTTTTAATATAATTACCGGGGAAACCGGAGCCGGAAAGTCAATATTATTGGGGGCTTTGAGCTTAATTCTCGGGCAGCGTGCCGATTCGTCGGTATTACGCGATAAAAACCGAAAATGTGTGGTGGAAGGCTGTTTTTCCATTCAATCGTACGGATTGGAAGAGTTTTTTAAAGCAGAAGAACTTGATTATGCTGAGCCATGTATCTTGCGTCGGGAAATTACGGTTTCCGGAACTTCCCGGGCATTTATCAACGATACTCCGGTTACTGCGAAAACTTTACGTGAATTGGGCATTCGCCTGGTTGACATTCATTCGCAACACCAAAATCTTGAATTGGGAAATAATCAGTTTCAGTTGAAGGTGGTTGATTGGGTGGCCGGAAATTCAGGATTATTGCTTGAGTACGGAACTCATTTTCGCCGGTTCCGTGAATTACAAAATGAATTAAAATCGCTGGAAGAATTGGCAGCACAGTCGCGCGCTGACCTTGATTATTTTCAGTTTCAGTATAAACAACTGGATGAAGCTCGTTTGAAAGAGCAAGAACAGCAAGAGCTGGAAGAAGAACAGGAAAAACTGACTCATGCTGAGGAAATTCAGACCACTTTTGGTTCGATTGCCGATCAGCTGGAAAATGGGGAGCAAAATTTGCTGGCATTGATAAAAGAAATGCTTCAACAAATAAATAGGGTGAAAGCCTTTTATAGCGGAGCTTCCGGATTGTACGAACGCCTGGAGTCGGCCTATATTGAAATGAAAGATATTGCTTCGGAAGCTCAGTTGGTAACCGAACAGGTTGAAAACAATCCTGAAAAATTACAGCAGGTGACCGAACGTCTGGATTTGTTGTATTCGCTCCAGCAAAAACACCGGGTGAGCACAATTGCCGAACTGATTGGCATTCGCGATGAATTGGATGGAAAGATTCAGCAGGTGAGTTCGTATGACAGTCAGATTGAGCTTTTACAGAAACAATTACAGCAATTGAATGTATTGTTGACTGATTTGGCAACCCGCCTGAATGAGTCGCGTAAAGGAGTGGCCGGAATTATTGAGCAAAAAGTGAGTGCCGTGTTGCACGAGCTGGGAATGCCTCATGCTCGTTTGGTACTTGACTTTAGTAGCTTGGATCATTTCTCAGAAACAGGTATTGATCGGGTGAATTTCCTTTTTTCAGCCAATAAAAATGCAGTGCCGGAAGATATTGCCAAAGTTGCTTCGGGTGGCGAGATTTCGCGTTTGATGCTGGCAATAAAAACGTTATTGACCGATGCAAAATCGTTGCCAACCATTGTTCTCGATGAAATTGATACAGGTATTTCGGGCGAAGTTGCTTTAAAAACCGGACAGATAATTGGTCGGCTGTCGGAAACAGCGCAGGTAATTAATATTACGCATTTGCCCCAGATTGCCGCTCAGGGAACACATCATTATTTTGTGTATAAGAGCGATGAAGGAGAACAAACAGTAACTTCAATCCGGAAACTTTCGGAAGAAGAACGAATTGTTGAGTTAGCCAAAATGCTGGGCGGTGAAAATTATAGCGAAACAGCACTGAAAACAGCACGCGAAATGCTGGCTTAAACAAGAATAAATAATTTTAAAATAAAAAACCTCAGGAAGTTAATTCTACCTGAGGTTTTTTATTATTCGCTGATCGTTATTTTAGTTTTTGATTCTCAATTGATCGAAAACAAAAGCATATTCGAGCGCCATATCACGAATCCATTCAAAACGTCCGGATGCTCCACCATGACCAAAATCCATATTGATATTCATTATCAGCGGATTTTTATCGGTTTTCATTGCACGCAATTTGGCTACCCATTTGGTTGGCTCCCAATATTGAACCTGCGAATCGTGCAAGCCGGTAGTAACCAGCATCGCCGGATAGGCTTTTGCTTCAACCTGATCGTAAGGTGAATAGGAGAGCATGTAGTCGTAGTATTCCTTTTCTTTCGGATTACCCCATTCATCAAATTCACCGGTGGTAAGCGGAATACTTTCGTCGAGCATGGTGGTCACCACATCCACAAAGGGGACATCGGCAATAATTACTTTATACAAATCAGGGCGCATATTTACTACTGCTCCCATTAATAAACCACCGGCGCTGCCTCCTTTGGCTACGGTTAATGCCTGATTGGTATATCCTTCTTTTATAAGATGTTCAGTGCAGTTGATAAAGTCGGTGAATGTGTTTTTCTTTTTCAGTAATTTTCCATCTTCGTACCACTTGCGTCCGTTAATTTGTCCGCCGCGGATGTGTGCAATGGCATATACAAAACCACGATCAAGCAGCGACAAACGGTGCTGACTAAACGTTGGGTCGATGGTATATCCGTATGAGCCATATCCGTAGATAACGGTCGGGTTTTTGCCATCTTTTTTTAATCCTTTGCGGTAAACAATGCTCATTGGGATGCGTGTTCCATCGTTGGCGGTGGCATATTCCCGTTTTGCTTCGTAGTTGGTCGGATCAAAATTGCCCAAAACTTCCTGTTGTTTCATCAGTTTTCGTTCGTGGGTAATCATGTCGTAGTCGAATACAGAAGAGGGAGTTGTGAGTGATGAATAACTGAAACGCAGTTCGTTGCTCGAAAATTCAGCATTCATGTCGATGCCGGCAGTATAAACTTCTTCGTCGAATGAAATATAGTGTTCTTCACCATGCCAGGGCATTACACGCAATTTGGTGAGGCCTTCCTGACGTTCCTCAACAACCATGTAATTGGCAAATAATTCGATGTTTTCAATAAATACATCTTCGCGCTCGGGAATAACTTCAGTCCAGTTCTCGCGCAATGTTTTATTTGCAGGGGTTTTCATTAGCCGGAAGTTCTCTGCTTCCCAGTTGGTGCGAATGTAGAAGCTATCGTCGCAATGGTCAACGCTGTACTCCATTCCCCGGACACGAGGCTGGAAAATCTGGAAATTTCCTTCAGGTTGATTCGCATCCAGAAAACGGAATTCTGTGGTAAGAGTACTGTAAGAGGCAATCATTAAATACTGTTTCGATTTGGTTTTAAAAATACCAACGCCGAATGTTTCATCGTCTTCACGATATACTTCTTTATCTTCCGAGGCAAGCGTGCCGAGTACATGTTTCATTATTCGGTTGCTTCGCAGTGTTACTTCATCTTTCAAAGTATAAAAGATAGTTTTATTGTCGTTGGCCCACACTACGCCACCAGTGGTATTTTCAATCTGATCGGCAAGCATTTCTCCTGTTTGCAGGTCTTTAAATTTGATTACATATTTTCGGCGGCTAAGCGTATCTTCTCCATAGGCAAGCAATTTGTTGTCGGGACTAACAGAACTTCCTCCCAGATTATAGTAGGAATATCCTTCGGCAAGTTGGTTTACGTCGAGCATAACTTCTTCCGGTGCTTCGTTATTTCCTTTTTTACGGCAAATCAGGTAATACTCGGTATTAGGCACAGTGCGACTATAATAATAGTACCCGTTTGAAAGATAAGGAACCGAATTGTCTTCTTGTTTTATCCGGCCTTTAATTTCTTCATAAAGTTTTTCCTGAAGGGGCTGGGTGTGTGCCATTACCTTACTGGTATAGGCATTTTCAGCATTCAGGTAATTGATTACTGCGGTGTCTTCCCGCTGGTTCATCCAATAATAATTGTCGATGCGGGTTTGTCCGTGTTCTGTTAGTTCGTGCGGAACGATCCTGGCCACCGGTGCTTGTGGCATGGGCGACTGGCATGCTGCTAAAAATAGCAACGAGGCAAGTGCCGAAAAGTAAAGTTGTTTCATGTGTTTATTATTTGTTTTTTATTGCCACATGGAATTCGCATGATGGAAGAATAATCATTTTAATTGATATTCTGGTAATTCATGCTCATTTCATTATAAAATATGTTTGATGAATATATTTCCTGTGTTTTTAGTATGAAACAGGAAGCATAAATTACAACTTTACTTGCAGTAAAAGAATAAAATAGGTAATATTTTCTGAAATTATTCGTGAAAGAATAGTTCTTCCTTTATTTTTTTCATGCGATCGAGGGCATAATTGGCGTTGTTGGCATTTTCTCCTGCTTCCAGCAAATACGAGCGGTAATAATTCAATGCCATGGTTTTGTTAAAGTTGAACTCCTCGTAAGTGGTCGCAATCTCGAATAGCACTTCTACTTTTCGATTATCAAGTTCGTAAGCTTTTTTTAGCGCCTCAATCGATTTCTCAAACTCGCGCATGTTGCCATAAATTTGTCCCAGATGGTGATACATTTCTGGATGAAATTCGGGAATGGTTGACCAGATTGCAAAATCGATGTATTTGGCCGCCAGATCGTAGTGTGCCAGCTTCTTGTGACTTACTCCCAGATAAAAGTTGATAAACGGATCATTGGGGTTTGCCTGGTAGCATTCATCGAGTACCTGTATCGCTTTTTCTTCTTTTTTATTGAAATAATTACAAATACCATAGTTTACGTAAGCCTGAGCTATGGTATCGTATTTTTCGAAATATGCCTGGTAATATCGTTCAGCATCAGTATATTCTTTGTTAACGAAAAATGTATTTGCCAATTTCAATAGCAAGGTTCTGTTGTTTGGAAATCGCGTATAGGCCTGGTTGAGTACCTCCAGACAATCTTTTTTCTTGTTTAATTCGGCATAACAACCCGATAGATTCAGGTAGGCACTCAGGTCATTCTGATTCTTTGGTAAATAGCCTTTGTATAGTTGCGCTGCGATTTTAAACCGATTGGCCTTGTATGCAGCCAAAGCATAATATTTGTTGAACATCAGATTGAGCGAATCTTTCGAATGTATTTGTTCAAAAATCGCGAAAGCATCCTTGTATTCGTTGATGCGCATGTACGTTTGTCCCAAATCACATTGAATAAGCAAATCGTTCGGGCGTAGTTGTGTAGCTGTTTGGTAGTTTCTGATAGCTGCATCATAATCACCCAGCGATTCGCTGATTGACGCACGCTCAATCCATATTTCCGAATTCTGCGGATCAAGTTGCAAGGCTGCGTCAAATTGCAGTAATGCTTCGGGATAAAGCATTTGCTTTTTGAGAATGATTGCCTTTTTGAAGTATAATGAGGCTTGTGGATCAGCATTGATTTGCTGGTCAATCAACTGTAGTGCTTTGCTGTATTGTTTGTTAAGAATCAGTACATCAATTGATTCCTGAGCGATAGAAAACAGCGGGGCAATAGCTAGTAGAAAAAGAATTGCTTTTTTGTACATGGCTGATTTGTTTATTGGATGGATAAATCAGCCTGCAAGATTTAGTTGCAGGCTGATATAAGGTTTGCTTTATTGCAACATAAAATTAATTGGAACAGTGTAAGAAACAGCGACTGCTTCGCCTCTTTGCTTACCAGGGGTCCATTTGGGAGATGATTTAACAACACGAAGAGCTTCCATGTCTAATGCAGGGTCAACACCCCGAACAACTTTTACTCTTCCTACAGAGCCATCTTTTTCAACTACAAAATTGACATATACTTTGCCTTGTTTGCCACTTTCTTGTGCCGAAACAGGGTATTTGACTGTTTTGGCAATAAATTGACGTAAAGCCAGGTCGCCTCCGGGAAATTCAGGCATTTCTTCTACAATGTTGAAAACCGGGTCGGTTGATTCTACTTTTGGGGTGGTGGAACCGTAGCTAACGACGCTAATTCCTTCAATATTATTTTTCCTGGCATCGTTTGAACCTTCCTTGGTTTGAATACTGATTACTCCATTTTTTGCCTTTTCTCCGTATTGCGCAACAAACTGGTTGTCTTGATTTTTTACAACATTGATTGACTGAATATTCTGCGGATCGAGTTTATTCATCGCATCTTTATCTGCCAGTTGTTCATCAATAATAATTAATGGGTCTTTGTCGAGATTAGAAATGAATACTCCCTGATCGTTCAGAAAACCTTTTTGTGCTTCCGGTTCCGGAGTAACTTCCTTTTTTTCGCAGGCAAAAACTACCAGTAATAATAAAATGGTAACTATTCCGCTTAAATAACGGAGGGTGGCTAATTTCGAAGATTTTATTCGTGTCATCATTTTTATTCGTGATTTAATGAGAGATGAATTAAAGTTATTGGCTATGCGAAACTGCTGGCCAATAAACTGACTGATGAGTACCTGTTTGTATAAATCAACGGGTACGCCGTTTTGTAATACTGCACGGTCGGCCATGTATTCATGATTTTCTTTGATTACTCGTCGGAGCATCCAGAAAAATGGATTGAACCACTGAAACAGGCTGATTAGTTCGAGTATTAATACATCTGCGGTATGTCCCTGGCGGATGTGTTCGCTTTCGTGCGCCAGCATTTTCTCCCAACCGGGGTGAGTTTGGTTTTTTTTGCTGACAAACAAGAAATGCAGGAACGAATACGGACTTGAATCTTCTTCAATATAAACGAATGTAATCCCGTCTTTGTGTTCGCGGGGATTAGTGAATACAAGATAAGCGATGCGCGAAATTCTGAAAATAAGCATGAAACTCATTACTGCGCTTACAGCAAAATACAGATACACCAACAGCATATTGCTGTTGATTAATTGCGACAGAAATCCCGACATATTTGTGCTGTAAACGGTTACAGTTTCAAGCATTGTAGAACCTTGTCCGGTACTGTTCAGCGTGATAGATGCTCCCGATTGTATAATTCTAAGATGAAGAAAGGGTAGGAGCGATGAAAAAACGACTGCTCCAAGCAGGAATAAGCGATTTGCTTTGAAGAATGTTTCATTCCGCAAAAAAGCGAAATATACCAGCGAAAGCAGCCCAAGGCTGATTCCTGATTCAGTGATATAATTGATAAATGTATTCATGGTTATCACTTATTCGTTTTCGTCTAAATCTTTTCCTACTTCTTTCATCAAATCTTCCAGATCGGAAATGCTCATATTGTCTTCGCGGGCAAAAAATGATACCATGTCCTTGAACGAATTGCTGAAATAATTCTTCATGAAATTCTTCATGTACGAGCGGGTATATTCATTTTTGCTGATGAGCGGGAAGTACCGGTGTGTTTTTCCAAAGGCTTCATAGCCAACAAATCCTTTTTTCTCAAGAATCCTGACAATTGTTGAAACAGTATTGTAGGCAGGTTTGGGATCGGGCATCTGATCAACCACCTCTTTTACAAAAGCTTTGTCAAGCTCCCACAAGATTTGCATTACTTGCTCTTCGGCACGGGTCAATTCTCGTATCATCTTTTTTGTATTAAAATTCGTTTGTAGTTAGCAAAGATTAAGCCAAAATTAACTAAACAAGTAGTTAAAAAACTAATAGCATAGTTAAAAAGAAAAAATCAAGTTGTCTTCTTTTTTTGTTTCTGATATAGAAGCAGGTGAAGACAAGCGTTTAAAAAGTTTATTCCGTTTATTATTTCATCGTAGCATGTTTTAAGTTAACTACTAATTGTTATTTGGAATTCCAATTCAAATGTAAAACTAAAAAATTAGTTTTCAAACTAAGATTTTAGTTTTCAAAAAACATGCCACAAAAAAAAGAGCGACCATTACTGATCGCCCTCTCACGTTTTACTAGGTTTTATTGGTTATATCAAAAGCATACGTATTATGGACAACGTATTAATTTGTTACATTTTTGTGCAGATTGCAGTCCAACCACCACCTTGAGCCAGATGTATTTTTACTTTCTGAGCCGAAGTAACAGTTGTTGTTACCATTTTATAGTCGCGGGCCTGTTTGTCTGCATTTACTCCGTCCTGCATGATTTCCATCTTGTATTTTCCTTCAGGAAGGAAAGAAAGATCGATTTCAATATCGCGTTCAGTCCAGTTGGTCATTGCGCCGATGTACCAGTTTTCGTCTTTCTGGCGGGCAACAGCAATGTATTCACCAACTTTACCATCTAAACCTACTGTTGCATCCCAAGTTGTGGGGATTTTGCTGATAAAGCGAGATGTTTCTGCTTCTTTTCTCAGGTTGGTTGCATTGTCGCAAAGCATTTGCAGCGGGGCTTCATATACTACGTACATAGCAACCTGATGGCATCGTGTTCCCATGCTCATTGGGTTCGACCACGAAATAGCATAATCTGCTTTTTGTGCGTTCAGCATCGCTCCAGGAGTATAATCAAGCGGACCAGCCAGCATACGGGTGAAAGGCAGGGTTACATCGTGTTCCGGAGTGATAAGTGTTGACCACTTGTTGTTTTCCGATCCTTTTACACCTTCGTAATTAATAACGTTTGGATAAGCTCTGCGTAAGCCGGCAGGTTTAAAGGCTCCGTGGTAGTCGATAAGTAATTGACGTTTGGCGCACTCCCGGGCCGCTCTTTCGTAGAAATTTACCATGTATTGATCGGCACGTTGCATAAAGTCAACTTTAATTCCTTTTACACCCCATGCTTTAAATTGATCCAAAATGGTTTGCATGTCGCGATCGAGAGGTCCCCAGAGTAACCAAAGAATTACTCCTACATTTTTTGATTCAGCATAACGGATAAGTTCAGCCAAATCAAGCTCGTTGTTGGGTTTAAGCAAGTTTGTAGTCGTAATCGACCAGCCTTCGTCCAGAATAATGTATTCCAAACCAAAATCTGCGGCAAAGTCCACGTAATATTTGTAAGTATCGGTGTTAATTCCCGATTTAAAATCAACTCCGTAAATGTTGTTGTTGTTCCACCAGTCCCAGGCAACTTGTCCGGGTTTTACCCAGCTGAAATCTGCATTGTCAGTACCGCGTGAAAGCAACCATACCATTTGGTTTTCGATCAGTTTTGCATCGTTTTCACTTAACATGAAAACTCGCCAAGGGAACATTCGGGTGCCTTCTGTTTCGGCAATGTATTCGGCTTCGCGTACTATTTTCTGACTACGATCGCTTCCCTGATCTTTGGGTTGTGCTTCCAATACTGCTTTCGGAAATTTACTTTGCAATGCGTTTTTGCCTGTACCTTTCAGAAAAAGACAAGGGTAGTCATACAAATCAGCTTCAGTAATACCGATTTTTACATTGTTTGCTGCTTTCACTAAAGTAGGAAGTGAGCAAAAACGGTTTTCACTAATTGAAGCCAGATTTTCATTTAAATAACTTCTTTCGTAGTGTGAAATAAGTGTTTCTTCTTCAGGAAAAAGAATTGGGAAATTTTCTGCGAAATTCAGATCAATCTGTTCGTTAACAACAGAAAGGCGATCCTTCAGTCGGGTTTCAAAACGATAGGCAAAACCTTCGTTATAAACTCTGAATACGACCGAAAAATCGCCTCTGAAACTTAGGGTTAGTTGGTTATAATTATTCGTAATATTTTTCGACTTTGTGCCCACCACAGCTTTTTCAACTGATGAATAAGTGCTGTTTTTGGCTGAAACTACTTTGGGATTTGCACCCAAAGTGCGGTCGGTTAGTTGAAGTGATAAACTACTGTTCGAGAATAATGGATTTCCATTCATACTCGCGCTCCACGTCACCTGCTCCGAGATAGAAACAACAACTTTTGTTTTTCCATCGGGAGATTGTACCGAATAATCTTTTGCAAAAGTGCTCAGACATAAAAAAAGGAACGTTGTAAAAAATATTGATTTCATTCGTTTCAGTTTGGTTAAAGAGATCGGTTGCAAAAATGTAAACTGTGGCCTATTTATGCATGGACAAATAGCCTCAATATATGGATGTATATTCATTTGCCTGATTTATTTGTATTTATCCTGCCAAAAGTTTTTCTGTTTATCTTGATTGTACGGGAATTTTCACATTTCTTGAAATGGAACATTTCGTTTATCTGGTCTATAATTCAAGTGTGAGATTGAAAATAAACATTAAAAAAGCACATTTCAGAAGTATTTGTACAACATCATTGGGGGGATAGCTGTTACTTTGTCAGAAATATAATTATTTACTATGTCGTATAATTTATTAAAAGGAAAAAGAGGAATTATTTTCGGGGCATTGAACTCCGACTCTATTGCCTGGAAAGTTGCCGAACGAGCCGTTGAAGAAGGCGCAATTATAACTTTATCGAACACAGCTCTGGCTATCCGCATGGGCGATGTTGATAAGCTGGCTGAGCGTTTTAACACCGAAGCCATATCTGCTGATGCTACTAATGTAGAAGAATTGGAACATGTATTTACCCGCTCGATGGAATTAATGGGCGGAAAAATTGACTTCGTGCTTCACTCAATCGGTATGTCGCCGAACGTGCGAAAAGGGAAACATTACAGTGAACTGGACTACGGAATGTTTGAGAAAACTCTGGATATTTCGGCAATGTCGTTTCATAAAATATTGCATGTCGCCCGAAGACTTGATGCAATTAATGAATGGGGATCGGTCGTTGCATTGTCGTATATTGCAGCGCAACGTACTTTGTATGGCTACAACGATATGGCTGATGCCAAAGCATTGCTTGAATCAATTGCCCGCAGTTTTGGTTATATCTATGGCCGTGAGCGCAATGTTCGTATCAATACGATTTCGCAGTCGCCAACCTTGACTAAAGCTGGAAGCGGAATTAAGGGCATGGATAAATTGCTCGATTTTTCGGAACGTATGTCGCCGCTGGGTAATGCAGATGCGGTGGAATGTGCCGACTATTGTATCACTTTATTTTCCGATCTGACGCGAAAAGTTACAATGCAAAACTTGTTCCACGACGGAGGTTTTTCGAGCATGGCTATGAGCGCACGCGCACTTCAGCAATACGAAAAAGGATTAGGATGTGATTGTGATTGTGGTTCAGCAGATGAAAATGAAGAAGAACATAAATACGATTAATTGAATTACATTAAATAATGTAAGAAAGTCTCGCCATATCAGCGGGACTTTTTTTATGGGGTGGAAGTTTTTAACTTCCGGTTAAAATGAATAGCAATGACGGAATACGGCGATTAAAAACCGCGACTCCCGAAAAAAATCGAGCATCGAAACCGCGACACCCGGTAATTTTCTATTTTAGTAGAAATTTCAGAAATATGGATAAACAGACCATCAGACAGCAGATACTTGCTTTGCGCGAAGAACTGGAGCAGCACAATTATCGTTATTATGTGCTTTCGCAACCGTCGATCAGCGACTTCGACTTTGACATGAAATTAAAGGAATTGGAAAAACTTGAAGCTGCAAATCCTGAATTTTTTGATCCGAATTCGCCAACACAACGAGTAGGTAGCGACCTGAATAAGGAATTTCAGCAAGTTGAACACCGTTATCCGATGTTGTCGCTGTCGAATGCTTATTCGGAAGGTGAGTTGCGCGATTTCGATCAGCGTATCCGCAAACTAACCGATCAGCAGTTTGAGTATGTCTGTGAATTGAAATTTGACGGAACTTCAATCAGCCTGGTCTATCGCAATGGTGAACTGCAACAGGCAATAACCCGCGGCGACGGAGTGCGAGGTGACGATGTTACTGCCAATGTGCGCACTATTCGTAGTGTTCCTTTGAAATTAAAAGGCGACAATATTCCGTCGGAACTGGAAATTCGGGGAGAAGTACTGATGCCGTTTGCTGTGTTCGACGAATTAAATGTTCAGCGCGAAAAAGAAGGGGAGGCTTTGTTTGCCAATCCACGGAATGCCGCATCGGGAACTTTGAAATTGCAAAATTCATCGTTGGTTGCCCAGCGCAAACTGGATGCATACCTTTATTATATGCTGGGCGAGCAATTGCCTTCTGACGGACATCTGGAAAATTTGCAACAGGCTGCTGCCTGGGGATGCAAAATTTCGGAACACACGCGGAAATGTGCCAACATCGACGAGGTGATTGATTTTTGCCGCGAATGGGACGAGCGTCGTCACGCTTTGCCTGTCGCTACCGACGGTGTGGTCATCAAGGTAAATTCGATTCGTTTACAGCAATATCTTGGATTTACAGCCAAATCGCCTCGCTGGGCCATGGCTTTTAAATTTAAAGCAGAGCAGGTTTCTACCATTTTGCAGTCGGTGAGTTACCAGGTCGGACGCACCGGCGCTGTTACTCCGGTGGCAAATCTGGAACCGGTTTTATTGGCTGGCACTACAGTGAAACGTGCTTCGTTGCACAATGCTGACATTATTAAGAACCTCGATTTACATATTGGCGATGCCGTTTTTGTTGAAAAAGGTGGAGAAATCATTCCAAAAATTGTTGGAGTTGATTTATCGAAGCGAAAAGCTGATGCACAAGTGGTGAATTTTATTACTAATTGTCCCGAATGCGCCAGTTTTCTGGTTCGCAACGAAGGCGAAGCAGCTTTTTATTGTCCGAATGATACTGCTTGTCCTCCTCAGATAAAAGGGAAAATGGAGCATTTCATTGGCCGTAAAGCAATGAATATTGACGGTCTGGGAGAAGAAACAATAGAACTTCTTTTTAATGAAGGACTTGTTCGGAATGTAGCTGATTTATATACATTGAAGAAAGAAGAAATTAGTCGGTTGGAGCGTCTTGGCGATAAATCGGCTGAACGGATTTTGAAAAGCCTGGAAGAATCGAAAAATGTACCGTTTGAGCGAGTACTATTTGCTTTGGGAATTCGTTTTGTAGGCGAAACTGTGGCAAAAATTTTGGCTCATCGTCTTGTTAATATTGAAGCGATACAACAGGCAAGCATCGAAGAACTTACTGCAATTGACGAAATTGGAGGAAAAATCGCAGGAAGTGTTGTGGAATATTTTACTGAGCCTGCTCATATAGAATTGATTGAACGATTAAGAAGTTACGGCTTGCAATTTCATTTGGATGAGTCGGCTTTGCAAAATCGATCAGAAAAACTGAAAGGATTATCAATTATTATTTCGGGAACTTTTGAGCAGTATTCGCGCGACGAATTGAAAAAAATGATTGAACAGAATGGAGGGAAAAATGTAAGTTCTATTTCTAAAAATACCGATTATTTACTTGCCGGAAATAATATCGGACCAAGTAAATTGGAGAAAGCAGAGAAACTTTCAATTCCTATTATTTCTGAAAAAGAGTTCCTTTTGATGGTGGGCGAATAATTGTCACCTGCTTATAGTTTTTATTTTTTGAAAGCTTTTTGCTTATACTTTGAAACTTTTTTGTGTTTATTTGTCTTCGGAAAAAACAAATCGTTATTTTTGTCACGATTTGCGAGTTGTGTAGTGAAGCTTTTTCGGCAGTAATCTACCGGGCATTTCCGGGAGACGAAAACACAAATAACATAACACTACGTGTATGAGTTTGAAAATGATAATTGCCAGACGGAAGTTGAACAAACAGACGGAAAATATAGTCCGTTCGGTGCAGGTACATAATTTTGATTCGGCAGAAACGATTGGAGTTCTTTGGAGTTTGGAAGAAGAGGAAGCATTTCTTTTTATTCAGGAAAAACTGAAAGAAAAGAAAAATATACAGTTGGAAAGTTTGTGCTTTATTCCCGGAAAAGCAACTGAGTTGCCTGAAAATAGTTTTGCGAAAACAGAACTAAGTTGGTTGGGTTTCCCAAAATCAGGTTTGCCGGCATCTTTTGCGGCAAAAAAGCTCGACATACTCATTGATCTGAGTGTGAACAAGAAATTTCCGATGATGGTCATTGCAGCGCTTTCTCCGGCAACCTTTAAAATTGGGTACGCCGGTGCTGAAATGAATGTTTATGATTTAAATATTGATATTTCGCAATGTCCCGAAGCTCTTTACCTGGCTCAGCAAATTGTAAATTATACAGAGCTGATTAATAAGAAAAACGCATGATAACACATCCCTTAAAAGGGGCAGGGGTAGCCCTGATTACTCCGTTTAACGAAGATAAGTCGATTGATTTCAATTGTCTTGAGCGCATGGTGGAAGACCAAATTAGCTCGGGCATGGATTATTTGGTTGCTTTGGGCACAACTGCCGAAACGCCAACTTTGTCGGTAGCCGAACAAAAAGAAGTGGTTGCCTGTGTGAAGAATGTGAACAACGGGCGGGTGCCGCTGGTTGTGGGCATGGGTGGCAACGATCCTGTGAAGGTTGAGCAAAGCATCAAGGATTTTGATTTTTCGGGAGTGGACGGAATTTTATCAGTAACTCCTTATTACAATAAACCTACGCAGGAAGGTCTGTTTCATTTTTATCAGGAAGTAATCCGGTTTAGCCCGGTGCCAATTATATTGTATAATGTACCATCGCGTACAGGTGTGCACATGGAACATGCTACTTCGCTGCGAATTGCTCATTCCTCGGAAAAAGTAATCGGAGTAAAAGATGCTTCGGGCGAATCGTCGCATTGTGCTTTTATGGCTCGCAGCGCACCCGATTGGTTTAAAGTAATTTCGGGCGACGATGTGCTGGCTTTGCCTGTAATTGCCGTGGGCGGAATTGGTGTAATTTCGGTAATTGCCAATGCATTACCCAAACAACTGAGCGATCTGGTACATCTGGCCAACGAGCATCGTATTGCTGAAGCTCAACAGATGCATTATCAGTTGCTTGATTTGTTTAAACTTTTATTCCGCGAAGGAAATCCGGGCGGAGTTAAAGCGTTGATGGAAATCATGGGCAAGGCAAAAAATGTACTTCGTTTGCCTTCGTGGCCGGTTAGTGGCGAAACTTATCGCATGATTGAAGAAGCATATTCCCGAATCAGCAAATAAGATAAAAACAATATACACCGAAAGGGCTTCATGTTTTGGAGCCCTTTTTGTTTGGATGTACCGGAACTTTTTTATGTTTGAATTCTGTTTCAACGGCATGTTTTTATACTTTTGAATCGGATTTGAATGTATTCAACCCAAAAAAAACAGTTTACATGTACCGACAGAAAAAGAAAACATATTTCGTCCGGGGAATAATGATTCTGGGCATTGCCGCCAGTTTATTGTCTTCGTGCCACAAAGATCCTTACGATGTGCTGGTTCCGGTTAGTTTTGAATGGACGGATGATGTGTCGCCTCAGATGATTACTTTCAGTGTTAATGGAAAATACAATCGAACTGAATGGACGGTAAACAGCAATTTACGTTCTGATTTGAGCGATACTGAAACCAAATTTGCTGATTTTATGGTTGGCGAATCAGACGGAATTGCCCGCATTGTTTTTAATGGATTTCAGGATGAAGATGCTCATTATTACGGTGAACTGAATTTAGAGATGCCTGGTATTGCAAACCTTATTGAATTGCAGGGGATTACTTGTACGCAGTTTGCTGATTTTATCCCGATGAATGATCTGAACTATATTGTGAAGATTACCTACAGCGATGGGAAGACGACTAAAGTATTGGAAACTACTTACAATCCAACACTTGCCGAAGACGATGAAATCATGTTTAGCGAAACACAAAAGATAGAAATTGGCGGTTTTGAGAAGAAAAGTGTTTCGGGATATTCGTTGAATATTGCACTGATTGAACCGGAAAAAAATTCGCTCATTCTTCAGAAAAAATTTATGTTGTACGACGAATACTACGAAACACGCAAAGTATTCAATAATAGGTCAATTCTTGAAGCGGCTGCAAGTGAGCCAGAAAAGAATTCCTTGTTTTTGATGACCGATTGGAAACGTAAATAATTAATCTTTTGGAAATTGACAGGAGAAAAATGACAATGAGCAATTTGAAAAATACATTAATACAAATTACACGTCAGGGAATGGCGAGTGACGACGAGTTGGGACAAACCCTGATTGCAAACTATTTACGTTTGTTGGGCGAAGAAGAAGAACTTCCTCGTTTCATTGCTTTTTATCACGGAGGTGTGAAACTTATTTGCACAGGCTCTTCGGTATTAACCGAACTTCGGAAGTTGGAAGAGAGAGGAGTAAAACTGATGGCCTGCAAAACTTGTCTGAATTACTTCGATTTGGCCGAACAGGTTGAAATTGGAGTTCAGGCAACCATGATTGATATTCTGGAATTGCAAAAAGTAGCCGATAAGGTAATCACGGTATAGGATTAAAATCATCGATAGTGCAGCGCTATTTTATAAAACTGGCATACAACGGGACGCGTTACCACGGCTGGCAGATTCAGCCCAATGCTCGCTCGGTGCAGGAAGATCTTGAAAAAGCTCTTACTACTGTTTGCCGCGAAAATATTGCTATTACAGGAGCAGGAAGAACCGATACGGGAGTGCATGCCCGGATGATGATTGCTCATTTCGATTCGACATCCGAAACGCTGGATGATCCGGATTTTGCTTATAAGTTGAACAGCTTTCTCGGACGTGATATTGTTATTTTCGACATCCGAAAAGTGCATGCAGAGGCACATGCCCGCTTCGATGCGTTGTCGCGTACTTACCATTATTGTATTACCCGCCGGAAAGACCCGTTTGCACAGGAAACTGCCTGGCATTTCAAATATCCGCTCGATGTGGTAAAAATGAACGAAGCATGTCGGGTATTGTTTGATTACATTGATTTTACAAGTTTTAGTAAGTTGCATACCGATGTGAAAACAAATAATTGCCGCATAATGCAGGCCGAATGGCAGGAGCGGGGCGATGAACTTATTTTTATAGTGAAAGCGGATCGTTTTCTTCGAAACATGGTTCGCGCAATTGTTGGAACGCTGATTGAAGTAGGGAGAGATAAAATCTCCATCGAAGAATTTCGTCAGATTATTGAACGCAAAAACCGATCCGAAGCAGGTATTTCTGTTCCTGCTCATGGTTTATTTTTAGTGGATATTGAATATCCGGAAAGCGTTTCTCTGGCTGAATAGGCTTGCCTGTTTTTAAAATCTTACAGATAGTTTCAGGTTCACTTTGCGTCCGGTCAGGTAATTGGGCACTCCGAACTGGTCTCCCGAATTGCTGTTTACCCAGAAATACGAAATGGTATTATTTATTCCCAGAAGGTTCAATATTTCCAAACTTAGCCACATGTCTTTCACCTGATCCAGAAAATGCAGCTTTTTGAACTGGTATTTTTCGCTGATTAATATTTTGGAAATTCCCAGGTCAACGCGGCGATACGAAGGCATTCGGTAAACATCCATGTAACGTTTTGAATTAGGGGGACCAGTCGGCAGACGCGAACCAAAATATGCAGCCATGTGCATTTTGTAACTGGGATTTCCTGGAAAATAGTCCTGAAAGAAAATACTAAAATTGACCAGTTGATCGGTGGGACGGGCCAAATAACCATGTCCGTCATTCAGCACATCTTCTTTTGTTTTCATGATTGAAAGACTGGCCCACGATTCAATTCCGCTTACAAATTCACCGTTTACCTTCATGTCAATTCCTGCTGCGTATCCTTTCGATTCCTGATCGGAAAGGTAACGAATGCGCACATTATCTACTTTATATGGAATCAGGTAACGCAGGTTCTTGTAGTACATTTCCGAAGAAAATTTAAACGGGCGGTCCCATGCCTGGAAAATATATTCGCTGGCCAACACAAACTGAGTTGATTTTTGCGCTTTAATGTGTTGATTTATATTTCCTTCAATATCTTTTAATTCTTTGTAGAATGCAGGCTGATTGTATATTCCGGCTGACAGTTTGAAACTGATATTTGCTTTCCAGTCGGGATAAAAGCTAAGCGATGCACGTGGGCTTACCAGTAGTTCGTCGTTGTAATCCCACCAACAGGCGCGTACTCCGGCTGTAAGGTACATTTCTCCCGGGGCAACTGGCAATTTGTAGGTATCCTGCACATATCCATCAATCCGAAGCGATTGCATGGTGTAGTCGGTAAAAGCGGTACTGTATAATTTTACCTGTTTGTCGGAAAAGGGTAGTGAATAGCCTGTAGAGTCGCGATAAACCCATTCATTCATGTAGTCATCAATTTTTTCTGTTTGAATGGATGCTCCCCAGTTTACCAAATGTTTTTCCGAATTGAATGCCCCTTTGTGCGATAAACTATATACTTCGGCTTTTAGCTGATTGCGCGCATGGTTGATAAATGTTCCAACACCAATATTCATGGTTTTTTCTTCGTCCGAATTGTTGTACGAATTGCGCTCCAACTGGCTCAGATAATATTCTCCCAGAATATCGTACGATTCCTCTTCCTGTGATTGAAACGAGGAGGCAATCAATTTCAAATTCAGCTGATTATTTGGATGATAGTTCGCTGAAATAGCACCTGTTGCTGTAGTGAAATTATCAATTTCCTGTCCTTCAAAATAGATAGTCGTATTCAATGCATTGTTCCAGGTTCCGAACTTGGTTTGACGCGTTTTCGGAATAAAATGGTAGCGATTGCGAGCCAGGTTTCCTAAGAATGACAGATCAAATTTGGGCGAAAAATGATAAGTCAGATAGGTTTGAAAATCAGTGAAACGCGGATCATAATCTCCTTTTTCATCCAAACTATTCAGTAAATATTTGTTGGTTTTATAACGAAAACCGGTAATGTGCGTGAATTTTTTATTGGCTGTTGCATCTTCCAACTGAAACGATCCTCCCAAAATACTGATGGCTGCCGATCCTTTTAATTCGGTTGGTTTGCGGTATTTGATGTCGAGTACCGACGACATTTTATCTCCGTAGCGGGCATCGAATCCTCCGGCCGAAAAAGCAATCGACGAAACCATGTCGCTGTTAATGAAGCTCAGACCTTCCTGTTGTCCGGCGCGAACCAAAAAAGGGCGGTGTACTTCAATGTCGTTCACATATACCAGGTTTTCGTCGAAGTTACCACCGCGTACCGAATATTGCGAACTAAGTTCGTTGTTTGACGAAACACCCGGCAGGGTTTTTATCAATGCTTCCACACCTCCCGAGGCGGCATCGGGCATGTTATTCAGATATTTCGGATCAATCCGGCTGATATTTCCCTTATTTTTTCGTTGTGCCTCCACGGTAATCTGGTCGATTTGCAAATCTGATTTCTGAAGCGACAAGTTTATTTCCATTCGCTCTTCGGTGCGTACCTGAACTTCTTTCTCAATGCTTTCGTAGCCCAAACTAGAGAACACCAGCATTACTTTTTTTTGTGCCGGAATACGAAGTAAAAATTCACCTTTTCGATTTGTTGAAGTGCCAATAGGGAAGTTCTTGATTGAAATATTTACCATTTCAAGTGGCTCTCCGCTGTCTGTAGCTGTAATTTTTCCAAAGACAGTGGCGTTGTTACTTTGCGCACTGAGCTTGGTTGCAACGAAGATTAGTAGTAAAAAAAGTAAGGTAAAATTTTTCATGCAGGCAAAAATAACATATTCAATGGTATAAACTGAATGAGGAAGATTTAATTGTACAAAGTCTCATTTTTTGTATAAACTGACATAAATAAATCGTTTGTACCCGATTTTTCAGGCAGCAAAATAACTATCTTGCCGGACACTATCTGAAAATGTGCGGGAGATGAAGAAAATCAGCTATTTATTAAGTGTATTGTTGTGTGTGTCATTCGGTGCGAAGGGGCAGTATTACGAAACCGGACAAGACCCTGCATCGCTCAAATGGCGACAAATTAATACTGAAAATTTTCAGCTGATTTATCCAGCGGATTTTGAAACGGAAGCACAACGATTGGCCTACGTTTTCGAGCAGGTTTACGCTTATGCTTCGCTCAATTTGCAGCAATCGCCAAAAAAAATATCGGTAGTGTTGCATACGCAAACGGTAAAATCGAATGCGTTGGTTGCCTGGGCTCCCAAGCGTGTCGAATTTTTTACTACCCCGCATCAGCAAATTTATGCGCAGGACTGGCTCGAACAACTGGCTGTTCACGAATTCACGCACGTAATGCAAATGGATCAGGTACAACAGTCGCTTCCTTTTTTGCTGAAAGCTTTGCTGGGCGAGCAGGCTGCTGCAATTGTTGTTGGAGCTTATTTGCCTTTTTGGTTGCTCGAAGGCGAGGCTGTTGCAAACGAAACAGCATTTACAGAAACCGGGCGTGGTCGTTTGCCTTCGTTTCTGATGGAGACCAAAGCATTGGTGGTTGAGAAAGATATTTGTTCGCTCAGTAAATCGTATTTGGGCTCGTATGCCAATTATGTTCCCAATCACTACCATCTGGGCTACTGGCTTACGGCCAAAGCCCGCGAAAAATATGGTTCATCGTTGTGGATAAAGGGTTTCGATCGGGCAGCACGTCGCCCTTGGTCTGTTTCGCCATTGAATGCTACTCTGAAAAAAGAAACAGGCTTGAATCAGAATAATTTATACAAACAGCTTTTTTCGACATTAAAAAACGACTGGATCAATGAAATAGCAAAGGCAAACGTGCAAACTTATGAAATGGTTTCGCCTTTGTCGGCTGATTTTGTAAGTTATCGCTATGCCAAAGAGTGTAAGGATGGTGTGATTGCCTTGCGTGAATCGATGGAGGATATTTCCCGCATTGTAAATATTGATACAAAAGGGCAGGAGCAGGTGGTTTGTATTCCGGGTCAGTTGTTCGAAGAATCGCTGTCGGCGGAAGGAAATCTGCTGATTTGGTCGGAACGGCGTACTGATTTGCGCTGGGCACATGCCGATCGTTCTGTAATTTGTATTTTCAATCGCGACACCAGGCAAAAGCAAACAATTCATACGGAGAATAAGATTTTTGCACCACGAATTTCTCCCGATTTGAACTCATTTGCAGCCGTAGAGGTCGATAGCAAGAATCAGTGTTATCTCTCGGTATTCAGTTTGCAATCGGGTGAACGTTTGCAGCAGTTTCATATCGCTGAAAATGACTACATTTTTACGCCATGCTGGAATGATACCGGTGATAAAATATTTTTTGTCGCGCTGGATCGGTCAGGAAAATATTTGGCCGAATGGAAAATAGGAGAGACTGCACTCCGGCGATTACTGCCCTCGTCGTTTTACGACACGAAGAATCCGGAATTCCGCGATGGTTTGCTCTATTTTGCTTCATCATTTTCCGGCATCGACAATATTTATGCGCTTAATCCGGAAACGGGTGAAAAGTACCGCATTACTTCGGTGCCATTTGGAGCGGTATTGCCTTCGGTTTCTGCGGATGGAAAAGCACTTCTTTTCAGTAATTATTCGTCGGATGGTTTTCGAATTGAAAAGGCAAACATTTCGAATCGCGATGATTTAAAAATCGACCGTTTTCCTGAGGCGAAATTTGAGCTGGCGGATAATTTATCGGCTCAATTACAGGGAAAATTGACGCTGCACAAGCCCGACAGTGTATCGTACGAGTCGAAACGGTATGGCAAGCTGGCACATGCACTGAATTTGCACAGTTGGGCTCCTTTGTATGTCGATGCAGATGAACAGGATACGCGACCGGGAGTATCATTCTTTTCTCAGAACAAATTGGGTACAACAGTGGTGCATGCAGGCTACGATTATGAGACTTCTGAAAAAACAGGACGCTTCGTCGCAGGGGTGCGCTATTCGGGCTGGTATCCGGTAATCGAACTGAATGGTTACACCGGTAAACGGGCTTCCGAGTATTATCAGATTACGCAAACCTTGAATGCAAATCACCAGGTAATCAAGCAGGACACGCTTGTGAAACGTTATACCTGGAATGAAAAAAATATTGATCTGAATATAAAACTACCATTGAATCTGAGCTCGGGAAGATTTTCGCGCTTGCTTCGGCCCGAAATTCAGTACGAACTCACTCAGCTTGATCATGATACCAGCACACCCGATGCATTTTTTCGCGGAAATTACCAGAAACTGGGACTTCGTCTCTACTTCCATAATTTGCAGCAATCAGCTCAACGCGATTTGCAATCACGCTGGGGACAGGCTTTTATGCTGAATTACAATCTGTCGCCGGCCGGCGATATTGAATTCGGACATATTCTGGCTGCACAGTCGTATTGGTATTTCCTGGGATTACTCAAGAACCACGGACTCCGCTTGTACCAGGGCTGGCAGCAAAAAGAATTGTCAGGAAGAAACGGGTTTTCGGATTTGGTGCGTATTCCTCGCGGATATTATAAATTGCAAAACACTGAAATGTTTTCGTTTGTGTCGGACTATAGTTTCCCGATTGCTTATCCTGATTGGAACTTGGGGAAACTGCTTTACCTGAAACGACTGAGAGCATCGCTTTTTTACGATTATGCACAACTCACCGTGCCTTTATTCTCGTCCGAAGGAAATATTACTCAATCACAAAATCGCACGATGCAGTCGATGGGAGTGGAGTTGCAGTCCGACATTCATGTTTTGCGCTTGTATGCTCCGCTTGAAGTGGGTGTCCGCAGTATTTATCGTCCCGACATGCAGGACTTTCAGTTCGAATTTTTATTCTCGGTAAACCTGTCGACGCTGTAGTGGGGACGTTATTTACTTTCCAATACAGAAATGCTTAAAGATATGTCCAAGTACTTCGTCAGTGCTAATTTCGCCGGTGATTTCGCCTAAATAATGAAGGCATTCACGGATGTCCTGAGCCAGAAAATCGCCTGAAATACCGGCATGTAATCCACCAACCACTCGTAATACAGCTTCGTGTGCGCGGGTCAACGCTTCGTAATGACGAAGATTGGTAACTACTACATCGCCACTATCCAGCTCGTTTAGTCCGGTTTTTTCTTTCAGTAGCTCGGTCAGTGAATCAATATTTTGCTTGTTTTTCGCTGAAATAAATACAATGTCTTCCTGTTCCGCAAGTTCTATTGCATCAATCAGTGCTTTGATGCGCTCTTTGCCTGCCAGATCGGCTTTGTTGCCAACAATAATTAAATGCTGGCTGGCAATGCGTTCGCGTATTTTACCGATTCGTTCGAGGACGAGAGCAAGCGGATTCATTAAATCGACAACCAGCAATACAATCTCAGCTTGTTCCAGCTTGTTATAACTACGTTCAATACCAATGCTTTCAATGGTGTCGGTGGTTTCGCGCAGTCCTGCGGTGTCGAAAAAACGGAAAGCAGTTCCATCAATATTCACCACATCTTCAATTACATCGCGGGTGGTTCCGTGAATATCCGAAACAATGGCTTTTTCTTCATTCAGCAATGCGTTCAGAAGAGTTGATTTGCCTACGTTGGTTTCGCCTACAATAGCCACAGGCACCCCGTTTTTAATGGCATTTCCCAAACGGAATGAGTTGGCCAGTTTTTTCAGTAAACCCTCAATCTTCTCGGTTAGCTCAACCAATTGTCTGCGATCAGCAAATTCCACATCTTCTTCGCTGAAATCGAGTTCAAGCTCCACCAATGCGATGAAATGGAGCAATTCGCCACGTAGTTTGCTGATTTCTCCTGAAAAACCTCCACGCATTTGTTTCAAGGCTACTTTATGTGCTGATGCGTTGGTCGAAAAAATCAAATCGGCAACCGCTTCGGCCTGCGATAAATCCATCTTTCCATTCAGGAAAGCCCGCTGCGTAAATTCGCCCGGACGAGCCATGCGTGCGCCTTTGGCGATGAGTAGTTGCAAAATACGTTGCTGAATATACACTGAACCATGACAGGAAATCTCGATAATATTTTCGCCCGTGAACGAATGCGGTGCCCGAAACAGAGCAACCACTACTTCGTCGATAATGTCGTTGTTATCAACAATTCGTCCGAAATGCAGTGAATTGGCCTGCTGGTCAGTCAGCTTTTTGCCGGTTTTGGGCGATTCGAAAATAAGGTCGGTAATAGAAATCGCCTGATCTCCAGCCACACGTATGGTGGCAATGGCTCCCATTCCCGGCGAAGTAGCAATGGCGCATATGGTTGATTGATCGATCATCGTTACTGTGTTTGCGACAAAAGTACCTATTAATTCAAAATATTTCAGCATTGGAGCGCGTTTGATGCAAAAACGAAGACTAAAGAAGCTACATTTGGCTCCCTGAAAAAGAAATGAAATGAACGTGATTCTTGATAAAACCTGCATTGTCCTGTTGGCTTGCAACGACTATGAAAGTACACAACTTACTGTAGCTAATTTGTTGATCCGCACTCCGGAAAATGTACCAATCTACTTCTTGCCGAATAGTATGTCGGATACTTTTGATGCCGATCGTGTTAAGGAAATAGGGCAGATTTACAGCAAAATGTTTCCCGGTCGGTTTATTTATGTGAATTGGGTAAAACCGAGTTTCCCATATCAGGCATTGGGCGACCTGATTTATTCGCAGCAACTTAATAAGTTTGAATATATCTGTAAAATAGATGATGATGTTTTCCCGATTACTGACGATTGGATTGATAATCTTGCCGCTTGCTTTGCGAAATACGATTCTCCGGATTTGGGTTATGTTACAGGCTTAATCAATAATAATCCGTGGGGATTTGCAGAAATTGTTGAGATAATGGGGCTGAAAGAAGAATACCAGTCGCTGATTCCGAAGCATACCATTGCCGGTAAAAATATAAAAGGCTATATGAAGGAAGAAAAGATCACTTGTCCGCAAATTGGAAGGGGCGGTTTTGGTACTGTTTGGCAATTTCCGCATTTAGCTCGCTGGATTCATCGAAAAACGAGCTTGCAACCTCAGACTTTTATTGATAAAACGGAAGGGCTTTCTGAAAAGGAAATCAGCAATCAGCTTCGGTATTCGATAGGATGTATGTTTTTCAGAAAAGAAGAGTGGGGAAAGGTGTATAATGGCTCGAAAACAGACGAGAAAATGTGGCATTTGTACTGCCAGAATCATAACAAACGCAATTATTCGATGCGTAATGTTCCTATGGTACATTTGTTCTTCTACAATCAGCGTCTGTTTAATAAATCGATACTGGCAGAGATATACGAAACTTACCGGAGCTTTGTAGGCGAACGATTAACGCTGCTTTGGGATAATTCAGATGCCTGTAAAATCAGTTTTATGGAAGAGCGTATTCGCGAAATTGAAGTCGGAAAACATCGCCGGGGTAAATTACACGAGTCGTTAGCGAAGATAAGCAACAGTTTGCGTTATCGGTTTTACCGGGGGTGGTAGCAAGTTTATACTTTCAGGTGTTTGAAATAAACAACGGGAAGATTTTTAACTTTTAACTTCGAATGGGTAAGCCATACATCAAATAATCGTTCTGAAACAAAGCCAAATAATCGTTTCTGATAATTATCGTAGGCCGAAATATCGGTTCTTTTTTCCAGTTCGAACAAAATGCTAAAGAGCCATTCCATATACTGATCGAACTGTTTTCGTTTCATCACAAACATGTTGCACGAAAACAGTTCTTTCTTTTTCATCACTTGATCAAACGAAGCCTGGTAGTCAGGATATAACTCTTTTATAATGGTTTGAGTTGTTTCCAGGTCTTTAATCAGGTGGCGCCGATTGTATTGTTCCCATACCGAATAGTTCATTTTTCGGCTCATTGGTACAATCGCATCGCAATCGCTGAATAGTTGATTAACTTCGTTGCCGGAGAGGATCAATTGTGCATCGTTTTTGTTTGATGAGTAGAAAATTCCTGATCGCTTTTTCCCCTGCCCAATAAAATATTCGCCAAGTTTTTTCATTTTCATTGGCAAAGTAGGGGATTGGTAGAAGAAGAAACGCCTGTAATGCGATAAACCTACCCATTCCGATTGAGTATTTTTCCATATCCAGTATAAACCCGTTAATTCTGAGTAGAATGGATTTTTTTCTGAAATATGATCACCCTGATTGTCTCCCTGAAAACCTAATTCTTTGTTTGAAAGACTTTTCCCTACATGCAACGGCTGATAGGCTGCATCAACGGTTAGTTGCGGATATTCTTTATGAAAAGCGATAAAAATACTCATGGTAATTATGGAATAAGAATTTTCGTGTCATTCAATGCTGCTTCAATCACCTGATCCATATTGTAATACTTGTAAGCACCCAATCGTCCACCGAAATGAAGTTGTGGGTGTGCTCCTGCTAGCTGCTTGTATTGCTGGTGTAGAGCATTGTTGGTAAGATTGTTGATTGGATAATACGGATCGTTTTCTCCCGTAAAATCAGCAGAATATTCGCGGGTAATTACCGTATCTGCTTGTTTTCCGAATTCAAAGTGCTTGTGTTCCAGTATGCGTGTGTACGGAACGTCTTTTTCGGTGTAGTTGAAAACCGCATTTCCTTGGAAATTAGCTATTCCGGGTAATGTTTCATGCTCAAAAATCAGGCTTCGGTATTCCAGCTTTCCATAGCAATAGTTGAAATAGCGATCAATTTCGCCGGTGTAAATGATCTTTTTTCCCAGAGCTAGAAATTCATCTTTTTGTTTCAGGAAGTCGGTATTCAGAATCACTTCCGTTTTTTCTAGCAACGAGTCGATCAACGGATTATAACCACCAATAGGTATTCCCTGGTACGGATCGTTGAAATAATTATTGTCGAAGGTAAAACGCAACGGAATACGCTGAATAATAAATGCTGGTAGCTCAGTAGCTGCCTTGCCCCATTGTTTTTCGGTGTATCCTTTTATTAGTTTGAAATAAATATCTTCACCCACCAGACTTAAAGCCATTTCTTCGAGGTTTGCTGGTTGCAGGTGCTTATATTTTGCTCGTTGTTCGTCTATTTTTTGCAGTGCTTCTTCCGGCGTTTTTACTTTCCATAGCTGGTAGAAAGTGTTCATGTTGAATGGAAGATTGTATAATTCGCCCTGAAAGTTAGCGATTGGCGAATTGACGTAATTGTTGAAGCGTACAAACTGATTTACGTATTGCCAGATTTGTTCGTTGTTTGTATGAAAAATATGCGCACCATAGTAGTGAACATTAATTCCGTTTATTTGCTTGCAATAAATATTTCCTCCGGTGTGTTCCCGTTTCTCAACAACCAAACATTTTTTTCCTTTTTTTTCGGCCTCGTGCGCAAACACAGCACCGTAAAGTCCTGCCCCTGCAATAATAAAGTCATACATCGAATATTGTTTTCATTTCTGACAAATATAAAGTTTTTTCCTACTCCGACTCAGAAAGGCATGCTTGTGTGATCGATTTTGAAAACGAAATTTTTTACATGGAAAGTCGATTTTTTGACAATTGTGGAGCGGAAATACCTTCAAAATAGAAAAAAAAGCCCTGCGTCGGAAGCATGACAGATCATTCTGCTATCTTTGTTCAGCTAAAATAAAAATTCAAAAACATGAAGTTATTAGAAGGTAAAACTGCAATTGTAACAGGCGCTTCACGAGGAATCGGGAAAGCCATTGCACTTAAATTTGCTGAAGAAGGCTGTAATATTGCTTTCACCGATTTGTTTGCCGACGAAAATATGCAGGCAACCGAAGCTGAACTTTCTGCATTAGGCGTTAAAGCAAAAGGTTATGCTTCGAATGCTGCCAGTTTTGAAGAAACTGACAAAGTAGTAACTGCCATTGCTGAAGATTTTGGTGGTATTGATATATTGGTAAATAACGCAGGAATCACGAAGGATACTCTGCTAATGCGTATGACTGAGGATCAGTGGGACGCTGTAATTAATGTAAACCTGAAATCAGTATTTAACTTTACTAAAGCAGCTCAAAAAACAATGCTCAAACAAAAGTCAGGTTCTATTATTAACCTGAGTTCAGTTGTTGGTGTGAGCGGAAATGCCGGACAATCTAATTACTCTGCATCCAAAGCAGGTATTCTTGGGTTTACAAAATCAATTGCCAAAGAACTTGGTTCACGTGGCATTCGCAGTAATGCAATTGCTCCGGGTTTCATTATTACTGAAATGACTGCTAAAATACCGGAAGATGCACGCAAGGCATGGGAAGCCAATATTCCGATGAAACGTGGAGGAACTCCAGAAGAAGTAGCAAAAACAGCTTTGTTCCTTGCTTCGGATTTGTCTTCGTATGTAAGCGGACAGGTTATCAACGTTTGCGGAGCGATGAATACGTAATCATTCGTTTTTTGAAAAAAATACAGGAAAGCCGGGGCAATGCTTCGGCTTTTGCTTTTTCATGAATAAGCGAAAGTCAAAAAAATAGAAGGATTTGTTCTATGGTAAATTCCTTTTTTGTAACTTGTTTTGTGTTTTAGGAAAGGGAATGAATAAGAAACGGATTTCATACAGATTAAGTGTTTATATACTTTCTATTGCAGTGATTGTAATATCAGTCATTGTAATAATAAATTACACTTACAGCAAGCGTTTGTTAACCGAACGTATTGAGGAAAGTGCAATCAATCAGAGTAAACTGATTATTACAAACGTTGCCCGCCCAATTGTTACCACACAGGAAATAACTCGCAATGTTGCTAATCAGGCTCTGTACTATTATCAACACAACGATCTTGATTTTTTTCTAAAGCAGGTGCTTGAATCGAATCCGAGTATTTCGGGGATGCATGTGTTGATTTTGCCTGAATTTGCTTCGGAAAAATTGCAGGCCGGACATAGCACTGTGCGTCAAAATACGCAAATAATTACCCATCGGGGAACGATGCCACTTTTTAATTTTTCACAGCATTGTCCCGGAATTGTCGGAAAATGGACTGATCCGTATCATGCTGAATATTCGCCCAATAGTGCACTGATTGCTTATTGTATGCCATTGGCCGGCTCCGGTGAAACGGATACCGTGGGATATGTTTGTTGCGAAACGGAGCTTGAAAATATTA
This sequence comes from Prolixibacteraceae bacterium, assembly GCA_963668595.1. Lineage (GTDB taxonomy): Bacteria > Bacteroidota > Bacteroidia > Bacteroidales > Prolixibacteraceae > GWE2-42-39. The sequence goes on along the minus strand of OY764876.1, from coordinate 1,168,135 downwards.
ATCGCCTGGTTTCCGGAATTCAAATAGGTAAAGAAGGTTTTGCTGCCATTATTGATTCAAAAGGTCTTTTTCTTACTCATCCGAATCAGGAATGGGTATTGAGTAAAAATATCTATGATCTTCCTGATAAAGTTTTTCCGGGAGATGTGAATGCTTTCAAAAATATGTTACAAGCCGGAAAGTCCATTCCAGGGATAATTTATCCTGAAACATTTAATTACGAGAAATCGTGGCTGTACTACGCGCCAATGCCATATACCCAGTGGACACTGATTATTATTGTGCCGGTAAAAGAATTATTTTATGACTTATGGCTTGTGTTCAGGCAAATTGTTTCGGTGGCACTGGTCGGAATAATTATTATCGTGTTGCTTTTTGTGTGGGTTGTTCGCAAAACGCTGGAACCTCTGCTGCAAGTAACCAAAGATATTCAGAGCTTCAGTCTGGGAGGAAAAAAAACGGTGCAGGTAAATAACGAAATAGTCTCGTTGGTTGAGAGTTTGGAAGTAATGCAAAACCGGTACGATGAGTTATTGAAGGAGCAAAATCAATCCAAAAAAGACAAGCGCAATATTGAAAAAGATCTGAAATCGGCAAAAGAAATACAGTCAGGGATTATTCCGTCCGGCTATCCGGCTTTTCCCGATCGGCCCGAGATTGATATTTTTGCCGTTCTTTCTCCTGCTCAAACGATTGGTGGCGACTTGTACGACTATTTCTTTATCGATAAAAATCACCTGCTCTTTGCCATTGGCGATGTGTCGGGAAAAGGAATTCCTGCATCTTTATTTATGGCAGTTGCCCACACATTGATAAAAAGTAATTCTAATGTCTTGTCGTCGAAACATATTGTTGAATTAATGAACAAGAAACTGAGTCAACGGAATACCAACCAGCATTTTATCACTTTGTTTGTCGGAATTCTGGATATAAGTACCGGAATTTTGGATTATTGCAACGCTGCGCACAACCATCCCTATTTGTTACGTCATTCAGGAGAACTTGAAATGTTGAGCGAAACGCATGGCTTGCCCGCAGGTATCTATGCAAATAAAAGCTATTCAAGTAGTTCAAACGTATTGAGGAAGGGAGACATGATTTTTCTATATACGGATGGTGTTATTGATTGTCGCAATCCGGAAGATCAGATTTTTGGGCAGAAACGTCTGGAAAGTATTCTGGAGCAAATGAAAGGGACTGCTTGCAAAGAGCTGGTGCACAAAATTGAAACGAACTTGAAAAGTTTTAAAGGCACCAATAAGCAAACTGACGATATTAGCCTGATGGCAATCCGGTTTATGGAATAAAAAATCCCGGCATAACCGGGATTCTTTCTATTTTTCTTTTTTTGCTGAATTCAGTATTTTCACTTTTATCGCTTCCGTTTTTTTATCGAAACCGATCGAGATAACATCACCTTCGGTAACCGATGCTTTGATTATAACTTCGGCCATTTCGTCTTCCAGATATTTCTGTATTGCTCGTTTCAGCGGTCGCGCTCCATACTGACTGTCGTATCCTTTGTCGGCAATAAAATCTTTTACGGCCGGAGATATTTTCAATTTGTAATTGAGCGAGGCAACTCTGTCGTACAAGCCTTTCAGTTCAATATCAATAATTTCGTGAATGTGTTCTTTTGTAAGCGTGTTGAACATGATTACATCATCAATACGATTCAGAAATTCAGGAGCAAAAGCTTTTTTTAGCGCTTTTTGTATGATGTATTTGGCCTGATCATTCTCATCTTCATTGGTTTTAGGAGTTGAAAATCCAACGCCACGACCAAATTCGCTCAGCTGCCGTGAGCCAATATTGGATGTCATGATAATAATTGTATTCTTAAAATCAATATTCCGACCCAGACTATCAGTCAGACGACCTTCATCCAATACTTGCAGCAAGATGTGGAATACGTCAGGATGCGCTTTTTCAATTTCGTCAAGCAACACTACTGAATAAGGTTTGCGACGAACTTTTTCGGTTAATTGCCCACCTTCTTCGTAGCCAACGTATCCCGGAGGCGCTCCGACCAGACGTGATACCGAAAATTTCTCCATGTATTCGCTCATGTCAATACGAATCAGCGAGTCTGTGCTGTCGAACAAATATTTGGCCAGTACTTTAGCCAGCTGTGTTTTTCCAACACCTGTTGGTCCGAGAAATACAAAAGAACCAATCGGTTTGTTCGGATCTTTTAATCCTGCCCGGTTACGCTGAATTGCTTTCACTATTTTCTGAATAGCGTCGTCTTGTCCTACTACGCTGCCTTTTAGCTCTTTGCCCATATTCATCAGGCGAAGTCCTTCGGCCTGGGCAATGCGCGTTACCGGAACACCCGACATCATAGCTACCACTTCGGCTACTTTTTCTTCGGTAACAGTTTCACGGTGGTTAATTAGCTCTTTTTCCCAGGATTCTTTTTCGCTTTCAAGCAGTTGAATCAGGTTCTTTTCTTTGTCACGATAGCTCGCTGCCAGTTCAAAATTCTGGCTCTTAACTGCTTTTATTTTTTCGTTTCTCGTTTTGTCAATCTTCTCTTCAAGTTTAACAATCCGGTCAGGGACATTGATGTTCGAAATGTGTACGCGCGAACCAGCTTCGTCGAGTGCGTCAATTGCTTTATCGGGCAGGTAGCGGTCGGTAATGTACCGCGCAGTTAATTTTACACAAGCCTGAATTGCTTCTGGTGTGTATATTACATTGTGGTGATCTTCGTAACGTTGCTTGATGTTATTCAGGATTTCAATGGTTTCATCCACCGAAGTCGGATCAACCATTACTTTCTGGAAACGGCGTTCCAAAGCTCCGTCTTTTTCAATGTGCTGGCGGTATTCGTCAAGAGTTGTCGCACCAATGCATTGAATGTCTCCACGGGCTAATGCAGGTTTCAGCATATTGGCTGCATCAAGCGACCCAGTGGCACCACCGGCTCCGACAATTGTGTGTATTTCGTCGATAAACAGGATGACATTACTCACTTTCGACAGCTCATTCAGAATGGCTTTCATTCGCTCTTCGAATTGTCCGCGGTATTTGGTTCCGGCAACAATCGAAGCGATGTCCAAACTTACTACCCGTTTGTCGAAAAGCACACGCGATACTTTTTTCTGAATAATGCGAATGGCAAGACCTTCAGCAATGGCTGATTTTCCTACACCCGGCTCACCAATCAGAATCGGATTGTTCTTTTTTCTGCGCGAAAGAATTTGCGCAAGGCGCTCTATCTCGTTTTCACGGCCAACAATCGGATCCAGACTATTTTCTTCGGCTGCTTTGGTTATATCAATGCCAAAGTTGTCCAATACCGGCGTGTCCGATTTCGGACTACCTGTTTTCTTCGGAATATTAGGTTCTTTCGGAAATGATTCTTCCGAATCATCGTCGTCATCCGAATAGTCCGAACGCGCTTCCGGTTGTTTGTAATCTTCCAATCTTGATTTAAGGATATAATAATTCACTTTAAAACCATTAAGTATTTCTGAGATAAGACTTTCTTTATCTTTTAAAATAGCCAGTAGTAAATGCCCGGTATTGATGGTTGAACTGTTAAACGCGCGTGCTTCCAGGTAAACCAGCTTCAATGCTTTCTCTGCTGCTTTCATCAATTGAACCGAAGCTTGCGGATCGATTTCTCGTTCGCTGCGAAGCTTTTCTTCTACAGCCAGTTTTACTTCGGTTAAATTAACTCCCAGGTTGGTGAGAATATCAATAGCGATGCCTTCGCCGTCGCGTAAAATTCCCAAAAATATATGTTCCAGACCGATGTATTCATTACCCAGTCGTATGGCTTCTTCGCGGCTATACGACAATACATCTTTTATACGTGGAGAGAATTGTGAATCCATATTTTGCTTTCTAAATGAAATTCAATTTCCTTTTAACAAATGAATGTCTGCTATTGTTGAAACACGAAAATAAGCTTTTAACTAATATTCTTTACTCAAAATTAGGGAATATTTATTAGCCTTCCAGTTTAATATATTGATTTTTTGAACATTGTCCTGTTAAAATCTTATTCGTTTTTAATCGGTCTAAATCACCCGCGAATGCTGTGCCGAACAAGTATTTTTGTATTTTTGTAGGTCAATTTTAAAAGCGAACCTTAAAAGGAGGACAATATGTCTGAAAATGAAAGAATAATTAAAATTAACATCGAGGAACAGATGAAAACTGCTTACATCGATTATTCGATGTCAGTAATTGTAGCCCGTGCTCTTCCCGATGTACGTGATGGTTTAAAACCGGTACACCGCAGGGTGTTATTCGGAATGAATGAATTGGGAATTTCATCAAATAAAGCGTATAAAAAATCGGCAAGGATTGTCGGTGAAGTGTTGGGTAAGTATCACCCGCATGGTGACTCATCAGTTTATTTCACAATGGTACGTATGGCCCAGAATTGGTCGTTGCGCTACACATTGATTGACGGACAAGGTAACTTTGGTTCGGTTGACGGCGACAGTCCTGCTGCAATGCGTTATACCGAGGCTCGTATGTCGCGTATTGCCGAAGAAATATTGAGCGATTTGGATAAGAATACGGTTGATTTTCAGCCTAATTTCGACGAGTCGTTGAAAGAACCAACCGTAATGCCTACCCGTATTCCGAACTTGTTGGTAAACGGGGCAAGCGGTATTGCTGTAGGGATGGCGACCAATATGCCTCCTCACAATATTTCTGACACCATTGATGCAACGATTGCCTACATTAACGACAAGGAAATTGATATTGCCAGTTTAATAGAAATAATTAAAGCACCTGATTTCCCAACCGGAGGAATTATTTACGGATACCGTGGAGTACAGGAATCATACGAAACTGGTCGTGGACGTGTATTGCTGCGAGGCAAAGCACATATTGAAACGACTCCGGGTGGTCGCGAAAAAATTGTTATTACCGAGATTCCTTATATGGTTAATAAAGCTGAGTTGATTATAAAAATAGCTGAGCTTGTTAACGAGAAAAAAATTGAAGGAATCAGCAACGTAAATGACGAATCGGACAGAGAAGGAATGCGTATTGTGATTGACGTGAAGAAAGATGAAATTTCGAATGTCGTTCTCAATAAGTTGTACAAATACACCCAGTTACAAAATAGCTTCAGTGTTAACAACATTGCGTTGGTAAAAGGTCGTCCAAGATTACTGAACTTGAAAGACCTGATTCGTTATTTTGTTGAACACCGTCACGATGTAGTAACACGACGTACGCAGTTTGAACTCGATCAGGCAGAAAAAAGAGCTCATATTTTGGAAGGTTTGATTATTGCCAGCGATAATATTGATGAAGTTATTGCTATTATCCGCGGATCGAAAACGCCGGATGAAGCCCGCGAAAGCTTGATGCAGCGCTTCAATCTAAGCGACATACAGGCTCGTGCTATTGTTGAGATGCGTCTTCGTCAGCTTACTGGTCTGGAACAGGATAAATTGCATGCTGAATACGAGGAAATTATGAAGTTGATTGAGCATTTGAAAGCAATTCTGGCTGACGAACAACTTCGCATGAATATAATTAAAGAAGAATTACTGGAGATAAAGGCAAAATATGGCGACGAGCGTAAAACCGAAATCGTACCGAATGCCGAAGAATTCAACCCCGAAGATTTTTATGCCGACGAAGAAATGGTGATTACTATTTCGCACATGGGCTATATCAAACGTACTCCTCTGACTGATTTTAAAACACAAGGAAGGGGAGGAGTAGGTTCAAAAGGAAGCACCACTCGTGACGAAGATTTTCTGGAACACATGTTTGTTGCCTCCATGCACAATACGTTGCTGCTTTTCACCGAAAAAGGAAGATGCTTCTGGCAAAAAGTTTACCAGATTCCGGAAGGAACAAAAACATCGAAAGGTCGTGCAATTCAAAATATCCTGAATATTGAGCAGGATGATAAAGTATTGGCATTCATCAATGTTAAAAATCTGAATGACCCGGAATACATCAATAATAATTACATTATTCTTTGTACCAAGAAAGGTGTTATCAAGAAAACATCGCTTGAAGCCTATTCGCGTCCGCGCCAGAACGGTGTAAATGCGATAACTATTCGCGAGGGCGACCAATTGCTGGAAGCTCGTTTGACCAACGGACACCACGATATTCTGATGGCAGTTCGCTCCGGTAAAGCAATTCGATTCAAAGATGAAACAGTTCGCCCGATAGGCCGTACGGCTTCCGGAGTAAGAGGAGTTTCGTTAGGAAGCGAGGAAGACGAAGTAATTGGCATGATTTCTGTCGAAAACGAAAGCGAAAACGTTCTGGTTGTTTCTGAAAATGGATACGGAAAACGTTCAAGCATCGAAGATTATCGTATTACCGGAAGGGGAGGAAAAGGTGTAAAAACCATCAACATTACTGAGAAAACAGGTAAACTGATTGCCATTAAGAATGTGGACGACACCAACGATTTGATGATCATTACACAAAATGGTTTAACAATCAGACTCCCAATCTCGCAACTTCGTGTAATGGGACGTGCAGCACAGGGGGTTCGATTGATTAATCTGCGTGAAAATGATTTGATTGCATCGGTTGCCCGGGTAATTAATAGTGATGACGAGAATGGAGAAGAAATGAATATTGAAGAATCAAACGAAGAACAATCGGTTGAATAATTCTTGATATTAGAGTGTTGAAAAAAAATTATTTTTGTGAAAAATTATTTATAAACTTTTTATGATGAAGAAGACGACAATTTTACTCACCCTGCTTGTTGCTTTTTCCGGTGCTTTTGCACAAAAAGGGAAAGTAACTACAGCTCTGAACTTTAAAGATACGGGAAAGCTGGACAAAGCTGTGGAGGCGATTGAAGAAGCAGTCAATCCCAGCAACGAGAAAGCAGTTGAAGGCTCTATTCCCTGGCCACGCACATGGGAAGTAAGAGGCGAAATTTTCCAGGCAGTTTTCCAGTCGAAAGACGAAAATATCAAAAAACTTTCTGCTGATCCGCTTGGAACAGCTCTTGAATCGTACAAAAAAGCACTGGAGCTTGATACCAAAGATCGTTTTGGAAAAAGCATCAAAATCAAATTGACTTTGCTGACTACCGATTTAACTAACCAGGCAATTGAAGCATTCAACGCTGAAGATTATAACAGAGCATTGAGTTCTTTTGAACAAATTATTGAGTTGGAAGGACTTCCAGTGATGAAAGCTGAAGGAGAAGCTGCTGTTGTTGATACAGTAATTATTTACAATGCTGGATTGGCGGCTTACAATGCTGAAAAATACGATGCAGCAATCAAGTATTACAAAGAAGTTGCTAAATACAAATACAACGGAGCTCGCACTCACCAGTTGATTTCAAGCAGCTACATTGCTAAAAAAGATACCTTGGGCGCATTGGAAGCATTGAAAGATGGTTTGAAAGAATATCCGGACAATAGTCCAATTATGGTTGACCTGATCAACATTTATTTGAATTCAAATAGAAGTGACGAAGCCATGAAATATTTGAATATGGCTATTTCACAAGACCCTGAAAATGCATCGTTCCATTTTGCATTGGGAACTTTATACGACAAACTTGAAAACTTCGAAGGAGCAAAAGGAGCTTACGAAAAAGCAATTTCAATTAAAAACGACTATTTCGATGCGTATTACAACCTGGGTGCATTGTTCTTTAACCGCGGTGTAAAACAAGTAGATGTAGCTAACGCAGTACCGGCAAACGATCCGGATCGTTACGAAGCAGAAAAAGCCAAAGCGGATGACGAATTTAAAAAAGCTATTCCTTACATGGAAAAAGCACACGAATGCAATCCGAAAGACAAATACACTTTGGAATCGCTGAAAGCGTTGTATTATCGTCAGAAAATGACTGATAAACAGAAAGAAGTTGAAGAAAAAATGAAAAACTTAGAATAAGCGATATTGAAAGGGAGAAAAATTTCTCCCTTTTTTAATACATATCTTATTTAACTTAATATAAATTCTAAGACAGCAGTATTTGTATTTTTCTAGTGCCTGAAAGGTTACTTTTGCGGGTTTTTCCGCTCCGACACTATGATTAAATACACTGTTGATAGTACCCTTACTCTTCGTGAGTATCATGTTTTTAAAAATCAGGGTCGTAGAACTACAGAAGACTACGACAGAAATAATATTCTTGCGTCAGGTTCGAGTTTGACAGCTCGTGCAAAACGTAAGATTAAACAGTACATTTCTGGCTATTTCCTTGAAAATTATGAAACGAATTCTAATTTTCTGTGGGTAACTCTGACGGTTACGCCGTATCTGGGTATGGTTGGTAGAAAAAATCATTCCGTGTATGATTTCGTTCCTGAATATCATGATAAAGAGGTTGTTAAATGTCTTTCCCGTTATCTGAATAATCTGCGATTCCGTCACGGTTTGAAAAATTATCTCTGGGTCGCTGAACGTCAGGACGGAAAACGTAATGATTATGAAAGTAGCACCGAAGCAATACACTTTCATTGTATTTTTGATTTTGCCGGATTTGTGGACGTTCGAAACCTTAATCTGTATTGGTTGAAAGTGCTTAATGATGCCGGATACGCTGCATTTTCTGAAAAAGCATTTTTTGAGAAAAAAGATGAATTGTTCAGTTTGTCTGCAACTTATAAACGGCATTCGAAGGGGCTTTTTGCTGATATTGCCCCGTGGGCTTCTGAAAATGTTCCCGAATACAAGAGACGTGTGTTAGCTGTTGCGAATCAGGAGAAAAAGGAGTGTTTGCAAGCACTAAAAAAACAGTACTTTAAATCTGCGTTTAATGGTATTGACCCGATGACTGTAAACCCTGATTCTGTGTTATCGAAAATCTGTTATAATCCGGTCGATCTTGAAAAGATAAAAGTCTCTGATATTAAAAAACTTAATACTTACCTCACGAAATATGTTTCAAAGAATGAATCTGTAATTTATGGCCGTCCGTGGGCTGCTTCCCGCGGCTTTACTTCGGTTCGTTATGATATTGAAATTAGCGAGATCGAGGCAGAACAGTTGAAAGCTGCGAAAAATCTTATTTTAAAAGAGTATTCAAGTAGTATAGAAATTGGGAATACTGAGTTTGTTAATAAGGCTTTTTTGCTTGATTTTGAAAGGTTTAGAAAGACAGAGGTTTACCGCAAATTGCTTGATAGTATCACTACTCAGAGGTTGAACCTGAATCAGCCTGTTTTATTTCCCGATCTCTCCCCTGCTGAAACCCTCGATTTTGTTGATAAATCCTTCGATTATACTCGTGTTAATCTTCATGTCAACAATGAGGTTCGTTCTATCGATAAAAGTATTCCGTCTTTTGAAATGCCCGTTAATGCTGATTTCTCTCGGCAGTCGGATGATTTGTATGTGAAACAAAAACCTGCAGAAAAAAATATTGTTCCCGTGCCAGTGCAGGGTGCTTTGTTTAATGTTTCGCCTGTCCGGTCTCGTCTTCCTGTGAAAGTGAAAAAAGATGACTGGCGGTTTAAGCCTATTACATGGCTCGCTGAAAACCTTTAAAATTAAATATTATGGAAAAAATTTGTGTCGGATGTGGTCACGTCCTTGGTGATGAAATTCAAGCCCCTGCGCTTGCTTGTTGTCCTGATAGTAGTTATTGTTATGTCTGTCCGGACTGTGAATGTGTTTTGATTGAGGAAAAAGTACACGGTTCTAGCGGACTTGTCTGGTGTCCTAATTGTGATTTTATCGAAGTTATTGAATGGTAAAAAATTGAATTATGCCTACAAAAGAAAAGAGACATACATGTTATTTCTGTAAAACAAAGCGTGTTGAGTCGAATATGCAGTCATTTTGCAATCCTTTTTCTGGTACTGGTATTAGCTGGGCTTGCAAATGTAAGGTTTCTTATCGTTTTTGGCTCCGTGATGTTGATTGTTTGAAATCTTATAGGGGTTGACTTTTGCCAGGTAGGTGTCAACTCCCTGGGATTGGACACTACCTGCAGGTGGTGTCCTTCCTTGCTGCGTATTAAAACCAAATGAATTTTATTATGAGTCCTTTATCTATTTTTTTAATTTTTGCGGGTTATTTTTACGTTTCTTTGCTTATCATGTTTTATTATGATGACTCAGATTAAAGCACCCGCGACAGCGATCGCCGACTGAGGCGGTAAACATAGGCTGTTGACTGTCCCCTGTTCTATCCTGAAAATTCTCAGAGTTGAAACGCTTTTGTTGATTGAAAAAATGCAAGTAGCGTAGCGTCCCTAAACATCCGGCTGTTAAAACAGAGAATAAAAAACCCGTATGAAAAATATCATACGGGTTTTTGTTTATTAGTTATTTACTTTTTATGAAAGCCTTTCAGCGATGTACACGGTTATTTGCCCCTTGCATTTTCCTGTTATTACTGCTCTGCTGGCTATGTATGCCTGAAACGCTATTTGCTTGTCTCCTACATAGGATTTATAAACGGGTGTGTTGTTCCCGTTAAAATCATCGTAAACGGTTACGGTTGTTTCTGTTTCCTGATCTACCGTTATATTCGCTCTCTTTACGTATGCCGTTGACATTCTGTTGTCGGATAATTCTGTAAATTTGATTGTCAGGTTATCGACACAATCAAAGTTGATGATCTTTGACTTTATGCGGACGTATTCAGTCTCTAGTCTGTCCGCTGCTATTTTTTTGAATTCGTCTGTAGTCATATTGTCGTCTGAAATTGAGGTTAAAAAACTCGGAAGGAATGGGAGTACTCCGTCCAGCCCGTTTGTCGGGCTGATTCCTTCGTTTGGTTCAATGTCGATGTTTAGTATTTCGTTGATAGCTGGGCTTCCGTCAGATGTTGTTACTATTGTGATTTGTACCCGTGAATACATTTCAAACATGTTTGGAATGAATTGAAAGGATGCTTGTAGTGTGAATTCTTTCGGGGTCAGTCTGTTGAAAATGTACGGTAGGTTTTCGGGGTCTTTTAGAAAATTGGTGTTTGTTGCGAGTGCTACCGCGTTGATTTGATTCCCTTGTTTGTCCCATCTGGTGCAGTTTACGCCGCTGAATTTGTAATTCAGGTTAACTGAGTCAAGTAATTCTTGTTTAGCTGTTGCAGTCACTATGTATTCATTTTTCTGCAATCCTTTTGATATAGTTATCATTTTTTCGGGTATGTGTGTTTGTTACTGAATTTGAAACCACGCAAAGGAACTTTTTTAAATTTCTTTTCGAAGTAATAGAAAACAACTCGTATCAGGATGATAATGAGAATATTGATTCCTTCATTAATTACCTCTTTACTGATTTGTATCTGGTTGATCGCGAAAAGACTTGTAAAAAGTTCAATAAAAAAGAGTGTGAAACGTGCCATTTGTTTATTTTAGGGGTATTAAAAACTTAAAAACTTTTGTTTATGCTACTTTCGATTTTCGACTCTGAACTCATTTCTACTTTTAAAGAATTGTTTACTACCTCTGATTTGCATGAATTAAAGTCTTTGATTGATATGAAAGCCTTTATAATTGTTGGTGCTTGTCTTGGGTATTTATGGTTAATAAATTATTTCTTAAAAATTGTATTCAAGTCTGTTAGAGCCTTTTTTAAAGGCTTGAAGAGTTAATCATTCAAATTATTAATTTAAACTTTTTTGTTATGCTTCTAGGAATTATCGGACCTTGGCAATTTGTTTTACTTTGTGTACCTGTTGTTCTTCTCATGTTATTGAGTTTTTTTATAGGGTGGTACGCTGCTAAGTCTAAGTTTAAAAAATAAGTCCTGTTTTTTTCCAGATTTCTCTCATTTTCGCTAAATCTTCTCCTGATAGTTCTTCATTGTACCATTGGAGAAGATTTAATTTATTTCCTATTAGTGCCATTTCTCCTTGGTATGTGCCAAATGCATATTCTTTTTCTCCGAATATGTTATATAGTTCGATTAGATCGTTTGGATTGAGTCCTTCGATTGATTCGAATATCTCTTTTTCTTCCGTTCCCATGTTCCCCATATATGTTACTTGCATCTTGGCAATCAATTCCAGTTCTGCTTTTGTTTTTGACAGTTTGGTTTTGTCGTTATTAATTTTTTGGAACATGTATTTTTTATACATAAAATACAATACTGTGAGCGTGATCGGGAAGAGAATCCACAGTATCAGCTTAGATGATTGCAAAAGCTTTTTCATACACATTCTTTTTCAGTTCGTATCCGTTTTCCATTTTACATATCGCGTGGCTCAATTTCCATAGATTTTCTTTGTTCGGTTCTATCGCTTGATTTGGTTCGAATCCTGTTTCATTCGCTACAAAATCAATGTATCCGGCTGTGTTGTTTTCGTTATCTGGGGCGTACCGCGAAATGATTTTCTCGATGGTTCTCAGATTGTACTTGTTGAAGTATGTCAACAGTATTTTGATACCTGCCCGAACTCCGTTTTCAAGTGTGTCGAAAGATTCAAATTCTGCGCCTTCGGGGGTTGTTTTTCCGTTCCATTTGTTCGCTTTTACTGCTCGAATGTTGAACGGATTATTTTTGTTTTTGTTGAATTTTACTTGTGTCATTGTTGAAACCTTTTGAAATAGTTTTTTGATGTCTTCGTAAAAAATTACGATAATGATTACCAGTACTGCGATAATCATCGCGGGATATTTAAGCAATTTCATCTTCAATCTCCTTTTTGTCTTCTTTTACCCAGATATGACGAAGTTCTTCGTTCATGTTTTTAAGGTTGTGAGAAACTACTTCGATAGATTTCAGTACTTTGCTTGCTTTGTCAAGCATTTCGAGACCTTTCTGAATTGAGTCGAATATTTTACTGATTGATTTCATTTTCTTCGATTTTTTATGTTTATAAAATAAAGTGTTTTTGCGTTGTAGATATTAGTCGGGTGTCCTGTCAGGGTGTAAAATGCTCTTGAATCTGTTTTGTTTTTGAATCTTAATTCTACCCCGAAATCTTCGCAACATTCTTTTAGTATTATGTAGTCGATGTTGTTTGTTACGTATATTGTTTCCATTTTATTAATGAAAAAAAAGGGAGGGAAAACCCTCCCTTTGATCTTTGACTGTTGAAATGTTTATCGGCGGGAAACGTAAGATTTTCCGAAATAACCGCCGTTGTTTGCTCGTGGATTTACAACCAGTTTCAAATCGGGTAAATAAAGTTTACCAGTTGTCAGGTTGTAAAGAGCTGAATGTGTGGTCATTGTACCTGTGTTTCGTTCCACTAAGGTAGCCGTCCAACGTGCGTACTGTTGCCCCTTTTTGTTTGTCGGGATTCCTCCGTCTTTACGGGCAATGTGTTTTTCGTTGTTTGGACAGGCAACCAGTGTCATAAACGCGTTTCTGGTCTTTCTCCACGCCGTGATCGCTGGTTTTCCGTTGCTTCCTTCTGTGATTTTCGCCCCGCTTTTTTTGCGGTATTGCCCGTAGCGGTTTGTTCTTGGTGCGTTTGCGTATTGTGGATTCCAAGGGGTTTGAACTGCTCCCATGTTTTGACGCGCGTATCCTCTGTCAAAACGCATGTTATTGTAGCTCATTGTTACGCCCTCCGCATCAATTTGTTATACTTACTTTTTCGGCTCATTTTCTTGAAAATGAAGAAACCGACTGCAATTACTGCTACCCCGATCAGGGCTATTTTTTGGTTCTCTTGAAACCAGATTTTTGCTTTTTCGAACATTATTTTTTGCTTTTTTTGTTGTTTGACATGAAATAGTAGGCTACTCCCGCGATAACCAGTACAACCCATACGACAGGTTTTTTAATCCATTCTGTGATTTTGTCCGTATCGATAAATGAGCCTTTTCGCGCGTTTTGGCGCGCTTCTATAAATTCCAGACCGTCTTCAAAATCTTCGGAGTAAAACGGGTCTTCGTCGTTACCTGTGATCATGTTCAGTACAGATTGAGCTTTTGCGGTTTTCGTTTCGTCGAGTCCTAAAAACCCGCCAACTGCTGAAACTGCCGAACCTAGAACGTTTTGTTTGATTTCTCCCGCTTCTCTCATTTTTTCGTTTACATCATCTGAAACCTCAGATTTTGAAAAGATGCCAGAAAGTGCGGATTCTTTTAAGATGCCACGCTCTGCGGCGATTGTTGAAGCTACTGAGGGCGAAACTTTTTCGGAAATTTCTGCAGAAATCCGTTTCAATTTTTCTCTTGCTTCTGTCCCGCTTTTGCTTGTTTTGTCAACGGGTAGTTTGTGACCTTTCCGTTTTTTTACTTCGTTTTGAACGTGGTTTTCGATCAGGTCGATTTCTTCTTTCGTTCCTTTCTTCCCGTTCTTTTTCAGAGTATTGCCGATTTTTTCGCGTACAATCGTTCCGGTTTTCATGGTCTTTGTTACCATTTTCCCTAGAACTGTACCGCCGATCTTTGAGGCTGCAAGTTTTGCAGTGAGTGCAGGGGCTACCGCCCCCGCTGTTGCTATTGTTGCAGCTACTCCGGCAATTGGTGCGAGAACTTTCAGGGGGTTTTTTGCGGTGAATTTTGCCGCGTTTTTGGCCCCTTTCCCCACTGCTTTTGTGGCTTTTTTCAGCCCTTTACCAACTTTTTTGAGTAAGCTCATGATTTGCCCCTTTCTTAAAAACGGTGGTCAAATCCCGGCTTGTCGAGGTTTACACACTTGTACATTGTGTAACCATTTGAGGCGGAAAGATTTAATTCCACTTCTACCACCTTTTTGTTTGGTAAAATTAAGTCGATGCAGAAAATTTTGTCTGACCCGTGTTTCATTGTGTTCCCGTCTGTTTCGAGTGCGATAATTCCGTTTACCGCTTGGTGATAGATTTCCATTTCCTTCTTTGTCTGACGTACTTCTGTTCCGTCTGAGAATAACAGGCGAACGTCCTGTAAATCTGTTTTTGGAAGGATTAAAAGATTTCCGTTGTTCACTGGAAATTTTTGGTTTGTCACCCCGTTTGCGATGATTAATTGTTCGTAAGAGATCGGTTTTCCTCCGGTTTCTTCGGTTTCGATTGTCATTAATTCGTAAACCGATGCGCCTACAAGTCCGGTCAAATTGATTCTTAGTACGCGGTTTGCGTCTAAGTACAGATTTGCTGCGTCTGCTACTTCGATAATAGCAGTACCCATTTTGCGGACATTACCGCCCTGCGCCGCTATTTCTGCATACATTAGGATGCTGTTTTTTCGGAGTAGTGGGGTTTCGATTCCAGAATTGAAATCTACGAGTGTTACTTCTACCTGTTCGTTTAAAAAGTCTGTTGCGTTTGTTGTGATCGCAATTACTTGACAAGATTTTGTAACAGTGATTGCCAGTTCTTCTGTTTTGCCTGTGATTTGCTTGATTAGCATTTTGAAAAATGTTTAATTGTTAAACTTTGAGAAAATTGTTTCTGTTTTGTTCTGCAAAGTTATTGACAGATGTAAATAGAGCAAAAACAGACCGATACGGGCGCGAACGCGCGTACATCTATTAAAAAAGGGGTTGAAAAAAATAAACTTCTGTAAATCTTTTATTTGCGCGTATCGAAAAACTTTTTAAATTCGCGGACAGAATGGGCTTGATTAATGTTTAAGATTTCACACCTGTTCACTTTTGTATCGTTAAATTAAAAATCGTTCTTTTTCATCATGAGACCATTACGAAAGGTTATTCGCGTTCTAGTGAATGGCGAATCTTTCGGAGACTTTCCGACGTTTAAGTCTGCTTATCGCGCTTTGATGGCTGAAAAATTCGAGTTCAAGGGTTATCACAATGAGGTGAAGAAATTCCGTCGAGTTGATTTTGTCAAATATATTGCGTTAAAACGTGGTCAGTATTTCTATACTGTCCAGCTTGAAAAAGTTGTCTTAAACGATATTAGAATGAATCTCCGTCCAATTAATTACAATTAAAAAGATGTAACCTTTCAGACACACTACCAAAAATATAAATTCTAAGACAAACGTTTTTGTCCGAATTCTGTCCGTTTTTATATGCAATGATTGGTTGAAAAGTTGTAAATTGCTTTAAGCAAATGATGAAATTTGAGATTGAATGATTAAAGATTAAAATATGGAAAGTATAATTGTAAAAAAAATTGATTTGAATTTTTCTAATAATCAAACTTCTGTTGATATAGATAAAATTAAAGACGAAATTAAAAATGAATTAAAAGGAAAAAATGTATCTATTGAATTATTAAAAGTTGGTATGTCTATACATTCTGATTTTATTTTTTTACCATTTTTAGTAATTGAAAAAAGAGAAGCTAGAGCATATACTGTATAAAAAATGTTCAGAACGGAATAAATCAGTAGCTTTATTCAACCACCAATTCCTTTATTTTACTGCGTTCTTTAAGTTGTTTGATATGCCATTTGTAGAGCGGATTTCCGGCTAGATTGAGTTGGCGCAAATGCGGTATTTCCAGGAAACTAAGTGGTACAAGTGGCAATTTATTTTCACCCAAATCCAATATCTCCAAAGCCGGATGCTGTGCTAGTTTTTTAGTCAGCGTTACTACCTGGTTTTTATTTAAGTACAATTCTTTCAGCGAACTAAGTTCCATAACCGACTCCGGAATATCGGAAATTTCGTTGGTATTCAGATTCAAATATTCCAGCGATTTTACAGTCAATAAGCAAGTTGGAAAGTCTTTTAGTTTGTTCATTTCCAAATCGATGCGGGTCAGTTTTGCGCAGCGGCTCATTGTGCAGGTAAATCTGCTTAATTGGTTGATGGATAGCGTAATTTCGCGAATATTTGGAAGATTGAGGCTCTCCCCTTGCAGAATTTCTATTTTATTATTATGTAAATAAAGTGTTTCCAGATTGCTGAGTTTCCCCATGCTCTCAGGAATACTTAGTAGCTGATTTTGAGATAAATCGAGCGTGCGCAACTGACTGATTTCGCCAATGCTTTCAGGTAGTTGTTTCAAATGGTTTTTGCTGAAATTCAGTTCGCTGATAAGTTTCCATTGTTCAATTGATTCAGGAAGTGTCTCAAGCTGGTTTTCAGTAATTTTTATTAGTTCCAACTGGCTCAGAGCACCAATATTTGCAGGCAAAGTGCGGAGTTGGTTTTTTTCCAGTTTCAGCGTTTTCAGTTTAACCAGCGAGCAAAACTCGTTGGGCAAACTTGCTAATTGGTTCCAATCCAGATCGATTGTTTCCAATGCGCTGCATTGACCAATTGATGCAGGAAGTGAGTGCAAACGATTATTGAAAAAGTCGAGTTCGCGCAATTGTGTGCAGGAACCAATATTGGCCGGGAGACTTTCGAGCTGATTCTCCCCTGCCCTCAGGCTGGTTAATTGTACGCATTTTCCAAGTTCCGGAGAAATGGACGCGAGTTTATTTTCTTTTACCGAAAGTTCTTTCAGATAAATGAGTTGTCCGATGCCGGCAGGAATTTCGCTAAGTTGGTTGTGATCCAGAAATAATTTCTGAAGATTCCGGAGTGAAAATATTGCACTGGGAACAACCGTGAAATGATTGTAACCAGCCTTTAAAACCTGCAAGTTTACAAGACTACTCAATTGTTTTTCCGGAATTTCAGTCAATTTCTGATTTTCGAGATTGAGAACATATACGTTCTTTGGATCGAGCATTGCTTCTTCGAGTGAGTGGAACTCGGGTGCAGCAGCAATTTGTGCTTCGGTGAGCAATACTAGTTTGGGAACTTTTTCTTTTTTCTTACCAAGAGAAACAAGCGAAAAGCTTGAAATAATCAGGACAATACAGAAAAAACGGCGCATAAAAGATTTTTAATTTGACCGTTTTCTGTAGCTGGCAGACGAAACTACCCGGCGCGCAAGGAATAAAAACGCTCCAGGTTGAAATCGATAATACTGTCCAATTCGTTTAAAACGGTTGATTTTGTTTTGGTTTGAAAGAACTGATCTGTCTCGTTCTTCACTGCCAGTTTATCGCGAAGCATGTACATCAGCGAAAGCTTGTCGCGCAATTGCTGTTGTTCGTGCACGGAGGCAATTCTGCTAATTTTTCTCATTTCAAAATTGATTTGTATGACGATAAAATTAGCAGAACCGACAGTGTGACTGATTAATTCAGTTTTATGTTATTCTTAACTAAAGATCAACTTCCCGTTTAATATATGAAGAATAATCTTTCAGAATCGGGTTATATTCGTGGGCAAACAATTCGGACGAGATGATAAAGTCAGCTGTCGAACGGTTGATTGCTGTTGGAATATTGTATAAAGTTGAAATACGCAGCAGAGCTTTTACGTCCACATCGTGTGGCTGTGGCTGCATTGGATCCCAGAAGAAAATCAGGATGTCGATATTTCCTTCGCAGATCATGGCTCCTAATTGCTGGTCGCCACCAAGAGGTCCGGACTTTAATCGGCGGATTTCCGGAGGAATAGTATCATTTTCGCGGCATTTTTTCACCAATGCTTCTTCAACCAATTTTCCGGTAGTTCCGGTACACACCAAGCTGTGTACACATAATTCTTTCCAGTTCCACGAAACCCATTCAATCATATCTTTTTTGCGGTTATCGTGGGCTACAATAGCTATCGTTTTTTTCTTCTTCATACTTTATATATTCTAATTTAATGCAAAGATAGGTCATTCAACCGTTCCGTTCAGACACATTGGAACCGAATAAGTGATAATAATGTTTTTTTAGCATTAAAAAAGGCGTTTTGCAATCAAAACGCCTCTTCAAATTATTCTTTATTTGAACTCAGTAAGCAAATTCGTTACCCATTTTTTTATTCGTTCCGACGAAAGCCGGGCCTGATTCTCCTGATCGAGCAAAAGTCCGGCAAAGCGACCATTTATTTCGGCGCGCGATGATTCGAACGAATAGCCTTTTGTTTCGGTATATCCAACCAATTTGGCACCTCTTTGCTGAAGTAGTTCAGCGAGAATGCCCACTGCATCGCCAAAATTTTCGGAATAGCCGATTTGGTCGCCCAACCCAAATAAAGCAATCGTTTTTCCTTTTAAATCAAGGTCTTCCAGCTCCGGAACAAATTCATCCCAATAATTGGGTAATTCTCCGTCGAACCAGGTTGGAACTCCCAGAATCAGGTTGTCGAAAGCCAGAAATTTCTTTCCGTCAATATCTTCAGCATTTACCTTTTCAAGTTGAACCGGTTCAAATGCATCTGCAATTTTATCAGCTGCTTTGGCTGTTTTGTGCGTGTTAAAACTATATATTATTGCTGTCTTCTTCATAAAAAGTGAATTTTAATATGCCAGAATATTTTTTGCCGCCTGGTAAATTTTTTCTGTGTTCGGAAGCACCATGCGTTCGAACGAACGATGGAAGCCTACTGGTGTAAAACTTGATCCAACGCGGCGAACCGGGCCATCCAGATGCTCGAAAGCTTCTTCCATTATCACTGATGTAATTTCAGCTCCGAAACCGGAATGTACTTTGTCTTCGTGCACCACCAGCACTTTACCAATTTTTTTCACTCCGTTCAGTATTGCTTCTTTATCAAGCGGAACAAGTGATCGTAAATCCAGTACTTCGCAACTCAGTCCTTCTTCTTCCAGCTTGTATGCAGCTTCCAGACACATGTGTGTGGTATTTCCGTAAGTGATAATAAACAGATCTTTTCCTTCTTTTCTGGTTCGAGCTTTTCCAAACGGAACTTCGAAGTCGTCCGGAATTGGTGTTGCCGCTTTGGGGTCGTTATACAAAGCTTTTGGTTCCATAAACATAGTCAAACCGCGGCTACGCATGGCCGTGCGCAGTAAACCTGCTGCATCGTCGGCAAACGATGGGTAAACAATGCGTACTCCGGGAATGGAAGTAAGCGCTCCCTCAATGGTTTGCGAGTGGTAAAGTCCCCCTCCGATATAACCTCCCGAGGCCAGGCGAATGGTAACATTTGGCGTGAATTGTCCGTTTGATCGCCAGTAATCATGACTCGAATCGACATATTGTTCCATCGCAGGCCAGAAATAATCGGCAAACTCGGCACCTTCGATGACGATGCGAATTTTTTCATTATGCCTCGACATGCCGTTAGCCGTCCCAACAATGAAATCTTCAGCAATTGGAGCATTGAAAACGCGCTTTGGTCCAAATTCCTGCTGCATGCCTTTCGAAACATTGAATACTCCGCCTTTGTCTTTGTTTGCCATGTCCTGTCCCCATATAAATGTGTCGGGATTATGGCGGAATTCAGATTTAAGTGTTTCATTAATAGCTGTTACCAGTTTTTTCTTTTCTCCGTCGAACTGATGAATGCCGGCTGGATATTTTTCGGCCGGATACGGTTCGGGTAGAACAAAATCTAGGTACGTATTTGGATCGGGATCCGGTGCTTTCAATGCAGCTTTGTGCGCATTTTTCAGAATATTTTTTGCTTCTTCTTCAATGGCTAGCAATTCCTCTTCGGTAAAACGGTTGTAGCGTAGCAGTAGCCGTTTAAATTTAGCCATCGGGTCATATTGCTGTACGTAATTGCGCTCTTCTTCAGATCGATACAGCTCGTGTCTGTCTGAATTTGAATGCGAATGAATACGAACACAGTTGGCCTGAACAATTACAGGAGTTCCTGTTTCAATGGCGTGACGCTTGGCTTCAGTCATGGCATTCATCGAATCGAAAACATCTTTGCCATTGCAATGAATGATGCGTAAATTTTTGAATCCGGAGAAATTATTGGCCACTTTACGGTTTGCGGTTTGGTCTTTTTTAGGAACCGAAATTCCGTAACCATTATCCTGAATAACAAATATTACCGGGAGTTTTTCTCGTGATGCCCCGTTAATTGCCTCGTAAACATATCCTTCAGAAGTTGCCGATTCGCCATGAGAACTTATTGAAACAGCTTTTTCTCCGTAATATTTAATGGCCCGGGCTGCACCTACTGCATGCAGAGTGTGGTTTCCGGTCAGCGATGATACATTATGAATGTTCCACTGAGGTTTGGCAAAATGGTTTGACATGTGCCTTCCGCCACTGGTTGGGTCGGTTGCTTTCGATATACCGTTGAGAATTAATTCTTCAGCGGTCATTCCACATGATAATGCGGAAAGCATATCTCTGTAATACAGGAAAATATGGTCTTTCTGTTTTTCGAAAATCTGACCAATTGCCAGTTGTATTCCATCATGTCCGGCATAGGGACCGTGATAGGACCAGCCAATTGCCTGTTTCAGGTAGTTGGGCGCTTTTTCGTCAATAGCACGGCCAATAGTCATCAGTCGGAACCACTTTTCGAGAGTTTCTTTCCCTGTTGTTTTAATGCTGTATGTTTTGGGTACTGTTGTCATAAACTGATTTGATATTTAATAAATTAAACTTCGCGATCCATGCTGAATTCCTCAAGAATATCAGCTATTCGCCGCAAAAATGCACCTCCCAGCGCTCCGTCAATAATTCGGTGATCGTATGAAAGCGAAAGGAACATTTTGTGACGTACCACAATGGCATCGCCGTATGGAGTTTCAATTACTGCGGGCTTTTTCTCAATGCTTCCGGTTGCCAGAATTGCAACCTGAGGCTGATTGATAATTGGTGTGCCAATGATGTTTCGGAACGAACCAAAATTGGTAATGGTAAATGTTCCTCCCTGGTAATCTTCCGGCGACAATTTATTAGTTCGTGCCCGATCGGCAAGTGAATTCAAATTTTTGGTCAGTCCCAACAAATTCTTTTGTTCG
Organism: Prolixibacteraceae bacterium; assembly: GCA_963668595.1. Taxonomy (GTDB): domain Bacteria; phylum Bacteroidota; class Bacteroidia; order Bacteroidales; family Prolixibacteraceae; genus GWE2-42-39. The sequence continues at coordinate 1,146,631 of OY764876.1, read as the reverse complement.
GCATTTTTTACTACAGGCACAACTAAATTTCCATCGGGTTTAGCCACTGCAATACCAATATTGATATGCTTATGCATAATAATATTTGTTCCGTCCACCGATGAATTTACCAGCGGAAATTCAGCCAGGGCGCGGGCTACTGCTTCAGTAAATACAGGCATGAACGTAATTTTTTCTCCGTACTTTTGCAGAAACTGGTCTTTTACTTTATTCCGCCACATTACCAGATTGGTAACATCGGCTTCAACTACAGACGTAACATGAGGAGCTACTTGTTTTGAGCGAACCATGTGTTCTGCAATCAGTTTTCGCACGCGATCCATTTCAATAATCTGGTCGTCACTACCAATTGATGCAGATACTTTGGGTGCTGTCTGAGCCGGATTTTCAACCGGAGTAACAGCGTTTGTACTAACTGCCGCAGTTGATGTTTTAACACCTGCTTTGCGCTGATCGATATACTGCAAAATATCCTGTTTCTGAACTCTTCCGTTTAGTCCCGAGCCGGAAATTTGCTCCAACTCATCCCATGAGACCTGTTCTGTTTTTGCAATTGACAGAACGAGCGGAGAATAGAAACGTCCGCTTTGTGCTGGCTTTTGGGGCAATACTTCGGTGCTTCCTGCAGGCTGAACTTGCGGTGTACCTGTTTTTATTGGTTCTGTAATTGCTTGGTCTGATTCATTTTCAATAGAATCATCCTCTTCACCTTCCAGTATAACTGTTGCGACTATTTCGCCAACAGGAACGAGTGAATTTTCAGCAAAGAATATTTTTTTGATTGTACCATCGACTGGAGAAGGAATTTCGGAATCAACTTTGTCGGTTGCCACTTCAAACAACGGATCATCTTCTTTTATCTGATCTCCTTCCTTCACAAACCATTTGGTGATTGTTGCTTCCTGCACACTTTCACCCAGCTTTGGCATCTGGATTTTAAATTCTGACATGATGAAATTTATTTAACATTTTCATTTGAATTTTCATCATATCAAACAAGCCAGCAAACGAAAAGTTTACGATTTTCGCTTGCTGGCTTGTAAAAAAGATAAAATTATCTGAAATAGAGAGGTTTATTTTTTCTCTATCGTTTTTTCTGTCTGAATAGCAAATAGATCATGCTCGGGCCAAGTTTTTAGTTTACTTAGTGTACGTTCCATCATTCCATTTATTTCGTGTGCAAAAAGTGTCCCTTTCCACGAACTGGCGTTAAACAGAACCACCCAACTGACTCCATTTTTACATCGTTTCATCATGGCTGACGTTCCGGCCATACTTCCTGTTCGCCACCAATCTCCAGACGAGGTAACTTTAATCCATCCCAAAGGACCACGGGTACGGTCGGGACAAATCATTTCCTGAAGTATTTTGTTTGGGACGATATCTTTCACTTTTGAATGCCCATCGATAAGTGTCAGTAATCGGGCTAGTTCTACCGATGAAGCCAACCAGCCACCAGCAGGTCCAAGTAATTCAATCGGATTTCCTCCGTATGGTTTGGGCACCATTGTACCGCTACCATCAAAAGCCGGGATCATCGGACTTGTTTCTGGTTCATAATATTTCACTTCATTTTCGCGACGACCACTTAATAAACTGGAACCGATGTGCATATCATAAATTTCATTAGGGATGAGCACCTCCTTGCGGATAAAATCCTCGTAGGGCATTCCACTTACTTTAGCAATAACATCGCCCAGAAACATGTAGCCCATGTTTGAATATGAACTGCTACTTCCGGGAGTAAAATGCAAATTTCGCGAACAAATAAATTTATAGTAGCTACTCATTGTTGCAGGAGGAGTGTCTCCAACCTTTTCTGCAATGGTAAGCGAGTTAAAAGCCGGGTCTCCGTACCGTTGAGACCATCCTGCAGAGTGTGCTAAAAGTTGTCTAACTGTTATGTCTTTCAGTCGTTTATCTGTCGAATTTTCGATAATTGAGTCACTGAGAATTGCGTCTTTTCCAAATACACGGGAATCTAGCCGTAATTTTCCATTCTCAACCAGTTTAGCAATGCCTACAGCCGTAATTAGTTTCGAAACACTAGCTACTCTGAAAATATTTCCCGGATTCATTTCCGTTTTTGCTTCCACGTCGCTGTAACCAAATCCGTGTGCATATACCAGGCGTTCGTCTTTAACAATGGCTACCGACATACCAGCCATTTGCCATTGTTCCATGAATCGTTTAAACTGACGATCCAGGTAATCCGAATGCTTAAATTCTGAAAGCTTGTTATTACAAAGCAACCTGTTCAAACTTTTCTTCTGTATAGTCTCCAAATCCTTTTCGGTAGAGGATGACTGGTTTGCGGGTTTACAATAGAAGAGAATCAGAACAAGAAATAAAGATAATTTTCGAATAAGTCTCATTTACAAATATAAATTTCAAGGTTTTACATTTGTAATTCTCCGACAATATCACTGATTGATTGGATATTATGCCTTTGCATGTAGTCTTCAATTCCGGTTAAAGTCTTGTTGAAAATTGCAGGATCTTTAAAAATACCCGTTCCAATTTGCACTGCAGAAGCCCCGGCAAGCATAAATTCAATCGCATCTGTTGCATTCATAATTCCGCCTAAACCAATAATCGGAACCTGAACTGCATTATAAACCTGCCAAACCATACGTAAAGCAATTGGTTTTACCGCGGGTCCGCTTAAACCTCCGGTTACAGTTGATAAAACAGGTTTACGTTTTTCTGCGTCAATGGCCATTCCAAGCAGTGTATTAATCAGCGATAGCGAATTAGCACCCTGAGCCTCGCAAGCTCTGGCTATTTCAGCAATACTGGTCACGTTAGGCGATAACTTAACAATCAGCGTTTTGGAATACACCTTACGTACCGCTTTTACAACCGCCTCGGCAGCGGGACAGCTAACACCAAAAGCCATTCCTCCTTCTTTCACATTCGGACAGCTAATATTCAGCTCAATCGCCGGAATCTTATCCAACTCATTGATTTTTTCAGTTACTGCAATGTAATCTTCAATGGTCGATCCGTTTACATTGACAATAAAATTGGTGTCAATATCCTTGATTCCGGGATAAATATTTTGAATAAAGTTATCTACACCTTTATTCTGTAAACCTACTGCGTTAAGCATTCCGGAAGGGGTTTCAGCCATTCTTGGGTATGGATTACCTTCGCGGGGAAGCAAAGTAGTTCCTTTCATCACTACACCTCCCAGGCTTGCCAAATCGACAAAATCTTCTATCTCCTTACCAAAACCACAGGTCCCAGATGCCGTAAGCACCGGATTTTTTAGGTTCAGATTATGTATTTTTACGCTTAAATCTGCCATTTTAAATCATTTATATTGAATACCGGTCCTTCTGTACATACACACTGGTTGCCATGCTTGGTGTCCTCCACACAACACAGGCAAACCCCAAAACCGCAGGCCATTGTATTTTCCAGCGAAACCTCACAAAATACATTGTGCTTGTAAGCAACCTGGGCAATGGCTTTCATCATTGGATTCGGTCCACATGTGTATATCTTAGAAAAACGATTGATGTCATTTGTAAACAGTGGATGATGAGTCACATAACCCTTTTCTCCTTTCGAGCCATCTTCGGTTGTAAAGTAAAAATTAGCAAACTCTTCATAGTCGCTAATATCAATCAAATCTTTTTCCGAACGGGCACCTAAAATCAGATGTACTTGTGATTTGGGTAGTCCGCAGGTTTTTGCCAGAAAAAGCATCGGAGCCACTCCGCTACCTCCACCTACCAAAAGAATCTGATCGTTGGTTTCAGGAGCGGAAAAAGACCTTCCCAGCGGAAATACAACGCTGATTCGATCACCGGGGTTATAGGCTGTCAAAACTTTTGATCCTCGTCCCAATATTTTAATTAATAAAGAAAGATGCTGGTTTTTGTAATCGACATCCAGAACCGAAAATGGGCGGCGCAGAAATATTTCTGTTGCTTTTTTAATTTCCACATTTACAAATTGTCCGGGGGCAATATCATTCAGGGGTATATCCGATTTTAGTTTCAGAAGAAACGTATCGGAATTAAGCTGCTTGTTATCAATCAACAACAAGTCTTGTACGGTTTTCCTCATATGCATTGATTTGGACGCAAAGATAGTTGCTCGTACAGAATAATCCAACACAAAGGCAACAGTTCGCCGAACAGAAATAGATATAAAAACAGAAAAAAATCAGTATAAAAGCGGATACTTCATCTAAGGCTCAGGCTGATAAACAGAGAAGGTTTTATCGGTATAAAAAAGAACAATCTTTTCAACTTTTTTATTTTCCTGTTTTCCTGCTATTTCTGTTAATAAGGTATCTGTTTTGGTCGTTGTTGCATAACTGGCAGGAGGAGAAGACTGAAGCTTTGAAGATGCTTCAGCAACAGGGGCTGGTTTAGGAATCTGTTCACTCAGTTTCTTTTCGGGTTCTTCTGCTTGAATGGGCTTTTCAGGCTTATTTAAGTCGGCGGTAGTAATAAAAAGTTGGTTAGGTAAAACAGGTTTGCCTTCCATCATTTCACCTTCTCCCATTATCAGCCATTTCGCATTTAGTTTTGGATACGTTTTCAGCAATTTCTCAATAAAAGGAAAACTGGGAAGGTTTCGCCCATTTAATACATGCGAAACATTCGATCGCTGCACTCCAATTGAATCTGCCAGTTCCGAAGGTGTCAAGCCTTGAAAATCCATGAATTTACGAATCCGTGTAATCATTTTTGTCAATTATTGATGCACTACAAATGTATAATAAAAAATCATAAATGTAATTAGTTTAGGTTGTTTACATTTGGCCTCGACGAAATACATTTGTGTCTATTTGCGTTTCTAAATGCTTGTATCCGATTCATAATATATATGAAATAATTCGCATAAATAACTGGTAATAAGATATATAAATAGCAAATAATCAATGAAAATAACTAAAAAGTTTCATTTGTCTAGAATATCCAGTAGTTATTCTTTATTAGAATGTATTTAATTAATTGATATTCTATTATTTATACTATTAATTATTTAGAGTTATTGGCAATGCTTTTTAGATTAGATTTGTGATTTACAAATAGCATTTATTAATTAACACGATATTGAAATATTTAAAACAACAGCTATTTACTTTTGTATTTTTATTAAAATTAAGTGTATCCAACTCCTGTTTGTGATATTTGTAACTCGATGCGATTTTTCTAGTTGCAGAACAGAATGGTGAAATGTGAAATAAGCAACAGTCAACTTCTATTTGAAATGAAAAATAAGAATCCTCCCTATTTTTTCGTATAAGAATAAAGTTTCAGAAAAGGACGCGATTCTCAAGTATTTAAAATATCGAAAAATGATAGTTTACTTTCATCTAATCAATTAATTATATTCTAAATAATTCATTCTTGATCTGCGGGTAAATAGATAAATTAATGAAGACGAAGTCGTATGGGGGGCATTTTTCCTCTTTCCAGCAACATGGCAGCTAAATTTTATATTTTTCATGGATAGCCCGGAAGCCGGATTGTGATAAGCCGTATGTCTGAGACCTGATAAAATGCTTTCGGCAAATTTTCAAAATCGAACTCTCCCATTGATCGGATTGTAATTATATCGTAGAATAAGTTGAATTGTTTTTCGTAACGATTGACCTGATTTTTAGAAGCAGAACCTGTAATTGAATAAGTAACTCTCGAACTATCGGCTTCATTCGACAATTAAAAAAAAATATTTACGAATGAAAGCGTTATTTTTGTTCCATGCGGACACTTTCAACTACTACATTTTTTATTGTAATACTAATATTACTCACGATCGAAGTGTTGGCCTTCTGGGGACTTTTCAGGCGGCTTTCACATTGCCGGAAAAATGTTCGGATTGGTTTTACTGTGCTTTACTGGATGATCACAGCTTTGATTGCAGGAAGCATTATATTTATGTTCGGGTCAGCAGAAAGGCTAAGGACAACAAGTAATTACAGTTATACAAATATGGTATTGCTGTTAACTTTTTTAAACCTGATTCCCAAATTATTGCTCAGCATCACAAGTTTGATTTCTTTCCTGTTAAGACCATTTAAACGAGTTGCCGAACTGATTTATTCGTCTGGATTGATTTTGACTTTAGGTGTTGTGTTGTTACTTGCCTATAGTATTCTTTTCGATACCAGAAATGTTCGTATTGAACGTGTGCCTATTGAATTTACAAGTTTACCCAAGGAATTGGATGGTTTGAGAATTGTGCAATTGTCTGATATTCATCTTGGAAGTTTGAATGGAAATAAAACGATGATTCGCCGAACTGTAAAAATGATAAATGAATTGCAGGCTGATTTAATTTTATTTACCGGCGATATGGTTAATAATTTCAGTTTTGAGACTACTGGTTATGTCGGTGAACTAAAGAAAATGCAGGCGAGATATGGCAAATTTGCAGTTAGTGGAAATCACGATTATGGCGACTATTTCAGGTGGCCCGACGAACAAAAAAGAACAGCAAATTTGCAGGCAACCCGTGATTCGATTAGCCAAATGGGATTTAAACTTTTGGTGAACGAAAATCAGCACTTAGCAGTTGCCGATACGGCAATTTATATTGTCGGAGTTGAAAACTGGGGCCACTCCCCTTTTCCTCAATATGCTGATTTACCGAAAGCTATGGCGGATATTCCTTCTGGCGCATTTGCCATATTGATGAGTCACGACCCAGCTCATTGGGAAGCTCAGGTGCTTGATCAATATTCAATTCCATTAACTTTGGCGGGACATACACACGGCTTTCAATTTGGAATCCGGATTGCCGGAATTGAGTTCAGTCCATTTTCATTTATTCAGAAATATTGGGGAGGTTTGTTTCGTCGGAATAACCAGTGTCTGTATGTGAATCGGGGACTTGGAACCGTTGGTTTTCCCGGGCGTGTTGGAATGCGCCCTGAAATAACACTGATAACTCTTAAACGAAAAGAATAACTATTTGCGATCTTTTTTGAATATAAATAATACATTTACAGTGACTTAAAAATAATAAAAATGATACTATTCACTTCTGCTAATCCGAATCGATTGTTGATTCGTGGCATACTGGCCATGCTTACAGGTATAGCAATAGTTGCTGTTCCTGGTTTTACCCTAACAACCATGATGCAATTTCTTGGTCTGGTTTTACTTGCTGATGGTCTGGTCGCTTTTTTAGTGAGCTACCTCTCATCGAAACAAAAAAACGCATTTCCAATTGTTCCGAGAGGACTTTCGAACCTGATCATCGGAATTATACTGATTGCTTTTCCAACACTTTTGCTGAATGTATTTGTATTTGTGATTGGTCTGCTGTTGGTACTGGCCGGATCATCACAATTGCTGAATCAACTGGGAGCTAAAGGGCGGATCAGTATTTCGTGGCCAATGCTTGTCATTTCAATGATTTCACTGTTTGCTGGTATTGTTTTATTGACTAATCCATTTGAAAGTGCACGAGTGATAATGGTATTTTTCGGCGTAATTATTTCCATTTATGGATTGGGAGAAATATTTTGGTCATTCAAAATCCGAAAAATACAGCAATCGAATGGAAATCAGCAATCTAAGGTTGTTGATGCCGAATACGAAGAAGTTTAGCAACAAATAAAAACAAGAGACTTCGCGTTATTTTTTATTGAATTGTATTTACTATTTGAAAATATTACTCCGCAGATAAATTAGAAATCTGTGTACGAAGAAGAGGCTATCCTTTTGTGGACAGCCTCTTCTTTAAAATTGTACGCAGCTTATTTTATTCACTTTTCTTCGTTGTCCTTTTTCCCGAATTTGGGATCAATTTTCATGAATGGAACCAACAGGAATGGAGGTACCGAACAAATCAGTACCCAGATAAAGAAATTCTGGTAGCCAATAATTTCCTGTAACCAGCCGCTCCACATACCCGGAATCATCATTCCGAGAGCCATAAAACCTGTTGCGATGGCATAATGAGCTGTTTTATGCTGTCCTTCTGAAACATAAATCATATATAACATGAATGCTGTAAAACCGAAACCATAACCGAATTGTTCCACTGCCACTGCGCCTGCTACCCACCACAACGACTGAGGCATAAACCACGACAGTAACAAATACACAGCATTGGGTACATTCATGAACAGAACCATTTTAAACAACCAGTGTTTCAGCCCATTTCTCGAGGCAACAATTCCACCAATAATACCTCCGGCAGTCAGTGCAATCATTCCGATTGTTCCGTACACCAGTCCCAAATCGCCGGTAGTGATGCCTAGTCCGCCTGCTTCGCGGGAGTCGAGCAGAAAGGGTGCGGCCATTTTTACCAGTTGTGATTCGCCTAAACGGTAAATCAGGATAAATAACAGAGCCAGACCAATTTCTTTTTTCTTGAAAAAACAAACAAAGGTGGAGAAGAATTCGCCCATCACGCTACCGTTTTCCGTTCGGTTCGACTTATCAGAGGCCGGGTGTGGTAAGGCAAAGCGATGGTATAATGAGAAAGCGGCAAAGGTTACTGCAATAATTCCGAATACTACCGACCAGGCAAATGGAATATTTCCTGAACGGCCTGTAAAAATTGCTGAAACAGACTTCTTCAATTTAGGATCCATTTGTACTAATGCGTAGGCCGGTTTATTCCAGTTGTTTTCGGTAAACTCGAACCGATAATTGCGCATCAGTTTTAAACTCGGATCTCCTTTTTCAAAACCGAAGTTCAGCACCACTTTTTCACCTGCTGCTGGTTGTTGAGACAAACAGAACGGAACCACAGCCATATTTCCGGTTTCGCTGCTATTTTTGCGAGACTGTTGCCCAAAAAGCTTACTCAGTCCCGACTTCAATGGTTGCGAAACAAAACGAGACCAGATTCCTTCATCTGATTTTTTACCGGCACTTGCTTTTTCTTCGGCATAAAAACCGTTTTCAATGTTCCATGTTTCTACCAGACGGTAAATCGAATCAGCTTTTTGTTTTGGGAGCACTGCTACCGGCATATTCAGCTCTTCCGGAGAAACAATGTACATGTCCTCAGTATTGGTGCAGGATGCAAATTCTTCCGGAGAAAATATTAGTTCATTTGCTGTGGTATTTTGTGTTGAAACAGTTACGTGTACAGGCTCCAGACCCGTTGCTGTTTCGAGAGCTCCGGCAACAATAACCAGCAATCCCTGCCCGGTAAGCATGGCGATGCGGTAAAATGTACTGCGGATTCCAACGAAAAAAGCCTGATCGCCCGACGACATCCCCAACATGTAAAAACCATCGGCTGCAATATCGTGTGTGGCTGAACTAAAAGCCAGCAACCAGAAAAACGCGAGCGTGTATTGGAAAAAACGATCTACCGGAATTGTGAAAGCTACTCCTGCCAGTCCGGCTCCGATAACTAATTGCATTGTTACAATCCAGAAACGCTTGGTTTTCAGAATGTCAACTACCGGACTCCATAATGGTTTGAGCACCCATGGGAGATATAACCAGCTGGTATATAACGCAATATCAGTATTCGATATTCCCAAACGTTTATACATAATGACCGATAGAGTCATAACAATTACATAGGGAATTCCTTCGGCATAATAGAGCGAAGGCACCCACCACCAGGGACTGTGTTTCTTGGTTTTTTCCATTTCGTGTTGTTATAATCGTTTAAAGGTATATTTTTTCGATTTCAATTGATCGATTACTTCCTGCAAACGCATGTAAAACTTATCAGTACGGCTTGGCTCTGTTCCTGGATGTACCAGAAGAATAGCTCCGTTTAATCCGCTTTTTTCTTCAAAACTGAAAATGCTTTGGATGATTTTGTCCGAAGAACAATAGCTTTTCATATCCGGCGTTGTGTAATCGGCATTACTGCGTGTGCCGGGAGTAAAATTCACGACCTTCACTCCCATTGCTTCGGCCCAATCTACGATTTGTTTGTTGCACCACTCGTAAGGAGGTAAAAACCAGGGAGCATCTTGCCTGGTTACGCCAAACCGTTTTAATTCAGTATAATTTTGTCGAAGATCGGTCTCGAATTCTGTCCGGTCAACCAGCAGCGAGTCACGTTTGCTCCAGTCGCAATAAAGTAAATGCTTGTCGGAATGTGCGCCCAGATAATGTCCGTCGGCCACTACCCTTTTGGTGAATTTAGCGAACGATCTGTTGCGTAGAAAGTTACCGGTAAAAAAGAAGGAACCTTTGATTTCATTCTTTTTTAGTAAATCAAGAATGAATTCTCCTCCCTCTGCTTTATCGTCGGCAGTAAAAACCAGGTAAATATTTTTTGTTTCGGGTTGAATACGGATTGCCGCACCCTGCGCATCCAATTCAAATGCATTGTTATGCAGAGCAGAGCGAAGAATCTCTTCTTTTTTATTGCTTTGCTGTTTTTCCCCTTCTTTCTGAAGTGCCGAAAGATAAAAGCTCAAACTGGCTGTTCCATCCATTGTTGGTTCATTGGTGGAGTAATCGCCAATGTCGTCGTGGTAAACTGCTTTTCCAACTTGATGTGATGCATACTCATCTTCGCGCAGCAAACGAATGCCCAGCAGATTTTCGTAAATGGTTTTGTAAACCGGGCCATCTACCAATCCTCCGAAAGTAGTTTCACCAATTAGTTGCTTTATGGACGAGTGCGGATATTGCGGGTTGTCGCCTCCCGCCGGAAGTCCGCAAATCATGCTGGTTCCCCATGGGTTACACCCAAAGAGCCAGTCGCGCAGGGCAGCTTCCATTTCGGCATATTGCTGATCGCCGGTAATTTGCTCATAACAACGAGCCTGTGTTACCGCTGCGGCAACCAGATTATTCGAACACCAGATAAACGGAATACCATTCAGGAAGGGATCTTTTTCTGCACGATTAAAAATATGCTGCAACCCGTCGCGCATGTAATTGGCAAACGTTGGCTGATTGCCTGCCAGGTAATAATGCCCCAGATTGACAAAAGGATAAAACTGATAATGACGCGCAAATCCGGCCGACATCCATGGAGTAACCGATTCAACTACTCCCCATTTTTGTGCTTCCATCAGGTAATATGGATCACCAGTCATGCGATGCAATTCGCAGGCTGCCAACTCCAGGTCGTCCACATAGTTTTCTTCTTCGTAAAAATAGGGAGACACATTGCAGGCAGTTTGACAAGCGCCCAAATCAGAAAGAGCAAATTCGTATGCTTCTTTTGCCTTTTGAGCGATTTTATCGGCAAACTGCGGATCGTATTTTTTCAATTGTTGTGCACCCAGCGCAAAGGCCGAGGCAAACTTGGCAGCACTGGACGATACTCCGGTAGTCCGGTTTTTATGCTTAGCCAATCCTTGTGGTTTTCCGGTAACAAAATACACCGGGCGAAACAATGGACTCAAGCCGTAGCTCACCGTGTCTTTATTGGGCAGACGAAAACCACGATGGTCGCGGTCGTCAGCAATCTGGTTATACATTTCACCCGGAGCCGGGTTCATTTTTATCATCCAGTCGAGTCCCCAACGTGCTTCATCCAAAATATCAGGAATACCATTTGCACCGGGCAACCCGGCAGCATTGAAGTGGTCTGAAGAAATATCGGGACTTTCGTTGCTGGCAAACAACATCTGATAGGTTGCATTAGCCGAAGTGGTTAAATACTGAAGATAGTCGGTAGCATCGTGCCAACCTCCGGTTACATCAATACGTTGCCCGCTTTTTTGCGGATGGTCAACAATAATTCCATCGTGCAGGTGGCAGGAATCTTTTAAATATGGGTTATAGCCACAGCGCTGTTGACGCATGTAATTGAGAATGAAGTCAGCCGTTCCGTTATACACATCGGGTGCAATACGAAAACAAGGCGACGATGTGCCTTCTATTTCTAAATAATAACCCCCTTCGCGCTGCACCGAGGAAAAATTGAGGCGAAATGCCGTAGTCATCCCCCATGCTGTGCCGTCTTTCTTTTCAGGTACACCCGAAAATACAACTTCATGAGTAATGGCATCGTGCAAGGTAAATTTTTTAGGTGAAAGCTGGTCTTCTGAAATAAAAACTGCCACCTTCACTGAGTAAGGCAAGTAGCCCAGTTGATTAATGCGCAGCCAGCTATTTCCGGTCCATCCGGAAAAAAAACAGGCTAACAGCAAGATCAAAAAAGTCAGTTTCTTTCTCATTGTTGGTTAGTTTAGTTGTAGAAAAAGCGACCAGCTACTAATTATTAGCAGCTGGTTACAAAATATTAATATCTTTTTTCGAGGCTTGCATTACGGAAATAATGCAGCAGGATTTCTTCATGCGAATAACCTTTGTGTCCCATCACGGCAGCACCAATTTGGCACAAACCAGCACCGTGTCCCCAGCCAGCTCCGTGAAGTGTAAATTTTTGTGGAATACCTTCCACTATATTTTCTTTTTCAACAGTAAAAGCAGAACTGTACAGATGCGATTCACTTAGCCAACGGCGAATTTCAAGCTCCTTGCCTACTGTCAGTATATTTTCTGTTCCAATAATTTTCATTTTTACCAGTCGGCCTGATGTTCCGCGCAGTACGGGAACCATGTCGATAATTTGTCCAAATTGACGGCCAGAGCGCCGCGCAATCAGTTCCGACAACTGTTCCTGTGTGTATTCCACCTTCCAGCGGTAGAAATCCCGGGCAGTCCAGTCGTATTCGTTCAGTACTTGTTTCAGTACCTCTTCGTCATCGGTATTGCAAAAAGCATCAGGAGTACCGTGAATCCAGTCTGCGGCATGTTTTTCCACCTGTAAATCGGTTTCAAAACCGGCAGGCAACGAGGCATTATCGATTACATTGGTCAGATACGGGTGATTGACAGGCTCCCAGCAATTCTCGAAAATTTCGGCAATACCGCCACAGCATTTCGAAAAACGGGCATCGCAAACGGCTCCGTTGTAGGAAAGAATTACCCCGGAAGTTTCAGTAACCGCTTTTACCACGTTCGGATTTTGCGAGCGTGTGGTTCCCTGATAACGCTGACAATGGTCGTCGGCACACACATGAAAATTCATGTGGTCTTCGCGATCGTACCAACGAATGTATTCGTCCGGAGTTTCGGTGATGCTCTGGTACTCGCTGGCCGATTGGCTTATTTTGCCCTGTTTTTCAATCTGGGCAATCAACCAGCTGCGCGAAATTATGGCATGCGCTTTCAGTAATTGCAGCGAACTACGTGCGCTCATTTCCGAAGAAATTACGCTAATCAGGTAATTTTCAATCGGCAATATATTTATGGCAGTTATTTTTTCATCTTCAATAATGAATTTTAACTGGCCGTAAAAACGTTGATTCTCGTTTTGTTCCCAGTGAAAATTAACTCCAATGGTTACATCTTTCAGTTCAAATTCAGAAGCTTCCGGCTCAATTGGTGAAAATTCAAATTCTTTTGCAGAAAATTTTTCACCGTTTTCCGTTTGAAACAGAATTTGTTCCTGATTGATTTTAACACTATATTTTCCCGACGGGAAAACAGTTCCCGTTGAAGATTGATAGTTGCCACGCAATTCAAAATCAACTTGTTCGCGCGACATAATTCCTACTGAAATAGTTGGTATCTGATTCATCACAAATCTTTTACAAATATTTTTCAATTCGATTTTTCCATAATTGGTAGCCCTGTGGGTTCAGGTGCAAACCATCATCACTCAATTCATCGCGCAAGTACCCCTGCTTGTCGGCAAAATGAGGATGCAGATGAATATATTTCCGTCCTCCGGCATCAGCCAGGCAGCGAATCCGTTCATTTAACTCCGGAATTTCCTGTATTTGGATATTCGGGTTTGAAAATCGCTGTAAATCAACTGGCAATACCGACAGTAGCAACAGCTGACATTCGGGGCAGGCTTTTTCGATACGACCAATAATTTGTGAATAACGGGCAAATACCTTTTCTCCTTTATCTCCCTGTCCCAAATCATTTATTCCAGCCATCAGAAAAACCTTTTCGGCCTTAATCGCATATATTTCCTTCAACCGACGCAAAATGTCCGAAGTGGTATTTCCTGCCACTCCTGCATTTACAATCTGTCTGCCCGGAAAAAGCTCGTTCCAGTTGCCCCATTCAGTCAGGCTGTCGCCCAAAAAAACAGTCGGTCGTTGCATTATTTTCTAAATTGATTGATTAATATCTCAAATTGTCCGGCTGGCCACAATACCTGAGCCATCATGTCGGCAATATCAGTTTTACTTATTTTGCTGAAATCTTTTTCCAGCGGAGTAATCAGCACACCACCCAAATCTACCGAAGCCGGGCTAAGCAGAATGTTCTTCTCTCCTTCTTCGAAATATTGCGTAGGGCGATGTTTGTATCGCGGGAAAATTATCAGTTGCCAGATTCCCTGCTCGTAGCCAGCTAAAATATTTAGCATCGGCTCGTCTTCGCCTTCATTTTGAAAAGCTTCCAGTGCGGCATACAACAATTCGAAATCGGCAAGCAGCTTTTGCGGCTCATTACTTTCCAAAACAATGAAACGCCGCACTTTGTCGTCGATCGCCCATGCGTTTGATTGCAGGACAGGCAATACCTCAGCATGAGTTTGCTTCAATATTGTCACTTCTTTTTCCAAAGGCATAAAACCTTTGTTTCCGGCCTGAAAATGAAAATGATCGGGAGCCGATGCGCCACATTTCGGGCCATTATAAAAAAGAGTAAAATCGGGCAAAACAGCCGCAATATCGAGCATTTCGGCCATTCGCTCGCGAATCAGTTGCGGGCAGTGTATTTTCTCCGGAATTGTAAAATGTTGCGGAAAAATTGGAAACGGGTTTACCAGCAACCAGTATTTTCCCAAATCAACATGCGTTTGTTCGGCCGGACGATTTTCGGCACACAAAAAACATTTCCGCTGCTCAATCGACTGCTTATCAACTTTTGCTGCCGACGACACAATCCGAGCTGGATTAAATTGCACTTTATACTGGCAGGCATCAAAATCAAATGATTTCACCTTTACCTGTTGCAGTCCGGCAAAATTGTTGGCAGCCAGCCCCCAATCGCGGAGCTGAGCGGCCAATAGTTCTTTCGCTTCGTTACTTCGGTTTTGCATCTTATCGATTTTTCTGCTGACGAGCTTTCAATTCAATGGTACGAATGCGGTCTTTGTACAGATTGTGTTTATTCATTTTTTCGATATCCAGCGCTGCATCTGAATTGTCGTCCCAGCGGCGGCACAGATAAATATTTTCGTAAACACGTCCGATCTGATAGTTGCGCGAAATTGCCAAACCAACCGCGTAATCTTCACCATAGCTAACATTCGGGATTTTCACATCGCGTAATACCGGTGTGTAGAAGGCACGCGGAGCACCCAATCCGTTGATGCGCAAAGCATTGTTCTTTCCATTATCAGGAGTCCATTCGCGGTGATCGATAATGCCCGGAGGTATTTCTTCGAGTTTGAAATTCACCAGCTGATAGGTTCCTACTACCATTGCACATTTTTCGCGCAGGAAAGTATCCACAACAATCTGAAGTGTATTTTCATCTTTGTAAATATCATCGCTGTCTAACTGAACAGCGAACATACCGCAACGTTCGTCGTGTACAGCCATATTCCAGCAACCGCCAATTCCCAAGTCTTTGCGTTCAGGAATAATGTGGATCAATTTCGGATTTCCGGCAGCAATACCACGAATAATTTCCGTAGTGCGATCCACTGAATTATTATCAACGATAATCAGGTTAAAATCGAAATTTGTTTTTTGTGCCAAAACTGATTCAATAGCATCAGCAATGGTTTTTTCGCGGTTGAACACCGGAATAACGACGGAAGCCATCACAGGGAACTTGCTTGCATCAAAGTTAACCGGGGTAAATTCAGGACTTAGCCATGCACCTACATTTTTCAGGTGTTCGGTAGCAGCCTGCTCCATTTCAATTTGCACCTGACGATTTTTGGGATCAACATAGTCAAATATTTTCTGTCCGCTTTTTCGGAGGTCTGTTTCATCAATCGAATAAAGGAATTCGGGCACACGTACCAATTCGTATTTCTGCGAAATTTTTAAACGCAGATAATACCAGCCTGCATGAGCAAAATCCTGAGTCATTTCGCTTACTGCAGTACGGAATGCCTGTGCATTGTACAGCACCACCGGGCCGAAGTTGAAATCATCGCGCAAGCTTCCTGCTTGGTAATCGATTACCGGATGAGCTGCCAGACGACCTTCTTTTACTTCCATATAGTCGGAATATACCATTCCTGCGCCGGTTGAGCGGGCTACTTCCACCATGCGTTCAACAAAAAACTGGCCGGGACGTACCGAAGTTTCTTTGGTTACTACCAGCAAATAATCTGCTCCCTCCGAAGCTGCCGCAATGCGCTTCATCATTTCTGTTCCTGAAAAGTTTTCAAACGAAATAGTTTGTACTTTTTCTCCGTAAACTCCTTCGATGGCTTCGTTCACGCCTATTTTTCCAACCGCTGGATTATTATTCAGTTCTGCAAAAAGTTCCTGAATTTCGCTTTGATTGCGATTGGGTAAAAAACCATAAATACTAGTCATTGTTGTAAGCTTTTATAATCTGTTTTTTTTATTCTCTTATTCTGTTAACCAACGTTCTTATTAAACTTTGGAATTTAGATTTTCAATCGTTTAATTTTTCTCGAAAAAATCAAAAATCTGCCGGAAAATATCGTCCCGGGTTGCCTGATTTTTTACACACTCAAACGGAAATCCAAATGCCACTATTTTGTATTTGCCCGGCACAGCAACTGCTGCACTGGTATTATTTTCAGGGTAACGCAAAATGGTTTGACCTTCTTTGTCGGCCGGTTCAATTGCATCCGGTGCTTCTGCCGGATATTGCTGCAAATTGTAGTCGGTATTTACTTCTCCATCAAATTTAAACAAAGGCGAAACCGATACAAAATTTACATTCTTTACTGCATGATCGGTGCGCCAACGGAATTTCAGAAGGCGTTTGATTCGGTTTGCAGTAAGTGTATCATGAGGCATGTCGGTTCCGATATACGAACCCGAAATGAAAATATTTCCTCCTTGTTGCGTATATTTTTCGAGTGCTGTCAGCATTTTTTCATTATAAATTGAATAGCGGGGCGTACTGCGATCTCCCGGCAATGAGCTGGTTTTTTCTTCTCCGTATAACAAGTCGGTTGCCAAATATTGATTCATATCAATCAGTCCGTCTTCCATAACTTCATCGCTGGCTGTTACAAAACTGTAGCCGGCATTCAGAATACTTTTCCCGTGTACGGCCGCAAAATCAAATGTATTTCCACGAAAAATGGTTGTTTCCAGATCAGCATAACTTGCACCAAGCCCAGGATTGTCATCGTCTGTCCAGATTGATTTACGAACAAAGTCGTATTGATCGCCTACAGTACACATATCGTAACGGTATGCAACCCCTTGATCCAACTGGCGCATTACTCCGCTCAAGCTGTCGGTTTCAAATACTTCCGGTCCATCTATCCGGTCGAATCCATTTACAATAAGTACTTTTCCTTTGCTCTGTGCTGCAATTCCCACCGCAATTTCTTCTGAAGGAAAACTTTCTCCTCCCTGATTTACAGCAGTGACTTTAAAGCGATACACTTTCCCTTCTTGCGGAATGGTAATTTTCATTTGAGTCTCAGTGCTTAGCTGCCCGTTATCAAAACCATTGTCATCGATAGCTGTGTAAACCATGTATTTGTCGGGCATTGCCGTTGCTTCCAATGAATCAGCTACGGCCGCCCATTTCAATGTAATTTCTTTTTCGCTGGTAAATTCAGCCGACAAATGATCAACCGGCAACGGTTGAACCACGTAAGGATAATTATTCTGTGTGGCGATAAAACGAAGCATTCCCTTGTAAATAGCCCGCGAAACATCGAATTTAAACTGAGGTTCGAGCAAATAGCGCACATCGGTTAAGTTCTGGTGCGATAATAGTTCCAGTAGCATAGTGGGAACATTTGGGCGATACGCTTCGCTGTATTCTGAGTCCCACATTCCGCGGCGGGTCCATTTATTGTGGTATCCGCGATGCAAATCATCTACAATTTGTGTTTGAATCAGGTCTGTTAAATCACGTGATGCCAATTTCGATTGTCCGTCCGGAAATTTTCGATCGTCGCGAATTGAAGAATAAATTCCCAAAGTTCCAACAATTTTATCGTTTGGCAATATTCCTGCATCCGTATGAAAAGCAAACGACAGGTCAACGGGTACTTGTAATCCTTTTTCTTCGCGGTGATCTGATGGACCGAATGGATTTCCCATCAGCCAGTTAACCCATTCGCCACGACTTTTGTAATCGTCTTTGTAGTCGTCTTCTCCTTTATGAAAACTCCACACCAGGGTATCCGGTGCTCCAGCAGCCTGCAAATAATAACGTGCCCCTTCGAAAAAGCGAGCTCGTCCACTTGTTTGTCCGTAACGAACAATTTGTCCCATACCTCCTCCAAATCGCACTGCATCGGCAGTTACAACCTGATTTTTATCTTTTGGGGCAAGAATAACCACTTTTCCTGTCTCATCATTTTTCCCTTTTCTGAACAAAAATTTATCGAGATAAATCCATGTTCCGTAGCCCATTCGCTGATCTACCTGAAAATCGGTAAATCCACCCGTGTGAAATACGCGGTAAGTTACTTCGCCACTCCCCTTGCCATATGACACATATACACCATATTCGCCTTCTTCCGGAAAATCAGGCAAATAAACCACCGGCTTGTATTTTGATTTTTTGCCACATTCCAAATAAGTTCCTGACTTAAATGGATTTTCGTTGGTATATGGGCGTTCACCGATGGAAAAACCCTGGTCTTTCTTTGTGCTTTTCGATGCCTTCAGCTTACTTTTCCCAGTTGAACCGTTGTTGTCAACAATTACTTCGTGAGACTGCCAGTCACGTTCGCGTGGCAGAAATACGGTAGCTCCGGCATTTTCAAGCATCGGGGCCAGGTATGGTATGACAAATGATGTTGGCGAAATATCTTCCAAAGTAGTAAACAACCGGGCGCGTTGCCATTCCCAGCGTCCTAATTTTTGTTCGTAATACCAACCATGGCTGTTCCACAGTGCAATATTCGATTTTTCGAGCCCTGCTATAGCATCAAATGGTTTTGGTTTGCTTACCACATTTTTGCGTTGTAAGCGAGTTAAACCTGCAAATTTGCTTTTGTCGTACAGCTTTGCATCGTCAACATAAAAATTAGGAATTAATTGGTTTAATTCTACACCTCCGGCATATAGCTGTAATGAAATATTTTTAAGCGAATCAGGAATCACAGATACAATACTATCTTTCAGTTGTTTAACTGAGCTTGATCGCAATGGCATTTCAGCCATGGCAGAAGAACAGAATACCTGAAGCGTATCAAATTTTGTACTGAATAAAATGCTGTCAACTTTAATTTTCTTGCCATTCTGATAATAAAAATCGAAAGAAACCAGTTCATTAGCTATGCGGTTATCAATCATTTTCTTAATATTGCTACAGATTTGATCTGTTTTCTGATTCCGCTCCAGCTGCTGTGCATAGGAAACCCCTGAACTACAACAAATAACCATAGCCAATAAGGATTGGCGGAAGATGGATTTTGATGATTTTGAATGGAAAATACAGAGCATATTTCCGACGTTTTATGATTAGTTAATATTGACAGGTCAAAGATAAATAAAATTTGTAATACATATTATAAATAACAAAAAAAGCATATATTTGCACCGTACAATAATTAAAAGATATTAAGCCTGTAAAACTATGATATTATTGGCAGATAGTGGTTCTTCAAAAACGGATTGGCTAGTTGTTGAGAACAATCAACTTGTCAGTACAATTGAAACACCAGGAATTAATCCTTTCTTTCAGCAGAGTGATGAGATTGAGAAAAAGCTGAAATCAGCATTTGACGAGGAAACGAAAAATACAATTACCGAAATACATTATTATGGTGCTGGTTGTATAAAAAACCAAACCGATCAGGTTGTTCGATTAGCATTGAACGCTACTTTTCCGAATGCAGGTGTAATTGAGGTTGAAGATGATATGCTTGGAGCAGCACGTGCATTACTTGGCAAAGAGGCTGGAATTGCCTGTATCTTGGGAACCGGAGCAAATTCATGTAAATACGACGGTGAAAAAATTATCGACAAAGTACCTACACTCGGTTTTATTTTAGGCGATGAAGGAAGTGGTGCCTGGTTGGGAAAAACCTTCCTGAATAATTATTTCAAACGAGCTATTCCTGCTGATTTAAGCGAAAAAATAGATATTGAACTGAAACTGGAAATGCCACAGGTATTAGCAGCTGTTTATAGGGGCGAATATCCCAGCCGCTATTTAGCTGGTTTTTCGCGATTTCTGAATAAAAACATCGGACATACTTACGTTCAGAAACTTATTCGTAGTGGATTTGATGCATTTCTGTCAAAAAACATTGAGCGTTATGACGGCTATCATAAATTGCCAGTGAATTTTGTTGGCTCCATCGCGTTTTATTATGCTGAAATTTTAAAGAAGGTAGCAGACGAAAAAGGAATTACTGTTGCCAATATACTGAGCAAACCAATTGACGGATTGTTACAGTACCATACAACAAAACAGAACCCAAAAAAAGAAACTAAAATATAGACCCAAATGAAAGTAACAGAATCACCTTCTCTGTATAACAATCTCGAAAAGATGTCGGTACGAGAAATTCTGGAAGGAATTAATCAGGAAGATAGTAAAGTGCATCTGGCAGTAGCCAAAACAATCCCTCAAGTTGAAAAATTTGTGGAATTGCTGGTTGAACGTGTTTCTACCGGAGGTCGTTTATTCTATCTTGGCGCTGGCACCAGTGGTCGCTTAGGAATCATTGATGCATCGGAAGTTCCTCCAACATACGGAATGCCTGAAGGTGTTGTAATTGGTTTAATTGCCGGAGGCGATAAAGCAATTCGCAAAGCAGTTGAAGCAGCTGAAGACAATATTCATGGAGGCTGGGAAGACTTGCAAAAATTTCAGGTAACAAGTAAAGATACCATTGTCGGTATTGCAGCATCGGGAGGAACTCCTTACGTTATTGGTGCAATTCGGGATGCCCGAAAAAATGGCTTACTCACTGCTGGTATTACCTGTAATCCGGATTCTCCGATTTCAAAAGAAGTGGATATTGCTATTGAACCAATTGTTGGACCTGAATTTGTAACCGGGAGCACCCGAATGAAGGCAGGAACCGCTCAAAAAATGGTTTTGAATATGATCACCACTTCGTTGATGATTAAACTGGGTCGTGTTAAAGGAAATAAAATGATTGACATGCAGTTAACCAATAAAAAACTGGTTGAACGTGGCACAAAAATGATTGTTGAAGAATTGGATATTCCCAAAGAAGAGGCCAAGCGTTTGTTGTTACTTTTTGGTTCTGTCCGGGGAGTATTGGATAATTACAAGAAATAATTGAGTTTAGATTCAATATAGAAAGTCATTTCGGATTTATTTCGGAATGACTTTTTTTTTCGCCTGCCTGATTATTTTTCCTTTTGGTAATTTTCTGGTTTTTAATATTTTTTCATGTTTTTTTTCATATTTTTTCGATTCTTTTTTGTTGAATTGTATCATCATAAAAAAGATCATGCAAAAAATATATACATGTGTTGTTTCAATCGTTGGATTACTTTTTATTCATATTCAGGCAACCGGGCAAGAAGTTGATAATGATACGATTCGAATTGATAATTCCGGAAAATTCAAAACATCCGTTTCGCTGATTCCGGCAATGCCCTCATTGGAATCCCAGAGTCCCGATTTTCAAATAATCGACAATAGCCAGCAGGAAATGCTTTTTTATCCCAGGTTTCAATTGTTTAATCAAAGAGAACAGCTGAAATACATTAATTATGTACCTGTTGATTCATTTTCTACAGGCTTACCTGCATATGTCGGATTGGGCGATTCCAAAATTTTTGGTGGCACTTTGGGGCATTTCAATTTAATAAATGGTCAGTCGTTGGAATATGGTGCCTTTATAAATGCTCAGTCAGGGTATCTTTTTTCAACAAAGCAAATTGTTGTTGGGGGCAATTTTCTTTTTAAGCAGACCATTACTGATAGGCTAGAATTACTGATATGGGGACAATATGTTGTTCCCGGAAAGAGTTTTGATCCTGCTCTAAAAATACCTTCATTTTTCAAAACGAGCAGCTTTGGTACTGCACTGCAATACAATTCCGGGCAAAATACAAAAATAAAAGTTGGAATTGATTACCAGTATGACCAAAGCGACAAGCAATGGAAAGCAGAATCGGGAGGCAAAGTTTTGTTGAAGTTTTAATATTATATCTTGATTTTTAGTGCTCCAGTGTATTTTAAGAGGTCAAATAAAAAAAATATATTTTTCATTTTCCTACTGACATACTGTTGTCACTTCCACTTGTTTCCTTTGCATCGGGAACAATAAATTAATGTTCAGAAAACAAGTTACAAACCGTTAAAAATGTCAGAAAAAATGAACAAAAAAAGCACTCAACCCATTCAGGTTCTGAAGTATTCAATGGAAACTACCATGGCTACATTTCTTCAGGATGTTGGCGAGATTCCTTGCAAAATTGAAGCAAAAATTACTGAATTGGGCCTTACTCCCACTGGTCCTCATACTTGGGTATATTCAGGTTGTGACGGATGCGAAAGCAAACCATTTCATCTCGACATTTGTGTTCCTATTGCCGAGAAAAAAGGTGATGCCGGAATTTTCGAGTTCGATGTATTGCCGGAGTTCGAATTTGTAGGAACAGAGCACAAAGGAGCCTGGTCGGAATTGGCAAAAGCATACGAAGCATTTGTTCCCGAAGTAATGAAAAAAGGATTTACGATGACAGGTGTTGGTCGCGAGATATATCTCTTGTGCGATTTTGAAAATCCGGCTAATTGTGTTACTGAAATTCAAATTGGGGTACAATGACTCAGTTAAATTCTTCTGAATCAAATCCATCATTGGTTGCATATTGTGGTTTGTATTGCGGAAATTGTAAGCGCTACATGCGCGGAAAATGTCCGGGATGTCGCGAAAATGAAAAGGCAAATTGGTGTAAAACACGGAAATGTTGTATCGAAAATGGCTACCGCAATTGTGCCGACTGTTTGACAACCCAACCAGAAAACTGTCCGAAATTCAGTAACTGGGTTTCTTCTGTTTTCGAGTTTATTTTCCGGAGCGACCGTCCGGCATCTATCCGCTACATTCGCGAACATGGTGCCGAAAATTACGCAGTGCGTATGTGTGCCAGCAAACAAATGGTATTTAAGAAGAAGTAATTCAGTAAGTTGCTGCAATAATCTATTTGATAAGCTTATTGCAGCAACTTCTTTTCCTTACGCCTTTAAAAGACTATTTTTGTAATCAAAAGTCAACGATGAGCGATCTTCTGAAACAAATAAATATTGGCAAGGACACTGCCGGCAAATTGAAACAATTGGGTATCGAAACATTTGAAGATTTGGTTGCTGCCGGAAGCGAGCAGGCCTTTTTGAGAATCCAGACAATCGATCCCGGGGCTTGTATTCAGTTGCTTTACGGGCTGGAAGGGGCAATTGAAGGAGTGAAAGGAAATCAACTTCCCGCACATAAAAAGCAAGAATTACTTGAGTTTTACAGAATGGCCAAACAGAAACGTTAAGAGGCCTGCTATTTCTTTAAAATAACAATAATTGAATGAAGCGGCTTGATCGTTTAAATGCCATTCTTACTCAACTGCAAAGTAAACGAGTAGTTACTTCTGCTGAAATTGCCGAGCGTTTCAACATCAGCCAACGCACGGTTTATCGCGACATCCGGGCTCTGGAAGAAGCAGGCATTCCTATTTGTGCCGAAGCAGGAACCGGTTATTCGCTCATGGATCATTTTCATTTACCTCCGGTAATGTTTACCAACGACGAAGCCAGTGCCCTGCTTTTGGGCGAAAAATTAATTGAAAAAATGTCGGATGGACAGGTTCGTGAGAATTACCGTTCGGCTGCCTGCAAAATAAAAGCAATACTGAGACCTCAGGAAAAAGATTTTCTGGAGGAGCTACATGCCAAAATAACTGTTTTTGGCTGGTCCGACTGGGAAAAGAATGGCGAGCAGCTTTATCTGAATGAAATTCAGCAAGCGCTGGTAAATTGCAAAATACTGCGAATTCGCTATCAGGCCAAGCATGCTGATGAAGCGCTAGTTCGCGAAATAGAACCTGTAGGACTGTGTAATTATGGCGGACGCTGGCATTTATTTGCCTGGTGCCGATTGCGACAGGCTTATCGCGATTTCAGGCTCGACAGACTTGAAGAATTGCATGTTTCTGAGGAAAGTTATCAAAAAGACAAACACCCGTCGATGAACGAGCTTTGGCAACAATTGAGTCCAATGAATTACGAACCAAATATTTGCATTGTGATTTCGGCCGATCGCAAAAAACTGGTTAGCGAGAGCAAATATTATTATGGCTTTCTGAATGAAGAAGAGAGCGAAAACTGTGTTCGTATGTGTTTTTTCAATACCGACTTTCATGGTTTTGCCTCGTGGCTGATTGCGTCGCGCTCGTTGGCACGTGTAATTGAACCAGCGGAATTGGCCACTTTGCACCAATCAGCCATGCGCGAAATTAGCGAAGCATATCAAACAACTTATCCGCATTGCCCCGATCATAAAAAAGATTCCAAGGGGTTTGATAAATAACAAATTATTTCTATTTTTGCGGCCTCCCAAACAAGGGAAATTAGTTTAATGTATAACCAATTAGAAGTTTTATGAAAAACCAGTATGAAACCGTTTTCATTGTAACTCCCGTTTTATCTGACGTACAGGTAAAGGAAACGGTAAAAAAATTCAAAGACTTCATCCTCGCTGAGGGCGGTGAGTTTTTGAATGAAGAGGACTGGGGCTTGCGCAAGCTGGCTTACCCAATCCAGAAGAAGTCCACAGGTTTTTACAATCTGTTTGAGTTTAAAGCTGATCCTTCTGTAATCCAGAAACTGGAAATACAGTACAAACGTGACGAGCGTATCATCCGTTTCTTGACATTCAAAATGGATAAATATGCCGTAGCGTACAGCGAGAGAAGAATTAACAAGTCGAAAGCTAAAACTGAAAAGGAGGCCTAAACGATGACAGCAAATCAAAGTGAAATCCGTTACTTGACTCCCCCAACGGTTGAGATTAAGAAGAAAAAGTATTGCCGCTTTAAAAAGAACAAAATCAAATTTGTTGATTACAAAGACCCTGAGTTCCTGAAAAAATTCCTGAATGAGCAAGGTAAAATTTTACCACGCCGCATCACCGGAACTTCGTTGAAATACCAGCGCAAAGTGGCCCAGGCAGTAAAAAGAGCCCGTCATTTGGCCCTTCTGCCCTATGTTACCGACATGATGAAATAATTTAAAGCAGCAACAAATGGAAATTATATTATTACAAGATGTAGCAAGATTAGGGGCAAAAGATGACATCGTAAAAGTGAAAGACGGATACGGTCGTAACTATCTGATTCCTCAAAAGATGGCTATTGTAGCCACCGAGTCGGCTAAAAAAGTGCTTGCTGAAAACATCAAGCAACGCGCTCACAAAGAAGCTAAATTGAAAGCTGCTGCTTTGGAAATTGCAGAACAGCTGAAAAACAAGCAAGTAGTTATTGGTGCAAAAACCAGTACAACCGGAAAAATCTTCGGTTCTGTAAACACTATCATACTTGCTGAAGCAATCAATAAGAAAGGTTTCGAAATTGATCGCAAACAAATTACTATTTCTGAAGACACTATCAAAGAAGTGGGTAAATTCACTGCAAAAATCAAACTTCACAAAGAAGTGGTGGTTGATTTCGAATTTGAAGTTGTTTCAGAATAATTCATTCACACACTCACAGAATCAAACTTTTTCAAACAAACAGATAGAAAGCCGGTCCCTCACAGACCGGCTTTTTTTATTTTCAGGGAGCTAAACGCTCAATTTTCCAATTGTTATTGGTTCGCACATAGCGAATACGATCGTGTAAGCGATTGGGTCTCCCCTGCCAGAACTCAAAATAATCGGGCAAAACCCGAAAACCTCCCCAGTATTCCGGACGTGGAATTTCTTCACCAAACCGACGGCTATACAAACGAAAATTTTCGTCAAGTATTTCTTTGGAAGGAATTACCCGACTTTGTGGCGAAGCCCATGCTCCTAGTTGACTATCGTGTGGTCGGCTTTTAAAGTACTCGTCAGAAACGGATTCTTCAATTACTGAAGCACGTCCTTCAATTCGAACCTGTTTTTCCAATTCGGGCCAAAAGAAAGTGAGCGACACTGTGTTGTTTTCTGAAATTTGCTGTCCCTTCGCACTTTGGTGATTTGTGAAGAAAATTAGCCCATCTGCCTGTAAATCTTTTAGTAAAACAACTCTTGCATGTGGCCTGTTTTCGTTATCAACCGTTGAAAGAATCATTGCTGTGGGCTCAGCAACTTTTCGATCCAAAGCCTCATTCAACCACTGTTGAAACTGCTTTAACGGATCGGATTCAATGCATTTTTCCGATAACTCAGCCTGCTGATAATTGTTCCGAATATTGCGTAACATCGTATTTTCATTTATGAATATTCTTACTAGTGCCTGATGTTATAAAAGTCATTCAATTGTGATTTAGAAGAAAACTTCACTTCGGATATTTTCCGGCGCAACACCTGCCGATTCGAGCAAATCCATTACTTCGTCAACCATTGCCGAGTTTCCACACAGCATATAAATTGCCTTTAGGTCAATCTCTGTTTCTTTCAGCAAATAAGTAACTCGTCCGAAATAATCGCCATCGGGAACACGCGATGTGCAAACAGTTACTTTTTCGCGCACAAAATCATCAATTCCGTATGTTTCATCCGCAAAATGAACACCATGCAATAATTTATAATTCATTTCAGGATAGCTTTTTACCAATGAATGGAACGGAGATATTCCTGTTCCGGTTGATATGAAAATCAATTTTGACTGTGTTCGGGCTATTTCGTCGAGAATGAAGAACCCTTTGGGGCCTTCCAACTCTAACAACGAACCGGGCCTTAAATTTTTCAGGAAACGGGAAAAGCTTCCGTCTTTAACTTCTCTTACCAGAAATTCAATATAGGGATCGTTTTTACCACTATAAATTGAGTATTCACGTCCAACGCGGGTTTCCGGGTCACGTAAAATAACATATTGACCGGGTTCAAACTGGAAGTTATTGCGTTCGATACGAATAAGAAACGTTTCCGGAGTGAGGTTTTTAATTGAAATAAGCCGGTACTGCGAATTATCTGTATTCATTTTTTTGTTATTTCTGACTCATTTGACATGTTTTTCTGCGTGATACGACGAACGTACCAGCGGACTGCTTTCGACGTGCGAAAAGCCTCGTTTGAGTCCTTCCTGCCGATACAACTCGAATGTATCCGGATGAATGTACTCTTCCACTTTCATTAAATTGCTATCGGGCTGCAAATATTGTCCGATGGTAAATACATGACAATTCACCGCACGCAAATCGTCCATTGTTTCCAGAACCTCGGATTGTTTTTCGCCTAATCCAAGCATTATTCCTGATTTGGCAACAATTCCAGATGCTGCAACTTGTTTTAGAACAGCCAAACTGCGGTCGTAGCGGGCAGCACTGCGAACTCGCGGAGTTAGCCGTCGCACCGTTTCCAAATTATGCGAAATCACTTCCGGACGAGCATCAATAATTTGTTGAATTAATTCCCCTCGTCCATTGAAATCAGGAATGAGTGTTTCCATGGTGGTTTCCGGGTTCAACTCTTTTACCACACGAATTGTTTCGGCCCAGAAGCGAGCTCCACCATCCGGCAAATCGTCGCGGTCAACCGAGGTAATTACTACATGTTTGAGTTGTAAGGTGCGAATTGTTTCGGCCAACTGGCGAGGTTCTTCCCAATTCAGTGGATCGGGAACCAGATTTTTCACGTAACAAAAGCGACAATTGCGGGTGCATTTATCTCCCATTATCATGAAACTGGCAGTACCGGCATTCCAGCATTCTCCCTTATTCGGGCAGTTTCCACTGGTGCAAATCGTATGCAGTTTGTGCTCCGCAATCAGTCGTTTTACTTTTGAATAGTTCTCGCCACGAGGGAGCGGCGATTTCATCCAACGAGGCAAACGAGCTCTTTCTGTATAGGGTGAGTCCATCTTATTCATTTTTGAAATTCAACCTATACAACAGCAGAACACCGATATGGTTTTCGATTTTTATTAATCGGCAGACAAAAAAAGAGGCTGCTTGTCAGCAACCTCTCGTATTCGGAACATTATATTTTTAATTTGGGTTCCCAGCCTGGTTCGTATTCGCGGGACCAAAGTTTCATTGCCTGACGATCGAAAATCCGTCCGGTTTGTGTATCTACTTCAAATGCTTTGTTTACCCGGTATGCGATATTTGCGTAGTGAGTCAAATGTTGGCTAACCACTCCCATATCGATTGGCGAAGTTAATTGTTCCGTTCCTCGAATGGTATTGAAGAAATTCTGAACGTGGCGGGTGGTCATATCTCCACCACCTCCCAGAGTGTTTCCGGCTTCCTGCGATGCCGATTTGCTGTCCTTAATCAATTTTCCATCCAGATCGTATAATTTATACAAATTACGATTTACAAAGATTGAACCTTCAGAACCATAAATGATTGTTCCACGGTCGGCTCCGTATGTATCGTAACCGGTACGACTACGTCCGTCCCATTTTATTATTTTATTTCCGGGGAAACGGAATGTTGCATCCATGGTATCGTACATTTCCCAACCATCGCTTTCAAAATGGCGTTTGTCTGCTTCAACAAAAACAAATTCAGGATAGTCAACCTGCAAAGCCCAACGGGCAATATCCAGCTCGTGGGTTGCATTGTTACCCATTTCGGCGGTACCAAAATCCCAGCCATACCAGTGCCAGTTGTAGTCCCAGGTATCGTGCATATACGGTTTGCGTGGCGATGGTCCCTGAAACAATTCCCAGTCGAGTCCTTCCGGAACAGGAGCTTGTGTCGGATTAACCACACGGCCACGTTTGTTAGTATAAAAAGCGATGGCTTTGTAAGCTTTTCCTATCACTCCATTGTGGATAGCTTTCATTATTTCGATGGTGTGATCTGACGAACGCTGCTGATTGCCCATCTGAATTACTTTTCCATATGTTTTCTGATAAGCAATGAGTAATTCGCCTTCGTGCGGATTGTGACTGCACGGTTTTTCCAGATAAACATGTTTGCCTGCTTCAACGGCCATGAATGTACCAGGAGCATGCCAGTGGTCGGGAGTTGCATTAAAAATCAGGTCAAGTTGTTTGTCTTCCAGAACTTTGCGAATATCGTTCTCCAGTTTTGGCTGATTGCTGATATGTTTCGAAAATGTTTTGGCAGCAGCATCCCGCTGTTTTTTCATTACATCGCAAAGATAAACCAGCTCAACGTTGCTTTCCTTTAGCGCAATGGGTTCAATGTAGGCACTGTATCGACGCCCCAGTCCGACCAATGCAACGTGCAGTCGATCGTTTGCTCCCATAATTTTAGAATAACTTTTGGCCGACATGCCCTGGGCTACGCCGCCAACGGCTATTCCGGCAGTTCCGATTGCTGCCTTTTTCAAGAAATCTCTCCGGTTCGAGCTCATTTTATTTATTTTAATTTTTTCAGAATATAGTTTTTACTTTTCTCAAAGTTTTGAATAATAATCCGGATCAGCAAATTGCGAATTAAAGTTTATAGAATTCTTCCCAGCCTTTTCGGGGAGGAGTTCCAACCAATAACTCATTGGCGACTTTGCTGTTGGTTATCTTTTTCTTTTCTCGGTCAAACTCAATTTTCATATTCAGTTTTTGCGCCAATACGCCCAGACAGAATACCTGACTAAGCGGGCCTGATATTTCAAATGGAGAACGTGTTTCTTCCAATCCGCGTACGGCCAATGCAAAGTTTTCGAAATGATTGGACGGGCTTTTCGGCACTTCCGGCAATTTCGATTCCATTTCTTTGGCTTTTTCTGAAGGGATAATAGACAAAGTACTTCCATGCGAACCACCTTTAAAAGTAAGGTCTTTGCTGTAAATAATTTTACCCGGATTCAGCTTTGCTGGTTGCATTGCTCCGTTACTTGGCGGCGGAACATTCGGATCGATTTCAAGAGCGCCGTAACCTTCCGGTACTTGCGGAATGTTATTTACACCATCGTACCAGGTAATGGTGAGAGGTGGCATTTTTTCGCGCTTTGGAAAACGGAAAGCCAATGTGGATGATTGTGGATAGAAAAATGAATTATGACCTTCGAGTTTGAGCGGATCAACTTCGTATGGCAAACCTAAATTCAGGAATTGATGTGCTGTATCGATAATATGAGCTCCCCAGTCACCCAGTGCTCCCATACCAAAGTCGAACCAGCAGCGCCATTGTCCGTTTATAAAATCTTTGTTGTAATCGTGCGCTTGTGCTGCCATCAGCCATGTGTCCCAGTCAAGAGTTGATGGAATTGGTTCTGCATCGGGGAATTTAGTAATGGCAGTATTCCATCCGTGCCAGCGACGGGCGCTGTTCATGTGGGCAGTAATAGCCGTAACGTCTTTGATTATACCGTTTTCAACCCATGATTTGAACTGAAAATAATTGGCTTCCGAGTGTCCCTGATTACCCATTTGGGTTACAACTTTATATTTTTTTGCTGCTTTAATCAGCAATTCCGATTCGTTGAAAGTGCGGGTCAGTGGTTTTTCAACATATACATGTTTTCCTTCCGACATGGCTAGTACGGCAATTGGAAAGTGAGAAAAGTCGGGGGTTCCAACGCAAACTGCATCAAATTCCTTCCCTGCTTTGGCAAACATTTCCCTAAAATCCTGAAAGCGCTTTGCATTGGGATAACTTTCCATATTCTGAAGCGTATGTTTGGCTCCCATGTCCACATCGCATAGAACAGTTGTGTTAACCATTCCTGTTTTGTTGAATTCACGTAAAATCTCGCCACCGCGGTTTCCTATTCCGCAGAAAGCCATATTTACTTTGTCGCTTGGAGCAAATGTAGCTGCTTTAATCAGTTTGCCACTGGCATCGCGTATCTCAGGTTTCGAAAACAATACTTTGCTTGGCAGAATGGTTAAAGCACCTACTGCTATCGCACTATTTTTTAAAAAATTCCTCCGATTTGAGCTCATCTTAACTTAGTTTATTCTTTTATTGGATAGTTGACAATACACCTTTGATATAGCCGACAGATTCGGCCATTCCGATAAATGGATTATTTCCGTCTTTTTCGTATTCGAACGAAAGAATTCCTGAATATCCCAGATCAACAAGATCAGAAAGGAATGTTTTGAAATCGACTACGCCGTGACCAATTTCACAGGTACTGCCTTCCGAATCAGCTTTGGTTACATCTTTAATATGAATATCGAGAACACGGTCGTAAAAGTCTTTTATATCCTGCGAAGGGCTGCGCTGAATTCGTACAGTGTGGCCAATATCAATACATAATCCCATGCGTGAATCCATATCTTTTATCAGTGTATAAACACTTTCCGCACTTGGATAAAGTTTATCGCCCGGGCCATGGTTATGAATAGCCAGTTTGATGTCATATTCTTTCACTTTTCCTTCTACATAAGCAAGTAATTCGTGGTTCGGAACGCCGATAATCATTTTCATTCCTGCTTTTTTTGCATATTCGAAAGCCTGATCAACTTCTTCTTCCGTTTTCATGTAAATCACTCCGCCAGCATATAAGTTTACGCCGCCGGTTTGGCACTTCTGAACAACTTCGGCTATTTCAGCATCCGATGCATCTAATTTCAGGTGCATACTTTTAAATGCAACATTTTCGATTCCAAGCTGTTTGGTAAATGCAATAACGGTATCTACCGAGAAGTTACGCAATGAATACGACGCAATTCCAAGTTGAAACTTAATTTCTTTGTGTTGGGTTTGCTCAGCCTGTTTGTCGCCACAACATGAGAATGTTACAACTGATAAACCACAGGTAAACAGCAATATAAGCCAATTGATCTTTTTCATTGTGCTTAGTTTATTTCTTTAATTTTAATACTTCTGAAGTTCACATTATCCGAGTGATCTTGCAGTAATATCGGACTTTCTGCAGCCATACCAAAATTCTCGAATTGTGCATATTTACTTCTGGCAACCAATGCTCTATACACATTATTTCCACGGATGTATTCGACTACTTTTAATCCGTTTAACCAGTGTTCGACATGATTGTCGGGATAAATAACAATGCGGCCACGATTCCATTCTCCTGCTTTTTTCAGAAAGCGCGGATCTTTCTCTGAAGGAATTAAATCGTAAAGTGAAGCAATAGTACGATTACCGACCACACCCATTTTTGCATCAGGGTGCTTGTCGTCTAAAACCTGATACTCAAGGCCAATTGACGGACCATTGTTTCCCAGGCCGTATTTTACACCACTATTTGCAGCTTCAGTCAATTGAAATTCAAACTGAAGATCGAATGCTTTGAATTTTTCTTTGGTAATGATGTCGCCTCCGCGTTTTGAGTCATCTCCTCCTGCTAAAAGAACCGAAATCATTCCCTGACTAACTTGCCAGCCTTTTTGCGGAAATTCATTTCCGTTGACACTTGTCCATCCTTCTGTGGTTTTTCCGTCGAACAGAAGTTTCCACCCCTGGTTTTTTTCTGCTTCTGAAAGATCATTGGGCAACATGTTTACAACGAAAATATCGGCAACAGGTGAAGGTTTCAGATTTTTAGTTTGGATCCGAATATTTTTCCAGCGAATTTGCCGTCCTTCTTCTTCTTTTTTCGAAATAGCATGTACTTGCAGACAAATAAATCCTTCGGCAGTCATATTATCGATCAAATGAGCTACCGGGACGCCATTGAGCCAGGTGCGGATATTATTCCCGATGCATTCGATGCGATAGTGATTCCAGTCTCCATTTTTGTATGCTTTGCCTCCTGCCGGATTTAAAGTACAAGGATACAACCATCCACGGCGAGCTTCATCGTATATACCTCCGCTCCAGGCACGTACTGATGGATCAACTTCACACTGGTAACCGTGTACGCGGCCATTCATCACTTCGGGTTTACTTTCGCTACGAAATTGAATTCCTGAATTCATTCGGTCGTCAGCCAACAAATCGAGTTCAAGAATAAAATCGCCATAAGTTTTTTCTGTTGTCAGAAACGAATTTGGCGTGTTGGCAACTGTAGTCCCGACTATTTCTCCGTTTTTCACTTCGTAGATGGCTTTGCCGTTTAACTGTTTCCAGCCTTTTAAATCCTTTCCATTAAAAAGAGATTCCCAGTCTCCGGCGAAAGAAACGCTGATGTTGAAGGATAGAAATAACAAGATAATCCCAGAAAAAATAATCTTCATGTTTATTGAGTTTAGTTAATTATTTGAATCGTTAAAATTTATCGTTAACGCTAACGAATATACGAAATTTAAGTTTTTAAGGTATATTTGTTAGTCTGAAATGAGTTTTATAACCGTTATAAGTAACGTTAAAATCAAGTGAATGAATCACACTAAAGAGCAAATAAATAGTCAGTTAGTTAGAATATTGGAAAGTAAATACTTTAAAAAATCAAAAATAAGCTGCGATTTGCTCAGTTACTTAGTTAATGCAACCCTGCATGAAAAAGAACTGAAGGAATTTACCATTGGAATTGAGCTATTTGGGAAAAAATATACCGACGAAGGCAAACCCGATGCAAACATTCGGGTGTATATTCATAATCTGAGAAAAAAGCTGCAGGAATATTATTTATTAGAAGGAAAAAAAGACCCGATTATTTTTGAAATTGAGAAAGGGAAATACACAGTTCACTTTAAGTCTCCTCAAAAAAAGAAATTGCCAGCTCGTCAGAAATATTTTTTGCCTTTTGCTATTTCTGTCACAATAGCGGTTGTTTGTGTAATTGTTTGCGCATGGATGCTTTTACGTCCGGCAACAAAAAACCATTGGGAGCATTCAATTATTTGGGGTGATTTTATTCGTAGCGATAAAGCAACGTTACTTGTTTTGGGCGATCATTTTGTTTTTAGTGGAGTTTTACCTACCGGAAAAGTTGGCGTTTACCGCGATTTCAGTATCAATTCGGAAAACGATTTCGAGCATTTGCTAGACAAGCAACCTGACTTAATGAAGCAATTCAACAAATCGCCACTCACCTATTTACCTAAAATGGCCGTATTTTGCCAAAACGATATTCTCAAAATTCTTGGCAACACACAAACCGATGTAAAAGTGAAACTAAGCTCAGATCTTCAACCAACAGATTTAAAAGATTACAATATCATTTTTGTTGGTAATTATAAAAACATGGGCTTGTTTGAATCTGTAATCAAAGAAATCAATTTCACTTATGGTATTGCTGGCGACGGAAAGCAATATATTACATCCTCTGATCCCTGTGCTTCGGTTTATGCTCCGGGAATAATTAAGCAAAAAGAAGTTGATTATCCGATGGTTATTGTAAGACAAGGATATAATAACAATCACTTCATGCTGTTTCTTTCGTCGGTTGATATTGGTAATATTTCAACCGTTTCGCGCCTTGCTAGTCCTGATTTTGTAAATCAGCTGGAAACGGAGCATTCAAAAGTTATTTCTTCGGGAAATTACAGCATGCTTTTTAAAGTAGAAGGAATAGACAAAACGGATCTTGCGTGTGAATTGATGCAAATAGAATAAAAAACGGGAAAAGATCAGTCGGTCTTTCCCCGTTTCCGGACTTATGCCCGTGTAGTAATATTCTTTTATCTGTTTTGAGACCTTTTTTTTAGTCACAGGTAAGCAAACAAAGCCAGAATTAAAGCAATTCCCACACTGATAATTACAGCGATAAGATTCCCGTTTTTGTCCAGATTAATTTTTTTACTCATTTGGTAGATGTTATTACATCATTCTGACGTAAGATTCTTCTACAGTAACAAGTTGTTTACAAGAATATTTTCAACGGTTTGTTGTTAATAAACAGAAGATTATAACCGTTCGGTGGAAAACAAAAACCGCCCTTCCGTTTGTTCGAAAGAGCGGTTTTTAAAATATATTATCAGTAGAAATTACCAGGCAAAAAGCGGGTAATCTTTCATTATTTCATTCACTTTAGCACGAACCGAAGTAATTACAGCTTCGTTTTCAACATCGCTCAATACCTGGTCGATCAAATCAACGATAACCGGCATCATGTCTTCTTTAACACCGCGGGTTGTAATCGCCGGAGTTCCTACGCGTAAGCCTGAAGTCTGGAATGGAGAACGACTATCAAAAGGAACCATGTTTTTATTGATTGTGATGTCCGCTTTCACCAATACATTCTCGGCTACTTTACCTGTCAATTCCGGAAATTTGGTACGTAAGTCAATCAACATTGAATGATTGTCAGTTCCTCCTGAAATTACTTTGTAGCCTTTATTGATGAATGCCTGGGCCATTACCGATGCATTTTTCTTCACCTGTGCCTGATAAACTGTATAGGAAGGATCGAGTGCTTCGCCAAAAGCAACTGCTTTGGATGCAATTACGTGCTCGAGTGGACCACCTTGTTGACCTGGGAATACAGCAAAATCAATGACGGCTGACATCATTTTCGTTTCGCCTTTCGGAGTCTTGAACCCAAATGGGTTTTCGAAATCTTTGCCCATCAAAATAATACCACCACGTGGGCCGCGAAGAGTTTTATGAGTTGTTGATGTTACAACATGCGCATGTTTTACGGGGTTTTCAAGTAAACCTGCAGCAATCAGACCTGCCGGGTGAGCCATGTCGATCATCAGCATTGCACCAATTTGATCTGCAATTTTACGCATGCGGGCATAATCCCATTCACGAGAATAGGCCGAAGCTCCACCAATAATTAATTTTGGTTTATGTTCCAGAGCCAAAGCTTCCATCTCATCGTAATCCACCATTCCGGTTTCTTCTTTCACGTGGTAAGCAATCGGACGATAAAGAATACCTGATGAGTTTACCGGAGACCCGTGAGACAAGTGACCTCCATGTGCTAAATCGAGACCGAGGAATGAATCGCCCGGATTAAGTATCACACTCAAGACTGCGGCATTGGCCTGAGCACCAGAGTGAGGCTGAACATTGGCATACTCTGCGCCGAATAATTCTTTAATACGCTCAATTGCCAGGGTTTCAGTTTCGTCCACGCATTGACAGCCACCGTAGTAGCGTTTGCCAGGATAACCTTCGGCATATTTGTTGGTCATTACTGATCCCATTGCTTCCATCACTTGTTCGCTCACAAAGTTTTCGGAGGCAATTAATTCAATGCCGTGCAGCTGGCGCTGACGTTCTTTTTCAATGATCTCAAATACTTTGGTATCTCTCATCATAGCATGTATAATTTGGTTGTTATAATCGCTTTTGTAATTCCTACGGTTTTTATTTTTCTCACCGTTCTCATGGCTTTTGTTTATTAATGAACCGTATGATTCTCCAATTGACGGATAATCATTTCGAATGGCGTACTCCCGAGTTTCGTTTATTACATTTTTAACACCGGCAAAGGTACAATTTTTAAAAACGGTGCTTCAATGATCTTTTTCAATTTAATCAGGTATTTTTTAACAGTATCGCACAAGATTTAAACACTCGCTTAGAGCTATTTCTTTCAATAAACAACGAACTAAAAATTTTCAGATCAAAAGAACCAATTATAAAAAAATATACAACGAAAAAATGCGATCTGAAGCCAAAGAAATAATAGAAAGATAAATTAGCTATTAGCGGAAAATAGTGCGA
The DNA here is from genome assembly GCA_963668595.1 of Prolixibacteraceae bacterium. GTDB lineage: Bacteria > Bacteroidota > Bacteroidia > Bacteroidales > Prolixibacteraceae > GWE2-42-39. The sequence goes on along the minus strand of OY764876.1, from coordinate 1,109,993 downwards.
TGAGCAGAAGATTTCTTGTTACGAAACGCAAGTAGAACCTTGGTCTATGAAAAAACAGGAAGGAGGAAGATATAAAAAATGAGAGAGGTCATCGTTTCCAATGACCTCTCTCTATCAACTAATAACTGATTATTAGTTCAACAAATGTTTGTATTCCATTTTTACTAATTCAGGCAAATAGCTGGCAATTAATCCAAGAGCTTCTTTTTCACTTACCTGGTCGGGCGAGAGAATTTGCTGGCGCATTAATTGTCCTTCGTCCAGAACTTTGTCAGTTAAGCTGGCTGCGACTTTGCTCCATTCAGCTTTTACTTTTTTTGCTCCAAATCCTTTTTTGCAGCAAGCATAGCTCACTTCAAAATATTCAGAATATACCACATATTCTAATCCTTTTTTGGTTGGATGCAGTTCAATAACAAAACCATGATCTTCTTTTCCGGTGTAGTTCAAAGCCCAGGCTTTTGTTGCGGTAGATTCGTCAGACAGTTTTTCAATTGGAGTAATTTTAAAAACTTCGGTGGTTAATTCGGTAGCTTTTACAGCTGAGGTGAAAAAAAACAGACATAATAATGCCATTACAAATACATTGTTTTTCATGACTTTGAATTTTGTTTTCTAATTGTTTTTGTTGTTTCAAGAGGTTTTCAATCTCTTTCCTGCATGTAAGACTACACTATTCAATTTTTGTTACACCATTTTTTCATTTTATGAAAAATTTAACATTTCAATACTGATTTTATCGCAAAATCTCCCCTGCTCTTTTTAGTTTTAAGTAAATTCGTCATTCAAACATCAATTTAAAATGAATTTTCAACAACTAATCAATCAGCGTTTTTCAATTCGAAAATACACCGGGCAATCTATACCCAAAAAAGTATTGGAAAATATAGCCGAAGCAGGTCGTATGGCTCCTTCTGCTGTAAATTATCAGCCCTGGCATTTTATTATTGTCGAAAATAAGGAAGCACGAGCTGCGCTTTATTCCTGTTATCCGCGCGAGTGGTTTGGTAAGGCACCTGTATATATAGTCGTGTGTTCCGATTCATCGCAGGGATGGGTCAGAACACACGATCAAAAGAATTTTGCTGAAATAGATGCCTGCATTGCCGCGGATCACATGGTTTTGCAGGCAACCGAATCAGGACTTGGTTCGTGCTGGGTTTGCAACTTTAATCCTGATTCATGCAAAAAAGCGCTGAATCTTCCGGCAAATATTGAACCGCTGGTAATTGTTCCGCTGGGATTTCCGAATGAAACTGCACGGGAGAAAATACGAAAACCACTGAACGAAATCTTACACTGGGACTCATTTTGATATTTACAATTTAATGTTACTATGCCAAAAATTTCCGGCGCAAATCTTCTACTTGTTCATCGTTAATAGGAACCAATTCGCCTAGCGAGGCTGCCAACACCAGCGATTTTGCACTAAATTCGGCAACTTCAAGACGGTCGAATGTTTGTAAAAGTTTATCGCCGGTAACAATAAATGAATCGTTGGCAACTAATACCGCAGGTGTATTTTTACTTAATAATTCAGGAATGATTTCTTGTCCCTGGAAATGAGATCCAAACGGCAGACAAGGGACATCCTGCAGGAAAATCCAGCTTTCGGGAATTGTACGAACGTTGAACTTTTCATTGGTGGTACCAAAAGCCATCAAATGAGGTGGCTGTGTCAGTATAATAGAATTGATATGTGGATTCATTTGGTAAATGCGCTGATGCAAAAATACCGATCTGCTCGGTGTTTTGCCTGCTTCGGCCATTCCATTACGTACTTGCACAATATCCTCCGGAACAATATCCCAGCGTGCAACATGAGGTGGAGTAATCAGAAAATCGTTCTTTTTCCAGCGAACAGAAACCGTTCCGTAAGAACTGATCATCAAGCCCTGATCGCAGGCACGGCGAACAATTCGGCAAATTTCTTCGCGAATAGCCCTTTCTTCCGACGGATAGTTTACGTCCTGAAAGCGGGGAATTGCATACGGAATTTGTTTCTCGAATCCGGCAATTTGCTCATCGGTTAAAAATATGGGTTGTCCAATCGTGCGGGCATTGATAATTGTTCGGGCACAAAATTCCAAGGTTTCGAAGCGCGTGTAAGCATCCAGCAAATCTTTGCCACCCAGAACAGTTCCGTGGTTTTCCATAATTACTGCCATTACCGGGCTTTTACGAAATTCATCGGCAATTTTTATTCCTAATTCGTCACTGCCAGGTAAACCATAAGGCGCATAACCAATGGTTCCGCAAATTTCTTTGGCCTGCGGAATAATATTGGTGTCCGGTATTTTACGTACAATACTGAACGAAACCAGTGCCGGTGGATGTGCATGAATAATGGCACAAATATCGGGTCTGACTTCATAAATAGCCTTATGGAAAGGAAATTCCGATGAAGGACGGTGATTGCCAATAATTGTTCCGTCAGCTTTCACACAAATGATATCTTTTTCGGTTAGCGAACCTTTGTCAACGGCTGATGGAGTTACCCAAATATCTCCGTTTTCGTCTAAAATGGAAATATTTCCACCAGAAGTGGTGGTCATTCCATTTTTATAAATCCGACTGATTACCTTAATAATCTGTACACTCGGATGCATCAGTTTTACATCCAGTTGTTTCATAATGCTTGTATTATTATCTGTCATCTAAAAGTAGATTAATTTTATTCTTGTTGAAATCAGTCAACAAAAAAGTTCATTTTATTGGCGATTATAGCGGCAACCATTTTTTCAAACCCAGATCAATTTCATAATCAGACTCAAACAAGTCATCGAGCACCATTGCAGCACCTAAGGCGCTTGAATTATCAACTTCGGAAGTAAACACTTCTTTTTCCGAAAATAACGAAGCAATCAGACGAACAAATATTTCATTTCGGGCAAACCCGCCTGCAATATAGATTCTTGCTACCCCATCGTTGGGCTCTGTAATTAAATCAATTGATTTTACATTCAGCTTTGTCAAATCAAACATCAAGCGGTGGTAGGCTTCCGAAAAATCGGAAAACATTGATAAATCGACCGTTTCATCAATGTAATTGGCGGATGTGTTATCGCTAAAAAATACACTTTCCACTGAAGTATTCAGATAATTCGTAAGTAGTTTCTCGTTGATTGCTAATTTTTTATATTGATCAGAATTTACTCCGAAATAAGAACTCAGCCGCAGAACATTAACATCATGAATGTGTCCCATGAACAATCGCGACGATTTTACAGGTTTTTGCTCTGCGCTCAGGTAACACAAGCAATCATTTTTTAATTGATGTGCTGTCAGTGGCGAAGCATTGAACGGATTCATATTGACACACCATGTTCCGGTAGAAATAAGCAAAAACGGCGTTTTACTGGCTTTCAGATATGGAACCAGCGATGCCGAACTATCGTGAATACCGATGCCAACATTTAACGCTGAACCAGCAATGGTTACTTTTTGAGCAAATGAATTGGGCTCCGGACTTGTCAACTGAATTCCAGCTTCATCCAACCAGCGATGATAGTTTTTCGTATCAAAATTCCACAGAAATGTATGACAGCCAATAGATGTAGATTCAGCCGATATTTTTCCGGTCAGCAAATACGATAAATACTGCGGAAAATGAAGAATATGCTTTACCTGCTGAAATATTTCCGGACGTTCATTTCTCAACCAGAGAATTTGAATGCCCGAATTGAGTAGCTTTCCTAAGGCCGGACTGGCTGTTTGCCTGCAAAACTCAGCTTTTCCGCCATATTTTTCAAACAATCTTGTTTGGATGGATTCGTCCACATCTTTCAAATAATTATAAATCGGAGTCAGCCGGTTTCCTGATTCATCGAGAAAAGCAAGCGAAGCTCCATAGGTCGAGAAATTCACAGCTTTTACATCAAAATCGGAACCAGCCAATAAATTCGTTAAGCTCGTTCGAATCCAATTTTCAATCAGCAGAATATCGTCACATTCTTCATCATCTTCATCGGCAATAACCGGAAACTTTTCCTCTTGCTGAAACACTACTTTCATGTATTTATCGAACAGCAGTATTTTTTTATTCGTTTTGCCGATATCGAAAACAGCAAATACTTCTTTTTTATTCATTTGTAGTTGATTAAAAATTATCTAGCCATGCTCCGACGGTAGTTTTCCACTTCCCAATTGTCGATAAAATCGATTTGTTCGGGCGACATCGGGCGGGCACCACCCAAAGCAGATGCAAGAAATGCCACTTTCATCATATCGACGAAAACATCTCGTACAATTTGGACCGATTTCATGCTGTCATCGACAAATAAAAAACCCTGTTGTTGCAGCGCTATTACTTTGGGCGAATAGCTAAATTGCTTTAGAAATTGCACTATTTCAGCTGAAATCGACTTATTTTTTTCGACAAAAAGATAGTTCGATTTACAGTAAACGATATTATCGGGAGTAAAAGGTTTTGAAACAGGCAAAAAGCCTTCTTTATCAGTAAGAAATGGAGCACTTAGTGCATCAGAACTGGTAGCCAGTATTATTTTATTGCTGCCACAAACACTACGAATTTCTTCCGAAAAAGAACAAAGCAAGTCTTCGTTTTCTATTTCTGAAATAGTTGGAATCAGTGGTACTTCGTACTGAATCTTCTTTTCCATTTCTTCATAAATGGAAATAATTTCGTCACAAGTATTTCCGCCCACAAAAACACCGTGATTTTCAAGAAAAATGATTTGGGCATCTTGTCGGTTTTTAATTCGGTACAAATCCAATTGACGAGCCACTTCTTTAAAAAGTACGTAGCCGGGATCGGTATAAGGAACGTACACCACTTGGTTGCCAAACAAACGGGCAACTTGTTTTTCGGAATCACAGGAGCAAAGCAAACCATTAATCAGCGTTGGATGTGTGTGCACTACAAATGGAAAATTGATGATCTCGTGTAGCGAAGTTTCAACCGACGGGCGTTTGTTTTCGGTTGAAAGTACAGCCGACTTCAAATCATTTTTTACCTGCAACTCTCGTTCGGAACTGTTGCTGCTGTATGTCTTTTTTCCAATTATTTGTAGCTTTTTTCGCGACAATGCCACCAGATCAGATGTCTTTATTTCCGCCAGCGACGAGCCGCTTGCTTTGACATACAAAACCTCTTCGTCCTTAAAGGAAGTATTTCCTCCTCCTGCTAAAATATATGCCGGATTGTTCCCGTAATGACGTGATATTTCTATCAATCGAAGTAATTTCTCATTCATTATTCTGAATTTTTAAAACCGGAAAACAAGCCGTTTCAGAAGATGAAATTCCTACTTTGGCTTGTATATTTTCTTTATCTGAATCATTACCTTTTCAGCAGAATATCTTTTTCGTATTGCTGTATTTCGCTGATATAATCTTCGGCTACCGGCACATTATTCATCAAACAATAGTAGTCCCACACTGCACCAAAAGGTTTTGTTTTTAATTCCTCCAGAACGGCAAGACGTTCGAAATATCTACCTTCTTCTTCCATTTGAACCAGGCTTTGCGTTGGTTCGAGCATGGCATATAAAAATGCTTTTTGCGCTGCGCGGGTACCAATTACGTAAGCTCCTACCCGATTGATCGATGCATCGAAAAAGTCGAGTCCGATTTTCACCCGGTCGAGATAATTGTTACGCACAATTTCGGAAGCAATTTGCTGTACATCTTCATTCAGCGTAACCACATGGTCAGAGTCCCAGCGAATGGGGCGGGTTACATGCAACAATACATTATCGACAAACTGGAGACAGGCCGAAATTTTATCGCCTACCTGTTCGGTTGGATGAAAATGCCCGTTATCCAAACAGATCATTTTTCGGCGGGAAATGGCATATCCGAGGTAAAAATCATGTGAACCAACCGTCATCGATTCGGCACCAATGCCGAAAAGTTTGCTTTCTACGGCATCTTTCATGTATTCGCCCGGGTAATCAACAGCCATTGCTTCGTCAAGCGATTGCAAAAGAATTTTCCGGTAACCGTTTCTGTCAACCGGAGTGTCTTTTGAGCCATCGGGAATCCAGGTATTGTGCACACAACATGAATTCAACTGTTTACCAATTTCTGCGGAGATAGCCCGGCAACGTTTTACATGTTCCACCCAAAAACGGCGATTTTCTTCTTTTTTGCTCGATAACGTAAAACCGTCTGCTGCTTTGGGATGAGAAAAACAAGTTGCATTGAAATCCATTCCCATTTCACGCTGTTTGCACCAATCTATCCAGCTTTGAAAATGACGCGCTTCAATTTGATCGCGATCAACCCGTTCGCCCTGAAAATCGCCATAAATTGCATGCAGATTTAAGCGTTGTTTGCCAGGTAATAATGACAGTACTTTATCCAGATCGGAACGCATTTCTTCAATGGAGCGGGCTTTACCCGGATAATTACCGGTAGTCTGAATCCCTCCGCCGGAAAGTGTGGCATCAGGAGTTTCAAAACCACCCACATCGTCGGTTTGCCAACAGTGCAAACTGATGACAACTTTGTCCATTTGCTGCAATGCTTTTTCAACATCTACACCAATTTCGGCATATTGTTCTTTGGCCAGTTGAAATGCCTTTTCAATTCGTTCGTTTTTCATATTATATTGATTTATTGTTTGTTTTTTATTTTAGAAAAGAACATAGCATCAGCAGGATTCACTCTTCTTTTGAAAAAGAATGAAATCTGCAAAATGATGCTATTCAATATTTTAAGAGTACATTGTTATTTAAGAACAAGAGGATAGCTAAACGAATAAATCCCCGATCCTAAAACCAGTTTTACCGAGCTTGAATTCTGTTCAGCCTTGCATTGTTGCTTGCTTGTTAAAGTTTGATTATTGATTTGCACCTGCTCCAGTTTTGCATTGGGCAGTACAACTGTTGCGGTTGTATTTACCGGAACCGAAACCGAATAGGACATTGTTCCGTTTTCAATATTCCAGGCTGATTTAATTTCTCCTTTGACCGATTGAAATACGGCTTCAGCTTTATTCAATTCCCCACCCGGATGCGGAGCCAGGAAAAAATGCCCGTAGCCAGGATTTTGTTCATCTGGCTGAATGCCGGCTACATAAGTGTATAGCCACTCTCCGATTGCTCCGTATGCATAGTGATTAAAACTATTCATTCCAACATCCTGAAATGAACCATCCGGTTTTTGTCCATCCCAGCGCTCCCAAATAGTTGTAGCACCCTGAGTAACCGGGTATAACCACGATGGATATTCTTTTCGTTTCAGAAGCATAAAGGCCAGATCGGCATAGCCATTTGCCGATAGTGTTTTGCACAGAAGCGGTGTTCCGACAAAACCGGTAGTCAGGTGTTTGAATTTTTTCACATCGCTGGCTAGAAAATCAGCTGCGGCTGGTCTCAAGTTTTCTGGTAACAAATCGAAGGCAAGAGCCAAACAATAAGCGGTTTGTGTGTGTGAAACAAGTCGTCCGGATGGAGTTACAAATTCGTGGATGAATGCATTTTTTACTTGTTTGGATAATTTGCTGTAGTCGCTTGCATCGTCGTTTTTACCAATGATTGCAGCAATGCGGGCAAGTAAATTGCTCGAATACGCAAAATAAGCAGTGGCAATTAAATCTTTTTCAGTAGTTGCTCCTGGATAATCCGAATGAGTGGTTGCAAAAGCGAGCCAATCGCCGAAATGACTATCTCCAGTCCACAAATAATCTTCGCCCGCTCTTTTCCGCATGTATTCCACCCACGATTTCATCGTCGGATATTGTACTTCCAAAATCCGTTTGTCGTTGTAAACCAGGTAGGTTTCCCACGGGACGATTAACGCAGCATCCGCCCATGCAGTAGAACCACCTTGTCCGTTCAATACATCAGGAATAACGTGAGGAATTACACCGTTTTCGCGCTGATCTGCCGCAAAATCTTTCATCCATTTGGTATAAAAAGCAGCCACATCGAAATTAAATGCCGCTGTAGGTGCAAAAACCTGAGCATCGCCAGTCCAGCCCAAACGTTCATCACGCTGCGGGCAATCGGTTGGTACATCCAGAAAGTTTCCTTTTTGTCCCCACTGAATATTTTTTTGGAGCTGATTTATCAGCGGATCAGAACAGGTAAATGTTCCGGTTGGCTTCATTGCCGAACAGTTCACAAGTCCGGTAATGGCATCAAGCGAAGGAGTTCCCGAAAAACCTTCTATTTTCACATAGCGGAAGCCATGAAAAGTAAAACGAGGTTCATAAATTTCTTCGCCTTCTCCTTTCAGCACATATACATCTGTTGATCTGGCCGAACGCAGATTTTCGGTATAGAAATTACCGTTTTTATCGAGCACCTCGGCATATTTCAGTGTAATTTCCTGTCCTTTATTACCTTTTACTTTCAGACGGATACGGCCAACCATGTTTTGTCCCAAATCGAAAATTGTTTCGCCTTTGGGCGAAGTAATTAGTTTGATCGGTTTTACTTCGTCAATATTTTGTACCGGAACGCCTTGTGATGCAATCAGTATTTCTTTTGAATGATCCAGAATTGCAACTTTCCCCCATTTTGAAGCATCAAATCCGGCAATGTTCCACGACGGCATTTCCAATCGGGCATCGTAATGTTCTCCATGATAAATATCTGAAGACAAAATCGGACCGGTAGTTGCTTTCCAGCTATCGTCAGTCAAAATCCACTGTTCTGTTCCATCGGCATATACAACACGAATTTGGGCAATCAAAGCCAATTTGCTTCCGTAATATTCTTTTTGTCCTGAGAATCCGATAAAACCACGATACCAGCCATCACCCAGAATTGCGCCTACGGCATTACTTGTAGGTTTCAGCATATCGGTAACGTCATATACCTGATATTGAATCCGTTTTTTGTAGCTGGTCCAACCCGGAGTAAAATAGTCTTTCCCTACCTTTTTACCATTCAAATACAGTTCGTATAATCCCAGAGCAGAAACATACACCCGTGCTGATTTAATTTTTCCGTGAAGCGAAAAATCTTTACGCAAAAAGTGAGATGGTTTGGGAGATTCTTTTGCTGTTTCGTTTGCCATGGTAATCCACGATGCTTTCCATTGTAAAGGGCTACAAACGCCAGTTTCCCACCATGAAGTAGCACTCCACGGAGATACTTTACCCTGATTATCCCAAATGCGAACCCGCCATGAAACCCGGCGCATTGCTCCAATTTCTGGTCCGGAATAAAGCACATTAACCGATTCGGCAGAATTAACTTTTCCCGAATTCCAAATCAGTTTGCTACCATCTTTTACTTCAATTTCATAAGCTGTCTGCAATACATTTTGCTCATCGGAGACCATTTTCCAACTTAAACGAGGATTCTTCCCGTCAATTCCCAGCGGACGATCATGATATTCGCAGGTTAATTCGCTAACTGTTGTTTTTGCATTCAGTCCAAGGCTAATACTTACTAAGAGGATGCAAATAATCTGACTGTATAGTTTCATTATATATTTTTTTAAATACTTACTACAAATGTTGATGCAATTAAAACAATGATTCCAAGAGCCAGAACCAGTCTGGTTTTCAGTTTTGTTCCTTTCCATTCATTCAGAATAATACCCCAAACATTACTTAGTGCAATATTCAGAGCCATTAAAATACTCCACGAAAAGGGAGCCATTCCGCCGGTGAGCAGGCTCTTTCCCATTCCGTAGAAATGAAATTGTAAGAACCAAAGCAAACCTGCCAAAAATGTAAAAAACAGATTATTGGCCCACACTCCAGCCGATGTTTGAGTATAATCGGTATAGGTTTTATTCTTGATATTCAGGTAAACGCAATAAATAAGGTTTGTAATAAATCCTCCCAACAAGATGAAAATCATGGTTGGATTACTTTGGTAAAGTGGGTTGATTCCTTTTTGTAAGGCAACCTGGTCAATTGGTTTTCCGGCCTCAAATCCGTAACTGAATGCGGCACTCATTATGCCTGCAAAAACGGCAATAATTAAACCTTTTTTGAGCGCAAATTCTTTCACCGCTTCGCGACGTTCTTCATCGCTCATTCCTTTCGATTTCAGGGCACCGGCATAACCAATAATTATAATTCCGGCAATACAGATAGCTACTCCGGTCAAAATTAATATTCCGGTTGAGCTGGCCAGCAGATTCTCACCAGCAACAATGGGCGGGATAAGCGTTCCAAAGGCAGCACAAAATCCCAGGGCAATGCTTTGCCCCAGAGCTACTCCGAGGTAACGAATGCTCAATCCAAAAGTTAATCCACCTATTCCCCAAAGCATTCCAAAGAATACAGCCAACCATTTGGCAGAAGAAGGGGCTTCTCCCAAAATTGACAGCAATGAGCCTGATGGAACAGTTAGCAAAGCAAAAATCCAAGGAGCAATGAGCCAGGCGGCTACTCCCTGTGAGAGCCAGTACGACTCCCACGACCATTTTTTTACACGTTTAAAGGGAACATAGAAACTGGCTGCACCAATGCTTCCAAGCGCAATCATTCCCAATGCGGTTAATGAATTCATTTTTCAACGTTTTGTTTGATTAGGTTATGTAACAAATTACGACTATTTTTGAAATCGTGTCGAAATCAAAAATACGCTGATAAACAAGGATAATCAATACACAAACTGATTCATTCGTTGCACAAAATGATCACACATGAAAGACTTTTTTAAATACCTGACCGCAGGAAACGAAGACCGCGAATGGGGGCTTTATTTAAATGTTGCAGGCAAATCGCAGATTGCAGCAGGGAGCAGTTATCCTGCGGCAGAGCATCCTACAGGTTATTATTTTAATTGGGATACAGGACGAAGTTTGAACGAATATCAAATAAACTATATCACAGAAGGAGCTGGTATTTATGAAGATGAATCAGGAAAATATGTGATAAAACCTGGAACCTTAATGATTACCGATAAAGAAACCTGGCACCGTTATCGACCAGCCATAAAAAAAGGTTGGACGGAAAATTATATTGGTTTCAATGGCGAATTAGCTGATTATTATATGGAAAAGTTTCGGGAACAGTTTCCTCAGCCAGTTATTCCGCTGGGCATTCATGAGGAACTAATTGAATCCTATTATAAAATATTCAATTTAACGCATCGTGAAGATCCCGGATTTCAGCAAATTTGTTCTGGATTGATTGTTCAGTTGCTTGCAAATATTATTGCGCAACAAAAACAAAAGAACTTTTCAGGAAAGCCGATTGAGAAGATCATTCAAAAGGCACGGGTTTGTATTCGCGAAAATATAGATCGGGAAATAAATTTGCAGGAATGGGCTCAGAAGAATCACATGGGTTATTCGCATTTTCGCAAAATGTTTAAAAAATATACAGGCATGGCTCCCCATCAATATCATCTCGAACTCCGCTTGATGCGGGCCAAAGAACTGATTCTGACAAGCGATAAAAGCATTAAGGAAATTAGCTTTGAACTCGGTTTTCAGACTATTCATTACTTCAGTCGGCTGTTCAAACAAAAAACAGGTATTAATCCCAGCGAATTACGAAACAACAAATAAGGTATTTCAGCTTTTAAATTAACTTTAAATGACCACTCCTCTTTTGCAGCAGATAGGATTTACCATCAAATTCGATTATTTTTGATGCGGTTTTTTTCGAACTAAAAATAAACAAGGTCTGTCAACGTAAATTTGGCAGCTTTCTGAATGAAAAAAACTGAAACGACCAAGTATAGTAACAAACAAAAATAAATCTTTAAAACATTAACGATGACAATAAGCGCATTACAACAAGCCCGGGCAAAATATCAGCCCAAACTGCCTAAGTCGCTGCAAGGACCTGTAAAAATGGTTGAAGGCGAAAAAACTCAGTCGATTGCCGACCAGGCAGAGATTGCCAAATTATTCCCAAATACTTACGGAATGCCAATTATCACCTTCGAAGCTGGTGAAAAAGCTGCACTTCCTGCGGTAAACGTGGGTGTAATTCTTTCAGGGGGACAGGCTCCGGGTGGACACAACGTAATTTCTGGTATTTTCGACGGAATCAAAACAATCAATGCTGACAGCAAATTGTATGGTTTTTTAGGTGGACCAGGCGGATTGGTTGATCACAAATACGTTGAAATTACAGCTGATTTCCTTGAAGGATACCGCAATACCGGTGGTTTCGATATTATTGGTTCAGGTCGTACAAAACTGGAAGAAGAAGCTCAATTTGATAAAGGTTTGGAAATACTGAAACAACTGAACATCAATGCACTGGTAATCATCGGTGGCGACGATAGCAACACCAATGCTTGTGTATTGGCAGAATACTACGCTGCAAAAAAAGCAGGAGTTCAGGTTATTGGTTGTCCAAAAACAATTGATGGTGACCTGAAAAACGAAATGATCGAGACTTCATTTGGTTTCGACACTGCTGTGAAAGTTTATTCTGAATTGATTGGTAACATCCAACGCGATGCCAACTCAGCAAAAAAATACTGGCACTTTATTAAACTGATGGGACGTTCGGCTTCTCATATCGGTTTGGAAGCTGCATTGCAAACTCAGCCAAACATCACTTTAATTTCAGAAGAAGTAGCTGAGAAAAAACAAACTCTCGGACAGGTAGTGGATTACATGGCTTCAATTGTTGCCAAACGTGCTGCCAACGGAGATAATTTCGGTGTTGCCCTCATTCCTGAAGGTTTGATCGAATTCGTTCCTGAAATGAAAACATTGATTTCTGAATTGAACGATTTATTGGCTGAAGGTTCTGCAACAGAACAGGAATTCAAAGCTACTGACAAAGCAGAACGTTTGAACTACGTTGCTGGCAAACTGAGCCCTGCTTCTTCAGAAGTTTTCAAATCACTGCCTGCCGGAATTGCTACTCAGTTGACTCTTGACCGCGACCCACACGGAAACGTTCAGGTTTCGTTAATTGAAACTGAAAAATTGCTGGGCGAAATGGTAAAAACCCGTTTGGCAGAAATGAAAGCTGCCGGCGAATACAAAGGCAAATTCGGAACCCAATACCACTTCTTCGGATACGAAGGACGTTGTGCTGCGCCATCAAACTTCGATGCTGACTACTGTTACTCGTTGGGTTACACAGCTTCAGTGCTGATCGGACAAGGCAAAACGGGTTATATGTCATCTGTTCGCAACCTGACAGCTCCGGCTGACCAATGGATTGCTGGTGGTGTTCCGGTGACCATGATGATGAACATGGAACGTCGTCACGGACACATGAAACCGGTTATCCAGAAAGCATTGGTTGAATTGGATGGTGCACCATTCAAATACCTTGCTGCAAACCGCGAACAATGGGCTGTTGAAACAAATTATTTGTATCCGGGACCAATCCAATACTGGGGACCAACAGAAGTTTGCGACCGCGTAACAAGAACTCTTGAACTTGAAAAAGCATAAGCATCTATAAACTGATGTGATTCAAAAATCTCCTGTTATCCAACGCAGGAGATTTTTTTTGCTTTAAATTCTCGGATTCCCCGGGTCTCTACGTCATCTAATCCCGCCATTTTCACCGGAAAATCTTATCTTTGCCCCGCAATATCAAAATTTACATGAATCATGACTATTGAACTCATTCTCCGCAATAAGATACTGGAAGCTATCAGTCAGTTATACGGACAGGAAGCAGCGCCGGAATCGGTACAACTTCAAAGCACACGCAAAGAATTTGAAGGCGACATTACTTTAGTTGTATTTCCTTTTGTTCGCATGTCGAAAAAATCGCCGGAGCAAACTGCGGAAGATTTGGGCAATTATCTTCAAAATAATGTAGAAGAAGTAAGTGGTTTCAATGTTGTAAAGGGCTTTTTGAATTTGAGCATTGCATCCTCGTACTGGGTGAATGTTCTGGCTGATGCATATTCAGCGGCACAATTTGGAATTAAAGAAGCCACCGAAGATTCACCTCTTGTAATGATAGAGTATTCTTCGCCCAATACCAACAAACCGTTGCACCTTGGCCACATTCGCAATAATCTGCTTGGTTTTTCGCTTTGCGAAATTTTGAAAGCCAACGGAAACAAAGTGGTAAAAACCAATATTGTTAACGACCGTGGTATTCATATCTGCAAATCGATGCAGGCCTGGTTGCAACAAGGCAACGGAGAAACACCCGAATCATCGGGTTTGAAAGGAGACCATTTAGTTGGGAAGTATTACGTGCTTTTCGACAAACAATACAAAAGCGAAATTAACGAACTTGTTGCGCAAGGAATGAGCAAGGAGGAAGCAGAACAAAATGCTCCTTCGATGGTTGCTGCACGTGAATTATTACGCAAATGGGAAAACAAAGACACTGCAACCATTGAGCTTTGGAAAACAATGAACGGCTGGGTTTACAAAGGTTTCGACGTAACCTACAAAAATCTGGGAGTTGATTTTGACAAAATTTACTACGAGTCGGACACATACATTGTTGGCCGCGACGAAGTACTGCGCGGATTAAGCGAAGGCATTTTCACGCAAAAAGAAGACGGTTCGGTTTGGGCTGATTTGACAGCAGAAGGTCTCGATCAGAAAATTTTGCTACGCAGCGACGGTACTTCTGTATATATGACTCAGGACATTGGTACGGCCAAAGAACGCTTTAACGATTACTCGATTGATAAAATGGTGTATGTAGTTGGCAACGAACAGAATTACCACTTTCAGGTACTTTCCATTTTGCTTGACAAACTAGGTTTTGAATGGGGAAAAGGATTGCAACATTTCTCATACGGAATGGTTGAACTGCCAAACGGTAAAATGAAATCGCGCGAAGGAACAGTAGTGGACGCCGACGATTTGATGGATGGTATGATTGAAGTAGCTCGTCAAACTTCAAAAGAATTGGGCAAATTAGAAGGGCTTTCAGAAACAGAAGCTGAATACACTTTCCGCACGATTGCGCTGGGTGCATTGAAATATTTTATACTGAAAGTAGATCCCAAAAAGAATATGCTTTTCAATCCGGAAGAATCGATTGATTTCAACGGAAATACAGGCCCATTCATTCAATATACGTATGCACGTATTCAATCGGTGTTGCGCAAAGCTACCGATCAGCAAATTAATATTACGACTCCGGCCTGCAATTTAGAACTTGCAGGCAAAGAACAGGAACTGATCAAAAAAATTGCACAATTTGAGACAACTATAAAAGAAGCCGGCGACATGTACAGTCCGGCCCTGATTGCCAATTACGTATATGATTTGGTAAAAGAATTTAACCAGTTCTACCACGATTTTTCAATTTTGAAAGAAGAAAACGAAGAACGCCGCAACTTGCGCCTTGTTCTTGCTGGCACGGTTGCCAAAGTAGTTCGCTCAGGCATGAAACTACTGGGCATTGATGTGGTAGAACGTATGTAATATAATTTAACGGAATTTTCGGACTCCGGTAAAAACTTTCACGAAAAAAGGTCGGCTCAATTTTATACTGAGTCGGCCTTTCTGTTTTTGTATTGGCATAATAAAAAAGCCGCTTCCTTTTCAGAAAACGGCTTTCTATATTTATCGCGATGCGATTATTTTTTATACACTTTTTTGTATCCGTAGATAGCAGTAGCACCCAATTGTTCTTCGATGCGAAGTAATTGGTTGTATTTAGCCATCCTGTCAGAGCGGCTCAATGAACCAGTTTTAATCTGACCAGAGTTTGTAGCTACAGCAATGTCAGCGATAGTTGAATCTTCAGTTTCACCTGAGCGGTGTGAAGTAACTGAAGTATAACCAGCACGGTGAGCCATTTCAATAGCATCCAAAGTTTCAGTTAAAGTACCAATTTGGTTTACTTTAATCAGGATTGAGTTAGCAGCTCCTAATTCAATACCTTTTTTCAGATATTCAACGTTGGTTACAAATAAGTCGTCACCTACCAACTGGCATTTTCCACCTAATTTTTCAGTCAAAGCAACCCATCCGTCCCAGTCGCCTTCGTCCATTCCGTCTTCGATTGAATCGATAGGGAATTTGGCTACTAATTCAGCAAGGAAAGCAGCTTGTTCAGCAGAAGTGCGTTTTGCTCCGTTAGCTCCTTCAAATTTGCTGTAGTCGTAAATACCATCGCTGTAGAATTCAGATGCAGCACAGTCTAATGCAATTGAAACATCGCCACCGTCTTCGGCACGACCTGGTTTGTAACCAGCATTTTTAATTGCTTCGATGATGCTATTCAATGCATCTTCTGTTCCGTCCAATGCAGGAGCGAAACCACCTTCGTCACCAACAGCAGTACTTAAGCCACGGTTGTGTAATACTTTTTTCAGGCTGTGGAAAACTTCAGCACCCATACGCAAACCTTCACGGAAAGAAGGAGCGCCGATTGGGCGAATCATGAATTCCTGGAATGCGATAGGAGCATCCGAGTGAGAACCACCATTAATGATGTTCATCATCGGAACAGGAAGTGTTTTTGCGTTGGTTCCGCCAATGTAGCGGTATAAAGGAAGGTCAAGCGCATTAGCAGCAGCTTTGGCAACAGCCAAAGAAACTCCCAACATTGCGTTAGCTCCCAGTTTGCTTTTTGTTTTTGTACCGTCGAGTTCCAACAGTTTTTTGTCGATAGCAACCTGGTCTGTAGCGTCCATACCAATAATTTCACGAGCAATTACGGTATTTACATTTTCAACCGCTTTCAAAACACCTTTACCTAAGTAACGGCCTTTATCGCCATCGCGAAGCTCAAGAGCTTCGTTTTCGCCGGTTGAAGCACCGGAAGGAACAGCAGCCAAACCTACTGCACCACACTCAAGGGTAATTTCTACTTCAACGGTTGGATTACCGCGTGAATCCAGAATTTCTCTACCAACTACATTATTAATTAACATGGTAATTTATAGTTTAGAATTAAACGTTATTATAATTTAAACTCTTGAAAAATTGACTTTTAGTATTTTTTCATCCTGACAAATATAGCAAATCCGCCGGAAATAGTAATTCACTCCTCCCCTTCGTCTGATTAATTTAAGATCATTTAACCTCTCGGTATTTTTTGCCTTGCTGGTACTGAATTACATCCAGATTTTGCACGGTCATCAAAACTCCTTTTCCAGTTTTTTCAAGGATTTCCTGCACACGCAACGAAAAATTCTGAATTTTCTCCTCTTCATCAACAATTTCAACCACTACCGGCATGTCTGACGACAACGCAAATATTTTCATGGTATGAATGGAATGACTGGCACCAAACGACATCACTCCTTTCGTTGCTGTGGCTCCGGCCATGCCGGCAGATCGGGCTTCAAGCACCAGTACTTCGTATAAAGGTTTCCCCTGATAATGATCTGATTCGCCCAAATATATCTTCAGCAATTGTGCTTTTCCTGTTGATAAGCTCATTTTTTCTATTGTTTAAAAAACTGAACGAACAAGTAATACACCCAAATATACCGCCATGATGCCCAAAAATACACTTAATCCGATGTTCAGGAAAAACGGCCACAAAGCATGATCTTTCAGAAATGAAAAGTTATTGTAGGCAAACGACGAAAAAGTAGTAAATCCACCACAAAAACCAACCGTCAGGAAAATACGCCATTCCGGACTCATGATATTTCCCTTTTCAGCAAAAGCAAAAGCGAGACCGATAATGAAACATCCCAATATATTGGCAATAAATGTTCCCAGCGGAAAGGTCGTGTGGAAAAGTTTTTCAGTATAGATTTGTGTCAGATAGCGGGCTACACTGCCCAAAAAACCACCTGTACCAACAATTAAAATAGTCTTGAACATGAATTTTTATTTTTACGGTATTTGTAATACCTTCCCTGCAAATTTACAATATTTTATCGGGTTCAGTGTTTCTATTTCGTAACGGTATAAAACAAAAACACCTTATGTATTACTCTAAGATACTACTAATCACTGTTTTTATTTTTTCATTCTTAACAAAACAGGATAAAAGTGTTCCAATTGAAGAACAGGTGTATTTTGAGCAATGGATAAACGATCCGCTACTTCGAAATTGTTCGGTAAGTTTATCGGTGCTTGATGCAAAATCGGGCAATTACATTTACGAAAGTGAACCGCAATTGAGCCTTGTTCCTGCGTCGGTAATGAAAGTTGTTACTTCTGCAGCTGCGCTCGATATTCTGGGGCCTGATTATCAATTTGAAACCAGTATCGGATATTCAGGACGAATAGACAGTTTAAGCGGAATTTTGAATGGAAATCTGGTTATTCGAGGAGGAGGAGATCCTGCACTTGGCTCATCGTATTTTAAAGAACATTATCTGACAAATCATTTTTTAGATCAATGGATTGATGCCGTTTATAAAAAAGGCATCCGGAAAATCAACGGAGATTTGATTGCTGATGCCTCGATTTACGAACAACAAATGATTCCCAGCACCTGGATTTGGGAAGACTTAGGTAATTATTACGGAGCAGGCGCCTGTGCCTTGTCGGTTTACGATAATTTGTATGAAATTGTACTGAAATCGGGAGAGGTAGGTAAACTATGCAAAATAGTGGCCACCCGGCCTGATATTCCTTGTTTGGAAATTTCCAGCGAAGTAACGGCATCAGAAAGCAAGCGCGACATGGCCTACGTATTTGGGAGTCCGTTCGATAATCATAGAGTGGTTCGGGGAACAATTCCTCAGATGCAAAACGAGTTTTCAATAAAGGCCAGTCTTCCCGACCCAACATTGTTGTTGATTGGCCAGTTCAAGGAAAAACTGATAAAAAAGGGAATTACCATTACCGGTGGAATTCATACCGATTACACTCCTGTGGAATTAAATACTACTCTTCACCGAACCTATTCTCCTCCGTTGAAAGAAATTATTAATGTACTGAATCACGAAAGTGTCAATTTATTTGCCGAACATTTATGCAAGCACATTGCATGGAAAGCTACCGGACATGGCAGTACTCGCGCCGGACTGGAAATAATAAGTGATTACTGGAAAAACAAAGGCATTGACACTAACGGAATGTTCCTCGCTGACGGAAGTGGACTTTCTCGCTTCAATGCCATTACAGCCAAACAACTTACGGCAATTCTTTACTCGATCAGTAAAAGTAAGTATACTGAAATTTTCAGAAGTAGTTTGCCTTCAGTTAGTGAAAACGGGACATTAAAAGTTTTCAACCCAAAACGTTTTCCAGGAGAAACATTGAGAGCCAAAAGCGGCAGCATGACCCGGGTTCGCAGCTATACCGGCTATCTAAAAACCAGAACCGGCGAAGAACTTATTTTTGCTGTTATTTTGAATAATTTTTCATGCACCTCTGCTGAAACCGTTAAAAAAATAGAAGAATTATTAGGACATCTCTCAATGAGATAGTCGTCTTTTCTACTCCATAAAAATATGCTCGTTTGCACATATTTGAGCTTGTGTGTACTACAAGTCATTTTATGCCAAATATCTCTTTGTGTAGTGATTTTTATAAGAAGGAATTGTCATGTTTTTATCTCAGTTGTGCGGAAATGAGTTAGGATAAACCTATTTTTGCGGAAACTCTAAATCAATTTTTGATATGAAACCTGTTTTATTATCAATTTTACTTTGTATTGCATTTATTGCGACAGCACAACAACATGAAATGTCGCAAAAGTATTATCCGGAAACAGATCCTTTGGTTCTCGAAAAACTGGAACAGTGGCAAGATATGAAATTCGGTCTGCTGATGCACTGGGGAACATACAGTCAGTGGGGAATTGTAGAATCATGGTCAATTTGCCCGGAAGATTATGGCTGGTGTGAACGCAAGAAAGGTTCGAACCCACAAAATTATTTCGAATATGTAAAGGATTATGAAAATCTGAAGACAACATTCAATCCAAGTAAATTTGATCCGGACAAATGGGCCAAAGCGGCACACGATGCAGGTATGAAATACGTCGTTTTCACAACCAAGCATCACGATGGTTTTTGTATGTTCGACAGTAAATATACCGACTACAAAATTACCGATGAGGCATGTCCGTTTCACACCAATCCGAAAGCAAACGTAACAAAAGAAATTTTTGATGCATTTCGCAATCAGGGATTGTGGGCTGGTGCATATTTTTCAAAACCCGACTGGCACAGCGACTATTATTGGGATCCCTACTTTCCTCCTTTCAACCGCAATGTAAATTACGACCCGGAAGAATACCCTGAAAAATGGGCTAAGTTTGTTGAATATACTCAAAATCAAATGATGGAAATATGTTCCGACTATGGAAAGATTGACATCATGTGGTTAGATGGCGGATGGGTTGCCAAAGCAGAAAAAGAAGAAATTCAGCATTATTTAGGACGAAAAGCAATGAATGTTTCGTCGGGTTTTTTAAAATCGTATGCCGTAAATCAGGACATACACATGGATCAGTTAAAACTGAAATTGCGCGAAAAGCAACCCGGACTGATTGTTGTTGACCGTGCAGTAGAAGGACCAAATCAAAACTATCTGACACCTGAGAATACTGTTCCGGATAAAGCTCTTCCCTACCCGTGGGAATCGTGTATTATTGCAGGTGGAGGCTGGTCGTATGTGCCCGATGCGCAATACATGAGCGGACAAAAAGCAATTCACATGCTGATTGATATTGTATCGAAAGGCGGTAATCTGCTTTACAATATTGCTCCGGGTCCTGATGGAACATGGCATAACGAAGCATACCGATTGCTTGAAGAAATGGGTGCATGGATGAAAGTAAACGGAGAAGCAATTTACGGTACACGTGCTATTGCTCCGTATAAAGAAACCAACATTTGCTATAGCCGCAAAAAGAACACGAATGATCTGTATGCATTCTATCTGAACGAGGAAAAACAGACCGAATTACCAACTGAGATAATGATTTACTCATTTCAACCGAAAGCTGGGACAAGCATAAAAATGCTGGGATCAAGTACTTCGTTGAAGTGGAAAAAATCAGGAAAAGGTACTTTGGTTAGCATTCCTGAATCACTAAGAAAAAATCCTCCTTCGAAGTTCGCTTCGGTTTTGAAAATGACTATTGAGTAAATAATACACTCGAATATGTGACGTCATAAAAAAGCGTTGCAAGATTAGACAAAATAATTTATTTGATGAAGAGGCTGTCCAAAAAGTAAAATTGGATAGCCTCTTTTTCTTTTATTATTCAGCAACTAAATGAGTTTCATTCCTTACTCGGGAACAAATCAGTCTGTTCAACCCATTCAGACAGGAAGCTAAAATGGTACAACACAATTGCTCCGGATAAATTAGAATTGGCATTTCCTATTTTATATAAAATATTTATATTTATAGACAACAAATTTAATTTTCTATATCAACTCTCTAAATCATCAGCGAATGAAAAAAAATTCCCCTCTAATTGCCTTATTGCTATGGGCATGTTCCTTTTATGCGTCGGCCGAAAAGGCTCCGATTACCTTTGGTAAAGTCAGTATGGATGAAATGGAAATGAAAGTATATGAGCAAGATACTTCAGCATCGGCAGTCATTTTATGCAAGTATGGCTATTTCAGTTCCAATAATCTTAATTTTACCCGAATAGAGCGAACAAAAGTCCTGAAAAAAAATGGTGTTGCTTATGCCGAAACGATTATTCCGGGAGGTCCGGATGTTACTTTTAGGGGAAAAACATATAATCTGGAAAACGGCAAAATTGTGGAAGAAAAGCTAAAAAAAGAGTCAATCTTTCGGGAACAGGTATATGATAATTATTTCAGATATCGAATTGCGTTGCCCAATGTAAAAGAAGGCAGTGTTTTTGAATTGGAAAGTACTTCTCCCGGATTACCTTCAGAATGGACTTTTCAAAGCACAATTCCTGTGAAATATTGTGAATTGATTCTCGAAGATTCACAATATATCAATTTCAGAAAACGCATGGTTGGGTTCGAAAGCTTATCGGTTTCATCAGGAAACCGATTCGTGTCAGAATATATGCCAGCATTCAAAACAGAAGCGTTCATGAATTCAAAAGAGAACTACATCTCTAAAATGGAGTTTGATATATTAAATATAAGTATTCCTGGCTATTATAAGTCATACACAACAACATGGGAAGCAGTCAACGAACAATTGATGAATCACACTTATTTTGGAGGCACACTTAAAGGTGGCTCTGGTTATTTGAGCGATATTCAGAAAGAAATTGAAGCTTTAAATTTGCCTGCTCTTGAAAAAATAAAAAAGGCCTACGACGCAATTAAACAAATAAAGTGGAACGAGGAATCGAGGCTCTATTCTACCAACACATCACTCGCTCCGGTATTCAAAAAAGGAAGCGGAAATAGTGCAGACATCAACTTTATGCTTTTGCAATTACTAAAACGTCTTGACATTCAATCCTATCCGATTGTAATGAGTACCCGCAGTAATGGAATGCTAAGCCCATTCTTTCCAAGTTATGAGAAACTTGACTATGTGTTGGTTTGTGCCGAATTGGATGGAAACAAATATGTTCTGGATGCAACTGAACAGGAAATGCCATTTGAAATGTTGCCATTCAGATGTTTAAACGGACAAGGACGTTTGGTTACAGAAAAAGGTGAAGGTGAGTGGATTGAATTTAATCCAAAATTTGCGTACAAATCGACAACATTGTATGAATTAAATTTAAATGATGACTTGTCGTTGGAAGGAATGATGAAAAACAGTAAAGACGGATATGCTGCTTTCGAGTTCAGAAAAGCATATAAAAAATACGCAGGAGAAGATGATTATTTAACTTCAATGGAGGCCGAAAATCCGGGAATGTCGGTGAAAAATTTCACCATAAAAAATCTGGATAGTCTTGATTTTGCAGTTCAGGATGCATACGATGTAAAAATCAAAAATAAAGTGGAACGAATTAACGACATGGTCATTATTAATCCGTTTTTGTATGAACAGGAAACTGAAAATCCGTTTAAGTTGGAAGAACGCAAATATCCAGTCGATTTTGGGTATAAAACCTCAAATCAATATATTACTGTAATAAGCTTTCCTGAAAAATATGAAGTATCAGAACTTCCTAAACCATGCACGATTACGACTCCAGACCAATCGATGCAAGTAAAAATAATTCATCAGCTTCAAGGAAATAAACTCACCACGGTTTATCGAATGTTAATTAACAAACCGATTTTTCTGCCCGATGAATATGCTACATTGAAAGGAGTTTACGAACAAATTATAAAAAAGCATGCCGAACCAATCATTCTAAAAACAAAGAGCAATGTCAGCAATTCATAAACTTCTGGTTATTTCATGCATTTTATTCTCTATTCGTGTTTCTTCGTATGCCAAAGATGCTCCCAAATATCCGGTTTCGGCCATTTCTGACGAATTGCTAAAAAATGCCAATGCAGTTGTGCGACAACACAATACTACTATTGAAATACTTTCGAGTTCAAAATTGAAAGGAACATGTACATATGCAGTTACTATTTTAAAAGAAGGAGCTATCGGTGAGTCACTGCTCAGTCTTCCGTACAACAAAATCAATGGCGTTTCGGGTATTGACGGAACAATTTATGATGCTTCCGGAGCAAAAGTTAAAAAAATAAAGATCGACGACATAAAGGATATGAGTGCGATTGATAATTCGACGCTATATTCCGACGAAAGACTAAAATATATTGATCCACAATACTATGCTTATCCTTTCACAATTGAGTATAGCTATAGTTTTGATTATGGATCATTGTTTTACCTACCCTCCTGGAATGCATTTTATGGATACAATATTTCGGTAGCAGAAACAAATTTTTCGGTAGCTGTTCCTAATTCGTATGTGCTTCGCTACTACGAAATCAATACGAAGGCAAAAACAGAGCAACAAGATGGCGGAAAAACAATTCGCTACTCATGGAAAGCTGAAAATATAAAAGCAATTAATTCGGAACCATTTAGTCCTTTCATTTCTGAACTTTATCCAACCGTAAAACTTGCACCGTCCGAATTTGAAATGGATGGAATAAAAGGTTCACTGCTTTCATGGAATGATCTGGGAATATTTATGAATAAGCTTATTGCCGGCCGTGATCGTCTTCCCGAATCGACCATAAACGAGATCAAATCGTTGATAAAAGGATTATCCGACGAAAAAGAAATCATCCGCAAAGTATATGAGTATGGACAAAAAAAGAACCGCTACATTAGTGTACAGGAAGGAATTGGCGGATGGCAGCCTTTTGATGCAGAAACGGTTGATCGTTTGTCGTATGGCGACTGTAAAGCACTGTCGAATTATACCTTAGCTTTACTGAAGGCCGCTGGAATTGACGCTCATTATGCTCGCATATATGCTGGAGATACGCCCTATTCTGCGCCCGCAGATTTTCCGATGAATCAATTTAACCATGTTGTTTTATGTGTTCCATGTACCAATGATACTGTTTGGCTTGAATGTACAAACCCGCATGCCCCCTGTGGTTACATTGGAAGTTTTACTGACGATCGATATGCTTTTATCGTAACCGAAAACGGAGGAAAATACATCAAAACACCCTCCTACTCTGTTGAGCAAAACCGGGAATGGACTACAGCTGCAATACAAATAAAAGAGCAGGGAGCATTGCATCTGACAGCAAGTACATCGTCGCAAGGAACCAATTACGAAGATGTTTATTCTCTTTTATATCAGGATGAAAAAGACAGACGCAAACGAATCATCAATAGTATTCATATTCCGAATTTTAATCTGGTTGATTATTCTTTGTCAGATAATCGAAACGCAGAACCGCTATTTATAAAAAAGTTTGAAGTGGAAGCAACCAATTATTGGACTCAGATGGGTGATAAAATTATTCTGAAGTTAAATCTGCTTAATGCACTGGAATCAGTTCCTCCGACAATACGCAACAGGCAAAGTCCGGTAGTTATCAGTAGAAACTATAGCGAATGTGATACATTGATTTACCAGATGCCGGAAAATATGCAAGTTGCAGCTTTGCCTGAAAAAACGGTAATCAATTCCGAATACGGTAATTATTCAGGAGAAGCGAAAGCCGAAGGCAATAAGGTCATCTATTATCGCTATTTTCAAATCAACAAAGGGAGTTACCCGAAAGAAAATTACGAATCTTTTCGTGAGTTTCTTGAGAAAATAGCAACAGCAGACATGGCTAAAGCAATGTTAAAAAAGAAAGAAATATAGTTGATAGAAAGAAGCGGTCTCAGAGCCGCTTTTTTTGTGTGTTAAAAGATGTTGGCAATCCCTTCCAGATCACAAAGAACCTGAAGAGCATCCTGCCGTGAATCGCCACAAACCAACTTTTCTGCTTTAAATCCATCGCAAACACGAGGTCTGTCTGGGGAAGTGAAAATCAAACAACGATAGTCGTCGGATAAATGAATACACCTCACTCCTGCCGGTTTCCCATTTGGCATGCCCGGAATTGGAGACGAGATGGATGGTACAATACAGCAAGCTCCGCAATTTTCTCTACATTCCATAAGTTTTGTTGTAATGAATCAATTTGAAACAAAAATAGACGAAATTATCAATAAGCATAAAACTTTCAGAAATGAAAAAAGCGGCATTTTGCCGCTTCTCTACTTTATTTTGAATGAAAATTATCGTGTGCGAACTTTATGTCCTTTCAGTGCATAATACAAAATATAAAGGAAACAAGGAATACAAATCCAGTAAGCATCCTGAGCTCCAATCATATCTTTTAAAAATCCGTAAAGAGTTGGAATTAAAGCACCACCAACAATTGCAATTACCAATAACGATGAACCGGCTTTGGTAAATTTACCCAAATCAGTCATTGCCAAAGGCCACAGTGCCGGCCACATCAGCGAACAACCTAAAGCCATAAAAGCAATAAAATAGATCGAAATATCTGATGGCGTAAACACAACCATCAGCGAACCAAAAATTGCCAAATACGAGCAAATTTTTAATGCTGCAGCCTGACTGATATATTTCGGAATAAACGCCGCACCACATAAATATCCGATTACCATTCCCACCGGAGCAATCCATGCATACAGTTCTGCATCAGCTAATCCAATACTTTCAGCATAATCAACCAAAGTCCCCAGCGAAATTGTTTCAACACCTACATAAAGGAACAAGGCCAAACAGCCTAATAATAAATGAGGAAATTGCCAGATTGAAGTTTTATTGGCAGCATAAGGACAGTCTGTGGCACTATCTTCATCTTCGCCAGCTGCTTTTACTTCCGGAAGCGGAGCCAGTAACGACATTACTCCCAGTAAAATAAAAACGCCGATGATAATCATAAATGGCAAATTAATATCTGTAAGCTGCACATCTTTTACTCCCTTTCCGATGACCATCGACAAAAACAGAGGCGCAATTGGCCAAGCTAATTTATTGGCAATACCCATGATACTCATGCGCTTTGCCGCACTTTCAATCGGTCCAAGTATTGTGATGTAAGGATTCACGGATGCCTGTAAAAACGTGTTGCCCATTCCACTGATAAATGAGGCAAGCAGAAACAGAGGAAGACTTTCCATCTTGGCTGATGGTATAAACAGGTAAAAGCCAAGAGCAAACATTAAAAATGATAATGCCATTGTTTTTTTGTAGCCTATTTTTCCAATAACCAGCGATGCTGGATAACCAAAAATTAAGAAAGCTGAAAAAGTTGCAGCAAGAACCAGATACGACTGAGCCGATGAAATCTGTAGTGCCTTATTCAACAAAGGAATTAAATAACTATTTATGCCTAATGCAAATCCAATTGCAAAAAACATAACACCAATAATCGCAATGGGTAAAAAGAAATTTCTTTCTTTTCTTTCAGATAGAGTTGTCATAATTTGTTGGGTTTTATTAAAAAATATCGACGAATATAATGATTTGTTGCAATCCGGATTTAACCGGACTATCCATTCGTATTAAAAACATAGAGAAGCGTCTTCTTTTCTGACAAATATCATCTTCCTGCCGGGGTTTCAGAAATAGCTACTCCATTAAAGACATGAAATGTCTCACCTTTCCTTTCTCGTTTTTTTGTTATTATTGCAACTCATTTAAAAGAAAATCTTTATTTAATGAAACCAACACTTCTGATTTTAGCGGCTGGTATGGGAAGCCGCTTTGGTGGTTTAAAACAAATTGCCCCAATTGGTCCAAATGGGGAAACCATCATCGATTATTCCATTTATGATGCTATTCGTGCCGGATTTGGTAAAGTTGTTTTTGTTATTCGCGAATTTTTTGCAGAAGAATTTAAACAAGTTATTGAGCCAAAGATTGCAGGTAAAATTGACTACGATTTTGTTTACCAGGAATTGGACAAACTTCCTGCGGGCTTTAGCTTGCCTGAAGGTCGTGAAAAACCATGGGGAACAGGTCACGCTATTTTAATGGCCAAAGATGCAATTAAAGAACCTTTTGCTGTAATTAATGCTGACGACTTCTATGGTGCTGATGCATATCAGGTAATGGCGGCATTTCTGACTAATTCAGCAAATAGTAATGAGTACAGCATGATTGGCTATTTATTGAAAAACACACTTTCTGATTTTGGAACAGTTTCGCGCGGAATTTGTAAAGCCGATGAAAACAATCATTTGGTTGAGATCACCGAAACCCACCAAATTGCAGCACAAGATGGTAAAATTGTTTGCGAAGACCAACAAAAACAGCCTCGTGAATTGGATGAAAACATCTTGGTATCAATGAATTTTTGGGGATTCCAAAATAATCTTTTCGGACATCTTGAAGATTTATTTGTATCTTTCCTCAAGGAAAGAATTAATGAGCCAAAATCAGAGTTTTATATTCCATTCGCGGTATTCGATCTGATTCAATCAGAAAAAACAAAGGCCAGGATTTTGCAAGCCGACAGTCCGTGGTTTGGAGTAACTTACAAAGAAGATCAACCTATTGTTGTTGAGAAAATTAATACATTAATTCAACAAGGAGTATATCCTGAAAATTTGTGGCAATAATTATTAATTCATATTAACACAAAAAAGACCTAACCATGAAGAACCGATTAGTTTTTGCAATGCTGGTTTTGTTAAGCGGATGGATGGTTTCGTGCCAACCAAAGCAAAAAACAGAACCGACGAACAGCTTACCCAAATTCATTACCTGGGACGGAGAAGGAAGTTTCAATCATAACATGACTGATTCTGAAATTGAAGCCTATCTGCAACGGCTGAAAGACAATCACATTGGGGCATTATTCCTGAATGCGTCCAACGACTTTTATAAACGCACCGGGCCATTGGCTCAGAAAATTGGCATCCAGCTCCATGCCTGGCGCCCAACAATGATCCGTGGAGGCAAAGAATTTATGGAAGAGCACAAAGACTGGTATGCGGTAAGCGGTAAAAATGAATCGGTACTTGATAATCCTCCATACGTGGATTATTATCGCTGGCTCTGTCCTACCGAACCACAGGTTATGGATTATCTGATGAATGATTACCTCGAATTAGCTAAAATTGAAGGTGTATCTGGTATCCATTTCGATTATATCCGTTATTGCGACGTATATCTTCCTGTGGGACTTTTACCAAAATACAATTTGGTACAGGATCATGAAATGCCTGAATTTGATTTTTGCTATTGCCATCGTTGTCGCGAAGCATTCAAAAAAGAATATGGCCGCGATCCTCTTGAAATTGAAGATCCAGCCAGCGATGTGGAATGGAGAAACTGGCGATTACAGCAGATTGTGAAAATTGTGAACACCATTGGCCCGGAAGTAAAGAAACAAACTGGAAAAGTGGTTACAGCAGCGGTATTCCCTACTCCGGAAATGTCGGCACGCATGGTACGTCAGGATTGGGGGAAATTCGAAATTGATGCAGCATTTCCAATGCTCTACAATGGCTTTTACAACGAAGATATCGATTGGATTGGAAAATGTGTAAAAGAAGGATTGGAAACAATGGACGTGAAAAAACCGATTTACGCAGGAGTATTTGTAAGCGACCTGAAAGAGCCTGAAAAATTCCGTGCAGCAATAAAATCAGCACTTGATAATGGCGCAAGCGGCGTGGTATTTTTTAATGCCCAAGGTTTAAACGATGAGCTTTTCAGTGTAATAAAAGAATTTAGCGAAGAATAAACAGATTGTACCCGGAAAATTTCTCCGGGTACTTTTCCCTTTTTGGGGAAAATAGATGAACCCAACAAACTTTAAATTTAAATGACAACAACTGATCAAACACATTTGATGCATGTAGCCGGTCAATTTCGGCTTGAGGGAGAAATTAGTAACATCCGCCCATTTGGAAACGGGCACATTAATGACACTTACTTGGTTGAAACAACCGGTGATACTCCCAATTACATTTTGCAACGCAAAAATCACCTGATTTTCAAAGACGTTCCGGCAATGATGGATAACATTGACCGTGTTTGCACTCACATTGAAGAAAAATTGCGCGCTGCAAACGACCCGGCAGTAGAGAAAAAAATCATTCGTCACTACCGTACAGCAAACGGAGAACTTTGCTATAAAGATGAAAATGGCAATTTTTGGGCAGTACTCAACTTTGTAAACAACAGCAAAAGTGTTGAAATGATTGAAAAACCGGAAATGGCTGAAGTTTCAGGAATTGCGTTTGGTCGTTTTCAGAAACAATTGGCCGACCTGCCTGGCGGACCATTGAGCGAAACCATCAAAGATTTCCACAACATTTATTTCCGCATTAATAATTTTGAAAAGGCAAAAGCCAGTGACCCTAAAGGGCGCCTTGCTATTGTACAAACCGAAGTTGCTGAAATTGAGAGTCGCATGGAAAATATGAAAACACTGCAAAAATTAGCTGATGCTGGTCAACTTCCATTGCGTGTGACGCACAACGACACTAAAATCAACAATGTACTGTTCGACAAAGACACGGACGAAATTTTAGCGGTAATCGACCTCGACACTGTAATGCCAGGACTGGTTCATTTCGACTTTGGCGATGCCATGCGCAGTGCTGCAAACACAGTTGAAGAAGATGAACAAGATCTCAGCAAAGTGAAATTCAACCTTGAAGTATTCCGCTATTTCGTAAAAGGTTTTTCAAGCGAAACAAAAGCGACTCTTTCTCCTCTTGAAGTGGCGCATCTTGCCCACTCCTGCCAGTTTATGACTTACATTATGGCCTTGCGTTTCCTTACCGATTACATCGATGGAGATACCTATTACAAGATTAAACATCCGGAGCATAATATCGACCGGGCACGCAACCAGATTAAACTCATTCAGGAAATGGAAAAAGCATTCGATCAGATGCAAGCCATCGTGACCGAATATTACAACTAATACAAGTGCCGCGTGCATTTGAGCTAGAGGAACTCACTTACGGGTTCCTCTTTTTTATGTTTCAGAATAAGGATGAGAATAAGAATAAAATTTAAATTTGCCGAACTACTAATCTACTAATGCATGCAGCTTTTTGTTATTATCACCGTTTCGCTGATCAATTTATTTATTGCAGCAACTTATTTCTGGCAACTTTATAGAAAACGCTCCAAACCAGCACTGGCCATGTGGATATTCTTCTCGTTAGCTGTAAGTATGAGCCTGATTACTTATTTGAAAGAAGGAAATTTTGGATTCTGGGACAATGTACTCAATACTACCGATTTGTTTCTGGTGATATTTGTGACCATTGCCATCTGGTTTATGGGAGACAAAAGTACCCGTTTTAATCGTTTCGATCGCTGGTGTTTGGTTGCTGTGCTTGCAATTATTGCATTTTGGGTGATTTCGCAAAATCATTTGCTAACCAATCTTGGAATTCAGCTAATTCTGATAATTGCTTATTTTCCGGTAGTGCGGCGAATGCTGACCATGAAAGAAAATACAGAACCATTCGCGGTGTGGATTGCACTAATGTTGGCTCCAATGGTTTCGCTGATTACCAGCAAAGGCATGCTGGCTGCAATTTATGCGATTCGTGCTATCGCTTGCACCGGATTATTACTCGCTTTAATGATTCGTATTGAATGGATGAAACGGAAGTCATCAAAAACAACGACAATTTTATCGAATGAGTAATTTTCATTTATCTCCTCGGAATAAATAAGAATAAATTAATTCACGTATTGGATTACATAAATCAATTCTCTGCAAGTTCACAATATTCTTTTGTTCTAATATTTTTAAAGAACATCCACCCTGCCATTGCCAAGCTCAACAAGACTAAAGGCAACCCAACAAAAAGCATTTGCTTTGCTCCGGATGTGAACGATTTAAATTCAGAGAATTCAGATAGCAGTGCAAGTAACATGTATATGCTTACTAATATGGCTAGCCCTCCAATAATGATTCCTACCGCTTTGTTCCTGGATATTAGTTGTTGCACAAAAACAGCAACAAAAGCCAATGCAAGCACATTAAAATGAAACGGAGGCGTGAATAATGCAACCAATCCAACAACTAAGAAAAACAGCTCGGGTAAAAATGGCAGTACTTTTTTCATTGCATAGGTTTTAAAATGGATGATATTTCAACGTACGGAATAAAACGTATGGATGAAAAACGAAATAAACTATTGTATTCGTATCTGAAATCTAAATTATTTTACAACGCGGATGTTTTTATAAATTAATCCGATAGCCATTAGTCCATGAAGTAACAGAAATTGCCAACCCCATCGGCATAAAAAACAAATACCATGACTGAAATCCGGCGTATCATTTCCTCTTCCGGCAACAGACAGCACCACATAAAAATTCATCAATAATAGCAACCAGCCAATAAGTATCCCGACATTTTTATTTTTATAAAGAAACTGTATGGCAAATATTACTGCAACAAGTAATGCGAAAAAGTTGATGTGCCCCGAAGGTGGAAAAATCGCACTTAGCGAAAAAAGTAAAAAATAGCACTCTGGGGTAAGAGCTATCATTTTTTGTAAACGGCTCATTGTTTTTTGTTTCTGAATAAGTTACCGTAAATACAAGTTATGTAACAAGTATTTCTTATTTGTTTTCAGAAAATAAAGACCAGAAATAAAGCAAATGGTTGCTTCCTTGTAAAAAAAACATTGAAAAAATAATTTCAACAGAAAGAAAAAAGCCCCCTTTCGGAGGCTCTATGAATGTTACTGATGTTTTTCAATCCATTTTCGGGCATTAACGAAGGCTTCAATCCATGGAGCCACTTCGTCGTTGCGGCGTTCGCGCGGGTACCAGCCCCAGTGCCAGGGTTTAAATGCCCTTTCGAGGTGAGGCATCATCACCAAATGCCGACCATCATTCGAACACAAACCGGCGATATTATACATCGATCCATTCGGATTGGCCGGATAACCTTCGCCTGCGTATTTCATTATTACCTTGTATTCTGATTCTGCTTTAGGCAAGGAGAATTTTCCTTCTCCGTGGGCCACCCAAACACCTAATTTACTTCCTGACATTGAGCTTAGCATCACCGAATTGTTCTGCGGAATCTCAACATTCACAAAGCATGACTCGAATTTGTGCGACTCGTTGTGCAACATTTTCGGCATTTGGTCGTGTTCCGGGTAAATCAGTCCAAGTTCCACCATCAACTGACAGCCGTTGCAAACACCCAAACTAAGAGTATTTTCTCGTTTATAGAAATTTTCGAGTGCCTGACGGGCTTTTTCGTTGTATTTGAATGCACCGGCCCAACCTTTGGCTGATCCGAGTACATCGGAGTTCGAAAATCCACCAACAAACACGATCATATTCACGTCTTGGAGTGTTTCGCGTCCGGCAATCAGGTCAGTCATGTGAACGTCTTTCACATCCAATCCCGCCAGATACATTGCATAAGCCATTTCGCGATCGCCATTTACACCTTTTTCGCGAATAATCGCTGCTTTTACCCCACTTGGAGTACGGCGTTTCAGGTCGATACCGTAATCGGCCGCTTTGCCGGTAAAGCCGTTGAAATTATATTCGAGTTCGTTTTTCTTATAGTTTTTGTAGCGTTCGAGCGCCAGTTTTTCACCACTCTGTTTGCGATCAAGCAGGTAAGATGATTTAAACCACAGGTCGCGCAGCGAAGCAATATCCAATTCAAGTTCTGTTTCGAAATTTTTGATTTTACAAGATGAAACAGCAGTTGCATGACCAAGTTTGATCACGGCTACTCCGGCTGTCTGCATCGCAGCTTCAAAACCAGTTGCATCATTTACCTGAAGAACCAATCCTGGATTTTCGCTGAACAATACTTTCACAGCGTCCTTCTCATTCAAGCCTGAAAGATCAACCTGCAAACCGGTTTGATTATCGCTGAAACACATTTCAAGCAAAGTAGTAATCAAACCACCCGATGAAATATCGTGGCCAGCCAAAATATTTCCAGCTTCAATTTGTTGCTGAACAGCATTGAATGCCTTCACAAAATAATCGGCATCGGCAATCGTTGGTGTTTCGTTGCCCAAACGGTTTACAATTTGTGAGAATGCACTTCCGCCCAACGCACGGTCCGTTTTCGACATATCTAGCAGATAAACCGATTTAGACGAGTCATTCACCAAAACAGGCTCAACCACTTTCCGCACATCAGTAACTTCTCCCGATGCAGAAATAATCACAGTTCCTGGCGCATACACCACATCGTCTTTGTACTTCTGGGTCATCGACATCGAGTCTTTTCCTGTCGGAATATTGATTCCCAAAGCACAGGCAAAGTCGCTGGCCGCTTTTACTGCTTTATAAATCCGGGCATTTTCGCCTTCGTTTTTCGCCGGCCACATCCAGTTGGCACTCAGCGAAACACTGCGCATCTGGTCGGCCATCGGAGCGAAAACAATATTCGTCAGCGATTCGGCAATAGCCAGCACCGAACCGTTTTCAGCAGAAACCATTGCTGCTACCGGAGCATGTCCGATAGTGGTAGCAATACCACTTTTCCCCTGATAATCCAAAGTAATTACACCCACATTATTTAATGGCAGTTGCAATTTTCCGGCACACTGCTGTTTTGCAATACGTCCGGTTACCGAACGGTCCACTTTATTGGTGAGCCAGTCTTTACATGCAACCGATTCAAGTTGCAATACATTTTCGAGGTAATCCTCTATTTTAGTTGTATCGTATTCAATTTCGTTGTAGCAATTCACTACCGTTTTATCTGTCAGAACTGTTTTAGGCGGATTTCCGAACATGTAGGCCAACTGCCAGTCGATTGGTTTTTCGCCGGTTTTCGAATTTTCGAAAGTAAACTGCATGTCGCCGGTTGTTTCACCAATTACATACATCGGTGCGCGTTCGCGTTCAGCCACTTTTCGCAACAATTCCACATCTTTTTCTTTCATTACCAAGCCCATGCGTTCCTGCGACTCGTTGCCCACAATTTCTTTTTGCGACAAAGTCGGATCACCAACCGGTAATTTTGCGGTGTCAATCTTTCCACCAGTAGCTTCTACTAATTCAGATAAACAGTTCAGGTGGCCACCGGCACCGTGGTCGTGAATCGAAACAATCGGGTTACAATCCGACTCGGCCATTGCACGAATTGCATTGTAAGCACGTTTCTGCATTTCAGGATTGGCACGTTGCACTGCATTTAGTTCGATAGCATTATCAAATTCGCCGGTATCTACCGACGATACTGCGCCACCACCCATACCAATGCGGTAGTTGTCGCCACCTAAAAGCACTAATTTATCACCTACGGCTGGTTCGTCTTTCAAGCTATCCTTTTTAGCTCCGAAACCAATACCTCCGGCAAGCATGATTACTTTGTCGTAACCGTATTTTTTGTATGATTCAAAATGTTCGAAAGTGAGTACCGAACCGGTAATAATCGGCTGCCCGAATTTATTACCAAAGTCGCTGGCACCGTTTGATGCTTTGATCAGAATTTCTTCCGGAGTTTGGTATAACCAGTCGCGTTCTTCGGTAGCCTGTTCCCACGAGCGGGCTACTTCGGTACGCGGATACGAAGTCATATACACAGCAGTTCCTGCAATTGGCAAGCTTCCTTTTCCTCCAGCAATACGGTCGCGAATTTCGCCACCCGTTCCGGTTGCAGCACCGTTGAACGGCTCTACGGTTGTCGGGAAGTTATGTGTTTCGGCTTTCAGCGAAAGTACTGTTTCAATATCTTTTACTTCGAAGAAATCAGGTTTATCCTGTGTTTTGGGTGCAAATTGTTCAACTACCGGACCTTGTACAAATGAGCAGTTATCCTTGTATGCCGATATAATTTTATTTGGGTTTTCTTTTGAAGTCTTTTTAATCATTTGGAATAGCGACATTTCCTGCTCTACCCCATCAATAACAAAAGCTCCGTTAAAAATTTTGTGGCGGCAGTGTTCCGAGTTTACCTGCGAAAAGCCAAACACTTCGCTGTCAGTAAGCTTACGACCGAGTTTTTCTGACACCTCATTTAAATACGCAATTTCTTCAGCACTCAAAGCCAAACCCTCGGCTTCATTGTATGCCGCAATGTTCTCAATTGCCACAATCGGATCAGGTAATTTGCTAATTGTAAAAAGCTGCTGATCGAGATTGTGATACATGGCTTGCAACATTGGGTCGAAGCCCGCTTTTGCATCCGGCACCTGTACGTACTCTTCCATACGGAAAATTCCGGCAATACCCATGTTTTGAGTGATCTCTACGGCATTGGTACTCCAGGGGGTCAGCATCTCTTTGCGAGGGCCAACAAACCATCCGGGCAATTGCTCCTGATTCAACCATTCGGCACCGCCAAATAACCAAAGCAGTTTTTCAATATTTTCGGCTGATAGAGACTCCGCTGTTTGAACAGCAATGATATTTTCATGGGGTGTTTTAAAAAATAATATCATGTCGGAATTTTTAAGTTTACTATTGATGTCACGGACGACATTTTTTTCAACGCCACAAAGATAAAACATCTTTAAACGTAGAATCATCTCTTACAAAAAAGAAATAAAGAGTCAGTGTTAATAAGTCTTCTCCTATCATTTTATACCATTATTAATACAGACAACATAAAGCGTATTTCCGACAAAATCCTGTCAAAGAACATATTTTACCAATGATGAAATTAACGTTAATTTTACAAAAGACAACCAATTACTTAGAGGCTTTTTAAATAGATTTTCGAACCAACAAGTTTGAAAAATTAATTTCTATATTTGCGCGCAACTGAAAAAAAGGCAATCTTTTCAATCTATGTATTATGAAGCAAATTAAATATGTAAGCCCCGAAGAGGCTGTAAAAGTAATCAAATCAGGCGACCGCGTACATTTAAGTAGTGTAGCCGTAACTCCTCACACCTTAATTAAACCAATGGTAGAAAGAGGTCGCAACGGAGAATTGTATAATGTACGTATTCAGCACATTCACGTTGAAGGAACAGTTGACTATGCAAATCCTGAATTTGAAGGAATCTTTGTATCGGAACAGTTCTTTGTGGGAGGTAACCTGCGCAAGCAAACTCAGGCTGGTTATGCCGATTATATTCCAGTGTTTCTGAGCGAAACACAAAAACTTATCCGCGAAGGTTATCTGAAAGTAAATGTAGCAATGATTATGTGTTCAACTCCTGACAAACATGGTTTTGTTTCGTTAGGAACTTCGGTTGATGCAACTCTTGCTGCTGTACAAACCGCCGACGTGGTAATTGCTGCAGTAAACCCGAACGTACCACGTTGCTGGGGAGATGCAATGATTCATATTGACGAAATTGACATTTTTGTTGAAGACGATATTAAACTTTATACTCACGGATTTGCTCCGCTTACTGAGCAAGAAATCCAAATTGGTAAAAATGTTGCCGCACTGGTTGAAGATGGCGCATGTTTACAAATGGGTATCGGTGGTATCCCGAATGCAGTATTGGCTCAATTAGGAAACCATAAAGATCTTGGTGTACACACCGAAATGTTTGCTGACGGTATTCTTCCGTTGGTTGAAAAAGGAATTGTTACCGGAAAACATAAAAGCATCGACCGCGGTAAAATGGTTGCATCCTTCCTTATGGGAACACAGGAACTGTACGATTTCGTTAACGACAACCCACGCGTTGCAATGATGGACGTAGCACATACAAATAATGTTGCTGTTATCCG
This sequence comes from Prolixibacteraceae bacterium, assembly GCA_963668595.1. Classification (GTDB taxonomy): domain Bacteria; phylum Bacteroidota; class Bacteroidia; order Bacteroidales; family Prolixibacteraceae; genus GWE2-42-39. The sequence continues at coordinate 1,073,215 of OY764876.1, read as the reverse complement.
CAAACTCGACAAAATGACTGCTATCAACTCGGCACTGGCAATCGACTTAACTGGTCAGGTTTGCGCCGACTCAATCGGAATCAAACACTATTCAGGCGTTGGTGGCCAAATTGACTTCATTCGTGGTGCTGGTCACTCAAAAGGTGGAAAACCAATTATTGCTTTGCCTTCTGTTACCGAAAAAGGTATTTCTAAAATCAGTCCGATATTGTTACCCGGATCAGGTGTTGTTAGTACACGTGCCAACATGCACTGGGTAGTTACTGAATACGGAGCAGTAAACTTGTATGGAAAAACAATGCAAGAACGTGCTAAATTATTGATTTCAATTGCACACCCTGATCACAGAGAATCTCTTGAACAGGCAGCATTCGAACGTTTCGGATCACACTTCCGGTTTGTAAGTAAACAATAAGAAAACCAAAAAGATACAGGCAGGGGAAAATCCCTGCCTTTTTTTTCAAATACTGATAAAGATTAGTGGAAAATCCAACCGGAGAACATACTTTTGTCCTTTCAAAACAAATATGTTATAAAAAAATTTAGTCTCTATTCGAATTTTTGAGCCTTCCGGTAAAATTATTTTCTAAGCAGTAAAACATTACATTATTTATAAAACACATCATTATTTAATACTATGGAAATTTCTCATATCGAACACATCGGAATTGCTGTTGCCAGCATTGATGAAGCGATTCCTTACTATGAAAGCATTTTAGGATTGAAATGCTATGCAATTGAGGAAGTAGCTGACCAGAAAGTAAAAACTGCTTTTTTCAAAGTAGGACAAACAAAAATTGAACTATTGGAATCAACTGATCCGGAAGGACCAATTGGTAAATTCATTGAGAAAAAAGGACCAGGTGTACACCACCTTGCATTCGCTGTAAACAATGTAAACGAAGCATTGGCTGAAGTTGGCGAAAAAGGAGTACAACTGATTGACAAATCGGCCCGTAAAGGAGCTGAAGGTTTAAATATTGGATTTTTGCATCCGAAAGCAACAATGGGCGTGTTAACCGAACTTTGCTCGGAGTAATCAATAAGAAGACAGACTCACCTAATTATATATCACAGAAATGAATAATCAAGATAAAATTAAAAAGCTCATCGATCTTCGGTCTGAAGCAAAACTTGGAGGTGGAGAGAAAAGAATTGAAGCACAACATCAGAAAGGCAAACTGACTGCACGTGAGCGCATCGATATGCTGTTGGATGAAGGTAGTTTTGAAGAATACGACATGTTTGTAAAACATCGTTGTGTAAACTTCGGAATGGAAAAAACTCAGTTTCTGGGCGACGGTGTTGTTACCGGACAAGGAACTATTGACGGTCGTGTAGTATATGTTTTTGCTCAGGATTTCACTGTAATCGGTGGATCTCTTTCAGAAACATTTGCACTGAAAATTTGTAAAGTAATGGATATGGCCATGAAAGTTGGTGCTCCGTTAATCGGTATCAACGACTCAGGTGGTGCTCGTATTCAGGAAGGTGTAACTGCATTGGCTGGTTATGCTGAGATTTTCGAGCGTAACATCATGGCTTCAGGGGTAATTCCTCAGATTTCTGCCATCTTCGGTCCTTGTGCTGGTGGTGCTGTTTATTCTCCGGCATTGACTGACTTCATCATGATGACCAAAGATACTTCGTACATGTTCGTAACAGGTCCGAAAGTAGTAAAAACAGTAACTGGTGAAGTTGTAACCGACGAACAACTTGGTGGAGCTTCTGTTCACGGATCAAAATCGGGAGTTTCTCATTTCGTTGCTGAAGACGAAAAAGAAGGAATTCAATTGATTCGCAAACTGCTTAGCTATTTGCCACAAAATAATCTGGAAGATGCACCATTGGCTGAATGCGATGATCCAATCGATCGTTTGGACGATTTCTTGAATGAAGTAATTCCTGACAATCCGAACAAACCATACGATGTAAAAGATGTTATTCACTCAATTGTTGACTACAACGAATTCCTTGAAGTACATCGCAATTACGCACAAAACATTGTTGTTGGATTTGCTCGTTTCAACGGAATTTCAACAGGTATCGTAGCCAACCAGCCAAACTATCTGGCCGGAGTACTCGACATCAATGCATCACGTAAAGCAGCTCGTTTTGTTCGTTTCTGCGACGCTTTCAATATTCCAATTGTTACATTGGTTGACGTTCCCGGATTCTTACCTGGAACAACTCAGGAATACGGAGGTATCATCACTCACGGAGCTAAACTATTGTTTGCATACGGCGAAGCAACTGTGCCAAAAGTTACTGTTATTTTGCGCAAATCATACGGTGGTGCATATTGTGTAATGAGCTCGAAACACCTGCGTGGCGACATCAACTACTCATGGCCAACAGGCGAAATTGCAGTAATGGGACCCAAAGGTGCTATCGAAGTATTGCAGAGCAAAAAAATTGCAGCAATCGAAAGTAATGAAGAAAAAGCAGCATTTGTTAATCAGGCTGAGGAAGAATACAAAGACAAATTTGCGAATCCGTACAATGCAGCTCAATACGGTTACATCGATGATGTAATTGAGCCACGTAATACTCGTTTCCGCATTATTCGTGCTTTGCAGGCTTTGGCTACTAAAAAAGATGTAATGCCGCCTAAAAAACATACCAACATTCCTTTATAACAAACATCGATTATGCAAAAAAGAAATCTTCATTTATTCTCCGGGATATTGATTTTGCTTGCGGTTGTGTTTGGTGTATCGAATGTGAAAGCACAAAATGCTACCGATTTCAGGCTGAATGAAATCCTGGTGATCAACGAATCAAATTATCAAGACGACTTCGGTCAGCACAGTTCCTGGATCGAAATTTTCAACTCGTCATACAGCCCGGTAAACCTGGGGGGATGTTTCCTTACTGATGATTTGAATAATCCGACCAAATACTGGATTCCGACCGGCGACCCTGCAACACAAATATCTCCCCGATGCTACGTAGTATTCTGGGCTGATAATAAACCTGCACGTGGAATTTTTCACTTAAATTTCACTATTGAGGAAGGTAAAACAATTGCTTTGTTCGATGCCAATGGCAGGACAATGATTGACAAAATACAGATTCCGGCTAATCAGGTTGCAGACATTACATACGGACGTGTAAATAACGACAGCGACAAATGGGCGCAACTGGACAAAACAACTCCGGGAGCAAATAATGATTATAGCCGCAGAGCATCTTCAGGCGAAAAATTTGTTGAGATGGATCCAAGTGGATTGGGCATGACATTGATTGCAATGATCGTTGTTTTCTCTGCATTAGCTATTTTGTATATCATTTACAATACAATCGGAAGTTTCTTCATACGCAAAGCTCGTGTTGCTGCGAACAAACAAGAAAGTGAAGTTGTAAAAACATCGGTTGCAAAAACTAGTTCGAAAGAAGAACTATCAGGCGAAGTAAATGCAGCAATTGCCATGGCTTTATACATGTATCAGAACGAAATGCACGATTTCGAAAATACAGTATTAACCATCAATAAAGTATCCCGCACTTATTCTCCATGGAGTTCAAAAATTTACACATTACGAAAATCACCGCGTTAATTATTTCGACCAATGAAAAAATTTAAATTTACGATAAACGGCAATCAATACGACACTGAAATTCTCAACGTTGAAGAGAATATTGTCGAAATTGAAATCAACGGCACTTCATACAAAGTAGAAGTTGATAAAGAAATTAAAACTACAAAAACTCCGAAACTGGTTCGTCCTGCGGCAGTTCCTTCAACTGACAGTCATCCTTCTGTGGCTAAAACAAGCAGCCCATCAACTCCGAAAGGTGCAGGCAGCATCAAATCACCTCTACCAGGTGTTATTCTCGACGTTTTTGTACGTGAGGGAGACGCTGTAAAAATGGGACAAAAACTGCTCATGCTGGAAGCTATGAAAATGGAAAACAACATTGAAGCAGACAAAGCCGGAAAAGTTGTATCTATCCTGAAACAAAAAGGCGATGCAGTAATGGAAGGCGATGTGTTAATTATAATAGGAGAATAAGACATGGGGCACTTTCTTGAATTTATAGGCGAGCATATCGGCCAATTCCTTCAATTTACTGCTTTTGCAAACCTGACAGTGGGTCACCTTATCATGATCTGCATTGGTCTGATTTTTATTTATCTGGCCATTGCAAAAGAATTTGAGCCCATGTTGTTGGTTCCGATTGGCTTTGGAATTTTGGTTGGTAACGTAGCCTTTGCACCCGGATTTAAAATCGGGGTTTACGAAACAGGTAGTGTGCTTAACTATCTGTATTTTGGGGTACTACAGGGCATTTATCCTCCTCTTATTTTCTTAGGAATTGGAGCAATGACGGACTTTTCAGCATTAATTTCAAATCCTAGATTGATCTTAATTGGAGCAGCTGCTCAGTTTGGTATTTTTGGTGCATACTGTATTGCTTTAGCTTTGGGATTCAGCCCAACAGAAGCAGGTGCAATTGGTATAATTGGTGGAGCTGATGGTCCTACTGCGATCTTCTTGTCATCGAAACTGGCACCAGACCTGATGGGAGCAATTGCTATTTCGGCATACTCTTATATGGCATTGGTTCCTGTGATTCAGCCTCCAATTATGAAATTGCTGACAAATAGCAGAGAGCGTTTGATTCGGATGAAACCTCCACGTGCTGTTTCAAAACAGGAAAAAATCATTTTCGCTATTGCAGGGATGTTACTTACAACGTTCATCGTTCCTAGTGGTCTTCCACTTTTAGGTATGCTTTTCTTCGGAAACCTACTAAAAGAAAGTGGAGTTACTAAACGTTTGGCTGATACAGCTAAAGGTCCGATGATCGATGTTGTAACCATTCTGATCGGTTTAACAGTAGGTGCTTCTACTCAGGCAACTACCTTCCTGACTTTTAAATCGGTAGGTATTTTTATTCTTGGAGCATTCTCATTTGTTATTGCAACTACTGCCGGAGTTACTTTTGTTAAAATTTTGAACCTCTTCTTGAAAGAAGGTCACAAAATCAATCCTCTGATCGGAAATGCAGGTGTTTCTGCAGTACCCGACAGTGCCCGCGTTTCGCAGGTAGTTGGATTGGAATACGACAAAACAAACCACTTGTTGATGCATGCAATGGGACCTAACGTAGCTGGTGTAATCGGTTCAGCAGTTGCTGCCGGTATCCTGCTTAGCTTCCTGATGTAATTTTTTGTAAACAAATAAAATAAAAGAGGTTTTCAACATTGATTGAGAACCTCTTTTTTGTATTATTGCTTTCCTAAATCAAACGATAGAAGCGTCTCATGAAAAAGCTGACATTCACATTTTTAATTCTGCTTTTTTGCATCGCAGTAAATGCACAGGATCAGAAAAAAGCACCGGTAAAAGTTTTGGTTTTTTCGAAAACTGATGGATTCCGTCATAATTCTATTTCCAACGGAATAAAAATGATCAGTGAGCTGAGTCAATGCGAGAACTGGGTTATGACTGCAACTGAAAATGCAGAATTATTCACCTACGAATTTCTCAGCCTTTTTGATGTTGTTGTTTTTCTCAATCCTACGAAAAATGTTTTTGACGATAAACAGCAAAAAGCGTTTGAGCGTTTTATTAAAACAGGGAAAGGTTTTGTTGGAATTCATGCTGCAACCGATTGCGAGTACGACTGGCCCTGGTATGGTGGGCTAACCGGAGCATATTTTAAAATTCATCCGCCGGCACAAGAAGGCACTGTAATTTTTGAAGATTACGATCATCCGGCAATGGTTGCCTTCTGGAATATGAAAACATACACTACTTACGACGAATGGTATTCATTTACTGAAAATCCACGTGGCAGAGTGCATGTACTTGCCCGTCTGGATGAGAGCTCAATAAAAAAATCACCAAATAACGACTGGAAAATGGGAGACCATCCAATCATTTGGTATCATGAATATGATGGAAGCCGCTCGTTCTATACCGTATTCGGGCATACTCCAGAATCGTTTGACGATGAAAATGTTCGTCAGCATATTGCCGGAGCAATCAACTGGGCGGCCCGACGTGATTAAAAAACTATTTCTTTACTGATATAAAAAATCCCGATCTTCATACAGACCGGGATTTTTTTTGAATTATACGTGGAAGTTCAGGCGCATCCCACTACTATTTTCAATTTGATTATTTAAGCTAAACACCAATTTTCCGTTTACAAACGTGTGTGTAAGCTGATGCGAGAATTCAGTTCCTTCAAATGGCGACCATCCACATTTGTACAAAATATTTTCCGGAGAAACAATCCAGGATGATGCGGGATCAATCAATACTAAATCAGCAAAATAGCCTTCCCGAATATATCCGCGGCGATCAATGCGAAACAAATCTGCTGGTGCATGACACATTTTCTGAACTACTTTTTCAGGAGAAATGAACCCTTTCCTACTCATTTCTAACATTGCAACCAACGAATGCTGCACCAGCGGACCTCCGGATGGGGCTTTGAAATACGTATTCGATTTTTCATCGAGAGTGTGTGGTGCATGATCGGTTGCAATAACATCAATTTTATCGCTTAATAGTGCTTCCCAAAGAGCCTCTTTGTCTTTTTGTGTTTTAATTGATGGATTCCATTTTATTCGGTTGCCGTATGTCAGATAGTCTTTTTCATCGAACCACAAATGGTGCACACAAACTTCAGCTGTAATCGATTTATTTTTTACGTTTCCTGCTGAAAAAAGGCTCATCTCCTGCTCCGATGAAAGATGCAATACATGTAAGCGTGTTCCGAAACGGGCAGCAAGTTCCACCGCTTTTGATGACGAACGAAAACATGCCTCGGCGCTGCGAATATGCGCATGACGCGATACCGGAACGTTTTCGCCGTAACGATGGCGGGCAATTTCGATGTTTTCACGAATTGTTGCTTCGTCTTCGCAATGTGTGGCTACGAGAGTCGGTGCATTTTTAAATAAATCGCTCAGTATCTTTTCGTCATCTACCAGCATATTTCCGGTTGATGAACCCATAAAAACCTTGATACCACATACCATCGAAGAATCTGTCTTTAACACTTCAGCAAGATTATCGTTGGTTGCCCCCATATAAAACGAGAAGTTGGCCGGAGACACTTCTGCTGCCCGTGCATATTTTGCTTCCAGCAATTCCTGTGTCACGGTTTGTGGATTGGTATTGGGCATTTCCATATACGAAGTTACTCCTCCGGCAACAGCAGCACGCGATTCCGTTGCAATTTCGCCTTTGTGAGTCAAACCTGGTTCACGAAAATGCACCTGATCATCAATTACCCCCGGAATCAGATATTTTCCGCTGGCATCAATAATTTGGCATCCGGATTCCTGTTCTGCTGAAAGTGTTCCCGTATAAATTTTCGAAATAAACGCGCCATCAACCAGCACATGTCCTACCCTACTAAGGCCTTCGTTTATAATTATTGCATTTTTAATTAGCGTCTTCATGTGTTCTATATTTGAAGTTCCGAAATCAAAAGTACGAATTGAAAACAGAAAAAACTTCGTATTGTTTATATATTGAATGAAAGTCGGACAATGTCGTTTTCAAACCAACAAAAAGTTTGTATGTTTACATACCAGAACAGAACACATTTTTATACGATGAACGATTTTAAATTCACGATTAATCCAACTTCTACTACGCTGAAATTTCAGCAATTAATTGATTGTGTTACTGATGCAATTAGTCAGAATCAGTTAAAAGAAGGAGATATTTTACCCTCAGTGAACCAGGTATGTCGCGAAAATTCACTTTCGCGCGATACCGTTTTTAAAGCTTATGCTGAACTGAAAAATCGAGGAGTAATTGAATCGGTTCCGAATCGTGGCTATTTTATTGCTCAGGCAACAACCAAAGTATTTTTGTTTCTCGACACGTTTAAAGCCTACAAAGAAGTGTTGTACGGTTCTTTCCTTGAAAATCTTCCCTCAAATGTTGGAGTTGATTTGCACTTTCATCATTACAATATCGATTTGTTTGAGAAAATCATTCTCGAAAGCATCGGTAAATACACCAAATACATCATTATGAATTTCGATCACCCAAAAGTGAAAGAAATTATTGCTACGATTCCCTCTCAGAAACTATTAATTATCGACTGGAAAATAAATTCGGGGGATGCACCCTCAATGGTTTACCAGGATTTCGGTCAACCCGTTTACGATTGTTTGGCTGAAAATATCGACAGAATATCGAAATATGAGAAGTTAATTTACCTCTATCCCGAATTTACCTATCACCCGCATGAGTCGATAGCGTATATTGAAAAGTTCGCAAAAGATTTCAATATGTTGCACGAAATTCTGAAAGACAGCCGCAAACTGAATGTGCAGCGAGGTGAGTTGTATTTGCTGGTAAGTGACCGCACACTGGCCAAAGTTCTCGATCAGTGTGAACAACGTCAACTTATTCCGGGAAAAGATGTGGGAATTATTTCCTACAATGAAACACCGATGAAAAAATACGTCAAAAATGGCATCACTGTCCTGTCAACCGACTTTGAGCTGATGGGGCAAAAGGCAGCAGAATTTGTTTCAACCGGAGAAAAAATGCATTTTTGTGTCCCTACTCGGCTGAAAATCAGGAATTCACTTTAAACCTGCTAAAAAACATTTCTTTTTCGTTTGCATCCGATCATAACTCTCTTATTTTTGTCAAGCATACCAGAACAGAACGGATTAATACTATTTCTCAAATAACATTCAGACTAACATGTACTTATTAGGATTTGACATTGGCTCATCATCAGTAAAAGTTTCGCTTGTAGATGGAGAAAACGGAAGTTGCGTTGCCTCTTCATTCTTTCCGAAAACAGAAATGAAAATTATTGCACAACAATCCGGATGGGCAGAACAAGATCCGAATAGTTGGTGGGAAAATCTTAAACTTGCGTTGGCTGAAGTAATGCAGAATTCGGCAATAGAACCGTCTGCAATTCATGCCATTGGCATCTCATATCAAATGCATGGATTGGTTTTAGTTGATAAAAACCAGCAAGTTCTTCGTCCTTCAATTATTTGGTGCGACAGTCGGGCAACCAGCATTGGCGATCAGGCTTTCAGCGCAATAGGCAGGCAGCAATGTCTCGAAAATTTACTGAATTCACCCGGAAATTTCACTGCATCGAAGTTGAAATGGGTAAAAGACAATGAACCAGATATTTTTGCGCGTATCCATAAATTCATGCTACCCGGTGATTATATTGCTATGCGTTTAACCGGAGAAATAAAAACTACAGCCAGTGGGCTTTCAGAAGGCATTCTGTGGAATTTCAAAGAAAATAAAACGGCAAAGCTGCTTCTTCACCAGTATGGTTTTGATGAAAGTTTTGTGCCTGAAATAGTCCCAACATTCTCTGTACAGGGCGAATTAACAGAGCTTGCAGCCAAAGAGTTGGGGCTGGTAAAAGGAATAAAAATCAGTTACAGGGCAGGCGACCAACCCAACAATGCTCTTTCGCTGAATGTTCTGAATCCAGGAGAAATAGCCACAACAGCAGGTACTTCGGGTGTTGTTTATGGTGTGAGCGACGAAATCAAATACGATCCGCTTTCGCGTGTGAACACATTTGCACACGTAAATCATTCGGAGCAGGCAAATCGTTTGGGTGTGCTGCTTTGCATTAATGGCACCGGGATTCTGAATGCATGGATTAAAAAGCAAACAGGCGGAGAAAATCTTTCCTATGAAGCGATGAATCAGCTTGCAGCAAGTATTGCAATTGGTTCTGATGGCTTGAGTATTCTCCCCTTTGGCAATGGATCTGAGCGTGTGCTCGAAAATAAAAATCCGGGAGCAAGCATGGCCGGATTAAATTTCAACATACATCAACAAGCACATTTATTCCGTGCGGCACAGGAAGGAATTGTATTTTCATTCAAATACGGAATGGATATAATGCAGTCGATAGGAATTGATGCCAAAGTAATTCGTGCCGGAAAAGCCAATATGTTCCTGAGTCCGATATTCAGAGAAACTCTGGCCGGACTAACCGGAGCAACCATTGAATTATACAATACAGATGGCTCAATTGGAGCTGCACGGGGAGCAGGAATTGGATCGGGATATTACTCTTCGCCTTTGGAAGCGTTTGATAATCTGAAAAAACTGGAAGTTATTGAACCAGATCAGAAAAATCGCCCTGCGTATGAAGCAGCATACGAAAACTGGAAGAATGAACTTTCAAAAATTATATAAATCATAACTGAAATAAGATGACAATTTTAAAAGGAGACAAAGAGTATTTTCCGGGTATTGGCAAAATCAACTACGAAGGCCCGGAATCGAAAAATCCGCTTGCATTCAAATGGTACGATGAAAATCGTGTAGTGGGCGGTAAAACCATGAAAGAATACCTTCGTTTTGCAGTGGCATACTGGCATACCTTCTGCGGAGAAGGTGGCGATCCTTTTGGTCCGGGAACCAAAGTATTTCCATGGACTGGAAGTGCTGATGCAATGGATGCAGCCAAAGCAAAGATGGATGCAGCATTCGAATTCATTACCAAAATGGGTATTCCATATTATTGTTTCCACGATACCGATGTGGTTGGCGATGGTTCAGTTTTCGAGATTGAAAAACGCATGACTCAGATGATTGACTTCATCAAAGCCAAACAGGAAGCATCAGGCGTGAAGCTGCTTTGGGGAACTGCCAATGTATTTTCAAATCCTCGTTACATGAACGGTGCATCAACCAATCCTGATTTCAATGTATTGGCCAATGCAGCAGTTCAGGTAAAGAATGCCATTGATGCAACCATTGAATTGGGTGGCACAGGCTACGTGTTCTGGGGAGGACGTGAAGGCTACATGAGTCTGCACAATACCTGCACCAAACGCGAACTTGAACACATGGGACAATTCCTCCGCATGGCTCGCGACTATGGACGCAAACAAGGTTTCGCGGGTAGCTTTTTCATCGAACCAAAACCGATGGAGCCATCCAAACATCAGTACGATTTCGATACACAAACAGTACTTGGGTTCCTTGCTAAAAATGGTTTGTCTGACGATTTCAAAATGAATATTGAAGTAAACCATGCTACGCTTGCCGGCCATACTTTTGCACACGAACTGCGCATGGCTGCTGATGCAGGAATGCTGGGATCAATTGATGCTAACAAAGGCGATTATCAGAATGGCTGGGATACCGACGAGTTCCCGACAAATATTTACGAAACCACAGAGGCCATGCTCGAAATTATTCAGGCCGGAGGATTTACTCACGGAGGAATCAATTTTGATGCAAAAACCCGCCGTAATTCAACCGATTTGGAAGATATTTTCATCGCTCATGTTTCAGGAATGGACACATTTGCCCGTTCATTATTAATTGCTGATCGGATTTTAACTGATTCGGATTACCTGAAAATGAGAAAAGAACGCTATGCTTCGTTTGATTCGGGTAAAGGTGCTGAATTTGAAAACGGCAAATTATCGATCGAAGATTTGCGCTCAATTGCACAACAAGTTGGTGAACCAAAATTAATCAGTGGCAAACAGGAAAAACTGGAACAGCTGATTAATAACTACCTCTAATTCAAGACAAAAAAAATAATGAAGCAGAAATCTATCAACGATTTTCTGCTTCATTAATTCGCTTATCAAGACCTGCAAACAAACTAACTCAAACAATAAAATGAATAAAAATACGAACGGGAGTTTCCTTTATGTGATGGGGCTAACACTGGTTGCCACCTTGGGTGGACTTTTGTTTGGCTACGACACTGCGGTAATTTCCGGCACAGTTGGCTCGTTGAAAAGCTTTTTTATCGATCCGGTTGGATTGGGCGAAACAGCTGCAAATTCGATGCTAGGACGAGTTGTATCGAGTGCACTGATCGGCTGTATTATTGGTGGGCTGAGTGGCGGTTATATCAGCTTGAAATTAGGCCGCAAAAACGGGTTAATTCTGGCTGCCTTGCTATTCCTCGTTTCAGCAATTGGTTCGGCAATACCTGAAATGTTTTTCCGCCCAATCGGCCAGGGCGATCACACATTTGTGACTCATTTCATCGTTTACCGTATTATTGGCGGAATTGGTGTGGGACTGGCTTCGATGCTTTCGCCCATGTACATTGCCGAAGTTGCTCCGGCAAATATTCGCGGTAAGTTGGTTTCGTGGAACCAGTTTGCCATCATCTTCGGAATGTTGATTGTTTATTTTGTGAACTATGCCATTGCATTGCAAGGCGACGACAGCTGGCTCAATGATATTGGCTGGCGCTGGATGTTTGCTTCGGAAATTCTTCCGGCTGTACTGTTTCTTGTTTTGTTATTTTTTGTTCCTGAAAGTCCACGCTACATGGTTCTTCAGAATAACCCAGAACAAGCCCTGCACGTGTTAACAAAAATAAATGGCGCAGCAAAAGCTACCGAAGTTCTTAACGAAATAAAAAGTACCATCGTCAGCAAATCAGGAAAGCTATTTTCTTTTGGTTTTCTGATTATTGTTATTGGCATTCTGTTATCTGCATTCCAGCAATTTGTCGGAATTAATGTGGTACTGTATTATGCTCCTGAAATTTTTAAAACAATGGGATCGGGTACCGACACGGCCTTATTACAAACCATTATTGTCGGAGTAATCAACCTTTCATTTACTGTACTGGCGATTGTTTCCGTTGATAAATTTGGAAGAAAACCGCTGCAAATTATTGGTGCTGTAGGAATGGCCTTTTTTATGTTTGCATTGGGATTCGCTTTCTTCTTCAACAAACTTGGCATGTCGGCCCTGATTTTCATGTTGGGATATGTAGCTTGTTTTGCAATGAGCTGGGGACCTGTTACCTGGGTATTACTTGCTGAGATATTCCCGAATCGTATTCGAGGACGGGCAATGGCGGTTGCTGTTGCTGCCCAGTGGATTTCAAATTACCTGATTTCATGGACTTTCCCGATGATGAACAACAGTAGTTTTTTAACAGAACATTTCAATCATGGTTTTGCCTACTGGATTTACGGAGTAATGGGTCTGCTGGCCGCCTGGTTTATGTGGAAAATTGTTCCTGAAACCAAAGGAAAAACATTAGAAGAAATGGAAAAACTGTGGAAAGTATAATTTTTTACAGAATAAGTGTAGATTGAGTTTATGTGCTGAAACGGGCCTCATTATAAAATGAAGGCTCGTTTCTTTTTTTAACTGACACGCGGTAGCGACCAGTGAAAACGTACTGCCAGCAAACGAATTGCAATAATAAGCAGAACGGTAATACTAACTGCCCATTCTCGGCTCCAGGGGAATGAAATCAGCAAAAGATAGAATATTCCCCCCAGCAGACAAGCCGTTGCATATATTTCTTTTCTGAATATCAGCGGAATTTCGCCAGTTAAAATATCGCGCACTACCCCACCAAATACAGCCGAAGTAGTTCCCATAATTACAGCAATCACCGGAGAAACATCAAAGCCAAGCGTTTTTTGCAGACCAACAATGGTAAAAATACCAATTCCAATTGTATCAAATAAAAAAAGCGTACGACGTAAACGTTCCACATGTTTTTTGAAAAGCCAGGCCAAAATTATTCCTGCAAGAACTGCATACAAATAATTCAGATCAGTCATCCATCCTACCGGATGACAACCAATTAATACATCGCGAATTGTTCCGCCTCCCAATGCGGTAACCAGCGAAATAACTGCCGCACCAAATAAATCGAAACGCTTTTCGGCTGCGGTAAGCAGTCCACTCACTGCAAACACAAAAGTTCCGAGCAAGTCGAGCGCGTATAAATAAGAGATATCGAAAATCATGCAGCAAAGGTAAAACATTTTTACACCAGACAGAGATCCTTCATTTTTCTACTTGCTTGATTTGAAATAGTAATCAAACTATTTGCAACATCTGTTGTTCTAATTTCAGTTATAAATCAGAAAACAGAACGATGAAAATCATTCCAATCATTATTTTATCCATCGTACTATCCAAACAAATTCAGGCAAAAAACATGGAAACAGCAACATTCGGCGGAGGCTGCTTTTGGTGCACCGAAGCCATATTCAAAAGTCTAAAGGGAGTTGAAGAGGTAAGTTCTGGTTATTCAGGCGGACATCTGAAAAATCCGTTGTACGACGATGTGTGTACTGGCGAAACCGGGCATGCCGAGGTTATTCAAATTATATTCGACCCTGAAATAATTAGTTTTCGCGAGCTACTCGAAGTATTTTGGAGCACTCATGATCCAACCACATTAAACAGACAGGGGGCAGATGTTGGTACCCAATACCGGTCAGTTATATTTTATCATTCCGAAGAACAGCGAAAACAGGCAGAACAATATAAAACAGAGCTGAATGATGCATTGGTATTCAACAAACCTGTAGTAACTGAGATCACTGCCTTTCATAAATTTTACAAAGCAGAAGCGTATCATCAGGATTATTTTCAGAATAATTCGACCAAAGCGTATTGCCAAATTGTAATTGTACCCAAACTGAAAAAATTTAAAGAAATATTTGGCGAAAAGCTGAAGTAACGAAATCGGGACGACACAAAAAACAAAAAGCGCCTAAGTGCATTACTTAAGCGCTTTTTTGTGCCCAGAACAGGACTCGAACCTGCACAGCCTAACGGCCACTAGTCCCTGAAACTAGCGTGTCTACCAATTCCACCATCTGGGCATGCTGTATTTTTTTTGAACGCGTGGCAAAGCTATAAAAAATATGCAAACAGGAATAGCTTTTCAGAAAAAAAATGCGAGAAATTATTTCTGGTATTTAGTTTCAACTTTACAATCAGTCACTTTTCCATTTTTATCCAGATAGAAAATATATTTCTCTTGTTTTTCAACGGATGGACTTACCATTGGGTCAAGTGTTGTTTCGCCTTTGCTTATTGCAGTACTACGTAAAAATTTGCTTTTCGAATAAGCTACATATTGCTTATCGTCAGACAAGCGCACAACACTCCCCCGCTGCCCGAAATACTGATCCAACTGAGTTTTATCACAGCCTTCGAACTGACGAATCATTTTTTGCTGCACCGAACAGGAAAACAAAATTCCAGAAAAAACAAGCACAATTAATATTTGTCGCATATTACGAAGCTTTTTTTGCCAAATCGTCGGCAATCAACTGACGTGCTTCCTGTTGTAAAATACCAGGAAGGAGAATTTTCCGCCGATCCAGACTATTCAGCCAATTATTTATTTCTTTGGGTTGTAGTGTGTATAAAATCTCACGCATTTCATCAATTTCATTATCCGAATAATCGCGTTCTTGCTTGCCTGCATGACGGTCCAATTCTTCGTCATCAAAATAAACAATTGGTTTTTCTTCGAATATCGATGCATCAAATTCGCATACTTCGTGTGCGCCACAACATTCAGCAGGCACTTCCCGCACTGTTTCTGCCTGCTCAGGCATTTCTTTTTTTGCGTTGCGGGTCTGGCGAACCAAATATACTGTTCCGGCTGTTAATGCGATTAATAATAGTATTCCGATTACAAATTCCATGCTGCAAAAATAGCTATCATTTTCCTCTGCAAAAAGATAATTCAGGAATATCCCCCATTCTTCACAAAATTTATTATTCTGATTATATTTGGTTCCTGTAAATGTAAACCAATTTAAAAACCTAAAATGAAAAGAATCTATTCAACCGTATTCTTTCTTCTCATTAGTATGGCAATTTTTGCTTCGCTAAAAGAAGATTTAATCCTATGGTATCGCCAACCTGCTGCAGATTGGAACGAAGCTCTTCCTGTTGGAAACGGGCGACTTGGAGCAATGGTTTTCGGCGGAATTCAACAAGAACGTATTGAGCTCAATGAAGAAAGCATTTGGACTAAAGGAGGCCAAAACGCTGACTTATCCGGAGGTTACAAATATCTCGGACAAATCAGAAAACTGTTATTTGAAGGAAAATATGTTGAAGCGGAGAAGCTAGCCGATGAAAAATTGCTCGGAGAACGTCTGCCTTCGAATACCAACACCTATCAAACTCTTGGTGATCTATACATTGCGTTTGCCGGACTTGATAATTTCCAGAATTACAAACGAGAGTTGCAGCTCGATAAAGCACAAACAGTTACCACTTTTCAATCAGGAAATACAGTACATAAACGTACCGTATTTGCTACGGCTGCCGATCAGGCGGTAGTGATGCTGGCCGAAGCAAGTACTCCAGGGCAAATTACCTGCACCATTAATTTATCGCGCCCGGGCGACGGTGAAGAAATATCTGTAGAAAATAATATTATTCGGATGACTCAACAAGTAAATGGTGGAGTTCGCTACGAATGCAAAGTTCAGGTAATTAATCATGGTGGAAAACTTGTGCAAGATGGAACTCAATTGAAAGTTGACAAAGCCGATAAACTGGAAATCCGTGTTGTTGCTGCCACCGATTACAATGGAGACGTACCAAACAAAAAGTGCGAAGATTTCCTCTTTCAATTAAAAAACAAAAACTTCGATCAGTTGCTGAGTGATCATATTTCTGAATATCAATCCTATTTCAATCGCGTGTTATTTAGTTTGCCGCAAACAGAAGCGGCGTCTTTTGCTACCGACGATCGCATTGAAGCACAAAGTCGCGGAGTCTATGATCCGTCTTTTGCTGCCCTGTATTTTCAGTTTGGTCGCTATTTACTTATCAGTAGTTCGCGCCCGGGTTGCATGCCTGCCAATTTGCAGGGAATTTGGGTTGATGGACTTACTCCTCCATGGAATTCCGACTATCATACCAACATCAACATACAAATGAATTACTGGCCTGCCGAAATATGTAATCTTTCGGAATGTCATCTTCCGTTTCTCGATTTTATTGGGAAACTGCGTGAAAATGGGCGAAAAACAGCCAAAGAATTGTATGATTGCAACGGTTTTACGGTTCACCACACCACCGATGCGTGGCATTTTACCACAGCAATAGGCTTACCCATGTGGGGAATGTGGCCCATGGGCGCTGCCTGGTGTTCCACACACATCTGGGAACATTATTTATTCACCGAAGACAAAGAATTACTGAGCAGCTATGGGTATCCGGTTATGCGCGAAGCAGCTCTTTTTCTTTCCGACTTTTTAGTAAAAAATCCCCATACAGGTTTGTTGGTTACTGGTCCTTCCATGTCACCCGAGAATGTATTTCTTACTCCGGAAGGAGAAAAAGCTTCTGTTTGCATGGGGCCAGCCATGGATCTTCAAATTGTTCGACATCTGTTTACATCAACGATTGAGGCAGCTAAAGTGCTCGGAACCGATGATAAATTCAGAAAAAAACTGGAAGATCAGCTAAAACTGTTGACTCCCGTAAAAATTGGGAAAGACGGACGAATACTGGAGTGGTCGGATGAAAATCTTCGCGAAGCATTGCCCGGACATCGCCACATGTCGCATTTATATGGCTTGTATCCGTCAAACGAATACAACTGGAACGATAAACCGGAATACATGAAAGCTGCCATCGAAGTATTAAACGACCGGCTAAAACATGGCGGAGGCCACACCGGGTGGAGCCGCGCGTGGATGATTAATTTTTACGCACGTTTGATGGACAAAGAAAACTGCTGGAAAAATTTAGTAGCTCTGTGGGGGAAATCAACCCATTCCAATATGTTCGATAATCATCCTCCGTTTCAGATTGACGGAAACTTTGGTGGCACCGCCGGAATTGCTGAAATGTTGCTGCAATCACACGCCGGCGAAATTTGTTTGCTCCCCTCTTTACCCAACGAACTTCCGGATGGAAAAATCACAGGTCTAATGGCTCGTGGAGGCCACGAAGTTTCGATGGAATGGGCAGATGGCAAATTAAAAGAGGTAAAAATATTGTCGAAACTAGGAAATTCGTGCAAAGTTCGTTACGGAGCAAAAGTGATTGAATTCGCAATAAAAAAAGGAGAAACACTCCGTTTAAATGCCGATTTAAAGGAAATTATATAGCATATTTTCCCAAAATAAAAAAGAAGACTCAAAGGCACGGGAAGATAATTCAGCTTTTGAGTCTTCTTCTTTTTATAGCATTCAATTTTCACCAACAACAACTGTAAACATTTCTGATGGTGATAAATATTTTTGAGCCAATCGTTGTAATTTTTCCGAAGTTATTTGATTCAATTCATTCAGATAACGATCGTAAAAATCATAATCCAAACCAAAATCGCTGATTGCCCTAAAGCTGGAAGCCAAAGCAAACGGCCCGTCAAAATCGCGCAGGAATTCGCCTGCCAAATAACTTTTTACAGTCTCCAGCTCTTCCTCTTCAATTAATTCGTCCTGCAATCGGCGCAGTTCCAAATCAATTTCATTCAGTGTGGCCTGCGTATATTCGTTTCCTACTTCAGTAGAAATCACAAAATATGCTGCATTTTTCAGGTAAAGCACCGACGCTCCAATTCCATATGTATAACCTTTGTCTTCTCGGATATTCATCATCAAACGCGAACCGAAATAACCACCCAAAAGAGTAATCAATACGGACAATCCGATTGTGTCGGGGTGTGATTTTTCAGGCCAAAGTTTTCCAACCCGAATAGCAGATTGTAACGAGCCATCTTTGGGTTGGCGGTGCATGTTTTCTGAAGAAGAGCATATTTCAGCATTCTTAAAAGAAATTGGTTCTGCCTGCCAGTCGTTTTGTCCAAAATGCTGCTCAATTAAATCGAGTACTGCACCATCTACCTGACCGGAAACAATCATCCGGCAATTGCCCGAATGATAATGTTTTTGGTAGAAATCGATAAGCTGTTCGCGCGAAATCTTATCAAAATCGAGCAATTTATTGTTGGTTGCATACGGATGCCCTGCACCAAAAAGTGTTTGTGTGAATTTTTTCTGACACAATACTTTAACCTTCTCGTTTTCAACTTTGAATTTCTGTTTCTGTTTTGAAATTAACACATCTAATTCGTGTTGCGGAAAAACAGAACGTTTCAGAATATCTTCCGTTATTTTTAGAATTTCAGGCAAATATTTACTAAGACAAACAACACTTACGGTTGCAAAATTTTGATCGGCAGCAGCGGAAAAATAAGCTCCGAAAAAGTCAAAAGTTTTTGCAATTTCCGGTGCGCTGTACTGTTCGCTTCCTTCCTGAAGCATAAAAGCAGTCAATCCGGCTATTAATTTCTGCTTCTGTTGCCATGTTCCGGCTTCAAAAACAAAATCAATTTTTATTATTTCCTGATTCCCTGCCGATATGTAATAAACAGGCAATCCATTGGAAAGCATTTTTTTCTGAGCCTTCAGATAGCTGATTTTCTCGATGGATTGTATCTCTGGAGCAATATTTCGGTTAAGCATTTTTTATTTTTTAGCGCGGTAATACAAAACTGAACAATTATCAGCAACAAATAATTCCGACGCAACCCGCTGAATATCTTCCACGCTCACCGAACGGTAAATATCCATTTGTGTATTGATTAAGGCTGCATCGTGTAATACTTCAAGCGTAGCAAGATTCTGAGCCTTGTTCAGATAACCTATTTCGCTGTATATCAGATTTGCTTCAAACTTATTTTTTACTTTCTGAAGTTCGTAAGCATCAACAGGTATCGACTTTATCAGTTCAATTTCTTTTTCCAGTTCAGCACGAGCCTCTTCAAGAGAAATTCCCGGCGTTGGATTGCCCGAAAACATAAATAATCCCGGATCGTAATCGCCCGAAATATAGGCATCCAGCGAAGTAAATATTTTCTTTTCCTGAACCAGTCGCTGATATAAACGCGAAGAATTTCCATTCGATAAAACATCGGATACCAAATCGGCGACATAGTAATCGCGGTGCAAGCGATTGGCCATGTGGAAAGCCATATACAACGCATCATTGGGCACATCGCGATAAACCGTTTGCTCACGGTAAGCAGTTTGCTGTGGCTCAACAGGAATATTTTTCACTGCAAGCTGCCTCGCCGGAATCGGGCCAAACCATTTCTGAGCCAATGCCATAGCTTCTTCTGCCTCAATATTTCCGGCCAGTACCAGAACAGCATTATTCGGTGCATAATGCTGAAAGAAAAATTCTTTTACATGCCCAAGTGTAGCAGTTTCAATATGACTGATTTCCTTGCCAATAACCGGCCAACGGTACGGATGTACTTCGTAAGCCAGAGCCCGGATTAAGTCCCACACATCGCCGTAAGGCTGATTCAGATTGCGTTGCTTGAACTCTTCAATCACCACATTTTTCTGAACGTCGAGGCTTTTTTGCGAAAAGGCAAGTTCCAGCATTCGATCTGATTCGAGCCAAAAACCTGTTTCAATATTTACTTTCGGAACAGTGAGATAGTAATTGGTCAAATCGCTGGTGGTATAGGCATTATTTTCGCCTCCTGCCCGCTGTAAAGGTTCGTCGTAATTCGGAATATGTTTCGATCCGCCAAACATCAGATGCTCAAAAAGATGTGCAAATCCGGTTCGTTCAGGATTTTCGTCGCGCGCTCCCACTTTATAGCAAACATTCAATGCAACCATGGGGGTCGTCAGATCTGTATGGACAATGACCGTTAATCCATTATCCAGTTTGTATTTTTTGTAATCAATCATCTATAATAAAAGTAAAAAGTAGAAAGTCAAAAGGGAAAAGTAAACAGTATTCTGCCACGATCAGAAATCATACTGCGTCATGGTACTTATTTCATCTTTTGCCTGACGATATTCTGCAAGCAGTTGTTTCATAATGGTCTCAACTGGAAGAATATCGTCGATTAAAGCAGCAACTTGTCCTATTTCCAGCTCTCCTTCGTCCAGTTCTCCCTCGAACATACCCCGTTTGGCACGTCCCCGTCCCAATAATTCTTTTAAGGTTTCGGCTGATGCCCCGGCTTGTTCTGCTTCGTTTACCTGCTCAAAAAATGAATTTTTGATCAGTCGGACCGGAGCCAGCTTTTTCAAGGCCAGCTTGGTACTTCCCTCTCCCAAACCAACAATCAGCTTTTTGAAATCGGGATGAGCCGACGATTCCTCCGACACGGCGAAACGGGAACCAATCTGCACTCCTTCAGCTCCCAGACTCATTGCTGCCAGCATTGCACGCCCCGTTCCAATTCCTCCGGCAGCAATCAATGGCAAATTGGTAGCTTTTTTTACCGATGGAATCAATGTCAAAGTGGTGGTTTCTTCTCTCCCATTGTGTCCACCTGCTTCAAAGCCTTCGGCAACAATGGCATCCACTCCGGCTTCTTCGCATTTTTTTGCAAACGCAGAACTGGCAATAACATGTACCACCTTAATTCCTGCGGCTTTCAGTGTCGAGGTCCATTTTTTAGGACTACCAGCCGATGTAAAAACCACTGGAACACGTTCCGCTATGATAATTTCCATGAGTGTATCAATTTCAGGATAAAGCAAGGGAACGTTCACTCCAAAAGATTTTGAAGTTGCCTGTCTGGTTTTCTGAATATGCTCCCGCAAGGTCTCCGGATGCATCGATCCTGCTCCAAGAAGTCCCAATCCGCCATGATTACTTACTTCTGACGCCAACTTCCATCCACTACACCAAACCATTCCTCCCTGAATAACAGGATATTGAATGCCAAACAATTGGCAAATACGATTTTCCATACCTCCTTATATTTCTGAAAAAACAAAAGTAATAACAATGTGCGATCTGGAAAGATCAAAAGAAATTATTAAATGCGACGAAGAAAAAGCAAAACCATCGATTAATATTTAGAAATTGAACAAAATAAGCGCTAAAAATTGATCGAATAGAATTATTTTTCATAATCCTCTATTTTTCTTGCCTTTACACTCTTAACATTTCGTTAATGAAAATTAGTTGACTAAATCAACTAATATGTGTTTTTTTGCAGAAAATATATATTACCATGAGTTTGGATAAATCTCTCGGCTACATGTTAGGTCGTTCATTAAAGGTTTTCAAAAATCACATGAACATCGAACTAAAATCAAAGAATATCGATTTGAGTCTCGAACAATTTATCATTTTAAACATGCTTGATTCGCATTGCGACTTTATCCAGCAAGACCTGGCAAATCAATTACAAAAAGATAAGTCCCTCATTGTGCGTCAAGTGGATGGATTATTAAAAAATCGTTATGTTGTTCGTGTTGAAAATGAAAATGACAAAAGAAAGAAGACGCTCATTTTAACGAAATCAGGCTTTGAAAAACTTAATGAAATCAGGCAGATTGGAGATGAAGTAACCGTAAAATTGTTAAGCGGGGTTACTGAAGATGAACTTAATGTATTCCGGCATGTTTTAACAAAAATATGGGAAAACGGAGGTCTAAATGAAGATCAAACAGGTTGTTGACAACAACAACGAAAATAAGACAATATACTACAGTATAAAAAGGTATTTATATAAAGACTGAAAGAATCGCAAATGAAAACAATTACACAAATCAGAAACTTAGGACTTTTTGTCCTGTTATTGGCGACTGCTTCCTGTTCGCAAAAGCAACCACAAGGTGGTGCTCCCGGAGGAATGGCAGGCCAGGTAAAAGAATACCCGGTTATTGCCGTTTCGCCGCAATCAACCATGTTATTTCAGGACTACCCTACCACATTGCAGGGACAGCAAACCGTTGAAATACGGTCGAAAGTTGCTGGATACATCGATCAAATACTGGTTGATGAAGGTGCATTTGTGCGCAAAGGTCAGATTTTATTTCGCCTGAATTCCAATGATATTCAGGCAACTGTACGGTCGGCCGAAGCACAGGTTAAAGTTGCCGAAGCTGGCGTAAACACAGCAAAAATCGCCATGGAAAAAACCAAGCCGCTGGTTGAAAAAAACATCATCAGCAAATTTGAATTACAAACAGCTGAATCAACGCTAAAAGCACAGGAAGCTCAACTGGCTCAAGCCAAAGCAAATCTTGAAAATGCCAAAGCAAACCTACAATATACTGTTATTACCAGTCCGGCAGAAGGAACTATCGGGACTTTCCCGTACCGGGTAGGTAGTCTTGTCAGCAGTGCTTCTGCAGAACCACTGACGACCGTTTCGAACACGTCTAAAATGTATGCATATTTTTCATTCAACGAAAAAGCATTTCTTGCACTGGTAAAAGGTCTGGAAGGCAAAAATATTCAGGAAAAATTTGCCAAACTTCCGGATGTATCATTGATTATGGCAGATAATTCAACGTATGACATTCCTGGACGTATCGAAACAGCCAGTGGATTGGTCGATCAGCAAACCGGAGCAGTGAATGTCCGGGCGACATTTTCAAATCCGGAAGGATTGCTGCGCAGTGGAAGCAGTGGATTGATTCGCATTCCGCAAACGATTGATTCGGCCATCATCATTCCACAAAAAACAACGTATGAACTTCAGGGAAAACACTTTGTATATCTGGTTGGCGAAGACAACAAAGTTCACAATACCGAAGTGGAAGTTCTTGTAGGAAATTTGAAAGACGCGTATGTAGTTACTGCCGGACTTAAACCAGGCGATAAAATTGTACTGGAAGGAATTGCTTCATTGCGCAACGACACAGAGATTAAACCGAATGTAGTTGAAGTGGGAAATCTTTCAGAAAACATGCAGGCAGCAAGCCCTGTAAAAAACTAAATTTCGAAAAATCATGTTTAGAAAATTTATAGAACGACCGATTTTATCATCGGTTATCTCCATCATTATTGTCATTCTTGGAGTGCTGGGTTTGTTCAGCCTTCCGATTGAACAATACCCGGATATTGCGCCGCCAACGATTCGCGTTTCGGCTTCATACACCGGAGCAAACGCCGAAACAGTTCTGAAAAGTGTAGTTATTCCGCTGGAAGAACAGATCAATGGTGTTGAAGACATGACCTACATGAACTCAACTGCCAGCAACAATGGGTCAGCAAGTATTGAAGTATTTTTCAAGCAGGGAATCAATGCTGACATGGCAGCCGTAAACGTACAGAACCGTGTGGCCCGTGCCAACAGTTTGCTTCCTGCTGAAGTAACAAAAGCCGGTGTTATCACAGCCAAGCGCCAAAACAGTATGTTGATGGTTTTTTCGCTGTATTGCGAAAACGGTGAATTTGATGAAACATTTCTTCAGAATTACAGCAAAATAAACCTCTTGCCACAGATACAACGTGTTAACGGTGTAGGTGAAGCAATGGTATTTGGCGGCAAAGATTATTCAATGCGTATCTGGCTCAAACCTGATATAATGGCTTCGTATAGTTTAATGCCTTCTGATGTAATTGCTGCATTAAATGAACAAAACCTTGAAGCTGCTCCGGGCCGGTTGGGTGAAAGAAATGGCCAAACCTACGAATATGTACTGAAATACAAAGGAAAGCTTGCTCAACCCACTGAATTTGAAAACATTGTTATTAAAGCCGATAAAGATGGAAATGTTTTACGTTTGAAAGATATTGCCCGTGTTGAAATGGGTGCTCTGAGTTATTCTGTCGGAACATCAGCCATGAATAGTCCGGGAATTACCATGGCAGTATTTCAGGCTGCCGGATCGAATGCCCGTGATGTAATCAACAATGCAAAGAAAGTACTTGACGAGGCTTCCAAATCATTCCCGTCAGGAGTAAAATACAAGATTCTGATTGATGCCAACGAATTTCTCGACAGTTCAATCGAAAAAGTATTACACACGTTGCTCGAAGCATTTGTGCTGGTATTTATCGTTGTATTTGTTTTCCTGCAGAATTTCAGAGCAACGCTGATTCCGGCAATTTCGGTACCGGTAGCTATCATTGGTACATTCTTCTTCCTGAATTTATTCGGATTTACCATCAACTTATTAACCCTGTTTGCCCTTGTTTTGGCGATCGGGATTGTGGTAGATGATGCCATTGTGGTGGTTGAAGCGGTACATGCCAAACTCGACAGCGGAGCAAAAAATGCCCGCGAAGCAGCCGTTTCAGCGATGGATGAAATTTCTACGGCCATCATTTCCATTACGTTGGTTATGTCGGCTGTGTTTATTCCGGTAACCTTTATCACCGGAACCACCGGCGTTTTCTACAAACAATTTGGAATTACCCTTGCTGTTGCAATTGTTATTTCGGCAATCAATGCATTAACGCTAAGTCCGGCTCTTTGTGCCATTTTCCTGAAACCACACAAAGGGCACGAATTACACAATAAAAACCTGCTCCAGCGATTCTATGCTTCATTCAACATTGCGTTTGATGCAATGACTTTGCGCTATAAAAAGACGACCAATTTTTTTATTGCACGCAAATGGCTCGCCGTTGCGTTGATTGTATTATTTTCCGGAGGACTCTGGTTCCTGATGAAAACGACACCAACCGGATTTGTTCCTTCAGAAGATACAGGTCGTTTGTTTATTGACATCAGCCTGCCACCGGCAACTTCTGCAGAACAAACGAAAAAAATTGTTCAACAGGTGGACGACATCATTGGCAGTATTCCTGAAATGGAAGCACGTACCGCCATCGTGGGTAACTCACTCATTAGTGGACAAGGTAGTTCCTATGGAATGCTGATTTGCAGTTTGAAACCGTTTGGCGAACGAAAAGAAAAAGGGAAAGACATCAACACGGTTATTGGGAAATTATATATGATGACTTCGCAAATTAAGAATGCAAAAATCATCATCTTCACACCGCCAATGGTTCCCGGATTTAGTATTTCAGGCGGATTTGAGCTAAAACTGGAAGACAAAACCGGTGGCGACATCAAGGTCTTCGAGCAAAATGCCCGTCAGTTTATCGGAGCACTTAACCAGCGACCGGAAATTCAGTATGCAATGACTTCATTCAACAGTAATTTTCCGCAGTATCAGGTTGATGTGAATGTAGCTCGCTGTAAACAATCAGGCATTTCGCCAAGTACTGTTTTATCGGCAATGCAAGGTTATATCGGCGGATATTATGCGTCCGACTTTAACCGCTTCGGAAAACAATATCGGGTAATGGTACAGGCCGAGCCTAATTATCGCGGAAATCCGGAAGATCTGAACAATATTTTTGTACGCACGTCAAACGGAGACATGGCTCCAATTACCGAGTTCATTTCAATCAAGCGAGTATTCGGACCGGAAAACATCACCCGTTTCAACATGTACACGTCTATTGCCATAAACGGAGCACCAAACTTCGGATTCAGTTCCGGAGACGCCATTAAAGCCGTCCAGGAAGTAGCAGCACAAACACTTCCACAAGGCTACGGATATGAGTTTTCGGGGTTAACGCGCGAAGAAATGGCTTCAGGAAATCAATCGATTCTGATTTTCGCACTAAGCGTAATTTTCGTGTACTTCCTGCTCGCTGCTCAGTACGAAAGTTACATTTTGCCACTGTCCATCCTCTTTTCATTACCAATCGGGATTGCCGGATCATTCATCTTTGCAAAAATTATGGGTGTCCAAAATAATATCTACCTGCAAATTTCGCTGATCATGTTGATCGGGTTGCTGGCCAAAAATGCTATCCTGATTGTCGAATTTGCTTTGCAGCGGCGCCATAAAGGAATGTCAATCGTTCAATCGGCAATTGAAGGAGCTACGGCTCGTTTGCGCCCAATTTTAATGACTTCTTTTGCATTCATCTTTGGATTGATTCCACTGGTTATCGGCGGCGGTGTTGGAGCAAACGGAAACCGCTCAATCGGTGTTGGAGCAGTTGGTGGTATGCTAATCGGAACCATGATCGGAATATTGGTTATTCCAACGATGTTCGTTATTTTCCAGACTATTCAGGAAAAAATTAAAAAACCAGTCATCGGCGAGATTTCCGAACTAAACAGTTTTGAAGGATAATTAAATCAAAACAAGTACATTACAATGAAGAAATATTCATTAAAACATATTATACTGATTTCGGGTATTGCAATGGCCCTTTTTTCATGTAGCACGCCAAGGCATTACCAGCGAAATCAGGCAGAAACGAATAGTCTTTATGGCCAGTCGGTAAATAACGATTCGACCAGTATTGCAGAAAAACCCTGGCACGAACTGTTTACAGAACCTTTTCTGCAACAACTTATTCAGGAAGGACTAAGTAACAATCATGATTTACAGGTAGCAATCCAGAAAGTTGCCGAAGCCGAAGCTTATCTATCGCAGAGCAAAGCGGCACTCTTGCCCGGTATTTCAGGAATAGGAACCGGTAGTTACACTCGCAATCCTAAATCCATTTACCCGGATGGACCACGAGAAGTGAACAGCTATAAACTGGGCGCTGAAGCCAGTTGGGAAATTGACATCTGGGGAAAACTGAGAAGCTCGAAACGCGCAGCATACACCAATTTGCTAGCAAGTGAAGCAGGCCGAAAAGCTGTTCAAACCCGATTGGTAGCAAGTATTGCGTCGGCATACTACACACTGGTTGGTCTGGATGCCAAGCTGGCAATCACGGAACAAACCGTGAAAAACAATATCGATCTGGTAGAAACCATGAAAGTACTGAAAGAAAGCGGTAAAGTAACAGGCGCAGCAATTGTACAAAGCGAAGCAACACGTTATGCTGCTGAAGTAACTATTCCGGATTTGAAGCAGCAAATACGCGAAGCTGAAAATACCATGTGCCTTTTACTGAGCCGTGTTCCCGGCCAGATCAACCGGGGAAAAATCGAAGAACAAGCTCTTTCATCGGTATTGACTTATGGTGTTCCGGCACAACTGCTCGACAACCGGCCTGACGTTATGCAGGCAGAATATTCGCTGATGAGTGCTTATGAAACAACCAATAATGCACGTGCATCCTTCTACCCTTCCCTCACCATTACTGCATCAACCGGATTGGCCGCCGCAGATCTTGGTAAACTAATCGATGCAAAGTCGTTTGCAGCAGCTTTGGTTGGCGGTTTAACTCAGCCAATATTCAATAAAAAAGCAAATATTACCCGATTAAAAGTTGCCAAAGCACAACAGGAAGAAGCTTTACTTGTTTTCAGAAAGACATTGCTCGTAGCCGGAGAAGAAGTGCACAATGCATTAGGTTCATATGAATCGTCGGTACAAAAAATCGGTTTGCGCAAACAGCAACTGGATGCTTTGGAAAAATCGGTTGATTATACCAAAGAACTGTTGACTTATGGTTCAGCAACTTACACCGAAGTGCTGAATGCTCAAACAAGTCTGTTATCAGCTCAACTCAGCAGTGTGAACGACCAACTTCAAAAACTGAATGCGGTTGTTTCGTTGTACCGCGCACTAGGTGGTGGATGGAAGTAAACATCGTTAAGCAATACATTGTCAATAATAAGCTTTAATTTAACGAAGAGGCTATTCTGAAAAGAATGGTCTCTTTTTATTTTCCCCTGAACCAGAACAACCTCATTCAATGACTATTAATCAGAAAATATATTTGCCAGCCAGAAATAAAATCGACGAATTTGGAGAAAGCATTTTTTAGTGATTTCTTTGATACATCCAATACACACTAAAATTATTTCGTTATGAAGCTTACAAGCTGCAAGAAACTTATTATGCTTTCCGGATTGGCCCTGGGAGCATTAAGCATGTCGGCACAACCGGCAGCCGAAGATTTAACCCGCTATGTTGATCCGCTGATTGGCACCAAGGAAATGGGACACGTGTTTCCAGGAGCCTGTGTTCCGTTCGGCATGGTTCAGCTAAGTCCCGACACCGATACCATTCCGTATGCTGCTAACGGGAAATACACAGGAACGGTCTATCGTTATTGTGCCGGTTATCAGTACAGCGATAAAACCATTGTCGGTTTTAGCCACACCCATTTAAGCGGCACCGGGCACTCCGATCTGGGCGATTTTCTGCTCATGCCTACTGTCGGAAAACTTCAGTTAAACCCGGGAACAGCCGATAAACCAGAAAGTGGTTACCGTTCGCGCTTCAGCCACGAAACAGAAGAAGCCGAACCCGGCTATTACCGCGTGGTACTTGACGACTACAAAATCGATGCTGAACTGACAACAACAACACATGTAGGATTTCACCAGTACACCTTTCCGCAAACCAATGATGCCCACATTATTCTCGACCTGAATCATGGTATCTACAATTACGACGGAAAAGTTCTCTGGTCGTATGCCCGGGTCGAAAACGATACCTTGGTCACCGGCTACCGTATTACCCGCGGCTGGGCTCGTACCAACTATCTGTATTTTGCGATGGTTTTCTCGAAACCAATCAAAAATTACGGATGTAAAAACGATGAAGAGCTTGTGTA
Source organism: Prolixibacteraceae bacterium (assembly GCA_963668595.1). Lineage (GTDB taxonomy): Bacteria > Bacteroidota > Bacteroidia > Bacteroidales > Prolixibacteraceae > GWE2-42-39. Next base: position 1,044,191 of record OY764876.1, on the reverse strand, counting down.
CAAAGGCTTTTGGCGCAAATTCGATCAGGAACATAATTTTCCGGAAATGGCAGGCAAAAACATGAAAGCCTATTTCGATTTTGCGACCACAGAAGGTGAAAAAATCAAAGTAAAATTTGCCATTTCGGCTGTTAGTACAGAAGGAGCACTGAAAAATCTCGAAGCAGAAGTGCCTCATTTCAATTTTGAAAAGGTAAAAGCTCAGGCAAAAGAAAACTGGCAAAAAGAGCTGAGCCGCATCACCATTACTGCTTCGCCTGAAAAGAAAACAACCTTTTACACCTCGCTGTACCACACTTTCATCAATCCTGTTCAGTATATGGATATTGACGGGCAATACCGCGGACTCGACCACAATATTCATCAGGCAAAAGGATTTACCAACTACACTGTTTTCTCGTTGTGGGATACTTACCGGGCACTGCATCCGCTGTTCTCGCTCATTCAGCCTGAACGCACTTCAGATATGATTAATTCGATGCTGGCCCACTACGACCAGAGTGTACACAAAGTACTTCCGGTATGGAGCCACTTCGGAAACGAAAACTGGTGTATGATTGGCTACCATGCAGTGCCTGTCATCGCTGATGCGTGGATCAACGGCATTCGTGGTTTCGATCCCCAACATGCACTGGAAGCTTGTATTTCATCTGCAACAAACAAAAATTATGGCAACTTAGGCGATTACATGTCGCTGGGCTATGTTCCGTACGAAAAAAATGCGGTGGGCTCATCCATGACACTGGAATATTCATACGACGACTGGACTATCGCACAACTGGCTCAATCAATTGGTAATACAACTGTTGCCGACCAATTTGGCAAGCGGGCTGAAAACTGGAAAAAACTATTCAACGAGCGTACCGGATTTGTGGGAGCCAAAGACAGTAAAGGAAACTGGAAAACACCGTTCGATCCGATGCACACGGCCAACGAGGGTTTTATTGAAGGAAATGCATGGAATTATTCGCTGTATGTTCCGCAGGATATTCCGGCGCTGATTCAAAAAATGGGCGGCAACAATCGTTTCTGCGAACATCTGGATTCGCTGTTTACGATGTACATGCCTGATAAATACTTCGCCGAAACGGAAGACATTACCCGCGAAGGTTTGATCGGCTGCTATGTGCATGGCAACGAACCCAGTCACCACGTGGCCTATATGTACAACTGGGCTGGCAAACCATGGAAAACACAGGAGCGCATCCACCAGATTGTCAATACCATGTATCTGAACAAACCGGATGGTTTATGTGGAAATGATGACTGCGGACAAATGTCAGCATGGTACATCTTCTCCTCATTGGGTTTCTACCCTGTTTGCCCGGGTTCAGGCCAGTACGCCATTGGTTCTCCGTCGGTAAACGAAGGGAAATTGCAACTTGCCCAGGGAAAAACATTAATCATCAAGGCCAACAACCTTAGCGATAAGAATATCTACATCCAATCGGTTAAACTGAATGGAAAAGCTGTAAACACCACCATCCTCACCAATACTGAAATCAACAAAGGCGGAGAACTGGTATTTGAAATGGGAAGCAAGCCGAATAAAAAACTGTTTAAATAAAAAGCAGTCAAACGGCTTTCTGCAACAATGAAAGCGGGAATAATTAGCCCCCGATTTAAACGCAGATTACACTAACTCGATTAAAAATCACTGAAATCAGCACAAAATTACGCTGTTGTTTTCAGGAAAAAGAAAGACTATTGAATAGTGTAATCTGCGCATTCGTTGCATATGAACACATTGCGACATTACAGTCTGAATAAATTCCCATTTAACAACAATTATTCATCAGGAAAATTATTTTCTTTTGAAAGTAATTTCCATTCAACATCAAACCAAAATGAAAATAAATCTACCTTATTTAATAGCAGGCGCATGCCTCACTTTATACGGAATTTCGACTCCGTCAATAGCACAAAATACTGAATCGCATGAATTGTCAGGACAAATAATTCTGTTTGACAATTGCAATGAAACACAATATCCGATCGCCAACGCTTTCGATAATAATACCAATACATATTTTCGCTCCTGCTCGCAAGCAGGCAATTGGATTGGCCTCGATTTAGGCAAAAAATGTGTCATCACCGATATTGAATTTAGCCCACGCATGGATTCAGATTATCGGGACAGGCTTCAACTTGGCGTTTTCGAAGGAGCCAACAATGCTGATTTTGGTGATGCAATTCCATTGTATGTGATTCCAGGCCTCCCCGAACGGAAATTAAACAAACAAGCGATCCATGCATCGCGCGGATTCAGATACGTTCGTTTTGTATTTCCAACTCCCCAGCAAAGTGGGAAAAGCAGTTATATGAGCGAATTAAAATTCTTCGGATACGAATCAGAAGGCAACGACACGGCTCTGCCGCAGATCACGAATTTGCCAACGGTTTCCATTCACACTGTCAATGCTCAGGATATTGTCAGCAAAGAAGAATACATCAAAGGAATTGTATCTATTGTATATGACAATGGAAAGAAGGTTTTTAGCGATAGTCTGGAAATTCGCGGCAGAGGCAACAATAGCTGGACACATCCGAAGAAACCGTATCGCATAAAGTTATTCAATTCGACCAAATTACTGGGCTTACCAGCCAAAGCAAAAAACTGGACATTGATTAATAGCTACGGCGATAAAACACTGATGCGCAATATACTGGCTTTTGATTTCAGTCGCCGGCTGGAAATGCCCTACACTTCGCCAGCCGAAGCTGTTGATGTTGTTCTGAATGGCGATTACAAAGGGACCTACCAATTGTGTGATCAGATTGATGTACGTAAGAAAAGGGTTGAAATTGAAGAATTGGACAAAGAAACAGGCACTACTGGTTATTTACTTGAAATTGATGCCTATGCGAACACCGAACCCAAACATTTCACGTCGATAAACTTCACTATTCCAGTAACAATTAAATATCCGGATGACGATGAAATATCTCCGAATCAAGAAACTGAAATTGAACAACATTTTGAAAAATTCGTTTCTGCGGTCAACTCTCCCACTTACACTGATCCTACGAATGGATTCAGAAAATATGCGGATGTAGAAACTCTTTTGCGACATTTTTTAGTAGGTGAATATTCAGGAAATACCGACACTTACTGGAGCGTATATATGAGCAAACGCGTGGGTGACGATAAATTTTATTTTTGCCCGGTATGGGATTTTGACCTCGGATTTGAAAATGACTGGAGAACCTATTCAATTGCTGATCGTAGCCGGCAGAGCAATGAATGGATGAGTCTGTGGACCTCTACCAGTGCTGCCGGTGGCACTAAAAATATGATTCGTCGTATTTTGACTGATCCCGGTATCAATGAAAAATTACGACATATTTATTCGCACTACCGCGATGAAAATATTATTTCAAAGGAGGTACTGAAAAATGTGGTGGATAGCTGTGAGCAAATGCTGATGCAATCGCAGAATTGAATTTTAAACGCTGGCCCATTCTGGATACAAAAGTACACGAAAATCCGGTCGTTTATGGCAGCTATTCCGGAGAAGTAAGCAATGTACGCAATTACATTCTTGACCGGATCGATTGGCTTGATCAGAAAATGAATTACGTATCGGGATCAACGTTCGTTCAAAAACCATTCAACGATGAAGATATTCTTATTCGAAATACCGGAAATATACTTTATATCAGTCACATTCCCTCTGGCGCTCAAGTAAAAGTATATGACATTTACGGCACCATTCGTGCTGAAGGGATTAACAAAACCGAATTTTCAGCAAAACTGAATTCAGGAATTTACATTGTAGTATTGAACCATAAAGGACAAACCTACGCCCGCAAGTACGGATTATTTCAGAACCGTTAAATACTTCATTCAGCGAAAATAAGAACTGTTTTCCAATAAAAAAGCTACCTCCTGGTTGGTTCCCGAAGGTAGCTTTTTCTATTTTGACAAAGTTCTTTCTACAAATGTTCTTCTGAATTGTACAAGGCCAGAGCTCCGGTTGGACAATGCGACGCAACCATACCTGCCGTTTGCCGCAAAGCTACCTGTAGCGATTCGTCAAATGGGATGCCTATTTTTACATCAAAACCACGACCGACGAAAGTAAACCCGAATTCTTCCTGATGTATTTGCGTTAGGCGAACGCAAATACCGCATTTGATGCATTTTTCAGCTTCGTAAACAACTCCTTCCCGATAAATCTGCTTGTGCACCAATCGGCGCTCGCTGGTTTGAAAACGACGTTGCTCGGCGCCGTATTCATCAGCATAAATTCGCAATTTGCAACTTTCCGGATTGCGGCAATCACAATGCAAACATCGCTCAGCCTCCCGGCGGGCTTCTTCTGCTGAAAAATCATGTGAAGTAGAAAGTCGTTCGTATTGCTGCGATTCTTTTAAATATTCTGCAAATTCAGGAATTTCTAACTTACCGAACTTCGAACGGAAACGCTCTTTGGGTGTAGCAATAATTCCTGTTTTCAAAAAATTATCAATAATTGCGGCAAGTTCCTTGCCCTGTCCCACCGAGCGTACAGCTAACTTCGAAGGACGCAACGCATTGCCAACTGCAAACACTTTTGATTCCGAAGTCTGAAACGTAATTTTATTCGCATCAATTCCCTGCTTCGAGCACTTTAAGCCAATCAATTCGCCCATTTGAGATGCACCGGTAGCCAAAACCACCGCGTGGTATTCAGTTTTTAATTGCTGAAATTCAGTCGCATTTATTGCAGTATTAAAATGAAATTCAATTCCGGTGCAGGCAATCTGAGCCACTTCGCTTTCAAGTACTGAAGCAGGCAATATATTTTCTTCTATTTTCAATAAATCTCCTCCAGCTTTGCTATTCTGGTCAAACACATGTACCTGATGACCTTGTAACTGCAAATAATAAGCAGTAGCCAAACCAGCAGGTCCGGCACCAACAATTGCTACTTTTTTTCCTGAAGAAGGAGCAAGTTGTGGCATCCAGCTTTCGGCTTGTTTCAAATCTTCATCGGCCACAAATTGTTTTAAATGACAAATAGCAACGGATTGATCTACTGGTTTGCGACGACATCCAGCTTCGCAGGGAGCCGGGCAAATACGCCCCAATACGGCAGGCAAAGCAATATCGCGTTTCACCACCTGTAAAGCCTTTTTGAAGTCGCCACGCACAATCAAACGGTTCATCAGAGGAATGTTCATGTGTGCCGGACAAACCGACTGGCAGGGAGCCTCACAGTCGCCCACATGCTCGCTCAGCAATAATTCAAGTGCAGCCTTGCGCGATTCAGCACATTCTTCATCGTCGGTCACAATATCCATTCCGTCGGATGCAGGCATTGAGCAGGATGGCATCAATCGCCCATTCCGTCGGTCTTTTACCAGACAAATCATGCATGAAGTAAAATGCTCCGTTCCATCCAAATGGCACATAGTTGGAATCTGAACTCCAAGTTGTTTCGCAGCATCCAGAATCGTTGCCCCTTCGGGCACTTCCACTGATTGATTATTGATTGTGAGTTTTGTCATTCGTTTAAAGTTACAGGTTACGGGTTGCGGGTTTGTTCCAATTTGTTTCAACGTACTGGATAAACTTGTTGATTTTTGCCCCTAACAATTCATACTATTCAATCAATTTGAGCAACCCATTATTCTCGAAATGAAGTTCATTAATCATACAGAGCTGAGAGATTGTTTCATCACAGGAAGCATGGGCAAATATCAGAAAGCGAATAAATTCATCTTTGTAACGTCTTCGCCCATAACCTTCAGCAATATTATCCTTGATACTTTTTGACGATCTTCTTATCTGGCTCCCCTGCTCATAAAGTTCATAGTTAGGCAGTTTCAGGCTCACCCGATGAACCTCAATCGCTAAACGATATGCCATTTGATATATTTCCAGTTCTTTGTAACTATTCATTCTAATATAAAAGATTAACAAGAAAACCCCGAAACTTGTAACCCGTAACTCGTTTTATTTAATCAACTTCCGGATTGCCGGGTAAATTTCATCAGCCAGACGAACAAAACCAAGGTCGGTCAGGTGAATTCCATCTACTGTTGCTTCCTGATCGTGTCCAATCAGATTATCGGCTTTCTGATAATAGATATTTTTATCTCCTTTGGCTTTCTGTCCTTCGTAAATCTTTTTCAGCAAAGCATTTTTTTCTTTTACAATCGAATCGGCAGACCGATCAAAATTCATGTGCGTGAACAATACACTTTCGACCAAAAGAATCGGTGTTTTGGGATGTTTTTCACGAATAATCTCCAGGAAACGTACGTATTTTTCATTCATCTGCGCAACAGTAACATTCGGAATACAATCAATCACAAAAACAGAGGCATTGATCGTTGACATGGCTTCGGCAACTTCTAAATCCAACTGCCCGTTCCCACTGAAGCCCAGATTAATAATCTCTTTATCCAATTTACGCGAGAGAATATTTGGATAAGCCATTCCTGCACGGGTAGCGCATCCTCCCTGTGTGATACTGGTACCATAAAAAACAACAGGAGTGCCTCTTCGCGGCGAATCCAGTTTTGGTGCATCAATCATTGCATCAGCTTGTACGCCAATTTCCAGATTTTTCAAACCATCGTACAAGGGCAGATAAAGCATGTACTCCATTTCGTTACCGGCCATGTTGCTGATGATAGTAGCCGTGGTCGTTTTTCCTGTCGGGCGACCTGAATTGACAAATTGCCATTTGCCATCTTTCATGCAATATAAATCCAGTCCTTTAATTCCGGTTGGCGTGAAGTGATTCATTACCACATCACCGGTAAGTTCCCAACGAGCCGCAATAACGGGCGAGTTAGTACGAAAACGAATAGCCATTCCGCTACAATTCTTCGACAAATTCCAAACCGGAGGGCGGGTTAATGACTGCAAACGAGCAGGCAAGCGCTCGTAGCGGTTTTGTGTGTCGTCGAAGCCTTTCCCTATCAACGGCAAGGTTTCGGCATTCACAAATTTCAAACTATCGGCCGGAGCCGTCGTGCCAACAAGCGGCATCAGAAGAGCGAAAATCATACAATTTACAAGTTTTCTCATGGTATATTTATTTTTGACCAAAACCGGTCAAATGGATTAGGTTCTAATGATACTATTTTGAGTTTAATAACTCTTGAAAAAGAAGTATTCAGCATTTTCTCGTTAGAGAAAAATCGGCGAACATGATAAAAAAAAAGCACAAGAGTATTTTTCAATTTTGTTCCCAGTCTTTCATCTGTACCAAGGAATTTCCAATTCTATATACACATAATTTTAGGATTTCTACATGACAAAAATACAAATATCTGATTGCCAATAAAGTAAATTGATGAAATTTTACAAAAAACGCTGATTGTCAATATTTTCACAGACAAGAACAAGTCTTTTATGAAAAAACAACATTAAAAGCTGAGTCGAGATATAGAGAAGCAATTTCCTTTTTTCAAAAACTATCAAGTTGAAATATACAAAAGAGTGATACTTTAAAGTAATTATTACAAAAAGTTATCTATCAGTTTCTTTTTTTCATACCGCAGTGAAATAAGATGACAATATATTACAAGACTTAATTGCTTAAGTTATATTATTTAAATATTAAAGAGTTTTTCGAAGAAGTCTTAGTTTACCTACTTATATCTATATTTGGATCGGAGAACTACTTTATTTTCAATGCAAAATGACAAACATATATGGGATGGCCTCAAACGGGGTAAGGAAGATTCCTTGTCGTATGTTTATCATCAGCATGTTGACTTTCTGTTTTTCTACGGAAAGAAAATAACTGGGAATGAAAATCTTATCTACGACACAATTCAAGATCTATTTTATCATATCATCCAGAACCGTCAATCGCTGGGAGACGTTCAAAATATACGGTTATACTTATTAAAATCGTTTCGCCGAAGACTTTTTCTTGCACTTGAAAAAGAGCGCAAACTTACTGGACTAGAAGCGACGCATGAGTTCGATGTCACGTTTTCGGTTGAGGAGGATTGGATTAAAACAGAGGAAACTTCTAGACAGAAGGAATTTTTAAGAGAAGCGATGACTGAGCTAAACGAAAAACAGAGGGAAATTCTGTATTACCGTTTTACTTGTGGTTTCGATTATCAGCACATCTGTGAAATCATGTCTATTTCATATACTTCGGCCAGACAACTTACCTCCCGGGCAATAAATACACTAAAAAAACATTTAGCTGATCGTAATTTCATTTTGATGCTTCTTTTTCAGAAAAAGAAGAAAAAATAAAAAAAACACACTATTTATTGTCACAAAAAGTCAGCCAACCTTTCTATATCCATAATTTATGATGAAAAAGAACTATACTGATTATTCTTTTGACGATTTACTCGACGATAGTGAGTTTATCGCCTTTGTGATTCGAGCGAACAAAAGCAATGAATGGGATGAATTTATCGTGGCGAATAAAGCGATAGAAGAAACACTTTTACGTGCACAGGATTTCATTTTGTCGTTTCAGATTCGGGAGCCGCTTGCCAATGCTTCCCGAAAACAGGAACTCTGGCAAAATATTAATGCTTTTAGGCAGCAGCAAGTGACAGCTTCGAGGGCTATCCGGTTAAATTTATTACGAAGAGTAGCAGCAGTTCTTATTTTTGTACTATCTACTGGCGGGATTTTGTACTACTTGCTTTCACATCCGGGAGATTCATATCAGTTTTCAGGTCTGGTGCAAAGCAATGATTCATCGAATTCGGTGCTCGTTTTGTCGAATGGGCAGAAAGTTGACCTTGGGAAAGAGAAAGCCCAGGTTGCTGTGCTTGATGATGAAAATGCAATGAAGATCAATAGAGATAGTATTGTCAGCAATATTCCGGTGGTTGAAAATAAAACGGGCAAAGAGAAACTGAATGAAATTATCACCCCTTTTGGACGAAAGACGACCGTTATTCTCGAAGATAAAACACTAGTTTATCTGAATGCCGGGAGCAAGTTTGCTTTTCCTCAAAAATTCAGAGGAAAAAACCGGGAAGTATTTCTTGATGGAGAAGGTTTTTTTGTAGTGAAGAAAGATAGTCTGCATCCATTTATCGTTCATTCCAAGAATATGAATGTTGAAGTTTACGGAACAGAGTTTAATGTAAGTGCCTATCAATCGGATGATTTTGCAAAGGTTGTTTTAGTTAAGGGAAGTGTAGCTGTTTGGAAAGACGAAGGGTTATTTTCATCAAAAGAAATGATGGTTCCAGGACAAAAAGCCACCTGTCGTATCAAATCTAATTCGCTGAAGATTGAGACAGATTCTGATCCGAAAGCTAGTTATGCATGGATTGACGGATATTATCCATTCAGTAACGAAAATCTGGAGCAGATATTGCGAAAATTAGAACGCTACTACAATGTGCGTTTTACATACAATAACGACTTAACACAAAATATTCTGCCAGTAAGTGGAAAACTTTATCTGAAAGATTCATTGTCGCAGGTAATGAGTGTTCTGTCGCAGGTTGCCCGGTTCGATTACCGGATTAATAATGATGAAGTTTTACTTGAAAAGAGAAAAAAATAGTTAGATCGGAAAGAGAAAAAAAGAACCGGGGCAGATTCGGCCCTGTCCCGGTTCCTGAACGTATTAATTTAGTTGTTATAATACCTTGTAAATGTATGAAAAAAAAGGGAAATAGAGAGTGCCGTGTCGAATGCGGCATGGTAAAATTATTACTAGAGATGAAGTTAATTTTCTTTTTAATGTTTGTTTCTGTGGTAACATTAGCCGCTGAAACCCATGGTTATTCACAGCAAGCCAGATTCAATATGAATTTGGAGGATACTTCGGTGAGGCAGATTTTTCAGCAGATAGAACACAACAGCGACTATGTTTTTATCTATAGTGAGAAATCCGTTGATATTAACCGGAAGGTAAATGTAAGTGTTCGCAATGAGCCAGTTGAGTCTATCCTTGATCAGATTTTCCAAGGGACAAAAAATTATTATGAAATTTCTGATCGTCAGATAGCCGTTCTCTCAAAGGAAAAGCAGGATATTGTTAGCAGTTTGCTGGTTTCATCTACAATAGAGCTACCACAGAAAGATTTATGGGTAAGCGGACATGTGACTGATGAACAGAAAAATCCGCTACCAGGGGTTGCAATTGTATTGAAAGGAACCAATGCCGGAGTTATTACTGATGCTGATGGAAATTATCGGATTAAAGTTAATTCGACTAAAGCAAGTTTGATGTTCTCTTTTGTTGGAATGAAATTAAAAGAGATTCAAGTAGATAGCAGAGAAAAAATCGATCTTGTAATGGAATCGATAGATCAGATACTTCAGGATGTTGTAATTAAAGGAGCCTACGGAACTGCACAAACCCGTTCGGATATGGTAGGTAGTGCTTATCAGGTAAATTCAAAACAGTTGGAGAATTTACCACAAACCCGAGTTGACCTGCTATTGGATGGTTTAGTGCCAGGAGTAAGAATTGACCCGAATACCGATTCGCCGGATAATACCCGTAGTCGATACAATATCAGAGTTCGGGGAGATGCTTCTTTGGCAGCATCGAATGAGCCTTTATGGATTTTGGATGGAACACCTATTTTTACAGGAGATCGTACCAATCAGGTTACAGGGATGAGTGCATCAATCAGCCCTCTTTCGTTTTTAAATCCGAATGATATTGAGTCGATCACTGTTTTAAAAGATGCTTCAGCAACTTCGATCTATGGTGCCAACGGAGCAAATGGTGTGATTCTGGTTACAACGAAAAAAGGTAAGAAAGGTGAATCAAAATTCCGGTTTTCGACTCAGTTTGGTATTTCAAAAATCAATGAATCAACCCGGTTTAAGGTATTGAATGCAGAACAGTATATGGAACTGGCTAAAGAGTCATACACCAATGCCGGACTGGATATGAAATATTTCCCGTTTCAGGATAACGACATGAATACTTATAGTACTAGTTCGACCGACTGGCATGATGTATTTTATAAGATAGGAAACAATGTTCAGGGAAACCTTTCGATGACTGGCGGAACTGAAAAGTCGGCTTTCTATCTGTCTGGATCTTACTTCCGTGAAAGTCAGACTGTGAAGGGAAATACAACAGAGCGTTATGCACTTCGTGTGAATGATGACATTACCCTGAGTGATCGTCTGATAGCATCCTTTAATCTTTCAGCTTCCTATAACATCAATAATCTGTTTAATCCGGGGACTGATTATTATGAATATTTGCCCATTTTTTCACCATATAATGAAGACGGAACTTTTCGACTATACAACAAGTATGTAGATGGACGAACTACGAATGGTGATCAGAACTGGAAAAAAGCAAAGTTCTTTAATAGCGTTGCTGAACGAGAAGAAAACGATAACCGACAACGTACATTTATGTCGAATTCCAATGTGATGCTCGGATATCATCCTATGGATGGGCTTGACCTAACTTCACAACTTGGAGTGGATTACCAAAGTAGTTATGAAGACATATATGATGCCCGCACCAATTGGTCTGGGATGGAGAGCGATGGCACTCCGCTGGGATATGCAACCCGAAGTCATGTGAACCATCTGACCTGGACGAATATTGAACGTGTTAATTACAATCGTACGATTGGAAAGCATTCAGTGAGTGGAGTTGGTGGTTTTGAAATTAGTTCAAAAGAATACCATACAATTCAAGCTACCGGTTCCGGCTTTGTGAACGATCATATCAAGGAGATTACGTATGCTGTTAGCCGTCGTGGGTCTAGTAGTGCAAATATCGATCATGCTATGTCGTTTTTTCTGCAAGGGAGTTACTCGTATGATAAGCGCCACTATTTTACTTTCAACTGGAGAAAAGACGGGAATTCTAATTTTGGGAAAGATGTTCGCTGGGCAAATTTTGGTTCATTGGCTTACTCCTGGAATATTCATAATGAGTCGTTTTTTCATAGCGATGTAGTGAATGTATTGAAATTAAAAACCAGCTTTGGGACGAATGGGAACTCTCGTTTAGGTTCTCAACAAGCCCAAGGGTCTTACTCTTACAACGATTCGGATAATTATATTGACAAGCCTGGCGGTTCGTTAGCAGCTAGTCCGAACCCAGATTTGAGCTGGGAAACAACTTACATGGCTAATTTGGGTTTGCGTATTGAATTGTTAGACCGGCTGGATATTGATGCTGAATATTATCACAACAAAACAGTTGATTTGCTTAGTGATATGGATGTTTCTAGAACTACCGGAGATACCCGAATAACCCGTAATGTGGGATCTATTTTAAATCAGGGATTTGAAGTAAATATTACTTCAGAGAATATCAAAAACAGGAACTTCTATTGGACGACTCGTTTAAATATGGCACATAATAAAAACCAGTTAATTAACTTATATAATGGTCTCCAAAAAGTAATGGGTAACAAAATATGGCGCGAAGGGGAAGATATAAATACTTATTATCTCGTGCGCTGGGCAGGAGTTGATCCCCGGGATGGAAGCCCATTGTGGTATGATTACAATGGAAATATTACCCGCACTTATTCGTATGACAATCGTGTTTCAGGAAAAACTTCTACTCCATTTTTGTCGGGGGGGATTACCAATACGTTTGAGTATAAAAATTTTGAGTTGAGGATTCTTTGTAATTATGTCCTTGGAGGATATTCGTTTTCTTCATTCGGACGGGGTAGTTCTTCCGATGGTTACCATATTATGGATGAGAATCAGTCAATCAATCAGTTAGATCGTTGGCAAAAACCAGGAGATAAAGCATTATCGCCTAAACCAATATGGGGCGTTTCAACTGGTTCGGTGATGAACTCCACGCGATATCTGTACAATAAGACGAATATTCGCTTGCAGAATATTGCGTTGACCTATCAATTACCAATACAATTGGCACAAAGCTTAGGCTTTAACCAATGTCATCTTTCTTTTGTAGCCGATAATGTAAGTGTATGGACCCCGTATAAAAGCAAAAACCAAAATTCGTACAAACAGACTATGGCTGGATACCCAATGGAATCGACTTTCTCATTAAGTCTTGATTTAATGTTCTGATGTTTTTTGAAAATTTATACAGATGAAAAAGATAATTACCAAATATATATTGCTGGGTTCGATGGCGTTTGGCATTGGAGCCTGTGACTTTCTGGAAGTTGATCCGATTGGAAAAACAACTATCCCGGTATTTTTCACCGATATGGAAGGAATAAGAGCTGCTTTACCCGGAACATACAGTGCTGTTTATGATTATTACAGCTCTGAATTTTTTAAATATCCGGAAGTGGCCGGGAATATGGTTCGGCTGAACATTGTTGGAGGTACGGCAGATATGGTCAATCAGTATAATTTTACTTCAGATGCTTCGGACGAAACAGAAGCCGTAGGTTATATATGGAAGAAAATTTATGAGGCAATGGCCAATGTCAATAATATCATTCAGTATCAACCTGATTTACTAGAGAAATTTCCGAAGCAAAAAGATGAACTGGATCGTATTCTTGCAGAAGCATTGTACTTAAGGGCACTAACTCACTTTGATATGGTTCGGGTGTATGCTCAACCTTATAATTACACCAGCGATGCATCACACCTGGGTATTCCTGTTTTGTTGAAAACGCCCGGCGCGGATGATAATGTTTCGCGGAAAACAGTAAAGGAAGTTTATACTCAGATTATAGCTGATCTTGAAAAAGCGGTGGAACTGTTTGGCGATAAGGAATCGCAAGGTGTTTATTATGCCTCGAAAAATGCTGCATATGCGCTTTTATCGCGTGTGTACCTGTACATGGGAAACTGGGACAAAGTAATTAGTTATTCAAGTATTCTGATTAATGAATATCCGTTATCACAGGGTGATGACTATCTGGATATGTATATGAATATGAAAGCCGGAAACGAAGCGATTTTTCGTTTAAACGGAACCAATAAAAAGTCGTCGCTTGCAACGTTTTATTCACCGGCAGCTCCGGTTACAATTCCGGCCGATACCTTAATTAGCTTGTTCGACGATCAGAACGATATTCGTTTGTCTTTGCTGACTAACGATAAGGGCGAGCATATTTGTTTTAAATACTACATTAAAGGGAATGTTGCTGAGGCTGATAAACACTACGATCCATTTGTTGCCCGGGTAAGTGAGATGTATCTAAACCGAGCCGAAGCATATCTGAATAAAAATATGCTGACAGAAGCGGCCACTGACATCAAAGCCATTATAGCCCGCGGACTTAATACAACAATTGAAAATGTTGAGCTAAATACAACCAGTAAAACAGAACTCACCCACACACTGGAAAAAGAAAGAGACAAAGAACTTTGCTTTGAAGGACATCAGTTTTTTGATATTACACGGAAGAAACAAAACCTTGTTCGTGAAGCAGGTAGCAACTCTTCTGTTCAGCGGATAAATTATCCGAGCGATTATTTCGTACTTCCTATTCCTTTAAAAGAGTTGGAAGCAAATACTAATATGCAACCTAATCCAACGGTTAACTAATAAACATTGAATGGCCATGTTAAACAAATTCAAATATTTAATTCTTGTTTTATTGATTGTTCCACTGCTGAACTCATGCAAAGAGGATTTTGAACCGTATGATCATCCTTTTATTCATATTATGAAAGACGATGTTTCATTGACAACAGTAAATGCAGGTGCCCGTGTGTTGGGCGAGTATAAAGTATTTCTGAGTTCAAAAGCACTGGATAAGACTCTGACTGTTACCTACTCTATTACTCCTGGTGATGGATTAAAGGAAGGAGTGGATTATGAGCTTGTAACCCAAGGGACAACTTTGGATTTTCTTCCGGGCATTTATGATATGCCTATACGTGTTCGCTGGCTTCCTCATACAATTGATGAGACAAAGCAAAATACGTTGACAATCCGGTTGGAAAGTAACAGTATGAACCTGACAATGGGGCTTCCCGGGAAAAGCGAGTTTCAGAGGGAATTTATCATTTACAAGAATTAAAAACAAATGATCAGGAACGCGTTTCTGCCTGAATCCAGGCAGAACGGTATCCTGTTTCGTAAAGGAAACTAAAGTGAGCAAATTATTATTCATTATATTGTTTTTAGGGATAAGTATATGGGGCTATCCGAAAGAGTTAAAACAAACTTCCAAGTTAATAAAGGGACAGCTTGAAAATGGCTTGACTTACTACATTTATCCAAACAATTTTCCGAAGGGAGAAGCTGTTTACCGGCTTTTCATTAAATCGGGTTCGGTACTTGAAGACGAGAATCAGCGTGGTCTGGCACATTTCCTTGAGCACATGGCCTTCAATGGAACAAAACATTTTTCCGGAAATTCGCTGACCGGCTTTCTTGAATCGAAAGGCGCCAAATTTGGGGTGGATCTCAATGCTCATACATCGATGAACGAAACGGTGTATAAGTTGCAGCTTCCTTCGTCAGACCCGGCATTTGTTGACAGTACTATGATGGTATTGTCTGATTGGGCAGGTGGACTTTCGCTGGATAGCATCCAAATAGAGGAAGAACGTGGCGTAATTCTTTCTGAGTGGTTATCGAAAGAAGGGCCTAAACATGATGCGCAAAATGCGTTTTTACTGGAGTTGCTCAATAATTCACGTTATTCGCAACGACTGACGATTGGCGATACTGCTGTTATTCGTCATTTTCCACATCAACTGATCCGCAATTTTTATCAGACTTGGTACGATCCGTCGCTGATGGCCGTTGCGGTAGTTGGCGATGTAAATCCGAAAATGGTGGAGAAGCTGATCCAGAAATGGTTTTCTCCGTTAAAATCAGTTCGGACCAAAGATTTTCCAACATACAACATCGATGATTATTTGGATGTTAAAGTACGCAAGCTGAGCCATGAGTCACTTGATAAAATAGAGATGGATGTTGTTCAGTTACTAGACAGACCTTCATCGGTGAAAACAGAAGAAGATTATCCGGCTTATCTGGAGCGTTCACTGCTGAACCGTTTGATAAGAGAGCGTTTCTCTTCTTTGTCGTTCAGTAATCCACCGTACAGTAAAGCTTCGTATTCATATAGTAGTTTTCTGAATGTTAAGGGAATGCTGGGTGGCTCGGTTGAATTGGTTCCGGATAAAATTAGCGAAGGGATTACTTTTTTTGCAACGGAAGCAGAACGGATTTTCCGTTACGGCTTCGTTCCGGTAGAAATAGAGAAAGTACGCAAAAAATATCTTAGAGAACTGCGAAATGCGGTTGAGTCTAAAACTCCGCAGGAATCGGCTTCGCTGATGAACGATGTGTATGCCGATTTTTATGTTGGGAATAAGATTATTGATATGAAAGAAGAATACCGACTGGCTTCAAAATACATCGGACAAATGGACTCTGTGGCTTTTGTTTCATTACTGAAAACGATTCGCAAGCCAGAAAAGACCCACTATTTGCTTACATCGTTTGATAAAGTAGCCGAACAACTTCCAACAGAAGATCAATTGAAGGCTTTATTCGACAGCATTCAGAAAGCAGATATTAAACCATTCGTTAAAAATATTCAGGTTCCGGAATCGCTTTTAAGCAAAGAACCTGTTCCGGGGAAAATTGTCAGTCGTCAGAAAATTGATGCACTTGGCGCAGAAAGTCTGGTATTGTCGAATGGTGCAAAGGTCATTTTCAAACCGTCATCACTTGATAAAGATAATGTTCAGTTGAGTGGTTTCCGTCGGGGAGGTTTGTATGCACTCGACAGTATCGATTATGTGAATGGAGTTTTTGCCGGATCGGTTGTCCCGATTAGCGGAGCCGGTTGCCTATCGAGAGAAGAGATTAGTCATTATCTGGCCGGGAAAAGTGTATCAATGCGTTTTCTGCTTGAGAAAACCCGCTCAGGAGTTGTTGGCGGATCAGCAAAAAAAGACATGGAAGAAATGTTCCGTTTGCTGTATCTGAAGTGGACACAACCAAAAGCAGACAGTGTATTGTTTTGCCAGATTAAGGATAAAACCATTGAAAAATACCTGACCGAGAATAAAACAGAAACAGACAGGTATTATAAAGATTTGGAACTTCTGTTGAACGGGAATAGTTATGTAACCCGCGAAATGACAGATAAAGTAATCGAATCTGATTTGAAGTTTGAACGTCTGGTTTCGGTGTTCAATGCGAATTTTGGTTCAGCCAAAGATTATAATTTCCTTCTGATTGGCGATTGTACGTTTGATGAGGTGAAACCTTTTATTCTCAAATATCTGGGTGGTCTTCCATCAGGGAAAGTGGATAATCAGTATATGTATCAGGGACCTGTTATTCCTTCCGGGAATATGGATTATATTAAAAACGTAGGAGATAATCCCCGTTCGACAGTATCGCTGATTTTTCAGAATACAAAAATAGGAACAGATATAAACTCGTTTAAACTTCAATCCGATTTAGCAGAAGAAATTGTACGAAACCGCTTACTGAAAACGCTACGCGAAGAAATGGGAATGATTTACAGTGTGAGTGTTTCGGTTAGTGCAACAAAATATCCGGCTGATTTGCAGCGGAGTACAATTCGTTTCTCATGTAAACCGGAAGATGTGGATATACTTATAAACCGGACGATGAATGAGCTGAAGGATATGGCCGATCATCCGGAAAGCTTTGAATCGGTTCTTGCCGATGCCAAGCTAAACCTGATTAAAAAGTGGAAAATAAATATTCAAAAAAATACATACTGGAGTGGAGCAATTCGCAGCGCTGTGTATAATGAGGATTACGATTGGAATTTTATGCTGCATTACGAAGAACTTGTGAATGCCGTTTCGAAAGAAACAGTAGCAGAAACCATACGAAAAAGCTTACTGGAAATTTCGTTAGTAAAGTCGGTATTGAATCCAAAATCGAAAAACAAAAAATAACTATTTAGTTAATAAGTAGATAAAATAAATATTAACCCAAAATGTTATAATTATGAAAAAGTTGACTCTTAACTTATTTTGTATTCTGGCTTTGGCGATGGCTCTGTCCTCGTGCAAAGACGACAAGGACGAGCCTGTTTACGGAGAGGCCAAAATGACTAGTTTCGGATTTTATGCAGAAGACAATCAGGGCAAAATCTTTAAAGATTATATTGCTTCTGATGTTACTACCGACATGAACATTCTGCTGCCCGACTACGTTGACAAAAGTGAATTAATTGCCCGGTTCGAAGTAACTGAGAGCGATGTTGTTACTATTGGTACAATAACCCAGGAAAGTGGAAAAACAGCAAATAACTTTACTATCCCAGTGGATTATATTGTTACAGAAGGGACAAATAATACAAAGTACACTGTAACAGTTGGCAAGTTGCCTGCCGCAGTATGGACAAAAGCAGCAACACTTCCTCGCGATATGAGGGAGCTGACTTTACGTGTTAACCCTAAAACAAATGAGCCATATCTTGCTTACATACAAAGTGCTTCATCTACTGAAGAATACAAAACCGGAGTATTTAAATTAAGTGAAGGGCAATTGGTATCTGTTGGTCCAGAATTTATTTCTTCAGGTCGTTCTTCTTATTGCAGCATTGCTTTCTCTACAGACGGAATTCCGTATGTATCCTTTGCTGATTATACCAATACTATTTCTCCTAGTTTATCGGTTGCCTACTTAAATGGTTCTTCATGGGATTATGTAGGAGGTAATGCCGGAAAAGGAATTACTGATGCAAAAACTTCTTATACAGAAGTCGTTTTGAAAGCTGATGGACAGCCAATGTGTTTTAGTGTGAATAGTGCAGCTGGAACTTTAGGAAAACGGGAACTTAATATTTCAGACTATAATGGAACATCATGGACAACATCAATGGCAATGCCAGGACGTTTAGCTACACAAAATACATATTTACCTAAAGCAAAGCTGGTAAATGGAGTTCTTTATTTTGGAGTATATAATGTAGAATCAGGCGTTGGTACTTTCTCTGTTTATAAATATGAAAATGGAAGTTGGACAACATTAGTGAATGCTTATATGGATGAAGGAGTAACAACTGCTAATTTACGTGATTTTGATATGTCAGTTGATTTGAATGGAACCATTTATGTTGCTTATGCTGATGATCAGTCAGGTGCAGGCTTATATTATCCTAAGGTGAAAAAATATGAAGCAGATACGAAGAAATGGGTAACTGTTGCAAATTCGATTCCATTAGATCTTGATGATATCAGAGAATTCAGTTTAGCTGTTTCTCCGGCAGGCGTACCTTTCCTATTGTATCGTAATGCAAGTAATTTCCCTGAAGTTGTTTCTTTCGACAATGAAACTAAAGACTGGACTACTCCATTTGTTTTGGATAATATCGAAACTGAAAATCTAAGCATTGACTTTGCTTCAGATGGAGTCGGATATGCAGCTTATTCAAGTGTCACCTCTGATGGAATAACACTTTGCAAATTTGATGTTCCTGCGCAATAAATTGCTTAACTTCTAAAAATACGAGGAGGGTGTTTCTAAGTGGAGGCACCCTCCTTTTCTTCACTAATAATCAAATATTATGACAAAAGCTCTGTTTTTCTTATCGTTATTACTGTTGTTTTCGGGGATTACTTCCGGACAAAATAAAATAAACGGGATTGTTTTTCTGGACATCAATAAAAACGGAAAAAAAGATTCTACAGAAAAAGGACTTCGCAATATTTCTGTTTCCAACGGTGATACGATTGTGATGACTGATAAAAACGGAAAGTTTTCTTTTCCGCTGGAGGGAGGAATAAGTATTTTCCCGATTTTACCTTCCAATTACCGAATGTCCTTTTCTTCAATAGGAAATGCTTGTTTTAAATACATCGGGTATTCTCCTGTTGATGAGAAATCGGAAGACATTATATTTCCGGTCAATAAGATTATCCCGGAAGATAATTTCAGAATTGGGGCAGTGGGTGATATTCAGGTAGGCGACCGGGAAGAAATTAATTATGCCAATCAAACAATTATTCCGGAATTAGCCAGTCGGAGCGATCTGGCTTTTAATATTTTCCTGGGCGACCTGGTAAATGATGAGTCGGCTCTTTTTCCTGAGCTTGAAAGCATGCTCAAAAATGTTGCTTCGTCGGTTTGGACTGTTTATGGGAACCACGATCGTGTTGCTCCGGGTAATAATCAGGATAAAGCATATAACGAGTATTTTGGGGCTTCTCACTATGCTTTTAATTATGGTGAAGTTCATTTTATTGTTCTGAACAATGTTTGGTCTGATGGAACCCGGAAATACGAGGGGCGAATCACAGATCAACAGTTGCGTTTTGTGAACAACGACCTTGCACTGGTTCCGAAAAGTAAACTGGTGGTTATTTGCCAGCACATACCAATGGTTTATACAAAAAACAAAGACCAACTGCTAGCAATGCTTGAGAAACGCGGTCAGCGGGTATTGTTTTTATCAGGCCATACACATCAGGTAAGCCGGCATCAATTGGGCGAAAATATTGATGAACTTGTTGTTGGGGCATCGTGCGGTAATTGGTGGGTTGGCGAAAAAGATTGGCAGGGAATACCTACTGCATTGATGCAGTGCGGAGCTCCACGCAATTATTTTGTAGTGGATTTCAGTAAGGATAAATACAGTTTTTCATTTAAAGGAATTGGCCTTGATGAGAACCGTCAAATGGATATTTGGGTTGCAGGTCAAGATTCGCTTGATTGCCGTATAGCCGGTTTTTCGGAATACAAAAGAAATGAGGTAATTGCGAATATTTACGGGGGCGGAGACAGTACCAGAGTTCGGCTGAAAATAGGCAATGGTCTCTGGATTCCGATGAAAAAGATGTTACTTACAGCACCCAATGTTAGCCGATTAAGTGCAATGAACAAGATCGGAAATTATCCGTCAGGATTTAGCCGGAAAGCAGCATTGCGCAACTCTCCGTCTTCTCATATTTGGGTAGGCTATCTTCCTGCTGAAATTATTAATGGAGTTCAAAAAATTCAGATTGAAGCTAATGATAAATTCTTTCATGCAGAAGGAATTAGATTTTTAAACTTTCCTTCGGCAAAGCAGTAGATCATTATATATCTGAGAATAATTCTTAAAAAAATCAAGCAAAAACAGTAATACTAGATTTAACTCTAAACAGATTAATTGAATTAGGTTCGTTTCTTATGGACTGACAATCACCACTGCATCCACCGGGCAAACCTGACGGCAGGCATCACAACCAATACATTTTTCGTGTTCCACCACATGCAGTTCGTGAGGGGCAAATTTAATAGCTTCTGTCGGACATTTCTGCGCACATTTGGTACAACCGATGCATTTTTCGTTGATCTCGTAGCGAATCAGCGACTTACATTTCCCGGACGGACAACGGCCTTCAATGTGTGCAAGGTATTCATCGTAAAAATAATTCAAAGTCGAAAGTACCGGATTGGGAGCAGTTCGGCCTAAACCACACAAACTGCCTTTTTGTATCCATTCGGCCAAATATTTCAGTTCATCCAAATCTTCCATTTTACCTTTTCCTGAAGTAATTTTCTCCAGAATATCCAGCATTCGTTTGGTTCCTACCCGGCAGAAAGTACATTTTCCGCAGGATTCATGCTGTGTAAACGACAGAAAATAGCGAGCAATGTCCACCATACAGTCAGTTTCGTCGAGCACCACCAACCCGCCCGATCCCATCATGGCTCCGGCTTTGGTAAGCGATTCGTAGTCAATCGGTGTGTCGTACAGCGAAGCAGGCAAACAGCCTCCCGATGGGCCTCCAATCTGTACAGCTTTGAACTTTTTACCGTCCTGTACTCCTCCACCAATTTCTTCAACAATCTGGCGCAAAGTGATGCCCATCGGCACTTCAATCAGTCCACCACGATTGATTTTACCAGCCAGCGCAAACACCTTGGTCCCTTTGCTGGTTGGGGTTCCAATGCCGGCAAACTTATCTTCGCCTTCGCGAATAATGTATGATACCTGTGCAAAAGTTTCGGTATTATTAATCAAGGTTGGTTTTCCCCACAAACCTTTTTCAGCAGGAAACGGCGGACGAATATTCGGGAAACCCCGGTTTCCTTCAATCGAAGCCATCAAAGCTGTTTCTTCACCGCAAACAAAAGCTCCGGCCCCTTCTGCAATTTCAATATCGAAACTGAAACCGCTATCCATGATATTTTCGCCCAGGTAGCCATTTTCGCGGCAATTGATCAAAGCCTGACGGATACGACGAACAGCAAGCGGATATTCGGCCCGGATGTAAAAGAAACCATGTGTGGCTCCCACTGCCCGGGCAGCAATTACCATTCCTTCAATTACCCGGTATGGATACGATTCGAGCAACATGCGGTCCATAAAAGCACCCGGATCGCCTTCGTCGCCATTGCAAATCAAATATTTTATTTCCGATTGTTCTTTTTCAACAAATTGCCATTTTAAGCCAGTGCGGAAACCTGCTCCCCCACGGCCACGCAGCCCACTGTTCAAAATCTTATCTACAATCTCGCCGGACTTTAATTTTTTCAGACTGACATATTGAGCTTTAAAGCCGCCATGTGCTTTGTATTCGTCCATATCAAGCGGATTAATAACACCGCGATGTTCGGTAGCAATCGGAATCTGGCGATCCAAAAAGTTGGCTACTTTTTCCTCCCTGATGTCAATCGAATAACGCGCCACTCCATCCCAAACCTGATCGGTCTGAATTCGTTCAAAAATAGTATAAATGCTATTTTTTAATCGACCGAAAGCACCAACAGGCTTAAAATGACTGTTGATGAGCGATTTTACATCTTCTGGTTTTACTTTGGCATACAAAAGCGGAGCCTGATTTGCAGGAACAATCTCGACCAGCGGTACCTGATGGCACATGCCTACACAACCCACATGCTTCAACTGAACATTGATACCACTCTCTTCTACCGTTTGCTCCACTGCTTTTTGTACTTCGGCACTTCCACTGGCAACACAGCAAGACCCCAGTCCAATGCGGATTTCACCCTGAAATTCTTCGCCATCAGCTGATCGGAACAAGCCTTTTTTTCGACCTGTTTTACCAATCTGTGTTTCAAAATCGCGGATTACATTTTCCACTTTATCCGAAGCCACATGCCCGTAAGTAACATCATCAATCTGCACCACGGGAGCCAACGTACAACAGCCCAGACAGGCTACTTTTTCGAGCGTATAATTTCCCGAAGCATCGGTTATTTCTTTTTCCTTTAAATTGAAATGGCGTTTGAAGGCATCATATACCTGTTCAGCACCTTTCACATGGCAGGCAGTCCCCACACAAATTTTAATCATGTGATTGCCCACCGGATGAAGTCTGAATTGCGAATAAAATGTGGCAATACCGATAATTCGTTCAGGTGTAATGGAGGTAATTTCGCACACCTTACGCAAAGCCTCTTCGGGTAAATACCTGTATTTTTCCTGAATTGCCTGCAAAATAGGAATTACCGAACGTTGCTCGCGGCCTTTTTCGGCTACTACCTGTTCTACAAATTCGCTAATAGTTGATAATTCTTTCACCGTCAATCCCTTCTTATTTTCCAATACAATACAAGTTATTCATACCGCGAATCAACATTTTAGTGCCTGCAAAAACCGGCGAGCATACCGATTTCTCGCCTAGTTTCGATTCGCCAACCAACTGAAAATCTTTTTCAGCTTTCACAACCCGGCAAGTGCCCGACATATCCATCAGATAAATATTTCCGGCTGCATATACCGGCGATGCATAAAAACCATCGCCATATTCCTGTTCCCACAGTTTTGTGCCATCCACAGTATTATAGGCCGCTACTGCACCAAAACTGGTTGCAATCACCACCATTCCGTTAACCGCCAGCGGACTGGCTACTTCTGGTAAATATTCGTCGTTTTCCCACACAATCTGAGCCTGATCACCCAGCTTAATTGCCGCAAATGTTGCATATTCATTCGCTGCGAAAACCAATCCATCGGCAAAAGCTGCTGATGGTCCTACTTCGCCAGTCAAACATTTCACCGACCAAAGCTCCTTCCCTGTTTCCGGATCGTAAGCATCGACATTCGGATTGGTTGTTAAAATCAATTCTACCCGTTTGCCGGTATTCACAAGTAAAGGCGACGACCACGAAATTTTCGATTTCCGTGCAACAGTCCATTTTTCACTACCCGTTGCCGTATCCAGTGCAATTAACTTGCCTCCTTTATTGGTATCATATTGAATAAGCAAGTTTGTCCGGAAAGTTATCAGCGACGATGAATGGCCGTAATGATTATCAGGAACTCCCAGATTTTTTGCCCAGAC
This sequence comes from Prolixibacteraceae bacterium, assembly GCA_963668595.1. Classification (GTDB taxonomy): domain Bacteria; phylum Bacteroidota; class Bacteroidia; order Bacteroidales; family Prolixibacteraceae; genus GWE2-42-39. The sequence continues at coordinate 1,020,073 of OY764876.1, read as the reverse complement.
GCGTTTTCCTTCCATATCCAGAGCCAACACATCGCCGGAAGCAAAAATGGCAAATACATGCGTACCATCAGCAGCCATTGTAGGTGCAGCCAAACCAGTATCGGCGGTTACTTTGGGCATTTGTGCCGGCGACCCCGGAATATTATCTGCTTTGGCGGTCCAAAGTAGTTTTCCGGAAGACAAATCAAAGCAATACACCTCGCGCGACGAAGCGTCAGCACCGGTTAGAAAAACTTTATTTTTCCAGACAATCGGAGAACTGTATCCCTGTTTAGGCACTTTTACTTTCCATGCAATATTATTTCCGGATGCACCATCCCACTGTGTTGGAGCCTGTTTCACGTAAGCAATACCATTACCTTCAGCTCCCCTAAAATAGGGATAGTTGGCCTTAAAATCAGCCATACTTACTTGCGCTGCAACTGGTTTTTCTTCTTTTATTTCCTTTTCAGAATTTGTTTCAGCAACAATCTCCGATGTCGGCACTTCTTCACTTGCTTGAACTTTTTCCTGCGTTGTCTCTGCTTGCACAGTGCTGTCGGCAGGTGCAGTTTCCTCAATTCCCTGAGAAGATGTGTTTTCCTCTGCACTTACATCGGTTTTCGATTGTTGTGCCAATTGATAAGTTTCTAAGCCATTGTATGACAGCATTCCCGATATAATCGCGACAACGACCAGCCCCGAGCCAAGATAAATAATCCATTTTCGCGCCAGTAAAGTATCCAGAACCGGCTCCTTTTTCAGCATTTCCATTTCGCCAAAACGTTCTTTATGCGACAGTACGAAACGTGCAGCCAGCACAGTCGCAATTACCGAAAGCAATAATAAATAACCTCCGGTACGCAATTGCCACTGATTGGTAAAATAAGCCTTGCGAGCCAATAAATCGAATGCTCTGATTTCGTTGATTAATTGCTCGTCCTGCGGATTTTCTTTCAATCGCTCAACCAATGCCTGCAACGCTTTGCTTTCGACCGGTTTTACAGAATGACTCTGAATGTAGTTAATTGTCAACAACACACACAATAGCACTGCAAAACCACCTGCCAACCAGGCAATTTTTCGGACTAATTTGATTTTATCATTTAGATTCATATAGATCGAAGAAAGATTATTAGATATTAGACGTTAGATATTAGATTTTGAATTCATTTGTTTTCTTTTGAGGTCAAACAAGTTTTAATCGCTTACTTTTCAGTAGTTATAAACTTCCTCACCCATGATCATTGTTTACTCTTTTTTTACAGGGCAATAATCCAGACACCGGGCACAACTTAGGCAGTCAACTTTATCGGGTTCGTAATTGGTTCGTTTTCTGAAAACAGATAAACTCATCAAACTCGCACCAATAGCAATTCCGAGAAAAGCCCCCAGTAACCAGCTCCCCACATAAAAATCAGAGCGTATTTGCTGAGCCTCTTCTACCAGTTGATCAAACGTTTTTCCTGAACTCATAAATGTGCGAACGTTTATATTGTCGTTACTTGTCTTTAATTCAGGATGTTTTATAATTTGTTCAGACAGATAAACCGTTGAATTAATTTTCGACAGAGGTACATGTACCAGCGAACCGGCAAATCCACCAAGCAGTGCCCACAGAGGCAAAAGCATCACATATGTAATCAGTCGGTTCACATTTTTTCGCCGGTCGCCCTGCTCCTGTACGGGTTCGTTGATTGCACCAAAAGGACAAGAAGGCACGCATAATTTACATTGAATACATTCGGCAGGTGTAATTGACAAATGTTTTTGCGAGAATTTCGACATCCAGCCCAGCAATATTCCATAAGGACATAAAAAACGGCAATACGGACGAGCAACAAACATTCCGACCAATAACAACAAACCACCGAGAACAAACATTTCAAATCCAGCATCGAAACGAAAAATTCCGACAAACGGATCATACCTGCATATAATAAATTCAGACTTGGTTGCCGCATACAAAACAGCTAATCCGAGATATAAATACGGAACAATTCCCAATACTTTCTGCAACCATTTCGGTAGTTCAATAGGTTTAAAAATTACCAAATCCTGAATAGCACCCAGCGGACAGGCTCCGGCACAAAATGTACGTCCGGAGAACAATGCAAAACCCAATGGAATAAAGAAAAACAAAAGAGCTGTCAGCGGAATTGAATACGTTGGATCAAAAAATGCCAGTACTACATTCTGTATCGCTCCTACCGAGCAAATACAACCTTCACGATAGAATCCAAAGTACAAGAGGGAAAATACCGATGTCCAGAAAATGCCGCGTCGAGAGCGACGTTTGAGCGCAAACCAAGAAATCAGAGCCAATACAAAAACCAGCACCAGTACATCGACATATCCCATCAACAAAAGGCGCGCTCCGGGTTCTGTTGGTTGGGGTTGCTGGTAAGCCGTTTCAAATTCAGGCTTCGGGAAACGCTGTTGCTGAGCCTCCATTGGCAGTGTAACCGAGAGGAAAGTAATCAGCAAAAGCAAATATCTTAGAATTTTTCTCATAATCGTTTAGTTGCTCAGTTCAAAAAAACTACTTCGAATCGTCTTGTTTCGGTAATTCATTGTTTTTCGAGGCTGTAAAATCGCCTTTAATCATGTACGGCTGATCGGCAGGAACCCGAATAATTGCATCCGCCGGACACACCCGGGCAATAGCACATTCATTGCAATTATCGCACAAATCGTGGCGAATCTGCAAATGCAGCGACCCATTTCCGAATGAAGTACAACCAGCCACACATTTGGCGCAACCGATACACAAATCTTCGATAATTTCGTATTCAAAGTACGGTTCTTCTATAAACTTGCGCTGAATGGCAGCCGTCGGACAAAGCTGGCTTTCGGCGCCAGTGGCCTGAGCAATTGCATCGGGTTTCAAATAACCTCCGCATAAATCGCAATACCCGCACAAATCGTAAGCATGCACACATTTCACCGCCGAAGGAGTTTTAATGCAATAGTCGGCACAGCGTCCGCATTGTACACACTTAAACGGATCGATTTGCCAAACAGTGGCGCCTTTCGATGCTTTGAACAAACCTGCCGTAGCAAGACCTCCCAGCGATAACGCAAGACTGATGCGCATTCCCTGATTCAGAAAATCGCGACGTTTCATTTGTTTCTTATCGTTCCCGCTATCCATTGGTTTCTTCCTGCTTCATTTTATTTCTGAAAGAATGGGCTTTTTCCAATCCACATCCACTGAATTTTCCGCAACGGGCACATTGCTGCGAGGCAGTACACGAATCGGTAATTCCGTTGCGGTGCACCAAAAAAGCAGCACTTCCGGCTAAGCCACCAAGCATAAGCAATTGCACCGACTTTCTGAAAAATTTTCGTCTTCCGTTCATTCTATTTCCGTTCAAAGATTCGCACTTCTTTTCGGTCAAAATCGAGAGCAAGAATACGCTCTTGTTCGTCCACGATAACTTCAGGTGCATGTTTGGCTTCGCGGTCAAATGCCGAAGGAGGAGCCACTACGCCTGTAAATTTTCCGTGCTGATCGTATATTTTTATCCGCACCAGTCCTTTTTCACTGGTAACAAACGAATTGTCTTCCATTATGGCAAAATGAGCAGGATTGCAGCAGCCGCTAAATCCTTCAATCTGAACAGAGCTGGCATTCCAGCTGGTTCGAAGAGATCCATCCGGATTATAATTTTCCAAACTGTGTCTCCCTGTATTGGCAGCCCACAAATAGCCATCAGCATCCACTGCCACATCAAAATAAGGACTGGGAATAATGTATCCCGGTACCTCTTTGCTTTCATCTTTTTCACCAATGCGTGCAAGCAAATTTCCCTGCAAATCACACTTGTAAACAACCCTATTTCCGGCATCTGCCACGTATATCAGCTGATTTCCGTATGCAATAGACGTAATTACCGCCTTTTCGCCAAATGAATTCCAACGAGAAAGCAGAATCCCCTGCGAATCGTACAGGCGCACATGGTCACGCATTCCGACCAAGAACTCGCCATTTCGGGTGCAAGCAATACAAGTGGGTGTTGTATCCAATACCTTGCGAAATAATTGTTCTCCGCTCCTGTTAAATTTCATAAATACATCTTCCCCAACCAGATAAATTTGGCCATCGCAAACAACAAATCCTTTGGGCATATCAACCGAAACCGGAAAAGCTCCAATTTCGCGATATAGCACAAGAGTTGAATCTACTTCGCGAAACTGATCAAGATCCCATTTGTAATCATTTTCAATATCTTTTCCTGATTTATTCCGAAGAAAATCGACAGACATAATCAAGGCGATAGCCAAACCGGCAACAATCAGAAAAATATTGATTATCCGTTTTTGCATGACTACTGTTTTAAATCGATACAATACATGTTTTTTGCATCCCGAAGTACCATTTTCCCATCGGCAACAGCCAGCGGAGCCCAGGCATCGTGCCCGTCGAACAATTTAGTTTGACCGAGTTGCTGATATTTTCCGGTATCGGGTTTAATCATCGTCAGCGTTCCATCGTCGCTCAGAATATACATTTTGTTGTCGGCAATCATGTACGGGCCAAGTCCGAAACGAGTTTCCTTTCCGGATGCCCACACAATTTTTTTCGTATTATCCGGATGAACACAAACCATTTGATTGCGCATTGCTCCGGCATCTTTGGGCAAAATACCCAGCAAATAGCCATTCCACACCACAGGCGTCTGCTGTTCGCAAGCCAGCCCGTCTTTAGGCAAATATTCATCCAGCACTTCTGTACGAAATGAATCTCCTTCTTTTTTAAGTTGAATCATCATGCTACCAGCTCCGTATCCTGCGGTAAGAAAAACCTTTCCATCGGGTAAAATTACAGGAGAAGGAGCTACGACTGAGTGATTCCATGCTGAGGATTCCCACAAAAGCTTTCCTTCGTCAGTACCTTCGGCCGAAACGCCAAATACCCCCCCCACGGCACTATACACATACATTTTTTTTCCAAACAGCGTGGCAGGCATTACTGATGAATGAGACATCTTCCATCCATTCGGATTTGCTGTTTCCCAGAGCACCTGGCCAGTAGCCATGTCCACGGCAATCATCAATGCTCCGTTTCCGGGAGCCAGAATAGCCTTATTCCCGTCAATTAATGGACATTGACCAGTGTACCAAAAAGGCACTTCGGTCTGGTATTTTTCAACCAAATCGAGTCCCCAAACCAAATTACCCGATTCGCGTTCAACGCACATCACGTGGCATTTGGGGCCCATCGTCAGAATATATTTTTCATCCACAGCAGGCACTGTTCGCGACATGCCGTGGTTTCGTTTCAGATTTACCTGATACGAACGTTGCCAAAGTTCTTCACCTGTTTCCAGCGAAAAACAGCGCAAGGCATCTTCCCTGTTTCCTTCAATATAATCGAGTACATACACCTTGCCATCGTAAATAGCCGCTCCGGCATGCCCTTCTCCCAATTCAACCGACCACAAAATACGTGGCTCCCCTGCCTGCCAGCTATTCTTTAATTTTGTTTTTGCCTTGCTGATATTATCGAAATCGGCACCGCGAAAACGGGTCCAGCTTTCACCTGAAGTTGTCTCCAGTAGTTTAAAAAGATTGAATTTCTCGCCTATTTTCACAATCTGGGCCATCACATTTCCTTTTCCCCGGTTATCGGCCCCTGGCATGCTGGGCTCGAAATTACGCGTAGGATCGGTTACTGCCCACCACAACAGGGCTGCAACAAATACAACAGCAAAACTTCCTAAAACTATATTTTGACTATTTTTTCGCACTATTCAGCAATATTATAAACCATCATTACCTGCCCATGACGCACGTATAATTTCCGACCAAAAATGGCAGGATGCGCCCAATGAGGACCCGTTCCCTTTTCTACTTTAAATGAACTTACCAAATCAAATTTTGAAGCCGAAGGCCGAACCAAGCCAATGTTTCCGCTTTTTTCCTCGTAACAATAAAGCATTCCGTCAGCCGCAATAATGGCTCCTTTATTATTCCACTGAGTTTCATAAAGCGTTTTGCCCGTTTTCCAGTCCAGACAAACCCAATTTCCGCCTGAATTACTTGTCCAGTTCGAACCAAATATTTTTCCATCCAGCATTACCACACCACCAAAATGACAATCAAGTGTATCATTTTTCCATTTCAGAGAAACCGATTTGCGATCGTCGGCAAGCGTAAACATGGTTCCCGGATGATCGTACCCGCTGGTTACAAATATTTCGTTATTGTGAAACAATGCAGTATTGGTTTGAGCACCAACTCCCATTCGGTTTGTGTGGTATTGAATCAAGTCGTAATTCCAGACTATTGTTCCATCAGCAGGATTCAACGCAATTAAATCGCGAGCTGTTTGAGCCAAAATCATCTGCTGTCCTTTGTATTCAATCAACGACGGAGAAGCATAAGCACGAGCACCGCCCAAACTTTTCGATTTCCAGAGCAGATTTCCGGTCATTTTATCGAAGGCCACCACCGAAGTTTCCTCTCCTCCAACAGTATAAATAGCCGCGCGATCGGTAAGCAAAGCTGACTCTGCAATTCCCCAATTCTGAAATTCACCCTTGAAATTCGTTTGTGCATCCACCGTCCAATATATTGAACCAGTTACGGCATCCATGCAAACCACTTCTCCCATTCCTGAAATCAAATAAATACGGTTATTTTCGATGGTTGGCGTACAACGATTGTCGGAATAAGTCCGATACCATGCTTTACCGTACGGCTTTTCCCAGCGTTTCGTTCCTGATAATTCAATTGCTGTAATAAAGTCAACACTATCGCGGGTTCCGGTTACATAAATTAAATTGTTATACACCACCGGCGACGAATAGCCATCACCCAAATTATCGACCTCCAGCAGCAATTCCGGACCATTTGCAGGCCATTGTTTTAGCAAATCCGTATCGGGATAAATACCCAAGCGATCGGGACCACGCCATTGTACAATATCCTGAGTAAATCCGAACTGCACCAATCCAAAGAATATAATTAAAAGAGTGATTCTCATACTTAAGCTTTAATATTATAAACCATTAATACATCGCCATGACGCAAATACAATTTGCCGTTGGCAATAAACGGATGAGCCCAGTGCGGACCTGTTCCCTTGGTTACTTTAAATGAGCTGACCGGAGCAAAGCCTTTCGGATCAGGTTTCACCAAACCAACATTGCCCGATTTCTCTTCATACACGTAAAGCATTCCATCGGCATAAATCATCGATCCTTTGGTAAACCAATCGGTCACATACTCTACTTCTCCGGTTTTCCAATCGAGACAAACCCATTTGCCATCGCGGTTGCTTTTCCAGTTCGAACCATAAATTTTACCCTCTACTTCCACTACTCCGTGGTGATGATTATCCAGTGTGTGATCAATCCATTTTTTACTGACAGAAGTTCCCAGCGAATCCATTTTCAGCATCACCGAAGGAAAATCATAGCCTTTTGAAATATAAATCTCATCATCTTTAAAAATTGGCGTATTGGCCCAGATTAAGCCAGGTTGCCATTCCCAGTTTCCTTCGTGAAAATAATCGAAGTTCCAAACCACCTTGCCCGTTTCAGGAATCAAGGCAATCAGATTATTCGCAGTAGTTGCCAAAATATACCGGAAGTTTTTATACTGATAGAGCACCGGCGATGTATAAGCACGCTGCCCTCCAACACTCGGGCTTTCCCAGATTGTTTCGCCAGTCATTTTGTTTAGTGCAATTACAGAGGTGCGTTTTCCTCCCGGGCAGCAAATAACTTTATCATCTACAATCAGCGGAGTTTCCGAAACTCCCCAAACATGGCGTTCCGATTCAAAATCTTTGTCCACATCAACCTTCCAGCGTTGCGATCCGTCGGCTTTATTCAAACACACAAGTTCGCCTTCGCCACTTATAATATACAAACGATCTCCGTCAATAGTGACCGATCCACGCGTGTCGGGAAACGATTTCAACCACGAACGGCCGTATTGCTTTTGCCAAACAATTTTGCCATGAGCATCAACACACGAAACAACATCCATTGAATCGATCATTCCAGTGATGTAAACCAATTCATTGTCAACAATTGGCGACGAATAGCCGGTTCCAATACCTTCTGCAGTCATCACCAACGCCGGACCATCGGCTGGCCATTGTTTCAGTAAACCTGTTTCTGTAAATTTTCCATCACGAGCCGGACCACGCCATTGAATTATCTGCGCTTCGGCTACGACAAACGAACCAAGTAAAATTCCGCCTACTAATAAGGATTTTATCTTCATCTATATTTATTTTCTAGTTTGAAATTTTGTATGCAATCAAAGCATTTCCGTGGCGCAGATACAACACTCCGTTGTGAATTACCGGATGTGCCCAATGTTCTGCCGTTCCGAGTTCAACTTTTGTTCTGCTAATCAGCTTAAATGCTTCTGGATTGGCTTCAGCTAAAAACAATTCTCCTTTTTCAGAATAGCCAATTAATTTATCGCCGGCGGCAATCACAACACCTTTTGTTACTTCTCTCGATTTATATTTTGTTTCGCCGGTTTTCCAGTCAATACACATCCAATCGCGGTTATTATCGCCGGATCCGTATAAATAACCATCCAATAAAACAACTCCACCCATGCGGCTGTCGAAATCGGTGCTGAACCATTCTTTGGTTACCGACGAACCGTCTGCGCTCATTTTCAATTTTACGCCACCTTGTCCGTATCCGCTAAAACAAAATACAGCACCATCATTATAAATAGGCGTATTGGCATGTACCGACCAACGATTGGGGTGTTCGTAATTCCACAACATTTCGCCCGAAGAAGCATCAATGCCCAAAATATGACTGGCCATCATGGCAACCAATACTTCGCGAGTCGGTAACTTCACCAGCAAAGGAGTACAATAGGCCGACAATTCGCCCAATCCAGCGCATGACCATATTTTTTCACCAGTGAAACGATTCAAGGCAACCACATTATCGGTTTTTCCTCCCGGACAACAAAATACACGATCGCCATCTACAACCACCGATTCGGTTACACCCCACTGGATATTTCCGCCGTCAAAATTCTCGAACAAGCTCACTTTCCAGGTCGTAGTTCCTGAATCCAGATTCAAGCAAGCTAAATTTCCGTATCCGCTGTACAAATAGGCCAGATTTCCGGCAACGGTAACCGTGGAGCGGCTTCCCGGATAACTTACCTCCCACTCTTTTCCATATTCATATTGATTCAGTTTTTTCCCTTTTTCGTCAAGAACAAAGAGAACTCCTTTCCCATCTACCATTCCTGTGACATAAATTTTCCCGTTTGCAAATGCAGGAGAAGAATATCCCTCACCAAGAATATCGGTGCTCCATAAAACAGCAGGGCCAGCTTCGGGCCATGCATCCATTAATTTGGGAGCAGAATAAATCCCCAGTGATCCATCACCACGCCAGCGGGTTGGCTCCTGAGCATAAACAAAAGAGCAGGCACATACAACCAATAAAAAAGAGATAAGGCTAATTCGGTTTTTCATAGGAAGTTAATCTTTGGTTTTACATTTTCAACTGTCGTAAATGTAAGCATTGTTGCTAACTGATAGAAACTTCCGATGAAATTTAATTGAGGTCTAAATAATCACACTTGTTAACAAATTTTATGTAAAGCTAGATTGATTGCTTTTGGTAAATTTTTGCATCCCTATCGATAAGCACTAGCTTTCGGGACGAACTATCCGGAAATATTTCTTCCTGCATGCCCAGACAAAGATATGCTCCGGTATTCAAACTTTGAGTGAAACGACTAACGACACGATGTTGCAAAGTGGATGAAAAATATATTAACACATTTCTACAAAACAATAAATCAACACCAGAGAAATAACGGTCGCTGACCAGATTTTGCTTCGCCAATACAACTCGCCGGCTCAGTATTGGATCAATTTTTAAACGATTACCTTTCTGTTGAAAATAACTGTTCAAACTTCCACGTCCACCGGCTTGCTGGTAATTCGAATTGAAAAGATCAAATTTACTCGCAGCATATTCGCCCAAACGGGCTTTTTCCAACGCATCTTCGTTGAAATCGGTTGCAATAATATGCGATTTGTCCAATAAATTATTTTCGTGCAAAAGAATAGCGAGCGAATAAGTTTCCTCTCCGGAGGCACAACCTGCCACCCAAATACGAATATCGTTCAGTTGAGACATGGATGGAAAAATATTTTTCTGAAGCTGAAGGAAAAACAGCGGTTCCCGAAACATTTCAGTCACCTGTATCGACAAACTGCGCAAAAAAGTAAAAAACAACGAATCATCGGAAAGTATTTCTTGCTGAAACACGGCAAAGTCATCAAAACCCAAAATATTCATACAGTGCTCAATACGTCTTCTTAAATGAAGCATATTGTATTCCCGCACATCCAATTGGTATTTCAGAAAAACCTGCTCAAGCAATTCAACTATGTCTTCATCCGAAAAAAGCATTTCGCGCACATTTCAGTATTGATTACTCATCGCTTTTGAAATCATTCGCTTTAAATCGTGTTCGGTATAAGGCTTATTTATAAAATCATTCATTCCGGCTTCAAAACATTCTTCCCGATCGTTTGAAAATGAATTGGCAGTCATTGCAATAATGCAGGTCGTCGGATTCAAACTGTTTTCTTTTTCGTATTGCCGTATTTGACGGGTTGTTTCCACTCCGTCCATCACGGGCATCTGCATATCCATAAAAATGAGCTGATAATTATTTTTCATATGCATTTTCAATGCTTCTTCTCCATTATCGGCCAAATCGCAGGTTACGCCAAAGCGTTTTAATGTCAGAATAATTACACGCTGGTTAATAGGATTGTCTTCAGCTACCAAAATCTTAAATCCTTCCGGAATCATAATCATTTAAAATCGAATAGAATGAATATCAATAATTTCAAAAGCGATGGCAAAAATAGCTTTACTTTATAAAAAACAAAAGATTATATCTGCAGAATGAAAAAGAAACAACGCAACGCTTTCGGTTGACCATGAAAGAAAGCTAGCACTGCCCGACGTCGGTATTTACAGATCTGTTTCTAAAGTATATTTCAGATGTTGAATAAATAAAATCAATGCTGCTTCAAAATGGTTGAGCTGGTCTTGCAATTCCATCCGTTGACGTTCTGTAAATTCCCGCAATGATTCCAATGAATCAACAGTTTTCAGCGAATCCAAAAACAACCAGCGTTTGTGTTCAAACCAGTGTTCCGATGCCAATACCCGCCGTTCACCGTATTTTTCAATATAATAATTGAAAACCGACTTGATTTCATGAATATTTTCTACGTTTTCAAGTTTCGATAAAGCGCCGGAGTATGCGCGCATGGCAAACCAATATTTATTGATGTCTTCATCAAAAACAATCAAATATTTTAAATCAGCAAGGCGGGTATAGAAACGAGAAAACATGCCGGGTGTGGCATAGGTTTGAAGTTCCTGAATTACCAGTGGAGTAAATTCGACAAAATCACGAAAAAAAGCATTACTCAATGCATTAATTCCTGATTCCTGGCAAGTTGAACAACTTAATGACTCTTTAAAATATTTTATGAATGTATCTACTGATCCCATCTTATCTTTTGAATTTCTTATACGAATTTACGAATAAGGCATCCATTTAAACAAGCCCGGATGTAATGAAATGAATGAACAGCGAACTTAGGCTATCCGGGAGAATAGATCAATGAGCGAAATAGGTTTTATGCAAAACAAAAACAATTGTCTGCTGAACAAAAAAACATCAAATCGATTTTCAACGAAGCAAAGAACGATACAATTCGAGCATTTTTACCGACTGATTGTGAATATCAAAATGCTGCTTTACTCCTTCTCTGGCCAAATGGCTTTTTTCGATCAATAATTCAGGCTGGTTCAACAATTCAGACAAAGCATCGGCTAGTGCTTCAGGCGAATTGGGTGAAAAAACTTCGCCTCCCGACAATGCCGCAATTTCGGGAAATGCTCCCAAAGCTGGCTGCGCCAAAGGAATACCCGAAGCCAATGCCTCCAACTGATACAAACCAAAAGCTTCGCCATTCAACACTGGAACAGAAAGCACTGACACAGTATCGAAAAAATGCTGGCGCTCCTCTCCTTCAAACTCATCCACCCAGTCAACAAATTGGGTCAATCCGGCCGTTGCTATTTTCTTTTTTTGCTGCCGGATGAATTTTTCATCGTCACCCGTTTTCCCGCCGGTAATTTTCAGCTTCACTGAAGAAAAACAAGCATCTCTTTTTAAGCGAATAAAAGCATCAACAAGAATATGCAATCCATTACTATGGCACATTCGCGACAAATATCCAATTACCTGCTCCTTCGTGTGTATATTTTTCGGTAAATAATCATCCGGATTTACGCCTAAATGAATAACATGCATCTGCTCATCCCTGATTTGCATTTTCTTTCTGATTTCGCAGGCGTATAAATTGCTTACTGAAACAAATGCATCCACTTCGCGCCCTCTGCGACTCATCAAATCCCACACTTCTGTTCGGTAGGGTTCATCCATTACATCCACCCAAACGTCTTCGTCTTGCAGCGAGCAAACCACGGGAATATTCAACTCCTGTTTTATCCGGTGTGCTAATCCCAGCAACAAAGCATTCGACAAGTGAACGATGTCAGGACAGGCATCATCGCGCAACCATTCAACCAACCGTTCCAGTTCTTGCCGCTGATTCCCCTCCTCGCCCAGCAACATCGACACAGTCATATCCTCCAGCCCTTTCGCCCGGGTTGATCCGGCTTTTTGTGCCGCCAAGTGCAACATTGGTTTCGAATCGAGTACTTTTTCGACAAAATCCGGCATGTGGCGAAACACAGGAAATTGTTGTTTCAAATAAAGATTTACTGCGCCATAAAATACCGGCACTTCATTCAAATCGTGTGCATCGTCGAAAATCGGCAAATACAAAGGCACTTTAATTATTTCGTGTCCCTGATTGCGTAGCGCCTGAACGAACTTACTATCACGCAGGCAATTGCCACAATAAAAACTACCTCCTGAACCGGGAATAATCTGGGCTATTTTCATAACAGCTTTTTTCTTTAAAAATACGAAACACCACTCTATTCTAAAAGCTATTCGTTCCCAACAAATGTTAAAAGCATTACAAAGGCTTAAAATCATTGGATTTTCGTAAATAAAAAGGATAAAAAGGCTTAACACTCTTTAACGATTTTTTATCCTTTTTTGTAGCTTAGCGCCTTAAATTCGTGCTTCGAAAAAAATCAGTTACATCAAAAAATATTTAAGAATATGAACCAAGCAGTTGACATTCGCGAGTTGAATGAGAGAATTCAAAAAGAGAGCTCTTTTGTTGATATCATCAACATGGAAATGGGAAAAGTAATTGTGGGACAAAAACATTTGGTTGAAAGTCTGTTGATTGGTTTGCTATCAGGTGGACACATCCTGTTGGAAGGGGTTCCCGGATTGGCAAAAACACTTGCCATCAATGCGCTGGCAAAAACCATCGACACCAAATTCGCCCGTATTCAGTTTACTCCCGACTTGTTGCCGGCCGACTTACTAGGTACGCTGATTTACAGTCAGAAAAAAGAGGAATTTGTGATCAAAAAAGGACCTATTTTCACCAATTTCGTACTGGCCGATGAAATTAACCGGGCACCAGCCAAAGTACAATCAGCACTTTTGGAAGCGATGCAGGAACGTCAGGTTACGATTGGTGATCAAACATTCAAGCTTGAAGAACCATTTTTGGTAATGGCTACTCAAAACCCTATTGAGCAGGAAGGAACCTATCCGCTGCCGGAAGCACAGGTTGACCGTTTCATGTTGAAAGTAGTAATCAACTACCCGAAAAAAGAAGAAGAACGCTTGATTATTCAGCAAAACCTGTTGAAAGAATTCCCGAAAGCATCAACAGTGTTAAAACCTCAGGATATTTTAAAAGCCCGCGAAGTGGTGAAAGACGTGTATATGGATGAAAAAATCCAGAAATATATTGTTGACATCGTTTTTGCAACGCGCGAACCAAAAGAATACAAGCTCGACAAATTTGCCGACATGATTTCATACGGAGGCTCTCCTCGTGCAAGTATCAGTTTGGCACAGGCAGCAAAAGCTTACGCATTCATCAAGCGCCGCGGATACGTAATTCCGGAAGATGTTCGTGCTGTTTGTCCGGATGTAATGCGCCACCGTATCGGACTAAGCTACGAAGCCGAAGCCAACAATATTACTTCAGAGGAAATTATTACTGAAATTCTGAATACAGTAGAAGTTCCATAATAAAAATCCAAAAATAAAAATTCCAAAATCCAAAATGATTTGTATGAATGGATCGGAGAACAGATGTCTGAATTATGCAGTGGAAGTTAGAAAGCTGATTAAAAAATTGCAAATAGATGTTGCCAATATTCAGGACTCGAAGCAAGTAATCAGATCATCCGGATCAATTGGAGCCAATTACATTGAGGCCAATGAGTCATTAGGAGAAAAGGATTAATTATTTCGTTTAAGAATTTCAAGGAAAGAAGCAAAGGGAACTATTTACTGGTTAGCTATTATGAAGGAATCAAATCCTCAATTCGGACTTGAAATTCAGAAGTTAATTGACGAAGCAGGAGAAATCAGAAAGATTATTCCTGCAATTATCAACAAACTTCAATTGAAATAATCTCTTTAACCCATTTGGAATTTGGATTTTTGAATTTGGAATTTGAAATTTAACTAATGTTGAAATTTAATCTTTCAAAACTTTGGAACATACAGAACTATTAAAACGGGTACGCCGGATCGAAATAAAAACGCGTGGATTGAGCCGGAACATTTTTGCCGGGGAATACCACAGTGCATTTAAAGGTCGCGGTATGGCCTTCAGCGAAGTGCGCGAGTACCAGTATGGCGACGACATCCGCAATATCGACTGGAATGTGACAGCTCGTTACAACAAACCTTATGTCAAAATTTTTGAAGAGGAACGCGAGCTGACCGTGATGTTGCTGATTGACGTGAGTGGTTCGCGCGAGTTCGGTTCGTTCGACAGGCTGAAGAAGAATGTAATTACTGAAATTGCCGCAATTCTGGCATTTTCAGCCATTCAGAATAACGATAAAATCGGGGTAATTTTCTTCTCAGAAACCATTGAAAAGTTTATTCCTCCGAAAAAAGGACGCAGTCATATTTTGCGCATCATCCGCGAGTTGATCGACTTTGAGCCGCAACAGCGCGGAACCAATATTTCGGGAGCCATTCGCTATCTGACCAACGCAATAAAAAAGCGCTGCACCACCTTCGTTATTTCCGACTTTATTCAGCAGGAAAGTGAACTAGACAATGCGCTGGCTATTGCCAACAACAAGCACGACATGGTTGCATTGCGCATATACGATCAACGCGAAACGGAGCTTCCTCCCATTGGAATGATTAAGCTGAAAGACGCTGAAAGTGGCGAATATGTTTGGGTTGACAGTTCTGATCGCAGTACGCGTGATGCATACGGGCGCTGGTGGAAAAACCTTTCGGACCGATTGGATACGCAATTCCGTAAATCGGGAATCGACTATGTAAATATCAATACCAACGACGATTACGTGAAAGCCTTGATAAGCTTATTTAAAAAGAGAGGATAATTCATGATACGACGCATACTGACAACGACACTGGTTTTTACGCTATGGATGGCGGCACAAGCTCAGCCAGGCAAGGTAAAAGCTACAGCCAGCATCGATTCTACAAAAATACTGATTGGCGACCAGGTGCACCTCCGGTTGACGGTGGATCAGCCACGCAATGCGAAAGTTGAGTTTCCGCAAATTGCCGACTCGATAAATGCAGCCATCGAAGTAATTGAGCGTTCGCCGCTCGATACATTCAAACTCGACGATGCCGAGCAAATTCGCATTATTCAGAATTTTCTGATCACTTCGTTTGATACCGGAGTACAAATGGTTCCTCAATTCAGGTTTTTGCTGAAAGAAGGACAAATTGCTGATTCGGTTTTTTCGCAGCCGCTGGCATTACAGGTAGCAGGCATGCCTCTCGATACCACAAAAGGGCCGGTGGACATAAAAAAACCCTACGCAGCTCCGGTTACGCTAAAAGAAGCTCTTCCGTACGTATTGGGTGTAATTTTAATTGGTGCGCTGGCATTCTTCCTGTTCTATTATTTGCAGCGAAGAAAAAACAACAAACCCTTATTCAGCAGGCCTGAAAAGCCAAAAGAACCGGCACACATCGTCGCATTACGCGAACTCGATCGTATTAAGGAAGAAAAAATATGGCAGCAAGATCGTATTAAAGAATACTACAGTCAATTAACCGACACGCTGCGTATTTATATTGAAGACCGTTTCGACATCAATGCGATGGAACAAACCAGCGATGAAACACTTGCTGCATTTAAATACCGACGCGACCTGATCAACGAAAAGATGATGGAACAACTGAGTCAGACTTTAAAACTGGCCGATTTGGTAAAATTCGCCAAATATCAGCCACTCCCTGACGACAATAATCTTTCGCTGATTAATGCTTATTTATTTGTCAATCAAACAAAGAAAGAAGAAGTAAAACCGGTAGAACAAGCTCCGGTTGACGAACGCGAAGGCGAAGAAGTCGAAATAAAAAGTTAATGGCTGTAGCTAACGACTTACTACTTATTACTAAAGACTAGTTAAAAATGAATAGCATAACATTTAAAAATCCCGAGTTTTTTTACCTGTTTCTGGTATTTGTACCGATGATTGTCTGGTACATCCTGCGGCAGAGAAAAGCCGGGGCCAGCATTCAGTTTTCATCGGTCAGCGGCTTTGCAGGAATACCAAAAAGCTGGAAATATTATTTTCGTCACCTGCTTTTTATTCTTCAGCTGGCCGTTATGTCACTTCTAATTGTGGTGATGGCTCGCCCTCAGTCGTCGAACAACTGGCAAAACGTGACTACTGAAGGAATTGACATTGTAATTGCTTTGGATATTTCCGGATCGATGCTAGCACGCGACTTTCAGCCCGACCGTCTGGAAGCAGCCAAAAATGTGGCCACCGAGTTTATTTCAGGCCGCAGAAACGACAAGGTTGGACTGGTAGTATTTTCCGGAGAAAGTTTCACACAGTGCCCGCTAACCACCGATCATGCTGTACTGATCAATCTTTTCAAAGATATTCAGAGTGGAATGATTGAAGATGGAACTGCAATCGGAAACGGATTGGCCACTGCCGTATCGCGCTTAAAAGAAAGTACGGCAATCAGTAAAGTGGTTATTTTGCTGACTGACGGCGAAAACAACCGAGGAGAAATTGCCCCCGTTACTGCTGCCGAGTTGGCAAAAACATTTGGAATACGTGTTTACACCGTTGGTGTGGGAACCATCGGCACTGCTCCTTATCCCATGCAGGTACAAACTCCTTTCGGTGTGCAAACTCAGATTCGCGATGTGGAAGTAAAAATTGACGAAGAAACCCTTCAGAAAATTGCTGAACTTACGGATGGTAAGTATTTCAGGGCAACTGACAATAACAAACTGAAACAGATCTACGAAGAAATCGATCGTCTGGAAAAATCGAAAATTGAAGTGAAAGAATACAGCAAAAAGGAAGAAGAATTTATGCGTTACGCATTGATTGCCATCCTACTGCTGATTACCGGAATTTTCCTGAAAACAACCATTTTTAGAAACATTCCTTAAACCCGATCAATCATGGAATTATTCAGAATAGCACAACCGGCTTACTTATATGCACTGCTGATCATTCCGGTACTGAGCCTGTTTTTTATACTGGCCCGCCGCATGCGCCGCAAAGCACTCGACCGGTTTGCACAAAACGAAACATTACAAATACTGATGCCCAACGCCAGCAATTCGCGGCCTGTATTGAAATTCATTTTGCTGATGATTGCCCTGGCATCAATCATCATCGGACTAGCCCGACCACAGTTTGGTTCGAAACTAAAAACAGTGAAACGCGAAGGTGTTGAGTTGGTAATTGCCCTCGATGTTTCGAACAGTATGATGGCTGAAGATATTCAGCCCAACCGTTTGGAACGTGCTAAAAGAGCGATTGCACAACTGGTTGATAAACTAAGCGAAGACAAAATCGGACTGATCGTTTTTGCCGGACAAGCCTATACTCAGCTACCAATTACCACCGATTATGCTTCGGCTAAATTGTTTCTTGAGTCGGTCAGTACTGAAATTGTCCCCACACAGGGAACAGCGATTGGTGCAGCAATTGAACTGGGAATGCGCTCATTTAGTCCCGATTTTGAAGGCAGCAAAGCCATGATTATTATTACTGATGGCGAGAACCACGAGGACGATGCCATCGGTGCTGCCACAGCCGCTGCCGAAAATGGCGTAATTGTTCACACCATCGGAATGGGATTGCCCCAAGGTGGCCCAATTCCGGTATTCCGCAACGGACAAAAAGACTACCGCAAAGACCGCGATGGCAATGTGGTTGTTACCAAACTGGACGAAACAATGCTGCAACAAATCGCTGCTGCCGGAAAAGGCGTTTATGTACGAGCCAACAATGCTCAAGTAGGATTGAACACACTTTTCAGCGAAATCAACAAAATGGAATCGGCAGAAATGGAATCGCGCGTGTATTCTGAATACAACGACCAATTCCAGTATTTCATTGGTTTGGGCTTGTTATTACTCCTGCTAGAATTCATGGTACTGGAACGCAAAAACAAATATTTGAAGAATTTTAAATTATTCGGAAAATGAGGAAGTTAATCGTATGTATAAGTATTTTGCTCGGTTTAGGCACGCTTGCCGCCCGGGCACAAAACGAACGTAAATTTGTACGCGAGGGCAACCGCATTTACGAAAAAGCACTGGCCGACACATCAAAAATAGATACAGTGATGTTTAGCAAGGCTGAAACCGCTTACCGCAAGGCCCTCGATAAAAAACCAGATGATCTGAAATGGGGTTTCAACCTCGGAAATTCGGTGTACAAGCAAATGAAGTTTGAAGAGGCTGCCGCACAGTTTGGACAAATTGCCGACCGTAGCACCGATAAAACAGAACAAAGCCGGGCTTTGCATAATTTGGGAAACTCGCTGATGATGCAAAACAAGCTGGACGAAAGTATTGAAGCCTACAAAAATGCACTGCGGAAAAATCCGGATGATCTGGAAACCAAATACAACCTGGTTTATGCCATGAACCTGAAGAAAAAACAGCAACAACAGCAGCAACAAAATCAGGATCAGAACAAAGACCAGAATAAAGATCAAAATAAGGACAAACAGGATCAGAATAAAGATCAAAACAAAGACGATCAGAATAAGGATAAGCAGGATCAGAACAAAGACCAAAATAAAGATCAGCAGAATAAAGATAAACAGGATCAAAACAAAGATCAGCAAAAACAACAGCAGCAACAAAACAAAATTTCGAAAGAAAACGCCGAAAGACTGTTACAAGCTTTGCAAAACAGCGAAAAGCAGGTTCAGGAAAAAGTGAAAAAAGTTCAGTCTGAAAAAGCACAAAGCCGCCAGACCGAGAAAGACTGGTAAGCCAAGGTTGAGGTTGAGGTTAAGGTTGAGAACGAGCAGGAAGGTGGAAAATTTTGAATTTTAAATTTTGAATTTTAAATGCAGAATGCAGCTTTCTTTGGATTTTGGAATTTTAGATTTGGGATTTTTAATTTTATGATTTGTATTTTTGGAGTCCTTGTAAGACATACAATATGATTAGGAAAATAGTACTATTTCTAAGTTTTGCACTGCTATATGCAGTGAGTTTTGCCGAAAGCACACAGTTCACCATGTCGGCACCCAACGTAGTGCGGGTTGGCGAACAATTCCGGCTAAGCTTTAATTTGAACGAACAGGGCGGCAGCGACTTACAGCTCCCCGACTTGTCGAATTTCGAAATACTGATGGGACCATCCACGTCGCAGAGTTCAAGTTTTCAAATGATTAACGGGCGAACAACTCAGTCGGTAAGCATTTCATACATGTATGTGCTACGTGCCAAGGCTGAAGGAACGTTCACCATTCGTCCGGCCAGCATTAAAATCGATGGCAAAGTATTCGAATCGAATTCACTGCAAATTCAGGTAGTCAAGGGGCAAGCGCAGCCACAGCAACAACAGGGAAACCAGAGCAGTGGTGGTGGACAGGATGCAGGAAGCGGAGTACAAAACATCAGCAAAGATGAACTTTTTGTGAAAGTTGACATTTCGCGTTCGCAGGTTTACAAAGGCGAGCAGATTATTGCGACAGTTAAATTATATGTAAGCCCGAATGTTCCCGTGCGCGGCTTCAACGATGTAAAATTGCCATCGTATGAGGGATTCTGGACACAGGAAATTGAAGTGCCCAACCAGGTAAACTTCACACGCGAAGTATATGACAATAAAATCTATCAGGTTGGTGTTCTGAAAAAAACCATTCTGTTTCCGCAGCAAACTGGCTCAATCCGTATCGATCCATTCGGAATCACTTGTATTGTACAACAGCGTGTCCGTCGGCAACGCAGTTTCTTCGACGACTTTTTCGATAATTACCGCGATGTGGAAGCCAAAGTTACCAGCGATCCGGTTACTGTTCGTGTAAAAGACCTCCCTCCTGCCCCGGCCGGATTTGGAGGTGGTGTGGGCAATCTCACATACACAGCAACCATCGATAAAGAACAATTGAAATCGAACGAAGCAGCAACGCTGAAAATAGTGGTAAGCGGAAGCGGCAATTTGAATTTGATTGAAGCGCCCAAAGTGGAATTCCCAACCGACTTCGAGGTATATGATCCGAAAAGTACCGAACGGGTTACTGCAACCGAAAAAGGTTTATCGGGAAGCAAAGCTTTCGAATACCTGTTTATTCCGCGCTATGCAGGTGATTTCACTATTCCGGCACTTACATTTAGCTATTTCAATCCGTCCACACAGCAATACGAAACCCGCTCGGCTGGCCCATTCAATCTGAAAGTTGAAAAAGGAAACGAAGAACAGGGTGCGACCGTGGTTAGCTCCATCTCAAAAGAAGATGTTCGTTTTATCGGAAAAGATATTCGTTTTATCAAACAGAACAAAGAAAAGCTGAAAAGTAAAGGTTACACATTCTTCGGAACACCAAGTTTTTACTTGCTCTACTTGCTCGGAATTGCTGCCTTTGCAGTTGTCTATTTCGTTTACCGGAAAAAGGCACGCGAAAATGCCAATTTGGCGCTGATGCGTAACAAAAAAGCCAATAAAATGGCTCGTAAACGTTTGAAAGAAGCAGATGGCTTCCTGAAAAGCAACAGTGCTGAGAAATTCTACGAATCGGTATTAAAAGCCATTTGGGGTTACCTGAGTGACAAACTGGTTATTCCGGTGGCCGATTTGAACCGCGACAATGCACTGGCTGCACTGGCTCAACGTCAGATACAGGCTGATGCCATTGAAGAACTGAGAAAAGTAATTGACGATTGTGAATTTGCCCGTTATGCGCCCAGCGCATTCTCCGGAACGCTCAGCGATGTATATGAGCGCGCCGCAAACATTATGGGTAAAATTGAAAAACAAATCAAATAATACCGCTATGAACAAAATAAGCCTTAGCATATTCGCCCTGTTATTTTCCTTTTCGCTGATGGCGCAACATCCGCAACTTGAAAAAGGCAACGAACTTTACAGCAGTCAGAAATTCAACGAAGCAATTGCGGCCTACGAAGAAGTTGTGAACTCGGGACTTGAATCGGCCGAACTGTATTACAATCTGGGCAATGCATACTATAAATCGGGCAAATACACGCGTGCCATTCTGAACTACGAACGCGCCAAACTCCTTGCTCCCAACGACGGCGACATTCAGTTTAATCTTGATTTAGCCAACCAACATGTGGTGGATGCCATTGAGCCACTTCCACAGGTCTTTTTTGTTCGCTGGTGGAACAACCTCGTTCGCTCGAAACAAGCCGATAGCTGGGCTGTTTTCAGCCTCGTTAGTTTCTTTGTATTTCTTGGTTTGCTGGCCTTGTTTATATTCTCGTCGTCGTCCAAACTGAAGAAACTCGGATTCTGGTCGGGCATTCTCATATTTGCCTTGTCTGTCACCACTTTCGTATTTGCCAATAAGCAGCAAAACCGACTTACAAAGCACAATTTTGCTATTGTATTGCAAGCCAGCGTTACTGCAAAAAGCTCTCCTTCGGAAGGAGGAACCAATATTTTTGTGATACACGAAGGGCTGAAAGTGCAATTACTCGATCAGGTGGGTAATTGGTACCAGGTTCGGCTAGCCGATGGCAACCAGGGCTGGCTTCCTGCCGAAAGCTTTGAGAAAATCTAGATTCTACAGATAAATATAGACAGAGCGGTTGAATAGTCAGCCGCTCTTTTTTTGCATTCGCGAGAAACCATTTGAAATGAAGTGATAGTTGTTAAAAACTTTTGCTAAAATCTCCCCTTAATTCCGATTGCTCATTGGCTCGTTTTATGTAAATTGGTCTTTTCTGGAAAGCGCATTACATTTTCCATGCTAATTTGGAGTGGAAAATGCAAGCATAATCTAGACGAATAGAAAAATAAGCGTAATGTGGTTACAACAACATGTAGCACATGCTGAAAAAAACACTGGATATATTCACATTTGCTGATGAATAATAACTTTGTTAACTGTAAATGAACTCAATTGCATTCATAGATACCGAAATTGAACCAAAAAGCCGAAAGATTCTGGACATAGGAAGTGTCAAGAACGATGGAAGTTTTTTTCATAAAAGTACGATTGCTGAGTTCACACAGTTTATAAATGGCACAAAATTCATTTGTGGACACAACATTTTCAATCATGACATAAAATATATCGGCAGAGCATTAACAGATGCAGGGATCGAAACCATAAATATTATTGACACTCTGTTTCTCTCTCCTTTACTTTTTCCAACTAAACCATATCATGCTTTACTGAAAGACGACAAGTTACAATCTGAAGACACAAATAATCCTTTGAATGATTCAATCAAAGCAAAAGATTTATTCTATGATGAAATTTCTGTCTTCAAAGAAACTCACGAAAAATTAAAGCAAATTTTCTATTTACTACTGAATAATAAAAAAGAGTTCCGTTCTTTTTTTCATTTTATTGAATACACAAGCGAGAGGAAAGATATTGAAAACCTAATTCGTGAAAAGTTTGAAAATGAAATTTGCGAAAAGGTCGAGCTCTCAAAAATAATAAATGAACATCCTATTGAACTTGCTTACTGCTTATCCTTAATCAATTCTTTCATTTACCACAAAAAAATTCATTCAATAACACCTCCCTGGGTACTTAAAAATTACCCGCAAGTTGAAAGGATAATGTTCCTGCTACGTAATAAACCATGCCTTGAAGGTTGCACATATTGCAACAACGCTTTAGACATTCATAAAGGACTGAAAAGATTGTTCGGCTTTGATTCTTTCAGAACATATGGAGGAGAACCATTGCAAGAGAAAGCAGTTAAGGCAGCTATTGACAATAAATCAATTCTTGCAGTCTTTCCGACCGGCGGTGGAAAATCAATCACTTTTCAAATACCTGCTTTGATGAGTGGCGAAACTTCCAAAGGATTGACAATTGTAATTTCACCGTTGCAGTCATTGATGAAGGACCAGGTTGACAACCTGGAAAAAATTGGAATTACAGAATCCGTTACAATAAATGGATTACTTGATCCGATTGAAAGAGCTAAATCATTTGAGCGTGTTGAAGATGGCTCAGCATCTATTCTTTATATTTCTCCTGAGTCATTGCGTTCAAAGACGATTGAACGATTGATTTTAGGAAGAAAAATTGTTCGTTTTGTGATAGATGAAGCACACTGTTTTTCTTCATGGGGGCAAGATTTCAGGGTTGATTATTTATACATTGGTGATTTTATCAAATCAATTCAAGAGAAGAAAAATCTTGAAGATGAAATTCCTGTTTCGTGCTTCACGGCGACAGCAAAGCAAAAAGTGATTGAAGATATTCGCGACTATTTCAAAGATAAACTTTCGCTTGACCTTGAATTGTTTACATCGAAAACATCGAGAACAAATCTTCAATATAAAGTTTTTGAAAAGGGGAACGAGGAAGAAAAATATCAAACCGTAAGAGATTTGATTGAGGAAAAAAATTGCCCTACTATCATTTATGTTTCAAGAACACGAAAAGCATATTTACTTGCTGAAAGATTGACCAAAGATGGTTTTAATGCAAAACCATATCATGGTAAAATGGATGTGAAGGAAAAAACTACAAACCAAAATGCTTTCATATCTGGTGAAGTCCCAATCATGGTTGCAACATCAGCTTTCGGAATGGGAGTTGACAAAAAAGATGTTGGCATGGTTATTCATTATGAAATTTCGGATTCACTTGAGAACTACATTCAGGAAGCTGGACGGGCAGGGCGAGATGAGAAAATTGTCGCAGATTGTTTTGTCCTGTTCAATGAAGAAGACCTTGGAAAACATTTTATCTTATTGAACCAAACCAAGCTGTCGATAAAGGAAATTCAACAGATTTGGAAAGCGATAAAAGAGATTACAAAATTTCGTTCAACCGTTTCGAACTCGGCGTTGGAAATTGCAAGGAAAGCAGGGTGGGATGATAACGTAGTTGAAATAGAAACAAGGGTAACAACAGCTATTGCAGCATTGGAAGATGCCGGATATTTGAAAAGGGGGCAAAATATGCCGAGGGTTTTTGCGAATAGTATTCTTTCAAAGAATGCACAAGAAGCCATTGACAAAATCAATGTTTCTGAACGATTTGAAGAAAAGCAAAAAGAAAAAGGAATCCGAATTATTAAAAAACTTTTTTCAAGTAAAAGCCGGAAACAATCCAGCGAAGAATCAGCAGAATCAAGAATTGATTACATCAGCGACCATTTGGGAATTGTTAAGGAGGAAGTGATAAACATTGTGAACCTCCTTCGTGAGGAAAAGATTTTGGCTGACGCAAAAGATTTAACAGCGTTTATTAAGAAGGGAGAAAATAAAAACCGTTCACTTAATATTGTAGAATCATTTAGCAGAATTGAATTTTTTTTACTTCCATTATTTGAAGAACAGGAAAAGACATTTCACATCAAGGAGTTGAATGAAGAAGCAGAACAGAAAGGGTGTGAAGACATCAACACCAATAAGATTAAAACTATCATAAATTATTGGGCAATAAAAAATTGGATTAAGCGGCAAAGTCTGGAATATTCAAACAATCATTTTGTTGTGCTTAGTCTCCATCCAAAAGAATTACTAAAAGAGAAATTAGAGAAGCGACACGAGTTAGCAAAGTTCATAGTTGAATTACTCTATGATAAAAGTAATTTATATGTTTCCGAAAAAGACGCTGAGAAAGAAGAAGTCTTAGTTGAGTTTTCTGTTCATGAATTGAAAGAAACATATGAAAATTCAATAGCCAGTTTCGGGAAAAAAGTTTCAATAGAAGATATTGAGGATACACTGTTCTACTTGTCACGAATTGAGGCAATTAAAATTGAGGGAGGTTTTCTTGTAGTATATAACCGACTTACAATTGAACGTTTAGAGCAGGATAACAAAAAACGTTACAAAGTTGAGGACTATCAGAAATTAAATCAGTTTTATGAAAATAAAGTTCAACAAATTCATATCGTAGGCGAGTATGCTAAGAAAATGATAAGCGATTACCGAGATGCTTTACAGTTTGTTGAAGATTATTTCCAATTGAACTATACTTCGTTTCTCAACAAATATTTCAAAGGTAGCCGGCAAAATGAAATTAAGCGCAACTTAACTCCTGCTAAGTTCAGACAGTTATTCGGAGAGCTTTCACCAACTCAATTGAAAATCATTACCGACAATGAAACAAAATATATAGTTGTTGCAGCTGGTCCGGGAAGCGGAAAAACCCGTGTGCTGGTTCACAAACTTGCTTCGCTGCTTTTAATGGAAGATGTAAAGCATGAGCAGTTACTCATGGTTACTTTTTCTAGAGCAGCAGCAACAGAATTTAAAAAACGTTTACTCAAACTTATTGGCAATGCTGCTAACTACATTGAAATTAAAACTTTTCACTCCTACTGCTTCGACTTATTAGGAAAAGTTGGAAGTTTGGAGAAGTCGGATGTGATTTTAAAAAAGACGATTGAGAAAATCAAGAACAAAGAAGTTGAAGTTAGCCGAATCACAAAAACAGTATTGGTAATTGACGAAGCACAGGATATGAACGAAGATGAGTTCAACCTGATTAATACGTTGATGGAACAAAATGAAGAAATGAGAGTGATTGCGGTTGGTGATGATGACCAGAACATTTATGAATTCAGAGGAGCAAGCTCCAAATATCTTGAACAGTTTATCCAAGTAAACAATGCAGTTAAAAATGAGTTGGTTGAAAATTACAGAAGCAAAAGCAACCTTGTTCATTTTACAAATCAGTTTGTAAAGCGAATTCAACACCGTTTGAAAGACACACCAATAATTTCAAAGCAAACCGGCAATGGAAAAATAAAATTGGTCAGTTATCAAAGTGCGAATCTCATTACTCCGCTTGTACAAGATATACTCACAACTGGACTTACAGGAACTACATGTGTGTTGACAAAAACAAATGAAGAAGCTTTACAAATTACTGGACTTCTTTTGAAAAATGGGATGCAGGCAAAACTGATTCAAACGAATGACGGTTTCAGTTTGTATAATCTTGAGGAAGTCAGATTCTTTTTGAGTAAGTTGAATTTTGCTAATGATATTTTCGTAATCAGCGATGAGATTTGGGATACTGCCAAAAGAGAATTATTAAATAAGTTTAGTAAAAGCAATAAGTTGGAAATCTGTACCAATATTATTAAGGATTTTGAAGCGACAAATCCAAAGAAGAAATACAAATCCGATTTAGAAGTTTTTATTCGAGAATCCAAATTGGAGGATTTCTTCAATGACAACGGAGAAACGATTTTTGTATCCACCATTCACAAAGCCAAGGGAAAAGAGTTTGATAATGTCTTTCTGATGCTTGAAAACTTCATCCCTACAACCGACGAAGCCAAGAGACAATTATATGTTGCTATGACAAGGGCAAAACAAAATTTAACTATTCACCTGAATTCAAATTTTCTTGACAATATTTCAGCTGAGAATACAGAACGAATTGAGGATAGGAAAATTTATCTGCCCCCCAAAGAGTTGGCTATGCACTTAACTTACAAAGATGTTTGGCTTGACTATTTCATTAACAGACAGTATTTAGTATCACAACTTACAAGTGGAGATAATATGACTTTAAACGGGAATGAATGTCTGAATACAAAAGGTCAATCAGTTTTGAAATTCTCCATGCAGTTTGTAAATCAAATTGAATCATTAAGACAAAGAAACTATGAACTGAAAGGTGCAAAAATTAACTTCATCGTTTATTGGCAGAAAGAAGGAGCAGAAAAAGAAGTAAAAATAATTTTACCCGAACTATACTTTGAAAAGAAACATGACGAGAGTTAATGAAGATAAAAGCACGATGCACCAGTGTAGATATAAGGCAACTTTCTGGTAATAAGACAGCATAACTTCATAGTCCCGTTTTCGCAAGCGTTCAACCGTGCTAGTTGTTCCTAATCCCAATAGCTATCAGGAGCAAAAAACTGATAATCAATATCAATTTTTGACTTTAGTCAGAATAAGAACGCAAAATTGAAAATCACAGAAAATGGGAGATCTTTAGACAGGCTACTGTTACGATGCATTTTAAAAATGCAATTAACCAACATTCAAAGCCATCTCATATTAGAAAAAAATAAGTAATTTTGTATCCAAATGAATACAGTAATTAATGTACTTTATTGAAAAAACAGTTGAGTTTGACAAATGGCTGCGAAAATTAAAGGATTTAAGAGCCAAAGCAAAAATCTTATTCCGGGTTCAAAAGCTCGAAAATGACGAACACTTTGGAAATTGCAACCCTGTTGGAGATGGGATTCGTGAATTGAAAATTGACTATGCTAAAGGCTACAGAGTTTATTTTTACGAGAAAGACGGAAAAATAATTATTCTACTTATTGGGGGCGACAAATCAACTCAACAAAAAGACATTGAAAAGGCAAAAATTATTTTAAGAAAATTTAAAAAGTAGAGATATGGAAGCTTCAAAATTTGACATAGCAGATTATTTAGATAGTAATGAAATGATTGCAGAATATCTCAATACTGTATTAGAAGAAGGAGATAATTCTGACATTATTACCGCGATAGGTCATGTTGCAAAAGCAATTGGAATGACTAAAATAGCGGAGGAAACAGGACTTAGCAGACCTAGTCTATATAAGGCGTTATCAGACGGGGCAAAACCTCAATTTGATACAATTATGAAAGTTTTAAAAGCAATTGGAGGTCAAATAAAGATAAATCCAATAGGCGGCGCAGCTTAAGTTTTTTTTAGACTTTGGGGGTGAATGGGTCAAATCAGAGCCAACAATCTAAAAACAACAAGATCTGTCAATTTGCATTGTGCATCTTGATCTTTTATTGGTAAATCGTTTTTTATAAACAAGAGTAACTTTCGAACAGATTTGTCATTAAACAAAATTTAGGAGATTGCTTTCCTCCTCTCCCCCAACCCCAAAATTATCCGACAAAAAAATCGAATTTCATTTTAAAGGGATGGTTTAATGCATTAACTTGGCGCAACTAAATCTACTAAATCAAAGAGTCATGTTAAAATTGAAGTTAATTACCATTCTTTTTATTCTCAGTACGTATTTTGTTTTTGCGCAGCACGACAACGGCGTTATGTCGATGAGTGAATTCAGATTACCGCAAAAGCGCCAAATCATCCGCATTCCGGGCTTCGACGGTTACCAAACGCTGAAATGCGATTTCCACATGCATACCATTTTTTCCGACGGTCATGTTTGGCCAACAGTTCGGGTGCAGGAAGCCTGGCAGGAAGGACTGGACGCGATGGCTATTTCGGATCATATTGAATACACACCACACGCTAAAGACGTGGCGGTTGATTACAACCGTGCTTTTGAAGTTGCCAAAGATGCTGCGGCTGAAAACAACATCATTTTGATAAAAGGAAACGAGATTACCAGAAAAACACCTCCCGGACATTTTAATGCAATATTTATTGGCGATTCAAAGGAGTACATTGCCGATAACAACAACGCCAAAGATAAACAGGCAATAATGAAGGCTGCCGATCAGAAAGCCTTTATTTTCTGGAATCATCCGGGTTGGAAAGCAAGTTCCATCGAAGGTTCTTACGAATGGATTGATCTGGTGGATGAGCTGTTCAAAGAAAAAGTTCTGGGAGGAATTGAAGTTTTTAACGGCTTAAGTTTTCATAAAAAAGCACTCGACTGGTGTGTCGATAACAAGCTCACGGTAATGGGATCAACCGATATGCACAACATTGTTGGCTACAGCTATAATTTTGCTGAAGGAGCTCACCGAACCATGACTCTGGTTTTTGCAAAAGAACGCACTGCCGCATCGGTACGCGAAGCACTTGAAAAAGGGCGCACCGTAGCCTGGTCAACCAAATACATTGCCGGAAAAGAAGAGCTGGTTCGTAAACTGTTTTATGCCAGCGTAGAAGTTAGTCCGAGTTTCTATCAAAAAGAAGGGAAAGAAAAAAACACCAATTTCTACGAGATAAAAAATAACAGCGATCTGTATTTCGAAATGGAGCTGAAATCGGGCAAAGGAACCCAAAAAATTACTCTTTATCCGCAATCGGCACAAACAATTTCGGCACCTGCCGGACAAGAAAAACTCACTTACGAAGTTGTTACTGCTTTTGTGCGCAGCGATAAAAACCTGATTGTAGATATTCCTTTGAAATAGCGAGAAGGTTCTCACACTAAATAGTATTTTTTATTGAGGGTTTCATTCTCGAATGAAGCCCTCAATAAAAAAAGAATATCCCCTATCGATTCTGAAACAGAATTTTACTTTAATTTTCCGAACCGCGAAGAGTCATCAGCACAGAATCCATTTTTGCTATATTTTCGTCAGAAAATCCCTGTTCGAAAAGCAAAAGTTTGCCATCATGAATAATAATATTCGTAGGCAATAATTCGGGTGCCTGCCCTTTTTTTATTCCCGGTTTCGGATTCAATTGAAACAAATAATTAATCAACCGTTTGTTCTCGTACATCTGAAAATATTCGGGTTCATTTTTTTGCAGCGAGATCCATTCATTCACTTCTTTTTCAGACTCATCAGTTACCGAAAGAAAAAGCGTATTGCCATCGTCATATTTTCCCATCAACTCATTCAGATGCGGAATTTCTTTCTGGCACGGGCCGCACCAGGTTGCCCAAAGGTTAATCACCATGGTTGAATTATCTGCTTCATCGCACAAAAAATCATTCTTTTTTAATTCTTCACGAATTGGATCGTCGATATTTTTCATCTCACTGTAAAAGCGATAAGTTTTCCATTCGGATATCTGGTTATTCGACACAACTGCCAGCATAAAAACAAAGACGATAATAAGAGGATATTTAAGTTTCATTCGTTTATATTTTCAAAATCGTTTCATATAATTCCCGGTATTTTTATTTTGCTAAATTGTACTCTTCGGTTCTATACAAACATTCTTTTTTGAACAGAGAAATGCAGAAGGAGTATAAAAAACAACAAGTAAGTAGCAATTATCAGTATTTGCGATGGAACAAGAATATTTTCAGAAATAAGCTGTTCCACAGCCTGAAAAGGAAGAAAGTTACCGGCATCCGATTCTAGTTTTCGATGTATGAAACTACTGAGCCAACTTTCGAGCAACCAGTACACCAATACAGGCAATGCCATTACCGAACTGGGACGCAAAAATGCAATACTCAGAGCAATAAATCCCACTGCAAGCAGATACAGTAATTGAGAAAAAAGCGCATTGTAATCGGTGTTGAAAAGCAGCTGAAAAGGATTGGTTCCGTTAAAAAAACTCAAACCTGCATAACAGACAAAATTCAGCAACAAAAACAAAATGGCATGCAATACAACCTGAAAAGTACTATACAAAAACACTTTATGACGAGGCCAGCCAAGCATCAGAAACATTTTGTAATAGCCGGTATTTATGAGATGAATTGTGCGCTGAAGCACCCAGAAAATAAAAAACAAGGCAGGCAATGTTGACTGGCTGGCACGAATGGAAACAAACTCGGCCAGTGCGGCTCCTTTTAGCTGTTTATTTCCAAATCCAAACCAATAATTCAGAAAAGCCAGGAACATCAAGGCCAGCAAAACCACCGCCACTGGTAAAAAATGCTTTTTATTCCTGAATAGTTTTATCTCAAATTCAATCATTTATTCATTTTTTAGAAGATTAATAATTGTTTCGTAGTACTTGTCCGTTGATTGATTCCGAACTGAACCAACTAATTTGCCTTCTTTCAGAATAAAAGCAGCCTTGGCCTGTATTTTTATTTCGTTGAGCAAATGAGTGGACAGAAAAATGGTTTTCCCCTGTTCGGTTAGTTCCTGAATAAGTTGATTAAGCAATTGTATGCCCAGCGGATCAAGACCATTAAATGGCTCGTCCCAAAGCAGCATGTGGGGATTTCCGGCCATGGAAAGAGCCAGGCTCAAACGTTTCTTCATTCCGGTAGAAAGTGCTTTAAATGTTTTTTTCCTTGCCTCCCATATCTCCCATCGTTGCAATAATTGTCTAATTTCTTCAGATGAAATATGTTTTACGTTTTGCACAATATCAGCCAGCTCTTCAATGGTAAGCAAGGGCTCGGTAATAAATGGCTCGGTTGAAATTCCCAACTTACGACGACGTGCATCAGCATCAGAAAAGTGGTTTAACCAAATTTCGCCTTTATCCGGATGAATAAGGCCGGCAATCATGTTGAAAAGCGTTGTTTTTCCCGAGCCATTGTCTCCTACAAATAAGTACAAACCCGACTCTGTTATTTCAACACTAAACTCATTCAGCGCCACAAAACTTCCGAACTGTTTCGTTACATTATTTATTTTCAGCATGATTCGATGAATTTTCTTCAAATTGAATATCCAGTGATTTTTCCCATTCCATCTCTTTTACAAATTTTTCTTCCATGGGTTTTTGCTTCAGAATGGTGTAATTTTTCCAGAATTCAGGATGATACGGATAAGTGGTTTTGTACGAATCTTCGTCGTGCGCCAGCATTTCACGATATCGAACTTTATCCATTTCTTTTTTATCGCTGATCACCTTTGTTATTAGAAGAGTGGTTTCAGCCCATTGCATGTACTTTATTTTCTTATGCTTATCCGGTGCGTCCGGATTTTCATAAACCCAGAACTTCCCATTCGGAGCATTTAAACTTTGCTTGTATTTCAAATAGTATTTGCCATTAATCTTTTGGTATCCCATTTCTGAATGCTCAAAATATTCACCATTCAATGTTGACGCTTTGCCTTTTAGGCCTTTCATCCATTGCTCAACTTTTAAAATGGCCCAATCCTCCGAATTTATATAAATACAACCGCCATCCTCAAAATTTGTATTATGCGAAGCTCGTCGCCCGTCAGGCCACAACGCATCGTATATAAATCTTATTTTATACACTTTAACCGAATCGAACCATTCAAAACCAGCAAACTCGTATTTAAACGTATCGTAATCGGTAAGTGGCTCAAACCACCAATCGGAGCGATAAAGTCGGACATAGTTGGCATATGCGCGATAAAACATATTCTGATGGCCGAACATTTTTTCCAGTCCGGCAATAAAAAGCCGGTCTTTTGCATCCCACTTTACCAGGTAATTGGTGCTTTTCCGTATTTCCTGAAGCTGAATGCGCGTGGTTGATGCCTGTTGATCAATTCCATAATCCTGAATAAGCAAGGCTGCCTCAATAAGCTGCGATGCAACCGAATCGCGGTAATCAGTCCGGCGGAAAAAAGCTTCCATTTGAGAGGTATTCCGGGCATAATTACGTTTTATATTTTTCACAGCACGTTTAACAATGTCAACGGCCTCTGTCCCTTTTGGTAAAATGTAAATATCGCTTAATGTATAAGGTTTACTTTGCAATTGTACACGCAACGCATTATTGTCGGCAAAAGGCATTATTACTTGCTCACTTTTATACCCCAAAAAGGAAAACGTAATTTTGCTTCCTGCATATCGGCCCAATATTTTAAAATCGAACTGACCGTTCTGGTTAGTAATTGTTCCTGTTCCGGCATTCTCAATCAAAATATTTGCATAAGGCAACAGTTCCCCGGTTGTTGCATCGGTAACCGTTCCCTGCAATCGTACATAGGCAGGAACCTTCGACGAAACAATGAGATGAGTATCTGTTTTCGTAATTTTAAGCATAGCTTTTTTCTCCAGTTCCGAAATGCAGCTATCAGCACGAGAGCTGAACAGGAAGTCGGTGCTGTCGGTAAGCGAAACCAAATCGGAACTGTAACTCAGTTCAAGTTTCAATTTTCGGGAAAGCTCTTCAACAACCGACAAATAGGTTGTTTTTGTTCTGTTTTGGGCAAAGCTTAATACAATGATTAGCGATGAGATAAGTATGGCAAACAATCGTTTCATGGTCGTATAATGTAACTGGTTGGTGTTTTTTCAAGAGAAAGATTCAGGGTGAGACTGATTGTCTGTAAAATATACAAGAGCTCTTGCTGGTCGGTAAACTGACCTGAATATTTGAGCGTTTTAAAATTCTCGTCCTGCAAGTCAATCGGTATATTAAAATGATTTTCAAGCGTTTTAAGCACTTCGCTCAAAGGCAGTTCGTCGAAAGAGAACCGCCCCGACAACCATGCATTGGCATTCTGCTCCGGATTTTTTGTTTCGCTGAGACTGCGCTCTCTCCCATTCCACGTACCTATTTCATTCTTTGTAAGGATAACTTCCTGTTGCAAAAAGAATAAACCCGCAGAAAAAGCCACCTTGCCTTCATCAACCAAAACCTTTTCAACGCCTGATAAATCATTTTCTATCATAAATTTGGTTCCCAAAACCTTCACCCTGCTGTCCGGCATTTTTATCTGAAATGGTTTTCGGGGGTTCGGTTTTACTTCAAAATATGCCGTTCCGGTCAATCGAATTTTTCGCTCATCGCCTTTAAACTCTGCGGGGTAATTTAAGGTGCTGTTTGGTGCCAATATTACTTTTGTACTATCAGGAAGAAAAATTACCTGACGTTGTTGTGCTGTAATTTCTTTCCATTCAGTAGAAAATTGCATGCGCAAAATAAATTGAGATGCCAGAAGCAAGAGCAAAACAGCCGCTGCGGACTGAAAGACCAATCGTATGTTCCGTTTTACTTTTAGTTGATGATTAACTTTCGCGAGCGCCCGCCCGGCATCGGGCTCAAAATTACTGCGGAGCCTTCCGCTTGATCGGTAAACTTTCATTAACTCGTTGTACTGCTCCCTGTTTTCAGCTGATTCAGAAAGCCACTTATCCAGTAATGACCGTTCTTCGGGCGATAGTTCCCGGTCAAAGGATGCAATAAGAAGTTCTATCGGAATACTATTCATGTTCTGTTTTTTTATACATGAACCCTCCCGGATAAAAATCCCCTAAAGAAAAAATAGTGTTTTATTGAAAAATAAAAAGCAAAAGGCCGGTAGGTAACAAATGAATAACCGGTTTCAGTTCTTCACGCAATTTATGAATGGCAATAGCAACCTGGTTTTCCACCGTTTTCACAGAAATACCCAGCAATTCAGCAATTTCTTTTTGCTTCATCCCCTGAACTTTATGCAAAACAAAAATCTGACGACATTTTTCAGGCAAACCATCAATCGCTTTGCTTAAATAGTCAAGAATTTGTTCAGAAAGAGCGGAATCCTGTTCCTGTTCATTCCATGTAAACTGAAAATAATTCAAATGGTATTTAGCCCGAACAGACTCGCTACGCTGATGTTTTAAGTACTGATTATAAACCGATTTATACAGATAGGATTTTGTTTTTTCGGGCACAATAAGCGTTTGTCGCTTTTCCCACAGTCCAACAAACATCTTCTGCACAATTTCTTCGGCACTGTCGAAATCAGTAGAAAAAGTATAAGCAAACCGGCATAATTCCCCATAATAAATAAGGAATAATTCGTCGAAAGCTTTTTTATCGCCTTGCCGAATGCGTTGAAAAAACGTCTCCGTCGCCACTTGTCCGATTTTTGCCAGCAAATATGCAGAATGCGATTTGTTTCTACAACTCAAAACGCAATGAGCTACTAAAATCAATCTGATTTCATTTCAATAAACAGACAATTATTTTTCAAAAAAAAGAGCTGACAAACAAGAAAATCGGCCTCATTGCGTACTTTTATCAAACATTTTACAACGCGTATTTTGCCCGGACTTCCTTCTGCCCTGCTCAAAAAACGCATACCATAAAATTATTTTGACATGACTGTAAAGAAACATTACGACGATCATCTTGCTGATTTTTATTCGTGGATGCTTGGCGATTTTGATAAAGCCAAAGACTCGTTTAAAGATTTTTGCATCGAAAATGAAATAAAGCCGGAGAACAATGGAAAAGCAATTGATTTAGGTGCAGGCAATGGCATTCAGAGTATTGCTTTAGCTGAAATTGGGTTTAACATTAAAGCGGTCGATTTTAGTGAAAAGTTACTTTCAGAGCTAAATGAACGAGTTGGGAATATGCCAATCGAATTAGTTCTGGATGACATTAAAAACGTAAAAGCAATCGCGAACACATCCGTTGAGCTAATCATTTGTTGCGGGGATACTATTTCACATCTGGATCAATTTTCTCAACTCGATGAGTTATTGCAGGATTGTTTTGATTCGTTACTACCAAACGGGCATTTAATACTTACATTCAGAGATTATTCTGTTGCTTTGACCGACACCGACAGATTTATTCCTGTAAAAAGTGATGACAACAAAATATTAACCTGCGTGATTGACTATTCAGATGAAACCATTTGCGTAACAGACCTGTTGTACGAAAAAGAAGGAGGTGCATGGAAGCAAAAAATAAGTTCGTATAACAAGTTAAGAATCCGGACTGATTACATAATCGACAAAGCAAAATCTATAGGTTTCAATATGATTAAAAACGAGAACCGAAACCGCATGACTCACCTTATAGTGAAAAAATAAAAGAAAAAGTTGAAGCATACTAATGGCATATGAAATAGCTTCACAACGAACAATACGAATGACAAATCATTCAAATAACAATGAAATAAACCAACATGAATGATTTATAACGCAATAATGAAATATAAAAAAATATTTTATATTTTTGTATGAAATAACATTCGAATTAAAGCAAAACCAAACAATATGAATGATAAATCATACACAAAATGGGAAGAAATGTCAGATAAGTCTCTATTGGGAGTCATTGGTAATTTCATCCAAACACACCGTTTAAATCAAAACAAATCACAAGAACAGGTGGCTACCGACGCAGGGATAAGTCGCTCTACATTGAGTTTGCTTGAGAGAGGTGAAAAAGTAAAAATCGATAGTCTTATTCAGGTATTACGGGTTCTAAACCTGTTGCATATCATGGAAGTATTTCAAATTCAAGATCAAATTAGCCCTATTGAATATGCAAAGCTTAAAAAAAAGCAGCGCAAACAAGCTTCTCCCAAAAGAGAAAACAATACAACCATAAATGACATCGGATGGTAGATGTAGCAGAAGTTAAAATATGGGGCGAATTGGCAGGAGCCATTCGCTGGGATGAATCACAACAATTGGGATACTTTCAATATGACTCGAAATTTATTCGAAAAGGATGGGATTTATCACCAATAAAAATGCCAATCGCTCAAGGCAACAGAATTTATAGTTTTCCAGAATTACGAAAAGGACGCAACGAAACGGAAGATGCCTTCAAAGGATTGCCTGGCTTACTATCGGACACACTACCTGACAAATACGGGAATAAACTAATAAATACATGGTTAGCCCAACAAGGAAGACCGGAAAATAGTATGAATGCAGTTGAAAAATTGTGTTTTATTGGTAGCAGAGGTATGGGGGCATTGGAATTTGAGCCTGCTCAAATCAGTACCGGGACAAAAAGTTTTTCGTTAGAACTCGACAGCTTGGTTGACATTGCAAAAAAAATACTTAATGAACGAGACTCCTTTTTAACCAATTTGGACAAAGAGAAAGAGAAGGCAATGATGGAAATACTAAAAATAGGCACATCTGCTGGAGGAGCACGCCCGAAAGCCATTATTGCATATAATCCTAAGACCCGCGATGTAAGATCAGGACAAGGAAATGCACCTGTAGGGTTCGAACATTGGTTACTGAAATTAGATGGAGTGAGCGGAGAACAATTTGGAGAAAGCTCTGGCTGGGGACGTGTCGAATATGCTTACTACCTAATGGCCATCGACTGTCAAATTGAGATGAGTGAATGCCAGCTATTAGAAGAAAACGGAAGAGCTCATTTTATAACAAAACGGTTCGATAGGGAAAGCAATACCAAACACCATATACAATCGCTATGCGGATTACAACACTATGATTTCAACGACATGTATGGGTACAGCTATGAGCAAATTTTTCAAACTATGCGATTATTAAGATTGACTTACCCAGAGGCTGAGCAAATGTTTCGTCGAATGGTTTTTAATGTATTAGCAACCAACTACGATGACCACACCAAAAATTTTTCCTTCATTCTAAAAAAGAATGATAAATGGAAACTAGCTCCGGCCTACGACTTGTGTTTTTCTTTTGATCCGACAAATCATTGGGTAAGCAAGCAAACACTAAGCATCAATGGGAAAAGACTTGCTATAACAAAAAAGGATATAATGACGATAGCGAAAGATAACAACATAAAGAAAGGCGAGAAAATTATTGACGAAATTAATTCTGTTATCAAATCATGGAATAGCTATGCAGTGCAAGCCAAAGTTCGGAATAATTTAAAAGATATGATTGAAAGCAAGCTGAATACGTTCTAAGACAGTAAAGTAAATACATAAAATAAAAGCTCTGCAATCATGAAAACAAAGACAATATTATCATTACTCCTCTTTGTATGCATTGCTGTATCAGGACAAGAGTCAAAAGACCCTAAATATTCTCTTAACTATAAAGAAATAGATTTCAAAAAATCTACATCAACCCATTTAGTATTGATTCAATATACATTGATAAAAAAGATAGACTACTCTTTGTTTTTCAACAACAAATAATAAATATGCAAGAGGTATAGATAAAATAAAAACAGACAAGTTATATTATGTCTATCTCTCTATTTTCAACACTTCGCAAACACAATATTTTCAGATAGAAACAAAGGATTAAGAATCGTTGAAATTGAACT
The DNA here is from genome assembly GCA_963668595.1 of Prolixibacteraceae bacterium. Lineage (GTDB taxonomy): Bacteria > Bacteroidota > Bacteroidia > Bacteroidales > Prolixibacteraceae > GWE2-42-39. The sequence continues at coordinate 981,915 of OY764876.1, read as the reverse complement.
GAAAAAAAAGAAAAGAAAACCAGTAAGAAGAATTCGCGGAAATCAGAATCTAATTGAGAAATAAGAAGAAAAAGAAATATGACAGAATTTTGGGAATCCAGTTTCAGAGAAAAGCAAGCAATGTGGGGAGACTCCCCTGCCGACTCGGCAATTGCTGCGGCAGAATTATTTAAGCAGCATGGAGCTACCAAAATACTCATTCCGGGCTTTGGCTATGGACGAAATGCGCAACCATTTATTAAAAACGGATGTGAAGTAACCGGAATAGAAATCTCGGGAACAGCAATTGAATTAGCAAAAAAATATCTACCAAATGCCGTAAAAATATATCATGGCTCGGTATGCGACATGCCTTTTGACATCGAGCTGTACGATGGAATTTTCTGCTATGCACTAATTCATTTATTAGAAGCAGAAGACCGAATACATCTGATTGAGAATTGCTACAATCAGTTAAAACCGGGAGGAACCATGTTTTTCATTGCCATCTCTACCAGCGACAATCGATATGGGCAAGGCGAAAAAACAGGAAAAAATACATTTATAAGCAGACATGGCATTTCTCTATTTTTTTATGACGACGAGGCTATCCGTACTGAATTTGGAATCTATGGATTGGTTGATGCATCAGAAATAAACGAACCCCAAAATGCCTCAGAGAACAAACCAACTCAGAAATTCTGGCAAATACGGTGTACAAAATAAATTCACTCCCGCTTTAAAAATATTTCGACGTTACCCCTAAATTTAAATTATTGCAGTTTGATAATACGAATTCAATTGAAAGCATTTTCATAAGTTTAAAAACAATAAAATACCTACTTTTGAAGTTGAATAGAAACAGAATTAATCATTCAACCCTGACCAAATTATATCTATGAAAACCGATCATTTTATTTTATTTTTTTTCTGTCTCGTCTTTGCATCGTGTAGCCCTCGCATACGCACCACAATTATCAGTCAGCATGCTCCACTCGATTATGAAGCAAATGTTGCCGTAATTGAATTAAACGAAAACATTCCCCTTGACGCGGAAATAATAGGGCAAGTTCGCATTGGTGATTCCGGGTTCTCGGTTAATTGCGACTATGCAACAGCTCTTGCCAGCGCCAAACTAGAAGCCCGAAAAGTAGGTGGTAATGCGATAAAAATAACGGAGCACAAACTTCCCTCTGCCATGGGAAGCACTTGTCACCGGATAAAAGCACAAATTCTGAAAGTTGAAAATCCGGATCTTCTGCCTAAAAGTATGAATCAGGAAGAAATTATTGAAGGAGCCGACTATGCATTGGTGCATATTTACCGTTACGGAGGTGCCGGTGCACTGATTGGATACGACTTGTACCTGGGACAAGAACAACTTTGCAGAGTAGTAAACAGCTTTAAAACTACGATTGAAGTAAAACAATTCGGAATGAACTCGATATGGGCAAGAACTGAAGTAAAAGAAGAAATACCGATTGATATAGAAGCCGGAAAACATTATTATATCCGATGCAGTCTGGGTATGGGCGCATTTATTGGCCGCCCGCGGCTGGAACTGGTTGACTGGCAAACAGGAAAAATAGAATTTGAATCACTTAATGCAAAACACCAATGAAACAAGTATTTTTCGTCGCAATAATTAGTTTGATTACCTGTGCAACAAGCTATGCTCAGGATCTGATTGTTACCACCAAAGGCGACTCAATTAACTGCAAAATCAACAAAGAAAAATCAGACTTCATTTATTTCACTTATAATAATAACGACGAAGTACGAGAAACTTTGCTTGCCCGCAATAATATTAAATCGTATCAGAAAAATTACTATTCTGAATCGTTTATTCCTGAAGGTTATAAGTCAGTACATCAGGAATATACCAAAGTTCGGTTTTCGGCCAACGGAGGATTTAGTTTTCGTACTGCCAAAATTTCAAAATCAGTTCCTTCCGATCTTCGCAATTATGTGAAAGACCTGAAATCAGGAGGTCATTTTTCTCTTGACGGAGCATTTTTTATCAACCCGAATATCGGATTGGGATTTAAATACAACCAGTTTAGTTCGAGCAACAAAATTGATGCAATTGTAACAGATTACGATCAGGATGGCAACAACGACTACGGCTCAATGTCTGACAACATTACGATTTCGTTCTTTGGACCGATGATTAGCACCTATTCACCATCGGCCAACAAACGCAATGCTCTTTTTAGCAATTTCGCCATTGGCTACCTGTCATACAAGGACGAAGGTGAATTTATCATTCCGGTCCAATTAAAAGGAAACTCACTCGGCTTGATTGGCGACCTGGGATACCAATTTGGACTGAATAATAATTTATCGCTTGCTTTTACACTTTCTTATACACTGGGCACATTGTCGAAATTGGACAAAACAATACAGGGAAGTACATATAAAATTGAACTGGAAGATGGTAATTACGAAAACCTGAGCCGCATTGATCTGTCAATCGGACTGGTATTTCACAAGTAAACAAACTCATAATTCATTACGACCACACAAAATAAACACACCATGCAACGGATCAACATAATCGTATTTTTAATTGCAACACTCGCCTGTTTAAACGCCTGTAAAACCAGCAACGATGCCTCATTTAATGAACTATACAAATTCATTGATCAGAATAATTTCTTTAAAGCAAAAGAACTTTATGCTCTCAAAAAAACCGATTTATCCGTTTCGCATCAGGAATTTATACAAGCCGTTCTGAATAATGCATTTAACCAAACCGGGGAATCCGAAAAAAATATCGATCAACTACTCGAACAGAAAACGAAACTACCCGACTCGCTTCAATTTAAATTATACGAATTGAAGTACGACAATGCCGTAAAATTATATCGCTATAAAGAAGCAAAAGAAGCAACTCAGATCATTTTAAATGACTACCAGCAATTTCTCGACAGTACAGAAATTGCTGACTTCAAAAATGACCTAAAAATATGGACTGCTCTGGAAAGCATCGAACCTCAGAAAATCACAATTCATGAGCGTACCGAAATAAAGATGACAAAGGATATTGCTGGACTGAATACGCTACCTGTTTCTGCCGGAAATCAATCATTTAATTTCATTTTCGATACCGGAGCGAATTTATCCACTACGTCGCAATCGGTGGCAAAACAAATGAACATGCACCTGATCCCGGTTGACATTGCTGTTGGCACCATCACCGGTACAAAAGTGATGGCTCAGCTTGCGCTGTGCGACACACTAACTCTGGGTAATATCGACTTGTACAATACTGTTTTCCTCGTATTAAATGACGAAGGTCTCTCCTTTCCTCAAATTAATTATCAAATATTTGGAATTCTGGGTTTCCCCATCATTGAAGCGATGAATGAAATTCAACTGACTAAAGACGGGGATTTTATTGTTCCGCAAGAAGAATCCGTTTTTTCCGAAACCTCCAACATGGCATTAGACGGGCTCACACCGTTGATTTACCTCGATCAGAAGCACTTTTCATTCGACACCGGGGCTGACCAAACAATTCTTTACCAGAGTTTTTATCACGAAGACGAAAACAAATATTCCAGTCAATATACATTGCAAAAAATTGGTTTTGGCGGGGCTGCCGGAAAAAGTGAATTCGATGGCTACAAAATCGACTACACATTAAGCGTTGGAAATAAAGAAATTACACTCAAAGACATTGCCTTACTGACAGAAAAAGTAAAAACACACGAAACTGTTTATGGAAATGTGGGACAAGACTTGATTCAGCAATTCGACACCATGATTCTTAACTTCAACCACATGTTTATTAAATTTGAATAATCAATTTGACGAGTAAAAAAACAAATCATGGACATTAGCGGAACATGGGTTTATCAGGAAGATTTTGAATTTGGTAAGTCGGAAGGAGAAGCAACTTTGACGCAAACCGGCGATCAGGTCATGGGTGTATTCAGTTTTATTGAAAAAGTAGAAAACGACTACGAAATTGAAGTGACCGAGCAGGTGAAAGGCACCATTGCCGAGGGGAAAGTACTATTGGAGAGCATTGCCGTTTTGGCCAAAGAAAATGGCAAAGAAATCTCCTATCTGCCCAATAATTTCGAGGTTTACCTGGTTGCAGAAAACAAACTGGTAGGATCAACCTTCGATAGTGAGAATGTTTGTGGGGTATTTGTTCTCGAACGAAAAAAAGAATGCATCCAAACTTAGCCTATACAAACACCTCCCTTTTTTCAACGAGCATTCTTTCAGTTTAATCCGTTGCGTATTCGATCTCGCAGGAATGGGTCAAACATTTGAACAGGAAAGATGTTATCTTGAAAAAAGAATTATGGAATATCTGGTTATAGGCATCGTCACTCTATTAGGAGCCGGATTAACACTCTTTTCCGGATTTGGACTGGGCACCTTGCTAATGCCCGTTTTTGCGCTATTTTTCCCTATTGAAATAGCGATCGCATTGACGGCTGTGGTACATTTTGCCAACAACCTTATTAAATTCGGATTCTTCTACAAACATTTAAATTGGGGAATAATTTTACGTTTTGGGCTTCCCTCTATTGCAAGCTCATTTCTGGGAGCTTATCTACTCAATGTATTATCTCACCTCACTCCCATCTACACGTATTCGCTTGCTGATAAATATTTCGCCATAACACCAATTAAACTTACAATTGCTGTTCTTCTCATTATTTTTTCGCTCTTTGAGCTTATTCCGCGATTGACAGCTATGCAATTCAATACGAAATATATGCCGTTGGGCGGGCTTCTTAGCGGCTTTTTTGGTGGATTATCCGGACATCAGGGAGCTCTTCGATCGGCATTTTTACTTCGTGCCGGACTTAGCAAAGAGGTATTCATTGGTACAGGAGTAGTTATTGCTAGCCTTGTTGATATAAGTAGGCTTACCGTTTATTCGAAAACGATTACCGAAGAAGTCAATTCTTCACAAATAACTCTTTTAGTCATTGCGGTTCTGGCTGCTTTTATCGGAGTGTATGCAGGCAATAAGTTATTAAAAAAAATGACCATCCGAATATTACAAACACTAGTAGCCTCCATGCTCATTCTTTTTTCGGTTTTGCTGGGAGCCGGAATTTTATAACTGAATTTTATTGTTTGGGGATGTAAATATTTAATCGCATATTCAGTTTAATAAATTGATTCTTCTCGTCTATGGAATATTTATTTGTTTACGGAACCTTGCGACTCAGGCAAACAAATAAAATGTCGGACTTTTTAGCCCAACATGCCAGGTTCTATTCCCAAGGTTATTTCTTCGGAAAACTTTTTGACCTGGGCGATTATCCGGGAGCAATTGTCGGCAACGACACGCGCGAAAAAGTCGTAGGTGACATTTTTATCATCCACGATGCACCTCATACATTTGCCGTTTTAGACGAATACGAGGAGGTGGGTAACCATTTTCCAGTCCCCAACGAGTACAAACGGGAAGAAATAATTGTTTATACTCATCAGGAAGAAAAGCTCGAGGCTTGGGTGTATTTGTACAACCATCCCACAGGCCAATTGAGTCCGATTTTTTCAGGCGATTTCTTAAAACATGGTGCGAATACCTAATCCCTGAGAAATATAAATAAAACTACGCACGACTCTATTGACTGTTTTTCAATGCATTTGCATTTTTCCCGCAAAAATCTATTCTTTTCTACCGATGCCTTTCCCCCAAGCCACATCAATTCCCAATGCCCTTCAACTTATCTGCCAGAGACAAGGTCAGAAATAATTAACACACTCGTTGCAATAACCTGCCTGATAAAATAAATCTCCGTTCTGGCAGGCAATCACTACCTGTTTTCCCCGACTTGCAGGATATTTTACAGTAGTTGCAGACTTTTTTTCCGGGCATCAAACAACAAAGACACCTTTGCTTCAACAAAAGCCTTAAAGTCAACATGAAAACACAAACACAAAACAGACTGATCCGGACCGGTGGAATTATCTCCGGTCTGTTTCTGATCCTTCACATCGGTTTTTACTGGCTCTTTAAGTGGGAAAGCACTTTGGAGGTCATGAACCACGAAGACAGGTCGATTCTTCTTACCCTAAATCTGGTCGGAATTTTATTCCTGATTTATTGTACCGGAATAACTCTTTTCATGCCCAAGCAACTTGTCAAGTCTGTAGCAGGGAAAAGCATACTGTTGTTCTTTGCGTCTTTTTACCTGCTGCGCATTGCCGCCGAATTTCTGTACTTCGGATTCAGGTTTCCGACCTCCATTGCATCCATTGTACTTTGCCTAACCCCAGTAGTATGCTTTGGACTTCCAGCCCTAAAAAAACAATAAATTCCAACGCCATGAAAATCTTATCGAAGATAACAAATGGACTAATTCTTATACTTATCGGAATTATCCACACCCGGCTAGTCATATCCAATGACGGGTTCGGTTTCAAATTTAGGGAATTTGCTCATTCCGGTTTTTTCAGAATAAGCAATGGGTTGGGCGAATTACCCTACGTGCCGGGAACAAGTAAAACCGACACCTTTGCTGCGTTTTGGTTCTTTTATTTCGGAATACTAATTATCCCGCTCGGATTGCTGGTGCACGCTGTAGAGAGAAAATACAGGGTGTTGCCCCACAGTTTTACCATATCGTATTTAATTGTGGTAGCCACTGGCACTTACATGATTCCTGCTTCGGGAATGACGTACATTATGTTGCCCCACGCAGTTTACATGCTGCTGGTCAATTTTTATAAATCGGAAAAAACAATTGAGAGAACAACTAAAAATACCTCGCCATGAACAATGTTTTTAAACTCAAAACATACCCTGAAAACACCATGATTTGCCGGAACATAGATCGCGTGGACTATTTTGATTCCTATATGGTTGTAAAAAACACATCAGATTCGGCAAGCGAAATAACCCAAAAATTACTGAAAGCTCCGGCCTGGATAAATACACTTGGAACGCTCAGAGACCTCTTGGTAAAACCATTCGGGCTAAAAACAGCAAGCGATATAAAAAGAGAAGAATCAGGTAATCGTTCTGAATTTGATTTTGCTCCAATTCTCTACCAAAGCGACAAGGAAATTGTAATGGGAATGAACGATAAGCACCTTTATTTTCGGCTGTCGGTTTTAAAAAATACCCATCGCGAAAATTCGGAGGTTTTTCTGACAACAATTGTCCGCTTCAATAATTTGGGAGGACGAATCTACTTTACACTTATTCGCCTGTTTCACGGACTGATTGTACGCAATATGCTTAAAAGGCTTTAAGCCGGAAATTGTAACTATTTTAAATCGGGAACAACTTGCCATGTCAGCTCAAATAATCAAATTATCACGAATTGCCGGCTGGACTGCCGTTCTTCTGGGGACAATTCATACTGCAAATACCTTTTTTGTAATTCGCGACACAACTATTTTCGATGCCATGTGGCGCGGAATTATTCTTTTTATGTATGTCTCAGCAGGACTCGGCTGTTTACTTGCCGGTAGCGGAATGATATTGTCAGCAGCAAGTTCCATCCAAAATACAGATGCGGCACACAACATCTACATGATTTCTGCTACTTTTATGCTTTTATTGGGAATTGGCGCTCCCATTGCTATGAGCTTCAATCCATTTGGATACATTTCGTTGGCACTAGGTGTTTTTGCAGTATCGGTAGGCATTTTGCGCTACCGCCAAACAATGGTTTAAACTGAAAAATTGATGAACCGAATAATCAAAATAATCCTCCACCTGTTCTACTGGAAGGTTTTCTGCCTGTTTTCGGGACTGGTAAGCTTTCAGCTATCAAGAGGCACTGAATTCATCGCCATGCATTGGGATATTTATCTGTATAACCTTGGATGGGCTGCCATACAGTTTTACCTGTTTTATTTTGTTTTTTACCAGCTTATTGAAAAGCAAAAATATATCCGCTACTTCATTTATTCAATCGGTATTGCCATTGGGGTTTCCGCGGTTATGTTTTTCTTCTTTTTTATGCTATTTGGCAGGCCCGACATGGAAGAGCTGCGCAGCATTATCCCTCCGATTATCGGAACGTTTATCATTGGGCACACAGGTAGCTTGCTGCGTGGATTTATTGGCTGGTTCGACGATTTGCAGCATAAGCAGGAAATGGAAAAAATGATCATCCGCAACGAACTCGACGTGCTAAATGCTCAATTAAATCCACACTTTTTATTTAATACACTGAACAACATCGACTCACTCATTTTCCGTCAGCCACAAGAAGCGTCAGAATCGCTGATTACCCTGTCGGAGATTATGCGCTATATGCTTTACGAGGCCAAAGAACCACAGGTGACACTCAAACAGGAAGTGGAACATTACACAAAAGTCATCCGTTTGCAATCGATGCGCATGTCCAATCCCGAAGCCATCCGTTTTAACAGGCCAGACACAGTTCCTGACATCAACATAGCCCCCTTGTTATTCCTCCCATTTATTGAAAATGCTTTTAAATATGCCACCAAGACAGAAGTATTACCAATGATCAGTTTCAGTCTGGATGTCAACGATAATGAAATTCGCTGGACCAGCCGAAACCAGTTTATTGCCAATCAACAAGAAACATCTGCTCGACGGGGAGGAATTGGCTTGTCGAACCTGAAACGCCGGCTTGAGCTACTCTACCCAAACCAATATTCACTCACCACAGAAGTACGGGGAACCAATTTTTTTGCAGAACTAAAACTGAAACGATGACTTACCGATGCATCACTGTTGACGACGAGCCTCTTGCGCTGGAGAAAATTAACGGATTTGTGGAACAACTGCCTCAGCTAAAACTTCTGGCAAGTTTCGATAATGCCCGCGACGCACTTGCGTTTCTGACCAACAACCCGGTTGACATCCTTTTCCTCGACATTCAGATGGATCGGCTTACCGGGCTCGATATGCTGGCTGCATTACCTGAAAAACCACAGGTTGTTCTCACTACTGCGTACAGTGAATATGCCCTGAAAGGATACGAGATGGAGGTAACCGATTATATCCTGAAACCTTATTCGTTCGAGCGTTTTGCCCGGGCAGCAAACCTGGCCTTCAAACGACTGGAAGAGAAAACAAATACTTCGTCTGCTGATTTTATCTTTGTAAAAACCGATTACCGACTGGTAAAAATCAAGCTCGATGACATTCTGTTCATCGAAGGAATGCGCGATTTCCGGTGCATTGTTACTACTTTCGGCAAAATACTTACCCAGCAAACTTTTGGTTCATTCGAAGAACAACTTCCGGCAGCAGCTTTTATTCGTATCCACAAATCATACATGGTTGCCATCGAAAAAATTGAGTCCATTGAAAAACACAGGGTAAAAATTGGCAAAGAATTACTACCGGTTAGCGAAAGCTACCGCGACGGATTCTATAAAATTATTGGCGGGTTTTCACGATAAAAAATACCAGACACAATTGATAACACGCCCGAAAAAGGATGCAAATCAGCCTATTCTTTTTCTTCGGACGCTTTTACCTGTACTAAATCGGCGAGTTTTCGTGACTTTTGTTGTAAAACAAGCACGTCCGCTCCCACTTCATCATTCAGCAGCACAACTCCCATACGGCGGTGAACCCGTGCTGCTTCTTTCCCAAAAATGCGAAAATCGGCGTTGGGATTCAGACAAACTAAATCAATACCGACATATTCCGGACGAATGGTTTCGATGCCGGAAAGAATAACGGCGCTGGCTCCGGCTTTTTCCTGTCTAATTTCAGGAATTGGCAAACCCAATACTGCCCGGCAATGCAACTCAAATTCATTCAGATTTTGTGTTCCGGCCAATGTCACCATCCCCGTATCGTGCGGGCGCGGCGACAATTCAGAAAATACCACTCCTTCTTCAGTAATGAAAAACTCGACACCCCAAATTCCGGCACCGCCCAGGGCTTGGGTTACTTTCGAGGCCATCTCGCAAGCCGTCTGTTCAAAACCATCAGGCAAACAAACAGGCTGCCAGCTTTCCTGGTAATCGCCCCGCTCCTGCCGGTGACCAATCGGTTTACAAAACAATGTTTCGCCATTTTTCTGTGTAACAGTAAGCAACGTAATTTCGCTTACAAAAGGCACAAATGCCTCTACAATTACTTCGGCGGCATCGCCACGGCCTTTTTCGGCGGCATCTTTCCACGCTTTTTCAAAATCGGACTCCGCTTTTATCACCGACTGCCCCTTGCCCGACGACGACATCAGTGGCTTTACCACGCAAGGCATACCAACCTCTGCCACCGCCAGTTTTAGCTCATCAAAAGTTTTTGCATAGCGATATTCTGCCGTTTTCAGTCCCAGCTCTTTGGCTGCCAAATCGCGAATGGCCTTTCTGTTCATCGTAAAATTGGCTGCTTTGGCCGATGGCACCACCTGAATACCTGCTTTTTCGTAATCGTAAAAACGTTCGGTGCGAATGGCTTCAATCTCGGGAACAATCAAATCAGGCTGATGTTTGGCAACAATACGGTCGAGTTCAGTTCCATCAAGCATGTTTATTACTTCGCAATGATCTGCAATCTGCATAGCCGGAGCCCCTGCATAACTATCCACTGCAACCACTGTTTGCCCCCAACGTTTGGCAGCAACAACAAACTCTTTTCCCAATTCGCCGGAACCCAGCAACATGATTTTTTTTTGCATCCCTGTCGATTTTTTAAAGCTCAACAAAGGTATCATTTTATAAAAAACATACTCCGGTTAGGCTTTTTTTGATAAATGCATTGCAAAAAAATTAAACTTAAACGCCCCGAAATAAACCCATCAAAAAATGTTCAAAACTTTTGACTAAATCCAGTCATCTCAGGGTAGATCATTTTCACATTTTATGTAAATTCAACCAATACAGAAAATATCTGACAATCATTCATTAACACTTTTTACAAAATGGAAAAACAAAAAAACAGCAAAACAACAATTGGCACAATCGCCGGATTAACAGTTGGATTGATTGTTGCGTTTCTTGTAAAGCAGTTCTTATTTGCACCGCCATCTTTTGATAAAATTATGATGCAAGCAGCGAGCAAAATCAACGAAAGCTGTCCGATAATGGTCGATCAGGATACCAGACTTGACAATGCAATTGCTCTACCTGACAACACCTTCCAGTATCATTACACGTTGGTTAATTGGGTTAAAGATTCTATTGATATAGAAGATTTTGAAGATTATATGCAACAGACAATCTTAAACAATATAAAAACAAATCCCGACATGAAAATCTATCGTGATAATGAGACAACCATCGCATATTATTATAAAGATATGAACGGAGTGTTCATCACGAAAATTTCAATCTCGGCAGACCAGTATTCAGACAATAAATAACGAACGGGATTAATTCTATTGTCAATCAAGACAAAGCACCTTCCAACAATGCTAAAAAGGGATTTAATTCAGTATTCTTAACGTAGCAAAAATTGAATCGACAACATGAGCATAAAACTTATAGAACTAACCAATAGCAATTTTGATTTTGTCAAAGAAGTTTATGATTTCTATATTCAGCATACCACATCAACCTTTCATACCGAGCGAATATCGATTGAAGAACTAAAAACAGTAATATGCGTTAGCCACCCCAAATACAAATCGTACATTATTGAATATGAAGGTAAAAAATGCGGTTATTGCTACATTTCTCAATACAAAAAAAGACAAGCTTACGACAGGACGGCTGAAATAACGATCTATTTAAAGCAAGAATTTTCAGGCAAAGGAATTGGCATTAAAACACTGAATATGCTTGAAGAAATTGCAAAAAACAATGGCATTTGTGTGCTGATTGGAACCATTACCAGCGAAAACAATGCGAGCATTAAACTATTCGAAAAATGTGGCTACGAGAAATGCGCTCATTTCAGAAAAGTAGGCATAAAATTTAATCGGCTACTTGACGTGGTTGCATATCAAAAGAGTATTAACGAATGAACAAATGATGGTCAGATTTTGTAAATTGCAGAAGCGACCTTTAATTCCCTGCTTTTTGCTTATTACTCACAACTATTTCCGGGTGTAAAACCCATCGAAACCGGGAGCACAATCAAGCATAAGGGATATGGTTTTTAACAAAAAAAATACAATACGGTATGCTTGAAAAAATTATTGACTTCAGCATCAAAAATAAACTTATTGTCATTCTGTTCACCTTAACAGTTGCGGCTTTCGGATTGTATGCTGTATTTAAAATCTCGGTGGGCGCAGTTCCCGATATTACCAACAATCAGGTTCAGGTTATCACCACATCGGGCAATCTGTCAACACAGGAAATCGAACAGTACATCACCACACCGGTGGAAATGGAAATGGCAAATTTACCCGGAGTAAAAGAAATACGTTCGGTATCGAAGTTTGGGATTTCCCTGGTAACAATCGTTTTTGACGACAATTTGGGAACCTACCTCCCCCGCCAGCTGATTGCAGAAAAAATAAAAAGCGCTACCGCAAAAATTCCGGAAGGATTTGGAGAACCGGAAATGGGGCCAATAACCACTGGTTTGGGCGAAATATATCAATACACCCTCGACACCAAAGAAGGATACGAAGGCAGATACTCAGCAACCGATCTGCGCACAATTCAGGATTGGGTGATAAAACGACGACTTTCCGGTATTAACGGAGTGGTTGAAATAAATAGCTGGGGCGGTTACCTGAAACAGTATGAAGTATCCGTCAACCCGACGCAACTCAGCGCCATGAATATTTCCCTTATGGAAGTATTTAATGCGCTGGAAGCCAACAACAGCATTTCGGGCGGGGCATACATTGAAAAAACCAATCAAAGCTATTTTATCCGCGGCGACGGACAGGTAAAATCGATTGACGACATCAACAATATTGTCGTAAAAAATATTAACGGCATCCCGATACTGATAAAGAATATTGCAAGTGTAAAATTCGGGCATGCCAACAGATACGGAGCAATTACAGCCAACGGTAAAGGCGAAACAATTCTCGGGCAGGTAATGATGCTTAAAAATGCCAACTCGAAAGAAGTTATTGACGAAGTAAAAAACAGGGTAAACGAAATTCAGAAAAATCTACCGGAAGGAGTTTTTATCAATCCGATTGTTGACCGAAGCGAATTGGTGGCCAAAACATCATTTACAGTTGTCGAAAACCTCATACTTGGGGCAATAATTGTGATGCTCACCGTCATTTTACTACTTGGCAACATCCGATCAGCACTGGTTATTACGTCAATGATTCCACTTGCACTGCTTTTCACTATCAGCATGATGTATCTCTTTGGCATCGATGCCAATTTAATGAGTCTCGGAGCCCTCGACTTTGGAATTATTATTGACGGAGCCGTCATCATTGTCGAATTTATTGCCTTAAAAATATCTTTCAATAAAAATAAAATTGACAATACTAGCAGCGACCAGCGCAGTAATATTATGGATGCTATATCATTTGACGGCGCATCAAAAATGATGAAATCGGCGATATTCGGGCAAGTCATCATTCTTATTGTTTTTATTCCGATTCTTTCGCTAACCGGAGTAGAAGGAAAAATGTTCAGACCGATGGCTTTGTCATTTTGTTTTGCCATTCTGGGAGCAATGATAATGGGACTAACCTGGTTACCTGTTGCATCGTCGCTATTTTTAAAACCGCACAAATCAGAAAAAAAGAATATTTCGGATTGGATTATGAATATTGCCTACAAAACCTACTCGCCGGTAATTCATTGGTCATGTGCACACAAAAAAATTGTACTTGGAGCCGCTGTAGGATCGTTGCTACTCACCGGATTTCTTTTCACCCGAATTGGAGGTGAATTTGTACCCACTCTTGACGAAGGTGATTTCGTTATTCAACCCGTATTGAAAACTGGAACATCATTATCGAAAACCATTGAAACCACCACGAAAATGGAGCAGATACTGATAAAAAATTTCCCGGAAGTGGACAAAATAGTTAGCAGAATTGGTGCAGCAGAAGTTCCAACCGACCCCATGTCGATGGAAGAAATTGACATGATTATTAAGCTTAAACCAATAAATACCTGGACCAATGCAAAAAGCAAAGAAGAATTGGCCGACAAGTTCAAAGAAGCTCTGTCTGCCATTCCGGGTATTGACTACGAATTTACACAGCCCATTGAAATGCGGTTCAATGAACTGATCACCGGTGTGCGTTCGGATATTGCCATCAAAATTTTTGGGGACGATTTAACGTATATCGACAAAAAAGCCAATGAAATAAAAAAATTGATTGAAGGAGTTCCCGGAGCAAGCGATATTATTCTGGAAAAAACAGCAGGTCTCCCGCAAATAAAAATTGACTACAACCGGGCAAAAATTGCCTACTACGGAGTCGATATAAAAACGTTAAACAGCTACCTCGCCGCAGCTTTTGGAGGCGAAACAACAGGACTTGTTTTCGAAGGAGAAAAACGCTTCGATCTGGTTGTTCGTTTCGACAAACAAAACCGAACCGATATTGAAGATATAAAACAACTGAAAGTTCCGTTGCCCAACGGGAATCAAGTCCCGATGTCGGAACTGGCACAAATACAATACGCCGAAGGGCCTGCAAAAATATCGAGAGAGAATACTCATCGCCGAGTGGTTGTCAGCGTTAATGTACGCAACAGAGACCTTCAATCAGTGGTGCATGATATACGAACAATTATCGATAAAAATGTCACCCTAAAACCCGGTACGTACATCACATACGGCGGACAATTCGAAAACTTGAAAAATGCAACCAACCGGCTACTCGTTGCTGTTCCGGTTGCACTGCTGCTTATTTTCATTTTCCTGCATTTTGCATTTAAATCGCTAAAAGATGCGATAATGATTTTTTCCGCAATTCCACTGGCTTCGGTGGGTGGAGTGCTGCTACTCTGGCTCAGAGGGATGCCTTTTAGCGTGTCGGCAGGAGTCGGATTCATTGCTCTGTTCGGAATTGCAGTACTGAATGGAATTGTACTGATTGAGCATTTGAAAGAATTAAAAAATGATGGTTCAAAGGATATGCGTGAACTAATTATTCAGGGAACAAAAAACAGGCTTCGTCCGGTTATGCTGACGGCAGGAGCTGCCGCGATGGGATTTTTACCAATGGCGATCTCAACAGGAGCTGGAGCAGAAGTCCAACGTCCTTTGGCCACGGTGGTAATTGGTGGATTATTTACTTCAACCATGCTTACCATGATTGCACTTCCGTTAATGTTCTATGTTTTTTATAACGTCATTGGAATTAAACTTTTCCCATTACAGTTTATTCGAGCCAAACAAATTACAATTCTACTATTCATGTTGATTCCCATTGGATTGTCGGCACAAAGCAGAGAATTAAGAATGGACGATGCGATAACTATTGCACTGCAAAACAACAAGGAGATAAAAGCCTATTCGCTCAAAGCAGATGAACAGAAAGTACTAATAAAATCGGGGGTTGACATCGACAAAACAATAGTTACTTACGGTAGCGACCAAAACAACATCGCCGAAAATAATCATCCGCTGAGAGTGTGGGGTTTGACTCAAAGCTTCAGTTTCCCAACTGTGTATAGCGCCGAAGTGAAGGCAAAAAAAATAGAACACAACATTGCTGAAACGGAGCTGAAAATTCAAAGTGAGAATTTAATTAAGCAAGTATCCCTCAGTTATACCGAACTTCAAATACTCAACGAAAAACTGAAAATATATGAAAATATAGATAGTCTGTACATCAACATATTACAAGGAGCCATCAGTAAAAGCAACAAGGGCGAAATTAGCAATCTTGACCTGTTAAATATTAAAGCGAAACAGCAGCAAATTACACATCAGCGAAACGAGGTGAAATTTAACATCGAAAATTGCTACATAAAACTTCAAACACTGATGAATTACGACAGCTCATTTGTGGTTTCACCGGAAATAAAAGTGATAAATTTCGCCAATCGAAATATTGATTCTACTGCATTTTCAGCATGGTTGAAAAGCAAAGAAGAACTTAGCAGCATCAATATCGGAATCGAAAAAAACAAACTCCTGCCTGATATTTCAATCAACTATTTTTTAGGCACTAACTCGTTCGATAATGCCAAATATTATCACGGATTTGAGGCCGGCATCTCCATTCCACTTTTTTACAGCTCACAAAAAGCGCGAATCAAGGCATCGCAAATTGCGATGAATGCCACGAAATACTTCTCTGAAAATGAGAAAGATCTTCTAAAAATCAAACAAAAAGAACTTTTCAGTTCGCATACACGGCTCAAACAACTAATCGACTACTATTCAAACAACGAAATTGAACTCTACCAGGAAATGATGCGGACGGCCAAACTTAGTTTTGAAAATGGAGAAATTGATTTTTTCAGGTTTGCCACCAGTACCGAAACAGCTCTTCAAATCAGACTCAACTACCTGAATAATTTACTCGATTACACCAGCGTAACACTTGACCTTAATTACCTTTCAAAATAAAACAATATGAATACGATAAAGCGGCTCATCTATTTTGCAACGGCAATATTGACAACAGTTGCATGCAATACACAACAAACAGAAACCCAACAGGAATCAGAACTGATAGCAATAACAAGTCAGCAATTTGCCAACGATTCGATGCAACTTGGACACATCGAACTCAGACCATTCGAAAACACAATTAAATGCAACGGCACAATTATTCCGCTTCCCAATGGCATGGCCAAAGTGAATGCTCCGGTAAACGGAATAATCAAACGCATCAACTGTCAAAACGGGCAATTGGTAAAGAAAAACCAAATACTAGCAGAACTTACAGGCAATGAAATAATTGACATTCAGAAAGAATTTGCCGAAGCTTCGGCCAACTACAAACGATTGAAAAGCGAATACGAACGCATTAAATCGCTTTACAACGAAAAAGTTACATCAGAAAAAGATTTTATGCTTTCAGAAAGCGATTTTAAAACTGCCATGGCCAAATACAATGCTCTTAAACTGAAAATTGAAAACATCGGATTTTCAATTTCGAAAATAGAAAATGGCGAATTTTACTCTTCCTACTCAATCAAATCGCCCATAAACGGATACATTGCCAGCCTTCAGACCAACATTGGAAACTATATTGATTCGCAAACAGAACTTTTCCAAGTTATAAATCCAGAGATGTTCCAGATTAAACTTTCGGTATTTGCAAACGATATTTCGGCTCTGCAAAAAGGACAAACAGTTCGATTCAAATCGGTAAATTCAACAGCCACACATAATGCAACAATCAGTTCTGTTGGCGTTACGGTTAGCAATGAAACAAAATCCATTGAATGCTATGCTTCGATAAATGACCTGGAAAACATTACCCCCATTGCAAACGACTTCATCGATTCAGAAATAATAACCAATACGGATACGGTACAAACATTGCCCAACGAAGCAATTATAAAAACAGATATCGGGAGTTTCATTCTGGTATTGAACAAACAAGAAAACGACAAATACTTTTTCAATAAAGTTGAAATAAAAACAGGCAGACAATACAAAGGCTATACTGAAATTCAGAATACCTCTATCACTGGGTTGATTGCCACCAAAGGGGTTTACAATATTTCGCTATAACCAGACATTTATGTTCTTTTGCGTTGAAACACATAATATCAGAAAAAATTATTCACACATGAAAACAGAAGGAAAAAAGTCATTGAATTACTACATACGTTCGCTGCACCGCGACATTGGATTTCTGGTTCTTGGCTTTGCAATTATCTTCGCAACAAGCGGAATTGTTCTCATATTTCGGGATACAAATACTTTTAAACAAGAAAAAGTAATTGAAAAGACCATCGCACCCAACCTGGACAATACGGAATTAGCAAAGGAATTGCATCTCAAAGAAATTCAGGTTTTAAAAGAAGAGAATGGAATTGTTTACTTTAAAAATGGCAGTTACAATAAAACAAGTGGAAGTCTCAGCTATACATCCAACGAACTACCTGGTTTGCTCAAAAAACTGAGTAATATACACAAATCGCCAAGTAAAAATGTTATGCACTGGTTTACTTTGGTGTTTGGAATACTACTGCTGTTTCTGGCAATATCGTCATTCTGGATGTTCAAACCCAAAACGAAAACATTTCGCAGAGGAATTATCATCGCCTCAATTGGTTTTATAATTGCAATAACATTGGTGTTTTTTCTTTAGCTCCAAGCAAAACAACACAAAGCAACGGCAATTGATTTCACCGTTAATCAGGGCACAAGCGATATTTTTGAGGAAAAAATCCCACGCTCTGTATCTAATTTCAGAAGCAAAACGCCGGGACGGTTATTTCGTACTTGAATTCGCAATTCCTGATCATTCCGGCTCAATACCTGAAACGGCACTTCAGCCCCCAGCATGTCGTATAAATGCAAGGAACATTCGCTTCTCAACAATTGGGGCAAACGAACGGTAAAAGCCCGCCCTGCTTGCACCGGATTAGGGAAAACTGTCAGGACAGATGTTTTTCCGTCTGCAAAATAGTGCGAAGCATCTCCCAAATCGACATTACATCCCACCAATTCAACCAGAAGCGATGAGCCACTGGCACTGTTGCGCAAAGTACGGAAATCGCTCCATCCAGCCGAATTCCGAATAAAAAATGTATTGGTTGGCGTAATACGTTTCGCCTGATAAAAAACCAGGGTATCACTTTGTCCAATTTTCGGCATCGAAAATGAAATAAAGAAATTGCCCGAGGTATTTACCGACTTATTAAAAGCCAGGTAGTTCATTGCACCCGCAGTAAGTTCATCCACACTGTATTCCTGCGTGTGAAGCAAATCAGTCGGGGCATTTGTACCGCTGTATATTTTCACAGTTATTGCAGCATCCTGAACTTGACCAGTAATGTATTTACGTGCCACTCCCACCGATATTCCGCGCAAATTACCTCTTTTCATTCCGGTAAAATATTCTGCAAATTCGGCATAACCAAGCGTGTTGGTTCCACTCACATAGCCCGACAATAAATCTCCGGCCGTAGCACGAATTATTTGCGTGGTATCCATCGCAGAAAAGTTTGTGTAAGCTCCACATTTTTCCATTCCGGAATATGGAGCATACCCATTTATTTTCGTTTCTCCGGTTTGGTTCGGATCGAGCCAGTATTTGAGCTGTTTTCCGGTTTCTTTCCGGTAAGTCCACGAACGACTTAACTTTTCAAACATATCATATTCGGGAAGAGCACAATAAGCAGCACCGCCAGTCAGCGTGCCAATTACCTGTTGCTGCGGATTAAACAAGGGGCCTCCCGATGAGCCAATTTCAGTTACTCCACTATCCCAGCGTAATATTTTCCAAAATGAATTACTCACATAAGTTCTATTATAAGACCCTGTAGTCGGCGCATCTTTATCGATAGCTATTTTTTTTATATCGCCCATGGGATGGTGAATGGAATAGCTTGATGCAGGAACTGTTCCGCTGACATCCCAACCGGCATAATACGGACGAAAATAATTGGGTGGAGCAACCGATAATTCAACCAGCGAAAAATCGAGGCTATCAAAAGCAGCCTTCAGAGTACTTCCTGAAATAGAATGCGTATTGTCGCCATCAATAGATCCGCAATATGGCGATTCGTAATTAAACAAAAACAAGGAAACCTGAGCCTGCGAGGCATTCTCGATACAATGATTGGCGGTGAGTACATAAGGTTTTCCGTTACTGGCTGTATTATTTACTAATACACCGGTACAAAGTTCCGTACCATCAATAAATATACGACACACGCTGTTTTGCTGATCTTCGTACGGAAGTCCTTCCGGGCAATTTATATCAATGTTGCAATATTCGGCAGTTCGTTTCATCGGGCGGCGTTCGTCCCCGCTTTTCAGACTAATTCCAGTGTAATCGTGTGCAATCCGGCTTATTTCCAATTCACCATGAAAACTACTGTTTACGGGTTCTTCATACTGCACCAGAATACTATCTCCGGCAATGGGAGCAACAGCTAGTTTTTCCGATGCAGTATTATTTTCAGAAGTAAAAGCTCCTAATATTTCTGTTCTATCAGGCGAGAAAACGAATAAACGGGCTCCATCAGGCAAACGATATTTTCCGAATATCAAATTGATGGAATACGCATCAGTCGATTCGATGCCCAATGTCCAGATACGCGATTGCCCCTGAATGGTCCACACGCCACTGTTTTCTGGCGTAAGATTTACATCAAAACCATGCGCAAAGCGAAGTGGCTTCAGGTGCATCTCCCCTTCTTCCTGCAACAACTGTTTTTCAATTATCCGATCATTTACACCACCAGTATTGTACCAGGGAGAAAAAAGAGACTGCTTGATTTTTACTTCAAGAGGCCAGCCACCAGATGCAATTTGAGCATGGGATACCAGCCCCAGAAGTTCACAAACAATCACCAACAGAAATATCTTCTTCATCATTTTTTATCTTGCTCTCAAAAATAAACGATCTCATTCAGAAAAAAGCCTGATTTGTATGTCATTTCACGAGGGTATCCGTATTTTTATTTCTGATTATTGAAAAACGATGTTTCATTACAAAAAAAAGCAACTGCAAAAATGAAAATTTTGGTCATGTATATAAATCGTTTCAGTTACACACCAACGATAAAAACAGTAGAAAATGCAAAAGATGTAAACGAAGCCCGAAGTTTTTCGGAAGCTATTCTGGCTTTCATCCAGGTGGAAGAAAGCGACGAAGAAAAAGATGTAAAAAGCAGAGAAAAAAAGCTGGTGAATCATCTGAAATGGACTGCCCGCAAAAATAATACACAGCGAGTCATTCTTCATTCATTTGCCCACCTGTCGGAGTCCAAAGCTTCGGTTGAATTCACCAGAGAGCTTTTCAATCAGGCAGAACAACGATTGCAACAAGCCGGATTTGAAACTGCACAAACTCCATTTGGCTATTTCCTTGACCTAAACATCGATGCACCGGGCTATTCTCTCGCCCGAATATGGGCCAGTTTGTAATCTTCTTCTGCGGAAAATCAGGCTTTTCGTGCTACGTTTTTCCTATCTTGTCCGCAGTATCAAATATCGAAAAACATGCAATACATCGACTGTCACACCCATTCAGCCAAAAACCCCGCAGTGATTGAGATTGTCAATCTTTTTGCATGGGAACTCACAACAACTGAACTACCGGCTCTCTACTCGGCCGGATTTCATCCCTGGCACCTGGAACAATTCGACGAACGCGAAACCATCAATCTGCTTCACGACAAAGCATCAGACCAACAACTTATTGCAATTGGCGAATGCGGGCTCGATCCAAACAGTGAAGCCAATGCCGAAACACAGGAACGCATTTTTCTGAAACAAGCAGGAATTGCTGAAAACAAGCAAAAACCACTGATTATTCACTGTGTGAAGCAGCACAACGAACTAATTCGTTTGCGCAAACTACTTCGAGCCCGAATGCCCTGGATTTTGCATGCTTATTCAGCCAATGCCACCACTACCCGTGAGCTGCTGAAAGATGATTTCTATTTTTCGTTTGGCGAATCGTTGCTGAAAGAAAACAGCAAAGCAAGCGAATCAATTCAACTAATCCCGCTTGAAAAAATTTTCTTTGAAACCGATGAAAGTTCTGTTCCTGTTTCAGAAATTTATTCCTTTGCAGCAAAATTACTAAACCTGAAAGAGGAAATACTTATCCAACAGGTTTATCAGAATTATCAACGAATTTTCATGCATGGATAACTGGAAAAAAAGAACACAATTACTGATTGGAGAAGAGGGAATCAACAAACTGGAACAAGCGCATGTACTGATAATTGGTTTGGGAGGAGTTGGCGCATACGCTGCCGAACAAATTTGCCGTGCCGGTGTTGGACACATGACAATTGTAGATGGCGACTGCGTTGAAGAAACGAATCGAAACCGCCAGCTTCCAGCTTTAATCAGTAATATTGGAAAACCAAAAGCCGAGGTACTGGCTCAACGGTTTCTTGATATAAATCCGGCACTGCAATTAACGGTCATCAACGAATACCTGAAAGATGAACGAATGCAAGAAGTACTTCTTTCTGCAAAATACGATTATGTGGTTGATGCGATTGACACCTTGTCGCCGAAAACCTTTTTAGTGTGGCATTGTGTTCAAAACGGAATTCCGGTAGTGAGTTCAATGGGCTCAGGCGGCAAATTTGATCCATCGAAAGTGGAAATTGCCGACATTTCGAAAACATACAATTGCGCGTTGGCGAAAGTGCTGCGCAAACGGCTTCACCGCATGGGAATAAAAAAGGGCGTGCAAGTGGTTTTTTCGTCTGAACTGACCGATAAAAGCAAGGTAGTTGTAGAAGAAGGTCAGAATAAAAAATCAACAGTGGGCACTATTTCGTACATGCCGCCAGTATTTGGTTGCTTTATAGCCTCTGCTGTACTTACCGGATTATTGAAAAGAACAGCCGAGTAAGAGTCAATATTTGCGCTGTTTCTGGCACATTATTTGGTTAATAATCGATTTTTATCAGAAAAGATAAAAAGAAAAAGAATTACACAGAAAACAGAAACAATGAAAACAAAACTTACCTTTTGGGCTATTGCCGCTCTATTTGCATTACAATCGTGCTATTCGCCACGAAGTCTGGTAAAACTTGAACCAGCACAAAATACTTCGCGTTGGTTATATGGACAGCCTTTTGCCAGCGACTCGCTGGATGGAATTATTTACGAAGTTGCTTTCGACTGTTTACACGAAAACAATTATTTATTCGATTTCAATATTACTAATCGGTCGAACATGCCGATACTGATTGATCCGCAAACATTTTACTACCTACCACTAAACGACAGCATGAATGCGATTGTGCCAAATGAAATTCATGCACTTGACCCGGAAAAAGAAATACTTGAATTGGAAAAAGAACTTTCGCGCACCGAAGCACGACGCAGAAATAGTGTGGCAATGAGCATTGTGGCAGTTGGTGTAGATGTTGCTACGGCTGCAATTACAGCCACCGACGACAACCCACACAACGATTTTTTACGTACCGACATGTTTGCTGCGGTTCAGGCCGGAAATGTTGAAAATTCATTTCATGCTCAGGATTTAAACACTCTGCGCGACTCCTGGTCTCAATCGACCATCCGGAAAACGACTCTTGATCCGAATTATTCGATGAAAGGAAAAGTTTTTTTTCCGTATCATAAGGATGCAAAATATGTACAAATGCTTTTCCCTGTTGACGATCAGATTCTTGAAATTATCTTCCAGCAACGTCTGATCCCAGTTTATTAAAATCCTTCTATATAAGAAATAGAAAAGCAGGTAATCTTTTACGAATACCTGCTTTTTCTATTTCAATAAATATGATTTTCTAATACGCAATTTTGTATTTGTCAGCTGGTTTTTCACCTGCCACTAACGGACTAATATGGAATGCATATTTATATTCTTTGGCTGTTAATCGGTACTCATCGTGAGTCCATGCACCCCAACTATCGTCGCCTCCAACTCCCATTTGCATAAAGTTGACATTGACAGAAGTTAAATCGCGGGGTTTCACATCGTCGGTATGACGAGAAATCACTTTAACACCATTTTGCTCCCGTCCATCGGTACGTTCATTCGACTCAAAATCTTCCATGATATTATGATGCGCACTAACTTCAATCAATGGATTTCCGGAAAATAGTAAACCATTTCCTGACTGGTCGGTAATTGCAGCCCAACGCACATCGGTTTTATTACCGTTTTCCTGCGGACGCAAATAGGCGAAATACTGATCGGCAACAGAACCGGAGTACAAGCCAACAAAAGCACTTGTTTTTCGGTCGGCGTATGACTCGTGCGGACCACGTCCCAACCAGCTCATCTGATCGTATTGACGAGGCATTTGCAAATTAACACCCAACAACGGAATTTCAGGTAATTTATCGTCCAGCATTTTGAAATGATTCTCAACCAACACATCTCCGGAGCCCAATACTGAATATTTCGAATTATGAATTGCAATAGCTGTTCCGCTCTCGTCATTCAAAATTAATTCAACTGAAATTTCCGCCATGTTGTCGGCCAACTGCTTTGCAACTACCGATTTTACAGTGCGATGCTCGCCTGCTTTTCTCCATACTTTTGATCGTTTATGAAGATCATTACCAAAATCATTATCCGTTGGGGCGCGCCAGAAATTTGGTGTTACGGCCTGCTTCAGCATTTCTGCACCAGCAACCGTATAACTTTCAAGAAGACCAGTAGTTTTGCTTACCGTTAATGCAAAATTTACACCTGTAACAACCACTTTACCATCGTCTTCGGCTACTTTTAATGCTGGTAAATCTTTAATTGGTGTTTTCTGAACAGCTACATATACAGGTAACTTCATTTGTTCCGAAGCCAGTTCTGTGCCTGCATCCAACAATCCTTCTGTGTTTTTCAATTTTGCTGAAAAATTCAGGAAATATTCAACGCCCGCTTTTGGTTCGAAATTTAAGTCAAGTGTAATAGTTGCCTTGGTTCCGGCTTTCAAATCGAGAGGAGAAATCACTCCTGATTTCACGGTTTCACCATCTCCAACAACTTGCCAGCTAATTTCAAATCCCGACAAGTCGCGGAATGCATATTTATTCGTGATTTCAATGGCTCCTTTTTTCAAATCAACCGATTTGAATCCGATATACTGATATACTTTTTTCACCTCAAAAATCGGAGGTTTTGCGCCACGAACAGGAGTAACAATGCCATTCATACAGAATTTACCATCTGAAGGAACAGTATCCGGACCAAAGTCACCACCATAAGCCCAGAATTCTTCTCCCTGCTCATTCTTTTTCACCAAACCCTGATCAACCCAGTCCCAGATGAAACCACCCTGCAATGCCGGATATTTTTCAATTACATCCCAGTAATCCTGCAAGTTTCCAACGCTATTTCCCATTGCATGAGCATATTCACACTGAATCAATGGTCGTTCCGGATTTGTTTTGGCATATTTTTCCATGTAACCAATCCGTGCATACATCGGACAATGAATATCCGTGTTTCTTCCCAATCCAGCCTGTTCAAACTGAACAGGGCGCGATTGGTCAACACTTTTCAGATAATCGTACGTAGCTTCAAAATTAATTCCATTTCCGGCCTCATTTCCGAGCGACCAGATACAAACTGAAGGTTGGTTTTTATCGCGCTCAAACATATTTTTGGTACGATAAAGGTGTGCATCGCGCCAAACAGAATCTTTTGCCAGCGATTCTTTGCCATAGCCCATTCCGTGCGATTCAATATTAGCTTCATCAATCAGGTACAAACCGTATTGATTGCATAGTTCATACCAGCGTTCTGGTTCCGGATAATGCGATGTACGCACAGCATTGATATTGTGCGACTTCATCATCTGAATATCTTTCAACATGGTTTCTTCATCCACCACATGACCATTTCGATCGTGATGTTCGTGCAGGTTAACTCCTTTTATATAAACGTACTGACCATTTATCAGCAAATTACCATTTTTAATTTCTGAAGTACGAAAACCCACATCCTGACGAACTACTTCGATTATCTGCCCTGCTTCATCCTTCAAATTAATAATCAACAAGTATAAATTCGGGATTTCGGCCGACCATTTTTTCACCGTAGGAACAGTCACTTTCTGGTTAAAACCAGCAGCATCTCCTTCAAGAGTAGTAACCACTTCTGCCCCATCATACAACGACGCTTCAATCTTTTCTTTTCCGGCATTAACCACTTCTATGGCAAGGCTCAATTCACCATCGGTATAATCGTTAATAAGCGAAGCACCCACACGGAAATCGCGAATATGTTGTGTATTACGAGCAACCAGGTAAACATCGCGGGTAATTCCGCTCAAACGCCAAAAGTCCTGATCTTCCAGGTACGAAGCATCGCTCCAGCGATATACCTCCACTGCCAGCGTATTCTCTCCATCAACCAGATATTTGGTAATATTAAACTCAGCAGGAGTCTTGCTATCTTCGCTATATCCCACCATTTGCTCGTTTACCCATACATACATAGCAGAACTTACTGCTCCAAAATGCAGAATAATTTCTTTTCCTTTCCATTCAGGAGCTACCGTAAATGTCCGTTTATATGAACCGACCGGATTATAATTCTCCTGAATCGTTGGAGGTGTTTTCTTATATGGGTAACCAGCATTTACATAAATAGGATAGTCAAATCCTTCCATTTCCCAATTGGACGGGACTTTAATTTGATCCCAATCGCGAGTGTCGTAATCGTTTTTGAAAAACCATGCAGGACGTTCCGATGGGTTTTGAGATAAATGAAACTGCCATGTTCCATTCAATGTCTGCATAAAAGGCGAAGCCCATTTGTCGTTCGCACGAGCCTGATCGGCATTGGCAAAGGGAATAAAATAGGCATGTGGCGCCTCTTTATTAATCTGGCAAACTGCCGGGTTTTCCCAATCATGAGGGACCTTTTCTTCGAACGGAACTCCTTCGTACTTTTTATACGAAGTGCAGGCTCCCAGAAAAAATAGTGCGATCAGCACAATTGAATACAATCTCATAGGTACTATTCTTTAGTTGTTAAGTATATGTAATCAACTCTTAGCGAACTGATTGAAATATTTTACGAGCAATAAATCCAACTATATAAAAACACCAAACAATAACGAATATAACCAGACACAAAAAGACTTGTCAGCTCAATTTATGCAGGCTTATCATGTAGTTGGTTCAATTTTTCAAATATAATAGTATTTATTAAACCAATTTCATGCATAAATCATAAAGTCAGAATGAAGCAATCCTTTCACTCAAAGGACCTGATAAAAATAGAAAGAGGCCATCGGAAAAACCAATAGCCTCTTTGCTCAAAACAAAAAACCACTACTTATTCTCTTCTACGGTAATTTACCCCCATTTTATCAAGGCGGTCGTATTCCGTAGCCATACGTTTCTCAAAATCAGCAAAATCTTTTTTATCCGAAGCAGTCCAAACAACTTCAGCAAGAGCACAAATACGAGGGAACAACATGTATTCCGCTTGTTTGGTTGAAGGAATATATTCGGTCCATACATTGGCCTGAGCGCCGAGCACAAAATGCTTCTCATCAGCACTCAATTCAGCAGGAACGGGTTCATACGAATACACTTTTTCCAACGACAGGAAACCACCAATTGCCAAAGGTTCGGCATAGGTATTCTTTGCCTGATAATGGTCGAAATACATGTGCGAATTGGGCGACATAATCACCGTATGTTTTTGTTTGGCGGCATCGATACCTCCTTTTACACCGCGCCACGACATTACAGTTGCTCCCGGCGCCAATCCTCCTTCAAGAATCTCGTCCCAGCCAATAATCTGGCGGCCTTTTGAATTCAGATATTTTTCAATACGCTGAATGAAATAGCTTTGTAAGTGATGCTCATCTGTCAAACCTTCCTCTTTGATTCGTTTCTGACAGTCAGGACATTTTTTCCATTCAGCTTTCGGACATTCGTCGCCTCCGATATGAATATATTTTGAAGGGAAAAGTTCACATACTTCGTCAAGTACATCTTGCAGAAAAGCAAATGTTTCTTCTTTTCCGGCACAGAAAACATCGTTGAAAACGCCCCATGTAGTTTGTACTTTGTACGGGCCACCTGTACATCCCAAATTCGGGTAAGCAGCTAAAACTGCTGAGGAGTGTCCGGGCATTTCAATTTCAGGAACGATTGTAATAAAACGATCTGCCGCATAGTTTACAATTTCTTTCACCTGATCCTGAGTATAAAAACCTCCGTAACCACGGCCATCATATTCTTTCGAGCGCGAAGCATGTCCCACTACTGTTTCATCGCGGTAATGCGAAATTTCTGTCAAACCCGGATATTTTTTAATCTCGATACGCCATCCCTGGTCTTCAGTTAAATGCCAGTGAAAAGTATTGAGTTTATACATCGCCATATAGTCGATGTATTTTTTTATGAAGCTTACCGGGAAATAATGCCTTCCCACATCCAAATGCAAACCTCTCCATTCAAAGCGAGGTTCGTCTTTTACTTCAGCAAAAGCAACTGCCACCTGCTGGTTTTCAACCTGAACAGGCATCATCTGTTTCAAACTCTGTACACCATAAAAAATACCAGCAGCCTGAGTGGCTGTAATGGAAATACCTTTCTGATTTACGGCAAGTACATATCCTTCTTTTCCTACCGCAAGCGATTTTACAAGTTTCAGGTTAATTACTTCATTTCCTTTGCCGTTTTCAGTTAAGTTAATTCCATAATTTTTAGTCAGGAACTCGGTTAACTGACCTGCAATATTTTTTAAGCTTGCATTCGATTCATCAAAACGGATAACATCTCCTGTTTTTATAATACAAGTTCCATTATTCAACGTCATTTGCGACGGACGAGGAATAATTCCTGCTGTTTGTGCCGAAACAATCGCTGCACAAGCGATCATAACCACTGATAAAAGAAGTTTTCTCATGTGTTTACTCTGTTGGTTTTAATATTAATTCCATTTCAAAAAAAACTGCATCACATATAAAAATGCTTTTTCGCATCGCGTGATTGACTCAGGTTTAGTACATTTATTTCGACAAATATATTTATTAAAAAATTACAAAAGAATATTCACTTTTTAAATAAATTAAAAAAGTTTCATTTTATACAACATATCGCATGACTACTATTGAACTAGAAAATATATGGCAAAGCATTTGTCCGGATCTCACACTTGCCTGCATCGAAGCAGATGTAAAAACCGAAGATAATGCTGACTTGTGGGTTGAAATAAATAACACAATCCGTGAATTATCAGAACAACTTTCAATCGAGTTAATCAGTCGAATTCCGGCAATCGCTTCATCGCGACAAGCCTACAAGCAGTGCGGGAAAGATCCTGCCCGGTATCGTTTGTCATCAGAAGCTCTGCTTCGTCGTGTTATTGGAGGCAAAGGTTTGTACCGCATCAGCAATGTGGTCGATCAGCTAAATCTGGTATCCATCCGCAGTGGTTTTTCCATTGGCGGGTACGATGCTGAAAAAATTCAAGGTCCGGTACAATTTGGCATTGCTAAACAAGAACCTTACGAAGGAATCGGGCGGGGAAATCTCAATATTGAAGGTCTTCCCGTTTTCAGAGATGAAACCGGACCATTTGGTACGCCAACCAGCGATTCAGAACGCACACGTGTAACAGAATCAACCCGTCGTTTTTTAATGATAATTATTAATTTTGGAGCGTCGCCGGGACTTACCGAAGCCCAGCAAATGGCAAAAGAATTATTACTGAGATATTGTTCTGCTACCAATATTGAAGAAAGGATTATACATGTTAAAACGAATCTGTAAATGGCTGATGAAACTCTGGGGCTGGAAGGCCGTCAATGGAGTGATGCCACACGATAAAGCAATCATTATAGGCGTGCCACATACCAGCGCGCTCGATTTTGTTATTTCCTATTTGTATTACACTTCGGAAGGAGGAGTTGCACACATTGTTATAAAAAAGGAATTCTTTTTCTGGCCCTTGGGCTTCTTTCTAAAAAAGATGGGAGCCATTCCCGTTGACCGATCGAAAGGAACTACCGTTGTGAAACAAATTATCGACACAATGAATAGCCACGAAAAGTTTCATCTTGCAATAACCCCCGAAGGTACGCGTAAACTGAATAAAAACTGGAAAGCCGGCTTTCATACCATTGCCCAGGCAACCGGAGCAACTGTTTACCTTGGCTTTTTCGATTTTGGACGAAAAGAAATTGGATGGATTGACACGCTGGAATTGAGCGATAACCCCAAAGAAGACATCAAACGAATGAAAGCCTATTACCGCCAAAGCGGAGTAATAGGACGCAATCCTGAAATGTTTACCGCAGAAGAATAATTTTTACGTATGAACATCAAACTATCAGCCATACAAACCAACCTTGTTTGGGAAAACAAGCAAGCCAACCTCGATAAGTTTGCATCATTTGCCAAAAATATGGAAGACACCGACATCATTGTGCTACCGGAAATGTTCTCAACCGGTTTTTCAATGAATGTATCGGCAATGGCTGAACCCATGAATGGTCCCACTATTTCGTGGATGTGCGAACTGGCCTCAAAAAAAAATGCAGCAGTATGCGGAAGCATCATTATTTCAGAAGCCGGACATTTTTACAATCGCTTTATTTTTGCTGAACCCGACGGAAACCTGAACTGGTACAACAAACGCCACCTTTTTACAATGGGTAACGAGTCGGAATATTACACTCGCGGCGCACAACGGCAAATCATCCAATTCCGGGGATTTCGCATCCTACTGCTCATCTGCTACGATCTGCGTTTCCCGGTATGGAGCCGAAACTGCAACGATTTTGATTTGATGATCTACACCGCCAATTGGCCAGCCCCGCGCCGGCATGCATGGCGAACATTACTTCAAGCCCGGGCAATCGAAAATCAATCGTATGTATTTGCAGTAAACCGAACAGGCGAAGATGCAAACGGAGTTCGGTACTCAGGCAACTCATTAGCCATCGATGCAAAAGGCAAAATAACAGCTCAACTTCCGGATAATACAGAGGGAGTGCTAAATGAAATTTTTTCGATGGAAAGCCTCGTTCAATTCCGGCGCAAGTTTCCGGCACTTAATGATGCCGATTCTTTTTCAATCATAAAATAGCAAATATATTGTTCTGAAATATAGTCTGTTCGTTCATTTTTCAGAAAAAAGCGCCACCTCAATAAACCTATTTAAAGCCTGTCTGTTATTTTTAATGTTTTGAATGAATTTCATCGGAATGCTCCGTTTTTCCCGATGATTTTTCTTTCTTTGTACCATTATAAAAAAGCAAATTAAAGAATACACTATGGAAATCAGAAAAAACATGATGGTTTCGCTAACTTATGATTTACGTTTAGACGGAACAGATGGCGAGATCATTGAACAGGCCACAAATGAACAACCTTTGAGCTTTGTTTTCGGGGCTGGATTAATGCTTCAGAAATTTGAAGACTTACTCGAAGGAAAAAAACAAGGCGATGATTTTCAGATTTTCCTGGCAAGCACGGATGCTTACGGGCCAGAAGATGAAAATGCAATTGTTGATCTTCCCAAACATATTTTCTTCGTAGATGGAGAATTCGACGACGAAATTATTCAGATTGGCAATTCAGTACCAATGATGAGTTCAAACGGACAACGCATGAACGGTTTGGTATTGGAAATTACCGACGACGCTGTAAAAATGGATTTCAACCATCCTTTGGCTGGCGAAGATTTATATTTTACAGGAAATGTTTTAGAAGTTCGCGAAGCTACTGACGAAGAAATAGCAGCGTTATTATCAGGTGGTTGCGGATGTGGCTGCGGCGATGAAGGCTGTGATGACGGAAGCTGTGGAGGCGGAAGTTGCGGCAGTAGCGGCGGCGGATGTGGTTGCGGATGTTAAAAATTTGTATATTTGTTCAGGTTGTTCCATCCTTGGGGACAACCTTTTTTTTTTGATTATTATTTCGACGTGATTTCCTTTGTTGTCATTCTGGGAAAACACATCAAAAAACAAAACAGATAGTGAATACTTTCGGACACATATATAAACTCACCTCATTTGGGGAATCGCATGGAAAAGCAATTGGCGGAATCATTGACGGATGTCCGTCTGGCTTGGATATTGACATGCAATTTATTCAGTCGGAATTAGACCGTCGGAAACCAGGACAATCAAAAATAACTACTCAAAGGAAAGAAGGAGATGAAGTTGAATTTCTCTCCGGAATTTTTGAAGGGAAAACACAAGGAACTCCAATTGGTTTTATCATCCGAAATAACGATCAACATTCGTCCGACTACAATGATCTGAAAGATATTTTTCGTCCGTCGCACGCAGATTATACCTATCAAAAAAAATACGGCATTCGCGATCACCGCGGAGGAGGCCGTTCATCGGCACGCGAAACAATTGCCCGGGTGGTTGGTGGAGCTATTGCCAAAATGCTGCTTAACCAGCTGGGAGTTTCAGTAAAAGCATATGTATCATCTGTTGGCGAAATTTCCGTGCAGGACAATTACCGCGAACTTGATCTTTCGACAATTGAAGACAATATTGTTCGCTGCCCCGATGCAGAGACCGCAGAAAAAATGATTGCCCGAATAGAAGAAGCCGGAAGAAATCACGATACCGTAGGAGGCATTATTACCGGAATAATTACCGGAGTGCCCGTTGGCTGGGGAGAACCTGTATTTAATAAACTGCATGCCGACCTGGGCTTTGCCATGTTAGGCATCAATGCAGTAAAAGGCTTTGAATACGGTTCTGGCTTTGAAGGAACCCAGCTAAGCGGATCGCAACATAACGATGTTTTCATTAAAACTTCGTCAGGAGTACGCACCCAAACGAACCATTCCGGGGGAATACAAGGCGGAATTTCGAATGGAGAAGATATTTATTTCCGCGTTGCATTTAAACCGGTGGCAACTTTGCTCAAAGAGCAACAAACGATTGATAATTCAGAAAATGAATTAACAATCAATCCGAAAGGACGCCACGATCCATGCGTGCTTCCGCGCGCCGTACCTATTGTTGAAGCCATGGCCGCCATGGTATTGGCCGATCATTACTTATTGAATCGAATTAATACTATTTAATATGCCCAGACAAAAACGTAGCAGATTAATTTTGACTCCACCTTCGATCCAGGGAATGACTGCAACAGGCATTCCAAAACGCAGTTCCGAAAAAATATCACTTTTTTTCGAAGAATATGAAACTATTCGTTTACTTGACTATCAAGGACTAACCCAAGAACAAGCTTCTACTCACATGCAAATTTCGCGACCAACGGTAACCCGTGTTTATGAATCGGCCCGTCGTAAAGTTGCAAAAGCCATGAATGAGGGAAAAGATTTAATTGTTCGGGGAGGCAAATTTCACTTCGACGATAGTTGGTTTCATTGTAATTCGTGCAACGCAAATTTCAGTATTAAAGACGATTCTGAAAAGAAATGTCCGGTTTGCGGATCAACTGATTTAATCAGTCTGAATGAATTTTATTCAGCCTCAGTTTGAATTTAGAAAGTAGTGTTTACTCTACTTTAATTCATACGTAACAAAAAACACCCGGAGAAATATCTTCCGGGTGTTTTTTGTTCCTCATAATTCAAATAAAAAAGGGAAACCCAGTACCCTGAATTTCCCTTTCATTTCTATTTGTAAAGAATCATTATTTAATAACGATCCTTTCAATTGCATTTTGTAATCCTGTTTTTACCTGAACAAGATAAACTCCCGGATACTGATTACTCAGATCAATGGAATATTCATACGATGGCAAAAAGCTCTGCTGATACACTAACTGTCCGGAAACACTAAATACCTGTATATCTACTTTTTCTGAAGCAAGAGTATTCAGTCTCACCGTCAATTCTCCATGCGTTGGATTCGGGAACATTGACACGTTCAGTTTCACCCGAATTTCATCAACATCAGTAATTACCTGAATTCCTTCCCATACAGTAAAATTAACGGGATCTTCTTTAGGTTGTTCTTCCGTTTTCTCCACAACAATTGCTTCTTGCTGCTCAAATCCGGGATAAACAACTTCTATCTGGTAAAGTCCCTCCGGCAAACTGGCAAACTCGTAATAACCATTTTCATCGGTTTGTGTTGTCTCAATAATTTGGTTATTCTGTTTCAGATGAATAGTTATTCCTTCTAACGGATTTCCCGAGTCTTCTGCAGTTCCTTTCAATATTAATCCAGACTTTTGCTGATCTCCTGTTTTAGCAATGATAACACCAAAGATGCGATATACTCCCGTCGTGCGTACTGGTTTTTCAAGCATTACCATGTCGATATGCTTATTCGAATTACCATCAAGCGGTATTACTTTTGCATTTTCCCAACCTATCGATTTCTCATAATACGTAGTCATCATACTATTGTAGCGAACCGTATCAACAACACTCGCCTCAACAATATAATCGCCGGCAGTTAAGTTGTAAAAACCAAAATTACCCGCTTGAGAAACCGTTGTTCGGGTTATATATTTGTATGTCGGTTTCGGGTTTGTACTCACCAACTCGTACAAATTAACCATTGCGCCACCATTAAGTAATGTGCTCTTCTCATAAACACTTCCGGTGATACTTGAAAAACTATTCTGATAGACAATAATTTCGACAAAAGTATTCCCCGAAGCTCCCGTTTGGTCTGTTGCAATAAGCCGCACAAACAAATTACCAACATCAGTGCTTGATGGTGTTCCATATAATCTTTGTTCTGCCTGATCATACTTCAGCCAAGCAGGGAAGCTGCCTGATTTAGCAGCAACAGAATAGGAAATTGCATCTCCTTCGTCCGGATCAACAAATAAATCAGACGGTATCTGATAACTAAATGAGCTTCCTACAGTCACCATTTGCGGATCAACAGTCCGCACTGCGTATGGAGCATCATTCTGTGAAAGAATATGAACAGAAAAACCTGACGTATAAGAATTGACACCACCTTCTGCAGTTCCTCCATCATCAATAATTGTCACATATATATCTGCTGTTCCGAATACATTTTTCTTGAAATATGCTTTTACCATACCAGATTCAGCACCGGGCGTATAGGCAACTTCGACCCGTTCCACCAAATCGCTCATAAAAGCAGCAGTCATAGAAATTACTTTCTGTGCACTTCCGGTACAATCACCCGTAGCAACACCACTCACCGGCACCAATATATAATTGGCATCTTCAGCTATTGTCACATCCGGCAATGATGTAAAAGAAGGCTGATGATTTATTGCACGAACACTCACCGTTGCTGTTTCAGTTGCCAGTTCTCCTTGCGCATTGATTGCCGTTAAAACCACCGTGTTTTCACCCATATTAGCACAAGTGAAATCTGTTTTATCCAGCTCATACGTCAATCCTCCGCAAGAATTGAAAGAACTATTATTTACTTGTTCCGGAGAAATAGTTACTTCTCCTTTATCATTCAATAACACCGAAATATCTTTTGTCAATACGACAATACGGTCTTTTACCGTTACTTTTGCTTCACAGAACGCTGTATTTCCAGAATTATCAGTAACAGTCAGAACAACTTTATTTTCGCCTAATTGTGTACATGTAAACGAGCTTACATTCAGTTCCCGTTTTGCAATACCAAATTCATCCGACGAATGATTATCCATCTCTTGCGCAGTAATTACAGCTGCACCATTTTCATCCAGGTACAATACAGTATCACGGCAATGAACTGTTGGAGGAGTATAATCAAATTCGACCGACAGACTTCCTGCTTTATTCGGATTATTGGCCACATCAAATACCGCAGATTCAGGCAAACTCATTTCAACCACAGCAGTAGTTGTTTTAGTAATTTCTGCTGAATACTTTTGAGTTGTTAATGCAGTAAATTTATTTACTACTCCGCTAGACAATACAATATCGGAAGCTGCAAACCCGGTAATAGATTCGGTAAAATTGAATTCTGCTGTAAACGATCTGGCTGCATTATTAATGCCAGTTTGAGTTATTGTAACTTCCGGTTGTGTACGGTCGCAAACAAACGAATACACATTCGATTCCTGATTCGTATTCCCGGCAACATCGATTGCTACAACAGATGGAACTCTAACAGTAACTATACCATCAATTGCAGGAATTATAGAAATCGAATATACTGAGCCATTTACATCGGTTAAACTTTCTAACCGGCCATTTACTACAATTATATCATTTAAATCAAAACCAGAAACCGGTTCACTGAAAGTTATGACAGCATCAATAGCTGCATTGGTTGGATTTGCAGCAACACTACTCACAATTACCGTTGGTGAAGTTTGGTCATACGTAATCGAGTAAGTTGATGCTGCCTGATTTCCATTTCCGGCCACATCATTCGCGACATTGGCAGCCACATCAATAGTTACAGTACCTTCTGCAATCGGAGTTACAATGCACGAATAAACACTTGCCGAATTTGCTGCAAAGTTACTAACCAAAGCATTTGTTACAGTAATATCAGAACTTGCAAAATTCTGAACTGCTTCATTAAACGTAAATGTAACAGTCAATGCCGCATTGGTCAAATTTACATGATCTGCACTAATAACAACTGTTGGAGCAAGCAGATCAACGACAATCGTAAATCCAGCGCTTAGCGAACTTACATTTCCGGCAGCATCAGTTACCTGAGCCGTAACCGAATAGGTGCCGGTGGAAAGATTAACCGAGGAATGGTCGAAAATCCAGGTTCCCGATGAATTAACAGATGTTGTTCCTATGCTTACTGCATCAATAAATAATTCGACAAATGTATTGGCTTCGGCGGTACCATCAATACTTAGTGACGAATCATTAGTTATACCATCACCAGAAGTATTTGTATCTGTACTTATTGATACAATAACCGGAGCATTGGGAACAATGGCATCTACATTTACACCAGACGTATTTCCTACGCCATACAACAGTAATGCTGCATTTAAACCTTCCGCATTCCGAATAGTAGCTCCATTTAGTTCAATCGAATTCCCCAACTGAATACCATCCTTATCTTCATCGCCGGCAAGTACAGTATAACGGAAGGTAGCGGTATTACTACCATTTACACCCCCAACTAATACTGCTTGTTTTAAATCAGCACCTATTGTCAGCGGAATTGAAGGAACTCCAGCCTGAGTATTTATTATCACTGCCTGATTAAATGTTGCTACAAAATCAAGCGTTTGTCCGGCCTTGTAAAATCCATTTGCCGGAACAGCGATACTCGTTACTGTTGGCAAATCGTCATCAACAATGATTATTGTTTGCTGTTGTGTTCCATTTTCAACACCTTTCGATACCGAAGAAATATCGACAATCACCGTTTCATTGCCTTCTGCATCAACATCCTGAATCGTTGCAAGACCAACAGAAGCATTAGCACTCAAACTTCCCGCAGGAATAGTAATCGTACTACTTACATTACTGTTATAATCGGCACCACGAATTGCAGTTCCCGAATACAACAGAGAAACTACCACATTTTGAGTAGAAACTTCGGATAATGAGGCTGTAATAGTTGTCGTTCCGCCATTCTCACTAATACTAACACTACCAACACTCAGGCTTACCGACGGGAAAGCCTCAACCACGATAGCTTTATTTGTTCCGAGCGAATTTGCTGTACCAGGAGAGGCAAGTGTCAACACAGCATTGTTTCCGGCAACATCTTTAATTGTTCCTGAATTCAAAGAAAGAGCATCGGTTGCTTTGTAGTCCAAATCAGCCGATTCATCGCCACACAATGTGGTGTAAGCAAAAACAAGCGTATTACTTCCCGAACCAGAAGCATAATTAACAACCCGATCAACCACTCCGGTTTCAAGAACCAATTGTGGCGTTCCGGTCACTACCATGTTTTCACTGAAAACGACTTCAATATTGATTAGCTCCCCTATTCCGTAAGTGCCATTTGCTTTTTGCGAAGTAACATACGAAACACTCGGAACAACACCATCCACGACGATGTTTTTCTGTCCACCCAAAGAATTTGCACTTCCTACTGCAGGCAAAGTCAAACTTGCATTGTTTCCAGCTAAATCGTTGATCGTTCCTCCGGCAAGAGAGAGTGAGTTCGTTGCCTGGTAATCGAGGTCAGAGCTGCTATTTCCGGTACTTACTACATAATTAAATGTAAGATCGGAAGCATTGGTTGAAACATACGTAGCAATACCTCCACTGTTCAGCGACAAAACTGGCGTTCCGGTCACAGTCATCGGTTCCGAAAATGTTATTGTCACGCTCACCGATGTTCCAATTCCATACACGCTATTGGCACTTGTTGAACTAACAGCTAATACGGTAGGTAAAATTCCGTCCACAACAATATTCTTTTGTCCGCCCAACGAATTTAAACCTCCAACTGCAGGCAAGGTCAGTGTAGCAGTATTTCCGGCAATATCTTTTATTGATCCTCCGGAAAAAGATAATGACGTTGTTGCAGAGTAATCGAGATCAGCACTGCTATTTCCGGTAGCAACAGTATAATTAAAAGTAAGATTTGTTGTTCCTGTTCCTGATACATAAAGAGCAGTACCTCCACTATTCAATAATAAAATTGGAGTACCAGTTACAACAACAGACTCAGAAAAAGTAATTGTAACGGCTATCAAATCCCCTGTTTTATAAGTATTATCAATATTGCTCGACGAGACAGAGACAACAGTTGGAGCAATTACATCATTTGTAACGCCAGGAGTTGCAGCCTGCGCACCCAAATTACCAGTACCATCAGGCCAGCGCGAAATTGATTCAGTCGCCCGCTGTTCGTTTGCATTTTCATTAATGAGAGAAACATTTCCCAGTATGCTTCGCAATGTCGCGTCATCCGAACTGCCATATACTACTGCATCAACCAAGCCATCGCTGGTAGCAGCTGTTCCAACTGTAAAATCAGACTGGTCGCCAACAAAGAGAGCAACAGCATCGGTTCCATCCTGAATATCCGTTGCGCCTAACGACATATCCAAATTGGCAACACCATCATCTCCAATCACAAAAAAGTCTTTTGCAGACAGGCTATAGCCATCCAGATCAATCGATGATTTATACACTGCATCATTGACCGCATCGCCATTAAAGAAAACAACCACCAGCCCATCCAGATTCATTATTGAGCCATTATTATTATAAAGTTCAATGAATTCGCTTGTGCTCGCGTAAGTATTCAGCTCGTTAATGCTTATTCCTACGGGAGTTACAAATAGTTTGAATGTCTGATTAAGCGATTGATTTGTTCCTCCATTAGCAGTACCTCCATCATCCGTAGCATAAACCGTAACGATTGATTTTCCGAATTTTGTTGCATCGAGTGAAAATGTTAAAGTACCATCCGAAGATATTGCAGGCTGCGTTGTAAACAAAGCTGTATTCGAATTCGAAACATGAAATGAAACCGCCTGAGTAACTTCTGCATCTCCGTCGCTAATATTTGCAATAAAACCAACGTACGACTGTGCTCCCGCATTTTGCGCCACGGTTTTATTGCTTCCAATGGTAAACGATGGTTTATCGTTTACTGCAGTAATATCAATATTCACGGTACCAAGCAAAACACTTCCTCCTCCGCCTTCGCCTGTATTTCCATTATCATCGGCATTCAAACGAAGAGTAGTCACATTATCTCCACTAGCATCTAATGCTCCCGTGTATTTTATATTTGAGGCTGTATTCAGGTATGCATCAATATTGGCAACAGTACCACTCAATGTCAGGCCAGAAGTCCCCGATCCGGAAATTGTTACTCCGGCACCCGATAATGCAGTCAGAGTTCCTTCTCCCACAAGCAAAGTTATACTTACAGTCCCCACACCAGCATCAACATCCGAAAATGTCGCAGACGAAAGATCAACATTACCGGCAACATCTTCTAAAACGGTAATATCAGTTGGCAAACCGGTCATTACCGGATCATCGTTCTGGGCTGTAATATCGATATTCACTGAACCCAGCAACGGATTAACTGCTCCATCATTGACATTCATTGCAAGACTGGCTGCATTGTCTCCATTCTGATTCCAAACGCCTACATACTGAATATTTGAAGGAGTATCAAGGAACGTATTAATATTAGCTGCGGTTCCGGATAAGGTAAGCACTGCGGTTCCGCTTCCATTCACCGTCACTGCGCCAGACAAAACAGAAGAAATAGTCCCGGCTGAAGCAGTAATTGTAACAGTCAATGCATCACCATCTGCATCAGCAAATGTTGCGGCCGACAAATCAATATTACTCAAAACATCTTCTTTAACTGTAACATCGCTTACTAAACCAGATACTGTCGGAGCACTATTTAATCCTGTCCCCTGAATACCAAAATTATACGGATTTTCGTCACTGTCGTCGTTTGCAATAACAAGTGAAGCTGTACGGGCACCTTTTGCTCCCGGATCAAAAGTAACATCAAATGTAGTCGATGCTCCGGCTGCAATTGTGACCGACGGAGCAGAAGAAACCGTAAAATCAGTAGCATTAGTTCCTGAAAAAGTAACAGCATTTGCCCCCAGTGTTAAGGTTCCATTTCCCGTATTTTCAATAGTAAATGTTTTTACGATTGTTCCGCTTGCTGCAAAAACAGAGCCCAAATCAGTATAATCAGCAGTCGAAGGAGTTGCATCTCCATCTGCAATGGTTTGTCCATTTCCCTTTACATTAATTTCAGGATATGTAGTAGTAAATGTTTGTACTCCTCCGTAAGCAGTACCTACCGCAGAAGTAGCATACGCCTGCACGTAGTAAACCTTATGGGGTAACAATGAACCTATCAATTCAGAAAAAGTACCTGTTCCTGAACCATTTGAATCGGAAGTAACTCCTATCCAATCAAGCATTGGAGTTGCATTTGTCGAAGAGAAAACAACACCTCTTTCGGTTACAGCCTGAGTTCCGGAATCGGTAATATTTCCACCTAAAGAAGCAGTCGTATTGCCGATAACAGTAACAGCATCCGTTGTTAAAGAAGGTAATACATCATCGTCCACAATGAGAGATGTCACTTGCTGTACTCCGTTTTCAAAGGCATTCACACACGAAACAATATCCACAATCACGCTTTCATCGCTTTCATCTGCCAAATCCTGCAATGCTGTTATTGTAGCCGTTCCACTTGTATTTCCAGCAGCAATAACAATCGTTGTCGGAGATAAAGTAAAATCGGTATTGATTTCAGCAGTGCAAAGGATGCTGACTCCGATAGTAACTGTTACATCCGAACTAAAAGCATTACTTAACGAAACAGTAATGGTATTTGTACCTCCGGCTTCGGAGAATGAATTGACCGATTGAGAAAGTGATGCAACAGGCAAGTCATCATCAACGATGGTTATTGTTTGCTGTTGTGTTCCATTTTCAACACCTTTCGATACAGAAGAAATATCAATAATCACCGTTTCATTGCCTTCTGCTAAAACATCTTGTAATGCAGAAACACCAACGGCAGAATTAGCGCTTAAACTTCCGGCAGGAACAGTAATTGATGAACTGGCATTACTGCCATAGTCTGTACCACTTACAGCAGTTCCTGAATAAGATAGCGAAACCACCACATCTTGTGTTGATATTT
Source organism: Prolixibacteraceae bacterium (assembly GCA_963668595.1). Lineage (GTDB taxonomy): Bacteria > Bacteroidota > Bacteroidia > Bacteroidales > Prolixibacteraceae > GWE2-42-39. The sequence goes on along the minus strand of OY764876.1, from coordinate 941,013 downwards.
CGGACAATGTTGCTGTTATGGAAGAACTACCAGAATCTTCAGAAATACTGGCACTTCCCACACTAAGAGTTACTGACGGGAAAGCCTCAATCACTAAAGCTTTATTTGAACCCAATGAATTTGCTGCACCAGGGGCAGCAAGTGTCAATACAGCATTGTTTCCGGGAACATCTTTGATTGTTCCGGAATTCAAAGTCAGTGCATTTGCCATACTATAATCTAAATCGACAGATTCGTCGCCACTTTGCAAAGTATAAGCAAAAACGAGTGTATTACTTCCCGAACCCGAAGCATAATTGGCAAGCCGATCAACTACACCTGTTTCAAGAGCCAACTGAGGTGCGCCGGTTACAGCCATATTTTCACTAAAAACGACTTCAATATTAATTAGCTCCCCAATTCCGTATGTACCATTTGCTTTCTGAGAGCTAACAGATAATACAGTCGGGGCAACAGCATCGACCAGCACTGCTGCGGTAGAAGCCACTCCATTCAATGTTGTGTTTAAATCATTTCCTGTGGCATCTTTAATCGTTCCTCCATTTACAGACAAACTTCCAAGGGCAATGCCATCACTATCAACTTCGCCACTTTGTACTGTATAACGGAAGACTAAAGAGCTGGTTCCCGAACCGCTTTGATATCCGGCATAACGAGTAGTTCCCCCAACCGTTATAGCTAAGCGCGGAGTTCCGCCTGCAGTAACAACAGTGGCATTTTCATCCACATTAACTGTAAAATCCATATTTTGCCCGGTAATATAAGTGCCATCGGGTATTGAAACAGAAGTAACCACAGGTGCAACAGCATCCACTAATACTCCTGTAGTCGAAGCTACTCCGGCCAAGTCGGCATTCATATCATTTCCAACTGCGTCTTGCATTGTCCCGCCGTTTACTGACAAACCTACTACGGCAATTCCGTCGCTATCCAAATCCCCAACCTGCACCGTATAACGGAAAAGCAAAGCGCTGGTTCCGGTACCACTTATATAAACAGCATATCGGGTTGTTGTTCCTATTGTTACAGATAATTGAGGCGTTCCGCCTGCCGTTGTTACAACAACATTTTCGCTGGTATTAACCGTAAAGTCCATATTACTTCCAGGTCCGTATGTTCCATTAGCTGGCACATTTACCGACAAAACCGTTGGAGGAGTAACATCATTTATTGTTCCGGGTGTCGCTTTCTGGGCAACAATTGTAGCAGCTCCATCCGGAGTTCGGGACAGAGACTCGGTTGAACTATTACCATTTGCATTTTCTGAATACAATGAAACTCCTCCCAAGATACTTCTTAAATCAGCATCATCAGAACTACCATATACAATTGCATCAATCAACCCGTTATTGTGCGCGTTTGCCGGATAGTCAGCCCCGTTGCCCACAAATAAAGCAACGGCATCATAACCATCTTGTATATCAGATGTTGCTGTAGAAAACCCTGTACTGCGATCAACATTTGTAACTGCATTATCTCCAGCAACAAATAAACCATTTGAAGAGATGGAATACCCATCCAAATCAATGATTTTATAAGATGGATCATTTGCCGCTCCCCCATTAAAGAAGACCAACACCAAACCATCCAGATTCATTGTAGCACCTGACGAATTATATAATTCAACAAATTCCTGATCGGATGGCGTTACATTCAACTCATTAATTTTTATCCCAACCGGAGTTACATATATACTGAAAGTTTGACTAGCCGACTGGTCAACTCCTCCATTATCAGTTCCTCCATCATCCGTAGCATAAACCGTAATTGTTGCCTTCCCTATTTTTGTTGCATCCGGAGTAAATGTTAACGTACCATTTGCATCAACAGAAGGCTGAGCAGTAAACAATCCGTTATTATCGTTCGAAACATGAAAAGTTATTGTTTGAACAGCAGGAACATCTCCATCGTTAATGTTTGTCAGAAAATTGCTAAACGACTGTGCTCCGGCATTCTGAGCTACCGTTTTATTAGCTCCGACGGTAAATGATGGTGCATCATTTAAATTAAGAACAGTAATATATAAGCCCGTTGCTCCAGACAAACCACCACTATCCGTTACTCGAATACCTACTGTGTATGAACTCTTCGTTTCATAATCCGGACTTATATTAATTCGTAATTTATCGCCATCAATAGTAAACTGAGAATTGTCGTCACCTTCTTCCGGGTGATAAAAAGTATAAGTGTATGTGTCGTGTAAATCCTGATCATTGTTTGTTATCGTAGCAATTATAGAATTAGCGACCACATTCTCATAAAACGAATGAGTTGATAAATCTACCGAATACGGAGTTTCATTTACATCATTAATTGTAATGGTAAAAGCTTTTTCATACTGCAATCCGCCCTGGTCGGTACTACGAACCCTTATTGAATAACTGTTTTTGCTTTCGTAATTGGGACTATTGGCGATACGCAAGCTAGTGCCGCTGATATTAAACGAGCCATTATCGGTTGCTCCATCGCCGGCAACCAGTGCATACGTAAACGTGTTTCCGGCATCCGGGTCTGTTGAGCTAAATGTTCCAACTACAGTATTAGCCGTTACATTTTCGTTAACAGAACTTGCCGAAAGAGAAATATCTGTCGGAGCATCATTTATATCGTTAATCGTTATCGTAAATGCTTTCGAATAAGTATCTGTTCCGTCGGATGTTTGAATGCGCACGGCATAACTGCTTTTCTCCTCGTAATTTGGGCTATTGGTTATTCTCAGGCTACTGCCATCAATACTAAACGAGCCATTATCGTCGCTACCATCTCCTGCAACCAAACTATAGGTATATGTATCTCCCGTATCGGCATCAGTGGATGTAAGACTTCCCACGGTGGTATTACCCGCCACATTCTCGTTCACTGCTGTTGCGGAGAGAGAAATATTTGTTGGAGCTGAATTTAACCCTGTTCCTTGTATGGCAAATGTATAAGGAGTTCTGTCCGCATCGTCGTTCGGAATAGATACCGTAGCAGAACGCACTCCCGTGCCTGACGGATTGAAGGTAATAACAAAGTCGGTTTGTCCTGCCGAAGCAGCAAAGCTTGCCGGAAGCGTAGTAACGCTAAAATCTGAAGCATGAGTACCAGATAAGGCAACACGAGGCGTACCGGAAAGCATCAGTGTATATCCTCCGGTATTCTGAATAGTAAACGTCCGCAAAATGGTTCCACTGGCGGCAAGTACCGAACCAAAATCAGTATGATTTGTAGCGGAAGGAGTCACTGCTCCGAAAGCGATGGAATTACCACTCCCAACAAGATTTATTTCGGGCGCAAGGGTGGTTACATTATTCGGATTATTCGTCCCGTCGGTGGTAAGATACATTCTTGAACTTCCCACCTCACTGTATTCGCATACATGTACCCGATACGTTGTGCCCTGTGTTAAATAGGAAGCCGTGACACTGGTTCCGGTTCCATTATATATACATTTCCATCCTGTTGCCCCAATTGGACTACCCGAAGTAAAATCTCCGCTGCTTGCATAATAAATTGTATTATCAACCGGACTGGCTGAGCCAGAAGAAGCTACGGCCATGAATACTACACACTTATTTCCGTTTCCTCTTGTCCAGCTTACACTTGCTGTTGTAGGGCTTGTACTTGAAAGAGTTACATTGGTAGCCTGGACAGAAGGAGCTGAATTCGTTCCGGTTCCCGTTATGCTGAAATTATAGGGATTTTCGTTGCTGTCGTCGTTGGCAATATTCACAGTTGTGCTTCTTACTCCAACATCTGATGGGTCAAACAGAATGGTAAAGGTATCGGAACCACCAGCAGCAATGGAAGTAGCAGGTTGGTCGGTAATGGTAAAATCGCCCGACTGACCACCCGAAACACTTACAGCATTCGATCCCAAAGTTAAGGTTGCCGTACCTGTATTTTGGATGGTAAATGTGCGCGAAATAGTACCGCTGGCAGCAGCTACCGACCCAAAATCGGTAAAGTCACCTGTTGATGGGCTTGTATCGCCATCGCCAATATCGGCGCCATTGCCCTTTATATTTATTTCGGGGGCAAGGGTGGCAAAGCTAACTTGCGAGCCATAACCTGTACCGGCCGAGTTAGTAGCAAAAGCTTTTACATAATAGGTTGTACCTTGTGTAAGACCTGTTATTGCCTGGGTATAAGTACCCGTTGAGCTCCAGGTTCCTGTTGTTGAAACCTTTATTCCGGTTCCATCTGCAAAGCCATTGGTGGTACTATAATATACGCCACGCTCGGTAATGTTTGCGCCTCCTGTGGCGGTAACATTGCCATTACCTGTTGCAGTAGTTGTTGCAATGCTTGACACTGTTTGCGTGCTTACCGTAGGTGCAACTGTAGAAGCCGCTACTGTTACAACTTCAAACATCTTACTCCCAGGAGCTATATAATCTGCCAATAAAGTTCCCTCCTCGTTAGTATAATCCAATTTACGCGATCCATCATCATAGGGCACGGAAGTGTTTTCTCCTTCACTGTCATAAAATAACGAAGAACCATCTTCAGCGTAATCATCGTCGATATACCAATAATGAGTGCCACTAAAATTATAAGAATAAATATAATAGCCACCGTTCTCATGTATCCATGAATCTTTTCCATCTTGTACTCCTGTTTGATAAGGGATATAAGTACCATTTGCTCCGGAAGGGGATGCAATTCCCTGAACTGTTAAGTTGACGGCAAACACCGAGGAACTTCCAATTAGCAATACAAGTAGCAGTGCCAACTGGTAGGAAATTGTTTTGTAATGCTTCTTCATAATCAATATTTCTTAGTTATACATTCTTTTAAATACACAAATATGGGTTTCGCCACCCCGACACACAGCCGTTATGAATTTCTTCGAAAACGGCATGGTTATATTTCATTGCCTCGCCTTGTTCTACCACCAATTTGGTAGTATTTAAAGGTTGAAGCGCTATTTTTTCAATTTCTACAACAGGTTGTTCAATTTTATTATCGATCCAGAAGTTGCGTTTACCACGCGGCCCATCGATATGATATTCTTTTAAAAAGCGAATTACCGAAGCAATATCCCCACTTTGCAACTGTGGCAACACAGGTAAAAAAGCCAAACTCATTTCGTAACCCATTACTGCAAACTCGGTCGCCTTTCTACCCAAAAAGGCTTCGTATTGTTTTATAAATTTCTGATTGTTATCGCTTTTGTCCTTGTAACTCCAGCCCGATGCCGAATAAAATTGCAAGCCCAGGTTATCTATTTTTGAAAGAATAACATCGGAAGCCATGTGTGGCGCATAGTACACCGACATTAATATAGCTCCCTTTCCACCCAAACTTTTTTGTGCCCAGTTTTCCAGGGCATATTCCAGCTGCCAAAACTTATAACTGTTAAAAAAGAAGGTTGCGGGGAGTTTGGTCAAAGGAGGCAGATACTCGCCCATATCGAAAAAAAAACACAGTTTATTTTTTCTGGCTAACAAGGGAACAACCACAGGTAACAGCAAATAACTGAGAAATCCCGAAAGCACATCGACATTATGAAACATAATCAGTTTATTTACCGCCATGGTTACATCGTTGTCGTTACCCAGATTAACAAATTCGGGATAAAACTGAAAGTTCTTCATGTATTTTTCTGGTATTGATGTCATAAAGCCATCTATAACATCGTGCGACATACCTGGATAAATAAAAGAATATGGAACCAGAAAACCAATTTTTAAGACAGGGTTCATCTATTAAAATTTATTTATATAAAGACGATCCATATTAATTGCTAATATAGTCCATTTTCACTAAAGTCAAACAGACAATTTCCCATTCTTTCAACTTATAAAAGAAATATTGAGGCTGTTCAAAAAGTAAACGAATCATTCTTTTTGTCATATTGAGCCAACAAGAGCCGGAAAAATATCTCGTTATTATTTTGTGTTGAGCTCGAAAAATTATTGCAGATATTCTGTCCTTTTTATTTCTTTAATAAGAATCAAACAATACCGTTTTACAATGAAGAACAATTACTGCAACTACATACAAATCCAGACAACTGATTCCTTATTCGATCAAGCATTACTTCTTTACAATCAATCTTTTCCTGCATGCGAACGGCAATCTGAATCATTGATTATTGAACGAATCGCAACCGAAATTCACCAACTTATTGCTGCAATAAAAGATAACGAACTTGCAGCAATGAGTATTTGCCGAACAATCAGCAATTCGTCGTTCGTTCTGCTCGATTACCTTGCTGTATCACCACAATTCCGGGGACAGTCCGTCGGCAGCCAGCTCCTTAAAAACTTAACAAAAAAATTAACCTATGAAAACCATCTGATTTTAGAAGTAGAAGATCCGCGCTATGGAAAAAACCGTGAAGAGCGAATTAAAAGAATTCAGTTCTATCTCAAAAACGGGGCAGTCATTCTAAATGGAGTTAATTATCTGCTTCCTCCGCTTGACGGAGGATCGCCCAGTCCCATGTGGCTGATGATGGCTCCCTGCAACAAGAATGCTTTTTTGCAGAAACAAACCGTAGTACAGCTTATCGACCAATTGTACTGCGAAAACTATCAACAAACCGACGGACAGCTACTCAGTATTGTCAGCAAAAATATGCCCGAAATAATAAAATTAAGTAATCAACTAAATATCGACTTAAATACCTGAATGCAGACGTTATAGAATATCTGGTTTTCTACTATCTTGCACGACCAAAAATCTATAACGCGGTTTAAACCAGAATGAAAACTTTCACTTTACTGATTTGCTTTATTGGTCTGCTTTTGGGCAAAGCTAATGCCCAACACCAACTAAGAATAGATATTACTTCGCTGGCAAACGACAAAGGTTTAGCCATGCTTCAGTTATTTAACGAAAAAGAACAAGTAATAAACGAAGCACAGCAAAAGATAAAAGAAAAACAGTGTTCGTTTACATTTAACAACTTGGCTACGGGCAAATATGCTGTCCGATTCTTTCACGACGCAAATAGTTCGGGGAAACTGGAAACAAATCTGTTTGGGAAACCGACCGAAGGATATGGTTTTTCAAATAATGCGACCGGAAAATTTGGTCCGCCTCCATTCCGTGAGTGGCTATTTGAGCTTTCAGAAAACAAAACAATAACTATCCGCACTATTTACTAGATACACACCATGAAAACAAAACAATCGGCAATAATTATCGGGGCAGGAATAGGGGGAATTGTTACCGCAATTTACCTGGCAAAGAATGGCTATCAGGTTGATATATATGAAAAAAATGCCACTCCGGGTGGTCGCGCCGGACAGATGATCAAACAAGACTATCGTTTCGACATGGGAGCAACCATGCTGATTATGCCCGGCATTTACCGCGAAATTTTCCAATCGCTGAATATTCCTCTCTTCGAAGAAAAAGATATTGTCCCGCTGGACGATTTGTACAATATTTATTTCGACAACAACGAAGTGCTGACATTCACCAAGGATGTGCACAAAATGCGTGAACAACTCGAAAAAATGGAACCCGGGAGTTCGAAACGAGCCGAGGAATATGTGCGAAAAGGCTACGAGATATACGAGTTGGGCATGAGCCGACTGGTAAATCGCAACTTCGACTCCGTTTTTCAGTTTATCAATTTCAAAAATGCGGGCTTGCTCATCAAACTAAAAACATACATTTCGAATTTCAGGTACGCAAAGAAGTTTTTTGCAAACCAGCATTTGCAGATGGCTTATACATTCCAGAATATTTATGTTGGCCAAAGTCCATTCAACTCCCCCGCCCTGTTTTCAATGGTTCCGGCAGCGGAATTAGTTGAAGGCTCATACTTTCCGAAAGGAGGTATTTTTGTTATCACCCAAAAACTGATTGACGCAGCACAGAAACAGGGAGTGCAGTTTCATTATAATTCACCGGTTGAAAAAATAAACATACAGCAAAATAAAGCTACAGGCATTCGTTTAAATGACGGACGCGAAATAGAAGCCAACGTATTGGTTGCCAATGCCGATCTTCCGTACGTATATCGTTCGTTGCTTCCGGATAAAAAAGAAGCAAAGCGCCTGGACGCAAAACGATATTCCTGCTCGGCCATTTGTTTTCACTGGGGAGTTGACAAAATATACCCGCAACTGGCTCACCACAATGTGTTTTTGTCTGACGATTTCAAAGAAGGACTTCGCTCGATATTCGAAGACAAATCGGTAAACGACCGTCCGAGTTTTTACGTGCATGCCCCCGGCAGAACCGATGCTTCGGCTGCTCCGGCAGGACACGATGCTCTCACCGTTGTGGTAGGTGCAGCCCACTTCGACCAGTCCATTGACCAGAACTGGGATGAATTAAAACGCAAAACCCGCATAGCTGTGATTAACCGGTTAAAACAATTGGGAATGGAAGACATTGAAGAGCACATCTGCTGCGAAACCTGTGTTCTTCCCCGTGACTGGGAAAATGTATGCAACATTAGCAAAGGAGCTGTTTTTGGAAGTTTAGCCCACAATTTGACGCAAATGGCATATTTTCGGCCAGCTAATCAACACCGAAAATACAAAAACCTTTACTTTGCAGGAGGAAGTACACATCCGGGAAATGGCATCCCGAATGTGATGTTGTCGGCAAAACTTACGTCTGAACGAATATTGAAAAAGAAACTAACAACCGAAAACGTTTAATTGCATGGAATTCAACAGAGCAGAAATACTTGAGATATTCAATTCCATCGATTTCAATCAGATACAAAAACATCCCAATATACTGATTGCTGCTAACTTTTGGGAAGAAGAGCGTTTCCGGGCTGCAAAGATTTGCTATAAATACATGCGGGCCATCGACGATATGATTGATGACTTCAAAGCAAAAAATCCAGCTATCACTCCGGAAAAGTCGGAAGAATTCCGTAACAATATCGAACAATGGCTGGAAGGAATTGCCCGATCAGACGAAAATGCTTCGGCCAGTCGCGAGCTTTTCGAGTTGGTGGATGTGTTCAAAATTCCGATTTGGACGATGGAAAACTTTGCCAGTTCGATGATTTATGATATTGATCACGATGGATTTTCGAGCTTTCAGGATTTTATCAACTACTCGATGGGAGCATCGGTTTCTCCGGCAGCAGTTTTTGTTCATTTAAATGGGTTAACAAAAGAAAATGATGTTTTTAAAGCACCTGCTTTTGATTTAAAAGCATGCACCATCCCGTGCTCAGTGTTTAGCTATCTGGTGCATATCATCCGCGATTTTCAAAAAGACCAGCAAGATAATCTGAATTATTTTGCTGATGAGCTAATAGACAAACATGGACTAGACCGGGCAAGTTTGCGAGCCATTGCTGATGGAGCTCCGGTTACTCCGGCTTTTCGGGAATTGATTCGGGAATACTATCGCGAAGCTGATCGGTACCGCGAAAAAACATACGAAATTCTGGAAAAAATTAAGCCATTGCACGCACCGCGCTATCAACTTAGTCTGGAAATGATTTTCGATCTGTACAAAATGGTTTTTGAGCGTATTGATATAGAAAATGGTCAATTTACCACCGAAGAATTAAACCCAACCCCAGAAGAAATTAAAGAGCGGGTTTATCAAACAATCCTAAAATTTGAACCAGTTCCCCAAATTCTATGTTGATTAATTAATTCAACATTAATATTGTTTGGTAAAAACCGACAGTTGTTGGTTAATAAAGTGCAGCAACTAAAAAGCTTGCTATTTTTGCTTCACAGAACGAATTAAACAATGAAACGAGCATGGTTCGAGTTATCAAAAGGGCATGTATAAACTCTGCGAGTTCCACACGGGATTCAAAAGATGTTCAAGGCACGGTTCTTTGATCCGACAGATATTCAATAACTTAATTTAAATATATACGTGTGAAAATAACGATTGATCCACGCGCAAAAGCACTGATTTTTGATCTGGATGGAACTTTATCCGATTCTTTACCCGTACATATTGCAACCTGGCACCGGGTGTGTGCCGATTTGGGCTGTACCTTCGATGAATCGATTGTACCACAAATGACAGGGATGGCAACCATCAGTTTTGCTGAGCGTATCAAAAACGATCATGGTTTAATGATTGATCCGCAAGAGATTGTTCGCCGAAAGCAAAATGATTTCTGGAAAAATGCACACAAAGTGCGGCCTATTGAACCAGTATTGGAAGTTGTAAAAGAATATTACGGGAAAATACCAATGGCGATCGGCACCGGAGCAAGCCGAAAAAGTGCTGAGTTGCAACTGGAGACATTACAAATCAGAAATTATTTTGATGCCATTGTAACGGCTGACGACGTAGATCGCCACAAACCGGATCCAGACACGTTCCTGAAATGTGCCCAATTACTGAACATTGAGCCAGCCGACTGTCAGGTTTTTGAAGATGGAGAGATGGGCATGCAAGCCGCCCGTACTGCCGGAATGATGTTAATTGATGTTCGTCCGTTTACGGAACAAGAAAAACAATATATTTGAGCTGTTATTATATAAATTAATACCAAACTATGAGCGCATTGTTTATCGCATTCAAAACCATTATCCCTTTGTTTCTGATTATTTTTACAGGGATGGCATTCAGCAAACACCGTTCGGTTGACGAAAGCTGGATTAAAATATTGAATGATTTTGCATTGTGGCTCGGTTTCCCTGCGCTTATTTTTGCAGCGCTGGTAAAAACCGACATCAATTTTAATGAATTTGGCTCATTGATTGGCTACAATTCAGCCTACATTGTTTTCTCTGTATTACTGGCATTTCCGGTAGCAAGCGTATTTAAACTTGACACAAAAACCAAACAAACTCTGTTCTTTGCTTTTGCTTTCGGAAACGTTTCGTATCTCGGAATTCCGGTTCTGCAAAACACATACGGCAATGGCATTCTTCCGCAGGCAACCATGATCTCAGCGGTTTACTTATTCTGGCTCTTTACCCTTTGTATTTACCTGGTTGAACGCTATAGCAATCAACAGCAGAGCACGCTTCAACATTTAAAATCACTGGCAACCAATCCGATGTTGTTTTCGGTATTTGCAGGCATCCTTTTTTCGGTACTGAAAATAAAAATTCCGCCGTTTATCATGCAATCGATCGACATGTTTGCCTCGTCGGTAACCGCAATTGTGCTATTCTCGCTGGGAATTTTCCTGGGTATTCAGCCTCTTGGGCACTTCCGCGATTGGAAAGCAGCCTTGGGATTTTCATTATTAATAATGATCGTATTGCCACTTTTATTTCTCGGTGCTATTCTGAATTTTGGCGGAGAACATGATTTCCGCTCATGGATACTTGAAGCGGCTATGCCGATGGGACTTACTCCGTATGTACTTTCAGCCAAATATGGACTGAATACCTCATTTGCATCGAAAGTAGTCGTCGTTAGTACCGTTATTTCAATTATTATTTTACCATTCTGGATTTTCGTCCTCGGTTAAGTAATCCTCCAATTCGAGAACAATTCGCGAAAAGTCGATATTTCGGCCAATAAATACGAGGGTGTTTTCGATCTCTTCGCCCGGGCGAATAATTGATCCTTCAGAATAACGAGTCGATCCGCCAACTGATTGGACAATGGTTTTAGACACTTCTTTGTCTGCAAATAATATTCCTTTAATCCGGTAAATATCTGTTTGGTTAATGGCCGCAAAATAATCGAACCAGTAACGAAATTTTTCCAGATTGATTCGCCCGGCAAAGCGATGAGTAAATGTTGAAAACCGGGTCATTTCCACTACGCGAAACATCACCGGTGCAGACAGTTTTTTCTCCAGTTTTTCCTGAATATCGGCATCCAGTGTATCAAGCGAAAAATCACAAGTCTGAGCAAAACTCGTAGTTTCTATATGAGCCGAAGAATTGAATGCAGTAATACTTCGCCGGATTGATTCAATTTTTCCAGCAGAAACTTCTTCTGATTTATTTATCAATACATAATCGCTGTGAATCAATTGCATTTGTTGTGCAGGCAATTCAATCATTTTTTCGTAATTCACCGCATCAACCACGCAAACCGAACCAATCAACCGGTATCGGTCATTCAGCATCCGATCGGAAAGAAACGGACGAATAACCTGCGACAAATCAGCAACACCGGAAGTTTCAATCAGCAAACAGTCTATCTCGGCCAACTGGTTGGACAACTCTGTCAGAGCAACCGAAAATTCATTCGTTATCGAACAACAGATACAGCCATTACTGAGCTCAAAAATCCGATTGCCGTCGATGCCTGTTATCAGCGATGTATCTACCGATTCTTCGCCAAATTCATTCTCAAGTAAAGCCAGCTTTTTGCTCCGGTTCACCTGAATTAAATGATTGATGAACGTAGTTTTGCCTGCCCCCAAAAAGCCGGTTACAATTAGTACTGATATTTTTCTCGCTGCTGTCATCTGTATAAAAATGCTATTCAGAGTAACTACTGACCAATATCCATTCGGGCAAAAGGAACAGCATCCTGACCAATAAATTCACCTCGCTGATATTTGTAATAGCCGGTAATAGCAATCATTGCTGCATTGTCGGTTGTAAAGCCGAACTTCGGAATATGCATCTTCCACTTGCGCTTACGAGCAATTTCCAGCAGTCCGTTTCGCAAACCTGAATTAGCCGACACACCTCCGGCCACGGCAATTTCAGTAACACCGGTTTGCTTACTGGCCAAGATCAGTTTTTCAAGCAAAATATCAACAATTGTTTTCTGCAACGAAGCACACAAATCGGGCATATTTTCTTCAATAAACCGCTCATTTTCCTTTAGTTGATCGCGAAGAAAATACAAAAAGCTGGTTTTTAATCCACTAAAACTATAATCGAGGTCTTTTATGCGTGGCTTGGCAAATTTAAAAGCCAGAGAATTTCCTGTTTGAGCCAAACGATCGATATGAGGGCCTCCCGGATACGGAAGATTCATTACTTTGGCGCACTTATCAAAAGCTTCGCCAGCCGCATCATCAATAGTCTGGCCTATCACTTCCATGCTCAGGTAATCGTGTACCAAAATAATCTGCGAATTTCCACCAGAAACCAGCAGACACAGAAAAGGAAATTTAGGTGGATCAAAAGCCTCACCTTCTTCCTGTATAAAATGAGCCAATACGTGCGCCTGTAAATGATTTACGTCCACCATCGGAATTTGCCGGGCTAAGGCAAAACCTTTGGCAAATGAAGTACCCACCAGCAATGAACCGAGCAAGCCCGGCCCCCGCGTAAAAGCGACAGCTGTAAGATCTGAATTATTAATCCCTGCTTTGCGAATAGCTGCATCCACCACCGGAATTATATTTTGCTGATGTGCCCGCGAAGCCAGCTCCGGAACTACACCGCCGTATTCTTCGTGTACTTTTTGTCCGGCAATAATATTCGACAGCAGAACCCCGTTTTTGATTACCGAAGCAGAGGTATCGTCGCAGGAAGATTCAATACCCAGTATGTAAATATCTTTTTGTGTATCCATTCAAATAAAAAAAGAAATGGTGAGAAATTTAAATTTCGCCAACCATCGGTTTTTAAGCTATTTTCCTTTATTTTGTTTCTAGAATTAAAGCTCAAAATTATCAAAAAATACGTCAAAATAGGACTGATTACTATAACAGCAATATTGGCACTGTTGTTTAGTTTATACCTCGCCCTGCAAAGCAGTGTGGTGCAAACCTATTTAACCCGAAAAATCACCGAACGTCTATCGGCTTATTTTCAGGCTGATATTTCGGTAAAAGGCGTAAACATTGCCTTTTTCAATAAGATAATTCTGGAAGAAGTTCTGATAAAAGACCAGCAAAAAGATTCGATGTTACGGATTGGTGAATTAGTTGCACAAATCGACTCGTTCAGCATTCGCAAACAACGTATTTCGTTGCACAAGCTGAGTTTGAACGACACCAAAATTGAAATCTCCCTTGATTCGGCAAAAGTTCCGAACTATCAGTTTTTGCTCGAAAAAACACAAAAAACACCCGGAGATACGCTCTCAAAATGGAATGTAAAATGTTCGAACTTTGTTTTCGAAAATGCTTCGTTTTTATACAAAGATGATTTCGCTGAACGCCCGGTCGATTTTCAGCTACACGATATTGCACTCCATTTATCGGGACTGAGAATGAGTAGTGACTCGACCTTTTTCATGATCGAAAAACTGGTTTTATCCGACCATAAAAAATTCTCGCTCAATAATTTTAAGAGCGAATTCTTCATGCATTCAGATCAGCTTGGTTTCAAAAATTTATATGCCCGTCTCCCCCACTCAATAATCGAAAATGCAAACATCACCATCGATCAAAGTAGTGCCCGGGAAACAGGCGATATTCGTAAAACCAAACTTGACGTACAGCTGGATAGTGCATTGATAAGTATGCTGGATATTGCGCCACTTGTTCCTGATCTTCAGGGAATGGATGCAAGTGTAAAACTAAGCGGACATATTTACGGAAGCATCAATGACCTGAAAGGAAAGAATATTTACCTCAGCTACGGATTAGACACACGCATCAACTGCGATTTTTATCTGAACGGACTTCCGGCATGGGAAAATACATTCATGCACATCGACTTGAAACAATCGACAATGAGTTTCAACGATTTGCAGCAAGTACATTTGCCCAACACATCGAAAAAAGCATACCTCTCATTTCCCGATGCGTTGTACCAGGCCGGAGTTGTTCAATATCAGGGAAATTTCACCGGATTCCCCGGCGATTTTGTTGCGTACGGAACAATCAATTCTGATTTTGGGAAAATTAATACCGACCTGGCATTTAAGCCATCAGAAAGCAATAAAGTTGATATTGACGGACATGTTCAAACCATCGATTTCAAAATAGGAAGATTGATCAAAAACAACCTGATAGGAAAAGTTAGCTATAAAGGGAGTATTCGCGGAGCAATTGACAAAAACCAGCAATTACTTACTTCGCATATCGATGGAGAAATAAAAAGCATCGACATCAACCGGTACGAATACAAAAACATTGATCTGAACGGAGATATTTCAGGCCGACGTTTCGATGGCTACCTGAGTATCAACGACGAAAATGTGAACCTTGATTTTAACGGAGCATTCGATTTCAACCAACAAGTTCCGGTTTTCGATTTCAAACTAAACCTGAATCAGGCGAAACTACAGGCTCTGAATCTGATTGAAAACGATTCGGTTGCTGCACTTTCAGGTTTGATGAAAGCAAACTTCACCGGAAATAATATCGATAACCTGGCCGGTTCGATATGGATTGAAAATGGCTGGTACCGAAATCATAACGGGCAACTCGACATCAACAACTTTGAACTGAAAACCTATCACGATAAACAGGAACACCTGAGTTTACGTTCTGATTTTATTGATGCTGACATTGAAGGAGATTACCAGTTTTATCGTCTGAAAAATACGTTATCGAAAGTTATCAAGCACTATTTTCCGGCAATTCCGATTGAATATGAAGATCAGCCTGAAACCAATGTGTTCAGTTTTTCAGGAAAAATGAAAGATTTCAGTCAGATATCAAAAGTATTTTTCCCCGGACTACTGATTGAACCCGCCTATTTTAGCGGACAAATCAACTCCGAAACCAACAAACTTGATTTTGCAATCGGAAGTTCACGCATTGCGTACCACGAAACAATACTGAAAGACGTTCATATTGGTATTAACGCCGACAAAGACTTCAGAATGAAAAACAGGTTCGGACAGTTACTGCTTCCGGGCAATTACAGTTTGCATAACCTCGCTTTAAATCTCTCGGGAACCAATAACCGGATAGAAAGTTTGCTGAGCTGGAGCAACTACCACGAACTCACCTACAGCGGAGCAATTAAAACCATTTCGCAACTTTCATTCGATAAGAAAAAGCGAGGATTGATTTTAAATACAGAATTGCTTCCCTCTAATATTTACATTGCCGATTCGCTGTGGAGCATACAGTCGGCCAAACTGACGATTGACTCGACACAGATCGACATCCAGCATTTCAGTATAAAAAATAAAAATCAGCACGTTACTGTAAATGGAACAGTATCGCACGAAAAAGACAAACGCCTATTGATCGGATTTGAAAATATTAACCTGAGATTGCTCAACGATCTGGTGCAAAACAACCTGAACATACAGGGAATCATGCATGGCGAATTTGCGCTGTATGACCCGCTTCACCGGGCTTATTTTCTTTCCGACCTGCATATCGACGGTTTGCGGCTACGCAACCACTTATTTGGCGATGTGAGTATGGTAAATACATGGAACGGAGAAGCCGAGCAAATTATTTCTGAAGTGAACTTCGATAGGAACGGCAATAAAACACTGCATGCCAAAGGAAGTTACGGACCGCAGTCGAAATTACTGGATTACACAATAGAACTGAATAACCTGTCAGTTACTGCACTTCAACCGTTCATGGAAGGCAGTTTCACCGATTTCAGAGGAGAAGCAACAGGAAAAGTGCGCCTTCACGGGCCAATTTCTCACTTACTTTTCGACGGAGAGCTTTTGGGAAAAAATGCAGGACTGACACTTACCTATCTACAGGTGCCATATACTTTCACTGATAAAGTTCGTTTTGCAGGCGATTCGCTTATTTTCGATCGATTGCAAGTAAGCGACCCGGAAGGTAATACCGCAATTTTTGATGGAACAATCAAGCACGAGAACTTCAGCAACATGGTTTATAACCTTCGGTTCTCGTCGCCCCGCATTCTGGCAATCAATACCAATTCGCGCGATAACGAACAATTTTACGGTAAGCTGTATGCCAACGGAAACCTATCTATTACCGGGAAAGGCCTCTATGTAAGCATTGATGCAACCGGCTCGACACAACAAGGCACCGAATTGAATATTTTGCTCGATTACGAAGAAAAAGCACAGGAATACGATTTCCTGAAATTTGTAGATCGCAGTTATATTCCTGAACAAAAAAGTGAAGAAGTACTTCCGGAACAAAGCTCAAACGTACAAATGAACTTCGACGTAGAAGTAACTCCTGAAGCGCGCATGCAACTGATATACAATTCGAAAATCGGCGATATAATTCGTTCGTATGGTTACGGGAACCTGCAAATCGGTGTGGATAACGATTACAATATTGTTATGTACGGAGACTACAACGTTACCCGGGGAGACTACCTGTTTACGCTTCAAAATGTGATCAATAAGAAATTTGAAATTGAACGGGGCGGACAAATTATCTGGAATGGCGATCCGTACGATGCAAACATCAACCTGAATGCAGTATATCATCTGAAAGCATCGCTAAAAGAATTATTTCCCAGTTCCGATGGAGCAATTGATTATTCGCAACGTGTACCGGTAAATTGTAAAATATCGCTACTCGATCAGTTAAGTAGTCCTAAAATTGGATTTGACATTGATTTTCCTTCGTCGGAAGACCGCATAAAAGACGAAGTTCAGCAGTTTTTCAACACCGAAGAAGATCGTAACAAGCAAATTTTATCGCTGCTGATTCTGGGTCGCTTTTACACTCCGGAATACATTCGCGGAAACTACGAAGCATCGAACACCAATGTGGTGGGAAGTACTGCCAGCGAATTATTCTCAAATCAACTTAGCAACTGGCTGTCTCAAATAAGCAAAGATTTCGATATTGGTGTCAATTACCGTCCCGGCGATCAGGTTACCGACGACGAGGTAGAGCTGGCATTGAGCACACAGATATTTAACGACCGGATTACCTTGAACGGGAATATTGGAAACAATTCATCGACCACCAATGCCTCGAACAACAGTAACATTGTAGGCGACTTCGACCTAAATGTAAAAATCAGCAAAAACGGTAAACTGCAATTCAAAGCCTTCAACCATTCGAATAACAACCTGATTTACGAAACATCACCTTACACGCAGGGAATCGGAGTTTCGTACCGAGAAGACTACGATACGTTCCACGAATTATGGAATAAATTCAAAAGTCTTTTCGGATTAGAGAAAAGCAAACAAACTTCGGGAAAGACGCAAAAATCAAAATAATCGGTCTATTCAGGCACGTTCTTTGTTCTCCTGACTTGCTCAATATTCTTTATTCTATGAATGAAGATAAAACAGGAAACTATGCCGCTTTTTAAAGACTATATGGAAATTGAAGGTATTGCGGAGTTACGGCAATTCTTTATTGAGTACGGTACAACAAAAAAATATGCAAAAAGCGATTTCTTCATGCATGCTGGACAGAATCATAATCCGATAGGACTCGTTATCAAAGGAGGATTTAAGTATCTGGGATATTCGACCGATGGAAAAGAACAAATTGTTGGGTACAGTTTTGAAAATGATTTTGTAGTGGATTATGCCACATTCCGGATGCAAAAATCACCCATTATCGATATTCAATCAATTACAGAAAGCACAGTTTTTTTTCTTTCATACGATGAGTTCAATGCGTTTTTTGAAACGTGTGCAATCCCCGATCTTCGAAGTAAAATAGCCGAAAGTTTGTTAAATGATATCAGTTCAAGGCTGCTTTCGATGTATTGCGACTCGCCAGAAGAACGATATATGAAACTCATAAAACGCCATCCTGATATTTTAACTCTGGTCAGTCTGAAAGAAATAGCATCATTGATAAAAGTTGCCCCTGAGACGTTGAGCAGAATCCGAAGAAAACTTTCATTACAATAGAATTCTTGATTTGAATCAAGAGTTTTGGCATCCAACGAGGCTACTTTTGTGCAATAGCTTTTAACGAAAACAGAAACAATGAAAAAACTACTATTCCTTTTAGTGGTGGCATTTGTCATATTTGCCTGTGAAAAAGAGGACGACGGGATAAAACTTCAGTTGAACCTGGAATCGTGTGTGCTGGACAATGAAACCAGTTATGCTGAAATTAAGGTCAACAAAGGCGAAGGATTTCTCTTTATAAATTCATCTGATCCAGATATTGCTGAAATTCTTTATGAAAAGGATAACGAGAATGTTTTTTACATTATCGGACACAATAAAGGGAATGCTACCGTTACGGTTCAAGTTTCGAATTACGGTGATGCAGGGACCACTAAAACAATAGATGTTGACGTGCGCGAAGCAATTAACTATGGAAGCTTTTCGACTTCAGGTGTATATCTGAAAAAAGGCGAAACGCGGAAGTTTGGTTTGCCGTTCACGTTTGATAAAAATTACAGTGTAGTAGCAGATAACAGCGCTGTTATTGATAACGATGGAGTAGCTGCTGTTTCGGCCAGTGTTGAAATGGGTAGCAAATTTAAGGTGGAAGCAAAAAATATTGGAAGTACATCGTTTAAAATATGCAAAGGGAAAGTTGAACTTTTCTCCGCCCGTATTTTTGTGGTTGAAGAATATGATTTGTTCATACCGGAGTCGGAAGACAGCCAGCTCTCTTTTGACCTTCCGTTTATTGCCGGAGTTAATGGTATTTCTGTTTGGCGGGGGAGCGGCCACTATTCTGCTAAAGTTGTTGATGAAACGATAGCGGTAGTCAAATCTATAACGCCAGGTAATGACCATTTCGACCAGCAAAACAATTCGGCCATTGTTCGGGTGACGCCCTTAAAAAGTGGCAAAACCAAGCTGGTTGTAACCGACGAAGTTACCGGGCAAACCCATGATGTTGATGTTGTAGTAAATTAACAGTCAAACCTGTTCTTTATTTCAAAAGCCATGAATTCAACTTACTTATTTAAAGCAATTTTCTTTCTGTTTTTCTCGATTACTATCGTTTCGTGCAGCAAAGATGATGATACTCCTGAACCGGAGCCTCCGCTACTTCCGGTTACTTCTCACGAAACAAAATTTAATGTTACGTTGAACTATAATTATAAAGTAACGGATACAAAAACTAATCAGGTTTTGGTCGACGTTGATTACGGAGTAGCTGATGTAAACACTTTGGTTTATGCAATTCACCGGGAGAGTGACGGACAATATTTAAAACTTAATAAGATGAATGCTTCTTTCGTGAAAAATATTACCACAGATAACATTGCTGTAGTGACGGACTCCTTACCGGAAGGAAAATATTACATCACGTTTGTAGCGTTTAAAGATTTCGCGGTTACTGGCTCTGATGTTCTGACATTTTTTAAGTCTTTGACCAAAAATTACGACAAGGCAGTGATGCAAATACCCAACGATTACGTTCATTATGCAACTGCTGGATTTGAGGTTTCGGCAAGTGATGGGGCAAATAAACCCGTGTCGTTGGATTTGAAAAAGATGACCACCGACCTTATTTTTGAATTTGTTGATGCAGATAAAGTTCCAAACAGTTCGGGTTACCACTTAACAGTAGGGCTAGATAAAATTCCTTCGGTATTTTTTATTGCAACAGGGAAAACACTTTCGTCCAAAGAAACCGAAGAGAACAAATTGTTCCTCTTTTCGGGGCAACAAGATGTATCGTTGCTTACAAGCGAAGGACATAAAGCTGTGGTTACCACTTTTCATACCTTGTCAAATGACAATTTATCAACATCAGACAGGGGAAAATACTGGTTCGAATTCAAAGAAAATTTTAATGGAGGAAAACAAATCAGGGTTGTTTCCAAAGAATTGGACGAGCTTTCTACCAGTCTTTCTTCTTCGATGTATGCCTATGGGTTGTACGATCAAGAACAAGCGTTAGTCAAATCAGTCAGGAAAACAGACTAGAAAATTAAATACCATGAAAACGCAAATTGAAAGTATTTTGGTGTGTATTGTCCTACTATCTATGATGAGCAGTTGCGGCAAAGATGAAATTGAGAATACTTTGCCTCCAAAACCAGAGAATTTTTCTCTTCAATGGGACAATTTTATTGATAACAGTGCCGAAAACACAGATATTTTTATTGGAACAAGGTATATCGGCATACAAGGATGGCCGCTTGTTGCTAATCCACCGTATATTTATGTCGGTGCCACCTTCCCGAAAAATGCCTTTGCCAGTTCTTTTGATGGAGAAGTTAAAGGCAACAAGAAACCTGTTGACCTAACTTTCAATTTTCCGACATCTTATACCACAAGCATGGAAGAAGTAAAAGGGACTGACTACCTGAAAAAGTTGAAGGGAGCTATGAGCTCCGAGGAATATAAAAGCTATACTCCGCCAACAAGACCTTATATAGCCAAACTTGCAAAGCTAAATTCATTGGATAATCTGGATAGCTGTTTTTCTGAAAACAAAGATTTCGGCAACACTTTTGAGCGAATAGCTAAACAAGAAATTGAGATGAAAAATGTAAAAAGCTTATCGGTTGGGGAAATTGTGCTTAAAGGATTCACGGTTTCAATGGATGTTCCACCCACTGGCTTATTTATTGATACCCCATCTAATTTAAGTGAATTAGTTTACGTACGAACTTTGACTTATGGTGCTACTGCTTATTTTATAATAGCAAGCGAACATTCTTATCAGGATGTTTTGAAGGCTTTTAAAGTAGATGATTATTACCAAAATATTCTACACAAATCTCAAATCATATTATTAACGGTTTCGGATGTGAGTCAGGAAGCGATAATAAAATCGTCTTTTGATGATCTAAAAGAATTTGTAAACAACCCATTTCCGAATAAAGATACATACGGATATCCCATATTTTGCCAGGGACAGTATGCAAAAGACAATAAAGCTTTTAAAATGGACAATTTAAATCAGTGAAGAAATCGAATAATAAATCAGAAGCCATGAAAACAAAAAACGTATTTAAGCTATTATTTCTAACATTTATAACCCTTTTTATAGGGGCGTGCAGTGATGATGCCCCCGAACCGTTAAGTTTCTACAACACTTACTATGAAGTTCCGATGCATGGTACCCGTTATATTGGCCCCCAAACAGGTTCCGGCGATTATTCTCTCCAAGTAGAAAATCCTTACTTACTTTCGGCCTCGGAAGAGGACGGTTGGTCAGCCCCTGAAGGGATGATCCTGCTTCGGGGTTTACTAACAGGAGAATCAACACTCATCGTTACAGATAACCGAACCGGAGAAACAGCAAATTTGTCAATTAAAGTAACCGACAACTACGAGGTTCTTAGGGTGTCTACACTTTACTGGGATGATGCGACTTCTAAGATTATGGAAAATGAACATCCTGTTTTCAGCAAAACGTCTTTTGTATTTCTCATCAATAATCAGGCACGGGACGTGTATTTTGCTGACAATAAAGGGGGAAACTCGATAACAAGCAATGGCATAAGAATACAGGGAAAAGGTAATTATTCTCTTACAATGGAAAACGGCAAGCCATACCTGACATTGACATATAAAGAAGGTGAAAACGGACAATTAACTGATGATGCTTCTGCTGTTTCAACTCCTCATAAATTTGAAATTACCCAAAGTAGCGAATTCTTGCGGCACCGGTTGGATGAAGCCCTAAACCTCGGTTGGGAAACCATTGCAAAAGCTTATCCCGACAGTCTGCGGGGAGAAGCCATCACAATGAAGGGAGTTAACTCAAACTATACCCTTGACGGTAAATTTGAGCAAATTGAAATTCCGACAGGTGTACTAAACTAATACTGATTTGTGACACTGCCCCGATTTAAATTTGGGGCAGACTCTTTAGATAAAAAAAAGAAAACAGAAAACCATGAAAACAAAATTACTATCCCTTTTATTTCTTTTTATTGTCTTTGCCGGCTGTGAAAAAGACGACGATGATAGCTATCACCCCATCGAATTGCAATACGCTGTCTTCAACGATAAGCCGAATCCTGTAACCAACAATCAGCTTACGATTAATTTCCCGGACGAAACCAAAAAGGAATTGGTTATTTTCGGGGGCGACGGAACTTATTCTATCAACAACTCCGACGAAACCAAACTGGGCATCAGTAGAATGGATGGATATCTGACACTCACGCCTCTTGCTCCCGGAAACGTTGTGGTTACGATAAGTGACGGACGGAATAATTCTTATTCGCTGAAGGTGGAAATTAAAAGTCAGTTGAGAGTCAAAATGAATGTAAAAGAAAAAGAGGGAAATATATTCGATTTAATGGAATTCAACCTCTTTTCGTATTCAGAAAAAGATTTCACATTGTTGGATTTAACCGAAGCATACGATTCTCTTGTTTGGGTTTGTACGAACACGAACCAACGATATAAGATTCTTGAAAATTCCGGAAATAGCACTCATTTTACATGGAAGTGGTCAAACTGTTTCTTTTTACCGGCCGAATACAAAACCGTTTTACTTGGGTACAAAAATAACAAGGTTATAACCAGCGACACCGTTTCGGTAAATATTAAAAACGACAGAGATTTCATTGGCTTTAACTGGAAAGACGTGCTTAGTACAAGTAAGACCAGTACAGGGTATCATAGCGTTTTTTCGAAAGGATATGAGTTCGCCACTTATTCAGTTGTTAACGATGGCGCACCTTCGCTTTCCCTGTTTTTGTTCCGTAGCAATAATGACAATGAGGCTGCTTTTGCACAGCAAAGCAGGCAAGTGCTTCTTGATTACATCAACTCGTTGTATGGCGTACCAACGTATAGCAGCAATGGGGATAATTCGCTTTCAGAAGTTTATAGCACGATGTTTAAAAATAAAGAAGAAGGTTCAACTGCTGAATATATCTGGATAACACAAAAATCAAGAATTGCTCTGGTAAAGAAATACGATGAGGCTGCTAAATACACGATATACGAGATTTATGCAGAACCAGTTTGGTAACAGGCAATTTTCACAACCAATATGAAACGAAGAGTATTACTAGCTACCAATATTGCAGGGCTTATCTTGACTTTACTTATTGGAATAACCGGAGCGGTAAACTATTCTGCCTTTATCCAGTATCTTCAAGAATCGGTATCAGCTTCTGCTGCTTCGGTGGGTGTAATTGGAGAAGCTGATGGTCCGACAGCAATTTTTGTGTCAGGTAATTTCAATTTGACCACAACAGCATTGATAGTACTGGCATCGTTAATTTTGGTAGCCATTTTTTTCTTTCTGAATATTGTCTATTTCATTCGGAATAAAAAGAAGTGTTCTGATTGAACCCCATCAAAGAACGGCTCAACCATAAATCGGATAATCATTTTTTCAATAAAGCTAAAAATTAATAAAAACCATAAAGAAAAATCAAGGACAACAGTCAAAAAATAAATGCAATTCTGAAAGATGATTTTCCAGAAGCATGAACTGACAGCATTTCCTGATAATGTAAGATTTTCACATATCATTAACCATCCTAAATGATATTTCCTATATTTGAAAATCAAACTCTCAAAACAACAAACTATGTTTATTCTAATGGTCGTCATCTTTGTGCTGGGTTATGTAGCCATTGCACTGGAACATCCACTGAAAGTGGATAAAGCAGCCTCGGCACTAATTATTGGCACTTTGTGCTGGGTTGCTTATATTATTGGAGCAGAAGACATTCTGAGTATGGGTCTCAGCCAATCGTGGCTAAAGTTTTCTGCAGCTCACCCCGATGCTCATGGTATTCATGCCATACAGGAGTTCATTGTTGAATCAGAAATCATTCACCACATCGGAGAAATTGGCGAAATCTTGTTTTTCTTGCTTGGAGCAATGACTATCGTTGAGGTTGTTGACCAACACGAAGGATTTAAAGTGATTACTGACCGAATTAAAACCACCAACAAAGTAAAACTTTTATGGGTGGTTAGTTTACTAACATTCTTCATGTCAGCTCTGCTCGACAACCTGACAACAACAATTGTGATGGTTGCGTTACTCCGTAAATTAATTGACGACAAACCAACCCGATGGCTATTTGCCAGTATGGTTGTTCTGGCCGCCAATGCAGGTGGAGCCTGGTCGCCAATTGGTGATGTAACGACAATCATGTTGTGGATTGGAGGACAAGTGACAACACTCCGCATTATTGAAGGAGTATTTTTACCAAGTTTTGTATGCCTTGTCGTTCCGGTAATCATTCTGTCTTTCACAATGAAAGGAACAGTAACACGACCTGCCGTAAACGAAAATGAAGAAGAAATAACCAGCTCACGCGAACGCATGCTGATGCTTATACTCGGTATATCCGGATTATTATTTGTTCCTGTATTCAAAACACTCACCCATTTACCTCCATACATGGGAATGCTTCTTTCTCTGGGTGTTTTATGGGTTATTTCCGAAATAATGCACCGCAACAAACCAGTTGCTATCAAGAAAAGATTAAAAGTGGTAGCTATTCTGCGCCGCGTTGATGTTCCAACAGTATTATTTTTCCTCGGAATACTTTCGGCTGTAGCGGCATTGCAATCTGCCGGACAATTAAGTTTATTATCAAAATTGCTCGATGAAAAACTTCACAATATTTATTTGATTGACCTGGCAATTGGTGCACTATCATCTGTGGTTGATAATGTACCCTTGGTTGCCGGAGCAATGGGGATGTACCCGATTGCAGAAACCGGAGCCACTGGTTACCTGGCCAACTTTACACAAGATGGTTTATTCTGGGAATTTCTGGCCTACACTGCCGGAACCGGGGGTAGCATGCTTATTATTGGCTCTGCTGCCGGTGTTGCCGCAATGGGACTCGAAAAAATTGACTTCATTTGGTATATGAAGAAGATATCATGGCTTGCATTAGTCGGCTATTTATCTGGGGCACTGGTATATTTTCTTTTTTTCGGACTTTAATTTACATTCATCATTTATACTGAAAAACCTCGCATTGACGGGGTTTTTCAGTATTTCGCAGATAAAATCACATATCTCAAAAACGTTTTCTCATTACGTTCATTTAATCTTCTTTCTATTTTTTAACAGCAAGAGGACAACGACACAGGTTTAGCTCTACCTTTGCAGCTTCAAATTTTAGAAAAAATGCAACAGGAAGTTTTCAAACCAAAATTCTTTTCCATTCTCAAGGAAGGAATTTCGAAACAACAAATCACCAAAGAAGTATTTGCCGGAATTATTGTAGGCATTGTAGCCTTGCCTCTGGCAATTGCGTTTGCCGTAGCATCGGGGGTTTCACCCGAGAAGGGTTTAGTAACAGCAATTATTGCCGGTTTTCTTATTTCATTTTTGGGAGGAAGCCGAGTGCAAATTGGAGGCCCTACCGGCGCATTCATTGTTATCGTATTTGGTATTGTTCAGCAATACGGAATCAACGGGCTTATCATTTCAACCATGCTTGCCGGATTCATCCTTATCGGCTTTGGTTTATTGAAACTGGGAGCTTTGCTTAAATTTATCCCCCACCCGCTTATTGTAGGGTTTACAAGTGGTATTGCACTCATTATTTTTTCAACACAAATAAAAGATGCACTCGGACTGCAAATAAGCGAACTGCCATCTGCATTTATTCCCAAATGGGGAGCCTATTTCAGTAATATTCATTCCGTAAATATTTACACAGTTATTATTACCGTAGTAACGATACTGATTAGTGTTTTTTCTAAAAAAATAACCAATAAAATTCCGGGATCGTTCATTGCCATTATTTTAGTAACGGTGGTAGTGCAGCTCACAGGTATTGAGGTAACTACCATTGAAACGCTTTTCGGCGAGATTTCCGGAAAATTTGAATTTGCTTTCCCTCAAATCGAATTGGCAAACATTGGTCAATACATTGCTCCTGCATTTACCATTGCTATGCTTGGTGCAATTGAATCGCTGCTTTCGGCCATTGTTGCCGACGGGATGATTGGGAGCAATCACCGTTCCAATACTGAATTAGTGGCACAAGGTATTGCAAACGTTGTTACACCAATGTTTGGAGGAATACCTGCAACCGGAGCAATTGCACGTACAGCCACCAACATCAAAAACGGTGCACGTACACCGCTGGCAGGAATGATTCATGCGATTACACTGCTGTTAATCATGGTATTCTTCGGCAAATGGGCCAAACTAATCCCGATGTCGTGTCTGGCCGGGATATTAATCGTTGTTTCCTACAACATGAGCGAATGGCGATCATTCGTTTCCATACTGAAAGGTTCAGCATTCGATGTCATGATTTTGCTCACCACCTTCCTGCTCACCGTATTGGTTGACTTAACTGTGGCCATTGAAATTGGTATTGTGATGGCCTCGTTGCTATTTATGAAACGCATGGCCGATGCCGGAAAAATTGCAGCTACCGAACCCGATTCCGATGTTCTGGACAACTATCAGGACATTCCGAAAGGAATTGAAATTTACGAAATAAGCGGCCCATTCTTTTTTGCTTCAGCCAAACATTACAGCGAGGTAATCAAACAAACAGGTTTTCGTTCAAAAGTATTGATCATCCGAATGAGGCACGTTCCGTTTATCGATTCAACAGGTTGCCGAAACCTGAAATATGCCATACAAGAACTACATGCATCAGGCATACAAGTAGTTCTGTCGGGAGTACAAGCTGATGTGCTTAAAGAACTGGATAAATCAGGAATTATAAAATTGACGGAAGAAAATACCTTTGGAAAGTTCGATCAGGCACTGGTTCGCGCCAAAGAATTACTGACAATATCCAAATCAAAAACATTGCAAAAATAGATGATCAGAAGAATTGTTTTTATGCCATGCTTTTTTCCGGTTTTTTAAAACGATTCTTTTCTAAAACTTGAAAATTATTCTATTTTTGCGCATTCTATTAAGCCTGCAAAACAGGTTAATTGGTTTAGGTTTACAAAGAAGTCCGGCAGAGGCCGGACTTTTCTTTTTATATGAATTTCGTAACGCCTAAAATCAATCAAAGAAAACGCCAGAGAAAGAAAACTGCGTTCTTCTCCGGCGTCAATTCAAAGAATATTGTAATCCCCTGCAAATTTTTAATATCGCTATTTGCGTGTATGCAATTCGATAACACGAACAATTCCGGCCTGGCAAGCAGGGCAATAATAATCCACATCATTGCTTTTCATCCGGCAATTCATCATCGGACTATAAATTCCTTTTGCTAAATAACCTCCCCCTTCAAACAATCCGATTTTCAAATCATTCTCTTTTGTGCGCGGCGTTGGCACAGGAGTATTTGCGTCAATCATTTTTTTCCATTTGCTATCGAAATCAACCAGTGTGGTAATATTCGGTTCCCATGGCTCAATCTTCAGGTTATAAAAATCATCGTAAGCCACGCTACTGTTGTAATATTCATCAGCCAAACCGGCAAAACTGTGTCCGAATTCATGCACAAATACTTTCTCCGACAGTGAATTATCAACCGTTCCGACACCAACAAAATTATAGAAGCCACCACCCCCATAGCGTTCGCTGTTAACCAAAAGAAATACATGATCAAACGGCACTCCATCCAACGCATCGTACACACTTTTCATATCGCTGGTAGTCAAATAACGAGGAGTATCGAATGTGTAAAATGTAGAATTGAACCGTGTATTTTTATAAATCGATTCGCCCGGAACATCCATTCCCGATTCTTCGGAAGGAGACATTACCGCACGTACATTAAATTTATTCCGGTACTTAACAAAAGGCTCTGAAGCAAAAAGATAATCAGTCATCCGTTGCGCATCAGCGATAAACTTTTCCATCTCCGCTTCGGTATATCCTTCGGCCAGAAAAACCAAATCGACACACTGAGACGGCTCTCCGGAATGCACTAATTCGCGGCTCTTAAATTTGGTCTCCGATTCCTTTATAATGAAATAGTTCCCGGGATTAAATTCTTCGGAATGAACCGATACAAAATCACCATTCCACTGGCGCTGTTCAATTTCAATACGAGCGAGTTTTTTAGGGAAAGGCATAATGGCCGACTGGTAAAAACAGCGATTCTGCGTCTTTGCCTCGGCTGTAGTCTGCCACTCCATAAACAATGGCGAAAAACCTTTCGAAAAAATCAGTTTATTACTTTCTGCATCAAACAGACGAATGCGGTAATTACCGTAATTCAAATCTTCAGTCAGAGTATTGTGATTGCCTGCAAACAAAGGCAATTCTTTCATTTGCTGAGGAAATACCTCTACCCGTTTATCGTCTCCGCCCAATAAAAAATCGTAACGAAGTGCTTTTTCCGTAAAATAATCCGGATATTTTACCTGTGCAGTTGCCGAACAAACGGCCAACAACATGAATAGAACTAAAAATCTCATAACAGTTTATTAATCTAAGTAATTGAATTTTATTCGTAAGTGCATTTTTATTTGCCAAATCAGGTCAAATTCATAGTTTTGACGCGGAATTATACTTTATAAATCGAAAGGTACGCAAGATGAAACATTTATATCTCTATTTAAATGACTTATTTCAGGAACTAAATTTCAGCAACTTTTTTGCCGATGCATGTTCCATCCTTATATGCCTGATAACAATCTGGCTACTGGCCTACATCATCTTTTTTATCAGCAAAAAAGTATTGCTAAGTAGCATTCACAAAATGGTGCTGAAAACCAAATCGAACTGGGACGATTTCATGCTCGAACGTAAAGTGTTTTCGGCATTTGCACACCTGCCTGCTGCATTTGTGTTCTATTTTACCTATAATTTCTCCGAAATTGAAAGCATTGAGGCCATTTTATATCGTTTCAGCCTGATTTATTTTGTACTCATCGGCACAATGGTTTCTACCCGATTTGTTAAAGCAGGGATGGACATTTATGAAACTACGTCCTACGCACAAAATAAACCGATTAAAGGCTACATACAGCTTGTCAATATTTTCATCTATTTCATTGCGGCCATTTTTATCATTTCATTCATTGCCGGAAAATCGCCCAAGTACCTGATTGGCGGTTTGGGAGCAATTGCAGCTGTGTTATTATTGGTGTTTAAAGATGCTATTCTTGGTTTTGTTGCAGGCATCCAGCTATCGGCCAATAATATGGTAAAACCGGGCGACTGGATTGTAGTTCCCAAACACAATGCTGACGGTACTGTAATCGACATCAGTCTGACCACCGTAAAAATTCAGAACTGGGACAAAACAATCACTTCTGTTCCGATCTATTCGCTGGTTTCCGACTCGTTTAACAACTGGCGTGGCATGGAAGAATCAGGAGGCCGGCGCATCAAACGGTCGATCAATCTCGACATGAAAAGCGTTAAATTCTGCGACAACAACATGCTCGAAAAATTCCAGCGATTCCAGCTTATTCGCGATTACGTAACCGAAAAGCAAAAGGAAATTACCGACTTCAATAAACAACGGAATATCGACAATGATGATGTTTTCAATGCCCGCAGACAGACCAATCTGGGTATTTTCCGCAAATACCTTGAATCGTACTTGCAGCATCATCCGCAAGTCAATCAGGAAATGACTCTGCTGGTTCGCCATCTTCAACCTACCGAAAAAGGAATTCCGGTTGAAATATATCTGTTCAGTAAAGAGCAGCAGTGGAATATCTACGAAAGCATTCAGGCCGATATTTTTGATCACATTTTAGCTGTTTTGCCCGAATTCGAGTTGAAAGTATTCCAAAACCCGACTGGAAACGATATTGTTGATTTTATTCGCAAACAATAATTGGAGAAAAAGGAGAAATATTCCCTTGATTTCCTTATCAATATCATGCCTTTTGCAAAAAAATTGACATACTTTCGCAAATCCTTCAAAAATTGAAAAGGCTTGCTATTTTTGCGGCTAATTTTAATCTGTTATCAGATGACATGTTTTGAAGCATATATATTTAGGATTTGACATTTTTTTATACATTTACGTTTCAATTTTAAACCTTATAAGAAATAAGCTCGCACTATGAACGAAGATTATATTGAACCTATACCGCAGATTGATGAGTTAGACGAGAAGATTCTACGACTAATTACCAAGAATGCACGTATCCCTTTCCTCGAAGTAGCCCGCGAATGTGGGGTTTCCGGAGCTGCAATTCATCAACGCGTGCAGCGCCTGCTTAACCTCGGCGTGGTTTCGGGAAGCGAATTCATTGTTAACACTCAAAAACTGGGATACAATACATGCGCATACATGGGTATCCATCTTGAAAAAGCCAAATTTCACCAACAAGTTGTACAGGCTTTGCAGACTATTCCTGAAATTGTGGAATGTCACTATACCACCGGATCGTATGCCATTTTTATTAAAATACAGACGAAAACCAACAAGCACCTGAAAAAAATCATCGACGAGCAACTTCAGGAAATTGACGGTATTGCACGCACCGAGACATTTATCTCACTGGAAATGATGTTCAAACGACAAGTACCTATCAAGTAGGTATTTGCTCTAACATAAAAACACAAAAAGTCGGACAATCATCCGGCTTTTTGCGTTTCTATTGGTCACTGCCACCTGCAATGCACAAGCTCTCACCGATGAACTGGCCTTATTTTTGTTAAACCGAAATGTTTAATTTTAATAGTCCATTACTATCGGTGTATAAAAAACTCCACCATAGCAAGCAATTCAAAACCACAAAAAAGATTGTACCATGAAAATCAAATTATTTCTATCCATTCTTTTCGCCGCAGCGATTTTCGCCTCCAGTGTGTATGCCGACGAAGAAATTACCGACCGATTACAGGTGGTAGGCAAAGCAAGTATCAAGGCCTTGCCCGAAAATTTCCTGGTAAGCATCTGGATAACCGAAAATGATCCAGATTATGCAACCACTTCAAAAAAGCTATTCGCCCAGAGCAGCACACTACAAAGCGAATTAATCAAAACCGGAGTTACCCGCGAGATCATAAAAACTTCTCTTTATTCAATCAATGAGAATTATGCATACAAAAATAACGAACGCGTAAAAGAAGGATACCAGGGACAAATACGGCTAACAATTAACAACACCTACACCCCCGAATCGATGGATAAGATTATTCAGGTATTGCTTGCCAATCAGGCTATTTATACAGTAAGCTTCACACTATCAGACAAACAAAAAGACGCATTAAATGAACAGGCAATAAAAGAAGCAGTTGCCGATGCCAAAGCCAAAGCAGAACTACTTGAAAAACAATCGGGAATAAAAACAGACCGTATCACCAAAGTTATTTACGACTATACTGGTCCGGACAAAGACATCATGATCAGAGGTATTACGAGTACAGATTCAGGCAGTTTTTCCAGTTCAGAATCAGTGGTATTCAATCCCGATTATATTTCTATTGAAAAGAAAGTACTTATCGAATGGCACATATTTAACGGAAAGAAGAACTGGCCGGAAAAGAAACTAGAGTAAAAAACAAAAGCTGTCTCAAAAGAAGTATTTACCATTAAATAATTTACTATTTTCAATTGGTAGCTTTACAGAGAATCAATTCACATTATTCGGATTATTTAACTACCTCTTCCGGCAATTTATTTTTGAGACAGCTTTTTCTTTTCGGTATAGCTTACAAGCTGAGCAACATATCTATTAGTTCCTGCTGCGGAAACATATCGAATTTATTGGTTGCAACATTGGCATGACACCACAAGCCCGGCGTTCGGGCCACCAATCCCCGATCGTACAAATTAAACGCTTCTGCGCCCTTTTCACGCACCAGTGCAGGCAAACCCTGTCGAACATCAATCGAGTCGCGATTCGCCACATAAACGATCAATTCTCGCAATACTTCCAGTTGCTTATCGGAATAACGATGCCAGTAAAGAAACCCGCGAAAAGCTTGTTTCAACTGCACCGATTGGGCAGCATTAACTTCGGTTCCCACATAGGTATATAAATACCCTTTTTTCACAGGAATCCACTGCTCCGTCTTATCTACTTCCTTGTAATAACCATCCATCGTTAATTTTCCAAAACTGCACGTTTCAATGCCAACCGAATTACGATGTACCTGCGTATTGCCAATGCCTAAATGCCAGGCATAGCCTCCTGTCGGGAAAGCCTGCACAAGCTCACCATCATGGCTTGTATCATTTCCTTTTACGCTTTGTCCACCAATGACAAATTCAGTGGCTACCGGACCACGATCATCACCAGCCCAACCGTCAATTACCTCCATGGGTTTGTGCCATCCGGCGGTATGATGCAAAAAGAGCCATTCTTTTTTCGTAGGACCATCAAAAT
Organism: Prolixibacteraceae bacterium; assembly: GCA_963668595.1. GTDB lineage: Bacteria > Bacteroidota > Bacteroidia > Bacteroidales > Prolixibacteraceae > GWE2-42-39. Next base: position 908,232 of record OY764876.1, on the reverse strand, counting down.
ATTCCCCGGCAGGCAAATAATGTTTCTGCATGCTCAGTTCGGGCGAAATATGCGCCAGCTGTTCCGTTTTATCAGTCGTTGCAATGCCCATTGCTGTCCAGGTTTTCGGCCCCACTATCCCATCGGCAACCAATCCGTGCTGTTGCTGCCATTTTTTTACCGCTTCCTGTGTCTCTTTTCCGAAAACACCATCAGCAGAAATTTGAAGAAAATCCTGTAAAACTTTCACTTGCTCTCCTTGTGAACCGATTTGTAAAATCATAGCAATAATTATTTATAGTTTCATTTACTGAGGCATATTAAAATCAAACTACCAACAAGTTACAACGATTCTACACCAAAAACAAAAAAGGTTTTTCAACAAAATGAATCCACATGTCATCTTTATACACGTAATCATGAAGCTGTTTGTCCTCATTTATTTCCTGTCAGAAAAACCAATCCTTCGTAAGATTGATGCGAAGAAACTCTCTTCGATATAAAGCACTCACTCCAGCCAACAATCGCTTCTTTTCAGGAAAATATCTTTACCGAAAAACCAACTCACGAACCACATAAACATTTTTGCCAAAAAATAAGCTCAAAAAGCCGCCCCATTCGTTAAAAAATGTAAATATTTTTTATCCACTGACAGTCAACACACTTATTAATTCACTATAAATTAACATGTCCATCATCTCCAAATTAAAAGAATAATTCTATAACACATTTCCCCACACAGAAGCACTCTTGTTTGTTATTAAATTATTACTAAATTTGATGGTCATCGAAAAATATGACACTTTTTGATACCATAATCGCGAACTAATCACCAAAAATATTAGAGAATGAAAATCTATAAAACCGAACAAATCCGGAACATTACTTTAATAGGTAATTCGGGCAGTGGGAAAACCACCCTCGCAGAAGCAATGCTCTTCGAGGGTGGAGTAATAAACCGCAGAGGCGAAGTTGCAAACAAGAACACCGTTTCCGACTATCACCTGATCGAACAAGAGTATCAAAACTCCGTCTATTCTACCCTCCTCTACACTGAATTCAACGACAAAAAGATTAACATTCTTGACACTCCCGGCCTCGACGATTTTTGTGGTGGCGTAGTTGCATCGCTGCAAGTAACTGGTTTGGGATTGATGCTGATGAGCGCCTCAAACGGGGTGGAAGCCGGAACTGAATCGGCCAATCGTCATGCTGAAAAAACAAAAACCCCGCTTATTTTGATTATCAATCAACTCGATCACGAGAATGCCAATTACGACAAGGTGATTGAAGAAGCACGGGGAACCTTCGGAAATAAAGTAACCATCGTACAATACCCGATTGATGCCGGACCAGGTTTCAGCTCAATTGTGGATGTACTGAAAATGAAACTATATAAATACGGACCAGACGGCGGAAAACCGGAAGTTCTGGATATTCCGGCCAGCGAAAAAGAACGTGCCGACGAACTACACAACCAACTGGTTGAAATGGCTGCCGAAAACGAAGAATCGCTGATGGAGTTGTATTTCGAACAAGGATCGCTTTCGGAAGACGACATGCGTAAAGGGATGAAAAAAGGAATGGTTAAACGCGACCTGTATCCGGTTTTCTGTACCTGTGCAAAGAAAAACATTGGTGTAAACCGCCTGATGGAATTCATTTGCAATATTGCCCCGGCACCAAGCGAAGTGCCTATGCGCGAAATTGTGCAAGGCAAAACCGTGACCATGAACGAAAATCAACCTACCTCTTTGTTCGTATTTAAAACTTCGGTTGAATCGCACGTTGGCGAGATCACTTATTTCAAAGTGATGTCGGGAAAACTCACAGAAGGAAAAGACCTGATCAACTCCAGCAATGGAAACAAGGAACGTATTTCGCAAATTTTTGCCGTAGCAGGTAAAACCCGTACTGCCGTTTCGGAAATGGTTGCCGGCGACATCGGCTGCTCGGTAAAACTGAAAGAAACCAAGTTCAACCAAACGCTTGGCGATAAAGAACTCGATATAAAATTTGCCCCCATTGTGTTCCCCGATCCAAAATTCAGGGTTGCAGTAAAAGCGGTAAATGAATCGGACGACGAAAAAGTAGGCGAAATCCTGCACCGCATCCGTTACGAGGACCCAACATATCTGGTTGAATACTCCAAAGAATTGAAACAGCTGATCGTAGAAGGACAAGGCGAATATCACCTGAATACCTTAAAATGGTTCTTCGACCATGTACATAAAATCGACATTCAGTTCCTGGCGCCGAAAATCCCGTACCGCGAAACCATTACCAAGTATGCACAAGCCTCCTATCGGCATAAAAAACAATCGGGTGGTGCCGGTCAGTTTGGCGAAGTTCACCTGATTATTGAGCCGTACGAAGAAGGTGCAGCACCCAAAAACGTGTTCTTCTTCGACGGAAAAGAACAAAAACTGTCGGTACGCGATGTACAGGAACACAAACTGCCATGGGGTGGTAAACTGATCTTCTGCAACTGTATCGTAGGTGGATCAATCGATGCCCGTTTCCTTCCGGCTATTCTGAAAGGAATTATGGAGAAAATGGAAGAAGGCCCTCTTACCGGATCGTATGCCCGCGACATTATCGTGTATGTTTACGACGGTAAAATGCACCCGGTTGACTCAAACGAAATCTCCTTCAAACTGGCTGGACGTAACGCATTCAGTCAGGCATTCAGAAATGCCGGGGCGAAAATTCTGGAGCCGATCTACGACATGGAAGTATTTACCCCCAGCGAACGCATGGGCGATGTAATGAGTGACCTGCAAGGCCGCCGTGCCCTCATCATGGGAATGGGTAGCGAAAGAGGGTTCGAGAAAATTACAACCCGTGTACCGCTTAAAGAGATGAACAAGTACTCGACTTCGCTCAGTTCTCTCACTGGTGGTCGCGGCCGCTTCAACATGAAGTATGCCGATTACGAAAAAGTTCCTGCCGACGTACAGGAAGAACTGCTTGCAACATACGCTGCTGAGCAGGATGAAGAATAGAACCAATATTCTAGTTCAATACACAAATCTAGACTAACATGAAGAACCCTGGGAATGCCAACCCGGGGTTTTCTGTTTTTTTTTCAGAGCTGCAAGGGAGAAGGAAGGCAAAGGAACAGGGAACAGGGAGAAGGGAATCAGGAAAAGAACAGGCAGAAGGCAGAAGAAAAACGGAGAGACGTAAGCTGCAAGACACAAGATTTTAGACATAAGACTAACAGCCAAAGAAAAGATTTTCGGATTACTAAAATTCAGAAAAGGCTGCTTAAGTCCCCCCTCGGGGGATTGTAAAAACTCATTTCCTCCGCCCTGTACTTCGGACTTGGGATTTAGGACTTTGTACTTGGAACTTTGTACTCATGAACTTCGAACTCATGCACTTTTTAACCGCAGAGCGGTGTCCTGTCTGTAGCAATCATCATCAAAAAAAACTTCCGGCCGTTCTGCCAAATCTGAAAAAAAAGAGATGACCTTCTAACGGCCGTTAAGATAACCTTACATTCCGGCGCTAACAAAAGCTACAACGGAGAAGGGAATAAGGAACAGAGAAAAGAACAGGCAGAAGGCAGAAGAAAAACAGAGAGACGTAAGCTGCAAGACACAAGACGCAAGATTTTAGACATAAGACTAACAGCCAAAGAAAAGATTTTCGGATTGCCAGACACCAGACTGAAACCTATCTCATGCGCGGCTTTCAAGTCCCCCTTGGGAGATTTTCAGAAGAAGCTTTCAAATTGTAAGTTGATTATTTTATTTACTTTTTAGACACCCTCATGACAAAAAGGATGTAGCGGTCATTAAGTACACAGAAAAAAATTCTGCAAAATAGACCGGGAAATAATTCAATCTCGACTTAGGCGATACCGGGTCTTGCAGACCGTTCAGAGTCCTATTCATTAGCGGGCGTAATTTATTTTAAAGTTCTAATCCGTATAATAAAAATTCATTTGAGTCAAAATCTAATGTATCATTATCCACCACAAATCTATATCTCAATTTAAATTTGCCAATCTCATTGAATAATGATATAGTATCGTGTTTAGTCTCAGCCATATCTAATTTGCCAAAATATCCCATTGGTCCCATTTGAGTACAAGCACCCGAATATTCATTCTCAGTCCATACACCATTCTCATTTTTCAATATTTTCGCAGGACACAAATCAACGTTATCACACTTAAAATGATATGCTTGTTTGTTTAAATCATTTTTTAGGTTCACATCAATCTTGCTATTTACAACATACTCTTTTTTACCTGTAATAATCTTAATGTTTTCGGAGTCATTATTATCTTTTTCGCAACTAAAAACGAAAATCATCAAAGACAATGTAATAATTTGAATTAATCTTTTCATATACATCAATTTTTAAAGTTTTTGTCAGTAAGATGATTCTTCAATCGTTCTGGTTGCGTCATTTATTAGGCCCGCTAACTCTCAACTATATGACATTGGGATTAATGGTACAAACTCATTGACTTCTCCGCCCTGTACTCATGACCTTTTGAACTTTGGACTTGGGATTTTGGACTTTGTACTTTTGACTTACGACTTACTACTTACAACTCTCAAATCAAATTCTTTCTATCTTTGGCGCGCATGAAAAACAGAAAGAAATATATTGAGGAAGAGATGAACCGGCGCGGAAAAGCCCGCTCTCCCTTTGCTTTTCTGATCGACTTTGCCATGCTGGAACCGCTCTTTTTTGAGCTCAACCACAACACAAGTGAAATATGCTGGCAAACTCCTCTGCACAGCAACTGCCCCGCGAAACAGCTCCCCACACAAAGCATCCAATGGGAGGCCGAGCCGGTGACAAAGGAGCGTTACACCGAAGCATTCAGCCGCGTGCAAGAGGAAATACACGAGGGAAACACCTATCTGCTTAATCTCACCTTTCCGAGCCGGATACACACCAACCTCAGCATGGAAGAGATTTTCCACCGCAGCGAGGCCCTGTACAAAATATGGCTGAAAGACCGTTTTGTGTGCTTCTCGCCCGAAATATTTGTCCGCATCAGCGATGGGATTATTTCGTCGAACCCGATGAAAGGAACCATTGATGCCCGGATTAACAATGCGGAGGTGATACTGAAAAACGACCGCAAAGAACTGGCCGAACACAATACCATTGTCGATCTGATTCGCAACGACCTGAGTCTGGTGGCCGAACAGGTGGAGGTGGAAAGCTTTCGGTACATCGACCGCATACGCAACAACCGTGGCGAACTGCTGCAAATGAGTTCAAAAATACGCGGACTGCTCCCTGCCAATTACCTCGACCAACTCGGAACCATCATCACCCGAATGCTTCCGGCCGGATCAATTTGCGGCGCCCCCAAAAAGAAAACCGTTGAGATTATTAAAGCTGCCGAGCAATACCAACGGGGCTACTATACCGGCATTTTTGGTATCTTCGACGGGGAACGGCTGGATAGCTGCGTATTGATCCGCTTTTTGGAGCAAAACAACAACGAACTGCTTTTTAAAAGCGGCGGCGGCATCACGTTTCTCAGTAAATGCGACGATGAATACAACGAACTGAAACAAAAAGTGTATGTCCCTTTTGCTTGAAACCATCAAAATTGAAAACGGGAAGCCTTGTCTGCTCCCCTGGCACCAAAAACGTTTCGACGAAGCTCGCAGCCTGCTTTTTGGTACATGTCCGCCCATTAATTTAAGCGAACCGATTCGTGTTCCGGCTCACTGCCAAAACGGTATTTTCCGTTGCCGCATCGAGTACAGCCGACAGATCGAAAAAACAGAGTTTCTCCCCTTTCTGCCTCGCACTTTCCAAAGCCTCCGGCTGGTTACAGGCAACCACATCGACTATGCACTGAAATATGCCGACCGCAGCGCCCTGAACCAACTGCTTGCCCAAAGGGGCGAATGCGACGAAATCATTATCGTAAAAAACGGACTGCTTACCGACTGCACCATTGGCAACCTTGTTTTCTTCGACGGGCAACACTGGCACACTCCCGCCTCTCCCCTGCTTCGGGGCACACAACGCAGCCACTTACTCGCACAAGCACTTATCCGCGAAACGGAAATACGCACCTCCGACCTGCCCAACTACCAACAAGCAGGCATTATCAATGTGTTTTACAATTTGGAGAATATGCCGAAAGTGGAGATTCAAAACATTATTAATTTTTAACCCGCAACGAGGCATATTTGTTTATGAGTTCGCTTCGGAGTAAATCTAAATTAGGGTGCGGAAGTTTCTAACTTCCGGGCAAACCAGCCAATCGCTATTCAAAACCGCGATACCCAAGCGTTTCCGATAAAAAAACAACTCCATTTTTCGCAATCCGGTACGGATTGGATTACAGTAACAACAGAAAACCCACGCAATAAAAGAACCCGGTACGGGTTCGATTAATCCATTGACTATTTTTGCGGGGGTATCCAACCCATACTGGGTTATTGATGCAGGCATATCGGTTTTTCTACCATAATCCAACGCCTGTGGCGTTGCAACAGCACAATATCTCTCCAAACAAAATAACGAGATGCAGAAAACTTAATTTTTTAATCTGCGAAACGGAAATCCGCACCTCCGACCAGCCCAACTACCAACAAGCAGGCATTATCAATGTGTTTTACAATTTGGGGAATATGGCAAGAGTGGATATGGGAAATACTAGATTAAAACTATTTTTACTTTTTTTTGTAATTTGAATGATAATTATATACGACACACAAATTAGTTTCTTCCAAGAACATCTACTAGAATGGTATTCTTCCAGTGGAAGAGTATTTTTATGGAGAAAAGATGATGCAACAAATTATCTCATAATTATTGCAGAAATTTTTCTTCAAAGGACAAGGGCAGAAACAGTAAATAGATTTTTACCCTTATTCATTAGTCATTTCCCTTCTTGGAAAGAATTAAGCGAAGCATCACTTGAAACAATAGAAACAATATTAAGACCTATTGGCCTATCAAAACAACGGGGAAAGAGATTATATAACTTATCTCAAGAAATAAAAAAAAGACAAGGAAAACTGCCCGAAGAGCGAAATGAAATTGAAGAGTTACCAATGATGGGACAATACCTTACAAATGCGTATGAGCTATACATTTTAAATAAAAAAACGCCTTTACTCGATGTAAATATGGCTCGAGTAATCGAAAGGTTCTTTGGCAATCGAAAATTAGCGGATATTCGATACGATCCATACCTACAAACTTTGTCATATAGAATTGTAGCTGTTGAAAACTCAAAAGAATTAAATTGGGCAATCCTTGATTTCGCTGCTCTTATATGCAAGAAGATAAAACCAAAATGTAACAATTGCATGTTGGTAAATTACTGTCAGTATGCAAACAATTTGCTTTTATCAACAAAAAATAAAGCGTAATTTTGGTTGCGAAGAATAAAAAACTGCCCTACTTGTGTTTTTTTAAATGTATAATTTTTGTAAGGCATCAGATATTGAATACAGTGAAAAAATTTGAATACAGTGAAAAAACATCCAACTTATATTGATTTGTTTGCAGGCTGCGGAGGTCTATCGTTGGGATTACACAATGCTGGATGGAAAGGACTTTTTGCTATCGAAAAAAACAAAGACGCATTTAAAACTCTAGAATATAATTTAATACAGCAAAAAAAACATTTTAATTGGCCCACATGGTTACCACTAAGTAATCATGAAATTAACGAAGTAATCAGCAAATACAAATCTAATCTAATAAAACTTAGGGGTAAAGTTGATTTAGTGGCAGGAGGCCCACCTTGCCAAGGATTCTCAATGGCAGGCCGAAGAAATGAAAGTGATTCAAGAAATGAATTGGTTAAATCTTACATTCACTTTATTGAGCTAGTTCGCCCAAAACTAATATTTTTTGAAAATGTAAAAGGATTTACCTTGGAATTCAAAAAAAATAAAGAAAAAGGGAAAGAATATGCTAGTTATGTTTTAAATGAGCTAAACAACCTTGATTATTTAGTTGAAGGAAAACTCGTGAACTTTGGAGAATATGGAGTTCCTCAAAAACGAACCCGATTTATTTTGATTGGCATTCGTAATGATATTGCAAAAAAATCAAAAAAAACAGCATCTGATTTTTTCAGATTAATTGAGCACAACCGATATAACTTTTTAGAACAAAGAGGTCTTTCCATTCATACAAATTTGCAAGATGCTATTTCTGATTTATTGAAATCGAATGGAGTGAAACAATCCCCTGATACCCCACGATTTGATGCTGGAATTTATATTAACATACAAAGTAAATACCAAGAACTATTAAGAAATGGCGTTGATAGAGTAATACCAGATAGTCATCGCTTTCCCAAGCATCGTCCAGACATCATTGAAAAATTTAGCTACATTTTATCTAATGCCAGAAAAAATAAAGACATTGATAAATCTATTCGACAACGTTATAATATAAAGAAACATACCATTATTCCATTAGATGCAAATGCCAAAAGTCCAACCATTACAACATTGCCCGATGACTATATCCACTATTCTGAGCCTCGTATTCTAACAGTGCGAGAATATGCTCGAATACAATCTTTCCCCGACTGGTACGAGTTTAAGGGAAAATATACAACAGGAGGAACTGTTCGAACAAAAGAAGTTCCAAGATACTCACAAATAGGAAATGCTATTCCTCCATTATTTGGAGAACAAGCAGGAGTAATACTTAACAAGATAGTTAATGGATAAAGAGTTTATTTCATTTGACGTTAAAACAGGAATGAAAAACATCATCGGGAGAGATCTTATTACTGATGATTTCATTGCTATATATGAACTTGTTAAGAATTCTTATGATGCTCATGCGGATCATGTGACTTTAACATTTAATGAAAATGAGATCATTATTTCCGACAATGGGAAAGGAATGTCGAAAAATGATTTAAAAGAAAAATGGTTTGCTGTTGCTTATTCCGCGAAAAAAGATGGAACTGAAGATCAAGAGACTAAAAGGCTATCCCATTTTAATAATCTTAAATCAAGAAGATATTATGCAGGAGCAAAAGGTGTTGGTCGATTTTCTTGTGATAGATTAGGGAATAGACTTGAATTAACAACTACAAGCCCAATTTCAAATCAAACTTTTAGATTATCAATAGATTGGGAACAGTTTGAAATTAATTCGAAGCAGAGTTTCGTAGATATAAAAATTCCTATTGAGGAAATTGAATCCAATATCTCATACGACAAGGATAATTCATTTGGAACAATTTTAAGAATTTCATTTCTCAATTCTAATTGGTCTGAAAATAAATTATTTCAATTAAAGAGGTCTCTTGAGAAGTTGATAAATCCATTTTCCGACAAAAATGAATTTGAGATAGAAATTGTTGCCAAGAAATTTATTGAAAAAGATAGAGAACGTTCAAAGTACCAGAAAATAAATGGGACAATAACTAATAGCATTTTAAAGGTACTTGATATAAAAACGACACAAATCAATGTTTCTATTGGAGCAGAAATAATTATTACCAAGCTATTTGATAGGGGTACATTAATTTATCACATTGAAGAACCTAACCAGTATGCAAAAACCATTAACGATTTAGAGATTAGCCTTTATTTCCTAAACAGAAGTGCCAAAGTTAATTTTGGAAAAATAATGGATATCGAACCTATTAATTATGGGAATGTATTTCTTTTTAAAAATGGATTTAGGGTGCAGCCATATGGAGATGCCGGGGATGACAGTTGGGAGATAGATAGAAGAAAACAACAAGGATATAATAGGTTTCTTGGAACTCGTGATTTGTTTGGAAAGGTCGATCTCATAACTGAAGATTTCAATGAATTTAAAGAAGTATCAAGTCGGGATGGAGGCCTTGTAGAAACGTCTGGAAAACGAATTCTATTTGATTTTTTTTATGATAAAGCACTAAAAAGACTTGAAAGGTATGTTGTTGGTGTATTGTGGGGAGAAGCGTTTATAAGGAAGAATTATTTCATAAATACCAATGAGGCAAACAAACAAAGAGAGAATTTAAGTAAAGATAAAGATAAAGATAGTTATGAAGATGTAAAAAAGAATCTGGGCAGTAAGATTGATTTCGTAAATCTAATTAGAGCCCTTTCTGATGATGACAATGTTAAAATTGTTGATTACAATAAGGAACTTGTAGACTTTGTGAATGATAATCTTGATCTTGCACAGCCTAAGTTTATCAATGAGCTCGAGAGAATTGCGGAGAAAACAAATGATGGTTACTTGATAAATCAGGTTAAATTGACTACGGAGAATTTTAACAGGATATTAAAAGAAAAAGAGGAAGCAGAACACAGGGCCAAAGAAGAAGAACAAAAGAGGAAGGAAGCAGAAGAAAAGGCGAAAAAAGAAGAAGAGGCAAGGATAATAGCGGAACAAAAGCAAAAAGAAGCTGAAGAGAAAAAGCGTCTTGCAGAGTTAGAAGTTTTAAAAAAAGAAAAAGAACGAATTGAAGCTGAACTTGCAAAAGTAAAAGCAGAACAAAAAGCAAAAGAAGAGGCTGAGAGAAGAGAGAAAGAAGAACTAGCAAGAAAAAAAGCAGAAAAAGAAGCTGTTCTTCACAAACAACAAGTTGCCAGATACAAAGCTGCCGAAAGTGTAGATTATATGGATCTTAGGGACTCCAATCATATTATTGGGGTTTACTCTGATGATATTTCAAAAAAAATACTTTTACTAAAAAGAAGAGTTGACAAAGGTAAAGAGCTTTCAAAAAACGACTTGCTAAACTTTATTCAAGGAATTAGCTTAGCAAATGAAAAGATTTCCACAATAACAAGGTTTACTACAAAGTCTAATTATCTAAAAGCAACATTGGAAACAGAAGAAGATGTCGTATCATACATATCTGATTATATAAGGAATATATATCAAGTTCTTTATAGAATCGACATCCTTATTGAAACTCGCAATATTAGTTTTATCAAAAAATTTCAACCAATAGAATTGATTACTGCGATAGATAATATTTTAAGTAATTCTAGAAAGAAAAATGCAAGCAAAGTAATTTTCAATTTTTCTTTGAAAGATAGTGATTTGCAAATAAGCATAAAGGATATCGGTGAGCCTTTATCTCATTCAATAACTGATTGGAAACTTATTTTTGAAGAAGGCATTACCACCACAAAAGGATCTGGTCTAGGTTTAAGTCACGTAAAAAGAATAGTTGAAGAAAATCTGAAAGGTCAAATAACGTATAATCCTAATTATAATGACGGTTTTGAACTAATTATAACTATTCAAAGATGAGAATCGAATATAACATTTTATGGGTCGAGGATGAAAATTCATGGTATGAGACGACTAAAGAATTGTTTTCCGACACATTAGAAGATCTTGGATTTAAACTTGTTCCAAAACAATGTAAAACATTTGACGAGGTCAAAAAAGAAATCGACAGAAATTGTCTCAAGGAGTATGATTTACTGCTTGTTGATTTCACTTTGAAAGGATCAGATTCCGGTGAAAAAATTATAGAATTCATTCGGAATATTAAAGATAAGCCAATCCTAACGGACGTATTATTTTACTCTAGTGCAGTAGAAAATGTTAGGAATAGCATGAAGGAACTTGGATTAGAAGGGGTTTATACTGCAGACAGAAAAGATGTAGAAATAAAATTTGAGCAAGTTGTGAATACTTCCATAAAAAAGATCCAAGAAGTAAATACGATGCGAGGTCTAATTATGGCAGAAACAAGTGATCTTGATGAAATAATGTTGGAAATCACAGAAATACTTCTGAAATCAGATATTTCAAAAGAAATGAAAGCTTACATTGAAGAAAAAATAATTGAAACTATCTCATCCATTTCTGATATTGCGAACAATCATGAAATAGATATATATAAGAAAACATCTGACACCAGAATATTTACATCAACTCATAAGGCAAGTGTAGTCAATAAATTACACAAATTGAAGGGAATTGGTGTCTCAAAATTTTTCGATTCATATAATAATGACATCCTTTTGCCTCGAAATATCTTTGCACATGTAAAAGAAGAAACAATCGACGGAGAAAAGGTATTACAAAGCAAAACAGGTAAAAAAGAAGTGTTTAATGAAGCTCGCTGTATTGAAATTCGAAAATCACTAATAAGATATAGGGAAATACTTGAAGATATAAAAGCAACAATATCATAAACAACAAATTACACAACGATTAAAGTAATTATATATGATATGACTTTTTATATTCTTCCCCTCATAAGTATAAAGATTTTTAATCACGCCAGCCCCGCAATCAGATATTACGGGCATTATTTCATGAGATTCCCGTCTTCACGGGAATGGGAAAGAGTAATGGGGCATGGTACCGAATGTTTCAAATGAAGTACAACTTGCCTTGCGCGATAAAATACGAGCTTGGAGAGATTTTTGGTTTCCCTGCAAACTTTTAAGTAGCCCTGCCTTGTTTATATGCGCCCTGCTGATATTGTAGTAGCCCTGCCCAAAAATTTACAGCCCTGCTAAGGTTTGGGCCAGTCCTGCTGAGATTTTTGCAGCCCTGCGCCCCGATCACCCGCCCCTGCGGGTTCAAAAGCCAGTCTTGCGGACAAAAAAGTCGTCCCTGCGGATGTTTTAGTCAGCCCTGCCGCGCAGGGACGACCCAAAGTTCGGCAGGGCATAATTTTAACAGGCAGGGCGGCATAATACCATGCAGGGCTATATTTCCCCCCGCAAGGACGGGTGTATAACCGGCAGGACTACCTTTTCGTGCAACAAGAACGAGTTTATTCCGGCAGGGAAACAAAAAAGCCCTCCAAAAGGAGGGCCCGTTAATCAATTTACAGAGAAACAATCTAAAAAAACTGTTTAAAATTTGAAATGATGCCCAATCGATATGATTGAAATTTAAACAGTCACTAAATTCCAACTGCAAATTCATGCAGAAATAAAAGAACAGCAGAAAATATGAAACACCATCTCCGATTGTCCCACACGGGATCAAACTATGTATGAATTGTTTCTACCGAACTATTTTTTCTGCCGGAAATAAGTTAAACAGTTGGGGACTGATTTGCTTCAGCCGCTGGCTTCTGTTTTGCATCCGCCGCAGACTTCTGTTTTGCATCCGCTGGCTTTTGATTTGCTTCAGCCGCTGCTTTCTTTTTGGTTCGTTTCCAGTAATTGCTGCTATACCCTTTCAGTCGTTCCGGATTTTTCCAGAAAACATATTTACCGCAGGAGCGCAGTTGGTCAACCAGTTCCTTTAGGTGAGTGAAAGCACGGTCGCGCAGCATTTTGGCTTCGTTGTTAGAGTTGCGCAGTCCGTTAATTTCGGCAAGCAAAGTAGCCATTGTCACCGATTGCAGCGCGGCAGTGTCGAGCTGTCCGAGGTCGAAGCCAATGTCGGTAAGTGCCTGGGTATGGCTGCGCCCCAGCACAGCCAGGTCATTCAAATCCTGAATCATGTCGGCATGCCCGGTTCCTTCGGCAATCAGGGCAATGCTGTTCAGTTGTTCTGGCAGGTTGCGGTACGCATAGCGGAAAGCATGCAAAAGCTGGTCGCGCAAATCGTAGGCCTGCGGAGCAAGATCTTTCCACTGTTTTTCGGCCTCGCGACTGGTTCGGTACTCTTTGTTCCAAAGCGATTGCGCTTCGCGACAGGCTCCGGCCCGTACCGGCAAATCGTTTAGCAACTGAGCATTGATACCGGCGAAATCGAGCGCCACCTGATCGTCGATTGCCCATTGATAAAGATCTTCTGCCTCCTGCACATAGGCATCAATGGGTACGGTAGGTTCTTTCAGAGTTGCAGGATCGAGCCCCATTAAAAGGTCTCTTTTTGCATTTAAATGATCGATGTTAGCCATAAATCATTATTTTTAAAACTGTTTATACTTGCTTCCTTCGGGAAGCGTTATCTAACTCTGGCCGGAAGGTTTTCGCAGAACCAACCGGCCTTTTTTTGTTTATCAATTGTGTCTCCCTTGCCCTTGTAATGAAGTATTTAGCGTCGGGGTTTCATTTTGCATATAAATTTACAAAAGGAATTTGAAATGATAAATAGCTGGTGGAAAGTTTTTTTCGGTGGCGTAGTGAGTCAAAAGTAGTAAGTAGTAAGTAGTAAGTCCGAAGTCCGAAGTTCAAAGTTCAAAGTTCAAAGTTCATGAGTACAGGGCGGAGGCAATGAGTTTTTACCCCTAATCCCCCGAGGGGGGACTTAAGCAGCCACGCATCAAGAAGTTTTCAGTCTGGTAATCCGAAAATCAGACAATCCTTCTTTTGGCTGTTTGTCTTGTGTCTTTGTGTCTTGTAGCTTGTAGCCGCTGCTTTCGCCCCCTACCCCTAATCCCCCGAGGGGGACTTAAGCAGCCTTTTCTGAATTTTAGTAATCCGAATATCCGAAAATCTTTTCTTTGGCTGTTAGTCTTATGTCTAAAATCTTGCGTCTTGTGTCTTGCAGCTTGTGTGTCTCTGTTTTTTTTCTGCCTTCTCCCTTATTCCCTTCTCCCTTCTCCGTTGTCGCTTTTGTTAGCGCCGGAATGTAGATTATCTTAACGGCCGTTAGAAAGTCTTCTCTTTTTTCCAGATTTGGCAGAACGGCCGGACGTTTTTTTTGATGTTGATTGCAACAGACAGGACACCGCTATGCGGTTAAAAAGTACATGAGTCCGAAGTTCATGAGTACATAGTTTCAAGTACAAAGTCCTAAATCCCAAGTCCGAAGTACAGGGCGGAGGCAATGAGTTTTTACACCTAAATCCCCCGAGGGGGACTTGAACAGCCTTTTCTGAATTTTAGTAATCCGAAGATCTTTTCTTTGGCTGTTAGTCTTATGTCTTGTGTCTAAAATCTAGAGTCTAGAGTCTTGCAGCTTGTGTCTCTCCGTTTTTCTTCTGCCTTCTGCCTTGTTCCCTTCTCCCTGTTCCGTGTTCCCTTCTCCCTTGCAGCTTGTAGCTTACCGCTTCTTCTAAAACAAATAATTCAGTCCCATATAGAAACCCGAATCGCCATCTTGTTTATTGGTAGCCATGCCGTAGTCGAAAGCAATAACGAAATTCTCGTTCATCACCACACGCAAACCAAGTCCCAGCGAGGTGTGCAATTTTTCGGCATCCCAGTTAAAATAGTCGGGCTGAGGAATAGAGCTAATCGCCATTATCGTCTCGGGAGCTTTGATTTTTTTGGTCACCATCCCGAAATCAGAAAAAGCATTCAGTCCGAGATAGAAGTTATTGTTGATAAAGGTAAAACGTGAGAATTTCCAGCGCATCTCCACATTTCCGAGGAAATAGCCATCGCCGACAATACGGTTACGCAATACCCCGCGCAAGGTACGGGCACCGCCCAGTCCTTCGGAACTAGCCCCTTTCATGATCGAGGTAATAACCTGTGACTGGTAGTAAAAAGGAACCTTGCCTCCGAGAGTAGTCTGGTAGTTGAGCCGGTAAGCCAGCGAAAGATCGTTGGGCACAAGGGTAAAATACTGGCGGTGTGTAAGACTGATTTTCGAGAACGAACTTTCGGCCCCCAGTATTTCAGGCGAGGCTTCTACCACTGCTTCGGTCCAAACACCTTTCATCGGGTTCGGCTTGTTGTCGCGGGTATCGAACACCAGCCCGGCTTTAAAGGTTGGCACAAAACCACCATCAGCCTCTTCGGGCGAAATAATTCCCCATTTGAGATATTCATCGTACAATCCGTCCACTTCAGGAAGCAGATCGTCCCCTTTTTTGCCTTTATTCAGTTTTTTCACATCCACCGAAGCCAGATTAAAGTTCAGGAAGTTCAGACCAGCAATCCAGCGAAATTTATCGCCGCCCAGTTTGCCCTGAACATCGACCTTCCAGCGGAAAAGATTACGTTCGTGTTTGTAAAACATCCGGCTAACATAGTTCGGGTCTTCGTCGTCGGCCCAGGCGGCATTGTATTGGGCATCGTATCCATTGAATCCGTAAAAGTCGTACGCCTGATCGGGCAGATACGATAAGTCCATCGATGTTTGTAAGCCACGAATCAACTGATCCGAATCATAATAAAAACGATAAATTCCACTTCCCTTGGTATAGTGCGATACTTCGAAATAAAGCGAATGATTGTAGGCCGGATAACGACTACCATCGCCATACTGATATAAGTTAACCAGAGCTCCGTACTGAAAACCCAGATCGGTATCGAAAGTAATGGTAGGCAATGCCCCGAAATTCCATCCTTTTTTCACCAACTGCTCGCTTTTCTCGTTTTGAGCCATCAACAAACACGAACACAACAATACCACAGAAATCAAAAACAGCTTCTTCATACGTTTTATTATTAATTCGATTCCGACGAAGATAAAAAATAAAATAACCCGATAACAATCGGAAATAAAATAGCTTTACCGCCGTCTGATGCACACAAAAAGCAGCAGAAATTTGAGAAAAATGTCAGAAAATGGGCATTTCAGGGCAAAAAACAGTCGGTTCGTTACGTTTTTTTCATCCATTCGTCGTATATTTAAAATCAAAACGCGCTGAGAGCATGGAAAAATCGATGTTTCTTTCCCGAAGAAGTTATCTCCTCCCCGGTTTAGGAACACCAGCATGGATGTCTGGTTATAGCATCACAGCGCGACTATCCCTTACCAACCAACCTTACCACAAACCCGAGTCAAGTCAACAGTATTTTGCCAAACTGTTCCCCAATTGCAGGGAAATGCATCTATTGAGAATACTGAAAATCGTCGGATTCTTCGCGTTGTTCTGCACGACAAATCGTCTTCTGCATCTTGACAAGCCCCATTGCAAAAAATTAATTCATTGTAAACAGACAAAACGGGAATAATCAACTTAAAACACGTATCACATCGAAAAAACCAAAACTAAAAAATAAAGCCAGTAAACGAATCATGATTGGGGTTATACCACCCGAAGATGGGAATTGGTCTGCTGAATAGTCATAACAAATTTATTGGCAAGCATAAAAAACCAAAATTAATCACTGATGAAAAAAACAGTTATCATTTCCGTAGTGCTTATTGCCGCTATCTTCTTTTTGCTTGGCGGAAGTACGGGCGAAGGAGGTTGCCAGTGCAATGTTTCGACAGCCCAGGTTAGCGATGCAAAAATATGCAATTCCCTCACGGGAAATGTGTGTGCACAAGACTTTCCGACCATTTCTTCGTCGGAAAATGAAATCTACGCCAGTTGTTTGCTCAAGTACGCCACAGCCAACACCAAAGTAAAATTCAGCTGGATGTATTACGGCGACACCAAATTTGAGATTGACAATGTGATACTGGATACCGGCGAAAATTCGGGAAATCTCGAACTTCATTCCAGTCTTTCGCGCCCCACCAAAGGATGGCCGCAGGGAGTTTACGAAGTCGTGATTCAAATTCAAACCGACAATGCCAAACCAGTAGTGAAGCAATTTAATATTGAATAAAATTTTGAGTATAAATTTTCAGATAAAATGACTAAATCAATTTTCACAATCGCACTAATTTTCACAGTATTTACAATGGTTGCCCAAACTCCTGTCGGGAAATGGGAACGTAACGGAGTTTTTTACAACATCAACAACAACGGTTCGGTTAATGCGAGTAATGATTCGAACACGAATCGGAAATGGTCGGCACGCGAAGGTTATACCTACAATTTTCGAGGTGCAAAAGGAGAACAACTGATTCTCACCCTGCTTGAAAACAGCGAGTATTTTAGTTTATCCAATGGACAACTATGGAAACGAGTTTCAACAATTTCGGATGATGCAGGTGGCTGGACTAGCTCTGGCAACACATTACAGGGCGGCTTTAACAGCAAAACAAATAATCAGACAAACGCCCACCCGCAAAACAATCAGGCAACCAATCCTCCGGCAAATACCGGCACAACACCAGCTGTAAAACAAACCAACGAAGAGTGGGTGAATTCAATAGTTGTGGGTGTATGGAAATATACCTACAATGATAAAACATGGACCATTAACGCCAATGGAACAGCAATTGCCAGTTGGGATAAAACAAACAAGTATCGTTGGAAATACCTGCGTCAGGATCGCATTAAAATATGGTCGGAAACAAGTGTTTTTGGCAGCGAAGTATTAATCATGAACAAAGGAGAACGAATCGTTGTACAACTTTCAGGCGATCATTTTCTGAAAGTTTCCGGCACTCCGGACAAAAGCAATACGAGTGAAACTACAAGTATCAAACAAACCAACGAGCAGTGGGTAAATTCAATTATTCCCGGACGCTGGAAAAACCCGAGAGAGAATAAAATTTTCACATTCAACACCGATGGAACAGTGCAGGCCAATTGGGATAGTTCGGCCCGCTACCGCTGGAAATATCTACGGCCGGACCACATAAAAGTATGGTCTGAAACAAGTCTTTTTTATAGCGAGGTTGTAGTTATGAATCAAGGAAAACGAATTGTTTTCCAACTTTCAGGAGACCATTATTTAAAAATGGAATAGTAATTTTTTTTACGTCTGAGAACCAAAGCCTAACTCCGGAGCAAGAACAAACTTGCCCGGAGTTTCTTTTTTTAATCTCTTTCAATCAATTACTTCGGAATAAGAAATAGTTTTTATAAACTTGTACTATAACCAACAATGACAAAATGAAAACCAATTATCCTGCCTTACTCCTACCCATTCTGGGAATGGCTACCCTTGGTGGTTGTACTGCTACTTCGCAGCCTAAGCGCCCCAATATCATTTACATCATGAGTGACGACCATGCTTACCAGGCAATTAGTGCATACGGGTACAATTTAAACCAAACTCCCAACATTGACCGGCTTGCCAACGAAGGAGCTATTTTTACACGCGCCTGTGTTACGAATTCAATTTGTGCCCCCAGCCGCGCTGTAATGCTCACTGGCAAACACAGTTTTATAAACGGGAAAGTTGACAACCGCCTACCCTTCGACTGGAATCAGGATAACTTTCCGAAACGACTGCAACAAGCAGGCTACCAAACAGCCATGATCGGGAAAATTCATCTCGACGGAATTCCGCAAGGATTCGATTTTTCAATGGTTCTACCCGGACAAGGACAATATTACAATCCCGATTTCCTGATAAACGGAGAAAAAAAACGCATCGAAGGCTATTGTACCGAAATTGTTACCGATGTGGCACTCGATTGGTTGAAAAACAAACGCGATCAGACAAAACCTTTCTGTTTGCTTTATCACCAAAAGGCACCTCACCGGAACTGGTTGCCAGCCCCCAAATATCTCAACCTGTTTGACGATAAAACGTTTACTCCTCCGGCTAATTTCTTTGACGATTACGCAGGACGAGGCACTGCTGCACACACACAGGAAATGAAAATTGACGGACATGCCCGCTGGGGACACGATTTCAAATTACTGGTTGATCCGAATGGCGACAGCACCGAATTTATTGGTAACCTGAAACGCATGAATGCACAACAACGCGCCGACTGGATGGCTGCATACGAAGAAGAAAACCAGCAATTTCTGAAAGCAAACCTGCAAGGCAAAGAGCTCGCTTTGTGGAAATACAATCGCTATATCAAAGACTACCTGCGCTGTATCCAATCGGTTGACGACGGAGTGGGCGAATTACTGGATTATCTGGATGAAACAGGACTGGCTGAAAATACCATCGTTGTATATACTTCCGATCAGGGATTTTACCTGGGCGAACACGGTTGGTTCGACAAACGTTTTATGTACGAAGAATCGTTCCGCACACCTTTGCTTATTCGCTATCCGAAAGAAATTAAGCCCGGAACAAAAATTGACAAGCTGGTACAAAACCTCGACTTTGCACCAAGTTTTCTTGATTATGCCGGAGTTGAAATTCCTTCCGACATGCAAGGCGAATCGTTCCGCAAGCTCATATCGGGCGAAACCGGTGAATGGCGCGATGCGGTGTATTATACGTATTACGAATATCCGGCCGAACACATGGTGAAACGCCACTACGGCATCGCCACCGAACGATATAAACTCATTCACTTTTATTACGATGTGGACGAATGGGAATTATACGATCTGGAAAAAGATCCGTCGGAAATGCAAAACGTATATGATTCACCAGAATATGCCGATGTTCGCGAAAACCTGCATCAACGCCTCAAAGAGCTTCGCGAAAAGTATGGCGACAGCGACGAAAAAGATCAATATTTCCTGAATGAATATCTGAAAAAAGACTAAAACGGAACCTTTTGACTTCTTCTCTCGCCTATCCGAAGTGATAACGAGAAGGAATCTCCATAAACGAAATAGGCTGTCCAAAATACAATTTGGCAGCCTATTTTTTTATCTCGAATAGAATTTGGTTAAAAAGCTCAGGAACAAATCTCGCGAAGAATTTGCTTGGCCAGCACAATGCTTTCTACTTTTGGGAAAGTAAGACTCAGCTTTTGGCCATCTTCTTTCATGCGGCAATTTTTGGCATGCTGCTGCACGTATTGCAACAACTTTCCAAACATGGGCGACTGATAAAACGGAGATTTCTGGTCGCTGATAAAGTAGCAAATCATGCGTCCGTTCTTCAGGATTATTTTTTCCATGCCCAACTGAATAGCCAGCCAACGCAGACGCACCACTTCGAGCAACTCGGCACTTGGTTTAGGCAATGCCCCAAAACGGTCAATCAGGCTATTTTCGAACAACTGCAAACCTTCTTCGCTCTCCTGATTATCCAATTCACGGTACAACATCATTCGTTCAGAAATACTTTGTATGTAATCATCCGGGAAAAGCAATTGCATATCGGTGTCGATCTGACAATCGTTTACAAAATTCGATTTCAGGAATGCATTCACATTTTCCTGTTGCTCTTCGGCAAACAAACCATTAAACTCGTCGTGTTTCAATTCGGAAATTGCTTCTGCCAAAATGCGATGATAGGTTTCGAAACCAATATCAGCAATGAAACCACTTTGCTCGGCACCCAACAGGTTTCCGGCACCACGGATATCCAAATCCTGCATGGCAATATTGAAACCGCTTCCCAGCTCCGAAAACTCCTCAATGGCACGCAAACGACGGCGCGCTTCACCGGTTAAAGTCGATAAAGGCGGAGCTAACAGATAGCAAAACGCTTTTTTGTTCGAACGTCCGACCCTTCCGCGCAATTGGTGCAAATCGCTCAAACCAAAGTTCTGGGCATGATTGATAATAATGGTATTGGCATTCGGAATATCCAGTCCCGACTCAATGATGGTGGTGGCAATCAATACGTCGTATTCACCATTGATAAAATCGAGCATCACCTGCTCCAGCTTGGGGCCGTCCATTTGTCCGTGTCCCACCACCGTGCGCACATTCGGTAAAATACGTTTGATTACCGCTTCTACATCATAAATATTTTGCACCCGGTTGTGAATGAAAAATACCTGTCCGTTACGCGCCAGTTCATATTGAATGGCTTCGCGGATCAGTTCTTCGTTGAATCCATGCAATTCGGTCACAATCGGATAGCGGTTGGGAGGAGGAGTTTGAATGATCGATAAATCGCGGGCTCCCATCATCGAAAACTGCAAGGTTCGCGGAATGGGTGTGGCAGTCAGGGTAAGCGTATCCACATTCACTTTCAGCTCTTTCAGCTTTTCTTTTACTGAAACTCCGAATTTCTGTTCTTCATCAATAATCAGTAATCCCAAATCCTTAAACACCACATCTTTTCCAACCAAACGATGCGTGCCTATTAAAATATCGACCTTGCCTTCTTTCACATCTTTCAATACCTGTTTGATGTCGGAGGTCTTTCTTAGTCGGCTAATATATTCTACCCGTGCAGGGAATTCTTTCAAACGGTCGGAAAAGGTTTTAAAGTGCTGCAAAGCCAAAATAGTTGTCGGAACCAGCACGGCCACCTGTTTGCTGTCGGTCACAGCCTTGAACGCTGCACGGATTGCCACTTCGGTTTTTCCAAAGCCTACATCGCCACACACCAACCGATCCATTGGCATCTCCTTTTCCATGTCTTCTTTCACTGCCTGGGTGGCTTTCATCTGGTCAGGCGTATCCTCGTAAATAAACGACGATTCCAGCTCGTTCTGCAAATAACTGTCGGGCGCAAAAGCGAATCCTTTTTCCTGAAGACGCTTTGCATACAAGGCAATCAATTCGCGGGCAATGTCTTTCACCTTCGATTTGGTGCGGTCTTTCATCCGCTGCCACACGCCATTGCCCAGCTTGTTGATAGCAGGCTCGGTGCCGTCTTTCCCTTTGTATTTTGAAATGCGGTGCAACGAATGGATGCTCACAAAAAGCACATCGTTGTCGCGGTAAATCAGCCGAATGGCTTCCTGAATCCGGCCATTCACTTCGGTTTTTACCAGTCCGGCAAATTTTCCGATTCCATGATCGACATGCACCACATAATCGCCCGGATGCAGTTTTGCCAGTTCTTTCAGCGAAACACTTACCTGTTGCGGCTTGCGTGTTTTTATGCTGAAACGGTGATAGCGTTCAAATATCTGGTGATCGGTATAACAGCAAATTTTCAGGTCGTGATCGACAAAGCCTTCGTGTATGGTAAAATGTACCGGCGTAAAAATCACCCGTAAACCTTTATCGGTAAAAATAGCCCGTAAACGTTCGGTCTGCTTCTCGTTCGACGAAAGAATATAATTGGTAAAACCCTCTTCGCGACTTTGCAGCAGATTCTCGGCCAGTAAATTGAAATTCTTGTTAAACACGGGTTGCGGACTGGTATTGAATTTCATTTTTACTGCATCCGGAAAATACATTTTACTGCCCGACTCCAAACAGGTAAACGATTCCAGTGCTTTCAGCCAGTCGCTTCCCCTGTCAATTCGGGCAAGTAGTGTTTCTTTCTCCTCTTCGGAAGTCGTTTTCAGCAGACTTTGCTCATACGAGTGAGTCATCTGATCGGCAATCAGCTGTGTATCTTTAATCAGCCACAGCGAACGCGCCGGAATGAAATCGCTGAAAGAAACCCGTTTTTCCTCATTCAGATTTTCCTGAATATTCGGGATGATGTAAATTTTTTCAAGCTTTTCTTTCGACACCTGTGTTTCGATATCGAAACTGCGGATGCTGTCCACTTCATCTCCGAAAAAGTCAATGCGGTACGGGTCTTCGTTCGAGAAAGAATAAATATCGACAATACTTCCGCGGATGGAATACTGACCGGGTTCGTACACAAAATCGGTGCGCTCGAAACCGTATTCAAACAGTACATCATTCACAAACTCAATCGACAGTTTATCTCCCTTTTTTACCCGGAAGGTATGCGAATCGAGTCCATCACCCGAAATCACTTTTTCGACCAATGCCTCGGGATAAGTCACCACCACCAGTTTTTTCAGCTCTTTCAGCTTATTTAGCACTTCGGTACGCAGGATTATATTTTCCTGTTCTATCTTGTCGTACTGCACTGCACGCTTGTACGAAGAAGGGAAAAACAAAACTGGCGGGCGAATATCGAATGTATTCAGATCGTCGTAAAAATAAGCAGCTTCTTCCCTGTCGTTGAGGCAAACAATCAGGGGCCGGGTGAGTTTCTCGGCCAAATACGAAGCCATAACCGAAAGCGATGAGCCAACAAGTCCCTGCAGGAAAATCTTTTCTCCCGGGGTATCAGCCCTCTGACTCAACTCTTCGATCAGCGGATGTTTTTCAAATAAGCCTCTGAAATCTTTCAGCTCCAAAACGTCAAAAATTTGAAACACAAAGGTAAGAAAAGTAGTGAGTAGTATGACAGCTAGAAAATTTACTATTTACCATTTTTTCATTTACTATTTCAGGGAAAAGGGAAATAGAATTTGATTTGTGAGTTTCAAGTCCAAAGTCCCAAATCCCAAGTCCGAAGTTCAAAGTACATAAGTACAGGGCGGGGCAATGTGTTTTTACCCCCTCAATCTCCCGAGGGAGACTTGAACAGCCACATCCGAGTTGGTTTCAGTCTGTAATCTGATAATCTTTTCTTTGGCTGCTTGTCTTGCGTCTTGTATCTTGTGTCTCTCTGGTTCTTCTGCCTTCTGCCTGTTCCTTTGCCTTTCCTTCTCCCTTCTCCCTTCTCCCTGCAAAACTTCAGCCTTGCAAAACTTCAGCCTTGCAGCTTAAATCTCCGCTTTTCACTCTCTGGAATTTAGCACAAACCGGTCGATCGCCTTCAAAAACAAATCCGGTTGTTCGGCATGCAGCCAGTGGCCCGCCTCTGGAATTTCCACCAATTGAGCTTCGGGATAAATGCGCGCAATTGCAGAACGATCTTCGTCGCCGATGTAATTCGACAAAGCGCCTTTCAGAAATAAAACCGGGTAATTGAAAATCGGAATACGGTCGCTCAGCCAGCGCTCGTTTACTCCACTCACTATTTCGTCCAAATAATCGTACAACACTTTTACATTCAAGCGCCATTCAAATGATCGACTTGCGGCATTGCGGTGTACATTTTTCAGCAAAAACTGCACAATATTCGACTGATCAATCTTTTGAGAAAGAAATTCGGCCACCTCATTCCGGGTAGTTATTTCAGAAAAATCAATTTCCAGCATCGCCTGTAAAATATTGGTATGCAAATGATACTGACTTTCGTCGCCTGCCTGCATATAATCGAGAGGAGCAATGTCGGCAACAATGAGTTTTTCAACCCGTTCGGGATACTCGGCAGCAAAATACATGGCCGTTTTACCTCCCATGCTGTGCCCCATAACAATGGCTTTTTCAATTTTATGCTGATCGAAGAAATCCACCAGATCTTCTTTCATCGCCTCGTAAGTATGCTCCGGCGCATGCGGCGATTGTCCGTGATTGCGCTGATCGATCATATACACATGATAATTTGCAGCCAACTTTTTACCAATAGTCAGCCAATTGTCCGACGCACCATACAAGCCATGAACAATAACAAAAGGGAAGCCCTCTCCTTCTTCGCGAAAAAACAAATTCATGTTCAACTAATTTTCAAAGCAAACAAACTTAGATGTTTTTGGTTCTCGCTCCAACGAAGAGGCCCTTTTTTCACATAAGATTACAGCAAATTGCGCAAATACCGCCCGGTGTATGATCTCTCACAAGCCGCCAGCTCCTCGGGAGTTCCCTGAAATATTAGTTCTCCTCCGTTTTTACCGCCTTCCGGCCCCATGTCAATCACCCAGTCGGCCTGAAGAATTATCTCCAGATTATGCTCAATAATTACTACTGTATTTTTTCGGGCAATGAGCGATTGAACCAGACGATGAAAATTATCGATATCGGACATGTGCAGCCCCGTTGTCGGTTCATCCATGATATAAAGATTTCCCTGTTTGGTAAGTTCGGCAGCAATTTTAAGCCGCTGCGATTCGCCTCCGGAAAGGGTACTCAACGATTGCCCCAGTTTTAAATACCCCAGACCTACTTCTTTCAAATAAACAAGCTGATTTTTGATTTTTGTACCATGAAAGAAATCGTAAGCCTGATTAATGGTCATATCCAGCACCTCGGCAATATTCTTTCCGCGATACTTCAATTCGAGTACTTCGCTGTGGTAACGCTTTCCTTCGCATTCATCGCAAACCGTTTTTACCGAATCAAGAAAATACAGTTCGAAACTCAAAGTTCCCTGTCCGTTGCATTTGGGGCAAGCCCCTTTCGAATTAAAACTGAAGAGCGAGGCATTCTCCCCGGTGGCCGCAGCAAACTCTTTTCTTATTAAATCGAAAAAACCGATAAAAGTGGCGGCATTGGCGCGCGACGACTTCCCTATTGGCTGCTGATCGATTATAATCGCCTCGGGATTTTGCAGGGCAAAGCATTCGTGAATCAGACTACTTTTCCCACTTCCGGCCACACCAGTTACACAAGTTAACACACCTCGTGGAATTTTTACTGAAACATTTTTCAGGTTGTTTGCCGTTGCATCTTTTATCTCGAAAAATGAATCAGCACAACGACGGGTTCGCTTCACCATTTGCTTTCCGAACAAATATTTTCCGGTCAAACTTTGTGAATTTATCAAACCTTCCGGTTCTCCACTGTAAACCACTTCGCCTCCCAACTTACCAGCATGCGGCCCCATATCGACAATCCAGTCGGCAGCATGCATCACCTCCGGATCGTGTTCTACCACAAAAACACTGTTCCCTTTTTCCTGAAGGCGACGCATAATACCCAGCAATTTTTCGGTATCACGCGGATGAAGTCCGATAGTTGGCTCATCGAGCACATAAAGCATGTCCACTAAATTACAATCAAGCTGTTTGGCCATTTTTACCCGCTGTGATTCTCCTCCAGACAGAGTTCCAACGGTTCGATCCAGCGACAAATAACCCACTCCGATCTCAATAAGTTGATCGATCAGAAACCGCGCCTTCCGAAGAATTGGCTCCGATATTTTATCCTGAATTCCATTCAAAAAAGGAAGTAAATCGAACAATTCCATGCGACAAAGTTCATCCAACGAAAAGCTATTGATTCGCACTGAGCGAGCCCGCACATTCAGGCGCGTACCGCCACACGAACTACATTCCCGGTAAACGAAAAAACGAGAATAGGCATTCTTTTCTTCTTCGGGAGTTTCATCGCCTGCTTTTCCGGCCAATGCCCGTTCCAGTTTCCGGGCAATCCCTTCGAAATTGCGATTATAAGCCAGTTTCTGCTTCGAGCCTTCAACTAAAAAAGGTTCAGCATAAAGTAACCGCATCAGCTCATCTTCCGTGAAATCGTTCAGTGGTTTGTCGGCATCCACCACTTCCAGTGTAATTAATTCGTTCCAGAGAAAACTGCCTACTTTGTAATGCGGATAATTGATTGCCCCTTCCCTGATTGACTTTTCCTTGTCGAGAAACAAATCCAAATCATCTTTAATCTGTTTTCCTAATCCGTGGCAGTCGGGACACATTCCTTCGGGGTGATTAAACGAAAAATAAAAAGATGGCCCGATAAATGGCTTGCCCAAACGCGAAAACAGGAGACGCAGATAAGTATTTACTTCGGTGGCGGTTCCAACAGTACTGCGCAGGTTATTGCCCATTCGTTTCTGGTCGATTACAATGGCTGTGGAAAGATTGTGAATCTCATCGACATCGGGGCGCGAAAGTTTAGGCATGCGAGTGCGGGCAAAAGTTGAAAATGTTTCAACCAGTTGGCGCTGCGCTTCGGTATAAATGGTATCGAACAACAGCGACGACTTTCCGGAACCGGAAACTCCGGTAAAAACGACTAATTTGTGTTTGGGAATCTCAATGTCAACATTCTTCAGGTTGTTGGCGTGAGCATTGCGGATAATAATGTTTTCGTGACTCATTGGCAAGATGTTTTGCCGCAAAAGTATTTCGGCATGCCCGGTGCCAATTGTAAAAAAACGACAAAATGATCAGGCTGTAATTTCTTCGTCGGAACGCTCAACACAACAATGTTCCATAAATTCCAAGGGAGTGTAACCCGAGAAGGATTTAAAATCTTTAATAAAATGCGACTGATCGAAATAGCCGTAGCGAAACATGCAATCCAATAAATCAACGTTCCGGTCTTTACTGAGAGTCGCGGCAATTTCCTGAAAGCGCCATAAGCGCATGTATTGTTTGGGCGTTTTGCCTAACAACGAAGCAAATTTTCGCTCCAGGCTTTTGGGAGTTGTCCACAGGAAAGCCGATAAATCAGAAGTGCTGAGTTTTGCATTATTTTGGCGAATTAATTCAACTCCCTGGCGAACCAACAAAAAATCGTTTTCACGCACAGGATTAAATCGGGAAAGAAGAAATTGCTCAATAATCCGAATCCGCTCGGTCATTGTTCGTACCTCAAACAATTGATCTTCTATTTCCGCAATTTCTTTATTAAATATATCGCGAAGACCAATGTCCTTATTTTCTAACTCGCTTAACGAGAATCGAAAAAACTGGCATGCGCCAACCGGGAAAAAGCTTACCGCAATTACACCTGATTCTCCGCATGTTGCCACATCGGAAAAAGAGTTACTCAATCCACTAATCAATGTACGAGCTTGTTGCTGCACCGTATTTCTTTCAGTCTTGACAACAAATGGCGAACGATAATGAAACAAAATCTGTAGGTTTCCCTGCGGGATGACACGTTCACACACTTCTCCCTCATCCGTACTGGTTTCAAGAGTCCAGTAATGTCGAATGTATTCTTTTAAAATACCGGATGGCTGAATAAAACCGAAACGCATCGTTCTTTAATTTCCTCAAAAGTAATAGATTGACTTTATACGAACAAAAAAACGGGACAGCCAATGCCATCCCGTTTTCATTATAATTTCCGTAAAAAATTTACGATCGATTACTTCTGATTAGCAACATCAGCCATGTCTTTAATCACGGCACTTTTGTCAACTTTCAGTTTCACGCCTTCGTCAACCTGTAACAATACAGTTGTTTCTTTGATTTCAGCGATTTTTCCATAGATACCACCTGTTGTTACAACAGCGTCGCCTTTTTGCAGGCTTTCGCGGAATTTGCGTAATTCTTTCTGACGTTTCATCTGCGGACGAATCATGAAAAAGTAGAATACTACAATAATCAGGATTAGAGGAAGAAAAGTCATCAGTGGATTTGCTTCAGCACCTTGTTGTGGCTGAGCCATTAAAATGTAATTCATCATATTTTCTGCTTTTTAATTATTTAAATCAATCCAGTCGCTATTCACATTTGCTGCAATATGCAAATCGACTTGCTCTTTCTCTGCATTGGTAAACAAACTCACTGTTTTCAGTTGTTTGCCGATATCCCCTCCCGAACTGTACACCACTTCAACCGCAGCACTGTCGCCGGGTAAAATTCCCTGTTCAGGAAAATGGACTTCCAGACAGCCACAATCGGTTTCCACATCGGTGATACGCAATTGGGTTTCGCCTGTACTTTTTAACCAAAATGAGAAAGAAACGATTTCGCCATCCTGCAAGGTTCCAAAATTATGGAAATCTTTGTGAATCGCAAACTTTGCAACACCTTTCAGCTCTGCTGCGTCGTGCTTTTCTGTTTCGGGTCTCGAAGCAGGTTGACAAGCAAACAGCACCAATGCAATAAAAACGGATGTTGCAATCGCCTTCATTATTCTGTTTCAATTTCTCCTATCAAACCACGACCGGCTTTCTGTATCTGGTCATTCTTTTTAAGATCTTTCAAAATCTTATCGAGAATACCATTAATAAAGTTGCGACTTTTTTCAGTACTGTAATATTTCGACAACTCTATGTATTCGTTCATCGTCACCTTGGTTGGAATCGACGGAAAATGCAGGAATTCGACAATTGCCATCTCCAGAATAAGAATATCCATGAAGGCAATTCGCTCAACATCCCAATTTACGGTATGTTCCTTCACTATTTTCTGAGTATCAACATGGTTCACTACCACCTTGCGGTA
Organism: Prolixibacteraceae bacterium; assembly: GCA_963668595.1. Lineage (GTDB taxonomy): Bacteria > Bacteroidota > Bacteroidia > Bacteroidales > Prolixibacteraceae > GWE2-42-39. The sequence goes on along the minus strand of OY764876.1, from coordinate 879,012 downwards.
TAGATTTTTTGCGAACTGTTCGTCTTCGTCATCTTTAAACATGGGCAACAAAGCTACTCCTGACGAACTGGTTTCCTTGAATTTTTTCAGCGTTTTCAGTACCATGCTGATAACAAAATCAAGGTCATCGTTCCAGTAAATACTCTGTTCTTCGAGGTATGAATCAAAATCTTCCGATGGAAGGATTATCATCTCAAGAAAGTTTTCCAGCAATTTCCGGTCATCAGCATACGTAGTTTCCGGCGCAGCCATGTATTCTTTGTAGAAATCCTGTTCAATCAACTGGTTATAAATCTTCCGGGTCATGTCAGTTTCATTCACCCAGGTAATTTTCGAACGTTCCAGATACTTGTTCAGGCTTTCGTTATCAATCAACTGCCTGATCAGTTTATTATCCACGAAACGACGATTGGGATTTAAATCTTCCGCTGTAGGAAAATGTTTATTACGACGCAACTCAATAAGAGCCTCGGCATGTTTTACCAACTCGGCAGGCAAAGCCAGCAATGCGTGATATAAATCGTATGTTTTCTGAAGACTGAAGAAAAGTTCCTTTTCCGTGTTGTTAATTGACTTATCGGGCGAAGTGAAGAACGCGTAGAGTATCTGAAGTACCTTAATTCGAATTATCCGTCTGCTAATCATTGTTTTAGAACCTTATAAATAGGTTGGCAAAGATAGAGTTTTTTATTTAATGCAGCAGATTGCCGTTCTTATAATTTTCTGTGTCTGCTGATTCATTTCGATCACTTTCATCATCAATAACATGGTAATCAATCTCTTCATCGTCATCCGACTCATTTTCCCATTCCAATTTTTGTCGTTGAGGGCCCTGTTTTCGGTAATAATAAGATAACACTAGACCACTAACAGCTCCCCACAAATGCCCTTCCCACGATATTTCGGGCTGAATAGGGAAAATTCCCCAAAACAAACTGCCGTACAAAAAAGCCACAATTAAACCGATAGTAAGCAGGCGCACATCGTTACGAAAAATACCACTAAAAAACAGAAAGGATGCCAGACCATAAACCAATCCGCTAGCCCCGATATGCCAGGCCTCGCGCCCTCCAAGCCAAAGTAAAAAACCAGATAATAAATACAGAATTATAAAAATGCGGTAAGCCAGTTTACGGTAAAAATAAAATAAAGCCGACGACAGAATAAAAAACGGAATGGTATTCGCGCCCAAATGTTTGAAATCGCTGTGAATAAAGGGCGAGAATAAAATACCGGGCAAACCTTCGGCTGACATGGGTAATACGCCCCACTCAGTAAAACGAGTATTAAAAACCAATTCCGTAAATTTCACCAACCAGCATACCAATATAAATAAGGCAGGGAAAAACATACTATACAGAAAAATACGTTTTTCCAGCCTCTCGTCATACTGGTCGTTGCGGTATGGGAAATAATTGAATAATCTCACTCAAGCAATTTTTTTATCCATGCTGAAAATTCCAGAACATCTTCGTCCTGTGTATCAAACGAGCACATCCAGCGTACTTCGGAGCGTCGTTCATCCCAGACATAAAAGAAATATTTTTCCTGAAGCTGCGGAATAATATGAGCCGGAACAATAGCAAAAACACCGTTCGCTTCCACTTTTTGGGTTACCTGTACCTGTGGAATTTTAGCCACTTCAGTAGCCAGTAATCGCGCCATACGATTGGCATGACGTGCATTTACTTTCCACAAATCGTGATGAAAATAGGCTAGGAACTGCGCAGCAACAAAACGCATTTTCGAATAAAGTTGCATGCTTTGTTTTCGCACATATTTTGTATTGCGACACAACTCTGCATTAAAAAACAGAACCGCCTCGCCCATCATCAGTCCATTTTTGGTTCCACCAAACGATAGTACATCCACACCTGCATCGCGGGTAAATGTGCGAAAAGGCAAATCGAGTGCTGCGGCGGCATTGGCCAAACGTGCGCCATCCATGTGCAGGTACATTCCGTGCGAATGCGCCAGATCAGCCAAAGCACGAATTTCGTCCACGCTATATAAAGTGCCCATTTCGGTAACCTGCGAAATTGAAATCACCCGGGGTTGCGAATGATGCTCAAAATTGAAGCCTTTTAAATGAGGCAGAATTTGCTCCGGACTGAGTTTTCCGTCATGCGTTTCAACAGGCAACAGTTTGCAACCGGTAAATTTTTCCGGAGCACCACATTCATCTTCCTGAATGTGTGCCGTTTCAGCACAAATAACCGAATGAAACGAATTGGTGAGTGACGACAGCGACAATACGTTGGCTCCCGTTCCGTTGAAAACAAAAAACACTTCGGTATCCGATCCGAACTCTTTACGAAAAAGAGCAATTGCTTCTTCGGTAAACGAATCACCACCATAACCAACTACATGGCCATCATTCACTTCTCCCATTTTTTTCAACACCTCCGGATGCACTCCCGAATTATTATCACTGGCAAATCCTCGCTTCATTTTTATTCTTCTTATATTTGATTTTTCGAGTGAGAAAGATAGAAAAATTAAAAGGAAAAATGTTTGCATTTACTTTAATGAATTGATGAAAATGAAATCTCCCATCAACATATTCTGGTTCAGACGCGATCTTCGTACCGAAGACAACGCAGGACTTTTTCAGGCCTTGCAAGCAGGCATTCCTGTTTTACCTGTTTTTGTTTTTGACACCAACATTCTGAAACAATTACCCGGAGATGATTCGCGGGTCACATTTATTCACCGTCAGATTGAAAAGTTAAAAAGCGAATTGGAAACGCATGGCAGTTCATTAAAAGTGATACACGGCACTCCACTCGAAGCATTTGAGCAATTAGCCAACGAATACACAATAAATACTGTTTTTACGAATCGCGATTACGAACCTTATGCACGGAAACGCGATCGGGAAATAGCGCAATTTTTACAAGTCAGAGGTACTCAATTTCGTGATTTTAAAGATCAACTGATATTCGATCGACATGAAATTGTAAAAGAAGACGGTTTCCCCTATACTGTCTTCACACCGTATTACCGCAAATGGCTTGCTAAATTTGATAGTTCGAAAACTCAGGGATTTGCATCGCAACATATTCTTCACAATTTGGTGAAGACTTCTCCGTTTCACTTGCCAACACTCGAACAAATTGGCTTCACTCAATCATCCATGCAAGTGAGCAATTATATTCTTTCCGAAGAAATAATGCACAAATACGGAGATTTGCGCGACTTTCCGGCCCAAAACGCCACAACGCGACTCAGCGTTCACCTTCGGTTTGGAACAATCAGCATCAGAAAAGTTACCCAACAGGCTTTTCTTCATTCCGATAAATTACTGAACGAATTGGCCTGGCGTAATTTTTATATGGATATTCTTTGGCACTTTCCGCACGTAGAAAAAAACAGCTTTAAGCCAGCTTACGATCGCATTCAATGGCATAACAACGAAGCAGATTTTGCCAAATGGTGCCGGGGCGAAACCGGCTATCCGATGGTGGACGCAGGAATGCGCGAGTTGAATTCGTCGGGCTACATGCACAATCGCGTACGCATGGTTGTTGCCAGTTTCTTGTGCAAACACCTGCTTATTGACTGGCGCTGGGGCGAAGCGTATTTTGCAGAAAAACTGCTTGATTTCGATCTCGCCGCAAACAATGGAGGCTGGCAATGGGCTGCAGGATCGGGATGCGATGCCGCTCCCTACTTCCGGGTTTTCAACCCGACGATGCAGGCTCAAAAATTCGATCCGGAGAACAAATATATCCGGCAATGGGTACCGGAATTTCAAACAGAAAAATATTGTGCGCCCATTGTTGAACACACCTTTGCCCGCAACAGGGCAATTGATGCATACAAGCAATTTTTAAATTCCTGACTGATTTCGCATTTTATTAAACTACGAATATTCTGACGAAATAACCATGTATAAAACAAAGCGATACATGGGAACAATCACATAAAAAGAAAATCACCCAAAGGCCCAAAAGCAATTATTTTTCTATCATCATTTTAAAATTTCAATTTCTATCATTTATCATATTTTGTAAACAAACAAAACCATTAAATTGCTGCGGTTATAAATGAAACCTTAAATTTTATGAAACACTACTGTTTTCTTCTTCTTATTCTGTTGCCATTTTGTGGAATCGCTCAGGAAAAAGTTCATTCGTTTAAGCTTGAAAAATCTGAGTTTCTGCTCGATGATAAACCATTTCAGATTATTTCAGGGGAGATGCACCCTGCCCGAATTCCGGTTGAATACTGGAGGCATCGCGTTCAAATGGCTAAAGCAATGGGCTGCAATACAATTGCGGCATACATCTTCTGGAATTACCACGAATCAGAACCCGGCGTATTCGATTTTCAAACCGGGAACCATAATATCGCCCGGTTTATTCAAATTGTTCAGGAAGAAGGAATGTTTGTGCTATTACGTCCTGGCCCTTATGTTTGTGCAGAATGGGACTTTGGCGGACTCCCCTCTTATTTGCTCAGCATTCCTGATATCAAAGTTCGATGCATGGATCCCCGTTATACCGAGGCGGTTGAGCGTTACATCAAAACGCTGGCTCTTCAAGTGAACGATTTTCAGGTTACCAAAGGAGGCCCAATCCTGATGGTTCAAGCCGAAAACGAATACGGAAGTTACGGAAACGACCGCACCTATATGAAATGGGTTGAAGAAGTATGGAAGGAAAATGGTATTGAAGTTCCTTTTTATACCGCAGATGGTGCAAGTCCGGCGATGCTCGAAGCCGGTTCATTACCCAATGCTGCGATTGGACTTGATCCGGGAGCTAGCGAATCCAACTTTGCCGAAGCTTCCAAAATTAATTCGAATGTGCCATCATTCTGCAGCGAATTATATCCCGGTTGGTTAACCCATTGGGGCGAAGAATGGCAACGTCCCGACACCACAGAACTACTAAAAGATGTGAAGTGGCTAATGGACAACAAAAAATCATTCAATTTCTACGTTATCCACGGAGGAACTAATTTTGGTTACTGGGCCGGAGCAAATGCATTTAGTCCCACACAGTACCAACCCGATGTAACCAGCTACGATTACGATGCCCCGGTGAACGAAATGGGACAGGCCACTCCCAAATACATGGCACTCCGCCGTTTGCTGGCCAGCTATTTACCGGCCCGAAAAAAGATACCAGCTATTCCAGCAGCACTTCCGGTTATCGAAATTCCGGAAATTACGCTTACTGCTTCAGCCCCGGTATGGAACAACCTCCCTCAGGCAATCCATTCGCCACAGCCTAAACCGATGGAAATGTTCGGACAAAAAGGAGGCTTTATTCTATATAGAACCGAATTAATCGGGCACAAAAGAGGAAAGCTTCGGATTACCGATCTGCACGATTACGCCACGGTATTTATCGACGGAAAATATGTCGGGAAGCTCGATCGTTCGAAAGAAGAAAATATCATCGAACTTCCAGCCTCAGGCTCAGCAAATCCACAACTAGACATTCTGGTTGAAGGAATGGGACGTATCAACTTTGCCGAATACATGATCGACAGAAAAGGAATCACAGAGCGTGTCTCACTTAATGGAATGACCTTGATGAACTGGAAGATTTACTCTCTGCCGTTTGACGAAGCATACTTAAAAAACCTTCAATTTTCTTCTAAAGAAACAAGCTGTCCGGGAATTTTCTTTTCTGGCGAATTTCAGTTAACAGCAACTGGCGACACCTATATTGATGTTAGTCAATGGGAAAAAGGGGTGGTTTGGGTAAACGGGCACAATCTGGGCCGCTACTGGAATATTGGTCCGCAAAAACAACTTTATTGCCCAGCCTCGTGGTTGAATAAAGGCAAAAACGAAATCATAATTTTTGATCTTCATATGCTCAAACCGATGCCTGTAAAAGGAGTTAAACGGATGGAATAGATACACCATTAAAAACAAATTATTTAACTAAAGAAACGAGCATATATAAACCCTGAAAGTTCAATACAAAACTCAAAAATACCCAGGGCACTATTCTTTGTTTCAGCAAATAATCAACCTCTTAACCCGTTGTGTAAAATTCATTAAACTGAGGATTTTCTCACAACGGGTTAAGTTGTTCTAAATATATACGAATGAAATGAGCATGATTTACGGGAACACCAATCGAAATGATTATTCTTCCATCATGCGAATTCCATGTGGCAATAAAAAACAAAAAATAAACACATGAAATAGCCATAAGAGCTAAAGCTCATACTAAGCGAAAATGAATAAATGGCTATTCCATACGTTGAGATTTTAATTGAAAAACAAAAGTTGATACGAAAATTATACGAACCAACTTTGAAAATTTATACACATGAAATACTTACTGTTATTATTAGGTCCCGGTTCAATCATTGTTTTTGGCGTTGCACTATTCTTTCAGCTATTCACTAACCTGTCAGCCATTGTTCCGATAATTATTTCAGCCTGTATTTTCTTTTTTGTGTTCATTCCTCTGTTCACAGTCGTGAAATACCAGAAAAACGACCAAAAATCGAAAGAATCGCTAAAAAAGTAGGTATTTACAACAACACGGGAAGCATCTTTTCAGTAAAAAATGCATGCAAACGCTCCTGATTCATACGGGAATTTGTATCATTGTGCCGAATTTGATTCGGGGGAAAGGGAATCTAACAGGTATTTTTTCAATGCCATAACATGAATGCTTCTCTCCTGAGAATTTTAAACTGAAAGAGATGAGCAAGCCAATCATAAACCGGATTAACCCGGATAAACCAGCACTAATTACTACACAGGGAAATATTTCCTATCAGCAAGTGTTGCAGCAAATTGAGTATTTCGCTTCTTTATTTAAAGGGAAAAACTACTCAAGAGTTGCCATATATTCAGAGAATCGCATCGAGTGGATTTATGCATTTTATGCAGCATTACAAAATCAGTGCATTGCTGTCCCTATCGACTTTTTAGCCTCACCCGACGATGTAGCATACATCATCGACGACTGCACTCCCGAATTGCTTTTTACCAGCCGTGCCATGCACGAAGCAATGGAAAAAGTAAATACCAGAATCAGCCACCACCCGGAGGTCATTGTTTTTGAAGATCTGAGCTTACCGGAAACATTTCAGGAAAGCACATGGATGTCTGCATCAGACGACGACTCAACCGCTGTCATTATTTATACTTCAGGAACGACAGGAAGCCCGAAAGGAGTAATGCTTTCATATACTAACCTGCTTATGAATATAAATGCAGTGGTAGATGTAAAAATATTTGAAGCCGATCGGCAAGCGATAATCTTTCTACCCCTTCATCATGTATTTCCGTTGGTTGGTTCAATGATGGCCCCATTGTATGTAGGAGCCAGTATTGCCATGGTACCATCCATGCAATCGACCGACCTGATGAAAACTTTTGCTGACAATGAGGTTGGCATATTCATGGGAGTTCCTCGTTTATATGAATTAATGTATCGAGGCATTAAAGCAAAAATTGATGGTAGTGCTGTTGGTCGTTTTTTACTATGGTTTGTACTGAAAAGCAAGAGTCGCAAATTAGGGCGAATTATTTTCAAAAAAGTACATAACGGTTTTGGCGGTCACCTGCAATATATGATTGCCGGTGGTGCAGCCTTAAATCGCGAAGTAGGAACTTTCTTTTACACGCTTGGATTCGACATTATGGAAGGGTACGGAATGACCGAGGCCGCTCCGATGATTGCCTTTCCCCGTCCGGGCAAAATACGAATTGGAGCCACAGGACAGGCACTTCCCGGCTTGCAAATTGAAATTCGCGACGGCGAAATTGTTGCCAAAGGGCCAAGCATTATGAAAGGATACTACAATCGTCCGGAAGAAACTGCAGAAGTGTTGATTGACGGATGGTTGCACACCGGCGACCTGGGCTATCTCGATAAAGACGGCTATTTATACATTACCGGCCGAAAAAAAGAAATTATTGTGTTACCAAACGGAAAAAACATTAATCCGCAGGAATTGGAGCACAAACTTGAGACATTCAATCCGGCAGTAAAAGAGGCAGGTGTTTTTCTGCACAACGACGTATTGCATGCATTGATTCTGCCCGACTTTGCATACCTTTCAGAAAACGGAGCTGACGATTTAAATCAATATTTCCGCGAACAAGTAATTTCGCCACTCAATGTTGAACTTAGTTCGTATAAGCGAATTATGCAATTCACATTAATTAAAAATGAATTGCCCCGCACACGACTTGCCAAACTGCAACGTTTTAAATTTCCCGAGTTTCTGGAAAAGAAAGAAACAAAAAAAGACAGTCAGGAACCCACTACTCCCGAATATCTGGCAATCAAGTCGTTTATTGAGACACAGGTGGACATGGATATTTTGCCCGATCACCATTTGGTTTTCGATATTTCGATGGACTCACTCAGCAAACTCAGTCTGATTGTCTTCATTGAAAAGAAATTCGGGATAAAAATTGAAGAAGAGCAGTTACTGCGCTTTCCTTCTGTTCGAAAAATTGCCGAATTCATTCAGGCAAACAAACTGTTCCACAAAGCTGACAGCGATTCATCCTGGTCAGGCGATTTAAAAGATGACTCGCCGGTTATTCTGCCTAAAACCTCATTTTTGCTTCGTCCGGTAGTTAAAGCTGTTCGTTCTATATTTCGAATGTTTTTCTCGTTCGAAGTAAAAGGACTCGAAAATATTCCGGACGGACCATGTTTTTTTGCCCCGAATCACGAAAGCAAACTGGATGCCTTTCTGGTTCTCTCCTATCTGGATAAGCAAACTTTGCAGAATACATATTCTTATGCTAAAAAGGAGCATGTGAACGGAAAAGTCCGCAGATATTTGGCCAGCCGTACCAATGTAATTGTAATGGATCTATCGAAAGACCTGAAAATGTCGATTCAGAAAATGGCGGAGGTGGTGAAACAAGGCAAAAAAATTCTGATTTTCCCGGAAGGAACACGTACATTAACTGGAGAACTGGGCGATTTCAAAAAAACATATGCAGTATTGAGTACCGAACTCAATATTCCGATTGTTCCGATTGCCATCCAGGGAGCCTACGAAGCCATGTCATCAGGGCAACGAAAAATTAAGCGAGGCGCCAAAATTTCCGTTGATTTCTTACCTCCGGTTTACCCTGAGAACAGGAAAGCAGATGAATTAAATGAGCTTATAAGACAACAAATATCAATTGCGATAAACAACAAATAAAATCAATATGACAAGGCATTCTGTACCTCAATAAGCAGAATGCCTTGTTTGTTTTTAAACTCAAAAACAAAGAATCGCCCGATTTTGCTGGGATACGCAAAAAAATCAATTATTTTTAATGTTTCTAATCAATTGAATACTGAATGAATTCCTATATATTTCTCATAGGCCTTTGCATTATTATTATCTCGTCTTTCTTTTTTGGCCTGTTATCTAAAAGAACTAATATTCCAAGCGTTGTTCTGCTCATTTTGACAGGAGTTGGAGTTGGTCAATTACTCGACTATTTTAAAATTCAACCCGCATACATGTCGTGGCTCGAAATACTTGGCATTGTCGGATTAATTATGATTGTTCTTGAAGCAGCACTTGACCTGAAACTGGAACGCAGCAAATGGCCACTAATTTTAAAATCGTTCACAATCGCAGTTGTTTCGCTGGCAGCAACCTCTTTTCTGATCGCATTTATCATCCAGTTTTTTATGGAGGGACTCGAAATATTGCCGGCTCTCATCTACGCTATTCCACTCTCAATAATGAGTAGCGCCATTATTATTCCTTCGGTAAGTAATCTTTCCGGACAGAAAAAAGAATTTCTGATTTACGAAAGTACTTTTTCTGATATTATCGGAATTATGGGTTTCTATTTATTGCTCGAAAACCTGAATGCCAATAGCGCAGGACACGTAGCATTTGTTGTAAGTAGCAACATTTTACTTACTGTAATCATGTCGGTAGTTTTAAGCTATGCCCTGCTTTATGTGATTCAGCATGTACGTTCCGGCGCCAAATTTTTCCTGTTTCTGGCCGTACTGGTACTTCTCTATTCAATCGCCAAACTATTTCATTTTTCATCATTGCTTATTATTCTCGCCTTCGGATTACTTCTGGGCAACTATAAAATATTACTCTGGGGACCTTTAAAAAAGTGGTTTAAGCCGGAATTAATTGATCAGGTTTTCGGAAATTTTCAAATGATTACCATTGAAACCTCATTTCTTGTACGCACCTTCTTTTTTGTTGTCTTCGGAATGACCTTATCCCTGGATTCGATCAGCAATGGCTGGGTCTGGTTAATCAGCGCAGGCATTCTGGTTAGTATTTATTTGGTTCGAACAATACTTTATGCATTGGTTGTACGCACCGAAATAAAACCTCAGATTTTTATTGCTCCGCGAGGTTTGATTTCAATCCTTTTGTTTTATGCAATTCCATCGGAATTTCAACTGCCCGATTTCGAAAGTGGAGTACTCATGGTTGTCATTATCGCAACCAGCTTTATCATGGCTTCTTCACTCATTGCCAGCCCAAGAGCCAGAATAAAATCAATTTATTCTTCAGCAACTGAAAAATTACAACAAGAAAAAATATTTACTCTTTCTGAAAATGAAACATCCGATGAGAATCGCTAGCTCTCTTTGCTGGCTATTTATTTTGCTGCAACTTACCTCCCATATTGCTTCGGCACAAATGACAAATCAGAGAACGGAGAGTTACGTTGTTCCTGATTTATTAATTTCTCAGCGGAACCGAAAAATCAACACCGTCAAAAAATGGGAAAAAATCAGGCGACCAGAACTACTTTCACTTTTTCAGAACGAAGTGTATGGAAAAGTGCCTGGCAATTTAACGCTGAGTGATACAATTGTTTGGGAACGCGATGATCAGGCCTTAAACGGAACAGCAATACGTAAACAAATCGGACTTTTTCTGCGCAAAAACGAACAAGAAATATACGTCGAACTACTGATGTTTTTACCTAAAAACACAAGCAATTTTCCGCTGTTTTTGGGCTATAATTTCATGGGGAACCACACTATTTCCTATGATCCCAACATTCGTATTTCCGAATCGTGGGTAGCTGACAATCCGGCAATGGGAATTATTCACAACCAGCTAACAGAACAATCAAGAGGGAAACGGGAAAACCGTTGGCCTATTCAACAAATTATTGATGCCGGTTGCGGAATTGCAACCATGTACTACGGCGATATTGACCCGGATCGTCCAAATTTCAGCGACGGAGTTCATCCGCTCTTCTATAAAAACAATGAAACAGAACCGGCTCATGACGAATGGGGATCTATTTCTGCCTGGGCATGGGGACTTTCCAAAGCAATGGATTATTTGCAAAGCGATAAGGATATTAATCCGTCAAAAGTGATTGTATTTGGGCATTCTCGCTTAGGAAAAACCGCATTATGGGCCGCGGCAACCGACCTGCGCTTTGCAGCAGCAATATCGAACGATTCGGGATGCGGAGGCGCAGCCTTGTCGCGCCGGCGAATGGGCGAAACAGTTGCAAAAATTAATAGCAGTTTTCCGCACTGGTTTTGCCAAAACTTCAAGAAATACAATAATCGGGAAAACACACTTCCTGTAGATCAGCACATGTTGCTGGCACTAATTGCTCCGCGTCCGCTTTATGTGGCAAGTGCAACAGAAGATCTTTGGGCCGACCCGGAAGGCGAGTTTCTTGCTGCCGCATTAGCTTCGCCTGCGTATCAGCTATACGGATTATCGGGCTTGGCTGCGCACCAGATGCCTCAGGAAAATACTCCCGTTTTTGGAAATGTATCGTATCACATACGCAAAGGAAAACACGACATAACCAGCTATGACTGGGAGCAATATATTCATTTTGCAAAAGAAATAATCAAGTAATTTCAGGATAGATCAGCATAGTTGTATTTTTTTATTTATTTTGCTTGTTCTGAACCTAAATAATTAACGAATCATGAACAGGCATCATTTTTTGGCATTCGATCTGGGAGCCTCAAGCGGCAGAGCTATTTTAGGAACTCTCAACGAAGGCAAAATTGAACTCACCGAAATACATCGTTTCGAAAACCGCATGCAGCATATTCGCGGTAGCTATCACTGGAATATTTTCAGTTTGTTCGACGAATTAAAAACCGGACTTAGCAAATGCATCCGCGATTTTCATATCCAACCCGAATCAATTGGAATTGACACATGGGGCGTTGACTTTGCCCACCTGAATCGTGAAGGCCAAATTATTGCTCTTCCGTATGCTTACCGCGACTCGCGGACCGATCATGCTATGGATGAACTTTTTTCAATTATTCCAGCCGAAGAAGTTTACCGGCAAACAGGTATTCAGTTTATGCAATTCAATAGTTTGTTCCAGCTTTTTTCGATGAGTAAGGTAAATTCGTCGCTATTGGAAATTACGGATTCAATATTATTCATGCCCGATGCCCTCAATTATTTATTTTCAGGCGAAAAAAAGGCTGAATTTACCATTGCCAGTACCAGTCAGATGCTAAAACCAGGCACATGCCAGTGGCAAACAGAGTTGATTCGTAAAGCAGGCATTGATCCTTCAATTTTACAGGAGATTGTGTGGCCCGGAACAATTGTCGGACAAACCACAAGTGAAATTTCTGCTCAAACCGGAAGCAAAAGTATCCCGGTTGTAGCCGTGGGAGCACATGATACCGCATCAGCCATTGCCTCTGTTCCTGCTCAAGGAAATAACTGGGCATTTATCAGCAGTGGAACATGGTCAATCATGGGAATTGAAAATTCGACTCCTATTATTTCGGACGAAACCAGGGCAATGAACTTTACCAACGAAGGCGGCGTAGAAGGAACCACACGCTTTTCGAAAAATATTATGGGAATGTGGCTCATACAGGAGTGTAAGCGAATCTGGTCGCGCGAGAATGAATATTCGTGGCCCGAAATTGTTGAAATGGGGAGACAGGCAGAACCATTCAAGTACCTGATTAATCCTGATGATTCAACATTCCTTAATCCGGACAACATGCCGGAAGCAATCGCAAATTTTTGCATGCGTACCGGACAAGGCATACCCGATTCGCACCAGGCAATTATTCGCTGTATTTACGACAGTCTGGCTCTCAAATACCGTTATACACTGAATCAAATTCATCAAGTTTGCAATAATCAGATGGAGAAAATTCACATTATTGGAGGAGGCTCAAATAACCATTTTCTGTGTCAGCTTACTGCCGATGCGACCGGTTTACCTGTTGTTGCCGGGCCAACAGAAGCAACTGCCACCGGTAATATTCTGATGCAAGCCAAGGCTCTCGGACATATCAAATCACTCGGCGAAATACGGGAAATAGTACAACGATCGTTTGGAGTACTGCAGTTCTCACCATCCGTCGCAGCAAATTGGGATCAAGCTTACCAACAATTTGTAGAAATTTCAGAAAAGTAAAATCGAAAATCACAAAACAAAAAACTCTGGAAAAGATATATTCCCATTTTTTCAACAAAAAAAACGCAAAAAAATACGACAAAACAGTATAATGTTAATCGACCAAAACATAGCATTTTAGAACCTTTTCAAAGTGTTTAAGCCAATGAAACGGCATGTTTTTTTCGCGTTTTAAGGATTTCAAAATTTGCATTTATAAAAAATGCTTTTACCTTTGCAACGCCTTTACAAAAAAGGCACACAGAGGATGACTCAGTAGCTCAGTAGGTAGAGCACATCCCTTTTAAGGATGGGGTCCTGGGTTCGAGCCCCAGCTGAGTCACCAAGCAAGTCAAAAAAGACTTTTAAGAGGCTGTCCCAAAAGGACGGTCTCTTTTTTTATGCGACAAGCCATAGATCTCCAAAATTATTGTGGATCAATTCAAGGATCATTCTGTTTCCTTGCAATACAAAAACATAAAAAGAAAAAAGGAGACCCTCCTGGCCTCCTTTTAATGGATTTCTACATTATTGCGATTTGTGAAAAAGGGATTCGTCGTTCTCGCCTAAAAAGGCATTTTCTGTGTTTTTGGATGATTTCTTCTTTTTGCTGAAAGCTCATATTTCCAAAAAACTTCATTCGTTCAACCAAAGGAACCCGACGCAGATGAACCAGTGCACAATCATGCATCTCATGATCCATCGGGCATTGAAACAATAAACCCAAATACTCTGCATCTCCTTTACTCTTCATTTTTCTGTTTTCTGATTACACTCATTCATTCGTTTTAACGCCAAAAGGTAACCCCTTAGTACAATTTTTTTTTTTGATTTTTTTCAACAGTTATTAACAATCAGTGAATATCATCATGAAAACAACTGATTATCTGAATGCTGCCATTTATGCATCAATACTGATTCACTTTGCCATATTTTTGTATTTTTGTGGCAACTTAAAAGAATCGAATAATTCAGTGCTAAATTATGTTTGAGAATCTTAATGAAAAACTGGAACGGTCGTTTAAACTGTTAAAAGGACAGGGGAAAATTACCGAAATCAATATTGCAGAAACGCTGAAAGAAGTACGCAGAGCTTTGCTTGACGCGGACGTTAACTTCAAAATTGCAAAAACCTTTACTGAAAACGTAAAAACAATTGCGTTGGGACAAGACGTGCTAAATGCCGTAAAACCCGGACAGATGATGGTTAAAATTGTGCACGATGAGCTAACCAAGCTCATGGGAGGCACTTTTGTTGACATCAACATGAAAGGAAGTCCAACTGTAATTCTGATTGCTGGTCTTCAGGGATCGGGGAAAACTACTTTCTCCGGGAAACTGGCTAAGATGCTCAAAAGTAAAAAAGGTCGTCACCCGATGCTTGTTGCCGGCGACGTATATCGTCCTGCAGCAATTGAACAGCTAAAAGTTCTTGGCGAACAAATTGGCGTGCCTGTTTACACTGAAGAAGGAAACATGAATCCGGTTCAAATTGCTCAGTCGGCAATTCGCGAAGCAAAAGCAAAAGGGCTTGACGTAGTTATTGTCGATACCGCCGGACGTTTGGCTATCGACCAGCAAATGATGAACGAAATCAGCGCCGTAAAAGCGGCAATTAATCCACAGGAGATTTTGTTTGTTGTTGACTCCATGACCGGGCAAGACGCAGTAAATACAGCCAAAGAATTCAACGATCGCCTCGACTTCGACGGAGTTGTGCTGACCAAACTCGACGGGGATACTCGTGGTGGTGCAGCTTTATCAATTCGTTCGGTTGTCGAAAAACCAATCAAATTTGTAGGAACTGGTGAAAAACTGGATGCACTGGATAATTTCCATCCTGCCCGTATGGCCGACCGTATTTTGGGGATGGGTGATATTGTTTCGCTGGTTGAAAAAGCACAAGAACAATTTGATGCTGAAGAAGCCCGCCGTCTGCAAAAAAAATTGGCTAAAAACGAATTCAATTTCGACGACTTTCTGAAGCAGATTCAGCAAATCAAGAAAATGGGTAATTTGAAAGATTTGGCCTCGATGATTCCGGGAATGGGCAAAGCACTGAAAAATATTGATATTGACGACGACGCATTCAAACATATCGAAGCAATCATCAAATCGATGACTCCAACAGAGCGACAAGATCCATCTATTTTAAATGGTTCGCGCCGCAAACGTATTGCTGACGGATCGGGAACCAACATTCAGGAAGTGAACCGACTCATCAAACAATTCGATGAAACCAGAAAAATGATGCGTATGGTTTCTCAGGGAAAAAACCTCGGTCGCATGATGGGCAATGTGAAACCACGATAACCAAACAAAACATACACCGATGATTATTATTGACGGAAAACAAACTGCCAGCGACATTAAAAAGGAGATTAAACTGGAAGTTGACCAAATGGTTGCTTCAGGTAAAAGAGCTCCTCACCTGGCTGCAATATTAGTTGGACACGACGGCGGAAGCGAAACTTACGTTGCTTATAAAATCAAAGATTGCGAAGAAGTCGGTTTCAAATCAACCATGATCCGGTTTGAGGACAATGTAAGCGAAGACGAATTGCTTGCCAAAGTACATGAACTGAATGCAGATAAAACGCTTGACGGCTTTATCGTTCAACTACCTCTTCCAAAACATATTTCGGAACAAAAAGTAATTGAAGCCATTGACCCGAGTAAAGACGTAGATGGATTTCATCCGGCCAATGTGGGTAGAATGGTTATCGGACTTCCTGCTTTTGTTTCAGCAACTCCGGATGGCATTGTTGAACTTCTGAAAAGATATAAAATTGAAACATCGGGTAAAAATTGTGTAATTGTTGGCCGGAGTAATATTGTAGGTCGCCCATTGAGCGTACTTATGTCACAAAAAGAAATGAATGCAACTGTTACTGTTGCTCACAGTCGAACTAAAAATCTGGAACAAGTTTGTGCTGATGCTGACATTTTAATTGCCGCGATTGGTTCGCCTGAATTTATCAAGGCAAATATGGTAAAAGAAGGAGCGGTTGTTATCGATGTGGGAACCACCCGCATTAATGCACCGGAAACTAAATCTGGATTCAGATTAAAAGGAGATGTACTTTACAACGAAGTTGCCCCGAAATGTTCTCATATCACTCCGGTTCCCGGAGGAGTAGGACCAATGACCCGCGTTTCACTTCTGAAGAACACACTTCTTGCCGCAAAAAAAGAAATTTACAAGTAAATTCTAATTTTCTGATATATTGAAAAAATCCCGAGCAATCGGGATTTTTTGCTTTATACATTAAACTTTTTACCAGATTGTTGTTATAATTACATGTCTCACAAATTTTAAAAACCAATTTTCACGATAATGAAAATATCGATTATTCAATCCATTAAAGTACTGACATTCATCAGCGTCATTGCCATTATGCAATCATGCAGCACTGTGCCCTTAACAGGAAGAAGCCAAATATCGTTATTGCCCGAATCAAGTATGGTTGAAATGAGCTTAACCAATTATTCTCAATTTCTAACCGAAAGCAAAGTTTCTGACAATAAAGCGCAAACAGAAGCAGTTAAACGAGTAGGCACCCGTATTGCCGCAGCAGTTGAAGAATACATGAAACAAAATGGATTTCAGGATCGACTGAGTGATTTCAAATGGGAATTTAATTTAGTTGAAGACGAAACCATCAACGCATGGTGCATGCCCGGAGGAAAAGTAGTCTTTTACACGGGAATATTGCCGATGACGCAGGATGACGCAGGAATAGCGGTGGTTATGGGGCACGAAATTGCACATGCTGTTGCCCGCCACGGAAACGAGAGAATGAGTCAGCAACTACTCGTACAAATGGGAGGAATTGCGCTATCGGAAGCAGTAAAACAGAAGCCACAGCAAACACAGACCATTTTTATGGCTGCCTACGGTGCCGGTTCTCAGGTTGGACTACTTCTCCCCTATTCGCGCACTCATGAATACGAAGCAGACAAGCTTGGAATGATGTTCATGGCAATGGCCGGATATGACCCACAAAAGGCACCTGAATTTTGGACCCGAATGTCGCAGCAAGGAGAATCAAAAGTTCCGGAATTTTTAAGCACACATCCAATGTCGGAAAAACGCATCGAAGCCCTGAATTTACTCGTTCCTGAAGCAATGAAGTACTACAAAAAGTAAATTCAAAAAGATTTCATCAGGACTATTACTTATTGTGTTCCAGCAAATAAAGAATATTTTTTATATCAATATTCAAAAAAAAGAACTACATTTGATTCAAAATGAAATTAATTGATGCAAAAATATGGAAGGCTTTAAGAACAACGGAGGAAAAGAGTTGGACAGCAAGTTTAATGAAGGCATCTATTCAAAAGCAATTCGCGCCGGGAAAAGAACCTACTTTCTTGATGTAAAATCAACTCGCAGCGATGAATATTACCTGACTATCACAGAAAGTAAAAAGCGCTTCAATGATGATGGAAATTTTCATTTTGAAAAACACAAGCTATTTCTTTATCAGGAAGACTTTGATAAATTTATAGAAGGCCTTCAGGAGGTCATGACATTCATTAATGAAAATCAAGCAATGCTTGAGAATTCAGCACCTCAGATGGACTACGACGATGAAACCTATAGCGAAGCATATTCTTCATCGAAAAAAGAATATCTCGATTTCGACTTTGATGATTTAACAAACAAATAAATTTCAAGCAGCTCAAAAGGCTGCTTTTTTGTTTTTATAAATCCCCCCTTGAACCAACTTATCACTATCCTACTGATTTTCAACAAACAGAACTTAAGTTTTACTAACTTACAATTTTCAATCAAAAATCAATCCAGCAAATATTCGAAAGCATCAATTTAAGTGCGACAAAGAAGAATACATTTCTTCTGATATATTTTATATTTAAGTAAACCAAAAACCGAAAACTTTTCGGCAAACATTTTTGTTATAAATGCTGAGTTATCAACCATTATTCTGAAAGAACAACAAGAAAAAAAACCAAATATGTTTGATCTGGAATTAATAAAAAAAAGCTACCTCGAGTTAGGTTCGAAAGTTGAGAAAGCCAAAGCAACCCTCAACAAACCATTATCATTAGCTGAGAAAATTCTTTATGCTCATCTTTTTAATCCGAATGAAATACAGGATTTCAAACGAGGAATTGATTACGTTGATTTTGCGCCCGATCGCGTGGCCATGCAAGATGCAACCGCACAAATGGCGCTTCTTCAATTAATGAATTCGGGAAAAACAAAAACAGCGGTGCCATCCACTGTACATTGCGACCACCTGATTCAGGCAAAAACACATGGCATTGAAGACCTGAATACAGCACTGAATGCGAATAAAGAAGTATATGATTTTCTTGAGTCGGTTTCGAACAAATACGGTATTGGCTTTTGGAAACCAGGTGCAGGAATTATTCACCAGGTAGTACTCGAAAATTATGCATTTCCGGGAGGAATGATGATTGGAACCGATTCGCACACTGTCAATGCTGGCGGATTGGGAATGATTGCTATTGGCGTAGGTGGTGCCGATGCAGTAGATGTAATGGCCGGAATGGCCTGGGAACTAAAATTCCCGAAGCTGATTGGAGTTAAATTAACCGGAAAACTCAATGGCTGGACTTCGCCTAAAGATGTTATTTTAAAAGTAGCCGGATTACTTACCGTTAAAGGAGGAACCGGAGCTATTATCGAATATTTCGGTGAAGGCGCTCAATCAATTTCCTGCACCGGAAAAGGTACTATTTGTAACATGGGAGCTGAAGTTGGTGCAACGACTTCTACTTTTGCCTACGACGAATCAATGGAAAGATACCTTCGGGCCACCGGACGTGCAGAAGTAGCCGATTTAGCCAATACAGTAAAACAACATCTCACTGCCGATCCTGAAGTATATGCCCATCCTGAGAAATATTTTGATCAACTTATAGAGATCAACCTGTCGGAACTGGAACCTCACTTAAACGGGCCATTTACTCCCGACCGGGCAACTCCAATATCTAAGATTGCAGAAGAAGCAGCCAAAAACGGCTGGCCAACCAAAGTTGAAGTTGGCTTAATTGGTTCATGTACCAACTCTTCGTACGAAGACATTTCGCGCGCAGCATCGCTGGCCAAACAAGCGGTAGAAAAGGAACTGAAAACCAAAGCAGAATTCACAATCACCCCTGGGTCTGAACAAGTT
This sequence comes from Prolixibacteraceae bacterium, assembly GCA_963668595.1. GTDB lineage: Bacteria > Bacteroidota > Bacteroidia > Bacteroidales > Prolixibacteraceae > GWE2-42-39. The sequence continues at coordinate 859,500 of OY764876.1, read as the reverse complement.
CGCTATACGATTGAACGCGATGGTTTTATCGATATTTTCAATCAAATTGGCGCAAGCGTATTTGCCAATGCCTGTGGCCCATGTATTGGACAATGGGCTCGCGAAGGTGCTGACAAACAAGAAAAAAATACCATTGTACACTCATTCAACCGGAACTTCTCAAAACGGGCTGATGGCAATCCAAATACTTATGCATTTGTGGCTTCACCCGAGTTGGTAACAGCATTAGCTATTGCCGGCGACTTGACATTTAATCCGCTTACTGATAAACTCATCAATACAAAAGGTGAAGCAGTGATGCTTGACGCTCCTACCGGCGAAGAATTACCGGAAAAAGGTTTTGCAGTAGAAGATGCAGGCTATCAGGCACCGGCCGAAGATGGCTCATCGGTACAAGTTATTGTTGATCCAAAATCAAGCCGATTGCAACTATTGGAAGCTTTCCCTGTTTGGAATGGCGAAAACATTACCGGAGCCAGACTATTGATAAAAGCTCAAGGAAAATGTACCACCGACCATATTTCAATGGCTGGTCCATGGTTGCGCTACCGCGGTCATCTCGACAATATTTCGAATAATATGCTGATTGGAGCAGTAAATGCTTTTAATGGTGAAACCAACAAAGTAAAAAATCAGCTAAACGGAGAATACGCCGAAGTTCCTGCCGTACAGCGTGCATACAAAGCCGCCGAAATTCCGAGTATTGTTGTGGGTGATCAAAATTATGGTGAAGGTTCATCGCGTGAGCATGCAGCAATGGAACCCCGTCATTTGGGCGTGAAAGCAGTGATTGTAAAATCATTCGCCCGGATACACGAAACCAATTTAAAAAAGCAGGGAATGCTGGCACTCACATTCAGCAACGAAGCCGATTACGATAAAATAAAAGAAGATGACCGTTTCAACTTTATCGATTTAAAAGATTTTGCGCCAGGCAAATCGCTTTCTCTGAAAGTTGTTCACAACGACGGAACTTCTGAAATTATTAAACTGAATCACTCGTACAACCAACAGCAAATTGAATGGTTCAGAGCTGGTTCTGCACTGAATCTGATAAAAAAACAGAATCATTAACCAAAAATAAACTCACCCGAAGATGGAAAAAATCAAAGTATCCAATCCTGTAGTAGAACTGGACGGCGATGAAATGACCCGGGTTATTTGGTCATTTATCAAAGAAAAATTAATCATTCCGTATCTTGATCTCGACATCAAATACTACGATCTGGGCATTGAATCGCGCGATGCTACCAATGACCAGATTACAGTTGATGCAGCTCTGGCCATTCAGCAATACGGAGTAGGAATTAAATGTGCAACCATTACCCCCGATGAAGCACGGGTAAAGGAATTCAATCTGAAAGAAATGTGGAAATCGCCCAACGGTACAATCCGGAATATTCTGGGAGGCACTGTTTTTCGCGAACCCATCATGATTAATAATATTCCCCGACTGGTTCCCGGATGGAAACAACCCATTTGCATTGGCCGCCATGCTTTTGGCGATCAGTACAGGGCCACCGATTTTGTAACCAAAGGAAAAGGAAAACTAAGCATCACCTTTACACCCGAAGACGGCAGTACCCCGCAAACATTCAATGTTTATAATTTCGACGGAAATGGCATTGCAATGGCGATGTACAATACCGACGAATCAATTGCCGGATTTGCCCGTTCATGCATGAATCAGGCATTAATGAAGAAATGGCCTTTGTACCTCTCAACAAAAAATACAATTCTGAAAAAATACGACGGACGATTTAAAGATATTTTTCAGGAAATATACGAAACAGAATTCAAGCAAAAATTTGAAGTAGCAGGAATTAGCTACGAACACCGGCTGATTGACGACATGGTCGCTTCTGCTCTGAAATGGGAAGGTGGTTTTGTATGGGCCTGTAAAAACTACGACGGCGACGTTCAATCCGACACTGTTGCTCAGGGATTTGGTTCGCTGGGACTTATGACCTCAACATTAATTACTCCGGATGGAAAAATTATGGAAGCAGAAGCCGCCCACGGAACTGTTACCCGCCACTATCGTATGCACCAGCAAGGAAAGCCAACATCAACCAATCCGATTGCTTCGATATTTGCCTGGACACAAGGACTGGCATTTCGTGGAAAATTAGATGGAAATGAAAAGTTAATCCGTTTTGCACAAACACTTGAACAGGTTTGTGTTGAAACCGTAGAAAGTGGCAAGATGACCAAAGATCTGGCAATTATTGTTCACGAAAAAGAGTTGAAAGAAGAGCATTATCTTACCACAGAGGCTTTTCTGAATGCAATTGACGAAAATCTGAAAGCGAAACTACATTCAGTCAACTAAAAAATATGCTGATGAATCAAATTATTCAGATACAAGATGGTAAACTGATTGTTCCCGACAAACCAGTGATCCCGTTTATTGAAGGAGACGGAATTGGGAAAGATATAACTGCTCCTTCACAGAGAGTACTAAATGCCGCAGTAGAAAAGGCATACGGAAAGCAACGCGAATTGATATGGAAAGAAGTGTTGGCCGGAGAAAAAGCAATTCAACAAACAGGAGAACATCTTCCGGAAGAAACGCTCGACGCTTTTCGGCATTACCTTGTTGGCATGAAAGGACCGCTTCAAACACCCGTTGGCGAAGGAATACGTTCACTGAACGTAGCTTTGCGGCAAACACTCGACTTGTACGTTTGCCTTCGTCCGGTACGATGGTTCAAGGGAGTTCCCTCGCCTATCCGCTATCCGTCGATGGTTGACATGCATATTTTCCGTGAAAATACAGAAGATATTTATGCCGGAATTGAATACATGACCGGAGAAGAAAACACACTCAAACTGGCCGATTTTCTGTATAATGAAATGGGCGTTTCGCAGGTGCGCTTCCCCGATAGTACGTCTTTTGGCATCAAACCTGTTTCTCGCGAAGGATCAGAGCGACTGGTGCGTGCAGCAATTCGCTATGCAGTTGAACGTAAATTGCCATCGGTAACCCTGGTGCACAAAGGAAATATCATGAAATTCACCGAAGGAGCCTTTAAAAACTGGGGATACAGTTTGGCTGAACGTGAATTTGCCGCAGAAACCTTTACCTGGCGTCAATACGAGAAAATAAAAAAAGAACAAAGTGAAGAAAACGCCAAAGCAGCACTGGAGGAGGCAAAGCGTTCAGGAAAAGTTATTCTGAAAGATGTGATTACCGATGCATTTTTGCAGGAAAGCTTATTACGGCCATTCGATCATTCGGTTATTGCTACCATGAACCTGAACGGCGATTATATTTCCGATCAACTCGCAGCAATGGTTGGCGGTATTGGTATCAGTCCGGGAGCAAATATCAACTACGATAGTGGCTATGCAATTTTTGAAGCAACTCACGGAACAGCACCCAATATTGCCGGAACCGGAAAAGCCAACCCAAGCTCGCTCATTCTTTCAGGAGTAATGATGCTTGAATACCTGGGCTGGCATGAAGCTGCGGAACATGTTCTCGACGCGATGGAACATACTTTTGCAAAACGATATGTCACCTCCGATTTACACGCGATGATGGAAGGCGCAACACTACTCAGCACCGCTGAATTCGCCGACGAGATTATTCGAAATATCCATTAATTATCAACCAGTACTGAATCAATAAAAACATAGAATTATGGAATACATTAAGAATCGTTTTTTCGAAAAAGCCAGCAAGTGTATCAGCGAATACCAACGACTGAGAACTGAACATGGCGACAAAGTGATTGCTAATGTCACTTTGGAACAGGTAATGTCGGGAATGAAAGGTGTTCCCAGTTTAATTACCGATACCTCAAAACTAGACGCACAGGAAGGAATTCGATTCCGCGGTTATTCTATTCCTGAATTAAGGGAAAAACTTCCGCGTCTGCGCCCCGAAGGAGAACCTCTTCCCGAAGGATTGTTCTACCTGATGCTTGTTGGTGAAATACCCGAACGCGAAGATGTTCTCAACATCAGCAAAGATTGGGCAACTCGCTCCTACGTACCTCAACATGTTTTCGATGTAATTGATGCCATGCCGAAAATTTCGCGGCCAATGACTCAATTCAGCGCTGCAATTATCAGTATGGCTACCGACTCGATATTCCAGAAAGCATATCGTGCCGGGGTAAACAAAAAATATTACTGGGACACCACTTACGAAGATGTGATGAACCTCATTGCTCGTCTTCCGCGCATTGCAGCATACATTTATCGTCGCAATTACTTCAACGACGATCATATTGAACCCGATCCGCGTCTCGACTGGGCTGGTAACCTCGCTCACATGATGGGGCACGATGCCGATGAAGTAAAACGACTTCTGCGTTTACACATGGTAATTCATGCCGATCACGAAGGAGGTAATGTTTCGGCACATGCCACACACCTGGTAGGTTCGGCATTAAGCAACCCCTATTATGCTTTTGCAGCCGGAATGCTTGGTTTGGCAGGACCTCTGCACGGCTATGCCAATCAGGAAGTAATTCACTGGATTTTTGAAATGATACAGGAACTGGACACCGATGAGCCTACCGACGAACAAATTGCCAACTACGTGAAGAAAACACTTGCAGAAGGCAGAGTGGTTCCCGGATACGGACATGCCGTACTTCGCCAGACCGACCCGCGGTTTACAGCTCAACAGGAATTTGCTGAAAGATACATCAAAGATGACAATCTGATAAATATTGTCAACCAGATTTACAAAGTAGTACCGCCAATTCTGGGCGATGTTGGTAAAATAAAAAATCCGTGGCCTAACGTAGATGCATTCTCAGGAGCACTGCTTTATCACTACGGAATAAAAGAATACAACTTCTACACTGTACTGTTCGGAGTATCCAGAGCATTGGGAGTACTTGCTTCTTTGATAATGGATCGCACGTACGGTTTGCCAATCGAAAGACCTTCATCTCACCCATTAAGCAAATACCGCGAAATGGTTGAAGGCACTTCCGACAAGAAATGCTAGAACAACTCTGATACGAAACAACAAAAGCCGGTGCTATGTGCCGGCTTTTGTTTAGTTTTGCCACATGGAAAAATTATTCGATTCATACCTTGCTCTTCGAAACGAAATCGATCAGTTAGCCGATCGTCTGGCAAATCAGCACCACGACCACATGCAATGCAAAAAAGGATGCGACTTATGCTGCATGGAATTCAACATTTTGCCCATTGAGTTTTACTACATACAGCATAAACTGAAAACTGAAACGCCGGAAATAAACACCGAAGCATCTGACGAAAGCTGTATTTTTCTAAAAAATCACTGCTGTACTATTTACGAACATCGCCCGGTAATATGCCGCACGCACGGACTTCCATTACTTTATATGAATAGCGATACGGAAGAATGGGAACTTTCGGCATGCGAACTGAATTTCACTGATTTTGATGAGTTTGACGACGAGAATACGTTTCCGCAAGATAAATTCAACAGTCGTCTTTTTGTGCTGAATGAAGCTCTACTAAAAGAAAACCCCAACCTTCAGCATTCAAAATTCGATTTGTTACCCACGCGTAATTTGGTTTAAAAGAAAGTCTAGTTCAATGTATTCATTTACCCGAATAATGTAGCTCACATACAGGCAGTTAATATATATTTAATATTTCGGCGTATCTCGTAGAAATGAGAATACAGAAATTTCACACAACATTCTGAAAAAATTATCAGGAATAATTCTGAAATCTTTTATTTTTGCCCGATGTTTCTATCATTGTTCATACAGGGGATAATTATTGGTTTTTTAGTTTCGGTGCCGCTTGGTCCGATTGGGGTTTTAGTGGTACAACGAACAGTGAACAAAAGCCGGAAAGCAGGCTTCTTTTCCGGAATGGGGGCAGCTACGTCTGATGTTTTTTACGCCATCCTTGCCGGATTCAGCCTCACCATCATCCTCGATTTCATTCGCAACAATCAATTATTATTTCAACTAACCGGAGCAATTGTACTTCTGGTTCTGGGTTTGTACATCTTCATGAAAAACCCGGAGCATGATTTGCTCAAAAGCAAACAAAAAAGCAGCAATCACTGGCAGGATTATTTTTCATCATTTCTGATTACTGTATCAAATCCATTGGTGGTTTTTGTTTTTCTTGCGGTATTCGCAAGCTCCGGCCTCGTACTTAATATCGAAAAACCGTACCATTCGTTATCCATTATCTCCGGAATTTATCTGGGCGCATGCATTTGGTGGTTTAGCTTATCAGGATTGGTTAGTTTATTCAAACACCGAATAAACCAGCAATTTCTCTGGTGGTTCAACAAATCGGCAGGTGTTGCCGTTTGGCTTTTTGTACTGATTTCGGCAATTGCCGTTTTTACAGGTAACATTCAGTTTTAAGAAAAAAGAATAAATAAAACATATAAAAAAAAGGTTATGGCTCAATTTGTTAACGATGTATCAAGAACATTTAGCGAGTATCTGTTGATACCTGGCTTAACGACCAAAGAATGCGTTCCGGGCAAAGTATCCCTGAACGTTCCTTTAGTGAAATACGCCAAAGGCGAAACTCCTTCCATCGAATTGAATATTCCTTTTGTATCGGCCATCATGCAATCGGTATCCGACCATAACCTGGCTATTGCTTTGGCCCGCAACGGAGGTCTGTCGTTCATATTTGGTTCACAGCCAATCGATACTCAGGCAGAAATGGTGCGGAAAGTAAAAAAATTCAAAGCCGGATTTGTGGTGAGTGATGCCAATGTTACGCCAACACAAACTCTCACTGATGTGGTTCGTGTAAAAAATGCAACTGGTCACTCAACAATCGGAGTCACTGCCGACGGCACATCAAATGGCAAATTGCTGGGCATTGTTACCGGACGCGATTACCGCGAAAGCCGCGACCCCATGGACATGAAAGTGTCTGAATTTATGACTCCCTACGAAAAATTAGTGGTCGGCAAAATGGGCATCACCCTTGGCGAAGCCAACGATCTCATTTGGGACAATAAATTAAACGCCCTCCCGATTGTTGACGACGAGCAAAACCTGTGCTTTTTCGTTTTTCGCAAAGACTACGAAAGCCATAAAGATAATCCGTATGAATTGCACGACCAGAATAAAAAATTACTGGTTGGAGCAGGAATCAATTCGCGCGATTACCGCGAGCGTGTTCCGGCATTGGTTGAAGCAGGTGTGGATGTATTGTGCGTTGACTCGTCGGATGGTTTCTCGGAATGGCAAGCTGAAACAATTCGCTACATAAAAAAAGCCTATAACGAAACAGTAAAAGTAGGAGGAGGAAACGTGGTTGACCGCGATGGATTTCGCTACCTTGTTGACGCTGGCGCTGATTTCATAAAAGTTGGAATCGGTGGCGGATCAATCTGTATTACCCGCGAACAAAAAGGAATCGGGCGAGGACAAGCTTCAGCTGTAATTGAAGTAGCCAAGGCTCGTGACGAATATTTCGAAGAAACCGGGATTTACGTTCCGATTTGCTCCGACGGCGGAATTGTTCAGGATTACCACATGGTACTCGCCTTGTCAATGGGAGCCGATTTTCTGATGATGGGACGCTATTTTGCCCGTTTCGACGAAAGTCCGACAAAAAAACTGAAAGTTGGAAACAGCTATGTAAAAGAATATTGGGGAGAAGGATCGAACCGTGCCCGCAACTGGCAGCGCTACGACATGGGTGGCAGCGAAAGCCTCAAATTTGAAGAAGGAGTTGACAGTTATGTTCCTTATGCAGGAAAACTAAAAGACAACCTCGACATCACCGTTGGAAAAATAAAATCGACCATGTGCAGCTGTGGCTGTTTAAGTGTGAATGAGCTAAAACAAAATGCAAAAATCACACTGGTATCGGCAACAAGCATTGTCGAAGGTGGAGCACACGACGTTATTCTGAAAGACACAAATATTTAAGCACGCAACCAGTGCAAACAAAAAACGGAGACTGAAACCAGTCTCCGTTTTTTGTTTTATGTAATTGTTATCGATTATTTCTTCAATTCTTTGCATGCGGCATAAATTCCGTCGAACAAATCTTGAATATCCGAAGCAGCAACCGCAGCAAAAGCAACACGAATAATATTGCTCAGATTGATGATACCAATGCTGTATTTCGAAATCAACAAATGACGCAACTCTTCGCCGTCAATTCCTTCAGCCAGTTTCACACACATAAAATATCCTGAATTATAAGGCAATGCAGTGAAACAATCGTCGTAACGATCGCCTTTCAGTGCTTCTTTTGTTGCCTCATAGCGCTGTTTCATAATCTGAAACTTGGCATCTTTTTGTTGTTGATATTGTGGATCGTTGAAAGCCTGTAACAACAGCGATTGCGAAATATTGGCCGCATTCGAAATATTTCCGCGAATTGCTCCCCCTGTTTTATTTTCCAGCGCAGTATATAATTCTGCATCTCCGCCTTTAATTCCGTAAGTCATAAAGCCAACACGAAAACCCCAAACGTAATCTTCCTTGGTTGGGCCATCCACTTTAAGAGCGAGCACATTGGTATGCAAATCGCACAGTTCAGCAAAAATACTTTCGGTTGAAATTCCATCTTCGAAAACCAATCCAAAATAAGCATCGTCAGTAATTACGACTATTTTATTTCCTTTTTCGGCTGACTCGCGAATGATTTCAACAATTGCTTTTGTTTCTGCAAAAGTTGGCGTATAGCCCGATGGGTTATTCGGGAAATTCAAAATCAGCACTTTCTTACCAATTCCGCCTTTTTCCAATGCTGCTTTCAATGCATCCAAATCGAATGCGTTATTTTTGAACAAGTTGAATTTTGTCATCACTGCACCAAAAGCATTGGTCAGAGTAAGGTTGTAATTTCCCCAGTACAAATCCGACACAAGAACTTCTTCGCCTTCATTTACAAACATATAACCTGCCATGCTAATACCATGAGTCAATGCATTGGTAACCACAGGCAAGCTCAGTTCTTTTCCGGCCAACGAAGGATTTTTTTCGTAAAGCATGCTTTTCCAGCGCGCACGAATATCGGGGCGACCAAAACTGGGAGCATACGGAAAAACCAGCGAAGGATCAAGATTAACCTTTGATGCAATTGAATCCAGACGCATTGGTGAACCGTCATCTTCAATTGCGGCTCCAATAGTCGCATTGATACGTGTTCCCTTGGCATCAGCTGTTTGCCCGAGAATTCCTTTTTTAGGGAAAAAGATCGCTTTTCCCCGTTCCGACAATAATTCAAAAACCACAGGATTTTTTGCCTGTATAACTTGGTTGAGTTCTGCAGCTTGTGGATTCATTCCGCTTCTTTTTTTAATTGAATAAATATTCTAATTTGAAAGATTTTTCGGCCGCAATATAATAATTTACCAATAACATTTCCATTATCAATATCACATTGTGCCTTTTTTCAGCTATTCTTTAACGAATTGTTTCTTTAGGTATTTCTAAAAAACAAACAGCCAACTTAACTGTTCTGTAACGAAATCAGCTAAGTTGGCTGTGGGCTTCCCCTGAAATCGAAAATTATCCGATGTTAGTAAAAACTACCTGTACATCTTCATCATCTTCCAACTTATCTAAAAGCTTATCAATATCAGCTTGTTGCTCTTCGGTAAATTGCAGAGGTGTGGTTGCAAAACGCTGCAAACTCGATTTTTTAATCTGAATACCACGTTCTTCCAAAGCATGAGTCAATGTACCAAAATTGGTATAATCTCCCGTGGCAACAACCATATTATCGTCCACTTCAATTTCTTCCAGTCCGGCATCAATCAGCTCCAGTTCGAGTTCTTCAACATCAATCGCAGCTGTTTTTTCAAATTCGATCACAGCTTTCCGGTCGAACATAAATTCGAGCGAACCGGTTGGAACCAATGCACCACCCGCTTTATTGAAATATGATTTTACGTTGGCAACTGTACGAGTAGTGTTGTCCGTAGCACATTCAACAAAGACCAGCACACCATGAGGGCCTTTTCCTTCATAGTTCACTTCCGAAATATCAGCGGCATCCTTGCCACTGGCACGTTTAATCGCTGCATCAATATTATCTTTAGGCATATTCTCTGCCTTCGCATTCTGGATCGCCTGCCTCAATTTGGCATTCATTTCCGGATCGGGGCCGCCTTCTTTTGCTGCCATTTGTATGGCTTTTGACAATCGTGGAAACACGCGGGACATGTGTCCCCAGCGTTTCATTTTGGCCGCTTTGCGATATTCAAATGCTCTTCCCATGAGTTATTTTTTCGTTATAAAATTCTTGGTACGTTTTAATGCCCGCAAAAATACAAATTCATCGTTTAAGGTATTCTGCTACCCAACATTTTTTCCGACATCTCTTTACATTTATTGCATAGATTTGCATTATCAACACAAAAATAGCAACAATGAGCAAACGCGAACTCAAAATATACTTACACGATTTGACAAAAGAACAACTCGAAGAACAGATTATTGATTTGTACAGTCGGTTCAAAGAGGTAAAAGAATTTTACAATTTTGCCTTCAACCCGAATGAAAAAGCACTGTTTGAGGAAGCTCGTTTTCATATTAGTAAAGAATTTTTCCCTGTTAACGGACGTAAAGCCAAAGCACGTCGATCGGTTGCTCAGAAATGGATTCGCAAATTCAAAACGCTGGGAGCCGAACCAGCCATGATTGCAGGCTTAATGCTCTATTCGGTTGAAATTGCGCTGGCATGGACCAGCGAGAAACCAGTTTTTAAAGAAACATTTTACCGAAGCATGCTGAAATCGTTCGACGAGGCCATTGCATTTATTGAACAACACGCATTGAAAGCTGAATTCACTGAACGCATCCGCCGAATATCAGTCAAAGCACGCCAACAGCGCTGGCCCAATGCCGAGATATTTGAAAAACATGCTTCCGTAATCGGTATTCTTCCTGAAAATTAATTTCTGCCAACAGAAACAATGTTTGATCGCGACCAGCGATTCATTATCTTTCGGAACTTTTTTCTGAAAACATAAAAACGTTTCGGATGTCCTTAATTATCAGAATTACAAGTTTTGCGCTATTGCTATTTGCATTGCTATCAAATGCTCGTGCGCAAGAAAAATATCAGCCCAAAATAGTAAACCCGGTACTCGAACCCTGGCAATGGATTGAATTTCCGGAGCTGGATACGATTGATGTTAATTGTGTTAGTCGTTCACGCGACGGCAGTTTATGGCTCGGCACAGGCACACAGGCAATCTATCACGACGGGTACCAGCTACACCCGATGAACGTGGACAGCACTCTCTTGATTTCGATGGCACACGATCGCGGACAAAACTTGCTTATTGCTACTCAAAAAGGAATTTATCGTTATATCGACCAGCAATTGCAACTTGTACTTGCAGTTCATTTAAGCACACAGCATCAATTCATTGTTGACAAAAACGGGTACATCTGGATTGGCTCCCCGCACGGATTACTGAAACTCACTCCCTGGAACATTCGCTGTTTTTGTCCCGACGGCATTTTCGAACTGAATCCGGATGGGAGTATTACCAACCGGGTGGCGGCATTTACAAGTCTGGGGCAATCGGTAAGCAATATTCATGAAATAGACTTCCCGTTGTATAAAATTCACAACGACGAACAGGATATTTTCTGGGCAGCCTGCCGATACAATAATTATGAAATTGCAGAAATACGCAACCTGTATAATGTTTTTACCCAATCCGACTGGAAATACCATCACGTTGATCGCTTAAAAGCAGAAGAAATTTCCGGAATTTGCCGCAACGGCGACGAATTGCTGATTACCTCGGGCAATCCGAATATCGGCATCCAGTCGCTGAATCTGAAAACAGAAAAAGTAAATACCATCAATCTCAGCAACCTGGGAGGAGACGACCTGCACACCGGCATGTTTAAAACCAGTGATGGAAAAATATGGATTGGCGGACACAGTAAAATTTATACGCTCGACGAGCAGGGCTGGCGACTATATCAATATCCGGAAGTAAAACTTCCGCTTTCCTACATTTCAATTTTTACCGATCCCTACGATCACATTTATATGAATGGAACCGGCATGTTCCGAAAATTGGAATATGCCAACGGAAGTTACCGCACATTTCAGGGGCTGAATTTCCAGTGCAATACACCCGACTACAGAAACTGGTTTACCACTCGCGACGGAATGGTGGTTGAAGCCGATTCGAGCCTCACCAATTTCAGATCGTACAACACCAAAGATGGTCTGATGGACATGACCATGTTGCTTTATTACACAAAGAAAGGACAGTTGTGGGCAGCAGGAAGCCATCAGGGGAAAGCAGCCATTGCCTTGTTCGACGGGAAAAAATGGACCAATCATTTGTTTCCGCAATTTCACTTCGGAATTTCGTACAACGGAGTGAAAGAATTGGGCGACTCATCCATTGTTTTTTCAGCAAACGGAGTACTTAATTTCAATAGTCCTAATCCGGGCGGACTGGTCGAGTTTCATTATCCAACCCAGCAATGGCGTATTTATAGCTGGCCACAAGTACCGCAGCGCATTCCGTCGGTAGAACAAACCAGCGACGGCAAACTGTGGTTTTCGGGAGGTTCAATCAGTTATTTCGATGGAGAAAAAACCTATCAGGTTGATTCGCTGAACAACACAACCACCTGGACCGACGACATTGCAGTGGGGCCGCAAGACCAACTATGGGCCGCACAAGGCGGAATTGGACTGTTTCATTTCGATGGAAAATCGTGGCAACGCTATGGAGCAAAGAATGGACTGGCCAGCAACATGGTTACCAGCCTGTGCTACGAAAACGAACACTCACTGCTGATTGCTACCGACAATGGAATTTCGTGTTTCGATGGCCAGCAATTTGTTAGCCACATCATGCATCCCAATATTGGCATTGCCCGCGAAAAAGGCACAATCCGACTGGCAATCAACAAAAATATATGGATCAATCAGGGATCGCGCGAATGGTACCTGTACGACCTGAAAAACACCAAAGCACTTCCTCAGGACATCACCCGCACCATTTGTTACCACCGCGACCGAAATGCTCCGGATACCTACATTACTTTTTCAGAGAATGAAATCCCCCCCGAAGGAAATGTGCTCATTCGTTTCACCGGGAAGGATTTTATGCATAAAAATGCTCCCGACAAACTTCAGTTTTCGTACCGAATTAACGGAGGCGAATGGTCTTTGTTTTCTTCCGAAAAGTCGGCTCTCCTACTCGACTTACCCAATGGCGACTACACGTTTGAAGTGCGTGCCCGCGACATGGATTTAAATGTGGACGAAACCCCCGCCACAGTCCAATTTGTTGTGCAAGCTCCTGTTTACAAACGGGCCTGGTTCATCCTAACAATACTGGGATTCATTCTTGTAATTATCTATTTACAAATCAGGCTTTACAAGCGAAACAAGGAAATTCACGAACTCGACCAGTTCAAACTTCGCCTGTTTACCGACATTTCGCACGAGCTGAAAACACCGCTCACCCTGATTATGCTTCCTCTGCAAAAACTGCGCGAACAGGAAAGCAACAACGAATCGACCCGCCGGTACATTGAGCTCATTCATGCCAATGTTGAACGACTTTCAAATCTGGTGCATCAGGTTATCGATTTCCGAAGACTGGAAGCAAAAACCATTGTTATGGATCCGGCTCCGGCCGATTTAATACAGCAATTACAGGCCATCTATCAATATTATAAACCCTTGGCTGAAGAAAAAGGCTTCCGGTTTACTTTACAAACCGACCACGATGAACTGTGGCTGGATTACGATGCCGACAAACTCGAAAAAATTATTGCCAACCTGCTTTCAAACGCATTCAAATATACCCCCGGAAGTGGCTTGGTAAAACTAACGCAGGCCTACGACCAGCAAAGCGGAACGCTCCGCCTTTCAGTTTCCGACAATGGTCCGGGAATTCCGCAAGAGCTGCAACAAAGCATTTTCAACCGCTATTACCGTCTGAAAAACTCGCAACAGAATAAAATTCCGGGAAGCGGCATCGGACTTTCGCTGGTTAAAGAATTAGTTGGGCTGCACCACGGAACCATCGACGTGATAAGCGATGGAGAAACAGGCAGTGAATTCAAAGTAAACCTGCCACTCAGGAAAACAGAACGAGCCCGGGTCATCCTTCAGAAACCAGTATTGGAACCTACGCATGCCGAAGGCAGCGAAAAACCGCTACTCCTACTGATTGAAGACGAACAGCAAATGCTCGATTTTGTAAGCAATGAATTGGCTCAATATTTCGAAGTCATTCCGGTAACCACAGCCGAACAAGGGCTGGAATATCTCGGACAAATGCCCGATCTGATTATTTCCGATGTAATGCTCCCGGGGATTGATGGAATGGAATTCTGCCGCCGGGTGAAAGACGACGACCAAACGTGTCACATTCCGCTCATTCTGTTAACTGCCCGCGACACCGAAGAAAGCATTCTTCAGGGTATCAGCACCGGCGCCGACGACTACATCACAAAGCCATTCAGTATGAATGAATTGAAAGCGCGAAGTTTGGGATTAATTGAAAACCGAAAACGTCTGCGCAATCGTTTTGCTGAAAATCGACCAATCAAATCGGAGAATTTTACCAACAACAAAGGAGACCAGCAATTCCTCGACAAAGCGCTTGAAGTGGTATATCAAAATCTGGACAACCCGGAATTTGATGTGCCTTTGTTTTGCAGTTTAACCAACACCAGTAAAACGCTGCTTTATTCAAAACTGAAAACTCTGACCGGTCAATCGGCCACCGAATTTGTCCGCAATATCCGGTTAAAAGAAGCACGACAAAAACTCCTCGACCCGAATAATACCTACAGCGTATCGGAAATTAGTTATTTGGTTGGCTTCAACGATCCTCTTTATTTCTCTCGCTGTTTCAAAAAATATTTTGGCGTTCCACCATCCGAAATTGGGAAAAGTTAGAAGGGAAAAGGGAACAAGCAGAAGGCAGAGGAACAGACAGAGGCAGAAGGCAGAAGAAAAACAGAGAGATACAAGACTCAAGATATTAGATTCTAGACATAAAACGAGTAGCTAAAATTACTAGAGTTCAGAAATGCTATTTAAGTCCCCCTCTGTGCCCCGATACTTCGAAGCAGAGGTGTCTGCTCTGTACTTATGAACTTCGAACTTTGTACTCTCCCCCTCTTACTACTTACGACTTTTTACTTACGGCTCTCTTGTACTTTGCTCTAAGCTCCTGTCCTATCTGCCGGAAGATAACTATCTTTGAGTTCCAATTCAGCTCAAATAGCTTTCAAAATTGGAATTTGAAATTTGGAATTTGAAATTTAACGAATCACCATGTACCAGCGCGACTATCTTTTAAAACAAATAGAAATGATGGGGCAATTCCTCCGCAAAGTGATTGCCCGCATGCAACAGCTTCCCGACGATGAACCACTTCCTCCGGTTCTGAATAAAATTAAAGCAGAATTTCAGGCCGAAATGGGTTTTGACCCTGAAGAAATATTGAGCATGAATGATGATGATTTTCTGCTTCTTCTGGATGAAAAAAAATTCAACGACGAATTGTTGGATACCCTTGCTGAATTCTACCTAAGACTGGGCGAATCCGACTTAATTTCGCTTCCGCTTAAACTGTTCGCACGACAAAAATCGCTGGCGATTTGCAATAAAATCGAAAGTAGGAGCAATACATTCTCGATGCAGCGCAGCGAACGAATTCGCGAACTTTATCGTTTGCTTCAAACTGTCGATTAAACTATTTTTGCGATTCAAGATAAACAACCCAACATGGCAAAAAAATTTAAACCGCTGAATTCGGTATTGATCAAACCTACTGGTCCCGATTGCAACCTGAATTGCAGCTATTGTTTTTACCTCGAAAAATCGGCACTGTTTCAATCGGCTCCCGTGCACCGCATGTCGCCGCAAATTCAGGAAGAAACAATCAGACAGGTAATGCAGCAGTCGGGCAGCGGCGTTTCGCTGGCATGGCAAGGTGGCGAACCAACCCTGATGGGACTCGACTTTTACAAACGCGCCATCGAGCTGGAAATGAAATACGGACACAATCAAACCGTAGGCAACGGATTGCAAACCAACGGACTGCTTCTGAATCGCGAATGGGCTGCATTTTTGAAAAAATACGACTGGCTGGTTGGTCTTTCACTCGACGGTCCGGCCGATATTCACGACCACTTCCGACTCGACAAAGGCGGACACAAAACACACCAAAAAGTAGAAGATGTAGCGAAAATGCTTCTCGACGAAGGAGTAGCGGCCAATGCCATGTGTTGTGTTACCTCACATTCAGTAAAATATCCGGAAGAATTATACAACTATTTCAAAAGTCTGGGATACACATTCATGCAATTCATCCCGGTTGTTGAAACCGACAAAGAAAATCCGCAACAAGCTGCACCATTTTCTGTTTCAGCCGAAGATTATGGTCATTTTCTGAATAAATTATTCGATCTATGGATGGCCGATTTCCGAAATGGCGAACCAACCACCAGCATCCGTCACTTCGAGTCGGTATTTCATTCGTATGTGGGTTTGCAGGCTCCCGAATGTACCATGATGAAAGAATGCGGCACCTACGTAGTAATTGAGCACAATGGCAACGTATATAGCTGCGATTTCTTTGTTGAACCGAAATGGAAACTGGGCAATGTTATGCACGACCGCATCATCAATATGCTGAACTCGAAAACACAGGATACGTTCGGTACCGCCAAATCGGTTCTGCCGCGCGATTGCAGGCAATGCAGCTGGTTGCAGAACTGCTACGGAGGATGTACCAAAGACCGCATTAAAGATCCGCGCGACCACCGGAATCCGCGATTCTGCACTTCGTATAAAATGTTTTTCAAGCATGCCGACTCACAACTTCGCGACCTTGCAGCGCAATGGCAGCAAAAACAGCACGACCTGCGCGAACAACAAAAATTTGGCAATACCTACAATGCATTCGACCATTTTGTAAATCCGAACCCGTGATACATCAAAAAGAAATTGTACTGAATGGCTATTCGCGCGGGGCTCACCTGATTACCCGGCTAATTGAAGAACAGCTCCCTTTTATGCCTGAAAAAGGGTTGCTGCACATTCTGGTGAAACACACTTCAGCCGGAATAAGCCTGAATGAAAATGCGGATCCAACCGTACGGCGCGACTTCGAAGCTTTTTTTAATCTGCTCGTTTCCGAAGGGCATCCCGTTTACATTCATACCGACGAAGGCGACGACGACATGCCAGCACACCTCAAAAGCTCGCTTGTGGGCAGCGAACTAAGTATCCCGATCACCAACCGGCGTTTGAATTTAGGCACATGGCAAGGCATCTGGTTTTGCGAGTTCCGAAATTACGGCGGTCCACGCAAGCTTGTATTGACGGTTATCAGCTAAAACACTGGAATATTTTTCAAAAAAAATGGGAAACAATCTGCTTGCTTCCCATCTCTTTAAACTCAGTTCAAATTTATTTCGAATCATCTTTTTTCGGAAAGCCTTTTCCAAAATTGGGATGTCGTTTGTCCATAAATTTCTTCAGCTTTTCTTTTTGTTCATCGGTAAGAGTTGTGCGGAAAGCTTCCATTTGCGCTTTGCGCGAAGCTTTCTGACTTTCGAGCATTCCTAACTGATTGTCGCTTAAACTGGCACGAAAAGCATCGCGTTTTTCTTTTCCCTCAATCTCTTTATTTTCAAGAATTGCTTTTTGTTCGGCAGTTAAAGTCGCTTTAAAAGCGTCGCGCATCTGGTCGTTTTCTTTCCTGTTTTTTTGGAGCATATCTTTTTGCTCACTCGTCAGATTTTTCTTCAGTACTTCGAAAATTTCATTTCCACGCATATCTTTTCCATCCTGGGCAACACAAAATCCATGAATAAAAAACAAGCCCAAAATAACGAAGGTGATTTTTTTCAGCATTGAGTTCATTATCGATCGCTTTAAAATTTCCTTTTCGACCACCGACCATTCAAAAGGTTTAATTTCTATTTCTATTTTTTTGCTGAAAAGGCAAAAACGGTCTGTTTCAGAATAAACTCCAGAAAAGTTTTACCGTAACAATCAGCATGGCAACAATTAATACCCAACGCACATATTTGGCTCCGCCACGCATGGTAAAATGAGCACCCGCCCAGGCTCCCAGCATATTTCCTGCGGCCAGAATCAATCCGAACAGCCAGTCAACCTGCTGATGAAATATAAAAATAGCCAGCGCAAAAATGGTAAACAAAAATACGATCAGCGTTTTTACAGCATTGGTTTTTACCAAATCGAAACCACAGCCCAAAACTAATCCGGCCATCAGAAAAAACCCGACTCCCATTTGGATAAAACCACCATAAAAACCAATCGCAAAAAACAACAGATATTGCCATTTCGATTGATGAGTCTGCACCTGCCCTACCCGCTCTTTCACCCACACTTCCGGTTTCAGCAGCACCACCAACAGCATTACTACCATCAGCGCACCAATGATCAAACGCATCAACCGCTCGTTGAGCTCCACGGCAAGCATGGCTCCTACGATGGAGCCCAACACAGCCGGGACCGCCAGCCGCCAATCGGTTTTAAAATCGAGGTACTTTTTGCGCCGAAAAGTATTTATTCCTACCAATCCCTGAAGCAAAATACCAATCCGGTTGGTTCCGTTCGCCATGTTGGCATCCAGTCCGAGAAACATGAGCAAAGGCAAAGTAAGTGTCGAACCTCCTCCCGCAACCGTATTAATAAAGCCAGCCACAAAACCGGCTCCCACCAATGCCAAAATCAGGTACCACTCCATAGCCAAACAGTTTCTGCCAAAATTACATTTTCAGCCGCTCTTTCCTCCTTATTGTTAAAAACTTTCGATAAAATACAGCTGTCGGTTTATTTACACATTGTCTCGTTTTACGTAAATTGTATTCGATTTTTAAAAGAAGTATGAATTGGTTCGAAAAGAATGGATTTGAAGAGTGTATATACACATAAGTTAGCAGTAATATGAATGATGATTAACTTTAATAACATATGGGTTGATATTGAATGTCCAAAATGTGGATATCAAGATGTAATACAATTGATTGATGCAAAATCAGAAAAAATGATTTTTTGTCACAATTGTAAAATAACTATCAAATTATCAGACAGTGAAGCATCTGTTCATACTGGTATTGACAGTATGACAAATGCGTTAAAAAATTTAGAACGAACTTTTAAAAACTTTGGAAAATGAATTATTCAAATCATATCTTAAGAACAAACTTACAAGAATGGAAGAATAGATTATATCGTGCGACATACACTCAGTTTGGAAATCAACTTAAGTATTTAATCAATAATCTCGACAGCAATCCACAAATTAATGGACTTTTACAGGAAGCAATCCAAAAGCATGAATATTCCCAAGAAGACTTCTCTAAAATAAGTGGACAACAAAGACGAGGAGTCGATATTACGTTCGAGTCTGAAATCCACCAAGCTGCTTTTTGCATTCAATTCTTAAAATATATGATTAATACATCAAAAAATTATGACCTCCATCGTTTGATAATATTCTCTGGTCGTGATTTTGATGGTACAAAGACTATAATTGTAGAAGATTACATATCTCCAATTTTTAATTATTTACATGACAAGCTAGATAAATCAAATTCAACAATATATCTGTTGGAAAAATATAAAAGGAGAACCGAATGGTTTACAAAGAAAGAATTATTCAATAAGTACAATTCAGCAGAAAAAAGCTATGAACAAATCTTAGAAGATGATTTAAGATTATTTCTATTTGATCAAGGAATAGATTATCCATTTTCTACACCAGGCTCTGCTTCTGGGAGAGCTGATATAATTGGAGAAATTGAAACAAATGACCCACTGGTTGTTGAAATAAAAATATTTGACAGAGAAAAAAAATATGGGAAAGATAGAATCAAAGATGGTTTTTCTCAAATAGTAAAATACGCAAATGACTATAATAAAGATGTGGGATATCTGGTAATATTCAACATGGACAAAGCAGAACTAAATCTAAGATTCTCTGAATATAATGATATATTTCCGCCTTCAATAAGATTTAATAATAAAGTTTTTTATTTCGTAGTAATTAATTCTTCAGATAGAAAGGCAGCGAGTAAATTAGGTACAATAGAGGAAATTGAAATAACAGAAAGTGAATTGAAAAAAAATAACTAATCCTAACTTAAAATGCGTAAATTTCACAGCAGACATGGTTAAAGAAAGTAGAATTCACGCAACCATTATTCACCCAAAGCAATCTATCCAAAAGCAAATCAAAAATTTAACTTTGTCAAAACCATTTTAAAATCCGAGGCTATGAAAAAAATAATACTCCCATTTATAGGTCTTTTTATCATGATTTCGTGTTCTGACAAAAAAGACCCGATTGGGAAATGGGATGACAATATCAAACTCTCGACCAAAAGTGTTGAGTTTACAGCAAAAGCAGATTCCGTTACAATAAGCACAAAGGGAAATTGGTGGTGGATAGATGGAATTACATTTGAAAACAGTAGATATAGTTACTACCAACGCGAGGACATCAATCTTGAATCCGAATCATATTCGATCAAAGAAGACCAATTCACAGTAGAACGGCGTAATAAAAACACATTGTTTATAAAATTAAACGAGAATAATACGGGAAAAGAAAGAAGTATGCATATCTCACTTGAAGCTGGTGACTATTTTGATTATGTGAACATCAAACAAGCTGCAAACTAACGCAAATCCCGGAGATTCCCGCCTTCGCGGGAATGAAAAAAATTTACTACCAGCCTCATAGCCAAATGACAGATAGTAAAAAAAACATAATTTTCTATTGTGCCTACTGTTTCTATTGTGGTAAAAGAAAAGGCCATTCTCTCGAACGGCCTCACATGAATTATTAAGATTTCTCTCGTTATAAATTTTTATCCGGATACATTTCAGTCCAGTGCTCCGGCTGATTTTTCAATTTTTTATCGAACCATGCCATGATGGTGTCGTGCCATTTCAAACGTTTGCCATAGTCCAGAATATGATGATTTTCGCCCGAAACCAGCACCATTTCAACCTCTTTGCCCAGTATTTTTAGTGCTGCATAAAACTGAAGGCTCTCTCCTACCGGCACATTCGTATCTGCCGTTCCGTGTAATAACAAAATTGAGTTTTTAAACTGATCGGCTCTGAAAAGCGGACTATTATCGACATAAATATCCTTGCGATTCCAGGGATAGCTGTATTTGGTTGCTCCGGAACTATATGAGTAGCCCCAATATCCTTCGCCCCAGTAGCTACTAATGTCGCTGATTCCGGCATGCGAAATAGCAGTTTTAAATATATCGGTGCGGGTTTGCAACATCATGGTGGTAAAACCGCCGTATGAAGCTCCAATACAGCCAACATTCGCCGCATCGGCCGCCGGATGCGCTGCCAGAAACTTTTTCGTTCCATCAATAATATCTTCAATCGCATCGCGGCCCCAACCGTTGACATGCAATGCCGAGAAATCCTGACCAAAGCCCGTTGATCCGCTTGGCTGCAATACATATACGATATAGCCTTCGGCAGCCCAAATATCTTTTGGATAGCGGCCACCAAATGTTCTGCTGGTTGGCGATGTTCCTCCGTAATAATTCACAATCACCGGATATTTCTTCGACGAATCGTAAGCAAACGGATAATAGACATAGCCATAAATAGTCGTCCCCGACGCATTCTTAAAATTCCACTCTTCCGACTTTCCGTATTCAACATTGGCCAGTTGTTTTGCCTTTGGTTCAAGCAAAAGAGCCGATTTTCCGGTAGAAAGATCGATTGAATACAATTTTTCAGGAGTACTGAGACCTGTTCCGGTAAATACAGCCAGCGGGCTCGTCTGGGCAAAACTGATGGAATTAATTACTTCTACCGGGACATCAATCTTCGTGAATTTGCTTTTTTTCACATCCAGGCGATAAAGATTCACATAATCCCGCTCATCAGCAGTCAGGTAAACCATTCCATCTTTGGCCCAATGCGCTCTCGCCACCGCCGGATCAAAATTACGGGTCAATGGTTCTGCCTTTTTGTTTTTCAAATCGAACAGGTAAAGTTGATTGTCGTAACTGTTCGGAATTCGGCCTTTGCTGACTTTAACGCCCAGTTCACCAAAAGTTTCCGGACCTCCGGAAACCAGTAACTGAGTTCCGTCAGGCGAATACTGACAATATCCGCCATACAATTTGTCGGCCCAAATAGTATCAACAGTCATGGTATTCAATTCAAGCTCTATTAAGGTCTGTTTCGAAAAAGGAACTTCGGTGTAATCCATTTTTGATGTAGAAATAAGCACCTTCGATCCATCAGGTTTTATATCCTGTAGGTTGGCCGATTCAGCTCCGGTAGTCAGCGGTCGCGACAATTGGCTTTTCAGATCGAAAAAATAAAGAGATGAACGTCGTCTGAAACCGGGAATGCGGTCATCGTTGCCAAATATACGTTTCAGATCGCCGGTTTTTTCACCCTCATCACTTTTCGAGTACAAAAAGAAATCCTCACCGGGCGACCACTGAATCCGCCCCGGAGAATCGAGCCCCGCAGCCACTCTGGTCTCTTCGCCTGTTTTTACATCATACAGATAAACTTCGGTATTGTCGTCTTTCCGAACCCGATAAGTCAAACGGTCCGTTTTTGGCATCCATTCGGCATTTAACGACTCGTTGCGCAAAGCAAAAATATTGCGTTTCAATTCCATATCGTACACACGAAAAGAACTTTGTCCACTCCCACTTCCGGGCAAAACTTCGCTGATTTCAATCAACAAATATTTTCCGGATGGAGAAAGCGATGCATCAGCAACACTCTCGCCTTCGAGTACATCATGAATCGTCAATATTCGTTTTGCACTGGTAGTCCATTGTAATTTGGCCGACTCAACAGCAGGAGAAATATTGGCTGAAAAATTCAGCGAATCTCCAGAAGTAATCATCTTCACTAAAATCTGATGTACTCCGGTGGTTAAAGTCATATCCACTTTTACCGGTTTGTCGGTTGTTTTTCCTTGCGTTTTTACTTTTTCACCATCCATATATAATTCGAAGATGGCCGAAGTAGAGAGACTCATCGTAGCTTTGGTCCAGCGATCAGTTTGAACAAAACCGGCCAACTGCACCAATTTATCTTTACCAGAAACAGAAGTGATCAGCGAATCGGAAATTAAATTCACTTCTTGCCAATTTGTCAAATCAGCAACATCAGCCATCACGTTTTCCAATAAGGCAGACTTATCGAATTTTTTACCATCCACCGAAGGTTTGTCAGCCCAAAGAGGCATGAACAACTGGTTCGTATCCGATATTTTCCAATTTGAACAACGAACAGGAGTTTGCGCCGACACCCATCCCGTGCTCAGCATAAATAATAGTAGGTAGAGTAATTTTTTCACACGTATATATTTAAATTAAGTTATTGAATATCTGTCGGATCAAAGAACAGTGCCTTGAACATCTTTTGAATCCCGTGTGGAACTCGCAGAGTTTATACATGCCCTTTTGCGATAATTAGAACCATGCTCGTTTCATGTGTTTATTTTTTGTTTTTTATTGCCACATGGAATTCGCATGATTGAAGAATAATCATTTCGATTGGTGTTTCTGTAAATCATGCTCATTTCATTCGTATATAATTTATTTTTATTTGTCGAATGGTCCCGAAAACTTTCGGGATCGCATGATCACCAACTGGTGTATATTCATTCCGATTGGCGTTTCCCGGAATCATGCTCATTTCATTTATGAAATTTTCAAAGTTATTTTTCACATCAGAAGCAGTTGCAATCCAGTTCTGCAACAAATACAATAGCTATTTTTCCAGAAGAAGTCCAAATATAAAAGAAAACTCGTATTCAGCGAATGACAAAGGTCTGTCAATAAATGTATTTACGATTAAATAATTTACGATTTGTAGTGCGACAGACAATCAACATCTTACACTATATTCAATGCGACAATATATTAGTCTGGCTACAAAAAAAGAGTTCAACAAGATCATTTTTCAGGTTCACGATTTCAATAAAAAATGAAACAGAAGTCTTTTTCATGTGTGAATAATTTGTTTTTTAAATTGCCACATAGAATATCCATGATTGAAATAATTTTCTCTTTTCCGGTTGGCGTTTGCCAAATCATGGATATTTCATTGAAAATCGCACCATACAAAGACATTTAAATGCGAGTAATCGATTAATTTTATACATCGATTTTATCACCCAAAAGACTTATTCATTTTGAGGAAAACAAAAAACTGAAAACAATGATTATTGCCAAAGAAAATGATGTTGTGTTACGCGAATTGGAAGAGCAAGATATTCCGAAACTTGCAGCGTATGCAAACAATGAAAATGTAAGTATCAATCTCCGCGATGCATTTCCATGTCCCTACACGCCCGACGATGCCCGGCGATTTTTTGAGATGGTGCAAAAACAAAACCCAAAAACTTTTTTTGCCATCGAATATCAGTGCAATTACGTGGGCAATATAAGTCTTTCGGTTGGTACCGATGTTTATCGAAATAGCGCAGAAATAGGCTATTTTATTGGAGAACCGTTCTGGAATTTAGGCATTACCACCAAAGCGGTGAACTTAATAACAGAATTTGGATTCAATCAATTAAACTTGAAACGTATCTACACAGGCATATTCGAATACAACAAAGCTTCGCAGCGCGTACTGGAAAAATGCGGATTTGAAAAGGAAGCAGTTTTTAAATGTGCCATTACCAAAAATGGCCAACTATATAGCGAAATTCGTTATGCCAAAATCAAACAATAAACAAATACAAAACAGATGAATCTCGATAAAAAAGATATTAAAAAAATGGAACTCCTTCTGATTGAAGGAATAAAAAGCAGCAAGCTGGATTTTCTGAATAAAGTAATGCATGACAATTTACTTGGAATTGGACCAGGAGGACAGATAATTACAAAAGAAATGGATTTAGCCTCTCATCGGGCAGGGACAATGGTGGTTGAAGAATTATCGCCCAATATCGATGACATTCAAATAATAGAAGATACCGCTGTTGTAATTGTTACTTACGATACAAAAGGAAAGATGCTGGGAACTCCTATCGAAGGAAGATTCAAGTACAACCGTGTCTGGAAAAAATTTGATGACGGACTAAAAATTATTGCAGTAAGCTGTATGCAAGTTTCATAGATACCGCAAAAATTTCGTCTTCCATAGCAAAACAAAGGCCGGCTCCTCAAACAGGAACCGGCCTTCGTTTTATATTTTCAAAGAAGGAATTCTACCAAATTGCAGCACGCTGTGCTTCGGGCAAGAACATTGCATCGCCTTCTTTCACATCGAATGCAGTATAAAATTCAGGCATGTTGCGCAATGGGCCAATTACCCGGTTATGTCCGAGTGAATGCACATCTTCTTTGGTACGGCGCAGCATTTCCTCATCGCGGATATTTTGAGCCCAAATATGTGCATACGAAAGGAAAAAGCGCTGTTGTGCTGAAAAACCATCAATCGGTTTTTCGTCACCTTTCAACACCTTACCCAGTGCCTGATACGAAATATTCAAACCGCCCAGATCAGCAATATTTTCGCCTAAAGTAAGCTGTCCATCCGCTTTAATGCTATCCAAAACTGTAAACTGAGAGAACTGATCAACCAGTAATTGAGTGCGGGCATTGAAACGTTCAGCGTCACCAGCAGTCCACCATTCATTCAGGTTACCATCTTTGTCGTACTGACGGCCCTGATCGTCGAAACCATGAGTCATTTCGTGACCAATAACTACACCAATTGCGCCATAATTTACAGCATCATCGGCATACATATAGAAGAAAGGAGGTTGCAAAATAGCCGCCGGGAAAACAATTTCGTTCGACGTTGGATTGTAATAAGCGTTCACCATTTGCGGAGGCATGTACCACTCTGTTTTATCTACCGGTTTATTCACTTTAGCAATCATTTTATCGAAATCGAATTTTCCCGAGTTCATTACATTCTGGAAATATGAATCGCGAGTAACCTGCAAAGCTGAATAATCTTTCCATTTATCCGGGTAGCCCACTTTTACGGTGATGGTATTCAATTTTTCCATTGCTTTTTGTTTGGTGGTATCTCCCATCCAAGCCAAAGCCTGAATACGCTCGCCCAACGAAACACGCAAATTTTCAATCAAGTCAACCATGCGCTGTTTGGCTTCCGGTGGAAAGTATTTTTTCACGTACATCTGACCAATTGCTTCGCTCAACGCACTGTTTGTTGTTCCCTGCACCTGTTTCCAGCGAGGACGTTGTGCTTTACGACCACTCAGTGTTTTTCCGAAGAAGTCGAAATTCAAATCAACAAATTCTTTCGGCATATATGCAGCAGCTGCGTTTGTCAGGTGATATTTCAGGTAAATTTTCCAACTATCAAGTGGTTCCGAAACCAACAATTTACTCATTCCGGCAAAGAAATCAGGCTGAGCCACAATCAGGTCACCTGGTTCATCTAAACCAATTGCAGTAAAAAATGCCTGCCAATCGTATTCAGCAGCCAGTTTCGACAAATCGGCCACAGTCATTTTATTATAGGTTTTGTACGGATCGCGTTGTTCCAGCAAACTCATCGACATGTTTGCCAGTTTGGTTTCCAGTGCATAAATTGTTGCTGCCTCCTGAGTTGCTTCTTCAGCAGAAACACCAATTTTGCTCAGCAAACCAGCTACATACTGGCGATATTTTTCCTGAATATCCAGCGAACGGGCATCGCTATTCAAATAATAATCGCGGTCGGGTAATCCCAAACCACCCTGAATTAAATATGCAATTACCTGAGTTGAGTTTTTCTGATCAGCATCGGCATACATATAAAACAACGGATTGATTTGCATGCTGTGCCACTCACCCAGCAACTGCTGTAAAGCGGCAACAGAATTTAATTGATCAACCTGTTGTAAATACGGTTGCAATGGCGTAATTCCAGCGGTTTCAATTGCTGCGGTATCCATTCCACTGGCATAAAAATCAGCAATTTTCTTTTCAATACTTCCTTCTTCGAAAGTTCCGGTTGCCAATTCAGAAAAAATTGCTTTCACTTGCTCTTCGCCCGTATCAGCCAATTTATCAAACGATCCGTAGCGGCTTTTTTCAGCCGGCATGGGATTGCGTTTTTTCCATCCGCCGTTGGCATACTGATCAAAATCAACCGCAGGACTAACAGTAGTGTCTAAATCCTGCAAATCGATGGCTACTTGCTTGGGCTGCTGCGAGCAAGCCATAGAACCTGCCGCAAGCAAAATAGCCAAATAACGAGTTGTTTTTTCCATTTACGAATAAAATATTAAAGTTGTAAGAATGAGTACAAAGATGGGTAACACAGCGGTGAATGCAAAGGGTTGCATAAAAAAAGTGCAGAGAATTACCAATCGCTGGAAAATTTGAAGCAAAAAAAGCAAACAAGAATCAAGAAGCGCCAAATACGTAAACACGTCCATCTACGGCAGGAACAATAATTTTCCCCTGCCAAATAGCCGGGCTTCCCACCACTGGAGTTCCCAATTCATATTTCCAAATTTCGTCGCCCTGAGACAAAGAATGAATGTACAACATGCCATCCATTGTAGCTGTAAAAACTTTATCGCGACCAATTACCGACGACGCATTTACCCGATTGCTCAGCCGTTTTTTCCAGACTAATTTCCCGGTAGTTTTGTTCAGACAATATAAATCGCGGTCTTCATTTCCCAATACAATATAATTACCACATAAGGCAGGAGAAGCAATAAACGGAAGATTTTTCTCCGGATTATCGTACGTCCAGACTATTTTTCCTTCAACCAGATTCACCGCAAAAAATCGTCCTTCGTAATCGCCCACATACAGCATATCGCCTTCTACTGAAGGAGAAGATGCCACATACGTATCGAGATGTACCTTTTTAACTGCCTTGCCGGTAAGCATGTCCACCACATGAATGAAGCCATCGCAACCGCCAAACACTGCATTGTTTTTATAAAGAGCAGGCGCTCCGTTAATAAAATTATCCGACTCGTACTGCCACAAGCCGGTTCCATCCGAAAAATCGACTCCATGCAAATTGTAATCGTAACTGCCCACCGCCAGAACCGTTTTCGATCCTGCTTTCAGCCAGTTTGCCCCACCAACAATCTGGTTGTCGGTTTTGTATTTCCAAAGTTGCTTTCCGGTTTTTGCATCCAACCGAAAAAAACATCCATCCATCGAACCGAACACAATAGAACCATTCAGATATAAAGGTGGTGCTTCGATTACATTTCCGGCATCAAATTTCCAGTTCAACTTTCCTGAAAAGTCAATTGCATACAGCTTTCCATCCGACGAGCCAACAAAAATTGTGTTGTCGGCAACTACCGGCGACGATTTAATATCATCTTCGGTTTGAAATGAAAAAAGCAACTTGGGTTTAGCAGGCAGTTCGGCATTGGAACATGCCGTCAATTGCTGATTTCCGCGAAAAATTGGCCAAGAAGACTGAGCAACAACAACTTCAGCCAGAAATAAAAAGAAAACAACAGGGACAATACGATTAAGCTTCATACTTAACAAGTTATATTTCTATTAAAATCGGATTTTCAACACAATAAAATCGGAGATGTTATCATTTAAACACGCATCAACCTTTCAAAAATAGAAATATAAAGCTGTCTGCCCAAGACAAAAAGAAATCTGATATTGTTCCTGTTGTTAATAATTGTTATCAATAAGATTATAGCGTAACAACTGCTGACTTGGGTGATTCGGCATGCTCGCTGTTTACTGCCGTCACAAAATAACTCTTCCCCGCAGTGGCAGAAAAACTTGTTCCGCTAATAATATCAAGTACCCGTGCGTTGAACGAGTTCTTTTTTGTCGCGTTTCGTTCCAATACAAAAACCACATATTTATCAGCTCCGCTAACAGGAGACCATTTCAATGTTGTTCCCTGCACTGAAACAATAGGTGCAGCAGGAATCGGCAAACTTGTTTTCCCCATTACCGGAAGAATTGATTTAGAACTGAATTGTCCGGCCAAATAGGAGTTCAACTGTGTATTTTCAAGATTCTTCGCACGAAAGAATAAGCATCCATGCAAATTCGCCGTTTGTCGGATGTAACTGATCTGTCGCCCGAATTCGTCCAATGAAGCAAATGCCGGCATACTTGGATCGTTGTACTTATAAGCAGCAATTCCCACAACAATTGGTATTTGCTTCGAATTATCGTTCCAAAAAGCAGCCTGTTTGCCAAAATCGGCCGTTGCATGACCAAATTCCCAATAAATCTGAGGAGCCAAATAATCAATCCATTTGTTTTCCATCCAGACAAACGGATCGGCATACAATTCCAGACTATTTTCTCTTCGTCCTGAGGGAGAAATGCCAAACATTACTTTCGGATTTACCGACTGAATTGTTCCATACACCTCGCGAACCATTGTATTTACATTATCCGCGCGCCATGCATGAATATCTTTACTTCCTCCGTATTGTCCAAATGCCTGCTGATCGTCGAAACCAAATGGATTAGAAGTTGATTTTGCTCCGGATGGATAAAAATAATCGTCGAAATGAATGGCATCAATGGTATAGCGCGAAACCAAATCGCGCACCACTGCATTCAGATGCTGACGAGCCTCCGGAACTCCCGGGTTAAAATAACGAACATCCTTAAAAGTAACCACCCAGTCGGGATGTTTTACCGCAACATGCGACGAAGCCAATTGTAAACTCGTTGGACCAATCCGGTACGGATTAAGCCATGCATGCAGTTCCAGACCTCGTTTATGTGCTTCTTCTATAGCAAATGCCAGCGGATCGTAACCCGGGTCAACGCCTTGCGTTCCGGTCAAATACGAAGACCAGGGTTCGAGCTGCGACGGATAAAAAGCATCAGCCATCGGGCGAACCTGCAAAACCACAGCATTGAAATTCAGCGCCTGCAAGCGATTCAAAATTGAAATCAATTCTGATTTTTGTGCCTCAGCATTCCCTTTTGTCGTTGGCCAATCGAGATTATAAACCGTAGAAATCCATGCTGCACGCAGCTCATTTTTCGGTTTAATTATTTCATCCTTGCTTGCATCATAAGGTTTGTCTTCATCTTCAACAGGAATGATGTCATCCTCCTCTTCGTTACAGGCAGCCATTGCTCCAACCAGAATTACACACGCTATAATTTGTTTGAAATATTGTTTCATTTCCGATTATTGAGGTGTATTTTTATTTTACAGGCTGATATTCGAGGCAAACAACTTTTCCGTCCAATGTAGTTGCGACAATGCGATTTTTGCCTGCATT
Source organism: Prolixibacteraceae bacterium (assembly GCA_963668595.1). Lineage (GTDB taxonomy): Bacteria > Bacteroidota > Bacteroidia > Bacteroidales > Prolixibacteraceae > GWE2-42-39. The sequence continues at coordinate 829,310 of OY764876.1, read as the reverse complement.
CTGTACTCCATTCACCAATGCAACGGAAATTTTACAGTCCCATAATTTCTGATGAGTCTCGGTATTCACCGCCACAATACGACCACTACCAGTTGGCACAAACAGAATCCGGCCTGTTTCAAGCAAAGGCGAAGGGCCAATTTCATAATCGAGACCAGCCGGACATTCCCAAACCAGTTTTTGTTCGCTGGCCTCCGCATCAAAAGCAAGCACATTCCCTTCGGTCATATTCTTGATGTAAACAAGCTTTCCATCCTGCGAAACGCCAATTGATTCGCGACAGGAGTATTTTCCTGAATCCCAGATTTCGGCTCCGGTTTCGGCATCCAATGCCGTCATATGCCGATCGGGGGCAACAATAAACACCTTTCCTTGTGCAGCAACTGGCCATACTGCTGCCGGCGAAAGCATACGATTGGCATATTTCTCCCGCTTCCAAAGCAACTGGCCCGATTGTTTGTCGAGCGCATAGAAAGTATTTCCCCACGAACCAAAATACACCGCTTTATCGGTCACCAACGGACGAGTTTCAACGAAATTTTTTACACTATCGAACTGCCAAACGATTTCTCCTTTTTTCAGACTAAGAGAACGAAAACATCCATCCGAAGCACCACAAAATACCCGATCGCCATCTATAACCGGCGAAGCAACAATTGCTTTCGGAGTATTGTACTGCCACAATACTTTTCCATTTTTCAAACTGAGGCAATAAATATTGCCATCGGTTGATGCCGCAACAACCCGACTCCCCGCAATTGAAGGAGTTGAATAAACTTTGCCTTGTGTCTGATATTTCCAGATAGCTTTACCCGTTTCGGCATTCAACGCCACTATTTCGCCAACCGTATTGGCATATACAGCAACATTACCTGCTACCGACAAATTGGTTCCAATATCGCTTTTGTCCTGAAATTCCCATACTGTTTTTAGCTGATCCGGGAACTTCTCCTCTTTGATAGGTTCTTCTGCAATCCATATTTTTTGTCCAATTGGCACTTTACACCAAACCGACAAAGTTTCCTTTCCGGGAGTTCGTTCACGGTAATACAGCGTATCGTTTTCAAGCGTGGCAATATTGTAACCACCAATTTCTTTGGAAGCACGCAAAGCCGAACGCCCCATTATCCCTGAGATTCCACTAAAGTCATATAATTTATTTGTATGTCCATGACCAAGCAAAGTAGCTTGCACATTACGCGTTTTCAACATCGACACCACTTTATCCCAGTTCGACAAAGATTCATCAAGCGGATAATGATTCACGAAAATAATTGGTTGCTTCACATCGGTATGCTGTAGCACAGAGTCAAGAAAAACAATTTGTTCGCGGGGAACCAATCCCGGAGCCATACGCATATTCGGTCCACTTGCTGTTCCGATAAACAATATTCCTTTCTTTTCGAAACAGAAACCTTCGGCTCCGAAAGTACGCACAAAACTATTGCACCCACTCTCCGACCATTTTGCATCGTGATTCCCCGGAACAATATACCAGGGCATTTTCAATTTCGAAATAATTGACTTTGCTTCTGTTAGCTCATCATCAGAACCAAATTCAGTAATATCTCCGGTAAACAGAGCAAAATCAAGGTCTGTCATCGTATTCAGATCCTCAATAATGCGAGTCAGATCCTCGCTTGCCGTTTTCCCCCCAATATGAGTATCGGTGATGTGAGCAAAGCGGTGGGGCTGGGCCAGAAGAATTATAGAAAAAAAAATTAAAATTGGGAAAAGAATAATCTTTTTCATAGTTGGTTCATTCTAATAAAAAACAGAAGGCTGCCTTTCAAGACAGCCTTCAATATAAAATATTAATTGCAATTACAACGCTGTAAATTGTCTAACCGCTGCAGTTGGTTTTGCAGAGCGCATTCCAGCAATCACATGGTGATACCTTCTTCCAATATATCCATTCCAATAATCGGAATAACTGACATATTTGCTACTTGAATTCCAAAGCTGCAGATCACCTACGATTGCCCCACTGGCATCAACAACCTTTATTTTATAATCAACTCTGGCATATCCTTCTGAAATAAGAACACTCTTCACAATTTTAACAGGCTGCCAACCTGTTGTTTCCCCAAAGCTAACCGGATTACCAATATTTACTAACTCTTTCGTACGAGGTTCAACATACTGATACTGCAATTTCAAATTACATGGAACCCCTTCTGTTTCATAAAGCATATGATAAAACTTCACATAACAGGTTGAGTCAGTATCTTCCGTTAAGTTTGCCGCATACGGGTAACCGTTATCAAAAACAATAGGTTCTTTATTCAAATCATAAACAAAGACATTTTGTTTTCCTGTATTCAATGTAACATCCTTATCATATACCAATGTTTCATCTGTACCTTGATACAATTTAATATTTACTGACCCAGGATTGACAGTATAAAATCGCCCCACTGAACCGTTAGGAATAACATTATAAGTTGAGAGAGGAGCTGTTTGATTGGCAACAACCTCATTATTCACTTCTACTCTGTAAATGTAATTAGAAGATGTTGCATTTACAGGAGCATAATAATGTAATTGAAATTCGGCCTTGTTTTGAATCGATGTTGTCATATATTCAACTTCGTTCTTTTCACAGGAAGCTAAAATAGCGATCCCCAGAACCAAACTTATATATTTTAAAATCTTCATATTATTTATTTTTAATTTTTTCCTATTAAGATTTTCTTCTATTATTTTCCAGGTATTGCGCCAGGATATGCAAACCAAGGAATAGAGCATTGATAATTATCAGCAGTACCAGACACTGGAACTAAAGACTCCAGAGATGGTTTGTTCCACATATACTCTGAGTTATAGCGGGGTCTTAGCCGATAACACGGAGCTCCTTCATTTTTAATATTATAAGCAGATTTACGATCTTTCACCTGAGCAGGAGCAAGAAATAAACCTTTATACACTTTTGAAGCATCAGAATCCCACTTTTGATTTACCATTGTAATATCCCATCCATTTCCAGATGCAGGATATTCTCCACTATATTTAATATCATAATGATATTTCCGCATATCAACCCAAGCCTCTAAAGCTCCCCATGGATAAAGAGAAACCCATTTTTGCATCATAATATGAGAAAGTGAAAAATCAGATAAAGCCAGTCCATTGACATAAGGACCTGCCATATATTCATTTGCCAATGCCGTGTAAACACTTTTAGTGATTTTATCGCCACCGGTAGCAAGCCCTTTTGTTCCAGGATAAATGTACTTGGCTGTAAAATCCAAATCAGCTTTAACGCCTTGCTTAAACGCGTCCAATGCTTCTGCTTTTTTATTCATTTTCCAATATGCCTCAGCAAGACAAAATTTCACCTCTGCGCATGTCATTAAAATATACGGAGCATCATCACGATAAATCCAGCGACCTTTTCCATCGTTTTCGTCACCTGTATAAGCAGATGTCTTTTCACGTCCATAATATGAAGGAGCTGTTCCGATAGGACCACTTTTAGAAGTAAATTTTCCTCCGTAATATTTCCTATTTTTAATACTGTCAGCCTTGTCTATGTTTTCATATTTTGCATCATCTTTCGTTGCCAGTTTCACAGCAACTCGCGGATCGAAATGCCCAGACTTACTAAGCATTGTATCACAAACAATCTGTTTTTCCGCCAACTCATAAGGATAATAATCATTATCTTCTATACTATATTTTTCACCCGTGGCTTCATCATATTTAGGAACTGTTCCTGTAAAAACCTGTACAGCATATTCATGTTGAAAATATGAGTAGCTCAAATTTGTACGAGCTGTTCCCCAGAAGTTATTATATGAAGAGTTTGCAGCATCCTGAGAACCACCAGCGACAGTGACAGTGGCATCGTCCTCTGTCGTCTGAAAAGATTTATTCGCACAATCAACAAGTTCTTGTGCATATTCTGAAACGAAATTGCTCTTATTTGATAAAGAAGACAGATTACTTACAATAACCCCATAGGCAAACTTCACCCACTTTTCTTTGTCACCGTTATAAATATAGTCATTGGCACTAATTTTTGCTCCATATGAATGACTATCGGCCATCTCCAGATATTCAACGGCTTTATATGCCCACTCTCTTACTTGAGTATAGATTTCATCCTGATAATCGTAACTATGTGATAACAAACCAGGCACATAAGCCTCTTTCATAGGAAGTTCACCGTGAATTTTAGTTAGTTTATCCCATGAATATGCCTTCATTGCCAAACCTATCCCTGCCAAAGTCCATTCTTCATTGTCAATAGACTGATTGATCATATTTTCAAGGTTCATTCCCTGGCTCCAATAAACCATACGCCACACCTGACCACCGGCATCACTTCCCGCAGTATAATAATTATTTGCAAAATTAGTATAAGAAGTTGTCCCCATCATTTGGGTTAACGGTCCAATGGCACGAATATCATAATATAACTCATTATATGCCTGAGTAATTCCGGCCAGATAAAGATAACCATCGACATAATCCGGAGCGTCAATGTTTTTGTTGACATCCAAATAATCATCGCAGCTTACATTAACGAACAGAAGCGATGACAAACATAAAACTGAAAATAATATCTTTTTCATAATGCTTTCTTTTGTATTTAATGAAATCGTCTATTACTTAAATGTAATACTTACACCTACAGAAAATCCTCTTGGATTAGGTAAAGACCATACATCATATCCTTCAGCTCCGGTACCACCTGCCGCAGCGGACACGGAATTACCTACAGCATCAATTCCTGAATAATTAGTCCAAGTTGCCAAATCATTTCCGGCAACATAAATATTGGCATAGGAAATCAACGATTTTTTCAACCATTTAGATGGTAAAGTGTACGATAGTCTTAACTCTTGCAATCTCAAATAATTTACGTCTTTTTCCAACCAATCCTCATCTTGTCCAGCATAAATAGACGAACCATAAGTATCATAAGTGACTGAAATATTATTTTTTGTCGGATTCTCGGAATTTTCATTACCATCTTTCAATACTCCATTGAAAATCACTGGTCCTCGCTCCCTTAAATCTACTGACTCCCAACTAGTTCCATCCTCCATCATCGATCGTTTTGTGCCATTTACAACTGTTGCCTTAAACCGCCCAGTAAACATTGCAGACAAACGAAAGCCCTGATAATTAAAACTTGAAGTAAGACCAAACCTCAACTTCGGTTCACGATCACCTATTACACTCCAGGTTCCATCAACCAACGGCACCCCGGTCTTCGGATCAATTAATATTTCGCCAGCATCATTTCTTGAATACGCCCTTCCGGTAAGGGTAGTTACCGGGTTACCAACCATAATACCGTTTCTAATATTTCCAGAACTCCAAGTATATGCATTATAATATTCAGTTACATTTTCTGGAAGATAAACCACTTCTGAATGAGTTGATGAAGCATTAACACCGACATTCCAACGCAAACCATTCTTCGCACGAATAATATCGCCGTCAATATGAGCTTCCCATCCCCAGGTATCAAATGTTCCGACATTCATATTATTCAATACAAATCCAGTTGCATAACTCAAGCGGAAGCCTTTTACTATCTGATCCGCACAATGTGTTTTAAAGTATGTGAAGTCAGCATTTACCCGATCGCCAAAGAATCGACCTTCAAAACCAATTTCTCTTGAAGTTGTCATCTCAGGTTTCAAGCTCCTATTAGGCCCAGTAAATCCATATTTGTAACCTCCTCCTGTCATATTTGTAGGTTCCAGCTGCGGATCAATCTCAAGTGGCCCGGCATCCTTACCTACCTGAGCAAGACCTCCTCTCAGTTTCAAATAATTCACATATCTATTCCCCTTCAAAAATGATAATTCAGTAAGAATTACAGAACCTTCAACTGCTGGATAAAAATATGAACGATGCGCTTTAGGCAATGTCGAAGACCAGTCGTTACGAGCACGTAATGTTAAAAATGCCATGTTATTGTAGCCTAACTCTATTTGACCAGAAACAGCCTGAACCCGGCGTTTAGTCGTAGTTTTCGAAGACTTAATTGAGGAGGGATCGCAGTTGTTTATCGATTGAAAATCGACCACAGCAAATTTCGACCCGCTCGTAGCCAAACGAGTTATTCCATTCTCGATTTGATGATACCCAAATTGTGCCGAAAAAGAAACTTTTTTGTCAAAGAAATTGTGATTATAGCCAGAAATAACATTCAAGGTCGGATCAAGAAAGTTTGATTTTGCAAGATTATACCCTCCGTTACCTCCATTATCATCATAATAATATGGATGTGTAGATGTTTCAAAGGTCTGCATACCAACATCCCAACCAAGCTGAATTCTCAAAAAGGCATTTTCTATAGGAGTCACTGTAACTGCAGCATTAGATATAAAACGATCAGATTCGTCGTATAATTTATTTTTATAGAGCCCAAAAAGAGGGTTCAAAAGATCCGTATCCACATAATAATTAGGCATACGCATGTGTGAACCATCTTCATCCAGATAATTCGCCATGTTATCAACCATAGGCCAACGCATTGCCATATATAAAGGTCCTGATGTTCCAATAGGCACCTTAGTATTATCTGTAGCAGAATACTGCATCGACGATTCAAATTTTAACCAATCAGTAATTTCAGCTTTACCCGACAACGAAATGTTCATTCTGGAGAAATCAGTTGTTTTTACAATACCTTTTTGATCCAGAAACGAAGCAGCAGCACGAATTGTGGCCTTGTCAGAACCTGCTTCAACTGAAATATTATGTTTCGAACTAAAACCAGTCTGCATCACTGCATCAATATTATCATAAAGGTTCATTCCTGCGGGATAAAGTCCTCCATATCTCTTTGTATAATAGTAATTTGTTGTTCCATAAGCTCCCTGTGCATACTTATCCTGCATGTCTGGATAGCTATAGGCATGATCCCATCTGAACATATTACTATAAGATACCTTACCTTTTCCTTTTACTCCCTTTTTAGTTGTAATAATAATTGCACCATTCGATGCATCTGAACCATAAAGAGCAGCAGCAGATGCACCTTTAAGCACTGTCATTGACTCAATATCTTCGGGATTAAAGTCATTTCCACGAGACGCAAAGTCCAAATTTCTTACAGAAAAGGATGATCCTCCATCTGCTAAATTTATTGGATTAAAAGTAGAGTTGTTCATTGGAATACCATCCACTACATACAATGGCTGATTGTTCCCCGAGATAGAAGTAATACTACGCAAAACTACTGTAGTAGAAGCACCAGGTGCCCCACCACTTGAAGAAACATTCATACCAGCAACACGTCCCTGAAGTGCAGAAACAAAATTATCCCTTCCTGATTCAGTAATGTCACTGGCCTTTACATTCTGAGCAGAAGAACCAATCGCCCGAGAAAGACGTTTCATTCCAAACTCTGCTGTAACTGTTACTTCTTCAACTTTCAGCACATCTGTTTCCAATGCAACATCAATGGTAACATTTTTTTCAACTTTAATTTCTTTTGAACGATACCCCACAGAGGAAAAAACCAAAATTTGGCCAGATGAGGCATGAATAGAATATTCACCTTCTCCATCTGTAATTGTCCCTGTAACTGTACCCTTTATTACTACAGTTGTTCCAGGTAAAGGTTCATTGTTACTAGCATCATGCACTTTCCCCTTTATTGACAGGCCTTGCGCTATCGCAAACTGCAAACCAAAGAGCATGATCAACATTAAACAAGTAAGTTTTCTCATAATTAATTGATTTAATTTGAAAGAAATAGATTTAGTTATATTATACAACCAAAATTCCTATACCGGGACGGTCCGGAATAATCACCTTTCCGTCCTGTATTTCGATCCCACAATAGGGATCGTTTGCAATGAGCAGATTCCCGTCCAAATCAGCCCAATCAACAATTGGTGAAAGCTGAGCTGCCGCACTTGTTCCGCATGATGTTTCAGTCATACAGCCAATCATAGCTTTCATTCCCAGCGAGCGAGTTAATTCCATCATCCGGTGAGCTTCACGCATACCAGTACATTTCATCAGTTTGCAATTGATTCCGGAATACACCCCATATAAGCGCTGAACATCAGGCAAGCGCTGCACTGCCTCATCAGCCATAGTCGGAAGTGGACTATGTTGAGTCAGCCATGCATTGTCATCCAGATTTCCTTTTGCCATAGGTTGTTCGATGAAGACAATCCCCTGTTCTTTCAACCAAAATGCCCAATCGAGTGCTTCCTGCCGATCCGTCCATGCCTGATTTGCATCCACACAAAGCTGCACGTCGGTAACCGATCGAACTGCTTCAATCATTTGCTTTTCGGTACCCTTTCCTATTTTAATTTTCAGCATTTTATACGGAGATGCTTCCTTTACCTTTTCCCGAACGACGTCCGGACTGTCGATACCAATAGTAAAAGTGGTTACAGGCGCATTTTCACGATTGTATCCCCAAATTCGAAACCAGGGTTGATCGAGAAGTTTTCCAACCAAATCGTGTAATGCGATGTCCACAGATGCTTTGGCGGCTGCATTTCCGACAGCTTTACCATCTACATAATCAAGAATTTCTTCCATCCGGAAAGGATCAGTAAACTGAGCCAAATCCAAACTTGTCAGGAATTCGGTTGCCGTTTGATGAGATTCGCCCAGATACGGAGGCATTGATGCTTCGCCATAGCCGACAAAGCCTTCCCATTCAATCTTCACCAACATTACCGGAGTTGTCTTTCTTGAAAATGAGGCAATCGTAAATACATGCTTCAATTGCAATTCATAGGGTTCAAACGATAATTTCAATCCCATTCCGTTTAATTTGAAACGACTTGTTGGCTGACAGCTTTGCATAGCCGGTACGATAGCCGCCATACCAGCCAGCATTCCGCCTGCTTCAAGAAATTGTCGTCGGTTTGTTTTCACGCTTTTATCTCTTTTAGTTATTATTTTCTGGTTGTTTCGAATACCACGGATGATCAGATATTTTTATAATTCCGGTCTGTCCAACACTATTCAGAACTCGTCTCCCTCCCAGCCAGCTAATTGAACGAAATTCTGAATAGTTTGCTTTTTGAGGATCGAAACTGTTTTCTTTGACCATTCCTGCCGAATGAATAAACTCACCTTCTCCGATATACATCCCAACATGAGTAGCCTTTGCAGGTTTATCGTCAGTTGGCTTTCGTCCGAAAAAAATCAAATCTCCGGGAGCAAGATTTTGCCATCCCTGAGCCGATTCAATCAGTTCTCCATGCCTAAATTGCAACGATGCATCACGAGCTAGAATAAGTCCATTTAAATAATATACTGTTTTAACAAAGCCACTACAATCAATACCTTTTGTTGAAGTTCCTCCCCACAAATACGGACGTCCCATAAATCGACGGGCAGTATTAATTAGCTCACCTGCTGTTGGTATCTCTCGATTAATCCACTTACCAAAATCTTCCACATCAGTATTTGCAAGTACAAACAAACGCCCGTCAGGCATTTTCACTTCGCAACTGGTACCATTTTCTTTTTCAACCTGAAGTATCGATCCGGCAACCAAATCGGTCACTGGCTTTTTATCTGAGTTATACGCGATGCCAAAATCGGGGATATACACACATTTGACACTATTTTTCCAATCCTGAAACATTCTTTCAGACATAAGCGCAAGTGCATCATCATCGACCCAGCTAATGTATTTATCCGGAGTCTGTACCATACACCAGCCACCTTGCTTTTTCAGTACACTAACCGGAGTCCCCAATATAGCCTGAGAAACCATCTCCGCATCGTGGCCAATCCCCAAACGCAAGTTACATACACTAACGTTGACAACACCCCAAATCATCGAATCACGTTCAGTATTTGGCAATACAACCAAGCTGTCAACCACGTCAGAATAATTATTGCGAAGTAATACAAGCAGAGAATCTTTTGCTGAAGGGATATTTGTTTCACCTGTCACGACTAACTTTCCTTCCTGATTTTTAAAAGAAACAGTCAGTAATCCCTCTCTCGAATCAGGCACAAAATACTGACTAACAGAAGACAAACAAAGTCCTCCTACCGAAAAGAAATCAGATTTCGTACACGAATTCAGTACTAATACGATTAAGGTTAGTGCTATGAGTATTTTTTTCATCAAAACTAAATTTGTAATACATCTTACGTGTATCCAAAAATAGAACTGAATTTTCAATTTTCAAGCATGAAAATAATGTTTTATAACAGGTATTTTCACATTACAAATAATTGCTAATTTTTTATATTACTGAGAATTACGATAAAGGCGAAAATAAATGACATTATTTTTACGAAAAATACACAAGCAAAGGTTACATTAATAATAAATAAAAAAAACCAAAAAAAACACAATTTGTATTTTATGATACAATACACTTCATCTATTTTCCACAAAACCATCTAAATATCAATATAGAAACAAAAAAGTCAACATATTTCAGAAACATAAGCTATTGTGCTTTATTAATTTGCATCGAATAAGTCCAGGTATCAAAATACAAGTTTCCATTTCTCCATTCAAGCTCTCCGCGCTGAAAATCGAATGGCTCACTACGCATATATTTCTTTGCCGGAAATAAATCACGTGCCACATCATTATTCACAATCAAACGGTAACTATCGAGTCCGTTCATAAAGAATTCATGAATACGCAAATCAGGAGAATCAACCAATTTAAACGAGGCATCCAACGGCACCCAACCAATACCTTCGTAATACACTTCGGCCCAATCATGCAGATTTTTCTCTTCCGGCATTAAATACCAGCCACTCTGCCAACGGCAAGGAATTCCCAAGCTACGCGCCATGCTTAAAAACAAAAAAGTCTGCATTCCGCAATCACCTCGGTGATGCTGTAATACATACTCGGGAATGCACTCCATCACTGAATATTCTAAAGCACCGGCCCAGGGAATATGATCATTCAACCAATAATAAAGCAAGCGAACCTGCTCTACAGAATTTGTTTCAGCTCCAACGATAGATCGGGCCAAATTACGAATCGTATCAGAAAGAATAATATGAGGCAAACGTTCTGCCGTATATTTACGATACAAATCACTATTTACATCGTATGCTTTTACTTCTTCGGGCCGAAGATCATACCACAAAGCTGCGGTACGGAAACGATAAGAAACCTGAAAAACAGTTGCAGAATCTAACACTGCCGGTTTCTCCATATATATGGTACGATGATGACAACTATCCGGGGCAATAACATATTCCGCTTCACTGTGTCCCAAAAGCTCCAAATCAAATAAGTTTTGCAGTCCTGTTCGTGGGTACGGCATCCAGCAACGGACAATTTCTCCTGCAGGAACTGCATTTGCCTTCAAACGAATCGTATAAACAAGTTCTATCTCTCGTTTATCAAACGGTTGCCCCTTAACAGCCTTACCTGTTTCAAACAATTCAGGCAAATAGCGTTGCTGAAATAATGACACACCTTTCAACTGAGTTCCATCCCGCAAAGCTTTAACTTCTTTGGCCTGCTTATTAATTCTGAAAAAATTACTTACTGCCCGATTAAAATAACGCTTCTCTCCATCGATAATTCTCATTTCCAAATCGCCGGAATTCTCCCACGACTCCATCATCGAATCGGTCAATGCGGGATAATATTCTGTCAACACCTTCTTTGCGTCTTCTCCTGATACAGAAAATTCAATTTTCATTCGTCTCATCCATTCAAGCTGATTCTGCCAATAATCTTTCTGCACAGAGTCAGTTTCATCCGGAAGAATTTTTTGCACAATTACAGACGATGCTTCATCAAAGTTTCCTTCTGCAATTAATTCCTTTGCCTGTTCTGTAATTTGGATTGAATTACCACAGGAAAAAAACAAACACACCAGCAAAACAATCGACCACCATTGAATTAAATTCTTCATCAAAAATTCGATTTAGAGTAAAAAAACGAGATTTATTTAGTAGAAAAACGACACAATAATAAAACGGAGTAACCCAATCAATCAACAATGAGCTGTCATTCTAAACAAGAAAAAGACGACATCAGAAGCTCCTTCTCAGTCTGAATTTTCAGTCTGCACGATCAAATTATCAAGCCCAAACGAGAAAACGAATTCTATAATCGTTTTATAATGAATAAGCCCCGTGCAAGTACTTGTAATATATATCCATCGTACGTTTTAAATGCTCAGCCATTAATTGAGCGGCATCATTTCCGTTCTGGGTATTGATCGCATTAAAAATGCGTATATGATAATCCAGCGTCACATCTTTTTCTCCTTCAACATTAGCATAAATCAGGTTACGCATACGAGGGAGCAATGAATAAATGGGTTCCATTGAAATCTGCACAATCGGATTGTGAGTAGCCATTGCAATGGTTAGATGAAATTTATTATCCAGGTCTGCTTCCAGCTGAATGTTATCCGGATTACATTCCTTAAATTTTTCGATATTATCCTGCAATTCACTCAGGTCATGCTGAAGCCTTTGTTTGGCTGCAAGACGTGCAATTTCCGGTTCAAACAAACGACGAACCTCAATAATCTGCGCAATCAAATTGCGGTCGAATTGCATGTCATAATACAAATTCAGATTTTTAATTGCATCATCAATTTTGAGGCCGGTCACATACATTCCACTACCTTTTGTGATCTCAACAAGACCTCTTGCACTTAAACGACGAAGAGCTTCGCGCAGGGCGGTACGGCTGACTCCAAACGATTCACACAGTTCTCGTTCCGTCGGAAGTTTTGAACCAACAGCCAATTTTTTATCACGGATGGCCGCTTCAATCCTGCGCTCAATCTTTTGACTAAGTGTTATTTTACTTCCGATTTTACCAAAAATATCATCCATACCTTGTCTCTTTTTATGTTATCTTTTTTGTGTTGTTCTACAAAGATAGTATAAAATGTATTAAATATGTAGTATGACTTATTTATCCTTTTTTAACGTTCCTACTCGCCTGTTCGAGCAAATAAAATACCGAACGATATTCAATTCCGCTATTCTGAGACAAGCCAATTTCGCATGTACGACTATTGGAATAACCACCATCACAACCCGCTGTTTGCTCTTTTAAATTTCTCAGTGCCCAGGTATTTATTTCAGGCTGAGTAAATCCTTTATCTCCGGCAAAACCACAACATCCTACATTTTCAGGGATGAATGCATCATCGGCCAGCATTTTCCCAAGTTGTAGCAATTGATCTTTCAGCCCCATTTTGGTTGTAGTACAAGTACTGTGCAAAGCTATCCGACCAGAAACTTTTTGAATCGGTAACTGATCAACCAAAAATTTAAGAGCAAATTCAACCGGTTCATACAATTCGAGCTTACTGCTGATTACTCTGCGCATGCGATACAAACACGGACTGGTATCAATAAGCACCGGAATTTCGCCAGCACGACTTGCATCAAACAAGGCTTGTTCCAGTTCCTCCGATTTACGATTGGCTACCTCAAAAAATCCCTTACTCTCCCATGGAGTTCCGCAACACAAAGCGCTCATTCGTTTAGGGAAAATAATTTCATACCCGGCACGTTCAAGAACCTCCAAGGTCACATCAATCTGCGATTTCGGGCTCTGCCCAAGCGGCGAAGCGCCCATTGTTTGACTGATACAACTCGGAAAATACACCACCTGCCGCTTACTCGCTCCAACATTCGCGAACTGTTTCACCCTAGCCGATTTCGGATACCAACCGTGCCACACAGGCATACGTCCGCCCGAAATGCGATGCATTGCACTGGTTAGCGAATACAAACCTTTTCGGCTCACGAGATGAGATATTCCATGCGAAAAACTCAAGCCGGCGCGAACCATCGTTTGCGTAACCGGCATATGATTTCCGATCCATGAAGCCACAGACTTCGATGTTTGTCCATGCTGCAATCCACGAAGTTTTTTCACTAACTGCCCCGTATCGATACCAACCGGACAAGAAGTTGCACACAATCCATCGCCAGCACAAGTATCTACTCCGTTTTTATGAAATGCCTGAAACAATATCTTCTGTTCCGAAACTGTATTTTTGCGTTCAGCCATCCGCCTCAATTCCCGAAAAGCAATAATTCGCTGACGAGCACTCATATTCAGTCCATTCGTCAAACAATTTACTTCACAGAAGCCACATTCAACGCATTTATCAACCAGTGGGTCGCTTACCGGCATGTATTTAATGTTACGCAAATGCACCTGCTCATCGGCATTAATCATTACTCCGGGGTTTAGTATTCCTTTTGGATCAAACAGTTTCTTTATTCTACAATGAATATCATACAAACCATTGCCCCATTCTTTCTGCACATAAGGAGCCATGTTTCGCCCCGTTCCATGTTCGGCCTTCAACGAGCCATCATATTTATCAACCACCATCGTGGCTACTTCGTCCATAAAACAGGCATAACGTTCTACATTTTCCGTTTTCCGCATGTCTTCGGAAAAAATAAAATGCACATTTCCGTCGTTGGCATGTCCGTAAATCACAGCATCGGCATACCCGTAGCGCTCAAGCATTTCTTTCAAATCAGAAAGAGCCTGAGGCAAATCGGGCAAATGAAAAGCCACATCCTCAATAAATACAGTGGTACCAGCTTTTCTGTTTCCTCCCACTGCAGGAAAAATTCCTTTCCGAACATTCCACAAACGGGCAATATCAACCGGAGACGAACTAAATTCAAATGGACGCACAGCTTCAAAAACCGACAACTCATTCTGTGCCTGTTTTATTTTTTTCTGAAGTTCATCCGACGATAGAGCTGTAAAATCGACGAGCAAAGCAGTTACACCATCAGCCAAACCTTTAATATAAGTAGGTATTCCCTGGTTATTCTCGATTGCCAGCAAGGCTTTTCGGTCAATTAACTCGATAGCAGAAGCATGATTTTCATTCAAAATAATGGCTGCACGACAGGCATCGGGCAACGAGTTAAAAAGCAAAAGTCCGGTTGCTGTATAAGGTTCAAGCGGCACCGTTTTCATTCCAATTGAAGAAATGAACCCCAGCGTTCCCTCCGAGCCAACCATCAAATGCGCAATAATATCGATCGGATCATCAAAATCAACTAAACTATTCAGCCCGTAACCAATGGTATTTTTGATGCTATATTTTCTTTTGATTTTTTCAACCCAATCGGGATGTGAAAGAATTTCCCGGCGCATCTGCGAAATGCCGTCAATCCACTCTTTTTTTTCTGACATGAATGATTTTCTGGATGCTTTATCTTCTGTATCCAAAATCGTTCCGTCAGCAAATACAATACGAAGAGCATTCAGCAAATGATATGAATTCAATTTTACGCCAGAGCGCATACCACTTGCATTATTGGCAACAATTCCCCCCATCATGGCCGAGTTTACCGAAGCCGGATCCGGACCAATTTGCCGACCAAATTTACGAAGTTGCAAATTCACCTCTCCCCCTCGCATACCCGGCTGCACCTGCATACTCTGATCGGAAGAAACAAACGCAAATTTTTTCCAGTATTGATGCGGAATTACCACAATCACCGAATCGCTGATCGTTTGTCCAGAAAGACTGGTTCCTCCGGCACGAAATGTTAATGAAACACCGCAGGAAGTAGCTGCTTCAAGCAAAGCCTGCACTTGTTGTTCGCTGCGAGCCTCAATAACTATTTCAGGCAAATATTGATAAAAACTGGCATCTGTTCCGTACGAAAGAATGCTCAACCGATCGGTTTTCACTTGTTCTGCCCCGCAAATCCGACTTGCTTCGGCTTTAAATTTTTCACTCACCCGGCTCATCTCTTATTTCGTTTGATTATCTGAAAAATTTTCTCATATTTGTATTACATATTACAAAAATATAAATTTTTCTGTATGGCAAGGAATATTCTTATCATGCTTTTTGCAATTTTATCGTTTGCAAGTAGCGCACAACGCACCATTACCGGCATTGAGATGCTTCAAAAGAACAATTTCGATATTTTGCGCGGGAAAAAAGTCGGTTTGATCACCAATCCAACAGGCGTAAATGCTCAGTTAAAATCAACTATTGACATCCTTCACGAAGCTTCCGGAGTTGAACTGGTTGCGCTGTACGGACCAGAACACGGCGTACGTGGAAATTTCTCGGCCGGCGACAAGGTGGAAGGTTCGGTTGATCCCCAAACCGGCATTCCTGTATTCTCACTTTATGGAAAAACGCGCAAGCCAAGTCCCGAAATGTTGGCCAATATAGATGTGCTGGTTTACGACATTCAGGATGTTGGTTCCCGTTCATACACATACATTAATACAATGGGGTTGGCAATGGAAGCTGCCGCTGAAAACAATATCGATTTTGTAGTGCTCGACCGTCCGAATCCGCTGGGAGGCAACCGGGTAGAAGGACAATTAGTTGAAGAAGGCTATTTTTCATTTGTCAGCCAATATCCAATTCCATATATCTACGGATTAACACCCGGTGAACTTGCTCAATATATTAATGGAGAAGGGCTTCTTAAAGGCGGAAAAAAATGTCGGTTACATGTTGTAAAAATGAAAAACTGGAAACGAAACATGAGCTTTCCGTCCACCAAATTACCGTGGGTTCCGGCTTCGCCTCACATTCCCCGCGATAACTCGTCGTATTTTTATTCGGCAACCGGAATTATTGGCGAACTGGATGCAAACTCTATTGGTGTCGGCTACACCCTGCCATTCGAATTATTTGCAACTCCCTGGCTTGATGGAGAAGAATTCACCAATGCAATGAATGCTTTTCATTTGCCCGGAGTACTATTTCGCCCGATCCACTTCAAACCGTATTACATGCAACACAAAGGAATTGAACATTCCGGAGCACAAATTTATATTACCGATTTCGACAAAGTGAATCTCACTGAAATTCAGTTCCGACTGATTGAAGCTGCACATAAACTGGTTCCCGACAGCTGCTTATTCAAACAAAATCCAAAACGCTGGGACATGTTCGACAAAGTATGCGGAAGCAAAACAATACGCGAAACATTTATGAAAAACTATCGGTACGACGATATTCGCGAACTGTGGGAGAAACCAGCGGCTGATTTCAAACGCAAGAAACAGAAGTATCATCTTTACTAACGATATTGTCTATCTTTTACGATAAAATCGTAATCAATCGAAGAAAGCGGCCATGAATCATCATGCCGCTTTTTTTTCACCAACAGGTGTCGGATACAAAAAAAACCTATTTTTGTAACATTGATTGCCTGAACACTTATGAGAAAAACATTACAAAGCATTCGCCGTCTTGTATATAGCCTGATAAATTTCACCTACCCATTGTTTCGGTCTTTTATTCCACCCGAAACCTACCGGTATGCTGTAACTGGCGGTATGAACACGGTTCTTGACATTTTTCTCTATTTTGTTTTTTACAATTTCGTACTCGACAAGCAAGATGTTAGTATCGGCTTTATGACTATCAGTCCGCATATTGCTGCATTCCTCATGGTTTTCCCGATCACTTTTACCAGCGGTTTTTTGCTGGCCAAATACATCACATTTACCCAATCAGAAATTCGCGGACATTTGCAGTTAATTCGCTACGGGATCAGTGTTACAGGTTCAATTTTACTGAATTACGTTTTGCTGAAATTCTTTGTAGAATATCTTCGACTTTGGCCCACTTTTTCGAAAGGAGCCACAACAGTTGTGGTAATTGGCTACAGCTACATTGTGCAGCGATTTTACACATTCAAAACAGCTTCCCGTCAGGTTCAGTAGCTGTAAAAAGCCTGCAAACAAAATCCTGCAGAATAATAGGAGCATTCGCCGAAAGTCGTTATTTTTAGACAATTATTGACTATTATGAACCCGAGGCAAAACACATATTACCCAACCATACTGGGAGCCATTCACCTGGTGGTTTTGTACATTTTCATTCAAACAATTATTGATTTCCCCTTAGCTCTGATCGACTATTTTAAGGGGACGGATTATTTGTATCATCCGATAAAGAAAATTGTGTTGGGAGTAGGATCTGTTGTTTTTATTCTTTACTACGGATACCGAAAAGCACAAACACGACTCACCGAAATATTTCCTGTTCAGAAATTCAATCCATTGATTTTTATCCCGATGTTTTTGTTTCTGGCAGCGGCTCATCAGGTTTTAAATGAAGTAAATATCTGGGTGGACCAGAAAATACCGCCACCACCATGGTTCTGGGAGCTTTTCAATAAAATTTTTGATAGCGACTATGGCATTTACGGAGCCATTCTGAAAGTTGTCATCCTTGCCCCAATTATTGAAGAACTGATCTTCCGCGGAATAATTATGCATGGTTTGATGCGCAACTACCCAAAAGGGGTAGCCATATTCTTTTCCGGATTATTATTTGCCCTTTTCCACATGAATCCGTGGCAATTTCCGGCAACCTTCTTACTCGGAATGCTGCTTGGCTGGGTGATGATCCGTACCCGCAATATTTTTGCATGCATTATTGGCCATGCAATCAACAATGGACTGGTATTACTTGCGATCGAATATCACGACCAAATCAACGAATTCGTATTTTATATTCTCCCAAAAGCCGACCAACTAAAAATAAGTGGTCTGATTATGGCACTGAGCCTTGTGCTGATTGCACTGATCCCCACTTCAGCAAAAAATAAAAAACCTGCAAAAAAATAACACATGGATTACCTGCTGATTGGCATAGGAATTTTGTGTTTACTACTGGGCCTGCTGGGAGGAATACTTCCCGTTTTGCCCGGACCACCGCTCAGCTACCTTGCATTACTTTTACTACATTTTACTGATCGTTATCAATTCTCGTCCCGTTTTTTACTGATTTGGGGAGTAATTACTGCCGTCGTTTTTGTTCTCGATTATCTTATTCCGATTTGGGGAACAAAAAAATTTGGTGGAAGCAAACAAGGAGTATGGGGAAGTATGATTGGCCTGATTCTCGGTTTATTTCTGTTACCTCCTATCGGAATCATCATCGGCCCTTTTGCCGGTGCGGTTATTGGCGAACTCATCGCAGGGAAAGATCATTCGGCTGCATTGCGCGCCGGACTTGGCTCATTCATTGGCTTTTTGCTCGGCACGCTGCTAAAACTAATCGTTTCGGGAATGATGATCTGGTACTTTTTTGCAAAACTATTTGCCTGACTAAACCAAATCACAGGCTTCCGGCGGCATCCACTTTCTGTCTTTTCCATCCCATTTGATATTGCAACCAATCGGATTGGTTAAAGGAACCGAAACCGGTTTGCCCGATAACAATTCATCCAGACAGCGATCCAAATCATTCACCGTAACGCGCGATGCATCACGCGGCGAATCGACTGCCCGCCCCGTATAAACCAGGTTGCGCTGCTGATCGAACACAAAAAAATGCGGAGTTTTCAATGCTCCGAAAGCCAATGCCACCTGCTGGGTTTCGTCGTGGAGATACACCCATGGAAAAGCGTGCATCTCCATTCGTTCAACCATGTGCGAAAAACTGTCTTCAGGATAAGTGTTCGGACTATTCGAATTGATAGCAACGAAATCAACCCCTTTGTCGCGATATTTCAAAACTGTTGCGCGAGTTAATTCGTCGCTTCCAATCACATACGGACAATGATTGCAAGTAAAAAAAACAACCAGATTTTTACCCGTGAAATCGCCAATGGCATAATTGCGTCCATCAGTAGCCAGTAATTCAAAGGCCGGTGCCTTTTTTCCTATTTCAAGTGTAAACGACATAATCAGATTATTTTTATTCAAATTGACCAAAAACTCAAATTTTGAGAGATGTTCTCTGTTGAACTCTGTGAAAAACTCATATAAACTCTGTGGTTTAATTTTTATTATTTAAACACAGAGTTAGTTACACGAAGTAATAAAAACAGAGTTCCACAAATTTTATTGTCAGCTTTTTCAATCAAAATTACAATGGAATATTTCCGTGTTTGCGAGGAAGATTGCCAACTCGCTTATTTCGCGTCATGTGCAATGCCTGAATAATTTTGGCACGTGTTTCCCGCGGATAGATTATTTCATCAATATATCCGAGCGAAGCTGCCTTATACGGATTAGCAAAGGCATCGCGGTATTCCTGCACCGCCTGTGTTTTTTCTTCCGGAGTTTGAATGTCACGGCGCAAAATATTAATCGCACCTTCGGGCCCCATCACAGCAATTTCAGCCGTCGGGTAAGCCAAATTCACATCTCCGCCAATATGTTTACTTGCCATCACATCGTATGCTCCGCCGTACGCTTTTCTAGTAATTACAGTAATTTTTGGCACAGTAGCTTCGGCAAAAGCATACAACAGCTTAGCGCCATGCTTGATAATTCCTCCAAATTCCTGACTGGTTCCGGGCAAGAAACCGGGCACATCCACCAGAGTTACCAGCGGAATATTGAATGCATCGCAAAAGCGCACAAACCGAGCCGCTTTCACCGACGAATTAATATCGAGTACCCCGGCCAAATGCGCAGGCTGATTAGCAACCAAACCAACAGGGCGACCATCAAAACGAGCAAAACCAACAATAATGTTCGGCGCATAATGTGGTTGCACTTCCAGAAAATGCTCTTCATCAATAATCCGGAGAATAATGTCTTTCATATCGTAAGGCCTGTTCGGATCGGCCGGAACAACTTCGTCCAAAGCTTCAATTAACCGATTAGGCAAATCGGCAGCATGTTTTTCAGGCAATTCGTCCATATTATTCGATGGAATGAAACTAATCAGCTCACGAACCATCATCAGGGTTTGCTCTTCATTTTCGCCGGTAAAATGAGCCACACCACTTTTGCTACTGTGCGTTGCAGCACCTCCTAGTTCTTCTTTCGAAACATCTTCGTGCGTTACCGTTTTAATTACTTCCGGCCCCGTTACAAACATGTGACTGGTTTGATCAACCATAAAAATAAAATCGGTCAGCGCAGGAGAATATACTGCCCCACCAGCGCAAGGCCCGAGAATAACACTGATTTGCGGGATCACTCCCGACGAACGCACATTATTAAAAAATATGTCGGCATAACCAGCCAGCGATTCAACACCTTCCTGAATACGCGCCCCTCCAGAATCGTTCAGTCCAATCAGTGGTGCGCCCATGCGAACTGCCAATTCCTGCAATTTCACAATTTTATCAGCATTGGCCCGACTAAGTGTTCCTCCAAAAACCGTAAAATCCTGAGCAAAAACATATACTAACCGACCAAGAATGTATCCGTAACCAGTAACCACACCATCTCCCGGAATCTTTTTCTTATCGATACCAAAATCGGAAGCACGATGCGTTACCAACTTATCAGTTTCCTGAAAAGTACCCGGATCGAGTAACTGAGCAATGCGTTCGCGCGCAGTTTTTCGCCCCCCCTCGTGTTGTTTTTCAATTCGCTCGATTCCTCCGCCCAATTCTGCCTGTTTCGACAGTTCGGCAAATTGCTGAAATTTAGCCTGTAAATCCATATTATTTGCTTAGTCTATTTCTATTAATACCTGATTTGAATCGATGGTTTCCTGTTCGTGTACATGAACTTTCGAGACAATACCATCGGCTGGCGATTTGTATTCGCTTTCCATTTTCATTGCAGAAATAATCACCACAGTGTCGCCTTTCTTTACAGGATCACCTTCTGCAACCAATACTTTCACGACTTTTCCCGGCATGGGCGACGATACCTGTTTGCCCGACCCAGCCAATGAACCGGCACTCCGGTTGCGCTGGTATCTCGATTCGGCATCAATCACTTCCACATCGTAAGTGTTGTAAAGCGTATAGGCGGTGTAATGTTTGGGTTTTTCGGCACTAACCAATTCGATATTATACGATTTTCCATTCTGAAGAATCGAAAAAACACCTTCATCGTTATGCATCAAATCCACTTCATACACTTTGTCATCAACTTGTATCTTCAGTAAATTTCCGTTTTGCTCCAGTAAACTCACCGCAGCCATCCGGTCATTCATTTTTATTTCTATTGACATAATGAATAAGTATTTACCATTTAAATGATTTACTATTTTCTGTACTCCGTTTACCAAACGTCATCTGATCCTTCTGCCCGCTGATCCGCATGATCCTTGAAATTGCGTGAATTATAAGCGTTCGAAATTTTGTTTGGAAGCGTATTTCTGCCAGCGATTTTTTGCCGGATACAATTCTTTCACAGATTGCGCCCGGTTAAGCTGATCCAAAAATTCAATATATGTGGCAATAATTACCATGTCCTCACAGTCGTTTGCACAAGGCGATTGGCTCAGCAAAAAGTCGCGATTCTTTTCAATGAAATTCGTATCGTATTTTCCTTTTCTGAAATCGTCAGCATCCATGATGCGTTCCAGAAACTTGATGGAGGTTTTTACACCGGTAATTTTATACTCATACAAAGCTCGCTTCATACGTTCAATCGCCTCCTCTCGATTTTGTGCCCAAACAATGAGCTTCGAGATCATCGAATCGTAGTAAATCGGAATTTCGTAGCCTTCGTAGGCATACCCATCGGTACGAACACCCAAGCCAAGCGGCTGGTTGATGTTGTGTATTTTTCCCGGACTCGGCATAAAATTATTATCCGAATCTTCGGCATAAATACGGCATTCGATGGCATGGCCTCGCTGAAACAAATCGCTTTGACCGAAAGACAACGGATGTCCCTCGGCAACCAAAATCTGCTGTTTTACCAAATCGATTCCAGTCACACGCTCAGTAATCGGGTGTTCTACCTGCAAACGTGTATTCATTTCGAGGAAATAAAAGTTCAGAGCATCATCAACCAAAAACTCAATTGTTCCGGCTCCGACATATCCCACTGCCCGGGCTGCTTCCACTGCATGACGCCCCATTGTTTCGCGCAACGCAGGTGTCATCAGCGGCGAAGGAGTTTCCTCAATCATCTTCTGATGGCGACGTTGCACCGAACATTCGCGTTCGAACAAATGTACCACACTACCCTGCTGATCTCCCAAAATCTGAAACTCGATGTGATGTGGCGAAGAGATGTATTTTTCGATATAAACCGAGTCGTCGCCAAATGAAGACAAGGCTTCCGAGCGAGCAGCACGAACCGAAGAAATGATCTCGTTTTCGCTCTTCACCAAACGCATTCCTTTGCCACCACCTCCGGCAGCTGCTTTCACCATTACCGGCAAACCAATTTCGCGAATCACCGACAATACTTCTTTTTCAGACTTGACACTTTCGGTGGTTCCCGGAACTACCGGAACTCCGGCGGCAATCATTGTTTTGCGAGCTTCAATTTTATCGCCCATCTGCACAATTACTTCCGGAGAAGGGCCAATAAAAACAATTTCGTTTGCAGCACATTGGCGAGCAAATTCGGCATTCTCAGAAAGAAAACCATAACCCGGATGAATCGCATCGGAATGAGTTTTTAGTGCCACCTCAATAATTTTTGCTGCATTCAGATAACTTTCAGCCGAAGGGGCCGGACCGATACAATACGCTTCATCGGCATAGCGGACGTGCATCGATGTGCGATCGGCCTCCGAAAAAACCGCTACCGTGGCAATGTTCATCTCCCGGCAAGTGCGCATGATGCGAATAGCTATTTCACCCCGGTTGGCAACCAGGATCTTGTTAATTCTTCTCATAGGATGATAAATTAGCTTTCATTTCGAATCGGATTTCTCCATCTTTTTTTTCGAATTTCCCTTTTATAAAACCCCTACTCTTCCAGATTGTTCTACCTGATGCCTAAAAAATATCTTCGTTACAATTAATCGACAGAAAATCGGTTTAATCAGCAGGCTTTTCAATCGATGAGACGTATTCGTTTCAAATTACTTATTTTCGCAGTCTCGAAACAAGAACAATACAGAAAGCAATGAATCTGACAAAATATTTCCCGGTATATAAAAAAAATCTGCAACTGGCGTTTCCGGTTATCTTGTCGCAAGCAGGACAAGTGTCGGTGAACCTGGCTGACAACATGATGGTAGGCCATGCTGGCACTACGGAGTTGGCTGCTGCGTCCTTTGCACTAAATATTTTTCTCTTCGGAATGCTTTTCGGGATGGGCATTACAATCGGTCTCACTCCGCTGGTAGGACACTCGTATGGAAGTAAAAAAATTGAGAAAGTAGGCGAATGGTTTAAGAATGGATTACTTGCCCACAGCATTGTTGCCGTACTTTTGGTTATTATTATGAGCCTGATTACTCCGCTCATGCACGGCATGGGACAATCGCCCGACGTAGTAAAAATGGCCATTCCGTATTACCTTATTTTGGTCGCCTCACTCTTTCCTATGCTTATTTTCTTCTCATTCAAACAGTTTCTGGAGGGGTTAGGAAACACGCGTACCGCCATGATTATTACCCTTTCGGCCAACGTAATTAATATTGCGCTGAATTACCTGCTGATATTTGGGAAATTCGGTTTTCCGGCACTGGGTCTGCTCGGCGCTGGTATTGCAACACTAATTGCGCGTTTATCAATGCCTCTGATTTTCTTTATCATTATCCGGCGCAACCAGACCTATTCCTATTTTTTCAAACTTGCCTATCAGGCGCAAATCAAGCTTAAAAAAATTAAAAAAATACTTTCCGTTGGACTCCCAATTGGATCGCAAATGATTATCGAGATGGCCGCATTCAGTGTGGGAGCAATCATGATGGGAT
Organism: Prolixibacteraceae bacterium; assembly: GCA_963668595.1. Lineage (GTDB taxonomy): Bacteria > Bacteroidota > Bacteroidia > Bacteroidales > Prolixibacteraceae > GWE2-42-39. Next base: position 804,798 of record OY764876.1, on the reverse strand, counting down.
GGCTTTCGAAAGAGTCGCTGGCAGCACACCAGGTAGCAATTGGCATGGCTTCGTTCACCTTCATGCTATCGGTCGGTCTGGCTTCGGGAACCACCATTCGAACCAGTCATCTTGCCGGCGAAAATAATCCGAAAGAAATGAAACTGGCCATTACTGCCTCACTTCATCTGGTTGTTCTTTTTATGTCGCTGATGGGCTTGTCGTTCATCCTTTTCCGACACTACATCCCATTTCTTTTCACCACCGATGAGGCCGTAATTGGCATAGCTGCCCGACTACTGATTATTGCTGCCCTTTTCCAGATTTTTGACGGCTTACAGGTGGTGCTAATTGGAGCACTGCGCGGCATGGCCGATGTAAAACGCCCCATGATCATGGCTTTTTTCTCGTACATTGTTGTGGGCTTACCTGTTTCGTACCTGGCAGCTTTTATTTTCAACTGGGGAGAAATAGGAATCTGGACCGGCTTTTTATTTGGGCTTGCCACTGCCGCTGTTTTGTTTGGCACACGCATGGCAACCAACTTCAAACAAATGGCAAACTAAAAACTACTTGCATTCAGATTTAATCAGCCTTCGAGGAAATTGAAGAAATATGGATTCCGGTAAAACAATCATCCTGGCAGCCATCTTCAACATAGCCACAAAGGGATAGCATACCATTGTTTTTCGATTCGAAATATGTTTTTGCATTCGAACGCTTCAACAACCATTGGGTACGAGCCAATTCATAAATTTCATCAAGCGTACGCACTGTTGCCCCGCCGGAATATTCATGCGAATTAATTTCACCCTCTTCTTCGATCCAATTAAGCGCTTCTTCCGGCACATTTCCCAAACCCATGGTCGAAATAAAATTAAACTGACGGCGAACAACCCGTCCTTCGCGAACAGTGAAAATAGTTTCCCACGAAGCGCCTACCCAACTCGAATTATACACCACATAAGTGTATGAATTTCCACAGCTAAGCTTGAATTGAAGCCACTCGTCATAACTTTTTTCAAAATCGCTTTCGTGGGCAATGTCGCTTTTATCGCAGGACACAAATCCCAAACAAACGAAAAACAGGATCAAAGGAAATAATTGCCGTCTCATTTTTTTTCATTGAAGGTTAACTGTGTTGCAGATGCAGCAAACCAACAATACGTTGCGTGAGCCAGCGTCGAATCTTATTTTTATATTGAAAAATTATGCTACCCACCCAAAAATGAATGCGAAAAGCGAATAAATTCGATTTGATTTCTATTGTTCCTAAAGTGGTACTCTCAAGTTAATCCAGCTTTAATTGTCCGTATTGCTGCATTTGGTTGGTGATCCAGCCAACACGCCCCTGCACATACGGCCCCGGATTGACCGCTTTGTATTTACGCGGATTAGGCAAAATAGCCGCAATGGTTGCCGCCTGCTGACGACTCAATTTCGAGGCATCAATTTTAAAATATTCCTGTGCCGCCGCCTGTGCACCATAAATGCCATCGCCCATTTCAATGCTGTTCAGATATACCTCCATGATTCGCTCTTTGCTCCAAAGCAATTCAATCAGTCCGGTAAAATACACTTCAAAACCTTTACGAACCCAACTTCGGCCGGGCCACAGGAACACGTTTTTAGCCGTTTGCTGCGAAATGGTACTGGCTCCCCGTACACGTTTTCGTCCACTTTTCGATGCCTCAATCGACTGTTCAATCGCTTTTAAATCGAAGCCATGATGATTTATGAAATTCTGATCTTCGCTGCATACCACCGCCAGGGGAAGATGTTTTGAAATACGATCAATCGACACCCAATCGTGCTTCAAGCGAAGCGATTTACCTTCAATTTTTTGATCGACACAACGGATAAGCATGAGCGGAGTCACCGGAACCGGCACCCAACGAAAAAGTAAAGTCGAAAAAAACGACAAACCAATAAACCAGGCCGCAGTTTTCCAGATAATCCGAAATATTCGTTTACGCAGATTCGATTTCATTTTCAGCATAAATAAATTCGGGACAAAGATATAGCTGAAAAATCGAACCACAATAGATACATAGGACACATAGAAATTTTGATAAAAAAAACAAGAGTCACAACAACATTGTTTTGTTATCAGCCTTTTTTGCTCTTTTGAGAAAAAGCAAGCCAAAATCAGCATATAGGAAGTTACTCTCCCATGCTGCCAATCCTGAAATATATTTTCCTATTTATCCCTGATTAGGCAAAACCACAAATGGCACCCGAAACTGGCAGCCTCCTTTAAAATTGGTACATCCCCAGGCTGTTTTTCCTTTTACAACCTTTCCCTGCCCGCATTCGGGACAAGTACTGTTTTCGCGAATTTCGGTATGCAATTCGGTCTGGTGCTGTTCGTTCAGCGCTAAAAAACCATCAATTTTCATGGCACCGTATGCAAAACCTTTTATCGCCGGACTTTTCCCTTTTTTCACCAGCGTTTCCATCTGTTTTTCCGAAATTTTCTTTCCGGCAAATTCGAACGGAACAGTAAAACGGCAACCTTCTTTCCAACCCGAACAGCCCCAGGCACTTTTCCCCTTCAGCAAATGGCCTTTTCCACAAACCGGACAGTTCACTGGTTCGGCTTCTTTCTTTTCCTTTTTGGTTTTTGCTTCGTCCGATTTTTCCTTTGGCGAAACAGATTTCTCTTTTTTCTCTTCTTCAGTAATTGCAATTTGCCTGCGTGGCGAATTTTTAAGTTGAAGAATCACGTCCTGCACCATCTGTTTAAGCTCGTCCATAAAAGCAGGCATGCCCAGTTCACCGGATTCAATCAACCGCAGTTTTCGTTCCCACTGTCCTGTTAATTCAGCCGATTTCAGCAAATCATTTTCAATACTATCAATGAGATCGATACCTGTTTGCGTAGCCACCAACCTCTTTTTGTCTTTTCTCACATAGCGGCGGCGAAACAGGGTTTCGATAATATTGGCTCGGGTTGAAGGACGACCAATACCATTTTCCTTCATCAGCTCGCGCAATTCCTCATCGTCCACCAGCTTTCCGGCAGTTTCCATGGCCCGCAGCAAACTCGCCTCGTTGTAATAGGCCGGCGGTTTGGTTTCTTTCTCCTGCAATTCGGGTTGATGTGGGCCATGTTCTCCGGTAGTAAAAGCCGGTAAAATATTATCCTCATCAGAGGCCGATTTCTTCTCATCCTGATATACAACCCGCCAACCCGGCTTCAGAATCTGCTTTCCGGTAGCTTTAAAATCGTGTCCCGCAACCGTAGCCTCCACATTGGTATTGGCTACCAAACAATCGGGATAAAATACGCTGATAAAACGCTTCACCACCATATCGAACACATCTTTTTCGCGTCCGGCCAAATCAATACGTATCACACCGGTAGGAATAATAGCATGGTGATCGGTGATTTTTTTATTGTCGAACACCTTTTTCGATTTGCGTATTTTTCCACCTTCGAGCACCGGAGCTGTCAGTGCTTCATAGCCTTTCAAATTTTTCAGAGTCCCCGGCACCTTGGCATAAATATCGTCGGAAAGAAAAGTGGTATCCACACGCGGATAAGTGGTTACCTTTTTTTCGTAAAGCGCCTGAATTACCCGTAAAGTTTCTTCTGCTCCCATATCGAAACGGCGGTTGCATTCCACCTGCAAAGAAGTCAAATCGAATAACTTAGGAGGATGTTCGCTACTTTCTCGGGTTTCAATTTTACCAATATACAGGTCGTGACCTGAAATTGCATCCAAAACCTGCTGAGCATCTTCTTTTTTCTGAAAACGGCCACTCACCGACGAAAACAATGCTTCACGGTACACCGTTTTTATTTCGTAATACGGTTCAGGTTTAAACTGATCTATCTCTTTCTGGCGAGCCACAATCAGCGCCAAAGTAGGTGTTTGTACACGTCCGATTGAAAGAACCTGTTTGTTTTGTCCGTATTTCAACGTGTAAGCGCGGGTAGCATTCATGCCCAGCAGCCAATCGCCAATAGCCCGGGCGCTTCCAGCCTGGTATAATAAATCAAAATCACGACTGTCCATCAACTTTTGGAATCCTTCACGGATAGCTTCTTCTGTCAGCGACGAGATCCACAAACGCCTTACAGGTGCTTTGTTTCCTGCTTTGGTCAGCACCCAGCGCTGAATCAGCTCTCCCTCCTGCCCCGCATCACCGCAGTTGATAATCTCCTCAGCATCGGCAATCAGCAATTCAAGCGTCGCAAATTGTTTTCTGATTCCCGGTTCTTCAATGAGTTTGATTCCAAATTTGGGAGGAATCATGGGCAGATGGTACATGTTCCATTGTTTCCATTGCGGAGTATAATCATGAGGTTCTTTCAGGGTACACAAATGGCCGAATGTCCAGCTCACCTGGTATCCATTTCCTTCAAAATAGCCGTCTTTGCGTGATTTTGCACCAATAATCTGGGCAATTTCTTTCGCAACACTAGGTTTCTCGGCAATACAAAGTTTCATGTCAAAAACAAATTAATGAATGGAGCCAAACAACTCCTTTTTTATCATGCAATGCCCTTCTGTCTGCAATAAAAAACCGACAGAAGGGCATTACAATTGAAACAAGGCAAATTAAATGATTCGGATTCCTTCGTCTTCAATACTGATCAGTTTACTTTTATACAAACTGCCTATCGCCTTTTTAAAGTTCTTCTTACTTATTCTGAATATGCTGTAAATCAATTCCGGCTCGCTTTTGTCGCCCACAGCCAAAAATCCGTTCGACGAACGTAGTTTTTCGAGAATCTCACCAGCCAGTCCTTCCACTTTCTCGTAGCCTGGTTTTTGCAGCGTCAAATCAATTTTTTCGTCCTCGCGCACCTTGCCAATATAGCCTTTCAGGCGCTGACCAATTTCAAGTTTCTGAAACACTTCATTTTTATAAAGCATTCCGAAGTGACAATTATCAATTATCGCTTTGTAGCCCAGCTCAGTTTGCATAGCAATCAGCAAATCCACTTCCTCGCCCGGTTCGTAATCAACCGGCAGGTTATCGACAAAACGGTCGAGTTTGGCTGAAGCCACAATGCGGTTGGTTTCCGGATCAAGATACACATACACCAAGTGCTTCTCGCCCACATGCATGCGTTGTTTTTGCTCACTAAACGGAACCAGCAAATCTTTCATCAAACCCCAGTTCAGGAAAGCCCCCACCGAAGTAGTTGCCACCACTTCCAGCAAGGCAAATTCTTCAACCTGGGCAAAAGGTTTTTCCGTTGTTGCAATTATACGATCTTCCGAATCAAGGTAGATAAATACTTCAAGCTCGTCGCCAATGCTCCACTGTTCGGGCAAGTACCGCTTCGGAAGAAGAATGTCTCCCAACTTTTCATCGTGAAAATAAATTCCGAAGTCAACTTCGCGTAGGATTGTCAGGTTATTGTATTTTCCAATTTTTACCATGCTGTGCTATTTTAACGCAAATGTACTTTCTTCAATCCGGATAGTAAAATTTATTTATCAGCAGGCAAAATAAACGATTCACCTCACGGATGCTTTGTTCTGTAAGGAAATGACTTATTTTTGAAGGCTGAAAACAAAACCAATTGAAAATAACCAACTAAAATATAAACATGACAGATACGAATGTACGAATAGGATTTCTTGGAGCCGGCGGAATTGCCCGCGCCCACGCCTATGCACTCAACTCGTTGAAATATTATTATCCCCAAAGTCCGGAAATTATTTTTGAAGCGGTTAGTTCTGCCCGCAAGGAAAGCCGCGAAGAATTTGCCCGTTTTTACAAATTCAACCAGGCTATTTCGCAAGAGGAATTTTTCGCCAACGAAAATATTGACAGCGTTTTTATTTTGGGTCCCAACAAGGTTCATTTTGAGCACTTCAAAGCAGCCCTCGAAATGAAAAACGTAAAACGTATTTATCTCGAGAAGCCTGTCTGCTCTGGATTGGAAGAAGAACAAGCCATGCACCAGTTATTGAAACAAAGCGACAAATCGGTGCAAATCGGGTTTCAATACCTGCAAACCAGTGCTGTCCGCGAAGCCTTGGCTTTTTGGAAAAGCGGCAAACTTGGTAAAGCCATTCATTTCGACCTAAAATATTACCATGGCGATTATTTACAATCGGCCTACCGCGAAAAACGGGTAACCCGACTTACTCCTGCTCCCGATGGCGGAGCAATGGCTGACTTAGGTTCGCACGGAATCAGCTTGCTTTGCGCCTTCTTCGGAAACGATTTGCGAATGACACATGCCATGCAATCGGGCACTTTTGAAGGCGTTCCGGCAGGCTCCGACCTGTTTAGTTTGATCAGTCTTCTCGATCCGCAAAGCAAAGCAGTGGGCACGCTGTCGGCCAGCCGCATTAGCTCGGGTTCGGGCGATTTGGTTTCCCTTGAAATTTATGCCGAAAAAGGCTGTTTGAAATATGCCTCCAACCGCTCGGAATATTTCGACTTTTATTTGGAAGAAACCGGGCAATGGACCCGTGTTCCGGTGGGCAGCAATTATCCGGGAATCAGCAGTTTTCCATCGGGTCACGTGCCTCCGGGATGGTTGCGGTCGATGGTGCATTCACATTACTTATTTCTAGGCGGGAATGACCAACAAACGTATATTCCCAACCTTGAACACGGACTGGCAGTTCAGCGTTTAGTACGTGAAACGGCTGAACATCTTGCCATTTTCAGAGAAAATGAACTTTAATTGAAACAAAATACGGATGAACAACAGAAATTGCGGCATACTACTTCCCATTAGTTCACTTCCCGGGCCAACAAATATTGGCACTCTCGGAAAAGATGCTCGTCGGTTTGTCGATTTTCTGGCAGAAACCAGACAGAGATACTGGCAAATATTGCCTTTAGGACCTACCGGATACGGGAATTCTCCCTATCAGTGCTACTCCGCTTTTGCCGGAAACCCGTTACTGATTGACCCATTGGAGCTAGTGGCCGATAAACTATTGCAGAATGCTGACCTGACAAACATTCCAGTATCTTCAAGCCAGAAAATTGATTATATTAAAGCTGAAGCCAGTCAAAACATTCTGCTACAAAAAGCCTATCTGCATTTTCAGGATAATTTTCACCGCTTTAAAGACGACTATTATTCTTTTTTAGGGCAACACAGCTGGTGGCTCGACGACTATGCACTGTTTCGGGCTTTAAAAGAAGAAAACGAAACGCAAAGCTGGACCGACTGGCTTCCAGAACGCAGTCAGCGCCAAAGCCAGTGCATGCAGGCTTTGATGCATGAGCATGCTTCCGCAATTAATTTTCATCGATTTACCCAGTTTTTGTTTTTCAAGCAGTGGTTTGCGCTTAAAAGCTATGCCGAAGCAAAACAAGTTCAATTTATTGGCGATGTGCCGTTGTATGTTTCGCACGACAGCGCCGATGTATGGGCTAATCCGGATATTTTTCTTTTGGATGAGTCAGGAAAACCCACCCTGGTAGGCGGTGTTCCTCCCGACTATTTTAGCGAAACGGGGCAATTATGGGGCAATCCGGTATTCAACTGGCCACGTTTGCACGAGCGCAATTACGACTGGTGGATGGCTCGTATTCATTTTAATCTGCAAATGTTTAGTCTGGTTCGCATCGACCACTTTCGCGGTCTGGAATCATTCTGGGCTATTCCGGCAGAAAGCGAAACAGCCATCTTGGGCGAATGGATGCCGGCTCATGGTTACGAAGTTTTCTCGATGCTAAAAAATCAGTTAGGCGAACTGCCTATTATTGCTGAAGACCTGGGGCTCATCACCCCCGAAGTAATCCGCTTGCGCGAGTCATTTCAACTGCCGGGCATGAAAGTATTGCAATTTGCTTTTTCATCGGACGAAAAAAACGATGCACTTCCCCATAACATCAGCACCGACTTTGTGATGTACACCGGAACCCATGACAACGACACCACATTGGGATGGTTAAAGCAAGCAAGTAAACACGAGCGAAAAATGATGCGACGATACGTACTTGCAGGCAATCGTAGTCCGGTATATCGGCTTATCGAAACCGCCTGGGCATCGGTTGCTCAAACAGCTATTATTCCTTTGCAAGACCTGCTGCAATTGAATTCCAGTGCCCGAATGAACACTCCCGGCACAGTAGGTAATAACTGGGACTGGCGTTTCGATTGGAAAAGCCTGAAAAAAGAACACCGCACTTTTCTGAAACACATTACAGTGAAATACAACCGACAGCAAAAATAACACCTGATATAAAATGAAAAGGTCCGAAACATTACCGTTCCGGACCTTTCTATTTTTTTAGAATAGCTTACTTATTCAGCGAAGAACAAACTTCCTGATTTACTTTTCGAATAAGCTCTTCCTGTAATTTTATTACCTTCCGGTCATAGGTCATCAAGCCATTAATTTCAGCCTCTACATCGGTAGTTTGCGTATATACTGCAGCCGAATAACCATTCGGAATAAGTGTTTTCAGTATCTCAGCCATTTTTATATAAGCCTGAGTTGCTTCACCTGATGTTTTGTACTGCACATAGCCCCAATTACGGCCGGTTTCCCACAAATGGTCTTCGAACACCAGGCCAATACCACCGTATTCGCCAAGTACGTTGGTCCGTTTCGAGTCGAACATTCCCATCCCCGGCTCCGGATAACGATGCATATCCAGCATATCTCCACAATCATAATGATTTCCGCCACTTGCCGGATTTACCAACCGCGATGGATCATGATTTTTTGTCCACTCAACAATCTCGGGAGTTTTAAATTGTCCCCAAGCTTCGTTGAAAGGCACCCAGGTTACCACGCATGGAAAGGAAATAGCAAAATCCATAATTTCTTTCCATTCCTGACGATAATTTGCTTCGGACAGTGCGCTACGCTGCAACTCCAATCCATTGAAATAATTCCGTTGCTGCCACTGCGGAGAGTTGTCGCCACTAGGCATATCCTGCCAAACAAGAATTCCCAAACGATCGGCATGGTAATACCAGCGTGCAGGTTCAACTTTTACGTGTTTCCGAATCATATTAAAACCAAAATCTTTGGTCTTTTTTATATCGAAAAGCAAAGCTTCATCAGTTGGTGCAGTGTATAATCCATCGGGCCACCAACCTTGATCCAGCGGACCAAACTGAAAATAATCTTTGTTATTCAATTGCATGCGAACAATGCCATTTGCATCCCGTTTGGTTGATATTTTCCGCATTCCGAAATAACTTTTCAACTTATCCATCGTCTGTCCATTACGAATAATACTCACCTCCATATCGTAGAGGAAAGGCGACTCGGGGCTCCATAGTTTTGCATCAGCAACGGCAACCAATACCTCCTGACCAGCCAATGCTTTTCCTGTTCCAACTACTTTTCCGGCATCCATAATTTTTACCTCTAGCATATCGTCGGCAGTTGTGCCCACTGTAGTTGCAGTTACGGTAACATTTCCGCCATCAATGTTTGGAATAGTTTTCAAATGAGAAATGTAGCTGGATGCAACCGGTTCAATCCAAACGGGTTGCCATATTCCGGTAACCGGAGTGTACCAGATACCTCCTGATTTTACTACTTGTTTTCCGCGTGGTTGGTAAGATTCGTCGGTTGGATCCCATACTTTCACAATCAACTCCTGCTCACCCGATTTATTCAGTGCCGAAGTAATATCCATTGTAAAAGGAGCATATCCGCCCTGATGAGAACCAACTTTTACGCCATTTACCCACACATCTGCTTTCCAGTCAACCGCACCAAAATGCATCAATAACTTTTTATTTTTCCAGACAGATGGAACAGTAAAACTACGGCGATACCACAATTCGCGATCTTTCCCTACTGATTTCTGCACACCCGACAAGCTTGATTCGATAGCAAACGGAACCAGTATTTTTCCATCGTAAGAAGCAGGGAAAGCTGTTCCCTGAGGTGTAATGGAATAATCCCACAAGCCATTCAGGTTTTGCCACTGTTCGCGAACCATTTGAGGACGTGGATATTCAGGCAGTGGATTGGTTGGATCAACTTTTGCAGCCCATTCGGTTTTTATCCGATCTCCGGCAGGTTTCCAGTTTTGCGAATACGATACATTCAGCAAAAACAGGAATACACCGATTAAAAAAAGTTTCTTCATCGTTCTATAAATATTTAGTTAGTTGGTTTTTCGAGAAGTTTTATGAAATAACCGCCTACTACCGAACGCGCCTGGAAACCTACCTGCTTTGCATCAGGTGTTTCGTACCAGTCGGTCATCGGAACCCGACTCGGTGTTTCAGAAACAAATGCATGCAAAGGATCGATAAATTTCCGGAACGTTTCCATATCATTCGCAAGAGTAGCCGTCCAAACAATCCAATCGCTTTTGGTATAAGTACGGCGATTGTCTAAAGGCAAACCATATTTATTTTGCTGAGTAAGATAATAAGCAAGCTCTTTTTCAACGATTTCCGGATTAAAAATCCCCAGATTCAGTAATTTATCCCAAACCATGTTGTATTTCTGACTCCATGTTCCGGCCTGATCAAATGTAAGGCGATAGTGATCACCATCATTTGCCATCTGCTCCCACTGTATCGCCATTTCTTTTGCCTTCGACAAATATTCTGTTGCCACATCGGTTTTCCCCAGCATTTCAGCCAGTTTTCCATAGCCGGCAATACCCATAATTGCTTTTACCGACAGGTTTGTATTGTGAGCAAAATGCCCTGCAAAATCGTCGGTACACAACTGATTCTCGGGATCGAGTCCGTACTCGAGCAAGTAATTTACCCAGGTAGTAAGTACTTCCCAGTGTTTTTCTGCATACGAAGCATTTCCTTCTGCATGTGCAATGGCAGCAGTCAGCACCAACATGTTTCCACACTCTTCTACCGGCATGTCGCCACCGTATGTTTGTCCGTTGGCAAGCGGATAAGTACCCACGTCATGGGCAGCAAAAGGTTTTTCCCATTTTCCACTTTCAGAATAATAGAAAATTGGATTCATCATTCCTTTCAGCATATCAGGATTGTATTTCAGAAATAACGGAGCAGAAGGATAGGTGACATCTACCGTACCAATTGAGCCATTACTGAAGTTTTCTTTGGATAGGAATAAGATGTTTCCCTGTTTGTCTTTCAGCAATTTGTGAGCAGCAATAGATTGACGGAATGCCAATACACACAAATCGGCATAATTTTTTCCACCGGCAGCCAATGTTTCATCCCAAAGTGATTTATCGAAAGCAGCACAACGATCCAGCACTGACTCACGCTCAGTTACTGCCGCCTGCAATACATTATTGAAACTAACCGTGCCTTCTTTGGTCCACCATGCTTTCAGGTTTTCGCCAAAATACTGGATTGATTCAATATCGTCGTACCCAACCATTACATAACCACCACAAGCTTTTGACGAAACTTTACCCAAATTATCGACAGAAGCCATTGCAGGCATTGTTTTCGTCATTACTGCCGTCGTTGATTCAACTGAAGAAGTCACTGCTCCGGTTTCGGCAAACGACTTCTTGCTATCCGCATATTCGCCAACAGTTAGTTTTACACGTTCCGACTGTGGTGCTGCCAGATACATATATCCCCAATCAATGCGCACATTATCACCTTTTCGTTTCAATATCGGTTGTGCGGTGGTTCCTGCTTTCACGAAATTAACGCCTTCAATATTTCCGGTTGAAACTTCCACTTCCTGAGAAAGCGTATTTACAGCCCACTGCGGAGTTGTTTCGAAATAAATCTGCACGTCGTGTTCTGCTCCGTCATTGGCAATAACTTCATAGTTCACATAGTTCACCGGACGCGATAATAAGTCGAGATCATCGGGCAATAGTGGCGATACAAACTGAAGTTTCAGATCGACCGGGCCACAGGTAAAATTATAATTGGTAGAAGTTGCAGATAAGCCAATACCATTCTGTCTGGCCGCCTGAGCAAAATATTCAGGCTGGTCGCCTTCTGTATAAATACCAAAATCGACATAAGCCAATCCGCCCCGGTTGGTGCAATGCGCTGCCAGAACGTTTTTACCTGTCAGATTTAATAACGAAAGGTCAAGTGGCAAAACAACATTACTTTTGGCCTTACGACCGGTATTAACGATTTCTTTTCCGTTCAGGAACAACTCGAAATCATCGTCGTGCGAATAAATCAGGTAGAGATCCTTTTCAGGACTCAATTCGCCCAACGAGAATTCGCGACGCACCCATATTTCAGGGCTATCCCAAACGGTACTTTCATCAGCCATTCCGGGCGAACCAAAAGCCGCCATTCCGGTTTTCCATGCCGAATCGTTGAAATCAGGCTGTTCCCATGACTTTTTAGGCGCAGCAGTTACAAACTTACCTTCCCATTTTTCTTCATTTGCCATTGGGAGCAAGGTTTTCAGAGGAATATCTTCTTTTCCCATGAAACGATACACTTGTCCGTCAACACGAAGAGCACCAATAAACGAATGCGTTTTACCGGTCCAGTGAACAACCGGACTGTCGTACAAATTATCAGATTCCGACCATGCACTGGTGTATGGGTCGATCGTAATTAGCGGGTAAGCCGGAGCACGAAGCTCTGTGGTGGTAGTCGGACTTACCAGTTTGCCCGGAGGCGTACAAAAATGTAATACTGACGAACAACAAGCCAATACTACAAAAAGCTTTAAATGTTTAAGATTCTTCATTTTTAAAATTTAGAATTGTTATACAGTGCAGGAAGATACAATTATTATGAAAACTGGCAAATTTTATATTTTTCATCGCAATAAACCGGAACATTAATTAGACTTTGTCATTTTTACTCCCATCTGTTTAGCCCAACGCGTCCAGGCGGCATTAAGTTCCTGTACTTTCTCCGGGTATTTTGCCGAAAGGTCATTCATTTCAGTATGATCTTCGGTGATCCGGTACAATTCCCATTCGCCCCGAGGCAAAGCCGACATCTTCCAATCGCCGGTACGAATTGCCCGTCCACGCTGATGTTCCCAATACAAGGTGTCGTGAATTTCATCTGTATTTCCTTTCAGCAATGGCAACATACTTACTCCTGAAGGAGCAATTGTTTTCAAGCCATTAATTGAATCCGGATAACTTGCTCCGGCCAAATCCAGACAGCTTGGTAAAATATCGATAACATGCGCCAATCCACGATTAATTGTATTTGCTTTTCCGGCCAATCCTTTCGGCCAATGAACAATCAACGGAGTAGCTGTTCCTCCTTCGTACGATTCCATTTTCCAGAAACGGAATGGAGTATTCACCGCACTAGCCCATGCCTTGCCAATGTAGTTCCAGGTAGTTTCAGGGCCTGGATTAGGCGAATTGTATTCAATGATAGTTGAATCGCGTGTAAAACCAGGACGATCGAAACCAGGAGGATAACCACGCTCGTATGACGCTCCATTATCAGAAAGTACAAAGATGATCGTATTTTCATATTGCCCGGTCTCTTTCAGTTTCTGAATAATTTTTCCAACTCCCTGATCAACGCGGTCAACCATTGCTGCATGCACAGCCATATTGTTCGATTCGTAATCTTTTTCAGTACAATTTTCCCATTTTTCGCCCGACGAGTTGTCTGGAAGCTGATAGCTTTGCTTGTCAATCAAGCCCATTTCAACCATGCGATCGTACCGTTTTTTGCGCAGAGCCTCCCAACCATCCTTGTAGGTGTCTTTGTATTTCTCAATATCCTCAGGCAAAGCATGCAAAGGCCAGTGCGGAGCAGTGTGGGCAACATACAAAAAGAATGGCTTGTCATCTTTTGCATATTCATCAATCAAATCAATCGATTTATCAGTAATAAAATCGGTCATATAAAAATCTTCCGGCACTTCTTTTATCGCCTCCTCGTTATGTACCAAACTAAACGGGTCGAAATAATTCACTACCCCCCAGATGCAGCCCCAATGTTCCTGAAATCCGCGATTCGACGGATAATTTTCGAGTGGAGAGAACGGCCCGTAATCAGCACGGTGAGCCATCCAGCGAAGCTGCTCTACCGGATCACTTACCGGCTTGGTCGTTGAAAGGTGCCATTTACCGGTCATACCTGTTTGGTAGCCATTATCGCGCAATACTTCAGCAATTGTCGCTGTATTCATACTCAAATTAACTCCCATTCCATTGATTCCGGCCTGATGAGGATAATGACCAGTAAGCAATGAGGCACGAGTTGGACAACAGCGGGCGCAATTATGCATCTGCGTAAAACGAATTCCACTCTGGGCAAGTTGATCGATATTCGGCGTTTGTATTTCTCCGCCGAAACATCCCAAGTCGGAATATCCCATATCGTCCACCATAATTATCATGATATTGGGACGTTCTACTGGTTTCGGCGCTTCAACAGCACAGGAAATACCACCCGATGCAAGAGCCGTCAGAGCCAGTAAAAGTTTTGTTCTTCTCTGAATCGGATAATCCAGAAGAGGTTTTAGTTCAAAACGATTCATAATTAGAAATTTCTATAGTTATTATTTATTATTTCCTTTTGGGTAATACCTGATGACTATTCGCCCATTCGTACCACTTGTCATTTAACTCCTGCACCAATTCAAGGTGACTTTTCGCTACATTGATTTGTTCATCTCTGTCAGTACGCAAGTCGTATAATTCCCAGTCAGTATCGTTCACCTTTTTATATGCTTTCCAATCGCCTTTCCGAATGGCCGAGTAGCCTTCGTGTTCCCAATACATATACGGAGCCTGTTTTCCTTTCCCTTTTGTAAAAGCAGGCAACAGCGATTGCCCTTCAAGCGGAAAAAGTTCAGTTCCATCCGGATGTTGTTCTGGATATTTCACTCCGGCAGCATCAATTACAGTAGGCATCAGGTCAATTAAACTGGCAGGAGTGTGATACACCGAACCGGCCGTTTTCTTAATCTGATTGGGCCAGTAAGCCAGAAATGGAGCTGAAATACCACCTTCATAACTTTTCACTTTATACTCATAAAAGGGAGTATTCGACATGTTCGCCCAGCCAATTCCGTACGATATACTTCCTGAAAGAGCCGGATTATTGATGTCTTCAAATTTACCTCCTCCAAATTCGGCATACGGTTCGGCGCAGGCACCATTGTCCGAGAGGAAAATAATCATGGTATTGTCCAGTTTTTTCAATGCTGAAAGTGTTTCCACCAACCGGCCTACATTCTGGTCAATGCAATTCACCTGGGCTGCATACACTGCCATGCGGAAATCGGATTCAATTTTTTGCTGTTCATCCACTTCACTCCAGGCTCTCACACGCGGATCACGCGGCGAAAGCGAAACCGGACGATCAAACAAACCCAAAGCCTTTTGTTTCTGATAACGTTCTTCGCGCAATACATCCCAACCTTTCAGGTACTTCCCTACAAACTTTTCATAGTCTGCTTTTTTAGCCTGAAGTGGCCAATGTGGTGCATTGAATGCCAGATAAAGGAAAAATGGTTTGTTATCATCCTGCTCGCGAATGAAACGAATTGCCTGATCGGTAAAAGCATCAGTGGTATAATAATCGCCTTCCGGGGCCGGTAGTTTTGTATTGTCAGCCGTCAATCCACGGCCACCATCGGGTCTCAGATAACTTGTTGCCCCGGCCAAAATACCATAATAACGCTCGAATCCCCGCTGCAAAGGCCATTTTTCTTCGCCGTGCATTCCTACATGCCATTTTCCAGTCATGTAAGTATGATAACCAGCAGGTTTCAATACTTCAGCAATTGTTACACAGTGATGATTCAGAAAACCTCGGTACCCGGGAACACCTGCATTATTCCGATCTTTTTGAGCCGGATCTTTAAACGGATCCTCCGCCATCAAACCAATTCCTGTTTGATGTTGGTACAAACCGGTAAGTAAACAGGCTCTCGTAGGGCAACACCTTGCTGTATTATAAAACTGACTGAAGCGAACTCCATTTTGCGCCAACCGATCAATATTGGGGGTCGGAATTTCGCTACCAAAACATCCCAGATCGGAAAAGCCCATATCGTCAGCCAAAATGATAATGATATTTGGCTTTTGCGCATATACTTGCTGCATGGAGCACAATGCAACAGCAAGTCCGGTATATTTAATTATTTTATTCATTTGCTTCACGTATCTTATTCTCCAATTTCACCATTGGCATTGCGATGCTGATGTTCTGTTGCCTTCATTTCAGTCTCCTGCCCCAAATCGCCACACGAAGCCATCCATTCTTTCAATACTTTATCCATCCGTTCTACAATTGCCTTGTTTTCGGGTTTATCTGCAATATTTCTGATGCAGTATTTGTCATTTTCCAGATCGTACAATTCAATCCCCGGACGATGCTGGTACTTTTCGGTAATCAGCTTTGCATTCTTATCTGTTTCAGCTTTTTCTTTCCAACGTTTAAACAAAGGCGAGTTGGTTTCAGTATTCATAAAAGGAACTTCGGGAGTCAGGTTCACAATGTAGCGGTACTTTTTATCAGCCACCGAACGAATTCCGTAATAGTCGCTTCCGCTATAAATTCCACGGGTAGTTTGAAGCGAAAAAGTATATTGTTTGTGTTCTTTAGCTTCTCCTTTAAGTACCGGAACAATACTCTTCCCATCAATCGGAGCCAGTGGTTCAACTCCGGCAATGTCCAAAAAAGTAGGAACAATATCGACATATTCGACAATTGCAGCCGATTCGGTTTTAGGTTTTACCACTCCCGGCCAACGAACAATGTATGCCGAATGAACACCTGCATCGTAGCAGGTCCACTTAGCAAAAGGAAGACTGTTGCCTTGTTCGCTCAAATATACCACCACCGAATTATCGGTTTGCTTATATTTTTCTAATGTCTGCAACAGCTGACCAAATTCGTTATCCATGTAATTGATTTCAGCCAGATATTTGCAAAAGCTTTTTCGTGTTTCTGATATATCAACATAGTATGGCGGAAGTTTTATTTTACCGGCATCAAACAAATCGGGATTTCCTTTATTCCAGGGAGTATGAGGCTGATTGGAAGTTACAAAAAGGCAAAATGGTTGGTGATTCCGGGTACATTCATCAACAAATGAATTGATTGCCTTAAAATCAATATCATTTGTTTTAGTAAGAGGCACATACACATCCCACGGAAAAACAGACTCCGGATTAACGTGCGATTTGCCAATTAATGCAACTTTATATCCGGCAGGTTTCAAATGCTGCACAATGCTCAATGTTCCTTCATTTGCCATTGTATGATTGGGATAAGCTCCTGTTTTTACAGGCCAAATCCCGGTATATAAGTTATGGCGGGTTGGCGAGCACATTGGGGCAGCCTGATACCCTTTTGTGAAACGCATTCCCTGTTCAGCAAACTTATCGATGTTTGGAGTCTTCGAATCGGAACTTCCATAACAACCCAGTTCGAAATGCGAACAGTCGTCGGATAAAAACAATACCAGATTAGGCTTCTCTTTGGCATTCAATAAATAGCAGCCAAAAAGAACCACAAAGGTTACAATTATTGCTTTTTGTTTCATTTTTTAGTCTTTAGCGTTAAGTTTTATATATAAGTCGTGAGGTTTTGAACCAGTTACCGGATAAGGTGTATCAAAAACCTGTCTGGTATCACCTTGTTTATCCATCCATTCGTTAAGCAAAGTGCGCATCTTTTCAATTTCCACCTGATATTCAGATTGATCAATCAGGTTTTTTTGTTCGAACGGATCATTTTTGATGTCATAAAATTCTTCAGCAGGGCGAACAAAATATTTTGCAATGATAGAAGCGGCCCGCGGATCATTTTTAGCTGCCTCATCCCACGAATCCCAATAAGCTCCCGCATGTGGTTTTCGTAAAATATCAGAATGGTTGCTGTGGTAACAATCAGGACGCAAATTCAAAATATATTTATAATGATTACTACGAACGCTCCGAATCGGATAAACATTCATATCTCCATCGCCGCTATGCGTGGTAAAAATATACTCGCGATGCGATGCTCCGGTGTTTGTGAGTACTTTTCCGAATGATTTACCATCGAGATCGTTAGGTGTTTTACTTCCTGTTACATCCAGAATTGTTGGAAAAATATCGATCCAACTGACCATAGCACTAGTTCGAGATGCCGGTTTTATGTGATTAGGCCAAACAATAATCAAAGGAACTTTAATACCAGCATCGTAGAGATTCCATTTACCGAAAGGCCACTGTCCTCCGTGATCGGCACTATAAATGAAAATAAAATTATTGCCAAATTTCTCTTGGGCTAACCGATATATTTTCCCCATTTCATCATCCAAGCCAGTAATATCAGAATAATACTCGGCCCAATGTTCACGGGTTTCTTTGGTATCAATAAAATATGGTGGAAGCTTTAACGAATCGGGATTGTAAATATTTTTTGAAGTCCAGGGTACATGCGGACGGCGATCGCCAACCATTAAACAAACAGGTTCCTGAATTTCATTTGAATTGAAATACGCAGACACGTTATTAAACAAATTTACACGAGGTTCAGAATAAAAATCGAAACCACATTCATTATTCATTCTGTCGTGCGCTATTTTCCCGAACCCCAGCACCTTGTATCCAGCTTTTTGTAACATATTAGTCAGAACAGGCGTTCCGGCATGCGGATAAGTATGATTGGCTTCTGCCCCATTTCGGGCAGGCATTAATCCTGTTAAAAGAGCAGCCCTGCTAGGTGCGCAGGCTGGCGATGCTATAAATGCATTATCAAAAGTTAATCCGGCTTGCGATAGTTTTTCGGCTGTAGGTGTTTGCAAAACGTTGGCTCCATAAACACTACCATCTTTTTGCCCCTGGTCATCAGCCAGGTAAATAACAATATTGGGTCTATTTTGTGCAAACGAAAGTGTACTCATTGAAAGCGTAAAAACGCCCAGGTACAAACATCGTCCTATATTATTAACAGTTTCTTTTTTCATAACACTTTTTTTCAAGAACATCGAACAATTCTTTTTTACAACTATTTAGCAGTCATGCTTTGCGGCAAACAATAATCAATGTTTGAAAAAAGAAGAAAAGAAAGACAAAAAGGATGTTTCATTTCGAGTTAGTTGGGTTGTAATAATAAGTTAGTTTGATGTTCACACATTCAAATGCAGCTCTTGTGCAGCATGCTTTTCATAGTAATTAAGCGAATTTACTCGCTTTTATTTTGCCAGTTTTTTTTACTGAAAAACTGTCTCCGTGCTTTTGACACAGAGACAGCTATATGGTTTAATTCAGAATGCAATTAATATCCCGGATTTTGCTCACAAAGTGGATTGGCATTAATTTCAGTCTGAGGAATCGGGAACAATTTATGATGGTCGTCAGCAATAGCAATGCCTCTTGCTTTCGCATAGCTCACAAATTTATCCATACGAAGTAAGTCCTGACGACGAGATCTTTCACCAAATAATTCCCATCCACGCTCATCCAAAATGCGGTCGCGTAATTTCTCTTTGGTCGAATAATCGGCAAGTTTCAACGGAGTTGTAAGGCCTGCTCGATTACGAACCTGCTGAATCAAATCCAAGGTTTCCTGATTCGGGCCATTCAGTTCGTTCAATGCTTCAGCTCTCGAAAGAAGCACATCGGCATAACGAATCACAGCAATGTCGTTACCATTACTATTACCCACCGCATTTACATCCGGCGGATATTTAAATGAACGGCAATTGTCCTGATTCAACAACGAAATCTTTTTCCCTGCGGTGTTAATATATTCGGTCAGAATTACACCTCTGCGTTTA
The DNA here is from genome assembly GCA_963668595.1 of Prolixibacteraceae bacterium. Classification (GTDB taxonomy): domain Bacteria; phylum Bacteroidota; class Bacteroidia; order Bacteroidales; family Prolixibacteraceae; genus GWE2-42-39. The sequence continues at coordinate 785,224 of OY764876.1, read as the reverse complement.
TCAGCCGGATCAAACGAGTTATAAAATGAATCTTTCAAACGGTCCATACGAGCCCAGTTTCTCATGTTGGGCAAAAACGGCATTGATCCGTCAACTTTTGATGCATACTGAGGAGGAAATGCGCCATTGATAAACTCGTTGGCTGGAGTAAGCGGACTACATGGATAAAACCAAACAAATTCTTTTTGTTTCGATTCATTTTCCGGAGTAAATAAGGTTGTATAGTCAGAAAACAAAGCATATTCATTCAAATCCATCAGCTTTTTGGCAGCATCGGCACATTTTTGCCATTGACGAGTATTCAGGTAAAATTTGGTTAAATAACCAAGCGCAGCACCTCTGGTTGCACGACCATACTGATAATTGGCTTCATTTCGGCCAGGAAGAATGGTTGAAACATCAGTAAATTCTTTTTCAAGAAATTCCTGCATTTCAGCATCCGAACAACGAGCCAGTTGTAAATCGCCGGAAGTGGTCAAACGCAACGGAACAGGTCCCCAGTCTCCGTACAGAATATAGTAGGCCGAAGCTCTAACAAAACGAGCTTCCGCTTTCAAACGGTTTTTAGTTGCTTCTTCAATCGGAGCTTTATCAATATTTTCAAGTACCAGGTTACAGTTCCGAATTGAATAATAACAGTTGTTCCACAAACCATTCCAGTGTGTTGGGTACGATGCATCCCAGGTAAAAGCCAGCATAACAGTAGCCTGCAAATTTACAGCACCACCAGTTTCCCAAAATTGGTCGCAAGTCCATTCTTCCTGAAACCATACGTTTCCACCAAAGTTATCAGTAATTTGTGCATCGCGGTAAGCACAGAAAAGCACTCGTTCTACCCCATTAGCAGAGGTAAACAAAGTTCCCGGGTCCAATTGCGAAAAAACGTCTTCTTCCAGAACATCCTTACATCCTGAAAACATGATCAATGACCCCAGAAAAATTGATGATATATAATATTTTAATTTCATCTGTATAAATTTTCAAAGTTGATTCGAATAATTTTCGTTTTTACTTTCGTTTTTTAATTAAAATTCAACGGATGAAATAGCCAGTTATATTTTTTCTGTTTGCCTCGTTTTAAGCGAGATGGCTATTTCATGCTTCTATCTCATTTAAAATTAAAAACCTAATTCTACGCCAAAAATAAATGTCCGTGCTACGGGATAAGAGTTAAAATCAATTTTCAAACTGCTATCTCCGTTCGAGTTCGTGGTTGGATCCTGACCTGTATATTTGGTAATTGTGTACAAGTTTTGTCCGCTCACATACACGCTTGCATGGTCGAATATTTTTTTGTTTCTCAATGGAATCCGGTAATTCAATTGAGCCGATTGCAAACGAATATACGATGCATCTTCAACTGTCAGGTCGCTAACAGCCTTGTTCCCCTGACCTGCAGGATTTACGAATGACGGATATTTACTACTCGGATTATCTTCGGTCCAGCGATTCAGATAAGGCTCTGCCATACGATTACGACGGTGGCTTACCGGATAATATGTTTCAACTTTCGAGTTATTCAGCATACTTACACCGCTTGAAGCATCAATGAAAAAATTCAGTGTAAAGTTCCGGTATTCAAATACGTTTGTCAAGCCCATGGTTAACGAAGGTATCGATTTCCCGAGAATTACACGGTCGTTGGTATTTACAACATTATCACCGTTTTGATCAACAAATTTCACATCACCAGGTTTCACCGGATCTTTGGTTCCCGAAGCAGTAATTTCTTCTGGCGTTTGCCAGATACCATCAGTCTGGTATCCGTAAAACGAATCCAGTGTTTCGCCTTTGCGAATAATTGCAATCTGCGAAGTTGACTGCCCTGCACCCGTGTGAATTATTTCTGAGATATCGCCAATATCAGTCACCTTATTTTTCAGTGTACTAATATTCAGGCTTGTGTTCCATTTCAACTTTCCGGTAAGGTTGCGCGAATCAACTGTCAACTCAAAACCATGGTTTTTAATGTTCCCGATATTCGACATGATAGATGTAAAACCGGTTGAAGAAGGAATTGGCAGGTTGAACAACATGTCAAAGGTATTTTTCTGAAAATAGTCGGTTGATACCATAATACGGTTTTCCAAAAATCCCATATCGAAGCCGATGTTGATCTGTTCGGTAGTTTCCCATTTCAAATCAGGATTGGCAATACGTGTAGGGGCAAATGTTACGTATTGTTGATCGCCCAAAATAACAGCTGCTCCCTGCCCAAAAGTTGTCAGAGAAAGAAAGTTTCCAATATCCTGGTTTCCGGTTCGGCCAACACTTGCTCTGAATTTCAGAGAACTAAACAGATTCAGGTTTTTAATAAATTCTTCTTCGTACATTTTCCAGGCAAAAGCACCTGATGGGAAATATCCGTATTTATTGTTTGTTCCGAAGCGAGAAGAACCGTCCACCCTCAGGGTTGCTGTAAACAAGAAGCGATTGAACAAGTTAAAGTTTGCACGACCAATGTACGAAAGCAATTTGTTATTGTTTTTCGAACTGTCCATCGAATACAGGGCAGCATTTGCCAAACTCATGTTGTTGGTTTTGGATTCGTCAACCGGAAAACCTTTTCCTGTTCCGGAAAAGTTAGTATTTATAAACTTCTGATAAGTAATACCGGCCATCAATGAGAAGCTACTTTTATTGGCAAGATCACGGTTATAAGTTGTGGTCAACTCGCCCAGATAGTTGTTACGAGTTCCTGTTAATACCGATCCAACACCCGAATTTGCACGACCATCTTTGGTTAAACGAGATACATAAGTATCACGACGGCTGTTTCGGGAATCAAAACCAATATTCAATTTGGCTGTCCAGCCTTTCATAATTGTATATTCACCAAAAACAGTTCCCAGCGTACGATAATTGTCTGTTTCGCTTGTTTTTCCGTGAACCAGCGCCAAGGGGTTATCCAGATTCAACATCGACGAGGTCTGATAATCTCCGTTGTCGTCATAGATGCTCAAAGTTGGGTCGAATCCACGAGCGGCATACAACGAACCACCTTCTTCGTTGGTGGTAAAACCAACCGGAACAGTATTATCATGCGTATATGAAGTAGAAAAATTGATACCGAACAACATTTTGTTTGCCCGATGTTCAACATTCAAGCGCGAATCGTAACGTTTATATCCAGAAGTAATCAACACCCCATCCTGATCGAAATAATTCATCGATGCAAAATATTTTGTATTGTTGTTTCCTCCGGTAAAAGAAAGGCTGTGACTCTGAATTACAGCATTATCCAATAGCTCATTCTGCCAATTGGTTCCTTCGCCCTGAATTTCAGTTACACGCTCAGTCGCTGACACATTCGATCCAGGAGTATCCAGAATATCATTCAAAACACGCTGATAATCCTGAGCATTCAGCACATCAATCATATTAATCGGAGTTTGAATTCCGGTGTACCCGCTATACGAAATTTTCATTCCGCCCTGCGAACCTTTTTTGGTGGTCACTAAAATCACACCGTTTGCACCCCTTGCTCCATAAATGGCAGTAGCCGATGCATCTTTCAAAATCTCAATCGACTCAATATCTGCTGGGTTGATGTTACTGATTGGGCTTCGGGCTACACGAACGCCAGGCATTGTAGTACCATTTCCTGAAATAACCTGCCCATTTTCAATCGGCAAACCATCTACCACATACAAAGGTGATGAACCTGCATTTACCGATCCTGCACCGCGAATCTGAATAGTAGTACCACCTCCGGGTTCAGCACTGGCCAATGAGATTTGTACGCCCGCAGCTTTTCCCTGCAACAAACTGGCAATACTGGAAGTTACTCCCTGATTCATATCGTCTTTACGTAGCGATGAAACAGAACCTGTAAGGTCGCTCTTTTTTACGGTACCATAACCGATTGCCACCACTTCGTCAAGACCAATTGTTTCATCTTCCAAACGAACATTAATTTCAGTCTGGTCTTTTACTGGTATTTCCTGAGCCTTCATCCCCACAAATGAAAACATAAGTACTCCATTGGAGGGCACTTTCGGCAAAGTAAATTTCCCATTCGCATCGGTAATAATACCAATAGTTGTACCTTTTACGACTACCGACACTCCGGGCAGAGGCATTCCAGCCGAATCAGTTACTTTTCCTGAGACGGTTCGTTCCTGCTCCGAATAATTAGCAGAAAGTACAATCTGACGATCAACAATTTTATAGGTAACATTCGAGCCTCTAAAAAGCTGTTTCAATACCTGGTCAATCGATGCTTTTTCGACTTTAATGTCGGTGATTTCATCTACATTCACCATATCCCGGTTATAAAGGAAAACGTAATTACTCTGTTTTTCAATCTGAAACAGGACATCCTCGATTTTTGAGTTCTGAATATCAAGGGTTAATTGTGCCGTTTGCGAGAAACTGGAAACGGCGAACGTTTGCATAATGCAAAACACGAATAGAAAGATAGTTAGTTTCATAATTCGTAAAACCTTAATTAGATTTGACCTAATGGACAAACCGTACCAATTGATTTTTTTCATAGTTTTGTTACGATTAATTTCTACAATTAATTAAAATTCAATGTAAAGGATGCGGGTGATGTGGGGCATTACCTGCATCTTGTTTTTTGCATAGGCTGAAATATTTTAATGTTTAACAAATCGATCTTTATCGGCATCAATAATTACTTTCCCTTTTATTCCGGAAGCATCTGCCTCTAAATTGCGTTTGATATATTTATAATTTATTGGCATTGAGAACTGAAGCAAATCCAGCACCTGCTCCAATGTTTCGTCCTGAAATGTTGCATTGTACTTATAATTTCCCAAATTCGGATCGTTTAATACAAAATCAACATTATACCGACGCTGCAAAACAGTTAATATTGAACACAGCGGAGTTTCGCGAAAAAGTAGTTTTCCCTCTCGCCAACAAGTAACATGCTCAACCGATTCATTTTTTATTGTAACTGCCCGATGTACTTTATCAAAATACGAAATCTGCCCCGGCTTGAGAAAATACTCTTTATTATTTAACTGAAGAGCCACTTTCCCTTCAACCAAAGCCACCGTTACCTCAGCATCTTCCGAGTACGAATTCACATTAAATTCAGTTCCGTAAACTTTAATTGCAGGCCCCAAATTTTCTACCAAAAACGGAATTTCTTTATTCTTCGAGACAATAAAATATGCCTCTCCTTCCACTTTCACCCGACGCTCATCGTTACCAAAAGCAGGCGGATACGTAAGTTTTGTTCCGGCATTGAGCCAAACCTGAGTTCCATCCGGAAGATCAATAAAGCTGCGGGTTCCGATTGGTGCGGTAACTACTATTTTTTGTTGCGACAAATCATTTTGAGCAAAATGCCGGTCATGTTTTCCATGCTGAACCTGAAGCCACATTGTATAAACAAGTAAAGGCAAAATAAGCATTGCTGCAATACGAGAAAATGTAATCATGTATTTCTGAAGTGAACGAACTTTTCCCTGCGATGCAATCTGTTCTTCCGTCTTCGCCCACAAATACTGAATTTCCTGATTACTCACTTTTTCGGATACGAAAGTGAAGTTTAGCACAGAACTTTTAGCTTCATCAAATTCGAGCCGATACTGCGGGTTTTGTTTTTTCCAGTTAGCCCAGTAATCTGGTTTTTCACACTCCTTCCCCTTGGTCCACCGAATAAAGTCGGTATCTGAAAGTAGCTGTTCGAATATATCGTGATTGAATTGATCCATAATCATTGTTTCTTACAAAGAGCAGGATCAGTCTGAATATACTCAGTCTATGAAAAGTATTTTTGATTTTTTTTCTGAAAAATATTCAGAAGGAGGATTTCGATATTGCTCACATCCTCAATATCAGGACTGTCAATTTTATTTCGAATATTTTCCAAAGCACGAAACAACAGGTTTCTCACCGACTGAATATTCATCGACATCACTTCTGCTATATCCTGAAATTCAAGTTCATGATTAAACCGAAGCAAAATAACTTCACGCTGCCGTTCCGATAGTTTACGCATGCATTCAATTACTTGCTGGCTCACCTGGTTTTTCGATTCTTCGCGAACCATGAAATCTTCGACAGAAAAATCAAATTGATCAGAATCATGAAATTCAAATTTGCTCTGTTTTCGAAGTTTCTCAATCCTGCGAAGAAGTTCCCGTCGGACTGCTATAAAAAGATAAGCTCTTATGTTCTGAATATCTTCCATTTTACAACGACGCGACCAAATATCAGCAAAAATATCCTGAATAGTATCTTTCACCAGTTCAGGCACCGACACCAATTTTATTCCATAATAATATAGTTCGTTGTACTGCAATTGAAATATTTCGCCCAGAAGATTATATTCCCCTGATCGAAATTTCGCCCACAAGTCAGAAATATTTTTTTCAGAATTAAGTTGTTGATTCATCGAAATTATTTGCCAACAAAATTAGAGAATCTTTCAAACAAAAAAAGCCGACTGTTAAACAATCGGCTTTTCTACCTGAGCGGGAGACGGGATTCAAACCCGCGACCCTTAGCTTGGAAGGCTAATGCTCTATCGACTGAGCTACTCCCGCAACTTTCAATGAAATTTCAAATACCAAATACCTGAATCCCAAATTTTGGAATTTGATTTTTTGGATTTGTGATTTCATTTTGTGGGGAGAGCAGGATTCGAACCTACGAAGACGTACGTCAGCTGAGTTACAGTCAGCCCCAGTTGGCCACTTTGGTATCTCCCCATCAAAAAAATCATTAAACATGTTGAATGTTTTGAGCCGAATCTCAGATTCGAACTGAGGACCCCGAGATTACAAATCACGTGCTCTGGCCAACTGAGCTAATTCGGCATTTCATTCTTCAAAAAAAGAACTTTAAAAACGGGTAAGCTACCTGTGTCGCACCGCTACAACCACCTACCCTTGCTGCCTTCCGACCCTGGGGGAATTCGGAGGGAGCTGGTCGCACAGGACTTACCCGGCGACAAAAGTAGATATTTTTGCTTTCCCTCCAAATTAAAATGCAGCTCCCCGTGCATTTTTTTTCGCACTAAATCACTAAACGGTTAGCGTTCAATAAAATATTTCATTAACTTTTCTGAAATTTTTTTTCAATGCTTTTAATTTCCCTGCAAAAACAAGCGAAACCCGCATTTTTAGATATATTTGTCAAACTCATCAAATAAAAATGATTATGGAAAAACAAACTACTTCTCCCTTTAAAGTTGCGGCAACCTACGGATTATACCTAGCTGCAATTAACATTGTACTTACCCTGATTATTTGGTCAACCAGCATGCTGGAATCCCTTGGAATGATGGCAACAATGGTAGTTAGCCTTGTTAATTTAGTTGTAACAGTGGTATTATTGATTGTTTTCACAAAATTATACCGCAACAATCACCTCGATGGAAAGATCACTTTTGGAAAAGCCTTCTCGTTCGGTGTTATTATAATCGTATTGAGTGCTGTTATCGGAAGTATTTTCAGCTTCATTTTATATAAATTCATCGATCCGGGTTATATGGAACGAATTATGACCTCGATGCAAGAAAAAATGTACCAAATGCTTTCAAACATGGGAACTCCAGAAGCTCAAATTGAAGAAGCAATGCGTGCATTTCAGGAAAAAGGAATTCCAACGGCTATGCAAACAGTACAACAAGCTTTAATTGGAGGACTGATTGGAGGAGCATTAATGTCGCTGATTAGTGCAGCCATTGTAAAAAAGAATGTACAAAAAGAAGATGCATTCGAAGAAGCAATGGAAGAAGTAAAAACTGAAGAATAATCGATTCCCATGGATATTTCCGTAGTTGTGCCCCTTTATAACGAAGAAGACTCGATACCTGAATTAGCTTCGTGGATTGACCGCGTAATGCAGGCCAATAATTTTTCGTACGAAGTAATTTTTGTTGACGATGGCAGTACCGATCAATCCTGGTCGGTGGTAGAAAATTTACACCAGCAAAATGCCAATCTTCGTGGAATAAAATTCAGGCGCAACTACGGAAAATCGGCGGGTCTGTTTTGCGGATTTGCTCAGGCTCAGGGCAATGTAGTAATTACCATGGATGCCGACTTGCAAGACAGTCCTGACGAAATACCGGAATTATACCGGATGATTACAGAAGAAAAATATGATCTGGTTTCAGGCTGGAAGAAAAAACGGCACGATCCGTTTTTCAGCAAAAATCTGCCCAGTAAATTTTACAACTGGACAGCCCGCCGAATGACCGGGATCAAACTTCATGACTTCAACTGCGGATTGAAGGCTTACCGACGACAGGTAGTAAAAAGCATTGAAGTATATGGAGAAATGCACCGCTACATTCCGGTTCTTGCCAAATGGGCCGGGTTCAAACGCATAGGCGAAAAAGTGGTACAGCATCAGGAACGCAAATACGGAGTGACCAAATTCGGACTCGAACGGTTTATTCGCGGACCACTCGACCTGCTATCGGTCATTTTTATTTCGAAATTTGGCAAACGCCCCATGCACATTTTCGGAGTGCTGGGTTCTTTAATGTTCTTAATTGGTATCGCATCAGCCATGTGGCTGGGTGGACAAAAACTTTACTACACCTGGCACAACATTGCCATGGAACGAGTAACCGAAAGTCCGTACTTTTATCTGGCTTTAACTGCCATGATTATTGGCACACAATTATTTCTGGCAGGCTTCCTCGGCGAAATGATTTCACGGTCGTCATCAGAAAGAAACTCGTACCTGATTGAAACAAGCACCGACAAGTAAACCCAATATTCATTTATTCAGTAAGTATCCAAAAACTCTGATTAGAATCAGAAAACAACTATGATCTACACAAAAGTTAGTTTTACCCTCACTCCTGACACCGAGATGAATCGAGAAATTCTGGTGGCAATGCTCGGACAATCGGATTTTGAAAGTTTCGATGAAACAGAAAATTCAGTCGATGCATTCTGGCCCGGCCAAAACTTCAGTCCGGAAACAATTCAACCGATTATTGAAGAAATTGGCTTCGTGGTAACAATTGCTCACGAGATTATTCCTGACCAGAACTGGAATGAAGTATGGGAAAAAAACTATTTCAAACCGCTGTTAATTGCTGAAAAATGTTTGGTACGGGCTCCGTTTCACACCGAGTACCCGGAGGCCGAATACGAAATCATCATTGAGCCCAACATGGCGTTCGGAACAGGAAACCATGAAACGACTTCGCTGATGGCCGAAGAAATACTGAAACTGGATGTGACAGGAAAAACAGTGCTCGATATGGGCTGCGGAACAGGCATTCTGGCCATTCTTGCATCAATGTGCGGAGCTGAAAAAATAATCGCCATCGACATTGACAACTGGGCTTTTGAAGGCACGGTTGAAAATGCGCGCGTGAACAACATCAGCAACATTGAAGCACATTTGGGTGATGCCTCACTGCTAACCAATCAGCAATTCGATGTGATTTTTGCCAACATTCAGAAAAACATCGTCACCCGCGACATGCCGTTTTATTATCAGGTACTGAAACCAGGCGGACTTATTTTGTTCAGCGGGTTTTATAAAAACGACGTTCCTGATGTGCTAAAAATTGCCGAATCGCTCGGATTGAAACAAGTTGGACTGCAAGAAAAAAACAACTGGGTAGTAAATAGCTACATCAAAAAGTAACACTTTTTGCCGGAGGAAAATCCAATGAATCAGATCAAACACTTAGTCGATTTTTTTAGTTCGCAATACGGACAAACATTTAACGGCAATATTCCGGCAGAAATAACGCAGCGACTAAACCAATTAAACCGGGCCGAACGTGGAGAATTGAAAGATTTGTTATTCAACGAAGCGCGAAAGCTGGAATTGGCTCATCCGGAAGGAGGCTCAATCTTCTGGCTGCAAAACTGTTTTCATATCGTTGAGAAATATTCCTTTCGCCTGCACAAGGTTTATTTCAGCCCTGGATTCGACATCATGGATAATTTGCACAGCCTGATTGCCCAAAGCAGCGAATCAATTCATTTGTGTGTTTTCACCATTACCGACAGTCGCCTTTCCGACATCATCATCGACCGGCACCGACAGGGCGTAATAATAAACATCATTACCGACGACCAGAAAATGAGCGATAATGGTTCTGAAATTGATCGTCTCGACAGGGTTGGAATTCATATAAAAACGGATCATTCGCGGTATCACATGCACAACAAATTTGGCATTATCGATCATCGCATTGCATTCACAGGCAGCTTTAACTGGACTTACACGGCATCAAAACATAATCAGGAAAATCTGTTAATCACTACGAATTACGACATCGTAAATCAGTACGAGGACGAATTCAGCAGACTCTGGAAAATCATGTACGATTTGTAGAACAGCCGGAAGGCGAAGGTTAAGGTTGAGATTGAGAAGAATAGTTATCGGAATTGTCATGGTTGTAAAAATTCAAAGGGGACAAACACAGAATTCAAGACTGGCAATCCTAAGAAAATGACAACAAAAGAAACAACGATAGCTTGATAAACCAATATAAATCCGAAAGCGAGCAGCAGGAGACTAAGGCTAAAGTTGAGAAAAGCAACTTATTTCCGCTAACTTTCATCATTCATTGTTATTTCCTGAAAAGCGGTTCGCTCAAATTCCAGAACTTCCAAATCGCGAATATTTTTCCCGTCAATTTTAAACCGAAGAGCGGTACACACCTTATGAAACCCTTTATTTCCGGCCGATCCGGGATTCATGTGCAGACAATCTATTTTCGGGTCAAACACTACTTTTAATATATGTGAATGACCAGCGATAAACAATTGAGGTGAATGTCGTACCAATTCAGGATAAATATGGCGCTCGTATCTGCCCGGAAAACCGCCAATATGCGTCATCAATACCTCCACTTCTTCGCAAAAAAAACGAAGTTTCTCCGGAAACATTCTCCTCAATATGTGGTCGTCAATATTTCCATACACAGCCCGCAAAGGTTTTATCGAAGCTAAATAATCAGCAGTTGCAACATTTCCAATATCTCCGGCATGCCAGATTTCATCTACTGGCTCAAAAAAACGCAATACCCGTTTACTTAAGGTTCCGTGCGTATCCGATAATAATCCAATCTGTTTCATTTCAAATATTCGGGAGCGCAATTCTTCGCGCCCTGCTTGGTTTATGCGATAAAAATAGGTTAATTTTATCATTTCAATTCAAAGAAACGATGAAGCAAGTTATTTTAGTCAGACATGCCAAAGCTGTTCCGTATGGGTACGACGATGATTTTAACCGACCATTAACCGACCGGGGAGAAAATGACGCGACCTCAGTTGGTCAGCAATTACAAAAAGCAAAAATCGAAGCTGATTATATTCTCAGCAGCCCGGCAAAACGAGCGAAACAAACCGCCATGCTCATGTCGCACAAATTGAATTTTCCGGCAGAGCAAATTGTTTTCAACCGGGATATTTACGATGGAATTACCACTCAGGAATTTATCGACCTGATTCATGCACTTCCCCAACAACATAAAACGGTGATGGTTTTTGGGCATAATCCGACCATATATTACCTTATTTCCAACCTACTTCATTTTTTTAATGCTGATATTCCAACCTGCTCAACAGTAGGTATCGAATTTAATGTTGAAAAATGGGAAGACATTGAAGTACGAAAAGGAAAATTGAGTTTTCATTATGTACCCAAAATGTTTCGGGATTGATTTTCTGAAATTGCTATTTTTACGCCACATTTATATTATAAACTGATGCACATTTTTTACACACCTGATCTTTCCGGACAATTTTATACGCTGAATGAAGACGAATCGAAACATTGCGTGCGCGTATTGCGCCTGACTGAAGGCGACCGAATAGTTTTAGTGGACGGAAAAGGTGGATTTCACGATGCACAAATTTCGGAAGCCCATCCGAAACGGTGCGCCGTGTCACTGACTCATTCGATTAACGAATACGGTAAAAAACCGTTTCATTTGCATGTAGCCATTGCCCCAACAAAAAACATCGACCGTTTCGAATGGTTTCTTGAAAAAGCAACGGAAATAGGCATTCATGAAATTACTCCGCTTCGCTGTTTTAATTCAGAACGAAAAGAAATAAAAGCCGATCGTCTGAAAAAAATTATGGTTTCAGCCATGAAACAGTCGCTAAAAGCCTACTTACCTCTCCTCCACCCGATGACCGCATTCCATGAGTTTGTGCAACAAAAAAACGACAACGATAAATTTATTGCCCATTGCGAAGAACAAGAAAAAACGCACCTCAAAAATCTGGTTTTGCCTCAACGAAATGTTGTGGTACTGATTGGCCCCGAAGGTGATTTTTCTTCCGAAGAAATAAAAATGGCTTTACAAAATGACTACCGCCCTGTTAGCTTGGGAGAAAGCCGACTACGAACCGAAACAGCAGGCGTAGTTGCTACTCACATTGTAAATCTGACAAACGAATAGACACTGATTATTCCGAAATTTCTTCCACATACAACTGAGTCGCTTCAACTTTGGTAACCAACACGCGGGCTCCTTTTCCAATCATTCCCACACTGGCCACTGCATCATACACATGCCCGCCAATCATTACTTTTCCTGACGGACGCAATACGGTATGAGCAATGCCTTCTTTGCCATTCATATCCAGAAATTGTTTATCAACACTAATATAACCATCCTCTTTTTTCTGAACTTCATTCAATGCAAAACCAGCTAATACGCCCGAACGGGCGGTGAACAATTTACGACTCAACCAAATAGACAGAATAAACCCTGAAAAAGTTGAAACAATCACAGTAACAAGAGCCATAAATATTTTATGCGGAGCAACTCCATCAAAATCAAAATGGACATTATCAATCAAACTAAGCACCAAACCCGAAAAAGCGAGAACAATTCCGGCAATTCCGGCAATTCCGAAACCGGGCAACACAAATATTTCAACTGCAATAAGAATCAAACCAACGACAAACAATATAATCTCCCAGTTCGCAGCCAGCCCTTCCAGGTAAAGCGGAGCAAAATAGGTAACTGCTGCCAGAATAGCGATCACCAAAGGAAAGCCCACTCCGGGTGTTTGCATTTCAAAATAAATTCCACCGAGAATTATCATAATCAGGATTCCGGAAACAATTGGGTTAACCAAAAAACCAATAAAACGTTCCAATCCGGAAGGATGATACTCCACAATTTCATAATTCTCGTATCCGGCTTTTTGCATTAATTCTTCCACATTGTCCACAATCCCTTCGCAATAACCATGTTTCACGGCTTCAGAAGGAGTAAAGGTCAAAATCTTTCCGGTATCAATAATTCCTTCAATATACACCGATTCGTCAACCATTGCCTCAGCAATGCGCGGATCTCGTTTCCAGCGCAACAAAGTATCAGCTCCGTTGATAATTGTATCTTGTCCGTGCGATTCGGCTGTTGCACGCATAATCGATCGCATGTACGACTGATATTTATCGGGCATTTTCTCGCCCGTCTGATTTACCACTGTTGCAGCACCAATCGATGCCCCTTTGCGCATATATATGCGGTCGCATGCCGTAGAAATGAGCGCACCCGCTGATGCCGCATTATTATCGATAAACACATATACCGGAATCGGACTATTCAGAATTTTCGTACGAATACTATCCGCATCAAGCACTGTTCCTCCGTACGTATTCATGTGTATCAGAACTAAATCGGCATGCAGACTATCCGCAGCATTGAAAGCCTGCTTCGTTTGCCTCCACACTCCGGGAGCAATATTTTCCTTTATATTGAATTTGTAAACCAACTGTGATTGATCTATTGAATCCTTTTCAGCGGCAACAAGCTTCAATGACCAATTAATTATACACAAGAAAATTATTCCCAACAGATGTAAATTACGTTTCATCGGTAAACCAATATTAGTTATTCGCTTTTATCTACCAAAGACTGTTCTTCCAAAGGTACAATTTTAGTCATTCGATTTAGTCGATCAAACAAGCCAAATAGTTTTTCGCTATGTCGTATTGAAATTATTGATTTGACATTCATTGACTTCCGCCGTAACTTTGGATAAAAAAACAAAGTCAAACTTAATTTTTAAAATCATGGAAGAACAAGTTTATCAAATGCCGCGCATCGGAGACATTGCTCCCGATTTTATGTCGAACACCACTTATGGGCCCATTAAATTTTCAGAATTCAACCGCGGAAGCTGGGTAATCCTATTTTCACACCCAGCCGATTTTACGCCCGTTTGTACTACGGAAATGAGTGGTTTTGCATTGCGCCACGATGAGTTCAGAGCAATGAACACCAAACTGCTCGGACTCAGCATCGATAGTATTCACGCTCATGTTGCATGGGTCAATAATGTAAAAAAGAACACCGGAATATTATTTGATTTTCCAATTATTGCAGACATTGACATGAAAGTTTCGAAGCTCTATGGCATGTTGCAACCTAACGAGAGTGAAACTGCCGCAGTTCGAGCAGTTTTCATCATCGACCCAACAGGAAAAGTTCGTCTGGTGATGTATTATCCGTTGAATGTTGGCCGGAATATGGACGAAATAATTCGGGCATTGCAAGCTTTACAAACAGCCGATAAACACAAAGTAGCCCTGCCGCTCAACTGGAAACCAGGAGAAAAAGTAATTGTTCCTCCTCCAAAAACAGTTTCAGAAATGGAAGAAAGAGAAAAAAGTAATTACGAAATGATCGACTTCTACCTGGCAAAAAAAGATTTATAGAAGTTGATCACTGAATTTAGTTGATTTAGATTTTAGTTGGTTTAGATTTTAGTTGGTTTAGTTGTTTGTTGTAAAGAAAAAGACCGTCACATTTTTATGCTGACGGTCTTGCTTTTATAATTTTACAACAAACGGAAATTTAATCATCCGATTTGTTTTTATATGTCATATCCTCAACCGTTGATATCTCCATATAGGTAGAACCTCCACCAATACCAAGACTTCCGCCAACATAAATCACTACATCCTCATTCTCCAGAACACCATCTTTCACCAGCGATTTCAATGCTGCACGAGCCACCTGAAATTTATCTTTCTTCGGCTCAAGCAAACTTGGATAAACACCATACGAAAGCGATAACTGACGCACCACATAAGGAATATAGCATTTGGCATACACCGGATTATCGCCACGGAAAGCAGCAATATAGCGAGCCGTCCGTCCGGTAAGTGTATTGGTTACAATTGCCTTTGTTTTCAATTCATTCGAAGCGATAATCGCCGATTCAGCAAGGAATGCGGTGATTTCATTTTCAACCGGAGGTAAAATGATGTCGTTGCGTTTGTCTTTGCTTGTTTCAATTTCGCGGGCAATACGAGCCATGCATTCCACTGCTTCTACCGGGTATTTTCCATATGCTGTTTCTCCGGAAAGCATCACTGCATCAGTACGCGAGTAAATAGCATTAGCAACGTCACTTACTTCTGCGCGGGTTGGACGTGGATTATCGATCATACTGTGCAGCATTTGTGTTGCAACAATCACCGGTTTTTTACGCTGAACCGCTTTTTTAATCAAAGTGCGCTGAATACCAGGAATTCTTTCTGACGGAATTTCAATCCCCAGGTCACCACGGGCAACCATAATTCCATAAGCATGATCCAATATTTCATCAATATTGTTCACTCCATCCAGGTTTTCAATTTTTGCAATAATTTTTATCGGACTATCAAATCGATCAAGAATCTCCTGTACTGCTAACACATCCTCTTTGTTCCGAACAAACGAGTGGGCAATAAAATCCACCTCATTTTGCGCTGCAAATTCAATAAACTCTTTATCTTTCGCTGTAATAGAAGGCAAATCAACGCTCACCCCCGGAGTATTTATACTTTTTCGGTTTTTTATTATCCCCTTATTCTCAACACGACACTGCAACGCTCCGTTTTCCTTCGAAATCACCGTTAACTCAATATCTCCATCATCAATCAATATATTATTACCAACCGGTATTTCATTGACGAAATCGACATAGCTAACAAAAAACTTTTCATTTGTTGACTCTCCTGCTCCCCCCTGAACTGCAATCAACTGGCCTGCATCCACTGGAATTCCCGCTTCCGAAATTCCGGCAGTTCTTACTTCCGGCCCCTTAGTATCGATCAATATACCGATCGAATGAGACACTTCCCGTATGTTATTAATAATACGCAAAGCATCGTCAGTAGTAATGTGTGCTGTATTCAACCTCGAGACATTCATTCCTGCCTCATATAGCGAGCGAACAAATTCTGGCTCACATCGTTTATCCGAAATCGTTGCTACAATTTTTGTATGTTTCATATATCAGGGATTTATTTGAAGGCCGCAAAAGTAGAGTTTTTTGACAAACACAAGCATTCTGCCTTTCGCAAATGTATAAATGTTATCAAACCTTTAACTCATTGATGAAATTATCCACAGCAAGACGATATGAATCAAGACCAAAACCCATAATACTTCCCTTGCATACCGGACCAATAATTGACTCATGTCTAAAGCTTTCTCTGGTCAGAATATTGGAAATATGCACTTCAATTACCGGAGTTTTAATTCCGGAGATCGCATCCCTGATTGCAATTGAGGTATGTGTATAAGCTCCGGCATTAATAATAATTCCATCATACGAAAAACCAACTTCATGTAATTTATTTATCAATTCGCCCTCAACATTCGATTGAAAATAGTCTAAATCATGTTCCAAATATCGTTGTTGAAGTTGTATAAAATAGTCTTCAAAAGAGCTACTCCCATAGATGCTTTTTTCCCTGATCCCCAATAGATTTAGGTTCGGACCATTTATTAACAAAATTTTCATATTTTTGTATTTTTTGTAAAAAAAACAGTAACTTAGTCAACTAAACCACGTAGTAATTATTATGTATTTGTATTCGTTTAAAGTTACATTATTTTTAAACGTTTTCTGACTCGAAGTTATCTAAAATTGTTATAGGAATACAAACTAAAGTGTTATTAAATTATGAAATGGGAAGAAAGCAAGAAAGGATTTGAATCGTTTCTACGAGTAGAAAAATCACTTTCGATGAACTCTGTTGCTGCCTACATTAACGACATCAACAAATTGATGGTGTTTTTGGAAGAGACCTACAAGAAACTTCCACCTGAAAAAGTTAAGTTGGAGCATTTGAAAAATTTTGTGGAACATATTAATCAAAATGGAGTATCTCCTCGCACACAAGCAAGAACAATCTCCGGGATTAAATCGTTTTACAAATATCTGCTGATGGAAGGTAAAGTATCTGCCGATCCAACGACTCTACTGGAATCTCCGAAAGTGGGAAGGAAATTACCAGATGTTCTGACAATGGAAGAAATTGACACACTGATTGACGCCGTTGACATGAGTAAATCGGAAGGACAACGCAATAAAGCAATGCTTGAAACATTGTATAGTTGCGGATTGAGAGTTTCTGAATTGGTAAATCTGAAAGTCACTAATTTGTTTTTCGATCAAGGATTCATTAAGGTTGAAGGGAAAGCCGACAAAGAACGCCTTGTTCCGATTAGCGAAAAAGCCATTGAGGAAATATCACTTTACTTGGGTAATTACCGTAAAGGACTAAAAGTTACCAAAGAAAGCGAGAACGTTCTTTTCTTAAACCGCAGAGGGAAAAAACTAAGTCGCGTAATGATTTTTACAATCATCAAAGGTTTAGCAGAAAAAGTAGGTTTGGAAAAGAAAATTAGTCCTCACACTTTCCGTCATTCATTTGCAACACATTTGATTAATGGTGGGGCTGATTTACGTGCGGTACAAGAAATGCTCGGACACGAATCAATTCTTACAACCGAAATCTACACGCACCTTGATCGGAATTATCTAAAAAAAGCAATGGACAAGTTTCATCCGCGATCATAAACGGATAAACCCTGTTTTTATGTCAGAATGTTAAGAGATTAATAATTTCTTAACATTCTTTTTTTATGCTTAACACACAATAAATCACTAATATACAACCCCATACAAGCCATAGATTTATGCCTCACTTTTCACTCAACCCGATTTAAGTTTAAATTAAAATTGCCAGCCTAAGCCTTACCGGAAAAAAAGCTATTTTTGTCAACAGAGATATTTTGTTATAGCACAAATTCAAATTTATAATCGTTGACTATGAAAAACTTAGATCTATCAAAGTACGGTATTACAGGAAATTTTAATGTATTACACAACCCTACTTACGAAGAACTTTTCCAAGCGGAAATGGATCCTTCAAACGAAGGTTTTGAAAAAGGTATTTTAACTACTACTGGTGCAGTATCGGTTGATACAGGAAAATTTACCGGCCGTTCTCCAAAAGACAAATTCATCGTTCTAGATGACACTACAAAAGATACAATGTGGTGGGATGGAAACATTAACAAACCCACAACTCCAGAAGTATTTGATCATTGTAAAGATTTAGTAACCAAACAGCTTTCAACTGCAAAAACAATCTACGTTGTTGACACATTCTGCGGAACCAACGAAGATACTCGTATGAAAGTACGCTTCATCATGGAAGTTGCATGGCAGGCTCACTTTGTAACAAACATGTTCATCCGTCCTTCACACTACGAATTGGCTAACTACGGTGAACCTGATTTCGTAAGTTTGAATGGTTCAAAAACAGTTAATCCTAACTGGAAAGAACAAGGTTTGCACTCTGAAGTTTTCACATTGTTTGACCTGACCCGCAGAATGCAGGTTATCGGTGGAACATGGTATGGTGGCGAAATGAAAAAAGGTATTTTCGCTTTGATGAACTACTACCTGCCATTGAAAGGTATTGCTTCAATGCACTGCTCTGCTAACGTAGGTGTAGAAGGCGATGTTGCTATCTTCTTCGGTTTGTCAGGAACAGGAAAAACAACTCTTTCTGCCGACCCAAAACGTTACCTGATTGGTGACGACGAACACGGATGGGATGATCACGGAGTATTCAACTACGAAGGTGGTTGTTATGCTAAAGTTATCGACCTTGAAAAAGACAAAGAACCAGACATCTGGAGAGCTATTCGTCGCGATGCATTATTGGAAAACGTAACAGTGAAAGAAGATGGCACACCTGATTATACAGCTGCTGCTTCAAAAACTGAAAACACTCGTGTTTCGTATCCAATTTACCACATCAGCAAAATCGTTTCTCCTTCACGCGCAGGACACGCAAGCAAAATCATTTACTTGTCAGCTGACGCATTTGGAGTATTGCCTCCGGTTTCAATTTTGGACGACAAACAAGCTCAGTACCACTTCCTGTCAGGCTTTACTTCAAAATTAGCCGGAACAGAACGCGGTATTACTGAACCAGTTCCTTCTTTCTCTCCTGCATTCGGTGAAGCATTTTTGACTTTACACCCAACTATGTATGCAAAAACATTGATTGGTAAAGCTCAGGAACACAATGCAAAAGTTTACCTGGTAAACACTGGATGGAACGGAACAGGCAAACGTATTTCTTTGAAAAACACTCGTGCAATCATCGACGCAATTATCGATGGTTCAATCGAAAAAGCAGAAACTACTCACATTCCTGTGTTGAACCTGACTGCTCCGAAAGCATTGAACAACGTTGATACTGAAATCCTTGACCCACGTAATACTTACGCCGATGTTACTGAATGGGAAACTAAAGCAAAATCGCTCGCAGCGAAGTACCTGAAAAACTTCGAACAATATTGCGACAACGACGATGCCAAAGCATTGATCCCAGCTGGTCCTCAATTGTAATAATCTGTTTTACAAGCATAATGAAGGCTGATCCGAAAGGGTTGGCCTTCTTTTTTTATCAAAAAAAACGCAACAGAAAAATTAAATTCTGTTTCATCCTTAAAAAAAATGAAATAGTTTTGAGTAATAACTCATAACTATCTATCTTTGCATCGTCAACGATAAAAAAAAACGATGCCACGTCCAAGAAGAAAAAGACGGTTATCTGGCCCGCCAACAATGGATGGATTTAAACCATTCGGGATTCCGATGAATAATATGGAACCCGTTTCTCTATTATTTGAAGAATATGAATCCATCCGGTTGGCTGATTACATGGAACTAAACCATGAACAGGCGGCAGAACGCATGAACGTTTCGCGAGCCACCTTTACACGGATATATGAACAAGCCAGACGTTCCATAGCCAAAGCATTTATGGAAGGAAATGCAATATTAATTGAAGGAGGTGACTATCACTCCGACAATTTCTGGTACCGGTGCAATCAGTGCATGAAATTAATTATACATGCCCACGCACAAGATCACTGTATTTACTGCCAATCAAAAAACATTCGCATGCTAAACAAGCAAGAATCAGCACAAAAAATGGGACAAGGAGGTCATTGCATTTGTGTGCATTGCGGAACACGTTTGCCACACCTTCCCGGACAACCATGCCGCGAAAGAGAATGCCCTGAATGTGGAAAGAAAATGATGCGCGAAGGAAGTTATCATCATCAGTTATACTTACAAAAGAAAGGAGACTCACAACAATGAAAATAGCCATAACTGCTACAGAGAATAATGTCAATGCAAAATTAGATGCACGCTTTGGACGCTGCTCGTATTTTGCTGTGTACGACACAGAAGAAAAATGTATTCATGAATTTCTGGCCAATCCGAACAAGAACAGCGAAGGAGGAGCCGGCCCGGCCTCTGCAGAATTTATAGCATCCAAAGACATCGAAAAAATAATATCCGGTGAATTCGGAGGAAAAGTAAAATCGATATTCGAAACTCTTCAAATTGAAATAATTACTGAGTCATCCGAAAAAACGATTCAGGAAATAATTGACGAATTAACTTTTTAAAAATTCAACTATGCCACGAATGGATGGAACAGGCCCCGAAGGAAAAGGGAAACAAACTGGCAGGGGCTTAGGAAAATGCCAGAAAATATCAACTGAAGACGCATTTCAAAAGTTAGGAACAGGAATGGGACAACGTCGTCAGTCGGGAGGAGGAACAGGTTTGGGAAGACGCACCAAAAACAGCACAAAATAAGCCTATCGGTTCATCCTTTTGAAAAATGTTCCGATTTTAAAAACTCAAAACAAGAATGACCTTCAATTCACTTCATTCTTAAATTATTTATCGCATTCTATTTCAATTTTTTAATATCAAACACATGAAACAACTTTTTGCCATTCCGTTAGAAAACGGGAAACTGTGTTCGCATTTCGGACATTGTCAGCAATTTTCAATCATCGAAGTCGAAAATAATGCAATAAGCAACGAAACACTGGTCACCCCTCCCCCACACGAACCGGGTTTATTACCGGGTTGGTTGGCTGAACGTGGTGTTACCGATGTAATTGCCGGAGGAATGGGACAACGCGCCATCAATCTTTTTTCGGCACAAAACATCAAGGTAAACGTTGGCGCACAAGCCAAAGACCCGAAAGAATTAGTTGCTGACTGGTTACAAAACACATTGGTTACCGGCAATAATGCCTGCGATCATTAAAACTGAAAAAGAAGTGAGTACCGATTACCGATGCTATTTCTGTTTTGCCCGCGCATTTGAGCGGATCATCGAAAAAACAGAACTATCGACAGATGAAAAAAAGCTCTTTGCCAGCGATTTATTCAGAATGTTTAACCAGAAAGAAACCGATTTCTCGGTACCTGCTTTTTCCCGGCAAGTTCATGCCTTATTCCGGCAATACACCAAAAATCCGGATCCGTACCAGGAAATAAAACAACAAAGTAATGATCTGGTAATGAATCGATATGACGACTTTAAACAAATACTGTTTCAGTCAGAAAATCAATTCGAAACAGCACTGCGTCTGGCTATTGCCGGAAATATTATCGACTATGGAGTTTCTGATAAGTTCGATTTACAAGCGGCTCTGGATAAAGTTTTAAATTCTGATTTCGCGATTAATCACTCGGCAGAATTAAAACAAGCAATTGCAAAAGCAAATACAGTGCTCTATTTGGGCGATAATTCCGGAGAGATTGTTTTCGATAAACTTTTTATTGAAACGATGATGCATCCCAACCTCTGGTTTGCCGTGCGCGGCGCACCGGTTATCAACGATGTAACCATTGAAGATGCACGATATGTTGGGATGGATCAGGTTGCAGATGTTATTTCCAACGGATACGATGCTCCTTCGACCTTACCGGAACATTGTTCTCCCGAATTCAGGGAACTATTTAATCAGGCTGATGTAATTATTTCGAAAGGACAAGGAAATCTTGAAGGACTGCTTGACTACCCAACCGACAAAGAAATTTATTTTCTGCTGATGGTAAAATGCGATGTGATTGCCGATATTCTGGGCGTTCAGAAAGGAAGTTTCGTCGCCTGCAACCGGAACCTGCTAAAAAAACAAGCTTCGCATAGTCTGGATTTGAACTAAAATAAATCGTTATACTACATGAAATGAGCATGATTACGGAAAACACCAATCGAAATGAATATTTTCCAATCATGCTCATTCCATTCGACAAATAAAAATAAATTATATACGAATGAAATGAGCATGATTTACGGAAACACCAATCTAAATGATTATTCTTCAATCATGCGAATTCCATGTGGCAATAAAAACAAAAAATAAACACATGAAAATAGCTATTGCCAGCGGGAAAGGAGGAACGGGAAAAACATTTGTATCAACCAATCTGTTTCGGATTGCTGAAAAAAAAGGCATTCCGGCAACAATTATCGATTGTGATGCAGAAGAACCCAACGTCCGTGAATTTATTGAAGCAGAAGAGATTCGGCAAGACAACGTTTTTCAGCATATTCCGGTAATTGATTCATCGAAATGCACCCTATGCGGGAAATGCCACGAATATTGCAATTACAATGCAATTGTATTCCTTCCCGCAAAAGGTTTTATTAAAGTAATGGAGGAATTGTGCCACGACTGCGGAGCCTGTTTGGTTGCTTGCCAGCATGGCGCAATAAGCGAAAAACAGAAACCCATTGGCACAATAAAAACACTTCGTCGCGAAAAGAATAGTTCAGTTATTGAAGCCTGCTCGGAAGTTGGCGTTTTTTCGCCCGTTCCGCTTATTCGAAAAGCGATTGCTGAAACAAAAGATACCAACCAACTCATTCTGCTCGATTCTCCACCCGGCATTTCCTGTCCGTTTATTGCAACTGTTGATTCGGCTGATCTGGTCATTTTGGTTACCGAGCCAACCCCTTTTGGACTGAATGACTTAATACTTTCCGTAGAAACACTACAGGAGATTAATAAACCATTCGGAGTAGTAGTAAATCGGGCTGGTTTAGGTAATAATGAAGTGCACCTCTGGCTGAAAGAAAAGCAAATTCCGCTATTACTCGAAATTCCTTTCGACAGAGAAATCGCCCAAATCTATTCAACCGGAAACTTATTGGTCGATGAAAATGAATTCTATGCTGCCTTGTTTGAGCAACTTTTAAATTCAGTAAAACAATTGATTGCATGAACGAAATTACCATTTTAAGCGGAAAAGGAGGAACGGGAAAAACCAGTTTGAGTGCGGCATTTGCAAGTCTTGGAAATCATGTTGTGGCTGATTGTGATGTTGATGCAGCAAACTTACATTTGGTTTTACAGCCAGAAAATTGGTTCGAAGAAAAATTTATCACCGGGCACAAAGCCATTATTTCGCAGGACAAATGTACGAACTGTGGAATATGTATCGATTATTGCCGGTTTGGCGCAATTTCGTTCCTCGAAGAGAAAATAAATATATCTGAAACACTTTGCGATGGCTGCAAACTTTGCTCTCGAATTTGTCCGGAAGAAGCCATTACGATGGAACCAAGCGAAAAAAGTCGCTGGCATGCAGGCACCTACACCAACGGATTCATGGTACATGCACGACTTGCTCCGGGTGAAGAAAATTCGGGTAAACTGGTAAATGTAGTTCGCGACTATGCAAAAAAAATAGCCTCCGCTAAAAAAATTGAAACTACTATTATTGACGGAGCACCGGGAACCGGATGCCCTGTTATTTCGTCGGTTACCGGAGCACAAAAAGCAATTTTAGTCACCGAACCAACCCGCTCAGGCTTTCACGATCTGAAAAGAGTGATTCAACTCACCGCCAGTTTCAAAGTAAAATCGTACGTGGTAATCAATAAATACGATTTAAATGAAAGTATGACCAATGAAATTACGGCATGGTGCGAACAACAACAAATACAGGTACTTGGCCGTATTCCATTCGACAAACAAATTATTGAAGCGATGCTTCATTGTAAAAGCATTGTCGAATGGGCTCCGGACTCGGAAGCAGGAAAAGCAATAATAGACATTTGGAAGCAACTTCAAACTGAAAAATAATGATCGAACATCACTATTCGTTTCGGGTCATGTATCCCGACACAGATCAAATGGGAACCGTGCACCATTCAAACTATGCCAAGTATTACGAAACTGCCCGATGGGAATTATTCCGAAGTATTGGCATTTCGTACCAATCGGTTGAAGATGCTGGCTATTTGCTTCCTGTAACACGCATGAATTTTCATTTTCTGAAAACAACTTCATACGATGCCTTGCTAACGGTAAAAACAACATTAAAAGCGATAAAGGGAGTACGCATCTGGTTTTCATACCGACTATACAACGAACAAAACGAACTGATAAACGAAGCTGAAACAGAATTGGCATTTGTTAGCAAAAAAAACTGGAAAC
Organism: Prolixibacteraceae bacterium; assembly: GCA_963668595.1. Taxonomy (GTDB): domain Bacteria; phylum Bacteroidota; class Bacteroidia; order Bacteroidales; family Prolixibacteraceae; genus GWE2-42-39. Next base: position 760,674 of record OY764876.1, on the reverse strand, counting down.
CCTGCTCTGCTCCAGAGTTTGTACTTCAGGCTATTGAATTAGGAAAGCAAACCAAACTATAAACGAAAATCGATGAAAGCAAAACGAATCATTGTAATCGGTGGGTCAGCAGCCGGTCCGAAAGCAGCATCCAAAGCACGACGCATGGATGAAAATGCTGAAATTACTATCTTTCAAAAAGCATCCGATCTATCCATGGCCTCATGTGGCTATCCATATTATGTGGGCGGATTTTTCAACGATCGGAATCAACTACTTTGCTCGCCCGCTGGCGTAGTCCGCGATTCAAAATTCTTTCTGAATGCAAAAAATATCGTCACCAAAGTCAGCACTGAAGTCACAAATATTGATCGCAAAAACAAGCAAATTCATTATACCGACCTCATTAGTGGAGAAACAGGAATTGCAGCGTATGATAAATTGATTATTACAACTGGAGCAACACCCCGCAAACCACCGATTCCGGGAATTGAATTAGAAGGAGTAAGCACGTTACAATCGTTGCATGATGCCGACTATTTGCGAAAAGTTCACGACGATGGAAAAATAAAAAAAGCAGTAGTCATTGGAGGTGGTCTAATTGGTATTGAAACCTGCGAAGCACTCCATCTGGCCGGGATTGAAATAACATTGATCGAACTTCTTCCTCAGCTACTTACATTTCTGGATAAACAAATGGCCAAACTGGTTGAAAAATATGTACAGACCAAAGCCAATGTAATCCTCGAAAATGGAGTTGCTTCATTTATCGGCGAAAACGGAAAACTGACAGGAGTAAAACTTCAAAATGGCACAGAAATTCCTTGCGAATTAGCTGTTCTTGCAATTGGAGTAAGTCCGAATAGCCGATTAGCGAGGGAGGCTGGTTTATCAACGGGAATTACTGGCGGAGTTATTGTTGATCAGCACATGCAAACTTCCGATCCGGACATATATGCCGCTGGCGATTGTATCGAGATTACCAACCTTATTTCAGGCAAACCAGTACATGCTCCTTACGGAGATCTTGCCAATCTGCAAGGACGAGTTGCCGGAGAAAACGTTATTTCGGGCAATGTTGCCAAATTCCAGGGAACTATTCAAACCGGAATATGCAAAGTTTTTGATTATGGAGTTGGAGCCACTGGGTTATCAGAACAAAATGCATTAAAAAATGGTATTACAAACATTGAAACGGTAACTAATGCAAGTCTAGACAAACCAGGATTCATGCAAGGCAAACTACTTATTACCAAATTAGTTGTTGATAAAACGGATGGAATCATCCTTGGTGCACAAGTTATTGGTCCCGGAGATGTTAGTAAACAAATAGCTATTTGGGCCATGGCAATAAAAGGAGCACTTACAATTGATGATGTAGTAAATGCTGATCTTCCATATGCGCCTCCCTACTCGCTGGCTATCGACCATAGTATTGCGACAGCTCATATCATGCAAAATAAACTCAGCAAACGCTTTACCGGGATTTCATCCGAAAAACTAAAAGAAAAATTGAAAACCAATGATTCTGTATTTTTATTGGACGTACGGAATCCGGATGAATACGAGCAAATGCGATTAGGTATTGGCGAAACACTCATTCCATTGGGACAACTTCGCAAACGAATAAGTGAAATGCCTGAAGATAAAAATACAGAAATAATAACCTGGTGTAAAATATCGCTACGCGGATACGAAGCAGCACTTGTACTTCAAGCCAATGGCTACACAAATGTAAAAGTATTGGAAGGAGGAATTATGGCTTGGCCATACAAACGAGAAAAATAGAGCATATGTCGGTCAATTAACAAATTATTGGGTTCTGAATATTCCGAATTTTTGAATGATAGAGAATATTGAATATGAAAACAAAGTTCATAGGGGATAAATCCCGGATTAATTTATTTGTCGATGCATTAATGCTAATATTATTAATGCCCATTGCAGGAATAGGGATACTAATAAAATATGTTCTCGTTTCCGGAGTAAAACGAAATATCGTCTATGGGAAACACATCGACCTTAATTTCATGGGATTGGATCGACATCAATGGGGAGATATTCATTTCATTATCAGCCTCATTTTTTTGCTCCTTCTCGTCGTACATATTTCTCTTCACTGGATAATGATTAAGAATATTTTTCAACGAATAATCCCGAATAAAATTGTTCGCTACACAACAGGAAGCATATTCGGAATCACATGTTTGACAATGCTTGTTTTCTCAATCGGAGTATCTCCCGAACTTACTGCAAGGTATCCGACCTACCGGAATGAAAAAATATTCACTGATCAACAAAATATTGCAGATCCAATAGACCGTAAACAAACACAACTCTTAACAACGAATCAAACAGACTCACCCGAAAATGAAAACTGTAAAGAAGAAATATTAAACAAAACAACTTTTAATTTTCAGCAAATAAATGGCAGTCAGTCATTGTCTTCTGTTGCTAAAACATATCATATTTCAATTGAAGAGCTGGCTTCTGAATTGAATATTCCTATCTCCCTGAAAGAAGAAAAAATTGGTCGGCTCAAAAAACAATATTCATTTACGATGAACGATATTCGAATGGCTGTAAAAACATTGAGTAAGAATAAAAAGTGAAAACAAAAAACTCTGCGGTTCAGATTTATCGTCTTTACCACAGAGTTTTGACTAACATATTATTAACATCTAAATGCTCAGAATTATTTAACCGTTGATTAGGGCATCGGGTATTTTTTGAATATTTCTTCTGATTTCATCAATATCTCAACATATTGAGCACGCTGATATGCATATGGATCTTTTAAGTTTTTGCGTGATAACTTGCCCCGGAATTCATCGATCGTTTTATATCCTTTCCGATCCATCCACGACGAAAGTCCATTCAGCAAATTAGTAATATGCTCAGGCTGATTTTTATATACAGCTGAAACAACCTGAACGGCATCCGCCCCGGCGAGTAACAAACGAATCACATCTTCTGTGGATTGAATTCCCCTGCTACCACAAATACTGGCATCAATATTCCCATATAGCAAACCTGCATAACGCAAAGCTAGCTGATGATCCTGTGAATGTGTCAGTTCCCATGGAAAATGAAACAACTCCTGCTCTACATCAATTTCAGGCTGAAAGAACTTATTAAACAACACATAGCCCTGCACGCCAATTTCATCAAGCCGCTTAATAAAATTAAGTGTATTGGTATAAAATGGACTCAGTTTCACACTGATTGGAATTTCGACAACACTACGAACACTCTGAACAATTTGTATTTGCTTTTCCTCGATTGAACTACCTGCCAATTCGAAATAGCCGGGAACAGCATACAGGTTTATCTCCAAACCATCTACTCCGGTTTCGGCAAGCAAACGGGCATATTCAACCCACGAAGGCTCGTAAATAGCATTTAAACTGGCAAAAACAGGAATAGAAACCGACTTTTTTAACTGTTTCAGATTATACAAATGCTCCTGCGGACCGGCATGCTCCAGTCCCGGGAAAAGTCTTGACATCTCGGCATTTCGGTTTTCGTATTCAGTCAGTTCTTCATCAAACTGCAAACTCTCCAACTGAATTTGCTCCTCAAACAACGATTTATATACAATCGCCCCAATACCGGCATCTACGATTCGCGACATGCTTTCGGGTTTCAGCACCAGATTACTGGCTCCCAGAATAAGGGGGTTTTTCAGTTTTATCCCCATGTAAGTGGTTGAGAGATCTGCCATAGTTTTTGAGTTTTTATTGATTTGTTTTAATTAAAAACTGATGTTCAGCGCTTTTGTTCAACCAATGCAAAATTATTTTCAGAAAAAAGCTGAAACCTGACAGTTCAGATTCCAGCTTCTTTTTTATTCTATTGTTCCGAACTAGTTATTCATTCGGACATCCTTCTTTGTATTCAGCAATAATTTTAGCCACCTGCTGCGCCGATACGCGTCCAAAAACTTTATCGCCCACCATTACAACCGGGGCTAAACCACAGGCACCCACACAACGCAAACTGCTCAACGAAAATTTACCATCGTCAGTAGTTTGACCAACTTCGATTTTCAATTGACGTTTAAATTCGCTGAGTACTTGTTCTGCTCCACGTACATAACAAGCTGTTCCCATGCAAATAGAAATAGGGAATTCGCCCTGCGGTTTCATTGTAAAATAAGAATAGAAGGTTACCACGCCATATACTTTGGCCACCGACATATTTAATTCACGAGCAATTACTTCCTGAACCTCAGCAGGCAAATAGCCCAATTTATTTTGCACCTGATGCAACACATTTATTAATTCGCCCTCTTTATTTCCGAACGAAGCACAGACTTCTTTGATTAAGTCTATCGTTTTCTCTGCTAATTTTATTTCTGGCATTTTCTTCAATTTTTAAATTTAACAAATACGACCTCTCAGATTTAACTAGCTACGATCGAAATATTTCGTGTGCAACAAGTGATGCGCTTTTTCGCTAAGCGGAGCTCCGAGGAATTCCTCATAAAGCTGTTTGATATATGGATTCTCGTGCGATTTGCGCAATTTTTTATTCTTATCTTCTACATACAATGCACGTTGGCGTTTTTTCAGAATTTCGGCATCGCCATGGTGATAAGGTTGGCCGCCGCCGCCGATACATCCGCCCGGACACGACATGATTTCAATGGCATGAAACTCACTATTTCCGGCTTTAATTTCTTCGAGCAGTTTGCGGGCATTTCCTAAACCGTGAGCAATACCAATATTGATAGGCGTTCCGTTAAAATCGATGGTCGCTTTACGCAAACCTTCCATTCCGCGCAACTCTTCGAAATCGAGACGAGGCAACGATTTGCCGGTAAAAACTTCGTAAGCCGTACGAACTGCAGCTTCAATTACCCCACCAGTTGTACCAAATATTACTCCTGCACCGGTTGACTCTCCCAGCGGATGATCGAAATCTTCTTCAGGAAGCGATTTAAAATCAAGATTGGCCAGATTAATCAGCTGTGCCAATTCGCGCGTTGTTAAAGCATAATCCACGTCAGGATTACCATTCACGGCAAATTCATCGCGGCTACTTTCGTATTTTTTTGCTACGCAAGGCATGATTGATACCACAACCAGGTCTTCACGTTTCACATTCATTTTTTCTGCAAAATAAGTTTTTGCAATTGCTCCAAACATCTGCTGAGGAGAACGTGCCGTTGATGGAATATCTTTCAATTCAGGAAACTGATGTTCGAAAAATTTCACCCACGCAGGACAGCATGAAGTCAGAATCGGCAATTTCACATTTTTATCGCCATTCATGAATGCCGATAAGCGCCCCAGCAACTCAGTTCCTTCTTCCATAATGGTTAAGTCGGCAGCAAAATCAGTATCAAACACATAGTTGAATCCCAAACGGCGCAATGCTGCGGCCATTTTTCCGGTAACCAACGAGCCGGCTTCCATACCAAACTCTTCGCCCAAAGCAGCACGAACTGCCGGAGCAGTCTGTACGATTACTGTTTTTGAAGGATCAGAAAGAGCACGAATTACTGCGCCTGTTTGATCAACTTCAGTAAGTGCACCAGTAGGACAAACAGCCACACACTGACCACAATAGGTACATACCGAATGATCCAGATTCATTTCGAAAGCAGGAGATACAACCGCCTCAAATCCACGATTTACGGCAGAAAGAACTCCAACTGTCTGCACCTCGTTACACATGGTTTCGCAACGACGGCACATAATACATTTATTGATGTCGCGAATAATGGCAGGAGAAGTATCTTCGCGATACATTGACTGCGCACCTTTATAATGAATTTCGCGAATACCCAACTTATGAGCCATTGTCTGCAAATCGCATTTACCCGATTTTGGACAAATCAAACAATCAGCAGGGTGATCCGACAATATCAGTTCTACAATTGTACGGCGAGCATTCACAACACGAATAGAGTGTGTTTTCACCTCCATACCTTCAGTTGCCAGGGTTACACAGGCAGGAGCCAAATTCCGGCGTCCCTGCACTTCAACCACGCATACGCGGCAACCTCCGGGTTTATTTTCAATATTTAAATCTTCCAGTTTCATGTGGCACAAGGTCGGTATTTCAATCCCGATGCTTGATGCCGCTTCCAGAACGGTAGTTCCTTTCTTTACAACTACCGGTTTATTATCAATAATTAGATTAATCATTTCTGCTTCGTTTTAATTGATTACCTGATTAACACTGCGCCGAACTTACATTTCTCGAGACAGATACCACACTTAATACACAAGGTTTGATCGATGTAATGTGGTGCACGTTTTTCTCCGGAAATTGCCCCCACCGGACAGTTACGGAAACACAAGGTACAGCCGGTACATTTTTCATCGTCGATAGAATAATGCAGCAATTTTTTACACTGACCAGCCGGACATTTTTTATCGTCAACGTGAGCCAGGTATTCGTCCCAGAAATTATCGAGTGTTGAAAGAATCGGGTTCGGAGAAGTTTGTCCCAATCCGCACAACGAAGAGTCTTTAATAACATTTCCTAACAAACGCAGACGATCCAGATCCTCGCGGGTTCCCTGTCCGTTGGTAATTTTTTCGAGAATCTCGTATAAACGTTTGTTTCCTATCCGGCAAGGAGCACATTTTCCGCAGGATTCTTCCAGCGTAAAATCAAGGTAAAACTTAGCAATTGAAACCATACAGTCGGTTTCATCCATCACAATCATACCTCCTGAGCCCATCATCGAACCAGCTTTCAACAAGTTATCGTAATCAATCGGAGTATCCAAAAAATCTTTGGTTAAGCAACCTCCCGAAGGACCTCCGGTTTGCACTGCTTTAAATTCTTTGCCATCTTTAATTCCGCCACCAATATCGTAAATAACTTCACGCAAGGTAGTTCCCATCGGCACTTCAATCAATCCAACATTATTGATTTTTCCGGCCAAAGCAAACACTTTGGTTCCTTTCGATTTTTCGGTACCAATTGAAGCAAACCAGGCAGCTCCTTTGTTGATAATTGCCGGAATATTTGCAAATGTTTCAACATTATTCACATTGGTTGGTTTGCCCAGATAGCCCGACTCGGCAGGGAACGGTGGTTTTACAGTTGGCTCACCGCGCAAGCCTTCCATTGAGTGAATCAATGCTGTTTCTTCGCCACAAACAAATGCACCTGCACCGTATTTCAGTTCAATATCGAATTTGAAACCTGTTCCGAGAATATCGTCGCCCAACAATCCATATTCTTTAGCCTGACGGATAGCCACTTTTAATCGTTCGATCGCCAGCGGATATTCAGCACGAATGTAAACCAAACCTTTATCAGCCCCCACGCAGTAACCGCAAATAGCCATTGCTTCAATTACTGAATGCGGGTCGCCTTCCAAAATAGAACGATCCATAAATGCTCCGGGATCACCCTCGTCGGCATTACAAACCACATATTTCTGATCGCCAGCAGCTTTACCTGTCAATTCCCATTTTAAACCTGTAGGGAAACCACCTCCGCCACGTCCGCGCAAACCGGAATCTTTAATCAGCTGGATCACCTCTTCCGGGGTTTTCTCTGACAAGCAAGTTCCTAACGCGGCATATCCATCGCGTGCAATATATTCTTCAATATTTTCGGGATTAATAAAACCACAGTTACGCAACGCTATACGAATCTGCTTTTTATAGAAATCCATTCCTTTTGCATCCGGAATTGCATGGTCGTTTTTGGGATCTTTGTAAAGCAAATGCTTCACTTTCCGCCCTTTAACGATATGTTCTTCAACAATTTCCCAAACGTCTTTGGGTGTTACCTGCGTATAAAAAGTATTATCCGGAAGAATTTTCACAATCGGACCTTTTTCGCAGAAGCCGAAGCAACCGGTGGTAATCACCTGAACATCGTCAGCCAGTCCAAGTTCCGATATATATTGTTTAAAATTATTCTTAATCTGCTCGCTTTCAGAAGCCTTACATCCGGTACCTCCGCAAACCAGCACATGCATAGTGTAATCGGCCATATTTCTTTTCGTTTTATTCGATTAGTCGTCAATGGTTTTATAATTCACAGGAATGATGCCATCCACCAATTCGCCTTGTTTAATGTGCTTTTCAATGATTTCTTTGGCTTTTTCCCTGGTAACATGACCATACACTACCGGCTCTTTTCCCGGCACAGTGAGTTCAATGGTCGGCTCTGCGAAGCAATATCCCATGCAACCGGTTTGTGTTACCACTGCATCAACTCCCTGATGCTCCAGTTCTTCAATCATGAAATTCATTACTTCTTTAGCTCCGGAAGCAATACCACAGGTTGCCATAGCTACCTTAATCTGCACCAATTGGTCAGGTTTTTCGCCCTGTTCCCGCAACTTGATTTTTGATTGCACCTCATCCCGAATTCGTTTCAGGTCGGCCAATGTTTTAATTTTTGTCATAATTTAGATCGTTATGATAGACTTAAAATGTAGTGTTTCATTAGTTTGTCGCAAATGTCGAATCTTTAGTATGAATAAAATCTAATTTTTATCATCATTCGCTTATTTGAATTTGTTTTAAATTATCTGAAAGATAATCGATTAAAAACGCCCTCACTTCGGGAGAGCTGATCGGAACGCCATCCAGTTCCTGAAGAATTTCTTCGGTACGAACAATAAATTCGCCCTCTTTTGCCCGATGGGAATAAACAAAGTTAATTCGCTCTGATTCAGCGAATAAAATCAACAAAGTGCCAACTATATCACCAAGAATTGGCCTATCGAAATGTGAATAGTGAAAAATTGCCACCAGGCTGGTACCTTTTCCTTCTTCCGAAGTAATAGTAAAACTACCACCGGTTAATTCAGCATTTTGTTTCAGTAACGACAGCCCCAGACCTACTTTACGAGTAGTTCGTGAAGTAAAAAACGGATCAATTGCTTTTTCGAGTACCTCGGGAGACATCCCCCTGCCATTGTCTTTTATACTGATTATGTATAAATCGTTATCGGGTTGTTCTTCAATCGAAATTTCAATTAGCGATGCTTTGGCCCGTATTGAGTTTTGGGCAATATCCAGAATATGCATCGATAGTTCTTTCATCTGATTCTTAAGTTTGGTTTTTTTCGTTGTATAATTGGCTAAGCTTGATTTGCATCACTGAACGCAGAAACATCTGCTCCAATTTGCATTATCAATTCAAATTTAAGTTGATTACACCTCGCTCGATATGTTTCTATTTTAACTCGATTCATGGCGGACTTCATCTTTTTAATCTATTCTGAAAATTTATCAGGAATAAAAACATTCCGGGCGTCTTCCTTTCGAAGTGCTTTGCGCAACTCTTCAATCGAGGGGGCGTTCATGCTAAAAATGGTAAATACCTCTCCAACATTCTCAGGATAATGAGCATCTGAAAATTTGACGATGCAGGCATTTCCTGGCAATACAAATGATTTTCGCAGCTGTTGTACGTCAAACTTTTTCGAAATTTGAAAAGCATCGCACTCCAGACTCTCGGGTAAAAACCCAAGTTGACTAAACAAACTGTTTACCGGACGATCGATATGCGCCGGGATAAAAATTCCTCCCAGCTCATACACCTTCACGCTCAGTTCTTCGATTCCAACATCGAGAGCTGCGCCCAGATACCGGTTTTCGTAGCCCAATATGTTTGAGTCAGAATCAACAATAACCTGAAAACCGAACAATTCCGGATCATTTTCAACTACCGCCAGATGCTCATCAATATATTGCTGAAACAAGTCAAGCGCTTCATAATCGGCAAAAAAGGTAAGCACATGAATTTCTTCGGAAGTGTTGACTTCGCAACCGGGAATAACCACAATACCTTCTTTGCCGGCACATTCAGCCACAGCCTTGCAATTTAGCGTGCTGTTGTGGTCGGTAACACCAATTATCTGGAGCTGTCTTTCTTTTGCTTTTGCAACAATTACTTCCGGGCTCATGTCCAAATCGGCGCATGGAGATAAAACCGTATGGATATGGAGATCAGCCCTGTAATCCTGCATTAGCTACTGATTTAACAGTTGATAGAGCTTTCCGGTAATTTCAAAAGTACCGAGTTCTGTTCCCAAAATCGGAATATTCTCGTTGTTACTATGTCGAAGTGTATTTTCATTGGGTTCGAGTCCCTTCACCAGCACCACCGCTGCCATATCTTTTAACGAAGCAATGGCCATCACATTCTGATGTACCTGAAGCGTTACCCAGATTTGATTTTCATGGGCATTGCCCATCACATCGCTCAACAGGTCGGAAACATAGCCGCCCGTTACTTCATTCGAAAGTCCTTTCTCACCCGAAAAAACTTTCAATCCTAATTCTTTTACAATATCAGAAACCGTCATTTCTTTTTCCTTTTTTGTTACAATCTGCTTCAAAACGCCGATGACCCCATTTCTTTTCCAGATTTTTATAGGCCTTTTCTGCGTTTATCTTTCCTTCGTTTTGCCAGCGTTGCTGTATAAAAACGCAATCCGACATTTTTGCACGTCCGTTTACCATGTCTTCAGCCAAGGCATGACAATTGGGAGCGCCACAAGCGCCACAATCGACACCGGGCAAGAAACACAGAATACGCTGTGCTTTATTCATCTTCTCGATGGCTTTCTGTCGATCGCTGTCGAAACGAAACACCGGTTTGGGTTTCACCGGGTCTGAGATCAATTTATATTTGATTTTTTCTAAATCCAATTGTAATGATGAAACATCGATATCTCGTGTGTGCGGATAACGTTTTGCCCGATGTTCCAACCGTTCAACAGTCAGAAATCGGTTTCCGGTCATCATAATACCTCCGGCACAGCTCTGGTCACAAGCTCGCATCTCCAGAAAATCGATACCTGTTACTTCATCGTTTTCAAGGCGTTCCAGGAATTTTATTACGTTATGAATGCCATCAATAGCCATACTACGATCGCCAAAATGGATGGATTCGCCACGTGTTAAACTCCACAAAATGCCTTCGTATGTGATACTTTTTCGCTGATCGCTGGTATCATCAACCACTGCCTCATCAATCACCTTCATTACTTTGTTATACAAAGCATTCATATTAATAATGCCGTCAACAATCGACTCGCGCTCAACCACCGGACTTTTTACTGCCGATATTTTCGCACAACAAGGCGTAACATAAAATAATCCTATTTCTTCTTTTTGGGCTCCCTGTTTTAATAACTCCTGAATAGCATAATGCGCACCTAAATCGTGCGGAGCCTTCCGAAGAATAACATTATCGGTAAGTGAAGGATAACGCAGCTGTATTAGCTTCACAATAGCAGGACAAAAGCCAGAAATCAATGGTCGGTTTTCTTTATTCTCCCGGGCAAATTCTTTTACTGAATCGATCAGTATCTGAATGGGTTGTTCCACTTCAAACACATGCGTAAAACCCAATTTAATCAATGCTGAATAAATGTGATTTTCCTTGTACTTATCCGGAAACTGACCAATCATTACCGAAGGAAAAAGCACTACCCGGTATTTGAATGATTTAATCTTATCCAAGTCGTCCTGTTCAACGTAAATAGCTTTTGTTGGGCACGAACGAAAACAGTAACCACAATCAACACAACGTTCATGATCAATAGTTGCCGATCCGTTTACCACACGAATTGCCTCGGTAGGACACACTTTCATACAGTGGGTACAGCCGATACATTTTTGCAAATCGACTTTCAGTGCATGATATGTAACCCGGTTAAACATCAGAAATAATTTACCATGATTAATTCCGTTCCTTCTCCAACGGTACTTTTTATTTCCAGCTGATCGGTATTGCGTTTAATATTGGGCAAACCCATTCCGGCTCCAAAGCCCATTTCGCGAACTTTCTTGCTTGCGGTAGAAAAGCCTTCCTGCATTGCCTGATCGATATCCGGAATACCGGGCCCCTCGTCAATCAAGCGAGTAATTATTTTTTTATCGTCAATTTCGATCACAATAGTGCCCCGGTATGCATGCGCCACGATATTTACTTCAGCTTCGTAGAGCGAAATAACAATACTTTTAATGGTTTTCGCATCAACACCTAGTTGCTTCAGCACTTTTTTCACTTCGCTCGAAGCATGTCCCGCATGGGTAAAATCCCCTCCTTCTATCTGAAACGTTAATTTCATACTCCGTTCTAATAAACAGGTTTAAGTCCGGCGCAAAACAACAAACCGCTTGATTTGAATAACGAATAAGCACTTTCTAAAATCACCATTCCGTTTTCGCGGGCCAGTTTCAAAATATCCGCCGAAGCCTTTTTGTTGCGCACAAATACGATGTACTTAATGTCCGACATTTCAGCTGTACGTATTGTCTGCACATTTGCCAATCCAGTTATCAAGAGCAGGTTTTCAACATCAATTGTCAACACATCGCTCATCAAATCAGAACTAAACCCGAAATGAATTTCATCGTCAGCAGCATCTTCGCCGCACACAATTTTTGCATCCAACAGGTTGGCTATTTCTGCAAGCTTCATAGGTAGTTTTTAAGCGGTTTTTTGTTTCTGTACAAATATGTATTAATTCCACGAGATCAAGAACTGGTTTTTGCCGGTTTTTATCATTTCACGCAAATTTATAATCAGTTGAAATAAGAAAGTTGAATGATAAGATTTTTAAGCATTAAGCAAAATTTATTGCTATGCAAACAAGCATGAATTCGTTCCCCTTCATTGATTTTTTACGATCTGATTATTTGTTTGCTTTATTTTCGTATTTTAATTGGGTAAAAATTCCAACTATGATTTACGATCCAAAAGCGTTTCAACAAGGAATGATTGATGATCCCGAACTTCATCAGAAAATTATTGACGCACTGCCTATTCCGATATTCTTTCGTGACCAAAATGGCATATACAAGGCTTGCAACCGGGCTCACGAAAATTTCATTGGTAAACCCAAAGAACAAATTATCGGGAAAACCGTTTTTGACTTTCAGCCGATTGAAATTGCTGAAATATATGCCCGTCGCGATCAGGAATTATTTGATAGTCCCGGACACCAAAATTATGAGGCTAAGTTTCGCGACGGCGAAGGAGTGCTGCACGATGTTGTTTTTAACAAAGCTGTAATTCGCGACAAAAACAATGAAATTGCAGGCATTGTTGGATCTATTTTCGATATTACCGAACGGAAAAAAGCCGAACGCCGCCTGGATAAGGCCAAAGAGGCCAGTGTTATTGCCTCGGCAATGATGCAAAAAATACGAGCCGGCATTATCATCGTCGATTCCGACATGAAAGTAATTGATTCGAATCCGGGATTTGCTCAGTTGTTTGGAGAAGAAATTGAAGAATTATTCGATACAATTCCAGGATTACATGGAGCCGATTTCCGCGAGTTGGTTCCCGAAGTCGTTTCAAAAATGTTTGCAAGTTTACTTTTATCCGGAGAAAACATGATTGAACGCGACATGAAGATACAAAACAAACTTCTTCATGTACAAGTAATTACTATCTACAAAAACCGGGTAGTAGGCGCATTAATCCGCGACATGTCGGCACCATCGCTGGTGCGCGAAGAAATTATCAGCCGGGCACAACGCGTAAACAAGCAGAATCTTGAAACGGTACAAAAAATTGCCTTTTTATTGGGTGAAAATGCCTCTCTTACTGAGGAATTACTGAATTCCATCATCGAGTCGTACAAATACGGAGAAGACGAGTAATGGCAGATTACCATATTGAAATAGATTTTCAGCAAAGCAAACCCAAAGGGCAAATCGTTTGCGGCGACGTATTTCACTCGCGCAAAATAAGGGAAGAAGGACGCACCATCTTTGTTCTTTCTGATGGTATCGGGCACGGAGTAAAAGCCAATGTACTGGCAACACTCACTGCATCGATGGCTCTTAATTATGCTTCGTTTCACACCAAACCCGATATTGCTGCCAACATTTTCATGCGCGTATTGCCTCGTAGCAGCGATGGAAAAGAGAGTTATGCAACCTTCACCATTATTGAAATTGAAGACGCAGGCATGGTGCGAATTATTAATTACGACAATCCGCCGACTTTAATTTTTCGCCACGGCAAAATTTTCTACCCCAAAGAAGAACAAATCAATATTCGGGGGGATGAAAATAAGGGAAAGATACTTCGTATTCGCGAGTTCTACCCAATGAAGGAAGATCGCATTATTTTTATGACTGACGGGGTCGATCAATCAGGACTTGGATCGATGAAATACCCGATGGGATGGGGACTGGAAAACATTTCCTATTTCGTTGAAAATCAAATCAACCGCGAACCGGACATTCCGGCAGGAAAACTTGCCCGAAAAATCATTTCACAAGCATCGATGAATGACGGTTTCGAATTGAAGGACGACACCAGTTGTGGGGTGGTTTATTTTCGTGAACCGCGCGAATTCATGCTGATTACCGGCCCTCCTTTTTATAAAATCAAAGACCTTGATTTTGTCAACACCATTCAGAATTTCCGCGGAAAAAAAATTATATGTGGCGGCACAACTGCCGAAATTATTGCCCGCGAACTCGATTTGGAAGTTCGTATTGAGCACCGTTTTCGCGACGAAATTATTCCGCCAACAGCACAAATGTTTGGGTTCGAGATGGTCACCGAAGGTATTCTTACACTCGGAAAGGTAGAGGAACTGCTGGAAACATATAACCTGGAAACACGATTGGAGGATAGTCCGCAGGAAGAAGTAGTTAAATTGCTACTCAACCACGATTTCATTCATATTATTGTTGGAACACGCATCAACTGGGCACATCAGGATCCGGATCAGCCTGTTCAACTCGAAATCCGGAAATTTGTAGTGAAACGTATTATCCGCTTACTCGAAGAAAAGTTCTTCAAAAAAGTAAAAGTTGATTACATCTAAAATTGGGTATTTCCATTAAAATAATTTACTATTTACGAGAACAAAACAACAGATTACAAACAGATTATTCGAATTACTTATTAACCTTTAAAACATACATAAAATGAAAAAAACCCTTTTGCTATTTGTAGCGGTTTTGTTTTTCCTTCCACTGATGGCTCAGGAGCAAACACCTAAATTTGTTTATTGCGAAATCGTTGGATTTCAGAAACTACTGAGCAATAAAGTTACGGTACGCATCGACCTGGGAGACAAAATGAAAGCATTTGCCAACAATCGGTTAATTGATCAAAAAACGGGCAAACCAAGAGTATTTAATACCATGATTGATGCGTTAAATTTCATGGGAAAACAAGGATGGGAATTCGTTCAGGCGTACAATGTTCCTGTAAACGATGTTAATTACTTTCATTACGTAATGAAAAAACCGTTTGCAGAACTGGATGAAGCAGACAAGACTGAAATAATGCAGGAAAACTAACACTTTCGCTTTACGCGGTCGTAACGATGAACAATTCGAACGTTACGACCGCGATGCGAAGTGCACAGAGATATTAGGTGTCAATTATTGTCATCAAATTATGATTGGGGTTTGAATGCTACAGAAGCGAGACATCATATTCATCGTTTTTATTCGCCTCATTTTTTATTTCAGAATAATTATTCTACGGTCACTGCTTTAGCCAGATTCCGGGGTTGATCGACATTGCAACCTTTTAGTTTTGCAACAAAATAGGCAAACAATTGCAATGGAATGACCGACAATATAGCCATCAACTCATCGGGCATTGCAGGCAATTCAATCGCATCATCAACCATATTGATAATTTGCTGATCACCTTCGCGTACCAGCGCAATTATTTTTCCATCACGCGCCTGAATTTCACGAATATTTGCAATCATTTTATCCCGATTTGCCGAATCAGTTACTACTGCAAATGTTGGTACAGAAGAATCAATCAGGGCAATTGGTCCGTGCTTCATTTCTGCTCCCGGATAGCCTTCGGCATGCACATACGAAATTTCTTTCAGCTTCAGAGCTCCTTCGAGCGCAATCGGGAAATTCAATCCACGACCGATAAACAGGAAACTATTCACAAAGCGATATTTGGCTGCCAAATACTCAATTTGCCCGGCCCAGCGCAAGCAGTTCCGTATTTGTATCGAAAGAGATGACATCCGGTCTTCAATCAAACGAACATGATCGTCAATTCGATCATTCCGATGAGCAAGAAAAAGCGCAAGTTGCAGTAGAACTACCGACTGAGAGGTAAATGCTTTGGTCGATGCCACCCCAATCTCAGCTCCGGCATTTAAAAGCAGATGATTATCTGTTTCGCGCACCAGCGTCGATCGCTCCACATTGCAAATAGCCAAAGTATGAATGCCTTTTCGTTTAACCATGCGCACTGCGCCAATTGTATCGGCCGTTTCGCCCGACTGTGAAATTGCAACCACCCAATCGTCATGCATCAAAACCGGCTCGCGATAACGAAATTCCGAAGCATATTCCACCTTCACCGGAATCCCCGAAAATCGTTCGATACAATACTGTCCAAGAATTCCGGCATGCCAGGAAGTACCGCAAGCAATAATTACAATACGGCGAATGTGTTCCGGCAACTCAAACGAATCGGGGAAACAAGACATTGCCCGCAATACCGATTTTTCCTGTTCGTAAATTTCTTTCAGCATATAATCTTCGTACCCGTCTTTGCTTCCCGACTGCAAACCAGCAAGGCCTGTTTGCACTATAAAATCAGGACGACGCTCTCCATTTTCGCTCAAAACAAAAATGCCACGCTGTTTATGCAAAACAACAATATCTTTCTCGTCGGGAAAAAACAAACGTTCGGCATATGCAGGAAAAGCAAGCAAATCGGATGCAAGGAAAAATTCATTTTCGGTTTCGGCTACAATAAGTGCACTATCCTGGCGACAGGCATACAAAATTTCCGGATCATCATTTTTCAACATCGCAAATGCATACGCTCCCTTTATTTGCTCAATAGCCCGACGAATTGCCCGGGCAACATCACCACACTGCTGAAATTCTGACTCAATCAAATTCAGCAAAACTTCGGTATCGGTATCACTGTAAAAAGAATATCCCTCTCGAATCAGTATCGATTTTATTTCTTCTGAATTTTCAATAATCCCATTATGTACCAGCGTAAACAAGCCTTTAAACGAACAATGCGGATGAGCATTTTCTTCGCTTGGTTTTCCATGTGTTGCCCAACGAGTGTGAGCAATACCACAAAAACCATCCAGATTTTCGGGCAAAACAGACGCTAAACAATCAACATTTCCAACTGCCCGAAACCGTTTCATTTCGTCACCAAGAATAGCTACGCCAGCACTGTCGTACCCCCTGTATTCCATCCGGCGAAGTCCGTGAATCAAATAATCGATCACTTTGTTTTTACCTACACAACCAATTATTCCACACATACATTTCGTTTTTCAGAAGACAAAGCCTCCAGTTTTTCAATAATACCATCGCCCAAGGCAGTTTTTACCCGCATGTGTTCTTTAATTGCCGCCACAATATCATTATTGCTGAAATCTCCGCGAACCACCTCAAAATCGAGCACTTTATCAGCTTCAATTCCATCTATACCAAAGCCTGTCATCTTCGAATCCGAAAATTCTTTCATGGCATCGGCATACAAATTATTGTCTATTTCCAGCACGCTTTCTTTCCATTTTCGAACTACGTGAACCAGATCGTTTATACTGAATTCTGCAAGCGGTTTACCCACCATCTCTTCGAAAACGCGGTATGCCCAGGTCCACTCGAAATTGTAATAATTACTATGGAAAGACCGCAACACCGAATCGATTTCTTCCAGCGTTCGTGTTGTTTTCGTTTCAATCGACTCCAGAAGTTTTTCCAATGCCTCGGCCGGACAAATCAATCCGGAAAGATCAATCCACTCCCCTTTTCCCACTTGTGTTTCCGGCTTCAAATAGGCAGCAATGTCCGAGACTGACTTTATTCTTTTCCCGCTCAAACGAGTAATAATTGAATTACCAAGAAATTTCCAGATAGCCATCTCATAGAAATGCAATCCCCGTTCTGCCGAATGTTTCAAAAGCTGCATGTCCTTGTAAAAGCAAATTCCATTCGTCCATTCAGCATTAGCCAGCAAATCCTGCAAAATGCGATATCCATTCAGCATTTTCTGCACGGTGTAAGGACTCAGTAAATTATAATTGATATAATCCAGCAAACGAAAATCCTTACGTCGATCGCGTTTGGGCCATTTCTGGCTATCTCTGATAATTCCAATACTTTTTAAATTGATGGCAGGTACCAGAACCGTCTCATCGTTGTGCTCAATCAGATATGAAAACGGAAAATCGGAAGTATCGGAATGCTTGTAATGGCGCCCCATCACCAACGAAAAAGCCCCAATATGCGATGGCCAAAGAATATATGAGTCGCTGGTGGTTTTTGATCCGCGCTCAAGCACCCCCTGATGAACCGGACCAATTTTATACAGATGGTTACTCTGATTCGATCCGCTTCCTGCATTCATAAATGAAAACATTCCGGCAATCAGCAAGGTTGATTTATGGTGAGTTACCGTGTAAGGTCCCGCAAAAATAGAGCAAGCCTCACCATGAAATCCCTGACAATTTGCAAAAAACAGTGACTCAACCGCAGAATAATGTTTATCAAGAATACAGCCCTGCCCGATGAAACATTTGGAAATCAGCGTTGCATCGGTAACCCGGGAACCCGAACACACGATAAAATCCTCCATAATTACATCGTCGCCAATCACCACTGGGTCTTCAACCGAGCTATTTACACTTCCGTTTTGCAGTTTTCGGGCGCCTTCAATTACTGCTGCCGGGCCAATTTTCACATTTTTAATAGTATCGCAGTTGATTATTTTTGCCCCTTCGCCAATAATTCCAAAATCACTTTTAATTTTTGCTGAATAATCGGCAATCATTTCCATCAGCCTGCTCACCAATACCGATCGATGCCGGTAAAGTGCAATCATGTAAGCCACATGAGCCGAAAGAAAATCGCAGATCGGCACTTCCCTGCCTCCCGATTCATTAATGGTTTGCACCATCACTCCGTTTCCGAAACACGACTCACCATCAACTGCCAGCGTAGTAATATTATGAATCTTTGCCCGACGCCCAATCCGGTAATTGGCAATATAGCTACGTACATTATGAATCAGCACATTGTCTTCAACAATACAATTATGCAACCATGCATTATAAATCCCCCGTTTGAAGGTAATTCCCCCAAACAAGCTTATCTCTTCATCAAAAAGTCCAAGGTAATTTATTCCGCTAAACCGCACATTCCGGATGTTCTCCGGAACAAACCGTTCGGCAACAACAATACGGTTCCAGTTGTCGGCACTGCATCCTTGTAAAATCAACTGACCAATTTCCTCGGCAGTCAGTGTTCGTCCTTCAGGAATAATCTCTTCAAATTGCATTTTTCTTTATTGAATGGATGATAAAATAAAATGACATTTCTAATCAGTCAATATCACCCTCCAAAAATATCCCTTAAAAAAACAAAACAAAAGAACACCGCCCTAACAATAACCTATCATCTGAAAATAAAAATTAAACGATTTAATTATTCCCTAATCATATCTGCTGTAAAAAAGAATGCAATTGCTGATTGCGCACTAAACTGAGTTTTTTCCGCAAACGAATGCGCGCAATCTCAGCACTTTCGACAGTAATATTCGCTAAACCGGCAATTTCTTTTGAAGTCAGATTCATCCGCAAATACGTACACAATCGTTTCTCTTTCGCCGTAAGTAAAGGAAATTGCAACGACAAACGTTCCAGAAACCCAGGATGTATTTTATCGAAATGCAACTTAAACGCATCCCAATCCGAAGAAACCACGACACTCGATTGAATTACCCGGATCATCTCGTCAATGGATTCGTATTTGGCGGGCAAAACCTGTTGCTTCAGGTATTGAAGTTTCTTTTTCAGAAAACCTATCAGTTCATTTTTCTGTGCAAGCAGCATCAGCGAAAGCACCATTTCCCGATCTTTCGATTCCAAATCACTTTTATATTTTTGCTTTGCTTTTACCTCAAACTCCTTGCCTTGCGACAATTCGTGAATTTGCACCAAAGCCATATTCAGATTCGTAATATCATGCACAGAAGCCCTCACGCCCAAGTATTTTCCATACGAATCGAACACTGAATTCACAAGAATTTCGCAACCCCGAATTTGTTTGGTACGGGTCAGAACTCTAAAACGAAACGACTTTCGGATTGTTGAAAAATTCACTACTTCTTCCAAATACTGTCGAAGAGACGACATATCTGCGGGGTAAACAAGTAGAGAAATAAAATCATTCGACTTCTCAATTTCGTCTGCCGTAAAACCAGTCAAATCGAGACACGAAGGAGAGCAATATTTCAATTTAAAATCCGAAGAAATCCACAATTGCCAGTCGTGACTAAAATCAGCAATCATCCGATAATAATCTCTATTCTCCTTTAATTCGGCATAGGCTCTGTCAAGTTCCGCCAACTGAGCATTCAACCTAACATTTTCATTCTGAAGATTCATAAAATATCCTTTAAAATTCAAAATTAAGGAAAATTAGTACACTAAATCAACCTAACAAAACAACAAATCGACACAATACAAGTTTCGCTTCTGCCTTTTTGCAAATTCAGCTATCTTTGAAAAAAATTCACAAATGAGTCGGTGTCACAAACTTTTCTTCATTTTTTTGCTTCTCCTGAGCTCCGGACTTTCCTTCGGTCAAAATACAACGGTAAAAATTGCCCTGCTCAAATACAACGGAGGAGGCGACTGGTATGGCGACCCAACAGCTCTACCTAATCTTATTTCATTTTGCAATCAGGAATTAAAAACCAGCATTCACCCAGAACCGGCCACGGTAGAAGCCGGAAGTGGCGAAATTTTCAATTATCCGTTTGTACACCTCACCGGACACGGCAACGTGATTTTCTCAGCCACCGATGTTGCCAATTTGCGCAACTACCTTGAAGCAGGAGGATTTTTGCACATCGACGACAACTACGGCCTGGACTCGTACATCCGCCGAGAAATGAAAAAAGTTTTTCCTGAACTCGATTTTATTGAGCTTCCCTACTCGCACCCCATCTACCATCAAAAATACAAGTTCGACAAAGGTTTGCCCAAAATACATGAGCACGACAATAAACCACCGCAAGGATTCGGATTAATATGGAAAGACCGATTGGTTTGTTTCTATTCATACGAATCAGACATCAGCGACGGATGGGAAGACCGAAGTGTTCACAACGACCCGGAGGAAGTGAGACAAAAAGCACTGCAAATGGGCGCAAATCTGATTTCATTTGTATTCAATCAATAATCATCATTAACGAATTATGAAAGTTCTTGGCATCAGCGGAAGTCCGCGCAAAGGAGGCAACACCGAAATTTTAATTCAAACAGTATTTTCAGAATTGGAAAAAGAAGGTATTGAAACCGAACTGGTACAAATAGGCGGAAAACTGGTTCACGGATGTACTGCCTGTGGCAAGTGCCGCGAAATACAAGATGGTCGCTGCCACATAAAAAATGATGCAATCAATCAGCTAATCGAAAAGATGGTAGTCGCCGATGCAATTATTCTCGGCTCGCCTGTTTATTTTGCAGACATCACCACCGAAATGAAAGCATTGATTGACGTTGCCGGGTATGTCACCAGAGGAAACAACCACCAGTTAAAACGAAAAATCGGAGCTGCCGTAATTGTTGCCCGCCGCGGAGGATCAATGCATGCCTTCGAATCGCTCAATAATTTCTTTCTGATCAACCAAATGATCATTCCCGGATCAAGTTACTGGAATCTGGCCTATGGAAAAAACAAGGGAGACGTAATTAACGACGAAGAAGGCATACAAACCATGCGAGCACTAGGCGAAAACATGGCCTGGTTGATGAAGAAACTTCAGTAATACAATAACTTTTCTCTATCTTTAAAAGAAAAAGATCGGCTATGCACAACAAAATGAAACGCACAAAAAAGACAGGTCTTCCTCCCGGATCGCTTATTTACACGGGCTTTTTACGGGAAGTACCCACTCAAATTGAATTCATTAGTTACCATGCCGAACAATACTCGAAACGCACAGGCAATGTAAAAGAAGTTGCCGAGACAAAAAATGGCCAAATGAACTGGGTAAAAGTTACCGGATTGGCCGATCCATCAATAATTGAAACAATCGGGAAACAACTCGATTTGAGCCACCTGCTACTCGAAGACATTTTAAATACCAATCAGCGGCCCACTTTCTCGGAATACAACAAAGCCCTCTTCATCAGTATGAAAGTACTACATCCGACCGAAGGGAAACCCGAATTCCGACAAGTTAGTTTCGTAATAACCTCGACGCTGCTAATATCCTTTTCTGAAGAAGATCACTGGATCTTCCGTATTGTAGAAGAACGACTCTCTAAAAAGGTCGGAAAAATCAGACAGCGAAGCATTGACTACCTGCTCCATGCATTCCTTGATATGGCCGTCGATCAATACAGCGAATACATTGACACAATTTCGGAAGAGCTGGAAATTTACGATGAGAAAATTCTCAATAACCCATCCGAATCACTACTAATTGAAATACAGCAATTGCGCAAACAATTAGTTGAAATTGAACGACTGGTTTCCCCGCTTCGCGAAGTAGTCAACCAACTGATTACACTGAATGAAGGAATTATCGTCAACACATCGCACACCTATTTCCGCGACTTGTACGACCATCTGCTATCACTGCTCGATTCGATTCGCGCAAATATTGAAATCACATCAAGCCTGAAAGATTTTTACATTTCGCGGGTTAGCTTGAATATGAACAAGGTAATTCAGCTTTTAACCATTGTTTCGGTTATTTTCATCCCACTCACTTTTCTGGCCGGAGTGTATGGAATGAATTTCAAGCACATGCCGGAACTGGAGTGGCACTATGGATATTACATCATTCTGACGATCATGCTATTGGTTTTTATTGGAATGCTGTTTTATTTCAAACGAAAAAAATGGCTATAAAAAAAGCACCTTTGTCAAGATGCTTCTTCTATTTAATTCAAAATTTTACTAGTTCAGATTCAATTCTATTGATCCGGCCTGAGCTGAATCCATCACCTGATACGATCGGGCGAAATTAAGAATTGCATTGACGCATTGTGGCGCAGGCTCAAAAACATCGTCATCAAAACTCTCAAAAATATCCGCCGGAAGAAATTCTTCTTTCTTCTCATTTTGCTGATAGGTTTTAATGATGTAGTGCAATGTAGAAATTTTCCTCATAGGCATTTTCCCGAATTTATTTGTTTATACAGAAAACGCCTTCCGATAAATATTATTGCACTATCATTAATTTTTTGTCAAAATAAGTTTTTTCTTATCTATCAACTTGCGCAAATTAATGAGCGCATAACGCATCCGCCCCAAAGCTGTATTAATACTAACTCCTGTTTGATCAGCTATTTCCTTAAAACTAAGGCCCAAATAATGGCGCATTACCACTACTTCTCGCTGATCGTCCGGAAGTTCTTCTATCAAATCACGCAGATCGCTGGTAATTTGATCATACACCAACTGATCTTCAATAGTATCATCAGCAAATTTCGACGAATTGAGAATATCCATTCCAAAATCATCGTTCGATGTAGTGTTCAACAGCTTTTCGCGACGAAAATGATCGATAATCAGGTTGTGAGCAATACGCAACACCCAGGAAATGAATTTCCCATCCTCGGTATATCGTCCCGTCTTCAGCGAACGAATCACTTTAATAAACGTGTCCTGGAAAATATCCTCAGCCAAATGCTGATTCTTCACCACCAAAACAATGTAGGTGTAAACTCTGTTTTTATGACGATTGATTAGTAACTCAATGGCTGATTGGTCACCATCAACAAATTGTTTTACGAGCGAATTATCGCTCAGCGTTTCAGTTCTGAACATGACTCTTTTCTTTATTTTCAATCAAATAAAAGGTAGAGTTCTGTCAATAGGCAAATGATTTTAGTAAACGTTAAACAATTTGTTAATTTTGCGTGCTGTAAAAGTGAACCATTTTTTTGAAAAAAACAATACTGTTTTGAACAAATCTACGAACAAAGATATGAACAACCCCAAAAATCAGGGAAAAACCATACAAATAAAAGGAGCACGGGTGCATAACCTGAAAAATATTGACCTGAATATTGAACGAAATAAATTCGTGGTGATCACCGGATTGTCGGGTTCGGGCAAATCATCGCTGGCATTCGACACGCTTTATGCTGAAGGACAACGCCGCTATGTAGAAAGTTTATCGTCATACGCCCGCCAGTTTTTAGGCCGAATCAACAAACCTGAAGTTGACTATATCAAAGGCATTCCGCCAGCGATTGCCATCGAGCAAAAAGTAAACACGCGCAATCCTCGCTCAACAGTGGGTACTTCTACCGAAATTTACGATTACATGAAGTTGCTTTTTGCTCGCATCGGACGAACTATCTCTCCAATTTCGGGCAAGGAAGTAAAACGCCATCATGTTACTGACGTGGTCAATTTCATGAAAAGTTTTCCGGAAGGCACGCGAATATTAATTGGTTCGCCCCTGCATCCCAAAAGCGGACGCAGCCTTGAACAGGAAGCAGAACTGCTATTGCAGCAAGGATTCAGCCGCATTGAGATTAATTCAGAAATAAAAAGAATTGATGAAGTGTTGGCTCAAAAAACCAACGAACTGTGCAACGGAGAAAACTGCAAGCTAGTGATCGACCGGCTCAGTGTAAATCAGGAAGAAGATACCATCAGCCGCATGGCCGACTCGGTACAAACTGCTTTTTTTGAAGGACACGGGGAATGCGTGGTTAAAATTTTTCAGGACGACCAAATTATTGAAGAGCTATTCTCGAACCGATTTGAAGCGGATGGAATTGAATTTGAAGAGCCCTCGGTGCACATGTTCAGTTTCAACAATCCTCTTGGAGCCTGCCCGGCCTGCGAAGGTTACGGCAAGGTAATCGGCATCGACGAAGATTTGGTTGTCCCGAACAAATCTCTATCGATTTACCAGGATGCAGTAGCTTGCTGGAAAGGTGAAAAAATGGGAGAATGGAAAGATCAACTGATTTACAATGCTGAAAAATTCAACTTCCCGATACACAAACCGTATTATGAATTAAGCGAAGAACAAAAGCAATTACTTTGGACCGGAAACAAATATTTTGAAGGGCTGAACAGTTTCTTTAAGATGCTGGAAGAAAATACTTACAAAATTCAATATCGGGTAATGCTTTCGAGATACCGGGGAAAAACAACCTGCCCCGAATGCCGCGGAAGCCGACTAAAAAAAGAAGCCGGTTATGTAAAAATAAACCAGGCTTCGATACAGGAATTGGTATTAATGCCGGTAGGTGAGCTAAAAGATTTCTTTGCAAAAATTCAGCTGAATGAACACGAAACAGTTATTGCCAAACGAATTCTGATTGAAATAAATAACCGAATCGAATTTTTATGCGATGTAGGCTTGGGTTATCTGACGCTCAACCGATTATCTTCAACATTATCAGGTGGCGAATCGCAGCGTATTAATCTGGCAACATCACTGGGCAGTAGTTTAGTCGGTTCGATGTATATACTCGACGAACCAAGTATTGGACTGCACAGTCGAGATACCGAGCGCCTGATAAAAGTTTTACGCAAATTACAACAAATTGGCAACTCGGTTTTAGTAGTTGAACACGATGAAGAAATTATTCGTGCAGCCGATGAAATTATAGACATTGGCCCACATGCCGGCCGCTTAGGTGGCGAACTGGTTTTTCAGGGCGATCACGCACAACTCACCAAATCAGAAACAAGTTTAACGGCCAAATATCTCACGGGAAGAGAAAAAATTGAAATTCCGAAAATCCGCCGGAAATGGAATAACTACATTGAAATAATCGGAGCAAGGGAAAACAATCTGAAAAATGTTAGTGTGAAGTTTCCAATGAATGCGCTATGCGTTGTTACCGGTGTTTCCGGATCGGGAAAATCGTCGCTGGTTACCAAAATATTGTATCCGGCTATTGCCAAGCTATTTGGTGCATTCAGCGAAAAAACAGGACAACATGATGCACTAAAAGGCGATTTTAGCCTGATTACTTCCGTAGAATTTGTCGATCAGAATCCGATTGGAAAATCGTCTCGTTCGAACCCGGTTACTTATCTGAAAGCCTACGATGAAATCAGGAAATTATTTGCCGAACAAAAATCAGCACAATACCACGGGTTCACAGCCTCTCATTTTTCGTTCAATGTGGATGGGGGCCGCTGCGAAGAATGCCAGGGCGAAGGTGAAATTAATGTTGAGATGCAGTTTATGGCCGACATTCATTTGGTTTGCGAAAGCTGCAAAGGCAAACGCTTTAAAGACGAGATTCTGGAAATTACCTACAAAGGCAAAAACATCCACGATATACTGGAGATGACTGTAAACGAATCGATTGAATTTTTCTCAACAGGAAAAACTTCTACGGAGAAGAAAATCGCCAAAAAGCTACAACCACTACAAGACGTTGGTTTGGGATACGTCAAATTAGGGCAATCATCAAGCACCCTCTCAGGCGGAGAAAGCCAGCGTATTAAGTTGGCCTCGTTTCTGGCAAAAGAAAAAGACAGTCCATCGCTTTTTATTTTCGACGAACCAACTACGGGGCTTCATTTCCACGACATAAAAAAACTACTGGGTTCATTTGATGCCCTGCTAGACAGGGGCCACAGCATTGTGATTATCGAACACAATCTGGAAGTAATTAAATGTGCCGACTGGATTATCGATATCGGTCCAGAAGGAGGCAAAAACGGCGGGAGCATCGTTTTCGAAGGACTTCCGGAAGATATTATTCACCATGAAAATTCCTACACAGGAAAAGCTTTACGCGAGAAATTAGTATAAAAAAGCAGGCTGTTCGAATTAAGTACGAACAGCCTGCTTTTTTTCTTTTATTCTGAAAATTATTCTAATTTTTCTTTCTGAAAAACTGGTTTTTCTTCTTCCACCACAGGTGTAGCTTTCACTCCAAAAATATCTTCTTTCGATTTGGGTCGTAATTCTTCCAGCCACTGAAATCCGCCAAGTTTGGTATCTTCTTCTTCCAGTTTTAATATCGGATTTAAAACGCCTTCGGGATTCGATACAAAAGAAATTCGCTTCACTTTATTTTTCGCCATATTGATCACAATACTGCTACTTTCAGCTTTATTCAAACCAAGCACACCGCCCTTATCCCGGGCATAATACAGCGATTGCCCATTCCCATCTACATCAATCCGGAAAAGTTCGTTATTGCGAATATACCCGGTCATATTACGCCCTTTAATCTGATTGTAGCGAATAGAATCAGGCTCCATGGCAATAATAAACGCTTCGTCAGTCATTTTCACCACATCAGGAATACCCGTATTTTTATTCATTTCAATATAATGAGCACTCATCTGATTTCCTCCCGTCCAAATCACAGGTTCGTGGTACAACTGAATTGTCGAATCTTTGGACCAGTAAACCAGCGAGTCGCATTTCCCCTGCATGTCCTGACGGAAAAATTTCACTTTAAAATATGCTTTTATCAAACGAGCATCCACCGCCGACGTGTCAGGCAACATTCGCAAAGTATCGGCATGCAGAAATAAAGAATCTTTTTCAGAATAAGCAATGAATAGTGCCGAATCAGTAACCAGCGCAGTTTTCTCCTTTTCGTTGAAGAAAGCCCGATTTCCGGCAACGATAACACTGTTATCAAAGTCCTCCATTTTAACATTGCCTTCTCCCCTGCCTTCGCCACTTGTTTTATTATAAAAAATTCGATCGGCCAGCACTTTCTGTTTCCGATTACTGATTACCGGCTTTTTCAACAATTCTGTCTCTCCACTTACACTATTATAAAACCCTTTTTCGGCATAAAGCGTGGTACTGTCGTCTTCAATCGTTGTTGGCCCAACAATATGAGCAATCTTCGAATTCACATCGTAAATCAGTGTATCCGAAAACAAACGGTACTTCTCGGCCGTCAGCACAACATCTTTTTTAAAATGTGCTTTTTCGGTTTGCGTATAATATTGACCAATCATTGAAGTAAGCACATTCACACTATCCTGAATAGTGCCAAAATAATCGTAATACCCCACGTTTCCGGCAATATCGTAATCCAGCGAATCGGTAAGCAGAGTGGTTGATTTATTTACCAGTTTTACGTTTTTACGCACCTTGGCAAATTTCCGGTCACCATCGTAATTAATGAACCCGGCATACAGATTAAGCGTGTCATCTTTCAGAATATGTACATTTCCGAAAGCATCTACAACATTCCGGTCGGTATATAAATAGGCGCTGTCGCACCACATGGTAATCGTACTATGTTTGAGAATAACATCTCCGAGCAAACGCTGAGCATTAGCAACAATACGGGCATCTGTTTCCAGCGATTCGGCCTGAATAATGTCAATCCTCTTTTTTTCCTTTTGCGCCTGTGCCAGAAAACAAATTCCTGCAACAAACCCAAGCAGCAACAAAAAACGATTTCTGAAATAAGAAAAAACCATTGATTTATTTCAACAAGTCGTAAATGATGTCTTCAACCGAAATACCCTCAGCTTCGGCTTTATAATTTTTTATCACCCGGTGGCGAAGAATATTTACCGCTACAGCTTTTACATCTTCAATATCGGGCGAATACTTGCCATGCAGGGCAGCATGCGTTTTTGCACCCAACACCAAGTATTGCGATGCACGCGGGCCAGCCCCCCATTTCAGGTACTTTTCGGTAATTGATGCAGTCTGCTGCGTTCCGGGTCGGGTTTTTGCCGATAAACCTACAGCATAGCGCAACACAGTGTCACTTACCGGTATTTTCAGTATTAATTCCTGAAAATAACGAATTTCTTCTCCCGTAATCACTTCGGAAAGGGAAGCCTGATGACCGGAAGTTGTATTGCGAACAATCGTCAGTTCATCTTCAAATTCGGGATAATCGAGCCAAACCGAAAACATAAAACGGTCGAGCTGAGCTTCCGGAAGCGGATAAGTTCCCTCCTGCTCGATCGGGTTTTGCGTTGCCAGCACAAAAAACGGACGATCCAGTTCGAAACGCTGACCAGCAGCAGTCACTGCACGCTCTTGCATTGCTTCGAGCAGAGCTGCCTGAGTTTTTGGCGGCGTACGGTTTATTTCGTCAGCCAGCAAAATATTTGTAAAAAGAGGCCCTTTTATAAATTTAAACTGACGGTCTTTATCCAGAATTTCAGTACCGATAATGTCAGAAGGCATTAAATCGGGCGTAAACTGAATACGATTATACTGAAGGCCCAGCACCTCGGCAATGGTATTCACCAACAAAGTTTTCGCCAATCCGGGAACTCCGATCAGTAAACAGTGTCCGCGACTAAACAATGAAATCAGCGTTTGTCTGACAATTTCGTCCTGCCCGAAAATCCGCTTTTTAATTTCATCCTGAAGAAGGTCAAATTTTTTCTTCAGAGCATCAATCGCTTCTACATCGTTTTTAAAAGTTGTCTGCATGCGCACGTTTATTTGTCCCAGCCTGAGTATTTAAACTGACAATTAGCGTAAGTATCGTCGATATGAATGTACGTGATTGCCTGTTTTTCTTTGATCCATTTATCCAGAGCCTGCTGCTTTTTCTTTTCCAGATAAGCATTGCTCAGCTCAATATAATCGTCGCGCAAATTAGCCTGATGACTATTGGTTTTACGAACCAGTTTTACAATTTTATAAACGGTTTGTTTGCTTGCTTCATCAATTGTTTCGAAAGGTTCGCTCACCTCGTTGATGTTCATTTTGGCAATCACTTTACTCACATCCGGATCAAGTTCCGAAATTTTCCATTTCGAAGACATCGTTTGCGGATTAATGACCAAACCACCATTGTTTCTTGAGTTTTTATCCCACGAATACGAGGCAGCAGCTTGTTCGAAGGTAAATTTTCCTTCGCGCACAAAATTTGCCAAACTATCTAACCGTTCGCGTGATTGCTTCATTGCTTCCGGCGAAATTTTTGGTTTCATCAAAATATGACGGGTATTTACCTGCTCACCTTTTCGGTCGATAAGCTGAATAATATGGTAGCCAAATTCACTTTTTACCACATTGGAAATACGATCGCCTTTGAGGTTAAAGGCTGCCGCTGCATAAGTTGGGTCAAGCGAAGCACGACTAAAGTATCCAATTTCACCACCTAATGCAGCTTGTGGGTCTTCAGAATAAAGTACAGCCATTGACGAAAAGCTAGCTCCATCTTCGATACGTTTTTTCAGCTCACGCAAACGGTTTTTCACACGGTTTTCTTCTTCCGGATCAACCCGAGGGCGGAAAGTAATCTGTTCGTATTCAACTGAAGCGTCAATCATCGGAAGTTCCGATTCTTTCAGACTACGAAAATGGTAACGAACTTCAGCCGGAGTAACTGTAACATCTTTAATGATTTTATTCTGCATCTGACTGGTTAATTGCTGATTGCGAATCATATCAGCCATATCTGCACGAATTTCGATAATCGATTTTTTGAAATATTTTTCAACTTCTTTTTCAGAGCCCAGGTTATTGACAAAATACTGAATACGCTGATCCATATTCTGGTTAATCTGGCTATCAGTTACTGTGATGGTTGTATCCAACTGAGCTTCAGCGACCAATAATTTCTCAATCAGTAACGATTCCAAAATTTCACATTTCATGTCGCCTTCAGTAGTAATCCCCTGAGCCTGCTGCTGTATGTACATCCCTTCAATATCGGATTTCAAAATGGTATTTCCACCTACAACAGCTACAACCTGATCAATCACTTTGTCCTGAGCCATTGTATTTCCGGCCAACAGAAGCCCGGCAACCATTATTAAACCTATCAGTTTATTCATTCCTTTTGTCTTATTGTTGTTAACTACATTATTTACCATTCGAAGCCTCGAAAACGAGACTTTTTTATTTATAAAATATCTTCACCCGTTTTTTTTCTATCCCATCCTGATAAACATCTTCTTCCAGTTTTTTCAGGAACTCGCTTTTTCGGGCGTTCAAAATTAAGTTTTTTACCTGACTTTCCACATAATCAATTGGGGCAGGTTGCCCAATAAAGCGAAAATCGCGAATACAAACCAAATAATAGTAGTCACGATCCTTGGTTTCGATAAA
This sequence comes from Prolixibacteraceae bacterium, assembly GCA_963668595.1. Classification (GTDB taxonomy): domain Bacteria; phylum Bacteroidota; class Bacteroidia; order Bacteroidales; family Prolixibacteraceae; genus GWE2-42-39. The sequence continues at coordinate 729,702 of OY764876.1, read as the reverse complement.
TTTATTGCGACGCAAAAAGGACTCGGGATCCTTAATTTCTTCAGGAATATTCTCGAAAACCAATTTTGCCACAACCCAATTATCATCAAATTTATCGTATCGTTTTGCATAGCTGATGCAATATTCATCCAGTTCCGAAACTTTCCCCGGATCGTTGCACAAACTGCGCAGCACATCCGGTTCGGCTACTTCCATCGGCATTTTTATATAAATTGCCTTCAAAATATCCTGATTCAGGAAAAACTGATCTTTGTGCTCATTGTAATAATTCATTATCTGATCATGAGTCACTATAGTATCCATTTTCTGATTAACCATTTCATTTTTATATCGAAATGAAACCAGCGATTGACGGTATTCTTCCAACTCTTCGCGCACATCTTTCTGCGATTCAGTCAGATTGGCTTCGGCCTGTTGCACGAATAATTGTTTACGCACCCATTTGGTAATATAATCCTCGGCCCACAACGAGCTGTCGGCTTTGGTTAAATTTGGAGGCAATAATTCGTGTAGCTGGTGCTCGTACAAGATCTTTTCGCCAACCTGCACCAAAGTCACGGGCTCGTCTCCGTTGCGACACGAAAACACGAGTAAAAACAGGTACAACCAATAGTATTTTATTCGATTCATTTCAACGACGAGATTTGTTTAACCAACTTTTTATTTACCCGAATACGATTTTGCTTGTGTAAATCGGCCAGCCATTGCGTCTCAAGTTCCGACTGGTAATCGGCAATATGCAGACCACGCGACTCATCCAATGTTTTAGGCTCCGGGCTCATCTTGTTTCCACGTACGTAAGTGATTTTTTCGTCCAATCCAGCAGGCCGACTTGCGTTCCACACATAAAAGTCAACCACCGGATTTTCGCCTTTCTTGAAAACCCCATCTATAACAGCAACTCCCCCCCCATTCCGGGCATTCATTATCGACAACAACTCCTGTTTATCAACCGGCTCCTGCGCCAATATTTCGTCAACCTTGCTGCGCGTTTCAAAATCACGACATTTGATTACCCAGCCTTCGAATTTTTCATCGCCTAAATATTTCGATTTATTTTTCTCATAAAAACGTTCCAAGCCAAGTGTATCTTCTGCGGCTTTGTTCCAGATCATTTTTTCTGACACGGCAAACAAAAGCATTCCATCGTGGTATTCTTTCATCAACATCGCAAAATCAGGATGTTTGCTTTCCAAACGTTCATTTTCATATCGCACTAAACAATCTTCCACAAAATCAGATAAAAGCTGATTCGGTTGAACGGTGTTTGTATTTTTTGCTTTCAGAAACGAAATAAAATCGCCAACCGAAACTTTCTCATCACCAAACGAACACAAAACTGCTTGCAAATCAATATTCCCGGGCATCGCAGTTTCTCCAGAAATCAAAGTTTTCAAATTTTTCGGCAGCTCACTCTCAATGGCAGTATTCATTTCAAAACTGTATTCTTTCTTCAATTCTGAAATAAATAATTCGCGACTGTGCTGACTGATTTGCGGATTTTTGCGAATCTGCTCCCGAAGTTGATCGCTAATTTCATCCAACTGAGGAACCGGAATTCGTTTTATTCGTTTTATAATATGCCAACCGTACGGACTTCGGATAACCGGAGATATATCACCATCATTTTGCAATGCAAATGCTGCCTGCGAAAATTCAGGAACCATCCGACTTTCGGTGAATGGCTGCAACTGTCCACCATTACGTGCACTGTATTGATCGTCAGAATATTCTTGTGCCAGCGATGTAAAATCGGCACCTTGCTGCAACAATTGATACAAACTATCCATTTCCGATTTCAAACTAGCTTCGGAGCGATATGCATGTGCATGCCCGTGTCCATCATCGTTTCCTGGTTCAGGAAGTCGTTTCATGATGTGCGCAACAGCAATTTGCCCTTTCGACTCCCGTTCATCTTCAACACGAACAAGGTGGTAACCAAACTGCGTACGAACTGGCTGCGACACTTGTCCAATGGGAGTTTTATACGCAGCATCTTCAAACGGATATACCATCATAAATGCAGAAAAATATCCCAGTTCACCCCGATTCATCCGGGCCGACGGGTCATCGGAATACTGAAATGCCAACTCATTGAAATCAGCTCCGGCTTCCCATTTTTGGCGAATTTCCTGGATGCGCGCCAAGGCTTGCAAACTATCCCGTCCTTCGTTTATCTGCACCAAAACATGACTGGCTTTTCGTTCATGTTTTGTTCGATAATAAGCCGTTTGTAGCATTTCATCGTTAAATTTCACATGCGTGAGGTACGGTTTAGCCAACTCATCACGATACCCTTTCAATTCGTTCATGAACGAAGCAAGAGTATCCAGCCCCATCTGCTCCCCGGCAAGCACTTTCAGTTTAAAATTGATGAAAAGCTCCATGTATTCCTGCGGAGAAAGCATTTTCGCATCATCATTCATCTGCGAATTATTTTTTTTATAGAAATACTGAAACTCATCGGTCCCAAAATGGTGATCACCAATAGAAAGAATAACATCTTTCGGCGATTGAGCCACGGACGGAGCAATCGCCCCAAGCAACAAAACGGCAAAAGCACAGGCTTTTACAATCTTACTAAAAAGTGTCTGTTTATGCTGAAATGCACGATGCATCATGTGTGTCAAAATTTCTTTTCAAAAAAAATACCACCAAACATACTGTTACCGGAATATACAGAAAAACTTTTTGAGCTATCCCAACTGCTCCAATTATCGTTCTTCCGGACAGTTTTCAGTGGGTCATTTGCTTACTGAACAAAACTACAAAAATTTATGGGATAAATGTCCTGCTTTTTCGCGAACCATCAGCCTTACAAACTATAAAAATCCCTAAAAATTGTTAAGTCTGGTAATGAAAATAAAATCAGTCGAAGTTCCGCCTTACTTTTTCTTCATCTCAAATAATGTATCTTTGAATTTGTCTTGAAACCATTTCAGAAGCAATAATAAAATACGTGAGCGAATTCAGGCAAATATTGACCAAATACTGGGGATATTCCCAATTCCGCGAACTGCAGGAAGAAATAATCCAATCGGTAGCGGAAGGGAAAGACACGCTTGGGCTGATGCCTACCGGAGGGGGCAAATCGATTACCTTTCAGGTATATTCATTAGCACGGGAAGGCATTTGTCTGGTAATTACGCCTCTTATTTCGCTAATGAAAGATCAGGTAGAAAATCTGAATCAAAAAGGAATCAAAGCTCTGGCAATACATTCAGGCTTAACTCAGCAAGAAATGAGAATTGCGATGGACAGCGCAGTGTGGGGAAACTACAAATTCCTGTACCTGTCACCCGAACGCATTGCTACGGAACGCTTTCGCGAACGTGTTCTCGACATGAATGTAAACCTGATCACGGTGGACGAAGCCCACTGCATCTCTCAATGGGGATACGATTTCCGTCCGTCATACCTAAAAGTTGAGCAACTTCGCGAACTCTTGCCCAAAGTTCCCATACTCGCACTCACTGCCACTGCAACGCCTAAAGTAGTAGAAGATATTCAGGAAAAGCTGAAATTCAGAAAACGAAACCTATTACAGAAGAGCTTTTTCAGAGAAAACCTGACCTACGTAGTTCGCCATCAGGAAGACAAAATCGGATATATATTACAATCGATAAATAAGGTAAAAGGCACTGGCATTGTATATGTGCGTAGTCGCAAACTCACACGTGAGATTTCGGAATTGCTTCAGAAAAACAATATTTCGGCCGATTATTACCACGCAGGCTTGTCGGCAAAAAGCAGGGCAAGCAAGCAAGAAGACTGGAAAAACGGCCGCACCCGGATTATTGTTGCCACCAACGCTTTCGGCATGGGCATCGACAAGCCCGATGTGCGTTTCGTAATTAACTACGATGCTCCCGAATCGCTTGAGGCCTACTTTCAGGAAGCAGGGCGTGCCGGGCGCGATGGAAATAAAGCTTTCGCCGTGCTTCTTTTTACTGAAGCTGACAAGCTGAGATTGCAAAAAAATGTAGGCAGATCATTCCCCGTGCCTGAAGTAATTCGCAAGGTTTACAATGCGTTGTGTAATCATTTACAAATTGCTATCGGCTTTGGCAAAAACCAGATTTACGATTTCAGCATTGCTGACTTTGCCCGCAACTATAAAATCGACATCAACACCATACTGAGTAGCCTGAAGATTTTGCAACGAGAAGGCTACCTCGAATTGACCGAAGAATTAGACAATCCGTCACGCGTGTTTTTCCTTGTCAACCGCGATGATCTCTATAAATTTCAGGTAGCGCAAGCTAGTTTCGATGGCTTCATCAAACTTCTGTTACGATCGTACACCGGGCTATTCTCGAATTACATCGCCATCGACGAAGATTTACTGGCACGCCGCGCCAACATCAGCATCGAAACCGTTTACAAATTTTTGAATACGCTGGACAGCTACAAAGTTGTGCATTACATTCCGCGCAAGAAAACCCCGTTCATCATTATGAATACAGAACGGGTTGACAGCTCGCGACTGAAAATATCAAAAGAGAATTACGACGATCGCAAAAAAGATTATATCACCCGCATTCAATCGGTTATTAGCTATGCCGAAGCAAAGCACAAATGCCGAAGCCAGGCGCTTTTGCAATATTTTGGCGAAATCAATACCACTCGCTGCGGAAAATGTGACACGTGCCTTGAACGAAACGAACTCAATTTGAGTAAATATGAATTCGACATGGTAAGCGATCAAATCAAAAAAATACTGGAAACACCCTGTTCGTACGACGAATTACTAAAGCAAACTGAGGGAAAAAAAGAAACCATTGAAAAAACGCTTCGCTGGCTACTCGACAACGAAAAAATCAGTTATCGCATTGATAACAAATTAGAATGGCATAAAAACTAAAGCTTAATTATTATCGAACCAGCTACGTTGTTTTTCAAGCTTGAGGTCTTTCAGCATCGATGATTTAGCACTGAGCGTAAAACTATAGCTTTTGCGATCGCCAAATGGCACAAAATTGAACGACATGGCCCAACAGTGCAACTCGCGACTCACATTAAAAGTAGTAAACGAAAATTTCATCGCCTGAATATCAAAGTTCGTATTCATCGACAAACGCCAATTCTCCGTCAAACTCATCCGCCCGCTAAAATTCAAACTCTGCATAATCTGCGCCTTTGTATTCGGTTTATACGAATTTGAATAACTCAAACTGTAATCGAACCGGAAATCCCAGGGAATATTAAAATCGTAATAATCATCGTAACCACCCGGAAGAATATGATTTTCCTCGTCCTGTTGTTTGGTTTCCTCTGCCTCTTTTTGACCTTTCTTCGACTGGAATGACATACCAAACGACAAGTTCGCACTGGTTAAACGACCCAACTTATTCAGTCCCTTTCCTGTTTTCCACATGTATTCATTAATTCTCGTACCCTCCCGATTCACATTATACGGATCAAGATTTCCACCAAAGTTCACACTCACTCCTTTAACCGTAGTACGTCCACGGATGCTAATCGTACTCAGATTAAACGAGTCGGCAATCATATTATAAGAAGTATTCAAACTCAGGTTATCCAGAATTTTCACCTTCTTGAATTTCTGTTCTTTTTCTGTTTTTGTTGAATCGGCCAAATCCAGCACTTTTGCTTCCAAACTATTACTCAAGCTAAAGTTTATCGAGCCACTTTCGCCATATCCGGCAGAGCCAAATATTCCATTCTCAAAACGGTTGAAATACAACAAATCGCCTTTTTCATTATAATACTGCTGATAGAACCCAAATTTCGATGCGCCAAAGTCTGGAGTATAACTAAAACCAACCGATGGAGTAATTTTATGGCGAAGCATCTTTATTCTCGAATTCGGATTTTTCACGGTATAAGTCCCATATACATTTGTTGTTGCACTCAGTGAATAAGAATAATTGTAGTTTCGCTTAAAACCATACAAAGTATCTTTTTGCAAATACGACTTATCCTGATTTACAATATACTTAGAACTCAAATAATTGGTGTACCAACGTTCCGAATAACTAAAACTCGGACTTACATTGATGTATTTAAACAAGTTAAAATTGGGTAATGTAATCGGGATATTGTGTTGCCAGCCATTCTGCCAATCACGTATCAGCGATTTTTTCATCAAATCTTTTTCCTTCGCTGTAATTGAGTTTTTAATATTAGCCGTGTAACTAAAACCTATTTTTTCATAAAATCTCAATTTCCCCACCCTGTCCTTCGACCGAAACGGATAGATTTTAGCCACATTGAATGTCAACTCAGGCAAACTAAGCGAGATAGTTGTATCGCGTGAGTTTTGCGCATGTCGTAAGTTCAACGAGAAATTGAATGGAGAGTTCTCAATTCGCTGCGTATATGCAATACTCGACGATTTCGAGGTTTGCAAATACGTTTGAGCCGAACGAGCGTTTTCTTTGTCGTACGAGCTGGTTGAAAGGTTCACGCTAGCAGAAAAAGTTCGGCTCGGATTTGCTTTGGCATCTTGCGAATGCGACCATTGCAAACTAAAACCTTTCGACGGAGAAGCATCTTCAGAATACTTATTCAGGTTATATTTAAAATTGAACCGCCCGTTGTATTTGTAGCGTTTCTTATAATTTGTTCCCAAATCAGCACCCCACGAACCTTTCGAATAAACACTTCCGCGCAAAGCCAAATCGAAATACTGGCCTGCGGCCCAATAATAGCCACCATCGCGCAAAAAGAATCCACGATTTCGTTCTTCCCCGTAAGTAGGAATTAAAATCCCCGACGAGTATTTGGTTGAATTTGGAAAATAACCAAAAGGAATCATCGGAAAATAAATCGGAAAGTCTTCCAACACCATGTAAGCTGGTCCGGTAATAATTTTCTTATTCGAAATTACTTTGGCTTTGGTCATGCGAAGATAAAAGTGCGGATGCTCAGCATCACAGGTGGTATATTTTCCCCGTTTCAGAATAAACGCATCGTCGCTGATCTTTTTTGTTCGGTCGCTATGAATAAAACCATCACCTTGTTTGGTTTTTACATCAGTAATGATCCCTTTCTTGGTTTCAAAATTATAGCGAATTGTTTGCGATTCGAATTCTTCCGAGCCATCACGAAACACAGGTGTTCCAATCTTGGTTCCCGTTGAATCAGCTACACCTTCAGCAAAAATTTCTTTTGTATTTAAATCCAGCTCAATATAATCTGCTTTTAACTCAATGCTTTCATAAGTAACCACTCCTCCTTTATACAAGTAAACCTTCTGATTTTCCAGATCAGTCACAATTGAATCGGTTGCATTATACTGAATTTCAGACTCTAGAACAGGAGGTTTTTCTTTCAGCGTATCTGCCGGCAGAATAGCCATCGAATCAATAACCTCCGGAGCGATGGAATCAATAAGCTCAGGAGAATCAAACGCCAGAGAATCCGGCATCAGCGGTTTATCTGACGAAACAACTGTATCCGGAACCAATTTCAACTCAGGAGTCCGACCAAAACCGGACGAAACAACTTGCTGGCTCCAGACAATCAGTCCGGCCAGAACAAACATATATGAGATAATTTTTTTGATCAAAATTTGCAAAATAATTGCCTTGCGGCGTTTCATTTGGTATGCAAAAATATAAATAAGGCCATTATACAAAGGTGAACAAATGCAAAATAATTCTAATATTTATATTTTTGCTCTGAAAAAGGAACAAAAAGTCACAACTTTCGGTGCTAAAAAAGAGTTGTATTTTTGTTTTATTCCTCCATCAGAGACAATACAATGAAAAAAGAAAAAAGAAAAAATATCAACACAATGCAACTACTCAAAACGCTATTTTTCTGCGGATTAATATTCGCTGCCACTCAAATAAGAGCAGAAAAAAAAGGAATGACAGTTATCATTGATCCGGGACACGGAGGACAAGATGCAGGTGCTGCATACCGGGGAATCAAAGAAAAAGATATTGTTCTGGGTATTGGATTAAAATTGGGGAAATATATTAACGAACACCATCCTGACGTGAAAGTTGTTTATACCAGAAACAAAGATGTCTTCGTTCCCCTGCACCAGCGCTCCGAAATTGCGAACAAAAATAAAGCCGATTTATTTATCTCATTGCATGCCAATGCCTGCGGTACTCCATCAATCAGAGGAACCGAAACATTTATATTAGGTTTACACCGCTCGCAGGAGAATCTGGAAGTAGCCAAAAAGGAAAACTCGGTAATTTTATATGAAGAAGACCACAGCGAACGTTACGAAGGATTTGATCCCAATTCAGCTGAATCGTATATCATGTTTGAACTGACGCAAGATGAATTTCTGGACCAAAGTGCCAGCTTTGCGAAATTAGTGCAAGACCAGTTCCGCCATAAAGCAGCACGCAACGACAGAGGTGTAAAACAGGCAGGATTTCTGGTTCTGCGCCAATCAAGCATGCCCAGCGTTTTAGTCGAATCCGGCTTCTTAAGCAATCCGTCCGAAGCCGAGTATTTAAACTCAGAACAAGGACAAGCCCAACTGGCTACTGCTATTTTAAGCGCATTCAACAGTTACAAAAAGAATTTCGACGCAAAAACTGGCTTCAATCTAGAAACATCCAATGTTCCGCAAAAAGAACAGCAAACAGTGCAAACCGAAAAAAAGCAAGCCGACACAACCCTTACAGAAAAAAAGGCTGAACCTGAAAAAATAATACAGCCAGCAAAGTCTGATTCGGCACCAACGAAAAACAAGCCTGCTATCGCTGTTGCCAAAGAAGAAAAGCCAGACATTCAGGAAACCCAGGTAAACAAACAACACCCCAGCATTATTTTTTCGATACAAATTGCTGCGGGCACCACCAATCTACCTCTACAACCGGCAAATTTCAAAGGATTGAACGATGTGCGAAAAGTACAATTCGGTAAAATGTACAAATATTATTACGGAGAATTAAAAACTTTAACCGAAGCAGAAAGTCTTCAGGAGAAAATAAAAAGCAAATTTCCGGGCTGCTTTATCGTAGCATTCAACCAGGGACAAATTATCACCAAAGAAGATGCGATTCGATTGCTTGAGAAGCATTAGGTGACCGTAAAAGTTTGTTTTCTTCAAAATGCATTATAATATTGCATAACAATTATACAATCAGGTCATGAAAATCTCGAAATACGCCAAACTAGGAATTTTAATAGTTGTAACACTTACCATCCTTATTTGGGGATTGAATTACCTGAAAGGAATTGACTTACTTAGCAAATCGAATAAATATCATGTTATCTACGACCGGATTGACGGACTGCTCGAATCAAGTGCAGTGACTCTGAATGGATACAAAGTTGGTCAGGTTACCGACATTGCTTTTTTGCAAGACCATTCCGGACGCTTACTGGTAAGTTTTTCGCTTGACGGGGATTTGCAAATTCCGCAAGGCTCAATCGCACGCATTGTTTCCAGCGATTTAATGGGCAACAAAGCCATTCACCTGTTATTTCAGGCCAGCAACCAGTTTTATACTTCCGGCGACACTCTTCCTGGCTCAATTGAAAGTGATCTGAAAGAACAAGTCAGCATGCAGGTGCTTCCGCTAAAAAAACGGGCAGAAGAACTTCTCGCCTCACTCGACTCTGCATTGACCGTTGTTACATACGTATTTAATGAAAATACACGAAAAAATTTATCGGAAAGTTTCGAGCACATCAATCAAACTGTTCTTAATATTTCACAAACATCAGGAACGCTGAACCAATTGATGCAAAATAATGCGGCAAACATCAGCTCCATTCTTACAAATATGGACAGTATTTCAACCGGACTAAAAAACAACGGCAACCGATTTAACACCATTATTCAGAATATTGAATCAATCAGCGATTCGTTGAGTCAAATAAATACAACTCCAATTTTTGCTGAAATAGAACAAAGTCTTAACGGATTAAGTAAAATCATCCAGAAATTACAGCAAAGTGACAATAGCGCCGGCTTATTGCTGAATGATGATCAACTGTATAATAACCTAAATAAATTATCAACCAGTCTTGATCTGCTTTTAAAAGATTTCAGAAATAATCCGAAACGATATGTCCATTTCTCAGCATTCGATCTGGGAAAAAATGTGTATATAACCGCAGCCGATAAAGAAAAAGCACAGAAAAATACAGTTATATATAAAGTTCTTCTGGTATCTAATCCATCGCGAGTACCAACAAATAACAATCTGTTTAAAGAATTGGAACCAATTGAAGAAATTAATATCGGAGGGATTTTTCATTACATGACAGGTAGCTCCACCGACTTCAACGAAATTCATCAGTTATTGGAAAAAGCACGCATCAATTTTCCGGACGCAAGTATTGCCGCATTTAAAAACGGACGGAAAATTAAGCTCGAAAAAGCCATCAAAAACCAGATTGAAAACAAATAATCAATTCAAATTTATTGTTAACCACCTACTAAGCCCTCAAAAACAGGTGGTTTCAATCACACAAGAATCAAGTTGTTGATTTTCAAAAACTTAGCATTGCGAAAAAAAAGTTTTTTTTTTTATTTTTTTTAACTAACTGAGCCTTAAAGCCCTTATAGTTTTTTCCAAAAAGTCAAGAGTAAATTAATTTTTTTAATAGCTTTTTTTTCACAAAATTTGTTCAAGGGAAATTTGAAGGGAAGATTTGTTGAATCATTTAATCTTTGACAGAAGAAATGAGTAAGAATCACAGTGCTGTTTGGGATAATTGTCTCTCAATCATAAAAGACAATGTGCCAAGCATTAGTTTTAAGACTTGGTTTGAACCGATTGTACCGGTTAATTTGCAGGATCAGATATTGACGATCCAGGTACCTAGCCCGTTTTTTTACGAGTACCTGGAAGAGCAATACATTGATTTGTTACGCAAGACATTACGTAAAGAACTTGGTGTTGGAGCAAAGCTCGAATACGTCGTTGTTATGGGCAACAATCAAGTCAGCAATCAACCCTACACTGTGAAATATCCAACGGTAAACAATAGTAAAATTGAAAATAAACCGTTGAATATTCCCCTCAAAACCGAAGGAAAACCTTCGATTAAAAATCCTTTCATTATCCCGGGAATACAAAAACTGCAAATTGATCCGCAATTAAAGTTGGACAACACATTCGAAAACTTTGTTGAAGGTGAATGCAACCGTTTGGCCAGAAGTGCAGGTTTTGCAGTGGCTCAAAATCCCGGAGGTACAGCCTTCAATCCTCTGATGATTTACGGAAACTCGGGATTGGGAAAAACCCATCTCGCTCACGCTATCGGAATTGAAGTAAAAGAGCGCTACCCGGACAAAGTTGTATTGTACGTAAATGCGAATAAATTTCAGACACAATTTACAGAAGCAACGCGCAACAACAACCGGAATGACTTCCTGAATTTCTATCAAATGATTGATGTTCTGATTCTTGACGATGTTCAGGAGTTTGCTGGAAAAGAAAAAACACAAGAGACATTCTTCCATATTTTCAACCATTTACACCAAAGTGGCAAGCAATTGATTCTGACATCAGACAAACCACCGATTGAGTTGAAAGGAATGGAACAGCGATTACTTTCGCGATTCAAATGGGGATTAACCGCTGATTTGCAATCTCCAGACTTTGAAACACGAAAAGAAATTCTGAAACGCAAAACTTACAAAGACGGCATTGTTATTAATGACGAAGTTCTGGAATACATTGCCTCACATATTACCAACAACGTACGCGAATTGGAAGGAGCATTGGTGTCTTTGCTGGCTCAATCAACGCTAAACCGCAAAGAAATTACCATCGAATTGGCCAGTGAAATGATCAATAAACTAGTAAAAAGCTCGAAAAGAGAACTTTCTGTTGATTACATTTCCAAAGTGGTATGCGACTACTTCAATATGCCAGTTGATTCGCTTCAGACCAAAACACGCAAACGCGAAGTAGTACAGGCTCGTCAATTAGCCATGTACTTCTCCAAAAGTCTTACCAAGTCATCATTGGCTGCTATTGGCTCACAAATTGGGAACAAAGACCACGCAACCGTTCTGCACGCGTGCAAAACAGTGCTAAACCTGAAAGAAACCGATAAAAATTTCAGGATTTGCGTGGACGAAATAGAAAAAAAATTAAAAATGTAATACGCTACCAGGCAGGCTTTTTAGTCTGCCTTTTTTATTTGCCCATTTTATCAATTCCATTACTCAAAACATTTCCAAACAATTCTCTTTTTCAGAAAAGATGAATGGGTAACTTTGCAATCAGTTTTGCAATACACCGGCAACATCAACATGGAAGATTTATATAAAACAATAGAAGCTCCGGCAGAAGGATTATTTAAAGACAAAGGCAGCAAATTCATTGCCTATGCCTATCCTGTTGATTCTGAAGACGAAATAAAGGAACATGTTGCCCGAATCAAAAAAGAACATTTCTCAGCCCGCCATCATTGCTACGCATGGCGATTGGGAGCTGATAAACTCCTGTTTCGCGCCAACGACGACGGCGAACCCTCTTCTACCGCAGGAAAACCGATACTTGGTCAAATACAAAGCTTCGACCTGACAAACGTATTAATTATTGTTGTTCGCTATTTCGGAGGAACGCTTCTTGGCGTAAGCGGACTAATAAATGCCTACAAAACGGCAGCAAAAGAATGCCTGCAACAGGCCTCTGTTATTGAGAAAACCGTAGAAGATATTTTCGTTGTTGACTTTCCTTACGAAAAAATGAACGATGCGATGAAAGTTATCAAAGATGAACGGCTGCCTCAACTTGAAAACAAGTTCGACAATCGATGCCGAATCAAAACATCCGTACGACTCAGTGAATCAGAGAGAATACGAACCATTTTTTCAAAAATAGATGAACTCAATATTATCGGATAGCCTCTTCCGCTTCCTGCCAAACTGTTGATAAAACGTTTATAAAAGATAAGGAATATCAGTTTATTTATGAAAACCATCCTATATCTTTGGGCTTTGATGATACGGTCAAAGAATCAATATTTCCTATTCTTAGGCGAAGCAATCCGCCAGTCAGCAAATTCCCTTTTCCCTTCTTTGACCAAGCGATTTAAACGACATAATCATATGCATCGATTGAACGGACAACTATTTCCGTTTCAACGAAAAACCAACAGTGATTTTTTCCCTGTTGGTTTTTTTTTGTATTACCACTTCACGCTGCGGCACAAAGAGGTGATTGAAAACACTGCATTAATAAATTAACGTCATATAGAAAACATTATGAAGATGAAAAAGAAAGACTTGATTTCAATTACGGACTACACCAAAGAGGAATATCTCCGGATTATGGAACTGGCCGCTGATTTCGAACGCAATCCGAATCAGAAGCTACTGGAAGGCAAAGTAGTTGCATCACTTTTTTTCGAGCCATCAACCCGAACTCGCCTCAGTTTCGAAACAGCAATTAACCGACTTGGCGGAAGAATTATCGGGTTCTCCGATTCCAACTCATCCAGTGTTACCAAAGGCGAAACGCTGCACGACACCATTAAAATGGTAAGCAACTACGCCGATCTGATTGTAATGCGCCACCCATTGGAAGGCAGTGCCCGCTACGCATCCGAAGTATCAAATATTCCGGTGATTAACGCAGGCGACGGTGCAAACCAGCACCCAACCCAAACTCTGCTCGACATGTATTCAATATTGAAAACACAGGGAACTCTGGATAATCTGAATATTTTCATGGTTGGTGACCTGAAATACGGAAGAACAGTACACTCCTTACTGATGGCCATGTCTCAGTTCGAAAATCCCATTTTCAACTTTATTGCACCAGAAGAGTTGCAAATGCCAAACGAATACAAAACATACCTGAAAGAAAAAGGCATTCGTTACTTCGAACACCGCGAATTTAACGATATCATCTCGGAAGCAGACATTGTATATATGACACGCGTTCAGAAAGAACGTTTTGCCGATCCCATTGAATATGAAAAAGTGAAAAACGTTTATATTCTCCGCAACAGCATGCTCAAAAATACCAAAGACAACATGCGCATTTTACACCCGCTACCTCGCGTAAACGAGATACACACCGATGTTGACAGCAACTACAAAGCCTACTATTTTGAACAGGCTTTAAATGGCGTATTTGCCCGCGAAGCAATTATTGCACACACACTGAACCTCAAATAACCGGAGCCATGACAGATTTAACAAAGAAAAAACTCAAACTAAAAGTTACTGCCATCCAAAATGGAACAGTAATCGATCATATTCCTTCGGAAAACCTATTTAAAGTAATCACCATACTTGGTCTCGACAAGATTAAAAACCAGGTTACTTTCGGTGCAAATTTCGAAAGTCAGAAATTAGGAAGCAAAGCAATCATTAAAGTTTCCGATATTTTCTTTGAAGACGAAGAAATCAATAAAATTGCCTTGATTGCACCGCACGCCAAACTCAATATTATTCGCGACTATGAAGTAGTAGAAAAACGAATCGTTGAAGTTCCGGACGAAGTAAATGGCATTGTGAAATGCTTCAATCCCAAATGTATTTCGAACCACGACCCAATGATTAGCCGCTTTTCGGTTGTCTCAAAAAAACCGATTGAACTGAAGTGCCGCTACTGCGAAAAGATTACACACGAAGATCAAATTGTTATTAAGTAAACAGAAAATAAAAACGGGGAAATGAATTTCGATTTCCCCGTTTCTTTCTTATTGCATTCGACTTAAAATCTCATCCACAATTCCGGAAAATTTCCGTAATACACGATCCCATTCTTCAAATAATTCGTCCGATTTTGAACTAACTCCTTTTCCGGTAGCTTTTTCGCTCACAATTTTCACAGTAAAAGTTAAAGGAGAAGAAGAGGAGGTTTTTAAAATTAAGCGGGTACGAATTGTTGACTGGCTGAAACTATTCAGATGCCATGCCGTACGCAAATAACCTGTTTCACGATCTGTTACTTCAATAACATCAAAATAAGAAGTAATAATCTGGGCAATTTGTCTCCATGCTTCTTCTTCAGTTATTCCGCCCCGGACGCGTACCGGCAAATCATTATTTGCAATATCGGTTCCGCTAATCGATGCCTCAAATGCATCATCTTTCATTAATTCGAAATATTTCGATTTCGGAGGAGTTGCGTATCCTTTCATGTGGCAGTATTTTACTGATTGCCACAACCAACCTGTTTTTCCAACTTCAATTTTCACACAATCATTCTTTTTAATTGCAATTTCAACAGCTCCCTGCCCCATTAATTCGCCATTCGAATAAATACTTGCATCTTTCGGATCAACAGTTACTGTTACCGTTCTTTTCCCGATTTGTGCATTCGCCCCCCAGGCGAAAAGCATTAAGGCAAATAATGCTGTAAATAAGTTTTTTTTCATATCCTTCAGTATTAAATTAATATTTGACATTCATTCTTTAATCTGGTGATTTGAAATAGTCCCTGTCATTTTACTATATTCGTCAATAAAATTATAAATCACATTCGAAACCGAAGGTAATAATCATCAAAGATTACAACCATAAAACACTATATTACAAACACTTAATCTATTTTACGATTTTGAACTTCTGAATATGCTTGAATTAACGACCTGGATTTTACTTCCACCTCTGTTCATTACCATTTTTTGGATTATTGTAATATTGCTCAACCAATACAAAAAAGAAAATAAAAAATGGTCGCTTATTTTCTTTTTATTTTGTGGCATGGTTACGTTCGTATCAAGCGTTGCTCTATTCGGGAGATACCATAAACTTTATCAAACAATTTACGTTCCGGTGGTATTTTTTGCCATGTCGCAATTCCCTTCATTTTTTGTTTATATACGAACCCTTACCAATGAAAAGGGATGGCTAAAAAGTTCTTTATTCCATTTTGTAATTCCTGTTATTACTGCCGGTATTGCTGCATACATTCATTACATTTTATTATCTCCGGAAGAAGATTTTCGATTCTTTTCACATATAATCACAGGAGACAAACCAGTTATTGAAAATTTGAAATTTGCTTATTTTATCGATCGCCTCTCGAAAAATAGCTTTATCGTTTTAGGATTCGTTTATTATTGGCTAACAAACCGGGAAGTAAGAAAGCACAGAGAAAAAATCAATAATTATTTTTCATCTACCGAAGAAAAAAATATTGCATGGATTCGCTTCTTTAATATTTCATTTATTTGCACACTTGCCGCGGGAGTTTTTTTCCATAGCATGGAACGGAAATTATTCCTTGACAATACGTTTTTATTAGCCTTCACATTTGTTCCGTTGCTTATTTTCTTCGGGGGAATCGGGTTCTTTGGCAACCGGCAAAAAGACATATACCCAACCAATACAGCAACAGAATCAGACACTGACGATAATGCCAACAGTCTTGCATCCGATATGCAAAGACTTAAAGAGCGACTAAAGCATACGATGGACAAAGAGAAACTATATCTCAATCCGGAAATCAGTTTGCCCGATTTGACAAAAATAATTGGTACAAACCGAACCTATTTATCTCAACTCATCAATCAGGAATTTGGACTAAACTTCAATCAGTTCATCAACCAATACCGCATTCAGGAAGCCAAAAGAATGCTGGAAGACACAAAGAACAGCGAGATCACCATTAAAGAAATCGGCGAAAAATGTGGTTTTGCCACCAATCAATCATTTGTACGATGGTTTCGCGAGTACTACGAAGTAACCCCCGGAGCATTCCGCAAATCGGGAACCGATAAATAATTCCAGTCTCAACACAAGTATCTTAACAATATCAGTAAGTTATGGCTTTAAAAAACGACACAGTATGTTTGCAATTTCACCGACAGATATAGACTGGTTTGAATTTCTGAGAGAATCAGGATTTAATACTGAAATTAATTTCTGGACTCCAACTTCATGGAATATTACACGATTAAAGTCAGGTGATAGATTGTATTTTATGCTTAAATCACCGATTAGAAAGATAGGCGGATTTGGTGAGTTTAAGGAATATGTAAATATGCCATTATCTGTTGCATGGAATAGATTTGGCAAAAAAAATGGATGTAAATCAAAACAAGAATTAGTTGACAGACTTGATAAATATAAAAATAAAAGAAGTAACGACACCGAGAATGTTTTGACAAGTGAGATAGGTTGTATTGTTCTTGAAAACGTGGAGTTTTGGGATACTGAATCATATATTGACTTGGATAATTATGAAATTTATTTTCCCTCGAACATTGTGAAAATAAAATATTTTAATCAAGAAAATCCATTTGATACAAATTACTACAAACCACCAACGAATGGATTTGACTTAGTTGAAGATTCAACGGAAAAATATAAGAAAACAAGAGAAGTTGTAGAACGCAAGGGACAAAGTTCATTCAGAGCTAAAATATCAAAAGCGTATAATGGATCATGCTGTATAACTGGCGAGCAAACTCCAGAATTAGTCGAAGCGGCTCACATTCAGCCATACTTGAATAAGAATTCCAACCACGTTCAAAATGGATTGCTTTTACGAGTTGACTTTCACAAGCTTTACGATAATGGACTTTTATATATTAACCAGGATTATAAAATTAAAATAAGCCCATTAATTAATGGCGATTATTACAAAAGTTTTCACGATAAAACTATTAACTTGCCAAAATCAAAAGCTGATTATCCTTCAAAAGAGGCTTTAATTAGTAGAAAAATTGAATTTAGAAATGAGTAAGATTGAGTTTGAAAATATTAGAGAACAAATAATTAAGTTCAGAGAGGACAGAAATTGGAAACAATTTCATACAATCAAAGATTTGTTACTCGGCCTAAATATTGAACTTGCAGAATTACAGCAACTTGTTATTTGGAAAAATCAATCTGAAATAGAAAAAGCTGATAAGGAAAAGATTGAGGACGAACTTGCTGATATATTTATCTTTTTGACTTATTTATCGGAACATTTTAATGTTGATTTACTTAAAGCAGTAGAGAAAAAGATTGATAAAAATGACAAGAAATATCCGATTAACAAAAGCTTTGGAAATAATAAGAAATACAATGAGCTGGAATAATAACTAGCCCGAATAATGTATAGACAAAATAGGCAAAATATCAGTAAACTCAAAGGTTGTAACCCGCATACTAATCAACGGGAAAATAGATCAAAGCACTCAATCACCTATCTTACAAACACTTACCATCTACACATAAAAAAAGCAGGTCAAACTATTTTAGTCTAACCTGCTTCTTTTTGCTGAACTTTTCGTCAGGATAAGGCTTGTTTCTTCACTGTAAAATTTGAATACCCTGCACCCAACGAAAAATATAAATCTTGTTATATACGTTTATTTCATCCAACAATATTTTTAGGTTAATCATCGAAAGGGTTATCTGCAGAATCAAAATCCATACTGTCGCCCTTCGGCTCAATATCATCATCAAAATCATCGTAGATTGACAATCTACGTTTACCGCTGCGATCCTTTTTGGACCCTTTGTTGGCGAGGAAGTCATCATCGACACGACTCTTGGGGCTTTTTGAATGCTTGCCTAAATTCTTGTTGGTTTTCATCACAAAGAGCTACTTATTTGAAAAAGAACAAATTAAATGTGTTTTAATATTAATATTATTGATTCAGTAATAATAGAAAAAAAAATGTATAATTTCCAATAGCTAAAAAACACTTTTTTTGTGTTTTTATTTGAATCAAAAAACAAGCATGAATCACTGAGCATCTGCATAGTTAAAGACCCAAATTCCCGAAGAAAAAGCATGATAAAACAGATAAAATATTGCCTCGTATTACTGTTATTAATTACGGTTATAACAGTGGCCCATGCCCAAAAAGCAAACACTGTCAAAAAAAACAATAAACAATTCGACAACGCACAACAACTATTTCACCAACGAAATTACACCGCTGCTCTTTCCGTTATCGATAAACTGATTGAAAAACAGCAAATGTTTCCGGAAGTTTTCTTGCTAAAAGCAGATGTACTGCATGAGATAAACAGGATTCAAGAAGAAGCAGAAAGTCTTGAACAAGCGCTCGCCATTGATTCGGTCAACTATGCCAAAGCTTTTTTTCTATTGGGAAAAGCCCGAAAAAGCATGGGAGAATACGCCAAGGCAAAACAAGCCTTTCAATCGTTTCTGAATTCAGGAAAATATTCTCCGGCGCAGCAAACGGCCAGCTACCAATATCTACACGTCTGCGAATTTGCCTTAAAACAATTATCGAATCCGGTACCATTTAATCCTCAACCACTTGGAGTCTCAATCAACACTCCGTCTGACGAATACTGGCCGAGTCTATCCATTGATGGGAAAATGCTTGTTTTCACTCGCCTGGTTCCTTTTCTCGACAACATAACAAAACGAGAACTCAAACAAGAAGATTTCTTCCAAAGTGAATATTCGAACCATGCGTGGAGTAAATCCCAGCCACTCAAATCACTCAATACGATGAATAACGAAGGAGCCCAATGTCTGTCACCCAATGCCAAATGGTTGTTCTTTACAGCCTGTTCGCAACGCGATAGCTGGGGCAGTTGCGATTTATATTATTCCAGTGCAAACGGCAGTTCGTGGAATGTACCTCAAAACGCTGGACAACCCGTAAACTCTGCAATGTGGGAAGCTCAGCCATCGTTGTCGGCCAATAACGATTTCCTGTATTTTGTTAGTAACCGAAAAGGAGGGAAAGGCGGAATGGATATCTGGCGCTGTCCGCTTATAAGTATCGAAAATGAACAAATTCGCTGGGGAAAAGCCGAAAATTTGGGTGATTCAATCAATACTCCCGGCAACGAAATGTCTCCATTTATTCATCCTGACGGGAAAACCCTGTATTTTGCCAGCGACTACTGGCCCGGCATGGGGGGAACCGATTTGTTTATCACAACAATGAAAGCTGATTCGGGCTGGACAAGTCCGCGCAATTTGGGATTTCCAATCAACACACGGTTCGACGAAAAAGGATTGATTGTCGATGCAAAAGGACAACGAGCGATTTTTTCTACCAACCGAGACAACAACAATCTCGATCTTTTCGAATTTGAACTTCCCG
Source organism: Prolixibacteraceae bacterium (assembly GCA_963668595.1). GTDB lineage: Bacteria > Bacteroidota > Bacteroidia > Bacteroidales > Prolixibacteraceae > GWE2-42-39. The sequence continues at coordinate 709,755 of OY764876.1, read as the reverse complement.
AAAAACTACGACCTCTGCCCGTCACGTATGCTCAGGGGACTGTTTTTGATCAGGAAAACGGACAATTTTTGCAAGCATCTGTCGAGTTGGTCAAGCTGGATTCCAACGAAAACCCCTTCACTCTAAAAACCGATCAGGATGGTAAATTCCTGTTTGGACTTCCCTTGAAACATCGTTACATGATGAATGTAACAGTTCCGGGATATGTATTTTATTCGCGGCATTTTGCTCTCGACAGTTTGCAAACAGCCATAGAACCATTCTTATTCGATATTCCAATGCAAGCTATCCGAAAAGATGCCCGGGTAATACTTCAAAATGTTTTCTTCGAAACGAACTCATTCATACTTCTTCCGGAATCGGAAAAAGAATTAAATAAACTAGTGTTGTTCCTCCAAAATAATCCTTCAGTTAAAATAGAAATCGGAGGGCATACCGACCGCATTGGCACAGCAAGTTACAACAATCAACTTTCGGAAAAACGGGCAGAAAGTGTTTATCAATATTTAGTTGAAAAAGGAATTTCAGCCAGCCGATTGCAATTTAAAGGCTATGGTTTCGAGATGCCTGTATCGTCGAACGAAACAAAAGAAGGAAGAGCCAATAACCGACGTACTGAATTCAGAATCATCGATTAAAATGTATTGTCCGGCAATTTTTCAGTTTCACATTAAAACATTTTCACGCAGGAATCGATCTATTCATTTCCTGAAAATATGCGATTACAAGTCAGAATTTTATCTTTGAACAATATTTGAAAAACAACATTGAAATTTTACAAAAATGAAACGAATTATTCAAACAGATCAGGCGCCGGCTGCAATTGGCCCCTACAGCCAGGCGATTGAAGCAAACGGAACATTATACATCTCGGGACAAATTCCCATTGATCCGCAAATAGGGAAAGTAGTGGAAGGTGGCATCACCGAGCAAACAACTCAAGTGATGAAAAACATTGGAGCAATTCTCGAAGCCGCTGGTTACTCATGGAAAAATGTAGTAAAATCAACCTGTTTATTAAGCGACATGGCCAATTTTAAAGCTATGAATGAAGTATATGGTGCTTATTATTCAGAAAATCCACCGGCACGTGCAGCCTTTGCTGTAAAAGAACTTCCTCTGGGGGTTTTAATTGAAATTGAAACCGTGGCAGTAAAATAAGCCTTCAAAATAAAAATGCCCGGACAGACCAACTATCCGGGCATTTTTCATTTCGAGATATTATCTATTTTGCTTCCGACGAGTTCGTCTCTGCATTTTCTGTTTCTTTTTTCTCCTTCTTGCGCGGATCGAAATTTTCAATAAAGTGCCCGGCAATCTTAAATACAGGTAAATTTTCTCCTTCTCCGGTTATATTACAAGCAATTGCTACCACAAAATCCAGTTCAGGATAAGCAATTACAGATGCGCTTCCTCCTTTGGTTGAGCCCATTGCCAAATACAAGTCGCGCCCCAAATTATCTTTTACCACAGTTACCCCCAGCCCCGATGTGAGCGGAATGCCATTTTCAAGTTTGAAAGGAGTCAAAATTTTCTGCACCGTTTCTTCTTTAAAAAGCACCGGATGCAAATATTCATTCATCAGACGGGCCATATCAAGAGCCGAAGACAATAAACCTACCGATGCAGCACGATGCCTGTTATCGACAGCAAAAGAGCGAATCGTACGGGCAATAATACTACGATCGTAACATTGGCTACGATTATCAATCAGCGTAATAGGACTGTCGGTGGTGGTGGTTGCCAGATGCATTGTATCGGTCAGGTTTTCTTTCAATATTTCCTGAAAATTTTTGCCTGTTTTTGCTTCCAGTACAGCACCAAGCAAATCGTAATTGTAATTACTTTCATTCACATATTCTCCGGGATGAAACAACAACGAATCGTTAATAAAAACCTCTATTCCTTTCTGAATGGTATAATATCCCTGGTAGTTATCTTCCTGATAAGTTGGTGCACGCAATCCTGACGACTGAGAAAATAGTTGCACAAAATTCAACTGCCCTTTATCTTTAGGTAATTCTGCATCATATTCCTGTATCGGACTCGTTAAATTCACCTGACCAGCCTCAACCAACCGAGCCACCAATGCGCCGGTAAATAATTTTGATACTCCACCAACTCGGAATTTCGTTTCCGGACTCGCAGGAACTTTTAATTCCTTGTTGGCATATCCCATCCCTTCAGACCAGACCAATTTGTTATTATGAAACACTGCTACCGATAAACCAGGCATATCTGCTTGAAACATATGAAATCCTACCTCCTTCCGACTATCAATAATCGCTTTTTTATACTTCGAATCGCGAATTACCCGGTACGGATTTGAATCTTTTTTACAGGAATTGCCTGACAAAGCAAGAACGAAAATCAAAATAATCAACCAATAATTTTTCACTGTTCAAAAATTTTAATTGTTATTATTAATACCAGCCATATTCATGGCCACCTCAATGGTTTTGTGCTATTTTTTCGGGCTTTGAAAATAGCTTTTTTCAATTTTTCAGAAAAGAAAAAAGTGAAAATATCGCAGCAAATAATCGAGATACAAATTTCAGAAATAACAAAATTCGGCACTGTCGGATTTACACGTTTGTTTGCTCTCCTTCCGATTTGGCAATAACCACTGCACCACAGCTATCGCTCCACACATTAGTGGTAGTACGAAGCATATCCAATGGAAGATCGACGGCAAGAATCAACCCGATTCCTTCCATAGGCAATCCAACCGCCGAAAGAATCACAGAAATCATCACCAAGCCGGCCATCGGAATCCCTGCAGCACCAATCGATGTAACCAAGGCTGTAAATACAATCAATATTTGCTGCATAAAAGTAAGTTCAATACCGTATGCATTAGCAATAAAAATAGCTGCAACACATTCGTACAAAGCCGTTCCATCCATGTTAATGGTAGCCCCAAGCGGTAAAGTAAAACTGCTTATTTTGTTCGACACGCCGCTCTTATTCTCAACAGCATCAATGGTTAACGGTAAAGTAGCACTCGACGATGCGGTTGAAAATGCAGTAAAAAGAGGAGTCAGCATATTGCGGGCATGTTTCCGAGGACTTGCTTTTCCAAAGAAACGCACAATCAACGGAAGGCTAATTGAAGCATGAATGACCAGAGCCAAAACCACTGTAAGCATATAAACGCCCATATTTCCGGCAAGACGCGACAACGAATCAACATTTTTAGCAACTTCCGCAGCAACCAAACCAAAAACACCAAATGGAGTGAATTTGATCACGAACAAAGTAATCTTCATCATCAACTCGAACATCGCATTAAAAAAATCGCTCAGCAACTTTTTCGGTTGTTCCGAAATACCAGTAATAAAAAATCCGGCAACTATGGCAAAGAATATAATAGGAAGCATATTGCCCTGTCCCATTGCGGCAAAGATATTATCGGGTACAATATTCAAAATTACCTCTTTCAGCGACAACGACTGCAACGCAAGATCACCGGTTCCTGTAGCAGTAATATGCATTCCCTTACCCGGTCCGATAACATTTACCAGAAACAATCCGGTTAAAATAGCCAACAAACTGGTTGAAATGTAATAGGTAAATGTTTTTATACCCAATCGCCCCAGGCTACTCCCCGATCCCAGGCTGGTTACTCCGGAAATTATAGAACTTAAAATCAATGGAATAATAACCATCTTTAATCCTTTCAGAAATAACTCACCAATCCACCCCACCAAATACACATAATCAGTCAGAAATATTCCATATAACGCCGATAAAACAAGAGAAATGAGTATTTGCCAGTGTAGTCGCAATTTGGGAATTCGCATGTACTTATTGATTTTAATTGAGCTTAAAGTAAATAAAATCAAATGTGTTTATCAACATTTTGAATTTGGAAAAATATTCGTTATTTAGCAGCACAGCACAGCATAGCTAATGCTAAAAAATTTTGTAATACCTAAATTAAAAATAGAATGACTAACAGACTGATTGGCAGAATGCCTAAAGTAGGAATTCGTCCTGTAATTGACGGACGAGAACGCGGAGTACGTGAATCGCTGGAGCAACAAACCATGAACATGGCTAAAGCTGCAGCTGCATTGATTGAAGAAAATCTTCGTTTCCCCAGTGGAGAAAAAGTAGAATGTGTTATTGCCGATACAACCATCGGAGGAGTGGCCGATGCAGCACACTGTGCCGATAAATTTAATCGCGAAGGAGTAGTCGTTTCGCTTACCGTAACACCTTGCTGGTGCTACGGAACCGAAGTAATGGATACTGATCCGCTCATTCCGAAAGCAGTATGGGGATTCAATGGAACAGAACGTCCGGGTGCAGTTTATCTTGCCGCTGCACTGGCAGGATATTCACAAAAAGGTCTGCCAGCCTTTGGTATTTATGGTAGAGACGTTCAGGATGCCACAGATACAACAATCCCGGAAGACGTAAAAGAAAAAATCCTTCGCTTTGTAAAAGCAGCATTGGTTGTCGGTCAAATGAAAGGAAAATCATATTTGTCGATTGGATCTGTTTCAATGGGAATTGCAGGTTCTGTTGTTGATCCTAATTTCTTCCAGGAATATTTGGGCATGCGCAACGAATCAGTCGATATGACAGAAATTATTCGCCGCATTGATGAAGGAATCTTCGACAACGAAGAATATACCAAAGCCCTTGCCTGGGTAAAAGCGAACTGCAAAGAAGGCGACGATTTAAACGCTCCCGAAAATCGTTCAGACCAAAAACGCAAAGAATGGGAATGGGAAACTGTTGTTAAAATGACCTTAATTGTGCGCGACCTGATGATTGGAAATCCCAAATTAAAAGAACTGGGTTTTGGCGAAGAATCAAAAGGGCGCAATGCAATTGTTTCCGGATTCCAGGGACAGCGCCACTGGACCGACTATTATCCGAACGGCGACTTTACCGAAGCAATTCTGAACTCATCATTTGACTGGAATGGCATTCGCCAGGCATTTGTTGTAGCTACTGAAAACGACAGTTTAAATGGTGTTGCAATGCTATTTGGCCATTTATTAACCAACACTGCTCAAATATTCTCTGATGTGCGCACATTCTGGAGTCCAGATGCTGTTAAACGTGTCACAGGGAAAGACTTATCGGGGCTGGCAAAAGATGGAATCATTCACCTGATCAATTCAGGATCAACCACTTTAGATGCAACAGCACAACAACGCAATGCCGAAGGCGGACCTGCAATGAAACCATTCTGGGATATTACAGAAGAAGAAGTTCGAAAATGTCTGGATAATACCAAATGGCCACAAGCAAACCGTGGATATTTCCGTGGAGGAGGTTATTCATCTCAGTTCAGAACTGCAGGCGAAATGCCCGTAACCATGTCGCGTATTAATATTGTTAAAGGATTAGGACCTGTACTGCAAATTGCAGAAGGATGGACCGTAGAACTTCCAGAGGAAATACACAAAACACTGGATGTTCGTACCGACCCTACCTGGCCAACCACATGGTTTGTTCCTCGTCTTAGTGAAAACAACGATGCGTTTAAAGATGTGTATAGCGTGATGGCTAACTGGGGCGCAAACCACGGTGCTATTTCGTATGGACACATTGGTGCAGATTTAATTACCTTGGCATCAATTTTGCGTATCCCTGTAAATATGCATAATATTGCAGCCGAAAAAGTTTTCAGACCTAGTGCATGGTCGGCTTTTGGAACAGACAAAGAAGGGGCAGACTACAGAGCATGCAACGCATATGGCCCTCTATATCAATAGACTTCACAAGTAAGTTTTCTCAATAATTTCGAAGGGGACGTGAATAGCCGCACGTTCCCCTTCTTATCACACATCCAGGTAAAAACCAAAGCAAAAATTCCCTCAGGCAGATTTGATAAATAAAAACGGAAAATCTGTTGGTAATTTAATCGCATTATGAATAAACAGTATAAAAAAGGAGAATATGGTTTCGATAAAGAAATCTTAAATGCCCACTTGTCTCCAGTTGAACTAATGAATGAACAAAGCAGAATTCTGATTGCACCGGAATATCAGGGTCGGGTAATGACCAGTTCGTCAAATGGAGACGAGGGATTTTCGTATGGATGGATTAACCATGAACTCATCAAAAAAGGAGAAATACAGCAACACATCAATGCGTATGGAGGCGAAGAACGATTCTGGCTGGGCCCCGAAGGAGGCCAGTTCTCCATTTTCTTCAAACCGGGATCTAATTTCAACATGACTCACTGGCAGACTCCTAAGTGCATTGACACAGAATCTTTTGACATCGTCAGTAGAGATGAGCAATCTGTTTTATTTCAGAAAAATATTGAATTGACCAATTATTCCGGCACTCGTTTTTCAGCTCAAGTGCAACGTCAAGTGAAAATACTGTGCAAAAATGAACTTGCTAGCAGCTTTGACATTCAAATCCCGAAAGAAATTCGTGTTGTGGGCTATCAAACCAAAAATAAGTTAAGAAACGTCGGAAAAAATGAATGGACAACCGAATCAGGAACCTTATCAATATGGATGTTAGGCATGATGAATCCTTCTCCCGAAGTGACGGTTATTATTCCGTTCAACCCGGATGCAGAAGGAGAAAAAGTGAACAACAATTACTTCGGAACAGTTCCGTCTGACAGACTTCATGTGGGCGAAAATGTAGTTTTTTTCAAAGCCGACGGCAAATACCGCAGCAAAATTGGAATTTCTCCGGCAAGAGCATTACCTGTTTTAGGATCGTATGATGCCACCAATCACATTTTAACGATACTCCGATGCAACATCGACAAAGAGGCACGCGAATACGTTAATTCGGCATGGGAAATACAAAAAGAGCCATTCGGAGGAGATGTAATTAATTCGTACAACGACGGGCCACTTGACGACGGAAATCAAATGGGCCCTTTTTACGAACTGGAAACCTCGTCGAAGGCAGCATTTCTGAAACCAGAACAAGAGCTTCTTCATGTGCAGGAAACAATCCATTTTGAAGGATCAGAACAGGAACTGGATAAGCTTTCGAAACGCATTTTAAATGTTTCGATACAAGAAATCCGGCAAGCATTTACAAGCTAAAGATGCAAGAACGAAATTTACGTTTGTTTCTTTAGTTCCTTTCTACTGTTTTTAGATACAAAAATTGCAAACTCCGAAAAAAATGATTGAAAATAGATCAGGAATTATTATCTTCACGCCGAATATAATGAATAGCAATATTCATAGTGGAATTACTTCCGTTGATGTGATTTCTTTCACATCGGCGAATTTTTACTACATATTCAGATAAGTTGTTGGGTTTAAGCCTGGATTGCAGCGGCAGTTCAGGCTTTTTTTACTTAAAACGATGAAAGAATTCAAATTTATACCGGAAAAAAATTCGAATCAGACTAAATTACAACAGCTGATTCATGCCGTAACAGAAGCCATTAGTTTAGGCATTCTGAAAGAAGGAGACCCTCTCCCATCGGTTAACAAGTTGAACAGAGACAGCGGAATATCTCGTGACACAATATTTAAAGCATACAATATTCTGAAACAGCGGAGTATTATTTCATCAACTCCAACCAAAGGCTATTTTGTTTCAAATGAATCGTTTAAAGTATTTGTTTTGCTCGACGACTTTAGCGCCTTTAAAGAGCAATTATATAATAGTTTCAGAAACGAATTACCTGACAGTTACACCGTTGACCTACTGTTCCATCATTACAATCCTGAGATATTTGAGCAGCTCATACAGAACAGTTTGGGCAAATACAGCATGTACCTGGTAATGAACATCAACAACAAGCGGGTTGAAGAGGTAGTGAAAAAAATTGATCCAAATAAACTGCTGATTCTTGACATGGGAAATGTAGAAAATAACGAAATTTCTTTCCTCACTCAGAATTTCAGTTCGGCTGTATATAACTGTTTATTAAGTGGCGAAGAACGGATAAAACGCTACGACGAATTTATTCTCATATTCCCTCCCAATACACCACATCCATCAGAAACCATCGATGCCTTTAATTCATTTTGTTCTGACAAAGGAATCAAACACTCTGTATTAAAAAAATTCAGCGGCACCAATCTAAAAAAAGGGCAAGCCTATTTTGTAATCAAAGATGACGATCTGGTGAGTATTGTTAAAAGTTGCAAACAATCAGGCATGAAACTGGGAGAAGACATTGGTATTCTTTCCTACAACGACACACCAATGAAGGAAATTGTCAGCTCTGGAATTACGGTTATTTCAATCAATTTTTCAGAAATGGGAGAAAAAGCGGCACACTTTATCTCGTCAAAAGAAAAAGTATATGAAGAACTTTCTTCTTCATTAATTATGCGCGGGTCACTGTAAAACAATCTTTCTCCATTTCAATAAAAATGAAAGATTTGCAGCAGGTTTTTCTGAAGAAAATATACAGTAAGGTTGGCAAAGCAATTAACGATTACCAACTGATTAACAAAGACGACCGCATTATGGTTGGCCTGTCGGGAGGCAAAGATTCGCTGGCTCTGATTGATTTACTGGCCGGACGACAAAAATATGCCGGAGTACCATTCGAACTTGCTGCCATACACATAAAATTCAGTTCTGTTCCTTACGAATCGGACGTTGAATACATGAAAACTTTTTGCAAAGACCGTGGTGTTACATTCCATTTAATTAGTACCGAATTACCACCGACTGCAAATTTAGACGAATCGCCATGTTTTGCCTGTTCGTGGAACCGCCGAAAAATTTTATTCGAGAAAACCCAATCACTGAATTTCAACAAGCTTGCACTGGGACATCACATGAATGATGCCGTAGAAACGCTTTTGCTAAACATGTTTTATCAAGGGAACATCAGTGCGTTGCCTGCATCATTATCGATGTTTGAAGGAAAAATGCAACTGATACGTCCACTACTTCTGCTCACACAGGAAGATCTTGCTAAATATGCCTCGCTGCGAAATTTTCACCCCGAAGTAAAAAAATGCCAATACGAAAAAGAGTCGAAAAGAGAGTATGTACGGCAAATCTTAACGCAACTAAAATCCTCGAATCCCGAGGTTGTTCAAACAATATTTACAGGCATGCACCGGATTGATGCCGACTATTTCCCCTCAATAAAGTAAGTTTTTAGGCCTGCCTAATAGATTTGGCAAGTAATATTTGTATCTTGCATTACGTTTTACAAAAAAAACTTATCAGCATGAAAAAATTATTTTTCGCCAGTCTTCTGTTACTTTTTGTATCAGTAAGCCATGCCCAGGGAGACTTTTTTGATCTGGGTTTAAAAGCAGGACTCAACACTTCCAAAATTTCGGTTAAAGCATCGGACTATAACGATGAGACCGTTAACAAAACCAATTTTGGTGCTTTTGCCCGCCTGAATCTGGGGCGGATTTACCTTCAGCCCGAAGCATACTATTCGAATAAAGGAGGAATTATAAAAAAAGTTGGTGTAAGTACAGTTAACGAATTCAATCTAAAAGCGATAGATATACCAGTTTTAGTTGGGGTGAAACTTATTAAAAGCGACGCATTCAATGTACGTGTAATGGGTGGTCCAATGTTCTCATACCTGGCCGACAAAGAAGTTAGTGGCAGCACTTTTTCAAAAGAAAACATCAAAGACAGCTTCATGGGATGGCAATACGGAGCAGGAGTTGATTTTCTGATGTTTACATTCGACGTTCGCGTTGAATCGGGTAGCAATATGATTACCGACCTGCCTGATTTTTCTGATTCGAAGAATAAAACGTTCTTACTAAGTTTAGGAATCAAATTATTCTAAATAATAACGATAAGGCTGATTCAACGATCGGCCTTATTCTTTTTTTAAAGCCATGAGAAGAATATTTTTAATCGGCTTCTTATTTCTGGCCTTTCACGCAAAATCGCAGGAACTTCCCGGCGATAGTCTGAAACTTGAGTTATCAGAGCAATTGCAAAGCGAATTATTTTTTTCTGGAATGAATTTAAACAGCCCGCTCATACTGACTCCTCTTTCTGATAATTTGCCCTCGTTTTTCAAACAACCTCTTTTTCCGCAGAATAACTTCTCAATTCAGGTTAGCGAACAATCACCAGTTCCACTCTCATTCAATCCATTTTTTTTCTCTCTGCCTGGAACTTCGTTTGCTGTTTTGAATCAAGCACAATACCGCATCAATAATCAGCTTTCAATTGGCGGCAATAGCATCGGATGGAAACAAGGCATTATTCCCGGCAACACTCCGTTTGAACCAATGAATTTCAAAGCAGCTAGCATGTTTTTAGAATACAAAGTATCGAAGAAGTTTAGTATCGGAGCACAAATTTCGGTAGGAAAAACAAGCCCGTATCCTGTTCCGTAAGGCAAAATTATAACATTGCCATAATATCTTTTAAATCGGCAACCTTCTCTGTAAAACCTAATTCTTCGTACGAAAGAATCAGCGAATCGAGTATGCGTCGCAAAATGAACTTATCAGAGCATGGCGTACTAACCATTTCGCGGGAAAGCATTTCATTTTTTTTCACCAGGTAATCAATCTCGCGTTTTCCAACAATTGCGCCTTTGTTGCTCGGATTGACGTAAAACAGAATTGGATTGTCGTTGCTTTCTCCATGTGCTTCGCGGGCAACGCTTAAATCCATGTAAGCGAGCAAGGGGTTACGCGGAAAATCGATAAAAAACACGGGTAATTCCAGTTTCCTGGCAATCAGTAAATACAACACAGCAAGTGATACTGCATTCCCTTTACCCGAATCAAGAACCTGATTGAGATAACAATTCTGGGGAGAACTCAGGTTAGAATGATTAATGGAAAATTTATGCACATCGTAAAGAAGATGATTGACAATGGTTATCTTCTCCAGCGCAGTAAGCGAGTGTTTAAATTCCAGCCAAATATCTTTTGTTATTCGCTCCAGTTTCTGCTCGATGCTTTTCTTTTTGATATCCGGATATTGGTAACACGACAAGAGGAAATAGCCTTCGAATAAATCGAGAGAGTCTTGGTTGGCCCAATTGGCTATTTTCGCTTTGGTTTCGTTAAACTGAATTTGCTGAATCAGATTCTCAATACGACTTTGAATCAACTCATCAAGACTCGTCTCCCAGATTTGTTCCAGTTGGTCAACAATGCCTGCATCTTCTTTCAATATTTCCTGTTCAACCATCCTGAATACTGATTCATCAGGATCGTCGAGCAGAGTGATTAAAGCATGCAGGCGTTTGTGTTCCATTATTATGCACTCAATTGATTCAAAACTAGCAATATCAATTTTTCAATCGTTTCGTGATAACTTTCATTGGCTTTTTTCACCACCCGATTAGCAATAATGGCACAAACAGTTAATGCTTCGTGCCCCAACAATGCCGACAAACCGTAAATTGCCGAGCACTCCATTTCGAAATTGGTGATACGAAAACCATCAAACGAAAATTTACTGATTTTCTCATTCAAATCCGGATCAGCCAACGGAAGACGCAAAACCCGGCCTTGCGGACCATAAAACCCCGGAGCAGAAATTGTCACTCCCGGAATGGTTTCCGCAGTATGTATTTTACTGAAAAGCATTTCCGAGCAATCAATCACATACGGAGAGCAAAGCAAATCATTGTTCCAGTTCGTATGAGCTTTGAAGGCTGCCTCAAAAGGCAAGTCGCTTACCGAGTTTCTATTTGCATAAAAATTTAGCAAACCGTCGAAGCCAATCGCTTTGCGCGACAATACAAACGAATTCACAGGCAAATCGTCCTGCAATGCACCCGATGTACCAATACGGATTAACTGCAATGTCCGGTGCTGTGGCTTTATTTCACGAGTTCCCAAATCAATATTTGCCAACGCGTCGAGTTCATTCACTACAATATCAATATTGTCGGTTCCAATACCTGTTGAAACAACACTAATTCGTTTGTTTCGGTACATTCCGGTAATTGACACAAATTCGCGATTCTGAACACGAAATTCGCGCGACTCGAAAAAAGAAGCAACTAAATCAACGCGGTCCGGGTCGCCAACTAAAATAACAGTATCAGCAATTTGCTCAGGTCTCAAATGTAAGTGGAAAATACTTCCATCTTTATTTATAATAAGTTCCGATGATTGAATCATGCCTAATCGTTTTTTGATCAGGTATAAAGCTATGGAAAAAGAAATAAACCGACAATGTATATTCCGCCATAAAAGCCAATGTAATTAGACAATTTATTAACAAAATGTCCGGCAATCATCCTCGCTTTTTAATATTTCACGTATTTTTAAGCAGAAATAATCCTAAAAAACGATAAGTTATGAACAAACCGTTTGCAGATATGAACTTTAAGAAGTCGTACCTCATTGCAGGTATTATTGTATTACTTATTTTAATCTTGTTTGGAAGCGGCATGTTTGTCACTCTTCAACCAGGCGAACGTGGTGTCATTTTCCGAAAATTCACCTCTGGTTTAGACAAGGATCAGATCTATCAACCGGGATTTCACATGATTGCTCCATGGAATGAAATGTACGTTTACGATGTAAAAGAACAACAACGTGAAGAAACAATGGACGTTCTCGACAAAAATGGTCTTTCGTTGAATGTTGATGTTTCGGTTCGATTCAATCCCACGTATGACCGTATCGGGCATTTGCACGAGATTTTCGGGGTCGGTTATGTGAATCAGCTCATTATTCCTGAAGTTCGCTCATCAGTACGCCAGGTTGCAGGCCGGTATTCAGCCGAGGAAATTTACTCGACCAAACGAAGTGAAGTTGAATCAGCGATCATCAACGAAACAAAAGAAGTGCTTCTCGCAAACAATATCGACATGAAAGCCCTTCTTATCCGGTCAATCAACCTACCCGAACAAATAAAAAAGGCGATTGAAAATAAACTTCAGCAAGAGCAAGAAGCTCTGGCATACATATTCAGGCTTGAAAAAGAAAAATCGGAAGCTGAGCGTCGCCGCATTGAAGCCGACGGGATTGCCAATTACAACAGCATCATCAACGCCAGTTTAACTGACCGGATATTGAAACAAAAAGGAATTGATGCAACCATCGAACTAGCCAAATCGCCCAACTCAAAAGTGGTGGTGGTTGGAGCTGGAAAAGATGGACTACCACTGATTCTGGGAAATAATTAAAACATACTGAGGCTGGCAGCAATGCCAGCCTTTTTTATTTCTGAAAGACTACAAATCAAAGCTCAACACTCCCCTTGCTGCCCAAATCTCAAGTAAACTTTCTTCTTCAAGCAAATAGGGTTCATATTCTTTATTGTCTGAAACCAAAAGCAGCTGCCCCGACACTTGCTGCTGATACACCCGTTTATACACCAAGCCCTCGTCGCGGGTAATTATAATACAGGCCTGCCCATTCTTAATATCCCGCACCTGTTCAACAAATTCGCAAAAAATATATGCACCGGAAGGAACAGGTAACATGCTGTCTCCTTTTATCTGAAATACACGATAAGTTCGCTCGGCCGACAATTCAGGTATGGGCATCGCAAAAACGGGCAAACTACCAATAAATTCAGGATCAGCCAATCCATTTAAATAACCGGCAGATGCTTTCACCGGAACAATCGGAATACGTTCCCGATTATCGGGCCCCACCACAATCGGCAATATTCGCAAAGGTGATTTCTCCAGCAAAAGTTCAGCAGGCTTACTTTTTTCTAGATCAGAGTTAATCAATTGATCAAGACTCAGACCAAAATGAGCACAAAGCGACTGCATTACAGTCATTTTGGGTTGCGCCCGACCTTCTTCATAAGCTCCTACCAACGAGCGCTTTATTTGCAACAAATCGGCAAATTGCTGCTGTGTCAACGCTTCTTTCCGGCGAAGATATTTGATATTCTGAACCAGATAGCTCATTTTTTTTCGGATTGAATTAATTACCACGAAGATACTGTTTGTTTTTCAATTCAAATCAAATTAAACCTAAAAATATTAGCAAATACTAATTTTATTAGTATTTTTATTTCCAGAAACAAGCAAACAGAAACATTGATGATTTCCGAACTTGTACAACTGACAATCAAGACAATACACCACAAAAACGATGAAACAAGAAGTTCAGGAAAAACTAAAAATTTTAGCTGATGCTGCCAAATATGACGTTTCATGCGCATCAAGCGGAAATGCCAGAAGCAACCCGGGCGACGGTTTGGGTAATGCTATTGCAGCAGGCATCTGCCACAGTTTTACCAACGATGGCCGCTGCGTTAGCTTGCTCAAAATATTAATGAGTAATTACTGCCTGTACGATTGTGCTTATTGTATCAACCGCCGAAGCAACGACCGCCCGCGGGCAACCTTCACCGTTGACGAATTGGTTGATCTGACCATTGGCTTTTACCGCCGTAATTATATCGAAGGACTTTTCCTGAGTTCAGGAGTAATTAAAAGTCCTGATTACACCATGGAACGCATGATGCTTGTTGCAAAAAAATTGCGGCTAGAGCAGCGATTTTATGGTTACATTCACATGAAAGCAATTCCCGGAGCTAGTCAGGAACTAATTAATCAGGCAGGTTTGTATGCCGACAGGTTAAGCGTTAACATTGAAATCCCCACCGATCCAGAGCTAAAGCGACTTGCCCCCGAAAAAAATTTCCAGAGTGTACTGAACCCCATGAGCCTGATTCGTGAAGGAATTGTTGCCAACAAAGAAGAACGCAGCAAATTCCGCAAAGCGCCGGTTTTTACTCCTGCCGGGCAGAGTACGCAGCTAATAGTAGGCGCCAGCCCCGAAAGCGACCGGCAAATTCTGCTTTTATCGTCGAATCTGTACAAAGAACAGCAACTCAAGCGCGTTTATTACTCTGGCTACCTTCCGGTGAATAGTTACGACCAGCGCTTGCCTGCCATCCAATCGCCACCACTGGTTCGCGAAAACCGTCTTTACCAAAGCGATTGGCTAATGCGTTTTTATCAATTCAAAGCCGAAGAAATACTGGATGCCAAACATCCGTTTCTCGATTTGGATGTGGATCCGAAACTGGCCTGGGCCATCCGCAATTATCATTTGTTTCCGGTGGATGTAAATAAAGCATCCTACGAAATGATTCTCCGCATTCCAGGAGTGGGAGTACAATCGGCAAAAATGATTGTGGATGCGCGCCGTTTTCGCCGATTAACAACAGATCATTTGAAAAAAATCGGAGTCGTTGTAAAACGTGCCAAATATTTTATCACCTGCAACGAACTCCCCACGAAAGCATGGAGCTGGGAACCCGAACGACTGAAAACGCAAATTGTATCGGAACGGCTTTCGAAATACAAAAAAGCAGGCGACACTCAACTGGAGCTTTTCCCGCTAATTGTTGCACCAACCATTGAGGAAACCAAACGAGTGATGATATGGCAACATTAGAAAGGGAAGAGCGAAGGCAAAGATTAAGGTTGAGGTTGAGTAATTGCGCTCATTGTTTCCGGACAATTATTAGATTGATTTTTTATTCCTCAGTAGCCGGAAGATTATGGAATATCTGACATACGATGGTTCGTTCGAAGGGTTGCTCACCGTGGTTTTTCAATGCTATGCGCGCAAATTAACGCCTATTGATATTGGAAAAACCAACGCCTTTCAGGAAAAAATATTTGCACAACGGGAATTTATTGCGACAGATCCCAATCAGGCCGAGCGTGTATGGAAAGCCTTGCAAAATAAATTGCATCAGCGCAACAAAGAACTTCCTTTCATGGCATTCTTATCGACTGAAAATGGGATTGAAATGATGCTGTATCGTTTCATGCGGCGAATGTTCGACACCCATTTCAGCATTGAAACTGATTTTGGTGACCCGGACGTGCTGGAATTGAAAAAGCTGGAACGCAAAGTGCTTCGCGAAGCAACCCGCATGTTGCAGTTCCTTCGCTTCCAGCAAACCCGCGATGGCGTTTATTTTTCAGGAATAGAACCGCTGTATGATGTCTTGCCTCTTTCGGTAAAACACTTCACGAATCGCTTTGCCGATCAGCGCTGGCTTATTTACGATCTGAAACGCGATTACGGAATATTTTATGATTTGAAGCAAACGCATGAAGTTGTACTGGCAGAAAAATCATTCAGTACACATACAGGAAAAGTTGCCGATAATTTATTGCAGGAGGGAGAAAGCATGTACCAGCAATTATGGAAGAATTACTTCGACCATATTAATATTGACGAACGTAAAAATTTGCGTTTGCAGCGACAACACATGCCTCAGCGTTTCTGGAAATTTCTGCCCGAAAAAATGCCTGAGCTACGATAAGCCAAATAAAACATACATGATTTTCAGAAATCACCAATAGAGATGAATGTAAATTGCTTAAATACATGTCAGGTTTACTTGATTGTTCGTGGAGGGGAGGCCTATTTTTATCAAGGCCGGAATCAAGCTGAAAGCTTAGTGCAAACGGGAAGCTCCGACCAGAGGAGGAGATCACCCGTAGAACTTAGCTTTTAGGAAGATGAAGGTTGCGGATAAAAATCAGCCTTGAAAAGCACGTTTAAGTGAAGGC
The DNA here is from genome assembly GCA_963668595.1 of Prolixibacteraceae bacterium. Lineage (GTDB taxonomy): Bacteria > Bacteroidota > Bacteroidia > Bacteroidales > Prolixibacteraceae > GWE2-42-39. The sequence goes on along the minus strand of OY764876.1, from coordinate 693,329 downwards.
AGAACCAAGTTCGCTTGGGATTCTGCTGAACGTAGTGCTTTCTGTAATTTTTTTTACTTTTTGTCTTGAAACAAAAAGTAAAATCAGTCTGATAAGACAAAAGTTTATAGGAAATATAGATTTCGAAAAGGAAAGTTAAACCGTCTTGATTTGTAATAAATGGCGAGACTTTCAAAAAAAGCGTCTTGCCCGGACAGGACAAGACGCTTCAAATTATCTCTTACAGTTCGATGATGTCTGTTACATATCATCATCGTCCTCATCGTCATAGAAACCATCGAAAGACTCATCATCTTCCATGTCAGGTTCTTCCATGTCGAAATCAAGATCTTCTAAATCTTCTTCGTCAAATGAATCAGAATCCCAATCTTCATCCATGTCTTCCACGTCTAAATCTTCATCAGCATCGAAATCATCATCAATGTCGAAGTTGTCCAGTTCATCATCAAAAAAATCGTCGTTCATCGCTATTCAATTTTAGTAAAAACAATACATTTTTCTGGCGGAAAAGTATCAAAACAAAATAAAACTTCAAATAGGGCAAAAAAAAAAATCATCAGGAAAAAGAAAAAAAGAAAACCGGCTGATTACGCCGGTTTTAGAAAAATTGAATTTGGGAAATTTAATTGAAGAACTTGTCTGAGAACACGCCCCCCTGGTTCAGTTCCATCAACCAGGACGCTATTTCTTGTGCTTCCTTATCGGTATTTTCCTGAAAGAAATCTCCGCGTGACAACAAAACAATTCGACGCAATTGATTTTTGGCCGGATCTTTTATATAAAAGCAATACTGCTCACTTCCGGCATCAGCCATCACTGCTTTTCTTTCGCCGAGTTTATGTTCGTCCACTTTTAATACCAGCGATTTCATCTGGTTCAGTTTGGTCAAATCAACCGATACCACCTTTTCGCATTGCTGTATATTCGCAATAAAATCGTCGGCAAGAATCAAATCATTTTCCGGGAAAACCCATTTTTCAGGATTGTCATATTCATATTTCGATCCATCGGCAGTAATAAAAAAACCTTTATTTACTTTTCCCCAGGCATAATTTACATATTCTGCCTGAAAAACAATCTGATCTTTATCTTGCAAGTCAAGCCCTTCGTAGTCTTTTTCGCAAGCTATAGTTAAGAGCGACAACACGACCACTGCGATATACTTCATTCGTTTCATTTTTATTCTTTTTCAGGGTTAGTTACTTTTCCTATAAATAATATTGAGTTGGTATCTCTTTCGTGAATTGCAAAAACAAACGGGCGATCGGCTGCAAATATTTTTTCGTTCCCTACGGAAGTAGTCTCAAAAACGATTCCGGTTACTGCAGCAGCCTCTGTGCCTCGTTCATCAACTTTGATGTACGACTTGTGCTTTACTTCGCTGATGAATAACCTTGACTGATCTGTTATTCCCGAAAAATCGGCCGCTTCGGCAGAAAATGCATCTTTCATTCCCAACTGCTGCAAATAGTCAACCAATCCTGTTTCGTAACTGAACTCGAAGCGAGGCAAAAACACCTTCTGGTTAAATTTATTCATTCGCCTCATCCAATCCTGCAAATTATCCGTGCTCAACAGTTTTACCAGCTCGTCGATAGTATGTCCTTCACCGGGCACAAAAACCAGCATAGAATACTTTTCGCCACCATAAGGCAACTCTATCATTTCAAACTGATTGTGTTTGTAGGAGAAAAATGTTCCTTTTATCATCATGGTTGGCAACTGTGCACTGGATCCATTTTCGTAAAAGAAAACGCGATCTGCCGTATTATCTTTTTCAAAACGGTAAGTCCACTCACCATTAAAATACACTGCATTCACCAAAACCATTACATCATACGGATTAATAAAATCAATAATCTTGTCGATTTTCTCGTGCGTTTTATTTTTCACCCAGTCATTAATGGCTTTTAAGGTTGAAGCACCGTTTGCAAAGTCAAGTGCTCTCACCTCGGCACTGTAATATTCCTGATTGGCATTCAGAAATGTATTTTTTATTGAATACGTTTTGTGGTAAAATATTCCGTTCGAGATATCCAACTCCACTTTCGAATCATGGCTTTTCAGAGCCGAAACCAGCATTTTATACGATTCATTGATTTCTTCAGGTGTCAGATTTAATTTATGCAACATCGTTTCCATCTCGTCGCGGGTATTTCCTTCGGCACCATTGTAGGCCATCCCCAATGCCAGCGAAACACTCAGCGGCGACATCATAATATTCTTTTTCTCGGTATCAGCCTGAACAATTTTCTGAAACAATTCAAATCCGAAACGATTATCTGCATCAATAATAGCTGCCGATTTCTGAGTCATCACAATATCGCTGGGCGGAAGATTTAATTCATCATCATCGTTACAAGCCACCACAACAAGCAGCATGGCGGCAAATAAAAAAATTGATTTCAGTCGTATCATAAGTTTGTTTTTAAGTTTTCGACGCTTTACATTCCAATGATGTCATTTCTAAAAAAACAGTTGCGCGTCATTTCGGCTTTTCTTCATTTTTCAACTATTTTTTATTGTCACGCAACCAAACGCCAGTATTCTCCATCTAGCCCTCGTCAATCAATACATATATACACAGAAACACAACCAGAAACAATGAAGAAAAAGAACTTGATCCTTGCTGCTGCTTTTGTATTTGCATGTTCATCTATCTTTTTTTCGTGTGATAAAGAAGATGAAGTATTGCCTGCAATGACAGCTGAGAACATTCAATTTTCGGATTGCAAAAACACCAAAAATGCAACCGTCGGATACGAAGGCGAATCATTTGAATACGTTTACGAAACGGGGAATAAGATTAAACTGACACACAAAAATGTGTATTTCAATTGCTGCCAAACAGAAAACAATTTACAAATTGAAACAAGTTTATCCGGCGACAGCCTGATTGTAAATGAATTCGAAAAAGAACCCGGGATTTGCAATTGTATTTGTCCGTATGATATGGAATGTACATTGGGGCCATTAGCAACAAAAACCTATTGGCTAATCATGAAAAAACAAGGAACAGAAACATTCCGTATTAAAGTTGAATTCAACAAAAAGCTGAGCGGATCACTTAACTTATAAGAATACACGATTTACCATTTAATCTTCGCCAATTAATACATACACAACAGAAACAATGAAAAAAAAGAACTTGATCCTTGCTGCTGCTTTTGTATTTGCATGTTCATCTATCTTTTTTTCGTGTGATAAAGAAGATGAAGTATTGCCTGCAATGACAGCTGAGAACATTCAATTTTCGGATTGCAAAAACACCAAAAATGCAACCGTCGGATACGAAGGCGAATCAATTGAATACGTTTACGAAACGGGGAATAAGATTAAACTGACACACAAAAATGTGTATTTCAATTGCTGCCAAACAGAAAACAATTTACAAATTGAAACAAGTTTATCCGGCGACAGCCTGATTGTAAATGAATTCGAAAAAGAACCCGGACAATGTAAATGTATTTGTCCGTACGACATGGAATGTACATTGGGACCATTAGCAACAAAAACCTACTGGCTAATCATGAAAAAACAAGGAACAGAAACATTCCGTATTAAAGTTGAATTCAACAAAGAGCTGAACGGATTGGTTACTTTCTGAGAAAATACCTTCTTATAAAAATGTATTTTTGAGGGAACAATTGAAAATTAAGGATTGGAAGAACTTGAGAAACTGATAAAAGATTGTGCAGCAGGAAAACCACAGGCACAGGCCAGGCTGTATCAATTGTATTCGCCCAAAATGTACGGGGTATGCCTGAGGTATGCCAAAGATGCATCGGAAGCGGAAGACAGTTTACAAGAAGGTTTTCTGAAAGTTTTTTCAAATATAAAATCGTTTCGAAACGAAGGTTCCTTGGAAGGCTGGATCAGGCGGATTATGGTAAATGTTTCGTTGGAAAAATACCGGAAACAACATCTATTGTACCCGGTTGAAGACATGGGAAAATACGAGCAAAGTAATTATGCCTCGGACGATATAATTTCTGCCATATCGGCAAAAGACCTGCTTCGTTTGATTCAGGAATTACCTCCTCGCTACCGCATGGTTTTCAACTTGTATGTGCTCGATGGTATGTCGCACCAGGAAATTGCCGAAGAAATGAAGATTTCGGAAGGCACATCCAAATCGAACCTAGCCCGGGCACGAATGATTATGCAACAAAAAGTAACAAATTTATTTGGCGACTATAAAAAAACAAAACACACCACAGCATGATGACCGAAGATAAAAATATGGACCGCATTTTTCGGGAAAAGCTTGGCGATTTCGAACTCAGCCCTCCTGCTTTTGTTTGGAACAATCTGCAGGAAAAAATGGCTGCCGGAAAACGCAAGAAACAGTTACTCGTATGGCGTATCAGTAGTATAGCCGCCGCATTGGCAATCGCATTTATTGCTGGTTGGCAAATAAATGTTTCGCACAACAAAGTGCAACTTGCCAAAAATACAAGTACTACTCATACTGAAGAAAACGTACCACAGCAAACAACAACAGAAATGCCACAAACAGAAGGTCCGGCTGTTTCGGCAAAAACTGCTAGTAATTTATTTGCCGAAAATACAAATCAACCGAAAACTACATTAAAAAGAAATACTTCTGAAAGCACCAATAATCTGAATGAACGAGAAAAAGCTCCTCAGTTATTAGAAAGAATGAAAGCTGTTTTTTCAGGTTCAACAGAAACAAACATATCTCTGGCAAAAATTGACAGAAAAAGCAACCCTTCGAGTATTTTAAGCATTGAAGAACAGCAAATAGTAGAAGCAAACAAGGCATTACTGGCTATGAACGAATCGCGAGGCCAACAACACAAGTGGGTAGTTGGAGCTGCTGTTTCGCCCACCTATTCAGTAAATAATGCCGAACATAGCACACTGTATGCTCAAAATATGGTGAAAAACGACAGTAAAAATTCAGTAAATATGGGGGGTGGTTTTTCGCTTGAACTAAAAACGAAAAAACGATGGAGTGTTCAATCCGGTGTCTATTACACGCCAATGGGGCAATCGTCGTCAAATAACAACTCTCGGGAAATGTTAGCTTCTGTTCCGATGAATGACAGTCCTCAATATTTCAATACTTCAGTAAAAACCAACAATGGTACACTGGAACTTAACGGAACAGCAGGAATTATTAAGCTGAATAACATTCCGTCGGAGTTACAAGTAGAAGGAAGTCTCGACAGAGAAACTTTTGCACCCAAAGCGCTAGTAAGCAATGCTGAATTCGACCAGAACTTTGAATATCTGGAAGTTCCTCTGATTGTAAAATACCAGCTTCTCGATTCTCAATTCGGAATACAATTAATGAGTGGCTTAAGTTCGCACATGCTAATCGGCAATTCGGTGTATATAAATCAGAATGGCGATCGCAATCGGGTTGGCGAAACCTTGGGAATGACAAAATTTACCTACAGTGGGTTGATTGGAATTGGCATGAGCTATTCACTCGGATCGAATCTGTTTTTTAATATCGAGCCACGAATGAAATATTATTTCCAATCGCTGAATGACAGCCCCGGAGTTGCTTACAAACCATATTCGTTTGGCATTTACACCGGGCTTTCGTTTGCATTCTGATTTGGCATTAACAAAAACTTAACAAGCATTCGCCAATGCTTCGAACAGACCTCTGATCCTCGATGCGCTGTGAGGCAACAGGTCTTTTTTTCAGAAGCAAAGGCAAATACAATAATCCGGGCCAACCAAATGCCCGGATTTTTTGTTTTTATCATCAGGTCTCTTGAAAAGCCACTTTTATTCAGCTATTTTTGTCAATTGCAATTTTTTACAACCAAAAGAAAATGGGAAACAAGCTCAAACCAGTCCTCTCAGGAGTAGCATTACTCTTTGGCTTTATCTGCGTATTTGTAATCCTTTCAGGATTAAACGATCAGCAAAAAAAAGAAGAAAAAAAGGAAGAATTATTATACCGATCGGTTCCGATACCTGAAAAAATCGAATTTGCCGGAGAACAGGTTCCGCTCGACCGCTTCGACATTCACGAAAGCATGGATCGCGAATTGCTTAGCACCGCTTTTTTCCATTCACAAACCATTCGTTTACTGAAACTGGCTCCGCGCTATTTTTCCATTATCGAACCAATATTGAAAGAACAAGGAATCCCGGACGATTTTAAATATCTGTGTGTAGCCGAAAGCGGATTTAATGTAAGAGCACTTTCGCCATCCAAAGCAGCCGGTTTGTGGCAATTACTCGAAGGCACAGCCAAAGAATGCGGACTGGAAGTTTCGAAAGAAGTGGACGAACGCTACCACATTGAAAAATCGACCGTGGCTGCCTGCAAATTTTTGAAAGAATCGTATCAGAAATTCGGCAAATGGAGTTTGGTTGCCGCTTCGTACAATGCAGGTCGTGCATTTACCAGCACTCAAATGGATCGGCAAAGATCTGACGACTATTTCGATTTGCATATCGGAGAAGAAACAAGTCGCTATTTATTCCGGATTCTTTCATACAAAATCATCATGAGCGATCCGAAATCGTACGGGTTTGATGTTCCGGAGGAAGAAAAATATCCAATCATCGACACAAAAACAGCAGAAATCACAGGGCCGGTAGCCAGCCTTCCTGATTTTGCCAAACAACATAACATCAGCTACAAAATGCTGAAAATGTTTAACCCCTGGTTGCGTGAATCGTTTCTGACCAATACGCAGAAAAAAACCTATCAGGTGAAAATACCGATTATAAAATAGAAGTTTTGGACACAGCAACATGTATAAAGAAGATATAGAAAAAATTCATCCTGATATTGTTGACAACGAAGAGAAAATTGTTGTGCACGGCGCTCGTGTACACAATCTTCAAAATATCAATGTCGAAATTCCTCGCAATAAACTCACGGTTATTACCGGTTTAAGCGGAAGTGGAAAATCGTCGCTGGCCTTCGACACCATTTATGCTGAAGGGCAACGTCGCTACATTGAAACGTTTTCGGCCTACGCCCGTTCGTTTTTGGGAAATATGGAACGACCCGATGTGGACAAAATTACAGGATTGAGCCCGGTTATTTCCATTGAGCAGAAGACCACCAACAAAAATCCGCGTTCAACCGTGGGAACGGTGACCGAAATTTATGATTTTCTGCGCCTTTTGTATGCTCGCGCAGGCGAAGCTATTTCGTACAATACGGGTGAAAAAATGGTGAAATACACCGACGAACAAATCCTGAACCTGATTAAAACCAAGTTTGCAGGACGACGCATATTGGTTTTAGCTCCGGTAGTAAAAGGCCGAAAAGGTCACTATCGCGAATTGTTTGAGCAAATACGCAAAAAAGGATTTTTGTACGCCCGTATTGATGGCGAAGTGAAAGAACTCTCTCCTACCATGCGTGTCGATCGGTATAAAAATCACTTCATCGAAATTGTAATTGACCGTTTGTCGGTGGACGAAGCCGGAGAAAAACGGTTGAAAGAGTCGGTGCAAACAGCGATGAAAAACGGCAGCGGAATTACCATGATCATGGATCATGAAACGCAGGAAGTAAAATATTACAGTCGCCAGCTGATGTGCCCAACCAGCGGAATTTCGTATGCAGAACCAGCACCACACAACTTTTCGTTCAACTCACCACAAGGAGCTTGTCCAAAATGTTCAGGTTTGGGGCGAATCACTGAAATAGACATGGAGAAAGTGATCCCTGATAATACAAAAAGTATTTTCCAGGGAGGAATTGCACCACTCGGACCACATAAAAATTCACTTATCTTTTGGCAGATAGAAGCCTTGGGCGAAAAATTCGACTTCGACTTAAAAACGCCCATTAAAGATATTCCGGAGGAAGGTTTGGATGCCGTGTTATACGGAACGAACGAACGAATTCAATTGAAAAATTCGCCACTCGGATCATCCGTAAATTACATGATGAGTTACGAAGGTGTGGTGAAATATATCGATAACCAAATTGATGACAATCCGTCGAAACAAGCGCAAAAATGGGCAGGCCAGTTTGTAAAAACGATCGATTGCCCGGTGTGTAACGGAATGCGACTGAAAAAAGAATCGCTTCATTTTAAAATTGACGGAAAAAATATTTCGGAACTGGCTCGTATGGACATTGTGGAGCTAAATAACTGGCTCGATGGCATTGAAGAACGCATGAGCGACCGCCAACGAAAAATCGGAGTAGAAGTAATTAAAGAAATTCGCGACCGCATTCGATTCCTAGTTGATGTTGGTTTAAATTATCTGTCGCTCGACCGTACTTCGCAAACACTCTCGGGTGGCGAATCGCAACGCATTCGTCTGGCAACACAAATTGGTTCGCAACTGGTAAATGTGCTGTATATTCTCGACGAGCCAAGTATCGGCCTGCATCACCGCGACAATCTGCGACTAATCAATTCACTGGTTCAGTTGCGCGACACAGGCAACTCGGTAGTAGTGGTTGAGCACGATAAAGATATGATGATGAATGCCGACTATGTGGTGGATATGGGTCCCCGCGCTGGTCGTCATGGCGGAGAAGTTGTTGCAGCCGGAACTCCCGAAGAAATTCTGAAATCCAAATCGCTGACAGCCGATTATCTGAATGGACGACTAAAAATAGAAGTACCGGCACAACGCAGAGAAGGAAACGGATTGAATTTGAAATTACATAGCTGCTCGGGTAATAACCTGAAAAACGTAACGGTCGAATTTCCCCTGGGAAAACTGATCTGTATTACAGGTGTGTCAGGAAGCGGTAAATCAAGTTTAATTAACGGTACATTGCAACCAATTCTGAGTCAGCATTTCTACAAATCGGTGAAAGATCCGCTTCCGTACGAAAAAATTTCAGGATTGAAAAACATTGACAAAGTCGTGCAGGTAGATCAATCACCCTTGGGGCGTACTCCTCGCTCGAACCCGGTCACCTACATTGGCGTTTTTTCGGATATTCGCGACCTGTTTGCACAGCTTCCCGAGGCAAAAATACGCGGATACAAACCCGGGCGTTTCTCATTCAACGTAAAAGGCGGACGCTGCGAAGAATGCCAGGGTGGTGGAATGAAACTGATTGAGATGAACTTCCTTCCCGATGTATATGTGCATTGCGATGGATGCAATGGAAAACGCTACAACCGCGAAACACTTGAGGTGCGATACAAAGGCAAATCGATCAGCGATGTACTGGATATGACCATCAATCAGGGAGTCGAATTCTTTGAAAATATTCCTTCGATTGCACACAAACTGAAGACCTTGCAGGAAGTAGGTCTGGGATACATTACCCTCGGGCAATCGTCAACAACCCTGTCGGGAGGCGAATCGCAACGGGTAAAGCTGGCCGCCGAGCTGGCCAAGCGCGACACCGGTAAAACGCTGTACATTTTGGACGAACCTACTACCGGACTTCATTTCGAAGACATCCGGGTATTGCTGGAAGTACTGAATAAATTAGTAGATCGGGGCAACACCGTAATTGTAATTGAACACAACATGGATGTAATAAAAGTGGCCGACCACATTATTGACATTGGCCCCGAAGGAGGAAAAGATGGCGGACAGGTAATTTGCAGCGGAACACCCGAAGAAGTTATTACGAATTCGATTTCCTATACTGCCAAATACTTGAAAGAAGAACTAAAAAACTAAACAGAAGACATGAGAACAATTCAGATTTATTGTGAAAATAATGGACAGAAAAAAGAGTATCCGCTGGGAATTACTCTTGAAGAAATAAAAAACGACATGGGCATTCAGCTTACCAATCCGGTTGTAGGAGCATTGGTAAACCACAAAATAAAAGAACTCACGTTTGCCATAGTCAAATCAAAGAAAATCAGCTTTATCGACTATTCCCATCCGGATGGAGTTCGCTTGTACACCCGCTCGGTATTGTTTGTGCTTTATACCGCTGTACGCAGAGTATTGCCAGGGGTTCGGCTTAAAATTATGCACGGCATTTCAAACGGTTTTTACGGCGAATTGGAAGGACTGGAGCACCCGATTACTGAGTCGGAAGTTTTTGCTATCAAAGACGAAATGGATCAGTTGATTCATGCTGATTTGCCATTCGTAAAAAAAGGCGTTCCTACCGGCGATGCAGTAGAACTGTTCCGTAGCCAGGGACTCGAAAACAAAGCACTCTTATTCAGTCAGCAAGGCGATTTATTCAGCTACGTAAACTTGCTTGACGATACGGCGAATTATTTCTATGGACATTTACTTCCGTCCACCGGGTACATTAAAAACTATGGATTGAAAGCGCATTACGACGGGATTTTGCTACAAATTCCCAAGCGAAGAGATTTCTCCAAACTCCGCCGCATAGTGATGCAGGATAAACTTTTTGAAGTTTTCCAGGAACACAAAGATTGGGCTGAAATTTTAAATGTTTCGAACATCGGAAACCTGAACCGCCAGATACAGGAAGGCAAAGGCGGCGACATTATTAAAATATCGGAAGCACTGCACGAGAAAAAAGTAGCTGAAATTGCCAACATGATCAACGAGCGAAAAGACAAGGTAAAAATGGTTTTGATTGCCGGTCCTTCATCGTCAGGAAAAACCACATTCAGCAAACGACTGGCCGTTCAACTCGCAGTAAATGGGCTGAATCCGTACATGATTTCGCTGGACGATTACTTTGTTGACCGCGAGAAAACTCCGCGCGACGAGAATGGAGATTACGATTTTGAAGCACTCGAAGCCATTGATATTGAATACTTCAACCATCAATTACTCGATTTATTTTCAGGAAAAACAATCGAATTGCCTCGCTTTGATTTCACCACTGGGCGACGCATGCGCTCGGGCAAAAAGTTGCAACTAAAAAACACCGACATACTAATTGTGGAAGGTATTCATGGCATGAATCCCAACCTTGTTCCACACATTAAACCTGAAAATACTTTCAAAATTTTCCTTTCGGCACTTACTCAAATTTCGTTTGACGACCACAATTACATTCCGACAACCGACAACCGATTGGTTCGTCGCATGATTCGCGATGCCAAATACCGGGGATATTCTGCCGCCGAAACAATTCGTCGCTGGCCCAGTGTACGCAATGGCGAAGACAAAAATATTTTTCCTTACCAGGAAAATGCAGATGTGATGTTTAATTCGGCACTAACTTACGAGTTAGCCGTATTGAAAAAGTATGCTGAGCCATTACTAAAATCGGTTCCTGAAAGTATGCCCGAGTACAGCGAAACAAACCGACTACTCAAATTTTTGTCGTATTTCACACCACTCGACGATCAGGAAATTCCTCCAACTTCGGTTATCCGCGAATTTTTGGGAGGAAGTAGTTTCAACTATTGATCTGACTTTTAATGAAATAAAAATAAAGGAGCTGTCTAAAAAGTCTGTTGCTTTGTCATCCTGATCCGGCAAGTGCCGGAGAAACATGACAAATAGAATGATTTAGTTACTTTTTGGACAGCCTCTTCTTTTTTGCTCAATAAATATATTTCTCTTTGCTCAACATTCGGGCAATGCCGCGAGCCAAATAATTATTTAGCGTATCGTAACCAGCCCAAATTCCTGAGACATTTATTTTTCCAACCCAGATATATTTCTGAAAATCGTTAACCGGATACAAATACGCATAATACGACGAATTTGGCTCCGATTCGTCTCTTGTTACCGACATATTTTCGTAATGAGATGTCACATATTTTGTACTCATCCAATAATCGCGAAGATTAATAAAAAGCACAGCCTCTGCCCCTGTTTTTTCTATTTCAGAATAAAATTGTTCAAACGAATAATCTTCGTCAACCTTAAATATTTCCGACGATTTAATGATTTGAGGATAACCATTTGTACCCAAATTCCGAGCGACAGTTCGCTCCAACTGAGCTCTGAATTTTAAGTTGTCAACATCATTAAAATTTCCGCGTACATTTGCATCAAAATACGATGCATCAAGCAGTTTCATATCATTTGATGTTTCGATACAAACAATCGCAATCCGCGAAAAAGGGCGCTCCGGATGACTTTTCGGCACCGAAGTGATATTGATCGAAGCACAACTATGCAAGAATAACGCAACCAAGAAGAACATAAAATATCTCATCGCTAATTGTTTTTTAGGGTTATTGATAAAGTTCTCCGATACATCAAAAAAGATACCAAACAAGCATGTACTGATGCTTGTTTCATCAAAAAATACCGTTTTTGCTATTTACTGTCCCGCGACAAATCAATCTGATACATTCCAGACCTTAGCTTCATACAGGCCATTTCGGCTTGCATGAATCCGACTTTTTCTCCTGTCGATCTGTCGATTATCGTTTTCACAGAATATCCTGCCGGAATGTAAAAATCAGCGGTCGAGTTCGCAGGAATAGTCAGCGAATAAACCACCATTTTTTTCGTTTTTTTCCATGCTGAAATAATTTTCCCATACGGAGATTGATGAGAAATTTCAACCCCATCAAGCAATGATATAAATGAAGGTTTCAGAATTATATTTTTAAATCCCGGATAATCCGGATCAGGAAAAATACCGCCCAGCCCTTTGTATAACCACGCGCCTATTTCGCCAAACATGATATGATTCATCGAAATATCGTTTTTCGCTTTGATATCCCAATTCTCAAGTAAAGTGGTGGCTCCATTCACCATCCACCATCCCCATGACGGGTACGTTTCTTGCGAAGCAACTTTATAAGCAACATCAGCATATCCGTTTTGGCTCAATGCATTCAAAATTGTCTTTTGTCCCAGTAATCCCACATCCAGATGAAATAAATCAGCTTCAACCCGCCTGGCCAAATTAGCTGCCACTTCTCTTTTTACTTCATCCGGCACCAATCCCCAATAAAGAGGAGCACTCATTTCAGTTTGTGTACCACTGGCATAAGTTTTACTATCAACATGATAATATTTCTGATTAAAAGCCTTTTTTATTTTTTGAGCCAAGGCCGAATATTTCGCTTCGTCCGCTGGCTTATTCAACAATTTAGCAGCTTGGGACAGGATGGTCGCATCGGCAAAATAGTAGCAGGTTGAAGTTAGCTCAACCGGCGATTTCGATTTCACCGGAACCCAGTCGCCCAAGCCCCAGGTAGTCGTCCCGGAAGGGCTGATCTCACTGATATGATCCACATAGCGTTTGATATTCTCGTACGAAGCTTCCAGCAAAGATGCATCACCGTAAAACAGGTAAATATTCCACGGAATCAGCGCGACGGTGCTGGTCCAGTCGGGACCGTTGGCCCATTCGTACCCCCATCCATCCGTTGGAATGATTGCAGGAAGTACACCATTGGGTTGCTGCTCGTCGCGGTGATCTGCCAGCCATTTTTCGTAAATCGTGATTCCATCAAAACTATACAAACCAGTTTCAACAGCAATGTGTGCATCACCGGTCCAACCGTTCTTTTCTCGCTGCGGACAGTCGGTCGGATAACCAAATAAATTCGACAAATATGAATTATTGGTTGCTTCCCAAATCTTATTAACTGTGGGGTTTGTTGTTTTCAGTTCTCCAACCGAAGGCACATCGCTGTGCATGAAATACCCGATCAAACTTTCTTTGGTGAGTTTAACCGGCTTGTTTGCGGCTACTTCGACATATTGAAATCCTTTATAATTGAAACGCGGACTAAAAGTTTCTTCTCCTTTTCCATTCAGAGTGTAAATATCAGTCTGAAACGGATCTGCCTCATCGGTTGGCCGATAATGAACATCAATGTTTGAAATATCGACATGTCCGTTTGCATAGAGCCGCTCGCCATGTTTCAGCCGCAAAATTGTTCCTTCAGCTCCGGCAACTGTAATTTCACTCACCCCAGCAATATTTCGTCCCAAATCAAACACATAAGTAGTGTCGTTAAACTGAGTCATACTTTTTGCTTCAATTTTCTGCACATGACGAATCGGGTGCATCATTTGCGAAACGATATTCATCGACGGAGCTGCCCGATAAATCACAGCATCCCATTTCGAATCATCGAAACCGGCTTTGCACCAGCCCGGCTGTTCCAAACGGGCATCGTAATGTTCGGCAGTATAAATGCTGTTAAAAATAACCGGACTTAGCGAAGTTTTCCAATCCTTTCCTGAAGAGATTACTTCAGTAGTCCCGTCATCGTAGGTGATGTGCAAATCCATGCAAAAAGCCGGACGATTTCGCCATGGAGCTTTGTGAAAATACCAAACAGCAGTAGATTGATGGTTATACCAGCCATTACCGAGCAAAATACCAAGCACATTTTTGCCATTTTGCAACTGACGAGTCACATCGAAAGTGACATACAAATTACGGCGATCGAATCGGGTATAAGCCGGATCGAGAACGTGGTCGCCCACTTTTTCGCCATTCATGTATAATTCGTACAAACCTGCGGCGGCAACATAAGCGCGTGCCGATTTTACTTTCTTTCCCGTTTCAAATTCTTTTCGAAAATAAGGTGCTGCCTTTTCACTGATTTCTTTGCCATCGCTGATCCAGGCACCGCGCCAGTTTTCCATTCCCATCATTCCGGTTTCGAATGAGGCTACCGACGAACTCATTTTTTCGTTTTTCTGATTCCAAATCGCAACCGACCAGAAATATTTAGTAAAAGGTTTTAGTGCTTTCCCATTAAAACGAACCAACATTCCATCAGACTCAATTTTACCAGAATCCCATATTTTCCCCTGCGCTTTAACAACATCAAGCGAATCGGTGGAAACCAACAATTGATAGGCTTGTTGACTCGCACCAAGAGTGCCATCATTCATCATCCACGAAAGACGGGGATTAGGAGAATCAACACCCAGCGGATTGGCCAGGTATTCGCAACGTAAATTGGTAACGCCAGATGGTTGAGATTGAGCTTGCAACTGAGTGCAAACAATTAAAAATACAAAAGCGATAATAGCAAACTTCTTCATGTATGTGGTTTTTAGGTCTTATCTAGGTTGAATCCCGATTTCAAATATATTCTTAATTTGTCGATTATGCATTTTATCCAAAGATTCAATTTTATAAAAAACAAAAGGGCACCACAGCTTGCTGCTGCGATGCCCTATCCGTTTTCGTTTTAGCTCAAAATCTCCTATTACAATATCTAAAAAAACCTTAATCCACTAAAAAAAGACAATGGGTTTTAAATGCATTCCTTCGAATGAAAGGAATCTAAGAAATTTGAAAACGGAATATCCTAAATAATCACTGTTTCAATTGAATGCGGTAAGCTTTCTACTTTTGTTGCTTTTCCATTCATCATCAGCAAATAGCTGTATTTTTTTTCTGAACGGTTAAGCACCACCACTACAATCGATCGGTCAGGATTGATAAAAGCAGTTGTCTGCAAATCGGTGCGGCTTGATGATGCAGCAATTCGTTTCGCTCCTTCTTTTATAAATTTTGAAAAATGGCCGATATAATAGTAGCTGTTAGTAAAAATCAATTCGCCCGACTGAGTATTGGCATGTACCGGAGCAAAACACAAATTGCCAACATGATTTGGACCTCCAGTTTCATCCAGAAAAATATTCCAATCGGTCCAGGCCACTGTTCCACTATTAAAATCGTTAAGCATTGAATAGCCGTAACGTTCGCCAAGACTCCAATCGTCAACCCTGGTCAGGTCAAACTTTTCGACACAACCTTCTGTAAAAATCAATTTTTTATCCGGAAATGCCTGATTTACCAGTTTGGTATTTTCAAACTGCATGTCGCCGCCAGTCCATGGTTCGTACCAGTGAAAGCCTATTCCCCACACATATTTAGCGGCTTCCGGATCGCTCAGAATAGTTGTTGCGCGCTGATAAATCTGATCGCGGTTATGATCCCAGGCAATCAATTTGCGATCGCCCATATTATTTTGCTGCAAAGTTGGCCCAAGATATTTTTTTATAAAATCGCGTTCATCAGTGGCCGAATAAACGCACGATTCCCAGCGTTGAACCGCCATTGGTTCGTTTTGAACAGAAATTCCCCACACCGGAATTCCCTGCTTTTCGTATTCCTGAATAAAACGCACATAGTGATTTGCCCAGGCTTGTTTGTATTGTTCAAGAAGTTTTCCACCGCGTAAAACATTATTATTGTCTTTCATCCACGCGGGTGGACTCCACGGACTGGCAAATAATTTCAATTCGCCACCAGCTGCTTTTATTGCTTCGCGAATAAATGGAATGCGAAATTCTTCGTCGTGCTTTACACTAAACGAATTCAGCAACGAATCATTTTCATCCAAATAGCTGTACGAACCACTCGAAAAGTCGCAACTCGCAATATTGGTACGAGCGAAATTATAGCCAATTCCTTTTTCCGCATCAAAAAATGCATTCAACAGTTGCGCCCTTGCATTTTCAGGCATTTTATAAAAAGTTTCAGCCGAAGCATCGGTCAAAGCAGCTCCGATTCCTTCCATTGTCTGGAATGTTCTTTCCGGATCGATTAACACAAACGGCTGAGTTTCCAACGGCTGATCGAACGCTTCCATTTTGAACTCGCCAAGCACATTCAAACGAAGCGTGGTATCTTTTGCGGTCACAAAAACTTTTGCTTTCGAATTATAAATCCGAATTGGTTCTTTTTCGGTAGTGGATGTAGTCGGTTTACTACAAGCTGCCAGCAAAAAAAGAGCAGCGCCACACAATACAAATGATTTCTTCATCAGTAAATATTTTTCAATGGTAACAGTTTTTATCAGGAATAACTTAGTATATATTTATCCAATCCAACTGAAGATCACCAACTTTAACCAACACCTTCAAGTTATTTTCTCCACAAACGAATTCGCTTGAATTAAGTTCCAATTCCGCCCAGTTTTCAGAATTAATTTTTACAGGAACCGCTTTGCCATTCAGTACCAAATCGATTTTAGCATTAACTGCTTTTGCTTTCAGCGTAATTTTATATTGCTTTTTTTCCTGTGAATAAACCCGATAAGCGGTCCACTCACCTGTCTGTAAATGAATTGCCTGGTCGGAAATCAGTGATCGCTTATTTTCATTGACAACTTCAATTTTCACAGGCTCCTCTTTTCTGTAATTAACAGACATTGTTGCAGTATCGGTCACAAAATAGGATTTCTGATACCCGTCGTGTCCATAGTTTTCAGCCTCTATTTTTAAAGGTAATCTGCGCAACATTGCATTCACCACATCCGGGAAATAAGCACAATTTTCAATTTTTATATTTTCCAGAAGACTGATGAAAATAGCTTCAGCATTGGCTGCTGTAACATTCTCCCCCCGATTTGAATAATCAGCAATTTCGCTCCACCCTTCCGGCGATTTAATTGAATAGGGAGTATTGGCAGTATCCATCTTTTTCCAGGGCCAGAACGACCAGCCAATATTGTTTTTCTCAAAATACTGGGTAGTAGCAAAATAAATTGCATTGTTTTTCTCACCCGTTTCGCCTACCCAAACCGGCGTATTCAACACTTCACGCTTTTTCAGGTACTGACTGATATTGTTTAAATGATCGGGGCGATCCCAGCAATAATAATGAAACTGGAAAAACATATTATCGTCGAGTGCTTTTTCGAACACCGACCAGTTATTGGCCCAGTTATAACCTTCAAGTGTAAACATGTGATTTTTGTCCACCTCGCGAATAGCCTTAATCAGTTTTTCATACACCGGGACCAGCTTATGCTTGTATTTTTCGGCAGCTCCGGTATTTTCGGGCAGAGGTTCGTTCAATAAATCGTAAGCAGCAACAATTGGCTCATCTTTATAGCGTTCGGCAAGTTTCACCCAAAGTTTCACCAATAATTCCTCATTTTTCGGGTTCATAAATAACTCAGGCTGATCATTCGGGCTATCATCAATATTCTGACCGGTTTGTCCTCCCGGAGCTCCATGCATATCAATAATTACATACAAATGATACTTTCTACACCAGGTAATCAGCTTATCAAGCAATTCAAATCCTTCGGCAACAAATTCATTATTGCCGCCTTCTTCAATAAAAAGTCTCGAATTTAGCGCCGGACGTACTGAGTTAAATCCCAATTCAGCAATGCGCTTAATATCGGCTTCTGTAATGTAATTTTTACGATATTCTTTCCAGAAAGCAGCCGCTTTTTCTTCGCCAATATGATCGGCAACAATTTTTTCAATCCGGCGTGGACGATCACCGAATTTGCCGAATTTCCACATATAACCTTCGGGAAGCATCCAGTTTCCCAGTCCAACACCTTTCAAAAGTACTTTCTGTCCTTCTTCGTTGACCATATCGTGCCCCTCGGCATGTAAAAACGATTGAGCTGAAAGATTCATACCCCAGACAAGAACAACCAGCGTTGCAAGAATATTTTTAATATGTATTGATTTCATTTTAACGACTTTTATTTGTTATTGCTTGCTGCGAAAAAGAGTAGTCCGCCCTGTAATAAAGAGTGTTTTCAGGTCCGTTCCGCCAAACGAAATTGTTGACGGGCGCTCCGGAATTCGAAGCATTCCTGTCTGTTTGCCTTCGGAACTATAGGTATAAATTTCCCCGTCAGCAATAAACACATTGCCATGCAAATCGGGAACGCAGCTGAATTCGCCTTTTTCAGCAAAATATTTCAGGTTTGAAAGTTCGCCCGACTGGCTTACATCGAAACTTACCGTGCGTTTATCGTATTCGTCCACCGCAAACATTTTTTTGCCCGGAAAAGCTTCGACAAGCGCACACGAACGAGCCAAATCGTAACAAACGGGAATAATAGTTTTACCGTCAGGAGCCAGCCAGCACTCCTCGTTGCGATTCAACGAAACCTCGTTAAAATCGTGATAATCTCTCCAGCGATTGGATGGATAAAGTGCTTTATGAATTGGACTGACAGTGCCATTTTTCACCTTCTTCAACAGCGAAATGCTTTCTTCCGGCTTCGATGGATTAATGGAATACACCAGAGTGCCAAAGCCTGAATTTCCCCAACCACTGAAAGAAGTTCCATGGGCATCGGCAGGATTTGGGAAACTTTCAGTCTCGCCATTTATCAGCAAACCGCGTTGCGGATCGTAGCGAAAAACAACCAACAAATTATCCTCTGAATCGCAGGCCAGCGACAAGGGTTGCCAAGGAAAATCGACCAACAAGCTCAAAGTCTCCGTTTCAGCCGACCACTTGTAAATTCGCTTCATTCGCTGTTCCGAGAAATACACATTGCCTTTCGAGTCGTGGCACATTCCCACAGCAAATTCAAATCCTTTCGCTAAAAACTGTACCGGTTGATCCTGATTTTTTTCCTTATTCAGAATCGTTTTTCCACTGATAAATAAGCGAGCCAATTCGGTTGGCCGTACTTCGGTATTTGTATTTACATCGTACAACGGATTGTCTGTTGTATATTTTATCTGACTGTAATTATGAGTATTCAGGAACTCTACATTGGAACAATCCCAGGTGCGAACCGAATACGGATACGGAACTTTCACGCGAATTACCCGGAACATATATAAATTCGAGAAAGTCATCTCCGCACACTGACCAATTTCAAGCGGCTGGCATTCGGAACTTTCACGACTCTCTTCTTCCAACTGAAGGGCATACACTTTCCAGTTCGATACTTGATTGAAACGAACTTCGTTGCGTACATGATGTTCTACCGACATGGCATAAATACAAGCAGGAGTACTGGTATGCGAAGCATAAAAGCCAGAAGTTGCATAAGTATTGGCCGACCAGATATTTTTAAAAATTCCACCGCCATTATTTGTCACCCAAAGACTCCAATACTGTGTATCCCAAAAATCTTCATCGTTTACCGAGCGTCTCCCCTGCCCTTGCAAATTCAGTTTTTGCCATTCCCAGCGAACTTTCGGTCCGGGATTCATCGTTCCGTGTCCGCCAATAAATTTCACATCGTCAATCATCGAACTTTCGCCAGCCATCCATTTGCAGGCTACTGCACGATAATTATTAGCTCCCGTTGAAAGGCCAATTCCTGTTAATATATTTTTACCTGATTCAGCGCTTTCTACCATCGCTTTGGGTGCACCAAATCCGCCAAAAGCTTCGGTATTCTCGCCAAGCACAAAATTGGTTGCCATCGGATGCAAACCAATCAATACGGTATTGGGTTTCATTCGGATTGTTTCGCTAATCCGGTACGAGCCCTGCGGAACGTAAATGCACGAATATTTGTCAATTCCTTCCTGAATTGCTTTTGTATCATCCGAAATGCCATCACCTTTTGCTCCAAGTTTTTTCAGATTCACCCACTCGCTCATTGATGGAAAACCCGGAATATTTGTGTTTTCAGAATGAAAGTTGCTAAGAGGTTCGGCTTCATAAATTGTACGAACATCAGCTTCAGCATCCAAATCGTCCATTTGCAAACCGTACACCAGGCGATTCACCCGGTACATTTTTCCGGCAGCCAGTGTTTGACTATTATCTTTCGGATACTGAACCAAAACCGGAACATTTTTGCAAACCAAATTCCGAATATTCACCTGCATATTAGCATTTCCTTCGTTGCTGACCACAATTGCCGGATTGGCTATATTTTCGAAACTACAATCGTCAAGAATTAGTTTTTCCCAATAATTATGATCGACCAGAACCACTGACGGGCAGTTTTTCACACTCATTCGCACAATAGTAAAACCAGCTTCCTGTGTTTTTATAGCCGTTTTGCGTTGCCCTTCAAAATGAGTATCCAGCATCATAAATTGCCAACCGGGCGAAGCCTTCGTGGTATAAATTCCATAGTCGCCACCGAAAAAGCGAACATCTTCAATCATATTTCCGACATCGAATAAACCGGCTTTTCCGTTACCAATACTGATGTCGCAATGAGCAATATAACTATGCTGGGCAAAGTGAGTCCGAAGGGCAACTGCAGCAGGGTTTCCATCTTCAATGCGCAGATTTATATTCGACAAAGCACTATAAAAAGTACTGGCACCGGCATCGTGTACCGGTCCATCGGCTTCAACAATTCCGCCGGTAAACCAAATCATATAATTGGCTTTTCCTTTATCGTCTTCGTTCGCTTGAGTGAATCCCGGAGAGTTTCGTTTCAATACAATTACCGGGCGTTCTTTTCCGTAACCAATCAAACGAATTGCTGCCGGAACATAAATGGTTTTTGAAATAGTATAAGTTCCTTCCGGAATAAATACTATTCCGAAGTTTTTATCTTTTTTAAGTTGATTGATGGCTTCCTGCAACGGATCTGAAATATCCGTTTTACCATTATTGGTTATGTTAAAATTATCCGGGGTAAAGTAAACCGCCTCCGAATCATCCGGTCGCTGTGTATAAAACGACACACCGTTCTGTGCGAAAGCAGTAAAACTCCAAATAATGCCGGACAAAACAGTAAGAATAATCGTCCTGCTCATTTTGTTATGTTTTTATTGAAAATCAAATTAGATTGAAACTATTTTAACTCGAACAAGAAAGTGCCAATTGCTCCGGCATTCAATTGTGCGGCAACAGTTTTTCCATTCAGTTCAACATCAAATTTCTTTGCTTCGGAAGAAGTATTGGATACAATAAGTACAACCTTTCCTTCAGGAGTAGCAAATGCCACATTATTAATTCCATCAAAAAAAGTTGAGGCAATACGCACCGAACCCGGACGAACAAATTTCGAAGCATGTGCAATGGTATAATAAGCCGGATTCCGACTCACCAAATCTCCATCGATAGTAATTGCTCCAAGGCATTTGGTGCAACCACCATCAGTGTGCGGATCATTGTTCGGATCGGCTGCCAAATTCCATTCCAACACGTTGCGGCACCAGTTCCGGCTTCCGCCAATAATCAAGGTACTAACGTGCCAAAGAACATCCTCTGCCATATTTCCGGGAGCCCCTACCCATTGTTCCGTAAAGTATAAGTTTTTATCCGGAAAAGCATTGTGAACGGTGCTCAGAGCATCAATACTTCCGCCGTAAAGGTGGAATGCTGATCCATCAACATACTGTGCAGCTTCCGGATCATTCAGAATCGTAAGCGGATAATCCGGCCGATCGGCATTGTGGTCGTAAATGATAATTTTGGTATCAATTTTCTCGCGTTGAAAAGCAGGGCCAAGGCTTTGTTTGATAAACAGAGCTTGTTCTTCGGGCAACATCAACAAACTGGGATTATTTCCCGGATGCAAAGGCTCGTTTTGAATTGTAATGGCATCAATACGAATTCCTTCAGCTGCCATTCCCTGAATATATTTTACAAAATACAAGGCATAGGCATCGTAGAACTCCGGCTTCAAACTTCCACCTTTCGAGCTATTATTGGTTTTCATCCAGGTAGGTGGCGACCACGGAGAACCTAATATTTTAATTTCAGGATTGATCGCCAGAATTTCCTTCAAAACAGGGATCAAATCAGCACGTTCAGGCTCAAGACTAAATTTTTCCATCGTCACATCGGTTTCGCCCTCAGCTAAATCGTTATACGAAAACACGCGATCGCTTAAATCTGACGCACCAATACTTACACGTAAATAACTAACTCCGATTTCGTCATCGCCTGTACCGAAAAGTTCGTGTAATATGGCAGAGCGGGCTGTTGTGCTCATTCGGTTCAGTAGCTGAGCACTTCCTCCGGTAAGGCAATAGCCAAAGCCATCCATGCTCTGATAAGTTGAAGTAGGGTCAATTTTTATCTGCCCCGACGACACCAATTGTTCGTCCACTACTGAGGCAATCGTTTTTTGCTCAAACAATATATTCTGAGACGGATCGGTTAACCAAAAAGCTTGGTCATTGCTTCCTGTTGATTTAGAAAACATCGAGCAGGAAGAAACGAAGGAAAGCAATAAAACCGACAAGGAAAAGCTGGTTAATAATCTGATTGAAGTCTTCATTATTACGTTTTTATGGTTTGGTTAGTTTAAAATAACGACTGTTGGCAAAAATTACAGGAATAAATCCGGTTTTCAAATAATTCAGTAAAAAGAGTAGCGCAATTATATCGTTTATGAAATGTATGCTGAAGGAATTTCCTCCAGCATACATAAAATTGATTACCACGATGGGTTTTGTTCCCAACCGGTTTTTGAAATTTCGTCCTGTGGAATAGGATACCAATTCATTTTTTCGTCGAAAACACGTTGTTCCAGTGTTCTCACAGCATACGTATATGTGTCGCCTGTTTTGGTGATTTCAATCCGGCTTACCGGTTTATTGAAATAGCTTGTGCCTTTTTTCCAGCGACGCACATCCCAGTATCGTTTTCCTTCGAAAGCTAACTCAACCAAACGCTCGTGTTCGATACTCTCCTGAGTTAAGGCCGACAACTGAATCTCAGGAACAGCTGCTCTTTTACGCACCAAATTAAAGGCCTGCGTTGCAGTCAGTCCGTATCCTTTCGGATCAGCATCAGCTCCGTAAGCATTCATCATTGCTTCGGCATACATCAATAAAACATCGGCATAACGGTAATAAATCCAGGTATGGTTAGCGGTAGTCGCATTCACCAGATTAATTCCCGAGTTTACCCATTTTTTCAGATAATAGCCTGTTTTACTTGCATTTTCCTTTGGCAACCCGCTGTTTCCTCCGGTAAATGTTTCAATATTGGTTGAAGCGAAGCTCGTTCCATTGTAAATAACTGTTGCTGCCAGACGGCTATCACGTTTGGCGTACGGAGCAGAAGCATGTTCAGGTTTGCCCCAGTTAAATTTTTCGCTTACGCCATTATTTACTACTTCAAACTCGTCAACAAGATTCTGAGTAGGTGTAATACTTCCGCCATTGCTACCGACAAACACAATCGGAAACTGATCGTATTCCAACCAATTTATTGATCCGTAGCGACGTTTGAAAATAACTTCACCCAAAGTAGGATTGCTAGCACCAAACAGGTTTGCATAACTTGAATTCAGGCTGTACTTTCCGGTAGCAATTACATCGTGTACCGCTTCCGCTGCATCGGTCCAGCTTACTGTTGCGCCAGCACTTTTAAACAACGGACCAGCCGCATAAACCATCACATTGGCTTTCAATGTTTTTATTGCGCCACCAGTAACACGTCCATCTTCGTACCACGAATAAGTTGTATGTACATTATCAGGAATTATTTTTGCAGCCTGATTACACAAACCAACAATGTATTGCACACACTCATTCAGCGATTTGCGTTGTACATTTCGCCAACTCGACTCGTTATAATAATCCAGAGGCTCGTTAAAAACAGGCACCCCGCCATAACGTTTTACCAGCTCGAAATAGAAGAATGCTTTCAGAAATAAAGCTTCGCCTTCCATCAGTTTAATATTATCCAACGCTTTGTAATACGAAGTAGAATCGCCATCGGTGCTGTTCGCTTTAATCTCTTCGAGAGTCACCTTGTCTTTATTCTTCAGGAAACGGTTTGCCTGATCAATTCCCCGAAAGTTTTTCTCCCAAACATTATCCGGATTATTGAATTGGTTCCAGATACCTAAATTGAAAGTTTGAGATTTGGCGCTTTCGCGAGTGGCTTCACCAATATCCGTAGCAGCATCCATCCATAGCTCTTCGAGGCCATTGGGCAAATAACTGTATGCTTCCCAAATTACCCCCTGAATCTGACTATAGCGGCTGTATAAATCATCAATAGAAACTCCTGTTTCAACATTCTTCACCTGTAAGTAATCGTCCTCACAGGAATAGACTGCCAAGCCAAGGAGAAATATTATTAAAATGTGTTTTATAATTTTCATATTCTTCGATTTACAGGATTAGAATTTAACTTTTAAACCAAATGAAACTGTTTTCGACAGCGGGTAGCCACTCGACAGGCTTTCAGCTTCCAAATCGTCGATCTTATCCCAGGTACACAAATTATTTCCGGCAACCGACAAACGAACCTCTTCAATTTTACCTACTCTAAAAGTATATCCCAGTTCAAGATTGCGCAGCTTAATGAAACTACCATTCCGCATATAAAAATCAGTTTCCTGATCGTTATTGCTGTTGTCCTGAGTTGTCAAACGAGGGCTTGTTGCCGTTGCGGCAGTTTCCGGAGTCCACGCATTCGCCGAGAAAACGGTAATATTATTGTTCCCTACAAACGGATGAGTATAAGCTGTTGGCAAAGTCACGGTGCGATTTGCAACCCCCATAAGAAACACATTAAAATCAAAGCCTTTGTAGCTGAAACCGCCATTGATTGCTGCGGTAATTTCCGGAACTTTGCTGAAATCAAACGGAACTTTGTCGTAGTTATTAATCACATCATCGTTATTCTGATCAACATATTTTAAATCGCCCGGACGAACATTAGTATATGTTGAAGACGGAACACCAGAAATAAGACTTCCCGATGCATCGAAATCAGAGCCTTGATAAAATCCATCGAAAACTAACCCGCGGGCCTGATTAATGCGGTAACCTTGCTCGTATAACCATTCGTGAGGCTGAACCGTTTCTGATTTTTTGGTGATTTCATTCCGTGCAAAAGAAAACAATCCCTGCACATAATATTTAAAATCGCCTTTGTTATTATCTAACCGAACAGCCAGTTCAACACCGTGGTTTTTCACTTCACCTGTATTTTGATTTGCTAAACGGAACCCGGTATAACTAGGAATATCAGCCATTGAGCTTTCTAATATTTGAGTTCGTTTTTCAGAGAAAACATCCAGATTTACGGTCAGCAGATCAAACAATTTTGCATCAACGCCAAGGTTTGCAATCGTTTTTTGTTCCCAGGTAAAACCCAAATTAGGATATGCACCTTCGCGATTACCAGTGTACCAGGTATTTCCTGAAGCAAAATTCCATCCACTGTGTGTTTCTGCTTTTTGCTCATACAAGAAGCGCGAATTGGTATTTGTATTTCCTGAAATACCATACGATCCTCTCAATTTTAAGAAATTTACTTTCGAATTGTCTTTCAGGAACGATTCATTCGACATAATCCATCCCAGGCCAATCGCAGGAAATACTCCGTAGCGATTTCCTTCTTCGAAATCGGCCGATCCGTTGTAGCCCAACGATAACGATGCCAGGTATTTTTTATCGTATGCATACGATCCGTTAAATGCCAGTCCCTGATTACGGATAGCAAACACCAAACCGAAGTAGCTGTAATTCTGACGTCGCGCAATCAGTGATCCGGAAAGTGAATGTTTGCCAAAATCGCGTTTATACGTCAGTCCCAATTGAACAATCTGACGACTCCAAAGATTGGTCAATCCATTGTTTATTGCATCCGAAATTGTTCCAATTTCCTTGTAAGTATAGTTTCCACTTCCATCCAAAACCGGTTTATCGGTATTGTCTTTCAGTAATTCGTAAGAGTGACCGGTAAATATAGTTTCAGTATAACCAATGTATTGATTGCTGAACGACAGTGCTCCGCTAAAATCTAATCCGGGAGTAATTACATCCAGTTTTTGGTTGAATGCAAAGTTAGTCTGCAAGCCACGGGTATGCGAATTCCAAATACCATTCGTACGCAAACGTTCAACCGGATTGAAATTATAAACCGAACTGTTTCCCCAAGTTCCATTTGGGTTTTTTACTGAAAAAGCTGCAGCCGGGATTCCCATCAATTTATTAAAAAGCTCACTGGCAGTGAAACCGGCAGGGGTGTCTTTATCGTCGATACTTCCTACAACTTCAGCCTTAATTGAAAAACTTTTGGTAATATTCAAATCCACATTTCCACGAATATTAAATTTATCATAGCGTGCGTTGGTTCCAAAGTTTTCACCTTCCTTATCAGCATCTTTGTAATATCCCGAAAAACCAGTATAATCCATCAATACGAAGAACTTGGCGGTATTACCCCCTCCGGTAAACGAAAGATTCATGTTTTCGATATTCGAATGTGATTTCAGAACTTCTTTGTACCAATCAACATTTGGATAAGCAACATCTTCGCCGGTGCGATATAATTCAGGATTAGCATAGCGAGCTGTCAAACCATCGTTTTGACGAGCCTGATTATACAAACGAGTATAATCGTAGGCATCCATCACTGTTGGCAAATCAACAACACTCAGCAATCCGGTTCGCACGTTTGCCGATATTTTTGTTTTGCCCATGTCTTTACCGCGTTTGCTTCTGATTGACAGAACGCCACAAGCACCATCCATGCCATAAAGAGACAGAGCAGCAGCATCTTTCAGATAAGTAACCGACTCGATTTCAGCAGCCGACAACGATGCAATCAATCGCATATCTACCTGAAATCCGTCCAGATAAACAAGAATATTGTTGCCTGTAAAATTCCAGCTACTTAAACCACGGCCGACCAAAGTAGGCCCATCGTATCCGGGTTCACCCGAACCAGACATTACTGTTAATCCGGGAATACGTCCCTGCAAAGTATTCATCAGGTTTCCTGCCATTTCGCGACCAAGTTCCTCGCCTGAAATAGAAAAGGAAGCACCTGTATATTTCCATAAATCGTCCGTATTAATCCCGTTATCGATTTGTCGTCCCTCCAGAAGAGTTTTTGTAGTATCTGTACCTGCTTCAGAAGTAGCGACCTGAGCATTTAGCATCGTCGCGCTACCCAACAGGACAAGCAATAAAAAGTGTTTTATATATTTATTTTTCATATTACTTCTAGTTAAAAGTGATATTGCCAAAAATTACCATCCGGGATTCTGACCATCCCATCCTTTGCCGTCGCCCAAATAATTCTTGCTTATTTCTCCATTTGAGAAAGGCAGGTAATAATACTTCGCCGGGAAAAATCTCTTTTCGAAAACCGAAACAGTCCAGGCATGCATTGCTGATCCATCGGTAGCTTTTTTGGCCACAGTTTTAAATCCGTAGAACGATTTATTATCGATCACTTCACCAGCTTTTAACCAGCGTAGCAAGTCATTGTAACGATGGTTTTCGAAAGCCAGCTCAACCGTACGCTCATTGTGTACTGCTTCGCGAAACTCGTCTTTGCTCAGCCCCGATTTTACAGGCATTCCTGCTCTGGTACGGGTCACATTCAATGCATCAAAAGCTTTTGTTGAAGGGCCTTCGAATTCATTCAATGCTTCAGCATAACTCAGGTAAAATTCGGCCAAACGGAAAACCGGCCACGAGAAATGTTGTCTGGCAGCATTCTCAATACGCGGAGCAAATTTGTACACTTCCAGTGCAAAACCGTATGGATTTTGGTCGTTTCCACCCAATTTTCCATCACTAAAACCATCGCCAGCCTTATAAAACTGAAGCTTTCCGTAACTTGAATTATAGGTCATTCCACCGTAAGCCATGGTCTGATAAAAACGAGGATCAAGATTTAAGCCTTCAATATATCCGGCAAGATTATCACCAGTATCGCCGGGAGAAACAGACCATTTGCTACCATCCCGCTTTTCGTACAACATGGCAAACTCAACCGGGACATTATTCATTGGGCCCCATTGACCTAAGCCAGCAGCACTACATCCAGCTCTCGATTGATTGGTTAGTGCCCAGATTTTATTTCCCCAGTCGTCATTATTAAATTCGGTATTTGCCAGAATTATTTCATGGTTGGCATACACGTTCCAAACCGATTCGTAATCGCCCAGCGTAGCATAGGTATCTCCGGTTGTCAGAGGAGTTTGCGTATTGTATATCGAAACGCCTGCAGCTGCTGCATTATCGATAACCGCTTTGGCTGCATCGGCCGCCAATTTCCAACGATTGGCATCGTAAGTAGGGTAACACAGTAACGAATCGCGTACATCGCCATAGCGGATTACCTGCGAAGCCATACTTGAAGGAGTATTATACATTGGGCTGGCAGCATAAAGCAATGTTCTTGCTTTGAGGGCCATCGCCGCCAATTTATTAACTTTTCCGAATTCGGCAGCTGAGCGCGATTCGGGCAAAAGCGTAATTGCCTTATTGCACCAGCTAACAATACTGTCCACCACTGATTCAACTGAACGCCGAGCAATTTTCAATTCACCTTCACCCAACACGTTGGTCACAATCGGGATACCACCGTAATAACGGAATAATTCGAAATGCTGAAATGCGCGCAGAAACAAGGCCTGCCCTTTCACATCATTGATCCAGGCTGCATCGGCATCAGTTACCATATTGATATTTTTCAACACCAGGTTGGCACGGCGAATTCCCAGATAATGGTCTCCGAAACCAGGAATATCAGGAGTTGCAGAAGAAGTCATTGTACCGGAATAATACGCAGCAAGGCCAACGTTTTGAGCGATCCAGTGTACATTTGAATGCAGATAAACTTCATCGGTAATAACACCCGGACGGGCACAGCTATTTGCATATCCCTGGCCTCCGGCCTGATATACATATAAATTTTGCATACATGATGAGTACATACTTGCAACAGCATACTGAGCCTGATTTTTTGTATGAAAAATCGTATCAACAGTTACTGCTCCTCCTGCCGGTTTTTCCAGAAAATTATCCAGACAACTCGACATAAAGAGTGAGATAAAAGCACCTACCATCACAAGGTTTGCTATATATTTCCTTTTCATAGTATCGTTCTGTTTAGTTGATTAAAAATTGAGATTTATCCCCATGTTAAATGTTCGGGTAATCGGATAACCTGTATTACCCAAATTTTCGGGATCACCCCAAATGCGATTCTTGCTCCATGTGTATAAATTCGAGCCATTCACATAAATACGGGTCGAACTAAGTCCAATTTTTTTCAAAGTTTTGGGCTTAATACTATAGCCGATCTCCATATTTTTCAAACGCAGGAACGAAGCATCTTTGTAAAAGAATGTGTTGTAAGCAGCATTGGAATTATAGGCTGCAATTGGCATTTCAATGCGTTCGCCTGCGGCATAACGTTCTTCAGTAAAACGATATTTATCAACTTCTTGCAACGAATGGTCACTCGAAAAATGCATTGACTCGCCTGTTTGTACATAGCGGGCAACTCCTGAAACTCCATGGAACATTACAGAAAAATCGAAATTTTTGTAATCGAAGCCGAATGATAATCCATAAGTCAGCTCCGGAATATTGGTTTTTCCGCCACGCATATAGTCTTTCCCATCAATCACACCATCTTCATTCACATCGAGCAACTTAATTTCACCCGGTTGCAAAACTGCACCACCATAACCCAAGTCTTTCTGATATACAGGATCGCCATTGGCTTTAAAATAATGCTCACCATTTTTGTTCACCGCTAATACCGGGCTCGACAAAATAGGTTTGTTACTGGCATCCACCTCATATAAATCGGCCCACGATGTATATAATCCATCAGCCTGCAAATACGAAGGTTGATTTATCGGACGACCCGTTTGTGCCTGGTATTCCAATCCCGGAGTAATTGCTTCATCTCTGAATACAATCTCATTTTTATTGGTTGAAGCATTTCCTTTAACCCAGTAATTTATTTTACGGATTTTATCGCGCCAGGTAAATTCAACTTCGTTACCCCAGTTACGAACCTGACCGAGGTTATAAGGAGGCAAAGAAGCCTGTACAATGCTCGGCACTGTTCCTTTATATGAAAGAATATCCTTTCTGTCTTCGTTAAAATAATCGTAGGTAAGCGAAAGTCTATCGCCAAACATCCGGGCCTCGAAACCGAGATTTGATTTGGTTGCTGTTTCCCATGTTACATTCGGGTTTCCAACTGTACCTTCTCTTGCTCCCTCTACAAAGCTTCGGTTATTGTAATCGCCAAAAGTATATCCTCCGTTGTATTCCCAAACGTCGGGCAAATAAAGATAGCGAGCTCCTCCTACGTTATCGTTACCAACTTTACCTATCGAACCACGAATTTTCAGGTATCCGATAAGATTACCTTTCGGGAAGAAATTTTCGTCAGAAGCGACCCAGCCCAGCGAAACGGCAGGTAAGAACCCAAAACGTTTGCCTTCCGGAAAGTTTTCTGATCCGTTGTAACCCATATTGAATTCGGCAAGGTATCTTTTTGCAAAACCATAAGTAACACGTCCAACCAAACCCAAATACGCGTGAGGCAAGCCATATTCCAATCCCGGATCATGTTTCTTTTCCAGGTTGAACAGAAATAAACCACCCACATCATGTTGTCCGAATGTGCGGTTGTAATTCAACGAAACTTCGCCATAAGTTTTTCTCCATTTTCCGTTGTACCATTCCGACCAATACGAAAGCGATGATTTTTCGCGTAGGGGTTCAAATTTAGGTTCCAGCACATTTGATGTTTGCGAAATCCGGTACAACATTGGCGTATAACTACCACCTCCCGAACGACTTGAAAAATAACTATCGTACGCAACCCGGGCGTTAACAGAAAGTCCGGACGTGATAAAATCGAGTTTGTGTGACAACCGAATTGATGAATTCAGTGTACTATTATTTGTCACATTAAAATCAATGTCTGCAATTTCGTAAAGCAAGTTATTTTGCGATAATTCCTGACCTTCAATAACTACGAATTTTCCATCAACAATACCGGGAGATGAAATCGGGTTGGCCCACAAAATTCTCTTTCTCCACATGTAATCGTCGTTATTCATTCCGGTTATCTTTTCAAAGTTGGTTCCGATGTCAACCGAAATACGAAAATCTTTATTTACATCGAAGTCGAAGTTTGCACGGAAATTATGCCTTTTTTTGGTGTATTCCATTTCGTCTGGAAAAGGGAAATACGAGGAATCGAACATTCCACCCTGATCCAAATAACCCAATGAAACAAAGTATTTTACTTTATC
This sequence comes from Prolixibacteraceae bacterium, assembly GCA_963668595.1. Classification (GTDB taxonomy): domain Bacteria; phylum Bacteroidota; class Bacteroidia; order Bacteroidales; family Prolixibacteraceae; genus GWE2-42-39. The sequence goes on along the minus strand of OY764876.1, from coordinate 661,830 downwards.
CGTACCGCCTTCTACATTTACGTTATACTGGCTTTGTCTCGACGAATTTTTAAATATCATGCTCTGCCAATCGGTATTCGGATAGAAATACGGATTGTAGTATTCGCTTTTCGGATTATTGGCATTTTTATAGTATTGCAATGCTTCGTCTGAAGTATAGCGTGTTGCTTCTGATTTCCAGTTTGCATCGCGACTTGCGGCAAACTCATCCCACGAAGCCCAGCCGTCATTCGCGTGTTTAATCCAATATTGTTCGTATGATTTTTCGTTAAACAAGCTGGTCCAATCGTATGCACCAAGGTACTTGGGCAAGCTGGTAAACTGAACAACAGCAGTTTGAGCCGAAATACTCACATGTGGAGCACCATTTTTACCGCGTTTTGTTGTAATCAGGATTACCCCGTTGGCACCCCGCACCCCAAATACGGCTGTAGCCGAAGCATCTTTCAGAATACTGATTGTTTCAATTTCGTTCGGATCGATATTGTTGTAACTATCGCGGGCAACTCCGTCAACCATAATCAGCGGAGATGTTGAACCGGCATAAGTACCAATACCTCGCACGTACAAATCAGCATCGTCGTCGCCTGGTTTTCCCGAAAGCTGAATCGAAGTCAAACCCGACAAACGACCAGCCAAAGCGTTACTGATATTGGCCGTTGGTGATTGAATCAATTCGCTGGCACCAACACTTGAAATAGCCGCAGTAACTGATTCTTTGCTCTGTTTTCCGTAACCAACTACCACCACTTCTTCAATGGCTTCAAGTTTCGACTTTAAAACGATATTGAAATTTATTGAATTACCTACTACAACTTCCTGTGTTTCATATCCAACAAATGAGATAACCAATGCCGGGGCATTTTGTGGCGCTTCGAGGATGAAATTTCCATCCATATCCGTGATTGTTCCTGTTGTGGTACCCTTCACAACTACAGTTACACCCGGAACCGGTAATCCATCCGGATCAGTTACCTTTCCCGTTATTTTTTTCTGCGGAGCCGCCTTCAATCCTATGTTTTCAAGGAAAGTGTCAAGATCCCGGTTTTTTACTTCTTTATCAGGAGTTAAAACAATCTGTTTCTGAAGTATTTCATATTTGATACCTGTAGATTTAAATACTTCATTCAGAATTTCCTCAACGTCTGTTCCTTCAACGACCACACTTATTTTATACTCCGGATCAATCAGATCATTTTTGTATAAAAAAACATAGTCGGTTTGTGACTCAATTTGTTGCAATGCTTCCAACAAAGAAACCTTCTCAACCGATAGCTTAACTGTCTGAGAAAAAGTGTAAGAAGAAGCGTACGTACTAATAACCGCTATGAGGCTAATCAAAAATGTTAATTTCATGACTAGTAATGTTCTTCTGAGATGAGTCCATAACTCACCCCTTTGAAAATGGTTTTTTTTCATAAATTTGCTTTGATTAAAATTTTTAATACGGATTTAATCGATTTTTTCCGGTAGGTATTGGGAGTATCTACCGGATTTTCTCTAGTTAGTTCTTACGTCATTTTTTAGATTTTAGGTTTGACAATTAATTAGTTAGTGTTTATATAAGATATATTTTCCGTCTATTTCTTTTTCATATCTCCCCTCAATCGTTTTTGCGATGTACTGTACAACTTCGTCGATATTTCCTGTAATCCGAAGTTTTCCCGACAGTTTGGTGTTCAAAATATTTTCTTCCGGCACATTTATCTGCACGTTATAATATTTCATCACTTTTTTAATTACATACGAAAGTGGCTCATCCCTGAAATTGTACACCCCATTTTTCCACGAGGTATAAAAATCAACATCCACATCGCGAACGTTCAACTTTTTATCATTGTTTGAATAGAAACAAGCTTCACCCGGCGATAAAAACAGCGATTGAGTTCCGAACAATCCACCGTTCTTCGCCACCGAAACCGATCCTTCAACCAAAACGGTCGAGGCCTGACCTTCGTCGCTGTATGCAGCCAGGTTGAACTGGGTTCCAAAAACCTTTACATCAATAAAATCAGTTTTTACAATAAATGGATGCTCTCGATCTTTGTGCACATCAAAATAACCTTCTCCAACCAAATACACAGCTCTTTCTTTGCCCGTAAAAGCAGCAGGAAACACCAGTTTACTTCCGGCATTGAGCTCTACCGATGTGCCATCACTTAGCATTAATTTTTGCCGCTGACCAAAAGGAACAATAACCTGGTTCAACAATTCTTCATTTTCCTCTGATTTATTTTCAATTGTAGTAACCTGATTTTCTTCATTTTGAACGATTACCTCTCCTTGTTTTGATTTATAATCGATATTCATTTCACTCTGAGCCAGAATATGCTTCGACCCATCAGATAATACAATTACTGATTGATTTTCACGAAGAATATTATTTTCGGCGAATTGCTTCAACGGATCTTTGGCGTACTGAGAATAAAATACAGCTCCGATGGCAAGAAAAACCAATACGACCGAAGCAATTTTCAGCATCGTCCAACGATGAAAAATGAAACGGGATGATTTTCCTGTAGTTAATCTATCCTGAAGAGTTTTCAATAGAACATCCGAATCAGCGTTCGATATTTCCGTTTTTTCTGTTTGCGCCAACAAAACAAATTCAACCGCATACCTCAGATTATTCTCATTCTCCGGATATTTCGACAACATATCCGCAAGTAATTTTTCGGCATCAAGCGATTGAATAACCAGAAGAACAAATTCCTCGTTACTAACCAGCTCTACAAAATCAGAATTGTATAAGTTATCCTCCATGCTTTTTGAAATTCATTAATAAACGAGTGAAGTACTTCTTTATAGACAAGAAAAACAGTTTTTTTCAGGGGAAAAACGAAAATCAGCGATAAATAGCTCGGAATAAACGAAATAAGAAGATACCTTTTTTATTAATCGTTTCCTTGAGTGATTTTAAAGTGCGGTACAACAACGTACGAGCCGAAGCTTTGTCGATGCCAAGCATATCGGATATTTCATCGTAACTCAAACATTCGGTGTATTTCAGATAGATGATCTCACGTTGTTTGTCGCTCAGTTCGTTTAGTACTTTCGTCAATCGTTGCCGTACCTGCTGTTGTGTCTCATCCTGAATAATCAGCTTCTCGGCCGAAGAAAAATGTTCGTCATCAACAATCCCTTTTTCGGCGAGAATTTCCTGTTTTCGGGCAGAAGAACGAAGTTCGTCGAGCAACTTGTTGCGAAGCGACTTAAATAAATAGAGATGAATATTGGGGCTAATCAGTAATTTTCGCCTATTTTCAATCAGGTGAATAAAAACCTCCTGAATACAGTCCTTTACTAAATCCTCGTCTCCGAATATTTTCAATCCATAGGAATACAGGCCGTTTACATACCTATTGTAAATAGATATAAAAGCCTTATCGTCTCCGGAAAGGAATCGTTCCCAAATATCAATATCAGCAAGATTGAATGATCGTTGGACCATAAATAATTAAACTTAACAAAACCCTTTTGTACGTTCTTACTCTCTCAACTTCAGAAACAAATTGATTTGCTTTCTTGTTGAGCTAGATTTGCTAAACCCCTAAACAAATATAATTATTTCTTATTTGCACCAACTTTTTCGTTCAAATTAGAAACTATTACATCTTTATATTGCTAACTGCAAAAACAATAGAAACAGAAATATTTTATGTTGATTTTTTTATATGCCTCGTTTTGAAAAGCCCCCAAACGGCTAACTTTTCTTTACATATTTTGAAGCAATCTTCACTAGTTCCGGATACAATACATTGTAATCTTCACCTTGCATTTTCCGATGTCTCAGAATATAACTATTGTAATATTTCTTAGCCAACAGTTCGTCGCCCAAACGCAAGGATGCACTAACAATGTAATAGAAAGCACATTCATTTAAATCGTCCACACAATAGAGTACTCCGGCCATATCAATCACTTTCGAAAACTCATTCAGAGAATAATAATAGCGAAGAATATCGGGGACCAATACCAATAAATGGTCAGCAAAATCTCGTTTATGCGGATCAAATAATTCATTATCTCCCGATTGAAGAAAAGCTCCCCGTGAGGTAATTTCGACTAAACGACAATGATCGTATTCATCAATTTTATCGGCAACAAGCAAGTCAAGCGATTTGAGATCGAAGTAATCACAATAAAAAGCATCAGTAACCTGAAACCGGAAATGTTGCTTATCCAACAAAAGCTCAATCCCGTCAATATCATTCAATATTGTACGCACTTTATTCACCGTCACCCCTTTCAGATTCTTCGCATTTTTAAGCGGTTTTCCGGGCCAAAGCAAATTATAAATTTCCTCCGAAGTAATTCCATCTTCCCCGGAAACACTACGCAACAGAATCAACAAAAATAAATGTTTTACCTGCGGACTAAACAAATACGAACAATCCTGTCCGTCGCGATTATAAACGGTAAATACACCAAAAATATATACTGCATTTCTTCTGGCTTGCTGAACACGTACCACTTTATTGGGAGCATTAACCGGGGGCAAAACCTTATTCGTTTTTCTTTTTCTGAAATAAAAAACAAAAGAACCACCAAGCACCAAGAATATAATCCCTCCCAAAAGCCAATAACCCAATCCTGATTTTTTTGTTGGATTCACATACAGGTCGCCGGCCGAAATCGGAGGATTATCAATCGAATATATTTTCAGGTTTGTATTTCCTCTGCGTACTTCCTGTGTTATACAGTACAACTCTTTCGTTTTATTATTCAGATATAAATTTGCATTGGTCTGAATTTCTTCGGAAATCATTGGAATGGAATCGCCAAGAATGGAATAATTCCCATTTTTTATATCGTATCGATACAATTTCAGATAAGTCTGCGGAATATATTCCGGGTAGCAAAGCGTATAAAATGACTTTTGATCATCAGCCATCACCAGCTCGCGCGTCGAAACCATTTTTTTATCTCCACGATCCAATTCCCACAATTTTTTAATTGTACGGGTATTCAAATCAATCGCATAACAGTCGTAGTAATAAATCTTACCAATACTTTGATCTCCTGTTTTATTACCTACCCCGCCAAACAACAGTAACTGATCGTCATTTTTTCCCATTCCGGAAAAAAAACGAGGGGTAATTTCATCACCGGTAAAATCAACAGAATTCCATAAATCATTGGCAATATCATAACTATAGAAAGCTTTCGACAATCGATTATTTCCAAATCCGCCAAAAATTAACAAGTGCTCATTGGATGCATCCAGAAATGCATTGTGATGGTGAAGTTGCTGCCCCAGTCTTGAAAAGCTATTATTTGTCCAACTAAGTGTTGCCAAGTCTAACGAAGCGATAGTCGGCAATTCAGGTCTTACATCATTCACTTCATAAACAAAAAACTTTCCGTTGGCAAAAAAACTGGTCTCAAGCCGCAGGGGAACTTCCAGCTTATTCATGAAGGCATGTCGTTCAATAATATTGCGTTGCATGTCGAACAGAATAAGCGAATCGCTTCCGGCCACAAGAATTTTCTGACTGATAGTATCGTAATTTACCGCCACAATCTGATCGACAGAATACGAAAACCGAGGTTTCCAATGGTACGAATCATTGATCAGCCAAAATGGGTTTTCAACCCATCCGATGGCATTCCCATGCTGATCGTGCACTTCATTTCCAGCGTATTCTTTAAACTGAAAATTATATGTTTCGCGAGAGTTACTAACCGTCAGATTGCGGATAGCAAACGATGGAATATCAATTACATTTTCATTTTTTCCGAAGTAAATACGAGCATTTACCAAATCGTTCAGCTCCGATTCTTTCACTTCAAATTTTTCAGAATTCACCGTTACATGAACTTGCTTTTCTTTTGTCCGAAAATCGAGATTTACTTTTATCCACTGTCCCTTTCCTAGCAAGGAAGCTTCAACCGGAACCGTAAGCAGGTTTTCTTCACCTTTCAAATTCAATTTTAAATACGACAGATTTTCGTTCCCTTTTACATACGACAACGAATAATCTTTATTCGATTTTTCGGCATCAACCACACATATAAATCCAAATGAATTCGGGTCGAGAATGGATAACTCAAACGAGACATTGAGTTTCTCTTTAAATAAAGGTACACGCTCTGCAAAGACCGAATACGAAGTACGATCTGCAATTTGACTTTGCTGAGTTGATTTAAACCAGAGGCCTTGCGAAAAAGCACTTTCCGTAATCAACATTAGTACACATAAAAATATCAACAGAAAAACTTTCATCTTTCGTCACACTTACTTCCGGCTGATAAATGTAGGAAATTAATCCGGGTATCACAGAATAAAAATCAGCGTACTCCATTTTTTCACAAACCAGTAAAAAATCACCAACAAGCAACAACTAAATGTATATCAAAACAATACATATGGATTAATATTTATTATTTAAAATTAATCGTTCATTAACTCTTCATTAAGGAAAGCAATAATCGCCTAAAAATAGATTCGCAATTAAATCTGAAAAAACTCTCATCTCGGAGAAAGGCAGATTTAGAATAATTAACGAACCAAATGTGATCTATGAAAAAAAACAAATTGTCTCATTCTTTCAGTAGAATGAAATTTAAGTGCGTGGATGCATTACAAGTAACATGTGCCTTGTGCATTATTTTAATGATGCCTCCCAACGCTGTAGGTTCAAATTCTCTCTACTCAGAAAAAGTTTTTGAATTTACCGACCTGAAATCTCCTGCTGAACAACCAGCAAACATTAAAGGAAAAGTGGTTGACGAGAATGGAGCTCCACTACCCGGAGCAACCATTGTTATCGCCGGATTAACCGGGGGATCAATTACCGATGGTAACGGAGCATTCAGCATTAACGGAAATGTTGGCGACAAAATCGTAGTATCATTTATCGGAATGGAAAGTCAGGTAATTGAATACACCGGTCAGAAAGACTTAACGATTACGCTGAAAGAAAAACAAGATGAGCTCGAAGAAGTAACCATTGTTGCTTTCGGCAAGCAAAAAAAGGAAAGCGTAATCGCGTCCATTTCAACGGTTAAACCAGCCGATTTAAAGATTCCGGCAAGTAACCTAACCACCGCATTAGCCGGACGTATTCCGGGTATGATTTCGTATCAGCGTAGTGGCGAACCTGGTAAAGACAACGCTGAATTCTTTGTCCGGGGAGTAACAACGTTTGGGTATAAAAAATCTCCGTTAATTCTGATTGATGGAATCGAACTATCGACCTCCGATCTTGCCCGTTTACAACCGGATGACATAGCCAGTTTTTCGATTATGAAAGATGCCACTGCAACTGCGTTATACGGAGCTCGTGGAGCAAACGGAGTAATACTAGTTGCTACAAAAGAGGGAAAAGAAGGAGCGGCATCGCTTAACATCAGATACGAAAAATCAGCTTCGTTACCCACCCGAATGTTGGATATTGCAGACCCTGTAACCTATATGAAAATGCATAATGAAGCCATCCTGACAAGAGATCCGCTTGGAGGCCGGGCTTACTCATTAGAAAAAATAAAAATGACAGAACAGGCAAACCGAAATGCATATGCCTATCCGGCTGTTAACTGGTTCGATGAGATGTTTGCCAAACAAGCCATAAACGACAGGCTTAACTTCAACTTGAGTGGTGGAGGTAAGGTTTCTCGTTACTATTTGGCAGGTACAATAAATACCGACAATGGGATTCTGAAAGTTGATAAACGAAACAGTTTCAACAACAATGTCAAACTGAATAGAATATCGTTACGCTCAAATGTAAATATAAACGTGACCAAGAGTACCGAAGTTATTGTTCGATTCAATGGTAATTTTGATGATTACAACGGACCACTTGACGGAGGAGAAACGTTATTCAGAAAAGCATTGCAAACAAATCCTGTTCTATATCCAAAATATTTTGAACCGGATGAAAGAAATAAATATTCGCAACATATTTTGTTTGGAAATGCTGGTCAACACGGTGATTATCTGAACCCATATGCCGATATGGTAAAAGGATACAAAGACGAAAGTCGTAGTAATATTCTTGCCGTCGTTGAATTAAAGCAAGACCTGAATTTTATAACAGAGGGCTTATCGATACGAGGATTGGGAAATACCACCCGTGAATCGTTTTTCAATGTAAACCGGTCATATTCCCCATTTTACTATTCTCTTTCCAGTTATGATGCCGGAATTGACAAATATTCCTTATTTGAACTAAATCCTCAGGGAGGAACTGAATACCTGCAATATAACGAAGGGGATAAAAAAATTACAACTTCATTTTATTTTGAAGGAGCAATGAATTACAACCGTACATTTAAAGAAAAACATACGGTTACTGGTATGCTTGTCGGAATTATGCGCGAAATGAAACTTGCCAATGCCGGTAGTTTACAAAAATCGCTGCCATACAGAAACATTGGGCTTTCCGGCCGTTTCACCTATGCTTACGACAATCGTTATTTTGGAGAATTAAATTTTGGATACAATGGCTCCGAAAGATTCGCAGCAAAAGAACGCTTTGGCTTATTCCCTTCCGTGGGTATTGGATGGATTGCATCAAACGAAAAATTCTGGTTACCAATAAGTAAGGTTGTTAATAAACTCAAGTTTAAAGCCACTCATGGATTGGTTGGTAATGATGCTATTGGAAGCGAAGATGACCGCTTTTTCTATATTTCGCAGGTAAATATGAACAATGGCAACTTAGGAACAACTTTTGGACAAAATTATCTCAATGGCATTTCCGGAATTAGCATTGACCGGTACAGCAATAATCAAATCTCGTGGGAAAAAGCACGGATGACTGATATCGGAATTGAAATGGGACTATTCAATAAGCTTGAAATCCAGGCTGATTATTTCTATGAATATCGTTCAAACATTCTTATGGATCGCTCACAGGTTCCAAGTTCAATGGGATTACAAGTTCCTTTGAAAGCCAATATCGGTGAAGCTTCATCCAAAGGTTTTGAAGCGTCGATCGACTTCAACCACAGCTTTTCAAAAGCATTTTGGGTGATGGCTCGTGGAAATATAACTTATGCGACCAGCAAGTTTGAAGTTTATGAAGAACTCAATTACGTTGGGGCAGGGTTGCCTTGGAAATCCAGATTAGGGAACTCGCTAAATCAACAGTATGGGTACATTGCCGAACGACTTTTTGTTGACGAGGCTGATATCGCTAATTCGCCGCTTCAAACCTTTGGAGAGTACATGGCTGGTGACATCAAATACAAAGACATCAATGAAGATGGTCGTATCGATGAAAATGATATTGTTCCAATTGGCTATCCAACAGACCCGGAGATAATGTATGGATTTGGAGCTTCAACCGGATATAAAGATTTTGATTTCTCCTTTTTCTTTCAGGGATCAGCACTATCTTCTTTCTTTATTGACACTTATAAGACTGCACCTTTTATCGATATTAATGATAAAGACACACAGAGCGACGATTGGAACAATAGAATTGGGAACAATGCACTGCTGTCTGTATGGGCAAATGATCACTGGTCCGAAGATAACCGGAATTTATATGCTGCATGGCCGCGTTTTTCTAACCAAATTGTCGAGAACAATCGTCAAACAAGCACTTGGTTTATTCGCAATGGGGCTTTCTTAAGACTAAAATCTGTTGAGCTTGGCTACACTCTTCCTAAAGATAGTTTTATAAAAAAAGCTGGAATTTCTTCGATGAGATTCTACCTGAGCGGCACAAATCTACTTACAATAAGTAAATTTAAATTATGGGATGTTGAGATGGGTGGAAACGGTTTAGGTTACCCTATTCAAAAAGTATTCAACCTTGGTGTAAATGTAAACTTCTAAAATAAAGTTATGAAACGATATATTTTAATCATACTGGCGTTTTTTCTCTTTGGTTGCGACTCGTATCTTGACATCGTACCCGATAATATCGCAACAGTTGAAATTGCTTTTAACACAAGAGAGTCTGCACAGAAATACTTAGCAACTATTTATAGTTATATTCCGGAACAAGCAAATCCGGTACAGAATTTTGCAATGGTGGCTGGCGATGAAATCTGGTACTATGCTGAAAAAGATTTCTATATGAACAATGAAACCAGCCTGCGTTTAGCAAAGGGCATGCAAAATTCAATTGACCCTTATCTAAACTTTTGGGAAGGCAGACGTGGAGCGTATAACCTGTTTGTTAGCTTGCGCGACTGTAATATATTTCTTGAAAATCTGAGAGATATTCCGGGTTTGGAAATGGATGAGAAAAGAAGATGGATTGCAGAAGCAAAAACCTTAAAAGCCTACTTTCACTTCTTGCTGCTTCAAATGTACGGACCAATTCCAATCGTTGATAAAAATATTTCCGTGGATGCAAGTTCAGCGGAAACACATGTTGAGCGCCAACCCGTAGATGAAGTGGTAAATTACATTGTCGCTTTGCTTGATGAAGCCATAAACAGTGGAGACCTCCCCGATAAAATCAGGTTTATTCATACTGAAAATGGACGACTTACTTTGCCGGCAGCAAAAGCCATCAAAGCGAAAGTGTTGATGCTGTCTGCAAGTCCGTTGTTCAATGGTAATTCTGATTTTGCCGGATTTACGAATAAGAAAGGTGAAAACCTGATAAATCAAACCTTTGATGCAGCCAAATGGGTTGCAGCCAAAGATGCTTGCCTCGATGCAATCCAAACTGCTGAAGCTGCTGGTCATGAATTATATTCTTTTACCGATCTGCTTCCAATAGGTGCAATCAGTCCAACCGTAAGAGAAGAACTTACCTTAAGGGCAACAATCACCGACAGATATAACAAAGAAACAATCTTTGGAGTAGGCCCAAACTGGACCGTGGCATTACAGGAATGGTGTCAGCCTCGCTGGACGGGCGATCATAGTGCAGAATTTGGATCAACAAAAAAATCGCATGCCCCCACCCTCAATATGGTCGAAGATTTTTATTCCGTTCATGGAGTTCCGATTAACGAAGATAAAACATGGGACTATGTCAACCGATATATTCCAACTGAGATAAAAGACGAAATTGCTGACGACCACAAATACTATTTACAGAAATATTATACCACAGCAAAGCTTCATACTTACCGCGAACCTCGGTTTTATGCTTATGTCGGGTTTGATGGAGGCAAATGGTTTTCAATGGAAACCGTAAACACCGAAAATATCCCCTACCTTAATGCAAAAGCCGGACAAACATCAGGGAAAAGTGGTACTGAGATTTATTCAATCACCGGATATTTTACCAAAAAGCTCGTTAATTATGAGAATATTATAACGAAAACAACAAGAACAGTTGAAGCTTATACTTTCCCGATTATTCGACTTAGCGATTTGTATTTAATGTATGCCGAAGCATTGAACGAAGTAAAAGAAGCCCCTGATGCAGAAGTATATGAATACATTCAACGGATAAGAACCAAAGCTGGATTAGATAAAGGATCGGATTTAGTTAGTACTTGGGCTCAGTATTCCAAACAACCAGCAAAACCAAAATCAAAAGAAGGCATGCGCGAAATCATTCAACGGGAGAGAATGGTTGAACTGGCTTTCGAGGGACATCGTTACTGGGACTTGCGCAGATGGAAATTAGCCGGTGATTATTTCAATCGCCCTATACGCGGATGGAATATCTATGCTGCTGACACAAAAGGCTTCTATCAGGTAAAAAATATTTATTACAGAGATTTTCTTACCAAAGATTATTTATGGCCTATTAGTCAAAATGAGATGCTACGCAATCCGAACCTTGTACAAAGTCCAGGATGGTAATTATTTGATTCTATACGAACTATTTTATCAAAAAAACATTGCAAAATGGAACGAATCTCGAACGGAAATCAAAAATACCTGAAGGTTCGTTACATCTGACAAATAAAAAATAAATACAGATGAAATATAAAATTATCTTATCAATACTATGTGGTGTCCTATTATATGCAGGATGCAAAGAGGATGAACACAAAGTCTATGGATCCGATGGCATTGCGCCAGGGCAGGTAACTGTCGATAGCATTGCTAATACCCACGGAGGCGCGGTGATTTATTATACCGCACCTACAGATGTGGATGTTCTGTATGTAAAAGCCATTTTTAACGACAGTAACGGCAAACAACGTGAAGTAAAAGCTTCGGCGGTTATTGATTCACTATCAATTCAAGGTATTGGAGCAATGGGAGAATATCCGGTTGAGCTTTATGCTGTTGATCGCGGTGAGAATGTATCACAACCAACCAAAGTCACCATATCGCCTCTATTGCCACCAGTTCAGCAAATACTCCCAACTATTAAAGGAGAAGTGGATTACGGCGGGATTAAAGTGTCATACGATAATCCATTGAGAGCTGAAGTTTCAATCAATATTCTGGTGTACGATTCAATCCAACAGAAAATGGTTTTCAGAGAATCATTTTTCACCAGTCAGAAATCAGGAACATATAGTTTCCGCGGTTATAAAAGTGAAAAAACAAAATTTGGTATCTATGTCGAAGATCGCTGGGGAAACCAATCTGAAACAGTGGATTTTGAGGTTACTCCAATTCCTGACGATTTTCTAGATAAATCGTTGTTCTCCATTTTTAAATTAACGAACGACATGAGTTTTGATGAATATGGTTTTAATGCTCGCCAAATGTGGGACAATCGGTGGAGCGATCAATGGAACTGTGGTCACACCAATTTCGAGCCACTTCCTCATTATCTGACTATAGACCTTGGAACAACTGTCAAATTGAGTCGGTTTAAACTTTACCAACGAGGTGGATACGAATTGTATAAACACGGAAATCCCAAACACTTTAAAATTTACGGAACCCTGGATATTAATAAACTACCTCCATACGATGCTGCGAATCCAACTGATGGATGGACACTCTTAAAAGATTGTCATTCATTTAAACCATCCGGATTGCCCGTTGGACAAGTAAGTTCCGAAGATATTGAGTTCCAAAACAAGGGTGAGGATTTCGAATTTGACGTAAATAATTTAGTCGAAGTCCGCTTTATTCGGATTGAAAATCTTGAAACTTGGGGAGACCAACAAGTAACAGTAATCGGCGAACTCTCGTTCTGGGGTGAAATTACAAAAACAGAATTACAGTAAAAGCCATCTTCTGATTTGATTTTAAATCTAAAAATTAGAGCATTATGCAAACAAAAATTTTAAATATATTCTCATTTTTAATCCTCCTCATTACTGCATTGGCATGCAGCGAAATGGATTCGAATTATGAGCAATACCTGCGAGGAGAAAAGATCTATGCAGGCAAACTTGATTCACTAGAAGTTTTTAGTGGATATAAAAGAGTGAAAATAACTGGAATGACCCGCTTTTTGGGGAATTCAAAAGAGTGTATCGTTGAGTGGGAAGATCATTCTAAAACCTTCCCCATTGAGAAGACAGAGAATGAACGATTTGAAATGATTATTGACAGTCTGCAAGAGCGTACTTATGAGTTTAAAGTCTATACAAAAGACACAAATGGAAACAAGTCGGTTTTGCAAATAGCAAGAGGAAGAGCTGTTGGTGATATTTTTAAATCGACACAATCAACCCGGCGCGTTATCGGAATAGATGTAACAGATGGCGATGCGACCGTAAAATGGGCCGACAAAGCTGAATCAGAATACGTTATTTTCACCGAACTTTCGTATGAAAACAACAAAAATGAAGTAACTCAGGTTGTTGTAAATCCTGACGATTTAACAACCCCTCTGACAAACTGGAAACCTCTGGGTAAAATGGAAATCGTTTCAGTTATCCAATCCGGAATAATGGGATTCGATTCAATTTATCTTGAAAAAGTAGTCAGCGAACTTCCTGCACCTCCCTTCGATCAACTTAACAAAGGTTTATTCTCTCTGGTAAGAATGTCTGATGATAATCCGGGAACTTCTTATGGAGCCGACCCTGTTAAATACCTTTTTGACGGCGATGGAAGCTGGTCGGGTAGCGATGTTCATGGGTATCACTCGGGCGAAAATGCGATTCCTCACCACTTTACCATCGATCTGGGTGTTACTGCTCAAATTCGCAAATGTCGTCTTGATTTAAGAGACCCGAAAAACTTCGCAGGAAATAATCCAACAGAAGTCGAACTGTGGGGAATTATGGACATTACCAATGCAGAAACGTCCTCAAGTAGCGCATCTGAATTCGAGGCCAAAGGATGGAAGTTACTTTACAGAGGATCGGTGGATGGTGAGAACAACCAAAGTGTAGAATTTGACGTTCCAACCGGACCAGATGTACGCTATTTAAGATACCGGGTAACAAGAACTGTTGGAGGAAAAGGTGCTCAGCTAACTGAAATGACTTTCTGGGGACAAAATATACAGCCGTTACCTCTAAACAAAAGCCTATTCAAACTAGTAGGAATGTCGGATGACAATCCGGGAACATCGTACGGGGCCAATCCTGCCAAATATCTTTTTGATGGTGATGGAAGCTGGTCGGGTAGCGATGCTTATGGATACCATTCAGGCGAAAATGCCATCCCTCATCACTTTACTATTGATTTAGGAGTTGTTGCACAAATTCAAAAGTGTCGTCTCGACTTGCGCGATCCTAAAAACTTTGCAGGAAATAATCCAACCGTAGTTGAACTCTGGGGAATTATGGACATTACCAATGCAGAAACTTCCTCAAGTAGTGCGGCTGAATTTGAAGCAAAAGGATGGAAACTGCTATTTCGGGGTACAGTTGATGGAGCCAACAAGCAGAGCGTTGAGTTCGATGTTGCTCCGGGTCCGGATGTTCGTTACTTGCGATACAGAGTTGTAGAAACCGTTGGAGGAAAGGGCGCTCAGCTAACTGAAATGACTTTCTTCGGACAGGTAAAATCAACACTGTAAGATCACAGATTAAACTTGATTGAATGAAACTTATAAAATCATTGATCTAAAAAAATATTAAAGAGGCTGTTAAAAAAGTAAATCGTATTCTTTTGAGACTTACAAATTAGTAAGGTTACAAATAATACCCCAGGTTCGTAAAAAGAAGACACAAAAGTCATCTGCCGACAGACCAAAATTAAGGTAGTAACTTTTAAATAGTAGGTCAACAATCTAGCCTTTTACTTTTTAAACAGCCTCTTGTTTAATCTTTATTATTCTTTTTTTACAACTCATAGAAAACAGAAAACAAGCAATACTCAACAACTGAAGCTTTATCCACATTTACGATTATGACTAAAAGAATCCACATACTGATTATTCTGTTCCTCTTTATACAATATTCAAGCTCAGCTCAAGATTATGCCCGAATGGTTGATCCCCGAATCGGATCTGAAGGAAATGGTTTGGGTTGCGGCTATTCATTCATTGGCGCCACCTACCCTTTCGGAATGGTTCAGTTTTCGCCTGGTTTTTTCACCCCTCAGCGTGGTTTTGCAATTACCCAACTCAGTGGGGCCGGCTGTGGAAACATGGGCAACTTTCCGGTTTTACCCATTGAAGGAGAATTAACCGAGTCGCCCGGAGAAATGAATAACTTTCCCCGATATACGAAAGTAAATACCTGTAATGCCGGATATTTATCGGTTACGATGCCCGACAACACGCTGGCTGAACTTACGGTAAACAAACGATCAGGAATTGCCCGGTTTACCTTCAACGCTGAGATGGGAACCATTATCATAGGAAGCGGTATCAGCGCCACTTTTGTCAACAATGCACACATTGAAATCACTTCACCATCAAGCTGCGAAGGATTCAGTTATGGTGGCGATTTTTGCGGTGCAGAAACCCCTTACACCATCTATTTCGCTGCTGAATTCGACCGTCCGGCCGAAAGAACCGGGACATGGATGAAAGGCTCTTTTCTTCCAACAGCCCAACTTGCATACGGTAAAAACTCCGGCGCTTATTTTAGCTTCAACACAAAAAACAATCAGGAAGTTAATTACCGCATCGCAATCTCATTTGTTTCGGTTGAAAATGCCCGCGAAAACCTAAAAAAAAGCAATACTGAAAAAAATTTCAATCATTATCGTCTTGCAGCAGAGAACGCATGGAATAATGCATTGGGCAAAATAGCCGTCAAAAGCGATAACACCGACCGAAAAATTCAATTCTATACCCATCTGTACCATTCACTCATTCACCCGAACATTGTAAGCGATTACAATGGCGACTACATGGGAGCCGATTACAAAGTACATAAAGTTCAGCCGGGACGCGAATATTACAGTTCATTCAGCGTTTGGGACACCTACCGTACACAGACACAACTGCTAGCCATGCTTTATCCGAGCGAAGTAAGCAACATGATGCAATCGCTGGTTGATTTTGCGTCGCAGGCCGGAGGGTATGGCCGCTGGATTTTAGCAAATGTTGAAACGGGCATTATGCAGGGCGACCCCACTCCTATTCTGATTTCCAACTCATACGCTTTCGGCGCAACAGATTTTAATGTTTCGGAAGCATTTAAGTATATGAAAAGAGGAGCAACCATCCCCCGCTTATATTCTCAGAACCGAGAAATACGCCCTTTTTTATCCGATTATATTGAAAAAGGAATCGCTCCGGCATCGATGTTACTTGAATATGTTTCGACCGATTATGCCATTGGAAAATTTGCAGAACAAGCCTTAAGTAATCAGGATGAAGCAAACGTTTTCTTCAAGCGGTCGCAGAACTGGAAAAACCTTTATAACCCGCAATTAAACTGGTTATGTTCACGCCATTCCGACGGGCGGTGGAAAGACATACACCACGACTGGCGCGAAGGAACTTACAAAAATTATTTCTGGATGGTTCCGCACAATTTGGAAACCCTGATTGATACCATCGGAGGAAAATCAGTAGCAGAGAAACGGCTTGACGAGCTTTTCGTCCGGCTCGATGCCTCGTACGACGACGATTGGTTTGCAGCAGGCAACGAACCCGATTTTCAGGTTCCGTGGATTTACAACTGGACCAATTCGCCCAACAAAACATCAAAAACCATCCACCGTATTTTTGCAGAGATGTACAGTAGCGCTGCAAACGGACTCCCGGGCAACGACGATCTGGGAAGCATGGGCGCCTGGTATGTATTTGCGTCAACAGGCTTATACCCGATAATCCCCGGAGTCGGCGGTTTCTCGTTAAACTGTCCGCAATTCGACGAAATAACATTCAGTTTTCCGGAAGGGAAACTAAGTATAACCGGTGGTTCCATACAAAAATATTACATTCGTTCTGTGAAGCTGAACGGAAAACCGTATTCAAAAAGATGGATCGACTGGAAAGATTTGAAAAACGGAGCTAAACTTGAATTTACCACTTCTGACAGCGAAATCACCAAATGGCGCTAATCAGAAAAGAAGCAAAAACAATCAACAAAACATTCTGAAGATATGAATAAAGGAAAAATCAAAAATCTCGTACTTCTGGCCATTTTGTTGCCATCAATTTGTCTGGGGATTCAGCCTGATAACAAAAAAAGCAAAAACTACGCTGGCAGTGTTGATCCCTATATTGGCACAGGCGGACACGGGCATGTATTCCTCGGGGCAAGCGTCCCGTTTGGGGCAGTACAACTTGGTCCGAACAACATTTTTAAAGGCTGGGACTGGTGCTCGGGCTATCATTATTCCGACAGTATTGTAACCGGATTTTCGCACACCCACTTAAGCGGAACCGGTGGCTCCGATCTGGGCGATATACAAATAATGCCCGTAACCGGGAAAGTACGGTTAAACCAAGGGAAACAGGAAGATATAAGCAATGCTTATTCTTCGTACTACAGTCACAATAACGAAACCGTAAAACCCGGCTATTACTCGTTGATTCTGGATAAATACGAAATAAAAGCTGAGCTCACTGCCACCGAAAGAGTTGGCGTACATAAATACACTTTTCCTGACGGAACCGACAATCACGTAATCATCGACCTGAAAGAAGGCAATGGCGACAAGGCTTACGAAACTTACATCCGCCGGATTGATGCGTACACCATTGAGGGGTATCGCTTTTCACAGGGATGGGCAAAAAATCAGCAGGTATGGTTTTGCTTAAAAAGCAACAAGGAAATCGAAAAGCTTGAATTATATGACGATGAGACGTATGTGAACGAACGGGTTTTAAAATCGTCGGCAGTAAAAGCAGTCGTAAGTTTTAAGAACAACCCGAAAGAAGTTATTTTAAAAGTTGGTATTTCACCTGTAAGCTCAGCAAATGCAATGGCAAATATTCAGGCTGAAGCACCGGAATGGAATTTCGCACAGATAGCCAAACAGGCTGAAGAAAAATGGAACAAAGAACTGTCCAAAATTGAAGTTGAGACCCAATCTTCATCCCTGAAAAAGATTTTCTACACTTCTCTGTTTCATACCTATATTGCGCCATCGCTGTTTAACGATGCCGATGGCAGTTACATGGGAACCGACAAAAAAGTATATACCAATCCAGGATTTGCCAATTACTCGGTCTTTTCGCTGTGGGATACTTACCGCACCGCACACCAATTATTAACCATCACCCAACCGGAACGGGTTAACGACTTTATTAATTCGATGCTGGCCATCTACCAGCAACAAGGTAAGTTGCCACAGTGGCATCTTGTTGGCAACGAAACCAATGCCATGTCGGGCTATAGCGCGGCCCCGGTAGTAGTTGATGCCTGGGGAAAAGGCTTCCGTGGATTCGATCAGGAACTGGCTTTTGAAGCACTGAAAGCCTCGGGAACTTATCAGGCACAGCGAGGCATTGAAGCGCTGATGAAATACGGCTTCACCCCCAAAGATAAAGCAAGAGAAGCAGCATCGGTTGCACTGGAAAATGCACTGGACGACCGCAGTGTAGCCCAAATGGCAAAAGGACTGGGTAAAACAGATGATTTTAATTACTTCTTCGAACGATCAGAATCCTATAAAAAAATCTTCGACAAAAGCATCAACTTCATTCGCCCCAAACTAGCGGATGGCTCATGGAAAACGCCTTACGATCCGATGGAATCAGTTCACATGGTCGGCGACTTTTCAGAAGGCAACGGATGGCAATACACCTTCTTTGCGCCACAGGACCCGGAAGGATTGATTGAACTATTCGGCGGAGATAAAATATTCACCCAAAAACTCGATTCTCTCTTTGTAATAACAGGAAACATGGGCGAACATGCCTCCATCGACATAACCGGTTTGATTGGCATGTACGCACAGGGAAATGAACCTTGTCACCACATCGCATACATGTATGTTTACGCTGGTCAACAATGGAAAACAGCAGAAAAAATACGTTACATCCTCAAAGAATTCTATACCGATCAACCTGATGGTTTAATTGGCAACGAAGACTGCGGACAAATGTCGGCCTGGTATGTTATGTCGTCACTTGGATTTTACCCGGTAAACCCGTCAAATGGCGTGTATGTTTTCGGCAGCCCTCTGTTCGACAAAGCAACAATTAATCTTCCCAAGGGAAAATCGTTTGTTGTGGAAAGCATCAACAACAGCGACAAGAATATCTACATCCAATCGGTTGAACTGAATGGCAAAGCCTATTCAAAAAGTTATATCACCCATCAGGATATTATGTCGGGCGGTGTACTGAAATTCGTAATGGGAAGCAAACCCAACTATAAATTCGGAGCGGCTGTAAATAACCGCCCCAAATCGGACATTTAAAATATTTCATATTCGTTTAGCCAAATTGATTACTCATGAAGCTTTTTCTGAAAAAAACACTTTTTGTAAGTTCCGTTGCATTTTCTTTTCTCTTTTATTCTGAAGGATTGAATGCAGCCAAAAGCAAGCAACCGGTTGACTATGTAAATCCGTACATTGGCAATATTAGCCACATGCTTGTTCCCACATTTCCGATGACACATCTACCCAACAGCATGTTACGCATCAGACCCGAAAGAGGAACATATACCGACAGCTACATTCACGGGTTACAGGTGCTGACACCAACACATCGAGGCAATTCGGTATTTCGCATTAGTCCGTTTCAGGGAAAAGAAACAGAACTGAAGCCCATTGTCCGATCGACATTCGATAATGAACACGTTACGCCTTACTGCTATTCGGTATTTCTCGATCAGCTCGGAGTACAGGTTAGCTTCGCACCGTCGCATCAGTCAGCCATTTACGAACTCACATTCAATGGCAACGGAAGTAAATACGTGGTTCTCAATACAGGAAAAGGTGAATTGAACTATGCAAATGGAGCTGTCTCCGGCTTTCAGGATATTGGTGAACAAACCAATGTCTATTGGTATCTTGAAACAGAAGTCCAGGCTGAAAAAGTTGGTCATTTTTCAAATGACAAGGCCATATTTGAAAATACAAACATTAATGGTCAAACAAGCATCATTCTTCGGTTTAGTGCTAATTCTCAAAAAATAAGCCTTCGTTATGGAATTTCATTTATCAGTGTTGAACAAGCCAAAAAGAATCTGCACCGCGAAATAGCCGACTACAGTGTAGAAAAACTGGCAAACAAAGGGCGTAAAATCTGGAATGAGACACTCGGAAAAATAAGCGTCAAAGGAGGAACAGAGGATCAGAAAATAGCTTTTTACACCGCGTTGTACCGCACCTACGAAAGAATGATTAACATCTCGGAAGACGGCTACTACTGGAGCGGTTACGACAAACAGGTTCATGCTGACAACGGCGAACCATTTTTCGTTGACGACTGGGTTTGGGATACGCATTTGGCGACTCACCCACTCCGCACCATTATTGAACCAACACTTGAGAAGCAACTCATAAGTTCCTACATTCGGATGGCGCAACAAAGTAAGGAAGGCTGGATGCCAACCTTTCCGGAAGTAACCCACGACAGTCACCGAATGAATGGGAATCATGCAGTAGCTCTTTTTGCTGATGCACTGAATAAAGGAATCTCGTTCGACACACAAGCAGCCTACGATGCATGCAAACGCTCAATCATGGAAGAAACTCATGCCCCATGGACCCGAGGCCCGGCCGGAGAGTTCGATAAATTTTATCTCGAACATGGCTATTTCCCAGCCTTGAATCAAGGAGAAAGAGAAACAATGGACGGCATTAACGGGGGTGAACGCCGGCAATCGGTAGCCGTAACGCTGGCAGCCTGCTACGACGATTACTGCATGTCTGTTCTGGCACAAAAACTCGGAAATACCGACGATTATAACTATTTCAGCAAACGTTCTCTCAATTATCGTAATCTGTTCAATCCACAAACCAAATTTTTTCATCCAAAGAATGCGAAAGGAGAATTTATTCAACCATTTGACTATAAATTTTCTGGAGGAATGGGTGCCCGCGACTATTACGACGAAAATAATGGATGGACCTACCGCTGGGATGTGAAACACAACATCAAAGATTTAATTGGTTTGTTTGGTGGGAATGAAAGCTTCTGCCGCAATCTGGATCAGCTTTTTGTGGAAGGACTGGGTATGGTAAAATGGGACTTTCTGGGCAAACTACCTGACCAGACAGGAAATGTTGGACAATTTTCGATGGGTAACGAACCGTCCTTTCATATTCCCTATTTGTACAACTATGCTGGTGCACCATGGAAAACGCAGAAACGCATCCGCACTCTGCTCGACCAGTGGTTCCGCAACGACCTGATGGGAATTCCCGGTGACGAAGATGGTGGCGGAATGTCGGCTTTCGTTGTATTTTCATCAATGGGATTTTACCCGGTAACGCCGGGCGATCCAAGTTACAACATCGGAAGTCCTGTTTTTTCAGAAGTAAAAATTAAATTGGAAAACGGAAAAACATTCTGCATCAAAGCAAAAAAATCGTCGCGCGACAACAAATACATCCAATCGGCAACCATGAACGGAACTTCGCTCAATCGTCCCTGGTTCACCCATCAGGATATTGTTAATGGCAGCACATTGACTTTAAAAATGAGTAATCAGGCCAACATGCAATGGGGAAGCGGAAAAGATGCAGCTCCTTTTTCGGCAACAGAATAAATCTGCATATAAATTATATATTTAAAAATCGGGGGTTGAGGTTGTTTAATTTTTTATAGGAAAACTCATAAATAAAAAACTAACTTTAACCCCTGAAAAATCGGTCTGTAGCTCAGTTGGTAGAGCAGCTGACTCTTAATCAGCGGGCCCGGGGTTCGAGCCCCCGCAGACCGACAAATTTGAGAACTAATTACATCTATTTGGGTCTTCTGATATGATTTTAAATAATGAAGTCATTTCTTATTCGTTAAACTAATTTCTAATTTTCATAACAAATAACCACCAATAACAGACATAAAAGATCACCTATTTTTGATTATTCTATTTATTGTAGTACCAGACGGTTATTGATGTTCAGTATCATTTCAAAATCAATTAATCAGCCGAAGTCAGAGTGATGGCATCCAGCCATATTTTATCACCTACCGGATTGTCGCCTACATAAAATGCAAGACGATAGCGTCCATTCTTCTTTATTGCTTCGGTTTTAAATGAAAAACACTGCTCACTCGTTCCGACTGAATACGTTTGCTGAGCAACTTTATTCCCCGGATTTCCTGCCTGTTCTACTCTAACAATTAATTTCGTACCAGTGGCAGCAACTGCCTTGAATGAAATATCAAACTTATGAATTTCTCCACTCGGAAAAACCCAGGTCAATGCTGCGTCTCCGGGTTTCTGTCCTTGTTTTTTCACTGAAATTAAAGCCGAGTTCGTTCCTGATATTTTTCCGTCATGATCAATCATAAAATCGGCCTGATCATTCGGATTATGAATATCCCAATCGCCAAAATTCATATCAAATTCACCATTAATCATCCGTTTGTAGGCCATCGATCGTTGGTTATATTCGCGGGTATCCATTGGAAACACTTCTACATAATGCGCCCACTTATCCCACTCTTTATACATGCTATCCACTTTTTGAGGGAAAACACTCGCCAAATTTTTCAACTCTGTAGGATCATCGGTCATATTGTACAGCTCCATATTATTCGGATTAAACGCTTCTCCTTCGTGTGTTTTGCCCACTAATTTCCATTCGCCCTGACGCATTCCAATATTGGCTTCATGTTCCAAAAAAATAGGACCACGGCCATTACTTTGTTTGCTGAAATGCGGAACAAGACTAACTCCCTGCATCGGAACAATGCTTTTCCCGTTATAGGTTTCCGGATATTTTGCTCCGGAAACATCAACGCAAGTTGCCATAATATCAGTCAGGTGAGCACAATCGCGCACAAAACCATTATCGAGAGAAGGCTCAATGCCTTTGGGCCAGTGAACAATTAGCGGAGTGCGGACTCCACCTTCATGAACCCAGTGTTTGTATTCGCGAAAAGGAGTATTACTCACATTGGCCCAATTAATCCGATAACTTTCAAATGTTTCAGATAGATCACCCGTCAGGTCTTTACTTTTTCCGCTTGAAATAAATTCGGCACAACCGCCATTATCGGCTAAAAAGAAAATAATGGTATTATCCAACTGCCCGGTTTCTTCCAATTTTGCAACGATCCGTCCAATTCCCTGATCCATTGCATCGACCTGTGCCGCATAAATCGACATCCGCAATGCAAATTCTTCTTTTTCGGCCTGAGTCAGAGAATTCCATTCCGGAACTGATTCATCCCGTGGTGAAAGCGTTAATTCTTTCTCCCACAAACCTATTTCATATTGCTTTTTCAAACGTTTTTCACGCGTCGCATCCCAGCCCTGATCATAAACTCCGCGATATTTTTCAATATCCTGTTTCAAGGCATGCAAGGGCCAATGCGGCGAAGTGTAAGCAACATACATAAACAAAGGTTGGCCTGCATGTTTCTGAAAATGTTTATCGAGAAATATCACCGAACTATCGCTTACCGCATGCGTGAAATAGAAATTTTCGGGTGCCGCATACTTCTGGTTATCGGAATAAACAGGTAGTTTGAAATAATTACCTGCACCGCCAACTATTCCGAAAAACCGATCGAATCCGCGTTGAACAGGCCAATTATCATTCACTCCACCATCATCTTTCCGCGTGTTCGACACATGCCACTTCCCGGTCATGTAGGTTCCGTAACCTGCATTTCTTAATACTTCGGCAATAGTTACTACATTTTTACTCAGGTCGCCCTGATAGGCAGGCGTTCCCAGATTGGCATTTGTCATCCAGCCCATTCCTGCCTGATGCGGATACACTCCGGTAAGCAACGATGCCCGCGTTGGACAACAACGTGCCGCATTATAAAACTGGGAATACCGAACACCATGATTTGCCAAACGATCTAGATTGGGCGTATTTATTTCACCGCCATAACATCCCAGGTCAGAAAAACCCATATCGTCGGCCAGAATCAAAATGATATTGGGAGTCGCAGCCTCGGTTTCTCCTTTTACATAGTGCTGAGAATTACAGGAATAAAAAGCAGCAGAAAAAGCCAATACCGAGGGGATTATATTTTTCACATTCATCATTTAAGTATTTACAATTGAGTAAATTACTATTTACAATTCATCAGATTACTATTTCTACTTCAACTGATTATTGTTTTACCGCATGAACATCGTTCTGCCACTTATCAAGCAACAGTTGAAGTTGTTTTGCTTTTTCAGGAAAACGATCAATCAGGTTTGAGGTCTCGCCAAGATCGTCTTTCAGATTGTACAATTCTTTTTCACCAGTATCAAAAAAATCAATCAATTTCCAATCGCCCTGTCGGATTGCTCCCGACGAACGACCACCTAAAAAGTGACGTTCCTTTAATGGATAATGCCAATAGAAAATGCGTTCTTTCTGCGATTTTCCTTTCAGCAATCCAACAAAACTTTTCCCATCAGGATGCATCACCCGGGGAACAGCAGTTCCACTTAACTCACACAAAGAGGGATAAAAATCGTAATTGGCAATCGGAAAATCAATTTGCTTTCCTCCAGTAATTTTTTCAGGCTGAAAAATAATCAGCGGTTCGCGAATACCTCCTTCGTACAAGGTACTTTTGCCTTCGCGAAGAGGCGCATTATCAGTCACACGTGTTTCGCCACCATTATCGCTGGTGAAAATTATAATTGTATTTTTTTCAATTCCCAGCTCTTTCAACTTAGCCTGAATCATTCCTACTCCTTCGTCAATTACAGCCAATTGTGCCGCCAGATGAGGATTATTTTTCTTCGCAGAATAGTCGGCAGGCCATTTTTTATACGGATCATTTTCCGGATTATTTTTCGATGGTTCGCTGTGTCCGCAACCGGGTTTACTTCTGAAATGGTCAACCAAATCAGGTTTTCCATGCAGCGAAGTATGAACAACGTAATGACTCAGATATAGAAAAAATGGTTTGTCTTTGTTCTTCTCGATAAACTCAACAGCTTCGAGATTCATGCGATCGGCAATAAATTCTTTTTCAGTATTGATTTTTTTCTGAAGCGAAGGATTAAAATGGTATGGATAATAATACGATCCGTTGCCAATTCCAGCAGTTTCGGATGAAATCACTTCATCAAAACCCTGTCGGTCAGGAAGTACTTCAATCGGAGCATTGTGCGACTTGTAGCCCGACAAGTGCCATTTTCCGATAATTCCGGTATGGTAGCCATTCATTTTTAACGCTTCGGGCAACGTAACATAAGCGGTATCTAAAAACTGCGCAGCTTCGGGACGCAGGTAATCGGTTATTCCAATTCGAGCCGGATACAAACCAGTCATCAGCGCAGCGCGGTACGGAGAACAAACAGGAGCTGCGGCATACGCTTGAGTAAACCTGACTCCGCTTTGTGCCAACTTATCGAGATGTGGTGTTTCGTTGAATGTGTTACCATAGCAGCCCAGTTCGGAATAGCCTAAATCGTCGGCCAAAATATAGATAATGTTCGGACGGTTTTGTGCATTCACCGATTCGGGCATGCACAAATTGCCCAAACTCAATAATCCACCAACCACCATCAACGGATACATTTGCTTCTTCATTGTTAGTTTTTTAGGTTGTTAGTTTTGATTTTAAGTCTGTCAAATTCAAGATAAAAATACAAAGACAGAAGCATTATGCGATAAAACAGATTAGCCACAAACCCCGCACATCATAACGGGGCTGTGACTAAACTTCAAAGCCAATCTTCTATCCCAAAATTAATATGTGTATAATCCGAAATCAAATTGAGCAGGCACTTCAAAATCAAGTGCTTCAACAGCAATCTGGTTTACTCCTTTCTTCAAATAAACAGCAAATTCGCTGATATTAAAATGTTCATAGTGGCGTTTGCCTATAATCCGCTTATTCAATACCATTTTCCCATTCAAGTACACTTTTACTGTTCCGTAAGAAAGTATTTTGAGCGAAATTCCATCGGGGACTTCATTCAAATTAAAAGAATTAACAGCCCATACCGATTGTGATTTTTTCACATCCAACGGCCCGTTTTGAGTCTCAAAATCTGCGGATGCAGCCTGCCTCATCCAATTCGAAGCCGGTTGATTTTTCGTAAAACGAATCTCGTTTCCTTCCACTTCCGAATCAGAAACTATATTCTTCACTTTTTTCGCATCCGAAGCATACAACGGAGCATGCATCATGCGAAGCAGTTCCGGATCAATTTTAATTACTTTCCGGTCGTAAGTCATCAAACCGTTCACTTCACCTTCCACATCGGTGGTTTGTGTATATACTGCTGCCGACAATCCACGGTGACGCAACGGATACAAATTGTGCATCAGTTTTGCATATTCTTTAATCAGTTCTGGTTCTGAAGTATAAGTACGATACCCCCAGTTTCGCATATTGGGATTCCAGAGGTGATTTTCAAGAGGCAAACCCAAACCACCAAATTCACCCAAAACAATCGCACGACCCGGATTTTGCTCAACTGGTTCCATACCAGGTCCCGGATACTGATGCGCATCGTTCAGATGTCCACAATTACGATCTGTCCAGCCACTCACTCCGTCGATAACGCGGGTTTTATCGTAGTTCATGCACCAGTCAACCACTCGTTTGGTTTCGTACTGTCCCCAGCCTTCGTTAAAAATCACCCAGGTCACAATACTTGGAAAGAATTTCAACTGATCCATTTCCTCTTTAATCTCGAACTCTAACTGTTCGGCTGATTCTTTCGGACGAGACCAGTCTTGCGGAGCATCCCAGCTTACATGCTGTTCGGAGCGTTTGGCTGTTTCGAAACCCGAAACCATGTCTTGCCAAATCAAAAGTCCCAGCGAATCGGCGTAGTAATAATACAACCAGGGTTCAACTTTTATATGCTTGCGAAGCATATTGAAACCCATATCTTTCAACACTTTCATATCATAAATCATTCCTTCTGCTGAAGGGGGAGTTAGCAATCCGTCAGGCCACCATCCCTGATCGAGCGTTCCGTATTGAAAAACAGGTTTGTTATTCAGCTGAATTCTTTCAAATCCCTGATTGTCCTTCGTGATAGATATTTTTCTCATTGCAAAATACGAATCCACGCGATCAAGAATTTTTCCTCCTTTCAGCAAAGAAATTTCCAATTGATAAAGCTCTGGCGACTCGGGAGTCCATAATTTAGGAGAAGGAATGTCGAGTACTGCGGCCTGCGATGTTGCGAATGTTTTATCAACAATCGTTTGTCCACCGTTCAATACTTTTACGGCAATTTCTTCTCCGCCTTTTGCCCCAAGCAACTCGGTATTCAATACAAGTTGATTTTTATCGATGTCAGCAACCGGATAAACCGATTTGACAGAAGTTGAATTCACTGGTTCCATCCACACTGTTTGCCAGATTCCGCTTACAGGAGTGTACCAGATTCCTTTGGGGTCGAGTACCTGTTTCCCGCGTGGCTGATTGCCGGTATCGGTTGGGTCCCAAACAGACACCACCAATTCCTGCGGTCCGTTTTTCAGATATTTTGTTACATCAAACGAAAAGGCTGTTGAACCACCTTTATGAGTACCCACTTGCTTTCCGTTTAGCCACACTGTTGTTTCCCAATCGACTGCCTGAAAATGAAGTATTACATTCTTTCCTTTCCAATTTTGTGGAATATCGAAACTTCTTTTATACCAGACTTTCTGATCGGGCGACACACTCTTCCCTACTCCGGAAAGAGCTGATTCTACGGCAAACGGGACCAATATATTTCCCCGAAAATCATCAGGTTTCAATGAATTTCTGTCCACGATTGCATAGTCCCACAAACCATTCAGGTTCAACCATTCCCCACGTTTCATCTGCGGACGCGGATATTCCCGCCATGCATTTTCCGGTGTAATCTTCTCTCCCCATTCGGTGGTTAATTTCCCTTTTACAGGTGAATAGTTTTGAGATTTTGCACCCAACACTGCAAAACAAACAAATAATAAAATAATAATTCGATTCATAATTATGTGTTAACTTAATATTCAAACAAACCTCTCCTCGCCGGAGAAGTTTTCAGTTCGTTCTTTTTCTGCTACGGAATTCTCCACTCATTCACCCCTTTACCATCGTCCTGCATATCGCGAACCCGGTTTCTGAAAACCAGTGTATCAGTAGCTTCGCACTGGTAGGCACCGTCGGTATATTTATATTTCAGATAAAAAGTATGCGTGGCGGCATCGTATGTAGAACTGCCATTACCCGTAACTTGTATTGCTGCTCCGGCTACAGAGCTAATCAGCACTTCGCCACTCCCCACTGAAGGAACTTCAACATTAAAAGAGAATTTTCCGCTGGCTGGATCTTTGGAACCAGCTACTGCATCCGCCACAACATTCATCGTTTTTGGACCAATTGTAACCAATTGCTTTACACTTTCAGTCACCTGCGAATTATTGCTGTAGCTTAACACCTCGGTTGTTGCGCCTGATTTTCGGATTGTTTGTCCCGAGTAGTTGTAATTACCATGCTGTTTAGCCCAATAACTCACCGACAAAATCATGAAATTTTTGGCAACACTGATCGAATCGAGATCATTCGACCCAGTCAATAAAAACGGAAGCACATATTCTCCGGTCAAAGCCTTCGGATCAGCAACAAAAGCAGCTGAATCAATTTTAATATCGATATACCCCTGCTCTTCGTTTTGCGGAATTACAAACGATGAGGTACTCGAGAGGGTGTAATAACTGGATGGCATCAAGGTTTTCCCGCTACCTTCAATCAACGTTGGATCAATCACAAAATTTACCACCCGCTGTCTATCATTGTTAATCAAACCCGAAAACATAATTCCTGCTTTCAGATTAAGACCTTCGCCAACGACAATATTCCGGTTGTAAGTCTGATTATAAAAATAGGCTGACGCATTCCCT
This sequence comes from Prolixibacteraceae bacterium, assembly GCA_963668595.1. Classification (GTDB taxonomy): domain Bacteria; phylum Bacteroidota; class Bacteroidia; order Bacteroidales; family Prolixibacteraceae; genus GWE2-42-39. The sequence goes on along the minus strand of OY764876.1, from coordinate 632,711 downwards.
ACCGAAATTGGATCATCTTCGAATCCGCAGGCAGACAACATCACCGAAAAAATCAATAGTATGAATATATTTTTTCTCATCTCTGTATCGTTTTAAAATTTTTCATTATTCCCATCCTTTATTCTGAATCAATGCCGGGGCATTAAACAATTCATCGTAAGGCAATGGCATATAAACCGAGTTAAACAATCGTTTTTCGAGTTGTACATTCATATTGTACAGAAGTGTTCCGGTCTGATCTTTTTCAATTGTGACGCCGCGCACTGCAACATTAATTGCCGACAAATTTTCACCCGATTCCCATCTGCGAAGATCCCAGAAATAGTGCCCCTCGAAGCACAATTCCAGTCTGCGTTCGTTTCTGATAAGAGTTCTGAAAATAGCCCCATCATTGACTGCCACCTGGTTCATGTAATCATTTCCGGCACCATAGCGTTTGTGAATTCGCTCGATAATTGTTGCCGCAGTAAATCCATAAGCTTTGGGATCGGCTTTTGCCCCCCATGCTTCAAAAGCAGCTTCGGCATAATTGAGGTAAAGTTCAGGTGTTCCCAAATGAATCGCAGCACGTGAGGTTCCGGTCAACTGTCCGGGAACAAGATTTACGCTACCATACTTGAGTAATTTTTTCAGATAATAACCCGTTCTGGAAGTACTTGTGGAAGGGTTAAACGCATCAATCCCTCCTACAAAAGTTTCAACTTTGTGATAATTTGAAGCTCCCATCGATGTACCATTCAAGGCAACAAACAAGTTCAGACGCGGGTCGCGGTTCAGATACGGATCGGTTAATTTATACAGCGAACTTTGTGCAATCGGATAACCTGATTTATCAGGAAAAGCGTCAACAAAATTTTGAGAAGGATTTACCACTCCATCTCCGTACATCGATGGAGGATAATTACTACTCTCCAATGCCCGGTTTCCACTCTGCACTGCTCCCCTGAAAATAACATCGCGAATATTGTATGCTTTGTTATTCAATTGGTTAAAATAATAATTATCAATTGTCGGGAAATCTTTCAATCCTCCAATCGCTTTTAATGCATCACCCGCAGCAATCGCAGCTTCTTCCCATTTCGCCTTATCGTTTACTGAATTATTGGCCGGACTTGCCGCATACAATAAAACGCGTGCTTTCAGAGCCATTGCTGCAATACCATTTGCACGGCCATTCATGGTTGCTCCCAAAACAGCATTGGTTCCGGTATATTCAACAGGAAGGTATTTTTTTGCACTATCGCAGTCGCTCACAATCTGAACAACACATTCCTGATAAGTATTGCGTGGGATATTCAGATTATCTTCAACATACAATATATCGGTAACAATAGGGAAACCCAAAAGCTCTCCGGAAGAAGAACGGCCTCCGTATCGTTTTAAAAGATCGGCCTCGTAATAAGCTCTCAGAAAATAAGCTTCACCAAGCATCCGGTAAAAAGTGTTGATATTGTCAAGACTATCGGCTGGCGTACCTAGTTTTACAAAACGTACCGGAGTCAAAAACGGTTTAGTTCCGGTGGTATCCAATACCATTTTCGACAAAAAAATATTTATTCGGCGAATCTGACGATAAGCATTCTCCCAGTTTCCTTCCGGATTCATATTGGGGCGCAATGCACCGGTTCCCATTTTAAAATAATTTGAACTGTAGTCATTGGTCACAGCATTATCGGTAGCACAATCCAGCATATAATCAAACTCGGTTGGAATACTACCGTAAACCGTATTCAGCACTCCGTTAAAATACGCATCGTTTGTAAACACCTGCTCCTCTGTCAACGATCCATCCAACGAAGGATCGAGATATTCAGAACAACCAAAAAGCAAGGCCGGAATGAGAGATAATATAATGTGTTTTAATATTTTTTTCATTTCTGCTGATTTATAGTGATTCATATCTAAAATGAAACTGAAATCCCTGCGGTAAGGGTTGAACACAACGGGAAGTTTCCAATTCCGGCATCCAGATTTTCAGGGTCTAAGTCTTTAATTTTTGAGATAGTCAGAAGATTGTATCCACGGGTAAACAGCTTCACATCGTTCATGGCTATTTTTTGGGTCAGTTTGTGAGGCAAAGTATAACCTAGTTCAATGTTCCGAAGTTTCATAAATGCGTTATTGACAACCCAGTAAGTAGAGCTCACAAAATTATTTTCAGAAGAAAGTACCGACAGACGAGGATGTGCATTTCCGTTAGGTAATCCGTCAACAACGACACGCGAATATTTCCGGTTTCCGTAGATCTGATAATATTGAGTATTCAGCAGACGATTGTACTTGCCGTAACCAATAGCCAAAACACTCAGGTTAAAACCCTTGTATTTCAGATCGAAGTTGAAACCATACTGAAGACGAGGAAGAGAATTACCTATTTCTTTTTGGTCGCGTTCGTCCACATAACCATCCTTATTTCGGTCGGTATATTTGATGTCTCCCACCCTCACCGGGCCAAACATTTGCATTGGCGACTGGTCAATATCAGCCTGATCACTGAAAACTCCTGCCTCTTCCTGTCCCATTATTGCATCAACCGGACGACCAACGGTGATTAATCCGGCAAAACTATCGGAAGGATAATCCGGTTCCCCATCTGCAATTCGTTTGGTGATTCCATAGGTCATGTTTGCACCAAAACTAAACTGAACATCGCCCAAATATTTTTCGAACCACAACTCGCCTTCAACTCCTTTCAATCCATATTTTTTGAAATTCCGGAAAGGGAGAGCTTCGTTTTTGCCAATTACGCCGGGAGTAATATTTCCACCATCACCAATAAACCCATCATTAATATTATTGAAATATCCAAGGCTCAGGCGAGTTGTACGATTGAACAGCACCGCATCAATACCGGCGTTAAACTCGTAACTTTTCTGAAAGTCCAGGTATGGATTTCCGGTACGATCGAGGCCAACCAGGTAGTTGTCTCCATTCATATCAATTGTTCCATTTTGCTTCCACACATCCTGGTACAAATGAGTTGAAAAACCACCTTCAGCCGTGTAGGTTGTTGAGCCAAGCACGCCGTACGAAGCACGCAGTTTCAGCATATTTATGCATCCAATATTCGAAAGGAAATCCTCTTCAGACATGATCCACCCCAAACCAAATGCAGGGAAAAATCCATAACGGTTATCATCTGAAAAAGAAGTAACTCCTACCCGATTAATGTTTGCCTCAACAATATATTTATCAGCAATCATATCACTCAGATGCAATCCCAGGTTCTGACGGCGAGGATCTTCATCCACATTACGAATTTCATTTCGCGACTGATAATAATTTAATAATCCCTTTACTGCATGTTGTCCGAAGGTGCGGTTGTAATCGGCCGTCAGATTAAATGCATAGTTTCGTCTCACCTCGGCATTCGATCGGGTCATACTGGTTGCCTTGGTTTCAGTTCCCCTCTGATTGAATGACAATATTCCCGTTTCTGAATTATAAGTTGGTTCATAAACGGCAAAGGTTGCTCCCTGGGTAGCTGTCTCAACATTATACACATCAAACGAAAGGAATGGTCTAACTTTCAAACCTTTTACCCATTTTTCCAGATCGAATGTCAAACCAAAATCAGATTGAATGTAAGTATATCTGCGTTCGGCATAACCTCTTCCTGTCAATAATCCGTATGGGTTGTTCTGTTTCTCGGCAGTACCGCCAATCACAAATTCCTGATCGGTTACACCAACCATTTCTCCCGGAATGAGAATCGGATAATCATTCGGATGATGGGAGGCCAACGGTGAAAAGAAACTCTGAGTAGAAAGGTTTGGCCATTCTTTCACCTGCGATGCACCATTAAATCCGGCACTTACTGTAATAAAATCGAGCACATCAATATCAATAGAGCTTCTGACTGTGAAAATATCATCGGCATTCGGATATTGCGTATATTTTTCCAAACCACCATTTCCCTGATACCCGATGTGTGCAAAATATCTGGATTTCTCATTTCCTCCGCTCAACTGACTATTAATGCGAGTTATGCTGAAATTCTTATTCAGAAATTCTTTATAAAAATCCACATCCGGATAAAGAATCGGGTCAGTGTGATTTTTGTATGCATCCAGTGCTTGTTGGCTATACAGCGGAGCATAACCATCATTCGCCAGAGCCTGATTGTAATAGGTAGCATAATCATACGAATTCAGGAAATCGGGCAAACGTGTTGGTGTTTGCACACCTCGTTCAACATTTACCTTTACGCTGTTTTCGAAAGCTTTTCCACGCTTTGTAGTAATAAGTAAAATACCATTTGCCTGCAAACCTCCGTACATTGCCTTGGTTGTTGCATCTTTCAACAACTCAACGCTTTCAATTACTTCCGGTTCGATATATTCCAGTGTTCGTTCAACTCCGTCAACAATAGTGATGTAATTTCCCCAGCCACCACGAACATAAGTGTTATGACTCGTCCAGCCCGGAACCAAAGTATTCTGCATCTGAAAATATCCGTTCAAACGCCCACCTAATGTTCCTTCTATCGACATGGTCGGAGTTCCTTCAAGCTTTTTCCCATTCACAATTGAGTACGCCCCCACACTACGTCTTTCAGTGGTTCGCCCAAATGGAAGTTCCAGATTGTTGGTTTCACCATTTAATGGTTTTTCCTGAATCAGTACTATTTTTCCATCTTTCAGATTCTCATCGGTCGGAGTAATTGTCTTCGTTTGAAAACCATCTGCTTTTATTACCAGCATGTCGCTAGCCACTGTTTTAAACTGAATTACACCGTCGGCTCCAGCGTTGACATACATTCTGGAAATAGACGAATAAATCCGGGCTCCGGGAATAGCTTTCCCGTCTTCATCAACGATTTTCGAATCCAACGTCAGATTAATTGTGCTGGATTTTTTAGTTGGCTTTTTGTTCGTATTCTTGTTTTGCGCCGTCAGCGTAAGCGGTTGTAAAACGCATACGAAGCAAAATACGACAAGTATTGTTTTGATTATATTCATATCTGTTTTTTTTATGGTTAGGAAAGTTACCATCCCGGGTTTTGTTTGAAGTTCGGGCCGATATTGGTGTCGTCCAGTTTTATTACAAACAGGTAGTGTTTTTCTTCGAAAACTCTTTGTTTGTACAACCGGGGAGTGTACATAAATCCAGTAGGATAAGTACTGTTCTTTGCAACTTTAACAATTTCCATTTTCCAGATGTCTCTGTTCTCCGGAAGATGAGCCACATGCCATCTGCGAATATCAAACAACCGGTTGTCTTCAAAACAAAGCTCAACACGACGTTCATTACGAACCCGCTCACGAAACAAATCTTTGGTAAGAAACTTTGCCGCAACATTCGGCATCAGAGCCCTTTTACGTACAACATTTACAGCTTCTTCAGCCGAATATTTACACGCTGCATTACGTTGCCCTGGCAAAGCCCAGGCTTCATTTGCTGCTTCAGCAAACAACAGGTAAACTTCAGCCAAACGTATTTCAGGATAATGCATGTCCAGGTTTGCATTGAAGGTGCGTCCCATCCATTTATTGTTGTAATAGCCTGTTTTTGAATAACCCATACTTAACTGGCCGGCAGTATATACCAAATCCGTTGATCCCATTGTTGGCGGATTCTTTGTTTCATCTTTATCATAAATCTGCATGGTTTTTCCCATCACTTTTTGCTGATTGTAGATTATCGATTCAACAAAACGAGGGTCGCGACCAACGTACGGATCTTGTTCTTTATACCCCGAAGCCGGATCGGAAATAGGCAAACCCGTTGCCTGCATCTCGAAACAATCAACCAGAGATTGGTTCGGAGCAGTTGCATACTGACCAGACAACTGACCCGGCGGGCGATAGCGCTGTTTGTATGAATTCGACCCCCAGGTATGATCGTAACGACGACCGTACAAAATCTCTTTCGTATATACTTCCTCTTCGTTCTCTTTAAAAATGTAATAATATTTGTCCATCGGCGCCAACGCATAACCGTTTGCTTCGGCTACTTTAAGAGCCTCATCGGCAGCCAGAGCAGCATCATCCCAAAGATCCGTTTTTGCACCGGACTGCAATGTAGCAAACTCGGAAGCAGCATAAACCAAGGCTTTTGCTTTATAGGCCAGAGCAGCTACCTGAGTCGGACGTCCCCAGTCACTTTCAGCAATAACCGGATTTAAATACATGGCTGCACTGTCCAAATCGGCCGCGGCCAAAAGCATTGTTTCCTGATATGATAATCTTGGAACATCCATATTTTCATCCGCACCAATAGGTTTATAGAAATATGGCATCCCTCCCCACCGGCGTGTTAACTCAAAATAACAATAGCCTCTAAAAAAATAACTGGTTCCCAGTATCCGGTTTTTCGATGATTCGCTTCCCGGAAATTGATCGATATTCTGAAGGCAAACATTTGCAACACGCACCTGTGACCAAATTCTTGACCAGGTGGAATTGTTACACATCACCGCAGGATCGGCACTCCGTAATGAGTAGAAATCGCCATTCCCTGCTAATACAGAAGGAACTCCAGTCCAGTCTGCTCCGGATATTGAGTTATCCGACACATCATCGAAATCGCCCAGTGGACGAGTATCATTTCGATGCCTTTTCAATAAAGGAGTTACAATTAATTTATCGTTGAAATTTTTAAAATTTATTGAATCCTGAAAAATATCAGCATCATCGTAGCCATCTGATTCTGCCATTTTATCCAGGTAATCGCTCTCGCACGACGAGAAGAATAATCCCAGTAGAATGATAAATGGCAGGATATATATTTTCATCCGTAAATAATTTTTTCTTTCAATTGACGGATGGTTCCGAAAACTTTCGGAATTGCATGAGAGATTCCTTTCCTGATTGATATTTAGCGAACATGCTCGTTTCATAATCTTCGATTTAATAATGGTTAAAATGTTATTTGCAACCCGAGTGAAAACCTTCTTATCAACGGATAATAGCCATAAGTCAGGTTTCCGTTACCTCCATCTGTTCCTTCAGGGTCACCAATCGGATAGTTGGGCGACCAGGTCAGCAAGTTATTCCCTTGAAGATATATACGGCACTGTTCAATCCTGAATTTCCCGGTAAAGTCTTTCGGAACGTTGTAACTTATTTGTGCCGTTTTTAAACGCACATAAGAAGCATCGAACAAACTGGTCGTAGTAACTGTACCATCAGTAATATTGTTTTGCGCACGGTTCGCATCCATATGCAAAGCCGGATACCGTGCATCAAGATTATCAGGTGTCCAGTAATCGCTTTGGTAGTCGAAATACTGGTTTGCCAGGCGGTGCAAAGGCCACAAAAACGCATCAACCATGTTTCGCGAGGTTTTGGTTGCACCCTGGAATGTAAAATCAAGATCGAAGTTTTTCCAACTTAGTCCTCCTGAAAAATTAAAGAAATACAATGGATAGCTACCTGCATAGCCCATCGGAACCTGATCGTTTGTATCAATCACACCATCGCCATTGAAATCAACATAAGTTACATCGCCTAATCCAACAATACCGCTTCCGTAACGAGGAACAGTTGCTCTCTCATCTACGTTATCGATATAACCAGTTGTCACATAGCCAAACATCTGATCAATCCGGCGACCGGCCATCTTCTGGTATTCAGGCTTATAAAACGGTTCATCCCTGAAAATTATCCGGTTATCGCTGTAACTAAGCCCGGCTTTTGCCCAGTATTGCAAACCATTTATGCGCCCACCGGTATATTTTAGTTCTAATTCATACCCTTTAGTTTCGGTTGCCCCAAGGTTTTGTTGTTTAGCATTCACTCCAAACCAATCGGGGAGCGACAAACGACTAAGCAAAATGTGGTCACGGTTTTCTTTAAAAAAGTCCATGGTCAACAATATTTTGTTGTTTTTAAGGAAGCCAAGTTCAATACCAAGGTCTTTCTTCTTGGCTCTTTCCCAAGTCGCATTTTCGTTGGCAACAGCTCCTTCAACAATTGGAGTAATATTGGTTCCCGGGTTATCAGCAGTACCTGGCTTGTACTCATCCTGATTGGTTTTTCCGTTTGTATATGTTGATGTATATAACCAACGTTGCCCACCAGCATTGTCGCTACCCACTTCTCCGTAGGAGTATTTGACTTTTGCACGCGAAAGCCACGGCTGAAATCTTTCCATAAATTTTTCCTGATGAAGGTTCCATCCGAAAGCATAAGAAGGAAAAAATCCATAGCGTTTTTTAGGCGCAAATTGTTCCGACCCATTTAAACCCAAGTTAAATTCGACCATGTACCGGGCTTTATAATCGTAAGTTAAACGTCCAACAATCCCTTCCTCAAAATGAGGAAATTCCACATCATCTTGCCAGGTACGTCTTTGTCCTAAAAACAGTGCAGAAATACTATGATCTTCTTTTATTGTACGAGCATAGCTCAATGATGCTTCGTAATACCAGCTACGAAAAGGAGTACCCGAGATGTCCTCACTTCCGGGATTAATTGGAAGTTCTGTTCCCTCACCATCCGTATTGTCGCGTCCTTTGTACCTTACCCAGGTTCCGTCAGACAACAAGCGGTAAGCAACTTTATCGAAGTTGTATGATTTGATGTATGCCTCATCGTGATTGAATGCAACCTTTCCCTGAACAGAAAGGCCTTTGGTAATGAAATCGAGTTTTTGCTTCAATACAAAAGCAGTAACAAGACCCGTTGATTTTGTTTGCTTATATCCGCTGTAATTAATCGCATTGTACGGGTTATTGGCATTAATTACTCCGGTGCTTGCAGGACGAGTTCCTGTTTCGTCAGGGTGTGCCGGGTCGGGATACTGATCCAGAATCCAATCGGGATACTCGTTCGGAATAACCATGGGCCCCAACATAAAAATAGGCCGGTAAGTACGAATTGATGCCGATTCGTTCGGCTGGTTTTTTATTCCTACATAGCCACCAGCATTCATCGATAAAATTGTGCTGGGAGTAATATCGAAATCAGCATTTACACGATAATTGTAACGGTTGTATTTGTATGCCGGATCATATTCCGGTTGTTTTACTGTTTTCAGAATATCTCCATCGTACGTATATGCAAACGATGCATAAATGCGTGCATGTTTCGAACCTCCGGAAATACTAATGCTTTGTTTTTGAGTTATACCAAAATCTTTTACACAAAGCTCTTCCCAATCGGTATTCGGATACAAATAAGGCATGTCCTGTGTGCGGTAATGCTCCAATACATCATCGGGCAGAAGCAGGTTCCAGCTTCCATCATTCTTATACGCTTCATTCATAATAAGAGCAGTAGAATAACTGTCATACATATTTCTGCGCAGCAACGGATTCTTCAATCCGAACTCTGAGTTGAATGTCAGTTTAATACCACCTTCCTGACCACGTTTAGTGGTAATCAGAATAACTCCGTTTGCTCCTTTCACCCCAAATACGGCAGTAGCCGAAGCATCTTTCAGTACTGAAAGCGTTTCTATTTCATTCGGGTCGATGTCATTCAGATTTCCTTCTACTCCGTCAATCAGCACCAGCGGAGTGTTGCTCACCCACGACGATTTTCCACGGATAAAAACATTGGCCGCATCACTTCCTGGTTCACCATCGGTTTGTACCGTAAAAACCCCCTGAATTTGACCAGTTAATGCATTGGAAAGAGAAATTGTGCTTGCTTTTTTCAAGGTCTCCCCTTCAACCTGCGAAATAGCAGCCACCGAGCTTTCTTTCTTTTGAACTCCATAGCCCACTACCACTACTTCGTCCATTGCAACCACATCCGAAACCAATACCACATTGATTTCCTGCTTTGAACCAATTTCAATCTCCTGTGTTCGATAGCCAATAAAACTATACACCAGAACATCCGTACTTTTAACTCCCTTCAAGGAGTAATGTCCGTCAAAGTCAGTGGTTGTCCCGACAGTTTTTCCTTTCAGAAACACCGTTGCCCCGGGAATTGCATCTCCGTCAGAGCCCGTTACAACTCCCTTTACCACCCCCGGATGGGACTGACCAAAGGATAGGTAACAAGAAAAGAACATTAATAGAATAATCAGATTTTTATTCATAAGTAAAGTAATTAGGTTTTATATCCTTCCAAAATTAGGTTCTGCCCTTTTCTTTACTTAGTACAATCCTTCAACTTCCATGACTATTGTTCTATTCTTCCTGCCCAACAATTGCAAATTTGCGTATGCGAACAAAAATGCTACATCGCGAACATGTCTTCGAAAAAACATAAATAAACGGGCTACAAATTCTATTTCATACAGTTATTTGAAGGGAATACAACCCTTCTTTTCTATACGAAAAAAGGGTTGAAAACATTATCGGCAACAAAGATTCTGGCTATAGTCTTCATCCCCTGATACGCCTTTTCCTCTAAAAAGAAACAAAAGCCCAATCAAAACAATGCATGCTTTGACTGGGCTTTTTATGAAGTAAAAACTGCTCTATCCCGGTTTAGCGGGCTGTTTTATTCTGAATAGAAATAAAGTCGTGGATAAACGAATAATTGAACTGATTTTGTCCACTTAGCGAATCGGGCACAATGGTCCGGTTGGCAAAAAGTCCGTTTAACACCCAGGGAGTCGTTTCCGGCGTAAAGTCATGATTATACGGATAACTTTGACGAATGGCATACATCGCAAGCAAAAACCTGGGTTCGGCCAACATCTGCGAAAAAGCTTCCTGTAAATAGTGCTTCTGCGATTCGAACCAGTAACTCGACTGCAAAAAGTCAAACCACTCTGCTGACTGACGTGCCTGTTTCAATGCCAAATCGATATACTGATAATTTTTCATGGTGGGCAGATAGCCATATTTCGACGCAAAACTACCAGGAATAGTACCATTAAGTTGCGACTTCCAATGTTTCACAAGCGAAAATTCGGTAATCAGTATTTTCTGATCACCACGAATATTTGCGGCAGCATATCGCAAGGCCTCTTTCATCTGATCCATTGTAGCATGATGAATATGCAAATCGATGCCCGCCATGGCAGGATTTTCTTTCACAAACGTCATCAGGCTTTTTACTGCCTCGGTACGCCAATTCATGTCTTCCAAATTATTAAATGCACCAACAAATAGCGGAACTGTGTGCCCGGCATGCCTGGCCTGGAATTTTTCGATACGCGCAGCAAGCGATTTATAAAAATTCACTAAAGCCTCATTCTTTTGGTTTGCCGGAGTTTCAATAAAAGGCTCGTTGCCAATAACCAACATATCGGTTTGCTGCCAAACCAGCTCGAGCAACTGATCGAGAAATGCAAAATACGACTCCATTATAGCTGAACCATCTGCAGGAAACACTTCGGATCGCAATTTAAAATTCCATTTAATATTTAAAATTGTGAGATAGCCATGCAATTTCAGTTGCAAATAATTCACCACATTTTTATCGGTTTTCAACGATGCCGCATTTTCGTACAACTGGAAAAAATCCATAAATCCGCGTACCCATTCTGTTTGGGTTCTTTCCAAATCATTAAAATTGACAAACTGAAGCTGTTCGTTGTAATTCACACCCATTCCCTTCTGACAGTCAGCAAGCTGGAGCAATTGCTTTTCCCCCATCTCCAATTCAGTGTTCTGCGCATTGCAGCAACAAGCCCCGAACAGCATAAAAATACCGCAGCATACCGAGCGAATTATTCCTCTTCCGTCCATCATTTCACTGCTTGAGGAGTGGTAGTTGGCCCATACACAACGAATTTATCGGGTTTTCCGGCTACATCTTTTTCGAAGCTGCAACAATCGAGGCAGGTAGTTCGCGGTTGCACCGAAGTTTTGCTTTTATGCGAATGATAAACCACATACAATTGTCCCGAATTAGCCTGAAAAAATGAGTGATGCCCTGTTCCGAAAATATTCTTTCCATCGCCAATCAGTACCGGATTTTTTTCGTATTTCTGAAAAGGCCCTGTGGGCGATTTGGAAATGGCATATCCTACAGCATAGTCCTGACTTTTAAAATGATTGGCCGAATAAAACAAGTAATACCAACCATCGTGTTTCAGCATAAATGGCCCTTCGGTAACTTTTGCTACCGGAGGCGTCGAGGTATGTTCCCATGCCTGCGAAACGCCAAAACATTTTTTCAGGGTTTCTTCTTTAATCCCTGAGAAATCCTCTTTCATTTCGGCCATCCAAATTTCGTTTCCACCAGTAAACCGAACAAAATACATGTACATCCGACCATCGGTATCAACAAACAAATGCGAGTCAATCTCTTTGATATCCGAATGAAGCGGCTTTTTTTCTTTCTGAACAAAAGGGCCGAGCGGTGAATCACTTTCAGCAATGGCAAGATGTTCCATCACCGAAAAAAACATATAGAATTTTCCTTTCATAAAATATACTTCGGGTGCCCAAAATGAATGGTTTCCCCAAACATCGGTTGAGTCAAGCGCAAAACCATCGCGTGCACCGACTGCACCCGACCAGCTTGCCAAATCTTTTGACTCGTACACGCGAATACCTTTTCCTCCACCGGTTCCGTAGAGATAATATTTTCCTCCATGATTCAGAATATACGGATCGGCACAATCGGGAACCAAACCTTTTAAATTATTATAAACCGGAACAGTATCTTTTTCAGAAATACCATCTCCAACCGATTCGCCCCGGGCACATCCGAACAGCGAAAAAAAACAAACCAATACCAATAAACACTTCATCTTTTTACCTTTTCCCATATTGAACCACTTATTCTTCCCCAACTTCTTTATCAAGCGAAGCTCCCGGATCGTTTTGCTGCTTCATCCACGCATGCAGTTCCTTTTCCATTTTCGAAATCCGTGCCTTCATTTTTTTGTCCGAAGCCAGGTTATTCAATTCCCACGGATCATTCTCCGTATCGTATAACTCAATCGCCGGGCGCGTCAAATACCGATCAACCCAATGCTTTGCCGTATCGCTGGTTTTGGCATCGCTAACCCATGCATTCCAGTAATTCCCTTTACCCAGACTCATCAAATGTTTCTCGTAATAAGTCGCATCAGGCATCAGATTCACAATCAGCTTATAACGATTATCGCGAATACTCCGGATCGGATACGGAGTTCCCTCCGGAAAATTATTATGAATTCCATAAGCCCATTCGCGGTGTGAGGCACTCGTCCCGTTCAATACCGGCAAGAAACTTTTTCCATCCAGTTTTTCATCAATAGTTGTTCCGGTATATTCGAGCAAAGTAGGTAAAACATCTTCGTACTGCAGCATCGCTTCGGAAGTTTGCCCCCGCAAAAAAGCTTCAGGCGAACGAACAAGGAAAGCACTTTTTTGACCGTAATCCCAACTGGTCCATTTTCCACCCGGGAATTGAGGTCCTTGCTCACCACTGAATATTACCAGCGTTTCGTCCTTCCTTCCGGTACTTTCAATTGCTTTCAACACGTCGCCAAACTGACGATCGAGCTCCGAAATTTCAGCCAAATAACGAGTAAAAGCTTCCCGTGTTTCCGCATTATCAACAAAATGAGGAGGCAACTTCACCTTTGCTGCGTCAAAATTAGAAGCATCGCCAACCGTCCACGGAGCATGAGGAAGAGTACTACAAACGAACAAACAGAAAGGTTGCTCTTCATTTCGCTTCATGAATTCAATAATTCCGTCGGTCGTATAATTAGCGGTTTTGCTCACACAATTGGGTTCAAAGCCATTAATTATCTCAAACGGATAAACCGATTTTGGACGGATATGCGTTTTCCCGGTCAATCCAACCCGATAACCAGCATCGGTAAAATAATGCACAACGCTTTTTATTCCGACTGTAGTTGCCGCGTGATTTTTGTACACACCATGACTAACCGGATACAAGCCCGTGTAAATGGATGCCCGTATCGGGCAACACATGGTTGTAGATGAAAACATCCGGTTAAAGCGCACTCCTTCGGAGGCAAAGTGATCAATATTCGGGGTCGTTACATTTTCACCTCCGTAGCAACTTAATTCGTTACGAGCCAAATCATCGGCAATAAAAACCACGATATTTCGATGTGGTTTCTTCGTTTCTGGAACCTCTGTCTTTCCAACAAAAGGGCTCACGCAAACCACCGATGAAATCAATAATTTCAATTTATTCATTCGTATATAATTTATTTTGATTTGTCGAATGTAATTCGCATGATTGGGAAATATTCATTTCGATTGGCGTTTCCCTGAATCATGCTCATTTCATGTGTCTATTTTTAGCATTATTTATTTCAAGCCTTCATTATTTTCTTATAAAAATGTTCCATTCGTGAGGAGGGACAAATCCATCGCGCCCCACCTCGTATGGCAATACTTCCTGCGCAGGCTTAATTGCATCATACTCCTTCACTTTTCGGTTCAGTTTCTCCACAATTCCGGTTTGCTCTTTCGAAAGATCAGCTTCCTCATACGGATCGTTCACCAGATTGAAAAGAACATCGTGAGACAAATTCATTTTAGGATTCAGTCCCGGACGTATTATTTTCCACTCATTTTCAATCAATGCGCCACAACCCAAATAAAAAGTACGATCGATCGACTGTTCCTTTCCTTCGATTATTTTCAGCATACTGATTCCGTCAAAAGTTGATGGGCGAGCACTTTCTGGAGCCACAATATCACAAATAGTCGGAAAAACATCTACAAAACCAGTCAATTGCGAAATTTCCTTTTGCTTTCCTTGCCGGGCAGGCCAGCGAATAACAGCAGGAGAACGAACTCCTCCATCATATTCCTGAAATTTATGCCCATTCAGCGCACCACTCGATCCACCACCGGAACCTTCGTCGGCACCATTATCGCTCAGGAAAATAACCAGCGTATTTTCCTCAATATTCAGCTCTTTCAGCGTTTCAAGAATACTTCCAATTCCACGATCCATACAAGTTACCATTGCCGAATACGTCTGCTTCTGGGTATTTCCCTGTCCAACTGAAACTTTTCCTCTTTTATTCGAATAGGCAGGCTGTGATTCGTCGTAACCATATAATTTTAAATCGTCGGTTTTTGCCTGAAGCGGAGTATGCGGAGCATTGAAGGCAACATACAAAAAGAATGGCCCATCTTTGGCATACTCGCGGATACAACGCACCGACTCGGCAGCAATTAAATCGGTTGAATAACCTTTGTCGTAACACGAAGCAAAATCGTTGTGCCAGTCAAGTTCCCCATCGCGTTCGTGGGTAAAATAGTCAATTGCACCGTTTAAATGTCCGTAGAAGTGAGTGAAACCATTATTCATCGGGTAATACTCAGCACGCGAATGCCCAAGATGCCATTTCCCGATGATTGCACGATTCTGGTAACCATGTTCTCTCAAAAACTCAGGAATGATCGTCACATCCGGATCAAGGCCAAAATCGCGCCAGGGCGGAATTACCGTTTCACGAATTCCAAACCGATTGGGATACATACCAGTCATTAATCCGGCTCGCGTTGGTGAACATACCGGGGCCACATAAAAGCGGCTTAACTTAATCCCTGCTTCCGAAAGTCGATCAATATTGGGCGTTTTAATTTTACTCCCGTGAAAACCAACATCTCCCCATCCCAAATCATCGGCAAGAAGAATGATGATATTCGGTTTTGACGATTCATGCATATTCTTTGTGGCCTCGACATGCTGTACCGAAAACAGTCCGAGCAGCAATGGAAACGAATAAACAAGATTTTTCATACACATTCAGCTTAGTTATTGGTTTTTGTTTTGCGAATACAACAGACTACCAAATATAAAAACGATGATAAAAACATCAGCAGGAGTTTCATTCACACTTCATGAAGAATGTTCTGAAAATAGCTCATTCCGAAAAGAAACAACACGCGTGAACAATAATGCTAATTGATGTAAACAATAATGCTACTAAATCAACAAAAGAAAGGAACAGATTGTCATTCAAACAATTATTTTTACAGCTATGAAGCATTCTCTTAACTTACTAATATTAACCTTTGCATTATTGTTTTGCAGTAATACCGATGCAGCAGATAAAGTATTCAGACATTTCACAGCAACCGAAGGCCTATCACACAACACTATTTTCGATATTACACAAGACAACAACGGGTTCATCTGGATGGCAACCGGAGAAGGACTCAATCGCTACGACAGTTATGGATTTAGAAACTATTATTCGAACAAAACCCCAACATCAATCCCCGAAAATGAGGTTCATTCGTTACTGGTAAGCAAACAGGGTAACTTATTTATTGGAACCATCAATGGCTTGTGTTTATTCAAACCCGAACAAGATAATTTTCAGCAGATACTCGTTAACGAGCAATCACTGGGATACATTCATGATATTTTTCAAACCTCGAAAGGACAGATTATTGTTTCATCTCGCACCGGAGTTTATTACGTTACCGAAGAAGGAGAAGTAAAAGAGCGATTGCCCATTGAAAATGCGATGTATCAAATACAGGAAGATGCCGATGGAAATTTATGGTGTTTTAAGCGGCAACGGCTTTTCAAATTCAGTGCAAAATGGAATATTCTGAAAACATTTTACGTAAAGCCTGATCAATCGCCGGAATTCATTCCGTCATCGATTGCCTGCATAAAAATCGACTCGAAAAACCAGTTATGGATTGGCACATTCCGGAATGGGTTACTACTTTTTGATACCGAAACCCAGCATTTTAACCCGCTCAAATTACAAGAACCGCATCAAGCAATGCATCCGATGTATTTTGTCCGATGTATTGAAGAAGATTCGGATGGCAACTACTGGATTGGAAGTGAAAATGGATTATTCGTTTACAAACAAGATGAAGGGAAATACGAACATTACGTACAGCAATTCGACCAAAATACCGAAACGATTAACGACAACGCCATTTATAA
This sequence comes from Prolixibacteraceae bacterium, assembly GCA_963668595.1. Taxonomy (GTDB): domain Bacteria; phylum Bacteroidota; class Bacteroidia; order Bacteroidales; family Prolixibacteraceae; genus GWE2-42-39. The sequence goes on along the minus strand of OY764876.1, from coordinate 615,963 downwards.
AATTTTCAGAAGTCGCGAAAATATTATGTGGCTGGGTACTTATTTCGGAGGAATTAATTTTTGCGAACCTACCTCTAACGGATTTAAAACCGTAAAGCCAGGAGTAAAACCGGGCGATTTATCTGGAAAAGCAATTAGTCAGATTATTACCGGTCCGCATGGCAAACTGTGGGTTGCCACCGAAGATGCAGGCATTGCGATATTCGATCCGCAAAAAAACCAGTTTCAGCACATCCTGCACAACCGAAAAGCAGGAAATAGATCGGTTAGCTCCAATGTACATGCTCTGATTACTGGCCCCGATGGCAAAATTTATTCAGGCAACTTTATGGAAGGAATTATACAAATTGATCCGACCAATTTCAACACAAAAAATTACTCCCATTTGCCCAACGACCCAAGTTCACTCATAAACGGCTTTGTTTTTGCGCTGTATAACGACCACCAATCAGACTCGATATGGGTTGGCACCATGGATGGGGTTGATCTTTTCGACACAAAGAGCAAACGCTTCTCCCGATTCAAACCCAAAACATTCCGCGGAAAATTTGTCTATGATATTTTTCAGGATAAGCAGAAAAACTACTGGATATGTACCAACAATAAATTCGGCGTATTTCGCTACAACGCAACAACCGATTCAATCGATCATTTTAATCAGAAAAATACCGAGTCGCTAACCAACGACAATTTCATTTGTCATTGCGTTGATAGTCGCGGAACCATTTGGTTCGGCACACGAGGTGGTGGATTGGTCATGTTCAATCCCGAAAAACAGCAGTTCAAAACCTACAACATGAACAACGGGCTGTCAAACAATGTGGTTTACGGAATACTTGAAGATGAGCACAATCAGTTGTGGATGAGCACCAACAAGGGGATCTCAAAATTCGACTCCCACACCGAAGAATTTACAAATTTTACGGTTGATCACGGTCTGGTCGGCAATCAGTTCAACTACAAATCCTCGTTCAAGGCCGAAGATGGGACCATGTATTTTGGCGCAGTCAATGGATTCAATTATTTCCATCCCGACCAAATAAAAATAGTTGAATCGGAACCCGAAGTTCACTTCACAAATTTCAGGTTATTCAATCAAGCCGTACAGCCCGGCGAGAAATCGGTGCTGAAGCAGGATATTGATCTGACAAAAGAAATTCACTTAAAGTACAACCAGAATGTTATCAGTTTCGATTTCATTGCTCTCGATTTTCATTCAAGAGGGAAAAACAATTTCTTCTACTACATGGAAGGTTTTGAATCGAGCTGGCAACCGGCAGGAAGTAACTTAAGCGCTACTTATACGAACCTTCCTCCCGGCGAATATTTTTTTCATATTAAAGCGACCAACAGCTACAATTATCCCAGCCAACTGCAACGAACGATTAAACTGGTGGTTCTTCCGCCACTGTGGCGAACTTTTTGGGCCTACCTGTTTTACGTAATTTTGCTTGGAGCCATTGTTTTTGCCTTGTACCGATTCAACGAAATCAGGCATCAGGAAAAGATGAGCTTAAAGATTGAAAAGATTGAAAAAGAAAAGCTGAACGAACTTCACCGTCACAAGATTAATTTTTTCACCTACATCTCGCACGAGTTCAAAACTCCATTGACAATCATTTTGGCAACTCTCGACTCGTTTTTTTCAACCGAAAATATTCCTGAAGAATTCAAAAGCAGGCTCAATACACTGAAACGAAACACCATCAGACTTCAATTTCTGATTAGCCAACTGATGGATTTCAGGAAAATAGAAACCGATCATGCGAATCCCGACCTGCAAACAGGCGATGTAATTCAGTTTCTGAAAGAGGCTTTTCTTGCATTCAGTACTTTGTTTTCAAAAAAAGAACTTGAGTATTATTTCATTAGCGAATGCGAACATCTTTACACCCGGTTCGATCCGGATAAGCTCGAAAAAATTGTTTCAAACTTGCTCAGCAATGCATTTAAATATACACTCAAACATGGAGAAATAAAACTGGAAGTCAGCGCTATTAACGAAGAACAAAATACCTTTTTAAAATTGGTTGTTTCCGATACCGGTGTGGGTATCAGCGAAGAAAAACTGGACAAAATTTTCAATTTATTTTACAAAATCGACGACCAGCAAAATGATTATCAAGGGAGTGGTATTGGATTAACCTACACACAAAGCCTCGTAAAATTTTTAAACGGTACTATTTCTGTTGAAAGCAAACCCGGTGAAGGCACTGCATTTACGGTAAAACTTCCGTACGTGGCAGAAACCGCCACCAAAGAAAACAATCCTGCAATCTCCGTAAACAGCAATATTATCGAAAACCTGAGTATTCAGACCAACGATGACGAGGAGGATGAAGCCGGAGAAATGCGCAAAGAATTTGAGATTTTGTTTGTTGAAGACAATAAAGAACTGCTGAAATTCCTCTGCGATCATTTCCGTGGAAAATATGCAGTAAGTGCGGTTTCAAATGGTCAAGAGGCGCTGGACAGTGTTCACAAACAGGTTCCCGACCTCATTATCACCGACCTGATGATGCCAAAAATGGATGGTATCAGCCTGTGCAAAGAATTAAAATCGAATTTCGAATACTGCCACATCCCCATTATTATGCTGACATCCAAATCAGACATCGAAACCAGGATTGAAAGTCTTGAAGTTGGTGCCGATCAATATTTGTCCAAACCATTTCTGCTACCCGAGCTGGAACTGCAAATCAGAAATATTCTGGTTGCCAAATCGAACCTGAAAAAGCATTTTATTCAATTCGGAAATATACAGGTCGATCATCCGATTAAAAACCGCGACCAGCAGTTTATTGAACGGATCAGCGCCATCGTTCTCGAAAACATTGACAATCCGGAACTGAATGTTTCAGTAATTACACGCGAGGCCGGCATCGGAAGGACATTGCTACACACCAAGCTGAAACAAATACTCGATCTGAGCGCAACCGAATTCATCAATACCATACGATTGAAAGAAGCGCAGCGCATTCTGATCAGCAATCAGGAGCTGACCATGTCGGAAGTTGCCTATAAAGTCGGCTTCAACGATCCAAATTATTTCAGCCGGATATTCAAAAAAATGTTCAACATTTCGCCAACGGCTTACCGCAGCAAACAGGCAAGCGACAACACACAATCGCCGGACGAAACAACAAGCTGATCGTTTTCTTTTGCTGAAAGAAGAAACAATAATGCTAGCATGCAGAACGTCTGTCCTCTGCAAAAATGAACACTCTCGTCAACTTTGTGCCGACACACTAAACCCATGCTGACAATCAGCTAAAACTATTTTGTTGTATGAAAAAAATTTTAACCTTTTGTCTGACCTTTTTTTTGTTTTGCATCAATCATGCATTCAGTCAGGACAAACCCAATGTGCTTTTTATTTTTATCGACGATATGGGCTATGGCGACCTGGCCTGCTACGGAAACAAACACTACGAAACACCCAACATCGACCGGCTTGCTCAAGAAGGCATTCGTTTCAACCAGTTTTATGTAAATGCCCCGATTTGCTCGCCTTCGCGCGTTGCAGTAACCACCGGTCAATATCCGTTCCGCTGGGGTATTTCTTCCTTCATCAACGATAAAAAATCAAATACAGAACGGGGAATGAACGATTTTCTGTCGCTCGAAGCTCCCACACTGGCCCGCAACCTTCAGCAATCGGGATACTACACGGCACATATCGGTAAATGGCACATGGGAGGCGGACGCGACATTGGAGATGTGCCCTACATTACCGAATACGGATTTAACGAGTCGGTAACTCAGTTCGAAGGAATTGGCGAAAGATATTTAGCAACTTACCAAACGCTCGGATTGAAAGACAGTACCCGAAATTTGGAAAGAATGTCGGCTGCGCTGGGCAAAGGGGAAATCCACTGGATTAAGCGTGAAAACTTCACCCAAACATTTGTCAGCCGCACCATTCAGTCCATGAACAAAGCATTGTCTGCCGGAAAACCGTTTTACATCAATCTTTGGCCCGACGATGTACACGCGCCTCACGAGCCACCAAAAAAATTACGGGGCAACAGCAATGCCGACGACCTTTACAAAGGAACCATCAAAGAGATGGATATTCAGCTAAATACCTTGTTCGAATATATTCAGCAACATCCGGCATTGAAAGACAATACACTCATTATTATTGCCAGCGACAATGGCCCGGCAAAAGGAATCGGATCAGCCGGCCCGCTAAAAGGACACAAAGGAACGCTGTACGAAGGCGGAATTCGCGAACCGCTAATCGTTTGGGGACCCAATTTTATTTCGGCACAACAACGCGGGCAAATAAATTCGCGCACCGTTATTGCCGGGATGGATTTAGCACCATCGATTCTGAAAATAGTGAAAGTACCCCAAATTAAAGGCTCGAAATTCGACGGAATGGATATGAGCAAAGCCATGCTCGGCTACGAACAAAGCATGCGAAAAGAACCGGTTATGTGGCAACGTCCTCCGGGAATAAAAAAGTTCGAAAAGAACAAGGACAATCCTGATCTGGCAATCCGCCAAGGCGATTACAAATTGCTAATTAATACCGACGGCTCGAACCCTGAATTGTACAATATTGCAACAGACGAACCGGAAACCAACAACCTGGCAAATACTCACCCAAAACTTGTAGAAAAACTTAAAAAAGAAGTATTGCAATGGTATGCAGCCATGCATTACCCGATTCCTGATGATTTTTAGCAAATAAAAATCGAGATGAAAGGCAAAAGAGTAGTAAATAAAAAACTCCGCAGTTAAATGCTGCGGAGTTTTTTATTTTATCTCCAGCAAGTGCTTCTTCTTATGATTCCGTATAATCTCGAAATATATGGTATCTTTCTATATTCTTTCATAAAAAAACAGATCAGTTGAAAATCTACATTAAAAATATGGTTTGTATTCGCTGCCAGATGGTGGTAAAAACTGAGCTGGAAAAGATTGGAATTCCGTACGTTTATGTAAGAATTGGAGAAGCTGAAATTATTGGAGATATTAATCAGGCACAACTGGAGCAATTAGATTTCGCGCTAAAAAAATCCGGTTTGCTCGTGATGGATGATAAAAAAAGTATCCTTGTCGAAAAAATAAAAAATGCCATTATCGAACTAGTGCATTACACCGAAGAACAGATAAAAGTTAACCTTTCTGATTATCTAAGCGAGAAACTCAACTATGATTACACGTATCTTGCCAATCTGTTTTCTGAAGTCAAAGGAATTACTATTGAGAAATTTTACCTGACACACAAGATTGAAAGGGTAAAAGAACTCATTGTATATGATGAATTGAATTTAACAGAAATAGCCTATAAAATGCACTATAGCAGTGTTGCCCATCTGTCAAATCAATTTAAAAAATTTACAGGACTAACTCCATCTCACTTTAAGAAATTGAAAATGAAAAGGCGTGATACACTTGAGAATGTGTGAATCATGTAACTTTAAGAATCATTTGTATAACAAATCGGCGCTACTTATCGGGTATCTTTATTGAAACTACGCAATAACACAAGTTGATGCTGAATTCAAAAATTGAGAAATCGAAACCTCATCTCTTGAATGAGATTCTGGAATATGTACCCAACACTGTAGTAAGCAAAATAATTGTTCAGGAAATAACAGGAAACATAAAAATAATTGCTGCCGACACTCAGGAAATTCTAGCTGAAAAAACGATCCCGTTTGATACGTTCATCCAAATTATTGATGGCGAAGCTGAAATTGTTATTGATAAGCATTCAAACGTTATAACTACTGGAGAAGTAGTTATAATCCCAGCTCATTCGTTTCGCTATATAAAAGCCAGAAAGAGGTTGAAACTGATTTCAATAATTATAAAAAGCGGATACGAAGGAAATATAACAATCTAATAATTAAATATTCATCAATTTATGGTAAAAGAAAAAGAGGGAACAAAAAAGAACAGCAAAAAAGCCCCGGTAAAAACGCTGAAAGAAAAAAGAGCTGAAAAAGAAGCAAAACGAATAAAGAAGAATGATGTGAGTAAATTATGATTCTATTTCCACATACGAATCGGGTAAGTCAGACGAACTATAAAAATCAAGTACAATACAAAAAATGCAATGGAGAATAAGTACAAAGAGGGTGAGATTGTGTACGCAAAAGTGAAGCCTGATCAGAAGTTGCTTATCCGACGTTATGTTGATAAAATATATTACTGCAAAATTCAAAAAGACCCAACGTTAAAGGAGTTAGTTTTTTTTGAACGAGAGATTCTTCCATTTAAATAAGTTAATAAAACTTCATCGAAATATTTCACCGGAATATTTCATCAGACCTCAATACAATATTGCAAAAAATGAAAATAGCCTATATTTCAACATATGTACCTCGCGAATGCGGCATCGGAACGTTCACAAATAATTTGTTCAAATCGATGTTAACAGAGAACCATAACCAAGAGAACGAGAATAATGGTTTTGTTGTTGCCCTAAGCGATAACGATCTGGTCTATAAATATCCGGAAGAAGTTAAACTAACCATCCGCCAGGATCATCAGGAAGATTACTTAAAAGCAGTAAAATACATCAACTTCAGTGGTGCCGATATTTGTGTGTTACAACACGAATTTGGTATATTCGGAGGACAGAGCGGAGTTTATATACTTCCACTCCTACATCGGCTTGAAATGCCGCTCATCGTAACTCTTCATACAATACTGAAAACTCCTTCGTATAACGAAAGGGCAATTTTAACGGAAATCTGTAAGATGGCGACTAAAATTGTGGTTATGAGCAATAAAGCCATTGAGTTGCTAACTGATATATATAATATTCCGAAAGAAAAAATTGTACGAATAGAACATGGCGTTCCGGATATTCATTTCGATTCCCAAAAATCAAAACGTGAATTTAAACTCGAGCATAAAAAAGTTATCCTTACGTTTGGATTTATAGGCCGCAGTAAAGGTATCGAAACTGTAATCAGGGCGTTGCCTTCTGTGATTGAGAAACATCCCAACGTTGTTTATATTATTCTGGGAAAAACACATCCCAATGTACTGCGTCATTCCGGCGAAGAATACCGAATTTACTTAATGCGTCTGGCTATAAGTCTTCAACTGGGAAATCATGTAATATTCCTGAATGAGTTCATTGACGAGCAAGAGCTATTTAAATACCTGTACGCCTGCGACATATACATCACTCCGTATCTTAATGAAGCTCAAATTACTTCCGGCACGCTGTCGTATGCAGTGGGCGTAGGAGCAGCCGTTTTGTCAACTCCGTATTGGCATGCCGAAGAATTATTGGCAGAAGAAAGAGGACAACTTTTCAACTTTAACGACTCAGATAATCTCGCCTTGACATTGAATGAACTACTTGATCATCCGGAGGATTTGGAAAAATTAAAAACAAACGCAGCAGCATACGGCAAAAAAATTAGCTGGCCTAAAACCGGTGAAAAATATGTGGATCTTGCATCAATGATTTTGGAGAATGGGCACAGTAGAACAGAAAAAACCGAATTTGTATTTGATCTGCTTGTATTACCTCCCTTTTCACTGGTTCATATAAACCGGATGACCGATGATACCGGTATTATTCAACATGCTAAATTTGGAATACCAAACCTGAAAGAAGGATATTGCCTTGATGATAATGCCAGAGCTTTACTGATGGTACTTATGGCCTATCGACAGATGAAAGACACGAAAGCGCTCGAATTGTCGGCCATTTTTTTAAGTTATATCCATTATATGCAAAATGCGAATGGTACCTTCCGTAATTTTCTGAGTTTTAGCCGGAATTTTCTTGATGAAGTTGGGTCCGAAGATTCGTTTGGCCGCACAATATGGGCTCTGGGATATCTATTGGGAAATGCTCCCAATGATGCCTATTACCAAACCGGGAAATCAATATTTTTCAATGCGTCGCCTAATTTCGAAAAACTGAAATCAATACGAGGAATAGCCAATACAATGATTGGAATCAGTTACTATTTGAAGAGTAACCCGTCTGACGATTCGATGACTGAACGGCTACGGAATATGGCTCTTTCGTTAATTAGTCATTATAAGCAAAATGAAACATCTGAATGGAAGTGGTTTGAAGAATTACTTGCATATGACAACGGCATTTTACCGTTGGCCCTTTTACACTCTGCTGAAATTTTGAACGATGATCAAATAACAAAAGTTGCTTTTGAATCAATGCACTTCTTAACCAACCATACTTTGAAAGACAAGTATTTGTCAGTAATCGGGAACGAAAAATGGTATAAAAAAGAAGGAGAACGATCTGTTTTTGCCCAGCAACCTATTGACGCGATGGCGATGGTTCTCATGTATCACCAGGCTTTTCATCTATCAAGAGATAAAGAATTTCTCAATAAACTATATACTTCTTTTTTATGGTTTTTGGGAGAAAATGATTTGCGTATGAGCCTCTACGATTTCGAAACCCAAGGTTGTTGTGACGGATTTGAAAGTTACGGAGTAAACCGCAATCAGGGTGCAGAAAGTTCACTTGCCTATTTAATCTCGCATTTAACTGTACTACAGGCCTACGGCGAATTCCATAGTTCAGAATAAAAAGCAAAACACGCAGAATTTCTTTTTCTGCGTGTTTTTATTATTAACAAATGTTACTAAAAAAGTAATTGGAGGTTTATAAAAACAACAAAATGTACTTCTGCTTTTTAATATAATTTATAAAAGAGAAATCATACTTTTAAATTTTTTGACACTCATTCCTAATTTTGAAGCAATTATCATATAAAAATCCTTCTTTGTACCGTATCTCCAAACTAAATCAGCACTAGTTAATTGAGGATACGCTTCTTTAAGTTTTATTGCAATTCCATCCCATTCATTCAAATCAAATTCTTCGTCCATAAATAATTTATTAGCTTAATAAAATAGCAAATTATGAGAAAGATGGGTTTGGTTACTCTCTTTCTTTATGTGCCTCTAATTGGAAATCTTGCTGCCGTAAAATAGTTTTAGCAGAATAATAACCATAGCAAATACCAAAAGCAGATCAAAATACCATGATGAGTGAAGGCCAAACGTTAACAGTCCCCATAGCAACATAAGCAATCCTGCAATTATATAGGTTGAATTTTTCATCTTTTTTATTTATCTATTCGCCTATTATTAAAGTAAATAGCTATTAGTTGTAAAAGTACAACTAATAGCTATTTACTTTTTACACAATTCATCACAAGACTTACATAATTCACACATTAACAAAAAAGGGAATAATATCCGGCATAAAATCATTGATTTGATTTCTTCAACTCGTTCAAAAGTTCACTCAAATTAACCGTTGCATACGTTGATGCGTAATCAGACATTGCGTATGGAATAACTAGATCATCATTATTAATAATTGACCCACAAGAATATACAACATTTGGAACATATCCTTCTCTTTCTTTTGAGTTCGGAATCAAGAGGGGGCTTTTAAGTCTTCCAATTTCTTTTTCCGGATTTTGAAGGTCAAAAAGCGATGCCCCTAGAACATACTCGCGCATCGGACCAACACCATGTGTTATTACTAACCATCCATCGGGTGTTTCAATTGGCGATCCGCAATTCCCTATCTGAATTAGTTCCCATGAAAATTTTGGTTGTTGCAGCAATTGAGCTTCATTCCATATAGTGATATTATCTGAAAACGAAATGTAATTATTAAATCCATCCAAACGGCAAAGCATAACATATTTCCCATTAACCTTCCGGGGGAATAATGCCATTCCTTTATTTTGTGCTACTTCTCCATGAAGAGGAAACACCCGAAAATGATAAAAATCCTTGGTCTCAATCATCTTTGGCAAGATATTAATTCCGTCGTAAGCAGTATAAGTGGCATAATAATTTACCTGACCATTTTCATCTGTAAATTTCACAAAACGTGCATCTTCAATACCATTCTTCTCGTTTGATGATACAGGAAAAATAACTCTCTCCGAAATGTTTGTATCTAATGAAAAATCAAGTTCGTAATGAGACGAGGCCACCCATATCATCTGGTCAAACAAGAATTTTTTATCTGAAGCAAGATGAACTGACTTTTTTGCTTCTTCAATGCAGTTTTTTAATTCGCTATAGGTAAATTGATCATTCAACTTATCCAATATTAGTCCGGAAGGAATAAGCCGGTGAAAATCTTTCATTTCAACCAAATGTCGGGCGAATGATTCTTTGCTATAAACATGACGTCGGATATGTTCGGCCTCTTCCAACATTTTTCCAACCGGTTCAATTGTCAAATTGTTATTCTTATCAAGTACTCCAGTCCTGAAAACAATTGAAGAGATATGTCCTTCACCAGTTGCTCTAAAACTGAATATTACCCTTTTTTCACCCTGACTGATTTCCGATTGATCGGGGTGTTCTACAACTGATGGATTAAAGAACGCTGCTGATTCAATCGAATATTCCATTGTAAAATACGAACCAATAAGTATTTTCTTTGCCATTTCAAGCGAATCCGGCTTCGCATCAAGCTGCTTTATCAAATGAGCAATCTTATTGAAGTTGCTTTCGAAAATTTTCGAGATATTCCGATGTCGAAGAGAGTAATCTCTTAATATTGCATTTAATGCTTCATTCACTGATTTTTCTGACATCTTGAGCACCTGACGGATGGTATTAAGCGCCCTTTCATCTGTGGTATATAAAAAACGTGCAATTATCCTTGTAGAATCCGGGCAAAATTCGAGGTTCTTCCTTGTCAGTGTGATTTCCATTTTTAATTGGATTAAAATTTTGTTGAAGTTAATCGCTAAACTTGGATAAATTCCTTTATTTCAAATTAGTTTGAAATATGACTGTTTTATTTTTTGTAGAGACGACTACATACTAAAATAAATTCCAGCATTTTCTCTTTATACAAACTACACGTTGTATCAACTACCCAAAAAGAGGCATTTCTCCTCTCTTTTTCAGAACTTAATCAGTTCTTCAATTTCTTCGATCTTTTCATCCAAAGAGGACTTGATCTCATTCATCACGGCTGATACAACCCCGGTATTGGACGTTTTGAACTCCTTACCGGATGCATCCTGCTGAAACACGGTTGCACCCATGCCATCAGCCCCTAACGAAATGGGCTGAAAGTTATGACAGTTTTCGGTAAGCTTGCTATTTTTCAATGAGCAGGCCCTGATTCTCGATTTTGGAAAAGTACTTTACATGTTAAACCTAAAATGCAGCAGTCATCAGTGCTTACTCGCTGCATGGTATATTTATTTGATTAGCTTTTTATTTTCAGAAACAATCAACTGACCCGATTTATAGATTAATCCAGGCTATTGTAAATTGGCAGCTTTTAAGCCCATCACTGGTAATGAGGTTTTTGGTAATTTGGATGCGGCAAACGAAGAAATTTACAATACGGAAGGGAATACAAAATAAATTTCACAACACCTTGTTTTCTATTTGAACTGAAGACTGAGATACTTACCTTGTGGTGAGAAATTCGGTCTTTTTGTTTTAGATGAAAAACATATAAATGGAAGGACGACTTACCTGCAGTTTAAAAGAGAAATAAATGCAATACATATACGGCTACGTTATGGCAATTTTAAAACAATAAATATCTTTTCGGAGACAGTAAATTATTTGAATAATAATGATTACAAAAGAAAAACTTAAACAAAATATGTCTCGCCTGAGAGATCAGATTCCAACAAAACCAGAAATATATACAAATGAACATCCTTTAACTTTAAAAGAAGCACTAGAAAAATATTCAAATCAAAGGACTGTGGTTGGAGTTGAAATATGTACTAGTAATTATAATACAAATAACTGGCCGCTTCCTTTATGGGTAAATCCCTTAGATATTAAAATTGGCATATTTAACAAACTCTACCATAGGAGATACTCAAAATCTTTTAGAAAAAGTAAGCATAGCAAGATTAAAGATTTTGACTTTTTGTGGATACCTGTAATGAACAAGATTTTCTTTAAAAGGGAGTTGGGGGAAAGTATAAGCGAAGCTTTTGATGTAAATATTAGATATATAAAATCGCAATTAAAGAAAAATCAACTTATTGCCTCCAAGCAAAGTATTATCGATGAAATTTTTCAAGCATATAAAAAGAAATTATGGGTATCAACAATATGTACAACATTTCCAATTCTTGATTATGTCGCAAGAAAAGTATTGAAGACAAATGATTTAGGAATAAACATTTCGAAAATTTGTAAAAAATTTGAGGATATAGGATTTTCGGAAGAAAATGTAGATCACCTCATGCCTCATGCATTTTTGACACAAGAACCATATTGGGAAACTGGGAGAATGTCAGGTTACAACAATATAAAGGGAAATAGATTTGGCATTATTGGCCCAGCATTAAGTTCATTTCTTAGATTTTCATATCATTATTATGGATATTACATGGAGGATCAAGAGGAAGTTAACATTATAAACAGACATGCGATACTTCATGGTTCCATCAACGACTTTGGTAAAAAAGAAAATGCAATTAAATTAATTACATACTTATATTTAATGCTAGAACTAGAATCGATTTTTGAAATCATATTTGATGAATAGAATAAAAAAACTGCCGTTAATAAATAGGAACATGAGCTGCGTGCAACGCCCAGTGATTATTCCCAGTTGAATTACATCCGCCGGGATTAGGGCTATGTGCTTATTGATCCCTTATCTAACGTTTTTTGTTTTTGACAACATCTATAAAGCAAAAACCTCGCAAATCATCGACTTGCAAGGTTTTTATTTTTAATTTGGTGACTCAGCTGGGGCTCGAACCCAGGACCCCATCCTTAAAAGGGATGTGCTCTACCTACTGAGCTACTGAGTCATCCTTGTATGTATGCTTTTGTTTTTCAAAAGCGGTTGCAAAAATAGTGCTTTAAATTATAACTCCAAGAGCGAAGGCATATTTTTTTCAAAAAAAATTTCATTCTTTTCTTTTACGCTTCATTTTCAAATATCAAACGTTTCTTTTCAAGCTTTATGTGGAACATTTTATACTTTCGCCAAACAATATTTGCACTGCAAACACACGTTTAATGATTGAATTTATCGACGCCAGACAATGAAAATAGAAATGGTTGACCTATTCGGTCAGTATAAAAAAATAAAAACAGAGATTGATGACGCTATCCAACAAGTAATTAGTTCATCGGTTTTTGTAAAAGGTGGAAAAGTCACCGAATTTGAGGCAAATTTGAGGCAATACCTGGGAGTGCAAGAAGCCATCGCCTGTGCCAATGGCACCGATGCCCTGCAAATTGCACTGATGGCACTCGATATGCAGGAAGGCGACGAAGTAATCACCTCCCCTTTTACATTTATTTCAACGCTTGAGGTAATGGCTTTACTGAAATTAAAACCAGTACTTGCCGACATCGATGCGGATACATTTAATATTTCGTCCAAAGCGATTGAAGAGAAAATAAGCGACAAAACCAAGGCAATTATTCCCGTACACCTTTACGGACAATGTGCGCCAATGGAAGAAATCATGCAAATTGCCCGAAACAATAAGCTGTTTGTGATTGAAGATATGTGCCAGGCCCTCGGCACCGACTATATTTTTGCCGATGGAACAAGAACAAAAGCTGGAACAATTGGCGACATGGCCTGCAACTCGTTTTTCCCGACTAAAAATCTGGGAGCCTTTGGCGATGGCGGTTCAATGTTTACCAACAACGAACAATTGGCTGCACGACTTCGCTCAATTGCCAATCATGGCATGAGCAAACAGTATTATTACCGCGAAATAGGAATGAATTCGAGGCTCGATGCGTTACAGGCCGCCATTCTGGATGTAAAATTAAAATACCTCGATCAGTATGTTTCAGCCCGCCAGCAAGCCGCTGATTTTTACGATCAGGCACTGCAAAATATTCCGGGAATCACTCTTCCGAAAAGAGTTTCGTACAGCACGCACAGCTTCCATCAATATACACTGAAAGTAGAACAAAAGCGCGACGAATTACGCGATTTTCTGAAACAGCAGGGCATTCCGGCCATGATATACTATCCGCTTCCGCTGCACATGCAGGAAGCCTACCAATATCTGGGCTACAAACAAGGAGACTTTCCGAATGCAGAAAAATGTTCGCAACAAGTACTATCTTTGCCCATGCACACTGAATTAACTCAGGAGCAACAGGAATATATTTCAAACAAAATCATCGAATTTTTCCGCTAATGGATTCGAATTACTTTGCTCACGAAACTGCAATCATTGATTCCGGTTGTACCATCGGAAACAATACTAAAATCTGGCATTTCACACATATCATGCCCGATTGTGTCATTGGAGAGTCGTGTAATATCGGACAAAACGTGGTTATTTCGCCCCAGGTAATTATCGGGAATAATGTAAAAATACAGAATAACGTATCGGTTTACACCGGCGTTATTTGCGAAGATGATGTTTTCCTCGGGCCATCCATGGTTTTCACCAATGTATTTAATCCGCGCAGCGCAATTGCCCGCAAAAACGAATACAAAAAAACGCTGGTTCGCAAAGGAGCAACTATTGGAGCCAATGCCACCATTGTTTGTGGAATAACCATCGGTCAGTATGCTTTTATTGGCGCAGGAGCTGTTGTAACCCGCAACATTCCGGATTTTGCGCTGGTTATGGGCAATCCGGCGCGACAAACCGGCTGGATGAGCGAATATGGGCACAAACTTCGGTTCAACGATGAAGGATGGGCCATTTGCCCCGAATCGCAACAAAAATACCGTTTACAGAACGGCTCCGTTTTCAAATCAGAATAAATCAGAAACAAGATATGACTTCACCTATACGATTTGCAGTAGTAGGCATGGGACACATTGGGAAACGCCATGCAGAGATGATCCGCCGCGACCCGGGAGCACAACTGGTTGCCGTGGCCGATATTCGTTCAGCACAGGAATGCGGCATTGCCAACATCGACGAACCCGTTTATCGTTCGCTGGATGAAATGCTTGCTTCGGAAAAAGAAATTGATGTACTGAATATCTGCACGCCAAACGGTCTGCATGCATCCATGGCACTTCAGGCACTGGAAAACAATCTGCATGTGGTGGTTGAAAAGCCAATGGCGCTTACTAATCACGATGCTGAAGCAATCATTCACAGTTCGTTTCAGAAAGAAAAACATGTGTTCTGTGTGATGCAAAACCGCTTTTCGCCCCCTTCTGTATGGCTAAAAGAACTCATTGAGCAAAATGTATTAGGGAAAATATACCAGGTGCAAATCAACTGCTACTGGAACCGCGATCATCGCTACTACACCCACCAGAACTGGCATGGCGATGCACAACTCGACGGAGGAACTTTGTTTACACAGTTCTCTCATTTCATCGACATTATGTACTGGTTGTTTGGCGACATCAAAAATATATCCGGCCGTTTCAACGACTTCAATCACCAAACATTGACTGATTTTGAAGATTCGGGCATCGTCTCTTTCGATTTTGTAAAAGGAGGAACCGGTTGTTTGAATTATTCCACCGCACTTTTTGGCGAAAATCTGGAAAGCAGCATGATTATTATTGCTGAAAAAGGAACGGTAAAAGTTGCCGGACAATACATGAACGAAGTTGCTTATTGCAACATCGACAACTACACCATGCCCGAATTAGCTCAGGGGGCGCCACC
Source organism: Prolixibacteraceae bacterium (assembly GCA_963668595.1). Classification (GTDB taxonomy): domain Bacteria; phylum Bacteroidota; class Bacteroidia; order Bacteroidales; family Prolixibacteraceae; genus GWE2-42-39. The sequence goes on along the minus strand of OY764876.1, from coordinate 600,364 downwards.
AAACGATTACGGAGCATACAAGGGATCGGCACAAAATCATCATTTTGTAATCCGCAATGTTGTTGAAAAACTCAATAAACAAAGCAGTATCAGTACCAATGCACTGGAAGGAATGAAAGTGGTTGATATTATTGAACGCATTTATGCAGTACGAGATAATCAATGGAGCAAATAAGTTCGGCAAATACGTATCAATGGCATGCTGTATATACCCGATCGAGAGCTGAAAAGAAAGCTTTTGCCGAGTTACAGGAACAGGGAATTGAAGCATTTCTCCCACTACAGCGCAAACTCCGGCAATGGAGCGATCGCAAAAAATGGGTTGAAATGCCACTTATTTCCGGCTATCTTTTTGTTCGGATAAGTCGTCGCGAATACGATCAGGTTTTGCAGTCGGATCACATTGTTACCTACGTGCGCTTTGAAGGAAAAGCAGCGGTAATTCCCGATCAGCAAATTGAATATCTCCGGTTAATGCTGAAACAGGAAGTACATGAAGTAAGCATCAGCACCGAAAAACTCGAACTGGGACAAGAAATTGAGGTTACTGCCGGACCGATGATCGGAATGAAAGCCAAACTTGTACGAATACAAGGGAAAAATAAAGTTGCTATTCAACTGGAAGAATTGGGCTTTGCCGCACTGGTTGAAGTTCCAGTCAACGATATTCGCCCGATATAAGCAACAAGCCAGATTGAATTCTGAGGCGATAGTCATTGTCATTAATAGCCATTTTTGTCATTGATAGTCATTAATTTTACTTACAACTATTTTTATTGAAGCTTGAGTCTCGCAGCTTGCCTCCGCATTGACGAGATTCCCGCCTTCGCGGGAATGACGAGAAATTTTATTGACGTTGTCGTTGAATATTGCAGCAGATGAAATTTTAGCTGTTTACTCATATCTCATTACTTCTACTTAACCACAGAGTATCTCTGAGTTTTTCACAGAGTTACATGGAAGGGAAATGCTGAATTATAAATACTCCATAGTATTTCCTTTGGGATTTGGTTTCGATAACTATCCAGATTGGAATCTTGAATTACAAACCACCAAAACACACATAATCAAATAGTTATTTCTCAACCTACCCTTACAGGGCGAATTGAATATTGGTTGCCTTTTTGCCCCGAGGCGTTGCCATCGGGCTGAATTAATTCAGACTTTCAGCCTGAATTCGTCATAAAAAGATAGCTTCGGCTGTTTACTCATATCTCAGTACTCACGTCTCACTACTCTTCTCTTAATCTCAACCTTTGCCTTTGCCTTATTCTTCTGGCTGCTAGTCTAAAATCTAGAGTCTGATAATCTTATCTGTTTCTCAATCATAGCCTCAGCATTTGCCTTATTTTTTTGGCTGCTAGTCTAAAATCTAGAGTCTGATAATCTTATCTGTTTCTCAATCATAGCCTCAGCATTTGCCTTATTCTTTTGGCTGCTAGTCTTCTGTCTAAAATCTAGTATCTTGCAGCTTGCTTCTTGCCTTTGCCTTTGCCTTATTTTTTGGGCTGTTTGTCTGGAATCTATTATCTAAAAATCCGGATGTTATCTCTGCCTTGTCTCATCCTTCGCATTTGCACAAATCACAGAATTCCTCTCCCCTTCTCATTTTCCTTCGCCCAATAATAAAAACTTTGGTTATTTTTGACACATTCAACCGTTGACAAGATGAATATCACAAAAAATCTGACTCAGAAACAAACAAAATTGGCCGTTATCGGCATGGGATACGTGGGATTGCCTCTGGCATTGGAGTTTGCAAGACATCTTCCTGTTATTGGGTTCGACATCAATACGAAGCGTATTGACATGCTAAACAAACAACAAGACCCCAGCAGGGAAATTGATTCTTCGGTATTTGCAGGTTGTGATATTTCATTCACTGAGGACAAAACAAAACTAAGCGAAGCTTCCGTTTTCATCATCGGAGTTCCTACTCCGGTTGACAAACACAATCGGCCAGACTTATCAGCGCTACTTTCAGCCAGTCGTTCTGTTGCCGAATACATTCATCCAGGCGACTATGTCATTTACGAATCAACGGTTTATCCGGGAACTACGGAAGAAGAATGCATCCCATTGATCGAACAAATTAGCGGACTTCAATTCAAAAAAGATTTTAAAGTTGGATATTCCCCTGAGCGAATCAACCCGGGAGATAAAGAACACACACTGATCAATACCGTTAAAATTGTTTCGGGATGCGACACCGAAAGTCTTGAAAACATTGCAGAATTATACAATCTGATTATTCAGCCAGGCGTACACAAAGCACCATCGTTGAAAGTAGCCGAAGCGGCCAAAATTATTGAGAATACTCAGCGCGATGTGAATATTGCACTAATGAATGAGCTTTCTATTCTATTCGGGCGAATTGGCATCAACACATACGATGTGCTTGAAGCTGCCGGAACCAAATGGAATTTCTTGAAATTTTATCCAGGCCTGGTGGGTGGCCACTGCATTGGCGTTGATCCATATTATTTATCGCACAAGGCCAAAGAATTGAAATACCATCCTCAGATGATCGATTCCGGACGTTTTGTGAACGACTCAATGGGTGGATACATTGGCAAGCAAGTAGTAAAAAAACTGATTGCAGCAAAGATAAATCCGGTAGGCGCTAAAGTTTTGGTCATGGGGGTAACTTTTAAAGAAAATGTTGCCGACATTCGGAATTCGAAAGTATTCGATATCATCAAAGAATTAAAGGACTACGGCGTTCAGGTGGATGCTTGCGATCCACATGCTTCAACAGAAGAAGTATTGCACGAATACAATGTTCAGCTATGCCCCTGCCCGCTTCCGGCAAATCAAGCAGCGCAAACCTATCATGCCATTGTACTTGCCGTTTCACACAATAATTATCAACTATTTAATGAAGATGACTTTTTGAAAATCTGCGAATCCAACGGATTATTGGCTGACATAAAAGGAATTTATCGCAATAAAATACAGACTCTGAACTACTTCAGTTTATAGTAATTCCGGAGTCTTTACATTCGCCGTTTTTCACCCCTGCCCCTTGCTACGATTAAATACCTATTTTGATTTTTTATTCGGGAGAGCTATTGACTTTACCATACCAATTGAGTAGATTTGTTACTCAATGTATGCAAATAAATACTGAATCATTACTTTTTCAGTATTGTTTGCTTTTTTTAATTCGCCGCTCACCACACCAATATGTGACTGAGGAGGCGAAGCTTTCTTTGTCGCACAAAACACCAACAAACAATGCAAATCCGCCTCAATTAGATTTAGAATTATGCTTGACACGCTAATCACATCTAAAACAAGAATTAAGCTGCTTTTAAAATTCTTTTTAAACAGCAAAACAGAATCGTACTTACGAAATCTCGAAAGCGAATTTGGGGAGTCGTCGAATGCGATACGAGTGGAACTTAATCGTTTTGAGGAAGCAGGCTTGCTTAATTCTTCGTCAAGCGGAAACAAAAAGATTTTCAAAGCAAATACCAATCATCCCCTGTTCAACGACATCCACAATATTCTGCTAAAGTTTGTTGGACTCGATCAGGTTATTGATCAGGTAACATCTCAGATAGGCGATTTGCATTCGGCATTCATCACCGGGCAATTTGCCACAGGAATCGATTCTCAGGTAATTGAACTTCTTTTGATTGGCGATAATATTGACCGCAGTTATGTTGCCAAATTAGTAGATCGTGCCGAATCAATGATCAGTCGAAAGATCAGTTTCAGCATTTTTTCATCGGCTGAATCAAGTAAATATTTAAATAATGCTCCTCATTTATTAATCTGGAAACGCGACGAGCAATAAGTGATGATCGACACAAAGAATCTGGACATAGCAATTGAAGCGGCCATTGAAGCAGGGGAAGCAATTATGGACATCTACAATTCTTCGTCCTTTGAAATTGAATACAAAGCCGACAGCAGTCCACTTACTCTTGCCGATCGCACTGCACACCAAATTATTTGCAGTCGCCTTGCTGATTCCAATTTTCCAATATTAAGCGAAGAAAGTAACCAAATTGCATTTGAGGAACGCAAACAATGGGATATATTTTGGCTGGTCGATCCGCTTGATGGAACCAAAGAGTTCATCCAGGGCAATGGAGAATTCACCGTCAACATTGCACTTATTGAACAGCATAAACCTGTAGCTGGTATTATTTACATTCCGGTTACCCGTGAGTTATATGTCAGCCATATAACAATTGGCGCATATAAAATTATTCAGCCCGAAAAAAACAGCTCATTTTCAACATTGATAAATTCTGCACAAAATCTCCCTTTCGAAAAGCATGATTTCACATACCGGATTATTGCCAGCCGGCTGCACCAAAACGCCGACACAAAGCAATTTATTCAGATGATGCAGAAAATTCATCCTCAAACAGAAATAATTTATGCAGGGAGCTCGCTTAAATTTTGCAAAATAGCAGAAAACCATGCAGATATTTATCCTCGGTTTGCCCCTACAATGGAATGGGACACAGCCGCGGCTCATGCATTACTGAAAGCTTGTGGTAAAAACCTTGTTTCTGTTTACGAACAACAGGAACTTACCTACAATAAACAAGATTTACACAACCCATATTTCATTGCTGAATGAACATTGACGGATATGTAGTACTTGGCGTTATTCTGATAATGATTATTGCTCTGGCCAAAGAAGTGATGCGCCCGGGCTTGATTCTGTTTTCGGCAGTAACCATTCTGATGGCCACCGGCATTATTAGCAACAGCGAAAGTCTGGCTGGCTTTTCGAACAAAGGGATGATCACGGTTGCTGTGTTGTTCCTGGTTAGCGAAGGAGTTCGGCAATCAGGAGCATTGAATAAACTGGCACAAGCTTTTTTGCCCAAACGCAGGGGCAATGTTCGTTCGCTATTTTTACGCATCATGTTCCCGGTTTCGGTATTATCGGCATTTCTGAACAACACGCCCATTGTTGTTATTTTCGGTCCGATGATCAAACAATGGTCGGAGAAATTAAATCTTTCCTCTCAAAAATTTTTGATTCCGCTTTCGTATGCAACCATACTTGGAGGAGTATGTACATTAATCGGTACCTCTACCAACCTTGTAGTACATGGTCTCATGCTCGAGAATGGATTTCCCGGTCTTTCGATGTTCGAATTGGGAAAAGTTGGAGTTGCGGTATCCTTCGTTGGATTTTTATATATTTCCTACATTGGCGTACACCTGCTTCCTGGGAAAAAAGACTTTATACGCCAGCCCCGCTCCGACCAGAAAGATTATTATTACGACCTGATTGTTACCGATCACAGCTCGCTGATTGGTCTCACTATAAAAAACCGACGATTACGCGAATTGAAAGACCTGGACATTATCTCCGTTGAGCGGGAAAATGAGATAATGTGGGCAAAACATCTCGAAATTGAAATCCATGCAGGCGACAAATTGCTCGTTGCCGGAAAATCAGACAGCCTTTCTTATATTTTAGGGCTAAATTCAGTTAGTCTGAAAGGGCTTGATCTGGTTAAGGAAAAACTTCCATCGGAAGAACTCAAACAAATTGAAGCAGTTCTGGCACCTCGTTTCCCCGGTATCGGAAAAACCATTGGCGAATACGATTTTTTCGATCATTATCAGGCAGCCATTATCGCAGTTCACCGGAATGGAGAACGCATTACTTCAAATATCAGCGATTTAAAGCTGAAAGAAGGAGATAATCTGGTATTGCTGTCAAGTGAAAAGTTCATCGCAAACTGGGGCGACTCAAAAATATTTTACCTCGTTACGTCGTTGGGCGACCACGAAGTAAAAACAAAAAAATGGCGAAGATGGCTGGCAATTATCATTCTGATTATCATGATTCTTGGCGCCACTTTCGGACAATATCTCCCCCGCTTGCAGGGCAACGAACTGGACATGTTCTTTTTTGCAGCATTTGCGGCAATCTTGCTGGTGTGGTTTCGGATTATGCCTCATCAGAAATATACCAAAGCCATTAGTTGGGATATTCTCATCACCATTGCCTGTGCTTTTGGTATAAGCAAGGCAATGCAAAACTCGGGAGCCGCCGACGCAATTGCGCATGCTGCAATCAATTTTGCAAAAAACTGGGGTCCACTCGGCGTATTGGCCTGCATTTATATTATCACCAATGTTTTTACTGAAATTATCACCAATAATGCTGCCGCTGCACTGGTTTTTCCGATTGCAATGTCGGCCGCAAGTCAGTTGGGAGTCGATCCGAAGCCATTTTTTGTTGCAATATGCATTGCTGCATCAGCTAGTTTCTCAACTCCAATTGGTTACCAAACAAATTTGATTGTTCAGGGGATTGGTAATTACCGATTTAAAGATTTTGTAAAAGTCGGACTTCCTCTAAATATATTGGTGTTCATTGTTTCAATGTTACTAATTCCATACTTCTGGAATTTCTAAAAACATAAAAAAGGGTGCATCAGTGCAGAGGAACTAAGTTCATAAGTAATTTTCAATTTACCAGAGCTATCAGGTTTTCGTTGCTGTCATTGATGTACATTATTAGTCATTCTTTGCCATTGATTTTGCCAGTGGTGGTGTTCTTGAAGCTTGTGTCTTGCAGCTAGCTTAAACACAGAGGTTCACCGAGTTTTTCACAGAGTCTCACAGCAGAGAAATGCTGAATTTTAAATTTTGAATTTTAAATTATAAATACAAATTGGCTGTATATCAATCTTATCCATCAAATCCTAAATCCTAAGTCCTAAGAAAACAGCCCGCTGTTAATCGTTAATCTTAATTTTTCTCCGGCTGTTGTCTTACTATTTTGGACTTAGTACTTACTACTAGTAGCTTACTCATATCTCAATACTCACGTCTCACGACTTCTCTCAATCTTAGCCTTTGCCTTATGCTTTAAGTCCTAAGTCACAAGTCCCAAGAAAACAGCCAGCTGCGTCCTTGGGAATTTGGAGAACCTTGAGAACCTGAAAACTTCGACAACTCTTCTTTACTCAATCTTAATCTCAGCCTTCCGGTTGTTAGTCTAAAGTCTAAAATCTGGAGTCTGAAAATCTGGAATTCCAGTTTTCCACATCAGGTAAATGAGTATAAATACGAATAATCGCCTACCGTTGGTCTGTTATTTTTGTCACCGGTAGTTAAACGCATATAAAAGCATTTTTTCATGTCACAATACAATCTGACACATCTTAAAGAATTAGAAGCAGAAGCCATTCATATTATCCGTGAAGTAGCCGCAGAATTTGAAAATCCGGTTATGCTTTATTCCATCGGAAAAGACTCATCGGTAATGGTTCGTCTGGCCGAGAAAGCATTTTATCCGGGCAAAGTCCCTTTCCCTCTGATGCATATCGACTCGAAATGGAAATTCAAAGAAATGATTGAATTCCGCGATAATTATGCCAGAGAAAATGGCTGGGACTTGATTGTTCACTACAATAAAGCAGGCTACGAGTCAGGAGTTGGACCGTTCACGCACGGCAGTAAAGTACATACCGATGTAATGAAAACTCAAGCCCTGCTTGAAGGCTTGAACAAATATAAGTTTGACGCAGCCTTTGGCGGTGCACGCCGTGATGAAGAAAAATCACGGGCAAAAGAGCGAATCTTTTCATTTCGTGACAAATTCCATCAATGGGATCCAAAAAATCAACGACCTGAATTATGGGACATCTACAATGCCAAAGTACACAAAGGCGAATCGATACGAGTGTTCCCTATTTCAAACTGGACCGAGCTAGACATTTGGCAATACATCCGTTTGGAAAATATTCCGATTGTTCCGCTTTACTATGCCAAAGAACGTCCCATTGTTGAAATTGACGGCAATCTGATTATGGCAGATGACGAGCGAATGCCGGAGGAGCTTCGCAAACAAGCCAAAATGCGCAAAGTACGCTTCCGTACACTTGGTTGCTATCCGCTCACCGGAGCCATCGACTCGGACGCAGATACCATCGAGGCCATTGTTGAAGAAATGATGACCGTTACCGTATCGGAACGAACAACACGCGTAATCGACTTTGACCAGGAAGCCAGCATGGAACAAAAAAAGAGAGAAGGGTATTTTTAGTAGATTGAGTTTGAGATTAAGGTTGAGGTTTAATGCTTTAATTTTGATTTATGCTATATAAAAGTTTTACAGAAATGCCTGTTTGGCAAAATGCACATTATTTAGCAATCGAAGTGCACAAACTTACAATCAGTCTCCCCAGATCAGAAGATTACAGCCTGACATCTCAGATTCGAAGAGCTTCATCCAGTGCTGCCTCAAATATATCAGAAGCATTTGGACGAAAGACACACAGAGATAAGGCAAATTTTTATACCATAGCCAGAGGTTCAGGTTATGAAACTCAAAATCATTTAATATATGGTGAAAGTGTTGGTTATTTTGAAAAAGAAGTTGTTGCAACATTGCACAACAAATACAATGATCTAATATTAGAAATAAATAAGATCATCCGGAGTCTTTCTCAATCTTAAACTCAACCTCAACCTTTAATCAATTCGAATTTATCATGATAACATCAGACGCTACACACCTTGACATACAAGCATTTCTTAATCAGGATGAGAAAAAAGATTTGCTCCGCTTACTTACTGCCGGATCAGTTGACGACGGTAAATCAACCCTCATTGGTCGTTTACTGTTCGATAGCAAACGAATCTACGAAGATCAGTTGGCAGCGCTGGAACGCGATAGCAAACGAGTAGGACATGCCGGAGAAGAAATTGACTACGCCTTATTGCTTGACGGATTAAAAGCGGAACGCGAACAAGGAATTACCATTGATGTAGCCTATCGTTATTTTTCAACCAATAAACGCAAATTCATTATTGCCGATACTCCAGGGCACGAACAGTACACCCGCAACATGGTTACCGGAGCATCTACAGCTAACCTTGCGATAATATTAATTGATGCTACCAAAGGAGTTATTACGCAAACGCGCCGACACACATTCCTTGTTTCGTTACTCGGAATAAAACATATTGTTCTGGCTGTAAACAAAATGGATTTGGTTAATTACGATCAGCAAGTATTCGATTCAATTTGTGCCGATTACAAAAATTTTGTCACACAACTGGACGTTCCGGATGTTCATTTTATTCCACTCTCTGCTTTAAAAGGAGAAAATGTGGTAGAAATTTCAGATAAAATGCCCTGGTATCATGGCAAAAGTGTACTTGAGTTACTTGAAACCATCCACGTAAGCAGCGACCGCAACTTTGATGACATGCGTTATCCTGTTCAGTACGTTTTACGTCCGGATCGCGATTTTCGTGGTTTTTCAGCCCGTATTGCTTCAGGTATTGTCCGTCAGGGAGAAACCATTATGGTACTTCCTTCAAGGAAAACATCAAAAATTAAAAGCATTACCACTTACGATGGAGAATTGCAGGAAGCTTTTCCGCCTCAGTCAATAACCATTACGCTGGAAGATGAAATCGACATCTCCAGGGGAGATATGCTTGTATATCCGGACAATCTGCCGCGTGTTGAACGCCATTTCGAAGCTATGCTTGTTTGGATGGACGAAACAGCTATGAACCCCAATACTCATTTTTTCATCAAGCACGCCAATCAAACCACAAAAGTTAAAGTTGACTCAATTCGATATAAAGTAGATGTCAATACTCTGGAAAAGTCTAAAATCGACTACTTTTCGCTGAATGAAATAGGACGTGCTATTCTAACTAGTAATAAACCGTTATTCTTTGATCCGTACAAAAAGAACCGGAATACCGGATCGTTTGTGCTCATCGATCCAATCAGTCACAATACTTGTGCGGTGGGAATGATCATTGATAAGGTGGACAGCACTGAACTTCCGTCCCGTATTAGCGATAAAGACGAAGAACGACTCAATAAATTAAAAGTTGAGCGAGGCGAATGTTTAATCAGTGTGAAAGAACGCCAACAACGCTATAACCAGCAAGGAGCAACTATCTGGGTTACAGGATTGCATGGTTCAGGCAAAAATGACCTGGCTTTTCAGTTAGAAAAAGAATTATTCGACAGAGGAGCAACGGTTGTTCTGCTTGATGGAAGTTCTGTACGTTCAGGACTATCTCGTGAACTCGATTACACACTAAGCGACAGAGCCGAACATTTACGTCGGGTTGCAGAAGTTTGTCGTTTGCTCAACGATCAAGGCATTATTACAGTATGTTCGTTTATTTCGCCGGACGATAGCAATCGCAAACAAGTTGCAGAAATCATCGGACAAGACCGTTTTCTGCTCATTCACATGGATGCAAGTCTTGAAGAATGCAGGCAATATCGGCCATTATTATATAAGCAAGCAGAAGAGGGAGAAATCAATGATTTACCAGGATTCCAAATTTCATACGAAGCTCCCACTAATGCATTATTTACATTTAAACCTGAAAAAAACGGTAAAAATATAGAGACAGTACTCGCTTTTCTGGAAGAAAAACAAATCTTCCCGATTGTATAAGAAGAAGTTGAGGAGAGAGAAGTTGAGGAGGGAAAAAGGAGAAAGGAATAGGAAGAATTCTGCTGATTATTGTCATTTAGCAGTCATTCGTAGTCATTCATCGAGATTCATGTCCATTTTCGAGGAACTGTTAATATAAAGATCTATAGTCTGACAGTTTTGGCTGTTTCTGAATATCAGCTTTTGACTCCATTACTGTTTTCTTTGGAATTTGGACTTTTTGTTTTTGGAATTTACTGTTTGTGGTTTGTAGCTATCTTAACCACAGAGGTTCACCGAGTTTCTCACCGAGTTACACGGAAGGAAAATTGTAAATTTTGAATAGTAAATGGTAAATCGTCAAATTGTAAATATACCCTGGCTGTTTCTCATTCTTAATCTTAACCTCAGCCTTAACCTCTGTCTCATTCTTTTCGGCTGTTTGTCTTACGACTTGCAGTTTACTTTCAGACCGACAACTGAACAATAAATAGAGTAAAATACTCGTTCACGAATGAAAAAGAACCGTTCACACATAAAAACAACCTGTTCACAAAAAATGAGCTATTTTGAAAATAGGCATAAGCTTATTGGTTTATTTTTGCCTTCGTTTAAATTTGCCGTATCTACTTAGTTTCCGCGCTGTGACTGAGGAGGCGAAGCTGTAGGCCAATGACAACTTAGGAGTACAACACCGGGTTCAGATAAGTTATAATTATTGTTTTAGTTATCGTTGTTTTCATTGTTGTCATTCCATGACATTAACAGTCATTCGTAATCAGTCATCGACATTCATGGTCATTTTCGTGGAACTGTTAATATAAAGATCTATAGTCTGACAGTTTTGGCTGTTCCCGATGTCATTTAAGGACATTATTTGTCATTTTTAGTCATTGATTTTGCTTGCGATTGTTTTCTTGAAGCTTGAGTCTATCAGCTTGTAGCAATCTTAACCACAGAGGTTCACCAAGTTTATCACAGAGTAACACAGAAGGAAAATTATAAATTTTGAATAGTAAATGGTAAATCGTCAAATTGTAAATATTCCCTGGCTGTTTCTCATTCTTAATCTTAACCTCAGCCTTAACCTCTGTCTCATTCTTTTCGGCTGTTTGTCTTGAGCCTTGAAGCTTACAGCTTGTAGCTTATAGCTATTCATTTTACAACTTTCTTTATCTTTGAAAAACAAATAACACCTTATACTATGCATAAATTTTTGCTGCTTTTCATGTTTTTTGCTGCCAGTTTGGGGGCATCAATTCCAATGTATGCACAGAATCCTGCAAACATTGATGTTAATGCACTCTCCGACCAACAAATACAGCGTATTGTTAATGAAGTTAACTCCAGAGGATTATCCATTGATGAAGCAACACAATTAGCACGTATGCAAGGTGCTACCCCCACACAAATTGAGCAGGTTAAACGCCGCATTCAGGAAATCCAATTGGGTGGAGGAAAATCGGTTGCCAATCCGGGAGCACAAACAGTACAAGCATCAGAACTTGCTCGCGAGTCTTTTTCTGAAAAAGCAGCAATCGTTGCAACCAAAGAAGCGAAACGCATCTTTGGCTTCCAACTTTTTAATTCAGAGAATCTGACATTTGAACCTTCAGTAAATATCCCCACCCCAAAAAACTATGTTCTGGGAATTGGCGATCAATTACAAATATCCATTTGGGGAGCAAGTCAAACAACCTACCAGCTGAATGTTGATCAAAACGGAGCAATACAAATTCCGGATTTGGGGCCCGTGTATGTTTCAGGGATGGAGTTTTCATCAGCACAAAGCCTGATAAAAAAACGACTAATTGCTATCTACCAGGGCATGGATGGATCTTCACCGAATACCTATGCCGAAGTTAGTATCAGTAGCCTGCGCTCGATAAAAGTAAATGTAATTGGCGAAGCATTGGCTCCGGGAACCTATACCCTACCTGCCACAGCCTCTGCCTTCAATGCACTGTATCTTTCCGGAGGGCCTAATGAAAATGGTTCATTCAGGGATATTCGGGTAATTCGCGATAATAAAACAATCCGAACCATTGATGTGTACGACTACCTGATAAATGCGAATACACAAAATAACATTCAGCTACGCGAACAGGATATTATCTATATTCCTACGTATCAAAAACGGGTAGATGCTGCTGGTGCATTCAAACGAACCGGTTTGTTTGAGCTAACAGAAAAAGAAACGCTGAAAGACCTGATTCGTTATCTTGGTGGATTTACAGATCAAGCATATCAGGCACAACTATCACTCACACGAATCACTGAAAAAGAGAAAAAAGTGATCGACGTTAGCCAATCGGTATTCGAAAGTTTTGTTCCATCCAATGGTGATTCAATTGTTGCCAATACAATCATTAACCGGTATGAAAACAGAGTCACAATCAGTGGTGCTGTTTTTCGCCCTGGAACGTATGAATTAAGCCCCGGCTTAAGCTTATCGCAACTAATTGAAAAAGCACAGGGCGTACGAGAAGATTATTACAGCAATCGTGGCCTAATTCTACGTTTGCAACAAGATCTCAGTCCGCAAACTATTTCGTTCAATGTAAAAGAAGTGATAAATGGCAAAACAGACTTAACACTCCAACGCGAGGATCAGGTAATCATTGAGAATATTTTCAATTTAAGAGAAAAACGATATGTTAATATTCAGGGACAGGTTCTTCGCCCCGGACAATATGAATATACCGATGATTTGTCACTGAAAGAACTGATCGTAAAAGCAGGTGGACTAACCGAAGCTGCCAGTCAATCGTACATCGAACTGGCTCGCCGGCACAGTTATGAAGAAGCCGCTCAAATGAGTCAGGAATTGGTCAAACTTTTTCAGTTTGAAATCGACAGGGAACTCAATTTGGATGCTACAGGAGAAGCCTTTTCGTTAAAACCTTTTGACTATGTTTTTGTGCGCCGGGCTCCTTCGTATCACGAACAACGCACCGTTACAATCAGCGGAGAAATTCGTTATCCCGGCTCTTACACAATTAGTGCAAAAGACGAACGAATTTCGGATTTGATTACCCGAGCCGGAGGTTTTACTGAAAACGCATTTTTAAAAGGTGCACGCATGCAACGAGCCAACCGCAATGCTGCCATTAGCAAAGAAGCCATTCAGATGAGTTCCAGCGACAGTTTATTGAACAAGGCAGAAGAGCAACTTGCCAACGAACAACTGGAACTTCGCATTGAAGATATTATTCAACATCCGGGATCAGTGTATGATTATATTCTTAAAGATGGTGACCGAATTATCATTCCTGAAGAGTCGCAAGAGGTTCGTATTTCCGGAGAAGTGCTTAATCCGATTGGTATGGCCTACCAACAAGGACGCAGCTTGAAATATTATATTGATCGCTCCGGAGGTTTTAGTGATCAGGCTAAAAAAGGAAAAGTTTTTGTCATTTATACTGACGGAACAACGAAAGTTACCAAAAATTACTTATGGCACAACTATCCGCCCATCGAGGCCGGTTGTCAGATTATTATTCCTCAAAAACCGGAAAAAACCCGTACCGACCAAACGGCAAAATGGCTAGCTATTGCCAGCACCATGTCCTCTATGGCTGTTGCGATTACTACTATTATTATTAATACGAAATAGTTTCTATTATAAACGAGTACTCTATAAATATGATTAAAAAAAATGTCATCGAAAAAATCGATATTCTCGATCTTTTTATTATAATATATAAAAGAAAAAAACACATATCTTTAATTGGCTTTATTGGAGGTGTTATTGGACTTACTATATCTTTTATGGTTCCTACAGAATATGAAACCAGCATAAGACTTGTGCCGAAATCCAATGTATCAAGCAAAAAATTTGATGGCTTAAATGATCTGGCCCAAATGGCAGGAGTAGATATAACAAATAATGAGCAATCAAATTTTTCAATTAATTCTTATCCGCTACTTGTTTCTAGCACACCATTTCTGCTTGAGCTTATGAATGTCAATCTACAATTCTCTTATAAAGAAAAGGAATTATCTATATTAGAAGATATTCGTAGTAATAGTAAATCAAATGTATTGCAATCAATACAAAAGTATACGATTGGTCTTCCTCAACTTATATCTTCACTCTTAAATAAAAATAATAGCTCAACGATTACGTTGAATAATAAGATTGTAGGAATAATCGAACTGACAGAAGAAGAAAAAGACATATGTAAAAAATTATCAAAAAACATAAAATTGGAGATCAACAAAAAAGAAAACTATATAACTCTAAAAGCTAGATATTCAGATCCTCTAGCTACAGCTTGTCTAGCTAATCAGTCATACAAATTGTTACAGGAGTATGTTATAAGAATGCAAACAGAATCGACTCAACCCAAACTCACATATATCCAAGATCGGGTTAAAGAGAAGCAAGAAGAGTTCCTCTTGATTCAGAAAAAACTTGCAGAACATAGAGATAAGAACAAAAACATATCAACAGAATTAGCTCGCAGAGAAGAAGAAATTTTATCCAATCAATATAATTTATCATTTAATGTTCTATCCCAATTATTGAAAGAATACGAACAAATTAAATTAATTATAAAAGAAAATACTCCAACTCTAATTATAATTGATCCGGCTATAGTCCCAACAATAAGAGAACAACCAAAACGCAAATCAATGATGATTCAATTTGCAGTTCTAACTTCTCTAATTTATATTTTAATACTGATAACTAAATACATATTCAAATCAAACATAGAATCTATCTACACAAAAGTTAAGGAAATAGAATAAATGGAAAAATCGATTTTAATTACTGGAGCTGATGGTTTTATTGGCTCACACCTTACAGAAGCCCTTTTAAGTAAAGGATACCAGGTAAAAGCATTATCACAATATAATTCATTTAACTACTGGGGATGGTTAGAAGATATTCCAGCTAATTCTAATCTACAAATTATCTCCGGAGATATTCGTGATCCTCATTTTTGCAAAGAAATCACCAAAGATGTTGATCTCATTTTTCATTTGGCTGCATTAATAGCAATTCCCTATTCATACGTTGCTCCAGATAGCTATGTTGACACCAACATAAAAGGGACATTAAATATTTGTCAGGCAGCCAAAGAAAACGGAAATATCCGAGTAATTCACACCTCTACTTCTGAAGTTTATGGAACAGCACAATATGTACCCATTGATGAAAAACATCCCAAACAACCTCAATCGCCCTACTCTGCATCAAAAATAGGTGCAGATGCAATGGCTATGAGTTTCTTTAATGCATTTGGACTACCAGTTACCATTGCCAGACCATTTAATACATACGGACCTCGTCAATCTGCCAGGGCAATTATTCCTACTATTATCTCACAAATTGCAGATGGGATGCAAGAAATAAAACTAGGAGACCTTACTCCAACCAGAGACTTCAATTTTGTAAAAGACACTTGTAATGGTTTTATAGCCTTAGCAGAAAATGATGAAACCATCGGAAAAGAGATAAACATTTGTAGTAATTTTGAAATTTCAATGAAAGACACGCTTGAACTCATCAAGCAAATTATGAAATCGGATATTCAGTTTATCACAGAAGAGCAGCGATTAAGACCCGAAAAGTCTGAAGTATTCCGCTTGTGGGGAGATAACACGTTGATTAAAAAGCTTACAGGATTTAAACCTCAATATAGCATAGAGCAAGGTTTAAGAGAAACCTGTACATGGTTTGCCAACCCTGAAAACCTGAGAAAATACAAAGCAAACATTTATAATGTTTAAGTCATGCAGGAAGCTTTTAATAGAACAGTTGAATTTATTCGGGAAATCTACCAACAACCAGAAGGTTTTATTGCATTGCATGAGCCCCGATTTGTTGGTAATGAAAAGAAATACATTGAAGAGTGCATCGACTCTACATTTGTATCCAGTGTGGGGAAATATGTTGATCGATTTGAAGAGGATATTGCCAGCTATACCGGTGCAAAAAAAGCAGTTGTATGTGTCAATGGAACCAATGCGTTGCACATGGCGTTAATGCTTGCCGGGGTTAACACCAATGACGAAGTTATTACCCAACCATTAACATTTATTGCGACAGCAAATGGAATAAGCTATTGCGGAGCGCATCCCGTTTTTGTAGATGTAGATAAAGATACTCTAGGACTGAGTTCCAATGCATTGAAAACATTTCTCAGCAATAACACCAAACAAAAGGCAGATGGTTGCTACAACAAAATAACCAACCGAAAAATAGCAGCCATCGTTCCCATGCACACATTTGGTCATCCCTGTAAGATTGCCGAAATTGCCGAAATTTGCAAGCAATACCGCATTGAATTGGTAGAGGATGCTGCTGAAAGCCTGGGAAGTTATTATAAAGGGCAACATACCGGAACATTTGGAAAGATTGGCGTTGTTAGTTTCAATGGAAATAAAATTATTACAACCGGAGGTGGTGGAATGTTGCTTTTTAACGATGAAGAATTAGCAAAAAAAGCAAAACATCTGACGACCCAGGCAAAAGTACCTCATGCATGGGAATTCGTTCATGATTCTATCGGATATAATTATCGCATGCCCAACATCAACGCAGCAATGGGAGTTGCTCAACTTGAACAAATTGAACGATTTTTAAAAGCCAAGCGAGAATTGGCATGCCAGTATAAAATGTTCTTCGATGAAATTAGAATTCAATTTGTTTCCGAACCCCAAAACTCAAGATCAAATTACTGGTTAAATGCCATCCTTTTAAATAACCGTGAAGAACGTGATGCTTTCTTAAGTTATAGCAATCAACAAGGTATTATGACCCGACCAGTTTGGGAACTTATGAATAGATTGCCTATGTTCAAAAATAGCCAATGCGGAAATTTGAGCAATGCCGAATGGATTGCAGATCGGTTGGTAAATATCTCAAGTAGTCCCATTATTAAATGAAGAAACAACCCATCATTTTAGTTGGAGGAGGAGGTCATTGCATCTCCTGCATTGATGTAGTCGATCAAACGAAACAATACGAAATTATTGGAATTCTGGATCTTCCTGACAAAATTGGGAATAAAGTACTGGATTACCCTATAATTGGAAGTGATTCTGACATCCAGAACTATAAAAAGGATTGTCCAAACTTTTTAATTACCCTTGGGCAAATAAAATCTTCACATCTCCGACAAACTATTTTTGATAAGATTAAATGCGCCGGAGGACGACTTCCTGTTATTGTAAGTCCAACCGCTTATATTAGCAAACACGCCAACATTGGAGAAGGAACAATTATTATGCACCATGCTCTTATCAATGCAGCAGCAACAATAGGCAATGCTTGTATTATCAATTCAAAAGCATTAATTGAACATGAAGCTTTTATTGGAGATTTTTGCCATATCTCTACCTCAACATGTATAAATGGGCAAGTAAATATTGGCAGCAATTGCTTTATTGGCAGCAATACGGTCGTGGGCAACAACATTTCTATCGTTGAAAATTCAATCATTGCAGCAGGCTCGCAAGTTTTAAAGAATCTGACAATGCCTGGTATTTATATTGGAAATCCGTTACGAAAAATTCGTTAAAATGCATACTATAATAATTGCAGAAGCAGGCGTTAACCACAATGGTTGCATCGAACTAGCCAAACAATTAATCGAAGCGGCAGCCAATGCGGGAGCTGACTTTGTAAAATTTCAAACATTTAAAACCGATTCATTGGTCAGTAAATTAGCGAAGAAAGCTGAATACCAGAAAAAAAATATTGACGACAATATTGATTCACAATATGCTATGCTAAAAAAACTTGAATTGGATGAAAGCATGCACATCGAATTAATAAACCATTGTAAACAATGTGGCATTCAATTTTTATCCACTGGATTTGATAATGAAAGCATCGATTTTTTAGATAGTCTAGACATCCCATTTTTTAAAATTCCGTCAGGCGAAATCACCAACAAACCTTATTTGCGTCACATTGCCGAAAAAAAGAAGCCAATTATTCTCTCCTCGGGAATGGCAACAATGGACGAGATAAAGGCCGCAATGAATGTGCTTTACGAAAATGGTATTTCAAAAGAAGATATTACCGTTTTGCATTGCAATACCGAATACCCAACTCCGATGGAAGATGTGAATTTAAAAGCAATGCATCACATACATGAAGAGTTGGGCGTTAAAATCGGCTACTCAGATCACACCATAGGCATTGAAGTTCCAATTGCAGCAGTCGCACTTGAAGCAACGGTTATCGAAAAGCATTTCACACTCGATCGTAGTCTGCCTGGCCCGGATCATAAAGCATCACTGGAACCAGACGAACTGAAAACAATGGTACAAGCCATTCGGAATGTTGAAGTAGCCATATCTGGCTCTGGAATCAAAGAACCAAGCCCAAGCGAAATCAAGAACAAAGATATTGCACGTAAAAGTATTGTAGCTGCAAAAAAAATATATAAAGGAGAGCCTTTCACTGAAGATAATATCACTATTAAGCGCCCAGGGAATGGAATTAGTCCCATGAAATGGGACGAATTAATCGGACAAAAAGCAAGCAAAGACTTCAATCCAGATGATTTAATTACCCTATAAATTGAACATGAAACGTATAGCTGTTTTAACAAGTTCCCGAGCTGATTACGGAATATATCTTCCTCTTCTAAAAGCGCTAAAAGAAGATCCTTTTTTCGATTTGCAAATCATTGCATTCGGAACTCATCTTTCACCTTTTCATGGCAATACAATCGATCAGATAATTAACGATGGATTTGATATTTGTTTTAAAATAGAATCATTACTAGCAGGCGACTCTCCCAATGCGATTGCAACAGCAATGGCTTTAACGTCTTTAAAATTCGCAGATTTCTGGAAGGAACATCAAAAAGATTTCGATTTAGTGTTTTGTTTGGGAGATCGGTACGAAATGTTTGCAGCAGTAACTGCGGGAATTCCATTTAATATTCCATTTGCTCATCTTCATGGTGGCGAAACAACGTTGGGTGCCATCGATAATATTTTTAGACATTCAATTAGCTTAGCAAGCAAATATCACTTCGTTTCTTGCAAAGCTCATGGTGAACGTGTAGCAGAATTGACTGGAAAAACAGAATATATCTATAATATAGGAGCTCTTAGTCTTGATAATCTAGCAACAATCCCTCTTCTAAGTATAGATGAATTTTCAAATCAATTTAAGATTGATCTAAATCACCCGACTATTTTAGTAACAGTCCATCCGGAAACAGTTTCTTTTGAAAAGAACTCGGAATATGCAGAAGAAATAGCGGCTACACTACTTGCATTAAAAAGCTATCAAGTATTAATCACCTTACCGAATGCAGATACAGCAGGGACAATTATTCGAAAGAGATTTTTAAAACTTCAAACCGAATCGGATAATAGAATTCGATGCGTTGAAAATCTGGGAACTCAGGGATATTTTACGGCCATGAAGCATTGCTCATTCCTGCTGGGGAATACCTCCAGCGGGATTATTGAAGCTGCGTCATTCGGGAAAAGGGTCATCAATGTAGGGGATAGACAAAAAGGCAGACACCATAGTCTAAATGTTTTAAATACTCCGTTTAATCGCAAGATCATATTACAACAAATACGACAGATTAAAGATTCACCTAACTACACGGGAAAAAATATTTATTTTCAAAATAATTCTGTGAAAAATATAATCTTCATCCTAAGAAACAACCTATTATGAAAAATTTCTGTTATTATATCATCCACAAAAATGAATCATGCCTTGACGCAATGCTAAAATTAGATCAAGGAGATTCAATTCAAACACTTTTTGTTATCGATGATAATGAAAGATTAATTGGAACATTAACCGATGGTGATATAAGAAGAGGATTAATAAAAGGACATAATTTAGATAGTCCTGTGTACAACTTTTGTTATAGAAACTTTAGCTACATTAACAAGGAGATTAATGTTGCAGAAATTCAAAAACTTAAAAGAGAAGGAAAAAAAGTCTTCCCTAAATTAGATATGGCTGGAAAGATTGAAAAAGTTTACAATCTTTCCAGACTCAAATCAATTTTACCCTTACATGCTGTAATTATGGCAGGAGGAAGAGGAGAAAGACTTCGCCCATTAACTGATCAAACTCCCAAACCAATGCTACCATTAGGGAATAAACCTATATTAGAGCACAATATTGATCGATTAATCTCTTATGGAATAGAAACAATAACCATTTCTGTTAAATATCTGGCAGAGCAAATTATGGATTATTTTGGCGACGGTTCGAAAAAAGGGATCACGATCAATTATATTACAGAAAATCAACCATTAGGGACAATTGGCTCTATTACTCAAGTTAAAAATACAAATTACAATAGCATATTAGTTTTAAATTCAGATGTATTCACCAACATCGATTATGAAGAATTCTATCTAACCTTTGAAAAAGAAAATGCAGATATGGCCGTTGCCTCTATTCCATACTCTATAGATATTCCGTACGCCATTATGGATTTAGAAAATAACCGAATTACAGGTTTCAAAGAGAAACCCAAAAATACATATTATGCCAATGCAGGAATATATTTAATAAAAAAAGAATGCATTAATCTTATCCCTCAAGATGTTTTTTTTAATGCTACAGATTTAATGAGTAGCATTATTGAAGACAGTGGAAAACTAATACATAGTCCAATTACGGGTTATTGGATAGATATTGGCAAACACGATGATTACAATAAAGCAAAAGAATTAATCAAACACATATAATATGTATTTAAACAAAAAAATATTAGCAATTATTCCGGCTCGTGGTGGAAGCAAAGGACTACCCGACAAAAATATAAAACTATTAAACGGAAAACCACTTATTGGGTGGACAATTGAGCAAGCTAAAGCATGTAAATACATCGATTCGATATTTGTTACGACAGACAATGAACAAATAGCAAATACCGCTAAGTTTTTTGGTATTGATATTCCTTTTTTAAGACCAGCGGAATTAGCCAGTGACACTTCTTCATCAATGGATGTAGTTGAACATGTTTTGTCATACTTCGAAAATAAGCACATATATTTTGACTACATTCTCTTATTGGAGCCAACATCTCCATTAAGAAAAAAAAGTGATTTAGATCAAGCAATCCAATTGGCAATAGAAGATGAATCAGCCGACGGAATTATAAGCCTTGGTGAAGTTCATATGGAACATCCAATGATCGTGAAAAAAATCAATGAAAAAGGCAAAATCACATCCTATATCAATGATATTAGAAAAATATCACAAAGACAGCAAGCAGATAAAGCCTACTTCCCATATGGGGTTATTTACATGATAAAAACCGATGTATTCAAAAGAGAAAAAGCGTTTTACACAAACAATGTATTACCCTATTACATTGAAAGATGGCAAAATTATGAAGTAGATGACATTTATGATTTTATTGCAATTGAAACTATTTTAAAATACAGACAGGAGGAAAAAATATGAAATTTCTTGTTATTGGACTTGGCTCCATGGGGAAACGACGCATCCGATGTCTTCAATATCTCGGTTATACTGATATTATTGGATTCGATCTTCGGAAAGACAGACAAAATGAAGCACATGAAAAATATGCTATTGAGACAATAGGATCATTCGATGGTATTTCATTGTCTGATTTTGATGCTTTTATTATTTCAACGCCTCCAGATCAGCATACCGTTTATGCAAAACTTGCCATTGATTATAAAAAACCCGCATTTATTGAAGCAAGTGTAATTCTTGAAGATGTAAAAGAGATTAAATCATATAATAAAAATAATACTTTTATAGCTCCTTCCTGCACCTTACGCTTCCACCCAATGATAAAGGACATCACCTCTATCATAAAAGGAGGAAAATATGGGAAAGTGACCAATTTCTCGTATCATTCTGGGCAATACCTACCGGATTGGCATCCATGGGAAAATATAAACGACTTTTACGTTTCAAACAGGGCTACTGGTGGTGGGCGTGAGATTGTACCCTTTGAATTAAGTTGGATTGTGAATACTATAGGCTGGCCGATTGATGCAAAAGGTTTGTTCGACAAAACAATAGATTTTGGTGCAAACATTGAAGATACTTATGCCTTTCTTCTAAAATATGAAGGTATGGTTGGAAGTGTTGTTGTTGATGTGGCAGCAAGATATGCAACCCGTTCTTTAATCATTAACATGGAATTGGGACAAATACAATGGAGATGGGACGAAGCTTGTTTCCATGTATATGAAGTAGATATGAATAGATGGATCAAATATGATCAACCTGAAGTATCTGCTGCTGCCGGGTACAACAAAAACATTGGAGAAAAAATGTATATTCAAGAAATTGAAAGCTTCTTAGATGGCATTAAATCTTCTTCGTTATACCCAAATTCGGTTGACGATGATATTCGAGTATTGGAAATTCTAAATAAAATTGAACAATCAGACGGAGGATTTTAAAATGAACTACAGCGAAAGACTAAACAACATAATACCTGGCGGAGCACATACATACAGCCGAGGTGATGATCAATACCCAGCTAATGCACCTCAACTATTTAAACGAGGAGAAGGAGCATACCTTTACACTCCTTCGGGTGAGAAATTTCTGGATTATGGAATGGCATTACGAGCTGTGACTTTGGGCTATGGTCAAAAAGACATTGCGGAAGCAGCAATACAAGAAATATGGAATGGAAATAACCTAACAAGGGCATCTTTCATTGAGCTCCAAGCCGCGGAACTTTTCGTAGATCTTATCCCATCAGCAGATATGGTAAAGTTTGCAAAAAATGGATCAAATGTAACTACTGCCGCTGTAAAGATTGCACGGGCATATACTGGTAGGAAATATATTGTGCGCTGTTTTGAGCATCCTTTCTTTTCTTTCGATGATTGGTTTATCGGAGATACTCCATTGAAAAAAGGAATTCCTGAAGAATTTTATAAACTCACCTTGAATTTTCATTACAATGATATTGAGTCGCTGGCAACATTATTCGATCAATATCCTAGTCAAATCGCCGGAGTAATTCTAGAACCAGCTACTTCAAGCCATCCCAAAGACAATTTTCTAAATCAGGTAAAAGAACTTTGTCATAAGAATGGAGCTCTCTTTATTCTCGATGAAATGATCACAGGTTTCCGATGGCATCTGCAAGGTGCTCAGACTTATTACAACATTGAACCCGATCTTTGTACTTTTGGAAAAGGAATGGCTAATGGGTTCTCTGTTTGTGCCTTAGCTGGAAAAAGAGAATTTATGAAAATTGGCGGAATTAAGGAAGAAGGATCTGAGCGTGTTTTTTTAACTTCTACAACACACGGGGCTGAAATGTGTGGTCTAGGAGCCTTTGTAAAAACAATAGAATTTTATAAAAATAATCATGTGATTGATCACTTGTGGTTATATGGAGAAAATTTGATTCGAGAAATGAATAGCATTTCAAAGGAACTTGGGCTTCAAGAACATTTTGAAGCTATCGGTGTTCCCTGTTCACCAAACTACATAACCAAAGATCAAACAGGAAATGCATCTTTAGCCTTCCGTACGCTGTTTTCTCAGGAAATGATAAAAAATGGAGTACTCATGCCTTGGATAGCAATTTCATATTCTCATACAGATGAAGAACTAGAATTCACATTGGATGCATTAAAAAATACATTAAAAGTGTATGCAAATGCTCTCGATGAAGGAATTGAGAATTATCTTTTGGGGCCAGCAATAAAACCAGTCTTCAGAACATTTAACTGATGAGTTATGAAAATTGCCCTAGTTTCACTTGATCAGGTTTGGGAAGATAAAAAAGCAAATAAAATAAAATGTCAAGCTTATATTGAACAAGCGTCTAAACACAATTGTGAATTGATCATTTTCCCAGAAATGACATTGACCGGATTCTCAATGAATACCCAGACAATCAAAGAAAATCCAGACAAATCACCTACCATCGATTTTTTCAGTCAACAAGCGATTCAAAATAATCTTGCAATAGCTTTCGGTATTGTATTAAGAAAAGAAGCAAAAGCAACTAATAACTTGATCATTGTTGATAAAATAGGAAAAGTAGCCTCATCTTATTCAAAGATACATCCCTTTTCATTCTCAGGTGAAAATAACTATTATTCTGAAGGAAAAGAATTAGGTATCTGTCAGATTGGAGAGACAAACATCGGATTGACTATTTGTTATGACCTAAGATTTCCTGAAATTTTCCAAGCTTTATCTATAAATTGTAATATCATTTTGAATATAGCAAACTGGCCGGAAAAACGAATAAAACACTGGAACACACTATTAGAAGCCAGATCGATAGAAAATCAATCCTTTGTGGTTGGAGTAAATAGAAATGGTATCGACGGGAACAATCACCAATATGTAAAAAGCTCATCCATTTATACACCTCTAGGGGAAAAGATGACTCCTTTATATACAAATCAGGATATGGACATCTATGATATAAACCCGAAGGATACGGACTCTGTTAGAGAATCATTCCCCATGAAACAAGACAGAAAAACTGAATTTTATAAATCAATTTTATAAATGAACAATAATGCTCAAAAATAAAGTAATTGTAATTACCGGTGGCGCAGGATTGCTAGGACAAGAATTTACAAAAACCATTTTAGCAAACAACGGGATAGCAATCATTGCTGATTTTAATCAGGAAAGAGGAATAGAAGTTACAAAAGAAATACACAATTTATTTCCCTCAACAGATGTCTCATTTCAATTATTGGACATCAACAATAAAGATTCAATCCAACAACTAATAAATAATTTAAATCAAAAATACGGTAAAATTGATGCCTTGATAAACAACGCATATCCCCGCAATAAAAACTACGGGAGAAAATTTGAAGACGTTACCTATGAGGATTTCTGTGAAAACTTAAACATCAACTTGGGTGGTTATTTTCTCACGTCTCAGCAGTTTCTGCAACATTTTGAAAAGCAGGGCTACGGTAATATCGTGAATATTTCATCCATCTATGGGGTGATCTCGCCCCGTTTCGAAATATACGAGAATACCAAAATGACTATGCCTGTTGAATATGCAGCTATAAAATCTGCATTAATTCATCTGACCCAATACATGGCAAAATACTATAAAGGGAAAAATATTCGGGTGAATTCAATCAGCCTTGGTGGTTTATTTGATAATCAACCAATACCTTTTTTAGAAGCATATAAAGCTTATTGCCTGAATAAAGGAATGCTTGATAAAACAGATATCAATGGAACTTTGATTTATCTTCTTTCTGATATGTCTCAATTTGTAAATGGGCAAAATATTATTATTGATGATGGATACACATTATAATAAAGAAAAAATGGATTACAATATAGCATTAATTGGAGCAGGTCAACTTGGAAGTAGACACCTTCAAGGATTAAAAAAAATTAATATTCCCATAAATATTGAAATTGTCGACCCTAATCATGAATCATTGAAAATAGCAAAAGAAAGATATCTTGAGATTGAAAAGAATGACCAAATAAAGTCTATCAGATTCATAAACTCAATCGATGATTTAAACAGCAATATTGATTTATGTATAATCTCAACAAATGCTAATATTAGGGCATCTATTGCTGAACAAATTATCATAGCAAAACAAATAAAATATATTGTTTTCGAAAAGTTTCTATTTCAGAAAACAAGCGATTACTCGCACATAAATGGGTTATTAGAAAAATATAAGATAAAAGCATGGGTTAATTGTCCTAGAAGGATATTTCCAGATTATATAAAATTAAAAGAGCATCTTTCTCCAAACCCAAAATTAACATTTACAATATCTGGCGGTGAGTGGGGAATGGCATGCAACAGTATTCATTTTTTAGATTTAGTGGCATTTTTCAATAATGACTACAATATAAAGTTTGAAACAAATCTATTAGACAATGAAATTAGAAAAAGCAAGAGAGATGGCTATGTTGAGTTTACTGGTATGTTGATAGGACATCAAGACAATGGCAGCAAAATAATCATAAACTCTCTAGCTGATTCAACAGCTCCTCACATTATTACAATTAATAACCAACATTGCTCTGTTATAATTGATGAAACCAATCAATGTATAAATATCTCTAGTTATGAGAATAATTGGAAGTGGGAAAAAGCACCTGTAAATATTTTATTTCAAAGTCAATTAAGTGGTATTATTGCAAAAGATATATTAACTACAGGCACATGTGGACTCACCTCTTTTGATAATTCTTTAAAAATTCACGAATCTTTTTTAATGTGCATGCTCAAGATATATAACAAAAAGAACAGTATACAATCAGACATCTTACCTATAACATAATATACCATGAAAAAAATTCTTATTGTAGGTAGTGGCTATATGGCCCAAGAATATGCAAATGTTTTATCCGCTATGCCCTATGATTTTGAAATCTTGGGTAATAGGAGAAATAGAATTGATGAAGTAAAGCAAAAATACCCAAATATTAAATGTCACTCCGGAGGCTATCAATCTTATTTAAACGAAAATAAACCACCACTATTCGTTATAATCGCAGTTTCCGTAGATGTCCTGTATTCTGCGGCAATATCATTTATTACCGCAGGTACTCCTAATATACTAATAGAAAAACCAGCAGGATTGTCCAGTAAAGAAATATCTCACATTGCAGAACTATGTAAAATATTCAACACAAGACTTTTTGTCGCATATAATAGGAGATTTTATCATTCTATTAACTTGGCAAAAGAAATAATAGAAAATGATGAAGGGGTTTTATCTCTAAATTTTGAATTTACTGAATGGGCACATACGATTGATCAACAGAAATTTCCACAAAATGTTCTTGAACGATTTATAATTGCAAATTCCTCCCATGTTATTGATACTGTTTTCTATTTGATTGGTAAACCAGAAACAATATCTTGCATTGTTCATGGGAATGATATCGAGTGGCACAAATCAGGATCGATATTTTGTGGATCGGGAATTTCTACAAAAAATATTCCGTTCTCATATCACTCAAACTGGGGTTCTGCAGGAAGATGGGGGATTGAAATATTAACTTCGAATCATCGATTATATTTAAGGCCTATGGAACGCTTACATATCCAGAAAAAAGGAACAATTACAACAGAAGAAATAGAATCAGACTATGAACTTGACACAGTTTTTAAGCCGGGACTCTTTTTACAAACACAAGCTTTTTTGTCTCCATCTGAGTCGAACTCGCTATGCTCAATAGAAGAACACTTATCCAATTTTTATTTTTACGAACAAATTGGAGGATACAACAAATGATCGATACAACATTCAAGACTCACTCACCAATTTATATTTCGGACAATCCAACATGAAAGTAAACCCAATAGGAAAAAGCCGCAAAGAAGTATTAATAATACCCTACTATTACTATACTCACTATTCCATTTTCTGCGACCTATATGACCAAATAATAAAAAACGAATGGAATCCATCATTTGTGAGCATTAAAGGGAATAAGGAACTCGACACAATCAATTTCCCGTATGTACAAAAGTTAAATGAAACAAAAAAAAAGGTAATAAATATCAATTTATTACCTACGAATGAAAAAAGCACATTACTAGAAAAAGCCAGTAGGCTAATCTCTATTTTTCGCAATTTTAGGAGACTAAAGCTATTTATAAAGGAAGCTAAGCCTGAAATAATAATTTTAGGAACTGATCTTGGTGGTATATATATAAGAAGAATCCAAGATATAGCAAAAAATAGGAAAATCAAAATTTGTATTTTCCAAAATACACTCTTTTTACCAACATTGTATAGAAAGGATATTGCCCCACAATATCCTTTCTACATTTTACAATTCTTATGGATATGCGGATTAAAAAGAACTTTTGCTTTCTCAAGTGATATACCTGGGACTTATATACAAAATAGTTATGTATTTCCCTTAGGGAAAAAGAGTCTCAAAATCATTGCAGATACAGGTAAAGCCCCCAATTATATTCACATGGCAATAAATTCTTCTGTTGATCTAAACCCCCAATATACGTCTCAAAAAAGGCAACAAATCGTCAATTCTTTTTTTAACGCAAACAAACTTTGCCGTGAAGATATTTTATTAACATACTTCACTGAAACATTACAGGAAGTACATGGAATAGAATATTTGAAGAGTATGAATGAAATGCTTTATGCCGTTTTTAATAAACTTCCATCCAATTTTCGAGTTATAATAAAATTTCATCCGCGAGAAACACAGGAGATTATATCCCATTTTAAAAATACATTTATTGGAAAAAGATATTTATTTTTTGAAGATATTGCCCCAAATGAATTAATAATATCCTCACATATATCCATAGCAAAATGCTCTGCAGTATTGATCAATAGTATCTTACTAAAAACGCCAATATTATCTATTAACACCATACAAAGTAATAATGAACTTATAATTCCATTTCCTGAATCATTTATATGCAATGACTCTAAAACAATATTAGATCTCATTACCTCAATAACCAACAGGAATGAAAACAGTATCATTCAGACAAATAAAATTATTGAAGAATGGATAATAACTAACTTCGAGAACAATATACAAGGACAGGCATCAAAAAAAGCAATAGATATCCTAAACGAAATTTGCTAAAACTTATGAGATATTAAAATGAATAAATTAATATTCACTCTCTCAATACTCTCTAATTTCATTATAATATACGCATTAAGCAAAAAAACGATTAACGTTATTTTCCTTTTTGCAATATTAGCATTCTCTGGACAATGGTTATCTCTCTTACTAAATACAAATGAGACTTTTTTCTTCAGTTATGCTGAATTCATAGTTGTTCTATACTTTATAGCAAAGTACCACTCTCATAATACTTTAGGATATAAACTTTTGGCATTTTTCCCATTATCTTGTTTACTATCTTTATCAAATGTCAGTGATGGAATATCTGCGGTAAAAAGTATCTTTTACATTACAATGCTATTGGGAGGAACCTCATTCTTCATTTTTTTCAAGGAAAAAATTAGAGAGATTACATTTCAACACTATTACGATAAAATAGTCCTATTATGGACATTGCTAGGAGTATTTTATAAAGTTTCAAATACTATCGCGTATGATACTCCTTTTCTTTTAATGAGAAGCGGAAGTAGTCTATGGGCAAGTAATCATCAAGCTCTCATCATCTTGATACTTGTCCCTCTTGTAAAAAATAGAATTATAAAATCGATATCAATCTTATTTATCCTTTTTCATCTTTCTCGCGGTATATATCTAACACTCTTCCTATATACGTTATTAGAACTACTTATATATAAGAATGGACAGATCATAAAAGGAATAATAAAACTATCCCTCGCTATTTCTATTTCTGTTTC
This sequence comes from Prolixibacteraceae bacterium, assembly GCA_963668595.1. Taxonomy (GTDB): domain Bacteria; phylum Bacteroidota; class Bacteroidia; order Bacteroidales; family Prolixibacteraceae; genus GWE2-42-39. Next base: position 570,662 of record OY764876.1, on the reverse strand, counting down.
AATTATATTCTTTATTAATCCCAATATTGTAGAAAAAAGTTTTAACATCTTATCTGTTCGACTAACTTTAGGAGGAGCAGGTAGTAATTACATAGAAAATGAAGTAAAACGACAGGACATAAAAACCAATACAGTCATTGCTGGAGTCATAAAAGATGACAGATTTGTTCTTGCTGAAAAGTCAGTAGAGCTACTAAAAGAATCAAATTATATGGGAGTAGGAGCAGGGAATTTCAGAAAAAATTTGCCATCGGTCGACTTTCCTCCTGTTTATTCTAATGCCCATAACATGTATTTAACTATTCTATCTGAAAATGGAGTTATTGCATTATTTTCATTTGCAGCTATTATGATTTATTTCCTTTCGTTGGCGTTTTTGTATAATCGAAAGGTATTTATAGCTCTTTGCCTATTTTCGTTCTATGGTCTATTTAGTGGTCAAATATATGAAGAAGGCACTGAGATTAGTTTTATTGATTATTATTTTCTTATACTCCTTTTTGCAATTGTCGAATCTTCTAGAAGATTAAAAAGAGAGACTATTTCAACATGAGAATAAATATCACGAAAAAAATAGATCCTAACATATTAGAAATTGTTAGACATGCGAAAAATTACTTTTCCGCAATTATTGCACTAAAGTTTATAGGCGTTTTTATTTGGCCTGTATTGACACGCCTCCTTTCAAAAGATGATTATGGGACATATGCACTCTTTCAATCTTATTTGGGTCTTGGATGTATTCTTTTCCCTTTATATTTATACTCATCTGTGGGAAGATATTATTATGAAGAAAAAGACGATAAAGAATATTTTATTGGAAGCACTATAATTCTTTCTTTTCTCTCCTATCTTCTATTTTTATCATTATTGCTTTTATTCCCAGGAATATTAAAACAATCAGCACTGCTTAGTACCTCAATTTGGTTTTTTATCTTAGCAATCATTCCAACAAAGATTTTATCTAGTATTTATTATCAAATACTTGTTCCATTAAAAGAAAGCAAAAAATATTCAAGAATTCAGATCACAGAAGGAGTTATTACTATAACACTGATACTTTTTTTCTCTTTCTTAATAAATGAGCACAAATACAAAGGTCCAATTTGGGGCGTATGTGTTGCCTCTTTGATTATGGGAATATATTATCTTTCATTTTTAATAAAACACGCAAAATTTTCTTTAAACATAAATCATTTTAGATATATAATTAATTATTCAATCCCACAGTTACCGTATGCTTTGAGTGCTGTTATTCTAGAACAAATCGGTCGGATAATTATTGGAGAAACATCAAATATGTCGGATGTTGGAATTTACAGTATTGGTTTTCAATTTGGCATGATTGTCACCTACTTCTCATCTGCCATCAGAACAGCATACATGCCAAGCTTTTATGAACACATGAACAATAAAAACTACAGTGCAATATCCAAGCTATGGACCACCTTCTTCTCGTTATTTGTTATATTTAATCTGTTTACCATGTATTTTGCAAAAGAAGGGATCATGATACTTACTTCAAAAGAATATTATGACGCAGTAAGAATCGTTCCTTGGGTTGTATTAGCTTATACTTTTTTTGATATGTTTTACATATATAGCCCATATATTGAGTATAAGAAGCAAACTGGTATTTTATCAATAATAGTAATAACTGGAGGGATAATAAACATATTTGCAACCAGATTCTTCATAGAAATTTTTGGTTATATCGGAGCATCCTATGCAACTGCTACATCATATTTTGCAATGTTTATAATTACAAAATTGATATTAATAAAATCTAAAAATTTTAAGACCGTACCTTTTTCCACAATTAGATATGAATTCATTATTTTAATTGTATTCTTTCTTCTTCTTCAAATTATAGTTTCGTCCAAATTAAACTTCTTTTTATGTTTCTGCATTCGTTTATTTTTCTTTCTTTCAGCCATATTGCTCTTGGTATATAAAAACAGAATAAAGGCTAGATCATGAACAAAAAAAACATTGGATTTGTATGCTCTTCGGATATACATTTTGCCACATTTCTTCCAATAATTAATGATTCTGATTTTTCGAAAAATTTCGACATAACAATTTTTTCATTAGAAAAATTCTATGATTCTAAGGTTAGTAATTCTTCTCACCTATCAAAAAACAATGTTAAATGGATAATATTAGATAACCCAATCGGCGGATGCATATACAATACACCTTTTATAAATAGAATCTTTAATCTAATCTTATTGATCCCAAAATCAATAAAAAAACAAATAGATGTAAAATCATTTGATCTTTTAGTATTTGGAAATGACATTGGACATATAGAGAAACTTCTTATCAAACTATTCCGAACAATCAAGTTACTACTTATCCAAGAAGGAATAGTGTCATATTATTCAAGAAATACAATCTCACATAAAATCAATCAACTAATAACTAAACATTTGCTCAACAAAATAAGCTATCAATATTTAGGATCAAGCAAGACAGGATTAGGTGGTTGTAATTATTTAGCAGCATATAGTAATCACTTCAAAAATATATATGTAAAAATAGGCGTACCTTCTTCTATCATAAAAATTACAGGAAATACACGCATAGAAAATATTTCTACAACTCCAAATAATAATTCAAGAACAGATAAAAATAATAATATTTTTACGTATTTCACATCAGGCTTATATGAACAAATGAAAGATGAAAAATCATATAAGACCGAATATAAAGAAATACTAAATATTTATCAGACAATACATTCAATATATGACAGTAATTTTATTCTTAAAGTAAAGATACACCCTCGATCTAAGAAAGAAAATTATATTAATTTATTCTGTAAGTTGAATCAAATAAGAATAGAAGATGATGCTAATATATTTATTCTTGCTTCTGAAAGTAAAATAAACTTTATATCCTATAGCGCTGTTGCATACGAATTGATCCCCCTAGGGTATCACTGCATTATCACCTCAATCCATTTCAAAAAAATAAAAAAATATTATCGATGTATTCTTGAATATCCAACCAAAATATTTACAGAAGAAAATGACCTTTATGAAATGATAATTGCTTTAAAAAACAACTCTAACGTTTATTCGGTTTTTTATAGAACACAACTAAATAATTTCATCGACGCAGTTTCTTTTGATGCCAACCAAAAAGCATCTGAAAGAATAATTAATCTTATTTATGAAATACTAAAACAAGAAAAATGCTATCAATATCGTTACTTGCAACAAAAGTGCCTAAAGATATAAATACATTACTTCCTGATCAGCCGAAGATTATAACATTCATTAATTTCTATTCTATCACTATTGCACAGAAATATCCTATAAAATATAGCAAATTCGATTACATTGCTAGCGACGGTTTTCTTCTTACAATCATTTTTAATATACTTATAAAAAAAACGACGAAAAGAATATCTTTTGACATGAGTTCTTTGGCTCCCATAATATTTCAGTTTGCAATAGATCACAATAAATCAATTTACTTCATTGGATCGAAAGACAAAGAAATTGAACAGTTCGTTACAACAATTCAAAAAAACTTTCCTCTTCTCAACATAATTGGATATAGACATGGCTATTTTCAAGATGAAGAAGAAAAATTCATAATATTACAAAATATCATATCAATTGTACCAGACATTATCATAATAGGCATGGGAATTCCAGCTCAAGATATATTTGCAATAAATCTAAAGGAAAAAGGATTTACCGGAACTATTTATACCTGTGGTGGTTTTATTCATCAGACCCAAACTAAAAAAAATTACTATCCCAAAATCATAAATTCAACAAATACAAGATTTCTTTATAGAATTGCAAAAGAAAAACATGTATTTCAACGAATAATCAAAAGTATTTTCCCGTTTATTCTTTTTGTATACAGAAATAAAAAGAAATTTGCGATCCTAAGAAAATCACATATACAACATACTCCCCCTCTATAACAATTATATTAATATCGATCCCTCGAAACTTACGACTTATTACTTTTCTCAATCTAAAAAATTATGGAATGCAAAAATACCTCTCCCTCTTTTTATTGTTGATTGTTCTTCATTTTCCATCAGGCCAACTTTCAGCTCAAGACAGCCTTCGCTGGTATGTTCGTCCACACATGGTTGTATCATCCGGAGAAATAGTTCCCTTATGGCTTCACACAAACCAATTTGGAACAGTCAATAATTTTGGAAATGGAGCAATTAGCACACTTGTTGGAGCAAACTACCAGAAAACACTTGGGAAGCAATTGGCATTTACGGCCGGCATTGAAGGTTTTGCAAGTGAAGAATGGGATAACAAAGCTTTATCTCAACTTTATGCGAGTTTAAAATGGGGTCCGGCACAATTGATTGTAGGCAAAAAGAATCTGGATTATTTGAATGATCGCAATCAGGAAATGCCATTCCTTAATTTTCGGAACATTCGTCCATTCCCCAATGTTTCATTTGGTTTTTTTGATTATACAAACATTCCATTATTACAAGGGTTTCTTCAATTTAAAGCCTCTTTTGTACAGGGAATTCTGACCGGAGATCGTGATCCGATAGGTGTTGACAAACCACTTTATCATTTTAAAAGTCTTTACATCAAGACAGGCCGTTTTCCTCTTCAGTTGTTTGCCGGGATGAATCACGGCGTAATCTTCGGAGGAACAATGCAAGACGGAACAAAAATCCCCGTCGATTTATACAATACTTACCTGATTAATGCTTCAGAAAAAGTAGGGAAAGTACTTCCGGGAGAAGGAGAAAACAAACCCGGAGAACATATGGGGTTTGTTGATATGGGAGCATTGCTTGAGATCCAAAAGACGACATTAAGTTTTACCTATGAAAAAGTAATGACCGATTATTCGGGTTTAGTTCGCTCTGACGATCACATGATTATTCTTCACCTTGCAAGAGAAGGCAAATACGGCATCTCCGAAATTGGCTATGAATACGGCTATACCGTACATCAAAGTGGAATTGGGCTCGGTGACCGATATTACGAGAAAATTCAGGATTACACTGCTTTTCTTTCAGATAACTTCAATTATACAGGCGAACCGGTTGGCACATTTGATGAATTCACACGCATTTTATACAGCTACACCGGTAACGATGGAAAATATAGCGGTAGGGATAGTTACTTCAATAATTATATTTATCCGCTGGGGCACTCCTTTGGTGAACATTTTTTTGGTTATCCGTTGATGCATAATAGCCAACAGATTAGTTATTTTAAGGATTTTAACGGACAATATTTCGGCAATATCGGCAACAACCGAATTAAGTCGCATCATTTTTCGGTAGCAGGATGGCTGACTCCTCAATTACACTATTCGGCAAAAGCCACTTTTACAAAGAATTATGGAACTTATAGCGGATTCTATTTGAGGGAGTTTAAAGAACGTCCCGATTATTACTTCCGCGGAGGAAAAACACAAAGCTATTTTCTTTTCAGGCTGGAATACGACAAAAAAAATTCGCCAGTTAGCTTTTTTGGCTCATTGGGCGTAGATACAGGTAATTTATACGATTCCTATGGTCTAATGCTGGGAGTGAACTATTCTGTCAGTAGCCAGGTAAAAAGGAAAAAGTAGAAAGGAAAAGGGCGACGGGAAACCGTTATAACTTCTGTTCAACTTAATTATGCAAGCCCGACAGTTGTCTTGAGCAAGTTGTTATTATAGTTGTCATTGGCTGTTCGTCTAATATCTAACGTCTTGCAATCTGGCTGTTATCTTTGTCATTGATTTGCAGCTGTTCTTCCTGGAACTTGAGTATAGCAGCTTATAGCTAGCTTAACCACAGAGTCTCACTGAGTTTTTCACTGAGTCTCACAGCAGAGAAATGCTGAATTTTAAATTATAAATACAAATTGGCTGTTTATCAATCTTATCCCTCAAGTCCTAAATCCTAAGTCCTAAGAAAACAGCCCGCTGTTAGTAGTTAATCTCACCCTTAATCTAAATTTTTCTCCGGCTGTTATCTTACTACTTTGGACTTAGTACTTACTACTAGTAGCTTACTCACGTCTCACGACTTCTCTCAATCTTAGCCTTATTCTTTCCGGCTGCTAATCTAATATCTAAAATCTAGCATCTTGCTGCTTGTCTTCGCCTTTGCCTCCCTGCTGTTAGTCTTGTAGCTCATTGAGTCTTGCAGCTAATTCATAATAAATAAAAACATTTATTCCACTCATCTCTAATTCATTTTTATGCAAAGTATCCCACTTCTTTTTTGGCCTATTTTTTCTTCAGTACTGTCGTTCTCTTTAGTTATTTGTATTCTTCCATCGATCAGAGAAATCTCAATAGCTAAAAATTTCGATTATCCGGACGATGGAAAATATGGAGGACTTCCACAGCTAACCATGGGAGGTGTAGCACTATTTATTGCATTGGTACTAACAAGCATCTTTGCAAGTATTCCATTTCAATTTCAAAAATTGAACATACTAATTGCCGCAATGATCATCTTGTTTTTCACCGGATTCATTAGCGATTGTGACTTACGATTCAAATACTTGCGCTTCGTTTCCAAAATAATTGCAGCCCTGCTAATTGTTTATTTCGGTGAAATTGGTATTAACCACCGACTGTCACTCCTGCCCGACTGGATAAATAAAATTATACAAATGGGAATTATGCTGGGATTCATGTACTTCTACCATTTGTTTAGTCAGAAACGACTTCGTTATTATTTCATCTCCGGACTAATTGGATCAATTGTATGCGGATTTCTATTTATCAGCAAAGAAGACTTTCCATATGCAGTGGTTGCATTTGCCTTATCCGGAAGCATATTGGGAACCCTTTCTTATGCCGAATATTGTGTCATAAAGAAAAAACCCGTTGCCCGACTGGGACACACCGGAATTTATATGACTTCGATCGTCCTGGCAACACTTTTTCTGGAATTAACCAGTTATTAAAAAGGTAAAATTTAGGATTTGTAATCTTGTGTTTCCCTTCGTCAAACGATCATGGTCATTAATTGTCATTCGTAGTCATTTATGGTCATTGATTTTGCCTGTGACTGTTCTTTTTGAAGCTTGTGTCTTGCAGCTAGCTTAACCACCGAGTTTAGCCAAGTTTTTCACAGAGTCTCACAGCAGAGAAATGCTGAATTTTAAATTTTGAATTTTAAATTATAAATACAAATTGGCTGTATATCAATCTTATCCCTCAAGTCCTAAATCCTAAGTACTAAGAAAACAGCCCGCTGTTAGTAGTTAATCATAATTTTTCTCCGGCTGTTGTCTTACTATTTTGGACTTAGTACTAGTAGCTTACTCATATCTCAATACTCGCGTCTCACTACTTCTCTCAATCTTAGCCTTAATCTTAGCCTCAGCCTTATACTTCAAGTCCCAAGAAAACAGCCCGCTACTTCCTTTGTATTTTGGATAACCTTGATAACCTGAAAACTTCGACAACTCTTCTTCACTCAATCTCAACCTTAGCCTTATTCTTTTCATCTGTTTTCTTTTGAGTCTTGAAGCTTGTAGCTTGACTCTCATCATACAACTTTCCCTATATTCATGAAGATACTTAATCATCCTTGGATCATTCTTTTATTGTCGTGCTGTGCAACTATTATTATAAAAATTCCGCATCTGAATCTGCCATTTTTCAACGACGAAACTTTTTCATATTACCCGGCAATACTCGAAATGGTTAAAAATGGTCCGGGAATGTTGCCAGGAACTATTCCGTTAATATACTCGAAAGGGCATCCGCTATTTTTTTACTTTTTGTCATCGCTGTGGATTACCTGGATTGCCGGATCGTCAACCATTCTGGTGCGTCTTTTTCCCTTATTGATCGCAATTGCATCGCTATTTATTTTTCACCGTTTTGCAAAAAGACACACCAACACACCGCTTGCCAACATCAGCGTACTGATTTTGTCTCTGCAACCGATGTTTCTGGCTCAAGCAAGTCTCATTCTTCCTGAAATATTACTCTTTGCACTTTTCACGCTATGTTTTGACAGTTATCTGAGTGGAAATTATCGGCAATACGCGCTATGGGGCTCACTAATGATGCTTACAAAAGAAACTGGTGCTGTTTTTATTCTGGTTTTTGGCCTCTCATTTCTAATTGAAAACAGACAGGCATGGAAATCGAAGAAATTTTTCATCAACCTACTATTTCTGGGCATTCCGGCACTTACGTATAGTGTTTTCCTTTTTCTGCATTATCTCAAATTTGACGTTTTTTTCTTTTCCGAACATCTTGATCTGATCAGTACCGATTCGTCAACTGTTTTATACAAACTGAAATCGGCCAGTTCTGTTCTTTTCACCCGGAATGCACATAATTTACTTGTTCTTCCTGCTTTAGGCGGAGTAATTTATCTCCTTTTCAAAAAGAAGAAACTACATAATCTGCGTTTGCTCGCCATTAGTCTTGCCATCCTATTGGCATTCCTGACTTTTACAATCCTGAATTTTTACACCTATCGTTATATTTTCCCGGTTATCGGAATTTTACTTCTGAGTTCACTGGTAATCATCAACCAAATCAGCCGTCAACATTCGTGGATAATGATTGGTTATGCAGGAGTTGTTTTAGCGGTCACAGCCTGGTATGCCGCCACCAAACGCGGACAATCGGATGCCGATTTGGGTTATGTACAATTTCTGAAAGTACACAAACAAATGGTTGAGTATTGCGAACAACAGAACTGGTACGACAAGGAATTTGGAGCCGGATACAATATGGTAATGGGAATGCGCGACCAATTTTCGTGCTACCTGAATACAACCAAGAATTTTAAGATGCACCACCTCCCCGGAATACAAGACCGCGATTTCATTATTTACGATTCAACCTGCTGGCCTTTTGAAATAAGGGAAGAAGACAAGTCAAAACTGAAGCTGATCAAACACTTCCAATATAAAAAACACTGGGGCGAAATTTATCAGGTCGAAAAATAACAATCGGAATATCTAATAACAAGTACATACTGTTGGGTTCTTTGGATTTTGCATTTTCCACTATCAAGTTATCGTTGTTTTCTTTGTTGTCATTTTTTGTCATTTTCTTAGGGCTGTTAGTGCAGAGTCTAAAATCTGACATCGGCTTCCTATGAAATTTTGAACACCTTACTAATCCGACAACTTTGATAACTTTTTTCTGTCATTCTTAAACTCAACCTTAATCTTAGTCTCAGAGTAATCGTCCCTATTAAGAGAATCTACAAGCATACATCTGGCATCTGGGACTTTTTTATATCTTTGCCGCACAATCCTCGGGGCTGACTGGTTTTGACAGCAAGTCGGAGAGGTATGTAAGCATGCAGGGCCTTGATCGCACAGCCCTTAAATCTCGGCGGTCGAACTATAATTGGCGAAAATAACTACGCTCTTGCTGCGTAATCGAATTAAGTAGATTACACTTTATCCCGGCACCAGGTGCTGGGACGAGACATCGCCCGGATGCTACTTCCCTGAAGCGGTCCGAACAGGCGGTGCAAATAAATCGGGGATAGCAGAAGTATTGCTCCGCGACTTCTGCAAAACTAAAGGAGCTAAGGTAAAAGTCGGTGGCCCTGATCCAGCTTTTATTCGAAAATTAAGTCTGGGGATAAGCATGTAGAAAGCGTATTGCTTCCTTGTTTGGACCCGGGTTCGACTCCCGGCAGCTCCACAAACGAAAAACCTCATCGTGCATTCGGTGAGGTTTTTCGTTTTAAAGTCTTTCGTGAATTATTTCACATCTGGCTTTGTTTTCCAAAAGCTGCCTCAACAAACGGCATGGGCATATACGTTTTCTGACAAACAGTTTCTACCGACATGCCAGACTGAAACAGTCGGATGCAAACATTCTCCATCGATTCGCCTACTTCAATAATGTGCTTGTCCGGATCGTAAAAGCGCACCACGCGCTGTTGCCAGGGTTGTTCGCGCAAAAGATGCACAAACTCAACATTTTCGTCCTGCAATGTTTTCAGGATGTCTTCAGGACAATCGGTTTCGAAATACAACTCCATTGCATTACTGCCCCGGTGAATTGTTTTACCATCAATCAATCCTTGAAAATGCGTCAGCAAATGAATTGAAAAACCAGCATCAAATGTGACGTTTTCGCCAAAATCGGCAACGACTTTCAATCCAAAAACGCGTTCGTAAAAACTGCGCGACCGCGCAATATTTTCGACCACCAGTAACGGGCATATATATTTCAACATCGTCATTTCTATTTCTGCGCTGATTCGGCAAAACCCAATACATACCCATTGCAGTCGCTCATATAGAACTCATCCATTCCATACCAGGTAGTTTTTATTTCTGAAACATTTCCCGTTTTTTCTACTACTGCATGATGAAATTCGCGTAATCCTTCTACGTCAAAATAAAAAGAAACGGAAGCACCAATTTCCGGATGACTGGCTAACGGCACATCGTTTCTGAAACTATCGGAACGCTGAAACATTAATTCCGACTCACTTTGTTTTATTAGTGCATACACATACGTTGCTCCATCTTTCAATTCAGTATGAATTCCATCCTGCGCTTCTGGCACAGCCATCACCAACGAGAAACCCAATACTGATTCATAAAAAGTAACCGTATTCCGAATATCTCTCACTTCAAAATTCGGAGTCATTTTTTTCATTTTCATTGTTAAACTGTTTTAAATTGACATTCAAAATTACTTTTTCGGAATAGTTGATAATTGTAAAAATCGGTCGTTTTTATTCTGATGGAGCTCTTTCGGTGTCACTCCTGTATAGCGTTTGATTTCCTTTATAAAATGAGCCTGATCGTAATAAATGGCTCCGGGATACAGCTGTCCCTCTGCGATAGATTTGTAGCTGGCACGACATTTCAATATATTCGAAAACGTTTTCAGCGAAAGCCCGTACTGAGCATTAAACCAGCGATTCATTTGCCTGCTGCTCCACCCTACCTGATTGGCTAGTTCCGAAACAGAAATATCCCCATGCTGTTCATACAAAATCCGGAACACATTCTTTTTTCGCACATCCACAGCTTTTTCTTCAGGCAAAATAGTTCTGATAGAATCCGTTATCTGCATAAAAAAACAGTCTAACGAGTCATTCGGATGCGGATCGGCCAACTGCTCAACGCACGGTAATTCCATGGAATTGTCGAGAAGGGTATTAATCGAATTATTCCAAATGTATTCGGCTGCCAGCAAACGAAAACGCACTCCAAACATTCGGGTATGCTCCTCTATATTTATATCAATTGGCTGAATCCAGGTTCCGGTAAGCATACGTTTTTGCAATACCTCATTCTGAAACTGAAAAATCAGATCAAAATATCCGTCAGGTAAAATGGTATGCCGTACCGATTCGTTTTCGCTGTCGAAAAACCAGCAACATTTAATGTATGGTTCCAACAATCCGGATATTTCCTTTTCACGATAAATCATAGTACACAAATTTACAACCGATAATAAAATACTTCTGATTGTCTCAATCAATTTTTCAGCATATTCTCCTCCATCCATCCAATTAGTCAGCATTTCCCATATTTCCGGGCAAAATCAGCATAAAACAGCAATTTTATCATCCAGATATTACAGTCTATTTTTATTTTTATTAATTATAAATTACAAAATCAAATCATTTTTGCTATCCAGAGATTACAATTATTTCTACTGATGCATTATTTTTGTAGCAGAGGATGGAACATTTAATTGACATACACAACAATTTACAGGCACACAACCGAATAACTATTCAGCGCGAGTTGGCCAATGAAATTGACTGGAGTCACCGTTTAATCTGCATCAAAGGTTTTCGTGGTGTTGGAAAAACTACGTTCCTGTTAGATATTGTCCGCAACCAATATCCGAACGATCGCAGCTGTCTGTATGTCAACCTGAATAATTTTTACTTTTCGCGAAGAAGACTATTCAATTTTGCCGACGAATTTTACAAAAAAGGAGGCAAGGTCCTGATTATGGATCAGATAAATAAATATCCGGATTGGGCAAAAGAATTGCGAGCTTGTTACGACAGTTTTCCTGAATTGAAAATCATTTTTTCGGCATCGCCGGTACTGCGAATTATCGATGGTAACGAATATCTGAAAGATATTGCCCGGGTGTATCACCTCGAAGGTTTATCGTTCCGTGAATATCTGAATTTCAGTACCGATTCATCATTCCGTCGCTATTCAATTCCGGAAATCCTGCAAAATCATCAGCAAATTGCAATTGAAATTACCAACAAGATAAAACCGCTGGCTTTTTTCAACGATTACCTAAAAGAAGGTTTTTATCCGTATTTTCTGCATAATAAAGCATTTTATAACGAAACATTACTGAAACACATCAACCTAGCTCTCGAAATTGATGTGACTTATCTGAATCAGATTGAGCTGAAATATTTGCCTCGACTGAGAAAGTTGCTTCAAAACATTGCCAGTCAGGTTCCATTTTCTCCCAATGTAAGTAAGCTAAGTACTGAAATAAAAACGTCCCGAGCCACTGTAATGAATTATTTGGCTTACCTGAGAAATGCCCGTCTGATCAATCAGCTTTTTTCGAATGGAGATGAAGATCAAACCAAAAAGCCAGATCAGGTATATCTGCAAAACACAAACCTGATTCATGCAATTGACCCAGCAAATGTGAATAACAGCAACTTACGTCTGACATTTTTTTACAATCAGGTGGGGTATCAGCATGTAGTTAAAAATTCGAGTATTGCCGATTTTAAGGTAAACGATATTTGGCACTTTACCGTAGGAGGAAAATATACCGAACCTAAAGATCAAAACTGCTTTGCCGCAGCAGATTTAATTGAAGTAGGGGAAGGAAATACCATTCCACTGTGGCTATTTGGATTCTTATACTAATGATTTGGGATTTAAAAAAAGATAGAACGAGAAATAAATTAAATACTAAAAGTGAATAAAATGGCAAAAGAAAAAAAGTTTGTAACATGTGACGGAAACTATGCGGCAGCGCATATGAGTTACATGTTCAGCGAGGTAGCTTGTATCTACCCGATTACGCCATCATCAACCATGGCAGAATATGTGGATGAATGGGCAGCCAACGGCAAAATAAACATGTTTGGTCGTCCTGTGCGTTTGGCCGAAATGCAGAGTGAAGGTGGTGCTGCAGGTGCAGTTCACGGAGCACTTCAATCCGGAGCATTAACTTCAACCTACACTGCATCGCAAGGGTTGTTGCTGATGATCCCCAACATGTACAAAATTGCCGGAGAATTACTCCCTACCGTTTTTCACGTGAGTGCCCGTGCATTGGCTGCTCATGCGCTTTCAATTTTTGGCGACCATTCTGACGTTTACGCAGCTCGCCAAACCGGATTTGCTATGCTTGCAGCCGGATCGGTACAAGAAGAAATGGATTTGGCCGGTGTTTCTCACTTGGCAACATTAAAATCGCGCGTACCATTCCTTTCGTTCTTCGACGGATTCCGTACTTCTCACGAAGTTCAGAAAATAGAAGTAATCGACATGGAAGACATCAGACCATTGGTGGACATGGAAGCTATTCAGGCATTCCGCGATAAAGCACTAAGCCCTGAACATCCTGTAACACGTGGTACTGCTCAAAACCCGGATATTTTCTTCCAGGCAAAAGAATCATCAAACAAATATTACGATGCTGTTCCTGACATTGTTGAAGGGTACATGCAGGAAATCGGTAAAATTACCGGTCGCGAATATCATCCATTTACATATTATGGTGCTGCTGATGCTGAAAACATTGTTATTGCAATGGGTTCTGTAACAGAAACAATCAAAGAAGTAATTGATTATCTGGCAGCTCAAGGCAAAAAACTAGGTTTGATTTCGGTTCATTTGTATCGTCCGTTCTCGGCAAAATATTTCATGAACGTACTGCCTGCATCGGTAAAACGCATCGCCGTTCTCGACCGCAGCAAAGAACCAGGAGCTAATGGCGAACCATTGTATCTGGATGTAAAAGATTTGTTCTACGGAAAAGCAAATGCTCCGCTTATCGTTGGCGGACGTTATGGTTTGGGTTCAAAAGACACCACTCCTTCTCAGGTTATTTCTATTTTCGAAAACCTCGAAATGAACGAACCGAAAAATGGCTTCACTGTAGGTATTGTTGACGATGTGACATTCAAATCACTTCCAATCAAACCTGAAATTAAAGTTTCTCCGGAAGGAACTTACGAAGCTAAATTTTATGGTTTAGGATCTGACGGAACAGTTGGTGCCAACAAAAACTCAATCAAAATTATTGGTGACACTACAGATAAATATTGCCAGGGATACTTCCAGTACGACTCGAAAAAGTCTGGCGGTTTTACCTGTTCGCACTTGCGTTTTGGCGATCACCCAATTCGTTCAACTTATTTAGTAACTACTCCTGACTTTGTGGCTTGCCACGTTCCTGCCTATGTACACCAATACGATGTGCTGAAAGGTTTGAAAAAAGGCGGTAGCTTCCTGTTGAACTCTATTTGGGATGCCGACGAAACCAGAGATCGTTTGCCCGATAACATGAAAAAATATCTGGCTGAAAACGAAATCAATTTTTACATCATCAACGGTACCAAACTGGGCGAAGACCTTGGCTTAGGAACCCGCACCAACACCATCATGCAGGCTGCATTCTTCAAAATCACCAACGTGATTCCTTACGACAATGCGGTTTACCACATGAAAAAAGCCATCGATAAATCGTACGGCAAAAAAGGTGAAAAAATTGTAAGCATGAACTACGCAGCCGTTGAAGCTGGTGGTGTAAATGTTGAAAAAGTTGCTGTTCCTGCTGAATGGAAAAACATCCAACTGGAAAAAGACAGCCTTGATGCAAGTCGTCCGGCTTACATTTCAAAATTTGTTGACGTAATCAATGCACAAAAAGGCGACGATCTTCCTGTTTCTACTTTCGTTGGAAGCGAAGATGGCACATTCGAATCAGGAACTTCTGCTTTCGAAAAACGTGGTATCGCTGTAAACGTTCCTGAATGGAATGCTGACAACTGTATCCAGTGTAACCAGTGTGCGTATGTTTGTCCTCACGCTGCAATTCGTCCGTTCCTGTTAAACGAAGCAGAACTTGCAGCTGCACCGGCAGGAACTGTAGCAAAAGCTGCTGTACCAAACAAACAATTCCCTGGCTTGCAATTCCGCATTCAGGTAAGCACACTCGACTGTACAGGTTGTGGTAACTGTGCTGATGTTTGTCCGGCAAAAACAAAAGCACTTGAAATGAAACCGCTTGAATCGCAAGCATCAGAAATCGAGCGTTGGAACTACATGGACAGCAATGTTACTTACAAAGAAAAAGTAGTTGACAAATTCCAATCGGTGAAAAACTCACAGTTTGCACAACCTCTGTTCGAATTCTCGGGCGCTTGTGCTGGTTGTGGTGAAACACCATATATTAAACTGATTACTCAATTGTTTGGCGAGCGCATGATGGTTGCCAATGCTACCGGATGTTCATCTATCTACGGTGGATCGGCTCCTTCAACTCCTTACTGCAAACACAAACAAAGCGGAAACGGAGTAGCTTGGGCAAACTCATTGTTCGAAGACAATGCTGAATACGGTTTCGGTATGGCTGAAGGTGTGGCTGCACAACGCGATCGCATCGAAAGCATCATGAAAGCTGAATTGGCAAATGCTTCGGCAGAAGAAAAAGAAGCTTTTGACGCATGGATTGCAGGCAAAGAAGATGCAACTGCATCAGAAGAAGCTTCAGCAAAAGTGGTGAAAGCTTTAACAGGAAAAGATGCTGCATATGCCAAAGACATCATGAACCTGAAACAATACCTGATTAAAAAATCAATCTGGATCTTTGGTGGTGACGGTTGGGCGTACGACATCGGTTACGGAGGTTTGGATCACGTACTGGCATCGGGACAGAATGTAAACGTATTGGTAATGGATACCGAAGTTTACTCGAACACCGGAGGCCAGGCATCAAAATCAACACCAGTGGGTGCTGTAGCTAAATTCGCTGCATCTGGAAAGAAAATCCGCAAAAAAGATTTAGGCGTAATGGCTATGTCGTACGGATATGTTTATGTTGCTCAAGTAGCAATGGGAGCAAATCAGGCACAATACCTGAAAGCTATCCGCGAAGCAGAGGCTTATCCGGGTCCATCTCTCATTATTGCTTACGCACCTTGTATCAACCACGGATTACGTGCTGGAATGGGTAAATCGCAGGAAGAAGAAAAACGCGCAGTGGAAGCCGGATACTGGAGCATGTTCCGCTACAATCCACTGCTCGAAGAAGAAGGCAAAAATCCATTCACGCTGGATTCAAAAGAGCCTGATTTCTCTAAATTCCAGGAATTCCTGAACAGCGAAGTACGTTATACTTCACTGAAAAAAGCGTTCCCGGAACAAGCAGCCGAATTATTTACTGCTGCTGAAGCCAATGCTAAATGGCGTTACAACTCATACAAACGTATGGCTGCCATGGATTATTCAATTACTGAATAAGATAGTCGATTATAAATTTGTGAAAAAAGCCGTCGTCCCGTTTTTCGGGCGGCGGTTTTTTATTTTTCGGACTCTGTATTCACTACTTTCAAAATTTTTTATCTACGTTCTTTAAAAACTAGTCTAACAAAACACTTTATTGGTCGAAAATTATTGACTCCCGAGTAACTATTGCGTACTTTTTCAGTCAAATTAAACGCAATCAACTAAAAAGTATTCTGTGAGAATAAGTATTGAAAACCTGAATAAAGTTTACGGAAGCGGAAACCATGCCATTAAAGGGCTCAATCTGGAAATAAACAACGGCATGTTCGGACTGCTGGGGCCAAACGGTGCGGGAAAATCGAGCCTGATGCGCATCCTGGTTACTCTAATGAAACCCTCTTCCGGCTCCATCAAAGTAAACGATCTGGATATTATTAAAGATCGCAAGGAAATTCGGTCGATGCTGGGCTACCTGCCCCAGGATTTCCGTTTTTTCTCATCGCTCAGCACCTGGGAATTTTTGGATTATGCAGCGCGTTTGGCCGGAATGAAATCGGGACGCGAGCGCAATGCTTCGGTTGATAAAATGCTTGAAGAAGTGGGGCTGTTCGAAGTACGCGACCGCAAAGCCAATAAATTATCCGGAGGGATGAAACGTCGTCTGGGAATTGCACAGGCTCTGATCAACAACCCTAAAATTATCATCGTCGATGAGCCAACCACAGGGCTCGACCCCGAGGAACGCATCCGTTTTCGCAACCTACTTTCTGCCATTTCAACGCAAGATGTGATCATCATCCTTTCAACACATATTGTAGGCGATATTTCGAGTACCTGTACCAGCATGGCTTTGCTAAACCGCGGACAACTGGCTTATGCTGGTTCGCCCGACGATTTGGTTGCAAAAGCCAACGGAAAAGTATGGCTGGTAAAAGCAACCGAAAGCGAATACATGGAAATTAACGAGAAATACCCGGTTATTTCGAACGTACCAACCGACGAAGGTTGGGAAATTCAATTGGTAGCCGATGAAATTAACGGTTACTACGGCGAGAACATCTCCCCAAATCTGGAACACGCTTACGTATATTTTATGGAAAGCAAATTACAACAATGGACGCAGGGATAAAATACCAAGTCCTAAGTAAAAGAGCAGCGAATAAAAATCGACACGAAATAAAAACAGCAATACAAGCCAAAAACTATGATTTCATTTCACAATATTTTTTCAATCGCCAAATACGAAACCAAAACACTGTGGCGTAGCTGGTTTTTCCGGATTTTTGCCATTCTTGCTTTGGTTTTCCTGTTCTTTTTCAACTTTGGCATCCTGACTCAGGATAACGGAGGAGCCGGCAATTGGCAACTGAAAGCGCTTCCTGCAATGTTACCATACGCCAACCTGCTAATGCTAAATGTGGCACAGGCGATTATTGCCATCTTCCTGGCTTCCGACTTTTTAAAGCGAGACAAAAAACTCGACACCACCGAGGTTATTTATATGCGCTCGATGACCAACGGCGAATACGTGATTGGGAAAACATTCGGAAACCTTTTTGTTTTTCTTGGACTGAATATCGCGGTATTGCTGGTTGCACTCATATTCAACATGGCTGTCGATGGCATGGCTGTAAACTGGATTGCTTACCCGCAATATTTTCTGCTTATCAGTTTACCAACATTGGTTTTCATAATGGGGCTTTCATTCCTAACGATGAGTGTTTTGCGCAACCAGGCCCTTACTTTTATTATACTGCTTGGCTACGTTGCCCTCACACTTTTCTACCTTCAAAACAAATTTTATTTTGTATTCGACTACATGGCCTTCCGAATTCCGATGGCCAATTCTGATTTCGTCGGATTCAGCAATACACAAGCACTTCTCACCCACCGAGGCATCTATCTGTCTCTGGGGATTTCGTTTATTTTCCTGACAATTTCTTTTTTGAAACGACTTCCGCAAGCAAAACATTTCAGACAATTTTCGGTAGTTGTGTCGGTTTTATTCTTTTTCATCGGAATATTTCTGGGCTATCTTCATGTTTCTTCCGTTGTAGAGCGAAGCCATTTACGGATACAAATGATGGAAATAAATGATCAACTGGCCAGCGAATCAGCACCGGTAGTAAGTGCGTACGACATTCAGCTAAAACATGTTGGCAACACCATTGAAGCAAGCAGCAAAATGCAGATTAAAAACAGGTTTGACGACCGAACACAGAAATTATTTTTTAGTTTGAACCCCGGTCTGGAATTAAAATCGGTACTGCAAAACGGCAGCGATGTTCCCTATAAACGCAACATTCATTTAATTGAAATAGAAAATCCGCTGGCTCCCGGCGATTCAACAAATATTGAATTCACCTATCAGGGAAAAATTAACGAAGCAGCTTGTTTTCTCGATATTGACGACGACAAGCAACTGGAACCATTCAGCCAGATGATGTACCAGATCAATAAGCGTCACGCATTTATCACCGATCAGTTCGTGCTGCTTACCCGCGAAGACAACTGGTATCCGATTCCCGGAGCAGGTTACGGCAACAAGAACAAACAGTGGTTCGACCGTCAATTTTCCGATTTTAATCTGAATGTTGAAACAACTGCCGGACTTACAGCAATCTCGCAAGGTAAAGTGGAGCAAAACGAAAATTCATTCCATTTTACTAACAAACACGCCTTATCGCAAATTTCACTGGTTATCGGACAATATGAGAAAAGATCGGCTGAAATTGACGGCCTCAACTTCAACCTGTACATGAAAGAAGGGCACGATTATTTTTCAGGCTTTTTTGAAGGCATAAAAGATACAATTCCATCGTTGGTGGCCGAATCGCTCAAAGATTTTGAGCGAAGCATCGACATGTATTACCCGTTCGAATCATTCTCTCTGGTAGAAGTTCCGCTTCAATATTATTCGTACGAACGAATTTACACAGGCGAGCGGGAACCTGTTCAGGCTGAAATGATTTTGTATCCTGAAAAAGGAATCACCGTTTCGGAGGCGGATTTTAACGGGCGATTGCAAAGCATGAAACGTTGGGGACGCGGTGACGAAGCACAGATGACCGAAGAAGATCAGAAAATACGAGTGTTTCAGGGCTTCCTTTCTTCGTTTACACAAGCACAGGGAAGGCCAAATTTCAACCGTAGCCGGGGTAATATTGAAGTGAAAGAAACAACAAATGCCTATTACTTCTATCCGATGTTTTACAATCAGGCTTATTTCGTGCACTCCGATAACTGGCCGGTAACCAACCGCATTTTCGAATCGTACCTGAAACAAGCAAATGCCGACCCTCGTTCGGGCTTTATGCGAAGCATGCAGGGAACCTCGGAAGACGAACAGGCAAACATTGCACTTCTGGAAAAAAGTTTCGCAGAACTGTTGAACGATCCGGAACAAATCAACATCATCGACAATGTAATTCAGCTGAAAAGTGAAGCGCTTTTCTCGATTATTAAACGAAAAGCCGGCGATGAAGCATTTGACGATTTCATGTATAATTTCCTAGCCAGTCATCAGTTCAAATCGGCAACAATGAAGGAATTCAACAGCGCTATTTCCGATGCATTCGGAGTAAACCTGGAGCCATACATGGCCGACTGGTTCAATAGCAAGCAACTTCCGGCATTCCTCATCGGGGCAGTTGATGCCGTAGAAGTTCTCGACAAGGATCAACTGAAAACGATGGTCAAATTTAAAGTGACCAATACCGAGACCGTGGAAGGAATTATTTCAGCACAATTTATGATTGGCGGAGGTGGTGGTCCTGGCTTCTTCGGAGGAGGTGGCAACATGGAAACCATCAATAAATTAGTTCATCTGGAAGGCGGACAAACCAAACAAGTAAGCTTCCTGCTGGAAGGACAACCTCGCCGAATGACCATTAAAACACTAACATCAAAGAATATTCCGGCAGAGCTGTCGTTCCCTTTCGACAAACTCGAAGAAGATAAAAAAGCAGTTCCGTTCGAAGGAGAACAAACTACCGACATTCCGGTGCGCGTTGCCGAAGACAATGAAATAATTGTTGACAACGAAGATCCTTCGTTCTCGGTAAGCCAAAAACAAGAAACCAGCTTATTAAAAAGAATGCTGCTTCAGGAAGAAGAATCGAAATTCAAATATGCCGGATTCAACTCGTGGCGCCCACCCCGCAACTGGACGGCAACGACCAATACGGGTTTCTACGGAAAATATATTCGTTCGGCCTACTACATACGAAGTGGAGAAGGATATAAAAAAGCAGTATGGAAAATCCCCATCAAGGAAAATGGCTATTACGAGGTTTATACCTACCTGACCAAGGAAAATCAGCGAATGGGCCGCAGAAACCATGGTAATGAAGTAAAAGGAGAATACGAATATTTAATTCATCACGATGATGGAGTGGAAACAACCCTGATTGACCTGAAAAATGCAGAAGATGGATGGAACAAAATCGGTTCATTCTACTTCTCGCCTGACACCGCTATTATTGAATTAACGAATAAGTCGGAAGCACAAATTGTTGTTGCCGATGCCATTAAACTGATTAAACAACAATAAGCAAATTCTATCAAACAAATTATACAATGAAACACCAACGTATTATGCAAAAAGGACTATTCCTGTTCGTGCTGCTCATTGCAGTACAAACGGCCATGTCTCAGCGGGTACTCACCCTTTCTGATGCATTGCAAATTGCATGGAGCAACAGTCCCGACATTCAAAAATCACTGCTGAACCTGGAACGATCGGAACAATCGCTGATTGCACAGAACGCAGCACTAAAATCGAGTTTTTCGCTCAACCTCACCCCTTTCAGCTACGACATGAACCGTTCGTTTAACGACTTCTACTCGACCTGGAACACGAACAAAAACTACCAGTCGTTCGGTACATTTACCGTATCGCAACCCATTTTACTAACCGACGGAACAGTATCGTTGATCAATCGTTTCGGATGGCAGGACAATTACAGTGAATTTAACGACACTCGCTCAAAAACATTCAGCAACAACCTGTATCTGAGCATAACCCAACCATTATTCACCTACAACAAAACCAAGCTTCAGCTGAAAGAATTACAACTCGATTTGGAAAATACCAAAATCAGTTATGCAATTCAGAAACTGAACCTCGAAAAAAATGTAACTCAATTCTTTTACAATGTGTATCTGGCTCAAATGAGTTTGAGTATTACCGAAGACGAATTTGCCAATACCGAGAAGAGTTTCGAGATAACCAAAAATAAAGTAGAAGCAGGTTTGGCTGCAAAAGAAGAATTATACCAGGCAGAGCTGAACTTTGCCACGGCCAAATCGAACGTGCAAAACAAAAGAGTAACCCTCGAAAACTACAAAGATCAGTTCAAGCAATACATTGGGATGGATTTGATGGAAAGCATTTCGGTAATGGCCGATGTAGAAGCCAATCCTGTAAGTGTGGATGTGGACAAAGCAATTCAGTACGGCATCAATTCAAGGATGGAAATCCGCCAACGCGAAATAGACATCGAAACGTCTCAGTTCTCACTCATCCGCACAAAAGCACAGAATGAATTCAAAGGTGATGTCAATTTTTCTATCGGAATTATCGGCGACAATGAAAAACTGCCCGATATTTATAAAAACCCAACCAACAACCCCAAATTCTCGCTGGCATTTAATATTCCACTCTGGGACTGGGGTGAAAAGAAAGCTCGTATCCGTGCACAGGAAGCGTCTATAAAATCTCGAGGCCTCGATCTGGAGCAGGAACGCATTCAGATTACCATGGACATTCGCAAAGTAAATCGCAACCTGCAAAACCTTGTCAACCAAATTGAGATTGCACGTCAGAACGAAAAAAACGCACAGCTAACCTACGAAATCAATCTGGAACGCTACGCCAACGGCGACCTTACCAGTATGGATTTAAACCTGTTCCAGACTCAGCTTTCTGAGAAAAAAATGGCTTATGCCCAATCGCTTATCGACTATAAAGTTGAATTACTGAATATGAAAGTACAAACGCTTTTCGATTTCGAGCAAAACAAGGCAATTGTCCCCGAAGAGCTGATGAAAAAATAAGTAAAAGGTAGAAAGTAAAAGTTCAAACATCTATTTTGACAAATAATAAAAAACACAAATAATGAACTCGTTTCGTAAAATTACTATTCCTGCACTGGCACTAATCGCCTTTGCTGCATGCCGCCCGCAAAACACCAACGTGAGCACTGATTTGGCTGTTCCGGTTTCGGTAGAAGACATCAAACCTAAATCGATTGAAAAAACGGTAAACACTACCGGTACATTAAATGCCAACAAAGAAGTAACGGTAAATTCTGAAGTTGCCGGCGATTACCATTTAAAAAACAATCCGCGCACCGGACGCAAGTTTGCCTTGGGCGATATTGTTGAAAACAACCAGGTAATCGTTGAATTTACAGATGAAGAATATCTGAATAACATCGCCATCGACTCGAAAAAGCTGAATATGGAAATCGCAGAACAGGAATATCAGAAACAAAAATCGCTGTTCGAAAAAGGAGGGGTTACCCAACGCGAATTCCGCAACTCCGAAGTTTCGTTCATCGATGCCAAATACAGCTACGAAAGAGCACAACTTCAGCTTGAAAAAATGAAAGTGCGCGCACCATTCAAAGGTGTAATTACCAACCTGCCATTTTATACCGACGGCACCAAACTTACCAGCGGACAAGCTATGTTCAGCATGATGGACTACAGCAAAATGATGATGGAAGTAAATTTACCTGAGAAATATATTGGCGAAGTACTGACCAACCAACAGGTTCGTATCATGAATTATACACTTCCCGAAGATACCCTGCACGGAATAGTTAGTCAGCTTTCTCCTGCAATTTCTACCGAAACCCGCACTTTCAAAGGTATTTTAACAATCGACAATCCTGAATTAAAATTACGTCCGGGAATGTTTGCCAAAGCCGACATTGTAATTGCCCGCAGAGACAGCGTAATTGTGTTACCGAAAAATATCATTATTTCAGGACAACGAGGCAAAACAGTTTTCATTGTTGACAAAGGAACTGCCGAAGAAAAACGCATCACTTTTGGTTACGAAAATCAGGATGAAGCTGAAATTACTTCAGGCCTGCAAGTGAACGACCGCGTAGTGGTAAAAGGCTTCGAAACCCTGCGCAACCGTTCGAAAGTAAAAATTATTAAGTAGCGTTTGAATTGTTACAGGTTGCGAGTTGCAGGTTACGAGAAAATCCGGCAACCCGAAACTCGTATCACGTAACTCGAAACACAGAAAAAATTATGAAGAAGATTACCAATTTTGCGGTCAATTATCCGGTTACCGTACTGATGGCAGTGCTGGCAGTGTTGCTGCTTGGCTACATTTCGTACGACAAACTGGGCATTGATCTGTTTCCGGAAATCAACAACCCGAAACTATTTATCGAGGTGAAGTCGGGCGAACGTCCGCCGGAAGAAATGGAAAAGCAATTTGTGGAAAACATCGAAGCACTGGCCATTCGCCAATCAGGCGTAGTACAGGTTTCGTCGGTATCAAAAGTTGGTACTGCACAAATTACGGTTGAATACACCTGGGAAAAAGACATGGACGAGGCATTTCTCGATTTGCAGAAAGCAGCCAGCGCCTATGCTCAAAACCGCGATATTGACGAAATAAATATCACTCAGCACGACCCGAATACTTCGCCGGTGATGATTGTGGGAATGAGCCACAGCACCATCGACGACATGAACGAATTGCGAAAAGCCGCCGAAAACTACATCCGTAACGAGCTGATCCGGCTCGAAGGAGTAGCAGAAGTGGAAGTTTCCGGTTCCGAAGAAAACGAAGTACTGATTGAAACCGAGAAATATCTGCTGGATGCATTCGGCCTCACCCTCGACGAAGTGGCTACCCGAATCCAGAATTTCAACCAGAATATTTCAGGAGGAACAATTACCGAAATGGGACGCCGCTATGTAGTAAAAGGCGTTAGTCTGCTCGATAATATTGAAGACTTTGAAAACATTATTGTTGGATACAAATCGGTGGTTGCCAACGACCAAACAGCAACAAAAGCTCCGGTTTTCCTGCGCGAAGTGGCCAAAATTTCGTACAGCAACAAAGAACCCGAAAATATTGTACACCTGAATGGAAAACGTTGTTTGGGGCTTTCGATTTACAAAGAAACCAAATTCAACACAGTAAAAGCGGTTGAGCAAATCAACGAAGCATTGGTGAATATTGAAAAAGCACTACCTGGTTATCATCTCGAAGTAATTACCAACCAGGGAATATTTATTCACAACGCAATAAAAGAAGTAGAAGACACTGCATTGATGGGAATTTTGCTTGCCGTTATTGTACTGTTTATCTTCCTGCGCCGCATCGGATCAACACTGATTGTGAGCATTGCCATGCCAATTTCAATCATTGCCACCTTCAACTTAATGTATTTCAACGATCTGTCGTTAAACGTGATGACACTCGGAGGACTTGCGTTGGGTGCCGGGATGCTCGTGGACAATGCGATTGTGGTAATGGAAAATATTTTCCGCAACAGAGAAAACGGCATGTCGGTAAAAGATGCAGCTATATTGGGAACTTCGCAGGTTGGAGGTGCAATTACCGCCTCAACCATCACTACAATCGTAGTGTTCCTGCCCATTGTATATTTGCACGGAGCATCCGGTGCATTATTCAAAGATCAGGCATGGACCGTGGCATTTTCGCTACTTTCATCGCTCATTGTGGCCATGCTCGTTATCCCGATGCTGTTCAACTTTTTCTATAAAAACAGCAAAAAAACAACCGTAATAAAATCGGTTCAGATAAAAGGCTACGGAAGATTCCTCGACCGGATATTGCAACGCCGGGCACTGATTCTCCTTCTTGCTTTGTTAATGATGGGAGGCTCTGCTCTGCTTTATCCGTTCATTGGTACCGAGTTTATGCCAAAATCAGAAACCCGTGAATTCAGTATCGATTTGAAAATGCCGGAAGGGACACAACTGGATCGAACTGCATCGGCCACTGCCAATATCGAAAATATGATTCGCGAACAGCTGGGCGAACAGCTTAAAAATGTATATGCGCAAGTTGGACCAAACACCGGACTGACCGGCAGCGAATCGGATATTTTTGAAGGCGAAAATACAGCCAACATCAAAGTTGTTCTGGCCGACAACAGCACAATTGGCTCAACCGGAGCCATTCAGTCGATTGGCGCCATGCTGGGCGAAATTCCGGATGTGGAAATCAATTTTGTTCAGGATGAAACTGCGTTAAACAGCATTCTGGGAACCGATGAAGCTCCTTTTGTTGTTGAAATTCAAGGTGAAGAACTGGAACAAATTGAACAGATTTCGCAACAAGTAAAACAAATTGTTGAGAGCAACCCGGAATTATACAATATAAAATCGTCACTCGAAGATGGTTCGCCCGAAGTTGAAATTGTTGTTGATCGCCTGCGTGCAGGAATGTATAACCTCAGTGTTTCAAACGTAATCTCCCAAGTACAAGCTCAATTGGAAGGTAAAGTAGCCGGACAAATTGAAAAGGGTGGCGAAATGCAGGACATTACCTTGAAACTGCCGGATAAATCGCTCAATAACCTGTCGGATATTGTTATAAAAAACGGCACACAGGAATTCAGAATTGATGAAATTGCTACGATCCGCACAGGTCAATCACCTCGCGAAATAATTCGACGAAATCAGGTTCGTATTGGTAAAATTACCGCCAATATGAATAAAGATGTAGCACTCGATCAACTAGCTAAACGGGTAGAAAAACAACTGCAAACCATTGAATTGGCACCGGACTACAAAATATCAGTAACCGGAGAAGAAGCCAAGCGCAAGGAATCGATGAGCAGTTTGAGTTTTGCGCTGCTACTTTCGGTAATATTGGTGTACATGGTACTGGCATCTCAATTCGAATCACTGCTGCACCCATTCACCATCCTGCTAACAATTCCGCTGGCCGTGGTTGGTTCAATTCTCATCTTCTTCATTATGGGAAAAACGATGAACATCATGGCGCTGATTGGAATAATTATGCTGGCGGGGATTGCGGTAAACAACTCCATCATTCTCATCGACCGGATCAGTCAGTTGCGAAAAGAGGGAATGTCGCGCAAAGAAGCCATCATTCAGGCCGGACAGCAACGTATCCGTCCGATTTTGATGACCAGCTTGACAACCATTCTGGCTTTGTTACCGCTCACACTCGGATTTGGTGAAAGCGCAGCATTACGTTCGCCCATGGCGCTGGCCGTAATTGGCGGATTGCTCACCTCTACCCTGCTTACGCTGGTGGTTATCCCATGCGTGTACGATGTACTGGAAGCAATGAAAGACAAACTGATGAAGACAAATGGCTGATAAGAGATGGCAAATATTATTTACTTGGTTGTTCTTTTGGTTTTTGGAATTTTATCATTTGGAATTTCACAACAAGCAAGAATCAAGTAAAGCCACTGCAATTGTCTTCAACCTAAAACTGAGATAAAGTGAAATTTATAATAAACAGAAAAACACTCATCAGCATGTTGTTTACGGGACTGACCCTGTTGGGACTGGTTTCGTACAAACAACTGAAGGTGGAGTTGTTTCCCAATGTCGAATTGCCTTTCCTGTATGTGCAAGCGGTTTATCAGGGCGATGTCGATCCCAAATTCATGGAAAATCAGATTGTGATTCCCATTGAAGGAGCAATTGGTACGCTGGAGGGCATCGAATCAATCGAATCGAATATCAATTCGCGTTCGGGAAACATTGTTGTGTATTACCAGAAGGGGGTCAATTTCAAATATGCCTACCTCAAACTTCAGGAGAAAATAAACGAGATACAAAGCTCGCTTCCTGAAGGAACACGTGCCTCGGTAAACAAAGTCGATCTGGAGCAGTTGAACAGCCAGTTTATGGAGTTGCAAGTGCGCGGTAGTGGCGGCGTTGACCGGGTTCGCAATATGGCCGACCTGGAAATAGCTCCTGATTTGGAAAATATCGACGGAATTGCTTCAGTAAAAGTATTTGGCGGACGTGAAAAATCATTGGAAATCATTCTTGATCCGAATGCTTGCGAAGCATACCATATTACACCAAGCCGGGTGCGAAGTGTGCTTTCGCAGAATTCACGTTCGCGCACCTATGTAGGCAATCTGAAAGATAAAACTTCGCGCTTTTTTGTGCACGTAACGGCCGAATACGAAGATGTTTCAGATATTGAAAACCTGGTAGTTGCCGACGGTCCCGTTTTACTGAAAGATATTGCAGAAGTGCGATTCGGAGTAAAAGAAGAAACCAGCTACAGTCGTGTAAACGGCAAGGATGCTGTAACCGTACAGCTGGTGAACGACTCGCAGGCAAACCTGATTGATCTGTCGAAACGCACCAAGGAAGTCATTGGCAAACTAAATGAAAAGTTGGGTTACAAAGACATCGAAATTTCGATTCAGAATAACTCGGCCGACACCATGGAGAAAAATATCGACCAGATTATTGAACTGGCACTGGTAGGTGGATTGCTGGCAATCTTCGTTCTGTGGATTTTCCTGAAAAACATACGCATTGTAGCGTTCATTGCCATGGCTATTCCAATTTCGGTTTACACTGCATTCAATTTCTTTTATGCTTTCGATATCAGCCTGAACAGTCTTACATTGGTAGGAATGGCTCTGGCTGTTGGAATGTTGCTCGATAATAGTGTGGTGGTACTCGAAAATATTTACCGGCTCTCGGGGAAAGGCTATCATCCCGATATTGCCGTCACGCAGGGAACCAGCGAAGTTTGGCGTTCAATTGTTGCCGCCACACTTACGACAGTAACGGTATTCCTGCCCTTTATTTTCTCCACCAATTACATGGTCGAAATGCTGGGATACAACGTAGGTATTTCCATCATTTCAACCCTGGTTGTTTCGCTGATTGCGGCATTGTTGTTAGTGCCTATGGCAACTCACTTTTTACTGAAACGATGGAACAACAAAGCAGTTACTTTCGAAAAAGTAACTACAAACAACCGAATGGTTCAAATCTATTTGTTGCTACTCAAATCGTGTATGCGCAATCCGGCAACCACAATTCTCGGGGCAACCACCATCTTTTTCCTCACCATCTTCCTCAGTCTGGCCGTCAGTGTTAGTTCGCTGAAGGAGGTGGAGCAAACTCAACTTAGTTTGTATGTTACCATGCCATCGGGGTCGTCGCTCGAAAAAACCGATGAAACAGTTGCCGATATTGAAAGCAAACTGGAAGACTTGCAGGAAAAGCTGGATGTAGTAAGCCGCATTGAAGAAGAAGATGCGATTGTAACCGTAAAGTTGCAAGACGAGTATGAAAAAATTGCTGACCGTAAATTTGCTGAAATCAAAGCCGATATTGAAAAACGTGTAAACGGAGTAAAAGCTGAAATTTCGTTTGAGCAAACACAAAGTTCACGCAGTTTTGGCGGAGGAAGTCGTGATATGATGGGCAATTTCCAGCGTTTAATGGGAATAGGCAGCAATCAGGAGAAAATTACACTGAAAGGACAGGACTTTGCGCAAATGCAACAAGTAGCTGAGGACTTTAAATATTATCTCGATGAAATGGATATTATTCAACGTTCTCGCGTCAACGTTTCCGACAATCGTCCCGAAGTGCACATGTTGTTCGATCCATTAATGATGACCGAATACAATGTTTCGCTCAACAATATTACCTCCGAACTAAACTCATTCCGCGACGAAATTAGTACCGGAGTGATGTTTAAACAGGATGTGGACGAATATGAAATCATTATTTCAACTCAACAGGAAACCGAAGAGACGGAAAAAGAAGACCGTAACATGGAAGACCTGAAAACACTTCAGGTTGAAAATGCAAGCGGGGGGCTGCACGATTTACAAGACTTTACCCAGTTGGTATATGCAACCGGACTGGCCGGAATTAACCGTGTCAATCAGGAAAAAAGTATTGAAATTACGTACAGTTTTGTTTCCGAAGCACAAAGTTCAAAAGAACTACTCGAATCATACCGCACCGAAATTGATGATTTGGTGGCCGGATACAATCTTCCGGCCGGAGTTGCTGCCGAAGTTATTCACGAAGAAACCGACCTGAGCGAATTTTACTTCCTCATCGGGGCGGCAGTACTGCTCATTTTCATGATTCTGGCATCGGTATTCGAATCTCTTTCAACTCCGTTTGTACTGATGTTTACGATTCCGCTGGCAGGTATCGGTTCGTTTCTGGCACTTATTTTTACCGGCAACAGCCTGCTTAATGCCAATACACTTACCGGCTTCCTCATTCTGATCGGGATTGTGGTAAACAACGGGATTATTCTGATTGACTATGCCAACATTCTACGCAAACGTGGCTTCCGTCGTTCGCGGGCGCTGATGACAGCAGGATTGTCGCGCGTTCGACCAATTCTGATTACGGCCATTACCACCATCGTAGCAATGGTTCCGCTGGCAATGGGACAAGCCGAATATGTTAGCGTTATCGGGGCTCCGTTCGCCATTATTGTTATTGGTGGTTTAACTGTCAGTACATTGCTCACACTCATTTTCATCCCCACCATGTATTCGGGGCTCGAAAATTCGCTCAAATGGTTCCGCGAACTAAACTGGAAACTTCGCACGACTCAGTTTGCACTGATGATTGGCGGCACTGCTCTTATTTATTTTGAAGTTGACTCCGGACTTTGGAAAGCAATCGACTTCATTCTGCTTATAGTATTGGTGCCGGGTATCACCTGGTTTGTACTGACCAGTTTGAAAAAAGCTCAAACCAAATTAATCAGCGAAAACGACTCCATTCAGATTGTTATTCAGAATCTGGTAAAAATATACGATCGCCCATCGCGTTTTTCCCGCGAATGGCAAGGAGGAATCAATATTCGCCGCCGGGCCGGATTGGAAAAAGAATACCGGACATTGCGCGAATTCGACCATCTTGTATGGCAATTACCATTGCTTGGCTTCCTGGTATATTTCACCTTTTTCTATCTCGACAATCCATTGTGGGTGGTACTACTTTCAGTATTTGTTTATTTGTTTGCACTCGCTTTGTGGAAACCTTTTGGCTACTACTTTGCACACCGTGCCGAACAGAAAAACAGTCAAACGCCACTTCGCATCAATCAATGGGTACAAAAAGGCTTGTTCTGGTTCCTTCCACTCATTGAGATATTCCTGATCGGAAAAAGCAGCCAATCAATCGGACTCAGCATCGTTGTGCTTATTCTTTGGTATGTAGCACTCGTTATTTCAGTTACTTCACGTAAACTTTATACTGAAAAAGTAAACATCGAACGCATTACCGGACGATTTGGAGGAATGCGCCGTACGGTACTTCGACTGGTGAAACAAATACCGGTAATTGGCAAACGCCGTCAGCCATTTAAAGCGCTCAACGGAGTTTCGTTAAAAATTACCACAGGTATGTTTGGTTTGCTGGGGCCCAATGGAGCAGGTAAATCAACCATGATGCGTACTATTTGCGGTATTTTTGAGCAGAGCTACGGAAAAATCTGGATCAATGGGATTGACACTCAGGAAAAACGCGAAGAGCTGCAAGGACTTATCGGGTATCTGCCTCAGGAATTCGGCACTTACGAAAATATGCCCGCCGAAGATTTCCTCGATTATCAGGCTATTTTGAAAGGTCTGACGAATAGGCAGGAACGCGAAGAGCGAGTCGCTTATGTACTAAAAGCCGTGCACATGTACGAACGGCGTAAAGAGAAAATCGGCTCATTTTCCGGAGGGATGAAACAACGTATTGGCATTGCCCAGATATTGCTTCACTTACCTAAAATTCTGGTTGTTGACGAGCCGACTGCGGGACTCGACCCACGTGAACGTATCCGTTTCCGAAACCTGTTGGTAGAACTTAGTCGCGAACGTATCGTTATTTTCTCAACGCACATTATCGAAGATATTTCCAGCTCGTGTAACCAGGTTGCAGTAATTAACCGAGGACGGGTAAAATATACCGGAACGCCTGCCAACATGGTACATCTGGCCAAAGATTTAGTTTGGCAGTTTGATGTTCCAGCCAGCGAATTCGATAAAATGCCGAATAAAAAGATGGTGATTCACCACATGCGTGTTGACGACCAAATACGTGTGCGCATGCTGTCTAAAGAACAGCCAACTCCAGAGGCAATAGTGGCTAAGCCTGTACTCGAAGATGCCTATTTATGTCTGATTAAAGATTTGAAATGATGGAAAGGAAAACCATAGCACAACTTAAAAACCTGTTTCATTTGCTCCGCAAACTGGTGCAATACAACATGCGGATTATCTTCGGAAACCGCTTTATCTGGTTCTTCCTTGCCTCATTGGGCTTCTACATCTTCATCGCTGTTATGGCAGTGTTAGAAAATGGCAACCTGAACGAAGAGTTTGTTTACAACACTCTTCTGTTTCCGGGCATTTTGCTGGTATTTTACCCAATGAGCTTTGGCATACAAAACGACTCCGATGCGGGCATACTTGAAATTTTATTCGGAATACCCGATTATCGCTACAAAGTATGGCTGGTTCGTATGATCATGATCTTCATTTTGGTTTTCCTGATTATATTGTTCTATTCCATATTGGCAAAGATATTTTTAAGCGACATCAGCATCTTCGAAATGGCTTACCAATCTATGTATCCACTTCTGTTTATCGGCTGTCTGGCCTTTATGTTTTCGAGCCTGATACGCAATGGCTACGGAACCATGGCAGTGATGGTGATTTTAGGAGTAATACTATTCTTTATAAGTAAAAACCTGATGCAAAATACGCAATGGGATATTTTTCTGAATCCTTTTGATATTCCGCGAAACCTGAACGAAACGATTTGGATAGGTATCATGCTGAAAAATAGGGTATTTCTATTAGTTGGCTCAATAATATTTCTGCTGTACGGACTAATTAACCTGCAAAAACGCGAACGGTTTATCTAAAAAAACACAAACTAAATAGAAAGCGGGCAAAGTTTATTTGTCCGCTTTTTTTATGATTTCAATTCCTTTCTGTTCTTATTTTTTCGTTGTCCCGTTATTTCGTTCTTTCCAAACACTATATTTATCCTTTCATTATTTTTTTCTGAAACGAATATCGACATGAAGTTTTATAAGTGGGCGGTTTTACTGGCCTTTCTCTTCTATCAAACTGTTAATGCTCAAACTGTCAATACAGACAGCCTGCTAAACTTACTACAGGCACATCCGCAAGAAGATACCATACGAGTAAAACTACTCAATGAATTCTCATTTTCCTCTTTTCAGAAAGACAGTTCATTATCAATTGAGTATGGAAAAAAAGCTCTGGAAATTTCGAAAAAGTTAAATGATCTGAAAGGACAAGCCTTTAGCTATTATGTAATTGGACGGTCGTTTGCTTTCAATATTTCAGAAAAAAAAGCGCTTGACTATTACCTAAAAGCAATCGAACTGGCAGAAAAGACCGGAGACCAAGCCAGTGTATCAAAATATCTGAATTCATGCGGAAGCAGCTATTCTGCCATCGGAGATATTAATAACGCACAAAAATGTTATGAGAGATCATTAGATATAGAAGAAAAACTAAAGAATCACCGACTAATAATGGGTCGTCTGATAAATTTATCAATTATCTACACAGGGCAGGGAAATTATGAGAAAGCATTAAAACAATACCAAAAAGTTGTTGATATGCTTGATCAAAAAGATGATAAAGTGGTAAGAGCAACTGTATATAATAATTTGGGTGAAATTTATAATTACCAGGGAAACTATACCCAAGCACTCGAATTTTACCACAAATCACAAAAGATTAAACAAGAAATAAACGATCAGGCCGGATACGCATTTTGCCTCATTAATATCAGTAGTATTTATACCGCTCAACTTGATTATCAGCAAGCATTGGAGTATCTGAATGAGGCACTGAAAATCGCCAATAAAGTACAAAAAAAGCGACTGTTCATCTTTTGTTATCAGGAAATAGGCAATGTTTATATGTTACAAGGCAGATCGGATGCGCTCGACTATTTGCTAAAAGCACTTGAAATTGGCGAAGGTTTATCATACCAAACTGCTATCCTGAATTTATCCAGCAAAATTGGCGATTATTACTTCTTTCGGAAAAACTATTCCGAAGCATTAACCTACTATTCCCGGGCATTGAAAATTTCCGAAGAAGTAAAACGAAAACGGACGATCTGCGAAACTTCTCTAAAAATCGGACAACTCTATCTTCAACAAAAAGAATACGAAAAAGCTTTAACATATACCCAACAGGGACTGGCACTAGCCAACGAAGTTCAACTACTTGCCAATAAAAAAGATGCTTATCAGCAATTGTCTGAAATATATGCAGGCACTCACCGTTTTGACATGGCATATCGGTATCACACGGAATATAAAACACTGAACGATAGTATTTTCAACGAAAAAAACGTCAAAAAGATAGCAGAAATTGAATATAACTACAAGCTTGAAAAGGAAAAACAAATATTAGAAATTGAGCAAAAAAGAAAAAACGAGGTACAAAAATCAATTATCATATCGCTCATTACCGGATTAATTCTGCTATTTTTCTTCTCTGCATACGTCTTTCGTTCGAACCGGATAAAACATCGAATAAACCTTGTTCTGAGACAACAAAAAGAAGAAATTGAAAAATTGAATGAAGAATTAATTGCCTCAAACAATGCACTTGTTGTAGCGAAGAAAATGGTTGAAGAAAGCGAAGAAAAGCTAAAACTTTTAATTAAAAATTCAACCGACATCCTGATTCTGCAAAACGAAAACGGCCAATATACCTTTGTAAGTAATGCAGCTCAAAATCTTACCGGCTATTCAATGGAAGAACTGCTTGGTCACACAGAGGAAATGATTGTTGAAGAAGATCGCGAATTAATCAGCCAACACTGGCAACGCGTAATCAACCACCCGGATGTTCCCGATACCATTCAATATCGGCACAAACATAAAACGAATGGTTTTGTATGGTTCGAAGCTGTTACTCAAAATTTCCTGCATCATCCGGCAATAAAAAATGTAGTGAGTAACGTTCGCGATATTACTGAACGAAAAAAAGCAGAAATAGCACTTCAGGAAAGCGAAGCAGCCAAAGCAAAACTGCTGAAATATGAAATTGAACGCATCAACAATGAACTGGAAATAAATCAAAAATCGATGACTGCAACCACGCTGAAACTTATCCAGAATTCAGAACGTGATGCCCAAATGATTAATCTGCTTTCTGAAATTGAGAAAGGGTGTTCATCAGAAGCTCGCCAAAAAATAAAAATACTTATTTCCGACCACAAACGGTTCGCATCAAACTCAAACTGGAACGAATTCGAGATTCTTTTTGAAAAAGTTCACCATTCTTTTTACGAAAAGCTGCAAACTCAATTTCCCAATCTCACCCCCAACGAACGACGTATTTGCGCTTTTCTGAAATTAAATATGAGCAACAAAGACATTGCCCAAATTACATTTCAATCGGAGGAAGCACTAAAAAAAGCTCGTCTGCGCCTGCGCCAAAAACTAGAAATCGATCGCGAAACAAATCTGGGAGCCTTCCTGCAAAGTATCTAAACTCCGCTTCGTATTCCCCAAACACATTAAATAAACCATCTTCAGCATGGCTAAGCAGATTATTTAACACACAAAGCACATCAATACAAATCACATAAAACACTAACAATCAAACACAAAAACTACAAACAAAGAAATATCCTTTTCATTGTCCACTTTTTGTCCCCCTGCTTTTTTACGTCTCTTCATACCTGTCTGTATAATTTTGGAGCATGAATTTCTGATTTAAAAGTTCAGCTGACGAATCAAAAAATTTTCCGGAAGAATATTGAAAAGGATATGATAAGATTTATAAAAATTTAAAAGACAATGAAAAAGTTAGCACTGATTTTTGCCGCGATTGTAATTGCTTCAGTAAGTACAAACGCACAAGATTTATTTAAAGAAGGAACTCAATTATTCAAAGTAGGTCTTGGTTTAAACGGAAATGGAACTCCGGTAGAATTATCCTATGAAAAAGGAATCAAAGAAAATTTTCTGGGAGTTGACGGACTTGTATTAGGCGTTGGCGGAAACTTTGGATATTATGGTTATAGCGAAGATTTCAGCGGATTTGGCGGAAATTATTCATGGAAATACACCAACATTGTACTTGCAGCACGCGGTTTGGGTCACTATTCTTTCATTCCCAAATTAGACACTTATGCTGGTTTGGTTTTAGGTTATAACATTGCTGGTGTAAAATACGACGGCCCGAATGGAAGCTCGCTGGATACACCATCAGCAGGCGGATTATTATTGGGCGGATTAGTAGGCGCTCGTTACGAATTCAACGACAAATGGGGTGCATATATGGAACTTGGTTATTCCATTTCGTATGCAACCGTCGGTGTAGCCTATAAATTCTGATTCGAAGGGATTTCAAAAGGTTAATATTTCAAAAGCCTGTCCGGAAAAAATTCCGGACAGGCTTTCTATCTTGCACCAAATCATTTTTTCCATTAAAGTTCGGAAACAAAGTCGGCAAGTTTCAGCAAATCTTCTTTTGAATTGAAATCAACAGTATTTGACTTGATATATCCCTTGATTGCATCTCCCTTTTTGGAAAATAGCTTCAGTACATTTTTCTTATTGAATGGTAAATATTCGCCATCAGATATCGAAATGAAATACTTGCTGACTTTCTGAATTACCATATCTTCTTCCGCTTTCAGGTTGTATGATATTCTTTTTGCTATCACATAATCATACGAATCAATTGCAACACTGTTATTAGTAGTTCCCATTGCTCCCTGTTTAAGTAAATTAACAATGCAGTACTGCTGATTAACAAAAACCTTCAATTTGCCATCGCGTATCTGACGCAGATAAGTATCTGTGTAAAAGAAAGAATCATGCGCTGTAACAATAGAATAAAGATCATCTTTCACTTTAATTGCCAACGTATCTTTCCCCTGTATAAACTCCATTTCTCCGGAAAGCAAATTATAATTAAATAAACTGGTATTAACCCGCTTGTCTTTCAATGTAATTTTACCTTTTTCGAAGTTTGGATAAAGATATTTCTCCAACGGGGGAAAATAGTCGCGAATATTTGTTCCGGCCTTGATGGTTACAGTGCCATCCTGCTGAGCAAACGAACTAATACATGAGATAAAAATCATGCAAATAATGCTAACAAATCGTTTCATGGATAAAAAATTAAGTTAGGATTAAATGACAAAACATTGTCAAAAACCAGACCAATATCATTTTACCGATTTCGTACATATTTGCGAAATATAATTCCAGTACTGCCGGTGAAAACGCAAACCATTTTTACCAATTCGCTGACGATAGGATTCAGGACGATCCTCCGGCGAAAATTTCATTTTTTTACCCTCTCGGTATAAAGCAGGCACCTCTGGGTGAAATTGTACTGCAAACACATTCGGAAAGCGATTATGCCGAATTCCCTCCACAATATTTCCATCCACCGATCGTGCCGTTACCAGCCAGCCCTGCCCTATTTGATCTGCTGCCTGATGATGACTGCTCAACACAACAGGCAAACTCTTCTGCATATACCCTACTTTTTGAGCAAAAAAATCGTCAGCAGTAAAACGTATCGGATGAAAACTTACGCCCATCAGCAAAGTATCCGATGACAAATTTTGCCAGTAATTCCGATGCAACTGTTCGTTCCCTAATTTAACTTTCGCCTTGTCTTCCGTTGCATTATACCACTGCGCCGGAATATCCTGGACCAATGTACCCCCCGTGGCCACATTCATGCTTTGCATTCCCAGGCAAAAACCGGTAAGCAAATATTCCGGACGCTCATTCAAAAATGCATTCCATCCGGGCAAACGGCTACCACCAAGCAAGTGGAATAGAAACGATAATTCAAACAAATGACGGTTCGGATCAGTAACCACCGAATACGAATTTTCCTGTCCGTATAATTCAGGCTGAATATCAGGCCCACCAAACAAAATCAGCCCTTTCGAATGCTCGAACAAACGACGGAACTCGGGTGTGCACCCATTGCGGCAATACACCGAATCGGCATACAAACGACCTGTCACCTGCTGAAAATGCACATTCTCCAGTTTTTGCTCCTGCACAAAACGCAGCGATTCGTTAAAATTGTAGGCTTCATCGGCATGATACACGCCCACCAACTCCATACCTCCCGGATCAAAAATTCCTTGTTCAATCAGAAACAATACCGTTTTCAGGTTCGATACAGTTGGATGAGCCAGCAATAAATACGATTTGCCCGTCTCGTTATTATTTTCGAAGAAATGCTGTGCTTTCGCTGGTAAAACCAGCATCAAAGCAACAATCAGCAAGGAGAAAAAATAAGCTTTGCGCATAAAAATTAGTTTTACTCTGAAATAATCACACCTAAAATACAGTTTTTAAACTGAAGCATAAAAAAAGCGTGCATATTTGCAGGAATTGCTATTTTTATGTTTTCGCAAAACAACTAAAACGGAGATCGTATGTCGATGAAAATGTTTTTCCTAAGCTCGCTGGGCTTGATAAAATCTACTACAAAAATTGAAGAAGAATATCAGCGTTTGTCCGCAGCATACCAGGAATTTACAACCGTTGCGCAATCCGAAGACCTGAAACAGCTTCGGGAACTAGAAAAGTTTCTGGCTTCTGAAAATTTTATCCGCACAAAAAAAGAAATTGAAGCACTTCGTTTTAAAGGAAGTAAAGAAGAAGCGCTTTTGCTGGAATACAAAAAGCTTGAACGCAACAAAAACCTGCGCTTGTATTACCAAACTGAAAAATCGGCCGACCTGCAACGTTTTCTGAAGCTCGATTCGTCGGAAACAGTGAAACGCTTTCTTGCGCTGGAAAAATACATGCGTGAAGGTTCGTACAAAAGCGAAAAGAAACAACCCGAAGCACAGGCAAAAGCCTCGGAATACAATCAGCTGAAACAATCAGGCGACATCGTATTCTGGAAGAAATTCAGCAAATCGAAAGCTCTACGCATATTCCGGCAGATGAAAGATTCGTCGGAACGCAAGCGCTACGAGGAACTTCAGCAAACAATCGGTTCTGAAGAGTTCAGCAAACGAAAAGCCTATCTCGAGGATGCGAAAAAGTGGGAGAAAACCGAAGAATTTAAGAAACAGCAACAATTTGAGTCGCTGAAAAAACAAGCGCCGATTGTTCGCTATTTTGAATACGAAAAAAATCACCAACTCGATTTCTTCGAAAAATGGCAACTCGTTTTTCAGGATGAATTTGAAACGGGAAAATTGAACACCGAAAAATGGCAGACAATTCTTCCTCAGGCCAAATCGAGCGTTGGACGCAATTATTCGCAAGCCGGCGATTTACAAGCCTATACTTCAGGCGAAAACATTAAAATTAACGGTAAAACATTGAGCATTGAAACCCGCAAACAAAAAACGAGCGGATTGCAATGGCAACTTCCTTTTGGTTTTATTGAAAAAGAATTTGACTACAGCACGGGCTGCATCAACACCAGCGAATCGTTCCGTTGCAGCGAAGCAATATGGGAAGCAAAAATCAAGTTTGCACCACAAAAAGGCATCGTCAACCTCTTCTATCTGAGCAATGAAAGTAATCAGCCAATCATTCGCATTTTCGAATCGGGCGTGCATCATCAACAGGGCATTACTGCGCTCGAAAACGGACAGACGAGCGAACAAAACAACTCTTTTTCAGGCTTGAAAACCGGAGAATTTTACATTTTCACACTGCAAAGGGAAGGCAATCAGCTTATCTGGAAAATTAACCAGCGCGAAATGCTGCGACTAAATACCCATGCATTGAGCAACGATTTGTACCTGAATGCTTCCAGCATTGTTATCGACGAAACAACATCCACCCATCACTCATTCGAAATCGACTGGGTGCGCGTTTTTCAAAAGAAATAAGCATCATGCAAATTAACTGGACTGACGAATTTAACGGTGAAATCACCATCTGCGACCGCGAAGGCATTATTGTGTACATGAACAAGCATGCTATCAAGCAGTTTGAAAAATATGGAGGCGAAAAACTTCTTGGCACTAATCTCATCAATTGTCATCCGGAACCATCGCGCAGCAAACTGATTAAAATGTTGCAAAATCCGATGGAAAATTCATACATCAACGAAAAAAATGGAAAGCAAAAAATGATTTTGCAAACGCCATGGATGGAAGAAGGGGTATTTCGCGGAGTAATCGAACTGTCGTTTGAGCTCCCGGCAAATATGCCCATCAACCAACGATAATGAGCATTTTGCACCAGTCATTGCTGGTCATTTTTCTACAACTTATTATTGAGAAATGACAGGTAAGTGATTAGAATAAGACATTGACTATCTGAAAATAGTAAATTATTGAATGAAAGATGCTTTTATGATTTTCAGATAACATTTAGCACATCTTTTCACCTCACAAACATCTGGTTAACAAAAAGAAACGGGGCAAGAAGAAAACTTCCTGCCCCGTTTTATTTCATTCAATTTCAATCGAAAATTAAGCTGGCATTTCAGGCAAGCTCCATGGTGCACGATAAGTGTGTTTGATCAATTCAGCAGCAAATTCTTTTGCAGGAACCGGATCAGTCCATGTTTTGTTGAATGTTGGGTGACCATCGTGGATTTTGAAACCATCGCGAACAACAGTTTTGATTTTTTCATCATCACCGATATTGGTAAACTGCATGTTAGCACCATCCCACTGTAATTCTTTATTGAGCGATTGCAGACGAACTGCCAATACTCCCATCACTACCATTTCGTTGAATGGACCAGCTTCACTGAAATCAGAAGCGGTTGGTATTCTGCTTGCTGCTGATTCTTTACATGCACGTACCCAATCCATTTCGTGACTTGTTTCAATGCGACGACGGAACTTCGGAGCATTTGGAGTGCGGCCTGACAACAACCAAGGATCTTTTCCATAGCAACCACAAACCAATGTGTCTTTTGTTCCGTGGAACAATACACCACCACCCGCATTATTCGGATCTTTTCCTGCTGGCCATCCTGCTGGCAACATTGGCTTAATACCTCCGTCATACCAGAATACCTCAACCTCAGGAAGTTTCATTTTCATTTTTTTAACAGCTTTACGCTCAGGGAAAGTCAATTTCACCGACTGAGCTGTAGGGGCACAATCATTCAACAATAAAGTTGAACTTCCCTGTGCTTTGGTAGGATAACCCAATTCGAGACCAACAAATACCGGGTGAAGAATATGGCAAGCCATATCACCAAGAGCACCTGTTCCGTAGTCCCACCAGCCACGCCAGTTCCATGGATGATAAATTTCGTTGAACGGACGCATTTTTGCAGGTCCGGTAAACAAATCCCAATCCAATGTTTCAGGAACCCACTGTCCTTGTTCCGGAGTGTTCAAGCCTTGTGGCCAGATCGGACGGTCGGTAAAAGCTTCAACTTTTGTTACATCACCAATTTCGCCATTGGCCAACCATTCAGTTGTCAGGTTAACACCTTCGCCTGATGATCCCTGGTTACCCATTGATGTAGCTACGTTGTATTTTGCTGCCAGTTTAGTCAGCAAACGCGACTCGTACACCGAGTGAGTAAGAGGTTTTTGCAGATAGACGTGCTTACCCATTGTAATAGCGTGAGCTGCAGTAATTGCGTGCGTGTGGTCAGCAGTAGCAATTACAACACCGTCAAATTCTTTACCCAACTCATCGTACATAACTCTCCAGTCTTTGAACTTCTTCGCTTTCGGGAAGAAGTCGAAACAACCTTTAGCATATTTCCAGTCCACGTCACACAAGCCGATGATATTTTCCGATTGCAGGTTTTTCAGGTTAGCAAAACCCATTCCACCAACGCCGATTCCGACAATATTTAATTTGTCACTGGGTGCTTTATGTCCCAAACCAGCAATTACATTACTTGGCAAAATTGTAATCCCGGCCACAGCTGTTGCTGTTGTTCCCAGAAAAGCTCTCCGGGAAACCATTCTTTTGTCTGATTTTTCGTTCATAGGTTAATTTTGAAATAAAAAGTATGTCTCATTACAAAATGAGCGTTAAAGATAAAAATCTCCGGCAGAATCTACAAACAGAGCAGGCAGCATTTTTAGGAAAAGAATCAACCATTCAGTGAATCAGCCCCAAAAGACAACCTCCCATCATAGAATCCCTCTATTTCGTATCAAAAAATTCGATTTGACGCGTATTTCCTCAGCCGGTATCTTTGCTTCACAATTCAGATCGAATCAAAATAAAAAAGAATAGTAACAACAAAAAAACAAACACAATGAAGACAATTGGAGAAAAATTTCCGGAATTTAAAAAAGAAGCCGTTGTTTCGCTGGAACCAGGTAAAGAATTCAAAACCCTTACCAATGCTGACATTGCAGGTAAATGGACTGTAGTTTTCTGGTGGCCCCTCGACTTTACTTTCGTTTGCCCAACCGAAATTGAATCATTCAACAGAAATTACGAAGAGTTTGAAAAACGCGGAGCCAATTTGATTGGTGCTTCCATCGACTCACAATTCGTTCACCTTGCATGGCGCAACAGCCACCCGGGGTTGAAAGGTTTGAAATTCCCGATGTTGGCTGATACTTCCAAATCGCTCTCTTGCGAACTGGGAATTCTGGAATCTGAAAATAAAATCGCTTACCGTGCCACATTCATCATCGATCCAGAAGGAACAATTCAACATGTTTCAGTAAACGGATTAAATGTTGGCCGTAACGTAAAAGAAGTACTTCGCGTTCTCGACGCTTTACAAACAGGAGAACTTACGCCATGTGACTGGGAACCTGGTCAGGACACCTTATAATCATAGAAAGGAGCTTTCGGGTTCCTTTTTTTTTCTCTTTCTGAAAACAATTGTGCAACAATCACCGGCACTTTTCTTCGATTT
Source organism: Prolixibacteraceae bacterium (assembly GCA_963668595.1). Taxonomy (GTDB): domain Bacteria; phylum Bacteroidota; class Bacteroidia; order Bacteroidales; family Prolixibacteraceae; genus GWE2-42-39. The sequence goes on along the minus strand of OY764876.1, from coordinate 528,388 downwards.
TCATGCCTCGCTATCCCTTGTTGATTTCAAATAAGAATTTTCGTTTTCATTCTGCAAAAAATTTGAAAAACATGCACCTTTGCCGCTGTTTTTAAATATGCCGTGCATTGAATAAAATCAACGCTCGTGAACTCCAATATTTGTATATTGCCTCAGCAAAACTGAAATAATATGATTGCAAAAGAATTGATTTGGCCCAACAGCATTGTGGTGGTAGGTGCTTCGAACAACATCAGCAAACCGGGAGGTAAACTTCTGAAAAACTTGCTCGATAATACGTTTAAAGGAGACCTGATGGTGGTCAATCCCAGCTCCGACGAGGTGCAGGGCGTACGCTCGTATGCTTCGGTGGACGAGCTTCCTCCTGTTGAACTGGCGGTTCTGGCCATTCCGGCACAAGCATGTTTGCCGGTTGTTGAAACCCTTGCCAGTCAAAAAGGAACCAAAGGATTCATTATTATATCGGCCGGATTCAGCGAAGAAGGCCCCGAAGGGAAAAAGCTGGAGCAACAGATTGTTCAAGTAATTGAAGCACATGGTGGCAGCCTGATTGGCCCCAATTGCATTGGAATTATTACCTACGTGCATGCCAGCGTATTTACTACACCAGTGCCTGTGCTCGACCAAATGGGCTGCGATTTCATTTCCAGTTCGGGAGCAACCGCCGTTTTTATTATGGAATCGGGCATTACCAAAGGGCTGCATTTTGCCAGCGTATTTTCGGTAGGCAATTCAGCTCAAATTGGGGTTGAAGAAGTGCTTGAATTCATGGATGAAGTATTTGATCCGGCAACCAGCACCCGGGTAAAATTACTTTATATTGAAAGCATAAAAAATCCGGATAAATTATTAAAACATGCGTCGTCGCTTATTCGCAAGGGATGCCGTATTGCAGCAATCAAAGCCGGGAGCAGTGATGCAGGAAGCCGTGCAGCCTCGTCGCACACCGGAGCCATGGCCAATTCCGACCTGGCGGTAGAAGCACTTTTCCGCAAAGCGGGTATTGTACGTTGCTATGGCCGCGAAGAACTGACCACCGTAGCCAATGTATTTATGTGCAAGGAATTGCATGGCAAACGCATGGCCATTATTACACATGCCGGAGGTCCGGCTGTAATGCTCACCGATGCACTTGAAGGCGGTGGCCTCAGCATTCCGCATATCGAAGATTCACCAGCGAAAAAAGCACTGAAAGAGAAACTTTTTGCTGGTTCGTCAGTCGAAAACCCAATCGATTTTCTGGCTACCGGAACCGCCGAACAATTGGGAGCCATTATTGATGCCTGCGAAAACGATTTCGATGAGATTGATGGGATGGCCGTTATTTTCGGAAGCCCCGGTTTAACGCCGGTTCGCGACGTATTTGAATTACTGAGCCAGAAAATGCAAACCTGCCGCAAACCCATTTACCCGATTCTTCCATCCATCGTCAACGTAAAAGAAGATGTTGCTCATTTTATTTCAGAAGGAAATGTAAACTTTCCGGACGAAGTACTTTTGGGGCGCGCACTAACGAAAGTATATCACACGCCTCACCCTTCCGAAGAAAAAATATTCCTCGAAGGTGTAAATATTCCGGCAATACGACGCATCATCGATCAGGCTGACAATGGCTATCAGCCACCGGAAGTAATTCACCAACTGTTTGATGCAGCCGGAATTCCACGCGTACAGGAGCAGATTGCGACAACGGAAGAACAAGCGCTGGAAGCAGCAAAAAAGATCTGTTTTCCACTGGTGATGAAAGTAATTGGCCCCGTACATAAAACCGATGTAGGTGGCGTGGTGCTCAACGTACACGATTTGAAAACGGTTAGCCGCGAATTCAACCGACTAATCGGGATAAAAGATACCACTGCCGTTTTAATGGCCGAAATGGCCTCCGGCATCGAATTGTTCCTTGGAGCCAAATACGAAGATCGCTTTGGACACATCATGCTCTGCGGAATGGGCGGCATTATGGTTGAAGTAATGAAAGATATCACCTCGGGACTTGCTCCACTAACCATGCCCGAAGCCTGTTCGATGATTAAAAACCTGAAATCATACAAAATCATCAAAGGCTACCGCGGACAACCGGGTGTCGATCAGCAAAAATTTGCCGATATTTTGGTTCGCCTGTCGAGCATGTTACGCTTTGCTGTCGAGATAAAAGAAATGGATATTAACCCATTACTTGGCAGAGGAAGTAAAATTGTTGCCGTGGATGCCCGCATCCGTATTGAAAAATAAAACGGCCTTTTATTGTATCTTATGTTTTATTTATCAGAAATAGGTATTAACTTGTGCTGAAAAATAAACAGGTATGCAACAGTGGATTACAATAATGACTTTTACTTATCCGCACGAATGCTACATCATACAAGGAGCGCTGGAAGCTGAAGGAATTGAAACATTTCTTCGCGACGAACTGAGCGTGCTGGTTGATAATGCACTATCGCCTGCGTTGGGAGGAGTAAAACTACAGGTAAAACAAGAACAACTAAACGATGCGTTGGAATTGCTGCAGGCAAATGGCTATCTGCCCGGCACCAATGCAACATCCGAAGCAACACAAGAAACTGCAAACATTGATGCGCATGCACATTCCAAAAATCAATGTCCGTTTTGTGGTTCTGAAAATATCGGTGTAAAAAAGATTCCCTCACTTTGGGGACTTGTCCCTTTGCTGCTCTATATTCCCCTTCCTATTTTCAGAAAAAACAGATACTGCTACGATTGCTTCCGCTCGTGGAAATACATCGAATAATTAGGAGCAAATTTCAAACCATTCTGATGTGGAATTGCAATCCTTACTCAGCTGTAAGCAATTATATTTCAAGGAGCAGAACTATTCGTGTTTAACCGATTTGCGGTAAACCAGTCCGTTAAATCGGGCAACCACTTCGTCTTTTTCGTCGGTTACAAGAACATCGTATGCGCCAACACGTTTGGGATCGGTCAATTCGGTCGCCGTAGCGTAAAGTATGCCCTCTGATTTTCCTTTGATAAAACTGATATTCACATTAATAGCCAGCGCTAATTGCCCACGACTATTCGATGCAATGGCAAAAGCAAAATCGGCCAGGGTAAAAATGGCTCCTCCCTGAATAACATTGGCTGCATTCAGATGTTTATCTTCTATTTTCAGCTTTGTTTTGCAGTATCCCGGCGCTGTTTCCACAATTTCGACACCAGTTAATGCTGCATAGCGATCGTTTTTGAAATATTCTTTTAAATCCATTGCATTTCAGTTTAAGAGTCGTAAAAATAGTGTTTCAACGGTTATTTTATCCCTTTAGACCTGTTCTGGTGCGGATTTGTAATCCGCATAAAATCGATCACCTCCAATTCTGCCCGGCTTCTTCTCAAACATCATTTATTCAACAGGCATCCATCATTGCAGGATTAAAAATCCTACTTTTAAAAAGTGCTGATTACAAATCAGCACTAGCGGCTGCGTGCGGTTATATTTTAAGGAGCAGGGTAGTTGAAGTTATGTGTTGATTTTTAACTCCAAGAGCCATAATGATCTTCTCTAATGTTTTTAAGGTGTTTGGCTAATCCATCTAAATCTGGGAACATTGTTGATTCATGTATTCCATAGTTATTTAATATGCTTCTAAATTTTGTACGAAGCTCATATGGAATGATATATTTAGTTAGTCTGCTACCAAAAAAAAATGGGACAGAAGGATCTGGTTGTATTGTTAAAACTCCCGATTGTGCTTTTATCCTTGGCGTTGTATGAGGAGGCCAAAACATTGCTGCGCTAGGATACTCTAATGGCGATTTTTCTTCCGTTATATCGATTGGAGGAGTTTTAAAAATCAAAAAATACACAGCACTACTTCCATCATAATCTGGCTTCGTCACCTTTTCATATGTCAGGTCAATATTGTCTTTTACAGCAAAATATAACGCAACTAACGGATTAGTAGTCCAATCTAAAAGTCTTGTTGGAAGTCCATGATGTTGAGCTAATGCTAACCATTCCCAATCGTTATTTGGTAATTTGTCAATATATGCAATTGCTTGATTTTTAAATTCTTTAATTAATCTTTTTTCATCATAATATTCTGTCTTATCGTTACTTCTGCCTAAAGAAGGAAGCAATTCATAATAACTTCTCGATGTTCCTCTGAAATAATACCTTGTCTGAGAAGGCCATGACGCCACTTCGTCATGGAATTGTTCAAATGATTTTATTATAATTTCATTCATAATAATGTCTCTGTCTCATTCTTTAAATTAACACATAACGTTGGAAGCTACACGCAGGATTGTCTCGCCTTAGGCGAGATCAGGCCGAAAAGCAGGCTGAGCGGAAAGATACCCACCGAAAACCACTGTGCCGACCTTGACCGGTAGCTGAAGTTAGCAGCTGGCATTCTTCTCATTTTCAACCGTGTTCATTGCTACTCGCATTTTTTCAATATACTTAGTTCGTACAATTACTGTCTCAGCGATAAAGTCGTGCAAAGCCCTTTTCCTTTTATTGAAAAGTAAAACGAACAGTTCACCATATGTCCAAATGTTAGATGTCCATGTATACAGAGAGAAATAAACTGGTAATAATGTCATTAAATATTGTTGTTTCTTCATCCAATTCAGACTCTCGTAATACTCTGTATCTGATTGTGAAAGCGCAATTATTGTGATTATTGCAATGAAAATTGTTAATGAAAAAGATACAATATGACGAAGAATTGCTTCTCTCCAAGTTATATCAGTGCCATCTGTTTTTAAGATCGTAATTCCTGATATAAGTTTCCCTGGTGTCCCTCCATTTTTCTGGACAAGATAAATATTATACCAGAAGTGAAAAATTAGAACTGGAATCACCGTATAGAAATAGGCATTTTTCGATAATCCATTTAGATATAGAACTATAAAAATTACTGGACTTATTATCAAGAGGTCCAAGAGTAAGGCCCCAAATCTAATCCAAAATCCTGCATAAAGACTTTCGTGTAATCCATCAATTCTCAAAGGTGTCTTCTTTGTTGTCATATGTCTAATTTAAGTTTAATGTCGTTGCCTTGTGGTGCCCAATATGCTTGCTGCTAACGGTGGAAGCTACACGCAGGGGCGGACTGCGGGCGATTTCCTGTCAAGCCGAGAAACAGTTTGAGCGGAAAGATGCCCACCGAAAACCACTGCTGCCGCGCTTGACGGATAGCTGAAGTTATGCGTTCGTAGTTTGTTTTTTCATGTTTTTAATATCAAAGTATCTCTCCTCAAATTCATAAGAAGCAGCGGCCTCAATCCATAAACCTTTGTTCCTTTGTTCATAGTCAATTGATTCTGGTTCAAAATCACATAATTCAATATGCACAGCTCCATATCCATTCCAGTCCTGTCCAACATGTCTTGTTTCTATAACAAAATATTGTCCGATTAACGTGTCAAACTGAACGGCTTTATCCATTCTCAAAACTGGTGCGCTTTTTATACCTGCTTGTCCAGGTATAAATTTAACTATCTCACCAACATAGAAATCGTTGTCCCCAAGATATTTGGGTTTATAATCATACCCAGCAAAAATCACAAGTCTGTCTCCAATTGCTAATCCCTTATGCGAAAGTCCAAAAGGAGCAATTGAATCTTTGTCGATAGTCGCTAATTTAAACTCGGGCTTTTTTTTCTTGAATCTTGAAACCAGAATCAAGATGAAAAGTACCGCTAAAATGAAGCTGATAATTGTTGTCCAAGAACTATTCATATTTTCAAGTCATTTTATCAAATTGAGACGACCCCTTACTATGTCTAGTCCTAAAATATGGCTACAGGTTAAACATTAATTTAAGTTCGCTTCAAAAACCATATTTGGGGTTTTATACCCTAAAGATAGGTGAAGTCTCTTACTGTTATATAGCCTTATGGCACTTTTTGTGGCCAGCTTGGCTTTTTCGGTATCGAAGAAACACTGGTCGAGGTAAAATTCGTCCTTCAAAATACCATTAACACGTTCGGCAACAGCATTCTCATAGCAGTGGTTTTCCTCGGTCATGCTGATTCTCACCTTGTGCTTTTTCAACTCATTAACATACTGGTTGCTGCAATACTGAATGCCACGGTCGGAGTGGTGTACCAATCCGGCCGCTGGACGGGCTGTCTTCTGAGCTCGTTTGAAGGCTCCAAGACAGCCCGTCAGCTCCAGTGTATCGCTGATGTTGTACCCTACAATTTTGCGCGAAAATAGGTCAGTAAGCAATGCCAAATAGCAAAACCCCTTTACGGTGCGTATATAAGTGATATCGGCCACCCAAACCTGGTTGGGCGCTGTTATCTCCATATCTTTCACCAAATTGCCGTACTTATGGAAATGGTGGTACGAGTTGGTCGTTTTGCACGAGGCTTTCTTGCGGTGCACGAGCATATTCTCCTCCCTGAGAATGTCGAACAGCTTGTCCCTGCCAACCTTCATATGGGCAGCCTCAAACGATGGGTGCAAGGCTTCCCAAAGCTTGCGTGTGCCGACTCTTGGCTGGTCTTTGCGCTCTTCTTTTACAAGCTCAATCACTTCGTTTTTAACCTTTTTGCGTCTTTGGAAACGCTTCTGGTATTTGTACCAGGCATCGCGATGAAGCCCGAAGCAGGCGCAGGTTTCCCTTACGCCTGCAACACCCGCCTTTTGCGACTTGGGCAATGCTTTCATCATGGCTTGGTGTTTAGCTTTTTTTTTAGCTCTGCCACCGTTTTATAGCCCAGCATCTCGGCAGCCACCTCAAGGTACGAATCGCTCACCAACTGGTCTAAATCCTTCTTTAGCAACAGCTTCTTGAGTTGTTCGATCTCCTTTTGGAGCTCCTTCAATCGGGTGATTTCGTCTTTGTTTTCGATCATGATCCGTGTGTTCATTAAGTCTTTACGGTCGTACTTCTTGATCCATTCGTTTACGGTACTGCTTTGGATACCATAAATCCGGGACAACTCCCGTTTGGTATATTTTCCCGTACTAAGTTCGGCTAAAATTTTGAGTTTGAAACCCTCACTGTAACGTCGTGTTACCTGATCATTTTGATACATATCTACAAATATTGTGTAGACATTTTTTAGGACGACTCACTATGACGCATAACGGACGGAAATATATGTAGTTGCTGATTGCGGAGAACTTTCCTGTCGAGCCGCACCGCCGTTGTTGCGGGCTACTTGGCTTGATGTCAGCACCGAAACGGCAATTGACATATAGTTTTTGTTATGGGCTGGGCTTTGTTGTCTCATTTATTGTCAGGCTATTATAAAATTTCTCAAAGTCCTTATTTGTGTCCTCGTAAATATTCATTACTTCAAATAATGTAGAATATTTCTCCAGATAGATTAACTGACGATACGGGTCATTTTTGTTGTTACTTTTTAATATTACTCTCAGTGCTTTCGTGTCTGCAATTCTAATTGTATCTCGGAGTTCGCTTATTTGACCTTTAAATATTGTTTTCCACGAATTTAATAAATAATCAACTGAATCGTCTGCTGGGTCAAATATACAGATGCTCCAATGTCTTGTATTGAGGCTGTCTGTCGGTGGGTCTGGGTCCTCTGTATTTTTATAATTTAACTTCTTCCCCACGCATCTGCAATTGTCAACAATGTCTGCAAAGACCAAGTCGTCAGGATATTTGAATGTCATAGTGAAATTATCCTCAATCGTGTCTTGGAAAGTAGTCCAATTGTCTGTCGAGTTCGCATTATCTGCAGTCCTGTTCGTTTTTGTCGTACAAGATACCAGAGTCGCCAAAATTAAAAGTACAAATATCTGTTTCATCGTCTTTTAGCCTTGCCCATAACTAGTAAATAGCGGAAAGTTTATAGTACTTTTCGAAAGCTCGATCGGTTTTACCAAGTAACTCTTGTATTTCATTCGTTTTCGGGGCAATCATTTTTTTGTTTTTTGGTCTTTTCCAAAGATATAGAAATCAAAGTAAAAAGGAGGAAGTAAAAAGGCAAAAGTTTGAATCGGAAATAATAAAAATGACGCAATAAAGAGCCGCAAAATTCAGTTTTGCGAGATAGGAATCGCTTTTCCGTTTTAAAATTGTATTTTGCTGAGCCGAAACACAATCGGGCAAACAGACCAAACAAAAGCTATGGATTATCGTGACGAAGTTTTTTTATCGGTGGCGGAAAAGCTCAGTTTTTCAAAAGCAGCAGAAGATTTGTTTATCAGTCAGCCCGCCGTAACCCGCCACATTAAAGAGCTGGAAACAAAACTGGACACCACTCTTTTTGAGCGGAAAGGGAACAAAATTTACCTGACCGAAGCCGGAAAAATCACCTACCGGTATTTCAGGGAAATTAAGCAACAGTACCGCGAACTGGAATTCGATTTGGGACAATTGAACGACACATTTCAGGGAAACCTGCGCATTGGGGCCAGTTCAACCATTTCGCAATACGTAATTCCGAAGGTTTTGGCCGCTTTTCACAAGCGCTTCCCCCGAATTGAGCTTTTTGTTTTCAACGGCAACTCTTTTGAAATGGAAAACAAATTACAGGAAAATGAGATTGATTTGGCCCTGGTTGAAAATGAATCGTCGCAAGCCAATATTCGCTACATCGATTTTCTGGATGACGAAATTATTCCTGTTACCGGAAGTTCGAGCGTATATGCGCGGCGAAAAACCATTCTGTTGAGCGACTTTCTGCAAATTCCGATTGTGCTTCGCGAAAAAGGCTCGGGCACGCTCGAAGTCATCAACAAATCGTTGCAACGCAACAATATCCGCCCCGACGAGCTAAACATTTTCATTCATCTGGGCAGTACCGAAGCAATCAAGAATTTTCTTACCGAATTCGACGGCATTGCCTTGCTTTCAGAAAAATCGATTACCAAAGAACTGCAACTGAAAAGCCTGGTCAGACTAAATATTGCCAAACTACCAATGAACCGGAAATTCAGGATAGCCTTGCGGCAGGGACACGAAACCAAAAGTGCAAACTGCTTCGTTGATTTCCTGCTTCATTATAACTTTTAGTTATCAGGAATAAAAAATTACAATTTGACTTGCTTATAACTCCGTTTTACTTTTGCATCTGAATTAATGCAAAAAAACATGGAGTTTCTCAGACAAAAAACAGGATTTATATACCTCATCGCGCTATTCTTTTGTTTCATGCCATTTGTATCGCCTGCGCTGGCTTTACTCACCGGCATTTCATTTTCGTTATTCAAACTAAAAAACGAAAAGCTTTCGGCTTATTCGTCGCTCGCATTGCAGGCATCCATTGTGCTGATGGGGTTCGGCATGAACCTTCCGCAGGTGATTCACACCTCGAAAGCAGGTTTTGCCGACACGGCCATCTCTGTCTCGTTTGTGCTAACGGCCGGTATTCTTTTAGGCAAGCTTTTGCGCGTTGATTCGAAGGTGAGTTTGCTGGTTGCTTCGGGCACTGCAATCTGCGGTGGTAGCGCCATTGCTGCGGTGGCACCCGTTATTCAGGCAAAAAATCATCAAATATCTTTTTCGCTGATCGTTGTATTTGTATTGAATGCCATTGCGCTGGTTTTGTTCCCGTACATCGGCCATCATTTTCATCTGAGTCAGGAGACATTTGGCTATTGGTCGGCCATTGCCATTCACGACACCAGTTCAGTGGTTGGAGCCGGAGCCAGTTACGGCGAAAAAGCGCTGCAAATTGCCACCACCGTCAAACTGGTTCGCAGTCTGTGGATCATCCCGCTTGCCTTGCTGATTGCATTGTTTCAGAAAAACCAATCGGGCGGAAAAGTTAAAATTCCGTGGTTTATTCTGCTTTTTGTAGCCAGCATGCTGGTGGCCTATTTTTTCCCGTCGCTGCACGAAACGTACAGTCATTTCAACTGGCTGGGACGAAAAGGAATGATTGCCGCCCTGTTTCTGATTGGTGCCAATATTTCGGTTGCCGAAGCCAAACAGGCAGGCATCAAGAGCTTTTTACTCGGACTGATTCTCTGGATACTTATTGCTGTGTTTTCATTTCTCGCCTTAACCCTTTAAACAAAATGATGATGGAATATGTATGGATGAGCCTGATTGTTATTGTTGCAAGCCTGGTAAAAGGCATTACCGGTTTTGGCTTTGCACTGATTGCCCTTCCGGTGCTGGAGATATGGTTTTCGCCCAAAGAACTGATTCCTGTAATGGTGCTGTGTAATCTTATCTCTTCAGGATTTATCGTACTGCAAAAGAAAGAACGGCAACTGATTAATCCCAGCTATCGCGCACTGATTATTTACGGCGGACTTTTTACCATCGCAGGAGTGCTCACGCTTAATTATTTATCTGAAAATGCGCTGTTGTATGCAACCAGCATTATTTTTCTGCTGATGTCGCTACTCTCGTTAAGCGGAGTGGAAATTCAATTCAACCCGAAAAAATATTTATACAAAATAACCGGAGGATTGGTTGGATTTTTAAGCGGCAGCATTTCGGTAAGTGGCCCGCCACTGGCTATTTTTCTTCATTCAACCAAAGCCGACAAACAAGAGTTTCGCGAGGTTTTTTCGTGGTTCAGTATCATCACTGCACTCGTTGCCATCGTTGGGTACTGGCTACTCGGACTGTTCAGTTTGCATGCATTACTGCTTACCGTACTCACCGTTCCGCTTCTGTTTTTAGGTTCGTTTTTTGGAAAAAAGCTCAACCGTTTTCTTCCCGCTGCCTTATTTCAGAAAGCAACACTGGTGCTAACACTTGTTTCGTGCCTGATTTTACTGATTAATTTGATGTGATAGAAAAACTATTCCATCACAGAACATAAATTCATCTTCCCAAAAACCAGTTCGTAATTTGAGGGAGAAGGACAGAGGTATTGATAGATACACTCCGAGCAGGGATGTTGATTACGGGTCTGCCTCCATGCAGTGTTATTGATCAGCTCAAAATTGAGCAAATCTAGAACGCTCTGCTGGTCAATCGTTCCAATAGCGGGAGCATTAAGGTTGGCATGAACCGTTCCGTCGGGAAGAATAAACAGTGAACCGAAGAAATTCGTATTTAGCTTTTGATTCGCAAAAATGATGCGTTGCTTGATGGGAGTAGCCAACACATCGTCTTCCGACATGAAAACATTCTCCTCAAAAAAAGTATGATTATCTCCCTTAAAGAAAGGAAGCACCTGGTAATCGGTTATTTCATATTTCTGAATAAGCGTTTCAGCCTGCTGATAATCCGATTCAGAGGATACAATAAAATGGATTTTCGCCTTCCCTTTTTGTAAAAGACGAGGGAGATTTTCGGCCTGACTATCCACCAACGGAAAAGTGATATAAATGTCTTTCTCAAAATCATCGAGCAGTTCGTAACGATCATTGCTGCAATTCAGGTAATGGATACCGAATTTAGCCTTGTAACGGTACTTTCTCAGCAATGCAAGTAAGCCTTCCAACTCGGGATACTGAAAAATATTTCCTCCGGTGATGGTTAATTTTTGTAACGGAGCATATTCAATTTGCTGAAAAACATGCTCGATTTGAGCCAGACTTAACTGCTCATTGACGACACTGCGTTTGCAGAAAATAAATTGTTTGTTGTAATCGTTGCAATGCAAACAATTTTGCTGACAGGACGAATTAATTTGAATCGTCAGATTCAGTAAATAATGAATAATATCCTCGCCAATAGCCCGCTCTGTCTCCACTGACAGTTTTTCGACATCTCGTTGCAAGTTCAAAACAGGCATCATCATAACCGGCTTTACTGAATTCTTTTCTGAAATTGGAATGCAGAAACAAATCTTTTTATCTATAGTCTCATCAATGAGTTGCCGGATATTTTCCTGTTTCAGCATCGATCCCTTAAAATGAATAACTCCCAGGTTATTGTGTTGGTGCATTTCATCAATCAGAGCGATAAAATCCGAATCTTCCGTTTTCGTTGCCATCCCCTGACTGGTATTATACAACAATGCCCGCTCCCCTTTTTTCGAATAGAAAACATGCGGGAAAATACCCAACCAATAATCACAGCAAAAATCCATAGGTACAATTTATTTATTCAACAACAATTTCTTCCATAATCCGGTAATAGGCATCCGGATTCTCGGCAAGGAAAGCCATTTGAGACAGATAATAGGCCCGAAAATTTTCTTCGTTCATAAATCCTTCGCAAACAGGCTTTGCATCAATATCTTCAAGATAGAAAATACATTGCGTACATGCTTTGGTATTATTGCATTTGCTACATTGTTTTTCAACTTTCGACAGGTAATGATTGTATTTTTCGGAAATTGCATCAACATCAAGAACCACTTCCTGATCCGTTATTTCGCCCAATGCAAACTGATGCCCAATCCGTTCGCAGGGAAGTATTTTTCCGTTTACCGTCACATACATTTTTTTTGAGAATGGAATACACGTTCCGGAAGGTATTTTGGGGGCAGCTTTCTTTTCGAAAAGCAAATCGGTATAGTCGTGATAGACAAATCCACTATATTGATGAATAAAGGTACAAAGAGTCTGGTACGACGCCGAATTGATAAACATATCACGTTCAATTTCGCGATAATGCTCCGATTGCGAAAGACTTTCATTCACATTCTGGTACATGTTTCGGAACTGCTCCTGCATTTCAGGCTTGATGCCCATCGTATTAACCTCCCCAATCGTGGGAATTTTGTTGTAATTCTCTTTAAAAAACTGATAAATCTGTTCAACCGAATTTTTGTTATGAAGCACCGAATTGAATTGAACTTTATTCTCAAAATAATCGGGGTAAGCCTGACGAATAGCATCCACATTTTTCACAATCCGACTGAAGGCAGGTTGCTGATTATGGTCAACGCGATAAGCCGTGTTCTCCGCATCTCCGTCCAGACTAATCAGCAGATTGAAATCTTTTTCCACCAGATAATCCATATTCTTGCTCAGCAGCAAGGCATTGGTTGTCATCGAAAAAGTAAAAAAACGATGCTTGCAATCGAGTTTTTCCACATGACTGACAATGGCCTTGATAAATGGCATATTCAGTAAGGGTTCGCCTCCGTAAAAACTAATATACACATTTCGTCGGGCTGAAGCATTCTGAGTGGTATTCCAAAACCCGACCAGATAATCAATCAGAGTCAATGCTTTTTCGATAGACAGATTTTTGTCTTCACGAACTTCATAATTCCCGTAAAATTCGCCAAAACCACAGTATTTGCAATTCAAATTACAAGCGTCAGTCACCTCAAAAACCAATTGCGATAAATTGGCTAACTGATAATTAATCAAATCAGGAGTGATGTATTGAACTGGTTTTTCCATTTTACGACAAAGTTTCTAAAAACAAAAAAATAAGATCATGCAATTGATTCACAACAACAAGTTCAACTGCATGATCCGATTATACAATGATTATCTCCAAATAAAAGAATGATTACTGGGTTCATCACGTCTTTTTATAGGCTCTGAAGGTTCCATTCCAGGAGAATGCAATCCGCTTTTATTATTCGCATTTCCATTACCGCTGGTTGACGAACCTCCTTTTTGTGCATATTTACAGGCACAGGCACAATTTCCTTTTGTCATTTGTCCGCCTTTTACCTGCCCCATTTCCATATCTGATATGAAAAAGGAGTTTAGCTGATTTAATTTCAATTTTTTCATCCTTCTTGTATCTATAAAAATATGACCCGGTTAGTTGACCTAAAACCCAAAAAACAGGTCATATCATTGATATTCTTCATTATAATCACACCAAAATTATCCCCAAATAAAAGTATATGAACTAGTTCCGCTTGCATTCAGTTTAGTGTAAGAAGACAGAGGTGTTGCCGGAGAATTTAAGCCTACTTTGTTATTAACATTTCCACTGGAGAATAAACCTCCATTCAGTGCACAGGCGCAATTTCCTTTTGTCATTTGTCCACCTTTTACCTGCCCCATTTCCATTTCTGATAAAGAAAAAGAGCTTAACTGATTTGATTTCAATTTTTTCATCTGTTTTTTTTATTTATAAAAATTACTCGAATAGGTTATAAAACTTGCTATAAGATCATTCAATTGATTCACAACTGCAAGATCAACTGCACTATCCGATTAGAGCCAAGCTACCCCACAATAAGCTCGTTTCAGTTTATAGTATTTTATTTCGGGTTCAGGGTTCATTCCAGGAGAATGCAACCCGCTTTGATTATTGGCATTTCCATTTGCGTTGGTCGATGATCCGCCATTGTTGGCATACTTACAAGCACAGGCACAATTTCCTTTTGTCGTTTGTCCGCCTTTTACCTGCACCATTTCCATATCCGATAACGAAAACGAGCTTAATTGATTTAATTTCAAACCTTTCATTTTTCTTGTATTTATAAAAATATGACTTGATTCATTTTCACTGGTCTCATCCGTTGAAACAACAGTCTCCATTATGTCATCCATCAACAAATGCTTGTCCTCTCCAACTTATCCGCTGCCGTAAAATGTTCAAAAAACACAGTACAGATCATTTAATTTACATGCATTCACCTCAAAGATCAACTTCAAAAAACGAATAATTAAATAGCCAACCGAACAAACAATGCTTATTTGAACTGTTTTATCCATTTTCCATCAGAACACAAAAGAACAAAAAAATAAGATCATGCAAGTAATTCACAACTGCAAGTTCAACTGTATAATCCTATTATTACAAAATTATGCCAGAATAAGATGATGCGGATAGACTCTATCGTGTTCTTTTTCGGGTTCTGGTTGCATTCCGGGAGAGCTCAATCCGCTTTTATTATTGGCATTTCCGTTTCCACTGGTTGACGAACCTCCTTTTTGTGCATACTTACAAGCACAGGCACAATTTCCTTTTGTCGTTTGTCCGCCTTTTACCTGCACCATTTCCATATCCGATAACGAAAACGAACTTAATTGATTTAATTTCATTTTTTTCATCCTTCTTGTTTTTATAAAAATATGACTCAATCCGTATCTTTTACTGATCTTAGTATCTTTTACTGATCTTATCTACAAAGCAAATCGCCAGTATTAATACCTGTAAAACAAAAGAATAGCCTCCTATTTATTTTAGGAACAAGTCTTGGCTAATAAATACAGACACCTATTGCTTTTCACATGGAGGCACCCATGATTCATTCGTAGAAAAACCTCCATTTTCGACGGGTCTGTCAACAGAATGGATCAGCTTCATACCCGGAGAACTCAGTCCTCCTGAATTGTTTGCATTTCCGTTTCCACTGGTGGATGAACCTCCTTTTTGTGCATATCTGCAAGCGCATGCACAATTTCCTTTTACCGTTTGTCCACCCTTCACCTGTCCCATCTCCATCTCCGATAAAGAAAAAGAGTTTAACTGATTCAATTTCATTTTTTTCATCCTTCTTGTTTTTATAAAAAATATGACTTAGCCGTATTTTTCAGGAATTCAAACAATGAAAATGCGAACCTCTTGTATTAGACAAGTCCCGCTTTCACTAATTAATGATTTATTTTTGCAAACATACCAGACGCATGCACAATTCCTTTTTGCATTTGAATCCCTTCTATCTCCCCTTCCTGACACTTACGAGCATGCTATGCTTTACACTGTGAGGTTTAATTCTTTTATCCGAAATATTTGACAAAACCCAAATCAGAGTATGTAAAAAAACTCCCCATAAAAAGCCAGTCTCTATTTCTTCTTATAGTGCTCAAAAATATATAAAAGATGATAAAAAAAAGCTGTTATTCAACCTGTATCACGAGTTTTATTCCTGATAAGTGTTTTGCCCAATGATTCTAAATATTCGTTATCGGAACAGCAATAATATTCAGGCTTCATACCATACTACGACACAAATTGCCAAGATTTTTCGATATAAAATCAATCAAAAAATGACAATACACCAACAATCTATCGAAATTAACAGACTAAATTTGCCCGGCATAAAAAGTTAGAATAAATGCATTTACTATGAAAAAGTTAAAATTAAACAACATCAACCTTTCTAATTTAAACGATTACGAATTAAGTACCATCAAAGGAGGTCAACTCTTAGATTCTTTCTGTGCCTGCGCTTGTAAGTATGCACAAAAAGGAGGTTCATCCACTGTCGCAAATGGAAATGCAAACAGCGCAAGAAAATTGTGTTCTCCCGGAATGAAATCAATTATCCAAATGAGCATGGAAGAGCTTATGGATATTGATATTCGAAAATACAAGTAAGAATTAGCAAAATCAATCAAAAAAAACAACCGCACTCAGCAATCTATAAAATCAATCGGCTAACTTTGTCCTGCCTAAAAAGTAAAAATTCAATGTATTCTAGAATGAAAAAGTTAAAACTGAACAACATCACCCTTTCTAATTTAAACGATTACGAATTGGACTCGGTAAAAGGAGGACAAACCTTGCATCAATTCTGTGCTTGCGGCTGCAAATATGCCAACAAAGGTGGATCATCTACCAACTCAAATGGAAATGCTAATAAAGCAAATAAATTGTGTTCACCAGGAATGAAATCGCTTGATCAAATGACACTGGAAGAAATATCAAACATTGATCTTCGAAAATACAGATGGTAGTTTGATATTCTTTTGATCTTCTTCCTTCACTCAGGAATAAATCAGCAAAATCCATCCGTTGTTCCTCGTTAGGACTGTAAACGGATGGATTTTTCGATTTTATGCTGTATCAACGAAAGTAAAAACGACTTCAATCAGAAAATGATGTTTCTATTCGTTGTAAATTCGGTTTTCTTGCTCTGAAACCCGAATAAAAGTTGTTCGTTTGGATAGTTCTTTCAGTTTCGATGAGCATGTATATCTTGCTAATTAATTTACTTTGATGGATAAATTTGCGCCCCAATACTCCTTCTCACTCCCGCGAAATATGATTTTTTACAAATTCACAAATTTCAGATAAAGCCATCTTGGCTTCCGGGAAAAGTGGAGATAACAGAGGAAACGCATGAATCATTTTGTCCCACTTTCGCAATGTCACCTCCACACCAAATTGTTGGGCAACAGCGGCAAGCGCCACGCAGTCGTCGAGATGTATCTCATGGGTTCCAACGCAGATAAACAAGGGCGGAATTCCTTCATAATTCCCAAATTGAGGCGACAGTAATGGATTTTCAGTATCGCTCCCGCCAATATACATATTGGTCCAAACAGACCATGACCACATTGGGGCAACATCATTTTTAGCATTATACACAAACGATTCAGCCCGACAACTTAAATCAGTAACAGGAGAAATTGAAAAAGCAGCTTTCGGCAATGCAATGTTTTTAGCTTTTAAAGCCAATAGTAACGACAATGTTAAACTTGCGCCAGCCGACTCCCCTCCTACGACAATATTGTTTGATTTGTACCCTTGATTTAAAAGCCATGTGTAAGCGGCAACACAATCGTCGAGAGCCGCAGGGAATGGATTTTCAGGAGCTAACCGGTAATCAAAAACCAATGATTTGACCTGACATAAATTTGCAAATTTCGCAACATGCATGCGATGTGTCAGGCATGAACCGGAAATAAACCCACCTCCATGAATGTATAAAAGAACTTTGTCTTTCAATGGATTTTGCGGAATGATCCATTCGGCGTTCAAGCCGTCAAGTGAAATATTTTGTGTTGAAATATTTTTCGGCAGTTTCATTTTGAGTGAAACCTTATCAATGCCATCGCGAAATTCCTTTACGGAGAACGTGTCATCAATAACTTCAGGCTTTAATTTCAGTTTGAACAAGTGCCTGTGTTTGATCAACCCGATTACCAACTTGCTACGAATACTTTGCATTTCTTTTCGTGTTAAAATCGGATACAAAATTCGCGAATTAATAAGAAGATCGAATTCACCTAGGTTAACTGGGCGAATTATTTTGATTTTTTTTTCGAATCCGGCTTAACGATTGAGGAGCAATACCTAAAAACGAGGATAAATGTTTTAATGGTATTTTTTGAATCAGTTCTTCCGGATATTCAGCCAATATCTTTTTATACCTCTCTTCTGCCGTCATTGTCCGGATGTCGAGATAGAAAGTCTCGCTAAATTCCTGAATTTCATTCAATAATCTTCGAACAAACAAATTCCATGAATTCAGCGTTTCAAGTTTTTTATAATCGTCATAAGTTATTTGCCAGACTTTTGTTTTTTCTAAGGCCTGAATACTTTCATTCGATACCGTTTGCTTTCGGAAACTAATTTTTGAAGTAAAACAATATGGAGCGATCGTAAATGTTTTTGTAAGATCATTTCCATCAATGTTGTTATAAAATCGGATAAGTCCTTTTTCCAGAAAATAAAAGTGCCGACATATTTTGCCTTCTTCCAGAATCAGCTCATTTTTTTCGAATTCTTTTTCATGGAATAGCTCTTCAATGGTTTGCCATTCCCAATCGCTTAATTTTGAATAGTTTTCTATAAATTGTCGCAAAGTCATTGTGTAAAAAAAGAAATCTTAAATGAATATTGCAAATCAGCACTAGCGGCTGCGAGCAATTATATTTCAAGGAGCAGAGATATTTTCACGAAAAAATACTTGTAAACAGCGACAGCAGAGGCAGGTAGTCTTTCAGATTGGTACGCAATAATTTCAGTGCTTTCGACATGCGGGCTTCTACTGTTTTTTCGCTTATTTCCAGTTGCAGGGCAATATCTTTGTAACGCATTTCCTGAAAACGATTCATTTCAAAAACAATACGTAAATCGTCGGGCAGTGCAGTGATAGCCGTGTCAATTTTTTCTTTTAGTTCCTGAAATTGCATAAAACTTTCGCCTGTTTTGCTGAGTGCCTCATAATGGTACTGCATTTCGGTGTAATGGTAGTTTTTCAGTAAACGAGCAGCATTTTGCTTGTTGCGCAGGCTATTCAGGCAATTGTTTTTCACCACCGTATATAAAAAGTTACGCACATTCGAGGCATCATTCAACTGAGCACGAGCTTCCCACAATTTTAGAAAAGCATCCTGCACAATCTCCTCTGCCTCGCTGGCATCACCCAGATACTGTTTGGCCAACGAGAACAGAAGTCCAGACAATTCGCGATAAATCTTACCGTACTCGCTACGACTTCCTGCTTTTAATGCATCAAGCTGATATGTGATTTCAACATTCATTAATTACCCGGAAAGCAATTTTGGTTTGTAAATATAACTGAAAAGCGACTAAAACCGCCATTGCAATCCTGGAAGGATTCATAAATTCTACTTTCGCAAAGTATCATTCCCCTGATTTTCGGGCAATAAAAATCGAGAATTATCCAACCCTCAATTGAGCCAGCCGATCAAGTATATCAAACATTTTTTGGTTGTTGCATGCAATAAATTTTGTATTCGCCACAATACTTGTACCCGACTGAATGGTTTCTGACAAGACAAGCTCTTCGGCTCCGTGCTTCACCATATCTTGAATGGAATTGACAGTTGCCTCAAAATGAAACTGAAAGCCAATTACCCGGTCGTGGAATAAAAATGCCTGATTAGGCGTGACATCCGAATAAAAAAGCCGGGTAGCGCCAGCGGGCAAATCGAACGTGTCGCCATGCCAGTGAAAAACGGGAAAACAATCCGGAAAGCCATTCAGCAAAAATGTTTCTTTCCCTTCTGTGGTCAATTTCAAATCGAACCAGCCAATTTCTTTTTGCGTGTTTGGATACACTTTGGCTCCCAATGCCGATGCAATCATTTGCGACCCCAAACAAATACCAATCACCACTTTTCCGGCATCAACCGCCCGGCGCACATACTCTTTTTCGTCAACCAGCCATGCATATTCCGATTCTTCGTAAACGCTCATCGGACCTCCCATCAAAATCAGCCAATCGATATTTTCGAGCGCAGGAAAATCAGTGGTTTCATACACATGCGTATAGCTTCGCTGATGATTGTTTCCGGTAATCCATTCGTCAATACAGCCAGGCCCTTCAAACGGCACATGCATCAGGATATGAATTCTTAACTGTTCCATTCGTGGTTTATTTTAACGATCAAACATCGATTTGACTGGCAATTTTCAACAGTTCAGTCGTTGTTTTCCAGTTTCGTGTAGTTATCGCCACTTTCAGTCTGGACTCCAAAAAATTATTGGTCAATTTGGTTCGCCCGTAACCGTTCGGACAATACAGATAAATACACGCATCACTGAAAATAACTTCCTCGCCCGATTGTTTCTTTCTTTCGATACTTTCCTGATCATAATTTACGGGTGCCGATGACAGAAAACTAACATGCATGAACGAACTATCTTTTTCCTGATCAATCAAGAATAAATTATCAGCCACTATCTCACTTAACTTATCAACGGTTAAAACAATCACCGGAACCTCAAATCCATAGTCATTCTCTATTTGTTTCGATATTTGATGTTCCAGCTCATCCAAATCACGAAGCTCTCCGGAGAACAAAACATTTCCGCTCTGAATATAGGTGGTTACATTGCGAAAGCCCAACTTCTCGTACAACATTCGCAAATCGTCCATCTTAATAAGCTTTTGCCCGCTAACATTGATTCCCCGTAATATCGAGATATATGTTTTCATTACAATTTTATAAAGAATAACTCAAATCCGGCTCTCTTGGTTCGGTCATCATTATATTTTCAATTCAGCCTCCATTACAGTTATTGCTTTTCCTTTAATTTCAACCCGATCTCCGGCGATTGCGGTTTTCAGTATTCCTGTTCGTTTGGATAATTGATACGAATTCAAACTGGTTTTATTCAGTTTTTCGCACCACAACGGTGTTAATGCACAATGAGCAGAGCCCGTAACCGGATCTTCATTTATGCCCAAAGCCGGAGCAAAACATCTTAAAAAAAAATCGAAATTATCAGAATTACTCCGGGCAGTAATCATCAAATGGCCCAATCCATTTTCAAGCATCAACTCGTAATTCGGCACAGCATGCTGAATTTCGTCTTGTGATTCAGCCACGAATATGATCCAGTCGTAAAGAGTTGAATATATCTCTATCGGTTTGAAGCCGAGAATCCTGACAAAATCGTTTTCCAAATCAATCTTCGTCAGCGGATACTTCGGAAAATTCATCGCGATCAGATCCCTCTCCTTCGATATAATCAAATCCCCGCCTTTGGCTTCAAGTTTTATTGATTCGGTCTGCTTTCGTAGTCCAAGCTCATAAATAATATGTGCGCTCGCCAAGGTTGCATGTCCGCACAACGGAACTTCTTTTGCCGGAGTAAAATATCTGATCCGGAAATCGTCGCCTGCGGGCAGCAAAAAAGCGGTTTCCGACAGGTTCATCTCCATTGCTATATTTTGCATCATCTCGCCGGATGTCTGTTCATCAACAATCATTACTCCGGCCGGATTTCCACGAAAAGGCTTGTCAGCAAACGCATCAACCTGATATATTTTATTCTTTTGCATCATGCTTCATTTTCGGGTTAAGTACAATTAGTCTGCGAACTATTCCAACATTGGCCTCATCGCCAGGCTTACCAATATGCTTGCGGAAGTCGTTGTCCATCCTTCACATAATCCCCATGCAATAAGCCACATTCGTCGTTTTTTTTCCGAAAATAGAATAAAACAAGTGAATATGAAGGTGTGTTGAAGAGAAAAATCCCTTCAACACACTTAAATTTAAAAATTAACCGTACCAAGCGGGATGATCTTCATTAAACAGATTTCATCTCCGGCTTTAATACTTTTGAGTAATTCAACATCGACCTTGCAATCAAAGGCTTTTTCGAAAAGGACTTTACTGTAGCCAGTGGTACATTCGCACCAGGTCTTTGTTTCCAGATGTTCGACATCGGCAAGCATGGGGCACGGGCAAAACGGGAACATCAGAAATAATTCGCCGTTGCTGAACGAAAGTCCGACAGCTTTGGCTTTTTCACTATTGCCAAATTCTTCCAAACTTGAAGATGTTGACATTAATTCCCGAACCAGGGAAAGCTTATCGTCCATCGCATAACCACATTGACAATTCATTCGGATTCGCTTTACTGTTGAAACATCAAACCGCTCATTCAAGCGTTTCATCGTATTATTTACCCAGCATGCATTGTCTTCGTGCGGATTATCAACAATTTGATTCGCTATATTTTCGTCGCTTTCATTTGTTACGGCAGTAGAAATTACCTGCTCTTGAATTCTTCTTATATTAAACATATTCTTCAAATTTACAATTACAAAATGACTGATTTATTTCTTGCTATCGCTCGGCTATTTTAGTCCGGTAACTGCATAGCAAATCTGTTCGGCTTAATTTTCCGAACTAAAAATCATTAACCAACGAACTGTGGTTAACTATTTTGTAATTATTAATTTCAGAATTCTTTTCACTGCTCAATTATTTTGGGATATGCAAAAATAGTAAAGTTTTCGTTGAATACAGTTCATCGTTCGAGCAACAAAAACAGCGGTATACACAACAAATTCTATTTTTCCAGAATTCCTTTCTCCACACTATCGTCAATGAGCGTTAAGGCATAGTCCCACAGCGCTGCTGAGCCTTCTTTTATTGCCTTTTTCTTCTCATATACCGATTGATATTTCACACCGTATTCCTTCCATGTTCCACCATTATTCGAGGTATTTTGCAGAAGTGGTTCCAGTCGGTCCATCGATTTGGCAAATTTTGCTTCATCTGAAAATCCGGCTTCAAATTCGGTCCATATTTCAATAAATTCGGCCGCTTGTTTTTCGGGTAAAATACCAAAAATGCGCTGTGCCGATTTCAATTCCTCTTCGGTATTATCGTGACTCTTTGTTTGATCGTAAATAAACGTATCGCCAGCATCAATCTCAACAATATCGTGTATCAACACCATTTTTATCACTTTCAGCAAATCGATTTTTTTATCGGAATATTCGCTCAAAACCATGGCCATAATTGCCAAATGCCAACTGTGCTCGGCATCATTTTCGTTCCGGTCGCTATGGAATAACTTTGTACGTCGCTGAATGTATTTTATCTTATCAACCTCTTTGATAAATTCTATTTGCTTGATTAAATCCGCTGTTATCATTTTCGAATTATTGATTTAAAAGCAAAAGTAATTCTAATTTTAAATTAGCCGGGAATTAATAGTCTGGGGGTCACTTGAAGTGAAGCCCTGACCTGGCAGCAATGAACAGGAGAATGCCAACAATGCAACTCTTATGTATTCATCTTATTTTCAAAATCGGTGATTACAGCATCCAGCTTTTCCCCAAATACAGACCTTGCATTTTCGTAGGTTTGATTACCGAAAAACTCAATAAATTTTTCACGTCCGAAATTGTCAATCAATTCTTTTACAAATAATCCGGCAAGCGGATAGCTCAACTCATCAGGGTAATTCTTCCAATTAGCCCAAATATCTGCTACTGAAAGTTTTTTATTATTGGCTTTCAGCCAATCTTTTACCATTTGCGTTTTATCCTGATTTGTTTGATCAAAACACACTGCTGTTCCTTCGTTGATCAGGCCGGTTTTATTGAGCATATTCGTCGAGTAATTCGAAATAACATGAGCCATTTCATGTCCTCTTGTTTGCTGAAAATGAGAATGAACAATGCATGCTCCCGGATCGGCAAAACCTAAATTGGCATGCAGCACCTTTTGGGCATCCTCTTTCGAATTCCAAACAAAAAAATCAATCTTCTTTGGCAAGTTGCTCCTGAAAAACTTATTGATGTTTCCATACGCCTCTTCCCGTGTTGACACATAACGCTTTATATCCGCATCACTCATATTCTGAAAATGAAATCTAAAATTATCCGATTCAACAATTCGCCAATTTGCGTAAAAACTGTCGAAACCAAACAACAACATTCCTTTGTAGGCATACTGACTTGCGTTTTTGGTCACATTTAATTTTATGCATTCTTCGGTCGATTGCCGTGAATTATCGTAGTCTTCAAGCATAAAATAGCATGTTCCCTGATAGGCAAGAGCCCATGCTTTTTGCCACGATCTGTCCGAACCGTTTTTTACCACCAGGTCAAGAAATGGAATCGCACTTTTAAAGTCGCCCAGATCGGCATACGAACGCCCCATCATTAAATTCATGTCCGGATTATTGGGTTCATTTTCCAGAAGTGGCTTTGCTTTTTCCAGTACCGATTTAAAATCCTGAGCATTGTACAACTTCCACAAATCGTCGATTGCCGTATTCTGAGCAAACGAAACAAGGCTTGTCAGAACAATTAATAAGGTGAAAAAATTCTTCATTCGTATAAATATTTATTTTATGATAATACTTCGGTCTGTACTTATGAAATGAGCATGATTTACAGAAACACCAATCGAAATGATTATTCTTCAATCATGCGAATTCCATGTGGCAATAAAAAACAAAAAATAAACACATGAAATAGCCATGTGCACTATAATCCGCACAAACCGAAAATGTATAAATGGCTATTCCATGCTTTGATATTTAGATTGAAATGTGAAAGCTGATAAGAGAATTGTACGAACCAACATTGAAAATTTATACACATGAAATAGCCATTTGCCAGCAGGCTGATCATTTCCTGTTTGTATGAGCTTTATCGCACATGGCTATTTCATGTATGGTTAAGGAATCAATCCAATCGTAGTCAGGAACACTTAATTTTATCCATCCGTAAATGGGATTTCCCTCTTTTTCAATCAATAATCCAATATACTTGTTTGACAGATTAAACCAATTTCCAGACTTATGAATAATGCCATCTCCTCCGGCAAGCTCACATATTCCAGATGCATCCAGAATTCTAAATTTCGCTGACAACCAATGCTTATCAACAGTCAATGTATCACCTAATTTTAAGATCTCCGGAGATTGAATTGTATCATTCGTATAAACTTTTGCTAAATCATGCAAACAGTCAAAACGAAAGTTTGAGAGAAAAATACAAGGGCTATAATTATTATAAATATAAAACCGATAGTCCTGTATTCCATCTAAATCAAGGTCTATGGGAAAGAATAGGCTATCGCCTCTGTACGATGGATAAATGACAGAATCTAAAATCGCAATATTTGCATCCAGGTCACCAATTACAGCGAATGTGGCTGGTTGCTCATTGGGAATATCATCTTTATTATTACATGAATAGTAAATAATCCCCATTAGAATGAATAAAATAACTCGATAACGTTTCATATTCGTATCTGTTTTTTTAAGGTTCCCAAAAACTTAATTCCGCTCAAATTACTTCAAAGAAGCATAAAACGGTTGCAAAATACATCTCGCCTCAAAACGAGATCAAGTCTTGCAGACCGCTCAGAGTCCTATTTATTAGGGGTTGGTTTTTATTCATTTTTTATTAACTCAAACAAAAGTCTATCTAAAATCTTTTTCGGATCATCACCTTGCATTTTTAAGTTTATCATTTCTATTAAATCTAAAGCTTTAACCGATAACATAAATTTTCCATCGAGATAATAGCTCTTTTGGAGCTCTATCGCACCATTGTCTAATCCCATTCTATTAACTACTAATATAAATCTACCAACAAACTTATTCATATATTTTGAGGGAATTAGAAACTCGTTTTGAGTCAGTTTGCTCTCGTAATTTTTAAAATCTACGATTATAGCTTTTGCTTGATAATCTTGATAAATACGACTAAAAAAACTTGCACCATCAATAAAATTATTGTTTATAATTAAGTCTTTACGTTGGCTGCCTTTGGCACCTTGAGCTTGTATCTCATAGGAGTATCCATTAAAATCATCTTTGAACAAATATTTAAAAATATCACAACCAATGCTTTCAAATTCCTGCCACCCATTTTTACCTAAGGGACATCTTTTTAGCCTATTAATTAGTGTATTTCCTTCTTTTGTCCCTTTTGGTAATTTTCCTTCAATTCCTTTAAGCGCAGTTTCAATATTAATTTCCTCTATACTTCGAGGACATGTAATGGTGGTCTTTTCTTTTTCTTGATATTTTTTTAGCGTTTCATAAGAAAAATAGTGAGGTGTATTGCTATTAATGCATTCTTCGCAAATACAAGGAACATATCTTGCTACTTCAGGATAGTTTAATGTCTTGTGGATATTCTCAATTTCTCTTGTAATAATATTCAAAAGGCCATTTTTATCGTACCCACCGATTTTTATACTTAACGAACTATTAAACTTATCGCTAACGATTATTGCTTGTGTACCTTGCCTCTCTAGTATTATACCGTTCTTCCAATATAAATCATCTTTTATTAAATCATTTAACCGTACTATCAATCTAGTAATAATCCCTTTTGGCATAAATTTATATTGATATGTAACAGATAAGATTTCAGTAAAAGGTAAGTCGTATTCGATAGATTTATTTTTAAGTAACTCCGGTATTATATATTCATTAGTATCAGAAATATTAAAACAAAGTTCAAATTTCTTCATTAACTCTATTAAGTGAATATGATATTCAGAGGGGTATTCATGCCACAAAGATGATAATTTACCAAAAGAAAATCGGCCAAAGTTCAGTATCACATCTTTTGTGTCGATTAATTTATATACGGCGTTAGTGGCCCATTCTGGTTTTAGAAAAACTATATTTCTTAATATTGAATTATCCTGAAAATGTAAAAAGACACCTACATCATGATAGTATTGACTCAAAAATGATGCTTGATTCTCATTAAGATTGAATTTCTTGCATATTGAATAATATTCGTTTATTGTGATAAATTCTTCATCTCTTAATTCCAATTCAGTTCTTATATCGTTCCATACTTTGGGCAAAATATCACCGACATGATCAAGTGATAATAAAGCATTATGAATAGCATGTACCAGTTCATCGACATTTGTGTTGTTTAGTGCGCTAACCTTATGAAATCCAATTATGTTTTTAAATCTATTTTGAATTTGGGCTTCATCAATATTTTTTACTCTTTCATCAATCTTATTCTGAACAACAAAGACAGGTGAGTTATCGCCTAATAACTTGATAATATTGAGCCAATAATCAAACGTCAGCAAATTATCATCCGTTCTTGCACTCCAAACAAAAACATATATAGACCTTTTGGTAAGAAAGAATTGATGTGTCGAATGATATATTTCTTGACCACCGAAATCCCAAATATTAATTCGATAATCATTATGGTGTTCGTTTTGAAATTTCCATTCTTTTATTTCTATCCCTTCGGTTGTTATCAAGCTTTCCTGATTTGTTTCTTTCAAAATGCTTCTCATCAAGAATGTCTTTCCTACACTCCCTTCACCTACTATCAATAATTTAGCTTCAAATAATTTAATATTTTCTTTTGATGAAACAATTGAGTTAAAATAGTTTCGTATGGCGCCAATACCTCTTGAAGCAACCTCAATAGGAGGTTTAGTAAGTGGGTTCCCGTCTAAGTGTATCCTTTTCAATTTTGATAAATTGATAATTTCTGATGGAAGTTCTGTGAGATTATTGTTTTGTATATCTATCTCTTCTAATTGATTGAGGAAACTAATCTCATAAGGTAATTCTTTTAATTCATTATTTCTAAGGTCTAAAATTTCAAGATTTCTTAGATTTCCTATTTCTTTGGGTAAGGTCTTTATGTTATTATTTCGTACATCTAATATTTTCAAATGTGTTAAAGAAAAAATTTCTATCGGAAGATGGTCAATATTTTTATTATCCAAATAGAATGAAATCTCTTTATCTTTTTGGCATTTTTCTATATTCGGAGTATATCTTCTCATTATATATTGTTCTCTTATTGTATAGTTATAAAATATTTGGCATCGCTTAAATGGTTTACAACGTAGCTGTATAATCACCTGTTTCTATTTCTTCTTTATCTTCAAAAAATGTGTTTTTATTCCTCCTTTTTGGTGGAATAAGAGCAGGTTTTAAAGCAATCGTTTTCGGGGCAATCATCCTTTTTTATTTTGGTCTTTTAAAGATACGAGAATCGAAATAAAAATCAGAGAGTTATATCGCAAAAGTTAAAAACAGGATATTCACAAAAACTTCCATTACAGGCGGTGACTCAACACCCAGTCATCCTTCTCTTTTATCAATACAAAAGTCACAGAATCCCGCATATCTTCCTGAGTCAAATAATAAATCAGATCAATCCGGTCGCGTTGGTCATTCACCGAAAACGAGACATTATCAATATGAAATGCTCTTCTTTTGAACTTAATTTTCCGTTCAAAGTCCGATTGGGTAATCTCTTTTTCAATAACCCGTCCCATTCCAAAAAACCGGATCTTATTTTTTAACTGAAAC
Organism: Prolixibacteraceae bacterium; assembly: GCA_963668595.1. Taxonomy (GTDB): domain Bacteria; phylum Bacteroidota; class Bacteroidia; order Bacteroidales; family Prolixibacteraceae; genus GWE2-42-39. The sequence continues at coordinate 500,336 of OY764876.1, read as the reverse complement.
CCTTTGGTGAAGAATATACTGACCTTACGGAAGGTCGCATGGTTTGCAAAAGTATATTCAATGCCATTTATTGATTGTCTGCTTAGTTTCACTTCCGTTTTCGATGTAAAAGAAATACAAGAAGATAAGACTCCAAGCAGACTTACGAGAGCGATAAGTTTCAGCTTTTTCATACAGGCTAGTTCCAATTGGTGAATCATTAAAAATAATCAGACTAATTTACTGAACAAATGCAAACAAAACAATAAGCAAATTAAGTTTTTAAATTCACATCACTAAAACATTTCCTCTGAATTTGTGTGAGTTTGAATATTTCAGAGTGAGCTTTTTCTTACGACTTGAAGCTTGCGACTAGCTTAACCACAGAGTATCACGGAGTTTTTCACTGAGTTACACAGAAGAGGAATTATAAATTATAAATTTTGAATTTTGAATTGTAAATGTAAGCTGGCTGTTTTCTATTGTTTCTATTGTGCCTATTGTGGTAATCTCCGCCTTTGCGGGAATGATGGAACTCTCCGGTGTGTGAGTTTGAATATTTCAGAGTGAGCTTTTTCTTACGACTTGAAGCTTATAACTAGCTTAACCACAGAGCATCACGAAGTTTTTCACTGAGTTACACAGAAGAGGAATTATAAATTTTGAATTGTAAATGTACGCTGGCTGTTTTCTATTGTTTCTATTGTGCCTATTGTGGTAATCTCCGCCTTTGCGGGAATGATGGAACTCTCCGGTGTGTGAGTTTGAATATTTCTGACTAAGTTTTTTCTTTCTACTTGAAGCTTGCGACTAGCTTAACCACAGAGTATCACGGAGTTTTTCACTGAGTCGCACAGAGGGAAATTTTGAATTGTAAATGTACGCTGGCTGTTTTCTTACTACTTACGACTTCTTCTCAACCGCGGAACACAGACGAGAACTTGTAAATAGTAAATCGCTAAATCGTAAATACCCCCTGGCTGTTAGTCTAAAATCTATAATCTAACAATCCGGCTGTTATCTTAACCTCAACCTCCTTTCCTCCGGCTGTTAGTCTTGAAGCTTGCCGCTTTTCAACAAAAAAAACAAGGATTATTGCAGCAGTCTCAGTACTTTTGTGCTTTCTGAAAAATACAATCATGGACGAACGATTAAAAGCCTTTGAGGAACTGCTGAATATTATGACAGAGTTGCGCCAGAAATGTCCCTGGGACCGCGAGCAAACGATGGAATCGCTGCGCCGCCTGACCATTGAAGAAACGTACGAACTGGGCGATGCAATCCTGAAAAGCGACCTCACCGAGATACGCAAAGAATTGGGCGACCTGCTTCTGCATATTGTCTTCTATTCGACAATTGGTGAAGAGCAGAAGGCTTTTACGATTACCGATGTGATTCGCGGACTGAATGAGAAACTGATTTACCGTCACCCGCATATTTTTGGTGAAGTGGAAGTAGAAAATGCCCGCGAAGTGGAACAAAACTGGGAAACGCTGAAACTAAAAGAGAAAGGCCGCAAAAAGAAACAAGTATTGGAAGGCGTTCCTGCCTCGCTCCCTGCACTGGTAAAAGCCAACCGCATTCAGGAAAAAGCCAGCGGCGTTGGCTTCGACTGGGAAGCGCCCGAGCAGGTTTGGGACAAAGTAAAGGAGGAAGTGAGCGAACTGCAACACGAAATCAACCTCAACCAGCGCGACAAGATGGAAGCTGAATTTGGCGACCTGTTTTTTGCTTTGGTCAATGCAGCCCGACTGTACAATATCGACCCCGAATCGGCGCTGGAACGTACCAACATGAAATTCATCAGCCGGTTCAACTACCTCGAAAGCCAAACCCTGAAAAAAGGCAAAGACCTGAAACAAATGAGTCTTGCTGAAATGGATCAGTATTGGAACGAAGCCAAGCGAATTGAACGGGAAGAAGCCGCCAGAGAAAGCGACAACTAGCAATTAGTCAATATCGAGCCGGTATTTATCGAGCAACCCCGGCAATCCGCCCAACGAAAATTTGGCTCCTTTTAACTGATTCTGTTCCGGATCAATCGAAAAATTATGCGCCGAACGAAAATCAGCTTTTTCGAGTCGTGAATGCGAAAAAATAGCTCCGTTTAAATTACAACCGTCAAAACTGGCGCCGGTCAGCAGGGTATCGGTAAAATCAACTTCCTGCATCGAGCAATTCAGAAAACGCGTGTTCTTCATTTTCTTTTCAGCAAAAAGCGAATAATCAAGCTGACAGTTATCAAAATCAAGCTGAAACAAAAAATCGCTGCCTGCGCTAAAATCCAGTCCGGTAAGTTTGCACGATTTAAAACGTACATCTTTCCATCCGGTTTCGGTAGCTTTCGCCATTATAAACGAACAATCGGCAAAACGGCACTGAATAAAACTTGTCTGACGCAAATCGCTGTATGAAAAATTACACAATTCAAACGTACAATCTTCAAATTCGTGACCAGCAATGTTCTTTTCTGCAAAATTTTCATTTCTGAAAACCTTTTCAGTATGATAATTGGATTCCATTTTCGAATATTTCTGCGCAAAGTAAGAAAAAGAAATCAGCCAAAAAGAAAAAACGTTCAACCGAACAAAAAATCATCTACTTTTGAGCTGAAAAGCCGCTTACGAATGACAAATCCTTTTTCGAAAAAAATACCTCTGATACTGCTGATATTGCTTTTACCAGCAATACTTTCGGCGCAAAACGACAGCCTGCGTCTAAATAAATATTTTTTGAAAAAATGCTGGAGCGACACCAAAGGAATAGTTACTTCGCCTGTTCGCTGGAAGAAAAACGACTGGCAACGCGTAGCCATATTTACCGCCTCAACGGGGGCACTGCTTTTTGCCGACGAACCGGTACACGACTGGATGAAAAATCAGCAATCAAGCTCACTCGATAAAGTAAGCAAAAACGTATTTGAACCGTTTGGTGCCGAATATTCGCTGGCTACCTGCGGATTATTATATGGTTACGGATTGCTTGCCAAAAACCGCAAATCGGAAAGTACCGCCCTGATGGCCGCCGAAAGCTTCGTACTGGCTAGTTTGCTAGTGCGTATTCCGAAAAATCTGGTCGGACGCGAACGACCGAACAGCGGTGCCGATGCATTCGAATTTCGCGGGCCACTAAAAGGAGCCAGCTTTCCTTCGGGACACACCATCGCCGTGTTTTCGGTAGCTTCAGTGATAGCCAATCAGTACCGCGAAACAGTTTGGGTACCCATACTCTCCTACTCGATTGCCGGACTGGCCGGAGTTTCACGCATTTACGACGACCGGCACTGGACCAGCGATGTATTTGCCGGAGCTGTACTTGGTATCGCCGTCGGAAATTTTGTGAGCCAACGAAAAAAAGAAAGCAAACTAAGTGTCTTTCCAACCCGAATTGGCACAACTTATGGAGTACAACTTGTATATAATTTATAAAACAGAATAAACAGTTTATGCTAAAAAATTATTTCCCAATTCTTATTATTTTTCTCCTCTCTGCGTGCAGTTCCGGAGAAAAAGCGCTTAGTCGCGGCGACTACTATCAGGCAATCAATCAAGCGATTGAACGACTCGAATCGGATCCAGACAACCGAAAAGCAGTACAGGTTTTAGCAGATGGCTATCCGATGGCCATACAATATTACCAGGAACAAATTGATATGGCTCTTTCCGGAAATACCCCATTTAAATGGTCGGAAACCGTAAAAACAATGGAAAAAGTGAATGCGCTGTCAGAGCGGATTCGCCGTATTCCGGCTGCCCGCAAACTGATTACCGACCCGAAAACCTATGTATCTGAAATACGCCCGGCGAAGGAAAAAGCAGCAGAAGAACTTTACCAGGCAGGACTGGCCAATATGGAACGTCAGAATAAAAATGATGCCCGACTGGCTTACGATTATTTTATGCAAGCCGACCAAATGGTTCCAAGCTACCGCGAAGTAAACCAACTAATCCGCGAATCGAAAGACCGTGCTACCTGGCATGTAATTGTAGAACAGGTACCCGTGTTTTCGGAACGTTATGCTCTGGCTGCCGACTTCTTCTACGAACGTGTTATCGGTGCGCTCAAATACCAGTTTCCGCAAAAAAGCTTTGTTAATTTTTACTCGGTAAACGAAGCCGGTAATCAAAAAATTGACTACCCGGACATGGTTGTAAAAATGGGTTTCTACGATTTCAATATCGGACTGCCACAGCACAGCGAAACACAGGAACCGCTCAGCAAAACGGTGGAAGAAAAAGTTCGTGTAACACGAAAAGACACTATTGTTTACGAAACCAAAGTGCGTCAATACAAAGGAACCATCAAAATCATTAACGACCAGGTGCAGGCACAAGCTTTACTGAATCTGGAAATCAACGATTTTCAGGGTCAGCGAACCATCATGAAAGACCGCATTCCCGGTAATTTTATCTGGAATAATGCATATGGTGTTTTTGTTGGCGACCAGCAAGTTCTTGAACCTCGCCATAAAAATATTCTGAAGAACCAGGCCTATCCGCCTCCAGCACCACAGGATATGTTTATCGAAGTTACCAAACCAATTTACGATCAACTGAACGGACGATTGGGGGTATTTTTCAGGAAAGTAGAAAACGGAAAATGGCAATAAAAGGAATTACGATTTAATAATTTACTATTTACAATTCACGGAAATGCAATCAAAAATTTCTGCAGCACGATTGAATAAATAGTGAAATTAAAATAAAAAAGGAGGCTGACCCGATTCTATTCAGGTCAGCCTCCTCTGCATTACAAGGTCTGGTACAAATTACAAGGTTGGCACAAACGTTCCGCCCCAATTATTGTTTTGTTCCAGTTTTTCATTTCTATCCAATATATCTTGCTGTATTGGGAAGAAATAATAAGTCTCAGGAAGAGAATTAATTTTCACACCACTCACGGGTACCTGAAGTAACTGATATTTGAAATCTTTCTCAATCAAGCTGTAGGTGTCAGCCTTTGTACGGGCTTCCGACATAGGCATCTCTGTTCCATCGGCATTAATTGCAATTGCTTCCACTCCGTATTTGGTTTTGTTATCCAGTACTGAAAGCATGCGCAACCGTCGTAAATCCCAGAAACGATGCCCTTCGAAACAGAATTCGATGTTCCGTTCGTCAATAATTTGTTGACGCATGGCCTCGCGAGTTGTTGCCGTAATCCCGTATTTATCGTCATCTCCGGCCTCAATTCCTGCACGTTTGCGAATTTGTTTCAAAATATCCATCGCTTCATCAAATTTTCCCGATTCGTTGGCTGCCTCGGCATAATTCAACATTAATTCGGCAAAACGCATTACCACATAATCAACATCGTATTGCTGCACTTCGGCCTGAGTAAGTTTCAACAAACAATTTTTCAGCACAAAGAAACCGGTATAACGATCCAGGTTCGTTGAGTTTGTAGCTGCTTTGGGGTTTACGCCAAAATCGTCCAATTCGTGCGCAATTCCCAGCGATGTATATTGGCGTTTCCCTGCTTTTCCCGAAACTTCGTATATTTTTCCGTTCCATACAATCGATTTATCGAAGCGAGGATCACGATTTTTCCAGTAATTCTGAAGCAAATTAGCTTCTGTAAGATGATATTTTCCCGTCGGGTCGTCAAATTTCTTTCCGTCTTTCATCGGAAATTCTTTAATAAATTCCCATGTAGGGCAAGAATAAGCTGGGCCTCGGCTTTCCGATCCGGGACGCATGCCTTCATCCCAACTTGCTGTTTTATTCGGATAATTATTGATGACCGAAAAAATAACTTCGGGGCCACGTTCAACCAGTGCAATATTCGAATAATCAGCAGTAAGTGCATAGCCTTGCGCCTTCAGCGATTCGTAAGCTTCTTTATTTGCGGTATAGGCATCTTTCCAATACGTATTGTTCCACGGATTCGATGGATTAAACTGCGGTGAAGCTTTATACAGCAACACTTTTCCGAGGAACGACTGAGCAAAATTTCCGTCGATTTTTCCAAAGTCTTTCGATGTAGAAACATTTCGCTGCGGAAGCAATTTAATTGCATCACGAATATCTTTTTCAATCAATTCGAAACACTCTTTGGTTGAGTTGCGCGCCACATACAGATCATCGGCATAGCGATCCTGCGGAACTGTAATATAGGGAACGCCACCATGGTAAACCACCATATAGAAATAAGTATAAGCTCTCATTAATAAGGCTTGCCCTATGATCAAATTCTTTGCATCCTGCGGAAGCGTTCCTTTATTTACGTCCACAATCGCCTGATTGATTAAACGAATGCGGCTATAATCCCAACTTTTAAATTCGCCATTGGTTATTGTGATCCGATTTTCATAAAATTCAATCCCGGCCAACTGTTCGCTATACCGATCAGCACTCGTATTCCAATTGCCAAACATCGGGTAAATATTGGCCATGTATGCATTTGCCAAATTCTCATCGTTCCAAACCAAATCGGGATTATAATTGCCAATATCTTCAATATCGAGCACATCGCTGCACGACGAGGCAACAAACATGATTAAAAGAATATATACTATTTTTTTCATTGCAAGGTCATTTTAAAATTTCACATCAATACCGAAAGTAAACGATTTCATGAGCGGATACGAATCGTATTCTTTCTGTTCCGGATCATGGAATTCTTTCACATCTGAAAAAGCAAACAGGTTTGTTCCGTTAAAGAAGACCTGAGCAGCACTGAGTCGAACTGCTGAAAGCCATTGTTTGGGTAAATTGTAAGCAACATTCAGATTTTTCAAACGCATGTAAGCACCATTCCGAATCCAGAACGATTGAGCGCCTGTTCCCGACTCATACCAGTTTTTGCCAATGGGGCGCGGATATTTTGCATCGGTATTTTCAGGTGTCCAAACATCTTTAGTCCAAATTGGGTAATACGGACGAATTGATCCACCGTGTTGTCTCATGCCTGCTCCTTCTTTGTTGCTAATCATCCGGTCGTACACGCCCACTCCCTGAAAGTGTGCATTCACCGAGAAGCCTTTCCACGAAACATTAAATCCAAATCCGTAGTTTACTCTTGGGGCAGCATTTTTTGAAAGCAGCTGCACGTCGTTTCCATCGATTTTTCCATCTGGTCCAGGAGCATAACCATCGCCACGAATATCTTCAAAATACAAACCGCCCAAATACGGATTACGTCCGTACTGTTTTAAACCTGTAGCCAGCAATCCATCCAACTGCTCCTGAGTACGAACCATTCCTAAAGTTTTCAATCCGAAAATCATATCCACCGGATTGCCAATTTGCGATGCCCACTCACGATTTCCTCCTTTTTGGTAAGCAGCACTCTCGTCGATCAGATCCCACTGGTCGCGTGCAAAACCTAAATTTCCATATATCATGTATTTCACTTTGCCCGAAGCAGCCACATCCTGCCACGAAGCTGATATTTCAGCACCACGCCACGATCTTTCTGCATAATTTTCAGGAGCAAGACTTTGTCCATAGTTATCAGGCAAAGTAACCAGACGCGAACCAAGAATGTCCTGTTCTTTTTTATAGAATACATCTACGTTGGCAGACAAGCGGCTGTCGAGCACAACAAAATCGAATCCGGCATTGTAGGTTTTCGAAGTTGCCCAGGTCAGATTCGGATTAGGTGTTGCCCCCGGGCTGATGCTCTGGTACAATTCATTTCCGAACATATAAGAACCTGAATTGGTATAAACATTGGTGTATGAAAAAGCACCGATTTTTTCGTTATCCACGTCCAAATCATTCCCAGTAGATCCATACGAAACACGTAATTTCAAATCATCCAGCCACGAACGGGTTGACTGCATAAAATTCTCTTTACTCATACGCCAGGCCAACGATGCTGAAGGGAAAAATCCCCAGCGTTTGTTTTTTGGGAAAAGCGTATTTCCGTCGTAACGGAATGAGAATTCAGCGATATAACGTTGATCGTAACTATAATTTGCACGACCAATTACCGACTGGCGGGCACCAATTTCTTCCCATCCATCACCATAACGACGTTCGGCATCATTCGAATACACAAACATCTGATCGTAATGAGTAATCGGATCTTCAGCCTGGGCAATCGATGCGTACAAGCCATTTTCATTTTGTTCGCCTACCAACATTGCATTAATATCATGTTTGCCGAAAGTGCGCATGTAATTTACAAACCAGTTCAACTGATAGCTCCACGAGGTATTCATGTCGTAACTCATAAACTCCTGATTGTTCGAAAAAGTGAATGTGTTGGTTTTATTCGGATCGGGAGCAGCAGGCAAAAAGCGGTTTCCATCCGGATCGGCCTGATTGAACACATAATTCTTTTGGAAAGTCATGTATTTTTTACGCATATAGTCGGCTCCAATATAGTTGGCCGACACTTTGGTTGATAAGCCCGGCACGTATTTACCCAAGTCAATGTCAATGGATAAAATAGTATTGAACTCGCGCTTTCTCGTTTTAATATAACGGTCGCCAATCACCTGATCGATTACACTCCAGGCCAACCAGCTACCCATTGGTGTTTGCACCGGATAGTCAGTCACATGATTCACGGGTGTTCCATCAGCTTCGGTATAAAATGGGTAAACTTTAGGCCAGTTGAAAGTACAACGATATAAATCCGAAACATCGTAATCATCATCCGGCGAAAATGGCCAGTAAAAACGGTTGTGATTCTGCTGATTGGCGGCAACATTGAGATTCACTTTTATGCTGTTACTAATTTGCGCTGTAACATTCGAACGCAAATTCACTTTATCGTGTTCCAGATTTTTGTACGAACCTTCTTCGCCACGATAACTAATAATCGAATAGTAGGTAATTTTATCGCTTCCCCCGGAAACACTTAACGAATGTTTCTGATCCCATGGATTTTGCCAGATAAAATCATTCACATTGTAGCTACGATTTTTGAAATAATCAAATTCTTCCGATCCGTTGGGCAAGGTTGTTCCCAAATATTCAGCAACCCGGTTTTGGTAAATCAATTCATCAGTAGCAGTCGCTTGATCCGAAAGCAAAGTCTGAGTAGGAGAAGCGGTTGTGTACGACGATTGAAAATTAAACGTTGGTTTCTGTTTTCCTCCTCTTTTGGTTGTAACCAAAATTACACCATTCCCGGCACGCGACCCATACACCGAAGCAGTAGCCGCATCTTTCAGGAAGCTCAGCTGATCAACTTCATTGGCTTCCAGCGCATCAAAAGCATCTTTGTCTCGCGCAATTCCATCAATTACATACAGCGGTTCGCCAAAGCTACCACGAATACGTATTTTTGATGATGCACCAGCCAAACCCGAACTTCCGGTAATATTTACACCCGGAGCACGTCCGGCCAATGTATTCGACAGATTTGAACTGGAGATGCTATTCAATTCTTCCATTTTTACGGCAGTAATTGCACCTGTCAGGTTTACTTTTTTCTGTACACCATACCCTACTGCAACCACTTCTTCAATGCCAATTGCATCTTCTACCAATACTACATCAATCAGCGATTTGCCGGCAACTGCAACTTCCTGAGTTTTCATTCCTACAAATGAAAAAACCAGGGTGGCATCTTCGGCAACATTGACAAAAGTGAATTTTCCGTCCATATCGGTTACCATTCCCTGGTTGGTTCCCTTTACCACTACCGCAACTCCGGGTAAGGCAACTCCCGACGAATCAGTAACTTTTCCTTTCACCGTTAGATTCTGGGCAGATGCATCTTCTTTGGAGATTACAATATTTTTTCCGAGAATTCGGTACGAACAACCATCATCCAGAACATTATCCAATAATTCATTAATCGAAACATCCGACATGCTCACCGTATGTTTTTTATTTAAATCCAGCTGGTCGTTTTTGAATAGAAACCCATATTCGCTGGTTCGTTCAATTTCCTGAAAAATTTCAACCAACGTGGCATTTTTCACTTTCAGGCTCAACTTAGCAGACTGACTATAACTTTCTGTTGCAAAAGAAAATACGGCCAGCAAAATCAGACACATTGTTAGTTTCATAATTAAAAATGCTTTTCCAATCCCATGCCTTTGCCGGCATAGCAAATACAACTTTTTTTTCATATTTTTACCTTGATTTAATTAGACATTGAAACCATTTGGTTCATTTGTTTTTCAAAGAAGTGTACCCCGCCAGGTATGCTTCTTTTTTATTTTATTCGATCATTATTCTGTTTTTTCCATCTGCTTCTGTTAGTATTTTATATTGAATATCAGCCGTTATTTTTAGCAGTTCCATCATTTGTTGAACGGTAGTCGTTCGTTTCATCATACTCGAAAATTTTTCACGGGCAATCTTTTCATTTCCAATTTCAATTTCCACACCGTACCAGCGCTCAAGTTCCTGACATATCTGAGCCAGCTCCATATTAATAAATACAAATTTGCCATCTTTCCAACCTGAAGCCAGATTGGGATTGATGTCTTCAACCATATACTTTTGAGTTGTTTTATTGAAAGTAAAGTGATTATTCGGGTTCATACTGAGCAAACTATTGCCCGCCTGATCACGAACATCAATCTTTCCTTCGGCCAGAGTAGCTGTAATTTCGGCATCCTGCTCATATGCTTTTACATTGAACTTTGTCCCCAAATCGTAAATCTGCAAATTGCCCGCCAGCACAACAAATTCACGCTCAGGCCGATGTTCAACTTCAAAATAAGCTTCGCCCGAAAGTTTTGCTTCGATCTTATTTTTTTTCTGAGTAATAAACTGAATTTCGGAACCCGAATTGAGCCAAACACGCGATCCATCGGCCAACAAAACAGACGATACACTCCCCTGCTCGCACTTAAACGTTTGAACAAGCTCGTTCTCTGTAGCCACAAATTTTCCGCCAAGCCAATATGCCAAAGCCAATGTTACCACCATCACAGCAGCATATTTTCCGAGCTCAAGAAATAATTGGCGATATTTATTGATTGATTTGCCCTGCGTTCTTTCCCAAAACCGATCAAACGAATGATTTAAATCGGGTATTTCGTCCTGTGCCGACATGGCCCAAATATTTTTTAAACGGATGTATTCCGCTTTTTCCTCCGGATCAGATTCACAACGTTCGAAGAAATCAGACTTTTCCTGCTCGCTGGCTTTTCCCTGTAATATTTTGCTTACTAATTGATGATCCATACTTGATGCATTCTTTGGAAATAACCTTTTTAAGTTTGTTTTCCGAATTAACACACAAGTACCATCTCACCCTATCGAAAATGGATATTATTTTCAAAAAAAAATTGAATACTCTGTGCCGATCATAAAATTGCAGTAATGAAACAGGCATAAAAAAAGAGATACCGGAATAGTTTCCTGCATCTCTTCTTCGTTATAAATTGGTTCGACAAACCGCGACCAACTGAAATGTTACTTTTTTACTTCCCAGGCACAGCGCACCGGAGAAACAATTTTACCATCTTTTTTAAGTTGATTCATTGCTTTTTCAACTTCTTTTTTGTCCAAACCTGAAGCTTCTGCAATTTCGCCAGCTTTCATTGGTTTTCCGGCGGCACTCATCGTAGCCAATACTTTTTCTACGCTCATGATTCGTTATTTTTAGATGATTGTCTGTTTATATTTATTTGACATTTTCCAACAGTCATTTTTGGCATTCAATGTCATTTCCTGACAACACAATGACTATCAAATGACAATTAATGGCTTTTTAACACATCAGTAAGGCATTCATTATTTGCCCCAATGGGTTAGAACCGTGATTCAACAACCTGCCAATCCAAAATCTGCCAGAAATCTTCGATATATTTCGGACGCAAGTTTTGTTTATCCAGGTAATAAGCATGTTCCCACACATCGCAAGTCATAAGAGGAGTCAATCCTTCTGTAATCGGGCATCCGGCATTGCTGGTCTGAACAATTTTCAGTTTTCCTGCTGAATCTTTCACCAACCAGGCCCATCCGGAACCAAACAATGTTGCCGAAGCTTTGGTGAAGTCTTCTTTAAACTGAGCAAACGAGCCAAAATCTGCTTCAATTGCCATTTTCAGTTTTCCTGAAACTTCTTTGCTTCCAGCCGCATTAAACTGTTCGAAATAAAACGTGTGATTATATACCTGCGCAGCGTTATTAAAAATTCCACCATTTGAAGTCTTTATGATGGTTTCCAAATCTGCATTTTCAAACTCGGTTCCTCCAATCAGGTTGTTCAAATTATTTACATATGCCTGATGGTGTTTTCCGTGATGGTATTCAAGTGTTTGTGCACTAATGTAAGGTTCCAGTGCATCTTTTGCATAGGGTAATGCGGGTAATTCAAATTTCATGTCTTTATAGTTAAAAGTTCAACATTGACTTTTGGTTTCGCTATCCATAAACATGAAATTACTGCAAAAGTTTAAAAATATTCACTATCGAAGCCAATTTAGACTTAATCAAAATAACATAATCCAATTGGTATAAAAATAAAAACCCCCGGAACTCTTTCCGGGGGAAAAAACCAAAAATCAACTAACCTTTAAATCGTCTGGCTACTTCATCCCAGTTGATCAGCTTCCAAAAAGCGTCAACGTAGTCAGGACGCCGATTTTGGTAATTCAGGTAATATGCGTGTTCCCACACATCAACCCCTAAAACGGGAATACCCTTTACCTCAGCCACATCCATAAGCGGATTATCCTGATTGGGTGTTGATGAAACCACCAGACTATCACCCTGCCTTACCAGCCACGCCCATCCAGAACCAAATCGTGTGAGCGCAGCTTTGGTAAATGCATCTTTAAAATTTTGAACCGACCCAAACGAGCCGTTTATTGCATCAAGAAGTTCTCCTGTTGGTGCAGGAGCCCCTCCCGGAGCGAGTACTTCCCAGTATAGGTTGTGGTTGTAAAAACCACCCCCATTGTTACGAACAGCAGCAGCATGGGCTGAAATTCCAGCCAGCAACTCTTCAATTGTTTTTCCTTCCAGAGCTGTTCCCTGTATTGCTGCATTCAGATTGGCAGTATAAGCACCATGATGTTTCCCATGATGTATCTCCATTGTACGAGCATCAATGTATGGTTCGAGTGCGTCGTACGCGTATGTTAATTTGGGTAATTCGAATGTCATAATGTATTGTTTTTTTAATTTTAGGATTTTCGTATCTTTTTATGCAAATCTACAATTCTATTTATATTCCTTCCAAATAAGAAAGCTATTATTTTCATCGGATTTCTCTATGAGAGATAGAAAAACTCAATACCAAAAATCAAACGTGCTGTATTTGATCGCTTTTTGTTTTATTTGCGAAAAAAAATTCAGTCCGGTGAACCGATCCATTCTTCGTCTTGCTATCCCAAATATTGTTGCCAATGTCACCATTCCGCTTCTGGGCATGGTCGATTTAGCTCTCATGGGACATCTTGATTCGGAAGTTTATATTGGTGCTGTAGCTCTTGGAACAGTCATTTTCAACTTTATTTACTGGGGATTTAGTTTTTTGCGAATGAGCACCAGCGGTTTTACTGCTCAGGCATACGGACGCGAAAATCAGCAAGAAACTGCCACGCTACTGTTTCGTTCAGTTCTGGTTTCTCTTGCGCTGGGCATACTCATTATTGTATTTCAGCAACCAATAGTATGGCTGAGTTTTTATTTTATAAACGGCAGCAACGAAGTTGAAATGCTTGCCCGCTCGTATTACAGCATTCGAATATGGGCAGCACCGGCAACTTTGTGCCTTTATGCCATCAGCGGATGGTTACTCGGCATGCAAAATGCCCGCCATCCGATGTTTTTGGCGATTCTGGCAAACCTGTTCAATCTAACATTCAGTGTTCTTTGTATCCGGTTCTTCGGAATGAAATCGGATGGAGCAGCTTTAGGAACCGTAATCGCCCAATATCTCGGACTTGTTGTTGCCGGTATTATTCTGATCAGAAAATATTCCTCTGTTATTCCTCGCTTCAATTGGAAAAAAATCGTTGATTGGCCTGCTTTGAAAGCCTTTTTCAATGTAAATACAGATATTTTCATTCGCAGCTTTTGCGTAATTATTGTATTTGCCTTTTTCACTTCCAAATCAGCCAGTATGAATGACTCTATTCTGGCTGCGAATTCGATGTTGCTTCAGTTTTTGTTATTGTTTTCCTTTTTCATCGACGGTTTTGCATTTGCAGGCGAAGCACTTACCGGCAAATATATCGGGCAAAAAAACCAGCACAAATTGCAACAGCTAATACGATTACTCTTTGTATGGGGAGCTGCTCTTGCCATCATTTATTCGCTGATTTACTGGGTTGCCAATCCATTGATTCTTCAACTACTTACCAACAACCAAGAGTTAATCGACTTATCAGCGCCCTACTTACCCTGGGCTATTTTAATGCCTCTGCTAAGTTTTGGGTCCTTCATCTGGGACGGCATTTACATCGGAGCCACCGCATCAAAATCAATGCGAAACACCATGCTTGCTGCTTCACTTCTGGTTTTCGTTCCAACGTATTATCTTCTGAAAGAATCAATTGGCAACCATGCACTTTGGCTGGCAATGTCGCTTTTTATGCTTAGCCGCGGAGTATTTCAGACAATCCTGTACCGAAGTAAAAGCTTGCAAAAATCGCTACACATATAAAAAAATAGCTCCTCTAATCGGCCAAAATCAATTTGTACATGATTTAAAATCGAATTGTACAAAAATAATTACTTTTGTCACGCCACACTTATTTCATGAATGCCAAGAAGAGCAAAACTTTCGGACGGGGTCTATCCGTTTGGGTAGTTTTCTTCTTGGCGTTGCTATGAAGATAGGTGTGGTAACCAAAACCCCGTCCTTTTAAGCCTCTTTTAACTACTATTAAATTACGGGAACAATCTCATTTCTTTAAAAAGTAATACATTATATCAGTATAGCCAGCATTATGAGTTGTTGATGTATTTACTGTCTTTAGTGTAGCATTTGCAAATGGATTTGCAGCTACTGAAACACTACTAATCCACTCACACAACTCAACTATTTGTGATTTATTGGAAGTAAAATAAAAGTAGTTCTGATCATTCAGTACGTGTAGCACGTCAAGGTAGTCCTTCAATTTCCAGTAACTATTACTTGAATAAGTAGCAGTGTCAGTACTTAAATAAGGTGGATCAACAAGAAAAACAACATCTTTAAATGCCCTGTATTGGTCGAAAAGTTGCTTGTAATCCATCCGAACAATATCAACTCCACACAGGTAATCAGTAGCGTCATAGCTTGATATTCGAATTTTATTATACATCGTATCGTTAACTATGCCAGATAAACTGGTAGAATAATTCATTGCAAATTTTAACGAAGAAGATAGTGTTATCCAGTCAGAATAACCATTTTTAGCAGCTTCATTCAAAATTGCAATGACTCGATTTCGATGTATTCCTGCTATTTTAACTCCACGTTCGTAGTCCTTCAATACCTCACGTAATTCTCCTAAAAGCTTGTTTGTTTCTGGTATCTGCCTCAATCGATCACAAAAACAATCAAAGTCGTTATACACTACTTTAGCTTCTGGATAGACAGACTTGACGGTATGGCTTAACAAACCTGATCCTCCAAAAAGATCAATATAAATACCATTTGAAGGGTAATTAACTAATGCATGTCTGAATCCCTTCAAAAAATTTCGCTTTTGCCCTTGAAAAGGCAATGGCGACTGTTTAAATTCTCTCATAGATTAAAATATTTTATAATTTTGAACCCTCTCACAATACAAATGCGAAATAGCCGCACTGAAGACACATGTCTCCGGGTATGCGGCTATTTCGCATTTTGTGCGGTTGGGAGGTGAGAGAATCAACCGTGACCGGGGGCTTTCCCCTACCTTAATATTGAATTAAATAAGTTAATACATCCCGAACCTCGTTCATCGCAGTAATAATTGATTCAATCTCGTTACATCGGTTAACGATTGCTTGTCGTTCAGCGGACACCTCGTCCGGCACACTCTCGCCGCGCTCCATCTCCCGGATAACATACCAGTCGGTTTTACTTAACAGCATATTGGCTGTCTGCTTTGCCTGTTTGATTTTAGCCGATTTTTCAGCAGCAATATCAAACTCAATATCAATTACCGTGTAAGTGAATACGTCGCTTCCTTCGTCGTAATACAGATCACCAAGTCGCTGCATGATATGGTCGTAATCCGGTACAATTACATCGCGCCAGCCATCATTTCTATGTACTGAAGATGGTAGTAGATTGTATCCGCCAATTGTGTTTCTAAACTTATTAGGTAGTTCAGAAACTACCATGATTTGTTCGTTTTTGTCAATTCTTGCTTTCATAGTTAATTAATTTCAATAAGACCTATATCTTCAAAAATCCCAAGATCAGACAGCATGGTTATTGTCCAACTTTCCCCTTTATCACTAGATAAATGCATTTTTGAGCCTGACACATTCCATTCATGGACAATAATCAAGGAAGAATCACCATATATTGCAACTGATCTTAATTGGATTCCTTGAAATTTATTTGAAAAAGATGTTCCTCCGTTAACACTTATTGCCATTGAAGAAACATACTTTCCAACAGCAGCAATGACTTGTCCATCGTCAGAAATATCTACACTTAAATATCCATTTGTTGTTGAGTCTGTGTACACTTCTTGAAAAGTGTTTCCTGAATCATGACTTACTAATACCTTATTACCACTCGTGGTAACAACATGCTTCCCATCTCTGGAACATTTAATTTGGGTGTTAGCGATTGAATACACTCCAAAATATTTATATGCCCATGTAATACCATAATTACTTGATATTATTATTGAATTACCTGTTGCTATATACATATATTGCCCATTTTCAGACATGCAACTTCCAACTCCATAATAAATTGAAGGACTAATGTTTGAAAATGTATTCATCCTATCACTACTTAGCTTAGCTTGATAAGTGTAATTCGCTGATTTAGGCATTATCAAACAATATTTACCATCGCCGGAAATACTTATATGTTTCCCTACCTCAGAGTTAGTTGTAGCTATCCAGTTTCCTCTATTTTGACTTTTATAGTAAAACCCTTGAGATGAAACCATTCCGGCTAGGGTTAAATCAATAGAAATTGCTCCATGCGCAATATAAGTGTAATTGGATGTTTTATATTCAGAAAAGCTCTGTGCTTTGTCTGTTGAGAAAAATAACTTATTACCACCAATAGCAATAATAACCGAGTCATTCTTCCTGCTCCCAACTAACAAAAAACCATTATTAATCATGCTGTTGCCTCCTGACTAATTACACACCACACTTCAGGAGTGGCTGTATTTACACATAAAAATTGAATCAAATTCGACTTTGTTCCGTCGTATTCACCTGTTATCTTCTTAACCGATGCCGGAAGTGTTAGCGCGTAGTTCCCGGTTATGGTCATGGTAATTGTTTTATTGACGATCAGGTTTGAGAAAGTCAGGGTAGTTGCACTTGTCAATGTTTTTGTACGAACCGGTTTTCCTAACCAATCAATATTGGTACCCGATAGCGTTTCTGTTCCTTCTACACCCAGTGCACCTAAAGCAGTAACAACATTGGAAATATTACTAAAATCACGGTTTAATTTCCCTGCCAAAGAGTTGGTTATTGTAGTCGCAAAATTCGGATCGTTACCCAGTGCCGTAGCAAGCTCGTTAAGTGTATCGAGCGCCGCCGGGCTACTTGCTACAAGCGCAGCAATAGCAGCCTGCACAAAAGCAGTGTTTGCTATTTGCATAGTATTGGTTCCGGCTGCTGCCGTTGGTGCTGTTGGTGTACCAGTTAATCCCGGACTGGCCAACGGTGCTTTTAAATTCAATGCCGTTTGAGTAGCTGTACTTATTGGTTTACTCAAATCACTCGTATTATCTGCATTGCTAAGCCCAACATCAGACTTTGTAACTGTGTGGGCATGGCTTGAAATTGTTCCAGTGAGCACAGCTTCAACCATTGCCTTAGTGACGGAGGTAAGATATGCAGATGTATCCAATACCCAGGTATTCGCAGCTGTCTTTCTCAATAAACCGGACGTGCCTGCTAATGCAGCAATGGCAGTCAAATCGCCATCAATGGGCTGCTTCCCTGCTAATGCATTGGTTATTGTGGTTGCAAAGTTTGGATCGTTACCCAGTGCCGTAGCAAGCTCGTTAAGTGTATCGAGTGCCGCCGGGCTACTTGCTACAAGCGCAGCAATAGCAGCCTGCACAAAAGCAGTGTTTGCTATTTGCGTGGTATTGGTTCCGGCAGCAGCCGTTGGTGCTGTGGGTGTGCCAGTTAATCCCGGACTGGCCAACGGTGCTTTTAAATTCAATGCCGTTTGAGTAGCTGTACTTATTGGTTTACTCAAATCACTCGTATTATCTGCATTGCTAAGCCCAACATCAGACTTTGTAACTGTGTGGGCATGGCTTGAAATTGTTCCAGTGAGCACAGCTTCAACCATTGCCTTAGTGACGGAGGTAAGATATGCAGATGTATCCAATACCCAGGTATTCGCAGCTGTCTTTTTCAATAAACCGGACGTGCCTGCTAATGCAGCAATGGCAGTCAAATCGCCATCAATGGGCTGCTTCCCTGCTAATGCATTGGTTATTGTGGTTGCAAAGTTCGGATCGTTACCCAGTGCCGTAGCAAGCTCGTTAAGTGTATCGAGCGCCGCCGGGCTACTTGCTACCAGTGCAGCAATAGCAGCCTGCACAAAAGCAGTGTTTGCTATTTGCGTGGTATTGGTTCCGGCTGCTGCCGTTGGTGCTGTGGGTGTGCCAGTTAATCCCGGACTGGCCAACGGTGCTTTTAAATTTAATGCCGTTTGAGTAGCTGTACTTATTGGTTTATCTGCATCACTTGTATTGTCAGCATTACTAAGCCCAACGTGCGATTTAGTTACTCCGTGCGGATTGACTCTTGAAGTGATGTGTGTCTGAATGTTTGCATTCGCTGGCTCTTTTCCAGCCAACGCATTTGTCATTGTTGCTGCAAAATTTGGGTCATTGCCGAGTGCTGTCGCAAGCTCGTTAAGTGTATCGAGTGCAGCCGGACTACTTGCCACCAGTGCAGCAATAGCAGCCTGCACAAAAGCAGTGTTTGCTATTTGCGCAGTATTGGTTCCGGCCGCAGCCGTCGGTGCAGTGGGTACACCAGACAAAGCAGGAGAAACAAGCGGAGCTTTAGTTACCAGAATACTGGCAATTTTCTGCAATGTGTCGTAATCGGATGCAACATTATTACGAAGCGTATTAATTGCACTGGCTGCCTGATTACCCCATGTAGATTTTTCGGCATCTGTAACCAAGCGGCGCGATGAGTTTTGAATTGCGTCGAAAAAGCGAGGAGATGAATCGTTTTGTTCAATCCTAAAATACCCTCCGCTGTCTTGACTTGTAAGCATTGCCGTCCATGTTTCAGAAACAGCCTTTGATTGATTGTCGTTATAAACCCGATTCTCAATGATTTTTTCCGGCTTTAAATAAATAGGCCATGTTACTCCCTGAGCTCCGGGAAACCGGCAGATATGAAAAACACCGTCTCCGATTAGTCCGACAATTCCGGGAGCAATATTATTCCCGGAAACAACACATCCAGACAAAATAAATTGCTGGCCAAAGCCGCCAAAGTATCCCTCTAAAACTGCAATAAGTTCATCTTGTATGCACAACCAATCTCCTCCGAACCATTTCCTAACACCAATTTCTTGTATTTGCCTTTTCATTATGCTTGTATTATTTGATAGCGTTTCCCTGCAATTTTATAATTATCAACCCATCTCATTACTTCGTAAACATTGACCTGTTGTGGTATATACACATAAAAATCAATCTCGCTATTTTCAATTACTTCACCTTCGAGAGCAACGGCAATAGCTACATTTTCACTTTCAATCCCAGCATCGATCCGATATGATTCACCCGGCTCACTAATGAGCTGTGCCCAGATACCTGCATCGCTATAACTCCGTACTAGTATCTTCCCGTTTGCATTAACTACCTTCCGGTTTAGGAGTGACTGAAGAGAAAGTATCTGACCTGTTATATTCAACCGATAATACACATCAGCCCGCCACGTTTTAAATGCATCAAATATTTGTTGAAGTGCGATAAAAGGCCAATAAAACAGTTTTATCCGGTTTGGTAATCGTTTATACACGGGCAACATCCGGGTCAGATATTGTTTATAATCAATATCAATCATTGTTTTGCGTTTTGCATAGTTATTACTGAGTTCTCGTCGAAATTGAAATAACCGGCTGCAACAGCATAGCTGACATCAATTACTTGCGTTGTTTCCCCCTGTGCACCGGTCATTGTATTAACTTTTACAGTTTTTACACCAACAACCTGTAGTATAGCCTGTACAAAATCGCTAGTATAAAACACGCCATCAAAACTAAGTTCGAGCCGAAAGACCTTTAATCGTTCAATCACCGACTGTTTAACAGAATCAGGCAGGTAAGCAGGATCATAATACACCGTTATCGAATACGTGATTAAATCGGCAGGCAATGTCGTTACTGTAATATCCGTTCCGGCAAATTTTAT
Source organism: Prolixibacteraceae bacterium (assembly GCA_963668595.1). Lineage (GTDB taxonomy): Bacteria > Bacteroidota > Bacteroidia > Bacteroidales > Prolixibacteraceae > GWE2-42-39. Next base: position 479,917 of record OY764876.1, on the reverse strand, counting down.
ATTTTCGATATACCGCTGGAATTGGAGAAACTCAACATTGGTTAAGCTAAGTGGAGCTAGATTGCCATCATTGTCATACTTCGCAACTTTCAATATAATACCCCCTCCTTGTTCGGCAACGGAAGCATGTTTTATAATTTGGGCAGACGAATCGACTACGGGGTAACTGAGAACTCCCTTTTCATTCACCGACATTGAATAGCCTAACTGAAACTGTTTTGCCATATCAATATACCATTCAAGCGAACCAGGTTGTTTGTTGGTGAGTTTTAATTCAACGTCAGATTTCATTATATCTAAAATCACTTCAAACAAATGAATTCCATAAGCAAAAATCCAGAGCCACAAACGCCATTCGGCCGCTTGACTGGTTGAATTAATTTCGGGAATATATTGTTCTCTCTGCTCTACCAGACCGTCGTATATTTCTTGTGTTGAACGAGCCATTTTTATTCATTTATGATTATTTTTCCATTCAATTCGTTTAATATCCTAAGCTCCCGCAAATCTTCATTGTAGTTTATTTCTAAGCCAACAGGCAAAAAATCGGAAAGATTAAATGCCGGTTCGGAATCTAAAAGGACGGGGTTCAGCAACAGCAACTGATCGACTAATTCAGCATTGCCATACAACTGAATAGCAAGATCGATAATGGTTTGAGTTGCATTCTCTACAATGTATTTTTTCATTCTAAATAATTCTGTATCGTTTATTTTTATCAACCAATCCTGCATTCTCTAGGGCTTGGTATTCCGACCAAGTAAGCTGAACAATCTCCGGATAGCCGGAAACTCTTTTTATCAAAGAATTAGTTCTATCTACCAGTTGATTGAACTCAGCAGCAGTAACACTATCGCCACCTTTTTTATTTTCTATGTTTAGCAAATCTTCCATCTACTTGAGAGTTAGTGGCAACGTAAACAAAATGGTACCCGGCGCAAAATTTGGAACTACCGGATAAACATCATAATACGCATCAATCTCCAAGCCTTCATCACCAACACTGACACTATTAACAGTTTGCCCGTCCTGTATGAATTTCTTTCGTATCATGCGGAGCATGTCTGTCGGGTTTTCATCATGAATGAAATCATGAATACCTACGCCGGTTGTAGGAGCGTGCTTTAGTTCTCCCATACCCGTCAGCAATAAATCGCGCTGATGAGCGACTGTACTTTCTACATACACTACATCTCCTTTCGACAGATCAATGTCGCCATCAGTATTTTGTCTGAAATCGATCATTATCCTATTGAATTGTTGCAATTACAGGAATCGTCTGTGTTTGCGTTGAAGGACTGCCAGCCGTTACAACACCAGATACAGTTATCGTTTGACTTTTAATCGCTTTGATAACTGCATCGGCCAGTTTATCAGCTACCTTATCGAGAGCATCACCACGCTTATCATCAGCCTGATCCATTACCTCCTGAAAGGCTGATTTTATATCACTTTTAATTGTTGCTTTTACCAGTGCCATATTATCCTTCTAAAAAATTTCCCAAACGTGTTTTTATCGCATTAAAAACCGCTGCATTAATCGGAACGCCCGAAGGGCCTACCCCCGTAGGAACTGTCAACTGAGAGATCGCAGTTATTAAATCAGTCAGTATTTTTTTCAATCCTTCGCCGCTCCGGATCATGGTAAAACCGGCCTCTGTTTGCCTTAAAATCGCTTCTCCTTTCTTCAATTCAATCTTGTCCGCATCAACAACGACTTCAAGTGATCCAGACGTAAAAAGAACTTTATCAATTTCGCTGAACATGACTACAAACAACTGTTCGCTGCTGGCGATCCTGCCAACCATCACCATGCTCCCAACTTTCGGGATGAAGCAAAAACCTTGTTTACCCGAATCGATCACAGAACGCAACCGCACATCAGTGTATTCAAGTTCGTCATCAAAAAGAACTGAACAGGTAAATTCATCTTCATTTACTTCTTTTACTGTTGCTGGAAAAACCTGTTCGTTTCCTGCAAACATCTCCTGTAACTTCCGTCGTATAGCCTCTGTACGTTCACTCATACCTTTACCCCCAATTCAACTGTTCTCCGTCCGCCAGTCATGCCAAAGCGTACTTCTGTACTTTCTACATAGTAATTCCCACTACGATCAGCATACAGTGGATCGGTCAATACTGCAACCATGCCTGGCTCCGAATATGGAATCAGAAAAGTTTCAATTTTCCCCCTGTAACCATCAAAACTATATCGTTTCAATTCCTGCTCTGCCAGCTTTTGCAATTGCGATTTATCTGCAACATTGTAAAACCATAGAGTTTTAGCTTCGCCTCCATCTGTGCCAACCGAAGCTTCCAGCTTTGCTCCGTTTCGGTCGTAGCTTTTCGCTTCAACTTTCAGCTTATAGTCAGCAGCTTTATAAAATTTCAGATCATCATCTTTAATTACATTCTCGCGCAATTTATACTTCACCTGAGAACCCTTAACTTCGTAGGCTTTCCCCGCAAATAGTTTCCCGTCTAAAGTGAAGAAAACAGTCAAGCCGTAGTCGCTTTTCAATTTTTCCAGCACCCATGCGCCGGTTTTATTGTTGATCACAGTGTTTTTCAGTCCCAGATCAATTGTTGCCGGGTGAACACTTGCACCAGTGCCTTTTAATACATCATTTAATAACTCTTTAACTGTCGTTTTAGGATAACTCTTTTTGATATTGATGTAACGCAACTTCCAATACCAGTCCTCACACTCAATTTCGAGCGGCACGGTATAGTTTAGTCGTTTCACAAAGCCCCGAAATTCGTCTTTCAACTTCCCATCATACCCCAACCGGACAGTAACCGGATCGCCAACTTTGATTTGTTGAGCGGTCTCGATCTTGGTAGCTTCTTTTCCCTGCTGTTTTAACACGGTAGTAACCGGAACTTTTATCGTAGCCGTAGCATTAGCAGTCCGGGTACTTCGTTTTATTACCACATTGTTTACTGAGGTGAACGAAGCTGAACCAATTGCAATATGTGAGCTTAAAACATACATTAGCTAATCTCCAATTCAAAATTCTGATCGCTCAGCAATGTCATTGTTATTACCTGCATATCTTCAACGCCTTCAACTGCCGCAACTTCAATATTTTTAATCACAACCCGGTCTCCTCCGTCTTCTCCCATTTTTGCATGAAGAAAATAGTCAGAAACAACACAGTTCATTTTGAGGCTTTCGTTAATCTCATAAAGCTTGACTATTTCCTGAACTTTTTCCTCCGGATAGTCATCTCCAGCGACAACAGCAACCAATTTAATTTCATAATCGTCAACACTAATCAGCTCCTTTACTGTGCCTTTTTTTCCAATCAACGGCGTTTCTACAATTGTTTTTTTTCCGGTGATAGAAATTATGGCATCATCGAAATTGTAAATTGTACGTGCGTTGGTCTTCTGATTGACATGTTCAAAGCTTACAGGCATGAAATAATAAAGGTCACCTTTGCTTTTACGAAGCGGAGAACCCGTATTACTTTGAGTCCTTTTCTCTGAATAACTTCCTTTATTAAATTCAGCCGCCCGGCTTTTGCTTTTTACTGAAATAAAACCAGCCGGAATAAAAGGAGGGGCTTCGTAGCCGGTAGCGACTCCTATACCTTGCGACAATATGCTGAATACAGTTCTACCCATCACACTAAACATTTAGAATTTCGGCCAATGCTTTTTCTACTTCATCACGTATCCGGTCTGCAACTTCACGCGGTGCATCCTGCCCTGTAACATGAATTTCAATTTTATCGGTAAACCTATCGATGTGAATAACCCGCGAATGACTTTGTGAAACGGTCTCTGCTTTTGATGAGAATGTTTCATTGTTATTCGTCGAACTTGAATTTTCATACGCCAAAGCAGTGCTTTGAATATTGCGAAACAAGTTATTCTCTTCGTTGCTTACTGCACTGCTGGTTTGTTCAAACAGTTGGCTCAGCTCCGAAATTTTTCGGCTATTGTCGGTTGCAACAACCTTGCTGAGATTGTTCGTGTTGCTGATCCGATTACTTGAATCGGAAACAGTGCGGCTATAATCATACGTTGCACCGCCTGAAACTTTATTATACAGGCTGTTCTCTTCGTTGCTTACTGCGCTGCTGGTTTGATCAAACCGTTGGCTCAGTTCCGAAACTTTTCGGCTATTGTCGGTTGCAACAACCTTGCTGAGATTGTTCGTGTTGCTGATCCGATTACTTGAATCGGAAACAGTGCGGCTATAATCATAAGTTGCACCGCCTGAAACTTTATTATACAGGCTGTTCTTTTCGTTGCTTACTGCGCTGCTGGTTTGTTCAAACCGTTGGCTCAGCTCCGAAACTTTTCGGCTATTGTCGGTTGCAACAACCTTACTGAGATTATTTGTGTTACTGATCCGATTACTTGAATCGGCAACACTACGACTATAATCGTTTGTCGTAATATTGCTGAGATTGCTTGTTTTGCTAATCTTATTGCTTAAATCGGTCAAATTCCGACTATAATCATAGCTCGCATGATTATTGATTTGCCCAACCTCATAACGCTGATCAATCATGCTGTTTGCATGATTCTGAATCATTGTTTCAGACGCAGCAGAAGCATTGGCCACACCAACAGACAAGGCAACCGGAATAGCCACCGACGCAGCAATTTTGCGCAGACTTACAGAAATATCATCAACACGTGCTGCAATACTCCTTACCGGAGTTTCGGTGGGCGATTGCTTGTCGCTTTCTGATGCTGATTTTCCGCCCAGCTTCGACGTAATAGCAGCATAAGCCCCATTTGCGTTATAATTCTGTGGAATACCAAGGCTTAATGAATCAGAGCCTAAATTAAGATTGAGATTACCACCAGTTCCGCCTCCACCATTTTCATTTCCGCCAACAATCACTTCAAGCGCATTGGAGCTCTCTAAAAACTTTCTTAGAGTTTCTGATTTTTTATCAATCTGATTTAATCCTTCGGTCAGGTTTTTAGCAGAAGATTGCATATTCAGACTTTGAGTAAGCAATGCATTACCTCCAGCCAAAAATGAATTTCCTATTTGCTGAAATAAAGAAGCATCTGATTTTTCAGAATCATTCAACAGATCGAACCGCTGTTTTTCTAACTCGGTAAGCTTATCCTGTGCCGCTCTTACTTTGGCTTCCTGAAATAACTTATCGATAAGTTTTTGTTTTAACTCAATCGCTTTCCCTGTCAATGCATTTTGAGTAGTCAGATGTTCGAAGTCTTTCGGGTATAATCGCTGCAATTCAGTTAAAGCTTTTGCCCGATCATTTTCAGCCCTGCTACTGTCTGAAATAATTTTTGTTAATGCCTCTAATTTGACTTTCCTTTCAGCAATGCTTTTCCATGCCTCATTTTCGATTTTGCTCATTGTTCTCTGAGCTATTGTAACATCGCTTATTTTCTTATGCCAGATTGTATATACAGCTATAACTGCTCCCACTCCGGCTAATATCCAACCAAATGGAGTTGTAGCTAGCGTTGCATTCAGTGCCTTAATTGCACCTGAAACAAACCCTGTAACAGCAGCCCATGTTTTTTTTGCAGTAATGGTTATTTTTGTCCATAACACATCATGCTTCATCCAAAGAGTGTGGGCGGCAACTGCTGCCGACAAGCCCCCAATCAATACCGTTAAACCAACAATCCACGGATTACCGTCAATCAGCATGTTTGTCCACCAGCTCCAGACTGAACCAACTCCCTCTATAGTCCAGGCTATTCCTGATAACAATCCATTAAGAATATCAAGTACCGGATTAAGTAGAGTGATGACACCATTACCAAATGTCTCTCCAATGCCTTGTAACTGCGCCCATGTAGTTTTCAGCTTATTGCCAATATTATCGGTATTGTCCAAGGCTGCTTGTAGTTCGCCACTTGCGTTGGCGGTAGCATTCATGGCTTCTTGCAACTTGCTTGTTTCGTCGGTAAGGATCGAGAAAGCCGCTTTAGCCTGTTGGTCACGAAGCCCAATCTTTTCAAAGAAGTCAGATTTTTGCTGGTCATTCATCGCCTGTGTGACTTTGCTCAGATCGGTAAAAATGTCAACAATGCTGCGCAGTTTTCCTCCATCATATACGTTTACACCAGCTTTTTTAAGACCATCGGTAATATCGCTTTTCCCTAAAGCAGAATAAGCGTTCTGAATGTACATTGCAGAACTGGCCGCATCGTTACCTTTTCCGGTCATGTAAGCAAATGCCCCGGCAGTTTCTTTCCATATTACACCAATGTTTTTACCTGCTGCAACCAGTCCGGGAACATATCGGGCAAAGTCGCCAAACTCACCGGCACCAACCCGTTTTGCCGCAAACAAGGTGTCAAGCACCTCCTGTGCGTTGGTATTTTCTTTTCCGATTGCCGAAAGCGATTGCGCCACGGCTCCGGATACAATATCTACATCGGTAAACCCGGCCTTTGCCCCTTTCAATGCTTTGTCTAGAATATCGGTACTCAAAGCTACATCTCCGGTTTGCGAAAGTATTTTTTCGTAAGCATCGGGTACTTTACTCAGGTTTACACCAGCTTCAATACCCAGCTTCTTTATTGTTTTACCAAGCTTATCAAGTTCGGCCTGTGGTAACTGTGCTGTGGCGTTGATTTTCGCCATACCTTCTTCCCAACTTACAGCAAGTTTTCCGGCAGCAGTTACACCAGCCCCGGCAAGAATAAGCGGATTAGTCAACAGGTTTGCACCCGGTATTTGCGAGAAAGCATCTTTTAAGTAGGTTTTAAAACGGCCTCCGGTTGTGTTCTCAAGGTTATTAATTCGCGTCGATAGTGTTTGAATTTCGCGGTTATACTGGCGAATCTTCGTCAGGTTCTCCGGGTCAATCAAGTCGCGTTCCTGTTGCAGTATGTCAATACGTTGTTTGAGAGTGTCAATGGAATTGCCAAAGTCTCCGGATGAACGCTTCAATGTATCAATTCTATCCTGAAGGGTTACAAACTTTTGAACTGCCTCATAAGAACTTCCGGATAGCTTTTGAAGCGTACCGGAAGCCCTGTCCTGCATTAATAAAGTATATTCGTAAATACCAGGCATTACTTATCAGGATTAATCTTTTTACAAAACCACTCAACATCTTTGGCTATCACCGCCCATTCATCGTCCGTCAACCTGTCGGGATCAATGCCCGGACAATAGTGACGGATGAGCATGTTATTCTGTCTCACTATGTCATTATCAGGCCGGGCGGTAGCCTCTAACAGTTTTTTAAGGTTGCCGTTTTAATCTTAATCAGATCGCCAATAATGGCGTTGGCAGCGAGAAACAAATCATCATCGGTTTTAATACGTTCGTCGCCACCCAACCAGCAGTTTTGCAGGATCAATTCACCGAATTTAATCGGGTCTTTTCCACCAACTGCCGTAGCCATCGAAATGATTTTCCGGCTCGGTGTGCGCAGATATGCTACAATACTCAGTGTTTGTATTTCGCGTTTTTCCGGTACGAGTTCGGAGGCGTGATCTTTGGCTTCGCCTTCATCGTCAAACTCACGTCCATCTGCGGTGGTATATTTTATCGGAATTTCAAGGGTATGCACTTTGCCATACAATTCTTTCCATTTGGTAATATCTTCCGGGGTAGGAGTGGTAATATTTTTATTTTCAAGCTTATTCATGTTGATTTGATTGATGATTAATTACTATTTAATTCTGATTTGATTGATTCGTGTAGTGGGCGCTGCAAGCAACGCCCCTACATCCTTTCAATCAAACCAATAATCCAACTAAACTATTTTTTTTACTAAGCGGGAGTAATCCGCAACGCAATAAATGGAAGTTCGTACTCTCCGTTTCCGTCACCCTGTTTCAGAGCTTCTTCACTTTCGGTGAATTCAACCATTTTGGCAATGTCTGTTTTCAATGCCCCCGTATCAGAAACGTAGCTGAAAACAATATCAAAGCCTTTCAGTTCCAAAATATCGCCATCCGGAGCAGCACTTTTCAGAGCCTCCAAAACGCTTTTATGAACTGTAATCGAGCCTTCGTACTTTTTATTTCCGCGCTTGTAGCCGATCGGTTCATTTCCGCGTCCGTAACGTGGCTCCTTATTTTGGCTTTTTTTGTATTTGAAGGCTGTAATTCCTTCAATTCGCTGACCAAGCAATACAACTGCTGAGTCAGCCCATGCAAATTCTTCGCTATTTACCACCATAATCGCTATTCATTAGCAGGATTCGAAAACCCCAGGTTAATCTCAATTGTTTTTGCGTAGCCAACCGGAATAATTTGAAGCGATACAACCATTTTACTTGAGGCAAGAACATTCTGTTTCGGATCGACAAAAGCTTTCACCGAACTAATTTCTCCACCGGCGGTCATGCCGTTATTGATAGCATTCACAATTTTTCCCTCAAAGTATTTTACAACTCCCGGAGCCAAATAGCCATCCTCGTCAACGCTTACTTCATTCATGATCTCTGCCACGTAAGTATCATACGCGATCAACATAGCTTTATCAATCACCCGGCGGTTTACAATCGATGAAAAATCATCTGTTGCCGGAGCGCTAGTATTGTCGTTACCCCAGTAAAATCCGGCACGTTGCGGATAAGGAGTCATTACAATCCAGCCTTTTGCATCAAGTGCTTTAGCTATGCCGCGAGTAACAGCAGTGCCATCAGAAAAACAAGCTGTTTTAATTGGAATAGCCCCGGTCATTACCCGCCCGGCTTTTCGATGAACAGGATCGGTCGCCAAACGACCAAGTAATAAACCAACTCCCGCCGATTTATCAGCTTTGTCGCCGCAAACGACTGCACCAACACGACTAAAACCAAGTCCTTTCAAGTCCTCGATAGTACCCGTGTCGCCTTTCCATTCACGACCTTCAACAATGCCGATAAATGGAGCCATTTCGCCTGCAAACGACTGAGCCAATGCTTCCAGTTTGCCAATTGCAGCAATCACATCATCATCAATACCTTTTGTGTAGGTAGCCGCGTAAAGAGCGTCAGGAGTGCGAGTGATACCAAGCAACCGAATAGAGCCACCGGCTCCAATGATAAGAGCTTTTGCGTATGCATTGTCGTCAGCGATGTCGCAAATATCTTCCATCGTCTCGGTTTTTGGCACAATCATCACCCACAATTCAGCACCATCGCCAGCTACAGTATAAAAATCTGCTACTTGCTTGTATGCATTTGTGGTATTGGTTGTGTCGTATGCCGGATCAAGTCCAGCGTCCTTCACGTCCGAGATAGAGAAAAACTGCTTTGCTCTTCCCAAAGGCCATTCAGCCGATGGGGCTGCATCACCGGAAACAATGATCCCGGCAACGCCGTCGGCCAATTGAGCTCCTCCGCCCAGATTGCCGTTTTTAATGTTTACAATTACTTCTGGTAACATTATTTTTTTAATTTAAGAATTATCGAAATGATAGAAAAAAGCATCCATACGCCTCCAATTGCGGACAACCAAACCAACCATTTAGGCTTTTTATACACCAGCTTTTCAACTGGTATTTCTTTTATAACTGTATTGGTTGTTGCTGTTTCGCGGTGTCGTTCTTTCCAGCTCAGATAAATTGCCTGACTGTCAACTTTCGCGGTAGCAATAAATTTATTACCAATTAACACAGCCGATGGCTGTATTGTCTTTCCGGAATGTGTCTCAAGCTCTGTCATTATTACCCTGTTCAAGCTATCGCACTCGAACCACGCCCGAATAATTGACGAATCGGCTGGCAGGGTAATAATGCTATCTCGTACAACTTCGCGCACTACAACCTCTGCTGATTGGCTTATTACCGGCAGACGGCTTGTTTGACAGCCTGCCAGCAATACAACCAGCAACAATATTCTAAACCTTGCGCTTTTCATTGTTTGGAAAAATAGCACTCACAAAGTCATCCAGCCTTCCAAAGACTTTATCATCCTTAATAGAAGGAGTAAGCCTGACGATTATTTTTATTAATGCAAGTAGTGCGAGGAATAATTCAGCCCAGTATGATCCTAAAAACTTTAGAGGGGTTGTCGATTCGCTTTCCTGATTATCCGGCTCATTCTGTACTTCATTCGGAACCGGGTCTGTAGGTTGTCCATCACTTAGGCTTTCATCCTGAGCAAAAGCAAACATTCCGGCCATGCACACCTTTTGGTGCTGTGGAACATCAACCAGGGCAAAGTCCGTTTCTGCGACAGGAGTGGCCTGCAACACATCAACGGTATTGCCCGACTGGTTGATTACTAATGCAGTTTCATGCTGCTGATCGGCCTCATAGGCCATCGACTGCGTTGGCGCAACAATCATTGCTAGCAGTCCAAGAATAAGTACAATTAAAAATCTTTTCATTTTTGTTATTGTTTGCGTTAAACATTTCTTTCAAAGTGAGGTGCATCGGTAAAGCTTTTGAAGTTTCCACCCCAGCGGTTTGCCGGGTTTAGGCTTTCCCAATAATCGCCCAAAGGCTGGATCAGCTTCTTTTCGTAGGTCAATTTCCCATCAATAAAAAAATTGAAGTCAATTGCCAGGCGTTTCAGGTGATTGCTTTTTGAAGTTTTGCTTTTCCCCGTTTTAAGGTAAATTTCCTGCTGTTCAGCAGTTCGATACAATTCACCACCCGTTAAAACAATCCCTAACGATCCTGCTTTTACAATCAGTTTGGCAACATCCTGTAAAAACGCAGCTTGTTCTGCTACAAGGCTCATACGTTGGCGGCTTTATAGTTCAACAATGCAGCCAAATAGGCTTCTTTTGTTTTGCCTTCAACCGGGATTTCGAGTACTGAAACCAACGACTTCATCAGGTAGTAGTCCGTTTCGTGATTCAGTTCCATCGCAGCAAGTTTCTCTTTTGCCAGTTGGTGAGTCAGTTCTTCGGATTCTTCGTCCGTGCTTACTACTTCCTGCGTTTCAGTTGCGGGATGCTCCTCTGTTTCGTCTTCCTCGTCTGTGATTTCTTCCTGACTCTCTGATTCCTCAGTTACAGGAGCTTCATCGTTAGAGGTTTCCGGCAATTCGTCAGTTTCGAGTGCGGCAGCAGCTTCTACTTCTGCACGATGCTTAACTTCAAGCTCTTTTTGTTCTGCAAAAGCACACTTTTTAGCAAGTGCTTCGTCAACAAAAACAAACGCTCCAACGACATACAAACACTCAGCTTGTGGCCGTTTTTCAAAATATTTTAATAGCTGTTTATTGGTCATTGTTTTTCTATTTAAAAAGTGAAAAAAAAAGAGTGAAAAGGCCAGCAACAACAGCCCCTGCAATACTTCCCCAAAGCATACCTGATATTTTTACTTTTGTCTCAACAACAGCAACACGCTCTCGAAGCTGTGCCTGTTCTTTGTTGTACGAAGCAACAGTAGCCGATAAACTTTGAACTTCCCGGTATGTAACCAAAAGCAGTTCTTTTTGGGTGAGTTTTTGCAAGTCGATGTTTTCCTGTTCGCTCATTTTGGTAAGTTTTAAAAAAGTCGGGTGCTACTAATTTCACACCCGACTTTCACAGATGTATCAGAATTCAAAAATGGTTTTCTTGTTATCCGGCTACACGACCGTCGTAAACACTTACTTGTTCGCCCCAGGCGATTTCGGTATCGGCAGTCATCAGCATTTTGAAGAAATATCGTTCCCCTGCGTTGGTCACCTTGTCGATCTTGATCGTGTCATAATCGTTGGTCAGGTTACATCCAGCCCAAAGGTTCGATGTGGTATCATTCGTGGCAATAGTGCAAACAATCACGTGTTCCGGCCAGTCACTCAATACCTCAATAGGCATTCCTTTAAATGACTTAGCTGTCATTGTTGTGTAATCAGGACCTTTCACGCTTAATTTCGTTAAAGCACTGTCGTATTTTTCAAAGTCCTCGTCGCTAAAAAGCATCTTAGCCTTATTGCGATACTTTTTAGGAAGAGCCAAACGACTCGCATTCATCTTTTCGATGATGTTTGCTTCTGTCAATGCAACAGGGTTAGCAATCTCGATCCTTTCAGTATCGTTGAGAATTGAAAACAAAATACCGTTAAACAGTTTTTCATCTGTCGCACCGTACTCACCGTTGATAAAATGCCATCCCAGTTCGAAATCGACTGCCTTAGCCATTTCTTCCAGTAGCTGATTTTGCACATTTTGAGGAAGCTCACGAAATACCAAATCGCCATTGGGCTGAAATGGTCGCCAGATGTTTTCAAATGCACGAGGGTTAAACTCGGTGTAAGCCATGAACTCTTTGGGTTCAAGGTACTTCTCATCGTAGGTAAAGTCGCCCTTGCTATCTTCACTGTTTGGCTGTTCTTTACGCTTTTGCAACATCTTGCCAGTCTTTAAACGAGGCAAGGTGTATTTTTTCGATACATTTGGAACCATTCTGATTAAGCCACGCTCAACCAGCTCATTGGTTGTGGTAGCTCTTACAAGGAGTTGCTCCAATACTTCGCCTGAATAGGCAGTTCCTGTGATTACAATCGCCATTATCTTCGATTTTTTAAGTTGCTGTTAATTTCCTCCATGCGCAAATCCCAGGCACCCTTTGGTTTCTCTCCTCCATTGCCGCCATCGCCCAGTTCTTTTACTCCCGACATTCCGTCGAGGATCTTCTTCGTATTGTCAAAGTCTTTTTCAGCCAATGACAAATAGGTTTCTTTCTCACTTGCCGTGATTTTTTTGTCGGTAATAGCCTGATCGACCAGATCGATCCGCTTTTGTTCTTCTGCTGTTTTTTCGGCATCCTGATAAACTTTCAGTTGATCCTGAAGGTTTGTTTTCTCAGAGGTCAGGGTATTCACCTGTCCCTGCAAGCCCGAAACCTGCAAACTGAGGGTTACCGAATTTTGAACAGCAGCCAAAATATCTGCTTCGGATGCATTATCCGAAAGCTTCAATACCTGAGCAATTTGTTCATGTAATTTCATATCTAAATTTTGAAGTTGAATGTCACGCAGAAGTGGTAACAAGTGATTACCTTCCCGGTCGGAAAGGTTAATTTCTGTTCCGAATTCATCTTGCAGGCGCATTGCGTTACGGTTTGCGCCAATGTCAACCAATGACACCTCCATAAGCAAACACTGCACAACCGTCGGACGGGTCTGTCCTTTAATTAATACTGCCGGATCGTCGCTGGTAGTAATAGCCCGAAGTCCCGCGCTGACCATATTGATGATTCCTTTTTCAACCTTTTTCATTAACGATACTGCAAAATCATCGTCTTCGTCAAATTCAAGGTCAGCAATCAGTTTTTTGCCATCGCGTCGCAGGTTCACCCATTTACCAATAGGAAGCGGCTCACGATTTTTATCCCAGCCATAAGGGCGGCTATGCACCCAAAGCGCAATCGGGTTTTTCTCAAACAAAGAGGTATCAATGCCATCGGTAAGCACCCGGAATCCGTAGGAGTTCAGCGATTCATCCGAGATAATAAACGTGAACGTTTTTTTTGTCTCTGCCATGCAGCTTTTAATTAATTGTTTTGCGTTTTCGCGGTTCAAGACTCCAAAAATGCAAGGCTTATCAACGTCAATCAACTAAAAGTACAACGGTTTCAGCGTTTTATGCAAGCGCGGCACTAATACTTTCCAGAGGAATCAATTCAGTTGAAATTTGCGGATAAAGGTTAACCACAATGGCAAAAGACAAGGAAAGGAAACTGGCCTACATCCTGTTTGTTGAACAGAAAAAAACGGCCAAAGAAATATCTCTTCTTATAGGGGTTAGTGAGAAAACACTATCCGGGTGGATTAATGCCGACGATGAGCGATGGAAGAAAGACCAGCGACTCCGGCATACTTCGCCAACACAGCGCGTGGCCAATATAGAACAGATTATTTCAAACCTTGCCGATGACCGAATCAGAAAAAGCATTGAGCTGAATGAAGCGGAAAAGAAGGCCGATACAGAACTTGCATCGGAGCTTCGTAAAGATATAGCCAAAATAGATGATGCGGTGTCGAAATGGAACAAAACCCTTCGAGACATTAATAAAGAAAACAAGGTTCCGTTGGCTATTTACCTCGAAGTAATGCAAAGCATTTTCGAAGCAATGCAGCACGACAACCCAAAGCTGTTCATGCAAACCCTGAATTTTCAGGAAAAACATATCAATGATATTTCGTTAAAACTGACTATGTAATGCGGATTGCCGATAAACAAGCAAAGGAAAGATATTTAGAGCGGCTCCGGGTTATTAAAGACGGCACAGCTATTAATCCCTTCGAAACTCCGGAGCAACGAAAAGCCATTATCGACCGTTTAAAAAAAGACCCGGCGTTTCTTTGTGAGTTCCTTTTTCCGCATTATGCCAGTGCCAAAGCCGCTTCCTTTCATGTACGGCTGGCTAAAGATGTGCTTCGTAATAAAAAAGGGCGTTGGCTGGTTCGCTGGGGGCGTGGTTTGGCAAAATCAGTATGGGTTGATATTATCATCCCGATATATCTGTGGATTAACGGTGAGTTTGTTTACGAGGTGATTGTTGGAAACAACGAAACAAAAGCGATCAACCTGCTTTCGGATGTGCAAGCCGAATTCGAGAGCAACCAGCGTCTCATTCACTATTTCGGCGATCAGGTTCTACGTGGCAGTTGGGAAGATGGAGATTTTCGCACAAAAGACGGCCGGTTTATGGGGCAGGCTATCGGTATGGGGCAGGATTGTCGTGGTTTGAGAAAAGGGGCTATTCGCCCAAACTATATTTCTGCTGACGATTTGGAAGACCAAGACACGGCCAAAAATCCGATGCGACAAATGGAAACAGTCAAATGGATTGAAGGAGCCTTGCTTAAAACAATGGACGGAGATACCCGTCGATATTTACACCCGAACAATGATCCGTGGCCGGTAAGCATTCAGAATCTACTTGAAAAACGACACCCGAACTGGAAGGTTGATTTAGTAGAGGCATACGACGAAAAGACCTATAAACCCGCATGGTCTGAAAAGTACGACGACAACTATTACCGCGATCTGGAAGAAGAAGACGGTGCTATATCGTGCCGGGCAGAATACAACCACAAGCACTTTGTTGAAGGAAAGGTTTTCACCGATAATCTGATCCAATGGGGCAAACGCCCACGACTCGATCATTTCAGGCACATAGTAGGATTTTGGGATGTTGCCTATTCGGGCAATAACGACTACAATGCGGTTAAAGTTTGGGGGTTAAACGGCTTCAATTTTTGGTGTTTGAAAGCATTTGTGCGGCAGTGTAAAATGATTGAGGCCATTCGCTTCATGTATCAATATCAGGCCACACTTCCACCGTCGGTAATTATTCATTGGCGGGTCGAAGAACAATTCTGGAACGATCCGCTCCGCGATGCCTTAAAAGAAGCTGAGAGAGAATTTAAAAAGCCTTTAAACATTGTGATTTCACCAAAACCACGGGTGAAAAAATTCGACAGGCTAATGAGTATGCACCCCTATTATCAAAACGGGCGCATGTATTACGACGAAGCCGAATATGCCAACAACGACATGCAGACAGGCATTAACCAACTGAAAGGTATTGAACCGGGATACCGTACTCACGACGATAGCCCGGATGCCGATGAACAATCAGTAAGCTACCTTTCTCAATTCGTGGTTTACGAAGGAGAAAAACGCAACGATGTACAAATTCTCGGCACACGCCGAAATAACAAATATTAGTATGGCATTCATCACTAAGGAGGATTTAGATCAGGATATTTACGATGAAATTCTGGCAGGGGTAACCCGCGATGATGATTCGAAGATAGAAACTGCATGCAACGAGGCACAGTCAGAGATTGACGGGTATATCTGCACCCGGTACGATGCTGCAGACCTGTTCGGAAAAGAAGACGAACAGCGCAATAAAACAATACTGGCCATCGCCCGGACCATCGCTATTTACAAGCTGCACAAAGTATGCAATAGCATGACTGAACTGCGTCGTATCGACTACGAAGATGCCGTAAAAACGCTCGATAAAATTCAGTCGGGCAAATTTATCCTGAGTGGGGCAAAATTAGCAGGTCAAACCGAAGAATTTACCCCCGAAACACAGGTGAGTGTGTCAAGTAACCCAAGACGAACAAATCATTTTTAAAGAGATGACAACAACGAAACAAACTGCAGAAATTGACATTCGGATAAGTTCGTACGACCGTACGCCCAAAGATATTGCGAAGTGGCAGCTCGCGTTAAAATCGTCTGAAGACCCCGACTACCCTGATCGGTCGAAATTAATGAACCTGTATCACGACATTATGCTCGACGGTCACCTCACTGCTGTTACCGAAAAACGGATCATGAACCTGACCAATGCACCGATTATTTTTGCGACAAAAGGAAAGGAAAACGAAATCATTACCGACCTGATCGAAAGTCAGGCGTTCGAAGATATTCTTCGGTACATTATTGAAAGCCGTTATTTTGGCTTCTCACTTATTTGGCACGACATTATCATGCCCGGAGAAAAAGACCCGGCCGCAAAGCTGATCGACCGCCGACACGTAGTACCCGAAAGACATGTTTATAAGTACAAGGAGGGAGACTCACTGAATGCCGGGATTGATTATCTGGATAAGAAGTTTGCTCCCTACATCATCACAGCCGGTAGAACAAACGATTTGGGTTTATTACTGAAATGTGCGCCGTATGTACTTTACAAACGCGGAGACATTGCCGATTGGGCAACCTTCTGCGAACTGTTCGGAATGCCGCTAAAAAAGGGGAAATTTCCGGCTCATGATCCAACTGCACGCAAAGAGCTTGTTACTGCAATGGATGGAATGGGATCAGCTGCAAGTGTAGCTATTCCTGACACCTGTTCAATCGAATTTGAACAAAATAAAACCAGTACGTCAGGAAAAACGGCTTACGAAGGTTTAGCTGATTTCTGCAACAAGGAAATGAGCAAAATCATTCTGTGCAGTACCATGACGGTTGATGCAGAGGGTGGAAATTACAAAGGCGAGGTTCATGCCGAATCGGAAGAAGAGGTTTTTGAGGCTGACCGGATGTTTGCACTCCGCATACTGAACACTCAGTTTCGCCGTCAGCTCGACCTGCACGGGTACAATCCGGGAGATGGCCGCTTTAAATATGCTGACGAAGACAGCACCAACATTAAAGACCGTGTAGAGATTGATAAAAAGGTCGCTGAAGAAATTGAAATTCCGGCTGAATACTGGTACGATCGTTACAACATACCAACGCCCAAAGGCGGTGCAAAGCTCAAACAAAAAGAAGCCCCGGCAATAAACGAGGAACTTTCAGACAGGGGCATTATATTGACCAACGGCAAAAAGAAAGGGTTTAAAAATTTTTTCGGCTAAGCCCGGGGCGATCTAATGAACGTCTCCGGGCTGAGTTAACAGCCCTTTACGATCATGCCCATAGCTGTGGATGTGAAATGTGCCTGTCTGATGAGTTCACTCCGGAAGAAATAACCGGAATGGAGCAATCGGTCACCCGCGCACTGAAAAAGATATATACCGGCAGCTACGATGGCGAATTTCCACGCGAATTGTGGGAGATTACAGTAAACAAACTGAACGAAGCCGTTGATCTGGAGTTTGGGAAACAGTACAAGCCACTGGCCAGCCAATTGAAGTATCAGAACGGCGTGTTTGCGGCTTTCAAAAGTAAAAACCAAACACAGACACTTGAGAACCTGAAAGCAGCCTCGAAAGCGGCTACATTCAGCGATTTTGCTGAAGAAGTGCGCGGAACAGTGAAGGATTACAACTACAATCACCTGAAAGCGGAGTGGAACACAGCAAAGAAAGCCAGCCGCAGCGCAAAACGCTGGGCAAAGGCTTTAGAAGATGCTGATTTATTCCCAAACATCAAGTACCTGGCATCGACAGCCAAAGAGCCACGCGACAAGCACAAACCATTTTACGGGCTTGTTTTTGCGATGGACGATCCCAAGCTGGATTCAATTCTGCCGCCAAGCGATTGGGGTTGCCAGTGCGGCTGGACAACCACCGATGAAGAGTTAACCATTATACCCAAGCGTCTGCCGGAACCGGAGCCGGGATTAGATAATAATCCGGGTAAAGATGGGGCTTTATTCAGCACTTCGCACCCGCACATAAAAGCAGGCAGCAAAGATGCAGGAGCAATCATTAAAAGCAATATCGCAGCGGTGTATAACATCGATGAAAAGGATATTACTGAATTCTATTTCAATAAAAAGACCAACGGCTGTGTGTTCTCTGTTGCTGATGTTCGGAAAGAAAGTGAGTTTGCCGAAAATTTCAGAATCGGAAAAATGTTGGCCGATAAAGGTAACCTGATAGAGCTTATTGCTCCTTTTGAAAATAGTTCAAAAGAAAGAATACCAACGGCTGACGCAATAATGAACGGAACATTCATCGAATTTAAAACAACCGGAAGTACCTCGGTAAAACGTTTGCGAAAACATATCTACGACGCAAGTCAGAGCAAAGGAAGGGCGCACGGAGACCCAATTGATTTACTAATTGAATTCAATACTGATATTGACGATGATATAATACGCGACGCATTCAACCGCTCGAAGGGGGCAGGCGAAACCACCTATATTAATGGGGTATATTTCGTAAAAGGTAATCGGCTGACTAAACGATTCAGTGTTGATGATATTATAAACGGGGCTTTAAAATCACAATAGCCGGGACGAAAAACGCACCGGCTACTGTTTGGCTCCCCAAGTCCGGAGACCTAAGGAACTACAAAGATATAACATTTTAAATATAAAGTCAATGGCTCGCGATATAAAACAACTGGCAACCGATTTAGCCAGGCATCAAAAAGAACTGGCTAAATACATTCGCAAGGATGCCCCCCGCATTGTTGGAAAGATGGGCGTTGAACATTTCAAAGAGAACTTCGACAAAGAAGGCTTTGTAAACAATGGCCTGCACCCGTGGCCGAAGCGAAAAAGCGAAACCGGGCGCAAAATACTTACAGGCGAGAGCCGGGAGTTACAGGACTCAATCGACTATCAGGCCGATCTGGGTAAAACAAGCTGGGGAACTGACGTGGTGTACGGATCGATCCATAACCGTGGAGGCAAAACAAAGCCTCACGAGATTAAACCGCGTGGCGGACGAAAAGCCCTGCGTTTTATGGGCAAAAACGGAATGATCATGCGACGAAAAGTAAAACATCCGGGGTCGAATATTCCACAACGGCAATTTATCGGACATTCACAGGAATTGATTGACAAGATAGACCAGCGCATTGAACGCGACATCACCAATATTCTAAACTCTTAATCTAATGTCTAACATCTAAAATCTATTATCTAAAATGTTCAACATTTACAAAGAAATAGCCAACCACCTACGCGAGAAACTTCCGGAACTTAAAACCATTGATGCCGATAAGGGACAGTTAGCCGATCCGGAGCAAGCCTACCCAATCAGCTATCCGGCTGTACTTATCGATCTGGACGCAATCGACTGGAACGACATGGGTAACCGCGCCCAGAACGGGAAAACAAACATCGGCATTACGGTTGCCGTTCTGCCGGTACACCAAAGCCACCAGAACTCTCCAACGCTGGACAACTATGTGGAACAAATGGAGATTGTTAATCAGGTGTATTCAGCTCTTTCGGGGTTTATGGGGCTTAGCCGGGTGAAAACATACCGCCAAAAACGGTACGACACCATTCAGGCATTTACCCATCTGTTTAAAAATACGGTGGTTGATAGATCGGCTCAAAAGAGCTATACACAAAAACCTGTACCGCCTGATATTGAATTAAAATAAACTTGGTTGTTGCATTTCAACTGCCACAAGCCGCTTCAATTCGGCTTTGGCATTGTTGCCCAGGTAATCGTAAAAAGTTCGGCGCGATATACGGTAGGTAGGCCAAACAATATTTTCATACACCCACTTCTGCTTTACTCCTTTTGCCCGGTGTTCGAGTACGATTGCCTGTATATCGATTTGTCGTTGCAGTAGGTTTTTTCGGGTATAACTCATTTTTAGTGTGGCTTTTTTACAAAAGTAAAAACCATTTGCTTACGTGTCAAGCAAAAAAAAGCCCGGTAAACTTGAACCGGGCCTTTGCTGTACTATACTTTTCGCAGCTTCATTCCTATGTGGTGTTCGCTTAATTGGTCAGTAACATCGTCGCTGACCATTGAGCGGGCTTGTTCTTTATTTGGCAGCATTTGCCGGAGCAACTCCAGCAGGTCGTAATTGCGGTCTAAAAAATCGTCAGACTGTGCCTGTATGCACTCAACAATTCCGTTCATTGTATCAACGTAGTCTTCATGTGCAGCAGTGCCGCATTCTACCTCTATTATAAAGCGGTCTTTCAGTATGGTTACCATGGCACACCTCCTATCGCGCATGCTTTGCAGCATATTACTTTAGCAACTACACGGTTGCCCGAAACAACCAATATACCGTTACGGCGGTTAAACACGGGTTTGCACTGGCATTGCATACGGGTACGGAAAACTTCTTTTCCACGGGCTTCATACGCTTCCTTGTGCGCAGTTAGCTCACTTTTGAAGTTTACAAAAATGTTTTCCATTATGCCTGCCCTCCGAAATTAAGTTGCAACTGTGCTGTTGTGGTTAGTTTGCGGCTACTGGTAGCCAACAAGTGCAACCCCAGACTGTTGGTAAACCAACTGGGGTGTGTATTGCCGAAAAGCCATATCTTTTGTGCCAGTGGTTTCTTTTTATTCAATTTACGTGCGGCCTGTGTGCTTTCGGTGCTACTGCCAATAGCGCGGTGAATGTCGTTGAGCGAAAACCACGTTTCGCCACCTACCTCAATGCAGCGTATGGCTACCCCGTTTAACTCCTGCCGCTGGTAAGGAACATCGCGGGCATCAATAAAATCGGCTTTTTGCTCAGCCCGAACCCCGTAATACCCTTTTTTGCGTATAGCAGGAAGTACCTCGCTGGTTACCCACTTACGGAACGCTTTGGCTTCTGGCTTCCTGCTTTTAAAAACCAAATTATAAAAACCACTTTCATTCACACAATTAACCTCTCTCATCTGACCTGCCCTAACCATTGGTAAGGTCAGCTTTTCATCTTCATCCAATCCATTCAATGCTTTTGTTACATTAGATAAATCAAGGATAGAACAAAGATCAGCGGCCACTAACCACGGTTCATTCATGAATAGAACTGATTGAATTTCGGATTTACTTTCCGAATACTGGAAAGTCATTACTTCACATTGCTCACCATTACTCTGAGCCTTGTTTTCATTCTTTTTGTCGTTCATTTTAAAAGAATTGCGATAAAACAGCAACGCCTACATTAGGAGTGAACGACACTTATACGCTGGGCGTGTAAGTCGCAGGTTCTTTCGTTCCTGCCTCCATAGTAGGCGCTGCCTTTATCTTGTTACAAAAAATAACCTAATTTTTTGCCCAAGAGATGTATAAATGTCGTTCAAGGGCAAATGTATAAATTTTTATTTAATTCCAGATGCAATAAAAATTCCAACAACAATTGAAGCAATAAAAGAAATAAGAACGATCACTTTAATAATTGAAATGTCAGAAGACATTTTATCAGCTCTTTTTCTCATGTAAGCATCATGCATAATTTGAAATTGCGGGTAATTTTTAATGATGCTTTCAGCGAGTACGCCAGCATCAGACGCATTTGTACTTTTGTCATGCTGTATTAAATCATTTTTCAATGATTCATATTCTTTCGAATCAAGTTCGGCCATGTAGCCATAAGTTAGGTAATTGAGCAATGTTGATTTTTTCATTTTGTATTGAATTAAGGGTTAAAAATAAATAGGTGTTAAATATAGTTAGTTTTCGTTTGTTTCGGGTAGTCCGTAGTGCCGGTACCATGCTTTAGTGCCTGCCTTTTGTGCGCTGGCTTTGTAGTTGGCCTCCAGTGCGTGCATTTGCTTAATGAGTTCATCCAGTTCCTCGAAGGTGTATTTACTTAGCCGCTTTTTTAGTATGCTCCGGTTTTCCATCCAGTGGTTAAATTGCTCAAAGTCGGTTCCGGTGTGTATGCCGGTGCGCTGGGCAATGGCCAACACAGTGCTGCGCTTTTGTTTTACGGCCAGCTCCATCATTGCATTAACCGATTGCTTAATATTGAAGGAAAAAGTCCGGTCGTTTTGCAACTTCCACAAAATATCGGTCAGCTCGTTTTCGTACAAATCTTTGCTGCTATCGGTGCGGCCTTGTGTCCACATATACACCAGATCGTGCCGGGTTTGTTCGTCAACGCCTTTCTTTCCAAGTATTGTCATCAGGTGACGGTGTTTGGTTGCTTTGTTGTCCATGTATTTATGTAAAAATAAATCGGTCGTTTTCTTCAATAATTACTGTTTTAAATGGAAAGCCCGACACAGGTACCTGATT
This sequence comes from Prolixibacteraceae bacterium, assembly GCA_963668595.1. Classification (GTDB taxonomy): domain Bacteria; phylum Bacteroidota; class Bacteroidia; order Bacteroidales; family Prolixibacteraceae; genus GWE2-42-39. The sequence continues at coordinate 457,674 of OY764876.1, read as the reverse complement.
GATTGCATCTATCAATCCAGAAGAAGATGTAAACACAACATGCTTTCTTCCATCGAGCGAAAGTTGCAGACACAAGCATTTGCCTGACCCATGTTTGAAAACCTTAGAGTCCTCAATTTTAAAATCGTGAACTATAATCTCACGGTTTAACAGCTTTGAAATTTTTATTTTATCGCCTTCAAAGCCTTTGGAAGTTGTCTTGATATTAAATTGGCTAAAACTATTCATTTAATAATTTTTTCATCAGATTCTTGCTATTACAATGCACCGCCCAACCGTTATATGAAGCGATTGATTGAGCATTGCGCCTTTTTTTGAGCATTCGGGCAAAATTTTGTTTAATGCTTTTGCGTAGCAAAGTATGAGTATGGAAGAAAACATAACCTACAAAATCGATTCCACGTGCAGAAACCGGAAAAACCTGATAGTTGTCTTTTATGGTTAGCTTTAAATTTTCACGCAGATAGTTTCTGATCTCGCCAAGCAACTGGTGAAGGTGAGGTTTATTTGAAGCCAGAATAACTATATCGTCTGCATAACGAAAATAATACTTCACCCGCTTTTGTTCTTTCATCCAGTGGTCGAAATAACAGAGATAAAAGTTTGCAAAATACTGACTCAGGTAATTCCCTATTGGTAAACCGTCAGTACTATCTATAATTTCATCCAGCAACCACAGCAGATCATTGTCTTTAATCTTTCTCCTTAATAATTGTTTCAATATTTCATGATCTACACTTGGGTAAAACTTTTTGACATCAAGTTTCAGACAGTACTTCGTTGCATCCACGTCTTGCAATGCCATTTTCACAGCATTTGCGGCTGCGTGAATACCTTTACCCTTTATGCAACTATATGTATCAGCAGTAAATGTTGAAACAAAAATTGACTCTAGTACATTCATTACTGCGTGGTGAGTGATCCTGTCCGGATAATATGGCAACCTAAATATCAGGCGTTCTTTTGGTTCAAAAATGGTGAATGTAGTGTACTCCGATGTTTTGTAGGTCTTGCTTTTTAGCATCTCGTGAAGATGTACAATATTGGCCTCACGGGTTTGGTCGTGCTTTATTACACCCGGTTGGCTGGATTTGCCCTTTCGGGCAATGGCATCAGCCAATTTAAGGTTATCAATGCTGTAGATGCGTTCGTATAGATTACCAATTCTTTTCATGCCTTTGCTTTTAATGGGTCACGTTCGCCTTAACTACTGGCACCCCGTTAAATGTGTTGTTTTTTGCCATGTTGGCAGGGTTTGCGCTACAAATGAGTGAGCATAGGTGCGAGCTGACATTCGTATTCGTGTAGTTGTAATCGTAATTCGAATTCGAAAAACTGAAACCTGAAGACAGAACTGACAGCATTGCAGCACACAACCTTAAATTCAATTATTCAGAATACAGAAAATAATCCTTGTATTCGGTCTCAAACTGTTGAGCGATATATTTAGCCTTTCCCGATGTATCGGTGCAAAGGCGCGAGCCGACATGCGCATGCGTGTAGTAGTAAGCGCAATGCGAATGCGAAAAACCGAAACCCGAAGACAGAACCTCAAACCAGGGGAAGTACTTGTATTGATCGTAATTACTCCAATCAGGCCGCCAACCATTGTTTATCGCGTTATAAATAATCATCAGTTTATAGGCTGCAATAACCGGCTTTGCAAACTCTTCCGGTATGCCAGAAACATCTGGCAGTTTTTCAGGATCAACACCCACTTTAGCGCAGGCATCTTCGAATGTTTTAATTGTGCTAAAGTCAAATTCTACAACTTCATTTTTTGTTGTTGATTGTGCTTGTTTGTTCATTGCTTTACTTTTTAATTGTTATAAATTGTTCGTAAATCTCAATAAATTGCTTCGCTGCATAGACACATTTTTCCTCAGTTTCAAAACAAAGGCGCGAGCCGACACTCGCAGCCGCGTAGCCGTAACCGAAATACGAATACGAAAAACCGAAACCCGAAGACAGATTAAACCAAGGCCACCATTTGCGTTGATTGGTATTGCTCCAATCCGGTGTCCAGCCCTGATTTATAGCTGCAATAATGATTTTTAGTTTTTTATAAGCAGATTCATCGGTGGTGTCATTGCTAAAGTCGAGTTTGTCAATATCAATACCCAATTCCTCGCAGGCATCTTCGAATGTTTTAATTTGTTCGTAACTGCGTTTTTCAAACAGCTCTTCGCCAAAAGATTCAGTTAATACCTTTCTGAACCAATCTGGAGACTCAGAATACAGCCGCTTGGCTGTTGATTTTTGAAGTGTTAATTCTGTCATTTCTATTTGTTTTAGATTTAATTACTATTTAAATGGTGATTAAAATGGTGCTTTTTATCATTCTTCTTCGCCATCGGTTTCTTCTTGTGTTGGTTGTTCATTTTCGTCGCGTTCATCACCAAAATAGGGGAACACATCGCAGATCGCAGTAAGAGCAATACTTGTTACAACGTAAGGAACAAGCATGTAGCTTAAGCCTTCTTCTAACCGGATCAAAGCCTGTTTCAGGTCATCAGCATTCACTAAAAAGTACTGATTTACTTTCACCTCTTTACCCAGATGTTCGTCAATGGTAACAAGGCTTATTTTGGCTTTGTACCACCATTCGCCAGCGTCGTGAGTGAGGACTTCAACAATATTAGACGGTTTTATGCCCGACACCGAAAACTCGCCACGGGTGAATTCGCTTGCAAGCTGTGTAATACGGGTTTCAGCATCGGTGAACGACACTGCATCCAACAAATAAGTTTCATTTACTCTGCGTTCGCGCCCGTCTTCGCCAACGCGTAGGCTTTTTACTTTTGTTTCGAACCAATTTTGCATTTTTGTAAAAGATTAAAGGTTTATTACTTTTTTCTGCCCCCGTTTCGATCTTGCAAGGACTACGGGGGCTTTTGTTTCTACTTTATAATTGTTACATCAAAAATTGAGTTATCGGAGTGAATACAGTCAGGAAGTGTTACTGTTCGGTCAACGTATATCGCTGAAATGCGGCTTTCTTTTACTGTATTATCAGCTTTATCTTTTACTACTACTTTGCCTCCGTTGATCATAGCCTGAAAAAGCAAAGTCATGTGTTCGTTGATTTCTTTTTTTGATCGTCTCATTTTTGTTGAATTATTAATTTGATTGAGCCGAATACCAGAATCGAACTGGTTATCTTTCACCACTCCGGGAAAACACTCCGGCGGTTATTGCCATGCCACTAGGCTAATCCGGCATTTTCCCCGGAGCCGTGTACTCCGGGGATTGAAATGAATGATTTGCTTTCAAATCATTTACCACGTAGATAAAAAGAACGCATCAGGCTATTTCGCCCCCTGAAGCAGGCGTTTCTTCTTCTTCTTCTTCTTGCTTTAAAATCGCAGGTTTCTCGGTGTCCAGGTCAATGGAGCTGATCGATAGTGGAAGCGAGTGATCTTTGCCGTTTTCGTCACGCCACGAAGCCTCTACAAAGGTTGCGCTGCGCTTTGGTTTGTATGCCTCCATAATGATGGTCATTCCTCTCTGAAACTCCTCATTATCGGTAGTGGCGGCTAATTTTTGCAACTCAATTACCCTGTTTGCTTTCAGGTTACCTTTTGCATCGCGTTTCAAAAGGCTCATCACCGTTTCAACCAGCTTGCTACTGTTTTCGTCTTTGGCAAGTGTAGCAAGGTAATTTTTCACCAATTCAACTCCATGCGAGGCGGTATCGTCCCAACCATCTACAACACGGTAACCGATTGTGATTGAAAAACCGGAGTCTGACGTGGTAAAAGTGTGGCTTTGCTGCCCCGACTTCACCCCATAAATCGAGTTTTTCAAGTCAACCAAATGAGCGGTATCCTCAAAAACCAACTTTTTCACCGATGCAAGAATTTCGCTGGCATAGTTCAGCCTGATAAAAAGTTCAGGTACAGTTTCATCGATCAATCTTCGGTACTCCTCACGATCTTCTCTTATGCGCTGTTTTTCTTTTTTTTGTTTTTCCTGTAATTGGTTCATCAGGTCAGCCCGTTGTTCAGGCGATAATTTTTCTAAATCAATTTTATCCATATTGTTGTATTTAAAGTGTTTGTTGTATTGTAAAGCCGTATGTTCTTTGCAGCTTTAAGTAGTTACTATCCGAGGTAACTTCTTCGTAAATCAGGTGATTGCAATAAAAAAATCGTTCACTCCTTTTTTTTTTGCAGCATCGGAAACTTCTTTCTCAACCGGTAGGTAAGATTGTATGCTTCGCGTGCCAGTGGTTTGTTTTTTCTCATTTTTGCACAATTGGGATTGCTTTTTTAATTGCCAGTTTCGCACCCAGATCAGGGCTAAGGAACCGTTGCCTGATCTGTTCATTAAAGAGTGTTTCAGCTTTTACAGCCCGATCAGAACTAACCATCACATGAAGCGTTGAAACCATATAAACTTCACATCCGTTGTGATACGCCGATCGTGCATGAGGCACATCAATCATTTTACATACATAGCCACAACCTTCAAAAAAGGCACGCATATCGTCATCGTTTATGTAGAATTGTACTATCATCTTTCAACTTTCATTTCAAATTCAGCTCGTTCGTCAATATACTTTCCGCTTAACCTGTTTCTGCACACTTCTATGCTATTATTCAGAAGACTCAATTGACGTTGCTTATCCATGTCGAACCCGTTTTCCAATAAGTCGTTTTCCAGTAATTCTTGCTGATGCAAAAGGTGCTGCATTTTCGCTTTCAGGTGTACCGATTTTTGTTTGTCCGCTGCTGAGGTTTTGGTTGCCATTAAAAATATGTTTAAGTATGAAGAATGGAATTAGTGAATCGTTAAACTGTAGCCTGTAGAAAAGTTCGGTGGCATCTCTAAACTTGTTTTCGCGGCAAACACTCCAAAATTGAGAACTCCACCACGCCCAAAAAGCTGTTGATTGTCGAATTTTACTGAACACATCAACTAAATTCATCTTGCCAAACCCCGGCTCTCCAATCATTGCCCCAAACAGGGCATCAAAAAAGCGTTTGCGCTTGATTAGTTCCTGCAAACAATTCAGGTACTCGTCGCCCGAATTGTAATAAATGTTCCATAGCTTATCTTCGCTTAACCTTAGCCGGCTGCTTACTTCCACAACCGAAACGTTTAGCATTGTTTTTTCAATTGTCAGTTTCATATTGGTTTAATTTTTAGATAATTCGATTTCGCCCCAGTACTTTGCTGCACCTTCAGGATATATATCCATCGTACTTTCTCCTCCCTTCCGGTAACGTGATTGTACAAATACACGAAACCCTTCTACATACATCTTCACAAAAGAATCATATCGTATATCCTCAGCTAATGAGCCTTTAGGTTCTTTGCCTTTTGCATGTGCTACCCAGATGAAAAGTTTATTTGGAAATTCATTGCAAAAGGCTTCGTAGTCGTTCCACCTGAACCGGGTATATTTAACCGAATCAATGAATACCACATTGGGGCTCTTTGGCTGTTTCAGTCGTTTCGTTAATTCTTTCATGCTTTCATTTACCAGTAAAACGCTGTTCTCCATGGTTAGGCCTGCCCTTGAATATGCTGCCTGAATACTCATGCTAAGTCCTTCCTCCATGCTGTTGTATAATACCTTTTCGAAATTTCCAAGGTATTCGGCCAATTGAAAATTAAAAGTTGTTTTACCGCTGCCGCTTTGCCCCCAGATAATCCAGCTGTGGGCACGCTCGGGTATCCCAATAACTTCTTTCCATTTCCCTTCAAAAGGGAGACCTGTAAATTTTGCATCCAGAACATTTCGAACAGTCCAAGCACGTTTCATTAATTTTGTTGGTTTTGCTGATTCATAACTCGTATAATGTTTAGCACATTTGTCAGAGAGAATTTACTGGCAGTCACAAGCTTCTGTATGTCTGTTCCTTTAGGTGCATTTGCTTGAGCAACCAAGAATACTTGTTCGCGTTTGAATGCTTCTGCCTCTTGTTTATTGTCGGGACTTACTTTACGATAAGTGCTTCCGTAGCGTCGGAATAATTCACCATAACCTACTTTCTTCCCATTAATTGCACGTTCGAATTTTGCCTTTAGTCCATCGGCACCGGTCATAAACCAACCGACATTTCCTTCTGTTGCATTCCATAAAGCTTTGCTTTCTAAAAATGCATCATATTTCAGGTCACCAGCCTCATCCAGAAAAACAATCAGATTAGGCATTGAATTCATATAAAAAATCAGGTCTTCAAAAACATCAGAGTACTTTTGAGTGTGGTTTACTCCTAATTCCTGTGCTAGTTTTCGTATAAAAAGTTGTTTGGTTTTTACCCTGCTGCAATCGATGTAAATAGCGTTTTTATTGTTTCTGCAGAAATATTTTCCGGTGTGTGTTTTTCCTATATCCGGCAGGTCAACAAATAATACACAGATACTTTGCTTTTGACATGTATCAAGCAATGAGTATATATATTCAAATGATGCTGTTTTGACTGTTTTCGGCTCAAACTTATCCCCAAGTGTGACACCATTTTCACGTGCCAGGGTGACGAACTTACTGTCAGCCAACACACCTTCCATTTCTCCTTTTTTTAGGCGCGACCACTGCGCCTGATTGATGCCTATTTTTACGGCAAACCGTGCTGATGATAAGCCAGAGTTGTTTTCCTGTTCTTTCAGTTTGTCTATTACACGTTGTTTAAATACATTTGTAACCATGTTTAATTACTTTTTAATTAGTGATTAAAGAAGTCGCTCAGCGCTTTCTGGGCGTAGTTTATTCCAGCCTGTTCGGTAGTGCGTTCAGGCTGTTTTTCATTTATAATTTCCGGTTCACGTAGTGGAGTATTGTGATTTTTATTTGTCGAAGGTTTTGGGTATTCGAATGCTAATTCCTTCGCCAGTTTGTCAAACATGGCTACATATTTATCCTGTTTAAGTTTTGCGGCCACGTCCTGTTCTGTGCGCTCGGCCTTTGCCTCGTTGTACTCAATCAGTTTTTCGCAGGTACATATATACTCGCCGTTCTGATACAAGTAAACCTCGCTTATGCTACCTTCACTGTCAGGCATCCAGTAAGCATCAACCGTCCGGTTATTGGGTGCAAGATGGTTGAGTACGCGTGGGTTTGGCAACATGTATTTCTCATATTGCACATTAACCCATTGATTACGGTGTATTTCAACCTCTTTGGTTTCGTAACCTATATACCGGTACACAAGTGCTTTATTCAGGATTGCAAGTCCTGGGTTCAGGTTTTCAATAAGCACCTGCATGCGGGTCATTTTTGGGTATTTCTTTTGATTGGGATGTAGCTGGTTATTGTATTCGAGTGTGTCCTGTATATCATCGATAATAAGCCGGTCACGGTCTTTCATTGTTTGCTTAAACTTGTCATCTACTTTATCAACCGATATGCGGTTGTATTTCGATTTAAGCCACCAGCGCCCAACCCCCGGGTGGTTGTTCTTTTCAATGCTGTATTTTGCCGCCCTGTTGAAATGCTCGGCACGTTTTTCCTGCGAGTTGCCGGGGGCACAAATAGTAAGTATTGGGAACATGCGGGTCAGATCATCGAAAAATTTGTTCACCAGATGGTTCTCAACTTCAACTTCCAACGGGATTCCAAAGCCGTTGCGGTCGATAAATACAAACATATCGCGAAGGCAGTCAAGGAATAGCTCTTCGTTCTTTTCCTCGCTGTAGGCCGAGCCTACACGGCATCCGCTTGCTACATCATAGGCGTAATATGCCTTTATCCGTTTCTTCGTTGTACGGTCTTTCCATATTAAATCGCGGTCATCCAACGATATTTTACTGAAACTATAATTCGGACTGTGGCGGTGGCGGTGTGGACGGTGTATGTCGTTGAAATCTTTATAACCATAGCGGTTCTTGTCAATTTTCACCTGCATGCCCGGATTATTCAACCTGTACCATACTGCATCTTCTGTAAATTCAACAATGCTGCCGTCTTTGTCCAGGTAATCCTTCGGGTCGAAAATTTCACCCGTCTTTTCGTCATACAAACTGCGTTCGCCACGCATAAACTCTAAATAATACTCAACCACCTTGGTGTTGTATGGGCGTGTGTCGAGGCTGGCAATAAAAGCCAGCAGCTTCAGTATTTTTGCGTTAATCTTAACCGAGTTATCATTCCCTTTGTATGCTTTAATTAAACACTTGTAGCTGTTATTCAGGTAATCTTCGAACTTTTGTTGCAGCCTGCGCCCGTTTAACGGAAGATTGTGCGGGTACATTACAGGCAATTGCAGCGATTCTCGCATAATGGCGGCCATGTTCTCGAAGAATACTGTCTTTAGTGGGCCTTTCCCTGCTTTGCGGCGTTCGGCAATGTGTGCCTGCAATTCTTTGCCGATGGCGTTCAATATAGAAGCGTTATTGCCGTAAAGGGTAATGTTGTCAACCCTGTTTGTGGGTATTCCAGAACCATCGGGGTAACGGTAGCCGGCAAAAAACTCGAAAGCACGGGCATCTTTTTCAATGCGGTCGATAAAAGGCTTTTCAACAGCCATCCGCTCTGGCTCTGGATAATCCTTCTTTATTTTTTCCCTGTATTTGGGAGGTATGCTCGACAGTTTGATCAGTGCATAGTTCCCTTCTCCCTTACCCTGGCGCATAATCTCTAATGATCCTCTATCTCTTTGTGAGCAATAAGTGCCATAGGGTACATAATTCTCCTTTATAATGTCGCCCTTTCCGGGGCTGTCGCTATATTGGTGATAATACAGGTGTGCCGCAAAGCAAAGTATGTTGTTATAGTATTCCATGCGTTTTCTTTTTTTTAGTTCCCGCCCCCGACTCGAACGGGGGTGTGTGCCACCCGGGAAAAAATGCTTAGCTTTACGTGAGAGACTAAAACTTCAGCACTTTAAAAATGAAATGTCATTATGGTACCTTTATGTAATCTGATTATTGATATTACTGCAACGGATAAAGCAATTTCCGAGAGGCAATTTCGTGAGCAAGTTGATCCTTGTCTAGCCCACCTTCATGCGTTGAAGGGAGCGTTCGACCGAGTTCCTTGCAGTATAACGTATTATCCTCCATCCGCTCAACATGGTAAGTCCGGATATTTATCGGTGAGGGCTGTCGTAATGATTTCGGTGGGCAAACAGAGGACTGAACATTTACTAAATCTTTACAAAGCAGTTTTTCGTTTGATAGAGCTTGAATTACCTCAGTTTGAGGTTCGAGCCGAAGGAAGCCTGATGAAGTTTTCATAGTCGTTTATTTATTGGTTAGTATTTTCGTGTAACTTGCCATTGGCTGCGTTGCGCGATGCAATCTCGTGTGCTGCTTCAATTATTTTCTTTGCGATTCCCCGTTTACCGCTAATGCGTCCCGACAAAACTTTATAAACATACCGCCGTCCGTCAGTCAGGTTTTTATATCCTACTATTCGGGCAATTTTTACATAGTCGCCTTTGTCTAATAATTTTTTTAGCTCCTCGTTTGTCATTTTATTTAAATTTTTGTCATACTTTAGTATGTACAAATAAAGTTCACAAATCGTAAACTTCCAAATTTTTCCGAAAGAAATTTTACAAAATGAAAACATTTATCGACAAACGCCTGGTTCTTAACAGATTTAAGAATGCCAAAAATATTAACTCAGATAAAGAATTGGCGGAAGTATTGGGGGTTAGTAAATCTACTTTATCAAATTGGATAGCTCGCGATAGTCTTGATTACGATCTGTTGTTTTCATTTTGTGAACATACTAATTTAGAATGGCTCCTTACCGGACGTGGAGAAATGATGAAAACAGATAAGTTTACAAAGCCTGTTGCAGTTGTATCGAATGAAGGGATTCCTTTAGTTGAGATTGAAGCGGTAGGCGGTTTTGGTAATAGCGATTTTGCCATTAATCAAACCGATATTTTAGGCCGATACCAGATTCCCGACTTCGACCAGGCTTCGTTTATGATCCGGGTTCGTGGCGACAGCATGTCGCCACGGTACAGCAGTGGCGACTTGGTGGCCTGCCGTGTTTTACGCGAAAGCAAGTTTATTCAGTGGAACGAGGTGCACGTGATTGCCACACGCGAGCAAGGCATTTTAATTAAACGGCTGCGAAAAGGTAGCAACAATAAAACACTACTTGCCGTGAGCGAAAATACCGACTATGCCCCATTCGAGATTCCTTATGATGAAATAGCAGGCATTGCATTAGTACTGGGCGGGGTACGGTTGGAATAATAAAACAGTCAATATGTGTATCAAGCGGATTATTAACGGTAAAAACTGGAATTTAGATAATACTTTAAATCTTTTTAAACATACCAATAGTCGTTCCTACGATAATATATATGGGAAGTATTATAATGGCTCCGACGAGGATAAAAGACTCTCCGATATACTCGACCGCCTTCAATCCGACGGATGTATTGTTGGCGACAGGCGCAGTTTTCGTATCACCACGCATGGCAAGGACATCATCGAGGGTAATGGGTACGTAAGGACCGCCGCCATTAAGCGCGCACGAAGGGCACTCATCACAATTGCGACCGTCCTCGGTATCGTTTCCTGCATCATAACCATAATCGCATTCTTTGCATAGTCTGTGCCTGGCTTTTATCTGTTCGAGGTGTGCCGCATAGCGGGCAATCTTTTCTTTTTGTTCTTTTTCTTTTCTGGTTAGGGCTACATCGTTCCAAAGCCAGTGCCACACACGCGCTATTTTATACCTTTTTTTCATGCCGTTTTCGGCTAAATTAATGTGTTTTTGCTGCCATGTCAAGGGTGAAAGCACATAAAATACTACACATCAGTGTTTTATGTCAGATTATCGCCCTGTTTTACCCGTTTCAAAATGGTATTAACGGGGGGGGTATCCGTGTTTTTTAAGCCTTTTATGGTAAAAAAAAAGAGCTATCGGGAGGGGCAAAATCGTATTTTTACCATGAAATGCAATTCTAAGTGCAATTCTAAGTGCAATTCTAACGTACATTTGGTTTAATTTTTCGGGTACAGTAAGGGCATAAAAAAAGGCCTGTACATGGCCCTGTAATCATTGCTTCCCTGTTGTATATTTACATTGTAAAACTGGCGCAAAAGCCTTTAAAATTAACCTTTTCAGCTCTGTTGCCACAACTATTAACCTTATACAACCACACCCACAACTTTTCGCACAAACAAATTAACCTACTATTGAAGTTCGTTTTACCTTTTGCACAATTCGTTTTTAAAGCACTATCTTTGTTCTTTCTGAAAATCAACGTGTTTTAAATATTCAATGTGTACAATTCGTTATTACCCCCTTACCTCCTGCAATGTTTCAGGAATCCAAGCTCCGCTAAACTTTCCTGTCATCAGTTTGTTTCGGTTTCATGTCCTTCAAAAAATCATCGTATCAAATACGGATTTTAGGACTTTCAACAAAAAAGGAAACAAATACATGACAAATTCACATCGCACAACACATCTGCCATTTTCAGAATTTCTGGCTACATTCAAACAAACTCTTCATAACGTTTTTTACGAGAAAGATCAGATAGAAAAATTCATACTAAAACGCGGCTTTCCGGCACTGGTTTTACGCGACATTATGGCTGTTAATCCATTGTCAGTCGCCATTCCTGAAGAATACGGAGGCCGAGGAGCTCAGGTAAAAGAGTGTTTGGCAATGATGGATGCGGCTTCGTATGAATCACTTCCTCTTTCGTTAACCTTCGGTATAAACATGGCTCTTTTTTTACAACCTGTAGCCAAATACGCAGGAGAAGAGGCAAAAAAGGAAGTATTTCATCGGTTCCTAACACAACAAAACATGGGAGGATTAATGATTACCGAACCCGATTACGGCAGCGATGCACTAAATATGCAGACATGGAATCAGAAAAAAGAAGGCTACTATCACATAAACGGAATTAAACATTGGCAAGGTTTAACCGGGCTAGCTGATTATTGGCTGATGACATCACGGCCGAAAAACGAACGGGGAGAATTGGGGCGAGATATTGATTTTTTTGTATGCGACGTACAACAAACAGGACAACAAATTCAAGTTGAAGAATATTATAACAATATTGGGCTCTACCCCATCCCATACGGAAAAAACAGAATCGATATTCATGTTCCGGAATATTATAAACTTCAGGCCGAAACAACCGGATTGAAGCTGATGATGGATCTGCTACACCGGAGTCGGATGCAATTCCCCGGCATGGGAATGGGATTTATCCGGCGCATGCTGGATGAATCAATTCAGCATGCCACAACACGCAAAATCGGAGGAAAAACACTTTTCGAATTCGATCAGGTGCAACACCAGATTGCAGGTATTCAAAGTGCCTTTACGGTAAGTTCGGCCATGTGTGCTCGCAGTGCTTCCTACAGCGGCATTCACAATAATCTGGCACAAGATGCAGTTGAAGCCGGAAGTATGAAAGCGTACGTTACAGATCTGATGCAAGAATCGGCACAAACACTAACGCAATTAAGCGGAGCAAACGGCTATAAAGAAGAACATGTTGGAGCCCGTGGAATTGTTGACTCCAGACCTTTCCGCATTTTTGAAGGTTCAAACGAAATGCTTTACACACAAATATCAGAATCGATATTGAAAACGATGAACAAACTAAAAACAAGCAACCTGGCCATGTTCCTGAAAGATTATGAACTGACACAAAAAGCGGCAGACCGTTTCCGTCATTTACTTGATTTTTCATTCGACACAAAAATGTCGCAACGCAAAATGGTTGATCTGGGAAAAATTATCAGCCGCATTGTTTCAGCCAATCATGTAGTTCAGTTAGGCAACCAGGGATTTAGAACCGATTTAATTGAAAACAGCCTCGAAACCATTCGGCACGAAATAAGCATGTTGGTAAGTTCATTTAAATTCCAAACACAAGTGGTTCCGATTAAAGAATACAAAGAAAACAGTTCGTGGCTGTCGTTTTAGTTGATTATCTTCTGATGCTCATTTCACAAATTCAAGTTGTATTTTTGTTTTAAATCAATACTAAAATCATGATTGCCATTATATCGCCCGCAAAATCGATGAATATGGAAGGGATGGTCGCAACTGCTACGCAAACAAAACCGATGTTCCTATCCGACGCAAGGATTATAAACCAGCACCTTCGTCAACTATCAGCTGCCGAACTAGCCAGCCTGATGGATATTTCGCCCAAGCTGGCACAGTTGAATTACGAACGCAACCAGATTTGGTCATTTTCGTCCAAAGTAAATCCGGAAAAACAAGCAGTACTTGCATTTAGTGGCGACGTTTATCAAGGCATGCAAGCTGAAAAATTTTCGGAAGAAGAACTTGCTTTTGCGCAGCAACACATCCGAATTCTGTCGGGATTGTACGGATTACTGCGCCCACTTGACATGATACAGGCTCACCGGCTGGAAATGGGAACCCGGATTGAAATTGCAACGCAACCCGATTTGTATGCCTTCTGGAGCGAAAAAATCACCAGCCAAATCAACAAAGAACTTCGTAAAAACGGAAAAATGCTGATCAATCTTGCGTCGAACGAATACTTTAAAGCTGTTGACTCGAAAAAGATAGAAGGCCGCATAATTTCGCCTGTTTTCAAAGACATGAAAAATGGTCAGTATAAAATCATTTCATTTTTTGCAAAAAAAGCACGCGGACTGATGTGCCGATTTATGACAGAAAATGCCCTTACCAACCCGGAAGACCTAAAAGCATTCGATCTGGAAGGATATTTTTTCCGCCAGGAATTGAGCAACGAAAACGAATGGGTTTTTGCCCGAGGATAAAATTACTGCAATTCGACTCCCTCGGGGCGGCTACGTTTCCAGCGACGATGAGACCAGAGCCAAAATTCAGGTTTTTGCCGAATTATATTTTCGAGCAAACGAACGTGTGTGTTGGTCACAAAATTTGCCGGAGTTTGCGATGCATCGTCGCAAATTGGAGTGAAAGTCACTTCGTAATGTCCGCGACGCGTTTTCATTATACTCATGAAAACAACAGCCATTTTTAATTTGCTGGCAATTTTCTCCGGTCCCAGAAAAACAGAAGTTTCCTGATTCAGAAAAGTAGTCCAGTATTTCGATTCAACAGGGGCCTGATCGGCAAGAAAATAGGTAATTGTTCGAATGCCAGCCCGTTGACGACTCACCATTGTCCGGTATGCATCATCCATAGGCAACGCATTTATATTGAATCGGGTACGTGTTTCGCGCACAAACTTATCGAATGCGACACTATTCAGCGGTTTATAAATAATGTTAAACTCATGCTGCGAACACGAAGCAATATCCATCAGCATTTCCCAGTTGCCATAATGCCCCGATACCAGCACCACATCCCGGCCCTGATCATACAATGCAGACAACACTTCGGGGTTGGTATAAACCACCCTTTTCCGAATTGTTTTCAGCGAAACACCATGGCATTTTATTGGTTCAACAATCATATCGCCAAAATGCCGGTAATATTTCTTTTCAATTTGATGAATTTCTTCTTCCGACTTTTCAGGAAAAGAATTTCGCAGGTTATTATAAACTACTTTCCGGCGGTAGCCAATAAGATGAAACGACAGTAAATAAATAATGTCGCCCGCAAAATAAAAAAAACCAAAAGGTAAAAAAGCTACTACTTTCAAAAGTTCAACACTTAGGTAGCTGAGAAATTTTTTCATCGCAATTTTTAATGAACCACAAAACTAAGAAAAGCTATGATTATTTATTATCATGTAACCATAAATGAAAGAAAAACCGTCTGAAAGATGAATTTGTCATTTACGATTAAACGATTTACAATTTTTCGGTTATCAAACAATTAAACTCGTAAAAACTTGTTCGAGTTATCTATTGTCTGTCAATTTGTACGGGGAACCAGGGGAATATTTTCAGGCCGCGAATGTTTCCACCGCCGGTGCGACCACAACCAATAAGCCGGTTCATCCCGAATAATGCGCTCAACCTTCTCCGCATACGTTAATAAAATGTGTTCCGGACTTTCCTGTGCTGGCTGATCAAACAACAACGAAACATTCGACTCGTATTTTCCTCTTGCTATCTTTTTCGTATGCAAAAATACAATTGGCTGATTCGTTTTTATGGCAATTTTTTCGGGACCTGAAAAGAAGGGTGTCTCCTGATTCAAAAAAGTAGTCCAAAATTTAGCCGTTTTGTCCGGAGTTTGATCGGCAGCCAACCATAAAATACCCGGTCTGCTCGTATTATTGAATTCAATTGCCTTGCGCGCCGATAGATGAACTGGCACCGACATTCCGCCAAAACGCTCACGCATGTCGAGTAGCAAACGTTCGAACCCTTTATTTCGCCGAACCGGGTTATAAATCATCAGTAACTGATGACTCGATTTCAATTGCAGTGCGGCATTCCACTCCCAGTTATTGTAGTGCATCCCCAGCACAATCACTCCTCGTCCCTGCTTAAAATAATCTTCACAAATTTCCATTCCATTCACTTGGAGCCGTTCTTCCAGTTTTTTCTGAGGCATCCGGTAAAGCATCAATCCTTCCACCACCATATCTGCCAGATGATGGTAAAACTTATGCGCAATATCGTCTATTTCTTTTTCTGATTTTTCGGGAAAAGAATTGCTGAGATTACTATAAACCACCTTTTTGCGATACTTCATCAGTCGAAAAAGAATAATATAACCGAAGTCAGCAAGCAGGTAAAGTGCCCACTCAGGAAGCCTCGAAAGTGCTTTAAACAGGGCTATAAGAATTTTATCTGTATCTATTTTCATTTTTATTCAAAATGATTTCGTACCAATGACAAAAATAAAAAACATATCCGCAGAAGAAAAATTCTGATTTAATTTTCAGCTGACACACTATTCCTTTTTTATAACTATATTTCGTTGATTATTTCAGTTCAGAAAAAAAGCACCTCTTGAAAATATGGGTTCAAACATATGCATCCCCTGAAAAATCAACTGTATATCAAACTATAACAATTTTTAATTGATAATATATTTTGAAACGAAAATTATAGAACCAACTAAAAAATTACAAAATGAAGAAAGTCTTTTTATTGTGTGCTGCAACAGTCCTGATGGGAGGATATATTCAGGCACAAAGTTTTATTGCACACCGCGGAGCTTCTTACCTTGCACCGGAAAACACTGTTGCCTCAGCAAAACTTGCATGGGAATTAGGTGCTGATGCCGTGGAACTTGACATTCATTTATCGGCAGACCATTGTATTATGGTACACCATGATGCCACCACCAAACGGCAAACAGGCACAAATCTGAAGATAAAAGAAAGTACCTCGGAAGAACTGCGAAAATTAGATGCAGGCTCGTTTAAAGATGCCAAATATGCCGGAGAAAAAATTCCTTTCCTGGAAGAAATTATTGAAACGGTTCCGGTGGGGAAAAACCTTGTTATTGAAATTAAATGCGAACAAGAAGTGCTTCCGTTTCTGAAAAAAACCATCGATGCAAGCAACAAAATAAAACAAATGGTTTTTATTGCTTTCGATTGGGAAACCATTGTTGCAACCAAAGCATTATTTCCCGACAACAAATGTTACTGGCTTTCGTCGGCTAAAGCTGCCATTGAAAGTCGTATAGAACAAGCGGCTTCTGCAAATATCGGTCTTGACCTGGGATATGCAGCAATTGATGAAACACTGATGAAACGCGCCAAAGAACTTAAACTTGACGTACTTTGCTGGACTGTTGACAAGCCAGAAGTTGCGCAGGAAATGGTAAAACTAGGTGTAAGTGGCATCACAACCAACCGCCCTGCATGGTTGAAAGAACAAATGCAAGCAACCAAATAAATAATTTTGTCAACAAATGCTTTGCGAACTACGAGTGTAATTCGCAAAGCATTTGCAATGCACGATCACGCAAAGGTTTCTGTTTCACGTACCAGATACCCACTCCAACCAGAAATGCAAGTGTGAAAACGCCCCAAATCACGCCTTCAATTACCACAATTCGCAATACGGGATCAGCAATCTTTACCCGATCGTAATAGGCAATGCCCAATCCGATACTCATTAAAATCATAGGAATAAAAGCTAATCCTGTTTTTAATTGCCAAAATTTGTAGCGTTTTACAGCCTGTTCCAACATAACTACCAACGGAAGCGAATAATCAATTTCACCGTATGATTTTTTCATATGGCGAAAAATTAATGCGAAAGAAATAAAGCTCAACACAAAAAATGTCCCTTCAAGACGCTCGTTCAGCGTCAGATCAGGATCAGGATTAATAACCAGCAAGGCAAAATAAAGTGGGGTCATTATCCAATATAAAACCTGAAATCGTTTTGAGATCACATAATTTCGACGATCTTCTTTTTTGAGTTTATTGATGAGTTGATCCATAATGTTCGTGTTTAATGTTTTCTTAATCGGCCAATTGAGCAGAAACTGTTTCCCGCAGTGAGTCTTTGATACGATGAATTTTCACCCGCACATTGGGTTCGGTCAAGCCAATTACCTGGGCTATTTCCTTCATCGACAATCCTTCCAGTACAAGACTAATCAAAGCTTTGTCAATTACTGAAAGTTGATTTAATCCCACTAACAGTGCTTCGTGCCTAATCCGGAATTTTTCCTCTGAATCAAAGTCCGACTCGTCAGTCAGGCTTGCCAGTTGAGCTGTATCCAGATTTAAATGAAGTTTTGTTTGTCGTAACGATTTACCAGAAATACTCAGTGATGTATTCACTGCAATCCGGTAAATCCATGTACTAAGCGCCGAGTCTCCACGAAAAGAATCCAGACTTTTCCAGATATTCACCAACACTTCCTGGTAAATATCTTTTGATTCCTCTTCTGAAGTAGCATAATATCTGCAAATTCGCCTGATTTTACTTTCGTTATCCCCGATAATTTCCTTAAAGCGTTCTTCCTTGCTTACCATCGAATTTTAAGTTGTTTTCCCGTTTAGTTTGGCAACAAACAGGAATGTTACATTTTTATTTGCAAATAATCGGTTTTAACGAAAACATTATTTGAACTCATCATTTTTTCAGAAAACCAACGAAACATCTCAATCCATCATAGATTTTAAATAAACAGAAAGATGATAAATTACTTATTGAGCGGACGACCAAGCATAATTCCGGTCAACTTTTTGCCTTCCATCAGATAATCAGACAAAGGGTGTTCGCTAATTAACACTTTTTTTGCCGTCAGCGAAGCATGTAACAAATGCACCCGCCCCTCAACCCGTATCAGCAATACCGTGTGAGACATATCCAATCCATCAATTGACGTGGTCAGTCCGGCAATATCGCCGTCACTGATTTGCGACTCAATGGATTCAACTTTCTCTTTCGGAATATATTTTATGGATCTTTCGTTAAGTGTTTTTTCAATCTCAGCCAGTTGCCCAACAAATTCAGGTCTCATTTTTAATATGGGATAACTATCGGCATGCGTTGACATAAAATTGATCGTTTTGGAAAAACTCTCCTGTTCATCAAAGTCAGGAAGAGCGAGTAATTTCTTCGATGCATTATTGGTCAGCCATTCGCTAAAATAATGCAATCGGGAAGGATAAGAATCCCGGACACCATTCCGGTAACGTACAAATTGCAAATTACGGATAAACGCCTCATAACTGGGCTCTGCTGATTTGAATGTGATTGCCAGCGCCAAACAATTTTCGGCAAAAGTGGTACAGTCGAGTTCCCGCAAATTGATCACCATCTTTTCGTCAGCCGATTTCTCAAGCGTTTGTGCTACATACGGAGTTCCCTGAAATGATTTCCCAATAGCCGCCACCAATTCGCCCATAGGCATGACTGACTCTCCCACAAAAAGCGATTTCTTTTCTTCGAATATTTCCCGGTCTCTATCTGTCGATATAATTTCATTCTGAGAAATAACTGGCAGCATTTGCCCGTTTGTGACAATACTCGCCCAAACAAAAAACAATAAAAAAACGAATCGTTTCATCTTTCTCTCTTTCAAGGTTTATTTTGCCGTATTGATGTTAATGAACAACAAATTCATCCACACACGACAAACGAAAGTAAACAATTCGCTCTATGGAAACAAATTCTGTTTATAAGGAAATTCGTGTTTATTAAGAGCCAACATTTACTGTAAAACCGTCGAATTTCCGATCAGCAAAACAATCTTTCACCAAATTTTTAAGCAGAATTCCGGCTTGTACAACAATATTTTGCCATCCGAGTCCCGTCAGAATAATAAAATGGATAATCTTTCCGGTAAGCGTAAGACAGAACCAAAGACCCGACACTTCGGTGGCAATTTTCTGTTTGTGATCCTGCACTATTTCCTCCGTCAGTGGTTGAGTCAAATACGTGGCGCTGTCCATATCAAAATCGAATTTAGTGAGCCATCCTTCCGAAACAATTTCCCGATCGGAAAACAAAAAATGCAGGCCTCGCGCAAATAAACGAAGAGCTTCACGTATTTCGCGAAACAAATACTTCACGAAGTTTCGCACCAGATTAAACAAATCAGTTGCCCAGTTCGTGATCTTCTTTTTCAACCACGAGAAAATACTTTTCACTCCACGGCCAAAAGAACGCAGCAGGCTTCGTGCCCCCAGATAAATACGACGAAAGCGAAAATTGCTGCTTTGCATATTTGCCCGCTGATCGAAATTCACTTGTTTCCATACCTTTTTCACATTTTCATCCACCTGAGACTGTTCTTTTTCATCCAGCGAATCATAAAAACGTCGGTATGAATCAAAAACATTTTCTGCACCTTCCCCTGCATCGGCATTCTCCGACAATTCGCCAAACAAATAGTGCAGATTTACAATCCAATACAAATTCCCGGCATAACCCAGCAAATATTCAATCTTAAAATCGACATTTTCCCGTTCCTTCTCAATCTGTGCCAATTGCAGAAAACTTTCGAATGTAAAACTGCCGAATCTACCGTCAATTGCTCCCGAGTAATGCCCCGACACCCACTGAATAATTTGAGCCACACGCACCGAAAAGCGACAAAACGAATCGGAACAATCTTCAGCCAATTGTTCAGGAAAAATCTCTTTTTGTTTGCCAAGCTTTTTCAAATTTCGAAATGCGGAACTTTTCCTACCAATGTCATTGCCCACCCGGTCCGTAAACGCAGTGTTATTTTCATCTATCCGGTAATATTTGCTGTATGATTTCTCCTGATTATCCTTAAAAAATGCAAGAGGCTGTTTCGTCAGTTCTCCTCCCCGAAGCCTGCGAACCAGCTTCCAAATATCCCCGGTAAAATCAAGCAGTTCTGCTTCATTTAGGGGTTTTAGCCACTCGTTTAGTCGCCCCAGAGCTTTCCAAATTTCCACATTACTACAACCATTTGGGCGATCGTCAACCAAGCCCATTAAATACAGGCGATACTGAAGCACCCGGCACAAAAGCGGAGTATCCGAAATCCGATCAAACGAAACGATATTGAAATCACCGTCGAGACTGACCAGCAATTGCAATAAACTGAATTCGCGATACGTAAGTATTTCGGGGGGATTTTTCTGCGGATCATCAGGAAAAGGCAAGGATAAATTTACAGGCCGAATTAGTTTTGCATGAACAGATTCTTCCCGAAACAATCGCACTGCATCACGAAGCTCGTCTCGTTCAACAATTTTTCCATCCTCTGCCGAAATACTTAAATAAGCCAAATCGGCAAGCATCTGAACAATTTCATCATAACGGCCATGGTCGTAAGTATGAAAATCTGCCGTGCTGATTAATTTGTCGAGATCGGGAAACGGAGACTTCATTTCACCACTTCCTTAATAAAATTGAGTACAGCCAAACGTGCAGTACGCGAAGCTTCAACAGCCTGTTGGTGTAATTTGTAAGTCAAATCGTTTTCGGTAATCCCATCTTTATAAAACTGAATTACATCCTGATCGAAATCAATGTGAGTAAAAGCTTCAACATGAATATCAGTGTTTGCCGGATCGTAATTCTGAATCAAATCAATGGGTTTCAGATATTTTTTTTTATCTCCGTCGGTAACAATTATCGACTGAATTTTTCCGCTAACAGTTACCACATCAAGCGTTGTAAAATCGGTCACCGTTTCGTCAATTGCATTGACCAATCGTTCCAGTTTTTCAGTAATTGCTGACATAATTTTTTGATTTTAATAGATTAATGTATCTGATAGAAAACTTTTTTTGAGATTCTGACAACAAATATTCATTCTCCTGCCAGCAAAACGTCCCTGCAAATGTGTCGGAAAAACGAATCTAATGTACTACTTTACAAAAAGAAAATCAATTTTTAACAGTATAAAAACCAGAACAAATCATAAATAATTGGTCTAGTTCTGGCATCAAAATCTTTTTCCGACAATTATTCATTTCTGCAATGATTTTTTTTTAATAATTTGACAGCCAAAAGGGAACGTATGGAAAAGTTGGATTCAATTAGTTTATCGTCAATATATAAGCGTACAAAAAGCGATCGCGATATTTTTCAGGAACTGATGCCTACCAAAGTAAAAGAAGTACTGCTGGTAGCCACTTTGTACGATAGCTATTCAATTGTTCGCGAAGGACAGTTTACCGATAAAATTTTTGGCGAATACCTGCAATTAAACCTGTACGCATATCCGCGTTTTACCAGTGTAAATAGTAAGGACGATGCGTTAAAAATGATCAAGGAGCGTGATTTCGAGCTGGTAATCATCATGGTTGGTGTAGATAAGGACGATCCGGTTAAAACTTCCGAAGAAATACGAAAAGCAAATGGCAATGTGCCAATTCTTTTGCTTGTGAACAACAACGGCGATCTGCGGTATTTTCAGGAAACAGCAGAAACCTACCCGTCGATTGACAAAGTGTTTGTGTGGAATGGTAATTCCAACGTTTTCCTTGCCATGATTAAATATGTGGAAGACCTCAAAAACCTTGAAGCTGACACAAAACTGGGGAGCGTTCGGGTTATTTTGCTTGTTGAAGACTCCATTCAGTATTACTCACGCTATTTGCCATTGTTGTACACCACGGTAATGACGCAAACCCAAAACCTGATTGAAGACAATACCAACGACGAACTAAATATGATCCTGAAAATGCGGGCTCGTCCGAAGGTTATTCTTGTCAGCAATTACGAAGATGCTGTTAACATCATCAACAAATACAAGAAATATTTACTGGCCGTTATTTCCGATGTTTCGTTCCCCCGCAATGGAATTATTGACGACAGTGCGGGAGTCGATCTGCTAAAATATGTAATCAGTTCCATGCGCTACCCGATTCCGGTTTTGCTGCAAAGCCACAATGTTTGCAACGCACAAAAAGCCAAAGGAATTGGAGCCGGATTCATCAACAAAAACTCGGAAAGTCTGTCGCTCGATATCCACAATTTTATATACAAACATCTGGGTTTCGGAAATTTTGTATTCAAAGATTTGTCGGGAACCCCAATTATGAGTGCCCGCACCCTGAGCGAGTTCGAAGAAATGTTTCGAACAATTCCGGATGAAGCGCTGATTTACCATGGCCGGCGGAATTCATTTTCAACCTGGCTTATTGCCCGTGGCGAAATTACTATTGCCGAGCAATTGAAACCAGTTCGGCTCGAAGATTTTAAAAATCCGGAAGAACTGCGCCAGTTTTGTCTCAATGTTTTCGAGAAAACCCGTATTGCCAAAATGCGCGGACGAATTATTAATTTCGATGCGAACCTGCTTTCATGCGAAAGACTCATCGTTCGAATGGGAAAAGGCTCACTGGGAGGAAAAGGCCGTGGTCTGGCATTTATTTGCAACTTCATCGAAAATATCGATTTCAAAAAGGTAATTCCCCATTTAAATATTCGCATTCCGGCAACAGCAATTATTGGCGCAATGGAATTCGATAAATTTCTCGAAATAAATGAGCTCTACCACGATGTGTATAGCAACAACAGCTATGAGCATATCAAAAATATGTTTCTGAATTCGAATCTGAGCGACACCTTGCAGGAGCGGCTTCGCTTGTATATCGAAAAAGTTGACAAGCCCATTGCCGTTCGTTCATCGGGATTATTCGAAGATTCGCTGCTCCAGCCTTTTTCCGGAGTGTATGCCACCTACCTGCTTCCGAATAATCATCCGGATCCGGAAGTTCGCTACCAGCAACTTGAGACAGCGGTTAAACTAGTTTATGCCAGTGTATTTACCGAAGAAGCGATTGCCTATTTCGATGCCGTTCATTATAAAATTGAAGAAGAAAAAATGGCTGTCGTCATTCAGGAAGTAGTGGGGCACGAATATAATAAGAAGTACTATCCATCCATCAGTGGAGTAGCCCAGTCATTCAATTACTATCCGGTTTCGTACATGGAGCCCGAAGATGGTTTTGCCGTTGCAGCAATTGGTCTGGGCATGTACGTGGTAGGTGGCGAGAACGCCTTCCGCTTCTGTCCGCGCTATCCCGACATCAACCACAATACGGTACGCGATCTGGTAAGCAGCTCTCAAAAAGTTTTCTATGCCATCGAC
Organism: Prolixibacteraceae bacterium; assembly: GCA_963668595.1. Taxonomy (GTDB): domain Bacteria; phylum Bacteroidota; class Bacteroidia; order Bacteroidales; family Prolixibacteraceae; genus GWE2-42-39. The sequence goes on along the minus strand of OY764876.1, from coordinate 434,315 downwards.
ATGGAACGCGACATGGTTAATATTGAAAATGAAGGAGAAGAAGCTGCTATCCGAAAATACACCCTGGCCGAAGCAGAAGAAGACGGAATACTGCAACATTGCGCCTCGGTATATCACCGCGAAAACGACAGTCTTGTTCCGGGAATCAACGCCAAAGGACCTCGCGTTGTTGATTTTGCAAATATTCTGAAATACAATTCCATTCCGCTGGCTGACACCATCCGGTTTCTGTTGCGCCTTTTCCGCGAAGCAATGGGCTCTCCGGTTGAGATTGAATACGCAGTGGATTTAGAATGCGATAAAGGAGGCCATCCAACCTTCTATTTATTACAAATTAAGCCGTTGATACGGAATGAAGAAGAGCTGGAAGTTGACCTCCGGAATTTTAACGAAAAAGAAGTTATTCTGCACGCCTACCGGGGCATGGGCAACGGTGCAATTTCCGGAATCCGCGATATTGTTTACGTAAAACCGTCAGCATTCGATAAAACCCGAACCCGCGAAATTGCCCAGGAAATTATTCGCATCAACCAGCAAATGGATCAGGCGGGTAAAGAATACGTTTTAATCGGACCGGGACGTTGGGGAACACGCGACCCGCTGACAGGAGTTCCTGTTTTATGGGCAAACATTTCCAAAGCTCGAATTATTGTCGAAATGGGCTTGCCTGACTTTCCGCTTGAAAGTTCGTTGGGTTCACACTTTTTTCACAATGTAACATCGATGAATGTTGGCTATTTCTCGGTACCACACCGTTCGCGCGAAGCTCGTCTGAATTTGAACATACTCGATGAACTAGAAGCCAAAGAAGAAACAACATTCATTCGCCATGTTGAATTAAAAGACGAATTGTCAATTTTAATGGATGGCCGCAAGCGGCAGGCAATTATTGCACGAACAAATACCACTGATAATTCAATTTAAAACTGACTAATGAAATTTACTGCCGCAGCAATCATTACAATTCTGGCATTTGCCTGCCAACCAACCGACAAACAAGCGGAAAGCTATAAAAACATTGAAAAACACATACAAAGTTTGTCTGCCGACTCATGCCTGGGACGAGCTCCAATGTCGGAAGCCGAAGACCGCGTTGTTCAATACATTGCAGCACAAATGCAGAATGCCGGACTGCAACCAGCCAATCAGGGAAGCTGGTTTCAGGATGTACCCATGATGCAGGTAAAATCGCAAATGTCGCCCAAACTCACCTGCGAAACTCCCGCCGGAACGATTGAATTTGAAAAGCTGAGTGGATATGTGAGTTTCTCGCGCCGCGCCGAAGAATCGATTGCAATCAGTCAATCGGAATTAATTTTTGCCGGTTTTGGAATCAATGCTCCCGAATATCAACACAATGATTTTGCAGGCATTGACGTGAAAGGAAAAACTATTCTGGTATTTGTTAACGATCCGGGCTACGGTCAATCGGGCGAATATTTCAAAGGAAATACAATGACCTATTATGGTCGATGGACATACAAATACGAAGAAGCTGCCCGACAAGGTGCCGAAGCGTGTTTTATTATTCACGAAACAGGCCCGGCCGGTTACCCTTGGGGAGTAGTACAAAACAATGGCGACGGCACCGATCTCTACTTAAAACAGGAAGACGGCTACCGCGATCGCTGCAAACTGGAAGGCTGGATCAGCAAAGAAGCCGCAGAGCAATTATTTGCGGCCTGCGGACTTTCATTCGACGACGCCAAACAACAAGCACTGAAACCCGGCTTTAAACCTTTCAGTTTGAATACAAAAATGTCGGCAAGCCTGAAAAATGAAATTTCGTACGGTCAGTCGAAAAATGTTTGTGGATTAGTAAAAGGAACAGAGCGCCCCGATGAAGTAGTTGTTTACACCGCACACTGGGATCATCTGGGAGTTGGACATCCGATTGACGGAGACAGTATTTACAACGGAGCATCCGACAATGCCGCCGCCGTGGCATGGCTACTCGAAATCGCAAAAAACATGCAGCAAAATCCGCCCAAACGATCGGTTCTTTTTTTGTCGGTTACTGCCGAAGAATCAGGACTTCTTGGCGCATCGCACTACGTTCAGCATCCATTTTTCCCGATGAATAAAACAGTGGCCTGCATCAATACCGATGTAATTCTGTTTCTTGGAAAATTCCGAGACATTTGCCTCACTGGTTACAGGCAATCAGAACTCGACGGATGGATTGAAAAAGAGGCAAGCAAACAAAACCGGTACATTGCTCCCGACCCCAATCCTGAAAATGGCATGTATTTTCGTTCCGACCAATTTCCGTTTGTAAAAGAAGGCGTTCCATCCATTTTTGCAAAAGGATACATCGAAGCGGAGAAACTGGGTAAAAAAGCAACAGCGGAACAAATTGCCCACTATTGGAAAGAAACCTACCACAAACCCAGCGACCAGTTTTTAGCTGAACGCGATAATTTAGATGGACTGGTGCAAGATGCCCAATTGATGGAACAAGTTGGCCGAAATTTAGCCAACAGCAACAGTTGGCCTGGCTGGAATATCGATTCAGAATTCAAAGCAATCAGAGAAAAATCTTTTTTAGAAACGGCTCAAAAACCTTAGCATTTTAGGAACTTTTCCCTTTCTGAAAAAAAGCAAAAAATACCCGAGAATATCATGACTGATTTCTACAGGTTCTGTTATATTTGGGCGCTTTCAAAATTAGCCTGAATTGATCGTTATGGAGGAGTCATTAAAGAAACACCTTATTTACTTATTACAAACAGAAGTAGTGCCAGCTTTGGGTTGTACCGAGCCAATAGCCGTTGCATTGGCTGTAGCCAAAGCGCGCGAAACACTTGGCACTACTCCATCATCTGTTTCTGTTTTTGTAAGTCCGAATATTTTAAAAAACGGCATGGGTGTAGGGATTCCCGGAACAGGCATGGTTGGGTTGCATATTGCAGCCGCATTGGGTGCATTCTACGGAAATACGTGCAACAGACTTCAACTTCTGAATGGAGTTCCGGAAGAAATAGTCAATCAGGCCAAACAATTTGTTCTCGACAAACGTGTTTGCATTGATATTAAAAATGGTATCGACAAGCTGTATGTTGAAGCAATTTGTTCTGACGAAACAAACACCGCTTCGGCATACATCAAAGGAAGCCACAACAATATTGTGCTCGTTGAAAGAAATGGGAAAACCATTAGTGGATCACCCGATCTACTTCACTCTCAATGCAGTTCAGCAAAAAAAGAATGCTGCGATCCGAAATTCAATTTCAAAGATATTTTCGATTTTTCGACACAATCATCGTTCAGCGAAATTGAATTTATTCTGGAAGGCGGAGTGATGAACAAACAAATTTCAAATGAAGGTTTGCGAGGCGACTACGGACTAAAAGTGGGCAAAAACATCATCAATAAAATTGACCGAAAAATTCTCACTGACGATCTGCTTACGTATGCCATGGCTATTACTTCAGCCGCATCCGATGCGCGAATGGCTGGCAATACACTTCCGGCAATGAGTAATTCAGGAAGTGGCAACCAGGGAATTACGGTAATGCTTCCGGTAGTTGCCGTTGCTGAAAAATTAAATTCGAACAACGAACAACTGGCTCGTGCGCTTATCATTAGCAATCTTACATCAATTTATATAAAATCGAAAATGGGCAGGCTCTCTGCCTTGTGCGGAATATCCGTGGCGGCAGCAGCATCTTCGTGCGGAATCGTTTATTTGCTCGGAGGAAACTACGAACAAATGACTTATGCCATTAAAAACATGGTTGGCAACCTTACCGGCATGATCTGCGACGGAGCCAAAGTTGGCTGTTCTCTTAAAGTTTCGTCGGGAGTTTCGGCAAGCGTAAATGCAGCACTGCTTGCAATCGACAATATTTGTATTCAACAAACCGACGGAATTATTTCTGAAGATGTGGAATGCACCATTGAAAACCTGGCAAAACTAGGTTCTGACGGAATGATTGAAACAGATAAAATGATTCTCGATTTGATGTTAAACAAGTAAACAGGCAATCTCCTGATTTATCGCAACCGAATTGTTTTGGAAAGAATACACTGATTGGTCAAACGAGTAGAATACACGGCAATAATTGTAACCGTTTTTAAACCGTCAAGAGGAACCAATAACTCAGCCACCCCATCGCGTTCCTGTAATTTTTTCAAGCCCCGGGGCATGTATTTTCCATCCACTAATTCGCCGACATGATAAGTTACTGTTCCCATTTTTTTAGACAAGCAAGCCGTAACATAAAAATACTGATCGGTACGCTTACTATTTACTACTAAATCAGGAGTAGCAATAGGTTTACCCGACTCGCTATATTCTTTTAATCCAATTGCAGGTAATCCATCCTTGTACTCATATTCCGACTGAAGCGCTCCGCTCTCATAATAACGATAACACATTCCATTTAGCTGTCCATTCACGTACGGTTGCTTTTTCCATACTTTTGGCTTTTCGCCCTGAAATGCTTTGTAATACGTATAAGCCATCCCTTGCTTCTCATTACGCACATACGGAATTTCAGAATAGATACTTCCATGCGAATAAAACCGTTTCTGTACCCCATGCTTGATTTGGGTTCCTGTTAATACCGGAATTTCGTATTCTATTTTTTGCGGATTGTTTGCAAAAGGCTTCGTTACAACAGTAATACTATCCTGTGTTGTTTTCTGATCAGCCTTGGGTGCCGACTGTTTTTCAGCTTGATTAAAACAGCCTGAAAACAAAAAAAGAATGACAACAAGATAAAGTATCCGTTTCATAATTGAATAGGTTGATTTTCATTAACAAACTATTTGGTTGCCCAAAATTGTTCGTCCCTTTAAAATTACAAAACAAATGACAATAACAAAGACGAAAAGAAGAATATAACTATTTACGATTAAGTTATTTACTATTTACAACCTACCGATTCGCAGATAGTCAATGACTTATAAAACAATTGATACAACAATATTTTACTCTGATGAACAGAAAAAAACCTACCCGATTGAATACAGCTATCGTCCGATGATAAATATTGCGGGTCGTTTCTGAATATCAGGCAGATGTTTTTGCCAATATGCAACGGTACGGGTCTGAATAAATTCTGTTTCCAAAGTAATGTCAGCGGCAACACACAGCAATGTTTGCGGATTGCAATTTCGCAACAAATCATTCAGCAACTGCAAATTACGATACGGAGCTTCAATAAAAACCTGGCTTTGTCCTTCGGTAACCATACGATTTTCGAGCATTCGTATTGTTTTCGATTTTTCCGGATCTTTAATGGGCAAATAGCCATTAAAGGCGAAGTTTTGTCCGTTCATTCCGGAAGCCATCAAAGCAAGTAAAATTGAGGACGGACCAACCAGAGGAATCACCCGAATATTTTTCTGATGAGCGATGCAGGCAATATCAGCACCAGGATCAGCAATGCCCGGACAGCCCGCCTCTGAAATAATACCAACGTCGTGCCCCTGTGCAATCGGAGCAAGAAAACTATTCAACTCCTCTTTGCGGGTATGTTTATTCAACTCAAAAAAAGTAAGCTTATCAATATCAATCTCACGATCGACCAATTTCAGAAAGCGACGCGCAGTGCGAACGTTTTCAACAATGAAAAACGAAATTGAACGAATAATGGTCGTATTTCCGGAAGGCAATACGTGATTTGGCTCAACTTCGCCAAGAGGAACAGGTATCAGGTATATACTGGGCATGTATTTTTTTGTCAAAAATAATGAAAATGTGTGGCCTTGGCAGCAGCATTCCTTATTTTTGCAGCAGTCAAACAATGATGCATGTTGAAAATTACATTTCTCGGAACCGGAACATCCCAAGGTGTGCCCATTATTGCCTGCTCCTGCAATGTTTGCCAATCAACCGACCCTCGGGACAAACGACTACGCTCGTCAATATTAATTGAAACGGAGGAACAAAAGTTTGTGATTGATACCGGCCCCGACTTCCGCCAACAAATATTACGGGCAGGGCTTTACAAACTGGATGCAATTTTACTCACCCACGAACATGTCGATCATTTGTTTGGACTCGACGATATACGGGCTTTCAACTGGGTACAAGGACACCCAACCGACATTTATGCTGAAGAACGGGTACAGGAAGCGATCAGACGCGTTTTCAACTATGTTTTCGCGCGTTGGAAGTATCCGGGCATTCCGCAAATGAATTTGCATTCAATCGAAAATAAACCATTCAACATTGGCCCAACCGAAATTATTCCTATCCGCGGATTGCATTATAAGTTACCTGTTTTCGGCTTTCGAATTGGCAACATGGCGTATTTAACAGATATGAATTCGATTGCTCCGGAAGAAAAGGAAAAACTAAAAGGGCTCGATGTATTGATTGTGAATGCGCTTCGAAAAGAAGAACACATTTCACATTTCACCTTACACCAAGCCCTTCTGTTGGCTGACGAGTTGCAGGCAAAACAAACTTACCTGACTCATCTTTCTCACCAAATGGGGTTACACGCCGAGGTTTCGGAAGAACTTCCGGCAAACGTTTTTCTGGGCTACGATGGACTGGAAATTATCATTTAAAACAATTTAGCTTCCGGCAATAATCAACATTCCCAAACCAACTAAGAACAACAGGAACATGGCAACCAACAAGCCGGTGGTTCCCTTTACGGCTTTAAATTCTTTCCAGATAAAAACGCCCCAAAGAGCAGCAACCAGAGTCGCGCCCTGCCCCAGTCCATAGGAAATTGCAAAGCCAGCTTTTCCCGAAGCAATAATACTGAACGACATTCCAATGCACCAAATTATTCCTCCGGCAACACCCGTCAGGTGATCGGTTATTTTTCCTGAAAAATATGCTTTAAAATCAACAGGCTTGCCTTCTACTGGACGTTTCATTATAAGTGTATTCAAAATGAAATTACTAGCTAAAACTCCCATAGAAAAAATGACCACTGCTGTGTAAGGGCTCAGCATCCCGGCCTCAGGATTTGCCATGTCAGTAGCCATCGATCGGGCAACAAAGCGATAAAACAAAGCCATGAGCAAACCACCAGCAATGGCCAGAAGAATTCCTTTTGCCGGCACTTTTTTGTCGCGGGCTGCTTTTTTCCGATACGCAAAAGCATCGAGAAGAATAGCGCCAACAATCAGAGTCACTCCTCCGAACAACCAAGTAGCATCACCCTGAGGACTTGCCAAATAATTGATCAGCACTCCCAACACCAACGCCAAGCCGATACCCACAGGAAAAGCCACCGACATACCGGCAACAGCCATCGCAGCAACAACTAAAATGTTGGCGGCATTAAAAATCACACCACCGAGAAATGCGCTAGCCATTTTTCCAGTCTCAGCCTGAGCCAAATCCTCAATAAACGAACGACCTTGCTCTCCGAAACTTCCCAGAGTAAAAGCAAACAGCAACGACATAAGTACAATGCCAATCACATAGTCCCAATAAAACAATTCAAAACGCCAGTTTTTTTCGGCTAATTTTTGGGTATTGCCCCACGATCCCCAACAGATCATGGTTACAACACACAATGCCACAGCGAACGAATAGGATGATACGATATACATGATTTATTATTTTTTAGCTTGTTCTGAAGAAATTACTATCGGTTTTCCTGCATAAACCACAGAATAAGTCAAGAATACAGGATGTGTATTTTGGGGAGATTTTAGCCGAAGCACCAATTCGTGCGCACCTTCGGGCAAATCGTATTTCCAGAAGACTTCATTCCGTCGCATCGTCGTATTGAATGGCATGGTAAACACAGGCTCTGCTTGTCCGTCGAGAATCACTTCCACCTGTGCATCGTTGCAATCGGATGAATTTTGACAAGCAGCAGCATAACCTGCAATCACAATTCCTTTTCCATCGAAATGCTGAATATATTCTGAGTTGTCCTTGTTCAATAACTTGCCGATTTCCTTTTTAGCAACCGGGAAATGGTCTTTGAAAGCAATTTCCAATGCAACAGGCTCAATGGTTTGCTGAGTCATTTTCAATACATCATTTTGGGTGTCCACTCCATTTCGTTCAAGCATTTGCAAGGCATGTTTATACCCTATTTCATACACATCATTCAACGACATGGTCGTGTATGAGAAGTCCAAATCTTCAACCGGATAAAGTGATTTTTTCCAATATTCTGGAATATTTGAATAACCAATGATTGTGCCTAAGATACCAGCGGCCGTAGCCGGATTACAATCCGAATCCTGTCCGCAACGAGTACTAATATCGATTGTTTTACCAAAATCACCTTTTCCGTAAAGCATACCAATAACAACATACGCAGCATTCATTTTTGCATCAATATCAAAAGGAGCAAACACTCCGTCGGGGCAACCAACTTCGGAAGACCATTTCCGTTCGGTTTCAAACCATGTCTGCTTCCAATCGTCAGGATACATTTCGCACCAACAAACCACATCAGTCATACACTTGTAAAAATCCGACTCTGCCGGAATTGCCTTCAATGCTTCGCGCACCACTGTTTCCGGATTATCATACACAAATGCAAGCGAATACATTGCCGCTACATACACACCGCCATACCAGCCATCTCCGTAGTTCATGATATGTCCCACCTTATCGCAAATAGCTGTTGCCTGATTTATCAATCCCGGCGACATCAATCCTGCAAAATCGGCTTCAATCTGAAAATCAATATCATCAGCATGAGGATTATTATGCCAATGTCCCGATTCCGGAGGATTGATTCCATTCAATATATTATAACGCCCCGACTGATTCGCATGCCAAAGCATATATCCTGCATGGGCAAATGCCTGTGCATGCGAAGTTGCCGGAGCATCTAAACCTTCCTGTTCAAATACATCAACAAAGGTTAAATCGACATACACATCGTCATACAAACCAGGAAAAGTCTCATACCAATACTTGCAACTATTTTCATCCCAAGGAATTGGATGATAATCCTGAATCATTGTTCCATTGTGTTTGAATTCAGTCGGCCCTCCATAGCTACAACCAATTACCTGTCCGGCCCAGCCTCCTTTTATTTTATCCTGAAGTTCTGTTTTGGTCAACTCACTTCGAAAAGAAGTTGATGAAACGATCTCTTTTTGCTTACATGAAGCGAAAGCAAACAAGCAGAAGCAAAAAAACACTTTTAATTTCATAAGTATAAATTTTCAAAGTTGGTTAGTATAATTTTCGTAAACACTACACTATTTCAAACTACTCTTCAACGGAATGGAATAGCCATTTATACATTTCCGGTTTATGTGGGCTTTTCTCATACATGGCTATTTCATTGTTTTTTTTATTTAGTTGATTTAGAATAGTCCAATCTCTTTTCTGAAAGGAATTGACGATTGTGCCCCAATGCGTGTAACAGAAATTGATGCCGCCTTGCAGGCAAAATCAACTGCCTCATGCAATGTTTTTCCTTCGGAAAGCGCAACCACCAAAGCTCCATTAAATGTATCTCCGGCAGCAGTCGTATCAACCGCGTCAACCTTTGGCGCAGTAACCATGCCTGTAAATTCGTCGCTCAGCACAAAAGCACCTGCAGCACCCATCGTTACAATTACTGTTTTTACTCCTTTTTCGTTTAACACCCGGGCAGCCTGACTGGCTGAAACTTCATCGGTAATCTGAATTCCTGTAAGCAATTCAGCCTCGCTCTCGTTAGGAGTAATCAAATCGATATGATGAAATAAATCATCGGGTAACTGATCGGCAGGGGCCGGATTTAAAACCACCTGTTTTCCGCGGCGCGAAGCATGTTCGGCAATATGAGCGACAGTTGCCAAAGGAATTTCCAATTGCAAAAGTACCATGTCGCTACGATCAAGTTCCGGCAATGCCATATCAAAATCAGAGAAACTAAATGAGCCATTCGAACCGGGAGCAACAACAATGGAGTTTTCACCCTTTCCATCCACGGTAATCATTGCGACACCGCTAGGCAAATCCGGATCAGTAGCTACATATTCAACCCCAATTCCTTCGTCTTCGAGCAACTGAACGGCTTGCTTGCCAAAAATATCATTCCCTATTTTGCCAACGAAAGAAACTGTTCCCCCCAAACGACGGGCTGCAACAGCCTGATTCGCGCCTTTTCCACCCGGATTCATAAAAAAATGACCACCCAACAAAGTTTCGCCAGGCCCAGGAAACTTTCGGGTTTGTATTACCATATCGGTATTTGAGCTTCCCACTACCAAAATTTTCTTCACACTCATTTTAGGTTGATTTCTTTTCTCCGACTAATTTATCTCTTCTTTTCATCAATTCCTTTCAAAAAAAATCATCTTTATATATTTCTAAAATATTAATGCAATCCGATAAAATATCAGAACAATCTGATCAAGAGAGATTATATAAAATTCATTTTTTATATTTTCAAACAATTTTTTCACATCAAATAATATTCATTTCAGTTGAAATGGCACAGTAGTTCACACGTCGATAAAAACAGAGAAATGGCAAAAATAGATTCACTATTGGTTCTTGTAAATTCGATGAATAAAGCAGAAAAGAGGCTTTTTCAGCTAACCATGCGAGGGTATGAAAAAGAAAAAGATTATCAGTTTCTGTACCAGTTATTGCAACAAAAACAAGCCGAACCAGAAAAAGTACGCAATCAATTCAACACGCAACGCCCCCGTGCAAACTTCGATATTTGCTGTCATCATCTGTATAAACAATTAATGCGTTCGCTCATCGAACAGGAAACTGAAAAAGATATTGAGAACCACCTACTCAAACAATACCGCGAATGTAAAATACTTTTCCAGCGCGCCTTGTACGATGACTGTTTCAAATTAATTGAGCAAGCTTCGGCAGTTTCACTTCAATACGAAAAATATCAACTACACACATTATTCTCAAGACTAGAACTTCAATCACTGAATCAACTTGAATTTAAAGGATGCAGCGAAAATGAACTGATTCGAAAACAAGGAAAACTGGAAACGGCATCGAGAAACCAGCGTGCCATCGACAATCACTACGCACTTTACAACCTCATCCGTCACCGGCAATATTGCCAGGGTCCAACCCGTAACAACGAAGAAAAAGGAAAACTAAACGATCTTGCCTTCAATGAGCTGCAAGCTAATTTCGGACAAACAAAAGACTCATTTGAATCACAAAAAATCCATCTGCTTTTTCAGTCGTCTTATTTCCTGATGACGGCCAACCCGCGCTCCAGTCTGAAAACATACTTTGAGCTGAATGAATTATTTGAGCAAAATCCGACACATCGGGCAGCATCCTCCGACCATTACCTCTCTCACATCCAAGGCATCCTGCACAACCTGCGTATTTTTGAGCAATACAACGAAATGCCCTATTTCATTGAAAAAGCGAAAAACATTGCAAGCGAATTTCCGGGTACTTCTGTCAGAGCACTATTTTTAGCATGGCTTTACGAAAGTTTCTTGCTCACCGATCGACACTTGTATTATGAAGCGTTTGAGCAAACAGAGAAAAGCACAGAGTCAATCGTCGTATTCCAATCAAATTTATCGTTATCGTCGCTTTCAGAATTACAGCTACAGCTAGCCCTGGTATTTTACAAAAACAAAAAATACCGACAAGCCAGCAGAGAATTGAATCGCATTCTTCAACACGGAAAGATACTGCAACAACAAGCCGTTTATCCAACACTTCGGTTGTTAATGGTTATGATCCGCTTCGACAGTGGCGACCGGGAATTACTAGCATACGAAATTCGCTCTTTAGAAAGAGAATTCGCTCAATCACATTCATCCAGACAAACAGAACGAAGTATGTTAAAACTCATCCGACAAACTAGTTCAACAACAGAAGAAAAACGAGAAAAGATTATTCAGAAACAAATACAGTTTTTGGAAGTATTGGCGCAAAACTCCAACGAAAAACTTCGGATACAGGCACTTGACCTCTTGGGATGGCTAAACTCGCTAAAGAAGCAACGATTGTAAAATAATTATTCTTTTTTCCGAAGTAAAGGCAAAACCGCAGCAACCGACATCAGCAAATAACTTCCGCCAGCCACAGCCAAAGCCACGCCAAGGCTAAACCGATCGGTTAAAAAACCTAATACCGGGCCAATCACTGCAAAATTGATCCGAATAACAAAATCGCGCAGCGACAATACCGTTGCACGCACATCCGACCCGGTATATTCGTGTATATAATCTTTCAATATTGGATGAGCCACTCCTCGGAGCAAATAGAAAAACAATAAAAAAGCGATCCCCGCCAAACTAATTTCTATTGCAGACAAGAAAAAACCCACACTAAGTCCACCAATGATCAGCAAAAGAGAACGCCGCTGCCCCAACAAATGCTCAACTTTATAAGAAAACAAGGCCGACACTCCCACCGTGAGATTTAATACCGTCCACATAACACCGAAAAGAGAAACAGGCAGGCCTGCTTGCTGAAAATATGGCTGTACAAACCAGGCAAAAGTAAGCGATGCTGTTCCGGTAAACGACGAAACCAACAAAGCAGAGCGTAATTCAACATGCGAAAAAGTCTCTTTCACTGCTCTCAGAATACCCCGAAAAGTACGGGATAATTCACGTCCGTGTAATTTCGGTTCTTTCAGTAATAAAGCTGCAGGAATTGCCATGGAGGCAATCGCAAACTGAAAATAAAACGGAGTACGAAGAGTTACAGTTGCCAACAATCCGCCACACACGCCAGCAATCGCCTCAGCAAAATTTCCGGTTGAAGTAATCCAGCCTTCCTGTTTAATGTATTTTTTTTCCTGCTGTGCTTCCTTCAAACTATCGTACAACATCGCCGAATCAGAACCCGAAACAAAACTATAGCCAATTCCCAAAACCAGCTCGGCAAGCGCGAAAGCCCAAAAACCATGCGAAATGCTATATAAACCAAAACCGACTGTACCAAGCACTGCTCCGGTCAACAAGCTTTTTTTCCGCCCCCACACATCAGCCAGATAACCCGACGGAATTTCCATCATAACAATCCCAACCGAATAAATCGATTTCAGCCAAAATATTTCCTGCATTCCCATGCCATTCGACTGGTAAAACAACACCACAACCGGCATTACCAGATTGAACCACTTGGCAATTTTAATTATATAAAGGTTGGCAATATTCGGAACCGCAGTAATTGTTCGCATGCATTCAGAAAAATTAAACGATATACTTATCGTTGACCGGCTGCAAAAGTAACAAAAAGAGAAAGTATTGCCACTATGTCAATCATACAACCAACAAACCAAGCCAACAAATATTCGACCCACCAAATATCATTTTGAATACAATACTGACAAAATTCATTACAAATAATTCGACTTTACTGCAAAATGATTTTATTTTTGTCCGAATCGACAAGTTTACAGCAACAAGTTCATCAATATTGAAGACTACAAATAACGAGTCGATCAAAAAAAGAAACAAATACCAACAAAAAGAACGAAATAATACAGTATGAAATTATTTATTCCCGAAAATTACCAGCCAATTCTGGATTTAAAGCAAACAGAAAAGGCTATTAAATTAGTGAAAGACAGCTTCCAGGAAGACTTGTCTGCCGAATTAAGATTACGCCGTGTAACTGCTCCTTTATTTGTAATGAAAGGAACAGGAATCAACGATGACCTGAACGGAACCGAACGCCCGGTGAGCTTTCCTGTAAAAGAGCTGAACGATAAACATGCCGAAGTAGTACACTCGCTGGCAAAATGGAAACGAATGAGTCTGGCCGATCTGGAAATTGAAGAAGGATACGGCATTTACACAGACATGAATGCTATTAGACCTGACGAAGAACTGAGCAATATTCACTCGTTGTATGTCGATCAGTGGGACTGGGAACGAGTGATCACCAAAGAAGAGCGCAATCTGGAATTCCTGAAAAAAATTGTACGTAAGATCTACACCGTACTTCTGCGTACAGAATTCACAGTGTTCGAGCATTATCCCAAAATCAAACCTATTCTTCCTGAGGAAATTACCTTTATCCATGCCGAAGAACTGGAAGCTCTGTATCCGACATTCACATCAAAAGAACGTGAAAATGCTGCAGCAAAACAATATGGAGCTGTTTTTATTATCGGAATCGGAGGAGCATTACCCGGTGGCGAAAAACACGATGGCCGTGCTCCTGACTACGACGACTGGACAACTGAAACAATAAACGGATTCAAAGGATTGAATGGCGACATTATTATCTGGAATCCCATTCTTCAGGCATCATTCGAAATCTCATCCATGGGAATCAGGGTTGACAAAGAGGCGCTATTACGCCAGTTAGCCATCAGCGGAAACGAAGATCGCAAAAACCTTTACTGGCACCAACGGTTGTTGAACGGAGAACTCCCTCTATCTATCGGCGGCGGTATCGGTCAATCGCGTTTATGCATGTATTTCCTTCGCAAAGCCCATATCGGCGAAATACAATCGAGCATCTGGCCCGACGAAATGATTCAGCAATGCACTGCTAACCGCATACATATCATTTAGTTACCCAAAAGCCGGAAAACTCAAAAACAGTTTTCCGGCTTTTTTTCACATTCTGCTTCAGGAATCGCTATTTCTTTATATATTTGCACCGCAAAATAAGGCTGCTCCGGTAGCTCAGTTGGATAGAGCAACGGCCTTCTAAGCCGTAGGTCATGGGTTCGAGCCCCGTCCGGAGTACAAAACAAAGCTGCGTAAATCGCGGCTTTTTTTATTTACTATCGCCATCAAGAGAAATTGAAATCAATAGTTAACTTTGTTTTATGCGTTTAAAAACGTTACAACAACTGACACATCAATTTTATTTCAACACATACTATGAAACTCAAAATTATTACAATTACGTTCCTTTTTATTGCCATACAGGCGCATTCTCAATCCAATAAATCGTCCAGTTCTGAAGATTTATTGAAATACGTTAATCCCTTTGTGGGAACATCCGGATTTGGTAACACTTATCCGGGTGCACAAATACCTTTTGGCGGCATCCAAATTAGTCCGGACACAGACAACAAGGATTACGACACTGCTTCGGGATATAAATACACACACCAAACCATGATGGGATTCAGCTTGACCCATTTAAGTGGGACGGGAATTCCTGATCTGGGTGATTTCCTTTTTCGACCCGGGACCGGAAAAATAAACAATGAAGCCGGAACACTCACAAAAACAGATGGCAGCTACCGGTTTAACTATTCGCACGACAGGGAAAAAGCCAGCCCGAATTATTATTCGGTTGATCTGATTGATGAAAACATCAAAGCAGAAATGACTTCAGGAGTACGAAGTGGCATTTTGCGATTTACTTATCCGCAAAGCGACAGTGCCTATATTTTCGTTGATCTTGACCACACGCTTCAGTTCGAATGTGTTTGGAGCAACCTGCGAATTGAAAATGACTCAACCATTACCGGTTCGAAAATTGTAAAAGGATGGGGACCTGAACGGCATGTATATTTTTCTGCAATATTTTCGAAACCATTTACCGACTGCATGATCCTGCAAGCCGGAAAACCAATTATTTACAACACACGCCGATTCAGAAGCAGTAAAGAAGCATGGGGAACAAAACTGAGTTTTTACACCCGTTTTGCATCTCAGAACAACGAACAAATTACTGTTAAAACAGCTATATCTGCCGTTAGTATTGAAGGAGCATCAGCAAATCTGGCAGAGCTGAACAATGAAAATTTTGAATCGATCAAAAGAACCGGAGAAGAGAAATGGCAAAAAGAACTCAGTAAGTTCGAAATAAAAGGCTCTGATATGCAGAAAAGAACTTTTTACACATCGGTTTACCACGCTTTTTTACATCCATTTATCTTTCAGGACAGCGACGGAAAATTCCGCGGACTCGACAAAAATATTGAACAAGCCAACGGATTCACCAATTACACCGTTTTCTCATTGTGGGATACTTATCGTGCCCTGCACCCTTTATTCAATCTGGTACAACAACCGATCAATGCCGACATTATCAACTCAATGCTTGCTCATTACGACAAAAGTGTCGAAAAAATGCTTCCTATTTGGTCATTTTACGGCAATGAAACATGGTGTATGATTGGTTATCATGCCGTTTCGGTCATCGCAGATGCCATCGTTAAAGATGTAAGGGGATTTGACCACCAGCGAGCATTTGAGGCAATGAAAACAACAGCCATGAACCAACATTACGATTGTTTGCCTGAGTACATCGAAAAAGGATGGGTTCCTCTGGACAAAGAAAAAGAATCAGTTTCGAAGACACTGGAATATGCCTACGACGATTACTGCATCGCCCAGGCAGCAAAAAAACTAAACAAACAAGACGACTACCTGTACTTCATAAATCGGTCGCTATCCTATCAAAATATTATTGATCCGGAAACAAAATACATGCGTGGCCGCGATTATCAGGGCAATTGGAGAACACCTTTTGCACCGATTGCCTATACCGGTCCTGGATCAGTTCATGGATGGGGCGACATTACCGAAGGTTTTACAATGCAATACACCTGGTATGTGCCTCACGACATACAAGGCTACATCAACGAAACCGGACGTGAACTATTTGCAGCCAGACTCGATTCAATGTTTACGGTTGAAATTCCGGAAGATATTCCAGGTGCACACGATATACAGGGACGAATCGGTGCATATTGGCATGGGAATGAACCCTGTCACCAGATCATTTATCAATACAATTATCTGAAAGAACCATGGAAATGCCAAAAATGGATCAGAGAAGTATCAGACCGTTTTTATGGCGACAAACCCGGGTCGTTAAGCGGGAACGACGATTGCGGACAAATGTCAGCATGGTATCTGTTTAACACAATGGGGTTCTACCCTACTGCCCCCTCAAGTAATATTTACAATATTGGTTCGCCCACACTGGAAGCTGTTACCATGCACCTGAGCAACGGAAAAGATGTTGTAGTTACCACCGAAAACTGGTCAAAAGAAAATGTATATATCAAAGAAATGTTTCTAAATGGCAAGAAATACGATCAATCCTATCTTCAATACGACGACATTAAAGATGGAGCGAAGATTCACTATGTAATGAGCAAACGCCCCAATTATAAACGAGGAGTAAAAGATAACAGTGTTCCTCCTTCAATAAGTTCAAAAGTAGAAACCCGAAAATATCAGATGCAATAAAAAATAACGCTAGCAAATGTATTATTCAATATAGTTAAATCCACAAACTTAACAACCACAGTTATGACAAAATCCTTATCCTTTATCTTTTTATTCCTGTGTATTTCGTTGTTTGCGCAAAGTCAAAAGCAAGCTGGGAACCCGGTATTTCCTGGTTGGTATGCCGATCCGGAAGGTGCAATATTCAATAATGAATACTGGATTTTCCCAACCTATTCGGCTCCCTACAACAAACAGGTATTTATGGATGCTTTTTCATCCAAAGACCTAACAAACTGGACAAAGCATGAACGAATAATTGACACCACAGAAGTAAAATGGGCAAAACGAGCCATGTGGGCTCCTGCCATTATTCAGAAAGACAACAAATACTTTCTGTTCTTTGCCGCCAACGACATTCAAAACGACAACGAAAAAGGAGGTATCGGAATCGGGGTGGCCGACAAACCGGAAGGTCCGTACAAAGATTATTTGGGCAAACCATTACTCGACAAGTTTCACAATGGAGCTCAACCCATCGATCAGTTCATCTTTCAGGATAAAGACGGACAGTATTACATGATCTACGGAGGATGGCGCCATTGCAACATTGTAAAAATGAAAAATGACTTCACCGGATTTGAGCCATACGCCGACGGGAACTACTTCAAGGAAATTACACCCGAAGGTTACGTGGAAGGACCATTCATGTTTATTCGAAACGGGAAATATTATTTCATGTGGTCGGAAGGTGGCTGGACTGGCCCCGACTACTCTGTTGCCTATGCCATTGCTGATTCGCCTTTCGGCCCGTTTACCCGTATTGGTAAAATATTGAAACAAGATCCCCAGGTAGCAACCGGAGCGGGACATCATTCAGTAATTAATATTCCCGGCACTGATGATTATTACATTGTATATCACCGTCGTCCTTTAGGCGAAACCGATGGAAACCACCGGGTAACATGTATCGATCGCATGCATTTCGACGAGAAAGGCTTGATTAAACCTGTAAAAATCACCTTTGAAGGAGTTAAATCCAGAATTATCCGCTAGACATTTAAATACAAAAACGATACAACTCCCTCTTTACAAAGAGATGGTTGTATCGTTTTCTTTAGAACAAAACTATTTTAATCGCCTAAAAACGAAAAAATTAATTGATGCAGGTTTGACAATCACCTCAAAACCGCTGCCCGACTTTTTAAATTTCGATATGATTTCTTCCTCTACCACATTCTTATTCGGCGTATTTTCCAGATCAATTGATGCTGCACGATAAATAATTTGACTTAAGATTTCCATCCGCTGCGCCGAACTCAATAATTCGGGAAACAAATTTGCCTTGATTGTCTTTTCTCCTGAAAGAT
Source organism: Prolixibacteraceae bacterium (assembly GCA_963668595.1). Lineage (GTDB taxonomy): Bacteria > Bacteroidota > Bacteroidia > Bacteroidales > Prolixibacteraceae > GWE2-42-39. The sequence continues at coordinate 415,905 of OY764876.1, read as the reverse complement.
TAATAACCGAAACAACAAGCTCATCTTCATTATCCGAAACTGACGCGACAACATCAAGCATCTTTTCAGTAGCCAGCCCTTCTGCGCATTGTACTTCCACCGATACATTATTCCGCTGACTATATTTTCGGTAAGCATGCAATGGCGTATATACCGTTTGACAATATGCCCCATCAGCAGTTGTAGTAATTGGAGCAAGCACGTTTACCATCTGAGCCCAGGTTGCCAAACCAATAATATCGGCATTCCGCTGAAACATATTCAGAAACTTTCCCACGGCCAGTGCCTGCCCCCAGTTGTAAGGATACTCCATTTGATAATCGCCTTTTCCTTTTTTCGAATGAATATCCCAAATTCCCCACTCATCAATAGCTAATTGTACCCGATTTGCCCGGGGAGGGAAACGATACCAGGAAGAAAAATCAGTGACTTTGTCTGGTATTTCATTCAGTAAATTACGCATCGTGTCCAAATTAGCATTGAACGCATCAACCGACTGCAATAAAGTTTCATAACTATCATCACTCGGAATAGAATAAAAATGTACCGCCAAAAAATCGCAAACCGGATGCATTTCTTTTAGCACTTGCCTGCTCCATGCCAAATTTTCCTGATTGCCAACCAGAGTTATCTTTATTGATGGATCTTGCAACTTCATCAGTTTTACAAACAACCAACTATCATCGATATACTTTTTCACATCCTGATGCTTTCCTGCATCCGGTTCGGCATACTCTTCGTTTCCAATCCCCCAGTATTTTACATTGAAAGGCTCTTTGTAACCATGACTGCGCCGCAAGTTTGCCCAATAAGTATCACCGGTGCCGTTGCAATATTCAACCCAATCCGACGCATCACCCGGAGAATCGGAAGACATATTTACCACTAAAAATGGCTCTGCTCCTATTTTGCGGCAATACTGAACAAACTCGGCTGTACCAAAATGATTATCCATCTCTCCGCCCCATATCAAGTTAGAACGTTTCGGACGATCTTCTTTTTTACCAATCCCATCTTTCCAATGGTAAATTTTCACCACCGTTCCACCCGGAAAACGAACAATCGGAACATTTAAATCCCGCACCCGCTCCAATACATCTTTCCGAAATCCCGCTTCATCCGACAAAGCAGACTCTTCGTCATAAATTCCGCCATCAATACATCGGCCTAAAAACTCAATAAACTGCCCGTAAATTAGTGGCGACACCGATTTCCCTGGTTGATCAAGTTTTACTTTTATTGTTGTTCCCTGAGCCAAAACCGAACCAACCAGAAAAAACAAAAAGCAGGCATTCAGTAAAAAGTATATAGAATATTTTGAAACACGCGTTCTCATCTCGCTTCCTTTCGTTTGTATTTATCTTTTTTACAAAGATAAAAATCTAAGACAAAGAAAAATGGCGGCCACACTGGGCCGCCATCTCTATTTTCCTCTCTGTTTTATGTCCTTTTTTTGATAGTCCTTTAAAATTTTTCCAAGTGCCTTGTCTTTCTTTTTGCGCTCGGCAACGGTCGATTCAAAATAGGTTCGTTCTTTTTCCATCGACAGATAGTTTTCGTACGAATGCGCATCAATCTCTCCGTTTTCCAATGCTGCCAGCACGGCACAGCCAGGCTCGCTTACATGCGTACAATCACCATATCGGCAGGCTTTCGAAAAACTCAGTATTTTATCAAAAGTCTGATCCAGTCCACTTCCGCTATCAGCAATACCAACTTCCCGCATTCCCGGATTATCAATAAGAATTCCGCCTCCGTCCAATACGATCAGCTCACGATGACTGGTCACATGCCTCCCTTTCCCTGTGCTATTGCTAATTGCATCGGTTTTCATCGATGTCCGTCCCGAAAGATTATTGGTCATCGACGATTTTCCTACCCCCGAAGAGCCAAGCATGCAATACGTTTTGCCTTTCTGGATATGCTTTTTCAACAAATCATATCCATCCTGCGTTGCATTGCTCACCGCAATCACTGCAATATTTTCGATCCGCTGTGTCACCTGATCGATGATTTCAGACAAATCACAAGCGTCAATTAAGTCTGTTTTCGTTAATACTACCGTAGGCTTTACCCGGGCATCATAACAAATAGTCAGGTAGCGTTCCAACCGATTCACGTTAAAATCACGATCAACAGCCTGGACAAGAAATGCTTCATCTACATTCGTTGCAATAATTTGCTTTTCACCACTGCGTCCAACCGCTTGCCTTGCAATCACAGAAGAACGTGGCAATATTTTATGAATCAACGCAAAATCAGAATCGAAAGAAAGTAATAAAACCCAGTCGCCAACCGCAGGAAAATCTTCTCTTCCTCGTGCAGCAAATCGCAAATTTCCTGTTATTTCTGCCTCTACCTCACCATTTTCGGTGTAAACGATGTATCGTTCTTTATGCTCGACAACCACCCGACCAATAATAAATTCATTCGATTTATTTTCAAGTTGCCATGCTTTAATTTGTGCATTATATCCAAAATCTTCAAGTTTCATGTCTAATATCTTTTCTGATAAATAACTAACAGATCATCATTTGGGCTGATTTTATCTATCAAAACATCTTGCTTTTTGTTACAAGATAATTCAGAATAACCGTTTTTATCAGAGATAATCTGTTTAAATAAAAAAAATAAGAATAACGTTCCGGAAGAATTTCCGGAATGAAAGATGATAGCCAGCATTTACCGACTATCAATTAGACACGTCCCGTCTGGAAATATGAAAATAAACTTTGCATAAATTTTTCTACGCCACAAAAATAGGGAATCATCACAAAAAAATCGTTCTTCTCTAAAAATATTTAACCCCCTGATTTATAAAAGTCCGAAAATTGAATCTGGCATTCATTTTGAAACGTACAAGCACAACAAAAAAGAAGGATATGAAAACTATTTTAATGATTGCCATAGCGTTAATCTTTACCACAGGAAGCTATGCTCAGAAAACGAAAAAAATTGAAAAAGAAAAAGAAGTTCGTGCGCTAATTGAAAGTCAGCAATTCCGCTTTGTTGCCCGCTCTGCTCATTCTTCCGGCTACCAATCGGTTTCGCTTACTTCAGAATACGACCTGGTAATTGACAGTTTACAAATTAAGGCACATTTGCCATTTTATGGGCGTGCGTATTATGCAGAATATGGTTCGTCGGAAGGAGGAATAAAATTCGACAGCAAAGCAGAAGAATATTCGGCTATTTTCAACGAAAAGAAAAAATCGTATCAAATTACAATCAAAGTCCGCGGCAAACACGACATATATCAATTGCAACTTGATGCAGGTTTGTCGGGCTACGCAACACTGAGTGTTGTTTCAATCGACAAACAAAGCATTTCATTTTACGGGACAATTGAGAAAATTGAAAAATAAGAAACGCCGCCAGACTATTTAATTTTACTTTTCTGACTAAAAAAACTACAAAAAGTAGTTACAACTACAAAAAGTAGTTATATTTGTATTTACAAAGTACTCAATACAAATATTAAAGTAAAATGAAAAATCTATCTGGCCGTGAAGAAGAAATCATGGAACTTTTCTGGGAAAAAGGCGCTATGTATGTCAAAGATTTAATCAGTGAGATGAATGATCCCAAACCCCATTTCAATACTATTTCAACGCTTGTTCGCAGACTAGAAGAAAAAGGATTTATTGGACACGAACAATTCGGTAACACCTACCGCTACTTTGCAGTTATTTCTCGTGAAGAATTTAGCCAAAATAAAATAGGAAAGGTTGTTAGTAAATACTTCAACAAATCGTATGCTTCAGTGATTTCAATGTTTGTAAAAGAAGAAAACATTTCACTGGAAGAAATCAAGCAACTAATTCGTCAGGTCGAATCTCAAAAAGGCGAAGAAAATGGATAGCATTCTATCATATATTCTTAAATCGACCCTTGGCATTAGTTTGCTTTATGCCGGGTTTCGACTTTTCATGCGCAAAGAAGCATTTTTTGCACTTAACCGGAGTATTCTTTTGTTATTGGTGGTGTTCTCCATGATTGTCCCCCTAATTACTCTACCCATTTTTTTTGAGAAAAATATCAATAAACAATGGATCCCTGCAATCAGGGAAATAAAAATCATTCAGGATGTTCAACCTACAATTAACGAACAGATACCACCATCCGCACCTATCTCGCCAAAGGAAAACAATCGTATAACCGACGAGCCATTCTACTGGGGAAGATTGATTCCTTATTTCTATCTTACAGGAATTGCAGTGATGATACTCCTCCTGACACACGGGATTTTTTCAGTACTTCGAATTCTTCGAAAAGCCAGTATTATCAGAAAAGAAGAATTTATATTGGTCATTGTCAATAATGAAATTTCTCCTTTTTCTTTTGGCCGGTATGTGATTATCTCAGCGAAAGATTACGAATCATATCAAAACGAAATACTTACACATGAATTAGCCCATGTCCGGTTAAAACACTTCTACGATCTGGCCTTACTGGAGGTAGTAAAGATTCTTCATTGGTTTAATCCAGTCATTTATTTACTGATTCGCGACATAAAAGAGATTCATGAATTTCAGGCAGATGAAAACACAATCAATACAGGCATCGATGCAAAACAATATCAATTTTTAATCATTCAAAAAACTGTTGGAGAACAGCGCTTTGCCCTAGCCAACAGCTTCAATCATTGTCAAATTAAAAAAAGAATTACCATGATTAACAAACAAAAAAACGGAAAAGCATGGCGTTGGAAGGTGGCGACCTTTCTGCCTATGCTTGCCCTTTTGCTGATGGCTTTCGGCAAAACAAATGAAAAAGCTCCAATACAAGAGAGTATTTCCAATGAGTTAAGCACTTCGGATAAAATTATCCAATCTTCGGACGCAAAAACAGAACGCACCATTGAAATTAAAAATGGTGAATATTACATTGACCAGAAGATTTGTTCGTTGGATGAAGTTGTTAACAAAGGAAAAGAATGGACAAAAGCCAGCAATGGATGGATTACGCTCTCAACCGAAGAGCAGATGTCAGGCAGTGCTTTTGATCAGGTTTTCGCTAATCTTAAAAAAGCAAATGTGTACCATATTGTATTGAAATCTGCAAATGCAGACGATCAAATCTATTTTATGGGAGATGTGTCGGAAATGGCAAAATTTTCGGAAGGAAAATGGGATGAATGGATGAAAAACTCCATTAAAAAGCATGTAGATTTGAATAAAGAGGAATTTAATCTCAGCTACTTCTTCATTGTTGATAAAAACGGCAAAGTTCAGGATACTCATTTGATTAAAAAATGTCAGTATCCGGAAATCAATAACGCCTATGAAAAAGCACTATCTCAAATACCAGACTGGCAGCCCGCAAAAAGGGGAGGAAAGCCTGTTAGTGCATATTTTTACATATTAGGGGGAAACGGATGTATAAAACCGTTGTAAATTAATTTAATTTGAAAGAATGAGCTGCCGGCTAGGTGCGTCTCCTGCCGGCAGCTTTAATCATTGTCAAATGAGTTGCATTGCTGCAACAGGCACAAAGTTAGCAAATTCCACAGCTGAAAAAAACGGTTTCAGTTTTCAACGAAAAGAAAAAATCGTATCAAATTACAATCAAAGTCTGCGGCAAACACGACATATATCAATTGCAACTTGATGCCGGTTTGTCGGGCTACGCAACACTGAGTGTTGTTTCAATCGACAAACAAAGCATTTCATTTTACGGGACAATTGAAAAAGCAGAAGATAAAAACGAAAAAAGCAGGAAATAATCCTGCTTTCTTGTATCTAATTTCATTCGATTCTAATACTCATCTTCATTGAAGAAGAAATCATCCTTACTCGGATAGTCGGGCCAAATGTCCTCGATGCTTTCATAAATTTCACCGATGTCTTCAATTTCCTGAAGATTTTCGATTACTTCAAGAGGAGCACCGCTACGTATAGCATAGTCAATCAACTCGTCTTTCGTGGCAGGCCATGGAGCATCTTCCAGTTTTGATGCTAATTCAAGCGTCCAATACATAGCATTTATTTTAAAAGGGGTTCGACTTAATTTTAATTTTTTGCGAATATAAGAAAAAAACCGATTCTGCAAACGTTTACAGCCTTATTTGTAAAACTTACGGAATCCATAGTGTTTCAGGCACTTTTTGATAATTTGATATAGCTCTGGCCAATACAAAAAAGTAATCGGACAAACGATTAACAAAAATGACAATTTTGGGATCAAGAACCGCCTTTTCCGACAACTCAACAATTCGCCGCTCAGCGCGCCGGCATACAGTTCGTGCCAGGTGGCAATACGCAGCAGTCTGACTTCCTCCCGGCAAAATAAAATGATTGAGTTTGGGCAATTCATCCAACATCCGATCCATTTCTTGTTCAAGCATCGCAATATCTTCTTCTTTGCAGGGATAACGGTCTTTCATACTTTCGGCATTATCGCCCGTAGCCAGTTGTGCCCCGATTACAAAAAGTTTTTGCTGAATTTGCGACAAAATCTGATTATCATTATCTGCCACTCCCGCCGAACGAATCACACCTACCCATGAATTCAACTCATCCACAGTTCCGTATGCCTCCAACCGCACATCATATTTCTTCACCCTCGAACCACCAATTAGTCCGGTAGTTCCGTCATCCCCTGTTTTTGTGTAAATTCTGGGTTCTTTTGCCATTATATTACTGGATTTGGATTAACAACATCGGACTCTATTTGGCCGTCTTTCAACCGAATAATCCGGTGAGCATGCAAGGCTATATCTTCTTCGTGAGTAACCAGAATAATTGTATTGCCTTTCCGGTGTATTTCAGCAAAAAGCTGCATTATTTCTTCTGAAATTTTTGAATCGAGGTTTCCGGTTGGCTCATCGGCCAGCAAAATCGAAGGATCGTTCACCAATGCACGCGCAACAGCGACACGCTGACGCTGTCCCCCCGAAAGTTCATTGGGTTTGTGTTCAACACGGTCGGCAAGACCAACATCAACCAAAATACCTTCTGCTTTCTTTATTCGTTCAGCCTTTTTTATTCCGGCATAAACAAGGGGCAACATTACATTTTCGAGTGCTGTATTGCGTGGAAGTAGGTTGAATGTTTGAAAAACAAAACCAATTTCCTGGTTCCGAATACCAGCCAGCTCGTCGTCCGACATTGAGCTAACTTGTTTTTTATTCAGAAAATAATCTCCGGAAGTCGGAGTATCGAGGCATCCAATAATATTCATTAATGTCGATTTGCCGGAACCCGATGCCCCCATAATGGCTACATATTCGCCTTTCTTTATTGAGAGCGAAACAGAACGTAATGCTCTGACCACCTGAGTTCCTACCTTGTAATTCTTTACAATGTCAGTCAGTTTAATGATTTCTTCCATTGGGGTTGTTTTAGTGCTTGTTAAATTTTGAACTAATATATTGAAATACTTTTATTATTTCAGCTTTTACGTATTATTCCTAACAACTTTTAACCATTATTAAAGTTCACCGAACTCCATTTTTTTATCCCGGCCCTGCTTTTTTCAGATAATTTCTATATTTGTTTTATGCCAGCATATATTGATCAGGACATAATGTACTTGCCGGGAGTAGGCCCCAAACGTGCCGAAATACTGAAAAAAGAATTGCAGATTCTCACCTTTCGGGATTTGCTTTACTATTTTCCGTACAAATACATCGACCGTACCCGCTTTTACCGAATCTCCGAGTTATCAAACAATATGCCATACGTACAAGTAAAAGGCAAAATTATTCGTTTCGAAACAATTGGAGAACGAAATAAACAGCGACTTGTTGCACGATTTGCTGACGAATCGGGAGCCATGGAGCTAATCTGGTTTCAGGGAATAAAATGGGTACGCGAAAATATCAAACTCAATACACTTTACGTCGCGTTTGGAAAACCCACCAGCTTTAGCGGACAAGTAAACATGGTTCACCCCGATCTGGAACCAGCCGATGTACAAGCTTCTTCTGCAGGAATTTTTCAGGCTCATTACAACACTACCGAAACCTGCAAAAAGAAGTTCATCAACTCGAAAGCAATTCACAAACTGCAATATTCGCTACTACAGTTGACACACGACAAAATTAGCGAAACGCTCCCCCGTCATCTGCTCGAACGGTTTAAACTAATGCCGCTAAAGCAGGCACTTATACAAATACATTTTCCTGAAAACCCGACACTACTGAAAGCTGCCCGGTTCAGGCTGAAGTTTGAAGAGTTATTTTACATTCAATTGAAAATTCTGAGCTTAAAACATCGCAGGGATGAGCATTTCAAAGGATTTATCTTTGCAAATGTAGGCTACAATTTAAATACATTCTACAAAAACCATCTTCCTTTTGAGCTAACCAATGCGCAAAAGAAAGTTATTCGCGAAATTCGACGAGACACTGCCTCCGGAAGACAAATGAACAGGCTGGTGCAGGGTGATGTTGGAAGTGGAAAAACGCTGGTCGCATTAATGACTGCACTCATTGCTTTCGACAACGGCTATCAGGCCTGCTTGATGGCTCCAACTGAAATTCTGGCAACGCAGCATTTCAACACCATCAAACGAATGACTGATGGGCTTGGTATTGAAGTTGCACTACTTACCGGATCGAGCCGGGCTGCGGAACGAAAAAGCATCCACCAGAAACTGGAATTGGGAGAGCTAAACCTACTGATTGGCACCCATGCATTGCTCGAAAATGTTGTACAGTTTCAAAAACTCGGACTGGTAATTATTGACGAGCAACACCGGTTTGGCGTAGCACAACGCGCCCGTCTCTGGAAAAAAAACACACTGATTCCGCCACACATTCTGGTTATGACTGCCACTCCGATTCCGCGCACACTGGCCATGACCGTTTATGGTGATCTGGATGTATCGGTCATCGACGAGCTGCCTCCGGGAAGGAAGCCCATTCACACCATTCATTTTTATGAAAGCAGAAAAAAGCAACTGTACGATTTTATTCGCGAACAAGTAAACCGAGGCCGACAGATTTACATTGTGTATCCGCTGATTAGCGAATCAGAAAAACTCGATCTGAAAAATCTGGAAGACGGCTACCAGCTGATGAAAGAAGTTTTTCCGAGATATGCCATCAGCATGGTACACGGGAAGATGAAACCTGCCGAAAAAGAAGCCGAAATGCAACAATTTAAAGCAGGAAAAACACAAATAATGATGGCAACAACGGTCATCGAAGTTGGTGTTGATGTACCCAACGCTTCGGTGATGGTAATTGAAAATGCCGAGCGTTTTGGATTATCTCAGTTACATCAGCTGCGGGGACGCGTTGGCCGGGGAGCCGAACAATCGTACTGTGTGCTGATGACCTCATTCAAACTCAGCCAGGAGAGCCGAAAACGGGTAGAAACAATGGTGCGCACCAACGACGGTTTCGAAATTGCGGAAGTTGACCTGAAACTGAGAGGTCCCGGAGATATTGAAGGGACTCAGCAAAGCGGTCTCGGCTTCAACCTGAAAATAGCCAATTTGGGAAAAGATGGCGAAATACTGCAACACGCACGCAATGTTGCCCGCGATCTTCTGGATAGCGATCCAACCCTCGATGCAGAAGAAAACAAACTACTAAAATACCACCTTCTGGAGATGAAAAGCACTGAATTTGACTGGAGTAACATCAGCTAAACTTAAACTCCTTTCAAAATAGAATAATCGATTGCAAAATTCAATTCGTCCTGTTTTTCAAGTCATTAAACGCAACTCACAAACAATGACTTTTATCATACAATCGCACAACAACCAATAAATCAGCGGTTCGCAAATGCGTTTTTTTTCATTTTATTTTTATTAATTCCAAATAATATAACAGATCAAAAAAATGGTTTTTACCGTCTTTTAAGTTATGGAAACATATATAGATTTGTAAGGAATTAAAAGAACCTGGCTAAAATGCTGGAAAAAATCGAACACAAAGGAATCGTTCAAAAGGTTTCTGAAGAGAAAATAACTGTTGGCATAATATCCGAATCAGCATGCGCATCCTGCCATGCGAAAGGAGCCTGTACTGTTGCTGATGTACAAGACAAGGAAATTGAAATTGTTCGTTTCACCGGCACATATCAGGTAGGACAACAGGTTGTTGTTACAGGCCAATCGTCGCAAGGATTCAAAGCATTGTTTTTTGGATATGTACTTCCATTTTTGATTGTGCTGATTACCTTATTTTCGCTTTCAGCGCTCACCCATAGCGAGGGACTGAGCGGGCTAATCGCCCTGGGCACATTAATTCCGTATTACTTCGCTTTATTCCTGTTTCGGAACCGCCTGAAAAAAATCCTCGAATTTGAAATTAAACCAATTCAATAATTCATTCAAACATGAGTTTAACTATTGTTTATACTATTGTAACTCTTAGTGCCATTGGAACTTTATCGGCCATCATACTGTACTTTGTGGCTCAAAAGTTCAAGGTATATGAAGATCCACGGATCGACCAGGTGGAAGCAGCTCTGCCGGGAGCCAATTGCGGAGGTTGTGGTTATGCCGGATGTCGTGCATTTGCAGAAGCCTGCGTGAGCAAAAATGAGCTTAACGACTTGTTTTGCCCGGTAGGTGGAAATGACACGATGAGTGGTGTTGCCGGAATTTTAGGACTTGAAGCTGTGGCGAAAGCACCACGAGTAGCAGTAGTGCGTTGCAACGGAACCTGTGAGCATCGTCCAAAAACCAATCATTTTGATGGAGCTGTTTCCTGTGCTGTTGCGTCATCGTTATACAGCGGGGACACCGGTTGCCAATTCGGATGCCTCGGAATGGGTGATTGCGTTACTGCTTGTGACTTTGATGCCATCCACATGAACCCGCAAACAGGCTTACCTGAAGTTATTGACGACAAATGCGTGGCTTGTGGCGCTTGTGTTACAGCATGTCCGAAAGGTCTGATTGAGTTGCGGAAAAAAGCACCCAAAGACCGAAAAATATATGTTTCGTGCCGAAATACGGATAAAGGCGGAGTGGCCCGGAAAGCCTGCTCTGTTGCCTGTATTGGCTGTGGTAAATGTCAGAAAGAATGTGCTTACGATTCCATTACCATTGTTAACAACCTTGCATTCATCGACTCTGATAAATGTAAATTATGCCGTAAATGTGTTGCCGTTTGTCCAACCAATGCCATTCAGGAACTTAATTTTCCGCCACGGAAAATAAAAACCGAAGAAGCAGCAAACGAAGCTGCAGCAAAAACTCCGACAACGGAAAATAAACCAGAATCTTCTGCAAACTAAAATAGGAGGAGTAGAACCGTGTTAAAGACATTCAAACTTGGAGGGGTTCACCCCGCAGAAAATAAGCTCTCGGCTGCTCAAGCCATTACCGAGCTCGCTTTACCCAAAACGGTCAGTATTCCGCTGGCTCAACATATCGGAGCTCCGGCTACCGTTACCGTTGCCAAAGGAGACAAAGTAAAAGCAGGCCAGGTTATTGCCCGTTCTTCCGGATTTGTTTCTACCAACATTCACTCGTCGGTATCCGGAACGGTTGCCAAAATCGACACCATCCCAGATAGTTCAGGCTACCCGAAGATGGCGGTGATAATTCAAGTAGAAGGCGACGAATGGGAAGAAAGTATTGATCGCAGTACCGAACTAAAAAAAGACTTCGATTTCGACGGAAAAACCATTATTGATAAAATATTGGAAGCTGGAATTGTTGGTCTGGGTGGTGCAACATTTCCGACACACGTAAAACTGGTTCCGCCACAAGGGATGAAAGCAGAGGTACTGCTCATCAACGGCGTGGAGTGCGAACCTTACCTGACTTCAGATCATCGCTTGATGCTGGAAAAAGGAGCTGAAATTATTGTTGGAATTCGCTTGCTGATGAAAGCGCTAAACGTTTCGCAGGCAGCAATTGGCATTGAAAACAATAAACCCGACGCTATTGCACACCTTCAGGAATTATGCAAAAATGAAGCAGGCATTTCGGTAGTTCCGTTAAAAGTGAAATACCCGCAAGGAGGCGAAAAACAGCTGATCAAAGCAGTTACTGGCAAAGAAGTACCTTCGGGTGGACTTCCGATTGCAGTAGGTGCCGTAGTAAGCAACGTAGGAACTGCTTTTGCAGTGTATGAAGCACTTCAAAAGAACAAACCACTATTTGAACGAGTGGTAACCGTTACCGGCAAATCGGTAGCCAAGCCTTCGAACTTTAAAGTACGTATCGGCACAGCCATTGGCGAACTGATTGATGCGGCAGGTGGATTACCCGAAGACACAGGAAAAGTAATTAGCGGAGGCCCAATGATGGGAAAAGCAGTAGCCGCTACCGAGGTTGCTGTAACCAAAGGCACTTCGGGCATTTTAATTATGCGCGATGCCGAAGCACAACGCGGAACGGTTGAAAATTGCATCCGTTGTGCCCGCTGTGTGTCGGTTTGTCCGATGGGTCTGGAGCCATTCTTTTTAATGACTGTTTCAGAAAAACAATTATGGGACAAAGCTGAAAGCTCAAAAGTGATGGATTGCATCGAGTGTGGATCATGCAGCTACACCTGCCCTTCGAGTCGTCCGCTGCTTGATTATATCCGTCTGGGAAAAGGCAAAGTAGGGCAAATTATTCGTTCACGAAAAAACTAAGCGAAATTTTGAATGATGAATTTTAAATTCTAAATGTTTAGATACGATGAAACAGGAAAATATCATACAAGCAAGATCATTTCAGTTTTCGCTTAAAATGATAGCTTTTTATCAAATACTAATCGAAAAGAAAGAATTCATTATTTCAAAACAGTTATTGAGATGTAGTACAAGTATCGGAGCGAATATTGAAGAAGCTCTTGCTGCGCAGACAAAAAAGGATTTTATTGCAAAAATGTCTATTTCATCAAAAGAAGCGCGTGAAACAAAATATTGGTTGCGCCTTTTAAATGAAAGCAAATATATTGAGTATGATTATTCTGAGCTTCTTGGCGAAATAGAAGAAATCATCAATATTCTGACCGCAATTGTAAAAACTTCGCAGTCTCGTATCTAATTCAAAATTTAAAATTCAAAATTTAAAACTATATCATTTAAATGAGCAAACTTTTAACCATATCTCCTTCGCCGCATGTGCACACCAGCGATTCGGTGAATAAGATCATGTACCGGGTGATTCTGGCACTTGTTCCAGCCCTCATCTGGTCGGTGGTCATGTTTGGCTTCGAGGCCATTCGGGTAACCATTCTGGCCGTAGCAGCTTGTGTGGCTTTTGAATTTATAATTCAGAAATACATTTTAAAAACAGTTCCGAAAATCACCGACGGCTCAGCCGTAATTACCGGAATATTGCTGGCATTTAACGTGCCTGCTTCCCTGCCCTGGTGGATTATTATTATCGGAGCAATGGTGGCAATCGGTATTGGCAAAATGTCGTTTGGCGGACTGGGCAACAATCCGTTTAACCCGGCACTGGTCGGACGTGTATTTCTGCTGGTTTCGTTCCCGGTTCAAATGACGAGCTGGCCTGCTATTCATGCAGTAGATGCCACCACCACCGCTACCCCACTGGCAATATTGAAAGAAGGAATTAAAAACGGACAACCAGTGAGCGATCTGATGAGTAATTTGCCTGCCAATCTTGATTTATTCTACGGAAATATGCCCGGATCGATGGGGGAAATCTCAGCCATATTCTTGTTAATCGGCTTGTTTTATATGCTTTGGAAGAAAGTAATCACCTGGCACATTCCGGCAGGAGTTCTGGGAACTATTTTTCTTTTCCAGGGAATTTTATGGATGGCAAGCCCCGATAAATTTATCGAACCTGTATTTCATTTACTCACAGGAGGCGCCATGCTCGGAGCAATTTTTATGGCTACCGATATGGTTACTTCGCCCATGACCACCAAAGGACAACTGATTTTTGCCGTTGGCATTGGTGTGATCACTGTACTGATCCGGAATTTCGGTGCTTATCCCGAAGGTATTTCATTTGCAATTCTGATTATGAATGCCTTTACGCCACTGATTAATGCCTATGTAAAACCTAATCGTTTCGGAGGAACCAAGTAATGGCACAAAGAGAATCAACATTTTTAAGCATGGTGCTGACCTTGTTTCTGGTCACACTGATCGCCGCAGCCATTCTGGGCTTTGTACACGATCTGACCAAAGATGCGATCATCCTGTCGAAAGCAAAAGCACAGGAAGAAGCCATCGTAAAAGTACTTCCGAAGTTCGAAATACTTGGTGAAGCATACAAAGTTGCCCCCGCTGACGGAGGCGACAGTCTTGAATTCTTTCCGGCCTACAACGGAAGTAACGAACTGGTTGGTGTAGCGGTAAAAACATACACCAATAAAGGTTTTGGCGGATATATCGGATTGATGGCAGGTTTTACCCCCGACGGAACTATTTCGGGCTACTCGGTATTGGAACACAAAGAAACTCCGGGACTCGGCTCGAAAATGGACACATGGTTCAACGACACGAACAAACCAAAACAAAATATTATCGGTAAAAATCCGCAATCGACCAAATTTACGGTTAGCAAAGACGGAGGCGACATTGATGCCATCACTGCATCAACCATTTCATCGCGTGCATTTTTAGACGGCATCAACCGCGCATTCGATGCATTTAAACAGAACCAACAAACCGCAACGGCTCCGGCTTCAGAAACGGGCGAAAACAAAGGAGGTGAATCATGAACCAACTGAATAATTTTACCAAAGGATTTTTTAAGGAGAACCCAACATTTGTGTTGTTGCTCGGAATGTGCCCCACGCTGGGAGTTACTTCATCGGCAATCAACGGATTGGGCATGGGATTGGCAACCACCTTTGTGCTGATGATGTCGAACATCGTTATTTCGCTGGTAAGCGGATTGATTCCCGGCAAAGTACGCATCCCAAGCTACATTGTTATCATTGCATCGTTTGTAACGGTAGTTGAACTAAGCATGCAGGCTTACCTTCCGGGGCTTTATAAAAGCCTTGGATTGTTTATTCCACTGATTGTGGTTAACTGTATTGTGTTGGGTCGCGCCGAAGCTTTTGCTTCAAAAAACGATGTTTTCTCATCCATGATTGATGGACTCAGCATGGGACTTGGCTTTTCTTTTTCGCTGACCTTGCTCGGTAGTATCCGCGAATTCCTGGGAAACGGAAAAATGTTCGGGTTCAGCATTTATCCTGAAAATTATGGAATGCTCGTGTTTGTACTGGCACCGGGAGCATTTATTGTACTGGGCTACCTGATTGCCCTGATTAACCGTATCCGTAAAGCATAGGAGGACTGAATATGGAATATATTATTATTATCGTTGCAGCAATTTTTGTCAACAATATTGTTCTGAACCAGTTCCTGGGAATTTGTCCTTTTCTGGGAGTTTCGAAAAAAATCAGCACTGCTGTGGGTATGACCGGAGCAGTAACTTTTGTACTCGTACTGGCAACCATTGTAACCTATCTGGTTCAGTTGTATGTACTGAATCCGCTTAACGTACAATACCTGCAAACTATTTCGTTTATTCTGATTATTGCTGCGCTGGTTCAGTTGGTCGAAATTATTCTGAAAAAAGTGAGTCCGGCCTTATACCAGGCGCTGGGCGTATTTTTGCCGCTTATTACCACCAACTGTGCAATTCTAGGGGTAGCTATTCTTACTATTCAGAAAGAACTGAACCTGATGCAGGGAGTGGTATTTGCCACGGCCAATGCGCTCGGATTTGGGTTGGCCCTGATTATTTTCTCCGGATTACGCGAACATCTCGACCTGATGGATATTCCGAAAGGCCTGAAAGGAACTCCAATTGCCCTGATTGTGGCAGGAATTCTTGCCATGGCTTTTCTTGGTTTCTCCGGAATGGTGTAAAAAAACCAATCGATATAGCGAAAGCAGCTCTCGTTTGGGGGCTGCTTTTTTGTTTTTCGAATAAATGAGAGTCATGAGACGTGAGTAGTGAGACATGAGTAAGCAGCCGGGCTGTTTTCTTGGGACTTGAAGATTAAGGCGCAGGCTGAGGCTAAGGCTGAGATAACAGCCGGATGGTTAGATTATAGATTTTAGATAAACAGCCAGAGATATTTACGATTTAGCGATTTACTATTTCTCGTCTGTATTCTGAGGTTGAGAAGAAGTAGTGAGTAGTAAGTCGTAAGTCCTAAGTCGTAAGAAAACAGCCAGCGTACATTTACAATTCAAAATTCAAAATTTATAATTTATAATTCCTCTTCTGTGCTACTCCGTGAAAAACTCCGTGAGACTCTGTGGTTAAACTAGTCGCAAGCTTCAGGTAGAAAATCTTATTTTAGATGTATTTTTTTGATTTTTCAGATTTCAGGCAAAGGAGAAAGATTAAAAAATAAAGTTAAACGAAACCGTTTTTTCGATATATTTAATAAACATTAAATGGCAAAGATTTATACCATATATTCAATGAACATTATAAAAGTGCACATTAATTGAACTTGAATAATACAGGCAACAGGTGTAAAATACAGTTATAGTAATAAATCAGAGAATGTGATGATTGAGAAAAACAATTTGAATACTGAGTACATATCCCGAATCAATCGGACTTTCGATTACATTGAATTAAATATCGAGAAGCCTATGACGCTTGATGAATTGGCTACGGTTGCCAATTTTTCCAAATTTCATTTCAATCGAATATTCCTGTCAATTGTCGGAGAAACACCTTTTCAGTTTATATTAAGAGTCAGACTTGAAAAAGCAGCAACATTAATTCTAACGAATAAAAATGAGCGCATTTCCGAAATAGCCTATAAATGCGGATTTTCTGATATTTCAATATTTTCCCGGAATTTCAAAAGCTATTTTCAAATTTCAGCTTCACAGTACAGAACAAATAAATCAAACAATAGCAATTTAAGTCAACAGGATAGCAACAGGCATCAAAACGATGAAAAACCGACGCGATATTTTTGTCCGGAGTTAAAAACCATAAAATGGAGGACAAACATGAAATTAAACAAAGGAGTGGAAGTAAAAGAACTTCCTAAAATGACCGTAGCCTATATCAGGCACATTGGCCCATATAAAGGAAACGACAAGTTATTCGAAAACATCTGGAACAGATTGTTTTCATGGGCAGGACCGAGAGATTTAATCGGTGGTAAAGACTTCAAATCGTTGGTTGTTTACCACGATGATCCAAATGTCACTATTGAAGACAAACTCCGAATGAGCGTTTGCATTACTGTTCCGGCCGAAACAAAGGTGGAAGGAGAAGTCGGGAAAATGGACATTGAAGCTGCAAAATATGTGATCGCACGGTTTGAACTTACGGCACAGGATTTTCAGCAAGCCTGGGATTGGGTTTATGGGCAGTGGTTCCCGACAAGCGGCTACCAACCCGACGATAAACCTTGTTTTGAGATGTATCCGGAAGAACCGAAAGACGGGAAATTCATCGTTGATATCTGTGTTCCTGTAAAACCAATGTAAAATTCAGACAAGGGGCTGTCAAAAAAAAACGAAACAAAAGGATCTTTTGCACAGCCTCTTGTTAAAACTAATTCACTATGGGCTATTATATTGATCTGGAAAAAATATCCATCGATGATTACCGGAAAAAATTAGCATCAGCCTACCTGCCTCCCAGCAGAATGATTCTTAAAGACAGACTGGATGAACGATTTGACTATTTTAAGCGTATTGGTATTGCAAATATTAAAGAATTAATTTTGCTTCTGAAGAAAAAAGGAGCACATGCAGAGCTATCAAAAATAGCTTGCTTCGCTGATGATTATTTGACAATATTGCTTCGGGAATTAAATAGCACATTGCCAAAACCCAATAAAATTGCAGATTTCGCCAATATTTCAAAAGATACTGTTGCTAAGCTGGAAAGAATCGGAATAAAAAATACAGAGAAACTATATGACAGGGTGCGAACAAAAAACGACAGACAAACTCTCGCTGACGTAACAGGAATAAATTATGCCGACATTTTAGAATTGACCAGACTGACTGACTTATCAAGAATTAAATGGGTTGGAGTAACTTTTGCCCGAATGCTATACGATTTGGGAATTGACACTGTTGCCAAAGCATCTGAAGCAGATCCGCTTGATTTGCATGAAAAAATTAATAAACTGAATAGCCAGAACAATATTTTTAAGGGCCATATCGGACTAAACGATTTGATAATATTCGTACACGCAGCCAACGAAGTACCCATAGACATCGAATATTGAATGATACAAGAACTCTTTGCTGCACAAATTCTTTCTTTCGGGGGATTGATTTCAGTTAAACACAATCAGCATGCAAATTTCAGATGAATGGAATCTTGTAATACCCCCGTCGGTTGGCTATTTCCAACATTTATTGAAAACTCGTGTTAAAATCGCTCTCCTCCCAGCTGTCATTCGTTTTTGTTTTTTGTAACTTGTGTTCCGTAAAATGAAATCGATTCAATTGATAACAAAAACACGAACCTCAAAAAATAACAATCATCATGCTTGAAAAAATACACGAACAAACAGAACGTCTAATCCGAGAGCTAAACTGGAGCGAAGAACAGATCAATCATTTTATTAATCAGGCAAACGAAGCCATTGCGAAAAACAGTAGCAACGGAACGTTGCAGACAGCCAATAGCTCACCCGAAAATAAGCTGGTAACACACGATGCAAGTTATTCGGGCGGATTCATACTTTTTGGTGGTTGGACTTATATTTACGACAAGTTGGTTCCGGCAGGAACCCGTGGCCACGAACTTTATCTTGCCTTTGGCGGATTAGGTGCTGGCGGTTGGAGCGGAGACTGCGATATTGAGTTGATTTTGGAGGAAGGAGCGATTGATCATGACGGAAAATCGTATTATGTGCCCAAATACCATTACGGCGCGAACGACTGGGCGGGCTACAATACCGGTTTTCAATGGTTTTACGATCATGTTCGGTCATTTATGTTTATGTATATGCCTCAGTTTTTTCAACCGGTTCCCATTTTTGTTTATTTCGATGGAAGCAGTAACCGCATTGGCATATCGGTGCCCAATGCCAGTCTGTCTGTCGGAATTGGTGGCGGAACAGTGAGTGTTGGCGGATAGCAATTCATTCACTACTGGGGCAGAACAGCCGGAGGCTAAGGCTGAGGCTGAGATAACAGCCGGATGGTCAGATTATAGATTTTAGATAAACAGCCAGGGATTATTTACTATTTAGTGATTTACTATTTACAATTTCCCTGCTGTGTTCTGCGGTTGAGAAGAAGTAGTGAGACATGAGACAAGAGACATGAGTAAGCAGCCGGGCTGTTTTCTTGGGGCTTAGGACTTGGGACTTGGGACTTGAAGATTAAGGCTGAGATAACAGCCGGATGGTTAGATTATAGATTTTAGATAAACTGCCAGGAATTATTTACTATTTAGCGATTTACTATTTACAATTTTTTTTCAGTGCGATTTAGAAGAGGTCGTGAGTCGTGAGTCGTGAGACGTGAGTAAGCTACTATTAGTAAGTACTAAGTCCAAAGTAGTAAGACAACAGCCGGAGAAAAATTAAGATTAACTGCTAACAGCCAGCGTATATTTACAATTCAAAATTTATAATTTATAATTCCTCTTCTGTTCGACTCAGTGAAAAACTCCGTGAGACTCTGTGGTTAAGCTAGTCGCAAGCTTCAAGTCGTAAGAAAAAAACTCAGTCAGAGTTCCATCATTCCCGCAAAGGCGGAGATTACTACAATAGGTACAATAGAAACAATAGGGAACAGCCAAGTATTTTATTTTTTTTGCATTCATCGTCTGACAAATAGCTGGGCATGCTAAAACAACCAATTTGTTCACACTGCCCCTCGCTTCATTCCCGCGAAGGCGGGAATCCCAGCAATTGGAAGGAGTATTTTCTGAATAGCGATGCCTTTGCAACGGATTACAAGACCTGCAATTGCGATTGAATAAATTGCTTTCGCAAATCATTTAAATCCTCTTGCAAGTAAGTAAAATCTTCCTGCAAACAAATAAGTATCGGATAATAAGTTGTAGTAAGTGAATAATAAGTTATAGTAATCGGTTATTAAACGCTATAAATATCATATTAATGTGTATTTATCTATTATTAAGTGATTTATATCGTATATTTATATGCATTAATCGATTCGTACAAGCAAAATAGCACATAAAGAATCTGAATTAACGTATTATACGAAGTAAATAGCTTTTGCAAGACCTGTTACTGGCATCCGGTAGAAGCAACACCGAATTCGCTTGGATTGATCGACCATACCAAAGCAAGGGATTACAATTTTTGAGAACGATGTTGCTTGTATAAAACGCAAAATAGTAGTCGAACAATAAAAAAGAATAAACCATGAAGAACACAACAGTCCTTGAAATGATTCAGCGCGAGATGCAAAAGAAACATATTCGTATTGCTGACATAGCACGGGAATTAAAAATGAGCCAATCGTCGATAAGTGGGATGATGAAGCGCCCAACCATCCAGGTAGGCCGATTGATTGGTCTTTGCCGGGTGCTGCAATATAATTTCTTTCGCGAAATAGCCATGCAGCTCCCAATTACCGAACCCGACTACTCCGACCAAACAACCGAAGCCAGCTTGCAAAGCCGGATACAAGAGTTAGAAATTGAAAACCGTATCCTGCGCCAGATGCTAAACGAGTTCAAAAAATAAAGTTACCCGGCTGGTTACATGTAAAAAACACAGTATTCTTATTCAAACTTTTGCCATTTTACGCTATTCTTTTTCTACTGATTTTCACATCTTTGAAAAAGAGTAAAAACAAAATAAAATGATTGCCCCGAAAACGATTGCTTTAAAAAAGGTGATTATACACCTTCGTTGGTAAAAAGACAGACGACCTGACCGAAACGATTGTGATAAATTGAAATAAGAAAGGATTTAGCTTTTTGACAGGACAGTGCAAATTTGATGGAAATTTATTTCATTTTTTCTCCCACCCGCAAAAGAAAAAATGAAACCCCACCCACATTGCACACATTGTCAAAGCCCCACGAGCCAACGCTAAAACCAAAACTTTGCCAAAGAGAGCAATTTAGCCAGCGCACACAGAGTAACTTGATAATTATATCTTGTTTTCTGAGATGAATTTGTATTTTAGCTGAAAATAATTTGATAGAAATGAATCGAATTAAAGAGGTGCTTGAAGAGAAAGGAATCAAGCAGACTTGGTTAGCAGAAAAGTTGGGTAAGAGTTACAATATGGTAAACTCTTATGTGCAAAACAGACAACAGCCAAGACTTGAAGTACTTTATGAGATAGCAAAAATATTAGATGTGAATCCTAAAGATTTATTGAAAGAAGATTAATGACAAAAGAAAATCAAATAGAGATAAATTTGGTTACTCAACTCACAGAGGAACTTAAGTATAACTATCGACCAGATATAGTTGATAGGAAAACTCTTGAGCAAAATTTCAAATCTAAATTTGAATCGCTAAATCGTGTCCATCTGACTGAAAGTGAATTTCTACGTCTACGTGATGAAATCATCAATCCTGACGTTTTTTCTGCATCAAAACTATTGCGTGAAAGGCATTATTTTCAAAGGGAAGATGGTTCTCCGTTGCATTACACTTTGGTAAATATCAAAGACTGGTGTAAAAATGACTATGAGGTTATTAGACAATTGCGTATCAATACTGAAAACAGCCATCAACGATATGATGTAATTTTATTGATTAATGGCTTGCCTGTGGTACAAATTGAGCTAAAGAATTTGGACATTTCGCCACGAAAAGCCATGCAGCAGATTGTGGATTACAAAAATGAAGCGGGCAATGGATATGGCAATTCACTGCTTTGTTTTATGCAGTTATTCATTGTGAGTAATAAAACAAACACCTATTATTTTGCCAATAACAAGAACCAACATTTTGCATTTAACGCTGATGAACAATTCTTGCCAATCTATCAACTTGCCGATGAGTACAATAATAAAATAACTCATTTAGAAACCTTTTCGCAAAAATTTCTTGCCAAATGCACACTTGGTGAAATGATTAGTAAATACATGGTTTTGGTAGAAAGTGAGCAGAAAATTCTCATGATGCGACCCTACCAAATTTATGCGGTAAAGGCTATTGTTGATTGCATTCATCAAAATAGAGGGAATGGATATATCTGGCATACCACAGGAAGCGGTAAAACATTAACTTCTTTTAAAGCTTCTACCTTGCTAAAAGACAATCCCGACATTGAAAAATGTCTGTTTGTGGTTGACCGAAAAGACCTTGACAGGCAAACTCGTGAAGAGTTCAATAAATTTCAGGAAGGTAGTGTGGAAGAAAATACCAATACCGAAACATTGGTACGGCGATTACTTTCTACCGACTATGCCGATAAGGTTATTGTAACAACCATACAAAAACTTGCATTGGCATTGGATGGTTCCAATTTTCGCAACTATAAAGAACGTTTAGAACCATTGAGTAACAAACGTGTTGTTTTCATTTTCGATGAATGTCACCGTTCGCAGTTTGGGGAGAATCACAAAGCAATAAAAGATTTCTTTCCTAATGCTCAATTATTTGGTTTTACAGGGACACCAATATTTGAACAGAATGCTACCTACAATATCAGGGAAGGTGAATATGCAACATTCAAAACAACGGATTCTATTTTTGAAAAGCTTTTGCATCCTTATACCATTACAAATGCTATTGAAGATAGGAATGTTTTAAAATTTCACATTGATTACTTTAAAGGCAAAGGCAATCAAAATCCAAAACCAGGCGAACAAATTGCACAGCAAGCAGTGGTTGAAGCAATCATTGAAAAACATGATGCAGCTACTAATCAGCGAAGGTTCAATGCCATTTTAGCAACAGCTTCAATTAACGATGCAATTAAGTATTATCAGCTTTTCAAAGAAATTCAACAACAGAAGCAAGTTGCAAATCCTGACTACACACCACTAAATGTCGCATGTGTATTCTCACCACCAGCCGAAGGGAACAAGGATATTCAGCAAATACAAGAGGACTTAACACAAGAAAAAGAGGATAACAAACAGAACCCTGAAGAAAAAAAGGAGGCATTAAAAACAATTATAGCTGATTATAATAAGCAATATCGCACGAATCACACTATTTATGAATTTGATGGATATTATCAGGATGTACAAAGCCGCATTAAAGACCAAAAATACAGCAACAAAGATTATCCACACAAAAATAAAATTGACGTTACTATTGTAGTGGACATGTTGCTTACTGGGTTCGATTCAAAGTATCTTAATACGCTGTATGTTGACAAAAAGCTCAAGTTTCACGGATTGATTCAAGCCTTTTCACGCACCAATCGTGTGTTGAACGATACTAAGCCTTACGGAAATATTTTAGATTTCCGTTCGCAACAGGAAGCCGTAAATCAAGCAATTACGCTTTTTTCTGGCAAAGAAGCTGATAATGCTGTTACTGTTTGGTTAGTTGACCCGGCACCTGTTGTAATTGAAAAATACCAAAAAGCAGTTGAAGCACTTGGTATCTTTATGACGGAAAATAATTTAGTGAACGAACCACAAGCGGTCTATAACCTGAAAGGTGATGCGGCTCGTATTGCTTTTGTTAAAAGCTTTAAAGAGGTACAACGTCTAAAAACCCAACTTGACCAATACACAGATTTAGACAAAGCACAACAAGAAAAAATTGAAGCGATTCTGCCAAAAGAAAGTTTGCTTGAATTTAAAAGTTCATATATCGAAACAGCAAAACAATTAAGGGAAATACAGCAAAAAGAAGGAGATAATGCTCCACCCGATATTCAACAGCTCGATTTTGAATTTGTGCTTTTTGCCTCGGCTGTTATTGATTACGACTATATTATGAATCTGATTGCCGACAGTACTCAACAGAAACCATCTACACAGAAAATGACGAAAGAGCAGGTTATTCGTTTGCTTTGTGCCAATGCTAACTTGATGGATGAACAGGAGGATTTAACGGATTATATAAATAGTCTTGATTGGACGATAGGTCACGAGGTTGAAATACTGCACAAAGGTTACGATGCTTTTAAAATAGAAAAACACGATAAAGAATTGGCAAAAATAGCTAATGAGCATGGTTTGCAAACCGCCAACCTAAAGGCATTTGTAGAAGACATTATGAGCCGAATGATTTTCGATGGTGAAAAATTGACCGACCTTATGGAACCATTGGAATTGGGATGGAAACAACGAAGTAAAGCCGAAGCCGCTTTAATGAAAGATTTGGTAAAAGAATTAAAGAAACAAGCTCAAGGGCGAGAAATATCTGGATTAGCTGCGTATGAATAGTCTGAACAGGATGGTAAAGATGTAAAGATGGACAAGACGATTAAAAATGATATAGACATATTAACCCATAAAATTATTGGTTGTGCAATGGAAGTTCATAATCAATTGGGTAATGGATTTCAGGAAGTTGTATATCAACGAGCTTTTAGTATAGAGTTAAACTTAAATGGGATAAACCATCAACGAGAATTGGAAATGCCTTTAAATTATAAAGGGCATAATGTAGGTACAAGAAGAGTGGACTTTTTTGTGGAGGAAAGAGTTATGGTTGAAATCAAAGCTATTGAAAAGCTTGAAGGTGTCCACAAAGCTCAAGCCATTAATTACTGCGAAGCATATAATATTGCAGATGGATTGCTAATTAATTTTGGTGCGGAAAGGTTGCAATACAACAGGGTTTTTAACAAGAACATGAAAAATATAATATCATGAGCATCTTATTATCTTATAAATCATGTTCAGACAATGAATAACGATAAAAAAATAGTACCCGAATTGCGTTTCCCAGAGTTTATTAATGATGGTGAGTGGCAATATTTGAACGGGGATGAGTTATTTGAACCTATCTCAAACAGAGACCATAATTCAGACCTGCCAATTCTTGCAATTTCACAAGAACATGGTGCGATTCCTAGAGAGATGATTGATTATACTGTTATTGCAACAGAGGAAAGTATTAAGAACTATAAAGTAGTCGAAAAAGGTGATTTTATTATTAGTCTAAGGTCTTTTCAAGGTGGAATTGAATACTCAAATTATAAAGGTATTTGTAGCCCAGCATATATAATTCTAAGGAAAAAGAAGAAGCTTGAAGACATCTATTTTAAGTACTATTTTAAAACAGATTTATACATTCGTCACCTAAATAAGAACTTAGAAGGCATAAGAGATGGTAAGATGGTTAGCTACAAACAGTTTTCTGAAATTCCATTACCATATCCATCCTACAAAGAGCAAAAAAAAATCGCTACATATCTTTCATCATTAGATGAAGTAATTACAGCCCACATTAAAAAAATAGATGTCCTTAACGAACATAAAATGGGCTTAATGCAAAATCTTTTCCCTCAAGAAGGAAAGAAAATACCAAATCTTCGATTTCCTGATTTTAAAAATGCAAAGCCTTGGACTGAAACAGCTCTAAATAAACTAGCTGAAAGAATAGTAACTAAAAATTCAGAAAGTTTAATAACCACAGTTTTTACAAACTCTGCAACTGATGGAATTGTTGAGCAAAGAGAATATTTTGATAAAGACATTGCAGATAAAAGTAATCTTAGTAATTACTATGTAGTTGAACCCGGAGATTACGTTTATAATCCACGTATTTCTAATGCTGCTCCTGTGGGCCCTGTTTCAAAAAACAAATTAAACAAACCGGGAGCAATGTCTCCTTTATATACTGTTTTTAGATTTAAAGAAAAAGAGGATTCATACTTCGAGTATTATTTTAAATCAAATCATTGGTCTGATTCAATAAAAAAGGTTGCAAATACTGGTGCTCGATTTGACAGAATAAGCATTACTGATTCTATTTTGATGGGGATTCCTGTTTTATTTCCTGAATTAAAAGAACAACAAAAAATAGCTTCCTGCCTTTCAAACTTAGATTGTTTAATAAAAGAGCAATCAGATAGACTAAATCAATTAAGAGAATATAAAAAGGGCATGATACAAAGATTGTTTCCTAAAATAAATGATTAAAAAATGAAAAATATTAAAGATATAGCCAATCAATTATTCCAATTGCCACAAACGATTAGTTTGATTTATGCATTTAATTCAACTGGCAAAACAAAACTATCCGTAGAATATAAAGAAATTACCAAAGCCAATAATGGTGGTAATCATTCAGGTGTATACTATAATGCATACAGTGAAGATTTATTTGTTTGGGACAATGATGAGCCACATTATAATGAAAAAGTAAAACTTGAAGTAGTTTTCAGTTCGCTTAATAAATTCCATTCTTTATTGTTAGACACAGATATACTTGAAGAAAAATTATCACTTTATCATCCACGGTATAAATTCATACTCAATCTCTATGATGATGGAGATAGAGAGAAAGGAATAAAATCAATAACATTCTTTGTTAATGAAGAAACTAAAGAAGCAATTAAGATTTCAAGAGGAGAAGAGCGAATATTTATATGGTGTTTCTTTCTGGCACTTTTTGATTCTGAAACTTGGACGGAAGAACAAAATGCTCATTTTTTTATTGATGACCCTGTTTCAAGTATGGATGAGCATAATATTTTTACAACAGCAGAGTCAATAACGAAATTGATAGACGGAACTTATCCCAAGAAGAAAATTATCGTGACAACTCATCATATTGGATTATTTTCAATACTTGCAGATAGGTTAACGAAAGGTCATAAAAGTAAGAAATATAAAGAAGATACAGCTGTTTTCTTACTTGAAAGAAACGTTAATGATGAGTTAAGGCTTAATAGCCAAGATGGAGCTTTTTTGTTTCATTTACACTTATTGAAAACTTTAGATGATGCTGCAAAAACAGAACTGTTTTCATATCATTTTGTCCTTTTAAGACAATTGCTCGAAAATATTTCTTCATTTTTAGGAAGAGGTGGGATTGGTTATGCATTAAGTCAAATAAAACTTAGGGAAGACCCAAATACTGTTGGCGAAAGGATTCACTCATTATCTCACAAAGATACCTATAAAACCCAATCAAATAAAATGTCAGAATCAGAGGAGACTTTGTTTCGAGAAATTTTAGGAGAAATTATTTCTAAATATAATTTCAAATTTTAGTGAGGATGACAAGAAACGACCATCAACAATTGGGGAAAACCCTTTGGAGAATAGCCGACCAGCTTCGTGGTGCAATGAATGCAGATGATTTTCGTGATTATATGCTTTCATTTCTGTTTTTAAGATATTTATCCTTCAATTACGAGGAATCTGCAAAAAAGGAATTAGGCAAAGATTACCCTGAAAGTAAACCGGAACATAAAAAACTTGATGGATTTGTGCCGCCACCATTACAAACATGGTACGATGAAAACAAAGACGATGTAGAAGAATTTGAGAAACAAATGCGCAAAAAGGTTCATTACGTTATTAAACCACAGCACTTGTGGAGCAATATAACCGAACTGGCACGTACTCAAAATCCTGTTCTTTTAAAAACTTTAGAAAGGGGGTTCCGTTACATTGAGGATTATTCCTTCGATGATTCTTTTCAGGGTTTGTTTTCAGAAATAAACTTAAATTCAGAGAAATTAGGCAAAAACGAATCAGATAGAAATGATAAACTCTGTTCCATTATTCAGACCATTGCTTTAGGTATATCCGAATTTCCTACAAGTAGTGATTCGCTCGGCGATGCTTATGAATACTTGATAGGTCAGTTTGCAGCAGGTTCAGGCAAAAAAGCAGGAGAATTCTATACCCCTCAGCAAGTTTCAACCATCCTTTCTGAAATAGTAACTTTAGATAGTCATAACCCGGCAAGTCCAACCGGGCCTAAAAAGAAACTGAATAAAATTTTAGATTTTGCCTGTGGTTCGGGTTCTCTATTACTAAATGTACGTAAACGTATCAAAGAGAATAACGGCAGCATTGGTAAAATTTACGGTCAGGAAAAGAATATTACCACATACAACCTTGCCCGAATGAATATGTTGTTGCATGGCATGAAAGATACCGAATTTGAGATTTTTCATGGTGATACGTTGCTTAACCAATGGGATATGCTTAACGAAATGAACCCATCAAAGAAAATTGAATTTGATGCAATTGTAGCTAATCCACCTTTTAGCTTACGTTGGGAACCTAACGACACTTTAGCCGAGGATTTTCGTTTTAAAAGTTTTGGGTTAGCTCCAAAATCGGCTGCCGACTTTGCTTTCTTATTGCATGGTTTTCATTTTCTAAGCACCGATGGCACAATGGCTATTATATTACCTCATGGAGTTTTATTCCGTGGCGGTACTGAAGAAAAAATCCGTACTAAACTGTTAAAAGACAATAATATTGATACAGTAATCGGTTTGCCTGCAAATTTATTCTATTCAACTGGTATTCCAGTATGTATCTTGGTTTTGAAAAAATGTAAAAAGGAAGATGATGTTCTTTTTATAAATGCAAGTGAAGATTTTGTTAAGGACAAAAGACAAAATACGCTGGATGAAAAACATATTGAAAAAATAATTGAAACTTATAAATATCGTCCTGAGAAAATAAGACGTTATGCCCGTAAGGTCTCAATGGAAGAAATTGAAAAGAATAATTACAATTTGAATATTTCAAGATATGTTAGTACAGCAGAAGTTGAAGAGAAAATTGATTTGAAAGTGGTAAACGAGAAATTAAAAACAATTAATGAGAGTATAAAAACGCACACAGATAAGCACAATGAGTTTTTGAAAGAGTTGGGTTTACCACCAATTTAAAAAGAGATATAATGATTATAGCCGTAAATATTAGCAAAGCATTAGCAGAGGGTAA
Source organism: Prolixibacteraceae bacterium (assembly GCA_963668595.1). Classification (GTDB taxonomy): domain Bacteria; phylum Bacteroidota; class Bacteroidia; order Bacteroidales; family Prolixibacteraceae; genus GWE2-42-39. The sequence continues at coordinate 387,240 of OY764876.1, read as the reverse complement.
AACTTTGCTGGAAGCGACAGAGAGAGCCTAGGATTTAGACATTGAAAGATGTAGAGAACATGAATATGTTATAGGGGTTGAGAAGGGGCAAATTAACAGTAGGTATCGTTTTTCAATCGGTGCTCGTGACTTTATGAATAATTGGAGCAAACAAGGCCCGGCACATCATTGTGCAATTGGTCTGGGGCATATTGCAAATAAAGTTGAAAGACTTGGCGTACTGCTCAATATTCCAGTAGTAAGAGTCTGCTGATTTCTGAGTGTATTTGTTAAATATTGCATTGCACCGTTTGGTGCATCACACATAAATTAAATGACTAAAAAAAAATCAAAACAAATAATCCGAATTTTATTGTTCCTGGGCACAATTATCTCATTGTATTTTGTTCCATGGCCAATTGTAAAAGCCTGGATCATGCCACTTCCGGACACCATTCAGGAACAAGTTAATAAAGCTGCGGAGTACGGGTTTGATGGTATTATTGTATGTATCAACAAAAAAGGAAATCAATCTGAATTTTACACTTCGGGGTACAAAAACAGGAAAAATCAAATTCCGGCAGATCCCAATGCATTATTTAAAATTGCCAGTGTCAGCAAATTGTATAATGCGGTAGCTATTACAAAATTAGTTTCCGATGGAAAATTAGTGTTAGATAATTCCCTCGCATATTATCTGCCAGAATTGCAAAACCGAATAGAATATGCTGATAAAATAACGATACGGATGATGGTTCAGCATCGTAGTGGTATTCCGGATTTTATTCGAACTCCTGATTATTGGGTACATCCCAAAGAAACAGCAGATGAAAATCTTGCTTTAGTTTTAGATAAACCTGCCAACTTTAAGCCGAATGAAAATTATGAATATTGCAATACCAATTACTTATTGCTTGGAAGAATAATGGATCGGGTTCTGGGGTATGATAAATTCCAATACATTCAGAAAGAGATTTTAAATCCATTGAATCTCAAGCACACTTTTGCCTCAATTCAGGATGTAAACATTGATGATGTAATGAGCGGTTACTATGTGGGGTATGATACCGATTTGAAAACAGACAATATCGGTTCCATATTGGCAACAGCAGAAGATTTGAGCAAATTTATTCGGGCATTGAATGATGGTTCTGTTTTTAGAAATAAAAAAGAACAAGAAACATACTCTTCCATTTATAAGTATGAACACACCGGATTGATACCAGGATACCAAACTATTGCCAAATATTATAAAGATATTGATGTGGTGGTCATACAATTTACAAACACGGTAAATTTTGATGGCTACAATTGGAATATGTCAGAAATAATGTACAACCGGATAGTTAAAATACTGAAAAAGAAGAACTAGCTGCAATTGAATCAGATAACTGGCGAACCAATAGCCAGCAGTAGCATCTCTTACACTATCTCGCTAAAGGCGAAACGATTCTATCTCTGAAGTTACGAACATATAAACAAATAAGCCATGATCAGATTATTAAAAAGACAGGATCAAATCCCTTACGATTTACTTTTGCTTGCCGACGAGACAATTGAATCAATCGATAAATACATCCACCAATCAGACATTTATGTACTTGAGCAAGACAATGTACGAATTGCAGTTTGTGCCCTGCAAACCATTGACAGCAACACCGTAGAAATAAAAAACATTGCAGTAGATACGGCATTTCAGGGACAAGGAATAGGTCAAAAGCTATTGAAAGATGTGATAAACCTGGCAAAAGAAAAAGGATTTAAAAAGATTCTAATTGGCACCGGCGATGCGGGGATTATGCAATTGTATTTATACCAAAAAGTTGGGTTCGAGATTAATGACATAAAGCGCCGATTTTTTATCGATAATTTTCCGGAACCAATATTTGAAAATGGGATACAATTGAAACACATGATAATACTGAAAATGGACTTGCAGTAAAGCGATTATTAAACTGGTCCTTACGACATGACGCTTGTTATCGAGTTATCGTTGTCTTCTTTGTTGTCATTTTCGCGCTAGTGCTGATTTGCAATCAGCACTTTTTAACACCGGATTTTTAATCCGGTAAGGCAGATGCCTGTAAAATATGGTATTCGAGATTGAAGAATCAGCCAAATATGGGACGAATCGGAAGTGATAATTTTAGTGCGGATTGCAAATCCGCACCAGCACAGGGGATGTTAGTCTGGAATCTATAATCTGACAGTCCGGCTGTTCTCTTTATCTCATCCTCCAGAAACAAAAAAATCCGAAGCACAGCCCCGGATTTTCAACTTAACAAACAAAATTACTAATACCTGTTTCTGGCAATATAACTAGTGTGCAGCAAATGGTGCGATTTCTCGCTCAGCGGCTCACCCAGGTAATCTTTATAAATCTTAACTATTTCCGGATTTTCGTGCGATTTGCGCAAAGACATTCCGGCATCTTCGGCATAAATGGCTTCGGCCCTGCGCTGCCTGATTTCAGGATTGGTAGGAATAGGTTGTCCGCCGCCACCCAAACAGCCTCCCGGGCAAGCCATAAATTCGATGAAATGGTAATTCACCTCACCTTTCTTAATTGCATCCATCACTTTTTTTGCATTTACCAGTCCGTGAGCCACTGCACAACGAAGCTCTACCCCATCGAGGAAAGCCCATGCATCCAGCGGTTTTTCAATAAGAACAGAGGCTTCTCGCACCCCGTCCATACCGCGAACCGGAGTAATATTCAGATTTTCGAAAGGAACTTCGCGCCCGGTAACCAACTCGTAAGCAGTACGCAAAGCAGCTTCCATTACCCCTCCGGTAGCACCAAAAATCACTGCTGCTCCGGTTGACTCGCCCATGATCCGATCGAAGTTCATGTCCTCCAGCTTCACGAAATTAATTCCTGCCTGCTTAATCATAATCGCCAATTCGCGTGTGGTAAGCACATAATCCACATCGCGGTAGCCACTATCATGCATTTCAGGGCGGTTCGCCTCGAATTTCTTCGCGGTACAAGGCATTACCGACACCGATACAATTTTCTCCGGATCGAGGTTGCGCGCTTTGGCATAATACGTTTTTACCAATGCGCCAAACATTTGCTGCGGCGATTTACAGGTTGAAAGCATATCCAGATACTCAGGATACATGTGCTCGATATACTTGATCCAACCCGGCGAACAAGAAGTTGCCATCGGTATATGTACCGACTCATCTTTATCAACCAACGCTTTTTTCAGGCGGGTCAGTAATTCGGTTCCTTCCTCCATAATGGTCAGGTCGGCTGTAAAATCGGTATCCAGCACCGAGTCGAACCCCAGGCGTTTCAATGCGGCGACCATTTTCCCGGTAACCCGTTCGCCCGGTTCAAAGCTAAACTCTTCGCCCAAACCGATACGCACAGCAGGAGCTGTTTGCACCACCACATGGCGGGTCGGATCGGAAATTGCTTCCCAAACTTCTTCTATATAATTTCGTTCAACCAAAGCTCCTGTCGGACAGTGATTGATACATTGCCCGCAATTGGTACACACCACCGCGCTCATCGACTTCTCGAAAAACGTAGTAATCTTCATTTCAGAACCTTTGTGAGCCACAGTCAGCGCATTCACTCCCTGCAATTCGGCACAGGTGCGCACACAGCGCTGGCAGCGAATACACTTGCTATCGTCTTTAATAATGGAAGGCGAAAACATATCAATCGTATATTTTCGGAGAGGAGCCAACTCAATAAAATCCTGAGTCATAATTTTGTATTCCGAAGCCAGCTTTTGCAGCTCGCAATTGCCATTTTTGTAGCACTTGGTACAATCGGCATTGTGTTCCGAAAGTAATAATTCGATAATATGCTTGCGGGCATTGCGCACCTTCAGACTATTGGTCAAAATCTCCATCCCTTCTTCGCAAGGAGTAGCACAAGCTGCCGACAGTCGCTTTTGTCCGGCAACTTCAACCACACAAACACGGCAGTTTCCAGCCACACACAGGTCTTTATGATGACACAAGGTTGGAATAATGATTCCAGCCTCGTTCGCAGCCTCCAACATGGTTGCTCCCGCTTTTACTTCAAGCGGAAAACCATTGATCGTAAGTTTTATCGTATTTGCCATCTATCTGTCTTTTTTTTTGAGTGTTAGTAAATCATTTCTTCTCTGAAATTTTCAACAATCGATGAAAATGAATTGGCCACCGACTGTCCCAATCCGCATTTAGCAGTAAGTTGCATTGTTTCGGTTAGCCTGAGAAGTTTATCCAGATATTTGGCGTTTTTCTCGCCTCGTTTAACGGCTTTGATTCCCTTTATCAGCTGCTGGCAACCAACCCGGCAAGGAGTACATTGTCCGCAGGATTCTTCCTGAAAGAACTCCAGATAATTATCCAGCACATTGTACATCGATCGCGAACTATTGAAAAGCATCATCGAACCTCCGGTTGGCAGCGAAATTCCGGTCAGTTTGCCCTGAAAACCGATTGCAGTAGCGTCAAACTTTTTACGGGGAACCAGAAAACCGGATGCACCACCCACCTGAACCGCTTTGGTGTCGCCATCGCCAAACTCGTCAACAAAATCGGCCAGACTCATCCCCAGTTCCAACTCGTAAATACCCGGTTTGGGCGTATCGCCCGATACCGAGAATAGTTTCGAACCACGCGAATATTGCACTCCAAGATCGTAAAAACGCTTGGCGCCGTATTTGAAAATAGTAAAGGCATGAGCCAGTGTTTCTACATTATTGATTACGGTAGGTTTACCCATGTAACCCCAACTGGTTGGATAAGGCGGTTTATTTCGAGGTTCTCCCCGCTTTCCTTCCATCGACTCAAACAAAGCCGTTTCTTCGCCGCAAATGTAGGCGCCACTTCCCATGAAAATATGAATTGAAAAATCGAAGCGAATTTCTTTGCAATAATATTCAAACTCGCTGATGGCTTTCTCTAACTCTGCTTTCAGAAACTTATATTCGCCACGAAGATAAATGAAGCCCTTGCGCGCACCAATTACATGGCCACAAACAGCCATGGCAGTGAGCACTTTAAACGGAACTTTCGATAATATTTCGCGGTCTTTAAATGTTCCGGGTTCTCCTTCATCGGCATTACAAATCACGTATTTTTCCTCCGATTTTGCTTCGGCTGAAAGTTTCCACTTCAGCCCGGTCGGAAAACCAGCGCCTCCCCGCCCCTTCAATTCCGAACTAATCAATTCGTTAATCAGTTCCTGCGGTTTGCGAACAATCGTTTTACTGAGTACTTCTTCCCAGTCGTTTTCGTTTCTGAAAATAAAGTCAACGCGTTTTAATTGATAACTTGTTACCATGATTGCCTCCTTTTTTATTTTTTCAGATAATCGGTTAAAATTTCACGAATCTTCTCGGGCGTGAGCTCGGTATAGACATCGTCGTTTACAAGCATGGCAGGCGCTTTGTGGCACCAGCCCAGACAATTGGTTTCAAGTAGTGAGAATTTTCCATCGGCAGTTGTTTCACCCACTCCGATTTTGAGCATGTCCTGAATAGCCAGCAAAATCTGATTCTTTCCTTTCATCGAGCAAGTGATGGTTTTGCACACACGGATGATATACTGGCCCATTTTTTTATGTTCCAGAAAAGAATAAAATGTTGCGGTGCCGAATACTTCAGAAGCGGGTAAGTCGAGTTCCCGGGCGATTTCAACCATTGAAAACTCGGAAAGGTATTTTTCCTGTTCAACAACTCCCTGCAATATGGGAAGCAAATTTTCCCTGCTTCGTCCGTGCCTGTCGGCCAGATCTTTAATAAGTGCCGTAACGGGATTCATGTATGAATTGGTTTTTTTTGAAATAAAAAATTGAATGATATTGAATTACAGATGTGCCGATTACTCAGCTGGTTCAATGCATCAATAGTAGGAATCCTTCACTGAAGGACGAGCATTTGGATCGTTTGCTCTTTAAAATTAGAGAAGTAAAAGAAGAAAAACCACCCATAAACATCAGAAATACTGCATGTTTTGCTGTTTTTCGGCAGGTTTTAGTTAATGTAAAGAAGACTAAATCAAAATAAGAAGATTGTGAATAAAAATATTTCACCCACTACACTTGCGGCATAACATTTGAAAACACGCGGAAGCTCAATGCAAAAAGAAGCGAGAAGATAAAATTACCTCTCCCCGCCAGCAATGACACAAAACACGAAAACAAATATTTTCGACTAGCAATAATTCGAATTATTGATTAAAGAATCGATTGATTCCCTCCATGTCAACCGGCATTCCCTGTATTTTCATTTCCTTATCGATTATAAATATGACCGGAGTACTCAGAATATAATAGTCGTTGGCCGCTTTGCTGTTTATTCCTTCGGGAGCCCAAACATTGTACCACGAAAAATTATTTTGCTGATAGGCCAATTCCCAACTTGCACGTTTATCATCCACTGAAACAGTAATAATGTCCACCCATATCTGGTTTTCAGGAATTTTGTACCAGTTTGCCAGTTTTGCCAAAAGCTCGTTGCAATGCCCACAGCCCGATTCGTAGAAAATCACCAACTCATACTTTTTTTGTTTCGACACGCCATCAAAACGGAGCTTCATTCCATCGAACATTTCGGCCTCGAAAGCAGGAGCCGGCGCACCAATTTTCAGTTTTTTCATGCCTTCAAGCCGCTTCATAATCTCCTGTTTTTTCGAAGTAAGGCAATTTGGATCGTTGATAAACTGTTGCAACATGTTTATTCCGGGAAGAATGTTGTAGCCTTCGTATCCGCGGTAAAAATAATCAACCACCCAACCGTACAATTTAGGATGACCCGATGAAAATTTCTGACAAGCCAGTCGCCCCGCCTGAGTAAACAGCGAATCGCGCAATGAATCATTCGTTACCCGCATTCCGAAGAGCGACACATAATTCGTCACAAAGTCGGAAAAGTCCTGAAAATGAAGCAACGTACTATCTTTTAAATCAACGAAATAGAAATACGTATTTTGCTGCGCCAAAGCTTGTTTGTCAGCCGAATCGAACCAGTTTTTTTCGCCTATTTTCTGAATCGGAAACAAATGGCTCACCATCGATGTACGATGCATTGCCGTCTGCTCATCAATCCATTTATTGTACAAAACCCGCTGTTTTTCAAATTCAGTAGCTGCTTCTTTATAAAACTTTCCAGCCCGGTCGTTATACGACTCAAGTACCTGACCAACCAAAGCCAACTGCCGTTTCTTCGCTGCATTTTCATTCATAAAAGAATAATACAAAGGCGTTTCGTTGTCATTCTGAAAAACGATGCTATCAAGCTGTGTGGCAAGTGGATTGATGCCCAATCCTATATTTTCTTTATTCAGGAAAAAGATAAATTCAGAAGGATACGGATTATCGGTCTCTTTTTTTCGGTAATCCATGCGCAGCAAAAACTGACCGGGCAACAAACTTTTTGGAACCCTTAAAACTGTTTGTCCCGAAACGTCAGGAACAGTTTCAAAAGCCTCTCCATAGCGACCATTTGAAAATTTACTGATTGATAGCTTTGCATCGTGCACACCACGAATAGTTACAGTAACAGAACAGTCCTGTGCCATTGCTCGCATCGTTGCACAACTCAACAATACAGCGATCAATAATTGTATTTTTTTCAGCATTGCTATCTTATTTTCTGGTTTTACAACTACGAAAATAGGGCATTCGTCAGAAAAACCACCTATCCCCGGTTACAAATACGGTTGTACGGACAATAGTTGCATTTTCGCAACTCAGTAGTTTGCCCGTAAACATTGGTACTACTAAACATTTCATTCAGCAAATCGTACAGCAGCTCCCGAAAGTCGTTTTCTGCCTCGCGATAAGTAAAAGCCATTTTATCATGCGTCACCAGCGGATTAAATTGGTCACCAAACAATTCATCGAGCTTATAAATAGCAGGCCTCACCACTGCTCCGGGGTGCTGTGCCTGATAAATATCGGCATACAACAAGGTTTGAAATATCTCTTTTCGCCTCGAACTACTTTCCCGATCCACCAGTTGCAACCATTCCTTAAAATCGAGTTCCAAACTACGTCCGGTTTTGTAATCCACAATGCGCACCCCATCGCTGGTCTGATCAATACGGTCAACAATTCCGCCAATGCGGATTGCGTGTTGCTGCCCATCAGCCTGCACCGTAAATTGTCCGGAATGTTTTCCTTCCAGTTCCAATATGCGGAAAGGTGCAAACTGTCGGTCGTTTTTCAGTAATTGCGTGAGATAATACTGAAGATGCCCGGCAATGAGCAAATTATGCCCATTCAGCTTCATTTTTGCAAATTGTTCGGGTTTCAGGTTGAAATATTTCTCAGCAAAAGCCTGCATCACTACCTGCTCAATTTTCGATTTATTTGTCAGGATGTGATCAATTTGTGCCACAGTAATTTCTTCTCCGGCAAAAGGTGTGTAAATTAGCTCCACCGCATGGTGAAACAAGTTACCGAACAGAACCGGATCAATTTCTTCTTTCAGCTCGTCCTGCTCTTTCAGTCCGGCAAGGTATTTAAAATAGAATTTTAGTTTGCAATCGAGGTAGGTATTAATCGCGCTCGGACTCAAATCGCTGTCGGTGTATTTCGAAAGCAACTGCTGCTGGTGACTGCGCGTGGCCTCAATAGCAATCGGTTGCGGTTCGTTTCCCTTAAAATCGAAAGTCAGACTGTATTGCCCGGGATGATTTGCATTTTCATACTGAAGCTGATACAAATACCGGCTCATTTCAGCCGAGTTGACGCCGTCGCTCACCGAATTATACACCAGCACCACATTCTCAGCACGTTGTATCAGGCTGTAAAAATAGTAGGCAAACATGGCATCACGCTCCTCGTAAGTAGGCATTCCGTGCCCCTTCCGAAGATGAAAAGGAATAAACGAGTGCGTGTGGCTTCCTCCGGGCAAATTCCCTTCGTTGGCCGAAAAAAGAATGAGGTTTTTGAAGTCGAGACAACGGGTTTCGAGCAAACCCATCACCTGCAACTCGGTCAATGGTTCTCCTTCGAAAGGCACCGAAATCCGGCGTAATGACTGATCAATCAACCGATACAGAATCTTTGCCGGAAACTCTTCGAGTTGCAAAGCCGCCAGCGAATCTTTCAAGCGATTCAGCGACAAAAACGACTGGTACAAATACGCCGCTTCCAAACGCGTAGGTTCGTCTTCACCTGTATTAAACTGAACAGCCAGCCAGCGAACCACCTCTTCCAGGTAGTCCATCGTTGCCTTCCAGCCTTCTGCAACACGAAAAATAAGTTTGCACAGCGGAGTGATTTCCAACTCGGCAGGCGATAAATATACTTTGTTATGACGGTGAATACTTTTTATAAACGCTGCTGTTTCGGCCGTGCTCACAAACTGGTGATTGAGCAAGGCAATTACCGGCTTGAAATAAAACCGGGGCAGTCCATCGGCATCCTTGCGCACATGGCGCTGCAAACCGACCAATTGCATCAGAAAACCATACACGGGAGTACTGGTTAGCGGAAAGCCCATCGTAATATTCATGTTTCCGAACTGAGCACCCGTTGCCGAAATAACCGGCAGCAAAAGACTTTCGTCGGCAAGAACCAGTGCCGTCTGATCAAAAGCAGGTCCTTGCGTTTTATTTTTTTTAAAATCGCTGATAAATTCAGGAGTATTTACCACCTGAGCCTGCGCCATTTTTCCGGGCACCGCCACCATGCTTATTTTTTGCTGAACGTCCGCATTGCGACCTTCGAAAATAAAATCAGGCGGAGCCGGATATTTCAGTAAATTGGCACGCAAAAACAAACCGGCCTCCAAATCGGCATCTTCCAGCCATTGCGAGTCGTAATCCCAGAAAAACATCGCCCGTCCAACATTCTGCAAATGTTTAAAAATGGCTTTCTCGCAATTATTCAAGGCATTGAAGCCCACGAACACAAATTGTCCGATGTCGGCACGATGCTCGTGAAACAATTCGGGACACTGAGCCAGTTCGCGGTAAATTAGTCCGCTGTAGCCCAGGTTTTCATTTTTTAGTTGTTCCGCAAAACGACGATAAATTAGCGGCAGTTTTTCCCACAAGACCAGAAATTGCTCTTTATTAAGCGAATGTCCGGCACGCCCCATCGCACCCCAGAAACTTTCAATTGCCTGCTTCTGTTCGTCTGATAAATAGTCGAACCGATGTTCTAGCTCTTTTAAATCCGAAATATTGGCAAACAAATCATCGGCATCCAGCAAATACTTATCAATATCGTCGAAATCGGAAAGCAAAATTTCGCCCCAGAAGAAAAACTCATCAATCGTTTCGTTGAAGCCAGTTACCTGATTATATACCTGTTGCAATTTCAGAATCAGCGATACCTGATCGGTTTGCTCCAGTTCCGAAAAATCAGAAATCAACTGATTTATTGTTGTTGTTTCCGGACCAATCACCGGCTTTTCAACCAATTCATTTAAATATGCATTGAAAAATACACCGGCACGGCGACTCGGAAAAACAAGGCACAGTTCGCTCAGTTTTTCACCAAATTTCTGATATAAATATGCGGCAACCTGTTTTAAAAATGGGTTCATGAACGATCTTCTATTTTTCTAATCTAATCCATTAAACGCTTCAATGTTTCAACATCCGGCAATGCATTTTTAAATTCAGGAGGGAGCTCTGTTCCTGTCCGATACGTTGCAACTCCCATTGCCTTATTAAAATCACGGAATGAAAATTCAACAATTTTATTACTTTTTTCTTTACACAAAATAATGCCTATTGACGGATTTTCATGTGGCTGTTTAACGTATTCGTCCAAAGATGACAAATAAAAATTCATTTTCCCCATGTACTCCGGTTTAAATTTTCCCCGTTTTAATTCAAATGCAACCAAGCACCTCAATTTTCGATTAAAAAATAATAAGTCAATAAAATATTCCGTCTCATCCACAACAACACGAAATTGATTACTGATAAATGAAAAATCAGTCCCCAATGACATCAAAAACTTTTTAATATTTCTCAGTATCTGGTCTTCAATTTCCCGTTCATCATCTTCGTCTTCGTTATGAATATGAATAAAATCGAAAAGGTATTCATCTTTAAATGAAGAAACAGCTCTTTCTCCCAATTCATCGGGCAAAGACTGATCAAAATTATGAATCTTTTTTCCCTTTCGCTCAAATAAGTTATCTTTTAAATGATAAATCAATGTTTGAACCGACCAAAATTCTGCGGCTGATTTATGGATGTAAAAATGCGTTCCTCTACACTTTTTGTTTTGGCAATAATTTCATAATGATGAGTGAATCCAATCGAAAAAAACTATTCCCAAATTGGTTCATTACTGACGAACTAAAATTTGCAGGCTGTAAATCCAATTGGTTCGTCGGCAACGAACTAATTAAATTTTGTTTGTCATCCAAAACCGGCATGATCGGTCCAACTTCTTCTTCCTCCTTCCATACATCATAAAAAACCTTCATTTTCTTCAAATTAGATGAAGAAAAACCACGCAACCCGTTTAGTTCTTTCTGCAAATCCGACGATAATTTTCCGAGTATCTTCTCTCCCCATTTACTCTCTGCTGTTCGTAATGAAATAATCCGCCCAACATTAAAATATAAAATCAACAACTCTTTATTAGCCAAACTTGCAGCCTGATAGCGGCTTCGAAGGATCATTGATTTTAGACCTAGCAACGTTTCAGAATAATCAGTATTCATTTTTTGTCCGATTTGTGTTGTATAAAATTAACAAGAATGACTCATTAATAAGCCATTCAATTTTATTATTTTGGAACTTTCTAAATCGTTCTGCAATGAAAATTTTCGCTTTATTCGTTTTTATTATCTGGGGAATTTTGTTCCTCGGTGAGCAGGATCGTATTACCGGAAGATGTATATTCAGAGCATTATTTTTTCAAAGTACTCACGCAACCATTTTGGCAGCATACCTATCTCTAAATTTAAATTGAATTAAATAGAAGACCCATGAGAACAATCTTTGCACTACTTTTCGTTGCAGCTTTTTCATTGAATCTGGCGGCACAAAACACAGTACTTAATCCGCTTGAATCAACTCCGTATATTGAAGTAACAGGCGACGGTGAAATGGAATTTGTACCCGATGAGATTTTCATATCGTTCACGTTGCAGGAACGCATGGAGGGCAAAACTAAAATCACCATCGAAGAACAGGAAAAAGAACTGAAACAAAAGCTACAAAAAATCAATTTCGATTTAAAAAACCTGATGCTGGCCGACGCGTCTGCCGATTACACCAAGATTCGCCGAAGCAAAAAAGAAGTAATTGCCTCGAAAGATTTTCAGATTAAAGTTGAAAAGGTATCGGTGCTCGATCAAATTTTTTCCATTTTGGATGAAGTAAAAGTGCTGAATGCCGACATTACCAAGACAGATCATTCGAAAATTGAACAATTCCGCAAAGAGGTAAAAATTATGGCAATGAAAGCTGCAAAAGAAAAAGCAGCTTACCTGCTCGAAGCTGTTGGCGAAAAAGTAGGCCGTCCATTGTATATTGTCGAGCGTGAAAACTACGAACCTGAATATCCGATTATGGTACGCGGTGCAGCCAATATGATGATGAAAATGGATATGGCTAGTGCAGAAGGAGCAAGTGCTGAACCTGAAATTTCATTTAAAAACATTAAACTGAAATACAAGGTATTTGCCCGGTTTGCCATATTACAATAAAGTAAATACCAAACGCCAAAATAAAAATCGGGCTAAACGATTAACTGTTCAGCCCGATTTTATTTTTATTTCTTTACGTTTATTCTTCTTTGCTTAAAATATCTTCGTATTTACGAATTAAATATTTAATCAGCTGATACGATACGACAATCAGCAACGGCCAGCTTGCAAACCATAAAATACTATTCCAGTACATATTATCTGTTTTTTTAGTTTTTAATACAGGTGATCTTCTTTTTCCAGCTCAGCCTCATCGATTTTTGTTTTATTCATCGATTTCCATACGAACCAGATGTAAGCCAGTACAAAAGGAACTGCCAAGGACACATAGCTCATTGCAGTAAGAGTAAAATGACTTGACGATGAATTCTGAATGGTAAGCGACGATTGCAAATCGTGGATTGACGGATAAAAACTGGTATTATTCAAACCGGCAATGAGGAATAGCATCCAAACTGTCAGGACAGTCCCGGCTCCGGCAAACCAAATTCCGGTAGTCGATTTTTTCAGCAAAGTAGCTGCAATTCCCCACAATACACCAACCACTCCAATCAGCAAAATAGCTGCCACCAGAGGCATTTCGAGCAAATTGTGCAAGTATTTGTAATCTTCCATAAAAATCTCTCCTGTCTCAGGATGATAAGCAAAGCCTTTTTTCAGCAAAAGGGCAATCAGAAAATACAGGAAGAATACCAGGAACGGAATGGCATTGTACAACAACTGTTTCAGCGAACGCGTAAACACTGCTTCGCTGTCAACCGAATTGATGAAATACAGTGATCCGAGTACACGAGCCAGAAAAAATACCGCCAATCCTAATGCCACATTATGAAAGGTAAGCACAGCTTCCAATCCGCGAAACGGAGTTGCCCAGCTTACATTATTCATTTCATTCAAACTAAACATGGCTCCGTTGAAAAAAGTCCCCACTGCTGTTCCAACCAAAATCGTTCCGAACAAACCATTCAGTATTAAAAACCATTCGTAGGTTTTACTTCCCAAAAAATTATCGGGTTTTTTCCTGAACTCGTACGAAACGGCCTGAATAACAAAAAAGATCAGAATTGCCAGCCATACCCAGTAAGCACCGCCAAACGAAGTAGCATAAAAAAGAGGAAAAGAGGCAAAAAAAGCACCTCCAAAAGTAACCAGCGTGGTAAACGTAAATTCCCATTTACGTCCCAATGTATTAATAAGCATGGTGCGTTCGTTTTCCGTTTTACCAATGGCGTAAATCAATGTTTGTCCGCCTTGTACAAATGTCAGGAAAACAAACAATGCGCCCAGCAACGATACAATGATCCACCAGTATTGTTGCAATGTAAGATGTGATAACGTTTCAAACATTACTTGTTCCCTCCTTCTTCTTTATGTGGTCCGATTTTAATTTGTCGGAGCATGATTTTTATTTCAGCAATAAGTAAAGTGGTAAATACGGCCGCAAAAAGCCAGAATGTAACCATTACGGCTCCCGAACTGATTTTTGTTACGGCTGCTACGGTAGGCATCAAATCCTGAATTACCCAGGGTTGGCGGCCCACTTCAGCAACAATCCAACCAGCCTGACTGGCAAGATAGGCCAACGGAATTGTCCACACTGCCACACGTAAAAACCATTTTTTATTCTGAATAGAACCTTTTATTGCAAACCAGAAGGAAAGCACAAAGAACAATATAAACCAAAAGCCCAGCGCCACCATGATATGGAAACTGTAAAAGGTAAGCGAAACATTCGGAATCAGCTGCTGCGCATTGGAGATGTAGCCGTATCCGAAATATTTAAAATAATTATCCTGAAAATCAGCACTCATGAATTCCGTTTTCAGACTATCTGCCAATACAACATTTTCTGCTTTCTTAGCCTCTTTAAAATCCTTTAACTTTTGAATGGCAACCTTTCCCCTACTAATTTTCTCTTCGGCAGAAAGAATACCGTATTTTTCATTTCCCCGGATTAAGTCATTCATACCAGGTACAAAAGCGTTTGCATCGCCAAAAGTCATCAAAGAAAGCAATCTGGGGACTTCAATAGCCATTGTCATTTCTTCCAACTGCCCGCTTTCAGAAAGCTTACCTGATGGAGCAATGCCGATCAGGGTGAGCGGAGCTCCCTCCTGCCCATTTACCAATCCTTCGAGGGCGGCAAATTTCATAGGCTGATCTTTAGCTATCTGACGCGATGAACTATCGCCGGTTGCAACGGTATAAACCGAAGCCAGCAATCCGAAAACGGCTGCCACCGCAATACTTTTTTTGGCAAACGAATGATCTCTCTTTTTCAGAAGAAACCAGGCTGAAACGCCAATTACAAATACCGATGCCAGCACAAAGCTGGAAGAAGTGGTATGCAAAAATTTCTGAACTGCCATCGGTGAAAACAATACATCCCAGAAACTTTGCATTTCATTGCGCGCTGTTTCCGGATTGAAAAGCATCCCGACAGGTTTTTGCATCCAGCCATTAGCGACCAAAATCCACAAAGCCGATAAGTTTGCGCCAATTGCAGTAAGCCAGGTAGCCAGTAAATGAAACTTCTTGCTCACCTTGTTCCACCCAAAGAACATGACAGCAATAAATGTTGATTCCATAAAAAAGGCCATAATTCCTTCAATAGCCAGTGGTGCACCAAAAATATCACCCACAAACCACGAATAATTAGACCAGTTGGTACCAAACTCAAATTCAAGAATAATTCCGGTAGCCACCCCAATTGCAAAATTAATTCCAAACAGGGTCATCCAAAATTTTGTAATACGCTTCCATTCGGGGTTTCCCGTACGAACATAAATCGTTTCCATGAAAGCAATGATAAATGTTATTCCCAGCGTAAGGGGAACAAAAATCCAGTGGTACATCGCGGTCAGCGCAAATTGAGCCCGCGACCAGTTTACCAAAGACAGGTCGATTGTTTCAAGCATTGATTATTAATTTTTAGGTTCTGTTAATTGTTCCAACACAAAATCACCGCGTTCCTGATCGGTTTCAAAATTGGTTTTCAGAAAATTTGGGAAGAAAAATATCTTCAAAACGACGAACATCACAAATAGCTTAATCAGTATAATCAGCCAGACCTGGCGGCCCCAGCCGGAGAGATTTTTAAACCCATCAACGTAAAACCGGGCAACTCTAACTAGCAGGTTGTTCTTCATTCTTAGTTTTTTAGGCCTTATAAATTTAGTAAATTATGATTTATCATTCCGAAAAAAATAAGTGCAATGAAATAGCCATGATCTGGCAAACGCCAAGCGAAAAATGAGAAAATCAGTTCAATCATGGGTATTTCATGTAGCAGTTAAAAAGCAAATTATTCGTACATGAAAAATCAAAACACAAATGATAAACAGTCACACGATCGAATTGTTCAGCTTTGCTGCTTTTTTATTTCATTTTTTTTTGTTCGGAGAACTTTATTCAAAAAAAAGTCAAAATCAAATTCTAAAAAAGAGAAATTCGACTACAAAAACACACCGAAAACAACGAATATAAAGAAAACATGCCTATCCAAGGCTTACAGCGAGTTCTTTCGATGTTCCAGTGGAGCAAATATTTCTGAGAGACATTTTTTTAATATCTTGCAAACAAAAAATTCACAATGGAAAAATTCGATTTACATTACTGGATTTTTGTGGCAAGTGCGTTATTCTCAGCCTTTGTTATTTCAATGCTGATAAAACGCATATTGACACTAGTGCTTCGTCGCCGGCTAAAACTAATGAATGCCGATCCTACAAATTTTAATTTTCTGAAGAATTCGGCTGTTTATATTATTTTCACTATCGCGATTATTGTTATCATTAATAAAACGCCTCAACTTGAAAATTTCGGAAAAGCGCTGTTTGCCGGAGCTGGAATTATTGCCGCTACCATCGGTTTTGCATCGCAAAAAGCATTTTCGAACGTAATCAGCGGAATTTTCATTCTGATTTTTAAACCCTTCCGCGTAAACGATACTATTGAATTAAGTAACGGACAAGTACGTGGAGTGGTCGAAGAAATTACCATCCGCCACACCATAATCCGCAATTACGAAAATCGCCGGGTAATTATTCCGAATAGTCATATTGGTGAAGAAACCATTACCAACAGCGACTTGCTCGACAACCGCATAAAAAAGCTCATCGACATAGGCATCGGCTACTCGGCTGATATTGATCGTGCAAAAGCAATCATGCATGAAATTATTACCTCTCACCCACATTTTATTGATGGAAGAAGCGAAGAAGATATTCAGGCAGGCAATCCGCTTTTAACGATACGCGTAATTTCGCTGGGCGACTATGCCGTTACACTTCGCGCCTGGGCCTGGACTGCCAGCAACGAAAACGCTTTCATACTGTATTGCGACTGCATTGAAGCAATTAAAAAACGCTTCGACAAGGAAGGAATTGAGATACCGTTCCCATACCGGACAGTAGTATTAAAACACGACGAAAAAGCCAAGTAAATTTCGGATTATCTTCCATATTTTCATTGAAATTCACCTTCAAAACTATACCCGAAACGATTGTTTATTAAGACAAAAATCAGGGTATAAAAACACACATTTTTATTCCCCGCCGCATTTCGTCATTCACCTTTGAATTTCTCTCATTCAGAGGTTATTTTTTTACTACACCTTTTCGCTTTAGTAGTTTTGCAGTGAAATGAAACGAACATGTTTGCATAGAATTTCAAACACCGATAAAAATTCAACATGTGAGTTCCATACAACCATTGAAAAACAAATTATTTACGTGTGAAAACAATGCAAAACATCGTCATCATAAACGGGCATCCCGATGCACAAAGTTTGTGTACTTCGCTGGCAAATAAATATGCAGAAGGAGCGACTTCGAGCGGAGCTGCCTGCAAAGTATTTCATTTACACGAAATGGATTTCAATCCAATTCTGAATTTTGGCTACCGGAAACGCACCGATCTGGAACCTTGCCTGCAAGAAGCTCAGCAAAGCATACTGGAAGCCCAGCACATTGTTTTTGTATTTCCGGTTTGGTGGGGCACTTTCCCTGCTCTGCTCAAAGGTTTTATCGATCGTGTATTTTTACCCGGGTTTATGTTTCAGTATCGCGAAAACTCGTTATTATGGGACAAACACCTACAAGGAAAAACAGCCCGCTTAATTACAACAATGGATGCACCGATGTGGTATTTCCGATTTATACAAGGACGCCCGGGACACCAGGCCATGAAAAAATCGGTACTTCAATTTTGCGGGGTAAAACAAGTTCGCATCACCAATTTTTCGCCGATAAAAACCTCGACCGCGGCACAACGCGAAAAATGGATTAGCCAAACTTTCCAGCTAGGAGCCAAGCGAAAGTAAGTGAATATTTTAACTAAAAAGTAACAAACTAAAAACGACAAAAAAACGTTATTGAAAATAAATCGATTTTTTTTTACGCAGAAGCAACCATTTTAGAAAAATCCGGTCTATCCGGCTAGAAGACAGAAAACAATATACAATTACAACGTTCAGAAAACAGCATTCAGAGAGACAGCCATGAAAACAATTTTTATTTTATTTATTGCATTAGGGTTTGCACTTCCGCTCAGTGCAGGTCAATCGCAGACCCAGGAAATACGGGGCAAGATAATCGACAAAGATACCCTTCGCCCCATTGAAGGAGCCACCATAAGCCTCAACGACAGCAAGCTTACCGTAGGAACACTAAGTGACGAGAACGGAGATTTTAAACTTTGGAATGTGCCTCTCTCTGTAAAAAGCCTTCGGGTCAGCGCTTCGGGGTATAAAAATGCCACCATACAACTCGACAAACGGAATGACTCAGACGATAATCGACTGATAATAAAACTGGAGAGCAAAGAACCCGAAAAGAAGAAAATACTTTCCGGAATTTGGCAGAAACGCAACAAACAGGAATACGATTTTTCACAACCTTTAGCCATCGAATAAAAACGATGGCTTTTTTTATTCTGCGTCCCGATTTATATCGTCAATAAATTTGAGTATCTGATCACGACCGGTTCCATCAGTCGATGAACTAACCAATATGGGTGGCAATTCTTCCCATATTTTCAGAAGTTGCTTTTTATACGCACTAATATTTTTATCGATAACTGTTTTCCCTAGTTTGTCAACTTTCGTAAAAATCAGGGCAAACGGCACTCCGTTTTCGCCCAGCCACTGCATAAATTCCGAATCAATCTTTTGCATCTCGTGCCGCGAATCGATCAGCACAAACAAGCAATACAAATTATCGCGTTTCAGGACGTAATCGGCAATCAACTTCTGAAACTTGTATTTTGCATTTTTGGCCACCTTGGCATATCCATATCCCGGTAAATCAACCAAATACCAGCTATCGTCAATTGAAAAATGATTAATCAACTGCGTTTTACCTGGTCTTGCCGAAATTTTAGCCAGACTTTTCTGCCCGGCCAGCATATTTATAAGCGACGATTTACCAACATTCGACCGTCCAATAAAGGCATATTCAGGCCGGTCGGGTGCCGGACATTTTTTTACATCGGTATTGCTAATAATGAATTCTGCTTTTTTGATCATGTCGATTGTTTTTAAAATAAAAGCCACAAAACCGACCTAAAAATTGATTATTCCGGTTTTATGGCTTTCTATTGTTTTTTCTACTTAATGTAAACTTCCAGTAATTTCACTGAATCAGTGCGAGGAATTAATTTCACACTTTCGAGCGATGCAGGAATCAACACTGTTTCTCCCTGTGCAACTTCTTCTGTTCCTTTTTCCCACTCAATGTAGTAACTACCTTCTACACAGATATAAATTACAAACGAATCGAGTGCATTGTAGTCAATTTCCATTGCTTTACTGAAATTCAACACATTGGTAGTGAAATATTCACAATCAACCACCGGAGCCGAATCATTCATTTTTTCTTCGTAGCGGGTTTTGTATTCATCCTGAATGCTGAAATCAATTGCATCCAGAGCCAGTTCGGTGTGTAATTCACGAGTCTGTCCTTTATCGTCGCGACGATCGTAATCGTAAATGCGATACGTCACATCAGAGGTCTGCTGAATTTCAGCCAAAAGGATTCCTTTTCCGATGGCATGAACCCGTCCGGCAGGAATAAAAAATACATCGCCGGGAGCTACTTCTTCGAAATTTAAAATTTCAGTTAAGTTTTTTTCCTCCAGAAATTTCAGATAGGTTTCCTGATCTACCTGACGGTTAAATCCTGAATTTAGTTTTGCCCCTTTATCGGCCTGCAACACATACCACATCTCGGTTTTTCCGAATGCATTGTGACGCTTTTTCGACATTTCGTCACCCGGATGCACCTGAATCGATAAATCATCGTTGGCATCAATAAATTTGATTAACAAAGGAAATTCAGTACCAAAGCGTTCATATACTTTTTCGCCAAGCAGATCGCCCATATAAACTTCGGCCAATTCAGACAAATCGTTGCCAGCCAAATAGCCATTTGCTACTTCCGACACATTGCCTTCAACGGCCGATATTTCCCAGGTTTCACCGCAATTTGGCAAATCGCCGTAATCTTTATGCAGTACGCTTTTTATCTTGTCGCCACCCCAAATTTTATCTTTATACAGGGTGACAAATTTTAGTGGATATAATCCTTCCATATACGATTCAATAATTCAAATTCCAAATAACAAATTCCAAATACCGGACAGTAGTTCCGGCACAAAACAACGAGTCAATAATAATTAAAATTCGAAGTCAACCGCAGCACGATCAACAGCGTATTTACGCACAATATCAACCACTTTTAAGTGTTCGGTATGAACGGCATACACATTTAAATCAGCCAGCGATTCGAAGTGAGTAATCAAACAAATATCAAACGACTTGGCAGCCACCTCGTAATTCGTTCCCACTTCAATATATTTCAATTCTGCAATCTTATCTTTCAAGCTAAGCAAGCCTTCTTTTATTTCAGCAACAGCTTGTTTTTTAGCCTGTTCCGACTCAAATTCTTTCAATTTAAATAAAACAACGTGATTAATCATGGTGCGATGTTCTTTTAGATTCATTTCCTGCGAAGGTAACATTTTATGTTTGTTCTTCCATGAAGTCCCCGCAAGCTCTGGTGTAAATTAAACAGGTTGTGTATATTTGAAATAAAAAAACATCATGCTTGTTATTGGAATTGCCGGAGGTACCGGCTCGGGAAAAACTACGGTAGTGCGAAAAATAATGGAACAGTTTTGCGAAGGCGAAGTGGCCTATTTGTCAACCGATTCGTATTATTTCGACAATAGTCATCTTCCGATGGAAGAACGCCAAAAAATCAATTTCGACCATCCGAATGCTATCGAATTTAGTTTGCTTGCCGAACATGTTCGTCAGTTAAAAAAAGGCATTCCGGTAAATGAACCAACTTATTCGTACCTGACTTGTACCCGCCAGCCCGAAACAAAACGAGTAGAGCCCCGCAAAGTATTAATTATTGAAGGTATCCTTTGTTTGGCCGACAAACAGCTTCGCGACGAAATTGACATGAAAGTGTTCGTTGACTGCGAAGCAGATCTCCGTTTGGGGCGGGTTATCAAGCGTGATATTATTGAACGGGGACGCGACGTACACAAAACACTCGAACGTTACGAAGCAACGGTTCGCCCGAGTCATATTCAGTTTATTGAACCGACCAAAAATTTTGCGGACATCATCGTTCCGCAAGGAGGCGAAAATATCAAAGCGATACGTTTGCTGGTACATTTCATTAAACAACACTTGTAAAACAAAATCATGCTCGAGAATCTGAATATCGAAGATGTGCTGTTTATCGACATTGAAACAGCTCCTCAATTTCCGGCATTTGGCGATCAGCCCGAAGTATTTCAAAAACTGTGGGATAAAAAATCGGCCTATTTTCGCGACGACGAGCAAACTGCTGCCGACGTGTATGAGCGAGCCGGGATTTATGCCGAATTTGGACGCATCATTTGCATTTCGGCCGGAGTAGTTCTACAGAAACATGGCGAACGGTTTTACCGGGTAAAATCGTTTCACAACGACGACGAGCGCAAGTTACTCAGCGATTTCAACGCCATGCTTGAAAAATTTACCTCCACTCCGGGGAAGCGTATTTGCGCCCACAATGGCATGGAGTTCGATTTTCCGTACATTGCCCGTCGCACCCTCATTCACCAGTTGAAACTACCACGCATTCTCGACATGGCCGGAGCAAAACCATGGGAATTGAAAGACCGCATGCTGGATACACTCCAACTCTGGAAGTTCGGCGATTACAAAAATTACACGTCTCTCGATCTATTGTGTGCGGTGTTTAATATTCCCACGCCAAAAGACGACATCGACGGTAGTCAGGTTGCCCACGTCTATTATGTAGAAAATGATCTTGACCGGATTATTCGTTATTGCGAAAAAGACACTCTGGCGCTGGCGAATCTGTTGTTACGCTACAAAGGTGAACCAATTATTGCCATCGAGAATATGGATATAGCGGGCTAAGTATATTTTAAAACTATCTGGAATTAATGCCCGAATGGTGCGGAAGTTTTTAACTTCTGAAGAAATGAAAAGTAAAATGCAGTTGCAAACTGCATCACCCACACAAATGCTAAAATGCAGAGAAAATACAGGGCAATTCGACCATATCAAAGATGATTTTTCCATTCAATAAAATTGCGGCAGAATCACAACGTAATTTATTTGTTATTTCTTCTGATTTTATGAAAAAAAGAAGCTCCTATCCGTAACAATGAATCATGCCGTTCGATACATTTGCGGCGTTTTTAAAACAATTTTTATTGATTCGTAAGATGGTTTGGCGCAAGTCGTTTAAATACTTCATCCTTGGAGCGATCGGAGTATTTGCAATTATAGGATTCGTCCTCTCAGCAGCTTTCTTTGCTGTAAAATTTCGTCTCACCAACGACCCCGGTATTGTTGACCTGAACGACCGGTATTTCCAGGAAATAAAAGACAAGTACGGCAACGACGAAAATCAGGATACCTCGCTGTTAAACATGAGCGAAGCACGTCTGTTACATAACATTGCACTACTTAGCAAATACTATCCGGCCAATGCGTTTTACATTCAAAATGCTTACTACCAGTCGAAAAATATAAAAGAAACACAGCGAATGCTGGAAGCCGCCAATATTTATCTCCAGAATAATTCATCATACCGAAAAGAATTATCGGCAATTGCAGAAGAAAAACAACAGCAAGACAGCTTGCTGCAAACGCGCAGTTTGTTTGAATGGATGAATATTTCGGAATGGCAGGATTTTAAACTGGCAGTTGCCAAAGACCGGGCATTGATTGACTCGGTAGCCATGCTTACCGGTGTTGAACCCCGAATGATTGTTGCCTGCCTGGTTGGCGAACAAATTCGGTTGTTTAACTCGAACCGCGAAGCATATAAAAAATGGATCGGTCCGTTGAAAATATTGTCGGTTGAAACCACTTTCTCGCTTGGAGTAACAGGCATTAAAGTTCTAACGGCTCAAACCATAGAACAAAATCTGAAAGACAGCACCTCTGTCTTTTATTTGGGCAAACAGTACGAACACCTACTCGACTTTAGCACCAACGACCCGGCACAAGAGCGCTTCAACAGGCTTACTTCGTATAAAAACCATTTTTACTCGTACATGTATGCCGCGCTTAATGTGAAACAAATAAAAATGCAGTGGGAACGCGCCGGGTTTCCGATTGACGATCGCCCTGAAATTTTGGCCACCCTGTTCAATGTTGGATTCGAAATGTCGCAACCCAAATCGAATCCCCGGGTTGGCGGATCAGGAATTGATATAAAAGGGAAAACATATTCGTTCGGAGCGGTGGCATACGAATTCTATTATTCCGGAGAACTTTTCGATTTGTTCCCATTTAAAAACCGACGATTCGATTTCGCCAATGCATAGATCAACCCTATTCTTTTCAATTATACTCACAAGCATCTGTTTTTTTCTGACAAACGAAAAAGCAGAAGCACAAAATTCATGGACAAGCGATATTCGTTGGAAAACGCTGATTGATGGACTCGATTATACTGAATTAGAAACTCCGGAAAAGTCGGTGGTAAACGATTCGAGATTGAGCATTCTGCGAATTGATATTTCGAAATTCGACTTTCAGTTTCTTACGGCTTCGGAACACGGCAAAAAAATGCGCACCGCACCCGAATGGGCACAGGAATTCAATATGAATCTGATTATTAATGCAGGGATGTACGCCTACAACAAAACCCACTCGAACAAGGGGTACATGAAGAATTTTAATCACCTGAATAATCCGCATAAAAGCGATTATTACAATGCCATGCTGGCCATGCATCCCAAAGAAACGGGGAAACGGGAAATTGAAATTTTCGACATTACTTACCAACGCTGGGATTCGATACAACCACTTTATCATTCATTTTGTCAGGGAATGCGGATGATAAGCAGTCGCCGCGAAGCAATGCAGTTCAGCAAACGCCCCGACCAGTCGTGTAGTATGATTGTTGCGGCTACCGATGAAGCAGGCTTGCTCTACATTGTTTTTACACGTTCGCCCTACACTCACCGCACCATGATTGGCTATTTACTCGATTTGCCATTCGATCTGAAAACCACTGTTTACCTTGAAGGAGGTCCCGAAGCAAGTCTGTACATTCAAACCAGCGACACCATTATTGCCAAGTATGGCAGTTACGTATCAAACACCTGCAACAACGACAACAACGATCATTTCTGGAAAATACCCAACGTAATTGCTTTACGAAAAAAGTCGAATTAATTCTTCAATCGAAATAATCAGAATAATATATTTCACATTGATTATTGGCAAATTGTAATTGGTAAATTATCTAATGGTAAATGCCCAGATCAAACCAGTTTGCAACAATTTGCGGGTAATTTTTTTCCTGTTTGTGCCGATACGTATTTTCTTTCGGAATATAATCATAATCCTGTTTGTATCGTTCAACATTGGCAACAATGTCGCGCAAAGCTTCGATAAAATAGCTCACATCGCGATCTTTCATGGTGGGATGCAACGACCAGCGAACCCATCCGGGCTTCATCGACAAATCGCCTGAATTTATTTTCTCCGTGATTTCGTCCGACAACTCGTGACTTACTTCAAGCAAAAAATGGCCGTAGGTTCCCGCGCAAGCACAACCTCCCCGAACCTGAATTCCATATAAATCGTTCAGTAATTTCACCAATAAGTTGTAGTGAATTTCATACACATAAAATGAAATTATCCCAAGTCTGTCGCGAACATTATTTGCCAGAATATTTACTTCCGGAATACTATCCAAGCCGTCGAATGCCAGTTTCAGCAATTCTTCTTCCCGCAAACGGATATTTTCAATACCCATCTGATCTTTCAGTTCGAAACACAAAGCAGTACGAATCGCCTGCAAAAAACCGGGTGTTCCGCCATCTTCCCGCGCTTCAATATTGTCCACATACTTGTATTTTCCCCAGGGATTGGTCCAATCCACCGTTCCTCCTCCCGGATGATCTGGCACCGTATTGTGATACATCGACTTATCGAAAATCAAGACTCCAGACGAACCAGGACCGCCCAAAAATTTATGCGGTGAAAACATCACTGCATCCAATTTCATCATTGGATCATCCGGATGCATATCAATCCGGTCGTAAGGAGCCGAGGCGGCAAAATCGATGAACACTACTCCTCCGAATTCGTGCATTATTTTAGCCAACTCGTAATACGGAGTACGAATTCCGGTAACATTCGAGCATGCCGTAAACGAACCAATTTTAAACGGACGGTCGTTGTATTCCTGCAACTTTTTGCGCAAATTTTCAGGTGAAACGAGCAAATTTTCATCCGGTTCAACAATCACCACATCGGCATTCGTTTCGTACCAACTCGTATGATTTGAATGGTGCTCCATGTGAGTGATAAAAACAACCGGTCGTTCGCGTTCATTCATGCATTTGGTGCGGGAAATCTGCCCGCAGTATTTCAAACCCAGAATACGCTGAAACTTGTTTACCACCGCAGTCATCCCCGAACCGGCAGTAATAATAACATCATTCTCGCCCGCATTCACATGTTGCTTAATCAGTTTATGAGCTTTGTGGTAAGCGTGAGTCATTAATGCACCGGTTTCGCTCGTTTCGGTGTGAGTATTTCCCACAAAAGGACCGTATTTTTTTGTTATTTTTTTCTCAATCGGTTTGTATAACCGCCCACTTGCAATCCAGTCGGCATAAGCAATTTTCTTTTTCCCGTAAGGCGACTCAAATTTTTGTTTTACGCCAATAATATTTCGGCGGAACGGCTTAAAATATTTTTCCAGATTCTCCATGTCAGATTGTTATTGCGTATAAAATTAACGTATCAACTGGAAAAAAGATGAATCAAGTCCACATTTTATGAGCCTGCCAAGCAAGTATTTTTATCTTTTTGCTTAAAAAGCTGTACTTTTAAAAAAGTGAATCAACCTATAAAATTATATTGCAGATGAAAAATTTATTTCTGATTTGTTGCGCCACAATGCTTTTGGCTGCCTGTTCTCAGAAACACACAACAACCAATGTGGCAGCAACCAATGTCATGGCGTATTATGTTCCAAACCACAACTGGAGCACAGAACAACTTCCATTAAACAAACTCTCGCACATCATTTTTTCGTTCACCGAAGTGCTGGATGGCGAAATGAAATTCCCGGTTCCCGAATTGGATCAGCAACTTCGTGATCTGGTTGCCCAAAAAGCAAAATATCCGCAATTAAAAGTGATGGTTGCCTGCGGTGGCTGGGGCGGATCGAAAGGTTTTTCCGACATGGCTGTCAGCGTTGAAAGCCGTCAGAAGTTTATCGACAGTGTGATGAAATTTATTGAAGAACATCAGCTCGACGGATTGGACATTGACTGGGAATATCCGGGACTTTCGGGCGACAATAACCCGTTCAGACCCGAAGACAAAGAGAATTTCACCGCTTTAATGAAAGGGTTACGCGAAGCCATGGATGCAAGCGGCAAAAAATATGTCCTCACATTTGCATCGGCCGGATGGAAAATGTACTACGACCACATTGAAACCACCGAGGTAATGAAATATGCCGATTACATGAATGTGATGACTTACGACCTGGTTGGAGGCGGCTCTCCGTTTACCGGTCACCACACTAATTTGGGACGAGTAAAAAACGAAGACATTACCCAAACTCCTTTGTATGCCTTTTACCAGCAACGCGAACAGGAAACAGGAAAAAAGCGCGAAATTTCGTCAGCCGAGAGCATTATCGATTATTGCATTGAACTAGGAGTAAAACCAGAACAATTGGTAATTGGCGGGGCATTTTACGGCCGCTCGTGGAAAGGTGTTTCGCCCGAAAACAACGGACTTTACCAAGCCAACAAAGGCGTAGGCATCAATTGGCTCGACTATAACAAAATTCGCAGCCAATACGAAGACAAAAATGGTTTTGTGCGCCACTGGGACGAACTGGGCAAAGCTCCATTTCTGTATAATCCAACCGACAGTATTTTTATCAGCTACGACGACACCGTTTCGGTAAAACTGAAAACCCGCTACGTTATCGATCAAAAATTAGGAGGCATCATGTTCTGGCAACTGACCAACGATACGCAGGAACCCGACAATTTGCTTGACGCAATTTACAAAGAAGCGACCAAATAGCAGTACCTGCTCATCGCAGCAGTACTTTTTTCATGAACCGACACGGCTCCGGGGTGACGTTTTGTCATTTTGGGGCCGTGGCACATGAATTGAAAAACATTGCTCCGTTAATCAAAGAATGTCAAACAAAAAAAATGAATACTATGCAAAAAGGAAAGATTGGCGTAAGCAGTGACAATTTATTCCCGATTATCAAAAAATTCCTCTACTCTGACCACGATATTTTTTTACGCGAAATCGTGTCGAATGCTGTAGATGCAACCCAAAAATTAAAAACACTTGCATCAAAAGGGGAATATTCAGGCGAAGTTGAAAATGCCAAAGTTCGTGTTTCGCTCGACAAGGAAGCAAAAACACTTACCGTCTCCGACAACGGAATCGGGATGACCGCGGAAGAAATTCAGAAATACATCAACCAGATTGCTTTTTCAGGTGCCGAAGAGTTTCTGGATAAATATAAAAATGATGCTAATGCCATCATTGGTCACTTCGGATTAGGATTCTATTCCTCATTCATGGTTTCCGAAAAAGTAGAAATCATTTCAAAATCGTACCGCGAAGGCAGTCAGGCTGTACGCTGGACCTGCGACGGAAGTCCGGAATACGATTTGGAAGATGCAGAGCGCACCGAAGTTGGCACCGACATCATCATGCACATCAACGAGGACTCTATTGAGTTTCTTGAAAAAAGCCGCCTCGCCGAAATACTGAACAAGTACTGTAAATTCCTTGCGGTGCCTGTTGTTTTTGGAAAAAAAACAAGCTGGAAAGATGGCAAAGAAACCGAAACCGATGAGGACAATCAAATTAACGATACCACGCCAGCCTGGACAAAAAAACCAGTTGATCTGAAAGACGAAGATTACAATGCGTTCTATCATCAGCTGTATCCGTACGGCGACGAACCGCTATTCAATATTCACCTGAATGTCGATTATCCGTTCAACCTGACTGGTATTTTGTATTTTCCGAAACTGAAAAACACCATTGAAGTACAGAAAAACAAAATTCAGCTTTACTGCAATCAGGTGTTTGTTACCGATTCGGTAGAAGGCATTGTGCCCGAATTTCTGACGCTGCTTCACGGTGTGATCGATTCACCGGATATTCCGCTGAACGTTTCCCGTTCGTACCTGCAAAGCGATTCGAATGTGAAGAAAATCAGCAGTCACATTACCAAAAAAGTAGCCGACCGGCTGAAAGACATTTTCAAAGAAGACCGGGCCGAATTTGAGAAAAAATGGGATCACCTGAAACTATTTATCGAATACGGATGGCTGACTGAAGAAAAATTCAAGGAACGCGCCAAAGACTTTTTCCTGTTAAAAAATACCGACGGGAAATATTTTACTCAGGAAGAATACGACACACTGATTAAAGACAACCAGACCGACAAAGACAACAAACTGGTATATCTCTACACCAGCAATCAGGAAGAGCAATATTCATTCATTCAGGCAGCAAAAAACAAAGGCTACGATGTACTCTTGATGGACGATGTTTTGGCCACTCCGCTACTCAACCGTTTGGAACAAGACAGTCCGGACAAGCGTTTCGTTCGTGTCGATTCGGATATTGTTGAAAACCTTATTCAGAAAGATGACAGCAGCGACGAATTGAGCTGGGAAGAAAAAGAAGAACTCAGTCCGATTTTCCAGGCAGTTTGCCCCGATTCAAAAGAAATTAATTACCTGATTGATTTCAAAGACATGGGCGAAAACGGCAGCCCGATTGTTATCACGCGCAACGAATTTATGCGGCGCATGAAAGACATGGGACGATTCCAGGGCGGAATGGATTTTTACGGCGATCTGCCGGAAAGCCTCAATCTGGTTGTAAATACCTCGCACCCTCTGGTACAGAAAGTATTTACTGCCAAAGACGCTGAACTGGGTGAAGAACTGAAAGCAATCAACGATACGCTGGCCAACCAGAAAATTGAACGCGAGCAACTGGAAAAAATCCAGGAAGACAAAAAAGACGAAATGCCTCAGGCCGACAAAGAAAAACTGGAAGATTTGCAGAAGCATATTTCCAAAGCAGAAAAGGAAAAACGCGAACGTCTGAAAACTTTCGGAAAAGAAAATCCGCTGGCCAAACAGCTGGTTGATCTGGCCTTGCTGTCAAACGGCATGCTGAAAGGCGAAGCACTCGATAATTTTGTAAAACGAAGTGTTGAGCTTATAAAATAATCTCCAAAAATTATTTCATCGAAAAACCATTCTGAACAAGGATGGTTTTTTTTTATTTTGAAGCAACCCGCTCGTCGCAAAAACCATCTCCCTGCTGATTTATCAATTCAAACAATTAAACAAATTCAAAAAAATGAGAAAATCCATTTTCTACACACTCAGCATTTTGTTGGTTCTTGCCTTTAGCTCATGCAGCGACGACGATTCGCCTGCAATTGTAACCATTCACGAAACATTCGAAAGCGGCGACAATGGCTGGCAGGCAGTATTTGGTTCTTACCCCGAAGGTGAGGAAGAGTTTTACGAGTTAAAATCGGGCATCAAGCCACTACCAGCGCCACTAAGCACGAGCAAAAAAGGCTTCATGCTAGAAGGTAACAACCACAGCGACGCACTGCGTATGTTTCTAGCCAAACAAATTGGCGGACTAAATCCAAACAGTTATTACAATCTGACCGTAACTCTCCGCATTGCATCAAAATATCCGCTCAATAGTGTCGGCATTGGAGGAAGTCCGGGCGCTGCGGTTCATGTGGTAACTTTTGCCAGCCCGAAAGGTTACGAAAAAAAATATACCGATCCAAAGGAAGAAGGTGCGGGTTATTTTGAGATCAGCATAATTAAAGATCAAACCGACAACAAAGCGCAAGCCGACATTGAATTAGGCAATGTGGGCATCGATGGCGATGCATTCACCTACCAAATGATTGAACGGAAAAACGCACAAGCTGCAATGTGCAAAACCGATGCAAACGGGAAAATATGGATCGTTGCAGGAACCTGGTCTGGATTTGAAGGACTCAGCACCTTGTATTACGACGAAATCGTGCTGGAATTCAATCCGGTGAATAAATAGGAATATCGTTTAAACCAGGCAGACACGAAAATCGTCATCGACAGATTGTCTTTCTTCCTGCAAAAACATTTACTTATTCACAACAATAATGAAATCATTCAAATACAGAATATTGCATCATATTCTGTCATTTTGCTTTTTCTTTTCAAATTAAATAGTCGATTGTTCCCGGAATTACTTTTTTTTGTACTTTTAACATGATTGATAAAATGAACCAAAATGACTTTAAAAAATAATCTCGACACCATCGACCTGAGCATTCTCAACATTATTACCAAAAATGCACGCATTCCGTTTAAGGATGTTGCTGCCGAAGTAGGCGTTTCACGAGCTGCGGTACATCAACGAGTTAACCGAATGATTGACCTTGGAGTAATTACCGGTTCGGGTTACCACATCAACCCTAAAAAGGTTGATTTTACGACCTGTACCTACATTGGCGTTTTCCTTGAAAAAGGAAGTATGTTTCAAACAGTGGCCGAAAAACTCAAATCGATCCCCGAGATTGTTGAATGCCACTACACCACCGGGCAATATGCCATTTTTGTAAAGGTGTATGCCCGCGACAACGAGCATTTGAAAGATATTCTGAGCAACCAGGTACAAAAAATCAGGGGCATATCGGCCACTGAAACCTTCATTTCACTTGAAGAAACATTTAAACGCGAAGTGCCCATCAACCAATAAGGAACGTAAAAGCAAAACAAATACAGAGAGACTGTCCGCAAAAAGGATGGTCTCTTTTTTTTGACAGAATTATGCCCCTCCCCCACAACCCAAAACGGCACACCTTCCATTCAAACTTTTGCCTTTTTACTTCTTCCTTTTTACTTTCATTTTCATATCTTTGGGAAAGACAAAAAAAACAAACTTAATGCCCCCACTTTCAGTACAATTAAAAAATGGCATACATGCCGGAGAACCGATGGTTGCGCTGTTTTTTCCTTACAATCAGGAGTTGATAGGAAGGGTTAAGAAATATCCGGGAGCGAGGTGGAGTCAATCAAAACAGTGTTGGCTTATTCCTGAAAATAATTTTAACCGGAATGATTTTGTTGCGCTATTAGGCAACCAATACAACATTGATGAAACAGAGTATAAGCATACGGTAGAAATAAATCTACCTAAAGGATATCTGGGAAATCCGTTCGATGAGCTATTTTAGTCCAAACATTGGGTTATTCCCTGATATTAGAGACATAACACAAAGTGATAAAGTCAAAATAACCCAAGTTTGGGTTATAACAACGTTGGCGTTAATTAAACAGAAAAGAAAATGGGATATGTAATAATAGGAGGATTCGTTTTTTTAGCGGTTTGTTTCGGATACGGACTTGGAGGAGGACTATTGTATCTGATTTATTTGCCATTTAAGAAACGACTTGTTAAAAACGGGAAACTAACCAAACAGAAAAGCAGACTTATAAATCGCTTATATGTTGGACTTATATTTCTACTTGCGATTTTTTCAACATGGACAGCATTCTTTCCAATGAATGGATTTTATCGAGATGAATTTGAATATAATACTGGATTGAAATTTCCAGAATCAGGAAAAATAATAGACAAAGATTCTGAATATCCTGATTTTCACGGAGATTATTGGGCTGCCGCGATTTTTGAAGTCAATGAAGCAGACTACAAAAAATTAAAAGGAGATTTAACGATAAATGAAAACTTTCAAGTCGATACAACAAATCAAAGAATCGGAATTACAAGAGAATTTTATGATTTGACAAAAGAAATCACGGATGAACAGATTGAAATTGTATTTTCAAATAAGACAAAGGAGTGGTTTAAAGTCGCTTTTCTTAAAGATGGAAGGACAATAATTTTTGAACGAAGTAGTACCTAAATAATAACTAACGCCAACATTTTGTATAAGTAATGGCAGGCAATGTGGTAAATATCAAGGTTTGTAGCCTGCTCAAACTGCGTAGCGGTTTGACAGGAAATTACCACGCAATCTGCCACTACTCATACAATTTACCGTCAGACTGTCTAAAAACCCACATTCGATTGTTGAAAACAAATCAGGGAAAGCAAGTATAATACGAGAAGGGATTGTTATCTTGAAACATGAAATATATTCAAGGACAAGACCGCAATCAAACCCATTTATTTCCCATTTCACTGGATCTGGCAATCGATAAAGACAACGAGGTTCGCCTGATTGATGTCTTTGTTGAGAAATTAAATCTTTCAGAAATGGGATTCCGAATTGATTTCAGCGAGAACGGCAGACCTGCTTATCACCCGGGAGACCTGCTGAAACTTTTCATTTACGGGTATATGAACCGTATCCGCTCGTCAAGACAGCTAGAGAAAGAATGCCGTCGTAATATTGAAGTGATATGGCTTTTGAAGAACTTGACCCCCGATCACAATACGATTTCCAATTTCCGAAGAGATAATCCGCAGGCAATAAAGAAAGTATTCCGCGAAACGGTCAGAATCGCTCAGTATTTTAACCTGATTGGCGGAAAATTACTGGCCGGTGACAGTACCAAACTCAGAGCACAAAACAGTAAGAAAAATAATTACAACCAGAAGAAGATTGACCGTCATCTGGAATACATTGAAAACAAACTTACCGAGTATCAGAAAGCATTATCCGAAAACGACAAAGACGCGGAAGAGATCAAAAAAGAGATATTCAAACACGAGCAACGAAGGGTGGGTTATCAGCAAATAGAGCAGCAGTTAAAGCAATCCGGGCAGGCACAAATCTCTACCTCTGATCCCGACAGCCGCCACATGATTACCCGCAACAATATTACTGAAGTAGCTTACAGTCTTCAAACCACGGTGGATGCACAAAACAATATTCCTATTGACTATCTGGTAACCAACAACAATGATAAAAAGGCCATGGGGCCGATGCTCCGAAGGGCAAAAACTATTTTAAGAAACAATCAGTTTACTGCACTCTACGACAAAGGCTATCATACCGGTAGCGAACTGGCGATTGCTGATACTCTGGGCATTCAGGCAATCGTGTCCATCCCTCCATTCTCAGGAGCCTCACATGCACCCGATCCGGACTACGACGTAGAGCATTTTCTCTATAATCCCCAAGCAGATACTTACACCTGTTTGCAAGGCCATACACTGACCACTACCGGGTACTGGCACCAGGCAAAAAACGACGCAGGAGAGGTGTCGTACCGATTCAGAAACTATACAACTCCTCTGTGCAAAACATGTCCGGTTCGTCCCCGTTGTACCAAGTCGGCCGTCAATGGCAAGCAGGTCAGGCGTAGCGAGTTTGCCGGAAGCATTGAGAACAACAAAAAGAGAGTTCAGAACAGCGAAAAATTATACAAACGCAGGCAGGCCATTGTTGAACATCCTTTCGGGACAATAAAACGACAGTGGGGATTCAATTATATCATAACAAAAAGGTACAAACAACGAGCTGAGGCCGATTGCGGTCTGGTTCTCACTGCATACAATCTCCGACGGATTATCAATTTGCTGGGGACAAAAGTATTTGGGGCATACAAATCTGTTTTTCCATCGTTTTTGAGGCTCAAAAACCGCTTTATTGAACCATTTCAAAAATCAACAAGCATTTTTATTCTGAAAATAAAAATTTATCACTACTTTCAAATCGCTGATTAATAGCCCCAACATCAAATTGAATAGCATTGAATTTGGAGGTTTTTAGACAGACTGCCGTTACCAACCATATTGAAAAAAGATAAACAAGCAATAAGAATTTTAATAAAATATCTCAAATCATGACAATTACTAAGTTCCTTGACTCTTATAAAAATTTAATTTTCTCAGCCATAACATTCTATGTTGGTATTAAAATGATTATAAATCATGAAAGCGAATTTTTTACCGGGCTGTTTATCCTGACAATATCGTTTGGATTTTTATTGAACTTTATTTCTTCAAAAACAAAGAATCAACGATTAAATAAATGGCTAAAATATCTAACCTATCTGATAGTCATTCTTATTGTTGTATATCTCGTTATCGAATGGTTTATAATTTAAGCAAAGACAATGAAAACAAAAATGAATCGAATTATAAGTACTTGTTTCATTTTTTTACTTTTTGCTTGCAGCTCTGATAATCAAAAAAATAAAAATTCAGACGATTCAGTTTACTCTCATGAAACACTGAAAACTGCAAATTACGATAGATTTATTCTTGTCAGAGGCGACAAATTAAAATCCGCAGAGGAAAAGCTTAACGAATTTGGACAGCTTTCATCACCAGAAAATCAAAGAATATATCAATTTGCGAAAACCCAGATTGGTGACTGGACAGCGATAAAAATTCCATCCGACTTGAATGACTATTTTCTTTTTCATGTTTTAGTGTATTGGTTTCTTGGCTTTCCACCAGAGGACAATAATTACGCAGACAAAGTAATTGGAATTTCATTGGATAAATTTGAAAAATCCGATTATATAGTTTACAACGATTATTCATTGGAAAAAGAATTGAAATTGCATGACGAATTGTTTGGGATATTTAAAAATAGTGAGAAGTTCATTTTAAACATTCCGCAAGACAGTTTTATCGTTTGTAAAAACGACAAAATACTTGACTTTAAAGACATCATTGATAAAAACAAACTCGAATTAGACTCTCTGAGAAGTGGAGACCTAAAATTCAAGAAATTTGATGTCGTATTTAATGAATAATAAAATACGGTTGGTAACAACGGTAACCGTTGCACAACGCCTTAAAACTAGAACAAAGGGATAGAAAGCCAATATTTCAACTTAATATAAGCCGTTTTAACGAATAGTTATTACAGCTTTTGTTTTTGATGATGCAAAAATTGAATAGCTTAAACCAGAACTATTGGACTAAAATAAGCCCACAAAAGACGATTCACAAAGGCTTGAGCACTTTGTGCCTTTGTATGCAAATCATTTTTGACGAACTTCAATAGTTTCTTGAGATTATAAGCAGAGGCAGCCATCTTAACTACTTTATTAGCCTGCTTAATCCCGATGGTGTTAATTTTGCGAAGCCCCATAAACTGGGTCAGTGTTCCCCAGACTGGCTCTACGGTGCTTTGTCTCCGGCCTTTCATCAATCGTCCGTATTTGCTCTTTACCCGCTTGTTGTTCCGCTCGTATTCTCCTGTATAAACAGTGACTGCAATTTTCTTTTCGTAATTATTTCCAATACATTGTTGTTTGATCGGACATTGCTTACAGTCTGCCCTGCGTGTAAGGTAATGGTTTTGTAACGACCCCTTCACATCTTTTGTTTGTGAAACTTCACCTGCCTTCCCTGAGGACATTTCCAGTAATTACCAGCCTGATTAAAGGTAAAACCTTCGGGGCCGCCTTTGTAAGTCCCGTGTTGGGGAATGTAACTTATAATACCCTGTTTCTCCAGAAATGCATAGTTTTCGCCACTGCTGTAACCGGCATCGGCCAATAAGTTGACAAACAAAAATCCTTGATGATTTAACCGCTCTTTTACCCGCAGAATGATATCCTGTAGGTTCTGGCTATCGACCTTGTCGGCATGATAAGCTTTGGCATCAGTGATCACATGATGAGCTGTATCGACACAAATATTCCCATGATAGTTCAATTTGCGCGCCTTTCCCGGCTTTACGCTGATACGGGCATCGGGGTCGGTGGGACTGTAATGGGTTTTGTTGCTCGTATATTTGGATCCCTTGTTCCTCGATCCAGGGCGGGCATCCTGATCCCGGGCCCACTTCTTTGTTCTGGACTCAATGCCCTGTAGTTCGTGTTTGGCCGCGGTGATGGTTTGCTGCTCTGGGCTGGCTTTGTTGTTTTTTGCTTTC
This sequence comes from Prolixibacteraceae bacterium, assembly GCA_963668595.1. Taxonomy (GTDB): domain Bacteria; phylum Bacteroidota; class Bacteroidia; order Bacteroidales; family Prolixibacteraceae; genus GWE2-42-39. Next base: position 351,176 of record OY764876.1, on the reverse strand, counting down.
CGATGCGGATAATTCTCTCTGTCCTTCGTGTTTAAATGGCGTACCTGACGGATATACTCATCCAATTCTTCTTCCGGGACTTTCAATTCCAGACTATCCATGCTCGCATTCGCTTTTATCGGAGCTGAATCTATGGTTTGGGTATGTCCTGAAACCATCCCTTTTTCTATACACATTCTTAAAACCTGTTCAAATACCTGCTCAAACAATTCTTCTGGAAACAACTGGCGGGTGCGACTCAATGTACTGTGCCAGGGTAACTCTTCATCGATATCGAACCCTAAAAAGTATAGAATGTCAAGTCGCATGGAGCAATGTTCGATAAGTTGACGGTCGCTGGTGATATTTTCAAGATAGCCCACCAGGCAAAGCTTATAAAATACCACCGGGTCAATACTCTTTTGACCACATCTGCCATAATAAGGTTGGGTCTGTTTATACAAAAAAGATAAGTCCAAAACTTCATTTAATCGACGGTAAAAATTGGATGGTGGAATACGGGAAGACAACTGAAAACTTGAAAAAAGCTTTTCCTGATATACTTTCCTGCCTTGCATTTTTTTATTTCAAGATACTGAATAACTGTTGATTTATCAATAATATATGACTAGTTTTACTAACATTAAATTGTGAGTTGCGCAACAGGCACAAATTGCAAATTGCATTGCGGGTGCAGTGGTGTGCGTTGTCTCTGCTCCTTTCTTGACCGTCATGTCCTACCGGACACTGACGCTCTTCGAAATCCGCAACGACAACTTGCAAGTGACCGTTATAGCCAATGCTAAAAAGACTGCAATAGTCCAATATTAATAGTTAAAAATGGATTTGACCAAACAACAATATGACATAGTTTATTCGACCGGGAACATAAAAATAAATGCTGTTGCCGGGTCCGGAAAAACTACTACAATAATTGAATACGCAAAAGCACGACCAAAAAACAGCAAAATACTCTATCTTGCTTTTAATAAATCAGTCAAGTTAGAAGCAAGCAAAAAATTTAAGGAGAAAAATCTTTCAAATGTAAAAGTTGAAACAGCACATTCTCTTGCCTATAAAAATATTGTTTTCCAAAACAATTATAAGGTAAGACATCAAGGTTATAAAACTCATGAAATTGTCGACTTACTTAAACTAAAAGGAAACGGGGAAAAACTTGCAGAATTCATTATTGCAAATCATATAAATAAATTCATTGCTTATTTCTGTAACAGCGATAAACAAAAAATTCAAGATTTAGATTACCGAGAAGTAGTTTCAGACAAAAAAGCAAAAACTTTTGTAACCACATTCTACAATTATATTGAACAACAATCACGCATTCTTTTAAGTAAAATGGATAAGGGCGAAATTGAAATCACACATGATTTCTACTTGAAGAAATTTCAACTTTCCAATCCACAACTTGATTATGATTATATACTTTTCGATGAAGGACAGGATGCATCACCTGCAATGCTTGATATTTTTTTCAAACAAAAAGCTACAAAAGTAATAGTTGGAGACTCTCATCAACAAATCTATGGTTGGCGACATGCTGTAAATTCTTTGGAAAAAACTGATTTCAAAACTTTTCAGCTATCAACAAGTTTCCGCTTTAGTCAAGACATTGCCAATCTTGGTATGGAAGTATTAAAATGGAAAAATTATTTATTTGAGTACGAACCCGTTGACATAACAGGAAAAGGAACAACAAAAGAACATAAAACTAAAGCAGTTTTAGCAAGAACAAACCTAGGATTATTGTTGAAAGCAATTGAATATGTAACGGAAAAGAAAAAGATAAAACACATTTATTTTGAAGGCAACATAAATTCTTATACATACGCTGACGAAGGTGCTTCTCTTTATGACATATTAAATCTTTATAATGGGAAAAACCGGTTAATCAAGGACAAGCTCATCAAAGCAATGAAAGACCTTGAGGAGTTGAAAGAATATATCGAAAAAACTGAGGATGTCCAGCTAGGTTTAATGGTCGAAATAGTAAAAGAATATGGAAATGAAATCCCCAATATTATAAAGAAAATCAAAGACAAACATGTTGACAATGATGAAAAAGAGAAAGCGGAAATGATTTTTTCAACCGTTCATCGTTGCAAAGGAATGGAATATGATGCGATTCAGATTGTAAATGACTTTATTACAGAAGAAAAACTTGAAAAAATCAAAAAGGAAATCAAAAAGGAAGACATAAATTTATCCAAACTCAATGAAGAAATCAATCTTCTGTATGTGGCTATTACCAGAACAAAAAACAGTATCCATATCCCTGAAACATTATTGCCAAAAGACTTCCCAAGTTCTTCAGTAATACACAAAATGAGAGTTGAAACTACAGATGAGAATATAGAAAATGAAGGCATAACAATGAATCGCATTGTTCAAAAAATCGCAAATCCTTATGAACAAATTAGAGAGAAACATAAAGATGCTTACAAACCTTGGACAACTGAACTTGACGATGAATTAACGGTAATGTATTGCGAAGGAGTTAATGTTCGTGACATGTCAAAACATTTTGGGCGGACAAAAGGAGCAATTCGGTCAAGAATAAAGAAATTAGAATTAGAAGAACTTTATGGATAAGACAAAAAAAGAAAAAGCACATGGCTATAATAAATAGGACTCTGAGTGGTCTGCAAGACCGAGCGATGAGTCTGTGTTGAACTACACGCGCCGGATTCAGGGCTATGCACTTATCGACCGTTTTTGTTTTTTTGAAGTAAATTAAATGATATAACGTTCTTTGACGTACTGCAGGTTTTTGTGCTTTTTCACTTCATTTGCAAGGACAAACTGTGTTTTTTCTCTGCTTTTTTTGTGTTTCTGTTGGCCTATGGGCATACCTTTCCCTGTTGCGCAGGATGACGCATAATTGATGTTTGTTATTAAATGAGGCTGAGGGTTTTTCGGTGGTTCAAACCCGGAGACCTGATGCGAGGCAGTTCCCTTATTGTAACCATTCTCCCGGTCTTACACACCTGGCAAAGACAGGGGTTTACTCCCGTTAGCCTTGCAAACCGCTCAACATTGGTTTCGGGTGCTTTTTCTTGTTTTATAAGTGTATTAATGTCGGGTTTTTCTTCCGGCACGAACAGTAACTGAAGGCTTCGTTTTGTGGTGTGGTTATAAATGCCAAACCGCCGGATTTTGACAAACCTTTTGGGGAGAATGTGCATGGCAAAGCGCCGCAGGAACTCAACGCCATCAAGCGTTATGGGCTTTTGTGTGCCCCTGTCTCGGTAATCTTTTGCAACGAAGGTCACTTTCCTTTCGGCAATATTTAGTATCCGCTGGTTGGTAATAGCCACACGGTGTGTGTATTGTCCCAGATACTTAACCACATGTTCGGCACTGGCCATTGAAGGTTCGCAATGTACCACCCATTTGGTTTGGTAGGCTTGTTGCACGGCATGGTTGAACAAATCCAATTCGTTTTGTTTGCGCAACGCACGTTTGAGGCTATCGAGAAACTTTGCTTTAAAAGCTTCACTCAGTTGGTGTACCGGATAAAGATAATTTTGCGAATGACCAATATTTTTCCACTGCCCATCCAATGTATAACCGGCAGCAGGAACAAGGCAGTGGATGTGCGGGTGCAAACTCAGGTTTTGTCCCCATGAGTGTAAGACTGCGACAGTCCCGGTTTCTGCACCAAAATGGGAATAGCCGAACGACCGGAGTGTATTCCATACCGCAGTAAAAAGCAGATCGTAATACAACCGCTGGTTATGCAGACAAACCTGGTTCAACAGGTGCGGCACTGTAAAAACAAGATGGTAATGCTTTATGGGCAGAGTGGTTTGCATCAGGTTTTCAATCCAGAAGGCTTGTTTTGCCGCCTGGCATTTGGGACAATGACGGTCTCCACAACTGTTGTAACTGTAACGCACGGTACCACAGTTTTCGCAAGCTTCTTCGTGTCCGCCCAGAGCGGCGGTTCGGCAAGAGGCTATTTTACCCAGAACCTTTAGCTGTAAAGGAGTCTGCTTTGTTCTGGCTGTCAGTTCCGGGCCAAAGATATTGACCACATCAGCCAGTTCGAATCTGGCTCTCACTTTTTTTGCAAGTTATAAAGTGTGTCCAGCGGGCTATGTGGCTTGATCAACGGGCATTGTGCCACGTGCAGGTAAATCATGGTGGTGGAGATGTCGGCATGCCCAAGCAACTCTTTCAGGGAGACAATATTCAAACCCTGTTCCAACAAGTGTGTTGCATAGGAATGGCGCAATGAATGCAAATTCACCTCTTTGGTAATGGATGTTTTTTTCAGGTTCTCGCGCATTACCCACGACAGACCTCGCACGCTGTAACGTCCATCGGGTTCTTTTCCGTTGAACAACCAGATGTGTGGGTTTTCAGCTGAAAGATATTTTTTTAGGCCAGAGGCCATGTAATCAGAAAGAGGAACAATCCGGTCTTTTTTGTACTTGCTTTGACGGATGTGGATGGTACGACGGTCAAAATCGATGTCTGAGATTTTCAGGTTAATCACCTCCTGGCCGCGTAACCCGGCAGAATAAATAAGGGTGAGTACTACCCGTTGTTTAAGCAGTTTTGGTGCAGAGAAAAGCTCTTTAAGTTCCTTCTGGTTCAGTATAACCGGAAGTTTGGCTTCTTTTTTCAGAGAAGGCAGGGCAATGGCATTTTTGTTCATCCCCAGTAAGCGGTAATAGTATCGAAGTCCGTAAACCATGTGTTTAAAACTACTCCGTCCTGGTGAGCGCGGATCACGGGCTAAAGCAGCCAGATATTCGTTGATTTCTTCAGGGTCGATCTGCTCCGGAAGTTTCTCAAAATGGATTACAAACAGGGCAATGCGCCGGATATAATTATCCAGAGTACTTTTGCTCTGTCCGCGTAAGGTAACCTGTTGTTCCAGCTTACCAAAAACTTTTTCAAACTCAGGAACAAGCACAACTGCCTGCTCAATGATAGTAAGTCCCGATTTCTTTCTCATATTCAGAAATTTTTGTGGTTAATAATCTCCGAATTACGAAAGAATCGGGTACTTTTAATCAGCTATCCGCCCGTAGGCGGATTTAGTTCAACAATGTATAAAAATAATAGCCGAGATAGTAGTAAATTTAAGGGTTGTAGCCCGCTACAACTTTTGTATAACTTGACAGGAATGAAGCCCGCAATCGGCTACTATTCTTATACTCACCGTTGTAGGGCATTTTTTGAGTCGTCCTAAAAAATGTCTACACAATATTTGTAGATATGTATCAAAATGATCAGGTAACACGACGTTACAGTGAGGGTTTCAAACTCAAAATTTTAGCCGAACTTAGTACGGGAAAATATACCAAACGGGAGTTGTCCCGGATTTATGGTATCCAAAGCAGTACCGTAAACGAATGGATCAAGAAGTACGACCGTAAAGACTTAATGAACACACGGATCATGATCGAAAACAAAGACGAAATCACCCGATTGAAGGAGCTCCAAAAGGAGATCGAACAACTCAAGAAGCTGTTGCTAAAGAAGGATTTAGACCAGTTGGTGAGCGATTCGTACCTTGAGGTGGCTGCCGAGATGCTGGGCTATAAAACGGTGGCAGAGCTAAAAAAAAAGCTAAACACCAAGCCATGATGAAAGCATTGCCCAAGTCGCAAAAGGCGGGTGTTGCAGGCGTAAGGGAAACCTGCGCCTGCTTCGGGCTTCATCGCGATGCCTGGTACAAATACCAGAAGCGTTTCCAAAGACGCAAAAAGGTTAAAAACGAAGTGATTGAGCTTGTAAAAGAAGAGCGCAAAGACCAGCCAAGAGTCGGCACACGCAAGCTTTGGGAAGCCTTGCACCCATCGTTTGAGGCTGCCCATATGAAGGTTGGCAGGGACAAGCTGTTCGACATTCTCAGGGAGGAGAATATGCTCGTGCACCGCAAGAAAGCCTCGTGCAAAACGACCAACTCGTACCACCATTTCCATAAGTACGGCAATTTGGTGAAAGATATGGAGATAACAGCGCCCAACCAGGTTTGGGTGGCCGATATCACTTATATACGCACCGTAAAGGGGTTTTGCTATTTGGCATTGCTTACTGACCTATTTTCGCGCAAAATTGTAGGGTACAACATCAGCGATACACTGGAGCTGACGGGCTGTCTTGGAGCCTTCAAACGAGCTCAGAAGACAGCCCGTCCAGCGGCCGGATTGGTACACCACTCCGACCGTGGCATTCAGTATTGCAGCAACCAGTATGTTAATGAGTTGAAAAAGCACAAGGTGAGAATCAGCATGACCGAGGAAAACCACTGCTATGAGAATGCTGTTGCCGAACGTGTTAATGGTATTTTGAAGGACGAATTTTACCTCGACCAGTGTTTCTTCGATACCGAAAAAGCCAAGCTGGCCACAAAAAGTGCCATAAGGCTATATAACAGTAAGAGACTTCACCTATCTTTAGGGTATAAAACCCCAAATATGGTTTTTGAAGCGAACTTAAATTAATGTTTAACCTGTAGCCATATTTTAGGACTAGACATTTTGTCGAACCATGACCGAGCGATAAACTTTTAACTAAAAACATAAAAAAATGATAGCTAATTTAAAGATAATTAAAGGGATAAATCTGATTATCTCTTTATTGATTTTCACGACGATTTTACAATCTTGCAATGGACAGGATAAGAAACCGAACTATAACCCGAAGGCAATTGAGTTTAATAACAAAGCTGTTCAATTAATGCAACAAATGGAGTATGATAGCGCTTTGATTTTTTTTAACAAAGCCATTGAGATTGATAAAAACTACTATTTGCCATATTCAAATATGACAGGGATTTATTTACGAAGAAAACAGTTTGATAAGGCATTGCAAGTAAGTGATAAGGTTGTTGATATAAAGCCAGACCTTGCAGAAGGATGGACATTTGCAGGTATGCTTTTCGATAGACAAGGAGACTCTGTAACAGCAAATAAATATTATAAGAAAAGTATCGAGATATATGATGAAAGAATAAAAAACCCAGAAAAGAAAAAGGATTTGACTGCAAATAGACTTAATCGCGCCGTTTCATTGATTCTTTTAGGACAAGAAAGTGAAGGAAAGGACGAATTGCGAAAATTGAAAGCTGAAAATCCTAATGACTTAATGATTGATGAGTTTTTAAAAATGAACAAGCAGGACTACATTAAACGACTGATTGATAAAGAATAAAAAAACGCCCTACAACAAATTGCAAATTGCATTGCGGGTTCAGGGGTGTGCGTTGTCTCTGCTCCTTTCTTGACCGTCATGTCCTACCGGACACTGACGCTCTTCATAACCGCGCTAGTGCTGATTTGCAATTAGCACTTTTTTAACACCGGATTTTTAATCCGGTAAAGCAGATGTCTGTAAAATATGGTATTCGAGATTGAAGAATCAGCCAAATTTGAGACGAATCGGAAGTGATAATTTTAGTGCGGCAAATCCGTACCAGCACAGGCAGTACGACAGTGAGGATTCATAGCCTCTCTTGTGCAAACGTTCTAAGGTGACAATAATTTCCCAATTCCAAAGAATTTAAAATTAGTGTCACAGATTAAATAAAGGATTATTAAATTTGATCTTGCGATATTGAATTGAAACAAAAAAATAAAAACAAATTATATACGAATGAAAGAGGTAGAAAAAATTTCAGAAAACAAGAATTACACAGCAATAAACGTTGGTAATCTGAGTGATATAAAGCACTATGCTCTGATTCACCCAAAATTGGGAACTGAAATTAAAGGAAAACTCTTTTTGAAAAATCCGACCAAGGCAACGGGTACAGAAATATCGTTTACATCGATAGCACCCAAATCGGAATTGAGTTATTTCCACACACACAATAAAGACGAAGAAACTTACATTATCCTCAAAGGCAGTGGTTTTTATCAGGTGGATGATGATTGTTTTCCGATTCAGGAAGGAAGTATCATACGAGTTGCCCCCGAAGGTGTGAGAAGTTTATGCAATACTTCCGAGGAAGAAATGGTGTACGTTTGTATTCAAGCCAAAGAAAACTCGTTGGAAGAACATTCCTCCGAAGATGGAAAAAGAGTTGCTGCCACGGCAAAATGGAAAATATAAAAAACGGCCTTGATACAGCAAAATTTGTTACATGGAGCATTTTACAAACCATCACGTCTGTATAAAAAGTAGAGAATAAAGCCGAATAAAATATTCAAGTTAGTAAAGTCCAACTAACAACAATAAACATAGAAGAAAAGCATCAATGATAAGAAAGCACAGCGAATCAATAATTCTTACAATTATCTGGCTTATTTCAATTTATTCCTTAACAATTACGATTGTCAAAAATTATGAAATTGGAATTTCAAATTACATTGGGTATATTTTACTTGTTGCAATTACAATTCTAACAATCATAAAATTTCGTAATAGAAGAACAGTGATAGCAATATTCCTACTAATAGGCTCATTTAACCTTTTCCAATTTACCTATTCGACAACAACACTATTCTTTTCACTTTCCATTTTCGGGAAAGCTTATTCTTCGATTGGACTTCAACCAGTGTGTCTTACATTACTATTCTTTTTCGTATTAATAAATCGTTCAGAAGTGACTAGTACACTAAAAAAGATAATCCTTTCTGTCCCAAATAAAAAACAAAAAGAACAAAATATCGAAAACGAATTCTATCAAAAAATAAAAGAGAAGCCAGATAGCGATCTGCTTAAAATTATCGAAAATAAGAAAGACTATCAAGCTGAGTTTATAAATGCAGCAAAAAAAGTAATTACCGAAAGAAAAACAAATCAAACCTCATTATAACAGATTTTAGTTATTCACCTCCAATCCGCATGTTCAATTCTAAAGCATTCTCTTAATATAAAAAGAACCCGTAATCATTATTAAACGATTCCGGGTTCTTTTTATATTATAGAATTGGATTACTGAGCCGGATTAATAAATGGCAATTTTACCACTTTTGCTTTCAGTAATTTCTCGCGTATTTTCACATAAACATCGGTTCCCACAGCCGAATATTCTTTCGAAATGTATCCCATTCCAATTCCTTTATTCAGCACAGGCGACATGGTTCCCGAAGTAACTTCACCAATCAGGTTGCCATTTTCGTCAGTCAGTTCGTAGCCGTGACGCGGAATACCACGATCAATCATCTCGAAACCGCGCAACAGTCGGCTCACCCCTTCTTGTTTTTGCATCATCAGCAATCCTTTATCAATGAAATCGTCGCTGTTGAATTTAGTGATCCAGCCCAGCCCGGCTTCAATCGGCGAAGTAGTATCGTCGATGTCGTTTCCGTACAGGCAAAATCCCATTTCCAAGCGCAATGTATCGCGGGCACCCAGGCCAATCGGCTTAATACCAACCTCTTTACCTACCTCGAACACAGCATTCCAGATTTTTTCGGCATGTTCGTTGGCAAAATACAATTCGAAACCGCCCGAACCAGTATAGCCGGTTGCCGAAATAATCACCTGATCAACGCCAGCAAACGGAGCTGTAACAAACGTATAGTATTTAATTGAAGATAAATCAACTTCGGTAAGTCCCTGCAAAACTTTTGTTGCCAACGGACCTTGCACAGCCAACTGACTGATTGCATCCGAAGCATTTTCGAGCTCGGCATTCACATCGTTCTGCGAAACAACCCAATTCCAATCTTTATCAATATTGGCTGCATTGACCACCAGCATATATTTTTCAGGTCCGTAATAGTAAACCAGTAAGTCGTCAACAATACCGCCTTTTCCATTCGGGAAACAAGAGTATTGTGCTTGTCCGATGCTAAGTTTGCTCACATCGTTCGTTGTAATTTTCTGCACCAAAGCAAACGCATTGGGGCCTTTTACCCAGAACTCGCCCATGTGCGACACATCGAAAACACCTACTTTTTCGCGAACAGTCATGTGTTCGTCTTTTATTCCCGAATATTCAATCGGCATTTCGTAGCCGGCAAACTCAACCATTTTGCCACCAGCTAATTTATGCAACTCGTTAAATGCTGTTTTTTTTGTCATTTCCTTGTATTTGTATTTCTACTGAGCTTTTCGTTTTACTGCAAACATGATCTGCAATTTACGCTTCAAAAATAAATCTTCCCAAAACGTAAAATCATGAATAAAATCAGTTCAAATTCTGCCGCCAAAAATACAATAACTAAATAAAGCAAACAGGATATATTCGTTATTTTTGCTATCATTGTTGAAACTATAAAATATGCTGTCATGCAACAAGTTATTAATCTGGACTATCTGAAAGAAGTAACGGGAGGAGAAGCAGAAGTGATGCGCGAATTCATTCTTCTGTTTCTCGATCAGATTCCGGAATTCAAAAACGGGCTTCCCGAATTACTGAATCAGAAGAAATACAAAGAACTCGGCGAACTAGCCCACAAAGCCAAAGCTTCGGTGATGACCTTCGGCATGAACGATTTAGGAATGCAGCTCAAACAACTTCAGCTTAAAACACAAAAATTGGAGGCCATTGATTCATATAACGATGACGTAATGCATTTTATTGAAATTATCACTCAGGCAGAAAAAGATTTGCATGAAGAACTGACCAAATATTGAAAAAAGAGCCGACTTGAATCGGCTCCTTTCTTTTTATATCGTTTTAAACATTAATTGTTCATCCGCTACATCGACCAGAATTCGCGACTGTGCTGAAACATCTCCCGACAAAATTGCCTTCGACAATTCATTCAGCACATTGCGTTGCAATAAACGCTTAATCGGGCGCGCGCCATTTTGCGGATCGTAACCCGCATCAGCCAGCCATTTTATTGCTTCGGGGCTGATTTCAATTTCAATATCACTCTTTGCCAAACGTTCGGCAATGAGCGCAAATTGCAATGCAACAATATGCTGAATATCGCTCCGGCTGAGTGGTGTAAACATGATTACTTCATCAATCCGGTTCAAAAACTCAGGACGAATTGTTCGTTTCAGTAATTCGAACACATCGGCACGCGTTTGTTCGTAAATTTCGCCCGCATCGGTTTGATTCATGCGCTCCATTCGTTCCTGAATCAGATGAGACCCCAAATTGGAGGTCATTATAATAATGGTGTTCTTAAAATTCACAACCCTCCCCTTGTTATCGGTCAAACGCCCATCGTCCAAAACCTGAAGCAAAACATTGAATACTTCAGGATGAGCCTTCTCAATTTCATCAAACAACACCACCGAATACGGTTTGCGACGCACGGCTTCAGTAAGTTGCCCACCTTCGTCGTAGCCTACATATCCGGGAGGCGAACCAATCAGCCGGGTCACCGAAAATTTCTCCTGGTACTCCGACATATCAATACGCGTCATCATATTCTCGTCGTCGAACAGAAACTCAGCCAAAGCTTTGGCCAATTCCGTTTTTCCAACGCCGGTTGTTCCGAGGAAAATAAACGAGCCAATCGGTCGTTTTTCATCCTGCAAACCAGCCCGGCTGCGCCTTACTGCGTCAGCCACTGCCCGAATTGCTTCGTCCTGCCCGACTACCCGCTGGTGCAATTCATCTTCCAAATGCAGCAATTTCTCGCGTTCGCTTTGCAACATGCGTGCGACGGGAATTCCGGTCCAGCGCGAAACCACTTCCGAAATATCTTCCGCATCGACCTCTTCTTTGATCATTGCCTCCGATTTCATTTCCGAAAGTTCTTTTTTTAGTCGCTCAATCTCATTTTCAGCTTCTTTTATTTTTCCATACCGAATTTCGGCCACACGCCCGAAATCGCCGGAACGTTCTGCCTGTTCTGCTTCAAATTTCAAACTTTCAATATCTGTTTTTTGCTTCTGAATGCCGTCAATCAGCGTTTTTTCAGTTTGCCACTGTGCCCGGTATTTCGATTGCTCTTCTTTCAGATTAGCTATTTCTTCGTTCAGCTTCGACAACTTCAGCTCATCGCGTTCACGTTTAATCGCCTCGCGTTCAATCTCCAACTGCTTAATCCGGCGTTCAATTTCATCCAACTCTTCCGGCAGCGAATCCATTTCCATGCGTAATTTGGCCGCAGCCTCGTCCATCAAGTCAATCGCCTTATCAGGCAGAAAACGATCAGAAATATATCGCTGCGAAAGTTCCACCGACGCAATAATTGCCTCGTCTTTTATTCTCACCTTATGATGATTTTCGTAGCGTTCCTTCAATCCGCGCAAAATAGAAATCGCACTCATAGTATCGGGTTCGTCCACCATCACAATCTGGAAACGGCGTTCCAGTGCCTTGTCTTTTTCAAAATATTTCTGATACTCGTTAAGCGTAGTCGCTCCAATTGCGCGCAATTCTCCCCGCGCCAGTGCCGGTTTCAGAATATTGGCTGCATCCATTGCTCCGTCGCTTTTTCCGGCCCCTACCAGCGTGTGTATTTCGTCAATAAAAAGAATGATCTCTCCCTCCGATTTAATTACTTCATTCACCACCGCCTTCAATCGCTCTTCGAATTCTCCTTTGTATTTTGCACCGGCAATCAGAGCTCCCATATCCAGCGAGAACAACTGTTTGGTTTTCAAATTCTCAGGCACATCGCCCCGCACAATCCGGTGAGCAAGACCTTCGGCAATTGCCGTTTTCCCTGTCCCTGGTTCACCAATCAGGATCGGATTATTTTTTGTTCGACGCGTAAGTATTTGTAATATACGACGAATCTCATCATCACGCCCAATTACCGGGTCAAGTTTTCCATCGCGTGCCCGCTCGTTCAGGTTTACAGCAAAACGACTCAGCGAATTGAATGTATTCTCGGCAGTCTGACTATTCACTTTGGCACCTTTTCGCAATTCATTAATTGCAGCTTCCAATTCTTTTCCACTCACTCCGGCATCTTTCAACAGCGAACTGATCGTTCCTCCGGCATCAAACAAACCAAGCAAAATATGCTCAACCGATACAAACTGGTCGCCCATTTTCTGCGCCAATGCAATTGCTTTTTGCAAACTCCGGTTGGCTTCGCCCGATAAATACTGATCGCCTCCGCTTACTTTCGGATACGATTCAACGATCCGATCCAACGCTTTTTCCAAAGCAGGCAGGTTTACTCCAGCTTTTTTCAGAATGAATTCAACCGTGTTTTCAGCCGATTGCAACAGACCTTTCAAAAGGTGACCTGTTTCAATTGCCTGATGATTGTATCCCTGGGCAATAACAAAAGCTTGCTGAACTGCTTCTTGCGATTTAATTGTAAAATTGTTTAAGTTCATATCTATCTGTTTTTTGTTTTCTTCTGGATTTTAATTAAAAATCTGGTTATCAAACCAGAACATCAACCACATTACAACTCTTTTGCCAGTAGCAACAGCTGTGACAGATTGACCAATTTTGAAAAATAAACCGGAAATTTTTTCGGGATGACTAAACGTTCAGAGGAAATATTGACAGGCGTATAAAAGAAAACAAGGACAACACCTGTCGCCCTTGTTTTCCTAACCAAACCTATTTTTCTATGAAAAAATTTTACTTGTACTTCTTACTTGTTACGATACAAAAGTACGCCGGGAATTAGTTAAGACGTATGAAGCAAAGTTAAAGAATGTTAATATTTTAACAATTCTGCCATTTCCATTTTTAATTCACCTCGTTTTTCAAAATAAAATATTACAGATTATCACCATCATGCACCGTCTGCTAAACATTTATAAGAAAAAAATGTTTCTATTCATGCTTTACGACACCGTTAAATTCAGATCGGTGTTTTAATTATTAAAAAATAACAATTACTTTCGCAACGCATTACAAATATCAGATTCATAGTAACTAACCATTATAATTACGCTTACTTATGGCTAAATATGTTTATTCTTTTGGAAATGGCGCAGCTGAAGGAAAGGCTGATATGAAGAACCTGCTTGGAGGCAAAGGTGCTAACCTTTGTGAAATGAACCTGATCGGGGTTCCTGTTCCTCCGGGATTCACCATCACCACTGAAGTTTGTACCATTTACAATGAAAAAGGAAAAGATGCCGCAGTTGCTTTAATTAAAAAAGAAGTTGAAGCTGCTGTTGCTAAAATTGAAACATTAACCGACACTAAATTTGGGGATAAAGACAACCCTTGTCTTGTTTCTGTTCGTTCAGGAGCAAGAGTTTCGATGCCGGGAATGATGGATACCGTACTCAACCTGGGGTTGAATGACCTGGCTGTTCAAGGTATCGCAAAAAAATCGGGCAACCCACGCTTTGCTTGGGACTCATACCGCCGTTTTGTTCAAATGTATGGCGACGTGGTTTTAGGAATGAAACCCGAAAACAAAGAAGATATTGATCCGTTCGAAGAAATCATCGAAAAACTGAAAGAAGAGAAAGGAATTGACTTGGACACTGATTTCTCAACAGAAGATTTAAAACTGTTGGTTATTCGTTTCAAAGAAGCCGTACTGAAAAGTACAGGAAATACTTTCCCCGATGATCCATGGGAACAACTTTGGGGTGCCGTTTGTGCAGTGTTCGACAGCTGGATGAACCACCGCGCAATTTACTACCGCAAAATGAACAACATCCCGGCCGAATGGGGTACTGCCGTTAACGTGCAGGCAATGGTATTCGGTAACATGGGACAATCTTCAGCTACAGGGGTTGCATTTACCCGTGATGCTGCTACCGGCGAAAACCTTTTCAACGGTGAATACCTGATCAATGCTCAGGGTGAAGACGTGGTGGCTGGTATTCGTACGCCACAACAAATTACCCTCGAAGGTAGCCGCCGCTGGGCTGAACTGGCTGGTGTAAGCGAAGCAGAACGTGCTGCAAACTTCCCATCACTGGAAGAAGCAATGCCTGATCTTTATCAACAGCTTGACGCTACTCAGCAAAAACTGGAAGACTATTTCAAAGATATGCAGGACCTTGAATTTACCATTCAGGAAGGTAAACTGTGGTTGCTGCAAACACGTAACGGAAAACGTACCGGCGAAGCAATGGTAAACATTGCCATCGACATGATGAACGAAGGCATGATTGATGAAAAAGCTGCGCTGATGCGTATTGACCCGAACAAACTGGACGAATTACTTCACCCGGTATTTGATACCGAAGCAATGAAAAAAGCAACTGTTTTGGCAAAAGGTCTGCCTGCTTCGCCAGGAGCTGCTACCGGACAAGTTGTTTTCTTTGCTGATGAAGCGGCCAAATACAAAACTTCAATCCTTGTTCGTATCGAAACTTCACCAGAAGATTTGGAAGGTATGAACATCGCAAAAGGTATTCTTACTGCCCGTGGCGGTATGACCTCACACGCAGCTGTAGTTGCCCGCGGTATGGGTAAATGCTGTGTTTCGGGTGCCGGCTCGGTAAAAGTAGATTACAAAACCCGCGTAATGACCATTGATGGCAAGAAATTCAACGAAGGAGACTGGATTTCACTGAATGGTTCAACCGGAGAAGTTTATGAAGGAAAAGTTCCAACCATGGATCCGGAAATCAGCGGAAACTTTGGAAAAATTATGGAACTGGCCAACAAATATACCCGCATGACCGTGCGCACCAATGCTGATACGCCTCACGATGCTCGCGTAGCACGCGAATTCGGAGCTCAGGGAATTGGCTTGTGCCGCACCGAACACATGTTTTTCGAAGGTGAACGCATCAAAGCAATGCGCGAAATGATTTTGGCATCGACAACTGCAGGACGCGAAAAAGCTCTTGCTAAATTGTTACCCTATCAGCGTGCTGACTTTGAAGGCATCTTCGAAGCAATGGAAGGTTTCGGCGTAACAGTTCGTCTGCTCGACCCACCATTGCACGAATTTGTTCCTCACCAACAAGCCACACAGGTTGATTTGGCCAAAGAAATGGGAATTTCGCTGGAAGCAGTGAAAATGAAAATTTCAGAACTGGAAGAATTCAACCCAATGCTTGGACACCGCGGTTGTCGTTTAGGAATTACTTATCCTGAAATTACAGCCATGCAGGCACGTGCAATCATCGAAGCTGCCATCAACCTGAAACAAAAAGGAGTTGATGCCCGCCCGGAAATCATGGTTCCACTGGTAGGTACAGTTGCTGAGTTGAAAAACCAGACTGATATTATACACGCCACTGCGAAAAAAGTGTTCGAAGAAAAAGGTATGACTATCGATTACCTGGTTGGTACAATGATCGAGATTCCTCGTGCTGCACTGACTGCCGACCATATTGCCGCAGAAGCTGATTTCTTCTCATTCGGAACAAACGACTTAACCCAGATGACTCTTGGTTATTCTCGCGACGATGCTGGTAAATTCCTGCCAGTATATCTCGACAATGGAATCCTGAAACAAGACCCATTCCAGGTATTGGATCAGAACGGTGTTGGTTTGTTAGTTGAAATGGGTGTTGCAAAAGGTCGTTCAGCAAAACCGAAATTGAAAGTAGGTATTTGTGGTGAACACGGAGGTGAACCTAGCTCTGTAATGTTCTGCGATAAAGTAGGCATGGACTATGTTAGCTGTTCTCCATTCCGCGTGCCGATTGCACGGGTAGCTGCCGCTCAGGCAAACATCAAAAAAGCGTAATCAAAGCGCATCAAATACGAAAAAGGGTTGTCTGATGACAACCCTTTTTCTTTTAAAATAAAGCTTCAAGATTATAAAAAACTTGAAGCTTTATCATTATCAATTCAGAATAATATACTACACTAAAATCATCTACAGTCCGATAATTTGTAAATAGTAAATCACCGAATTGTCAATATCTCTTATTGATGTGTGTGCAAACCGCACTCTTTTTTCGAATTATTTTCCCACCACCAGCGTCCGGCACGAAAATCTTCGCCCGGTTGAATCGCCCGGGTACACGGAGCACAGCCAATGCTTACAAATCCACGATCGTGCAACACATTGTAAGGGACCTGATTTTCTTTTACATATTCGCGGCAATCGTCGAGCGACCACTCCAGCAACGGATTATACTTAATTATTTCAAAGCCTGCATCCCACACAAATGGAGTCAGCCCTCCCCGATTATCCGACTGAGAAGCCCGCAAGCCGGTAATCCAGATTTCCATTCCCGACAATGCACGGCCAAGCGGTTCCACCTTCCGAATGTGGCAACATTCCTTCCTATTTTCGGGAGAAAGATAAAAACTGAATGGGCCTTTCTCTGCCAATAAACTCTCTAGTTTTTCATTATTCGGAAAATAAGCAACTATGGGCTTTTGATATTTTTCAAAAGTACGGTTATACACCTTGTAAGTCTCTTCAAACAAGCGACCAGTGTCCAGTGTCACAACCTGAATTGGAATATTATTAGCAAAAATCAAATCAGTAATCACCTGATCTTCAACCCCAAAACTAGTTGTAAAAACAACTTTCCCGGCAAATTCGTCTGCCAGTTCCCGCAAAATATCAACAATCGTTTTTCCTTGTTTCAAATCATTCAAGGCTGATGCTTTCTCTCCGTTAATCATTCTGTTTCTTTTAAATACAATAACAAAGTAATTGTCAAAAAGAGCTTCGGCAATACGTATTTTTACTCATTTCAACCGAAAAGAAATAAGTCTGTCGATGATTTTCATTTGCAAAATTTAGCACGATAACAAATATGCTGCTATTTTTGAAGCACAATGAGTCAAAACAATACACACTTTTTACCGGAAGCTTTTACAAGACGAATCCGGCAACAGTTCGGCACAGAGGCAGATAGTTTTCTTGCAGCAATCGAAAAAGATGCACAAACCAGCGTGCGCATCAATGCCCGAAAATTCAGCTATTCTGAAAACAAAATACAGACTGTTCCATGGTGTTCTACTGGATTTTTCCTTTCCGAACGTCCTTCGTTCACGCTTGATCCATTGTTTCATGCCGGAGCTTACTATGTACAGGAAGCCAGTTCAATGTTTCTGGAGCAGGCCTTTCGCCAAATGCAACTTCCATCGCAAGCGAATGTACTTGATTTATGTGGAGCTCCGGGCGGAAAATCAACTCATTTGCTCAGTTTGATTGGAGACGACGATCTGTTGATTAGCAACGAAGTGATTCAGTCACGAGCACGCATTCTGCACGAAAATATCCGGAAATGGGGAGCTGCCAACGCACTTATCAGCAACAATGACCCTCGCGATTTTCAGTCATTGAGCGGATTTTTCGATTTAGTGGTTGTTGATGCACCTTGCTCTGGCGAAGGACTCTTCCGGCGTGATGCAGCTGCCCGGAATGAATGGAGCGAAGCAAACACCCAACTGTGTTCGGTACGTCAGCGACGAATTCTGGCAGACATTTGGCCTGCGCTAAAAACGGGAGGATACTTACTTTACAGTACCTGTACCTTCAATCCGGCAGAAAACGAAGAGAATTTGCAGTGGCTTCAATCGCAGAGCGACTTTGAAACCATTTCTATTCCAATATCTGCGGAATGGAATATTGACCAAATCAAGTATGAAGGTATCACCGCATATCGTTTTCTCCCTCATCGCGTTCAGGGAGAAGGTTTTTTTATGTGCCTGATCAGGAAAACAGAAGAACAGCGGGAATTTCGTCAACCTAAAAAAATAAATTCATCGTTTGAAAAATTACCAGCCAACGCATCAACGGTTAAAAGCTGGATCAAACCGGGTAATCTGGAAATGATTTTGCAACGGGACAAAATTATTGCTTTACCTGCAAACAGGAAAAATGATTTACTGATTTTGAATTCATTATTAAAAACAGTTGACTTTGCTCTTCCGGTAGCTGAAATGAAAGGCAAAGACATGAGTCCCTCTCCTTTTTTGGCTTTTTCTGAGGAAATAAATCGTCAAAGCTTTGCCAACATTGAGCTGAACAAGTTGGATGCCTTGAAATTTTTACGCAAAGAAGAAGTTAAAACCGAGAATTCTGCCCCGGGTTGGCAACTGGTAAACTACCGGAATGTTCCGCTTGGATTTCTAAAGAATCTGGGAAATCGATCAAACAACTACTGGCCTAAAGAATGGCGCATCCGCATGCAGATTAACGAGACCGGCAATTTGTGGTACCAATAACACCAGAACAATTTACAATTCATCTGAAAACAAAACAGTAAAATCGAATTGAAAGCAAAACAGCGCTCAAATATAAAACGACCGAAGCCGGAACTATTCTGATTCCGGCTTCGCTATTTTTTGAGGCTTGCAAAGTTTTTCTTCCTTGCGTGCTTTTCGTCCGCAACGCTTGCAAACGTATTTCGGATCGTCGTATATTTTTTCTGAATCTTTTTTACAAAGTGTTTTTCCCATTTTTACCAATTTTCCTGTTCCCGGTGTATCAAAACAACTTCAACAGGAAAATTGTTTTTCAGATGCTCAGCTAATTTTTCAGCCGAATACACCGAACGATGTTGTCCGCCAGTACATCCAAAATTTACGCTGAGATGAGAAAAACCACGTTTCAAATATTTCCTCACCGATTGATTAACCAGACTAAAAACAGGCTGCAAGAATTCGCTCACATTGGAATTATTTTCGAGAAATTCCTGCACTTTTTTGTCTTTGCCCGACAAATGGCGATATTCTTCATAACGCCCGGGATTCTTCACCGCACGGCAATCAAAAACAAAACCGCCACCATTGCCCGAAGGATCTTCCGGAATTCCTCGTTTATATGAAAAACTGGTAATCCGAACCGTCAATTTCCCTTCTTTCGAAGCAATCTCGCGCAACATTTTCGACTCACTTACTTTTTTCAATACGCTGAATAATTCAGGTAATTCAATACCAATTGTATGAGTAGAAAGAATATAACGCAAGTTTTCAAGCGCAAAAGGAATACTTTTCAGAAAATGTTCTTTTTTCTCGTAAAAGCCGCGGAAACCATAAGCGCCCATTGCCTGCATGATACGAATTAACACATATCCGGAGAAAAAAGACTTGAATTCGTCCCGATTTAACGCGATTCGCTGTTCCAGCTGATCGAGATAATACTCAAGCAGTTCGTTGCGCACATGCTGCGGAATGTCGGCTTTCGCATCGTACAACAGCGATGCTAAATCGTATTGCAAAGCCCCTTTCCGGCCCCCCTGATAATCGATAAAAAACACACGGTTATCTTTCAGCATTACGTTTCGCGACTGAAAGTCTCGATACAAAAAATAGTTGATGTCTGTTGAAAGCAAATAATCGGAAAAAGACTGAAAGTCATCTTCCAATGCCTGCTCGTCAAACGAAACCTGCGCCAGTTTCAGAAAATAATATTTAAAATAATTCAAATCCCACATCATCGACTGTTTGTCGAATGCTCCGCGCGGATAACACAACGAATAGTCCAGATCTTTTCCTGCATCAATCTGAAAATCAGGAAGTACATCCAATACTTTTTTATACTGACCGACAATGTCGTCTGAAAAATCATCAATCTGACGATGTATTCCCAAATAATCAAACAAGGTCACATCGCCCAAATCTTCTAATAAATAATGAAACTGATCGTCAGCAACTTTATAAATTTCGGGTACAGGCAAACCGTGTTTAAAAAAATGACGTGAAAACTCGATAAATGCCCGGTTTTCTTTTAAATCGTTATTAAACGCACCAATCACCTGGCGATTTTCACTTCTCAAACGACAATATTGCCGGTACGAACCGGAAGCCGGTAACTGCTCAAAAGCAATTACTTCCTCGTTATAATGATGTTCGAACAGACTAATTAGCTGCTCTTTTGTTTTTAATTCCAAGCGTCAATTTTTTTATTGAATGAAACAAATATACCTGATTGATTTGAAAATCGAGTCTATTTTTCTTCAATTACTGCCAGATAATCGTAATGATCTCCTTCAATCAGTTCAACAATTTTCAGTCCTGCCGCATCCACTGCATCCTGCAAACTTTCGGCATCCACATACAGCCAGGGAAACTTATCGCCTTTTATTCCCTTGTACTCGAAACGATATTCCAGTTCCCCGTAATAGCAATTCGAATTTACATCAATCAGTGCTTCTCCCTCCTCGTCTTCAAACAAGTATATCAAATCCGACGAATCGGCCAACAGTTGTGCTCCGGGCTTCATTAACGTTTTCAGATGACGAAGTAAATCAGACAAGCGAGGCAGGCTTCCTGCAATTCCAAGTCCGTTCATCAGCAGAAGAAGCGTATCAAATTGCATTCCTTTCCATTGGAAAATATCGGTACAAACCACTTCTTTTATTCCCCGGCGACGCATCACCTCACAGCACAATGCCGACGATTCCAGAGCGACAATTTCAGTTCCATTTTCCTGAACCACCAGCGAATGAGCACCTGCACAAGCACCAATATCCAGTACTTTGCCACGAACCCGGCGTAATGCTTCTTTTTCGAGAAAAGGCATTTCGTCTGGAGTGCGAAAAAAATAAGAAGGTTGCATTGCATCCGGATCAAATCCGGCAGTATGCACAGTTAAAGGAAGATCAATTTTCAATGAATAATAATCCTGAACGGCAAGGCCAAGCGGATCCGGAGTTATTTTTATCATACAAGAACGTTTTAGCGTTTATTTCTGTATTTACAAAAATCATATTTTTTGTGACACGAAATGGGGAACAATACTTCATGGTGGAAAATAAATTCAATAATCAAACTGCTTCCAATTGACGATCTGACTTATAACAACGTTGCTGTTTCTGCGAATAAATATAAAATCCTTCATCATCGCCTGAACCGATGATAAATATTTTTGCATCCGGCATTTGTTTCGAGAAAGCAACAATATCATCAAACTTAATATTCTCGCGCTGCAGCCATTTTGATGTTTCAAATTCGCCCATTTTTAAACGAAGCCCCTGCTCTTCGGCCTGATCAAAAAGCTGAACCGCCCATAAGTAATCAATTGGTTGAAACTGAATCATCGTTGTTTTGTTGAGTGATACAAGTTACGACAAATCCTCCAAAAAAACGTCATTTTTTGCTTCCTTCTTTTTCTCTGCATGCAATTTTATACAAACAAAAAGCGCCGACTATATGCCGACGCTTTTTCCTGTAAGAATGGTAATTTTTAAAACTTAAATCCAACGCTTAGCAGCAAGCTATTGTTGTTTAATTCGTATTTGGCAAAGTCGGAACCCGCATAAAGCGTGTTGTGTTCTTCGCCCATTGTATATTTATAAGCCAAATCGACAAAGAAATCGCCCTGTTTGATACCTAAACCTGCAGAAACAGATGAATAGTCCGAATTGCTGTTGGGCTGATCAACACCAAAAGCCTTTTTATTGTAAGGACTTGGATAAAATTCGTATCCGGCACGAAGGCTAAATACATTATTCAAACGATATTCTCCTCCAACACGGATATTTCCAACTGTTTTATACACCTCTTTAATTTCATCGTTCTCATCGGTGAATGCATAATTATAGTTTCCGCCCTTGCGCAGTTTTGCAGTTGAATAATCCACATATTCATAATCCAAAGAAACCAATCCCTTTTTACCGATAATGTATGCAGCACTAAACACCGCTTTCATTGGAGTTTCCAAATGGTAATCGTAGTCGCCAACCGGAGATGATTTCATATATTTCTCATTCACAAGCTGCCCTGTAACGTTATCTTTCAAATCCATGTCCGAATACATGGTATTCCTGTATCCATCGTTCAGGCTGTAAAAAGTTGGCGTATGCAACGCAACCCCCAAGCGCAATGCATCAACCGGTTTAAAAATTACGCCCAATTTCGCATTGAAACCAGTTCCGGTAGTACTCATTTTTGTTTCGAAATTCAGGCTATTGAAATAATCAATCTTATTATTTGCATCGTATTCATACAGGTCTGTATTTTCTTCATAAAGAACATCGTGAATTCCGAAAGTTGCACCCACATAAACTTTATGATTAAAATTCGCGGCAAACGAAACGGTGTATTCATTAATATATCCTTTACGGGAAGTACTTTTCCGTTGAGAATGGCCGTAACCAGCATCCGTTAAGTCATTGAAGAAAACGTCATTATCAGGATCATAATCCATCAGATAGGTTTCGTATGCCAGTTTCTCATAAAAAGGATCAAAATCACCTGCCTCCAGATAATCATCATTTACGCGATTGGTAAAACCTGTCAATATTGAATTCGGAGCATCAACTCCATTAACCAGCATATTGGCAGCAAACGCGCCCAAACGGTTAAACCCAACGCCAACATTGAAGCTTACCAGGCTGGAGCTACTTTGTTCGTTCGACTGAAACGTAGCTACATAGCCAACATTATCCAACGAAAGGTTATACTTTGAATCCGAAGAAGTCCGGTTCAAGTAAGTTCCATCTACACTCATTTTACTTAAATCGGAAGTAAAGACAAACTCATTCGAACGGTACAAACCAAGTCCGGCAGGGTTGATACTTGTTGTTGTAAAATCAGCGCCAAGAGCACCAAATGCATTTCCCATTGCTGCCGCCCTTGCAGTTCCTTTTATTTTGTGATCCGAATAGCGTAGTGCGTCCACCAAATTCTGGGCAAAAAGTCCCGAAGTGATTAATAATGCTGAAACGGTATATAATATCTTTTTCATAATCAATATTTTTAAATTATAGACACTGTAATCCTACTCTTCCAAATTCAATATAGGAATAGCTTGTTTTTATTCTGTTTCAAATAATCGAACTAACGTCTTCCTGAACTAGATCCTCGAGAGCTGCTTCCAGACGAAGAAGAGCTACTTGAGCTACCGGAAGAACCACCTGAACTATGACTACCACCACTGTAACTAGATCCACCGGAATAAGAACTATTTGAATGAGAACTACCAGAATAAGAATTACCGGAAGAACGACTATATGAAGAAGATGAGGAAGAACGAGAACTACTTCCCGAAGTAGTACTACTCCCCCGACTATACGTAGAACCTGACTGATAAGAACTTCGTGCCGATCCGGAATTAGACGATTTTACCGATGAATTTGATTGAACTGAACGCGGAGCTGAATATGTTCCACCATTATTGGTTCGGCTGTAACTATTATTCGTATTGTAAGTGGAACGAGTCACCGTGCGAGGTTTGCTATAACTCGGCACATAACTGCGCTGTACACTATTCCCTGTTCCTGACCGATATGTCCTACTGTTAGTGCTGGGAGTATTACTTCTCATAATAGTTGAGGATCCCCTCACTCCATTGTATGAACGTCCTACTGCATTTCCTGAATTACCAACAGAAGATCTTTCTGTGCCGGATATATCCCGACGACGATCAGTCAGTGTTGCATTTTTATTTATTTGACCATTCCCCTCAATCGAACGCTCACGTCGTTGAACCATGCCTGTGCGACCATAATTACCGGAAGAAACTGTGCTCCCATTTTTCAGATCAGCATTTCGTCCACGCGAGATCGTTGATGAATAAGAATTATACCCTCTTCCCTGCGAAACGGTTGAGTATGACGAACGACGTTTGCCATAATAATAATCATTCGACGAATAATGATGTCCGCCATGATTATACCAGGGATCGTTGTAATAACCACCACCCCACCATCCGCCGGAATAGCAATAATCCCATGAGTTATAATAGGGGTATCCCCAATATCCAGTATAATAGGATGGTCCCCAGCCCCAATTCCATGAGTAATAGGGAGAGTATCCATATCCCCATGACCAGTCATTCCAGTACATGTCGTTCCAGTACCAGTTAGTCGAGTACCAACTGCTGAACAACGGACGATAGTAAAATGGACGATGGAATCGATTTATACGGTACGAATAATCATCTAATTCATAATAATTATTGATGATGTACTGGTAGTCATCTTCTTCCTCGATGTATGTAGTATCCGAATCAACCAGTTCAAAATCATCCAGTTCATTCATGTTAGCACTCAGATAATCATTTTGGTCTCCATCACGGAAGATGTAGTTTTTCTGAATTTTACTTCCATCTTCAAGGGTTCCACTTTCACTGAGCACTAAAGCTTCTTCTTCATTCTCATCATTATAAGCCTGAACAGGAGCCTGACTTGGGTAGGATTTCTCTACTGCGGGGAGTACTATATCACCGGGAGTAAAGTAAATGTCATCGTCGTAAGCCCGGGGCACATAATTTCCGGTAGAACAAGCACCGAGAATCAGTAGCGAGGCTAACATAAGGGTTACTCTTGATTTCATAATTCTTCCTCCTCTATTTTTAAAATATTTGCTTTCTTTGTAGCTTCAAAACTAAGGAGAAAAAAACAAATACCATACCAAAAAAACAGAGATGGCAAAAGAATTGACTTCACGCAGCGAAAATTATTCGCAATGGTACAACGATTTGGTGGTAAAGGCTGATTTAGCAGAGAATTCAGCAGTTCGTGGTTGTATGGTAATTAAGCCTTACGGCTATGCTATTTGGGAAAAAATGCAGGCCGCACTCGACCGCATGTTTAAAGATACAGGCCACGTTAATGCATACTTCCCGTTATTCATACCGAAATCGTTTTTCAGCAAAGAAGCCGCGCATGTCGATGGGTTTGCAAAAGAATGTGCCGTTGTAACTCATTATCGTCTGAAAAATGACCCAGATGGAAAAGGAGTTATTGTTGATCCGGATGCAAAACTTGAAGAAGAGTTAATTGTTCGCCCCACATCGGAAACAATTATTTGGAGTACCTATAAAAACTGGATACAATCGTATCGCGACCTTCCGATTCTGTGCAACCAATGGGCCAATGTGGTTCGATGGGAAATGCGTACCCGTTTATTTTTGCGCACTGCTGAGTTTCTCTGGCAGGAAGGCCATACCGCGCATGCAACCAAACAGGAAGCTTTGGATGAAACAATGCAGATGATTAATGTATATGCTGATTTTGCAGAGAAATTCATGGCAGTGCCTGTTGTTAAAGGAGCCAAATCGGAAAATGAACGTTTTGCCGGAGCGTTGGATACCTATTGCATTGAAGCGTTAATGCAGGATGGGAAAGCATTGCAATCGGGGACGTCTCACTTTTTAGGACAAAACTTTGCCCGGGCATTTGATGTTAAATTCGCCAATAAAGAAGGGAAAGAAGAATATGTTTGGGCTACTTCATGGGGAGTATCAACTCGTTTGATGGGAGCACTCATTATGGCACACTCCGATGACAACGGACTTGTTCTTCCTCCAAAACTCGCACCAATACAAGTGGTGATTGTTCCTATTTACAAAAACGAAGAACAACTGAATGTTATTTCAGAAAAAGTAAATGTGATTGTAGAAAAGCTGAAAGCAAAAGGGATTTCAGTTAAATACGATTACCTCGACAATAAAAAACCGGGATGGAAATTTGCTGAATATGAATTAAAAGGTGTTCCGGTTCGTTTGGCCGTTGGTCCACGCGATATTGAAAACGGAACAGTAGAAGTTGCACGCCGAGACACGCTTACCAAAGAAGTTACTTCGCTCGAAGGAGTTGACGTGTACGTGGAACAACTTTTGAATGACATTCAGGAAAGCATCTTCACAAAAGCATTGAATTTCAGAACTGAAATGATCACAAAAGTAGATAGCTACGATGAGTTCAAAGAAGTACTAAAAAATAAAGGTGGTTTCATTTCAGCACACTGGGACGGAACAAAGGAAACAGAGCAAAAAATTAAGGAAGAAACCAAAGCGACAATTCGCTGTATTCCGTTTGACCGGGAAGAAGAAACCGGAACCTGTTTCTATTCGGGAAAACCATCACAAGGACGCGTATTATTTGCAATTGCATATTAGAAAGACAACTAATCGATAACAAAAACCCGGGACTTCAGATTGATTTTCCGGGTTTTCTTTTTTCTCAGGACAAGAAAAAACTAACCACAAACGGAACCAATATGGTTAGAATAATGCCACTAAAAACAGAAATCATTGCATATTCTTTTCCGCTATAGCGTACAATTACCGGTAAAGTTGTGTCCATTGATGTTGCTCCGCCCGAAAAAATACCGGCCAATTTGCCGAAATATTTTACCAATAGCGGAGTTGCCAACAAAGTTGTTATTTCGCGCATAATATTACTTAACAAAGCAACAACACCAAGCTCTTCGCTATGCATTTCAGTAATAAAAATACTTGACAAGCTATAATAGCCATAGCCCGCTCCCACCGCAGCGGCTTCGCGAACCGAAATTCCATCCAGCAAAAACGAAACCAGCACAGAGCCAATAAAAGTGCCAGCAATTACTCCAAAAGGAATAAGAAAAATGCGAAAATTGATTTGCTTCAACATTTCAATCGACTTTTTATCGCTCCCGATTGTGATGCCGATCAAAAACATCAACACATACAAGGCAATCTGGCTCCAGTTTCCTTCAACAAATTGAATGGGAACATAATCGGAAAGCCCAAACAAAACCCCAACAGCGAAACACAAAACAATGAACAAGCTATTCTTCATGAGTCTTTTTTTCAGTGTTGAAGAAAAAATGAAAAATGCCCCATGCTGCCAACACACTGCCGCTTACCGATCCCAACGTAATTATCAGCGCCTGCATGCCCAATGTGTCGAAATGATTCAACACCTGTTTATTCGTTCCAACCATAATACCAAGGAAAAACAAAAGCAGATAAATTGCTCCGCTCACCAATTTCTCATTTATCCGAAGTATTTTTTCATTTCTGCGAAGAAAATATCCAATAAAAATCCCGGCAACCATTAATCCTAAAACTATCGACATAATTCATATCATTTTTTACAAAGAAAATAAAATATGATCTCGGCACACCTGAACTTAACAGATGTTTTATCAGATCAATTCATTTTCAGCAACGCACAGAACATGGTCAACAAAATTAATACTCAAATATCTTTTTTATTTATAAATTCGCCTCATAAAAATATACTTATGCAGACATATATATTTTCATATTTAAAAGAATTAACCTACCTCTTTGCCGAAATGGCACCATGGCTTCTGCTTGGATTAATTTTCGCCGGATTGCTAAAAGTTTATTTCCCTCAAAAGCACATCGAAAAGTATCTGGGGAAGTCGAACTCGCGATCAGCATTGAATGCGTCATTGCTGGGTATTCCGATGCCGCTTTGCTCGTGTGGAGTAATTCCAACAGGCATTTCATTCTACAAAAATGGTGCATCCAAAGGAGCCACTAACTCCTTCCTGATTTCGACACCTCAAACTGGGATTGATTCAATATTTGCAACCTATTCGATGCTTGGCTGGCCTTTTGCCATATTGCGCCCGCTGGTTGCTTTTATTACCGGTGTGGCAGGAGGAATAATCACCAATTTGTATGTAAAAGAAAAACAGAAGCCCAAACTTGATCCCCGGTTTGCTGGGTTAAAGCTCGACACAGGCAAACAAAGCCAGGCAGGCTGTTCCGACTCAAGCTGCGGATGCCATGAAACCACCGACAACAAACGACCATCGTTACTTCAGGCGGCCAATTATGCTTTCATCGAGTTACTGCAAGACATTGCCAAATGGCTCATATTGGGCTTTTTGCTTGCAGCACTGATTTCGGTCATTCTTCCCGATGACTTTTTTAGCTCGTTCCAGGGATACGGCCTGTTTGAAATATTACTGATCCTTGCCGCATCAATCCCCATTTACATTTGCGCAACTGGATCCATACCGATTGCAGCAGTTTTGCTGATGAAAGGAGTATCGCCCGGAGCAGCACTGGTTTTCCTAATGGCAGGGCCTGCAACCAATGTAGCCACCATTACTGTAATTGGAAAAACGATGGGACGCAAATCACTCATAGCTTATCTTTCAAGCATCATTGGTGGTGCCATTTTATTCGGAATTCTTACAAACTGGATCATTCCCCCTGAATGGATTCTATCGAAAATAACACACATGCACGGAAATGAGTCACACGAAATGCTTCCTGCCTGGTTGCAAATCGGCTCTGCAATATTCCTGCTAACAGCTATTATTGCCGGATATTTTATTCAACGCTATCAAAAATCAAAACAAATGCAACCTGCACAAGCAATTATACTGAAAGTAGAAGGAATGACTTGCTCGCACTGCGAGGCAAGTATTGTTCGTAACCTGATGAAATTACCAGGCATAGAGGAAGTTCAAGCAAACAAAAACAAAACTGAAGTTTCGGTAAAAGCAAGCAAACCCGATTTTTCTGCAATTGAGAAAACCATTAATGAATTAGGCTATCAATACAAAGGCAGGAAATAACAACAAGCTTCTGAATTACCAGAGTATTTCTTCCATGATGTTTCCTTCACATTGGTCGGGAACAGGAATATTCAATATTTCGAGAATCGTTGGAACAATGTCTTCCACAGATTTCTTACCACGGACATTTATTCGTCTCACCTGATTTCCAAACCAAACCAAAGGAATATGCGAATTATCGTTATAAACCGTTCGTTTAAATTTATACACCGGCACCCAACCATCTTCGAATGTATATAATACATCGCCGGAACGTTTAAAATTGAACGAATTGGAAATAGGTGCTAACTGGCTACGCACATGGTCGCCACCCTCGAAAACCAAGCCAGGCAGTGCAATTTTCACACCTTCGAACTGATTGATAAATGTAGCTGATTTTCGTTGTACATCGATCAGCGAAAGTTGTCGTTTCTCAATCAGGTCGCGATTAAAATAAAACTGCTGATCAGCATCATGTTCAATCCAATCGCCCTGCCCGTAAGTGATATTGAGGAATGATTTCAGCAAGGCAACAATATTTTCAGGAGAGACCTCTCCCACTGGCATGTTAAAATCTTCTTTCAAATAAGTAGCCGGGTAATTCGACGAATTGGTAGAACTAAGCACCACCAACGCATTGCCCTTTCCAATTTTCTTATCCAAATAATTCAGCAAATGCCCGATTTCCTGATCCAAACGAAGATAAATATCTTCCATTTCTACTGAATTTGGGCCAAATGAAGCATTTTCATAATCCATCGAACTAAAATTCACACAAAGCAAATCAGGCACCTTATCAGTTCCCAATCCCTCAGCCTCCAGCAAAGCCAATGCAAAATCCTTCACCATTGTATTTCCGAAAGGAGTTGTTTTCAGAAACTTATAACTCTCTGCCCGTCCGTGTAATTTTTTCATGCTGTACGGAAAAGTATTCCAGCGTCCGTAATAGCCTTTTTCCAACACATACTCATCGGGCATACTTTCGGTATAACTATTCACCGGCAACAAAGGAGTCCACTCGCGCGAGGTATATAAGCCTGCAAATTTCTTCTCGTTGAACAAACGAACCCACTCGGGAAAAACATCGAGATAATACGAACTTGAAATCATATTGCCGTTCGTTGTGTCGAACCAGAATGCAGCATTCGCAGCATGTCCAGCAGAAAAGATAGCACTAACATCGTTCAATCCGACACTATACACTTTCGATTGATTATTCGTGCTCAACTTCATCATATCGCCCAGTGTCGGGCTCAATAATTTTACGGCAGAACGCTCTCCCTCTTTCGAGTCACTACCTACTGTGATGTAATAACTATCATTGACGCAATCAACAGGAGCTTGTTTCAGTCGGTCGTACCAACTATCGTTTACAATGCCATGAATTGATGGATAAACACCCGAGAACCAGGTTGCAGCACCGGTTGACAACTTTTGCACGTGCAAATCAAGTTGTACATTGGCACAAACTGCACCTTCCGAAAACAATCGTTTGAATCCGTCAGACTGAAATTTTTCCCAATAGCGAGTAATATAATCGGTACGCATTTGCTCAACATTAATTACAACAACCAAGGGAGGAGCCGATGCCCCCTGCGTTTTTTCCCGCTGTGCATTAAGGGTAAGAGCTAAAACAACTGTCAATATAAATGTAAAAAGCGAAGCCTTCATGATTTATCTGTTTAATTGGAGTTCCAAAAGTAGAAAAAGAAATCAGATCGTCAATAAAAACAGTTATTCAAGAAAGTAGTCGCGAGCCAATTTTAAAAACAAAAACCAGAAACAATGAAACAAATTATCACCTTCGCCATACTGCTCATTTCAAGCTTTGCATTTGCCCAGCAACATGATCTAGACAAGATTTTAACCGAACTGCACTGGACAGTTGAACGATCGCAAATCGATACCGTAAAAACGAAAATCGGGTTGGTTTGCAAAAAATATGATTTCCCTTGCTCGCCAGTAAACCTGAAGGATGGGAAATACCGCGGCGAAACACCTGCCGACGATTACCAGTACAAACACATTATTTCATTCGAAGTAAAAAACGGGAAAATTATTTCGCTTGACTACAATGAAATTCATCCGGATGGACATGGTAAACAAGAAGATAAAGCGTATTGTGCAAAAATGAAAGTTTCGGGAACCACTCCTGCTATCGCTTATCCTGTTTACGAAAAATCCATGTTGCAGAAGCAAAACCTCGACCAGATTGACGCGGTAAGCGGAGCAACTTATTCGCTCTATCGTTTTAAACTGGCTTTCTGGAATGCAGTAAAAAATTCAGGACAGCTCTAAAATTTTCCGTAAGCGATTGAAAAACCATAGCTGAATCCATTCACTTCATCCATGCTCAGATTCTGTTTTTGCTGAAAAAAGCGAAAACTGGCATTGATTGAAATACGCATAAATGAAGCAATATTGAGCCACAATCTGGCCCCTGGTTCTGCAAAAGTAAGTATTCGCTCTCTTTTTGTACAGTCGCTGCAATAGGCCAAACCTGTACACATAAAAAAAGACGGAGAAATCAAACGATGAGATCCCATCAAATACTCGACCTGAGGACCGCCATAATAAAGCTCATTTATTCCGCAGTGATTTAATTTATTTTGATTTACACTCGAAAAAGCAGCACCAATTCCCCAATGATGATTAGGCAAAAGCATGGCATTAATTTTATTTACTGAAAATTCGAGATCACCTGCACTGCTCCACGAATAATCAAAAGAACCATAAAAGCCACCTGTAGTCCAGGGAACGAAATCATCGTTGGTAAGTGTATGTCGCGATTGAGAGTATGCCGCCATGCTACTAAAAAGTACGAGTAACATGGCAAGCAGTTTTTTTGTTGATGAACTTTTTTGCTTCATGGCTTTAAGGCAAAATCCTGTTTGTTTTCTGTTTTCAGTATCGTTCGTCAACGAGTTTCAATTGTTTCTGTTTTCGGTTCAAAAATAGAATTCACATCTGGTTTCCTTTTCCGGTTTTCCATTACCAGCCGATTTTTACCGGCGAAAGCAGACATCAAGTCGTTTTTCGGTAGCGCCAAATGGCCAGACTCAAAAAAGTTACCCCAATTACCGAGAGGGAAATAAATTCAGGAAGCAAATCCATGAAGCCGGAACCTTTCAGAATAACATTCCGCATGATTCGTATAAAATAGTAAATCGGGTTTAAATGGTCGAACTTTTGCGCCAGTGCAGGCATATTTTCCACGGCAGTAAAAACGCCGCCCATCAGGATAAAAATCATCAGGAAAAAATAGCTTACAAACATTACCTGTTGCTGCGTATCGGCCAAAGTAGAGATGAACAAACCCAGTCCCAGTGCGCCAATCAGGTAAAGCGTGGCAAAACCAAACAACAAAGGCAGGTTCCCAACAATTGGCAAATCGAACACAAAACGGGCAATGACCAGCCCGAAAGCCAGGTCGAACAGGGCGATAAACACAAACGGGATGAGCTTGCCCAATATGAACTGATACTTTTTAATTGGCGTCACATTAAGCTGCTCGGTGGTGCCAAGTTCTTTTTCCCGAACCAGGTTCATCCCCGAAAGAAACATCCCGACAATGGTTACCAGTATCGACAAAATGCCCGGCGCCATATACCACTTGTAATCCAACTCAGCATTGAACCAGAAATTCTGATTCACCGTAATTTTTTTTGGCGGATTAAACTCGGGCAAGCCTTTCCAATCAGCAATCAGGTTGCGGTTAAAACCCTGCAAAATATTTCCGGAGTAATTGTAAATAAGTTCGGCCTTGCTCTGGTTGATGGCATTAATCAGGAGTTGCACTTCGGCCTTGTCGTCGCGACGCAGGTCGGCTTCAAATTTTTGGGGAATAGAAATAACCAGATCCACGTTTTCGCGCTTCAGGGCGTCTTCGGCCTGATCGTCGGAAAAACCGGTTTCACGAATACGGAAAAACGGCGATGCTTCAAACTTGTCGATCATCTTGCGCGAGGCTGTTGACAAGTCTTTATCGACCACATACACGTTTACCGTTTTTAAATCGTTGGTCGCCGCAAATACCAGAATCAGCATCTGCATAACCGGGAGAATGAGAATCATCCGCAAAATGGTCTTATTCCGCAATATCTGGATGAATTCTTTCTGTAATATATAAAGGATTGTTCTCATGTTATTTTAGCTATAAGTCTCTAGCCACAAGCTTCAAGATTGGTTCTGATACTAATTCTGGGCATTAATGCTTTTCTGCAAACCTGAAAGCATTTTTTGTTCTTCCTGAACTGAAAGCATTAAGTTATCAAACTCTTCATCGGACAGATATTGCAATTTGGAAGCAATAATTATCTGCGTTTCCAATTCGAAAGAAGAACCAAGAGATATGTCTAAAAAACGATTTAGTTCCTTATCGGAATTTCTCCCCGAACCTTCTGCAATATTTGACGGAACTGAGATAGCAGAACGCCTCATTTGGCTGGTTAGGCCATATAATTCATCCGAGGGAAAAGACTTTGTCAATTTGTAAATATCAACGACCAAACTTATCCCTTTTTGCCAGACTTTTAATTCTTTAAAGTTTCTCATATCCTTCGGTTTTGTGTTATACGTTCCTGTTTTAATACTTGGAGCTAAAATCTTGAAGCTTTTAGCTTTTAATTATTCTAACCGTCGTTTGAACTTTTTCAC
Source organism: Prolixibacteraceae bacterium (assembly GCA_963668595.1). Classification (GTDB taxonomy): domain Bacteria; phylum Bacteroidota; class Bacteroidia; order Bacteroidales; family Prolixibacteraceae; genus GWE2-42-39. The sequence goes on along the minus strand of OY764876.1, from coordinate 317,599 downwards.
GGCTACGATGATAAAAAATGCAGCCATTGCGGTAATAATCAGTGTTTCTTTCCACACATAAGCCAGTCCGGTTCCTTTCAGCATTACATTTTTGACGATAACAATAAACCAGCGAGGCGGCATCAGACTACTGACAACCTGCAAAGGCATTGGCATATTTTCAATAGGGAAGATAAAACCGGAAAGCAGCATGGTTGGCAGCATTAAACCAATCATCGAAATAAACATGGCCGTCATCTGGGTTTTGGAGATCGACGAAATCATAATTCCCAAACTCAGGGCCATCATAATAAAGAGTACTGTTTCGCCCATCAACAAAATCAGGCTTCCTTTTATCGGAACCAGAAACACGAAATGTCCAATCAGGATAATCAGTATTGCGTTGATAATTGACAGGAACAGGTATGGCGCCACTTTTCCAAGGATAATCTGCGAAGGGCGCAAAGGCGAAACCAGCAGAATTTCCATGGTTCCAAGTTCTTTTTCGCGGGTAATCGAAATGGAAGTCATCATAGCTGAAATCAGCATCAGGATCATTGCCATAATGCCGGGCACAAACATGTACACACTTTTCAGGTTTTCGTTGTAAAACATACGCACTTCGGTGGTTACCTGCATCGGCAAAATGACCGGCTTCATATCTTTATTCACATAATCGTTAATGATTCCGGTTGTGTAACCCGAAAGCAATTTCCCGACATTCGGATCAGAAGCATCGGCAATAATCTGTACCGAAGCTTTTCCTTCGCGAATGAGCTTTTCCCCAAAGTTTTGCTCAAAAACAATTACTTCACGCACATTTCCTTCCCTGAAAATCCCCTCAATATCGTCCTGATTTTCGAGGTATTGATCGAGTTGAAAATATCCCGACGACAAAATTTTCTGAGTGATTTCGCGGGTCACCTCATCCTTGCTCTGATCGCAAATGGCAATGCGGGCATCGCGTATTTCGTTGGTAATAACGGTTCCAAACAGCAGCAACTGAATAATTGGAATTCCGAACAGAATTACCACCGTTCGCATATCACGAAAAATGTGGTAAAATTCTTTTATGACAAATCCGTAGAAACGTTTCATTGCAATAGTTTTTAGTCGTGAGACATGAGTCGTGAGTCGTGAGACATGAGTTTGCGCTGTTAAGAGTTATGATTTTCCAATGAATTTTGTAATCCCCGAGTCATCCGTTGAATTTCATCCAATTCAACATTTAACTCTGAGAATTTATCCTCAGACAAATAGCCAAGATTCATACAAATAATTAATTGTGTTTCTAATTCGTTTGCAGAACCCCTCGCCATATCCAGAAATCGACAAAAATCGGCACTTGTTTTCCTTCCGGAACCTTCGGAAATATTCATTGGGATTGAACAAGCTGCTCGCCGCATTTGAGAAGTAATCCCATAGATTTCTTCCTTCGGAAAGGATTGTGTTTCCTGATATATTTTCGTTACTAAAGCAATAGCTTTCTGCCAAACCTTCAATTCTTTAAAATTATTCATTCGTGTATAATTTATTTTTAATTGTCAAATGGTCCCGAAAGCTTTCGGGATTGCATGATGAAAAATAATCATTTCGACTGGTCTCGCCTAAGGCGAGATGTTCATTTCATAAGAACATATTTAATTTTGTTTTACGACTCACATCTTATTCTTCTGACTCAATACTCACGTCTCAATACTCATCACTGCTATTCGCTATTCTTCGCAGTGCGGGCAAGTTTCAGGAAGACTTGTTCCATGTTGGCAGCATTGAATTGCTTTTTCAGATTATCAGGTGTATCGAGTGCGTCAATGCGACCATCAACCATGATAGAAACACGATCACAATATTCAGCTTCGTCCATGTAGTGAGTGGTAACAAAAATGGTTTTCCCTTCGGCTGCCGCTTCGTAAATATGATCCCAGAACTGACGTCGGGTAATCGGGTCAACGCCTCCGGTTGGTTCGTCTAAAAACACAATTTGCGGATTATGAAACAAGGCCACCGAAAATGCGAGTTTCTGTTTCCAGCCCAGCGGAAGCGATGAAATGAGCTTATTGCGTTCGCTTTCCATATTGAGCTTTTTCAGTATTTCAGCTTCTCGCTTCAAACGATCATCCCGACGAATTCCATAGATTCCGGCATAAAAACGAATATTTTCAGAAACAGTCAAATCTTCGTACAGCGAAAATTTCTGACTCATGTACCCAATATTCTTTTTGATCTGTTCGGTCTGAGTATAAACATTGTATCCGCTCACCATAATTTCGCCTGACGTTGGACTAGACAAACCACAAAGAATACGCATTGCTGTTGTTTTTCCGGCACCATTAGCTCCCAGAAAACCAAATATCTCGCCCCGGTAAACATCAAAACTCAGGTGGTCGTTAGCGACAAACGAGCCGAATTTCTTGACAAGATTACGAACTGTTATGACTGGAGTTTGCTGATTCATTTTATTTTATTATTAACCACAGAGATTCACAATGTTATGCACAGAGTTTCTCTGAGTATTTTTAATTTATCAAACGTTTTATTCCATGTTTGAGAGATGCCACATTAAAATTCAACAGTAATCCAATCTTACACCCAGATAACTTCAGGTATGTCAGAACCTGAGCAACATGCACATCAGTAAATTCATCGACAGATTTCAACTCAACAACAACCTGCTTTTCGACAAGTAAATCAATTCTATAGCCAGCATCCAATTTAACATCTTTGTATATCAGAGGTAAAGCCTTTTGTTTTTCAACACGTAAACCAATTTCCTGTAACTCATAAAATAAGCATTCCTCATACGCACTCTCCAATAATCCTGGACCAAGTGCCGAATGTACACTAAACGCACATTTTAAAATCAGTTCAGTAATCTTATTGATTTCCATAATTATATATTACTCTTTGTGTTACTCTGTGAAAACACTCTGTATCCTCTGTGGTTAAATTTCCTCAAACTCGCATCAAATCCATAAACACATCCTCGATGCCGGGTGCAATCTCGTACACCTGCAACTGATCGTGTTTTTTCGAAAGCAGATAACGTTCCAGTTCCACAGCTTCCATCTCGTCATCTTTAGGAGTAACATGAACAAACTGACCAAAAGCATAAGCAGTATCGGTTCGCTCCCAGTCACGCAAATCGTTTATCAGGCGGTGCATATCCGACGACCGTGCTGCAAGCAGAGTTCGCAGATAATTCTCAACAATACGCTGCGGACTATCAATGGTCAGAATTCGGCCTTTCTGCATCAGTGCAACACGATCGCAAAGCGTCGCTTCATCCATGTACGGCGTTGAAACAAGAATGGTAATCCCCTGCTTTTGCAGACGTTTCAGCATATCCCAGAATTCTTTGCGCGATACCACATCCACACCCGTTGTTGGTTCGTCAAGCACCAGTATTTCCGGTTTATGAATCAGCGCACACGACAAAGCCAGTTTTTGCTTCATTCCCCCCGAAAGTCTTCCGGCCAAACGCTTTTTAAATGGCTCAATCTGAACATAAATATCCTTGATCAGATCGTAATTCTCTTCAACTGTAGTTCCAAATACTGTGGCGAAAAATTGCAGGTTTTCTTCAACCGACAAGTCCTGATACAACGAAAAACGCCCAGGCATGTAGCCCACCAGTTGCCGTATTTCCTTGAACTTTGCACGAATATCAAGCCCAGCCATTGAAGCTTCTCCTGATGTCGGCAACAACAAAGTCATCAGCATACGCATCAACGTTGTTTTTCCTGCGCCATCCGGGCCAATTAGCCCAAACAATTCTCCTTTTTCAACCGAAAAAGAAACATCGTCAACAGCCAGAACATCCTTGTATTGTTTGGTTATGTGTTGGACAGTTACAGCCTCCCCTTTCCCCTCCAATGGAGGGGTAACAGAATGCTCTTGTTTGTTATTTGCTTTCATTTCTGCCTCAGTTTTTGTGTTCATCAAAATCCTTCCCCTCCGGGGAAGTTAGATGGGGCTTAAAAATTTACTTCACCCGGCATTCCGATTTTCAGACGGCCATCGTTAGCAACTTTTACCTTAATGGCATAGACCAATTTCACCCGCTCCTCCTTGGTTTGGATAATTTTCGGCGTAAATTCAGCTTCCGGCGAAATCCAGCTCACAACTCCGCTTAGTTTCTGATTATTTGTTTTATCCTGATCGATTAGCACCTCAACCTGCTGACCTTCGCGAATCGACGGCAACTGAGCCCCGCTAACATAAACCCGAAGATCGAGACTCGACAGATCGGCCAATTTAATAACCGGCTTGCCCACCGTCAGCATTTCGCCAGCCTCCACATATTTTTCAAGAACCGTTCCACTGATCGGACTACTGATCCGGCACTTCTCCAACTGATTTTCAGTAACAGCAATCTGAGCCGTAGTTACATCTGCTTCGTGGGTAATCATGGTAAACTGTGTATTCAGACTTTCAATCTGACGTTTTGAAACCCGCACCTGACCGTCAATATCGTCCAACTGCTGTTGTGTTGCTGCTTTGTCTGCAAACATTTTTTCGATGCGGCCATGAGTGATTCCGAGCGTTTTCAATTGTTCTTTTACTACATCAATCTGTGCCGATACATTTGTTTTTTTGCTTAAAACAGCTTCGCGCTGTGCTCGAAGTTGTGCCAATTGCAAACTTAACTGAATGGTATCAACCAATCCGATTGATTCTCCTGCGGTTAGTTTTTGCCCTTGCCCGGATGTAAATTCAATTAACTTTCCGTTTGCTTCCGAAGAAACAATGGTTTCGTCAGCCTCAAATGTCCCATAAGCATCCGAACGGTCATTATTTCCGGAGCAGGCAACCAGCAACACCAACGATAATCCAAGTAAATAGCTGATTTTCATCCGTTCAAAATTATTTTTTAATGGTCGGATGGTTCCGATAGCTATCGGAGTCACATGAAAAGGTTCATGCGTGTTTGTGCTTTTTGCGAACCATGTTCGTTTCATATTTCTTATTTTTTATTATTGTTTTAACAAGCCACAACGAACAACCAATTGGTCATCCTTGTGTTTTTACAAACTGAAACTAATTTCCCCGTGTTAACAGGTAATTCGCTTTTACCTCTTCCAGTCTGATTTTATGTGTTTCAAGGGTAAGCCGGGCTGTAATTTCAGCATTCAAATCCTGAATATAATCGGCAGCAGTGATTGCGCCATTCTCAAGCTTCGACGACGAACTGCGGGTGATACGTTCACGCACAGCGATCAATTCCTGATCCCGTTTCAGTGTCTGCTCCAGTAAATTAATCTGCCGCGATTGCTGATCGGAAGCCACATCAATGTTCCGCACAAAATCCTGACGACGCGTATCGATTAGCTGTTGCTGAACCTGAAGTAATTCCTGCTGACGTTTTACATTTTTCCAGTCGAACACATTCCAGCTCATCCCAAGTCCAAGCATGTAATACGTATCAAATTTGGTGCTCAGCATATTCAGTCCGGGCTTGCCGTAACCAGCCTGACCAAATCCGTAGAATTTCGGATTACGCTGTTTTTGCAATAAATCGGACGAAACCGAAAGCTGATCGGTTTGACGTTCAAATAAAGATAACTCCGGACGTTTTATTGGATTATCCGTTGCAAACTGACTGCTTTTCAATTGCATATTATCAAACGTGTCGATGGGCTTCCCTGTCAGAATAGCCATTGCAGCCAGCACTGTTTGCCGGTTTGTTTCCAGATCGAGCATGTCCTGATCCGTTTTCAACTGTTCGGCAATCAACTGATCCAGTTCTGCTTCAATCACCATTCCGTTTTTCACTCCTGAATCCAGAATTTTGCGCCGTTCTGCCAGTGTTTCTTTTTTCTTTTCGAGAATTTTCAGGTTTTCCTGAACCAGAAACGAAGTAAAGAAAAACTGATTGATACGACTTTTTACCTGAAACAAATCCACTTCAACCTGCGATTGATTACTTTCATTTTCTGCCTGATCGAGCAAAGCTTTCGCTTGCGAAACTCCGCCATCCCAAATCATTTGTTTCAGATCGAAATAAAATTTGTACTGATCTTTATCAACTGGTTTGATGCTGACATTAGGGAGCGAAATCCCCAGCTTTGTTACATCCGACTGATAAGTTGCCTGCCCGTTCAGGGTTACCTGGGGCAAATAAGCCGTTGCATCATTGGCTATTTTCAACTCGCTTGCCTGCGAATAAAGACCTTTCTGTGTCAACACCGGGTGGTTTTCACGCGCCCACTGCTGACACTTATCGAGCGTAACAGCTTCCTGTGCCAGAGCTATTTGCCATGGCAGCAGAAATAAGAGTAACATTCGTTTAATTGTTTTCATTGCTATATATTGTTAATGGCCTGACATATCTAAATTTGCTTTATAACGACAGCATCCTTCACAAACTTTTTAATAACCTCAGCCCGTTCAGCATAGAATTTTTCCAAAGGTTCTTTCTCTCCTTTAAAAATAACATGCTGCACAAGCGGACGAACAGCAAAAGGGAAGATGCACATTGCCACAACATTGGCGGCAAGATGATGCGGATCCATTTTCACCAAACGCCCGTTATCCATTTCTTTTTGAATAGCTACCATCACAGGATCAGGATTCAAACCCAATTTAGATACAAGTTTCAATAAACCAGAAGCATCTCTGTTCAACTCTTTCAAAATAAACATTGGGATATACGGATGTTTCAACGGAATCTGAATATAAGCATCAATGAACATATCGATTCGCTTTTCAATATCTATATCTGAAAGCAATATTTTCGATAATTCAGGGAACGCAAATTTTGCCACCTCGTAAAAAATTGCCTCAAACAATTTTTCTTTTGTCCGATAATAGTAATGCACCAGTGCCTTATTAAAACCAGCTTCGTCTGCAATCTCCTGCATTCGCGCCCCTTCCATTCCTTTTCTGATAAATACCGACTTTGCAGCCTCAAGGATTTTTCCTTCTGTTGTATCGTTTTTCTGAGTCATTTTAATTTATCTTTTTGGTTTAACCAAGTAGTTAAATCATGCGGTCAAAAATAGGAAGTTCAATTTTATTCACCAAATATTTTAACCAAAACATTTAACCAAACGGTTAAACACCAACCAAGCAACTAAAAACAAGACAATTGCATACTTGTAGAAAATTTAACAATGAAGGATTTAAAATTCTTTTTTATCTTTCGGAACCAATAAACTTTAAAAACATGAGCCGAAACATTTTCAAACAAATTGCACTATGCTGCCTGGTCTGCTTTACCCTCTGTTCAGCAACTCCCCCCAAGAAAAAAGGATGGATTCAATTATTTAACGGAAAAAATCTGGATGGATGGGACATCAAATTTGCCGGACACGAACTGAATGAAAATTACAAAAACACGTTTCGTGTTGAAAACGGACTACTAAAAGTGTGCTACAATGAATATGAAAATTTCGACAATAAATTCGGTCACCTGTTTTACAAAACAAACTTTTCTCACTACAAAATGCGGGTTGAATACCGTTTTGTAGGAGAGCAATGTCCGGGTGGTCCCGGCTGGGCTTTTCGAAATAATGGAATCATGATTCACGGACAAAAAGCCGAAACAATGGAGCTGAATCAGGATTTTCCCACCTCGATTGAAGTACAGCTTCTGGGTGGTGACGGAACCAGCGAACGCAGTACACTAAACCTTTGTACTCCGGGAACCAATGTAGTAATAAACGACACGCTGCGACTGGAGCATTGCATGAATTCAAAATCAAAAACCTTTCATGGCGATCAGTGGGTTACTGCTGAACTGGAGGTGTATGGTGATTCGCTCATCCGGCATATTGTAAATGGGAAAGTAGTTATGGAATATACTCAACCTCAATTAGACGATCGCGACCCCAGCTATCAGAAACTTTTACCTCCGGATGGGAATAAATTACTGAAAGGTGGTTCCATTTCCATTCAGGCTGAAAGTCATCCTACCGAATTCAGAAAAATTGAATTACTCAATTTGGGTGATTACTGTGACTGAAACTTATACACACGAACATGCCTATATAGAAAATTATTCAGTAAGCATTCCCTTTACTTTTTCCAAATCGCCATCAACTTTAGCAGGTTCAAGCTTTAGCAAAGCTGCAATCATGGGATATAAATGAATATTTTCGAAACTTTCGTGGATGTACGATTTTTTGAAACCCGGCCCGGATGCATAAAAAATAGCATGCATGTCACGATTACGCGGATCATATCCATGTGTACCGCCGTTTCTCGGAACACTTGTTTTCCAGCAAACGCTCCAGGCCGAATCAGCATAAACCACCAAATCTTCAATCCGCTTATTTTGAAAATAATGAAACTCCCCGGGAAGATCTGTTTTTCGTTTGCACTGAATATGTTTCACCTTCTGTAATTTATTCCGAATCGAATCGGCATAAACAGGAGTAGCCGGGCGAATCATATACACGGGATTGCCTCCATAAGCAGCCTCTACCCATTGTTCGGGAATATAGTGATGCAACAAAACCATTCTTGTTGGCGAAATAGCTCCCATACCGTGATCTGAAGTGACAATTAAATTCACCGAATCAGCACACGATAATTGATTCAGTTTTCGGCAAAAATCACCCAAAATACGATCCAGTAATTCCACTGTTTGGCGTGTTTGCATAGCCTCCGGTCCATAATTATGCCCAACGCCATCAGGTTCCTGCAAATAGCACAATAATAAATGCGGACGTTTTTTATACGGTTTCCCGAGCCAATCAATTACCGAATCGAGCCGGGCTTCAAAAGGCACAGACCCATCATAGGTTTTCCATATTCCGGGACGAACATCCTTTATCTCTGCTTCGGAACCAGGCCAGAAATAGCAGGCAGTGCTCACTCCTTGTTTCTCTGCAGTAACCCAGATTGGTTCTCCACCATAAAATCCCGGATTCTGAACAGCATCCCGATTACTCAAACTATACACGCCCAAACGTTCGTCTTCAAAAGTATTCATCACAATACCATGATTCTCCGGATACAATCCGGTAGCCATCGAATAATGGTTCGGGAATGTTTTGCTCGGAAAGCAAGGCTGCAATGAAGCGGCTTTCACCCCAACCTGCCCAATTGAATCCAGCACTGGAGTCGTATATTTCTGAGGGTAATCCCAACGAAAGGCATCCATCGAAATCATCACCACGTAAGGTCTCCCGTCTGTTTTTTTCCTGATTTGTTCTCCCGGTTCTTTTGCACAAGAAGAATAGAAACATCCAAGAATCAAAAGAATATATAAAATCCTCATTATTTTTAATTTTAGCGAAAGATAAAAATAATACAAGTGTAACAAATGAAGATAAATGCATACTTGTAAACAAAACGACCAAAAACAAATCGGGCATAACATCACGAATGCTGTGATTATGCCGGACAGCAACGAATACTAAAAACACTCTACGAATGAAAAAATGCTACCTCCTGTGTATTGTTATTCTGGCAATAGTAAGTTCTTGCGAAAAAAAAGGAGTCAATCAATGGCGCGGAACAAACCGCAGCGGAGAATATCCGGAGAAAAATTTATTAAGAGAATGGCCTGCTGAAGGACCATCTCTTCTGTGGGAATACGAAGGAATCGGCAACGGATACGGTTCTCCGGTTATAAACGACAACATGTTATACATCACCGGAGAAATGGATAGTACCAATTACCTTTTTGCGCTTTCAACTGAGGGCGAACTACTGTGGAAGACAGAAGCCGGCAACGATTGGATTACTAGCTTCAGAGGATCCCGATCGACACCAACACTAATGGCGAACGACCTATACACCTGCTCTGGACTAGGCGATATATATTGTTTTGATGCGTCCACCGGAACAAAAAAATGGAGTAAAAAAATGCTCAACGACTTGCATGGAAAAATGAATCGTTTCGGCTATTCTCAATCGCTGATGGTGGATCAAGAGAAAGTATATTGCTCGCCCGGAGGAGCCGACACCAACATTGTTGCGCTGAATCGCAAAACAGGAGATTTGATCTGGAAAAGCTCAGCCAAAAACGAAATTTCGGCCTACTGCTCGCCACTAATCATTGAACAAGGAAAGCAAAAATTGCTTCTTACGTTCTCCGAACATCAGCTTTTGGCGCTCGACCCACAAAACGGAGAACTAATTTGGTCGCATGAACAGGATACGCTTTGCGATATTCATGCCAACACTCCGCTTTTCGACAAGGGTTGCATTTACTACACTACCGGATGTGGCAACATGACTGAAAAGCTGAAATTAGCTACCGATGGGAAATCTGTTTCTCCAATGTGGAAAAATCGCCTGTTCGACAACTACATGGGCGGGGTTGTAAAATCGGGCAATAGTCTGATTGCAACCGGTGCACGCAAAAAATACCTAAAACGAATCGACTGCGAAACAGGTCAAATCACCGACTCGCTTAAATTAGGAAGCGGAGCCGTAATCGCTGCCGACAATATGATTTATCTGTACAATGAAAAAGGAGAAGTGTATCTGATTGATCCTTCTGGAAAAGAAATGAAAACAGTCAGCAAATTCGAAATAACAAAAGGAGAAAACGAACATTTTGCTCATCCGGTAATTTGCAATGGCATTTTATACATTCGACACGGAAATTACCTCGCAGCTTACAATATTCGCAAACAATAAAAAATCAAAACTGTGAAAAAAATTATTTTTTTATTTCTGACTCTGTCTATTTCGCTGAATATTTTTGCTCAAGATTCTATTTTTCAGTGGAGAGGCAATAACAGAGATGGAGTCTATCAGGAGACCAATTTATTAAAAGCATGGCCCGAGAATGGCCCAACTCTGCTCTGGGAAAACGATCAGATCGGAAATGGCTATGTTTCGCCGGTATGCACCCCCGAGGCAATTTTTATCACCGGGGAAACCGATAGTCTTGCCCATCTTTTCAAATTTGACTACAAAGGCAAACTACTTTGGAAAATTGCCTACGACAAAGAATGGGTAAAATCGTATCCCGGAGCACGCTCCCATCCAACAATCATCAACAACCTGATCTATGTAGGATCGGGCATGGGCAACCTATTTTGCATCGATGCACAATCCGGAGCAATCAAATGGTCGCGAAAATTTACTGATGATTTCGAAGGACAATACCCAATGTTTGGCCACTCAGAAGCACCAGCCATCGACGGAGATCTAATCTTTTGGACTCCTGGAGGTAAAACACACAATGTTATTGCACTCAACCGCTTTTCCGGCGAACTGATCTGGACAAATGCAGGAAAAGGAGAATGTTCGGGATACAATAATCCGCTCGTATTTGAACACAACGGACGAAAAATCCTTGTCACATTTTCGGCCTACCATTTAATGGGATTTGATGCCAAAACCGGACAGCTCTTGTGGACGCACGAACAAACCAATACTCCTGTAGCAGAGCGCGGTCCGGGAAAAGGTGACACGCATGCAAATACCGTTCTCTACGAGAATGGAGACATTTATTATGTCGAAGGAGACGGGAATGGTGGAGTTCGGCTTCATTTATCAGCAGATGGGAATCAAATTACACAGGTATGGCACAATCAGCGTTTTGATAGTTACATGGGTGGTTTCATAAAAAAACAGAATTCGCTTTACGGAAGCGGAACCGCAAAACCAATTTTATGGACTGCAAATGCAGAAAACGGACAAATCACCGACAGTTTAAAAGTTGGAAACGGCTCGATCATTGCGGCCGACAACAAACTATATTACTACAATTTCAAAGGAAACGTTTACCTGATTGATTATAATTCGGGCAAACTAATCATCGACTCTTCATTCAAAATAACCCAAGGTACCCGTGAGCATTTTGCGCACCCGGTCATTCATCGTGGAACGCTATATATCCGTCACGGGAATTGCCTGCTGGCCTACGACATCCGAAAACAATAAACGATACAGATTGTCCGAAAAACAAATGAGGCCCGGGAAATTTTTCCGGGCCTCATCGTTTCTATTCATGTTGATGAACTATCAATTTTGTTCCGATCTTCAGTACTTTTTGCGGACTGATATTATTCAGCGAGCAAAGCGCTTTAATCGAAGTTCCAAATCTTCGTGCAATCGAACTCAGTGTATCGCCTTTTCGGATAAAATAATGCGTAATATCGCCAGAGGCCAATAGCGGAGTATCTTTTTTAGCTTTAAAATCAGCCAAATTCCGTTCCATGCGTGAACGATGGAAGTAAAAAGAATCGCAAACCAATGCTCCGGTTTCAAAATTTATCAAACGGGCAGGGTCGAATGTTTCGCCAAAAATACGAGCTTCGAAGTGGAGATGCTCAGTCGTCGCACGACCTGTCCGTCCACCTAAACCAATTAGTTCTCCGGCTTTCACCCACTGCTTTTCCTTCACTTTTAACTGCGATAAATGAGCATATAAAGTTTCCAGTCCGTTTGAGTGACGAACCAGTACCAAATAACCATATCCGCTGAAACGTTTTGCCAAACGTACTTGCCCGTCAAGAATGCTGCGAACAGTATCCCCGGCATGCAATTTCACATCAATGCCCGTATGACCAGGGCGACGAGGAGTTCCGTATCCCGAAATAACTTTCCCTTTCATCGGAGCCACAAAGCTATTTTCTCCGGGAATTCTCATTGAAATAAGCAAAGTATCTTGCTTTGCCGGAATTTTCGCTGCGGTATAAGTAATATTGAAATTATTCCAGATTGAAGCATATAAACTATCTGCCGGATGGCCTGCTTCAACAATTGTCGAATCTGCAACTGAATTTTCTTCATTTACCATTTCATCAACACCAGGCTTGCCTTTTACAGCAGTTTGCCCCTGCGCTGTCTGAATAAAACCGATAAATAAAGAGATATATAATAGGTACCTCATTTCTTATTTTTTAGTGCTGACCAAATTTAGGTCAAAAACAGAAAATGCCAAAGAAGGAGGTCAAAGAAATCCACAAAAAAAGTGTTATAATTTGTTAAAACAATTACAAATCACTGACGCACAGACAGCTCAAAAGTATGATCTATAAGGTCTTTTTTTCCCCAGACTCCGTGACCGGGAATTACAATTTGAGCTTTAGGATAGCGTTCCTTTATGTTTTGAATTGTTTTCGGGTAAGCGACAACATCCCCGTCAGTCGTGTTTCCGAGCGATTTCGACTGCAAACTTTTCACCATGCATCCGGGGAATAATATTTTTTCAGAAGGAATCCAAACCACAATATTATCCATTGAATGAGCTGCTCCCGGATACCAGCATTCAATAGTCCGGGTTCCAACCTTCAGATTGAGCGAATCGGAAAAAGTATGAACAGGAACCGGAAGATTATTCGCACGAGCCAGCTCTGCTGTTTTTTCGTTTGCATACGATACAACACCCCGTTGCTGCAATATGCGCAAGCCACCCAAACAGTCTTCGTGCCAGTGATTCGGAACAAAACCTACCAGTTTCACGTTCAGCGAATCGTCTATCCATTTCAGTAGTTCTTCGGTCAGAGGTTCGTTCGCAGGAGTGTCAAACAAAAAAGCTTCGCCATCGCTAACGATAATTAAGCCATTGGAGCCAACCCGACCAAAAGAACCCATGTCGGAGTACGAAACATGCACATAAGCATCTTCTGCAATTTTGTGTATTTCTACATCTTCTGACACTTTCCAACATTGCAGACTTTGCTGAGCCTGTACAAATGAAAAATGGAAAACCAATATCAATAGTAGTAAGCCAATTTTTAGCTTCATTATTCCTGATTCTTTTTTTCGATCCGACGAATTTTAATATTCAAATAAGCATACAAAATACTCATCAACGGACTAATCAAATTAAAAAAGCAGTACGGCACATACTCCCAGGTTCCGACACCCAACACCCGCGATTGTGTTGCGCCACAAGTATTCCAGGGGATCAATACTGAAGTCATCGTTCCCGAATCTTCCAGCGTCCGGCTTAATAATTCAGGCTTCAATCCTTTCTCTTCGTACGCTTTGCGAAACATTCGACCCGGCACCACAATTGAAATATACTGATCGGAAGCTGTGGTATTGAAAAAAATACACGTTACAACGGTTGATGCCACCAAACTGCCCGTTGACTGGGCATAGCGCACAACCGGGCGAATAATTCGTTCGAGCAATCCGCCAGCCTCCATCACTCCGCCAAAAACCATTGCCGACAAAATAAGCCAAATCGTATCCAACATTCCGCTCATTCCCGTTGTGCTCAATAATTCGTTTACACTCTCATTTTCTGTTGTCAGCGAAACCGATCCAAACATCGATTGCATAAACCCAATGTATGAGGCTTTGAAATACGACATACCTGCTCCTGCAATTTCAATAATTACCTGCGGCTGAAAAATTACAGCAAATATTCCGCCCAACAAGGTTCCAATCATCAATGAAGGTAACGGAGGCATTTTCAGGATGATAATTACCAGAAGTAAAACAGGAACTAAAAATAAAATCGGAGAAGTATTAAAATGATGCGATATGGCTGATTGTACCTGTTCAACATCGGCCATAGCAGAGTTTCCACCCGTGTTAAACCCGATAATTAAGAATATAATCAGGGTAATAATCATTGATGGAGTCGTAGTGTAAACCATGTATCTTACATGCGTAAACAAATCGGTACCAGCCATGGCCGGAGCCAAATTCGTGGTATCGCTCAATGGCGACATTTTGTCGCCGAAATAAGCGCCACTAATAATTGCACCGGCAACCAGCGCTTCGTTCATGCCCAGCGCTTTACCAATTCCGAGCAATGCAACACCAATTGTCGCCACGGTTGACCACGAGCTCCCTGTTACCACCGAAATTACAGCACTGACCACTACTGCCGTGAAAAGAAAAACTTTCGGGTGAATTAAATCAAGTCCGTAATAAATCATTGCCGGCACTACCCCACTAATCATCCAGGTACCCGCCAACGAACCAATCAATAATAAAATAAGCATGGCAGGCATTGCCGAACCAATTGTATGCACAATTTTATCTTTAATTTCTTCCCAGCCCAATCCATTGCGATGCACAATTGCAACCCCCACGGTTGCAGCCAGCAGCAACGCAATCTGATTCGACCCGGCCAGCGTATCGTCAAAAATAAAAACATTGGCAGTAAGCAAAATTACCAGCAATACAATAGGAGTAAATGCCTCCAATAAATTCGGGTCTCGTTTCATTTGCGTTTTATATTCTCTTGTATAATTTCACAATATCGGATTAAAGAAAAGCTTTCGTCTTATTTCACACTGAAACAAACCTTTTTATTTCAATTTGAAATCTTCAATGCTGAATCTTTTTCTTTTTTTCAAATAACGCAATAATTTATAACGATCTAAAATTTTACGAAATCTAATTCGTTTCTTTTAAGCGAAATGCACTAATTATGTTTGGAAAATAGATGGTTTTACAGGCAGAACTTAAAATGTTTTCCTTATTTTTAGCATGAAAAATGATCACTCTTTTGTTTAAAATTCGGCGACAACATATAATGGAAAAATCTCAATTACGAATATTTGCATTGCTATTTCTTTTTGTTTGTGCATTTTCATTTTCCGGATGGTCGCAAAAGAAAGACTATCTTGAAATTCGCGCAACCATTGCCACCGAAGACGGGCAACTAGATGGTTCGTACCTGGAAATAGAAACCAACGAAAAGGAGAAAAACGTTTTTACGTTCAAGAGCGATCCCAAATTTATCTATCGACTGAAATTTCAGAACAATTACAAATTAACCTTCTCGAAACCGGGAGCATATTCACGAATAATTCTCATATCGACGCTGGTTCCCAAAGCGGTTCTGGATATTAACAGCGATTTTCCGCCTATCGAATTCCAGGTAAACCTGCTCAATGAAATTGAAGGAATTGACAAAAGTTTTTCGCTGCAACCGTATGCCAGTATTTTTTACGATAAAACGATTGACGATTTCACCTCGAAGCAAAATTTTGACGGCGGGATGATCGCGTTTCAGTTAGACCAGGCCTTTGAGCAGGAAAAGAATCTGAACAAAACAAAAAAAACCTTAAACAAGCTGGAATTACAGGAATTGCAGGAAATGCAAAAAGAGTTTGATCGGTTGATACGCGAAGCTGATGGACTTTTCAATCGGGCTCAATACACGGAAGCGCTGAGCAAATATCAGGATGCAAGCAAGTTATTCCCTGATCAATCGTACCCGCTTGACCGAATTAAGGAAATACAAAACTTGCTGGATGCGCTGCGTTTGGCCAATCAGCAACAAAAAGATGTGGCACAACAGGTTGCTCAAATTATTCAGCAAGCCGATGAGCAATTCAATAAAAAATTATATACCGATGCCCGATCGCTTTACCAGCAAGCACTTCAGCTAATGGCCGACAACGAGCAGGCAAAAAAGCGCATTGCAGAAATAGACCAAATACTTCAGCAACAAAACAAAACGCAGCAATTTAACGAGGTACTTGCCCGGGCTGAATCAAGCTTCTCAGCCAAAGAATATCAGCAGGCACGCGATTTATTCAGTCAGGCAGCAACCATTCTGCCAACCGACACGAGGCCAGGAGCCCGCATTGCAGAAATTGACCGCCTGATTCAGTCGATAGCAGAACAAAACGCACGCGAAAAGAATTATCAACAAGCCATGCAAGATGGCGAACAGCAACTTGCCAGAAAAAAGTTGAACGAAGCGATTACTGCATTCAGAAAAGCACTGGAATACAAGGCCAATGACGCTACTGCATTGCAGAATATCAGTAAAATTGAAGCAATGCAACAAGAAACGGCCAGTCAGCAATCGTACAACAATGCAATTGCGGATGCTGACAAAGCTTTTAAGAAAAAAGATTATTCAAGCGCCGAAGATTTTTATAAACAAGCACTAGGCATCAAACCGCAGGAAAAATATCCGCAAGATCAGTTGAAACAAATTGCTGATTTCCGGGCTGCTGAAAATGCAGCTCAGATGCGCCTCAACAACTATGCGAAATTGGTTCGTTCGGGCGATTCACTCATGCAAGTTGCATCGTGGGAACAAGCAAAGACAGCGTTTACGCAAGCTCAGGAACTATCTCCGCGCGAAACCTACCCCAGTCGCATGCTTCTTCAAATTAATCAGGAGCTGAAAAAACTTGCCGCAGCCGAAGCACTTCAACAGGAAATGAACCGCCGCTACCAGCAAGCAATTGCCAAAGCCGACGATTTCTTCAATAAAAAAGAGTATGCGCCGGCCAAAAACAGCTACAACGAAGCTCTCGCGGTAAAAGCGAATGAAAAATATCCGGCCGAACGAATTGCGGAAATCAACCGCATCGTTCAGCAAGAAACAGATCAGCGCTACCAGCAGGCAATTGCCGAAGGAGACCGGTTATTCAATCAACAAAATTATACCGAAGCAATTACGGCATACCGTAAAGCCCTGGCTGAAAAAAGCGACGACACGTATGCAAGCAATCAAATTGCAGAGGCCAATCGACTAATGGAAAATCTTGCCGCCGAAAAAGCCCGCCAAACAAAACTTGACAATGATTATCAACGTTTGCTCTCGCAAGCAGCTGAATATGCCAAACGGGATGATCTTCTGCGCGAAAAAGATAAACTGGGCGAAGCATTGGCACTGAAACCCAACGAAAGCTATCCGGCAACACGAATTACGGAAATTGATCAAATTTTGGAAGCGCGCCGCGTTGCCAGCGAAAATGCCCGACTATACAGCGAGAGCATTGCAGCCGGACAAAAAGCATTCAATAACGATCAATTGCAGGAAGCTCAAAATGCATTTACTCAGGCGCTCGCTTACAAGCCCAACGATCCGCTCGCACTGAAACGAATTGAAGAAATAAAAGCCATTCTGCAACAGCGCATTGAACAGGAACGCATCTCAAAAATGGAAGAACAGCAACGACTTGCCGCCGAAAAAGCTAATCGTGAAAAATACGATCAATTGATTACTGCTGCCGATGCATCCCTTCAACAAAAAAATTATGAAGATGCGCGTAGCAAATACGTTTCTGCACTCAGCACTTTACCACAGGAAACATATCCGAAACAAAAAATAAAAGAAATTGACCAAGTGCTTGAAGTAACGAGATTGCAGGCAGAACTTACCCGCCAGCAAGCATTGAAAGACTCGACACAACAAGCACTCGAACAGGAATACAACCGGTTATTGACGCAAGCTCAGCAATTGGGAAATACCCGAAAGTTTGACGAAGCCATTTCGCTGTACACCGATGCAGCCCGCACCTGGCCAGCCAAACGCAATGAAGTAAACGCGAAAATCAACGAATTAAAAGACCTCAAGCGTATTGCTGAAAAACAAATGAAGGATTACAAAGAAAGCATTGCCCGTGCCGATCAGTTTTTCCATGCCTCAAAATACGAAGAAGCACAGCAGGTTTATGCTGAAGCCAGCACCATACTTTCGTCTGAAGATTACCCTAAAAGTCAAATACGGATTATACAAAGTATCCTGAGCAAACGACAAAGTCAATATTCAAGCTTGATTGCCGAAGCCGATGATTTGGTGAAAAAAGAACAATGGTTTCCGGCAAAGGACAGCTACATTGCTGCTCTCGAAATCAAGAAAAACGATACGTATGCCACCAAACAAATTCAGTATGTAAATGAAAAAATTGCCCAAACACTGGCCATTACATCTGAAAAATCGATCACCCAAAAAGCATACAACGACATTGTAAAACAGGCCGACAATGCCTTGACACAAAGTAAACCGGAAAAGGCAAAAGAATTGCTTGATATTGCACAAACACTGATTCCGGAAGAAAAATATCCGCAGAAGAAAATTGAAGAGCTTGATCAAATGATTACACAAGCGCGGGAAGACAGTCTGCGCGAAGATCAAAACAAACGCATCGACGACCGCTACCGGCAAATTATCGCCGCAGCCGATCAGTTATTCCGCGAAAAATCGTATTCCAAAGCAGTTGACAGTTATCAAAACGCACTGGATGTAAAACCTGGAGAAACGTACCCTCAAAAACAAATCAACCGCATTATGGAAATCACCAATGCGGCTACACTCACTCCGCCACCTTCCACTCCGGCAACAAAAGAAAAAATTGCGGTACAAGAAAAAACAGAACAAGTTGTTTTGCCTGTTCTCAAAGAAACGATTTCCAACACCGATGAAAAAGAACAGCAATACACCGAAAATATTCAAAAAGCAGACAATTTCTTCGGGCAAAAAGATTACTCGTCAGCACGATTCTTTTATTTCAGGGCGCGAGACATTAAACCTGATGAGCAATATCCGAAACAACGTATTGACGAAATTGCCAGAATGATAGACAGTAGTATTACGCTGGACGTTGCCAACGCATACGATCAGGCAATACAACAAGCCGATATTGCATTCAACCAAAAACAATATCCGGTAGCTCGTTTCCATTATCATAAAGCACAGGATTTGAAACCAGAAGAGCAATATCCAGAACAACGTATTGAGGAAATAAAAGACCTGATTTTGCAAATGCTCTCAGAACGCGAACAACAGCTATACAACGAAGCAATTGCACAAGCCGACAAAGCCTATTTCGACAAAGATTATTCGGTTGCACGCTTCTATTACCAGCAGGCCAAACGCATTAATCCGCTCGAAGAATACCCGCAACTGAAACTGCAGGATTTGGAAAAACTGATTGCACAAACCGAACGAGACCACCAGTACCAGTTGTATCAAAATAGCATCAAACAAGCTGACGAGGCATTGGAACAAGGCAACCTCAGTGTAGCCCGGTTCTACTATCAGCAAGCCTCGAATTTGCACAAAGAAGAAGCCTATCCAAAAGAGCAGCTTGAAAAAATAAAGGAACTGATTAGTCAGAAAAAGAATTCGACTGGCAAGGCTACAAAAGAGGAATAAACAAGAAATTGGCATTTTCCACAAAAAACGGGTAATCAATTCAGACACGAATCAATTATGAAAAACTTTGGAAAGACGATAAAACTTTTTCTGATAGACGGAGAGCCCAATGGTCGCATGTCTTGTGAATTATCAAACTGGACAGGGAAAGCATATAAAATATCCCGAAAACAAGTTAAAGAATCAACAGACAGAGACGAACTGCAAGGTACAGGAGTTTATATATTATTGGGCAAGGCTGATTCAAACGGACAAGATTTAGCCTATATCGGAGAAGCCGAAGAAATATATAAAAGACTAACACAACACCTTTCAGCAAAAGACTTTTGGAATGAAGTAATTATTTTTGTAAGCAAAGATGACAACCTGAATAAAGCACATATAAAGTACATAGAAAATCGCCTGTACGAAATTGCAATTGAGGTAAACAGATACGAGTTAGAAAATAGTAATTGTCCATCAAGACCCAAAATTTCAGAGTCAGACCAAGCAGAAATGGAAGAATTCATATCAAACATCAAATTACTGGTTAACACATTGGGATTCAAAATATTTGAAGAATTAAGGAAGACAAATCAAACACTAGAAGAAAAGCAAAAATCGACTTTTTATATTGAAGCAGCCAGAGGTGCGAATGCCTGTGGGCAATCTACCAATGAAGGATTTGTTGTATTAAAAGATTCATCGATTGCAATATCCACGACAAATTCATTTCCAAAAAACTGGCAAAAATTGAGAGAAAAATTAATTAATGATAATATAATCACCTCACAGGGAGACAAATTGATTTTTAGCAAAGATTACTTATTTACAAGCCCATCTGCTGCAGCTGCAATAGTAATGGGACGAAGTGCAAATGGGTTGACTGAATGGAAACTTAGTGATGGGCGGATTTTAAAAGCAATTGAAACCGACAAAGAATAATTATCTTTTTATCCTCTTTTTCAAATCCATCTACTCGTGCAAAATTCTGATAACTTCAATTTCATTATCTGATAAGATAAAATAAAGAACATGAATGAAGTTATTACCAGTTTAACGAACGTGTATAGCGGAATCCGTATTGAATATCCGGAGCATTGTTTACCGACAAATAGTCTTCGCCCACATTGAACGAGAAATCGCCGCGAGCTGCTTTAAAACCCATAAAAATGTAGCTTTTAATCGAAAAGAAATACATCGAAGCAGCAGTCAGCTTGGCATGATGAAAATATTCTTTCACTTCGTATCCTTCCCACACATCACCCGGTTGCAGAAAATACACACCTAAATCCCGGTATTTATCCTGATTTTTGCTGAAAATATATCCCTTCAGGAATGGGTCCTGATAATCGTTCATCAAGCCAAAATAAAATACCCGGTTTTTCTTCGATACAAAATTGAACGACAAATACGTTTTGCCCGTCTTGCGGTAGTCAATGTCAATTATTGAGGGGTTATTTCCCCAACCGGCCAGCTCGTGACGCATCAAAGCAAAATCGAATCCCAAATCGGTATAAAATTTCGGAAAAATACGTTTCCGATACAAAAATGTACCCGACAATCCTCCCGCAATTTCAGTGTAACGATTATTTAATGGAATGCCCAGATGCGCTCCTATCTGAAACGAATTATACGAAGCACGACGCGCAACACGCCACAATGGCCGGTAATAATGAATATCGAACGTTCCGGGGAAAAAGTCACCTTTATCTACGCGTAACGATCGACCTTCCTCATCCTGAAAGTTAATATGTGCCAGATTGAAAATATACTGGTAACGACCAAAATTATCGTGCAAGCCAACCTGATCGTGGAACCACTCGATAAAATCGTCGCTGGCGAGATGATGCACTGCTGCAGTTCCGCCCGACAGCCAATGCGTATTCAGTTTAAACAAAAAACTACCCTGTTTTCCCAATTGCCACAAATACGTAAAACTGAGATTCTGCAACACCCCATCGGACGAAAAAGTCTTCGTTTTATACGGAATATCTTCCAAATAGAAATAATAGGGTCGCTGAGTCATGTATAAATTATTGGTTTCAGCTTTCTGATATGGAGTCATCGACTGCGGATAATACATCGTTGTTTGCGGATGCCAGGTATTCCCCATTGAATAACCTACCGAAAATTTACTCCCTTTTTTATTGAATGTTCCCATGTAAAATGGGCGATCGAGTGTAAAAATACCAAACGGATGCAGGGGATTCACCTCGGTAAAAAGAATATCATCGGTAAAAACCGGAGACACTGTTTTTTCATCCTGAGAAAAAGCTAATCCGGCACTAAACACCAGCCATACAATCAAAAAACGGGAAAGTTTCATTTCAATACCGATTAAAAAACAGAAAGCTGTTCATATAATTTCTGAACAGGCAAACCCATCACATTAAAATACGATCCTTCGATTCGGGAAATCCCGATATAGCCAATCCATTCCTGAATTCCGTATGCACCAGCTTTATCGAATGGCCGGTAATTTTCAATATAAAAATTGATTTCCTGATCGCTCAATTTTTTAAACCACACATCGGTACGAACACTAAACGAAACCGTTTTCTCGGAAGAAACCAAACACACTCCGGTAATTACCTGATGTTTTTTATCCGACAACAAACGAAGCATTGCTTGTGCCTGCGCTGTATCAACAGGCTTATTCAGAATTTCGTCACCACAAACCACCACCGTATCAGCAGTGATTACTAACTGTCCTGATTGCAAAACCGGCAAAAAAGCCTGTGCTTTCTTTTGGGCTAAAAAAACAGCCACCTCCCCTGCCGGAAGTTCTGCCGGAAAGGACTCGTCCACCTCCATGGTTTCAACACGGAAAATCAGGCCTAAATCAGCCAGCAGTTGTTTGCGGCGCGGCGACTTCGAAGCAAGAATCAGTTCGTACTTTTCAAGATTGGCAAGTGGCATCATATCGCTCTCCAATAAAAGGCATGTTCGTTCATCCAGGTTTCCTGGGCGCGCATTACCTGTTCAATTACATCGCGCACACAGCCCTGTCCGCCATTCCGATCTGAAATATATTTTGAAATAGCCTTTATTTCCGGCACTGCATCGAGCGGACAAACCGGAATACCAACCTCTTTCATCAACAGAAAATCAACAATATCGTCGCCCATGTACAAGATTTCGTTTTTCTGAACGCCGGTTTTCTCCATGAAATCATTCAAACTTACCAGCTTATCGGGGACTCCCATGTAAATATATTTGACACCTAACTTTTGATAGCGCAACTTCACCCGTTCTACATTTCCACCGGTAATTATTCCCACATGGTAGCCATTGTTCAGTGCATTCCGGATGGCGTACCCATCTTTTACGTTGGCTGTACGAACAGGATTTCCCTCCTCATCTAGCGGCGAAGTATCGGCCGACAAAACGCCGTCCACATCAAAAATAAATGCTTTTACCTGCTTTAACTCTTCTTTGAAAAATGTCATTTTTATGAATGATGAATTTGATAAATACTTTCACTTAACATCCGGTAGAGCGCCTGCACTTCAGGCTTATCGGCCAGCAATGCCAGATGTTTCGATATTATTTCGCTATCGTTACGCATCGCTGGACCCGTTTGCGCTTCTTTCGGACTAATTTGCATTGCTTTTTCCGTGGTTTCGCGAATCAGCGGAAAAAGTAATTCCAGTTTCATTCCGTTTTCTTTTAAAAGAAGTTCACTCAAGGTGTATAAATGATTAACAAAATTACAGCTCAACACTGCTGCAACATGCAAAATCATGCGCTGTTCCGAATTTAGACGGATTATTTTATACGAAATCTTCTTCGACAAATCTTCCAATCGTTTTTCCGTCTCAACGCTATTTGCCTCAATACAAACCGGAATTTTTGTAAAATCAACTTTCTTGGTCTTTGTAAATGTCTGAAACGGGTACAACACGCCATAATTGGGCGAATATCCGGCAAGCACACTCATCGGCAAACTTCCAGCAGTGTGTACCACCAAACTATTTCCAAAATTCAGCTGCTTAATTACCAACTCCAGAGCATCGTCTTTTACTGAGATCACATACAAATCGCAACCCGTTTTTACAGCCGACAATTCATTCGTAAACGATGCATTTACCCGACCCGCCAGAGCACGGGCTGCCTCTACCGTACGGCTATACACCTGTACAATATTGATTCCGCTATCGTACAAGGCTGTAGCCAAATGAGTAGCCAAATTTCCGGCACCAATAAATACTACATGCTTGATCATTTTCAGTATCGAAAAATAAAAACGGCAAGATAGTTCAAATGCCGCCAAGAAAAAAACTTTTTGTCCGACGAATGCATTCAAGTATTTACCATTAAACAATTTACCACCAAAAACTCACAGACAAACAGACAATCAATATCTTATACCATATTCAATACGACAATATATTATTCTGATTACTTAGGTCATTTTAAAACTGTAAATGTTTTCAGAAATAAATATAACAATGCAAGCAGCTACTCACAGAAAGAGTTTTCCATATCCCCGTCAATCTGTTATATTTGTCTTCAAGCAATCAACTAAACATTTTGTTTTATGAAATTCATTCGTTTTCGTATTTGCATTGCCGCATTTTTTATGCTTTTGGCATTCTCATCGCTGGCACAAAACCGCTCCGAAAAAGAGCAAATCATCAGTAATATTCCTTACCCTGCTGTTTCTGCGGAAAAAGAAGATACTTACCAGCACGAACGTTGTAAACTAGATTTATATATCCCGGCAGGAAAGCAACCATTTGCGACCATTGTTTGGTTTCATGGAGGAGGTCTTACTGGCGGAGGAAAACAAATTCCGGAAGAACTGAAAAATAAAGGAGTAGCTGTTGTTGCAGTCAATTACCGTCTGTACCCGAAGGTGAAATGCCCGGTTTATATCGAAGACGCTGCGGCAGCAGTCGCATGGGTGTTCAATCACATTGCTGAATACGGAGGCGATCCTTCACGAATTATTGTATCAGGGCACTCGGCCGGAGGATATTTAACAAGCATGATTGGGCTTGACAAAAGTTACCTGGGTGCCTGGAATATTGATGCCGATTCAATTGCTGCATTGGTTCCGTTTAGTGGCCACACCATCACCCATTTTACCGTTCGTCAGGAAATGGGAATACCCGGAGAACAACCAATTATCGATCGTTTTGCTCCATTGTTTCATGTACGGGCAACAGCACCTCAATTGGTTTTAATTACCGGTGACCGCGAACTTGAAATGCTCGGACGCTATGAAGAAAATGCCTACATGTATCGCATGATGAAAATAGCCGGACACAAAAAAACATCGCTATTCGAATTGGATGGTTTCGACCACGGAGGCATGTGCCATCCAGCATTTTCTATTTTGCTGAACCAAACCAAAAACATCATAAACCCAAACAAACCATGACAAAAAACTACAACTGGGCAATTTTAGGCTGTGGAAAAATTGCCGCTAAGTTTTCTGCTGATCTGAAACTGTTGCCCAACGCCACACTTTATGCAACAGCTGCCCGTGAATTATCGCGGGCCGAAGAATTTGCCAAACAACACGGATACGCCAAAGCTTACGGAAGTTATGAAGAAATGGTAGCCGATCCCCTGGTTGACATTGTGTATGTGGCAACTCCCCACTCGCATCACTACGAACACACTTTGCTCTGTCTGAAAAATAAAAAAGCAGTGTTATGCGAAAAAGCTTTTTCCATCAATTTGCGCGAAGCAAATGAAATGATTGCCTGTGCCCGCGAAAATAACACCTTCCTGATGGAAGCATTCTGGACCGGTTTCCAACCCAGTTGGCAAAAAGCGATGGAAGTACTCCGTTCCGGTCGTTTGGGAGCATTAAAAATTGTCCGTTCCGACTTTGCATTCAATGCCGAATTTAACCCCGAAAAACGATTGTATAATACCGATCTGGGAGGAGGATCATTGCTCGATATTGGCATCTATCCGGTTTATGCATCGCTGGCAACGCTTGGCAAACCATCCGAAATACGCACAATGACTGAATTTTGCAGTACTGGCGCCGAAGAAACCATTCTGATGTCGTTCCGGTATCCGGGAGGACAAATGGCGAATCTGAGTTCCAGCTTTGCCTGCCATTCGTCAATCGAAACCGAATTCTGGTGCGAAAAAGGAATTCTGAAGCTCAACCGACGCTGGTTTACTCCTACTACTGTTTCGGTGTGGTCAGCTGAAACACAATCGGAAGAACGGATTCAAGTTGAACAACATGAAGGATCAGGCTATCAATTTGAAGCCGCTCATGTGATGCAATGCCTCGACGAAGGAAAAACAGAAAGCGATCGCATGCCTCTTTCGTTCACTGCCGACATGATGGAAACACTTGATCGCGTACGTGAAAATGCGGGCATCGTTTTTCCTCTTCACGACAAAAAATAAAAACCAGAATATTATCCGGGGCAAAGTATCAACACACCAGATGCTTTGCCCCATACAACACAAAATATTTCCTTTCAATCCGAAACCAGCAGTCAAGCTAAAACTCTTTTTGATCGAGAAAAAAGCGGTTTTAACAGAATTTTCACATTTATTCACAGAATTTTTTGTAATTCAGTAATTATATATTCGTACTTTTACTCCGTGAAAACATAAACGTTAACGACTAACATTACCGCTCAAAAAAACAGAAGCCATGAAGTACATCATTCTCACTTCCTCCATCTTTTACTTACTGGGACTGAAAATTACTTCGAACATTGAACTGAAGTCAAAACATCAGACTGACTCAATTCAACTCCCGAAAAAAGAAGTTATCCAGCTAAAAGTTACCAATAAAACAGAAAAGCTAAAGCAGACCTTCACGGTTAAAAAAGATTCGATTGTTGCACCAACAGGTGGTGGCATGAACGAATTGCTTGCTCCTAGTTTTAAATGTCAGTAAGTCGCTATTTTTGCAGAAAATATTCAATCAGAAATCAATCCGGTTTCTGATTTTTTTTTTGCACTTTTTTACACTAATTCACGGTATAGAGATCAACGCCCGACTTCCAAGTCCCGCTCATTTTCCTTATATTAGCCCATATTTTCAAAAACCACAGCATGGCTCTGAATTACATCTGGATATTTTTCTTTCTTACTGCTTTTATTGTTGCTCTTCTAAAACTTATTTTTCTGGGTGATACCGGGATTTTTACCGACATCATAAATTCTACTTTCGAAATGGCCAAAACCGGTTTCGAAATTTCGCTGGGCTTAACCGGCGTACTTACCTTATGGATGGGTATTATGAAAATCGGAGAAAAGGGGGGCATTGTAGCAATTTTCTCTCGTCTGATCGGTCCATTTTTCAACAAACTCTTTCCCGATTTGGGTAAAGATCATCCAGCCTACGGGTCAATCATGATGAATATTGCCGCCAACATGCTCAACCTCGACAATGCTGCAACCCCAATGGGACTGAAAGCCATGAAAGAAATGCAGGAAACCAACCCGAGTAGCGACACTGCTTCCAATGCTCAAATCATGTTTCTGGTTTTAAATACATCAGGATTGACACTTATTCCGGTTAGCATCATGGTTTACCGGGCACAATTGGGAGCAGCTAATCCTTCCGATATATTTATTCCCATTATGTTGGCCACATTCTTCTCAACCATTGCCGGACTAATTGCGGTGTCTGTTTACCAAAAAATTAATCTGCTCGACAAAACTATTTTAAGTTACCTCGGTGGTCTTACAGTATTTGTTGGTGCTCTGATATGGTTTTTTTCCGGCATGGGAAAAGATCAGATAACCACCATCTCGAATGTAGCAAGCAACTTCTTTCTTTTTTCGGTAGTCGTTTTATTCATACTACTCGGCGTTCGAAAAAAAGTGAATGTATATGAAGCATTTATTGAAGGAGCTACTGATGGTTTTAAAGTTGCGGTAAAAATTATTCCTTACCTGGTTTCAATTTTGGTTGCTATTGGTGTTTTTCGTGCTTCTGGTGCGATGGATTGGTTGATTTCAGGCATCTCCTGGTGTTTCCAATCAATAGGTGTCAATACCGATTTTGTAGGTGCAATACCTACAGCACTGATGAAACCGTTAAGTGGAAGCGGTGCTCGCGGCATGATGGTTGATGCCATGACTTCCCACGGAGCCGACTCCTTTGTTGGTCGCGTAGCCAGCACCATACAGGGAGCAACTGACACCACGTTTTATATTCTGGCTGTTTATTTCGGTGCCGTAGGAATCAAAAATACCCGCTATGCCGTTACCTGTGGATTAATTGCCGACTTTGCCGGAATTATCGCAGCAATACTCATTGCTTATCTGTTTTTCCATTAAACCGAAAATAGCTCAGTTTTTAGGAATATGCACGTAATCTTCGTAGCGTTTTTCTTCTTTTATATGAGGGACGATAATTAAATAGGCTCGTCCGGAGAATGTATGATCGAGCGAATCTGCGATTTTCGCAAAACTATTTGAATACGAAACACTTCCTTTCCGGGGATAAAATAACACAACCAAATCAGAAGCAGCAAAAGAACTAAATATTGTCTGCAATTCATCAACACTATCAAACACGCTCATCAGAGGCGTTTTCGTCGTTTTACTTTGCTTAAATAACTGAGTGACTTCCGGCACTAAATCCGTGTCGCAGTAAAAATGACAATTCGCTCCTGTTGCCGAACAAAGTTTAATAATTCGGTTCATACTATGTCTGAACCCAAAATCACGAGCCGCATAACGTGGACAAATCACCCGAATATTATGATGGTCAGTCAACGGCATCACCGGATTGTAAATCAGCACCGACTGAGTTGTTGAATTAATGACATGTTCCATCAATTTTCCAAAAATCGCATCAGACAGAGGTGTGTGAGGCGACGTACCAATTAAAATATCGGAAGCCAAAAGCTCCTTACTTACTCGTCTGATTCCGTTTGCAGTATTCTGGTCAATCGTTGCAAGTACTTCTATTTTCTGATCGGTATCTGCCGCGTGAACAATCAGTTTTTCGAGAATGCGCCTTGCCTGTACTAATTTTTGTTCAGCCTGATTATTATCGCGAACCACTGCCAGAGCAAACACTGGTACTTGTTCTTTTTTAGTTGAAAAAGAAAGAGCCAGATCAACCAAACGGGTCATGGTATCCGGATTCGCAATAGGCACCAATAGTTTTTCTTCCATTTCGGACGACAAGGGTACATATTCGTGCTCTTCCTGAATGGCAATTTTGCGGGCAGCCTGTTCGGTTACCAACGAAGCAAGTGTACAGGTTATCAGAATCAGAATAATTGTCCCATTCAAAATATGCTCGTCAATAATACCCATGCGGTAGCCAACTGTAATCACTGCTAATGTGGCCACTGCATGCGACGAACTTAGCCCAAAAATCAAACGACGTTGATGTGCTGAATATTTCAATAGCCAGGCAGTGAGCCAGGCAGCCAGCCATTTGCTTGCAATAGCCACAACACTTAAAACGCCAGCCACGACCAAGGCCCAGGGGCCATTTCCAATCGCCCTCAAATCAATAATCATCCCCACACTAATCAGGAAAAAAGGAATAAACAGTGCATTTCCTGCAAACTCAACACGGTTCATCAGAGGCGAAGTTTTAGGAATCAATTTATTCAACACCAAACCAGCAGCAAATGCACCAATTATTGGCTCCAGACTAGCTATCTCAGCAAGAAAAGCAGATAAGAAAACAGTAGCCAACACAAATATGTAGTGCGAATATTTTTCATTTTCGAGCTTACGAAAAAACCAACGAGCCACCGGAGGAACCACGAAAAACATAAACAGAAAAAACAGGCCAAATGAGATCCCCAGGCGAACCCATAATTCAAGTCCTGCCCCATTTTGTTGCATGCCCGTAATGGCCGCCAAAATCATTAAAACCGCAGTATCAGTTAAGATAGTTCCGCCAACAGTAATGGCTACCGCCTCGTTTCGCGACACATCCATTTTACTCACAATCGGATAGGCAATTAATGTATGTGTGGCAAACATACTTGCCGTAAGCAGGCTGGTCATGAAACCATATCCGAGCAGAAAATGGCAAACCGGAAAACCAAACAATAATGGAATAATAAAAGTGAAAAAACCAAACAGAATACTTTTATTCCGGTTTTGGGCAAATTCGTGCAATTCCAAATCCAATCCAGCAAGGAACATGATATACAGCAAGCCAATGGTTGAAAATAACACCACTGCTTCGTTTCGCTCAATCAGATTAAACCCTTGCGGACCAATGATAATACCAGAAATAATCAGCACAATAATTCCCGGTATTTTTATTTTCCGCAGAATAATTGGAGCAAAAAGGATTATAACCAGAATGGTCGCAAAAATTAAAACTGAATTATGGAAAGGAGGATGAAATTCCCGGGCAAGTTTATCAAGCAGCTCGTTCATGACAATCTATATTTATTACAAAAGAAGCAAACTACTTGATTTTTCAATACGAATAAATACCTGTTTTTCAGCAAGTATTTATTCGTATTTAGATGAAATAAACGATTAAACTGTTTCCAAAATATCTTTCAGATGCAGCCAAAATTTATTTACTGATTCAATTTCAATACGTTCGTCGGGCGAATGTGCCCCACGAATAGTTGGGCCAAAAGAAACCATATCGAGTTTCGAATATTTTTCGAGGAACAAACCACATTCCAGGCCGGCATGAATAGAGCGAACCAAGGGTTTATTGCCAAATAACTTCTCATACGAAGTTACCGTAGTTTTCAGGATTTTTGAATCCGGATTGGGAGTCCAGCCCGGATAACCATCTGAATGTTTCACCTGTGCTCCGGCCAGTTCCAACACCGAATGAACCATCTCTGCGGCGAAATGCTTCCGGCTTTCCAGCTCACTGCGCTGACTGGTTGTAACCAGTACCTTGTCGTTTTCTATAAATTTAACCGACGCCAGATTAGTCGAAGTTTCAACCATTCCTTCCATGCGAGGACTCATCTCAAGCACTCCATGCGGACAAGCACACAATAGATTAATCAGTCGTTCCTGACTTTCAATCGTCAGTACCGATTCGGGCAGATTTGTTGAACTATGATCGACAACAAGATTTGGCTCCGTTCGTTCGTATTCAAACTCGACATCCGCCGAGAAAATATTCAATTCAGCAACCAGTTGTTCTTTCTGCACATGGGGAACAATCACTACGGCATAGGCTTCGCGGGCAATTGCATTGCGCAAGTTGCCACCATTGAAATCAGCGATACGCACTCCGAAATTACGAATGGCCATCCACAAAAAGCGAGACAAAATTTTATTGGCATTTCCTCTTCCCTTATTTATGTCGTCGCCCGAATGGCCTCCCATTAAACCTTTCACCATAATTTTCAGCGCAAACGAATGACCGGGAACAGCCTCTCGTTCTATTTTCAATTCGCCAAGAGTATCAATTCCGCCAGCACAACCGATAAATAATTCGCCTTCGTCTTCCGAATCAAGATTCAGCAAAATATTGCCACTCAAAAAGCCTTTTTGCAGTGCAAACGCCCCGGAAAGGCCAGTTTCTTCATCTACCGTAAAAAGACATTCAACCCGACCATGATTAATATCGGTTGCAGTTAATACAGCCATTTGAGCCGCCATGCCAATACCGTCGTCGGCTCCCAGAGTTGTACCATTTGCACGCACCCAGGCTCCATCAATCATTGGCTCAATTGCATCGGTTTCAAAATTGAATGATTTATCGCTGTTTTTTTCACACACCATATCCACATGCGACTGCAAAATTACCGTTGGAGCAGTCTCCCTTCCGGGCATGGCTGGCTTACTTATTAAAACGTTTCCTATTTCATCGCGCTTGGCTTCCAGTTTGTTCTTTTCAGCAAAATCCAATAAAAATCGAATGATTTTTTCTTCTTTTTTTGATGGTCTCGGAACCTGACAAATTTCTTCGAAATAACTCCAAAGAACCTGTGGTTGTATGTTTTCAAGTTTACACATAATACAGAATTTTGAGGAATTGAATTAACTATTTTTTTTACTGAATAGCAATGCTATCTCCCATATTCTGGCATTTCGGCATCAAAAAATCCTTCAGTAAAAAAACATGACATTCGTTATCTTTGTCCATCAAAGGAATGTGTTCTTTTGCGAAAATTATAGAAAATGGAATCAATCAGAGAAATATATAAAATCGGACATGGTCCTTCAAGTAGCCATACAATGGGTCCCCGCAAAGCGGCTGACATTTTTTTGAAGAAAAACCAGGAAGCCGACCATTTTAAGGTAACTTTATACGGAAGTCTTGCAGCAACAGGAAAAGGACACCTCACCGATGCTGCGGTACAGGAAATTTTCAATGGAAGAAATTTGGAAATCATCTGGGAACCTGAAACCATTCTGCCCAAACATCCCAATGCAATGAAACTTGAATCCTTCAATGCGGAAGGAAAACTGGATGAAAGCTGGACCGTTTATAGCATTGGAGGCGGTGCAATTATCGATGATTTTTCGGAAGCTGAAACAACCATGATTTACCCGTTGCATACGATGAGCGATATTTTGCAATGGTGTCACGAAAATGGGAAACAACTGTGGGAATTTGTTGAAGAAACCGAAGGCCCTGAAATATGGGATTTTCTGAAAGAAGTATGGGCCGTAATGGAAGACGCAATTGTCCGCGGAACTTCACGGGAAGGAACTCTGCCCGGCGGTTTGAAATTACCACGAAAATCACACGCATTCAAAATAAAAGCACAAAATTTCAGCGGTCCATTTAAAAAACGCTCGCAACTATTCGCTTACGCATTGGCTGTTTCTGAAGAAAATGCTTCGGGCGGATTAATTGTTGCCGCTCCAACCTGTGGAGCTTGTGGTGTTTTGCCTGCGGTACTGAAATATTACCTAAAAGTGTATAAAAGCGACCTTCAACAAATATATAAAGCACTTGCCACGGCCGGACTGGTAGGCAATTTGGTAAAACATAACGCCTCCATTTCGGGTGCAGAAGTGGGATGCCAGGGAGAAGTTGGTACTGCCTGTGCCATGGCTTCAGCAGCTGCGGCACAGTTAATGGGAGGAACCATCAACCAGATTGAATATGCCGCAGAAATGGGACTGGAACATCATCTTGGACTCACCTGTGATCCTGTAGCCGGGCTGGTTCAAATCCCGTGTATCGAACGAAATGCAATGGCTGCAGAACGAGCGCTGGCACACAATACTTACGCATTGCTAAGTGATGGTCGTCACCGCATCAGTTTCGACGAAGTGGTAGAAACCATGTATCAAACCGGCAAAGATTTGCCCAGCTATTACCGCGAAACATCGCTCGGAGGATTGGCTAAATATAATGCTTTACCCAAAGGATCAGGCTCATAAACAACAAGAAATACAAGCAAAACAGGCGGTTCGTTCACATCTACTAACCGTCTGTTTTATTTATACTTATCTCAGAAAAAACGCCCCTTCATTGTCTTCTCATTCAGCCGTTGCATTATTGAATTTTTCTTCCTAATCTTAACAACTAAAATTAATTGATCAATTTTTTGTATGATGAAGACTATCATTGAACTTTTTGAGACCAGTGTATCCAAATTTCCTGATAATATTTATCTATGGGAAAAAGAAAACGGAGAGTTTAAAGGAACAAGTTACCTGCAAACCCGGGACGAAGTATATCGTTTTGCGGCAGGCTTACTTGCATTAGGCATACAAAAAGGCGATCGAATCGGATTGGTGTCGGAAGGAAGAAACCGATGGATCATTAGCGAACTTGGCATTTTGTATGCCGGAGCGACCAATGTTCCTCTTTCGGTAAAGCTTGACGAAGCATCGGAACTTCGGTTCCGGCTTGCACATTCTGGTTGTCGCATGATAATTGTTTCAGCCCGGCAAGCTGATAAAATTGAAGCAATCCGCCACGAATTGACTGAACTGGAAAAAGTAATTTATCTGGATAAAAAAGAAAACGCGGGCGAAAACGACATTCAATATACCGATGTTATTGCAATGGGCGAAGATTTTCTTCAAAACAAAAAAGAAGATTTTGAAGCCGTTTACAAAGCAGTTGGCCCCAACGATCTGGCAAATATTTCGTACACCTCGGGCACAACAGCCGATCCGAAAGGAATCATGCTTTCGCAGCTCAATTATGCCGCCAATGTGGTGCAATCGAACACATTAATGTCGATCACTGAAGACTGGCGCACTCTGGCCTTTTTACCTTGGGATCATGCATTCGCCCACACTGCTTGCCTTTACTGCCTGATGTATAACGGAGCCAGTATTGCATCGCTTGAAATGGGGAAAACTCCCATGGAAACATTGAAAAACATTCCAAAAAATATCAAGGAAATACAGCCCAACGTTCTAATGAGCGTACCGGCTATTGCTAAAAATTTCCGCAAAGGAATTGAATCAAACATCCGGCAAAAAGGTCCTGTGGCTGAAAAATTATTCAATCACGCCCTGAAAATTGCATACAAATACAACGGTAACGGACACGATCGGGGCAAAGGATCCCGGTTTATCTACAAGCCACTGCTTTCGGTCTATGATAAAATTCTATTCAGCAAAATACGCGAAGGATTTGGCGGAAAATTGGAATTATTCATTGGAGGAGGAGCATTGCTTGACACTGAATTACAGCGTTTTTTCTATGCCGTGGGGATGCCAATGTGCCAGGGCTATGGTTTGTCGGAAGCTGCGCCAGTAATTTCATCCAATGCATTGCATGCCATCAAGTTCGGTTCATCAGGCAAGTTGGTTAAATACATGGAACTAAAAATTGTTGACGACAAAGGCAAAGAACTTCCCAATGGTGAAAAAGGCGAAATTATTGTAAAAGGAGATAATGTCATGCTGGGTTACTGGAACAATCCCAAAGCAACTGAAGAAAGCCTTAAAGATGGCTGGCTTTACACCGGCGACATGGGATACATGGATCCGGATGGATTCTTGTATGTGCTAGGCCGTTTCAAAAGTCTGCTAATTGGCAGTGATGGTGAGAAATTCAGTCCCGAAGGTATTGAAGAAGCGATGGTTGACCAATCTCCTTTTATCGATCAATGCATGTTGCATAATAACCAAAATCCATATACATCAGGAATGATTGTTCCGAATATGGCTGCCATTAAACGTGAAGTGGAGAAACGCGGCATAAAATCAGGAACGGACGAAGCCGCAGTAGAAGCATTGAAAATTATTCAGCAGGAAATTGATGAATACAAAGCAGGCGGCAAATTTGCAGGTACGTTCCCCGAACGCTGGCTGCCGGCAACCATTGTTGTTTTACCGGAAGCATTCACCGAACAAAATCAGCTACTGAATTCGACCATGAAAATGGTACGAGGCAAAATCATAAAATATTTCGCCAAAGAGCTTGATTTCCTTTATACTCCGGAAGCTAAAAACATTGTAAACGACACGAATAAGAATACAATAAGAGCCTGGATGAAATAGTCAACGATTGATTGCATTACTCTAAATATCTTTGCTTAATTCGGTAACCGATAGGTTTTTGTTTCCATTGAAGGATGTGAGATGCCAGCCTCTTTTTTGTAACTGTTGCCGCATGTCGCGAATAATGTATCCGTGACAAACCACAATCACAGTTCCTCGTTGTTGTGCCAGTTCTTCTAATTTGTCGCTGGCTGCTTTGGCTCGTTTAAGTCCTTGTGTATGCGACTCTTTATGTGTGTTTAGCCGGGTGAGCCAGAAAAACCGCGAAAAGGAAGTCCATACAGGATAAGGTAGGGGAACCAGCGGAATCGAAATCATGGGCAACGAATATTCGTCGAACAGGGAATTCGAAATAAGCGTGTCGGCATCAGGAAAAATGCGAATAGCCGTTTGTATAGCGCGGTCCATGCTGCTTGAATAGATTACTGATGGTTGGCCGGGAATTTGTTTGCGCACGGACTCCGGATCGAACGAGCATATCGGAAGTTGGTTGTATTCTTCGTGCAAGCGAACTGCCTTGCTGGCTGTGCAAACCAGAGGGAGTTGCTGATCGACTCTGGCGTGACGTATCAGAAATATTTTTTGCTGTCCTTTGCTTTTTGTTTCCTGCGCATAGCTGTCAGTTATACTGAACAACAGCAGAATGACGATGATTGGGAATATTGTTTTTCGATATTTCAGATTCTGTAGAAATGCCATAACAGGGTATTTCGGTTTTAAAATTTGAAGTTCATGCTTACCTGTATCAGGTTGTCCTCGCGACTGTGATTATACGTGAGGGTGAAAATAGTCATTTCAAATGGTGAAAGCCACAATCCGCCCCCGTACCCTTTGTGCCATGTTTTCGAGTTTTCGTCGTTGTACCATACCCGCCCGCTGTCGTGAAACAACAGGGTTCCAAATTCTCCGTTCAGGATATACGACGAGAAGTTTGCCAGTTTATAGCGTAGCTCGATATTCTGGTAAACAGACTGATCGCCGTAAAAACGGTCGGCCCGGTATCCGCGCAGATTGGTTTTTCCGCCCAGCCTGGCTGCTTCAATAAACGGATGATCGCCAACAATAGCTGTTCCTCCCAGCCGGTAAGCAAGCACCGTACGTGGATTCTTGGTAAAACTGATATATGCACGGAAATCAGCATTCAGTTGGAGAAACTGGTCTTTTTCAGCATTCATCTGGAAAAACTGGTTTCCGGTAAGTGCAAGCGAAAAGCCACGTTCGGGTTTTATCTTCGAATTTAGGTTTGAATAGTTGTATGATGCCGATAAACCGGAATAGATTTGCGGTTTCAGTTGATCCAGACTTAGTCCGTTGCTGCCAAGATCGGCAATGAAGTAACCAGGCTTTTCCTCAATGTTCGAGCGTTTCATAAATATTCCCAGTCGTACTTCACTTAGGTTTACAGACTTATTGTCATCGGTTTTCGAGGCTGTTTTTCCCCATCGGTGCCCCAGGGCGTAATTGACTGTTAACTGATTGACACGAAGCCGGTAGTATTCGTTGTTGTGCAATTCGCTTTTCTTCGTTTTATTGCCCATTCCGAAGTAATTCATGGCATAATCGGGCGCTTTCAGATCGATGCTGAAATGCTGGTCGATGGTTCGGCTAAGGCTTTCAGAGTCGAACATATAACGAACATTAAAAGCCGTAGTTTTGGCTGCAAAGTTGGCCATAATCGAATGGGTTTCGTTTCTCCTGAATTTATTCTGGCTGAATACTGGTCCACCACCCAGAAAAACGCCGTCATCGGGGTTGTATCCAAGGAAAACGCCCGGGCTTACCACGTCGTAGTGAAAATCCATCCGGTTGTAGTAATTGATGCTTTTATTAAACGACAACAGGTTGCGGGTATCTTTGTTGCTTTTTAGCTGAGTATTTCCCCAGGTGTCGTACACAAAAAGATGTTTTCCCGGAGCATCAACCAGCGATTGATTGCTTATCGTGTCGTTCCCTTTTCCTCCGATTATTCTGATTTTTATGCCTTTGTTAACTTCTCCATCGAGCGAGAACAGGTCGTCGCCATTCAGCCCATATAGCCTGATTTCTTTTGTTTCATCAGAATTGAATATGCGGTGGTAATACGGGTTGCTGTTGGACTTTGCAGTGTTTTCAAAGACTGAAACTTCGGTTTGATGACTGTTTTTACGGAAAATGCAGAACCGGTCGTTTTTGTCGGACCCGGTAATGTTTACATTTTTTGCCAGAGCGAGGTAATGTTCGCGCGCCATTTCTTCGAGATTATCCCTGCGTTGTTTCAGAATGGTTGCAATTCGTTTCGCACACAGCGGTTGAATTTCTTTTGGAAAAGCCAGCATTGCTTTGTCGATATTTTCATCCGTTAGCGAAGTTTTTATCGAGTCAACCGTAGCTTTCCACTGGTTCCAGTCGGGTTGAGTGAGGAAAGTGCGGTCGAAGTAGCGGGCATTAAAAGCCAATCCGTTCATATTTTCAGTCAGCGGTGCAAATCCCTGAATTTTGGGCATCAGCCATTTGCGCGAGGCAATTCGTGGCAGGATACCTTCGTTGAGGTAAAACGCCTGATCGCGGTCGCGAGGAATAGGCCGGTAAAAGGTTTCTTTTCCTTGTTTAAACGAAGCCCAGCGCCACTGATCATCATGGCGGTCCCAGTCGTTGATCGCAGTATCGAAAATTCGTGCCCTCAGTACCGCTTGCTGATCGACCCGATGTTGAGGTGAATCTTCAGTTGCTTCAAGTACATCGTCGGTGCCAACAATATTTGCCGAATAGCCGAAACTTTTGGTTTTCGACCAGTTGCCTGCCGGTCGTTCTTCATACAGAAATAAATGGCCGGCAAGATCTTCTTTATACTCACCCAGCCGGTCGTCGTCGGGAATGTAAACAATCTTCGGGTTGGTGTGCATTACTCCGGCAAAATCGGCCAGTTGGGCTACCGGCAAAGCAGCATACGGGTTCGATGCCGAGATGTTATCCTGCACAATATCCACCGCAAAGGTGTTTTGCACATCTTCGGGCAATGCTCCTTCAACAAACTTTTGCAGCGATCGCAGACTGTATTGGTGGCCTTGTTTGTCTTTCAGCCGGAGCGAGTGGGTTTGCTGGCCACCTCCCCGCTTAATAATCTCAAGTCCGCCATGTTCTTTAGTAATATCGAAAACCGGAATTTCTACCGGGCTTACCCAAACATCGCGGTAATTCCGGCCCATCCATTTAATGGCTCGTTGGCTGGTTGAAAATTCGGTGCTTGCTGGTTTTGCAATGCTTTCAGGAAAAACGATTTCTCCTGAAAGACTAATTTGCTGATTGGCTTTCGCCTGATAAGTATATAATGTGCTTTGACAAAATGCCTGGTCGGGTGTTTCTTCCGGGAAGAAGTTTAACACAACTTTTCCGTTTTTATAAAAGTCGATACGGGAAAAACCGGCCTCCCGGTCTCCGCATGTTAGTTTCTTTTCTTTGATATATGTTCCGCCGGCAAGGGAGCCGCCAATAATGTAGTGTACTTTATTTTCAGTTAAATACTGAAAGTTGCGTTCGTGCGACGAAGCGTAAATGATATTCGGAAATTCTTCCAGCAAGGCTCGCATCCGGGAACTGACTTGCTGATAGTCGGGATAAGAAAGGTCGAAACGGGTTCCGAGTAATTTTCGGTATAAAGCAACCGGGAAACCAAAGATTGACGCTGCGGTTGAATAATGCCCGCCAAATTCGCCGTATGACACAATCGGATGATAACCCACCACAACCGTTTGCTTGTTCCGGTTTCGCCGCAGGGCATCCTGTAAATTGATCCAAACATCCGATTCGTCTTCCAGATCGCACTTTCCCAGACGGGTATCGAACGGATGCAACCACCATTGCGTATCGATAAGAATAACTGTGAGCGAGTCGGTGAGCGGTATTTCTACCGGACCGGGGCAAGCCCAGTCGGGCATGTAGAAATTTTTCCCGGCAAACAGCTTGTGCATGGTTTTATATTCCCATTTTACCATGTCTTTCCCGTTGTCGGTACCGTAAGCCCAGTCAGTTAAGCCAGGCACCATGCCAATTGTTCCCTGAAAGTTTCGCCATGACTGATATTGCAAACTGGTTTTCTGCTCATCGAAGTTTCCACTTAATGTTTCGCTTAGCGAAGGGAAAACATTATTTCCGGTAAATAGCACGGCTTTCGGATTGGCGTGGTAATCCTGAATGGCTTTTAGCATCGCAGTTTGAGCCGAATCGTCCGGCTTATATTTTCCTGAATATCCGATTAAAAACAGGCTGAAAGATATTTTATCTGCGTTTTGCGACCAGCACTGAAAGGCAAAGCCGCATAAAACAAAAAAAAGAACCAGTTTTTTCATCATATTTAAAATAAAAAGTACAATTTAGGTGTTAGTTATAAAAACAAAAATCATGAATATTGTTGACGAAGCCAAGCTGTTTGTGATTGATTATTTTGGAAAAAACAGCCAATCCCGTTTGGCTTTCCATTCGCTTGAACATACGATGGGAGTTGTTACCCAGGCTGAATTGATTGCCAAGCATGAAAAACTGAGCGAAACAGAACTGCAGGCATTGCTGGTTGCGGCTTGGTTTCACGATGTGGGTTACCTTACTACGCTCGAAAATCACGAAGCGGAGAGCGTGGCCATTGCCCGTTCGTTTTTTGAACAACATCCGGTTGCTGCATCGTTTGCCGAAACCGTAGAACGTTGCATCGCATGTACCAGTCGCGACAAAGAGCCTGCGTCGTTGCCTGAAAAAATTATTCTTGATGCCGATGTTGCACATGTTGGAAGACCTGATTTTATAACAATTTCAAAAAAACTTAAAAAAGAATATTCGCTTTGCCACGAAAAAGAACCTACTTCTCTCGAATACTGGACTGAAACGCTCCGTTTTCTGGAAACGCTGGTGTTTTATACCGACTATGCCCAGCAAAACTTTCTTCCGGAGAAAGAAAAGAACAAACAAGAAGTCATTGCTTTAATTTCTGAACTGGAAGAAAAAGACGGCGACGGTAAAAAATCAAAAAAGAAAGAACGCACTCCTGAAAAAGGCGTTGAATCGATGTTTCGGCTTACAGCCAGTAACCAGATGCGTTTAAGCGCGATGGCCGATAAAAAAGCAAACATCCTGATTTCAATCAATTCGATTCTTATTTCAGCTTCGGCGGCTTTAGTTACCAAATCGCAGTTGCCCGACAAATCGCTGATGTTGCCATTGCTTATTCTTTTTGGTGCCAATTTACTGTCGTTGGTTTTCTCCATCTTGTCCTGCCGTCCGAAGCTTACCTCCGGAAGCGTATCAAAAGAAGATTTGCAGCAGAAGAAAGTCAACCTGTTATTTTTTGGGAACTTCTTCCGGATTCCGTATCCCGATTACGAAAAATCGATGCGCGAAATGATGGAAGACTACGATTATCTGTATTCGAATATGATTAAAGACCAGTATTTCCTTGGTTTATCACTTTTACGCAAGTATAAACTTCTGCGTATGGCCTACAACCTGTTTATGTTTGGGTTCATTGTTTCTGCGCTTGTTTTTGTTTTCATACTGTTGTTTATTCATTAGTTTTTGTTTCTGATTCGACTTGTACGGCATAAATATTTACCTGGCGTTGTTTGCCGGTAAACGTTTCTTTGGCAATCCAGTCGATGGTATAGCCTTTTGAAACGGAGTAAAAATGGTTGATAAAGTTCTCGGTAACCAATAGTTCCCGATTGTACGATTTGCATTGTTTCTGAATACGGGCAGCCGTGTTCAGAACGTCGCCATGAAAAGCAATTTCACTTTTAAAATCACCAACTTCAGCAATCATAATTCTCCCCGAATTGATGGAGGCCGTAAAGCGCGGAATAAGTCCGAATTTCTTCTGAAAATATTTTTCGCGTGCTTTTAGCCTGGATGTGAATTCGTAATAAAAGTCAACAACATTCCGGTAGTTTCGCTGGCGTTTGGCCGACCAGCTAATTACGACCTCGTCGCCCACAAACTGGTACTGAGAGCCCCTGTATTTTACTTGCAAAAGTCCAAGTCCATGAAAACATTCCTGAAGGAAGGAACTGTACCTTTTGTGTCCAAGTAATTCGGCATATTGAGTAGAAGAAATAAGGTCGATAAATATGAAAATACGTTCTTCCTCGCGTGGAACTTTATAATACCCGGAGATTATTTTATAGAAGTTTTCGTGTCCTACTTTCTGGCGGATTGCTTTCAGAAAATTTGCAAAAACTGAAATAATAATTCCGATAGTGAATAGATAAATGGCAGCATTGTTCTGAATAAAATTCCGTAGCACATTCAGGTATTCGTAAAAGTCGATGTATTGTTTATCGCGGTAATGATAGACGCCCAATGCAATAGTGAACAGAACAACAATGGAAAAAGTGAAAACTGCTCTTAAAATGAAAACAGCTCCCATACTTCGCCGCGAAAGGAATTTATAAAAGAGAAGGTCTTCAATAATCCACGAACCAATAGCTACGGCAGACGCAATGCCCGTAACCGACGAAAAGGGGTGAGTATAAATGATCTGGAATATTTTTTGGCCATTGGTAAATATATCAGGGTTGACCAAATAATTCAGGAACAGAAAGAAACGTAGCATGACATTCCATATGACCAGATTGATAAGCAGCATATATAAACGCCATTCAATAAATGCCCCAATGTTTCGTTGCTTAAAATTCATGAATTCTGCTACTGTTTTCTTGTTATAAATGTAAGAATAAGAATGGAAATCATGAGGAGCTTTTTAAATAATGTTAAAACGAAGCAACAAAGTTGAGCAAATACAACAACCGATCATTTCAAAAAATCATCCCGTTTAGGGTTAAACACATCCACCAATATTCCTGCCTCAATGCATTGGACACCATGTTCCTGATCCGGTGCAGCAAAAAAGCAATCGCCTGCGATTAATCGCTGTATTTCGCCACTTATTGTTACATCAAATACACCCGATGCCACAAAACTCGCCTGCGAATGAGGATGAGCATGCAACGCACCGATGGCTCCAACTTTAAATTTTACTTTCACCATCATCAATGCGTCGTTATATCCGGCAATCTGACGACTAATTCCCTCTCCAACAACTTGCCATTCATGGTCTGTTTCAAAGAAATAATTTGTATTCATCTTCTAAATATTTACGATTAAACAATTTACAATTCATATCAACATTATTCATGATAATTAATGTAATCGTATATTATTCAAATTAACTAT
Source organism: Prolixibacteraceae bacterium (assembly GCA_963668595.1). GTDB lineage: Bacteria > Bacteroidota > Bacteroidia > Bacteroidales > Prolixibacteraceae > GWE2-42-39. The sequence continues at coordinate 275,295 of OY764876.1, read as the reverse complement.
TTCTATAAAATGAAGAAAAGAAGAAAAGCACCAGGCCTTCTTCTTTTCTATAAACATTACACTAACACTTTAGGACTAGTCTATATCGATCTTCTTAAATTTCGGAACCAACAAATGCATTACAACCCAGGCAATAATGTATGCAGTAGCACAAATCATAAACATGATTCCGTATCCAACGCGAATATCACCCATTGCTTTAAAATGGTCGAATAACATACCAGCAGCTTTTGCAATCAAAATACCACCAATTGCACCGGCCATTCCACCAATACCTGTTACAGAAGCAATTGCCCTTTTGGGAAACATGTCCGAAACAGTGGTAAAAATATTTGCGGACCAAGCCTGGTGCGCAGAAGCAGCAATACCGATGATAATTACCGCAAACCACATATTGAATCCACCCAGATACTGAGCAGAAAGTACTGTCAATGGAAACAAAGCATAAATAAACATGGATGTTTTTCGTGCTTTATTCGAATCCATTCCTTTATCCATGAATCGTTTAGGCAACCATCCGCCCAAAATACTACCAACTGTTGTCATGGTATAAACCACGGCCAAAGGAAAACTAACCTGTGTACCTAGCAGACCATACTGTTCTTTCAGGAAAGCCGGCAACCAGAAAAGGAAAAACCACCAAATTGGGTCGGTAAGCAATTTACCGAAAAAGAAAGCCCAGGTTTGACGATAAGTAAGCAATTTGAACCATCCTATTTTTGGACCACTTGTACCATCTTCGCTCACCACCTCATCTTTATCACTCATAATATAGTCATACTCCTCCTGACTCAACTTGCCTTTTTTCAGTTTTTTTTCCGGCGATTCGTAAATCATTTCCCAGAAAAACAACCAAATTAAACCGACTGCCCCAGTAATGATAAATGCCCATTTCCAGCTCCAAACTACAGCAATAAGCGGTACGACCAACGGAGCAATAATTGCCCCAATATTGGTTCCTGAGTTATAAATTCCGGTTGCCAAAGCCCGTTCTTTTTTCGGGAACCATTCGGCAACAGTTTTGTTTGCTGCGGGGAAGTTTCCTGCTTCAGGCACACCAAGTGCTGCCCGGGCAATACCAAAACCTACTGGTCCGCGGGCAAAGGCATGACCAATAGCAGCCAAACTCCATCCGAATAAAGAAACTGCATAACCAATTTTAGTTCCGAAGCGGTCAATAATTCCGCCTACTAAAAGCATTCCCGAAGCATAAGCCACCTGAAAACAAATTACAATATTGGCATAAACTGATTCGTAATGAGCTGGATCAGTACCAAAAAGGCCATCTTCTTCCAGAAAGGGTTTCAATAAGCTGATTACCTGTCGGTCGAGATAATTAATTGTGGTTGCGAAAAACACCAGCGCACAAATGCGCCACCGATATTTTCCGAATGTACTTGTTTGGTTCATTGTTTTATTGATTTTATTTAGTTTTTACTATCATCCCTTCTGAAGCTCTTTCACTATCGCCAGAGCATCTTTGCATTTTGCCGTAACCAGATCCCACTGGCGGTTACTCAATACGTCCTTCGGAAATAATTGAGAGCCCATTCCAACACAATGAACTCCGGCTCCAAACCATGCTTTCAGACTTGCTTCGGTCGGCTCAACACCACCTGTAGGCATAATACTGGCATAAGGCATTGGCCCCAATACTCCTTTTACAAACTCAGGCCCTCCAACCGATGAACCAGGAAATATTTTTACTACTTCACAACCCAATTCGTGTGCACGACCAATTTCGGTCACCGAGCCACAGCCCGGGCTCCAGGCTATTTTCCGTTTATTGCAAACGCGAGCCATCGACTCATCAATCAACGGCGACACAATGAAATTTGCACCCAAAGCAATGTACATGGCGGTTGTTCCTTCGTCAATTACCGAACCTACTCCAAAAATCATTTCAGGGCATTCTTTGATTGCCCATTTATTTAATTCGGCGAACACCAGGCTGGCAAAATCGCCGCGATTGGTATATTCAAACACACGGATACCTCCGTCGTAGCAAGCTTTTACTACAGACTTGCATACTTCCACGTCAGCATGATAAAAAACAGGAACAATGCCTGTTTCTTTCATCTTCAATGCTACTTCTATTCTTGTAAATCGTGCCATTTCAATTAAATTCCAAAGATTAAAATTCCAAATTCCAATTTGTCAACAGAAAACTAAATTTCCCTAAAATGAATATTCAATATTGGTTATTCTACATTGAATATTATCTAAAATACGAATATCCAACCCCCAATAAACAATATCCAAACTGAACGTTTAAGCTCCTCTCTTGGACGAGAAAGGCTTCCTTTTATCTGGCTACACGTCCCGAAGCATCTCCACCCATTAGTTTTTCCACTTCATCAACAGTAACCTGATTGTAGTCGCCATAAATGGTATGTTTTAAGCATGATGCAGCAACGGCAAAATTCAATGCTTTCTGATCGTCGTTCTGATAAGTCAGTAAACCATAAATTAAACCGCCCATGAATGAATCGCCGCCACCAACGCGATCGACAATATGTGTAATTTGATAAGTTGGTGATTCGAAAAGCTGTTTGCCATCCCAAAGCACACCTGCCCACGAATTATGATTTGCATTTACCGAACCACGCAATGTGGTAATTACTTTTTTACAACGAGGAAAACGAGCCATGATCTGTTTTGATACCGATTCGTAAGCTGCCGCCTCAACATGTCCGCCAGTTATGTCAACGCCTTCAGGATGGATTCCCAAGACCATTGCAGCATCTTCTTCATTCCCCAAAACAACATCTGTTCCGGCTACCAGGGCAGGCATCACCTCGGCTGCAGTTTTTCCATATTTCCACAAGTTTTTACGGAAATTTAAATCACACGAAACGGTAATTCCTTTTTCATTTGCTTTTTGGATTGCTTCCAGACAAACATCGGCAGCACCCTGCGAAATAGCTGGAGTAATTCCCGTCCAGTGAAACCACGTAGCTCCTTCAAATACTTTATCCCAATCGATCATTCCTGACTTAATTTCAGCAATTGCAGAATGAACCCGATCGTAAACCACTTTGCTACCACGACTAACAGCGCCAGTTTCAAGAAAATAAATTCCCATGCGCTCTCCACCCCACACAATATTTTTTGTATTCACGCCATATTTGCGGAGGTCCATCTCGCACGACAGCGCAATGTCGTTTTTAGGCAAGCGGGTTACAAAATCAACAGGCATACCGTAATTAGCCAGCGAAACAGCCACATTGGCTTCACCTCCACCAAAAGTAGCTGTCAACACATTGCTTTGCGAAAAGCGTAAATAATCAGGTGTTGCCAAACGCAACATGATCTCACCAAAAGTTATTATTTTATTGTTCATTTTTTAAAATTTATGCAATCGATTGCAAATATATGAATCCTATTTGTTTTTCTATAATTTTCAGAAGGTTGACAACAATATTTTTTACTGCCCCTCATCAAATTCTAAAAATTGAAATAGTTTTTTGCATTGTAAAAACTAATATTCTCAACCATTTGTCCAAGCAGTTCCATATCTGCGGGGATTTCTCCGTTCTCGACATCATTTCCCAACAAATTACAAAGCGTGCGGCGGAAATATTCGTGACGCGGATACGATAAGAAGCTCCGCGAATCGGTAAGCATACCTACAAACCGACTCAATAATCCAAGGTTCGACAATGCATTCATTTGTTTTTCCATGCCATCCTTCTGGTCCAGAAACCACCAGCCCGAGCCATATTGAATTTTACCAGGAACCGAACCATCCTGAAAATTACCTAACATAGTAACATACAACTCATTATCCCGAGGATTCAGGTTATACAGAATCGTTTTGCAAAGCTTGTTTTCGCTATCAAGCCGGTCAAGCATTTTTGCCAATGATGCAGCAACCGGTTTATCGCCAATCGAATCAAAACCAGTATCAGCTCCAGCCTGACGAAACATACGTGTATTGTTATTACGCTGCGGCCCAATGTGAAATTGCTGTGTCCAACCACGCTCACAATCCATTACTCCAAACTGATAGAGCATGCACGACTTGAATTTCAAAATTTCCTCTTCAGTTAATGGCTCACCACCACGCACTTTGCGGAAAATAAAACGAATTTCGCCCTCGGTATAATTTTCCGCATAGGTAGTCTCTAATCCATGATCGGACAAACGGCATCCTTGCTCATGAAAAAACTGATGGCGACGATTCAATGCCTCCATCAAAGCCGGAAAATTCCGAATATCCATGCCCGCAGCTTTTTCTAACTGATCGATGTATTTGTTGTATGCAATAGTATCTTCTACCATCATGGCTTTGTCAGGTCTCCAGGCTGGCAATACGGCTACTTCAAAACCATCGTCCTTTATTTTCTGATGATATTCCAGTGTATCAATCGGATCGTCTGTGGTACAAATTGTATGAACGTTCGCCATCCGAATGATATTCCGGCAACTATATTCCGGAGTATTCAGTTTTTCATTGCACGCTTCATAAATTCGGCGAGCCGATTTCGGATTGAGCAACTCGTGAATACCGAAAAAACGCTGTAATTCAAGATGAGTCCAGTGGTAAAGCGGATTACGCAATGCAAAGGGAACTGTTTCTGCCCATTTTTCAAATTTTTCCCAATCCGAAGCATCACCGGTACAATATTTTTCGGCCACACCATTGGTACGCATGCCCCGCCATTTATAATGATCGCCTTCCAACCATATTTCCGTCATGTTCCTAAACCGGCGATCTTCAGCAATATCTTTGGGATTCAAATGACAGTGGTAATCGAAAATCGGCATTTTTGCCGCATGTTCATGGTAAATTCTTTGAGCCGTCTCTGTCTGGAGCAGAAAGTTCTCGTCCATAAATTGCTTCATTGATTCAGATTATAATGAATTAGTAGCTGTTCAGTTTTTTCGTTTTGCGTTAAAGAAACACGACTCCGTGTACGAACACGAAAATAGAGATATATTTTATTTTTCCAAAAAAAGAATCGCTGTTATAAATCAACAGGGAATAACAACAAACACATAACAAACTAAATACAAACACAATAACTAAATAATTCATACTGAAAATAAATAAGCAAGGCTCGAAAATTCATAAAAATCCGAAGTGAATATCACTTTTGAATAAATAAAGGGTAAATAAGTCAATATACTTCCTGATTGGTTCTATTTCAAAATCCGGGCAATCGTCATGTTTCAAGCACATTCTTTTCATTATTTTGCACTTCTTATTTCTGAAATATTTAATATGCGCAAAATCATGACGAAAAAAATCACCATTTTACTGAGTATGATAGTACTGTTATCAGCCTGTCAGCCAAAAGAAAAAAAGGCAGACAGTCCATCCGGAGTTCCGGAAACGGCAATTGCCGAAGCGATAAAACAAGTAACGGAGAAATTTGCCGGTGCTGATCAGATACTTCTTGACAAAGGAATTCGCCACGCTGCTTCATTATGGCGCGACACCGATGGCTCAGCACAAGACTTCACCGCATTCTGTACTGAAAATTTTCTTGCTGACCAGGCAAAAAAAGAGGCCACATTCATCCGCCTTTGCGAATATTTTGAATCGCTGTACGGGCATTTTAACAAAATGAATCTCGACCTACAGGAAAACATGCATTTGCAAACAGGAGAATTGCTTCCCATCGACATGATGTTCGCCTCTTATGCGCCCGGAGCACACCTGAGCAACGATTTTTTCGACAACAAACTGGCATTTATTATCGCGCTTAACTTCCCTTATTTTTCTACAGAAGAAAAAAATGAACTTGGAAAAAACTGGAGTTCTCAGCAATGGGGATATGCCCGGATGGGCGACATTTTCAGTTCACGCGTTCCGGCAGAGCTCAATCAGCGCGCCTCTAAATTTTCGGCTGAAGCCGATGCGTATATTGCTGAATACAACATTTACATGGGGCATTTACTGAGCAAAAACAATCAGAAATTGTTTCCCGAAGACATGGTATTATTAAGCCATTGGAACCTGCGCGACGAGATTAAATCGAATTATGCCAACAAAGAAAATGGTTTTGAAAAACAGGAAATCATCTACCAGGTAATGCAACGCATTGTTGATCAATCGATACCCAAAGTGGTGATTAATTCGGACAAGCAAGACTGGAATCCGTTTACCAACGAAATGAGTGCAGGTGACGCAGCTACTGAAAGTGAGCTTCGCTATCAGCACATTCTGAATACCTTCCATGTTTACCAAGCCTACGATGAATACAATCCGTCGATGCCAACAGCCATTCAGCGGGCTTTTTCCGGAGGCATGCAAATTCCTCAGCCCGAAGTGGAACAACTGTTTGACCAGTTCCTTAGTTCGCCGCAGGTAAAAATGGTGGGCGAAGTAATTAAAAAACGTCTGGGACGCGACCTGGCTCCGTGGGACATCTGGTACGACGGATTCAAAGCCCGTAGTTCAATCAACGAAGAATCGCTGAATGCAATTACTGAAAAGAAATACCCAAATGCCCAGGCATTGGAAGCCGATTTAGGCAACATGCTTCTGAAACTCGGTTTCCCGAAAGAAAAAGCTGAATTTTTGGCCGCACGAATTGCGGTTGATCCGGCTCGCGGCTCGGGCCATGCATGGGGTGCCTCAATGAAATCAGAAAAAGCTCACCTGCGCACACGTATTCCTGCCAGTGGAATGAATTACAAAGGCTACAATATTGCCGTACACGAATTTGGTCACAATGTAGAACAAACTATCTCGCTGAACGATGTTCCCAATTATATGCTGAATGGCGTTCCCAATACCGCTTTCACCGAAGCACTGGCTTTTGTATTTCAGGAACGCGATCTTTTCCTTTTGGGCATGAACAATACCGATCCGCAGAAAGATTATCTGAAAACACTGGATATTTTCTGGTCGGTGTACGAAATTATGGGCGTTTCGATGGTTGACATGAAAATGTGGCAATGGCTGTATGCCAACCCGAATGCTACAGCAGCACAACTGCGCGATGCCGTGTTGCAAATCAGCAAAGAAGTGTGGAACAAATATTATGCTCCCGTATTCGGACAAAACGACCAAACGATACTGGCCATTTATTCACACATGATTAACTCGCCCATGTACCTTCCCAATTATGCATTTGGTCACCTGATTCACTTCCAGTTGGAAGAACATTTTAAAACACACGAATTCGCACCGGAAGTAATGCGCATTTTTGCTCTCGGACAACTCACTCCCAACCAGTGGATGATGGAAGCAGTAGGTACTCCACTTTCGAACGAACCGCTGCTAAAAGCTGCACAGGAAGCCGCAGAGAAAATCAATTGAAAAATAAAACTCAGAGCATGAGCGTTATTGCTTAGTGCTTTGTAATAAAAATAGAAGGAAGCATCATTAATAGTGCTTCCTTTTTCTTTGAAAAATCTCTCGCAAATTAAGGAAGCCTACTGCCATATCCCTACATTTTGGGATACACTGACTAAAATATCCCAAAAAATCGGGATATGCAGGCCAAATTCAATGAAGTAGTTTTGTCACCACAGGCAAAAGCCTGTTTTCTATTTTGCACAAACTGCTTTAAGATGAAATTCTTTGCTACACTTAAAATACTGATTACCTTTCTATTAATCACAACACTGAATTTAAAAACGTTCGCGACAGAACCAGTAACAAGGATGACTGTTCGTGGTATCGTAGTCGATTACAATTCAGAAGAACCACTACCCAATGTTCCGGTGTTAATTACCGAATTAAATCTTTATGTGGTAACTGACAAAGATGGGGTATTTGAATTCAGTAATATACCAGAGGGCAAGTACTTATTTTACATCAAAAGTCTCGGCTATCAGCCATTAAAACAAAACATTGAAGTAAACGAGCAACTTAGCAAACTGGTATTTCGATTACAAATACAGAGCCTTGCGCTTGAAAATATTGATGTTGTAGCAACGAAAGGAAGCCAACTCACAGCCTCATCTGAATTAAACCAACAAGCAATCGAACACATTCAGCCTACGAACATTAAAGACATTCTTCAACTTTTACCCGGAGCTCTTGCACAAAATAATCAGCAACTAAATTCAGTAAAGCAACTTTCTATCCGTTCGCTAAGCACAAACGATGCAGGACTGGGAGTATCGCTGATTATTGACGGAACAGTGATGGATAACAGCCACAACATGCAGGTTCTGCGCTCAACCGGAACGTTGACCACGGCAGGACAGGGAATAGACACCCGCCAATTTTCAACTGATAATATTGAAAGCATCGAAGTTATCCGGGGCATTCCATCGGTTGAATACGGGAACATGACCTCCGGCGGGGTGATTGTGAAAACCAAATCAGGCGAAAGTCCTCTGCAAATCCGGTTAAAAACTGATCCCTATCTCAAACTCATTGCTATTGGAAAAGGATTAAACCTGAAAAACCACACAGGAGTAGTAAATATTGACATGGACTACACCCATAGCAATGCCGACTTAACTACTCCGAGAAGTGCCTACAACCGATTCAACCTCAATCTGGGTCATTCTCTGAACCCCAACAGCAAGCTATCGCTTAACTCAAAGTTCGTAGTTGGATTTGCTCAATCGAAAGACAACAACGACCCCGACATATTGCAGGAATACCTGCTTCGTAACAGCGAGATGCGCGCACGTGCTACCATAAACGGAAGCTGGCGACCGAATAAACCATGGTTATCACAGCTTGATTTCAATGTATCCGGTGGAATTCAGGATCAGCTATACCACGAAAAGAAATACATTGCAGGAACACAGGCCGGTACTTTCTCTCCCTACAATATGGGAACAGAAAGTGGCATATATCAAGGACTCTTCACCAAACGTTTTTACCAGTATTGGCTAAAAGTACACGGAATGCCAATCGATTTTCAGGCCCGAATAACCGGTCGTTTATTTGCAGAACACGGCAAAATAAAAAACGCTGTAATGGCTGGTATTGAATTGAATTCGAAAGGAAACAGAGGTCGCGGAAAAAGCTTCGACTTGGACAATCCCCCCTCATACAGTTCAGTCTCGCTACTACGCGAACGCACATTCCGTGATATACCCTTTCTGAATACACTGGCTGTTTATGGCGAAGATAAATTAACGATTCCCACAGGGAAGACCCATCTCGAACTTCAAGCAGGAGTAAGACTGAATACGGTGCTGCCCAACACAAATTACACGCTGAACAGCACTGTAAATATAGAACCTCGATTCAACGCTCGCTATACGATATTTAGTCATCAGAAAATAGTTAAAGACCTTGGCATCCGGGCCGGATGGGGTTTAACATCTGTCGTGCCAACTATGTCGATGCTATTTCCCGAACCAGTTTACTACGACCGACTGGTATTCAGTCATCAGGAACCAACTGCTGACAACTTCGATCTGGCCTATGGGTTCAACTTGTTCGAGGTGGTGAAACGAACCGACAATATTAATCCTGAACTGAAAATGCCCCAAACACGAAAAGCAGAGCTGGCTCTGGAATTCAAATTAGAGAAATTAAACGGCGAAATAATTTTTTTCCACGAGCAATCGAAAGACCTGTTTGGCTTGATCGAATCGTACGAAGCCTATAACTATCAAATGTATGGCTACAGCTCGTTGAATACACTTATCAGCTATCCTACCGGATCACGGTTTCAATTCAATTCGGATGAAAAACTGCTTTACGTTACCCGTCCGGGAGAGACAAGCCAGGTTGTTCCGATGCTGGCAGATACAGTTTGGCGTTCATTCTCGCTACACGGCAACAATGGTGGCAATCTCTTAAAATGGGGAATTGAATACAGTTTGAACTTAACTCAAATCAAGTCAATTCGGACCACAATAAACATCAACGGAGCTTATTTTCGGGAACAATTCTACAACAACAATATTATTCCCGATATAGCAGCACAAGCAACCACCTCATCAGCCCGGGCCAAATACCTTGGATTTTATCCCGGAGCAACCACTCCGGGCAATGGATGGATTCGCGACCGCTTCAATACTACTTTTCGTTTGATAACACACCTCCCAAAGATTGGTTTTGTTACAACTCTCACGACTCAAGTAGTTTGGTACGAAGGGTCTCAAACCAAAGATAACTTTAACGGAACAAAACGGGTGTATTATTATCGGGGCGAAGATTTTACTTCTGAAAAAGTATATGGTTCAGGGATACACTCGGTGGAAGGAAAAAATAAATACATGGATCCGCTATATCTAATGGATAAACAAGGAAATGTAATTCCGTTTACAGATGCGATGTCGCGCGATCCGGAATACCGGCTTACAGCACTAAAAACATCAAGTTCGCCTCTGGCTTTTATGAAAACCAGTTATACCCCCTGGGTGCGCATGGATCTTCGTCTGTCGAAAGATATTGGACAATTTGGAACCATCGCTTTTTTTGCCAATAACTTTTTAAATATGCCTGGTATCCGGCGCATAAAATACAACGGAGAACTATATCAGGCATCAGCAGGACAAGCACAAAATCCATCACCCTCCTTTGGTGCCGAAATAAAATTCAGGATTTCAACACATTAACAAATAACTTTAACAAACATCAATATGAAAAATGTATTTCGTTCAGTATTTGCACTTGCAGCCATTGCAGGTATTGCTCTCATCTTCTCGTCGTGTGAAAAAGAGAAAGAAGATCCGATTGTCATTACAATCCAGGCTACAATCCCAGAAGCAACTCCCGGACTGGATATGACTCAGCTAAGTTTAATATTGACCGACAGGACGCAAGGGACAACACAAAAAGGAACTTTCGTAATGGATGGTCAATCCACTGCTCTGGCTACTTTCTACGTATCAGCCGGAAGCTATTCCGTATCAATCTCCGGGTCAGGAATCATTATTGGAGATGAAGAAGTAAATGTAAACGGTGTGGCCGAGAATTTTCTGGTTACCCGCGATGCCATTACCTCTGAAACAGGAACAATCAGAAAAGATATGCTTCTGCCTGTTGACTTGAGCGTTTCTGTTTCAAGCCGCATCATTATCCGCCAGGTTTACGTAAGCGGAACAACTACTACTGCCGGGGCAAATTACACCTCCGACATGTTTATTGAGCTGTATAACAATGGTACAACCGACTACTACCTCGATTCGCTGTGCATTGCAACCATTAACCCGATGAATGCTCATGCTTCCAGCTCCTGGTCAACCGTTGCCAATGAGAAACTGGCTTTGGCCTTCCACAAATGGATGATTCCCGGCTCCGGAAAAGATTACAAACTGGCTCCGGGAAAAGCAGCTGTTTTTGCGCCCTTTGCCATTAATCATACCGGCACCACTCGCGCTGTCGATTTATCTCATGCCGATTTTCAGTTTTATGCTGAACGTTTTACGGGCGGAAATCTCACTGCCGGAATTCCTGTAATGACTGAAATCATCGATCAACCCGCCGGCATTCGGTGGGTGTATTCGCAGATGAACCCCGCATTCATTATTTTCCGCTTTCCAAATTTCGACTATTACATAGCCAACAAAGACTCGAAATACCTGGAATATGAACCGGGGACAACAAAATCAGCGCAATACGTAATTCCTTCTAAATGGGTAATTGATGGGGTTGAATTATTTCAGCAAGGTCGCAATAACATGAAGCGTCTGCCATCGTTTATCGATGCCGGAAACGCCATGAACAATGCCAGTTACCAGGGGACCGGTGTTCGGCGTAAACTCGACACCGCAAAAACGGCTACCGCGGGGCACAATATTTATACCGATACCAATAACTCAAGCAACGACTTCGAAGCAGCAGTGTGTGCTCCGTGGGCAATGTATTAAAATTAGTTCCGGAAGAATGAGCAACCGTTTTTTCAAGCGTTTGATTTGGTGCCTCAGCCTTTGGGTTGGTGGCACCACCTCATTCGCACAAAACACAGTTATTAACACCCATCTGGCCGACAGAGAAAAATTTTACTACAGTTTGGAAAGACTGGAGTGGTTGAATCCGTGGATAAAATCAGACAATGGTGCAGGTATTGGCCTACATGCCAGTGACATTCCCAATTTTCAGGGGTTCTCTGATCTTGCTGTTGCCTATGCAACCGAACAGGGAAAACTACGGTTGCCCCAAATTGCGAATACAAAAAATCGGTTGACCATGGGAACCAGTACGTTCCAGAAAATTGACAATACCTTTGTTTTGGCTAATTTCCATTACATCAGGAGTCTCGACAAAAAAGCACAATGGAATGGACTGAACGAAGCCGACAGTTCTCCGTTTATGCTAAGCGATTCAATTCCTGCCAATATCTCCCGCGAAATTTTTAATGCCGGATTTAGCCTGTCTCATCCTCTGCACAAGCATTTTTTTGCCGGTTTGTACACCGACTATACAATATCGAAAAGTGCGAAGGTTCGCGATCTGCGTTTTATTAGCAACTACAACGTATTTTACCTGATGCCTTCGCTTGCCTACCGCCACAAGAAATTTAATCTCGGACTAAATGCTGGAATTAAACATGTTGCCGAAGACATTGTTTTTTCGCAGATTGAAACCAATGTAATACGCCGTCTTTTTGAAGTTCGGGGACTTTGGTTCATGCGTGAATATTTGTATGCGTCAACAGGAGGTCCACGCGAGCGAACGATGGATGACAAAAGTCTTTTGGGAAATATTCAGTTCGAATACAAAGGCCGTAAAAATACATTTTTCAACTCGGTTGGTTTTGTTTCCCGACATTCGAAACAGTACAAAGGAAACGAACGTTTTGGCAATACCGAAGATCTGACTGTCAACTACTCCGGACTATTTCGATTTAATCGCCGTCTGGCTATTGATCTGCATTCCGGCTACCTGATGCGCGACGGAATCAATATCATTCAGCAAACCAAAATCATTGACGGTTCGACACAAATTATTACTATTGGAAGCGAAAAGTCGTACCTGCAAAAAACCTTCAATTCCGGTATTGCGCTGACTTACCGCAAGGTGGAGGGACTCTTTAAAGAGAACTGGCGATTCACTCTTGACGGAAACATGCAGATCAATCACCGCAACTATTTCCGTTACCCAATCAATGCCACGCAAGATTTAAATACATTCAGCGTGAATACCTCCTTTGCCCGCTTCTTCTATTTCAGCCAATCGAGTCTGGAATTAAAACCGAAGGCAGGCTTTTCTTTCGGGAACGGCGATCTTCTTTCCGGTAGCGGCTACACCACCTCTGACTATCTGGCAAAACCACTGAATGCCGAATTTCAATATTACATTGCCAGCCGCTATTCGGCCGGACTAACCGCGGACTTCAACCGACAAATTGATCTGCGATTCCGATGGTTTATCAATACGGCTTTACTGTATCAAAAATCGATCAATAAAGAATTCAGGAACGACTACCGGTTCAGCATTCAAATTGCTTCAGGCATCCGTTTCTAAAAACAAAACGACAAAAACAGAACAAATGAGAACAGTGATACAATGCGAAAATATTACCCACTTCTACGGGAACAGGCTGATTTATGAGAACCTGAATTTCAGTGTTGAAGAAGGAAAAATATTGGGTTTACTGGGGAAAAACGGAACGGGTAAAACTACGATTATCAACATTCTAAACGGCTACCTGAAACCAGCTTCCGGTTCGTGCCACCTGTTTGGTGAGGATATGCGCACGCTAAGCCCTGCTACAAAAGCCCGAATTGGCTTGTTGCTGGAAGGACATGTGCAACACAGCTATTTTAACCTTGTTGAAATAGAAAAGTTTTACTCCAAATTTTATACAAAATGGAGAAGCGAGCCATACTGGGAATTGATGAACCGGATGAAAGTGACCAGAAAGCAAAAACTATCAACCATGTCGTGCGGACAACGTTCGCAGGTGGCCTTGGGACTCATCCTGGCACAAGATCCTGATTTGCTTATTCTCGATGACTTTTCAATGGGATTAGACCCGGGCTATCGACGCTTGTTTGTCGATTACCTGCGCGAATATGTAACAACAAGCGGCAAAACAGTTTTCCTCACTTCCCATATCATTCAGGACATGGAACAACTGATTGATGATACCATGATTCTCGATTTTGGACGAATCCTTCTTCACCGTCCTACGCACGAAATCCTGGCAAACTTCCATCGTTTTCGGTTCGATTGTCCGCAGAACATAAAAATCAAAGCAAACGACGATATTTTTCATCCGGAAGTAATAAACGGACATGCCCATTTGTATTCTTTCCTAAACATGGAAACAATACAGGCATTACTGCAACTCCAAGGGTTGCAAGCAACAAATCTGAGACAGGAGAAACTAAGTTTGGAAGATGCCTTTATTGGCATGACCGGGAAATATTAACAAAATACGATCCTTTAGTTACTAAAATAAAACAACATAAATCGTCATGACACAAGCATTTATATACAAAGAATGGATTAAACTGAAATGGCTGCTTATCGGATTAACAGGGCTTTTCATGCTTGTTGGCCCTTACTTCCGATTGAGTCTGGAAAATAAATTCCGGTTTGCCGGCAAAGCACATTTTTGGAGCATAATTGCCCAAAAAGACATCAACCTGCTGACAGATCTCCGTTATCAGCCTTTACTGGCTGGAGTGATGCTCGCATTGTTCCAGTTTATACCCGAAATGAATAAAAAAAGCTTTAAGCTCACACTACATCTACCTCATCCAGAACGACTGACGGTACTAAAAATGCTGCTATTCGGAGCAATTTCGCTCCTGATAATTTTTGCAGCAAGCCTCTCTCTTACTTTCGGACTGCTGTCGGCTTCGCTTCCGGCCGCCATCCTGTTTCCATGGTTATATGCCGTTATCCCCTGGTTTTTGGCCGGTATCTGTTCGTACCTGCTTATCGCCTGGGTTTGTCTGGAACCATCCTGGCGAACTCGTGCTGTCAGCATACTGTTATCATCAGCCTTGCTTTCTGTCTTCCTCAAAGGAGAAGGCTCGTTCGATTACTGGTACTTTACCCCCGCTTTGGTGCTCCTCTGCATTACAAGTCTGCTATTTCCTTTTTATTCTGTATTCCGTTTTAAAGAAGGCGTTCAGGATTAATCATTTAATAAAAACTACACTGATGAAAAAAACGATACAATTCCTGCTCCTATTCATTAGTACCGGCCTTTTGTTTTGGCTGTTACCCTGGACCGTTAAGTTAGGAACCAACGAGGCTTCCTTTTATCCGTTCACCTACTACTCATGTATTCAGAAAGCTTTTATCCAAGTGAAAGCAGATGTGGACGGAGTGAAATATATGGATCTTGCCGGACAAGAATATACCATGGAACAATACGACAGTTTGTTACCGATGCTGAATTATCGACAATTATTGAAAGACGGACGACTTCCTGACTCGATTAACGGTCGTCCGGTATCGGGGCCAATCATTCAGGCACAACAATTTACTTTCCGGTTCAATGCCCGCGATTTCAACACAAAAACCATCAATCTGAACCCGATGTTCGAGTCAATATCAGGACGTGTCAGTCTGGAGTCTCCCGAGGATTTATTTACCATCAGCAAACGAATTCGGTTTATCGATGCCGAAACCAATACCGAAAACAGGGAAAAGAGCGAACTTTTTCAGGCTGCCCTCAACAAACGCGGGTTTCATCCCCCGGCTCAATGGGTGGCAGGAAATCCAAATGCCCGTAAACCATACGACGAAGGTTGGTTTATTCTCGATGCCCAAGGGCAGCTGTTTCATATGAAGATGGTTAATGGAAAACCTTTTGCTTCGAACACTCACGCAGGCGATTCGCTTCGCATACGAACCATGAAGACCATTGAAACTCCCAACCGGAGAATGTACGGCTTTGTAACAGACAATAATAATCAGGTCTTTTACCTGTCCGACATCACTTACAAACCAGTGCATTTGCCTATCGAGTCATTTGATCCTGCATCGGAACAGCTAATTATCATGGCAAACATGTTCTACTGGAACGTATCGGTAAGCCGAGACAAACACCGCGACCATTATGTGCTCGATAACCAAAACCTGTCGCTGGTTGCACAGCACCGTGAAACACGAGAACAAACACGCTGGGAGAAATTACATCCCTGGATTTTTCCCGTAGTACTTGAACTAACATCGGGCAATTCAACATTTGTGTATCCGAGGCTTATCGGGTGGTCGGGCAAAGCATTTATACTACACGTTGTGCTTTTTACCGGACTGCTTGCCGTCAGGCGAATACGCAAACAACGCATAACAGTTTCCGAAATATGTTTCACGATATTCTTCGGTATTTGCGGACTGATTCCCATCTTGTTGCTGTCTCCTCAACACCGAAAAAACAGAAGTATTATTTATTTGCAATAGAAGTTAAATAGTAAAATTACACTAAAATGAAGAAACAATTTGTATGGATAGTAAGCGCGTTGCTGATTACGATTGCTGCATGCAACGGAAATAAACCGGCACAACAAGAAACGGTTGTAACACAGGTTTCAGAAAAAAGTATTAAAGTTGATGATATTTTAACCATTGCCGAAACGCAGATCGACAAAGAGATTATCGTAGAAGGCCATGTTACACACACCTGTAAACACTCGGGTAAACGCTGCTTTTTGGTGGGCGACAACGAATCGTTCAGCATACGGATTGAAGCAGGTGGTGAGATCAAAGGGTTTAACCGCGAATTGGTTGGCAATACCATCCGGGTGAAAGGAACTTTAAAAGAGCGCCGGCTGAGCGAAGAATACATCAATCAAATGGAAGAAGAAGTGAAAGCAAAAGCAGTAAAAGAAGATGGATCTGCTGAAACTTGTCAGGCCGAGCTGAGCAACATCAGCGAAATGCGCCAGTGGATGACTGATCATGGCAAGAACTATTACTCCATCTATTTTATCAACGGAATAAGCTATGAATTGGTCAACTAAAATTCGTAAATGGGTGCGAATTATTCATCGCGATTTGGGCTATTTGCTGGTTGGCATTACACTTATTTACGGAGTCTCCGGCTTTTTACTCAACCACATGAATGGCAACGATCCCGCCTTTAAAACGACCAATGCACATCTCGTTTTCGAACCTCAACTCGAAAAGAATGCCCTTGCTGAACATTGGAATTCAAGGAATAATTTACCCCAGTTGAAACGTGTACTAAACGGACCGGATGGATATCTGCGACTCATGCTCGACAGTGGTACCGGCTTATATAATATCAGCTCCGGAGAAGTCGATTATCAGCATTACCAGCAGCGTGCCGTCATTTATTACATCAACCGCTTGCATTACAATAAAGCGGACAATTGGACTCCCGTTGCCGATTTCTTTGCCTTTTCCCTGATTTTCCTGGCTATATCAGGACTATTTATGGTCCCCAATAAAAACGGATTGAGGGGACGTGGCAAATGGTTCCTGGTTGCAGGCATCCTTATCCCGGTGCTTTGGATTATTCTTGATCTCTGATTCAACGTCGATGCAATTCTGTGTCGTTTAGTTAAGAGAATGCGGTACTGCGGAGCGACATCGCAGTCCGCCAGTTGGCGGAGAAGCGATCTGTAAATTAATAGATTGTCCGAGGTTGTCTAAAAAGTAAATTAATCATTCTATCTGTCATGTTGATACGACAAGCGACGGAGAAACATCTCATTATTAGAAGAGATCCTTCGCTTTACTCAGGATGACAAAGCAGAAGACTTTTTAGACAGCCTCTTGTTTTATCATGCGGGGCACAGTGAAGTATCTGTAATCAATAGCTCTAATCATGGAATTCCTCTTTATGTCGAAATGACAAACCTTCATTTGACAGTTAACACAACATTGGTTTTTAATCAACCATCCGGCAACTCCAAATTACCCATGGCTGATTTCAGTATCTCTATACATTGATGATCTACTGAAACAAATTCAGGGCAGCTACGAAAAACCGTTTTGCATTGACTTTCCTCCATTTAACAAATGCTACAAAACATATAATAAACGGGGTTACATAATTGCTTTTAATAGAATTAATACGTGACACTCTGCCCCGACGCAGAATAACCTAATTTTATTGGAAACCCTCAAACCATTGAAACATGCCATTAAAATACGCATTGTTCGAAAACCACCTCACCAGCGACCCCAATGATTATATGGCCGTGGTGCAGGAACTGCAAAGTAAATCGCAGAACGATATTATTGACCTGATGATCGGCCGTGGTTCAACCGTAACCAAAGCCGAAGCTCTTTCCGTAATGGAAGAATATGCCAGCGCCATCGAGCAACTACTCAAAGATGGTTATGCCATAAATACACCTCTATTTAATTTATCGCCCTCGGTAAAAGGTATTTTTGGTTCGGCTGACGAACCATTCAATCCGAACACTCACCGTGTGCAGATCAATATCAGCACGGGTACACGTTTGCGCAGTATTGGCAGTAGCGTAGTTACCGAACGCATTAAAGGAAGTTCACCCCGTCCCGATCCCGAATACCTCTACGACTTAGGCAGCGACAGCCGGAACGAGTCGCTTACTCCCGGCAACATTGCCCAAATACGGGGAAGTCGCCTCAAGTTTGAAGAGTCGGATCCGCAACAGGGTATTTTCCTGATTGCTGCCGATGGTACCGAAACACGGGTAAACACAGTATCGCGGAACAAACCAGCCCAGCTCGATTTCCTGGTTCCCAACCTCAATGCCGGCGAATACCGTCTTGAAGTACGCGCTATTTTATACAAAGGGAAAGAACTACGCAAAGGGGCAGTATCCCTGCTCCTAACGGTAGTATCGTAAACCATAGATTCATGTACCGGGCTTCCACGCTTCATGGTCAAGGCTTCCACAATGGATGGAAAAGGCGGCGAGCCAGTATGGAAGCCCCTACTCTACTCACTGCGAAAAGCAGAGTGTCAATTTTTAGAAACCGGTTAGGTAAAAAAAGTCCCGCACTGTGGATCAGACAGCACGAGACAAATAAATCAATTATTAACAAGTGGGGGACTCTGTCCCCCCAAATTAAAATCATTCAAAAGTATGAAAAAGTTTTTTTCAATTCTCGTTTTGTGCTTCGTAGCACTATCATTCAGCGCAATAGCGCAGATAAAAGTTAACAGTAGTGGTTATGTTGGTATCAACGAAACAACTCCTGCCTACAACCTACATTGGTTCGGAACTGGTTGTTTTGGCACTACCTGGGGGCGATTAATGTTTGACAGTAGTGGTTTTGGTAGTGTAGCAGTAATGTACCCGGCCGAAGATTGGGTAGGTGCATTAGGTCGTTCTGACCGAAAATTCAACAGTCTGTATGTACATCACGTATTGGCTAACCAGATAACCAATACCTCCGATGAACGGATCAAAGAGAACATCAAAAAATTAGATACTCTTCAAATGAACTATCTTCATCATTTTCCTGAAAGCCGGTAGCAGACACATCATCCGAAGAAAAACGGATGCTCTCTCCCTGTGACGATCAAAGTAATACCATTCGTTGACAAAAGTTAAACCAGCATTCCAGTTATTTACTTCCCGTCCGGTTTTGATCCCCCACTTAAAAGATGCATTGTACTTTTTTACATCGGGGTGCTTTTGGGAATTTCGGGCAAGAAAGGGAGACATAGCTTCGATTAAAAAATCAGCGTTTCTAAATCTTCCGGCCAAAACACGTAATAATTTTATCACTTCATTCCCGGCAAAATACATCAATAAGCCTTCGGCAATAAAGAGCATTGGTTTTCCGGTGGGCAACCGATCGATCCAGCTAAAATCAAATACTGATTGGGCGATCAAATGATAACGGTCTGTTTCCTGAAAAAAGTTTCTTCGCAAATCAATGGTTTCCGGCAAATCTAAATCGTACCAATTAATACATTCATTATCCAAACGATAAAAGCGAGTGTCCAGACCACAGCCCAGATTCACCACTACTCCTTCCGGATTTGAGGAAATAAACACTTGGGTTTGCTCATCCAGAATTTCAGTACGGATAGCTGTACCGATCTGACTCCCTGATGAGACTTCTTTTCTCCCAGAATAATCATAGTCTATCGCATCAAGTATTTCAACAATCTTCGGATCGTGAATAATCCCATTTGGATACTTGGTCTCCAGATAACGGGCGCGCGCCGAGATTAATAAAGTTTCGGGCACTCCAGTTAATTTTGTTTCTATTTTACCGTTCATATATCTGTATTTTTCTTAAAACTTCCAACCTTTTACGCGCTGTTGCTCGTTCCATAGCGATCGGTAAAGTCCATGGTTCGCTAACAGTTCATCATGCGTACCTTCTTCTGCAACCTGTCCTTTTTCTATTACCAAAATCTTATCAGCCATACGAATGGAATTGAGGCGGTGAGCAATCACCACCACGGTTTTATTTTTTACTAAATCGTTAATAGCTTGCTGGATATACAGTTCATTTTCAGGGTCAAGCGAGGCTGTAGCCTCGTCGAGCAATACAACAGGAGCATTCTTTAAAATAGCCCGGGCAATAGAAATACGCTGTTTCTCTCCTCCAGAAAGAGTACTTCCGCCCTCGCCTACCATGGTTTGGTATTTATCAGGCAACGCATCAATAAACTCGTGGCAACGGGCAGTACGAGCTGCAGCTATAATTTCGTCAGTCGAAGCATCCTCCTTCCCGATGCGAATATTGTTGTAGATCGTGTCGTTAAACAAATAAACATCCTGAAATACGATAGAAATATTAGCCAGCAAATGATCGGTGTTATACAATTTAATGTTCTTTCCTCCAATCCTGATTTCGCCCGAATCCACATCCCAAAAACGAGCAATGAGTCGTGTAACGGTTGTTTTCCCTGACCCCGACGGTCCAACTAAAGCGGTAAGCGAATGCGTCGGAATAGTTGCAGTAAAATTGTTCAGCACACTCACATTATTATAACTGAAATTCACCCCGACGAATTCGATATCGAAATTCACCGGAATTCTTTCAATCCCTTCAGGAAGCAATGGCGATTTACGTAGATTTTCAATCCGATCCACTCCCAACTGCATGTAATTCAGCTCACCTAAAAACATGAGAGCATGAACCAATGGCTCGTAAATACGGGTACCTATTACCAAAAACATGATATAGAATGGTAACGACAGGCTTCCGGCAAACAAAAAAGTTAAGCCTAGTAAAGTTATTAGCACCATTCCTGAATTCAGCACAAACGAAGCCATGATCATGGTTGGTCCCGAACCAGCTTCGAGGCGGATACTGTCTTTCTTCAACTGGCGGAACACTCTATCCAATCGCTCGAAACGGGGTCCTCCCAGATTGAAGGCCTTAATCAGCTTAATGCACTGGATATATTCAATCATACGAGAAGCTGCCTCCACTTTTGTTTTCTGATGCTTTTTACCAGTTCGCCGGATAACCCACGCAGATACTCCGGCCAACGGCCATGCCAGCGGTATTACCAGCGCCGATGCCAATGCCATTTCCCAATTAAAAAAAGACAAAGAGATTAACGCAACAAGAGGCATTGTAATAGCTCCAAAAAATTGGGGAATCAGGTGTGTAGTTAAGATTTCAATATTGGCATAATCCGTAACAATATAAGCACCAATATCTCCCGGATCGCGACTATTGTAAAAGCCCATCGGAAGCTTCCGCAAATGAGCGGTAATGTCTATTCGTCCGTCGGCACAAATTTGATAACCATCTTCATACGCGAAAAAAAACGATTTGTAATTGGCCAACAACATAAGCAACAACGAAACCAGCAATCCAGCACATACAAAAGCAACAGCATTGATATTCAGAGATGTTTCCGGATTTTGTAACGGCTCAAAGAGGAACCAAATTACCATAATAGTAAAACCATACGGAGCACCTCGAAAGAAATACTCAATCATGGTCCAGATTATCATGGGGCGCAAACGTTTAGGCCGCCCAAGTGTTGCCGAATTTAGTATAGCATTAAAATTCATAATATTTCCCTCCTTTTATAAAAACCTGACGACGGACAATAGACGTAATGTATGCATCGTCTGTTTGCATTAAATTATTCCTTTTGCAAAGCAACGGATAAACATTGTTCCAGTTATCCTTATTTTTTTCACGAAAAGCAATCATAGGCAGCCATATAATTCCCCAAAAGCCGAAACGTGGCTTGCTCCAATCCACATAAATAAAGCAACCACCAGGCTTTAATACACGAGCAGTTTCCCGAATAGCTGCCCGTCGAACGATAGGCGGAGTTTCGTGCAAAGCCATCGACGAAATCACATAATCGAGAGAGTTATCCGCAAATGGAAGTTCATCCATTGAGCAGTTAAAAAAATTCAATTTACAGTTGAATTCAGCAACATGAGAACGAGCAAAAGCCAACTGATCTTCCGAAATGTCAATCCCTGTAATTTCTGCACCAGAGTCTGCATTTCTTGCCAGTGCAAAACTCAAGGCTCCGGGACCACAGCCCAAATCAACAGCCCTCATTCCCTTTTTTAGATATATTTCACCTAATGCTTTTTTATAAAATGAGCGGGTAAATCCAAATGTTTTTGCAAAAATCAGATAGTTTCTACCTCCTATTAGTCCTTTAAATTCAGTTCCTTTCTTTTCCATAGCTATTTACTTATTTGCCGATATAACCCACTCGCGCGATTGGCTGTAGGCATCCCACATGTGTTTGTAGATTCCGTTTCGAGCAAGCAATTCATCGTGCTTTCCACGCTCTGTAATTTCGCCATGAGCCACCACCAGTATCTGGTCGGCAGAGGTAATGGTGCTGAGGCGGTGAGCGATCACCAACACAGTTTTTCCTTTGATCAGATGAGAGAACGATTCAAGAATTCTGCCCTCATTCTCAGGATCGGCATAAGCCGTAGCCTCGTCGAGCAAAACAATGGGGGCATTTTTCAGGATTGCACGAGCCAGAGCGATGCGTTGCTGCTCTCCTCCCGAAAGATAGGTTCCTCCTTCACCCACCAGTGTTTGGTATCCATGTTCCAGTTGCTCAATAAACTCATGACATTGGGCAACCCGAGCAGCAGCATGCACATCTTCAATACTTGCCCTTTTATTACCCATGCGGATATTCTCTTCGATCGTATCGAAAAAGAGCATGTTATCCTGAAAAACAAAAGACACATGCTCCATCAATTTTTCTGTCGGAATATTTTTAACAGGCACACCCCCAATTAAAATATCTCCTCGCTGAATGTCCCAGAAACGAGCAGTCAGCATCGCAACAGTTGATTTACCAGCCCCCGACGGACCAACCAAAGCAGTAACGGTTCCGGGTCGCGCTTCAAACGAAACCTGTTTCAGTATCGGCATGGTATCGTAAGCAAAACCAACCATCCGAAATTCTATCGAAGCATCTCTTGGAAGTTCCGGTTTATCGGATTCGGCAATTTCTTCTTTGTCCAGTATCTCATCCACCAGTGCTACCCCAGTGGTATTTTGCATCATCAGGTTACTCATCCACATCAATTTCATCATCGGGAAAAATATTCCGCCGCCCAACACAAGAAAAAGCAAAGCCTTCGGAACATACTCAGAATACGATTCATTGTGGATAAGAAAATAAGTTACTGCAGGAATCAGGAGGAACAATACAGATGACAAAGCGGTGTAGTAGCCCAAGTAAACAGGAGCATACTGTCTGGTTACCTGCACAGAAAGATCACGGTAAGAGTGAATATCTTCATTAAGCTTAACAAAAGCATTGGTAGAACGGTTGAATATTTTCACCACCTGAATACCTCGTACATATTCCACAATACTACTATTCATACGCCCCTGAACAGCCTGATACTTTTTATACAATCGCTTTTTTGAAGAACTGGAAACCATGGATGCCTGAAATACGATGGAAAGGATGAAGACAAACAAGATGACGATTGCCAATCGCCAGTCAGTATAAAACATATAGCCCAGCAACAATAGAGGAAAGATAATGGCAGCAGTCATATCCGGAATGTGATGGGCTACAAATAATTCAACCCGTTCAACATCTTCCGACATAATCTTTTTTATTTGTCCGGATGATCGTTTCGAGAAAAAGCCAAGAGGCAAACGAACTAACTTGCGCGAAAGCATCATTCGCAACTCATACAATATGTTGAACGCGGCAATATGAGACAACATTGTTGATGCATACAACAATAATCCAAAAAGAACAATTCCGCCTAAAGCCAGACAGGCCCAATACCACACGAAATCCTTATTGATCAATTCGGGGCGAGAAGCATGTTGCGCCAGTTCTGTAAGAATTTTATACACTGAAATAAATGGCACAAACTGAGCGATGGCACTACACACCGCCAGTACCATCGAACCAATAAGCCACCATTTTTTAGTTCCGGCAATCTCAATTAACCGGGGAATGCCCGATTTTCGTTTTGTATAACTCATAATTATATCATTTTATCTATTCACTAATACCTCAAAATGAATCATGCTGATCTATGCCACGGAGCAAACGACACGAGAAAAAAGAACACCATTCAGTTTTGTTCAATAAAAAAAGGGCCTCAGCCCTTTATATTCATTATTTTTTTCCATCCGGCAGTACCAAATGCCACGTATTCAGCAATGAACTGCTCTAATTCATCGTCACTCAAATTGTGCCAAACCAGCTCTCCTATTATACTCATCCACCACGAACTCATGGTCCGAATAAAGAAGGGGGAAATATTGGTATTTACAAACGAATATTTTTCGTGCGCTCTTCGGATGTATTCAATCCCTGTTTTCGTGTGATGATCGATATACTTTCCGAGAAAGCACTCCAACGACGAACCGGTAGATTTGAATAACAGTAGCTCAAATTCTTCTTTATATTTACTGACTATATCAAAAAATATTCGAATCTGCCCCTGAACATACTCATCGCTATTCAGAACATATAAATCAATGCTCTCAGCAGTGTTATGCTCTTGGGTTAAATAATCAATGGCTACAATTAATTCAGATAAAACTTCGCAAAAGATTTCGTCCTTGTTTCTGAAGTAATTATAAATATTACTAAGCCCTACGCTTGAACAGGACGCAATCGTACGCATTGAGGCATCTTTAAAACCCTTTGTCTGAAATTCCGTTCTGGCTGCTCTTAAAATATTTTTTCGTATGTCCTCTTTCCGTATCTGCATAATCATTTATTTGTTTACACAAAAAAAGAACACTGTTCGGTATTGTACAATCCCTAAAAATGGGGATTTTCAACAATACCTCCCCCTAATGATGAGGATAAAAGAAATCAACCTGCTGCTTCTAATCTTCCATCTTTTACAGAAGCATACCGACAAAAAACACATCCCAGCTCATCGGGATGTAAAAAAGCCCGCAGCCGCTAGCGCTGATTTGTAATCAGCGCTTTTTAGCAAGGGATTTGCAATCCTGTTAGCCTCTACAAAGAGGGGCTGTCCATTAACCACCGGGCGGCTTCTCTTTAAAAAAGTTTATAAATTTAGCAGAGCGTTCTTTGAAAAAACTGAACATGAGCCTTCTTCTGCAGTTGCAAGAAGACCAGAATCAGGCTTAATTGCGGCTTTACCAGCCACGAATATTTAACCGACTTTAGCCTGTACGACCCGGTGGTGGGGCGTTTCCTTAGCCCGGATGAGAACATCCAGATGCCCGACTTTACCCAAAATTTTAACCGATATAGCTATTGCTTAAATAATCCATTTAAACTTACTGATCCTACGGGAGAATTTTTCTGGATACCAGTCATTATCGGTGCTGTTATTGGCGGATATTCTGGATACAAAATTGGAGAAGCTCATGGCGCAAAAGGATGGAGTATGTTGGGTTATATCACTGGAGGTGCAGTTATTGGAGGGATTGCAGGTAAAATTGGAGCATCAGTTTTCACATCAGAGCTGGCAGCTGGATCTGCTGCCGGGTATAGTGGACTCTCTGCGAGTTTTAATGCGGGAATGTTGACAGGGATGGCATCAGGAGCTCTATCCAGTGGAGGGTTTACAGCTTTGGAAGGAGGTAATTTTATGGACATAATCGGAAGTATTACGCGAGGAGCTGTAGTCGGCGGATTCTCGGGTGCGGTTGGCGCCACAGCCTTCCAAGGGGCAAACAATTTTTTTAATAATAAATGGGATGGAGTACTACATTCAATTCTTCCTACAAATACTCTAAGTTATATGGCTGGTTCAACTACATCTCAGATCACAGCAAATCTTGTACAAGGAAGGAATCTATTTAAAAATGTGGATTATGGTATTAATTTGGGAATGTTATTACCCCTTTCTGTTGATATCGCACGTTCTTCTAAATCATTTCAACTGCACATGGCAAAGAAAAATAATACGTTTTCAGACAGAGAAATTCTTTCTTCTAATGATTATCTTTCACGCACAGAGTTGATGGCAAATGGAGATTTAAATTTATCTATAAGCGTTGATGGACAATCGCAATATCCTGTTTATGAATCGACTGGATTTAAGGATAAATTGTTTAGTCAAATTTTCAGTGAATATCGACATGGACACTGGTATGTTAACGTAAATCCTTTTATCCGTAATTACAGTAGCATCATCCAAACAGTTTATAATCTTAGAATTACACGCAAATGAAAACAAAAATTTTGTCTTTGGTATTTCTATTGTTGTTGGTAGTTTTCAATTTGAAAGCTCAAGATACTTATAGTAATAAGATAGATTCCTTGCTGGTTTCGATAAGTAAATTAATAATCAACGACCTATCAAAGGATAGTATCAAGGTGCTGCAACGGCCTTGGATTGGACTTGGAGACTCTTTTGAGTTCAAAGTAATTTTTGACACCAAACGATCCGTAATTTTAACTTATTTACATAGACCTGAATCATTTAGTGAAATATATCACAAAAAAAGAGGGCCAATTAAGTATATAATATTTAGTAATTATATTCAAGACCATAACGAATTACCATATGATATGTTTGATTCCTTTAGCTATAAATTTCTACAGGTTCAAACAAAAGAAGAGGCATTGGGTGGAGATGCGCTGTTTGGCGAGTATAGATTCAAAGCAACCAATGAGGGGTTGATAATTATTGACAAGAAAATTGAAATATTAAAAGGTGAAAGCACCATATTAACAAAACACAATTCAGATTGGTAATGCCTAACTCGCCAAGAATAATCGCTCCTTGGTATATGAGCAAAAGCTTGCCGCCGTGAATAACGATTTGCCAACCAAGAACCGGCAAGCAATCGTCTCCCTCTTCCCAGTATTTGTAATTCTTTTTTTAAATAAAACTAAAGAAGTTGTCCGCAAGGGTAGCTTCTTTTAATTTTTTTAGCCTACAAAGGCAACAAATTCCATTTCTTTAAATTCTGGATTTGAAGTAAAAATAGGGGGTAATTTTACAGCTGATGGAATAAGTGAAGCAGAAGATGAAATTTGTATACCCTTACAATAATATTTGAGTTTAAAATAAGTTATAAATACTGTAATTGTTTGTGTATAACACCATAGTTTTAGAGGTAATTTTCTTACATTAAATATGATAAGAAAATTACCTCTTGAATATCTAAGTATTAATATATTATGGGAACAAGTATTAAAATATTTATTATTCTTTTTTTTGTAAACATTAAGGTATACTGCCAAAAAGATTTTGATTTTTTTTCTTTTAATGCAAATGTACCCATTATCCAAAATGTGTCATCAGAAAAAATGAATTTCACTGCAGATCTATCTGTTTTTAAATCTATTTATAACAATACCTTTTCTAGTATCGGTATTCTGTACACAAAAAGTGACACTAAAACAAGCACAACAAGGTTAACATTTGATACAGAAATACTTGGATTTTATTTAAAATCTTTCTACACTCTGAAATTGAATAAAAAAATTCAGTTAAATCCAGAGATAAGATATGGATATGCTTTTTATGATTATTCTTATAATGACTACATTGGGAAACGAATAGCAGACGATGGGTTCTTTTTTAGTGGAGGTATAGATATTATGTATCAACCAATTAAAAATATACTTTTGGGACCATCAATTAACTATTTTATCATTTTAAAAGATTTAAAAAGACCACCCATTATTCCTTATACATATACCATTATACCAAAACGAGTGAATTTATTCAATGTAAATCTGAAACTTGGAATTGTAATATAATCCTACGTATTCAACCGGTGTACTCATTTTTCAAGAATTTCCAATAAGGTATTGCTTTGCTATAAGAAATATGCTGGACGAAATCATAAACCCTGTTATTGCCGGTGATGTCTGACAGGGCTTTATCATAACTACGAAAGTGATTCCCCAAGCATAACTTATCCGCTAACTGTTCATCGAATATCGGAATCCTTAATTTTGTACAAAGGGAGTTCTTTGAAAAACATTCCGTTTCATGTTCCAATACAAACCGACAATTATTATTTTTGGACTTAATCAATTACTCCCAAAAACACAAAATATTCATCAATGAGATTTTTATTTATCGTCATATTAATTGGATTAGCAACAAATTTGCATGCTCAAAAAACGACCAATCAATACGCCGAGATAGATAAAATTGCACTGCAAATTCCCGAAGCATCAACAAAAAACACAAAAGATATTTCGGATTACATCAATGCCAATTTCACCACGCAAACCGACAGGTCGCGGGCAATATTCATCTGGATTGCCAGCAACATTGATTACGATATTGAAAATATTTTCGCCATAAATTTTTACCCGAATGTAAACGAAATCATTGATAAAGTACTGGCAAGTCACAAAGGCGTTTGCATGCATTATGCCGAGCTGTTTAATTCAATTGCCAACCAGTCGGGAATAAAAACGTATGTTATTGCGGGCTACACCAAACAAAACGGAACGGTTGATTATGTGCCACATGCATGGTGCGCCAGCCAAATCGACTCCACCTGGTACTTATTCGATCCGACCTGGGGAGCAGGTTATATTCAGAATTCAAAATTTACCCGAAAAATAAACGAATCCTATTTCATGGCTTTGCCCGAAAAATTAATCAACTCGCACATGCCTTTCGATCCGCTGTGGCAGTTTATCAATTACCCGCTTACAAATCAGGAATTTTACGAAGGGAAAACCGAGCAAAATAAGAATAAACCATTTTTCAATTTTACTGACAGTTTGAAGCAATTTGAAAATGATTCGGAAATAGAAAAACTTGTTTCGGCAAACCGAAGGATCGAACAAAACGGCGTAAAAAATTCGTTGATATTCGAACGCATTCAGCATAATCAGCATGATATTGAGTATTATAACAACAAATCTTTTGTCGAAAATTATAATATAGCTGTCAATTTATTCAACGAGGGAATCAAGTATTTGAACCAGTTTATCGATTACCGGAATAAACAATTTACACCGAAAAAGCAGGACGAAGAAATAAAAGAGATGGTTGATCTGGTGGAAAAATCGTTAATTGCCTCGCGCGAAAAATTAGCCAGCATTAGCAGTTCTGATCCCAATTCAGCCAATTCAATCATTCAGCTAAACCGATCCGTTGATGAAGCAACGGTGAATATGAATGAGCAAAAAGCATTTCTGGATAAATATTTCAGCACCGGGAAAATGTTACGAAAAACCCTGTTTTATAAATACTCATGGATGAGAATACCATTGAATAAGGAATAAATTCAACACAAAAATCAAATTGATTCAGGAACGACCAAAAATAAAGATTGAGCTCCGTCCGTGGGACAAAATGATGGAAGCCTCAGGATGGATGCTTTTACTTGCATTCTGGCTCTATACTTTCGCGAATTATCCCCAACTCCCCGACACGATTCCGACCCATTTTAACGCACTGGGAGAAGCCGATGGCTTTGGCGATAAATCAAGCATTTATATGCTTCCTTTTTTGTCCAGTGTCTTCTTCTTTGTCCTCACTGGATTAAATTTTTTCCCCCATGTATTCAACTTCCCTGTTGCAATCACCGAAGCCAATGCACTAAAGCAATACACCATGGCAACGCGATTCATGCGCTACTTGAAATTGGCTCTCGTTTTTATTTTCTTTCTGATTGATTTTAAGACCATTCGAACAGCAACCCATGAAAGCAGTTCTCTTGGATTTTGGTTTACTCCGTTTACTGTGAGTATCATTTTCATCCCTCTTATTGTATTTATCATTCGATCGTTTAAGGCAAAATAATCTCTTAGTCTGAAGATTTTCGTATCGGCACGAAACGCATTTTTACTTCAAAATAAGCAACACCTATCGCCTTTCGTATTTCATGTGGAAGTATTGTCAATAAAAATTCCGTGTACGAACACGACATTTCAAAAAATAGTTTAGTTTTGTATCTTCGACAGTCAAAAATCAAGAGACTGTTTACTTAAAAATTGAAGATTATCGAACCGAAAAAACGCATACGAATCAAGGACATTGCCGAACGGGCTAATGTATCAATCGGCACCATCGACCGCGTGCTTCACAACCGCGGCGAGGTGAATGCTGAAACCAAAGAGCGGGTAATGAAGATATTGGAAGAACTCGACTATCAGCCCAATATTCTGGCAAGTACACTGGCTTCAAAAAAAACAGTATCGTTTGCCATTCTGTTTCCGGAACCCCAATCCGACGAATCGTACTGGAACAAGCCAATGAATGGAGTAAAACAGGCATTCAACGAGCTTCAAACCTATGGCATTAAAATTTCCGTGTTCCGTTTCAGCCAAACCGACTCGCGCACTTTTGCAGAACAATCGGCAAAAATTCTGGAAGAACAGTTTGACGGAGTTGTAATGGCACCTTTTTTCTCACGCGAATCGTGCCGTTTGGTAACCGAACTCAATGCCCGAAACATTCCGTTTGTATTTATTGATTCTGATATAAAAGATTGTGAAAAGATAAGTTACATCGGGCAAAATTCGTATCAAAGCGGCGCACTTTCTGCCAAACTATTCGACTACACACTTCCCGGTCCTGCCTCCATACTGATTCTTCATTTTGCAAAAGAAATGGACAATCACAACCACCTGGTGCAGCGCGAAAAAGGATTTTACGAATATTTCAGGCAAAATGACCCAAAAGGGGAAAACAAACTAATTACACTGGAAATAGAAAATCCTTCCGACAAAAGTTTCTTCGGAAAAGTAAAACAGACAATGGATCAGGACGGTAATGTACGCGGCATTTTTGTGACCAACTCGCAGGTTTATCGTATTGCCGAATTTCTGGAACAGCAGAATTTGCAGCATATCCGGCTAATCGGACACGATCTGATTCGCGAAAACGCTGCTTTTCTGAGATCCGGGGTAATCGATTTTCTAATCTGTCAGCGTCCGGAAGAACAGGGCTACAAAGCCGTGACAACGCTTTTTGAGCATGTAGTGATGAAAAAAACAGTGATGAACGAAAATTATACTTCAATTGACATTATTACAAAAGAAAATATAGACTATTACAAATAATAATAAAAATGGAACCAATTAGTTTTAAAGACCTTTCAGGCAAAGTATGCGTCATTACCGGGGGCGCTGGGGTGCTGGGGGTTGAAATGGTGAAAGCACTGGCCTCGGTAGGAACCAAAGTTGCCATTGCCGACATCAACAAAGAGGTAGCCCAACAAGTTGCAGCCGATCTTTCGCAGCAATTTGGCGCCGAAATCATTGGGGTTGAAGCCAATGTTCTTGACAAAGAATCGCTTCAAAAAGCAAAAGCTGTAATCAACGAGAAACTTGGCCCTATTGAGATACTGATCAACGGAGCAGGCGGTAACCATCCAACAGCAACAACCAAAGTGGAACAAATTGACGAGGATAACATCGACCGTTTGGAGGACACGTTTTACGGACTTGAAATGGATGGTTTTGATAAAGTTTTTGCGCTCAATTTTAAAGGAACGTTGTTACCCACCATGGTTTTTACGCAGGACATGCTGCACGCGCGCAAAGGAGTTGTACTGAATGTTTCGTCGATGAACTCGTACAAACCACTAACTAAAATTCCAGCTTATTCCGCAGCAAAAGCTTCGATCAATAATTTCACCGAATGGCTGGCTGTACACCTGGCAAAAATAGGCATCCGTGTTAATGCAATTGCTCCCGGGTTTTTTATCACCAACCAAAACCGTTTTTTGGTATTGGATGAAAAAACCGGAGGATACTCGGCCCGCGGACAAAAAATCGTCAACAATACGCCAATGGGCAAATTTGGTGAACCCGAAGATTTACAGGGAGCAACTTTATTCCTGCTTTCCGACGTTTCGTCGTTCATTACAGGAATTGTTATCCCTGTTGACGGTGGATACAGCGCTTTTGGAGGAGTATAGAGTCAAGGAAAAAGGAGAGATTTCCGGATGTTTAGAGGCTCAGATAGATCCTCAATAAGAAAAAGAGCTAAGAAATCTCAGGCACTCAGGCACTTTTTGCTTTTAAAAACTATTTATTACCGCAATGCGGTTTTTTTTAAACGTTTTTCCGTGTACGTACCCGAAAAAGAAAACACGGAATGTTTAACTCATATTAGGAAGATAGATTATGTCATTAGAACAAACATGGAGATGGTATGGTCCCTCCGATCCGGTTACCTTACAGGACATCCGGCAGGCTGGGGCAACAGGGATTGTAACTGCATTGCACGAAATTCCAAACGGCGAAGAATGGCCGCTGGAAAACATTTTAAAACTGAAACGCTTCATCGAATGGGACGATAGTTTAGCTGTTCCACGTCCGCGTGGACTTTCCTGGTCGGTAATTGAAAGTATCCCGGTTCATGAGGATATCAAACAAGGCAAACCAACCCGCGACAAGTACATCGAAAATTACAAGAAAAGTCTCGTAAATGTTGGGAAAGCCGGTATTCCGGTAGTTTGCTACAACTTTATGCCAGTAGTTGACTGGACCCGTACGAACCTGAATTTCGAACTGGAAGACGGAGC
Source organism: Prolixibacteraceae bacterium (assembly GCA_963668595.1). GTDB lineage: Bacteria > Bacteroidota > Bacteroidia > Bacteroidales > Prolixibacteraceae > GWE2-42-39. The sequence continues at coordinate 242,612 of OY764876.1, read as the reverse complement.
ACGTGCTTTAATGTTTGACATGATCGATTTCATGGTATTCGATCTGTTTATTCTGCAACGCAAAGGAGCTGAAACAGCCTACGATCAGTCTCTGATGGAAAAAGCCCGCCAGCGTTTCGAATCGATGAGCCGCGAAAAACAATACGAGCTGCAACGTACCATTATTGCCGGACTTCCCGGAGCCGAAGAAAGCTACACCATTGAGCAATTCCGCGAAAAATTGAATGAGTACAATCAGATAAACGACGAAATTTATCGCGAAAATCTGGCTTATTTTCTGCGCGAGATCGCTCCGGTAGCTGAAGAAAATGGTGTAAAATTGGCCATTCACCCCGACGATCCACCATTCTCATTATTCGGACTTCCCCGTGTTGTAAGTACCGAACAGGACATTCAGTTTATTCTCGATATTTACGATTCTGTATATAATGGCTTTACGCTTTGTACTGGTTCGCTGGGCGTTCGCCCCGATAATGATCTTGAAGGAATTGTTTTGCGACACGGTGCAAAACTGAATTTTGCACACCTGCGAAGCACTCAGCGTGACGAAAATCGCGGGTTTCACGAAGCAGGTCACCTGCGTGGTGATGTAAATATGTATGCCGTGATGCTTGCCATTTTGAAAGAGCAAAACCGACGAAAATCGGTCTATCGTCCGGACGACAGCATTCCGATGCGCGCCGACCATGGACACACTATTCTCGACGACCTGAAGAAAAAAACCAATCCGGGCTATTCGGCTATTGGCTTATTGCGCGGAATGGCCGAACTTCGTGGTTTGGAAATGGGAATTGAACGAAGTGGCGCAGTATATCGCTAAGATATTTCACCTGAGTTCGATGCTTGAATGATCATCGTTCAATCATCGAATTCAGGTTTTTCGATAAAACCTGAAAAAATCTAAAACCTATCAATAATGAACTTCAATCTAAAACCAAACTGCAAATACGCATTGCTTGTTCCCACCAGCATGGGAGTTCGTATTACACCTGTAAATGGACAGCCGGTACATAGCAGCAACCTGTTCGAAATGCAGGCCACCAGTGCCGAAACCAATGTAGCAAGTATCGCCTCTTTCCTGGGAATGCCAGTAAAAGTGCTCACCACATTTGTGAAAGACAGTCCGGTTGCCCAGTTTATTAAAAGTAATTTACGTAGCCGAAACATGGATTTCGAAGGGCCTGAAGTAGCTCAGGGCGATCCGTGGGGATACCGTCACCAATTTAATATTGCTGACAGTGGCTTTGGCTCACGCGGACCACGCGTTCAAAACGACCGGGCAGGCGAAGTTGGTCGCACCCTCAATGTAAAAGATTTCGATCTAGAACGTATCTTCGGACAAGAAGGCGTACAAATTGTGCATCTATCTGGTTTAATCGGCGCACTGTCGCAAGGCACAACAACTTTTTGCCTTGAAATTGCCCGCGCTGCAAAAAAACACGGTTCGCTCATTTCGTTCGACCTCAACTACCGCGCTTCATTCTGGAAAGGCCGCGAACAGGAACTCCGCGAAAGTTTTACGGAAATTGCCTCAGTTGCCGATATTCTGATTGGTAACGAAGAAGATTTTCAACTTTGCTTAGGCATTGAAGGGCCCGAAGCCGGAGGACAAGGCATCGAAGCAGAGATTGAAGGTTTCAAAGGCATGATTGGCCGCGTAAAACAAGCTTTCCCCAATGCATCGGTATTTGCCACAACATTGCGTCAGGTAATCAGTGCCAACGAACACCTTTGGGGTGCGATTATGCTGGCAGGCAACGAATGGCAGGTAATTGAACCACGAAAAATCAATGTTCTCGACCGTATTGGCGGTGGCGACGGATTTGTTGGCGGCCTGCTGTACGGAATTCTGAAAAACTGGGAAGCCGAAAAGTGGCCACAATTTGGCTGGTCTACCGGAGCGCTGGCAACAACATTCCTCACCGACTACGCCCAACCTGCCGACGAAGAGATGGTTTGGAGCATCTGGAAAGGAAACGCAAGGGTGAAAAGATAAAGTGAATTTACAATTTGTTCATTTACTATTTACCATTTAAATCAATAGAAAATGAATGCTGAAGATTTAAAAAAGAGGCTAAAGATTTTTGCATTAAGAATCATCAATCTCTCAGAAAGTTTACCTAATACCATTACTGGTAGGGTCTTGGCAAATCAAATCATTCGTTCAGGAACTTCTCCCGGTGCAAATTATCGATCTGCCTGTTTAGGAAAATCAGATAAAGATTTTCTGAATAAACTAAAAATGGTAGAAGAAGAGCTGGACGAAACCATATATTGGCTTGATTTAATTTCCGAATCAGGACTGATTAAGTCTGAATTAATCGATGAGCTCAAACATGAAAATGAGGAATTATTTAAAATTATCGCCAGTTCGGTCACAACGATGAAAAAGAAGCTGAACTCAAAAAACAAATAGTAAATAGTAAATGAATAAATAGTAAATCAAAAAACACATATCTGATGATTTATTTTGAATCCGGTTCTGCAAACCAACACTTAACGTCTTCCGACCTGAAAGACGGTTTATATGAAGCATTGAACAAGCTAGGTCAGCGCAAAAAAGTGCTGGCTATTCCACCCGATTATACACGCTTGCCTAGTAGAGCAGGCGAACTTACCGAGATGGCCTGGCACTATTACGGCGACACGCTCACCGACGTACTTCCGGCTCTCGGCACTCACTCTCCTATGACCGCACATCAGATTGACCACATGTTTGGCACTCTGCCCGCTTCGCTTATCCGCGAACACGATTGGCGCAATGATGTAGTTACCGTGGGAACTGTTCCTGCCGAATTTGTCAGGGAAGTTTCCGGCGGTGCAGTCGATTTTCCGTGGCCTGCTCAGGTAAATAAAATCTTGCTCGAAGGTAATTTCGACCTCATTTTGTCAATTGGACAGGTAGTTCCACACGAAGTAGTGGGAATGGCCAATTACAATAAAAATATTTTTGTTGGAACTGGCGGAGTTGAAGGCATCAACAAAAGTCACTTTATTGGTGCTGCCTATGGCATGGAGCGAATGATGGGACACGCTGACACGCCTGTGCGTAAAGTGTTCAATTATGCCTCCGACAATTTCACCAACCACCTGCCCATCGTTTATGTGCAAACAGTGGTTTCGCTTGACAAAGAAGACGGTAAACTGAAAACCCGCGGCCTGTTTATCGGCGACGACATGGAAGTGTTCGACAAAGCGGCCAAACTTTCGTTACAGGTAAATTTTGAAATGCTCGACCGACCACTCAAAAAAGTGGTAGTTTGGCTCGATCCAACTGAATTTAAAAGCACCTGGCTGGGTAACAAATCGATTTACCGCACCCGCATGGCCATTGACGACAATGGCGAACTGATTGTACTTGCTCCTGCGCTGAAAGAGTTTGGAGAAGACAAAGAAATTGACCGGCTCATCCGCAAATACGGCTATTTTGGAACTCCTGCCACACTAAATGCCTGTGCCGAAAATGAAGAGCTGCGTAATAACCTCAGTGCAGCAGCTCACCTGATTCATGGATCATCCGAAGGTCGGTTCAATATTACCTATTGCCCCGGGAAAGGGGCAGAAAATCTATCCAAAGAAGAAATAGAAAGCGTTGGTTTTTACTATGCCGATTTCGATGAAATGATCGCGCGCTATAATCCTACACAGCTAAAAGAAGGCTTTAACCAATTAGGTGATGAAGAAATTTTCTATATTTCGAATCCGGCACTTGGACTATGGGCTTTTAAAGACCGGTTTAATTATTGATAAACCACATAGGCACATAAAACAAATAGAAAATAGTTATACCTATTCTTCTTGAAAAATAATTCTATGTGCTCTATGTCCTATTGTGGTAAAAAATAAAAAACATGAAGCTGAATGAAGTAAAATGGGGAATTATTGGTTGCGGTAATGTTACCGAACAAAAAAGCGGCCCGGCTTTGTACAAAACCGACCACTCATCGATGGTTGCAGTAATGCGTCGCGATGCAGACAAAGCAGCCGATTATGCAATCCGCCACCATGTTCCGCGTTGGTATTCCGAAGCTTCGGCACTAATCAATGATCCGGAGGTAAATGCCGTGTATGTGGCCACTCCTCCCGAATCGCATGCCCGCTATGCCATTGCAGCAATGCGTGCAGGCAAAGCGGTATATGTCGAAAAACCCATGGCCCGCACCTATGCCGAATGCCAGGAAATGATTCGTGTATCAGAAGAAACAGGCATGCCTCTTTTTGTAGCCTATTATCGCCGAACGCTTCCTTTATTTCTGAAAGTAAAAGAATTAGTTACACAAGGAATCATCGGGCAAGTACTTTCTGTCAGTGTTCGTTTATACAAGCAGGCCGCAGAAAAAGGACTTGCTCCCGAAAAACAATCCTGGCATGTTAAACCCGAAATTGCAGGAGCCGGTCATTTTTACGATTTAGCTTCACACGAGCTTGATTTTCTCGACTTTCTGTTCGGACCAATCACTCAGGTGAATGGTTTTGCGCAAAACAGAGCAGGATTATATCAGGCAGAAGATACTGTCAATGCGGTTTTCTGTTTCGGAAATGGCATCACCGGAACCGGAAGCTGGTGCTTTGTGGCCGATCCTTCCGCAGAAAAAGACCATATTGAGATTTACGGAACAGAAGGAAGTCTCCATTTTGCCTGCTTCAATCCATTTAAACTAACATTGAAACATCGAGAAGGAAGTTTGGAATTTGAGTTCCCAAAGCCTGAACATATCGGAGGAGCACTCATTCAACAAGTGGTTCGCGAATTACGAAACGAAGGAAAATCGCCCAGTACGGGTATTTCTGCTGCCCGAACCACCCGAATAATGGAGGAAATTGTAAAAGAATACTATTTTCATGGAAACCAAATAGACACATGAAACAGGAGAATAAATAAAAATTTACAATTAAATTATTTACGATCTACAATTCATTTTTTTCAAACAAATTAAAACAACAGATATTGAACCCAAATAGGACCGAAACATAAAAAATGGCTAAAACATTTATTTTCCCTATTGTGACTATTGTGGTTAAAAAAACAAACATACAATGAAGATCATTATTGACGATAAAATTCCGTATATCCGTGGTGCTTTCGAGAATGTTGCCGAAGTGATTTATCTTCCCGGATCAAAAACCACCCCCGAAATAGTTAAAGATGCCGATGCCATTATCACCCGTACCCGCACTATTTGCAACGAAAAACTGTTGGCTGGCTCGTCGGTTCGGTTCATTGCCACAGCAACCATTGGCTACGACCATATCGACACCCAATATTGCGAACAAGCCGGCATTCGCTGGACCAACGCACCTGGCTGTAACAGCAAATCGGTGGAACAATACATCGCGTCAGCACTATTTGTACTTGCTGAACGAAAAGGCTTTTCGTTAGAAGGCAAAAACATCGGTATTGTGGGAGTCGGACAGGTTGGATCGAAAGTAGCTCGCGTATGCGAAATTTTGGGAATGAATGTTTTGCTGAATGACCCGCCACGCGCTCGTGCCGAAGGACCAGAAAAATTTGTTCACCTTCCCGAAATCATGCAAAAAGCCGACATTATCAGCTTGCATGTTCCCCTGAACATGACCGGCGAAGATGCAACGTTTCATATTGCCAACAACTTATTTTTTCACTCGCTCGAACGCTGTCCGATTGTCATCAACTCGTGTCGAGGCGAAGTGGTTGATACCTTTGCGGCTCACACTGCGCTGGATCAAGGATTAATCTCGGGGCTGGTACTCGACTGCTGGGAAAATGAACCCGACATAGATATGGAGTTACTGCAAAAAGTTGAACTGGCAAGTCCGCATATTGCCGGATACTCGAAAGATGGCAAAGCAAACGGCACCACCATGAGTGTGCAGGCAGTCAGTCGCTTCTTTCAGCTAGGTATTGACGACTGGCAGGCACAAGGAGTTGACCTGCCTGAAAATCCGACAATTTATATCGATGGAAGTGGCCTTTCAAAAGAACAAATTCTGAAAAAAGCTGTTTTATCTACTTACGATATACGCCAAGACGATGCCGATTTACGGAAAAATCCCGATTGTTTTGAAAAGCTTCGCGGCGATTATCCCAACCGGCGGGAATATCCGGCATTTACCATCGTTCCGGCAAATATTGAAAACGAAACACTGGAGGCATTGAGAAAACTTGGATTTCAAGTAAAATAAGAATGACTATCAATTCCTCCGGATACAATTATTGATTTGAATAAAACCAAAATAAACAAAAATGAAAAAGTTAGCAGATATTGGACTAATCGGGCTGGCCGTAATGGGCGAGAATTTAGTCCTGAACATGGAAAGTAAAGGCTACACGGTGGCTGTTTTTAACCGTACCACTTCAAGGGTTGATGAATTTATGGCTGGTCGTGGGGCCGGGAAAAAATTCATCGGAGCGCATTCTATTGAAGAACTGGTTGCTTCGCTCGAACGCCCGCGCAAAGTAATGATGCTTGTTAAAGCCGGAAAGCCAGTGGACGATTTTATCGACCTGCTGATTCCTCACCTCGAACCGGGCGATATTATTATTGACGGTGGAAACTCACATTTCCCGGATACAATTCGCCGCACACAGTATGTTGAAAGCAAAGGCTTGCTCTTTATCGGAACCGGTGTTTCAGGCGGTGAAGAAGGTGCTTTATTAGGCCCTTCGATTATGCCCGGCGGATCACCCGCTGCATGGCCTCATATCAAAGAAATATTCCAGTCAGTTTCAGCCAAAGTTGAAAATGGCGAAGCTTGTTGCGACTGGGTAGGCGAAGGTGGTGCCGGTCACTTTGTAAAAATGGTTCACAACGGAATCGAATACGGCGATATGCAGATCATCAACGAAGCGTATCACGTGATGAAAGACCTGTTGGGTATGAGCGCTGACGAAATGCACGAGATTTTCAAAAAATGGAATAGCGAAGAACTGGATTCATATCTGATTGAAATTACCCGCGATATTCTTGCGTTTAAAGATGAAGATGGCGAACCGCTGGTTGAAAAAATTCTGGACACCGCCGGACAAAAAGGAACCGGAAAATGGACAGGCGTAGCAGCACTCGATCTGGGTATTCCGCTCACACTGATTGGCGAATCGGTATTTTCACGTTGTTTATCGGCACAAAAAGAACTGCGTGTAGAAGCATCGAAAGCAATCAGTGGACCGAAAGTGTCATTTACCGGAGATAAAACTCAAATGATTTCTGATTTGAAAGATGCGCTGTACGGAGCGAAAATTATTTCGTATGCACAAGGCTACAACCTGATGATGGAAGCTGCCAAAGAATACGGATGGAATCTGAATTATGGAGGTATTGCCTTGATGTGGCGAGGTGGTTGCATCATCCGCTCGGCCTTCCTGGGCGACATTAAAAAAGCCTTCGATACTAATCCGGCTCTGCCTAACCTGCTGCTCGACCCATTCTTCAAAGAAAAAGTGGAAACAGCTCAGGCCGGATGGCGCCGCGTGTGTGCAGCTGCACTGAGTAACGGTATTCCGGTACCTGCACTTACCTCAGCATTGTGCTATTTCGACGGATTCCGCAGCGAACGTTTGCCAGCGAACCTGTTGCAGGCACAGCGCGACTATTTTGGTGCTCATACTTACGAACGCATCGACCAACCACGCGGACAATTCTTCCATACCAACTGGACTGGCCGGGGTGGCGAAACTACTTCAAGAACGTATGTGGTTTAAAAAGACATCAGATTTTACACTTTAGATTAGATACAAAAGCCGCTTTCCAACAGATGGAAGGCGGCTTTTTCATTCAAATCCATGAACAGAGTTTATCAGATCAATCAAATTATTTTAGTATTTCTGAATCAAAATATCAGTTGGAATGTGCATTTTTTTATTGATTTTACGAATCATTCCAAGCGAAAGCTTACGTTCTTTATTTAGAATCTCGGTTACCCTGCTGCGCGAGCCCAATACCTCTGCCAAATCTTTCGGCTGGTAATTCAGTTGTTCCATACGAAACAAAATTGCTTCAACCGGATCAGGCAAATCTATAGGGAAATTGACACTTTCGTAATTTTCAATCAATAAAGACAACAACTCCAACTCATCTCCTTCCGGTGTGCCCGGTTCCGCGTCAAAAATCAGGTCCAGACGTTCCATTGCCGCCTTGTAATCTGTTTCTGTTTTTATTACCCGATGTTCCATAACTATATTGTTTCTGCGTTTATCTAATCATACTCTTTATGAGTACCTACAAAGCGAATCCACACAATCCCCACTTTGTAATTTATTTTAACAATTAAGCGATACGAGTTTCCCTTTATATTGAAAACGACTCTATTGCCCGATAAAATACTTGCCGATGGATAATCGGTTTTAATATCAGCAGGCAAAGACCAGGTAGCTCTTTCCGCTTCATTAAACCACGACCTAAGTTGTTGCTCACAATCCTTGTGATTGATCCAAAAATCGCGCAAAGTACTTTTGGCAATAACACGCACTGTTTTTTGTTTTCAAAGATAAATATTTTTCCCAAAATGGGAAATAAAATTACATCATTATACAAATACAACTTTCTGCCCCAACATATACCTCGATTAAAAATCACGACACCCAATAACCTACAATGCAAGTCGCAAAACAATTCCAACTATTTCCTTTATTTTTACAGAGAAGCGGCTTTTCTGCATAAATCTATATAAACCGAAAACGGATGAAAAAATATCTTTTTGCCATTGCGTTACTGATTGGATTATTGAGAGGTTTATCGGCTCAACAATTGCCCGGATTTAAACCTGCTGATTTTGGCGAACAGCAAATGCTGATTGAAAACGAAGTGCCGGAAACCCGGATTCTGATTAATGCTCCAACCAGCGGTTTTTCGCAACACAACAAAGTGCTTCTTGTTTTTTTCGCTCTGCCAAATGGCAATTCCATCGAACAAACATTCGGAAAGAAAACACAGCCTGGCGACGATTGGCACTACAATATTCAACACATCGGGGCGCAAACCCGTTTTCTCCGAAATACAATAAAAGACCGAACCATTGTAGTTGTCTATCTCGAAGCCCGGCAAAAAAGCTGGCCTGCATGGAAAGCTGCTCACCCTGATTTCGCCTCGGAAGCAAAAAAAATAGTTGATTCCACCTGCAAATTTTTTGAACCCTGGCAACCCGAAATTGTGCTAAACGGACACAGTGGTGGCGGACGATTCATTTTTAGCTACCTCGACGCAGTGAAGCAAATTCCCAATAATGTGGTTCGCATTGCATTTTTGGATAGCAATTACGGGTACGAAACAGCATACGGACAAAAAATCGGCACATGGCTACACTCAGAAAAAAATCGTTTTTTGTGTACCCTCGCCTACAACGACAGTGTTGTCATTTACAACGGCAAACCGCTCGTTTCGCCCACCGGCGGAACCTGGTACCGCAGCAAAATGATGCTGAATGACCTTGCCAGTACATTTCATTTCAAGTATTCATCGCAAGACACGCTACTTCGCTATCGTGCCCAACACGGACAAATTGAATTCATTCTGAAAACAAATCCAGAAGCAAAAATTTACCACACCGTGCAAGTTGAACGAAATGGATTCATCCACAGCATGCTTAGCGGGACAAAATATGCAAACAAATCGTATCAATATTTTGGAGCAAGAGCATATCTAAAATGGATTGCCGACACTATTTTCACTCCTATACGAAGGATGCATATTCCACAAAACACAGAAATTTCGGAGAGTGGATCGTCATTTATGAAGCGAATTGCCGAATTACCGATCAACGAGCGGGAGAATGAAATATACAAAGCCATCGCTTCGGGCAATATGCCTGATTTCTTACGCAATACCGTTACAATTAGCGACAGTTGCCGCGATGCAAAAGGAATCATCCATCCGGTGATTTATGAAGTGATGCCCGACTATCTTTCGGTTGGAAACGACCGCGACTTCTGCCGCATTCCAATGAATCCGCATACAGCACAAAAACTGGCAGAACTTTTTGGCGCATCGTTATTAAGCTCGAAAATAAGCGACGACATTTATCGGCATGCCGAACTCAAACTTGCACCGTTCAACTATTTGCCCGTTGGTAATCAGAACGAGCTTGTTGCCAGATTTTCGGAACACAACGCGCAAATTGAAAAACAAATTGCAGAAGCAAACGGGGTTCACGGACAACTGATAGCAGGTATAAAAAAGGATGTTATTATTTCGGAACAAATCGCCAGCAAGCCCAATAAAGTAGTTATTTACGGATGGCACAAACCCGATGGCAAACCAATTCAACCTGTTTACAGCGGACATGTGGACTGGTATGTGGACTACAGCCACGGCATTCGGTTTATCAATAATCAGGTTCGTATCGATGGAAAATTCTATTTACTTAGCGATGTGCTCAAAGATCCGATTTTGTATCGCATTTTCAGTGACGAAGAAGTCCCCATGACTCAGACCGAATACATTCAGCAAAAATAAACCAAAGCAGAACTGATAATCAGAAATTAGACTATTCCGCAGAAAAGAAAACAGGCAAATTCATCGATGCTGAAAATGCCTGTTTGGCTGAATTATACTTTCAAAAATATTTTTTTTCGGTACAGTATGTAAAGGAAAATCCACATGCAAGCCACATAGCCGAGAGAACTGAGAAGTGGCACAATCGCTTCCGGGCTGTTTTTTATCAGTCCGCCCAGAAAGAAATCGCGGATCAAACTAAAATCGAGTATTTTGTACTGAAGCATGTATATTGTAATGGGATTTAAACCAATCACAACAAAGAAAAAGCTCCACTTTTTAAATCCCCAGACATCGATTATCAGATAAAAAATACCCAGAAAGATAAGGCTCCAGCCACCAGCCCACAATGTAAACGAACTGGTCCATAAATTTTTGATAATCGGGAAAAACAAGCCCCAGAAACCTCCCAGCACCAACGAAACAAGTCCCCCTGCAATCAGCAAAAGACCTTTCATCGCCTTCGTATATTTTATATTTTCGGCATGCAGCAGCGAACCGGCAAAAACACCAAGCAGTGCAGTGGATATGGCCGGGATTGTACTCAGAATTCCCTCTGGCTCCATCACTTTCATGTACAATGTTCCGGGCAACAGCAAACGATCGATATAACCTTCCAGATTTCCTTCCGGAGTTAAAACGCCGGCGCCAAAACCAGGAACAGGAACCAACTGCATCACCAAACAATAGCCAATTAGCAAACTCCAAAACCAGATAATCCGGCCACGGAGCGAAAAATTCAGAAAAATGACCGAAGCCAAAAACCAGGCAATACCAATCCGCCCCAGAACACTGGCAAGCCGGATATTTTCAGGATCGAAATTCAGAATACGGTTGTACAGCATTCCCAATATTACCAGCAAAACCATACGTTTAAATGCATGCCGATAAATCATCATTTTGGTATCTCCGCGCGCAATTCGTTTCCCAAATGAAAAAGGCATTGAAACCCCAGCAAGGAAAAGGAAAAGCGGAAAAATCAGATCATAAAAATGGAAACCTTCCCATTCAACATGCCCCATCTGGGTTTTCAGCCAGGCAAAAACCGGCCATCCGGTCAATGCTGCCAGCGCTGCAATCACCCGTTGCCCGCCGGTAATCCAAAGCATATCGAAGCCACGGAGGGCATCAAGCGACAACAAACGCTCTGTTTTATTGTGATTTTCTGTTTTATCCATATCTAAATCCGTTTTTATTTTTTCTGAAGGGAAATAAATGCGTTGGCGTACCGCCGTCCCAGTTCTCGTTGCGAGGCAGCATTAAAATGAATCCGGTCGTCGTTGGAAGTAAGGTCGCTGGTTGGGACCAGACTGTAGCGGGAATCAGCGTTGGCAATGCTGCGAATCCGAACATTTATGGAGTCCCACAATGCCTGCTTTTCCTGCGGATAATAATACGAACCAAGCTCACCCATGATTATCGGTAATTTGTCGTTGCCAATTACTTTCCGGAAACTCCCAAACAGGGTTTCAATCTTACTTTTATACGGAGCCAGTTTTTCAGCAAACGCATCACTTTCGCCCTGATGCCAGAGAATAGCTTTTACCTGGCCACATTTCAGCGCATATTCGGCACGAACCGTAAAGTTCTGCAACAGTTTCACCTCATTAAATGGCTGATCGCTCAACCAGTTATCGACAGAACTCCCGCCAACAGCACAGGGAACCAGCCCGATCGTAACCGAATCGCCAACATACTTCAACAACTCGCGGGCAAACGACACACCACTGTCCAGCCCAGTCAATTTAGGCTGATAAAAATGCAAAGGTTCTTTCGCCAGTACCCATTCATTGTGTTGATTCATCGTTAAAATTCGGGGATTGGGAACTGTATCCTGTGGGTCAAGCAATCCGCGGCCTGCCATGTTCGACTGGCCAGCCATGATAAAAATCCAGAAGTTCCGTCCTTCCGGCAAAGTCGATGGAACTTCTTCCTTCTTGGGAAAATACATGGTCCGGCGATCCTGCACAATACCAAATGACAGAATAAACAACGAACCAATTAATATCAATATCATTTTTTTCATATCATACTTCTTCTAACGATTGCCTTTTAATGCTTCATATATATTTCTGATTTTCTGACTTCTGATCCGGTTTTGTTCGTCTATTTCCGAAGGATACAAAAATCCTTTATTCAACGAAGAAAACCGTTGATTCAGTTTTTTCGAGCGGTCGATTAAATCAGAAAAGGCATTTATCATCTTGGTTTTTTCAGTTTTTGCCATAAAATCAGACTCATATTCTGACTCAAGCATTTTCGAATCCAGATAAAATAAGCGGAGATCAAGCATCAATTTTAAGTGTTCAAACTCCTTCGTGTTCGATTTTGGCTTCAAATTCGCCATTTGCTTACACGCGTTGTTTATTTCATCTCTCAGCTTAGCAATTTTTGCCTGATCAGAAATCTCTTCAGGCCGGATTATTTCAGGAGAAGCAAACAAGGCCTCTCTGAACTTCCGACTTTCTTCCGATCCAAAACCAAAACGATGAATGCCATACTCTTCCACAAATGCTACCGGATCAATTGGCTCTGCCTGTTGAAGCGATTTCGCATAAGCAGCAATCATCAGCCGGAAGCCGGATAAAGGATAGTTATTGCGGATCGCAAACATATCAACCACTTCCCAGTTGATGTCCCAGTTAAATCCATACACGCCAGAGGTTGACCACGAAGTCATAATCATCCCCTGATACCCGGCCTTGCGGGCATACGGAATAAAATCACGTTGATTTTCCAGATGCTTCTGCCATAATGTTACATACCAGTTATCGGGATGGCTCCGGATGGCCGGCGCTCCCCAGATGATAACTCCCTTCTTTTGCAGATCAGTAATATTCCCAAAATAGTTAATATCCCAACCATAATTCCAGTCGATAAAAACAGTCTCTTTGGGCAAATCTTTTACCGCCTCAGGATATTTCAGTACGATATCGGCCCACATTACCGGCACTTTTCCCATTCCGGTAATAATTTCACAAATCATTTTCAGGTAATCGCTGAAAAGAAACGATGTACCTTCCTCTGCCACCGTTTTTGCACATTCCGGACAATGCCCCAGAAGCCGGGTTTCATCGCCACCAATATGAATGTACTTTGACTGATGCAGCGAGGCAATATCTTTAAACAAGTCGGTAAACAACTCGCGGCATTCCTCTTTTTTCGACGGACAGACCTGCGAAATATCCTGCCTCGACTCCCGCAAGCTGCTATACCGCCCGTGTCGCAGAATATACTCCACATGCCCAAAGCATTGCTGCAAAGGAATTACTTCGATTCCCAGAGTGCTGCAATACTTAACAAATTCAGTAATTTCCTCACGGGAATACGCATATTTATTGGAAATAGTAGCATGTTTCAAATACGGAAAAGTTGCCTCGTATTCCATTACCAGGGTATTGATTCCGAAGCCAGACAATTCTTTGGCAAAATCCTTCAGGGCTGGTATGGTCATTATCTGGGTCCTCAGATCCAGATGAAATCCCCTTACCTCAAACGAAGAATGATCTGAATTTTCCAGGGCGATTGTACGAATAGATCCGCTCATGAATACAAGCAAAAAAGTCAGCACAAAGAAACTGGCTTTCCCTGTCGGCCAATGTGCTTCATCATATAAATTATTAATCTTCATAAATAAAAGCTTGAACGGTTAATCTTTCTTGTAAGCAATTCCCATTAAGGTCCAGCGTTTTTCCAGTTCGGCTAACGACAGAGAAAAGACATCGAAGTTTTTTCGGGTTACAGAAGTCCATCCTACTTCGGCATAAGCGGCTAAACGTGGAAAAACCTGCCGTTCCATTTGCGGTACAGTCGGTATCCACTCGCTCCACATCTGGCATCCCAAACCAAGGACTTTTTTCTCGTACCTCATGTCCAATCCCTGCGGAACAGGATCGAAGGCATACGCTTTCGCCAGTGGAATTGCGGTATAATCATAATCGAGATACGTTTGAGCATGGTATGAATTTACAACCTCGTATCCGTTCGACACCGCTTTATTCAGCAAATCGATATTCCCTTTCCAAAAATGGATAATCGCCGATTTGGACAGGCTTTGCTTTACATCCATGTTGGCAGCATCCTGCCATTCGTGTATATTATCACCTAAAATTTCGTTCCAGCCCATCATCCGGAATCCCGACTTTTCGATAAACTGCGACATCTGGTTGGTGAAATAAATCTGAAGGTCAGCCGGTGATGTCAAGCCCTTTTTCTTCATCATATCCTGCATTTCTGCCGAATTGTTCCAAGCATCAAACTTCACCTCATCCCCGCCAATATGAACAATTTTACCCGGAAATAAGACAAAAACTTCCGTTAAAACATCTTTCAGAAAACGATTTACTTTCGGATCAGCAATATTAAACGAATCATCCAGTTTGCCAAAAGTTACCGGCACTTCGGTTGCAATCCCTAATGTACTCAACCACGGATATGCAGCAATAGCAGCCATTGCATGGCCCGGCATCTCAATCTCTGGAACAATACGAATATGCCGTTGCGCGGCAAAAGCAATTATTTCACGAATTTGCTCCTGCGTATAATAACCGGAATGAGGAACTCCTTCGCGTTTCTCACTTCGTCGCGCCAATTGGGTATCTTTTCGGGTTCCACCAACCAAAGTAAGTTGCGGGTACTTTTTTATTTCGATACGCCAACCCTGATCGTCGGTAAGATGCCAATGAAACACGTTCATCTTCAATAAAGCCATCTGTTCCAGCATTTTCTTCACCACATCCATCCCTTTAAAATGACGGGCTTCATCAAGCATAAAGGCGCGCCACGAAAACCTTGGTTTATCGTGTATCGCAAGCACCGGAATATTGACCGTCTTATTTTTATCCGGACGCATCTCAAAATCGGGCGGTAGTAATTGCCGCAACGACTGAATGCCATAAAAAACACCGGCACTGCTTGCCCCTTCAATGTCAATACCATCAGAATTTACGCGCAAATTGTATCCTTCTTCTCCGAGATCATTTTTCAAATCGGCATTCAAGTATAATCGAATCCCTTTTCCTGCTGATAATATGGATGGTTTTTCGCCAAATGATTGTTCCAGCTTCTCGGCCAGATAATTCGCTTCCTGCTTTGTGGACTCATCGCAAACAACAGCAACTACCGCGTTCAACGTAAAATTTCCTTCGGTTTGTGTCATACTCTCCGGGCGGGGAATGATGTGAATATCAGTACCAGCCCGCACCATATCAACTGAGGACAAGCAAACAAGAAGCAATAAAGACTTAATAATACTCATGTCTATTTCGTTTTTAATTATTATACATTTTGAGGCAGAAGTTTTTTCCCAAATTCAGAAAACAGATGAATATTCCTGAAAATCAATCGATAAATTTACAGGATAAAACCAAAAATACCTGATTTCAACTTTGTTCAAATACGGCAAATATTTTAGAAGTAGAATGTCCACCAAAACTAGCTGTTGTCGCATCCTGATTTCGGAAAATCACCACATACGTTTCACCGTTTTCGGTTTCAATATGCAAACCGGCTCCTTCGTTGGTTACTGTTTGCAACACCTGAACTTTTCCCGTTTGCTGAACCGGATAGAAGACCATCGTTGAGTGAACGTCCTTTCCATGAATCCGGCGCGTAAAAACAGGTGACATCACATTTTTCCCATCCTGACTGATCAGCCCTTCTCCTTTCTCAGTGCGACTTTCATTTCCATTATCGGCATAAAACAAAGCCAACTTTTCGTCGCCATTTGTAAGCAGGTAAGCGTCTCCGTCCTTTTCAACATCCAGCACAGGCGTGTGCAGCAAAACAGCATATTCATGTGCTTCATCCGACTCGAAATGATCGTGCACCACCACAAACAAATTTTTCACAACAGCAATACTTCGAGTCCAGTTAACCAATAAATTGGCCGGCTCATCCGCAGGCGAGTTCATCTGGCAAAAAATATGCGTCGATTCTTCATCCCGGTATGTTATCCGGTTTTCCGTCTGGCGTTTGGCAGCCCATTGTTCCGGTCCGGAAGTCTTCGGATCGCTTTTCCCATCAATTAAAACACTGTTGTGAGCCTGTGTGGTACGATACCACTTCACCAGCATTGGATCATCATAATTACAGCATCCGCTATCGATAATAAACGGACGATTGTTGTACCACAAATTAAACGACAAACGGCCGGAGTGGGCATGTGCTCCGATAGTTTTGGCTGGGTTTACAAGCAGGTACCAGTTATTTTCTATGCCGGAAGATTTCAGAATCCCCAACTGTGTATCCTGAAAATATGCGGAACCGCGCCACGATTCGGAGACGTTTATCTCCAAAACATCAGCAATAGTTGCCAGTATCGGTCCAACCGGCATCGGATAGGAATCGTTCACCGGAGGCATCGTGCCATCCGGCTGCGCGACAGCCGAAAGAAAATGGAACATCTTCCGCAACAACACCGGCAATTGTTCCGGCACAGCAATACCTTTACTCCGGAACAACAACAATGCATCGCGAAACAGATGCGCCTCGAACGGGTAATAACCAAACATCTGCTCCACATTTCCTCCATCGCTGTAAAAAGCATGTTCTGTGTGATGATTCAGGATTCGTTTGGCTACCTCGATCAGCTCTTCCGACTGAGGCAAATCAGGAAACAAAACGCCCAGATACAACATTGCCAAAGCGCCATGCGCCTGATGGTTGAACTCATTCAACGGCTGCCCGCCAAAATGGTCGAGCAATATTTGGGAATGTTCTTCCTGCAAATGAAAAATTAACGACTTATCGTCCGGGCTTAAACTCCCTTCAGTAAGATACAAACACCACGACAGGTGGATTGCACGCCAGGCAACCTGCATGTCGTACCAGTTGTATTTCGAAGGCGAATTCTTTGCATCACGCGGATTCTCACGAATCCAACGCCGGATAAAATCCATCATATAATCCAGACAGCCCTTGTCGCCAGTTAAATAATACTGACGGGCAAAGCTGGGCAAATAATAAAAACGATTCAGCCAGACACTTTTCTCCAGCTCGGTCTTTTCCAGCTTACCCCAATCAATCGGGTTGCCGTAAACAGACTCAAGCAAACCTCCGCGTATCTTCTCTACAATAAGTTTGTCATCTTCAGTCCCCAGAACGACCTGCTGAATAAACTTTCCTCCCTGATCTTTCGGGATGTATTCGCCAATATTATATTCAGGTGCATATTTTATGAACGGAAAAATTATTTTTCGATCCTCATCCGTATTCATCCTATAACCAGACTGTCCCAAAACACGTTCAGCCAAAGACAAACCAGCAGCACTGATCATTACCTTTCGTACAAACTCTCGTCTGTTCTGATTCATTCTATTTCAATTATTATGATTTTTCATTATTTGATCTCCTGATAGTTATAAATGGACTCTTTTCATGAAAAATGAAGAAGTCCATCACACCCGATGACAGGGAAATATGTTTCAAAAATGTTTATCTGTATAAAAATAAACACAATAGCAATCGAATCAAACTCTGTGTTTTCTTCGTTTTTAAGTATTCATCAAATACCTGAATTTCGAAGAAAAACACAGAGTTCTTCCAAATATAGCTTCGATTAAAATTCTATTTTTTTATAACGACAAGTAAACAACATCGGCAGTAACATGAAGTACCCCATTGGTCGGTTCCAAATTTGAAGTAATAATTGTCCAGCTCTTTTTTGTTCCTTGGTTAATCAATCCCTGGTAATTCGTATTGCGCGACAAATACATGACCTTCCCGCTTTCGGTATCATACGCAATTGGATTATTGGCCTGCATCGTCGGATCAGAAAAAATTACTCGTGCTTTTACCACATGGTACTTAATTACATTTTGAAGTGTTGCTAACGGAATTGCCGAGATCGTTTTGAATCCATTTGTTTTCATGTATGCGCGGAAAGCCGAATTGCGGGGAACAATAAAGGTTTTTTCCGTCGATTCGGTAAACAAATTTTGTAATCCGGCAGTAGTTACCGCTTGTTCCATGAGCGACAAAGAGTCAGTTTGCTGAATAAATTCCCATGCATTAACACTCAATTTTCCCCCCACATTACTGTATTCGTATTCAAAATCTTTTTGAATTTCGCATTTTACAAAAAGAAGTACCAAGCCGAATGCAAACAAAAACATTTTCAGGAAATGCCTTGATGTCTTATATTTTTCTATTTTTTTCATTTTCAACAAGTTTTAAATTAAATCGCCTGAATTATTTATAGTACTCGTTCTGTACCATGTTGGGATTTTTATTCAATATTCCAACATAAATAGGCCATACCAGATTGCGTTCATCACTCAAACCATTCATTGAACCCATCGTTGAAATAGCTTTACCTGTACGAACAAGATCAAACCAACGATGACCTTCAAAACAAAGTTCCACCGAGCGTTCGTGTAAGATGGCAGACTCCAGATCTCCGTATTTGGCAATCGCGGCAGCTTCGTTTGCAAATTCAGTCAAACCAGCACGTTTCCGAATGGTATTCAATAAGCTCAATGCTTCGGTTTTATTTGCGGCACTGCCTAATTTATTAAGAGCTTCGGCACGCAAAAGCATAATGTCGGCCAAACGAATCAGAACGATGTCTTGTTTTGAAACAGTAGAAACCTCATCACTAACTCCTTTTCCCAGAAATTTCCAGATTGCTTTCGGATCGGCTAACGTTCTATCATACACATAATCAACCCGCAAATCGCCCGGCTCAATCATTGCTTTAAATTTGTCAGAAGGAGTGTAAATTGCATACGAGCCAATCGCATAAAGCACCCGTAATGAATTTGTTTCCGAATCGCTGTACCCGATTTCAAAAATACTTTCATTCGAATATCCGGCAGTAAAAATATTGCCCCAGTCAGCCATTGAAGAAACCAGTCCGTATAAGCTATTCGACATTACTAATGACGAGCTGGCTACTGCTTCCGAATATTTTTTTCGCCACATATACACCTGTGTCAGCAATGCATTGGCCGAACCTTGTGTAAACATAATCCGATCATTCGTATTACCGAATTTTACCACGCAATTTTGAGCCGCATATTTCAGGTCTTCTTCAATCAGATCAAGCACTTGCTCTTTGTCGTCTTTTTTGACAAATATGTCTTGAGCAATTGAGTTGTACGGTTCTGTAATCAACGGCACATCGCCCCAAACCCGCACCAGATAGAAATAAGCCAATGCGCGCAAAGCTTTTGCCTGACCAATCAACTGTTTTCCAGCGGCATCACCTTCGGCATACACATTTGGAATATATTTTATCGCATAATTTGCCCGGCTAATGACAACGTAAAGTGCACTCCAGTCGCCTGAAGCTGCTGATTCATTCAGATTATTCTGAATTAGAACAAGGCCTTCGCCCGATTGAGCTGTTTGCACATTATCGGCACGACCTTCACCCCAATAGGCAAAGTTCATTCGGAATGCTCCCTGAACGGCATCGTATATTCCATTAACACCTGCCTGTGCGTCGCTGGTTGTCTGATAAAATCCTTCCGCAGAGAAACTACTTACCGGACTCTTATCCAATACATCGTCGATGCAAGAGAAAGGCAAAAGTAGGGTAGCAATTAATACTATCGAATTGAAATATTTAATTTTCATTGTCGTAATTTTTAGAATTCAACATTTAATCCAAAAATGAAAGTCCGGCTTTGTGGATACGAGCCATCATCAACACCAAGCTGTAATCCGCTGTACGAACTCACATCCGGATCGTATGCGGTATAATGAGTCCAGGTAACAAGATTATCAGCGGTAACATACGCTCTCAGTTTTCGGATATTCAGTTTACGAATCAATTTTGTAGGCACATCGTACGATAAACTCACGTTTTTCAAACGCAAATACGAACCATCTTCCACCCATCGGTCTGACACCCTGTTGTATTCATTACCTAAAGGGTCGTTTCGTATTGGTCGTGGGAAATTGGTTACATCGCCTTGTTTACGCCAACGATTAAGCGCATCGGTTGAGACATTGTTGTAAGCAAATACCCAGTTGCGCATCATATTCAGGTTGCTGTAAATATCGTTTCCGTATGAAAACTGGAAGAAGACATTCAGTGTAAAGTTTTTATACGAGATATCGTTATTGAAACCACCTGTAAAATCAGCCTGAGCATTGCCAATAATTTGTTTATCGTTCGCATCGATAATGTGGTCGCCATTCAAATCATCCCAAATAGGATCACCCCCACGGAATAATTTTCCGTTGGAAGAACCATTCCGTACCTGATTTACATTGTCTTCGTCGCGCGAATAAACGCCCAGAAATTTCCACCCATAAAAAGTACCAATCGATTCACCTTCTTTCAGAATATGATATGATCCATTTTGTATAAACCCATTTGTAAGAACTTCCTTCGGCAAACTTGTTATCTTGTTTCGGTTCATCCCAATATTTAAGGTTGAAGTCCATCGCAGTTTCCCGGTCAGATTATAGGTAGTTAAAGAAAATTCTAAACCTTTATTTTCAATATTCCCGATGTTTTGAGTAATATAATTGAAGCCTGTTGTTTCAGGAATTGGTACTGCAAACAACAAATCTTTTGTTTTTTTCAAATACGCATCGGCAGTAAAAACAATACGACTATCCAAAACTGAAAGATCTATCCCTCCATCATACTGGGTAGTGGTTTCCCATGAAAGTCCTGTATTAGGCATAATTGACGGAGCTGCACCCGAATTAGTCAGATAATTCGCTCCCAATGCAAATTCTCCTTGGGAGGTATAATTTCCAATGGCCTCATTTCCGGTTTGTCCAACACTAAAACGAATTTTCCCATCGGATAAGAATTTCTGATTCTGCAAAAACTCTTCATCAGAAAAACGCCATGCCAGTGAAGTTGAAGGAAAGTAACCGAAGCGTTTATCGTCGCCAAAACGAGACGAACCATCGGCCCGAAGATTGGCCTGAAGCAAATACTTGCTCTTGTAATTATACGATAACCGACCATAAAAAGAAGCAAGCCCGTGCTCTACTGTTGTATTCACCTGCTGGTTCGATATTGTTCCGGCACCATTCAACGTTCGGATATTATCGCTGGCAAAATACATTCCGTTTAAACCGGTAGTTTCCAGTTTCCAGGCTTGCTGACTAAAACCCGCTAATGCAGATAAATGATGATCCTCGTTAATTGTTTTTTCGAAGGTCAGATAATTCTCATTTGCCCAGGTTAAGTTTGTGCTAACCCGCACTGCTCCTGAATTATAACCAGCACGGTAATCAACTGTTGTTGGATAAAATTCATCTTCTTTCATTGAAATAAAATCGAGACTGACATTGGTTTTGAATTTCAATCCCTTTATTATTTCGATTTCAATATATTGATTTCCAATTACCCGGTTCGTGGTATTTAAATGAGTACATTCTTCCGCCAATCCAACAGGATTTCGTTTTCCGTTAAAATAATTGATCGGTGAACCATCCGGATAAGTAAGCGAATATGTTGGTGGCCTTACCAATATTGATTGCACCAAACTATTGTTTCCTGTTCCCCCTGCATTAATACGATTATTGAGTGCACGAGAAAAAGACAAACTATAGCCCAGACGAACATTGGGACGAACGACAAAGTCAGTATTCAAACGAGAAGTCAATCGTTTATAGTTTGAAGCCAAAAGAATACCATCCTGATCGAGTACTGATGTACTGAATGCATATTTAGCAGCGTTGGTTCCTCCTGTAATTGAAAGGTCTGCCTGTTTTTGCCATGCTGTCCGGTACATAACATCCTGCCAATCGACATCTCCGCTATTCATCGGATTCAACGAATCAATTGCGGTCCAGTGTGGTTCGCTATACGTTGCCGAATTATTATAAGCATCCAGGTTTTTATAGGTATCAATAATTATTTCTCGCCATTGTTGTGCATTCAGAACACTTAATTTTCGGGTCAAATTGCTTACTCCGGTAGAAACATTTACATTAATGTTAGCCCGGCCTTCTTTTCCCCGTTTTGTGGTAATTATAATTACACCATTTGCAGCACGCGAACCATAAATTGCAGTCGAAGCACCGTCTTTCAACACTTCCATTGACTCGATATCCCTGGGGTTAATATCTGACAGTGGGTTCAATCCATGCGATTCCCAACCATTCAGTAAGGAAAGCGAAGAGGTTTCAACCGGAACACCATCAACAATATACAGCGGTTCGTTGCCCGAGTTCAACGAAGATTGTCCGCGCACCATCACGCTAACGCCATCGCCGGGAGCACCCGAATTTGAAACAACCTGAACACCACTTGCTCTTCCCCGCAAAGCCGACATCACATCTTTTACCGATGAATTTTGCATGGTCTCTCCATCAATTGAAGCAATAGATCCAGTAATATCACGTTTGCGCTGAACACCATATCCAATTGCAACAACTTCCTCAATACCAATTGCATCTTCATGCAACTGCACATCAATTTGCGACCGCCCGGCAATCTCTATTTCCTGAGTTTTCATCCCAACAAAAGAATAAATCAGTATGCCATCGGAAGGAACAAAACTGATGGAATACACGCCATCAAAATTGGTGACAACTCCTTCATTGGTTCCTTTTAGCTGAACGGCTACGCCAGGAAGAACAGCCCCCGTCACATCGGTCACCTTTCCGCTAACCTTTATTTTCTGCTGCGATACACCGATTGATCCACTTCCATTTACTTCAATCAGGATATTGCGATCAACGATTTTATACGAAACAGATTCTTTACTGAATAAATCTTTCAGAACCTGCTCCACCGTTTTTCCCTGAATATCGATTGTAACAAGACGAGAATCATCAAATTTATCTCTGCTGTAAAAGAAATAATAGTTTGACTGTCGTTCAATTTCTTCGAAAACATCTGCAATACGAACCTTGTCCATTTTCAGACTCAATTTCGTATTTTGAGAATGAACTCCTGCTACAGCAGTGAACATCGACAGTAAAAGTAAAACGACAGATAGTCTCATAATCATCCATAGTTTTTTTGTGCAAGAGCATTTCCTGCCCCCTGCATCTAATTTTTTTTTCATAGATTTGTGTGTTTTAATTAATAAACTGAATTGGCTGTATTACAGCTAAGTAGGTAGAGAGAGGGAATGCGACCAACATTTCCTCTTCTTTTTTAGCCATGCTACAGCTCAATGTTATCCAAAGCGTGTTGTCTTCATTCTATTGAGCTTTTATATTATTCTTTTGTGATCCACACTTCGCTGTTCCGGAGTGAATAATTCAAACCAGAAGTATCCTTAATCTTATCCAGCGCATCAATCAAATTGCTATCGTAGCTAAACATTCCGCGGAATCGTGATTCTCCGAGTGTTTTATCTTCCAAATGAAATTTGACATTATAAATACGACTCAACTCTTTCAACAGATCGTTCAAGGTTGCATCGTCGAAGAAAAGTTCTCCGGTACGCCATGAACTATATTTTTTCGGATTAACCGTTGATATTTTAATTCCCTGCACTCCATCAAAAACAGCTCGTTCTCCCGGTTTCATTCGTATTGTCTGAGCGTTTTCCGAATTCAGTTTCATCTCAATACTTCCTTCAGTAAGAACTGATTCGAAAGTTCCATCCTCGGAATATGCCTTAACGTTAAACGAAGTTCCGGTAACAAGAATACTGGCAACGGAGGTAGCCACCCGAAAAGGTTTCCGCTTATTCTTTGTTACCTCGAAATAAGCTTCTCCATCAATTTTAACTTCACGGTCCGCTTTATTGAACGATGCAGCGTTGTAACTCACTTTTGAATCGGCATTGATCCAAACTTCGGTTCCGTCAGGCAAAGTACACTTCGAAACATTTCCGTGAGACGAGCAAATTTCACAGTACTGATCGACTAAACCAGCTCCTGAAAAATTCTGAATAAGCGACCAACTGCCCGCTAAAAATATTGGAAGTACGATAATTGCAGCAATTTTTAACCAGCGAGATACTAATCGATGACTTCTTATTTGAGCCGATTGCTTCGTTAGAATATCTGCCATTACATCATTCCTATCGTTGTGCAATTCTTTTTCTGAAATAATATTTTGACTATTCGACCAGGCTTTGGTCGCTGCTTGAAAAACGGAAAGATTATTCTTCGATTCGGATTTCCATTGTTCCAATTCCTGTAATTCGTCTTGAGTAGCATTACCGGAAACACATTTCCCGATTAAAATATCAATATGATTGAGAGATTCGCTCATTTTTGCCAGTCTAAAATTTCTTCTCTGACAAAAAAAAAGCTTCGTACCCTGTAAAGAAAATCGGTTTATTTTTGAAATAAAAAATAAAACAAATTAAACGACTGGTAATCTGATAATTTCTCACGAAGCCGCTTCAATGCAATTCCCATTTGCATTTCAACTGTTTTTACGGAAATATTCAATTTAACGGCTATTTCAGTATATTTCAGTTCTTCAAAACGACTTAATAGAAATATTTCGCGACACTTTTCAGGCAATTGATTTATTGACTTATTAATCAATCCTTGCAATTCAGCCTCTTCAACAAGATCGAGAAAAGGTTGTGCCGGTATCCCCGAAATTGTATCGTCGATAGTTGAATTGTGTTTTCCTGATTTCAACAAATTAATTGATTTGTTTTTTACCGCATGATACAGGTATGATTTTATGGAATGATTAATAATTAATCGTTCCCGGTTGGTCCAAATCGCAACAAAAACCTCTTGAACAAGTGAACGGGCAGTATCCATGTCGTTCACATACCGATTTGAAAAGTGGCACAAGGGAAGATAATAATCATCAAACAACAAATTAAATGTTCGATTATTTCCTTGCCTTATTTCATTAAAAATATCGCATGAGGATGTGCCTTTCATTTTCAGCCAGATAAATTACCACCAAAATAACTGATTTTTATTTAAATCAGGAATCAGGATTAAAATACTTTCCGGAGAAAAAAATGCCGTAAAAATTCCCATTCTTTTATCAATTGAAATTTTACGGCATTCCGACGAATCAATATTTTCTGGTCTAAAACGGGAAAAATACTCCTCCCTTTTTCTATTTCGAAAAAAAATGACATACACACAAAAAAGCGAAAAAAAACAGGCACAATAAAACTAAATAGTTCTGACCAACAAAACTGTCTGTCAGAACTATTTAGATAGTTATTTTTTCCCCTCGAATTCTTGTTGTTGACGTTCAACCTCTCTCAGCTTATACTCTTTCAGTTCGGCCTCGAGTTGCTTCAATTTCATCAATAATTCTGAATTATCTGTCTCCTTTCTTTCAGAAGAGACGGAATTACAGGAAGTAGCGTGACCTGTTTCGCCGTATATCATTTGGTCCCGGGCAGGGATAGTCTCAAAAACCAACTCGCCTGCTACTGGCGTATTAATCCCTTCATCTATAAGTGAAGCTTTCACTTTAATAACTCCCGATTTCAGCATGGAACGAATCAGCGCAGGAGCTGTTCCCCATTCCAGTTTCCGCGGATTGGCTTCGTTTTCTGCTCCGCCCAGTAATTCGCCTTCACCTTCCACATCAAAACGGATCGTCGAATTATTCAATCTTTTCACATTTCCGGCAGCATCGGTTACCGAAGCTACAACCGTAACAAAATCGGAACCATTAGCTTCCAATGTCATTCCTTTGTTTTCAATGGAAAGAACAATTTTGGCCGGACGAAGTGCTGGTCTCTTTTCATATCGGGCCACCACTTTACCTCCGATGAACCCTTCGGCAACTAAACAGGCCTGCGACGACTTTCTTTGACGATTTAATGACTTTAGCTCCATGAAATCGAATACATCCTTAAAGACGACCATCGGATGTGGCATTTTTAACCCCTGATCTGCAGGTTTCTGAGTCAGTGTATCTTTTCCCAGAACAATCAGGCGAACTTCTTCGCAGTTTGTAAAAACAGTTACATCTTTTTCTGAAAAAGGAGTCATTTCGTGAGCAATATAAACCATTGGGGCATTGTTCTCACTCACATCGCGCTGACTGGCAAACAGGTAATACGAATATTTTGGCTGACGGAAAACATCGGCAATTCCTCCGTAAAACGGATCGGGATGATACCCCCGCTGATGGTCAAATGAATGCCATAATGCGCCGCCTACATGCTGAGGCGGGGTTTGGTGCAACGATTCCCAACAGGTGTAAATATAATCGGGATTGGCATAATGATTCACCTGAACCAACTGGGCATGTTCGCCCCATCCTCGACTTACCCTGCTTGGCGAATTGTGCGAATTCCAGTCATCCACACAGTCGCCCCATTCGCGGGTAAATATGCATCGATTCTCTTTTTCATAATGAATCATTAGCTTCTTCACATTTTCGGGAGTGTTGGCGTATTTATTGCTCCAGAAACCACTTTCAAACGGATGCGAATAAATCACATCGAAATGTTCCTGTCCTTTGGCCTCGGCATCGCAAACAGTAAATGCTCCCTGATAAGGATATTCTTCGTGAACAAGCTGATGTACTTTCTGTGCAAAATCGTCGGGATACCAGGTTTCATTCAGGATCGGTTCCCACATCAGCACACAGGGATGATTGCGGTCGCGACGTACCATATTACGAATATCGTCGAAAACACGCTGAGCAAAAATTGGTTTTTCGTTCCAAAACTGCCAGCCCGGAGTTGCTACAATGTAAAAAAGTCCCAGCGCATCGCAGGCATCCATAAAAGCTGGATCGACCGGGTAATGCGCTGCACGAATAATGTCGCAACCGGCATCTTTCAGAATGCGTGCATCAAGCCATTGCCCCAAATTGGGAAGTGCATTTCCCACATAAGCATGATCCTGATGGCGATTCACCCCCATCAACTTACCCTGATACGGTTTATTATTCAGAAAAAAGCCTTCTTTTCCACGAAAATCGATGATGCGCACTCCAACTTTTGTTGCCACTCCATCGATGGTTTCCTTCTTTTTATTCTGAACGAGCACTTCAAGTCGGTACAAATAAGGATTGGCCGGGGACCACAAACTAGCTTGTTCTACCTTTAGATCTTTATTGATTTTGGCCGAAGAATGACTGTCGATTTTTACCTGCACAGCAGACTGTGAAACAAGCTGTCCATCTGCATCTTTCAACAATAGCAACACCTGAACATTTTCAGTTTTTGCTGATTCATTTCTAATGTCTGCCTGAATATTAATTGATGCATGGCTATCAGCAATGCTGGTAGTACGCACAAATAATCCTCCACCAGCAACGATACCGGCATTGTTTGAATCGCTTACAAACACAGCATTTTTAGCGACCAACCACACATCACGGTAAATTCCACCGAAATAAGAAAAGTCGAGTACATCCTGCGCTTTGCCGGGAGGATAATCAGGATCATTGCTGTTATCAGCCCAAACTGCCAGTACATGGTTTTTTCCCGCTTTCAGTTTTCCGGTCAAGTTCACCGAAAATGGTAAAAAACCGCCAAAATGTTCCGCTAACAATTCGCCATCCAGCCACACTTTACATTTTCCCATCACCGCCTCAAAATAAAGGCTCAACTCCTTGTTTTCGATAGATGATTCAATCGAAAAATGTTTCCGATACCATGCTTCGCCCTGATAATTATTAGAACCACTTGATTCCGTAGAAATCCACTCCAAACCATGTGGACAATTTACTACTTCCCACGCAGAGTCATCAAAATCCGAAAGTTCGGCCAATGCAGCCTTCCCCTTTAAGAAACGCCAACCCACATTAAAATTGAATACTTCCCTGCCGCTGTTTTTCACTTCAAAAAAACCGGCTTTCGAATATTCAGAAAGAAGAATATTGTTTTTCGCCATACTCGGAAAAGGAACAATTAATACCCCAAGCAACGACAACAGATAAAACACGAACCTACTCATATATATTCTATTATAAATTACTCACACATTTTTAACATTCTAAATATCATTTTTTTGATGCAGAAAAGCTCCACATTCCCGGTTGAGCTTCAAAAACTAGATAGCCATTCGCTCTGAAAAGAAATTTTATTCCAGAAAGAGATTTTCTTTGATTTTTGTTCTTTTCCCATACGATCTGATTATTAGCGCGGACAAGTTCAACTGCTTCTTCCGGGATACCAAGCTCAGTAACAGTTCCTTCAGGAATTATTACGTCAAGAATAAATTCATTCGTTTTCTGCAAAAAACTACTTTGAATCACACCTTTTACAGACAAAACAGTAGCTGCCGCTGATTTTATTGCAGAAGGGTGAGGAAAAATACCAATTCGCGAATATGCCGGTTCCAATGGAGAAATACCACATAAATACTGCGATAACAATGTTAATCCTCCACCACTCCATGCATGATTATTTGTTCCTCCGCCAAAACCATTGGCTCCAATGCCCCACCCTTCAAAAAGAGTAGTGAAAAGAGGATGATTGACCATTTCTGCAAAACGCTTTTTCATTCGAAATAAAGCATACTCATCGTATCCCATCATAAACAAAGCTTCAAGCACATATTTCTCCATGTAAGGACTGGCATGTTCTTCTTTTTTTAAGGTCTCAAGCAAAGCAGGATATTTATCCGAATCAGCCAAACCTGAAACTACAGCGAGAGCCTGACTTCTATCGTCGGTCATTCCACGATAAGCAGGATGTCGGTAACAGCTACCAGTCCAAAATTGACGATTATATGCATTTTTCAGACGGCTCATTATTTTCGAATATTCCAAAACATCTTCATTTTTGCCTAATACTCCTGCCATGTTCAATGCGCCTTTCAACGCCAAATAATACAAGGCATTGTATATCAATTCCAAGTCTCGATTGTCTCCCCAATCCCCCCAAGTCCATTCTCCAGGACGAAAAATGACTGTTCCATCAGGATGTGTCTTCCACACATGCAAATATTTTCGTACTCCCGGATATAAATCAGCAATTGTTTGACGATCGCCTGTATGCAAATAGTAATTCCAGAAACCGTAATAACCAATACTTGACAGCATCTGACAAGGAAGTTCAGTATTCCAATTTCCGGCAGGAACAGGCGAGAACAAAGTACTATCGCTCCGCTGCCATCCAATTAGTTCATACATTCCTTTCCGAAAAAGAGAATGACTTTTCGGACATAAAGCATAAAAAGCTTCTCCTCCCTCATTCACTTCATCACCCCACCATTGGGCACGTTCCCTATCCGGACAATCCATATATGTATCGCGCATCGTTACATATAACGTACGCCTCGATTTTTCCCAAAGTCGGTTTAAAAAATCATCAGAACAATGAAAATTACCTGCAAATTCTGTATCAAATCCGGTTTCCCTATATTTTAAATCGAGAACACGAACCCCCTTAGGGATTATATAAATAACCTGATGTCCATTAAGCCACCCATAACTTTCATATTCCTGAACTCCATCGCAAGTAACGTATTCTGCCCGAAGATTTATTTGGCCTCCTCCCCGATAATTATCAGTTTGAATATCAATAGATTTTCCAGCAATTGATTCAATTTTCAGATACGGAGTAATTTGCAGATTTGCAGAAAGTCTGCAAACAATTGTATCTCCATCGCTATCAAACGGAAAATGAATCGTATTTTCATAATCATTCAATAAAGATGTTTTCCAGAAAGGAATGGTTCTTTTATGCAATTCGTTCCAGGGAAATACAGGAGGGACTCCCCACTCCCGAGCGTTCCCCCACCACTGGTCGTTATATCTTTGGTCAATCCAATTCTTAATATCGCAACGCGCATCAAAACGGATATTTGATTCTGGCAAACGAAAATTAGGGAAAGGAAGACTTCCTGTTTCGTAAGCCGGATGAAGAATTGCTTTCCATGATTTATCACTCAGTATTTCAACTTCAGGAGAAACGCATTCAAATAACAAACCAGCTTTTCCACTACTGTGATGAGAAAAACCGTCTTTACCAAAATACCAGACCAAGATGGCGATAGTATTATCTCCCTCACAAAGAAACGGAGCCAAATCAAGTTCATCGTAATACGTATCATTGGGATTCGGACCTCGTTTTAATCCTCCTTCAAATACCACTAGGTCGCCATTGATCCACATCCAATATTTACTATCAACTGCAATACGAGCGACGGCCTGTTTGGGTACAGCAGCTATACGGAATGATTTACGAAAACAGTACCATGAGTTACTTGTATTCTGCGAAAAATTTTCAGAAATCCAACTTGCTTTCCACTGAATATCTGATTCTGTCTGAGAATAAGCGAAAAATGATAGATGCAATGACAACACAACTATCAAGTATATACCAAAAGACTTAGTCATTATTAGATACTTTAAATTTAGGACACAGCTCTCATTGCTAAAATAATGAACAGCAAGATAATCGACGAATAATCGAAAAAATTGCGTCCCCATTTACCAAGAAAGACGATAATGAAATTCAACTCTAATATGGAGTCATGAGTCTAATTGGAACTAACCATACCCGCAATGATACCTCCAGATTTCCAGCGTTCAAGCAGTGCTGGCAAAGCTAGCATAAACCGGTCATAATTTTTCTGATCATTCTGGGTCCATGCACACTCAGCATAAGCAGCCAGGCGTGGAAAAACCTGTTGATTCATTTTTTCCACTGTCGGAATAAATTCACCCCACATCTGGCAGCCCATCCCTAATACTTTTGCTTCCATTTCTGGTGAAAGTCCTGCAGGAATAGGATTAAATGAATAAGCTTTTGACAGTGAAATTGATTCATAATTATAGTCAAGGTAGGTAAATTCATGATATGAGTTAACGATCTCATAGCCTTGCTTGATAGTTTTTTTAATCAGAGCAGAATCACCTTTCCAAAACTGGACAATTGTACCTTCTGCCAGTTTCTGTGCTACTTCCCTGGTATCACTATCTGATTGATATTCGTGCAATTTATCACCCGTAATATCGTTCCATCCCATCATTCTCTTCCCTTTATTCTTAAGCATTTCCGAAATATTATTAGTGAAAAACACCAGTAATTCAGCCGAAGTATTTAGTCCGTTGTCTTTCATATATGATTTTATTTGTGGCGAGGCATTCCATTGATCGTAGCGAGGCTCATCTCCACCAATATGCACAACAGGAGAAGGGAACAAGCTAATAACTTCGTCGAATACATCATTAAAGAAATTCAGCACTTTAGGATCAGCAACATTATAAATATCATATTGAACCCCGAATTTACAGGGAACCTTAATTTCTTTTCCACTTGTCCCCAGCCAAGAATACGAAGCAATAGCAGCACTCGAATGTCCGGGCATTTCAATTTCTGGAACAATCAAAATATGTCTATCGGCAGCATAAGCGACAATTTCGCGAATCTCATCCTGTGTATAAAAACCACTGTGAGGTTTCCCATCGAAACGATTACTGCCAAAATTATCGACCTCTGTTGAATCTCGTTTTGAGCCAATTTCGGTTAAACGAGGATACTTCTTAATTTCAATTCGCCATCCCTGATCTTCGGTAAGATGCCAGTGAAAGACATTCATTTTTAATAGAGTCATCTCATCAAGCAATTTTTTCACTACCTCTTTGCCTTTGAAATGACGCCCCTCATCAAGCATAAATGATCGCCATACAAATGCAGGAGAATCAGTAATGGTTCCGCATTGAATTTGATAGCCATGCTCCGTTTTCTGAAGAATCTGACGCAAAGATTGTATCCCGTAAAAAATTCCGGGTTTGTTATTGGCTGTTATTTTAATCTTCGTTGGGCTTACACAGAGCTGATAGCTTCCTTCTCTCTCATTTTTTTCAGAAGAATTAATGCTTAGCAAAATGTCTGCATCGTTTTCATTCTTAATTGTTGCAATGTTGATTCCAGTTTCAGTTACGAAATAGTTGATCAAAAATTCGGCTTCATTTTTCAATTCCGGAGAAAAAAACAAATTCAAGTTTCCGCTCAATTTGGCCATTCCATTATTATAAATGATCGACTGCGGTTGAGGAATAATTTGATATTCGGAAGGAGGAGTTTGCTTGCAAGCAAAAAAAACACACAGCAGAACTGCTGTCGCAAGATTTTTCAGATTCATAAGTCTATGATTTATTGGGTTTATGAGGGTAAAGATGAATAATAATTGCGACAAATACAACAAAAGATGTTGGAGTTATCGCAATTAGCAACAATACTAAAATTCTTTAATTATCTGTTTCATTTACCCATACAGGAAGCGTATTATTCTTTCCTCTCAGGCTAAATTTCACAAAAGGAGTATCCTGTCCACCCGCATCAAATACAAATTTTTCAGCTGAGGCTTT
The DNA here is from genome assembly GCA_963668595.1 of Prolixibacteraceae bacterium. Taxonomy (GTDB): domain Bacteria; phylum Bacteroidota; class Bacteroidia; order Bacteroidales; family Prolixibacteraceae; genus GWE2-42-39. The sequence continues at coordinate 209,999 of OY764876.1, read as the reverse complement.
TACTGTTCCTATTTTTATCCATTTATCAACTTGTCCTTCTTTAAACAGGTTGGTTCGAGAAATAAAAATATCTACTGGTTCATTAGAAAAACTATCCCAGGCAAGCGAAATCTGGCCATTCTCTTGTTTTCCGCGAGCATTTGCCAAATCAATTTTTCCGATAAACGGAGCGCCTTCCTGCTCAAAACAAAGTTCTTTGGGAACAGAAAAATTCATGAATCGGCAAATGGAAGGGACAATATCAACAATGGCTGGTTTTTCAGTTCTAAAGTATTGATTGGTTTTTACATTAGTTGAAATCCATGTAGTGCGTTCGCGTTCAGTTTGTCCACCATGTCCTTTCCCATCAATTGCTGATCGACCATGATCAGTAGTAACAACAATCATCCATTCTTCGTCAAACTCCTTTTCTCTGTATTTAACAGCTTCCCAAATGCGCTCCACCTGATGATCTGTTAATTCGGTATATTGATCAAAGAAAGGACTATTTCCAAACTCATGGCCGGCACAATCCATAAACCACAAATAAACCCACATTACATCAGGTGCATCTGTCCGAATACATTTTGCCGCTTCCTCCGATATTCGTTCATCAATTTTATGAATATGCAAAGCATGATCTTCGGCCGGATAAGTTTTAGTATCCAACTCCAAGCCGTCTAAAGCATAATCTATCTTGATATTCCCGGCCGAAGCTTTTCCTTCACCAACCAATTTGGTTCGGTTATCGACCCAAGACGAGAATATTGCTGTTTTTACATCCTTTTTCTGAGACTCGGCTATGCGAAAAATATTCCAATAATGATAGTTCGGATTGTTTACATCATTGTCCCACACATTGTGTTTATTTGCCCAGGTTGCAGTAAGCAAACTATTGTAGCACACCGCTGATACGGTAGGTGTTTGTGTTGGGCCATCTATTTCTCCTCCCATAATAGAACGAGTATAGCCGCCACATGCCGAAATTTCATCAATAGAAGGGGTATTAACCCGCTCAATCACGTCAGCCGGGATGCCATCAACAATGATAAAAACTGTTTTTCTATTTTTTGCATTAACTTGACCTACCGAAAAGCAAACGACAACGCATAATATTACAACAAACAACTGTCTCATTTTCTATATTTTTTATATGTCTTTTTCTAAATAAATAATTCTATTTAATCCACTCAAAAGTTGCAACCACAGACCGATGATCCGATGGATAATTAGGAATAACAATGTTGGCATTTTCTGCTTTTTCGCCAATCACTTCCACATTCGTTAGTTTCAGATTTGTTCCTGAAAAAAATATAAAATCAATGCGGTCATGAACTTCTCCCGGACTATCAATACTCGTCCATGTTTTACCAGGAAAAGCTACTTCATCTGGATGAAATGTACGAAATGCATCTTTCATTCCTAAATCTGTAAACGCTTTAGTTGATGGCCATTCGACTTTAATTTTACAAATACCAGCATCAGCAGCCCTCTGGGTCCAATCTTGATGAGATGGTTCATTAAAATCTCCGGTAACTACCACTGGGTATCCCTCCTTTAACTTCTCTTTCACCTCCACAATTATCTCATTCACTTCAGCCATACGAGCTTTATTTGCCCACTCAATAGCTTCCTGCTCGCTTGAAATAAACGGATATTCGCCATATTTAATACCCGCAAGTTGATACGGTTGATAAGGAATATATCCGAGATGGCAATTAAAAAACCAGACAAACTGATTATCACCGGTTTTTATTTTAAATGCTCGCTTGGATGATGATGTTTCGAGCACTTCATATTTTGTCAGAATTGCATGATAGCCACCCTGATCAACTTGTTCCCAGCCCAAGCGTTGTGCAATGGCAACAGAATTATCCGGGCGCGGAGAAGCTGTTCCATATGTTTCCTGTGCCCCAACAATTCCCGCTCCAGACTTTTCAATAGTCTCAATAGTTTTATTTAAAGGTTGTTTTCCTGCATCGCCTCCGTGCCACATATTAAATGTCATTATTTTTATTGCACGGTCTTTTTCTCCCGTATCCTCTGCTTTTTCTGCAGTAACCTCGTTACATGCAAAAAAGATTACAAGCAATATTAAAATTGAATATCTCATGAAAATAAGTTTAAAATTAATTTAGTTTAACTGGAAAGAAGTAACGACAATTCCATGATCTGATGGATACTGTATCTTTTTACTATTGATGTGTAATGAATCATTAAAAAAAGTCATCCACGTTTCTGATTTGACAGGAGTAAGTCCAACTCCTTTGTAAAATATATAATCGATTCGATGTTCATCTTTCACCCCTTTCATGTCCCAAGTTATACCGGGATGAGTCACTGGATTTGGATTTAACTTCCGGTAAGAATCAACCAAGCCAATATCTTCCAATACTTTTGTTGAATACCACGGGACCACTAGTCCGTTATGATCCGATTTGGTTTGGATTCCCCAATCAAGATGGGAAGGAGAATTCAAATCTCCTCCCAAAATCATTGGGAAAGAGTCTGTTTCCTGTGAATACTTTTCTATTACAGGTAATACTTTCTGAATCATTTCATACTTGCTCCCCGATTTTTCCCAGGCAAGAAGTTCTTCAGTTGTTTTTCCCAACTTTTCAGGCTCATCATCCCATGGTATATAATGAAACCAGTTGGCAAAAAAACGTATTTTTTGTCCGTGAACCAGAATCTCCCTGCCCCCGAGATAAAATGGATATTCTGTATCAATTGGTTCACCAAACGGGAATCTGGACAAGATAGATAAATTAATATGTGGATCGTTTAAAGGGGTACCTTTCGGTGCTATCAGATGAAAATTATAGCCCAGCGAATCAGCAATCACTTTGCCCGATCCATATGTTTCCACCATCAAGACTACATCAGGGTTTATTTCCCGGATAATTTTCACCACCATATTTTGCCCATCTGGACAATCATTTGCTCCATGCAAAATATTCCAACTCATCACTTTTAACGATTGGGGATATTGAGCTTTACTGCATGCAGCAACTAATAGCATTAGGCAAATGAAAAATTTGAATTGTTTCATCAACTCTACACTAAATATTTCTAATTAACTACATATAAAAAGCATCTATTATAAGCTAGTGTAAACCACTCTTTGCTTGTATTTATGAAGGAAAAGATCCGGGAAGATCCCGGATCTAAAAAACAAGTTAAGTTGGTTCTGGTGTAATTACAATTGACTTATAACAAATTTATATTTGGTTGCACCTCCAGGCAAATCATAACCCGAAAAATCTATTTCCAGATTGAGCGTATTGGCTAATGCATTATATGTACCGGCAGCACCTTTATGAAAAGACATTGTTGATCCCCATGAAGTAACTGTTACATCATTCATTAAAGTAACATCTCCTTTAAAAGTATCATAATTTACTGATCCAAGCGAAAGAACCATTTCGACTGGAGCTCCGCTGTCATCCCAAAAATTGAATTCTAATTTCAGATTATTGCAATCATCCAATTTTGTTCCAACACACGAAGACGGACTATAACTGCCCCAGATTCCATCCGTACATTTTACAGATCCGCTCCAACGATCGGCCAAACATCCAATTGGAGGAATGTAATATCCTAATGCAATGGTCCAGTTTTTTGAATTTCCGGAAGCTGAAGTCACGAGATAAGTACATTCTTTGGAAAAATCTCCGTAAGTTCCCATAGATGGAGCACTATTTAGCGGCTCAATTTTACAACCTCTTGAAACATTCACTCTCAAAAATAACTTTGTAAAGTCCGCAGTTCGATCTTTCAGAAGAATCGAATCCATGTTCTTATCTGCAAACGTCTTTCTTTCAAAAGAAATCATTCCTTCACTATTTCCGACCAGCAACTTACTTATCTCTGCTTGATCTGAATAATCAAATTCGTCTTTAAAATTTGGTTCGCAAGCTGTAAAAATGATCAACAGCCCTAATATTTTCAAACGTATATTTCTCATAATGATTCATTTTATAGTTATTCCCATCCAAATATTTGTGTCAAATTGGGATTTAAAACGGTTTGGGATTTAGGAATGGGCCGGTAATAATATTTTGGATCGACAAACGTGCCTCTGTTTGTTTCAGAAACAACATACCCTTTGTCTCCATCCGAAATATAAACCTCTGCATTACTTCCCGCCGGACCAATCCGATAATAGAGCAGAAGATCACCTAGTTCATTTTTTTCACGATTGGCTGCAGCCGGAATTTCTTCACTAACAGGCAACAATTTTACATCCGGAATACCGTCTCCTGTCATATCATATTTACCTGGTCCCGGAAAGTATTTCCCACGAGGAAGTTTTTCTATCAATTTACCAGCACCCCAGCGCATCAAATCATCGAAGCGAAAACCTTCCATTGCCAGTTCCACTCTGCGTTCTCTTCTTATTTCAAGGATTTCTTTCCATTGTGCCGAACTTTTCACTGCTGGGTAACGAGCCTCCTGAATCGATTCAACAGATGGATTCATCTTCATATCAGGCATATCTACCCGTTGTCGTAACAGATTAACAGACAAATCCAGATCGGATTGATTTAATTCGCCCATTTCAGCTTTTGCCTCGGCATAATTAAGCAATACCTCGGCGTAACGCAGAGCAGGCACATCTAAATCGTTAATTCGAATCTGATCAGTAGTGTTCTGAAAACCTTTAATTAATTCGTACCCGCTAAAATTGCGATACAAATTATGCTTATATACATAAGGTGTAGCCGTACGCTCATAAACCCAACCCGGATAAGCTAAAGTTTGGGACAATCGAGGATCACGGTTTTTAAACTCATCAACAAAAAGTTTAGTATCATATTCTTTCTGAGCTGAGTAAAAGGTTCCGTCTTTCATCAAATAACATTGAACCAAGTCTTTCGATGGACTAATCTCGTAGTTCATATAAGTATTCCACCAGCCGCTATTTTTCACATTATCTTTACTGATATTGGCAAAAATAACTTCCGGATTCGAAGTAAGATCAGTGCTATTAAACAAGGTTCCATAGTCAGAATCAAAGTTCCCGGTCGAATAAATTCGAAACATGCCATTATCAATAATTTCACGGGCTGCATCAACGGCTTTCTTCAAATAAATTCCAGAAGTAGTCTCGAGTTTCAACTCAGGATGGTATTTGCGAAATGTTCCTTCATACAGGGCATCGCGCGACATATACGACAAAACCACCCATTTATTTACCGCTCCTTCCGGCTGAACTGCTTTTACATTTTTCGCTGCAAATTCATAATCTTCAAAGATTTTCTGCACAACAAAATCGCGCGGATCACAAGCTTTATATAACATATCTTCATCCGAAGTTCCAATTACCTGATCGTACCAAGGAACATCGGAAAAGCGACGAACCATATTCATATAAAAACGAGCGCGAAAGAAACGAGCCAATCCCTCATAATGTACCAGAACTTCTTCGGGCAGCTTATTATTCCGATAATTTGCAAGAAAAAAGTTCACGGTTCGCAGAGTTCCCCAATTCCATCCTGAGCCAAATGTCTCTGATGTAGGATTACTACTAAGCATTATATTTTTCAATTCTGAGAGAGCCGTATTAGAACCATTATCAGTTGTTTCATAAGCATCTTCTGTATAGATATACCAATCAGGGAAACTATACATGGTATAAACGAACATCTTTAAATCATTTTCTGATTTAAAAAAGTTTGATGCTCCAATCGATGTTTCGGGCTGCCTGTCTAAATAATCATCGCTACAGCCTGACAATACTATCAGGCCAATGCACAGACAAGCTATTGAATATATTTTATTCATGTGTTTTTTAGTTTGTTTTTTAGTTAGCACATAAGATTTGCATCTCCATATATTGTCCGTTTGAATAGTCTTTCTGTTCATGTTTTCTCCATTTAGAAATTAATATTTACCCCAACGGAGTATTTACGCATAAATGGGTACTGATAACCATAACCATTATCAGTAATTGCCTCCGGATCAAGATATTTACGCAACTCAGACCACTCGTACAGGTTTTCGCCACTAATGAAGAAGCGAATCCTATCAATTTTCATCCTTTGAGTAAGATGTTTCGGAATTGTATATCCGACAGTCAGGTTTTTCAGTCTCAAATAAGCCGCGCTTTTAAGCCAACCTGTTTGAGGTTGTCCAAGTCCGGTTGTTCCAACATTAACATCTGCTAACCAAGATTGTAATACAGGAAATTCAGCATTATGATTCGCCTTATGCAAACCCATTTCCAGGTATGCTTTAGAATGTTGTGCTATAAGAGCCTCGCTATCATCATTTTCACGATAAAAATCTAACAAATGTTTGTATCCTCCGGCATATGGCTGCTGATAGAAACCCCAGAACAAATAATGCCTCGGATAATAATCTCGCTTCCCAATTCCCTGAAAGAATGCTTTTATATCGAAACCATTCCATTCAAAATTAAGGTTTAAACCATAACGAAAACGAGCAGAAGTATTTCCAATTATTTTCAAATCCTTCGGATCATCGATAGTGTTTCCCCGTTCAATAATTCCATTTCCATCCAAATCCTTAAACTTTGGCCATCCGGGAACTACGTTTAATGCCCCCCAGGGAATTACTTTGGTCATATCCATCGCTCCTATTTCTTCTTCTGACTGATATAACCCATCACTTTCCATCCCCCACATTTCACCAAATTCATAGCCTTTGTAATATTGGCTCATATTTAAGTTGGGATTATCAAATTTAGTAATCCATGCACGGCTATCCGATAAGATGAATCGCGTGTCAAAATGCATCGGTTTCCCTGCAAGCATAAATTTATCCCGATACGACAAAGTAAGTTCCCATCCGTTTGTTTGCAAATCAGCAGCATTTTCGTTCGGAACCGAAGCACCTAAAACAGCAGGCAATGCCTTCCCCATGGTGAGCATACCGGTAGTATTACGACAATATATATCAAACACTCCACTTAATTTGTCATCAAAAAATCCGATATCAAAACCCGCATTAAATGTTTTAACCGTTTCCCACGAATAATTGTCAGACACCAACGCAGGAACAGACATATACTGAGGACGTTTTCCATCAACAATATAACCCAATTCATAAGCGCTCATTGATGGGATATAACCATATGCCGAAACATTTTGATTACCTAAAGATCCGAATGATGCTCTGAATTTCAGATTGCTAACTACATGTTTAATGGGATCAAAAAATTTCTCCTGATCAAGACGCCACGCAACGGATGCAGAAGGAAAGAAGCCATAACGTTTTTCTTTAGGAAATCTGGAAGAACCATCGTAACGACCGTTTAATTCAAAAATATAGCGATCTTTAAAAATATAACCCAAACGATAGAAATATCCCCGAACAGCCCAAGTTGTAATGCTTTCACTAACGATCTGTTCTCCTGTTGCCAGCGAAAGACTAGGTAACGAACCTGTAATAACATCACCCCGCTCACCATCAAACGACTCCCAACGACTGCTCTCCTGGTTAAATCCGATTAATGTTGTAACATGATGACTCTCCGCAAACACCTTATCATATGTTGCAAAAACATTAAATGCATTGTAGGTGTCAAAACCAGCTCTACGCCATGCCCGATTATTGCCAACTTCCCGAACATCTTCAGGTCCATAACCTATCATGTATTTTGTTGTATTCCAATTATAGTTCTGATCGCCTCGCCGTGCTGTATAATCAGCATTTAGCTTCATTGTTTTGTTAAATAAATTAGCCTCTGCGGTAAAGGTTGTCTGAAGTGTATTGTTCTTATCACTATGCTTCCCTCCTTCTTTTAAGTTGGCTGCAGTCCAGCCCACGTCCGAGTTGGCCCAAGTTCCATCCGGGTTTTTATCATACGAAGTTGGAGCAAAATTATACAACGTCCATATCGACAAATTAGAAGGTTTTCTCCTCTCTGTCATTGAGTATGAAGTATTGTTTCCAACAGTCAACCAACTAAAAGGGCTATAATTTACCTTACTTCGGAGGTTATAACGGCTAAAGTAGTCTTCAGCTATTTTCAGAGCGCCTCGTTCATCATCGAAGGCTGCGGATAAATAATAACTGGTTTTATCTGTCTTTCCATCAATTTGCATATTATGTTTCTGCGAAAACGTATAATCGGAAAGAAAATACTGTGTCCAATCCCGGTTTCCCATATATTGCCACTCTGTTGGTTTCTCTGGATTTAAGCGAACACCCTCTGTTCCTTCAGGGTTGTCCGATCTCTCTCTTGCCCACTGATACATTTCATCGGTATAATTGATATAATCCCAGGGAGTATTATTCGTTGAAATCTCCTGCAATCTCATATAAACATACGGATCAGTGACTTTTTCAGGCAAAACACTTGGTTTCGACCAAGTTAAATTCCCATTATACGACGCATAAATTCCTTCCTTTCTTCCTGATTTTGTAGTAATCAATACAACTCCAAAAGCAGCACGAGCTCCATAGATTGCAGCAGCAGCTGCGTCTTTTAACACAGAAATATCAGAAACATCTTCGGGTGTTAATCTATTTAACTCCCATGAACTGGAAGGAACTCCATCAATCAAAATTAATGGATCACCACCATTGATCGAAGTCACTCCCCGAATATTCAGCTGTGCAGTTTGACCAGGTTCTCCACTTATAAAGTCGATATTCAGGTTAGGAGAAACGCCCTGTAGTCCTTGTGATAAACTTGTAATTGGCCGGCTCTGAAGTTCTTTGGCCTCAACAGTATTCACAGCACCCGAAAGGTTTGCTTTCTTTTGCACTCCATAACCTACTGCTACAACTTCCTCAATACCAATTGCATCTTCAATTAGTTTCACATCAATTTGTGGTTGACCTGCCACTAGAACTTCCTGCGTTTTCATTCCCATAAAAGAGAAAACCAAAACGGCATCTTTCGGCACTTCAGAAAAAGAGTATGTTCCATCAGCTCCGGTCACCGTTCCATTTGTTGTTCCTTTTATCATTACGGCTACGCCCGGAAGTTCTATTCCTGATGTATCGGTAACTCTACCTCTTATTTTTGAAGCTGGTTGTTGCCCATCTGTAGGAGTAATCACCACCAGATTGTTTTCCATAATTTTGTATGAAATTCTGGTTCCTGCAAATACTTGCGATAAAACATACTCAACCTTCTTGTTCTCTATGCTTACCGATACTTTTCGATTCAGATCTACAAACTGTTCATTGTAGAAAAAGCGGAATTCGCTCTGTTCCTCAATTTTTTGCAAAACTTCTTTTACCGTGCGGTTCTGTAAATCAAGCGATAGTTTCGAATTTTGCGAATACACTGAAGCTGTAAGTTGAAGAACACTAAGTAATAGCAAGACAAATGTTAGTTTCATAGTCAGAATAATTTTTCGGGCCACACACCCTATTGGATGCGGCCACTCATCTCGTTTTTTTTTCATAAATTTGGATCGTTAAGGTTTATAAATTGTTACTGGCTAACTCGAATTTGACAGTAACAGAATCGACTTAAACAAAGAGAGATCCTGCACGATCTCTCTTTTCTATTTTAACAGTATGCGGTATTGTTCTGATTTTGTTTTATCCCATGATATAGTGACCTGATTATTACTGATTTTATATTTTATCGGAGCAGTTAATGCAATTGCGGTTAAAACCTGTTCTATGGTTTCATCCTTAATCGTTGCTTTAAATTCAAATGCTTTAAGCTTTTCATCATCAAAATTAAGAAGCACATTATAGCGACGTTCTAACAATCTGGCCAGTTCGCCTAGTGAGGTGTTTTTAATTACCCATTCTGAAGAAAACCAGGAAATATCACAAAGAGACTTTGACACCAGCAACTTATTCGTATTGGAATTAAAAATAGCACGCTCCTGTGGTTTCAACACAACAGAATAAGTGCTCGACTCATCATTAACCTGCACGTTAACTGAACCTTCCAACAAATCTGTTTCAATCTTTTTTTCTTCGTTATAAGCTTTTACATTAAACCGCGTACCTAAAGCAGTAACCGTCATATTTTTCGCTTTGACCACAAATGGTAGTTTTTTATTCTTCTCTACCTCGAAATAGGCCTCTCCGTCCAAAAACAGATTCCTGTTACTTAAGCCGTAATTCCTGTTATAAGCTAGTGTTGTTCCGGCGTTAAGCCACACTCTCGACCCGTCAAGTAATTTCAGATTTGTTTTCGACCCATACGGGGCTGTATATTCAACAAGTTCAGCATCCTCCAAATTGAATCGAATATGGCTTTGTCCCCAATAGTAACCGAAAGTAGCCATTAAAACAGCAATAATTAATACTGCAGCATAACGTCCAATCGTAGGCCAATACTGCAAATATTTAATCTTACGATTCCCTGCATCCAGTTTTTCGCCAAGCTGATGCCAGGCAGAATCAACATCAAAATTTTTCTCTCGTTTATTAATTTGACTTACTTCCCATAATTCAACAATTTGAGAAAATAAATGCTGATTCGCTTCACTCTCGCCCAACCATTCTTTCAACAATTGCGCATCACATTGCTCCCGTTGTCCTGATAAATAACTGATAATAGATATTTTAACCTCTTCAGATAAATGATTCCCTTGTGCCATAGTATTGATTTCTATTCAAACGACACAAAAAAATGAGCGAGGTATTACACCCGATTAGAAAAAATCAGGAAATTTTAAAATAATAATTGGCAGATAAGGTTCCAAGCCTTTTTTCAATTTCACTAACGCACGGTAAATTTGAACTTTAACTGTATTTTCTGAAATACCGAGTTGCAATGCAATTTCTTTGTGCGACATTTCTTCGAAACGGCTGAGATAAAAGATCTCCCGGCATTGTTCTGGTAATTTGTCAATTTCCTGTTTAATCTTCTCTTCCAACTCTTGCCCAATTAAATCGCCGAGAGGATAACGATCAGACACAGGATAGCTCATTTTCAACTCGAGATATTTCAGTTCATTTTCGGAAATTGTTTGTTTGCGGCTTTTCTCCCTGGAAAGATAATTAAGACACGCATTTTTCACTGATTGTAATAAGTAAGCCGATACAACATCTGGCACAGGAAGGCTTTCTCGTTTTTCCCAGAAATGTAAAAAAACCTCAGCTACAATATCCTCAGCAATATCGTTTTGTGAAACAAAAGAACAGGCATAAGCACACAAACGGCTGTAATAAGTGCGGAAAAGAATTTCAAAACCATGCTTATTCCCATTTTTTATCGTTTTTACTAACTCCTGCTCCAATATCATAGCTTGATGTATTTTAATAATCCCTATTCTTGCCACTCAGAATAAACAATTATCGATTTTTAGTCAAAAAAATCTGGGGGCAACGTATTTCGGAAATTATTTGCTGCGAAGATAGCGATCGTTTTTATAGAATATCGAAAAGAATTATAAATACAACATTGTAATGTTTCTATAAAAATCAAAAAAATGCCGTAAAAATTCCCATTTTTTTATCAATTGAAATTTTTACGGCATTCCGACGAATCAATGTTTTCTGTTCTAAAACGGGAAACTTGTTGATGGTGTATTCGCCTGATTCATTAAGTTCAATAATTCCTGTACAATTTCAGGATATTGGTTAGCTACGTTATTCTCTTCACCCAGATCTGTTTCCAAATTATATAATTCAGTCGTTGCCTTTGCCGGATCAGAAACATGATGACAGACCAGTTTCCAGTTCGCTTTTCGAACTGCCTGCCGACCTCCTCCTTCATGAAATTCCCAGTACAAAAACTCGTGTTCATTCTGTACTGCCGTGCCTAATAAAGTTGGCAAAAATGAAATACCATCAATATTTTCCGGAACTTTTACTCCAGCCAAATCGGCAACTGTTGGCATCACATCCCAAAATGCCGAAATCAAATCAGTTTTCGATCCTGCCTGTATTTTATCGGGATACCACGCAATTAATGGTTCCCTGATCCCTCCTTCATATAAATCACGTTTATATCCGCGCAACGGACCATTACTATCAAAATAATCCGGATCAGCCCCTCCTTCCAAATGAGGTCCGTTATCAGAACTAAAAAGAATCATCGTATTCTTGTCCAAACCAAGTTCTTTAAGTTTTGCCATTAGTTCTCCAACTTGTTTATCCAACAAAGTAACCATCGCGGCAAAAGCGGCATGAGAATCATGCTGAGTTCCGTATGCTCCTTTTCTAAAATTTTTGGTACCCGGCTCTGCCCCGTTAAAAATTCTCTCAGGCAAAAATTTACCTTTAAATTCGTTTAACTCTTCTTCGGGCAACAGTAATTCTGCATGCGGAATAGTAGTCGGATAATACAAGAAAAACGATCTATTTTTGTTTTTCTCCAAAAAGGCGAGAGCTTGTTTATGAATTAGTTCAGGAGCATATTGACCAAACTGATCTCCTGAATTCGCTTCTAAAATCACTTTTTGCTGATTGTGCCACAAATGAGATGGATAATAATTATGCGCTAACAGCTGGCAATTATAGCCATAAAACTCATCGAAACCCTGATAGTTTGGATCTCCCTCCGAGCCAGGATTTCCCAGCCCCCACTTACCAAAACATCCGGTAACATACCCCGACTGTTTCAACAATTCAGCAATGGTAACAGAAGATGCTGGCAATGGCCACTGTCCCTCCGGATTCACTTCTCTGTTTCCGCGAATAGGAGTATGCCCTGTCGTTTGTCCGGTCATCAGCGACGAACGAGAAGGAGCACAAACCGAACAACCGGCATAATGTTGAGTAAATAACATTCCCTCACGGGCCAATCTGTCGATATTTGGAGTTTGAAACCGTTTCTGACCATAACAACTTAAATCGCCATAGCCCAAATCATCGGCAAGAATGTATATAATATTGGTTTTTTTAGCACTCAACTCTTCTTGTTTTACAGAAGAACAATCGGAACAAAATACGCCTGTGCTCAATAGAAGTAGCGGTGGTAAAACAATTTTATTTAGCATTTTTATTCGTTTACATTTAATTATTTTCAAAATTGGGATTCAATTGAAATGGAACCGGAGCCCCAATTTCGTTTCGCCATTTCATCAATAAATCGAGCAGTTCTCTTGTCTTCTCGGTATTTGATGAGGCCTGATTATTTTTTTCACCAATATCGTCCTTTAAGTTATACAACTCCAGATCGTTATTTTCGAAATACTGAATAAGTTTCCAATCACCCAGACGAACTGCCGATCCGGGACGAGTTCTGAAAATGGTATCCTGACATTCTTTATTTCCGCCTTCAAGATAAATTGGAAAATGCCAGAATAATGGTCTTTCCTTCATTGTTCCGCTTCCGGTTAGTACTGGAAGAATGCTCTCTCCATCCAGAATTTTACTTTCAACAGAATTGATTTCGGCAACCCGAAGAATTGTTGGAAAGAAATCAAGATTAGATACCGGGATGTCGCTTTGGCTACCTCCTTTTATTTTCCCTTTCCAAACAAAAAATAAAGGCTCCCGAATTCCGCCTTCATAGACAGAACCCTTCCCGGCACGAAGTGGCCATTGTTTTGTAATATTATACACGCCTCCGTTATCTGAAGTGAAAATGATAAAAGTATTATCCATCATTCCTCTACATTCCAACTGATCGATTAAACGACCAACTTGTTGATCGACATTTTCGACCATTGTTGCATACTCCACATTTTTCTGACCATTCCATTCCGGTTTGTTCGCATATTTACCAAGTAATTCCTTTACTGGTTGAATAGGTGTATGCACTGCATACGGAGCATAATAAAGAAAAAATGGTTTGTTGTCCACTGTTTTCAAAAAATCCAATGTTTTGTCCATTACCAGATTTGTCAGATAATATCCGGGTGAAGGAGCTTGAAGCGACGAAACATTTTTGTATGGAGGGTAATAACTTCCCGGATTTCCGGCATGACTGCCTCCAATGTTAACATCGAAACCACGTTTTAAAGGATCGTCGGTAAGATGCCATTTCCCTGCATGACAAGTCGTATATCCATTTTTTTTCAACACTTCAGGAATAGTCAAAATATCATCGGCCAATGTAACCGTATTGGGTATTGGTATTAGCTTCCGATCGCGACTTTTCCCCCGATCCGAATTGTCCACCGTATAAATCCCATGACGGGGAGTCCATTCCCCGGTCATCAAACAAGCCCTGCTCGGAGCACAATTGGCAGCTGCGGCATAACCGTTTGTAAAAACCATTCCCTGTGATGAAAGACGATCGATATTCGGTGTTTCGTAATATTTCGATCCCATGAAACCCACGTCAAGCCATCCCATATCGTCAATATTTATTATTACAATATTCGGACGACTTTTGCCACTGACTTCATCGCCATTTGCAGTCAAAACAATAAACATGCTACAGCATAGATATGCCCCGGTTTTTATTACATGGCTAAAAAATTTGCTCATATTATTCACTTCGCAATTTTGAAAGTAGTTTCACGAAAGATAAGTTGATTATTTATGTCAGAAAAAATATAAGCCGAGGGATCATATCTAGATGAACCCCTCAGCTTCGTTTATATTAACACATAAATAATTTTAATTCCATCCTGGATTTTGGCTCAAATTAGGATTGATTGCAATCTCATTCGTAGGTACCTGGTACAAGTAATATTTATCCAGCCATCCTTTTCCACTTACCACTGCATCGTTATACAAAAATATGTATCCGGAAGTCATAGTAGTACTCGACAGTTGGGTCGTCATATCAAGAAATGGATTTTTAAATACGGCAGTAGTAGTCCACTGTCCATAAGGCTGTTTATTAATATACCATTCCGCTTTTTTCCATCTACGAACATCGTCAAAACCAAAGCCTTCTCCCATTAACTCAATCATTCTCTCCCGACGAATTTCCCACAAAACCGGATCAACCGTCTGATCGCGCTTAGGATCGAAACTAGCATTTATGTCGGCCACAACCATATTGGCAACACCTGCTCTGGCTCTCAATTTATTAATTGTAGCATCAGCGACAGTTTGAGTAAACTGGCCTTGTTCAAATAAACATTCAGCATAATTAAGCAGAACTTCTTCAATCTTAAAGATCGGTTTATCGGCAGTATTAAGTGCTCCGGCATTACTACTTATTTCCCATTGGCTCCAGTTTTTCCATACATAATATCCCGAACGACAAGACACAAAAGCTTTCGTCAAACTAAGTTTACTTCCGGTTGAATAGTTAGGAGATAACGGAACCACTGAAGCACTCCAGTTTTGTGCAGGCAAACGTTTCATTCCAACTCCAGGATTGGAACAACTCGAATTTACACCCATAATATCAATGTATTCACGATCGGCCGCAGCACTGGTGTATGACCACGATGCATAATCGCCTTTAACTGCACTTACTGTATAAGGAGGAATACAGGTATGATAAAGGCGTGGGTCACGGTTACGGAACGTGGCAAACATCGTTTTATCTCCTGCATAAAGAGATGAGTTAGAAATAGTTTTTCCATCTTTACACAGATACATATCAACAATATGCTGAGGAAGTTCCATCACTCCCGAAGAAGTATGCTCTACGTAACTTGCATTATTATGATAATTTACATCATCAAAATATTGCTTGAAGAATATTACTCCCGGTACTTTCGATAAATCTTCGGTGGTCCACATTTCGCCATAACCTGCAGCAGGCTGTCCATCAACGCCATAATAAAGAGACGGATAGGCTGTCATAAGAAGTTGTGAAACGCGAGCACATTCAGTGAAATATTTCTCGTAATTTCCTAAACCATGATATTTTCGCCATGTTCCTTCCCGTAAGGTAAACCGCGACAAGGCTGCCCTCACTACATTCTGGGTAACTGGATTATCGCCATCCCGATCGACAAAGTTTCCAATATTTTCTTCAGCCCATTTCAATCGATCAAGTACTTTATCAGCAATTTCTAATCTATTTTCACGTGGTCCATACGCCTCCTCCGAGTTTTCATTATAAACGTCTTCAATCCACGGAACATCGCCAAAGCGATTAATCAGCATCATATACCAATATGAATGAAAGAAATAACCAACAGCTTTCCAGTGGTTTTTCTCTGCCTCACTCATTGCATCACATCCATCCAAATGCGAAAGCATTATATTTACCCGGCGAACACGCGAAAAATCCCAACCATTTCCGGTAGTCGATTCAGCAACCGTTTGCCATGCATATGGATTCATTGCCGAAGTTCCTTTATTCGTCATATAACCAGCATAATAATCTCCCAGATAACATGAAGAAGAAGCGTACGATCCGTTATAATTTGTCAGGATATTTGTATTGGTAAACATATCGTAAAGCGGATACATAAATGCTTTAAAATTATCATACGTATTAAAAGCATTTTCCTCTGTCAGAGAAGTTAACGGATATTTCTCCAGGTAAGAGTCGTTACATGCCGTAAGCATGACCGACAGATATATAATTGCAAATGTAATTTTTTTCATCTCTTGCTTAGTTTTAGAAATTAGAAAGTAACACTAGCACCAAAAGAAACGGTACGATAAAACGGATAACCCCAACTTAAGCTTTCCGGATCAAATCCTTTAGGCAGAGAACTAATTGTGGCAAGATTTTCGACGCTTGCAAATATCTTGAGTTTTTGCATATGCAGATTCTGTATCAATTTCTGTTGGAACGTATAGGAAAGAGTTACGTTTTTAACTCTTAAATAAGCAGCATTCTGAATATATTTATCAGAAACACGAGTGTTTGAGCCAACGTTTTCCATCTGATTATAAATTCGGAACAGTTTCGCGTTTGGGTTTTCTGCAACCATATAATCAGGACTCGATAGATCGGTACTTATTGGTTTCCAATAATCAGTCTGATTTGAATAAATTGGGTTGAAAACCGCGTCGGTTGCACCTGATCCTGCAAATGGGAATATTGATTGTCCACTTAACCAATAATCTCGTTTTCCAACTCCTTGCAAGAGAATATTCAAGTCAAACCCTTTATATGCGGCACCGAGTGTCGAACCAAACTGGTAACGAGGAGTTGTGTTACCAATAATTTTCCGGTCACCCGGATCACTGATGGTTGAGGTTGCTGCATCAATCTGATTTACACTTCCCGCATCATCATTTAGATTTCTAAATTTGATGTCTCCCGGCTTTACATTATATCCTTCAATTTTGGTTACCCCTTCATTTAATGTCCACAAACTAGTATTCGAGAAATCATTAACGGTGTAGTATCCGTCAGCCAGATATCCCCATATTTCGCCAATATTTTTATCAACGTAGTAATCGCTGATCAAACCCGATTCATTGTTATCGTACTTAGTGATCCACGATTTACGATCATATAAATTAATTCCGACACGATAACTGAGTTTACCAATTTTGTCAGCCCAGTTCAAGGTAAGCTCCCAACCATGCGTACGCATGCTTGCCGAGTTTTGAGTAGGAGCATCGGCACCAACTGTTGCAGGAAGCTGTACTACGCCAGCGGTCAGCATATCTTTCGTATCGCGCTGATACCAGTCGAATGTTCCAATCAAGCGATTTTTAAACAATGAAAAATCAGTTCCAAAATCGAGTGATGTCACCGTTTCCCAGGTAAAATTACTACTAACCAACGAAGGAAGTCCAATGTAAGTTATACGCTGATTCTCATCAGCCCAAACATTTGACTTTCCAATTTCCATATCCGGAGAATATTGATAAGGCGAAATTGCCTGGTTACCAATAGAACCATAAGATGCCCTCAGTTTTAATTCCTGAAGCCAGCTATTTGCAAAACTCATAAAATTCTCTTTTCCCAGTTGCCATCCCAACGAGAATGAAGGGAAAAATCCAAAGCGTGAATTCTTCGGGAACTTTGATGAACCATCGTAACGGCCATTCGATTCAACGAGGTACTTGTTCTTATAATTATAGTTTAACCGGTAAAAACCGCTTCGGCTCGAATATTCTGAATAACTGTCGGTATTTGTAACAACTCCGGTTGCTCCACCAAATGATGGCACAGTTGCCACTGCCTGACTTTCAGCCCGGTTATTAATATCCTCGTAATAATAAGATTCCTGGTTGAATCCGGCCATTATGCCAAAATTATGGTCTCCAATTGATTTGGTGTAATTTCCATAAATATTCAAAGCATTCTGATCGGTAAAATACCGCCTTTTTACAAGATAATCAGTATTCGGACGGGTTTGTTCCCCCAATTGAATCGAAGTAAATACCCATTTCCCAGAATAATAGCTATAGTTGTTGCTATTTTTATCATAAGTATATTCCAGATTGATTCTCAAATCTTTGAACGGTTTGAAAATCGATTTAATGGCAACATGTGGATTATCAGTAATCGTTTTTGCCGTATTCGAATTCATAATGATATTACGCGGAGTAGAAAGAGGTGTATCCTTGCCATTAAGGCTTAACGAAGCAGGCATATCTCCTTCCGGATAGTAAGAAATCAATCGCAAAGTATATAAACCGCCAACTTCATCAACATACATATTTTTAGTTCCCTGAGTGTATTTTATATTCATTTCCTGAGTAAACCAATCGGTTACATCAGCAGACAGAAATACACCAGCATTCAAACGTTTATACGAATCTTTACCCGTAATCAGAGGACCATCTTCATCGTTATAACCTGCGGAAATACGATAACGTATTTTTTCAGTTCCTCCCGAAGCCGAGATGTTATGTGTTTGTGTAATCCCAGTTGTAAGAAAATTATCATATAAATCTTTCTCATTCAAATAATAAGGAGTTCCGTCAACCACATAA
This sequence comes from Prolixibacteraceae bacterium, assembly GCA_963668595.1. Lineage (GTDB taxonomy): Bacteria > Bacteroidota > Bacteroidia > Bacteroidales > Prolixibacteraceae > GWE2-42-39. The sequence continues at coordinate 191,366 of OY764876.1, read as the reverse complement.
ATACCATCGCCGATGGTATTGTATGCCGACGGATTAACTTTATAATCTTTCACATATTCGATCCATTTTTGAACATTCTGAGAATTCGACCAATATGTATTTGTAAAACCGGCATCAATATAAGCCTGCAAATAATCAACAAGAGAAGACTGTTCTGGCTTATTGATTGATGTTTCGAAACCGTAATAAGTGTTATAATCGAGCTGAAATTTAGTTCCCGATTTTGGATGTTTGGTATTAATTAAAACAACCCCTCCGGCAGCTTGCGCTCCATAAATTGCAGCCGAAGCAGCATCTTTCAATACTGAAATTGTTTCAATGTCATCCGGATTTAACATGCCCAAACTTCCTGGAGCACCATCAATCAACACGAGAGGCGAGCCTCCGTTTATCGACAAAGTTCCACGTATATTCAGCGAGTTGTTATTCTGTCCGGGTGTTGATGTCCGGGTAATTTGCAATCCGGGAATTGCACCTTGTAATGCACTGGTGGTGTTCATCACGGGACGATCTCCCAATACCTTTTCCATTTTTATCTGGGAAACAGCTCCAGTCAGATTTTCCTTTTTCTGAGTTCCGTAACCAACAGCTACCACTTCTTCAATACCTATCAATTCAGCACTCAACTTTGCATCAATAGTAGTTTTACCATTTACTGCAATCTCCTGAGTTTTCATCCCCACAAAAGAAAAAACAAGCACTGCATCTCCGGGAACATTTGTAAGCGTATATTTACCATTCATATCGGTAATAGTTCCGGCAGTAGTCCCTTTTACAAATACAGCTACGCCCGGCAGAAATTCACCATTGTCGTCGGTAACCATTCCGCTTATTGTTTTGGTTTGTTGTGTTGCATGGTTGCCCACTACTGACAATACAATCTGACGGCCATCAATTTTGTAGCTCACCCCCGTACCAGAAAACAATACATCTAAAAGATCATTCACTTTCACTTGGGTTAATTGCAAATCCACCTTGCGATTCACATCAACCATACTACGGCTATACAAAAAATAATAGTCAGACTGTTCTTCTACCGATTGCAGAACAGTTTCAACTGTTGCATTTTTAAAATTGACGGAAAGATTGCCCATTTGAGCAACACTTTTGGTGGCAAATGCGCAACTTACACCAAGTAAAACAATCAGCATTGTTAGTTTCATGTACATCAATGTTTTTCTCACCCAGGAGGATAATCTCCACGGGATGATCAGATTTGACTTTTTTTCCATAAATTTGATCTGTTGTTATTATTTATAATACATCGAGCCTGTTTGGAATGTGTCAGATTCCTGCGGGCTTTTTTATTTTCGTGTCAGGATGATCCGCTGTTCTGTTTTGTCATCGTGTTTAATTTCTGAGTAAGAATATTTTATAGGAAGAACCTGTGATATATAATTCAGACTTTGTTCTAATTTTTCATTCTGCAATGTATAGGTAAGGTCATAATCTCGCAACAATGCATCACTTAACTGAATGTCAACATTGTACCATCGACTAAGTTTATTGATTACAACATCTAGTTTTTCATTATGAAAAACCAACTTTCCATGAATCCATGCTGCGGCATCGTCAGAACGAACATCTTTTCGTTGGAATATATTTTGAGACACATTGTATTGAAGTTGTTGTCCCGGCGACAAATCAATATGCTTTGCTTGAGCAAACAGTTCAATCCGTCCCTCTAACAATGTAGCTTCAAAGAAGCGATCGGCCGAATAAGCATTCAAATTAAAATGTGTCCCCGTCACTCGGGTTTTCATCATTGAATTTTCGACAATAAATGGTTCCTTCGGATTCGATTTCACTTCAAAATATGCTTCACCATCCAAAAACACCACACGTTCTTTTTCGGTAAACTGTTCCGGATATTTGATTGTTGTCCCGTCGTTTAGCCACACCATGGTTCCATCAGGAAGTTCAATCTGGGTACGTGTTCCTGGCTTGGTATATACTTCTCGTAAATTCACATGAGTTTCAACATCCCCTTGCTGAAATCGTCCGGAAAGCAAATAAGCCGTCAGCAGAAAAAGAGGAATAAATAAGACAGCAGCAGCCTTCATCCAGCCTTCAATAAATTGTCGTTTCAATGAAAGCTTCGGCTTATTTTGCTGAGTTCCGGAATGAATACGATAGCTCACTCCTTTCAGCATTTGCTCAAAATCAGGTTTTTGTCCATGAACAGTTATTTCCGAATCTGCCCAAATTTCACCAAGCATCTTCCGTAAAGCTGAATCATTGGTCGAATCACTCAACCAATCTCTTACTTTTTGCGCCTCCGCTACCGATGTCTTTCCTTCTAAATATTGTTTGATCTCCTGCTTAGTCATCCAGCTCGTTTATTTGCTTTTCCTATATACTACGAAACAGCAGATGGGTTACCCCTATCGTAGGGGTATTTTTTTTTGAAACGTTCGGGATACTGAGAAAAAATAGCTAATAAAGCATGAGAAAATAAAACAAAATCCCCAGCATTTCTTTGTCTCCAAGCTTTTCGCGCAAGGTTTTCAATGCTGCGGTTATCTGGTTTTCGACCGTTTTAACTGAAATCCCCAGTATTTCAGCAATCTCTTTGTTTGAATATCCTTGTTCTCGGCTAAGTTTAAATATTTCTCTTCTCTTCTCCGGAAGATTACTGATCAGCTCGTTTGCAAGAGAATGAATGCTATTAAATTCAATAGTAAAATTAGTTTCGTTGGAAACAAAAGAACTTACCTGTCCAACAATCTGAATTCGGCGTTTTTCGGCATTTTCTTTTCGCAGCCACGAAATAGTTTCGTTATAAGCAATCGAGAATAAAAATGATTTAAACGACAGATGCTCACTTATACGCTCTCGTTGTTCCCATATTTTTATAAAAACCAACTGGGTTACTTCTTCAGCTATATATGGTTCTTTAGTAATACTCAGAACAAATGCATACAACCGCTCGGCATACTTACGAAACAAAGTCTCGAATGCAGAAAAATCTTCATTTTTGAGAGCTTCCAGATATATACGGTCTTCCGATTCCATTGCTTTGGGTTCGTATTATGCAGAAACAAAAATATAAAAAAGCACAAAGAAGCATCTATGAATAAAAGTACAAAAACAGTTTTCCCGAATTTCATCAGAAACCCGGGAAAATAGTACGGCAATTATAAACGTCGAAATTCTGCCAAATAACAGTTATTACCAACCTCCAGCTATAATTTCAGAATTGATTTAATTTTCTCAAATATTTCGGTATTCTCGTAGATGCCGGTAAATTTATCGGCACCGGGGCCATAGGCATATACGGGGACCATAATTCCGGAATGTCCTTTTGTCGAAAAATTTCCTTCCACCCTTCCTGTCGAAATATCTCCATCCAATAATGTTAATCCTCCTGTTTCGTGATCAGCCAACACAATTACCAGTGTTTCTCCATCTTTTTCAGCCCATTTCATTATTTCACCAACGGTGCGATCAAAATCAAATATCTCTTCTACCAACTGTTCCATATCATTCCAATGGCCGCAGTCGTCAATGCGCGATCCCTCGAACATGGCAAAAAATCCGTTTTTATTATCCAGCAAGCTCACTGCATGTTTGCAAGCATCGGGGAACAATTTGCCACGCTCTCTGGCCATTGGAATTTGTCCTTCGCCCAATACAGCAAACACTTTTCCTGATTTTGCCTGCCGGGTTGCCTCCCATGTTTCGCTAACCTGATAATCCTTTTGCTTCATTTCTTCCATCAGATTACGCTGATCGCTCCGCTTGGTAAAACGCTCGCGGCCAGCCCCAAGAATATAGTCCACATTGCAATCCAGATATCCCGTAGCAATCTCTTCTTCCTGATCGCGATCGACATGATTGGAGCAGAATACAGATGGAGTCGCATCGGGTAAGTTACAAGTAACCACGATTCCTGTTTTTAATCCTTTTCGGTGTGCTAAATCGGTAAGCGATTCCAATTTCTGCCCCTTCGTATCGACAGCAATGCTGTGATAATTGGTTTTCTGTCCGGTAGCCATCGCTGTTCCTGCCGCACCGGAATCGGTAATCAGCTTGTTTGCGCAATAGGTTCTGGAAAGTCCGGTGTAGGTGCAACGATCCACATTCAATTTTCCGCGGTTGGCAATCCATGCGGCAGAAATCTGGCTCAAACCCATTCCGTCTCCAATCATCAGGATTACATTTTTTACCTTTTTGCCCTGTACCGGCTTCACATCTACTGGCTCATAAAACGATGCTGCGGTATAAACGCTTTTGCTTCCATCCGCTTTTTCGGAATATTGAGCCCAGGCCTGCACCGACCAAATCAATGTCAGACTTAATAACAAGCTTAATTTTTTTCTATTCATTTTATCTAAAATTTCAAGGTTATTCTGTATTATTTTTGTCTCACAACCAGCATCATTATCAACTATTTTTACAATTCTCGGCCATCTAATATCAGAAAATTTAATTGACTCCTGTAAAATAATTTTCAGCCCCAATATGTTTCATCTGTTCTTCTCCTGGCTTTTTCCAGCTTACAGCCAGAAATTCGCCTTCATAATCTTCAAAATAAAGCAATTCCATAACGTGATAGCCTTTTTTCAAAGCAATGCGACCACTCGCTTTTATGGCAGCATGTGAGCCATCGTTGTCCACCACTGTTTGCCCGCCAATACGCAATACACTTCCGTCATCGCTCTGTGTTGAAAAAGTATAAATTCCGTCAGTTGGTGCATACAAATACCCGTCAAAGATAAGTCCGAAATGATCAGGAATTACTGCCTGCGATAAATCAACTGCCGAACAAATTCCGGTTTTAACCAATTTCCCATTCTGCCGAATATCACTTGTTCTCTGGAACGTTCCTTCGTAATACGAAAAGCGAAGTCCGTTTTTGCCGGCCGTCTGTAAATCAGGCTTACGAAAAACTGCTTTTGTAGCCCGATAAGTAGCCAAAGCCGACGCTTTTTTATTGGGCGCAAATGCTTTTAGTTTGATAATGGCAGACTCTTTCAACAAAAACGGAACGGTGTATAACAATGACTCATCAGTTGGCTCTGAGCCATCGAGCGTGTAACGAACCTGTGCTCCCGAAGTAGCTGTTCCAGCCTGCACCCACACTTCATTCTCGAAAAGCGACAGGTTTGACGAAACCCATGGAATAGACACTTCGCCGGGTTCAGAATACGAATAAGGCAAAGCTTTTTCTTCGGATTTACTATTTGCCGGGATATTGCTGTCAAGTACAAACCGCAGAAGCCCACCTTCCATCAGCTGACTGTAACGAATAAAATTCGCCGTAACAGGCTCATCGTTCCAATAAACTTCACTGATGTAAGTATTTCGGGCCGGGTCGTTGGCTGAAATCATCAAATCTCGGCCATTTGCCAAACGAATTTTTGCTTCGTCAAACAAAGGAGTTGTCAGAATAAATTCGCCCGATCCCGGACAAACCTGGTACAATCCCAAACTACTCAGCACATACCAGGCCGACATTTGTCCGCAATCCTCATTGCCACTGATTCCTTCGGGAGTTGGCTGGTACATTTCTTTCAGCAGGCGACGTGTCATCTGCTGAGTTTTCCACGGCTGACCAGCATAGCTGTACAAATAAGCCATGTGATGACTCGGCTCATTCCCATGTGCATACTGACCTATTAAGCCTGTTATATCAGAAAGATGCCCCTGTGTTTTTTCCGTTGTTAGAAACAACGAATCGAGTGCATCCGAAAACGACTGATAGCCACCCAACAGATTAACCATTCCCTGTACATCGTGAGGAACAAAAAAACGGTATTGCCAGGCGGTTGCCTCGGTATAAGCCCGCCCTACTTCTGCCGGATTAAACGGAGTTTCCCAACTCCCGTCACGATTTCGAGCGCGAAAAAAACCAGTCTGCCCATCAAAAACATTCCGGTAAAGCAACGATCGCTCCGTGAATTCCTGATAATCATCGTCTTTCCCAAGTTCGCGGGCCATCCGGGCAATGCACCAATCGTCGTAAGCATTTTCGAGCAGACACGACACCGATTCGCGTTTCGAATCAGCAGGAATGTAACCCAAGTCGAGATACGAACTTGTTCCCTTTTTATTTTTCGCTGCGGATATTTTCATCGCTTCGTAAGCTTTTTCAACATCGTATCCGCGAATATTTTTACTGAACGCATCATAAATTACTGAAACCGAATGGTAGCCAATCATCGTCCCTGTTTCGGAAGAAGCCAGTGGCCAAACCGGCAATTCTCCCGTCTGATCGTAGAAGTGCAGCATTGAGCGAATCATATTATTGAGCAAACTCGTATCGGTAAGCGTCATCAAAGGATTCCATGCCCGAAAAGTATCCCACAACGAAAAAGTTGAATACACTTTATTTTTTCTCTCTTCCGAACGAACTTGCATATCGGCTCCCCGATACTGCCCGTTCACATCACTGATCAGATTGGGAGTGAGCATGCAGTGATACACAGCCGTATAAAAATTGGTCAAATCATCCGCATTGGGTCCACTCACCATGTATGCAGAAAGCTGTTTATTCCAATTTCCCCGAGCAGCATCTTTCACCTCATCAAAATTAAAATCAGACACTTCTGCCTGCAAATTTGCCCTTGCATTCTCAATACTTACCGACGAAATTCCAACTTTTACAACAAGTGGTTGCGACATATTTTCAGCAAAATCCAAAACAGCCTGTATTCGCTGCGCATCCACTGTTTTTACACTGGGAACAAACTGCCCATTTACACGAAAAGCAATATCAAACGGACGAGAAAACTGCGCCACAAAATACACATGCTGATTGGTCGCCCATCCGGTTGTCCTGCGCATTCCGTACACTTCATTTTCAGCAAACCCCATTGATGCTTCATGGATTGTTTCATTATCAAGCAAATGAGCCAAATCGATCACCAATCCATTACTCATTCCCTGCGGAAATGAATACCGATGAATTCCCACATGTTCCGTTGCTGTCAGTTCGGCCCGGATGCCATTATCCAGCAAAACAGAGTAATATCCGGGTTGAGCTATTTCATTTTGATGCGAAAACGAAGCAGGCAAATAAAGTGAGTCGCCTAAAGAAACATCATGATTATTTACCGAAGGGTGAAAAAGCACATCGCCCAGATCAATGCAGCCCGTTCCACTTAAATGAGTATGCGAAAAGCCAATGATGGTTGAGTCGCTGTAATGATACCCCGAACAAGCATCCCAGTTTCCGCGACGAGTATCCGAACTGAGCTGAACTGCCCCAAAAGGCAAACTCGCTCCGGGGTAAGTATGTCCGTGAAAACCAGTCCCAATAAACGGATTAACGTAATCAACCGGCTGTTTTTCGCGACAGGAAAATAAAATTCCGCCAAGCAACAGAGCAAATAAAAATGAACGTATCATGATAAGTATTTACTATTAAATAATTTACTATTTACAATTTGCCGATTTACGGATAATCAATGCGACAATATATTATTCGGATTACTTAAATGTTTTTTTCTTCGAATTATATATTGTTGATACCCGGATGTAGCATAACCGTATCCGAACCACCGTCCCAGCTAAGTAACAGCTTCAACTCCATGTCCGATTTTATTTCCAAAGCAGGCTTTTGCTTCGCTGAACCACGTGCCTGACATTTCAACGAAAGCATACCTTCAGGGCCAATCGGGTAACGATCAATACCGTGCTCTTCGGTCAGATTCACATGCCAACTCAAGGTTTTTTTTATGTAATTTACCTGAATACCAAAAATCGATTCAAAAAGAACAGCAACAGGCACCAAGCCTGTCCAGCCTACAAAATCAGGACGGGCCAGCAATCCCGGTTCTGCCGATTCGGGTGCGTAATATTCCCAAAATGTATTTGTTTTTTTGAACACCTCTCCTACCTGTTCGTGATGCTTTTTCGCTAATTTGAATGCTTCGGAATGAAAGCCATTTCGCTGAAGACCACGAATAATCATGTAGTTGGTTGGAGCCCAAACCCCTCCTTGCCAGTAGCGGCCATCCTCCTGATATTTCTCGTGATTGGCAGGAATAGAAGGCACCGGATGAGTACGGAAAAATGTTTCCTGATCAAACAAATGAGCCACAAACGATTTGAGTTCTTCGGGCGAGAGCAGATCATTCCATAATGCCCAATATGCACCAATACTTTTTAGTGTACCTAAACTTCCGTCGGCATATTTATCGTAAAAAAATGCTGATTTTGCATCCCAAAGTTTTTCTCTGATAAGTTTTTTCAGCATTTTTTGCTCTTCTTCAATATCTTCAATCTCCTGCCAGCGTTCGACATAAAAGCCAAAATCGACCAATATTTTACCAATAAAAAGTTGCTGCAAGCAGGTATCAAGCCAGGTCATGTGACCGTGTGAAAAAATTGGGTTATAATTTCGTTGTACACGAGGCTGATTGTCCATTCCGGTACCCCAACCGCTCGACCAATACGAGCCATCCTGCCAGGTACGATTTTGTTTCAGCCACTGATAGTAAGCACTTAGTACCGGAAATATTTTATGAATGCGCTCCCATTCGCCAAAATGCTGAAAATATTCCATTTCGCTCCATGGTATCAAATTTGGTCCGGTGCTGGTCGGATCGTAACGATGAAAACAATCTTCGCCGCTTGTTCCCCAAATCTCGCGGCAGATAAAACCATCGGGATGTTGCTTGGCATAAAAATTATCCAGCGTTTTCTGAAACGGATATACCCGTGATCCGTAGCGGGCAAACAAAGTAATAAAATTAGAATCCCACATAAAAATATTGCCATTGTATGCCGTATCAATGTAGGAAGTGATAAAACCCGACTCAGGTGCCGGATTTTTTATATTGCGAAAAGCCAGTTCCCAGACTTTCCAATACATGTCAATTGCTGTTTGATTTCCTTTCCAGAATGGAAGAGGTAATTGTTCACGGACCTGCTCGAAGGCAGGTGCCGGAATGATTTGCGCTACCGCATTTCTGAATTCGTTTTCAGCGACGAAAACATTCTTTACGTAAGTATTTTTGTAGGGTAATTTCCCGGTTGTTGTGGCTGAAGTTTGTACCACTTCATTTTCGGCCATTACTTTGGGCAATGGCAAAGTAGTTGCACCGGCCAGCAAAGCTGCGTTGCGGAAAAAATTACGTCGCGAATTCATAAGTTCGTGTTTATTTGTCAACCCGGGCATCCCCGCGGCTGTGTTGGTTTTGTTTCGTTTTAGTTTGACGAAGAATCCAAAAAATTCTTCAAAGCCTGAATATGGTCCGTATTAATCACATCAACCCGAAGATCTTTAAATGTTTTCCATGCCAGAGGTGTATCCGGAGCATTCCAGAAACGAATTTTCTTGCCCATCCGATGTACCGACTCAATAGTCTGCAACAAACGCTGACGGTCGGGTTCTGGCAATCCGCCTTCTCCTCGCCACGAAGTGTGATTTTTCAGGTTATCGCTGAATAAAAGAATGCGCTCAAGCTGATCCGCCTCATACGAGCGATTCAGTTCTCCATCAAAACAAATGAAATTCGGATAATTGGACCAATCAGCCGGTTCCGGGCGGTTGCCCGAAATTGCAATACGCACAGCAAATGGATTTACTTCAGGATTGAAAATTTCAGGATAACGAGCCAATTGCTCTGCCAAAATTTTCAATGTCGGTTCGGCAGGCGATTTTAAGTCAATCAGCAACTGAAATGTGCCCTCGCTGTTTTTCCATGCTCGCCCGTTATTTGCTCTAAATCGCTCAACAATCGGAGCAATGTACATTTTCTCAAGAGTCAGCGAAAGATCTATTTTATTCTGATCGTGAGCCACATAAAGCTGTCCGTTTCGAACCCAAATATCTGCTTCAATAGAGCCAAATCCAGCTTCGTATGCAGTAATAAATGGCTTTTCCTGTTCGTAATCGTTGTGAGAATGAGCACTTAAACATGAAACCTGCGCTCTTGCTACACTGCAACAAATCAAAAAACTGCAAACAATAAAAATCAATCGATACATGGCTCTGTTTTTTCTCATTAAAAATAAAAAAGAAGCAAGAGACTGAAAACAGCTCCTGCTTCTTTTAATTACTTTTTAATATCCCTGATTTTGTTTCAGGTTCACACCTTTGGCAATTTCACGGGTAGGAATAGGAAATACATGATTTTTATTGGGATCGAAAGTACGAGCTCCCCATACTTCAATTTCATCAAGTTTCGATACTTTGCCGTCGGCCAAAGTAACTTTATAACCATGCAATGGCTGAGCATAAACAGTTTTTGCATCGCCCCAGCGTACCAGGTCAAGATGACGAAATACGCCAAATTCGAGAGCAAATTCGCAACGGCGTTCGTTTTTCAAATCAGCTTTGGTTGCATTTGTTTTGGGAGCCAGTCCGGCACGAACGCGCACCTGATTCAGTGGAGCATCGCCATTTTTACCTTGCCAGATGAGCGCTTCGGCTTTCATCAGCAACACATCAGAATAACGCACCAACGGAATGTTCAGATCTGTTGTACCATTATCACTGTTCGGATTCACGGTTTTGCCCACGCAATCGGCAGCTTTAAATGGTTCCAGATATTTACAGAAAGTCATTGCTGAAGGACTTGAAACCGAGGATGGATTCACTGCCCAAACAATCTGTTTTCCGATAAATTGCAGTGTGTCGCCCGGTGCAGCAATGGTTGCTTTCAAACGTTTGTCGCCCGGCTCGAAAGCCTTGTACAATTCAAGTGTTGGCTGAAAATATCCCCAGGTATTGTAGTACCCGAAACCACCATTCTGGAAGATAACTCCCGGCAGTTTCGAACCATCCACTTCGGTACTGGTAATGCTCATGATATATTCCGGACTCCAGTTGCTTTTTACTGCAAAAACATCAGCATAATTCGGCACTAATGCATGTTTTCCCGAATTGATAACACGATCAGTATATTCAACCACTTTAGCGTAATACGAGTTATCATACTGAGCAGCATAGAGCGCAGCGCGAGCCATTAACGACCAAGCCGCTGTTTTGTGCATCAAACCCCAATCGCTTTTTGGTATTTCATCAAACCAAGGCAATAAGTCAGAAGCTTTTTGTAAGTCAGAAATAATCATTTCATAGTTTTCGAGTACCGAAGCAGGGCGTGGCACATCAATTTCATCCAACGATGTGTTTTCGGTTACAATCGGAATTCCACCATTGGGGCCGTTGTCGCCATACCAGGGAGCCAACCACAAATAGGCAAAAGCCCGCATAAAATAAGCATGTCCCAATACATTGTTACGCACTTTATCAGAAAGTTTTGTTGCTCCCGGTGCCGATTTAATCAATTCGTTCGCATACTTGATGGTTTCGTACATACGCGGCCAGTTGTCGCGCACATCACGACCACTTGATCCATTATCAACAAAGTTTTTAATATTCTGAGCTTCAGCCTGAGTACGACCAGTAATCAGGTTATCGCTACAGTTTTCAAACCACATAAAACCACGGCCAGAAGTACCTTCGCGGTATTGCCAGTAAAACAGCGAATACACCGATTGCATCGCCTGTCCATCGGTCATGTTGGTCAATTGGTTCGGTTGTCCGTATGGCTCAAATTCCAGGAAATTATCGCAGGAAGTAAATAAAAGAGCTGACGCTAAAACACTGATATATAAAAATCTTTTTTTCATCTCATCATGCTTTTTAGAATGTAACATTAAGACCCAGGCTAATCATTCTTGACACAGGATACCTTCCGGCATCAATTCCCAGATTACCCACTTCCGGATCAAATCCTTTGTATTTCGTAAATGTCAACAGGTTCTCTCCGTTTACATATACTTTGCAAGCACTCTGCGGAAAACCAATGTGTGCAAGCAAACTTTGCGGAATAGCATAAGCAATATTCAGGTTTTTCAAACGCAGGTAATCGCCTTTGTCGAGGAAGAAATCGGACACTTTCGAGTAGTTTCCGTTTGGATCTTCCACTACGGCCAATCGTGGAATATCTGAATTCGAATTATAATCAAATGAATTTAATACATCCGAACTCATATTCCATCCTTTTGCGCCGGTGTAAGTCATTGCTTTTATTCCGTTGAAGATTTTCAAACCTTTTACCCCCTGGAAAACCATTGAAACACTAAGACCTTTCCATTTTGCAGACAAATTCAAACCGTATGCAAAGTCGGGCATATCGTAAGCGCCCATGTACTGACGGTCGCCATCGTTGATTTTTCCGTCATTGTTTGCATCACGGAATTTCAAATCGCCAGGTTTAGCCGAAGCCTGAATTCTACTTACAGTATTGCTCTTCGGATCAGTCCATGTGTAATTATCAATTTCAGCCTGCGTACGGAAAATTCCGACTGCATCAATCAGATAATACGAATACCAGGGTTGGCCAGCGGTTGATTGCAAAGGATTAAGCGAGTTAACATTATTTCCGTGCGAAATAAATTTTGTTGCACCGATACTCACCACTTCATTTTTCAGGAAGCTACAGTTTCCGGATGCAGCCAACTCAAAATCGCCTACTTTTTTATTGACTGACAGGTTGAATTCCCATCCGGTGTTTTTCACTTCACCCACGTTAAATTCAGGAGGAGAAGCTACCCCGGCTACGGATGCTACCGGCATTGATTCAATCAAATCCTTCGTACGTTTATTGAAATAATCGACCGAAAGATTGATGGTATTTTTATTGAAGCCAAAATCCAACCCGATATTGGTTTGTTCGGTACGTTCCCATTTCAAATCGGGATTAGGAATCGTTGGCTGATAAATGCCATACGCCTGTTTGTCGCCATTTTCGCCTAAAAATAACGGCCAGCCGGTTAATTGGTAAGGAGGCGCATAAATGAAACGACGTACCGAATTGATGTTACCAACCTGTCCCCAGCTAGCACGTAATTTCAAAAAACTTACTTGTTGAATATTTTTCATGAACGATTCAGACGATAATTTCCATGCACCTGAAACAGAAGGGAAAACATCTGAATTATTATCGGGACTTAGTTTCGACGAAGCATCGCGACGCACACTTCCCGTGAGGAAATATTTATCGGCATACGAATAAGAAGCTCTTCCCAACAAAGAAATGGATGATTCTTCCCAAATGTCTTCCTGTGGTTTATCAGTTGTCCAATCAGTACCGTTCAGGAACGTAGTATAATGCTCTTCTTCAAACGAGTAGCCTCTCATTCCGGTCCAGTTATAACGGCTGGTGCGTTTGTTCATTGTAAAACCGCCCATCAACGAAAGCTGATGTCTTTCATTCAGGGTTGCTGAATAGGAAATAATGTTTTCCCAGGTCCAGTTTTTGTATAAAGTATTGGCAATTCCACGATAGTTCTGATCAATAGTACGTCCAGGTTCGAGGAATTTCATCTGGAACGATTCGTTCCTTTGATTCAATACGTCCATTGAATAATCCGATTTCAGAGTCAAACCATGAATAGGCTTGATTTCGAGCGAGGTGTTCGAAAACAAACGGTTAGTTGGGTTGTACTGACGCACTTTATCGAGCATTGCAACCGGATTGCGCAAGTCAGCCTCCACGCTGTAACCTTCAGCTAATGCCCAACGCGGAATGGTTCCTCCGTACATGGCTTTTCCTGCATCATCGTAAAGCATTTGACCCGATTTATCGTACTCATATACCGTTGCAAAACGCGGATAAGCCATTGCCGCAAAAATTGATCCGGTATGTCCTTCACCAATACTACTTTTCCCGTTTGAATAATCGTAAACCAGTTTTTGTTTCACAGTTGTCCACTGGTTCAGCATAAAATCGACATGCAAACGAGTAGTCATTTTTTCGTTATACGTGTTGATCAATGTACCCTCAACATTGTCGTAACTAACCGAAGCAAGGGCTTTTAATTCTTTTGTCCCGCCGCGCAGAGTCAAATCGTAATGCTGCATTTTTCCCATGCGGAAGATTTCGTCCAACCAGTCGGTACGTGTTACATTTCCATACGGAAAAACAGACGGATCATACACCGAAGGAACAGTTTTGCCAGCTGTTGTAGCCGCATCTTTGCGCACTTTATTATATTCGTCGGCAGTAAGCACTTCGGGCAAGCGCCAGGCTTGTTGTACTCCCATCCAGGCATTGGCATCCACAGCAATTTTACCTTCTTTTGCCTGCTTGGTAGTAATTAAAATAACCCCTCCGGAACCGGCATGAGCACCATAAATTGCCGAAGAAGCAGCATCTTTCAAAATAGTTACCGATTCGATGTCAGCTGAGTTGAAAGGAGCTCCGGGAACACCATCCACTACGTATAGCACGGCGTCGCCATCTTTGTTTCCTTTTCCACGAATGCTGATTTTTTCCGAATCTGTCGGGTCTCCGCTGGAAGTTACAGAAACACCGGTAATCTGACCTTGAAGAATTGTTGCCAAATTGGTTGGTCGTCCCTTGTTGCTATCGCCCACTTTCACTGTTGAAACAGCTCCAGAAAGGTCTTGTTTCCGGGCATTGGCATAACCAATTGCAACCACCTCATCAATCCCGATGGTTTCGTCGCTCAATGTTACGTCCACCACGGTACGTCCTTTCAATTCTATTTCTTCAGTTTTCATTCCCACAAACGAAAACACCAACACCGCATTTTCAGGCACGTTGCCTAACTGATAGTTTCCTTCTACAGAAGTTACTGTTCCGTTGGTTGTGCCTTTCACCATTAAAGCAACTCCGGGCAAAGGCATTCCTGCCGAATCAGTTACTTTACCTAGCACTGTGAGCATTTTCTGAGGATCTTTCCCGGCTATATTTTTCAGAATAATTTGCCGGTTACGAATTTCATAACGAACGCCCGAATTATCAAAAAGCAAACTCAATACCCGCTCAATCGATTGATCCTGCAAATCGATATTCACTTTCCGATCGGTATTTATTTCTTCATTTTTATACATGAAGAAATAATCCGTTTGATCTTCAATGCTTCGGAGTATTTCTTTTATCGTACCATTTTTGTACGAAACATTCAGTCTGGTTTGTTGTGAATACACTTTGGCATTCACCTGCACCAATGCAACCAGTAACAGAAATAAAGTAAGTTTCATAATGCGAATACATTTAAACAGAGCCCGCCCACGCGGCTTGTCGTTTAACCACTTTTTTTTCATAAATTTGTTCACTTTTTAAGTTATACATATCCTTTGCTGAGGTATTTATAACACAACTCATGTTGCTGCATGAGGTAAAGGAGGGTGTTGCTGCACCTTCCTTTTTTAATGTTTATAAATCGTCACAACATCGGCTTCTATTTTATAATCTATATCTGCTGTAATAGACAATACATCAAGCATTTCTTTTAAACTTTCCGTTTTTATTGTAATTGTATAGCAATCATTCAGATCAATGCCATTCTGGATATTCATTTTTACGTCGTACCAACGTTCCATTTTTTTCAGAATATCAGATAGTTTGGCATTCTCGAAACGAAGAAGGCTTTCGCGCCAACTGGTAAACAAATCGGTATCAACATTTTTCAGTTCCGATTTCCCGGAGGATTTCTCATATAAGAATTGTTGTCCGGGCATGATTTGCTGTGATTCTTTTTGTTTTTCGGCACTTATCTCAACCAAACCTTCTTCTAATGTGGTACTAATAAATGACTCGTTTTCGTATGCATATACATTAAAGCAAGTGCCTAGAACTTTCACATCAAGCTCACCCGCATGAACGTAAAATGGTTTTCCGGCCGACTTTTTCACATGAAAATAAGCTTCTCCTTCGAGATATACATTTCGTGACGAAGAACTAAATACAACAGGATAACGCAGGTGTGTACCGGAGTTCAGCCATACTTTGGTGCCGTCGTACAAGGTAATTACCGATTTCTCTCCTTTGGGGACATAAATTTCGTTGTAAGCCGTTTCGTACTGTTGCTGCTGATTGTGTGCTACCCATTGCCAGGTCAGGTAAGCTGTCAGAAAAGCCATTACAAATACAGCCGCATATTTATACCAATTTCGGAAAAACTGAGGACGTAAAATTTTTGATGATGATTCGTTGAAAAACTTCCTTACTGGTTGTTTCGCCGGAGCATTTAATCCGCTGAGCACCCACAAATTTTTCAGTTCGTTATATTTTGTACGATTTTCCGCCGAAGCCTCAATCCAGTTCAAAATCAGTTCGATTTCCCGATCAGATAGGGATTGACCTTGTATGTAGCGAAGTAATTCTTTTTCTTCCATATAGAAGCAATTTACTTATAAAACCCGATTGCAAAGAAATACCCTAATGAGCCATTCAATTTTATTTCAGAAAGAATAGTAAATATAATAGAGGAA
The DNA here is from genome assembly GCA_963668595.1 of Prolixibacteraceae bacterium. GTDB lineage: Bacteria > Bacteroidota > Bacteroidia > Bacteroidales > Prolixibacteraceae > GWE2-42-39. The sequence continues at coordinate 175,165 of OY764876.1, read as the reverse complement.
GGTAATCTTTCATTTCAACACGAAGATGCTTCAATGATTTTGAGATGTGCGCTTCGACAGTTTTGATGCTGATACCAAGCTCCTCGGCAATCTCTTTGTTCTTTTTTTCTTCGAACCGGCTTTTTTCGAAAACAATGCGTACTTGTGGCGATAGTTTTGCCAAAGCCTGATCCAGTTTAGCTTGCAGCTCATCAAAAATCAGGTTGCTGGTATCGAAAACGATCAACGATTGATAATTCACATCCAACTGTCTCATTTTTAAATAGTCGGCATAATTTTGCGCGGAGCGCATTTTTTCAATCCGCTTCAACGACTTATTTTTCGTCACAGTAAATAGCCATGCCTGAATATTGGTATCGTTGGCCAGTTGAGCACGGCGCTCCCATAAATTGGCAAAAACTTCCTGTACAATATTTTCCGCCTCAATCGAATCGAGCAAATATTGGTTTGAGAAGTAGGTCAGTTTCGGATAAAAAAGCTGATATAATTCTTCAAAAGCCGATTTTTGATCAGCTTTCAACTGCTGCACTATTTCAGGCCCAACAAGTTTCAAATCTTTTGTTTTTTATTGCGACCAAAAGTAGAGAGATTTTTTTCTATTCGAAAAACAGGTACATCGCTTTTAATATTTTTTTAATCGGCCAAGAAGATGAAAATACTGTATAGCAATTCGCATCGAGCCCATCCAAATAGCCATCACCAATATTGACAAAAAAGAGATTTCAGCTACTTCGCTCCATGATGAGAGACTTTGAAGATTGAGAAAATATGTAAAAAATGGCGCAGCTGCCCCTATCGCCAGAAAAGTTACTGTTTCCTTTTTCTATTCTTTTTTATCATTTACTTCAATTACAATTTCTGAAATCTTGCTCTGATTTTTACCAACTAGTCTCAATTTACTTTTTCACGTAAAAAAAGGCCGCCCACAAAGAGCGACCTTTCCAGATAATTGAGTTTAAGCCTATTTAAATTATTTCCTGCGGAAGAATTAAATATCCAATTTGATAGCACCTTTGGCGCGAATGAACAATTTATGACAAGAACCTTCGCCATACACATGTTCCAGTATTTTTACATATACATCCAATAAGTCCTGAGGTACAAATGCCTGAATAGTACCACCAAAACCGCCACCATGTACACGCCATGCTCCTTTTCCTTTCAGAATCATTTCACTCAATGCCAATGCCAGCGAAACAACCTGTTCGTCTTTGTGCACTACATCGAAAATATTCTGGTTGTACATGTACGAGCTGTATCCCGATTCAACCACCATTTTCAGGAACGACTGAAAGTCGTTATTTTCCAATGCAGCAACTTGTTCTACTACACGTTGGTTATCTCCCTGAAAGTGGTACGCACGTAAAATAGCGCGATCACCTGTTTTCTTACGAATTTCAGGAATTTTCGCTACAATCTGTTCCAAAGTTACCTGACGAAGCACTTTTGCGCCCAGCTCAGCAGCAACCGATTTCATCTCGGTAGGTAACGAAGCATATTCGGCCTGCGAAGCAGGATCGTCGTGACCACCACCCACATCGGTAATTACCAATGCAAATCCGGTTGATACAAAATCAAAATCAACTTCTTTCACAATTGGTTTCGAAGGATCTTCAAAATCAATGGTAATCAAACCACCTACCGAGCAAGCTGTTTGATCCATCAAACCACAAGGTTTTCCGAAATAATTATTTTCAGACCACTGACCAATAATTGCATTCTCAACAGCACTCATTTTGCCTCCGTTGAAAAGCTGATTAACAATCGCACCAATCAACACTTCAAACGACGCAGAAGAACTCAGTCCAGAACCTTTCGGCACGCGTCCTTCGATGCAAGCATCGAATCCACCAATCTGATAACCAACCTCTTTCATCCGGGCACAGATTCCTTTAACCAATGCCGAAGAAGTATAAAATTGTGATTCATCAATTTCAAGAGAACTCAAATCAACCTGAAATTCGGGATAGCCAGCTGATTTAATGCGAATTGTATTGCTTCCGTTTGCAGCAGCCACAGCAATATTATCAAGGTTCACGGCTCCGGCCAACACACGACCGTAGTTGTGGTCGGTGTGATTACCACCAATTTCTGTACGTCCCGGTGAGCTGAATAATTCCACCTCATCGTTTCCAAATACCGTCTGAAATTCATTCATCAAAGCAGCATAACGGTCTGCCTGTTCTTTCAATATGGTTGGATTTTCGCCGTACAATTCCTGAAACAGCGGATTTTTTCCCTCTGCAATTTTTGCAATTAATGCATTGATTTTAGCCATGATAATTTTATTGTGTTTAGTTTGTTTATCGTTTTTTATAATGAATGTGCGACAAATCGCGCAAACGCTGAGCTGCTTGTTCGGCTGTAATATCGCGTTGCGGAGTGGCCAGCATTTCGTATCCAACCATAAATTTTTTCACGGAAGCAGAACGCAATAACGGCGGATAAAAATGCATGTGCAAATGCCATTCCGGATAATCTTTTCCATCTGTTGGAGCCTGATGCAAACCAGCAGAATAAGCAAACGAGACCTCAAACAAGTTGTCATATTTTACAGTCAGTTGCTTATAAATATCCGCCAAGCCTGTCTTCTCATTCTCTGTAAGTTGAAGAATATTCTGGACCGGACGTTTACTGATAATCATGGTTTCGAAAGGCCACACAGCCCAAAAGGGAACCAGTGCCACAAAATAATCGTTCTCAACCACCAGACGTTCCTTTTTTTGCAACTCAGCATTTAAGTAATCGCCCAGTAAAGTTCGTCCATGTTTTTCGAAATATGCTTTTTGTGTTTCCGATTCTTTTGCCGGCTCGGTTGGCACCGACGACGAAGACCAGATTTGCCCGTGTGGGTGCGGATTCGAACAGCCCATTATAGCTCCTTTGTTTTCGAAAATCTGCACGTAATTAATCATGTCGTTCGCGCCAAGTTCGGCATATTGTTCGCACCAAACGTCCACCACATTACGAATGTCTTCCACTTCCATTTCGGGAACAGTCAGACTATGATTTTCGCTAAAACAAATTACTTTACAAATTCCGCTTTCACTTTTTGCCTGGAAAAGACTTCCTTCAGCCACATCACCATTCGGTGTATCAGTCAGCAGTGCACTAAAGTCGTTTGTAAATACAAAAGTCCCTTTGTAGTCGGGATTAATTTTTCCGCCAGCTCGTTCGTTGCCGGCACACAAATAACAGCTTGGGTCGTATGCAGGACGATCATCAGCAATAGCCTTCTCAACCTGTCCCTGCCAAGGCCTTTTGGCCCGATGAGGAGACACCAGAATCCAATCGTTTGTCAGTGGATTTAGTCGTCTGTGTGGATAATCTTCGATATTAAAATTGCTCATATTTTTCTCTTTTACCTACTGGTAGGTACTGGTTGGTAAAAATACAGTTTAATTCCTTGCTACCTCCACCCAATTTCATGTTATGAAACATGTTTATAGCGAATTTCTGACTATCAGCGAAGAAGGATTTTTTATTGCTGATTTTTTCCGGTCGCGAATCATTTCAGCCAAGGTTTGTCCCATCTGATTAAAATCAGTTGAAATAGTCGTTATCCCATTGGCAACCACCTCTTTCAATATCGTATCATTGAATGCCAGGATGCCCACTTCCTGTCCAAGTTTCAGTCCTTTTTCTCCTGCTGATTTTACAACTTTCACCAAATTTCGGTCTGAAACCACGAAATAAGCTTCCCCCTTTTTTATGTCTTTGTTTATCAGACTACGCAATATCTCATGCTGAAACCCGTGTTGCTGACAAAAACGTGTAAATCCCGACATACGTCCTTCCGGCTCTTTTCCTCCGGGAAAAACCATAATTAGTTTTTCGTATTTACGAAGCAGTTCTATGCCTTCGGTCAATCCCTGATATACATCTTCTTCAAAATCCTGATAAACAACCGGGTAAGGCTGCAAATCTTCTTTCAATCGATCGAGAATATATACTTTATCGGCAGGAAGTTTGCTCACAATATCGTAGGTAAAATCGAAAGTTGCAGGCATGATTACATACGAAGTATATTTTCCTATGCTCTCCTGCACCAAACTCTTAAACATCTGAAAATTAAAATGATGAAAATAAATATCCACCGTAGTTTTATCGTCCAGACTATTCAGAAAGGAAGTATATAAATCTTCTTTAAATGCATTCAGCTCGTCGAATAAAACAAAAATTTTCTGATCCAAATTAACATCAACGCTATTAATGTAGTATCCTTTCCCCGGAATGGAGTTAATTACTCCTTTTGCTTTTAATTCGTTGAAAGCGACCATCACTGTATCGCGCGACAAATCGAACTCGGCACAAATTTGGTTTAATGAAGGAATTTTATCCCCGATTTTAAGTTTACCAGCGGCAATTGACTGAAAAATTGAATTAATAATCTGGCGGTATTTGGGTAGGCCCAGCGAATCGTCGATCTGAATATGCTTCACGTGTTCGTTTTTATTATAAATATACGTCTTTTGCCTTCAAATATACAAGATAATCTACAACCTGTACCCACCAGTAGGTATCCTATTTTTTTCTTTGTATATTGAGCCGGAAAACCAAAGAAAGTTACGGGCAAACGCCAATACTAATTTTCAAATACTTAACACAAATAAAATCCAATAAAACGAAACAATATGCAAATTTCGAGGCAAGCTTTCGGGCAATTTAACGGGCAGGAAGTTGAACTATTTACCCTTAAAAACGACAACCAGGTAACTGTAAAAATAACCAATTACGGAGCCATCATTACGTCAATAGAAACTCCGGACAAAACCGGTAAATGTGAAAATATTGTATGCGGTTTTGACCGTTTCGAAGAATACATCAGCGATCAGTATTTAGGAAGTTATCCATACTTCGGAAGTATTATCGGGCGTTTTGGTAACCGCATTGCCAAAGGCAAATTTTCTCTTGAAGGCAAAGAATATACGCTGGCTGTAAACAACGGAGCCAATGCTCTGCACGGCGGACTGGTTGGTTTTGACCGAAAAGTATGGGCTGCTGAAACCATTCAAAACGAGGAAATGGTTGGTGTAATTCTTTCGTACACCAGTGCTGACATGGAAGAGGGGTATCCGGGAACGCTGAATGTAGTGTGTACTTATACATTGAATGACCAGAATGAACTGAAAATTGACTACACTGCCAAAACAGACAAAACAACTATCGTCAATCTGACCAACCATTCTTATTTCAACTTAACAGCGGGAAAAGAAAATATTATGAACCATGAACTGGAGATGCCTGCTGAAGAAATCACGGAACTGGATGACATGATTCCTACAGGCGAAATAGTTTCGGTGGAAGGAACTCCTTTCGATTTCAGAATGAAAAAGAAAATTGGTCGCGATATTGCCGCACTGGAATATGGCTACGACAACAACTATGTGCTGGACAACGAAGAAGGACAGCTTGTTTACGCCGGAACCCTTAGTGAAGCAAGCTCTGGTCGTTCTGTTGAGGTGTACACAACTCAACCCGGGATGCAACTTTACACTGGATACTGGAATCCGGAACTAAACATTGCCGGTGAAAAGAAATTTGGCAGTTACTCTGGAGTTGCTCTGGAAACTCAGCATTATCCGGATAGCATTAATCACGATCATTTTCCGACAACAGTTTTGAATCCGGGAAAAACCTATCTCGAAACAACGATTTACAAATTTTAAACACGAATATGGCTGTCGGAGGGGATTGCGTAATATTTTCTCCGGCAGTTTTTTTCATTTTTCCATCCAAACATCTCATTTTATATCACACTTATCATTGGCCCAATTGCACAAAATGCGCATTGTACGTATATTTGCGACGATAAAAAACCAATGAGGATACTACTACTTATACGCTATTTTGACTTTGGCGGAGCTGAAAATCACGTTTGCGATTTGGCAAATGCTTTACATGAGGCTGGACACACCGTCATTCTTGCATCGCGTAAAGGCAGAAGATTACAGCAACTTAACCCGGCAATAACACACTATCCCATTAATTTTTCGAGCAAACGAAGCCCGTTGATACTCCTCCAGCTTCACCGAATTGTAAAGCGGCATCAAATCGAAGTAATTCATGCACACCAGCGACTTCCGCTAATACTTGCTTCGGCCTTTTCTCGTATTTCAAAAATTCCAGTAGTTGGTACGGTACATTCGTTATTCAAGCAGGATGTCCGCCGGAAATGGGTTCGTCGCGGACTCGACAAGGTAATTGTAGTTTGTCCGAACAGTTTCACAGGCAGTCAGAACGACCATCTACTGAAACACAAAAGTGTATTCATCCCCAACGGACTTCATCACCGAACACAAAAAAGCGAACATTTCCCTGATGCGCTTCATTTTTATTATATCAGCCGGATTGATCGTCCGCACTCACAACTGATTTCATTATTATTGAAAGAAATGTGGCCCGATGTGTTGCAGAAATATCCGGAGGCAAAACTCAGTATTGTTGGCGATGGAAACGGATTACCCTCCGTGAATGAGATGATTGCACAACTACCTGATGATCTGAAATCCAGCATTTCAGTTAAAGGATACATTCCGTGCATTACAGAAGAGTTACAAAAAGCAAGTTTGGTATTGGGAGTTGGCAGAGTTGCTATGGAAAGTCTGGCTGCAGGAGTTCCGGTTCTTTCGCTAAAGAACAAACGCCTCGGTCCGGTTATTACTCGGTCCAATTTTGAACAAATGAAATATGGTAATTTCGTTGATATTAATGCCCCCGCTCCCAACAAAAGCCAATTTCTTTTTCAAATTGAAGACTTTGTAAACCAACAATCGTTTTACAAGCAGGAAGCAATTGCCTTAAGCCGGGTTATAATCGGACAATATTCAATAAGTACTACTACCCGTGCAACTGAACAAGTTTACCGCGAAGTTATAGAACTACACTAATCATCTCATCTATAAACGTTGTGAAAAAAGTTATTCTGTATTACGATATGGCATCTATGGATTTTGCACCAGATTTTTTTGTACCAGAATTTGCGATTCAGGAATAAAAAAGACCACTCTTTGATGTGTTGCAGGGATTGTTAACAAAGCATTCCCTATTTCGTGAGTTCCCGGATAATTTCGATTTAGAGTTAAACCATTTCTGAATATATCCCAGCGCCGTTGTGCCTCGAATGCCAATTCCAAACGCCGTTCCTCCATCGTTACTGAAAAAATATCTGAACGCCCTTTCAAATTACCAACCGAATAAAGCGCATCTCCGGTTAATCCGGCACGAAGTCTTATCCGGTTTACATCATCAATGGCATCTTGTGTCAAACCTAATTTTGCATTGGCTTCAGCCCGGTTTAAATACATTTCGGCCAAACGTAAAAATACAGGAGAACTCAATGTCGGATTTCCCTCTTGCATCGAATATTTATTGATATAATATTTCGGGTATCCGTTCCGATTCTGAATTGTTCCATCAGCATAATACTGTGGTTCAACGAAAGCATGCCGGGCATCGTCAGTATATTCATCCAACAACGTACGATAAGGCAACGAAGCATACATCTCGCCATAACCAATCCCCATCACATGATTGTACATCGAACCAATTGATTCCCATTCACGATCATCAATATCCGGCATGTGTTTTACAGCAAAAATAGTTTCCTTGTTTTGCTCTGGAGCCAGAGAAAAATAGTTTCTGTAATCTTCTGTATCTAACAATTTATATCGTCCCGAATTAATCACCTTACTCGCATATTCCTTTGCTTTAGCGGCATAAACCAGGTTGGGAGCATCAGGTGTTCCCGACATGTACAGATAAACCCGCGACAATAATGCCTGGGCAACTTCTTTCGACACATGAACATTATCTTTATCGCTTCCCATTAATTCTTCAGCCTCCAATAAATCGAGAACCACCTGATCATATACATCCTTCACCGACGAACGAGCAGGAACAGTTCCCACCTCATCGTCCAATTTAATTGGAACTCCCAAATTTGTTTCCGGACTCTGATAATACGGGCGACCAAAAATATTACACAAATGGAAGAGCGTTTGAGCACGCAAAAAAAGGTTTTCACCTTTCAGTTGTTTCATCTCAGCTGAGGCATTATCGTCGATCGCACGAATCACTTTATTGCAACCAACAATCAGCTGATACGCTTTTTCCCAGAAACTTCGGGTAGGCCCCATTGCCGGAAAATGCTGATAGTTATAGCAGTAAAACAAGGGGTCGGTAGTGGTTCCGCTCAACGAAATATTATCGCCCCCATATTCTCCGAAAAAATGAAAATTACGCTGATAATACGCATCTTTCAGATAATTATAGTTTCCTACGGTTGCCCCATCCAAGCCAACTTCTGTTTCAAGCAATTCCTTTTCTGAAAGACCATCGTAAGGCAAATATTCCAAATTACAGGCTGATATTATAATCATTACAATCATGATGCTGAGCATTTTTGTTTTCATACCACTTTGCTTAGATTAAAACTCATGCTAAAAATTAATATCTAAACCGAGAATATACTTTCGGGTTACCGGATATATGGTTCCGGCATCTCCATTCACTCCCGCTTCCGGATCCATTCCCGAGAATCTGGTTAAAGTCCAGAGGTTTTCTCCGCTTACTTTTACTACTGCACCATGAAGCCCCAAACGCCGGGCAAATCGTGGTGGAACAGAATAATTCAGACTTACATATCTTAAACGAATAAAACTACCATCTTCGAGATAACGGGAAGACGGCTTATTCGACAATTTATTCCCCAGCAAAACGGGTTTCGGGTGAGTTGCTACATCTCCTGCGTTCTCCCATCGACTCCATCCTTTTTGCAAACGCATTGCATTATATTTTGGATAAGCACCGTCATTATCAAATAATTCGCGCGAACTATTATAAATTTTATTTCCTGAAACAAAATTAAAATTCGAAATCAAGCTAAATCCCCGATAGCTAACTGTATGGGAAAAACCACCAAAAAAAGAAGGAGATGAAGAACCTACCGACTGCAATGTTGCTGAATTATATGAGTTTGTTTTATGAGCCGACTGCACCCCGCTATTCTCTGTAACAAGCTGTTCCCACAAAGGATCACCATTTGCAGGATCAACCCCCGACCATTTGCGAAGAAACCATGTATTCATATCCCATCCTTCACGAATAATCTTATTTCCTGAAATAATATCCTGATTTCTACTCAATTTCAACACTTTATTTTTATTAAAACTGAGATTGAAATCTATTTTCCAGTTAAAATCGTGCGATTTTAATATATCGGCATTAACCAGCAACTCAACTCCTGTGTTCTGAATTGAACCAATATTTGCGGTCATCCAGTAATAACCGGTAACCATTGGCATGGGCACATCCTGCAGTAAGTTTTTAGTTTTCTTATTATAAAAATCGACAGTCAGTTTCAGTCTGGAAAACAAGCCTGCGTCAATGGCAATATTTGAGTTGACATTTGATTCCCAGGTAAGATCAGGATTCGACAAACGACGAGGAAATCCGCCAGGCTCCCCATCATATTGAACCGTCATATTGTACAAACCAAGAGCAACAAAATCGGAAATATTTGCATTTCCAACCAAGCCATAACTAGCTCTCAGTTTCAGGTTATCAACAAAATCGACCGATTTCATAAATCGCTCTTTCGAAATAGCCCACATGGCACCAAGCGAATAAAAATTCCCGTAACGCTGGTTTTCGCCAAAGCGAGAAGACCCGTCGCGGCGAAACGATAACTGTGCAGTATATTTATCGTTATAAATGTACTGGACGTTGGAAAGTAAAGAGAAAAATGCCGATTCCGTTTTGGTTCCATCTACATCTTTAGGCTTCGACGTAGCGCCAATAATCTCCAGTGTTGGATAAATTCCTTTCCCCTCTGCACTGAGATCATCGTAATACGATTTCAAATATTCCTGTCCGGCAATGCCAAAAACATAATGACGATTCGACTTATAACTAAAACGCAGCAGATTACTCGTTGAAACATTACTCCCGTATGTATATGTATTCGTAATCAATCCATTATCAGCCTGTCCTCCGGGAGACCGGGCATCAACAATACTTTCAGCCCGCGTGGTTGTGGTCATAAAATGGTTAGTAGTTGTAAAAACCAACCAGTTCGTCAGTTTAAACTCGACGCCCAAATCGGATGCATATTGCTGATTTCTGCTTTTATTATAATTGAATTGGCGACTATACAAGGGATTCCATTGATCGCGACCATACCAGGTAAGCCCATCCACTTCGGTTCTGCCTACTTTCACCGATCCATCATCGAAATACGGATTATCCCAGGGAAGCAGAATATAAGAACCATAAAGCATTCCGTTTTCATTATCAAAATTATCCTGAAAAATACCGCCCAGCTTCACCGATAATTTAATCCGATCAGTAGCATTATAATCCAAGTTCAACCGGGCTGAAAATTTTTCCCAATTTTTCCCGACCACAGCTCCATCTTCATTAAAATATCCCAGACTCGCAAAAACAGTAGTTTTCTCAATTCCTCCCTGAAATGAAAGATTATAATCGTGGATGTATCCATTTTTAAATGCAAGTTTTTGCCAGTCGGTTCCATGCTTTACCTGATCTGAGTCGGCAGCAGGCAAACTTTTCCGAAGATAAGTTTCCTTATCGGTAGTTCCCATATTACGTTCAACCCACCACGACTGATTGGTTCCCCACCACGCAGTTGCCTCATCCCAATATTTTTTGTACAGTGCATCAAAAGAATTCCCCACCATTGGTGCAACATAATCATAAAGTTCCTGCCCATTCATTAATGAGAATGGTCCTTGACTAAGTCGGGTAATACCGGTGTTTGAACTAAATTTAAACGACGAAGAATTTTTCAATCCCTCTTTTGTTTTAATAAGAATGACCCCATTTGACGCACGGGAACCGAACAATGCTGCCGCGGCAGCATCTTTTAAAACCGAGACCGACTCAATATCATTTGTATTGATGTCGGGAGAACTATTGCCGTAAATAACGCCATCAACAACCCAAAGAGGTTCATTGGTGTAATTCAGCGAACCGTCCCCCCTGATTCGCAACTGAGGTTTCACCCCCGGAGCTCCAGAAGAGCTTGAAACCATCAAGCCAGGAATCAGACTCTGCATCATTGTGGCAATATTGGGGCGAGTAGTGCGATTCAACTTTTCATCATTCACTGACTGTATTGATCCGGTTAGCGAAGATTTTGACTGTATGCCGTAAGCGACAATAATTACCTCATCAATCTCTTCTTTCGATTCACGAAGGACAACCCGCATCACACCACCACTGTATGCAACTGATTGAGGCATCATTCCGATATATGAAAAATCGAGAATAATATTTCTGGCCTTGGTCACAATTGAAAAATTACCATTTTCATCGGTAATTGTTCCCTGGGTAGTTCCCCGAATAACTACGGCAACCCCAACGAGAGGAAATCCCCCTTCATCTTCAACCTTCCCTGAAATCGTTTTGTCAATTGATTTTTCTTTTTCAAAATCTTTGGGAAAAATAATGATCTGGCGATTTTTAACCGTAAAACTTATTTCCTGCCCAACAAACAGAGCATTGATTACATTTTCGATACTCTCGTCTGTTACTGCAATGTTTATTTTCTGTTCAACATCAAGCAGGTCGTTATTATACAAGAAATAATAGGGGCTACTATTTTCAATTTCACGCAAAGCATCTTTTATCGACAAATTGCGGGCATTTAATGAAATCTTCGGATTTTGGGAAAACGAGTTAAATGATAGGGATAGAAAAGCAGTCAGACTAAAAATGAAAACTGCAATTCTCATCGTATAGAACCTCCATGAAAATTTTTCACACGAGGATAAGCTTTAAATCTGTTTGTCCCCATAAATAATGCTTCTCCGATAATATCTGCGGTAGTACGCAGTAACCAAACCCCTGGTATTAAATTCTACGTTCCCTCAGTTGTACTTTTCGCTTGGAGTACGAACCATCATCATTCATTTTCGCCGGAATGATCGAGTATTCAATTGGTGAAGAAATACTCAGTGAACTAAGTACTTGTTCAAGCGATTCATCAACAAATGTTCCCGTTATTTTTGATTTATACAGCTGACTATCTTCTATCTCAATCTCAACGTTATACCACTTTTCAAGTCGATGCACCACTTTTTCAATCGGGTCGCCAAAAAATACAATTCGTCCTTCTTGCCATGCTGTGTAATTACCCATGAACTTTTCTTTTGTGACCTGAATTTCATTTTTATCCCGCGAAAAAGTAGCGACTTCATTCGGCCTCAATGCCACAAGTTCCTTGTCATCCGACGATCCGGATTTTGACAGACTAACTTTTCCTTCAACCAGAGCAACAGTCAGCTCCGGAGAATCATTGTATGCCGAAACATTAAACGAAGTTCCAAGAACCCGGACACTTAACTCCTTTGCAGTTACAACAAATGGTTTTTCTTTATTCTTACTTACTTCAAAAAAAGCTTCTCCTTCTAACTCGATTTTCCGTTCATTCATGTTTTCAAAAGAAGAAGGAAAATGCAAATGACTACCTGAGTTCAACCGCACTTTTGTGCCGTCGGCAAGTACAAAACTGGTTTGAGTTCCGTATGAAGTGGTAACATCCTGATAAACACTTTGGGATGCAGGAGCTGCCACAAAATAATTGTAAAGAACTGTCAATCCAACTGACAATAATAGAACTGCGGCAGCTTGTCGGGCTAAAATAAGCCAACGTCTTACTCCTTTTTTAGGCAGTTGAATTTGCTTTTTCGTTTTCAGCAACGCATCCTCTACATCAATTGCATCAGACAAAACCATGCTTTTCGATTTTGTCCATAAAGCTTTATACGACTCTAATTCCGCTGCATTTTCAGCCGATTTGCTTACCCATTGATTGAGTTGTGCCTGCTCTTCGCTGCTTAGTTTTCCGAAAACAGACCGAGAAATTAGCTGCTCTATATGTTGATCACTTTCTATCACGATTGAAAAAATGTTTTCCAAAAATTGCATCGTCATTATTATGACGAAAGAATATCGCTTTCCCCTATATTCGATGCAAATATTGTCAGTTCGAATAACAATTCCAACACAAACATAACACGAATAATAATATTTTCACTCAGTTACAGTACTTTTTCAATGCATTCTCTGCGTCTTTGCATCCGAGTTTCTGTGCCTGTTTGAAATCGTTGCAGGCCTTTGTATGGTCGCCTCGTTTATAATACACCACCCCACGTAAATAAATTGCCATGCCTGAGTCTGATTTCTTTTGAAGAATAAATTCTACATCTTTCAATGCTTCTTCCAATCGGTCTTGTTCAATTTTAAAACGAGCCATTAATTCGTAAGCATATAAATCACTTTTGCCTTTTCCCTTCATATTTTCAAGCACAGCCAAAGCTCCGGCCACATCATTGCCCTGATATTTCAACAGGGCTAAATCGTAGAAATATGAAGCAACTGATTTTTCAGAATTGATTGCCTGTGCGTAATCAGCAATAGCACCCTGAATATCGCCTTGTTGTTTTTTCGCATTGGCTCTCGCAGCATACGCCATTGCCCCCGATGGATCTTCGTCGATAGCCTGATCGAAATAAGAAAAAGCTTCGGACATTTTTTTTTCACGTGCTTTTACAACCCCAATATTAACCAGCGTCAGGTACGATTTTGGATTCAGGTCAAGAGCCGTTTTATAATAATCCATTGCAGCACTCAAATTGTCGGTTCTGCTGTAGGCAAAACCCAAATTATTATTTGCCAGAAATGATTTTGGATCCAGCGCCACGGCATGTTTGAGATCAGACAATGCCTTTTCGTGTTGGCGCAAATCGGAATAAGCAGTTCCGCGAGCGATCCAAAAATCCACTTTCTCGGGTTGCAACGATATGGCTTTGGTGAAATCAGAAAAAGCTTTGTCTGATTTGCCCAGTTTCATATACACATCGCCTCTCACATTATATGCTTTGGCATTACGCGAATCCAATTCAATTGCCTTATTCAGATCGAGCAAAGCGCCGGACAAAGCGCCCTCATTATTTTTTATCTGCCCCGAACGAAGTGCAAACTCATTGCTATCCAGAAATTTCGGAGAGATAGTATATTTTTTATTCGGATTGACATTCACAAATTCAGGAATATTTGCCACGTGATTGGGTGTCATGAAATTTTCGAGCAGCACTGGTGGCGAGTCATTTCCATTTTCATCAATATGGGTCAAATACAGTTGCGTTAACGGGCCATTTGCTTTGGAAGCAAAAACCAGCCATTTACTATTTGGCGACCACGAATGCCACGAATTCATGTTATTCGAGTTGCAATTCAATTTACGAGCCTCTCCTCCCTCTGCTGGCATAATATACAGTTTGCTGTCTTTTTGCAATAGCATGAACGACTCGGCCTGAGTAAAAATAACCCATTTCCCGTCAGGAGATATTTTGGGAAAATAGTTACTCATATTGTTTTCGGAAGCTCCTGTCAGCGGTTGAGCTTCTCCTCCTTTTCCTTCGTTAAATGGAATACGATAAATATCAAATTTTACCAGATCGGTTCGATTAATGAATGCGTCCAAAAATTTCTGGTATTTGGCCATATCAACAGCTTTCGATCCGTTATGAATGCCACTTTCATCGAAATGGCGAGCCTTTGCCCGGGTAAAATAAATGTATTTTCCATCGGGGCTCCATGTCGGATTTGAATTGACAAACATTGTATCGTTTGCCCCGGAAAGTTCTCCGGCCTTTCCGGTTTGCCGATCGTAATAGGCCAGTATTCCTTTAAAAGGAAAAAACAACTGCGAATATTCAAAGTCCTTCATGTCAACAAATATTTCGCAATCTTTCAGTGTACTTACGGCATAGCGGCCATCGGGCGACAAAGCAGACAGCAGACCATACGTAAATTTTCCATTCTGATAATCGGCCCAGTTGATTATTTTTTCTGAAGAAAATTCTGTTTGCTCCGAAAAATCAGTCAAAGCGTAAGCACCTTTTTCGTCACGGGCATCCACATCCATGGCAATGGTTTGTCCATCATTCGAAAACGAGTGGCAATTTCCGCATACCGGAATATTTTGCAAAACCGCCTGTGGCTTTTCTGCCGAAGCAACCGATCCCATTTTCCAAACCACCTCGTTCAGGTGTTCGCGAGCATACTTAAACGGCAGTGGTACCGAGCGGTAAAAAATAGGTGCAGCAACCGAATCGCGGGAAAAACTAAAACTAATTTTCGTTTCTGAAAAACTTGTTTTCGAGTCGGGAGCATCCATACCTTTAATTACCAACTCAATCGGCTTAAATTCCGATTTCGATTTTAAGGTTTCCCACAATTTTTCTGAAGGCATCCATCTTCTTGCTTCGGCAAGTTGTGTGAGTGCAAGCTCTGTTCCTCCGCAGAAGAAAGTCAACTGCCAACAAGTACTTGTTGTGTTTGCATCATCCCATTTAAAAGCCGGAGCTGCAAAATCAGGAGGAAAAATTGTAGCATCAACAGGATTGATAAATTTTATCTCTGCTGACCTGTTCATCGTGCATTGCACACACATTCCTGCAACGAAAAGCAAAAAGATGAATAATTTGAATGCCTTCATACTTAACAACTATTTAAATCATCAAAACAAAATTTCATGCAATAACTAAAAGCACATCACTTCGGCCAAGGCTGCATATTTTTCGCCATCGTGAGCCGACCTGATTAGTACTTTAAAATATCGGAATGAGCTTTTTGAGCTCAGGAAAACGTGCTGTACCGTATTGATATTTTTCAACTGGAAGTCGCCCAGCTTTTCCCATTTCTGATTATCGGTACTACTATAAATTTCAATGTCTTTAATCGTTCGCGATCCATTCCTTTGTAAAAAAGAAAATCCGGAAACTTCGACATTTCTGGTCATATCCACCGTCAGAAAATGCGGTTGCGAAGCTGCATTCGTTGTCCAGCGAGAATGCCAGTAAGTAGAACCATCGCCATCCAGAATATCAACCGCTCGTCCGGTTGCCCCCTCACCCTGTTCTTCCTGAGAACTGAAATCTATCAGTTTCCATTCGGCACGAGGCAGATAATTTTTATCACCAAATTCGATTTCCGGAATACCATCATTCAATTTATACGAAAACGATTTGGAGGTTAGCTCTCCATTTTCGTGACAAAAAAGCAGGCGCAACACATAAGGAGTATTTGCCTTCTGATGCAATTCATTCACCGGCATTGAAACCGAAAAAGTATTTCCGGTTTTAACCGGAGTTGCCCACGATACAGCATCATAATCGGCATTATCAGTGGCCGGATCGTTAAAAAAGCAGACGTAATTTACCGTCTTATCGCTTGAAAAACTACCTGAGACATTTAAATTTCCATTTTCAAAAGCTGCCTGAATCGTTTTCAGATCAAAGCTTGCCTGCTCGTAAAAAGATCCCGTATAGTTGCCAATAATCTGGCAATTATTCAGAATAGTACAACTAGCTTCGGTAAGAAAAGTAGGCTTGCTTCCGTAGGTATAATTTCCAGCTCCCATCAAGGCAGTTCCCCGCTGCGGATTCGAAATATCAGAATACCGCTCTTTGTTGTGCGGAAGATTCAGTGCGTGTCCCAACTCATGCATCAAGCCTCCAATGTATTTGGTTGCATCGTTGCCTCGCTTTGTATTCTCGCCAAAATATTGCACATCCATCAAATTGAAATCCAATGCGAAGCAATATTTTCCTAATCCGTAAAACGGCACATCCGGTTTATCCTGATCCGTTACCGGAGTGATAATCAATGTATGCGGACTTTTCCGTTCGCCAGCGTTTGCGGCAAAATAAGCTTCAACTTCTTTGATTACTTTTTGCCCGCCCCCTTCATACGGATAATAACTTGTCGGATTATTTGCTTTCAGATAAATAATTTTCACCCGCTTTTTTTCCTTGTCAACCATCAGCTTATAAGTTTTGTCGCCAAAACCATACTGGTTCATGTAATTTCGGACAAAAGCCTGCCCATGAAACAAAATCTCGCTGATACGCCGGTGCGACTCATTCCGGTCGGGCACATCGGTTGGCAAGAAATAAACAACGTTCAAGGTGCTTTCGCCTTCGGCAACATACGAATACGTTTCGTCGCCTGTTTCTGGTTTATCAGTTGGTTCATCCTCCTTCGAACACGACAAAAAAACGAGCAACAAGAAAGCCAAAGCAAAAAACTTCGAATTAACAATCATCTTAATTCGCATAGGTCTTCAACACGTAATCGTGAAGTATTTTTTTAATTCTCAAATCAAGGTAACTTTGTGAAATCGATAAGCGGAGCAGTTCCCAATGCAGGGCGAGAAAAAATTGCATCCAACTGAGGTGTTTCGGTAAAGAAACCACAATTTTTCAGAAAGAATCCATTGTCGCCGCTATTGTATCCTCCGTTGTAATCCAGGCGTGCATTTTTTCGTGCTGTTTCGTCGGCTGTAAATTTTGCTTTGGTTACTTCGTACCACTTGCCAGTTGTATCGTAAACCCACTGATTGTTGTAATATGCTTTGCGGGCAATCGGTCCGGTTGCGGTATCAAAATTTTCAAGAAACGAATACATATTTGTTAGATATGTCGAAGTTAACGGTCGTCTCCAGCAAGCCACGAAATACCATTTTGCTTGTTCCGGATCGTAGAAATAAGCCGAAAAATCAGTTTTGTTATCCCCCACAGGTTCTCCTTTCAACAAAAAGCGATAGGTTTTCCCTGCTTTCCAGTTAAACTTGAGATAACTCTGACCACCCGATCCTTCTCCTCCGAAACTATTGATTGTGGTACTCTCTCCTTTTGCGACCAATTTTACTTTCTGATCTTCCGGAATACTATTCGGATCGTCGGTCACATACGGGCTCCAAACAGAAAACAAAATTCGGCGCTCAGTATCCGAGTTTACCTGCATTCCGAAATATCCGTACGCAAAGCCATTTGCCATGGCATACATGCCCACAACATCGTTGTTTTCAGGAATTGTAACTTCGTTGTAAAACCACGAAACATCCGAAGCTCCGTCGGGTTTCTGGTAACCAAGATGCACCGATGGCCCCCTGCGTCCCCAGTAAAAAAAGTCAGGATTGGAAAAATGTACTCCTCCGGTTGTTGCCGCTCCACCAAGCATCACGTCTTCGATTTTGGCAAATTCACCTTCGGAGCGCGAAATGCCCTGCAAATCGAGATAATAATAACCGGGAGAAGGCACATTGAACGAACCAATAAAAATAGTTTTCGAGGTAGTATTACTCAGGTCTATTTCTTTGGTTTCATTCTGAAATGTTGCTTTCAATTTTGAGCTTCCTGTGTCCACTTTCCCTTTTATTCCTACATGCAGTGTTCCGGCTTTTTTCAACCAGAAATAGGTACGCAGCACATTGGTTTTTGAATACCAGCTGAAGCCATCAAAATCGTCTGTTTTTAACTGACTAGTTCCAATATTTGATAGATACCATGCATTTCCTTCGGTAGGTATGCTAATCGACATTTCCGGAACTGGCTCTTGTTTTTCTTCTGTCGATTCATCTTTTTGACATGCTGAAATCGGAAATACCAATGCAAAAGCAAGTGTCAAAACAAGTAAAGTCTTAATTCTAATCATCTTTAATATCGTGCAAAAATCAATAGCTAATAAAATCGAATAAAATAAAAAAGATCAAACACAAAATCACCCATTTACAAAGAAAGTCATTCTATTATCACTACCCTGCATTTGCGATTCTTTTGTGTTTGATCAATATCTCAGAATTTTTTGAAGCAATTTCGAGATGAAATTGTCATCCGTTCTGATTAGGGATTCTGTTCCAGGTTAGGCTGAGCCAGAAGTTGTTCCTGCGGAATATAATCAACCACGCGCGGATGGTTTGCTGGAACAGTCATCAACGGATTAGTTCCCTTATCATGTGTTCCCGGATAGCGACGATCCAAAGTCAAGCCATTTCTGAAAATATCGTACCGGCGATGTGCTTCAAATGCAAGTTCAACGCGTCGTTCTTCTAGTACTACATCAAGAATAGTCCGATCTTCAGGCACACTGCTGTAAGTAGGAATATTGGCACGTTCGCGAATTACATTCACATCAGCCAAAGCACCAGCTGCATCGCCCGATTTGGCACGAGCTTCAGCACGGTTCAGGTACATTTCAGCCAAACGCGAAATAATTGGAGAAAACAACTGAGGTTGTCCCTCCTGGTTCGAGCATTTTATTACGAAATATTTTGGATAACCATTTCTCTTCAACATTTTCTGAGTCAGGCGCACATAGGTTTTGCCACTAATTCCGCTTCCTTCAGTAATGAAATATTTGGTTACGCCACCCACAACTTCCGTTGACACAGTTTTGGTTCCATTGTACGAATATTCCCATGTTCCGCCATTCGAAGTAACGTTGTACGACTGAAACATTTTCGATCCGGCTGGAGTTGCTTTTGCGTACGAATAAGTGATTTCGTATGCAGTTCCTGGTTCGTATTGCGGTTCGATGAATTTATTACGACGGTCAGTCGGGTTTTTGTCAAGCAAATCTCTCAATGGCTCTGAAGCATACATTTCGCCCCAGCCAACACCATCAATTGTCGCGTACATTCCACCAAAAGCATACCAGTCGTAATCGTCTTTGTCTTTCATTGCCTTGCAAGCAAAAATGATTTCAGAATTATCTTCCGGTTTCATTGTTGGGAAAGTTTCGTAATCAGATCCTTCCAACAAAGAGAATTTTCCAGATTCAAGTACCTCGGTTGCAAATTCAGCAGCTTTGGTATTTTCTTCCATATACAAATACACTCTTGACAACAAAGCATTGGCTGCTTGTTCCGAAGCATAAATGTTATATTCCTCATCGATACGGGTAAATCCGCTCATCAACTCTTTCGCTTTATTCAGGTCAACAAGAATCTGATCGTAAACTTCTTTCACGCTTGCACGACCGGGCATGTTGTCCAAATCAGGCTCAGCATCCAAAATAATCGGAACACCAAGATTCGTTGTTGGTGATTGATTATACGGACGTCCCCAGATGCTCACCAAATTAAAATAGAAGAATGCGCGCAGGTAATACATTTCACCAATTACGTGATTCATGCGAGGAGTTCCTTCCTGTGCATTTGCAATTACTTTATTTGCATTAATGATGCCTTTGTAAATTGTTGACCACAAGCCATTCAAATGATAATTGGTAGGCGTGTGCTGATAGTTGTACATGTAGAACAAATTATCAGTAGTCGATCCACTCAAGGAAATATTGTCGCCACCAAATTCGCCATGAAAGTGATAGGGGCGCATAAATTCATTGGTTTTCAATATTGCATAAGTACCTAATGCGGCAGCTTCGATACCTAATTCATCAGCAAAAACTTTCTCGTCAGCCAAATCTTGAAAAGGAGCTCGTTCAATATCACATGCCCCGAGAGACAGTATCGTTAAAATTGCTATTAATGAATATATTTTTTTCATCTTCATCGTATTTATCATTATTACATCCAACTATTTCAAATCGATTTTAACACCGGCTAAGATTTTTTTCGACAGAGGATATAATCCGCCACTTTCCGGATCCATTCCCGACCATTTGCTAAATGTTACCATGTTGTCGGCGCTCACATAAATCGAAGCATTGCCAATTTTCAATCGTTCACTAATTGTTTTAGGAAGTTTGTACGACAAGGTAACGTTACGCAAACGGATAAAGCTTGCATCTTCAAGGTATCTGGATGAATTTTTATTCGCGTTTACCCCTCCGTTATAAGGTTTCGGATGTGTTGCAATGTCGCCTGGTTTTTCCCAGCGTTTCCATCCTTTTGCCAAATTCATATTATTGAATGTTGCATAAGAACCATCGCTATCGAAAAGCTCGCGATTGCTGTTGTATTTGTAAATACCGTCAACAAAACTAATATTGGCTGTCAACGAAAAATTATCGAAAGTGAATCGGTTCAGAATACCTCCGGTATAAGATGGAGTACCTTTCTTTCCTGTAAATTGCAGGCTTGCATCAGCATAATTTGATGTCAGACTTACAGTTTGTGTTCCATCCTCGTTTTCAGTAACTTTTTCCCATAAAGGAGAACCATCTTGTGGATTTGCACCGTACCAAATACGCTGATAAATGGCGTCCATATCATAACCTTCTTCAATTCTTCGGATACCGCTGGTGTAAGCTTTATTTTCGTACAATTCTTCAACCTTGTTTTTGTTGTATGCAAGGTTCAAAGTCATATCCCATGAAAAACGCTGACCTTTAATAATCTCAGGATTAATAGATAATTCGTAACCGCGGTTAGTAACCTGGCCAACGTTCATCCAAACACCGTTATATCCGGTAAGAGCAGGAAGAGGTACATAAGTCAACAGTCCATCGCTGTTTTTATAATACAAGTCAAGATTGAAATTAATGCGTTTGATTAATTGAGCATTAATAGCAGTATTGTAGCTGGTAACTTTTTCCCAACTGATGTCAGGATTTCCTTTTTGATATGGTTTTGCAGCGCTATTTCCGTTATACTGATCGGTAAAAGCAAAATAACCCAAGTATTGGAATCCGCCCGGAGCATTACCTACTTGTCCCATACTGGCTGACCATTTCAATACATCAATCCATTTTATTCCTTTCAGGAAATTTTCGTTGTGAATATTCCATCCCGCACTGGCCGACCAGAAGTTACCATAACGGTTGTCGGGTCCGAAACTGCTTGATCCTTGTCTGTTTATTGAAGCAGTAGCCATGAAACGGCTATCGTAAACATATTGCAAGTTAACCAGCATACTCTGTTTGGCACTTTCCCATTTGTAACCACCAATATTTCCGGCTTCCGAAGTAGCATTCAATACAGTTAAACCTGCCGCAACGCCTTTTCCTGTTGCATTGGTGTCGTCGGTATGATAATCGGTATATTCCCATGCGGCAAATGCATTCACTTCATGCAATCCGAAAGTTTTAGCAAAACGAAGCATTTGGTTGGTGAAGCGCTCGTTTGAAAAGCTGTAGCTTTCATACAAGTTTCCGCGATCAGCTTGCCCTGCAATTGAACGAGGGTCGGTGTACCATTCGCTATGACCAAAATTTAAGGTAATGTTGTTCATCGACGAGAAGGTCAACCAATCGTTGATTTTATAATCGAATCCGATATTGGCACGCAATTTATTTCCGCGCGATTTTCCGTAATTATATTGCAAGTCGTACAAATAGTTATTTCCATCGCGACCATACCATGTTTTACCAGTTTCGCTCAAATAACGCTGTCCTGCCTCAGTTCGCGGATCAAGCGGAGTGCCATCCGGCAGATAAGGTTCGTCCCAAGGCATGTAAGTAAAAATTGCATATGTCGAATGCTGACGATCTGACGTTGTACGATAATCTCCAGACAAATTCAATTTAATCAACATGCGTTTTGATGCATTCACTTCAACGTTTGCCACCGATGAATATCGTTCATAATCGTATCCTTTCAGTGCACCAGTTTCGTTATAATATGTTCCTGAAATAAATGCCGAAATCAAATCATTTCCGCCTGAATAATTTACGTTATATTCCTGAGCCACTCCAGTTTGAGTTCCGATTTTCATCCAGTCAGTATCAGTATTCAATACATCTTCTGACACATCAGGATTCCAGGTTTTCTGATAGTCATACAATTCTTGCGAATTCATCAAAGAAAAATTACCGGTATTGAAAACAGTATATCCGCGCGATGCATTCACATTTATTTTTGAAATTCCCTTTTGGGCTCTTTTGGTTTGCAGCAAAATAACACCGTTTGCTGCCAATGATCCATACAAGGCAGTTGCCGAAGCATCTTTCAATACAGTAATACTTTCAATATCAGCCGGACTAAATCCCGGATCGTCGTTACCCATTACAATGCCATCAACAACCCAAAGCGGCTTAGTTGTTCCCGAAAGCGATCCTTTACCACGAATGGTAATCGTCGATGTTTCGCCAGGTTGTCCACTTGCAGTTGAGCTATAAACCCCTGCTACTTTTCCCTGCAACATCGAAGCCACATTCGAAACAAAAACGTCTTTCAGTTCTTCGCTTTTTAAAGCTACGGCTGAACCTGTCAGGTTCGATTTTTTTGTTGTTCCATAAGCAGTTACAATCACTTCATCAATGTCTTTGGTCGAGCTTTTCATTTTTACATTGATTGTTGCTTGTCCGTTTACAGCAACTTCCTGAGGAATATAACCGATGTATGAAAAAACCAATACATCGCTAGCATTATTCACTGACAGAGAATAATTTCCATCCAGGTCGGTAACAATTCCCTGTGTAGTTCCTTTAATTAATATGCTCACCCCTGGCAGAGGCTCGTTATTTGAGCTGTCAACAACCTGTCCGCCTACTTTGATTGATTGTGCACCAGCCAAAGCGGAAAACAGTAGCATAAACATGAACAGGGCAAAGCCTTTCTGTAATATGCTATGAATATTTTTTTGTGAAATTTCGATTTGTTTTAAATATCTCATAATCTTATATTTTAATCGAACTTAGATACTATTTTATGTAATTATGAATGGCGTAAAACCATTGGATTAATAAGGAAGAAGACCATCTTCAAAAACAACCAGTTCGCTCATTGTTGTGCAAGTTTGTCCGGTTGTTCGTGTATCCAGAATTCTGATTCTGAAATATTTTGAAGAATAGTTTTTATCCAACATTACCAGGTTTTCATCCGGGCGAATCAAGGTGTTGATTGTCGCAGAAGTCCATACGGTAGTATAATCAGTTCCGTTTGTGCTAACCTGCACATCGAATTTCACTGGGTCAATAGCTCGTTTCGAAGCCGAACGTGTCCAGAATTTAAACCCTCCGATATTTTTTGCTGAAGGGAAAGTTATCTGAATATGGTGAGGCAATGGTTTAACTTCTGCGCCTTCGTCATCCGACCAGGCTGAGTGCCAGTATGTATCCAAACTTCCATCTACCAGATTTTCTTTTTCACCTTCCCATATTTCCTGAGTATAAGTATCAATCATGTCAGGAGTAAGTTTGTGAAAAGTTTTTCCGGCTTTTGTAGTAAACGAGATGGTATTTCCATACGCCACACCAGCATCGTTAACCGCATAAGCTCTCACTTTGTAAGTTGTTTTTGAGGCCAAGCCAGAAAAAACAATTGAGAAATTCCATTCATCCTGAGAAATACCATCTTTGGTATATTCTCCAACAGGTACAAAATTGCTTTCAATAGTAGGATCGGCATCCTCTGTTGTCCAGCAAATACCCATTGCAAGAATTTTTGATCCTCCATTTGCAGTAACTGTTCCGCTTACCAACGCTTCGATATCTTTAATATCAGAAACTTCGCCGGTAGTAATTTGAGGTGGATTAGCATCCCCCTCGTCGTCACAACTAACAAAAATTGAAGACACAAGCACTGTAAACACTAAAAATGCCAGCACTGCAAGCTGCACTCTCAGCGGTTTACGAAAAACACTTTTTTTCATTTTTTGATTCTTCATAGGTTCATAAAAATTAAATTATACATAAGGCCATAGCTAGCCAAACTAATCCATGGACATTGGATTCTATCGGTTTTTCAGATTGTTGTTCACGATTTACTTTGCGCTCGAAAAAGCGTTTAACGCCAAGTAAACCGGACAAGAAAGAAGTTAGAATAGGAATAAATATGAGCAGAGAGGAATAAACATTTGTGGAACGTTTTTGAAAAAAAACAGGAAAAGAATCTTGCTCTGATATACAATGATTAAAATAACAGAGAAGATTCTCTTCTGTAAAAAAAGATAAGCTGTGTGGGTTGTAAGCCGTCATTTTTTAAGGTTGATTATTCGCCTGTACTGAATTTCTGACGAACATCAGCTTGCCCACCCTACATTGGAAATGAAAAAAATATCAGCCACAAACAAATGTCAGCGGTCAAAAAACTTTAAAAGGGGTGTTTCTGTCGAAAAATTTCGAATAGAAATAAATGAAATAGTATTGATTGAAAGGGAATATCCTAAAAAGAAGGCAAATCAAGAAACAAGATCAGAAGCAGAAGAAAATCTTTTAAATCGGTACGAAGAATTTTTAGAGATCGGCTAATTAAGGCTTCAACTCCTTTTACTGAAATGTCCATTTTACTTGCAATTTCAGCATAACTATGCCCCTCGAAACGACTATATTCGAAAGCTATTCGGCATCGTTCAGGCAAATTAAGTAGGGCCACAATTAATTTCTCTTCAAACTCGCGCGACAATAACCATTGGTCTGCAAAATCTTCTGGTTCATCTTGCAAACTCTCCCTTTGGCGAACTTTTTCTCTCAGTTTTTCTTTCCGTAAATAATCGATACAACGATTTCGCACCATCACCGACAGGTAGGCCGACAAGCTTTCAATCGAATCAGCTTGCTGTCTTTTTTGCCAAAGATTTACAAAACATTCCTGCACCAAACTTTGTATCGTATCAAAATCATGCAAATAAGCTGAAGCCTGCGCACACAAAGCCTTGTAATATTTTCTGAAAATAAAATCAAAGGCCTCTTCGTGCCCTTTTTTTAGTTCAGACAATAAGAATGCGTTGTTGGTTTCGAGTTGAGACATTTTCATTGTGTGTTGCCTCCAAATATAGCAATATGTAATTTACTCCAAACTGTTTTAACTCATTTGTTAGTTATACCTTAACTTTTACTCGAAAATATCAGAACAGTTTTTCCTGATGATTTGCAACAAGTTTGTTACTTACTAATCAGTGACGTGTATTCTTCGCTCACCGAACGCAGTAGTGAATATTCAGAATTTACCGGTACATCCTGAGTCATTTCCCAGGCCATTATTCCACCGTAATTATTTTGCATCAGGAACCGGACTTTTTCGCGCAACAAGTCCTGACCGTTGAAGCTGTATTTTTCATACTTATTAACTCCCGGTGCAGGAAATGTTTTCGATAAAATATACCGATAAGTTACTGCAACAGACGAATTGTCGCCAGCAACAGACGGTCGCTGCGCATAAAACGGAACTCCTACAATCAACTTCTCTGACGGAATATTCTGAGCTTTGTAATCGGCCAGCCAATTAAGCATTTGCGTCATTGTTGCATGATAACCTGCTGCATCCAGAATTCCGTACGACATCAGGTTAAACTGATCGACATATTGCACCAAACCAGCCGATCGTTTCGCATGCGCAACATCAACGGCAATCGTAAAACCGAGTCCCCGTGGTTGAAGTTCGGCATACAATTCTTTTACCCAGGCCGAATAATTGGTCGAATTCACCGCTACCGGATACGATTCCCAGTCGAGATCAACTCCATGCAAACCATGCTTTTCACAAAATTCAGCAATATCGAAAGCATACTTTTTTCGCTTGGTCTCGCTGGCAGCCATTTCATGAATGTTTTCCGATTCGTACCAACCGCCAATTACCAAATATATTTGTTTGCTGGTTCCGGCATAATGGCTCTTCAAACTATTCAGGTTTGAAATATCGGTTTGCGAATACACAAAATTGCCGTCTTTGTCGGGTGCTACCGAAAAATAGTAAACACGGTGAAGTTTTTTCAGGGCATCGGCATCAAGTTTACTAAAACTGTATGCAGGCAGATAAGCCGCCAAAAGAAAATTCTTATTTACCGGAACAGGTTCTTCTTCCGGCAAAACAGAATCGTCTTTTCCGCATGAAATAAACAACAATAAAAAAGCTAGAATATAAAGCCCTGGTATTCGCATGAGATCGATTAGTTAGCAAGTCAAATTTAAACTGCATGTTGGTTGTACCCAAGCAATCAATTTGATAAAAATACAAAAATGCAGATTTTATCCCTTTTATTCGCGCTATAGCACAAGGAATGCAAGAGGAGGATAAGCAGACAAAAAAATGCCGTTTCTTCTTTTCTGAAAAAACGGCAATTTCGGTATCATTCAAATCTATTTATTCTTTTTCACCAAGAATCACTCCTGAAACGCACCAGTAACTTTCACTTGATCCTTCTTTCTCTCCCTGCGGAATAGCAACTTTCAAAGTATGCTTTCCTGGTTCTAATTCAGGTAGGGGGATAAAAACCGGATTCGTTAATGATCCCGGGCACCATCCTGAACGACTCAAATCGGATGAAGAAAGTCCGTTCCAGAAGTTTCCGGAAGCAGGATTCGAGTTACGGAAAACGGCACAGTCGGTTCGCCATGGAGTGTAGCTGAATGCGAGTTTTCCGTCAATCCATATTTCATTGTTTTTTTGGTTGAACTCGTCGCCACCACCCCAGCCGCCATGGCCAGTAGAGATATATCGCAACTGAATATTTTTCACTTTTTCAGGCACCGTGAATGAAACAGTCAAACTATCAGTTCCAAACAAAGTCGGATAATCTTGTCCGGCAATTTCGAGCAGGTTCAGGCTACAAAACAAAGGCATTTGCCAATATTTATCCGATTTTTCTTCAACCACCGGGCTATCCGGATAATATTTCAATTTCATACTAATGTAATGTCCACCTTTGTCGTAGTTGGCAATGTACGCACCAATCCACACGTCTTTTTTCAGGTAGTCGCGCAACTCGCTCACATCCTGTTTAAAATAAGCCGAATCAGCCCAAACTTGTCCTTTTACCTTCACTTTATCATTGAAATGACGCACACCAAACGGAGTGAAAAAACGAACCAATTCTACAGGAGGCAAGTAACCCTCAGTAGCTTTCATTCCCTGATATTTTTTTCCGTTTCCAGCAACAAAATAAGGTAATTCGCTCACACCGTCAGTCATTCCGTTCAGAAACGATTTTACCGAATCGGTAGGAACTAAAAATACCGAACCAGTACGGTCGTAAGCATCGCCGTTTGAGCATTGTACCACTTCTGCAAAAATATTGTAGTTGTCGGGCAATTCGGGTAAGGTCACTTTCCGTAGCACAACAGTACCTTTTGCAAAGTGCATTACTTTTTCGTTATCGAGCACTTTCGGACTCTGGTAGTCATTATCAAAATTTAATTGCTCATGCTCGAAAACAGTAACCGTTTGAATTAATGCTTCCCGTAAACGAGCCTGATACTCAACCGAGCTAACCAACTCGCCCCAGTTTGACGGAATTGGATCTGTTCCGTTTTTCTTTTTGTCGAAATCAACCGATGTGGCAAGCATTTCAAAGTTTCCGTTACGAACCATTTTCAACACCAGTCCCGGCACATTTGCCGTTGGCTGATAAGGTGTTCCCTGTATTCCGGCCTCTTCAGTGTACCAAACATCAATCCGATTCGAACGCAAATTCATCTTAGCCAATTTGCAATTGTAGCCAAGTATTTTTTCTGTTTCGTTGGTAAATGTTACCTCTTCCATTTCGCTAAAAGCCGTTTCGTAATGGAAAATTGTATTCGCATCTACCTCTGCGCGATTAATTACTTTTTTTGCATTAAAGTCGAGCACAGTCATTTCCTTTGCCAGTCCTGCAATAAGTTTCTTGTCCCGTTTTTCTTCCGGACGGTCAATAATTGCCCTGCCGTCGATATAACGTAAAATTACCGACGGTCCTTCGCCCCGTTCTTTACCGTTCGTTTTTAGGATATAATTCACCGTAGCCTGCTTGGGCGCAGTAGCTGCCTGTGCTGCAAAAGCGCTCATTATTACGAGCACAAATAATACGAATTGTTCTTTCCTCCTCATCTTCCTAACTCTTTCGTTCATTCTCCAATCTTAATTTATTTCTTTTTTCTATTCTTTTAAGTACGACGTAAATCCGTCGTTTTGCTGAGCTTTTCCCGGAGTACTTCTCCCCTGCTCAATATATTTCGCCATCAAGGCAGTTAATTCGGTCACTATTTCAGGGTGTTGCTCACAAATATTTTGTGTTTCCGAAGGATCGTTTTCCAAATCGTATAACTGAAAACCTGTCAATCCTTCATTCTTCACTTGCTTTGGAGTTGGATAAGACCAACCTCCGGAACCAGCACAAAATTCCAGTTTCCATTTTCCTTTCCGAATTGAAAAATAGCCGTCCACCGAATGATGAACCGTTGCTTCTCGCAATGGGCCAACCAATGAATCAGCTTCCATCAATGGTAACATGTTGTAGCTGTCTTCTCCCGCATTTGAAGGAAGAGTATCATTCACAATTGCCGCCACGGTAGCAATAAAATCGGTCAAACAAATCGTTTCGTTACTTACTTTGCCCTGCTTGATACTTTTGGGCCATTTCATCAACAATGGGATGCGATGACCTCCTTCATAAATATCAGCTTTTGCTCCGCGATAAATGGAACTTGGTGAATGACCAAACGACTTTAATTCTTTCAAATCAGCCGATGGCGCGCAACCGTTGTCGCTGGCAAAAACGACCAAAGTATTTTCGCTGACTCCATTTTCGTCGAGACATTTCAGCACCTGCCCTACCACATCGTCAACCATCAAACAAAAATCGCCGTACTCGTTTGTCCCGCTTTTCCCTTTCCACTCAGCAGAAGGCAATATGGGAGTATGCGGCGCAGGCAATGCAAAATACAGAAAGAAAGGCTTTTTTGCACTGGCATGCTGCGTAATGTATCCCAACGCTTTTTGAGTCAGATTAGGCAAAACTTCCTCATGTTTAAAATCAGCTCCAATTGGCCCGGTTCTCCAAAATCCCTTCCCGGTAGTTCCTTCTATTGTATCAATTTCAGTTGTTGTAATTCGGTCGTTTTCAATATAAAAATATGGTGGGATATCAAGCGAAGCCGTAATTCCGTAGAAATAATCAAATCCATTGCTGTTCGGTCCATTTTTTATCGGCTGCAAAAAGTCAGGCGTTCCGGTTGAATCTTTTGCCCAATCGAGCCCCAAATGCCATTTTCCGATACATGCAGTTGAATAACCATTCTTTTTCAATAATGAAGCGACGGTCATTCGTTCCGGCTCAATCAGATGTTCGTCATAACTCCAATTAACGCCCTGTTTCAAACGCGATCGCCATGCATAACGTCCGGTAAGAATCCCATAACGGGTAGGCGTGCAAACCGCCGAATTGCTGTGTGCGTCGGTAAAAACCATTCCTTGCTGAGCCAAACGATCCAGATTCATGGTTTTGATTTTCGAATCAGCATTCAGGCACGACAAATCGCCATAGCCCATATCATCAGCCAAAATATAAACGATATTTGGTTGCTCCGGCTTTTCCGTTGGTGAGGAAGTACAGGATGTTGCTCCCACCAACAGCGAAGCTCCCATTGTCAGAGCTACTCGTACATTCATTTTTTTCATCTTTTTTCGTTGTTTTTGGTTTGCGTTGCGAAGTTATTGCTTTATCAAGAACTGATTTTTTCGATTTATACCCTTCTATTGCAAATAATATTAATAAAATATCTACAAAAGAGTGATACAAATGATAAAATCACAGAAAAACAGCGAATTGCTTCAAGCGGCAAAATGCTTTTACATTCAAACAGACGTTGATTTTTCAATTCTTCAGTACAGAAGAATTCGACATTTTTTCTATTTCTGAATAAAATAATCTCAGACAGCTCAATATCAATCAAAAACAAGCGGCTCGGGAGCCTTCGGCTGGAAGCTATAAAAACGGGTTTTAAGTTGTTCTTCCAGGATAAAACCAACACTTCCCATGTCTTTAGGGCTATTGGGATAATATGCCAACCGAATCTGAATGGTTTTGAATACCAGGTTTTCGTTACGAAGCCGAATTCCAAAACCCACACCCGCATAATAATCCTGAGTAAAAATTACCTTGTGGTTAGAACCTATCAATCCCAAATCGAGGAAAGAGAACAAAGCTGTATTGAATTTCAGAAATTCTCTGCGTTGAAAAACCACCGTCTCCAAATTCATGCTCAACCGCTGTTTCCCTACCGCGTCGGAACTGGTAAAACCACGAATTCCGTTTCGGTAACGCAACGATACATTTTCAATATCGAATCGACGAATACCGGTCATGTAATTGACTTTTAAAAACTGGCGGGCATTTAATCC
This sequence comes from Prolixibacteraceae bacterium, assembly GCA_963668595.1. Taxonomy (GTDB): domain Bacteria; phylum Bacteroidota; class Bacteroidia; order Bacteroidales; family Prolixibacteraceae; genus GWE2-42-39. Next base: position 144,360 of record OY764876.1, on the reverse strand, counting down.
TCCGGCATTAAACAAGCGGGAAATATAATTTACATTGACCTCCAGCAAGCCCTGCTCGAAACGTTTCTGGTTGAAGAAACCACCAACTCCCAGCGAAGCAAAAAGATAATAGGGCTTGTAGCGTACAATATTCCCGCTCGACAAGTAAGTATGTGAATACCAGCGACGATTAAATTCATTATTATCATAACCCAATACAAATTCATGCAAATATCCTTTCGGAATATCTTCAACAATACCGTAACTGTAAATCAAGCGGTCGCGAACATATTTTCGCTGCGAGAAGCTTAAACTTCCCAAATAAAAAGTACTGTTTGCAAAATACTGATTGTTTTCAGCATCAGCTTCAGGGCGCTTAATAAAGTCGAGATGCCTTACGCGTCCGGAAAGTGTCATCTGGAAACGACTATCCGATTCATTTTTACACAAGCGCAAATTTCGGCCATACCAAACATCCAACAGACCAAGATTCAGCGAGAAATCCGTTTTCACCGGATCAACCGGAATTTGATTTACCCGAAAAAAACGTCCAAAATAAAAACCTCCGGCCCATACAGATTGCGGTCGTAAAAATTCTTTGCTGAAATTTACCAGGAAACCATGTCGTTTGTATGTATCGAAATACCCTGTCTGGATATCGACAAAGTCGCCACCGAAGTTTTTAATTGAATAAAAAGTTTCGATGCCGAGATACGGTTCCTCATTCAAATGCCCCACAAATTTGGCGGAAACCTGGTGACCTACACCAAAAATATTCTGATGATAAATCCCAAACTCTCCCGAGTCGATCTCATCAATTCTCCCGGTTACACCGAAGGCAAAAACGTCCTTGGTCATAACCAGCATATCAACCACATTTTCGTTTCCCACGCGTGGAGTAACACTAATCCGAACATCTTTCAGATAAGGTAATTCGCGCAAAATACGTTCGTTGTCCATCACCAGATTGGCATCAAACACCATTCCTTCCTTGATCCACAAATTTCGGCGAATAGCCCGAATATTCGATTTCGTATGCACATGATTCGCAAATCGTTCTATTCTCAGTCGGGCTACGCGAGTTGTATCATCGAACGTGGGACCAAAAACATCCAAGGGTAAAATCCGTACCGATGCGATTGTTTTGCCATCAAACTGATGATAATATTCGTAGGAAAGAAAATTAAGATCGCATTCTTCTTTGGGAGAACACACCAACATGTCGTACATCCAACCGGTAAAACGATGTCGGTGAGCCTTCTGCTGAAGACTATCGTAAAACAATTCCGATTTTTCTGCCGCTTTTATGATCGACACACTGTCAGGACTCCACACAAAAGGCAATGCTGCCTTCAGATGAAAACAGCACAATAATACTCCAATAAGCAGAAGCATCTTCCTCATTTTCGTTCTCGTCCTTTCCTTGCAAAATATACGAAATATGCGTGAATTGCCCAATGCATCCCTCGTTCTAATTGTTATCCAAAAATCGGTATTCGGTTTCCAAATCTTTGTTAAATTACGTTAAAAGGTATTTTCGATGGTTCATTTTTTTTTGTGTGTTTTATAATTTCGGTCGCGAAATACAAAATGGTGATCTATGGATATCGTTGTTGAAAAAATTACCAAGACTTACGGACCGCAGAAAGCTGTTGATAAACTGAGCTTTCGCGTCAACACAGGAGAAGTTCTTGGATTTTTGGGGACAAATGGAGCCGGAAAAACGACCACGATGAAAGCAATCAGTTGCTTCCTTACTCCCGAAGAAGGAGATATTCTGGTGGGCGGTATTTCCACAACCAAAAATCCGGACGAAGTAAAAAAACATATTGGGTATCTACCCGAAAACAATCCGTTGTACCAGGACATGGGAGTGGTTGACTACCTCCGGTTCGTGGCCGAATTGCAAGGAATTCCCTCCTCTGAAATCAGAGAGCGAATCAACGAAATGATTCGTATTTGCGGATTGAAAGCTGAGAAGCACAAGAAGATACGAGAACTTTCCAAAGGTTTCAGGCAGCGTGTGGGATTAGCTCAGGCATTGATTCACGATCCGGAGGTTCTGATTTTAGATGAACCAACCACAGGACTCGATCCGAACCAGATTGTTGAAATTCGTGAATTGATTAAGCGAATCGGAAAAGAAAAAACGGTTTTGCTCAGTTCTCATATTCTTGCTGAAGTTGAAGCGACCTGCGACCGAATTCTGATTATCAGTAATGGCCGGATTGTTGCCGACGGCACTTCCGACGAGTTGCGCAAACAGGCACAAGGCAACGAAATATTGCATGTGCAGATTCAGGGAGGTGATCGCAACGAAGTGTATCTGGCACTAAAAAATCTGCCTACCGTTCAGTGGGTCGATTTTGCTGACGACAGCCCCGAAAGCTACCAGTTGCAAAGTCGCGACGATGCCCAATCGGCCAAAGCCATTTTCGACCTGTGTGTCAGCAAAAATTGGTATATCAGTAAATTAATACCAATTGAAACCAAACTGGAAGATGTATTCCGCGAAGTAACCAACAATTAAAACCGAAAGACAGATGAAACAGATATGGATCATAACCAAACGGGAACTACAAGCTACTTTCGAGTCGTTGATGGCCTACATCATGCTTGTTGCGTTTTTGGGACTTAGTGGTTTTTTTACCTGGTTGTATGGAGCCGATGTTTTTTTTGTTGGCCAGGCCAGCATGCAAAGTTTCTTCGGAATTGCTTACTGGACGCTGTTCTTTTTTATTCCGGCACTGACCATGAAACTCATTGCAGAAGAAAAGAAAGCCGGAACGCTCGAAATTTTGCTAACAAAACCAATTACCGACCGACAAATTTTACTCGGTAAATTTTTATCCACATTCTTGCTTATCGGCATTGCTCTTGCGCTCACACTCCCATATTACATCACCATCTGGAATCTGGGACCAATTGACCATGCCTCGGTATGGACCGGCTATTTCGGACTGTTGCTGATGAGCGCCGCCTACATTAGTATTGGCATATTTTGCAGCAGTATCACCAGCAATCAAATTGTTGCTTTTCTGCTGGCTCTGTTTACCGGCATTTTCTTTCACATTTTGTTTGGCATGCTTGCCGGAAGTCTTAGCGGATGGTTGGGCAATATTTTCTATTACCTGAGTTTGTCCACCCACTACGATTCAATCTCACGCGGGGTAATCGACAGCAAGGACCTGATTTATTTTATTTCAGTAATTCTCATCGGGCTGAAAGGTTCCGAAATAGTGTTATCAAAAAGAAACGTGAACTAAAAAATTCAGGAAAATGAAAATAAAAAAATCAACCCTATTCTATTTTGTCCTGCTCGGTGCAATTCTGATTATCGTTAACATTGCTGCCAGTCATTTCTTTTTCAGACTTGATTTCACCGACGATCAACGTTATACACTCAGCAATGCCACACTCGACATATTGCACGAGCTGAAAGAACCAGTAACTGTTACAGCCTATTTTTCAGAAGATTTACCTCCACAAATAGCTCAAACCCGCAGCGATTTCAAAAACCTGTTGGTTGAATATGCCAATAAATCGAAATCGAATGTCAAATTCGAATTCATCAATCCGAATGAAAAAGAAGAAACCGAGCAAGAGGCTATGAAAGCTGGTATTTCGCCAGTAGTAATTAATGTTCGCGAAAAAGATCAGGTAGTTCAGAAAAAAGCCTACCTCGGAGCAGTGCTCAAATTCGGCGATAAAACCGAAATTATTCCCTTTATGCAGCAAGGTGCTGCCATGGAATACGCACTTTCTACCAGTATTAAGAAACTGACAGTGACCAATAAACCTCTCGTTGGTTTTATTCAAGGGCACGGCGAACCATCCAGCTACGAATTTCAACAGGCAATGGCTTCGCTCAATGTACTTTACCAAACCGAAGCAGTCAACATTAATAATACTTCGGACTTGCGCAAATACAAAACCCTATGTTTGGTTGCACCTACCGACAGTTTATCTCCTCTGGAATTAGCCCGACTCGACGATTATTTGTCGCAAGGAGGGAATATTTACCTGGCTATCAATCGTGTAAAAGGCGACTTATCGAGTCTGTCTGGATCCGAGCTTACTACAGGAGTTGAAGGTTGGCTGGCTGGTAAAGGACTCCAAATTGAAAATAGTTTTGTGACCGACTCGCACTGCAACACCGTAAATGTTCGTCAGCAGCAGGGAATGTTCACGATCAATTCGCAAATGACTTTCCCGTATTTGCCAACTATAAAATTATTTGGCGATCATACCATTACAAAAGGAATTGAAAATGTGAGTTTCGAATTTGTCAGCCCGATGGTTTTTACAGGCGACAGTACCATTCATTTTCAGCCGCTGGCTTTTTCTTCTGAAAAATCAGGGAAGCAAAATTGCCCGGTATTTTTCAATATTCAGCAACAATGGACCAATGCTGATTTTCCGCTGTCGAAACTTACACTTGCGGCACTGCTTGAAGGAAAACTTTCGGGAAATATGCCTTCAAAAATGGTGGTAATTGCCGATGGCGATTTTGCCGTAAACGGGAGTGGACAAAATGCCCGCCAACGGCCTGCTGACAACATCAATCTGATGGTTAATGCAATTGATTACCTATCAGACGATACAGGACTGATTGCGCTGAGAACCAAAGGAGTTACATCGCGCCCAATCGATCAGATTGAAGATGGCACCAAAACCATGCTCAAATACCTGAATTTTCTGCTTCCAATTGTGCTAATCATTGTTTTTGGGCTAATTAATGCACAACGCAACCGACTAAAACGAATGAAGCGCATGTACGAAGACTACGTATAGAAAAATCAATCGGCATAAAAGGGGGAAACCCTATATACAGTTCAATTTGTATCAAAAAAAATCCGGTTCAGAAGAAATTTCAGAACCGGATTTTATTTTTCAAGAGAAATAGCTAGCAGCTAAAACCAGTATTATTTGAAAATATATTGCAATCCACCGCCTTTTCCGGTTTCAGTATAAACGCCGGTTTCGGTATCGCCTTGCTGAGTGCGCCATTCAGTCATTTGCTGCCGGAACTGTTCCATTATTTTAGTGCAAGACGGATCGGATGCCAAATTACACAACTCATTGGGATCACGCAAAACATCATACAATTCTTCTGCCGGGCGATTGTGGTATCTCCATAAAACGGATGCCGCATGCTGATCAAAAAAAGATTTTTCAATCCACGAGGGCCAATACTGACGTCCACCATCGTGATCTTTTGCAAGATTAATATGTGTATTGTACAAAACCGAAGGTGCCAGATTCAGAATATATTTATACCTGCTGGTTCGAATCATCCGCATTGGAGCCTGATTAATAGCTCCATCGCCAGTATGACTTCCGAATACGACATCACGATGCGAAGCTTTCTCTCCTTTCAGAAATGGAACCAAACTACGTCCGTCAATCTGTTCCGGTTCTTTGGGAGCATTGCCACCTGCCATTTCAATTGCTGTCGGAACAATATCCACCAACGAAACCAGTGTATGTGTATCCGAACCTCCTTGTACAACTCCAGGCCAACGAATAATCAGCGGAACTTTGATCCCGTAATCGTACAAGTTCCATTTCCCGAAAGCCCATTGAGGCCCCTGATCTGCAGTAAATATGATAATGGTATTTTTATCTAACTGATATTTCTCCAGACTTTCAAGCAATTTTCCAACATTCGAATCCATTTTAGTAATGTCGGTATAATAGCGGGCACGCGAAACACGAGTGTCTTTGGTATCGATATGAATTGGAGGAATATCAACAGAAGTATAATCATATTCCGGCTTTTCGGGCCACATTACATGCGGACTATGATCGTTTACAACCAACATAAAAGGTTTCTCTGCTTTCGATGCATCACCTAACCATTGATCAACCGGTCCCATGTCCAGGTCGGTCCACAACACCCCATCTTTTTCGTGTCCCGCTTCCGGAACATTAGTGTTATGAATCATTTCAAACGGATAAATATCCATTGGCCCAATATGCAATTTCCCCGCAAAACCAACTTTGTAGCCCAGTTCATTCAAATAAGCAGGTAATGTTTTTACGGTCTGCCGTACACCATGATGATTTGCATGCGCTCCGCTCCGAAAAGGATACAAGCCCGTGTGAATTGATGCCCGCGAAGGCGAGCAGGTTGGCGAACTGGCAAATGCATCGGTAAACACGAGTGACTGACTAGCCAAGTGGTCGAGATTAGGGGTTCTGACTACCGTATTTCCATAAGCGCCAAGATCCGTCGAGCCGAGGTCGTCGGCAACAAACAAAACAATATTTACAGGAGATGCTTTTTTGCTATCTTTTCGTTCGGCTCCGGTGGCAACAACTGAAACAATTGACAATGCAACCAAACCTATTTTCGAAACGTAATTTTTCATTTCATTCAACTATTTATGGTTGATTACTTGCTTTGTCCGGCTGGCAATTTTATTTTCTGTCCGGCAGGAATAGGTTTGCCAAAATTTGGAGTTCCATTGGCATTCCAGGTAAATGGCTGCATCCGCACATCACGATCCCAACCCGGATCTTTGGTTTTTTTCGAATGATAAATGATCCAATCTTCAGTTCCATCGGGCGACTTTACAAATGAGCAATGCCCAACACCCAACACCTGATCGGTTCCCTGAAATACCGGCCCTGATTTTCGCCAGTTTGCGCGGTCGGTCATGTCTCCATCCGGATTAATCAGCTCAAGCATTCCCAACCGGTATTCGACCAACCACGACTCGCGGCACGAATAAACAACAAAAACTTTGTCGCCATTTTTCAATATCTGTGGACCTTCATTCAAATCCAAAGGTCCGCCCGTTTCCCAGCGTTCAACAGGAGACGACAATAATTTGCGAGTTCCCTTTAAAGTGTATGGATTTTCCATCTCACAGATATACAAGTGCTGAGAAGTTTTATCTGTTTCTTCCTGTTTTTTCCAGCCCGACCAAATTGCATACAATTTGCCTTTATGTTCAAGCACGGTCATATCGATGGCCCAAATATTCGAATTCGCAATTTCGGGTGTATCACCGGTATAAAGCTGTCCCATGTCCTCGTATTCGCTAAAAACATCGTCGGTTTTCGAGCGCAAAACCATTGTTCGCTGATGAATAAATGGAGGTCCCGATTCGCCAGCAGCAACATAAACATACCAATGTCCCTGAATGAAATGAATTTCGGGAGCCCAGATGCATGATCGGTTCCATCCGGTAGCCGGAGCCGACCAGATAACTTTCTTCTCACCTAAACTGGTTAGTTTTGTTGACTTGTGTACCGCAATTGAATGAGCGGGTGTATTTACCGAACGGCAATACACGTAATAATTGTCTTTTTTCACCATCCACGGATCAGCTCCGTTCCATACCGGGTTTGTAAACATTGACTTATCATCGGTGTCGTTATTGTCACCCGCGGGGTATTCATTTTCTTTACATTGAGCAAACGATACTGTTCCCAATATCATCATCAGTATAACCTGGATTTTTTTCATTTTTTTTAGTTGTGGGTTCTGAAAAAACAAAAGAGGAGACACTTCTTATATCAATCCCCTCTTTTGCTATTTTTTAATTCTTGGTCAGGCTCATAATTAAATCAACTTCTTCCTGTTTATACGGAGAACCGTCAGGTCTGAAAATTTCGTGAAACCACAGCGGAGGCTCTGAGCCATCAGCAATCGGTTCATCCCATGCATATTTGGTATTCGATTTTCCGGCTACCAATCCCCAGTTTATTGCACCAATATTTTGCTCTTTCAGAATAGGCATAATATTCGTAAACAAGCTGTTATTGCGACGAGCCATGTATTCGGTACAAACCATCGGAAGACCAATCGTTTTTAATGTGTCAATACATGCCTGGTGTTTTTCCGGTCCTTCGTAATTGTGGTAAGTGATAATGTCTGAATTTTCAACCTGAAATTTATTCAGATCAGACAATGCCAAATTCCAAACGCCTGAAGACATTGGTTGAGATGGACGAACTTCCCATCCCCATTCGAATACTTTTTTGAGCAAAGGCATCGATTGATTGCCATATTTCGAATTACCCGGTTCGTTATACAAATCCCAAATTGCAATACGTTTGTCGTCTTTAAATGTGGTCAGCACATCTTTCACGTACAATTCCAAAGTATTAATCAGGGTTGAATCCTGAAACAACAAGTCTCCCGGATCGCGCACCCAACCAGAGTTGTGCACTCCTGGTTTCGGATCGGGTTGTTTACCGGCCTGATATGTTGGATTCCAGCAGTCGTCGAAGAAAACAAAAATGGTTTTAATACCATGACTATCGGCAATTTCCAGATATTTATTCATGCGACCTTTGAATCCATCCTTGTCAACTTCCCAGGCAAGGTGATGGAGGTAAACACGCATTGCATTCATGCCAATTCCTTCAGCCCATCCTAATTCACGATCAATGGTTACTGTGTCGAATGACTCAGCTTGCCATGTTTCCAACTGATTGATGGCGGTACTTGGGTTGAAATTAGACCCTCTCAACCATCCGTTTTCCTTTGCCCAGGCTTCGGCCTGTTCTTTTGTCCACTTGGTGCTCACTACCTCTTCGGTTTCAACTTTTTTATTTGCATTCTGACAGGCTGCAAAGAAAAACAGACCAAGCAGAGCAAACAGATAAATTTGTTTTCTCATTGGGTTATTTATTATGTGTTAATACGTCATCAATAAAATGAATGAAACCAGACAGAACTCTTAACGCAGTTTCGCCCAGTCTTTTCAAGCTACAGCTACAGAAAAAATCGCCACATAATTATAAATGAAAGAAAAACTCTCATTCATAAATCATTCATATTGCGCCCGTTCGGTATATTAACTAAAAAGTAATTTCTCGCTGGTTGGCAATAAGTTGTTTGGTTTCATTTAACGGAATGCAAGATAGACATTTTTTTAATCAGCACAAAAATGAAACACACCTTCATATATTCCCGTCATATCACAGAAAACAATCTGATTCAGCATAAAAATAGCCTACCCGTTGAAGAAATCAACGAATAGGCTACCAAGGCAAATAGCTTTAATTTTTTATTCTGAATAACCTGGATTTTGTTCCAATACAGCTCCGGTATTTAAATCGATTTCTGTTTGAGGAATAGGCCATAAATTGTGGTAATCCTGAATACTCAAACCTGGATTTCCTGGATTATCGTTGTATTTCCGTACCCGATCAACCAGTTTTCCCAAACGCATGAGTGTTAATAATCGCCATTCTTCGGTGTAAAGTTCGCGTGCTCTTTCATCCAAAATGTAATCAATGGTAACATTGCTTGCCGATACAGGAGTTGCATTAGAACGGCTTCTTACCTGATTAATGTCCGCAGCAGCTTTCGCTGTTTCGCCAAGCCCCAGATAGGCTTCTGCTCTCAGCAAATAGGTTTCTGCCATACGAATTGCATATACATCTTTATGATTAACACCACCTCCGGCTCTCGACATATCGGTATAATGATCGCATGGAGCAGCCGCTTTCATGAAATATGGATACAAATATTGAGTGGTATCTTTCAACGCACTTGAGCGTGAAGAGTAAAAGCTCCATTCAATTTTCATTCCGTCGTAAGCCGAACTTGGGTTATTGAAATAGTAATTCCTTTTTATACAAGCCTCAGAGTTTCGGAAATCGTTATTCCAGTCACCCTTCCAAATATCGTATGCAGTATAATTTGTAGGCCGAACCCATGCAACCGGACGTCCCAAAGTATCGCTGTAACCAGTATAAGCACCGTCGTAAAGATCCCCCACAAAAGCTTTATAGCCATCAGGAGTATTTCCAAGACGGTAATAGGCACAACCAAAGCCACGCTCCCCGGCATAAAAACCGCCACCAGTAACATCCGGATCATTCTGAATAACCCAGATTCCTTCGGTATTGGTACCCAAGTTTTGATTCTCTTTGGTAAAAAGGTCGAAATACACATTTTCGCTTCCAAAAAGATTAGGCTGAGAGCCAAAACGCTGCCGCATTAAAGCATATCCATAATCGTTGATAACATGAGAAGCAGCATCTACGGCTTGTTGGTATTTATTTTGAGCCAGATATGTCTCGCTTAACATGTGCCAGGCGGCACCTTGTGTTAATCGGCCTACTGTAGCTTCTTTCCCTCTTATTGGCAAGTTTGCAGCAGCAAAAGCAAAATCTGCCTCCATCAATTTGTAAATATCTTCTTTTGGATCTCTCACAAAATCAGTTTTTGCTGTTGTGATTGGCTCTGTAATTAATGGAATATCGCCAAAAAGAGTTACCAAAATACGATAGCTGAATGCACGGAAAAAACGAGCTTCTGCCAAATATTGATTTTTCCGGTCTTCTTTTACCCATTCCATGCTTTCAATTCCGGCAATAACAGTGTTGGCCTGATATACCAAATCAAAAGCTTTGGTCCAGTAGTCTTTTGGAAGAGAACCCGTTGGTGTAATATCTGTATCCCAGTTACTCATATAACCACCGGCAGGATCTTCGCCATAATATGCTTCGTCGGTTCCGAGCGCAACATAAACGAACATGTATTTTTCGTTTACTGCCGAATACCAGTCACGGGATAAACTGTAAAGACCAACGACTCCCATACCTACATCTTCGGGAGAAGCAAACGCATTTGAGCTAGAGATAAAGTCAATCGGAGTTTCATCCAAAACGCTATCATCACACGAATATATCCCCAGGGCTAAAAACCCCCAAATGATACCTTTTCCTATATATTTTCGAATTAAAATTAGACTATTCATTGTATTGTTTTTTTATATTATCAATAGATTCATCTTTAAATAAAAAATAACTCATGGATTAAAAGCTGATATTTACACCACCGATAATACTTCTCATCATTGGGTTTCCTGTTTCAGGATCCCATCCTGACCATTTTGTCCACGTATAAAGGTTCTTTCCACTTAAATATACTTTCAGATTCTCCACTTTCAATTTTGATAGCACCCGATTGCTGAATGTATAAGCCAACGAAACATCTTGCAGGCGAACAAAGCTTTTACTCTGATATACCCCCGGATTTCTCTTCGGATTATAATAGATACCCGGAGCATCATTTACCGGACGGTCAGGTCTCCAGTAATCTCTCACTGCTGTGCGATTCAGACGATATGCGTCGTCGGTTGCTCCGGCCACAACAGCACCCGTATTACCTGCCAGGTAATAATTGTTTCCTCCCTGTATTGAATTTAAGAAGAATGAAAGTGAAAAGTTTTTGTAGCTAAAAGTATTATTCATACTAATGCGGTAATTCGGATCCGATGTACCCAAAATTTTCCGGTCTTTTTCAGCAGTTATTGATCCGTCTTTATCCAAGTCCCGAACTTTAAACTGACCAGGATAATAATCAGTCATGATGGTACCATTGAACAAATCTTCTTCCTGCCAAACTCCATCATTCACATAACCATACAACGAATTAATGGAATGTCCGACGAACCAACTATTTCCGGTATCTTCCGTTACATCATCATACAGTTTGGTGATTTCATTTCGGATTAAAGAAAATGCAAAATCTGTTTTCCATTTAAAATCGTGAGTCCGGATATTTTCGGATGAAAGACTTACCTCAATCCCCTTGTTATCAATTCCGCCAATATTTGTCCAAACGCTCGAGTTTCCGGTCATTCTAGGAATTGATCGTTGCACCAAAACATCGGTTGTTTTTGCCTTGTAGGCATCAATGTTACCCGAAATACGATTATCGAGCACACTAAAGTCGATACCAACATTAAACGATGCTGTTCTTTCCCATCCTAAATCGGCATTTCCTAACGAACTGGCATACAAACCAACTGCTGTTGAGCCATTGAAAACAGTTGTGGTATTATCCATTTTCGATTGACTGGCATAACGTCCAATTCCCTGGTTTCCGTTTACCCCATACGAAACACGTAGTTTCATAAAGTCTAACCATTTAGCTCTGTCCATAAAAGATTCATCAGAAATAACCCAGCCTAATGACAGAGAAGGGAAATTACCGAACTTTTTGTTCGAACCAAATCCTGAGAAACCGTCCCGACGAATGGTTGCAGTAAGCAAATAGCGGTTGTTGTAGCTGTAATTGATTCTTCCCATGTAGGAAAGAGTATTTTCTTCGTATGCGGATGTCGAAGTTTCCTGATTCTCGGCCATTTCCATTGCATTGTAGCCTAAGATTTCATTATTGAAACCGTATGCGTACATGTACAATCCTTCGCCATACAGATTTTCGCGGCTATACAAGTAGGTTACATTAAGTTTATGCTTATCGGCAAAAGTCCGGTCGTAAGTGACAATATTATTCATCAACCAGCTCTTCTCATCGGTATTATTTTTATACGCGCTACCATCAACTTTAGAGCCGTCGGCAACAGTTGTCGGATAGAAGCGTGAATTCCGGTCGAATGTGTAAGACTTGGAGTAGTTCACTTCATATTTAAGTCCTTTCACCCAAGGAACATCAATTTTCCCTTTCAAAACAATATTTAAATAGTCCTGCGGTTGGCTATCTTTTATAAGTAAATTTCCGAGAGGATGGTAATTATACGACTCGCCGGCAATATAAACAGGGTAATTTCCCGATTCATCGAATTTATTTCCCAGAGGGCTTGCCTGAAGCGCATAGCTGGCAGAAGCACTAACACCTGAATAATCGCGGTGCGAAAATGTCGGATCGAACTCAACAGTCAACCAATTCGTAATTTTATTTTCGAAACGGGCAAAAAAGGTTAATCGCTTGAATTTATCATTCATCAAAATACCTTCCTGATCCAAATATGAAGACGACAAGTAATAGTTTGTACGATCGGTTTTTCCGGAAACACTCAAACTATACGATTGAATCGGAGATGTGCGAAAAACTTCATCCACCCAATCTACTTCGTAGCCATTCAGGTAATTTGTTTGTTCCTCTTCGGTGCGAAGGTACGAAGCAACCAGTTCTTTATTTGTCACATCAGGACGAACCGGACGTTCATCGGCACTCGTAGGGCTCTTTTTATACCATGCATACAAATTTTGCTGATAATAGTAATCGACCAAACGAACAGCGTACTGCTCTGCATCCATTACATTGGTGCGATCGGTATTCGATAAATTCTGAAATCCGAAGTAAGTATTAAAATTGAATTTGGGTTTGCCCGATCCTCCTCGTTTCGTTGTAATAACCAAAACACCATTGGCTGATCTCGAGCCATAAACAGCAGCAGCACTTGCATCTTTCAAAATATCAATCGACTGAATATCATTAATATTCAAGTCGGCAGTACTTCCGTTATAGATAATACCGTCCAGAACAATTAAAGGATAATCGCTGGCTGACAATGAAGTTTTTCCACGAATAGAAAGACTTCCGGTTGAACCGGCACTTGAACCACTTGATGCATTCAAGCCAGGAGTATGTCCCTGCAATGCCTGCGAAAGATCAGTAGTAGCGGCATGCTCTTTGCCTGCCATCTCCATGCGCACAATTGAACCAGTTAAATCTTTCTTTTTCTGTGTACCATAACCAATTGCAACCACTTCTTCAATGCCTATTGCATCTTCATCCATCACAACATCAATCACCAAACTTCCGGCAATTGCAATTTCCTGTGTTTTCATTCCTACAAATGAAAAAACGAGGACTGCATCGGCAGGTACATTTTGCAAGGTGTATTTCCCTTCAAAATCACTGATAATTCCGTTCGTTGTATTTTTCACAACAATTGAAACTCCCGGCAAAGTTGCTCCCGACGAATCGGTAACTTTACCGGTAATTGTGTTATTCTGCTGCAACACAGATCCTGTATTTTTCGAAATAACCACATAGCGATCCATCACGCGAAAGGTCAAATCGGTATTTTCAAGTGCTTTTTCCAGAATTTTTTCAACGGATTCGCCTTCTATATCCAAGCTGATTTTCCGGTTGTTGTCAATCGCCGAATTGTCGTAAGCAATTTGAATATCTGATTGTGCTTCGATTTTTTGAAAGACATCCAGCAAAGTTGCATTTCGTACCTGAAAAGTAAAATTTTTTGTCTGAGAATAACTTCCTGAGGCAAAAGATACCATGCCCACAGTTAATAAAATAATTAAAACTTTCATAACTCGCATCATTTTTCCCCATGGACTAATTGGTATCCATGAAAAATTTTTTGTCTTTTTTTTCATAACTTTGAAAATGCTTTTAATTTAAACGTTTTGATAATGTTTAGATTTAGGGGAAGTGGTAGGAACACTTCCCTTTTTCATCTAATAATAAAGTAGTTATATCATATACCGAACTCTTTTTTTTTCAGATTTTAATTATTCGAATTTTATTTCCATCAACCGTACACTTTGCGCCAACTGTTGTTTCAATAATCTGAAGAAGATTACTCAATTGTTCCCCTTCCAAAAGTTTTACAGTTAATTTGTGATTTTGAAACTGCTCCGGATTATACACCACCTCAACATTGTACCATTTTTCAATTTTACGGGCTAGTTTTGAAAAATTATCATTAATGAAAATAAGCCTATTATAACGCCATGCCGTAGCTGCTTCCTCATTCATTTTATGTTGAAAAACTTCGCGTGATTGTTTGGTATAAGTAATTGCATTTCCCGGACTAAGCTCAATGTTTCGATTTTTGCTACCAAGCTGAATATTTACTTTTCCCTCAACAAGCGAGGTTTCAATAAACGGGTCGTCTGAATAAGCCGATACATTGAAACTGGTTCCGGTAACTTTTACCTGAAGCTGTGAGGTATGTACTATAAATGGTTTTCCGTTTTGCTTTTTCACTTCAAAAAAAGCTTCTCCATCAAGCTCTAAATCACGACTTTTTCGATTAAAATCAGCCGAATAACGGATTTTAGAACCCGAATTTAGCCACACAATACTTCCATCAGCAAGCTCAATTTTTGCTTTCTCGCCAAACGGTGCTTCGGCCACATAAAAAGATGAATCTCCGCTGTTTATTTTCAGATAATAAAAGAGAATCCCAAACAGTAAGGGAATAAATAAAATTGCCGCAACTCGCTGAAATTGTTTTGAATAAACACGCAAACGACGGTAAAATCCGTTTTTAGCCGACTCGTATTCGTGAATCTTCGTCCGCAGATTGTCAAAACTAATTTCCAAATCGTCGGAGGCTGCAAACTCCCAATTATTTTCCAGCCATCGGTTTATTTCGGCGCGATATTCCTTTTCAGCAAACACTTTACGTAAGTCATTCAACTCTTGACTACTAAGTTTTTCACCACAAAGAAACCGATTAAGTATATTCTGAATTTTTGCATTCATCTTTTCGCATTTTAACTATTAATACGAAAAATGAAATTTGTTCCGTGACAACGAATCCGGAAAAAATCAGAAAAAAGTAAAGAATAACAATTTTAGCTTTTTAATTTCCTCCCGAAAAAGATTAAGAGTTCGGCGAATTTGGGTATCAACCGTATTTTCAGAAATATTCATTTTGGATGCAATTTCCTGGTACGAAAGTCCCTCTAAGCGATGCATTTCAAATATTTCGCGCCGCTTTTCTGGAAGTTTATCCAACAGATTTTTGAACCAGTTTTGCAACTCAGCATCTTCAATTCCAAGTTCGGTGGTATTGGTTCCAACATCATTCAGAAACGAAAGATCATTCAGATATAATTGATGCCCGATATTTTTCCGAAGTTCATCAATCACAAAGTTGCGGGCAACACGAAAAAGATAGGGAGAAAAAGGGCGATCGGGATCAAGAAAAGTACGGCTTTCCCAAATGCGAAGAAAAATTTCGTGCACAGTTTCTTCCATGTCAACATGTGGAGGAAGCGATCGTTTGACAAAATTACCAAGCTTGCCGCGATACCGGTAAAAAAGTATCTCGAAAGCCATCTCATCGCCCGAAACCAGTTTTCGAAGCAATTTATTTTCGTCTGTATTTTCCTGATTTTTCAGCAAACTTGAAAAGGTTATGCTGCCAAAAGTAGAAAAAAACTGTTTGCATCAAATTCGAGCAAGAAAAAAAGCCCAATTGAGTAATTGGACTTTCCTGTATTTGTTGTATCGAAATAAATTTCTATTTCCGCTTTGCCGATTTTTTCAATGCTTCGGCAATTGCTTTTTCAGCGAGTGGCTCCATCACACTATAACCCAATTTATTCGGATGAACACCATCATCTCCGTATTCCGGTTTCAAACCAGGGCGACTATCGACCATTGCCGAATAATAATCCAGATAAATGCACTTGTGCTGAGCCGCATATTCTTTGATCCATGCGTTTAATTTTTCAATTTTCTCGTATGGTTTCAATCCGCGTTTCCATGGATAATCGTAGGCGGGAAGCACAGAACAAAGCACTACTTCAATGTTGTTTGCCTGAGCCAAATCAACCATCGAGGCCAGATTATCCTCAATCATTTCAAGGGTCGAAGGTCCGGTATTACCGGCAATATCGTTGGTTCCGGCCAGAATTAAAACCACCTTTGGTTTCAGGTTCACCACATCGGCTCGAAAGCGAACCAACATCTGAGGTGTCGTTTGTCCGCTAATTCCGCGATTGATGTAAGGCCGTCCGGCAAAAAAACCAGGTGAAGTTCTCAGCCAGCCTTCGGTAATGGAATTGCCCATAAAAACAACACGTTTTTCGTTTGCAGCAGGCAAGCCAATTTCGGTATTGCTATCGCGAAACCGTTTCAAATTTGGCCAATCCATTTTCAACCATTTCTCGTGTTCTTCTTTTGCTTTTCGTTTAATCTCCACCGAATCAACCGCAGTTGCCGGGGTATTCTGAGCCACAGTAATTTCTGCCACAAACAGGCAGAGAAGAACTGCTAAAAATAAATTAAATCGTTTCATCATTAATCGTTTTAGTTGTTTGTATTGGTAGTTAACTTTTCATTTGCTTTTCGCGACTGTAGCGACGCGCTACAATACTGATATAGAATAACTGAAATGCATGGTAAATCATCACCGGAACCAGGAAAATACCGCCGGCACTGCTGCCAGCAAACATTACACTGGCCATTACCGACCCGTGTACCAGTGATTTTTTCGAACCACAAAAAAGAATTGTAATCTTGTCTTCGCGGTTAAATTTCATTTTATCTGATACAAATTTTATCAAACTAAAAATAAAAAAGAACAGTCCGATAACACTTGCCGACAGCAAAAACAACTCGCCCCAACTAACGCTGCTGAAAATACCATTCAGAAATGAATTGCTAAAACTTCGGTAAACAATACAAAAGATGACACTTTTGTCGAACATGCTCAAATACTTTTTATTTTTTTGCGCCCATTTGCCTGCCCAGCGATGAAAAAATAAACCAACCATTACCGGCAATAAAATCTGAGTAACCAAATCAGAAATAATTGGTCCGAATTCAAACGCTTCATTTTGTTTTTCGAGAAAAACACCCATCCAAAGAGGAGTAATAACCAGTCCGATTACACCTGAAATACTCGCATTAAAAATGGCACTCGGAATATTTCCTTCAGCAATAGAAACCATTACAACCGAAGATGAAACCGTGGAAGGCAGAGCTGCAAAAAAAAATACCGCCAACCACAATACTTCATTTTCAGTCCCACTAAAAAATGGACGAAAAACCAGCACCAACAAAGGAAATACGAGAAAAGTAATTGACTGAATAAGAATATGCAAACGCCAGTTTTTCAAGTCATTCGCAATATCTTTTGGACTTAGCCGAAGTCCGTAAAAAAAGAACAGCAACATTACACCGTAATGAATGATCGTATTCAAATCAAAAAAGCTGTCTTTCCCGCCAATTCCAGGAATCAGGTAGGCAAGCAGAATCATCAGAATAATTCCCGCAATAAATCCATCGGGAAGAAAACGCTTGATCTTACTAATAAAATCGGATTGCATGCACCCATTTTTTGGTTCCACACAAAGATTTATATTTTTTTGCTGATACCCGCGATTACGGAAAAGAAATGAACATGGCGAAACAGTTTCGTAACGCAACACTTAAAACTATCTGCAAAAAAGAGAAAAAAGTCGGCTTCTACATTTTTAAAATATTAAATCGTAAGATGAATGAATTCGTGAAATTGCGCAGTACCGTTTCCGTATGTACTTTTGCTGCTGAATTAATTTTCAGGATTGAAGGACGATGCAATTGCGTTTCTCGTCACAAAGCCGGAAATAAACAATACAAAGTTATCTTTGCATAACAAGTACAAACCAGATTTATCAAAAATAAAAACGATGAGTAAAGTTGTGATTATTATGGGCTCGAAAGCTGACCTGGATTGGGCGCAGCAAATTCAGAAAGTATTGGAAAAATTCGCTATCGAAGTGGTAACCCGCATTGCATCGGCTCATAAAGTGCCACTGAAATGCTACCAACTGATTAAAGAATACGAAAAAGAAAATGTCGTATTTATTACCATTGCCGGAATGAGCAATGCACTGAGCGGATTTGCCGATGCACAAACCCATTGCCCGGTAATTGCCTGTCCTCCGTACAGCGATAAATTTGGAGGTGCTGATCTTTACTCAAGTGTCCGCATGCCTTCGGGAGTTGCTCCGATGACTGTGCTGAGCACCGAAAATGCAGCGCTTGCCGCAGCCAAAATCATCGCTTTATCGAATCCTGAAGTTCGCGAACGTATTGTCGCTTATCAGGAGAAAAAACGCACTGAATTGGAAGAAGCAGACCAAAGCATTCAACAATTTTAGAGAGAGGAATATTTCAGGTTTTATACAAATGAGTTACGATCAGATCAGTCATGCCGCCAGCATTATTCGCGGGGGGGGATTGGTGGCATTTCCCACCGAAACAGTTTACGGACTGGGAGCCAATGCTCTCGATCCAATTGCCGTAGCCAAAATTTTTGCGCTAAAAGAACGGCCCAATTTCGATCCACTGATCGTACACATTGCATCGCCAGGACAGTTGGAGGCACTGACAACTCAAATCAACGAAATTGTACTCACTCTGGTTCGGAACTTTTGGCCAGGCCCGCTTACAATGGTATTGCCCAAGAGTGATCTGGTTCCCGACTTGGTTACTTCCGATTTGCCTACTGTTGGCATACGCATGCCCGACCATCCGCTGGCACTCGAACTGATAAAAGCAGCGGGCTGTCCGATTGCTGCGCCCAGTGCCAACAAATTCGGACAATTGAGTCCAACTACTGCCGCCCACGTAGCCAAACAACTTCCGGGTGTCGATTTCATTCTTGATGGAGGGCCAACCACCGTGGGCATTGAGTCAACCATCGTTTCGGTTGAAAACAAACGTTGCACAATTCTGCGTCCGGGATTGATCACTGCCGAACAAATAGCCAGTGTTTTGCCCGGCATTGAAATTTTGCATGCGGTAAAAGCAGAAAAACTTCTCTCGCCAGGATTGCTAAAAAGTCACTATTCGCCTAAAAAACCACTTTATATTCTTTCCGAAAACGACACTTTGCTTCCCGAAGCTTCAGGAATTATCCTACACGATAAAACCCATTCGGAGCACAATGCAAAACGTGCATTTTATACATCGGAAAACTCCGAATTAACCGAAGTTGCAGCAAATCTGTTCAAGGCCATGCACAGCATGGAAGATGACCCGGAAATTGAGCAAATCTATATTGAAGCAGTTCCGGCAACAGGCCTCGGCATTGCTATTATGGATCGCATGAAAAAAGCAGCCTACCAATATTCTAATCCTTCAAACTAAAGGAACATGTGGACTCACACCGAAGAAAGTCAGGCAAAAATAAGTCCACACGAGGCATTGGAATATTTAAAATTGGGCAACAAACGGTTTCGCAACAATTTAAAACTGAACCGTAATTTACTGAAACAGGTCAACCAGACATCGGAAGGACAATTTCCGATCGCCACCATTCTTAGCTGTATTGATTCGCGCACCTCTGCCGAGCTTATTTTTGACCAGGGACTGGGCGATATTTTCAGCATACGTATTGCAGGAAATATATTGAACAGCGACATTCTGGGCAGCATGGAATACGCCTGCGCTTTTGCCAAGTCAAAAGTTATTGTAGTACTCGGACATTCGCAGTGCGGTGCAGTGATCAGTGCATGTAACCAATTAAAGGCAGGTCATCTCACCGGTTTGCTCGACAAGCTAAAACCGTCAATCGAAAAAGAAGTAATCACGCCACAGGAACTCCGCAACGGGAAAAACTTACGGTTTGTCAACCAGGTAAGCCTCATCAACGTACACGAAACCATACGTCAAATCAGAGAACAAAGCAAAATTTTGAGCAATCTGGAAAACGAAGGGAAAATAATTATTACCGGAGGATTCTACGAAATAGAAACCGGCGAGGTAAGTTTTTTCAGTTACTAAAAAGAGATTGCCACTCTCTCAATTTCAGACCCAACCAAACGGCGCCACAACCCGAATCTGTATTTTTTCATCGTGTTTCCTCCCCTCGTGAACGAAAAAAATTGTACTTTCTCAGGCGATTCTTGTTCTTTACATTGAATCTTAAAACCAACAAACAATGAAACCAAAAAATCTCATTCTTGTAGTTGCTTTGGCTCTAACACTTTCCGGATGTGTTGTATTCTCCTTCTACCCGCTTTACACTTCGAAAGACCTTTTTGCCAATGACCTGCTCACTGGCGAATGGGTTGATAATGACTCGACAATCTGGAAATTCGAGCATCGCTACAACGGTAAAAAAATTGCTTCAAACATCGACAGCACTTCTTACATACTCACACTTAAAGAAAAAAAGAAAGGCCAGTTTAGCAATGCATCGCTTCGGGTAGTACCGGTGAAACTTGGCAATTATTATTTCCTCGATTTCTATCTCGAAGAATACCTTGACGACAAAAATCTCACTTTGTTCGATTTTCACATCCTGCCGGTACATACTTTTGCCAAACTTGAAATCAACAAAAACAATATTCATATCCGGTGGTTCAACCAGGAATGGCTGAAAGAATTAATTCAATCGAACCGGATTCGCATTCACCATGAAAACAACGACGAACATATTTTACTCACTGCCAAACCCGAAGAACTTCAGAAATTTGTAATCAAGTACATCAACACGCAAGAGGCATTCAAAGACGGCATTGAGGCAAATCTGAAAAAACTAAAAAAATGACAAGTAAAAAGATGCGCCGACTGAAGCAATTATTAAACAACCGACTTCTGCAACATTTGCTTTTCTGGGCTTTTTCATTCCTGATACTCATCAACATTTTGCGTGTTTCGGCCGAGCTAAAACCGGTTGATATGATTTACACGCTCATATTCCATGTACCGCTCATTTTGGCGGTGTATATCAACCTGATGGTGCTCATTCCCCGCTACCTGGCTCGTCAAAAATATTTACTTTATTCAGGGTGTGTTGCGTTCACCATTTTTGCCGGAGCCGAATTCTACATTTATCTTTTCGAAAAATGGATCGACTTCATTTTTCCCGGTTTTTATTTCATTGCTTATTACGGATTTTGGGACATCACCCTTTACCTGATCGTTTTTCTATTATTGTCGAGCCTGATAAAACTGGCACGAGCCTGGTTTATCGTGAAAAATCTGGAACAGCAAAACACCGAAAATCAGCTCAAAGCCCTGCGATCCCAACTTAATCCGCATTTTCTGTTCAATAGTTTGAATAATATTTATTCGCTCGCCCGAAAAAAAGATGATGCTGCACCGGATGTTATTTTACAACTATCCGACATTCTGCGCTACGTTATTTACGACACCGATCGCGAAACAACCACGTTGGCTCAGGAAGTTGAGTTTATTCAGAAATACGTGGCATTGCAACAACTACGACTTCAGCATAAAGAAGCTGTGAAATTAGTTATTGAAGGACAAATAGGGGAACAAAAAATTGCCCCGCTTCTGTTTATCCCATTTATTGAAAACAGTTTTAAACACGGACAAACAGCACAATCGGAGGATAATTTCATTGACATCAATTTAGTTGGACGAAACGAAAGTGTATATTTCCGCATCAGAAACAGAATCGGCAAAAACGATTTGCGAGAAAAAAAACAATACAACGGCATTGGCATTCATAACGTGCGAAAACGCTTGAACCTGCTGTACAAAGACCAATATCATTTGGAAATAAATCGGAACAAATCTATTTTCGAGGTAAAACTGGAGATAAAAATACCGGAAGCAATCAAAAACAATCAATCGGATACGCAATGAAAGTTCCCATAAAATGCCTGATTATTGATGATGAACCACTTTCACAGGAAATTCTGGCTGATTATGCTGCCAATTGTCCCGAGCTGGAAGTAACTGGTATTTACGGGAATCCGTACGATGCGCGCGACGCAATTGTATCGGGCGAAGTGCAATTGCTTTTGCTCGACATTAATATGCCAGGAATGTCGGGAATCAACCTGATAAAAAGTCTGCCCAACCCACCATTGGTCATTTTCATTACCGCTTATTCAGAATATGCCGTCGAAGGATTCAATTTGCAGGCAATTGATTATTTACTGAAACCCGTTTCATTCGATCGCTTCCGACAAGCAATTCGCAGGGCAAGCGAAAAACTACAAACGGAACGACAAACCGATAGCCCGAATACAATTTTAGTAAAAGCCGACAAAAAGATTTTCCCGATCGATCCCAACGACATTATATTCGTTGAAGCACAAGGTGATTACATTCGGTTGCATACCAATTCGCGGCAACTAATGGTTTATGGTTCGCTAAGCAGTTTCACTCAGAAACTTCCCCCCGAACGGTTTTTCCGTATCCATAAATCGTATTTGGTTGCCCTGCCCCACATCGAGTATATCGAAGGAAATCAGGTGCGGATTCAGCAACATTTGTTACCTGTCAGTCCACGCGTTCGTGAGGAACTGGTAAAGAAGCTGGCAAACGACTAACTACAACTGTTTCTTCTTCCTGATTTATCCCAAAGCTACATCCAAAAGCATCATCACGGCAAACCCCAACATGGCACCAATTGTGGCAATATCGGTATTTCTATCTTGTTGCGCTTCAGGAATTAATTCTTCCACCACCACATAAATCATAGCTCCGGCAGCAAACGACAGGGCATAAGGTAGAATCGGGCGCATCAGTAAAACTGCTGCAGCGCCAATCACTCCGGCAATGGGTTCCACAAGCCCCGATGCCTGTCCGTACATAAAACTCTTTCCCCGCGAAAGTCCTTCCCTGCGCAATGGAACCGATACAGCGGCACCTTCCGGAAAATTCTGAATGCCAATACCAAGAGCCAAAGCCACCGCCCCGGCCAGCGAAGCTTCCGGAATACCAGCAGCAACTGCACCAAAAGCAACACCTACAGCCAATCCTTCGGGAATATTATGAAGCGTAATTGCACTTACCAGCAAAACACTGCGTCTCCATGAAGTAGGAACGCCCTCCGCCTCACTGGTAGGTAAACCCAGGTGAAGGTGAGGCAAAAACTGATCGACAAGATACAGAAACACACCTCCCCCTAAAAAACCAATCACCGCCGGCACCCAGGGAATCATACCACTACTTTCAGCCAAATCGATAGCCGGACTAAGCAGCGACCAAAAACTGGCAGCAATCATCACTCCAGCCGCAAAACCGAGCATTCCATTCAGCACTTTCTTATTAATTTCCTTGAAAAAGAAGACCATAGCTGCCCCCAAAGCTGTTACAGACCACGTAAACAGGGTGGCCATCAATGCCTGCATTACAGGACTTAAACCAATAAACCAGTTGATCATATTTATTTCTTTTCGTTTGCGTATTAATTTATTCAAAAGTAAAAAGAATGTGACTCATTTATCCAACGATGCTTTATTCTTCTTCATTTTTGAACAAAATATAAACCCGAAGCAAATCAAAAAGTTTACTTCGGGTTTATTCAATTCTTCGCGCAATCTGTCACTGCCAATATTGATGGAAGATTTCCTGCATCTCAGGATATTTCTGATCGGTATCGCCTGCTTCTTCGCGCAAACGAATCAATTCGGCTTTCATCTCTTTAATAACGTCAGCATATTGCGGATCGTTGTATGCGTTATGCAACTCCTTCGGATCGTTTTGCAAATCGAAAAATTCCCAGCCAGGAGCCGTGCTTTCCTTGTTCACTCCGGTCATATCAAGTGGTTGTCCGTAGAAAAGAGCAAGTTTGTAGCGCTCGTTGCGAATACCAAAATGAGCCGGACGTATTTTCTCGTGTAACCAGTAGCGGTAATACGTCGATTTTCGCCAACTGGCAGGCGTTTCGCCCTGTAAGTTTTTGCGGAAGCTTTCACCCTGAATAAAATCGGGCTTTTTAATACCTGCATAATCAGCCAGTAATGCCGAAAAATCGATATTCATCACCATGTCTTTCAGGCGTGTTCCACCTTTAATTTCTTTCGGGTAGCGAATAACAAAAGGCATGCGCAACGATTCTTCGTAAATCAAGCGTTTATCAAAGAAACCGTGTTCGCCCAGAAAATACCCTTGATCGGCAGTGTAAATCACGATAGTATTTTTTGCCAAGCCGGATTCCTCCAGATAGTCGAGCAAGCGACCAATATTATCGTCGATGGCAGCTCCGCAACGCAGAAAATCTTTCACTAATTTCTGATACGTCTTTTTTCTGGCAGTAATCGAATCCAATCCTTCAGTTGTAAATGGCAATTCAGGGTATTTGCACCACCATTTATCCGGATTTTCCGAAGCCTTCATCCAGCGCGACGCCAGGTTGTCAAGACTTTGCCCAACAAATGTTCGTCCGGTTGTCTGCGGGCCAAAATCGAACAACGATTCGGGTTCTGGCAGTTCAACTCCGTCGTACAAATTTTTAAATCGCTCCGGGAAATCGTATGGTTCGTGTGTGGCTTTGAAATGACAAAATGCAAGAAACGGCTTCTCTGCATTGCGCTGTTTAATCCAGTCGATCGTTAAACCAGCAATTACATCCGTCGAAAAACCTTTATACTCGGCACCTCCTTCGGGGCCTTCGGTAAAATTTTCTTCCGACATCAAAATCGGATCCCAATACCGTCCCTGATCCCACAGCACATTAAAATAGTCAAACCCTGCTGGCTTCTTTTTCAGGTGCCATTTACCAATAATTGCCGTTTGATAACCATTTTGCTGAAATACTTTTGCAATATTCATGCTATCGGGAGAAAGCGCATCCGACAGAGTGTACACTCCGTTCCGGTGGCTGTACTGCCCCGTCAGAATTGCAGCACGGCTAGGCGTACAAATTGAGTTGGTACAAAAGCAATTATCAAGCACACATCCTTCGTCGGCCAGGCGACTGATATTTGGCGTGTGTACATAGTCTTTCAGTACCCCGCCGTAAATACCCCACGCCTGCGAAGTATGATCGTCAGACAGAATAAACAAAATATTGGGTCGTTCTGCATTTTTTTCCGCCACCGAACATGCAGTCAATGCAGCCACTGCAAGTAATCCGGCTAAAGTTTTGGTTTGTTTCATTTCAATAGGTATTTATTCTGAGATAAATGGTTTAGTTCAGTCCTTCTAATTTAAAACACCAGGCATATTCACACGGCATTTCGTTATACCCAATTTTGCTGAGATCAACAACCAACTGGCCTTTCTGATATTTCCAGTCAAGTATCTCTTTGCTGCCCAGCATTGACACTTTCAGATTTTTGCCCGGCTTTTCGTTCAACGGAATGTTCAGAGTTTTTCCAGGCCATTCCAAAACATGCGCATACACATTGCCATCTTTAGTTGTGTAGGCCATGTACTGTTTTTGCGAACGATAAACAGCATTTAATCCATTTCCTTCGGTTATGCCAATTTCAGTAAATAAATTTTTCTGCGGAACAATCTGTTTTTCCAATCCTTCGGTTGACCAAAACAAACGAGCCTGAGCATTTTGCTGTGTTTCGAAATAATCAATTTTGATGGCATATTTTTTCCCTGCTTCAAGGAAAATGTCTCCCTGTTTGGTTATCGCCAGGTTGTTTCCCATTACATTACCGTCAGCATTGCTTTCGTTTTTCTCCCATTGATTTACCACCAGGCTATCATTAATCCACACGCGCATTCCGTCGTCAGCTTCTACCTCGAAATGATATTTCCCGGTATTTTCAGGAGAAATAAACCCAGTCCATTCTGCTGTAAAATGGTCTTCTTTAATTGGTTCAGCAGGAGTATTGCGCACCCAATTGAAATCAACCTGCGGATCAATACGTTTCAGCGAAGTAGGCTTTTCTTCTCCTGTTTTCACCCAGGCCTGACTGGCATAAATTGCCTCGCCATTTACTTTCAGCCAACTTCCTAATTGCATCAGGCGCTCTTGTTGTAAAAGCGGAATCTGCCCGTCAGCTTTTGGGCCCACATTCAGAATAATGCCTCCACCATTGGCCACCGCTTTAATGAAAAAATGAATCAATGCTTCCGGACTCATATAGGCTTCCAGTTTTTCATTTCGATTCAATCCAAACGAGCGACCTAATCCCCTGCACTCGGCCCAGGGACGGTTAGTTTCGCTAATTCCAGCACTGTATTCCGGGGTTAAAAACCCAGTATTACTGCCATGTCCCCAACGATTATTTACAATTGCCTCGTCGCCAACCAAATTATAATACCACGAAATAAGTTCGGCAGAATGCCATTCTTCCGCGGTATTCCACCATTCTCCGTCAGCAAAAATCACCGATGGTTTGTAGGTTGAAACCAATTCTTTAAACTGCGGAATCATGTGTTCGTCCACATAGCGACCAATATTTCGATGCGGATCGGTATCCCAACGATGCAACTCGTTATTCCATTCAGGAAGCGAATAATACAATCCCATTTTCAGACCAGCATTGCGTACCGATTGGCTCAATTCACCTACCAAGTCACGCTTGGGACCTGTTTCAAAACTGTTCCACCCCGGCGAATATTTTGTTGGCCACAACGCATATCCGTCGTGATGTTTCGATACAAAAACAATGTATTTGGCTCCGCTATTTTTAAACAACTCAGCCCATTCATCCGGGTTCCACAATTCTGCTTTAAAAAGCGGAGCAAAATCGCGGTAGGTAAAGTTTTCGCCATATATTTTTTTCTGAAACTCAACTCTCGAAGGAGCGTCAGTCATCAATCCGCGCAAATACCATTCGGCATAACCTTCTTTACTGGCAATAGCCGGTACCGAATACAGTCCCCAATGGATAAAAATTCCCAACTTGGCATCTTTGAACCATTGCGGATACGGACGATCGTTAATTTGTTTCCAAAGCTCTTCCTGGGTTTGCGAAAAACTGAATTGAGCAATAAATAAGGCGAGTAATATGCCTGCTACTTTCTTTGTCATGTTGGCTTAAGTTTTTAAATGCATCCCAAAATTAAGTTTTTAGGAAGTGAACAACAGAAAGGTTCAACCAATAATCAACTTAAAAAAATAACTACAACAATCTGTACTGAACACCTAAACCACTCATCAAAAAACGGTTACAAAACTTTCGGGTATCGAAGAGATCATCTTCGATTCATTGATTTCGTCCATACAGCATGCCTGTTTTTAGATTTTGTAGTATCAAAATTAGAACCTTTCTTCAATAAGACTGTTTTTTTACTAAAAATCAGTACACGTCAGAAGAAAAAATGCAACAAAAAAGAGTATTTGAATCCATTGTTGAGCAAATATCGGCTCAAAATTATGCGATCATTCAATATTTAAATCCGGACAAAACATTACGTGGATTGTATCAGCAGTTGCAGACGATCACCAACAACCATCAGCTTTCAAATGCAGGAATTGGAGCAAAAACGAATTATCAGAAAAATGAGGCCATTCGTTCCGACCAAATTCATTGGATTGACGAACAAAGGACAATCCGTGAAGAAAAAGATTTTCTGCAACGAATCGGAAATTTATCAGACTACCTGAACCGAACATGTTATACCGGCATTCGCGGGAGAGAATTTCACTATGCCCGATTCGAAACCGGAGCATTTTACAAACGACATATCGATCGGTTCAACAACGATAATGCCCGCAAATTTTCAGTAATTACCTATCTAAATCCGCAATGGAATCCTGATTTTGGCGGAGAACTGGTATTATACCTCAACAATCAAACCATTTCGGTATTACCCGAATGGGGATGCACTGTAATTTTCCCCAGCCACCTCATCGAACACGAAGTATTGCCTGCCTCCCAGCCACGACTCAGTTTAACAGGATGGTTGAAATAAAATAGCGGCAGTTAATTTTGCGTCAACTTTTCATTACTAAGATTGTTTCAATTCACCTATCAACGCTATTTTGCGTAAATTCGTCACTCACAAAAAGAGTATTCACAATGAATGAATTAACACTTACAACACCGGCTTTGCTCTTTTCGGCAATTTCACTGATTTTGCTGGCCTACACCAATCGTTTTCTGGCTTATGCCTCTGTCGTTCGAAACCTGCATGCCAGCTTTAAAGAGAACCCGAACAAACTTTTCCTTGGACAAATCAACAACCTGCGCAAACGTCTGCGATTAACTCAGGCAATGCAAATACTTGGCATTAGCAGTTTGTTGCTTTGTGTATTATGTATGTTCCTGATTTATGTAAGTATGCAGGGATGGGCCGAGCTTGTTTTTGGGATTGCACTTTTACTGCTGATTGCATCGCTGGCTTTGTCAATCCGCGAAATTCAGATTTCGGTGCGGGCACTAGACATTCACCTCAACGACATGGAATAACCGATGAAACCAACATGTTGCTTTAATACAATCAGAAATATAACAACCATTTATAGCAACATGGAGTCTCGTACTGCCGCTAAAAAACAAATCATTATAAAATGAACAACTATTTTGGGGAAATCGCGGCATTGCTGACAGCCGTTTTCTGGACTGTGACCAGTCTTTCGTTTGAGTCGGCAGGGAAAAAAGTTGGCTCACTCGCCGTCAACCTGATTCGTTTGGTCATAGCATTTTTCCTACTGGGAATATTCACACTTATTACCCGCGGTTCATTTTTTCCGCTCGATGCCGGAGCCGATCGCTGGATGTGGCTTGCCCTTTCCGGATTAGTTGGTTTTGTCATTGGCGATTTGTTATTATTTCAGGCATTTGTTGTCATCGGGGCACGTATTTCCATGCTCATCATGGCTCTTACTCCGCCCATTACAGCACTAACTGGCTGGCTGGTACTGGGAGAAGTTCTGTCGCCAATGAACTGGCTGGGCATGATTATCACCATCACCGGAATAAGCATTGTTATTCTGAAACGAGGTAGCAGTGACGAAAATGGGACTGGCCGAAAAAAACTTACTGCAGCCTATTCGCTTCCGGGAATTCTTCTGGCATTTGGCGGAGCAATTGGACAGGGAGTTGGACTGGTACTCAGCAAAAAAGGAATGGGCAACTTCGATGCTTTTGCTTCAGCACAAATCAGAGTCCTTACGGGAATGGTGGGTTTTGCCATTTTATTTATTTTCATGAAGCGCTACAACCGCGTATGGGCTGCACTAAGAAATCGTTCGGCCATGAAACGCATCTACCTGGGCTCGTTCTTTGGACCTTTTCTCGGCGTTTCCTTTTCGCTGCTTGCAATTCAATATACGCAGGCCGGAATTGCCGCCACCATTATGGCCATTGTTCCGGTACTGATTATTCCACCGGCGATTCTTCTTTTCAAAGAAAAAGTAAATTGGAAAGAAATAGTGGGTGCCGCCATTGCTGTAGCTGGCGTGGCCATCTTTTTCATTTGAGAATTACTTAAAAGAAACTAATTCTTATTCTGTTAGTTGAATCAAAAATCGTTTTTGTAATCGTTCAGCCCGGGTTTTGGGATTGAGAAATTTTATCGATTGTGAAGTCATGCTCCGGTGGTCGTAAGTTTTTACAATATTGTATTTCACCCCCAGATCATTTAATTGACTCAAACCTTCGGTCCCCACATAAATCCACTCTCCTGCCTGAAGATTGCGCCCGGTGAAATCGCTGGAAGCAGGCATGTAATAGCCCGGAGCTTTCGAATACAGAAACAAACTCCAATATCTTGCAGGAGGAGAATAAATATGCAACCGTTGACCTTGTTTTGCTTCCTTATTGAAATCGGCAGCAGCATAAAGCGGAGAATGATACACAGCCATGTGTGGCAGAATACTCACATTAAGAAAAAACATTATCCCTCCGATAACCGACAATAAAACAAGGAGTTCCCGTTTCAATCCGCGCATTTTCAGCAAAGAAAATACAGCTAAAGTTACCAATCCGAGAACAACTCCCCAAACGAGTATTCGTTTTTCAGGATAAAACCACAAACCAAACAGCGGGATGATCAACAAAAAAAGAATTGCCAAAAATCGATTCGAATACACCAGCGATTTCTTCAATTTGGGAAATAAGTCAGTATCAAAAATATCGACTGCCCAGCGTGCTCCAACTATTGCCATCAATGGTAGTACCGACAGCAGATAATGTGGCTTTTGCGATTCTGACACACTCAGTATCAATAAAAAAACCAATATTCCGCCAAGAGTGTAATATTCTGAAGACAGTTTTCCGAGCTTCGTTTTTATCGCTTCCCGTATTTGCATAAACATTCCGATAAAAACAAAAATTGTCCAAGGAGCAAGAAGATAAGCAGTTGAATGAATTGGGAACAAATAGTCGTTGCTACTCCCCTGATATGATCCGGTAACCCGCCCTACATTGTTCGTCCAGAAGTAGAATTTTATGCCTTCCAGCCCGAACTGATTTAACAAGCCCCACAATGCAGGAAGAATAATTACAAATATCAAAGGAATTGCAGCAAACCACCGCCAGTGAACAATTTCGCGATACTGCTTTTTCAACAATAAATGAGTACCAACAGCAAAAGCGGGAATAGCCATTCCCACCGGTCCTTTGGTTAACATTGCCAAACCCGTAAAAACAATTGCCACAATAAAATTTACAGTCTTTTTCTTTTCAAAATACAAGGCATATTGCCAAATTGACAAGATCACCATTTCGGCCAGCAATGTATCGGTATGAATATCATTATGAAAATGGAAGTACCCTAAGCTTGTTGACAAAAACAAAGCTGCCAGCATTCCGGCTTTTCGTCCGTACAAAAGCTCGCCCAGCTTGAATGTGGCGAAAATGCCGGATAATGAAACCAGCAAAACAGACAATTTATAGATGATAGGCGAAAAGCCAAAAATAGAAGAAGCCGCTGCTCCAATCCAGAACAAAAGCGGAGGTTTTTGCTCATAGGCTTCTCCTGCAATATTCAGATTTATCCAGTCACCATGTTCCAGAATTTCCCGACTGATTTGAGCATATTTTGCCGCATTCATCAACAGTGGATCAAATACTCCACATATAGTCACTAAAAGATAAATGATCACCCCGACTAACAAAACCTGCGAGACTTTCTCCGTTTTCATCGTTTTTAGTTTAGCCTTGCGAAGATATTTTTTTCCACAACATGAACAACTCTTTCATCTGGCTTATTTTCTTTATTCAGAGGGTCAACGTATGAAAACTTGGTATAATATAACTCCGATGAATTCGTTTTCTTCCTATCAGCATGAATTATCGTTACTTTTAATTCTACTTATTTAGGTACAGAAAAAATGAAACATTACTTTTTTGAAAAAATAAAACGCATTCAGGCTTTGGCTGAAACAGGAATACATTATTCAGAAAACACCTTTGATTTAGAACGATACGAAGAAATACAAGAGATATGTTTGCTGCTTCTCGAAAAAATGACCGATGTGCCAATTGAAAAAATCAAGCCAGTACTGATCGATAATCAGGGATACAAAACGCCAAAAGTAGATGTACGCGCAGTTGTTTTTAATACTGAAAATGAAATACTGATGGTACGCGAAAAGGCTGATGGGAAATGGGCTTTGCCCGGGGGTTGGGCCGATATTGGCTACACTGCCCGCCAGGTTGCCGAAAAAGAGTGTTACGAAGAAGCAGGCATTCAGGTAAAAGCACTACGCATTTTGGCAATTCTCGACAAAGCGGCACAAAACATGCCTCCGCAGTTCGAGTATGTGTATAAAATATTCATCCTTTGCAAACCCATTTCAGAACAAATCAGCGCCGGAAGCGAAACCGATGAAGTAGCATGGTTTTCAGAAGATATGTTGCCCGACTTGTCGAAACCACGCAACCTGTCGGGACAAATAAAAATGATGTTTGAATACCACCGGGAAGAACGAAGCGAAGTTTTTTTCGATTAAAACCTGACATTTCTGACAAAAACACATCCTGTCTCAAACTGCCATCACTGCTATTCAGTCAGTACAAATGCCCTTGTTGTATTTGGCATATTTTTTATTCATTTGTATTCGTAATTAAATTGAATTGAATATGAATCTCACAAAATCTTCGAATCCCGTATTCGGAAATGTTTTCAAACAATCGTATGCCGGAGCAAATCAGGAAACAATGACCATCGGCGGAACGATGAATAAAACAGTATTGATGCTGGTCATTGTTGTATTTGCGGCATTATTCACCTGGAGCAAATTTTTTGCTGTATATAATCCAGAACTTCCACAGGCCGCTACTTCAGCAGTAAGTATTTGGATGATTGTTGGTGCTATCGGAGGCCTGATCACCGCTTTGATCACCACCTTCCGCCCACAGTCTGCCGCAATTTCGGCCCCCATTTACGCTGTTTTCGAAGGCGTTTTTCTCGGTGGAATTTCAGCTTTTTTCGAAGCAAAATATCCGGGATTGGTAATGCGCGCTGTTGCGCTTACTTTTGGCGTTTTCCTCACCATGCTCTTTTTGTACCGTTCGGGAACAATTCGCGCTACAGGAAAATTCAAAATGGTAATTTTTGCAGCAACCGGTGGTATCGCGTTGGTTTATCTAGGAAGTATGATCGCCGGATTGTTTGGTGCCAACCTGTCATTTCTGCACGGAAGCGGCACATTCAGTATTGGCTTCAGTCTGGTAGTAGTGGCAGTTGCTGCACTCAATCTGATTCTCGATTTTGATATGATTGAACAGGGAGCCCGTGCCGGAGCGCCTAAGTTTATGGAATGGTATGGCGCATTTGGATTAATGGTAACATTAATCTGGCTGTATCTCGAATTATTACGACTTCTGTCGAAATTAGCATCAAGCAGACAATAATTATTTTCAACTGATAATATAAAAAAGACTCCGGAGCTTATAAAAAACCGGGGTCTTTTTTGTATCCTCCCAAAGTGGTTTTTATTTTCCACAGGCAAATTGTATTTTCGGCTATCGAAAAAATCAACCAAGCAAACCAATATTTTCTATGGAAATTATTCAGGTTCAAGACAAAAAAACCATTGCAGAATTTCATCAAGTTCCATTTGCTATTTACAAGAATGATCCCAACTGGGTTCTTTCGCTGCAAATGATGGTTGAAGATGTCTTCAATCCAGAAAAAAATGCCGGCTTCATTCACGGGGATGCACGACGTTGGATTGTAAAAAATGAAGGAAAAGCTATCGGGAGAATTGCTGCATTTTACGATCCCAGCAAATGGGAAGAAGGTGCTGACAAGTCTGGAGGTGTCGGATATTTTGAATGCACAGATAATCAACAGGCAGCCAACCAGCTTTTCAACGCTGCCCGCAACTGGCTTCAAACAAAAAATATTACCGCGATGGACGGGCCAATTAATTTTGGCGAGAATTTTTTCAATTGGGGATTACTTGTTGATGGCTACCAACAACAGGGATTTGGCATGCAATACCATCCGCCGTACTACCGAAAACTGTTCGAAAACTATGGGTTCAAAACCTATTATCAGCAATTCACTTATCATTTAGACATTACCAGCCCCGATCTTCCGGAGCGTTTCTGGAAAATTGCAGCATGGGTCGCTCAAAAAAAAGATTTTCATTTTAAAACGTTTTCGTTCAAGGAACAAGATCGCTGCATCGACGATTTCATTGCCATTCACCAGCAAGCGTGGAACAAACATGGCAATTACAAACAAATTGAACGCGACGAACTGAAAGCTCTTATTCGCGATGCAAAAATGGTTCTGGAAGAGGACTTCATCTGGTACGTATATCACAAGGAAAAACCTATTGCCTTTTTTATGATGATTCCCGACATTAATCAATTGCTTTGTCACTTGAAAAATGGGAAAATCAACCTATTTAATATCATCCGGTTACTTTTGCTGAAAAGAAAAAAAGTGATCAACCGCTGCCGGGTATTGGTGATGGGCGTAGTGCCGGCATTCCAGCGAAGCGGCATCGAATCGGGTATCTTTTGGCAAATCAGGCAAGTGCTTCTGAAAAAAACACAATACAACGAAATGGAATTGAGTTGGGTGGGCGATTTCAACCCAAAAATGATTTCGCTATTTAAGTCGGTAGGTAGTAAATATGCCAAAACCCACGAAACCATGCGCTACCTGTTCGATCAGAATCGTCCGTTTGAACGACTTCCCATCATTCTGGATTAACGGAGTCAGAATCTAAAAATTATTGTAAATTGGACATCAAAATAACCTGTCATGCAAATCATAAAAGTAACAGATAACCAAAGTCGTAAACTTTTTCACAAAGTTCCTCATCTCATTTACCGGAACGACAAAAACTGGGCACCACCGCTTGAGGTAATGATTGAAAATACTTTCAGCCCGGAGAAAAACCCTTCATTTAAAGATGGAGTGGCTGAACGCTGGGTATTGACCGACCACAGCAATAAACCTATTGGGCGTATTGCTGCGTTCATTCAGCATGGAAAATCGAAAACGTACGAGCAACCAACTGGTGGATGCGGTTATTTTGAATGCATGAACGATTTTGAGGCGGCAAAAATGCTTTTCGATACAGCTAAAAACTGGATGGCAGCGCAAGGCATGGAAGCCATGGATGGTCCGGTAAATTTTGGCGAAAATTACATGAACTGGGGTTTGCTGGTGGATGGTTTCATACCTCAGGGATACGGAATGCCCTACAATCCACCTTATTATCTCGACCTTTTCCGGAAATATGGTTTTGAGGTGTATTTCGAGCAATACAGTTATCACCTCGACTATACGGTTCCGTTCCCGGAACGTTTCTGGAAAATTGCAGGCTGGGTGGCACAAAAACCGGGATACCAGTTCAGACATTTCAGTTACGACCAAACCGAAAAATTTATTGCCGATTTCTGCTCGGTGTACGACGATGCATGGCGCTTTCACGAGCATTTCAAACCACTCGATCCACAAGACTTGCGCGATTTCCTGGTCGATTCGAAAGATGTACTCGACCCGGAAATGATCTGGTTTGCTTATCACGAGGAAAAACCGATTGCAATGTTCGTGATGATCCCGGATATTAATCAGATTCTGAAAAAATTAAACGGGAAACTGAACCCGATCAATATGCTGAAATTTCTTTGGTATAAGAAAACAAAGCAGATCAACCGCACCCGCATTCTGATTATGGGAGTTGTTCCCCAATACCAGAAATCGGGGATTGAATCAGCCATTTTCTGGCATCAGGACAAATTGATGAAACAGAAACCGCAATACAAAGAAGTAGAACTTTCGTGGGCCGGCGATTTCAACCCAAAAATTATCAGTCTGTATGAATCGGTAGGTGGCAAAAAAGCAAAAACACATTACACCATGCGCTATTTATTCGACCGGAACAAGCCTTTTCACCGTGCACCGATCATTGGCGCACATGAAAATTAACATTCAAAATAAAAAAATAAAAAATCTTTCAGGTAGGGTTTGCATATTAAACAAGTATATATATCTTTGCAAACCGATTTTAACAAATGATAAAGAGATAATACAATGAAAAAAGGAATACATCCGGATAGCTATCGCATGGTTGCGTTTAAAGATATGTCGAACGAGCATGTTTTTCTGACAAAATCGACGGTTAACACCAGAGAAACCATCGAAATCGATGGCGTGGAGTATCCGTTGGTGAAATTGGAAATTTCAAGCTCATCTCATCCTTTTTATACTGGTAAAATGAAACTTGTTGACACCGCTGGT
Organism: Prolixibacteraceae bacterium; assembly: GCA_963668595.1. Classification (GTDB taxonomy): domain Bacteria; phylum Bacteroidota; class Bacteroidia; order Bacteroidales; family Prolixibacteraceae; genus GWE2-42-39. The sequence goes on along the minus strand of OY764876.1, from coordinate 108,590 downwards.
CGCGTTGACAAATTCATGAACAGATACCAGAAACACATGGATGCAAGAAAAAGATAATCCAAACATAATGCTATACCTGAAAAGCTCCGTTAGTACGGGGCTTTTTTTGTTTTTTGCCTCAATACGTACAAAAAACGCCACGTATTAAATTTCACAATCCGAAAAGCATGAAAGCCAGCTTATATACTCTTTTCGACGATCAATGGCGCAACCACTTACTACCACTAACATTTACCAGGCCTGTAAGCGAACTGCGTTGCGGAATACTTACAATCCGTGAGAAATGGGAAAGATTACTGAATACGACGATTAGCTCGTGGAAGACGGAAGACTATCTTTCTGAAAAATATCCGCAGCAAGAAGAGAAAAACCAAATCTTTCTGAACGGACATTGCTGTGCAAATGCAACGTTAGCAGCGCAGGTCGCAACACTCAATGCCAAACAAGGTCTCAGACAAGGAGAACTCATTATTGCTTTTTTTCCTGAAAATGGGAATTCGCCTGATAGCATCGAAACATGGATAGAAATTACAGAACCGGTGCGCCTCATTCAAAAAACCTGGCAACTGTTTCATTTCAGTAAAGAAGAAATGGAAGCCGATTTTCAACTATTAACCCACAAACGCAAAAGCGCAGTAATTCCGGAAACGGTTCAAACTATTTCTTCTGAAAATATTTTTATCGAAGCCGGAGCCAAACTGAATTTTGTCACCATCAATGCATCCTCGGGCCCGGTTTACATTGGTTGCAATACCGAAATTATGGAAGGCACTACTATTCGCGGTCCTTTTGCGCTATGCGAACATGCCACCGTTAATATGGGTGCACGCATCTACGGACCGGTAACAATCGGACCACATTCGAAAGTCGGAGGCGAATTGAATACCGTAATTATTCATGGCTACTCGAATAAAGGGCACGATGGTTTTCTTGGTCATTCGTACATTGGCGAATGGTGTAACCTGGGGGCAAGTACCAATACTTCAAACCTGAAAAACGATTACTCGGAAGTAAAGCTTTGGAATTATCCATCGCAGCGTTTTTTGAAAACAGGCCTGCAATTTTGCGGATTGATTATGGGCGATCACTCCAAATCGGGCATCCAAACCATGTTTAACTCCGGGACAGTGATTGGAGTTGGCTGCAACATTCACGGCAGCGGCTATCCGCGAAACTTTGTCCCCTCGTTTTCAAACGGAGGAACTCATGGATTTGAAGAACATCCGGTACGCACGGTCCTCAATACTGCAGAAAAAGTGATGGCGCGCAGAAATGTCATACTGACCGATACCGACAAAAAAATCATCACTTCAGTATTCGAACAAACCAAAATATACCGCAGATACTAATTGGCATAGCTATTGCCTAAAGTAAATGCATTGAGAAAAAGAGGCTGCATCCAGCCACGATGTCATACATTGAATTAAGAAAATGGGAGAAAACAAGAACCAAAATATTCAGAAAATATACGTCAGCGGATTGGTCGATGATGATTCTGAGTTCATTCCAATTATTGCAGACGGCGATGATTCGGATTTAACTGACTTTGACGCACCTGACAATTTGCCAATTTTGCCACTTCGCAACACGGTACTTTTTCCGGGCGTTGTGCTGCCAATTACTGTCGGAAGAAAGAAATCGCTACAGTTAATACAGGAAGCATACCGGGGAAACCGCTTGCTCGGAACAATTGCCCAAATTGATGGAGGGAACGATGATCCGGGAGCTAATGACCTGCACCGAATCGGAACAATCGGGCAAATCCTGAAAATTCTGGAAATGCCTGACGGAACAACATCGGTTATCATCCAAGGTAAAAAACGATTTCAGTTACTCGAAGTAACTCAGGAATTTCCGTACATGCAGGGAAAAATTCAGGTTCTAGAAGATATAAAACCAGCCGAAGACAATACTGAATTTTCAGCCATTGTTGGTTCTCTGAAAGACCTGTCGATAAAGATTGCTCAATTTTCGTCGAACATTCCGCCGGAAGCAACTTTTGCAGTAAAAAATATCGAAAACTCAACATTTCTGATCAATTTCATCTGTTCAAATACCGACATCAAGGTAGAAGAAAAGCAGGAATTATTAGAAATATCGAACATTCGCGACCGCGGTATTCAGGCTATTTCGTACCTCGTAAAAGAAGTACAAATGGCCGAATTGAAGCGAGATATTCAGAAAAAAGTAAAACTGGAACTCGACCAGCAACAACGCGAATATTTGCTGAATCAGCAAATAAAAACCATCCAGGATGAACTGGGAGGAAACCCCGTAGAACAGGAAATTGCTGATTTGAAAGAAAAAGCAAAAGAGAAAAAATGGAACGAAGAAACGGCTGCATATTTCGAAAAAGAAGTAAACAAACTGAATCGTCTGAACCCGGCTGCAGGAGAATATTCGGTACAATTTTCTTACTGCCAGACGCTTCTGGAACTTCCGTGGAACGAATATACCGATGACAATTTTGATCTGAAAAATGCTGAAAAAGTATTGGATGAAGATCACTACGGACTGGAAAAAGTAAAAGAACGCATTCTGGAACATCTGGCCGTATTGAAATTGAAAAACGATATGAAAGCCCCGATTCTCTGCTTGTATGGTCCTCCCGGAGTTGGAAAAACTTCGCTTGGACGGTCGATTGCACGGGCACTTGGACGCAAATACATACGCATGAGCTTGGGAGGTTTGCGCGACGAAGCAGAGATACGCGGACACCGTAAAACCTATATCGGAGCTATGCCCGGACGAATTCTGCAAAACATCAAAAAAGCAAAATCGTCGAATCCGGTTTTCATTTTAGATGAAATAGACAAAGTTTCGTCTGACTTCCACGGCGATCCGGCTTCGGCATTGCTCGAAGTACTCGACCCGGAACAAAATTTCGAGTTCCATGACAATTACGTTGAGCTGGAATATGACCTTTCAAAAGTCATGTTCATTGCAACCGCCAACACACTGAATACCATCGCTGCACCTTTGCGCGACCGGCTCGAACTGATTGATGTGAGTGGATACATTGTAGAAGAAAAGATTGAAATAGCCAAACGACATCTGATTCCCAAACAACTGGAGGCACACGGGTTAACTTCTGATCAGCTAAAATTCAGAAAAGATATTATCGAAGGAATCATCTCGCTTTACACCCGCGAATCGGGCGTACGCGATCTGGATAAAAAAATTGCCAAAGTAGTTCGCCGCATTGCCCGCAAAGTTGCTTTTGGCGAAGCATACAATACAACACTTACCAAAACCGACATCCGCGAATTACTGGGTGTTCCGCCCTATACGAGCGAAACCTACCAGGGCAATGAATTTGCCGGAGTAGTTACCGGTTTGGCTTGGACTGCTGCCGGAGGTGAAATTCTGTTTGTTGAAACCAGTATCAGTCAAGGCAAAGGAGGACTAACTTTAACCGGAAACCTGGGCGACGTGATGAAAGAATCTGCCGTTCTGGCTCTGGAATACATCAAATCGCACAGTCATGATTTGGACATACCGGATGGATTTTTCGAGAAATACAATTTCCATATTCACGTTCCGGAAGGAGCTATTCCGAAAGATGGGCCATCAGCAGGTATTACAATGGTCACCTCCCTGGCATCGGCCATCACTCAGCGCAAAGTGAAGAAAAACATGGCCATGACAGGAGAAATCACTTTACGCGGAAAAGTACTGCCTGTAGGCGGAATCAAGGAGAAAATTCTCGCAGCAAAACGCGCAGGCATCAAAGAGATTATTCTTTCGCAGCAAAACCGCAAAGAGTTGGAAGAAATCAAAGACATCTACATTGAAGGACTTAGTTTCCACTTTGTTGATACCATTCAGGAAGTATTGGACGTTGCTTTACTGAAAACCAAAGTTGATAAGCCTCAGAAATTCGAATAAAGAAAAAATCCCGCATTTTGCGGGATTTTTTCTTTATGATATTGGGAAACATTTTATTTTTTCGAAAAAGCGAATATTCATGCGCGAAATACTCTCCACGTGTTCTTTGTCGTTAATCGTAATCACACAAGTTTGAGCCCGGCGATCAACCCGCTGCAGGAATTTAAGATTAATCATTGTCGATCGGCTTATCCGGTACATATCCATATTATTAAGCATAGTAGCCAGTTTAGCCAAGGTAACAGTTATTTCTTCAACCGTTCCGTCAGACAAATAAATCTCTGAATAATTTCCGCGTGCTCTCACCAATACAACTTCGCCCGGATGAACCACAATTACTCCACTTCGGGTAGGTAATTTCACTTTTGAAAGCACTTTGTGCGAACGCACAAGTATTTCAATCCGACGCTCATCCTCTTCTTTGTTCAATCGCTGAAAAAACTTATCACGCAACTGCTTCAATCTCTCCGGACCAAATGGCTTCGTCAGATAATCAAGCGGTTCCATCGAAATTACATCGTAAGCATATTTATTGAATGCTGTGGTAAAAACAATCTGAGTGTTGTAATTCCGTTCTTTGATGCAACGGGCAATTTCAATCCCGGAAATATCAGGCATATCAATATCCAGAAAAATAATATCCGGCTGTAATTCCTGAACCAGCAATAATCCTTCCTGCCCACCCGATGCCATTCCCAGAATATTTACTTCAGGATAAACTTTTAAATAGTTTTCCAGCAAATGCAAAGCCTCCTGGTCGTCATCAATCAACACCATTCGAACTTCTTGATCAGGAAGTGTATCAACTATATATCCTTCTTGCATAACTCTTTAATTAAACCCCGACTTCCCTGTAACACATACTCTTTTCCTTCAACGAGCAAAGTACAGGTATCATTGCTCCGGTTTATCGAACGCAACCATCTAGTATTTATCAATATTGACCTACTTATTTTATAAAAACTGAATTTCATCAACAAGTCTTCAGTTTTAGACAAACTGGTATTGGCCAATTCCTTACGACCTCGAGTGAGGAAAAACTCAATATAAGTTCCATCAGCCTGGCAATAAATAATTTCGCCCGGCTCAATCATTATGTAACTGCTTTTTGAATTGAATTTTATTTTAACGCCATCACCTACTTCTTTTAAAACTTCTTTCAGCTTTTTCTCCGGATTAGTCAAAATCTTCAGACGAAACCGGTCGATAACATTATACAATTGTTTCTGGTTCACCGGTTTTAGCAGATAATCAAAAACCTCCAGATTAATTGCATCGACAGCAAAAGTTGGAGAGGAAGAAATGATAACAAAATGACTGACAATGGGCTGTTTGCTTAGTAAAGCTAAAAAATCAATTCCTGATTTTCCCGGAAGTTGAATATCCAGAAAAACAATGTCCGGCGAAATTTCCAATAATTTATACAAAGCTTCTTCAGCCGATTCGGCTTCTTCAACATGAGAAAAACCGCCATGCTGATCAAGATATAAATGCAATAAATCCCGTGCATCCTTATCATCTTCAACAATCAATGCATTCACCTTCATGTTCTTCATACGACAAAAAATTTCATTGTCCTTCCATTTTTCCTGTCTAAAGATAAAAATATTTGATTTCCATTCGAAACATATTTTTAATAAAACAAAACTGTATCAAACCGTTTTTTTGCTACCGGAAAGATATTTTGTTCATTATTAGTCCTGTTTAGAATCATATAACAATAAAAAAATAATATTTTTCAGTGAAATAATTCTCTCCGGATTATAGAAAAACAGGAAACAAGCATAAAATCGGCTCTTGTTATTTTATCTGCGGTGTATTTATTCGATAGCAACAAATCATATTTTTACAGTTTTCGAGTAAGTATCGCCTGTTTTCGCATCGCAGATATTGTAAGTTCCTGTATCTTTAATCCGCATATTCATTTTACGAACATTTAGTACAATACCAATGTTTCAAGTACAAGGCAAAACCCGAAATTTTCTTCTGATACTCGGCGGAGTTATTACGCTATTTTTGTTCTGGTATTTTCGTTCAATTGTGAGCTATATACTTATTTCTGCCGTACTATCGTTAATGGGCCGACCGCTGGTTCGCACACTCCAGAAATTACATTTTTACAAGTTTAGTATTTCTCGCACTGTTGCTGCATTTCTAACCCTCATTATCATGTGGGTCATTTTTATATCGTTTTTCAGATTTATGATTCCGCTACTACTTAACGAGTTTCAGGAATTGTCAACCATCGATATTGTTGCGGTGCTCGAAAAAGTAGAAGAGCCGATTCGCCAGATTATGAATTATACAGGCGGACAACAGTCAGCCGACATGCAGAATCAAACATTCATTGAGTTAATCAAAGAACATCTGGGTGCAAACGTCGATTTCTCCAAATTTTCAGAAGTTCTGAGTTTTTTGGCTTCTACGCTAGGAGAGTTACTTGTTGCATTTTTTTCCGTTTCGTTTATCACTTTCTTCTTTTTAAATGATGAAAACATGTTCAAAGAAGGAATTTTGCTGATAACACCCACCAATTACGAAGAAAAAGTGGAGAAAATCATTCGTTCAATCTATGTTCTGCTGCGCCGGTATTTTATCGGGTTAATGTTTGAAGTTTTAATGGTTATGCTACTGGTAACTATCGGACTAAGCATTGTTGGCATTGGGTTCGAACACGCTGTGGTGATCGGATTATTCTGCGGATTATTCAACATTATCCCCTATTTGGGGCCATGGATTGGTGCCACAATCGGAATTCTGATCGGCATCGCAATTAATTTGCATGCTGATTTTATCAGCCACACACTACCTCTGCTCGGCTGGATGGCTTTGGTTTTCGCACTGGTACAGATCATCGACAATGTGGTGTTCCAGCCTCTCATTTATTCAAGCAGCGTCAAGTCGCATCCACTCGAAATATTTTTAGTTATCCTCGTGGCTGGAAGTGTTGCAGGAATCTCAGGAATGATCTTTGCCATTCCGACCTACACAATTTTACGCGTAGTTGCCAAAGAGTTCTTTAATAATCTGAAAGTTGTACGCAAAATCACTGAGAATCTGGGCGAAGCACAATAAGCCACAATTATTCATCTTTTTCTGACTGAAAAAGCCACAAAACAAATAGTATGCAAACCGGATTTTTAAAACGAAACGCGCAGTATTGGCTATTGATAGTTCCAACGGCAATGGCTATTCTGGCACTCAATGGATTCGGTTTTTTCTTTAAATCAGGGTCTGCCGCAGGTGGCATCTTAATTATACTTCTCTTATTCTACAAACAACTCAAATTGGGGAAAGACCTTTTATTAATCATCCTTGCCTTTCTTTTCTCCATTATTGGCGACTGGTTTATGTCGCATCGCAGCGGAAACGATCACCGTTTTATTACAGGGATCGGTATGTTTTTCATTGCACATATTGGTTACCTGGTCTATTCCATAAAAAATGGGAAAATCCATCTGCCGGTAACGATGCTTCTTGTCGGAGGATTCCTCCTTCTTTTTTTTCTGAAATTTTTCCCAGCAATCAACAGTCCGGTTCTACTGGTTGCCACCCTGGCCTATTTACTGATTTCGTGTTTCTCGCTGGGAGCTGCAACCGGAATTCAAGCATCACGTATAGAAAAATTCAGCTACATTTTGGGTATTTTTCTGGTTCTTTTTTCCGATACCATCATCGCATTTAGCGCGTTCTGCTCCTATACAAAATTGAATTGGCTGATTCTTCCAACTTACTATCTGGCACATCTTTGTGTCACCTTTTCGCTGATTGCCCGATTCAAAAAACAAAGCTCCGGAAATTAAATTCATACTTAATTTTTACAATAACAATCACCTGTCATTATCTCTTTCAGAAAAAAACCGTACTTTTTTAGCCAATTATTTATAATACCATAAATTCTGATTATGAAGCAAATTGCCTGGACATTGACCGCATTGACTTTACTTGCAGGATGCACAAAAAAAGAAGCTTACACTGTAAAAGTACAGCTCGCTGGTGCTCCCGAAAAAATTTATCTTGAGACCCGCAAAGAAGGAAGTTTTGTAAAACTCGACTCCACCATGGTTCAAGACGGAGTTGCTGTACTAAACGGTGCCGTAACTGCCCCATCGGTATATTACATTGGGTTGGCAAATACCGACAAAAAAATTATGTTTTTCCTCGAAAATGCGGAAATTGTCGTTACGGGAAATGCTGATTCATTAAAAAGTGTTGCCATCAGCGGATCGGCTACGCACGATGAGTACAAAGTCCTTCAGGCAAAACTAGACAGCTTGCAAAAAACAGGTATGGAAATGTACCAACGTTACCAAACCTTAATGCAGGAAGGGAAAACAGCAACCGCTGACTCATTAATGCCACTGATTGATCAGTATTTCGAGTCAATCGATCAAACACAAAAAGATTATATTGTAGCTCACCCGGCATCTGCCGTTTCTCCATATTTATTAAGCCGCATTTTCTACAGTATGGAAGCAGAAGAACTGGATGGATTTTTGCAAAAATTCGATCCGAAGTTAGCAAACGATAATGCCATAATAATGCTTACCGAGCGGGTGCAGAAATTAAAAGCTGTTGCCGTGGGAATGACTGCCCCTGACTTTACTATGAACGATCAGGATGAAAATCCAATAAAATTGAGCGACGTTTATGCTAAAAATCAATATACTCTGGTTGATTTCTGGGCTTCATGGTGTGGCCCCTGCCGTCGCGAAAATCCAAATGTTGTAGCTGTTTTTAATAGTTACAAAGATAAAGGCTTTGGCGTTTTTGGCGTTTCACTTGACAACAGCAAAGAAAAATGGGTAGAAGCCATTCAAAACGATCAGCTCACATGGCCTCATGTTTCAGACTTGAAAGGTTGGAAAAACGAAGCAGCCGGCATGTATGCAGTGAATTCGATTCCGGCGAACTTACTTCTTGACCAAAGCGGAAAAATTATTGCCCGCAATCTGCGCGAAGAAAAACTAAGAGAAAAAATTGCTGAATTGCTGGATAAATAAGCAAATCACATTTCGATAGAAAAAGCCATTCTGATAAATAAAATTCAGTGTGGCTTTTTTATTAGCCTTCGAATAACAAATATCTTTTCGTTGTTTATTCTCAGATTATTATTTGAGTTGAATCAATCAATTTTTAAATAAATTCACAGGAAAATTTTCATCAATAATCGAAAATGAAAGAAACCATTTCTTCTGTTGAAAATTACATTGCCGGATTCCCTACAGAAGTACAGGAACGACTTCTTGCAATTCGTAAAGCAATACTGGAATGCGCTCCAAATGCTGTAGAAAGCATTGCTTATGGAATGCCAGCCTACAAACTAAACAAAAAGCCTTTGGTTTATTTTGCCGGCTATCCCAATCATATTGGGTTTTACGCAACTCCTACCGGCCATGAAAAGTTTAAAGAAAAACTTGCCTCATTCAAACAGGGAAAAGGCTCTGTTCAATTTCCTTTAACCGAGACTCTGCCTATCGATTTAATTATTGAAATTGTTCAATTCAGAGTGAAAGAAAATCTCCGGGCAAGTAAGTAAAACGGTTCTTTCTGCTACGTTAAATATCTATCACCGGCTTATCGGAATCTTCTTTTCTGATTGACTTTACTTGTTTTCTGCCTATTTTCGTGGCATCACAACTAGTATTTCAAAAATCCGCATTAAAATGAATGTACATTCTTATTTAAAACAATCGGCATTTGCTGCATTGTTGCTTGGACTGTCCTGTGGAACAATTCAGGCCAAAGAAAACAGAAAAGCAGATGTTGCCAAAACAACCAGCCGGGTAAATGTTTTTCTCGGAAGCTCGGGCGATCACGGACAAATGTCGCCTTCTGCCGCATTTCCGTTCAGCATGCTGAGTATTGGTCCAGTTACTACGCCGCACAACCACACCGGCTACGAGTATTACGCCGAGCGCTACAATGGGTTTGTCCATACACACCTTGAGGGGGTTGGCTGTACTGGTGCTGGTGGAAATATTCTTATTAAACCGATCCTGAATAAAGATATTGAAACGTCTTTATTCAAACAAACTCAGAGTGCTGAGCCTGGCTTTTATTCTGCTTCGTTTAAAAATGGCATTCAGGCACAAATGACTGTTGGTGCAAACTATGGAATTCATAAGTATCAGTTTCCGGCGGGTATGCATGGTTTATATGTCGATTTGTCGTTTACCTCGCCCAAACGATTTGTGGCCGAAGAGCATCAGCTTGACGGAAACAACCTGAGTGGCTGGATTGACACACAAACCACTTGCAGTAACGGCATTTACCGTATTTATTATTGGATTACTTTTCCCGGATCAGCTCAGATCTCCGAAATTGGGAAGCACGAACTGATGGTTGCCGGAACGAATGACCGCACGATGGAAGTACGGATTGGTTTTTCGTCGGTAAGCACCGATTATGCCCGCGCGCGTATTGTTCCCGATGATTTTAACCAAACTTTTACGGCTACTTCTGGTGAGTGGGAAAAACTACTGGACCGGGTATCGGTAAAAGGAGAAAAGGACCGCGAAGATTTGTTTTATTCGCTTTTGTACCGGGGATTGCAATCTCCGTATGTGGTATCGGAGAAAGACGGCAACTACCGCGCCATTGATGGCTCGAATCAACATACCGAACGTACCGTGTACAATGGCTGGGCTATTTGGGACAACTATCGCGAACAGTTGCCAATGTTGTCGTTGTTTTACCCTGAGAAATATTCGGATATTGCATGGTCGATTGCCAATATGTATCCCTACGGAAAGAAAAGCTGGGCTACCATGACTGAGCCTTCGCCAACAGTGCGTACCGAACATGCGATGGTCGTTTTACTGGATGCATGGCGCAAAGGATACGACATTCCGCTGAAAGAAATTCAGGATAAACTGATTGATGAAGCCGATCATCTGGATGCCGGTTCGCCGGATAAAGCACTGGAAGCAACTTACGATCTCTGGGCTTTGTCGGAAATTCTGAAGATAAACGGAGAGCCGGAGCTGGCTCAGAAATATTATGCCAAAGCGATGGAATACCAGTCGGTTTGGAATAAAGATTTTGCCGATATTACCCGGAATGATGTGGATCGGATGCAGGCCCGTGGTTTGTATCAGGGAACAATTTGGCAATATCGCTGGTTTGTGCCATTTGATGTGGCCGGACTGAAAAAGCTGGCAGGTGGCGAAAGCGCATTTGTCCAGCAACTCGATCGCTTCTTTGGCGACTATTATTACAATCATGCCAACCAGCCCGACTTACAGGCTCCGGGCATGTACAATGCAACATCGCAGCCCTGGAAATCGCAGGAATTGTACCGCCATTTGCTGCTCGATTCGGTTGTACAATGCTATTTCAACGACAACAGCAAAGGCATTGATCCGTATATTGGCCGTATTTACCAGAACCAGCCACAGGCTTACCTCCGTACTATGGATGACGATGCAGGAACCATGTCGTCGTGGTTTGTGATGCGTAGTATTGGCCTGTCGCCAGTAAATGTAGGCACTCCGGTTTATTACCTGACAGCTCCGGTTTTCCAACAAGTACAACTTAACTGGGAAAATGGTAAAAGCTTCTCAATCGAAGTAAAAAATTATAACAAAGACCACTTCTTCATTCAGAAAGCGACGTTAAATGGACAACCACTAACCCGCAACTGGCTTACGCAGGAAGAACTGACCAGAGGAGGTTCGCTGGTTATTGAAACAAGTGCAGAACCCAATAAACAATGGGGAACTTCAGATCAATGGATTACCAATATTTCGGATCCTAACTTGCCAAAACGTTAGTTTTAGTGTTGTCTGACAATTTTGAAAGACTGAAAATCTTTTAATTCAACTAAATTTCGCCTGATATTTTATTCAAATAAGTTTTATTACAACCCCGATCAAAGTTCGGTCAACAAAAAGACAATGAAAAAAGCATTAGTAATTATCGACATTCAAAACGATTATTTCAGCAATGGATCAATGAGTTTAGTTGGTTCTCTTGAAGCAAGTGAAAACGCAAAATTGCTTCTCAATAAATTCAGAGAGAATAATTTGCTCGTTGCACACGTACAACATATTGCGACAAGACCTACTGCCACATTTTTTATTCCGAATACCGTTGGTGCAGAAATTCACGACAATGTAAAGCCATCAGGAAATGAAAAACGAGTAATAAAACATTACCCAAACAGTTTCAAAGAAACCAATTTACTTGATTTTCTGATCTCAAACAATATCACCGATTTGGTTATTTGCGGGATGATGACACACATGTGTATCGATGCAACAGTTCGTGCTGCAAAAGATTTCGGATTCAATATTACACTAATTGGCGATGCCTGTGCAACCAAAGATCTGGAAATAAACGGAGAAAAAGTGAGTGCAGAGAATGTACACAACAGCTTTTTAGCCGCACTGAGTTATTTCTATGCCACAGTTAAAAATACAAATCAGTATCTTCAGGAACATTGACACACTTGTTTTTCATCGGTCATCAATATACTATTATGCATCATCAGACTAATTCATCGCTAAAGTCTCCGTAAGCCAAGCACCTCTTTTACTTTCGTTTTCGTAGTCGAACTTATTTTTTCTTTTAATTTTTCACACAAACAGCGAATTTACTTTCATTTTTATTTTGCGTTTTCATTTTAATTCCTACATTTGTCGCAAACAATAAAAAAAACCATGCAAAATTTGGCTATCATTATTAACGTCATTCTACTAGTTGTCATTAACCCGGCAAAGTGAGGATGGTATGTTTGTATGCAATGGTAGCCATTCTCACAGCCGAGAGTGGCTTTTTTATTTTTAATAAGATATGATAAATTATTCAACATACATCGTGATCGTCATTACTCTAGTCATTCTTGGTAAATACTGAGAGAGGCGATTGTATGCTGAATTAAAAATATTCAAAAGCCTTTCTCGAAAACGGGAAAGGTTTTTTTTTAAGAACAAAAAATTGAAGGAAGATGCAACATCCATTACGCAGTTCAACCGTAACACAAGGCCGCAAAATGGCCGGCGCACGTAGCTTGTGGCGCGCCAACGGAATGAAAGAGGAACAATTTAGCAAACCGATTATTGCCATCGTTAATTCGTTTACCCAGTTCGTGCCCGGACATGTTCACTTGCACGAGATTGGGCAGCACATGAAAAAGCTCATCGAAGCTCAGGGCTGCTTTGCTGCCGAGTTCAACACGATTGCCATCGACGATGGAATTGCCATGGGACACGACGGCATGCTATACTCACTGCCTTCGCGCGATGTAATTGCCGACAGCGTTGAATACATGTGCAATGCACACAAAGCTGACGCAATGGTGTGTATTTCAAACTGCGATAAAATAACTCCAGGAATGCTGATGGCTGCCATGCGACTGAATATCCCCGCAATTTTTGTGTCGGGTGGTCCTATGGAGGCCGGTGTAGTGGATGGTAAAAAATACGACTTGATTGATGCAATGGTACTAGGTGCCGACTCCAGTGTCCCGGACAATTTGCTGGCAAAAGTTGAAAAAGACGCTTGTCCAACCTGTGGTTCTTGCTCTGGAATGTTCACAGCCAACTCAATGAATTGTCTGGCCGAAGCAATTGGTTTGGCTCTGCCCGGCAACGGATCAATTGTTGCCACACACGCCAACCGCATGCAACTGTTCGAAACTGCAGCCAGACGTATTGTTGAAGCCACTTTCGATTACTATCAGAATGGAAACGACAAAGTTCTTCCGCGTAGCGTAGCCTCACGCGAATCGTTTCTGAATGCCATGAAAGTGGACATTGCCATGGGAGGATCGTCGAATACTGTATTGCATTTACTTGCAGTTGCCCACGAAGCCGAAGTTGATTTTACAATGCAGGACATTGACCAACTATCGCGCATCACTCCAAATATTTGCAAAGTTGCTCCCAGCTCGGCCTACCACATGGAAGATGTGAACCGCGCCGGAGGTATTCTTGGAATCATGGGGGAACTCGACCGTGCCGGATTGCTCAATACTTCAGTAACCCGCATGGATGGACTGACACTGTCCGAAGCAATTGCCCGTTACGATATTATACGCCCAACAGCAACAGAAGAAGCTTTCAGCAAATACAAATCGGCTCCCGGCGGCGTTCGCAACTTGGTAATGGGGTCGCAAACAAGCGAATACAAAGAATTGGATACTGACCGTGAAAAAGGCTGTATTCGTTCAACCGAGCATGCCTACAACAAAGATGGAGGTTTGGCTGTTCTCTTCGGAAACATTGCCAAAAACGGCTGTATTGTAAAAACTGCCGGCGTTGATGCTTCTATTCTGAAATTTAGCGGTACAGCAAAAGTGTTTTTCTCGCAGGAAGAAGCGTGCAATGGTATTCTGGGCGATAAAGTTCAGAAAGGTGACGTAGTGATTATCCGTTACGAAGGGCCGAAAGGCGGGCCGGGCATGCAGGAAATGTTGTACCCGACCTCGTACCTGAAATCGATGAAACTGGATAAAGAATGTGCACTGATTACGGATGGTCGTTTTTCTGGTGGAACTTCAGGATTATCTATCGGACACGTTTCGCCGGAAGCAGCTGCAGGCGGAGAAATTGCACTGGTTCAGGATGGCGATATTATCGATATTGATATACCAAACCGAAGCATCAATTTACGTATCAGCGATGAAGAGATGAATCAACGAAGAGTAGCAGAGGAAGCCAAAGGCAAAGAAGCTTTCCGTCCAACTGGACGCGACCGCAACATAAGCAAAGCGCTAAAAGCGTATGCCAGCCTGGTTTCGTCAGCCGACCGCGGTGCAGTGCGTATTATTGAATAAATTGAAAGTAACGAGTTACAAGCGATAACAATCAGAATATTTACTATTGAGATTTGGAATTTTATTATTTGAAATTTGAAACTAAACAAGATATGTCAACAAAAAGAATAACTGGATCAGAAGCAGTCATACTTTCTTTATTGGAAGAGGGAGTTGAGATCATATATGGTTATCCCGGCGGTGCGATTATGCCCGTTTATGACGCATTGTACGACTACGATCAAAAAGTTCAGCACGTACTAACACGTCATGAACAAGGGGCGATTCATGCAGCAGAAGGATACGCCAAAGTAACCGGAAAAGCAGGTGTTTGCTTTGTAACTTCAGGCCCCGGAGCTACCAACCTGATTACAGGTTTAGCCGATGCAATGATGGATTCTATTCCATTGGTATGTATTTCCGGGCAGGTAGCATCGCCGCTACTCGGCACCGATGCATTTCAGGAATCGGATGTGGTGGGAATCACCATGCCTGTAACCAAATGGAACTACCAGGTTACTTCAGCGGATGAAATTCCCGATGCAATTGCCAAAGCATTTTATATTGCCACTACCGGCCGCCCGGGACCAGTTTTACTCGACATTGCCAAAGATGCCCAGTTCCAGGAATTGGATTTCGAATACAAAAAATGCAAAAAAATACGTTCATACGTGCCCGAAACGCCTGTCGATCCATTCAAGGTAAAAGATGCAGCCGACCTGATTGACGCAGCAAAAAAACCGCTGTTACTCTTTGGCCAGGGTGTTATTATTGCCAATGCCGAAGCAGAATTAAAGGAATTTATCGAAAAAACAGGCATCCCGGCAGCATGGACTTTGCTTGGGCTTTCAGCTCTGCCTACCGATCACCCGCTGAACGTAGGAATGTTGGGGATGCATGGAAATTATGCTCCGAACATTAAAACAAACGAGGCCGATTTGATTATTGCAGTGGGCATGCGTTTTGACGATCGCGTAACCAGCAAAGTGAGTTCCTACGCTAAAAATGCAAAAATCGTCCATCTGGAAATTGATCCGGCTGAAGTAGATAAAATTGTAAAAACCGATGTAGCGGTTGTGGGCAATGCAAAAAAATCGCTGCGCATGCTCATCGACAATGTAAAAGTAAATTCACACGCCGAATGGCTCAAAGAATTTAAAGCTGCCGACGTGATCGAATTCGAAAAAGTAATCAGCAAAGACCTGTTCCCGAGCAAACCCGGACTGACCATGGGCGAAGTAGTTCGCATGGCTTCAGAAAAAACCAACAACAGCTCGATTTTGGTTACCGATGTTGGCCAGCAACAAATGATCTCGGCTCGCTATTTCAAATTTACACAATCGAAAAGCTGCGTTACTTCCGGAGGATTGGGAACAATGGGATTCGGGCTTCCAGCTGCAATCGGAGCAAAAATGGGACAACCCGATCGTACTGTTTTTGCGATGGTGGGCGACGGTGGATTCCAAATGACTATTCAGGAGCTAGGTACAATTGAGCAATACGGACTGGATGTAAAAGTAATTGTACTGAATAATAATTTTCTTGGAATGGTTCGCCAATGGCAACAACTATTCTTCGAAAAACGCTACTCGTTCACAAAAATGCACAATCCGAACTTTGTGATGATTGCCCAGGGATACGGCATTCAATCGGCCAAAGTAGATAAGCGAGAAGATTTGGATGTAGCCATTCAACGCATGATCGATCACAAAGGACCATACGTACTGGAAGTAACCATTGAGAAAGAAGACAATGTATTCCCAATGATTCCGTCGGGAGCATCTGTTTCGGATATTCTTCTTGAACCCTGATTGTGAATAAAATCAAATTAAAACGACATGAAGCAAGAATTTATAATTACCGTATATTCCGAAAATCATATCGGCTTACTGAGCCGCATCACCTTGATATTTACACGCCGGAAAATTAATATTGAAAGCCTGACGGTTTCGGAGTCAGCCATTTCCGGGGTATATAAATTTACCATCGTAGTAAAAGAAACTGCTGACCGGGTTCAAAAAGTAGTTGGTCAGTTGGAAAAAATTGTGGATGTGATGAAGGCGTTTTGTCATACAAACGAGGAGATGATTTATCAGGAAATAGCCCTGTACAAAGTACCTACCGAAGCACTTTACGAAAGTGATCAGATTGAAAAAATGGTACGCAATGCCGGAGCACGCATTCTGGAGATTACCCGCGACTATGTGGTGATTGAAAAAACCGGACACAAAGAAGAAACTCAGGCATTGTTCGATGAACTGAACCAATACAATGTTCAGCAATTCATTCGTTCGGGACGTATTGCCATCACCCGTGACCCGATCGAACGACTTTCTGAATTCCTGAAAGAACGCGATGCATTACTGGACCAAGTGGATTAAATAATAATAAAAAATCAACTTTTTGTAATATTTTAAAAGTTAAAGGCAGCTTTTATTTGTAGTTTTGCATTAATTGTTTGGTTTTCCAGACACCGACTACGAATAATTAAAATAAAAAAGATACTATGGCTAATTATTTCAACACACTCCCGCTGCGTCTGCAATTAGAGCAGTTGGGAACTTGCGAATTCCTTGAAGAATCGGAATTTGCCGACGGAGTAAAAAAACTGGAAGGCAAAAAAATAGTAATCGTTGGTTGCGGAGCCCAGGGATTAAACCAAGGCTTGAACATGCGCGATTCGGGGCTGGATATTTCTTATGCACTACGTGCAGAAGCAATTAAAGCACAACGCCAGTCGTACAAAAATGCTACGGAAAATGGGTTTAAAGTTGGCACCTACGAAGAAATGATCCCAACAGCGGACATGGTGATCAACCTGACTCCAGACAAACAACATACCAGCGTAATTAATGCGGTGATGCCTCTGATGAAACAAGGCGCAACACTCTCCTACTCACACGGTTTCAATATTGTGGAAGAAGGAATGCAAATTCGCAAAGACCTCACTGTTGTGATGGTTGCTCCGAAATCACCAGGTTCAGAAGTACGCGAAGAATACAAACGCGGCTTCGGTGTACCCACCCTGATTGCGGTTCACCCTGAAAATGACCCCAATGGCGATGGGTTCGAAATTGCCAAAGCATACGCAGTTGCTACCGGCGGACACAAAGCAGGTGTATTGCGCTCGTCGTTTGTTGCCGAAGTAAAATCAGACTTGATGGGCGAACAAACCATTCTGTGTGGCCTGCTGCAAACCGGATCTATTCTTTCGTTCGACAAAATGATTGAAAAAGGAATTGAACCCGGATATGCTTCAAAATTGGTTCAGTATGGATGGGAAGTAATTACCGAAGCATTGAAACACGGAGGTATTACCAACATGATGGATCGTTTGTCGAACCCTGCAAAAATCAAAGCTTTTGAATTATCCGAAGAGTTGAAGCAAATTATGCGTCCGTTATTCCAAAAACACATGGACGACATCATGTCGGGCGAGTTCTCAAAAACCATGATGGAAGACTGGGCCAATGATGACAAAAATCTGCTTACATGGCGTGCTGCCACAGCTGAAACAGCTTTTGAAAAAACTCCGGCCGGCGATGTAGAAATCAGCGAGCAGGAATATTTCGACAATGCCGTGCTGATGGTTGCTTTCGTGAAATCAGGTGTTGAACTGGCATTTGAAACCATGACAGAGGCTGGCATCAAAGCAGAATCAGCTTACTACGAATCACTGCACGAAACTCCGCTGATTGCCAACACCATTGCCCGCAAAAAACTGTTCGAAATGAACCGGGTAATTTCTGATACGGCTGAATACGGTTGCTACCTGTTCGACCATGCCTGCAAACCATTACTGGCCGATTTCATGAAAACAATTGATGTAGATGTAATTGGCGAAACTTATGGAGAAGGCTACGACAATCATGTTGACAACAAATTGCTGATCGAAGTAAACGCCGCCATTCGTTACCACGAAGTGGAAATCATTGGCGAAGAATTACGCTCAGCAATGGAAGCGATGAAATCAATCATCTAGACAATAATATCAACTACTACAATATGCAATGGCTCTTCCGGATTTCCGGGAGGGCCATTGCTGTTTTTAGTGCAGTTTGTCCGTCCCGTTGTGCAGCTTGTCAGAAAACTCTTTTAACTTGATGCCGCAAAAAGTTCCTTTGCTGAAAAACTAAAAATCGGACAATTATGAAACGAATCATTTTTCTACTCATTTTTACTATCGTCGCCTTTACTGCTTTCAGCCAAGAGGAAACAAAAACAACCTATACAGAACAAACTCTCTGGAATCAAATAGAAACCAAGTTTTTGAAAGGGGATATTTACGACCCGATTCGTTATAAGTCGAACATTCTGATTCAACTAAAAGGAAATCCAACTCCTCAGGATTCAGCAATTTTCAAAGATTTGATCGTTCAACTAAACAACGTAATTGAAAAATGGGATGTCGATTTGGTTTCAAAATCGGGAAATCTGATATTCGAATTAAATATGATCGGCAACGAAGGAGTGATTAACGGAATGGATCGCCGTACTGGAGTCGAGATTATTGAAACGACAGTCAGACTCAATATATCCTCCGACACAACCGAAGAAGATCGAAAAAAAATATTGTATTACCACTTAATGCGTTCGCTGGTGGTGATGAAAAATCAGCCCGGAGCAAGCATGTCTGTGCCTGGCTGTGTATTTGATGCACATTCGCCCAACGCTATTACCTATCATCCCATCGACATGGAATTGATTAAAACGGTTTATTCTGAAAACTTTACCCAGCAATTAAAGAAAAAAGAATCGTACTTAATCTTTCTTACGAAGAAATACAATAAAGAAATCAAAGTCATTTTAAGTTTACTTGGATTTTTGCTTGCTGCTGCTTTCTTATTTTTTATGCTTAACTCCTTAAAAAAAAGCAGAAATAACTATTTCACCTTCTTGAAGCAAGGTGCAATTGTTTTTACCACTTTCATTATTTTCAATCTCATTACTAGTTCAATCTCTTTCCTTCGGTTTTCTCCAAATATTTTTGGCATTGGATCTATATCGATAACTCTTTTTGTTTTCCTGATCGTCTGGTTCACAATAACCAGTCTTATATTCATCATCGAAAAAGCTTTTATCCGACCGAACAGTAGCTTATTTATTAAAGTAACAATCCCGCTATTTACGACTGCAATTATCCCATCCCTATTTCTTCTATTCTTCGGAGTAATTGGGAAAAAAGCATCCTTCCCGTATGTACTCATTTTTTCATTTGTAATCCTATTTTTTTCATTTTTCATAGGAATGCTACGCGCCTTATACATTTTCCTCGAAATAAAATCACAAAATGTTATTTCGCAAAAAGACCTCGAACTTGCGCGGCTGAACGAACTAAATAAACAAGCAGAATTGCAATCGCTGCAATCGAAAATCAATCCACACTTTTTGTATAATTCGCTGAATTCAATTGCAGGACTGGCACGTACCGATGCCCGGAAAACAGAACAGATGGCGCTGGCTCTGTCCGACTTTTTCAAATACTCGCTGAATAAAGAGCAAAAAGAAACGGTTAGTCTGACCGAAGAAATTCATTCGGTGGAAACCTATCTGGAGATTGAAAAAGTACGTTTTGGCGAACGCCTCAACTACACCGTAAACTGCCCCGATGAATTGAAACAAATACCGATTCCGCAATTTCTGATTCAACCTTTGATTGAAAACGCGATAAAACACGGGCTATCGAAAGTGACAGGCACAGGCGAACTCCGACTCGAAATTTCAGAAAAAGACCAAAAACTGGAAATTGCAGTATCAGACAATGGCCCCGCTTTTCCCGACGAGCCAGTTTCGGGCTACGGATTGCAAAGCATTCAGGAAAAACTGAAACTAATTTACGGCGAAACGGCTTATCTTAGCTGGCAAAACAGTCCGGAGAAAAAAATAACAATCCGACTTCCACTTCAACAAAAGAAAAAAGCATGAGCAAACGATACAGAACATTGATCGCTGATGATGAGCCGCCTGCACGCGAGCGGCTCTCCATCCTGCTTTCGGAAATGCCCGAAATTGAGTTGATTGGTCAGGCAAAAAATGGGTTGGAAGCTCTCGAAATAATCAATCTGCAAAAACCGGATTTGCTGTTTCTTGATATTCAAATGCCCGGACTAACTGGCTTTGAAGTGCTGCAAAAAGCCGAACACTTTCCGGTGGTTGTATTCTGCACTGCTTACGACGACTACGCCTTGCAGGCTTTCGAAACTCCGGCCATCGATTATATAGTAAAACCCATCAAAGAAGAGCGGATACGCAAGTCGGTGGAAAAATTTACCAGTTTGAAGGAAAATCAGCAAAAAGAAGAGCTTTTACAACTGCTTGAAAAATATGCTGAACAAAACCAACGCCGCCCGCTAACAAGTATTCCGGTGCGCACTGGCGATCGCATGCTTTTTGTTCGCATTGCCGACATCAGCTATTTCAAGGCCGAAGAAAAATATGTGACCATCGTGATGCGCGATGGGAAACAACATTTAACCGAACATCCGCTACGCTATCTCGAAGAAAAACTGGAAGCAGATTTTACCCGCATTCACCGTTCGTTGCTGATAAACAAAGCGATGATCAAAGAAGTAAACCGGCATTTCGCCAGTCGTTTCATCATTCAAATGGACGATTCTCAGCACAGTAAACTAATCAGCGGACGTAATTACAGCGAACAAATCAGGCAACTTTTCGAACTTTAATCGCCATTTTATCCTATTTAATTATGAAGTTTAGGTAATCTGACACTTTTTTTTCACTCATGCCGGCCGGCTATTCTATTTTTGCAGCCTGAAAACAAGAATAACCAAATAACAAATAATGAAAAAAAGATTCTTACTAATCTTGATTTGTCTGTCTCCAGGCATTTTGTTTGCCGAAAACGATGAAAAGAAAGTCAATTTAAAAGTTTCAGGATATGTAAAAAGCGACGCTTTTGTTGACAGTCGCCAAACAGTTAGCGCCCGCGAAGGCCAGTTTTTGCTATGGCCTGCTGCCCCGGCATACGATGCCCACGGAAACGACATCAATGATAAAGGAAGCACCTCGTTCATGTCGCTGCAAAGTCGCGTTTCGCTGGCAATAAGCGGTCCCGATGCACTAGGCGCAAAAACTTCGGGAACCCTTGAAACCGATTTCTTTGGACAAGCCAACGACAATATCCACTTACTGCGCTTGCGCCATGCATTCATTAAACTGAAATGGGAAAAAACAGAGCTAATTATGGGACAAACATGGAATCCGGTTTTTGTTCCGGCCTGCTCTCCGGCAACCGTTTCGTTTAACACCGGAACGCCAATCCAGCCGTTTGCCCGTCACCCACAAATCAGACTGACTCAAACATTCGGGAAATTCAGCACAATTGTCGCCTTAAGCGAACAGCGCGACTATGCCTCATCCGGTCCTGCCGGAGTAAGCAACTCATATCTGAAAAATTCGATTTTACCCGACATGCATGCGCAAATTCATTTTCAATCGAAAAATGAAAACGGAAATTCAATTCTTGCAGGAATTGGAGTGGAAGCTAAGATGTTGACACCTCGCCTGTCGTCAGTTGTAAATGGTGAAACCTTTGAAGTAAACGAGCAGCTTTTCAGCAAAATGTTTTTAGGATTTTTTACCGCCAATAACCAGCATCTCACATTCAAATTCTATGCTGCTTATGCCGAAAATATTTCTGAATTCCCGACATTCAGTGGTTATGCAGTGAAAAAAATAAATTATCCGTCAACAGGAGAACAAAGCTACACTCCGCTGACCAATGCTCTTGCCTGGACTGAAATTCACACCAACGGAAAAGACTGGCAATTCGGAATTTTTGCCGGAGCAAATAAATCGCTGGGAACAAAAGAAGCTCTGTCGAACACAAGCAACACCGTTTACGGACCGGGAACCGACATCAACATGTTGTATCGTGTTTCGCCACGCGTTATTCGTAATGTTGGCAAATTACGTTTTGCCTGCGAATTGGAATATACCCGTGCCGAATTTGGTAAAAAACAAAACGGAATAATGGCTCGCGATTATCACGCGCTTCCTGTTTCAACCGAATGGACCGGCAACCTGCGCAGTCTGTTGTCGGTATATTATTTCTTTTAAAAAAGATAATCCTGGCAGGTATTCAAAAAACCTGTCAGGATTATTTTATTCTGAAAAAAACGGCTTAGGCTTTCGCAATCCAGGAAGCAATCCAGTCGCCCACCTCCGAAGTTTTGTACGATTTTCCTTCTGCAATATCTACCGTTACTACTCCTTCAGCCATTGATGCAGCCACTGCATCGCGAATCAATTTTCCTTCTTCTTTCAGGTTGAAAGCATATTCGAACATCATGGCAGCTGATAAAATAGTAGCAATCGGGTTAGCAATATCCTTTCCGGCAGCCTGCGGATACGAACCGTGAATTGGCTCGAACACCGAAGTATGGATACCAATTGAAGCAGAAGGCAGCAAGCCTAGCGAACCGGTAATTACACTCGCTTCGTCGGTCAAAATATCGCCAAACATATTTTCAGTTACCATTACATCGAAGTTTTTTGGCCACTGAATAATTTGCATTGCTGCATTGTCAACAAACATGTATTCGGTAGTCACCTCTGGGTAAGTTGGAGCCATTTCCTGTGCTATTTCGCGCCACAAACGTGAACTTTCCAGCACATTTGCTTTGTCAACAACAGTCAGTTTTTTATTGCGTTTCATGGAAAAATCGTATCCCAGTTTCAGAATGCGTTCCACTTCAGCACGCGTATAAGTACAGGTATCAAAAGCAGTATTGCCATCGTCTTTCCGGCCTTTTTCACCAAAATAAATACCTCCGGTCAATTCACGGATAGCAACAAAATCAGCTCCTTCAACCAGTTCGCGGCGCAGAGGCGATTTATGCAACAACGATTCGAATGTTTCAACCGGACGAATGTTGGCATACAAACCCAGCTTTTTACGCATAGCAAGCAGTCCCTGTTCCGGACGCACTTTTGCTTTGGGGTTATTATCAAATTTTGGGTCGCCAATGGCTCCGAACAACACGGCATCCGACTGCATACATAACTCATGTGTTGCATCCGGATAAGGTTCTCCCACCTGATCGATCGCCGTAGCTCCGGTCAGCCCGAATTGATATTCCAATTGGTGATTAAACTTTTCAGCAACCGCTTTCACGGCTTTCATGGCCTGATCGATAATCTCAGGACCGATCCCGTCTCCGGGCAATACAGCAATATTCAGCTTCATATTCTTTGTAATATCGTTAATCTACTTTTGACTTTTAACTTTCTCCTTTTGACTTTCACTACAAGTTCTTCTTGATCTTTTCGTAAATGGTATTGAAGTTTAGAATTCCACCATCCTTTTCATGCTCAATCAGGTTCAACATGCGCATGGTTGCTTTAATGGCTGATGCTGTCTGGTCCGAGTCCAAGCCGCGAGTTTTAAATTCGCGCCCGTTTTCCCAGGTAATTACAGTCTCAACCAAGGCATCGGTTTTCCCACCCGGAGGGATGGTCACCGCATAATCAATCAATTTGGGTAGTGGCTTTTTCAACTTCTGATAAATGCTTCGTACCGCATTCATAAATGCATCGTACTGACCGTCGCCATGCGAAGTTCCTTCATAAGCTTTTCCATGAACTTCAATGCTCACCGATGCAACCGGATGCAAACCATAAGCGTGAGAAATAGAATAATTCCGAATCAGAATTTTATTCTCTACTTCCTTGTTATTCAACACATCGGCAACAATATAAGGCAAATCTTCTGACGTTACGGTTTCTTTTTTGTCGCCCAACTCAATAATCCGGTCAGTCACCAATTTCAGCGATTCGGGGTCGAGTTCAATACCTATGTCTTCCAGGTTCTTCTTAATATTTGCTTTTCCTGAAGTTTTTCCCAGCGCATATTTGCGAATACGGCCAAATCGCTCGGGCAACAAATCGTTGAAATACAAATTATTTTTATTGTCGCCATCGGCATGAATACCACTGCATTGCGTAAACACAAATTCGCCAATCAATGGTTTATTGGTTGGAATACGTATTCCTGAAAACGACTCCACCAAGCGCGAAACCTTATTGATTTTTGTTTCGTTAATGCTGGTTCTGAGTTTCAAATGATCTTTAACAGTTGCAATGGCGCTCGAAAGTGGCGCATTCCCTGCCCGTTCTCCTAATCCGTTTACAGTAGTGTGAATACAGCGAATGCCTGCTTTCACTGCATGATATACGTTGGCAATTGCCAAGTCGTAATCGTTATGCGCATGAAAATCGAACTTCACTTCAGGATAGTGCTCAATCATTTCCTTACAGAAATCGTACGTTTCGTCCGGATCAAGAATACCCAGCGTATCGGGCAGCATAATCCGCTCAACCTGTTCATCTTTCAGCCACGAAATCATTTGGTGCACATATTCACGCGAACTACGCATCCCATTCGACCAGTCTTCGAGATAAACATTTACCCGAACGCCCTGCGATTTCGCATAAGCAATCACTTTACGAATGTCGGCAATGTGTTGCTCCGGAGTTTTGCGCAACTGCTCACTCACATGTTTCAGCGAACCTTTACACAACAAGTTCAACACCCGCCCTCCTGCACGCACAATCCAGTCCACCGATACCTGTCCATCAACAAAACCGAGTACTTCCACCTTTTCGATGTGTCCTTTCTCGCGTGCCCAGGCCATTACACGACTGGTTCCTCGAAATTCTCCGTCAGAAACACGAGCCGATGCAATTTCAATGCGATCCACGTTCAGGTCGTCGAGCAGTACCCGCGCCACGCTGAGTTTTTCGGCTTCGGTAAACGAAACGCCGGTTGTTTGCTCCCCGTCACGCAGGGTCGTATCCATGATTAGCACCCTGTCATCCATCATTTTTTATTATTTTTTGGAAGAAAGAAGTTACTTAGCGTGCCTGTTCAAAAGCAGCAATGTCGTCTTTCATTTCTACCAGGTAATCAATATCGTCGAGGCCATTAGCCAAACAATGTTTTTTATATGGGTTGATCTCGAAATTTTCAGATTCTCCGGTCGCCAACATGGTAAAGCGTTGTTCTTCCAGATTTACTTCAAATTCAGTATTTGGATCTTTTTCTATTGCCGTAAAAATCCGTTCAAGAAAACCTGCAGAAATAACAACCGGCAACAAACCGTTGTTCAGCGCATTTCCCTTGAAAATATCAGCAAAAAAACTGGAAACAACCACCCGAAAACCATAATCATAGATCGACCAGGCAGCATGTTCGCGACTCGAACCACTTCCAAAGTTTTTGCCACTCACTAAAATTTTTCCTGAATACATCGCATTATTCAATGCAAAAGAGGGAATCGGATTATTCTGATTGTCGTACCGCCAGTCGCGGAACAAATTGTCGCCAAAGCCTTTGCGTTCTACCGCTTTCAGGAAGCGAGCCGGAATTATCTGGTCGGTATCCACATTTTCGATAGGAAGAGGTACGGCCGGAGACTTTATTGTTGAGAATTTATCGTATGCCATTTTTAGAATATTAGAATTTAGAATGTTAGAATATTTTCTTTTCAAGTCGCGCACTCAAAACCCCAAACTTTTATCAAAAAAGACTCAAGGATCAGGCTTCAAGGACTTCGAACTCAGAACTCTTACATCAGCTCGCGCGGATCGGTAATTACACCGGTTACAGCTGCGGCAGCCGCGGTAAGCGGACTCGCCAGCAATGTGCGGGCTCCTGGCCCCTGACGTCCTTCGAAATTCCGGTTCGATGTTGAAACAGCATATTTTCCGGCAGGCACTTTATCGTCATTCATTGCCAGACAGGCAGAACATCCGGGCTGACGTAGTTCAAATCCGGCAGCTTCCAAAATCTCAACCAATCCTTCTGCGCGAATTTGATCTTCAACCACTTTTGATCCAGGCACCAACCATGCAGTGATATTCTCTGCTTTTTTGCGTCCTTTCACAAACGAGGCAAATTCACGAAAATCTTCAATACGTCCGTTAGTACAACTTCCAACAAATACAAAATCAACAGGTTTTCCTGCCATTTTATCGCCACCGCGGTATCCCATGTAGGTCAGCGATTTCTCAAAACTGGTTTTGTCTGTTCCTTCCAATGCAGCTCCTGTCGGAATCGATTCACTCACACCAATCCCCATTCCCGGATTGGTTCCGAAAGTAATCATCGGCTCAATGTCAGCAGCATCAAATTCCAACTCGGTATCGAAGGTTGCACCTTCGTCTGTTTTCAGTGTTTTCCAGTAAGCCAGCGTTTTGTCCCATGCTTCTCCTTTTGGCGCAAATGCACGGACTTTTACGTATGCAAAAGTTGTTTCATCCGGAGCAATCATTCCTCCACGGGCACCGCACTCAATACTCATGTTACAAAGTGTCATACGGCCTTCCATGCTCAGACTTTCAATTGCAGAACCAGCATATTCAATAAAATGGCCGGTTCCTCCACTGGTTGAAATCTTCGAAATAATATACAATGCAATATCTTTAGCGGTCACAGCTGGTTTCAGTTGACCTTTCACCGTAATGCGCATTTTCTTTGGCTTCGGTTGCATGATACACTGACTGGCCAATACCATTTCAACCTCACTGGTACCAATACCGAAAGCAATTGCCCCAAAAGCACCGTGCGTTGAAGTATGGCTATCGCCGCAAACAATGGTCATCCCTGGTTGTGTTAATCCCATTTCAGGACCAATAATATGAACCACGCCATGTCCTTGGGTTCCCAGTCCATGATACACAATACCATTCTCTTCACAATTCCGTTTCAGTGTTTCAACCTGCTTGCGCGACAACTCATCGCGAATGCTCAGATGCTGATTTTCTGTTGGCACATTGTGATCGGGTGTTGCAGTGGTCTGATCCGGACGAAACACTTTTTGTCCACGATTTTTCAATCCTAAAAAGGCAACCGGACTGGTCACTTCATGTATAAAATGACGATCGATATACAATACATTGGGACCTCCCTCAACTTGCCTAACCACGTGGGCATCCCAAATTTTATCGAAAATAGTTTTTGCTTCCAAGGGAATAATATTTTAGTTGATTTTACTTCTTATTTCGTCAAGACTCTCACTTAATTAGCAATGGCTGCACTCACCACTGGCATTTTATTGATTGCATCCAGGAATGCTTCCACCGATGCAGTAATAATATCGGTATGAGCACCAAAACCATGATAACGATTTGATTCGAAATCGAGTTCCAGATGAACTTTTCCCACATCGTCGCTTCCTTTTGTTATAGCCTGAATAAGGAATTCTTCCACTGTAACCTGACGGCGAATGATTTGTTTTACCGCTTTGATTGCTGCATCAACCGGGCCATTTCCGGAAGCTGTGGCATCAAATTTTTCGCCAGCAATATCAATACGAACAGTAGCCATTGGAATCAGCGATTTCCCGGTAACCACTTGCAAAAAGTCGAGTTTGATACGGCTTTCTTTTTTACTCAAATCCCCTACCAATACGGCAATGTCATCGTCTTTAATATCTTTTTTACGATCAGCCAGTTCAAGGAATTTTTTATACACATCGTCCAGCTTTTCCTTATCCAATCTGAAACCCAACACCTCCAGACGATGTTTCAATGCAGCACGTCCACTACGGGCAGTCAACACAATACTTGACTCACTGATACCCACATCTTTCGGATCGATAATTTCATAATTCTCGCGATTCTTCAGTACACCATCCTGGTGAATACCCGATGAGTGAGCAAAAGCATTACGTCCAACAATCGCTTTATTGGGCTGCACCGGCATGTTCATCAGATTCGAAACCAAACGACTGGTTTTGTAAATATTTTGTGTTTTGATGTTGGTATCAATTCCCAACACTGCATAACGGCTTTTCAGTGTCATTACCACTTCTTCCAACGAAGTATTTCCAGCACGTTCACCAATTCCATTGATTGTAACCTCTGCCTGACGAGCTCCATTTATAATACCGGCAATAGTGTTGGCAGTTGCCATACCTAAATCGTTGTGACAGTGAGTTGAAATAATTGCATTTTCTACTCCGCGCACATTGTCCATCAGATATTTTATTTTCTCGCCAAATTCGTGAGGCATTGTATATCCGGTAGTATCCGGGATATTTACCACTGTAGCTCCCGCTTTAATAACAGCTTCTACCACCCGGGCAAGATACTCGTTTTCAGAACGACCAGCATCTTCAGCATAAAATTCCACATCTTCCACATATTTCTTGGCGTACTTTACAGCAGCCACTGCACGCTGAAGAATTTCATCAGGATTAGAATTTAATTTGTGATAAATATGGTATGGTGAAGTTCCGATTCCGGTATGAATACGTCCTTTCTTGGCATATTTTAGTGCTTCGGCGGCAACATCAATGTCTTTTTCAACGGCGCGGGTTAGGGCACAAATCGTTGGCCAGGTCACCGCTTTCGAAATTTCTACTACCGATTTAAAATCGCCGGGACTGGAAATAGGAAAGCCTGCTTCAATTACATCGACTCCTAATTCTTCCAACGCTCGGGCAACTTCAATTTTCTCTACCGTATTCAATTGACACCCGGGAACCTGTTCTCCATCTCTCAGTGTAGTGTCAAAAATGTACAATCTGTCGCTCATAACGTAACTTTTTTTTGTAAGCTTAATAAATAAAGAGGCCATCCTCTTCTGAGAATGGCCTCTTGTAAATTCGTTCTATTAGGTTACCACATACCATTCTCAATTAAATATCCTAATAATTAGAATACCTAGAATTAGACCGAGAAGGGTAATATGATTAAACTGTGTCATTGTTTTTTATTTTGATACAAATATGAATATTATTTTTTAAAATGAAAATATTTAACCACTAAAATTTACAATTTTTAATAAAAACTACACATCCACTTCTTTTTAAATAGAAAAAGAAATAAAAGTCTGCTATAAAACTAAAAAAGGGCAAGCCTACGGCCTGCCCTTTCTCCTGCGGATAAAATTTTTATTATCCGAGGTAAGATTTTAATAGTTTGCTACGTGATGTGTGTCGTAATCTACGTATAGCCTTTTCTTTAATCTGGCGTACCCTTTCGCGGGTTAGCCCAAATCTTTCTCCGATCTCTTCCAGGGTCATTTCCTGGCAACCAATTCCAAAGAACATCCTAATGATGTCACTTTCTCGTTCTGTAAGGGTAGCGAGAGCTCGTTCAATTTCCCGGGCCAACGATTCCATCATCAGACTACGGTCTGCATTAGGAGAATCGCCGTTCACCAGTACGTCGAGGAGGCTGTTATCTTCACCTTCCACAAAGGGAGCATCTACCGAGATGTGTCTTCCTGACACACGCAAGGTATCGGCAACTTTGTCGGCAGGTAGCTCTAACGAATCAGCTAATTCCTCAGGCGATGGTTTGCGTTCGTGCTCTTGTTCGAATTTTGAAAATGCTTTGTTGATTTTATTCAACGAACCTACCTGGTTAAGCGGTAAGCGAACAATGCGCGACTGCTCAGCAAGAGCCTGCAAAATCGACTGACGGATCCACCAAACAGCGTATGAAATAAACTTGAACCCTCTTGTTTCGTCGAATTTTTCAGCTGCTTTTATCAATCCAAGGTTTCCTTCATTGATTAAGTCGGGAAGACTCAACCCCTGATTTTGGTATTGTTTAGCCACTGAAACAACGAAACGAAGATTTGCGCGGGTCAGTTTTTCCAACGCAGCCTGATCACCTTTTTTGATCCTTTGAGCTAATTCTACTTCTTCCTCAACGGTAATAAGATCTTCTTTGCCAATTTCTTGCAAATACTTATCCAAAGAAGCGCTCTCACGGTTGGTAATCGATTTTGTAATCTTAAGTTGTCTCATTATACCCTTTTAAAAAAAACGTGCAAATATAGACTTTACAAGTCAATAATTCAAACATATAAGCAACATTGTCCGATTTACTAACAATAAGATAACCGGCAGGGGTTGTTGGGTATTTATTTTATACCAAAAACATAATATTCCAACTCTCCATCGGGACTTATCCCTTCAATCAGAATGCCTCCTGTAGCATTATTGATGATGTAATTAATGTCTTTAACTTCATAGACAGGGCGCTTGTTCACATCGGTTACGATAAAACCTTTCTTAATTCCCGCATCTCTGAATTTTCCATTGTTTAACTCTACAATTTTCAGGCCGTTTCTGATTCTGTAATGCTGCTTTTCTTTTTCGGAAATCTCTTCAAAGACTGCCCCAAAAACTCCAGGACCTTCTTTTTTAATGATTTCCGTATCTCCGTGCTTGTTACGGAGGGTTACATTAAATTGTTTCTTTTTATTATCTCTTTTTACTTCAACTTTTATAACATCACCAGGACGATGTTTACTTACCTGTTCCTGTAACTGTGCGGTGGTGTTTACTTTCACCCCATCAATACTGATAATCACATCTTCGGCCTGTATTCCGGCATCCTTTGCTCCTCCGTCAACAACTTCGCCAACAAAAACACCTTCAACCTTATCTAATTTATATTTCTCAGCAACTTCTGCATTCACATCGCCAATTGTTACACCAAGCAATGCCCGCTGCACCTCTCCAAACTCAGTCAAATCGCCTACAACTTTCTTAACGATATTGGCCGGAACCGCAAAAGAATACCCGCTATACGAACCTGTACGCGAAGCAATTGCGGTATTAATTCCCACCAATTCTCCCTGTATATTCACCAATGCCCCTCCGCTATTTCCCGGGTTCACAGCAGCATCAGTTTGTATAAACGATTCAATACCCATTTTATTTGGATTGATACCAATATTACGACTTTTTGCACTAACAATGCCAGCTGTAACTGTGGAAGTAAGATTAAATGGGTTTCCTACTGCCAATACCCACTGTCCAAGTTTTAGCTGATCCGAATCTCCATAACGTAGAAATGGTAATTCTTTTTCATCGATTTTTATTACTGCAATATCGGTAGTTGGGTCAGTACCAACCAGCTTTGCATCATATTCCCTACGATCGTTAAGAATAACTTTGATTTCATCGGCATCTTCAATAACATGGTTGTTGGTTACAATATAACCATCAGCAGTAATAATTACCCCCGAGCCAGCTCCCTGACGTTGAGGCATTTCACTTTGCCGTCCTCCCCGGTCTCCAAAAAACCATTCGTAAAACGGATTTCCGGAATAGTACTCCCCTCTTTGTGTTACCATAATATGAACAACGGCATGAACTGAGTTTTCGGCGGCAAAACTCAAGTCAGGCAAATCACCTGGAATGCCAGGCAAACTGGCATATTGCACAGGCTGATCCTGTTGAATAGTTACTGTCTTTGTTCTTTCAAAATAAGTGGAATAAACCCATAAGGCAGCAAAAGCGCCAATCAGTGCAACAAGCAAAGTAAATGCTCCTTTTTTGATGTTTTTCATGGTCATCTTATTTTTGTGTTTAACTATTTTTCGTTTGCGGTTTCAAATATAACGCCACTAAAGCGCGAGTGTTGTTGCATTTGTATTTCCTTTAAAATGTTTAACAGATTTTAACAGCGATCTCACGAATAAATCAACCGCAAAAGCTCAGACAAACTGACACACAACAGATTTTTGAATCGCAGAAATAAGCAATTAGCAACAGACTGTGTCATTACATAAATCACATACTGACAGAATTTCTTTTTTTCATAAAGAAGTAGATAAATAAGTAGCATTTTTTGCAAACAAAATTGTACTTTGCTGCCAACTTAAGTATATAAAATCGACTATTAGGAATTTCAGGTATGGATTTTTGGAAATTGTGGAAACCGAAAAGTGTATCCCGACTATTTAGTCGTATGGTTCTTTTTTCGACCATATTCACCACATTGGTAGTTGGAGGTATGCTGGTCAACAATCAGGTACGAAATTACAAAAGACTAACAGACCTGCAACGCGAAAGATATGTAGCAGAACAAAAATCGAACATTCGCGACATTGTACTAAGTGAAGCGCGTTACATCTCGCTCCGTAAAAAGAGCATGGAACAAGACTACATTAATGAATTGAAATTCAATATAGAACAAGCTTGCGAACTAGCAGAAGGAATGATTAACCAAATGAAAAATCATTCGGTTCAGGAAGAGCAAAAATTACTTAAACAATTAATCACCGTTCTAAAATCGAAAGATCACTTTAGCAAAATTTTTATCGGATCGATGGATGGACGAGGAATATATTATCCGGGACATCCCGAGTATGAAAACACAAACCTCCTGCATCACACCGACATACATGGCAACAAAGTAATTGAATCAGAAATTCAGTTTCTGAAGAACAACAATCAAGGATTCATCTATTACGGACAAAATGACACTCCATCGGCACAAAAAGAACACCTACACAAAAAAGTTGTTTATCTAAAAAAATTTAGTCGCTGGAACTGGTATTTTGGCGGCAAAATTTACATGGAAGACCATCTTCCTGTTTTTCAACGTGATATTGCAGAAAAAGTAAGTTCTGTACGATTTCGCCATAGTGGCTATATTTTTATCAATCAAACAAATGGTTCACCCATTGTTTTAGATGGCGAGGTGTATCAGGGCAATTTCAATTTTCGATCAAACAAAGACAGTCTGCGATCGGAGATTTTCGCTACTCAACTAAAAACAGCTCTCGACAATAAAAACGGAGGATATTTTTCATACCTGTGGAATAAAATAGGAGAACAGAAATTATCTCCTAAAATTTCGTACGTAACGCTCGTACAAGAACTAAATTGGCTTGTCGGAGCTGGCTTTTACCTCGATGAAATAGACTCAGAGTTAAAAATTCAGCAAACTGTTCTGAAAGAAAACTTAATGAACTCGATTGTAAAAATCGGTCTTTCGCTCGTTCTGGTTTTACTATTGGAAATATTTATCATCTACTATTTCGAAAAACATTACCAGTCTGACATCAAAAAATTCTTCTTCTCGATTAAGCATGCCTCCGAAAATTACCGAAAAATAAATGCCCGCGATTTTTATTTTGAAGAATTTAAAAATACAGCAATGGTTGTTAACTCGATGATTGACGCACATGAGGAAATCCATAAACATCTTCTTCAGGAACAAGAAAGAGCAGCACATTCAGACAAATTAAAAACAGCATTTCTGTCTAATATGTCGCATGAAATACGGACACCGATGAATGCAATTGTTGGATTTTCAGATATTTTAACCGACTCAGAGCTAGAAGAAGAGACCAAGAAAGAAATACTTTTCCACATAAAAAATAGTTCAAACCAACTTTTGAAACTAATTGATGACATTCTGGATATAGCCAAAATTGAATCAAATCAACTGAAAATAGTGAGACGTGAATTCCAGGTTCGTCCCGTCCTTCAACTAATTGAAGCAGAGATAAGACAGCTGATTCGACAGGGAAAATCGCCAGAAGTATTATTCTTACCAAACTATCATTTCGACGACCAATTATCGATTTATTCGGACGAATACCGCCTGCGACAAATTTTATTGAATCTTCTGGGAAATGCAGTAAAATTTACATCACAAGGTTCAATTCAGCTAAAAGTTGAACAAACGGAGAACGCAATACTTTTTTCGGTTATTGATACAGGAATAGGTATTTCAGAAGCCGAACACGAGATTATTTTTGAACGATTCCGCCAATCAAGCAATGTTTCTCCAGCCAGCTTTGGCGGTACCGGATTGGGACTGGCAATATCTAAACATTTAGTGAATTTACTGGGTGGAGAAATTGGTTTACGCTCTGAATTTGGGAAAGGCTCCAAATTCTATTTCACTATTCCGCTGAAGAGTTAGTTGGCACCTCGTGCCATTTGGTTCCCAAATCTTCCCGTTTATAACTTTTGATATATTCAACAGCCTCTTCCGGGTTATCAGTAACAAAATAGAGACGACGATAATTTTCTTTCGCGAACCGCTCAGTAAACGATTTTTCAAACTGGCGGAACAGGTCATCGAAAAAGCCATTAATATTGACAAACACAATCGCGCCATTTAAGTAATCGAGCTGCTTTAAAGTGATCACTTCAAGAATTTCTTCCAATGTTCCGAAACCACCAGGCAAAGCAATAAAAGCATCAGACATTTCGCGCATCAGTGACTTGCGTTCCTGCATGTCTTTCGTAATAATTACCTCCTTTATCTGTTGCGAAACCAGATTATTTTGCTGCATTTTTTCAGGAATAATGCCAATAGTTGTCGTTCCTAATTCCGTTGCGGTTTGCGAAACTATTTCCATTAGCCCGACATTTGCCCCGCCGTTAATAACCGTCATTTGATTCGCAGCGAGTAATGCTGCAAGTTGTTTTGCGGCTTGCTGATAACAAATAGCAATTCCGTTACTTGACGATGAAAAAACGCAAACATTCATGATTATTTCTTTGAAAAACAGGTAATTCTTTTGAAAAGAAAATCCCGGAAAAACCGGGACTTTCTGTTATATTTTATTATACATCAATATTGGCATATACCGCATGATCTTCAATAAACTGTCGGCGTGGCGGAACATCATCGCCCATCAGCATACTAAATACGTGATCAGCTTCTGCTGCATTTTCGATACTTACCTGGCGTAACGTACGTCTTTCCGGGTCCATGGTAGTTTCCCAAAGTTGCTCAGCATTCATCTCTCCCAAACCTTTGTATCGCTGAATATGCAAGCTGCTTTCTTTTCCTTCGCCCCATTCTTCAACTAAACGCTGACGTTGCATTTCTGTCCAGCAATATTCTTCGCGTTTACCTTTTTTCACCAAATAGAGAGGAGGAGTGGCAATATACAAATATCCATCAGCAATCAACTCACGCATGTACCGGAAGAAGAAAGTCATAATTAATGTAGCAATGTGGCTTCCGTCCACATCGGCATCGGTCATAATCACAATCTTATGGTAGCGTAATTTCTCGATATTCAGCGCTTTCGAATCTTCCTCTGTACCAATTGTTACTCCCAGCGCGGTAAATATATTTCTGATTTCCTCATTTTCGAACACTTTGTGCTGCATTGCCTTTTCAACGTTCAGGATTTTACCACGCAGAGGCAAAATAGCTTGAAAACGGCGATCGCGACCTTGCTTGGCCGTACCACCTGCCGAATCTCCCTCAACCAGAAACACCTCACATTGGGCTGCATCTTTCTCCGAACAGTCGGCCAATTTACCAGGCAATCCGCCACCAGAAAGTACATTTTTACGTTGTACCAATTCGCGGGCTTTACGGGCTGCATGACGAGCTTGTGCCGCCAAAATCACTTTGTTTACAATTTCGCGAGCCGCTTTCGGGTTTTCTTCCAGATAATTGGCTAACATTTCACTCACTGCCTGATCGACAGGAAGACTGATGTCAGAGTTACCCAATTTGGTTTTTGTTTGTCCTTCAAACTGAGGTTCAGCCACTTTTACTGAAATAACAGCAGTCAGTCCTTCACGAAAATCGTCTCCATTGATGTCGAATTTCAGTTTCGACAACATTCCTGAAGTTTCGGCGTAGGTTTTCAGCGTACGGGTCAACCCACGACGGAATCCGGTGAGGTGAGTACCCCCTTCAATTGTATTGATATTGTTTACGTACGAATGAATATTCTCGGTAAACGAAGTATTATAATGCAAGGCAATTTCTACCGGCACACCATTTTTTTCAGAAGAAATGTGAATGGTTTCGTCGATTAATTTTTCGCGGGCACCATCCAGGTATTCAACAAATTCTTTCAACCCTTCTTCTGAATAGAAAGTTTCTTTTTTAAATTCCCCATTCTCATCAACAACCCTGCGGTCAGTCAAAGTCAGGCGAATTCCTGCATTCAAAAACGCTAATTCGCGCAAACGAGCCGACAGAATTTCATATTTATAAACCGTTGACAAAAAGATGGAGTCATCAGGCAAAAAACTAACGATTGTTCCGGTACGATCCGATTCGCCGACAATTTTCACGTCATACAGAGGTTTCCCTTTGCTGTATTCTTGTTGCCAGATTTTTCCATCGCGGTGAACTTCCGCCTTCAAGGCAATTGACAAAGCATTCACACACGATACCCCCACTCCGTGGAGACCTCCTGAAACTTTGTAACTGTCTTTGTCAAATTTTCCCCCGGCATGCAAAACCGTCAAAACCACCTCTAATGCTGATTTTTTCTCTTTGCTGTGCATCTCGGTAGGAATACCGCGCCCGTTGTCTGATACACTTATCGAATTATTTTCATTGATAATTACTTCAATGTTGTCGCAGTACCCAGCCAGCGCTTCGTCAATCGAGTTATCAACCACCTCGTAAACCAGGTGATGAAGTCCTTTTTCATTCACGTCGCCAATATACATGGCCGGACGTTTACGTACTGCTTCCAGTCCTTCCAATACCTGAATACTGTCGGCTGAATAATTTCCATTACCGTTTCCGTTAGTCAGGTTTTGTGTATTTTCCAATTCGCTCATTTCTGTTTATTTAATTAAACTTTGCCCCGCATGCGTCATTTCTCTCCGGACAAGTAAATTTCTACTGTAATAAATATCGGTCAGAAAAATATACCGACGCCTGCATTGCGCCGATGCGGGTGTGTTTATTGATGCGTTTCTGATATACTTTTTTGCTTGTAAACTTCTTAAAAATCATAACGTGCAAATATAGTGAAAATACTTGTAGCTGATTCCGTTTTCAAGCTCGAAAAAGCTAAAGTTTTCAACATTTCGCACTAATTTAATTTTCAAATAATCAGCGCATTACCTATACTCCCAACGAATTCGTTTAAAAAGATTTGAATCGACTGAGCAAGAGGCGTTTCAGAATGAAAAACTTATTCCGGCCAGGGCATTGAATCCCTGATTTGCATACCCCAACCAACTCTCCGATTTCTGAAATGCAAAATTATTCAACTGCATAAAAAAACTCAGGTTATTGCGGAACTGATATTCAACCGAGGCATTCAAATCGAAAACCGGGTCGGCTTGAAATACCGTTTGCGGATTTACAGCCACCAAAGTCAGCAAAGTGGTTTGGTCATAAAGCATCATTTCGCGCTTGCCTGTAACATGCGAATCAAAAGAGAATGTAAGCGGACCGTCGGTTTTGTAAACAACCGACAAACTCAGATCAAATTCAGGCAAATTCCATGCTTTTTCCAACCGGTCCATGGTGTATGAATAATAGTTTCCACGGAGATGAAACTGAAGATTTTCTGATGCGGCATGAAAAATTTCGCCTGTCAGCCTCAATTGCTTCATGTCGTCGTATAGCACATCGAATGTATTATTGATCAACCTGTCCGGACTACCAGAAATCCTCATGTCAGTACTTGTGAGATAATAAAAGTGCATGTCTTTCATTCCCGAATAGGCAACTTCGGTGGTGAAATTGGTTTTCGAGCTAAATTTCCCTTTGATTCCTCCCGACAATATATATTGATGTTCAGTTTCCCGCACATCGTGATCTGGTCTGACATACGGATTTTCAGCTGCAATTTTCGAATAAATATTCTGATCGAGATAACCATTTGCCCGGGCATATAAACTCAGCACTCCGGGAACAGGCCACCATTCGGCTTTTACATTCGGATGCAAAGTAACTCGTGCAGTATTGTCATCGTCAATCAAAGTATAAGTGTTTGCCCCCAATTGCAGCAAAGTATTATCGCCAGCAAAAACAACCGCCGGATTAACCATCAACATAATTTGCTGCCGTTGCGTTGAGCTTGTAACATCACGATTCGCAATCTTATCTGCATGATAATACGACACAGCTGCATCGAGTATTCCTCTCATTGTATTGAAGTCTTTATCCAGAGTGGTTTTCAACTTGCCGAATTGTTCTGTTTGTCCGGTTTTTGCACTGAATAAATGAAAATCGAATCCTAAATCGTAGCGGATTGGCAACCGGGCCGAAGGATTACTTTGCAATGAAAAATTGATTCCCCCTTTCGAGAACGCTTGTTTTTCCTGCCACATCGGAATAAGCGACTCTTTCTCAGCATCAGTAAGCAAAGATCCTGCATAACCATAATACCGAAAAGCATTGCGATCAAAAAAACCTTTCAGTTTCAAACTTGAATTGCGAAAATAATGAGTACTGAACAACTCTGCCTGATTTTCGCTGAACGGAGCTTTTACTTTATCGTCGTTCAATAATTTCACTTTCCCATGCGAAGAAAGGTGTTTAAAATGCATACTAAAATCAGACTTTTTGCCAGG
The DNA here is from genome assembly GCA_963668595.1 of Prolixibacteraceae bacterium. Taxonomy (GTDB): domain Bacteria; phylum Bacteroidota; class Bacteroidia; order Bacteroidales; family Prolixibacteraceae; genus GWE2-42-39. The sequence continues at coordinate 69,863 of OY764876.1, read as the reverse complement.
TAAAGCATTGTAAAACAATTCGCCATAAGGAGTCGTGTAACTACCAATTCCCAATTTCAACAAACCATTTTGCAATTCAGGTTTCGGGGTACCAACCACCGTTGCTGCCTGCACTGGTTTAACTGAAAACGTAGAAAAAACAGGTTCGCTGTAAATTGAATATTCAAAAACAGGCTGCTCTGGTTTTTCTTCTTTGATCTGCGGAATATCGTTAATTTTAAAAGCATCCGACACATTGGGCTGATAGGCTTTCACCACTTCCACTTCCTGTTTCAGTTTTGTGCTGTCTTGCTGTGCCTGAGCAATATTACAAACCGAAAGAATGAATATTGCCGAGATGATTATATGTGTGATTTTAAAACGCATATTATTTCTTTTTTCCTGAATGAATATCTATTTCCATCGATTTGTTTTCCTGCTGCTGCAACTGGCGCTCTTTATCTTCGAGCTGCGATAATCGTTGAGAGGCAGTTTTCAAAATATCATCGTCCTGTACCGGATAATTCTCAACAATACTTTTCAGTGTATGTTTTGCCTGAAATTCGTCTCCATTTTTCAGATAAATATCAGCCAGCAAAATAAAACTACGAGCCAGCCAATACTGATGAGGCGTATTTTTCGAGATAAAATCCATGATTTCTTTCTCCGCTTCAGGTAGCTTATTCATTTTAAACAAAATATCAGCAATCAGGAATTTGGCTTCAGCTCCTTCCATCGATTTGGTATCGCTGGCCAGTTTTTCGAGTACCGGCAATGCCTGATCAAGTTTGTCAGTTTTGACATACGAAGTAGCCAATTTATAATTTGCTTCGCGTTTCAGCACCTCGGTAACATTCTCTGAGCTGAGCAACATTTTTGCGGCATCAATCGCATTTCGGAAATCGCTCATCGCATACAAACAGCGCATCAGTCCGGCACGAGCTTTCAGCAAATTCCATTTGGTGCTGGCAACCCGCTCCAGTCGTTCGTAAATATCGAGTGCCCGCGAATAGTTTCCGGCATTGTAATTTAACTCTGAAGCCTTGGCAAGTGCAGTTTCGGTAAACAAATTATCGGTTTGTGCCAAAACATATTCGTAATTGGGCAAAGCGGCATTGAAATCGCCATCGGTATATTGACATTCAGCCAAATAAAAAGTAGAATGCAACACAAAGTGACCTTTCGGGAATTTGCGCAGATAATCGGCAAACTGATTTTTCGCTTTTTTATCATCGGCCATAAACAATTTCTCAGCAGCCAGATAAGTTAGTGAGTCTTGCTCTGAAGCGGAAATATGTACACCTGTACCGAGTTTCTCTGTATATTCGAAATACGAATCCACCTCATTCAGTTCCACATAATTGTTTTTTATGCCCATCAACGCAGCTTGCGCTTCCTGGCTATTCGGATACAATTCGGCTACCTTTTTATAATAGTCAACCGATTTGCGGAAACTATTTTTATTGTAATAAATTAAGCCCAACTGCAATAATGCTTTGGCTGTATAATTTCCCTGCGAATAATCGTTAACCAGGGTTGTATAATAATTCTGAGCCACATCGGGTTGGTTGATTCGCTCGTAAACCCGACCCAATTCATACAATGCATCATCCATGTACTGCGATTTCGGATAATTCTGAATCAACGACTGCAAACAACTGATTTTCTTATCGTTTTCGCGCAACAATCCGAGACAGAATCCTTTTTGAAACAACGCATAATCTGCATCATACAAATTCATCATCTGCGACTTTTCGTAATACTGAATCGCCTGTTTATAATCGCGAACAGCGTAATAACAGTCGCCCAAACGGTTACAGGCATCAGCAACTTTATCACTCCGGTTCAGTTCATTGTTGGCAACGTATTTACGGAACCATTCCGAAGCATTGCTATAATCTTTCAGTTTGAAAAATGCATACGCAAGATTATAATGAGCCGTTTGATACTCGGCCAGAGAAATAGCTCCGGGGGTACGCAAAAACCGGCTATATCCTTCAATCGCTTTATTGTAATAACCAAGACGATACCACGCTTCCGATTTCCAAAAATGCGCGCGGGCTTCAAGATCACGGTTAAAACTTCCGTTTTCAAGCGATTTATCCAGAAACCCAATCGCAGCCTCGTAATCAAGGTTATTGAAATTTTCCAACGCCCGGTAAAAAGTCACACGCTGATACGCTTTTTTCACTGATGGACTTTTCACCTTAATTTTATCAATTGAAGTAATGGCATCGCGATAATTGCTCGTACTCATATACACTTTCACCAGATAATCGTAGGCAACATCGTTGCGCTCAGAATCGGGATAAAGCGAAATATATTTATCAAAAGCCTTAATTGTTTCATTGAATGGACTATATGACAGTTCGTAGGTGATTTTTGCAAAATTGAACAATGCATCTTCTTTTATCGTCGGATCAAAATCCATTGCTGAAGCCGCTTCGAATGCAGCACGAGCTTTATTTTTATCGTTGGCGGCAATGTAGCAATCAGCCAAATGATAATATGCATTTTGAGCCAGTTTATCGTTCCCCTTCGATGCATTTTCGAAAAAAGGAATCGCTTTTACCTCCTGTCGTCCAAGATAATAACAGTAGCCCAGCATGTAATTTTCTTCACGCCCTTTGCGATCGCCTGTTTCAAAATAAAACTCAAGATAATGAATCGCCCGTTCAAACTGCTGCAAATGAAAGAATGAGTCTCCTATAATCCGAGCCAATTCGGGTTGTTCTGTCGGTTCAACTTTTTCGATCAGCGGTACCGTGTAATCAACCACTTCGGCATATTTCCCCTGTTTGTAGTAAATCTGCGTAATATAAAACGGAATGATCCGCGAAAAATTCGGATCGTCTTTCAGTTTATCAAACTCGGTCAGTGCTGTTTCGTAATTTTCTTTCAAATAATGAATATGCGCCCAATAGTAACGAGCCGGAGCCGCATACAGATTATTCTGATCCTTAATTTTGAAGAATTCGGCAGCCGCTTCATCGTATTTTTCCAACGAAAAAAAAGCATAGCCATTTTGGTAATGAAACCGGCTGCGATCATTTTCTGTCAACTCATCGGTTTCTACTTTGGTATAACTTTTCAGCGCAGCAGCATATTTTCTATGCTCAAACTGATTGCTCCCCAACTCGAACCATGCATTATTCTGATACGGGCTGGCAGGAAAGCGTGTCGTAAAATCAGTAATAAGTTCCTCGCCGTTACTGCTGTTCATTTTCAAAGCACAAACAGCTTTATAAAAACAGGCTTCAGCATGTATTTCCGATTTCTCATCCGATTGCTGAATAATATAATCGAACTGATTGACTGCCGAAGCAAAATTATTTTTGCGAAATAATTCTTTTGCATTCTCAATCTCACTTTCAATAGATTGATAATGTGCCGTTTGCTGAGAACTTGCCCAATATGGCAGAAAACAACAAAAGAAGATGATTGTAAGCAATCTGTTTGTCTTCATGGGTCGTTTCATATTTTCATGTAAAAATAGAAAAATCATGGTCTTTCAGGCGACGATTTACGATTGTTTCTTTACTGGAAACTGTTTATTTGAAAAGAATATTATCCGGTTGCTCAAAAAAAGTTAGATTTGTGGTACAACAAAAGGAAGGTTATCATGGCAAATCCATTCATCATCAGTTTACGTAATGCAGATATTTTTCAGAACGAAAATTTGGTGTTGGCAGGTGTAAACCTGAATGTTCGGGCAGGCGAATTTTTGTATCTGATCGGGAAAGTAGGAAGTGGGAAATCGAGTCTGATTAAAACACTGAATGCGGAAGTACAGGTAAAGACAGGCGAAGTAATGGTTGCCGGCTACGATTTACGAACAATAAAAACCAAAGATGTTCCCTTTTTGCGCAGAAAAATCGGAGTTGTTTTTCAGGATTTCAAATTATTAACCGACCGCAATGTTCACGACAATCTTGCATTTGTGTTGCAAGCCACCGGATGGAAACAAGCCCGTGCTATTGAAGACCGTATCGACGATGTTCTTGCCTGGGTTGGAATGCGCTCAAAGTTACAGGCAATGCCTCATCAGCTATCGGGAGGAGAACAGCAACGCATTGTTGTAGCACGCGCACTACTAAACGAACCCGATATTATTTTGGCCGACGAACCCACCGGAAACCTCGATCCGGAAACCTCGACCGAACTACTACAACTTTTCCTGCAAATGAACCGGCAAGGAAAAACCATCATTATGGCCACACACGATTATCCGTTGATTCGTCAGTTTCCGGCACGAACAGTGATTTGTGAAGATAAATTACTGCAAGAATCCCAAACAACTACAGACGAAATAAACTTCATGGAACTATTCGATTTGTAGTATCCCGATTCTTTTTTATTCCACACCACACTAACAACCTGTTTATGTGATAAATATCATATTTACAGCATTACAATACTCACGCAAATATGTTTTTCTATCTTATACAACATAGATTTGATATTTAATGGATTAAAAGTTTTAGTCACCCGTTTTTTTGTTGTAACTTTTTTTTGACAGTACAAAAGTTAAACTTCGAAATAAACAACCGGCTTATGAATTCCATTAAATCATGTTTCGCAGGTACTGCAACGATTTTTGCATGCAAACGCATTGCACAGTCCTTCAATGAGAATATCTACGAGCTTTCTGCAATCCGGAATGAATGGACTCCCGGATATGCCGCGATGTTGAACAACCGTATTCGTACGGTTTTGGAAACTTATTTTATTGATGAACAACACCCTTACGATCAGGAAAAACGAAATCATCTGAATGAATCGATGATGGCTTCACTGAAAGACTTAGGCGTATTTCGTGCGTTATTAAAAGTTGATTTCGCCGATGACAAGGAATTTCAGAAAGGATGTTTCCAGTTACTGGGCTACACTGCATACTTTAGCGATGCAAAAAACGGCGATCACTACAGCTTATACATGTTACTCGATACTTTTCACCAGTCGATGAGCAAGGAACTGAAAGCAACAATTACTTCGCAGGGAATGAAACCGGAAATTATCGAACGTTTGATGTCGTATTCAGAAGAGCTGGATGATTTGAAACGATGCTTTGATCTGGTAAATGAGTCAGACGAACTTACATCGGAAGCAAAAGAAGAGCTGAACGCTGTTTATTCGCAGGTAAAAGATATTTGCCGGGTTGCAACGGCCTACTACCAGTTTGATCCACCTCGCCGCGACTTATTCGATTTTTACAAAGTGATGATTAAACTGAAAAAACTGCCTATCCCGGCTTAAAGAGGTGAATTGGTCAAGAGTTTTCAAATCTCTTTTCTCCTGAAATAGCGGAGAAAAGAGATTTTTATATGCTTATTCGTTACTTTCTTCTTCTTCAAATGAATTTTCAGGCTCCGAATATTCTTCTTCCTCGTCATCTTCCGGTGCAAAGGACGATTTAATTTCTGCTTCACTCGCCACTGAAGCTACAGGCTTGTAATAAGCAGGAACTTCCGGCTGTTTTTCTGCCTCAAAATACGGAAAAACATCACTGATGGTCGATAAAGCCAATGAAACCGTCTGATAAGGAACAAGAATGTACGAAAGTGCATCCTCAAGCCGAAGCAGAGCCTGTTTTAAATCGTCGGCAGCCACCAAAAAATAGTTATTTATTTTTTTCTCTTTTCCCGCTTTTTCGTCAATGGTAACCAACCCTATTTTGGCTTTATACCACCATTCGCCATCTTCGTGCGGGAATATTTCTACAATATTCGATTTCTTGATATTCTCAACGTTAAATTCGCCACGCACCATTGTCTCCAACTGCTGGATGATACGGGTTTCGGCGTCAGTAAACGAGACAGCATCAACCAAATAGTTTTCACTTACCTTGCGTTCACGACCATCTTCGTCTATTTTTACGTATTTTACTTTACACTCGAACCAAGTTTGCATACTTCATTTTTTTATGAACGGCAAATATATCCTCATCCATCTTAATATCAAAGGTGAAATTGATTATTTGACAGAAATTGCAACAAGAATAGAAGACAGGTTAAGGCTAAGGTTGAGGTTGAGAAAAAGTCAGACTCTATCAAAATATTTATACAAACAACCAATGACGATATAATGACCATTAATGACAACCAATGACTATTTTCGTTACGAGCCAAGCGTAATCAATAAAATCCCGGCCAAAATCCCGGCCAAATAAATTCCTTTTCGTCGGATATTGCTCTCGTGAAACAACAGAGCTCCGGTAACAAATGCCACAACAACTCCTCCCCGACGCAATGCCGACACGATCGAAATCATGGAGTCTTCGTAGCTAAGCGCATAAAAATATGCGAAGTCGGCCAACAACAATACCAGACCAATTGCGGGGATGGTCCATCGCCATTCAAAAACAGGCCGATCTTGTTTTGGTAAACGCCAGCGAAACAATGCAATCGCCGGAAACATTACCACCACCTGATAAACCGAAAACCATGCCTGCACTGCAATTCTATCAATCTTCCGAATAATAAATTTATCGTACAATCCACTGGCGGCACCTAACAAAGTAGCTGCTACAATACAAAAAATCCACACATTACTTTTAAAGTTGATTCCCTCCAATTTACCGGCCGTAGAGAGCAAATAAAAAAACAGTAGCGTCACTAAAACTCCGGTCCATTGCAATGCATTCAACTGTTCATGAAAAATGAGAATTGCGCCAATCAGCGTCCAAATTGGGCCTGTGGCGCGAATCGGAGAAACAATGGTAATCGGCAAATGCTTCAATGCATGAAAAGCAAATATCCAGCTCGAAACAACAAGAATTGCTTTCAGAAAAATAAGCCCGTGTTCGCGCAAACTGATTACTGGCACAAATAAGTGAATCGATTGAAAAGACTCAGGAAACAAACGAGATCCGATAATAAACGGAGAAACCAAAACCGCAGCCGCTATTGTCGAAATAAATAATACCGGCAATACTGCATTCTTATTTACCGACCACTTTTTCAGTACATCGTAAAATCCGAGAAGAAATGATGAAATCAATGCCAGAAATACCCACATCGCTTTACAATTTGAAGGCACAAAAATACGTATCCTGTCGCGCCCGGCAATTTTTCAAAAGCTCACTGACTGAGACTTAATCATTACTTAAATGCAGCTTGCTATTTCACTAGAAAATCGAACATTTTCCGATCTTCGAGAAAACCTTCAAGTCGGTCGCCGATTTGCACTGGCCCCACTCCAGCCGGAGTACCGGTGTAAATCAGATCGCCGATTTTTAGTGTAAAATAATTCGAAACCTGAGCAATCAGTTCATCAATCGGGAATATCATCAATACCGAATCGCCATCCTGCACAATTTCGCCATTCTTTTTCAACTGAAATTTAATTGAAGTCGGATCAGCAAGCTCTGCCACCGGCACAAACTCATTGCTTATTGCAGCCGAACGATCGAATGCTTTGGCTTTTTCCCAAGGAAGACCTTTTTCCTTCAGTTTATTTTGCAAATCACGCGCAGTAAAATCAATACCAAGACCAATTTCACTATAATAGCGGTTCGCAAAATTGCGACCAATTGATTTTCCCAACCTATTGATACGCACTACCAACTCCACTTCATAATGAATGTCCTTACTCCATTCAGGAATATAAAATGAATCATTATTGCGCAATAAGGCCGAATCAGGTTTCATAAAAATTACCGGCTCAGTCGGAACATCGTTGTTCAACTCGCGGGCATGCGCTACATAATTTCGTCCAATACAAATGATTTTCATTTCTGAAAACTTATTTCATCCGCAGTTTAATTGCCGTTAAAACCTTTTTGGTATAGAGTGGAAAATCGCCGTTCATCATCCAGCCGTAATAACCAGGTTGCTCGCGCAAAACCTGTTCAACCGGAAGTCCTCTGTTTTTACCAAAGTTGAAGATTTCGACACCATTTTCGTCAATCACAATGCGCCCCATATAATCGACATTCCGGTCGTACGACGAAAATTCGCTCAATGCAGGAACATCGTTCACAATAGGTTTGCTCACTTTGCCCCGATTATCTTCATATTCTTCATCTTTATACACATCCAGCTGAGCTTTCAACACCTCGTAAGTTGCTTTGGTGTCGGCCATTGCGCTGTGTGCATCTTCAAGCACTTTTCCGCAATAATATTTATATGCTGCACCCAAAGTTCGTTTTTCCATTTTATGAAAAATTGCCTGAACATCAATAAACTTGCGTTTTTTCAGATCAACATCCACTCCTGCACGCAAAAATTCTTCGGCCAATAACGGAATATCGAACCGATTCGAATTGAAACCGGCAAAATCACATCCTTCAATAAAATGAGTTAGCGTCTTGGCTATTTCCCGAAAGCAGGGTGCATCTTTCACATCCTCATCCGTAATTCCGTGAATTCTGGTCGATTCGGCCGGGATCGGCATCTCCGGATTAACTCGTCTCAGAAATTCTTCTTCTCTCCCATCCACATGAATTTTCAGCAATGCGATTTCCACAATGCGATCCGAAGCAATATTGATTCCGGTGGTCTCAAGATCGAGAAAAACAAGCGGGTTGCGTAAATTAAGCTTCATCTGCGTACGTTTTATATTGGGTATAAAGGTTAAAAAAAAACCTAACAGCTCAGCACTGTTAGGTCTGTATTTTTTAGTGATTTCGATTTTATACGTTAATCATCATCGGCATCAGCAGCATCAGCACATCTTCTTCCTCGTGATCGGTTTCCGCAGGAAGCAACAAACCGGCACGTGTCGGGTCTGAAAGTTCAACTTTCACGTCTGACGACGAAAGATTTGAAAGTATTTCGAGCATGAAAGTCGATTTGAAACCGATTTCCATTTCTTCGCCTTCGTAGTTGCATTTCAACCGCTCTACTGCCGAAATTGAAAAATCAACATCCTGAGCAGAAACAACCAACTGGCTCTCGTTCATACTTAATTTAATCAGGTTACTGGCCTGGTTCGAGAATACCGACACACGTTTTACGGTGTTATAAAGTTCAAGTCGGTCGATGGTAAGTTTATTCGGATTTTTAGTCGGAATTACCGAATTGTAACTTGGGTAATTTCCTTCAACCAAACGACAAATTAATTTGAAATTGGTCAGTTCGAATATGGCATTTTTATCGTCGAACGAAAGTTTCACATCAAATTCTTCTTTAGGCAGAAGGTTTTTCAACAAACTGGCTGGTTTTTTAGGTAGAATGAATGACGAATCAACTTCCGCTTTTACATCTTTGCGTTTGTAGCGCACCAACTTGTGTGCATCCGAGGCTACAAAAGTCATATCGTCAGCCGACATTTCAATAAAAATACCGTTCATTACCGGACGTAACTCATCGTCAGCCGTAGCAAACAATGTTTTGTTGATCCCGCTAAGCAGCGCTTCATGGTTAACCTGAATACTCGAAGCAGCCTCTTCTTTCAAACCCGGAAGCTGAGGATAATCTTCGCCATTTTGTCCAACAATACTGAATTTACCGTTGGCCGAGAAAATTTCAATACCGAAAGTATCTCCATTGATCTGGAAAGTAAGCGGTTGCTCCGGAAATTCTTTCAGCGTATCATTCAACAATTTGGCAGGAACAGCAATTCTGCCATCTCCATCAGTATTATCCAGATCAAGGCTGGTAATCAGCGTCGATTCAAGATCTGACGCCGTAATTGTAAGCTTATTTTGTTCTAACTGAAACAAATAGTTGTCGAGTATCGGCAACGTATTTTTTGAACTGATCACCTTGCTGATTGCAGACAGGTGACTGAGTAATTCGGTGCTTGAAACAACAAACTTCATCGTATATTTTATTAATTTTTTATAATCTAATTGCTCTCCGGAGGCAAGTCTGCACCCCTACTTGGCTACACACGAATATACAAACTTTGATATTTCTAACCTATTTCCTGTTAAATATTTTATTCAAAAGAAATGAGCAGGTTGAAAATAACAGTCAATCAGTCTTTTTTTCGACCAAAACGACGGCGACGTACAATTGTAAAAATAAGTCCCGACAAAATAATCAGTCCAACCGGAATGACTAAATTCAGCATTTGCCAAAAAAGTTTTTCATCGCGGATTTTTACTTTATCAAGCATTCGTATAGTAAAAACACGCGATTTTAAAGCCATCAAACCCGAATCGTCGCACAGATAATTCACTGCATTTACCAGGAATTCTTTATTTCCAAAAGTTTGTTTCGAATAAAAATCGTAGCCCAGTGGCATAAATTCAGCCTTCCCTGTTCGCATACTATATTGATTGGCAATCAGATTACCATCAGCAAGCACAATCATCTTCGTCGGTTCGCTCTCTGTTTTCGTTGCAGAAGAAGCAAACCCCATCTGCTCAACCATTCGGTTTTTAAATACAGAAGAGAAAACTCCTTCTACTAAAACACCGGTCGGGATAGCTGGCAAATTAAATAATTCGCGCGCAGGAGGATTATTAACGCTGGACAAACTCACCTGTAAAGGCGTATTCAATATCCGCGAATGCCCGGCAGTACTCAAAATAATTTGCTTGCTCAGTTGCTTCGAATGTCCGACAGTGTCCAGCGAACTAACAAATTCCGACTTCAAACTCCGGATATTGCGACCAATTACGTGATTCGAAACAGGATTCAACAACGGAGAATAGTACCACGGAAATGGTTTGTAGCTATCGGGAGCCCCCTGCGGAGACACATTCAGCGGAATGAGCATACATTCGGCATCCTGCACCAAAACCGGATTGAGGCGAACTCCGTACCGGAACAACTGATCGTCAAGATTGAGCGAACGAGGAAAAGCAAGCGTACTTTGTCCCCGGCGCAAACTATCGAGACTAACCTGAACCGGATCGAGTAACCAAAGTACCCGTCCTCCCTTCATCAAAAACTGATCGATGAGATATTTATCTTTTTCAGGAAAAGCTTGAGTTGGGTTTGCCACAATCAAGGTTTTCACCTGTTTGTCAAGTTCTTCAGCTTGTATTTGTTTCACTTCATAATTTTCGCTCAACGTTTGGCGAATATCTTCTGTTTCTGGGCCAGCCAATTCTCCGTGACCGCCCAAAAACGCAACGGTTTGTTTTTCATCGTTCAGTAAAAGTCGAAGTACCGAAGTAATTTCATATTCCAGCGTTTCAACCGAATTATTCAGGTTTTGTTCTCCTGAAAGATCCCGGTTATTTTTTAAAAGATTGATTGCAATTTCACGATCGCGGTAGCGGAAAATTGCTCCGGGAAAAATATAGCGGGTACTCAAACCCTTGTCCGTTTTCACCTGCAAGTCGACAGGCTGCAACCCATTTTTCACCAAACTGCCAAATAATTTATCTCGTTCCTGAGCTGTCCCCGATTCGTAGGGATCTACGATTTCGAGTCGGATTCGACGGCCTGCATAAGCATTGTAGTCGGTAATTTTTTCTTTTATTTCTTGCTGAAATTGTTGAAATCCGGGATGCATTTCTCCGGCAAGATAAAGCGTAACAAATACTGGTTCGTTGAGCTGGGCTGCGGTTTCTTTCGATGCGTCGCTCAAACTATAACGTTTCTCAGCCGTCAGGTCGATACGAAAAAACCATTGACCTGACAAACCAATTAATGCAATCACCGGCAACAGAAACCAAACTGTTTTTTTCAAGGCCACACGATAATGCAATTTTCTTTTCCGAAGAAATAAAGAAGTAATTGCCAAAATCAGAAAAATGGCGATTAAAAAGTAAATCAAGTCTCGTGAATCAACCACACCGCGGCTAACCGACAAATAATGCTCGTTGATGCCCAGCGAAAGAAGCAAATTCTGGGTGAATGACGAAAATTGAAGCGAACCGATAAAATCGAACCCGAGGTAAGCCATGAATGATGCGGCCACAGCAAGCACAAAAGCAAAAATTTGATTTTCAGTAAGTGCCGAAGCCAGCAAGCCAATTGCCACATAAATAGCTGCCAGAAAAAAGAGGCCAATAAAAGCGCCCCAGGTTCCACCCGTGTCAATATTTCCTGCAGGATTGCCCAGTTGCCAAACCGACCAGAAATAAAGCAAAGTAGGAAGCAGGCAAAACAACACCAATGTTAATCCGGCCAAATATTTTGCAATGGTTATCTGCCAGGTCGAAAGAGGTCGGGTTAACAGCAACTCGAGTGTTCCCATTCGTTTTTCTTCGGCAAAAAGACGCATGGTAATTGCGGGAACAAGAAACAGAAATACCCAGGGAGCTAACTCAAACAACCCACTAATGCTGGTATAACCGTTTTCAATAATGTTAAAGTTTCCGGGAAACACCCAGAGGAAAAGTCCGTTTGCCAATAAAAATACCAACATGACCAGATAGCCGGTCAGGGAACCAAAAAATCCGATTATTTCTTTTTTGAATAGACTGTACATAGTAAATCGTTTGATTTTGGATCGCAAATAAGTTTACGCCGAAATATTTTTCAGTTTCGAATAAATTGCAGCTGCAGCCTGCCGCGATGCTCCCGGCCTGCCCAACTGATCTCTTAATTCCTGATAATCATTCATAATCTGTTGCCAATGCTGCGGATTATTCAAAATTTCATTCATCTCATTCACCAGTTTTTTGCGGGTAAAATTTACTTGCAATAATTCTTTTACTGCTTCTTTATTCAGAATGATATTTACCAGCGACACCCATTTCAGTTTAATAAAAATCAAACCCAACAAGTGGAAGAATGCACCTCCTGCCATTTTATAACAAACCACCTGTGGCGTATTTAAAATAGCAACTTCCAAAGTAGCCGTTCCGGAAGCAACCATAGCAGCCCGGCTGTGTTGTACAATCGAATAGGTATCGTCCCAAATCACTTTTACAGGGTAATTCCCGACAAAACGTTCGTAAAACGATGCATCCATATTGGGCGCTCCCGCCACCACAAACTGGTACTGCGGGAAAGACTCCGAAGCCTGAAGCATTACTGGTAACAAATACGAAATTTCAGCTTTTCGGCTACCCGGCAACAGTGCAATAATTTCCTTTTCATTCAGCCCATGACGACGAGTAAACTTTTGCAAATCGACATTCTCCTGTTTGGCTAACACAGCATCGAGTATCGGATTCCCCACATAATTCACTTCGTAATTATACTTCCGGTAGAAATCAGTTTCGAAAGGCAAAATGGTAAACATTTCGTCCACCAATTCTTTGATCTGGTGTACGCGACGTTTTTTCCATGCCCATATTTTAGGCGATATGTAGTAAAAAACTTTAATTCCATGCTGTTTGGCAAAGCGCGCCATGCGTAAGTTAAAACCCGGATAATCAACAAGAATCAATACATCCGGACAAAATTGCAACAAATCGTTTTCGCAAAGGCGAAAATTTTTCTTAATGGTGCGGAGATTCATTAACACAGGAATAAAGCCCATGAAAGCCATTTCGCGGTAGTGCTTTACCAGCTGCATCCCCGAATTTTCCATTCGTTCCCCGCCAAATCCGCGAAATACCGCTTTCGAATCATTTTTTGCAAGTTCGGCAATCAGATTACCGGCATGCAAGTCACCAGAAGCTTCGCCAGCAATGAAATAGTATTTCATATCAGAGTAATTTTGAAAAGAGCACTACAAATGCGTATATGAATGTTGCCATTAAAACGCCACGAGCTGCCCGATCGTATTTTTTCTGAATATAAAAAAGAAAAAGTAGCAGATTGGGAAAAACGCATAAACTAAGAAGTTTTATTAGCACATCAAATATCCACAATCCACTGATGTATTGCGATAAAGGTTGGCTTTCTCCTTTTATCAGAAAAACAATAATAAATACCAGCATGGGCATGAACAGTCCGGGCAAAAAGCCAAACTTTATCTGATCAATTTTATTTCTTTGAACGGCAGGCATCAGAATCTCCAGTTTTGCATTGCTTCAATCGTTTCGTAACAGCTCATATCAACGCGCACCGGCACAATCGAAACAAATTGATTTTCCAGCGCGTGCAAATCTGTTCCGGGAACATCCGGTTCAAAATTATTGAAATGCCCGGTCAGCCAGAAATAATCGCGACTGTGCGGATCAATCCGTTTGTCATATTCTTCAACCCACTTTCCAGAAGCTTGTCTGCCAACCTGAATGCCACGAATTTCGCCCTTCGGGAAATTCACATTCAGGCACACAAACGGAGGCAATCCGTTTTCAGCAACCTGCTGAAAAATGCGGGCAACATATATTTTCACTTTCGAAAAATCAGCTTCGGTATCATAATCGCAAAGCGAAAAACCGATCGATGGAACGCCGTGCAAACAACCTTCGAAAGCAGCTCCCATCGTCCCCGAATACATGACACTAATTGACGAATTAGCCCCGTGATTAATTCCGGAAACAACAAAATCGGGATATCGGTCTAGCAACTGATTAAATGCAAGTTTGACACAATCAACCGGAGTTCCGTTGCATTGATATTTGGTGTAGCCCTCCTCTTTCTCGAGAATTTTTACGCGCAACGGATTTTCAACCGTAATAGCAGCCGACATCCCCGACATAGCACGTTCGGGGCCAACGACCACTACTTCACCAAAAAAGCGCATTACTTCAATAAGATGCTTAATTCCATTCGACTCAACACCATCGTCGTTGGTCACTAAAATCAGGGGTTTATCGTTCATAACTTTTTCTCTTGAAACAACAAAGATAGAAGAATCAGACAGAAAATCGGCGGGAAAATCGTTCCAAAGAAAATAAGTTCTTCACTTCTGGTGAATCGAAAATATGATCGAACAAATGAAAAGTATGCGAAAAGCGTTGTAAATTGCATGCAACACTGAAAAAGGCTTTGTACCAAACTAACATAAACTTAAAACCTTATTAATGAAACGAAAAACATTGCTTTTGGGAGCATGCATTGCCGCTGTATTTTCGGCTTGCCTGCCAGGTAGCAAGCATGCACAAAAAACCGAAATTCCTTTAAACTCTGCCCTATCACAAGACATTTTCATTCCAGAGAAGAATGGCTATCAGTTGGCATGGGAAGATAATTTCGAAGGAACACAACTGGACACAACCAAGTGGCAGGTACGGGGAACCGGCCCGCGAAGAATCGGCTACAACGATCCGTCGATGGTAAAAGTTAAAAATGGCAACTTATTACTCATGTACGACATTAAAAAAGACAGCATTATGGCCAGTGCAGTAGGAACCGGTGCGACCTACCAAACTACTTACGGGTACTTTGAATGCCGCGCTGAATTACAAAAAGGAAGTGGCCCATGGGCTGCCTTTTGGATGCAATCGCCACTTATATCGCAAGGAGAAGATCCGGCAAAATTTGGTACAGAAATGGATATTTTTGAATTTTTCAAAGGACTGGGAAAAGATACGCTGACCCACTGTTTACACTGGGCATACGGCCCGAACCAAAAATCGTCAGGACAAATGGTTAGCTGGATTGACGGACTGGAAAAAGGATTTCACACTTTTGCGCTGGAATGGACTCCTGAAAAATACATTTTTTACATTGATGGACTGAAATTTCATGAGCGAACCGATGGTCTTTCACACATCGACGAATATATGATTCTGAGCATGGAAATTCCACCAACCCTGGAAGGCTTAAAAAATGCCTGTGCTCCAGACACGTTCAAAGTTGATTACGTAAAAGTGTATAAGAAAATATAAACTTAAAGTCCCACATCGGCTTGCATGCAGAGAAACTCTCGCATGCAGGCTATTTCGGGACTTAATTATTTGGAAAGTCGCACTTCGACTGCAGACGGGCCTTTGGGACCTTGCACAATTTCGAACTGAACAATATTATTCTCTTTAATTTCGTCAAGCAAATTATTCACATGCACAAAAACACTCTCTTGCGTTTCCAGATCACGGATAAAACCAAAGCCTTTTGATTGATTGTAAAAAGAAACCACCCCTTTGCGAATTGGGTCAAGTTCAACATCTTCACGTTTTTCAACTTTAATTGAAATTTCTTCCAGATCAATCTCTTTTTTCTTTCCTGGATCCGGTGGAGTATCAGAAATTACACCATTTTCATCAACATAGGCTATCATATCATCCAAGCTACCTTTTTCGCCATCCCGGCGAGCGAGTCGTTTTTGTTCTTTTTCTTTTCTTTTTTTCTCTTTTTTGTTGCGAACTTCTTTCTTGTTGAATGATTCTTGTGATCTTCCCATGAGTTAATATTTATCGTTTTTATGTGTGTAAACAATGGCACTCAGTGCCTAAATAGAAGAAATTTCTTTCAGGAAATTTCAGTTAAGAGAGTCTTCCAAGCTGTTCTTCAAATTAATACGAACAACATACTACCTAGACAATTGGCAATGCTGCAAGGTAATAATTATTTTTATTGAAATGAAATTTTCAGCCTTTCCAACAAGCTCTTATTGAAGTCTTTTTTTATCGCTCCGTTGCTTGTTCCGATTCCAGCCTGATCGGGGACCTGAGTTGCTCTGCTTAAAAGGACGGGGATTATTTCTCTTCTGTTCCGGGCTTTTGCTTTCCGGCAACTTGCTTGTTCCTGAAGCACTATCTGTATCTGCTTCCGGTGGAAACAAATGGTCTTCAACAAGTGGAATTTTTTGTCCGATCAGTTTCTGGATACCATACAAATAAGCTCTTTCCTCGCTATCGCAAAACGAAAGTGCTTGTCCGCTGGCGTTGGCTCGTCCGGTTCTGCCGATGCGGTGTACATACGTTTCCGGAATATTCGGCAAATCGTAATTAATCACTAATTCCAGCTCTTCCACATCAATCCCCCGGGCAGCAATGTCGGTTGCAACCAGCACACGTAATTTTCCTTGTTTGAAATGATCCAGTGCACGCTGACGCGCATTTTGCGATTTGTTTCCATGAATGGCGTCGGCTCCAATTCCTGATTTTGCCAGCGACCGGGCAATTTTATCAGCACCATGCTTTGTTCGTGCAAAAACCAACACCGAATTAGCTGTCTTGGTCTGAAGCAAATGATTCAACAATTGTGGTTTATCCTTTTTATCGACGTAGTAAAGCAACTGATCGACGCGTTCGGCAGTTGTTTGCTCTGGCTGAATGGTCACTTTCTGAGGAGTGCCCAATATTTTCTGCGAAAGTTCTACAATTGTAGCGGGCATCGTTGCCGAGAAAAACAACGACTGTCGCTGTTTGGGAAGCAATTCAATTATTTTCCGAATGTCGTGAATAAATCCCATGTCGAGCATGTGATCGGCTTCATCTAAAACGAAGTATTCAATATGTCGTAAAGTGATATATTTTTGATTAATGAGGTCGAGTAAACGACCAGGAGTAGCAACCAAAACATCGGTTCCTCTTTGCAATGCAAGCGTTTGCGAACTTTGTTTTACACCTCCAAAAATGACGATGTTCCGAATATCAGTAAATTTTCCGTAGGTCGAAAAGCTCTCACCAATTTGCAGAGCAAGTTCGCGCGTGGGTGTAACAACTAATGCTTTAATCTCACGTCTTCCTTTGCCTGTGCTGGCCGATTGATGTAAGTGCTGAATAAGAGGGATAGCAAATGCTGCTGTTTTTCCGGTGCCTGTTTGAGCACAACCAAGTAAATCTTTTCGGTTAAGTAAAATTGGTATGGATTGTTCCTGAATAGGGGTTGGACGAGTGTAACCTTCTGCGCGGAGCGCTTTCAATATGGGATCAATGATTCCTAAATTTTCAAATGTCATGTATGTTATTTAATGGGCGGCAAAGGTAGTTTAATTGTTCGGTTTATACACTTATTTAGCAAAAAGCGTCGCAATTGTCCTATTTTCAACACTTAAAAAGGTTAAAATTAACATTGAGCGGGATAAAAAATTCTTTTTATTCATCCCAATACACCAACAAACCAAATGATAGGATTAGCCCAGTTTGCTTATTTTTTCCAATTTTTGCACGTCCAGAATACGGATTTTGCGTCCGTCAATAGCAATCACTTTTTCGCCTGCAAAAGTTGAAAGAGTTCGGATTGCATTACTGGTGGTCATGTTCGAAAGGTTGGCAATATCTTCTCTCGAAATATAAACCTTTAAAGTTGTCCCGTCGTTTTCAAATCCGTATTTATCTTTTAAAAGAAGAATAGATTCGGCCAAACGCCCGCGAATATGCTTCTGAGTAAGTGTTACTGTACGCGAATTGGCAAATCCGAGTTCGGTGGCCATTTTTTTCACCAAACGGATTGCAAAATCGGGATTGCGTAGAAATTTATTCAGGAATAAATCGGGGCTGATGTAGCCCACAACTGAATCATCCAATGTTACGGCGGATGCGATGTGATGTTCGCCAGCCAGCAAAGCACGATAGCCAATCATTCCAAGTGATCTCGACATTCGGATAATTTGCTCCCGGCCGCCAAAACCTTCTTTGAATAATTTCACTTTTCCGTCCACCAAAATCAATAAACCACTAGGACGGTCACCTTCTTTAAAGATGAATTCACCTTTTCGATAATTAGTAAGTGAGATTGTAGTTCGAAACTCTTCTTTTTCTTCGGGGCTCAGTAAACTAAAAATTGATTTTGGATTTTCAAGAATTTCTTTGATCCCCATTTCGTGATTCAACATAAGTTCTCATTTACATGTTTTACAGCATCAAAGGTAAGTATTTTTGCGAAAAATAAAATGATTTTAACACGTATTTAGAACATTCTGTACTATTGATAATTACAAGGCTACAAACGAATATTTACAGAAAAAATCAGCCTCACTAACAGTAAATCAGAAGGCTAAAACAGCTATTGTTTGCATTTTTTTAAGATAGAGAAAAATCCTTCACTGCAAAAAAATGAATCCACTTAATATTGCCGAATGCCACAAAAGTCATTCAATTGTCATTTGATAGCCATTAAGTTGCCGGGAAATGACAACCGAATAACTATCAAATGACCACAAATGACTAATGTAAAATTCCAAACAGGCATGAAAACAAACTAAATTAATCGTACCGGGCAACCAAAGGCATTTTTCGTCCAAAACCAAAAGCTTTTGAACTGACACGCAAAATAGGTGCTGCCTGAAACCGTTTGTATTCGTTGTTGTTAACCATACGAACTGTTCTACGAACCGTTGCCTCATCGAATCCGCGGGTAATAATTTCTTCAGGAGACTGATTCCGCTCAATGTAGTGAAATAAAATCTGATCGAGAATATCGTAGTCAGGCAGTGAATCGGTATCTTTCTGATCAGGACGCAATTCGGCTGACGGCGGCTTCAATATTGTATTTTCCGGAATAATTTCCTGTTCACGATTGATCCAGCGCGACATCCGGAATACATCTGTTTTATACACATCACCCAATACAGCCAGGCCTCCATTCATGTCGCCATAAAGCGTTCCGTAGCCCACCGCACATTCACTCTTATTTGTTGTATTGAGCACAATATGCCCAAATTTATTCGACAAAGCCATAATGAAAACACCTCTTGCCCGGGCCTGAATATTTTCTTCGGTAATATCATGAGGTAAGTCGCCAAACAAGGGAGCCAAACATTGTTGAAATGCATCAACCGGTTCCTGAATTGGAACAATATCGTACTGTACATCCAGATTATTGGCCAGAGCAATTGCATCGGCCACACTGTGATCAGACGAAAACCGCGACGGCATGAGCAACACGCGTACATTTTCGCGTCCAAGGGCTTCAACAGCCAAAACCAAAGTAAGCGCAGAGTCGATCCCTCCGGAAAGGCCAAGTGTTGCACGGCGAAAACCACACTTGCGGAAATAATCGCGAATACCGAGCACCAGCGCCCGATACATTTTTTCAATTGTATCGGCAGGTTTTTGCAAGTATTGAGTAGTTTTTTCAGTATCGATAATCTGAAAATCTTCGTCGAAATAATTCATCTCGACCAAGGTTTCTCCTTTTGCATTCAGAAAACAGGAACCTCCATCAAAAATAATTTCGGTTTGTGCTCCAATTTGGTTCACATAAACAATCGGCAAATTATAACGAATGGCATTTTTCACCAATATCTTTTTGCGCGAATCTTCCTGATTATACGAAAACGGAGAAGCAGAAATGTTAATTACCAGATCAGGATCTAACTTCGACAGTTCCTTTAGTGGCGAAATTTGGTAAAGTTTTTCTTTGCCAAATTCGTTTTGCACCTCTTGTTCTTCCCACAAATCTTCGCACACAGTAATGGCCAATTTTTTTCCCTTGTACTCAGTAAGGAAAAAATCGCGATTGGGTTCAAAATGTCTGTATTCATCGAAAATATCATAGGTAGGGAGCAACGATTTATAATGCATTGCCTGCACTTTTCCTTCGTTTAAAAATAAGGCGGCATTATAAAGTTGTTTCCCCCGACTGTTCTGATTAATTACCGGACTTCCCACAATCGCAGCAATTCCGACGCAATGACGGGCTATTTCGGCAACCGCTTTTTCAGCACGACTAATAAATTCTTTGCGTTCGAGCAAATCGTGCGGATAATAACCAGTAACTGATAATTCGGAAAAAACGACTAAATCGGCACCTTCCGTTTGGGCCTGTTTTATATGTCGGATAATTTTTTCTGTATTCTGTTCAAAATTACCAATGTGGTAATTCAACTGGGCCAGTGCAATTTTCATCTGTCTTTATTTTCAAAATAACTTTCTACAAACTCTCCCCTATTTGGTTTAGTCCATTAAAAAAGGACGAAACTCCGCAACAAAACAAATTCAGCCAACACCAAATGGACTATTCGCATCAGGCGAAACAATAATCAGAAAACAATCCCCAAATTTAAGCTCAAACTGTTGATGATGGTTTTATCCGAAATATCGGCATTGCTGGTTACGTCAACCAGTCCATTTTTAAATACCAGACCGGTAGTAATTGCATTTTTGCCACCTAAGTCATATTCAAACCCGAAACCAACATTCAGCGCAAGATTAAACATTTTCACCTCGTCGTTAATATTGGTTTTATCCAGCACCTCATCATTGCTGCTTCCTTTGGTTCCTATATTCAACATCCCCGACAGGCCAAACTGCCCCCAAAAAGTAGTGCGATGAAATTGGCTGGTTTTCATTTTAATCGCCGCAGGAATTTCCAGGTAACGCACAAAATATTTGACTTTTGTCGCTGGTTCAAGCATTTCCGAAGCAAAGCGAAATGGCGCAGTAGTGCGATATTCCAATTCGCCTCCGGCATTGGTAATCAGTATTCCGGTAGTTACTGAATAGCGTTCTTCTTCAGTAAGAAAGAAATCGGCATGAATACCAAAGTCGTAGCCCAGCAACGACGAGCCTTTTATTACCTGTTTGTTATCCGAACTCATCCAGTTTAGCGACGGACTTCCTGTAAATGAAAGACCGATGCGCGATTGTGCCATTACTGCCACAGCAGCGCACAATAACATGAGGGTAAAAAAATAGCGCTTCATTTTCTGATTTTTAGTTGTTTTTAGAACAAACGACAAAATCGCTTAGTTTTGTACACTGCAAATCTCGAATAATAATTTTAAATAGACAATAATATCGGATTTGCTACGTACAAATGTTTGACAGAAAACTGAACTAATAAGGCAGAATTACGATACGGTTTGTTTTTCGCCATATTTTTGATTCTTAAATGAACTGGAATTTTACAACATGAAGAAGGTATATTTTTTTCTTATCCTGATTGTGGTAACTACGGCATGCAGCCGGAACCCGCTGAAAGTAGATGTATCAAATGTGGTGGTAAAAACAGAGATCAAATCGTTTTCGGATGATTTATTAAAGCAGCCCATCGATTCGTCAGTAGTTGCTCAATTGGATTCGAAATACGGCGACTTCTTTCATTTGTTTACACAGCGTATGATTTGGATTGGAGCTCCCGGCGATACCGGTTTTATGGAAGGACTGCAACGTTTTGCCTCCGATACATTAATTGTTCATCTGAAAGAATTAACCAATAAACGGATCGATCAAAGAAAATTGGAAAACGATTTAACAGAAGCCTTTCGTCATTACAAATATTATTTCCCCAAAGACACAGTACCTCAAATTGTAAGCTGCATTTCGGGATTCAACCAATCAATTATTACGTCGGATAATCTGATCGGTATCAGTCTCGATAAATTTATGGGCAGTTCGTGCAGCTATTATGCACAGTTAGGTTTACCCGAATACAAACGCAAACGCATGAATCCGGAAAACATCGTTCCTGAAACGATGAAGGCCTGGGCTCAGACCGAATTTCCAAAAAATGAAGAATCGGGAAATCTACTCAGTCAAATGATTTACGAAGGAAAAATCATGTATTTTGTTGATGCAATGATTCCCGACATGCCTGATAGTCTGAAAATCGGATTCAGCAGCAAACAGCTTGATTTCTGTAATGCAAGCGAAGCGGGGATGTGGACTTATCTGGCCGAACAAAAACTACTTTACTCGAACCACCGCATGGACATAAAACGCTACACCAGTGACAGTCCGTACACCAGCTCATTCACCGCCGAATCGCCGGGACGCACCGGAGTGTGGTTGGGCTGGCAAATTGTACGTGCCTACATGAAGAAAAATCCGCAAGTCAGCCTGTCGCAATTAATGGAAAATTCGAATCACCAGGAAATATTAAATCAATCGGGCTATTATCCTGAATAAAATCCAGATAACTTCACATTGCAAATTATTCTTCACGAAACAATGCCGTAATCGTATAGCGAACTTCAGCTACTGGTTTTGTCAACGAAACAATGATGCAATACGTTTTTCTTCCGTCAGTTTCTTTTTCCTCGTAACGAACCTGTGCATGTTCATTTTTGCTATACAAATAAACCGATTGAATTGATTTTTCGGAGGAGTTCCACCACGTATAGTCAGTGGTAATGCGGGAATTGGAATAGGAAGTTCCGGTAACGACCAGCTTTGTCTCCTGATCAGCATCAATCAGAAAGCTGTTCTCTTTCAAACCAAAATTATGTCCATTGATCTGAATGTATTCAATACCAAATAACGAATTATCGATAGGCAAAGTATCTTCATTACTATCACTACAAGCAAAAAAAGACAATCCCATCCAAAGCAGGAATAAATTTCTGATACGTTTCATGTTGTTCTGTTTTCTTTGGAACACAAAAGTAACAGCTACAACTTTATCCGCATCGTTTTACACTTATAATCAGAAACGATTAATCATTTTTTAACTTCCGAGAAACTTTTTTTTGTAAATATGTTCCTTTTATGCAAAGAATAACAAATCGGATGAAAACAAAAAAGAGGCTGTCCAAAAAGTGATTAAATCATTCTACCTGTCATATTGAGCGCAAACGAAACATCTCATTATTAGAACTTAGAGATCCTTCGCTTTGCTCAGGATGACAAAGCAGCAGACTTTTTAGACAGCCACTTTCAACAAAAGCAAAATAAAACCTATGCCTTTTTCGCCCAGGCTTTTCCTGTTTTTAACAGTTCGCGTCCGGCTAATTCATTCAAAATAATAGCAGCCATCATATACCACGCACTAAGTGCACAAATAATGAGCACATAGCCAGCAGCCACATTCATTTGAGGAAATCCGAAGTGCCCCAGATCAAGCAAGATGAATCCCATCAGCAAAGTAGTAAAAGTAATAGCCATTGCTGAATGGATAAACCACGAGCCCACCCACAAAATAGCGGTAAAAAATGTCCAGGCCAACAAATAAAAGCCAACATCAGTAGCCGAAGACTGATACACGCCGTAATGATTTAGCATCCAAATGATACCCAAACCAATCCAAAATGCGCCGTAGCTGGTAAATGCAGCAAAACCAAAATTATTACCTGTTTTTTGCTCCAGCAAACCAGCAATCATTTGAGCCAGTCCTCCAAAAATAAATCCCATTGACACAACTGGACCCAATCCACAAATGCCAATGTTATGGAATTGCAACAAGAGCGTTGTTAATCCAAATCCGGCAAGTCCTACTACTGCCGGGTTTCCTAATTTCGAATGATTCATCGTCAGTTTTTATTATTTTTTCGGCGGCAAAAATAATTCTTTACTCGAAGCCACAATCATCCGCAACAAGGTCTTAATAATTCGTTGATATTCGCGAAGTAAGGAAGTATAAAATTGGATCAACTACAGATCGCGGCGCGTTAATTCATCTGTTATTGCATACACCACCGGGCAAACTTCACAATTTTTGTGAGTCAGATTTAAAATCTGCACAAACCGTTTGCGGTCGGTATGCGGATATTCGCGACAAGCTTTGGGCCGCTGCTCGTAAACCATGCAATAATTATCCGACATCAGAAACGGACAAGGCGTTTGCTGAAAAACGTAATCTCCGTCGTCATCTACATATAAATATTGGGCAATAAAATCAACAGCTTTCATTCGCAAATGACGCGACAAACGTTCCACATCTTTGTCTGTCACAATCGGACTGATACTACTGCAACAATTCGCACAGGTGAGGCAATCAAACTGATCGAAAGCATCTTCGTGTAACTGATGAACAACATCATCAAGCGAAGCCGGCTTTTTCTTTTTCAGTTTCTTGAATAACAGCGAAAATTCCTGTTTCCGGTTCGCAGTCATTTCTTTTAGTTCTTCGGGCTTATTGTACGGAATGAATTTCATTCGTTTTTCTTTTTTTGATCTGAGAAAGAAATAAACCTGCCACCACAACTCCAATTCCTGCCATATTTTGGGTAGTTAATTGATCGCCAAGAATGAAAAAAGCCAACACTGCCACAAATACCGGGATCAGGTTGATGAATACATTGGTACGATTCACCCCCAAATGCTTTACTGCATACGTAAAAAAGATAAAAGCCAGCGCTGAAGCAAAAACAGCTAGTTTCACAATTGCATAAAAAGCAACAGGCTGAAATCCGACCTCTGCAACATGAGACGATTCAAGTACCAGCCAGAATGGGAAAAACATGATCATTCCGAATAAATTCTGATACGTAAGAATCGTAAATGTATGATAGTTTGCACTCAATTTTTTTAACAAAACAGGAAATCCAATAGCAGCAAGCACGGCAATAAATTCCAGCCCCATCCCCAGCGGGTTAGCCGTCAGCTCTAACGATTGGTTAAAAACCACCATGCAAACCCCAAAAAACGAAACGCCCAGCCCAACTTTATTGGCCAATGACAAACGCTCGCGAAAAAAATACCAGGCTACAAAAGGAGTCATTAGCGGAATAGTTGCCACAATTACTGCTGCTACCGTTGATGACACATACATCAACCCATAGCTTTCGCCCATGAAATACAGAAATGGTTCGAAAAATGCCAGCAAAACAAAGTTTTTCAGATCAGCTCGTTGAATGCGCTGAAACTTACCCGATAGTTTGGCAAATAAAAAAAGAATCGCTGTCGCCAGAAACAAGCGCGATAAAATAACCGTCATTGGTTTGTATGACAAATAAGCCACCTTAAACCAGACAAATGAAAAACTCCAAAAAAACATTGCCAGCAAAGCCGACACAACAAATACCCAACTCTGATTCTTCATCCGAATACAGTTTTAAATCCCCGATGAAATTCGCTCCCTTTTGTAGTCGTTGAATATGCCCGTGTTATACTGCATTTTCAAAAACGTGGCAAAAGTAGCGATAAAACATCAAGAATTATACACGAAGAAAATTCGCACTCAGACATGCATTGATATATATTGTTTGACAAACAATGAAATATATTGAAAAATTGAAACAAGGCCGGCATTTCAATTAAACAAAAAAACAAATCATGATTCAAACTTAGCAACAATACCAAGTGAAACTTTTCAAAAAAAAGATAAATAAAACACATTTCGCCACCACCCGATTACATAATGCAAACAAATACTGAATCAATAAATTACTCTACACTCCGTCAACACAACTGTTTCTCATTTTTTAATGATGCCTATTAATCACAATTAAAATCAACCCAAAGTATTTGCATTTTCAACTTTTTATAAACATATTTATCCTCCTATTCGGGCAAATTAAATTTTATGCTTGTTTAGAAAAAAACAAAGGAGTTTATTCGCGGTTAGAAAAAAGGATGCTGGGACATGATTAATTATTCAAACGATGAGCTTCTGCATGGAATTCTGAGGAATGACAGTGTTATTCT
Source organism: Prolixibacteraceae bacterium (assembly GCA_963668595.1). Taxonomy (GTDB): domain Bacteria; phylum Bacteroidota; class Bacteroidia; order Bacteroidales; family Prolixibacteraceae; genus GWE2-42-39. The sequence continues at coordinate 43,948 of OY764876.1, read as the reverse complement.
TCAATATATTTATAAGAATTTCTATTATAAAATAAATTTCTTTGTCCGTAAAAACAATGGCGACGACGACGACGCCAATGATGTTTTTCAGGAAGCAATTATCATTATTTACCGAAAACTAAAAGATAATTCGCTGGTTCTTGATTGTTCTTTTGACACCTACCTCTATTCCATTTGCCGTTTTATATGGTTGAAACAATTGGAAAAACGCAAAACCGAGAAAGAACGAATCTACGACAATCAGGAATACAAAGATGACATCTACGACGAACAACTCGGGAAAACCATTGAAACGAGCGAACGCTATAAACTTTATCAGAAACATTTTTTGAGTTTGGGAAAAGATTGCCAAAAGATTCTTCAACTGTTCTTCGACAAAGTCCCATTAAAGCAAATTGCTGACATTATGGGATTTAAAGGCGAAAAATACGCAAAAAAACGCAAATACAAATGCAAGGAATATCTGATTAACAGCATAAAACAAGACTTGGAATACAAAAAAATTCTGGAAAGTGGCGACATGTAAGAAAGCGGTTCTGCCCTTGCAAAAACAACACAAACATCATGATGAATTGCGATGAATTAGACGATCGGTTTGGCATTGAAGGAGAAGTAGGATTTGCCGAACTGGAAAATGATTTAATATTTGTTACCGTATCGAACAAATACGCCGATGCAGATATTTGTTTGTATGGAGCACACATTACCAGCTTCCGTCCGCACCGGGGTAACGAAATGTTATGGATGAGTCAGGATAGCCTTTTTGAAGAAGGAAAAGCTATTCGCGGAGGAATTCCGGTATGCTTCCCATGGTTTGGCCCTCACCCAACCGACGCAAACCTACCTCAACACGGATTTGCCCGACTCACCTACTGGGAAGTAAACCGCACCAGCTCGTTGCCAAACGGAGAAACTCAGATTTGCCTGAGCTTAAATTCATCAGCATTTTCAAAAACTTACTGGCCTTATGATTTCTATACCGAATTAATATTTACCATTGGAAATAAACTGTCTGTCGAATTTCAGATAAACAACATTTCAAAAGAAACATTCAGTTATTCATCAGCCTTGCATAGTTATTTTCTGATTTCATCCATTGAAAATATTGCTATCAGTGGACTCGAAAAAACCAGTTATCACAATCAATTAGATGGTTCTGATGACACTCAGGAAGAAGAGTTACTGAATATTACAGCACCAGCAACCCGCCATTATTACAATACTCAGGCTGATTGTGTAATTATTGATCCGGTATTCCGCAGAAGGACAAGAATTGCCAAAGAAGGAAGTAAAGCCACTACTGTATGGAATCCGGGCGAAGAAACTTGTGCCCGCATGACAGATATGCATGAAGATGCTTTCATCGAATTCGTTTGCGTTGAAACGGTAAATGCATTTGAAGATACAATCCATCTCCAACCGGGCAAATGCCACAAAGTTGCACTAACATTGAGCTACGACGATCTGTCTGCTTAATCACTGTTAATCAGCAAGCTCAAATTATTGCTAATTATTTGTTTAGGGAAAATCATTTTTCGAGCAAATAATTAGCAAGAAAAAGAGTCAAACATCTTTGATTTTTTTATACTTTCATCCCCGAAAACGGAGAGTTGCCGGAGTGGTCGATCGGGGCAGACTCGAAATCTGTTGTACCCTTCGGGGTACCGGGGGTTCGAATCCCTCACTCTCCGCTTATTCTACTCTACCTCATCACCTTCGATCGCCGATATTTCTTCTTGCAAAAGTTTAGCCATCAATTGAGCTTGTTCTTCTTCCTGCTCTGCCATTTCGGCAACAAATTCAGCACAAACCTCGCGAAGTTCTTCACTGCGATTAATCAAAATAACCATTGTACGGTAAAAAATCTGGCTTAAAGCCGGATCTTTCGACAAAGGAAGAAGTACCTCAAAAAATGGTTCAAACATTTCATCAATAGCCTTTTTATCCATCATTGCCAGTCGTCCCAGCATAAGCAAGCCGGTATAACGCACTAAATGTTTTTTCCCCCGGCAATATTCCAATGCTTTCACAAAGGCGAACTTCGAATGTACAAACAAATTCATCACTGCCTGCTCGGCCAGCTCGGTTGTTTCAATGCTCTTTGTCCAGTAATCCATTTGTTCTTCTGACAACAAAGCCGGATCATCAAGCAAAGTAGCCATAATCATGGTTTCGCGCCATTGCTTGTTCCAAAGTTTCAGTGCAAGCAAATGATTTTTTTCGTATTGCCGCGACAAATCACGCAACGAAATAATTGATGCTCCCCAATTGATGCGGTAATTCAATCCCATTTTTTTCATCAAATCAACCGTTTCGCCATTTTTCATCAGGCGAATTCTCGTCAATAGTTCACGAAATGTTTTCTCCGTTGCCGGATCATCCAGTAATAGTTCCATCTTAATAAATTACAAACTCGACCAGGTAAAATACTGCCACCAAAAGTACAGAATATATTACGAGTAGAGATACATTCAAATACTGACGTAAGTCAACTTTATATTTTGTTCTCAAAACCAACGACAAGTAAACTTTTTCAAACAGATATGCCAACACTGTTGCATAAGCAATACCCGGCAAACCCCATAATTGCACAAACCAGAGGCTTAATACCACATTTACAATAATTTCGAACAACGAGGCCACACTAATTACACGGGTCTGCTTCATCCCAATAAGTATTGTTTGAGGGAAGACCAACCGACTGACAACCAATAGAATATAAATATTAAATATTGTCGCACTTTCAGTAAAAGTATGATTAAAGATTAACGGGAAGAGCCAATGACTAACTGCAAGTAAAGCCAGCGAAAGGGGAAATAAGAGGTGTATCAATCGGGTGCTGTATCGCTTTATTTGCTGAAAAACTTCGGAATAATGCTCCTCTTGCGAAAAGCGAGGAATCATTGCTGAACTAAATGCATTGGCCAGAAGCAATGCCAGCGGAAACTCACGTGCACCGTACCGAAACACCGCAAATGCCGCCTCATCGAAATGCGAACTAACAATAAATCCGTCGATATACTGAGCTGAACCACTCAACAACGAAGCTACAATTAATGGTATTGACAATCGGATATGCTCACGAAAAAAATCAGTCGAAAACCGGCACGAGCCACTCGTCAGCAAGAGAACAATCAGCCATAAATACCGAATGATGGCCGAAATCACCAATCCTACAACAGCATACTTTACGGAAAGTCCCATTAATGCAGGTACCACAACCAGTAACAACATGCCCGAAAAACTGACAACAGCATACGCCACGATGTGTTTCGACTGATTCCGAAGCAAATACACATGCTCGACCAAACCTGCAGGTACCGAAAAAAATACATATGCACACAAATAGCCCAATAATGGTATCGGGCTCCCATTCAGCATAAAAAGTGAAAAATATCTTTCGAAAAGAATCAGTACAACAATAGCCAGGCAGCTCAACGCAGAGAGAACAACAAACACATTAAAAAACGGATTGACCAAATTATTCTTCGCTGAATAAGAAGTAAGCAAACCTTGAATCAACCCATTCAGCCAGAAAAAACTTATTGCCCCGGAAATGAAAAGCAAGGTCTCGTACTGCCCTATCTCAGCAGTAGAGAAACCAACTTTTGCCAACACTATTCCAATAAGTATAAATGTTGAATAGCGGGCAAGCTGAAAGAATTGAAATGACGATATATTTCCTATGCGCAGATTCACTTTTCAAATGTAATCTTTTGCCTTCAATATTGAAATTGAGATTATCGCAATGTTCTTTTTCAGCAAAAACACAAACGGCCAGTTCATCATTAATTATTTTGAAGAAAACTAGCCATTTGCCTGATATTATTTAAACCAAATATAAATTACTATATTTCATTATACGCATCATTTTGATTTTCTAGCCATTAGAAAACAACAACACAACAAAACATCTACACATCTCGAAAAACATATAATTCAAAATATACATATCGGTATATTTGCATATAAAATTTATAAAACGACACACAAACAATACTGAATGTGAAAATGAATGCAAAAACCAGTCCCATGTACCGGAATATATTTTTTACAATAAGCATTGTAATTATCATTCTTATCCTCGTGAATATATTTCACAGCGAAGATTCCGAAAATCTGAAACTTGAAGCATTAAAACAAGAATATTTAATGCCCCATGTATCGTCGGTTGATCACAGCAAATTTGCTCAACTGCAAAAGGAATTTAAAACACCGCAGGAAGTTACAATGACTTGTTTATCGTGTCACACCGAAAGACACAAAGAAGTGATGGCATCGTCGCACTGGAATTGGGAACGACTTTCATATGTACAAGGCAGAGGTGTTTCTTCGTCAGGAAAGAAAAACGTGCTGAATAATTTCTGTATTGGTTCGCAATCGAACGAGCAAGCCTGCGCCAAATGTCATATCGGCTTTGGAATGAGCGACAATCACTTCGATTTCAACAATGCGAGCAATGTTGACTGCATGGTTTGTCACGATACCAGCGAAGAATACATGAAAGGAGCATCAATGGCTGGTTATCCCGACCGATCGGTGAACCTGACGAAAGTTGCTCAAAGCGTAGGTTCTCCGGAGCGAAGCAATTGTGGTTCGTGCCACTTTTTTAGCGGAGGAGGCAACAATGTAAAACACGGTGACCTGGAGGCAGCACAACTGTCGTGTTCGCGCGATGTGGATGTACACATGGCCGGAAACGGAATGGACATGAGCTGTGTGGCCTGCCATACAGCAGAGAATCATCAAATTAAAGGAAAACTATATTCGGTATCGAAAACCAATACCAACCGGGCAACATGCGAGCAATGCCACACCAACACGCCTCACTTTAGCGAAGTTTTGAACCGTCACGGATCAAAAGTGTCGTGCCAAACCTGCCATATTCCGGAATATGCAAAGGTAAATTCGACCAAAATGTCGTGGAAATGGTCGGATGCAGGAAAGCTAAAAGATGGGCAACCTTATCAGGAAGAAGATTCGCTGGGCAATCACAATTACATGTCGATAAAAGGAACTTTCACCTGGGAACGTAATGTAAAACCCGAGTATGTGTGGTTCAATGGAACTGCCGATCAATACGAGTTGGGTGACAGCATCACCTCTGTTCCGGTGCAGATGAATACTCTATTTGGTTCATATTCAGACAGAAAATCAAAAATTATTCCGATAAAAATACATGTAGGTGATCAGATTTACGATAAAAAATACATGCGCCTCATACAACCCCGTTTGTATGCCGAAAACAAAGGTGACAGCGCTTACTGGGTTGACTTCGACTGGCAAACCGCAGCGATTGCCGGGATGAAAGATGTTGGTCTGCCTTATAGCGGTGAATATGGATTTATTGAAACCGCAGCATACTGGCCAATCAATCACATGGTTGCCCCAAAAGAGCAAGCTCTCAGTTGTGTTGAATGCCATACCCGAAACAATGGGCGACTGGCAAAATTAACTGGCTTTTATATTCCGGGACGAGACTATAATCCGATACTCGACAAATTTGGTGTTTGGATGATTCTGCTCACACTACTTGCCGTTTTTGGACATGCGGCAATTCGAATTGGCTCAAGTATTCTTCGTAATAAATACGAAAAGCAAGTAATTAATTACGACGAAGATCGCCCCTCAGACGAAAAACCAGATAATAATTAATAATTCACAAGCAGAAAAATTCATTCAGCAATAAAAAAAACAGCATATGAAACGGGTTTATATATACAAAGGGTTTGAACGATTCTGGCACTGGAGCCAGGCCTCCCTGATTATTTTCCTGGCAATTACCGGATTTGAAGTACACGGAACCTTCGAAATTTTCGGTTTTGAAAAAGCAGCTCAATTTCATCGCATCGCTTCATGGATGCTGATCGGACTGATTATTTTTGCCATCTTCTGGCATTTTACAACCGGAGAATGGAAGCAATACATTCCGACCACAAAAAAGCTAAAAGAGCAAGTCATGTACTACCTGACAGGTATTTTCAAAGGCGAAAAACATCCTACTGAGAAGAACGAATTAAGCAAACTGAATCCGCTACAACGACTGGTTTATCTGGGGTTTAAACTTATTCTAATCCCGATGACCGTTATTTCTGGCATCTTCTACATGCTCTACAAAACGATCGACCAAAACAATACAATTGTGGTCGAAGATTATCCACTTGCCAGCATTGCATTCTGGCATACACTCGGAGCTATCTTATTAATGCTTTTCCTGATTGTGCACGTTTACATGACGACTACCGGTGAAACTCCGACGTCAAATATTAAAGCAATGATTACCGGATACGAAGATTTAGAGCAAGAAGAAGAGACAATTGAAAAAAAGGAGGGAGACAAAAATGAATACTAAACCATACATGAACCCTTACCTGGCCGGATTTCTTTTAGGGCTGGTGTTACTGGGAACCATATACATTACAGGCCGGGGACTTGGTGCCAGCGGTGCAGTTAAAAGTGTCACATTATCAGCTGTTGCAGAAGTACTTCCGCAGCACACCGCCAATACAGCCTACCTGAAATCTTACGAAGAATCGCATCCGGGTGGGCCATTAAAAGACTGGTTGGTTTTTGAGGTTATCGGGCTAATTATCGGAGCTTTTTTCTCCGGAATTATTTCGAATCGGGTTGGCTTACAACTCGAACGTGGCCCCAAAATCACCAACGGGACCCGGATTATTGCCGCTATTATTGGAGGTTTACTGTTCGGACTAGGATCTCAGTTGGGACGGGGATGTACCAGTGGTGCAGCGCTAAGTGGCATGGCAGTCATGTCGTTCGGCGGAATTATTACCATGATGGCAATTTTCGGATCGGCCTACTCGATGGCTTATTTTTTCAGAAAACTTTGGTTAAAATAGCGAAATTATGGGACCACTTGTACCTTATATTATCAGTAACGAATTCAGTTTAATTGTTGCCTTATTACTAGGCTTTGGATTCGGTTTTGTCCTCGAACAGGCAGGTTTTTCGTCAACAAAAAAATTGGTTGGCTTATTCTACGGATACGACTTCACTGTGCTAAAAGTATTTTTCACAGCCGGAGTAACTGCTATGATTGGTGTTTTGCTGCTTGCACACTGGGGTTTACTCGATTTATCGATGATATACATCAACCCAACATTTTTATGGTCGGCACTGGTGGGTGGCGCCATTATGGGTGCAGGATTCATTATCGGTGGCTTTTGTCCCGGCACCAGTATTTGTGCTGCATCAATCGGGAAGCTCGACGGAATTGCCTTTGTTTTTGGCTCGGTACTCGGAGTGCTGATTTTTGCTGAAGGCTACCCCGTATTCCAGAACATCTATCTGGCACAAGACTGGGGAGCAGTTTTAATCAACGAACAACTGGGAATGTCACGAAATCTTTTTGCATTTGTATTGACAGCAATTGCTATTGCTGCATTTTACTTCACCGGGAAGATTGAAAACAAAGTGAACAAAATCAAGGAAGAAAAGAATACAAAAAAAACGATACGCTACACACTGGCTGGAGTCACAGCATTTCTACTGCTTACATTAATCGTTGTTACTCCGGATAAAAATGAGGCTTTGCAAAACAAAATAACAGAATTGAGGCAGCAAACAACACACTACAACGAAGTGCCTGCCGATTCGTTAGCCAGTGAAATTGTCTATAATTTCAGCAAAATAAACATCATTGATGTTCGTAGTGCTGAAGATTTCAAAACATATCATCTCCCTCTGTCTATCAACATTCCTTTTGAGGAGATGACAAACCGCAAATGGCAAACAGTTTTAAAGCAACATAATAAGTCGAATTATTTTTATGCTGATACGGATTCACTGGCTCAAAAGGCATATATTTTGGCCAATATCATTGGCAAAGCCGACAATTATATACTAAAAGAATCGGCCAATGAGTTTGAACAAATGTATTCAGTGAAAGACTCGACAGAGCTTGCCATGCAGGCAAAATCAAAGATTCTGAAATACCGCCAGGATTTAGCGATACAAATGGTAGCTCTCGCTAAAATATTCGGAAAAATGGATCAACCGGTAGTACAAAAAGAAGTAAAAGTTAAAGGAGGTTGCAGCTAAGTTATCTCCTCTGAGAAAGCGGAACACAAGCGATATTTCAATAGGCTGACTACTCAAAATTATATCATGGATGGACTCTCTTTTAACAGTAAGTTCATCCATTTTCATGTGTGAATAATTTGTTTTTTAATTGCCACATGGAATAGCCATTTATACATTTCTGGTTTGTCTCGCCTAAGGCGAGATGGCTATTTCATTTTCTCAATTTTAGCTTACTTTTTTTTATACTGATTAAGCTAATGTTTATCAAATCTATAGCTGAAACAAGCTGGTTTTTTAGGAAAAATATTTTCAAAAATAATTTTCGAGAAAATAAAAAATGCTATATTTGCAGCGCTTTTGAGAAACAAAGCAAACATGGTGATTGTAGCTCAGTAGGTTAGAGCGCTGGATTGTGGTTCCAGAGGTCGTCGGTTCGAGCCCGATCTATCACCCTAAAAAAAACCGGTTATCATTCAGACGACCGGTTTTTTTATTTCCTATTTTTCTTTCTGAAATAGAAATAAGTCATTTTCTGAGAGAGATCATCGTAGTTGAAAATTTCTTTATCCCCGTGATGTCGGTAAAAGGCCATCATTGCCATATCGCCTGCACAAAATAATGAGTGCAAACACATCACTGTCATAATAAAATAGGCAAAGGCATGGTTCCAGTAAAGAACAAGTCCAACAACACATGCAACTTTTACAACTACCAGGGGAGCATTGGCTACAACCCGAAAGGCGCGGGCTCCCACCACCTGCTGATCGGCCAAAACATAAAAAATAAATTTGCTCCAGATAGCTCCAAAATACAATTTTCGGGAACCAGTAAGTAAATACGCCAGCGCATGCAATAGTTCATGAATAACCACCAGAACGGTAAATGAAAAAAATGCTCCCCAACCAACATTAAAGAGAGGGTCGGGCATTCCGCGAGAAGACAGGACTACCGATTTTATCAGCGTACTGAGCAAAAGCACAATCATTATTAACTGATACAGCGAATACGAACGAATCAGCTTCATTTCCTGCCTGATTTGCCCGATAACAAATTCTTTCAATTTTGAGTGAGGAACTTTTACCAGCAGCTCAAATTCAGACTGCTTTTGCAATATGTCGGGTGTTAGTTTTGAGCTCATCCAGAAAATGTTTGTCGGGCTAAAATAATAAATGTTTCCTTCTCATTACTTTCCTGCTATAAATTATTCAAGTGAAAAATATACGCCTTCGGCGCTTTTTCACACACAATACAAACAACTAACTAAGAACACATTAACTACAAAAAATCAAATCACCACTTCTTTTTTATTCTTTTAAAACTCAAAAAAAGTTTCATTTTTGCAACCTAAATAATTTTACACTGTCTAAGTAATTTGATGTTAGCTTTACAAACAACAATTTGCGAAAACAAAAATTTCACATCAAACAAAAGATTTTTATTGAATCTACAAATGTTATAAGCGACAAGAACAAAGAAAAATTCAGGAAGAATATTTATATTTCCACACAGAAATAATTTTTAATAATATCTTCCTTCTTTTTATAAAAAATAAGGGATAAAAACTGAAACCTGAGGATTCTAAACAACAATGAACAATATATTTGCTTTTCTTTTTCGAATACTTCTGCTCACTTCGGCATGCTTATTTATTTTACCGGCTGATGCTTCACCCATACAAAATAAAAAATCTGATTCACCAGATATTCAGCGACCTGTCCCAACAAAAACCAGGGAGCGACTTTTCTATATTCAACGAACATTAAACAAGAACACAATTGTTTACGACGCAAATTTCGATTCGCAGGGAAATCTCAACAGCAAACAACCCGTAAAAGTATATTGGATCAGGTTTGAAGAAGGAGGTGGTACTATGCCTTTACGAACCTATGAGCAACAATTTGTTTTTGGAGTGGACGCAGAACAAAAAAGCAAGGGAGAATTTGTCGTAAAAGTAGCCGCATTCAAAGACAGAATTGTCCAACTGAAGCAAACAGCTCCTTTTCAGGCTAAAGCATATACGGTGATAAACAAACAAGAGGCAGAACTTGATCATATTTTCGTAAAAGCCGATGGATACAGCGTTTTTTCTAAAGTTTTATACCTTGAGCTATTCGGAAGAAAAAACAATGAGACACAGTCAATTTACGAACGAGTGCCTGTAAATCAATAATTTTTCACCCAAAACAATAATTCATGTACACACTGTTACTCGTTAAAGGAATACTTGCCGGATGGATCACTTCAATTCCTCTTGGACCGGTTGGTGTTCTTTGTATTCAACGCACACTGAAAGGCGGACGCACCCAAGGTTTTATTTCGAGCCTGGGAGCAACAATGGCCGATACAATTTATGCTATAATTGCCTGCCTGGGGGTGTCAATTGTTACCGAATTTATTCAAGAGCGACAAACCGCATTTCAAATTGTAAGTGGCTCCGTCATTACACTTTTTGGCATCGGCATTTATTGGAAAGGCTTACAGGCAAAAGCCGACACATTCAATATAAAAAGCAGAGTCTCCTACTCTATCGACTTTCTTTCGGGTTTTGCATTTACAATCTCCAACCCGCTAACCGTATTTTTCTTCTTGGCCTACTTCGCCGGACTAAACATTTATACCGAGCATTCCAGCCCTTCGCACGCCATTGTATTGGTGTCAGGCATTCTGCTGGGTTCTCTATCCTGGTTTTATACACTCTCGGGTCTCGCCAGTTTCTTTAAAGAGAAAATACAAGACCACATGCTTCACCGCATAAATAAATGGTGCGGAATAGCACTTGTTGTTGCAGGAGCAGCTATATTTATTAAATTATATTTTGCATAGTCGAGTCATTTTTTTTGACCTAATTACCTGCGCATGAACCTGATTGAAACCGATGAATTCGTAAAAGCTGCAAAGCTGAAATACCTGGGTGGAAAATATACTGCCCGCCTGATACTCAAACTACTCCGGCTTGATCGAATTAATGAAATATACAGTCGTCACTGCCACGCAAAAGCCCAGGATTTTCTGGATGAAGTGCTTGATGAGTTACGCATCAGATTTGAAATTTCGCCCGACGAACTTAAACGCATTCCCAAAGAAGGAGCATTTATTACTGTATCGAACCATCCTTACGGTGGCATCGACGGGATTTTCCTTTTTAAATATGTAGCAGCCCGCCGTCCCGACTACAAAACTTTATCTACTTTTCTGGTAAGACGATTGCAGCCACTCGCTGACCACATGTTTCCGGTAAATCCATTCGACAACGGGAAAGGCGGAGGTTCAGTGGCAGGCATAAAACTGGCTCTCACTCATTTGCGGGATGGTCATCCGCTTGGAATCTTTCCCGCCGGGGAAGTATCCAGCTACAACAAAGATTTCCCCGGAATTTGCGACAAAGCCTGGTCTCCATCCGTTCTTAAATTGATAAAGAACGCAAGGGTTCCTATTCTTCCTGTTTATTTTGAAGGAAGCAATTCAAAAGCATTTCATGCACTGGGACGCATTCACCCCATGCTCAGAACTGTTAAAATCCCATCTGAAATACTGAATAAATCAGACCAGGTAATTCGTGTTCGAATTGGATGTACTATTTCAGTTGAGCAACAAAAAGCGTTTCCCGATTTAGTAGAATACGGACATTACCTTCGTGCAGTAACCTACGGGTTAGGAACAGCAATGCAAACTGCACCAACCAATAAATCAGATAAAAACGAAGAACATGCCGAAATTCCGGCAATTGCGGCTCCGGTTGCTCCATCGCAATTACTAAACGAACTTGATTCTCTCCGAAATACAAATTGTTGTTTACACCAAAACCAGCGCTACGAAGTTTTTTGCGCACATGGGAATCAGCTCAATGCAGTAATGGACGAGCTTGGTCGCCTGCGCGAAATCACATTCAGGCAAGTTGGAGAAGGAACGCTTCAAGCTTCAGACACCGATCAGTTTGACAAATATTTTTATCAGCTTTTTATTTGGGATAAACAAAAACAACAAATAGCCGGAGCATACCGACTTGGAATTGGAGATGATATTATCCGAGAAAAAGGGATTCAAGGCATGTATTCTTATTCGCTGTTCAAACTCGGAGATCCGCTTATCCCGATACTAAGCCAATCAGTAGAGCTCGGACGATCGTTTGTTGTAAAAGAATATCAACGCGAATCGCAGGTTCTGTTTCTTCTCTGGAAAGGCATCTATCTTTTCCTGAAAAAAAATCCCTCATGCCGCTATCTGCTTGGTACCGTCAGCATCAGCAATGACTATTCTGACTTCACCAAAAACCTGATGGTTGAATATTTCAAACAACACCATTTCGACAATGAATTAGCCCGCTATGCAGAGCCACGGACTCCGTTTACTCCACGCTATACTGCATTCAAAGAAGAAATGATTCTCGGGCAAATTTCCAATTTACAATCGTTAACTCAGGCAATTCGCTCTTTCGACCCGATGCATGCAGCAATTCCGGTATTAATTCGTAAATATCTTATGCTGAAAGGTAAATTCATTGGGTTCAATGTGGATCCCGACTTCAATTATTCGCTTGACGGATTTATTGTGGTTGATTTCCATCATATTCCAGCGAATATTCTTCATAATATGGATAAAGAAGGAGACGAATAAAAGCGATTCGTGATCGGGACACAAAACTTACTTCTAGCTCAATTAATAACAGGAAGCATTTTTCATGTATCCTCTCACATATTCGTCGATACCGGCTTCCAAAGAATAGAATTCTTCGGAATAACCAATTGAGCGCAACTTGCTAATGTTGGCACAGGTGTAATACTGATATTTTCCTTTCAAATCGGCTGGAGTTTCCATAAAACCAATATTTTCAGTTTTCTCCATCGATTTAAAAACTGCTTTGGCCAAATCGATATAGGTACGGGCAACACCCGTTCCAACATTGTATATGCCGGAGTGCTGACGATTGTCCATAAAAAAGCGCACTACCCGAGCAACATCTTCCACATAAATAAAGTCGCGCGATTGTTCTCCGTCGGCAATGTCTGGCCGATCAGACCGGAACAAACGCATCTCATTGGTTTCCGAAATTTTATGATAGGCTTGTAAAATCACCGAGGCCATGCGCCCTTTGTGATATTCGTTTGGTCCGTACACATTGAAAAATTTCAAACCTGCCCAAAAATAAGGTTGCTCGGTTTGACTCAATGCCCAACGGTCAAAATCATGTTTCGACTGTGCATATAAATTAAGAGGTTCGAAAAGAGGAAGCAATTCATGACCATCGTCAAAACCCTTTGATCCATCTCCATATGTCGATGCCGAAGACGCATAAATTAATGGTAAGCCATGATTTACACAGGCTTTCCATATCAATTGCGAATATTCGAGATTTAACTGGTGATAAATTTCGGGTTCCTGCCCTACCGTGTCGGTACGGGCTCCCATGTGAATGATTATCTGAACCTGCTGATGATTACTGGCCAGCCAGCTAAAAAAATCATCCCGATCAATTATCTGGCTATACTGTTTGCCCTGGTAATTCTGATCTTTCAGCGGATCATTAAATTTATCAACGATCACAATGTCTTTAAATCCTTCGCGGTTTAATTTACCTACAATATAACTTCCAATAAAGCCGGCGGCTCCGGTTACTACAATCATGCTTTTCAAAATTAATCCTACGCCCGAAACTGACATTGTTTGTTTTCATTCTATACAACTTCGAACTACTTTTTTTATTGTTTCTCTTTTGAAAAAAAATGCATCTAAAAACTTTTTTCTACGGTATTTCTTTTCATGAAAAACAACCTATGTCAAATCGATTTGCTTCCGATAAGAATAATATTAACCGAAAGCTTTTTTAACGCGCTGCAAAAATAACAAATTCAAACATATCCTCTTCTTATTCTATGCCGAAAAGCTGTACTTTCCTGCATTTATCTATTTTTTACCATCCAACGCATCAATCTCCCGATTCACTGGCTTATTTAAGCCGAACTTTATACCTTTACTGCGTCTTATTTTATTCATTCTGGAACAATCAGAAAATAGCTTATGAGTTTAAAATATACATTAAACGGAGAGAACAGTGGTTACCGAAAAGTTGAAATCTACGATGAAGAAAAGACTCAGGCACTCAGTTCTCACTACCTCTCAATTCTTGAACTGATCGGTGAAGATCCTCAGCGTGAAGGCCTGCAAAAAACGCCCGAACGGGTAGCCAAAGCCATGCAATTTCTAATGCAGGGATACGAACAAGATCCGGAAGCAATTTTACGCTCGGCAATGTTCCGCGAAGAATATAAGCAAATGGTGATTGTAAAAGATATTGAAATTTATTCGATGTGCGAACACCACATGCTTCCGTTTATTGGCAAAGCGCACGTTGGCTATATTCCCAATGGTTACATAACCGGACTAAGCAAAATTGCCCGAGTTGTAGATGCATATGCCCGCCGTCTGCAAGTACAAGAACGACTAACGACCCAGATTAAGGAATGTATTCAGAACACACTGAATCCTCTTGGTGTGGCAGTAGTTATTGAAGCGCAACACTTGTGTATGCAAATGCGCGGCGTAGAAAAGCAGCACTCGGTATCAACTACTTCCGATTTTACCGGAGCATTCGAACGTGTTGCAACCCGCGAAGAATTTATTCGGTTGATCGGTACCCGCATGGGATAAATGAAAATGAAAGAATGCAATCTTATTTATCCAATTCTTTAACAAAAAGAGAAAGATTCTTTTTTACAACTTCTAAAATTTGGATTTTATCATTTTTAAAATACTTTTGCCTCGCGTTCATTTAAAATTTGGAAATGAGATACCCGGTAAAATGGGTTTAATAGGGAATCACGTGTAAATCGTGAGCTGTCGCGCAACTGTAGAGTCCAATCACAGTTTTACAACAACAAAAGTCACTGTCGGGCACCTGTCTGATGGGAAGACGTTGTAAAATGGACAAGCCAGGAGACCTGTCTTATTTTTTGAACGGCAATTGCTTTCGCGGTATAAAGCAATGGTCAGGAACGAGAAATTTGACGTTATTCTGTTATTCTTTTCGTAAGCCTTTCTGTTTATTACTCCGCGTAAGCATATCAAAATTTAATGTTTTATCATTTAATGTTGATGTATGCTTACACAAAATCTTGGATTTCCCCGTATTGGGGCAAAACGTGAATTAAAACGAGCCTGCGAAGCCTACTGGAGCGGAAATATTGCGCTTTCAGAACTTGAAAAGGCAGGAGAATTGGAACGCCTGAAAAACTGGCAAGTTCAGCAACAAGCCGGAATAGACCTGATTCCGTCCAACGATTTTTCGTTTTATGATCAGGTGGCGGATTGGTGTTTTACATTGGGAGTTATTCCTCCCCGGTTCGCACCATTAAAAGCACTGCTTCCCCCACGAGATCTGTATTTCAGCATGTGCCGTGGCTATCAGCACAATGGAATCGATGTCACGCCATTAGAAATGACTAAATGGTTCGACACAAACTATCATTTTCTGGTTCCTGAATTTAACAAAAAACAAGAGTTTTCATTCTACGATAAAAAAGTAGTGAATGAGTTTACAGAAGCTCTTTCTCTTGGGATACAAACAAAACCGGTTTTGTTGGGACCTGTCTCTTTTCTTAAACTGGGAAAAGCCAGGGGCGATGAATTCAACACGCTGGAACTTGCCTTTTCGTTATTGCCTGTTTATATCGAAATTATTGGAAAATTAGAAGATGCAGGTGCTAAATATGTCCAAATTGACGAACCATTTTTAGCCACTGATTTATCGGATTACGAGCGAAATTTGTATCGAACAATTTTAACTGAATTGTTTGGTAATTTCCCGGGAGTAAAGTTTATCCTGGCATCTTATTTCGGAAGGATTACACATAATTTCGACCTTATTGCACGACTTCCACTTGAAATATTACACGTTGATTTAGTCCGTGCCCCTGACCAATTAGATACATTATTAGATAGAATCCCAGCAACATTATCTCTTTCTCTGGGTCTTGTTGACGGTCGGAATATTTGGGCAAATGACCTCAAAAAATCATCCGACCTTATTAGAAAAACGGTTAAAAATCTGGGAGAAGACCGTGTATTACTGTCTCCTTCATGTTCCTTACTACACGTACCGTATGATCTGAAAAACGAACAGGACACAGAAGGACTTCCTCTCGATGTAAGAAACAGAATGGCTTATGCTTTCCAGAAACTGGATGAACTCCGTATTTTGAAAGACTTAAGCAGCGATTTTCCATCAGGTGAGGCATTGTGCAAATTAGATGAATCAGAAAAAAGAAAAGTAAAATGGGCTGCTTCTCCTTTAAAACAAAATGAAAAAGTACAATCACTTTTGTGTTGTATTCCTCAAGACGAAGAAAAAATAAAACGAAAATCGCCCTTTGATACACGAATTGCAAAACAGCAACACATACTGAACCTGCCAGCTTTTCCAACCACCACAATTGGCTCTTTTCCGCAAACAAAGGAAGTACGAAAAATGCGCCGTCGTTTTCTTGACAAGGAAATCGGAACAAACGAATATACCCAGTTTATTCAGACTGAAACGGAAAAAGTAATTCGCTGGCAAGAAGAACTGGAGATTGATGTACTGGTTCATGGCGAGTTTGAACGAAACGACATGGTGGAATACTTTGGCGAACAACTTAACGGTTTTGCATTTACGCAGAATGGCTGGGTACAAAGTTATGGTTCGCGCGGGGTGAAACCTCCTGTTATTTACGGCGATGTTTCGCGCAAAAAACCAATGACTGTTGACCTGACTGTTTTTGCACAGTCGTTGACGGATAAACCGGTAAAAGGAATGCTAACCGGGCCAGTAACAATTTTGCAATGGTCATTTGTACGCGATGATCAACCACGCGAAACAACAGCCATGCAAATTGCGATGGCTATCCGTGACGAAGTTCTTGATCTGGAAAAAGCAGGCATCCGCATTATTCAGATAGATGAACCAGCTTTGCGTGAAGGCTTGCCATTGCTGAAAACAGATAAACCGTTCTACCTGAGATGGGCTGTAAAAGCCTTTCGTTTAAGCCATTGGGGCATTCAGGATAAAACACAGATTCATACTCACATGTGTTATTGCGAATTCAACGATATCATTCAGTCGATAGCCGATATGGATGCAGATGTGATCAGCATTGAAACCAGTCGTTCTCAAATGGAATTACTAAAAGCTTTTGCAATAATCCGCTATCCAAATCAAATCGGGCCGGGAGTGTACGATATTCATTCGCCGCGTGTGCCTGCGGTTGGCGAAATGTGCGACTTGATCTATGCTGCATCCCATTTTATTCCGGTTAAAAACCTATGGGTAAATCCGGATTGCGGACTGAAAACACGAGGATGGAATGAAACACGTCAGTCGCTTGAGAATATGATTGAAGCGGCCAAAATATTAAGGAAGTCTGTTATTGAAAACCAATGATATTGCCTTGATTATTCGGGAGAGGGGAAAAAGCTTCAGTTGAACCTCTCCCTCTTTCAAAAATTCAAACTAAAAAATATGCAAGATAACCGACCTGCCTTTATACGTTTCCGGCAACGAAGTGAAGCGCTGGAAGAACAATACAGCGACGCATACAATGAACGACAACATGCCAAAGGGAAATTAACTGCACGAGAACGAATTGATTTATTATTCGATGCCGGGAGCTTTGAAGAACTGGATGCTTTTGTCCGTGCTCAGAATATGAAAGAAGTGCCCGGTTCGTATGGAGATGGACTGATTTGTGGACATGGTCGCATAAATGGAAGAAAAATGTTTGCGTATGCTCAGGATTTTAATTTTATGGGAGGATCACTGGGGGCGGCTCATGCAGCCAAAATAGCCAAAATTCAGGATATGGCCCGAAAGATGGGGCATCCGATTATTGCCTTAATTGACTCAGGTGGCGCACGTATTCAGGAAGGAATTGCCAGCCTATCCGGATATGGTGCTATTTTTTTACGCAATATACAGTCGTCGGGTATTATTCCCCAGATTTCGGTGATTCTTGGCCCCGCAGCGGGTGGGGCAACATACTCGCCTGCATTAACCGACTTTATCTTTATGACCCGCCATATCGGGCGCATGTTTGTTACCGGCCCGGATGTGGTTAAAGAAGTATTGAATGAAGAAATCTCGGCAGAAGAGCTTGGCGGAGCCGATGTTCATTCCACGAAAAGCGGAGTAGCCCAATTCGTTTACAATGATGAGGAACACACCTTACTGGGAGTTCGTCGCTTGTTGCAATATCTTCCGTCAAATAATATTGAATTACCACCACTTGGAACACTACCGGTCGTTGAGCCGGAAAAGCCAGAGCGTCTGAGGCTTATTATTCCCGATGAATCAGTACGACCCTACAATATGCTCGATATTATCTGCAATATTATCGATCAGGATAGCTTATTCGAGGTTGCAGAATTGTTTGCCCCAAATATTATTACTGCTTTTGCCCGGCTCAACAATAGAGTAATTGGCATTGTGGCGAATCAGCCTAAAGTGTTGGCCGGAACTCTCGACACCAATTCTTCGGTTAAAGCTGCTCGGTTTGTTCGCTTTTGCGATGCGTTTAATATTCCCTTACTGGTACTTGAGGATGTTCCCGGTTTTCTTCCGGGATCAGAACAGGAACATATTGGGCTAATCAGGCATGGTGCGAAATTGTTGTACGCCTTTGGCGAAGCATCTGTCCCGAAAATCACGGTGATTGTACGGAAAGCTTACGGTGGAGCATACATTGTGATGAATAGTAAAAATATGGGTGGCGACTTCAACTTTGCATGGCCAACAGCAGAGGTAGCTGTAATGGGTCCTGAAGGTGCTGTGAAAATCCTGCACCGTAAAGAAATGGGAAAAGCAGAAAACCCGGAACAATTGAAACAATCATTGATTGCTGACTATCGCGAGAATGTTGCCAATCCGTATATCGCCGATGAAATGGGGTATATTGACGAGGTGATTGACCCTGCAACAACCCGACAAAAGCTGATTTCAGCATTCGAACTACTTCAGAATAAATGCATTGAAAAGATGTCGCGTAAACATGGGAACCTTCCTTTGTAAAACCTTTATAAAATGAAAAATATTCGTTCGATATTAATTGCAAATCGCGGCGAGATTGCCATCCGGATCATGAAAACAGCCCGGCGGATGGGAATTAAAACCTGGGCATTTCAAACGCCACAGGAAGCCAACGCCTGTTATTTATCATTTGCAGATGAGATTATCTACCTCCCGGAACAGAATACCGGCAAAATGATATTCCTTGATATTGAAACCATCATTCAACACGCCAAAGAAAAAGGAATTGAGGCCATTCATCCGGGCTACGGTTTTTTATCAGAAAATTCCGAATTGCCGAAACGATGCAAGGAGGAAGGCATTTTATTTATTGGACCATCAGAAGAATCAATTCAACGGATGGGCGATAAGAACGAAGCAAAAAAACTGGCAGTTGCTGCTGGTATCCCGGTAATTCAAGGGAGTGATGTCCCGATTGGTTCGTTAACAGAAGCAATACTGATTGCGAATAAAACAGGTTATCCGCTCATATTGAAAGCACTTGCCGGTGGAGGAGGAAAAGGGATGCGTGTTGCACACAGCGAACGGGAACTTCGCCAGCTTTTCCCGATTACGGTCAATGAAGCCCTCAATGCTTTTGGAAATGGCACAATGCTGATTGAAAAATACATTGAGCAGCCACGACACATTGAAGTGCAGGTGCTGGCCGATCAACACGGGAACGCTATTCATTTGTTTGAGCGGGAATGTTCGGTGCAGCGAAATCATCAGAAATTACTGGAAGAAGCACCATCGGTTGCGTTGTCGGCAGAATTGCGAGATACAATGACTGCTTGTGCCCTGACACTCTGCCGAAATTCCAATTATTATACACTTGGGACGGTCGAGTTTCTACTCGACAAACAGGGAAACTTCTATTTTCTGGAAATGAATACCCGTATTCAGGTGGAACATCCGGTTACCGAAGCGGTCACTGGTTTGGATCTGGTTGAGTTGCAAATTATCACTGCCGCAGGCGAAAAATTGCCCTTGTGCCAGAATGATGTAAAATGTCATGGTTGGGCATTTGAATTTCGGGTTAACGCAGAAGATGTACAGGCTGGTTTTGCTCCTAATTTCGGGATTATTGATGAATTTAGCTTTCCGGTATCGCCATTTTTACGCGTCGATTCGGGCTTTACTGCCGGGTCGGTAATGCCTGCTCTTTTCGATTCGTTGGTTGCAAAATTTATTGTAAGCGGTGCAAATAGAGAAGAAGTATTGTGCCATGCCCGGCAAATACTAAAACGGACAAAAATAAAAGGCATTAAAACAACAATCCCATTTTTTCTTGCAGCACTCAACAATCCGGGCTTTTCATCCGGTGATTACAATACTTCATTTGTTTCGGGTTTAAATCAACTTTATTATCAGGAGAAAAACGAAGAGCGGGCTGCTGCAATGATTGCTCTTCAGGCTTATCTGGAAGACATGGAAAAGCTGGAGAACAACCGTATAGGAAATACAAATCCATCCAACTGGGTTTCCCGAATGTGGAACAAAATAATATAAGTATTTACAATTACTCTATTTAACATCTGCTGTTCTTCTATATACAAGACAAACAATACTTCACATAACAAATGGAACAACAGTATATTATCCAAAATACTTCAATTAAAATTGATCGAAAAATATGAGCATTGCAAAAAATACAAGAAAAAAATATCGGGTGAAAGGGCTGAATGAGTTTGCTTTTGCGACTCAAACGTATGCCGTCCGCAAAACTTCACGACAGGACATAGAAAAGCTTTCACTCAATAAATATCAGGTTACCTTGGATAAAGAGTCGTTCCTTGGCGAAGTGGTAGCTAAAAAGCAGAATAATTACACGATCCTGATAAATGGAAATACTTACCATTTTCGCATTGAAAAAAGCGAATCAGTACAACGCCGCAAACAAAATAAAACCGAACAGGAAAACGATAAAACAATTACAATAAAAGCTCCCATGCCCGGGAAAATATGTGAAGTGTTTGTATCAAAAGGAATCGAAGTTAAAGTAGGAGAACCGTTGCTTATTCTTGAAGCGATGAAAATGCAGAACCAAATTTTAGCTTCAGCAACAGCCAGAACTACAGCTGTTCATATCCGAAAAAACGAAAATGTACTTAGCGACCAGATTTTAATTGAGATGGAACGTATCGATCTGATTTAGTCTAATTCAACCGAATTTTTAATACAAATAATATGGATTTCTTTAAATTATTTACGCAGAGTGGAACTGCTTCCACCCTGATTTTTTTAAGCCTTGTCGGAATCATAGGGATTTTTATAGGGAAACTGAAGGCATTTAAAATAAAGTTGGGAATTGCAGGTGTTTTGTTTGCAGGCCTTTTACTTGGTCATTTTGGCGCAAAAACCGATCATGAAGTTTTGCATTTTGTGAAAGAATTCGGACTTATTTTATTTGTGTATTCGATTGGATTAGAAGTTGGCCCTCGCTTTTTATCCTCGTTAAGGAATAATGGATTGAAAATAAATATGCTTGCTGCCGGAATCATTGTACTGGGCGTGTTGATTGCTGCTGCGCTGAAAGTTATTTTTGATTTGCCGGTGCCTGTAATGGTTGGTGTGTTGTGTGGTGCGGTAACCAATACGCCCAGTCTGGGTGCAGCCCAGCAAGTTATTACAGAACAGATGACCGGACAGTCGGAACTGACACAATTAACAGGAATGGGATATGCTGTGGCTTATCCGTTTGGTATTATTGGAATTATTCTGACCATGCTTTTACTTCGCTTTGTATTTAAAATATCGGTAAAAACGGAAGCTGAAAGATACCATACCGAAGTAAGTGGCGTTTCCGGTAAACTATCTGCCGTAAATCTAAAAGTTATCAATCCTGCTTTAATCGGGAGAAACCTTGCATTCATGCGGGAAACTTTGCGCGGAGAGTTCGTTCTGTCCCGCATGTGGCGTAATGGCGATTTTTTTATGCCTGACGATTCAGAAATTATTCGTGAAAACGACATGCTCTACGGTGTTTCTTCTGAATCAAGCTTTTCAATCCTTGAATTAAAAGTAGGACCTTTGAATGATACCGGCGATCTGGAAATAACCGGAAAACTGGGGATGCGCCACGTGGTGTTTACCAACAAAAGTATGGCCGGAAAAACGATCAAGCAAATAGGACTGTCTCGCCGTTATCCGGTGAATATCACCCGCATCTTTCGCGCCGGGATGGAAATCATGCCAGACGAAGAGGATTCTATAGAATTCGGAGATACAGTCCGTATTGTAGGCGAGCGTAAAGCTCTAAAAGAAGTTGCAGCTTTACTTGGCAACTCCATGAAAGAGTTGGCTCATCCCAATATTATTCCGATCCTGATAGGTATTCTGGCCGGAGTTCTTATCGGAAGTATTCCATTTACAATTCCCGGCCTACCGGCTCCTGCCAAACTGGGACTGGCCGGCGGACCGTTATTGGTTGCATTATTTTTAGGGCACAAAGGACGTATCGGAAAATTGGATTTTTACATGACCCCGGGAGCTAATTTGTTTATTCGCGAATTGGGCATTGTTTTATTTCTTGCATGCGTCGGCTTGTCGGCTGGTGAAAAATTCGTACAAACAATTGTTGACGGCGGTTATGTATGGATGGCCTATGGGGCATTGATTACCTTACTGCCCATATTAATTATCGGAGTAATTGCGCGATTGATGAAAATGAATTATCTGATTATCTGTGGTCTGCTCGCTGGCTCAATGACCGATCCTCCTGCATTGGAATTTGCCAACTCAATATCTCCCGGACAAGCGCAGTCAACTGCTTATGCAACAGTATATCCGCTAGTGATGTTTTTGCGTGTTCTTCTCGCACAAACGCTTGTGTTATTCTTTTTGTGAGCATATTCTATTTTCAGATCTATTCACATAGATTATATCAATGAGGAAATTTATCACTATCATTTTTACTTCGGCATTTACTTTCTCGGCATCTGCCGGTTCTCCGGAAAAAGTTTCAGATCTTCTTAAAAATGAAATCAAACTGAAACTAAACGACGAAGGAACTGCCTGGACTAAAATTTCATTTGCAACTCAGTTTTGGGTTCGTTACACCGATCTAAATCCCGGAAGTACAAATAAAGTAGGAAACCCACTTTCTTCTGAAACAGAATTTGCGTTACGCCGCACCCGCATGGTAATGAACAACAATCTGAATGACATTGTTGCCTTATACACACAACTGGGGTTCAATAACCTGAATTCAACCAGTGGCAAACCCCAGATTTATTTTCATGATGTGTATGGAATGTTCCGGTTAATTCCAAAATCTTTTTATATTGGCTTCGGACTAAGTGGATGGAATGGTTTATCGAGGCTGAGCAACACCAGTTATCAACGAACTCTTACAGTTGATAATCCGGGAGTAAATTATCCGTCGGTGAATCACAGCGATCTGGAAAGCCGTCAATTGGGAATCTTTATAAAAGGCACTGCAGGCCGAATTTCTTATCGGGCAATTGTGGCAAAACCCTTTGCATATAACGGACTTCCTTCTTCTCCTAAAATCAATACAGGATATGAATATCCGTCTGAAAAACTGGAATATAAAGGTTATTTCGTCTGGCATCTGTTCGATAAAGAGTATTTCAGTTCTCCTTATTTGGATATGACTTACCTTGGCACAAAAAAGATATGTAATTTGGGAATTGGCTTCGATATTTATCCTGAATCGATTGCTGAGTTTAATGTTTCCGGAAAAAAGAGACTAAAGAACCGAAATCTTTTTGCTGCCGATTTTATGCTTGAAGTTCCGATGAAAAATAATCAAACGGTGTCATTATATTCAGTCCTTTACAAGTATGATTTTGGGAAGAATTATTTGAGAAGTTCAGCTGTAATGAATAACTGGAGCGGTGGAACCGGCTGGGAAGGAGCAGGAAATAGTGAGTTCAAAGTTGGAACTGGAAATATTATCTATACAACGCTGGGCTATCTGTTTCCAAAAGATTTCCTAAAGCTACCCGGCCGGTTTCAGATATTTTATGCCCTTACTAATAAAAATTTCGAGGCTATCTCATCCGATTTACAGAACCACGATTTTGGAGCAAATTATTATGTAGCTGGCCAAAAACTGAAATTCTGCATGCAATATTCATTACGCCCGGGGATCAATCAATCAACTCAATACCAACCATCGTATAAACCTTCCGCAATATTTCTAATTCAGTTGGCTATTTAATTCGATGCCAACAAATCAGGAAAATAATCTTTTGCACAAATTTATTTTCTGCTAAATAATGATGTACCTATGACAGGTTGTTCCGGTAAAACGGGATGGCCTGTCGTTTCATTTGCCGGTTTCGCGCCACCACATTTCCTGCGGCAAATACTCGTCGTACACAATCTGTTCGCCAATGCGCGGAGTTGTAAGGGTGCAATTTTGTGTTTTTGCTGCGAGTAATGCCCGTTCAATTGGTTCAGTCCATGGATGCAAACTCAGCTTAAATTTTCCCCAATGGATGGGCAACATCACTTTGCCACGTAAATCGACGAATGCCTGCACACTTTCTTCCGGTGTCATGTGTATAAACGGCCACATTTTGTTGTACTGTCCGCATTCCATCAAACAAATATCAAATGGGCCTAATTTCTCACCAATCTCTTTAAATCCGGGGAAATATCCCGAATCGCCACTAAAAAACACAGCATGCTCATTCGTTTTTATTCCCCACGAAGCCCAAAGCGTTTTATTTCGATCGAGCAACCCGCGACCGGTAAAATGTCGTGCTGGCGTAGCAGTAATAGTTAGTTTTTCGTTCCATTGATAAGTATCCCACCAATCGAGTTCGGTGTACTGATTAGCCGAAAATCCCCAGCGTTCGAAGTGCGCTCCAACGCCCAGAGGCATAATAAAATGCACCGGTTTATTTTTATATTTCAATACCGATTTCCGATCCAGATGATCGTAATGATCATGCGAAATAATAATCACATCGGGCTGCGGTAAATTCTCAACATCGAAATGAAATGAATAATCAAATCGTTTGGTTCCTCCGAACGAAAAAGGAGAAGTACGTTCGCTGAAAACCGGATCGGTCAGAATCAGCACACCGTCCACTTCAATTAATGCAGAAGAATGTCCGAGCCAGCAAATACGAATTCCGGAAGATTCTCTACGAAAAGCATCTGCAGCAATCGGTTCAACACGCACCGCACCAGAAGGTACTCGCCCACCCTCAGTCTTTGGAAATTCTTTGGCCATCGTCCAAAACGAAAATTCATCGGTTTGTAAACGTGTGGGCACTGTATTTTGAAAAACACCTTCTTTAAAATTTGGCGACTCTGTCACTTTTTTCAGTCGTTCCCCTCTAATCTTTCCTCCAAATCCCGGACTAATCTTCATTACAATAAATCCTCCTGATAGAATAATTAAAACAATAATTCCTGCTATACTGACAATCTTTTTCATCATGATAAGAAATAAAGGAATAACTCCCCGGATTGTTCGCCGACAAAAATAAAACAGATTGTTTTTTGCGCAGGATACAAAAAGACAAAGCGAGGTTTTTTCGCCGTCAATGCCATAAAAAGCGGAATAAACGATCGTTGATCTGCCCAAAAAAAGCAGGAGTCGATTGGTAAAATAAATCGGCTCCTGCTTTTTAAAGAACTTTGGCTAGAAATTAATGGCCGCCGCCACCAATGGTTTTATAACGATCGCCAGTTTCATTAACAATCACGCGATACCACCATTCCGGATACGGAGGTTGTTCCGGACTTGCAGGTGTTCCCCATTCGTTGCGTTCGAATTTGCCATTCTTCTCTTTTTTAATGTTGCCATCCATATATTTTACCACCAGATACTGGTACAATTTTTTCCATTCCTGAGTCATGCCATTCGCCTGGTTCACCGAATAATCGGTCAAAAAATGGCGGGCTGCCTCTTGTCCTTGCGCATCATAAATATTTTTGGCAGCCTGATCTACGGCAGAAGTATAACCAATAAATTTCGCTTCCAGTTCAGCTTGTTTTGCGCGAACATGCGGAATCATATCGCTGTAACGCAAATAAGCCCAGTTCGTCACCATATTAAAGGTCCAGAAAGCCGAAGTTTCAGAAAAAGTAAGCATGTCGCCATTGCCCACCTTAAAACATTCCGGCGTATCAAGCATTCCGCAATACATTGGTGCGTAGCAAGTGCTGTAAGTATCATCAACCCCAAACCAAAGTATTCCTCCAATTGGAGCAGGCAACCAGTTGCGGCATTGTGCCACAAATGAAAAACCAGTTTGCTGAGTTGAAATAGCACGCTCGTGGCAATAACCCACCGAATCAACTTTCCAGGTCATCGGGCGCCAGCGGTAAGGCAACTGAAACGGACCGGCACCAACATCTTTGGTCATATCCAAATCTGTTCCTTCGTAATGGTCGCGCATCATTTCCATTACATCTTTTACTGAAAGTTTATTATCCGGTTTTACCCACAACGGCATGCGATTGGTTGGAAAATTATTTTCACCACCATGTTCAACAACTCCTTTGGCATAATTAACATAAGGAGCCATTCCTGAAAATACTTTATTGAATCCGGCAAAAACGCGGGCGTCGCAAAAACGGGCACCACTAAAATCAACCGGAGCATATACATCAGAAAAACTAAAATCTTTGTTCTTCCCATTGAACCATCCTTTTTCGCGTGCAAACGAAATTACATCTTTAGCAAAGATGCAGTTTTTTGGATCATTCATCGGAAAAGTAGTAATACGAGCCTGGTTGGCATGGCCACTGATATACCCGTCAGGAATACGCATTGCTACCCAAACGGCACCTTTTTCGCCCTCTCCTTTCCCAATCATTTCCAGAATCCAAACTTCTTCCGGATCGGCAATTGAAAACGATTCGCCCGAACTGGCATACCCAAATTCCTCCACCAAACCAGTCATCACTTTAATAGCTTCACGAGCAGTTTTTGCCCGTTGCAAAGCCACATAAATCAAACTTCCGTAGTCCATAATTGCACCATTTTGTTTGGCCAATTCTTCACGTCCACC
The DNA here is from genome assembly GCA_963668595.1 of Prolixibacteraceae bacterium. GTDB lineage: Bacteria > Bacteroidota > Bacteroidia > Bacteroidales > Prolixibacteraceae > GWE2-42-39. The sequence goes on along the minus strand of OY764876.1, from coordinate 16,873 downwards.
AAAAGTTGTTTCACCAATTGCCAACTGAAACTCATTCATATTGCCAATCACACTGTAAGTATGGGCAGGCTGAGGAATACGTCCCATAAATTTGCCTGTGTCCCACTCGTAAATATCGCGCATTGCTCCCTGCTCATAATCGGCTGCTGGTTGACGATACAATTCGCCATACAAAGTGTGCGAATCGGCAGCGTAAGTAATCATGGTTGAACCATCCGCAGAGGCTCCTTTGGTTACTAAAAAGTTGGTACATCCGTTTGAAACCTGAATACTCCAGGTCATTATCAGCACCAACACTGATAATACTTGAATTTTTCTCATCTCTCTGTTCGTATTTATTTTTACTTATTTTTTCGGGTTCAGCAAATATAACTTATTTGTATGCAATTGCCTGATATTGCAACAAACTCGTAAAAAGAAAGGTTTTCTGCCGGAATAACTATGAGAAAGGTCAGTCGGATTAAAAGAATAAATCAACAGGCATCAATACTTCATTGCCCGATCCATGTCTCGCTTCGAATCCTTGGCTTTCAGGGTCTCGCGCTTGTCATATACTTTTTTTCCTTTGGCCAGGGCAATTTCGAGTTTTGCCAAACCTTTTTCATTCAGAAATAATTTCAACGGAATAATGGTCAACCCACTTTCTTTGATTTTTTTCGACAGCTTGGCTAATTCGCGTTTTTGAAGTAAAAGTTTTCGGTCGCGCTTGGCTTCGTGATTATTCAGGTTGCCAAAATCATATTCCGAAATATGCAGGTTTCTCACATACAATTCGCCCAGTACAAACTGGCAAAACGAATCAACCAAACCTGCCTTCCCGTTACGAATCGATTTGATTTCTGTTCCGGCCAACTGAATACCAGCCACAAACGTTTCAAGCATTTCGTATTCAAAAAATGCCTTTTTGTTTCGTATGTTGATATTTTGCTGCTGGTGTGCCATCTGATTTCGTTCAACTAAAATGCGAAAAATAAAACTTTAAGCCTGCGAAAATAAACAAAATCACGACGACTTAATACCGCTCCGAACCATTTATGTGATTTTCTTCTCTGAATGCATGATAAAAATCCATTATTTTGCATAACAGAAATAGCGATTCAATAAAAACTGTGCGCCATGCAAAAAAGCAATTCAAAATATAATCTGATCACCGTTTTAGGACCAACGGCAGGAGGAAAAACCGGTGTAGCTGCCCGTCTTGCCCACCGTATTGATGGCGAAATAATTTCGGCTGACTCGCGCCAGGTTTACCGGGGCATGGATCTTGGCACAGGCAAAGATTATGCAGATTATATGATTGATGGCAACCAAATTCCGTTTCACCTGATTGACATCGTGGATGCTGGCTACGAATACAATGTTTTTGAATATCAACGTGATTTTCTGCAAGCATTCGACGACATTCAGCAACGTGGCAAATTTCCGGTATTATGCGGAGGAAGTGGTCTATACCTCGAAGCAGTATTGAATAATTACCGATTGATTCAAGTTCCGCACAACGAAGAATTGCGCCTTCAACTTGAAAATAAGTCGCTGGAAGAACTGACCGAAATTTTAAAGAAATATAAAAGTCAGCTCCATAACCAAACTGACATTGAAAACACAAAACGCGCTATTCGTGCCATCGAAATTGAAGAACATTGCCTTCTTCATCCCGAAACAGACTTAAAAATGCCAGAATTAAATAGTCTGGTCGTTGGAGTAAAATTTGATCGTCTCTCCAGAAGAAAACGAATTACCGAACGCTTGAAACAACGACTAAACGAAGGAATGATTGATGAAGCACGACGACTGCTCGATCAGGGACTGACTCCGGAGCAACTCACGTATTACGGATTGGAATACAAATACCTAACCTGGCATTTAACCGGACAAATCAGTTACCAGGAAATGTTCGACCAACTCAACACAGCCATTCATCAGTTTGCCAAACGACAAATGACCTGGTTCCGAAGAATGGAGCGGCAAGGCACACTTATTCATTGGCTTGACGGCTACATGCCTGATGACGAAAAAACAGCACAGATTCTTCGCTGGATGGAAGACTAAATATCTCTCGTTATTCCGATCGTTGTCTCCATTTAATACGAATCGCGCATAAATCAGCCTCGTCCGATTCGCGTACCAGCGTGATCAAATCTTCACTGTCGGTTATGTTTGTGCGCGACACCGCCAAACGATCTTCCGGCAAACCTTCTTTCAGATAATTTACCTCCATCTGTTGTGCTTCATGCTGATTCAGAAAATCAATACCAATACGATTCAAAGCACGCTCAACAAAGCGCACGCTATTGAAATGCTGATTCACATCAATATCAGTAAAATGCACCGGTTCGAAAGACAATTCAGATGAATGCCCCTGTAATTTTATTTTTTCCGGGCGCTCAATATCCATCTCGTCAGTCAGGTTCGGAAATTCATCGCGAAGATTTCCCAATCGGAAAATTCGTTTGGTATCTAAATCAAGAATTAACCAGGCCGAACTGGCTCTGAAAATAGTTTCGCCGGTACTGCTTTCGCCCCGGAATTCGCGGTATGCATACATTCCATCTGTACCACGAGGCCAGGTGTGAAGCGTAAACTTTTCCTGCCACTTCGGATATTTTTCAATTTGCAACGAAATGCGCGACAGGACCCAAAACAAATGATGGTTTTTCAATGCATCGAATCCCCAATTTAGTTTTTGCGCATGCTCCCAGGCAATTTCATTCAGAAAATTGAATATCGAACAGAGCGAAGCCTGCCCAAAACGGTTCACTTCGTACGAATGAACCACGAACTCTTTTTCGTATTTTAATGTTTCGTTATGACTCATCTTTCAGAAAAATAAATGTGAAAGAACAATTATTTTTTGAGCGACCGAAATTCACAACCCATTTTTTCGTCTGACTGGATAAACTTTTCGACAAATCCATTGTTCAGCTTTGAAATAACACGAGCATTAACCACTTTTGCACAAAATTTATTTCGGAAATGGATAGGATCATTATTAAAACTCCCGAACAAATTGAGGGGATCAGAAAAAGCAGCAAACTTGCAGCACAAGCTCTTGTTTTTGCAGGGCAATTTGTAAAAGAAGGAGTTTCTACTGAATTCATCGACCAGCAAATCGAGTCATTCGTACGTTCTCACGGAGCTATTCCCGCAACATTGGGCTATAATGGCTACCCAAAATCGTCGTGTATTTCACTCAACGAAGTGGTTTGCCATGGCATTCCTTCCGAAAAAACAATTTTAAAAGATGGCGACATCCTGAATATCGACATCACCACCATTCTCGACGGCTATTATGGTGATACCAGCAGCATGTTTACCGTTGGAACCGTTTCACCCGAAGCGCTCGATTTAATTGAAGTTGCCCGCCACAGCCTTGAATTGGGCATCCAGCAAGTTACTCCGGGTAATTTCTTCGGAAATATTGGTTTTGCCATCAGCCGGTATGCCAAAGCAAAAGGATACAGTGTGGTGTATGAATTCTGCGGACATGGCGTTGGAATTGATTTTCACGAAGAACCACAGGTTGACCATGCTGCACGAAGAAATAGCGGACCTCGCATGCGTCCCGGGATGACTTTCACGATTGAGCCAATGATTAACCAGGGGAAACCAGGAACGGTTACCGACAAACACGATGGCTGGACGGCCCGAACAGTGGACAATAAATTATCGGCACAATTCGAGCACACTATTTTGATTACTGAAACAGGCTATGAAATTCTGACTTTGCCCTAATGCATTGACTTCGGTACTGAAAAGTGCTATCTTTAGTCAAAACTGCAACCAATGACCAAAGACCTTTTCTCCGGCACAAAAATTTGGCTGATCAATGCTGATCTGGATCTTTACAGCTCCCTGAACGGCAAAAAGAAAAGCGTTTTTCTGTCCATCTTTTATTATTTGATGAGCGTTGTGCTGGTCTTCTTCATTATCATGAGCATGGTTCGTACCGACTATCGCCATGCACTGATTGACAGCTCTATTCTGACCTGTATTTCAGCAGCTTATTTTCTTTTCAGAAAGAAAAAGATGTTGGCATTTTCGTCTCATTTTTTTGTTTTTTGTCTGGCCGCAGTAATTGTATTCTATTCGATCACCGGAGGAATTGAGCACACCGGACTTTTATTTAGTTTGCTAATGCCTCTACCCATTCTTTTATTGCTCGGACGAAAACGCGGGATTGTTATTTTATTCGCCTTTTTAGTCGTAATAATCACCTGCATTTCCATTGGCAGAGGTCAATGGGCTGCTGATTATTCGTATAATTATCTGCTTCGAGTGGCCATCTGTTTTATTTTGATTTCATTTTTGGCCTATCTGAATGAGATGGTCTTTGAACAAATCTATCTTCGACTGCAAAAAACAGCCGAGTCGCTCGAAAAAAGCAGAGAGGATTATAAAAATCTGTCTATCAACCGCGAAAAATTTCTATCCATCATTTCACATGATTTAAAAAATCAGCTTGCCGGTTTTTATTCTGCCAGCGAAATGCTAGATAAAAATTATACCGAACTGGATGAATCAGGACGCAAAGATCTGATTCACACAATGGCCGACTCTTCGGAGAAAAACATGCACTTACTGCATGATTTGCTTCGCTGGACGATGATAAAAGAAGATACTTTCCCTTGCAAACCCAGTCTGGTTAAAATTGAGAAAGTTTACCGAGAAGTACTCGAATTATTCGAGTCGGAAATTGAAAAAAAGAAAATATCGGTATTTCTGAAAGTGAAAAGCAATTCGGAAGTATTTGCCGACTATGATATGCTCTGTGCTATTGTTCGTAATTTGGTTTCGAATGCAGTCAAATACACCCACGAAAACGGGCAAATTACCATAAAAGCTAAAGAAAAAGGTGATTTCATGGAAATATCGGTTACCGACAATGGACCGGGAATACCGGCTCCGACATTGGAACGAATTCAACAAGCGCTATCAATTAAACCGAATGATATTTTGTATGAAAACAGCACCGGCATCGGATTACTTTTGATTAAAGAGTTTGTGCAATGCAACAATGGAAAAATAAAGATTGACAGTTCTGAGAGCAAAGGCACCTCCGTTGCTTTTTCTGTCCCATTGGCCGATTAAGCACAAAAAAACACGAAGTACATCTCAAATTCAGCACTTCGTGTTTTTGTATTTTAAAATTTCCAGAGACGATTTTTAGGCCATCTTTTTCTTGAGTAAGAATGGAATTTCGGAGGGTTCTTTGGCAACCGGTACTCCTGCTCGGTTGAATGCTGCAATTTTTTCTTCTGCAGTACCCGATCCGCTCGAAATAATTGCACCGGCATGCCCCATTCGTTTCCCCGGAGGTGCAGTTTGTCCGGCAATAAAAGCGACTACTGGCTTGGTCATTTTTTCAGCAATATAACGGGCTGCCTGCTCTTCGGCATCGCCACCAATTTCGCCAATCAACACCACAGCATCGGTGTCCGGGTCGTTCTCAAACATTTCCAATAAGTCGAGATAATAAAGTCCGGCAACTGGATCTCCGCCTATGCCCACACAGGTTGTTTGCCCCATTTTGTTTTCGGTAAGTAAGTTCACCACTTCATAAGTCAGAGTTCCGCTTCTCGACATCAAACCCACATTTCCGGGCAGAAAAATATTTCCGGGCAAAATTCCCACTAACGATTCGCCAGGAGTAATTAATCCCGGGCAATTCGGCCCAATCAAGCGAGTCCCGTTTCGTTTCAAAACAGGCATTACCCGCATCATATCAGCCACCGGAACTCCCTCGCTGATTGCAATCACCAGTTCTACTCCGGCAGTAGAAGCTTCGAGAATTGCATCGGCGGCAAAAGCTGCCGGCACAAAAATAATCGACGTATTAGCTCCTGTTTTTTGTACTGCATCTTCCACCGAATCGAAAACAGGAATTCCATGCATTGTTTCGCCTCCTTTTCCGGGAGAAACACCCGCAACGACATTGGTTCCGTACTCTTTCATTTTCGACGCATGAAAAGCTCCGTCGCGACCAGTAATTCCCTGAACTACCAGCTTCGTATTTTTATTGATAAGAATGCTCATACTTTCCGTTTTTACAATTTACTTAACTCGATTGCTTTTTGAGCTGCCTCGCTCATGGTTCGAACTGTTGGCAAACCAGTTTGTTTGAGTAGTTCCAGACCTTCTGCTGCATTGGTTCCTGAAAGACGAACCACAATCGGTATTTTCGTATCAATCTGTTTCAAGGCGTCAATCAGTCCCCGGGCCACATCGTCGCAGCGAGTAATTCCACCGAAAATATTAATCATGACTGCTTTGACATTTTTATCAGAAAGCAAAATATTCATGGCATCAATCACTTTACGAGGATTAGAACTTCCGCCAATATCCAGAAAATTAGCCGGAGATCCGCCGTACAATTTAATCATGTCCATCGTTGCCATGGCCAGACCTGCCCCATTTACCATACACCCAATGGTTCCGTCAAGTTTAATGTACGACAAGCCTTTTTCATGTGCATCAATTTCTTTTTTCTCCTCCTCATCGGGTTCGCGCATTGCCAGGATTTCCGGCTGGCGAAACAGAGCATTGTCGTCAAAATTCATTTTTCCGTCAATGGCCCATACTTGATCGTTTTCATCCACAATCATTGGGTTTATTTCAGCCAACGTTGCATCTGTTTCGATGTATAACTTATATAATTTCTGAAAAATTAATGCAGACTGGCGAGCCAACTGAATGTTCCCGGTTAGCTTGAATGCAATGTTCCGGGCTTCGAAAGCCTGCAATCCTGTCAACGAATCAATGGAAAATTTCAAAATTTTTTCCGGATTGTTTTTTGCCACTTCCTCAATTTCCACTCCACCTTCCGAACTCACCATCAGCACCACCGATTTGGAATTCCGGTCGTTAATTAATCCCACATAGAATTCTTTCCGGATATCGACGGCTTTAGTCAATAAAACTTTTTCAACCGTATAACCTTTGATATCCATTCCCAAAATATTTCCGGCATTAGTAACTGCCTCTTCCGCAGTGCGGGCTAATTTCACACCTCCGGCCTTGCCTCTCCCGCCGGCCAGTACCTGTGCTTTAACCACCATCATGCCAGAAAACAATTTTGAAGCCTCCTCGACTTCGGATACCGAATGACAAAGCTGGTCATCCGGGACAGGAATGGCATACTGCCGAAACAGCTGCCTCGCCTGGTATTCATGAATCTTCATAGTAATTATTTAAAGGTTAGCAATATAACTTCCTTAAAAATAACGAAACACCAATAAATACACAGCTGTAAACAGCATGGTTTTTCGATATTTTAAAACATACTAACACCTATGTTCCTCAAATGTTTGGGAATGTTTTTTAAAACATATTTTTAATACAAAACACAAGGGTCTGTGTTTATCATTCAATCAGGGTTTATTACGCGGAAAAGAAAAAATATCATGCCCCTAACTATTTTCAATCAACCCCTCACTGGTGGTACAACACTCGTGTTTACCTCTGAGAAAATAGAGAAACAATATTGCCCGATGAGTTTTTTCAAGTAGTTTTGCATCAGAAAAAAAAACGCCATGATTGAAAAAATTAAAGCAGTGCTTGAGCACGAAGCTGAAGCAATCCGCAATATCCCCATCACCGGGGAATTTGAAAAAGCTATTCAGATTATTGATGAGCGTGTACATCGTAAAGGTGGTAAATTAGTTGCCAGCGGAATGGGCAAAGCAGGACAAATTGCTCTGAACATTGCAACCACTTTTAGTTCAACCGGGACTCCTGCGGTTTTTCTTCATCCTTCGGATGCACAACACGGCGATTTGGGTGTAGTGCAACCCAACGATGCCTTACTATTGATTTCCAATTCAGGAAAAACACGTGAAATTCTGGAATTGGTTGAATTAGCCGATAAATTATACCCAAACTTACCTTTGATTGTAATTACGGCCAAAGCTGATTCGGATTTGGCAAAAATGTCGGACGTTTGTTTGCTTACCGGCGACCCCAAAGAAGTCTGTCTGTTAGGACTTACGCCAAGTACATCAACGACTATGATGACTGTTATTGGCGACGTTTTGGTTGTATTGATGATGGAAAAAATAGGTTTTTCGAATGAAGAATACGCCAAACGTCATCATGGAGGTTATTTGGGCAATAAATCACGCGAACAAGCTAGTCGCGAGAAAAAATGAGCACCCTTTCCCCAATTGAATTATTTCTAAAATAAATTTCATACCATGCGAATTCTAAAAGAAAATACGGTTGGTTTAGTAATCGACATTCAGGAAAAACTGGTGCCCGCAATGGCCGATCAGGAATATCTGGTTAAGAATTGCCGGACACTTATCAGTGGCTTGCAGGAGCTGGCTATTCCGTTGATTGTGACCCAGCAATACACCAAAGGACTCGGTGAAACAATTCATGAGATCAAAGAATTAATCCCAGATTTCAGTGCAATTGAGAAACGCGACTTCAGCTGTTTTGATGAACCGGAAGCTGCTGAAGCAATCCATAATAGTGGTGCCCGCAATGTGATTATTTGTGGAATAGAATCACATGTTTGTGTACTGCAAACAGCCATCGACCTGAAAGAAGCAGGTTATGTTCCGGTTGTGGTGATGGATTGTATCAGTTCTCGCGAACTGGACAATGTTGATTTGGCCGCCGAGCGATTTCGCTACGAAGGAATTTTAATGACTTCCTACGAATCGGTTTTATTCGAACTTACCCGTTCGGCTTCTGCTCCCGAATTCAAAGCTATTTCGAAGTTGGTAAAATAATGCCTCAATATAAAAAGAGACTCGTGGCTAAAATGCCCAACGAGTCTCTCATTGTAAACCTAACTACAATAATATCGTATTTCTGTCTGAAATCAAATTAGCATGAACATCGGCTGATAGGTTTTTTCCATTCGTTTTGCAAACCGATCAATCGCACGATTGTCAATATTTGAAACCGATTCTTTCACATGAACAACCTTTTTCACGATCATCTTTTCAAGGAAATTCATCCGTGAAAAATTGAACTCACCTCCCAGAATCGCTTCTGCTTTCGAGTATTGGTGTAATTTTTCAGGAAAAGCATTTTTTAGCTGATCTTTTGCCTGTTGCCCTTCATACATGCAACAAATAAACAAGCCAACCTCTTTGTGTCGGAAAACATCCATATTTTTCTCGCAGAAATCCCGAACTTTGCGCTGAATTTGGCCTGCATGAATTGATCCGCCAATAATAATCCGGCTAAAATCATCCAAATCCGGCACAATATCCCGTTTCAGATTGATTACTTCTGTCTCTTCCCCCAATTTTTCGCTCAGCTGCCTGACAACTTGTTCAGTACAACCGTGTGTTGACATATAAACAATCAGTGTTTTCATGGTAATAAAATGGCTTTCTTTCAAATGTACAAAATTACCGGAACATTATTGCCTTAAATCGGTTAATAATCTATTATTATCGGTAAAATATAAAGACATTAACATCTTTATTTGTTTATTTTACTAATTTTGCAGCAAATTTTACGCTATGATTACAAATATTAAACCTCAAATACGCATTGACGAAAGCTTTTACAAGGTAGAGCAAGTTAGAAAACTAAGTCCCGATACCATATCGCTACAACTACCTAAAAGCCGATTCAAATACAAAGCGGGCCAGCATATTTCGCTTGGCATACATGGCGATTATCAGAGTCGCGAATATTCTATTTACAGCGGAGCAAATGACGATCATCTTGAAGTATTGGTTAAGGAAGTGAAAGATGGCTATTTTTCACCCAAACTCAGCCTGCTCAAACCAGGTGATTTAGTCGAAGTGCACGGTCCGTTCGGCAAATTTCATATAGATGAAAAATTAATTCCAGACCACAAATTCGTATTTATTGCGAGTGGAACAGGAATTGCTCCCTTCCGCAGTATGGTTCGAAGCCACCCGGAGCTTGACTACACACTTATTCATGGAGTCCGCCACGCTTACGAAGCTTACGATAAACACGAATATGCCCCAAACAGACATGTTTTATGCACTACCGGCGACACTCAGGGTAACTACCACGGTCGCCTTACGGGTTACTTAAAAGAAACATCATTTGCTGAAAATACCCATTTCTATCTCTGCGGAAATAGTAATATGATTTTCGATGCATTGGAAATATTAAAAGAAAAAGGATTTGACCGCGATCATATCCATTGTGAAGTTTATTTTTAGCCACGAGTAGTGAGTGAGGAGATTTCTCTTTTCTAATTATGAAATGAGCATCTCGCCTTAGGCGAGACCAATCGAAATGAATATCCGCCAGTTGGCGGACCATGCGAACCCGAAAGCTTTCGGGACTATCCGACAAATAAAAATAAATTATATACGAATGAAACGAGCATGGTTCGAATTATCGCAAAAGTGCATGTATAAACTCTGCGAGTTCCACACGGGATTCAAAAGATGTTCAAGGCACGGTTCTTTGATCCGACAGATATTCAATAACTTAATTTAAATATATACGTGTGAAATATCATTTAGTGACATTGGGTTGCCAGATGAACCTCTCCGACAGCGAGCGCGTAAGTGCCGTGCTGGAGCGAATGGGCTATACCCGAACAGAAAAAGAAGAGGAAGCCAATATATTGGGAATTCTTGCCTGTTCAGTGCGCCAAAAACCCATCGACAAAGTATATAACAAAATTGCCCAATGGAATCGTTGGAAGAACAATAGAAACCTGATCACTTTTGTTTCAGGCTGTATTTTGCCCGCCGATAAAGAGAAATTCCTGAAAACATTCGACATTATTTTTCAGATGAGTGAATTGGCATCATTGCCCGATATGATTCGTGAATACGGAATTGTTACTCCAGCGGGACTGAAAATGCCAGAACCACAAATGCCACGAAATGAACACATCGCTGACTTGTGGCATATCAAGCCCAAATATCAATCGAGTTACGAAGCCTTTGTGCCCATTCAAAACGGATGCGATAAATTTTGCACCTTTTGTGCGGTTCCGTACACTCGAGGACGGGAAGTATCGCGCCCATCTCACGAAATACTGGATGAAGTTCGTCATTTGGTTAACCAGGGATACAAATCGATTACACTGCTCGGACAAAATGTAAATTCGTACGGCTTAGATAAAAACGGAGAAGAAATACGTTTTGCCGAATTATTGCAACGCATCGGAGAATTTGGGAATCAATCGAAACAGGAATTTTGGGTGTATTTCACCTCTCCTCATCCTCACGACATGACTCGCGATGTGATTGAAGTTGTTGCCCAATATAGCTGCCTTGCCAAACAAATACATTTGCCGATGCAAAGTGGCGACGAGCGTGTACTGATAAAAATGAACCGCCGCCATTCAATGGACAAATACCGCCGAATTGTCAGCGATATTCGGGAGTTAATTCCCCAGGCAACTTTATTTACCGATATTATTGTTGGATTTACCAGCGAAGGCGAAAGTGAATTTCAGCATACAATTGCCGCCATGAACGAATTCAAATTTAATATGGCTTATATTGCTATGTACTCGCCCCGCCCCGGAGCGGCGAGTTACCGGTGGGAAAACGAAGTACCAATGGAAGACAAAAAGCGCCGGCACCATGAACTTTCAGAAGCATTGAGAATTCATTCACGAAATTATAACGAATCATTACTTGGTAAAACAATGCGTGTACTTATTCATGGCATCGACCGTAAAACCGGATTTTCGACGGGACTGACCGAAGGAAAAATAAATGTCCGGCTAAACCAGAAAGCCAATGAACTGCTCGGACAAATTATCGATGTAAAAATTACTTCTGCCGCAGATTTTTCACTCAGTGGAAAAATGGTGAAAAGAATTGCTGCGAGCACGACATTAGAAGAAGCGAACATTTAATGAATCATTCAGAAAAAGAACAGGAAATTCAGCCCAAACGGAGGGTTGCTTTCAAAACACTGGGCTGTCGCCTGAACCAGTACGAAACCGATGCCCTGGTCTCTGATTTTGACCAGGCGGGATACGACATTGTTGATTTTAGCGAAAAAGCTGACGTGGTTGTCGTAAATACTTGTACTGTTACGAATCAGAGCGATAGTAAATCGCGCAATACAATTAGTCAGGCTACCTCAAAAAATCGGGGCGGAATTGTGGTTGTTACCGGTTGTATGGCCGAAAATTACAAGCAGCAATTAGAAGGAGAGCAAAAAATCACTTATGTGGTCGATAACAAACGAAAAAGCTCGATTTTACCATTAATTGAAGCACATTTCTCCGGAGAAATTATTCATCCGCAAGAAGCTGCGGCAGATGTGTTCCGTTTTAATGCAGTGAAAAAAAGTCTGCACACCCGTAGCGCAGTGAAAATTCAGGATGGCTGCGATAATTATTGCACATTCTGCATCATCCCCACTGTTCGGGGCAGAGCCGTGTCGCGTCCGCCTCAACAAATATTGGATGCAGTAAAACAAACACTGGACAATGGTTTTAAAGAAATCGTGATCACCGGAGTGAATATCGGCCGATACGAATCGGAAGGAATTCATTTCGAAAATATGCTGGAACAAATATTGGAGATTCCGGGAGATTTTCGGGTACGCATTTCTTCGCTCGAGCCCGATGGCTTTGGCGATCGGTTTGTCGAATTATTCAGCCACCCCAAACTGATGCCCCATCTGCACCTTTGCCTGCAAAGTGGTTCCGACTCGGTTTTACTTCGCATGCGCCGGATGTACAGCCGCTCGCAATTTGCCAAAGTGATTGAAAAATTTCGGGCAAAATATTCCGATTTCAACTTTACTACCGATATTATTGTTGGGTTTCCGGGCGAAACTGAAGACGATTTTCAGCAAACACTTGCCGCAATTCGTGAATTTCAGTTCAGCCACGTACACACATTTAAGTATTCGGTACGAAGAGGAACTCGTGCCGAACGCATGGATTCGCATATTTCTGAAAAATTAAAGAATGAACGTTCTGCTTTGGTGCGTCAGCTTTCCGAAGAAAATAAATTGCGCTATTACCAGTCGCTGATTGGCAAAACACAAGAAGTTTTAATTGAGAGAGTGCAAAAAAACAAAGTATCTGGATATGGAGAATTGTATGTTCCGGTAGAAATAAAAGCCAATCAGCTATCAAAAAATACTATTTCGGAAACAATTATTTACGGCGTTTCGGGTAAAGCTGACAAATTAATTCTGTTGGGTGAACCTATTTAGCTTCTCTTTGTCTTATAAAAGATATTTTTATCTTCTATAAAGCAATCATGAAGGCAAATAAAAATGCTTTACCAAATAAACAAGAGGAAATTTCGACGGAGTACCGTCTTCTCATGCTTGAGTTTAAGCGAAAATTGCAGCAGGTAAGCTCACATGGACCAGAAAGAGCCAGAAAGAAACATCAGGAACGGGGCAAATTACTGGCACGCGAACGCATCCATCTGCTCATCGACTCCAATACTCCCTTTCTCGAACTATCGGCTTTTGCTGCTTTCGGGCAATACAACAATGAGTTTCCCTCTGCCGGAATTATTACCGGAGTGGGCATCATTCATGGTCGCGAATGCATAATTGTAACCAACGATGCCACTGTTAAAGGCGGCACATACGTTCGCGAAACAATAAAAAAGCATGTCCGGGCGCAAGAAATTGCTCTGCGAAATCATCTTCCGTGCATCTATCTGGTCGATTCGGGAGGCATCTTTTTGCCCGAGCAATCCCATGTTTTTCCTGATCGTTTCGATTTTGGGCGTGTATTCTTCAATCAGGCACAAATGTCGGCAAAAGGGATTCCGCAAATATCTGTAGTTATGGGTTCATGCACTGCCGGAGGAGCTTACGTTCCGGCCATGAGCGACGAGACAATCATTGTCAGAAACCAGGGAACTATTTTTGTTGGAGGTCCTCCACTGGTAAAAGCGGCAACCGGAGAAGAAGTTACAGCGGAAGAACTGGGCGGAGCAGAAGTACATACATCCATTTCGGGAGTTGCCGATCATTTGGCAGAAAACGATGCTGACGCGATTATGAAGTGCCGCAGTATTATTGCGAACCTACCAGCAGCAGAACAAAAATTGCTTGATTGGCAAAACATAAAAGCTCCCCTTTTTCAGGGTGAAGAAATTTATCAGCATATCCCGACGGACATAAAAAAGCCTCTCGATATACACCAAATTATCGCGCATATTACCGACAACAGCGAGTTTCACGAGTTTAAAGCAAACTACGGACAAACACTCGTCACCGGGTTTGCCAACATTTGGGGTTTCCGTGCAGGCATTGTTGCCAATCAAAGTTTTCTGACTTCGGAAGCAGCATTAAAAGGAGCACATTTTGTACAGCTTTGTAACCAACGAAAGATCCCATTACTGTTTCTGCAAAATATTTCAGGCTTCATTGTTGGCAAAAAATACGAACACCAGGGCATTGCCCGCGATGGAGCCAAACTCATTCAGGCGGTGGCAAATTCGGTAGTTCCGAAAATTACAATTGTTATGGGCGGCTCGTTTGGCGCCGGAAACTATGCCATGGCCGGCCGTGCTTTCGATCCTGAATTTCTGTTTATGTGGCCTCATTCAAAAATATCAGTCATGGGTGGCGAACAAGCCGCAGGGGTTTTGCAATCCGTGGGAAGCAACGAGAATACGCAACAACTGCTTGACGAATTTGAGCAGCAAAGTTCGGCTTACTACAGCTCTTCCCGTTTGTGGGACGACGGAATTATTGACCCGGCAGATACCCGACAAATACTGGGATTGGCCTTGTCAGTCTGCACAAATCGACCTATCGAAGAACCTCGCTACGGCGTTTTCAGAATGTAACGAAAAGAATCACAATCTCATGGAATATCATTTTATAAATATTAATACTGAAGCAGCAATCTGTCGGATTACCTTAAACCGACCTGAAAAGCAAAATGCACTGCATGCCGGATTAATCAGCGAATTGGCTACTGTTTTCAATCAACTGGCAAAGGAAACAGAAATCCATTTTGTTGTACTCGATGGAACGGGTAAATCGTTTTGCTCCGGCGCCGACCTGGAATGGTTTTCAGAATCGGGCAAACAAAGCGAAAAAGAAAATCGCATGCAATTTGAATTGCTTTCGAAAATGCTACGCCGGCTATACCGTCTTCCACAAATAACAATTGCGCTGGCAAAAGGCAATATTTTCGGGGGAGGAATCGGTTTGGCTTCGGCCTGCGATCTGGTACTGATGGAAGAATCGACCACACTGGCATTTAGCGAAGTGCATCTGGGGCTTGTTCCGGCAACCATACTGCCTTTTGTAGCCAATCGCATCAACCGTCGCGAAGCAAAATTACTCATGCTCACCGGAAAACAGTTCAGTGCCGACAAGGCTTTCGGGATTGGCCTGGCCGACATTCTTTGTGCTACCGGCCATTTGGAAAACTGCTTACTGGATATTATTCACGACCTGCAAAAACCGGTCGCCGGTGCAGTAATTGCCTGCAAACAGCTAATTAACAAGGTATATTCCGGGGAAATTGGTTCCAGCGATGGCAAATATCTAGCCCAAATACTGGCCCAACGAATTGATTCCGACGAAACCCGCGCACGAATTAATTCTTTTCTGACCAAAAAAGCAAAATAGAAATCCTAACGACAACAACATTGAATTCATTCCGAAAAATATTCGTTGCAAACCGCGGAGAAATTGCAGTCCGCATTATTCGTACTGCCCGCGAGATGGGAATTAAAACTCTGGCAATTTACACGCAGGAAGAGATACGATCCATGCATGTTTTGCTGGCTGATAAAGCAGTTTTATTACACGGGGAAACACTTTCTGATAGTTATCTGAATCACCAGCAAATCATTCGCATTGCTATCGAAAATCAGGCTGATGCCATTCATCCCGGATATGGGCTACTGGCCGAAAATGCCGACTTTGCCGATGCAGTGTTGAAAGCGGGAATTCATTTCATCGGGCCATCTCCGGAACAAATCCGTCTCATGGGTCAAAAAGATGAGGCCGTTAAACTAGCGGCAAAACTGGGAATTCCGGTATTGCATTCGGCAAAAGGCTCGCAACATGAACTACTGCACCAAAGCACCAAACTTGGCTTTCCGCTAATGATAAAAGCAATTGCCGGAGGAGGAGGAAAGGGAATGCAAGTGATTTATTCAGAAAAAGAGCTGGCTCCAGCCCTCGAAAAAACAGCACGGCAAGCCTTTCAATATTTTGGCAACGATGAATTGATGATTGAAAAGTATGTTCCGCATGCCCGACATATCGAAGTTCAGCTTTTGGGTGACCATCACGGCAAGCTGATTCACTTATTTGAACGCGAATGCAGCATCCAGCGACGATTTCAGAAAATTGTAGAAGAAGCACCTTCGGCTTTTGTAAGCGATCAGCTACGCACAAAAACTTTGCGACGCAGCCATCAGCATCGGCCAATCGGTAAACTACCGAGGACTGGGAACTATCGAGTTTCTGGTTGATGACGATCACAATTTCTGGTTTTTGGAGATGAACACCCGCATTCAGGTGGAACACCCGGTTACAGAAGCAATCACTGGCATTGATCTGGTAAAACAACAACTACTTATTGCCGCCGGGAATAGTTTGCAATTGCAGCAAAACGATATTCATATCAACGGGCATGCCATTGAAGCACGTATTTGTGCCGAAGATGCCGAACGCGATTTTCGCCCCTCAACGGGTCGCATCCAGCAACTTTTTATTCCTGAAAGAACAGGGATACGTACCGATCACTTTTTGCAAAACGATACATCCATTCTGCCTGACTACGACTCGTTACTGGCGAAACAGATTGCACACGCCAGCACCCGCAGGCAAGCATTACAGCAACTACGCGAAAGTCTGGAGCAAACACGAATAGGTGGAATAAAAAGCAATATCCCGTTTCTGCTGCAACTATTGGAAAATGAACAGTTTCAACAAAACAAAATTTCAACCTCATTTA